>NZ_CP026007.1:142500-4584915 GCF_002896375.1 Lysinibacillus sp. YS11 | reverse complement strand
GCTACTAATCTCCTTTACAGTGTTCAATACAAAAAAAATCGCATTTATAGAATTGTAAATACGTTCATTTTATAACTCGTCCACATAATCACAAGTTGTGGATAAAAGTTAACCAAAGGCTGTGATGAAAATTATCCACAGCATATTAACAGTTGTGGATAATTAAAATGTTCGTTTTAGTTTTCAACAAAGTGAAGCACAGTAATCGTATCAGAAAAACAAAGCTATTTCAATAGTTTGTGAAACTTATCCACATAGCTTGCAGTTATGCACTTTACAGTTGTCCACAAGCACTGCTTATGTGAGAAACCTGTAGATAATTGTTGTGGATAAAAAATAATGCAAAAAATACTATACACAACTCTGTGTAAAAAAAACAAGTACTCTGTGGATAAATATTTTTATGTTTATGTAGAAAAAAATATTTCTAGTAGAGATCCAAACACTAGAAAATTGAGAATAGAATAAATAGATAGTTCGACGGATTAAAAGAAATTTGTGAAATTCATTGACAAAATAACTAGATACTTTATATAATATTCGAGTCTGTATGTTGAAAAATTCAACTCATATCAGGAGGTGTCTATATAAATGAAACGTACTTACCAACCAAAAAAACGTAAGCACAGCAAAGTACACGGTTTCCGCGCACGTATGAGCACGAAAAACGGTCGCAAAGTTCTTGCTGCTCGTCGTCGTAAAGGAAGAAAAGTTTTATCAGCATAAAATAAGTCCACTGAGCCACATCAGTGGTCTTTTTTTTCTTTATTTTTGGTAAACCTAGAAATGAGGATCAAAAGATATTATCTAATAGCAGGTGAAAGAAATGAAAAAACGCCAACGAGTGAAGAAGAATGATGATTTTCAAAAGGTGTTTAAAAAAGGTAAATCTTTCGCTAATCGTCAGTTTGTTGTTTATTTTTTAGTAAAAGAGGGACAAACGGAATTTCGTGTAGGTTTATCAGTTAGTAAGAAGCTTGGGAATGCGGTAACACGCAACCAAGTAAAACGCTATATTCGACAAAGTATTCATGAATTAAAAGATGAGCTAAAGCCGAATATGGATTATGTTATTATCGCCAGACATCCGGCGGCCACTATGGATTTTCATGAAGTGAAACAAAGTTTGCAGCATGTACTACGAATCGCAAAGGTAATGAAAAAAGTGTAATGTATGCAACCAAGTGGTGAAATTACGCCTGTACTGTTAGCAATAGAATAAATAATATGTGATTTTGCATAAAATTATATGTAAGAGAATTATACACACGGGGGTATTTGTGGCGAGAGTTTTCGCTTAAAAATATGTAAAATTCACAACTTATCTTAGGAATAAGTGTGTGTAATTAGAATATTTAGTAGAGTGAATGTTATAGGCATGATAAAATAACTGATAACTTTATCTTCATCGAGGACTCTCAAAAGTGGACTGAATTAAAGATAAGGCTACTGACGTTAAACCGATTATGTGATAGGAAACTGTCGGTACAAAAAGAACCATATAGAATAAGAAAAAGTGAATAGTAATTGTAGGGGGAAGAAGGTTGAAAAAACAACATTGGGTAATTTTGTCACTAGTATCGGTAGCCTTACTACTTTCTGGTTGTACAGAATTCAATGAACCAATTTCCAAAGATAGCACAGGCTTCTGGAATGAATTCATTGTTTGGCCGTTGGTATCAGCAATAAAATACTTTGCTGATCTGCTAGGTACGTATGCATGGGGGATTATTGCCGTAACGATTATTATTCGTTTAGCAATTTTGCCATTGATGATCAAACAAACAAAGAGTTCTAAAAAGATGCAAGAAATTCAACCAAAATTGAAGGAACTGCAAAAGAAGTATGCTTCTAAGGATGCTCAGACACAACAACAATATCAGCAAGAAATGATGAAGTTAATGAGTGAATCTGGAGTAAATCCACTTGCAGGATGCTTACCAGTAATCATTCAAATGCCAATCTTAATTGGTTTCTATCATGCAATTAGCCGTATGAATGCAACATCAACATTTGATTTAGGGAATTTCTTTATCTTCCCGCTAGCAGATCCAGCACCTGCATTAGCTATTACAGCTGGCTTAATGCAATTTATCGTGTTACGTACAGGACCAGCAATGGATAATCCTCAAATGAAAATTATGATGTATATTATGCCATTCATGATTATTGGTTTTGGTATGGCCTTACCAGCTGCATTATCATTATACTGGGTAATCGGAAACATTATTTCGATTTTCCAAAACTTGTACATTTATAAACCTTGGAATAAAGATAAAACACAACCTGCTCAAAATGGAGGGGCTAAAAAGTGAAACAACTTACGCAAATAGGCGCAACAACACAAGAAGCGATCTCATTGGCGTTACAGAAACTTGGCAAAACCCGTGAACAAGTAGATGTTGAAGTTTTACAAGAAGGTAAAAAAGGATTTTTAGGTTTTGGTGCACGTTCTGCAGAGGTACGTGTAACAGTAAAAGAAGTTCAGGTTCCGACAATTGAAAGCGACAATGCGCAATTGCACGTAGTAACTCAATTATATGAACCAATAGAATTAGATGATGTTGAAACACTAAGTTCACAAGTTTCTGAACAACCAAGTGAAATGGAAGAAGTTCAACAAGTCGTTAAAGAACAAGCTGAGGATGGAGACTCAGCAAATCCAATTGAAGAGGCAAAGGCTTATTTAAGTAGTATCGCTGAACAATTGGCTATTCATGATCTTGAGATTGCTACGACACGCGAAGGGAAATATGTATTATTTCAACTAAAAAGTGAGAAAGCTGCCCTGCTTATAGGGAAACGAGGTCAAACATTAAATTCCTTACAGCAATTAACACAACTCGTATTAAATAAAAGCGCAAAGCAGTTCTTAATGGTGAAATTAGATGTAGAAAACTATCGCGAGCGTCGACAAGTAGCTTTAGAATTACTTGCGGATCGAATGGCGGATAAAGCATTACGCTTAAATCAACGTGTGGCATTTGAACCAATGCCGTCTTACGAACGAAAGATAATTCATAATCAATTAGCAAACCGTCTAGATCTTGAAACGTATTCAGAAGGTACGGAGCCTAATCGTTATTTAGTAATAGAACCCGTAAAAAAATAATTAGACTGTTTCACATAATCATACAGACAATATATTTTGAAAGGTCATTTTATCTTTTAGATAAAATGACCTTTTTTAATGAAACGTAGCAAATTTTGTCGAAAATATGATTAGCGAAAAATTGATTTTATCCACATTTGGAAATGATCCTTACTTTAGATTTTGCTGAAAATATGTTAGTCTAAGGTGTTAGTAAGTATTGGTCGGTTTTGATTATCCACATGTGGATAACGTTGAGGAGGTCATTAAATGGAGTTCGATACAATTGCTGCGATATCCACACCGATGGGTGAAGGTGCCATAGCCATCGTTCGTTTAAGTGGAGACGAGGCTGTGACGATTGCAGACAAAATATTCAAATCACCCGGGGGAAAAAGTTTAACAACCAAAGATTCGCACACTATTCATTATGGACATTTAGTCGATCCTAAAACTAATGAGGTAGTAGAGGAAGTAATGCTATCGCTGATGCGTGGGCCAAAAACATTCACACGTGAGGATGTAGTTGAAATAAACTGTCATGGTGGATTAGTTTCAGTCAAACGCGTGTTGCAACTTGCTTTAACAAATGGAGCAAGGTTAGCTGAGCCAGGTGAATTCACAAAACGTGCCTTTTTAAACGGACGTATTGATTTATCACAGGCTGAAGCAGTAATGGATTTGATAAGAGCTAAAACAGATCGTGCGATGAATGTGGCTCTGGGTCAAATGGATGGAAAATTATCGAGACTTATTGGTGATTTGCGCCAAGCTTTACTAGAGACATTAGCCCAAGTAGAGGTTAATATAGATTATCCAGAGTATGATGATGTAGAAGAAATGACTGTACCTGTATTAGTAGAGAAATGTACATGGGTAAAAAATGAAATTATAAAACTTTTGCAAACATCTTCTCAAGGAAAAATTTTACGTGAGGGATTATCAACAGTTATTTTAGGTCGTCCGAATGTAGGGAAATCTTCACTATTAAATAGCTTAGTACAAGAAAATAAGGCCATAGTGACAGATATTGCAGGGACTACTCGTGATATTATAGAGGAGTACGTCAATGTCCGAGGTGTTCCACTTCGTTTAGTGGATACAGCGGGTATTCGGGAAACAGAAGATATTGTTGAACGAATTGGAGTAGAACGCTCACGGGAAGCTCTTCGTGGAGCTGATTTAATTCTGTTTGTATTAAACTATGCAGATGAATTAACTGCTGAGGACGAGCGTCTATTCGAAACAATTGAAGCGATGGATTACATCGTTATTGTCAATAAAACAGATTTACCGCAAAAAATTGATTTGGCTCGTGTCAAGGAATTAGCTGGTGACCATCGCATTGTAACAACTTCTCTGCTACAAGAGGAAGGTATTACAGAGCTAGAAGAAGCCATTGCTGCATTGTTCTTTGAGGGACAAATCGAAGCGGGCGATTTAACATATGTTTCAAACGCAAGACATATTGCCCTTCTACACCAAGCGCAAGCAACGGTAGAAGATGCAATAGCAGCTGCACAGGATGGTGTACCAGTTGATATGGTACAAATTGATGTAACAAGAACATGGGAAATACTTGGCGAAATCATTGGTGATACTGTTCAAGAAAGCCTCATCAATCAACTATTTTCTCAGTTCTGTTTAGGAAAATAATTTTCAGAAAGAAAGGAAGGTACGAGCATGCCAACAAAATATGAGGCAGGCACGTTTGATGTGATTGTGATTGGTGCTGGTCATGCAGGTTCAGAAGCTGCACATGCTGCAGCTAAAATGGGTGCTAACACATTAATGCTAACAATCAATTTAGATATGATTGCATTTATGCCATGTAATCCATCTATTGGTGGTCCTGCCAAAGGAATTGTCGTACGTGAGATTGACGCTTTAGGAGGCGTCATGGGGAAAGTGATAGATAAAACGCATATTCAAATGCGAATGTTGAATACAGGGAAAGGCCCAGCTGTACGTGCATTGCGCGCACAAGCGGACAAAGTTTTGTATCAGCAAGAAATGAAACGAGTATTAGAAGAAACACCAAACTTAACAATCCATCAAGGGATGGTTGAAGAGTTGATTATTGAGGATGGGGAAGTAAAAGGAGTCATTACACAAATTGGTGCCGTTTATCGTGCTAAAACAGTTGTCGTGACAACAGGTACTTTCCTACGTGGTGAAATCATTATTGGTGATATTAAATATTCAAGTGGTCCTAATAACCAACAACCGTCAATTCGCTTAGCTGATAATTTAAAAGAGCTAGGTTTTGATCTAGTTCGATTTAAAACAGGTACACCACCACGTGTGAATAATCGAACAATAGATTATGACAAAACAGAGATTCAACCAGGTGATGATGTTCCACGTGCATTTAGTTTTGAAACGACTGAATTCATCATGGATCAGCTACCTTGCTGGTTAACATATACAAGCCCTGAAACTCATGAAATTATTGAAGCAAATTTACATCTTTCACCGATGTATTCAGGGATGATTAAAGGGACAGGTCCACGTTATTGCCCATCTATTGAAGATAAAGTTGTACGTTTTAATGATAAGCCAAGACACCAAATCTTCTTAGAGCCAGAAGGCCGCAATACACGTGAGGTTTATGTTCAAGGTTTGTCAACAAGCCTACCAGAGCATGTTCAAACACGTTTACTAAAATCTATACCTGGCTTAGAGAATGCGGAAATGATGCGCGCTGGTTATGCTATTGAATACGATTCAATTGTGCCAACACAACTATGGCCAACTTTAGAAACAAAACGTATTAAAGGCTTATATACAGCGGGTCAAATCAACGGCACATCTGGCTATGAAGAAGCTGCCGCGCAAGGCTTAATGGCGGGCATGAATGCTGCTGCTAATGTACTAGGTAAAGACGAATTAATTTTGAGCCGTTCGGATGCTTATATTGGCGTTTTGATCGATGACCTAGTGACAAAAGGAACAAATGAGCCATATCGTTTATTAACATCTCGTGCAGAATATCGTTTACTATTACGTCATGATAATGCAGATCTACGATTAGTAGAGTTAGCTTACAATATGGGGATGATTCCACAAGAAAGATATGCTAGTTTCAATGAGAAAAAAGAGCTGATTGAAAATGAAATTGCACGTCTTCGTGAAGTCATTATTAAGCCAAATGAAGCGACACAATCTGTTATTCGTTCTGTTGGTGGTAGTGAATTAAAAGACGGTATACGTGGTGCAGACTTATTAAAACGCCCTGAAATGCATTATGAGTTAATCTCTTCTTTAATTCCGGCAGAAATCGAATTGGCGGATGAAGTGAAAGAACAAATTGAAATCCAGCTTAAATATGAAGGCTATATCGAAAAAGCATTGCAACAGGTAGAGAAACTACACAAAATGGAAAATAAAAAAATTCCTGAGAATATTGATTACGATGCTATTTCAGGTTTAGCAACAGAAGCGCGTCAAAAATTAAAACAAGTTACACCTCTATCTATTGCGCAAGCCTCTCGTATTTCTGGTGTTAATCCAGCTGATATTTCAATTCTGCTTGTTTATATTGAACAAGGTAAAATTGCGAAAGTAAGCAGCTGATCATCAACAACAGTAAAGTGAATAAGAGGCGGGCATACCATTGTGCCCGCTTCCTATTTTTAAAGCTATACTATTAGTTGGAGTTGTATAGCTAGATCAACAAAGGAGACTTTACATGAACGAACAACAATTTATTGAGGCTCTGAAAGAGAAAGGTATCGAACTTTCTGATATACAGATTGCTCAATTTAAAAAGTATTTTGAATTACTTGTTGAGTGGAATGAAAAGATGAATTTAACTGCCATTACAGATTTAGAAGGCGTGTATTTAAAGCATTTCTTCGATTCGATTAGTCCTTCATTTTACTTTGATTTTTCAAAAGTCATAACTGTTTGTGATGTTGGAGCAGGAGCTGGTTTCCCAAGTATCCCAATTAAAATCTGTTTCCCGCATTTACAAGTTACAATTGTCGACTCCTTAAATAAAAGAATTACCTTTTTAAATCATTTAAGTGATGAGTTACAATTAGAGAATATGCATTTTGTACATGCTCGAGCGGAAGAGTTTGGCCAAAATTTAAAATACCGTGAACAATTTGATGTAGTAACAGCACGTGCTGTAGCTCGTTTATCCGTTCTAGCAGAGTTATGTGTACCTTTAGCGAAACAAGATGGATATTTTGTTGCTTTAAAAGCCGCAGCTGGGGCAGAAGAACTAAAGGATGCTAAAAAAGCTTTAACAACATTGGGTGTTAAACTGAGAGAGGAATTTTCTTTCAAGCTACCTGTTGAAGAAAGTGAACGCATTTTATATATATTTGATAAAATAAAAGGAACACCGAAAAAATATCCGCGTAAGCCAGGTGTACCAAATAAAACACCGATTCAATAATTAGTGTTTCATGTGAAACTTCTCAAAGTGGAAAATATTTTTTCTATTTTGAGCATACATACTAGTTATGGATGGTTCACGCAAAAGACATCTATGAACTATATACATTTAAAGAAATATAATAAATAATAATAGAATGACACAGAGCAAGATAGTTACTTAAAGGTGGTGCCACTTGGATGAAAAGTCCTTTTTCACGTTTTTTTGGAGGCGGAAGTAAAACAGAGCCTATTGTGAAAAATGAAGTAGAACAAGCAGAGGCGGTTCATGCAGCGGAAGAAGTCATAAAGTTGCCTATTGATCAAATTGTACCTAACCGTTTTCAGCCACGTACTATTTTTGATGATGAAAAAATTGAAGAATTATCAAGAACCATTCATACACATGGTGTGATTCAGCCAATTGTTGTACGTAAAACATCAGACAATCAATATGAAATTATCGCTGGTGAGCGTCGTTATCGAGCGATGAAAAAGCTACAATGGACAGAAGTCCCTGCTATTGTACGTAATTTAACTGATAAGGAAACAGCATCTATTGCGTTAATAGAGAACTTGCAGCGTGAGGAGTTAACTGCTATTGAAGAAGCAGTAGCCTATCAAAAATTATTAGAGCTTCATGAGCTAACACAGGAAGCTCTTGCCCAAAGACTTGGAAAAGGACAATCCACTGTAGCCAACAAATTACGTTTATTAAGGCTGCCAGATGAAGTACAGCAAGCTATTTTGAAGCGAAAAATATCTGAACGACATGCACGTGCATTAATTGCTATTAAAGATCAACCATTGCAACTAGAAATTTTGCAGCTAGCAATTGAAAATGATTGGAATGTGCGACAGTTAGAGGAGCAAATCCAGGCTATATTACATCCTGTAGCTGATGAGCAGGAAGAATCAATTCCAAAGAAAGCTAAACCGAAACGTAAAGCTATAAGTAAAGATGTACGTATTGCTTTGAATACCATCAAACAGTCTTTAACGATGGTAACGAAAAGTGGGATTACGGTGAAAACTGAAGAAGAAGATACAGAAGAATACTATCAAATTACAGTGAAGATACCTAAAAAGAAAAAAGTGTAATAAATTATTTTAGAAAAATAATTTATGATCAAATTTATCACTGTACAGGGGAGATATCTCAGAAGATTAATAGAGATATCTCCTTTTTTGTATTTATTCTTAATATTTTATACAACTCTCTTCAAATTTTTTGATAGAATGAAAGTTAGATAGCGGATTAAATAGTGATTTTACAAATGATTTGTCAAAGTAAACTTTGATAGATGAAAGCAGGTGCTTTTAAATGGGTAGAATTATAGCAATCGCCAATCAAAAGGGTGGCGTAGGTAAAACAACAACTTCGGTCAATTTGAGCGCTTGCCTAGCATATTTAGGTAAGAAAGTGCTTTTAATTGATACTGATCCGCAGGGGAATACAACAAGTGGACTTGGTATTAATAAAGGAGAAATACAGGGTTGTATTTATGATGTGCTCATTGATGATGAAGATGTTCAAAATGTCATTCAAAAAACAAATGTTGAAAATTTATCTATCGTGCCAGCAACTATCTCACTTGCAGGTGCAGAAATTGAATTGGTTTCGACTATTTCCAGAGAAGTACGTTTAAAACATGCTTTACAAAATGTGAAAGAGGATTTCGATTATATAATTATTGACTGTCCACCATCTTTAGGGCTTTTAACAATCAATGCGTTAACAGCTTCAGATGCGCTTATTATTCCTGTACAATGTGAATATTATGCATTGGAAGGGTTAAGTCAATTACTATCAACAGTTCGCCTCGTTCAAAAGCATTTGAATCAACAACTTTACATCGATGGCGTTTTATTAACAATGCTAGATGCACGCACAAACTTAGGCTTACAAGTTATTGAGGAAGTGAAAAAATATTTCCAAGATAAAGTATATAAAACAATAATCCCCCGTAATGTGCGATTAAGTGAGGCACCAAGTCATGGTCAACCAATCATCACTTATGATGCAAAATCTAGAGGTGCAGAAGTTTATTTAGAGATGGCGAGGGAAGTGATTAAAAATGGCTAAAGGTTTAGGAAAGGGTATTGGGGCATTATTTCCAGGAGAGTCTTTAGAACACAGTGGTCAAGTGGAAGAAATCCAATTAGATTTAATTGTTGCGAACCCATTTCAGCCACGTAAAATTTTCGATCAAGAAAGTTTACAAGAATTAGCTGATTCTATTAAAGAACATGGAATTTTACAGCCAATTGCTGTGCGTAAAAAAGCACGCAAGTTTGAAATTGTTGCGGGAGAGCGTCGTTACAGAGCTTGTCTATTAGCTGGCCTCGAGGTTATTCCTGTCATTATAAAAGAGCTATCAGATGCACAAATGATGGAGCTTGCTATTTTAGAAAACCTCCAACGTGAGGATTTAACTGTTATTGAAGAAGCAGAAGCCTATCAGAGTTTAATGGAAAACTTACATTTAACTCAGGAAGAGTTATCGAAGCGATTAGGAAAAAGTAGACCACATATTGCCAATCACGTTCGACTACTGGCATTACCAGAAGATGTACGTAAATTGATGAATGATGGAACTCTATCGATGGGGCAGGGACGGGCATTACTCGGCTTAAAAAATAAAAGAAGAATATCAGAAGTGGCTAATAAGGTAATAAATTTAGGATTGAACGTACGTCAAGTTGAATTATTAGTGCAAAACTTAAATGAAGAAGTTTCACGTGAAACAATCCCTCCTAAGAAAAAAGATATCTTTGTAACTGCAAAGGAGTCACAATTACGAGACTACTTTGGAACAAATGTTCAAATAAAGAAAACAAGCAATAAAGGGAAAATAGAAATTGAATTTTATTCTGAAGATGATTTAGAACGAATATTGGAAATATTAAACATACAAGAAGAATAAAATAGTATTTCTATAACTTAATCAGAGCGCCAAGCAAATAGGCGCTCTCTATTTTTTAGAGAGAAAGAAGGCTTAAGTGTGGTATTACTAGGGGCATTAATAAATGCTGTGTTAATTATAGTAGGAGCATTAGTAGGGCGCATTTTTAAAAATCTTCCTGAATCTATGAAATCTACGGTTCTTTCTATTATTGGTTTAGCCGTCACATTATTAGGGATAAAAATGGGCTTTGAAAGTGATAATTTTATTATATTGGTAGTAAGTTTAGTGGTAGGTACAGTAATAGGTGAGTGGTTAGATTTAGATAAACAAATGAATCGTCTAGGTAAATGGGTAGAGAGTTTATTTCGTACAAAACGGGATGACCAAAATCAAATTAGCATAGCAGAGGGCTTTGTAACTGCCTCACTAATTTTTGTTGTAGGATCAATGGCTGTTATAGGTGCTCTTGATAGTGGTCTTCGTAATGATCATAATGTACTCATTACTAAAGGATTAATAGATGGATTTACATCCATTATTCTAGCCTCGACATTAGGTATAGGTGTAATGCTATCCGCTGTACCTGTCTTTGTTTATCAAGGATTAATAGCTCTTTTTGCAGGTGTTATAAGTTCCTTTATCCCTGATGCCGCACTACAAATGTTCATTACAGAAATGACGGCTGTTGGCGGGGTTATGATTATGGCAATAGGGTTAAACATTGCAGGCTTAGCTAAGATCAAAGCTGCTAACTTGCTTCCAGGTATCGTCATTGTTGGTATTATGGTGGCTATCTTCTACATTTTTTAGTGAATAACGATGAGCAGCCAGTAATAATGCTCTTGATAGCTTTTCAGCCATTGCATAAGAAATATGAAGTCTGGTATTTTGTAAAACAAGCATTTCCATAAAGCCTCCAATATTGACGATTCCTTTCACGGAAATGTCTCCAATTGGGGGTAATTCTTTTTTTACAGCTTTTCCAGGGAAAATGGGTCCACTTTGAACTGAAATATGACCAACATTTTGCTCACTGCCGAGACAGGCATCAATCGCAATAATGAATGGTTTTGTAGTATGATTGTGTAGCTGTTGCATTGTAGAATCTAGGTTTAGAGCATGTAAAGGGTCTTCTAAGGAACCTACAATTTCATAAGGAAAGCTAACAGATTTTTTTAAAAAGCTACCAGTTAATGGTCCGAGTGTATCACCCGTACATCGGTCACTGCCAATACAACAAAAAATTAGTCTTTCATGATGAAACGGTATATGTTCTAAAAATAATGTACTTAATTGCCAAACAGCATTTTTACTCTCATGATGAAGGGAATAAGGTAGTAACAAATTTGGTATAGTATTCATAAAAAAACTCACTTTCTTTTTATTTTTAGAAGTGCTCAATTTTTATGCAGTATACGCAAATTTTTAGCAAGTTATTCAAGAGGTGGTAATGATGGAAAAGAATAAAAAGTTAATGGAAAAATACTGGGACAAGCTCACATCTGAGGATCTTTGGGAAAAGGTTATTGATGCATCTATAGAAATTTTGCTCATTCTATTAGTATCGTGGATCGCTGTAAGATTAGGTAAAAAATTTATTAAAAAGGTGTTTTTAATCCGTATGCGTTCACCATTGAGCCACTCAGAGCGACGCCAACGAACAATTTCAAGATTATTACAAAGCGTGATTTCCTATGTCGTTTATTTCTCTGCAATCATTGGTATACTTTCTTCCTTAAATATAAAGGTAGCAGGTTTATTAGCGGGTGCAGGAATTGTTGGTTTAGCAATAGGTTTTGGTGCTCAAAGCTTAGTAAAGGATGTTATTACTGGATTCTTTATTATTTTTGAAGACCAGTTTGGTGTAGGCGATTATATAAAAATAAATGCTGCAGAAGGTACAGTTGTAGAAATTGGCTTACGTACAACAAAAATTAATGGTGCTACTGGTGAACAGTTCATCATTCCCAATGGTGCCATAGGCGAAGTCGTCAATTATTCTGTTAACAACTCCAAAATTTTTATAGATTTACAAATGGCCACGGATGCTGATTTTGAGAAAGCAGAAGGGGTTATTAATAAGTATTTAGAGACATTGCCTAAGATGCATAAAGAATTAATTGCAGCTCCGGTATTTCTAGGTGTGCAAAATGTGAAAGGGACAGAAGTAACCATTCGTATAGCTGCTGAAACATTACCGCAGCAACAATATGGAGTAGCACGTACCATACGCCGCGATATTACGAAACTCTTTGAAGAAAATAATATACCAATGGTCTATCCAAAAATGATGTTCTATGGCAAAGATGAGGGGAGAAGTGTGTAAGATGGAGGCAAAAAAATTTGGTTTAAACGATATTGTTGAAATGAAAAAACAACATCCATGCGGTACTAATAAATGGAAAATTATTCGTATGGGGGCGGATGTACGTATCAAATGCGAAGGATGTCAGCATAGTGTCATGATTCCACGTCGTGAATTTGAGAAAAAAATGAAAAAGGTTTTGTTTTCTGCTGAAGAGTTGTAACATCAGGCATATTAGACTTTTTCTAAGTGAATCAATATAATAGATAAGGTTATATGAGAGAAAATTTGAACTGAGTATAGAAAGGTTGTGTCCATCCATGGCATTAACAGCTGGAATCGTTGGTTTACCTAACGTTGGAAAATCAACATTATTTAACGCAATAACAAAAGCGGGCGCATTGGCTGCAAACTATCCATTCGCAACGATCGATCCAAACGTTGGTATAGTTGAAGTACCTGATGCACGTTTAGATAAATTAACAGAATTAGTGGTACCGAAAAAAACTGTGCCAACTGCATTTGAATTTACAGATATCGCTGGAATTGTTAAAGGTGCTTCCAAGGGTGAAGGATTAGGAAATAAGTTCCTAGCTCATATTCGTGAAGTAGACGCAATTTGTCAGGTAGTACGTTGTTTTGTAGACGAAAACATTACTCACGTTTCTGGTGCAGTAGATCCAATTGACGATATTGAAGTTATTAATCTAGAGCTTGCACTAGCTGACTTAGAATCTGTGGATAAACGTTTACAACGAGTTAGCAAAATGGCGAAACAAAAAGATAAAGAGGCTATGATAGAAGAGCCAGTGCTTCTAAAAATTAAAGAGCAACTAGAAAACGGTAAACCAGCTAGAGCAGCTGAGCTATCAGATGATGAATTAAAGGTAATTAAAGGTCTTCATCTACTAACAATTAAACCAATGCTTTATGTAGCAAACGTTTCAGAAGATGAAGTAGCAGATGCAGACAACAACGAGTATGTGAAAAAAGTACGTGAGTATGCATCCGCTGAAGGTGCACAGGTCATTACTATTTGTGCAAAAATCGAAGAAGAAATTTCTGAGTTAGATGATGAAGAAAAAGCTATGTTCTTAGAAGAATTAGGAATTAAAGAATCTGGTTTAGATCAACTAATTCGTACTTCTTATGACTTATTAGGACTAGCTACTTACTTCACTGCAGGTGTACAGGAGGTACGTGCCTGGACGTTCCGTAAAGGAATGAAGGCACCTCAATGTGCAGGTATTATTCATACTGACTTTGAGCGCGGCTTTATTCGTGCAGAAACAGTGGCATATGATGATCTTCTTGAGGCAGGTTCGCAAGCAGCGGCTAAGGAAGCTGGTAAAGTACGTCTTGAAGGTAAAGAATATGAAGTACAAGATGGCGATATTATGTTATTCCGCTTTAATGTATAAAAAACTTACAAGGGCAATCTAAAATGGTTGCCCTTTTTCGATTGCTTAGTTATCAGAATTTTTAATGTATGGAGGCGACTTATGAATGAATCCTGTGCAAATTAAGGAACGTGGTTTAGAGTTTGAGCAACTGGGGATGTTACCACAAGATGTCTTAGATTATATTTATGAACAACGATTATTCAAATTGTTCACTCCAAGAGAATTAGGTGGTATGGATTTAAATTTAGTAGAAGGTGTAAAGATATTTCAACAGATGTCTGCACTTGATGGCAATTTTGGATGGCTCATTACTATTGGTACAGGTGGAAACGCATTTATTCCAACATTCAGTAAGGAAATTTGTGAAAAAATCTATTCTCCTAAAGAAGCAGTTATAGCAGGTAGTGGATATCCAACAGGGATAGCTGTAAAAACAATTGGAGGCTATTATGTAACAGGGCAATGGAAGTATTGTAGTGGTTCTAATTATGCATCAACATTTACGATGAATTGTTTAATTGAAGAAGATGGTTTCAAAACCGAAAAAATTATTAGCTGCTCAGTAAATCCACATGATGTAGAAATTTTGAATGATTGGTCTGCAATGGGTTTAAAGGCAACAGCTAGTCATACAATCCGTGTAAACAATGTTTGGGTACCACAGGAAGCTACTTTTCAATTAGGGGTCATCAGAAATGATTATGGCAATTCAGTACATAGCTTTCCATTTACCACTTTTGCAGAGGCTTCTTTTTTAGGCGTTTGTCTTGGGATGACAGAGAATTTTTTAGAAGAAGCTTTTGCTTTAATAAAGCAACGAAATCATGATGGAAGCAGAACTGAGCGAATTGGAGCCTTCCAATTTTTATTGATGCAGCAGCATAAACGTTTCAAGCAATGCGAGGAACAGTTTTATGCAACATTATCTGTCTTTTGGCAACAGCATCAAAAAGGTGAACAATTAACGGAAGAGGAATTATCACAATTTACTCAATTGGCTAAGGATATAGCTGCTGCTTGCTTAGAGATAGCGAATAATTTAATACGCTGTCTTGGTATGGATGCTATTACAGAAACATCTACGATTAACCGTATTTGGAGAAATTTATATACAGCAGCCCAGCATGGATTTTTAACTCCTTAAAGTATAAATAGAATCTGTAGTTGTTCATTTCTAATCTACAGATTCTATTTAATTATGTAGTCTTATTTTAATGATGATCCTTTTCCTGCAATAGATAAACATACAGCTTTGGTAATTTAGGATCATCCTGTACGATAGCATTACGTGGATATTTACGTAGCTCTTTATACATGGCAAAATCGCCTACAGCTCCAGCTATTAACACCGCCCCTATCAATATTAAAACAGTACTGTTAAGATAAAACCCAACAATGGTTGGAAGTACTCCAGTCGTCCAGAATGGCAGTAATAAAGCTTTTTTCATAGCATGGTTGGGGAGAGGTTGCTCAGTAGTTGCATAGGCAATACCTTGCTCTAAATTTATGCCATATTTTAAAGCTTTAAAGGGAACTCTGCCAAAAATCATAAAGCCAATTAAATGAAAAGCCTCGTGTAGGATAATAAAAATTATATACAGCACAACAAATAGTGCTGTGCCACCAATCATCTTCCAAAAAGAAAAATGGAAATCTTTAAAGCAAATATATTGAATGGCAATAAATAATATGACAAGACCACTTGTAATCACAAAATTGTCGATCATTAACTTCTTTAAATCTAATTCGATAACGATAGGCTCCTTATCGTTGGTTAACATGAAGGCACTCCTTTCATAGATAATGAAATATACTGCCATTATATAACGAATTATTAGTTTGTGACTTGAAAGACATGTACCTATATGTTACAATTCATTGATGTGAGTAATAATTAATTACTTGCTCCTTGCTCCCTTAATTAGGAGAGCCTAAGTCCATAAGGAGGTGTAAACAGATGAGAAAATACGAATTAATGTACATCGTACGTCCGAACATTGAAGACGAAGCGAAGAAAGCTTTAGTTGAACGTTTCAACGAAATGTTAACTTCTAACGGTGCAGAAGTCATCGAATCAAAAGAGTGGGGCAAACGCCGCTTAGCTTATGAAATTCAAGACTTCCGCGAAGGTTACTACCAAATCGTAAAAGTAAACGCTACTTCAGATGCAATCAACGAGTATACACGTCTTGCTAACATCAGCGAAGACATCATTCGCCACATTGCAGTTCGCGAAGAAGCTTAATAATTAATTTTTTACAAAACGCTGAAAAGGAGGTTGTATTCTGATGATTAACCGTGTCGTATTAGTTGGAAGACTAACAAAAGATCCTGAGCTACGTTATACACCGAATGGAGTTGCGTCTACAAGATTTACAGTAGCTGTAAACCGTGCATTCTCAAATCAACAAGGTGAACGCGAAGCTGATTTCATTAGCTGTGTTGCTTGGCGTAAACAGGCTGAAAACCTAGCGAACTTCATGCGAAAAGGAAGTTTAATTGGGGTAGAAGGTCGTATCCAGACAGGCAGTTATGAAGGACAAGATGGTAAGCGAGTATACACAACAGATGTCGTGGCGGATAGCGTACAGTTTTTAGAACCCCGTAATGGTAGCGGTGCTCCTGCTCCTCAATATGGTGGACAAACTTACGGTAATAACCAACCGTCATATGGCGGTGGTCAACCACAACAACAGTTTAGTGGCGCTATGCCAGGGCAGGGTTCCTATGGCGGCGATTCGTATCAGCAAAATCAACCACCTATGAATCAGCCGAATTATACACGTGTAGATGAGGATCCATTTGCGAATAGCAAAGGGCCAATAGAAGTATCTGAGGATGATCTTCCATTCTAATGCTTCTAAATGATAAAAAAAGATAAGGAGGAGACACACTATGGCACCACGTCGCGGAGGCCGCAAACGCCGTAAAGTTTGCTACTTCACTGCTAATAACATTACGCATATCGACTATAAAGATGTAGATTTATTAAAAAATTCATCTCTGAGCGCGGTAAAATTTTACCACGTCGCGTAACTGGCACTAGCGCTAAGTACCAACGTAAATTAACTTCAGCTATCAAAGTATCTCGTATCATGGGATTACTTCCATTCGTAGCAGAAGATAAATAAGATTGATGACGTTAAGGTAACTGACCTTACATCAATTTTAACTACCAGCATATTACGATATTCGTATCGGTATGCTGGTTTTTTGTTATGGTTAAAAAGAAAATTATCAGCTACTTAGGTAAAAGTTCGAATTAAAATTGAAAAAATAATGACAATGTACATAGTGATCTAAGTGATTTTTGTTCAATACTATGAAAAAATGGTACAATAAAGGGTAGTAAGTTTGACTGAAAAAAAGGAAGGTTTTCAATGCCGAATAATCAAACAAAAGCGCTTGTACAAGGCTCAATGATGGTTGCACTTTTTACAATTTTGATGCTAATTTCTGCATATGTACCATTCATCTTTATAGTAGCTTTATTATTCGCTCCACTACCGATTGCTTGGTATAGCGCAAATTACAAGCGTTCCACATCAATACTCGTAGCAATAGTAGGCTGTATCCTAACCACTATAACGAGTGGAATATCCATGCTGCCATTTGCCTTTATTTTAGGGCTAGTAGGTGTCGTTATGGGTAACGCCATTTATTTGAAGAAGAGTAAGCTTTATTTATTTATGTCAACGGGGATTGCTAATCTCCTTTCGATGGCAATTGTTTATGTTGCTTATGTAAAGCTTTCAGGGATTGACTTCATAAGCATGAGTTTAGAGATGGCACGTAAAAATTATGAGCAATCTAATGAATTTGCGAAGAATGTAACAGGCCAAGTAGCCATTAATCCAGAGCAGCTTGAGGCAATGTTTAAAACAATTGAACTGACTATGCCTGCAACGATAACAATCTCAGCATTTTTTGCTGCATTTATTATCATTACAGTCAATTTACCAGCTCTAAAACGACTAGGGGTAGATGTTCCAAAATTTGCTCCATTCCAAAATATGAGATTACCACGCTCTATTTTATGGTATTACATGATTGTTTTATGTATTAATTTATTCATGCGTCCTGAGGCTGGATCTACGCTAGATATTATTGTATTAAATGTTTCTTATATTTTATGGTTGTTACTGATTTTACAAGGAATATCTTTTATCCATTATTTTATCTCTAAAAAGGGGATGCCAAATGGAGTTAAATGGGTAGCAACTTTATTAGCAATTCCATTATCATCCTTTATGATCTTACTCGGTATTGTTGATTTAGGTTTTGACGTACGTTCACTTGTAAAGGGGAAGACTAAAGAATAAGGGGCTGATTGTAATGGGGACATTTAGAAAACGACCAATTCGCTATCCGCTTTTTGTTCTTTCCATATTTGGAACTGTGACGTTCGTGCTTCTATGTATTTGGAATATCGGGATAGGTATCGGTTATGGTGTAGGTTTTGTTTTACTGATGGCCTACACATGGAAAGTAGAGAAGATAGCTTTTGAGGAAACAGAAAAGCACATTGAATCTATCTCCTTCCGTATGAAAAAAGTGGGGGAAGAGGCACTGCTTGAAATGCCAATTGGGATACTGCTGGTTAATGAGCAGTATGAAATCGAATGGTCTAATCCATATATGCAAGGCATTTTAAATATGGAATCATTAGTTGGAGAAGGTATTGTAAATATATCTGATGACATCTATGTATTAATGAAGACCGAGGAGACTAATGAGGCGACGATTACACTACGTGATCGGAAATATCGTGTTTATTATAAAAAAGAGGAACGACTACTGTATTTCTTTGATATAACTGAACAGATTGCCATTGAAAAGCAATACTATGCAGACCGTACAGTAATCGCTATATTGTTTGTAGATAATTACGATGAAATCACGCAAGCCATGGACGATCAACCACGTAGTTTAACCAACACAATGGTTACTTCAATTGTCAATGAATGGGCTGCAGAGCATGGTGTATTTGTCAAACGAATATCATCAGATCGTTTCTTAGCAGTCTTAAATGAATCCATTTTAACGGAGCTAGAAAAGAAAAAATTTGCTATATTAGATACCATTCGAGAAAAAACAGCTCAAAAGAATTTATCATTAACATTAAGTATTGGTGTAGGAGCTGGATCATCCTCATTAGTGGAGCTTGGTGAGTTGGCACAATCCAGTCTTGATCTTGTATTAGGACGGGGTGGAGACCAAGTGGCGATAAAGCAACCTACTGGAAAACTTAAATTCTATGGTGGAAAAACAAATCCAGTCGAAAAACGTACACGTGTTAGAGCGCGCGTTATTTCACATGCATTACGCGATTTAATTCAAGACAGTGACCAAGTGTTTGTTATGGGACATAAAAATCCTGACATGGACTCCATTGGTGCTTCTGTAGGTGTACGGAAAATGGCACAAATGAATGATGTAAAGGGTTATGTCATTATCAATTTTGATGAATTAAATGGTAGCGTTACACGATTAATGAATGAAATAGAGAGTAAATCAGATTTCTATGAAAATTTCCTTACACCAGAGGAAGCCGCTGGTAAAATGACTGAGAAATCGTTGCTCGTTATTGTTGATACACATAAGCCGAATTTAGTAATTGATGCACACCTATTGAAATTAGCTGAAAAGGTGGTTGTAATCGACCATCATCGTCGAAGTGAGGACTTTATCGAAAATCCTACACTCGTTTATATGGAGCCATATGCGTCGTCCACAGCAGAGCTAGTGACAGAGTTACTAGAATATCAGCCGAAGCGTGCAAAAATTAATATGCTAGAAGCTACTGCATTACTAGCGGGTATTATCGTTGATACCAAAAGCTTTACACTTCGAACAGGAGCACGTACATTTGAAGCAGCTTCTTACTTACGAACAAATGGTGCCGATACAGTATTGGTCCAACGTCTCTTGAAGGAGGACGTGGACACATATATAGAGCGCTCCAAAATTGTGCAAACAGTTAAGTTCGTAAAACCAGGAGTAGCTGTTGCTGTAGGTGAGGAATCAAAAGTGTATGACTCTGTCTTAATTGCGCAAACAGCCGATATATTACTAACGATGAAGGATGTTAGTGCATCCTTTGTCATTGCACATCGGGCAGATGGCAAAATTGGTATAAGTGCACGATCACTTGGCGAGGTCAATGTACAGCTAATTATGGAGAGGCTTGGCGGCGGTGGACATTTAACGAATGCTGCCTGCCAAATAGATGCTAAATCCATCGATGGTGTGAAAAAACATTTAGAAGAGGCCATAAATGAGGTCTTTGAAGGGAGTTCTGACTAATGAAAGTAGTATTTTTAAAAGACGTTAAAGGAAAAGGAAAAAAAGGTGAAATTAAAAACGTAGCTGATGGCTATGCACAAAATTTCTTAATCAAGAATGGCTATGCAGCGGAAGCAAATGCGCAAGCTTTAAGCCAAATAGAGGGGCAAAAGAAATTAGAGGCCAAAAATGCTGCTGCCGAATTAGCTGAAGCACAAGCATTAAAGGAAAAAGTAGAAGCACTAACAGTTGAGCTAAAAGCAAAATCAGGTGATGGTGGCCGCTTATTTGGCTCAGTATCTACAAAGCAAATTGCTGATGCATTACAAAAAGTGCACGGCATTAAAATTGACAAACGTAAAATGACTTTACCTGATGGGATTCGTTCACTTGGCTTTACAAATGTTCCTGTAAAACTACATCATGAAGTATCAGCAACGTTAAAAGTACATGTAACGGAAGAATAAGGAGCGACAATCCATGAGTGAACCGATGATGGACCGCGTTCCACCGCATAACCGGGAGGCGGAGCAATCGGTTATCGGTGCTATCTTCCTTGAGCCACAGGCATTAATAACAGCATCAGAAATTTTATTGGCAGATGATTTTTATTTAAATGCCCATAAGAAAATTTTCGAAACGATGTTGCGCTTGAGTGATCAAGGAAAAGCGATAGATGTTGTAACAGTTACAGAAGAATTATCAGCTAAAAAAGAGATTGAGGACGTTGGCGGGCTTTCTTATTTACTAGAGCTCGCCAATGCTGTCCCTACAGCTGCCAATGTCGCTCATTATGCCAAAATCGTTGAGGAAAAGGCCCTCTTACGTCGATTGATTCGAGTGGCTACGAAAATTGTCGAGGACGGCTATACACGTGAAGACGAAGTAGAGGCATTATTAGGCGAGGCAGAGAAGAAAATGATGGAGGTTGCCAATCGAAAGAATGCAGGTGACTTTAAGCATGTTAAAGATGTGCTAGTGGAAACTTTCGATAATATTGAGCAACTGCAATCACAAAAGGGAGAAGTAACAGGTATCCCGACTGGCTTCCGTGATTTAGATAACATTACTGCAGGCTTTCAACGCAACGATTTAATCATTGTTGCTGCTCGTCCATCTGTAGGGAAAACAGCCTTTGCATTGAATGTTGCGCAAAGTGTTGCTGTACAAGCTCGTGAAAATGTTGCAATCTTTTCTTTAGAGATGGGTGCAGAGCAACTGGTCATGCGTATGCTTTGTGCAGAGGGAAATATTGATGCACAAGTTTTACGTACAGGTGCTTTAACTACAGAAGATTGGGGTAAACTAACTATGGCAATGGGTAGTTTATCGAATTCAGGGATTTTTATTGATGATACTCCAGGTGTACGTATCAATGAAATCCGTGCAAAATGTCGTCGTTTAGCTCAGGAGAATGGACTAGGAATGATCTTAATTGATTATTTACAGTTGATTCAGGGGAGCGGCAAGCCAGGAGAAAACCGTCAGCAAGAGGTATCAGAGATTTCCCGTTCTTTAAAGGGATTAGCCCGTGAATTAAAGGTACCTGTTATTGCGTTATCACAGTTATCTCGTGGTGTTGAGCAACGACAAGATAAACGGCCAATGATGAGTGACTTACGTGAATCGGGAAGTATTGAGCAAGATGCTGATATTGTTGCGTTTTTATACCGTGATGATTATTACGATAAAGAATCTGAGAATAAAAATATGATCGAAATTATCATTGCGAAACAACGTAATGGTCCAACAGGAACTGTTACATTGGCCTTTAAAAAAGAATTCAATAAATTCATTAATGTGGATTGGTCACAAATGCCACCTCCACCGCCACGTGATTAGTCAAGTTACTCGTCATTCAGATAAGTTGCCTATTAGTAATGAAATATTACCCTTAGATTAAATTAATCTGAATGTTCGATAATATTCATACCATTCTGTTATTAAACACGAACGTTGAATCAGATTTTTTGATTTTATGTTCGTGTTTTTTCGCTATTTTTTATTGACGAGTTGTTTCTATCATTGTTACAATAATTGAGGCTTGAAAATTGAGATACAAAGGTATCTAACGGAGGTGCTGATTATGACATCAGTAGTAGTTGTAGGAACACAGTGGGGAGACGAAGGAAAAGGTAAAATTACAGATTTCCTTTCGCACAAAGCCGATGCCATCGCTCGTTTTGCCGGTGGAGATAATGCAGGACATACCATTAAAATTGATGGTGAAACTTATAAATTACATTTAATTCCATCAGGGATCTTCTATAAAGATAAAACTTCAGTAATTGGTAATGGATTAGTTGTGAATCCAAAATCATTAGTAACAGAGCTTAAAGGTTTACAAGAGCGTGGTATTAATACAGATAATCTACGTATTTCTAATCGTGCACATGTGATTTTGCCTTATCATATTAAACAAGATATTGCGGATGAAGAAAGTCGTGGAGACAATAAAATCGGCACAACTTGTAAAGGTATTGGACCTTGTTATCAAGATAAAGTAGCACGTATTGGGATTCGTATGGCTGACTTACTTGATAAGGAAATCTTTGAGGAAAAACTACGTCATAATTTAGCCATTAAAAATAAGTTATTTGAGAAATTCTATGAAGTTGAAGGCGTAACATTCGAAGAAATTTTCGAGGAATACTATGGTTACGGACAAGAAATTGCTAAGTATGTTACGGACACGTCTAAAATTTTGAACGATGTCCTAGATGAGGGCGGTAAAGTGCTATTCGAAGGTGCACAAGGAATTTTACTTGATGTCGATCAAGGTACGTATCCATATGTAACATCTTCAAATCCTGTTGCTGGGGGAGTAGCAATTGGGGCAGGTGTTGGGCCATCACGCGTAACAAGCGTTATTGGTGTATCTAAGGCCTATACATCTCGAGTAGGAGATGGACCATTCCCAACGGAGTTGTTCGATGAAGTAGGTCAACAAATTCGTGAGGTTGGTCGCGAATATGGTACAACAACAGGTCGTCCACGTCGTGTAGGCTGGTTCGACACAGTCGTTGTTCGTCACTCACGCCGTGTAAGTGGCATTACTCATCTTGCTCTTAATTCTATCGATGTTTTATCGGGCTTAGAAACAGTAAAAATTTGTACAGCCTATAACTATAAAGGTGAAACAATCACAGAGTATCCAGCAAATCTTCATATTATTGAACAATGTGAGCCGATTTATGAAGAGCTTCCAGGCTGGTCAGAGGATGTAACAAGCTGCAGAACTTTAGAAGAGCTACCTGAAAATGCACGCCGCTATGTGGAGCGTATCAGCGAACTAACGGGCATTCAAATTGCTACTTTCTCTGTTGGACCTGCACGTGAGCAAACAAACGTGTTAGTGGACGTTTGGGAAGCATAATGAAATAAAATGAAAAGGGCGTGCCAAATGCGGCATGCCCTTTTTTAGTGAATATCTTTCTTCTTAAAGCGACCACCTTTTACCTCGGCGATATTACCGATGGCTAGAAAAGCATTGTCATCTATTTCAGCGACGATTGTTTTCAATTTAGATTCTTCTAAACGAGTAATAACGGTAAATATGACTTTCTTGTCATTCCCCGTATAAGCTCCCTCTCCGTGAAGGAAAGTAACGCCACGACCAAGTCGATCCATAATCGTTTGTCCAATTTCATCAATGTCATCACTTATGATATAAACCGATTTAGATTCTTCCAATCCTTGAATAACAATATCAATCATTTTATAGGCAATATAGTATGCAATGATGGAGTACATGGCTTGCTCCCAATTAAAAATAAATCCTGCCACCGTAAAAATAATGATATTGAAGAACATGATGATTTCACCAACTGAAAAAGGTGTTTTGCTATTAGCTAAAATAGCTAATATTTCAGTTCCATCCAATGAACCTCCATAACGAATGACAATTCCGACACCAACTCCTAAAATCATTCCTCCAAAGACTGTTGCCAATAATGTGTCTTCCGTAAATGGATGGATATTATGTAAGGCGAGTGTTGAAAATGAGAGTACGGTAATACCTAGACCTGTGGACAATGCAAAGGTTTTACCAATTTGTTTATAGCCTAAAAAATAAAAGGTAAGTTTAAAATGAAGATGAAAATACCAAGGGGTAATTTTAATAAATGAGATGTGATAATGGAAACACCTACGATGCCACCATCCATAATGTGGTTGGGTACTAAAAACAGTTCCAAGCCCAATGCCATTATAATCGCGCCTAGCGAAACCATAATAATTCTTGCAAAAACTTTACGTATGCTATTTTTCTGAGGTCTCAACATTTTTGTTGTGATCTCAGAGGTTTGTGAATCACTCAATTTAATCGCTCCAATCAAATAGTGTACCTTCTATATATATTTTATCGGAATATTAAAAAAGTAAAAAGTATTAAGTCAAAATTCACTTGAAAAAATTTGAGAATAGTATACCGATGATAGTTAAATTGAATTTTAAGAACCAATATATGAATAAAATTACAGTATTTATAAACTATATAAAATATATTCTATGTAACAATAAGTAGATAAATAATACATTTACATTACAAAAGAGTGAAATCGTTCAAACGTCATTTTCTTTATGGTACATTATAGGGGTGCAAAAAATCCTTGTGGGTAAATCATCCTACAGTAGGGTAAAGTTGGAAGGGGCTTTATTGATGAATTCGTTTTGGAAAAGAAAAGAAGAAAACAATAGATTCACCTACAATTTTTCTTCTTTTAAAAAGGCTTCAATCATTGTAGTTTTAATGACAAGCCTAACGATTAACATGGGATTTGCTAAGGAATATAACAAAGAAAACTTAAATAAAATTTACCACGTATATGTGGGGAATGAATATATTGGTGCAGTATCTGATGAGAAAGCAATTCAAGAAATAATTGCATCAAAAGAAAAAGTGGCAAGTCAGCAATTCAAAGGTTTATCCATTGATGCTAGCTCAGCTGTTAAAATAATCCCAGAACAAGTATTTACAAATGAAACAAAAGATGCAGAAACATTATCAAAACTTAAGCAATCTTTAGTGGCCAAATCAGATGCCTTTACATTATTAGTAAATCACAAACCAGTAGTATCACTAAAGAATACGGAAGCTTATGAGAAAACTGTTCAAATGTTAAAGCTACAATATGTTTCTCAGCAAGAATTAGATAACTTATCAAAACGCCAAGCTAGCAATAATCTACCAGAATTAAAAGATGGTGAGTCTAGACTTCTAAATGTTTCCTTTAAACAAGGAGTTTCAGGGTTAACACAAAAAGTGACACCCACTGATATATTATCACCTGAGCAAGCCGTGAAGTTTTTAATGACAGGCTATCTTGAGCAAGAAACATATAAAATTGAATCAGGAGACGTGTTAGGGTCAGTTGCTAAAAAACATAATTTAACAACAAGTGAACTACTAGCTCTAAATCCGGATATCACAGTAGATACAGTTTTACAAATTGGACAAGAATTAAATGTTACTGTGGCAAAGCCATTTGTGACACTTGAAGTAAAAAAGGAAAAGAAAGTTGCGGAAGTCATTCCGTTTAAAAAAGTAATTGAAGAAGATCCTACTATGTATAAAGGTGAAAAGGTCATCAAGCAAGAAGGTGTTAATGGAAAAAAAGAAACAACTTATGCATTAACATCTGAAAATGGTACACAGACATCAAAAGTTGCCTTAGAGGAAAAAATACTTCAACAACCAGTAGATGAAATTGAAGTAGTTGGTACAAAGGTTATTTCTTCACGTGGAACTGGAGAATTTGCATGGCCAGCAGTCGGGGGCTATATTTCAAGTGGTATGGGTGAACGTTGGGGAGCCTTCCATCGTGGTATTGATATCGCTCGACCAAGTAACTATAATATTTTAGCTGCTGATAATGGTGTAGTTGTTGCTGCTGGCACTTCTGGCACCTATGGTAATCGTATTGTTATTAATCACAATAATGGTTTTACAACACTTTATGGACATTTATCTTCAATTAATGTTGAAGTCGGACAAGTAGTGGAAAAAGGTTCTGTGATTGGTATTATGGGTTCCACTGGAAATTCGACAGGTACACATTTGCACTTTGAAGTTGAAAAGAACGGTTCATTAGAAAATCCGTTATCTTATGTAGGCCGATAAAACATGTTGAATAGAAGGCAGTCCGAATAATGGACTGTCTTTTTCTATTATTTCCCGAGAAATAATTGTTGAATTACATCGCTTTTTGTCACAGTATTAGAGGGATTGAATATCGATTAATGCATAGAATCCGAAAGCATGATAGAGTTAAGAGTAGTGAATTTACAAATACACATTGTTTAAGAATAGATAAGAAGCGAAAGGGAGAGTATGTATGAATAAAACAATTTTAGTTGTTGATGATGAGAAACCAATCGCAGATATTTTGCAATTTAATTTAATAAAAGAAGGCTATAAAGTTATTTGTGCTTATGATGGTGATGAGGCATTAAAGAAAGTAGAGGAAGAGCAACCAGATTTAATGCTTTTAGATATTATGCTGCCAAAGCGTGATGGGATGGAAGTTTGTAGAGAAGTACGTAAAAAATATGATTTTCCGATTATTATGCTAACAGCTAAAGGCTCTGAAATTGATAAAGTATTAGGATTAGAGATGGGTGCAGATGATTATGTCACAAAGCCATTTAGTACAAGAGAGCTGATTGCACGTGTAAAGGCCAATATGCGCCGTTTACAAGTAGTCGCTCCAGCAGCAGAAGAGGCTGAGGAGGAGTCGAATGAGATTGTCGTAGGTTCGCTTGTTATTCAACCAGATGCTTATTTAGTAATGAAGCGTGATGAAGCAATTGAATTGACACATCGAGAATTTGAGTTACTTCATTATTTAGGGAAACATATTGGACAAGTAATGACACGGGAGCACCTCCTACAAACAGTATGGGGCTATGATTACTTTGGTGATGTACGAACTGTTGATGTAACAATTCGCCGTTTACGTGAAAAAATTGAGGATAATCCTAGTCATCCCGCTTGGATTGTCACACGACGTGGTGTAGGTTATTATTTACGAAATCCTGAACAGGAGTAATAGGAATGCAGAAAGTGAGCTTCTTTAAATCCATTCATGTCAAACTAGTGCTGATTTATATTTTATTAATATTGCTTGCTTTACAAATTATCGGTATCTATTTCGCTCGTGAATTAGAAAGAAATTTGAAGAGCAACTTCCAAGATTCCATTTTTCAGCGAGTTGACTTGATGCAATATAGTCTTCGTGAGGAAATTTTAAAGGAACGCGATGAAAGCATGCCTAAACTAGAGGAGAGCCTAAAGTCAATTGTTATGGAGTTTTCTACTGGTTTAAGGGATGTTTCAAATGGTGATATTTTAGAAATTCGTGTCATTGACGATAGACAAAGAATACTTGCAACATCTGAGCTTGAAAACCAGAATTTAATAGGTCAGCGCTCTAATACTGACCTTGTACGTCGAGCGATATCTGCCGAAACACTGTTTGATATTATTAAGCTGGACAATAAGACGAGAAATCGTGTGTGGGTTTTAGCGAATCCCATTCGTGCGGGTGCAGGACCAGATGATGAAATCATTGGTGTACTCTATATTGAAGCCAATATTGAATCCGTTTTTGAACAAATGAATGATATTAATCAGATTTTCCTTGGTGGTACGGCAATGTCCTTGGTCATTACCATCTTCTTAGGTATTCTTGTGGCAAGAACGATTACACAGCCTATTGCTGATATGCGAAAGCAGGCTCAGGCAATGGCGAAGGGGAACTATTCTCGAAAGGTACGTGTATATGGTACAGATGAAATCGGCCAGCTAGCCATCACCTTTAATCATCTAACCAACCGTTTGCAGGAAGCACAATCGACCACAGAAGCTGAACGTCGAAAGCTAGATTCAGTTCTGAGTAATATGACAGATGGTGTAATTGCAACAGATCGTAAGGGACGTATTATTCTCATCAATGACCCTGCATTGGAATTACTGCATATTTCAAGAGATATTACATTAGGGCGTCCTATCGCCTCTGTATTGGGGATTGATCAGGAATATAGTTTTGAAGACTTAATTCATATGAATGATGCCGTGAATTTAAACTTTAGTACAGCAGATGCTCCCTATATACTTCGTGCTAATTTCTCTGTTATTCAAAAAGAAACAGGCTTTATTAATGGTCTGATTACTGTTTTGCACGATATAACAGAGCAAGAAAAGATTGAAATGGATCGTCGGGAATTCGTCTCGAATGTATCACATGAGTTAAGAACGCCATTAACAACAATGCGTAGTTATTTAGAGGCACTTGCAGATGGTGCATGGAAAGATGAAAATATTGCTCCTACGTTTTTAAATGTGACACAAACCGAAACAGAGCGTATGATTCGTCTAGTAAATGATTTACTGCAGTTATCAAGAATGGATAGTTCAGATTACGAGTTGAATAAAGATATTGTCTTATTTAATTCATTCTTTAACCGCATTATAGACCGATTTGAAATGTCTAAGTCTGACAAGGTACATTTTGAACGATTATTCCCTGAAACCTCCTTTTATGTAGAAATTGATACGGATAAAATCACACAAGTTATTGATAATATCATTTCCAATGCTATTAAATATTCTCCAGATGGTGGCAATATTCGCTTTGGCTTTACGGGACAGGATGACATGTTGAAAGTCATGATTTCAGATGATGGCATGGGCATTCCTAAAGAAAATGTTGGCCGTATTTTTGATCGCTTCTATCGTGTGGATCGTGCACGCGCTCGTTCTATGGGAGGAACAGGCTTGGGACTAGCTATTGCGCGGGAAATGATTGAAGCACACGGCGGTAAGATTTGGGCTGAAAGTGAAGAAGGACAGGGTACAACAATTTTCTTCACATTACCATATGATGCAGATGAATTTGGTGAGGCAGGTGAGTGGGAATGAAATATATAGAGCCAGTTAAATCTGTTGTATTATTTCTACTTGTTATGCTGAGTGTGATTTTAACTTTTTTAATTTGGACCTATACACCTGATTATAAATATATTGAAAAAACAGAGGGAGAGGAAATTTTAATTAAGCCGCAAAAGGATATGGAGGATATTATTCGACCATACAAGGCTATTTTCCGTTCTGAAGAAGAGTTTACAGGCACAGTTTCTAATGCAGCTATGAAAGACATGATGAAAGTATTTAAAGGCTGGAATGTTTTAGATTTGGTGCCTGTAAACAATAATCTTTCTGCAAACTATGTGAATCAAATTATTGGCGCTGATCATCGAATGACAATATTTTTTACAGGAGAGATTCCATTTTCAGCTTTTAACACAACCTTTCAGTTCACTGATAAGGAATTACCAGAAACAACGTTCAATCGTATGATTATAGATTGGAGTAATTACAATAGCAAAGAATTGATGTTGTATTACATTAGTGGTAATAACCAATCATTATTCCGCTCACATGTCAGTGTGCCAAACATGAATCAATTTATACAGGAAGTCATAGAGCCTGCCAAAAAATATGAGGTTTTTAAAGAAGTAGAAAGAGAAGGCTATACGTCTCTTTATTTGGCGAACAGTAATATTGAATCTGTAAAATATACGTATTTTATTGAGGATATTACGCCAGAACTATTTAAAAATGTATTATTCCCAGATCCAAATATTGTGCAGCGGAATGTGGAAAGTGCATCCTCTGAAAAATATACAGATGGTATGTCGTTAATGACCTTAGAAACAAATCTTAAATCATTAAACTATGTTTATCCTGCTGCAGAAAGTAGTATTAGAGTCGAGCCATCCAAGCTTTTAAAGGATAGCTTTGAATTTATTAATGAGCATGGAGGATTTACCGCAGATTTCCGCTATGCTTCATCCAATACCAATAAAAATCAAATAGATTATCAAATGTATTTGCAAGGTTTCCCTGTCTATAGCAATCATGTCATTACACGAATGACAACGATTTGGGGAGATAGTCGAATTTTCCATTATAAGCGCCCATACTTCTCATTGGATATGGATATATCATTGGAGAAAGAAATCAAAGAGTTAGCATCAGGTGCGGAAATCGCAGAGAGATTAAAAAGCGCTAACAGTATTCCTCTGTCTGATATCGATGAAATCGTCTTAGGCTATTATTTAACACAAAATCAAGAACAGAATATATTTATATTTGAACCTTGTTGGTTTGTTATTCGTAATGGTACATGGACTAAACTGACTCCTGAAGTATTAGGAGGTGTTAAAAATGGATTGGAATAGAACAAAATCTATTTTTATATTCGTTTTTTTAATACTGAACATCTTCTTGTATTCACTTTATGTCAATCGCTATAATGAAGCAAAAGATATTGAGGTACCAGGTGAAAGAACAATAGAAGCTCGTTTAAAGGATGATAATATTACGTATGGCACGTTACCAAATAATATTGAATCTGCTTCGTATATGACAGCTCAAGTGCATAAATTCACACCAGCCGAATTTAATAATAGTAACCAGCAAGTTAAATTTAAGGATGATAATAATACAAAGGCTCGTGTTATCTTTATGAGGCCTGTTAAATTACGTAATGTAAGTGATGACGCAAGCTTTACAGATTTTGTCCTAGCAAACATCATTGAAGGTGCATCTTATGCTTTATGGAAAATAGACCGCGAAGAACGAGTCGCAATTTTTTTCCAAAAGACAAACAATCGAATGTTCTATTATAGTGGTTCATTAAAAATAAAATGGAATGCTAATAACGAAGTAACAATGTATGAGCAAACAATGATTGATAATATTGAAGAAATGGAACAGCAGGAAACAGTTATTCCTCCACTTCAAATTATTCAAACTTTGTATGCAAAGGGACCGCTCAAGCCAGATTCTCGCATTACACAAATGAAACTAGGTTACTCAACGCTTGTTAAATTGACACGTACTCAGGTATTGGTGCCAACATGGGAAGTTCAAGTGAAATTATCTGATGGGACAAAAGAGGAGTACTTTGTGAATGCAGTAGAAGGTAAAGTCATCGAAATCCAGGAGGACAAGCAAGAGAGCGAAGAAGAAGACTGGGGAGTTGAATAATGCGATTTAGTGTTTTAGCAAGTGGCAGTACAGGGAATTCGATTTATGTAGAGAATGACGATCATGCTTTTATCGTTGATGCGGGTCTTAGTGGGAAAAAGATGGAGCAGTTATTTACAAAAATCGACCGTAATATGAAGCAGCTCAGTGGTATCTTTGTTACACATGAGCATAGTGATCATATTAAAGGAATTGGTGTACTGGCACGGAAATATAATGTACCAATTTACGCAAACGCCAAAACGTGGCAGGCAATGGATGGGCTTATTGGGGACATTCCTGTAGAGCAACGTTTTGAATTTGAAATGGATACAGTGAAGCATTTTGGTTCTTTAGCTGTTGAATCCTTTGCTGTTTCACACGATGCAGCAGATCCAATGTTCTATACTTTTCATGAAAATGATCGCAAGCTTGTTATTATTACAGATACAGGCTATGTCAGTGATCGTATGAAAGGAATTATTCGAGGCGCTGATTCTTTTGTCTTTGAAAGTAATCATGATGTCAATATGCTGCAAATGGGACGCTATCCTTGGTCTATTAAACGTCGTATTTTAAGTGATGTAGGACATGTGTCTAATGAGGATGCAGCAATTGCAATGAGTGAGGTTGTATTTGATAAGACGACCAATATTTATCTTTCACATTTAAGTAAAGATAATAATATGAAAGAGCTAGCACGTATGAGTGTCGCACAAACCTTACAATCTTGTGGCATCCTTGTTGGTGAGCATGTTCATCTATTTGATACGGATGCAGAAGAACCAACAAAATTGGTGACGGTTTAATCATAGGCTATTTAGACAAAATTTGAAGCTGTTCAACGCATAAAAAAATGCATTGAGCAGCTTTTTTTATGCCTATTTTATTTGTTTTTCATCTGATTTTAATGTTTGAATCGTAAGATTAGGGTAACAACTAATTAGATAGCACTCAAAGGAAAGGATGACGAACATGAGCTATTTCCAAGATGATGATAAAAACAGTGATTTCCTTAAAAATGATGAAGTACCAAAATCACCTCTTCAAGAAAGACTAGAGCGCGAGGAGCAAGAAATGCAGACTAAGCGCATGAAAAAGAAAGGTGGAGGAGGTAAAGGCGGCTATTTCTTTAGTGGTCTGGTCGGTGTCATTATAGGTGCTTTACTTGTGTGGCTTATGCTACCGGGACTTGTCAATCAAATGCCTGGAACAACAACAAGTAATACAGGAAAAAATAACACAACAATTAATCAGGTAGCTACAGAAGTAACGACAGATGTGACAACTGCAGTTGATAAAGCCTCACAAGCAGTTGTTGGTATCACAAATATTCAAGAAGTCACAAGCGGAGGTTTTTGGAGCCCACCATCAACGACAACAAAAGAAGCGGGAAGCGGTTCAGGTGTCGTTTATAAAATTGAAGGTGACAAAGCCTTTATCATCACAAATAACCATGTTATTGAAGGGGCAAAGCAGTTAGAGGTCACAATGCCAGACGGAACAAAAGAACCAGCTCAATTAGTGGGTCACGATGTTTGGACGGACCTTGCAGTTATTTCTATTAACTCTAAAAATGTTAAAACAGTTGCGACATTCGGGAATTCGGATGTATTAAAACAAGGCGAAACAGTGATTGCCATTGGTAACCCACTTGGTTTAGACTTCTATGGTTCTGTTACAACTGGTGTTGTTTCTGGTAAAGACCGTTCTGTACCGGTAGACTTAAATGGTGATGGCACAGAAGATTGGCAACAAGAAGTATTGCAAACAGATGCTGCGATTAACCCAGGGAATAGTGGTGGAGCACTTGTGAACTTAGCTGGAGAATTAGTAGGAATTAACTCCATGAAAATTGCTGAATCCTCAGTGGAAGGTTTAGGGTTCTCTATTCCAATTAATTCAGCTATTCCAATTATCGAGGAATTAGAGAAAAATGGAGAAATGAAACGTCCAACAATGGGAGTTTCACTTGCAGATTTAACAGATGTGCCATCATTCTATCAACAACAAACATTAAAATTACCTGCAGAGGTGACAACAGGTGTTGTTGTAACAGATGTCATGAATAACTCACCAGCTTCAAAAGCAGGGGTTCAACAATACGATGTTATTGTAGAGATGGATGGTCAAAAAATTGAAACAACTATTGATTTACGCAAACATTTATATAATGACAAAAAAATTGGTGATAAACTAACATTAAAAGTGTACCGTCAAGGTAAATTAGTCGATCTATCACTAACATTAACAAATGGTAATACATTGTAAAGAAGATGAAAAGCGATGGAGATCTAATCAATCTCCATCGCTTTTTTTATGAGGATGGAGAAAATACTTTTATGAAATATTGTGGATAACTAGAAAATTGTGAATACTAATTCCGCACAGCAAATCGGGAGTAAAAGGCACTTCTTCCATACATGCTATTACTTTGTTACAATAGATTGTGGATAACATAGACTGATTTGTGAATAAGTTTGTGGAAATTTCGGAAAATAAGGAGACATCAAAAAATGGAAAAGTACAGCTGTGAAAGCCATATAGATCACGCTTTAGACATGTTTGTAGCAGAGCAAAAAGTGTTCCCAATTATGGATAAAATCGAAGAGGATAAAAAGTTATCCACAAAGTGTAGCTACTGTGAACAGGCAGCAGAATATATTGTATCAAGTAAATAACTTTACACAATATATAGAGAGTGCTTGTGGATATGTTGATAACTTTTGTGGATAATTTGTTTGTAAATGAATTGTAAAGGTGGATAACGTGTGAATATAACGATTGTATCAGTCGGCAAGCTAAAAGAAAAGTACTTAAAAATGGGGATCGATGAGTACGTAAAACGTCTTGGCGGCTATGCAAAAATGGATTTGGTTGAAGTGCCAGACGAAAAGGCACCTGAACAACTAAGTGAAGCTGAAATGGATATCGTCAAGAAAAAAGAGGGCGAACGCATCCTAACGAAAATCAGTCCAGATGCCTATGTAATTGCCCTAGCCATCAACGGCAAAATGAAAACCTCCGAACAAATGGCTGCCGACATCGAATCCCTCATGACCTACGGCAAAAGCAAAATCGCCTTCGTCATCGGTGGCTCCCTCGGTCTACATGAAGATGTGTTAAAGCGTGCAGATGAGCAGCAATCTTTTGGTAAGATGACACTTCCTCACCAGCTCATGAAGCTTGTGCTAGTCGAGCAGATTTATCGTAGTTTTAGGATTATGAAGGGTGAACCGTATCATAAGTAAGTGCGTTTTTCTTAGTTCTATACATCTAAAAAGCTACATTTTAGAGGAAAGAGAATACCTGAAAGATAATTATATAATGCGAAATTTGTAGAAAAAGTATCAGGCACTATTAATAGTGCCTGATACTTTTTAGTTTTATCGGAAGTAGATTGGGTATTAACTATCATAAGCAAGTTATATAGCAAGAAAGGATTGTAGGAATAATCGAAAGAGAAAGGAGTTATAGCCAACATGTTGTTGAGTAAAAAGTTTTTATTGGTCTTAAGTACAATCGTAGCCTGCATGTTGTCTGGTTGTGGAGAGAAGCAGAAGCTTGAAGATGGATCTGAACTGATCAATAAAAATCAATTTGTTTTTGCTACTTCTGGTGAATTTAAGCCATTTAGTTATATAAATGACGATCTTACAATGTCGGGCTTTGATATTGAGGTTGGTGAAGCGATTGCAAAGGAAATGGGCCTTGAGCCGGTTCAGAAACGAATCAAGTTCAAAGGGATTGTTGAAGGGGTGAAAACGGGAAGAGCGGATGCAGCCGTTGCAAGTCACACGATTAACCCGCAGCGGAGTAAACATGTTTCTTTCTCTACCCCCTATTATTATTCAGGACCGAAAATTTTCACCAGACCGGATAGTAAAATTAGGACTGTTGAAGATTTAGAGGGAAAGGAAGTAGCTGTTGCAAAAGGATCAACATATGCCGATACAGCTTCCAAGTATACAGACAACATCAAAACATATGACAGCGATATTACGGCATTAAAGGCATTAAGCAGTGGGCGTCATGATGCAGTAATTACAGATTTTGTTACAGGAAAAACTGCTGAAAAGGAAGGTTTTAAGATTAAAGGACAACAATTAATTAATCGCAGTGAACAAGCGATTGTGTTGCCTCAGGATAATCCAAAGCTAGTGAAGCGAGTTAATGAATCTTTGGAACAACTTCGGGAAAATGGAACATTGACTCAAATCAGTATCAAATATTTTGGTGAGGACATTACCAAAAAATCAGAATAAACCAATGCTATAAAAGAAAGGAAGTAGTACTTTGCCAAGTTTTTCACATTTTTTTCAAATACTAATGGAAACAAAAGGTGTATTCTTTAAAGCTATGCTTTTAACATTAGAGCTGACGGTGGTTTCTATCTTACTGGGAATCATCATCGGACTAGTCTTTGCCTTATTAAAAATTTCTAATATAAAAATTTTAGAACTTATTTCAGATATATATGTCTATTTGGTTCGAGGAACACCACTGATTGTTCAAATATTTATCCTCTACTTCGGAATTAGCGGGATTTTCCTTCTCCCTGATTTTTGGGCTGCTTCCCTTGCTCTAGCGCTACATAATGGAGCTTATATTTCTGAAATCCTTCGGGGAGCAATTCAGTCAGTCGATAATGGCCAATTTGAAGCAGGACGCTCTTTGGGAATGACAAAGACACTGACATTAAGAAGGATTATTCTCCCACAGGCATTCCGTAGAGCATTGCCGCCTTTAGGCAATCAATTTATCATCAGTTTAAAAGATTCTTCGTTAGCCGCATTTATCTCCATGAATGAGCTGTTTAATGTGGCGACAACACTTGGGTCGAATAATTTCGATGAAATGACCTACTTACTCATTGTAGCAGTCTACTATTTATTGTTGGTAGCGTTGATGACATTTGTAGTGAACCGAACTGAATTAAAATTAGCAGTAAGCGACAGATAGGAGCTGAAAAAATTGGAAACTAAGGAAATGATTAAAATAAGTCAATTGAATAAATCGTTTGGAGACTTACATGTATTGAAAAATATCGACATGACAGTCTATGAGAGCGATGTTGTTTGTCTAATAGGATCGAGTGGGTCAGGGAAAAGCACCCTCCTTCGCTGCTTGAACTTTTTAGAAAGAAAAGATAATGGCAATATTATAATTGAGGGAAATGAAGTCAATCCACGGACAGATGATCTTAACAAGATTAGAGAAAAGGTTGGGATGGTGTTTCAAAATTTTAACTTATTCCCACATAAAACGGTTTTAGAAAATATTATTGAAGCACCTGTTATGGTAAAGGGTGTAGACAAAGAAAAAGCTATCATCAAAGCAAAACAATTACTGAAAAAAGTAGGTTTGGAGGATAAGTCGGATGTCTATCCTAGTAAACTATCAGGGGGGCAAAAGCAACGGGTGGCGATTGCTAGAGCACTTGCGATGGAACCAGACATTATGCTTTTTGATGAGCCAACATCGGCACTCGATCCTGAGCTTGTGGGAGAGGTTTTAACAACCATGAAAGATTTGGCTGAAGAAGGAATGACTATGGTTGTTGTAACCCATGAAATGGGATTCGCAAAAGAGGTAGCTGATTGGATTGTCTATATGCATGATGGGAGAATTATTGAACGCGGCACACCTGAACAATTTTTCAATCATCCAAAAGAGGAGAGAACACGAGAATTTTTAACTGCAACAATGCTTAAATAAAACTAAAAGGTTCTGAACAGTAATGTTAGGATCTCTTATGGTTTTGCATTAAATATTCGATTACTAGATAAAGCTTGTACAGAAAAACTGTACATAGACTCGTTACAGCCAACCTTATCATGAGTAAGTGAAATTTAAATAGCAAAAGGAGAAATTGCAAAGCGCAATTTCTCTTTTTGCTGGAACCGTACTTATTTAATTATAACTCAACTTCGGTAACTTCATTATTACCATTACCATTGCCATTGCCATTGCCGTTGCCGTTGCCATTGCCGTTACCATTACCATTGCCCGGCTTTTCAACCAATACATCAAATGTTAATGTGTGGTCACCATACGTTGCTGTAATTGTCGTAGTACCTTGACCTTTACCTTTTACAGCCCCTGCTTTTACAGTAGCTATTTTATCATTTGCTACTTCGTAGGTTGCAAGCGTAGTAACATCTTTTTCTGTTGTTCTACCCTCAAAAGTAGTTACTTCAGTAATCTTAACCATAACCTCTTTACCTATTCTAGTTTCAACCTGAGCTTGGTCAATTTCTAGTGTTATGATTGGTGTTTCTACAACAGGTGCTTTTACTGTAACATTTACCGTAACTTCATGATCACCATATGAAATAGTAATCGTAGTCGTGCCCTCACCTACAGCAGTTACTAATCCATTTGCTATTGTTGCAACATTTTCATCTCCCACAACATAAGTTGCTTTTGAAGTTACATCTTCCTCTGTTGCTTCACCTTCTGGAGGAGTAGATGTCTCTGTTACCGTAAGTTGTGCAGATTCCCCAGCTGTTAGGTCTAGCTCAGTTGGATTGACAGAAAGTGTTACTTTTGGTTCAACTACATCTTTTTCATATATTAGTGCTTCACCAACATTCCCTGCAGCGTCTTCAATTTTTACTGATACAGCATTAGTTTCTGATGTTACTGGGAATGTGAAGCTACCGTCTTGATTTAATTCAAAAGGAACTGGCGCTTGTATTTCGCCATTCACAGTAGCAATATAGGAAGCTTTTAATTTATCATTTAAATTGTAGTTTAAACCATATAAATATAACTCTTCATTGTAGTCGATATACTTATCTGTTACCTTTCCTGTAGTGACACCTTCAGCTACTGAACCAGTAATTTCTGGTTTAGTTGTTTTCACGATAATTGGTCCAACATAATCGGAAACTACCCCTGATGCCGCAAGACCAGTAAAGTCAATAGTATAGAGACCATCTGGAATTGTTGTGGCAGGTTCTGTTCCCCATGGTTTGTATTGCCCAGCGATATTCAGCGTATAAGAGCCTTTTCCTAGCGCAGTACCTGCATGTAGATAACCGATGTAGCCATCACCATATTCTCCACCTTGAGGATTCATAATATCCCATAGCTCGATATAGTTAGTTGTTACATCGCCAGTTAATGTAAATGAAAGTACAGCTGAATCTTTCGCGCCATCTCCATTAAAGGAGAGGTCTGTTTCTGTAATCTTTAAATCTTTAATTTCAGTTACTGCCTCGCTTCCAAAGTCAGCTGCGAATGGCAATGAAATTTCTGTAGCACCACCGCTGATGTGAATATACCCCAGTATTTCCGAGCCGTTTGGAGCTGTAGCTTGTGAAGCCGTTAATGTAAGATTTAACACTTGCTCACCAACTAGATTAAATGTTGGCTGGTCGACTGTAACAGTTGCATCACCAAATGATTTTGTCACATCAATTGATACATTATAATTACCGCCGTTCCCCTTTATATCTTTTACTAAAACTTGTTTCGTTACGGAAATATCCTGGTCTTTAAGTGATTGTGGACCAAAAGTAACTGTCCCTTTTAAGTTTTCTGAAACAGCTCCTGTTCCATCTAAAATTGCACTATCCAATGCATAGGCAAGAATTTCTGGATGTGCTGCAGCATAAGCATTTACACGACCTGCACCTTGAGAGAACACATCGTATTTTGTTTTATCTAAAACCTTTGCTGTATTAGAAAGCGCCACTTTTATGTCGAACGCATTCCAATCAGGATTTGCTTGTTTAAGTAATGCAACAATACCTGTAATATGCGGTGTTGCCATAGAGGTTCCTGTTTTACGATCATATGCCTCTGCGTAATCTGCATTAGGGAAATCCTTTTTATACATTGGAATCGTTGACATAATGTTTGTTCCAGGTGCACTTACATCTGGTTTAATATCAAAGTTTGGCGTAGATGGTCCACGGGAGCTTGAATCGTTTACTTCATCCCCCAGTGTCTTTGTGGAAGTAAATTGACTAAAGCTAACTTTTCCAGTTCCACCGGCTAATGCAGCACGAATTGCATTGCCATCCGTTTGGGACATATCAAATGTTGGTAGAAAAGCAAAGGAATCACCCAGGAATGTACCTGAAATATTAGGTGCATTTGTTCCACCAGCAAAGTTATGAATAATTGTGGCGACTGCTCCATTTGCCTTTGCATTCGCAATTTTATCAACAAATGCGATACTGCCACGAGAGATTAATGCCACTTTACCTTCTACATCGATTCCCTCATAGTCTTTTACTTCTCCGTTTCCAGGAATAGCAACTAGGTCAAATTCTCCTTGAAGCTGTGTTGCTAAATCCCTTCCAAAAGTTGTGCCCATTAATGGGAGCTGTTTTGTTAAGTTGTAGTCACCAACTGTAACATTCACTTCACCGTTATACATTGTTTCTGGATTTGTTGTGTTACCCACAGCAATTCCTAAACGAGCGGTTGCAGGCGTGCCCATTGTTCCTCGATTTGGGCCGGAGTTCCCTGTTGCAATTACTCCGATTGTTCCAGCCATCATTGCATTATTAATAGCAAATGAACCAGCGTCCGTTTCAGAGTTAGCCCCCCCACCAAGAGAAAGGTTGATTATGTCCATTTTTTCTGTTACAGCCGTTTCAATTGCTTTAACAATACCAGATGTAGCCCCACTTCCATATGCACCAAGAACACGGTAAGCATAAAGGTCTACTTTGGGAGCAATTCCTTTAATGCCGAAATTGTTAGCTCCAATTGCTGCAATGGTTCCAGCAACATGGGTACCGTGAGAAGTATAGAACGAGCTTCCCTTTTCATTAAATTCAGGTGTTCCAGCAGGACGCTCAGAAGGCAAGGTTTCCGATGCATCGTCATCTGCCCGAGGCTTTGTGTAAGTTGATGAATTTGGAATGAAGTTTTTCCCACCTTTGTAAATTCCAGCGAACTCAGGGTGATCTGCGTCAATACCAGTATCTAATACTGCTACCTTTATACCTTGTCCTTCAATTCCTTCATTCCAAAGCTGTTCGATGCCGAGGAAAGAAATACTTGTATTCATTTGAGCCTCTAATTGATCTTCCTTAATCAGTTCTGATGATTTCATTGTATTATCTTCAGATGCGTAAACAATTGCATCAGGTTCAATTAATGTTATTCCTTCTATTGAAAGCAGCTTTGGGAGATCATTTGCTTTCACAGTTGCTGCAAAACCGTTTAAAACAGTATCAAATGTGTAGCCTTGAGTCATTTGAACATTTTTAGTAGCTAATTCTTTCTTAACTTGTGCTTGTTGAGATTTTACATTTGATCGAACTTCATTTGCTCGCGCATTAGAGAACATTTGGCCTTTCAATTGGCTCATTCCTTGCTCTAGTGCCACAGGCTTTTCAGATAAATGTACGATGACTGCAACTTCTTGATTGCCTGATACATTTTGTAAGCTTTCGTGAAGAGTTGGACCATCTTTAGACAAGCTTAGCTGTTCAGCGATAGCCGCCTTTAATTGAAGTATACTTTCACTTTGGCTATCCTGCTTGAATGGCTTCGAATCTTCAGCATTAGCACTCGATAATGGAACCAATAGAAAAAGCACCATAACGAAAGCTATCATACTACTTAAAAACTTCGTAAACTTAAACTTTTTCAAATCTCATTTCTCCCTCCGCTCTTAATTATCACACTTTTCAGTTTAGTGTGATATTTCCAATTTATCACAGGTGAGATAATTCGAATATCGGAATATTGAAAAATCTCAAAATATTGATAATTAGTATTACTTTGTTAAAAATGGATTAATTCTATTTTCCTAGTAATTTAATAAAAAAGTAGAACTTTCAAATGAGTATTGACTTACAGTGATTCATACTTTTTATCATTTAAGAGTTTTATAAAAAATCCATTTGACGTCCTGTATTATTTTTTGTACGATATTGTAGAAAAGAATGCCCGGACTAGAACGGGAGAGGTTCATAGCTGATACCCTCTATAAAAAACTATGGAAACATGACAATATGCCATGTCCATATCGGACGTGGCTTTTTTTATCTGTTTACTTATGTTTTAAATAGAATGATTGGTGATGCCTCTCTTGAAAAGTGTTGGGAAACATTTTACAAGGAGGTTTTTTTATGTCTGGCAGAAGTCATGAAGAAGGATTAAAGGATTTGACCCTATTAGGTAATCAAGGTACAAAGTATTCCTATGATTATGCACCTGAGGTATTAGAGGCAGTGGATAATCTTCATGCTAATCGAGATTATTTTGTTAAGTTTAATTGCCCAGAGTTTACTAGTTTATGTCCGCTTACAAATCAGCCGGATTTTGCAACGATGTACATTTCATATATCCCAGATAAAAAAATTGTTGAAAGTAAATCTCTAAAGTTGTATTTATTCAGTTTTAGAAATCACGGCGATTTCCATGAAGATTGCGTGAATATCATTATGAATGATTTAATTGCATTACTTGATCCAAGATATATAGAGGTTTGGGGGAAATTTACTCCACGTGGGGGTATCTCGATTGATCCATGGTGTAACTATGGGAAGCCAGGAACTAAATACGAAGAAATCGCCAATTATCGTTTAATGAACCACGATCTTAACCCAGAAAAAATTGATAATCGATAAATGAAGCAAGACAGAGGTTTTTAGCTACCCTCTTAAAAAAACTAAGAAGAAAGCAGCACTTTTTCTTAGAGTGCTGTTTTTTCGATATAAGGGAGTCTTTATAGATGAAAAAGGAAAAAGCAATTGTAGTATTTAGTGGAGGTCAGGACAGCACAACTTGTTTGTTCTGGGCAAAAGAACGCTTTGAAGAGATTGAGGCAGTAACTTTCGATTATGGTCAAAGGCATCGTCTTGAAATTGACTGTGCGAAGGTGATAACAGAGGAGCTTGGTATCAAGCATCACATACTTGATATGTCTCTCCTGAATCAACTTGCTCCGAATGCATTGACACGACAAGACATAAAGGTGAAGGACGGAGAAAATGGTGAGCTCCCATCGACTTTTGTGCCTGGCCGCAATCTCCTTTTTCTTTCATTTGCGGGCGTTTTAGCGAGCCAAGTAGGGGCAAAGCATATTGTAACAGGTGTTTGTGAAACTGATTTTAGTGGATATCCGGATTGCCGAGATGTCTTTATTAAATCCTTAAATGTAACGTTAAATTTATCGATGGATGACTCCTTTGTGGTTGATACACCCTTGATGTGGCTGAATAAGGCACAAACATGGGAATTAGCTGATCAGCTTGGTGCACTTGAGTTTGTACGACAAAGAACGTTGACTTGCTATAACGGTGTCATAGCAGATGGATGTGGTGAATGCCCAGCATGTAAATTGCGAAATAAAGGGCTTGATGAGTATTTAAGTTATAGGAAGGAGTCTTAAGGCATGTCAGATTTTAAAATCGTTGAGAGACTCCAGAGAATTGATGTGGATATTCAAAGAAATCAATTGAAATATCATGCAAAGCGTGTTCTCATAAGCAAAGAATTTACCTTCGATGCTGCCCATCATCTACATCATTATGAAGGGAAATGTAAAAATCTACATGGGCATACCTATCGAGCTATATTAGGACTGAGTGGCTACACAGATGAACGTGGTTTGATGATTGATTTCGGCGATATAAAAGAAATATGGAAACATAAAATAGAGATTCATTTGGATCACCGTTATTTAAATGAAACGCTTCCACTCATGAATACGACGGCAGAGAATATTGTTGTTTGGATTTACGAAAAGTTGACTGAGGCTTTGCTTGATGAAGGATATAACGGTGTACGTGTAGAGTTTATCAGGCTTTACGAGACTCCAACAAGCTATGCAGAAGCTAGAAGGGAGTGGATGGAAGTTGAGTAAAGTACCTGTTATCGAGATTTTTGGGCCAACGATTCAAGGAGAGGGTATGGTCGTTGGCCAGAAGACAATGTTTGTAAGAACTGCGGGCTGCGATTATTCCTGTTCTTGGTGTGATTCATCGTTTACGTGGGATGGCAGTGGAAAGCACCTTATTGTCCAAATGACAGCGGAAGAGATTTGGTCTGAGTTGAAACGTTTAGGGGGCAATGGTTTTTCATTTGTCACAATTTCAGGCGGCAATCCTGCACTCAATCCGAATTTAGCAGAGCTTATTGCCATTTTAAAAGAAAATGACATAAAAATCGGGGTAGAAACACAGGGGAGTAGGTGGCAAAAGTGGATGTATGAGATTGATGAACTGACAATTTCACCAAAGCCACCTAGTTCTGGAATGACCACAGACTACTCGGTGCTCTCTTATATCTTCGAAAAACTTAAAGATCGGAACAGCAATCACCATGTATCCCTCAAAATAGTCGTTTTTAATCAAGAGGATTACGATTATGCTAAACAAATTCACCATCGATATCCCATGATTCCTTTTTATCTTCAAGTCGGTAATGATGATCTCACGGCAACTGATAATTCACAATTAATGATGAATTTATTGGATAAATATCGTGCACTGATTGATAGAGTAATGAAGGATGAGGATTTAAGAGATGTTAAAGTACTGCCACAGTTACATGCCCTTGTGTGGGGAAATAAAAGAGGCGTGTAGGGTGCTCTTACAAAAATTAAATTTACTTGAGGAGTAATAGTTTGAGAATATTATTTTATTTATTATCTATTGTTATTGCTAATGTGGTAACGGCAGCATTTGCACCATTCCATTTTGGTATGTTTATTGTTCCAATGGGAACGCTTTTAATTGGGGCAACCTTTATTTTTCGGGATCTAGTACAAAATAAATATGGTAGAAAAAAGACGTATTTATTTATTATTACAGCTTTAATTTTATCAGCTGTGGTGTCATTCCTACTAGGTGATACACTTTTAATTGTGGTAGCCTCAGCGCTATCATTTGTTGTCGCTGAAACGGCTGATACTGAAATTTATACTCGATTAAAATTACCAATGGCTTGGCGTGTGTTCTACAGTGGTATTGTTGGAGGATTTCTAGATTCTGCAATTTTCGTAGTAATCGGCTTAAGTCCACTTGGTGCCAATATATTGCCATGGGAAGCGGTACCTGCCGCCATTTTGGGGCAAATTATTGTGAAGACGATTATACAAATGATTGGCGCAATTATTTTAAATAAAGTTGGGCCAATGAAAGAAAAATATATTATTCCAGAATAATTATTCCTTATTATGAAGATACGGATCACAAGTAAGCTTTTTAAAAACAGGCCCATTCGCTTTATTCGAATGGGTCTGTTTGATTTATATTCTTTCTAAGGTACCTCTTGCATTTTTTATGCTGTTTTCTTTTGTTTAAGGTCTAAATGATAACTAAAGAAAGTTAGTAGACTTGCACTGACGGCAACTATACCACCGACCCATGTGACATTCATCAAATTTCCTTGATGATATACAATGCCGCCTAATGCAGACCCAAAAGCGATGCCTACGTTACTTGCCACGGGCATAAGAGAAGCAGCGAGTCCTTTAGCATCTGGTTTATAAATTTCGGCCAAATCTATTAAATAAAGTTGAGTAGATGTTGTTAAGAGGATGGCCATTAGTGACATTAGTCCGATGTTCGCTAATCCTAAAATAAAATGGTTTGTTGTCCAAAATAAGCTTGTCAATACAATAGCTTGTGCGAGAAAGACAAACCGAAGTCGGCCGATGGCATTGTGAGTGGCAATTTTACCGGCAAGAATGTTGCTGAAAATCGAAAGAAAGCCGTAGCCGAATAAGATTAAACTTATAGAATTATTTGGTGCACCCATTCCCTTTAAAATAGGAACAAGGTACGTAAAGACTGCATAGGTTGCACCAAACCCGAGAGCAGGAATGAAAAAGGCAATTAAAATTCGAGGCTGAATCATTAAAGAAAATTGATCCCGTATTGAGCTTCGTACTTGGCTGAGTCGAGTAGGTAAGACAAAAAAAGATGCCGCAAACGCCAACCCTCCGAGAAGAGTGGTTAACATAAAAGTGGCATTCCAGCCGTACCATTCAGCGATTACAATTCCAATGGGTACTCCAACTACATTGGCCAGTGTAAAACCACCGAAAACAAATGATATAGCAAGGCCGCGTTTATTAATTGGCATGGTTTCGCTTGCAACAATCATGGCTAGAGAGATCAATACACCTGTTACAATCGCGGTCATAACCCGAAGTATAAGGAGCATAATATAGCTCGTTGAAATTACACACAGAGCATTTAAGGCAATGAAGGAACCTATCAAAAACAACATCCATTTACGCTTTGGAAAATGGCTTGTTGCTGACATCACGAGTGGTGTAGCGATGGCAAATGTGATAGCGAACGCAGAAACGAGTGTGCCTGCTTTTGCATTTGTCATATGAAGGCTTGAAGAAATATCAGTTAAGATCCCGACAATAACAAATTCGCTTGTCCCAAGAACAAATGTTAAGAATGCAAGTGTTAAGATAAGTAACCAATGTCGCTTGGATAACTGTGTATGATGCATAAATACCTCTTTCTTTGAAGAATGTAACTGTGCTACTTAGTAGACACACAATTTAAACATCATATCATAAAATGCATTTATGAGAAATTAGATTGGTTTTCTGTAAATAACAGTGTTTGTTTCCGGTCATTTTCCTTTTAAAGAAGGATTTTGTAAATATTACTCGAATTTTTTAAATTGGAAGATTAACTTTACAATTTTATCAATTTGATATCTATACATAATAAGGGGATAAGGGGGATTCACATGATTCAATTCCTTCAGATGGGAGCAAATACAGTTATAAGTTCCCAAAAAGGTAGTGTTACTATTAGCTACGAAATGTCTAATTCGATCGATATTTCGTTAACTGCATTCCTTTTAACGGATGTAAACAAGGTACAAGGAGATAGCGGCATTATATTTTATAATCAACCAACTAGCTTATCTGGTGCAGCTACCCTGATACCACCTGAGAATGTAGGGAATATAAAAATACATAAAATGAATTTCGACATGAGTAAAATCCCTGAAGGTATTACTAAAATAGCTATAACACTTACAGAAGATAATAGCCGAGGTTTTTCAAATGTGAAAAATTTAAAGGCAGAAATACGTACTGATAACAATATTATCAATTTAGCACCAGCTAATTTTGCAAATGAAAATGGAATCGTAGTATTAGAATTATATCTAAGAAATAGTCAGACAAAGGTGAGATCTATTTGGCAGGGATTTGATTCTGGGTTAGAGGGGTTATGTGAAAATTACGGTGTTGAGGTTGAACCTGAAGAACAAAACAAGCTTTCTGAATCAACAACTATAAAAAAACAAATGCTGATAGAACCTGATCAATCATTAAATGTTCCAGAAAGTACAAATAGACAAAACATGTTATCACAGATAAATCTTGAAAAGGTAAAGGGGAATGTCAGTCTCACCAAAGGTCAAAAGCCAGTTATCATTGATAAAACGCCTGAAATTACTGCTACGGTATCATGGCAAACTGGTACTGACTACGATATATATGCTTTAGTCTATACAAAGGATGGTCAGCAGATCGATGTAGCTATGTTTGGGGCGAAAAATACACCCCCACTTAGGAGTTTTCACAACGGGGTAGTCGAACACATGGGGGATGTTGGGAGAGATGCTGGTTCAACAAAAACTGAAGTAATCAAATTGAGATTAAATAATAATGTTTTAGCTGTTGTTCCTGTGGTTTATTCCGCCCAATCAAATGGCACAGGCTCATTCTACAGATATAAGGTGTCTATGAGTATAGATAATCATAATGGAACCTCCGTTACTATTTTTGCTAAAAATGCTAATAATAATGATAGAATTTATTCCTGTGTGCCTGGAATACTTCATAATACTCCAGATGGTGTGATTATCAGCCCATTAGAGCTTTATAGTGAACCAAATTCTGAACGTAGACCTAAGCTGAAGATGGGCTCTTCTAATATGGTAGAAGTTCTAATGGATAAAGGCCCAATAAATGATTACAAGTAAAAGCAAATAAAAAGGAGAGTGGCGAAGCCAATCTCCTCTTATTTATTCTCCTTTAGTTCGTGGGCAATATACGTAGCTAGTAATTCACGGACTTCATCCGTAGAATGTGCACCCAGTAATTGAACTCTCAATTGACTAGCCCCTTTGAAGCCACGTACATATATTTTAAAGAAACGTTGTAATGCTTTAAATGAACGTGTTTCGAATTCCTTGGAATAGTGGTCATGAAGGTTAAGGTGTAAGTATAGTAAATTAAGGTATTCTTTGGCACTATGCTCTTTAGGTTCCTTTTCAAAGGCAAATGGGTTTGAAAACACCCCGCGCCCAATCATTACACCATCGATACCGTATTGCTCAACTAGTTTTAGACCTGTTAAACGATCAGGAATATCACCGTTGATCGTCAGTAATGTGTGGGGAGCAACTTCATCACGTAGTTTTTTGATATCTCCAATTAATTCCCAATGTGCAGCGACCTTGCTCATCTCTTCCCTTGTACGGAGATGAATAGAAAGATTGGCGATATCCTGTTTTAAAATATGTGTAAGCCACTCACGCCATTCTGCTACATCCGTAAAGCCAAGTCTTGTTTTGACACTGACGGGTAAGCCTCCTGCTTTGGCTGCTTGAATAATATCTGCGGCTAGGTCAGGATGAAGAATTAATCCAGCTCCTTTACCTCTTTCTGCTACATTATCAACTGGGCAACCCATATTAATATCAATTCCCTTAAAGCCTAATTCCTTCATACCAATACTCATTTGACGAAAATGTTCAGGGTTGTCTCCCCAAATATGTGCAACAATAGGCTGTTCATCTTCTGTGAAAGCTAAGCGGTTACGTACATTATCTAACCCATCTGGATGACAATAGCTCGTCGTATTGGTGAATTCCGTAAAATATACATCGGGTCTCCCTGCTTCCTGAATGACATGACGAAATACAACATCTGTCACATCCTCCATTGGAGCTAAAATGAAGAATGGCCGTGGTAAATCAAGCCAGAAATTTTTTTGATTCATTGCTAAAAATCCTCTCTTTCCAAAATACTACCTTGCAAAAAGATATCATATTTATTTTATTTCTACATAGTTAATTGGCTTAGCTTAAGGATAGAAATGCATCATTGTAATTAGACTTTGGCTCTCTTAGATTAGAAAGTAATTAAAAATATCCAGCAAAATCCTGTATTATCTATAATGATATAATATGTAATATAATGTAGAAATTTAGGGGGGGAGAGTTGAAGTGGGAAAATATAAATATAAAACAATCGATGTGAATGATGTACCCACAATGGCTGAATTACTCGAAAATAGACAGAGCCTTGAGGGTGAAGTATATCCATTTCTAAACAACAGCTGTCTTCATGCTGAACATATAACAAATATGCTTGAAAACTTATTTGCTCATAATACTATTAAGGGGATTGGAGCATTTATTAAAGATGACCTAGTAGGATATTTAATCGGAGTCATCAAGAATGACTCTCTAAGAGGCAGACATGTATGGGTACCATATGAAGGGTTGGCAATCAGAAAGGATCAATCCGCTGAGCTTATTAGAAAATTATATGCAGAGATTTCAGTGGTATGGCTAGAGCAAGGTTGCTTTATGCATTACACGATAATCCCTCTTGGAAATCAGGCTTACTATGATGCCTACCAACGATTAAGCTTTTCTATACAACAAGTACATGGGGTCATGAACATTGGGGATTATAAACCATTTGAAAATACATGTAATGCAGAGATTAGGGTTGCAAATAAAATGGATAGTGAAATGATGGGGAAAATGTCTAGGATCATTCAATCGTATCAAAATTCCGCACCTACATTTGAGCCTGTATTCCCTGAGGTTGTCATGAGCATAAAAGACTCATATAAAAGTATAGTAGAGGAGAATGATGATACATGTTTCGTTGCAGTAAAGGATGGGCAGGAATTAGGATTTCAAAAATATTATCCTATACATTCAGATTTGATGACACCTGAGCATGCAATAGAGCTAACGATTGCAGGTACTTACTCTTCACAAATGGGAAGAGGTGTGGGAAAAAAGTTGATGAATGAAGGCTGTAGAAGGATGAAAGAGGCGGGCTATGAGAATATCATTACAGATTGGAGAATAACTAATCTTGCTGCATCGGCATTTTGGCCAAAGTGCGGTTTTAAGCCAGTAGCCTATAGAATGGTTAGGTACATTAACAGTGATATAGCCTGGGCAAACTTTAATAACCCAAGTATAGGATTATTGTAAATTTAGTTAGATTTATTAAATTCTGCTGTTATGAAGAATTCAAACAGCTGGCTAGACACTTAAAATTTAGTTTTAGATTGCTTGCCTATACTTCGTAAATATTGACATTTATTTTTTAGACAACTAAGCTTAATGGAAAAATAGTGCTGGGGGGCTGCCAGTGGAATTTATTAAATTAAATTGTCCAAATTGTAATGGGAAAATTGAATATAAAGAAGAGCAAACATTCAAATGTCCTTTTTGTGATACGGAAATCATGTTGAAAGAGAATAAAATTTATTATGTTGATCAAACGATTAATAATTATTATGGAACAGCTTCTCCTCATACACCATCCCGTCCAAAAACAAATTTAAAGCTGCTCTTTATGATACCAATTGTCATGATGTGTGTATTCCTTGGGTATTTTCTTTTAAGTAGTAATCAAACAGAGGATGGAAACCGTGAAGAACTATCCGTTCGAACAATGCCTGAAAGTGAAGTTCTACTGTTCTTTTTAAAAGATATTTTTGATAAAGGTGGGACGATGCCAGCAAAAGAAGAGATTGCAAGTATTCGATATTTGGCTGCCTACTATTCTGACGATCAATGGCATTTTGATTATAGTCTAGAAGATCCTTTTACAAATAAGGAAGCTAAAATTTCTACTTATATCATTATGGATAAATTATTAAATACGCAAAAAATTGAACAAAAGGACTTTGAGGCCTTTACTGGATTAACGGTTTTAAAGCTCATGAATGATTATGAAATATCACAAAGTGAAAAAGTAAGCTTCCAACATCTTGAAAACTTAAAAAGTTATACAGGTAGTTTTAATGAATCATTTAGTAAAATCGCAGGATATTTTAGTGATAAGTCTAATGTTAAAGAGCTCTCTATCCAAATTAGAAGTAATGATGAACTTGCTTTATTATTAGAGTTCCCCAATCTTCAATCTCTAGAACTATCTTATGTGGCTGAAGAGGTGACAGATTTTCAGATTCTAAATAAATTATCGCTGAAATCACTTTCCTTAAAATCAATTAATGATTTAAAGTGGCTGTCTACACTAACTAATCTAGAATCGTTAGCAATAGACATTAGTGAAGCTACAGATTTTAGCCCACTATACTCATTGACTCAATTACAAGAATTAAAACTTACCTCAGTAAGAAATTTAAAAACACTTGATTTTATACAAAATATGCCTAAACTACAATCTTTAGATCTTGAAAACATGAATATCATCAATTTAGATAGACTTAGAAATATGTCATCTTTAACAAAGCTACGTTTAGCTTCTCCTGGTCAAGTGGAATTGTTGGATATGGTTAACAGTCTAACGTCATTGACGGAGTTATCGTTAACTGGCTATCATGGTGATATTTCATCGATTGTAGCGCCCCATTTGAAAAAAGCAGAGCTGAAGAGTTCATTTTTACCACAGCTAGAAGCACCCGCTTTAAGAGATTTGACGGTTTCTATAAGTGGATCGGATTCGCAATTGAATGGTGCAGAACTACTGAAATACCCACAGCTAGAACAGCTTACAGTCATGGAGTATGGAATTCTTACAGGTATTCGTTCATTAAATGACCTACCTCATTTGCAAACAATCAATTTAAATGAGACCCTCTTTTATGAAACCAATGACTTATTCAATTTGCAGCATGTAAAAATGTTAATCTGTAATGAATGTAATTTTCAGGTGAATAGCAAGCCATTTACGAACAACGTGCTGGAGCATTTAACTTTAAATGATGTTTCCATTCAAATTGGTAATGGGGAATGGGTGCAAGAAGTAGATAAGATCATGCCTTACTTTGCTGGCTTTACAAATTTACGTTCATTCACTTTACAAGATAGTTCACTACAATCGTTAAATTTCTTGGGAAATTGGCAACAAATAGAGGTGCTTCATTTAGAAAATAATGCTATTTCGAATGTAGAACCCTTAGTGAATTTGCCCAACTTAAAAAAACTATATATTTTAGGGAATCAGGTACAAAATAAATCTGTATTAGACAAGGGAATTATGATTTATTGAAATAATGTGAATTAATAGCAACCTACGAAATTAATATAGTAGAAATAAAAAGAGACAATGACAGGAATATTCTGTCATTGTCTCTCTTGGATTTGTCCTACAGTTTGGATAGTTTTATAATGAATTGATGCTTAACAAGAGGAGTTGAAAAGGATATGTTCGTACGTAATAAAGGTTTGTTCTTTATGCTATCTCTGCTAGCCATTATTGTTGTTTTGACAGGCTGTGGTACAGCTAAGGATAGTGAGAAAACTGAGGGAAAAACAGCTAAAGAAACACAAGAAACAATGGATTATGCGTCAAAAGTGAAGGAAAATCCAATTGTGACGATTACGATGAGCAATGATGAAAAAATTGTTATTGAATTGGAGCCTACTGTAGCACCAAATACAGTAGCTAACTTTATTGCTTTAGTAAAAGATGGATTCTATGATGGTCTTATTTTCCATCGGGTTATTCCTGATTTTATGATTCAGGGTGGAGATCCTAAAGGGAATGGTACTGGAGGATCTGATTATTCGATTGATGGTGAGTTTACCTCAAATGGATTTGAAAATAATATGAAGCATGAACGTGGTGTTATTTCGATGGCTCGTTCAGATGATCCAAACTCAGCAGGCTCACAATTTTTCATTATGGTAAAGGAAGCATCACATCTTGATGGAAAATATGCTGCTTTTGGCAAGGTGATTGCAGGTATGGAAACAGTTGATGCCATTGTTGGAGCAGAGCGAGATGCTACAAATAAACCACTAGAAGATCAGCAGATGAAAAAGGTAGAGGTGGATACAAAGGGCTTTGATTATCCAGCACCTAAGGTAAACAAATAGTTTTCGTCCCAATGCTATTGGTTAAAATCTATACTATAAATATTAAAAAGGCTAAATCAATTGAGATTTAGCCTTTTATATTTGTTAAAAAATTGAAATTATAAATATTTTTGAGTAATATGAGAAGAAATTTAAGATTGAGCGATGTTTTATATAAAGGATCCTTTATGTTTATGGAAGAAAGGGTGTTTGCATGAGGGTAACAGATGAAAATTTTATAAAACATCTTAAGAAAAAACGAGAAGAAGCACTTCAATATGTCATTGAGGAATATATGGGGATTATCAAAGCGATTATTTATAATGCTCTAAAATCCTATAATGATCCTCAAATAATAGAGGAATGTATTAGTGATACATTTCTAGGGGCTTATGAAAATGCTAAACAATTTAGAGGCGATAAAGAGGATTTTAGAAGATGGATTTGCACGATAGCAAAGTTTAAAGCCATATCGAAACAAAGAAGGTTGTCTAAAACGCCATATTTTTATGAGCTAAATGAAACAGGTGAAGCCGCAATATCGGCTGAAGAGGAATACTTAATCAAGACAACAACAGAGGAAGTGCTCATCATGATGACGCAATTAGAGCAGTTAGACCGGGATATTTTTACGATGAAATACTTTTTAAATATGAAAAACGAAGAAATTGCTACTCATTGTGGTTTAACAAAAGCCGCTATTGATAATCGATTATATCGTGGGAAAAAACGATTACAGCAAATTCGTTTGGGGGGAAGTATGACATGAAAAAGCTATATAAACAATTTAATGATTTAAATCTTGATATAAATATAGAGCCGATGGAAGTGAGCTCACTTGAAAAAGAGAGAGTGAAAAGAAATGTCTTGATAGTTAAAAAGAAAAGGCATTTCATTAAAAATTTTATTGTTGCAGCTACTTTTTTTATTGCATCCAGTATGACAATTGGTTATTCGTTTCCTACATTTGCTGCAAATTTACCATTTATTGGAAGTGTATTCGGATTGTTTATTGATGATGAAAGGTATGTATTTAACAATTATGATCAGTATTCTACAAGTGTCGGAGTGAGCCAAGAAAGTAATGGAGTTGAAGTCACTGTTACAGATGCTGTATATGATGGTGAAAATATTACTATTGCTTACACTATAAAAAGTGAAAAGGATTTAGGAGAAAGGCCAGTTTTATATGGTGACAATCGTGAACTAACTGCTGAGGAATTTGGTAATAGGTATCGATATGGTGGCTATTCAACAAATTATTTGGTTCAAAAAATAAACAGCAATGAGTATGCAGTATTGTATATTTTTGAACTCATTAGAGGCTCTAAGCCCGAGGAAGTTCACATTAATTTTCAAGGAAATCAAATTGTTGATTTAAATAATGTAAATAAGTCAGTAGCAGGAGACTGGGCATTTGAATTTACTTTAGAGAAGCTTGAAAGTGAAACAATAAAGGTGGAAAAAGATAGTATGAAAACAGAAGGGGAAGGTATAAAAATTGAAGCTTTTAAAATAACCAAAACACCTATCGCTACAACATTTTATCTTTCCGAAGAAGTCTTGGTGGAAAAAGAAAATGAAGCTTGGCGAGGAGTTCTCATTGACTATATTGTGACAGATGATTTAGGGAATGATTATAATGTCATTCATTTTAGAGGAACTGGTCATAGTACAGATTTTCAAGGGCGTGGAAATTTCCCTCGTATTGTTGCAAACAAATTTGATGAACAAGCTACCTCGATTATGATCACCCCTGTAGTAGGTGTATACAAAATTAAGGATAGTACAGGGGCATTAGAACCGATAAAAGAGCCATATACATTAAAGCCTATTGCTGTTCCGATAAAGTAAAAAATTAAAAGAGTATGTAAGAAGAACAACCTTACATACTCTTTTTACTTATCATCTTTCTTTGGGATTGAAATAAGCCATAAAAAATCATCTTCTATTAATATTTGAATGTCTTGCCCCTCACGGATTAGTTGCTCAGCTTTATGCTGCTTGGCGCTTATACCCCTACGTTTATTACCAAGCACAACGAAATCAGTATGTTGTGTAACAGCTCCCTGTAAATACCCTCCATAGGCTTTTACTTGTTTGAAGGCTTCGGATCGTGTCATGGTAGAAAGGGCGCCTGTGAATACAATTTGTTTCTTATAAAAGGGGTGGGTTAGATTTTCAACTGGATCAGAAAAGAAAATGATTTCTGAGTTATCCTTATTAATCATATTCGTTACTCCTTAAAAAATTAATCGATAAATAAATCCACAAAATTTTATATGTATGCTACATTAAAATTAAAAATATAAAGAGGTACATAGACATGAATTCGCAATTGACTGCTTTCATTACTCTTAGCTGCACATCAGGTGTACTAAATTTGTATTTATGTTTATACGTATTTCTAAAACGCTACAATTATACAAAAATTGCTCAATTGTTTATTAGTTATACCGCATTAATTGCGGTATATTGTTTTGCCTCTGCTTTTGGTTTAATCGCTACAACATTAAGTGCCATAAAGGTTTGGACGGCCATCCAATATGTAGGTATGGCTTTTTCAACGCCTCTCGGATTATTGTTTATCATGCAATACCTAGGCTTTCATCTGACAAGGAAAAAGATAATGGCTCTTCTTGCCATTCCATTTATTAGCTTAGTCATGGTTGCTACAAATGATATACACCATTTTCATTATAGAGTATTTGAAATAGATCCTATATTAGGGGCACCTTATGTTCATCAGGAAATTGGCATATGGTATATCATTCATGGCATATTTACTTTTGGCTGTATGTTCGTATCCTTCTTATTAGTATTAATCCATTGGAAAGAGACTACTAAGGCCTACCGGCAACAATTAATTGCCTTAATGTGTGGTCAACTTATTCCTATGATAACAGCATTCATCTATTTATTGGGCTTAACACCTCAAGGAGTTGATCCTGTTCCTATGGTATTATGGGCTTCTTCATTTTTATATTTATGGTCTATTAATTCCTCACGGTTATTTAGGGTGATGCCTGTTGCCAAGGATGCAATATTTCATAGTATCAATGATGGGGTTATTGTCTTAGATGAATCTGCTCGATTAATAGAGTTTAACCAAGCCTGCAGCAAGGTATTTCCTCAGCTAACCAGATCCATGATTGGTAGGGATATTAGGAAAACATGGCTTGAAGTAACTGGACAACCGATACCATTTACATTGGAGGCAGTGGTGAATACGCAAGACATCGAGATGGTGCTTTCTGATCATACTTATCAAGTGCGTGTTACAGAGCTGCAACATGTTAATCATGGTAAGGGGTTATTACTTATTTTCACTGATATAACAGAGTTGAAGGAGCTACAAAGACAGTTAGAGCAACTCGCTTTTTACGATGAACTTACACAAATTTATAATCGTCGAGCTTTTTTTCAACAATGTAATCAGGCTTACAGCGAGGCAAGAGAATCATCCTCAGCTTTTACTGTCATTTTAATGGACATCGATCATTTTAAAAACGTCAATGATACGTATGGGCATGCTATCGGTGATCAATTACTAGTTCATGTCGTAAAGGTTTGTCAGAGTGTGTTGAAAAAAGGAGAACTGTTTGCACGGTATGGCGGTGAGGAATTTGTTCTTGCACTCAAGGACTCTACATTATTAGAGGGGCAAGCATTAGCTAATTTGCTCTGTAATAGCGTAGAATCCCAGCCACTTATGACTACTGAGGGAGCAATTCGTGCTACTATAAGCTGTGGTGTAGCAGAAGGCACAAAGGGACAAGAGACACTGTATCAGCTTTTAAACAGTGCGGACAAAGCACTGTATGCGGCAAAACAAGCAGGCCGTAATCGAGTACATGTTTTTCTAGAATAAAAAAGCTAAAATATACAATCATTGAGGCAATGATGTATATTTTAGCTTTTTACTTACCAATTTGTATGGAAAACACCTTGTGCATCAATTCGTTCATACGTATGCGCACCGAAATAATCACGTTGTGCCTGTAACATATTAGCATTAGATGAACCTGTTCGATAACTATCGTAATATGTGAGAGAAGCACTCAAGCAAGGGAACGCGTTTCCTGCTTGGATGCCTTCACAAACTATTTTTCTTAATCCATTTTGATAGTCCATCGTCTTTTCTGCAAAGTACGGATCAATTAATAAATTATTTAGAGAAGGTTGCTTTTGATAGGCTTCACTAATAACATTTAAAAATTCTGCTCGAATAATACAACCACTACGGAAAATTAATGCAATATCTTTTAATGGTAAACGCCATTCATAAAGCTCTGATGTCATTTTATATTGTGTAAATCCTTGCGCATAAGCACATATTTTCCCCATATATAGCGCTTGGCGGACGTATTCAATCCAGACATCTTTATCTAGATTTTGTTGTTTATAATTTGGTCCAGATAGTATTGCCTCTGCTTGAATTCGTTCCTCTTTTAATGATGAAATATAGCGAGCGAATAAGGCCTCCGTAATAATTGATGTAGGAATACCATTGTCTATAGATTGCAGGCTTGTCCATTTCCCAGTACCTTTTTGACCAGCTTTATCAAGTATCATATCAATCAGTGGTAATCCTGTTATCTCATCTTTTTTCCTTAAGATTTCAGCTGTTATTTCGATTAAATAGCTTTTCAATTCGCCCTGATTCCATGTTTCAAAGATAGTAGCAATTTCCTCAACGGATAATCCTATATTTTTTCTTAAAAACGTATAGGCCTCCGCAATGAGTTGCATATCTGCATACTCGATTCCATTGTGTACCATTTTGACGAAGTGACCTGCGCCCTTGGGACCAATATACGTACAGCATGGTGTATCATTCACTTGTGCTGCAATCTTTGTCAGTATAGGTGCTACTTTGTTATAGACCTCTTGATCACCACCAGGCATAATAGATGGTCCTGTCAATGCTCCTACTTCACCACCAGAAATACCAATCCCTAAATACCCGATTTCTAAAGCTTTAAGTTCATCGTATCTACGCTCTGTATCTTTATAATGAGAGTTGCCGCCATCCATAATGACATCGCCCTTTTCAAGGAAAGGCACTACTGATTGAATAACTGAATCAATAGCATTCCCAGCTGTCACCATCAAAAAAATCTTTCTTGGTTTTTCTAAAGCTTGTACAAACTCTTCTATTTCATAGTAAGGAGTAAGCGCTTGTCCTTCAACTTTTTGTAGAAGTTTGTCGGTTAAATCTCGTGTGTAATTATAAACGGCTACTTGCTCGCCCTTATTAGCCATGTTTAAAGCGATATTACTGCCCATAACACCTAATCCAATAACGCCAATTGTATTTAACATTGTACTTGCTCCTTTTTAAATATTTTTTAAACAAATAAACTAAGTAATAAAATAAACCCTAAACCAGCTACAGATACAATTGTTTCTAGCAAGGTCCAAGTAGCGAATGTTTCCTTCATGCTCAATCCAAAATATTCTTTAAACATCCAGAAACCTGCATCATTAACATGTGAAGCAATTAAGCTTCCTGCACCTGTTGCCAACACGACCAAGGCAAGGTTTACATCACTTTGACCTAACATTGGAATGACTAAACCAGCTGTTGTTAAAGCAGCAACCGTAGCTGACCCTAATGAAATGCGTAAAATAGCCGCAATAATCCATGCTAGTAAAATTGGCGATAAGGTAGTTCCATGGAAGAGTTCAGCTACATAATCACCGACACCACCATCAATTAAAACTTGTTTGAAGGCACCACCGCCCCCAATAATTAAGAGCATCATACCGATATGGGATATTGCTGTTGTACATGACTCCATTACTTGCTTAATAGGAATTTCCCTTGCGATACCCATTGTATAGACGGCAACTAATAAGGAAATTAACATGGATGTACCAGCTTCACCGATGAAGCGGATACCTGCTAAGAAGCCATTATCTTCAAAGCCAATTGTTTTTTGTAACAGTGTAATAATAGTAGCAATGGACATTAAAATAACGGGTAATAGTGCAGTAAAAACACTTATTCCAAAACTCGGTGTGTCCTCTAGTTCAAATGTTTTTTGTTCACCTAGAGAGGCAATATTTCCAGTTTTGTTGAATGATTCAGGCACTAACCTTTTCGCTAATTTTGTAAATAATGGTCCAGCTAAAATAACAGTCGGAATGGCGATGATAAAGCCATAAAGCAACACCTCACCAATATTTGCCCCAAATTCGCCAGCAATAACAGTTGGTCCAGGATGTGGTGGCAAAAATCCATGTGTGACAGATAAGGCTGCGGTCATTGGAATTCCTAAATATAAAATAGAAACCTTTAATTGTCTTGAAATAGCAAAGACAATTGGGATTAATAGCACAAGACCTACTTCAAAGAAAAGAGCGATACCGATAATAAAGGATGCTGCTACAACTGCCCATTGAATGTTCTTTTCTCCAAATTTATTCACAAGGGTCATGGCAATACGCTGTGCACCGCCAGAATCGGCAATTAATTTTCCTAGCATCGCTCCAAGACCAAATATTAGTGCCAAGTGACCTAATGTTCCACCTAACCCTGCTTCAATCGTTTTTACGATAATATCCAAAGGCATCCCAAGAGCTAAAGCAACACCGAATGAAACAATGATTAATGAAATAAACGTATTTAATTTAAAGCCCATTATTAAAATTAACAGCGCAATAATACCAATACCTACAATAACTAATGGCATGTATTCTCCTCCTCTTTAGTCGGGCTTAATTAAGCTCCTTTGATACTGAGCAATTGACGTATAGTCGTCTGCTAAAACTCTAGATAAACGAATGAAAATTGGGAGTAGCTGTCTATATTCTTTGGCTGCTTCTTCGATTGGCGTATGTTTATAAGTGTCACCAACCATATCAGCGACAACGTCAAAGGAATCAATTTTTCCTGTAGCATATAAGCCTAAAATACAAGCGCCTAGACAGGAGCTTTCATAGCTTTCAGGTACTACCACTTCGGATTCAAAAATATCCGCCATCATTTGTCTCCAAATCTCAGAGCGTGAAAACCCGCCTGTTGCTTGAATACGAGTGACAGGGCTTTCCATACATTCCAGTAATGCTAAATAGACAGTATATAAATTGTAGATAACCCCTTCGAGGGCAGCTCGTATCATATGTTCCTTTTTATGAGACATAGTTAAACCAAAAAATGAACCACGGACATCTGGATTCCATAAAGGCGCACGTTCACCTGATAGATAGGGATGGAATAGCAGCCCATCAGCACCAGGTCTAACACGTTCAGCAATTTTCGTTAACACTTCATATGGATCAATACCTAGTCTTTTAGCTGTTTCAATCTCAGAAGAGGCAAACTCATCGCGAATCCAGCGTAATACCATACCACCATTGTTTACGGGTCCACCAATGACCCAATGGTTTTCTGTTAGTGCATAGCAAAAAATTCTACCCTTTACATCTGTTTTGGGCCTATCAATTATGGTACGGATAGCACCGCTTGTCCCAATAGTGACAGCAATTTCGCCTTCTCGAATGGCGTTTACACCTAGATTAGAGAGCACGCCATCACTTGCACCAATGACAAAAGGTGTTTGTGGGTCAATACCAATTTGTTTAGCTAAAAGGTCATTGCAATTTAAAAATAGTTGAGTTGTTGGTACGAGTGTGGATAATTGTGCTTTCGCAATACCTGCAACAGCTAAAGCTTCTTCGTCCCAATCTAATGTATGGAGATTCATCATACCCATACACGAAGCTAATGAATAATCGACGACATATTGATCAAAAAACTTTTTAAAAATGTATTCTTTAATACCGATATATTTCTTCGTTTTGCGCGCGATTTCAGGATGTTCATGCACAAGCCAAGTAATTTTGCTTAGTGGTGACATTGGATGAATAGGTGTACCTGTTCTTTTATAAATTTCATGGCCATTCCAGTCAGTTTTAATTTTATGTGCCCATGCTTCACTACGATTATCCGCCCAAGTGATGACAGGTGTTAACGGTTGATCATTTTCGTCCATAGCGATCACACTATGCATAGCACTACTAAAGGAAACAAATAGTAATGGTTTATCAGAATGGACTTTCATAATGTTGGTAATGGCTTGTAGTACAGCTTGAAAGATTTCTTCTGGATTTTGTTCTGCTGTCGAAATATCCGGTGTATATAATGGATACCCAATATTTTCTTGTTGAATAACCTTCCCATGTTGACTAAATAATACGGCCTTAGTGCTAGTAGTCCCTATATCAACACCTAACATATAGTTAGTCATTTTGTGGCTCAACCCCTTTAGATAGCATTTGCTGTGACCGCCATAAATCTTCTACTTTGCCTTGAACATCATCAAAATTTTCATGTAAGGATTTAATCATAAGCTCTCGATCTTTGGCTCTAATAGCGTCAATATAGAGCTCATGATTTTTCACAATACGAGTAAAATCCTCATATTTCTCTTTAAAGCGCATGCGCATAGATAGTAAAATCAAGCCTTCCATTACTGGCTTTAAATTATTCCAAATCATGGTGATATAGGAATGTCCGATGGAACGAATAATTGTCTCATGGAACATAACATCCTGATAAGAAAATTCGTCTGCATCGTTATACTTAATGGCAACCTTCATCATTTCTAATGTTTTGCTAAGTTCTAGTGCTAAGTTAGTTGTATCCATTTTTATGAGACGTTCAAACACAAATGTTTCAATCAGCAATCGAACATCATAAATTTCTTCAATCTCTTTTTCAGATAAACCAATGACAACAGCACCCATTTTCTCTAATCGAATGATATTTTCAGAAGCTAATATTCTTAAGGCTTCACGAATGGGTGAACGGCTTACTTCAAAATCAGCTGCCAGTTTGTTTTCTGAAAGAATGGTACCGCTTTCAATTAAACCTGAAATAATACGCATTCTAAGTTCATATGCTACGCGATCACCTGTAGAAGCCTTAGAAAGCCATTTTTGTGGATATAAATAATCATTATATTCGCTCATAATATCACCCTTTTTGATTTGAGTATACTTGTATACAAGTATTATAGTCAGAAAGAAAATAAGATTGCAAGCGACTTACTAACAATCAAAAATTGAAAAATCCTCAACTCTATACTTAGCTAAAAAAAATAATTAATGCACATTCTTTTTTCCTCCTTGGACAAACTTTAGAATGAAAAGTTCGTAAACCATATATAAGGTTTTAAAGCTTTTCAAATAATCGATGAAGGATGGTTATGTCAAATATGGATACAAATCGTAACAAATCAAATGGTACGAAAAGTGCAAATAAAACAAATCAACAGCGTCAGACACTTCATCGTGAGGAGTTTGGTGCTGAATTTGAGCTTGATTCAGCTTCAGCACAAATCAATAACTTTGCTGAAACACAAGGAAAAACAGATATCAAGCAACCAGTCAGTGAGAGGACTGCATGGCACTAATTTATATTTGACAACTATTCATGACATTGAGAGGAGGACTAAGGCATGTGCCTTAGTTCTTTGAGTATAGCCTGGGAAATATTGTGTTTATTTTCTTCCATACATATTATCAGAGCATTTCATAATACTACATCTAGAACAATGAAAACATTTTTAAGAAGGGAAGATATATACATTGGCTAAGCACTCCGATACAAGTTGGAAGCAGGATCATCCTAGCACATTGTTTAGTAACTCTGTGCAAAAGGCGGATCGTCTATTAAAGCATGCAAAATCACATCCAGAGGAAATAGCAATAGAACATGCATTTAATCAGATTAAGCATGCTGAAAATGCACGTTTCAATGCAGAACAATATGGTGAGCATTTGGATACGGTTCAGCAAAATAAAGAATATCTAGAGCAGATTAAACAACAATTACATGAAATGAAAAATGATACTGAATAAAAAATAACAATATACAACGGCTTAAATTCACGTAGTGAGGTTTAAGCCGTTGTTTAAATGTGATTAAATTAACACCAAACAATGATTTCATAGGGAGTGGTTTGAGCAGGAATACTCCTAGTGGTAGGACCATAAACAACAATGAGGTTTCGATTGGCAGGACTATTGGTAAAAGGCTGCCCATTTTTAAGTGAAATAATCGTAGTAGAAGAAAGGTTTAATTGTAATTGTCCATCACTACTCAGTAATTGTTGATTAAAGAAATCTACCTTTACATTATGATAATTGCTTTCTTTTACAATAATTAAAGCACGGTATTGTGGCGGGTAAATCATCGGTACAGGTGCATCTCCATCATAATATCCTGTTACCCATTCACCAGTAGTGACAATTTCACGATTAACAAAATAGGTGGAGGGAGAAATAATAAAATTGACGACCCCACCAGCACCATCTTCTAAGGTCATTATTTTATAACAACCGTTCTTATCTCCGTTTTGCCCAACAGAAAAATCACTGATTTGAGTGATAACACCCCGAAAAGATTTAAAATTGACCATACCCATTCCCTTCTTACATATTTCTCATTTTTAGCGTATCATTTTAATTTATGTAGCATTGTAAAATTAGGTGACAGACGATAAATAGGATGCTATTTGATAGCAATCAACTTATACTAAACATGCTTACTATTAGGTCAGAGGAGTGGCATCTATTGAATTGGATTTCTAAAAATAAGAAAATCTTTCTATTATTAATTTTCGTTGTTATTGTTGTCGCTGGTATACTGGATATTAAATATGAGGGATTATTCTTTCAGCTATTACCTACATCAATACAAACATTTTTATCTAATTTATTTTGAAATGTGGAGAACCGTACCTAAAAGAGTGCGGTTTTTTCATTACCAGAATTTTTGCCACAACATGCAACCAATTGTTTGGATTATCTACTTTATAAGTAAGAGTACATAAAAGGAGAAAATGCAAATGGACGATGAAAAAATAGTTGCTTTATACATACAACGCTCACAGCAGGCTATTTTGGAAACAAGGAAAAAATATGGAGCATATTGTAGAGTAATAGCAAGAAGAATCTTGGCAAATTTGAGGGATGTTGAAGAATGTGAGAATGATGCCTACCTAGCTGCATGGAACACAATCCCTCCACAGATACCAAGAAAACTATCTATTTTTTTAGGGAGAATCATACGTAATATTGCACTTGATAAGCATAGCTATAATACAGCCAAAAAGAGAAACAATGAGTTTGAGGTCATTCTCACAGAGCTGGAAGAATGTCTAGCTTCTTCTCATACGGTAGAAACATCCTATGAAGCGGGTGAACTTGCTCAATACATTAGCCAATTTTTATATACCTTAGATGAACAATCTAGAAATATATTTATTCAACGATATTGGTACTCCTATTCTATAAAAGATATTTCCTTACACTTTCAAATGAGTAGTAGTAAAGTTAAGTCCAACTTATTTAGGACACGTAATAAACTAAGATTTTATTTGGAAAGCGAGGGATTATATATATGAAAAAAGAGGAGTTATATCGTGAAATTGGATTTATAGAGGAAGAATTAATTGAAGCCGCCAACTATGAAGTAAAGAAGAAAAGTTTTTCTAAAAAATGGCTCGCAGTGGTAATAAGTATGATGATCGTAAGCTCAGTTTCTACTGCCACAATAGCAGCAGCTTACTATAAACATCAAAATAATGAGCTTTATATTCGTTATTTATCAGCAGAGGATATGGAACTAATGCCAGCTACAAAATATGATGCAGATAAATTTCTAAAAGCTCTAGATAGTGACAAAGAGGAGTATATCTATATTGCAATAAATAGACTAGTAGAGAGCTATAATGATGAAAAGTTGAGAAATAAGGCGTTAAAGGCTATTCAGCCATTTATACAAAGTGATAACAAAAAAATTGCAAATTCGGCTATTTTTGCTGTCGATATTTTATCGGGAAGCTTTAAAAGTCAGCAGGTATATAAATTAGCAGATGGGAGCGTCTTCTTTACTTTATTCAATAATTATTCAGATTACGGAAGCCAGAATGTTCTTTGGCGTATAAAAGATGATGTGCTAGAGGCATATTCTAGCTTCTCCAGTCCATCAATGTATATTAAAGAGATAATTCCTTCACCTGATCAGAAATTAATTGCTATTGTCACGAACTCTAATAAAAGTGAATTTGTTGAAGTCATCAATGTGGAAGAGCGAATGGTAAGCCCGGAGTTAGTAGAATCTTCAAGGGTTAAATATGGTGCTGAGCAAGGGTTAGATACTTGGATTCGAACAGATCATGAAAACTATAGCTATGTGGATCATCTTAGATGGAAGGGAGATGCTACAATAGAATTTGAAGCTAGTCTCTCCTATGATGATACGGCGATTATTAAAAACGTGGTAGTCACTTATGAAGTTAGCCAAAAGAAATTAACTGTTAAAGAAATTAAATAAGAAGCAGATAAAAACAGAAAACGTATTTAAAGGTTTTCTGTTTTTTCAATAGTATCGTAGAAATAAATCAATTAAAAAGGGAGTGAATGATATCAATGGCAAAATGGAAAATAGCCTTAGAAACGTTCCTGAAAGAATGGCAAGATAAAGAGGAAGTTGTAGGAGCGCTCATATGTGGGAGCTATATTACTGGAAATCCCTCTAAGCGCTCTGATATCGATGTTCATATTATTTTGGCGGATAATGTGGGGTGGAGGGAAAGAGGGAATCGTGTTATTGATGGTTTTTTAATTGAATACTTTGCGAATCCACCAAGTCAAATTCGTGGGTATTTCCAAGATGATTTTAAAAAAGAAGAACCATGTCGATGGTCCAATTTAAAACAGGTAGAATTTTATTTGATTATACTGGAATAATAAAAGACTTGAAATTTGAGGCAGAGGAATGGCTCGAAGAAAAATATAACACAATGAATAAAACGGTCTTAGAAATAAAAAAATATGAACTATGGGATGCACTAGATAATTTAAAGGATTGTTATGAGCAGGATAGAATGGACTTTTCCTTTACCTACCATAACTCATTAGCCAATTTATTTTTGGTGTACTGTCAGTTTTTAAATCTAGAAACGATACCCTTTTATCAAATCTATGCCTATCTTGAAGATCCAATTTACCTGCAAAAATATAGTAAGTCAGCATTTCCAGATGAGGACTTTAGAGAAATTTTTATGAGAGCAATGCATGAGGACAATGCTGAAAAGATGATGGCGTCATATGAAGCAGTAGTAGAGTATGTGTTCATACAAATGGGTGGTTTTCATATAGATGGCTGGCATATAAAAAGCCCAATCGAAAGTTAATCTGTGGGAAATTGAAAGTTAGTTCAGATACAAGACGAGCTCCATATTTATATGTTATTATACAGATATAATAATAAAAAGAACCTATTTTTTATGAAAATGTCAACCATTTTTAGGCCGATTATTCCAATAAGCTTAAATAATTCAATTTTTACCTAGAACAAAAAGTGATTTTTTTGCTTGAATTATGATTGGAAAGGCTCGAAAAAAGCTGATAACTCTCATATAAATAGTTGATATTTTATTCTTGAACTAATTGTGATAAACTGCAATAAGGTAATAATTGATACAGAAATGGTGTGCTCCGAGGTTGCTCCATGGCTACAGTACTTCTAAAGTGGGAGTGCTTACATCCTTTCTGCAAATCTTAACATATAAGGAAGGTAAAAATGAGTAACAGACAAATTAAATCAGATGTTATCTTAATTGGTGCCGGAATCATGAGTGCAACTTTGGGAACATTACTCAAAGAATTAGCACCAGATTGGAAAATTACAGTGTTTGAAAAGCTTGAAAAAGCAGGCGAGGAAAGTTCTCACGAATTAAACAATGCGGGAACTGGACATGCTGCATTATGTGAGCTGAACTACACATCAGAGAAAAAAGACGGATCAATCGATATCAAAAAAGCGATTAATGTTAATGAACAGTTCCATGTTTCAAGACAGTTTTGGTCGTATCTTGTAAACAATAAGCTGATCAATAATCCACAAGACTTCATTATGCCTTTACCACATATGAGTTTAGTACAAGGGAAAGAAAATGTTGAGTTTCTAAAGAAACGTCATGAAACGATGACAAAAAATCCTTTATTTGAAGGAATGGAATTTTCTAATGACCCTGAAACACTAAAAAAATGGATTCCACTTATTATGGAAAATCGTCCTGCTGGTGAAGACATTGCTGCAACGAAAATTGACACTGGTACAGATGTTAACTTTGGTGCTTTAACACGTATGTTAATTGATCACTTAAAAGCAAAAGATGTAGATGTTAACTATAATCATAGTGTTGAAAGTTTAAAACAAGCTAGTGATGGTACATGGGAAGTACGTGTGCACGATTTAGATGGCTGTAAAATGGAATATCATTCAGCAAAATTTGTCTTCCTTGGAGCTGGTGGAGGAAGCTTAGAATTACTACAAAAATCAGGTATTCCTGAAGGGAAACATATTGGTGGATTCCCAATTAGCGGTCTATTCTTAGCATGTAATAATCCAGAAATAGCTGAACAACATCATGCAAAAGTATACGGAAAAGCAAAAGTTGGTGCTCCACCAATGTCGGTTCCGCATCTTGACACACGTTATATTGATAACAAGAAATCATTACTATTTGGACCATTCGCAGGTTTCTCTCCTAAGTTCTTAAAAACAGGTTCAAATATGGATTTATTTGCTTCTGTAAAACCGCATAATATCACAACTTTATTAGCTGCGGGCGTGAAAGAGATGGGCTTAACAAAGTATTTAATCCAACAGCTTATGCTTTCAAAAGAACAACGTATGGAAGAGTTACGTGAGTTCATTCCAAATGCAAAAAGTGATGATTGGGATATTATCGTAGCTGGACAACGTGTACAAGTTATTAAAGATACAGAAGCTGGCGGTAAAGGAACACTTCAATTCGGTACAGAAGTTGTAAGTGCTTCTGATGGCTCGATTGCAGCTTTACTAGGAGCTTCACCAGGTGCATCTACGGCTGTACATGTTATGCTTGAAGTTCTTAATAAATGTTTCCCTCAACATATCAAGGAGTGGGAACCAAAAATTAAAGAAATGATTCCATCTTATGGTCTATCATTAGCAGAAAACCCTGAGCTTCTAAAAGAAATAAATGCAACAACAGATAAAGCACTTGGCTTAAAATAAGTCATGGTAAGCGTTTAAGAAAGAGCTCTCAATCTATTCTGATTGAGAGCTCTTTTTAATTTGAATAAATTCTTTCCTGGGAAATTTTAAATCCAATTGCCTTCTTTTTAATAAAAGAACCATCAAATTTGCTATAAATCTTGCCCTGTATTTTATGACACTATAGCTCTATGTCCCATTGTGATATAGATGGTAGTTTTCTATACTTTGTATATACAATAAGAAGGGAGCCAATCTATAGATGATTAAACTACAAGATATTGGAACATTTTCAGAACTACCAGAGCTTGCAATGTATATCTATACTGGCGATATTACAGCTTTGCGAGTTGCGAGGGATAAAGGCTGGAATATTGAAGAAGAGATATGTTTAAGTCAGCATACATCATTAAGCCCATTGGATTTAGCGTTGATTGCACAAAGATTGGATGTAGTAAAATTATTAGTTGGATATGGGGTTAATTTAAATGTGGAAAAAAATCCTTCTTTTTTAAGAGCTGTTCGATATTGTAAAGAAAATATAGTACGTTACCTTGTTGAACAAGGAGCAAAATTAGATGGCTATAACCAAGTGGGATCTGGAGCCTATTCTCAGGCCTACTATGGCAATAAAAGAAATATCCCTCTTATTCATGAACTTGGGCTTGATATAAAGCAGCATGGAGGTCCTGTATTGCGTCAGGCTGTGTCGAATTTTGATAAAAAAACAGTCACTTATTTACTTGATCAAGGAGTAGATATTAATTATCAAAAGCCTGATATGGTCTATCCCTATGAAGCAACACCATTAACAGTTGCAACAAGAATGGGAAATATAGCTATGGTGAACTATTTGATTGAACGAGGTGCAAACGTCACTTTAGCGGAGAAAGATGGTGAGAGAGCTTATACAATTGCTGTACGTATGAAAAATATGGAACTAGCAAATTACTTAAAGGCTTTAGAACCAATAGAACTCCATACTATTGAAAACAAAAAAGAGACATTGAAAAAATACAAGTTACCAGATGAATTGATTAATTTTCTGACAGGAGATCGACTACATCTTGAGCTTGCACCAAATGATTATGACATTCACTTTATCGATTTTTTCAAACTAACTGATACAATTGAGATGAAACTAGGTCATAGAGAGCTCCTCCTTCTTTCCGCAAATATCGACAATTACTCTGATTTGCAAATAGTCTGGAACCCAAAAGGAGAAGGCCATATAGGGTGCTATGATGTGGAGCATGAGGAGTATGCTAATTTATGTAGTTTTAAAGAATTTATTGGTAGACCTGAAATATACCTTATCCGTTTTCTTGAAGGAGAACTATAGCAATGTTTTAAGCTACTGATAAAAATGTGAATCAACTGATTAAATGAGCCTCCCTGCTATTCAACTTAAAAGTCGATGAGAGTAAGCATATTCTTTCTAAGAAATATGCTTACTTTTTATTGCTCTATATTCGAAGAGTTGACAAACAAAAAACAATAGAACGTTTAATATATATGGCACAAAAGAACAACAGTAGGGCTATTAACAGGGCGAAGGGGATGCTGAACATAACAGGAAGTTCTACGCCATACCAAAGGCCCATTTTAATTTGATCCACTCCGAATGTTCGTAAAAAACCAGCGAGTATGGATAAGCCAGCGCTTAAAAGTAATCCAACATAAAGTACAGATAATACCACTAAAGCTAATGAGCAAAAAAAAGTCTTTAGCATTTTTAGAAGTATCATTCTTTTTCCCTCCGTATAATGTGGTGCACCTTTGAACTCGAAGCTATCGAATAATCATCCGTATAGTAAAGTGTCCCAATCACACTATTTTCCCCAACATGGACGACTTCCCCTTCCACAAACTCTGCATTCGTATTAGATAATTGTAGGTGTTTTCCACTTATTGTGTGACAGCGTAATATTTTTTTAAATAACGGAAGAAGGGTTATCCTATCCTTTTCTATTACCACATTTTCAGCCCTTAACCTGTCAATTCCGCTTTCTCCCGATAACTTCAAATGAAAGTGATGAGCGATTATTTCCGCAGCCTTGACTATTCCAATGGCATCAAATTGCTCGCTCTGTAATTTCTCTTCAACCATTAGCTTTCCAGAACTATTGATTTTTTGGATAAAACCATTACGTATTTTAATATTCCCAGCATTTGTAAGTTCTCCGATTTGGCAATAATCCTTTAACTTACACGAGCCAGTACTATTAAATATCTGCGCTGTAACTGGATAATAGAAGGAGCTATGACCATGAGTGGACACTTTTATTAAGTGTACTTCTTGTTGTAACGATACAGCGCCTCGAATGTTTAATTGTTCATAATCAGCATCCAAATGTTTAACGGTGCCATTCGTTTGTGTAAGGGTACGGAGTTTTTGAAACATAAAGTCACCTCATTATAATTTAATTAATATATATTTTAATTATTAAAATATATATTAATTAAATTATATGCTACTTCCATTTGTCAAGAACAAAAGCACAGCTTAAATTAAACAATAAAAAAAGGATTTCAATTTGTTGAAATCCTAAAAAATTTTATTCATTAATTGGTTTACTTCGCGTAAGATGTTGGCCATGTCTATGAGTTTATCCTGAGAAAACTTTAAAAAGATTTCTTGAACCTTCATGTCACCAATATTGGTTAAAGCCATTTTGACCACACGTCGATCATTATTTTCTCTAATTCTTTGTATGAGTTCGAGTTTTTCCAGTTTATCGCACATGGAAGTTACAGCTCCGGGTGTTACACTAAAGAATTCAGCAATTTCTGTTGCCTTCATCCCATTATTTATTTTTAGCTGTAGGAGTAATATTAATTGGTTTTGTGATAACGCTTCTCCTTCAGATAAAAGATCTACAAACATTTTCGACTTCTGCTGTATTTCCAGCATTTCTTTCATAATAATTTCTACATTGTTTAGATTTTCTGGCATATAATCACGTCCACTAAAATATTTAATAATTAAATTATATAGCAATTAAATAAATGCTACCAAGTGTAGAATTACTTTAAGAAATATTTATTTTTTAAAAGTCGTACGCATCCATTCGAAAAATCTCTCTTTTTCTTCGAACTGGGGGTAGTGAGCAGATTGTTCATATGCTATGAATTCTTTTTTCTTCGCGATAATTTGGTCGAAGTACTTTTTAGCGCTATTCGATGATGTTTGATAATCATAATCCCCCATTACAAAATAGAAGGGAAGAGTCAGTGAATTGACTTTCGCAGGAAGTGGGGACTGCAAGACTTCGTTTACTAAGACTTCTTGGGATAGGGATATCCCTTTGCTATATCGAATAATATCTAACAAATTATATTCAGTACTAAAAAGCATCCCTAACATATTTCCATCAGGGTTAGTAATAAGTCTTGTAGCTCCACCGTATTTGCTCACTAAATGACGAGGCGTAAATGTTTTACCACTACTAATTTCCTCCATTAACCTCTGTAAATGTGCAACATCCTCTGTGTTACTCTTAAGCTGAGCCTGTTTGATCGTAAAGTGTAAACTGTCCATCTCACTTTCAACGGTATTACTCATTTGACCAATCCCTACATAGGCCTCATATTTATCAGGAGCTTTAGCAGCTGCTTGTGTGGCAATATAGGTACCGTAGGAATGACCAATTAAGATAATTTTTTCTTTATCTAGATGATTAGCAATATAGTCAGTCAGTGCTAGTAAATCCTCCACAAGCAAATCAGATGAAAGATTTGAGTAGTCCTCAAAAAAATGATAAGACTTCCCACTAGCCCTTTGATCATAATTTACCACTGTAAATTCGGTTTCCAATAAATCTTGATATTTTTTAGCGTAGGGTATTTCAGAGCGACCTGGTCCGCCATGGACAAAGATGATGACAGGATTATTTTTGTTATGGCCCCGTATCATGATTTCATGGTCACTGCCGTTAATTTCTACCTGTTCTAGCGTACTGATGCTGTTCATGTCCTCTATAGATGATGTCCATGTTGGAAATACAAGTGCTAATAATAGTAAGGAGGTCATAATCAAGACAAGATATTTAATGAACTTTTTAATCCTTTTCATACAATACCTACTTTACATGCGTTTCATAAAGCTAGCATGATACATTTTTCTTTTATACACATAAAAATACATACTCAGAGGCCACCAAAGTGTCACAAAAATAGGGTAAATCGCCCATATAACGCTTGGTGAAGAAACAACATTTACTGTAATGAAAAAGATACTAATTAGTATCGTAGCTGTAACGGAGAATGCTACAAAGGTTTTTCGTTGCGCGTGATATAAAGCTAGAGGCCACCATATCACTAAAAAAGCAGGATAAATTGCCCAAGGGTATTGAGGAGATACAATCATATTCAATATAGAGTAATAGATGATGGTAGAAGCACATCCAATTAGAGCTGTTTTTAACGTTTTTGCCTTTTCATCTAAGTACATGAGGATTGGCCACCAGATAATTGGATAAATCGCATAGATAAACCATAAATGATCTGGTGCGTAAATATAATTTTCAACTATTAGAAATGTAATAATTAAGGCACTACAAACAATTGAGTATTGTTTATACAATTTTTTAGCCATAAAGAATAACGTAATAGGCCAAAGCAGTAGCAATAAGCATGGATATACAAACCACATTGTTTGAGGAGATATCGTATAATTAACAACCCCTAAAAAAATCATTGTCATCAAGCTCCCCGCTATAGAAAAGTTAATAAAGTTCCTCATGTTTATTCACCCCATTTCTTACGAGACCACACAAAGTACATCGATAAAGGCCACCAAAGAATGGCGAAAATCGGATAGATTGCCCAAATAGTATGTGGTGTGTAATAAAGATTAATAAAAATAAAAAATGCAATGATTAAGCCACTACCCCAAATTGAAAATTCTAAGTTTAATTTAGCCATGTTTTTCTTTGCTGGTTCTTTAACACCTAACTCTTGCTTTAAGTCTTCGATATCTCCAAATTCTACAATGGCTTTATTAATGGCATCCTCTTGTTCTTTACCTTGGTCCATCAAATAAAATACTTTTTCTTCAAGATTTTCAATGATTTCTTGTTTAACCATTTCCGTTTCGTTAGTTCGAGGAATGTCTTTAAAAAGCTCATCAATATGGTTTTTTATTCTTTTCATTCTAAGCCCTCCATAAATAAATCGATTATTTCCTTTACTTCCGACCATTCTTTCACTAGCTCATTTAAATAGGCCTTACCTAATGATGTAATACGGTAATACTTTCTTTTGCCTCCATGTGAGACATCTCCATAATAGGCTTCAATAATTTCTTTTTTTTCGAGACGTTGAAAAACTGCATACAAAGTTGCTTCCTTGATTTGAAACCGATTGTTTGTACGGAGACTTATTTCCTGAGAAATTTCGTAGCCATAACGGTCTTTTTCTGAAATTAACCGTAAAATAATCGAATCCAAATGTCCTCGGATAATATCACTGCGAACCATAAGTCACCTACTTTTTTTATTGCTCTATCTGTCAGAGTAATAGTAGCAAACATTACTCTGTCTGTCAAAGTAATTTATTCCCCTTTTTTTACAATGATGATGAGATTTTCAATAAAAAAACCCATTCGCTGAAAAGCCCAAAAGGACTATTTCATAGCGAATGGAGTTCGAGTACTCTTTTTACATATACAATGCAGCAAGGAAAATCCCTAAAGACTCCTCGTAAATGTCATCAAACTGGCTGATTGGTAAAGGATTTGTACCACTTCCTAATTCAACAGTGAAGCCTGGTCTACGCCAATCTTGAATAAACCAATCTTTATAACCAGCATAGCTTCCAGCAGATTGAACGGGCTCATAGCCACTTACTCTACTAAATTCATTTACAAGCACCTCTGATTCTGGGGGCTCTAGATTTTCAAAACCCCAATATATGACACGTCCCTGTGTATGAAAGGCTAATACTCTTGAAAAATCACGTTGCTTGGTCAAATCAGCCATTGCAATGGCTTCAGGTTCAGATAGTGGTCTTTCACCACCATAATCTCTTGGCCCTGGTGTTTTTGGATTACGGGCACTTTCAAGCTCCCATTTGGCAGGGAATTGGTCATTCAAATCAATTCCATGAATATTTGCTTTCCAGCCAGAAAAATCAGCGTTATCATTATTCCATGCAATTAGTTGATTTCTTAATGCTTCATCATTTGGTGGGCCTTGTATTACTAAATCTACGCCATCAGGATTTACCATAGGAACGATAGAAAGGAATGTTTGCTGATAAAGAGAAAATGGAGAAATTCCACGAATACTACTTTGATTGGTGAGGGCGAGCAAATAGTCATTTAAAAATGTTAGAATAATAGGTGTAGTAATCCATTCGTTTGCATGGAAGGAGCCATTATAGTGTACACGTTTTGCACCATGGCCAATCGACAGCTCAGGTAGCTCCTTCCCTAAAACGGAACTGCCAATGTTTGAGCTATGAAGAAAAGGATATGCATCAAGGAGCTTTCTGAGATCATTTATCATATGGGTATACGTGTAAGTTTGCTTACCTTCAACTAAACGCCATGTGATACGTTGGGGTATGCGAATTATTTGACCGATTTGTAATCGATTTGGATTGAGATCAGGATTAACAAGCAATAGGGCGACTAGGGGGAGGTTTCGGCTCTGGGCAATCTGCCAAAAAGAGTCTCCTTGTTTAATTTGATAGTTGTTGGTCACAAAACCAGGAATACGAACCCGTTGTCCAACTCTTAAAAATTGGGGGTTTATATTTTCATTAGAATCTAAAATGAGTTGAAGAGGAATTTTAAATACCTCACTGAAATGCCAAAGTGAATCTCCTGGTCTTACGATAATATCCACATGTTTTCTCTCCTTAATTAGAAATGGTTCAATATAAAATGTATATGAAAAATACAGAGACTTATTGATACAAAATCAGCAAAATTTCTTTATGATGAATCTAAAATAGGAGAAAATGAGTTATTTTTACATGTATACTAGTAATCATACTAAAGTAAAAGAAAGGTAAAGGTAGGAAAACCAAATGTTAAATAGATTAAAATTGGGTATACGCTCAAAGATTTCATTAGGTTATATCGTAATCATTCTTTGCCTACTTGCGACGGTTGTCATATTAAATAATCAAATTACATCTTTGCAGAAGGAAAGAAATTTTATTATTAAGTACGATTCCAATGTTCTAACTTTAACGAATGAAATTGAAAAATATATTTTGGATATGGAATCAAGTCAGCGGGCTTTCATCATTACGGGTAAGCAGAGTTATCTGGAACCCTATGATAATGCAGCTGAAAATTGGAAAATAGATTTTAATGAACTCTATCAACAAATGAAAGATAAACCAGCTCAGCAGGACAAACTTAAAGAGATAGAGGAAACAATTGAACATTGGGTTGCAACGTCAGGCGAACCAACTATTCAATATAAAAAGGATAATAATGTAGAAGCATTAAATGATTTTTTTAAAGTGGATAATGGTCGTCAGGATATGGAAAAAATGCGCAAACTATTCGATTCATTCCGTGCCACTGAAAATGCTTATACACAGGCAAAGGCAAATCAGTTAGACAAGCAAAATAGTAAATTAACTAGTGCTTTATTTGGGATCTTAATTTTAGTTTCTACAATAGCTATTGCTATCGCTAGTGGCATTTCCCGTTCAATTGTAAAAACGATAACGGAAGTAACACAAACAATTCAAGAAATAGCAGCTACAAAAGGTGATTTTACAAGAAGAATCCATGTGAATACCAACGATGAAGTGAATGAACTTGCTAATGCAACGAATACGCTTTTAGAGTCCGTCGAAAAGAGGGAATGGCTACAAAGCAATGTAGCTGAAATCGTGACAAATTATCAAGGTATTTCAGCAATTACAAAATTAGCGGAGACCTTCCTATCAGAAGTAGCACAGAAAACCCAAGCATCCCTTGGCGCATTTTATGTTCGGGAAGTAACAGAGAACCAAGTACAGTTTGTGAAAAAGGCTGCTTTTGCTGACACGGATGATTGTGTTGGCATGGAGAGTTTCAAAATAGGACAAGGGTTAATCGGTCAATGTGCATTAGAAAAGAGAGTGCTATTCTATGATAATATTCCGAGAGACTATCGTTTAATCAAAACGGGATTAGGTGAAATTAGACCACAAAATATTTTATTGATTCCTGTCATTTTTGAAAATGAAGTTATAGCGGTTGTTGAAATAGCAACAATGGCTAAATTCAGTAAGTTACAGCAAGAATTAGTGAGACAGGTTACTGAAACCTTTGGACTAACAGTTAATAGTGTTTTAGGGCGTATGGAAATTGTACGTCTATTGAATGAATCTAGAGCAATGACAGAGGAATTACAGGTCCAATCAGAGGAGCTTCAAACACAATCAGAGGAATTACAAATGCAGACAGAAGAGCTGACTATGATTAATGAGCAGCTTGAGGAACGCACGAAAGAGGCAGAGTCCAAATCAAGAGAGCTAGAGAAAGCGAAGAAGGAATTAGAAGAAAGTGCAGAGCAGCTTATCCTTAACTCTAATTACAAATCCGAATTTTTAGCGAATATGTCACATGAATTAAGAACACCTTTAAACAGCATATTAATATTATCTGAAATGCTAGCAGAAAATAGCCAACACAACCTAACAGACGAGGAAGCAGAGTTTGCTAAAGTTATTCATTCTTCAGGAGAGGACTTGCTAGCTCTAATCAATGACATATTAGATTTATCTAAAGTGGAGGCCGGGAAGCTTGATATTATTTTTAATGAAGTGAATATGAGCGAAGTACCTGTACAAATTGAACATACCTTTGCGCCAGTTGCGAGGAAGAAAAACTTAGCATTCCATATTTCAAAGGCAGATCATGTAGTGGATGTATTCTATACGGATGAGAAGAGATTCCAGCAAATCTTAAAGAATTTATTATCGAATGCCTTTAAATTTACTGAGCAGGGATCTGTCACATTAGACATTAACCAGCTTAAACCACAACAACTAACAAACAATATGCAGGATATAAGTACGGATTGGTTAGAAATTACTGTTTCAGATACAGGAATAGGTATTCCAAAAGACAAACACCAGCTGATTTTTGAATCATTCCAACAAGCAGATGGAGCTACGGTCCGAAAATATGGTGGAACGGGTCTTGGTCTTTCTATTTGTAAGGAATTTGCAAAATTACTTGGTGGATGGATTACATTACAAAGTACTGAAGGACAAGGTAGTAGCTTTACGTTAACGATTCCGAGTCTACCAAATGGAATAGAAGAGGAGCATTGCCAAAAGCTTGCCATGAACGAAGTGGCTGTGACAACGGTGGAAGAGGAACAAATCAAAGAGCAGCCAGTAGCAATGGAAGAAGCCCTTCAACATGAGGTTGAGGTGTTTCAAGGGAAAAATATTTTAATAGTTGATGATGATAACCGTAATATTTATGCGTTGAAAACGGCATTAGAAAAAAGAGGCATGCATATTCTAGTTGCCAAAGATGGGCTAGAATGTTTAGAGGTCTTGCAGGCTAATCCAGATATCGATCTTGTTCTGATGGATATAATGATGCCTAATATGGATGGCTATGAAGCAATGACTATTATTCGTCAGCAAATGAAACGTATCGATTTGCCAATCATTGCATTGACTGCTAAAGCGATGAAAAATGACCGTGATAAATCATTGCAGGCAGGTGCATCTGATTATATTAGTAAGCCATTAAATTTAGATCAATTAATATCAGTTTTAAGAGTATGGTTAGTTTCTAAGGGGAGTTAATGAACATGGAACAACAATTTCAGCCTTTGGAGCAAAATATACAATTAAATAAGCATACAAATTTAGAAATTGATTTGTTACTAGAAGCTATTTATCGTTTATCGGGTTATGATTTTCGGCAATATAATCGTTCATCCATTTCACGCAGAATCTACAATAGGATGGGGATAAATAACATCCCAACGATTTCACGTGTACAAGAAAAGGTCATTCATGATAAAGAATTTTTAGAGCAGATATTAAATGATTTTTCGATAAATGTAACGGAGATGTTCCGCAACCCTAGCTTTTTTAAGGCCTTTCGTGAAACGGTCATCCCTGTTTTACGAGAATATCCTGAAATCCGTATTTGGCATGCAGGGTGTGCAACAGGTGAAGAAGTATATTCTATGGCTATCTTGCTTCAAGAAGAGGGGCTAATAGAGAGATCTGTAATTTATGCAACAGATATGAACGAGCAAGTATTAGAAAAAGCTAAGAAGGGGGCCTTTCCAATTCATAAAATGCAGGCATATACAAAAAACTATATGCTTGCTGGAGGTGCCCATGCTTTTTCAGAATACTATCAAACAGATTATCAATATGCTTACTTTCATCCAACATTATTGAAAAATATTATTTTTGCTCAACATAATTTAGTAACAGATCATTCATTTAATGAATTTCATGTTGTTCTGTGCAGAAATGTTCTTATTTATTTTTCACCTAAGCTTCAGAGCCAGGTACATCAATTATTTTATGAAAGTCTAAGTGACAAAGGTTTTTTATGCTTAGGGGATAAAGAAACATTGCGATTTGAAGAGGTTATTTCAAAGTATAAGGAGATTTCTGGAAACGAAAGAATTTATCAAAAAATGTATTAATGAGTAAGAGGCTATCTTTAACGGATAGCCTCTGCTTTTTTATATAGTATTAGTGCTAGCTTGAATCATTAAAACACACATGTCATCAGGCTGATTCTCTTGTTTATCCTTAGGCAAAAGGTTATCGATTAGGCATTGTGAATAATCCCACTTGAAGGATGTTAGCGTTTGCAAATGCTTTTCTGATTCTAATTCACAGGGTCCCATTGCCTCTAATACACCGTCTGTAAATAACACGATTTGAATGTCATGCTCATATTGAATATATTGCTTTTTCACTTTTATTTCATCGAAGAAACCGACTGCACAGCTACCCTGATCTAATGGAATACATGTTTTTTCATCAATTAGTGCATATCCAGGAGGATGGCCAGCATTTATGTACTCGACTGTTTTTTGCTCTGTATCAATGATTAAATAAATCGCTGTAAAATAATAAAGATTATTCTCTTTCCCATCTTGTAATAGCGTCATATAACGATTCAGTTCTTGGATGACAAGCTCAGGTTCCACCAATTGCTTAACCGCCTCTCTTAGAACAGAGGAGATGAACATACAAACCAACGCTGCCGATATACCGTGACCCATCATATCCAATAATATAATGGCATAACGATGATCGTCTATTTTGTACCAATAATACATATCTCCTGCCAAATTAGAGGATGGTAAATAAGAAACTTCAATACGGATGTCCTTCTCATTTAACGGTGGGCTAAGAAGACTCCTTTGTACATGGGTTGCTAAATCTAGTTCATATTGTATTTTCTTTTCATGCTGTGTGTGCCAGTCTAATTCTGCCTTTAAACGTAAGGCAACACGCATTCTGGCAAGCAACTCTGTTTTATTAATTGGTTTAGTAATATAATCTACACCACCAATGTCTAGGGCTTCTGCCAGTTTGTTTTTATCCTCGAGTGCTGTAACAAAAATGATTTGAATATCTTTTAATCTCTCATTTTGCTTAATGCGTTTGCAGGCCTCAATACCATCTACTTCCGGCATCATAATATCTAACAAAATTAAATCTACTGAATTTCCTGTCGGATTGGGTGCATCTAATTGTAAATAATCAAATAGCTCATAAGCAGATGAAAGAGAAACACAGTTATCATAACCTGCATTTTTTAGTATTTTCTCAATGACAAATAAATTGACTTGATTGTCATCTACTAGAAGAATGGTCATAGTACTTTCCCCTTACTCTGATTGAATTGTGCAGATTATTTTTCACATATATAAAATACTTTCAACTTTATCATTATACAAAACATCAGAGAATAAAGGTATTTTGGCGATTTGAATGTATGGTTTACTAGGTATATGAAGAAGAAGGGCGTTATATTTTCGCTTTTTTAAATCCTTGGTAGATATCAAATGCATTTGCTAAAACAGCAATAATCATACTGATAAGTAGTATTTTATCAATAGTGAAGGCAACTTTAGCTGAGGTTGTTTCTGTAATAGCCGCAATATAAGGGATAGAGGCGCTGTGAATAAAATCTTGGTGTATCGCTATTAAAATAAACACAATTGTTCCTACACTTTGAAGTAGTGCATTAGTGATGGCGATAGGCATTGTCCACTGTCCTGCACGCCATTTTAATAAGGTTAAAGTTAGACTTAGGATAATACATAGTAAGACCATGGGAACAAACGATTGTAAAGTATTTTGATTAAAGATAGGCATAACAAATTTCAAGCTGCCGTTGTCATTCGTTGTATAAATACCTAAAAGACGATAGGCATTCCAGTAAACAAAAGAAAAAATAAGTATTCCTAAAAGGCTAAAAATCGTATCACTTATAGGAATGATTTTATCTTTGGGAATCTTTTTAATTTGTATTAAATCATCAGGTGACCATGGCTTGGTATCTCTCAGAAAAGGGATCGAAAGCTTTTCAGCCCCAGAACGGTCCTTAATGATAAAAATAACCGTAACCCAAAACAAAACGTGAAATAACACAGCAATAATTGCAACAATCATCCCTACAAATGCTGTAATAATGGTTGTGAGAAGTGCTTCTTCTCCAGAATAGAGAACCATCTTCTCTATTATTTGAACAATGATCGTAATAAGAATTGCCCAAGGAATAATTAGCTTGATGGTTCTTGTATATTGTTCAAAATTCTTTGGACCAATTAAAAAGTGGGGAGTATCCTGATAGCGTGCAGCAACTTCTGAAGGGCTTCCAAGCTTCTTAATTACTTCCTTCACCTCAGATTCTGTATATTGCTCTGGCAACATATCCTCAATAGTAGCCTTTAGTTCAACCTTGATTATCTCACGTTTATTTTTATGTAGCCTTTTAGTCACTTCGTGAATATATGAATCAATTAAAGTCATACATTTTCCTCCTTTAATCATTTTCAGTACTCATTAATTAGTCGTGGTAATATATGTTATTATGGGGTATAAAAATTAATATGAAAAATTCGTGAACAACATGCAACAATTTGAAAATGGAGGGGACATGATGAGGGTTGTAGAGAAATTATTAAAAGAGCAAGATTTTGTAGCCTTTGTGAATATCGTTGTAGGAGCGTATCCAGGAAGATTGAATGGAACACAAATAACAAAAGAACAGCTGAAAAAGCTCTTTATGCAAAATCAGAGCAATGATGAATCTCTTCATTATTATGGACTTTGGGAAAATGACAAACTCATTGGTGGTATGCGACTACATGACTTTCAAATGAATCTGTTCTCTAAAATGCTACCAATTGGTGGGGTAGGACTTGTTGCAGTTGATTTATTACATAAAAAAGAGAAGGCTGCAAAAGAATTAATCCAACATTTCTTTAACATCTTTTTAGAAAAAAATATTCATTTTTTGGCCTTGTATCCGTTTAGACCAGATTTTTATAAAAAAATGGGTTTTGGCTATGGACCGAAAATCTATCAATACTTGGTAGAGCCTTCAACAAAAAGCACCTTAAATATTTGACAGTTGAAGATCAACAACAGCTAGTAGATTGCTACAACAGGGTAGTAGCAAAAAAACATGGGATGTTTCATAAAACACAATCGGAACTATCTTTTATTTTTAATAATCCAGATAACTATGTGATTGCAATGGAACAGGAAGGTACAGTTCAGGGCTATATTGCCTTTTCTTTTAATAAACAAAGCGATAGTAATTTTATGCTAAATAATTTGGTCATTAAGGAGTGGATCTATGAAACTCCGGAGGCTTTGCTAGAGCTTAGTACATTTTTAAACAGTCAAGCAGATCAAGTAAACCGAATCGAATGGAATACACAAGAAGAAAATGTCCATTTCTTTTTAGAGGATGTAAGAAATGGCACAAATCATTTAATTCCAAGTGTCTATCACGCAAGTGCCGTGTCAGGAATTGGTCTAATGTACCGTATAATTAATGTGAAGGGCTTTTTTGATGAGCTACTAACACGCAATTTTAACGGTGTCACTTTGACCTTTAAATTGAATGTTATGGATTCGTTACTGGCAAAAAATAATCAGCAACTTATTGTTGAGGCTGTTAACGGTACAATTAAAATGCTAGAAAGTGATAGCTATGATGTTGAAGTAACGATAGATGTAGCTGAGCTTTCATCACTAGTAATGGGCGTAGTAACGGTCCAAGAGCTATTTATGCTGAGTCGAATACAGATTAGTGATAATCAGTATTTACAGGCTTTACAGCAATTCTTCTATGTGTTTGAAAAGCCCACATGTATATCTGCATTTTAGAATGGGCGTGAGGGCTTTTAATCTTTTTTAATGAGAATGGAAGAACGTGTTGGCCTTTCAAGTGGCGTTATATTAATAATAAAGTAGCTTATGATTAGTATGAGGATAATTAATGAATAAATTAACGTATTTAGAGGATGATCATGCTCCACAATAATTAGTCGAATCATTGCTGTGATACCTATATAGATAAAATAGCGAAGTGGAAAATGGTAATCCTCCTTAAAATATTTAATGATCATTGTGATGAATTCGAAATATAAAAAGAAAATAAGAATATTGGCAAGGAATAGTTTATAATCACCATCTTCCTTAGCGAATAGTAATATTTTAAGAAATTCAATTAGCTCCTTAAATAATAAAAAGCAGAGAATCAGTGCTAATAGTACAAGGCAAACATTGAGAAAGAGCTGTAGAGATTTTGGCACAGCTTTAATGAGCTGTAAATAAGTCGTATTTTTTTGATTCATCCAATTCCTCCAATCGGTTTTGTAAATACATCATCATATGGTCGAGTAGTAGTGTATTATGATATAAATATAACAATTTGTCGTAAATCTTTTCTTAGTATTTTGTAAAGTTTTGGTATATTTTAATGAAAGAAAGTTTTCAAAATAATTTAGTGGTATGCTAAAATAGATGTGCATGAATATAAAATATAAAAGGGGTTTTTAAAATGGCAAAATCTGCAAAAACTGATGCGAAAATTACACCAGAACGTTTAGAAGAAGCGTTAAATGTTCGTGATCGACTTATTATCGAGCTACTGGTACAAGTACTTGATGAAAAGCTAGTAATTGAGCGTCCTGTATTACGTGAACGTCTAGGGAACCTTGTAGATCTTGCAGATCACGATGCAGAGCTTAAGGAAACAATCCACGCAGTAATTAACAAACTATAATGTAAAAGAGGAATGCTACGGATATGCGTAGCATTCTTTTTTATATAGTATTTTATCATGTAAAGCGTTCTACCAAGTCGTACATGCGCTCTGCCTCTGTATGAAGCTCCATAGAGGAGTGCATGATAGATGTCACTGCTGACTTTTGTTCGTCAATAGAAGCGTTAATTTGTTCGGTAGCTGCGGCAGATTGTGTAGCGACACTTGCTATTTCATTGATGGCGTTCATCACGACTATTCGATTTTCCGCCATGTCATTCATTCCTTTGTCTAAAGAAACAAGGTGCTTTGTAATGCCATGAATGGAGTCTGCTAGAAAAGTAAAGGCTCCCTTTACTTCCGTAATCGACATGGCCTGATTTTGTGACAGTTGGAGCGTGTGTATCATTTTTGAATCTGAATTAGCGGTATCGACCTCAATACGCTGTAATAGGTTTCTAACCCGATTAGTAGCTTCATTCGTATCCTCAGATAAATGACGGACTTCCTCAGCTACGACAGCAAACCCTTTGCCATGTTCACCTGCACGGGCTGCTTCAATACTTGCATTTAGCGCTAATAGATTTGTTTGTTCAGAAATGGATGTAATTGTTTGTACGACTTGATGAATTTCTTTCATTTGGCTTGTCAAACTTGAGAAAGTTGTTCTTAATTCCTCAATCACTTGCGTAAACTCACTTGAATTTTGAAGTAATACATCTACTTTTTGTCTACCGTTTTCTTGTGATTGATTAATGATATTCATATTTTCTGTAATCTCACTATATTTATCTGTAGCATTTGAGATAAGTGAGGACAGTGTTTCTACTTTACTAATGGCCATTTCTGCTTCCTCAGCTTGTACTACAGCTCCCTTAGATATATCATTGATGGCTTGATGAATTTCATCAGCAGAAGCAGTCGTCTCCTCAGTAATAGCACTCAGCATTTCTGAAGAAACGCGCATTTGGGACGCACTATCCTTTGTATTGTTGACCATTTCGTGTAAGCTATGTTTCATATTATTCACGTTACTAGCTAGTATACCTAGTTCATCTTCTGTAGTAACAGGTATGTCATCACCAGTTAGCTTGCCTTTAGCAATATCAGATGTAATGACCATAATTTTTCGTATATAGGTTGTCATTCGTCCAGAGAAGAACCAGAAGAGTGATACACCAATAATCGTTGCAAGGATGGTCATGCCTAGTGTGTAGTATAAAACATTATTCGTACCTGCATTAAAGTCCATTTCGTATGTACCAGCTGCTATAATCCAGCCCCAATGCTTGTCCTTTTCTACATAAGTTATCTTAGGCGCAACGATTTCAGGATTTGAGGGAAGGGCCCAATCATAACGTACATATCCTCCTCCAGCATTTGCTGCTTCAATCATTTCTCGTACAAAATAGCGCCCATCCTCTGTTTGTAAATCTGAAATATTTTGTCCTTCTAGGGATGGATGAGTTTCAACCATACCACTATCTTGGAAAGCATAGAAATAAAAATTATCTCCATATTTAACAGGATTATCAATGGATCTTTTGTTATCTTCAATTTTATTACCAACGATCTGTGTTCTAGCACTTTCCTGAGCTTCTTCTAGCGTTAATTTCCCATTTTGAACTTGAGTATCTAACTGTGCAATTAGTTCAAGTATGCCAAGTGTGCCATTTTTAAGACTATCTCGACCTACCTGATCGAGTTCTCCTTTCACCACCATATAATTGACGGTTCCAACTAGTCCTGTTGATAGTAGAATAACTATAATAGCAAGACTAACAAGTTTATTACGTACTGACTTCATAAGATACAACCCCCGTTCCTTCATTCCTTCAATATAGTTCTATTATAATATATAATTTTTTAATAAAATAGAAAATTCTGAAAATAAATACGGTATTTTAAGTGAAATAGGTCCAAAAAAATCACCCCAATCAAGAGTAAAAAACAGCTCTTAATTGGGGTGATGTTGAAGCTTAATATAGCAGGTTTACATCGATTAATACACTTTATCTCCATTGAAAATAGAGTTCTTTACAATTACATAATCAACATTGCGAATAGCCTCTAGCTTTGTGCCACCAGCATATGAAATAGATGACTGTAAATCTTGTTGCATCTCGATTAATGTATCTTTGATGCTACCTTTATGTTCAACGTACATTTTCTTACCTTCGACGTTTTTACGTTCACCTTTTTGGAATTCAGAAGCAGAGCCGAAGTATTCCTTCACTGTTCTACCCTCGATTTCGATTGTTTCACCAGGTGACTCTTCGTGACCAGCGAATAATGAACCGATCATTACCATTGAAGCACCAAAACGTACAGATTTAGCGATATCTCCATGTGTACGAATGCCACCATCAGCAATAATTGGTTTTGTAGCAGCCTTTGCACACCAACGTAGTGCAGCTAGTTGCCAGCCGCCAGTACCAAAACCTGTTTTGATTTTAGTAATACATACTTTACCTGGTCCAATCCCAACTTTTGTTGCATCTGCGCCAGCATTCTCAAGCTCACGCACCGCTTCAGGTGTTCCTACATTACCTGCGATAACAAAGCTTTTTGGTAAATGCTTTTTAATATGCTGAATCATACGAATAACAGCATTTGAATGACCATGTGCAATATCAATTGTAATAAAATCAGGTACCAAATTAGTAGCTGCTAATTCTTCAATAAATGTATATTCCTCTTCTTTTACACCAACGCTAATAGAAGCAATTAAGCCATTTCCTTGCATTTCTAGAATAAAGTTTCGACGAGTTTCTGGTTGGAAACGGTGCATGATGTAAAAGTAACCGTTTTCAGCAAGTTTCTTTGCAAGATTTTCATCGATAATTGTTTGCATATTTGCAGGTACTACTGGAAGTTTAAAAGTGTGACCACCTAAAGTAACAGAAGTATCACATTCTGAACGACTTTCTACAATACATTTTGCGGGAATTAGTTGAATATCCTCATAGTCAAATACGTTATCCATTATATACACTCCTAAAATACGAATATTTTTTAAGATTTAATTTAAATTGTTCGCCATTTGGTAATTTACATGATTTTTGAGTAAATGTCAAAGCTTTTGTGAAAATAAATAAAAAATTTAAAAAGAAAGGAGACAACTTACTTTGAAGATGAAATATTCTAGTTATAATTTGTGTTATGTTTTATAATCCATGTACAATAGAATTGTTTTAAAAAATGACAAAGGAGTGTTGAAAATGGCAGTAGAGGTTTATTTGAATTTTAATGGAAATTGTCGAGAGGCAGTTGCGTTTTACGAAGACGTTTTTAATACGGACAAGGCTGAAATTATGACGTTTGGAGAGACACCACAAAATCCAGACTATCCATTACCAGAAGAAGCAAAAGATCTTGTCATGCATACACGACTTATTGTATTCGGTAGTAGAATTATGTTCTCAGATACATTTCCAGGCATGCCATTTTCCACAGGGAATAATGTCACATTAGCTGTTGTATCCGATGATGAAGAGCAAATGCGTCAAGCATTTGATAAGCTTAAAGAAGGTGGTAACGTGAGAATGGAGCTTCAAGAAACATTTTGGAGCAAATGTTACGGCTCACTTACAGACAAATTTGGCGTTGAATGGCAATTTAGCCATGAGGTAAATGAATAATTAAATAACAAGATAAAAGCACGATGATAGGGCTAAACCAAGTATCATCGTGCTTTCTTATTTAGTAATTAAAACGATCTACATAGCCTTGTAATTCATCTGCCATATCAAGCAATGTTTTAGCAGAAGAGGCGATTTCCTGCATGGAAGATAATGTTTGTTCCGTTGAAGCGGCAACCTCTTCAGATGCAGCTGCGTTTAGTTTTGCATGATCTGACAGTTCAATAGCAGTAGCGGATACCTCCTCTACAACGGCAGACATTTCTTGTGCTGAAGCTGATATATCCTCCATTTTAGGAGCAATTTCTCGAAGACTTCCAACGATACTTATAAATTTCTTTTTCGTATCCTCGGATAGCTGTAAACCTTCTTGAACGTCTGCAGAAGCTTTCGTCATCGTTTGTACAGATTTAGCTGTATCTTGTTGTATGCCAGTAATCAGAGTAGAAATTTGCTCTGCTGATTGATGAGATTGCTCCGCTAATTTACGTACTTCATCTGCTACAACTGCAAAGCCTTTACCGTGTTCACCTGCTCGTGCTGCTTCAATAGCAGCATTAAGAGCAAGAAGGTTTGTTTGGTCTGAAATAGCGCTAATAATTTCTATAATGGAGCCAATTTCTTTTGTACGATCAAATAGGGATTTAATCATCGTATCGGATTGAGCCACTGAATCATGAATGGATACCATTTGATTAACAGTGTGCTCAACAGATTGACTACCTTCTTCCGCTAATTGGATGGCCTGACTGGATAGGTCTGAAACTTGTAGGGCACTATCTGCTACCTCTACAACACCTTTTGCAATTTCCTCAATAGAAACAGCATTTTGATCGATTCCTGTTGTTTGTTTTTCAGTACTAATCGCTACCTGTTGCATAGCCTCTGTCACTTGCTCAGATGCAGCGATATTTTGCTCAGCATTCGCTGAAAGACCTTGTGCCGAGGTTTGAACATGTTGTGAGCTTTGATCAACATTGCGGATCAGTCTTTTTAAGCTAACTTTCATTGAGACAAATGCTTCAGCAAGCTGTCCTATTTCATCTTTCGTATGAATATCAATATACTCTGTCAAATCACCTTCACTAATTTTAAGAGCACTTTGCTGTAGTTGTTTAATTGGGTTAACAATAGATTTAATCATTGAGAGCATAAAGATAATACCAACAATAATAGAAATACCAATAATAAGTAATGTAATAGTAAAGGTTGAGGTAGCAGCGTTAGTAGCCTCTGCAATGAACATTGTACCAATTATCTTCCAGCCTGTGATTTCATTTGTTTCAAAGCGTAAATGACGGTCACCTTCAGTAATAATACCTTCCTGCTTTTCGTAAACTTTTGAAACATAATCTTCTGTTGCCTCTGTGCCGCTTTCCTTATCTTTTTGAGCAATATATAACTTATTATTATCTAACAGAGAGGCAAAGCCCGTTTCTCCGATACGTGTTTGATCTGTCAGTGCACTTAGAAGAGAGATATTTAAATCTAAGGCAATTACGCCAGAATCATCAGGAAGAGCTTGCATAACTGTTACAACGATGTTATTTGTTGATTTTGAGATATATGGAGAAGTGATGGATACATGCCCTTTATTATCAATGGCTTCTATATACCAAGGACGTTTACGAGGATCATAATCACTTGCATAGTCATGGACAGGTTCATCAATGATTCGCCCATCAGCAGTCCCTATATATACTAGCTCCACTTCTGGGTGTGTATTTACATATTCCTGAAAAAGACCTTTTAATTCAGCTTTTTTATCATCTTGTAAATAAGACTGATTTATTTTCTTGGCAAAATATTCGATATCATGAACTCTAGGAGCAATTGTATTGGTAATATTACTATTAAGCATACGCACACTTTCCTTGGCGCTTGCTTGCTGCTCTTCGAGTATTTGATTTTTGGTACTTTTAAAGGAGGTATACCCGATTAAAAGTGCGGGAATGAGAAGTATGACTAAAAATGCAAAGATGAGTTTCTTTCTTAAACTAATTCGTTTCATATAGTATTCCTCCTTAAACGACATTATTGAAGTGTAATATAATTAACTACGAGATGGGTTTTATTACACTAGTAGACTCCTAAGTCGTTCAAATGTTTAATCTGATTCTAAGAGGAAAATGAATAATAATCAACACAATTTTCTGAAAAATCTGGAAAATAAAGTTATGCAACGCTATTATTTGTAGAAAAATATCTTATTTTGTAATTTCCTATCTTTTAGGAATAGAAAAAATCTGAGTTCAATACTATCGTGAACTCAGATCTAGCAGTTAAATAATTAATATTTAAAACGATTAACATAACCCTGCAATTCATCCGCCATATCAAGTAGGGTTTTGGCAGACGAAGCCATATCTTGCATAGAAGATAAAGTTTGTTCCGTGGAAGCAGCAACTTCTTCTGTAGCAGCAGCATTTAATTTTGCGTGATCGGAAAGTTCAATAGCAGTCGCTGAAACTTCTTCTACAACGGCAGACATTTCTTGAGCAGATGCTGAAATATCCTCCATTTTCGGCGCGATGTTTCGAAGACTTTCGATAATGCTCGCGAATTTTCTACTTGTTTCTTCTGTCAATTGTAAGCCCTCTTGAACATCTGTCGACGCTTTGACCATTGTCTCTACAGATTTTGCCGTATCTTGCTGAATAGTAGTTATAAGCGCAGAAATTTGCTCTGCTGATTGATGAGATTGCTCTGCTAATTTGCGTACTTCATCTGCCACTACCGCGAAGCCTTTGCCATGTTCTCCTGCTCTAGCAGCTTCTATAGCTGCATTAAGCGCTAGTAAATTCGTTTGATCTGATATAGCACTAATCATTTCTAAAATGGAACCAATTTCTTTCGTGCGATCATACAGTGCTTTAATCATTGTATCTGATTGAGTTACAGAATTATGGATAGAATTCATTTGCTGTACCGTTTGTTTGACAGATTGTCCACCCTCTTCTGCCAATTGGATAGCATGACTAGATAGGTCAGAAACCTGCATGGAACTGTCTGCCACTTCAACAACGCCTTTAGCAATTTCTTCAACTGAAATGGCATTCTGATCAATACCTGTTGTTTGTTTTTCTGTACTAATTGCCATTTGGTGCATGGCATCGGCAACTTGCTCTGAAGCAGCGATGTTTTGTTCTGCATTAGCAGATAAATTTTGAGCGGCTGTTTGGACATGTTGTGAGCTTTGATCAACATTACGAATTAATTTTTTTAAGCTCACCTTCATAGAGATAAAGGCTTCTCCAAGCTGACCTATTTCATCTTTAGAATGGATTTCAATAAACTCCGTTAAATTACCGTCACTAATTTTTAATGCGCTTTGCTTCAATTGATTAATTGGGTTAACAATAGACTTTATCATAAAGAGCATGAAAATAACGCCAATGAGAATGGAAACAATAATGATAATTAAATTTATATTCAATGTGGATGCTGCAGCTTTTGCAGCTTCCGCAGTAAACATTGTACCAATTACCTTCCAACCCGTTAACTCATTCGTAACAAATTGTAAGTGACGGTCTTTTTCAATGATAGTACCGCTTTCCTGCTCATAAATTTTTGTTATGTAGCTTTCCGTTGCCTCTGTACCACTTTCTTTATCTGGCTGAGCAATGTAAATTTTATTGTTATCTAAAAGAGAAGCGAAGCCCGTTTCTCCAATACGAATATTATTCGTAATGTCACTTAATGTAGAAATATTTAGATCTAATCCTAATACGCCAGAACCATCCGGTAATGCCTGAGTAATTGTGATGACAATGTCACCTGTAGATTGTGTAACATATGGTGCAGTAATTGAGGTCTTCCCATTATTAGCTAAAGCCTGCTTATACCAAGGTCTTGTCCGAGGGTCGAAGCCATCAGGATACTCTTGAACAGGCTGATCAAACAGTTTGCCTTCAGCAGTTCCAATATATATCAGATCTACTTCAGGGTGCATGTTGACATATTCACTTAATAATGACTTCAGTTCTAAAATGCTCTCATCTTGAAAGTAAGTTTCACTAAATTTCTGTGAAAAATATTGTACATCTTTCAATTTAGGTTCAATCATGTTTGTAATATTGGAATTTAGAATGCGTACACTTTCAGTCGCACTTGCGCGTTGCTCCTCTGAAATTTGCTGTTCAGCACTTTGGTAAGATACTATTCCAATCAAGAGTGTTGGGATGAGAAGCATGGCTAAAAACGAAAAAATAAGCTTTTTTCTTAAACTTAGTTGTTTCAATTGTATTATCCTCACATAATATTTTATTCTATACTTTTCCCTTAAAGGTAAATAATACTCATTCTATCAGAAATAAAATAAAAGTTAAGTACTTTGAATTAATTATTTCTTAGTAATGTATATCATTATCAATTGTTTGAAATTTCCCTAAATTGATGGCGTTAGAAGCTATATAAAGCTGCTTTTTGATGTATACTAATGCTCAAAAGAGGAGGGAATGAAGTCATGATTCATCAAATAGGACAAGTAATGTTATATGTTAATGATCAAGATGCAATTGTTAAGTTTTGGACAGAAAAAGTGGGGTTTGTGGTCATTTCTGAACAGGAAGAGGCAGGCATGCGCTGGATTGAAATTGCACCAACTAAGGAAGCTCAAACATCCTTTGTGCTTCATAACAAAGAAATTATTGCTAAAATGCAACCTGATCTAAATTTAGGAACACCTTCTATTATGTTTTACGCTGATAAAATTGAAGAGATGTACCAAGATTTTCAGGCAAAGGGCGTAAAAGTAGGAGATCTAGTCATGATGCCAATGGGTAGGGTTTTTAACTTTGCTGACCCTGAAAATAACTACTTTGCCTTGGTTGAAAAGAAAAAATAAATAACGGAATCTGCTTGTTTTTTGTTAGAGTTAAGTAAAAATGAGCAGATTCCTGTTTTAGATTATTTAATAGCTAGATTTGTCGTCTATGATAAATCCTCACCAAAAATACCAACCGTTTGCCGATCTATTACAAATTCATGGCCATTCCATTTTAAAATATTTTCTACATAGCCTAATCCATCAGCATGATATCTACCTGCAATTTCTTGATATCCTAAAATTTCATACGTTCCATCTCGGTCGTAATCAACAGGATATAGTCCTCCAAAAGGATCTACCCAGCCTTCAATCGGTTGCTTCAAGGTGCCATCTGGATTATAAATTTCAGCTAAGTAGTCGGTTCCTTTATACTGTAAATCAATTGTGTATTTAATAGCAGGATTAAAACTCTGAACAACAGCCTTATAATGATCTACATAATTGACCTTATATTTAAGTTTATTATTAAAAGACTCTGCATCAAAGATGGAACGAACTTGATTGTTGATGGAGGAAAAAATCTCACCATTTACAATTCCGCCGCTACCTCCTGTATCAGACACAACCAGAATATCCTCAATATGATTACCAGTAAAATCGCCCAAGAAAATGGTCGGATTATAGCCCATATTTTGTTTCAATGGAATTTGCTCCATTTGTCTTGTTTGACCATAAAAAATAGACAGTGTTAGATTTCTCCAGAAAGGACTATCAGGCTGTTTAGTGCCCATTAAAAAATGGTTTCAAAAAAACCATCCCCGTTAATATCTCCAAACTTAGTTTGAATAACTTGTGGAGCCGAATGGGTTATGATTCCACCGTTTAGTGGCGAATTTAAATTATTGGTCATATATGCACCTCTTTCATTAGTCTTAGCATATGTTGTAAGAAAAGCTTGGTGCATAAATCAAAGGTAAAAGTTGAAACTTTGTAATACATATTAAACTTACAAAAAAACTTGAATTTCACCCATTGACATTTTCTAATGCGAAAAGTATTATAAGTGTCAACGAATCAGAAAATTCAGTACCAAATAGTATCTCACTACATTCATGTAGCAAGAGATTTTTTTTCATTATCAATCCTTAGTAAATTTATACGATTTATATATATTGGGAAGAAGGAGATTCATTTGAAGAATTTATTTGTAAAGACAGAGCGACAACGATATTGGCTAGATCAACTAGCTGCTATAGCTGAGCCAATCAAGGCAGAGGCTGTTGAGGTAGATGAGCAATCTCGTTTTCCGTTCGAAGCTCATCGATTACTTTTACAAATTGGCTATCCTCAACTTACTTTACCGAAACAATATGGCGGAGAAGGGTTATCTGTTTATGATATGGTGCTTGTACAAGAGACGCTAGCAAGCTATGACGAAAATGCCTCTCTTTCCCTTGGATGGACATTAGGTGTTGTTGGGGAAATTTATGAAACTAAACTATGGACTGATGATCTATTAATAGCTTTTTCTGAAGAAATAAAGAGAGGGGCCATGATTAATAGAGCTGTTAGTGAGGCTGCAACAGGTAGCCCAACGCGAGGAGGGCGGCCAGGGACAAATGCCATTTCTACTAAAGGTGGCTGGCTAATAAATGGGCGCAAGATTTTTACGACTGCATCTCCAGTGCTCGATTATTTCCTTACCTCTGCTTGGATTGAAGAAAAGCAGCAAGTTGGCTTCTTCCTCATTCATAAGGATGCAGCAGGTCTATCCATTGAGGAGAATTGGGAGATGTCTGCAATGCGAGGCACAAGCAGCCACGACCTTGTGTTAAAGGATGTGCTTGTTGCAACAGAGTATTTAGTAGAGTTACCAAGTCATCCGAGTGGTGGCAAAATAAATGGCTGGATACTCCATATCCCAGCAACTTACTTAGGTATTGCACAAGCAGCCCGTGATTATGCTATTCATTTTGCTAATCACCATCAACCGAATAGCCTGAATGCGCCAATTAGTACGTTGCCAAACGTACAACAGCTTTTAGGGGATATTGAATTAAAGCTCCATCAAGCACGTTTTGTCTTATACGGAGTGGCTGAGGCTTACGATGATCCTGCTAGACGTGGACTAATAACAAATGAAATGGCTGTTGCTAAACACACAGTAACAAACATGGCAATAGATATAGTCGATAAAGCGATGCGTGTAGTAGGGGCGAAAAGCTTACAACTATCCAATCCATTACAGCGTTATTACCGCAATGTTCGTGCAGGGCTTCATAATCCACCGATGGATGATATGACGATAATTAAATTAGCGACTGCCGCTATTGAACAGCAGAAATTATATGAAAATCAATCATTAAATCATGTGAACAATAAGGAGAAATGACATATGAAGAAGAATAAGATTTTTCAATTTGCTGCAATTGGTTTGGCCTCTATAGCATTATTAGCAGGTTGTAATTCAGGAGAGTCTGCAGATAAAGATTCTGGTGATGGTGAAAAGGTACGTACAGTAAAAGTAGCCTACGATCAAGCGTCAAAGCCTATTAGTTACATTGACGATAATGGAAATCCAACTGGTTATGATGTAGAAGTAATGAAATTAGTAGATGAATTGCTACCTGACTATCAATTTGAGTATGTAGGTACAACAAGTGATGATTTATTAATTGGTGTGGAGCAAGGGAAATATCAAGTAGGGGTTAAAAACGCATTCTTTACTCAGGAACGAACAGAGAAATTTATTTTCCCGAAGGAATTCTTAGGTTTAAGTAGCGCAGGTTTAGTTTTGCGTAAAGAGGATGAAGGCGTGAAAACATTAGCAGATTTTGCGAAAAAGGGCTATTCTTTAGCACCAATTGCTGCAAATAATGCTCAATATACAATTATCGATGAGTATAATACGGCAAATCCAGATAATAAAGTAAAACTTGAGGCCGGTGACGCCTTTACTGTCGATGTAGTGCAGTGGGTAAATGAGGGCCGTGTTGATGGTGGTGTCATGATTGAAGGCCCATTTAAACAACAAGTACTTGCAGAAGATGGACCATATTATAACCTAAAAGATGACGTTGTCTATAACGAATTTGCTGTTATAAAAACATGGCCACTGTTCAATAAAAAAGAGCAGGAATTTGCTGACGCTTATGATAAAGCAATAGCACAGGTTAAAGAACAAAAGAAAACAAATGAATTAAGTACAAAATTCTATGGCCGTGATTTATTTGAAGTACTGGAAAACGTAAATCGTTAGTTTAAAACGGAACGAATAGTAAGGCTGTTGAGTCAGTAATGCTCAGCAGTCTTTATTCATAAAAACAAAAGTTGGTGAGGAAATGGATAAATATTTTGACGCAACCTACATTTGGAACGCAATCCCAGTGTTATTGCCATTTTTAAAAATCACGTTCTTAGTTGCAGGGTCCTCCATTATCTTAGGTACCCTATTCGGCTTATTGCTGGCGGCTGCTAAGCTATCTTCAGTCAAGTGGCTAACTAAATTCGCCAATCTGTATACAACGATTATGCGTTGTACACCCTCCATTGTTTTGTTATTTCTTGTCTACTATGGTGTCCCAGCATTAGCGGAAAATGTTGGTCTTAATCTCCATTCAATTGAAACGGCCATATTTGTTGTCGTAACATTCACCTTACAATTCACGGCAATAATGTCTGAGGTGATACGGTCTGCCTACTTAGCCATTCCAAAAGGGCAGTTTGAAGCAGCCGTTAGTGTCGGGTTAACACCATTCCAAGCCTACCGTCGAATTATTTTTCCGCAGGCGCTGGTCGTCGCTTTACCGAACTTTGGCAATGGCATGATTGCTCTATTACAGGAAGGTGCACTCGCTTATACAATTGGTCTAATTGATATTGTAGGTAAGGCAAATCTAATTATTGCAAGTAACATCAATGCTCATGCCTTAGAAATTTATATTGCATTGGCTATTATCTATTGGGTGTTATCTATTATTATAGAGAAAATATTTACTATATTAGAAAAGGTATTTGGCAAGGGTAAGAAGACCCTAGAAACAACTTAAGGAGGCGTGAGGGTGAATTATCAATTTTTACTTGAAACATTTTTCGTAGCTTTGTCTGGTGTTCCTATAGCGCTCCTAGTCACAGTTGTTGCTTTGGTGATAGCTTTGCCACTAGGTTTTTTGTTAGCACTAACTAGGATCAATAAAATTCCAGTTATTCATCACCTCGCGAAGATTTATGTTTCTTTTGTTCGAGGAACGCCGATTATTATACAAATTTTTATTATCTATAGCAGTATACCTTTAATGTTAAAAATTATTTTTGAAAAATATCATATTGCGTATGATATTTATAAAATCAATCCAATTTGGTATGCGTTTATTGTATTTGCATTCAGCTCAACAGCCATTTTGATTGAGGTCTTTCGATCGGCGTTAAGTACCATTGAAAAGGGGCAACTAGAGGCTGCACACTCAGTAGGTTTGTCAACATTCCAAGCATATACTCGCATCATCATTCCACAGGCATTAGTAGTGGCATTGCCGAATATTTGCACAGCTACAGTTAATCTTATTAAAGCTACATCGCTAGGCTACGCAATGTCGCTTCCTGAAATTACACTGAAGGCAAAAGTAGCGGCAAACGTTGGCTACAATTATGTAGAGGCCTATTTGGATATCTTTATTGTGTACTTAATTTTATGTAGTACGGTTGAATACTTGTTTAAGCGTTATGAGAAATATTTAAGCAAATACAAAATGGCAAATGTCTAAGGGGTGAATTAGCATGTTAGAAATTAAAAATATTCATAAATCATTTGGTGGCAATGAAATCTTAAAGGGTGTTGATTTAGCCATTGATAAAGGGGACGTTGTTGTTATTTTAGGTCCCAGTGGTTCAGGAAAAACAACATTATTGCGTTGTATCAATTTTTTAGAGAAGGCTGATCAAGGCCATGCGACATTTGGAGATATTCAGGTTGATTTTCAACATGTAAAGAAAAAAGACGTGCATGCAATTCGCCAGCGTGTCGCATTTGTCTTTCAAAACTATAATCTATTCACTAATAAAACAGCATTAGAAAATGTAACGGAAGGATTAATCATTGGACGTAAAATTCCTAAAGCACAGGCTGTGGAAATTGGTAAAAAGGCACTTGATAAAGTAGGTTTATCAGACAAATATGATGCCTATCCAAGTCAGTTGTCAGGAGGTCAACAGCAACGTGTTGGTATTGCACGAGCAGTAGCTTTGAATCCTGATATTATTTTATTTGATGAACCAACGTCCGCACTTGACCCTGAGTTGGTAGGTGAGGTTCTACAGGTCATGAAAAATATTGCAGCGGAGGGTACAACAATGCTTGTAGTAACACACGAAATGGGCTTTGCCAAAGATGTTGCCAATCGCGTAATTTTCATGGATGGAGGAGTGGTTGTAGAGGAAGGTAGCCCTCATGATATTTTCGTCAGCCCAAAAGAGGAGCGAACGAAGAAATTTTTAAAACGTGTTATACCAGAAGACTATACGTTCTATATATAAAACAGCAAGAGAACAGGAGAATCTGTTATTTACAGATTCTCCTGTTACCTATTATTGAAGGAAATACGTTAATTTGTTGATGGAGTAAATGTGAAGCTCATGCATAGCCCTCGTACACGCCGTATAGAAATAGTACCGCTCGCTTTCTCTTGAGTAATTAGCGGCAGATGCATTATAGATGATTACCGCATCAAATTCGATCCCTTTCGCCATGTAAGCTGGAAGTAATAAAATACCCTTCTTAAACTGCTTTGAATTATGGTTGATTAATTGAATATCTACTCGATTGTTTAATTGCTTATAAACGGCAGAGCATTCGGCTGCGGTTTTACAGATGACAGCAATTGTTTCAAATTTAATAGATAAATGGTCGATATTTTGAATAATTTGATCCATTAATTCCAATTCATTTGGCACAATAGTAATCGATGGTTCAGGGCCATTTCGGTTAAATGCTTCTACTTCACTACCATCATTCAATATTTTGGCAGTGAGTTGTATGATTTGCTTTGTCGAACGATAGCTTTTGGTTAATATCATTTTTTCTGCCTGCTCACCATATAATTGAGTGTCGAGTAGAGAAGGATTATTAAAGGTATGTGGATGAATCGTTTGGTGGCCATCACCTAAAATGGTCATACGTGCTTTTGGGAATAACTGCTGTAATACAGTAAGTTGAAATGGCGAATAATCCTGTGCTTCATCTATTAACACATGACGGATCATCCTATTGGTCTGTTGTCCTTCAATTTTGTCCTGTAAATATAAAAATGGTGCAGTATCCTCATAGGCAATCAAACGCTTTGCTAAATTAGGGAGTGTTTGTAGACAAATGTCCTCCCAATTGTCTGGCATAAGGTGTTGTAAATCCCTGTTAATAGAACTATTCAAATCAAAGAGCTGTCGATATGTACCCAACATATGGACAAACTTCAACTTGTTAACAGAGTTACGTAATGGTTTAAAGTGTTTTTTGACAATTTGTCTCGCTAATTTATAGCGTTCTTGATCAAAATCGTCAAATGAGTTTTCAGTATAGCGACCCTCATATAAAAGTTCACTATAAGATTTGGAGTAATCTTCTTTATCTAATAGCTCAGTAGCTTCTTCTACCCATTCCTTTGTACGCTCAGCCTTTTCCAATTTCGTTAGTTGCTGCAATAACCATTCTTTTACTAATTGTAGGCGATCTGGTATCGACATAGTAGAAGGGAAAGAATAGAAGTATTCGGTAATTTCCTGTGCAGTAATAATCCGTTCTCCACGAAAAACGATATTTTTAAATAACAAGCCTTTATCGGATAAATAACTCGCATATTGATCGATTAAATGTTTATAAGCGAGACTCGCTTTAAAAGAAATGATGCTTAATTTTGTTTGATACTGAGCATCATCCTTTTCTGTTAAAAGTTCTTCAAGCTGCTCATAAGGATACTCTAATTGAAACTGTTTACCTAATCGTTTTTCAGCATATTCTATAAACGTTAACTGCTGCATATTGTCTTCCCCTAAATCAGGTAAGACAGAATGAACATATTGATTAAAAAGTTGGTTAGGTGTAATTAGCAGAATTTGATCGGCAGTCATTTCATCACGATAACGATAAAGTAGGTAAGCTACCCGCTGTAAGGCTACAGCTGTTTTGCCACTACCTGCCACGCCTTCAACAATAAGATAGCGTGAATTTACATGGCGAATAATTTTATTTTGCTCTGCTTGGATTGTCGCAACAATACTACGAATATGCTCATTTGCATTTTGCGCAAGGATATCGAGCAGTAGGTCATCACCAATTGTAAGGCCCGTATTAAACATGGATTGTAGTTGACCATTTTTAATAATAAATTGCCGTTTTAACAGCATTTCTCCATGAATTTCTTCATCTAATGTTTCGTAGGATGCATCACCAGGTGTGTAGTCATAATACATACTCGATATAGGCGCTCGCCAATCAAAAATGATGATATTTTCATCCTCTTCATCCAATAATGTGGCTACACCAATATAAATTTTTAAAGGGTCTTGTTGACCATCTTGTACAAAGTCAATACGAGCAAAATAGGGTGACTGTTGTAAACGTTCATATACCTTTACATTACGAATTGCACGTTCCTGTGCTAGCTCTGAGTCAGATAAAAGCTCTGCCTGCTGCTTAATTGCAAAAAAGGTTTCGTCTACATCCTCAGCGGTATCTAGATTGACTCTCACATCGTTCCAAAAGGATTTCTTTAAGGCAACAGCATTTTCTTTGAAGCCTTTTTCTTTATGCTCTAACTCTTTTATTTTATGAACAATAATGTTTAAAGAATCCTCAAGGTGATGCTTTTCTTCTAGCCATTCTTTTTGATTTTCCAACGTTTACTCACATTCCTCTCCATAGTTATTTGCTTCCTTTGACAGTACCCTTCACCTCAATAGATGGTGAGAAGAGGGTAATTGTGATGCTTTTTTAACTGTTTGTCCAACCACAAATTTGAATATAGTGAAAGTATCCAAATGCAGATGATATGGGGGGATTGAAGCAGGAAATTTATCATACATCTACTTCGGAAAGAAGTATAGTCTAGAAATTATTGTAAATTTATGATACAATAAATGTGTAAGGTAATAAGATATTGATAAACAGAGACAGCTCTACAAAAAGGTGAAGCCGTCTTTTTTATATGTAATATTGCTTCATATTATGACTGATTATCATAAATTATTATTAAAAATAATGGATGAAATGCTATTGAGACACTAAAGAATGTGGCATGGCATACGATAAAGAAACTTGAAGGGAGGTGAAAAAAATGAAGGTAATCTTTACAGTGGGGTTGCCTGGTAGTGGGAAAAGTACATTTGTGAAACAGTTAGCTAAAAATGAAAATGCAATTGTCCTATCAAGCGACGCTATACGTCAGGAGTTATTTGGGGATTCAACGAAGCAAAAATCACGTATAGTCTTTCGTACATTATATGAACGTCTTAATGACTTAGTGGCAAAAGGGTTTTCTGTCATTGTGGATGCAACCAATATTGAACGAGAGCGCAGGATGTTTGCACTTCGTAAAATACCAAATAATGTGCAGAAGGTATGTTATTACTTTGATACACCTTATTCAATCTGTGTAGCTAGAAACCAGCAAAGGAAAAGACATGTACCATTAATCGTGATGGAAAAAATGAGAAAGCATTTAGAGTTCCCGACAGTAGGAGAAGGGTTTAATGAATTGCATATTATTCATGAATCAAGTCCCTATGATCTTTCTCGACAACAATTTGTTTCACTCATACAAGGCCACCCCACCTATGAAGAGCTTTTTCAAACACTTCAAGCAGTCCCACTTTTCAAAGAAATTTATCAATTCGATCAAGAAAACCCATTCCATCAATTTTTACTATGTCAGCATACGTATTTTGTGTACGCGTATATCAATGAGTACTACTTAGAAAGCGATAAACTAGCTCTACAAATAGCTGCATTGTTTCATGATGTCGGTAAACCAGCTTGTAAAAAATATAAACCTTTGCAACAGCGTTATGGTTATTTTGGGCATGAAAATGTCTCGGCTCAACTGGTTTGCCATTTTCTATTAGAGTTGGGCTTTGAAAAGGAATTTGTATTAAAGGTTGTTCATTTAGTGCAATTTCATATGTTAATCCAGTATGGGGGAGATAGAGGTGGAAGCCAAATTTATCATTTATTAGATGGTGATTTATTAACAAGGCTTTATTTTTTCCGTGAGGCAGATCAATTTGCCAAGTAAACTTTAGGAAAGGAAGGTGAAAATATGACGAAATTAATGAAGTACCCAAGAAGTTTTCATTTACCATGGAGCAGGGGTTATACCGATGATGATAAAGTTGCTAGAAATGTGAATCATTTTATTGGAAAGGAGGTTGTTGTCACTGAAAAGTTAGATGGAGAAGGTACAACGCTTTACAGAGACTATATGCATGCTAGAAGTATTCATTCAGCCAACCATCCTTCTAGACATTGGGTAAAAACATTTCACGCGAATTTTGCGTATCGGATTCCAAAGGACTGGCGCTTATGTGGTGAAAATGTTTATGCCAAGCATTCTATTTATTATCAAGGATTAACAAGCTATTTCTATTTGTTTAGCATTTGGAATGAAGAAAATATTTGTTTGAGCTGGGATGAAACCGTGGCCTTTGCAGCAGAGTTAGGGATAGAAACAGTGCCCGTTTTATACCGAGGGATTTTTGACGAAGAACAGATAAAACGTACATTCACTGGAAAATCATTCTTTGAAGGGGAACAAGAGGGGTATGTCATTAGAAATACTAGCTCATTCCATTACGAAGATTTCCGCTATAATTTAGGGAAATTTGTGAGACCGCAACATGTTCAAACAAGTGAGCATTGGCTACAAGAAGAAATTATTCCAAATAAATTAAAATCCTAACCAATTAAGAAGAGAAGGGACTGAGTACAATGTAATACTATAGCAAGCATTCAATAATCATCTATTACGAGGTAGGTGCAAGGAGTGCATATCCCTTTCCAATGGGAGTACGGGTTCGATTCCTGTTATCCTCGCCATAAAAAAATGAACTCTCTTCATTAGGACGAGAGTTCATTTTTGTTTGTTTATTTAGTGTAATTATCGAAGTAGCCTTGAATGTAAATCATTGGTGTTCCTTTGTCACCCGAACCAGATGTAAGGTCAGATAGGGAACCGATAAGGTCTGTTAAACGACGCGGTGTTGTTCCTTGTGCAGCCATTTGACCTGTTAAATCTTCATCTTTATTTTGGATGTATTCAGAAATAGCAGCCTTTAGTTCTTCGCCTCGAAGGTCTGCAAAATCATTGTCCGCTAAATATTTTAATTTAACCTCGTTCGGTGTTCCATGTAATCCAGCGGTGAATGCTGGGGATACAACAGGATCTGCAAGCTCCCAAATTTTACCCACAGGATCTTTGAATGCGCCGTCACCATAAATCATAACTTCTACTGTTTTTCCTGTAGCTTCTTTAATTTTTGCTTGGATCCCATCAACAATCGGTTGGCAAGTATGTGGGAATAATTTAACACTATCCTCTGTAGCTTTGTTCGAGCCAAGTAGACCATACTCAGCATTGAAACCAGAGCCATTAATTGATTCAGCTAAAATATTATCAAGGCTGTAAACTTTTTCTGCACCGTTCGCTGTTAGAATACGTTTTGTGCGGAAGCGTGAATGAATATCACATGTTAAGATACTCTTTGTGTAATTTAAAATTGTTTTTGGATTATTTGAGAAGATGACCTCACACGTAGCCCCTTCTGCTTCGATTAACTCTTTATAGTATTCAATATAATCTACACCAGTAAATGTGTGTTTTTTATAGCCAAAATGCTCGCGGAATTCAACCTCATTGAGTGTATCCGTCCATGGGTTAATACCTTTTACATCGAGCTCATCAATATCTACAAGGTGATTACCCACTTCATCAGATGGGTAGCTTAGCATTAATACTACCTTTTTTACACCTTTAGCGATGCCTCGTAAACAATTGGCGAAGCGGTTTCGACTTAAAATGGGGAAAATAACGCCTACCGTATCATCACCAAACTTAGCCGCTACATCTATGGCAATATCATCAATCGTAGCATAGTTTCCTTGTGCACGTGCCACGACAGATTCAGTTACTGTCACAATATCACGATCCTCTATTGTATATCCTTCAATATGTGCAGCATTTAACACTGTATCTACAACAATTTGTTCAATATTATCGCCTTCATTAATAATAGGACCACGAAGACCTCTTACAACTGTACCGATTACACGTTCCAATTTAATCTCTCCTCATTCTATCTAGCGTAAAGTGATATAAAAACCATATGATTTTACTATAAGGCTCGTTAATGATATAAGTAAAATTAATAGTTCATATAATAGCTATAAGAGGTGCTTATATGATAGGGAAATTAGATTTATATCGTGTTTTTAGTGTTGTAGCAAAAAATAATAGCTTTTCTAGTGCGGCAAAAGATTTATATATGACACAGCCAGCTGTAAGTCAGGCAATGATGCAATTAGAAAATGAGCTTGGCACACGTCTTTTTAATCGAACTCCTAAAGGTGTGACATTAACAACAGAGGGTAGCCTACTTTTTGAATATACTAATTCTGCTTTAGGGCTTTTAGATGCTGGTGAAGAAAAGTTACTTGAATTCAAAAATTTAACAACAGGGCAATTAAAAATAGGTGTAGGTGATACGATCTCACGCTTCTTTTTAATGCCTTATTTAGAAGCATTCCATACAATGTATCCGAATATTAAATTGCAAATGCTAAATGGCACAACCTCTGAAATTTGTAATTTTATTAAATCGGGTGAAGTAGATATAGGGTTTTGTAATTTTCCAATTGAAGATTCAACATTACAGTTAACGGTATGTACAGATATTCAGGATATTTTTGTCTGTGGGGAAAAATATAAAACACTTTCATCTAAAAGTTTAAACTATGAGGACCTTTTAAAATTTCCACTTATCTTTCTAGAGAAAAAATCGAATTCAAGGAAGTATGTGGAAGATTATCTTTTTGCAAGAGGCGTTCACATAGAGCCAGAGTTTGAGCTAGGCTCACATGATTTAGTACTCGAATTTGCGCGTAGTAACCTTGGCATTGCATGTGTAACAAAGGAATTTTCAAAGGACTATCTTCAACGTGGACTTCTTTATGAATTAACTTTAAGGGAAAGTATTCCTACGAGAAGTATTGGTATGTGTTATTTGAAGTCAGTACCTCTTTCTAGAGCAGCAATGAAATTTGTTGAAATCATTGAAAGTAAACATTTTAATACGAGAAGAACCATAAAAAGAGCTTAGCGACGAGAAAAGAATCGCTATGCTTTTTTATTAAGATATCAATCAGTATGTCGACATTGCGCTTATTTTTCATGGTAGGTGAGCAAAGATAAGAAAATGTTCGCATAAAGTGCTGTCCTTCAAGGCGCAGAATAGTCATATCTCCATTTTTTAATTCACGTTCTATCACACAGGCAGACAATAAAGAAAGACCAAGTCCCTGCATTACACTCTCCTTCACGCCCTGATTACTGCTAATAGTCAAAAGCGAATGAATCTGTAAACCATTTGCTCTGAATAAATGATCCAGATAATAACGTGTTCCAGAGCCTTCTTCACGCGCAACCCAGCTTTGCTGCTGGAGTTTATCAGCAGTCAGAGGTTGTTGCTTTGTAAGAGGATGTTTACTGTCGCTAACAATAAATAACTCATCTTGCATAAATGGCTTAATGACTAGTTCATTATCATGAGCCTGTCCTTCAATTAGACCTATATCGACTTGCAGTAATTTTGTATATTGAATGATTTCTTTTGTATTGCCAATAATAATTTGAAGTTCAAGTTGTGGGAATTGTTGCTGTAAGCTTGCAATAATTGGAGGTAATATATATTCGCCAATTGTAAAGCTTGCCCCAATGACTAGCGTACCTTGTACCTCTTGATGATAGGCAGCGATATCTTCTTTTGCAGCTTCAGCTATCGCCATGATTTGCTTTGCTCGTTTATAAAGAATTTCACCAGTTGGTGTAATTTGCACCGATTTTGGGGAGCGAATAAATAAGGTTGTTTGTAATTCTTGCTCTAGATTCTTAATGTGTAAGCTAACACTTGGTTGTGAAATATGAAGTATTTCAGAGGTCTTTGTAAAATTATTGACCTCAACCAGTGTGATAAATGTTTTTAAAGCATCCAATTGCATATCTTCACCCCTATTATTAGAAATATTAATAATAATAATTATATATATGTATTTTACTAATAGTGCACTCTTTATTAAAGTAATAATCAACAAGGGAGAAAGAAGTGAACATCATGGTTAATAGACAGCATAAATTAAAATCTACTCTTAATCCAAATTTCTTGAAGGGGATATTGTTAACGCTTCTTATTGCTTTAGTAGCGAAATATATTGCCACATTTCCTTTCCTTTCAATATTGGGACAGTTGGTTATTGCCATTATATTAGGGATGACCTGGCGAGCAACATTTAAAGTACAAGATTCTTGGCAAGTAGGTATTTCATTTTCCAGCAAGAAGCTATTACGCTTTGGTATTATTTTATTGGGTATGCGCTTAAATTTGGCAGATATTTATCATGCGGGTGCTAACGTTTTTTTAATTGCAGTCATTAATCTGCTATTTGCCTTAATTGTTGTGTACGGCCTAACAAAAATATTTAAAGTCGATCAAAAGCTAGGGATATTAACGGCTTGCGGGACTGCCATTTGCGGAGCTGCTGCAGTAGTGGCAATTGCACCTCAAATTAAAGCAAATGAAAAGGAAACGGCGGTAGGGGCAGCGATTGTTGCGTTATTGGGGACTATTTTCACACTTATTTATACGGTACTTTATTCCATCATCGATTTAACACCTACTGCGTATGGGATTTTCGCAGGGGGGACATTACATGAAATTGCGCATGTAATTGCAGCTGCATCTGCTGGTGGAAATGAAGCAATTGATATAGCCGTCATCGTGAAATTAACACGAGTGGCCCTACTCGTACCTGTAGCAATTGTTATTGGTATTTTCTATCGAAGAATGGACAAAAGTGAAGAGAAAAAAGCCTTTTCTTTATCCATCATACCGTGGTTTATTTTAGGATTTTTAGCGATGAGTGCTATCAACTCTTTAGGGATTATACCGGCGAATGTATCGCAAGCATTAGTTGATACTGCTTATATCTTAATTGCGATGGCAATGGCTGGTCTAGGGCTAAATGTTGAAATGAAAACATTTAAGGAGCTAGGTGTAAAGGCATTTATTGCAGGTTTAATTGGCTCGGTCTGTCTATCCGTGCTGGGCTATATACTAGTCATTCTTTTATATTGATTTAATCAATGTTTCTTATACCAAGAAAAAAGACCCTGCATGATCGTTCAACCATGCAGGGCTTTTTAGATAGAATCAGAAGATAATGTATAAGTAATTTAATCGTCGTTTATTAATTTAAGGCTTCAATAGAAGAAGCTAATTCCGCCACCACTATTTTGCTGCCGATAATTGGACTGTCAGCCTTTTCTCCCTCAGAGCCCGAATTTGGGCGTTGATGGGCTGCAGCAAATGCATCGCTATTACGCCATGCTTGGAAATGCTCCTTAGATTCCCAATACATATTAACACTCATTTCATCATAAGTAGGATCATCAGTTGAAATTAATACCTCTACTTTATGAAAGCCTTCAAACTGTTGCAGAGGACCTGGCTTTGTAAAATTTGGTGCCATTCTTGCAGCAAAACCGGGTTTTACTTGAATACGATTAGTTACAATAATCATGCTTTTACCCCCCTTAATTTCATTTACTAGGTTTTTGAATGAATTATCATTGATTATCATTCGCACTCAATGATAAGTGGCTGAGGAAGACATTGTCAATAGATGTCCTCTATATAATCTGTGCTAGTAGTTTATGGGTAATGGATAGGCTGACATTTAACTGACATAATCCAGTGCTATAATGAATATAAGAGTGAACTAGTAGCGAGGTGATTGACTTTGGCAAACATTCTAGTAATAGAGGACGAATATCCAATAAGCCAGGTTTTAAAGGTGTATTTACAAAAAGTGGGTTATAGTGTGACACAATGTTTCAATGGTGGTCAAGCCTTGGTCATGTTTCGTGAAACACAGCCAGATCTAGTGTTGCTAGATATTATGTTACCAGAAAAAAATGGTTGGTCCATTTTAAAAGAAATAAGAGAACGAAGTACTTGCCCAGTTATCATGTTAACAGCATTAGGTGAGGTTAATTACCGTCTAGAGGGGTTTGATCATGGGGCAGATGATTATATTGCCAAGCCTTTTATCGCAGATGAAGTTGTTGCAAGAGTGAGGGCTGTTTTAAGACGTGCTGTAGGTAGTTCTGATTCAGCTACTAGTAAGCAGTATGGGTCTCTAGTGATTGATTGTAAAGCGCATAAAGTGCTTTTGGGTGGAGAAGAGATTGTATTAACGCCAAGAGATTTATCAGTGCTCATGTTTTTAGCTGACCACCCTAATCAAACATTTACCCGGGATCAGCTTATAGATCAAGTTTGGGGATGGGAGTATGAGGGTAGTGATCGTGCTGTAGATTTAGCTATAAAGAGGCTTAGGAAGGCTTTAAAAGAATGGGATGAAGCGGAAGGAGAAATAAAGACACTACGTGGATTGGGGTATCAGCTAAGTGTTCAAAAAAAATAAGCGAATATCCTTACTTCAATATTGGACGAGCCGATATTTACTGACACTTTTTATAGGCTTAGCTATTATATCTTTAATCTCAGCAGCGTGGATTCGACATACAACATTTGAAAATCGATTAGAATTAATGGAGTTTTTAGCAGACGAAACGGTCTATCGTTTAACGGATACAACAAATCCTAATAATGGACCTATAAATGGTATTCCAGGTTTCATAGGGGATCGTCAGCGTTTTAATATGAAAGAGATCGATCCGATTTTGTATGTTGTAGATACAGAGGGAAATATACTGACTAGCAACCGTCCTGTACCACCTGGTAGTGCTAAAAATGTAGCTGGCTTGTTAGATGGAAAAGAAGGTACTAAGGAAATAAAGGATGGACTTGAACCTGAATATGTAGTGAAAAGAAAGATAGAAAATAATCATGAGTTATTGGGCTGGGCCCTGGTGATGGAGAAGAAGGATAATTTAACAAGAGTTAACCAAGCATATGGACAGCTTGCCATATTAATTGGAGCATTAGCATTATTAGGCTGGATCGCTATTTACTTTCTGTCAAAGCGTTTGGCCCATCCCATTAAACAAGTAGCAGAGGCTGCCAAGCATGTACAGGAAGGCAATTATGCAATTGATTTGCCTCAATATAGTAAGGAAAAGGAAATCTATGAGCTTGTTTCCTCCTTTAAAAATATGGCAAATAAATTAGAACAGCTGGAGAAAACTCGAACGGAATTACTAGCAGGTGTCACCCATGAATTGAAAACACCTGTCACTTCTATAAGTGGTTTATTACAGGCTGTAAGAGATGGTGTTGTAACGGGACAGGATGCTATGGAATTCATTGAAATGGCTATGGTCGAAACGACAAAAATGAAAACAATGGTCGGTGACTTACTTGCCTTTAACCATTTTGCTGTCGATGCTATTCCTGTGCAGATAGAGTCAGTAGATGTTAATCAGCTACTGCGAGAGGCGGTGGCACAGTGGGAAGTCATGCAGGAAGATGAACATGTAAAAGTTAATTTACATTTGTTAGAAAAACCTGTGCTTGTACAGATAGATATTGTTCGTATCCAACAGATCATTACAAACCTATTAACCAATGCTAAACAGGCGATGGACAAAGGAACAATAACCTTGAGGTTGATAGATCATGGCGAGGCTCTGTCAGTGATGGTGAAGGACACAGGACATGGAATCCCTCTAGAGGATCAGTCATTTATTTTTGAGCGCTTTTATAGAGGGGAAAATAAAAAATATACTGTTCGCGGCTTGGGTTTAGGATTACCACTTAGTAAAATGATGGCCCAATCTGTTGGGGGCGATTTGCGATTAATTGAAAGCAATCCCTCTGGAACACATTTTGAATTAGTATTGCAAAAGGCTACTACGCTATAAGAGCGTAGTAGCCTTCTTAGTGTTGGTTTAATCCGTCTCCCAGAAATCTGCTTTGTTTTGTAAAAGAGAGTTGAAGAATTTGTAAAGCTGACATCTGCCTGACACAAAAGCCCTTTATAGTAAACGATGTAGACGGGAAATGAACAAAGGGACGAGCAGCATTAAAGGTTAGTCAGTCTGACACTAATACAAGTAGGGAGAGTGATGAAATGCCAATAGTTACTTCATTTAATCCAAATGGTCGCCAAGAAATAAAGCAAGCGATCTCCTATCCAGATTATGCATTATTAAAAGCCAAGCTTCAGCATGTTATGCAGCGTGATCATCATGCTGGCTTAGACGGTAAATATTTAATTCGTAGTACGTACTTCGATAATTTTGCCAATAAAGTGTTAAATGAGAAAAAGAAGGCTTTATTAATCGAGATAAATATCGAGTACGCATATACGGCAAGTCTAATAATGTTATTAATCTTGAGCGGAAGAGTAAGCGTAACAATGTGACCTTTAAAACAAAATGTTCAATATCTCAAGCTGAGTATGAAAAACTACGTATTGGCGAGATAGCCTGGATGAAGAATGATGACCGAGCGCTAATTCTAGATTTATATCATGAGATGAATTACAACCAGTTGCGACCTACTACGGTAGTGGATTACGAGAGAGAAGCCTATATCTATCCGTTTGGCAATGTGCGTGTGACATTTGATAGTAAGGTGCAATCGAGTCTACGCAACACGGATATGTTTAATCAAAACTTGCCTATGGTCGATGTGCTGGAGCCTAATCTTGTTATTTTAGAGGTAAAGTACGATGAATATCTACCAGACATCATCAAATATTTACTACAGTCAGTGGATACTCGTGCTGAGGCCTATTCAAAATATCAACTTAGTCGTATGTACGGCTAATAATAAAGGAGAATGAACAATGGATACAATTAAATTTAGTGATATTTTTAAATCCAACTTTTTAGAAAAAACAACCTCGTTTTCATTAATCGATTCAATTATTGGTTTAGTAGTAGCGTTTTTTATTGGGCTTTTCATTTATGCTGTTTATAAGAAGACCTTTAATGGAGTCATTTACTCACATTCATTCAATATCTCACTACTTATAATGACAATGGCAACAGCACTAGTGATTATGGGAATCAGTTCAAATGTTCTGCTGTCACTTGGTATGGTTGGTGCCTTATCTATTGTACGTTTCCGTACACCTATTAAGGATCCCATGGATTTAGTCTATATTTTCTGGGCAATTGTTTCAGGTATTTTATGTGGTGCTGGCTTTATTCCATTAGTGATTATTGGTGCTATTTTAATCGGACTTGTATTGCTAATATTCGTTAATAAAATAACGGTAGAAAATCCGTATTTACTAATTGTAAAGTTTGAAGAGGAATTGGCTAATGCTGAAATTGAGCGAATTATTGCTGCGCAAACAAAAAAATTCGCTCTCAAATCGAAATCCATTATGCAACAGAATGAAATCGAAACAACTTATGAAATTCGTGTAAAACAAAATGATGCAAAATTGATGGAAGAACTAACAAAGGTAGCTGGTGTAAAATCAGCCATTATGCTGAGCTATGATGGGAATTTCACAGCGTAATGACCTCATTAACAAATAGAACTACGATGAGAGGTGACGGCTATGATTAAAACACGAATTGTCTATCTATGCATGGTGATTTTACTCCTTCTCTTTGTCGTGATATATGCTGTACTTCCGAATGTAGGCATTGAAACGAAAAATTCTGAGTTCTCCTATGAGAATATAGTATTTAATAAAAATAAAGTAACAACAGTTGATATTGAAATTGCTGAGGAAGATTGGGCTGACATGCTCGAAAATGCTTCTGCTGAAGAATTAAAACAAGCAGATATTACAGTAAACGGCAAGAAAGTTGAGAATGTTGCTATTCGTACAAAGGGCAATCTATCATTACGATCGGTTGTCAATAGTGACTCAGATCGCTATAGCTTAAAAATCGATTTTGATTATTATGATGATACACAAAGCTTGTATGGCTTAAAAAAATTTAATTTAAACAATAATTATAGTGACTCTACATTAATGAGAGAGTATATCTCCTATGAACTGATGGAGCAAATGGGTTTACCAACACCAGCACACTCCTATATGTATGTCACAGTGAATGGTGAGGAGCGTGGTTTGTTCTTAGGGGTAGAAGCTGTGGATGAGACATTCCTGGCTAATAATTACGGCTCTAATGATGGTTTTTTATTTAAGCCAGATGGGACAGGCAGCGATTTAAAATATATAAGCGACGATATCGAAGACTATACAGGTATCGGATTAAAAACAAATGAAGGTAATATTAATCAATCCAAATTAGTTGAAATGCTAGACGCAATTAATAATGGTGGAGACATAGAAAAGTATATCGATGTGGATGAAATGTTACGTTATTTTGCCGTCAACACAGCACTTGTGAATTTAGATAGTTATCAAGGGAATATGAAACATAACTATTATTTATATGAACAGAACGGTGTGTTTTCTATTATTCCTTGGGATTACAACATGTCCTTTGGTGGCTTTGGGGCTGGAGGCGGTAGAATAGCAGGAGGAAACGGTGAAAATCAAGCTGACGTTACTACTAATATGGAAAAACCAGTGGCACAAAACAATGGACAACCCGATCAAACTGGCGATGGGGGTATGCAGCAACAACGAGGTGGCGGCGTTGACATGGGAATGGGCATGTCGGGCAATCTAATAAATGATAGTGCTATTAATTTTAGTGTGACAACACCTGTTTCTGGCACAACATTAGAGGAGCGGCCACTCTTGAAGGCATTGCTTTCGAATGATGAATATCGTGACAAATATGAAGGTTATTTAGAAGAACTAGCGACAACTTATTTAACAGAAGAGTATGTGCAATCCATTACTAAAAAATTAGCTGTGCTATTAACTACTTATGTGGAGGCGGATCCAACCAAATTCTCTACTACGGAGCAGTTTTTAGAAGCAGTTGAAGGTGAAAATAGCTTGCCGGAATTTGCCAAACAGCGCTCAGAATCTATATTAAAGCAACTGTCTGGGGAGCTTGTTGTGGAAGCATCTACGTCTTCTCAGGGCAATATGGGTATGCCAATACCAAGTGAAAATGGTGAAATGGATTGGATGCCAGATGATTTTGATCCAAGTCAGCTACCAGAGGACTTTGATCCATCAAAGAGCCCACCTTTTAATAGAGAGGGCGAGGGTCCGAGAAATGGACAAAATGGAGAACAAATGCAACCTCCTGATGGAAATGGAGCCCCAATGGGAATGCCTGGTGCGAATAGTGAAGCTGCGAATCACGAGCCTGTTATTGATAAAAATACAATGTTTACAGCCATTACATGCCTAGTGCTACTCCTTCTTGCACTTCTCTTTGTTGTTAAATTTAAACGTAGAGGTCGTTAGAAAATAACCATATCCAATATCTTTGGGTATGGTTTTTGCTTTTTATCGTGTTAAAATAAAGCATTCTTTTTTGAGGAGTCCTTTCATATGAATGAACAGCAATTTGATAAACATTTGCATATAAACACGGTGGGAGAGCAATATGGCTTTCCTAAGCTTGCACACTATCATCGTTATGAGCCAACACCCTACAGAGGATTGGAGCAATTATTCGCTGCGTATCAGATGCCTGACAATCCAGTATTTATTGATATGGGGTGCGGGAAAGGGCGAGTTCCTATTTATGTGCACCATAAGTTCCATATACCAACCATTGGGATAGAAATGGATGCAGGGTTTTATACGGAGGCTGAAGAAAATAAACGTAGTTATCTTCAAAAAATGAGAGCACATGCCCCTATTAAGTTTATTCATACAATAGCCGAATCATATGAAATAAAGTCACGTGATAATGTGTTTTTCTTTTTTAATCCTTTTTCAATCCATATTTTTCGCACAGTCATTCACAATATTTGGAAATCCTATGAGCAGCGAATGCGAGATATTCATATAATTTTATATTATCCGCCTTACGATTATTTACAATTTTTACATCATGGAACACCATTTGAGTTGCTTCATGAAGTGCATTTAGAAAATGAAACAAATATTAATGAGCGCCTTTGTGTCTTTGAATTAAAAAAAGCTTAGAGTATGGGGAAACCCACTCTAAGCTTTTTCCTATTAGCAGTACAGATATAAGCAATTAGTTATTCGTATTCTTTTGATTATTTTCAGGGAAATAATTGTAATAGAGGAAGAGGTTCTATAAATTAAGCAGACTTTATGTTAAAAAAACAATTTCATCTGATAGTTTTGTACTAGTCTATAGTTTGAATTAAAAGATAATTCATAAATAACTAATTATACTGAAAAATCACTCTAGACTAAATATAAAGAATGTTTTACAATGAAAAAGGCTTATATGAATAATATTTTCTTTTGTTTTTAGATAGTTATAAATAATTATTTTGGCTATTGAGTAAATGAATTTAATTGTTTATAATTATCAGAAATATCTAATATTTGAGAAATTTTCAGGGGGAATTTAATTATGAGAGAGAGCAAAAAGCTTAAGAAGTTCGGTTCACTTTTAGTAGCATCTTCATTACTTGCTGGTGTTCTTGCTGGTTGCGGTAACGGAGACGATTCAAGTTCTGGCGGAGGCTCATCATCAGGCGGAGGTTCATCTGATGGCGATACAATTAAAATCGGTGCCAACTTAGAGCTTTCAGGGAATGTAGCATCTTATGGTTCCTCTATTGGGCTAGGTGCAGAACTGGCTGTAAAAGAAATTAATGATGCTGGCGGTATTGATGGTAAGAAAATTGAACTGATTAAAGTAGATAATAAATCAGAGAACTCTGAAGCAACTTCAGCTGCTATTAAACTAGCAACGCAGGATAAAGTAGTAGCAATGCTAGCACCTGCAACTTCAGGTAATACAGTAGCTACTGTTCAAATTGCAAATGATAATAAAATTCCTATTGTTACAGGTTCTGGTACAGCACCAAATATCACAGTAAATGAGGATGGCAGTGTTAATGAATATGCTTTCCGTACATGCTTTATTGACCCATTCCAGGGGATTGTAGCAGCTAATTTTGCTTCAGGTGAGCTAGATGCGAAAAATGTAGCTATTTTTGCAGATAATGCATCAGACTATGCAAAAGGTTTAGCAAAATCCTTTAAAGAAACGATTACGAAGAGTGGCGGAAAAGTTGTAAAAGAAGAAGCTTATGTAGCGAAGGATACAGATTTCCGTACACAATTAACAAATATTAAAGCGGCAAATCCAGACTTTATCTTTATCCCTGGATATTATGAAGAAGTAGGTTTGATTGTTAAACAAGCACGCGAAATGGGCATTGATGTACCTCTGATGGGTGCTGATGGTTGGGATTCTCCAACTTTAATTGAATTAGCTGGCGCGGATGCATTGAATAACACATTCATCACAAACCACTATTCTGCTGAAGACCCAGATCAAAAAATTCAAGATTTCGTAAAGGCATTTAAAGCGGCAAATGGTGACAAAGCGCCTGACGCATTCAACGCACTTGGTTATGACACAATTTACTACATTGCTGATGCAATTAAACGTGCAGGCTCTACAGATGGGGAAGCAATTAAAAATGAATTAGCTGCAACAAAAGATCTTTCTTTAGTAACAGGTACTTTCTCAGTTGACGAAAATCATAACCCAATTAAAACAGCAACAGTTCTTGAATTTAAAGACGGTAAACAAGTGTTCAACTCTAAAGTTAATCCTTAATGTTTTGTAAGCAAGGGGGAGGCGGGTAAACACGCCTTCCTTTTTTGTGTGTTAGATAACTAGAATCGTAGAGCAAAACATAACTTTTAGTATCGATCTATGTACTTATTTTTCAATTTTCAGAAAATTTAAAGGAGTGAATGCGCATGGAATGGATACAGCAACTTGTGAACGGTATTTCACTTGGAAGTATCTACGCGTTAATAGCGTTAGGGTATACGATGGTATACGGTATTATCAAGCTGATTAACTTTGCTCATGGTGATGTCTTCATGATTGGGTCATTTATTGGCTTTTACGCTATTGCTAAATGGGAGCTTGGTTTCTTCCCAGCATTATTATTGGCGATGTTAGTTTGTGCAATTTTTGGTGTATTAATTGAACGTATTGCCTATAAACGTTTACGAAATGCGACACGTATCGCAGCTTTAATTACAGCGATAGGTGTATCGCTATTAATTGAATATACAACAATTTTCTTCAGAGGTGCACAACCAGCAGCATATCCTGAAGTTTTCAAAAATAAATCATTAGATATTTTTGGCGTTCAAATCAGCAGTACTTCCATCTTAATTTTATCAGTCGCAGTTGTACTGATGATTCTTTTACAATTCATCGTACATAAAACAAAAATCGGTAAAGCGATGCGTGCTGTTTCCCACGATGCAGATGCAGCTCGCTTAATGGGTATTAACGTTGACAATACAATCTCTGCAACGTTTGCGATTGGTTCAGCTTTAGCTGGTGCAGCAGGTGTTATCTTTGGGGTTTATTATACAAAAATTGACCCGTTAATGGGTGTTATTCCTGGGGTTAAAGCATTTATCGCAGCTGTTCTTGGTGGTATTGGTATCATCCCAGGCGCTATGGTTGGTGGTATGTTACTAGGTGTTGTAGAGTCCTTAGTAAGTGCACTTGGCTTCTCGTTATGGCGTGATGCAGCGGCATTCGTTATTTTAATTTTAATCTTAATCTTCAGACCATCGGGTATCTTTGGTAAAAACGCCCGTGAGAAAGTGTAGGTGAGCGGTTTTATGAAAAAGTCTAAAGTTTTCTGGGGCTATGCCGTAATAGCGCTAGTCATCTATGCAGTTGTACAATTGTTGATTACAACAGAAGTAATTGATTTGTACTATAAAAATATGTTGATCACAATGTGTATTAACATCATGTTGGCTGTCAGCTTGCATATTGTAATTGGTGTTACTGGACAGTTTTCAATTGGGCATGCTGGATTCCTTGCAGTGGGAGCGTATGTATCGGCTATTATTACAACAAAGTTAATGTTACCATTCCCATTGGCCATCTTATTAGGGGCTGCTGCAGCAGCAGTTGCTGGTTTAATCGTAGGGATTCCAACGCTTCGTTTAAAAGGGGATTACTTAGCGATTGCTACACTTGGATTTGCAGAGATCATTCGTATTATCTTTTTAAATACGGATTATGTTGGTGGCGCAGCAGGGATGCAGGTTAAATATTTATCGAACTGGACATACGCATTCTTTGGCGTAGTGTTAACGATTCTAGTTATCTCAAACTTTACAAATTCTCGTCATGGGCGTGCGTGTATTTCCATTCGAGAAGATGAAATAGCAGCAGATGCGATGGGTATTAACACAACTTACTATAAAGTTGTTGCATTTGCGATTGGGTCTTTCTTCGCAGGTCTAGCAGGAGCCATTTTTGCACATAACTTTTACATTATTCAACCGACAACATTCGGTTTCTTAAAATCATTTGATATTTTAATTTACGTTGTACTTGGTGGTTTAGGAAGTCTTTCTGGTTCAGTGATTGCTGCGATTTTCCTAACAGTCGTGTCTACTTATCTAGCAAACTTCCCAGAAACGCGTATGATTATTTACAGTTTAGTATTAATTATCGTGATGCTTTATCGTCCAACAGGCTTAATGGGAACGAAAGAGATAACACAATTATTTAAGTTTGGTAAAAAGGGAGGTACGAAATAATGACTGGAAACCTTCTTATCAATGTTGAAAATATGGGTATTCAATTCGGTGGTTTAAAGGCAGTACAGGGTGTTAATATGTACCTTAACCAAGGCGAGTTGGTAGGACTTATTGGGCCAAACGGAGCTGGAAAAACAACTAGCTTTAATATGTTAACAGGGGTATATACACCTACGGAAGGTACAATTACTTTTAATGGTCTGAAATTGAATGGACTTGCACCCTATCAGGTTACACAGAAAGGGATCAGCCGTACGTTCCAAAATATTCGATTATTTAAAGAGCTATCTGTTCTTGACAATGTAAAGGTAGCCAATCATTCACTTGCAAAGCATTCTATGTGGGCTTCTATTTTTCGTTTACCTACGCATTTCAAAGGTGAGGCCGAAATGGAGCAACAGTCCATTGAGTTCTTAAAAATCTTTGGCTTAGATGTCTATAAAGATGAGCTAGCTAAGAATTTGCCATACGGGATGCAACGTCGTTTAGAGATTGCTCGTGCGTTAGCAGCAAATCCCAAACTGCTTCTATTGGATGAACCAGCAGCAGGGATGAACCCACAAGAAACTCACGATTTAATGGAGCTAATTGCATTTATTCGTAAAGAGTTCGGTTTAACAATATTGCTGATTGAGCATGATATGAGCTTAGTTATGGGTATTTGTGAGCGCATTTACGTACTTGATCACGGACAATTAATCGCTGACGGGACACCAGAAGAAATTCGCAACAATCCAAAGGTAATAGAAGCATACCTTGGAGAGGAGGTTATCGGCTAATGCTAAAAGTACAAAATATCGATGTTTTTTATGGCAATATCCAAGCATTAAAGGGCCTCTCTTTAGAAGTAAACGAGGGTGAAATTGTAACGTTAATCGGTGCAAATGGTGCTGGAAAAAGTACGCTCTTAAAGACATTGTCAGGTTTATTAAAGCCAAAAGGTGGCATTATCGAATACGAAGGCTTTTCGATAGCTGGGAAAGCGGCACAGACTATTGTTAAATCAGGGATTTCTCACGTTCCAGAAGGACGCCGTGTTTTTGCCAATATGTCAGTTGAGGAAAACTTAGAGCTTGGTGCGTATCTGCGTAATGATAAAGCAGGTATTAAAAAAGATATGGATCATGTTTTCGAGTTATTTCCACGATTATTAGAGCGCCGAAAACAGCAGTCAGGTACATTGTCTGGTGGGGAACAGCAGATGCTGGCGATGGGGCGCGCCTTAATGGCAAAACCAAAACTGTTATTAATGGATGAACCTTCGATGGGTCTTGCACCGTTGATGGTGAAAAATATCTTCAATATTATTGAGCAGGTTAATAAAGAAGGAACAACCGTATTACTTGTAGAGCAAAATGCTAATATGGCATTATCTGTCGCTAACCGTGCATATGTACTTGAAACAGGGCGTATTGTTTTATCTGGTTCAGCAAAAGAGCTACAAGAGAGTGAGCAAGTAAAGGCAGCTTATTTAGGCGGATTATAAAAATGGTAGGACATCTCACGTTGAGATGTCCTTTTTGGCTTGTATGTTGAAAGAAAATCAGAGGTAGCATTTCCACTTTACTTTTTGGTAAGGTTGAAAAAAGGAGTGATGCTTTTTGAAGTATTCAGCACAATATTTTATTGAACATTTAAAGTTAGCCGAACATCCTGAAGGGGGCTATTACATTTCATCGTTTCGTGCATCAGACGATATAGCAGTGAGAGATGTACAGAGACCGATTTATACTAGTATATATTTCCTTCTGCGCTCACAGGATATTTCACATTTACATCGTCTACAATCGGACGAGCTATGGTATTATCACGCTGGAAGCCCACTAACAGTTCATATGATTTTCCCAGATGGGACATATGAAGCGAAGAAGCTTGGCTTGAATATAGAAGCGGGGGAAGTCCCTCAGCTTGCAGTACCAAAGCATACAATTTTCGGCTCGTCGGTGGAGGAATCTGAGACGTTTAGTTTAGTCGGATGTATGGTGGCGCCAGGCTTTGACTTTGAGGACTTTGAATTGTTCACACAGGAAGAGCTTTTAGTAGATTATCCTCAGCACAAGGAAGTTATTTATAAAATGGCCTACAAAACAATTGAATAGAAAAACAGCCGTCTCAATTATTTTGAGACGGCATGATTCGTTCACCACAGTATTTCTTCAGGATAATTAAGTTGAATTTGAATATCATGTAATGCTTGTTTCGTTGCCATAGCTGCTTCCATCAGGTGGGATTTTAATGCTACATATTCATGGTCCTCTACCATTAATCGCACAGCAAATGCAGCTAAATGTGCCTGACGTTCCTCTTTACTTAATTCAATATACTCTAGATTTAAAACATCAACGTATTGTGTTGCAAAACGGAAAGTTAAGGGGTTTTTAGCATGTAACATTCTTAAAAACACAACATAATCTTCGTCACTTACCTCCTGTTCTAAACATTCAGCAATAGCCGCTTGAAATTTACGTATAATAGCTATCTCATGATTCCATATAGAAGCATTGTTTAATTTTTGGTGCAGTTCAATAAAATCATTTAATGCGATTGCACTAAAGATAATTTCTGGCCAAAGAATTTCTGTTGAAAAATAGACATTCTTATTTGGAAAGATGAGTTCATGTTGTGTTAGAACACTCTTATTAAGTCCATTACTAACAAACTCTAGGTGATGCTCACCAAGCATAGCATGTCTTAGTTTATAGCAAACGCTTAAAATACGTAGTCGAGGACCCTGATAATCATAGTATTTATTTTCGTCACCAGTTACTTTATAAATAGCATTAATTAGTTCATTTAAATCCCAATAATCCGCGCTAATTCGTACCCCTGTTAGTTGTTCTGTGCTTTGAATGGATATCATAGTCCTCGTCCCTCCCTTTGGATGTATCTATTTTGGTGTGTAATTGAGTAGTTTGAATAGTTCTGTTCGTTCCTTCTCAGTTAAATCACGCCATTGCCCTACCTTTAAATTACCAAGCTTAATATTCATAATACGAATGCGTTGTAGACGCTTAACGGAATACCCTAGTGCTGAGCACATTCGACGAATTTGGCGGTTTAAGCCTTGCTCTAAAATGATTTTAAATACTTTATCTGAAATCTTTTCCACATGGCATGGTAAGGTTGTTGTATCTAAAATATCGACACCTGCACCCATTTTTTGGATGAATTGCGCAGTTATAGGCTTATCAACTTGAACAATGTATTCTTTTTCATGATGATTTTCAGCACGTAGAATTTTATTGACGATATCACCATCATTCGTTAATAATAATAGCCCCTCTGATTCCTTATCAAGACGCCCGATATGAAAAATACGTAGAGGATGATTGACAAAATCAACAACATTGCCTTTTATATGACGCTCTGTCGTACTTGTAATGCCGACAGGTTTATTTAGAGCAATGTAAACAAGCTGTTGTTCTTTCTTTACCTCTTTTCCATCCACGCAAACAACGTCTCCTGTTTCAACTTGACTACCAACCGTTGCCAGTTCTCCGTTAATTGTTACCTTTCCTTCTGCTATCCATTTATCAGCGCCACGACGAGATATGATGCCTGTTTCACTTAAATATTTATTAATACGCATATTGTTCTCCTATATTTTATATTATTTTTAAGTATACCTTAACGTCGCACATACAGTGAATGCTAGAAGCTTTTCTAGCAAAAATAAATTAGTTGGAAAAGTTTTTGAAAAAGTTGAAATTATTTTATGTTTCTGACAATATATTAGGTGAGAGGGTTTCTATGAAAATATTGTTATTCCGATATAAAATAACGTTTTTTGTAGATAGTTCTCATTAAATTGTGTAAAGGGGAGAAGTAAAATGGTTTATGCATTTCCAAACACTGAAGGATCGGTAGTTCAATTCAAAGAGAAATATGATAATTATATCGGTGGCGAATGGACACCCCCAGTGAAGGGTCAATACTTTGATAACGTTACTCCTGTTACTGGACAAGTTTTTACACAAATAGCACGTTCCACAGCTGAGGATATTGAACATGCATTAGATGCGGCACATGCTGCTAAGGATGCATGGGGTAAAACATCACCAACAGAACGCGCAAACATTTTACTTAAAATTGCGGACCGTATCGAGCAAAATTTAGAAAAGCTAGCCGTTGCTGAAACATGGGATAACGGTAAAGCGGTACGCGAAACATTAAATGCAGACATCCCTCTTGCAATTGATCATTTTCGTTATTTTGCTGGGGTATTACGTGCTCAAGAGGGCTCAGTAAGCCAAATAGATAACGATACAGTTGCTTATCATTTCCACGAGCCAATTGGCGTAGTTGGCCAAATTATACCTTGGAACTTCCCGTTATTAATGGCTGTATGGAAGCTTGCGCCAGCACTTGCAGCTGGAAACTGTGTCGTATTAAAACCTGCAGAACAAACACCAGCATCTATTATGGTGCTTTTAGAATTAATAGAAGATTTACTACCACCAGGTGTCATTAATGTTGTAAATGGATTTGGCTTAGAAGCAGGGAAACCGCTTGCATCAAATCCACGCATTGGTAAGATTGCCTTTACAGGTGAGACAACAACAGGGCGTTTAATTATGCAATACGCTTCTCAAAATCTTATTCCAGTAACATTAGAACTGGGTGGTAAGTCGCCAAACATTTTCTTTGAAGATATTATGGATAAAGATGATGCCTTTTTAGATAAAGCTGTTGAAGGCTTTGTGCTATTCGCTCTAAATCAAGGGGAAGTATGTACTTGTCCTTCACGTGCACTGATTCAGGAATCTATTTACGATAAATTTATGGAGCGCGTATTACAGCGAGTAGAAGCCATTAAAGTTGGCAACCCACTTGATCCAAACACAATGATGGGTGCACAGGCATCTAGTGAACAAATGGAAAAAATTCTTTCTTATTTAGATATTGGTAAGCAAGAAGGTGCAGAATGTCTAATTGGAGGAGACAAAAATAATGTAGGTGAAGGCTTCGAAAATGGCTACTACATTAAACCAACTGTTTTCAAAGGACATAATAAAATGCGTATATTCCAAGAAGAAATTTTTGGACCAGTAGTTGCTGTCACGACATTTAAAACGAAAGAGGAAGCATTGGAAATTGCGAATGATACATTATATGGTTTAGGATCAGGTGTTTGGACGAGAGATATAAATACGGCATATCGCTTCGGTCGTGAAATTCAAGCTGGTCGTGTTTGGACAAACTGTTACCACGCATATCCTGCACATGCTGCATTCGGTGGCTACAAAATGTCGGGTGTTGGTCGTGAAAATCATAAAATGATGTTAGCGCATTACCAACAAACGAAAAACTTATTAGTTAGCTATAGCGAAAACAAACTTGGTTTCTTCTAATTCGTAGGGAGGTGCATGAGCGTGGTTGAACGTGTATTAGCTACGGAAGAAGCGCTAGCACTAATCGATCTATTAAAAGAGAAACATGGGCCCGTTATGTTTCATCAATCAGGCGGATGCTGTGATGGCTCCTCACCAATGTGTTATCCAGAAGGGGATTTGCTAATAGGAGATCAGGATGTGTGCCTTGGTGTAGTGGGTGGTGCCCCTTTCTATATGCACCAAAATCAATATGATTACTGGAAGCATACACAAATCATATTGGATGTGGTGGACGGCAGAGGCGGCATGTTTTCACTCGAGGGCGTAGAAGGAAAACGTTTCCTAACAAGGTCAAGAGCCTTCAACTCTGAAGAACTGCAAGAGCTAGGGTTAATTTAACAAGTTATCTGTACAGCGGCACAGTTTTTCTGCCGCTGTTTTTTTGTCTGGAAGTAGAAAAGTTATTGTATGGAAAGGGAGGCTTTAGGACACATGACTCTTTTCTTATAGGAATGATGAATATTGATTTTTGGCGTTCAAGTGTTTTGATATTAATTTTTATGGAAAAGAGTATGTAAAGCGATATTATTGGATGAATTTTTTAGGAAAAGGAATAGATTTAATCGATCCTTTAAGGTCATGGTAAATAATAGTTTCTTTGTGGTTTTTGCTAACATCGGCCATACCTCCTTTATAGGTTGTTAATATTTTCTATTAAATCAAATAAAGTAAGTAACATACATTAAATTATGTTTACTTTTTATGTTAATTGTTACAAAGAGGGTGAATCTTTCTCACATTATGTTACGTAAAACGGGTAAAGGAGTGTGATAAATATGGATTATGTGATGATTGAAAATGAATTTGCCAATACAGTAGAGGAGGTATCAAAGGCTGCAGGCTGGACGGTGGACCGTAAAATTGTGTTAGCTATTGCTAGTACATTTGTAGCCTCAGGAAAAACCTTTGATGCAACGAAGTATAAAAATGTTTTACAAGAGATGAAGAAGCAATCTTCATGGCTGTCTCCTTTACGGACAACCGTTGGATATAGTATTGCTGCCAACCTCATGGAGCAAGATGATGCAGAAAAGGCAGTGAAGAATTTACTTACAAATGTAAGCATCTTAAAGGAAGCGAAATTCAGAAGCGGCAATTTTAGCTATATCGGAGCACAATTCTTGACGGAGGATGAACAGGATAAAAAGACGCATGCACAGGTGGCAAGAGCCTTATTTGATGCTATACGTAAACATCATCCATTTTTAACCTCATATGAGGACATTCCTTATGCCATATTATTAAGCAGTCCATCTGATGATGTTGAATTGCGCGCGGATACCATGAATCGATACTATAAAGAACTAAGAACATATAATTTTAATGCTGGCAATGAGCTCCAATGGCTTTCACAGGTATTAACATTTTTATCACCCAAATTTGATGGTCAGCTAGTACCCGATGTTGTAACCCTTCGTGATGGGCTCAAAAAGCAAAACGTTAAAGTCAAGGCTATGCATTATCCTTTACTTGGCTTTTTAGCCATACTTAATCTGGATAAAGCACAACTTCAAGGGTTGATTGATTTATACCATGAATTAAAAGACATGAAGTTATTAAAGTGGCATCGTGAATTTGTGCTCTTTATGGCTGTACAATTTGCTATTTATGATATGGCAAAGGTACAAAAGTCTTTGTCCATGACCATTATGTCTTCTATTGAGCTATTAATCCAAGCACAGCAAGCAGCAATGATTGCAGCGGTTAGTGCAGCTGCCATTGCGTCTAGTTCAAGTTCTTCGTGATAGAATAAAGAAGAACATGATTATTTGGAGGTGCATTTGAAGGATGAAGGATACAAAACTTTGGATTAATGGTCAGTGGCATGATGCAGAGGAAAGCTATGAGCTAGCTTCTCCATATAGCGGTGAGGTTATTGCTCATGTAGCTAAAGCATCTATTCAAGATGTAGAGAAAGCTATCGAAGGTGCGCAGCAGGCATTCCAATCGTTTAAAAAGACAACAGCCTACGAACGTGCCGAAATATTATATAAAGTCGTTGATATAATGCGACAAAGAAAAGAAGAACTTGCAGAGATTTTAGCCTTAGAGGCTGGAAAACCTATTGTTGCAGGTTTAGCTGAAATTGACCGTACAATCGCAACCTATCAATTTGCAGCTGAAGGAGCTAAACAGGCAAAAGGTGAGACGGTTCCAATGGATGCAGCCCCTGGAGCAGGAGATCGAATAGGCTGGACAAAAAGAGAACCTTTAGGTGTAATATCAGCCATTACGCCATTTAATTTTCCGTTCAATTTAGTGGCACACAAGTTAGGCCCAGCGTTTGCAGTGGGCAATACAGTTGTATTAAAGCCAGCAACACAAACGCCACTAAGTGCTATCGTTATGGCAGAAATTTTCCGAGATGCAGGATTACCCGATGGGGCATTACAAATTGTGACAGGAAGTGGGGGTGAGCTTAGTGATACGCTTGTCACACATCCATATGTCAAAAAAGTAACCTTTACAGGTAGTGGTAAGGTTGGTTTGAAGATTAAAGAAAAAGTAGGCTTACGTAAAGTAACTTTAGAGCTGGGTTCTAATGCTGCAGTAATTGTCGAACCATCTACGCCAATAAATAAAATTATCAGTCGTTGTGTAAGCGGTGCTTTTAACTTTGCTGGACAAGTATGCATTTCGTTACAACGTATATATGTGCATTCCTCTATTATTGATGAATTTACTAAAGCATTTGTTGCAGAAACAGAAAAGCTTATAGTAGGAGATCCATTAGAGAAGACAACAGATGTTAGTGCCATGATAAATCCAAATGAAGTGGAACGTATTAGGGAATGGATTGAGGAGGCACAAGAACAGGGGGCTATGATTGCAACTGGAGGCGTATTTACTGAACGTACTTTAACGCCAACAGTTATGACGAATGTGTCAGCTGATATGAAAATTGTTTGTCAGGAAACATTCGCACCAATCGTCTCAATTGTTTCATATGAAACATTAGACGACGCAATTCGACTTGTAAATGAGTCGGACCTTGGCCTAAATGCAGGTATTTACACGAATATATTGTCAGATGCTTTATATGCAGCAGATGAATTACAGGCTGGTGCTGTCATTATTAATGATATTCCGACATTCCGAGTAGATAACATGCCATATGGTGGAGTAAAGATGAGTGGTTATGGACGTGAAGGAATTAAGTGGGCTATAGAAGAAATGACTGATATGAAATTTATTTCGATGAAAAAATCGTTCTAAATTTGCATCAGCTCTTTTTCTGCGATACGATGACGAAAGAACAACATGAGAAGGGAAGTTGCAAGAATTATGCCAAACAACGCTGTACCCATGAGCCAATCACGTACGGTTCAATCGCGTCTCGTATTACCCCCAGACACAAATAATCACAATTCTATTTTCGGTGGAAGAGTGTTAGCTTATATTGATGAAATTGCTGCTATTACAGCAATGAAACATGCGAAAGGCCTTGTAGTGACAGCTTCTATTGACTCGGTTGATTTTTTATCCGCTGCACATGTAGGAGATATTCTTGAAATCGAGAGTATTGTTTCGTCTACAGGACGTTCTTCAATGGAGGTTTATGTTCGCGTTGTTTCTCGCAATATTGAGACTGGCGAGGAAAAATTAACGACAGAATCATTTGTCACAATGGTTGCAGTAAATGAGGAAGGGAAACCCGTACCAGTTCCCTCAATCTATCCTGAAACAGATGAAGAGAAGCGTTTATTTGAAACTGGGCCAGCAAGACGAGAGCACCGTAAACAAAAACGTGCATTGCCGCATTAAGGAAAAAGGGAACTCCAAATGAGTTCCCTTTTTTATTTTACATATTTAGTTCATTGACAACATTAATGAGCGAGTCGGAAGAAGAAGAGACTAGTGTAGCACCTTGCGATAATTCAGTGATTAAATTAGATATAGCTGAAATATCTCTAGATGTATTTACGTATTGCTGCTGAATGCCAGAAACTGCATCAGCAATATCATTAAATGACTTGGATAAACTTTCTTGTGTATTGACACTATGTTGAATTTTTTGATCAACATTAGTAACTGAATTAGCCATAGTCGTAATATTACTTTCTGTTTCCTTAATAAGGTGAGAAACATTTTGGACTGCATTTTTTGTTTCCTCCGCAAGTTTACGAACTTCCTCAGCCACTACTGCAAAGCCTTTCCCATGTTCTCCAGCTCGTGCAGCCTCAATAGAAGCATTTAATGCTAATAAATTGGTTTGATCAGCAATGCCTGTAACTAGCCCAACGATTTCAGAAATTTTTTGTGAAGAGGTACGTAGTTGGTTCATCGTTACCTCAAGACCATTGACACTTTGCAAAATAACTTGGATTAAATCATTTTGTTCTTTCAATTGCTGTTGGCCTCGTCTTGATTTTTCTTGTGTATCTGCTACGAAGTTCAATCCTTGCTTGGTTGCTACAGCAATATCATCTGTTTGTGAGGAAATCACTAATAATGATGCGGCTGTTTCTTCACTAATGGCATTAAGCTCTTCTGCAGTACTTTGGATCGTCGTTACAAGGGAATTTTTTGTTGCATCTGCTGCTGAGCGAATACGTTCTTCCTCTTTTTCATATGCCTCAATCACGAGTTGTTGCTCAAAATTAATGATTTTACAAAAAGCGTTTATAGCACGAATAGCATCTGTTTTAGAAATATCCACCTCGTTCACAAAGTTTGCAAAAGTAGTAGTGAGTGACTGGAATGAGGCAATATACCACTTTGACTGCAAGCCAATTCGAACGTGAGCCTCAGCAATGGCTTTTCGTTCAGCAATGTAGGCATCATTAATATGACTTTCAAAAATGTCACTTAAATGTTTATGTAACGTGATTTTCAAACGATCAATATGTGATGTTCTATTAATAATATCAAGTAAATCTTGGCTCAAACTAATGGCTGCATAAAATTTCTCCACCATTTCAGGAATTAAGTCTTTAGCTAAAGGCTGTAGCTGCTTAATGATAGCTAAATCCTCAAGTGTTAAATTTAAAAGTTGTAATTGTTTTTGAAGATTGGGGTGGTTCAATACATCTAACTGTACACCGCTCTTAAAATTTTCAGGTGTTAATGTAATTGCGTAGCTAGAACTACTATTTTTTGAAAACCAACTCATTATTATTTGCTCCATTCTTAATATCCATAATAAATTGTAAGTAAATAAGCACTTTTGAAATTTGTTAGGTTTGTATATTTAATAAATAAATGGGATTAAATCTATTTTACTATTATTTGCTGAATATTTGGTTAAAAAATTGGATATTTCTTTATTTTTTTACTTTATTGTTAGTCCAAATGGTGAAGCGATGTAAATTTGAATTTAAAATAGGAAACCTGTAAAATACGAACTGTTTAGCAATCTAAAAATCGTACGAAAATAAAAAATGGAAGGAGGGGTGGTATGGAGAAAAAACGTTTTAAATTTGTTATTCCTGTCATGGTGATTGTTGCCATTGGTTCTGTTTATATGCTACGAAACTATCATGCTGAGGTACCAGATGTTGAGCAATTATTAATTACCATATGTGCAGCTTTGGGATCAGGGGTATTAGCCTACTTTTTATTTCCACAGCAGGGTGATAATAAGATTGATGACAGAGGACCGTATTAATAGATTAAAAAAACTGCTCGTTTTCATTAAAACGAGCAGTCTTTTTATGGTTTAAACAGTTTAAACCAGCCTTTATGTTTAAAGACAGCCAACATAAAGATAACGATAATTATCATAATCCCAAGTACAATAAAATAGCTGTATTGCCCATGTAGTTCAGGCATGTTATCGAAATTCATCCCATACACACCAGCAATGAAGGTAAGTGGTATAAAGATAGTTGATACAATTGTTAAAGTCATCATAATGCCATTCATTCGGCTAGAACTCATAGCCATATAACTATCCCGCATGTCTGCTGTAAGCTCTCGATTAGATTCAACCATCTCTGTTAGCTTAAGTAGATGGTCGTAGATATCTCCAAAATAAGCTCTCTCCGATTTTTTTAGTGAGAAACGGTAAGAATTGAGAATGCGATATAAAAGATCACGCATTGGTAAAATAGTACGTCTTAAGTCAAGCAAGTCACTACGGAACTCGAAGACAATTTTCATGGCATTTACATTACTTTGGTATGTAAGTTCACCTTCTAAAGCATTTAGATGATCTTCAATTTTGTAAACGAGTGGAAAATAACTATCAACAATTTTATCGATAGTTTGATACGTTAGGTATACAGTACCTCGCTCCCAATTCTTCGGTTGGGTTTCCAGCATCTTTTGCACCTTCTCTATCTCAGGGACAGGATTTTTATGGAAGGTTATGATGAATTTATTGGAGGCAAAAATATTAACCTCCTCCGCAGCTAACGTCTCTTCGTTTACCCGATGAATGACAAAGAAATGAAAATCATCATAAAAATCGAGCTTAGGACGCTGCAACCTCATTAAGCAATCTTCAATAGCGAGAGGGTGAAAGTGGAAAAATGTATCCAACAATGATTCCTCCTCGGCTGTAGGACAATTAAAATCAACCCAATACCATTCAAATTCTTGCTGATGTATCTCTTCTAATGGAAAATCCTTTAACAATTGTTGTTGCTTTGTAATGCCAATGGTGCTTATCACGGTTTTCACCTCAAATTATTTACTACAAAATGTTAGCGCTCCTCTTTAAAGCATACCCAACCACCGAACAAAGTAGTGGCAAAAAATCTAGAAGGTTTAGTAAAACCTGCACTTTGTAAAAGTATTAAAATTTCTTCTTCACTCATAAAAGAAAGGGAACGAATGGATTTTTCCATCTCTGCTACATCGGATAAAGAAAGTCTAGTATGCTGTAGCCAATAAGAACGCCATAAATCAAATTGTAGTTCTGTTTCTAAAGAGCCTAGCTGACCATATTTTGAAACAAGGACAAATGGTGCTCCAGGTTTCAAATGTCTTGCTATTTCTGTTATTGTTTCGAGCTTTTCTTTATAATCATGAATAAAATGCAAGACGAGAACACAACTTGCCGCATCATACTGAGTAGAGGGCAGCGAAGCATCAAGTATTGTAGCCTGATGGAATGACATATCATTAGGAAGAGTGAGTAAACGCTCTTTAGCTATAGTAAGCATGGATTCTGATGGATCAATGCCAGTGAATGACCAGTGAGGTCTTCCTTCTGCAAGCTGTATAATTTCATTGCCACTTCCTGCTCCCACGACTAGCATGTTAGCATTTTCTGATAGCCTAGAATGATAAAAAGTTTGTATTAAACGTAGCATGGCATCATAACTAGGCAATGTACGGCGAATACCCTTTTCATATTCATTTGCTAATGTGTTGTTAAATTCCAACGCTCCTCACAGCCTTTCAAAAAAATTTTAAAAAATCTTTCTTAATGTGAAACTATTGCGGGTATAGTTCCGTAAATAGTAGTACATAAAACATAGAATAAAGTTCAAAGAAAGGGTTGATATATATGGAGACTAAATGGTCTAAAGTAATCATACACGCAAGTGCATTTTTTGCGCCATGGTTAGTGCCCATTATTTTCTTTTTAATTAGTTCGGATGAGGAAGTAAAGGCAATTTCTATTCAAGCACTGCTATTCCAAATTGTCATGGGTGTTTTAATTGCTATCTCTGTTGGTTTAAGCTTTGTCCTTATTGGCTTACCATTTTTAATCATTTTCGGCATTATGGTATTTGTGGTACCGATCATCGGTATCGTAAAAGCATTGTCTGATGAACCTTGGCGTTATCCAATTGTTGGTCGCTGGGTATAATTTTCATAGACGCAAGTATATGCTAGTTGCATATGCTTGCGTTTTTTCTATGACGAATAAGGGTACATTAGGTGTATAAGGAAATTATTAAACCGTAAACAAATGATCGAAAAAGGGCTCTTTTCGGCTCTTAAAAAGCCTTTTTCTAGACTTTCCACTTTTCTATGGGCGAAATCATTGCAATTTTTTTCAAGCGTTTTGTATAATATACTCAAAGAAAGTCAAAGATAGTCAAAGTCAGTGAAGCAAGCGAGGTGTATTCCTAAAATGCGTAATATATCAGACATCATAGAGGGTTACTTAAAGCAAGTGCTTGAATTAGGTGGGGAAGGGCATATTGAAATTAAACGTAGTGAAATCGCTGATAAATTTCAATGTGTACCATCACAAATAAATTATGTTATTAATACAAGATTTACTGCCGAGCGGGGTTACCTTGTTGAGAGCAAACGTGGTGGTGGTGGATACATTCGAATTTTACGTGTCCGCGCGAATTCACAGATTGATCTAATCGACGATGTTCTCAGGCAAATTGAAGGTGGGGCATCACAAACAATGGCAGAAGATTTGGTTTATCGACTCATTGATGAGCAGGTAATTTCCAAGCGAGAAGCGAAATTAATGTTAGCAGCAATTGATCGCTCCACGATCGACTTGCATCTCCCATTAAGAGATGTCATTCGATCAAAAATATTGCGAGCAATGCTGACAACAATAAAATATGAACAACAAAAATAGTGAGGTGATGGAAATGATATGCGAACATTGTAAACAACGTAATGCGACAGTTACAGTAACACAAGTTCAAAGTGGGCAAAAAGTAGAGCATCATTATTGTGACGTCTGCGCCTCACAATTCCATCCATTTCATGCAGAGTTTAAACAAGAGCCAGTATCTATTCAACAGTTATTGTCTAACTGGTTTGGCTCTCCTACATGGCAAAAGGTGGGGGAAAAACAACAGGTACAACCACAACAGCAAACATGCCCACAATGTGGATTTTCGTATAAGCAATTTTTAAAAGAAGGAAAATTCGGGTGCCCAAGCTGTTATGACACATTTGGAGATCATTTGCCAAAGCTTTTTAATCGTATTCAGGCAGGTCCCCAACACATTGGAAAAATGCCTGGTGCTCGCAGTAATGTGTATGTTATTAAAAAGCAAATAGAAGATATCCGCAAGCGTATGAAATCCGCCGTAGATGAAGAACAGTTTGAAGAAGCGGCGAAGCTACGTGATGAAGTTAAAGAGCTAGAGAAGCATCTACAATTTGAAGGTGGTGATGTGACATGATGATTGAATCATTTTTAGAGCGTGCGACACCAACTTGGATGCATATCAAAGATGATTACTCAGATATCGTCATTAGTACACGGATCCGCCTTGCACGAAATTTAGATGGCTATCGTTTTCCATTAGCGTTTTCAGAAAATGAGGCACTGCAAGTGGAACAGGCCGTTACACATGCTGTCAGCGATAGCCCAACTCTTCAAAATGATTATGCTTATTTTGCTATAAAGGATTTAACCCCTTTACAGCGTCAAATTCTTGTAGAAAAGCATTTGATTAGCCCGCAACTGGCTAAAAAAGAGCAAGTGGGCTCTATACTACTCTCTGAAGACGAATCCGTTAGCATTATGGTGAATGAAGAGGATCATTTACGCATTCAATGTATGACAGCAAGTTTTCAACTTCAAAGTGCTTATGAACAAGCAAATAAGATTGATCGTATCCTAGAGAAAGTATTACCGTATGCTTTTCGAGATACTTTTGGTTATTTAACAAGCTGTCCAACGAATATTGGTACGGGTCTACGAGCATCCGTCATGATGCATTTACCCGCTCTTACATTAACTGGGCAAATGAATCAAATTATAAATGCCATGACACGCTTAGGAATGACTGTAAGAGGTATATATGGTGAAGGAAGCGAAAATTTAGGGAATGTTTATCAAGTGTCTAACCAAATTACACTTGGGAAGACAGAGGAAGATATTTTAGCAGATATACAAAGTGTCGCTGAAAAGATTATTCAAAAAGAGCGGCATGCAAGAGGTAAATTAATGGAAAAGGCAGAGCTTGCGCTAGAAGATCGCGTATATCGAGCTTTAGGTACCCTTACACATGCAAGAATTTTAACAAGTGAGGAAGCTGCTACTTGCCTATCTAATGTTCGTTTAGGAGTAGATTTACAATTGATTGATGGTATACAAACAACGACCTTAAATGAATGTGTTGTTAGTATGCAACCAGGTTTTTTACAGCACTATGCAGGTGAGGCATTACCACCTGCTGAGCGGGATCGTGTACGAGCGGAGATGCTTCGTGAGACATTATCTCAAGAACATGCGAATAAGCCTATAAATGGGGAAAAAGGAGAGGATTTATATGATGTTTAATCGTTTTACACAACGCGCGCAAAAAGTATTACAGCTTGCTCAGGAAGAGGCTATTCGTTGGAAGCACGAATCTATCGGTACAGAGCATATTCTATTAGGGCTTATACGTGAAGGCGGCGGTATTGCTGCGAAAGCGTTAGAAGCCATTGATATTAGTCCTCAAATGATTGAAGCTGGCATTGAAGAATTAGTTGGTAAAGGCAAAGAAGATGTCGGTCCAATCGTTCATTATACACCAAGAGCTAAAAAAGTAATTGAATTATCTGTTGATGAGTCACGTAAACTAGGTCACTCCTATATCGGTACAGAGCATCTATTATTGGCGCTTATACGTGAGGGTGAGGGCGTGGCAGCTCGCGTTTTAAACAATGCGGGAGTCGGTTTAAATAAAGCTCGCCAGCAAGTATTATTGCTATTAGGTAATAATGATAATGCACAATCTGGTCAACAAGCAGCCCAAGCTGCCAATACACCAACATTAGATAGCCTAGCACGTGATTTAACACAAATTGCACGTGAAGGTACTTTAGACCCTGTTATTGGCCGAAGCAAGGAAATTACACGAGTTATTGAAGTTTTATCGCGTCGTACGAAAAATAACCCTGTATTGATTGGTGAGCCAGGTGTTGGTAAAACAGCGATTGCTGAAGGATTGGCACAGCAAATTATTAATAACGAGGTGCCAGAAATCCTTCGTGACAAACGTGTAATGACACTAGATATGGGGACAGTTGTTGCAGGTACAAAATATCGTGGAGAATTTGAAGATCGTTTGAAAAAAGTGATGGATGAAATTCGCCAAGCAGGCAACATCATTTTATTTATTGACGAATTGCATACATTAATTGGTGCGGGCGGTGCTGAAGGTGCGATTGATGCATCAAATATCTTAAAACCTTCTTTAGCACGTGGGGAGCTTCAATGTATTGGTGCCACAACACTTGATGAGTACCGCAAGTACATTGAAAAGGATGCGGCCTTAGAGCGTCGTTTCCAACCAATCCAAGTGGATGAGCCGACAGTGGAAGAGGCTATTCTAATTATTCAGGGCTTACGCGATCGTTATGAAGCACATCACCGTGTGAAAATTACAGATGAAGCCATTGAAGCAGCGGCAAAAATGAGTGATAGATATATTTCTGATCGATTCTTACCAGATAAAGCGATTGACTTAATCGATGAAGCAGGTTCTAAAGTACGCTTACGCTCATTCGCAGTACCACCAAACTTAAAGGCGCTTGAGGATAAGCTTGAAAATGTTCGTTCTGAAAAAAATGCAGCCGTATCAGGTCAAGAATTTGAAAAGGCAGCAGCGCTAAGAGATACAGAGCAAAAGCTGAAGGATGAAATTGAAGCTACTCGAAAAAATTGGAAAGAAGAGCAAGGTAAAGCCGAATCTAAAGTGACTGTGGATGATGTAGCAGCAGTTGTATCAATGTGGACAGGAATCCCAGTAGCTAAAATTGCTTCTGAAGAATCTTCGAAGTTATTACAGCTTGAAGAAGAGTTACACAAACGTGTAGTAGGGCAAGGAGAAGCAGTAGAAGCGATTTCTCGTGCAATACGTCGTGCAAGAGCAGGCTTAAAAGATCCAAAACGACCAATTGGCTCATTTATCTTCTTAGGACCTACAGGCGTTGGTAAAACAGAGCTTGCAAGAGCACTTGCTGAGGTAATGTTTGGCGATGAGGATGCGATGATTCGTGTTGACATGTCCGAGTACATGGAGAAACATTCGACTTCTCGTTTAGTAGGTTCACCTCCGGGCTATGTAGGCTTCGATGATGGTGGCCAACTGACAGAGAAAGTTCGCCGTAAGCCATATTCAGTCGTTTTATTAGATGAAATTGAAAAGGCACACCCTGATGTATTCAATATTCTATTGCAAGTGCTTGAAGATGGTCGTTTAACAGACTCTAAGGGACGTGTAGTAGACTTCCGCAATACAGTGGTCATTATGACTTCAAACGTTGGTGCGGATGCATTAAAATACCAAAAGAACCTTGGTTTCAATGTAGGTGGTGCAGAGTCTAAGCATAAAGACATGAAAGGTACGATGTTAGAAGAATTGAAAAAAGCATTCCGTCCAGAATTCTTAAACCGTATCGATGAAATGATTGTCTTCCACGCATTAGAAAAAGAGCACTTAAAAGAAATCATTGCGATGATGGGCAATGCTTTAACAAAACGCTTGCAAGAGCAAGACATTTCGTTAGAGCTGACTGATGCAGCACTTGAAAAAATTGCTGAAGAAGGCTATGACCCTCAATATGGTGCTCGTCCTTTACGTCGTGCATTACAAAAACAAGTAGAGGATCGATTATCAGAAGAATTACTAAAGGGTAATGTAGAAAAGGGTAATCAGGTTGTCATTGATTACGTAAACGATGAGTTTGTTGTAAAGAAAAAAGAGGGAGTTTCCATCTCTAAATAATTTCAAGGAAAGACAGTAAGGCTTTAAGTGCCAAGCTGTCTTTTTTTCTGTACAATTAAGGATAAGAACAAATATTCGAGGTGAAAGCAATTTGGCAAAGAAAAAAACGAAATTTGTATGTTCAGGCTGTGGCTATGAATCTGCTAAATGGATGGGAAGATGCCCTGGATGTGGAGAATGGAATAAGATGGTGGAAGAAGTAGAAATGGTTGCAAAAGGCCCACGTGGAGCATTTCAACATTCTGCTACAGTTACTCAAAAGGCAATCCCGATTATCCAAGTAGAAGCTACTGAAGAATCGCGCGTAGCAACAGAAATGGGCGAACTCAATCGTGTATTAGGCGGTGGCATTGTACCTGGTTCTCTAGTATTAATTGGGGGCGATCCTGGAATAGGGAAATCAACATTACTATTACAGGTTTCCGCATTACTCTCGAATAAAGGGCATCGCGTACTTTATATTTCCGGAGAGGAATCCATTCGTCAAACGAAATTACGAGCAGAGCGTTTAGGAGTGATTTCTCAAGAGCTTTACATATACTCCGAAACAAACCTAGAGTTTTTAAACCAAACCATTGATGAAGTACAACCTAAATTTGTCATTGTCGATTCCATACAAACGGTTTTTCATCCAGAAGTAACCAGCGCCCCAGGTAGTGTCTCACAGGTTCGTGAATGTACAGCCGAGCTGATGCGAATCGCTAAAACAAAAGGCATTGCTATTTTTCTAGTAGGGCATGTCACAAAAGAGGGGCAAATTGCTGGGCCACGTATTTTAGAGCATATGGTGGATACTGTACTATACTTTGAAGGGGAAAGACATCATAATCATCGTATTTTACGAAGCCAAAAAAACCGCTTCGGATCTACAAATGAAATTGCTATATTTGAAATGCTTCAAGGTGGGTTAAAGGAAGTTCTAAACCCTTCTGAGTTATTTTTACAGGAGCGTTCACAAGGTGCGGCGGGGTCAACTATTGTAGCCTCAATGGAGGGGACAAGGCCAATTCTTGTTGAAATTCAATCCTTAGTTACACCTACAAGCTTTAACTATCCTAAACGTATGGCCACAGGTGTCGATCAAAATCGAGTACAATTGCTAATGGCTGTACTAGAAAAGCGTATGGGTTTCATGCTACAAGCTCAGGATGCATATATTAAAGTTGCTGGTGGTGTCAAGCTGGATGAGCCAGCAATAGATTTAGCGGTGTTGACAAGCATTGTATCTAGTTTTAAGGATCAGGCAGTGCGTGCAACGGATTGCTTTATTGGTGAGGTCGGACTGACAGGTGAGGTCCGTCGGGTATCACGTATAGAACAGCGAGTCATTGAAGCGGCGAAGCTTGGATTTAAAAGAGCTTTCATTCCTTCTTCGAATATTGGTGGTTGGGAATTTCCGCAGGGAATTGAAATTGTTGGTGTAGAAACAATAAAAGATGCACTAAATGCATGCTTTAGAGAGTTATAAAGGAGGTTGTGCATGTTGGATATTATTCTGACATGCATTTTCCTTCATTTTTGATGCTAATATTGGAAACTCAAATAAAAGAATAATCGTCCTAAATAATAGCTGATGAATGAATAAAGGATTTTCATCTAGTACGAACAAAATAGAAGTTTGTAAAATTTTGTCTAACTATCTTATCCTTGTTTCACACATCAAAAATAATGAGATTTTGACTGAGCTCATGAAAGATTTTCTACCGTAAACTATGTATAATCTTAACTAACAATTAGGAGGTGACAGCTTGTGAAAAAATTTGTTCAAATTGCGTTTTTACTGATTGGAGGAGCATTGGGCCTTGTTTTCTTACCGCCATTATACGAATTGCTTCATTTATCATCTAATCCTTGGCTAGATAATCCTTATGTATCAGTAGCTCTAGGCGCACTTTTACTGTTTACACTATCTTTTGCATTTTCCGATTACTTTGTAAGGCTCATTAGCTGGATGGAAGAAGTTCTGTTTAAGGTTCCTATCGGAGATTTATTATTTGGTACGTTTGGTTTAATAATTGGGTTGATTGTCGCTTACTTTTTAGGCTTTGCCATTGATAGTGTACCATTCCCTGTTATTTCGGAAGTACTTCCAATTATCCTGTCATTTGTATTAGGGTATTTAGGGTTCCGTCTAGGTTTTAGAAAAAGAGATGAGCTCATACAGCTTTTTACATTACGTAGTACCAATACGAAGAAAAAAGCTGCTGAAGGTGCTGAAGCTCAAGAGGTTCGTGGAAGCTACAAACTGCTAGATACAAGTGTAATTATTGATGGTCGTATTGCTGATATTTCTGAAACAGGCTTCATTGAGGGTATATTAGTTGTACCTCAATTTGTGCTCACAGAGCTTCAGCATATAGCTGATTCATCTGATACCTTAAAGCGCACAAGAGGTCGGCGTGGTTTAGATATTTTAAAAAAATTACAAGATGAGCGTAAGACAAAAGTTGAAATTACGGACGAGGATTTTGAAGATGTACAAGAGGTAGATTTAAAGCTTGTCCGTCTTGCAAAAAAAATGGGCAATGATACATGCATCGTTACCAATGATTTTAACCTGAATAAAGTCTGTGAGCTCCATCATGTAAAAGTGTTAAATATCAATGATTTAGCGAATGCAGTGAAACCTGTAGTTATACCAGGTGAAGATATGCAGGTTGTGGTTATAAAGGATGGCAAAGAGCATAACCAAGGAGTTGCCTATTTAGATGATGGTACGATGATTGTGGTTGAAGGTGGTCGTAGTTACATCGGACAGGCAATTACAGTTACAGTTACTAGTGTGCTGCAAACATCGGCAGGTCGTATGATATTTGCTAAGCCGAAGGACGATTAGGATGTGGGGAAATGCAATATGAAGTGGTTCTACCTGCTGCCGGAAGTGGGAAGCGTATGGGTGCAGGGCAAAATAAATTATTTTTAAAGCTTTTAGAGAAACCTATTCTGGTACACACGCTAGAAGTGTTTCAACAAGATCCCGCTTGCACAGGTATTTGGCTCGCTGTAAAACCAGAAGAGCGTGGATTTATTCAAAAAATGCTAGAGGACTATAGGATTACCAAAGTGAAGGGTTTACCTGATGGGGGTGCTGAGCGACAGCATTCGGTTCATTCTTGCATGAAAGAGATGCAACAGGTAGATATTGTGCTTGTCCATGACGCAGCACGCCCGTTTATTACGCATGATATCATTGCAAAGCTTGTACAGAACGCGCATCATCATGGTGCAGCAATTGCAGGGGTTCGTGCGAAAGATACGATGAAAAAAGTATCAATGAATGGCATTATAGAGGAAACGGTTGATCGAGAAAGCCTTTGGATGGTGCAAACTCCACAAGCATTCCGTTTTGAATTAATTATGGAAGCGGAGGACGTAGCTGAAAAAGTAGGTTTTCTTGGGACAGATGAGGCAATGCTAATGGAGCGTCTCGGACATCAGGTACACATCGTAGAAAGTAGTTATGAAAATGTAAAAATGACAACACAAGAAGACTTAGTATTTGGTGAGGCAATCTTGCGTAAGCGTGGATCATTCAATCATTAGGAAATATTATTTATAGAGGCTATTCATTCGTAGTTTGTTAAGGATGGATAGTCTTTTTTATTTGTTTTGTTTGGGAAAAATTATATGGTCAGAATGCCTTATTGCTTCGTAATCTGTTCATCCATATATGTATGATAATAATGACATAACTGCTAGTCGAATTAGAAACGAAGGCGTAGAAGAGAATAAAAAGTTGGAATGCTCCAATAAAGTGGATTTTATCCATATGTGATTGTTTTATGTGTAAAATGAAATAGTGGATATATGATTAATAAGGTAATAGAATAGATGAAAAGATGTGAGGGGTGTTTATTGTGTCATTAAATGATTGGTTGAATCAAAAGGTTCCAGAAATTACAGGTTCATTAACTAGTATAAATAAACAGTACATCGACGTTGACAACTCAATAGGCTTTGATGGACGAGATCGGGTTATAAAAATAATAGATAATTTCCATGAGGTGCTGTTTCCTGGCATTTATATGACAAGACCTATTGATGAAACAAGGGTGAACGTAGTTTGCAGTAATAAGCTGCGTGAAACAGCATTAGATTTGCGGGATATTATCGAAAAAGTATTATTTTATAATATGGAGGATAGTGATCCTGCCAATTGCGAGAAGTATTGCCGTGAACAAGCAGACAAAATTGTTATGAATTTGATTAATCGATTTCCTGCCATTCGCCAAGTGCTACAAACAGATATTCAAGCGGCATATAATGGTGACCCAGCAGCTCTTTCCACAGAGGAAATTTTGCTAAGCTATCCATCTATTGTGGCTGTTTATATTCACCGCATCGCACATGAGTTATACGAAATGGGTGTACAAATTGTGCCTCGAATTATGTCAGAATATGCGCACCGATTAACGGGTATCGATATTCATCCAGGGGCTACAATAGGAGAATCATTCTTTATTGACCACGGAACAGGTGTAGTTATCGGTGAAACTTGTACTATCGGTAAGAATGTAAAAATTTATCAAGGTGTAACATTAGGTGCACTAAGCTTCCCATTAGATGAAAATGGTAATCCAATTAAGGGCATTAAGCGTCATCCGAATATTGCCGACAATGTTGTCATTTATGCTGGTGCTACTATCTTAGGGGGCGAGACGACGATTGGGCACGATTCCGTTTTAGGAAGTAATATTTGGCTAACACACTCTGTTCCCCCTTATTCACGTGTTTATAATTCACAGCCATCTCCGAATATTAGCAACAGTCAAATGAAAAATATAGAGTATCATATTTAAAGAATGTGGGGCAGTCTAGAGAGTGTAGCTTTCTAAACTGCCCATTACTGCTATAGGAGGATAATTATTAAAGCGCTTTTCAAACAACCTAGGGCAAATTTTGATATGATAATGATAAATATTAATTAAAGGAAGATGAATATGTTTCGAATTGGACAAGGTTTTGACGTACATGCATTTGAAGAAGGTCGTCCATTAATTATTGGTGGCATTACCATTCCGCATGAAAAAGGACTAGTAGGACATTCAGATGCGGATGTTCTCTTACACACTGTCACAGATGCGGCTCTAGGAGCAATTGGAGAAGGGGATATTGGCCGTCATTTTCCAGATACAGACCCTGCATTTAAGGACGCGGACTCAGCAAAATTATTAGAGTACATTTGGAAGATCGTTGAGGATAAGGGTTATTCTCTAGGTAATGTCGATTGTACCATTATGGCACAGCGTCCTAAAATGGCCCCCTATATTGGACAGATGCAACAACGTATCGCTGAATTATTACACGCAGAGCCTTCACAGGTAAATGTTAAAGCAACTACAACTGAACGATTAGGTTTTACAGGTCGCGAGGAAGGTATTGCGGCAATGGCAACAATTCTATTGATCAAGAAATAAATGTGGATGAACCCCGCTTTTATTTCCTGTAACAGAGTGGTAAAATGAACAAAGTCAATTTTTGATCGAAAATTTAGGAGGCTTTTAATTATGACGAAAGAAGTTCGCGTTCGTTACGCGCCCTCTCCAACAGGTTATTTACATATCGGTGGAGCGCGTACAGCATTATTCAATTATTTATATGCAAAACATCATAACGGTAAATTCATTGTACGTATTGAAGATACGGATATTGAACGTAATGTAGAGGGCGGAGAAGCATCTCAGCTAGATAACCTAAAATGGTTAGGTATTGAATATGATGAGTCCATTGATATTGGTGGACCTTATGCGCCTTATCGTCAAATGGAACGTCTTGATATTTATAAAGAGCACGCTGAAAAACTATTAGAGCAAGGTGTAGCCTACAAGTGTTTCTGTTCTTCTGAAAAGCTTGAAGCATCTCGTGAAGAACAAAAAGCAAGAGGTGTAGCTGCTCCTACTTATGATGGTACATGTCGCCACTTATCAGCAGATGAAATCGCTGCTAAAGAAGCGGCAGGTGAGCCATACACAATCCGTATGCGTGTACCTGAAAGTGTAACATACGAATTTGAAGATTTAGTTCGTGGACAAGTTACCTTTGAGTCTAAAGATATTGGTGATTGGGTGCTTGTAAAAGCAAATGGTATTCCAACATATAACTATGCAGTTGTTTTAGATGATCACTTTATGGAAATCTCTCACGTTTTCCGCGGTGAGGAGCATTTATCGAATACACCAAAGCAAATGATGATTTTTGATGCATTTGGTTGGGAATATCCACGTTTTGGACATATGACATTAATTATTAACGAAAACCGTAAAAAACTATCTAAGCGTGATGAATCGATTATTCAATTTGTTACGCAATATAAAGATTTAGGTTATCTTCCTGAAGCGATGTTTAACTTCTTTGCGCTACTTGGTTGGTCTCCAGAGGGAGAAGAAGAGATTTTCTCAAAAGAAGAATTTATCAAAATTTTTGATGAAAAACGTCTTTCAAAATCACCATCTATGTTTGATAAACAAAAGCTAACATGGATGAATAATCAATATATTAAAAAATTGTCTTTGGAAGAAGTTGTAGCATTATCTTTACCACACCTACAAAAAGCAGGCTTATTACCTGAAGAGCTTACTGCAGAGCAACATGCTTGGGCGACGGATTTAATCGCACTTTATCATGACCAAATGAGCTTTGGTGCAGAAATTGTCGAATTATCTAGCCTATTCTTTAACGACCATATTGAATATGATGAAGAAGCAAAAGAGGTTTTAGCAGGAGAGCAAGTACCTGAAGTAATGGCGGCATTTAAAGCACAATTGGAAGAGCTAGAAGAGTTTACACCAGATGCGGTAAAAGCTGCGATTAAAGCTGTACAAAAGACAACTGGTCATAAAGGTAAAAATCTGTTCATGCCAATCCGTGTTGTGACAACAGGTGAAACACATGGACCAGAGTTACCGAACGCCATTTGTTTAATTGGTAAAGAGAAAGCAATTGACCGTGTAGAAAAATTTGCACAATAAAGATAAATTTATTGACAATTCATTCTTTCGTTGTAAAATGTATTTACATTGAAAAAGCGTTGATAAGGAGAAGTAAGTGGCGCATGCTCTTAAGAGAGGACCATCATCGGCTGAAAGTGGTCTGAGCCTAGGCAAAACTGAAATGCACCTTTGAGCATAAAGCTGAACGAGAGTAGGCTTTATCGAGTCATCCCCGTTAATGGATGTCCAAAGTGGAAGGCTTTTTGTCTTCAATCAGAGTGGAACCACGCAAATCGAGCGTCTCTGTCATTCCTTTTAGGAGTGATAGAGGCGCTTTTTTTATTCAACAGAAAAGGAGAGTGAAATACAATGGGTATTCAAATTTTTAACTCATTAACACGACAAAAGGAAACCTTTGTACCGCTAGAAGAGGGCAAGGTAAAAATGTATGTCTGTGGTCCTACGGTTTATAACTATATCCATATTGGGAATTCACGTCCTGTAATTGTTTATGATACAGTACGTCGTTATTTTCAATATAAAGGCTATGATGTAAAGTTTGTTTCCAATTTTACGGATGTAGACGATAAAATTATTAAAGCAGCAAATGAGCTTGGTGAAGAAGTACATGAATTAACAGAGCGTTTTATTGCAGCCTATTTTGAAGATGTTACAGCACTGGGATGCAAAAAGGCAGATGTTCATCCACGTGTGACAGAGCATATGGACGATATCATTCAATTTATTCAAGTGCTAATTGAAAAGGGCTACGCTTATGAGTCTGCTGGAGATGTGTATTACCGTACTCGTAAATTTGATGGCTACGGTAAATTATCACACCAATCAGTTGACGATTTAAAAATCGGTGCTCGTATTGAAGCGGGCGAGAAAAAGATGATGCGCTAGATTTTGCTTTATGGAAAGCTGCTAAGCCAGGTGAGATATTCTGGGAAAGCCCATGGGGAGATGGCCGTCCAGGGTGGCATATTGAGTGTTCTGTAATGGCTCGTGAACATTTAGGAGATACTATTGATATTCATGCTGGTGGGCAGGATTTAACTTTCCCTCACCACGAAAATGAAATTGCTCAATCAGAGGCACACAATGATAAAACATTTGCGCGTTATTGGATGCATAACGGGTATATTAATATTGATAATGAAAAGATGTCCAAATCTCTTGGGAATTTTATTCTTGTGAATGATATCCGTAAACAAATTGACCCGCAGATATTGCGTTTCTTCATGCTATCTGTCCATTATCGTCATCCAATTAACTTTGCGAAGGACCTAGTAGAAGCTGCTGCGTCAGGTTTAGAGCGCATTCGTACAGCATACAACAATGTGAAGCATCGCCTTACGACTACTGTAAGCTTAGGTGATCATTCAGAAGAATGGCTGAACAAAATTGCGGAACAGAAAGCGCATTTTGAAGAGGCAATGGATGATGATTTTAATACAGCCAACGCTATTTCTGTATTATTTGAAGTAGCTCGTATTGCTAATATTTACTTAAATGAAGCCAATACTTGCAAGAAGGTATTAGAAACCTTTATTGAAACCTTTGAAGTACTAGGTGACGTCTTAGGTATTGAATTTGCAAAAGAAGAAGAACTATTAGACGAAGAAATTGAAGCATTACTACAAGAGCGCGTCGAGGCACGTAAAAATCGTGATTTTGCTCGCTCTGATGAGATCCGTGACCATTTGCAAGCCCAAGGTATCATTTTAGAAGATACACGACAAGGAACTAGATGGAAACGAGGGTAATTAAGTTGGATAAACTTCGCAATGAAGATGTTAAACAATTAAAAGCGCTGGCGTTAGCCTATATGGGTGATGCCGTATTGGAACAAAAGGTCCGAGAATATTTGCTACGCTCTGGTCGTGTTAAACCAAACACACTACATCGAGAGGCAACTCGCTACGTCTCAGCAAAAGCGCAATCGATGATCGTTCATCGCATGATGGATGAAAATTATTTAACAGAGGAGGAATTGGCTGTGTTCCGCCGTGGACGCAATGCCAAATCCGGCTCTGTACCAAAAAATACGGATGTCCAAACCTATCGTAATAGCTCAGGCTTTGAGGCGGTGCTTGGTAGTTTATATTTATTGAATGAACTAGAACGCGTCTACGAAATCATTGCATATGCTATTCAAATAATCGAGGAATCAAAAGGAGTGTCTAAATAATGGCAGAACAGAATGGTGAAATTATTGCCGGTAAAAACCCAGTGTTAGAAGCACTTCGTTCAGGCCGCGATATGAATAAAGTATGGATTGCAGAAGGAGTAAAAAAATCTGGCGTCAATGAACTGCTAGATTTAGCCCGTGAACGTGGTGTCATAGTTCAATTTGTCCCAAAAAAGAAAGTTGACCAATTATCAAGTGCTAATCATCAAGGTATCGTTGCTTCTGTTGCCGCTTATAAGTATGCTGAACTAGAGGATTTATTTGCAGCCGCAGCTAATAAACAGGAAGATCCTTTTTTCTTAATCTTAGATGAGTTAGAGGATCCTCATAATCTAGGGTCTATTATGAGAACGGCTGATGCTATAGGAGCACATGGTATTATTATTCCTAAGCGCCGATCAGTGAGTCTAACAGCAGTAGTGGCAAAGGCATCTACAGGAGCGATTGAACACGTTCCAGTTGTACGTGTAAACAATCTTGCTCAAACTATAGATGAATTAAAAGAACGCGGTGTATGGATTGCAGGGACAGATGCAAAGGGATCTGCAGATTATCGAAAAATGGATGCAACATTACCATTAGCCATCATTATCGGTAGTGAGGGCAAAGGGATGGGGCGTTTATTAAAAGAAAAATGCGATTTTTTATATCACTTACCGATGGTTGGGCATGTCACATCACTGAACGCATCAGTAGCAGCGGCTTTATTAATGTACGAAGTGTATCGTAAACGTCAAGAAGCGATTGAATAACAATGAAAAACATTTTGCTTGTTGATGGCTATAATATGATTGGATCTTGGAAAGAGCTGCGGCCATTGCGTGATACAAATTTTGAGGATGCGCGAAGAAGGTTGATAGAACTCATGGCTGAATATAAAGCAGCAATGGGTTGGCGCGTAATTATTGTTTTTGACGCCCATCTTGTACCAGGAGTAGAGCAATCTTATATAGAAAATGATGTAGAAGTCATTTATACACGAAGAAATGAAACAGCAGATGAACGTATTGAAAAAATGACACATGAATTAAAGGCTAGAAATGTACAAATTCATGTAGCAACTTCTGATATGGCAGAGCAAAGTGTTATATTTGGGAATGGTGCCTTAAGGAAGTCGGCTAGAGAGCTAGAAATTGATACAAGTATTATCCAACATAAAATTACTCATGATGTGAAGCGGAAGCAAGAAAGTAAGCCGCCTTCTCGTATAGAATTAAAGCCGGATGTTGCGCTCGCCTTTGAAAAATGGCGACGAGGGTTGAAATGATTGATTGACGCATATTTTCCAATTCCGTTATACTGTTTCTAATTATCTGTTGTGGCTGAGGTGATACCATGTTTAAAAATAGCATTGTACAAGTGACACAAGATTTTGAACGATTCAATGATGAAGAGCTTATTGAAATGGTGCATCAAGGTAATACAGATGCGTTGGATTATTTAATTACAAAATACCGTTTGTTAGTAAGAGCGAAGGCAAGATCCTATTTTTTAATCGGAGCAGATAAGGAAGACATTGTACAAGAGGGCATGATAGGCTTATATAAAGCGATTCGTGATTTTAAAGGAGATAAGCTTGCATCATTCAGAGCTTTTGCAGAGTTATGTATTACAAGACAGATTATCACAGCTATTAAAACAGCAACTAGGCAAAAGCATATACCTCTAAATTCCTATATCTCTTTGGACAAGCCTATATTCGACGAAGAGTCAGACCGAACGCTTATGGATGTACTAACGGGTGCTATTATGGATGATCCAGAAGAATTGATGATTCATAGAGAAGAGTTTGGATATTTAGAAGAAAAGATGAGTGAGATTTTAAGTGAATTAGAGCTACAAGTTTTAGCCTTATATCTAGACGGCCAGTCTTATCATGAAATTTCCGCCAAATTAAATCGTCATGTGAAATCTATCGATAATGCATTGCAGCGGGTAAAACGTAAATTAGAACGTCATTTAGTCCTTGAGGAAATGTCTTAGCCCATTTAGGCCTTTATTGACATTGACAAATATAGGTGTTAGTCTTAAAAAGACAAAGTGCCGAAAAAGGTGATTAAATGGCAAAAAAAGTCGTGCTAAATTGTGAGAAATGTGGTTCGAGAAATTACACGTTCCCAGCTAAAGAAGGTTCAACTGTACGTCTCGAATTAAAGAAATTTTGCTCGCATTGCAATGAACATACAATGCATAAACAAACGCTATAAAATGATATGTAAATAGACAGATTTGATTGATTCGGAGGTTAAGCTAGAATGGGCAAGATCAAAAGCTTTTTCAGCGATGTAATGTCAGAAATGCGCAAAACAAGCTGGCCGAAAAGTAAAGAACTGACGAAATATACAGTCGTTGTAATTTCAACTGTTGTCATTATGGCTTTATTTTTTGTGTTAGTTGACTTAGGTATTTCATCATTATTCCGCTGGTACTTAGATTTATAATTTAGTAAATAGCATATTTTTGAAATAGCCCGTCCATTGCAATAACGGGTTTTTTCGTTTGTTTTATCTTCATTCATTCAGCAGAAAACCCCATCTAATGGGATCGGTGGGATGGGTGAAGTGAAGCGCAAAGCAGTAAAATCTCCTCATTATGATAAATACTACTAGGAGAGTATGATAGTAGCGATAGATGACTATGCTAGTTTCGGTATATATCATCGAGCTTTCGCAAGTAATTAGCGAAAGCTATATTTTTCTAATGAGATGTTTGTGAAAAGAGTAAAAATGCATTGAGCGTATCGCGATTCATTTTCACTTTTATTTGTAAGGGAGGGACGGACGAGGAGTCCTAGTAGTTATGGAGAAAAATTGGTATGTTGTTCATACGTATTCAGGGTATGAAAACCGTGTAAAAGCAAACCTAGAGAAACGTGTAGAAACAATGGGAATGCAAGATAAAATCTTCCGTGTGATTGTTCCTGAGCATGAAGAAACAGAAATGAAAGATGGAAAAAAACGTACAATGATGCGTAAAGTTTTCCCTGGTTATGTGTTAGTAGAGTTAATCATGACAGATGATTCTTGGTATGTAGTTCGAAATACGCCTGGTGTTACGGGCTTTATCGGTTCATCTGGTGGAGGAGCAAAACCAACACCGTTATTACCTGAAGAAGCAGATCGTTTACTACAACAAATGGGTATGACTGATAAAGTTGTAGAAGTGGACATTACTGTTGGTGAAGCAGTAGAAGTATTAGAAGGGCCGTTTGCTCATTTCCAAGGACGTGTTGAAGAAATTGACACAGAAAAAGGTAAAATTAAAGTGACGGTTGATATGTTTGGTCGCGAAACGATTATGGAGCTAGATTTCGAACAAGTTCAAAAATTATAGTTCTAACATTAGAACATTACATGCTAATTGGTAGATGTTTCGCAGATTTTGTTAATTACTACTTGCTTAAAAAAATTAAAAGTGGTATCATTTCATAGGTCAGACTGTCATACTTTTGTTTGACGTCTGTAATGATAATTTTAATGTTATCGGCACTTAGCTGACAGACAGATATTGAGTGGGAGGGGCAACCCAATTACCACATCACGGACTTAAGGAGGTGTGTCTCGTGGCTAAAAAAGTTATTAAAGTTGTTAAACTTCAAATCCCTGCTGGTAAAGCTAACCCAGCTCCACCGGTTGGTCCTGCATTAGGTCAAGCGGGTGTGAACATCATGGGATTCTGTAAAGAATTTAATGCGCGTACTGCTGATCAAGCTGGTCTTATTATCCCAGTTGAAATTTCAGTATTCGAGGATCGTTCTTTCACTTTCATTACAAAAACTCCACCTGCAGCAGTTCTACTTAAAGTAGCAGCTGGTATCCAATCTGGATCTGGTGAACCAAACCGTAAAAAAGTGGCAACGGTTAAACGTGATAAAGTTCGCGAAATCGCTGAAACTAAAATGCCAGACCTTAACGCTGCTTCAGTAGAAGCTGCTATGTTAATGGTTGAAGGTACTGCACGAAGCATGGGTATTGTTATCGAAGACTAATCCCATTTACTTGATGTTTTGTTTTTTGGAAGGTTGCGAAGTTTCTTTGTGAACACGCAACCTTTATTCGTGGGAGGTAAAATCCGCTATAACCACAATCAAGGAGGAAATATATAATGGCTAAAAAAGGTAAAAAACTGCAAGATGCAGCAAAATTAATTGATCGTAACGCACTTTACACTGCACAAGAAGCAATCGAACTTGCTCAAAAAACTAGCACAGTAAACTTCGACGCTACTGTAGAAGTTGCTTTCCGCTTAGGTATTGATACTCGTAAGAACGACCAACAAATCCGTGGTGCAGTAGTACTACCAAACGGTACTGGTAAAACTCAACGCGTATTAGTATTTGCAAAAGGTGAAAAACTTAAAGAAGCTGAAGCAGCTGGTGCTGACTATGTAGGCGATGCAGAATACATCCAAAAAATCCAACAAGGTTGGTTTGACTTCGATGTAATCGTAGCAACTCCTGACATGATGGGTGAAGTTGGTAAACTTGGTCGTGTATTAGGGCCTAAAGGTTTAATGCCAAACCCTAAAACTGGTACAGTTACTTTTGATGTAACAAAAGCTATCGAAGAAATCAAAGCTGGTAAAGTAGAATACCGTGCTGATAAAGCTGGTATTATCCACGCTCCTATCGGTAAAGTTTCTTTCTCAGCAGAAAAATTAGTAGAAAACTTCTTAGCTGTTTTTGATGTAGTTCAAAAAGCAAAACCTGCTGCAGCTAAAGGTACTTACATGAAATCTGTAAATGTTACAACTACAATGGGTCCAGCGGTTAAAATTGACGCTTCTAACGTAGTAGTAAAATAATTTATATATATGTATTGACGATAGTGGCTATACGTGATACTATAGTTGCTGTTGTGAATTATCCATTTGTACCGTAGACAGTAGGAGTGACTTGTCACTTAATGTTCCTACCGAGGACATCGGAATTCAGATTCTTATTTAAAGATGATGACTTTCAGCCTCTGTGTCTATTTGACTCGGAGGCTTTTCTTTTGTCGGTATAAATGACCCATTCTAATAGGAGGTGTCATCATGAGCAAAGCAATCGAAAACAAACAAGTACAAGTTCAAGAGATTACTGAAAAATTCCAAGGCGCTGCTTCTGTAGTAGTTGTGGATTACCGTGGTCTTAATGTTGCACAAGTAACAGAGCTTCGTAAACAACTTCGTGAAGCTGGCGTTGAGTTCAAAGTTTACAAAAACACTTTAACTCGTCGTGCTGCTGAAGCTGCTGGCCTTGAAGGAATCAACGAAGTATTAGTTGGTCCTAACGCAATTGCGTTCTCAAATGAAGATGTTGTAGCGCCTGCTAAAATCATCAACGAGTTCGCTAAGAAAAACGAAGCTTTAGAAATTAAAGCTGGTATTATTGAAGGTACTATTTCTTCTGTTGAAGATGTTAAAGCACTTGCAGAACTTCCATCACGCGAAGGTCTACTTTCTATGCTTTTATCTGTACTTCAAGCTCCAGTGCGTAACTTCGCACTTGCAACAAAAGCTGTTGCAGAACAAAAAGAAGAACAAGGCGCGTAATTTAAGACGCACTAATACTTCTGCGGCCTGATCGCAAAAAAATAAAACATTATCCAATTAGGAGGAAATTATAATGAATAAAGAGCAAATCTTAGAAGCTATCAAAGCTATGACAGTTCTTGAATTAAACGATTTAGTAAAAGCTATCGAAGAAGAATTCGGTGTAACAGCTGCTGCTCCAGTAGCAGTAGTTGCTGGTGGTGCTGCTGCAGCTGAAGAAAAAACAGAATTTGACGTAGTATTAGCATCTGCTGGTGCAGAAAAAATCAAAGTAATCAAAGTGGTTCGTGAAATCACTGGTTTAGGTCTTAAAGAAGCTAAAGAAGTAGTAGATAACGCTCCTAAAGCTCTTAAAGAAGGCGTTTCTAAAGATGAAGCTGAAGAAATCAAAGCTAAACTTGAAGAAGTTGGCGCATCTGTAGAAGTTAAGTAATCTCGCGTTACTTTTTAACAAAAGGAAAGCTCGTCATTTTGGCGAGCTTTTTTCTTCATTCTGAGGAGGCGTGAAAATGTCAGATCACTATTATACAAGTAAGCCTCAAACTGAAAGTAAACCACGTCACTGGACATTCAAGTTACTAGGGCATACGTTTTCATTCGAAACGGATGCAGGTGTATTTAGTAAAAGCGAAGTAGATTTTGGATCCCGTGTTTTAATAGACGCTTTTCAAATGCCTGATATTGATGGTGCGATTTTTGATGTAGGTTGTGGATACGGGCCGATAGGGTTATCGATTGCCAAAACTAATCCAGACCGTACCGTTTTTATGATGGATATTAATGAACGTGCAGTTGCGCTTTCGCAAAAAAATGCGCAAGTGAACGGTGTTCAAAATGTGCGAATATTTGTGAGTGACGGCCTATCGATGGTTGATAAAGATGTAGATGCAGCAGCTATCTTAACAAATCCACCAATTCGTGCGGGGAAGGAAACGATTTTCCGCTTTTACGATGGAGCTTACGATCGGCTAGTGTCTTCGGGTGAACTCTGGGTAGTCATTCAGAAGAAACAAGGAGCGCCATCGACAGTAAGTTACTTAGAAGAAAAGTTTTCAGAAGTCGATGTAGTAGAAAAGAAAAAAGGGTACTGGATAGTACGCGCAAAAAAATAAATGAAATATGTATAATTTATTGACTTGACAAATCGGCTATGATAATATGATACAATGCAAAAATATTATTTTGAGGTCGTATGCCCTTTTTGTATAGAATTGTTTTAATATGGGTATACTTGCCAAGATAAGTTTAGTTAACCGAAAATGAGATCTTTTTGAAGACTCGTTTTCTTTTTGTCTTTCGAAATCATACACTATTTGTATGATTTTGCAAAGACCTAATATCGCTTTATTGAGGGGTGAATGAGTTGACAGGTCAACTAGTTCAGTACGGACAACACCGCCAGCGTAGAAGCTTTGCGCGTATTAAAGAGGTGCTTGAGCTTCCAAATCTGATTGAGATTCAAACGGCGTCTTACGAGTGGTTCCTTGAAGAAGGTTTACGTGAAATGTTCCGTGACATTTCGCCGATCGAGGACTTTACAGGTAATCTTTCATTAGAATTCATCGATTATTCATTAGGTGAGCCTAAATATGATGTTGATGAGTGTAAAGAGCGAGATGTTACTTACGCAGCTCCATTACGTGTGAAAGTACGTCTTTACAACAAAGAAACAGACGAAGTGAAAGAACAAGATGTCTTCATGGGTGATTTCCCGTTAATGACAGAAACAGGTACGTTCATTATCAACGGTGCTGAACGTGTTATCGTTTCACAATTAGTTCGTTCACCAAGTGTGTATTTCCATGATAAAACTGATAAAAACGGTAAAAAAGGCTTTGGAGCTACAGTTATTCCAAACCGTGGTGCTTGGTTAGAGTATGAAACTGATGCGAAAGACGTAGTTTATGTGCGAATTGATCGTACTCGTAAGCTACCAGTAACAGTGTTACTACGTGCATTAGGTTTCGGTTCAGATCAAGAAATTATCGATATTATCGGTGATAACGAGTATCTGCGTAATACGTTAGAAAAAGATAACTCTGAAAGTACAGAAAAAGCGCTTTTAGAAATCTACGAACGTTTACGTCCAGGTGAGCCACCAACAGTAGAAAGTGCGAAGAGTTTATTATACTCTCGTTTCTTCGATGCTAAACGTTATGATTTAGCGAATGTTGGTCGCTACAAAATGAATAAAAAGCTTCACATTAAAAATCGTTTATTCAACCAAACGATTGCTGAAACGCTTGTAGATCCAGAAACAGGCGAAATTTTAGTAGAAAAAGGTACAGTACTAGATCGTCGTACTTTAGATAAAATTCTACCTTACCTAGAAGATTCATCAAAAGGTATTGGTTACCGCACTTTATCACAAGTCGGTGGAGTGCTTGAAGATGATGTAACCATCCAATCTATTAAGATTTATGCTCCAAAGGATGAAGCTCAAAAAGAAATTAATATCATTGGTAATGCGTACATTGATGAAGAAGTGAAGAATATTACACCTGCTGATGTTTTATCTTCAGTAAGCTATTTCTTTAACTTACTTTACCAAGTAGGTGCAACAGATGATATTGACCATTTAGGTAACCGTCGCCTACGTTCTGTTGGTGAGTTACTACAAAATCAATTCCGTATCGGTTTGTCTCGTATGGAACGTGTAGTACGTGAGCGTATGTCAATTAATGACACAGCTGCGATCGTACCACAACAATTAATCAATATCCGTCCAGTGATTGCGTCGATTAAAGAGTTCTTCGGAAGCTCTCAATTATCACAATTCATGGACCAAACAAACCCATTAGCAGAGTTAACGCATAAACGTCGTCTATCTGCATTAGGTCCTGGTGGTTTAACGCGTGAGCGTGCTGGCTTCGAAGTACGTGACGTTCACTACTCTCACTATGGTCGTATGTGTCCGATCGAGACACCAGAGGGTCCAAACATTGGGTTAATCAACTCATTATCTTCATTTGCCAAAGTTAATAAATTTGGCTTCATTGAAACACCTTATCGTCGTATTGACCACGAAACAGGTCGAGTAACGGAGCAAATTGATTATTTAACAGCTGATGAAGAAGATAACTACTATGTAGCACAAGCAAATTCACCGTTAAATCCAGATGGTACTTTTGTAAATGATGAAGTAGTAGGTCGTTTCCGTGGTGATAACACGGTATTCAATAAAGCGCAAATGGACTACATGGATGTATCTCCTAAACAAGTTGTCTCTGCAGCGACTGCATGTATACCGTTCTTAGAAAACGATGACTCGAACCGTGCACTTATGGGTGCCAACATGCAACGTCAAGCAGTTCCACTACTTAACCCAGAAGCACCATTCGTTGGTACTGGTATGGAACATGTTGATGCGCGTGATTCAGGTGCAGCTGTAGTAGCGAAGTATGATGGTATTGTTGAGCACGTTGAAGCTCGCTCTATCCATGTACGCCGCATTGAAGTTGTAGACGGCAAAGAGGTTAAAGGCGATTTAACAAAATATAAATTACAGAAGTTCATTCGTTCTAACCAAGGTACTTCATATAACCAACGCCCACTTGTAAAAGTAGGCGAACGTGTGAAACCTCGAGACATTTTAGCAGATGGTCCCTCAATGGAAAAAGGCGAACTAGCTCTTGGACGTAACGTACTGGTTGCATTCATGACTTGGAACGGCTTTAACTATGAGGATGCTGTTATTATGAGTGAGCGCCTTGTAAAAGACGATGTCTATACATCTGTTCATATCGAAGAATATGAATCAGAATCTCGTGATACAAAGCTTGGACCAGAAGAAATCACTCGTGATATTCCAAACGTCGGAGAAGATGCACTTCGTAACCTAGACGAACGTGGTATTATCCGTATTGGTGCGGAAGTACGTGACGGTGATATTCTTGTTGGGAAAGTAACGCCTAAAGGGGTTACAGAATTAACTGCTGAAGAGCGTTTATTACATGCAATCTTCGGTGAAAAGGCTCGTGAGGTTCGTGATACTTCATTACGTGTACCACACGGTGCTGGCGGTATCATTCTTGATGTTAAAGTATTTAACCGTGAAGATGGCGATGAATTACCACCAGGTGTTAACCAATTAGTTCGTGCTTATATTGTTCAAAAACGTAAAATTCGTGTTGGGGACAAAATGGCCGGACGTCATGGTAACAAAGGGGTTATCTCTCGTATCTTACCAGAAGAAGATATGCCATTCATGCCAGATGGCACGCCTGTTGATATCATGTTAAATCCACTTGGTGTACCTTCCCGTATGAATATCGGACAAGTTTTAGAGTTACACTTAGGTATGGCTTCTCGTTATCTAGGCGTTCACATGGCAACACCAGTATTTGATGGTGCTAATGAAGAAGACGTTTGGGAAACAATGGAAGAAGCTGGGATGAACCGTGACGGTAAAACAATCCTGTATGATGGACGTTCTGGTGAACCATTCGATAATCGTGTATCAGTAGGTATCATGTATATGATCAAACTTGCTCACATGGTTGATGATAAACTTCATGCACGTTCAACTGGTCCTTACTCACTTGTTACGCAACAACCACTTGGTGGTAAAGCGCAATTTGGTGGACAACGTTTTGGTGAAATGGAGGTATGGGCACTTGAAGCTTATGGTGCTGCGTATACACTTCAAGAAATCTTAACGGTTAAATCTGATGACGTTGTTGGTCGTGTGAAAACATATGAAGCCATCGTTAAAGGTGAAAGTGTACCAGAGCCAGGTGTTCCTGAGTCATTCAAAGTATTGATTAAAGAACTTCAATCTCTTGGTATGGATGTTAAGATGTTAACAGTTAATGATGAAGAAGTAGAGCTTCGCGATTTAGACGAAGAAGACGATCTTCAGCCAGCTGATGCACTTAACATTGCACCACAGCCAGATACAGAAGAAGAGCCAGTAGAGTCTTTTGAATAATGGAAAACCAAATTCACAAATGTGAATATGGTCAAACTTATTTTTCAAATTAGCCGGGCAGGATTTAACGCCCTGCCTGGCTTTTTCTTTTAATAAATCATTCTATTTCTAATCCTTTGCCAAAGAGGCAATCTTTGCAAACGATTATCGAGCTGCGTAAAAGAGTCTTTATAAAGACCTATACTAGAGGGAGGTAGGCTCCTTGATAGACGTTAATGAATTTGAATATATGAAAATTGGTTTAGCATCACCTGACAAGATTCGTTCTTGGTCATATGGAGAGGTTAAAAAACCTGAAACAATTAACTACCGTACACTAAAACCAGAAAAAGATGGTTTATTCTGTGAGCGTATTTTTGGTCCAACTAAGGACTGGGAGTGTCACTGTGGGAAATATAAACGTGTACGCTATAAAGGCGTAGTTTGTGATCGTTGTGGCGTTGAAGTAACACGTGCTAAAGTTCGTCGTGAACGTATGGGACATATCGAATTAGCAGCACCAGTTTCTCATATCTGGTACTTCAAAGGTATTCCTAGCCGTATGGGTCTAATTTTAGATATGTCACCTCGTGCTCTTGAAGAAGTTATCTATTTCGCTTCATACGTTGTGATCGATGCAGGTGCTACTAATTTAGAAAGTAAACAATTACTATCTGAAAAAGAGTATCGTGCATACCGTGAAAAATTCGGTAATACATTCGAAGCATCAATGGGTGCAGAAGCAATCAAAAAATTATTAGGTAAAATCGACCTAGAAGATGAAACGCAATCTTTAAAAGAGGAGTTAAAATCTGCTCAAGGTCAAAGACGTACTCGTGCCATTAAACGTCTAGAAGTTGTTGAATCTTTCCGTAACTCAGGAAACTCACCTGAATGGATGATTCTAGATGTACTACCTGTTATTCCACCAGAGCTTCGTCCAATGGTGCAATTAGATGGTGGTCGTTTCGCGACTTCAGATTTAAACGATTTATACCGTCGTGTAATTAATCGTAATAACCGTTTAAAACGTTTATTAGATTTAGGTGCTCCGAGCATCATCGTACAAAATGAAAAACGAATGTTACAAGAAGCTGTTGATGCATTAATCGATAATGGTCGTCGTGGACGTCCTGTAACAGGTCCTGGTAACCGCCCGTTAAAATCACTTTCACATATGTTGAAAGGTAAACAAGGTCGTTTCCGTCAAAATCTACTTGGTAAACGTGTTGACTACTCTGGTCGTTCGGTTATCGTAGTAGGTCCAAACTTAAAAATGTACCAATGTGGCTTACCAAAAGAAATGGCTATCGAATTATTCAAGCCATTCGTTATGAAAGAATTAGTAGAGCGTGGTCTTGCTCATAACATTAAATCTGCTAAACGTAAAATCGAACGTTTAAATAACGACGTATGGGACGTTTTAGAAGATGTTATCCGTGAGCATCCAGTATTACTAAACCGTGCACCAACGCTTCACCGTCTTGGAATTCAAGCATTTGAACCAACACTAGTTGAAGGTCGTGCTATTCGTCTTCACCCATTAGTATGTACAGCCTATAATGCTGACTTCGATGGTGACCAAATGGCGGTTCACGTACCATTATCAGCTGAAGCTCAAGCTGAAGCTCGTCTTCTAATGCTTGCTGCACAAAACATCCTGAATCCAAAAGACGGTAAACCTGTTGTAACACCTTCTCAAGATATGGTATTAGGAAACTACTACTTAACACTTGAACGTGAAGGCGCACGTGGTGAAGGTACTGTTTTCTATGGTCCAAATGAAGTTTTAATTGCCTATGATACAGGTCATGTACACTTGCATACACGTATCGCAATTAAAGCAAGTTCATTAAATAATCCGACATTCACTGAAGAACAAAATAATATGTTCTTATTAACAACTGTCGGTAAAGTAATCTTTAATGAAATCTTACCGGAATCATTCCCTTATATTAATGAGCCAACTGATTTCAACTTAGAGCAAGTAACACCAGAAAAATACTTTGCTAAGTTAACAATTGATGAAGAAACACTTAAAGAGCTTGAATCAGATAGTGCTTATAATAATTTAGATGAAAAAGGGAAAATTGATGCACAACGTACAGCTGTATTGCGTAAATACTTTGCATCAGTACCTGTTGTAAACCCATTCCGTAAGAAATTCTTAGGAAATATCATTGCTGAAGTATTTAAACGTTTCCACATTACGGAAACATCTAAAATGCTTGACCGTATGAAAAACCTAGGTTTCAAATATTCAACACGTGCAGGTATTACTGTAGGTGTATCTGATATCGTGGTATTACCTGATAAAGGTGAAATTTTAGCAGAAGCTCAAGAGAAAGTAGATAAAGTTCAAGCGCAATTCCGTCGTGGTTTCATTACTGAGGATGAGCGTTATGATCGCGTTATTTCAAGCTGGAGTGCTGCAAAAGATGAAATTCAAGCGAAGCTGATGAAGTCACTTGAGAAAACAAACCCAATTTTCATGATGTCTGATTCAGGTGCCCGTGGTAATGCATCTAACTTTACTCAGCTAGCTGGTATGCGTGGTCTGATGGCCAACCCGGCTGGTCGTATTATCGAACTTCCAATCAAATCTTCATTCCGTGAAGGTTTAACAGTATTAGAGTACTTCATCTCAACTCACGGTGCTCGTAAAGGTCTTGCCGATACAGCCCTAAAAACTGCCGATTCAGGTTACTTAACGCGTCGTCTTGTTGACGTTGCACAAGATGTTATCGTTCGTGAAGATGACTGTGGTACTGACCGTGGCTTAACGATTGGTGCACTAATGGAAGGCACAGAGTTAATTGAAGCTCTAGATGAACGTATTGTTGGTCGTCATACGAAGAAAACAATCTTCCACCCTGAAACTGGTGAAGTAATTCTTGCAAAAGACGGTTTAATCGACCAAGATATCGCTCGTGCAATTATCGAGGCTGGTATTGAAGAAGTGACAATCCGTTCAGCATTTACATGTAATACAAAACACGGCGTTTGTAAAAAATGTTACGGCATGAACTTGGCGACAGGTGAGAAGGTTGAAGTTGGGGAAGCAGTTGGTATTATTGCGGCTCAATCAATCGGTGAACCAGGTACACAGTTAACAATGCGTACATTCCATACAGGTGGGGTTGCCGGTGATGATATTACACAAGGTCTTCCACGTATCCAAGAGATCTTTGAAGCACGTAATCCAAAAGGTCAATCTGTTATTTCAGAAATTGCTGGTACGGTTTCAGATATCACAGAAATTCGTGAAGGCTTAAAAGAAATTACAATTCAAGGTGACGTAGAAACTCGTAAGTATCAAGCACCTTATAACGCACGTTTGAAAGTTATCGAAGGTGATAATGTAGAACGTGGTCAAGTTTTAACAGAAGGTTCTATCGATCCAAAACAATTGCTAAAAGTCAAAGACGTTTCAACTGTTCAAGAATATTTATTAAAAGAAGTTCAAAAAGTATACCGTATGCAAGGGGTAGAAATTGGGGATAAACACATTGAGGTAATGGTTCGCCAAATGCTTCGTAAAGTGCGTGTAATTGAAGCTGGAGATACAGAATTACTACCTGGCTCATTACTAGATATCCACCAATTCTCAGAGGCAAACGTAGACGCTGTTATGAATGGCAAAAACCCTGCAACTTGTCGCCCTGTTATCCTTGGTATTACAAAAGCTTCTCTTGAAACAGAATCATTCTTATCTGCAGCATCGTTCCAAGAAACAACACGTGTGTTAACAGATGCAGCAATTAAGGGTAAACGTGACGAACTTCTTGGATTAAAAGAGAACGTAATTATCGGTAAACTTGTTCCTGCAGGTACTGGTATGCAACGTTATCGTCAAATCCGCATCGAAAAAGATGAGCTTGACACAGAAGTCGTTTCTGCTGAATAAACATTAAATTAGGCCGAAGAGATGCATATTTTCATCATCTCTTCGGACTTTTTCAAGATATTAGTTGACAGTGTAAATGAGTAATGATAATATATTGAAGGTTGATAGTTAACTGTCTGTACTTCGGAGGATATGTAAATGTCTTATGATAAAGTAAGGGCTAGTCAAACAATCATAGGTACAAAGCAAGCAGTAAAAGCAATGCGAGCTGGTTCAGTGAAAGAACTTTTTGTGGCACTTGATGCAGACAATTGGGTAACCGATTCGGCCATATCTTTCGCGAGAGAAATCGGTATACCAGTTATTCTTGTTGAGTCCAAAAAGGAACTGGGCAAAGCCTGTGGAATCCATGTTGGAGCTGCGGTAGTTGCGATTACTGTAGAGTAGTTTTTGTGTAAAATGCACAAAGACTTTGTTTTTACCCAAAAAATGAACCACCTGGATGTGTGGTATTAAAAAAAGAAGGAATGAAGGGAGGAAAAATCGATGCCTACAATTAACCAATTGGTACGTAAGCCTCGTAAATCTAAAATCACGAAATCAAATTCACCAGCGTTAAACAAAGGATATAACTCATTTAAAAAATCTTTAACTGATGTTAAATCTCCACAAAAACGTGGTGTTTGTACTCGTGTAGGTACAATGACGCCTAAAAAACCAAACTCAGCGTTACGTAAATACGCTCGTGTACGTTTAACTAACCAAATCGAGGTTACAGCGTACATTCCTGGTGAAGGCCACAACTTACAAGAGCACAGTGTTGTTCTTATCCGTGGCGGTCGTGTAAAAGACTTACCGGGTGTTCGTTACCATATCGTTCGTGGTGCTCTTGATACTGCTGGTGTAAACGGTCGTATGCAATCACGTTCTTTATACGGTACAAAACGCCCTAAAGAAAAAAAATAATTTAAATCCCACTATATATTTACTCAATGAAAGGAGGAAAACACATGCCTCGTAAAGGTCCTGTTTCCAAACGTGACGTGTTACCAGATCCAATTTATAATTCAAAACTAGTAACTCGTTTAATCAATAAAATGATGATTGATGGTAAAAGAGGTACTTCTCAAAAGATTTTATACGGTGCGTTCGAACTAGTTAAAGAACGTTCTGGTCAAGATCCAATCGAAGTATTCGAAGCTGCTCTAAATAACGTAATGCCAGTTCTTGAAGTACGTGCTCGCCGTGTTGGTGGTTCTAACTACCAAGTACCAGTTGAAGTACGCCCAGAACGTCGTACAACTTTAGGTCTTCGTTACCTAGTTAACTATTCTCGTCTTCGTGGTGAAAAAACTATGGAAGAGCGTTTAGCTAACGAAATCCTTGATGCTTCTAACAACACTGGTGCATCAGTTAAGAAACGTGAAGATATGCACAAAATGGCAGAAGCGAACAAAGCATTCGCTCACTACCGTTGGTAATCTAAACATAGCATAAGCCCAATATGGAAGGAGAAATACCTAATGAAACGCGAATTCTCACTAGAGAATACTCGTAATATTGGGATCATGGCTCACATTGATGCTGGTAAAACAACAACAACTGAGCGTATCCTTTATTACACAGGTAAGATTCACAAAATCGGTGAAACTCATGAAGGCGCTTCTCAAATGGACTGGATGGAGCAAGAGCAAGAACGTGGTATCACAATCACTTCTGCTGCGACAACAGCTCAATGGAAAGGCAACCGCGTAAACATCATCGATACTCCTGGACACGTAGACTTCACTGTAGAAGTAGAACGTTCTTTACGTGTACTTGACGGCGCAGTAACTGTACTTGATGCTCAATCTGGTGTTGAACCTCAAACAGAAACTGTATGGCGTCAAGCTACAACTTACGGTGTACCACGTATCGTATTCATTAACAAAATGGATAAAATGGGTGCAGATTTCCTATATTCTGTAGGTACTTTACACGAGCGTTTACAAGCAAATGCTCATCCAATCCAATTACCAATTGGTGCGGAAGATGAGTTCAAAGCAATTATTGACCTAGTTGAAATGGATGTAACTTACTACGATAACGAAGAAGGTACAGCATTACGTGAAGGTCAACCAATTCCTGAAGAATTCAAAGCGCAAGCTGAAGAATACCGTGAGAAGTTAATCGAAGCAATCGCTGAAGTTAACGAAGAAATCATGGAAAAATACTTTGCTGGTGAAGAAATTACAAAAGAAGAGCTTAAAGCGGCTATCCGTAAAGCGACAATCGCTGTAGAATTCTACCCAGTAATCTGTGGTACAGCATTCAAACACAAAGGTGTTCGTAAAATGCTTGACGCAGTTATCGATTACTTACCATCACCAGTTGATGTACCAGCTATTAAAGGTACAACTCCAGATGGTGATGAAACTGAACGTCCATCATCAGACGAAGCGCCATTCTCAGCTTTAGCATTTAAAGTTATGACTGACCCATTCGTAGGTAAATTAACGTTCTTCCGTGTGTACTCTGGTGTTCTTGAATCAGGTTCATACGTACAAAACTCTTCAAAAGGTAAACGTGAACGTGTAGGTCGTATCCTACAAATGCACGCTAACAGCCGTGAAGAGATTTCAAAAGTATTTGCTGGTGATATCGCAGCTGCTGTAGGTCTTAAAGATACAACAACTGGTGACACTCTTTGTGAAGAGAAAAACCTTGTTATCCTTGAGTCTATGGAGTTCCCAGAACCAGTTATCTCTCTTTCTGTAGAACCAAAATCAAAAGCTGACCAAGATAAAATGGGTCAAGCTTTACAAAAACTACAAGAAGAAGATCCAACATTCCGTGCACATACAGACCAAGAAACTGGTCAAACAATTATCTCAGGTATGGGTGAGCTTCACCTTGATATCTTAGTTGATCGTATGCGCCGTGAATTTAAAGTAGAAGCTAACGTAGGTGCTCCAATGGTATCTTACCGTGAAACATTCCGTGGCTCTGCTCAAGTTCAAGGTAAATTCACTCGTCAATCAGGTGGTCGTGGTCAATACGGTGACGTATGGATCGAGTTCTCTCCAAATGAAGAGGGTAAAGGCTTTGAATTCGAAAATGCTATCGTTGGTGGTGTAGTACCACGTGAATATATTCCAGCTGTAGAAGCAGGTCTTCGTGACTCGCTTGACCGCGGTGTAATCGCTGGTTACCCATTAATCGACATCAAAGCGAAATTATTCGATGGTTCATACCATGATGTTGACTCAAACGAAATGGCATTTAAAATCGCTGCATCTATGGCACTTAAAGCTGCTGCATCAAAATGTAGTCCAGTTCTTTTAGAGCCTATGATGAAAGTTGAAGTTGTAATTCCTGAAGAATATCTTGGTGATATCATGGGTAACATCACTTCTCGCCGTGGTCGCGTAGAAGGTATGGAAGCTCGCGGTAACGCTCAAGTTGTTCGTGCGATGGTTCCACTTTCAGAAATGTTTGGATATGCAACAACTTTACGTTCTGCAACGCAAGGTCGTGGTGTATTCTCAATGGTATTCGATCATTATGAAGAAGTACCAAAATCAATCTCTGAAGATATCATCAAAAAAAATAAAGGTGAATAATTGAAATTTCATCTTGCATAAAGTATAACTAATTTGTAAGCTATGATTGCAGGATAGGGGATGGGCCCGTTCTCTATCAGCATTCATTCTATAAATTTTAAATCTAAAACATACAATTTTGAGGAGGCAATCTCTAATGGCTAAAGAAAAATTTGACCGTTCTAAAACGCATGCTAACATTGGTACAATCGGACACGTTGACCATGGTAAAACTACTTTAACTGCTGCAATCGCTACAGTTCTTTCTAAAAAAATGGGTGGTACAGCTAAATCTTACGCTGATATCGATAACGCTCCAGAAGAAAAAGAACGTGGTATCACAATCAATACTTCTCACGTAGAATACGAAACTGAAACTCGTCACTATGCACACGTTGACTGCCCAGGACACGCTGACTATGTTAAAAACATGATCACTGGTGCTGCTCAAATGGACGGCGGTATCTTAGTAGTATCTGCTGCTGACGGCCCAATGCCACAAACTCGTGAACACATCCTTTTATCTCGTCAAGTAGGTGTTCCATACTTAGTAGTATTCATGAACAAATGTGATATGGTTGACGACGAAGAATTATTAGAATTAGTAGAAATGGAAATCCGTGACCTACTATCTGAATATGACTTCCCAGGTGACGATATTCCTGTAATCAAAGGTTCTGCTCTTAAAGCTCTTGAAGGTGAACCAGAATGGGAAGAAAAAATCGTTGAATTAATGGACGCTGTAGATTCTTACATCCCAACTCCAGAACGTCAAACTGACAAACCATTCATGATGCCAGTAGAGGACGTATTCTCTATTACTGGTCGTGGTACAGTTGCAACTGGCCGTGTTGAACGTGGTCAAGTTAAAGTTGGTGACGTAGTTGAAATCATCGGTATCGCTGAAGAAGCTAAATCTACTACTGTAACTGGTGTAGAAATGTTCCGTAAATTATTAGACTATGCTGAAGCTGGTGACAACATCGGTGCTTTACTACGTGGTGTTGCTCGTGAAGAAATCCAACGTGGTCAAGTATTAGCTAAACCAGGTTCAATTACTCCACACACTAACTTCAAAGCTGAAGTTTACGTTTTATCAAAAGAAGAGGGTGGCCGTCATACTCCATTCTTCTCTAACTACCGTCCTCAGTTCTACTTCCGTACAACTGACGTAACAGGTATCTGTAACTTACCAGAAGGCGTTGAAATGGTAATGCCTGGTGATAACATCGAAATGACAGTTGAACTTATCGCTCCAATCGCTCTTGAAGAAGGTACTAAATTCTCTATCCGTGAGGGTGGCCGTACTGTAGGCGCTGGCGTAGTTGCTTCTATCCAAAAATAATTTTAGCTCTTGCTAATTCCAAACCAATCTGTAGGGACGCCTACAGATTGGTTTTTTGTGTTAAAATAAAGAAAAATTAGAGTTTTAATTAGTGTATGTGTACATAACCACAAGCATGTCCTCTAGCGTAAATAATTAAAGGGAAAGGGGAACTGAGTATGGACATGAAAATTTTGCTGATTGAAGACGATCCTTCTATTTTTAGCATGATTCAAGAACGTTTTGAGCAGTGGTCACTAAACGTGGTTGGACCTAAAAATTTTCAGAAGGTGATGGATGACTTTATAGAGGAGAAGCCCCATCTCGTGCTAATTGATATTCAATTGCCTGCCTATGACGGCTTTCATTGGTGTCGTGAAATTCGTCATTTATCCAAAGTGCCAATCCTTTTTCTTTCTTCCCGAGATCACCCGATGGATATGGTGATGGCTATGCAAATGGGGGCTGATGATTTTATTCAAAAGCCTTTTCATATGGAAGTTTTACTCGCAAAAGCACAGGCTATTTTACGTAGAACCTATGATTACGTTGAAGAAAAAATGGATGTTACACGTTTTAACGATGCCATAATTGATTATGCGAGAAGTGAAATTATGTATAATGGTGCCATTGCTTCTTTAACAAAAAATGAACTTTTTATTTTAAGAATATTAGTGGAGCAGGCTAATCATATCGTTTCAAGAGACGAGCTAATGAGAAAACTATGGGATGACGAACGTTTCGTAAACGATAATACTTTGTCTGTAAACGTTAATCGGTTACGTGCAAAGCTAGAGGATATTGGTTTACATGAGGTAATACTAACAAAAAAGGGACTTGGTTATATGGCAGTAAGCTGAGGGATGTGAGGGAAGTTGTTATTATTATTTGTTAGAGAACGCTTTGCTTGGATAGGATTTTTTATTTTTACTCTGATAATTCTAAATGTGCTATTTTCTTTAGATGTTGGTTTAAATGGAGTTTCTATTTGGTATGTAAACGTTAGTTTACTTGTATGTTTTATACTCTTTTTTTGGTGTCGCTATGTCATCGAAGTTGGGAAATTAAAAGATTTCCTGGGAAATATGGATAGCCACCTTGATGATGCACATAGAAATAGTTTAGCTTTATCTCCTTTTCAAGAAGTATACTTTCGAAAAATGGAGGATGCCTTTTTTGAAAAGAATTTAGAGTTAAATCAAGCCAAAGTGCAGATACAGGAACATTCTGATGAACTATTAGCTTGGGTCCATGAAGTAAAAGCACCTTTAACTGCCATTAATTTAATGTTTGAACATATTGAGGATTTACAGCTACGTCGAAAATTAGAGAATGAATGGCTAAGACTACATCTTTTGGTTGATCAACAACTGCATCAAACAAGATTATACGCTATTGAAAAAGATAATTATTTAAATGAGATTGAACTAAAGCCCATTATTTATAAAGAAATCCGAGCTATGCAAGCTTGGTGTCTTGAAAAAGGCATTGGCTTTGAAATTGGTGAACTGACAGAGATGGTTATGACAGATGGCAAGTGGCTAGCTTTTATTATTCGACAAATTCTTTCGAATGCCATCAAGTATAGCCCAGTAAATTCTGAGATAACAATCTTTACAGAACATGATTCTTCAGGTGCAACATTACTACATATTAAAGATATAGGTAGGGGTATACCTTTAGACGATTTACCTCGGATTTTTCAAAAATCTTATACAGGAACAGCGGGAAGGGAATCCTCTCAATCTACAGGTATGGGTCTCTATTTAGCATCTAATGTAGCCCATAAAATTGGTATTCGTATTAATGTTCAATCTAAAGTTGGTGAAGGCTCGCTATTTACACTACGTTTCCCCTTACAAAATGAATATGCGAAACTAACAGGTAGATGACGAAAATGTCACCTACCTTTTTATATTGTCATGTAAAACGCACGAATGATTAGGTTTGACAGGGTACACTTGAACTATAGAAAGGGGCGTTATGAAGTGACAGTTTTAATAGGACGTAAAATAAAGAAAGTGTATGGAAAAAAATCAACGGCTCAGGAAGTATTAAAGGGTATTGATGTAGAAGTGAATAGAGGAGAATTTGTAGGTATTATGGGTCCTTCTGGCTCTGGTAAAACAACGCTTTTAAATGTCTTATGCTCAATTGACTTTGCGACAGAAGGTGTTATTGAGATAAACGGTCATAGTTTACGTGGTATGAAAGAAAAGGCTTTAGCAAACTTCCGAAGAGAGCAGCTGGGATTTATATTTCAAGACTATAATTTATTAGATACCTTGACAGTAAAAGAAAATATTCTTCTACCGTTAGCCATCAGTAAGTTACCAAAAGCTGTTGCCGAAAGTCGAGTGAAGGAACTCACTTCTTTGTTGGGAATCACGGAAATTTTAAATAAATACCCCAACGAAATATCAGGTGGACAAAAACAGCGTACCTCTGCTGCACGTGCACTTATTACCAATCCGTCATTGGTATTTGCAGACGAGCCCACTGGTGCACTAGATTCTAAATCAGCTACAGCCCTGCTTCAAAATCTACAAAATATAAATGAAACAAAAGAAGCGACAATTATGATGGTTACACACGATGCAGTAGCCGCAAGTTTCTGTACACGTGTGTTATTTCTAAAGGATGGCCTTATCTATAGTGAACTTTATAAGGGCGATAAAACAAGGCAGGCCTTTTTCAAAGAAATCATGCATACACAAAGTGTGCTAGGCGGTGACGGGTATGAGTCTTAGTAAGTTAGTACTTCGAAGTATGAAGAAAAATATGAAGCACTACTATCTATATTTCTTTGCACTTATTTTTAGTGTTACCTTATACTTTTCGTTTGTCACCTTGCAAAATAATACGGAGGTGTGGGCTGCTGTTCAAATGAGTGGAACAGCTACGGCCGGATTTAAGGCAGCAACTTATATTCTTTATTTTATCGTTTTATTCTTCGTTCTGTATGCAAACCATTTATTTATGAAGCGTCGTAGTAAGGAAATAGGTTTGTATCAACTGATCGGCATGACTAAGGGGCTAATCGTGCGTTTATTAGCGGTTGAAAACATTCTCTTATTTGTTGGAGCCGTTATTATAGGTATGTTGGCAGGCTTCTTTAGCTCTCGTGTGTTTGCAATGATTTTGCTTCGAGTGCTTGAAAAAGAAGCTCTTGTAACCATGACTTTTAGTACACAAGCTTTAATGCAGTCGATGATTGTTTTTACTATCTTATTAATCATTGTTCTTATACAGATGGCTTGGATGATTCATCATGTGTCATTGTTATCATTATTTAGTGCAGCAAAACAAGCAGATGAGCGTGTGAGACGTTTTAGTGCGTTCCAGATGGTTATTGGCTTTTTGGGTCTTATACTGATTGTTTATGGCTACTATGCATCGACAAAGTTGTTCGATATCGAATCTGCTGGTAATTTATTTATCAATATGATAATTATTTTAGCTACTACAATTGGTGGAACATTCCTTGTTTTTCGTTTCTCTGTAGCATTTATTATGAATACTATTCGCCTAAAGAAAAAAGGGCATTTATCCATAAAGGATGTATTAGCATTAACGCCCATCATGCATCGTATGAAGAGCAATGCAAAGTCATTAACACTAATCACTGTGTTAACAGGCGTTTCTCTAGGCGTGACGACTCTTTCCTATATCGCCTACTACTCCTCGGAAGCATCTGCATATAGCCAAGTACCTGGTGATTTCATATTGCTTGAAGAGCAAGGGGAGGAATTTTTAGAGAAGTTAGAGGAAAATAATATTGCTTATGATAAAATTGACTACCGTCTTCAGGGAGTAACCGCTGCTGTAGGTCAATTGATGTCTAAAAAACAGCAGGATAACCCTTTATATACAATGGAAGGCACAATTTATACCATTCCACTTTCAGATTACCAGCAGAGTGTTCCAGAAGCTAAGCTTTCAGGGAATGAGGTTATCTTAACAAACTATGGTGGTTATATGGCTGAAATGTTCCCGTTAGAGAAAGATCATGATTTAGTAGTATCTGCAGGAGAACTTGAAGAAACTTTTCATGTCGTTGATATCCATGATAAAAGCGTGATAAGTGGTATTGTAACGGCTGGGGGTGGTGGACCTATCTTTGTTGTGACAGATGATATGTTTAAAAGTTTAACTACACAGGCAGCTCTTTATCCTTGGCATCATCAAACAACAATTACTTTAAAATCTAACGAAGATATTGCAACAGCAGAAAAATTATATATTCAATCAAATGCAGGTATTATTACGGCTGTAGATGATAAAGGGAAGACAAAGCAATATACACAATCATCCTATGAAGGAAAACGTAAAGACAATATTGAATCATTGGGTCTTACCATCTTTACAACAGCATTTTTAGGGTTAGCGTTTTTAATGACCACAGGTAGTATTCTATACTTTAAACAAATGTCTGAGGCGGAGGAAGAACGTGATTCCTATACAATCCTACGAAAGATTGGTTTTGCTGAAAAAGATATCATGAAAGGTATTTATATGAAACAGGCCTTTAATTTCGGTGTTCCATTAGTTATTGGGTTATTGCATAGCTACTTTGCTGTTAAGTCAGGATGGTTTTTATTTGGGACAGAGTTAACAGCTCCCTTGTGGATTGCAATGTGCTGTTATATAGCTTTATATACGATTTTTGCTATTCTATCGGTAGGCTACTATAAAAAGGTTGTACGTCAGTCGTTGTAATATTAAATAAGAGGAAACTCGGAAACAGTGTGGTGGTTATCATTACACTGTTTTTTTAGTGCAAAGAATATAGAAATTACAAAAAACCTTGACTTTCAATTATCAGAATAATAAAGTTTAACATGTTAGTAATTTAGTGTATGAAAGTAGAGTGTAACAATGAATGCAGTAATTGCGGCTGTTGCCGTTATGTTAATATTAAGCTTGCTTCGCATCAATGTAGTTCTCTCGTTAGTTCTAGGAGCATTTGTAGGTGGTCTAACTAGTGGGATGGGCATTGAGTCAACAGTCCAATCATTTACAGAGGGATTAGGAGCAGGAGCAACCATTGCATTAAGTTATGGCTTACTTGGTGGTTTTGCAATCGCCATTGCCAAAACAGGAATACCCGAATTAATGATAGCCGGGATGTTAAAAATATTAAAGGGTGAAAGTAATAGAAAAGGACTTGTGAAGGTATTAATTTTCTTCCTTATTTTTGTGATGTCTATTTTATCTCAAAATGTTATTCCTATTCATATTGCCTTCATTCCATTATTAATACCTCCTATTTTAAAGATTTTAAATATGCTAGAAGTCGATCGACGTATAATTGCAACGTTGATTGCAGTAGGCTTAATTGGTACTTATAGTTTTGTACCTGCTGGTTTTGGAGCAATCTTTCAAGATATCGTTGCTACACAAGTGTCAGAGGCAGGAATGGCTGTTTCTTCACGTGATGTCCCTGCAGCAATGGGTATTCCCGTATTAGGAATGCTAATCGGATTGATAATTGCCTTCGCTGTATACCGCAAACCAAGACATTATAAGCATAGTGAAGTGGAGACGGAATCTTTAAATGTAAACGTCAGCAAATTCATTATGTTTTCTACAGCTCTGGCACTAGTAATATCACTATGCGCTCAAGTGTTAACAGACTCAATGATTGTAGGCTCGTTTGCAGGTATTATGATTATGTATTTTACAGGTGCTCTTAAATGGAGAGAAGCAGATGAGATTCTTTCTGAAGGAATGAAGATGATGGCCTTTATTGGCTTTGTTATGATTGCGGCAAATGGTTTTGCGGCGGTAATCAATGCAACAGGTGATGTGGACAGCTTAATTACAAATTCACTTACTGTATTAGAAGGAAATAGAAGTCTTGCTGTCTTCATCATGTTAATCATAGGATTAGTTGTGACGATGGGGATTGGTTCGTCCTTCGCTACAGTGCCTATAATCGCGACACTATTTGTTCCGCTAGCACAAGGTTTAGATATGAGTCCTTTAGCGATATTATGCTTAATCGGTACAGCTGGTGCTCTAGGAGACGCAGGTTCTCCAGCATCCGATTCTACATTAGGGCCAACAGCAGGCCTTAATGTTGATGGCCAGCATCATCATATTTGGGATACCTGTGTTCCTACGTTTATTTTCATTAACATACCACTAATCCTATTTGGTTGGATTGCCTGTGTGTTCTTTCTATAATAAGGAGGTAGTTTCTATAATTATATAGAAACTACTTTTTTCTTTTTTGAGTTATTTGAAATGTGCGAAAATGTTGATATGACAACCTTAAGTGTTGCAATATGTATAGAAATTTTATATACTAATAAACGGCTTAATAAAGCGAAGAAATAGTAGTACTAAGAATATCTGCAACATTTAAAAGAATTTAGCGAAAAGACTTGCTTATTCTTTTTTTATTGTATATAATGTTGAATGTTGGTCTTTGACTGCGATGAAGCGAGAGGTTGCCGACACACCCGGCCGCTTTGCCATGGCGGTGTGTGGGAAAATTTTCGTGGAGAATGTCTAGAAAATAGGCGAGAAGGAGGGAAAATAATGGCAAAACAAAAGATTCGTATTCGTTTAAAAGCGTATGATCACCGTATTTTAGATCAATCTGCTGAGAAAATTGTGGAAACTGCAAAACGTTCAGGTGCAAGTGTATCAGGTCCGATTCCACTTCCAACTGAGAAGTCTGTGTACACAATTCTTCGTGCGGTTCACAAGTACAAAGATTCTCGTGAACAATTCGAAATGCGTACGCATAAACGTCTGATCGATATCGTTAACCCAACACCACAAACTGTTGACGCGTTAATGAAACTTGATTTACCATCTGGCGTTGATATCGAAATCAAACTTTAATGGTAAAAACAATATAACTTTTAAAACTTACAGGAGGTGTGACAAATGGCTAAAGGAATCTTAGGTAGAAAAATTGGTATGACACAAGTTTTCGCTGAAAACGGCGATTTAATCCCGGTAACAGTTATCGAAGCTACTCCAAACGTAGTTCTTCAAAAGAAAACTGTTGAAACAGACGGCTACGAAGCAATTCAAGTTGGTTTCGAAGACAAGCGCGTTAAGCTTTCTAACAAACCAGAACAAGGTCACGTAGCAAAAGCGAACACTGCTCCTAAGCGCTTCATTCGTGAATTCCGCAACGTGAACGTGGAAGAATACGAAGTTGGTCAAGAAGTCAAAGTAGAAATTTTCGCAGAAGGCGATGTAATCGATGTAACAGGAGTTACTAAAGGTAAAGGTTTCCAAGGTGTTATCAAACGCCACGGACAATCTCGTGGTCCTATGGCCCACGGTTCTCGTTACCACCGTCGTCCTGGTTCAATGGGTCCAGTTGCTCCGAACCGCGTATTCAAACAAAAGAAATTACCTGGTCAAATGGGTGGCAATGTAGTTACAATCCAAAACTTAGAAATCGTGAAAGTTGACACAGATCGTAACTTACTACTTGTTAAAGGTAATGTTCCTGGTTCTAAAAAAGCTCTAGTTACAGTAAAAACTGCAATTAAAGCTAAGTAATCACTTAAGGAAAGGAGGAAACAGGAATGACAAAAGTATCTGTACTTAGTCAAACAGGTGCTTCAGTTGGTGAAATCGAATTAAACGATGCGATCTTCGGAATCGAGCCAAATGAAGCAGTATTATTCGACGCAGTAGTTGCTCAACGCGCTTCTCTTCGTCAAGGTAATCACAAGGTTAAAAACCGTTCTGAAGTTGCTGGTGGTGGTCGTAAACCATGGCGTCAAAAAGGAACTGGTCGTGCTCGTCAAGGTTCTATCCGTTCTCCACAATGGCGCGGCGGTGGTATCGTATTCGGTCCTACTCCACGTAGCTATTCTTATAAATTACCTAAAAAAGTTCGTCGTTTAGCTCTTAAATCTGCTTTATCAGCTAAAGTAGTAGAACAAAACTTCTTAGTTCTTGATGCTCTAACTCTAGCAGCACCAAAAACAAAAGAATTCACAAAAATCCTTAAAGATCTTTCTTTAGAGAAAAAATCTTTATTCGTAACTGCTGACCTAGATGAAAACGTAGCATTATCTGCTCGTAACATCCCAGGTGTAACAGTTTTAACTGCAAACGGAATCAACGTTCTTGATCTATTAGGTCATGATAAAGTTGTATTCACTAAGTCTGCAGTAGAAAAAGTTGAGGAGGTGCTTGGATAATGGAAGCACGTGATATTTTAAAACGTCCGGTCATTACTGAGCGTTCTTCAGAACTTATGGCAGAGAAAAAGTATACTTTCGAAGTAGACACTCGCGCTAACAAAACTCAAGTAAAAGACGCTGTAGAAGAAATCTTTGGCGTAAAAGTTGAGAAAGTAAACGTTCTTAACTACAAAGGTAAATTCAAACGCGTAGGCCGTTACGGTGGTTACACTAACAAACGTCGTAAAGCGATCGTTAAACTAACTGCTGATAGCAAAGAAATTGAATTATTCGAAATGTAATCCTAACGGATTTATGATTTGAACACTCAAGAAGGAGGGAAAACACAATGGCGATTAAAAAGTATAAACCTACCTCTAATGGTCGTCGTAACATGACGTCATTAGACTTTGCGGAAATTACAACTAACAAGCCTGAGAAATCATTGCTTGAACCAACTAAACGCAAAGCTGGTCGTAACAACCAAGGTAAAATCACTGTTCGTCATCATGGTGGTGGTCATAAGAAGCAATACCGTGTTATCGATTTCAAACGTGTTAAAGATGGCATTCCGGCAAAAGTTGCTACTATTGAATATGATCCAAACCGTTCTGCGAATATCGCATTAATCAACTACGCTGATGGAGCAAAAGCTTACATCTTAGCACCAAAAGGTCTAGAGGTTGGTCAAACAATCGTTTCTGGTCCAGATGCTGATATTAAAGTAGGTAACACTTTACCATTAGCAAACATTCCAATGGGTACTACAATCCATAACATCGAGTTAAAACCTGGTAAAGGCGGACAATTAGTACGTTCAGCTGGTACTTCTGCGCAAGTACTTGGTCGTGAAGATAAGTACGTTATCGTTCGTTTACAATCTGGTGAAGTACGTTTAGTTTTAGCTACTTGCCGCGCTACAATCGGTCAAGTTGGTAACGAACAACACGAACTTGTACACATCGGTAAAGCAGGTCGTAGCCGTTGGTTAGGTAAACGCCCAGAAGTTCGTGGTTCTGTAATGAACCCTAACGATCACCCACACGGTGGTGGTGAAGGACGTTCTCCAATCGGACGTAAATCACCAATGACTCCTTGGGGTAAACCAGCACTTGGTTACAAAACTCGCAAGAAGAAAAACAAATCGGATAAATTTATCATCCGTAGTCGTAAAAAATAAAGTGGTTAAACTACGGTTCTATGTGAGAGCCGTGGTGGAATCACGGAGGGAGGTTCCTACATGGGTCGCAGCTTGAAAAAAGGACCTTTTGTCGATGACCACTTAATGAAAAAAGTGGAAGCGCAAGAGGCTTCTGAGAAAAAACAAGTTATCAAAACTTGGTCACGCCGTTCTACAATCTTCCCGAACTTCATCGGTTTAACGATTGCTGTATATGATGGACGTAAACATGTTCCTGTATACGTAACAGAAGATATGGTAGGCCATAAACTTGGTGAGTTCGCACCGACACGTACTTATAAAGGTCACGGTGCAGACGACAAGAAAACAAGACGCTAATTTTGAGAGGAGGTAAATCCTAATGACACAAGCTAAAGCTATCGCTCGTACAGTACGCATTGCTCCTCGCAAAGTACGTCTAGTTGTAGACTTAATCCGAGGTAAGCAAGTTGGTGAAGCAGTTGCAATTTTACGTCATACTCCAAAAGCGGCGTCTCCAGTCGTTGAGAAAGTATTAAAATCTGCAGTTGCTAACGCTGAGCACAACTACGATCTTGACATCAACTCTTTAGTAGTTTCTGAAGTATTCGTTGACGAAGGTCCAACTTTAAAACGTTTCCGTCCACGTGCACAAGGACGTGCAAGCGCAATTAACAAACGCACAAGCCACATTACTCTAGTGGTATCTGAGAAGAAGGAGGGTTAATCCGTGGGTCAAAAAGTACATCCAATAGGACTACGCGTTGGTATTATTCGTGACTGGGAGTCAAAATGGTACGCTGAAAAAGACTATGCAACTCTACTTCACGAAGACATCAAAGTGCGTAAATATATTGAAACGGCTCTTAAAGACGCTTCAGTTTCTAAAGTAGAAATCGAACGTGCTGCAAACCGTGTAAACATTACAATTCACACTGCGAAACCAGGTATGGTAATCGGTAAAGGTGGTACTGAAGTTGAAAATCTTCGTAAATACCTTAGCGATTTAACTGGTAAACGTGTACACATCAACATCATTGAAATCAAACGTGCAGATCTTGACGCTCGTCTAGTAGCTGAAAACATCGCTCGTCAATTAGAAAATCGTGTATCATTCCGTCGTGCGCAAAAGCAAGCGATCCAACGCACAATCCGCGCTGGTGCAAAAGGAATTAAAACACAAGTATCTGGTCGTTTAGGTGGCGCTGATATCGCGCGTGCTGAACACTATAGTGAAGGAACTGTTCCACTTCATACTCTACGTGCTGACATCGATTATGCACACGCAGAAGCTGATACTACTTACGGTAAATTAGGCGTTAAAGTATGGATCTACCGTGGTGAAGTTCTTCCTACGAAGAAATCTGTGGAAGGAGGCAAATAATATGTTATTGCCTAAACGCGTTAAATACCGTCGTGAACACCGCGGCAACATGCGTGGCGAAGCGAAAGGCGGTAAAGAAGTAACTTTCGGCGAATGGGGCTTACAAGCTCAAACTGCTAGCTGGATTACTAACCGTCAAATCGAATCTGCTCGTATCGCGATGACTCGTTACATGAAACGTGGCGGTAAAGTTTGGATTAAAATCTTCCCACATAAACCTTACACTAAAAAACCTCTAGAAGTCCGCATGGGTTCTGGTAAAGGTTCTCCTGAAGGTTGGGTAGCAGTAGTTAAACCAGGAAAAGTAATGTTCGAAATTGCTGGCGTATCTGAAGAAGTTGCACGTGAAGCACTTCGTTTAGCATCACACAAACTTCCTGTTAAATGTAAGATCGTAAAACGTCAAGAAACTGGTGGTGAATCTAATGAAAGCTAATGAAATCCGTGACCTTGCTACTTCTGAAATAGAATTAAAAGTGAAATCACTGAAAGAAGAGCTTTTCAACCTTCGCTTCCAATTGGCGACTGGTCAATTAGAAAACACAGCTCGTATTCGTGAAGTGCGTAAAGCAATCGCGCGTATGAAAACTGTTATTCGTGAAAGAGAAATCAGTGCAAATAACTGATAAAGGAGGTTTTCAAGTATGACTGAGCGCAATCAACGCAAAGTTTACACGGGCCGCGTTGTTTCAGATAAAATGGACAAAACTGTTACTGTTTTAGTTGAAACTTACAAAAAGCACAAGCTTTATGGTAAGCGTGTAAAATACTCTAAAAAGTTTAAAGCTCATGATGAGTTAAACACAGCGAAAATCGGTGATATCGTACGTATCATGGAAACTCGCCCGCTATCAGCTACTAAACGTTTCCGTCTAGTAGAAGTTGTAGAAAAAGCGGTTATTATTTAATAACTATTTCGGAACAACCAATTTCCGAAGGGAGGTAACCTAAGTGATCCAACAAGAAAGTCGTATGAAAGTTGCTGACAACTCAGGTGCACGTGAAGTTCTTACAATTAAAGTGCTTGGTGGCTCTGGCCGTAAAACTGCTAACATCGGTGATATCGTTGTTTGTACAGTTAAGAAAGCAACACCAGGTGGCGTTGTCAAGAAGGGTGACGTTGTTAAAGCTGTTATCGTTCGTACTAAATCAGGCGTTCGTCGTAAAGACGGCACGTACATCAAATTTGATGAAAATGCTTGTGTAATTATTCGTGATGATAAATCACCACGCGGAACTCGTATTTTCGGACCTGTTGCACGTGAACTACGTGACAGCAACTTCATGAAAATCGTTTCTCTAGCTCCAGAAGTTCTTTAATTTCATGACAGTGCCAATCAAGGAGGTGCGACAGCATGCATGTAAAAAAAGGTGACAAGGTTAAGGTAATCACTGGTAAGGATAAAGGCAAAGAAGGCGTAATCCTTGCTGCTTTCCCAAAACAAGATCGCGTTCTTGTTGAAGGTGTGAACATCGTGAAAAAACACGTTAAACCTAACCAATTGAATCCACAAGGTGGTATTGTTAGCCAAGAGGCTGCAATTCACGTTTCGAACGTAATGCTAATCGATCCTAAATCTGGCGAGCCGACTCGTGTAGGTTATAAAATCGAAAACGGTAAAAAAGTTCGTGTAGCAAAAAAATCAGGTGCAGTAATCGACTAATTAGTATAAATAGAAGGGAGGTACACACATGAGCCGCCTAAAAGAAAAATATTTAAATGAAGTTTCTCCAGCTCTTATGAGCAAATTTGGATATAAATCAGTTATGCAACTACCGAAAGTTGAGAAAATCGTTATCAACATGGGTGTTGGTGATGCAGTTCAAAACTCTAAAGCGTTAGATGCAGCTGTTGAAGAATTAACAATTATCACTGGTCAAAAACCAGTAGTAACTAAAGCTAAAAAATCGATCGCAGGTTTCCGTCTTCGTGAAGGTATGCCTATCGGTGCTAAAGTTACATTACGCGGTGAGCGTATGTATGAATTCTTGGACAAATTAATTTCTATCTCACTACCTCGTGTACGTGACTTCCGTGGTGTTTCTAAAAAAGCATTCGATGGTCGCGGTAACTACACTCTAGGTGTTAAAGAACAATTAATTTTCCCAGAAATCGATTACGATAAAGTTTCAAAAGTACGCGGTATGGACATCGTGATCGTAACGACAGCGAACTCTGACGAAGAAGCTCGCGAGTTATTGACACAATTCGGTATGCCGTTCCAAAAGTAATCAAACAAGGAGGGCGAAAACGTGGCTAAAAAATCTATGATCGTTAAACAACAACGTAAGCAAAAGTTTAAAGTGCAAGAGTATACACGTTGTGAACGCTGTGGTCGTCCACATTCAGTATATCGCAAATTCAAACTTTGCCGTATTTGTTTCCGAGAACTTGCATATAAGGGACAAATTCCTGGCGTGAAAAAAGCCAGCTGGTAATCCCCTAATTTGGGAAGGAGGTAAATGTAATGACAATGACTGATCCGATTGCAGATATGCTTACTCGCATTCGTAATGCGAACATGGTTCGTCACGAGAAGTTAGAAGTACCAGCTTCCAACGTGAAAAAAGAAATCGCTGAAATTTTAAAGCGTGAAGGTTTCGTACGTGACGTAGAATACGTGGAAGACAACAAACAAGGTATCATCCGTATTTTCTTAAAATATGGAAAAGATAACGAGCGCGTTATCACTGGCTTAAAACGTATTTCTAAACCTGGTTTACGTGTATATGCTAAAACAAATGAAGTACCTAAAGTATTGAACGGTCTTGGTATCGCTTTAGTGTCAACTTCACAAGGTTTATTAACAGATAAAGAAGCTCGCGCTAAACAAGTTGGCGGCGAAGTTCTAGCATACGTTTGGTAATTAGCAATAAATGAATGGAGGTGCAACTAAATGTCTCGTGTAGGTAAAAAAATTATCGAGGTACCAGCTAACGTAACTGTTACTGTTGCAGCTGACAACACTGTTACTGTTAAAGGTCCTAAAGGCGAACTTGTTCGTTCTTTCCACCAAGATATGAAAATTGAGCAAGAGGGTAACGTAATCACTGTAGTACGTCCTTCTGATTCAAAAGAACACCGCACAAACCACGGTACTACTCGTGCGCTTCTTGCGAACATGGTTACTGGTGTTTCTGCAGGTTTCGAAAAAGCTTTAGAACTTATCGGTGTAGGTTACCGTGCGCAATTACAAGGTAATAAACTTGTACTTAACGTAGGTTACTCTCATCCAGTAGAGTTCACACCTGAAGATGGTCTACAAATTGAAGTTCCTTCAAACACTAAGATCATCGTTAAAGGTATCAGCAAAGAACGCGTTGGTGCTCTTGCATCTAACATCCGTGACGTTCGTCCACCAGAGCCTTATAAAGGTAAAGGTATTCGTTATGAAGGCGAATATGTTCGTCGTAAAGAAGGTAAAACAGGTAAATAATGCAGCTTAAGCATTAGAAAGGAGTGACCCTTGTGATTACGAAACAAGATAAAAATCAGGTTCGTAAAAAACGTCATGCTCGCGTTCGTTCTAAAATTTCGGGTACTGCTCAGCGTCCACGCTTAAACGTATTCCGTTCTAACAAGAACATTTACGCGCAACTTATCGATGACGTAGCAGGCGTAACAATTGTTAGCGCATCTTCTCAAGAAAATGGTTTCGAAGGTGCTGGTAGCAATGTTGACGCAGCAACTAAAGTCGGTGAAACAATCGCAAAACGCGCTGCGGAAAAAAATATTACTGCTGTAGTATTTGACCGTGGTGGTTACTTATATCATGGACGTGTTAAAGCTTTAGCTGAAGCTGCACGTGAGAACGGTTTAGAATTTTAATAAGAAGGAGGGACACATTTCATGAGTCGTATTGACGCAAACAAACTTGGAGAACTTGAAGAACGCGTAGTTACTATTAACCGCGTTGCTAAAGTTGTTAAAGGTGGACGTCGCTTCCGCTTCACAGCATTAGTTGTAGTTGGCGATAGAAACGGTCATGTAGGTTTCGGTACTGGTAAAGCTCAAGAGGTGCCAGATGCTATCCGCAAAGCTGTTGAAGATGCGAAGAAAAACTTAATCGAAGTGCCACGCGTAGGTGGAACAACTCCACACTTAGTGCAAGGTCGCTTTGGTGCAGGAGAAATCCTAATCAAACCTGCTGCTCCTGGTACAGGGGTTATCGCTGGTGGTCCAGTACGTGCTGTACTAGAACTTGCTGGTATTACTGATATTCTTTCAAAATCACTTGGATCTAACACACCAATTAACATGGTGCGTGCAACAATTCAAGGTTTAACTGAATTAAAACGCGTAGAGGACGTAGCTAAATTACGTGGTAAATCAGTGGAAGAACTATTAGGATAAGGGGGGAAAGATAATGGCTAACAAATTAGAAATCACCCTTACTAAATCTGTGATTGGTACTAAACCTGCACAACGCAAAACTGTTGAAGCTTTAGGTTTACGTAAATTACACCAAACTGTAGAGAAAGCTGATAACGCAGCTACTCGCGGTATGCTTGATAAAGTAGCTCACTTAGTTACTGTAAAAGAAATTTAATTTCCAATTATTGAACAAGGAGGTGCCACCCACTATGAAACTGCATGAGTTAAAACCAGCAGAAGGTTCTCGTAAGCAACGCAACCGCGTTGGTCGTGGTATCGGTTCTGGTAACGGTAAAACAGCAGGTAAAGGTCATAAAGGTCAAAACGCTCGTTCTGGTGGCGGTGTACGCCCAGGCTTTGAAGGCGGTCAGAACCCATTATTCCGTCGTTTACCAAAACGTGGCTTTACGAACATTAACCGTAAAGAATACGCGATCGTTAACCTTGATGCTTTAAACCGTTTCGAAGACGGTGCAGAGGTAACTGCTGCATTATTACTTGAAACTGGTCTAGTGAGCAATGAAAAAGCTGGAATTAAAGTTCTAGGCAACGGAACTCTTAATAAAAAGCTTACTGTCAAAGCTCATAAATTCTCAGCTTCAGCGAAAGAAGCAATCGAGAATGCCGGCGGAACTACTGAGGTGATTTAATGTTTCAGACAATCTCTAACTTTATGCGTGTTCGAGATATAAGAAATAAAATCATTTTCACACTTTTAATGTTAATCGTTTTTCGTATTGGAACTTTCATTCCAGTACCTAACGTTGACGCTAATGTATTAAAGGCAACTGATGAGTTTAACCTCGTTGGTTTCCTGAATACTTTTGGCGGTGGTGCTTTAAAGAACTTCTCCATCTTTGCAATGGGGATTATGCCTTACATCACAGCCTCAATTATTGTTCAGTTATTGCAAATGGACGTAGTACCGAAGTTTGCTGAGTGGGCAAAGCAAGGTGAAGTCGGAAGACGTAAACTTGCGCAATTTACACGCTACTTTACTATTATTCTTGCTTTTATTCAATCATTCGCGATGTCATTTGGTTTTAATAGAATGTATGGCGGGTCATTGATTAAGGAAGAAGGAGTTTTAACATATGTTATAATCTCTATTGTATTAACAGCGGGTACAGCATTCCTAGTATGGCTTGCTGATCAAATTACTGCGCATGGCGTTGGTAATGGTATTTCTGTTGTAATCTTCGCAGGTATCGTTGCGGCATTACCTACAGGTATCAACCAAATCTATGCACAACAAATCGAGGGTGCGGGTGATAAGCTATTTATCAACCTAATTATCCTTGGTCTACTTGTTTTAATCTTGCTTGCGGTTGTTATTGGAGTTATCTACGTGCAACAAGCACTACGTAAAATTCCAATTCAATATGCAAAACGAGTTACTGGGCGAAATCAACAAACTGGTGGTCAACAAACTCATTTACCGTTAAAAGTAAATGCTGCAGGGGTTATTCCTGTAATCTTTGCTTCAGCGTTTCTGATGACACCTCGTACGTTAGTTCCGTTCTTCGGTGAAAATAATGTTACTACTTTCATTAATAACACGTTTGATCATACAAAACCTGTTGGAATGATTATTTATGTGGCATTAATCATCGCATTCACATATTTCTATGCATTCGTACAAGTGAATCCAGAAAATGTGGCAGATAACTTGAAAAAGCAAGGTGCTTATATTCCAGGTATTCGTCCTGGTGAAAACACTCAAACGTATTTAACAAGCGTGTTATATCGTCTGACATTTGTCGGCGCGATTTTCTTAACTGTTATTTCAGTAATGCCGGTTATATTCATAAACTTTATGAATCTACCTGCCTCAGTGCAGATCGGTGGTACTAGTATTATTATCGTAGTCGGCGTAGCGCTCGAAACGATGAAGCAGCTAGAATCTCAACTTGTTAAACGTCACTACAAAGGCTTTATGAAATAATGTTGGTTTTTAGGGAACGTTCCATCGTTTCCTTTAATCAGCAAACCTTTTGTGGGAGGAATATTTCCTAATGAATATCGTTTTAATGGGTCTGCCAGGTGCTGGTAAAGGTACGCAGGCAGATAAAATTGTTGAGAAGTACGCAATTCCTCATATTTCTACAGGCGATATGTTCCGTGCTGCAATTAAAGAAGGTACTGAACTAGGCTTACAAGCTAAGTCGTTTATGGATCAAGGTGCACTTGTACCTGATGAAGTAACGATTGGTATTGTTCGTGAGCGACTGGCTAAACCTGATTGTGAAAAAGGATTCTTATTAGATGGTTTCCCACGTACTGTTCCTCAAGCTGAAGCCTTAGATAGCATTCTTGCTGACCTAGGTAAAGCTATTGAGCATACATTAAACATTCAAGTTGAAAAGGATGAGTTAATTGCTCGTCTTTCAGGTAGACGTATTTGTAAAACTTGTGGTACATCCTATCATTTAATTTTCAATCCTCCTGCTGAGGAAGGGAAATGTGATAAAGATGGTGGCGAGCTTTATACACGTGCAGATGATAATCCTGAAACGGTTGCGAACCGTCTGGAAGTAAATATGAAACAAGCACAACCTCTACTTGATTTCTATCAAGCTAAAGGCGTGTTAACTAATATAGATGGACAGCAAGATATTAACAAAGTGTTTGCTGATCTTGATGCTCTATTACAGAGCAGCCGCAGCTGATACCCGGCTCCGGGCGCAGAGTACTGCTTCCGCGGGAGGCATGCGGGAGCAACAACGAAACATAATTTTTTTGAGAGTTGCAAAAGCATATTGTGCCCGGTATATATTTCTTCTTAAAAGTGCAACATACCTTTTGGAGGAGTATAATGGGTTTCGTGGAAGCATCTGTGTAACGGGTATGAATATCTCATCCAAGACATTCCGGTATTCGTGTAAACATGGGAGATTCAGTGCCCTTACTGGTTCTGTATATTCCGTGGATTGTGTGAAGCGAAACCAGACGAGCGTCTTTCAAACATCTCTCATACAATCCAAACATATGTTGAAACGAGGTTGCTTCTAAAGTTGCAGCAGATATCCGTTTGATGTAACGATGAGAACTTTAATTTGCATATAGAGAGGAGACAGAGTAGATGGCGAAAGATGATGTAATTGAAGTCGAAGGGACAGTTGTTGAGACTTTGCCAAACGCGATGTTTAAGGTAGAATTAGAAAATGGACATGTGATTCTAGCACACGTATCTGGTAAGATTCGTATGCACTTTATCCGTATTCTACCTGGAGATAAGGTTACTATTGAGTTATCTCCTTATGATTTAACTCGCGGTCGTATCACATACCGTTTTAAATAATCTTTTGCGCTCCGGACTACTAAGGAGGTTAGGTTAGATGAAAGTGAGACCATCTGTGAAACCGATCTGCGAAAAATGTAAAGTAATTCGCCGACGCGGTAAAGTAATGGTAATCTGTGAAAATCCTAAACATAAACAAAAACAAGGTTAATTCTAAAGGAGGTGCACAACGTACATGGCACGTATTGCTGGTGTTGATATTCCTCGCGACAAACGCGTGGTAATTTCATTAACGTACATTTTCGGTATTGGTAAAACTACAGCTCAGAAAGTACTAGCTGATGCAGGTATTTCAGAAGATACACGCGTACGCGACTTAACTGAAGATGAGTTAAACAAAATCCGTGAACAATTAGATTCATACAAACTTGAAGGTGACTTACGTCGCGAAACTTCATTAAATATTAAACGTCTGATGGAAATCGGTTCATTCCGTGGTATCCGTCACCGTCGTGGCTTACCTGTTCGTGGTCAAAATACGAAGAACAATGCGCGTACGCGTAAAGGTCCTCGTAAAACAGTTGCGAACAAGAAAAAATAATTGGTAAAGGAGGTTCCTTCTTAACATGGCTCGTAAACAACAAACTCGTAAACGTCGTGTGAAAAAGAATATCGAATCTGGTATCGCACACATTCGTTCTACATTTAACAATACAATCGTAACGATTACAGATATGCAAGGTAACGCTGTATCTTGGTCAAGTGCTGGTGCTCTTGGTTTCCGTGGTTCACGTAAATCTACACCATTCGCTGCTCAAATGGCTGCAGAAACTGCTGCTAAAACATCCCTTGAACATGGTCTGAAAACGTTGGAAGTAACTGTTAAAGGTCCTGGTGCTGGTCGTGAAGCTGCTATTCGTGCACTTCAAGCTGCTGGTTTAGAAGTAACTGCTATTAAAGACGTTACTCCAGTTCCTCATAATGGTTGCCGTCCGCCAAAACGTCGTCGCGTGTAATGGGTGCGTCTCATATTGTATGAGAACATCATTTTTTGTACAGACTGTCTTGTGCAGATAATAAACGATACGTCATTGACGATCGAATCTATGATGGAAAGAACCTATACATTCGATGTTTTGAAGGAGGGTAAATAAAATGATCGAAATTGAAAAACCAAAGATTGAAACGGTGGAGATCAGCGAAGATTCCAAATATGGAAAGTTTGTTGTAGAACCGCTTGAACGCGGATATGGAAACACTTTGGGTAATTCTTTACGTCGTATCCTTCTGTCTTCATTACCAGGAGCTGCTGTCACTTCAATTCAAATTGATGGTGTTCTTCACGAATTCTCAACTGTAGAAGGCGTAGTAGAAGATGTAGCTTCAATCATTTTGAACGTGAAAAAACTAGCTCTTAAAATCTACTCTGACGAAGAAAAAGTTATTGAGATTGATGTTAAAGGCGATGGTACAGTTACGGCTGCTGACATTACACATGACAGTGACGTAGAAATTTTAAACCCAGATCTATATATTGCAACAATCGCTAAAAACGGTCATTTACGTATGCGTATGTATGCACAACGCGGCCGTGGTTACACTCCTGCTGATCAAAACAAACGTGAGGATCTTCCTATCGGCGTGATCCCGATCGACTCTATTTACACTCCAGTATCACGCGTCAATTTCCAAGTGGAAAATACTCGTGTTGGTCAGTCTTCTGACTACGACAAACTTTCTCTTGATGTGTGGACAGATGGCAGCATCGGTCCGAAAGAGGCGATTTCGCTCGGAGCAAAAATTTTAACCGAGCATCTTAACATCTTCGTTGGCATGACAGATGAGGCACAAACTGCTGAAATCATGGTCGAAAAAGAAGAAGATCAAAAAGAAAAAGTTTTAGAGATGACTATCGAAGAGCTTGATCTTTCTGTTCGTTCTTATAACTGTTTAAAACGCGCTGGTATTAATACAGTACTAGAACTTGCGAATAAATCGGAAGACGACATGATGAAAGTTCGTAACCTTGGACGCAAGTCATTAGAAGAAGTAAAAGCGAAGTTAGAAGAGCTTGGTTTAGGATTACGCAAAGAAGACTAAGCGATTTAAACACAACTAACAAGATCAGATTTTTTTCTATAAAGGAGGGAAACATCCATGGGTTACAGAAAACTTGGTCGTACAAGTTCTCAACGTAAAGCGATGTTACGTGACTTAGCTACTGATTTAATCATCAACGAGCGTATCGAAACTACTGAGGCTCGCGCTAAAGAAGTACGTAAAGCTGTTGAAAAAATGATTACTTTAGGTAAACGCGGAGATTTACATGCACGCCGTCAAGCTGCTGCATTTATCCGTCGTGAACTAGTAACAACGACTGATGCAGAAGGTAACGAATCAACATCATTTGCACTTCAAAAGTTATTTGATGATGTTGCACCACGTTATGCTGAGCGTCAAGGTGGTTACACTCGTATTCTTAAAGTAGGTCCTCGTCGTGGCGACGGTGCACCTGTTGTTGTGATTGAACTAGTTTAATCATAAGAGAAAACTTGTGGTGAAGAGGGTGGGAATCACCACCCTCTTTCTTTATAAATGATTTATACGACAAATAATTAAGCTGAGCGTTATGATGAGCGGACACTTATTAGTGTGGCGTCTCGTTTAGCTCTCCGCACCTCATTCAGGAGAAATAGGGCTTGAGCACCCATATTTCTTGTAAATGTAACGACTAGCGCATTTCTATCGAATGAGGTGCGCGCTTTTTTATTAGATTAGATGGCGCCAATTTGTGGTGCTTTTTTTAATATATGGGTGTTATCTTGTTATTTATTAAACCAATATCAATTTGAGTTGTTATTGTAGTATTTTTCTTTTATCGACATACGGATTGTAGTAGAATTCATACATAAAAAAGTGTAAGTTAATTAGTAGAGCTGAGCGTAGGGAGAGGAGTTCTAGATATGCCTGAAATTTTATCTTTAAATAATGTAACTTTTTCATATACACCAGAAAATCCAAATAGTCGTAATGCTGTTGAAAATGTTAGCTTTGCTGTGGAAGAAGGTGAGTGGATTGCTATAGTAGGACATAATGGTTCTGGTAAGTCCACTATTGCCAAGCTGATGAATGGTTTATTGTTTCCTCAACAGGGAGATGTACGAATATTGCGAGAACCCTTGAATGAAGAAAATCTTTGGGAATCTCGCTCCTTAATGGGAATGGTCTTTCAAAACCCTGACAATCAATTCGTTGGAGCAACGGTACAGGATGATGTAGCATTTGCCTTGGAAAACAACGGTATCCCCTTTGAAGAAATGGTAAAACGTGTACATGCGGCACTCGAACAGGTAAAAATGAGTCAGTTTTTAGACCATGAGCCACATCATTTATCTGGTGGACAAAAACAGCGTGTAGCCATTGCTGGGGCACTTGCATTAAAGCCGAAGCTTTTAATTTTAGATGAGGCTACATCCATGTTAGATCCTCAAGGGCGTGCAGAGGTGTTACAAACGGTTCAAACATTACGTGCAGAAACAGGATTAACAGTTTTATCTATTACCCATGATTTAGAAGAGGCAATGTTAGCGGATCGTGTTCTTTTTATGAATGATGGTAAGAAATTTGCAGATGGTACACCTGCTGAAATCTTTGCACTTGGGGACAAGCTAGTTGAATTTGGACTAGATTTGCCATTTGCCTTGAAGTTATCAAAGCTATTGCAAAAGGAAGGTGTTCCATTAATGGGGCAACATATGACAGAAGAAGAGTTGGTGAATGATTTATGGACATCAAACTTCAACAAGTAAGCTATGCCTATGCACAAGGAACGCCCTTTGAAAAACGGGCATTATTCGATGTGGATTTTGACATTCCATCTCATACTTATCAAGCGATAATTGGCCATACCGGTTCTGGGAAATCAACGATTTTGCAGCATTTTAACGCGCTACTAAGACCTACTTCAGGAGAAGTACATATAGGGGATCGTCTTATTGTAGCTGGGAAAAAAGCAAAGGATTTAAAAACTGTAAGACAAAAGGTCGGCATTGTCTTTCAATTTCCAGAGCATCAACTATTTGAAGAAACCGTGTTGAAGGACATTATGTTTGGCCCAATGAACTTTGGTATATCAGAGGAGGAGGCTGAAGCTCGTGCAAGAGAACTTGTCAGCTTAGTCGGTTTGCCAGATAACGTTTTGGATAAATCACCGTTTGATTTATCAGGTGGTCAAATGCGTCGAGTAGCGATTGCAGGCGTTTTGGCGATGGACCCTGAGGTTATTGTCTTAGATGAACCAACAGCAGGTCTTGATCCACGTGGTCAAAAGGAAATTATGGATATGTTTTATCAGCTCCATCAAGAACGTCATCTCACAACCATTCTAGTAACCCATAGTATGGAGGATGCAGCTCGATATGCAGATAATATTGTGATTATGCATGAAGGAAAGAATGTCTTAAGTGGATCACCACGAGTTATTTTTAAAGATGTTGCAACATTAAAGGAATTCCGTTTAGAGCCACCACGTATTGTCCGCTTTCAGCAAAAGATTGAGCACATGAGGGGGCATTCCTTGTCTAAGGTTTGCTTAACAGAGGAAGAGCTTGCTGCTGAAATTGCTCAAGCCCTTAGAGAGGAGCGTGCAGAGTCATGATGGAAAAAATGATCTTTGGTCGCTTCTTACCTGGTGATTCACCTGTACACAAACTTGATCCACGGTCAAAGCTGATCTTTGTGTTCGCCTTTATTATTATTGTGTTTTTAGCCAATAATACCGTGACATATGCTATGTTACTCGCATTCACGCTACTGATTGTATTAGTATCGCGCATTCGTCTATACTTTTTAATAAATGGACTCAAACCAGTACTCTTTTTGATGGCCTTCACATTCATTCTCCATATTTTCATGACGAAGGAAGGCGTCCCTGTGTTTGAATCAAAATTCATTACGATTTATGACGAAGGGATTAGGCGGGGAATATTTATCTCAATTCGTTTTCTAGTATTAGTATTTATGACGTCAATCTTAACTTTAACTACATCACCGATTTCCATTACAGATGGTATCGAGGTTCTACTGAATCCCTTAAAAGCAATAAAAGTACCCGTACATGAATTGGCTTTAATGATGTCCATCTCATTACGCTTTATTCCAACCTTAATGGATGAGACGGATAAAATTATGAAGGCACAAATGGCAAGAGGCTCTGATTTATCATCTGGGCCAATTAAGGACCGTATAAAGGCAGTAGTACCATTGCTTGTGCCTCTCTTTGTCAGTGCATTTAAACGGGCTGAGGATTTAGCAACAGCGATGGAAGTAAGAGGCTATCGCGGTGGTGAAGGACGCACTAGGTACCGTAGGTTAAAATGGGATATGGGGGACACATTTGCGATTGTGTTATTAGTAGCAATAGGCGTATTGCTATTCTTCTATAGAAGTTAAAGGAGTAGGCTATATGCGACGATTAAAAGTAATTATAAGCTATGATGGCACACTTTTTTCGGGCTATCAGGTACAGCCAGGTGAACGCACAGTGCAGGCTGAGCTTGAGCGTGTTCTAGCTATTATGCATAAGGGAGAACAGGTTAAGGTAACTGCAAGTGGTCGTACAGATGCTAAAGTACATGCGACAGGGCAAACATTGCATTTCGACACACCACTTGCCATTCCAGCAGAAAAATATAGTAAGGCTTTGAATGTGCAACTGCCAAGAGATATTCGTGTATTATCGGTTGAGGAAGTGGCACATGACTTTCATGCGCGTTACGATGTGGCTGGAAAAAGATATCGCTATATTTGGTCTTGTGAGCCTATCCAAAGTCCATTCCGCAGATATTATACTGTGGAGACAAATGGGGTCAAACCTAACGTAGAGGCGATGCAAGAGGCAGCTAAGGCTATTATTGGTACACATGACTTTTCTTGTTTTTGCGCGGCGAATACAAGCGTGAAAGATAAAGTACGCACAGTAACATTGTTACAATTTGAATGGCATGGTGAAGAGCTACATATGGTGATTGAAGGGAATGGCTTCTTATATAATATGGTACGTATTATTGCAGGTACTCTTTGGGAGGTTGGGATAGGTCGACGTAAGATTGACAATGTGTCCTATGTAGTTGCTTCAGGTAATCGTGATAAGGCAGGAAAAACCGCTCCACCACAAGGGCTATACTTAGAAAAAGTGTTCTATTAGTGGCGTTCTATAATTCTGAACAACTTCACCAGGTGTTTAATGAAATTGCTTGACTTTAAAAGTCATTCATTATATGATAACAGATGGTATTTTCATTACCACCACAAATAAGCCCCGAAACTTATAGTGTAGTCTAATGAAAAATAACGGTAATCGATCGATTAGGAGGATATATACATGCGTACAACATTCATGGCTAAAGGTCACGAAGTAGACCGTAAATGGTTAGTAGTTGATGCAGAAGGCCAAACTCTTGGACGTTTAGCTTCTGAAGTAGCTGCAATCTTACGTGGTAAACATAAACCAACATTCACACCAAACGTTGACACAGGTGATCACGTAATCATCATCAACGCTGACAAAATCCATTTAACTGGTAACAAATTAGAGGGTAAATTATACCGTCACCACACTCAATTTGCGGGTGGTTTAAAAACACGTACTGCTGGTGAAATGCTAGATAAGTACCCAACAAGAATGATCGAATTAGCAGTTAAAGGAATGCTTCCTAAAAACTCTTTAGGTCGCAAAATGTTCACTAAACTTAATGTTTACACTGGAACAGAGCATCCACATGCTGCACAAAAACCAGAAGCATACGAGCTTCGCGGATAATATAAATTAAGAGGAGGATATTACTTTGGCACAAGTTCAATACATCGGCACTGGTCGCCGTAAAAGCTCTGTAGCTCGCGTACGTTTAGTACCAGGTACAGGTAAAATTGTTATCAACAAACGTGAAATCGAAGAATACGTACCATTCGCTGCATTACGCGAAGTAATTAAACAACCATTAGTAGCTACTGAAACTACAGGAAGCTATGATATCCACGTAAACGTTAACGGTGGTGGATACACTGGTCAAGCTGGTGCTGTTCGTCACGGTATCGCTCGTGCTCTACTTCAAGTAGACCCAGATTTCCGTGCTGCATTAAAATCAGCTGGATTACTTACTCGTGATTCACGCATGAAAGAACGTAAAAAACCAGGTCTACGCGGCGCTCGTCGTGCACCTCAGTTCTCAAAACGTTAATATCGTTGTTATATCAACGATTTCAAGCTCTTCTCAGGTTTACCTGAGAGGAGCTTTTTTTACGTCGATAACAAAAACAATAGGATTTGTTCAGAATTTGTTTAACAGCCCTATGATAGGATGCCTAAGAGGACTAATGAAATACAGGTGAAAGTCATATTGCATAATGGATTTCATTCTAACTAACTGATAGTTTGATGTTATATATAATTGTGTTCAAAATAGGGGAGGGGTGATAGTGAAAAAAAATATTAGCATTACTTTGACCATTATCATGCTATTTATTATCGTATACTTTATTGGCAATGGAGAGTATTTTGTTAGTAGTAGTCAGCCGATTGCGCAGAATGGGATCGTTACGATTGAAGAAAAAGAACTACAAGAAAAGACTATTTTAAAACTAGATGGAGAATGGTCTTTCTATCCAAATATCTTAATAGCATCAAGCGATTCATTCGACGCGTACGAGAGCGAGAAAATACCAATTGAGGTGCCAGCTACTTGGAATAGCTTTGTAGAACCAAATGAGGAAGGACTTACTGTAGGAACGTATCATGTTAAGATAAATGTACCAGTTGAAGGGGAATATGGATTATATATTCGTTCAATTCGTCAATCAAACCGTGTTTTCATAAATGGAAAAGATGTAGGTAGTAAGGGGAATCCGAGTGAAACCTTAAAGGACTTTAAGTTCGAAAATGATGATAAATATACGGTGTTTGCACAAAGTGAGAATCTAATGCTTGATATAGTAATTCATGTCGGGAATTATAATTATCCAAAATCTGGTATTACTTTTCCTATTGAGTTTGGAACAAAGGAAGCTATTCAAAGAGATTTTAGCATGAAAATTTTAGCAGAATCGTTTGTATGTATTGGTTATATTGTATTCGGTGCAATTTATATTATATCGTATAGTCAAAATCGGAAGCGTAAAGAAGAATTGTTTTTGGGGTTATTCACTATATTATTCGGACTGTACATGTCGTTTACAAATGAAAAAGTATTTTTCCTTATTTTTACACATTTAACTATAAATGAACAATTGCGTTTACAATTAGGGATTTTACCACTTGTTGATGTTTGTTTAGCATTATTTCTCTATTATTTGTATCCGGAGTTTATGAGGAAAAAAGCGATTTATATTATTAGTATTTTGTTAGGTTTACTTTTTTTTATCTATGGGATTTACAACCCGATGACAAAAAATAGCATGATTATACCAATAGAAAATCTAGTTCTTTCCCAAATAATCTTTGCAGTAATTTTTATTCCAGTTGGGCTTTATAATGTGTTTGTGCTATTACGTGTGCTTGTGAAAGGTGTAGATGGCTCACATTATATTCTAATTCTTTTAGTATCTCTTACTTGTTATACTTTTTTAATGGTAATGTATTACATTTTCGATATACCTATGGTTTATAGTGAACAATTATTGTTTATTTTTACGCTATATAGTTTTGCATCTCTGCTTAGCTTCCGAGCAAATACATCTTTTAAGGAAGTTCAAGCGTTATCGGAAGAGCTTTTGATGCATAATCAAATGAAGGATGAGTTTTTATTGAAAACGTCTCATGAATTACGTACGCCCTTAAATGGTATTTTAAATATATCCAAATCATTAATGGAAGGTGTACAAGGACCTTTAAAGCGTGAGCAACAAGAAAATGTCATTTTAATACATAATGTCGCGCAACGTTTAGGTTATTTAGTAGAGGATTTATTGATTTCTTCGAATCATATGACCGGAGAAGTTCGTGTTATCCCTCGTGTTGTTCCGATAAGCGTAATTGATGAAGTAATTGAGGAAATTCGTAGTTTAATGTCGAGTGATACATCCATAAGGTTAATAAGTGCAGTAGATTCTAATTTACCCCATATGTATACAGATGAATTACGATTGAAACAAGTGCTTTATAATTTACTCTATAATGCTCTGCAACATACAAAACATGGACAAATTACAGTCTTAGCTAGTGTACGTAATGATTATATGGAAATACAAGTAAGGGATACTGGAATTGGTATACCATCACAAGACTTAGATCGAATTTTTAATTCTTTTTATCAAGTAAAGAAAGGTAAAAAAAGTGGGGGTCTTGGGTTAGGATTAAGTATCTCAAAAAATATAGTAGAACAGTTAAATGGGGAAATTCATGTAACAAGTACATTAGGTGTTGGAACAATTTTTACATTTACGGTGCCACTTGCCACACTCGAAAAACTAGATATTGAAACACAACACCAGATAGGCAATCGAGCAGATAATACTATACTACAGCTAGATTTACCATTAATGCATAAAGGTAATGACAAAGCCATACTCATTGTTGATGATGATCATGTGAATATAAAAGTACTAGTGGACGCATTAATTCAAAAAGGCTATACCGTTATTGGAGTAGATAATGGGTTTGATGCGATAGATTATATAAAGAAACATAAAGTAGATTGTATGTTAGTCGATTTAATGATGAATGGTATGTCAGGCTACGAATTATGCAAACAAGTACGAAAGCAATACGATATGTTGGAATTACCGATTATTGTTTTAACAGCAATTATGCAGCATTCGGATTTAGTGTTATCTTTACAAGTTGGGGCAAATGATTATCTGCAAAAACCGATTGCGATGGATGAATTACTAGTGCGTATTCAATCATTACTAGCAGTTCGACAATCTTCCATTGATGCGATTGAAGATGAAATGAATTATTTATATGCGCAAGTAACTCCTCATTTTGTCTACAATACACTTAACACTATTATCGGCTTAAGCTATACAAATATAGAGAATACACGAGAGGCGTTATACAGTTTAGCCACCTATTTCCGTGCCAAGCTAAATGTCCATTATCGTAACAGCATGGTTTCAATAGAAGATGAAATAGATCTTGTAAAAGCATATCTCTATATTGAAAAAATGCGCTTTGGTGATCGTCTTATAGTTGCGTATGATATTGATGAGTCCATTCAATCTTTGATTCCAGCATTATCAATTCAGCCTATAGTTGAAAATGCAGTTTTTCACGGGATTTCGAAGAAAAAAGAAGGTGGTACTATTGAGGTGAGTGTGCAACGAGAAGGTCAATTTATACGTATTAAAATTTATGATAATGGGGTCGGTATCTCAGAAGAAAAGTTGCAACGATTAGTAAATGAAGAAAACTCACGTATTGGATTTACGAATCCTTTGAAAAAATTTAAGCTTATGAGAAATGCCAGTTTTCGTATATATAGTGAAGAAGGAAAAGGAACTACTGTTATTATTCTATTACCAGAAGAGAATTCGTAACCTTTACAAATGGCGTACCGTTTAAAGATGATTTGGTCTTTACGGAGTCAGAGGCAGACAAAACATCTATCCTAAGACTCTTTCTACTTTCGAGGAAAGAGTCTTTTTGTCATTCCATCATAAAAAGCAATCTGTGAAGTAACCCAAAGATTGCTTAACGTTATTTCTTTTGAAATTGCAGGTGAAATTGATGCAACAGGTAAGCTAATTCCGAAGTGAGGCCATCTAGAAAAGTATATGAAAATATCTCCTATAGTGTTAACTGTTATTTCGTTCGGGTACAGCTTCTTTTAAAATTTGCTCAATCTCATAAAAGCCTAGTTTTTTTGCATGCTGCAATGGTGTGACACCATCTTGATCTCCAATAGTTATATCAGCACCATGATCCACCAATAATTGCACAATTTCTTGATGTTTCTCCCCGCCATTGCCTAATATGACTGCCTCCAATAGAGCTGTCCAATGCAAATTATTAATGTGATTGACATGAATGTCCGAGTGATTAAGTAGCTCTCGGACCACCTCAATATGTCCACGTTCGGATGCAGGGATGATGGCAATTCCACCAAAGCGATTAGTTAGCTTTGTATCTGCCCCTGCAGATATGGCAAGTTTAACGATTTCTAAATAGCCTGATGCCCCTGCATGTAAAAGTACGTTCTCAAGGTTATTATCTCTAATATTAATATCAGCACCATGTTGAATGAGCACCTTCACAGTATCCACCTGGTTATTATAAGTGGCAGCTAAGACAAAGGTTCTTCCATTCTGATCCGTTGTATTAATATTGATGCCTTTTTGCAGAAGTGCTAATACTTTATCAATATCACCGTTCGCTGCTGAAAGTATTAATTGATCATTCATTTTTCCACCCTCTTTTCTTTGGTTAAAACAGCCAAATGACTAATGGTATATCACTGTAGCCTACTTTTCCGTTTATAAAAATATGGTAACATGTTGCGAATTATACGAGTAATATTAAAAAGATATGCTAGGCTTAGCTTTTTCCTATAATAAATAATGTTGAAGTACTCGTTTGTGAGAAATGTCGATCACCCATAAATTAAGTATATGTAGAAAAAAATAAATAGCTTTTTACATAAACCTCACTATTAGTGTACAGATTTAATATATATTAAAAATATTTTCGTATAAGTTTATGTTTTTTTAAGAAATTATTTAGGGGGAGTTTAACATTCCACTTTAATATAGTTTTTAGAAGGTACAACAAACCTTTCATTTTTAAAATTGTCATTATGGGTTTGATGTAATTCAAAATATAAACTAACCGATGGAGGTAAGTAGGTATGAAAAAATTATTAATAGTATCTGTTGCAGCTATTGCATTACTGGCAGCGTGTCAAGATAAGGAGCCTGCAAAAGGCAATAAGACAAATAGTGAGGAAGTTAAAACAGAAAGTACAGTAACAGAAAATACTGCCAAAGAGCAATTAACAAAGGGACAAGAAATGGCTAATGTTCTAAGTGGTACAAATTGGCAAGGTACAAAGGTTTATGATCAAGATCACAATGATTTAACGGCGGAGAACGCAAACTTCATTGGCTTAGCAAAATATGATGCCCAGACAGGTCATTATGAATTCTTTGACGCGGCTACAGGTAAAAGCCGTGAGGATAAAGGGACATTCTTTATCACAAATGATGGGAAACAAAGAATATTAATTTCCGAATCAAAAAACTACCAAGCAGTTGTCGAGATCACTGAGCTAAACGATAGTATCTTTACTTATAAGAGAATGGGTAAAGATGCTGCGGGCAATGATGTAGAAATATTCGTGGAACATATTCCATATAAAGAAAAAGAACTGGCATTTACTGATTCCGATAAAACGTTAGATGCTTCAACAGGTGAAATTGTTACAGACGTTGACGGAGATAAAATTCTCGCTGATACACTATGGCATGGAACAGTTGTGTTAGATGAAGCGGGTAATGATGTAACAGAATTCAATTCAAATTTCATTAGCATTGCAAAGTATGATGCAAATACAAATAAATATGAGTTCTTTAATCCTGAAACAGGTGAAAGTCGTGGAGACTATGGTTACTTTAATGTCATTCATGATAATAAAATAAGAGCGCATGTTTCTGTCGGTGATAATAAGTATGGTGTAGCTCTTGAAATTACAGAAATCAACGATAAGAAGTTCACGTATAAACGAACAGGTAAAGACAAAGATGGCAATGATATAACTGTATTTGTAGAGCATGAGCCATATACAGGTGAATTCAAACCTACTTTTACAAACCAATAAAATTGTTCTTCCTCCCTTAATATAGAAGAAATTAAAACTCTCAAGTTTGTGACTTGGGAGTTTTTTTTACTTTCTGGCATAGTTCATCCACTAATTTCGTACACTAAATGTAAAAGGGTGGTGTATATGGGTGAAGCGCTGGCTTGCACTAGGAGTAATTATGCTTATGAGTATAGTGGTCGTGGCATATGAAACAAATGCTTCGGACCGTAACTTCTTCTTACCGGACCCACTTGGTGGCATAAAAATTGTCATTGATGCAGGGCATGGTGGTGAGGACGGAGGAGCTTCAAAGGGCGAAGTGATTGAAAAGGATATTACACTTGCAATTGCTCAGCATGTAGAGAAGCAATTAAAGAAAAAAGGCGCAACGGTTATAATGACACGAACAAAAAATGGTGATGTAATCGATGAGCATGCGCCATCAGAAAAATATGGAACAATGAGAGAACGGAAAAAGCAAGATATCTTCCTAAGAAAGGATATCGTGGAAAAGGAAAAGCCTGATGTATTTATAACTATTCATGCAAATGCCATTCCTGAAACAAAATGGCGTGGCGCACAGGTATTTTACCATAAGGAAGGACATGCTGATGGAGAGATTCTTGCCAAGAGTATTCAACAATCCATTCGCACTAATTTAAAAAATACAGACCGTGAAGCATTGTCTATTAAGCAAATCTATTTATTGAAAAAAGCGGAAGTACCTGCAGCTTTAGTGGAGACTGGTTTTATTAGTAATGATGAGGAACGAGCATTATTAGTGGACAAAAACTATCAAGAAAAAATGGCAGATGCCATAGTTGAAGGTATAGAAGACTATTTATTAGCCAAAATTGAGTAGAGCAACATCTACAACGTAAATCAAATCATTATGATATACTAATATTGAGACAATATAAGGGGAGTGTTCGTCGTGATTACTGAACAACAAGTACGAGAAATACTGGGACAACTACAAGATCCATTTTTACATAAATCGCTTGCAGAAACAGATGGTATTACGAACGTAGCAATAAAAGAAGAAAAAAATCATGTCAGTGTAAAAATTGCCATTGCTAAACTGAATACACCGGAACAATTACAACTACAAATGAAAGTTGTTGAGGTGTTGAAAGAAGCAGGTGTAAACACTGTTGGTATTCGTTTTGAAGAACTATCAACAGAAAAATTGCAAAGCTTCCGTGGCACAGCAACAGAGTCGGAAGCACAAGATATTTTATCTCCATTAAGCACAGTCCAAGTAATTTCAATTGCTTCTGGTAAAGGTGGAGTTGGTAAATCGACAGTATCAGTAAACTTAGCTGTTGCTTTAGCTCGTCTAGGAAAGAAAGTCGGCTTAATTGACGCAGATATTTATGGATTTAGTGTACCTGATATGATGGGTGTAACGGATATGCCTAAGGTAGTCGATAATCGTATTTTCCCAGTAGATCGCTTTGGGGTAAAAATGATTTCAATGGGCTTCTTTGTAGAAAATAACGCACCGATCGTATGGCGCGGACCAATGCTTGGTAAAGTATTAGACCAATTCTTCCGTGATGTTGAGTGGGGTGAATTAGATTATCTATTATTAGATTTACCTCCTGGCACAGGTGACGTTGCATTAGATATCCATCAAATGTTGCCATCATCAAAAGAAATTGTTGTAACAACTCCACACCCAACAGCAGCATTTGTTGCAGCTCGTGCAGGGGCAATGGCGCTTCAAACAGACCATGAAATTTTAGGAGTTATCGAAAACATGGCTTGGTTTGAATCTAAATCAGGTGACCGAGAATTTGTCTTTGGGCAAGGGGGAGGACCAAAGCTAGCTGACGAACTACGTACAGAGTTACTTGGACAAATCCCGCTTGGGCAACCAGATTGGACAGATGAAGATTTTGCTCCTTCTGTATACGCTGAAAAACATACAACAGGACAAATTTATTTAGACATCGCGACGAAAATCATCGATAAATTAAATAAATAATAAAAAACGGATTTCCACCAGTTTTATGGGGAAATCCGTTTTTACATTACCAAGGTTACTCGGTACTTTTTTGTCCCTTATCCGATCCGCCACCACTATCGCCACTCGCTTCTTTCTTATCGCCACTTCCTGATGAACCTGTTTCGCCACTTTTCTTAATAAGTTCCTGCCATTTAGATTGCATTAAAGGGCTTTCGATCGTTTCCTTTACAACTTCCTCCATTTGCTTGCGCATATTGGATGATTTAAGGATAGTCTCCAACTGCTTTTGCATATCGGGTTGCCCGAAAAATGCCTCCATATCCTTTTGGAAAGTCGGATCTTTTATTAAGTTCTTCATAATATCCTGTTGCTGTTTTTGCATACTTTTCGCAACAGTTTCTTTAAACTTTGGATCTTCAAAGGTTTTTTTCCAAAAGTCTTCTGCTTCCTTGGAAAGTAAAGTTTCCTCGGTAGCTTTTTTCACTTCATCATGCTCTAAAATCAAGAGCTCACGGAAACTCGGCTCTTCTAAAAGCTGTCGCAATGCCTTTTTACCATCCTCTGTTTGTAAAGAGTCAATCATGATTTTTTTTATTTCATCATAGGACATGGTAGAGGTTTTATCTTGTGAACAGGCAGAAAGAAAAAGCATTAGAATCAGTAATAAGGTGAATTTTCGCATCGACAATCAGTCCTTTCTCTAGATAGACTCTTTCAATTATTGTTCACATTTCTCAGGACTTTATGTATTGGTTAGGATGAGAAATAGCTTTTTTAACAAGGCATTGATAAAATAAGGACAGATATATTGAGAAATTGGGGGACTTTTAGTTGTGACGATACGAAATTGGGCAAAGTTTTTCTTCTTTGCAATGCTCGTTGGTGGTGCAGTCAACGGAGTTTTTAGTTTATTTATTCGCTGGGAATTCTTCCAACCATACATAGCAAACGGTCAATGGGGTGAGTTTTTCGCTGGACTTTTATGGATGGTTTTCTTAGGGTTTACAATGAGTGTTATAGCGCAAGCTGGCTTTTTTGCTTATTTAACACTTCATCAGGTAGGTGTTAATATTTTTAGAACACTGACATTATGGAATTGGGTACAGCTATTATTAATTGCCATAACGATTTTCGATATAATTTTCTTCCGCTTTATTCCTGGTGTGAAGGATGGGCAAAGCTGGTTGTTCTATGTAGGACTATTAATTGTCCTCATTTTTGGGGCAATAGCAACAGCTGTTCAAAAAGTAAAATTAACAGGGAAAAAACATGTAATGATTTCGGCACTATTCTTTATGATTGTCATTACAACGTTGGAATGGACAATTGCCTTGATGGGTCGCGATGAAAATATTAATGAGTATGTTGCGCTTTTATTATTCCCATTATTGGCGGTTAATGCGTATCAATTATTAGTATTACCTAAATATAATGCAAAATCTGATGAAGATCGTCAAAAATTAGAAGCACGACGCCAAGCTCGTCGTGAACAGGCTAAAAACGCATAAGGAAAAAATTGCCTCGCTGTATTGGAGGCAATTTTTTTATGGCGCTTTTTTAGTTTGAACCTTATAACCAAATATATTTTCTTCAATCGACATAAACTTATGCTGTTGTATGAGAGTGTTAAGCTCTTTAAAGGATATTTGATTATTTTGATGGAGCGGGAAAAAGACAAAATCACCTTTTTGTAATTTCGGAGTTTTTTCACCTTGCCAAATAAGCGAAGGAGATAGTAAATTCATTTGTTGTTGGAATAAGGCTTTCTGTAAATCCTGTGAATATTGATGATTTCGGGTAGCAAACCATAAAGGTTTTTCTTTTAAATATTTTTCGTAAGTATCAATATCCTTTTGGATGAGCGCAATGTCAATGGGTTCTTCTACTGAATCATCCGGCCCAAGTAATCCTGTAGGCAATTTTCGTTGTTGGATAATTTTTAAATGATCGGGTGACCGTTTTATCCAATCAGCATCTAAAAGTAGAAGTGGATAAGGCTCTTTCACCGTTTGGAGCCATTCTAATAGAGAGTCATCAGAGAAAGAGATCTCTACAATAAGAGATGTGCCATAATGTCCTTTTGTGACCACTACTGGTGCATTCGCAATATTAAATACAGAAATCATCGTTGAATTTATAGGCTTTAAAAAGGCAAAGAGCATTACAATTAAAAGCAGCGAAATCAACGTTTTACGGACCATAATGATAACCTCGTTTCTAAAATTTAAAATAAAAAATGAATCTCTTTAAAAAAACTTATGATTTAGTGTTGACTTTCATGAATAATCGATGTTATTATGTATAAGTCGCCAAGAGGTGACAACGAAATAAAGAAACATGAACCTTGAAAACTGAACAAGCAAAACGTAATCAATAAGGTTTTAAGTAGCTAGCTTCGGTTAGTGAACAAAACAAAAATTTTGGACATCAAACATGATGCCAGCAAAACAATTTGAGCTAATCAAATTTCTTTTATGGAGAGTTTGATCCTGGCTCAGGACGAACGCTGGCGGCGTGCCTAATACATGCAAGTCGAGCGAACAGAAAAGGAGCTTGCTCCTTTGACGTTAGCGGCGGACGGGTGAGTAACACGTGGGCAACCTACCCTATAGTTTGGGATAACTCCGGGAAACCGGGGCTAATACCGAATAATCTCTTTTGCTTCATGGTGAAAGACTGAAAGACGGTTTCGGCTGTCGCTATAGGATGGGCCCGCGGCGCATTAGCTAGTTGGTGAGGTAACGGCTCACCAAGGCGACGATGCGTAGCCGACCTGAGAGGGTGATCGGCCACACTGGGACTGAGACACGGCCCAGACTCCTACGGGAGGCAGCAGTAGGGAATCTTCCACAATGGGCGAAAGCCTGATGGAGCAACGCCGCGTGAGTGAAGAAGGTTTTCGGATCGTAAAACTCTGTTGTAAGGGAAGAACAAGTACAGTAGTAACTGGCTGTACCTTGACGGTACCTTATTAGAAAGCCACGGCTAACTACGTGCCAGCAGCCGCGGTAATACGTAGGTGGCAAGCGTTGTCCGGAATTATTGGGCGTAAAGCGCGCGCAGGCGGTCCTTTAAGTCTGATGTGAAAGCCCACGGCTCAACCGTGGAGGGTCATTGGAAACTGGGGGACTTGAGTGCAGAAGAGGAAAGTGGAATTCCAAGTGTAGCGGTGAAATGCGTAGAGATTTGGAGGAACACCAGTGGCGAAGGCGACTTTCTGGTCTGTAACTGACGCTGAGGCGCGAAAGCGTGGGGAGCAAACAGGATTAGATACCCTGGTAGTCCACGCCGTAAACGATGAGTGCTAAGTGTTAGGGGGTTTCCGCCCCTTAGTGCTGCAGCTAACGCATTAAGCACTCCGCCTGGGGAGTACGGTCGCAAGACTGAAACTCAAAGGAATTGACGGGGGCCCGCACAAGCGGTGGAGCATGTGGTTTAATTCGAAGCAACGCGAAGAACCTTACCAGGTCTTGACATCCCGTTGACCACTGTAGAGATATAGTTTCCCCTTCGGGGGCAACGGTGACAGGTGGTGCATGGTTGTCGTCAGCTCGTGTCGTGAGATGTTGGGTTAAGTCCCGCAACGAGCGCAACCCTTGATCTTAGTTGCCATCATTTAGTTGGGCACTCTAAGGTGACTGCCGGTGACAAACCGGAGGAAGGTGGGGATGACGTCAAATCATCATGCCCCTTATGACCTGGGCTACACACGTGCTACAATGGACGATACAAACGGTTGCCAACTCGCGAGAGGGAGCTAATCCGATAAAGTCGTTCTCAGTTCGGATTGTAGGCTGCAACTCGCCTACATGAAGCCGGAATCGCTAGTAATCGCGGATCAGCATGCCGCGGTGAATACGTTCCCGGGCCTTGTACACACCGCCCGTCACACCACGAGAGTTTGTAACACCCGAAGTCGGTGAGGTAACCTTTTGGAGCCAGCCGCCGAAGGTGGGATAGATGATTGGGGTGAAGTCGTAACAAGGTAGCCGTATCGGAAGGTGCGGCTGGATCACCTCCTTTCTAAGGATTATTTCGGAATACAAACCTTGGGTTTGTAAGATTACGTTTTGCGTTCAGTTTTGAAGGTTCATTCTATTTGAATGAAACACTTCAAAACTTGTTCTTTGAAAACTGGATAAAACGACATTGAAATTGTAACAAACACATTTATTTTTTAAGTTTTTTATAGGCTTAATAACTTGGTTAAGTTATTAAGGGCGCACGGCGAATGCCTTGGCACTAGGAGCCGAAGAAGGACGGCACTAACACCGATATGCTTCGGGGAGCTGTAAGTGAGCTTTGATCCGGAGATTTCCGAATGGGGGAACCCACTACGTTTAATCGCGTAGTATCTTGACGTGAATACATAGCGTCTTGAAGGCAGACCCAGGGAACTGAAACATCTAAGTACCTGGAGGAAGAGAAAGAAAAATCGATTCCCTGAGTAGCGGCGAGCGAAACGGGAAGAGCCCAAACCAAGAGGCTTGCCTCTTGGGGTTGTAGGACACTCTATACGGAGTTACAAAAGAGCGAGTTAGATGAAGCGACTTGGAAAGGTCCGCCAGAGCAGGTAAAAGCCCTGTAGTCGAAAGTTCGTTCTCTCCTGAGTGGATCCTGAGTACGGCGGAACACGTGAAATTCCGTCGGAATCCGGGAGGACCATCTCCCAAGGCTAAATACTACCTAGTGACCGATAGTGAACCAGTACCGTGAGGGAAAGGTGAAAAGCACCCCGGAAGGGGAGTGAAAGAGATCCTGAAACCGTGTGCCTACAAGTAGTTAGAGCCCGTTAATGGGTGATAGCGTGCCTTTTGTAGAATGAACCGGCGAGTTACGATTACGTGCAAGGTTAAGCTTTAGAAGGCGGAGCCGCAGCGAAAGCGAGTCTGAATAGGGCGAAATAGTACGTGGTCGTAGACCCGAAACCAGGTGATCTACCCATGTCCAGGGTGAAGGTGAGGTAACACTTACTGGAGGCCCGAACCCACGCACGTTGAAAAGTGCGGGGATGAGGTGTGGGTAGCGGAGAAATTCCAATCGAACTTGGAGATAGCTGGTTCTCTCCGAAATAGCTTTAGGGCTAGCCTCGTGATGAGAATACTGGAGGTAGAGCACTGTTTGGACTAGGGGGCCATCCCGGTTTACCGAATTCAGACAAACTCCGAATGCCAGATATTTATACACGGGAGTCAGACTGCGAGTGATAAGATCCGTAGTCAAAAGGGAAACAGCCCAGACCACCAGCTAAGGTCCCAAAGTAATCGTTAAGTGGAAAAGGATGTGGCGTTGCACAGACAACCAGGATGTTGGCTTAGAAGCAGCCATCATTTAAAGAGTGCGTAATAGCTCACTGGTCGAGTGACGCTGCGCCGAAAATGTATCGGGGCTAAACGATTCACCGAAGCTGTGGATTGACATCTACGATGTCAGTGGTAGGAGAGCGTTCTAAGTGCGTTGAAGTCAGATCGGAAGGACTGGTGGAGCGCTTAGAAGTGAGAATGCCGGTATGAGTAGCGAAAGACGGGTGAGAATCCCGTCCACCGTATGACTAAGGTTTCCTGAGGAAGGCTCGTCCGCTCAGGGTTAGTCGGGACCTAAGCCGAGGCCGATAGGCGTAGGCGATGGACAACAGGTTGATATTCCTGTACCACCTCCTCACCGTTTGAGAAATGGGGGGACGCAGTAGGATAGGGTAAGCGCGCCGTTGGTTGTGCGCGTCCAAGCAGTAAGGCGTGTGTGTAGGCAAATCCGCACACTGTAACGTTGAGCTGTGATGGCGAGTCCGTATGGACGAAGTTCCTGATTTCACACTGCCAAGAAAAGCCTCTATCGAGGTGAGAGGTGCCCGTACCGCAAACCGACACAGGTAGTCGAGGAGAGAATCCTAAGGTGTGCGAGAGAACTCTCGTTAAGGAACTCGGCAAAATGACCCCGTAACTTCGGGAGAAGGGGTGCTCTTGAGCGTGCAAGCGCATGAGAGCCGCAGTGAATAGGCCCAGGCGACTGTTTAGCAAAAACACAGGTCTCTGCAAAACCGTAAGGTGACGTATAGGGGCTGACGCCTGCCCGGTGCTGGAAGGTTAAGAGGAGTGGTTAGCGCAAGCGAAGCTGCGAATTGAAGCCCCAGTAAACGGCGGCCGTAACTATAACGGTCCTAAGGTAGCGAAATTCCTTGTCGGGTAAGTTCCGACCCGCACGAAAGGCGTAACGATCTGGGCACTGTCTCAACGAGAGACTCGGTGAAATTATAGTACCTGTGAAGATGCAGGTTACCCGCGACAGGACGGAAAGACCCCGTGGAGCTTTACTGTAGCCTGATATTGAATTTTGGTACAACTTGTACAGGATAGGTAGGAGCCAGAGATCTCGGAGCGCCAGCTTCGAAGGAGGCGTCGGTGGGATACTACCCTGGTTGTATTGAAATTCTAACCCATGCCCCTTAGCGGGGCAGGAGACAGTGTCAGGCGGACAGTTTGACTGGGGCGGTCGCCTCCTAAAAGGTAACGGAGGCGCCCAAAGGTTCCCTCAGAATGGTTGGAAATCATTCGTAGAGTGTAAAGGCACAAGGGAGCTTGACTGCGAGACCTACAAGTCGAGCAGGGTCGAAAGACGGGCTTAGTGATCCGGTGGTTCCGCATGGAAGGGCCATCGCTCAACGGATAAAAGCTACCCCGGGGATAACAGGCTTATCTCCCCCAAGAGTCCACATCGACGGGGAGGTTTGGCACCTCGATGTCGGCTCATCGCATCCTGGGGCTGTAGTCGGTCCCAAGGGTTGGGCTGTTCGCCCATTAAAGCGGTACGCGAGCTGGGTTCAGAACGTCGTGAGACAGTTCGGTCCCTATCCGTCGTGGGCGTAGGAAATTTGAGAGGAGCTGTCCTTAGTACGAGAGGACCGGGATGGACACACCGCTGGTGTACCAGTTGTCTTGCCAAAGGCATCGCTGGGTAGCTATGTGTGGACGGGATAAGTGCTGAAAGCATCTAAGCATGAAGCCCCCCTCAAGATGAGATTTCCCATTACGCAAGTAAGTAAGATCCCTCAAAGACGATGAGGTAGATAGGTTCGAGGTGGAAGTGTGGTGACACATGGAGCTGACGAATACTAATCGATCGAGGACTTAACCAAAACGTTTGAAGCATTCAATGCACCGTTTATCCAGTTTTGAAAGAGCAAATCTTTCAATTAAATACAAAGTCTAGTGATGATGGCAAAGAGGTCACACCCGTTCCCATACCGAACACGGAAGTTAAGCTCTTTAGCGCCGATGGTAGTTGGGGGCTTCCCCCTGTGAGAGTAGGACGTCGCTAGGCGCAAAAAGTCGCTACTGATACACTCAGTAGTGGCTTTTTTTTTGAGCCGATTATTTATTTATAAATACATAAAAGAAGGCACCCATTGAGGATGCCTTCTTGTTTTGATACTTAACTTAATGCGTATGAACTGTAGTAGCTCGCAGTTCGATACGGCGAATTTTCCCTGATGTCGTTTTTGGTAACTCATCAATAAAGACGATACTACGAGGGTATTTATAAGGGGCTGTTAACGCTTTTACATGCTCCTGTAGCTCCTTTGTTAACTCCTCTTCATTACATTCTTTGAAGCCTTCTCGTAAGATAACAAATGCCTTTACAATATGCCCCCTAATTTCATCTGGCGCAGCTACAACTGCACATTCTTGTACAGCTTCATGTTTGTTTAATGCATCTTCAACTTCAAATGGTCCGATCGTATAACCAGATGAAATAATAATGTCATCTCCACGACCTTCAAACCAGAAGTAACCGTCTTCATCACATTTTGCTTGATCACCTGTAATATACCAATCCCCACGAAATGCAGCTTGTGTGCGCTCTGGTTCTTTATAATATTCTTTAAATAAAGCTGGTGAAGATTTGTGAACAGCAATATCACCAACTTCTCCAACTGGCGCTTCATTCCCTTCATTGTCGATAATACGTACAATATTACCTGGAGTTGGAACACCCATAGATCCAGGACGTAATTCTGTGTTTTCGAGTGTACCAATTAATAATGTGTTTTCTGTTTGTCCATAGCCGTCACGTACTTTTAGTCCAAAATGATTCATAAATGTTTCGATAACTGGACGATTTAAAGGTTCACCAGCAGAAACGGCACTACGTAGAGATGATAGATTGTAGTCTTGTAAATTATCGATTTTCGCCATAATTCGGTATTCAGTCGGTGTACAACATAGAACATTAACTTTTTCATCCTGCATTAATTGAAGATAGGTTTTTGCATCGAATCCACCATGATAGACAAATGCAGTAGCACCGAGCATGATTGTGGATAAAAAAGGACTCCATATCCACTTTTGCCAACCAGGAGCAGCTGTTGCCCACACGAGGTCTCCTTCACGTACACAAAGCCATTTTGAAGCTGCAGTTCTAATATGTGCATATCCCCAGCCATGTGAATGAACAACGCCTTTAGGTTTACCAGTTGTACCAGATGTATAAGAAAGGAATGCCATGTCATCACGTGTAGTAGCTACGGCTGTAAATGTAGCTGGCTGGCTGCTTGCTAATTCATCTAAAGAAGTCCAATCTCCTTTCGCAGCACCGATCACTAGTTTATTTTTCAATGCGTCTACAGAAGAAGCAATTTGATCAACTTCACTAGTAAAAGCCTCATAAGCAATAACTGCACTAGCAGAAGAATGTTCCATCCGATATTCTAAATCGCTTGCACGTAGCATCTCTGAACATGAAATGGGTACGATACCAGCCTTTAAGCAGCCTAGAAAAACGAAATAGGCTTCTGGAAGTCGAGGAATAATAACTAATACACGATCACCTTTTTGAAGCCCCTTCTCCGTAAAAGCGTTTGCGTATTGATTCATTTTTTGGTTAAGCTCCACATAAGAAACTGTACGTCTCTCTTGTTGTGTATTTAACCAACGTATTGCTTGGCGATCACTATCTTGCGAAAACTTTTCTAATTCCTCTGTGATGTTATAAAATTCAGGTGCAATTAAATCATTTGATACCATCTTGAACATCCTCCCCCAGAAAATTTGATAGAAAATTCATAAAACTATTTTTATTTTAACAATTACAATAATATACAGCAAGAATATTTAGTACGTTAAATAGAAATATTAGAATTAATAGAGAACTATTATGCTTTCAGACGAATATAGGAGGATACTTCGACAAAAAATATAAAAATTTTCACAAAATGTGTTGCATTATTTATAATGCTTGCTATAATAATAAATGTACTTAAGAGGTTGTCTAAAACCAAAGTGAATAGCATTGTTCCGAAGTAGCTCAGTTGGTAGTAGCACCTGACTGTTAATCAGGTTGTCGCAGGTTCGAGTCCTGCCTTCGGAGCCATTTTTTTGTCCTTTTTTCAAATGCTATAATACATAAAAAAATTTGTGGAAAAGCATTGCAATTATTAATGAAAAATGTTATTATAATTCTTGTCTTGTTTGAGACATAATATTGGCCCCTTGGTCAAGTGGTTAAGACACCGCCCTTTCACGGCGGTAACACGGGTTCGAATCCCGTAGGGGTCACCATTTAAAACATAGGCTTTATAAAGAATATAAACTGTGATATAACACCTGTTTCTATGGAGGATTAGCTCAGCTGGGAGAGCATCTGCCTTACAAGCAGAGGGTCGGCGGTTCGAGCCCGTCATCCTCCACCATTCTTATTGTGTTATTTCGGAGGGGTAGCGAAGTGGCTAAACGCGGCGGACTGTAAATCCGCTCCTTAGGGTTCGGCGGTTCGAATCCGTCCCCCTCCACCAGTTTTATAAATGATTGGGGTATAGCCAAGCGGTAAGGCAACGGATTTTGATTCCGTCATGCCTAGGTTCGAATCCTAGTACCCCAGCCATTTTTTCTTTTATGAGCCATTAGCTCAGTTGGTAGAGCATCTGACTTTTAATCAGAGGGTCGAAGGTTCGAGTCCTTCATGGCTCACTTTTTTAGAATGAAAATTATTCAAAAGTGTTAAATTAACTACAGATAACTAATCTCTTGCTGAAAACAGTAGGAGATTTTTTTATGTTATTTATAAATGAATAAATATACAACTTTTTGTCGAGTTGAGCCAAGTGGTATGTAGGCTTTACAATAATCTTATAACTTTTAGGGGGTATAAAAACATGAATAAACTTAATATTTCTATTATTGGAGTACCAACAGATTACGGACAAACACGCCGTGGGGTAGATATGGGACCAAGTGCTATTCGATATGCAGGTATTGTTGAACGTTTAGAGGCTATCGGACACGATGTACAGGATCAAGGGGATATTCGTGTTAGTCAAAAGCTTGCTGACGGAGCTGTGGATGAAAAATTACTAAATTTAGAGGAAGTTGTAGATGTTAGTACTGCATTAGCAAATAGTGTGCATGAAGTAGTGGAACAAAAGAAATTCCCACTCGTATTTGGTGGAGACCATAGCATTGCTATTGGAACATTAGCTGGATTAGGTGAGCATTACAAAAATCTCGGTGTTATCTGGTATGACGCTCATGCAGATTTAAATACACCTGAAACAACACCTTCAGGCAATATACATGGGATGCCGTTAGCTGTTAGTATTGGGCTAGGACATGAACGTTTAGTGCAAATTCGCAACTATGCTCCAAAAATTAAGCCAGAAAACGTGATTATTATTGGAGCTCGTTCAGTAGACCCAGGAGAACGTGAATTGATACGTCAACAAGGAATTAAAGTATATACAATGCATGAAATCGACCGACTTGGCATGACACGTGTGATGGAAGATGCACTTGCTTATTTAAAGGAACGAAATGTTGATGGCTTACATTTATCACTTGATTTAGACGGATTAGATCCACTTTATACGCCAGGTGTGGGTACACCAGTTCCAGGCGGAATTACGTACCGAGAAAGCCATTTAGCAATGGAAATGTTACAAGAATCAGGCATGGTAACTTCAGCAGAGTTTGTAGAGGTAAATCCTATATTAGATGAAAAGAATACAACAGCAAATGTGGCTGTTGCATTAATGGGATCTTTATTTGGCGAAACACTAGTTTAAAGAAAATTTGACAAAAAATTGCCTGTTGCCACATTGCATAAAAATCTTTTGCTATAATTGAATTAAAACGAAACTTTTCTTATTGGTGCTTCGTATAGTATAAGACAGTTGTAAAGGTGGAGAAGTCAACACAATGGATGCGTTAGTAAATAAGAGAATAAAACAAGTGCTTAAAGGCGATCAAAACGCATTTGCCGATATTGTGAGTCTCTATCAGCACAAACTGTACCAAGTATGCTATCGAATGTTAGGCAACAAACAAGAGTCTGAAGACATTGCTCAAGAGGCTTTTGTGCGAGCTTATATGAACTTGCATACATTTGATCAGAAAAGAAAGTTTTCAACGTGGCTTTATCGCATAGCGACAAACCTCTGCATTGACCGTATTCGAAAAAAGAAACCGGATTATTATTTAGATGCAGAAGTAGCTGGTACAGAAGGGCTTGATATGTATTCGCAAATCGCAGCAGATGACCAGCTACCAGAGGAGCAGTTAGAACAAATGGAGCTGCAAGATCGCATTCAATATGAAATTGGACGATTGCCGGATAAATACCGTTCGGTTATAGTATTGAAATATATAGAAGAGTTATCGTTACAAGAGATTAGCGAGATTTTAGATATGCCGCTTGGAACGGTGAAAACGAGGATTCACCGCGGACGTGAGGCATTACGTAAGCAATTAAACAATCTGTAGGAGGGGGAGCGTCATGAATACTTGTCCAGAGCATATTATAGACTATATGCATGATTATTTAGACGGTGACATTAGTCGTGAGCATGAGCAAGAGTTGAAACAACACTTGCATACATGTAATGATTGTAAACAGTTGATGCAAGAATTGAGTGAAACAATCGCCTTTGTGAAGAGTGCTTCCCACATTACAGCGCCTCCGAGTTTTGAAGCAGCAGTTATGGCTCGTTTACCAAAACCAAAAAGTCGAGTAGGTATACAAAAATGGATTCGCCGGCATCCGTTCTTTGTGGCAGCAGCAGTATTTTGCTTATTCATGAGTGCTACATTATTGGGTAGCTTCATGGATGACCAGCATTTCTCGGTGACCAAGCAACCTAATTTAGTTGTGGATGGTCAAACAGTGATTGTCCCTGAAGGAGAAGTGGTAAAAGGCGATATTGTTGTGAAAAATGGCGATTTGATTGTTGAAGGTGAAGTTGATGGCAACGTCACAGTAATCAACGGGCAATATATGGCATCTTCAGCGGTAGTTTCAGGGAGAATCGAAGAAATTGACGAAGTATTTGAATGGTTATGGTATACAATTAAAAATTCTGTTAAGACAGCCATGACATTTGAGGAAAAAGAAGAAACTAAATAACACTCTATACGTCCTAAAAAATAGTGCACGTGAGAGGCTGAAAGGTCTACTCTTCTGAGTAGACTTTTTATTTGAAAAAAGTTACATTTGATAAGAATGTGATATACTTGAATGTGTATGGATTCGTAATGAAAAGTGGGGGATGCCACGTGCAAATTATCGAACATTTCACGGATTTAACACCTGTGAATATTGTTATTAACTTCATTGATGTACTGCTCGTTTGGTACGTTGTTTATAAAGTCTTAACCCTCATTAAAGGTACGAAGGCTGTCCAATTACTTAAGGGAATATTCGTCATTATTATTGCACGAATTGCAACAGACCTTTTAGGGTTACAAACACTTGGCTGGATGCTACAACAAGTTATTGAGTTTGGTTTCCTAGCGATTATTATTATTTTCCAACCTGAAATCAGACGTGGTTTAGAACAAATTGGACGAGGAAAGCTATTCCAACGTTCATCAAGTCAAGAAGAAGAAGAACAAACAAGACTTATTGAGGCTATGAAGAAGTCTGTAAGTTATATGGCTAAACGTCGAATAGGTGCGTTAATTTCTATTGAAAAAGAAACAGGTCTTAATGAATATATTGAAACAGGTATAGGGCTAAATGCTGAAATTTCATCAGAATTACTGATTAATATCTTTATACCAAATACCCCGCTACATGATGGGGCTGTTATTATGCAAAAAGATAAAGTTACAGCAGCGGCTTGTTATTTACCTTTATCTGAAAGCCCATTTATTTCAAAAGAGTTAGGGACACGCCACCGTGCTGCTCTTGGCTTAAGTGAAGTTACAGATGCTATTACAATTGTTGTGTCAGAAGAAACAGGCGCAATTAGTATAACATTAAATGGTAATCTCCATCGAAATCTATCTCTAGAGGAGTTTGAAACATTATTAAGAAAAATGTGGTTCGGATCAGTACAAGAATCAAATGCATCCTCTAAGTTGACTTGGAGGGGGAAAAAGAATGGATAAAATGATGGATAGCCCTTGGGTACTTAGAATCATCGCGCTATTTTTAGCGTTTTTGCTTTTTTTCTCAGTGCGTACTGAGTTGTCACCTTTAAATAAAGCTACCTCAAATGAACAAACGGATGTTATTCGTGATGTTCCAGTGGATGTTTATTACGATAATGAGAATCTTATTGTGACAGGTTTACCTGAAACTGTGGATGTAACAATAGAAGGTCCGATGGCATTGGTTTTAAAAGCAAAGGGAGCTAAGGATTTTTCTATATTTGCGGATTTGAGCAATTTATTGCTGGGAGAGCATGATGTAAAACTGCAATACGAAAATATTTCAGAAAAGTTAAAGGTGACATTAGACCCTGCAACTGTTCATGTGAATATTGAGGAAAAGGTCACGCAGGAGTTCCGAGTGGACCCTGAAATGAACAAACGTTTAATCGAAGAAGGTTTTATCTTAAAAGAAATGACGGCCAACCCGCCAACTGTTTATGTAACAGGTGCAAAAAGTGCTATTGAAAGCATTAGTTATGTAAAAGCAACTGTTACAGGAGAGCAGGGCTTGAAGCAATCATTCACGCAGGAAGCAGCTGTAAAAGTATTAGATAGAGATTTAAATAAGTTAGACGTGACTATTGAACCTGAAATTGTGAAAGTTCAAGTAGATATAGCGGAGTATAGTCGAGAGATCCCAGTTGTCCTTAAGGAAACAGGGCAAGCTGCCGAAGACATTACCATTAACTCATTAACATTTACACCGAAAATGATCAAAGTGTATGGTAGAAAATCAATTATTGACAGTTTAACAGCCATTCCAATAACAGTTGACCTGTCAAAAATTACTGAGTCCAAAACTTATGAATTTGATGTAAAATTACCAGATGGTGTGACAAAAATATCTGACAAGAAAATAAAAGTGAAGGCAGATATTACAAAGGTTGAACAAGAAGAACAGCAGAAAACACCAGCTTCTACAGAGGAAACGCCACCTCCAACTGAAGAACCTGATGTGACAGATGAGAGTACTACAACTGATAAAAATACGTCAACTGAGGAATCGGAAGATATTGATTCTTAAACAATATGTGACTATAATTTTATTTTGATTCTAAATCAAAAATCCAATCAGGTTTGTAATTCAGGTTTCATCAAACAAACTGGCAGAGTGGAATATTAATAATTACCAATGAAATGAACAAAAGCAGACTTTTCCAAAAGTAAGCGGACAAGTGTCTAATGCTTGATAGAAACTCACTAGGCACTGTCTTGCATTGAAGGAGAGAATAAGTAGAATGGGTAAATATTTTGGAACAGATGGCGTCCGTGGCGTCGCGAATAGTGAATTAACACCAGAATTTGCATTTAAACTTGGTCGTATAGGCGGCTATGTTTTAACAAAAGATGCAACTGACCGTCCAAAGGTTTTAATTGGTCGTGACACACGTATTTCAGGCGAGATGCTTGAAGGTGCACTTGTGGCTGGTCTTTTATCAATTGGGGTAGAGGTAATGCGTCTGGGTATTATTTCAACACCAGGTGTGGCATACCTTACTCGAATTATGAGCGCAGATGCAGGCGTCATGATTTCAGCTTCACATAACCCAGTTGCAGATAACGGTATTAAATTTTTCGGTCCTGATGGCTTTAAGCTAACAGATGTACAGGAAGCGGAAATTGAAGCGTTAATTGATGCGCAAGAGGATACATTACCACGTCCTATAGGAGCAGATTTAGGATCAGTAAGTGACTATTTCGAAGGTGGTCAAAAATATATTCAATACTTAAAGCAAACAGTGGATGAAGAATTTGATGGTATCCATGTAGCGCTTGATTGTGCACATGGTGCAACTTCATCTTTAGCTACACATTTATTTGCTGATTTAGAAGCTGACATTTCTACAATGGGTGCTTCTCCAACTGGCTTAAATATCAATGATGGTGTAGGCTCAACACATCCAGAAGGACTAGCTAAATTTGTTACTGAAAAAGGTGCAGATGTTGGTTTAGCCTTTGATGGCGATGGAGACCGTTTAATTGCTGTAGATGAAAACGGAAAAATTGTTGACGGTGACCAAATTATGTTTATCATTGGTAAGCATTTAAATGCGGTGGGGCGTTTAAAGAAGCAAACAATTGTTTCAACAGTAATGAGCAATATGGGCTTCTATAAAGCTGTGGCTGACAATGGTATGCAAAGTGTACAAACAGCTGTAGGTGATCGTTATGTTGTGGAAGAAATGCGTGCGAATGAATACAATTTAGGTGGCGAGCAATCAGGGCATATCGTCTTTCTAGATTTTAATACAACAGGTGATGGCTTACTGACAGGAATTCAGCTTGTCAACATTATGAAAGCGACGGGTAAAAAGCTTTCAGAACTTGCAGCTGAAATGAAAATCTACCCTCAGCGTCTTGTCAATGTGCGTGTAACAGATAAGCATGCTGTGACTGATAATGCGAAAGTAGCTGCAGTAATTGCAGAGGTAGAAGCTGAAATGGCTGGAAATGGTCGTGTTTTAGTACGTCCTTCAGGTACAGAGCCATTAGTACGTGTCATGGTGGAAGCAGCAACAGAAACGGATTGCGAGCGTTTTGTAGAACGTATTGCAGATGTTGTACGTGTAGAAATGGGCCTAACAGAATAAGAAATAGAGTGTAAACCCGATTTCCGTAAACAGGAAATCGGGTTTACTTATTTGAAAGGAATGTTTTAAATAAGCGAGATGGGGAACAGTAATTAGGAGTCACAATAACAAGGAGTGTTTAATTGATATGGCTAAAATTGCTACAGTTATAACAGATATGTTTGAGGACATTGAGTTTACAAGCCCTAAAGAAGCTTTGGAAGCAGCTGGGCATCAGCTAGTAACAATTGATATCGAAGCAGGCAAGGAAGTTAAGGGTAAGCATGGAGAGTCCGTGAAAATTGATAAAGGCATTGATGAAGTAAAAGCTACAGATTACGATGCATTATTTATTCCTGGTGGTTTTTCTCCCGATATATTACGTGCGGATGATCGTATAGTAGCATTTGCAAAGTCCTTTATGGATGAAATGAAGCCTACCTTTGCCATTTGTCATGGACCACAACTTCTTATTACTGCAAAGACATTAAATGGGCGTGACGCCACAGGTTATAAATCCATCCAAGTGGATTTAGAAAATGCAGGGGCAATCTTCCATGATGAAGAAGTATTTGTCTGTCAAAAACAGCTTGTAACAAGTAGAACGCCAGATGATCTTCCTGCATTTAATAGAGAAATTGTTAAATTATTAGACAGTAAATAAAGGATAGGCACAAGCATTTTAAATGCTTGTGCCTAATTTCTATTACAATGCTTATCAAAGTGCTTATGTATCGCTTTGTCTACATATTTGTCACGAAAAAGCTTTAGGACTAGGTGTTTTTTATAACGAAAATTTGACGGATAGCATATGATTGAGTATGATGGAGAAGTTGAAGATGAGGTCCGACCTTATCCTTTAACGAACGCCTAAGGAGGGAAGAAAGCGTAAAATCGGAAAACAATTATAGCGCCTGAGCTGAAGAAATCGGACGAAAAGATCTTCAGCAGACGAGGTGGAGGTTTATCGAAAATTCGGCGGATGCCTCCCAATCGACATACCCGATTGTCATTTTCCATTTTGAAAGCATTTGAGTGATTGAATGTACAGAAAGTGGAGAAGGTATTGTAAAAGCAATAGATAAATAGATGAAGCTTCACATATCGAAGATCTCTATTCAGTTGGCTGAGTAGCTTGTGTGTATTGGAGTGCTTTATTTTTATAAAAATAAAGCTTCGCTTATACATTCAAAAAAATCGATAGGATGAGGCCTAGTTTGTCATTGCATTAAATTGACATTATCGGAGGACGAGAATTATGTGTGGAATTGTAGGATATATTGGTGAATCAGATGCAAAGGAAATTCTATTAAAAGGCTTAGAAAAGCTAGAGTACCGTGGTTATGATTCAGCGGGTATTGCAGTACGTAACGAGGAAGGCGTAACGGTTTTCAAAGAAAAAGGGCGTATTGCAGATTTACGAGAAGCGGTAGATGAAGATGTTGCTGCGAAAATTGGTATTGGTCATACACGTTGGGCAACACATGGTGTGCCAAATCGTTTAAATGCTCACCCACATCAAAGTGCATCAGGACGCTTTACACTTGTGCATAATGGGGTTATTGAAAACTATCACTTATTGCAAAAAACATATTTAAAAGGCATTCCAATGAAATCTGATACAGATACAGAGGTTATTGTGCAATTAGTAGAGTTATTTGTGAAAGATGGTCTAAGCACTGCAGACGCCTTCCGTAAAACATTGTCTCTATTACATGGCTCCTATGCACTGGCATTATTAGATGCAGAGGCAGCAGATACAATCTTTGTAGCAAAAAATAAATCACCACTTCTAGTTGGAATTGGTGAAGGTTTCAATGTTGTTGCGTCAGATGCAATGGCGATGCTACAGGTAACAGATCAATACGTAGAGCTTCACGATAAAGAGGTAGTTATCGTACACAAAGCAAGTGTGGAAATTACAAAATTAGATGGTACTGTAGTAGAGCGTGCACCATATACTGCTGAGCTTGATATGAGTGATATTGAAAAAGGCACATATCCACACTATATGTTAAAAGAAATGGATGAGCAGCCTACAGTTATTCGTAAAATCATTCAAGCATATGAAGGTGACAACGGTGATTTAACGATTGATGCGGAGATTTTAGAAGCCTTACGAGCAGCAGATCGTTTATATATTATTGCAGCGGGCACAAGCTATCATGCGGGTCTTATTGGTAAACAATATTTTGAAAAAATGGCTGGTATCCCTGTAGAAGTGCATATTTCTAGTGAATTTGGCTATAACATGCCATTACTTTCAGAAAGACCATTATTTATCTTCATTACACAATCAGGGGAAACAGCAGATAGTCGTCAAGTACTTGTAAAAATTAAAGAGTTGGGCTATCCAACATTAACGATTACAAATGTACCTGGCTCTACGTTATCACGTGAAGCTGACCATACATTGTTATTACATGCAGGTCCAGAAATTGCTGTAGCTTCTACCAAAGCTTATGTGGCACAAGTAGCAGTACTTGCATTAGCAGCCTATGTGACAGCAAAGGCAAATGGCAAAGGCTTAGAATTTGATTTAAAACAAGAGCTTGCGATTGCCGCTAATGGCATCCAAACAATTATTGATTCAAAAGATGTGTTAGAAGACATTGCAGAAGATTACTTAAAAATCGCACGCAACGCATTCTTCATTGGCCGTAATATGGACTTCTATGTCAGCCTTGAAGGTGCCTTAAAACTAAAAGAAATTTCGTACATCCAAGCAGAAGGCTTTGCTGGTGGAGAACTGAAGCATGGAACAATTGCCTTAATCGAAGAAGGTACACCTGTGTTTGCGCTTGTCACACAAGCTTCAGTAGGATTAAACATCCGTGGTAATGTCAAAGAAGTAGCAGCTCGTGGTGCATATCCATGTATTATCGCGATGGCAGGCATTGATGAAGATGGCGACCGTTTAGTCATTCCGCATGTTCATGAATTACTAACACCGCTTGTATCAGTAGTACCTTTACAATTAATTAGCTACTATGCTGCACTTCACCGCCGCTGTGATGTAGATAAACCACGTAACCTAGCTAAATCGGTAACTGTTGAGTAAGAACAAAAATTAGATTTAATTGAGTTATAATTAATCTTGTCACATAATTATAATTAAAAATGACATCAAATATTACCTTGATACAGCTAGAATGCTTGCTGTATCAAGGTTTTCTTTTTTCTTATTGACCTATTCATAATAGTCATAAATTATAAAAATAATTATAAAACTACATAAGCTATTTATAATTAAAATTGACATAAATCCACATTTATTAGTCGGAATAAATTTGGAAATGTTCTTTAACCAAAAAATTGATAAATGTCATTGCTATACTTTTTTAATCATCCCTATATAAAGTGGAAACAGGCGTTCTTATTCGTTGGATGATAAAACGGATATAAAAAGAAACCGAGATCGTGGTACGATTAAATAGACAGACAGCGGTGATGCTACCTGAACATGTGTAGCCACTGCGTGAACGGCAGGCTGAAGATAATATTATACCAGAGCCAAAACATGATGAATATGACTTTAAAGAATCCGCACATCAAATCCAAATGGCTGTACAAACGCATAGTATTGTTAGAATTCAGTATTGGAAGAATGGCGATTTGGATAGGTTGAAGGAACAATCAAGTTATTGCCCTTGAACAATACAGCCTATGTCACAGTTCTATCTTCACAAGGGAATAAGCAGATGTATATCCCACACATCATGAAAATCCATTTATATGCCACGTAAGTTTGTAATAAAAATTGACTAGAATCGGCTCTCCTCTATATATTTTTTAGAGGTTAGATAATTTTTTTATTTGATATTTATGTAAAACCGATTGCGAAGTAATGTACTTAAACTAACGAAGCAGGAAAGTATTCAAAGAATTGTATTAAAAGAAAAAAGAAAAAGAACAAATTTATAAAATAAGTTTGAGGTTTTTTTCAAGTAATGTAAGTCAGATTTAATCTAATCAACTCTTACAAAAGGTAAGGGGAACCAGCACTTTTATCAAGGAATGCGTCTTTCTTTATCTAAAGGGCCAGATTGTGGAATAAGGAAGGTAATCAGATGATTCTTCTCGAAATTATTAGTTATGCCATATAGATGATTGGAGAGAATATAAAATGGATGTAAGGACACTTTTGTTACAACAATGGGCAAGCTGCTTAGATAAAGAAGACTGGTTCCCACCACTTGAAAAAGTACTTGAGAATATTACTTTGGAACAGGCAATTTGGAAACCAGTAGAGGGGGCACATTCCATTTGGGAATTAGTTTGTCATTTACTTTTCTATGAAAAGAGAATTCTGTTACGCTTTCTTGGTGAAACAGCAAATGAACCAAAGGCAGAAAATAATGACGCTACATATCGATTACCAACTGAGACCTTTCTAAATTGGAAGGAAACAAGACAAGAATACTTTTCTGTTCATCGTGAACTAGAAAAAATACTAGCAAAATCAGAACTTGAAGATTTGTATAGACCAATTCCCGATGACAATCCATTAGTGCTTGAACTGAAGAGTTTAGCAATGCACAATGCATATCATATTGGGCAAATTGTATTCCTCAGTAAAATGCAAGGAGCCTGGGCAGGGAAACGCAGCTTTTAAAAAAGCTTCATTAGGTTTACAGTTATTCCATTGACGGGCGCAATTGTTGAACAACATAGCTGAAAAATGATCAAACTTTTTTATAAAAATCATACTTATCTATAAAGAGTACCTTCATTTTGATCAATCTTTATTCCAAAGCCATGTGTTTTGGGTTTTAAATAAAGTCATACCGTTTGTAAATAAATTACACCATTTTACCCCTTTGGATACTATTATTCTAAAGGGGTGTTTTTATCCATAACGAAACACACCTTGAAACCGAATAGGAGAGCAACATTTCAAATAATGCCCCTTGATATAATTCTCTATGTAATCTAACTATGTTTGAACAAGGAGATGGAAGCATGGGTAAGTTAACAGGCAAAATCGCTTTAGTTACAGGATCAAGTCGAGGAATTGGCCGCAGTATTGCATTGCGTCTGGCACAAGAGGGAGCCTTTGTCGTCGTTCATTATGGGAAAAGACGTACTGAGGCAGAAGCAGTTGTTCACCAGATCGAACAAAGCGGAGGAAATGCTTTGGCGATTGGTGCTGACCTTAGTACTCTAGATGGTATTCAAGATTTATTTACTACTTTGGATGATACTATTCGGGAATATATGGGCGGTTGCGGATTCGATATTCTTGTCAACAATGCTGGAATTGGTCAAATTATCAGTTTAGAAGAGACGACGGAAGAATCATTTGACGAGGTAATGAAGATAAATGTTAAAGCACCACTTTTTGTTACTCAGCAAGCTTTGCCACGTTTAAAAGATGGGGGGCGTATTATTAATATTTCATCTTTTGTGACACGTGCAGCTTCACCAAGTGTCTTCACGTACAGTATGTCCAAAGGTGCAATCGACACGTTTACGCGTCTTCTAGCCAAACAACTAGGGAGCCGGAATATTACGGTAAACGCCATCCAACCTGGGATTATTAATACAGAAATGAATGCTGAGACTTTGAAAAACCTTGATGGACAAAAATATGCGGCTGGTCTTTCAATTTTCAACAGATGGGGAGAGCCCGGGGATGTGGCAGATATTGCCGCCTTTCTTGCTTCATCAGACAGCCGTTGGGTAACTGGTCAATTGCTCGATGCAAGTGGAGGATCACATCTATAGAACATTAATTATCAAGCTTTGTATGGCATAGTCCTCCTCAATCAGGCGCTATTGTTGTATAGGCTGTTCTGTTCATCTTGAATTCACGGAGCGGAGAATTGTTAAGTTAATTAAAAACAAAGTAAAAGCGGTCCTCCACAGATATGATGTGGAAGGCCGCTTTTTTGTTATAAGCACAGTCACCATTTATTATTGGTTACATCTGATTCACTTAATCGTATAGTAATAGATTAAGAGATCTATTTAGCTTACGAAGCATTACGCAATGATTTCAGAATTAAACTCAAAATGAAAACTAGTATAATTGCTCCAATGAGGGCAGGGAAGATATAGAAATCGGAAATTTTAGGACCCCAACTTCCAAGAAGCATACCACCAATCCATGCGCCGATAATACCTGCAATAATATTACCAATAATTCCACCTGGGATATCTTTACCCAAAATTATACCTGCAAGCCAACCGATAAGCCCGCCAATTATTAAAAACCAAATGAAACTCATACTATCCATCTCCTATTTTGTATTTTAAATATTTTGTTATAGTGTTTTATAACCTTTTTTGAACTCTTTCAAACTATAAGGAGAGAAAAAATAAAAATTTGGGGAAGTTTCAAGGGAGATATCAGACATTGGCGCATTTCTGTAATAAGAGGAGCATCTTTATTTTAATGATAGTAATAAATTCATGTTTATTCTATTTTCATCCTGAACGCCGAAATCCAATATCAAATCACAAGTTTATTTTAACCAAGAATTACAAAATGGAGACTTAGCGTATAAGCATGGATTAACAACAGGACTTTCCTGATGTGTGTATAAGATTTTATTATTGATTTACATAAACCTTCCACCGATTTTGGTGGAAGAATTTTATGCATTCTAAAATTCCTTTGAAATATAGTATAATCTAGAAATTAAGCTGGATTCAAACTAGGTTTTCCTCTGATATTTAGTAAGTTCTTATGATTTTTCTAGTTAAAACAATCATAACAGTCAAATTACCATGAGCTAAGTTATATTCTCTTAAATATGGCAACAAAGGGATTTAAATAAAAGTAGGATGAAAGTTATATGAATTATACTAGTTGAAAAGGGTGAAGGTTAAGTATATTGAACAAAAAAAAGATACCATTACAAACAAAAATATTGGGATTGATTAGCACGTTAATTCTTTTTATTGTTTTTCTGCTCGCCAGTATATTTGCTTATTTACAATATGTCGATGCAAGGACTCAAGTTAAACAATTGGCATTGCAAACGGCTATGACAATCTCTCTTATGCCAGAACTTAAAGAATCCATTGGGAAAAGTGATTTAGAGCTACGTTTTCGTCCAATTGCTGAGCAAGTAATAGATCAGGTAAATGCAGAAAATATTATTATTGAAGATCGGGAGAAGATTATTTATTCGCACAGAAGCCCAAGTCAGGTTGGTCAGAAGAGTTTTGATCATACAAATAATTATGGGTTAATATTTGGTGGTTCTAATAATTTTGAATTGGAACGAGAGAGTGGTTCTGTTTTAATAGGAAAGGTTCCTATCATAGCAGACAATGGAGAATATACTCGTGTAATTGGGACCGTATCGGTTGAATACGCAGAAAAAGAAATCTTTCAAAATATTTATAAACGAATTAAGTCCATTCTCATTGCTTCTCTGATTGTTTTAATTTTAGGAATCATTGGTGGTATTTTTTTAACCAAAAGTATTAGAAAAGATACTATGGGATTGGAACCGCATGAAATCTCCTCACTATATAGAGAAAGAAGTGCCATTCTGTTATCAGTAAAGGAAGGAATCATTGCAATCGATCAAAAGGGTTTCTTAACCTTAATCAATCATTCTGCTAGTTCAATGTTGAACCTCAAGAATGAATCCTCTATTGGTGAACATATTCAATTTGTCTTACCAGCAATTAATATCGATCATGTATTACAGAAAGGTAAGCCCATTCATAATGTAGAGATATTAATTAATGATAAAGTATTTATTTTTAATTTTATTCCCATTATCGAAAATGAAAAGATTATGGGTGTGGTTTCTAGTTTTCGTGATAAAACGGAGCTTAAAAAGCTTATTGATACGATCACAGAGGTTCGCGCATATTCTGAGGGACTTCGTGCGCAAACGCATGAGTACTCAAATAAACTTTACTTATTATCAGGATTAATCCAATTAGAGAGATATCAGGATGCGTTTGAATTTATACAAAAGGAGTCAGCCAATCACCAACACCAAAACCGAATCCTATTTAATCAAATTCAAGATATAAATGTTCAAGCTATATTATTAGGGAAACTGGGCAATGCATCGGAAAAGAAGATTGCCTTTGAAATTGATCCTGATAGTTATGTAGATGTCTTACCAAGTCACATTGAAATCACGGATATCATCACAATCATTGGAAATCTTATTGATAATGCATTTGATGCCGTAGCCGATCGAAAAGAGAGAAGGGTGTCTTTCTCAATTACAGGAATTGGGAGTGATATCATTATAGAAGTAGCAGATAACGGAAAGGGAATTGCTGAAGATATGTTAGATTTTATATTTGATTTACGTAGTTCATCTAAAGGAAAAAATAGGGGGTACGGTTTATTTAATGTTAAACAAATTGTAGAATCTTTAGGTGGAACAGTAGAAGTAAAAAATGACAAAAACGGTGGGGCCATTTTCACGGTATTCCTACCGAAATAATGAAGCTTACTCAATGAGATAATCTACAGTACTCCTGATGTTGGAGGTACTTCCCTTTAAGTCGGGTTTCTAAATGTCAGCACAGGGAGATAAAAGAAGGAGAGGGGAAAAATGATTAAGGTTGTCATTGCTGAAGATGATTTTCGTATTGCACAAGTGCAAGAACAGTTTTTGCATAAGGTACCAGATGTAAAGGTTGTTCAGAAGGCATTGAATGCAAAGGAAACGATGGACATACTAGAGAAATATGAAGTTGACTTGCTTTTTTTGGATATCTATATGCCCGATGATCTTGGAACAAATTTGTTAGCAAAAATTCGCGATCATTATCCAACAATCGATATTATTATAGTGACTGCTGCAACAGAAAAAACGATGTTGGAGACGGCAGTTAGATATGGTGTGAGTAACTATTTGTTGAAGCCTGTGACAATGGAGAAATTTGTTGAAGCGGTGGAAGAATATAAAAAAAAGAAAAAACTTCTAAGTCATCGTGATGAGGTCGACCAAACATTGATTGATCAATACTTTGGTGTTGCCAATCAATTGTCCTCATCTCAAAAAGACTTACCTTCAGGTGTTGATCGTCATACTTTAGAAAAAGTGAAAGAGGTAATGAAGGAACTAAAAGGTGGTATTTCCATCGAGGAGATGGGTGAACAAATCGGTGCATCTCGAACAACTGCTAGAAGGTATTTAGAGTTTCTTGTTTCAATTGATGTCTGTACGGCAAAACATGAATATGGAGTTGTTGGAAGGCCTGAGAGGAAATATTACTATAAAGAATAACAACAAGGTTAACTTAAAAATAAGGACAAGGGATGAACAATGAGAAAAAAAATAATGTTTATTTTCGTGCTTGTTGTCATGCTTTGCTTTGGTTGTTCACAAGATGAGGGGCATGAAGCAATAACAGATACAGTAACATTCATTGCCCCAAGCTCTATTGGTGGAGGTTGGGACAAAACAGCAAGAGCCATACAGGATATTTTACTGAGTAACAATTTGATTGATGAGGATATTCATGTACTGAATAAAATAGGTGCTGGTGGAGAGCTAGGATGGAAATATACTAAACAACAAAAAAAACATGTGCTAGCAATGAATTCAAGCTTACTCATTACCAATCATTTGTTGGGGCAAAGTAAGCTAACCTACAAAGATTTTACACCCATTGCCACTTTGGCTACAGAATGGAATGTCGTAATTGTCTCCAAGGATTCAAAAATAAAAAGTGCAAAAGGTTTAATGGAAGAGCTCAAAGAAACACCTCAAGCGTATAAAATAGGAGTTTCTCCGAGATTAGGCAATGATGATCAAATTTCTTTTGTATTAGCGAGTAAACAGGCAGGAGTGCATCCTGAAAAACTAGATTTTTTAGTTTATGAGAATAGTGATGAAGTTGTTGATGCATTATTAAAAAAGCAAATAGATGTGGCAACGATGACTTTGTCCGAGGCTAAAAAATATTATGATTTGAATCAGGTACAATTGCTTGTCATTTCCTCGGAGAAACGTTTAAAGGAGCTCCCAGAAATTCCTACATGGAAGGAAGAGGGAATAGATGTAGTTTTTAAACACTGGCGCGGTATTATGGGACCACCTAATATGTCAAAAAAGGAAATCGAATTTTGGGAGACGACATTTGCAAAAATGGTCAAAACTATAGAATGGAAACAAACTTTGCAGACGTATATGTGGGAAGATTTTTATATGAACAGTAGAGATACATCTAGATTTCTTGATGATGAAAATAAGAAATATGAGAAATTATTGGAGATTTACTGAGTAAATTTATTCTTATTATGCATAGTAATATATTTGCTTTATTAGGTTGACTATTGAGATCTATGTGTTTTCCTTTCTATCGTCTTATACGATGGTGGAGAGAATACATAGTCCAAGGTTAGCCTCTTTTTTGTTTATCAAAAATAGACAGGTATACAATGCTTTTCGTGAACAAAATGTACAAAATAGCTATAAAGAAATTAATAAACATTAATTTGTAAACGATTACATTTGGTCGATGTTAATTTATTATAAGGTGTAATATTCGGAAAATTAGTTATTTAACGAATTGATAAATAACTTCACAAAGCATTTGGGGGGAGTATTATGCTAGCAATTTTAGGTTTTTTAATGATAATAGTATTTATGATTTTGATTATGACGGGCCGTCTTACAGCAATGATTGCATTAATTGTAGTGCCAATTACGTTCGCAGTTATTGGTGGATTCGGAAGTGAAATGGGACCTATGATGTTGGATGGGATTAAAAGTGTCGCTCCAACAGGGATTATGATTTTATTTGCAATTCTTTTCTTTGGTATTTTGATCGATGCTGGCGTATTTGATCCAATCATTAAAACGATTCTTAGGCTAGTAAAAGGGGATCCTGTAAAAATTGCTATCGGAACAGCCGTATTAGCCCTTTTTATTTCTTTAGATGGTGATGGTACGACAACATACATGATTACTATTTCTGCCTTTCTACCGCTTTATAAAAGAATTGGCATGCGACCAATTGTATTAGCTGGTATTGCCGTTTCAGCTTCGGGTGTGATGAACCTTCTACCTTGGGGAGGACCAACAGCAAGGGTTATGACAGCCTTGAATCTGGAAATGTCTGAGGTTTTTACACCAGTGATTCCAGCGATGATTGGCGGGGCTATCTTTGTTCTGTTCATGGCATTTACGTTCGGAAGACAGGAAAGAAAGCGGATTGGTATTATAGAATATGATTATGAAGCGGCAGCTCAGTCTGCTGCTACAGTCGAAGATGACTATTTGAAACGTCCAAAACTAATTATCTTTAACTATACTTTGACAATTGTTCTTTTAGTAGCGTTAATTATGGAGTTATTACCACCTGTTGCATTATTCATGCTTGGTTTTGCGATTGCGATTACTGTAAACTATCCAAAATTGAAAGATCAGAAGGAACGTGTTGCGAATTATGCTGACAATGCATTATCTGTTGTTTCTATGGTTTTTGCAGCTGGGATATTTACAGGCATTCTTTCAGGTACATCAATGGTAGATGCAATGGCAAACTCAGTGATTCATTATATTCCAGATGCAATGGGTTCTCATTTTGCTGTTGTTACAGCCATTCTCAGCGCACCTTTTACATTTTTTATGTCTAATGATGCTTTTTACTATGGAGTACTGCCGTTACTTGCAAAGGCAGGAGCAGTATATGGCATTGATCCAGCCCTAATCGGTAGAGCTTCTCTTTTAGGTATGCCAGTACACCTTCTAAGTCCGCTTGTTCCCTCTACGTATTTATTAGTAGGAATGGTTGGAGAGGATTTCGGAACACTACAACGTATCTTCTTAAAGTGGGCATTCGGTTCTACAATTGTCATGATTATTGTCTGTGTAGTGTTGGGGATTTTCCCCCTTTAAAAGCTACGGTTCATGGGGTGAAAAAGATTACCTAGTAAAAATCCTTTATTTATAAGTGTAAGAGAAGCCTATTTTAATGGGCTTCTTTTTTTCTATTCTTATTCGAGTACCCGCCATAAATTAAAAATTGTTTAGAAGGATGTTTCAGAAAGGGGTTTTAAAGCGTTTTTATTCGTAAAAAGGACAATCATCATATACGATAAAAATAATTAAGACTTAGGATTCTGCAATTAAAAAGAAATTATTCAAATAGGAGAAAGGTGGTTTGAAATATGAAAATCCGTAAGATTGACCATGTGGGGATAATCGTCAATGATCTTCCTGCAGCGAAAGCATTTTTTCTTGACTTTGGCCTTGAGGTGTTAGGGGAAGGAAAAGTGGAGGGTGAATGGGTGAAGAGGATGGAGCGGGTAATAGGGCTTCAAGATATAAAAGAGGACGTTGCAAAATTGCGAACGTCAGATAGTTACGCAAATATAGAAATAGTAATGCTGCGAACGCCAGACGGTGAGACGAATATTGAACTAGTAAAATTTAACGCGCCATCAAATGAAATAGGCATCCAGCATCCTTTAGCAAATACTTTGGGTATCCAGCATATTGCCTTCAATGTTGAAGATATTGAAGCCCTCGTTAACAAATTGACAAAGAAGGGCGCAGAACTTATTAGTGACATTTATAGGTACGAAAACGCCTATAAACTATGCTACGTTCGTGGGCCAGAAGGAATTATTTTAGAGCTCGCTGAAGAAATCAAATTGAATAGTAATTAACAGCTTGTTAATATGAAAAGAAACCACTGAAATGGTTTCTTTTTTTCTATAGGGAGCTAATACTTATGCTTACATTTCCCCATTTTCTCTCTTGAGATTCTAATTGATCATATAGTCGAAATAGAATAAACCCTAAAATGAATAATTCTTCACTAAAAAAACCAAAAGGCATTCATAATCCTGATTATTGACATTTATCCAAATAAATTATTGCGTTTTTTTCATTGTTTCGCCCTTTCATAAAATCTATAATAACTCTGTAAATGATAATCATTTTCAATTAAAGGTAAATCTGAAAGGGGCAACAAATATGAAGCAATATATAGGAAAGAGAATTATACTATGGGGGAGTTTCCTCCTGTTGCTAATGATATTAGCGGCATGTAGTTCTAATGGCAACACATCTGATGCGCAGAAAAAGGAAAACGAGAAAATAACTCAATCTGATGTGAAAGCAGAGGAAAGTGAGTCAACTGTTCAATATACAACGATTACAGGTGAACAGGTTGAAATACCTGCAAATCCAAAACGAGTCGTTTATATTGGTCAGACAATTGGTGATTTCTTGGCGATGGATATTCCCGTTGTTGGTAATAATCTTCCTAAAGATTCTCCTAGTTACTATGAAGGCAAACTTGAAGGGATAGTTGATATTGGTAATCCTGCTGACTTAGAGACGATTTTGACTTTAAAACCTGATTTGATTATTAATGGCTATTACAAGGCGGATCCAAATCTTAATGAAGAATTGTCAAAAATCGCTACTACGATTCCCTTTAATCCTGCTCTTCCTTATACAGAACGAGTAAAAGAGATGGGGAATATCCTAGATAAGCAGGAAGAAGTAGCTCAATTGCTTGCTAAGTTTGAAACAGAGTCTAAAGAAATGTTTGACAAGTTTCAATTAACAGAAGGGGAAACCGCAACAGTTTTCTATCAGCTAGGAAAGACGCTTTATGTTATGGGTGATCGTAGCCTAGGTGCTATTATTTATGGGAAAAATGGCTTTGCTGTCCCACCAGCAGTACAAAAGAATATTATTGATGTAGAAGGGGTATCTTTCCTAGAGGTTTCCGAAGAGGTGCTTCCTGAGTTTGCTGGTGATCATTTGTTTGTAATTGTACAAGAGGATAGTGAAAGTGAAGCAGAAGCTGATCGGCTGCTACAAAGCCCGATATGGGGAACTTTGCCTGCTGTCAAAAAGGGAAAAGTTTATGTTGTTCCTAATGAATGGAATACAGATAATTTATTAGCTTTGAAGCAATTGTTCCAAAAGCTACCAGAGTGGATGCGCAAACAGTAAAAATTGTATCCGTCCAATCAATTTTTAAACCGCTAGTATTCTAAATAGCACATACTCGAACAATCGTTGATAGTGGGTCATTATATGTTACAATGACGATAATGAGAATCATTTTCAATGTTTGGAGAGTTGCTTATGAATCTGACATCCTTATATATTAGACTACAACACTATGATCGATTTCGAGTTGATCGATTAATGTCAGCTACTAGCCATAATGAGGGAATAAATAATCATGAAACAAATTTATGCACATTATTGATAGCACTCAGTCCTGCCATACGACTGTATGTAGACAAAATGGCAATCGATCTACGACAAGGAAGCTGTACGCTCATTTTGCCTATACAAAGCTACACGGTAGAGTCAAGTAACAAAGAGGCACAGCTTGCTCGCTTTACCTTTGAAACCTTTGAAGTAGAAGGAATGACTTTGAACCGAATTGCTCATCCACCCCTGCTTCATGGTTATCCCTATCATCTGTTGTTTTCTCAAGTCAAGCAGGTATTAGGAAATGAAGCATCGAACAATAATCAATTTTGTTCCTCTCTATCCACATTAGAAATGGCCATGTTGCAAGGTAGACTTCAGCAAATACTAGCTATGATGGTTCAGTTAGATGAACAAGCTAACCAGTTACAGCACGAAGAAAAGACAAAATTGGTTCAACAAACTGTACAGTACATAGAACAGCACTATGATGAGGACTTGACAGTTGAACAATTAGCTAACATGGCTGGAATGGTAAGATGGCAATATAGTCAAAAGTTTAAAATATTGACCGGTAAAAAGCCGACGGATTATTTGACTCATGTACGTATAAACCAGGCAAAAAAAATTCTAAGTAATTCAACTGAGCCATTGAGAAAAATAGCTCGACAAATTGGGTTTAAGGATGAATATTATTTTAGTCGATGCTTTCATAAATTAACCGGAAACACCCCACGTGAATATGCAAACATTCAACTTCATACTCCAGAAAGAACAGTTATCGATTCATTTGGTAGAAAGATTCATGTTCCTAAAGATGCAACACGTATTGTGACTGATGGCAAATTTACACTTGGGGAATTACTTGTTCTAGGCATACCTCCTATAGGGGCGGCCATCTCAATCATGAAAGATAACGTGGTTTATCACAATAAATTAAGGAACATTCATAGTATTGGGCATTGGGTAGATCCGGATAAAATCGCACAGCTGCAGCCAGAGGTATTATTGCTTAGCTATTTTCATCCTGAACATGATTTGCAGAAACTAGATGCGATTGCTCCTACTATTATACTGAATAGCAAGTTTAGTCTATTTGAGCGGTTACGATATATCGCTAAACTATTTGAACGGAGTAAAGCGGCAGAGAAGTGGATTTCTACATATGAGAACAAAGTAAGATTGGTACGTAGGCAATTAGCAGATGTTTATGTTGCTGGGGAGACGGCTACTGTTTATCTCAAGTTAGATACTAAATATTATGTTATGTGTCAGACTGGATTGGCTGCAAGCTTGTATGAATCTCTTGGCTTTCGTCCTACTCCTCAGGTAATGCAGCTAATCGAGCAAGGGCAAGCATGGATAGAAATTCAGCAGCATCAAATAAATCACTATGCTGGAGAGCGTAATTTTATTTTGGCTTCCCCCCAAGAATTACTGACGATTACTCACTGCCCACAAATCGCCACGTTAATCGAGCTAGCTCCTGGTAAGACTCATTTCATAGACTTTACATGGAATCATTGTGATCCCATTACACGTGAACGGTTATTAGAGGTTCTACCGTCTATTTTTAAGAAGAAAGTTATTCGATAATTAAAAAGTAAAACTCGATCCATTAATTGGATTGAGTTTTTGCCATTAATCGTATAATTGCTCACAAATAAATTTAAAAAATATCCTGATATAAAAATCTTTAAAGGCTGTATGAAATTTCTGGTATAATTACATATATCTATGTTTATTTTAAGGAGTGATTTTATGAAAAAGCTATTTATAATAACTAGTTACTTAGGGTTTTTTATAGTAGGAGGTTTGACTTTTACCTACTTTTCAACAACGGAAGCAGCAAGTGACATGAAAAAGATTAGCGTGTTTCAGGATCCAATTAATTATTATGTAGATAAGGTTGAGAAAGTACCGCCAGAAGGTCAATCTGGATTTAATTATCAAGGCACGATATATGTCCCAATGCGATTTATTGCTGAATCTTTAGGTGAAAAAGTAACATGGGATGGGAAAACAAAATCCGTTTATATTGGTGATGTTCCAAAATTCATCGCTTTAAAAGATGTAAAACCTATTGGAAGTGATGAAGACCACTTTTTCCACAATCCAAGCTCTGTCATTATTAGTACAGGTGAAAAATTTGAGCGATCCTATCAGCTTGGTGGTTATCATGGGGGAGGCGCAGTTCAAGACCATACAGTGGAATACTTAGCCAATGGAAATTACAAGGGATTCGAAACCTATTTGGCACCAATTAAAAAATTAGCAGCTAATTCCTTCGGTATAGGTTTCTTGAAAATTTACGCAGATGGGAAATTAGTTTATGATAGTGGAGCAATCAAAGATAAGGTAAAGGTTCATGTTAATTTAGATGGAGTTTCAAAAGTGAAGTTTGAACTTGAAGGCAGTGGTTTAGGTATATTAGATCCTAAATTTATTCAATAAACCTTCTCTACTAATAAACGAAAAAGACGATGACATAATAATTTGTCATCGTCTTATTAAATTTGACCTCTTCATAACTATTTCAAAATAGAGAAATGTCAATACATATTTGTAAATATTTACACTTTTACTTATAAAATAGTTGGATAGTATATGGTATAATTTCATACGATACTTATACATAAAATAGGAAAAGGGAGAGAAAAGAATTTGATGAAAAAGATGATGAAACGAACGAGTGCAGCGTTGCTTGGTGCCTCATTAATGCTGACGACAGTTGTCCCTGTGATTCATGCTGAAGAGCAAAAAAAACCCCTAGTACCGTCGATAAGCGAATGGGCAATAGAAACATTAAATGAGGGCGAAAAATACGGGATTTACTCAACTGAATGGTACTTCGATGGTTTTCTTCAGGAAATTCCAGTGGACAAAGTAAATGAACTACTAGCTTTAACAGAAAAGAAGGTTGCCTCTCTAGGCTTAGCTGAAAATAAACAATACAAACCAGTAAGTGTGAAAAACAATAATACACGTGGTGATATTGTCAATCGCTTGTATAATATTGTAGCACGGTATGATTTACCTGTTGGTACAGATGCTGTTCAATTTATGAAAGAGCAAAATATATTACAAGGCTCTCCCAATGGACTTCAGTTAGAGAAAAAGGCAACCACTCAACAGGCTGTTTTGCTAGCTGTTCGTTTCATTCAGAGTACATATGCACTTGCAGAGCAAGGCTCTAAAGGGGTGGCCTGGGTAGTAGAGGACGAGGATACGCTTATCTACTTATTAGGCTCTATTCATTTAGGAACACCAGACTTATATCCATTCGATAAAAAATTAGTAACGGCATTTGATGAATCTGATGCACTGCTAGTAGAGGCGAATATCTTGGATACGGAAGCACTTGAATACTATTCAGAGAAAGCAATGTATACAGATGGCTCAACATTGAAAGATGCTGTTGCACCAGAAACATATGCGAAGCTTGAACAAGTGGCAAAGCTTTATGATCTGCCAATGGACCAGCTAACAGTTCAAAAGCCGTGGATGCTTTCGAGTGCATTATCGATGCTAGCTATGGACGATTCCTTTGGTATGACACCTCAAGAGATGGCTATGCACGGTATCGATGTCTACTTTTTATTAAATGCACAGTTGCAACAAAAGCCAGTGATTGAATTAGAAGGTACAAGAGCACAGGTTGATATGTTTGAAGGATTATCACCAGAGGCACAGGAGCAGTCATTAGTCGCTGTACTGGATAGTATCATTCATCCAGCGGAAGAAAATCAATCTGAAGTACTTCAAGAGTGGTTTACAAGCTGGAAGCAAGGGAATGTTGAAGAGTTTGCAAAAAGCTTCCAAGCAATGGAAGGTACATCATCTGAATTTAATGAAATGCTATTTGGTCTACGTGATGAACAAATGGCCAAGAAAATCATGAATGTACTGGAAGAAAAAGAAGGTAAGTACTTTGTTGTTGTTGGTTCAGGTCACTTCCTAATCGATAAAAATATTCGCTATCATTTAGAGAAAAACGGCTACAAGGTAAAGCCATTTTATCAATAAAATAGATTGCCCTCGTAAAAGGATAGATTATTTTCTGTCTTTTACGAGGTTTTTTTATGCATGTAAGACAATAATGGTCATATGACCCTAACAATCTAAATAATCGGATTATTGTTGCAACGTAAAAAAAATCGTGTTAGTATTAGTAAAACGTTTTACTAAAACGTTTTACTTGTGAAGGGGATGAACATATTGAGAAATAAACGAATTGCAACGATTGGGGATGCAATGGTCGTTTTTAATCCATCTAAGACAGGTCCTCTACGTTTCGTTCCTTCCTTTGAGCGAGCTGTGGGTGGTGCAGAATTAAATTTTGCGATAGGTGTTACGCGTTTAGATATGGAAGCAAAATGGATTAGTTGTATTGGAGACGATGAATTTGGCAAATTAATTTATAACTTTGCGCGTGGTGAAGGGATTGATGTATCACATGTCTTACGAACACCACATATTCCAACATCTATCTATTTTAAGGAGATTCGGGAAGACGGTGCAGGTAAATCGTTTTACTACCGCAACCCATCACCTTTACTTGAGCTGACAGAAGATCGTATTGATGAGTCAGTACTGGATGATGTGGACTTATTACATATTAGCGGCGTGTATTTAGCGGTATGTGAACATAACATTGAAGTTGCATTGAAATTAATTACTTTAGCACAGGCGAAAAATATTCCAATATCTTTTGATCCAAATTTACGTTTAAAACTATGGACTATAGAAGATGCCCGAGCGGTATACGAAAAAGTGTATCCATCTATCAATCTTCTGTTAACAGGACAGGATGAATTTGAGCTTTTATTTGAAGGGCGTACAATTAAAGACGTTCAAGAGAGTTATAAAATAGATGAAATTATTGTGAAAAAAGGTGAACAAGGCGCCACGGTTTATACAGCCACTGAACAGTATGATCGAGAAGCATTTTCCATTCGTGCCATTGATACAGTTGGAGCAGGGGATGCATTTGATGCTGCCTATGTCTATAGCTATTTAAATGGTGATGATATCGTAGAACGCCTCCGTTTAGCTAATGGTGCAGGTGCATTGGTAGCAACAATTAAAGGAGATAATGAAGGGCTTCCATCCCTGCAAGAATTAAGGCAATTTATTGGTGATGAAAAACTAATTGAGCGTTAGGAGTTGTCAGGAATGCAAAAAATCGAAATTTTGAAAGCGTTGTCAGATGCGAAAATTGTAGCTGTTATTCGTGGGAATTCACCTGAAGAAGCGACGGAAATTTCAAAAGGTGCTATCTCAGGTGGTATTCGAGCAATTGAAATAACGTATACAACGCCTTTTGTTGAAGAAACTTTTAAAGCATTACGCAATAGCGATGCAATAATTGGAGCTGGCACAGTATTGGATGTTGAAACTGCACGCCACGCGATTTTAAACGGTGCTAAATTTGTTGTTAGTCCAAGCTACAACGCTGCAATTGCAAGGCTTTGCAATCGCTATAGCATTCCATATTTACCAGGCTGTATGACCATTACAGAAATGGTGACAGCACTTGAAGGTGGAAGTGACATTATTAAACTATTCCCGGGAAATCAATTTGAACCAAACTTTATTAAAGCCGTTAAAGGGCCTCTACCACATATCACAATTATGCCTACAGGTGGTGTTGGTTTGGCTAATATGAATGAATGGTTAGAAGCAGGCGCAGTTGCAGTTGGGATTGGAAGTGATTTAAATAAAGCATTTGTAAAAGATGGCTATGCAGGTGTAGTGGAACGTGCCAAAGCATATATCGAAAATCTATCAAACTAGGAGGTAATGACGTATGAATATGACATTTAGATGGTATGGTCGTGGCAATGATACAGTGAAATTAGAAGATGTGAAGCAAATACCAAATGTAAAAGGTATTGTTTGGGCACTCCATCACCTACCAGCAGGAGAGGTATGGACTAAAGAGGCTATTCAAGATGAAGTTGACTATATTCAATCGTTCGGATTCCATACAGATGTCGTGGAAAGTGTCAATGTCCATGAAGATATTAAATTAGGATTGTCAACACGTGATCAATATATAGAAAACTATAAACAATCTATTCGCAACCTTGGTGAAGTGGGTGTCAAAGTTATTTGCTATAACTTCATGCCCGTATTTGATTGGACACGTACAGATTTATTCCATCCATTAGAAGATGGCTCAACGGCTCTCTATTTTGATAAGGAAAAGGTCATGAACTTAGATCCACAAGAACTGGTGAATGAAGTAAGCGCATCTTCGGATTTAACCCTTCCAGGATGGGAACCAGAACGATTAGCTCGACTTTCAGAATTATTTGAGCAGTACAAAGAAGTAGATGAAGTTAAACTTTGGGATAACTTAACTTACTTCTTACAAGCTATTTTACCAGTTGCGGAAGAGGTAGGTATTCAAATGGCGATTCATCCAGATGATCCACCGTATTCAATCTTTGGCTTACCTCGCATTATTACAGGAGCAGAAAGCTATGAAAAATTAATTAAAATCTCTGATTCCATGGCAAATGGCTTTACGTTCTGCTCAGGTTCAATGGGAGCAGACCCACAAAATGATATGGTAGCCATCGCTGAAAAATATGCATATCGTGCTCCGTTTGCTCATATCCGCAATGTCAAGATTATGGAAAATGGTAGTTTCTTTGAAACATCACATTTTACATCGGATGGTTCAATCGATATTAAAAATATTGTACGTACATTAAATGACCAAAACTATGAAGGTTATGTACGTCCAGATCATGGTCGTCATATTTGGGGAGAACAATGTCGTCCAGGCTACGGCTTATATGATCGAGCACTTGGCATTATGTATTTAAATGGACTTTGGGATGCTTATGAAAATCTGAAGAAATAGGTGACGTGTATGAAAGCACTACAAGTAATCAAACCTTTTGAAATGGCTTTAATTGACGTAGCAGAACCAGTAATAACAAAGTCAACAGATGTCCTTGTTCAAACAGAATATGTTGGTATTTGTGGCTCAGACATGCATATTTATCATGGCTCGAATCCATTAGCGACATTGCCTCGTGTACCTGGGCATGAAGTTGCTGGCCGAGTGTTAGAGGTTGGTCAAGACGTACAAGGTTTAAAAGCTGGTGACAAGGTTGTAGTCGAACCAATTCGTTATTGTGGTGAGTGCTATGCTTGCCGTAAAGGACAACCAAATGTCTGCGAACAACTTTCTGTTTTTGGTGTTCATGAAGATGGAGGCATGCGTGAGCGTTTTGTTGTAGCTGAAAAGCAATTGCATAAAGTAGCAGACCACACTTCTTTAGAAGAGGCAGTCTTAATTGAACCTTATACAATTGGCGCGCAGGCAGTATATCGTGGTGAATTACAGGCTGGTGAGACACTATTGATTCAAGGGGCCGGACCGATTGGCATTTGTATTTTAAAGATGGCTAAATTAATAGATGCACGCGTGATGATTTCTGATCTGGATCCAGCAAAGCTCTCATTTGCAAAAGAACTTGGTGCAGATGTAGTTGTTAATGTAAACGAGCAAGATTTATTAGAGGCTGTTAACCAATGGACAGATGGAGTAGGTGTCAATGTATCTATTGATGCAGTTTGTATTCCACTAACATTTAAGCAATCTATCGATGCTGTTTCAGTTGCTGGGAGAGTAGTAGTCCTTAGCTTTGGAGAGGAAGCCATTGAGCTTGCCCCACTACCAATTACGAAAAAGGAATTATCGATAAAAGGCTCACGTTTACAAACATTCCAATTTGAAAATGTAGTGAAGCTTGTTGATGCTGGAAAGCTACAGCATCAAGGTTTAATTTCACATACTTTCTCATTACATGAAGCAAAAGAAGCATTTGAATATATAGAAAAAAACCAAAATGAAGTACGTAAAGTTATTTTAAAAGTAGGTGAGTAAGGTGCATGAAGCATTGCAAAATAAAGTGGCTGTTGTAACGGGTGGTAGTGGAGTTCTTTGCTCAGAGATGGCAATAGAATTGGCTAGGCAAGGTATGCGAGTTGCTATTTTAAATCGTACGGCGCAAAAAGGAGAAGCAGTCGTCCGATCGATTACAGAAAATGGCGGAGAAGCAATTAATTTTTCTGTGGATGTTTTAAACAAAGAGTCGTTAATAGCAGCGAGACAAGCAATTTTACAGCAATATGGTCAAATTGATGTACTGATTAATGGAGCGGGCGGCAATCATCCAGATGCCATTACGGCTGATGAAGTATATAAAGAACAATCGACTACACCAAATTTCTTTGAATTAACACCAAGTGGTTTTGAAAGCGTATTCTCGAATAATTTTACAGGAACATTTTTGGCTGCCCAAGTTTTTGGTGAAGCATTGCTGAGAACGAAGGGGACGATTATTAATATTTCATCCATGAGTTCCTATGCCCCTATGACAAAAGTGCCTGCATATAGCGCGGCAAAGGCAGCGATTAATAACTTTACGCAATGGATGGCGGTGCATTTTGCAGAAGCAGGTTTACGTGTTAATGCCATTGCACCTGGATTTTTTATTACCGAACAAAACCGTAATTTATTGCTAACAGAAGATGGTTCATTAACTGCACGTTCAGAAAAAATCATTACAGCTACACCACAAAAGCGTTTTGGAAAACCACAAGATTTATTAGGAACTTTATTATTTTTAGCTGATGATACATACTCAGCATTTGTCACTGGCGTAACAATTCCTGTTGATGGTGGATTTATGGCTTATTCAGGCGTTTAACAAAGGGGATTTATTTCAAATTTAGGGGTGAATGATATGAAACAACAAGGTATTTTTGGAGACGGCAAAACGGTTGTAATTGTCATGCTATTTTTAGCGGGTGTCATTAACTATTTAGATCGTTCAGCACTATCAATTGCAGCACCATTTATTCAAGAAGATATTCATCTAACGTCAACCCAATTAGGGATTATCTTTAGTAGCTTCTCTGTTGGGTATGCCATTTTTAACTTCTTAGGTGGAATGGCTTCCGATAAATTTGGTGCCAAGTTAACGCTATTTGTAGCGATGATTGTATGGTCTTTATTTAGTGGAGCAATGGTTTTAGTCGTTGGGTTCGCATCGTTGATTATTGTTCGTATTGTATTTGGTATGGCGGAAGGGCCATTGTCATCAACCATAAATAAAATGGTGAATAACTGGTTTCCTGCGGATAAACGTGCCTCTGTAGTAGGGCTAGCCAATAGTGGTACGCCACTTGGTGGTGCAATCGCAGGTCCAATCGTTGGTTATATTGCATTAGCATATGGATGGAAATATTCATTTATTGCGATCATGATCCTTGGATTTATTTGGGCAATCGTATGGTTTAAAGTGGTGAAAGAAAAGCCAAACAAAGAAGACAGTGTAGAATCAATGGCAAACTTAGAGATTGCAGCAGAAGATATCAATCATAGTCGTGGTCTATCTTATTATTTAAAACAACCAACAGTATTATTTACTGCTTTTTCGTTCTTTGCCTATAACTATATCCTATTCTTTTTCTTAACTTGGTTCCCAAGCTATCTAGTAGAAGCTCGTGGAATGGCTGTAAAAGATATGAGTATTGTAACGGTTATTCCGTGGATTTTAGGATTCCTAGGTTTAGCATTGAGTGGAATTGTCTCAGATTTCATTTACAAACGCTTTATGCGTAAGGGAGTTTTATTCTCTCGTAAAGTCGTTCTAGTGACATGTTTATTCTTAGCAGCTGTATCGATTGGCTGTGCAGGTATTGTAACAACAACAGTTAGTGCTGTTGCGCTTGTTGCTACCTCTGTTTTCTTCTTATATTTAACAGGGGCTATTTACTGGGCAATCATTAATGATGTGGTGGAATCTAAGTATGTTGGATCTGTTGGCGGCTTTATGCACTTCCTTGCAAACACAGCTGGTATTATTGGGCCAACTTTAACAGGTTTCCTAGTAGACAGAACAGGAACATTCTCCGCAGCTTTCCTACTTGCAGGTGGCTTAGCGGTCATCGCTTCATTAGCAGTTATTAAATTTGTTACACCAATTGTTCATAAAGAATTAGCTTAAAAATAGAAAGGATGGATTCAAATGAACAATCAATCAGTTATTAAAATTCATCCGATGGACAATGTTGCCATAGCCTTGAGTGATCTTCCTCAAGGCTTTTTACTTCCATTGGATGGAAAGGAAATAACGTTACAGCAACAAGTACTACGTGGGCATAAGATCGCCATCAAGACTCTTTCTAAAGATGCACACATCACGAAATATGGTTTTTCAATTGGTCATGCGACAGAAGAAATCCTAGCAGGTAGCTGGGTTCATTCCCATAACATGAAAACCAATTTATCGGGTGAATTAAGCTATGAATTTAATCCAAAAACACATACCGTAGCCGAGTCTCGTCATGCACAGCGCACGTTCAAGGGGTATCGTAGAAAAGATGGTCAGGCTGGTGTACGAAATGAAATTTGGATTATTAATACGGTTGGATGTATTAACAAAGTAGCTGAAAACTTGGCGAAGTTAGGCAACCAATTATTGAAGGTTGACAATTTTGATGGTGTACAGCATTTCGCTCATCCATATGGTTGCTCACAACTTGGTGATGATTTAACGTATACACAAAAAATCTTAGCTAATTTAATTCATCACCCTAATGCAGGGGCAGTCATTGTATTAGGGCTAGGATGTGAGAACAATTATATTGAGCTCTTTAAGAAAACAATTGGTCATTATGATGAACAACGCGTTTCCTTTTTAAATGTTCAAGAATCAGCAGATGAAATGGAAGAGGGTCAACAACTGCTTGAAAAAGCCTTTGACTATGTGACGACATTTGACAGACAAACATTACCTATTTCAGAACTGAAAATTGGTTTGAAATGTGGTGGTAGTGATGGTTTCTCTGGCATTACCGCTAATCCGATGATTGGTGTATTTTCTGACCAGTTGATCTCAGCTGGAGGTGCAACGGTGTTAACGGAAGTTCCAGAGATGTTTGGTGCTGAACAAATTTTAATGGAACGTGCAAAAGATGCCTCTGTTTTTGAGGATATTGTGCATTTAGTAAATGACTTTAAACAGTATTTTATGAAATATAATCAACCTGTCTATGAAAATCCCTCTCCAGGAAATAAAGCGGGTGGAATAACAACATTGGAAGAAAAATCACTTGGCTGTATACAAAAAGGGGGCTTTCAAGAGGTAAAAGAAGTGCTTGATTATGGCGAACGTATGACAACAAAGGGGCTACATTTACTAAACGGTCCAGGAAATGATCTTGTTTCAACAACAGCATTGGCCTCAACAGGCTGCCAAATCGTCCTTTTCTCAACTGGTAGGGGAACACCCTTTGGAGGACCTACACCAACAGTCAAAATTTCAACAAACACACCACTTTATGAACGAAAAAAAATTGGATTGACTTTAACGCAGGGCAGTTAGTGGATGGGAAGCCGATGGATGTATTAGTCGATGAATTTATGGATTATATAGTAGCGCTAGCTTCAGGTGAAGTGCAAACGAATAATGAGAAATATGGATTCAAAGAAATCGCCATTTTTAAAGATGGCGTGACGATGTAGGAGATAAATGAAATGAAACATCCTATTAAAATTATGCAAATAGGTGATGGGAATTTTATCAGAGGCTTTTTTGACCTAGCAGTTGAAAAACTACAAGTCCCTTGCAGTATTGTTTCTGTCGCAGCAACAGCAAGAGGAAAAACAGTTAAACTGCTAGAAGAACAACAGCTGCAATTCACTGTGATGGAACGTGGGCTAAAAAACGGTGAGGTCGTAGAAGAAGAAACCACTGTTAAGATTATTCAAGATACTATTCTTCCATATGAGAACTGGCCTACATTTTTACAATACGCACAGTCTGAGACATTAGAAATGATTGTGTCTAATACAACAGAGGCAGGGATTTATTATGAAAATATTCCTTATCCTACGGCTTGTCCAACAAGCTATGCAGCAAAGTTAACCGTCTTTCTAGAACAATATTACAAACATTTTCAAGGTGAAAAACAAGTGGCAATTGTGCCTTTGGAATTAATAGAACAGAATGGCTCTACATTAAAAACAATTTGTCTACAGCATGCTAAAGACTGGAAGTTGCCTACAGCATTTAATGATTGGCTTACTACGTTAACTTTTTGTAATACACTTGTAGACCGTATTGTAACAGGTTATCCACAGGATTATCAGGGGGAGGATGCCCTTTACACAGTTTGTGAACCGTATTTCTTATTTATAATTGACCAAAAAGAGCCATTTAAACATTGGCCAACAAGTCATGATTTCCCTTTTGTCTTTGATGATTTAGACATGTATCGAAAACGCAAAGTTGCCATTTTAAATGGTAGTCATATTTTGCTTTCAGCATTCGGCAAGATTTTTAACTATAAAACTGTAAGAGAGGCATTTTCACATGCAGGTGTCCGAGCCTTTATTGAAAAAGTAACAAACGATTTTACCCAACGCTTCCAAGTGGATGAGCACTATCAGCAAGATGTCTTTGAACGTTTTTTAAACCCATTTATTGAGCATCAGCTATATGATATTCAATTAAATGAGTTATCCAAGTGGCAAACACGTATTGCCCCTTACGCTGAAACAGAAATATACTATCAAGCTTTAGCAATAGGGATATATGCAATGAATCCAACACGCTTTTCCGTGCGTGAATCTGATCAAATTATTGAAAAACTGACTGAAATCCATAACTATTTTGAACAAGGTCAGTCAGAGCCAATGCAACAATTTATCGAACAATATTTCCAGTGTGATGCAGCAGAGGTTATTCAGCAATTATCTACAATTACTAGTTTATTGGAGGCAATAGCATGCGACAATTAATCATTAATGAACCGTTTCAAATGGTGGAACGTGAAGTAGACAAGCCTAGTATTGAAGGAAGTCATGATGTTTTATTAAAAATCACGCATATTGGTGTATGTGGAACAGACACACATGCTTTTGCAGGTGAACAACCATTCTTTAGTTATCCACGAGTGTTAGGCCACGAACTAGCTGCAATCGTGGAAGAAGTCGGTGAAGCAGTTAAGGACATCCAAGTAGGAGATCGTGCAACAGTTATTCCATACATCCATTGTGGAGAGTGTGTTGCATGTCGTCGAGGTCAAACAAACTGCTGTAAATCTTTGAAAGTATTAGGTGTACATATGGATGGTGGTATGGGCGAATATATCGTAGTTGATGACAGTATTGTAATTACTGATAATGCTGTGTCAGGTGACCAATTAGCCATTGTGGAGCCATTAGCTATTGGTGCCCATGCAGTACGTCGTTCGGAACTAACAGAAAATGATACGGTACTTGTTATCGGTGCAGGGCCAATTGGATTAGGAGCAGCACGTTTTGCTAAGTTACGCGGTGCAAAAACAGTATTAATGGATTTGAACGAAGAACGTTTAAAAGAAGGACAGGCATGGTCGGAAGCGGATGGTGTGATTGTTGGTAGCCATGACATAATGGCGCAGTTACATGAAAAATTTAATGGTGAACTTCCTACAGTTGTCTTTGATGCAACAGGCAATCAACAATCAATGGAATCCTCATTTCAATACGTAGAAAATAGTGGCACATTAGTGTTTATTGGTTTAATGAAGAAAACCATTACATTTAATGATCCTGAATTTCATTCAAAGGAATTAACATTGAAGAGCAGCCGTAATGCTACGTTAGAAGATTTTGAGACGGTTATGAACTACATGCAGTCAGGAGCTATAAAGAAAGGCTATGTTACGAAGCATATTGCATTCGATGAAGCTATTTCTTACTTTGAGGCAAAACAATACAACACAAATAAAGCACAAATCTATTTTAAATAATGGGGAGGATTTTCAATGAATATTTCTGTACCAGCATTAAAAAAAATAGTAGTTCAAAAATTCACAACTGAAGGTGTTGAAGCTGAAACAGCAGCGCAAGTAGCAGATGTTTTGATTTATGCCGATTTACGTGGTGTCAGTTCTCACGGTGTTATGCGCGTGGAGCATTATATAACACGTTTACAGGCAGGTGGAATAACGAAAAACCCTCATTTTTCAGTAGAAAAAAGAGGCACAAATCACCTTCTTTTTAAGGGGGATAATGGCTTTGGGCATATCATTTGTAAGGAAGCTATGGATGAAACCATTAAAGTGGCTAAGGAACATGGCTCATGTACAACGATTATTCAAGAGAGTAGCCATTGTGGGGCACTCGGCTATTTTCTTGAACAAGCCACGAGTGAAAATTTAATTGCTATTATGTGCTCTCAAACGGACTCCGCAGTTGTTCCTTTTGGCGGAAAAGAGCCTTACTTTGGTACGAATCCAATTGCTTATGGTTTTCCAACCAACGATAAACCGATTATTTTGGACATGGCAACAAGCAATGTAGCGCTAGGGAAAATTCTATATGCACGTGAAAAAGGGGAGACAATTCCAAATACATGGGGAGTTGATGCACAAGGAGCACCAACTACAGACCCACACCAAGTAAAATCTTTAACACCGTTTGCAGGGCCAAAAGGATATGGTATGGCACTTGTAGTAGATGTTCTTTCTGGAATTTTAGCAAGTGCAGCTTTTGGTCCTCACATTTCAAAAATGTATGGTGATTACGAACAGAAACGTAATCTAGGACAATATTTATATGTATTAGATCCAAATATTTTTGGAGATGTAAATCAATTCAAAGCAAATATCTCGAAAATGATAAATGAATTACATGATGCGCCAACAGCACCAAATTTTGATCAGGTACTAGTGCCTGGTGAAATTGAACAGATACGTAGTTTGGAAACAATGGATAAGGGCATTGACTTACCTGAACAAGTATATAACTATTTGACTAGTTAATTTAACCAGTAAAGTATGCTATGCTACATAATACCAAGGAGAGTTTTCATATTATAGGTAGGAGATTGATTTTAGTGAAAAAAACAACAATTGCCGATGTTGCACAATATGCAAATGTTTCGAATAGTACAGTATCGCAATATTTGAATAAGCGATATGAATATATGAGTACAGAGACTCGTAAGAAAATTGAAGAGGCTATTGAAGCATTGCAATATCGTCCAAATTTAATGGCTCGTAGCTTAAAACAGAAATCTACCTTTACAATTGGTATTATTGTGGCGAATATTATCCATGACTTTTCAACAAAAATAATAAATGCATTGGAAGCAGAGTTCGATAAAGAAGGCTTTCATATGATTGTGTGTAACTCAGCGGATAACCCTAAAAAAGAGAAAAAACATATCGAAACTTTACTAGAAAAACAGGTGGATGGCTTAATCGTTTTTCCAACAGGAGAAAACAAAAATCTCTACATAAGGCTTCATCAACAAGCAATGCCAATCGTTTTTATTGACCGTTTTATTGAGGGAGTAGATATTCCTGCTGTATTGCTTGATAATTTTTCTGCCATGGATACGGCAGTGGAGACATTTCGAAAGCAACCAATAGCCATTATCACTACTTCTTTAGCCTTACCGATTACTCCTCGTGTCGAACGTTTAGAAGGATTTCGTCAAGCGCTCAGAAATAGGAATCTGTTGATCGATGAGCGCTATATAAAAAATGGTGAGCCAGCTCAGATGACAGAGATTTTTAATCAATTATTTACGTTGGAGCAACCACCAAGAGGAATCATTGCGGCAAATGATCGTATTTTCCAAGAATTAATGCTTTATATTAAAAAAAGAAACTTACATGTGCCTAATGATGTACAAGTAATTGCTGTGGATGATGTACCATATGCCAATTTTTTAACACCTTCCATTACAACATTGCAACAGCCCATTTTACCAATGGCACAGAAAGCGGCATCATTGCTCTTAGCAAAAATTAAAAAAGAACATCTAGCTGATGACCACAAACTATATCGCTTCAAACCGATATTAATCGATCGAGATTCAACTAACTAAAAAGGCAACCCAAAGCTATGAACTTAGCTAAGGGTTGCTATTTTTAGTTGCACAGCTATTCATCGATAGATATGATTATCTAAAGGAATACTTTTATGTCAAAAAAGACCAATCATTCATTTTGGTGATAGAAAGGGGACTTATGAGCATTGCTAGGAAGTATTGGCTCATTCTATTTGGCTTTGGTTTCTCGTATTTAGGAAATTGGGTGAATCTAGTTGCGCTCAATTTATTAGTTTGGCATTTAACAGAATCGCCTACTGCTATGGCAAGTATATTTATTGTAGGACCGATTGCTCGAATTTTAACAAGCTTTTTTGCAGGCTCCATCATTGATCGATCGAATAAACAAAAATTAATGATCTATAGTGATATTATTCGTGGCATATTGATTTTATTGTTACCTTTTACGTCCTCTATTTGGCTCATCTATTGTGTTTTATTTTTATCTAATATAGCAAGTAGCTTTTTTGGGCCAAGTAGTACCTATTATATTTCGAAATATATACCAGATGAAGATAAACAATCCTTTAATGCAATATTAGGAATGTTTAGCTCAGGCTCATTTTTAATTGGGCCAGCATTGGCTGGGTTTATCATTGCCATTTCCAATATTTCTATAGCGTTTTGGTTTAATGCTTTGACGTTCTTTATCTGTGCACTCTCCATTTTTAAGCTTCCCGCAGTAGAAGATCATCAGGACATGCACCGAAAACCCATTACTTGGAGGATGCTAAAAGAGGATTATGGTATTGTCTACGCCTATATAAAAAAAGAGCAAGTCTTTGCCAAAGTATTTCTTTATTTTCAAGGTGCATTGATGATTGCCTTTGCATTAGATTCACAGGAAGCTACATTTATTAAACAAAACCTTCAAGCTTCAGATAGTCTATATGGTGTCATCGTTAGTATCGCTGGAATTGGAGCTATTATTGGTGGAGCAATGGCTGCTCGCTATGCTAAAAGATTTTCAACAAGACAATATATTGTCTATGGTCTGCTTTTGACCACACTTTGCTATACATTGTTTTACTCTTCACCGAATGTGGCAATGGCGATTATTAGCTTTATAGCATTAGGAGTATGTATGTCATTTTGTAATGCGGGCTACAGCACCTTTTATCAAATAAGTGTACCGACATCAATTATGGGCCGTTTTGGTAGTGTTTCAACGATGGTCATTAATGTGCTACAGATTGTCTTTACGTTAGCCTTAGGGTTGCTATCGGAATGGCTCTCCCTACAAATGGTCTGCATTGTCTTTGGAATTGTAGCTATTTTCCTCTCCCTAGTTTTATATGTATTTATGCATTCAAAATCTGCCTATGAAGGTTTGAAGGAAGAGATTGTCTAAAAATCCTGTCAGGTGGAAACTTAATTGCTTTTAATGAAGGTAGAATTATTGGATAGATAGCGTTTAAAGGATGTTATTTTAGTAAAAGTTAGCACTCATATAATGATAAAATCATTCCAAAATAACCTTATGTCATAATTTGAGGAGGTTAACATGGCTAATTCAAGACATCGAAAACCAGATGATCGCTCCAATAATGTTGAACGCATTCGTGATATTGTTAAAAATACTGAGGAGAAAGTGCAGGAAGCAGAAATTAGTATGGAATTTGCAGATCCTCTAGAAAGTAACAGGCTAAAGGAAAAAAATAAGCGACGTAAACAGTCAATTGAAGCTTTAAAAGATGAAATGAAAGATGAAATGACAGCACGAAAAAAAGGTGAAGTTTAAAATTAGTTTCTAGAAGAATCAAATGTGATTCATGATATTGCCTTCGCTCACCATTTCCCAATAGCCAAAAACAGATGGATTAGATGTTCCATAACGGACCTCTATTGCCATCTGTTTTTTTGTACATTAACTGGATCTTTTTACATAAACACTAAATTAAAAAAGTACGTATATGAATTTCTTAAAAAAATGAACCTTTTCAAGTAGTCATTTGTTTATAACGTAGAACCATCAGAAAGGAGTGCCTTGGATTGACAGAACGTGAATTATTCGATTCATACAACAAAGATGTTTACCGTACCTGTTATTATATGCTACGGAATGCCCAAGATGCGGAAGATCTCTGCCATGATGTATTTGTCACCGTCTTTCGTCAGGATTGGAGAAGTGTAGAGCATACACGTGCTTGGATTTTACGGATTGCGATGAATCAATGTTTAAATTTGCTTAAAAGAAAGCAGGCTCAGTTAAAAAAAGTGAGTCAGGTACAGTTGCTACAGGAGCAAACTACGGCATCAGTTAAATCTGTAGACACCATTGTACTGGAGAAGGCAGCTGAGGAGGAGTGGGAGGCACTACTCAGACAGTTACCAGAAAAGTTAATGGCTGTTGTCACCCTCCGCTACATTGGTGAGCTATCATTAGTGGAAATTGCGGAAACGCTAAAGATTCCAGTGGGAACAGTGAAATCGAGACTCCATAAGGCATTGAAAATCATGCGCAAAAAACTAGAACAAAATCAAAATTTATGGTTGAAGGGAGAGAATCAATTTGGAACGCATTGAAAAGAAATTGAAAAAAGAGATGAACGCAGACCATAACATGAAGTATCCTGACTTTGAACAAATGTGGAATGGTATCCAGCAGGATGAACTAAAAATGGTAAATGAACCGATCGAACTTCTACCTCGAAAAAGGAAGAGATTTGTTTTGGTCGCAGGATTAGCTGTTGCTCTAATGGCTACACCTGTCTATGCAGCACTGAACTATGATTGGTCAACTATTCTATCTTATAGAGCTGGTATTCAGTCGGCATTAGACCAGGGCTTAGGGCAGACGATTGAGAAATCCGTTACGAAGGATGGGTTTACGTTGACCGTACATACGGCGTTTATCGATGATAACAGAACCTTTCTTTTATATAGTTTGAAACCTGATGCCACTTGGGATGGAATGAATGTGAGTTTTGATCAAATCGGACTTCAAGATTCTAATGGTGATTTTATTCAAGGGAATTACTCACATCGCTGGAATGAAGATCTTGGTCTTTTCCAAGGGTATTTTGAGACAGACTGGGTGGCAGATAATCAGAAGTCAGACATTAAATTTTTAATGAAGAATATTCATTCTATTGGTGATAAAGAACTGCCTATTAATTACAACCCTAATGACTCTCATACGCAGAATTTCACCATTCAAAAGGATGGAATTGACAATGTAATTCTACAAACCTTTGAACAATCAGACGGGAAAGTAATGCTTCAATCAGCGGTTCAATTTACAGATTCTGAAATGAAGAACAAATGGGTACGAATTAAGGCGCTAGATGATAAAAATCAGACTATTAAAGAAGCGGAAACACCTGTTTTTGGAACTCCTGGTGCAACTGGTGAATACTTTAGTCAGCAAATTTTCACTTCAGACAGCTTACGAGCGAAGGATACAAAGTTCCAACTAACTTATGAACATACATTAGATATTGCAAAGGATAATTGGAATATAGAGATGAATTTATCCAAAGAACAATTAAACAAGGGATCATTTAAAAAAGTCGTCAATATTCCTTTAGAAAATGCATCTAATGGAATAGTAATTCATGAAATGAAAGTTACTCCAACACAGGTACGTTTAATACTGACCCATAAGGAAAAATATGCACATATTCCTTACATGGGCTATCAGCTGGATATTGGTGGCGTACTTTTGGATGGAGGTAGATGGAATATAGAAAACGAGCCTTATAAAACCGAACTTCGTTTTGAATTGACTGGAGTGGATGTGACCTCGTTAGCGAATCAATCTGTGGCATTGGTAGCTAAACATCGTGTTGATATAAAAGACGGTGACGAGCAACCGATTCATTTGACTGATATATCAGATACACCTCAAAGTAAGACATCTACGATTGGAGAGTATTCAATTACATGGACTTACTATAAGAAAGATAGCAATCTCTATGTGGAATCCTTTAGCACTGAACCTACATTTGGTGGTGTCTCTCAGACTTATTATCTAGATCATAAAGAGCGAAATTATGGAATGCCTATGATGACTGGCATACTTGGTGATGAAAATAATAAGCAGATGGATGAGTATAAGAATTTTAAAGATAAAGATCTTGATATTTATATTTGGAAATATACTACGAATTATCCAGATGCAGAGCTTCGTATACCACTTACATTTGGAAAATAACAGTACTAGCAGCCCCATCTATTTGATTCTTCGCTATTCAAATAGATGGGGCTTTTTAATTTCTTATAAAGATTAAAGGGCTTTACATAAAAAGAAATGTATCATATAGTTTAGTTAACTTAAATAAATTAATTATTGTACAGGAGAAGATACATGACCTCTAACGAAAAAACACAAAAATCTTTTGCTTATAAGCTTGGATTAGGCATTATTATCTTTTCACTTTCTTTATGGTTAATCCCAATTATTACACCTTTCACACCGATACCTACAAAAGTAAAGGCAGGGATAATACCAGGAAGTATTATTTTGGCTGAAATCTTATTTTGGCTTGGTGCTTTACTTGTTGGAAAAGAAGTAGCCAACAAATTTAAAAGCTATCTAAATCCTAAAAAATGGCGAGAAAAAGGTGACACTCAAAAAAATGAAGAATAACCAGGTAGCGGAGCAAATAAATCAAACCATTGAAGATATTTGGATCATGCTTGAGAAAATGGAAAGGGCTTATACTAATTTCTCCTTAAATAATCAGCAATATGTTCTTTTAACATTAGTGATGCGTCATCCATTCTGCTCGCCTTCAGAACTAGCAGATAAAATGGCTATTACAAAAAGTGCAGTGAGTCAGCAATTAACCAAGCTTGAACAGGATGGCTATATAATGAAAAGGCAGCATGAGGAGGATAAGCGTGCCTTTTCTGTCGAATTGGGTGAGAAGGGTCTATTATATAAACAGGAAATTGAAGCCTTTAATCAACAGATTACAGAAAAGTACCATGCTAACTTAACAACTGAAGAATTAGCTGAAATGTTAGCTACTCTAGAAAAAATGAAAAAAATACTGTATGAATTTTAGAAAAAATTTGACATTTTGTTAGGTGTGTCTTATAGTAACCCTTAATAAAAAAGGGGGAATAAACATGGTCATTACTCTTGTCCAATCATTCACAACAAAACATCATCATAATCACTAGTCTTGCTATCTTTATTAACTTATTAATATTGAATAGGAAGACTATTTCTCATGTAATCGTATAAATAAAGCTGATTTGAAGCTTTATCGCTATACGGTTTTTTTATTGCTCAAAAAATGAGGAGGAGATTATGATGAAAAAAATAATGGACTATCAGAATGTTCGAGGAACACAAGATTATTTACCAGAGCAAGAGGCTACTCGTCGTGTGATACGACGTACGTTAGAAGATACATTTATAGCCTATGGCTGCAAGCCGTTAGAAACACCTATTCTTAACTATACAGAGTTGATGGCTTCTAAATATGCTGGTGGTGCTGAGATTTTAGAGGAGATGTATACATTAACAGATCGAGGTGAGCGAGATTTAGCGTTACGCTATGATTTAACAATTCCATTTGCAAAAGTTGTAGCGATGAATCCAGCGATTGCTATGCCATTTAAACGATATGAGATTGGCAAAGTGTTTCGAGATGGCCCCATCAAGGCTGGCCGTTTTCGCGAATTTACACAATGTGATGTAGATATTGTTGGGGTAGAATCACAGGCTGCTGAGGCGGAGCTAATGATGATGGCGATAGATGCCTTTAATCAGCTTAAACTTAAAATTAATCTCCAATATAATAATCGCAAGCTTTTAGTTGGTTTACTGCAATTATTTGAGGTTGAACAGGAACAAATGAATCGAGTTATTTTAACATTAGATAAGATTGAAAAAATAGACGAGAAAACAATGCTCGCAGAATTGAAGGCATTGGGGTTATCAGATAATAGTATTCATAAAATAAAGCACTTTTTAGATGAACGTCCTCAAATAAGTATGGCGTATTTTGAAGGATTCGCGACCGAGAATGTCTTTTTACAACAAGGTTTACAGGAATTAATGGAACTAACTTCTTATTTAGAGGCACTTGAAATAAGTGACCAATGTATTTTCAATCCATTTTTAGCGAGGGGACTTGAAATTTACACAGGAACAATTTATGAAATTTTTTTAGCAGATGGAACAATCCGCTCAAGTATTGGTAGTGGGGGACGCTATGACAATGCTATTGGTGGCCTTTTAGAGACAAATCAAACCTATGCTACTGTTGGTATTTCATTTGGTTTAGATGTCATCTATACAGCATTGGAGCTTTCGGGAAAAACAGAGCAAAACGCTCCTAGCGTGGATATTTATATTATTCCTCTGGGAACAGAAAAAGAGGCACTAAAGCTAGCAACTGCATTACGGCGAGAAAAATATAAGATAGAAGTTGAGCTAAGTGGGAAAAAAGTGAAAAAGGCGATGGAAAAAGCCAATCGTGAAAACACACCAAAGGTTATTGTATTAGGAGATAACGAGGTCAATCAAAATATGTATAAAATAAAAGATATGAAAAGCGGTGAGGAAGAAATCGTTGCATTTATCTTTTAAACACCATAGCATGGAAAAAACGGCTGATCCCACTCTATTATAGGATTTGAGCCGTTTTTTGGTTATTTTTTCGATTTAAAAACCAGTTTCCATATCAAGATGTTGATGAAGAAAAGCACAATGAAATATATAGTGGAGCCGTATGTTATCTGACTAGCTATTATATAGTGCAGCCCTACAAGTAAACCTAAAGGGAGCAATAACAAAAGAATCTTCCAGCCTTGCGCATCATTAACTTCATCATAGGGTTTGGTAAAGGGTAATTTGTTTGTCATCATGACGAAACAAAGGATGGTATATAACCAACTTGTTACCAAAACAGCTAGTAAATCAGGGATAATTCGAATACCATAAATATAGCTAAAGACTATACTTAGTACTAAAAATAACGGAGTATACAATTTAATTAAAAATGCCTTTAAGCTACCTTTTTGTAAATCTGTATAATCTTTAAGCGGTAGCGTTTTATAAATCCATGCAGCCTTATATTTAGCAGAGTGACCAAGCATAAGGACAGCGGATGGTATAATCATCATACTAAAATAGATATTTAAATAGCTCATACTACTAGCATAATCGACTTCTTCCCCTCTGCTAAAAGTAAACATGAAAATAAAGGGAATAATAAATGAAAAGCCTAAAGATGGGTAGACCTTTAGCTTAAACTCTCGCTCTTGCTTCATCATCAGAGCTGCGAAGCGATAGAAAGCTCGTTCCTCGTGTGTTCTACACACAATGGTTAATAAAAACGACTTTAGTCGATTGTTCTTTTCCTTTTTAGACTTACTTGTACTTAGCAGTTTTTGGAGATTGCGTTCAAAGGTTGGTATGAGTTTAATATAGATCCAAATCGAAATAATAGGTACAATCACTGCTAAGATGGTATAAATGACTGTCAATAAGGATGTGTCACCATGCAGTATGAGTTCATAAGGGGCAGCGAACCACATCGGTATTAAGAAGAGGTTCCACCAATGAAACGATACTACCATATCTAAATTGACGAATTCAAAGGATCGAATAAGAACTTGGTAGCCAATCATCAGCATTAGAGATAAAGCGATTTGTACATAATTAATCATATCCTTCAGCTTTTCACCATCGAAGAAGCGTAAAATGGCAATATATAAAATGGCTGTGATGGCAACTATAAATAAATTCATTAATAGAATCTCAAGACCTGTTAAAATAAAAAACACAATACCTTGAGTAAAAAGGCTGACTATTAGAGGGATGGCTGTTAGGGCCAATGTTAAATAGGATAAATAAATAAAAATATGCATAAATTTTGCTGCATTAATTGTTTTAGCTGAAATAGGCTTAGTTGAAAGTATGCTTTTATCTCGTACATCTAAAAGCACAGAAGAAAAGTCAGAAATCAATGAAGTCATAATCAAAAAGATGATCATTGCAAAGGCGATACTCATCTGAAATAGAAAATTTTGACCAAATCCCATAAGCGGGATGAGTATAAGCCCGAATAACATATAAATCCATAGAGACTTAATGTAGCCATACTTTTGATTGTCTTTCTTTTTGTTTTGATTAAATAGGGTAGGTACTTTCCGTTCATCCATTGTTAATTTTATATGGAGGATTTTTCTCATCATGTCATAATCAATGCCCATTTTTATAAAAAGCCATCGGAACTTATCAAGCAATCGTAGCGTTTTGAAATCTGTCATAATTGTCCCCCACGAACGACGGACACAAATTTTTCTCCGATTTCCTGATGTTCATGAAATCCTGTTAACTGGTTAAAAATTCTTTCTAATGTTCCTTCAGTATTATCTGCTTGTAATTGGGCAAATGTTCCGTCCGCTGCAATTTTTCCATCATACAGCAAAATGATGCGGCTACTGATTTTTTCAACGACATCCATAATGTGTGATGAGTAAAATATAGTCTTTCCATTGGCAGCTAGTTGCGTTAAGATTTCTTTAAAAATCATGACACTGTTTGCGTCTAGGCCATTGATTGGTTCATCTAAAAATAGCAGGTCTGGATTATGTATAAGGCTTGCAATAATTAGTAGTTTTTGACGCATGCCTTTAGAATAGGAAGAAATTCTAGAATGGTATGCTTCACCAACTCCAAACAGTTCCATTAGTGATTTGGATTTGTCAGCCGCCTCCTCTAGCTCTAATCCATATAGCTGGCCGATGAAGGTTAAATACTCATAGCCTGTTAAGTTATCATAAACATCAGCGATTTCAGGGACGTAACCAATTCGCCGTTTATAATCAATCTGGTCTTGTCCTATGCTTTTCCCAAAGAGCTTAATCTCGCCACCATAATCACCTTCTAGCCCTAGAATAAGTTTTACAGTTGTACTTTTACCCGCGCCATTGGGGCCGATATAACCGATGATTTCACCTCTAGCTGCGTGAAGGTCAATCCCTTTCAAAATTTCCTTGTTTCCATAACTCTTCGTTAAATTCGTAATTGTTAAAATCTCTTCCATTTTATAGCCCCTTTCAATTAATTTGGAAAATTAACCATAATTACACTATATCATATTAAAAGAGATAATATTCCTTATGCTAAAATGAAACCAGTTCAATCAAAAATAGAGAGATCTTCTTATATAAAGGGAAATTTAAAAACGAAATAGATTTATTATTTTAAGGTAAATACGCTTTATTTATAGTTGGCTTATTTCAAAAAGTGAGGTGAAGGACACATGAAAAAAATTGAAGTGGTATTGTCCGACTATAAAACCAAATTGGGCTATCTTTTTCAATATGATTCGCCCAACATATACTCTGAAAAAAGAGCCTTTTATTCAAAAGGTGATTACTCAAGCTAAAAATGAAGGTTATGGAAAAAATTAAAAAAGCCATTCTAAAAAAATTAGAGAATGGCTTTCTTCTATATAGTAGTCTATTTAGCAAGTTCAACAACTGTATCATAAAAAATATTAGTTGCTACAATAATATCCTCATCTGAACTGTATTCTAAGGGATTGTGACTAATACCATCCTTTGAACGGACGAATAGCATCCCAATCGGGGCAATTTCAGCTATATTCATTGCATCATGCCCAGCACCACTTATGAGAGAATAAGGACGTATACCTTGCTTTTCAATACTTGTAGTAAGTTGCTGTTGTAGTAAGGCATCGGTTTTTGCAGGCTTAATGCGCTGTAATACTTTAGAAGCCAATGAGACATGTCTTCGTTCAGCAATTTGTTGAAGCTGTTGCATAATTTCTTGCTCTAATGCACTTACTTTATTTTCGTCAATATCACGAAGATCAATCGAGAACGTAACTTTACCTGGTATAACGTTTGTCCCATTTGGGGAGACCGTTAGCTTACCAACCGTTGCAACGGAATCTGTTGTATTGGTTAATAGTTGCTCAATAGCTAAAATCATTTCACTTGCTGCAGTTAGAGCATCCTGACGAATCGGCATAGGGGTTGCACCAGCATGTTCACTGACACCCGTTACGGTTACCTCTAACCATAATGGGGCTGCAATACCTGTGACAACACCGACTGGTAGGTCTTCATTTTCTAACACTTTTCCTTGCTCGATATGCATTTCTAAATAAGCTTTTATGTCATTACGATGCACTTGTGTTAAAGGATAAGGTGATAAATGGAAATCTTTCATGGCTTCTTCGATGGAAATGCCAGCTTCATCTGTATGCTGTAATTGCTCCTCTGTTAAAAGACCAGCCATTGCACTACTGCCAAGGAGCCCAAAGCCAAATCTCGTTCCTTCCTCATCCTTAAAAGCGACAACTTGAATTTTTTTAGAGGGTATCAACTGTTGCTCATGCATAGTATGTACCACTTCAATAGCTGCTAGCACCCCTAATGCTCCATCATATTTGCCACCCTCTGGTACTGTATCGATGTGAGAACCTAGCATAATGGTTTCATTTCCTTCACCATATGTACCAATAAGGTTTCCAACTGCATCGATTGTGACATTCATACCTGCTTGTTCCATATAAGTTGTAACTAACTCAATTGCCTGCTTTTCTTCTGGTGTGAACGAGAAGCGGTTAATGCCACCTGTCTTTTCATTACGACCAATTTGACTTAAGTCTTGAAGATGCTGTACGAGCCTAACTCCGTTAATCATGACATCACTCTTTCATTTGGAATTGGAAGTGGCACTGTCCTTCACGTAAAACAAATTGATCATGTACCACCTCTAGGCTTTTATTGTACCCTTTAGCAATAGAGGGGTCGATGACTTTACAATACAAAATTCCATATTTACCCATATCATCATCTGCCCATTGTTGACCTAATGGGCAGTGAGTAAACGTTTGTTCAACCTCATTTTCCTTATAAACTGTATCGATTTCAAACAAATCACTGCGACCCATATCATAGTTAGTTAAATAATGCTCCACGGAATTTTCTAGACCGTTTGTGCGAGCACGTTGAGCAATACCTTGGCCTCGCTTATGACCAAAACGTTCTACTGCCCGCATAATCACTTGTTCACCAGCTTCTCCATATTCATCTACAACTGGCTTGGCAATCTGTGCAAACATTTTAGAAAATCGAGCAAACGGTGTTAAATCAGCAAATTTCTCTTCACCTACAACGATTTGGGGTAAGTATTCAAAGAAAGTATGATTTTCCCCTTCTGCTGTTGCTTTTTTCGCCATGGCTTCAGCATCCTTTAAACCAAACGCCTCTAAGCCTTTTTGTACTAATCTCCGACCATGCTCTCCATACTGCTCTGTAATGGAGAGATGTAATTCTGTAAACATTTTTGCGGTAATTATGTCCATAGATAAAGCCTTCATCATTAATTTTTCCTCTGCCATTTTATGAGCCCCCTCATTAACAAATCATATTGATTTACTTGGATTTTATTTTTATTATAGAGGTGGCAAATAATTTAAATCAAATGAATATTTACACAATCAACTATGAAAAAAAATCATAAAAGGAGCAGAATAGCATGGCTACATTAGCACAATATATTGCTTTCCATACACTTATCGATACAGGAAATTTTACAGAAACAGGCTTAAAGCTCAATCTCACACAGTCTTCAATCAGTCATACGATTAGTAATTTAGAGGCAGAATTAGGGCTTTCTCTAATTATTCGAAACCGCAATAATATTGTTTTAACGAGTGAGGGGAAAATTGTTTACGAACACATCTCAAAAATATTGCAGCAACAACAGCAGCTTGAAACCTCTGTAGCAAATTTAAAAAATCTCATTGGGGGGACGTTATCGGTTGGTATTCTACCAAGTGTTTCTCTGGTCTTATTACCAAAGGTTTTAGCGTATTTCGAACAGCATCATCCAGACCTACAAATACGTTTGATGGAGGGAGATTATGATCAAATCGAAGAATGGCTTCATAATGGCGTTGTCGATATCGGTTTTTTAGTGCAACCAAATTCTAAACATCTTGTATTCGATGCGATTTTTAATGATGAGCTTGTTTGCATTATGGCACAGGAGCATCCATTGGCGAAGGAAGAGATGCTCTCTCTAGAGCAATTGCAGGATGAACGCTGGATTATGCCTAAACGTACGATTGATCGAGATGTATCAAGGATCTTAGCTAAACATAAAATCCATCCCAATGTAGTCTATGAATTATCAGTTGACCAAGTCATTTTGACAATGGTCAATGAAAATTTAGGCATTTCTGTTGTGCCGAATTCGCTTTTACTACATGCACCAAGTAACCTGATTAGAAAAAAATTTTATCAAGCATATATTAGACAGGTTGGAATTGCACACAAACACAGTATTCATCTTTCTCCAGGAGCTTTAAAGTTTGTAGAAATATCGAAATACTTTGCCTCCTTTTTACAAAATTAGTTATTGACAATTAAAAAAACCCGAACTATTATCTGATAAAACCAATTGGGATTGTTTAGATTAATCAGATGGAGGACTTTGGGTATATGCATACAATTGTTTATGTTGAAATATTTATCTATTTACTCGCTATGCTAGGAGTAGGGATATACTTCAGTAAAAAAGATTTATCACATAATGATTACTTTCTAGGGGGAAATAAACTACCGGGCTGGGCGTTAGCCTTTTCTGAACGTGCAACGGGTGAATCCGCCTATATGTTTTTAGGGGCAATTGGCTTTATTTATGTGGCTGGGCTGTCAGGCATTTGGATTTTATCTGGCATGCTTTTAGGGGTTGTTGCATCATGGCTATTTTTATCAAAGCGCTTTATGACAGAGCAACAAAAATATAAGGTGAATAGCCTAACAGATTATATTGCTGTTAAATTTCCAAAGCACGCAGATATAATTCGTTGGTTAGCTTCTGCAGTAATGGTGTTATTCTTTGTTTGCTATTTAGCAGCTCAATTTTCCGGGATGGGTAAAACGATTTATTCATTCTCAGGACTCAACATCACTTGGGGAACAATTATTATTGGAGCAATAATAATTGCCTATTCATGTATGGGAGGATTTATGTCCGTTGTTTGGACAGATACAATCCAAAGTTTTTTAATGCTGATCTCGTTTGTTATTGTTCCAATTGCAGCTTATATGGAAATTCAACATCAAGGTTTAAGCATTTCAACAGAGCTAGCTCAAATGGGCAATGGTGCGGATAGTTGGGTTGGAGGCTTAAATGGACTTGCCTTAGGGGCGATGTTATTTACAAATCTATCCTGGTTCTTTGGCTGGCTTGGGGGGCAACCTCAATTGAGCTCTCGCTTTATGGCTATTACTACTGAAAAAGAGCGAATTACTGGCCGTAATATGGCGATTATTTGGACATTAATTGTCTATGTGGGTGCCTTTTTATCTGCGATTTTCGCCTCCACTTTGTATAAGCAAGGTTCTATTGAAGATCCTGAAATGATATTGCCACATATGGTATTTGAAATTTTACCACCTTGGGTTGCGGGAATTATTGTGGCTGGTATTTTAGCAGCTATTATGTCAACAGCTTCGTCTCAATTGTTAGTCATCACAACATCGATAAGTGAGGATATAATTCATAAAACATTACGTTGGAATATTTCTAGCAAAAAATTAGTTCACCTTTCGCGTCTAGTGGCTGTTATTAGTGGGATTGTGGGTATTATCATTTCACTCAAATCAGGTTCTGTAATTTATAGCTTAGTATCCTTTGCATGGGCAGGGATTGGCAATACATTTTCGGTTGTGATCCTTTTAATCTTTTTCTGGAAACGTGTGTCAGGCATTGGGGTTATTGCTACAATTATTGTCGGTTTTATTAGTGCGATTGTATGGTCCCTGTCACCTATGGAGGCTGTAGTGTCAGCCAAGGCAGCGACATTCTTTATTTGCTTAATTGTTGGAGTTGTGGTGTCTTTAGTATGTCCTGATAAAAAGGAAAACGGTCTGGATGATATTTTAAAATAATAATAAAACTCCTTTTTTGCTGATATATTTCTCAAAAGAGGAGTTTTCTTTTTATGCTTATGACCATATTGAAATATGATAGAAAGAAGAGCAACCACTCTAACAGGAAATTACATAATGTGTGGACCTTTTTGGTTATCATGGTTTATGCAAAAATGAAGCAAGGGGGTTAGGAAGTGTTTAGTGATTTTAAGCTTATGGATGAACGACCAGTTTATGTACAATTGAAGGATTATGTTCAAGACATGATTGTCAAGGGGCATCTGTTGGAACATCAAAAGCTTCCATCTACCCGTGAACTTAGTAAGTTATTAGCGGTCAGTAGAAACACGGTGCTGAACGCATATGCCGAATTAGAGCTAGATGGCATCATCTATGCAGTGAAAGGAAAAGGGCATTTTATCGGAAAGGTTACTACATTGAAAACTTCTTCTATTGAAATAGATTGGAAACAAAGGCTGAATGAAACAACTTTATTAGCTGATGAAATTGATTTAATACGACAAGATATACACTGGAAAAAAGGCATGATTTCATTTACTAGTATAGCTCCAGAAGAAAAGCTTTTTGATGTTGAAAATTTCAAAAGGGCATTTCTCACAAGGATGTCCATTGAAGGAGATATTGTCTTAAACTATGGCTATGCCAAGGGCTATAAGCCCTTAATTGACCACCTTCTTAGCTATATGGAGATGAAAGGTGTGGACATTTCTAATAAAGATATTTTAATTACAAATGGTTTTACAGAAGGTCTAGATATTTTATTGTCCTCTTTAGCTAAAAAATCAGGGCGTGTACTATGTGAAAATCCTACACATCATGCAGCATTGAAGCTTTTCCGTTTGCATGGGTTAGACGTACATGGCATCGATATGCAAGATGACGGGATTGACATGGAACAGGTGGAAAAAACATTAGCAGATAAGGACTTTGATTTTGCCTATCTTATCCCGTCCTATCATAATCCAACAGGAATTGTCACTTCCTCCGAGAAAAGGAGTGCTATTTTTCAGCTTTTTTCCAAATATCAAATACCCATTATAGAAGATGGTTTTAATGAGGAATTAAGGTATTCAAGCTCACATTTGGCACCACTAATCGCTTTTAGCGGTATAGGTAATAACATTGTCTATATTGGTAGCTTTTCTAAAATTCTTTTCCCAGGCTTACGTGTTGGCTGGATTTTAGCAGATAGGGAGTTAATTGATAGCTTGGAAAGTATGAAAAGAGCTCGAACAATTCATACATCAACACTGGATCAGGCAGTGTTATATCAATATTTACAGGATGGTTACTTTGAAAAATATTTAAAGAAAGCAAGATTTGTTTACAAGAAAAAATATGAGCTTGCCCGTCAAGCTTGTATCCAATACATTCCCTATAGCAGGATAACAGGGGATGGGGGGCTTCACCTTTTTATAGAACTAAAAGAGGACGTAGATGCACGATTGTTGCTTGAGAAATGCTATGACAAGGGCGTTGTATTTTATCCAGGTGATGTATTTTATACAAATGGAAGAGGTAGTAATACATTTCGTTTAGGTTTTTCCCGTTTAGCAGATGACGATATTGTTCGAGGTATTCAAATTATTGGTGATACATTGAAAACGTTATGAGGAGTTGAAAAAATGAAGGTTGGCGTAATTATGGGTGGTACTTCCTCTGAAAAGCAGGTTTCCATCATGACAGGTAAGGAAATGGTCACTCAATTAGATAAGCAAAAATACGAAGTTGTGGCAATCACATTAGATAACAACAAAGAGGTAATTGACAAGGTAGGTGATATTGATGTGGCTTTGTTAGCACTTCACGGTAAGTTCGGGGAAGATGGTACGATTCAGGGGGTACTAGAAACGTTGGGTATTCCTTATACAGGAAGCGGTCTTCTAGCAAGTAGTTTGTGCATGGATAAAAATATGGCAAAAAAATCCTTCGATATGAAGGTGTCGCAACTCCAGATTGGGTGCATCTCATAAAGGAAGAGGAGTTGCCCTTGCAGGATATAGAGCTTATGGGTTATCCACTTGTAGTTAAACCAAATGCTGGCGGCTCTAGTGTGGGTGTTCAAATTGTCCATGATAGGAGTGCCTTATTGGCTGCGGTTGCAGAAGTATTTAAGTGGGATAACGAAATCATTATTGAGCAGTATTTGATTGGTGACGAAATTACATGCCCAATACTCAATGAACAGCTATTGCCAGTCCTGTCAATCAAACATACAGCAGTATTTTTTGACTATCAGGCAAAATATGACGATGCTTCTACCGTGGAGGAGCCTGTGGAACTACCACTTGCAATTCATGACCGAGTGGCAAAGGCTGCGATGATCAGTTACAAGGCTTTAAGATGCAGTGTCTACGCAAGAGTAGATATGTTAATGAAGGATGGCGTTCCTTATGTGTTGGAGGTTAATACGTTGCCTGGCATGACGCAAAATAGCCTACTACCAAAAAGTGCCCTTGCTGCGGGGATCAGCTATTCAGCACTATTAGACAGCATTATCCAAAGCTCTTTACAGATTGATAGAAATAGGTAAATCGAAAAACAAAACCACCAATAGAATTTTTGTGAAAGGAGAAAATGAACATCCGTTCCAAGCTACTTCTAATTGGTTATTCGATCTTTACTGTTAGGATGAAAGATAAGGAAAAGACACTTTTGCACATGGTGATTTGAGTGACGCTGGCGGAACGGAAATCAACCCTTCGCTTTGCCAAAAGTTCTTTTTCTGCTAGTGAAATCTTTTTCAACAACATAAAACACCTTTTGTTGTTACCTACAAAAGGTGTTTTGATTGTTTTATGATTTTGCTAATTCAATAAAGCCTTCTCCGAAAACGTCCCTTACATCATGAATGGCAATAAAGGCGTCCTTGTCGACTTCTTTGACAATTTTTTTGAGCTTTACAACTTCTTGCTTACTAATAACAATATACAGGATTTCCTTTTGTTCCTTTGTATAATAACCATGACCTGATAGCACAGTTACCCCACGATTCATATAAGCAGTTACCTGTCCAGCAATGTCTTCAGGTTTTTTAGAGATAATGGTAACTGCCTTTTTAGGGTTAACCCCTTCAATAACAAACTCCATTACCTTTGTACCAACATACAGCATAACAATTGTTAGCATTAATGCCTCCGCACCAATGATAAAATAAGATGAAAAAGCAACAATTAAATCGAAGAATAAAAGTCCATAGCTAATACTCCATCCAAGATATTTGTTAGTGATTCTCGCTAAAATTGTAGAACCTGCTGTTGTACCACCAACTCTTATAATTAAGCCAATACCGACTCCTGCAAATACGCCACCAAAAATTGTATTGACGATAATCTCATCTGAAGAAATAGACCACGTTTCTGTTAAATGTAAAAATAAAGAGTGGAATGAGACCGCAATGATTGTATAAATTGTTGTTTGTCTATTTAAAAATTTATAACCAACGATAAGTAAAGCTGCGTTCATAACAAAGCTGACAATACTTGGCGACCATCCGAACAGATAATAAGCAATAATCGTTAAGCCTGTTACGCCACCTTCACCTAAATCATTAGGAATAACAAATAAGTTAACTGCTAGGGCAAAAAGCAGTGATCCAAGCATAATCATTAAAATATCGATAACATATTTCTTCATTCACATAACACCACCAAATCAAATTTTATTTTTCTTAAATTCCATACTATATCAGGTTTTCAGCAAATGATATACTTTTTGGAATGTTCATTTGTGATATATCGACAGTAATTAGTGTGTCTTTAGAGAGAACTTTGGAAACTTGACATATTATAGCCAGAATTTATAATAGTCGTAACAATGCTAGGAGGGTTATTAAAAAATGACACATGCTATGAGACTACGTTTCCCAATATTGAACCAGTAACTGAATAGGGCCAAACGCTGTTTTGTGAAAACAGAGTAAATGGGATAGTCTGTCCTTTTTTAATCATCTTCATAATCATGAGAAAAAAGAGACGTTTGTCTTACAATAAATCTCTTTTACTTTACATCACAGGCAAAGTTGTCTGTGTTTTTTTATTGAATGTAGGGAGGAAAGTGAAATGTATAGTCTATTATTCTTTTAATACGAGCTTTGATTAAAAGCTCGTATCGATACCATCGCTATCGGTACGGAATGATCAATTTCGGGAGGTAGCAAAATGGAAAAGGTTTGCTTTGAGTTAGAGAATGTAGTCGTTACTTATTTAGATAAAGAACTATTAAATATTGAAAAATTAGCTGTGCATCAATTTGACCGAATAGGAATCGTTGGTAAAAATGGTGCAGGTAAAAGTACGTTGATGAAGTTACTTGCTGGCAAGATACAACCAATAAGTGGGAAATTGAAAAGGCATGTTCATTTCGAATACTTTGAACAGATGGAGGCACCAACGTTAATAGAGGCAGATCCACAGTTATTAGGGAAATTAGCAGTACCTACGTATTCTGAAGGATTAAGTGGTGGAGAGCAAACAAGATTAAAGCTAGCACAATTATTTACTTCTTATGAGGAAGCTTTGCTTATTGATGAGCCGACAACACATTTGGATCAACTCGGCATCTCATTTTTATTAGATGAATTACGTTATTATTATGGGGCCCTCATACTCATCAGCCATGATCGTGCTGTACTAGATGAGCTGGTTACAACGATATGGGAGGTAGATGGTGGTAAGGTAACGATCTACTCAGGGAATTACAGCGAGTATGCCATGCAAAAGCAATTAGAGCAAGATCAACAAAATCAGGCTCATGAACAATACTTGAAAGAAAAGAGCAGACTTGAAAAAGCTGTAGATGAAAAAATGAAAAAAGCTGAAAAAATTGCTCAGGCAGGCAATATGTCTAAAAGAGAGGCTAACGCTAAACCTAATCGTATGTTTATGACAAAGTCCAAAGGCACAAGTCAAAAAGCCGTACAGCGTGCAGCAAAAGCTATCGAACATCGGATAGGGAAGCTTCATAAAGCAGAAGCGGTGCAGGAAGAAAGAAAAATTGTTTTTCGACAATCAAAAGCCTTGGAATTGCATAATAAGTATCCCATTATGGCAGATCGATTCACTTTACATGCTCAAGATAAGGTACTATTACACGAGGTCAGCTTCCAAATCCCGTTAGGTAAAAAAATTGCGCTTAAGGGTAACAATGGTAGTGGTAAAAGTACATTACTAAAACATATAGCCAATAATGGTGAGGGAATAACTATTTCTCCAAAGGCTAAAATAGGTTATTTTCATCAGATGAGCTACCAATTTGCTGGTGAGGAAACAGTGCTACAATTTTTAAAGAATCGCTCTGAATATGATGAAAGTTTATTACGAAGCGTACTTCATTCCATGCAGTTTGCTGGCACTGATTTACAAAAGAAAATTACCACACTTAGTGGTGGTGAGGCCATACGCCTTCAGCTTTGTCAGCTATTTTTAGGAAATTATAATATTTTGCTGTTGGATGAACCAACTAATTTCTTAGATATTCAAGCACTAGAAGCCCTTGAACAATTTATAGCTGCTTATGAGGGAACAATAATCTTTGTCACACATGATAAAAATTTTATCGACAATGTAGCAGATATTCAGTTTACTGTTCATAATAAAAAAATACTTTAAGTGAAAAGGTGCGATTCCATTAGGAGAATCGCACCTTTTTTAGTGAATTTTTATTAGTAAGGAAGGTTAATGGAAAATTTCGGCGAAGGTGTAGATAGACAATATGAAAAAGGATGATGAATGATGATAAATACGGATGTGACGACGAAACTAAAAATCAATCAACCAGCCCATAAAGTATTTGAAGCCATTATTTCCCCTACTGAAATCGGTCATTATTGGTTTTCTAGCAGTTCCGAAAGATGGGCAGAAGGTAAAAGAATCACGCTTAAATATGAGGAGTATGGTGCAGAGGGTGTGATCACTGTGCTTGAAATGGAGGTGAATAAAAAAATTGTGTTTGTTTGGGGAGAAGAGCATGGCGAAGTGACAATGGTTGCCATCTCTTTTGAAGAATCACAAAGTGAAACAATTATTACTGTTGTAGAATCTGGGTTAAATGCACATGACCCAGAAATTGTGACAAAAATGATGGGCCAAAAAGAGGGTTGGGTCTATACATTAACATGCCTCAAAGGATATTTAGAAAATGGGGTTAGCAATTTACGAGCTTCTCTAATTCATTAAGGAGGAGAGGTATGTCAACGATCGATATCATCGAGCAATTGGAGCTGAATTAGTTTGTGCTAAGAAGGGTTATTCGAGGTGAATCAAGCAAGGGATTCTGTATGCATACTTGTTGAAGTGATGCCTCCAGAAATAAAAACAGAAATAGCATTACGATTAAATAACCAGTCGTCTACAGTATTACAGCAATGGTTGTTAGAAGCAGCTGAGTGATGGAGGGATGAATATGAAAAAGTTGTATTGGATGATTGGCGGTGTTTTGGTTTGTATAGGTTTTGTATGTAGCATTATTTTTTGGAAGTTTCAAAAAGAAATCAAGAAGAACGATCCTGAATATATCGTGCAATTTATCAAGGAACATAAAGAGGATAAAAATATTTCTGTAGCCATTCAATATAATCAACAACATTGGGTGGAGCTAAACACCAAGGAACAGCTACCGTTAGCAAGTACAGTTAAAATAATCGTAGCCATCGCCTATGCGCAACAAGCAGCGGATGGCCGTATTAATCCTAAAGAGCAAGTAAATCTAAAGGAGTTAGAGGCATTTTACATTCCTAAAACAGATGGCGGCGCACATAAAGCATGGTTGGCGCAGTTAAACCTTCAGGGTGCAGATAGTGTACCTTTAAGTGAAGTAGCAAATGGCATGATTGCCTATAGCTCCAATGCAAATACGGAATATTTAATGCATGTATTAGACTTTCAAATAATTAATGATGTGCTTACACAGTTAAATGTAGAGGATCATGAACCTTTGTATCCAATTGTAAGTGCACTTTATATTCCCATTCACTTGATGGAGGAAAAAAATTTAACGAAAAAAGCAACATTAACTGCTTTACGAAAAATGGATATGGTTGAATATCGTGAGCGTGCATTGGCTATTCATTCGAATTGGATAGAACATCCTTTAACAATTGAGGAGAAAACAAAAGCTCAAAAAATGCTCAATATGGATTTTCAAAAGATATGGTCTGATCGTTTAATAAGGGCCACAACAAGTGATTACATCTCTATTTTAGAAAAATTGAATGGTAAAAATTTCTTTAGCGCAGAAGTACATAAATATTTAGATCCCGTGTTGGAGCAATTGATGCAGAATCCTAGAAATCAAGCATGGTTAAAACATGCTGGTCAAAAGGGAGGATCGACTGCATTTGTGTTAACACTAGCAGCCTATGCGGAAGATAAAGATGGAAATCAAACAGAAATAGCCTTTTTCGCTAACAACTTAAATACAATGGAGCAGATTAAGCTCTCAAATAGTATGAATAGTTTTCAATTGAAATTTCTTACAGATGATAAATTTCGTAAGCGTTTGAAAGAGGAATTTTCCGAGTTGTGAGTTGCCCATAGATAAGGCAACTCATACTATTGACTACGCTCATCAATCAGTTTTTCAAGAAATTCTGAGAAAGAAGAGGCATATTCATAGATCATGTCATTCATTAAGTCATAGCACATAACTGGAAATTCGCCGTGTTCATCTTTAGACGAACGATCAAAGAAGTACAATTCGTCAGAGTCTGGAATAAATAAATCCAATCTATTCGGAAATTGTTTACACCACTCCTCGTCAGCCAAGTTAAGACGATGTATATAGAGAATATCATGATCATTGATGTCTCTGTATACTGGTGGACCGATTGAGAGAATAGATCCACCATTCAGCTGCCCATTGCCATAATTTTTTAACCACCAGCAATAGGATGGTGGTAATTCAAATCCTAACTCTGCTTCCACTTCTACAATCCATTCATGTTTAACAACGTGTCCAGAAAACCATTTAATTGCAGGAGTGCCTGCAAGTTTTTCTGTTAATCTAGCATACACTGTATCTACCTCCAGTCTCTATATAAAGATTACTCAATTAAGTCACACTACATGTGAGTACCTTCTTTCATTCAGCTGCATACTATAGCGTTATCATGCATGAGAGGATTGAGATAAATGTACCACCCTTATTACGGTAATTATCAATCGTATCATTACGGTTATCAACCTGTTTATTGGGCCTATCCAAATCAGGCAGAACGAGCGCCAAGAAGTAATGTCCAGAATGATTTTGGACCAACACCATTTGTTATCGACATTGAAGAGGCTACAAAGCGCAATAAAAATTATCGTACAGCATTGTGGACAGGGTCAAACTTACAAGTAACGGTGATGAGTCTTAATGTCGGAGAAGATATTGGTTTAGAAGTACACCCACATGTGGACCAATTCATTTGTATTGAGGAGGGGCATGGATTAACTCAAATGGGGCCAACTAGAGATTATTTAAACTATCAGAGACATGTCGCAGAAGATACGGCTATTATGGTACCAGCAGGAACATGGCATAATGTTACGAATACAGGGGATAAACCACTAAAGCTTTACACGATTTATGCGCCACCAAATCATCCATTTGGGACTGTACAAGTAACAAAGGCTGATGCTCTTGCTGGAGAAGCGGGTTATGGACAGCATGACTAGGGATCATAAAAGCGTGTTTTCATACAAAACATGCTTTTTTCTTGAATTATGATAGAATGTGTTTTAATTGCAGATAATAAAGGTCCTGAATGAAGGGTGATGAATGATGAAGTATTCAAAAGCAACAAATTATGCTTTACATACAATGGTGTTTTTAACACTCAATCCTAAAGGGAAATCAATGAGTGTAGAGTCTTTAGCAGAAATGCAAAAATTATCTCCAACCTATCTTTCCAAAATATTAACTAAGCTTGTGAAGGCAGGTTTAATTGAGTCGAACCCAGGTGTCAACGGTGGTTATCGAATTTCTAAGCGCCCCCATGAAATATCGTTTTTAGATGTGATATATGCAATTGAAGGACAAACCTCATTATTTAGTTGTTCCTCTGAACACGATCATTCCTTCCATCATCAAGGCTGTCTCATTGAACAAGTGATGGTGGATGCTGAAAATAATATGAAAGAAGAGCTTAGTAGGAAATTTATTATAGATATAGCTAATAAAATGGAATTAAAAGGATAGTAGCTGGAATAGGAACTAGGGTTTCGCCCCTAGCTCCTTATTATTTTAATTGCATGAGTGCGCCAAAATATTGCTGTGCTGTCGTGAAGCAAATAAATGCTAGTAGCTCGCTAATCTCGGCTTCTGTTAAATAGTCCTTTAATACAGCCGTGACGTTGGGGGCGGTGTGCCCCTTAGCAGCTAAGAATGCTTCCGCAAAACCTGTGCATACTGCCGTTTTCTCATCATAGTTCTGGGGATCAGGCTTGCCTTTTGCCTGACAATACTGACAGCCATTTTTTTGAGCTAAAGTTTTTCGAACCTCTTCTTTTAATGAAGCGGATAGATGCCCGTCTTTTTCGAGTACCTCCCCCAACTGCTGCCAGTGCAGCTGAATTCCCTTGTTGTAGCCTAATAATTGTTGAAAGGGTGTTAAGCCCTTGTCATATAATTGAATAAGTGTCATCAATCATTCCTCCTTCTATTAATTAGTGTAAAATGTTCATAACGAAGTTAACATATCAATTCGAAGGGAAATATGATTGTTTTCCTTCAAAAAGAAGGGGTATTTACAAAATGGATTTCATTAACGAAATAATACTTAAAGAATTAAAAGAAGATAGTCGAATTTCTATGAGCGAACTAGGGAGAAGGGTTCACTTATCTGCACCAGCAGTTCGCGAAAGAATACGGCAATTAGAGGAACAGAACGTTATTAAGAGGTATACATTGGATATTAATAAAAAAGCATTGGGTTATCCAATTGACGCTATTGTTGAAGCGACAATCAAAAATAACCGCTATGCAGACTTTAAAGAACATCTGAAGGTTTATACAAATATAGACTTCTGCTATCGCATTTCAGGTGAGTCATGTTTTTTATTAAAGGGGTATTTTCAATCTTTTCCTGATGTAGAGCAGTTTATTGATGCATTACAACCATATGCACATACGAAAACTAACTTTATTTTTTCAGATATATGTGAGGACGTATAGATGAAGGGAGATATGTATGGAAATCAAATTATTTGAAGAAGAAATTGATGATTTAGTTCATTTATTAGTGCAAAATAAATGCTTGGGAAAATAAGATGGTACTGTGACAGATAGTATTGTCTATGGTGCTATTAAAGATGATTGGGTAGTAGGGAAGTCGACACCAATAAGAATGGATGAAGTTCCATTTTAAAGTGTTTGAAAGGAGTTTTTGCATGGAAAAAGACGTATTAAATGCCTTAAGAAAATCATGGTCCATTCAATCAAGTTCTAAATGGAGTGTGGACAACCCTGCAAAAGGACAATGTGGCGTCACTTCATTAGTTGTGCAGGATATTCTTGGCGGAGAAATTAGGAAGACATTTCTTGAGGAAGGCTGGCACTTTTATAATATTATTAATGGAGAAAGAAAGGATTTCTCCGAGGAACAATTTCCATATCTAATCGACTACCAAGATATTGATTCAAATAGGATAGAGGCTTTTCAAGATACTAATGATAGTCAATATCGTTATTTAAAAACACAAGTTTATAAGCTTTTAGGGAAGGCAGAGAATTAATTATCTCTGCCTTTTTAATTTTCAAAACAAAGTTGTTGACGTTTATAAAAATATCGTGTTATTATTATCTCGAATTCAAGATAAATAAATTCAAGATAAATGAATTCGAACCTTTAGCTTCGCCAGGAGGTACAATTATGGGGTTTTTTAATAAATTATTTCGTACAAAAAAAGAGGAGGAACAAACAATGGCAGAATTAAATATCGGTATTATTATTGGATCAACTCGTGAGGGGCGTGTAAGCCCTCAAGTAGCACAGTGGGTAAAGGAAATTGCAGATCAACGTGGAGATGCCAATTATACAGTGATTGATATTGCTGATTATAAATTGCCATTATTAGGTGAGCCAGGACAGGATGCTTCAGGAGCACAAGGTTGGTCAGAAATTATTGCTAAACAAGATGGTTTTGTATTCATCGTACAAGAATACAATCACTCTATTACAGGGGCATTAAAAAATGCACTAGACTACTTACGTGTTGAATGGAATAACAAAGCAGCTGGAATCGTATCTTATGGTTCTGTTGGCGGTGCTCGTGCAGCAGAACATTTACGTGGGATTATGGGTGAGCTTTTAATCGCAGATGTGCGTGTTCATCCAGCACTATCATTATTCACAGATTTTGAAAATGGCACAGAATTTAAACCAAAAGAAGTACAAATAGATTCAGTAAACCAAATGTTAGATCAATTGATCCCATGGTCTAAAGCGTTGTATACAATTCGCTAAGCTTTTACAGATTGAGGTAGGTATAAATAGGGCATAGTATAGGTGAGAAATATAGTCATGAAAGGGCTTGTTAACATGAAAAAACATACAGCAGGTATACACCATATCACAGCGATCGTAGGACATCCGCAAGAGAATATTGATTTTTATGCGGGAGTATTAGGCTTACGTTTAGTAAAACAAACAGTAAACTTTGATGATCCGGGCACATATCATTTATATTTCGGTGACAAAGGTGGGAAACCAGGAACAATCATTACCTTCTTCCCTTGGGCTAATGCTTATCAAGGACGTATTGGTGATGGTCAGGTTGGCGTTACAACGTATGTTGTACCAGAAGGAGCACTACCATTTTGGGTTAATCGCTTAGCGAAATACTCGATTCCTTTCCAAAAAGCTGAACGTTTTGGTGAGCAAGTCATTCAATTCGATGATCCACATGGTTTGCATATTGAACTCGTGGCACGTGCGAAAGGCGGGCACAACGAATGGTCATTTGGTGAAGTAACACCTGAGGTTGCTATCAAAGGATTTGGTGGAGCTACACTATTCTCAAGTCACCCTGAAGAAACTGCCAAAGTTTTAACAGAAGTAATGGGTCTTGAAAAGGTAGCGACGGAAGGTGACTATACGCGTTTTACTTCTAGTGCAGAGATCGGCAATACAGTGGATTTAAAAACAGTTGCAGGTCAACGTGGCCAAATGGGTGTAGGAACTGTGCATCATATTGCGTGGAGAGCCCAAGATAATACAGATCATTTAGAATGGCAAGAGTATGTGATGAATCATGGACAACATGTAACAGAAGTAAAAGATCGTAATTATTTTAATGCGATTTATTTCCGTGAACCTGGCGAAATCTTATTTGAAATCGCTACAGATCCTCCTGGATTTGCTCATGACGAGACACCAGAGACAATGGGTAGCCAATTAATGTTGCCACCTCAATACGAGCAACATCGTGAACAACTAGAAAGAACATTAATCCCGATTAAAGTGCGTGAGCTTGATTAAGCGGCAGGATCAAGCTAAGCTAAAGTTTGCGGGATTTATGAGATAGAACGTCCACAATAGATTTTCAATTAATGCGAAAATGTTGATAGCCAACATTTTCGCATTTTTTATTATTAGAAGGAGAAGTGCTAATCAAAAATTGAGTGCACCTGCCATGGCATCTAAATAGTTCTGAATAGCCTGTTGACTTACTTTTGCTTCAGGCACAAAGACCTCAAAGCAATGGTAACTGCCAGGGTAGAGGTGGAATTCAACGTCCACTCCTGCCTGTGCAAGACGTGTTACATAATCAATGGTTTCATCACGAAATAAATCAAGTTGGCCAATACATATATAGGCTGGCGGTAATCCTGTTAAGTTTTCAGCTCTTGCAGGGACCGCATACGGAGAACGGGCATTGATGTCCTTCTCCTCTCCTAAGTACAAATGCCAAGCAGTCAAATTATTTGTTCTACTCCATGTTGCATGATTATCAATAATCTCATAGCTGGAAGGTGTTACATTTCGGTTATCAAGCATCGGATACAGTGGCATCTGGAATATAATTGATGGTCCTCCTTTATCACGAGCCATTAATGCAAGTGCTGCTGTTAATCCTCCTCCACCGCTTGCTCCAGCAATTGCCACCCGTTTGACATCGATACCAAGTGATTGGTGCTCATTAGTCATCCAAACTAATCCAGCATAAAATCTTCAATAGCCGCTGGGTAGGAATGTTCAGGCGCTAGTCGGTAATCAATGGATACGACAACGCAGTTAGCTGTCTCAACAAAGCGTTCACATAAAACATCATCCATATCAGGGTGCCCCATGACAAAGCCACCTCCGTGAATCCAAAGCATAGCTGGAAGTTTATCCTGCTCCCGTTTAGCTGGTTCATAGATTTTAACCAGCATTTCGTCCCCGTCACCTCTAGGAATCATACAGTTGGTCGTAAGTACATCTTCTGATTTTTTTGAAGGTGGATTGGACAAGAGACCTCGACTCCAAGTTAAATCCTCCTCCAATCGAAAGCCAGGAAATTCTGAGTAAGCCTGCCTTAATTCTGGTAAAATTCGGTTAATGATAGTCATATATACTCCTCCTGTTGAATAATGAATCTTAAAGAAATGGCTTTCCTTCTAGAGCCATTTCAGCTTCCCATTTAGCGACTTCTTCACGTACACGGGGAGCAACTTCTGTTCCAAGCAGTTCTATAGCTTGCATGACTTGATCATGCGGCATGGTACTTAAAGGAACGTATAGCATAAACCGTGTAATTCCTACATGTTTACGAAGATGAATAATTTTTTCAGCAACTGTATCTGGATCACCAACATATAATGCCCCTTCAAAGCTTCTTGCAGCATCATAACTAGAACGGTCATAATAAGGCCAGCCTCTTTCCTTGCCTAATTTATTCATACCAGCCATTGTTGATGGGAAAAATGTGTCTGCTGCCCATTCCGTATTCGGTCCAACGAAACCTATTGAATGAGAACCTACCTGAAGTTTTGATAAATCATGACCTGCATGAAGTGCTGCCTTTTTATATAGCTGTACAATCGGTGCAAATTGCATTGGGCTGCCACCAATTATTGCTAGCATAAGGGGTAATCCTAAAAGGCCAGCACGCATAGCAGATTGTTGGTTTCCTCCACTAGCCACCCAGATTGGGAGAGATTTTTGAACAGGTCTAGGATACACACCTAAATGATTGATTGCTGGACGATGTCTACCTTCCCAAACTACTTTCTCAGACTGACGAATGCTAAGTAGTAAGTCTAAATGTTCCTCAAATAATTCATCATAATCATGTAAATCGTAGCCAAATAAGGGGAAGGATTCGATAAAAGAACCACGACCTGCCATGATCTCTGCACGTCCATTTGATAGTCCATCCAATGTGGCAAAATCCTGAAAAACACGCACAGGATCTGCCGAAGAAAGGACTGTTACAGCACTTGTGAGTCGAATGTTTTTCGTTTGAGAAGCAGCAGCAGATAGCACCATTGCTGGAGAAGAGGCGGCATAGTCTTCACGATGATGCTCACCAATGCCAAAGACATCCAATCCTACTTGATCTGCAAGAATGATTTCTTCTACTACTTCACGTAAACGCTGTGCATGACTAATTAATTCACCACTGTGAACATCTGGTCTTGTTTCTACGAAAGAAGTAATTCCTATTTCCATTTGTTATCTCTCCAAGTCTAATTTTATTTAGTAAATCGTTTGGTTATTGCCCAAAAAAGAAGAGCAATTGTACTAATAGAGGCTCCGAGTAAGCAAACCCCTCCCCAACCATAATGTGCATACATCTGAGTTGAAGCGATTGAACCGCCAGCACTACCAATAGAATAGAACACCATATAGCCTGCGGTCAGTCGACTTCGTGCTTCTATACGTAATGGGAGAATCATCGTCTGGTTTGTGACATGTACTGCCTGTACTGCCAAGTCTAGTAACACAATGCCAATAATTAATGCCAAGAATGACTTATCTAAATAATTAATAAATATCCAGGAGATAAGTAAAAGCGTTAAAGCAATACCTGTCGTTCTTTGTCCATAGCCTTGGTCAGCAAGTTTACCCGCTTGTGCAGCAGCTAATGCCCCTGCCACACCTACAAGACCAAAAGCGCCAATTACAGTGTGTGATAGAGCCAATGGTGGTGAACTAAGTGGTAGAACAAGGGACGTCCACAAAATACTAAAATCAGCGAAAATTAGCATGGCTAGAATAGAGCGGATACGTAATGTTCGCTCTTGAATAAACAGCGTAAACACGGATTGAATTAGCTGAGAATAGGTGATTGATTTTACTTCACGTTCGCCCCTTGGTAAAACTTTTAAAAACATACCACTCATTAGAAGCATGAACGCGGCGGAGGCTAGATAGACAGAACGCCACCCTGCAAGATCTGTTACTAACCCAGCAAAGGTACGAGCAAGTAGTATGCCAATGACAATGCCGCTTGTAACAATGCCTACGACACGACCACGTTCTGTAGAGGAAGCCATAGTTGCAGCGAACGCAACAAGGGTTTGAGTCACGACTGCAAGTAGACCAACTAAGGCCATACCCGCAAATAGCACTACAACATAGGAGGCAGTACCGACTAGAAGCAAAGCAACAGAGGACAATAGCATTTGTCCAATAATCAAGCGTCGTTGGTTTAGTAAATCTCCAAGTGGAACTAGAAGAAGTAAGCCTAGCCCATAGAAAATTTGTGTGACAGTAATAATCAAACCAATAATTGATTGATCAATAGCAAAATCATTCGATAATTCATCTAGCAGCGGCTGAGCAAAATAAATATTGGCGACAGACATTCCGCAGGCTGTAGCGAATAATAATGTTACAGCTCGGGATATAGAAGATGATTGATTTATATGAATTGCATCATCATTTGCATTGTTCACATTGTAACCTCCCTTTCTAATTGAATTGTAATTATAACATACCGTTCGGTACAAAATAATTAATGGTAAATATATCTTAACTACATTGGATTTGTCAATATTTATTTGGTATATATTTTCTTTTTATTTCGGTTGATGAAATGAAATTGACAATAAAAAAAGCCAGATATAAAATAATTACATACTGTTTAGTATCGTAAAATTCAATGATTAACTTACTATTTTTTCCTAATGGGGGTGTATCTATAATGGCAAGAACTCGGGAATTTGATGAGGCAAAAGTGTTAGAGGCAGCAATGCAATTATTTTGGGAGAAGGGATATGAAGCAACTTCTTTAAGTGATCTTACTACTAGAATGGGGATTCAGCGTCCTAGTATTTATTCAACGTTTGGGGATAAAAAGGAACTATTTGAAGCGGCCCTTCGTAGATATACGACAACTCGCGCATCCGAAATACGGACTAAACTTCAAAGTTATGCCTCTGTAAAACAGGCGTTTTCTATATTTTTTGAAGATGTGATTACTGCTGAATATACAAAAGATCTTAGTAATGGCTGTTTTTGTATCAATACAATGGTTGAATTAGCTCCACATGATGAGAAGTTCGAGATTTTGACAAGAGAGCATCAACTCTATCTATCAGTAATTTTTCAGGAGACAATTGAACGGGGAATTCAATCAGGAGAACTAGAGGCGAACACGGATTCAAAGTCTTTAGCGCAAGCATTAATTGTTGCGTTAATAGGGTTAACAGTTATGCTGAAATCGCAGCCACAACGCTCGTTTGTTGATAACGCCATTGCAACGACGCTGACATTACTTAAATAATAAGGCAATACCCCTTTAGCGTTGCTAAAGGGGTATTGAAAAAATAAGAAAAAAATGCACAAATTTAGTTTATAAAACATAGGATGAATTTATAATTCCTTACAAGCCCATGCGTCAATCTCAACCTTTAAAGCTGGCGTAGCGAGTGCAACGACATACATTAATGTTGTGCATGGAAGATGTTCCCCAAAGAAGTCACTGATAATTTCCTTACGTTGAATAGCATCCATATCCCCCACTAAATAAAAGACGAGCTTTGTAATATCTTGAACCTCCATATCGGCACTATCTAGATTTCTTTTAATATTTTCAAGTGCTATCTTCAATTGAGCTATTGCATCTTCAGGTATAGATCCATCAGCTATCATGCCAATTTGTCCTGATAATGTTAACCATCTCTGAGGTCCCGTCACCTCAATTTGATGAACATAAGGAGCAACGGGTGGATGAATGTTCTGAGGGTTTCTCGCAATTTTCATAGAATCAGTCCTTGTCTCTGTTTAATTTATATCTCTAATCAAAATAGCATAAAGTAATAGTTGATAAAAGTTCTATACAAATACCATTATAAAAGAACATACAAATTGGATATGCTGGTTTAAAGGGTTATAATAGATTTATAGAATTTTGGCTAATACGCTGGTAAAGCTTTCACAAAGGATAAGAGTATCGACTTTTTAATTTGACAAGACATACAATTCACTTCAACCCCGCCTTAGGTTTTATACAGACACTTCTAAAAGAAACATACATTTCGTCTTATTTTGAAGGTAGATGGCTATACTCATTAAATGAGAGGGAAATTTTTACATAAGAATGATGCGTATTGTTATAAATCAATTTTATAGTGTAGCCCTAGGTAGCAGAGGCAGCGAGGCCGTTTTGTAGAAGGAGTGAATAAATGAATAATTTCTTTCGGAGTAATGGATTTAAGCGTTTTATTATTCTAGTCGGGATTGCTCTTGCATTATATTTAATGCGTAGTATGATCAATCTAATTTTACTTACGTTTATTATTACTTATTTGATGAACCAGCTTACTACGAAGACAACGAAAAGCATAAGAAAATATACGCCGATGAATGAAAAAGCTGTGACGGTAACATTATACCTTTTACTCGTTGCGGGTATTGTAGCTGTTATTTACAAATATTTACCAATTGTGACCCAGCAGATCACACAGCTTTTCGACCTCATTGCAAGTTTTAATCTCGATCCAGATGACAATGAGATTGCGAGATACTTAGCACCGACTTTTGAGAAAATAGAGCTCGGGAAATATTTAGAGCAAGGTGTGGATTTAACTCTTAAAAATATTACGAATATTGGTAAAATCATTATGCAAATATTGATTTCTCTAATTTTGAGTTTATTCATCTTGTTAGAAAAGAATCGTATTATTGAGTTTACAGCTAAGTTTAAGGATAGTAAAATTGGGCCGCTTTACGATGAGCTTCATTATTTCTCAAGAATATTCATCCGCTCATTTGGTAAAGTAATTGAAGCACAATTTATTATTGCTGCTGTTAACTGTGTGTTATCCGTCATTGCCCTTTCTATTATGGGCTTCCCACATTTGATTGCACTTGGGATTATGCTTTTTATTTTAGGCTTAGTTCCAGTCGCGGGAGTTATCATCTCATTAATACCATTAAGTATTATCGCATATAGCATTGGTGGCTTGATGTACATCGTCTATATTTTAGTTATTGTCATGGTTTTACATGCCATTGAAGCTTACTTCTTAAATCCAAAGCTTATGTCTGCCAAAACAGATTTACCGATTTTCTATACGTTTATGGTCATTCTCTTTTCTGAGCATTTCCTTGGTGTATGGGGACTAATCATAGGTATTCCACTATTTATGTTCCTGCTTGATATTCTAGGTGTAACCTCCTCGGAAGACCCTGCGAAGAAATCGGTAAAGGTACACACTGAAAAACAAATGGAATAGTTCCAAACAAAGGAATCATCTACATATATGATGATTCCTTATTTAATGCACAAGAGGTGTTTATATTGATAAAAGGTCAACAGGTCTATTTAAGAGAAATACGTGAAGATGATAGTGATAGTATTATAAGATGCTTTCAAAATGAAGAAATCATGTATATGACAGGAACACGGAATATTTTAACAAAGGAACAAATCAAAGAGGCGATCAAACGCTTTAAAGCAGATTCTTCTCGCTATGATTTTGCTATTTGTTTAGTTGATAATGATCAGGTAATTGGTGATTTGGCGATTATGGAGGTTGATTTAGATAATAAAAAGGCAGTGTTCCGTATAGCTTTACATAATATAGAGAATTGTGGCAGAGGTATGGGTTCAGAAGCAGTTAGGCTTGCTCAAAGATTTACATTTGAGGAGCTAAATCTGAATCGCTTAGAATTACAGGTATATTCACACAATAGTAGAGCAATTAAATCCTATGAAAAGGTCGGCTTTAAAAAAGAAGGTGTTTTGAGGCAGGCCTTGTTTATGAATAATACATTTTCTGATGAAATCATTATGAGTCTGTTGCGTGATGAGTATATGAAAATTCAAAAGTAGAAATTTAACCAGCACAGATTTTTGTGTTGGTTTTTTTTCTGAACACAAGTATAATTGGTAAAAATTTCTGTGTGTGAAGGACAGAAATAGTGTTGAAACTTTCATAGCTGTATTTTTAGTTAAAATGCATTCTAAATCTGATATAGCAAAACTAATTAAGAGACCCAAAATCGTCTTGTTGTTGTAAAACAATTATTTTTTGCAGACATAAAGGAGAGATGGTAAATGAAAATACAATATCCTACTTTAAAAACGCCTCTTACGATTGGCGTGACAGCACCCTCTAGTGGAGTCGAACAGCATCTTCATCTATTAATAACAGAAGCTGAAAAACAATTAATACAAAGAGGAATGAAAGTTATTATTGGAAATACTACCTGGACGCAGCTTAAAGGTAGAAGTACAACAAAAGAAAAGCGAGTCTATGAACTTATGGACTATTTATTAGATGAGCGAATAGATGTCGTCATGCCACCGTGGGGAGGCAGTTTTCTAATGGAGTTATTACCTTTAATCGATTGGGACGAATTAAAAAAAGCGGGACCCAAATGGATATTAGGGTATTCAGATATTAGTACTTTATCTTTTGTATACACAACCATGACGGGGTACGCATCCGCACATGGGGTGAATTTTACTGAATTATCTGCACCTCAATGGGATGAACTTTCTTCTAAATGGATAGACGTAATTACATGTAAGACTGGTCATTCAATAACTCAAAGCTCTTCTCACTATTTTCAATCGAGCTGGGAGCAAGTTTATAAAAATCCTGCTACAGGATTTTATTTTGACAGTGAAACCGAATGGAAAGTTCTAAACCAAGAGCGTAGTAATCGTATGACAGGTAGGTTGATAGGTGGCTGTTTAAATACATTGCAAATTCTTATAGGTACGCCCTTCGATTACGTTCAATCATTTATTAACGAATATTGCTCTGAGGAAGGAACAATATGGTATTTAGAAAGTGTTGGTATGGATGCAGCAAAAATCTACCGAGCTTTGTGGCAATTAAAGTATAATGGTTGGTTCAATAAATGTAATGGTGTTCTAATCGGGCGAGCAGGACTATATGAAAATCTAGGGGACTTTACATTGGTGGATGCATTAAGGGATATTTTTGACGAGATGGGAATACCAGTTTTCTATGAAGTAGATATTGGACATGTCCCCCCTCAATTAATTCTAGTGAATGGAGCAGTTGGGGAAGTAATAGTAGAAGAAGGAAGAGGTACGCTAAAAATGCAATTTTGTTAGGCAAACATATTAAAAGGGGACCTTGATGAGGCCCCCTTTCATTTAAGCATGGTCAGGAGATGAAAGGGTTCTTGGATTTTTCCTAATGAACAAGTAAATAAGCAATGCTGTAATTCCTTCTGCTACTGGGAAGGTCCACCAAATAGCCTGGGAGCCAAGTATCTTGGGTAGTATGATGAGAGTAGGGATAAATAAGATAATACTACGTAGTAACATAATCGTTGTAGCAATACGAATTTTTTCAATGGATTGAAAGAATTCTGCGAACACCATGTTGATCCCTAAAAATACATAGCCAATGGCAAAATGTACAAAGCCTTGTGCTGCCCTACTGCGAATTTCAAATGAGCTATCTCCAAATAACGCCATTAATTGAGAAGGGAAAAGAAGAGCTATAAGAGCTGTTGTTAATCCTAAAATAAATGCGGTAGCTAAACCGATTTTCAATAAAGCAGTTAATCTTTCAAGTAATCTTGCCCCGTGGTGATAGCTTACTAATGGTTGTAGAGCCATACCGACTCCAAGGAAAATAGTCAGCAAGACAGTATGGATATAATTGACCATTGCATAGGCAGTAACGCCATTCGCACCCAAATAATGTAAAAATGTAACGTTATACAAAATAACGATAACTGCAACGGAAGCTTCAACAATAAAGCTAGGTAAACCTATAGCAAAAATTTTTTTCAAATCTGATAGATTTAAAAATGAAGTGACAAATTTTAATTCAGATTGAGGACGGAAAAAATGAAGACATAGCACAGACGTACCTATAATTGTAGCTATTGCTGTCGCTAAGGCACAGCCAGTCACGCCATAATCTAGTACGAAGATGAAAACATAATTTAAGAGTATATTCAAAGCCGATGTTGTAATTAAGCCCAGCATAGCCAATTTTGGGTTGCCGTCATTCCGAATAAAAATACTTAATAAATTTTCAATTGTGTAAAATATCCCAAAGAGCAAAATTACATGTAAATACTCCTGCACATACGGATACGTATCATCGCTCGCTCCGAATATATAAGAAATGTCCTTTAGATTTAACGCGAGAAATCCAATAATCGTTATCACAACCACTAGCATTGTAGAAAACGCCAATGTAAATAGTTGATGGGCACGTTGCTTATTGCCCTCTCCTAGAGAAATCGAGAAAAGAGTAGCTCCTCCCATGCCAATCCATAGAGAAATAGAAAGCAAAATAGAGAAAATAGGAACAGCTATATTAACTCCAGCTAAAGCTGTAGGTCCCACGCCATGACTAACGAAAATGCCATCTACCAATATATTGACGGACATTAAAAGCATCCCGATCATTGCAGGGAATAAGTATGATAAAAATAATGGTTTCAGTGGCTTTGTTTCAATTGGATTAATGGTTGTCATAACCATGCACCTCCAAAACCATCACTTTTTCCCCTTTATCATCTAGCTCACCATTAAATATAAAACCAAATTGCTTATACAGCTGGATAGCTACAGCGTTATTGTCATAAACACTTAAATATATCTGAAGACAGTTGAACTTTACTGTTAAATATTGAATAAGTTGCTGTAAAAAATGTTTTCCCAAACCTTGTCCTTGGTATTGTTCTGCAATTAGATAGCGATCAAGCCATACTCGTTGACTGTAATCATCATGAGGGAATAAGCCGTACATAGCGAAGCCTATAGCGGTGTTATCTTTATACAGACCTAAAGGCGTAAAGCGTCGATCCATTTCCGCCTCTGCTAAGCATTGTTCTGTAGATTCAATAAAATGTTGCTGATTGTCAGCGATGCGTAATGCTAAAATTTCTTTCTTGTTAAAAGCTGTAATGTCACGAATCTCCGTGAACATAATGTCAAAACCTTTCTATTTTTATTTTGAATAGGTACAATCTAAAGTATATAGTAACTATATAGTCAAGGGAGGAAACTCAAAAAATGCTTAATAAAAATGTAAAGTATTTTACAACTGGTGAATTTGCTAAATTATGTAAGGTGAATAAACAGACACTTATTTATTATGATCAAATTGGTTTATTATCTCCCATCATGAAAGATAGTAAGGACTATAGGTATTATTCACTTGCTCAATATGATTTTTTCGGTGTTATTGAATTATTAAAGGCAGTGGGGATGTCCTTAAAGGATATTCAGCATTATATGGCAGAGAAATCACCTGAAAATTTTTTAGAATTGATGCACCAACAAAAAGAGCATGTTGCGAAGAAGCGTAGAGAACTAGAAATGATTGAGAATATTATTGATGTCAAAATCAAAATGACAGAGGAAGCACTGCATCTAAATTTTAAAGATATCACGATTGAGTATTTTCCTGAAGATACATTATATTTGAGTAAAAATATTGAGAATTCTACAGAAGAGCAGTTTGTGAAGGCTGTATCTGACTTTATTGAGGAATTGGATCGCTCTCAATTAGATACGGGGTATCCCATTGGAGGGATAACAAGAAGAGAGCAAGTGTTAGCTGGGAATTACGATAACTATAGTTATTTGTATATTGAGCAGCCTCATCCAAGAGAAGGGCATCCTTATTTTAAGGCGATAGAAGGTGAATTTGTGATTGGTTATCATGTAGGCCCCTCCTCAAAACTTGGTGAGACATACACACGGTTATTTAATGTCATGCATGAAAAGGGTTATGAGCTAGGTCAGTATGTATACGAGGAATACATTTATGATGCCGTAATGAAAAATCGAGAAGAAGAGTATGTAACCAAAATTATGATGGAAGTAAAGAAAGTAAAATAATTCATTAAGACGTAATAGAAAAGAATGAATATAGCTGAGACATTTATCATATACGAAGGTTTAGATGGCAGTAAAATAATAGCATTTTGTCATTCTGTTTAAAGTTAGCCTAATCAGTAAATGATTTCCTGACGATAAATAAGAAGTATGACATCACATGAGCCTTATATGGAGGTTAGAGACAATGTGGATTGAGCGTTGGAATCATTTAGTAGAGCGATTGAAGCAGCAGGGAGCTTGTGTACATCCGATTGAAATGCGGCCAGTCGCTACCGAGCAAGAGTTACAGCAGGTTGAGGAAAGACTTGGTGTACAAATCCCTAATGGGTTTCGTCAACTGTTGCAAAATTGCTCAAAGCAAGTAAGTATTTATTGGTCATTACCAGATGAGGCGATACTTCCCACTGAATTGCTAGATACGCCTTCTGGTGAATTTGGCTGGAGCCTAAAAGCTCTAGACTTTCCTTACTTTGGAGAGAATGATGAATCGTATGAACAGCAATATTTACAATTTTTTACGGCCGGTAATGGAGATGCCCTTCTCCTTAAGCTTGACGACGAAACGGTTTGGTATTGGAGCCATGAAGAAGATGAGCTTGATTTGCTGGCTGCCAGCTTTCATTCGTACGTTGATAATATGACGGCTTTAGGCTGTATTGGCGTAGATTGCGGACAGCATCGTCAATTTTGTAGTGAAAATGGATTGGATATTGAATTGTATCGCTCACAATTATGGCTAACTTGGCTAGAACAATATTTAAGCTCTAATTTACAGCAGGCTCAATCCAGCTTAGCATCTTTACTTCATTATGTTTCCATGCATGGTGTGAAAAAAACAAGCGTGCAGGAGGCATTTTTGCATTTTGATGGAGTACAGGTGTATCAGGCTCTTCGACATAAGTTAGAGCGAGCTCAATCTCAATCAGAACAAAAGGCGTGGAGTGAAATTTTAGTCAAGATATGTCCGAGAGAAGCGGGAAATTGGGCGAGAGAACTTTGGCAAGTACAGAGTGACGTACCTGATTGGCTGCGTGATTATGTAACAGCACATTGTTTGCCAGTTGATGAAGGACAATCTTTCATCTTAATGGATATCGAAAAAGATAGAATTGATGCCTATACGGCTCTATATCGTCTACGCCAATTTCATCATCCCAATATTATAGACTGGATGAGATCCTATGTCACATTTCCTATTGATGGGTGGGATACACTTTTGGCTGAGTCACAGCCAAGTGCAGAGACGTTATATGAGTGGTTAAATGGCAACGAAGTAGAGAGGCTAACATCCATCCGAGCTGTTTGTCAGATGATGCAGCGGGGAATCACACCAACAACTATGATAGACGAAGAAAAATGGCGTCCTTTGCTGGCATATTGGGTTGAACATGAGGTGCTACGGAAAAACAAACAGCTGTTTAACCAAGCGCTTAGTTGTTTGGAAAATTGGTTATTAAAATGCTATATGCGACTAAGGAGAGAGTAGATTGAACCATTTTACGATATTTGCTTCCAAAAATGATACAGATGATATTCAGGATAAACTATCCGATGTATTGGCAAAAAGCTTCATTATTGAAAAAGTTGAAAACGAATATTTATTAAAATCAAGAGGTTTATTTAATAAATATAGATGCTCCATAAATATTTTAACTGAAGATACGCACCCTGATTATTTTGTAAAAAATATACCTGGGATGATGGGCTTTTACGATAAAATTCCGTTTAAAGATGAACAGCTAAAAGAACGCATAATGATTCAAATATCAGTGCTCAATACTGTCGTTGCAATCGAAATGAACAAAGAGATGACAGAAGACCATATGCAGCAATTTATAAAATTACTAGCAAGCATAGGGGGGATTGGTTTCCTATCAGATGGTACTTTGCTGGATCAGAACGGTATGGTTATTGTTTATCCTAATGGAGAATCAGGTCCATCTGATTTTCAACCACATGCTTGTACAAGAAAGATACATGCACAAGAGGTCACATCAGCACAGGGAGAGGCACGAAAAATTAGAACGATAGCCTTTTTAAAAGAGAAGGACATACCTTATGCGGCATCGCTTCCTCAGCTACCACCAGTAGAAAATCTTCAATTTAAAAGCCAAGAGGATATTGCAAGAAGAGCGGTTGCCCTGTTGATTGTTATTCAATTCGCTTGTGATGTAGCACAGAAGGGTGATATTGAGGAGTCTAGAGAGTTCTTTACCAATATGCTACACACATATGAGGTGCATGAATTTTTAACGGAGCATGAAAAATTCTTTCTTGAGGCTCAGCATCCTGGTGCTCAAGAAGCGGTCAATATATCATGGCAATATGAAGCCTATTGGACAATTATTTGGGCATTGGGACTTGTGGAAGAGCTAAATTTCCCTGACGATGTATGTGATTGTGAATATGCAATTCAAGTAGTTTCTCGTTGCGAGACATTTGAGCAATTTTATGGTCAAACGGTACTGCGCAGTAAGGAAGATATAGTGGATGAGGCGGATAAAATTTACAGATTACATTGGGCTTGTGTAGATAGCCGCATCAATGGACAAGAAGCTCCTTTAGCATTAAATGAAAGTGTTGTGATGGAAAGACGGAGAGGCTTATTTTGGATGATTGGATATCAAGACGAAGAATGGGATACTATATCGATGGATACTTAAAATAATAGCAAACTAGGAAATCTAGTTTGCTATTGTTTAATAAGAGAGATTATTTGATATAAGTTGGTTTATTCACCTGATCTATTAAAAGTATACCATCGTATTGGTCGCGCGGAACAAGACTTTCCTGTATCATTCCCCAACTATAGGATAAGCGTGGTTCAAACATCCATGAGTTGCCTCGTTCATTTTGTCGATTGCGTAAATCGATGAATGTGTAAGGTTTATTTGTTGAAGACAGAATATCTTCAATAGATCCTTTGACAGGAGGTAAAACAGGCATAGGTTCTCCCATATTATTAGCTGTCTCTCCACTAGTCATGTATAGACCTAATACATAGCTATATTTCTTATAGATATCAGGTAAACGTTCCCCCATTAATTTAACTGGGTAAGGAGATCCCATTACATCCGATTGTGCTTTACGAATATGATCGTTATGAGCCCATACAATAAACTTTTCTGTAGGGTACACCTCTTCAGCTAACCAAAGTAAGTTCTCCATCATCGCTTGATCTCGCCATTCCATAGTTTGCAAAAATGATTCTATATTATTTTGTTCAATGTCGATATTGGACTGAATTGTTAACTCTATATATTCGTCTGCTAGTCGAATACGATCTGCTAGAGTGCGATCCATTAGTTTTACAATATGAGGCTCTTTTGGATAAGCTGCCTGTAGCTCTTTTTCTTTGAATTGTATTTGTGATTTTACCTGTTTATATACATCAATTATAGTAGCTTTTACTTTTTGATAGCCCTTCAAATCTTTTCCTGAGCTCCATTCAGCAAGTTGCTTCTCAGCTTCATTGAATTGCTGAGCCAACTTAGGGTTTTGCAGCCAATCTCCGTTCGTAAATGCTCCTTGTTGTTGAATATCGAAGCCAGTAAGTACAAGAGGTTGCTCTGTTGCTTGAGTCGATTTTGCATAGTCAAACAGAGGCAAAGTTTCTTTTGTCCACCAAACGCCGAAAATGGCATCCTTCATTGTTTGTAGAGCTGCTTGTTTATCAATTTGTCCTTGAGCATTCATCACATTACCCATACCACTTTCAAAGGCTAGGACATTATAGCCCATATCTTGATGTAAAAATTGTATTAAACGTGTTTTCGCTAGATTGAATTGCGCCACTCCATGAGAGCTTTCCCCTAAAAAGACAATACGTTTATCATGTAATAAAGGTTTTAGCATCTCTAAATCGTCAAATTTGTTAGCGGGAATTTTTTGTCCGTCAAACGTTTCAGGCTGGATGGATGACAGGCTGTATGCATGGTCATTCGCCCATTTTTTCCAATCAAGTAATGTTTCATTAGAAGTCCTAGCTTGTTTGACAGCAGAATCGTTTTTAATAATCTGCTCATTTACAGGGACAGCAGCAGAGACATTTACTACTCCACTTACTGTCATTAAACTTGCCAGTGCAAAACTTAATAAAACCTTATGTTTCCTAGCTTTCCTCATTAATTATCAGCCCTTCACTTTATATTGATACTAATTATAGAAAGGCAAGTTTAAAGTTTAGGAAGAATTTGTTTAAAATTAGTTTAAATTTAGTATGTAAAAAAGAAAAACACCTCCAATTGATGGAGATGTTGGAATGCTATTTATAGTGATACGTACTTGCTCTTACATGGTTACGTTGAATTTGGTTAAACCATGCACGATCCTTTTCTTCTTGTTTTAATGTCCCAACAATGGAGGAAGAGCAGCTCACGCAAATTTTAGCTTGCGTAATCTGTCCACATCGTTCGCATGGAGCCCCTAAATTAGGAAAAATGGAGTTCTTTAATTTTCCTGCTTTTACCCATTTGTAAAGCAGCTCAGATGATACGCCTGTTAGAGCGACAACTTCTTCGTTTGTTAGGTAGCGATTATTTTTTCTTAATAAAAAATGATGTAGCTCTGAAAATATATCCTCTTCTCTCACATCAATTTTCTTTTGAAATAGCAACATAATTAATCATCTCCTCGTCCCATTAATTAATGATTTCATTAATTGTTATGGGTTGTTCGTCATATTTATAATTTTCCCAACGATTGCGTGCAAGCTTGCGATATTTTGGCGAAACATTTCGATCAGCGATTAAGCGTGAAAATCCTTTTTTTGCTTCAGGAATATCACCAAGTCGAAGGCTTAATTCAGCATGTAAAAACTGAATTCTCTCTCCACCTTCTTGATTAGAGGCAAAGGATTTACTATAAAAGTCTCTAGCTGCAAAAAGATAACGCTTTTCGGATTCTTCGTCCTTTTTTAATCGATAGAGCCAAGCAATTTTTAAAGCGAAATTCGCCATTAAAAGAGATTCTTCCATTGATGCACGGGATACTAAATAGGCGAGCTTAAAACTGATAATGGCATCATCAATTGTACGTTCCTGACAGATATCCATAGGTTTCTGGAGCTCTTTAATGTATAGTTCATCAATGAGTAGCATGAAAGGTCCATATGTCCGTGTCATAGATTTATGGTAGGCATAGCCACAATGTGGACATACGGCAACTTCATATAGCAAAGGGTTTAGGCCATCGTAAACAGGCATGAAATCCGTCTGTTCTTCGATAATTTTATATCGATTAGGGCGAACTTTATAAGTTGTAAACTGCTTTTTGCAAAATTTACAATCCACACTACTTTCATAGTAGTAAATGTTAAATGCCATAAGAATCAACTCCTTTGCGTGCACTAAAATTTTATTTCTTTTGTTCTATTTATACGTAAGATTTTATCGTTCAATGTATTTAAGATATTATCTTTTATTTTAACAATTTTGTGTTCTTTGGTATACTCCTTTAGAATTATTAAATAAAAATATTCAAGGAAATTTTAGTTAAATATTATTATAAATACGCTTGTAATAGTTTTTATCGGTGGTGCAAAAGGAAGTTATATAGTTTGCTTAAAGTTTGTCAAAATACTTTCACATATTTCATGGGAGAAAAATTATAAATTGGTTCTAAATGACTATGAAGGAGGTGCTCAAAATGAAGTATAATATCGTGTTTTTTGATGTAGACGGCACATTGATTAATTACGAGGATGGCTGTGTGGAAGAAAGTACAAAACAAGCTATTCAGCTATTGCAAGAAAAAGGAATCCATCTTGTAGCGGCTACTGGAAGACCCTTATCTATGTGCTATGAGTTAAAAGCGCTGGGGATTGAAACCTTTATTACTGCAAATGGGGCCTATGTGAAACATAAGGATCTTGTCATACATAAAACTCCGATTGCCAAAGAAATTGTCCACAATGTACAGGCGTTTGCACAGGAACAGCAGCATAGCCTAACATTTTTTACAGAGCAGCTATCCATGAATAGCATACAAAGTCCAGTAGCTTTAAGAGCGATGCAAGAAACTTTATCTTTACGGGATTTTCCACATATAAATGAAAAAATTGTAGATGAAGAGGTTTTTCTCATGTGTCTATATGCGGATGAGCTGGCTGAAAAAAGATATACTAGCCAAGTTTCGAATATATTTTTACAGCGTTGGCATCCTTATATTGTGAATGTATTACAGCAGGATGTTTCGAAGTCTATAGCTATTAAAGCGGTGCTTGATCATTTCAATATTGACCCTAAGAATGCGATTGCCTTTGGGGATGGGGATAATGATATTGACATGTTGGAATATGTAGGAGTAGGAATTGCCATGGGAAATGGTAGTAAAGCTCTAAAAAGTGTTGCGAATTTTGTTACAAAGACATCTACGGATGGCGGTATCAATTTTGCTTTACGTCAGCTTCAAGTCATTTAGAGCGCTGAGGCTACACTATATATAGCAGGTAGATTTTAATAAATTTTAGGTGGGATGATTTATGGCACATCACGTGCAGTCTCTAATTGAACATTACGGATACTTTGGAATTATCGTGATTCTAATTGGAGGTATTGTAGGGGTGCCACTTCCTGATGAGGTGTTTCTAACTTATGTAGGCTATAGTGTTTACCGAGAAAGTCTTGAACATATTCCTGCTTTAGTCAGTGCAATGATTGGTGCGGTTGGAGGCATTACCTTAAGTTACTATATTGGTTATCGTTTTGGCTTACCGTTATTGCAGAAATATGGGCCTAAAATTCATATTACAAAGCAAAAAATTGACTTTACGAAAAAGATGTTTACAAAAATAGGACCTACCCTATTATTAATTGGCTATTTTATCCCCGGGGTACGTCATTTGACAGCGTATATTGCGGCTATTAATAATTATCCTTATAGAAAGTTTGCGCTTTTTGCCTATACAGGGGCATTTATCTGGACGTTCACATTTATATCATTAGGAAAGATGCTTGGAGAGAAATGGCGATTTGTTGGATACTATCTGACTCATTATAGTATCTATCTTATCCTTTTATTTATTGTAGGGATGCTCATTGTTTACTTTCTATTCAAAAAAAGAAATGGACAAACATAAAAGTCGGTATACGCTATACCGACTTTTAAGTTATGGCAAAATAGCAAATGAGCGCACAGGGAAGCCAGATGCTTTTTCTGGCTTAGGTACGATATTGAAGATGATAGCGCCTTTCGCAGGTAGCTTGTCCAAATTCGTCATTAGCTCAATTTGATAGGTGTCTTGGTCAAGTACAAAATATTCGCCATCTAGCTTGCCATTTTTACGAAAATCAGCAGCAGAGTCCGTATCGAAAGTTTCATGACCAATTGCGCTTACCTTGCGTTCTTTTAGTAAAAACTGTAAAGCTTCTAAACCCCAGCCAGGGATATGGTTATGTCCATCTGCATCCTTATTACTGAAAGCCACTTTATCTGGCCAGCGCTTACTCCAATCTGTGCGTAATGCTACAAATGTTCCTGCTTCAATTTCTCCATGCTTGTCCTCAAAATCAAGAATATCTTCAACACTTAATGAAAAATCATGGTTGCTCGCAGCCTCTTGTGATTTATCAATAACAACAAGGGGAAGAACAAGCTCTTTTAGTTCTAATTCTTCTAAGTAGCGAGTATCTCGCACAAAATGAATGGGTGGGTCGATATGTGTGCCATATTGACCAGGGAACGTGAATTGTTGAGCGAAGAAACCGTCCTTATGAGAAAATAACGTTTCAAATTTAGCGTCCTCAAACATAAAAAAATGTGGTGAATTAGGGCCGAATGTATGTGTTAAGTCAACCCACTGTTTCGATTTTAATAATTGCAATGCTTGTAAAAGTTCATTAGACATCGATTTCCCTGCTTTCTGTAAAAATAGTTGTAAATAAAAAGGAGTCCCCTAATAGAAGAGGACTCCTGCTGCAACAACGGTAGTTCTTCTTCTCATCTTCAAGGCTGATCATTTTGCCAATTGGAATTAGCACCATACTGTTAGCTGGTTGCTGAGACTTCATCGGGCCAATCCCTCCGTCTCTCTTGATAAGAAAAGTAATATAAGAATTTTCAGAAATAACAATACAAACACTTTAGCATAGTTTTTTATAGTTTACAAGTTCACTAGGAATTTTCACCAATTCAAATTTAAGGTGACTCCACAACAATCATTATCAATAAGACGTATTCTAAAACTGTCTGGTGTATAGTTTGTTTCAAATTTCATCGTAATGCCTGTTGATGTGATTAATTTTTCAACCTCTGTTTTATTTGAAAGTTGAGCAGCATTCATTAAATCATGTGCGAATTGTTGGGAGCTATCTATTTTATCCGTAAGTAATTGGGCTTGCTGCATCATTGCCTTTATCCGTGATGCTGAAGCTTTTAATTTGTGTGTATCGACAGGTGGAAAAGGATTATTGGTCGGCATTGCTAGATGTTGCGAAAAGGGTCTAATGGCAAAATGATTAGCGATAGGCGATGTTGGATAATGATAGGGATGCACAAAATACGGATAAGGATTGTAATACAAGGTCATTCCTCCTATCCTATAACTGATATCCTATCTTATGTAGCAAAACGGCTTTCGGTGTTATTAGCAGTGCAATGTTTGTCCTAATCATTGAAAAAGGAAGCTAAAGTAAGCTTCCTTTTAGCCAAGTACATTTAAGACATCATCAATTTTTTTACTATGTGATAAAATGCCATAATTCATCCATGTTAAAAAGTCTACTTCATAGACACAGTTGCTTTTAACGGCAGCTAGGTTTTTCCAAGTAGGAGTTTTTAAAATAGCACGTTCCTCATTTTCATAAATGGAATGTTGTTTATCAAAGGTAATAAATAAATGATCAGCATCTAATTGCAACAATTGAGCAAATGTCAGTTGTGCTTTACGTTGATTGTGCGGAATACTCCATACTAGTGAATGTGGCATTAAACCTAAGTCACGATATAAAATGGGGCCCGTATAGCCACATTCAGGACCCGCATATAGAGTAATGCCAATGGCTGAAATACGGAGAAATGCTACACTTTGCCCATAAACAGATTTGCTAAGAATTCCTTTTGCTTGTTGTACTTTATCTTCATATTGTAGGATTACGTCTTGCATCAAGGAGGTTTTTCCTGTTAGATCTGCAATTTTAAATAAAGTAGATTGCCAATTCTCTCCAGGGTGTGAAAGATGGCAGACGGGGGCTACTTCATCTAAGTGCTGAAAGGATTCCCAACGCTCTACACCAGAATCTAACATAATTAAAGTTGGCTTATAGTAAAAGAGTCGATCCATTTCTCTATTTTGTACATCGATATCTGGCACTTTCTGTAGACCTAAATAGTCTTGTTTCCCCCATTTTGAATGACTGAATTGAGCAATTGGCGTAATCCCAAGCGCAACAAAGAAATCTTCTAAGAATGGTGCAAATACACGTATATGGCTGCTTTGATTTCTTCGATATTGTCCTGGAGAGATGCCGACATGTTCCTTAAAGCGACGATTGAAATAATACTCATTATTAAATCCGACAGACTGGCTAATTTCAAATACTCGATCATTTGTTGTCATTAATAAATGCTTAGCTTTTTCAATACGAAGTTTAGTTAAATAGTGAAGAGGAATTTGTCCCGTAATATCTTTAAAAATGCGCGTGTAATTCCATCTTGGTACGTCAGCTAGCTGTGCTAGCTGCTCAACCGTCCACTCTTTTTCAAAATGTTTTTGTAAATGGTTAACGGACTGCTCAACAGATTGGCGATCATTTTTTTTCATCTGCTTGGGTATGGTTAGATGTAAGAGTAATAACATCAGCTCTTGAAAGTGCACATGCTGTTCAAAAATCGTGTGTTCATCCTCCGCTAACCGGTTTTGATAGATGACTTCTAGCAGTCTATGACATTGTGAAAAGGGGAGAAGATGTCGTTCGCTGATACTTGTAAAATGACTATATGAATTTTGACTATTGCTGAGATTGACAATGTTGAATTGTAACTGATAAAAACAAAGGTGTTCACTTTGAATGTGGATACTAACCGTGTTATTTGGCGGAATCAATATGCACTTTTCTTCACTAAAATGAATGGTGTCATGATCTATGGCTAGCTTTCCGCTACCATTCATTACGATAAAAAGTGTATAGAAATCACTACTAATCAATAACTTTTTTGACGGTTGAATTGAATAAGAGATATTTTGTAACGTATAAACATGTGTTAAGTTACCCATTAATAATTCACCCCTTTTTTTGAATTGGCAGAACAACACAAAGAAAGCCCTCATTAAGAGCTTTCTTTGGAAAATTATTTGACGAACCATTTCTCTAAATCATCATACTTTAGCAAGTTGGCTGTGATTGCGCCAGATTGCCAATATGTGCGATCAGCAATATAAACATGCCCATTTTTTACAGCAGGGAGTGTTTTCCATAGTGTACTATCTAACCATTTAATGGCTTCTTGGTTTTCTTTAGACTCCCATGTTCCGTTTGAAGGGAAAAGGATGATATGATCCGCATCTAATTCCGTGATAGCCTCTTCTGATAAAACCTCGTGAAACTCTGTCATATCACGGGCTAATGGATGTGGTGTTAAGCCTGTCTCTGTGTAAATATAGCCAGAGTAGCGATTTTTAATACCAAATAACGCTAATGTATTATCTGCTACATTTAGTCGTACAACAGCAACTGTTTCGTCTTCGATTGATTCATCTAGTTTTGCTTTTAAATCGGAAACACGTTGCTCATATTGATCAACCATTTCTTTTGCTTTATCGGAAATATTTAAAACATCAGCTATTGTTTTCGCAATTTCACGTGGATCTTGTAGAATATCTTCTTTCAAGCGGTAAGTAGGCGCTACCTTTGAGTATTCATCATACTTTGCCTTGTCCGCGGCACCATCTACAATGATTAAATCAGGCTTGGCTTGTAATAATGTTTCCATGCTACCAGTAATGTCGAACTCAGGAACATCTAATCCTAAATAGTCCTGTTTTCCCCAAGATGGGTGATACCATTGCACAACGGGTTTTACATCCAAAGCAGTTAAATAGTCTTCCAAATAGATAGCAGCTACACGCTGTGGATTTGTAGGAATTTCTACTTTTCCAAACTCGTCTTCTACAATTCTTGTATCTTTAGATGATTGTTCTTCTGTAGCTGTATCCTCTTTTACTTCATTTGAGCCACAGGCACCTAATACGAATATAAGTGCAAAGAAAACTACAAATGAAAAATATCGACCTCTACGCATTTTATTCACTCCTATAGATTTACTAAAACAGTAAGGGTATTCCCTTAAATTAGAATGATAATCATTCTCGTTTGGTTCAAGTAAATTATAGGATACTACATATCAACAAACAATACACATTCTCTACTACTTTTTTATACAAAATGAAATTCAGAGAGTTATTGTTTTTTGTTATCGAAAAGTAACCATAAAAGTGTAACAATTGCAGCTAGCATAACCATCAGGAATCCGTATATAGGCGTATGCGCCAACGATTGGTGGCGAATAATAAAGCCTCCGATATATGAGCCTAAAAATATGCCAATATTGAAAGCAGAAATATTCAATGCTGAGGCCATTGAAATTGCTGATGGTATATATTTTTCAGATAGTAGAACAGCATATAGCTGCAATCCTGGGACATTCATAAACATGAACAATCCCATTGTCAGCACCATTATTAATCCCATAATAGGTGATTCAAGAGTAAAGCCAATGCCAAGCAATGCCAATGCAAGTCCAACAAAAATAATAAAGATGGAACGTAGCGGATTATGATTAGCAAAATGACCTCCAAGAGTATTACCGATAGCTACACAAATACCATAGACAACTAGAATAATGACGACTGTATGTGGGGAATACCCCATATATTGCTCTAAAATAGGTGAAACATATGTGTAGACAACAAAAGCACCGCCGTATCCAATTGCGGTAATGAATAGTATTAAGATCATTCGAATATTGCCTAATACTTTGCCAATATCACGGATAGAGATGGGGTTGCCTTTCGATAATTGGCTAGGTACTAAAAATGCATTACTAATTAAACCGACAATTCCAATGACAACAATAAAAATGAATGACATACGCCAATCTGTTACTTGTCCAATAAATGTACCGAGTGGGACACCTGTTACAGTAGCCAATGTTAAGCCAGTAAACATAAAGGCGATAGCACTTGCTCGTTTATTTGGTTCCACTACATCTGCTGCTATAACAGAAGCGATGGACATAAACACACCATGTGCTAATGCTGAAATAATACGTCCGATTAATAGTAATGCGAAATTAGGAGCTAAAGCGACTGCTAGGTTACCCACTATAAAAATGGACATGACAAGCAATAATACGGTTTTTCGACTAAGGCGGGATGTTAAAGCTGTTAGTAAGGGAGCCCCAACAGTTACCCCTAGTGCATATATAGAAACGGTTAAGCCAGCTGTGCTAAGAGAAATACCAAAGTCATCTGTAATTAATGGTAAAAGTCCGACACTGATAAATTCAGTGGACCCTATACCAAATGCACTAATAGCAAGTGCTAGTAAGGTAAGTTTAGCATTTGGCTTTTTTGATTTTGACATTTTACTACTATCTCCTTTGATTTTTTTTATTATGTGTAGTAATATTCATACATACCAAAAAGATATGTAGAGTACTTTTAGTTACTTTTGGATATTACAGGAGGTTTACGATGCAAAAAGTTTATAATATTGGTGTTGAAGCTACACTAGAAGTTATTGGTGGTAAATGGAAACCAGTTATTCTTTGTCATTTAAACCACCATGGTAAAATTCGAACAAACGAATTTCGACGATTGATCCCAGGTATTTCACAAAAAATGCTCACAAACCAATTAAGGGAACTGGAGCAGGCTGGGTTAATCAATCGAAAGGTCTTCAATCAAGTACCACCAAAAGTTGAATATTCATTAACAGCCTATGGACAAGGAATGGAACCAATTCTGAACATGCTTTGTACGTGGGGTGAAAAACATGTTGAATTATTACAGGATAAAGGTGAAGATGTACTGTTAAAACAACGTGATGATGATATTGCCATGCAGCAAACATCATAATGAGGGGGAGAAAGAGACTGTCATATACAAGACAGTCTCTTTCCTCTTTTTAATGCTTATAGAGCAAAGTCAAATTCATCTGGATTTGGTCCAACACGTTGTTCACGATTCATCTCATTGATTAATGCCATTTCTTCGTCTGTTAAAGTAAAGTCAAAGATATCAGCGTTTTGCATCATACGCTCTCTACGTACTGATTTTGGAATTGTAATCACTCCATTTTGTACATCCCAGCGTAAAATAACCTGAGCATTTGATTTTCCGTATTTTGTTGCGATTTTTGAAATTGTTTCATCTTCAAGAAGTCCACCTTGCATTAAAGGTGCCCATGCTTCAAGTTGAATTTGGTGCTTGTCACAGAATGAACGAAGCTCCACTTGTTGTAAGCGTGGGTGGAATTCCACTTGGTTCACAACAGGTTTAATATGAGCAAATGATAATAAGTTATCCAAGTGTGCCACAGTAAAGTTACATACACCGATTGCTTTGATCTTGCCTTGTTCATATAAGTCTTCAAGTGCTTTCCACGATTCAGCATATTTATCTTTACCAGGCCAATGAATTAGATAAAGGTCTAAATAATCTAATCCTAATTTTTTTAGGCTCTCTTCATATGCTGCAATTGTTTCATCATAGCTTAAACCATCGTTCCATACTTTAGATGTGATAAATAAATCTTCACGACGTAAGCCAGTAGATGCTAGAGCTTGTTTAATACCTTCTCCTACACCTGCTTCATTGCCATAAATAGCAGCAGTATCGATGCTTCGATAGCCAACCTCGATAGCATTTTTAACCATTTCTGCAGTAGCGTCATTTTCTACTTGAAAAACCCCTAAACCCATACCAGGCATTTGTAGGCCATTATTTAAAGTGATTGTATCTTGTAAATGAGTAATCATTTTTAGTCCTCCATGTTTTGTGATTATTGGATTGCTTACTCATTATGCTGCTAATAAACTCTCAAAAAAAGTACGTACTTTTTTGTGTCATAGAAACGTAGAGGTAACTTTTGTGAGCTGGCAATGATTAGAGGAATAAAAATATTTATTGATGATGAACGATTAAATAAAAATGTCACACCTGATTGGTCTTAACTACTAGTAAAAAATATCGAGTAGTCTACAAAAGGCTTTGGAGACAATTAAACAAATATTTTTCTTGCGGTAATAAAAGGAAATATACGTTCGGTAGAGAATTAAAGTAGTAATACTTTAAAAAGGGGATTTTGAAGATGAATCGTTTAAATTTAATTACATTAGGTGTTAAAGATATGGTGGAATCTCTAAATTTTTATCGAGAGGGACTGGGTTTTGAAGTGGTGGTATACGGAGAGGAGACGAATCCCGATGTCATGTTCTTTAATAATGGAGGAACAAAAATATCGTTATTTCCAATTGAACGTTTAGTCAAAGATATTAATGAATTCAATCCACCAGAAATTAGCCAAGGCTTTGGTGGAATCACGCTTGCCTATAATGGTAAATCAAAAGAAGAAGTAGATCGAGTCTTTGCATTAGCAAAAAAGGCGGGTGCAGAAATTATTAAGGAGCCCGTAACTGTATTTTGGGGTGGCTATAGTGGATATTTTCAAGATCCAAATGGCTACTATTGGGAAGTTGCCTATGGCGACATGTGGCAGTTTGATGAGAATGATATGCTGATTATTCAATAACTGTTCAAAAAGAGAGCAAACTAACGTTTCTAATTTGTTCTCTTTTTTATTAATCGTTAACAATAATACTTCCCCATTAAATCCACAAAGTTTTGAGCGGCTTTAGATAAATAATGATTCTTCAGCCATACGAGTCCTACTGAGGTGGATAATTCTGCTGATGGAATTTTGTATGTATGAAGTGGTAAATCTCCATATTGCTTTAAAATAGTTTCAGGTACGATAGAGGAGCTAAAGCCAGCAGCAATCAAGTTCATTAACAGTGCCGTATCTGAGCATTCTCCAACAATGTGGGACTGCAACTGGAAGCGAGAAAATGCTTCTAATATCGAATAATGTACGCCTAAGCCTTCAGTGTTTGGTAAAAGGATTGGCCAATTTTGTATGTCAACTAAAGATACATCGTGTTCTAAGAAGTCGAATTTTTTGGATTGTATAAAGTAAAATGGTTCAGTGTACATATGAAGAACAGAGAAATCATCTAATTCTAAAGGTAAGCGAATGATGGCAAGTTCTACAATACGGTCTCTTACTAATTTACATAGATAAGAAGATTCGTTTTGTTGAATTTTATAAGTCACCTTTGGATAATATTGTTGAAATTGTTGTAGTAATTGAGGTAGCTCAATTACTGAAAATGTATTAATGCCCAATGTCAATCGACCATGAAGGCCTAATCCAATATCCTTAACCTCTGCTTCTGCCTCTTCCATTAATTGTGCAACCTGCAACGCATATTTGTATAATGTCTTTCCCGCTTCAGTTACTTCAAAATACTTGCCGCTCCTTTCTACCAACTTTGAACCGAGTTCTTCCTCCATCGTTTTTAAATGCTGACTTAACGGTGGTTGAGAAATATGTAACCTTTCAGCCGCAGCAGAAATCTTTTTTCCTCCACAATTGCTATAAAATAGCGTAGTTGTCTTATATCCAAACATAAACACCCCTCTATTATAGGTAAAACCTAAGTAAATTATATTTCTCTAATATTTTTAATATAGTTAGGGCCATGTTAGCATATTTATCAAAGAAAAAAGAAGTAAAGTTTCTTTTTTCAAGCACCTAAATGTGAAGCGAGCAACGTCGATGAAAAAATAATTCAACTTAGGAGTATATGATTCTTGCATGCTTTGGGGCTTGCCTTGTAATACCGATTCCCTACACCTTTCTAAATGAATTTGAAGCAGTTGATAAAGTAGCAACGTATACTATAAAAGAGCAACTTTTATTAGTTGCTTTTTTCAATAAATCAACGTTTTTGAATTTCCTAAGAAAATAAATAACAGTTCCCCTATAATAACCATGTATGGAAATTATAAATTTCTAATTTTAGTTAAATGTATCAAGGAGGTTGAACATTGATTCGTATATTGTACATAGAAGATGAAAAAGAAATCGGACAATGGGTAAGCAAGGAATTAACTGAACGAGGTTATGACGTGACATGGCTGGAATCAGGGGAGGGGCTTGAGCAACATATTAACTCAAAAGATATTGCTATATTGGATGTGATGCTACCTGGATTGGACGGTTTCTCCTTAGGTAAAAGAATTAAACGGGAAAATAAAGACCTGCCAATTCTAATGTTATCAGCACGAACAGCTGTTGAAGATAAAATTGAAGGGCTGCATTTTGCTGATGATTACCTAACAAAGCCATTTCACCCTGATGAGCTCGTAGCAAGACTGGAAGTATTATTAAGAAGATATCAAAAAAGTGATGATGTACTGACATTGCAGCACCTTAAAATTTATACGAAAGATATGCAAATAATCAATACGATTGATGAAGAAGAAATTCTTTTGACAGGAAAACAATTTTATTTATTACAGTATTTTATTCGTCATTTAAATCAAATTTTAACGAAGGAACAACTCTATGAGGGTGTTTGGGGTGAGAGCTATATAGAAGGTGATAAAACACTCATGGTGCATATTCGTTACTTAAGAGAAAAAATAGAAATCAATCCTGCAAAGCCTATGATTATTGAAACAATCCGAGGCATTGGCTATAGGGTGAAACAATGAAATTTTTTCGATCATTATTAGCGAAATATATGCTCATTATTATATTAGCCATATCTATTGTGCAAATCTCCTATCTGGGTGTTGCTATTTTCGTATTAGGCATTACAAAGACAGGGACAGGAGATTTTTCAAGTGGAGTACTTGTAGAAAGTGATATTGAAGAGCAATGGCATGCACAGGCTAAAAATATGACCAATGCAACAGATGATGCGATTACGCAGTTATTTCAAAAGTGGCAAGAGCAATTTCCTACGGCTTCTATGTTTTGGGTAAGTGAAGAGGGGAACTTACTGACTACATGGAATGTGAAGGATCAGTTACCAGCAAAATGGACACCAGCCTATACAACTCAATTTATAAAAGAACGTTATGGAGATGATCCATTTACTGTTATTGCCTTCTTAGGTGATGATATATCAAATGGCTTTATTGTATTAGAGATTTCAAGGGTAGCATTTAATCCTCCACTTATAAAGGTCTATGATAACTATGGTAACTTTTTATTTTTTGGTGTTATTGCAGTTATTTTATTTTTTATTGTAGTTTCGCTTCTATTTTTCAAGGGAATTCGAAAAAGACTATTACATCTGCAAGAGGCGATGGAAATACGTGATGTAGATGGTCTACCTATTGAAATTCAGGTGAAAAAACGAGATGAGATTGGGCAATTGGAGCATAGTTTTAACAGAATGGTTTGTGAACTGCGAGACAGTAAACAACGTCAACAGAAGGAAGAACAGCTAAGACGTGAACTGATTGCTAATTTATCACATGATTTACGGACACCTTTAACGAAGGTAAGAGCTCAATCCTATACAATTAGCAAAGAAGCGTTATCTGAGGAAGGGAAGCAGGCATTAAAGGCTATGGACACATCCATAGTGAATATTGATGCTTTAATTGAAAATTTGATGTCCTACACATTGCTTATGGCAAGTAAATATAAGTTTGAACCGAAAGACATCAATGTTATCCGATTTGTAAGGGAACATCTAACGACATGGTATCCAGTTTTCGAGCGAGAAGGTTTTACAATCGATATTGAGCTACAGTCATTTGAACCTGTTGAATGGCGTGTTGATCCATTATGGTTAGGGAGAGTATTTGATAATATTTTCCAAAACGTACTGCGCCACGCGAATAGTGGTAAATATATAAGTGTGAAAACCGAATCGACGGCGTGTTATACAGCATTTATTGTTGAGGATCATGGTCAAGGGATGAAAAATGAGTCGAATGCAAAGGGAGCCGGAATCGGCTTGTCAATTGTTGATGTCATGATAAAGGGCATGCATCTTGAATGGGATATCCATTCCGATCACTCTGGTACTAAAATTATCATAAAAAAATCTGCGAAGCTTGAGAAATAAATGCTTCGCAGATTTTTTTATGATAGAAATGATTTTTTAAACAAAATTTAAACTTAGCCCATACCTTTTTTTAAACTTCCCTTTTTAAGATAGTTAAAGAGGTGAGGACATTGGAATATATCGTACAAACACAAAACTTATCAAAACGCTTTGGAAAAGAGCAAGCTGTATCAAATTTGAACTTGCAAATACGCAAAGGTGAAATATATGGATTTTTAGGTCCGAATGGGGCAGGTAAAACGACTACAATTCGAATGCTTCTAGGTTTAATGAAGCCATCTTCTGGAACAATTAAAGTCTTTGAAAAGAATATTACGAAGGAACGTATCCAAATTTTAGCTAAGATTGGTTCGTTGGTTGAAAACCCTTCTTATTATCCACATTTAACAGCATATGAGAATCTAGAGGCACTAAGAAAAATACTAGGTGTACCGAAAACTCGAATCGATGAAGTTTTGGAAATTGTCCGTTTGAAGGAAGCTGCCCATAAAAAGGTCAAAGGTTTCTCTTTAGGAATGAAGCAACGTCTTGGTATTGCTGCTTCTTTACTACATAGTCCTGAATTACTTATTTTAGATGAACCAACGAATGGCCTAGATCCTTCAGGCATTATAGAGATTCGTAATTTAATTAAAAGATTACCAGAGGAATATGGCATGACCATTATAATCTCCAGCCATTTATTATCAGAGATTGATCAAATGGCAACACAAGTAGGGATTGTTTCGAAAGGGAAATTAATTTTCCAAGATTCTATTGAGGCTATGCGTCGATTTGCCCAACCAAAGGTTACCTTTAAAGTAAACAATGGTGAAAAAGGATGGCGCTTCTTATTAGCAAATGGTATTAAGGCAGATTATCAGGGTGGTGTGATTTTCTTAGAAGAGTGCTCGGATGAAAAGGTTGCTCATATTGTCCAAGTTCTTGTTCAGGAAGGTATATCGGTATTCCGAGTCGAGGAAGAGAAACGTTCATTGGAGGATATATTCCTCCAAATGACGATGGGAGAACAGGAGATATGATGGGAAAGCTATTAACTGCTGACTTCTTAAAAATCAAACGTAAAGGATTATGGCTTCTAACGCTTATTGGCCCTTTAGGGGTGGTTGCTCTGCAAATGGTCAATTATGGAGTAAGAAAGGATTATCTCTTACAGCAAAGTGAGGATGATTGGGGCTATTTCTTATTAAATGTGCATTCATTTACACCGCTTGCCATAGTCTTGGGTATTGCCATTCTTACGTCATTCATAGCAAGCATTGAAAATGAGACCAATGCTTGGAAGCAGCTCATTGCATTACCTGTTTCGAAATTAACCGTGTATTTGTCTAAATTTACGTTGTTAGCTATCTTACTATTCTTCGCCTCAACGTTATTAATGTTTTTTACGCTGAGCTACGGGCTGTTTTTAGAATTAGGTGACACGGTACCTTACATGGAGCTAGCCAAATATAGTTATTTCCCTGCTTTTGCAGCATTACCTATCTTGGCACTTCAATTGTGGATAGCGAGTGTAAGTCATAATCAAGGGATTCCTATAACTGTAGGCATTTTTGGGGTGATTTTTTCCTATTCTTCCTATGTTCTTCCAGATTGGATGATATGGAAATGGCCATCATTGATGAACCAATGGAATGAGCCGGTGATCAATGTCTTATTAGGCGTAGGAATTGGTATCTTACTCTATATTATCGGCATGGTTGATTTTGCAAGAAGGGACGTGAAATAATGATTACTTTACTTCAAGCTGAGTGGTTTAAGTTACGTAAATCAAAAATGGTACCAATTATTTTAGCAGGACCCATGATTGGACTTTTTATAGGACTATCCGCTAATTTAGAGGACAACATGCAGGGGATTGAAATCAATGAGTGGTATATATCGTTATTTTCGATGAATTTAACATATGCTCTATTATTTTTACCTCTTATTTCTGGTGTTTTTACCAGTCTTATTTGTAGGTATGAACATCAGTCTGGTGGATGGAAGCAACTTTTAGCATTACCAGTAACAAGAGGGAAAGTATTTGTAGCTAAATACATATTGATTATGCTGCTTGTTTTAGCAATGCAGATATTGTATTTAGGCTCGGTCTTTGCTGTTGGGATGGTAAAAGGCTATACAGATTCTTTTCCTATGGAGATTGTTTGGAAAAGCATAGTAGGAGGCTGGGTAGCGACACTGCCATTAGTAGCCTTGCAATTGTGGATGTCCATTATGTTTAAAAGCTTTGCTGCTCCATTTGCTGTTAATGTCATATTTACTTTACCATCAATTTTAGCAGTGAATTCTGAAAGAATTGGTCCGTATTATCCTTGGGCACAACCCTTTTCGATGATGTATATAGGGGGCAATACAGACGATGTATTCTTTGTACCGTGGGAGCAATTGTTAACCGTAGTAGGTGGCGGATTCATCGTATTTTTCCTCGGAGGATATTACTATTTCCAGCGAAAATCTATTTAAGCTAAAAGGAGAATGAGAATGCTGAAACGTAGCTTACGTTTTTTAACTGCATCGATGCTATTAGTAGCTTTAGTAGGATGTGGACAGAGAGAGGCCGTAAAAGATGCCGCACAATATACGAATGAAATTAAAGATATCAACATTCCTGATGATGTAAAAATTATTGGTTTTGGGGAAGCAACACATGGCAATATCGAATTTCAAACATTAAAAAAAGATGTATTTGAAGCGATGATAAAAAATGAAAATGTCCATGTTTTCGTTTTAGAAGGAGATTTTGGTGGGGCCCAACAGATAAATCAATTTATCGAAAACGGTGTCGGAACGGCGGAGGAAGCTATAAAAGCGTTAGACTATGGCATCTACAAAACTGAACAAATGGTAGAGTTTGTGCAGTGGATGCATGACTATAATCAGACAGTTGATGATCAAGAGAAAATTTATTTTTATGGAAATGATATGCAACGCTATGATTACAGCAAAAAGGGGTTACTTGATTTTTACGCCAAGGTACATGCTGACAATGCACGAAAATTCACGACTAAGCTAGAGCATGTTTCCAACAAAACGATGAGAGATTTATCGGATAGTCAGCTACTTGAGCTTGATAAAACGATTGATACAATAATCAACGATTTACAATCAAACAAAGCGATGTATGAGCAAAAATCTTCAAAGGATGAATTCGCATTTGCTGTTCAATATGCGCAAATTATGAAGCAGCGTACGCAATTATTTTTAAATGATGGTAATTATATGAATTTACGGGACGAATATTTAGCTGAAAATTTACAATGGATTGTTGAATATGAAGCAACACAAGGTCATGATAAAGTATTAATGTCTGCTCATAATGGTCATATTGAGAAAACTTCTGCTACGATGGCAGGCTATCAATCGATGGGGCATTATTTAAGTGAGATATATAAAGATCAATATTTTGCGATTGGCACAGACTTTGTGAAAAATACATTCCAGGCACAAAATGGGTCTGGAGCACGAAAGGAATATACGATTAAGCATCACAATGCTTTAGTGGATGCCTTTAGTGACATTGATAATAACATCTTTTATGTGGATTTTGAAGCTGCCAAACAATCGAAGGAGCTGGCGAATATTCTTTCCAAAAAGCAAAGAATGGGCAATATCGGCGATGATTTTCGTCCGTGGTATAAGCTGACACAAATGCTGTACACCATTAAAATGACACCTAAGGAAGCTTATGATGGTCTCATCGTTGTGCAAGAAGCAACACCAACAAAAATAATTGATTAAGCTAAATTTAGCAACCTCCATCAAAAAATCTGTTTCCTTCTCCATTATGATAAAGATGAGGTGAGTAACATGGAGTATAGTCAAGCGACACAAAGAACTATTGCCTATATCGAGGAGCAATTGATGGAGGAAATTTCTTTTGAATGTCTTCCTAATACTGCTGGCTATTCGAAGTACCATCTAAGCCGAATTTTTAAGCAAGAAACGGGAATTACGATTGGTGAATATATTCGTATACGTCGGCTAGCTATGGCAGCGAGTTATTTGATGTACTCTAATGTATCGATATTAACGATTGCTGTTACACTTCAGTTTCAATCACAAGAGGCTTTTACAAGAGCCTTTAAAGAAGTTTATGCTTTACCACCAGGGAAGTATCGAAAAGTAATGCAATCATTAAATATGATGGAGGAGGAACATTACATGGAAACAGTTGAACAGGTTAAAGGTTGGGTGTTGAGTGGTGCTAATCCTGAATTGTATAAATTTCATACAGATGACAAGGTATTTCATTCAGGGAAGCGTTCAGGAGTATTGTATTCCACAACTGCCTCAGCAAATCATGGTCAATTTGCTACAATGATGCAGGGTTTTCAGGCAGCTGACTATAAAGGGAAACGCTTGAAAATGTCATGCTACTTAAAGACGGCAGATGCAACAAAGTGTGGTGCATGGATGAGTATTGACAATGGTACAGGAGATACGATTCAATTTGATAATATGGATCAACGCCCTGTGACAGGTTCTACTGAATGGAATCATTATTCTATTGTCTTAGACGTACCTGAAGAAGGTAATTCCATTTATTTTGGTGTGTTACTAATTGGTTCGGGTAAAGTCTGGGCAGATGGCTTCCGTTTTGAAGAAGTTGACAACAAGGTACCCTCAACAAATATGCTTACGCAGGAACATTTATCAAATCATCCTACTAATCTAGACTTCAGTATGGAGTGAATCAGACAGCACTGACAAAAGTGCGAGATGACTTTTTTGAATAACGTATTGATTACCTCTAATTTGTTAAAGATAACAAGGAGGAGGTGTGAGACGATGGCACAAGAAATTCTTTGTGAAGTCAATAACTGCACATTTTGGGATTCTGGTAACAAATGCACAGCTGAAAAAATTTATGTTGTCAGCCAAAAGGGACAACATGCTTCCAACAGTGAGGAAACAGACTGTAAAACATTCGAACCTGAAACGCATTAATGCCAAAAGGGTAGCCATGTATATGGTTACCCTTTTTCCCTGTCTTTATTAATAAATATCTACCTTTTCTTTGTTAAATAAAAGAGCATGGGCATTTTTTACTTTTTCTTCTACATAATCCAGTGAGTATTTACCAACAGAATCTGTTAAATCCCCAATTGCCCGCGACAAGTTATCAATAATCGGAATTAATTTGTGCATCTCTGTGCGATGCTTTTCTTTGTGCATCTCATCCATAATTTCATATGCAAGACGTTGAATCTTCCTTAGTCGCAATTTCTCAGATTGCATTGAATCCTCCTTATTGAACCAATTTATGATGTCTAATTATATGAGCTACAATAAGGTTTCATGAATAATGTGCTTTAGAAATAATTGCTCATGTTATGAAGGGCTAGCGCAATTTCCCTTATGCCAACATCAATCTTGGATTCGTCTATATTCGATACATTTAGTTTGATAATACGTTCCCGATAAAATGCATCTAAATAATTGCGTTTAATAGGATCTAACAAAATATTTTGTTGTGCCAAATGATCAATAATCTTAGAAGTATTCACCTGTCTCGGTAGAATGATATGGCTATGCATACAGATTTCCTTAGAGGATTGATAGTCTGCCAGATGAGTTGCTATAGATTGTTGAAGTTGATTTGCTCGGCTTGCATAAGCTTCACTGACTTTCTTCTGATAACGTTCAAACATACCACTTTTCAAGTAGAGCTCTAATGCAGCTTGGGAGATCATGGAGCTATCAATATCAGTGGTATTTTTATACTGTTGAAAGGTATTAATCAAAACATTTGGTAATACGGCAAGTCCGATACGTAAGCCAGGAAACATAATTTTAGAAAAGCTTTTTAAATAAATAACCCGATCCTGTGTATCCTCCGTAAATAGGGGATCTATTTTTGTATTTTGCTCAAAATCCGCTAAATAATCATCTTCAACTATATACACATTATATTTATAGGCAAGTTTTCGTATTGAATCCTTTTCTTTTTTACTATAGGAAGTTCCTAGAGGGTTGTGCAGACGTGGCATCGTATAAAAAAACTTTATGTCGTGTTTACTAAAAATGTTTTCTAGTTCATCTAAATCAATGCCATCCGTTGTTCTTTTGATGCCCATTGCCGGAAGTTCATAGGTTTTTAAATAATCCATATACAAATGATAGCTAGGTTGTTCCACTAAGATCGTTGAGCGACCATTTGGAAAGGGCATTATACTTAGCAAGGATAGAGATTGTTGGACACCTGAAGTAATGAAAATATTTTCTTCCTTTGTAAACAGTTGATAGCTTGTTAATAGTTTTTTTGCTTCCGCTATTAATGACGGTAGGCCTTTTGGTGTCCCATATCTAAATAAATCTGCTTGGTATGTGTCGATGGCCTTATTAATACAATGCTGAAAATCTTGATAAGGGAATGCATGCCAATTGGGCGAAGATGTAGCAAAATCTATGTAATTTTTCATTTTTGGTTGTATGGGCAGTTGATGATCAACAACATAGTAGCCACTTTTAAGCATTGAATAGATAAGATGCTGATCCTCCAGTTTTTTTAAAGATGCTAAAATCGTACTCTTACTACAGGAAAATTGCTGTGATAACTGGCGAATCGAGGGGAGTTTTGCCCCTGCTTGAAGTGAGCCTGTTTGGATCTGAGTCAGGAGCTGAGAATAAATCCATTCGTATTTAAGCATACATAACCTCCAGCACATCTGTATCGGTACAGATGTGTTTTTTTTATATCGTCAATAAGTTCTCTATTTAATACGATAACTATACCGGCCGGAATGTTTAAAGAAGGAGTACGATCCTATGTCAGAAAATAGAAATGCCTATATAGCAGCAATAATTTATGCATTTGTCATTGGGCTCTCATTTATGTTTGTGAAAGTTACGTTGACTGTAGCAAGTCCTATTGATATACTTGCACATCGTTTTACTTTTGCATTCATCGGTATTGTTATAATCATGGTAATGACAAAAAATAAGCTAATAATGAACATGCAGGACCTACTAAAAATATTACCGTTAGCCATCTTGTATCCAATTGCTTTTTTTACGTTTCAAGTGCTTGGACTTGCTAAAATTTCCTCATCAGAGGCGGGAATTATTCAAGCGACAATTCCTATTTTTACATTAGCATTGGCAGGTTTATTGTTAAAGGAAAAAGCTACTCGGGGTCAACTTGTATCTGTAAGTTTGTCCGTACTTGGTGTCATCTATCTGTTAATGATGAATGGAGCAAATACTACTATAGGAAATGTCATAGGAAGTGGATTTATTTTACTATCAGCGATTGCGACATCACTTTATAATATTTTTGCTAGAGGGCTTACCAAGAAATATTCTTTACTAGCATTAACATATGTCATGACATTGTGTGGATTTGTTATTTTTAATGGAATGGCTCTTGGAAGTCATATGATGAATGGAACACTCAATGAATTTTTTAAGCCATTAACACATGCTCATTTTGTCTTCGCTATTTTATATTTAGGTATACTATCTTCACTTGGTACATCCTATTTATCTAATTATGCTTTATCTAAATTGGAAGCATCTAAAATGAGTGTCTTTAGCAATTTTGCAACACTTATTACTATTTTGGCAGGGGTCTTATTTTTACAGGAAGATTTCCATCTATATCATCTTATTGGTGGCATCATGATTATTATTGGTGTGATAGGGACGAATTATTTTGGGCGGAAAAATGTAGAACAAGTGAGATAATGAATAGGAACATTTAAATCTGAGCTATTTAGTAAACGGGGTATAATAATCGTTTATAAATGACTTTCTAAATTAGGAGGTTTTTATGGGGAAAATTTATGTTATTAGACATTGTCTAGCACAAGGACAATCACTAGATGCACCCTTAACGCAGAAGGGAATAGAGCAAGCAAATAGTTTAGCTGAATTTTTCAAGAATCTAAAAATTGATCGAATTGTATCTAGCCCTTTCTTAAGAGCAATCCAATCCATTGAACCATTAAGTAGCAGAGAAAGTATGAAGATTGAAATTGATGAACGTCTTTCGGAGTGGCTTTTAAGTACTAGAGATTTTCCAGATTGGTACGAAAAATTACAGGCGACATTTGTTGATATGGATTTAAAATATGATGGTGGAGAATCCAGTAATGAAGCGATGCATCGAATTGTAGACCTTGTAAAAGATGCATTTGCTCAGGATGTTGATAATACATTAATTGTGAGTCATGGCAATATCATCTCTTTGCTATTGAAGTATTATGATAAGGATGTTGATTTTCACTGTTGGAAAAATTTAAGCAACCCAGATGTTTTTCTACTAAGCCCTAAGCATAATGGAGTAATGATAGAGCGAATATGGGATTCCCCGTATAATGAAGGCTAATATTAAGTGGTATGGTAGGAATTGTTTCTTGCCATACCTTTTATAGTGAAGGAGAGTATGATGGAGACGATATTAAAAGAAATTTTAAGATGGGTTAAACAAGCTGATAAAAAAATCATAATCGGCATTTCTGGTCATGGAGCTGCTGGAAAAACGACATTTGCCAAAAAACTTATACATGCTTTAGATCAAGATGAAGTGAATTATTTAAATACTGATCCGTATATTGTGGATTCGGATATTCGCAAACAATCAATACTTGAATATACATATCAAAATGAGCATCATCGTTTTAAAATGACGGCTTGTCATCCCGCTGCTCATCATCTACCATCATTGGAGCGAGATGTTCAGATGATAAGAGCAGGACTCGATTTAATGACAATCGATACACATTATATGAAAAGTGCATTAATTTCTTCAAAAAAACAGATCACGATAGTAGAAGGAATGTGTGTAGCATTTATAGATCCGCAGTTATTCGATTTAAAGATTTATTTTTATACGGATGGGGCTACAGAACTTAAAAGAAGATCAGATCGTGATGTGCTTGAAAGAGGGACAGATATAAATTATTTAAAACAATCACATGATGAGCGACGTATTCAATATGAATTATTTATGCATCCACATTGCCAACATTTTGATATGGTTATTAAAACTCAGGATGATGAAATCCTTATTGAAAAAAATACACTTGTAAAATAAATGAGGGCCTTCTGCACTTTGAGTAGCGGAAGGCTCCTAACTTTAGTATTGAAATTTCACACGAACAGTAGCATCAATAGCAATTTGTCCCTGTTCTATAGGCGTGATTCCCGAGGATACAGCCATAGAGCGATAAAGGATAGGTGTGTTAGCCTGCTCTTCCACAATCTCTACAGGGAGTGGCTGCAAAGGCAGGTGCATAGTTTCTGCTATTGTTTTCGCCTTCAATTGAGCATTCTGTAGCGCTAAACTTAATGCTTGCTGATAGTAAGCATCGGTATGGTCCATTTTGAACTGAATATTGGTTATTCGATTTGCCCCATTTTCTACAGCCGTATCAATGATTAAGCCCAAATCATTGGTATCCGAAACGTTGACGGAAATGGCGTTGACTACTTCATAGCCATTAAAAATTTGTTTGCCATCTTCGAAATTATATAGTGGTGTGATTGTATAACTAGCAGTTTGAATTTGTTCTCTTGGAATACCAAGTGCGATAAGTGATTGCATAACTTCATTCATGATTGCCGCATTTTCCTGTTGAGGACCTTGTACATGGTTGCCCTGTGTTTGGACTTCAATTTGTAATTGTACAGAGCTTGGTGTAGCCATTACCTGTCCATAGCCGATTACAATCATAGTACGTGATGGATGATGTGTTTGTTGATTGACCTGTGCATAGTACATCTAATACCACCTTTCATAGGTTATATAATCATGCTATGCAAAAATATTTATGATTTGTTTATTCTTTTTAAAAATTTGTCATGGAGCTTTGTGAATAGAAGTAAAGCTAAAATAGCTCCCAGCAAGGCTAAAAACATGTCCCATTGTGCATCCCATTTATCTCCCTGCATGCCTAAAAAATCCTTTGCTCCTTTACTTCCCTTCGAGATTCTTGTGCTTAACCATTCAATGATTTCATAAAAAGCAGCAATTGCGAGCAGAATACTGATCGTAATACCTGTAAGCCAAGCTCCTTTTGTAAGTGGTGTTTTCCTGATTAGTATTTCCCTTATTACGATGGCTAATAAACCTTTTAAAAAATGACCAAACCTATCATAGTGATTACGTTGTAAATGAAATTCATCTTTTATCCAATTAAAAAAAGGGACTTCCGAATAGGTATAATGCCCACCTATAAATGTCAGGATCGACAAGAGAGCGATAATAAAATAAGAAAATGTGGTAAAGCGAAATTTATGATAAATGCAAACAACGACTGTTATTGCCACAATTCCAGGACTAACTTCAGCTAGCCAATCTAAATAGGAGGACGGCTTTATAACAGACCAGATGAAAACAATTAAAACAATAATAAGTAATGTGGCGTGTATTTTAACATGTTGCCTACTATTCATACTAACAACTCCCTTTGTCCAACAGTATGGGAAATGGGGAAATTGCTTATTCAAATAGTTAGCAAACAAAAAAGAAAAGCGTCTAGTTGACGCTTTTTTAGCCAATTAGATCATTTTTAAAAGTGCCTCTACACCAGTCATTCCTTCTGTAATACCAAGCTGTTCTGCTTCATATGTTACAGATTCTAATGGAGCTGTTAATAGCTCGTCAATTGTTTTCACGCCTACTGCACGACCAGCAATAATTTTTCGATCAACTAAGCGACTATTTAATAGGCCGACATCTAAAGCACCACACATAATGTAGCCTGTATCATTAGAAATCGTTAGTAATGTTGTTTTAGGTAATTGAACAACTACTGCAGTGAAGAAATGCCCTTTAATCATAATAGGTTCAATTGTCACCATTGAAATCACTCCTTTTCTCTATATACATATGGTGAAGGCTAGCAAGGTGTTCGACATTTTCATGAAAAAAAAACTAAATATGTTGCTAGATGTATAAGGATGAAAGGAATTAGAGGGGAAGCATCGGAGGTACTTTATAACAAAAAGGAATCTACTCAAATGAATAGATTCCTTTTATCCTTTATTATCTTGTATAAGAAAGCAAAGCAGTTTCTTTAAATTTATGTAATGCATTTGTTGCCTCACGTTTAGAACTATACTCAAACATGCGATAAGTGTTTTCTTCAAATACTGTAATAATCCACATATATGTCATCCCCTTTATTGTGTTGCATAACATTTATATATTTATAATAACTGTTATATATCAGATTTGATTTAATTTTACATCAATAAATAAAAAAATAAAGTACTATTCAAAGATTTTCACATATTGTTCAAAATTATAAAGAACGTTTAAAATTTTTTTGAAATAATTAAAAGGAGAAAACAGACAATCCTTCACAAGTATATTTCCGGGTAATTCGTAAATAGTAAGTTGACGGAGTTCTGTGATTTCGGACTTGGGAGGTGATGCTATGACACGTAATTACGTATTCATTTTTATGGTTTTCTTTTTAATCATCTCGGGATTTTTAGTGCAGGAAGGCTACGCAGATAGAGGTCGTCCTTATTATGAGGAGACAGGTGAAGTTGTTTGGGATATCAAAACAGAGGATAAAATTGTTGCACTCACCTTTGATGATGGTCCACATCCTAAATACACAGCTGCTGTGCTAGATTTATTAGCAAAATATGATGCAAAAGCCACCTTTTTTATTATTGGAAAAAATGCAGAAAAATATCCAGAGCTTGTTTTACGTTCTTATACAGAAGGCCATGAATTAGCAAATCATACGTATACACATCCATTTAAAGTTTCCATCAAAAAATTGCAAGAGGAGCTTCAAAAGACAAATGACACGATTTATAGTATTACTGGTTTTTCCCCAGTTTTATTCCGTCCCGTTGGTGGAAATTACACGGATGCTATGATTAATGCTGCTGTTAAGGACGGCTATAAGGTAGTAATGTGGTCCTGGCATCAGGATACGCAAGATTGGAAAGAGCCTGGTGTAAGAAAAATTGTGCAAAAGGTAATGAAGGGAACAAGGCCTGGAGATGTCATTTTATTTCATGATGGTGGCGGGAACCGTACACAAACAATTCAAGCACTAGAAGAAATACTACCTGCATTAAAAAAGCAAGGCTACACATTTGTTACAATATCCGAGCTGATTGAAAGCAAACAGCAACAAGAGCAAGTTCAATAATGAAAAATGAGCCATCTCAACAATGTTTGAAATGGCTTCTTTTTCACTTAAATAAAAGGTTTGAATTAGAAGAAAATAATTGGAGCTAGCGCAATACCTAAAATTGTTCCTAGAGCAATTCCATAGCCAAAACCTTCTCCTCCATACCCTCCAAATCCCCAAAACCCTAAACCATAACCACTATATCTTCTATCAGGTAGAATCCATACCTGTCTTCTATCTACCCTTGTGATTTCTCCAACATGTACTTTACCAGATGAATCCGAGATTCGAACACGTTTACCATGATATTTACAGCAAAGACTATAAGCATCAGCTGGATTCACACATATCCCTCCTTTCATTGTCATTACAAGCTAATATATGCGATTTGATGCATTTATCACTAGCCGATTGTCTATTCAAGACATATGCTGTGAAGAGGTGATAATATGGCAGTTGTGTCAACGGATAAGTGGTTAGATGAATTTGTAAGTGCTAGAAAATCAACTAGAAAGGATGAGCGAACAAGCTTACAATGCTCGATTCTTTGCGGTCGATTAGTCAAACTATTTCGAGATGGGCTTCCAGAAGAAATTCACTATACATTACAGCAACAGGGTCTTTTTTTACCTCATGAGGAAGTCGATGTTGAAAAATTAAAGAAGCAAAAAGTATGGGCCAGTGTACAGCAGGAGTTCCTATACTTACAGAGGAAATGGAAAGGCCCATCAATACCAATTTATATTTTCCCCATTACTCAGCAGCAAACGATAACCAATAAAAATGGTGTCGCTTATCCTCATTCGCTTTTTTTATTTGTGGGTGATTTAGAAAAGCAGGAGCTTCAAGCATTATTTGCTCATGAATATAACCATGTTTGTCGTATACACATATTAAAAAAAAATTTAGATGATATGACTTTATTGGATTCTCTCATTTTAGAAGGCTTAGCAGAAGATGCGGTGAAAGATTTATACGGAGAAAGGTGGATTGCTCCCTGGTTACAATCCTACTCAGAAAAAGAACTTTTAGCTTTATGGGAGCATCATTTTTTACCGAATTTACAACTCCAAGGAATCAAACAACATCATCCATTTCTATACGGGGGGCCCTTCCACCTTGGATAGGCTACTGTATAGGCTACAAAATTGTGAAGTCGTATAAAATGAACCATTCATGCCAACATCCCTTGTTCATTTCAAGCCAAGATTTACTTACTGGTTCAAATTTTCCGTTACAATAGAGAAAAGGAGTGATTGTTGTGTCCAATGATTTAAAAAATATATTATTACCAATTGTAGACTCATCAACAAGGGTGCTCATTGTTGGATCCATGCCAGGAAAACAATCGTTAGAGAAACAGCAGTACTATGGCAATCCACGCAATCACTTTTGGCCTATTATGGGTGAGTTATTACAGATAGCGATTCCAAATGATTATACAGAGAGAATAGCCTTATTAAAAAACAATGCAATCGGTCTTTGGGACACGATTGCAACTTGTGAACGTGAAGGAAGTTTAGATGCAGCGATACGCAATGAAAAGCCCAATGATTTTCAAACCCTTTTTGAACAATACCCTAATATTCAATTAGTGCTTTTTAATGGAGCGAAAGCATTTGAGGTTTTTAAAAAGCATATTGGCTTAGGGCTTCTAGAAGGACGAGCCTATAAAAAAATGCCATCAACAAGTCCAATACCAGGGAAAAATATTAAAACGTTCACTGAAAAGCTAGAGGACTGGCAGATTATCCAATCCTATTTAACCTAATCAACAGGGCGAGATTAGCGTGATGAAGTAGCTGCTTTGGGGTGAATACTATTCCTTGTGCTTTTAAACCATTGATAAAAGAGAATATACACAAGAAGGATTTCAATAGCATCTCCACCGTAGTACATGATCTTAGCACCTAGTTCTGCCTCAGTGGATGGTACATGATGAGGCGGATTTGCAAAAATAAATTTTGCCAATATGGCATGGGCAGCCAATGCTACTACTAATGTAAGGGATCGAAAAACATAAGAGTATGAATGTGGAGTAGGATCAATATAAATAAAGGCAATAGTAAACAAATAACCCGCTAGAAAAATATGGAGATGAATGAATACATACAATAGTATATGTTCATGCATCAAATTGAAAAGTGAGGTTGTATAGAGTAACCATAGGCCTCCTACATTTAGAATAGATGCAATAATTGGATGACGAATAAAACGAACATACGGATTTTTTAGTAGTCGAGAGAGAATACGTGCCCTGTTTACTGGTAAGGTTCTTAACAGCAGAGTCATTGGTGCTGCTAAAGCCATAAGTAATGGTGCCAGCATGCCAAGCAATAAATGTCCTATCATATGTGCGTCAAAATGAATATGACTAAGAGCAGCCAATGGGCCGATTAATGTAATCAGAGCACAGACATTTCCAACAATCCAACAGATAGTACGGAAATGAGGCCATTGTTTTTTATGTTGATTCGAAATAATAACAGCGAGGATATAGCCTATAAGAGCTAGAACAAATGGCAAGGCCAGTAGAAGCTGAACCATAATAGGAAAGTTTTGAGCATGAACATCGTGAGAATGCAAGATGCGCCACCTCCTATTGATCTTTTTGATTTGTTTGGAGCAGTAAGACAATACCGATAATTATTAATAGCGCCGCCAATATGTTCCAAACGATATCATAGGGAAGTATTTCAACATTGTAACGAATTTGGTGAAGTTTCATGAATTTATGTTGTATAATTCCATCGTAAAGCTGAAATGAGCCTGCTCCAAGAAAAATACCGCCTAGCCATCTTTTTAGCCAAAACCCATGTTTTCTATGTAGATCAGCCAATAAAAAAGCAGATCCAATCGTAGCAAAAAAGCTGAATGCATGAAATAAACCATCTGAAACTAGTCCAATAGCTGCTGTAGACTTATCATAGAAATGATGCCAGTGTAATAATTGGTGAAAAATCACCTCATCTATAAATGCCACAACCCCAAGCCCAAATAAAATCCCAGTCCACATGTTACGCTGCTTATATTGAAAGCGATTTTCATGCTTATGTTTTTGTTCTTCATACATATTGGTCATATCCAATCCTATCACCTCAAGCTGATTTTCTTTTAGTCTACCCCTGAGATGAGCTCTTAAACAAATATCCCTCAAAACAGTCGTTTGTCAGAGGGAAGTAAGGATGATTGCCAGCTATTATAGTAAGAACCAGCAGGACTGTAAAAGAATTTGAAATGATGCTTCTCAGCTAATGCACGGCTTTTTGATTCTTCTTCAAAACCAATTGCCATCACCTGTGTACCAAATTTATTGCGTATGTGGACAAGCTGTTGCATCATATCGAGTGACCATTTATCTTTTCCTACCACAGGATACGAAAAATCCTCCCACATAATAAAATCAATATACGGTGCTGTATAATCGGCGAGTGTTTGAAATCCCCAATTTTGAGCAACAGATATATTTGGATGTCGTTTTTTGATTTGTTGGATAAAAGATAACATGGCTTCATTTTGCCACTTTTGTTCATCTTCAGGTAAATAGGAATTGATATTACCAACCGTATCTAAAAACACACCGTCTAAGCCTTTCTGAACAATTTGTTGCTCTATTTCTGCTAGCAAAATGTCTTGATAGTGCGTAGAAGTCAAATCCATTAAAAAAGAATCCCATTTGGCAAAATATATTCTTTCACCCTGTTTGTCTCGATAAAAATCTTCTTCCTTCAATTGTTGATAGAGTGCTGTATTCCATTTGTCTGCTTCCATCACATTAATATAGCCGTACACTAAAGTACCGCTTTTTTGAGCATTGACGATATACTTTTGCTGCATTTCAAGAGGTTCTACAATCACTAAATCTAACTTCGTCATGCTCTTGCCAATGGCATCGTTGCCTTTATCTAAGTAGTATGTGTAATCTTTCACATCAGCAAGCTTTGATTGGATATTTATGGAATAAGAGACTGAATTTTTAGCAAGCAGCATCCACATACTACCTGCGATAAGCAGGGCTAATAAGAGTATCAATAATTTTTTCATAAGTACTCCTTTTTGAAGGATTTTCCTTCCATTATACAATAATAGGAACTAGGTTACCTTTGGTAAATGGGCAATGGCTCAACGGTGAATCGCCCTTTTACATATATTGAATAATGTAAAAGGAGGGTTTGTGTGTATAATAATCCATTTAGAGAAGATAATTTTAGAAGACCTGGTGGTTGGGGAGGTTATAATGATTTTGAAACAACGTCATTTGGGCCAACTCATTTCGGCCCCCCTCCCGCAGGACAAATGCCAATGAGCACACCACCAGGTTTTTCACCACCAATTCCTGCTTGGCGAGAAGGTTCTAGTGGTATACGCTCCTGTTTATTTAGAAATACGTATATTTGGATGAATAGTGGTAGAAGTTTTTGGTTTTTCCCAACAGCTGTAGGAAGGGAAATCATTGCTGGCTTTAGATGGAGTCGAAGATATGGCTGGTATTTCCGTACCATTTCTAGAAACCAAATTCGTTCCTATGAATGTTTTAGATAGACTTAGCTCAAGGTATGGAGTTTTATTTTTAAAAAAATGATGTTACAATGACGATAACGATGAATGAAGGGAAGATGGGTGGCTAATGAATAACTAATCTTAATTTTTGTATAGGAAATTTTATATTTCACGAACAACAAAAATAGGATTAGTCTGCCCATTTTTCATAATAATTGCTTTATATTCGCAAACCACTGCCGATATTTAGCTACTCCAAAGCTTGTTTTCACAATAATTTTGGAGCTTATTTGTGTATGATATTGTAGCGACTAATCCTTCCAAATGAATTGGAGGGATTTTTTTGTCCCTCCAACTGAGAGGATGGATAGTATGAAGGAACTTTTAAAATTACAGGATGTACGTTATGAAATAAAGGATATGTTGTTATTTGAGCATGTGACAGGCACAGTAAAAAAAGGCGAAGTCATCGGCATTATAGGGAGGAATGGTGCTGGGAAATCGACATTATTACAATTGATTCAAGGTACATTATCACCAACTATGGGAGTAATTCAGGGAGCACAGGCTTTAAAAATTACATTTGTTGAACAGGAGCTAGCTCATTTTGACAAACTAGAAGTATCCGCAAGAGAAGCTGATCTGCTGGCTAAGTGGCAGGTATCTAATGTGTCATTTGCAGCGTTAAGTGGGGGTGAAAAGCTGAAAATGCGTCTTGCAGAAGGTTTTTCCCAGAATGCTCAAATTTTATTACTTGATGAACCAACGAATCATTTAGATGAACGAAGTACCGCATTCCTCATCAGACAAGTACAAAACTATAAGGGGACAATCATCGTGGTATCACATGATCGCTATTTTTTAGATAAGGTTGCCACAAAAATCTGGTCTATTGAGGAAAAAAGCCTGATTGAACATGATGGCAATTATACAAGCTACATGGCTGATAGGGAACACCGACGATTAACACAACAACGTGCCTACGAGAAGCAGCAAAAAAACATTGAACGAATTGAGGCTCAAATGTCGGAACTGACGTGTTGGTCACAAAAGGGCCACGCCCAGTCAACAAAACTGGAAGGTTTTAAGGAGTACCATCGTGTGAAAGCAAAGCGTTTAGATTCTCAGGTGAAATCTAAGAAAAAGCGATTAGAGGCTGAACTTGCGAAGTCAAGAGTGGAAGCAGTGGAGCCAGAAGCAGAGATTCGTTTTTCTTTAGGCACGAATCAACGAGTTGGCAAGCGCTTACTGGAAATCAAACATTTATCTTTAAAATTTGGTGAACGCATACTATTTAACGATGTGAATATTACGGCTCAATTTGGAGATAAGATAGCTATCACAGGAAAGAATGGAAGTGGGAAAACAAGCTTTTTAAAAGTTCTTTTAGGCAAGCTAGAAGCTGAGGGTGAAGTATGGGTATCACCAGCTGCAAACATTGGTTATCTGACACAGGAAGTATTTGATTTACCACTTGATCAGACACCAGAGCAATATTTTTATCAAGAGACATTTGAAGAGCGTGCTAAAGTGCGCAACTTGATGAAGAATTTAGGGTTTACACTGACACATTGGACATCTCCCATAGGCAAAATGAGTATGGGAGAACGCGTAAAGTGTAAGCTGATGGCTTATATTTTAGAGGATAAAAATGTTCTTATTTTAGATGAGCCGACAAACCATCTTGATCTACCTTCTCGTGAGCAGTTAGAGCATACTCTTACTCAATATAATGGAACATTGCTTGTCGTTTCACATGATCGATACTTTCTAGAAAAAGTCACGAACAGTGTTTGGGAGCTTCACGGTCAGCACATCAAGAAAAGTGGACAGAAGTCACACCGAATAAAGTGGATGATACAGCGGCTCACCGTTTAAAGCTTGAAACGGAAAGGCAAGAGATTTTAGGCAAACTGAGCTTTCTAACAGTAAAAGATAAGGACTACACAATGCTTGATCAGAAGTTTAATGAGCTGACGAAGCGCATCAATGAACTTCAATAGCTGAAGCGTTTAAGTTAACCTTTTTCAGGGGAAAATATGGAGAGAAGGCATTTCTTAAATGGGGGTTAACATGTTGAAAAAGGTAGTATTTCTCTTTTTATTGTTAAGCATTTGTAGCTTAAGTGCTTGTGCTGAACGAAATAAGAATGCACAAGAACATGAGATTGAAACAAGTACATCTGTAGCACTGTCTAATAATGATCAAATTGATGCGGTTCAAGCAACTGAAGCTCTTCAACAAATAAAGGAGCAGATACATTTCAATGTTCCAATAAAAATGCCAACAACGTTACCTATTGCAGAGGGTGCATTTTTATCAGCTACAGCAAGAACACAGGGCGACCAGGTTGAAGTTATTTTTTATGAGAGCAAAGAGAATATGCCAATTAACGATATTCGATTAAAGAAATCAGCGACTGTTATTGGAAGATTGCTGGTCAAGAAATATAAAAGTGTGGAAGGTGCAAGCACACAGATAGCATTTGATAATTTTAATCAAAATGGCGGGCAAGAGGTTGATCTTGGTTACAATATAAAAGGTTATCAAGATGCAGGCGCTGGTTCATTATGGACTGGTTGGAACGAAGGGCGATGGGCAATTGCCACTCATACACGAACTGATAATCCTGATGCAGGTGTCAAACTTGCTAAGCAGGCAGTAGCGTATTTAGAAAACCACATGCTACCTATTCCAAGGCAATATGGCATGGCTCAGCTAGATGTATATCAATCAGGTAATTTAATTGTGTGGCAGGATGAAAAGCTTGTTTACACACTGGATTCAATCAAAGATCCTTTAAAAGCACTAGCAATTGCTACAGCCTTTTATCAATAATAGAAATCCTAGAGTAATGATGCTCTAGGATTTTTTGTATTATTTTACTTTATACTATTCAGCATTTTTTGGTATTCGCTGAATCTTTGCTGCCATTCATCCATTGGGAAATATTGATGGTCAACGCCATTTAGTAGATCTTTTAACATATCAAGACAAATATGCCATCCTGCTAAATCCTTCGGTGTATGCTCTGTCAGATTTTGAAGTGTCTTCACTAATACCAATAAAGAACCCTTTTCAGTAGAAAATAATTCAAATCTCACCGTATCTGTTCCCCAACCAAATTCTAATACTTCTTTCTCAACATAATCTGTGATGGTTATTTCCTCAAAATTACCTGTTCCATCATTCATATTAAAATGTATTTTCCCGTTCTTACGTAGCTCAATGATTTCTAAATTACTCATCCATTTTTGTAGGTTTTCATTGTTAGTCATAGCGGCCCAAACGGCATCTATTGAATATAGTAATGGCCGTTTGAATGTAGCAATATGGTAATTTGATTGTTTTTCAATAGTAGCTAGCACAGACATCCTCCTAATGATAAATTGCTTGAAAAAGTCTAGTGATGCCTAGTTCAATTTCATGCTTTTGTAAATGACCATAGCCAATAATCAATCTGTTATTATATTTTCCCTTTTGAATTGTATGATCCTCTACTGGGTAAACCTTTACACCAAATTGTTCTATTTTCACTAATAAGTTTCGTGTAAAATCAATCTTCTCAAATTCTGCAACTAAGTGCATACCTGTAGAATAGCCAAATATTTTTATGTTATGTGAAAAAGTGGATTGTAAACATTGAATCAGAAAATCACGTTGGCTTTTATAGAACTTCTTCATTTTTGTGATATGTCTTTCCATATAGCCCTCCTGTATAAAGCGAGAAAGGATAAGCTGGTCTAAGGAAGGTGTATGTAAGTCCGTAAACCATTTTAATTGACGACATTTTTCAGTAAGCTGTGTTGGAAGGATAATGTATCCTATTCTTAATGCGGGAGAGAGAATTTTACTAAAAGAACCGATGTAGAGAACTAGCTCTGGATCTAGGCCCTGTAAAGAGCTAACAGGTGGCCCTTCGTAGCGAAACTCACTATCATAATCATCTTCTATTAAAAAGCAATGTTTCTTTCTAGCATACTCAATTAATTGAATTCTACGCTGAATAGGTAAGGTACTTCCTAAAGGAAATTGATGAGAGGGAGTTAGAAAGACAAGTTTAGGATCTATATTATCTGGTAATAGGCTTGTTTTCATCCCGAATTCATCTACTGGTACCGGATAAATGGTAGCACCAGAAGCTTTAAAGATAGTTTGAATATCATTAGTTATAGGATCTTCCATAATAGCAATATCATTAGATGACAGCAATAATCTCGACACAAGCATCATTGCCTGTGTCGCACCAGATGTAATAATAATTTGCTCTGGATGACATTCAACGCCCCTTGTCCTTAATAAGTAGTGGGCAAGAGTATGCCTTAATTCTATGCGCCCCTCTGGAACCCCGTATCCTAATATGGAGGACTCACTATCGTGCCATAGCTGGTGACTTATCCTCGCCCAAGTTTTACGAGGAAACAAGTCGAGTGCTGGAATACCCGAGCGTAAGTTTACAACCTCTTTCCCTACTATTGGATCTCCTGCTTTATTTGTAATAAGAGGTTTGGTCTGTTGTGGTAACAATGTGCCTTCTGCAACAAATGTACCAGCTCCTCTTCGTGCAATTAAAAATCCTTCGGCAAGTAACTGATCATAAGCTTCTAATATGACATTTCTTGATACTTTTAATTCTACTGAAAGCTCTCGTGTTGATACTAATTTTTCACCTGCCTGAAGTTGTCCACTTAAAATTTTTTCCCGTATTTGCTGATAGATTTGACGATTTAAAGGAATATCTAATGCTCGATCTATAGGTATCCATAACATTTTACATACCTCCGATTTGAAAGTGGTACCTTTAAAATCACTTTAAAGTGGTTCTACAGTTACCAATTTTATCATGATAAAGTACTTACCAATACCGAAGAGGGGGAATAAATATGAAGAAAACAGAAGAATTAGTGATTCAGGCCTTAAAAGCCGCGGCACGAGACGAGCGCTTGAAATATGCGGTGCAGCAATCAATAGAGCTCTACCCATTATTATGGAAAGCAGCAAAAAGGTATGTAACAGGAGAAAAAAGAGAGGATGCCATCGCTGCTGCACGTAATTATCTTAATGACAATTATAATATCTCCATTGAATATATTGGGGAAAATACAACCAATTTAAGGGATTGTCAAAGAGCAAAGGATGAGCTTTTACAAGTAATTGAGGAAATGGGGATTTTATCTTTAAAGCAAACAGTATCTTTCGATTTATCTCATATAGGTCTTTCTATTAATGCTGAGATAGCTTATAAGCATCTTGAAGAGCTTACACAAAAAGCTCAGCAGTATGGAATAACTTTGATGATAAGTATGGAAGAATCCTCTAAGACTAATGATATTATTACTCTTTACAAAAAAATAGCAACGGAGTATACAAATGTTGGAATTACATTGCAAGTGCATCTTTATCGTACAAAGTTAGATTTACAAGAACTTATGCAATATCCAGGGAAAATAAGACTTGTTAAAGGGGCTTTTCAAGAGTCTGTCGATATAGCCATGATCAGATCAGAAGAACTGAATAAGCATTATCTTGATTATGTTGATCAGTTAGTAAATGCAAATCATCCGTTATCAATCGCTACACATGATGAAATGCTTATTCAAGAGATAGAGCGACGTCAATATCTTGAGAACCCAAATGTTGAAGTTGAGATGCTTTATGGTGTACGCCCTACATTACTCAATGAATTAAGAAGGAAAGATTATCGTTGTAGAGTATATTTAACGTATGGAAATGAGTGGTACTTATATCTTTGCCACCGAATTGCTGAACACCCTGAAAACCTATATTTAGCAGTAACCGATATTATTAATGAATCCATGGAACGAGTAGTATAGAAAAATGAATAGGTGGATCTGGAGTAGTGGGAAAGTTATTGTGGCGATGAGTATCGTTGGTAGTTCAGTTGTTGCGGGCAAATTGGTTGTTCAAAGTTTTCCAATTTTCTTAGCTAATGAACTAAGATTTCTTGTGGCTGCAATTATTTTGATTCCTTTGTGGATAAAGATAGAGGGATTTTCAACATTAAACAGAAAAGAGTTAGTAGCGATTTTTTTACAAGCGTTATTAGGGGTGTTTTTATTTAATCTATTAATGCTCCATGGTCTTTCAAAAACGACTGCTATGGAAGCTGGTATTATTACTGGTACTCTGCCAGTCTGCACGGCATTCCTATCCTATTTTATTTTGAAGGAGAAATTAACGAGGAATATGGGTATTAGCATACTTCTTGCCGTAGTGGGAGCTATCCTTATGAACATTGCTAACCATTCTACTACTAACCATTATTCAACTTCATTATTAGGCAATCTATTCATTTTAGGTGCAGTATTCTGTGAATCTTTATTTATCATCATTGGTAAGTTAATTTCTTATCGTATGAGTGCTCTTACAGTCTCAACTATGGTTAGCTTATTTGGCGTCATATTATTTTTCCCATTTGCTGTAGCTGAAAGCAGATATTTTGAATTTAAAGAAATATCAGCTGCAGAGTGGGGATTAGTATTGTATTTCGGCATTGTTGTAACCGTCATAGCGTTTCTTTTGATGCAACAGGGTCTTGCAGTAATTTCAGCATCTTGGGCAGGTGTACTTACTAGCTTATTGCCAATTAGTAGTATGATTTTATCTTCTATTCTATTGGATGAAAAAATAACTAATCTTCAGGTCTGTGGTTTTTTCTTAATTATAGCTGCCATCTATTTACTGTCAAAGCAGAAAGGGATAGAGAACTAGTGATTTATAAAAAGTTAATTATCGGATAATTTTGTGAAAAAAGGAGGGGTGAAGATGACACATCAACAAGCATTGGAACATTATATCCAAGCAACAAATACCCATGATTTTAATCAAGTAAAGGCTATTTTGCATCCACAAGCAATTTATTGGTTCTCTGATAAAACATGCACAACAACAGAGGAGATTGAGGCTTATTTCAAGCATGCATGGAATGTCATTAAAGAAGAGGTTTATTCAGCTACTGATGTAAAATGGTTAACCGTTGATGAAACGACGGCTACCTGTCTTTATACATATCACTATGAAGGCTATCATAACGAAAAATTTGTATCAGGTAGCGGTAGAGCAACTAATATTTTTACATTAGTTAACGATCAATGGAAGGTAATTCATGAGCATTTGAGTAGTGGTCATTAAATTATTTTCAATGTAACTTGAACAAGCAACAATATAATAATCAATGTTAGTAGTGTTTTGGCTATTTTTAATGGAATGTATGGGAGCACTATAAGACCTAATTGGGAGCCTATAATGGAGCCAATTGCCATAGCAATTGCATAGTGCCATTGAATAAAGCCAGTGTGATAAAATACAATAAATGCTCCTGTACAGCTCCCGAAGAGGAGTACTCGAGTGAGCTGTACAGCCTTTATGTAAGTATGATGAGTACGTAGATAGTGTAAGATGCTAAATGTCGAAGAGCCAGGGCCGAAACCACCATCATACATAGCGATGAAAAATGGTTGCCAAAAATGAGGTGCTTGATGTTCTAGCGAATCAGGAACTTCCGTCAACGCCTTATTTTTCAAAGTTACGACTAAAGCCAAAAGAAGTAGTACACAGGCCATATAGTTCATAGTTTGCTCAGACAGCGAAACCGCTAAAAGTGAGCCGCAAATCCCCCCAACAATAGCAAGAGCTATATATTTGATGATAGATGTGAGATGTAGCTCCTTCTGATAGAGTAGAAAAAAAATACTGGATAAAGATGAAATGCCTGTCGAAAATTTGTTTGTGGCAATACTTGTTTGAATAGGGATACCGACAAGCATCATGGCAGGAAGTGTAATTAGTCCACCACCCCCTGCAAGTGTACCGATAAAAGCAGCTACCATCCCGATACATACGAGTGTTAAAGAAATGTTTGTATAGAAAAGTCCAACTAAGCTAAGTAGTACAAATAACAACAGCATGATCATTTTATTCATAAGCTTCTCCCTTTCTTTTATTAGCTTTAGGGTAAATGGTGTTAATGTATAAATCTAATATATAATTTTTAGTGATTTATAAATTTAATTTATATTAATGGAGGCTGACAGAATGAGGTTGCTTCAATCGGAGGAAGAGCTGAAGAACTTAATTGCATCTGATGACTGGATGATGAGCATTTTATCCACAGTAGAAAACTTGCAACTACCAGATTGGTGGATATGCGCAGGAATTATTCGCTCAAAGGTATGGGATTACCTTCACAATAAGGAGGAAAGAACACCAATTGCTGATATTGATGTGATATATTTTGATAAAGAAAATTTAGCAGAAGAAGTAGAGAAGCAGTATGAGCAAGAACTGAGAAAGTTATCTCCAAACGAGCCTTGGTCCGTGAAAAATCAAGCACGAATGCATGTCCTAAATGGTAGTAAACCATATCAGTCTGCTGTTGATGGAATCTCTCATTTCCCAGAAATCCCAACGGCAATTGGAGTAAAATTATCAGATGGGGTACTAGAGATTGCAGCACCGTACGGTATTCATCTTTTAGGAGCAGGCATAGTAGAGCCAACATCGTTTTACCTAGAAAATAAGTATGCCTATGCGATTTATCGTCAAAGAATTCAGCAAAAACAATGGCATTTATGTTGGCCAGAATTGAAAATTCATCTTCAATAAAAAAGAAAGAGGGGGAACAATTGCAACAAGATAAAACCTATGTCATTAAACACTATATAAAATCTTTAGATTGGATAGATAATTTACGAGGGTTATCTGAGGCACAATGGCGTATGCCCATTGAACCTGGGAAATGGTCGGTTGCAGAGGTAATTGGGCACCTTCCTCCATGGGACAAGTTTGTGCAAAATTACCGAATTCCTTTTCTCTTTACAGATGAGCGTCTGCCGAAAGGGCCAGATGTAGCACATTTGAATACGATGGCAGCTAAGAAAAGCCGTGAACAAACAATGGAGGAAACATTGAATGATTTTATTTCCACAAGGCGTCAATTATTGCAGGACATTCAGCAATGGACAGATGAGCAATGGCAACAGTCATTTAAAATTGGACAGTCAGAAATGACTATAATCGACTATTTTGTAGGATTAATCAATCATGATTTACATCATTTTTCACAGATTCAGAATGTTATACATGTATAGGAGTTAGCATATGGATATCAAGTATTTAATTGATTACTTTGCACATGCTTCTGTAAAATTTACAGATGTTTTTACTAAAAAAATGGAGCCAGGTGAAGTAGATGCTGGTAGAACAACAGCTCCAGAAAAGTGTGGTTTAGTAGTGCCACTTGCAGGGAGTGCGATCTTTAGCTTTAATGGAACCCCCTATATGATGGAGCCAGGAATGATTACCCATGCTGGCCCCCAGATGCCGATAGAAGTGAGAGCGACTGGCCATAAAGGTTGGGAGTATGCAGTTGTTCATTACAGCCTACCTACAGAAGAAATAAATCTATATCCACTAGCCGAGCAACATTTTCTAATCAATACAGGCTTTAACACACAAATTATTAGCCATGTTCAGCAATTAGTAGAAAGCTATTCCTTTCCTGGTAATATGGCTGTATTCAAGTCTAAGACATTATTTATGAATTTGTTGGAAGATATTCTTGTAGCGGCAAAAATGCAGGTTTTAGATAGCGCCAGCGAATTAATGGAACAGGCATTACAGTATATACATGAAAATTTTTCACAGCAAATCTCAGTATCAAATATCTCGATGGAATTGGGCATTGAGCGTCGTCGTTTTGCTTATTTATTTGAGCAGCATACAGGTATGAATCCAAGTACATATATAACAGAATACCGTATACGACGTGCGAAAGACTTACTAGAATATGGTGGAATACCTGTAGCTGAAATTGCAGAATGTGTTGGATATGTAGATTGTTTTTATTTTAGCAGAGTATTTAAAAAGTGTACGGGTTTATCTCCCTCAGCCTATCGCAAGTTAAAAATAGAGGAAGCCAGATATGTATAATTGACTGTTTCTTATAAAAAAGAAGCAGTTTTTTTATTGCTTAAATCGGCAAAAATCCATGTCATTTTCGAAATCGTCCATTCACAATCTTTTTTCACTTTGTTAGGATAGTATCCGTAAATGATAATGAGTATCAATTATATATTGACTTATATATGAAAACGATTATCATTATCAATATGAGCTCGTTAGGGGAGAATATCTATGAATAAATATTTTAAAATGTGTGCACCAGCACTATTAGCATTATCACTGGCCGCATGTGGAACAGACAAAGCAGAGGAATCAACATCAACAGCTAATACAGCAGAAACAAGTGCAACAGAATCACAGACAGAGCAAGCTAAATCAACGCAGACCATCACGTACTTAGGCGAGCAATATGAGCTACCAGCCGAAGTAAAGAACATTGTCGCTGCCAGTCTTGAATCAATGGAAGATGCGGCAATGCTTGGTATTAAGCCAGTAGGTGTTCTAGAAGTAGGTGGAAAAGTTCCTGCCTATCTAGCAACAGATTTTGAAGGAGCTACACTTGTAGGAAATAAAATGGAGCCAAATGCAGAAGCCATTCTTAATCTGGATCCTGATGTAATTGTGGGTACTTCGAAATTCCCTGAAGAAACGGCTGAAAAGCTCAACAAAATTCAAACAATGATTCCATACTCACATATTTCAACAAATTGGAAAGAAAATTTAACATTGCTTGCACAATTAGCTGGGAAGGAAGATGATGCAAAGAAAATCATCTCTGACTATGAATCCAAAGTTGCTGATGCCCAAGTAAAATCCAAGGAGCAATTAGCAGATAAGCAAGTATTAATCATCCGTGTTCGTGGTGGAGTGATGTACATCTATCCAGCAGGCGTTTATTTAAACCCTGTTCTATATGAAGATTTAGGAGCACCTGTACCAGAAGTTGTTACAACAGCTAAGGCGCAAGCGGAACTATCACTTGAAACATTAGCACAAGTAAATCCAGATGTGATTTTCCTGCAATTCGAGGATTCCGAGAATAAGGATACGCCAAAAGCTTTAGAGGAGCTACAAAAGAATCCAATTTTCACTAGCTTAAAGGCAACACAAAATAATCAAGTTTTTGTCAACACAATTGAGCCATTAGCACAAGGTGGTACTGCTTGGTCTAAGGTGAAATTCTTAGATGCTGCGGCTGAAAAATTATTTAAATAGTATAAACAGGCTGGTAGTAGATTTGGTGATATCACCGGGCTATTACCAGCCTTTTGTAAGATGTGGCATTTTTCATTGCAGGCAGTTGTTAAGGGTATACACTTAAGTGGTTGATATTGTGTACCGCAAAATGGATAAAGAAAAAGGTGTGAAAGTTGAAAAAAACAAACATAGTGTCGTTTTCAATATTAGCGATATCTCCTTTCCTTATTGCCCTTGTGGCACTTATTTCTGTTATGTATGGAACAAAAGATATTAGTGCTATTACAGTATGGCAGTCGATGACAGCATTTGATCCATCGGATGTCGATCATCAAATTATAAGAACAGGCCGTATTCCAAGAGTTGCCGCGGTATTACTAGTTGGAGCATTTTTAGCAGTTGCCGGTGCAGTCATGCAGGGGATTACACGAAACTATTTAGCCTCGCCTTCATTAATGGGTGTCAATGATGGCTCTGCATTTGTCATTACATTAGCCATTGTTTTTTTTCCAGGGCTACCAAACTATCAAATGATTTTATTATCGATGCTTGGTTCTGCATTGGGAGCTGGTATTGTCTTTGGTTTTGGCTCGTTAATCCGCAATGGCTTATCTCCAGTAAGGCTAGCCATAATTGGAACGGTCATTGGCACATTTTTAAGTAGTATTGCTACTGCTATTGCGATGTATTTCCAAGTATCACAAACAGTAAGTGCTTGGTATAACACAAAGGTACATATGGTAAATATGGATATGCTGATCCTTTCTATTCCATTTGGTTTAACTGGGTTGATCTTGGCTTTATTATCGGCAAAAGCGATTACCATTACTTCATTAGGTGAAGATATTGCCATGGGCCTAGGACAGAAAACAAAAGCAGTACGTATTATTAGCATGCTAGCTGTCGTATGTTTGACAGGGACAGCGGTTGCCCTTGTAGGGAAAATCGCCTTTGTAGGGTTAGTCATACCACATATTACACGCTTCCTTGTTGGTGTTGATTATCGCTATATTATTCCTTGTGCAGCTGTCATTGGAGCCTTTTTCTTAGCGCTTTGTGATGTCCTGAGCCGCGTTGTCAATTATCCATTTGAAACGCCAATTGGTGTCTTAACCGCATTGGTCGGTGTACCATTCTTCTTATATTTAGTTCGTAAGCACGGAGGTGAAAAACGTGCATAAAAAAACCTCAAGTGTATTCTTTTTAACCATGCTGATGCTTGTTTTAATGATTTTAGTTGCGAGCTATTTACATATTACAAATGGTGTTTTTGATATGTCTGTAATGGATGTCATCAAAACATTGCTACGGATCGAGTCAAATTCAAAGTTTGATCTTGTTATATTTGAGTTCCGTTTACCTCGGATTGTCATTGCTGGACTTGTCGGTATTGGCTTAGGTATGGCAGGAGTTGTATTACAGGGGATTACACGCAATGGACTAGCAGATCCAGGAATATTAGGGATTAATGCTGGAGCTGGTGCAGCAGTCGTACTATTCATGTACTTCTTTCAAGTAAAGCTAGTGAGTGCAGATATGAACAGCTGGATGTCAATTTTAATGATGCCACTATTCGGTTTTATCGGTGGAACAATTGCAGCTATCCTGATTTTTTCATTTGCTTTAAAAAATGGTCATCTGGATATGCAGCGATTAATCTTAACTGGAATAGCTATCAATAGTGGATTTGGAGCTTTGTCCTTGTTCCTATCCTTAAAAATGAGTGCACAAGATTTTGAATCAGCGGCTATTTGGATGGCAGGTTCAATTTATAATGCGAATTGGATCTTTGCGCTTACGATGCTACCTTGGCTTTTGATTTTAGGAATATATGTGCATAGAAAATCATATTTACTCGATTATTTTCAGCTTGAAGAGGATAGCATCACAAGTTTAGGAATAGCTGTTGAAAAGGAGAAAATGAAGCTGTTACTAGCCAGTGTAGGTCTTGTCAGTGCTTGTGTGTCTGTATCAGGGAGTATTGGCTTCATAGGTTTAATGGCCCCACACATTGCCAAGCAGCTTGTTGGTATTCAGCACCGTTACGTTATGCCAGTGAGTGCTTTAATTGGTGCAGGTCTGTTAATCCTCGCTGATTTTATTGGTAAAACCGTTTTTGCACCATCGGAACTGGCTGTAGGTATTGTTGTTTCAATTATTGGGATTCCATATTTCTTGTATTTACTGGTGAAATCTAAGGCATAGGAGGAAATGGCGTGCAAACTGCATTTAGAATGGAAAATTTGGCTTCAGGTTATGAGCAGGTACGTGTCTTTGAAGGGTTAAATTTAACGATAGAAGAGGGCAAAGTGACTACAATCATCGGTCCAAATGGTTGTGGTAAATCTACACTCCTTAAAACGATAGGACGTATTTTAAAAAAACAACAAGGTACGGTATATTTGCAGGAGCAAAATATGCAAAATTTATCGACCAAAGATATTGCCAAGAAACTAGCAATATTATCTCAAACACCGATAGCTCCTGGTCAATTGAAAGTGGAGGAGTTAATTGCGTATGGTCGCTATCCACATCGCAACAATGTCAATCGTTTAACGAATAAGGATGAGGAAATGATTGAATGGGCTTTAACAGTTACTAATACGATGGAATATCGAAATAGGGAGCTTGCCCAGCTTTCAGGAGGTCAGCGTCAGCGTGTTTGGCTAGCTATGGCCTTAGCACAAGAAACAAATATCTTGCTATTGGATGAACCTACTACTTATTTAGATATGGCGCATCAGCTAGAGGTATTGGACATTGTTAAAAGTTTAAATGAGCACCACAGCTGTACAGTAGTGATGGTTCTACATGATATTAACCACGCGGCCAGATATTCAGATCATCTTATTGCAATGCGTAAGGGTATTATTATGCAAACTGGCACGCCACAGGAAATTTTAAGTGCTGAGGTAATGCGTAAAGTATTTAATATTGATGCACGCATTATGGAAGATCCTGTAACCAATACACCTGTATGTTATGGCTATGAAATTTTGAAGGAGGATATCTAATGAATACAACTAAAGTAGACTACATTACACAACATATGACTTCAAAATTGACAAATTATTTGTACACGATTAATATCTATGTGCCAGAGGAGGAAGCGCCACAAGATGGCTTTCCAGTTTTGTATGTACTTGATGGCTCATCCTATTTTAACCTTGTAAAGGAAGCGGTGCGTCTACAAAGTCGTAATGCACCAAAAACAGGTATCCTTCCAGCTATTGTTATTGGAATTGGTCATGGCGACGATATGCGTGAAAGAAGATTTTATGATTTTACAGCACCTGCGGAGTCTTATATTTATCCAGCAAGATTTAAAGGAAAAGGTCATGAGAAGCTTGGAGGAGCAGTGGATTTTAGTCTCTTTATAGAAGAAGAGCTAAAGCCGACGATTGAGGCACAATATCCAGTAAATCAAGCACAGCAAGCTTTATTTGGTCATTCCCTAGGAGGTTACTTTGCACTGTGGCAACTATTTCACCACCAATCCAGCTTCCAGCGCTATCTAGCTATTAGCCCATCCATTTGGTGGAATGAGCATGAATTAGTGCAGTGTGCTTCAGTATTTCTGAACGAGCATCAAGACATGAACGAAACTTTGTTTTTGAGCGCTGGTGAACTTGAAACCTTTATGGTGGATGATGCGCGCCAAATGGCGACAGTATTAGAAAAAATAATGAATGTTGAATTTTATGAGGCTTTAAACGAAAATCATGCTTCGATCGTACCAACTGTTATGAGTAGAGCCATACGTTTTATGCATAAATCACATTAATAGTAGACCGCATTGTCTTTTGATAATGCGGTTTCTTTTTTATTTATTAATAAAATTAACGAATGATACGCATAATAAAGGAAATTTGGTCATCTGTCTGGGATAAATGGAGGCGCTGTATGCAAAATAAAATTTTAAGAAACCCAGTATTTCTTATTTCAAGTGGAGCAATTTTTCTTTTGGTCATTATCGGAGCAACGATACCAGAAAAATTTAAGAACGTAGCAAACAGCGTATTTCATATGACAACGGATTATTTTGGCTGGTTTTATTTAATGTCAGTCTTTATTATCGTTATTTTTTTATTTGGCTTGGCAATTAGCAAATATGGTACCATTCGCCTTGGATCGGAAGATGGTCGCCCTGAGTTTAGTTTTCTAACTTGGATTTCCATGCTCTTTTCAGCTGGACTTGGTGTCGGTTTGGTCTTCTGGGGAGTAGCTGAGCCAATGAGTCATTATTTTTCACCACCCTTCAGTGACACAAAACCGCTATCAACGGATGCAGCCCGACTGGCGATGGGATATTCATTCTTTCATTGGGGATTAAGCCAGTGGTCTGTTTATGCCATATTGGGCCTTGTTATGGCCTTTGTACAATTCAATAAAAAAAGAAATATGCTCATCTCCACTGCTTTAGAGCCTGTCACTGGAACAAATCGAGTCGTTAAAGGAACGATCGATATTCTCGCAGTAATTGCTACCGTCATGGGGGTAGCAACGTCTATAGGGCTAGGCGTATTACAAACAAATGGAGGTTTGACATTTGTCTTTGGTTTGCCAGATACATTTATCTTGCAAGTGGCCATTATTCTTATCATGTTTATTGGCTATATGTTATCAGCCACAACAGGTCTACAAAAAGGGATGAAGATTCTGAGTAATGTCAATATGACTTTAGCAATCGTCTTACTCTTATTTGTTTTTATTACAGGCCCAACAATCTTTATACTTGAAACCTTTACATTAGCTATTGGTGATTATATTTCAAATTTTATTCAATATAGTTTAAGGATGCAGCCATATGTTGGGGGAACTTGGGTGAAGGATTGGACAATCTTTTACTGGGCATGGGCGATTGCTTGGTCACCATTTGTAGGCTCCTTTATAGCTCGTGTATCCAAAGGCAGGACTATACGAGAATTTATTATAGGTGTATTAATTATTCCACCCCTCATTGCCTGCTTTTGGATCGCGACCTTTGGAGGAACTGCGATGTGGTTTGATTTACATCAAGATGCACAAATCGCTCAATCTGTTCATAATGATGTAACGGTTGCTCTTTTCCAGCTTTTTGAACACTTACCACTTTCAATGATTGCATCCACAATTGGAATACTTTTAATCATAATATTTTTAATTACCTCTGCTGATTCCGCCACCTTTATTATGGCAAGTATGACGACAAAAGGATCTTTAAATCCCACCATTTTATCAAAGTTTGTATGGGGTGTTTTGATGGCAGCTATTTCAGGTGTTTTATTGTATACAGGAGGTCTTGAAGCATTACAAACGGCCTCGTTAATTGCTGCATTACCCTTTACAGTGGTGTTACTTTTATTAATGATTTCTTATATTAAGATGATGAAGGAAGAGATTATTCCTCTTAAGAAAAAGGATATCCAACGTTTGAAAATAGCGAGAAAGCATATTGAAAAGGAAGCAAAAGTGAAAGATAAACATACTAAGTAGTAGGCCGTATTCGAAATAATACGGTTTCTTTTTGTTTTAACATGCACTATTATGAATAAAAAACGATAAGAGGTGCTTTAGGATGGAAATTGTTTTAGCACAGAGCAAGGATGCCCCAGTTATACATCAGGTGATGCTACAGGCGTTTCAAGAATATGAAAAAGCCACTCCACCATCCAGTGCACTAAGTGAAACGGTGGATTTTATTGAGCAGGCAATGCTGCAAAGTGAACAAGCGTTTATTGGCTATATCAATAAACAGCCAGTTGCCATGGTAAGGTTTACCCTCAGTACAAAGGGAATTTATTTTTTTAGACTTTCAGTTATCCCAGAAAGACAGGGACAAGGTTTAGCTAAAACACTAATTTCTTGGCTTGAACAATATGCACTATCGAAGGGAATAACAATTAGTCAGTGCAAAGTACGTATGAGTGTTCCACGTAATATTGAGTTATATCGTTCATTAGGTTATGTTGTAACGAAAGAGGAAATGGTGAAGAATCGTAATGGTAACTCTCTAGTAATAGCAACAATGGAAAAGAGACTTTCCAATGAGGAGGAGTTTAATTGAGAAAAAAGGTCGGCTGCTTGCATGCTCATTATTCCAATATACAATACATTGAGCAGGCTTTTCAAAGCGCTGAAGACATAGAGATACTCCATTTTGTAGACCCTGGCGTAATACAGCACGTGTCTAAAGGTAGTGATGGTTTAGCACGTAAAGTTAAGGAGCAAATTGAATGGATAATTAGTTGTGATGTGGATGCCATTTTAATAACGTGTACAAATTATATTGCTTTATTAGAGGATGAAACTTTGCTCGATTCCTCGATCCCTATCATAAAGATAGATGAGCCCTATTTTGAAAGTATATGTAAGCAACAGCCTCAATTTATTCTTTTTACAAATCCTGCAACTGTCGAAGGAACGATGGCAAGACTTCACCAATATGCTAAGCATCAAGGAGTATCAGTAGATGTAGAGGGAAAAATTATTGAGCATACATTTAATCTCATTATGCAGGGGAAAAAGGAAGCATATGATGATGCTATTTTAAGGGCTTTACATACTTTGTCAGCTGAAGAAAAATCCATATCAGTTGCCCAGCTATCGATGGTGGATGCAGCGCAACGATTTCAAGATCACACGGCAATTACAATTCTCCATCCATTAAAGTCATTAGTTGATATTGTAAAGAGTAAGATAAAATGATAGTTTCATAATTTACAGAATTATCTGTAACAATCTGGTTAAAACAAACGTTTCATAAGAAAGGGGGATGTTATGAAACGAGTTGTATTTGTATGTATATTGCTATTATTTTTAGTGGGTTGTACAGACAAAGCAAATGTTACAATGCCAGAGGATCTACCTGATTTTGTGCAAGAAAGTGATATTGCATCAGTTGATTGGAATCAAAAGGCAGTGGAATTTGGTGATAGAGGCATTATTGGTAATGCTGATAAGTCGGGTGTCATTGGTGCAGATATGCCAAGTTTAAGCACACAAAAATGGATGTGGCATCTATGGGGAATAGATGAAGTACGAGATACAGAATTAACGGTTATTGGATACCATAGAGACTCTAAAGTCATACAACCGATTTTAGTGAATGGTTGGAGCATAGGACTCGGAGGACCTGTTAATGGAGCAGATGCCCATACACCTTCTCATGTGAAAGTTCCTAAGCCTGATGAATGGGCTATTCTACTGTATACAAATGAAAAATACTTTGATACGTTGATATACGATATCCAGGAATAATAGTAAACCCTTATTTTATAATTATTTATACTTATAAAATAAGGGTTTTTGATGTTTGTATATGTATTGGGAAAGGAGGTGTATGGTGTGCGCATGTAAGCTTGCATTGTGTATTGCTTTCATATTTCTGAAATGCACAAGATGCTGAAGACGCCATTCAGAAAGAATATGTAAATACGAAAAGCTATTGAACATAGATAATTACAGTGCAAGGTTGTAGCAAGAAAAATATTAAATTGGTAAGATAAAAAGTAAAATGGAGGTCAGCAATATGAAAGATTTACGTTATCCTATTGGACAATTCCAATTTCCCAAAGAAATGAATTCACAGCAAGTACTAGAGTGGATTAATGAAATTCGTTTGTTACCAAAACAACTTGCAGAGGCATTAAGTGGTGCAAGCGAGCAAGACTTAGTAAAATCTTATCGTGAAAATGGCTGGACAGTGACACAGCTAGTCCATCATATTGCTGATAGTCATATGAATAGCTATATTCGTTTTAAGCTAGCGTTAACAGAGGATGTACCAACCATTAAGCCATACAATGAGGCAGAATGGGCACAGCTACCAGATTCTGAAATGCCAGTAGCAATTTCTTTTAATTTAATTGAAAGCTTACATGAACGTTGGGTTTATTTACTGTCAAGCTTATCGGATGAACAATTACAAAGAGCCTTTAATCATCCTGATTCAGGCCTGACGACTCTTGAGCATGCAATTGGCCTTTATGCATGGCATGGTAAGCATCATTTGGCACATATTCAGAATGCTTTGGTTAAATAAATATGGATGTTTTATGAAAAAACAAGTGATTTCTGCTAATGAGGAAATCACTTGTTTTCATTTTTTATTTAAGTTTATTTTATACGATAGTAATACCAGCACTTGCGTTACCAGCAAGTGTAGCAGCAACTCCTGTAGTAGTCATAGAGAATACCATTAGTAAACGATCACCAGTACTTACAGGTACTGAAACGTTTGCATTACCACTTGCAATCGTACCTACTGCTAATGCTATTAGTGGTAAAGGTGGTAATAAATCAACAAATGCTGCAGTAGGGCTGAATACATTGCTTCCTTGAACTGCGCGGTAAATCTGTGCTCTGACAGTTGCTGTTCCAGTTAGAGTTAAAGCAGCAGTTGCTGAGATTGTAGCAGAAATAGATGTAATAGTACCTGGACGTGGAACCGTAAATGCTTCTGTAGCAGCAGAAGTTGTTAAATCAATATTAACGCCAGCAAGAGTAATCCCTGGAACTGCTGTACCAAAACCTACAAGACTTACAGTTGCAATTAAACCAGTAGCAGCAGCTACTAATGCAACAGGAGTTATTCCTGATGAGAATGGGATAATAGAACCAGTAGCTACTGGTGGAGTAATACATGCAGCGTCAATTGCAACAAAAGGTCCTAGTGCAGTACACTCCCCGTTACCATGACCGTTACCTGAACAGCCACACATTGAGTTATTCAAACACATTTTTACACCCCCTTTCTTCATTATTCTATTCATTTCAGATTAGGGGTTAAGGGCAATTATCTATTTCACCTATAAATTCAATGATTTCTTTATGACTGCTTTTATTTGACACATAAAGACATCCACTATGTATGTTTTGACATAGTGGATGTTTAAGATAATGTTAACTCCATCTTTTAAAGAAATCGAAAAATGAGTTTTTTCCCTTTTTATGTTCTTCCTCAATCGGCTTGTTTACAGATTCAAGTTGCATGATCTCTTCTTCAAAGGACGGATGAACCTCATAGGTTGCATCAGCATGATACACTTCAACATATTCTTCTGTTTCTAATGAAGGAGAATGATCTATAGCTGCAGGTTCTGCTTCTGTTTCTGCAATGATTTGGTTGAGAGGCTCACTAGCTATTGCTTCAATGTCTTGACTAACAGGTTCGCTAAGTTGCTCCAAGATAACTTGTTCTATCGATTCATTCGTTACAATGGGATTCTCAAGATTGTTATGTTCATTCTCAATTTTCACAGCCTCCATAGGATTATTTAATGTTTCAGTTTTAGTGCTATCTGATTCATTAACTATAGAAGATTGTAAAGTATCATTCTCGATGTTTTCTTCTCTTGAAGCAGGCTGTACGGCAGATGGATCATATACACTTACTGGAACTTCCTTTGCATCCATGGCATTTTTAAAATGGAAGGTGGATTCAACTGTCGTGTTTCTGTATAAACCATTGTATATTTGGCTGGGGTGCGTATTGATTGATTGGAAATATTGCTGATTAAAATGCCGTTCTTCAGGTTTAGTTTCCGGTAGACCATTCTGAGGAGAGGGACCCCCGATATTTACATTTGGTTGGTGGTTTTTGGCTTTACCTGCCACACTTTGTAGTAGTCTATAAGAAGGTTGTGCTGATGTAATTGTAGTTTGATCTGCTGTCTGTGTCATTCTAGGTTGTCTAGGTAAAAGATTAGAATAGGTTTGAGCAGGCATGTCAATGGAGGGCATTATGGTTTTTGTATCATTTCCTTTAACTGGCAACAGTTTATTTAAAATTGATAAAATCTCTTGGTTCATTCCTTCAATGGTTTGATTCAAAGACTCAAGCTGTGTTGAAAGAACCCTAATTTGATCGTCGTATCCTTTTATATATGAATTTTGTTTAGTATCCAATGTCTCTGTAATTCCTTCTAAATGGGCCATCTGTGTTTTTAGTCCATCAAACTCCTGCTTCATATAAAGGAAATCTTCAATTGACTTCCCCATTTTTAGCGAGGTTAACGATTCTCTATAAGATTCAATTTTTTCCTTTAAATTTTCAATTTCTTGAGTGGTATACAATTTTGACTCTTCCATTGTAGTTCACCCCTTTCAGTCCATTATTAGTTTATTAAAAATATTGACTTTCTGTTACAAATATAACGGTTCTTTCAACATTTTGATTCGTATCGTTAATGAGGGAAGTGTATGAAAACAAATCTTGAGTGATTTTAATAAATATCCAATGTAACTATTTGTTAGCCCATGCACTTATAGCTGAAAAACATATGCTACAAACGAAAGATAAAAATTTTATGGAGGTGTCAAAAGGATGCAAGAGCATATGCCATCCCAGGCGCAGGAACTAATCTGTATAAATGTTGATAAGGTATACGACTGGATTGTAAAAGAAATGTCGTTTGATATTTCACCTACTGGACCAATTACATTCCCAGGTGTTACAGCAACTACTGACTTAACAGGTGCTATTGTTACTTGTCGAGTAATTCCAGCAACTACAAATCCAATTGTGATTCTGAACCGTGAGAATCGCCAATTCTCTATTGATGGATCAACTGTTTGTCTGCAACATCTAAATGTTCAAAAGAACTTCATTCTAACAATTGTCGTTACTTTACCTAATGGTACTGTTTTCACAAGCAATAATATTCCAGTTTCTCGCTGTGAGCAAGTGACATTATGTGCACCTAAGGGAACAGACGTTGAAATTTTATACACAGATTTAGATTGCTTCGTTTGTACAACTGGAACACTTAGTGTTGGAACAGGTGCTGCAGCAGGTACAATCACGTTCTCTGCGTTGACAATTACTGTTGCTGTTTGTCAAAGTATTCAATCTACATTCCCAGTTACTGTGGAATTTTTAGCAACTTTCTGCGAACCAAGAGCAGACTTACCATTCTCATGTCCAACTGCGGTTCGTCCACAACAATGCCCAGTTATTTTCCCAACTGTTGGTTAATTGTGATAACAAAAAGAAGAAAGTCATACTATGAAGAGAGGGTAATCCTCTCTTTTTTTAATGGAAATAACAAGGAGGTTTAAAGTGGCAGATCGTATTGAAGACAAGATACAGGCACTAAAAGAACAAACAAATGCCTATGTTCATGATATTAAAAGGTTGGTTGAGGAATTAGCAATTCCGAATAGGATTAACCTCATTAGTTATTTTACAACTGCACTTAATATTTCTTATGATCCTGAGCAAGAGAGTTTATGTTTAGGCTCCTATCATATTCGTAATATTGGTAGTGCAGCCGTCACGAACCCATCTTTGTGTATAACAATACCCAAGGAGTCACCGTTTTACTTTTCAGGGAGATATGTTCATGAAAATTTCACTGCGAATTTTAAAACACAGGGGCAGAGTCAGTGGGAGCGTTTTAATGACAAATCAAGCAAAGAGGAGTATTGGCTGAGACCAGTTGGTAAATCAACAATCGAACCGAATGAAACCATTTCATTTACCAATTTTCAAATAAAATGGTCCCATAATTTATCATATTCAGGCACGATTATGGGTTTTACATATTGCGATCAGCTCACAGAAGGTGTTGTTGTTTTAAATCCAATTAATCTAAATGGAATGGGCCAAACACAGGAGGAAGACAATGGGTGACAACGAAAAACAAGAGTTTGGTAGTGTAATTCAACAATTAGTAAAGGAACAGCTAAGTCGTCGTAATGAACAAGATAATAGCTTTGCCTTTCTTGAAAAAAGTACATTACAGCTATTAATAGCCTATCTTGTTTCAGACGAAAAGAGTCATGTTGAACAAATAGAGAATTCAAAGTTAGAAGAAAAATGGATGAAGCAGCTGGATGATTTACTAGAGGAAAGTAGAGAGCAGCTTGAAGAGGTGGTCGATTTACTAAAAAGATATTCAGGATAGGGGGGTGTGATGATGGACAATGATATTGTGAAAAACAATGATCCAATACAGCTCCAACAAATGATTATTTTTTTAAGGGCCGAGTTAGCCAAGTACAAAAATGAAGTAAAAAGACTTAGAGATAGTGATTATTATGCTTTGGTTCTTCGACTTGAAAGAGAAAATGTTCAATTAACAAGGCATAAAAAAGAACTTTCGATGGAACTCCTAAAGTTGAAAAGAGACTTTGATAAAGAATTGCAAGCTTACGATGAAGAAATTCAGAAGAGAGAAGCGCAAAGAAAAAAGCAAATTGCATCCATTGAGGCATTATTAAAGGAATTGGCAGAATTGCGGGCTGAAAAAAAGTCATTGATGGACAAATTTCAAGCATCAAAGGAGACTTCGATCGATTCAAATGAAAGGTCTATTGTGGAAGGCATAGATAAAAAGTTAAGTGACTATACAACCATAGCAAGTAAACAAATGGAGAATATTTTAGAGACACTAGAAAAATACCATAGAGAGAAAGTAGAATCAGACAGCCTTCATCGACACTTACTAAGTGAGTTAGAGACGAAAAATCTAGATATTGAGAGATTATCCAATGAAATAGTTGCATTAAAGAAACAATCTAAGGATGGTAGCACATCAATGAAACAAGGAGTTAATATTGACGAACAAATAGATTTTAGATTACGCATGCTCGATGAATTAGATGAGAAATTGAATGAACTAGCGTTAGAAATCAATAGTGAGCAGCTTTAGCTATAAAATTTCATCATGACTGTTTCAAAGATATGCCTTTGAAACAGTCATTTTTTGATTTGCATAAAAAGCTTATAAGAAGGTTCAACCGCTCACAAAGAAGAGGAAGGCGCTCCAAAGCAGGTTAACCCCGCTCACAAAGTAGAAGACACCGCTCTAAAACAGGTCAGACCCGCTCATGAGGATCTCATCATGACCCCCCATTCCAATATTATTTTGTTTCTCTATGCAGGGTTACACGCTTCAGGCGAGGGGAGTACTTTTTAAGCTCCAATCTTTCGGGATTATTGCGTTTATTTTTAGTAGTAATATAGTTTTTATCACCTGTTTCAGTACAGGCTAGTGTTACTTGTACACGCATTGAAGGACCTCCTTTTAAATAGTAATTATTACGATTTAAACAATATATTTCTCACTGGAGATTGTCAAGTTTAATTTCACTAGTAATAAAAAGCTTTGCATTTTCCAAAGTAATATGATTTAATTACAAATTGTAAATAGTAATGATTACGATTTAAGGAGTTGTAAGAATGACAAAGAAAATTCCTGTTACAGTATTGAGTGGATATTTAGGTTCTGGTAAGACAACAATGATGAATCATGTATTGCAAAACAAAAAAGATTTACGTGTCGCTGTTATTGTGAATGATATGAGTGAAATTAATATTGATGCGGAGCTTATCGCAAATGGTAGCGGTATATCACGTACAGAAGAGAAATTTGTGGAGCTATCGAATGGTTGTATTTGCTGTACATTACGAGAGGATCTATTGCAGGAGGTGGAACGTCTTTCGAAGCTAGGCAATATTGATTACATTTTGATTGAATCGACAGGGATTAGTGAGCCGATTCCAGTTGCACAAACATTTAGTTATTTAGACGAGGAGCTTGGCATTGATTTAACGAAGTTTTGTCGATTAGATACAATGGTTACTGTCGTAGATGCCCATCGTTTTTGGCATGATTTTCAGTCTGGGGAAAGCTTATTGGAGCGGAAGGAAGCTGTTGGTGAATTAGATGAGCGTGATGTTGCAGACCTTCTCATTGATCAAATTGAATTTTGTGATGTCCTTATTTTAAATAAGTGCGATTTAGTATCCTCAGAGGAGCTTGAGCGATTAGAACGTATTTTACGTGCATTACAGCCTGAGGCAAAACTTATACGTACAACAAATGGTGTTATTGATCCAGTTGAAATTTTAAATACGGGGCGCTTTGACTTTGAACGTGTCTCTGAATCGGCTGGTTGGTTAAAGGAGTTGGAGCTTGGTCATGAAAACCATACACCAGAGACTGAGGAGTACGGGATCTCTTCTTTTACCTATAAACGCAAAAGACCGTTTCATCCGATGCGCTTTGTTGAGTGGTGTGATCACATGCCAGATTCAATAGTACGAGCGAAGGGTATTATTTGGAGTGCAAGACATCAGGAAGTTGCGCTATTATTATCGCAAGCGGGGTCATCTGCAAAAATTGAACCAGTCTCTTATTGGGTAGCGGCACTTTCTCAAGCCCAGCAGCAGGATGTATTCCAGCAAAGCCCTGAAGTATTGGAAGATTGGGATGAAGAGTTCGGAGATCGAATGACACAACTTGTGATTATTGGCATTGATCTAGATCGAGAAGACATCACTAAACAGTTGGACAACTGTTTGTTAACAAATGAAGAGTTTCGGAACCCTTGGGAACGTCTACAAGATCCCTTTAACTGGGAATGGCAATAAAGAAGAAAAGAAGATTTCGGCTAAGACTCCGAAATCTTCTTTTGAAATACACGATTATAATTAGTAGCATCTCGTAATGCTTTTTCTTCTATAGGTATTCGGACAGAAAGCATTGTAATATTGAGTAATGTAAAACAAAATGCTGTAAAGTAAGCCTGAAACATGAGTGGTAGCAAAAGGATTTCTAAACAAACTACCGCATAATTGGGGTGGCGCATATATTCATATGGCCCTTTACGAACAACTTGTGCGTCAGGTAAAATGAGGATTTTTGTATTCCAAAAAGTGCCTAAAGAGCGAATACACCAGATCCGCAAAGCCTGCACTGCTAAAAATAATATAAAAAATAACGGAAATAAGGGCGAGATACCATTGTTGTTTGTGACGATTTCCACTATTAAAAACAGAAAAAAGCTAATATGCATGGCTACCATATAGGGGTAGTGTGAAGCACCTACTTCATAGGCTCCTTGTGAAAGCATCCATTTCTCATTGCGCTTGGCAATCACAACTTCTGTCAATCTTTGTAGAACGACAAGGATAAAAATAAAATAGAAGATCATGTTACTCCCTCCAGTTTAATAATACAGCTTCTGCACAAAAACCAGGGCCAAGAGCTACGAGCAAGCCTGTATCCTCCACTTGTCCTTCATTTAACATAAACTGCTCTAATACGTATAGCACTGTCGGTGATGACATATTACCATGTCGTCTCAATATTTCCCGAGAAATGTCGGTTTTTTGGGGAGATAGATAAAGTGTATCTTCGTAAGCTTTTAATACCTTTTTTCCTCCAGGATGCGCAATAAAATGAGTCAATTGTTCGCTGTACAGTCCTTGTTCCATTAAAAATTGCTCAATGAAAGGTCCGAGCCAATTGGTAATAATAGAAGGAATACTTTTTTGGAAAACGACATGAAGCCCGTTGTTTTTCACATCCCAACCCATTACATTTTCCGAATCTGGCATCCATTTAGAACCTGTAGCTAGAATATTAGGGGTTGGCCTTTTTGTTGCGATAGCTACTTCATCCCCACAAACAAGTATGCATGCTGCACCATCGGCAAAAAGAGAAGCACCAATTAAATTACTTTTAGAAAAATCATTTGGCTGAAAAGTGAGGCTACATAACTCGACACAAACGACAAGTACCTTTGCATGTGGATGGGCTTTACAAAAATCATAGGCTCTGCTTATACCAGCGGCTCCTCCTGCACAACCAAGACCCCATAGAGGAATGCGTTTAAGTCGATCTGAAAAGGGAAGCTTGTTCATAACACGTGCGTCAATGCTAGGTGTTGAAATTCCTGTACTGCTAACAAAAATGATGGCATCGATGTCCTCAGTAGGAATAGGTGAGGATAAAAAAGCTGTATTAGCTAAACATGCTTGAATGACACTTACACTGTATTGTGTAGCTAACTCAATATATAAATTATTACGTTCTTCAAAGGAGTGATTCGTACGATGCCATTCAGCTGGCACACAAAAATGGCGTGTGTTGATGCCACCATTTTCAAAAACCTTTAAGTAGCGCTCTAGTTTTGGAATTTTTGCATAAAAAAGCTCTTTCGTTAGTTCCTCTGCGTTATCTTGCTGTAATGTGTAAGGTGGTTGATATGTGCTAATTGAAATGATTTTAGGCAATCCAACATCTCCTCGCATTTAATGGTTTTGTTCATTGTATGCGTGGATGATTGGAATAAATGCTTATAATATTGTAATTGACAATTTCTGAAAATTTAGCTATATTGATAACAACTAAATGGAAAGTAGGTGATGTGACATGATGAATAGATCTGTAATTAGCGAACTGCAATCCGGTTTGTTCAATTTCACACGCCTAAAATATACAAAGTGACGCCGTGCCATAACTCGGGGTATTTGTGTATCTTTTAAACGTGCCTGTGAAACCTTGTAACTGCCGAATTGCAGCTACAAGGTTTTTTATTGTAGTTCCAAAAGGTGAATTGCGATAGGGCCTCTTGCGGATGACAACTATTTTCGCTGAGGCATCATACGTTTAGGAGGAAAATAAATTGAATTTAACAACATTAGGTTTTACAACATATTTTGAAGAGCAAATGATAGAAATGAAAAAACAGGCTAAATTAAAAAATTGTGTGCCTGCAAGGGTTACTTTAGAGCATAAGCATTCTTATCGGGTGTTAGCTGAAGAGGGAGAATGGCTTGCGACAATTGCTGGTCATTATGCGTATACATCTTTAGCGAGGGAGGACTATCCAGCAGTTGGTGATTGGGTGCTAGTGGAGAAAATGCCCGGAGAGGCACGAGCAATTATTCATCAGCTATTCCAACGAAAATCTGTATTTTCACGTAAAGTTGCAGGAACGGAAATTCAAGAACAGATTGTCGCATCAAATGTCGATATTGTGTTACTTGTTATGAGCTTGAACGCAGATTTTAATATTCGACGTTTGGAGAGATATTTAGTGGCTGCTTGGGATTCAGGGGCAAAGCCCATTATTGTCCTGACAAAAGCTGATTTATGCGAAGATGTTTCGAGCTTAGTACAAGAAGTGGAGTCTGTAGCCTTTGGTGTGGATATCTTTGTAACGAGTGCTCTATCGGGCGAAGGTCTAATGGAAATTCAGACGCTATTCACAGAGGGGGTCACGGGGGCACTATTGGGGTCTTCTGGAGCAGGGAAATCCACATTAACAAATGCTTTATGTGGTGAGATACTGATGAAAGTAGCGGGTATACGTGAGGATGATGCCAAGGGACGACATACAACAACCCATCGAGAGCTAGTAGTATTGCCTGCTGGTGGCTGTCTAATTGATACGCCAGGGATGCGTGAGCTTCAATTGTGGGATCAAGGGGATAGTTTAGCTTCTAGCTTTCAAGATATTGAGGAACTAGCAACAGCTTGTCGTTATCGTGATTGTACACATCAAAAAGAGCCTTATTGTGCTGTCCAGCAAGCTATAGTAGATGGGGACTTGGACCAATATCGCCTACAAAGCTATTTTAAGCTGCAAAGAGAATTGGCTTATATGGAGCGCAAAACAAATACGCAAGCAAAACTTGAGGAGCAGCGCAAGTGGAAGCAAATAGCCAAGGGAATGAAAAAGGGGAAGAAATAATCAATAGGAGCACAACCATGACAATTCAAAACATCAATCATTTATTGTTTTCAGTTTCTAATTTAGAGGAATCCATCACTTTTTATGAAAAAGTATTCGATGCCAAGTTGCTAGTAAAGGGGAACAGCACAGCCTATTTTGATGTAAATGGACTGTGGCTAGCTCTGAATGTAGAAAAGGATATACCCCGTAATGACATCCATCATTCCTATACACACATTGCCTTCACAATCGCTGAGGATGACTTTGATAAGGTGTATGACAGATTGGTGCAGCTAAAGGTCAATATTTTAGCAGGTCGGCAAAGAGATGAAAAGGATAAAAAATCAATTTACTTTACAGATCCTGATGGTCATAAATTTGAATTTCATACAGGAACTTTGCAGGATCGTTTGGATTATTATAAGCAAGAAAAGCAGCATATGGCGTTTTTTGATAACTAATTAAGGAGAGATTTTATGAATAAAGCGTTTATTTTTGATATGGATGGAACATTATTTCAAACCAATCTTATTTTAGAGCCTGCTCTCGATGCAACATTTGATGTGCTGCGGACAAACGGCTTGTGGCAGGGGGAAACACCTATAGAAAATATAGAGAAATAATGGGGGTTCCTTTACCTGTTGTGTGGGAAACATTATGTCCTATGCATGCTTTAGAGATACGAGAAGAGAGCAATGTATTATTCCATGTAAAGCTGATTGAGCAAATACGTGGACATAAAGGTGCTTTGTATCCAAACGCTGAACAAACCCTTGCAACATTGTCAGAGAATTATCCGTTATACATAGCGAGTAATGGACAGGTTGACTATTTACAAGCAATCGTCGAAACCTATCAGTTGGAGCGTTTTATAAAGGGAATCTATAGCATTCAAGCAATTGCAAGTGGGCATAAATCGGATCTGGTCAAAAGAGTTGTAGATGAAAATAAAATTGATTATGGAGCAGTGGTAGGAGATCGTTCTTCGGATATCCAAGCTGCACAGGACAATCAATTACTATCAATAGGTGTTCGCTTTGACTTTGCACAAGATAAGGAGTTAGAAAAAGCAGATATAGTAATTGATGATTTAACTGCATTGGTAAAGGTTACATTAGATTAACTTAAGAAAGTGTATCAAAATAAGGGATGATTTAGAGACAAACATTGCATTTCCTCACAAGAAGGCGTAAAATAATGCCAATCCTATAGAAAAAGCATTGAGAAGGAAAAGTAAATTGGATTAGCATTTTGTAGAGAGCCTCTGTTGGTGGAAATGAGGTAAGTGAACCCTTTTGAAAATGACCTTTGAGCTTCGTACCGAAAGCTTTTTAGCCAGTAGATTACGACGAGATGGGCACTCGTTACAACAGCGGCAGTATCTCTCTTTTTGAATGAAGACGTACTGATAGAGGCAAATAGTGTGAGCTATTTGTAAATATAGGTGGTAACACGGGTATACTCGTCCTAATCAGATTTGATTAGGGCGATTTTTTTTTACCATTTTTTCTGTGAGGGGAGCAATTTAGAATGACGATTGTTATTGGAGGCGCTTGGCCGTATGCAAATGGCTCTTTGCATTTAGGGCATGTTGCCGCATTATTACCAGGTGATATTTTGGCTAGATATTACCGACAAAAAGGCGAGCAGGTTTTATATGTATCAGGCAGTGATTGTAATGGTACACCCATTTCTATACGGGCCGCACAAGAGAATACAACGACAGAGGCTATAGCTAATCACTATCATGATGAGTTTACAAGATGCTTTCATGATTTAGGATTTACCTATGATTTGTACACAAGAACGGATGCGGAGCACCACCATGAATCCGTTAAGGCCCTTTTCTTACAGCTACTGGCTAATAATTTCTTATACAAAAAGAAAATTGAACAGGCTTACTGTGAGACGGATAATCAATTTCTACCAGATCGATTTGTCGAAGGTCTTTGTCCAAATTGTGGAGCGAAAGCAAGGGGAGATCAATGTGATAACTGCTCAGAAATTTTAGACCCATTGGACTTAATTGATAAGCGCTGCAAAATTTGTGGGAACGAACCTGTTATTCGGGAAACTGAGCACTTTTATTTTACCTTTAGTCAATTTCAAGGAAGGTTGGAGTCTTATTTAGCACAAGCAAAAGTCGAGAAACGTTGGCGTGACAATGCTTTAGGGTTAACGGAGCGATACTTGGCAGAGGGAGTTCCCGACCGAGCAGTAACAAGAGATTTACCGAATGGCATAGATGTTCCAGTGCCAGGTTTTGAAGGGAAAAAAATATATGTATGGATTGAAGCTGTAGCAGGGTACTTAACAGCAAGCTTAGAATGGGCAAAAGAACATCAAATAGCTATTGAAGATTTATGGAATGAAGAGACCATTTCATACTATGTACATGGGAAGGATAATATTCCATTCCATACAGTTATTTGGCCAGCCATTTTAATGGGAATTGGATCCAAGGCATTACCTACCCATATCGTATCTAATGAGTATTTAACATTAGAAAAACGCAAATTATCTACTAGTCAGAATTGGGCTGTATGGGTTCCTTATATTTTAAGCCGTTATGATGCGGACTCTATTCGTTACTTCTTAACGATGAATGCGCCAGAAAATCGTGATACTGATTTTTCATGGCGGGAATTTATTTATAGCCATAATGGCGAACTACTCGGAGCCTATGGCAATTTTGTAAACCGTACATTGAAGTTTATTGAGAAATCATTTGCTTGTCAGGTGCCACAAGCGGAGGTGGATAGCGACATTCGAAAACAAACCGTACAATTGTTTAATGAAGCGGGTGTTCTTATAGAAGGTGGTCATTTCAAGCAGGCGTTAGAATCCATTTTTGAGTATATTCGCGGTGCTAATCGTTATTTTGATGAACAACAGCCATGGCTACAGGTAAAAGAAAACGTAGAGGCAGGTAATCGTACATTAGCAACTTGCGTCTATATCATTGCGAATTTAGGACAGCTGCTGCATCCTTTCTTACCGTTTTCAGCAAAGAAAGTAAGAAATATGTTAGGTATAAATGAAATGATGTGGCATGAACAGGTAGATCTCCCTAAAGTCATTCGAGAGGTGACACCATTATTTGAACGTCTTGATATCGAACGAATCGATGAGGAATATCAAAAACTAGTTAGGGATAGTCGCTAGGATTGAAAAAGCAGTATGGCGCAAGAGCCATACTGCTTTGCTATTTTCATTTAATTCATAACAGGTGTTAATTTTGTCACTACAATGCTATTAATCGCATTAATATAGGCTAATGCACTTGCCTTAAGAATATCTGTATCTGCTGCTTTTGCAATATACTTTTCGCCTTCATGCTCAATCGTAATTTTTACTTTACCTAAAGCCTCTTTGCCTCGTGAAACACTATTGATATTATATTCCACTAGTTTTACATCCATATTTGTAATTTCTGCAATGGCTGAATAGAGGGCATCAATTGGACCAGAGCCTACTGCACTAGCTTTAAATACTTCGCCGCCTTTTCGAACCTTAACACTTGCTGAAGGGAAGCTTGTATTGCTGACGACTTGGAGATCATCAAAATCAAAGAATTGCTCACTATAATGTGTAGCATTTTTATTATTGGCATCATGTTTTTCATAATAGCTTTCAACAATAACATATAAATCGTGATCATATACTTCTTTCTTCGCATCGGCTAGCTTTAAGAATCCTTCGAAAATACCTTCAAATTCCTCTGTTGAAAGATTAGTAAAACCTAATTTTTCAAGAGCATTTTTCACTGCATGGCGACCAGATCGAGCTGTTAGTACTAGCTCCATATCATCAAGACCTACATCCTCAGGATGGACGATTTCATAAGCATCACGCGATTTTAACAAACCATCTTGGTGAATACCAGAAGAATGGGCAAATGCATTATCTCCTGTAATGGCTTTATTGACCTGTACATCTAAGCCCATAAAGCTAGAAACAAGACGTGAAGTATTCATAATTTCTTTTGTATTAATACGTGTTTCTGCATTGTAGACGGAGCTACGAGTTTTAAGTGCCATGACAACTTCTTCTAATGCAGCATTACCTGCGCGTTCACCGATACCATTGATTGTACACTCTACCTTATCTGCACCATTTTTAATTGCAGCTAGCGTATTAGCCGTTGCCATTCCAAGATCATTGTGACAATGAACGCTTAAAAGAACACTATCATCTAAGTTTTTCATACGGTCATTTAATTTAAAAATCATTTCTCCAAATTCCTCTGGCTCTGCAAAGCCAACCGTATCAGGAACGTTAATCATCGTTGCGCCAGCTCTCATAACAGCTTCAATTGTTTTCCAAAGATATTCAAAGTCAGAACGAGAGGCATCCTCTGTGGAATATTGAACTTGCGGCAATAATGTTTTAGCGTATTTCACAGCATCCACGCCAATTTGTAAAATTTGATCTTTTGACTTGCTGAATTTTTTCTCCACATGAATATCAGAGGTTCCTAGTACCATGTGAATCATCGGGTTTTGAGCATACTTCACAGCATTATAGACAGCATCAATGTCAGCCTTTACAGCACGTGCTAATGCTGTAATCATAATGTCGTTTGTATTGCCAACCTTTTCAGCTACAGCTTTGACGGCATCAAAATCACCTTGAGAGGAAGCGGGGAATCCAGCCTCAATAATATCGACACCTAATTTTTTCAGCTGCTGAGCGATCTCTACTTTTTCATAAAGATTTAGCTTTGCTCCAGGCACCTGTTCGCCATCACGTAAAGTTGTATCAAACACCCAAATTTTTCTTCCCATTTTCAAACACTCCTTTTTAGTGATTAGTATCTAAAATCTACACTTAGGCCAATAAGTCATTAAAAAAATAAAAAACCCGTCTCTATTTAAAAATAGAGACGAGTTTATGCTCGCGGTACCACTCTAATTGACCTTCTCTTTATAGAAAAAGTCCCCTTATCGACAGCTATCACTGTCTATCCTGTTAACGGAGGAAACCGACATCCCTTACTAAAAAGTTCAGGGAGTAGCTCATGGACGAGTTCAAAATGTGTGCCTACCGATTTACACCAACCATCGGCTCTCTACAAGTACACAAACACTTTTACTATTTCCAATCTTGGCCTGCAATGTGTTGTTGAAAGCAATATTACTTGGATATTAACTGCCTGTCAATAATATTCTAAAAATTTATTTAATTCTGTCTTAAGTAATGTCTATTTTATTAAAAATTTGATATTTGGTGAAGTGTAAAATAAAGTAGTGAAGAATGTATTTACTAGGAGAAAATGGTGAGTAGGGTTAGCATACGATAGGTAGAAAAATCATGATATTTTTCTTTGTATGAAGAAACTGCTCGTTTTCTATAAACCTAAAGAAAACGAGCAGTTTTTTATTCTACCTTAAAACGAGAGACTTGCGTGTGAAGTTCTTCTGCCATATTTGAAAGTGTTGCTGCTGAAGCAGCTACTTCTTCGATAGTAGCTAATTGTTCCTCGGAAGCAGAAGCAACATTTTGTAAATTAGATGAGGACATCTGTGCAATAGTTGCAATTTCATCAAAGGAAGCATAGATTTGCTCTGCACTAGAGGACATCTCCTCTGACACTGTCGTTGCTTCTTGGATTTGCATGGATACTTGCTCAATCAGCTCAACAATCTTAGAGAAACCTTCTTCTGCTACCTTCACTACTTGCATACCAATTTGAACCTCTTGAGTTCCAGTATCCATCACCGTTACAGCACGGTTTGTATCCTGCTGTATTTCAGAAATCAAGGTAGCGATTTGCTCAGCGGATTTTTTTGATTGCTCTGCTAGCTTTTTCACTTCATCTGCTACGACTGCAAATCCGCGTCCATGATCGCCTGCACGAGCCGCTTCAATGGCAGCATTAAGTGCTAATAAGTTTGTTTGTTCTGCAATATCAGTAATAATGCCAATGATATTACCAATTTCAATGGAATGCCCGTCTAGATTTTTAACAACACTTGCTGACTCTAAAACAGCCGTGTTGATTGTTGTCATCTGAGAGATAACACGATGTAAAGAATCATTCCCTTTCTTAGCCTCTGAATTTGTTTCGATTGCCAGTTCAGAAACAGCCGCAGTAGTAGAAGCTAATTGTTGTATACCCTTTGTCATGTTTTTCATTGCTTCTGAGCTTTCAGTTGCGTTTTTCCCTTGAGCCTCTGAGCCACTAGCAACCTCTTGAATAGAAGAAGTGATTTGTTCTGTAGCCTGTATAGTTTGCTCTGCACTAGCTGTTAACTCAGCAGCAGAGCCACTTACTTGTACAGTGTTTTGGCGCACATTCGTAATTAAATCCTTTAAATTTGTAGCCATTTGATTAAACGCAAGCGCTAGATCACCTACTTCATCACGATTCTTTATACGAATTTGTTCAGCTGTTAAGTCACCCTCAGCTATTTTTTTCGCAGCTTTAGCCATACCGTTAATTGGACGAGACATTAGACTACCAACAACCATAGCAATTATCAGACTTATGACAACAGCAAAGACTCCAAGAAGCATCATTTGGAGCTTGATGTCTTGAATTTGATTGGATGTAGCAGCCATTTTACCTTCTACATATTCATTTTGATAATTAGAAAGGTTTTCAACACGTTCATCGAATTGTTTAATAATTAAGCGTCCTTGAGTACTATCCAATTTTTCGTACTTCTCTGTTTCTCCAGCAGCTTTTAACTCAAACATACGATCTGCAAATTCTTGCACATTTTGCTCACTTTTATTAATAGCTTCAAGCATCTTAATTGATTTTTCTGAATCTAAAGTAGCCATTAATTCTTCAGATTTTTGTTTGAATTCCTCGCGTGAGGCTTGATTACTTTGAAAGTTTTGTTTGTCACCAAGTAGTAAGTAGCCTCGCATGCTGACAATTTCCTGTTTTGCAATCACCCGTAATTCCTGAATACTTATAGATTTAGTAGTTTGTTCCTCCAATAATGTACGATAGGTCTTATTTACAGAATCAAGCTGTTTTATATTTAAGCCGATTGTTGTAACGAGTACCAAAATAACTATAAAAAAACCGAGTAATAATTTCTTGTAGATAGTAAATCGCATAGTTGAAATATCCTTTCTCAGTAATTAGTAGAAATGTTACAAAATAATGAAATATGTATATATATCATTTATATCAGATTATATGAATTTTACAAAGTATTATGAGTATTTCTACAGTAATTAGCAGTTTGAAAATGGGTATAAATTATATATGAAGTAATAAAAAAAGTAGATTTTATCGCTATAATGCTACTAATAATAGGGATAATTAATGGTGCATGTTGAATATTAAGTCAATTTTCATAAATTTTGAAACTTTAATAGTAGTCATAACGTAGATGTAGTAAAGGAAAAGAACAGGGGTGGAGAAAATGTATAGGCCAATTTTAAAGTTACCTAAAACAAGATCAGAAAAGATATGGGACTATATTGGTGGTAGTATATTTATTTTATCCATCTTTTATATTATATTGGCATGGGGTAAGTTGCCTGATGAAATACCTGGTCATTTTAATGGATTAGGTGAGGTGGATCGATGGGGATCAAAAATAGAATTATTCATTCTTCCGTTCATCGGTTTATTTTTATGGATTGTTATGTGGCTGCTAGAAAAAGCACCTCATATGCATAATTATCCGTCACGTTTGGATGAAAGTAATGTAAAAGTATTTTATTTGAATAGCAGAAAAATACTAAATCAAGTAAAAAATATCTGTCTCATTTTATTTGCTTTTATATCGATTCAGATGGTTCGTATTGGTCTTGGTGAGGTAAATTCATTAGGATGGTGGTTCCTACCCATTGTATTGATAGGAGTATTTATCCCAATTATTAAAGGGTTTATAACAAGCTACAAAATAAAATAGTGAGACTCAAACGCTTAGGTTACCCTTAAGCGTTTTATTTTTGTGAAAAATTTTTATAGTGTGTCACAAATGGCTGTTGATTTCAGTTATATAGGCGAAGAAGGGAAGATATAAAAGATTTCTCCAAGTAACTCGATGACATTCAATAATATTTTTAAGATTTTTTATCTAGTGTCACAAACTTCTAATAATTTCAGTTATATAGATTGGAGAGGGGGGACAACATTGACTACACGAGAACCATCAAAAGAGCGAGCTGATATAGATATTCAATCAATCGTGGAGCAAGTTCAATCAGGGGACACGCATGACTATGCAGAAATCATTCGTTGTTTTCAAAAGCAAATTTATATTTATTGTTACTATATGCTAGGAACCAAAGAGGAGGCGGAGGATGCTTCGCAAGATATTTTTATTAAAGGACTAGAGAATATTCATAAATTTTCTTATACGGTTTCCTTATCGGCGTGGCTTTATAAAATCGCTCACCACCATTGTATTGATGTCATAAAAGCAAAAAATAGGGGCTATAAATTTTGGCTAAGTGTGAAGCGAGAACAGGTGGAGCAGACGCAAGCACCGATACCTGAATATGATGAGATGGTGCATAGGCTACTGGAAAACTTACATGTAGATGAAAAAAGGATTTTACTGCTTCGTTCTATTGAAGAATATAGCTTTGAAGAGATTTCTGAAATTATGGATATGAAACCAGCTACAATAAGAAAAAAATATGAACGATTACGCAAAAAATTAATAAAGGAAAATAAGTTAGGAGGTGGATTTTATGAGCATTCATTCAAAGCAGAAGGATAAAGAAATGGCACGAATAGAGCTGCTAATTCGAGAAACACCTGTAGAAATTGATTTGGTTGATCGTGTAATCAGTAAATATGAACGTAACGAGCAGCCACAAGTAGTAAAGCACCAGAAGAAATGGCACTATAAAGTTGCTTTTGCAACAGCCATGCTAGTTAGCTTACTATTTATTACATCATTTATTTCACCAACAATGGCTGCAACGCTTAAACAAGTGCCTGTACTATCCTCAATTTTCCGTCTCGCTGGTGATTTGGGGTTGCAGATGGCTGATGAAAAAGGACTTTCTACAAAACCACAGACAAGTGTGACACAGGAGGGGTTTACATTAAGTGTATCGGAAGTAGCGTATGACGGTACACGTGTTTCAATTGCTATTGAACGCCCCTATAAAGAAGATCAGAAAGAAGCTTTAATGGATTGTATCAGTAATTATAATTTGTTTATAAATGATGAGCCTATTAATTCTTTTGCTCCGAGTGAGTCCAATTCTATTAGTCGTTTTATGTACCCTGGTAAAGATAATGCTTCTGTTATTATTGAATTTTCGGATCTGAGAAATCAGGGGGGGAAGCCTTTCCCAGAGCAATTTGATTTAACCATTCAAGCTTTTGTCAAAGGTATAGAAAACCCCATTGAAATTGATATTCCTGTGAAAAATAAAGTGAAAGACTATGTAGCTTTAGCACCAAATATAAGTCGACAATATGACAATATTCATTTGACTCTTGAAAAGGTCAAGCTAACACCAGTTACAACAAGTATCACAACACGGATGGTTTTAACTGATAATTCAACGTTCACTGATAATTTAACACTACTAACAATGGGGATAGTTATTATTGATGAGCATGGTCGTGAAATTGAATTAATTGGAGGAAACGGTTGGAACGCTACCAATGGAAACATTCATCTTGATGATCTTCGGTACACTCCTTTTGAATCTGTTCCAAAAACAATAACCTTAAAACCCTATATCCATCTTTTCAAGGAAAACGAAAAAGGTATGTTTCAATTGGATAAAAACGGTTATCCGAAAATTCAATATATACCTGAACTAGAGATCACTATACCAGTTCAACCATAAAAATAATTGAGAAAGTGTAGTAAAAGCTCACTTTCTCAATTTTTATTTTTCTATATTTATATAAAGTAGATGGATATTCAGTTATACTAGCAAAACAAGGCTTTTGAATAATCTATAGTATATGGAGTATATATAAAGAATAAGTTTTCAATCCTAAGAAATAAAGGGGAATAGAAGATGGCAGTAACGTTAGTAAGGCATGATGTGAAGTATGCTGAGGCTATGCATGCGTTGTCTTCTATGCCACAGGTTCGAGATGCCCTAGGCTTACCTGCTGGCAAGGTAGAAGACACAATTCATTTTATTAAGCGTGAACGTATAGATGAAGAAGAAGGTAAGACCGTCCCTCGTGTGATTTTAGATGAGGAGGGGCAAGTCATTGGTGTGACATCATTAATGTTTATCGATCGTCATAAAAAGAGCTGTCATATCGGCTCTTGGCTTGGCTATCAATTTTGGGGGAAGGGCTATAATCTTGAAGCAAAAACGGCTATTTTAGATATTGCGTTTTTTGAGCTGGGATTATCACGTGTTTTTGCAGGAGCCCGAAAGGTTAATATCCGTTCACAAAAAGCACAAGAAAAGCTACCTTTTGTTCGATTAGGGGTGGAAAAAGATTATCCTGAGGAGCATTCGTGGTTAGAAGTGAAGGAAAAGCAACCATGTGTGTTAAATGTTTTTGAACGAGAAGATTATGTCCGTTATCGAACATCCCTAGAAAAGGTAGAAGGAAACCGAGAAGCCTTTTTACCTCAGCTTTTATTAGCTGATGAGAGTGAAGTGGCAGTTCGGAAATATTTAGATAAGGGTACATTATATAAAATTAATTGTGGAGAACTGTTGGTGGGAGTGGCATTAGTCATTCCTCAAACTAATACTACAATTGAATTGAAGAATATTGCTATTGTACCAAAGTATCAAGGGAAGGGAATAGGCAAAGAGATATTGCGACAGCTCACTGAAGAATGTCAAAAGGATGGTTATCAAACGGTATTAGTTGGAACGGCGAACTCAAGTATTGATAATATCGCTTTTTATCAAAAAGCAGGCTTTCGCATGGAGGCTATTGAAAAGGACTACTTCAGTCATTACCCAGAACCAATTTATGAAAATGGTATTCGTGCATTGGATATGATTTTCTTTTCAAAGCAATTATAAGCAAACTTCTAAAAAAAATACCCGTTCAACAAATGTTGAGCGGGTATTTTTATTTACCGAGCAGTAGAGCCATTAATTTTTCCTTAGAATGAAGGAAATCGTCCAAGGTGTATTGATCTAATACTTTCAAATAGGCTTGCAAAGCTTCATACAGTACACCCTTTAATTGACATTCTGGAGCTATTTTACATAGGTTATTTTCTTTATCGAAACATTCTACAAGATGAAAATCCTCTTCTGTATGACGAACAATTTCACCGATGGTAATGGTTTTTGGATCGATAGCAAGGCGAATTCCACCGCCACGTCCACGGATTGTTTCAATGTAACCTAATAACCCTAGTTGGTGTGTCACCTTCATTAAATGGTTTTTCGATATATTATAAGCATCTGAGATCTCTTGAATAGTCGATAATTGACCATCTTCCTTTGCGCCTAAATAAATAAGTGTGCGCAAAGAGTAGTCTGTGTATAAAGTTAAGCGCATCTAAACACCCTACTTTCTATAATTCAAAATAATTATAGCATTTTTACATTGAAGTATAATATCTACAACCTATTTTTAAAGATGTATTTAAAATACATTAATTATGTCTATTTTGTTAAAGATGTATTTTATATATTGCTTTAAGAGAATGAAAGCGTTATATTGTAATCACGAAAGGATGGTAAGCGATATGTTAAAACAAGAAACAATTCAAATTATTAAAGCGACAGTACCTGTATTAGAAGTTCATGGTGTTGAAATCACAAAGACGTTTTACAAAAATATGTTTCAAGCTCATCCAGAATTACTAAATATTTTTAATCACACGAACCAAGAACAAGGCCGTCAGCAAACAGCATTAGCAAATACTGTTTACGCTGCAGCAGTTCATATTGAAAACTTAGAAGCAATTTTACCAGCCGTAATGCTTATTGCACATAAACACCGTAGTTTAGGAATTTTACCTGAACATTACCCAATTGTGGGTGAAAACTTATTAAAAGCGATTAAAGAAGTACTTGGTGATGCAGCAACTGATGACATTATTGGTGCATGGGCCGAGGCTTATGGCGTTATCGCAGATATTTTCATTCAAGTAGAAGAAGAGTTATACCAAAAAACTGAGAACAATGGTGGTTGGCGTCTATTTAAACCATTGAAAGTGGCAAAAAAAGTTGTAGAAAGTGACTTAGTAACTTCTATTTATTTTGTAAATGAAGATGGATCACCACTACCAACTTATGAACCAGGTCAATACATCTCTATTCGAGTGAAAGTGCCAGGAGAAGAGTATTTAATGAACCGTCAATATACACTTTCACAAGCGAGTGCAGAAGATGGCTATCGTATTTCGGTGAAACGTGAAAGTGATCATACGCCAAATGGTAAAGTGTCAAATTATATTCATGATCAATTACAAGTTGGAGATTTGGTAGATGTAAGTGCTCCAGCCGGATTATTTGTGTTAGAAGAAACGGCTGCACCAATTACATTTGTAAGTGGCGGTATCGGTGTAACACCTTTAAACAGTATGCTGCAATCTCTAAATGATAATGCAGTGAATGAAGTGAACTTTATCCAATGTGCTCGTAATGAGAAGGTTGTAGCGTTCAGTGATGACATTCAAAAGAAAGTAAACGTCTTACCGAATGCATCCTATACAGCTTTATACTCTGATGAAGACAAGCTTATTACAAAAGAATTGCTGGCTGAAAAAGTAGCTGATAATGCAGATGTATATGTATGTGGCCCTGTAGGCTTTATGGAAGCGGTTATTAAAAATTTACAGGAAATTGGCGTGAAAGATGAAAAAATTCACTATGAATTCTTTGGGCCAGCCATGCAATTAGCTAAATAAAAATAAACTCCCTGCTATGAGTAATAACTCGTAGCAGGGTTTTTTGTTGAAATAATAAGGAAGCAGATAGATGAGGTTAAAGCGATAGGGAGAACATTGTAACTCGCAATTGCAGCATTTTAAAAAAGATAGAAGCTTTATGTTGACAACATACCTATAGGGGTATAATATAAATCTCGTAAGGAAGTTCAATCTATCGTTTGAAAGGGGGCATAACAGAATGGCGTATGGCTCAAACACTGCAAATCGTGTGAAACGTATGGAAGGTCAAATGCGGGGTATTTTACGCATGATGGAAGAAGGTCAAAGTTGTAAAGATGTGATTACACAGCTATCTGCCGTGCGTTCTGCTGTTGACCGGACGATTGGTGTCATTGTAAGTGAAAATTTATTAGATTGTGTATCGACTGCTGAAGGCAATGCTGAAAAAATGAATGCTGCTATCCAAGAGGCGATGGACTTGGTCGTGAAAAGTCGATAACTTGATATACCCATAATCGTATAAAAAGGAGGACTGGTCATATGGAAATATGGATTATTATCGCGCTTGTGGCAGCCTTTTTCGTTTGGCGAATGAAGCCAGCGAAGGGCGTTCAATCAATTTCTACAGCCCAATTAAAAGATATGCTGAATGATAAGGATAAGATATTTATCGATGTACGCACGCCTGCTGAGTATAAAGGTCGGCATATCTCGCAATTTAAAAATGTTCCGCTTGGGTCGAGCTTTAAAAACCTTCCGAAGGATAAAGAGATCATAGTTATTTGTCAGAGTGGTATGCGAAGTAGTCAGGCTTGTAACCAACTTAAAAAGCAAGGTTTTGAGCGTGTTTCTAATGTTCGTGGTGGAATGAGTGCATACTAGGAGGAGAAAAAAGTGAAAGAAATTACAGCAAAAGAAGTTCAACAAACGATGGAGCAAGGAGGGAAGCTGAATCTTATTGATGTGCGAGAGGTAGATGAAGTAGAGGCTGGCCACATCCCGGGCATTATTCATATCCCGCTAGGTTTATTAGAGTTTCGACTACCTGAATTAAATAAGAGGGAGTCGTATATTATGGTTTGTCGATCAGGTGGACGAAGTGCTCGGGCTACTCAACTATTAGAAAGTAATGGCTTTAATGTAACTAACATGATTGGTGGTATGTTAGCTTGGGAGGGAAAAGTACAGTAATAGGTTAAATCTATATTTTTTTGATTAAAATAATACCCTTATAGGTATATGGAGGTTGTGAAAAGTATGAAGGCGGATTTTCAGCTAGATGCCAAGGGTCTTTCTTGCCCGATGCCGATTGTGAAAACAAAAAAGCGATGGCTGATTTAGTAGATGGTCAAATTTTAGAAGTAGCTGCGACTGACAAAGGATCTAAAGCTGATATTGCGGCATGGGCTGAAACTGTAGGTCATCAGTATATTGGTACTTTAGAAGATGATGGTGTACTGAAACACTATATTCGTAAATGTACAAACGACCAAATAGAAGAAATGACGTTTGATCAAACAATTGATTTAGAGCAAATCACAAGTCGTAAAGGATTAATTCTAGATGTACGTGAGGAAGCGGAATTCGCTTTTGGGCATATTGCGGGAGCAAAATCGATACCAATGGGCGAACTGGAGACACGACTTTCTGAGCTTGATAAAGAGCAGGAGATATATGTTATTTGTCGTACTGGAAAACGCAGTGACATGGCTGCGCAAAAGCTGGCTTCACATGGTTTTACGAAAGTATTTAACGTCTTACCAGGTATGACATCCTGGTCAGGCGATTTAACAAAAAACATTTAAATTGGAGGAATTTTATTATGTCGAACAAAGTAGCAATCATTGCAAGTAACGGTGGTTTATTTGATGCGTATAAGGTATTTAATATCGCAACAGCTGCGGCAGCTTCTGAGAAAGAGGTAGCTATCTTCTTTACATTTGAAGGTTTGAATTTAATTCATAAGCAAGGTATGCATGCATTACCAATGCCAGCTGGAGCAGAACACTATGCTGAAGGGTTTACAAAAGCAAATGTGCCAGCTATTCCTCAACTAGTGGAAATGGCACAAGAATTAGGTGTGAAATTTATTGCTTGTCAGATGACGATGGATGTTATGGGTTTAACTACTGAAGATTTCATTGAGGGTATTGAAGTGGGAGGAGCCGTAACGTTCCTAGAATTCGCGAAAGACGCAGCACCGTCACTTACATTCTAGTGACCTACCTATAAAAGCGGAGAGGGCACCCCTCTCCGCTATAAAAAACATAAAAACAATACCAATGGGGGTAAAAGAGATGTCAATTCAAAAATGGAGCGCGTCACAAGTAGCTAAAAAGGTTATTCACAATGAAGAGTTGTTTATTTTAGATGTTCGTAATGCGGATGCATTCGAAGATTGGAAAATCGATGGACATCGTTTTGAGTACTTAAATATACCGTATTTTGAACTGTTAGATGGTATTGATAATATTTTACCGAATATCCCAACTGATAAAGATGTATTAGTCGTTTGTGCTAAAGAAGGATCGTCTTTAATGGTTGCTGAAATGTTAGCTGAGGCAGGTATTGAGGTTGCCTATTTAGCTGGAGGTATGAAATCCTGGAGTGAATATTTAGAGCCAATTAAAGTAGGTGATTTAACAGGCGGTGGTGAGCTTTATCAGTTTGTTCGCTTAGGAAAGGGCTGTCTGTCTTATATGGTCCTTTCTGAAGGTGAAGCAGCTATTATTGATGCTGTACGTTTTACAGATGTGTTTATAAATTTTGCAGAACATAAAAATGTCCAAATTAAACATGTTTTTGATACACACTTACATGCTGATCACATTTCAGGTGGGCGCCATATTGCAGAGATGACAGGCGCAACCTATTATTTGCCACCTAAGGACGCTGAGGAAGTTGTGTTCCACTATACACCATTAGTTGATGGAACGACTGTTCAAATCGGTGCATCAAAAATAGATGTAGGAGCTATCTATTCTCCTGGTCATACGATAGGCTCTACTTCATTTGTTGTTGACAGCAAATATTTATTAACAGGAGATATTTTATTTATCGATTCAATCGGACGTCCTGATTTAGCTGGCCTTGCTGATGACTGGGTTGGAGATTTACGAGACACGCTTTACAAGCGTTATCGAGAATTGTCTGATGAACTTATTGTCTTACCAGCACATTTTATGATTATTGATGAGCTGAGTGAAGATGGGACGGTTGCTAGACGACTAGGGGATTTATTTGTACAAAACCATGGATTAAATATTCAAGATGAAGAAGAATTTAGACGTGTGGTAACAGATGAATTACCTCCACAACCAAATGCTTATCAGGAAATTCGTCAGGTGAATATGGGGAAAATCACACCTGCGTTAGATGAGCAAACAGAAATGGAAATTGGACCAAATCGCTGTGCAGTACGATAAAACATGCTAAAGTGCAATGAGTATGCATGTATGCTTATTATATGTAAATTTCGTGAATTGAAGGCGCTCATCCTTCATGAAGATATAAAACAAGAAGAACCGGCAAAATCGCTTACAACTTTTGTCGAGTTGAAGGAGAATATGATGAAATCAAGTTTACAACTAGATGCAAAAGGCCTTTCTTGTCCAATGCCTATTGTGAAGACAAAAAAAGCAATAGATTCCCTAAAGTCTGGGGAAGTTTTAGAAGTTCAGGTGACAGATAAAGGAGCTTTAGCGGATATTCCTGCTTGGGCAAAAGCAGGAGGTCATATCATTTTAGATCAATCTGAAGAGGCTGGCGTTATTACATTTTTCATTCAGAAAGCATAGGGCTGATTGAGGGTTGTCTATTACAGTAGAACAACCCTTCTTTCCTTTTGTTGAATACAGCCAGAAAGAAGGAAAACTAAATGGATATTGCATGGATCTTAACCATTTTACTTATTGGTTTTCTCGGTTCATTTGTATCAGGGATGTTAGGTATTGGCGGTGCCATCATTAATTTCCCGATGCTACTATATATACCGCCATTACTAGGATTTGCGGCCTTTTCTGCACATGAGGTGTCAGGAATAAGTGCGATTCAGGTACTTTTTGCTGCTCTTTCAGGTGTTTGGGTCTATCGTAAAGGTGGGTATTTAAATAAATCACTCATTATCTATATGGGGAGCGCCATATTAGCAGGAAGCTTTGTGGGTAGCTTCGGTTCAAAATTTTTATCTGAGTCTGGTATTAACATGGTCTATGGAATCCTTGCATTGATTGCAGCTGTGATGATGTTCATACCGAAAAAGCAAATTGATGATAAACCGATGCAGGCTGTTACATTTAATAAACCATTGTCGGCCCTATTAGCTTTCGTTGTTGGTATCGGTTCCGGGATAGTAGGGGCAGCTGGTGGATTTTTATTAGTACCAATCATGCTTGTGGTCTTAGGAATCCCTACTCGTATGACCATTGCGTCAAGCCTTGCTATTACGTTTATCTCCTCAATAGGAGGAACTATTGGTAAATTAATGACTGGGCAAGTGGAATATTATCCAGCGCTCATCTTGATTGTAGCTAGTCTAATAGCTGCTCCTCTAGGTGCGAGAATAGGGGGCAAGTTAAATACTAAATTCCTACAAATTATTTTAGCGGTTCTTATATTAGCAACAGCTATTAAAATTTGGATGGATATATTATAAGGGGGTATGGTAATGAAAATTGAAGTTTTCTCTGATTTTACATGTCCATTTTGTTATATTGGCAAGCGAGAACTGGAACGGGCGATTGGCATCGCAGGCTATACAGGATTAGTGGAAATAGAATATAAAGCATTTCAAATAGGCCCAGATATCCCGAAAGTGAATGCACCCTCTTTTTATGAGGCGCTGGCTAAAAAGTATGATGTCACGCTAGATGAAGTGAAAGATATGGTCGAGGGTATAGCTACGAGAGCAACGGAAGTTGGTTTGCATTATGATTTTGCTAAGATGAAAACAGCGCATACAGAAAAGGCTCATCGTTTAGCTAAATGGACGCAGCAATTTGGTAAAGCGACAGCTTATACGGAAGCACTAATGGCTGGTTATTTTAAAGATGGTGAAGATTTGAATAAAGATGAGTTCTTATTAAAAGTTATTGCGCAATTAGATTTGGATAGAGAAGTTGCAGCGGGAATATTAGCTTCAACTGATTTTAGTGAAGAGCTAGACAAGGATCGCTATGAAGCACAGCAACTTGGCGTACAAAGTGTACCGTTCTTTGTATTTGAAAATCGTTATGGTATTAAAGGGGCTGAGCCGAATGAAGTGTTTGTGCGAACTTTGCATCAAGCTGCAGAAATAGCTGGTATTCAGCCAACGATAATGATAAATGGTAATGGAGAATCGGTATGTGCTGATGGACAGTGTAAACTATAAAAGACTTTAAAGGTGTCGAGTGCGTATGTGTACTTGACGCTTTTTTTTCGAACAAATGAATACTGCAAGAGGTATTAAGTCTTGTTTTCTGTGTTATAGAACAAAATAAAATGTATAATTTATCCTTTTTTATCATCTGAATGGTTCTATTTTATGGTAGTGTGAGAAAAATCACATCCAATAAATTGTTATGTTGCTAAAATATAAGTGAGAATACAAAGGGGGGTATTATAGATGAAACCTATAGTAGCAGGAGTAGCAGGAACAGTACTGTTAGCAGGCGCCATTTTTGTTGGGACGTTTGTCAGTGACAAAATTACAGTTGATTCGAATGTGAGTGAGAAAGAAGCGACAGTGCAAACACAAATACCAACAACAGCAGCTGCTCAGTCAATGGTCTATGCTCCGCCAAGTATTGAAGAAGTACCAGATGGTCCAATGAAAGAAGCAATATTAACGGGCTATGAACTTGTTAATAACACACATGTTGCGGCAGATGAATATGTGGGCAACCAATTATCTTGCACAAGCTGTCATGCCGGTGCTGGCTATGACGAGCAAGCCTCATCATTAGTAGGTGTAATGGCAAATTATCCACAGTATATTGGACGCTCAGGTGGTGTAGTTACAATAGAAGAACGGATTAATGGCTGTATGGTTCGGAGTATGAATGGTAAAAAATTCGAAATGAATAGTGATGAACTAGAGGCTATGGTGGCGTATTTCGCTTATATTTCTGAAGGTGTTCCGATTGGAGCAAAACGTGAATGGGCGGGCACAAGTGATATGAAGAATGTGCCGATTCCAAATGTTGCAGATGGTGAGGAGCTTTATGCACAGTCCTGTATAGCCTGTCATGCAGCTGATGGCGCAGGAACTGGTGCTAATACTGGCCCAGCTTTATGGGGAGATAATTCATTTAATGATGGCGCAGGTATGGCACGTATGTCAAAAATGGCTGGCTATATTCAAAATAATATGCCGATAGGTGCAGCGGGAACATTAACAGATCAAGAAGCTGCAGATTTAGCTGCCTTTATTTTATCGCAAGATCGTCCAGAGTGGGCAAACCATGAAAAAGATTGGCCAAAAGGCGGGCGTCCAAATGACATCATGACTAAGGAAAAACGTGAACAAGTTAAAAATGGTACGATTGACTGGGAAAAAGTTTTGTCTACAAATTAACGAAGAAAAGGGATGCTGATAATTGGCATCCCTTTAACTTATTTAAAATTATAAGCAGTTACTATTTTATCTCTGTTCGTTGTGATATCTGTAAAATATTCGTATAAGCAAATCCCTAGGAATGACCCACTTACATTAAAGACGTTAGAAAAACCGCTATTTTGAAGGGCCATAACAGCATTATAGCTACGTTGACCAGATCGGCAATGCACATACACTGCTTGATCCTTCGGAATTTCATCCATTCTTTCCCGAAGTTCACTTAGAGGAATATTGTGTGCATTGATAAGGTGACCGGATTCAAATTCATTTTTTTCACGAACGTCTAAGAAAAAGGCTTGATTTTCAATGAGTTCCCTTACTTCATCAACTTTTACCTGCTTAAAGTGTCCGTGTAATAGATTTTGAGCTACAAGAGCTGCCAAATTAACAATATCACGGGCAGTGTTAAACATTGGAGAATAGGATAACTCTAGCTCCTTTAAATCTTCTAATGTACCGCCCATTGTGATGAGGGTAGCTATAACATCAATCCTCTTATCTGCATTACCTTTACCTATTGCTTGAGCCCCTAGTATTTTACCCGTCGGTGTTTCATAAACGAGCTTAAAGTGAAGTGGATTACTATTTGGCATTAGTCCTACTTTGTCTGGAGCTATCAAATAAACACTTTTTGCTTGAAAGCCATTTGCTAGGGCTGTTTTTTCGTTCAAACCTGTTGTCGCGCATACGAGATCGAAAATTTGTACGCTTGAAGATCCAATGACTCCTTTGTTGTGATGAGGGATGTTATACATATGATTAGCTGCTGCACGTGCTTGTCGTTGAGCGGGACCGGCTAAAGCAAGGCGCGTCTGTTTATGGGTAAGCTGATGGAATACTTCAATCGCATCTCCCACAGCATATATGGAAGGATCAGACGTCACGTAATTTGCATCAACTTGAATACCTCCGAGTTCACCAATTGTTAGCCCGGCCTCTTTGGCTAAGCGGATTTCAGGTCGAACGCCAATTGCTAATACTACTGCTTGGGCTTTCAATTGTTTGCCTGAGTTCAACGTCACATTATTTGGTGTAACCTTTGCAAGACCGTCATTGACAATAACTTGAACCCCTTTATCAGTCATTTCCTTGTGTAAGATTTGAGCCATATCATAATCAAAAGGGACCATAATTTGTTGGCCAAATTCAACTAGAGATACATTATAGCCTGCTAGCTTCAAATTTTCTGCTACCTCTACACCAATGAAGCCTCCGCCGACCACGGCAATATCCTGTACATTATCTGTTTGTAGATACCAATTTAAACGGTCAATATCAGCCACGTTTCTAATGGTAAAGACGTGCTTAGAATGAATGCCCTCTAAGTCAGGGACGATAGGACTTGCTCCTGGGGATAAAATTAACGTATCGTAACTTTCCTCATAATCTCTATTCGTTTTTAAATCCTTAATGGTGATGGTTTTTTGCTCTCTGTTAATACGTACAACTTCTTGCTGAACACGAGCCTCTATATTGTATTTTGTTTGGAAGCCTTGAGGCGTCATTAAAATTAATTTGTCGCTATTTTCAACAATCCCGCTTAAATGGAAGGGGAGAGAACAATTAGAGAATGAAACATTCGGCCCCTTTTCAAATATAATAATTTCTGCCTTTTCATCTAGACGACGAAGACGAGCCGCTGTGGATGCACCACCTGCAACGCCGCCGACTATTAAAAATTTTTTACTCAATGTAAACACTCCTTTTCATAGTAAATACATAATGGGGTATTTAGAGTCTATTAAATAAAGGTTTTGTTTCTAAAAATAGGAGAATTATGTAGTTTGAATACTACAAATAAATAATATACCCTAAAGGGTATATTATCAAGGTGCCAAATTAATAAATTTTCTGTGGTGTTCCTCGTTCAAGAAAGTTGATGCACAAATTTGCTATACTAACGGTAGTAGGAAATGGAAATGGCACAGGGGGTGACATATTGATCTTTTTGAAATTTTTAACCCAAATCCTCATAGTATCGGGTTTGATTTATATTGTGAGTGGACGATTAATTGGCTCGAATATTAATTTTGTGCGAAGAGTGCTGTCAGTCGTTATTAGTGTGACATTAACCTCTTTTGTGTACTGGTATTCTTATCTACGCCATACAGATTTTTTATCAGAAACGATGATGCAAACAGTAACTGAGGTAAGCACACTAATTTGGATCGGTAGTATGCTACTAATTTCGATGTTGCTTTATTTGGTATTTGAGCTTTTTGACCCTAGTGGCATTACGAATGGAGATCGCCGTCACGGCCAAAAATCTTTACTATTGCGATTGCGTAGCTATTGGCGACAGCAGAAACGCCTGCGTCAGGTATTAAAAATTGCTGTTACAAACGGTGTCGTACAAACGATTAAATTTGCGAGGCAACGAGAAAATGAAAAAGAACTTGCAATTGCTTTGCGCGCAACGTTAGAACAATGTGGTGGGATTTTCATCAAATTTGGCCAGGTACTTTCCACACGAAAAGAGCTTTTTTCACCTATTTTTATTGATGAATTAGAAAGGCTTCAACACCGAGTAAGGCCTTTATCAGAGGAGCAAGTGAAACAAATTTTAGAGAGATCTCTTCCGCAATCAATGGACGAAATATTTAGCCAATTTCAAATGGAACCCATTGCAGCAGCCTCTATTGGCCAAGTGCATAAAGCAAGGCTTAAAAATTATGAAGAGGTGGTAGTCAAGCTATTGCGTCCAGAAGTAAAGGGAATTATGCGCGATGACCTTGAAATTTTAGAGGAATTTGCTAATTGGCTATCCACAAAATCAACCTGGGCAGAATCATTAGGCTTTCGAGAGTTGGCTGGGGGATTTGCAGAGGGGCTACGTGAGGAGATTCATTTAGATATTGAAGTACGTAATACGCTACAGGTGAAGAATGCACTGGCGAAAAGCGATTACAAGGTTCGAATTCCTAAAATATTTACGCCTTACAGTAATGAAAATGTTATTGTGATGGAGTATATTCGTGGACAAAGTGTGGCAGAGGGGGCATCTGAATTTAATCGTTTGTCGATTGATCGTAGGCAATTTGCAAGAACCGTACTCTACTCATTTTTTGAGCAGATGCTATTCTCTGGTATTTTTCATGCAGACCCACATCCGGGAAATATCCATATCGATGAAACAGATGGAACACCAGTCTTGCTTGACTTTGGCGCAGTAGGACGTTTAGGTGCAACACAGCAAGAAGGCTTAAAGTTATTTTTGATGGGCATTCAACTAAATGATTCAAGCGTTTTATATGATGGTTTAACATTATTAGTGGAAAATGCTGATCATGCAGAACGTGCGAGAATGGAGCAGGCAATCGACCAAATTTTACTGAAAATTTCCTATGTTGACCGTATACCTACTGAAGAATTAATTCACGCGCTATTTACAGTGGTAAGAGATTTTGGACTTGCATTCTATCCAGCAGTGGGATTAGCTCTCCGTTCCTTAGTGACGTTAGATGGCACATTACGGGTAATAGATCCACGTTTTGATATCTTTACTGAGGCAAAGGATTTTTCTGCTACATATATGCGTGCCTCTTTCCTTAAGCCTTTTAAAGAACCGATGGCAACTAAGGAGCGGCTGCAAGAAGAATTATCTATGCTAATACCGACTTTGCGTAAAATGCCTAGAAGAGTCGATCAGCTCATTCAGCGAGTTGAGAGCGGAAAAATCATTTTACATCATGATGTCTTTTCGGATGAACATAATTCACGTTTTATTACACATTTGTTTTCTCAATTTGTTTTGCTGCTGGTGGGTATAACTTTTGGTATTATATCTGTCGCTCTTTTAGCTATTTCACAATTTATCCACGATTCTTATGCGGTCTATTTGAACACAGCGGCATATTTAGGTTTATTTTTATGTGCTATTTTGTTAGTGAGATTATCTATACAAGCATTAAGGTCGATGAAGCAATAGGTAGGGAATTTTTTCCCTACCTTTTTCTTTGGCACCCTCAAATATTACAAAAACATTACAAAAGATCTGTTAGGTCTAATGTCGAATTAGCTAATAGTTTCTCTGTGTAGAAGAAAAATGTATTATGTAGAATAATGTAGTTTAAGTGCGAATGTTACAGAAATATTTCGAGTTTTACTAATGTATTAAATAGACATGAAATAGTATAAAAGTTATGTAGAAAATGCTAAACTTTAAAAGGCTAAAATAAATATAAGAACATTTAATTAAAATAGAAATCGTTCAAGTGATTACATAGAATATCGAGAGCGAAATTGATAGATGAAGGGAAATGAAGGTAACGTGGCTAAGCGTAACAAATGGCGTAAGTCGATGGTGCTAGCATTAGCACTAGCTGGCGGCTTATTATTTAATACAATTCAACCAACAGAAGTACATGCCGAAGAAACTTCTCAACAAATGATTGAGAAAAAGGCTGAAATAGATGCACAAATTAAAAAATTACAAGAAGAACTAACGAAACTACAACAAGAGATCGACGCAAAAGTAAAGGTATTTAAACAAGTACAAGCAGATATTAAAGAAGTGGATGCTAGTATTGTTGAAACACAAAAACGTATCGAGCAACGTTCAAAAATTTTAAGTGAGCGTATGGCTGCATATCAAGCGCAAGACAACACTGTAGGTGTTTATTTAAATGTAGTGCTTGAGGCAAAAAGCTTTGCAGATTTAATGGATCGTGTCGTAGCGGTAAAAACATTAATGGATGCTGACCAAGAATTAGTGGATCAACAGGAAGCAGATAAAGCAAGCTTAGAGCAACAAAAAGCTACATTAGATGAAAAACAAAAGGAACTTCAAAAACAATTCCAAGAGCTTCAGCAAAAAGAAAGCGAAATGGAAGTGAAGAAAGCTGAGAACGAAGCGAAATCACTTGCATTAAAAGCTGAAATTGCAACGAAACAAGAAGAAGAACGTTTAGAAGCAGAGCGTAAAGCAGCTGAAGAAGAGGCAGCTCGTTTACGTGCACTTCAAGCAGCTACACCAGTTATACAAGCAACTCAGAATAATGGTGGAGGCGAACCACAAAAAATTATTGTTGGGTCAGGAGCTGGCACTGTTTCTTCAGGAGATGCCATTTCAACAGCTAAACAATTCCTAGGACGTCCTTATGTTTGGGGTGGTAGCAACCCATCGACAGGTTTTGACTGTTCAGGTCTTGTACAATGGTCATATAAGCAAGCGGGTGTTTCTTTACCTCGTACAGCATCACAACAATATTTAGCAACACAACGCATTTCAGCAGGTGAAGCACGCGTTGGGGACTTAGTGTTCTTCAGCTATGGTTCAGGTGTAGCTCACGTAGGTATTTATTTAGGTAATAACACAATGATCGACGCTCAAAACAATGGTGTCGTAATTGAATCACTTGATTGGTGGAATCAATACTTAGTAGGCTTTGGACGTATTCAATAGGCCTCACTAATATATAGACGGTTGAGATAAGAAAAAGGTCATCTTTGTAGAGAAAAATATACAAAGATGACCTTTTTTGTTTTTGGAATGCTATTCTTTCAAAAGAAACAAGACGACTACTTCTATTCTTGAAAAGAGACTTTCCTGCATATTAAATTGATATTAAATTTTAAAATTTACTTTGATGACACCTGTCTCTTTCAAGGCAATAAAGAAAATAATAACGAATGGGCCGACAAGTAAACCGATAATACCAAATAACTGTAGACCTATGAACATGGAAATTAATGTTGGTAAAGTGGATAAACCGATATGGTCTCCCATTAATTTAGGCTCGACTACTCGACGAATAATAAGTAAAATAGCAGCTAAGATGAATAATTTTACAGCTATAGAGGTGTTTCCCATCAACAGGTGGTAAAGTCCCCATGGCGCTAGAATAATGATAGAGCCTAGGAATGGTACAATATCTATTAACCAGATAATAATCGTCATTGTTACTGCATATTTCGGTTGGATTAATAGCAGTCCAATGAGTGTGACGCCTCCAATAATAAAGCTTACAAATAAGTGAGCCTTCATATAGCCAAATGTTGCATCTTTTAAGCGATTTAAAATAATTTTTATCTTCTTTGCTGTATTGGGCTTTAAATATTTATAAGTGATTTGCTTTAACTTAGGCAAATCAAGCATAAATAGGAATAGCGCAATCATATAAACGAGAAGACTGATAAATAGGCTGGGTATCTCTGAAAAGAAGGCAGAAACTTTGCTATAATTAAAGAAGCTTAAAAAGGATTCTTCGACTTTCTTTATGAAATCCATAGTGGTTTTTTGAAGCGAAGCACTTACTTCAGGTGGAAAGTCTTCTGTGTATTTAGAAATATTTTCTTGCATATGAAGCCACATATCTGATAGCTTGGAAATATAATAGGGAGCTTGCTTAGATAGTAAAATTATTTGTGTCATTATTTGTGTAATAGAAAGATAACAAATAATAGATATAACAATAACACTCACTATGTAAATAAAAGCAACTGCTATTTTCCGTGACATTTTCCATTTCCGTTTAAAGAACATGACAATTGGTTCTAAGAAAAATGCACTAATCCCAGCAAGTATTAAAGGCATGGACACTGGGATAACAAAATAGGCAGCTAGAAGTAGTGATATTATCACAATCAACCGAAAAATCAATTTCCTAGCATTAAATTTATTCATAAACTCACCTTCTTTGCGAAAAAAATTAAGTTAAGTGTACCATAAATCAAATTTTATTACGTTCTGAAACAATAAAGGTAGGGATGAATTATGGAAAAAGAGATTTTGCAACTTTTTAGTAATCTAACAGAGCATGATCGCGATATTCAATATGAATCTTACGAGGAATTAATAAAAATTATGCAAGAACCCGTAGATTGGACATATGCAGTTTGGGAACAGCTAATAAAAGCTCTTACATACAATAATGGTTATTCTCGTGCACGTGCTGCACAAATTTTATGCGCTTTAGCTGCAAAAAGTGATCCAGAAGAAAGGGTCTTGGAGGATTTTTTAAAGATTTGGGCTGTGACTTACGATGAACAATCTGCTACGGCAAGGCATGCATTACAAGCAATTTGGAAAATTGGACAGGCGGGTCCAGTACAAAGAGATTTGGTTGTATCGTATCTAGCTAAAAGATTTCAAACATGTATAGATGAAAAACAGCCATCTCTTATTCGTCAGGATATTATAATGTCATTTAAAAAGTTATATGATCAAACAAATGACTCGAAATTATTAGATATTGCCCATCGTTTAATTAATGAAGAACAAGATGCTAAATATAAAAAGAAGTATAAGTCAGCCATCCGTTCAAAGTAGCGAGGTGGTGTTTTTTTGTGCAAATTCTTTGATGAACGATAGAATAGTCAACTATAATGAATGAAAAAAGGGGATTATGCATGAGCATTTATAATTATCTAGTTCGGAAGCCTAATGGCGAAATTTTATCGATGGAAACATATCGTGGAAAAACAATGTTAATTGTTAACACGGCAAACCAATGCCGATTTACATATCAATTTGAAGACTTACAGAAAATGTATGATAGATATGGAAAAGAGAATTTTGTAGTTCTTGGATTCCCTTGTGATCAATTTGGCCATCAAAATCCTGAAGATGGGGAGGAAACTAAGCATCTATGCAAGGTAAACTATGGGGTCACATTCCCGATTTTTGAGCTTGTACAGGTAAATGGAGAGGCTACCCATCCACTCTTTAATTATTTAAAGCATGAAGTGGATTACCGAGAGTTTGGGAAGGCAAGTATGCAGGAGAAAATGTTGGCAGAAGCAATTGTTCAACTTGCCCCAAGCTTTTTAGATGGTCGTAATATTCGCTGGAACTTTACAAAATTTCTAGTAGATGCTAATGGTAAGACCGTCGCACGCTTTGAACCAACAGATTCACAGCTCGATATTGAAAAAGCAATTGAAACACTATTATAGTAAATTTCTTAATAATGTAAAAATTTGTTAGGGTTTTCTCTTCAAGTAGAAATAATGCTATATTTTAAAACTGTGTACAGCTATTTTTTCTGAAGCATATATGATAAACTGCTTTACAAATGAAATATTCTTGCAGAATAAAGGTGCTAATTAGCATAATCGGGAATCCGGTGAAAAACCGGAGCTGTTTCCGCAACTGTAAGTGCAGCCATTATAAAGATTTACCACTGTCTCAAAGAAGATGGGAAGGTCCTTTATAACACATTCGTTTCATGTGACGAACTGTACAAGCCAGGAGACCGACCTTTATTTGAACGTATAAAAACTTCTCGGAAGCTAGGAGGATATACGGCAAATACATAGGCTTTGTCCAGTTTGATGGCTCATTATGTTATTTTTGTCGTTCCTTTGCAAAAAGGAGCGACTTTTTTATGCCTTTCAAATAAGAATTTTTCATTATAGAAAATAGGGGGGAAGCAAGTGAAAAAAGATGCCCGTTATTCTTGTTATCCATTTATGCGTGAGAAAGCTTCAACGGTCGATTTTGAAATTCGAACAGATAGCCTGACAACACATCTAGGAGTTGCATTAGCTGCGGTAAAAAAAGAGGATGTTCAAGTTGTTACTGAGGATTTATTGCTTATGTTACCTATGGCTTATCATGTGAATGGCTCAGTACGTGGGAAATTAGCAGTAACTGAAGAGGATTTATCTTGGTTAAGTGAACGTTATGATTTTTACGTTCGCCATGTGAAGGAAGAGATTCAAAGTTTTGTTTTACCTCAAGGAACAGAGGCTGCTGCAGCCTTACATCTTTGTCGCAGTGAGGCAAAAAAATCATATCGTACTTTACACAAAGTATCAGAAGAACGAGAGGTTCCAGCTATTCTTTTCGATTACCTTGGTTTATTAGCTAATGTATGTTTTGTCATGGCTGTTTTTATGAATCAGCAAGCTGGAATAGCGGAAATACCGTTTATTAGTAAATCCTACCCAATGAAAAAGAAAAAGGAGAATAACAATGAAAAAAGTATTTAATTTCCAATGGCTATCAGTGCTCTTACTTGCACTGGTATTAGCAGGCTGTGGCACTGCTGAAGATACAAAAAATAAAGATGCTTCGCAAGATACACAACAAGCAGAGAAAACAAGCTATAAAGTGACAGATGACCGTGGAGTGGAAATAGAGTTTAAAGAAGTACCAAAAACAGTTGTATCTTTACAACCAAGTAATACTGAAATTTTGTTTGCTTTAGGTGTTGGCGATAAAATTGTAGGAGCAACTGAGTACGATACTTACCCAGAGGAAGCACAAAAAATTGAACGTGTCTCTGATACTACGAACTTTAACAGTGAAAGAATTATAGCGTTAAAGCCAGATGTTGTCATTGCTTATACAATCGGTGATAAGGATGCCCTAAAGCCGCTTGAGGACGCAGGAATTAAAGTGTTTGTTATTCAATCTGCGACTACTTTCGACGATGTTTATGGAGATATCGAACAAATTGCTGCTGTGATGGATGTTCCTGATAAAGGAAATAAATTAAACGAAGAGATTAAAGCGAAAATTGCTGAAGTACAAACGAAGGTGAAGGATGTAAAAACGCCGAAAAATGTTTATTTAGAGGTTAGCCCTAAGCCAGATATATATACAGCAGGCTCTAGCACTTTCCAGCAAGAAATATTAGATGCAGCTAATGTTAATAATGTTTTTTCTGACTTGAATAGCTGGGCAAAAGTGAATGAGGAAGATGTTATTGCGAAAAATCCAGATGTTATTTTAACAACAGTAAACTATACAGAAGATCCAATAGGAGAAATTCTTGGACGAGATGGTTGGAATACTGTGAAAGCTATTCAAAACAAAGCGGTATTGTCCATTGATACAGATATCTCTAATCGACCTGGTCCGCGTATTGGTGAAGCTGTAGAATTAGTAGCGAAGGCTGTGTACCCAGAGTTATTTAAATAAGAAATGTTTCCATGCTAGCTGTCAGCCATTCAGCTAGCATTTTTTATGTGGTTTAAATTATTACCTAGCGTGAAAATTGGAATTAATGTAGTTTGTTCTTTAAAATAAAAGTAAGTATGCTTGATAATCTTAGGAGGTGTAGTGATTGGAGCAATTAGAGACAAAGGTAATTCCATTTGAAGCAGTCTATAATTTCCGAGACATGGGTGGATATAAAACAAAAGATGGGCGTAGGGTAAAGAACGGTTTATTTTACCGCTCAGCTGCCCTTGGAAAAATGACACTGTCGGATAAAGAGCTATTTGAAACGTTAGGGATTAAGACCATTTTTGATTATCGCGATAACAATGAGGCGTATCATAATCCTAACCCAGTGTTCTCGCATGCTCAATATATACAAATCCCAGCGAAGGGTAATCATGCTTTTGAAATGCCAACCAATGCTGGTGGTAGAGATTTCTATAAAGTGGTAAGCCCTGAGATGTTTCGGGATTTTTATGCACAAATGCCTTTTAACAATCTTTCATTTAAAGAGTTAATGCAAACGATTCAAAATCCTAATAATCTAGGTCTTGTACATCATTGCGCAGTTGGTAAGGACCGAACGGGTATTGGAGGAGCACTTATTTTACTAGCTTTAGATGTACCCGTGGAGACTATCATGGAGGATTATTTAGATACTAATATACATTTACGTCCAATGGTAGAACGAATGGCTCAGGCTATTCAGCATCAGTATAATGAGCAAGAACTACAGCAATTTTATGCATTAATGTCCGCCCGTGAAGACTATTTACAAGCAGCATTGGATGCGATGGATCGTCGCTATGGTTCTAAGACTGGGTTTTTAGAGCAGGAATTTGGCCTAACAATTGAAAAACGAGAGCAATTACAATCTTATTGCTTAATTTAAAAATGAGCCCTTTCACACGATGTGAAAGGGATTTTTTATGTGGAAGCACTGTCTTCCTATAAATCTCTTTACAGTCTGAATATTTGTGATAAGATACAATAGATTTTTAAGAAAAAATAGGAGAAGTGAAAGTATTGGCAGACACAATTAAAGAGACAAATAAGTTAAGTCTATTCCATTTAACATGGCCAATCTTCTTAGAAGTTTTTCTATTTATGTTGATGGGACTAGCCGATACTTTTATGCTCAGTGCTTTATCAGATAATGCTGTATCAGGAGTAGGTGCAGCCAATCAATATATCCATATTGCCATCTTGATTCTGGAGGTAGTGGGCAATGGTGCATCTATTGTTGTTTCTCAGTATTTAGGCTCCAAACGCTTTTTTGAAGCGGCCAAGATCTCGGCGTTAGCGGTCACGATGAATTTGGTCGTTGGGCTTTTAATGAGTATTTTATTTTTCTTCTTTGCGAGACATTTAATGACAATGATGAACTTGCAGGGAGAAGTACTCCACTATGCACAAAGTTACTTAGCCATCATTGGGAGTTTTATTTTCCTACAGGCTATTATTAATGCACTCGCTGCAATTATTCGTGTACATGGTTGGACAAAACAAACTATGTACGTTTCGCTTGGCATGAACGTCTTACATGTTGTGCTAAACTACGGTCTTATTTTTGGGAATTTAGGTTTACCAGAGCTTGGTGTGAAAGGAGCGGCTATTTCCTCTGTCATTAGTCGCGGATTAGCCGTCCTAGTATTTTTCTGGTTGCTGTATCAGGTAATGGAAGTGCGCGTAAAGTTACAATATTTTTTTGAGTATTCAAAGGAATATGTGAGAAAAATATTAAACATTGGTTTACCATCTGCGTTTGAACAGGTACTTTATCAATTTTGCCAAATCATCTTTTTATATTATGCGACTTACTTAGGAGCAGAAACACTAGCAGCACGACAATATGCTATGAATATTTCGATGTTTACGTATTTATTTGCAATTGCCATTGGTACAGGAACAGCCATTATTATTGGTCGTCATGTAGGTGCAGGAGAAAAAGATGAGGCGTATCATCAGCTATGGAAAAGTGTTCGTGCAGCATTTGCTTTTACGATTATTATGGTCGCAGTCGTTACGCTATTCCGTAAGCCACTTATGCAGGTATTTACTGATAATCCAGAAGTCATTAAGATTGGGGCATCCGTGTTAGCATTAAGTATTTTGCTAGAGACTGGTCGCACAATGAATATCGTTGTCATTAACTCTTTACGCGCTTCTGGGGATGCTAGATTCCCTGTGAAAATTGGTTTTCTATCAATGGTTTGCATGAGCCTGCCGCTTGGCTATTTATTTGTCTTTGTATTGGATTGGGGCTTGGTCGGAATTTGGCTAGCCATTTCAGCAGATGAATGGGTGCGGGCAATTATCGTATACTTTAGATGGAAAAGTCGTAAATGGGAGCGTTATGCTCTTGTATCACCGAACGACAAAAAGGAGGCATAGAAATGGGCGCATTATCGAAACGTGCTATCGGGGCGGCATTAATGGATCAACATATCACCCTTTTTGCTTGTCCAATCTGTCAGCAATCAATGCATGTATATGAGCAGGGGAGATTGGTTTGTACTTCTAACCATTCCTTTGATATTGCGAAACAAGGCTATGTCAATATGCTGACACATAACGCCGCTTCTAAATATAGTAAGAGCCTTTTTGAATCCCGCAAGGCTGTTATTGATAGTGGGATTTATGATGCTGTAGAAGCCCGAATCGGTGAGCTTATAAGCTCTGCAAAAACGGTGCTCGATACTGGTTGTGGAGAGGGCTCACATTTAGCTCGCATTATGAATGATAGAGATCATGGTATTGGCGTTGGAATTGACATAGCGAAGGAGGGCATTTTGGCTGCAGCACGTCATTATCCTCAACAAATTTGGTGTGTAGGGGATTTAGCTAAAAGTCCATTTGCTCAAGCGAGTTTCGATGCCATTTTAAATATACTATCACCAGCAAATTATGAGGAGTTTAAACGACTTCTTACACCGAATGGCTGTCTTGTGAAGGTTGTACCGCAAAGTGGTTATTTGCGGGAACTGCGTGCTCAATTATATGCAGATTCAAACAAGGAAACTTATTCTAATAAACAAATTGTAGCTCGTTTTCAAGAAAGTTTTTGTGAGGTAAACGTAGAACGTGTAACTTATACTTTACCGCTTTCAGAAGAGCTAGTACCCGCTCTATTAGAGATGACACCAATGGGTTGGCATAAAGCAGAACAAACAGCCGTTGAACTAAATGAAATCACGATTGATGTGGATCTATTAGTAGGGAAGGTTTAAGTTGGTCACCTGCAATTGCAGTATACTGGTATTTTCGATTACAATGGGAATAACTATTGAATAAGGTAGGAATGTAACAGTGTATAAACTAGCAGCAAATGTTGTCAAAGTAATATTAAAATTAATGGGTTCAAAGGCTCGTGTATACGGAGAAGAAAACTTGCCGAAAGAGGGTGGGTTTATTATAGCTTGTACACATACTGGCTATGTGGATATTTTAAACCTTGGTGTAGCCATGTACCCTCGTGAAATTCACTTTATGGCGAAGAAGCAATTATTTGAAATGAAAGGGCTTGGCTGGCTTGTTAAGCATTTAAATGCTTTTCCGGTAGACCGTGATAATCCTGGACCAAGCGTGATTAAAATTCCTTCGCAGTTATTGAAGGAAGGTAAAATTGTAGGGATTTTCCCCTCTGGGACACGTAGTGCAGAAGGAACAGATTTAAAACAAGGGGCTATTACCATTGCACAGTTGGCAAAGGCGCAAATTGTTCCAGCTGCTTATGTTGGTGCACGTAATGTGGGTGATGTAATGAAGCGAGGCAAAGGCTATTTAATTTATGGTGAGCCTTTTTATGTAACAGGCAAGGGTAAAGAAGGTCGTGAGCAGTTTACTCAACACCTTGAGCATGAATTAGTTGCTCTAACAGAAGAACTACAGAAACGTATTCCCGTAAAATAAAAGCAAACGGCACTCAGAATCAAATTGATTTTGAGTGCTTTGTTGTAGGAGGAAAATAAAATGATTCGAGTACTTTTCGTATGTTTAGGTAATATCTGTCGCTCACCCATGGCTGAGGCGGTCATGCGCGACATGGTGAAGAAAGAGCATTTAGAAGATAAAATTGAAGTGGATTCCGCTGCTACTAGCTCATGGTATATTGGCGAACCTCCACATAGAGGTACACAGGATAAGCTTAGGGAATATGGTATTTCTACAATAGATATGCAAGGTCGACAATTACAAAAGTCTGATTTTGAAAAGTTTGCTTATATTATTGGAATGGATGAAAGCAATATTCGTAATATCCGCACAATACTAGGCAATCCAAACTCGCCAAAGATTTTTCGTTTTTTAGATTTAACAGCGCATCGTAAGGATGTCCCGGATCCTTATTATACAGGTGATTTTCAGGAAACCTATGAATTGGTGCAAGAAGGCTGTCGGGCATTGCTAGCAAAAATTAAACAAGAGCTGTTGTAAGATGGCGCTAAAATCGTAAATTTTAACAGCCATTTTTTTAGAAAAATGCTACCTTAAACATTGGTATATCTAGCTTTGTAAGCATCATTGTGTTATTATTTGCAGAGTAAAGATACGATAAGTATTTAATTACCATTTACAGATATACAACTGTGTATCTATTATTTTTATAAATTTATCTTTTGAAAGAGAGTGGAAACAATGGGTCGTAAGTGGAACAATATTAAAGAAAAGAAAGCGTCTAAAGATCAAAGCACAAGCCGTATTAATGCAAAATTTGGGCGAGAAATTTATGTGGCAGCTAAATCAGGCGAACCAGATCCAGAGTCAAACCGTGCACTTAAAGTAGTGCTTGAACGCGCAAAAACATACAGTGTTCCAAAACATATTATAGAAAAAGCCATTGATAAAGCAAAAGGTGGCGGTGATGAAAGCTTTGATGAATTACGTTATGAAGGCTTTGGACCAGCCGGCACAATGATTATCGTGGATGCTTTAACAAACAATGTAAATCGTACAGCATCAGATGTACGTGCAGCATTTGGTAAAAATAACGGCAATATGGGTGTCAGTGGATCTGTAGCTTATATGTTCGATTCAACAGCAGTTATTGGCTTAGAAGGTAAAACCGCTGATGAAGTACTAGAGATTTTAATGGAAGCTGATATTGATGCTCGCGATATTCTAGAAGAGGAAGAAGCGGTAATTATTTATGCAGAGCCAGACCAATTCTTTGCGACACAAGAAGCATTAAAGGCTGCGGGCGTAGAAGAATTTACAGTAGCAGAGCTTTCTATGTTGCCTCAAACAGAAGTGACTTTAACTGGCGACGATGTAGCGAAGTTTGAAAAACTAATTGATGCATTAGAAGATTTAGAAGATGTACAAAATGTTTTCCACAATGCAGATTTAGGCGAATAAATATTAACAAAATGAGTAAACCAGTAGCATTTAAGCTACTGGTTTTTAATTAGGGAGGAAAACGATGCAGACTGCTTTAGCCATTATTTTATTTTTAGTCACATTATTTTTTGTCATAGTGCAACCACGAAAACTATCAATTGGCTGGTCAGCCTGTATAGGAGCAGCTATTGCGCTATTAATAGGTGTAGTAACCTGGCAGGATGTGTTAGAGGTAACGGGGATTGTTTGGAATGCAACGCTATCATTTATTGGTATTATTTTAATTTCACTCATCTTAGATGAAATTGGCTTTTTCGAATGGGCTGCTCTACATATGGCACGACTTGCAAAGGGAAGTGGAATTCGCTTATTTGTTTATATTAGTTGCCTTGGAGCTGTTGTATCGGCTTTGTTTGCGAACGATGGGGGTGCTTTAATTCTAACGCCGATCGTTTTAGCGATGGTGAGAAAACTGAACTTGAGTGAAAAAATGATCTTTCCATTTATTATTGCAAGTGGATTTATAGCAGATACAACCTCGTTACCGTTCGTTATTAGCAATTTAACGAATATCGTATCCGCTGACTTTTTCGATATAGGCTTTATAGATTATGCAGTTCATATGCTTGTACCGAATTTCTTTTCGTTAGTGGCAAGTATAGTAGTACTTTACATTGTTTTTCGCCGTTCCATACCACAACATTATTCTCTTGAGGCCGTTGAGCAACCAAGTCAGGCAATCCGAGATCCCAAATTATTTTCGATCGCTTGGTATGTAATTGGGATTCTATTAGTGGGCTTCGTAGCTGGTGAGGTTTTACACATCCCTGTATCTTTTATTTTATGTGGGGTCGCTGCAATATTCTTATGGCTAGCACAGCGTAGCTCTGTGGTAGATACAAAAAGAGTTGTAAAAGGAGCGCCATGGAGTATTGTGTTCTTCTCAATTGGCATGTATGTGGTTGTCTATGGGTTAAAAAATGTAGGGATGACAGGAATGTTAGCAAATTTATTTGAACTTGCTATACAACAGGGCTTCGTAGTAGCAACGATGACAATGGGATTTGTCGCTGCCATTTTGTCTGCTGTCATGAACAATTTACCTACTGTTATGATAGATGCTTTGGCGATTTCAGAAACCAGCGCATCGGGCATGATGAAAGAGGGACTGATTTATGCAAATATAATTGGTACGAATTTAGGTCCAAAAATGACACCGATTGGTTCACTGGCAACATTGCTATGGCTTCATATATTAGCCCAGAAAGGCATTAAAATTAGCTGGGGACAATATTTTAAAATCGGTGTTATTCTTACCATCCCGACACTGTTCGTCACTTTAATTGCATTAATTATTTGGATATGCTTAATATCATAGATTTATTGTCGAAATAGTTGAAAAAATAGTACAATAGGAACTATTAAGATATTAGTATATCAGTATATTAAAGGAGGAAAGTATGCGAGCGACAGGCAAATTAAGCAATAAAATAGTGTTAATGTCATTGGTAATGTTAGTGGCTTTGTTATCTTTTTTCGTTATAACAACTATCTACACAGCAAAATCATCTGTTAATAAAACCATGGGAACACAGGCAGTTGCAGTTGCTGAGAATATTGCAAAACATCTAAATGCTGCTGAATATGAACAACTCTCAAAGGAACCAAAAGAATCTGAGTTATATTGGCGACTTCGAGAAGAGCTAAACGAATTACGTGAAATAAATGGTGTTCTCTATGCCTATACTTTCGCAGTACCACAGGAAGATAAAAAGGTACGTTTTTTAGTGGACGGTATGCCAGCAGATGATCAAGAAAATGCTGGAGCTATAGGAGATGAGTCCTCCACCACATACTACAAGGATATTGAAAAGGTAAAGAATACAGGAAGTTATTATTCCGCTATTTTACATAGTGATTTTGGAGATTATTTATCTGGTACTGTTCCATTAAAGGATGAGGCAGGGAATACTGTTGCCTTTGTTGGGGTCGATATAGAAGCAACAGAGGTAAGCAATGTTGCGAATGCCGTATTAACGGCTATTTTACCTGCATTAATTATTGTCATATTAGCTTTAACAGGTATTGTTATGTTCATCCTATATCGTTATATTAATGGAGCGTTAAAACCTCTTGCACATTTAGGTGATGCAGCACAAAGTTTTGCTCAAGGTGATATTGCTAAGGCAACGATAGCAGTGGAGAAAATCCAGCTAAAAGGAGCAAATGAAATTACAATATTTGCACAATCCTTCAGAGAATCACTACAAAAATTAAAAGAAACTTTCCATACGATTCAACAACGCACATTTGCTTTACAAAATGTTGTTCAAAAAATTGATGAGACTTCTCAGCATGTGGAAGAATCAAACGCTCAAATTGCAGATCGAATTATTGAAATTGCTGCTGGTAGTGAGCAACAGCAGCAAAATAATCAAGAGGTTGTATTAACTATGAATGAGATGTCGATTGGTATTCAACGACTGGCTGATACAACTTCAGAAATTGCAGAGTCATCATCAGCAATGACGGGACTTGTGGAAACAAGTGTTAGTCATTCTCAAGAAGTTGTATCTCAAATTCAAAACGTAGAATCTTCTGTTTTACGTACGGCTAATCATGTCGAGGAAATGGGTGATAAGTTCCGATCAATTGAAGAGATGGTGACCATCATTACGAGTATTGCGGATCAAACCAACCTACTAGCTTTAAACGCGGCAATAGAAGCAGCTAGAGCAGGAGAAGCTGGTAAAGGATTTGCGGTCGTGGCAGATGAAGTTCGTAAACTTGCAGAGATGTCTAAAGCATCTGCTGACGAAATACACATGCATTTAGAAAGCTTTAAGAAAATTACTGATCGAGCGTTACAAGAGATGGCTAGTAGTACCATAGATGTACAGGCAGGCAATAAAGCAGTGCAACACATAGGTGAAAGTCTAGAGAAAATATTGCAATCTGTCCTTGAGGTGAATAATAAAATTCAAGATGACTCTGCTGTCATTGAAGAAATGTCAGCAGGCTCTGAGGAAGTATTAGCTACTACCGAACAGATGAATGCTATTGCGAAGCATAGTGTCCTAGGAACAAAGGAAGTAGCAACTGCCTCAGATTTACAAGTAACGATGGTTTCTGAATTAAATGAAGTTGTAACAATATTAGATCAAACATCGAAAGAGGTTATAGAAACGATTAATACATTTAAATTATGATTAGTTTAGAACTATTTCTCTATAAGCTTATGTCTTGTGGAGAAATAGTTCTTTTTATTTTTGGCATTTAAAAATTTAACTGGAGATTAGCATAAAACAAACCATATTAAGGGAAATAAGAAAATAATTTGTGCTTTACCCATTGTGAAAACTTTCAAACCATAACATAATATAAAGTAATATATTGTTGAACGAAGAAAATAGGGGGGGCTAAAGTATGAAGTTTTTACGTTCAATACAGGGGAAATTGATTATTATTTCATTGGCACTACTAATTATTCCAAGTTTAATAATTGGTATAGTTAGTTATGGTAAGGCTAAGAATGGGATGGAGGATATAGGAGAACAGGTACTTTACAATAGTGTTGAATCTGCTTTGCAATTAATCGAGCTCGCAAACGAGAGTGTTGAAAAGGGTGACATACCCTTAGAGGTTGCACAGGAACGAGTAAGAGAAGCATTTCTTGGTCCGAAAGATAGCGAAGGAAAACGGCCTATTAATTATCCGGGTGATTTAGGGGAATATGGCTATATCTATGTGTTGGATGATAAGGGAACATTAACAACACATCCAACACGAGAAGGAGATAATCTTTGGAATGATCAAGATAGCAGTGGCAATTACTTTATTCGAGAAGTAACTGAAAAGGCACTTGATGGTGGTGGTTTTACACAATATGAATTTGAACTACCAGGTCAGGATGTCTTAGCGGATAAAATTATTTATTCTGAGAAAGATCCACATTGGGGATGGATTATTGCATCAGGTACATATATGCAGGATTTTAATGCAGAGGCGAATTCTTTATTGCTAGTAATTGGTTTGACATTAGTAGGTGCCATAATTATTGGGACAATCGTTGTCATTCTTGTATCAAGACATCTGGCATTACCAGTTCAAAAATTATCTAAACGTGTACGTGAAGTAGCAAAAGGGAATTTAACGGTTGAAATTGAGCATTTACAGCGCTCGGATGAAATAGGACAGTTAAATGATGGCTTTAATGAAATGGTACAACAACTTAAAACACTTATTTCAGATGTGGAGGAAGCGATTGTAGAAATACAATCAACTTCAGCAAATTTAACCGCAGTAGCTGAAGAGACAAATGCCTATGGTGATGAAATCGTCAAAGCAATCAATGAAGTATCCAAGGGTGCAGTCAAGCAAGCATCTGATGCAGAGGATACAAACCGAACGGCTATCGAGTTTGCGCAGCAAATAGAAGGATTGCATGATAAAAATGAATTAATGTTAGATGCCTCACAGCATATGAAAAAATCAAATGAAGAAGGCCTAGTCAATTTAGAAAGCTTAAAGGATAAGTCGCGGGAGTCTTCAACTCTCGTTCAGAATATTCAGTCTGTATTTGGTAGTCTAATTGTCAAGGTACGTGAAATTGAAGGCATCGTGGGGACGATTACGGAGATTTCAGATCAAACGAATTTACTTGCACTTAATGCCTCTATTGAAGCAGCAAGAGCGGGTGAACATGGTAAAGGATTCGCAGTTGTCGCGGAAGAGGTACGTAAACTTGCTGATCAAACCTCTGTAGCAACTGAGCTAGTACGCACGACGCTAAAAGGCATTGAAAGTGAAACAAACTTAGTCAATGGAGAAATGCAGAAAACCCATATCATTGTAAGTCAACAAAATGATTCTGTCATGGTAACAGAATCATCCTTTAAAGAAATTAAATTAGCTGTTGAAAAAATCATAGCCATTATAGGCGATACAACAGATAGCGTAGAATATTTAAATAGCTCTAAGAATACGATTATGCAATCGATTGAAAGCATTGCGATGATTAGTGAAAAGAATGCTGCTGCGTCTGAAGAGGTAACAGCATCTGTAGATGAGCAACAACGCGCAATACAACTCGTTAGCGAATCTTCCAATGATTTAACTGATGAAATATCTGCCTTACAGGAGTCTATTAAACGATTTATATTGAGATAATATCTTTCAGGGTGCTTGCTTAACAAGCATCCTTTTCTTTTTATCATCGTTAATAAAAGGTAAAGGAGGAATGATTTGTGAGAAGGTGGCTGATGACAATTGGTGTTATTTTAATCAGTATTGGAATCGTTCTTTATATTTGGCTGGGAAAAGAAATTGATCAGGGTATGGAACCGAATGCCAATGGTTCAGCTGATTATATGATTATATTGGGAGCAAAAGTAAGGCCAGGTGGTGTACCATCGCTTTCATTAAAAAGTAGATTAGAGGTGGCTGTTCCATACTTAACAAAATACCCACATGTTAAGGTCATTGTGTCAGGTGGACAAGGACCTGATGAAGATCGTACAGAGGCATCTGTAATGCAAGACTATTTGGAACAGCATGGCATCGATGCCGCGAGAATTATCATAGAAGATCAATCTACATCTACTTATGAAAATTTAGTATTCTCTAAAGAATTATTACCACAAGAAACAAAGAAAATTACCATCGTTTCAAATGACTTTCATTTGAAACGTGCAAAATATCTTGCTGAATCGTTAGATTTTGAAGTAGATGTTCTATCGGCAAGAACACCCAAATCAGTAGAGGCAAAATTAAGAATAAGAGAAAGAGCTGCGTTATTAAAAACATATATTGTGGGCTATTAAAACAACAACGCCATTATATTTAGGAACCGCTTCTTTCTCAAAAAAATCATGGAACAGAAAAGAGATAATTGTTTCTTAATAGATTCTATTTGGCATATAATAGAAATATTACGGGGTATAGGACAGAAAGAGGGGACTTTAATGACAACGTTTAAAGAATATCAATACAGCCGTCCAAATGTGGCATCAATGAAAGAGCAGCAGTTAGCACTCATTGAGCAATTTAAACAAGCACAATCGATGGACGAGCAAAGTAATATCATTGAAAAGCACAATGCAATTAGTAATGACTTTGCGACAATGGCTAATTTAGTATATATTCGTGCTTCAATCGATACGAACGATGAATTTTATCAAGCAGAACGTGATTATTTCGATGAAGTAGGTCCTGAGCTAGAAGAAGTAACGACGGAATACTATAAAGCTCTAATTGATTCACCATTTCGTGAGCAATTAGAAGAAAAATGGGGACAACAATTATTTGATCTAGCAACTTATCAAATTAAAGGCTTCTCACCAGAAGTTATTGATTTGATGCAAAAAGAAAACAGACTTGTTTCTGAGTACAATAAGCTTGTTGCATCTGCACAAATTGACTTTAATGGGGAAACATTAACACTCGCTCAACTTGGTCCGTTTGCAGAGTCAACGGATCGAGAAACACGTAAGGCAGCAACGGATGCTCGCTTTGGCTTCTTTGCACAGCATGAAGATGAATTCGATCGTTTATATGATGAACTTGTCAAGGTACGCCATGAAATTGCGATTAAACTCGGCTATAACAACTATGTTGACCTAGGCTATATTCGTATGAATCGGATTGATTACAATGCTGATATGGTTAAAAAATTCCGTGATCAGGTACGTGATTTAATTGTGCCTGTTGCAACGAAGCTTTACGAGCGTCAGGCAAAGCGAATTGGCATTGAAGATTTCAAATTTTATGATGAAGCACTTAACTTCTTATCAGGTAATGCTACACCAAAAGGGAATCCTGAGTGGATTGTAGCAAACGGTAAAAAAATGTATGAGGAACTTTCACCTGAAACAGGAGAGTTCTTTAATTTCATGATTGACCATGACTTAATGGATCTTGTAGCGAAGAAAGGGAAAGAAAGTGGCGGTTATTGTACGTTTATTGAAAACTATCATTCCCCATTCATTTTCTCAAATTTTAACGGTACTTCAGGTGACATCGATGTATTAACACATGAAGCTGGACATGCTTTCCAAGTTTATTCAAGTCGTAACATTGGCATTCCTGAGTATTTATGGCCTACCTACGAATCTTGTGAAATTCACTCGATGAGTATGGAATTCTTTACTTGGCCTTGGATGGAGCTGTTCTTTGAAGGTGATACAGAGAAATATAAATTTACACATTTAAGTAGTGGTCTTTTATTCTTACCATATGGTGTGGCAGTAGATGAGTTCCAGCATGTTATTTATGAAAATCCAACAATGACTCCTGCTGAACGTAAAGCTGCATGGAAAAAAATTGAGGAAACGTATTTACCACACCGTGACTATGATCATAACAGCTACCTAGAGGCTGGGGGCATTTGGCAACGTCAAGCTCACATCTATGCAAGTCCGTTCTACTACATTGATTACACGTTAGCGCAAATTTGTGCCTTCCAATTCTGGAAACGTTCACGTGAAGAATTTGAAGCGGCTTGGAAAGACTATATTCATCTTTGTGGTTTAGGTGGCTCTATGTCCTTTACAAAGCTTGTAAAAGAGGCAGGTTTAATCTCGCCATTTGAGGATGGCTGTGTTGAATCGGTTATTGGAGAAATTGAGACATTCTTAAATTCCATAGATGATTCTTCTCTATAATTGATGACTTAAATTCGTTTCACTTCCACGATAACTATTATTGGGGAAGTGAGCGAATTTTTTAGTTTGTCAGAGGAGTTCTGTAAAAAAATACTAGGATACTTGCGAAATGGTTAATATATCAGTAGTATTTTCAGTAACTGCTATTAAAGGAAGTGAAAGAAAGTGACAAGGAAAGTTTGGTTTCAAGTAGGGGTAGGGATACTACTTACACTATTAATCATTAAATATTTTATAGAAATTCATTGGATTTTTTCACCGCTTGTCATCATATTAAAAGCCATTTTTGTGCCTTTACTACTTGGTGGTGTTCTCTATTATGTGACGGAACCAATTCAGAGATTTTTAGAAAAACGTAGATTTCCTCGATGGGGAAGTATATTGACGATTGTGTTCGGACTAATAGCAATGGTAGGTATTTTTGGCTGGATTATTGGTAACCCGATTGCCGAGCAGGTCAATAAATTAGTGAAAAATGCCCCTATGATTAGTACGAGTATTAGTACGAGCATCCAGCAATTAACAGACTATGTAACGCAAAATAAGGATAACTTCCCTGAGCAATTAAATGATGTTATCGAAAAATGGCGAATTCGGTTCAAGATATTGCAGTAGTGGCGAGTAAAGGTTTTGTGTCCTTTTTACAATCCATTGTATCTGTGTCGTTATTAGCCATTTTAATTCCGTTCTTCTTTATTTTTATGCTGAAGGATCATGAGAAGTTTGCTCCATCCATCTATAAATATTTCAGTGGTGAACGTCAGCAATGGGTAAAGAAAACGTTAAGTGAAATTGATGATGTATTACGTACCTACATTCAGGGCCAACTGCAAATTAGTTTTTTATTAGCACTAATAATGTATGTAGGCTATTTAATTATAGGTTTAGACTATTCGTTATTACTAGTGATTTTTGCATTCTTTATGAATATGATTCCATTTATCGGGCCTTGGATTGCCTTTGCGCCAGCCCTGATTGTGGCAGTTATTCAAGATCCAATTTTAGTGGTGTGGGTTTCGGTTGTGACGCTGGTTGCTCAGCAAATAGACAGCAACTTTATTACACCTAATGTCATGGGGAAATCACTTGATATCCACCCCCTTACCGTTATTACAATTATTTTAGCGGCAGGTAATATAGCAGGTTTTATTGGTATTATTATCGCTGTACCATTTTATGCAGTCTTAAAGGTTATCGTATCCAATATTTATGATCAACGTAATGCAATTAAGAAAAAAGCGACGAAGTCAGTATAGGAGTCGAAACAATGGAACAAGAAATTGTAAAGGTATTTAATGAACAGCATGAGCAAATTGGGACAGCTACGAGAGCGGAAGTGCATGAAAAGGGGCTTTGGCATGAGACTTTTCATTGCTGGCTTGTAAATGAAGACTATATTTATTTTCAAGTACGTAGTTCACAGAAAAAGGATTATCCAGGGTTACTCGATATTACAGCAGCAGGACATCTTTTAGCGATTGAGACAGTAGAGTCAGGCATTCGAGAAGTAAAAGAAGAATTGGGACTTAATATTGATGTCCATGAAGTTGTCAAAATGGGCATGACATCTTGTAGTATCGTTTCTGAAAATATGATCGACAATGAATTTTGCCATGTCTACATATATCCTTTCAAGCATGATTGGGATTCCTTTGCTTTGCAGTATGAAGAAGTATCGGGTGTAGTTAGAGCGAGGCTAAATGAGGCGGAGGCTTTCTTCTTGGGAGAAACGACGACACTTAATATTGAAGGGTATGAATATTTCCCTGATGGTCAACGTGTGAGAATTGTCAGACCAGTAGGTACTGCACAATTTGTTCCTTATCGGGAATTGTATGTTGCACAGGTGATAAAATTCACACGTGAAAAAATATTTAATCAAACCTCATAAGTTTAAATAGGATAAGCTATAATATTAGCTTGTCCTATTTTCTTGCGCAAAAATGATTTACAAACGACACGATATAATAGGAAAAAATGAGTTATACTGTTAGATAGATTGTAAAGAAAAGGAGCATTTTTTATATGCTAACATTTGAACAAAAACAAGCGATTATTGAATCGTTTTCTGAGCTAACAAAAAAAGAAATTTCTTTAAAGCGCCTAAATTATCATTACATGGACAGTCTTTACGAAAAGACGATTGTAGTTGAGAAATTACATCCAAACGGCAATGGCTTTGTCTTTGTAGGAGATTTATTACGCTATGAGAATGAGGCTAATGATAAAGGATTAGTAAATATCCGCGATTACGATGAACAACAACTTCGTGAAATTATTGAAGACGCAATCCAATATTTATCTGAAGAAGTAGAAGAGCAGGAGCCAATTGTAGAGATTTGGCATAGTCGCGATGGTAGTCAGTTACAGCTAGCTTTTGAGCAACGTTCGTGGAACGTGTATCATGGAGACAATCTGGAAGAGGCATTTGGTACGTATGAGGCAGCAAAGGAATATTTACTAGAAGAAGGCTTTCGTACAAAGAAATAAGAAATACGGGGGATCATGATAGATGAACGGAAAAAAATTAGTGGGAATTGTTATTGTTGTTGTGATTGCGGCATGTTTATTTTCAGTTTATACCATTACTAATTTTTATAAAAATCACGAAGAACAGCCAAATCGTGAAATCGTGAAATTAATAAGTCAAAGAGCTTGAATTTAATTTTGCCACAGGCTACAATTATCTCGAATTCAAGATAATTGAGAGGTGACTGTCAGTGCAACATATTTTTTATAAAGGTACAGACGAAACGAAGCCGACATTATTATTGCTACATGGTACAGGTGGTAATGAGGAAAGTCTTATTGGGCTGGCAAAAGAAATAGATGAAACAGCCAATATTTTAAGTGTTCGCGGAAATGTACTTGAGCATGGAATGCCACGATTTTTCCGCCGATTAGCCGAAGGTGTCTTTGATATTGAGGATTTAATCTTTCGTACAAAGGAGCTTCATGAATTTTTAAAGACGTCAGCACAGCAATATGGCTTTGATCGCCAACGAATTGTAGCAATAGGGTATTCGAATGGTGCTAATATTGCAGCAAGCTTATTATTCCACTACGATGATGCGTTAGCAGGAGCTATTTTGCATCACCCAATGGTACCAAGACGTGGTATTGAATTACCGCAACTTTCTCCAACACCTGTGTTTATCGGTGCTGGTACGAATGATCCGATGTGTACAGCACAGGAGTCTGAGGATTTAGAAACCCTTTTAAGTGCTGCAGGTGCCAAAGTAACGACGAAATGGTTTAATTTTGGTCATCAACTAACAATGCCTGAAGTACAAGCTGCAAAAGAATGGTATAAAAGCATCTACGCTTAATTGAAAAATCCACCTCCTTTTATAAGGGAGGCGGATTTTCTTTATGTTATTTACTTTTCTTTGAGAAAGGAAGCCACCAGTTCCAATCACCAAACAGCTTCATAAGACTAGGCACAAGCATAAGACGAATAATTGTTGCATCAATGGCAACAGCAATAGCGATACCCACACCAATTTGCTTTACAGGCATTACATCTGTGAAGGCAAATGCACCTGTAATAACAATCATGATAAGCGCTGCAGATGTAATTATTCGGCTAGTGGATGTTAAGCCATCAATTGTTGCACGCGTATTATCGGAGCCCTTTAAATATTCCTCTTGGATACGAGAAATTAAAAAGACTTCGTAGTCCATACTTAAGCCAAATACAAGACAAAAAACAATAACTGGAATGATTAGCACGATGGAGCTTGCTTCAATACCAAAATGACCATATTGGAAAATATAAACGAGTATCCCGAATGCAGATGAAAGCCCAATAATGTTCATGATTATTGCCTTTAACGGAATTAAGATAGAACGGAATGCCAACATTAAAATAAAGAATGTAGAAACGATAATAATTGCTATAGCTAAAACAATTTTATTAGCAATTTCATCAAAGATTTCTTGGTTGAATTTAGCTGGTCCACCAAGTGCAAAATCCACGCCCAGGTCTTTGTCCATCCATGTTCGGGCAAATTTTTGAGCTGTAGAGGAAGAACCTGCTGCATCAATTGTAATTGGAACAAATAGCTGTGTATCCTTTGAAAATGAATTAATAACAGGTTTTAATTGTTCAGCAACCTGTGGAATAGCTAAAGAAGCAGAAAGCTCTTCTGGTGTTTGAATGTTAGCAGCTGTATAAATAGTTGAAACATTAGTCACTAATGGGTCCTTTAATAGCTTTTCTTGAATAGTAAAAATTAGCTCTCTACCCTCAGTATCCTCCCAGCCATCTTTTCGTTCAACCAACAAATATAATGTAGAAGATTCACCTAGTCCAAACGTTTCATCTAATTTATCGTATGCTGCACGAGCATCATATTTCGTAGGTAAGGAGTCCACCTGTGGAATGGTTAATTGGATATCCTTTAAAGGGATCATGCCGATGCCTAGTAATAATAATGCTGAAATCACTATAGCTACTGGATGTTTCATGACAAAACCTGCAAAGCCACGCCAACGATTAGCCCCACCTGGTTTAACGCGTATTAAGCGCCATTTATTAAGTCTATCTCCTAATAGCATCATAGTGGCAGGAAGTAATGTTAAGCCAGAAAGAACGGCTAACAGGACGACTATAGTGCCTCCTAGGGCGATATTATGAAAAATTTCTACATTAATGACAATCATCGCACCTAAGCCAATCATGACACAGACTGCGGAGAAAATGATAGAACGACCTGCTGTCTGAATAGCCGTTTGAATGGCTTGAGCAATGGAAGTATGTGTGCGTTCTTCTCTGTAACGATTAATAAACAGCAATGCAAAATCAATACTTAAAGCCAGCCCAAGCATTGGAACAATATTTAAGACGAAAATAGATAGATTTACATTAGCACTGAGCAGTGTCATCATACCAAAGGCGGTAACCACTGTCACAACACCAATGACGATTGGCAAAATAGAAGCAACAACTGTACCAAACGCTAATAAGAGAACCACGATGGCAATTGGCAATCCAATGGCCTCAGCTGATGCCAAATCCTTTTGACTAGCAGTATTTATGTCAGCAGAAATAACAGGCCCTCCAGTGATACTAATTCCGTCTTTTTCAATTAATGAACGGAATTCCTCAACAATGTCAGGAAGGTTTTCTACATCGTTCTTTATGTGAACCATAGCATAGGCAATACCATCTTTCCGTAAAGAGGAGTCTTCTAAAGGTGATTGAATAGAATGAATCTCTTTTATGCTATCTAATTTTTTTAAAGTGTCTTCAATTTTCTGATCTTCAGCTGGATCAAAGACAACCAAAATCGTATTAGATGGTAAATCAAATTTTTCTGCTAGCTCGTTGGTAACATAGGTATGATCTGCTTCGACAAAGAAACCATCACCTTGAAGTTTGCCTGGAAGCTGTAAAGCAAAGTACGCCATTGCTAGAAAAATAATAAGCCATATGACTACGATTGCTTTCGCATGTGCTGTAATAAAAGCTGAAAAAGTTTTCATAGTTGTTTATACATCCCCCTTTTCAATTAGTGTAAAGGATGTGTCACATTTTGTCGTGTGACAAAGTAAAGACTCCCATCCACTTTTTGGACAGGAGTCTTACTATTAAAAGAATAATGATAATATGAAATAAATAACAGATGCCATAACGGCAGAAATTGGCATTGTAATCACCCAAGTAGTAACAATCTTTCGAGCCATACCCCAGTTTACACCACGCACACGCTGTGCTGAACCGACACCCATAATGGAGGAAGAAATGACATGTGTTGTTGAAACTGGTAAGTGGATTAGCGTAGCGCCAAAAATAACAGTAGCAGATGCTAAATCTGCCGCAACACCATTAACAGGGCGGATTTTCATAATCTTACCACCAACCGTTTTAATGATTTTATAACCACCAATTGACGTACCTAGCCCCATTGCTGTAGCTGCAGCAGCACGCACCCAGAAAGGTATTTCATCTCCAGTGTGCAAGCCACCAGCGATTAACGCCATCGTCATAATCCCCATCGCTTTTTGCGCATCATTTGTACCATGGGTGAACGATTGGATGGCAGCAGTAAAAATTTGCATTGTACGGAAACCTTTATTCGTCCTATATAAATTTAAATTTTTAAACCATAGTTTAAAAAGAGTCATCATAATAAAGCCTGCACAAATAGCAAGTAAAGGTGAAAACACTAAAGCCATGATGATTTTAGTAAAGCCGCCATAGTTTAACACATTAAAACCAGCGGATGCGATTGCAGCACCGGCAATAGACCCAATCAATGTGTGTGAAGAACTTGACGGAATACCGAAATACCATGTCAATAAATTCCAAATTATAGCTGAAATTAATGCAGCTAAAATAACGACTGAGCCAGTTGTGTCTCCTTCAAAAGCATTTAATGCAAAAGGATCTACAATATCTTTTGTTAGAGCTTTTGCAACCCCTACAAAGGTGATAGCACCAATAAAGTTCATAGTTGCCGCCATAATGATTGCCGTGCGTGGCGGCAATGCTCTAGTAGAAACCGAAGTTGCAATAGCATTTGCTGTATCATGGAAGCCATTGATAAAGTCAAATGTTAGGGCAAAGATGACGACCAGTACGGTTAATATAATGATTGTGTTCATTGTAAAGTGCCCATCTCCTAATTATGCGTTACGCATGATAATTGTTTCCATAGTATTTGCTACGTTTTGACAATGATCAGCGATATCTTCAAGTTGTTCATAAATATCCTTAAATTTAATGAGGCGGATTGGATCTTTTTCATTTAAAAATAACTTCTTAATAGAAGTACGTTGTACCTCATCACATTCACGTTCATAGTCTTTAATAAGAATTGCGTGTGGACGCATGCCAATTAGATTCTTTTTCTTTAACTCTTCTGTCGCTTTGACTATTTCATCAGCACTTTTTGAAATAAACCCTAAGAAAATGCGCATAGATTCATCAATCTCAGTGAGCGAAAACATTTCAAAGTGTGCAATACAGTGTTCTGTTCCATCTAAAACATCATCCATACGAATGGCGAGCTCTAAAATATCCTCACGTTCAATAGGTGTCATGAATGATTTGTTTAACATGACAATCAGTTCATGAATAAGCTTATCACCAGCAGTTTCATAATTTTTCATTGTAATGCTAATCTCTTTTAGGTCAGCTACACTGTTAATACGAAAATCATTTGCGTAATGTACAGCCTCTCTCATATTTTCAGCAATTTTATGCAATGCAATAAAGAAAGGGTCTTGTTTTTTTGAGTTAAGCATGTGAATCGAATCCTCCTGGATATAAATAAATTAATCGACCTCTAAACTTTACTATCATAACAAAATCTTTAATTTATCTACATAAAAATTTACTAATCGACATGAAAATTTACATTGCTGTAATATACAATTCGTTCACAAAATATAAGGTAATCCAGCTGTATTTATTTTTATGAGTACAGATAAAACTTGTTATAAATGGCTATTCATCTGTAATGGTGACTTATTAGTACAGATTAAGACACGAAAGATAATAGAAGGTAATAAAAATAGCGCATTCGAATTGTAAAGGTATTGTAAATTCATTTGATAACCAGAAGAGTACCTTCTTATTCTTAAGAATATCTTCATTTTTATCCTCCCTCTTTATTAAGAATTGTTTACTACAATGGAAAATGAATAGGAAAGGAGCGTTTATTAACTAATGATTCAGGTTGAAAACTTACAACATACATTTTTAATTGGAAAACGAGGGAAGGAAAAGCAAGTGCCGGTATTGAAAGGTGTGAACTTCGAGGTCCATAAAGGAGAAATTGTTGCCATTGTAGGTAAAAGTGGCTCAGGAAAATCGACCTTATTACAAGTTCTAGCTGGTTTTATGAAGGCTGAACAGGGCTCTATTAAAGTAAATGGAAAGGAAACAGCCCATCTAACTGAAACAGAAAGTGCTGCCTTCCGTTTACGTCAATTCGGTTTTATTTTTCAAAACTTTCAATTGATGCCTGGTTTAACTGCTTTTGAAAATATCGAATTACCTTTAAAGCTACAGGGTTTGCGTAAGGCTATGCGCAAAGAAAAAGTGAAGAAATTAATGGACAAGGTTGGTTTGACAGAAGTAGCAGACCATTATCCCAATGAATTGTCAGGTGGACAGCAACAGCGTGTCAGCATTGCACGAGCCCTTATTACGAATCCTCCTATATTACTTGCTGATGAGCCAACAGGGAGTCTCGATTCAGAAACCGAGCAGGATATCTTATTGCTTATTCAAAGTTTAAATCGTGAATTAGGGCTAACCTTTGTCATTATCACGCACGATGAAGAAGTAGCTACTATCGCACATAGACGCTTCCGCATGTACGATGGAGAACTTGTAAAGGAGGAAGCTTAACATGTTATTTAAGGATCAATTAGATTTTGTAACACAGCATATCAAGAAAAATAAGCTGCGTGTGTTTATGACGATACTAGCTGCAACGATGGGCTGTGCCTTTTTAATCGTGCTAGCATCCGTTGGTTTTGGTTTACAGGAATTTTTACGTAATGAAATTCTTTCAAACGAAACAGTTACAAAAATTCAAGTATATGGCGATAAGCAATTAACTGAAGAACAAGTACAAGAAATTAAAAAAATGGAACATGTAGAAACGGTGCTTGAAACAATTAGTGTCAATGCTACCGCACAATCATTTTTTGAAGATCGTGATACTACTTCTAATTTAATATTGTCAGATATGCAGGACTTTGAACAGGTAAATGGAAAGCTTGCAAAAGGGCGTTATCCAACGAAATCTAATGAAATTGTTGTAGGCTATCATTTTGCTCAAACATTATTGAATGAAAGAGAACGTGATGTCATTGCGGAAAAAAGTAAAAAGGCTGAAGCTGAGGGTACGTATTATGATGGTAGTGAAGAGGGCTATAAAGAATCATTGATTGGAAAGAACATAGACCTGTCATTAGTTCCTCACACGGGTACAAATGATGAAAAGCAAAAAATGAGCTATACAATTGTTGGCGTAATGGAGAAACCTTCTTATGATTGGATGGTTGATAACGCTATTCATATGGACAAAGAGCAAAAAGCAGTATGGGTTGAAAATTTATCTACAGATAGTAACATGGCAGAGGATGAGCTGTTTTACTCTGAATTTAATATTTATGCGGATACATTAGAAAACGTAAAGCCGATTTTAGAGAAGTTAAAAGATAAGGGCTATAGCGTATATTCAGTAACAGAGCAACTAGATCAAATGAATGTATTTTTCCTTGTCTTAAAAATTGGCTTAATCTTTGTTGGTACAATTGCTGTGTTGATTGCTTCCATTGGTATTTTTAATACAATGACAATGGCTGTCACAGAGCGAACACGTGAAATTGGTGTATTAAAGGCAATTGGGGCAAGTCCGAAGCTTATACAACGGTTATTTTTAATGGAAAGCACATTTATCGGTATTTTTGGTACGCTAATTGCGGTTGTCATCTCGTATGCTATTAGCTTTGCGGCTAATGCAGCATTACCATTAATTCTTAAGGCGGCAACAGGGGAGGAAGCTTTTGCAACAAATGATATAACATTTTCTCTTATTCCATGGCAACTAGTCATTATTGCAGCAGCCATTAGTGTTGGTGTAGCGATGATTTCAGGTTATCGCCCAGCACGTAAAGCAACAAAAATCGACGTTATTCAAGCTTTACGACAAGAGTTATAGTAAAAAAGGCGGTCCAATCAACATTGGATCGCCTTTTATTTGGATTGAAGTACATCTGTATGTTATAAATACTCTTTTAACTCATTCGCTAAAAATGGTGTTGCATTCAATAATTTTAAGAAGGCATCATAGCTGGCACGTTGCTCTTCATTTGGTTTTTTACCTGTTTGATAGGCTCGAATTAATATGTTTTTAGGTGTATTCTCCATATCGATAAACTCTAAAAGCTGTGCCTCATAGCCAACAAGCGATAAAATTTCAGCTCGAATAGCATCTGTAGCAAGTGCCGCAAATCGCTCTCGAACAAGTCCATGTTGCAACATAATATCGAGAGCAGGTGTATTTAGTTGACGATTTAACTCATGCTGACAGCAAGGCACACTTAGAATGACACTTGCTCCCCATTTCACAGCACGAGCCAAGGCCATATCTGTCGCTACATCACATGCATGGAGTGTCACCACCATATCCACAGCACTTTCATCATTATAATCATTGATATCTCCTACAAGAAATTCTAGCTGATCATAGCCTAGATCCTGTGCTATTCTTGAGCACTCTTCAATAACCTCTTTTTTTAAATCTAAACCAGTAACACGAATGTCTAAGCCTTTTTCAATTTTTAAATAATGATACAAAGCAAAGGTTAAGTAGGATTTTCCTGAACCAAAATCTAAAATCCTCACCTGTCGATCCTGAGGTAAATAGGTTAAGGCATCATCTATAAATTCAATGAAGCGGTTAATCTGTTTAAATTTATCATACTTTTGTTTCTTAACCTTTCCTTCTTCTGTTTGTACCCCCAGTCGAATTAAAAATGGATAGGGTTGATCATCAGATAGTAAATAATTTTTTTTACGATTATGGCTTAGATGGACTTGTTTAGGTGAAGCTGTTTTATCTGATTTCCAAAGGACTTTGTTCTTTTTTGATAATTGTACTTGTACCGTTTCATCTACGAAATCAATATGAGCTTGACGATACTCCTCAAAAAACGCGTCAAGCTTGGAAGGTAAATGAGCCAATAGAATATTTTCATGTTTTAAAATCCGTTCATATTGGTATTCAATTTGTATATGGTACTGATTTTTTAACATTAATGGTTTTAATTTTATACGTTTTATTTCATTTGATTTCATACGTGGTTGACTGATTGTAGCTGTCACAAGCTTTTGTTGCAAAATTTGCTCAGTGAGCAGAGCTTTCATTTCTTCAAATGTCATACATTTTCGCCTACTTTATTGTGTTATAGATGGCACTAGTTTAACACATTTTATAAAAGACAATGGCATCTTTGGTATTCGGAATAAATTTAATAAAAATTCCGAGTATTTATAGGTGGAATTGTATATTCGTGGTATCTTAAATACAGTAATTCTTTTTAAATTGGTGATACTAAGGATTAATAAGGAGGAGAAAATATGTCGGATAACATGTATCAATTATTAGCGATTGTTATTTATATGATCGCCATGCTAGCAATTGGCTGGTATGCATTTGTTAAAACATCTAATTTAACAGATTATATGCTTGGCGGTCGTTCCTTAGGTCCAGCGGTTACTGCGCTAAGTGCGGGTGCTGCGGATATGTCTGGCTGGCTCCTAATGGGCTTACCAGGTGCGATATTTTTATCAGGTCTTGTGGAGGCTTGGATTGCAATTGGATTAACAATAGGAGCTTACCTAAACTGGCTACTTGTGGCACCACGTTTACGGGTATATACACAGGTTACAAATGATTCCATTACTATTCCAAGTTATTTGGATAATCGATTACGTGATCATACGAAGCTTATTAGAATTGCTTCAGGTATCATCATCCTCATATTCTTTACATTTTATGTATCGTCAGGAATGGTAGCAGGGGGCAAGTTTTTCGATAGTTCATTTGGTTATGAATACCATACAGGCTTATTAATTGTGTCAGCTGTAGTTGTAGCATACACTCTTTTTGGCGGATTTTTAGCGGTAAGTTATACAGACTTCTTACAAGGTCTTATTATGTTTTTAGCACTTATTATGGTACCGCTATTTGGTTTATTTGTAACAGGTGGTATAGGTGAAACCATTTCATCTATTAAATCTGTTGATCCAGATCTTCTAAATTTATTACCAGCCACTGCGACAGCAGCAGGGATCATTTCTTCAGTTGCTTGGGGATTAGGCTATTTTGGACAGCCTCATATTATCGTCCGCTTTATGGCGATTAGTTCCGTTAAAGAAACGAAGCAAGCACGACGCATTGGTATTGGCTGGATGATGTTAAGCTTATTTGGAGCTATTGGAACTGCCTTGGTTGGTGTAGCCTATTATCAGCAAAATGCTGGTGAGCTAAAAGACGCTGAAACAGTATTTATTGTACTTGGTCAGATTTTATTCCATCCATTTATAGCAGGTATTATGCTGGCGGCTATTTTAGCAGCTGTTATGAGTACAATTTCTTCTCAATTAATCGTAACTTCTTCAGCACTTGTAGAGGATATTTATAAAGCATTATTTAATAAAACAGCAGACGATAAGCATTACGTTTTTGTTGGGCGTATGGCTGTATTAGTTGTTGCAATTATTGCAGCAATCCTAGCGTGGAATCCAGATAGTTCTATCTTAAGCTTAGTTGGCTTTGCTTGGGCAGGATTCGGTGCAGCCTTCGGACCTGTTATTTTACTTTCTTTATATTGGAGAAAGCTAACAAACTACGGAGCACTTAGCGGAATGGTAACAGGGGCTGCAACTGCGTTTATTTGGGGTAAAGTAGATGCTTTATCAAGTACGTTGTACGAAATTGTTCCTGGCTTCATTGTTTGTTTAATTGTTGCGGTTGTTGTCAGTATACTGACATATAAACCAAATAAAGAAATTGAAGAAGAGTTCACACGCTCAGAAGCCCTGCTAAAAGAAGAAAGAAAATAGTTGAGATGCGCCTTTACATGAGGCGCATTTTTTAGGAAAGTTAACGATGATCTTCAAATACGAAAAAGGGTATATTATGGTAAGATGAAGAAAATTTGTCGTAGCGACACCAAGCTTTGGTGGGAGGTTTCTAATGGATAGAATTAAGGAAGTTGATGTATTAATTGAAAAGGCCATACTAGTTGGCGTGAATTTACGAAATGATGAGCACTTTGACTATTCTATGGAAGAGTTACAAAATTTAGCTGAGGCCTTGCATGTAGAAGTGGTTGGGACTGTCACGCAAAATTTGGAACGTGTGACACCTTCCCATTATGTGGGTACAGGTAAAATAGAAGAAATCAAAAATTTTTATGAAGAAGCACAAGCAAACCTCGTGATTTTTAATGATGAACTGTCTCCTTCGCAAATCCGTAATTTGGAGCGTGATTTAGCAACGAAGGTCATTGATCGAACAATGCTTATTTTAGATATTTTTGGAAGGCGCGCAAAAACACGTGAAGCCCAAATGCAGGTGGAATTAGCACAGCTTCAATATATGCTACCTCGTTTAGTGGGTTTGCATGCCTCTTTAAGCCGTCAGGGTGGAGGTACTGGGGGAGGCTTTAAAAACCGTGGTGCTGGTGAGACAAAGCTGGAATTGGATCGACGAAAAATTGAAGATCAAATTGCTAAAATTAAAAAGGATCTAGAGCACGTTAAGGAGCAGAGAGAAACGCAGCGTAAACAGCGTCGTAAAAATGCTCTTCCGGTTGTATCGATTGTAGGCTATACAAATGCTGGGAAATCAACGATTATGAATCAACTGCTTACACAAATAGGACAAGAAGAGCACAAGCAAGTCTTTGAGAAGGATATGCTTTTTGCTACCCTTGAAACTTCTGTTCGTCAGATTGAACTACCTGATAAAAAGACCTTTTTACTGACAGACACTGTAGGCTTTGTTAGTAAATTACCTCACCATTTAGTGAAGGCATTTCGCTCCACTTTGGAAGAGGCGCGAGATGCGGATCTTTTACTGCATGTGGTGGATGTTTCGAATACAGAGCACGGATTTATGATGGATGTGACGAACGAAACACTTAAAGCAGTTGGTGTTGAGGACATTCCTACAATCTATGTATACAATAAAGCAGATATAGCAGATGTTCCATATCCTGTGGTAAGTGGAGATAATATTTGGATTTCAGCAAAGCAGGGGGTTGGTTTAGAAGAATTAGTACAGCTAATTCGTCAACACATCTTCTCGCATTACGTAACGTGTGAAATGTTAATACCTTATGATCATGGGAACGTTGTTTCTTATTTAAATGAGAATGCCTCTGTTTTTAATACAGCCTATGAAGAGGGTGGGACATTATTGTCTCTTGAAGTAAAAGCAGCAGATTATGCAAAGTATCAGCACTATGTTATTAATTAAAAAATGTACTTCCCAAAGCATGCCAAAAGATTTTTGGCATGCTTTTTATGATTAGAGGGAATAGTAGAATCTAGAACAAAGGTAAAACATGTAGTCAAGAAATTGTATTAATTTTCAAGTAAAGTAAGAAATCTGAATTTTAAATATTTTAGAATAATTCATTGTAAATTTAAAAATCTTTTAGGTATAAAGTGTGAGAAAACTTAGATATATCAAAGGATTTAATAATTTATCTAATAATCAATCAGAATTTATAGAAAAATGACAAATTTTCAACATTTTTTAAAACTCTTGCTAAAGTGTATAAAACGCTTTAGTATGATGAAACAAAGTTTTTTTATCCTTATATTAGGGTAGTTGTGTTTTTGTAGAATAATTTTTTATTGGGAGAGGGTATTGTATGTCTAGTAAAGATGAAGTTGTAAAATCTGTCCCTCAAAATGGTTTTGTTGGACACCCTAAAGGGCTCTTTACTTTGTTTTTCACAGAATTTTGGGAACGTTTCTCGTACTATGGTATGCGAGCAATTCTTATCTTCTTTATGTATTACGAATTACATGACGGGGGCTTAGGTCTAGACCGCGGAACAGCAAACTCTATTATGGCCATCTACGGCTCACTTGTTTATATGTCTGGAATTATAGGTGGATGGATTGCCGACCGAGTTTTAGGAACACGAAAAACCATTTTTTATGGTGGCGTGTTAATTATGATTGGTCATTTACTGCTAGCATTGCCTGGTGGTGTGAGCATGTTATTTGCTTCCATGGCATTTATCGTTATGGGTACTGGTTTATTAAAACCGAACGTTTCAAGTATTGTTGGGGACATTTATGCTGAAACAGATAGCCGTCGTGATGCAGGTTTTTCTATTTTCTATATGGGTATTAATATGGGAGCATTTATTGCACCTTTTATTGTCGGAACAATTGGACAAAAATATAGCTTCCACCTTGGCTTTGGTTTAGCGGGTCTAGGTATGTTTATTGGTTTAATTGTTTATAAATTAACAGAGAAAAAATATTTAGGCTTAGCGGGCTTACAAGTAAACAACCCATTAAAGCCTGAAGAACGTAAAAAAGTCTTTACGCAATTCGGAGTTGCAGCTTTACTTATTATCATCTTGGGTGCTATCGGTATTAAAACTGGTACTTTAACAATGAATGTATTTAGTTTAATCATCACAGCTCTAGGTGTATTAATTCCAACTGCATTCTTTATTTATATGTATCGTAGTAAAAAAACAACAAAGGATGAAAAGTCTCGTCTACTTGCTTATATTCCTTTATTTTTATCAGCTGTAATGTTCTGGGCTATTCAAGAACAAGGAGCAACTATTTTAGCGACTTATGCAGATGAGCGTACACAGCTAAGTTTTGGTGGTATTCAGCTTCAATCTTCTTGGTTCCAGTCATTGAACCCATTATTTGTTATTACAATGGCACCATTATTTGCGATGCTATGGCTTAAATGGGGAGACAAGCAGCCAACAACACCACGTAAGTTCTCATATGCATTGTTCTTTGCGGGTCTATCGTTCTTAGTGATGATGATTCCAGCACACCTGTCTGGTGGAGATACATTAGTGAGTCCTTTATGGTTAGTATTGTCATTCTTCTTAGTGGTTGTTGGTGAGTTATTATTATCACCAGTTGGTCTATCTGCCACAACGAAATTGGCACCACAGGCATTCGCAGCGCAAACGATGTCTTTATGGTTTTTAACAAGTGCAGCAGCACAAGCAATTAATGCGCAATTAGTTAAGGTCTATGAAGTTGTAAGCGAATTCACATACTTTGGTTTCTTAGGTACCTTATCTATTGTAGTCGGGATTATTATATTGGTGCTTTCACCAATTATTTCAAAAGCGATGAAGGGTATTAATTAAATGAAAGATGCAAGTACAGTTATTAAAAAAACTGTACTTGCATCTTTTTTGTATCTAAATAAAAGTCTATCTAAGAGGCTGAGAGCGAAATATATTATCGTAAGTAGTTATTTTGTTGAATGTGGGTATAAGTTTCTATGTAGAAAATTATCATTTTCGTTATAATAATTTTAATAATATGAAAATTTAAGGGGTTGGAATCTATGAAGGAAGAGTTAGATTATTTGAGGCCAAGATTAATGGAGATTTTTACGTATTTACATGCAAATCCAGAAATCAGCTGGCATGAAGTAGAAACCACCAATTATATAGTGGAGCTATTAACGCAGGAAGGCTTTTCCCCTAAACGATTTAAAAATTCCACAGGATTATATGTTGATGTAGGCAAAGGTAACCCCAAAGTAGGACTAAGAACAGACATAGATGCCTTATGGCAAGAAGTAGATGGTCATTTCCGTGCGAATCATTCATGTGGACATGACGGTCATATGACGATGGCCATTGGTACACTATTACTTTTAAAAGAACTACAGCAATCTATTAATGGTACAATCCGCGTTATTTTCCAACCTGCTGAAGAAAAAGGAACTGGAGCGTTATCTGTATTAGAAGAAGGTGTTATTGATGACTTAGATTATTTATTTGGTGTCCATGTAAGACCTGTTCATGAGCTAGAGGACGGCACTTATTGTGCAGCCTTATATCATGGTGCCTCTCGTTTACTTGAAGGCGAAATTATCGGAGAGGATGCTCATGCTGCAAGACCGCACCTAGGTATTAATGCCATTGAAGTAGGTGCAACAATCATCGAAGATTTGCGAACCATTCATACAGATCCTATGGTTCCTGTATCTGTAAAGATGACGAAATTCCATGCTGGGGGAGATTCGGGCAATATTATCCCAGGTAATGCCTCATTTACGATTGATATTCGTGCACAGCAAAACAAGGTGATGGACGATTTAGCACAAGGCGTAAAGCGTGTGATCGATTCCTCTAAATTGTTGCATAAAGTACAAATTGAATTACGTACGGTGGCCAATATCGTAGCTGCTGAAGTTGATACAAGTGCTCAATATTTAATGGAGCAGGCAATTATACAGGCTGCTGGATTATCAAATTTAAGAAAGCCTGTTCATACACCTGGAGGAGAGGATTTTCACCATTATGCTGTACAACGGCCGCATTTAAAAACAACCATGCTGGGCTTGGGTTGTGGATTAACACCAGGCTTGCATCATCCGAAAATGAAATTTAAACAAGCAAGACTTGTCACGGGAGTGGAGATACTTACAAGAGCAGTTTTATTAGCTTTGGAGTCAGGGCATAAAAAGGAGGCGTCAGCGTAATGTTAGAGCAAGTGCGAATTCACAAAGTAACGACACCGAAAGAAATTGCAGAGATCCAAAAATTAAATGCTGAAATATGGGGCAGTCAAGCAATCCCCTCCCATCAATTACTAGCTGCTGTACAAAATGGGGGAATCGTATTAGGAGCGTATTTAGATGAAAAGCTAATTGGCTTTAACTATTGCTTCGTTGGCTATCGGAATAGAGAAATGTACTTACATTCGCACATGATTGGTGTAGAAAAAGCATATCGTGAACAAGGTGTGGGTGAATTATTGAAGCATGCCCAACAAGAATATGCAAAAGAGCATGGTTTTCAACTTGTCCGCTGGTTAATTGACCCATTAGAGGCGCGTTTAGCGAATCTAGCATTTCTAAAACTGAACGCCACTAGTTATCAATATGAAAATGATTATTATGGTCCACTTCGAGATGACTTTAATGAAGGACTACCTTCAGATAGACTTGTCGTTGAATGGTGGATCGAGCGTGATCAAATGGCAGATAGCCTTGATGAATTAGAAGAAGTAGCACAGGAAATTGTACCTTGGACATTAACAGTAGACGGATTACCAGTTCTAGATGTAGAAAATACATTTCAGTTAAATCAATCCTTTTATAAAGATGCCTATCTTTTACCGATCCCTCAATCTCTACAGAAAATGAAAGTGGAAAGTCCAAAACTTGCAGAGGACTGGCGTTATAAAATTCGCACAATCTTAACAACATTATTTAACCAAGATTATGCCATCGTACGCATGAAGAAACATCCAGAATATGTTCATAGCTATCTGTTAGTCAGACGCTCCTTATTAGCTTTATAATAATGATAAGGAGTGAACAATGTGAGATTAGAAAAGATTACATTAAGGCATTTAAAAATGCCTATGAAAGCACCATTTACTACGAGTTTTGGCACAGTTGATGAAAAGGAAATGTTACTGATAGAAGCAAAAGATGAATCAGGGACGACGGGGTGGGGAGAAACTGTTGCTTTTGTAGCACCATGGTATACGGAAGAAACATTAAAGACAACATGGCATATGCTACAAGATTTTTTGATACCCATCTTGTTACATAAAAAGATTGGGCATCCAGATGAGGTAACCTCATTATTTGCACCTATTCGGCGAAACTGCATGGCGAAAGCTTCAATTGAGGGTGCTGTATGGGATATCTATGCTCAGCAAACAAAGCAATCACTTGCACAGGCGTTAGGTGGTCAAAAACAACGTATTGAAGTAGGAGTCAGTGTGGGTATCCAACCCTCTATCGCTCAGTTAATAGCATTAATAAAAGGTCATATTGAAAAAGGCTACAAAAGGGTGAAGATTAAGATAAAGCCTGGAGAGGATGTAGAGATAGTACAGGCAATTCGTGCGGAATTTCCAAATTTACCCTTGATGGTTGATGCAAACTCTGCTTATACATTAGAGGATATAGAAATACTACAGCAGCTTGATGATTTTAATTTATTAATGATCGAACAACCATTAGCTACTGATGATATTGTCGATCATGCAGCATTGCAGAAAAAGTTAAAAACGCCTATTTGCTTAGATGAAAGCATCACATCATATGAGGATGCCAGACGAGCAATTGAACTTGGAAGCTGTGGTGTCATAAACATCAAGATTGGACGAGTAGGTGGTTTAACGGAAGCAATACGAATACATGACCTATGTAAAGCAAACCATATTCCAGTTTGGTGTGGTGGTATGTTAGAGGCTGGAATTGGACGAGCACATAATGTTGCCTTAACGTCTCTTAGCCAATTTATTTTACCTGGCGATACAGCAGGTTCTAGTCATTATTGGTACGAGGATATCATTGATCCTGAAGTAAAAGTCAAAGATGGCTATATTGAGGTACCCCAGTCGGTAGGTATTGGTTTTAAGCCTAATATGGCTGTGATTGATAAATTAACAATTAGCAAAGAAATCTATCAATAAGGCAGTACTTAGTCGATCATTTAGTATATAGGAAAACGAGGAGAGAACTGATTGAAAAAAAGCTTGCAAATCGGTGGTGCCTATGTGGGGATTATCGTTGGAGCAGGATTTGCATCAGGGCAGGAAATTGTCCTTTATTTTACAAGCTATGGCTTTAAAGGAATATATGGAGCATTGTTAGCTATGGTTGGTTTCTCAATTGTTGGAATGTGTGTTGCTCAAGTGAGCTCTAAGCTTCGCACATCGTCCCATAAGGATTTGATTTATCAAATTTCAGGGAATACTATGGGCTTTGTCTTGGATTTAGTGCTATCACTCTTTTATTTGGTGTAGCTGTCATCATGTTTGCTGGCGCTGGTGCAACATTTCAGCAAATGTTTGGACTGCCTATTTGGCTAGGGAGTATTTGTATGATCTTGCTTACAGTAGCCACTGTCATGATGGATGTGAAAAGCATCATTAATATCATTGCACTAGCAACCCCCTATCTACTAACCGTTGTCTCCATCATCGCTATCTATGCTATTGCAACGATGGATTTTACCTTTGCAGAGCAAGCTGTTATTGCTCAACAGGCTCAAATAAGTGAGAAAAGTTGGTGGGTAACGGCTTTATTGTACATGTCGTTCAATGTAGGGGTAAGCTTCTCTTTACTGACTGTTATGTGTGGATCCATCCGCAATCATAAGGTAGCTGGCATGGGTGGTATAATTGGTGGGATTTTGTTAGGTGCTTTAATCTTACTTGTGAATTTCTCCCTTTTAGCCAAGATGAATATCATTGTTGGGTTAGACATTCCGATGCTAGCGTTAGCGAATGAAATTCATCCGATTGTTGGAGTATTAATGACTATTTCTCTTTTGGGAATGATTTATAATACGGCAGTAGGGATGCTATATTCCTTTATGGTAAGGTTTTTCGAACCTAGTAGAGCAAGCTTTAGGGTTGCAGTTATATTTATAGGCGGTCTCGGTTTTCTAGCAAGTCTTGTAGGGTTTACAACGCTAGTAGCTAAACTATATGCAGTGATGGGCTATGTTGGGTTAGTATTAATCATATTCATTATTTCTGCATGGTTAAGAGGCACTAAAAAAATTATCTAATATAGAAATGGTAATTGAGGGATAGATTTTATTCTCAATTACCTTTTTATTTGGATAAAAATATTGTAGAAATAGTGAATTATTTCTGTTGATTAATTTACGGTAATGCTGATATTTCGTTAATTTGGCATATTTTTTAGTTAATCATTAATAAAACGAGAATAATTCTCATTGCTGGTTGACTGAGAATAAAATCATGCTTATAATGGAAATCGTGAGTAATGATAATCATTTTCACTAATAAGTGAGTTACACACAAAAATGAAATCTACCGGGGATTACTATGAAAATAAGATATCTTTTAACAGCAACTGTTTTGCTGTCTATTGTGTCGCTCTTTATCGGAGTAGTAGATATTAAGCCTAGCGACCTATTAGACTTCCAATCAGAAGAAGCTAGACTATTTTTAATTAGTCGTGTACCTAGACTTGTTGCAATCTTGCTAGCGGGTGCAGGTATGAGTATTGCTGGTTTAATTATGCAAAGCTTAAGTAGGAATAAATTCGTTTCACCAACAACAGCTGGTACATTAGATGCCACACGGTTGGGTGTATTGATTTCCATGATGTTCTTTACGAACGTTACGTATTTCCAAAAAATTTCCTTCGCTTTCATATTTGCTTTAGCCGGCACATTACTATTTATGCAAATATTAAACCGAATTAAGTTTAAAGATGCGATTTTTATACCGCTTATTGGCTTAATGTTTGGGAATATTTTGTCCTCTGTTACAACATTCTTTGCATATAAGGCGAATATTATCCAAAACATTTCTGCATGGTTACAAGGAGATTTCTCATTAATCATGAAAGGCCGTTACGAACTGTTATACGTAAGTGTACCAATACTCATTTTAGCTTACATTTACGCAAATCGTTTTACAGTAGCTGGGATGGGAGAGGATTTTGCAAAAAATCTTGGTCTATCCTATAAATTTGTAGTCAATTTAGGCTTGGTGTTGGTAGCTCTTATCTCCACGACAGTGGTGTTAACAGTCGGTATCATTCCATTTCTTGGTTTGATTATTCCGAACATTATTTCCCTGTTTAAAGGTGATAATTTGGCAAAAACCTTGCCGCACACAGCATTACTTGGTATGTCATTCTTGTTATTCTGTGATATTTTAGGACGAGTACTGATTTTCCCTTATGAAATACCAATAAGTATGACTGTTGGTGTAATTGGAAGTGCCATCTTCCTATTCATGTTGTTTAGGGGGAGAGCATATGCGTAATCGTACAAAAATGTTCATTTTACTAGGTCTCGCTGTTATAGCAGTTGTCCTATATTTATTTTGGGAACTCAATGGTAATTATCACTATGCTTTTCCACGCCGTGTCATAAAGGTTGTGGCAATGGCATTAACGGGTATAGCGATCGCCTATTCAACAGTAGTTTTCCAAACAATTACACATAATCGAATTTTAACCCCAAGTGTCATGGGTTTAGATGCCTTGTATATGTTAATTCAAACATGCATCTACTTCTTCTTTGGCTCTACATCCATATTAGTTATTAATATCTACTATAATTTTACGCTTGCAATTGGGGCGATGATTCTATTCGCTTTAATTTTTTACCGAGTATTGTTTAAAGAAGGAAAGCGACCGATTTATTTTTTACTGCTTGTTGGGATGATTGTTGGTACGTTCTTAGGAAGTATTACAACGTTCTTCCAAGTATTAATAGATCCGAATGAGTTTTTAGGCTTACAAAGTAAAATGTTTGCAAGTTTCAATAATGTTAATTCAGATTTAGTTTGGCTAGCAGGCGTTATCATTTTAATAACGTTTATCTACGGTGCTCGTCACATGAATCAATTAGACGTCATGTCTCTAGGACGAGACACAGCTATAAATTTAGGTGTACCTTACGATAAGCTGGTACAACGTATGTTAATTTTAGCTTCAATTTTGATTGCTGTTTCAACAGCGCTTGTTGGTCCGATCACGTTCTTTGGTTTAATCGTTGCAAATTTATCATATCAGTATTTCAGAACATACAAGCATTCCATCTTAATTACTGGCTCCTGTGTAATGAGTGTTGTAGCTTTAGTCGGTGGACAGTGGATGGTTGAACGTTTATTTAGTTTCACTACTACACTTAGTGTCATTATTAATTTTGTGGGTGGGGTTTACTTCATCTACTTATTATTAAGAGAAAGTAGGTCAGCAGGATGATACAAGTCAAAGAAATTACAAAGTTTTTTGGTAAAAAACCTGTCGTTCAAGATGTAAGTGTTGATATTGTCTCAGGAAAAATCACATCGTTTATTGGACCGAATGGTGCAGGGAAGTCCACGCTACTTTCTATGGTGAGTCGTTTACTGAATGCAGATACTGGTGAAGTACTACTCGATAAGGCAGATGTACGTAGCTGGAAATCAGATGATTTCGCTAAACGTGTATCGATTTTAAAGCAATCAAACTTTATGAATGTTCGTCTAACGATTCGTGAGCTTGTATCTTTTGGCCGTTTCCCTTACTCAAAAGGACACTTAAAACCTGAAGACGAAGAAAAAGTGGATGAAGCTATTCGCTATATGAATTTAGAAGATATGCAACATAATTATTTAGATGAGCTTTCAGGTGGTCAACGTCAGCGTGCATTTATCGCAATGGTTATTGCCCAAGATACTGAATATATCTTACTGGACGAACCATTAAATAATTTAGATATGAAGCATTCTGTCCAGATTATGAAGATTTTACGTAAGTTGGTTGATGAGTTAGGCAAAACAGTGGTTATCGTTTTACACGATATTAATTTTGCTTCTGTTTACTCTGACCATATTGTTGCATTAAAAGATGGCCGTGTTGTTAAAAATGGCCCTACAAATGACATTATTAACTCACATGCATTGAAGGAAATTTATGATATGGATATTCCTGTTCAAGAGCAGGATGGCTGTCGAATTTGTGTTTATTTTAATTCGTAAAAATAGTTCCAGATGATGAACATCTAACTATCAAATCATTTAATTAAAGGAGAAATTTCACAATGAAAAAATGGAAATTACTTACGGTATTAATGGCAATGATGCTATTAGTATTAGCTGCTTGCGGTTCGAAAGATGAAGCAAAAGAAGATGATAAAGGTAATTCAACTGACAAACCAGCTGAGGAACAAAATGAAGAATCATCAGTATATCCACTAACAATCCCAGGTAGCACAGTTGAAGGTCGTGACGGTAGTACAACATTTGAAGAAGTAACACTAGATAAAATGCCAGAAAAAGTTGTCGTTTTTGATAATGGTTTCTTAGATACATTAGATGCTTTAGGCGTTAATCCTACAGCAGTGGTACAAGACTCATTACCAGCATATTTGAGCAAGTTTAAAGATAGTACTTATGTAAACGCAGGTACATTATTCGAGCCTGATTATGAAAAATTATCTGAAATTAACCCAGATATCATTTTCATCTCTGGTCGTGCTTCAGCAGCTTATGCTGAATTATCTAAAATTGCTCCTACAGTATACATTGGTGTAGATAATACTAACTTCTTAGAGTCATTCAAAGCTAATACAGAATTAGCTGGTAAAATTTTTGGTAAAGAAAAAGAAGCGGCAGATGCAATTGCTGCATATGAAGCAAAAGTAGAAGAAGTAAAAGCTAAGGCTACTGCAACAGAAGAAAAAGCGTTAATCGTTTTAGGTAGTGAAGGTTCATTATCAGTATTCGGTCCTGGTTCACGTTTCGGTGTGATTCATGATGTATATGGTGTAAAAGCTGTAGCTGAAGCTAGTGGCTTCAAAATCGAATCACATGGTGATAATGCAAGCTTTGAATTTGTACGTGAGAAAAACCCAGATATCTTATTCGTCATTGACCGTGACGCTGTTGTAAATGAAAACGGTGAATCAGGTACAAAAGCTGCAATTGAAAACGAAATCGTAAGTGCAACAAACGCTGTGAAAAATGGTAAAGTATTCTACCTAGATCCAGAAATTTGGTACCTTTCAGGTGGCGGTTTACAATCAGAAACACAAAAAGCTGAAGATGTATTAAAGGCGTTCAACTAATATGTTTGTACAAATTAAACGTATTGTTGTGACAGAAGGGAATTCGGATAAGGTTGTGGAACGTTTTGGTGCTAAGCCAAACGGTCCCTCATTACTTGAACAACAACCTGGCTTCATTGATAAGCAGGTACTTGTAAAGAAAGTTCGCCGCGGTGATGAAGAAGTACTAGTGATGGTTCGTTGGGAATCAGAAGAAGCATGGAAAAATTGGGAGAAGAGTCCTGAGCATATTGCAGGCCATAAGGCAAGTGCAGGTAAACCGAAGCCTGATCATATCATTGAAAGCGGACAAGAAGTTTATTATGTAAAAGGTTAATCTAAAGGTGTCTCAAGGGATTGAGACACCTTTTCTTGTTGTTGAAAAAAGAATGTCACTAGCAGAAAAAGCCTTTTTAGCAAGGTGAGGGGTTGATTTCCGATCCGCCAGCGTCCTTTCCAGGGGGCGTCCGATGAGCCGCTTCACTCACTTGCGCTCGCTCCAGGGTCTCCTCAGTGACGCTAAATCTCCTAGGAGTGACGCTGGCTCCACTCCAATCAACCATTCTGCAAAGTGTCTTTACTTTTTTCATAGTAGCATAACAATCAAATAGCCCATTATCTGTATTCTTAGAGGGGATAAGCTCTTATTTTCAATGTGGAGAAGTGATGCGTGACAACACCTCTTCATAAAGAGTAATGAACACCTTCACTTTATTTGAAAACCTTTGCTAAAAAGCGGTTTATAGTGGTGGGCTACTGGACTACCATAGAATAGCAAGACAGGCAAAACTTTAAACGGAGCAGTAGCGGAGGAAGCGATTCGGTGCTCTCCTACAGGAAAGCAAGTAGCCTGCAACGGAAATGCATTTTCATCTTTTATAAAAATGCTATTGATCGCTTTGTTTATCAACACTATGTAAAGATGTCGTTTTATTACTCAAAAAGCAGGTCACAATCAGTGTGACCTGCTTAGCTAGGTGTATAGGTTAATGTGTAATAGATGGTTTTCTCCATTTACTAAATGTAGAATCCATATTAAAGGAAATGGTGTTCTCATTAATGGACAAGCCTGAGATGCTGGTATTACAGAGCTCATCCAAACTATCAGAATGATTGTTATTATTAGATGCATTAGCCGCTATTACTAGCCCTCTTGCATTAATAATTGTGTCATGTGGCGTTACATACACTATAGGGGAATCTATATTTAATCCAAAAGTGAAAGGATTGACTAATGACATAGTAGAAATACTTTCGTTTGATATTCTAATAATGCCATATTGCTCAATATAATAATCTCTTTTTTGTTGAAATGTATCCTCAAATCCAGGAATATCACTAATATATTTTGAATAGGGTGAAATATTTTTATATGCAGCCAGTGTATCTTGATAGGCTTTTACTTCAGATTGAATAATAATTTGTTCAATTCGTCGTTGATCATTGCTAGGCTGTTTAATTGTAATTTCTTCAGCTGAGACAGAGATATTACATGAAAAAGTAGCCGTAAGTATGAAAACAGTTTCATTCAATTTTAAGTCACTCCCAGTACAAAAAGATTTCATGTTCATCAATCTATCCTGACTTTATAAATATATTTTATTGCTAATCTAAGCGTAACATCTGTTAGAGCGCCATTTCAATGGTAAGTTTACGCCACTTTAATGGCGGTACTTGGTTCTCTACCGCCATTTTTTTAGTAATAATTAGCAAAAATCTGGCGTGATTTGCATGAATAACGCCATTTTTTGGCGGTCTCTCACTTTATAAAGGAATTAATGGTATTTAATGTATTATAAAACGCTGTGACTAGTATTAATTCCCACTAATCTATATAATATCTAGTAATACAACAGATAGGAGAGAGGACTATTGAAGGATTTAGATGTACACATCAATGAATCATTAGACATCCTTATAGAAAATGAACTATTACTTGGACCAGAGCTAAAATTAATGCTAAAAAGCTTTAAAGAAGAAAAAACAACAGTAGGTTTTTCCTTTGGTAAAATGTGTTTTTGGCATTATGAAGCATTTTCAAGTAGTATAAATCCAGATATCTACAAGGTAGCTGCTGCAATTGAACTTTTAATACTGTCTTTTGATATTATTGATGATCTGCAGGATAAAGATTCAGACTATAGTTGGAACAAAACACCAGAATTATCATTAAATGTTGCTTTAGCTATGCTGGTCATGGCATCTAAAACAATAGATGAAACCTCTTTTGAACATAAAAGAGCGGCTATAAAGCTAGTTGATAAATACGCATTAAAAAGTATAAATGGACAGCAATTAGACTTATTAAATAGTTGTCGCGATGAAGATTCCTATGTAAAAATGATTACCTTGAAATCCGGCTCATTAACAGCGATGGGTTGCTTGGTTGGCGAAGTACTTGCAAAAGGAGAAATATCTCAAGAAGTAGAGGAATATGGGAAATACATAGGGATCATCCAACAAATTAAAAATGATATTCAAAGCTTAAAGGAGTGGGGTCCTAAAAATGATCTGCTAAATAAAAGGTATTCTCTTCCTATTATTTATCTATTATCACAGAAAAATGATGTTTCAAAATCTGTTTCTAGCTATTATAATAATGATATAGTTACAGATTTGGATAATAATGCAACAGAAGACGCGTTGACAAATGGTGGGGCGATACGTTATGCCATTACCATAAAAAACGTCTATAAATTTAAAGCATTGAATTACCTGGAAAATGTAGCTATAAATCAGGTAGGTAGAGAATACCTACAAAAACTATTGAAATGAGGAGAGATAAGAATGATTAATGTAATCCAATATTTAGAGCAAAATCCAAGCCTAGTTGCACTATTAAAAGATCAAAAAGCCTCATTAGTTGGAGTTTCATCTGTAGAGCAAACAGCAATTTTAGAAGCGTTTAACGGTGAAATGAATACAGAAAGTGATATTTGGAACTAAGAAAGTTGCGAAGTAAGTTGTTTTGGCCCGCTATAATTCTCTATTTAATTATTGGTTTTTATTTAAATTATGTGAATTATAGCGAGCCTTATATACAGATTGGGGTAGAAGAAGAGAATGACAAATGGGTCATTTCTCAACTTTATTATAAAGACTGGGCAGAGGGTCAAAATATTTCTGTTGGTGATGCAATTTTAACTGTAGATCATGAACCCATCAATGAATTAAATCAACTGAGATATAAATCTAAAATTTTATCTGCTAATGAAATAACAATACTGAAGCCCGATGGAGATCTAATCAATATACATATTAAGCATTTGGATATCCCTCAACAATTTATCTATGTATTAATCATTCCAGCTTGTTATTATTTATTAACATTATTTATAGCGTTTTATTTACATTTCAAACAAAGGAATACAAAATTAGCTGACTTACTAATTCTTTTTATGTTAACGGTTTCTTTGGCCTATGTAAGTAGTGGTGTCTCTGGTAGAATGGATACGATTGGCATTATCGTAAATCGAAGTAGTATGCTGTTATGTTTAGTTATACTGTTACATTTTTTGAGAAATTATTATTCATTTGTGAAAACAAATTGGGTGTTTACAAATAATATCAAGCTCTTTTATATACTTCCTTTCATAGCTTTTGTATTAGGATGTATGGGTACTATTTATCCTGCTTCAAATGATATTCTTTCCAATGTTATATTGGCTATTTTCTTTATTCTCCTAGTGATCATCCTTAGTATTTTATTAATAAGCTATTTTAAGTACAGCTCACCTCAGTTGAAGATTTTATTAAATAGTATATTAATTCCGTTTCTACCATTTCTTTTTTTATATGCACTCCCTAAAATTTTTTTTCATACGTATATACTTTCATCTGAGATAAGCTCATTATTTTTATTGCTTATACCCTTTAGCTTTATTTTTACGCAATTAGCAGAGAGATTATTTGATATTGAGTACCATATTACAAGATTACGTTATTATGTTATATTCTCTTTAATCTTTACTGTATGGTTTACAGTGGGACTATATTTTATTGCAGGGCGTTATTTAACCATGACGGTTATGTCAGGGGTATCTTTCTTTACATTTTCTTCATTAGTCATACTTTTTTACGTAAAAGAGAAGGTCGATTATCGCAAGCGGAAAATATTATTTTCCACAAAGGGTGACTATATTCATCAGCTATATACAGCCGTAGATAAAATTGGGAAAACAATTAAAATTGACGAACTTTTAGAAAAATTTGCTTATGAGGTTTCCATGCATCTGGAGTTAGAGGATGTTTTTGTCTTAACATATAACTATGACAAAAATGAATTCATACCAATAGCTGGTGAAAGTATTACGATAGATCCTGACATAATGGAAGATATCAGATTAGGTGAAATACGCAAAATTGACAAAGTTTATATAGCATTCCTCCATCAGGATGCACATTTTAAAAGAGCTTTAGTGCTAGGGCATAATAATACGATTCATTTAAAAGATGAGGAGCTTTTATGGCTTGAACTGCTCTTATTATATGTAAATAATTTTATTGAAAATACCAAGATGGTGGAAGAACTGCTAGAGGAACTAAAGCATATGAAGCAAGCTGATGATGGTCAGTTACCATGGCTGAATAAGCTATTATGGCTAAGATTTGAAGAAGAAAAATACCAGTTAGCTCAAGAGTTACATGACACCAATTTACAGGAGCAACTTCATATAGCCCGCGAGGTGGATGTCCTAGTAAATGCAAAAAATACAACGGATATTCAAGAAAAGCTTGCGAAAATTCATAAACAAATGGTTGCATCCTTACATGAATTACGTACTTATTGTGAAAACCTAAAACCACCGTTATTAGATACATTAGGTTTAAATGCAGCTTTGGAAAAATTGATTCGGAAAGTTCAAGAAAGAGCTAACTTCGTGCTTATTTACACCATTGACCGTCTTTATTTAGAGGATGAGCGTATGAATTTAATGATTTATCGTTTATTCCAAGAGTTACTTAATAATGCGTTGAAGCATTCTTATGCAGCATCAGTTGAAATTCATTTAAAAGAAATGAACGATGGTTTCGAAATCATTTATAAAGATGATGGTGTAGGCTGTAATGTAGAGGACATTATAGTAGCCGAATCAATGGGCATTCAAGGCATGCAGGAGCGTGTAAAAGCGTTTAACGGACAATTTACTATTGACTCGAATATCAATGAAGGGATGTTTATAAGAATCATGGTGAAAGAAGGGAGTGAAACACTTGATTACGATGCTCATAGTGGATGATCACCCTATAGTGTTAGAGGGAACTAAAAATTTATTTCAAGAGAATGAAGATATTATCATCGATACGGAAAGTGATGCAACTTGTGTCATTCAAAGGATAAAGAATAAACCGTACGATATCTATCTAATAGATATCAATATGCCATTAGAAAATGGAATTAACCTAGCCCGTAATATCAAGGCTATTCAGTCAAATGCTTCAGTTATTCTTTACACAGGTGATGATATTACAGATTATTATCCACTCATTTTAGAAAGAAAAATAGAAGGCATTTTAGCTAAAACAGCTTCGAAAGAGCAAATATTAAGAACAGTAAGGGCAATTGCAAACGGTGAAATTGTTTTACCTAAAAATTTCTTAGATTTTCTGGATGATAAATTTAAACTGCAAGGTGCTAAAGATATTCACTTAAATGAAAAGGAAAAGAAAATTCTAAGACTCATTGCAGAGGGCCATACAAATAAAGCTATCGCTATTGAATTAAATATTCCTCAACGTACAACGGAAAGATATTTAACTCAACTCTTTTCTTTGTTAAATGTAGATTCACGAACAGAAGCTGTAAATCTTGCAGAGAGAATGAATTTACTCTAAACTATTTCTATGTTATACTGTTGGTATATTTTTCAATTAATAGGGGGCATTATGGGAATTAAATATCCTATATATTTCCTTAGTAAAATAAAACCATATCCCTATACTAAATTACCTATAAAATATGATAGACACCGCCAAAAAAGTGGCGGTGTTTTTTTATAACCGCCAAATCACGCCAAAAATCTGTCTGAATCACGCCAGAAAATTGGCGTAAACCCGAAGTTGAAATAACGGTATAACTACTGGTACGCTTAAATTAACAGTGGTTAAGTAGATTTGCTTTAGTGAGTAATATATAAATCATTTTATTAAATAAGCAGCCTGACTATCTATGAATAAAGTAGCGTTAGTAGATTGTAGAATGTTACTAGCTAGTCAATATACTTCACCATAAAACTTTATAAAGGTAGGCGTGTATTGTGAAAGTAGAACTTGAAAATTTGTTTTCCATAGATGAAACTAGTCAAGATCAAGTTATTAACGTTTATAATCGTCATGGTATTGCTATTGGTGCGCCTGAATTGAGAAAAAGAAACTTAAAAACTAAATTTAATCCTATTTTTACATTAAATGAAGATGTAACATACGAGCAGGTAACAGCTTTATATGAGTCATTAGAGCGTGAATTTGGAATCGTTTCAATCGGAGAACGTTTTTATTTTGAATTTTCAGATTTAGAGTATGAACGAGCACCATTATTTACTTTAAATTCAACAGGTAATTCACCAGAAATGTTCTTAGAAGATAAGGGGACACTATTTTCTTTGAGTACACATTGTAAGTGTTGTGGGCTCATGGATAAAGAGCAGTTATCACCAATAGTTATCGATACTACGCAGATGAAAGATCGTCATTTAGTGCATGTAAATGGTTATTGGGTAGCTTCTGAGGAACTAGTATCATTAATGAAAAGAGAAAAACTAGAAGGCTATGAGCTTTTAGAGGTGATCCATCAAGGTCCGGAAGAAGGCAAACAGCCAGCTTTTCAAATTATTCCTATACAAATGCTTCCTGAGTGTAGTAAGGACAGGGTTAAATTATACTTTGCAACTGAGCAACCTCCGTGCAGTTGTGGTTTAAATGGTGTCATTAATGGTCCTGATATTTATCATCATGAAGATTTGGAAAACTTAAAAGGGGATGTTTTCTACTCAGCCGAGTGTAGTCATGATGGAAGATATCTATATAGAAAGACTTTGTTTAGTAAAAGATTTAGAGAAACTATTATAAAATATGGTATTTCACGTGAGGTTAGAGGAGAAAAGGATGCAAACTTTGGTCCAAAAGATTGGCTTTTTGATCCAGTGCTAATTAAGTAGTCAAATGTGGACTAGTAAAAGAATAAGGGAGTGTTTAGGATGTTTAGAAGAATACTACCTATAGTAGCCATTTTATTCATTGTTGCATTGGCCGTTTCCAATTACTTTAACAAACCAGAAGAAGAATCAGTCACTATTTATCAAGAGGTCAATGGTGTATACCTTTCTTAAAATGAAGGCCTATATTTCATTCAGAAAAGATTTATTTGTGTTATGATGTGAAGGACATAGCATGAATGTTTTTTGAGGTGAAAAAATGAAAAAATGGGCATATCCATTAGCAGTTTTAACGTTAATTGTCTTTATTGTATTAAGAGCCACTTATCAAAGCCAGCTGATGAATACATTTGATGCAAAGATGGCAGAGCTTTTTTTTGGTAATCGATTTATTGAGATTTTTCATTATATAGGTGAGCCTAAATTTGTTGTTGCTGTTGCAGTAGTTTTAATGGTGTATTTAGCTTGGAAGGAAAAAAATTATCGAGGTATGCTATTTGTTGTCCTAACTTTTGCGGCAGGCAATGTTCTGAACCAATTACTAAAAAAATGGGAGCAGCGTCCACGACCTGAAATTGAGGATCAACTGACATCCTTTAGTTTTCCATCTGGACATTCGATGACTGGTATACTTTATTTATTTACACTTGCTTATATCTTAGCGGAGAATAGTAGTAAAGGACGTAAAATCCTTCTGTGGCTTGGGGCAACAATTTTAATGGTGCTTATTGGTTTATCACGTATTGCAGGAGCTCGACATTTTGCTACAGATGTACTTGCTGGTTGGAGCATCGGCTATACTTGGTTTATCATCTGTGTCATTTGGTACGAACGTCGTAAACGTTTATTTCAATCTAATCATAAATAAAAAGACAGGCAGTATCTATTTCTATGATAGATACTGCTTTTTTACATTTTACCGAGACATTGTAAAGAATGATATTTGCCTCATAAAAAAGAATTGCGTATAGGAAACTTCTACGTTAAGATGAGTACAATAAGAAAAAGAGCAAAGGAAGAAGGGTATGGACGGAAATGTTTTACTGGCATTAGGATTAACTCTGTTTGCTGGACTTGCAACAGGTGTAGGTAGTTTAATAGCGTTTTTTACATCAAGAACAAATACAAAATTTTTATCATTAGCATTGGGGTTTTCAGCAGGGGTGATGATTTATGTATCCCTTGTAGAAATATTTGTGAAAGCTAAAGATGCTTTAACCAATGCATTAGGTACAACTAATGGCTATTGGATGACAATCCTTGGATTTTTCGGTGGGATGTTGTTTATTGCCTTAATTGATAAATTCATTCCGAAGGCAACTAATCCTCATGAAGTAAAGCTGGTAGAGGATGTTAATGCCATCAAACCACAGGTTAATGAAGAACATTTGATGAAGATGGGCGTTTTTACAGCCCTGGCGATTGGTATTCATAATTTTCCTGAGGGGATCGCTACATTTATGTCAGCTATTAATGATCCGAATGTAGGAATTGCTATTGCCATTGCAGTTGCTATTCATAATATTCCAGAAGGCATTGCTGTATCTGTTCCTATTTTCTTTGCAACAGGTAATCGAAGGAAAGCCTTTAAATTATCCTTTTTATCAGGATTGGCAGAACCTGTAGGTGCATTAGTAGCTTTTTTGCTCCTTATGCCCTTTTTAACAGATGTCATGTTTGGAATCGTTTTCGCTGGGGTTGCAGGGATAATGGTCTTTATTTCACTAGATGAATTGCTACCAGCTGCACAAAGATATGATGAAACACATTTGTCGATGTATGGTCTAGTAGGGGGAATGGCAGTCATGGCCATTAGCTTAGTATTATTAGCATAAGTAAGTAGGAAAAGGGAGACATCTTTGTAAAAGTGGCTCCTTTTTCTTTTTTCTATTAGCGTGTAACAACAGCTTCTTTTGACTCCACTAGCTCTTGTACTATTTTTAGACAATCATGAAATGTGGTAAAAGGTCTATATGGAACATGAAGCTCTTCACAGCGTTGGATAAGATGATCTCTAGCTAAAACAATATCTGCTAGTTTAGCTGCCTCAAAATCTGATAGAGAATCACCAATTACAATTTTATAATGATCCTCCTTGGCAACCTTCCGCATCACGCTTGGTTTACAGCAGCCGCATCCTTGTGTGTTGTATTTAGCGCATTCCTCATCGCAGCTATTTGGGTAGATCAATTCTATTTGTTTACCAGAGAAATCTGCTCTATTACAGTAAATGCCTGAAAAGGGGCCAAATTTTTCAACTAAAGGCTCGATGAAAAAATCAACTCCGCCACTTACAATATAAAATGGAATATCGTTGTTTTGAGCAAAGCGGGCAAAATCACCAAATCCCTCACGTATGACTGCCGACTCCATCAGGTATTGAATGACTTCATCTTTTTGATGAGTAGAAAGTAGATGAAACATTGCTGATAGCCCATCTTTAAATGAAATGGTTTGTTCCATCATCGCTTGAGCAATTTTCTCAGATTCTTCTGGTACAAATTCAGTCATAAGTGAAAAGATGTTATCTGTTTCTGTTATCGTGCCATCGAAATCACAGAATATAATGGGTTTCAAAATAATTCCTCCTTAGGAAAGCGCGTATAAAAAGTTTAATTCTATACTTCTATAATATTAGTTTTATCCAATCTTGCTTTCAAGAAAAAACGCCTACTATTAAAGTAGACGTTTCACACATTCATTGACTTGTACACCATGTTCATCAGCATTTGTTAAAATAATTTGATGCTCTGGGAATTGCTTTTTCATTAATTCAACGAAGTCAGAGGCAATAGCAGAAGGAATAATAGAAATCATTGTTGGTCCAGCGCCACTTAGAGCAGTACCATATGCACCGTTCGATTTTGCAGCCATACGAATTTCTTCATAAGCAGGAATTAGCTTTGCACGAAACGGTTCATGGAATAAATCTTCCTCCATATAACGCCCAGCACGTTCAAAATCTCGCGCCATTAAAGAAGCGGCTAACATATTTGCATTTGCTGAGGCATGAACAGCATAGGAACGGTTAAATTGCTCTGGTAAAACAGAACGGGATTCGCTTGTTTTTAATTCAACATCTGGTACATATACCACAAAGGAGGCATCGATATCATTGATGTGGAATGTATCGACTATGCCATTGTCATCCATCGAAGAAATCGTTAATCCTCCTAAAACTGAAGCAGTTGCGTTATCTGGATGTCCTTCAATTTGTGAAGATAGATTGAGTTTATCTTGAATTGTTAATTCCAGCTCGCAGACTTGGTTAGCAAGCTCAATACCTGCAACAATAACTGCTGCACTGCTGCCAAGTCCACGTGCCAATGGAAGTTCACTAGCCATCTCTACACGACAAGCCGGTAGCTGTTGACCATATAGATCTGCAGTTTTTTTAGCAATGACGTATAGTAAGTGTTCTTCAAGCTCAAACTCTTTAGGACCATTATCATCAAGATGAATAATTTCCCATTGTTCTTGCAACGTAACAGAAAGCTGTAAGTAAAGAGACAAGCCAAGTCCTATTGAATCAAAGCCTGGACCTAAGTTGGCTGTGCTTCCAGGAACTGAGATTTGCCACATTTTACTCATAGTACACCCTCAATATATGCACGAATTTCTTCTTCATCGTTTTTAAGGGATACGACCTCTACAGTGGATACATTCATGGCTGTATCAGGATCTTTCAGGCCATTCCCTGTAAAGATTGTTACAACTTTGGCGCCTTGAGGGATTTTTCCATTTGCAACAGATTTCATAACACCAGCTAAAGAAGCAGCAGAGCCAGGCTCAACAAAAATGCCTTCTGTACTTGCGATTAATTTGTAGGCTGCTACAATTTCTTCATCTGTAACAGAATCAATGATACCACCAGATTCATCTCGAGCAGCTTCTGCCAATGTCCAGCTCGCAGGATTTCCAATACGAATGGCAGTTGCTACAGTCTCAGGATTAGCAATTGGCTCACCTTTAACGATTGCTGCAGCACCTTCAGCTTCAAAGCCATACATTTTTGGTAGACCACAATTTTTTGCAGCGTGATATTCTTTAAACCCTTTCCAATATGCAGTAATATTACCTGCGTTCCCAACTGGAATACACAAATAATCAGGGGCTGAACCTAAGGCATCTACGATTTCAAACGAAGCTGTTTTTTGACCTTCGATACGGTATGGGTTTACAGAGTTAACAAGTGCAACTGGTGTCGTTTCACTTACTTGGCGAACGATATTGAGTGCATCATCAAAGTTTCCGTCAATTTCAATGATCTTTGCCCCGTACATTGTTGCCTGTGCTAGCTTTCCAAGAGCAACTTTACCTTTTGGAATAACAACGATTGATTGGATGCCTGCACGAGTTGCATAGGCAGCCGCAGCAGCGGAAGTGTTTCCTGTAGAAGCGCAAATAACGCATTGACTTCCATCCTCGATAGCTTTTGCAACAGCAAATACCATTCCTCGGTCTTTAAATGAGCCAGTTGGATTTGCACCCTCAATTTTTCCGTAAAGCTCAATGCCTAGTTTCTTAGATAAATTCACTAAATGTATTAGAGGCGTATTGCCTTCGTTTAAAGTTAAGGCAGGTGTATTTTCAGTTACGGGTAAAAATTGTTTATATTCTTCAATAAGGCCTTTCCACATAACGTAACGATCTCCTTTTGTTCTTATAGAAAGAACAGTTGTTTTTGTATAAAAGACATTTTAACGCAAATAGCACTATTATTTCAATACCATTTCATTAATTGTCGAAACAATTCGGTAATTTGAATAGTACTTGTCACTTTCTTGAAACAACTGTATAGTAATCTTGTAATGTAAAGTCATGTGTAAAGACAGGTGGTTAGAATGACAATAAATACAGTAGTAACAAAGAAACCTCAGCAATCCATTTCCAGAAATAAGTTATTGGGTGTAGCGGGGGTTGGGTGGCTCTTCGATGCAATGGACGTTGGTATATTATCCTTTGTCATTGCAGCATTGGCCGCTGAGTGGGGACTATCACCAAGTCAATCTGGTTGGATTGGTAGTATAAATTCTATCGGGATGGCTGTAGGAGCTCTCTTTTTTGGTGTGTTTGCTGATAAAGTAGGTCGCAAGCAAATATTTATGTGGACACTTGTCCTTTTTTCTATTGCAAGTGGTTTATCCGCTTTTACAACAACATTAACTGCATTTTTAATTTTACGCTTTTTAGTAGGGATGGGGCTAGGAGGAGAATTGCCTGTAGCTTCAACACTTGTATCTGAAAGTGTGGCTGCCAAAGAAAGAGGTCGTGTGGTTGTATTACTTGAAAGCTTTTGGGCAGCAGGTTGGTTAATAGCGGCACTTATTTCGTATTTTGTTATTCCCACATGGGGATGGCGAGTAGCCCTTATACTAACAGCACTTCCAGCGTTTTATGCTATTTATCTTCGTTGGCATTTGCCAGATTCACCTCAATTTACGGTGAAGGAAGAAGCGAAAAAACGGAGCATTGGTCAAAATATGAAAGAGGTTTGGTCAAAAAAGTATGCTCGTTCTACATTTATGCTGTGGCTATTATGGTTTACGGTTGTATTTTCGTATTATGGCATGTTTTTATGGTTGCCAAGTGTGATGGTAGGGAAGGGCTTTGACATGATTACAAGCTTTAAATATGTTTTGATCATGACTTTAGCTCAATTACCAGGTTACTTTACAGCCGCTTGGTTTATAGAAAAGTTTGGGCGTAAGTTTGTCCTTGTTTCCTATCTAATTGGTACAGCAGCGAGTGCTTATATTTTTGGAAATGCAGATACTTTAGCCGTATTGTTAACTTCAGGGATGTTTTTATCTTTCTTTAACTTGGGGGCTTGGGGAGCATTATATGCTTATACACCCGAACAATACCCATCGGTTATACGTGGAACAGGTGCTGGTATGGCAGCAGCGGTTGGACGGATTGGTGGTATTTTTGGGCCGTTGCTCGTTGGGTTTTTATTAACGGCAGGCTATGATATAGGTTTTATCTTTGCCATTTTCTGTGGAGCGATTATTATCGGTGTTGTAGGGGTCATCTTCCTTGGTAAGGAAACGAAGCAGCTTGAATTAGAATAGTATGAAATAGAATGTCCTGGATCACAGAATTGATCTAGGACATTTTTGTCTGATTTCGCTTAAATAATACATAAAAATGAGTTTTTATTAATTTTTATTCGATTTTACTGACTTATTTGTTAAAATGACAAATCAATATAAAATGGTTAAAGAGTAAATCAAATTGTTTTATTAGCAGGTTAATGCGATGAAGATTTTTCAGAAAAGTCATTGTATTCAAATTGTAATCGTGATACTGTATTTTTAATCGAATTTTGAGTCAGTAGGAAACAATCTCCCGTTCGTGATAAGGTCATTGAAAGAAAGGTTGTTAGGAATGAGTATTCATGAAGATATAAAGAAAAGGTTTGTAAGGCTGTCAAAGGGCCAGCGTAAAGTAGCACAATTTGTAATGGATAATCCCACAACAGTGATTGCTAATGGAGCAGCAGAGGTTGGCAGATTGGCTAATGTAAGTGAATCAACCGTGATTCGATTTTGTTATGCTATGGATTTGTCAGGGTATGTAGAACTACAAGAGCAAGTTAGAGGCTTTATTATGTCTCAAGATGTAGGTGCAAATCTACAGCCTACATATACTGCTAAGAAGCTGACTAATTCTAGCTTTGGTAAGGTGATGCAACGAGATAGCCAAAATATTCAAGAAACAATTCATTTGATTAACGATCAGCAGATCCAAAAATGCTCAAAATGGATGCATGAAGCAGACAATATATATATTCTAGGTACTCGTCACAATGCATCTGTTGCAAATTGGCTATCTAATACATTGAAAACACTTCGTGCTAATATTAAGCAGCTTCGTTTAGACTCAGATGATTTAGTGAATCAAATAAACAGTATGGGCGAACATACGACTTTAATTGTACTATCTTTTGATAAACAGATTGTGGATATTAAAACGATTGTTGAAATTGCAAAGGTAAAGAAAGTGAAAATTATTGCCATTACAGGTTCTGCATTTTCGCCTATTCGAGAATATGCCAGTGCATTATTTACCCTCGGTACCAAGAATCATTCTTCTCTAGACATTGCCCCAGTCTTGATTTCATTTTTGCATGCGTTGATAGAGGAAATGATAAGCCAGGATAAAGACCACTATGATAAATATCAGCAATTGTATGAGCAAGTAGAAAGTAATGTATTATTCTTAGATGCTATTAGAGAAAAGCAGGTATTTTAATGTAACTACGTATAGATAGTTGTTGAAACACACTATCTATGCGTATTTTTTTGAAATTTTCTATATAAAAAGATGTCCAAATAGTATTTAGACATCTAGGAAAAGTGAATTATAGAATTTTACTCAAGCTATATTCATTAATATAAGTATCATTTAATTTAATGGCATTTTTTCGAATGCCCTCCTGATGAAATCCTAGCTTTGTAAAGAGGTGTAAAGCTACATTGTTATGCTCCATAACAGATAACTCTAAACGGGAAATATCATGTTGTTTAGACCAACTTTCAACAGCTTTCATCAGTGCGGAGCCAATACCTTTTTGTTGATACTCTTCTTTCACAGCTAAACGAATAGAGGCAACATGTCTAGCTTTAGATTGTTTATATCCATGAATAACCGCATAACCCGCAAAAATTCCGTTTAGTACACAAAGTAGTATAGTACGGTTTTTTAATTGCTTCCAATAGGTTAAATTTTTACGAAGTTGTTGGACAGTGAGATCTAGCTCGTTTTGAACATTATACATGAAGTCAGTTTCTTGAAAAATCTCCTCTTGTAAATGAATGAATGATCTAGCATCAGATGCTTCAATTCCTCGTATTATGTATGCAGATGAATTCTCCTCACTATTAGAAGTGTTGTTTTCGGTAGACTTCATTTGCGTACGTGAGAAAGATACACTAGAACCTAGTTTAACATCAATGACATAATAGCCTGCATTTGTCCATGATAAATAATGTGAGAGAGGGGGCTTAGTTTTTTTCCACCAGCTTTTATTTAAGTAGGCAGCGTTCGGTAATGCTTGTCCCATAATGTTTTCTAATTCACCAAAGGATAAAGTAATTTCTTGTTGTAAAGCTACATCAAAATAGTTAGCTAAAGGAATGTACTTTTTTTCTATCTTCTTCGTCATCGTAATCCCCATTTCCTGAATATCCAAAAATATAGACTACCTGATGATAGCATAAAATTATGATGACTTAAATATGAAAACCCAACTAAATATCTATATAAACTAATTATTTTATAAAAAAGAGGCATTTTTACTATTGAATGTTAAAAATAGGTTGGTAAAAATAGAGAATTTTATAGAAGTAATTAGACCTATTAAAAGTATACATAGCAGCTTAAGCTAGTTATAATATAGATATCTTATTTGAAAAGTATGTATTTAGAGCGCTATCATTATATTTGCATAATACAGGTTAACCGCAATTAAGCCTGTATGTTATTTCGAGAGTGAAGGTCAATGGCAAATACGCTGAGGCGAAATTGTTCCAAAGTTTCACTTTATCACTTGTCAGGCTATAAGGTATGATAAAATAAAATATAAATGTAAGTGCCATTTTAGGAGGAATTAATTCAATGAGTAAAGTATTAGTTTTTGGACATAAAAACCCAGATACAGACACAATCACGTCTGCAATTGTATATGCCTATTTAAAACAACAAATTGGTGAAGAAGCTGAGGCTGTACGTCTTGGAGATGTTAATAATGAAACTCAATTTGCATTAGATAAATTTGGCTTTGAAGCGCCTCGTTTAATCTCTTCTGTAGTTGGTGAAGCGGACAAAGTTATTCTAGTAGACCACAATGAATTCCAACAATCGGCTGACGGTATTGAGGAAGTGCAAATTGCAGAGGTAATTGATCACCACCGCATCGCCAACTTCCAAACAGCTGATCCACTATATTATCGTGCAGAACCAGTAGGCTGTACGGCTACTATTCTTAAGAAAATTTTTAGCGAAAACGGTTTAGACATACCTGCGAACATTGCTGGTTTAATGTTATCTGCAATTGTTTCAGATACATTATTATTCAAATCACCGACTTGCACAGAGCAAGATGTAAAAGCTGGTGAAGAGCTAGCAAAAATTGCTGGTGTGGAAATTGCAGAGTATGGCTTAGCAATGCTAAAAGCAGGTGCTGATTTATCTGATAAATCATTAGAAGATTTATTATCATTAGATGCAAAAGAGTTCCAATTTGGTGAGTACAAATCTGTTGTAGCTCAAGTTAATGCAGTTGATGTTAATGATGTTCTTAATCGTCAAGAGGAGTTAGAAATCCTACTCAATAAAAATGTTGCAGAAAATGGCTTAGATCTATTCTTCTTCGTTGTGACTGACATTTTAAATAATGATTCAACAGCTGTTGCAATAGGGCAAGTAGCAGAAGCAGCAGCAAAAGGATTCGGTGCTGATCTTATCAATAACCGTGTTGTATTACCAGGTGTTGTTTCTCGTAAGAAACAAATTGTACCAGTATTAACAGAAGCTCTAAAATAAAAAATACAAAAGAGGTTGTCTATTTAGACAGCCTCTTTTTTTAATCAAGTTTTAATGGCTGTACAGCAGGGCCTTCAAGCACCTCACCCTTAGCGTTAAAACGAGAACCATGGCAAGGACAATCCCATGTTTCATCAGCTTCATTCCATTTTGTTTTGCAGCCTAAATGAGTACAGGTTGGAGCAGTGGCATTCCTCATATACCCAGCTATATATTCCTTGGCAACAAAGCCTCCTACTTTCAGCATTTGCATGAATTGGGCACCGAATTTAGTACGTGATGGTGAATAAAGAGCGATAGCACCTTCTTCAATCTTTGAGCCAGTTAAAAGAGACGATAAGATATCACCTGCGACAAAGGAATTGGAGATTCCCCATTTTCGATAGCCAGTGGCAATCAATACGTTAGGTAAGGAGTTTGTAATTCTCCCAACATAAGGGACAATATCAGGTGTTTCTATATCCTGGGCTGACCATCGATAAAGTGGCTGTTGTTCAAAATGCTCCTTCATTTCATTGGAAATGGCCTCATAATATGGCTCAGTATGAACGGTCTCGCCAGCGATATGATTCGCCCCTCCTAAGACTAAATAATTTTCCTGATTGATCGTGGCAGTCCGTATCGAACGGGAAGGAAAATCAACTGATAAATATTGACCTTGCATAGTCTCAGAGGTTTTACTTGCAACCATATAGGAGCGACTATTGGATAATTTAAAAAGTTTAAGCCCTTTAAATGCTTCAATGGGATAATGTGAACATAAAATAAGTTTATTATATTGAACCGACATATTTTTTTCGGTATATAAGTTATTCTGTGGTATGTTTAATTGCTGAACACGGGTATTTGCATAAAGTTTTGCGCCCATCTTCTGCGCCTCTTTCGCAAGAAAATTACTTACTTCAACAGGATTTATTTGTGCTTGTTGTGTCATACATAAAGCTTTTGTAATAGGGAATGGGAGCTCTGTGTCAGAGGTAAGGTTAGACTTAATGTTTAAAACCTTATAGGCATTCCATTCTTTTAATAATTGTGCATAGCCTTCTTTTGTTTGACAGTATAACAGTGAATCCACCGAACGAACCCTGTCTGGTGGGAGTATCTGTCTAGCTTTATCAATGGCTTGTTGATTCAGTTGATAATAAAGCTGTGCCTCTTCTAAAGATAATTTTTCTAAAAGATTTGCATAGACAATGCTATGTTGGGCTGTTAATTTTCCTGTTGAATGCCCTGTCGTACCGTGACCAAAATGGGTATTTGCTTCGAGAAGAACTACATCCACACCTGCTTTTGCTAAAGTATAGGCAGTATATAAACCAGTTAAGCCACCACCGATTATACATACATCGCATGTTGTTGAGGAAGTAAGAGAAGATAAAGAGACAGACTCAGTTGTAGCAAGCCAAAGAGATTGTGTCATATAGAAACCTCACATTGTTTTTGTGTTCAGTATGTAGAAGAACTTGAAAATTTATGCAGTGAGGCATTAAAATTGCCTTGTGATTTCAACTATCGCTACAATGTAGCAAAAGGAGTGAGTATGAAATGAAAATTGAAATTTGGTCTGACTATGTATGCCCATTTTGTTATATTGGTAAAAAACAATTAGAGAAAGCGATTGAGGATACTGGCTATTCGGGGCAGGTGGAGCTTGTCTATAAAAGCTACCAACTAGATCCAACGACTCCAATAAATTCGCATAGTACTGTCTATGAATCATTGGCAAAGAAATATGGAATGTCCTTAGAGAAGGCAAAGGAAATGACAGTGGGTGTAACAGAGCGTGCGAAAGAAGTAGGGCTAAACTACGATTTTAGCAATTTGATGGAAGAGAATACGCTAAAAGCACATCGGCTTGTAAAATGGGCTGAACAACAGGGAGATGTTACAGCTCTAGTGGAGTCACTTTTACACAGTCATTTTATTGAAGGAAAGCGTATCGGTCAAGATGATGTTTTATTAGAGATAGCTGAGAAAGTGGGCCTAGAGCGTGAAGAAGTTGCAAAGGTTCTTGCTAATGATGTTTATAAAAATGAGGTAGAAGCGGATATTCAAGAAGGTCTCCAGCTTGGTGTACGAGGGGTACCGTTCTTTGTCTTAAACCGTAAATATGGTATTTCAGGTGCACAACCGCAGGAGGTATTTGAGGATACATTGCGTAAAGTTGCTGAAGAAGAGGGCTTACAACCATCGCTAAAGATGGCTGGCACAGGTGATGCGGGTATTTGTACAGACGATAACTGTAAATTTTAGCTTACTAGAGAGAGGAGTAAGACTTTCAACTCCTCTTGTTAGAATGGATGAAAGATAGAATATTTCAGTCAAAAGTCTGAGGCAAGTAGCATTGACATTTTAGATGAAATTTTTTAAGATAAACACATATCTTGAATTCGAGATATTAGATTTTGAAATTTAAGGGAGATTTTATATAATGAACGTTTTAGTAGTAAAAGCTAACAACCGTCCAGACGGTATTTCAACAAAAATGTATGATACTTTCATGGAAAATGTACAAGGTGCCAACGTAACAACTTTTGACGTATTTGCAGAAGATATGCCTTATTTTGGCCAAGATCTTTTCAATGCTTTTGGTAAAGTACAAAATGGTGGAGAGTTAACAGACATTGAATCACGTCTATTAGCTGCAAAACAAAAAGCAATGGATGCATTAACTGCTGCTGATTTAGTTGTATTTGCATTCCCACTATGGAACTTAACAATTCCAGCACCTTTACAAACATTTATTGACTATGTATACCAAGCAGGATTCACATTCAAATATGGCGAAAATGGTCAATTAATTAGCTTAATGACTGACAAAAAAGCGATTATTTTAAATGCTCGTGGTGGCTACTATTCATCACCTGAAGCTCAACCAATGGAAATGTCAGTAAACTACATTAAAAACGTAGTAGGTGGCGTATTCGGGATGGAAGTTATTGAAGAAGTGATTATTGAAGGTCACAATGCTTCACCAGATAAAGCGCAAGAAATTATTGCAAATGGCCTAGAAGAAGTGAAAAAGGTTGCTCAATCACTACAAACTGTGAATGCATAAAAATTATTTTTTATTAAAAGTCCTCTCAATTTTGGGAGGACTTTTTTTATTTTGTCAACAGATGTATGGTGTGGTATGGAGGTCGGACATATTGACAGTAACTAATTATTTTGAATTTACATTTACTAACATCCTATTTAATAGAAAAATAAAGAATGGTAGAAATCTATGATTTGGAGGGAAAGTAATTAACCATTCTTTTAAAAATACATATAATTAGGACTATATATTCAGTAAAAATTAGAATGGTTTTAATATAATAGAATTTGTAGGAAAATACTAGATTATTAAGGAGGTTGTTGTATGAATAAGAAATTAATAACTAATTTCTTGGCGACGTTACTAGTCCTTTTCGCGTTTATACCATTTGGAATTTCTGCTGATGCTGCTTCCAATGATGTAACACGCGCAGGTTATGTAAAAGAATTAGTAGAAAATTTAGATGTAGAGATGGGTGACGGCTCTTCGCTTGCCTTTAACGATGTCTCTAAGGATTTAGCACCTTATGTAGAAAAAGCTGTTCAATTAAAACTTATTAAAGGGAAAACAGCAACGACATTTGGCCCAGATGACAAATTAACACGTCAGCAAGCATTTGTTATCTCTGCTCGTGGACTTGTTAGTGAAAACGCTTCCCTCAAAGTTTTAGAGCAATTTAAGGATGCAGATCAAATTGCAACGGCATATAAACAAGATTTAGCGAATGCTGTTGCAGCAAACATTTTACAAGCATTTGAGGATAATACTATTCGTCCTCGTGACTATGTGACAAAGGAACAGATGGAGAGTATTGTGGAGCGCTTTGTAGCAGAATACAAAGCACCTTCAACTGGTGTATCAGTTGATCTTCAGATTTTAGGGACAACAGATATTCATACCAATTTAGCTAATTACAATTACTATTTAGATGCTCCATCATCAGAGCTTGGGTTAGCTAATACAGCAACACTAATTGAGCAAGCAAGAGCTAAAAATCCAAACACATTACTATTTGATAATGGTGATTTAATTCAAGGCACACCACTTGGCTCATATAAAGCATTAGAAAGTGTTTTAAAGCCAGGTGAAGTTCATCCAGCTATTGCTGCACTTAATGCATTGAAATACGATGGTGGAACTTTAGGAAATCATGAATTTAATTATGGTCTAGACTTTTTAGATGAAGTATTAAACGATGCAAAGTATCCAGTCGTAAATGCTAATACCTATGATGCAAAAACAAAAGAGCGTATGTTTACACCTTATGTCATTCTTGATAAAGAAGTGGTAGATAGTTCAGGCAAAAAACATACACTTAAAGTTGGTGTAACAGGGATTGTTCCAACGAAAATTGTTGAATGGGATGCCATTCATTTAGCAGGTAAAGTTGAAATGCAAGAGCCAGTCGAAGCTGTGAAAGAGGTAGTACCAGAAATGCAAAAGGCTGGAGCAGACGTGATTGTCGTTCTGTCACATTCAGGTATCGGTGAAGATACTTATGTGAAGGGTGCTGAAAATGTTGGTTACCAATTAGCAGAAATTGATGGTATTGATGCTTTAATTACAGGACACTCTCATTTAACATTCCCTGGTGACTATAAGGATTTGAAAGATGTTGACCAAGAAAAGGGTACAATTCATGGTGTTCCTACTGTTATGGCAGGTAGCTATGGTAGTCATCTTGGTGTAATTGATTTAAAACTAGAACAACAAGGATCTGAGTGGGTAGTGGTAGATGGTAAAGGTTCATTGCAATCGATCAAGCAAGAAGGTTTACAACCATCCACAACGGTTTTAGAGGCTATTAAAGAGGCACATGATGGCACATTAACGTATATCCGTCAGCCTGTTGGAGAAACAACTGCACCAATCCATAGTTATTTTTCAATGGTGCAAGATGATCCATCCATTCAAATCGTAACACAAGCTCAAAAATGGTTTATCGAACAAGAGCTAAAGGGTACGGCTGATGAAAAGACACCAATTCTTTCAGCAGGAGCACCTTTCAAAGCAGGATCACGTAATAATCCATTAGATTATACAAATATTCCTGTAGGACCGCTTGCTATTAAAAATATGGCCGACATTTATCATTATGACAATACTGTTGCTACGATTAAAGTGACAGGCGCACAAGCAATCGAGTGGTTAGAGATGGCTGCTGGTATTTTCGCAACAATTGATCCGACTAAAACAGAAGAGCAAAATATTATCGATGCAGAAGCACGTTCTTATAACTTTGATGTGTTAGATGGCTTAACATATCAAATTGATGTCACATCGCCAGCAAAATATGACCGCCGCGGTAATCTTACTGATGAAAAGGCAAATCGTATTAAGAATGTACAATATAATGGTAAACCAATCGATTTAAAACAAGAATTCATCATCATTACAAACAATTATCGTGTTGGTGGATCATATGGGGCGACATTTAAAAATGCAGAAGGCTCTAACATAACTAACTATGCTTATGAAAATCGACAAGCTGTTGTAGATTATATTATGGCTAATAAAACAATTAACCCAGCTGCGGATAATAACTGGTCATTTGTACCGTTCCCAGCCAATACAAAGGTTATCTACCTATCTGCAAAAGATGCACAAAAGTTCATACCAGCAGGTAGTGGTATTGAATATTTAGAAGATACAGAAGCTGGATTTGCTAAATATTTAATTAAATAAAAGAATAGGAAAAGGAGAGTAACGATAATCGCTACTCTCCTTTTTTATGTCTGTTGAATGAATGATACCGTGTACCTTGATAGGTTAAAATGCCAAGATCACCTTCTACAAGCTGACCATAATCGTAGCCATTCATCTTTAGTTCATGCCGTTCTCCGTTTTGCTCTTCAAACGTAACGTAGTAGGACGTAGATGCCCCAGTATTGTTAGATCCCCCACGTATATTCGTACGCTTTGTCACAACCTTAGCGGGTACCGTTAATATTGGTGAACGGTTGTTTTTAGACCAAGTGATAATACCGTTTACAATCATAAAGGCTATGCTCCCAAAAACAATAAAGAAGATGATGGTAATAAAAGCAGAGCCAAATAAAAAATCATTATCAAACCAAAACATAAATTCCTCCCTTTCTTTAAGGTAGAAACAATACTTAAAGAGGATTTAATTCAAGATCTACTATCACGTCTATTTCATCGCTAATCAATACACCACCTGTTTCTAAAAAGGTATTATAGACTAGATTAAAATCACGACGATCAATTTGGGCTTTAGCTTGGAAGCCAAAAACTTCTTGTGCCCATGGATTCACACCTTTTCCTGTATATACTGTTGTAAATACGATAGGTCTTGTTATGTTTTTGATGGTTAAATCACCATGAATAGCAAAATTTTTATCATCAAGTTTATCAATATATGTAGAGGTAAATAATATTTTTGGATAGACGTCTGCATCAAAAAAGTCAGGAGACACAAGGTGGACATCACGATCATGATTCTTGGTGGAGACACTAGCCACTGTAATCGTGATAGAAATGTTTGCATCCTGCATTTGTTCGATATTGGATGTAACTATTTCACCGCTGTACGATTCAAACGTACCATGAATACGAGAAATCATCATATGTCTTACGGAAAACCCGATCGTTGAATGACTGAAATCAATAGCATATTTTTTCATTTGAAAACCTCCTAAAACAGCATTCTACAACGAATGATAAAGTAAACAAATCGCATATTCAATGAGTTTTTTATAAATGTGGAAGTATTTCCCTCTATAAAAGTGTAATCTGTGAACATGAAACAGAACATATTTAAAATCGAATAGGCATATTATTGGAAATATGTGCATTTTATTAAGATAGCGTTTAGTCTAAGACATTTTATGTTCCCTTGTTAGATATGTCCAACATTGAAATTGTTAGTTACTATTTGTAATTAAATATATAAAAGTTAATAGATTATTTTACGTAAATAAGTTACTTCAAATTTACATTTAGTGCATTAATCGTTACAATAGTTACATAGAGGTGAAAAATTATGAATGAGACAACTTTGTGTCCTCGTTTAGCTAAAGCAATGGATTTAATCGGAAAACGATGGACAGGGTTAATATTATATCAATTACTAGATGGACCACAGCGCTTTAATGAAATCGAATCTGCACTACCTGTCAGTGGACGTTTATTATCAGAACGTTTAAAGGAGCTTGAAAAAGAGGGGCTTGTTGAACGTAAAGTATATTCAGAAGTACCGGTACGCGTTGAGTATTCATTAACAGATAAAGGTCAGGCACTTGAAGGTGCTATCCGCAATATCGAAACATGGGCAAGTAGTTGGCTCTAGGGTGAATGGATTATTTTACTAGATAATACAATGAAATAGTGTCCTAAAAACGACACTTGGAATGACTGTCAATTTTCTTTATAATATTCATCATCTCTGCACAGGTCTTACCTGTCTTTTAATATGAGATAAAAATACCCTTCATTTTACTTGTCAAATTGGGGTTGTAAATCCATACTGGTGTAGAGTAAGAAGGACGTTAGAAAGGAATTAGCTCTCATGACAAAAGAACAATGGGCGATGGATTTAGCAAAAAGTATTAATCCTGCCAATATTAAGTTAAATGAATCATTACAGCAATACACAATGACAAAATTAGGTGGCAAAGCAGATGTTTTTGTTCTTCCTGAAACAGAAGAAGAGGCGGCATCCGTTATTCGCTATGCATATATAAATAATATTCCTTTATTAATGTTAGGTAACGGATCTAATATGGTTGTTCGAGATGGCGGTCATAGAGGAATCGTTGTAACATTTTCACGCTTAGATGAGATTCGTATTACTGGTGAGCATGTGTATGCTCAAAGTGGTGCACTGATCAAAGATGTATCAAAGCTATCAGCGCAAGCATCCTTAACAGGTTTTGAATTTGCATGTGGTATTCCTGGATCAATTGGCGGAGCAATGGCTATGAACGCAGGTGCCTATGGCGGTGAGATTAAAGATATTATTGTTTCATCGAAGGTGTTAACAAAAGAAGGGGACATTTTAATATTAGGTAAAGAAGACCTTGAGCTAGGATACCGACAAAGCATTATTGCCAAAAAGGGTTATTATGTGCTGTCCTCTGAATTTCAATTAGCAGTTGGCGTACAGGAGGAAATTGATGCGAAGATTGCTGATTTAACCTTCCAACGTGAATCAAAACAGCCTTTAGAATATCCATCTGCTGGAAGTGTATTTAAACGCCCACCTGGTCATTTTGCTGGAAAACTTATTCAAGATAGTGGCCTACAAGGTAAAGGTGTTGGTGATGCTGAAGTCTCTACCAAGCATGCAGGATTTATTGTCAACAAAGGAAATGCTACTGCTTCAGACTATATTAAGACAATCCAAATGGTTCAACGTGTAGTGAAAGAAAAATTTGGCGTTGAATTAGAGACGGAAGTCAAAATTGTTGGTGATGATCTATAATAGGATGCCCTTCGCATAAGCCGAAGGGCGTTTTTTTAGGAGTGTGGATAAAATGAAATTTATATCATGGAATGTTAATGGGATACGAGCATGTCTAGGTAAAGGCTTTTTAGAGTTCTTTCATCAAATAGATGCAGATTTCTTTTGTATCCAAGAAACAAAATGTCAGGCTGGACAAGTTGAGCTCTCTATCGAAGGTTATGAGCAGTATTGGAATTACGCGCAGAAAAAAGGGTATTCTGGAACAGCAATTTTCACGAAACACACGCCATTGTCTGTTAAGTATGGGGTGGGCGCCGAAGATTCTCAGGATGAAGGCAGAATTATAACATTAGAATATAAGAATTTCTATTTAGTAAATGTTTATACTCCAAATGCACAGCGTGATTTAGCGCGGTTACCATTACGTTTACAATGGGAGGATCGTTTAGCTAGCTATTTACAAGAACTAAATAGTCAGAAGCCAGTGGTTTATTGTGGTGATCTAAATGTTGCACACACGGAAATTGATTTAAAAAATGCAAAATCTAATATTGGAAATTCGGGCTTTACATATGAAGAGAGAGCAAAATTTTCAGCGTTATTGGAAAGCGGTTTTGTAGATTCTTTTAGATACAAGCATCCCGAGGAAACTGACCACTACACATGGTGGTCCTATATGAATAAAGTGCGTGAACGTAATATTGGTTGGCGTATCGATTATTTTGTTGTATCCAATCAATTGAAGGAACAAATTGAAAGCGCAACAATTCACCCACACATTATGGGCAGTGATCATTGTCCAATTGAATTGCAATTACAATGCTAGTACTTAAATCGTATTTTCTAAATGGAAATACGATTTTTTGTATTTGTAACTTAATAAGGTGACTTTTAAAAATGTGAGATTTGGCAATGCCAGGGGGTACCTTCAAAGTGAGGAGTAGACGCTACAATCACATGGGAACCCGCCCTAAAGTAGGGAAGAACGCTCCAATCATGTGGGAATCCGCTTCCACCATATAAGTCCGCTCCACGAGAGAAGATAAAAGAAAATATACTCTATAGAATCATTATACCTCTATGAACATACGAATTTTTAACATTACTCAGTAGCCTTCATAATTCCTATTGATTATACTATTCTAATAGCGGATAAATATAAAATTTTGTATTTAGAGACAATTTTATATACATAAAATAAGAAATTTCGCTAAAAAATTTTGCGTTTCAAAGCGGGTTTGGGAAGGTAGTACGGGAATATAGTGCAAAAAGGGGGTTATTCAGTGGGGAAGAGAAAGTTTAATTGGAAAAAGTGGCTAATTGTCATAGCTGGGATAATAGCTGCTTTGGCTCTTGTGGCTTTTATTGGATTTACATGGTTTATGAATAAATCTAAGCCGGTGATTGATGGTGAATTAGCTGTTACTATTCTGGATCAGGATGTGACAGTTACGAGAGATGAAAAAGGGGTTCCGCATATTTTTGCCAAAACAGATGCGGATTTGTATCGTGCGCAAGGTTATGTCCAAGCACAGGATAGACTATTTCAAATGGACTTGGCACGAAGGCAGGCAAGTGGTCGACTATCTGAAATTATTGGAGAAGCAACGATTAATACTGACAAACATTTCCGTACATTTAGCTTACGAGATGCTGCAGAGAAATCATTAGCTGCCTATGATGACGAAAGCAAACAAGTACTTGAATGGTATGCCGAAGGAGTAAATGCTTTTATTGCACAGGCAAAGGAAAGCAATACACTAAGCTATGAATTCGCTTTGTTAGGCTATGAACCCGAGGAGTGGACAGTTGTTGATTCCTTAACCATTGGAAAATATATGGCCTATGATCTGGGTGGAAATTGGAATACGTTAGCTTTTCGTCATTGGGCACTACAGAATTTTGATGAAGAAAAGGCAAAAGAATTATTTATTAAATATCCAGAAAATGCTTCGGCGATTATCGAGGCCAATATCCAAAATCCTGTAGCAGTAGCTGGGCAATTCAGTGCGGAAATGCTACCAAACGAATTTAACGGAAGTAATAACTGGGTAGTTTCAGGTGATAAAACGAAATCAGGAACGCCTATTTTAGCAGATGACCCACATTTAGGGTTAAGCACCCCTTCTATTTGGTATCAAATGCATCTGCAATCACCACAGCAAAACGTTAGTGGCGTTATCTTTGCAGGGATTCCAGGTATTATTTTAGGCCATAATGATGAAATTGCTTGGGGGGTAACCAATGTGGGTCCAGATGTACAGGATTTATATATTGAAATACCAAATCCAGATAATCCAACACAATTTCGATACGATGGAAAGTGGGAACAAGCAGAGGTGCGCGACGAATCAATTAAGGTAAAAGATGGAGAAACGGTAGATTTTGAAGTCGTTGTTACACGTCACGGCCCTATAATGACAGATTTAGCTTTTAAAGATACAGAGCCAACAGCACAATTTTCGATGCAGTGGACAGCACTACAACCGACAGCTGAACTAAGAGCAGTGCTTGGTTTTAATAAGGCAAAAACTTGGGGTGATTTCGAAAAAGCATTAGAAGACTTTAAAGCGCCAGCACAAAATTTTGTATTTGCATCAAAAGACGGTACGATTGCCTATAAAGCTAATGGTCAAATACCTATTCGTAAGCAAGGTGAGGGCCAATTACCAGTTCCAGGTGATTCGAGTGACTATGGCTGGGAGGGCTTTATCCCATGGGGTGAATTACCAACTCTAGTGAATCCAAAAGAAGGTTTTATTGCAACGGCAAATAACCAAGTAATAGGAGAGGACTACCCTTATCACATAACTGATTTCTGGGCGCAACCTTATCGTTTTGAAAGAATTAAAGAAGTGTTAGAGGCAAATGATGCGATTACAGTAGAAGATATGATGGCTTTGCAAATGGATCAGCACAACCTCTACGCAAGAGAATTTCTGCCTGATTTATTAACATCTTTAAAAGAAAAAGATCAGGATGGGAAGTATGCCGAGGTTATGACCATGCTAGAGAAGTGGGATATGGTGGACGCAAAGGAATCAGGTGCACCACTTGTGTTCCATACATTAATGATTAAGCTACAGGAAGTTTTGTTTAAAGATCAAATGCCTGAAGATATGTATGGCATCATGTATGGGAAGTTTAATATTACAGACCAGCTCTTACGTACAGCCTATTCTGGAGAGAAAAGCATTTGGATTGAGGAGCAGGGTGGCATTGATGAAACCATATACAAGGCATTTGAGCTAACAATTGCACAATTAGAAGATCAATTCGGAAAAAATTCCTCGAAATGGCAATGGGGTGATTACCATCAGCTTACTTTTGACCATACACTAGGAAGTGCATCGCCTATTCTTGCAGCCTATTTTAATGCTAAAAAGGTTCCTATTGGTGGATCAAAAGTTACCGTACAAGCAGCAGATAATGATTTAGCTGGTAATGTAGATCACGGTGCATCTTGGCGTTTTGTGGTAGATGTAGGTGATTTAAGCTCAGCCTATCATATTGTTGGTCCTGGTCAAAGTGGTCATGTAAAATCTGATTGGTATCAAGATCAGGTGCTGGATTGGGCAAATGGTGATTACCATCAAACATTTATTAAAGAGGAAGAGATAAAAGGGAAAACATTACAATTAATAGCGAAGTAATAAAAGAGTTAGCGTACAGAAAGTGCGCTAACTTTTTTTATTGAAGGATATACATCCTAACATTCAAATATTCGTTTGAATATGATGGAATAATATGTTACATTGAAAACAATCAAACGAATATTTGAATGAGGTGAGAAAAATGCCGAAAGAAATATGTGAGGTGACGCATGTACATGAAGAAGCAGTCACAAAGGTGAAACAACAAATGCCTGATTTATCAGGTGTAGCCAAATTTTTAAAAGCGTTATCTGATGAAACTAGACTTAAAATTGCCTATGCTTTAACGGTGGAAGATGAACTATGTGTTTGTGATGTTGCAACTATTATTGGTTCTTCAGTTGCTACAGCATCCCATCATTTACGATATTTGAAAGATAATAATTTAGCGAGATCACACCGCAAAGGTAAGCAAATGTATTACTCTTTAGCGGATGAGCATGTATATCAAATTGTAACAATTGCCTACGAACATGCGAAAGAGGGGATTGCGAATGGCAACGACACCAATTAAACAAGAATACAGATTGCAAAATTTATCTTGCGCTAGTTGTGCTGCAAAGTTTGAGAAAAACGTAAAGGCTATACCAGAAGTACAGGATGCACAAGTGAATTTTGGTGCTTCTAAAATTACAGTAATCGGTGCTATTAGTGTAGACCAAATTGAAGAAGCAGGTGCCTTTGATGGCATTAAGGTTACACAATCGGCAGCAAAAGCACTTGAAAATACTACACCTTTTTATCGTAAAAAGGAAAACGTTTTAGCAGGAATTTCATTGCTTTTTGTCATTCTAGGTTATCTATTTGCGGGTATGAATGGGGAATCGAGCCCGCTACCGATTTCCATGTTCATTATAGCTATCCTTGTGGGTGGAGTGGGTATTTTTAAAATAGGCTTCCGTAATTTAGTTCGCTTTGAATTTGATATGAAGACGCTTATGACAATCGCCATCATTGGAGCTGCTATTATCGGTGAATGGGAAGAAGCGGCAGTTGTCGTATTTTTATTTGCTGTGAGTGAGGCACTTGAAGCGTATTCAATGGATAAGGCACGTCAATCTATTCGTCAATTAATGGATATTGCTCCACCAACAGCGATTATCAAAAGAGCCCACGGTGAACACTACCATGAGGTTGAGTTACCTACTGAGGATATAGAAATAGGAGATATTTTGATTGTAAAGCCTGGGCAAAAGATTGCGATGGATGGCATAGTCATTAGTGGGTTGTCTGCAGTCAATCAGGCAGCTATTACAGGTGAGTCGATTCCCGTAAATAAAACAGTAAATGATGAAGTATTTGCTGGGACTTTAAATGAAGAGGGTGCTCTTGAAGTACGTGTGACAAAGCGTGTAGAAGATACTACTATCGCTAAAATAATTCATCTAGTGGAAGAAGCACAAGCAGAAAAGGCACCTTCTCAGCAATTTGTAGATCGCTTTGCAAAGTATTATACACCAGCGATTATGGTTATTGCTTTTTTAGTAGCTGTAATTCCACCTTTAATAGTAGGTGATTGGCAGCATTGGATTTACCAAGGGCTAGCTGTTTTAGTGGTAGGATGTCCTTGCGCACTGGTCGTCTCTACGCCCGTCGCCATTGTTACAGCCATTGGTAATGCAGCAAGGCAAGGTGTACTGATCAAAGGTGGTGTTCATTTAGAGCAGCTAGGACATATTGAAGCTGTTGCCTTTGACAAAACAGGAACATTAACGAAGGGGCAGCCAGCAGTAACAGATATCGTAACGACTGAAAACTGGTCAGAGGACTATGTGTTACAACTAGTGGCAGCGGTAGAAAAACAGTCACAGCACCCTTTAGCTAAAGCAATTTTAAATAGATTACACGATAAAAAATTATCTGAGCTAATACCAACAAATTTCCAATCAGTAACAGGAAAAGGTGCCTATGCTACCGTTGATAATCAGATTATTTATGTAGGTAGCATGAAATGGGCTACTTCATTAACTTCTGTAGATCAAAATATAGAAAGTCAGGTTAAGAATCTGCAAGAACAGGGTAAAACAGTAGTAGCAGCTGTTTCGAATAATCAACTTATTGGACTGGTTGCAATTGCTGATCAATTACGTCATGAAAGCAAGGATGTATTGAACAAATTAAATGCCTTAAAAGTAAAGCATATGGTGATGTTAACAGGCGATGCAGAGCCTACTGCGCAAGCCATTGCTACTTCATTAAAGATGACAGATGTGCGCGCTGGCTTGTTACCAGAAGAAAAATTAAAGGCGATTAAGGATTTACGTAAACAATTTGGTGCTGTAGCAATGGTTGGAGATGGTGTAAACGATGCACCAGCATTGGCCACTGCAAATGTAGGAATTGCCATGGGTGGAGCAGGAACGGATGCAGCTCTTGAGACAGCAGATATTGCCTTAATGGGTGATGATTTAACGAAGCTTCCTTACACTATTGGATTGAGCAGAAAAACATTACGTATCATTAAAGAGAATATTATATTTGCCCTAGTTTTAAAATTAATTGCATTGCTACTTGTCATACCTGGTTGGTTAACATTATGGATAGCAATTTTTGCCGATATGGGTGCGACACTATTAGTTGTGTTTAATTCATTAAGACTAATTAGAGCAAAAAAGTAGTAAGTAAGGTGTAGAACAATCTGAAAAGGTAGGAAATTAATCTTGCTTTGACACAAGGGATTTTATGCGAATAGATGCTACTTGTGATTCTTGAAAAAGACTTTTTTTAAGGCTATTATAGTTTCAGGAGTAATGTAACAATTAAATATAAATGAGGCGAAAGTTTGAATATGTCAGATCCTATTTTAGTAAATGTTACAGAAGAAATTGTGCGTGGTTTAGTAAGCTTTTTACTACGAGGACCAGAATATCAAACATTTTGTAAATGCGAAATCTGTGAATTAGACACGGTGGCACTTACACTAAATGCATTGCCAAGTAAGTATGTTACATCTATGGAAGCTAGAGATGAGGCATTTAAAGAAATGAATACTCCTGGAAACATTGAGCGTATTAATAAAGAGATTATTCATGCGTTACATGTGGTAAATAAGTATCCTCGACACAAAATAGAGCCTACTTCTTAATAGAAGAGGCTCTATTTAAGTTGTATAGGAAGTGTTTTTCTAGGCTATGTATTTTCAGTTAACTTTTAAGCCAAGCTTGTAGTAAACTAGAGAGTAAGAAAAGGAAAGAGAGGGAAAAGGATATGCCAACACCTAGTATGGAGGACCATATCGAACAAATATACTTATTAATTGCCAACAAGGGATATGCGAGAGTGTCTGACATTGCTGAAGCATTATCTGTTCTTCCTTCTTCTGTTACAAAAATGGTTCAAAAATTAGATAAAGATGGTTATTTAGTTTATGAAAAGTACCGTGGACTGACATTGACGCCTAAAGGGGATAAGCTCGGAAAGCGTCTTGTGCAGCGTCATGAATTGCTCGAGCAGTTTTTACGAATGATTGGTGTGGATGAAGAACGTATTTATGATGATGTAGAGGGAATTGAACATCATTTAAGTTGGAATTCAATCGATCGTATTGCAGATCTTGTGCAAGTAATGGAAGAAAATCCAGACATCGTGAAAAAATTAGAGGCATCTAAGACACAGCACAATCTTTAAAATGATGGTGTGAAGGAAAGGGAGACAATATGAACGCATTAAAATCAGGTGAAGTCGTTACATTAACGGTATTAGAACAACAAGCATCAAAATGGATTTTAACAAATGGAGTTGAAGAACTACCTTTAAATGCTTCAGAGGTAACAGAGCCACTAACAGTAGGTGACCGCCTTGAAGTATTTTTATTTGCAGACCGTCGTGGAGATTTGGCTGCAACAACGGCTATTCCAGCTTTTACACAAGGTGAATATGGCTGGGCACGTGTCTTGAAAGTAGTGGAACGTGAAGGTGCTTTTGTGGATATTGGTACATCTCGTGAAGTATTAGTAAGAGCAGAAGATTTACCTGCATTAAAAGAGGTATGGCCAGAACCAGGCGATCATTTATTTATGACACTACGTACAGATCGTAACGGTGATTTATTTGGTCGTTTAGCCACAGAGGAAAAAATTTCGGAGCTATATGAAGGTGCATTTGAAGATATGCACAATAAGAATATCCAAGCACGCCCATATCGTTTGTTACCGATCGGGACATTTTTGCTAGGTGTAGAAGTTCCTTACCGTATTTTTGTGCATGAGTCTGAGCGAAATAATGAGCCTCGATTAGGACAAGATGTAGTTGTACGTATTATCGATGTAAAAGACGATGGTTCCATGAATGGCTCACTTTTACCAAGAAAACATGAGCGTCTTTCAAATGATGCGCAACAAATATTAAAGTATATACAGGATGTGGGCGGTAAAATGCCATTTGGTGATAAATCGTCTCCTGAAGAGATTCAAGAAATGTTTAATATGAGTAAAGGGGCATTTAAACGTGCCTTAGGAACGTTAATGAAAGCTGGTAAAGTGAAACAACAAGACGGTTGGACTGAAGAAATTTAAAGGATGGTTTGTTTGACTAGCTAGCAAAACATTTACAACAGGAAAAGTGACGAGAGACAGCCTTGAAACCTTCTCGTCTTTTTTTCGTACTAATTATTGTATAGTGGCATACATTATACTTGCTAATTATGAAGTTTTAGCGAAAGGGGTCACACGATTTGAAAAAAACATGGATTAAAATACTAACTGCTACTATGTTAGTATTTGGAGTGATGGCACCAGCAACAGGATTTGCATCTGACAATACGCCTCCAAAAGCAATTGATGAAAAACTAGGCGTACCGATCGTCGTGTATGGAGCAAATTTATCTGAGGCTGAAAAAGAGTCTGTAAAAAAATCATTAAAAGTAAGCGAAGAACCTGAAATTGAAGAAATTACTGTGTCTGGTGAGGATCTAGTAAAATACATTAAAGATAGTAATTCAAGCTCACGTATGTACTCTTCTGCAAAGATTACACGCAGAGAAGCAGGAGAGGGTCTAGTAATACAAATTGTCACACCATCAAATATAACGCAGGTAACTTCAGAGATGTATGCAAATGCGATGTTAACAGCAGGAATTCAGGATGCATCCGTACAAGTAGCTGCACCGAAAGCCGTTACAGGGCATTCAGCATTAGTAGGTATTTACAAGGCATATGAGGTCACTACAGGGGAAACACTGGATATTGATCGTACAGATGTAGCAAACGAAGAATTATCAGTAGCAACATCCATTGCAGAATCTGCAGGGGTAGACGATGCAAAGGTTGCGGAATTACTGACAGAAATTAAAAAGCAAATTGCAGAGCTAAAGCCAGCAACACGTGAAGATGTGGAGAAAATTGTAGAAGAGCAATTAAGTAAGCTTGAAATTAATTTAAGTGAAAAGGACCGTCAATTGCTAGTGGATCTAATGGATAAAATAAGCAAGTTGGACATTGATTTTAGTAAATGGTCTGATCAATTAAATGATATCAGTAATACAATCCAAGAAAAATTCGGCTCACTTATGGAAGATAAAGGTTTCTGGGAAAGCGTAAAAAGCTTTTTTGCTAATTTAAAAGATACTATTTCTTCATGGTTTAACTAAATTTATAGTTGATAGAAAGGAATCTGTTATACCTTCTCACTTTGCTAGAGAAGGTGTACAGATTTTTTTTGATTCAACAAGTGAAAGATTTTGAAGTGTGATGTTTTCGACATAGGAAAGCTAACCGAATATCTGGACATAGCTTCGCTGATTTGATAAAAGAAGCGTACACAAATTTTGTGAAAATATAAAAAGCTATGGTACTATGAATAAAAGGAGTGGTGAGAAATGGAATTCCAATTACAACAATTAGCAGAAAATAAGTTTGCATTTTGAATGAGCAAGCAGGGGAAAAACTAGCAGAAATTACTTGGCAGCAAAATGGCTCAGTAATGGTAATGGATCACACATATGTATCTGATAAGCTCCGTGGTCAAGGTGTGGCCAAACAATTACTCGATCAAGCAGCATCGTATGCACGCGAAAATGGTTATAAAATGAAGGCCGTTTGTTCCTATGTGGTGGCAGCATTTGAAAAGTCAGATGCATACAATGATGTAAAACAATAAAAAATAAGGCAATCTGCTTTTAATTAAGCGGATTGCCTTTTAATTGCTAGAGCAAATCATGTAAATAGCTCCTTATAATAGAATGACACTATAAATTAGTACTGTTAAGAAGCCAGCCCCGCCAATTAATGAAGCCATATCTATCCAATCATATGCTAAATCGAAATCTTTCATTTTAACCACTCTCCTATTTTAGTATTAATTCATTAATTCCCTTTACTTGCCTTTTATAATCATAAATAGTTACAAAATTTTGACGAATGCTAAAAATAAGGGTACGATAACTGGGCTTTAATAGGAAATAGAGTGAGATTGTCTGCATTAAAAACTAGACGAACTACAATGGATTGACGGAGTTTTTACTAGATAAAAGGGCAAGTATTTATCCATACATTAATATATATGCTAGAGGGTATAAAAAAATAATGTTTATTCTTTTAAGAATAGGGAAAAACTATACTACAGAGCTAGTTTCTATATTTTTAGGAGGTTATAAACTATGGCAAAACGAAAAGGAACAGGTGTTGTCGTTGCAGGATTAGCAGGACTAGCAGCATCTTATTTCAGTAAAAAAGAGAATCGTGATAAAGCACTAACAATGTTTAATAGTATGAAAGCAAAATTAGAGTCGTATCTTACTACAGGTCCTGATATGCATGACAATATTGCAGAACGTGTAGCTACAGAGGTAGCAACAGAGGCTGGTACTTCACCAACTAAAATTGCCTCGAATGAAATGGTAGCTGAAGGTGGAGGACATACTGGTGTCCATTTCTATAATGAAGAAATTCAAGAAAAGGAAAAGTAAACAAAAAACCTTCTCATCTAAGCATGAGAAGGTCTTTTGTGTGGGATAAGAATTGCGCCTGCAAAGAGCAATAATACAAAGCCAGTAAATGCAAAGCCACTGACAGTACCAAGTGATAGCCAACCTAATAAAGAAGAGCCTATAACTACACCTAGAGAGAAAAACGCGTAGAAATAGCCGTAAGCTTTTCCTCGTACTTCAGCAGTTGTAGAGTCAATTAGCAGCGAATTTACCGAAGGGAATAGGAAACCGAATCCGATCCCATAGCAAGCCATTGCTGTATAGAGTAAAGAGCTAGAATTTGCTTGGCTAATTAATAGCTGGCTTATTCCCATTAAACCTATACCAAAAGACAATGTTTTGAGTGGATTAACCTTATCAAAAATACGATTAGTAGGTAATAGGAAAACAAGAACTGCAATAATACCAAATGTACTCATTAAAGTGCCGCTTAAACGAGAGTCGAAGCCTAAGGAATGTACTTTAAGAGGGAGTAGATACGCAATAACCCCTTGAGAAAACATTAAGAAAAAGGCTCCTAAAAAGGCTTTTAATGTTCCTGTATTATTAAAAAAGACACTGATCGGAATGTAATTACTTGGTTTAGCCTTCTCTTTTTTACTTGATTTGCTTTCAATATAAAGAACGCAAGGATACCTAGCAGAAGCATAAAGCTTGCTGTGATATTGAAAACAAATGGTACACTTGTCCGGCTAGCTAAAATACCACTAAATGCAGGGCCTATAATGGCTGCAATACCAACAAAGGCGCCAGAAATAGCACTGCCCTTACCTCTTTTTTCCTGCTCTGTAGCGTTCGCTAGAAATGTAAAGGCAGCAGGAACAATGAAGCCTGCAACAAGGCCATGGATAAAACGTACAATTAATAGAGCAATGGGCTCTTCTACTAAATTATAAAATGTTAATGATAGACCTGTTGTTAGAAGACCTATTATGAGTATGATGAAAGGTCCTTTGCGATCCGTTAAGAAGCCAGAAATGATATTACCGAATGTATTGGAAAGCGAATACATGCCCACTGCAAGACCAGTGAGGAATGCCGATGCACCTAAAGACTCAGCATAAGTACTCATAACAGGAAGCTGGGTAAAAAGGTCGAAAAACGAAAAGAAAATAATAGCATAGATAAATTTCTTCATGGTTCCTCCGATGAAATAGAACATTATAGTCAATAAGATTAATATAGTCCTATTATAGCATCTTCCAATCGATAATACTTCTCACTTGTTTTTTGCTTTCACGTATAAAAAACGTCTAATAAGTATTAACTTATTAGACGTAGAGAATTTAATAATTAAGCTTTTGCAACTTCTTTTTCATTGTTTTGTTTTTAGCAAGATTTACATGCCAAGAAAGTGCTTCCTCTAACAGATGAGGAGTTTGGTGGTTGCCAGTTGCTTCAACTGCACGGTTATAGTAATCCCATAATTGTTCTTTGTAATCTGGGTGTGCACAGTTTTCAATAATTAAAGGTACACGTTCTTTTGGTGCAAGACCACGTAAGTCAGCAATACCTTGTTCTGTAACGATAACATCAACGTCATGCTCTGTATGGTCAACGTGAGATACCATTGGCACGATAGAAGAAATTGCTCCACCTTTTGCGTATGATTTTGTAACAAAAATACCAAGGCGTGCGTTACGTGCGAAGTCACCTGAACCACCGATACCGTTCATCATACGAGTACCAGAAACATGCGTCGAATTAACGTTACCATAGATATCTAACTCAAGAGCTGTGTTGATTGAGATTAGACCCAAACGACGGATAAGCTCAGGGTGGTTAGAAATTTCTTGTGGACGTAAGCAAATTTTATCAGCATACTTTTCTAAATTACCATAAACTTTTTGCTGTAATTCTTCAGTAAGTGTGATTGAAGTTGCAGCAGCGAATTTAACTTTACCAGCATCGATTAAGTTAAATACAGCATCTTGAAGTACTTCAGATGCAACAATTAAATCTTCAAATTCTGAATCTGCAAAGCCATCAAGTACAGCGTTTGCTACAGAACCTACACCAGATTGCAATGGCATTAATTGTTTTGTTAAACGACCCGCTTTAATTTCATCACGGAAGAAGTCTAATAAAATGTTTGCCATCGTTTGTGTTTCTTCATCTGGAGGTACGATTAATGAAGGAGCATCTGGCTCTTCAGAGATAACAATTGCTTTAATTTTAGCTGGATCTACTTTGATACCAATATCACCAAGGCGTTGCATAGCATCTGTCATTGGAATAGCTTCACGTTTACCTTGTTCTCCAGGTACATAAATATCATGGATACCGATTAAAGCTTCTGGATGAGAGATATTTAACTCGATAATAATATTTTCTGCATATTCTGCAAAGATAGGTGAGTTACCTACAGAGTTTGTTGGAATGATTAAACCATCTTCAGTAATAGCAACCGCTTCAAGAATTAAATACTTGATTGGTCCGATAATTCCTTGGCGTACTAGCTCAGCATTATGAGAAAGATGAGCATCTACATATAAGATATCTCCAGAATTAATTAAATTACGGATACCCGCATCACCCTGGAATGGTCCACGTTTACGAATGGCACCAGCTTCTGCTAAGTACTTATCTACTTCTGGTCCTAATGATGCACCTGTATATACATCAATTTTGAATTCTTCATTTTTTGCGCGCTCAACTAATGCCATTGGAACAACTTTTGCATCCCCAGCACGAGTAAAACCACTCATCCCAACTACATCACCATTAGAAATAAGTGCTGCTGCTTCTTCAGCAGTTACAATTTTACTCTCAAGTTCTTTTAAACCTAGGCGTTTTTGAACATTTGCATCCATAAAAAAATCCTCCCCTAAATAATTTTGATGGAAACCGATTACAAAACTAGAAAAAACATTTAAGAATTTTCTGTTTATTCAGTTGTAGTATGACTCCAACCATTTGAATAATACTATCACCAAATTGTCACAAAAACTTTAGAATTAGCATTAAATTGAGTAAAAAAAGGAAAATCGAGCATTAAGATGATTTTTCGACAGAGAAAACGTTTTATTGTAGAGCTGTATAAATTTAGTTGTTTTCTATATTAAAAATAGTGCAAAAATAGTTAAATGTTGAGGTAAATGAGGCGGAGTTGTGCGCAAAAAAGAACAGCGAGCAATTATAAAAATTGCTCGCTGTTCATACAAATTAGAAACCTAAAGAACGACGGAAATAGCTTGCATAGCGTTGGCTAACAGGAATACGTGTACCATCTTTCATAATTAATAAAAACGTTGAGTGTGAATCTGGTTGAATTTCATCGATGTAGTCAATGTTAACGATATAAGAGCGGTGACAACGAATAAATGAGTCAGGTGCTAAAAATAGCTCTAGATCACTTAAGTTTAAACGGTGATAACCTTCACGTGTCATTGTTTTAACAAATGTTTTACGGAGTTGTGTTTCTAAATAAATAACTTGATCATGTTTGATTGGGTACCAGCAATCATCAATTTTGATTGTAATGTAGTTAGTTAAGAATGCTGATGGTTTTTGCGGGAAGATAGCAGTAATAGCTCCTTTTGTTTCGCCTTCCTCCATTAAAGGAATACTCATGCCATAATAAGCGACACCGAAGACATCAGGTTCGATATAAGAGCTGATTTTTTGACCATAGCTTAATGCTTTGTGTGCGGCTGAACCTTCTTTGATAGGGTCACCAGGTTTAATTTTCAAATCAACTTTCTTGCTTGGTTGGTAATACAAATATTCATTTGTATCAGAGATAGCGATGGACGTATTTTCAGGGAAGAATTCCTTAATAATTTCCATGATCTCTTCTATTTGTTTTGGATCCACTTTAAACACCTCGTCTAAACTTTTAAAAATAGTATTATCATCTATTTTACTACATATTCATATAAATTATATAGAGAAGATTTAGGAATAAAATAGAAAAATGTCGAATGATCCATTAGAATGATGTAAGTTGTTTTGTATAATTTGTAAATAAATTTATAAAATGACTAATTTTTTTGATATGTATATGGTAAAATTTAATTGTTAGGAATAAGTTTACGAGGTTTCTACTATGTATATGTGATAAATTAGAACTAGAGTAGCAATTAAAATGTGGTTGAAAGGAAATCGCAGAATATGGTAAAATTCACTGTATAGTCTATTTTTTTTATATCTGGTGTTTTAGTAGGGTTATTTTTGATTTATTTGTTAATAAAATTTGTGAAATAGGACTCAGTTCTTATATTGAATAAGTAAATACTATTTTCTTATTTTTAATTCGTCGGGATTGGTGTCAAATATTGTCATGCAATTCGTGCACTCTGAGGAAAGATGGGGAAGATTATGCAACTACATCAACATTCTATGTCAGAAACGATATCCAAAAGATACTTCCAAGAAATCGATAATATTAATCAATATATCGGTGTCGAAGAATTTTTTAATATTGAGTCGAAATTAATTTTTGAAATTTACCATTTAGAATCTGCAAAAGCGAAAAAATCTTTGCATGAGTTAATTGATATTCTCTCAATTCGTTTTGGCAAACAGGTCATTAAAATCGTTCGAAGTTATTTTTCTGTTTTGTCATCAATTGTTGCTCGTAAATTGCTGGACAATCAAGTACCTTCGAAAAAAGCATTTGCTTTCAATATTGCGTGTAACGATATGATAGAAAATCAAATGAAAGATGCAGAGTTTTTACAATTTGCTGATGATTTAATTGATTTCTTTGTTTACTTTATTGCAGATCGCAAACAACCGACTTTCCGACATCAAACTGTTAACAAAGTGATAATGTATATAAATGACGAGCTTGAAAATGATTTAACTGTTGAAAGTATAGCAAATAACTTTCATATAAGTACTAGTCACTTATCACGTATTTTTAGAGAACATGTGGGCATTACATTGGTTGAGTATTTAAATGTTAGACGTGTAGAAGAATCACAATACTACTTACGACATACAAACAAAAGTATTACTTCTATCTCAGATCAATTCCATTTCTGTAATCAAAGTTATTTTACTCGTATTTTCAAAAAATATACTGGAGTTACGCCAAAACATTTTAGAGACGAGCTTCATCATGAATTTTATCGTTTTGAAATGGCAGAAGCTGAATTACAAAATGTGTAGATTTTGAGCATAGAAAATGAGAAGGTGCGAACATATTAGCGTTGCTAAAGCTCGCATCTTTTTTGATGAATCATCTGAGGAACCAGCTTAAGGAATAAGTAGCACTTGCTATTTGATAAAGAGAGACCCTATAAGGTATACTTCACAGTAGTTGATAAATAATAGTAGGTGGAAAAATGAAAAATTTGAAGCTATTTTCAATGCTTGGTATTGCCGTTTTTGTTCTTAGTGGCTGTCAAGCTGTACAAAACAAAGAAGGTTTTTTCTATAGTATCTTTGTAAAACCTATGGAATTTTTATTGGAGTTTTTCGGGAATGATATCTTTTCAGGGAGCTATGGTTTAGCAATCATTGCGATTACTGTTCTAATTCGTTTAGTATTAATGCCGATTATGCTAAAAAACTATCGTCAACAGCAATTAATGAAAACGAAGATGGATGCTTTTAAACCTGAAATGGAAGCCGTTCAGAAAAAATGAAGGAAGCTAAGACAAAAGAAGAGCAAACGCAATATCAACAAGAAATGATGGCTCTATATCAAAAGCATGGCATTAATCCACTTAATATGGGTTGTTTACCGATGTTAATTCAAATGCCGATTATTATGGGTCTGTATTTCTCGATCTTGTATTCTGCCGATGTTAAATCCCATGAGTTTTTATGGTTTAGCTTAGGTTCACCTGATATCGTAATGACTATTGTTGCAGGGATTGTTTACCTAATCCAGGCTCGTGTATCTTTATGGACGGTACCAGAGCAACAAAAAGCGCAGATGAAAATGTTTATTTATATTTCACCAATTATGATTGTCTTTATCTCCATGTCTTCTATGGCAGCACTGCCTTTGTATTGGTCTGTCAGTGGTGCATTGTTGATTATTCAAACATATATTGGGCGTAAATATTATTCGGAACATCCTGAGAAAGCAAAAAAATAAATTGATTGATGTCGAGGCGCCTTTGCTGCCTCGATTTTTTTAGGAGGACAGCAAGATGAACAAAAAATGGCTATCATCTATTCTTGTCGCAATTTTTAGTATTGCAGCACTTGTATTTATTATTATGGGGAAATTTAATTTTGCCGTACTTGCAATGACGATCATGTTTGCCCTATCAAATGGGTTTAGAGCAAAAAGCTTTAAAGAGCAAGGTTATGTAAAAGAAGCAAAATGGATGCAGTATATGGCAGTTTTTTTCGCAATTGCATCTATAGTAGTATTTGTCATCGTTCTAACAGATTAATTGAATATTTACGTAGGAAATTTACACCTGAAAATGTGAACAGTGCTAAAATAAGATTATAACTAGTAATACAATAAAATAGGTATTTTCAAGGTGAAATGCTTTAAATATCCTTTTAGATACCTGATATTTTAAAAGGGGTATAAAGAGTGAAAAACAATCGTCTTCCGCTTATCGTTGGTGCTTTCATATCTATCGCGTTAATTGTAGCAATTTTTGTAGTCTATAACTATAAAAATAATCAAGTAAATAGTGCATCTGATGAGCAGCCAAAAACAACAGAAACAAACAAAACAACTGAACAAGATTCTACTGCAACAGAGAAACCAGACAATACTGAAACTCCTGCAAAGCCAGAGCAACAACCAGACGAAAATGGGTATCTTCCAAATCAAACATTACCTACGGAACCAACCTATATCAATGGTATTCTGTTAGCTAATAAAATTTATCCGCTTCCATCTACCTTTGCACCTGAAGAAAATCCAGAAGCACGAGAAGCGTTAAATCAAATGTTAGCAGCTGCCAAGCAGCAAGGATTTGATTTAGTTGCATTTAGTGGCTACCGATCTTTTGAATATCAAACAACCCTTTATGATAACTATGTTAAACGTGATGGACAGGCAGCGGCAGATCGATACAGTGCTCGTCCTGGCTACTCAGAACATCAAACAGGCTTAGCGTTTGATATAGGAGAGCGTGGAAAAGAAGATGTGTGGCTGACAGAAGAGTTTGGGGAAACTCCAGCAGGGCAATGGCTATTTGCACATGCACAGGAGTATGGCTTTATTTTGCGTTTCCCTCAAAACAAAGAAGAGATAACAGGTTATATGTATGAGTCATGGCACTATCGTTATGTGGGCAAAGAGATTGCAAAAGAGATAACAAAGAAAAACATTACGTTGGAAGAATATTTAGGCGTAAAATAATAAAAGGAAGAGAAGCCATTCTGTGAACAGGCTCTCTTCCTTTTTATTTTTATAAAATGGGTGTTAATAGACGGGAAATAGATTCTTTAAATTTAATCAGTGTTGAACGGTTTTTATACATTTCCCATGTTAATTCCGTACAATCAAAAATATCCTTCTCAAACAGTTCTGCCAATTGGTGCGATATATTTGCATCATATATGAAGGCATTGACTTCAAAATTTAGACTAAAACTTCGTACATCAATATTCGCTGTTCCGACAGAGGAAGCCTCGTCATCAATAATAATAGCTTTAGCATGGATAAAGCCCTTTTCATAGATGTAGACTTTGGCTCCAGCACGTAATAATTGACCCACATAAGAATAAGTAGCCCAATATACAAACATATGATCAGGCTTATTAGGAATCATTATGCGTACATCGATGCCTGACAAGGTGGCAATTTTAATGGCGTCTAAAAAACTAACATCTGGGATGAAATATGGTGTTTGAATGTAAATATATTTTTGAGCCATATTAATAAGCTTTAAGTAACCGATCTTTATTTGCTCCCAGTCTGAGTCTGGTCCACTTGAAACAATCTGTAAACCCACATCACCTTTTTGTGGGATGGCAGGGAAGTAACGATCAGAGTACCCCATTTTTTGTTGTGCACTAGCTTGGTTCCAGTCGAGTAAAAAGCGTGTTTGCAAAGGATGTACGGCACTACCCTCAATACGTAAGTGTGTATCTCGCCAATAACCAAACTTTTTTTGTAAACCTAAATACTCGTCACCGACGTTAAAACCACCAATATAGCCAATTCGACCATCAATGACAACGATTTTTCGGTGATTTCTAAAATTTAAACGAGGGTTAAGAAGTGGCAAAATGGATGGGAAGAAAACTTCTACTTCACCACCAGCATGCAGCAACTCTTTAAAATGGCGTCTTTTAACATTACGTGATCCCATTTCATCATAGAGAAGACGCACCTTAACACCTTGCTTTGCTTTTTTTATCAATGCATTGACGATACGTGTACCTAAGTCATCAAGTCTAAAAATATAATACTGGATGTGAATGTGATCTTTAGCTGCTTCAATGTCTTTAAGGAGCTGCTCAAACTTATCGGCACCATCATCAAAAATATCCAGATGGTTGTCCTGTGTTAACACCGCATTGTTTGTTCTGAGGTGCATATAAATCATCTCTTGATAATTTTCTGCATTAGCAATACGAAACTCAAACGTTTCATCTCGAATCGCTTCCATCTGATAGGTAATCAGATTATCAATCCCAATATCCTTGCGTCCTTCCCAACGAAATAGGTGCTTTCTTCGTAATTGTCTTCCAAGTAATAAGTACAAAATAAATCCAGCTAATGGCAGGAAAAATAACACGAGGATCCATGCCCATGTAGAGGTAGCATCTTTACGTTCTAAGAAAATGATGGTCATGGCTAATAAAATATTAAAAAACAAAGTTAAAGGAACTAAATATTCTATATCTGTAAAAATGCTCATTCCTACACCTGCCTTTGTATTGTTAATAACATACTTAGTATAGCCTACTTCAAATGCGGAAAGAAGATATGAAATGGCTAGATAGCATGGAAAAGGATTATCCCTTTGATATATAGGAATAATCCGCATGGTTTAATTAGTAATTCTCTAATAGTTAGAATGTTTCTATGATTACTGACTTAACGTTGGATATTCATAAAATGCAACCTACTATATTTTACGGAAGACGTAATGATTTACGGGATGACTTATATATAAAGATTAGGCTTATAGAAAGAATGGCTATTGCAGCCGAAATATAATAACCAAGACTTGCTTGTACGGTAAATAACCATGTAAAAAAGAGTGGACCAAGAATACGTCCTAAGTTATCCATTGAATAGGACAGTCCAGCGGCAGTTCCATATTGTCCTCCAGATTCTTTAGAGGAGAGTGATACAACACATGTTCTTGCAAGTGCATTACCTGCTGTAAAGACACAAAGGGCAAGCCCAGCGATAAAAAGATTAGCTGTCAATGTAAATAAAAGCATGCCGATAGCAGTTACAATTTGTGCACCAATTAACCATGTCGTTTCACTGCCATTTTTTATGCGTCGAACGACCCCTCCTTGAATAGCTGCATCGACAAAGCCACTAAACATGAACAAGTAACCAATTTGTAATGGTGTAATGTGAATTTTTTCGATTTGAAATAGCTGAAATGTAGCCTCTACGCCAGCTAGCATAAAAGTTACTAAAAAAGAAAACATAAATAGATAGCGCACACGGAATTGTAACATTGTTGCAGCACCCTTTGGCACTATAGCACGTTTATTTGAATCTTTTCGTTTTTTAGGTTCTTTTAGGACGAAACTTGCATAAATAAATAATAGTGCAATTAATGATGCTGATGCAGTAAACGGTAACTGCAAGCTATAATGGCCTAGCATTCCCCCGATTGCTGGACCAAAAATAAACCCAAGACCAATGGACATGCCCATAAAGCCCATATACTTATTGCGATCCTCTTCACTAGATATATCGGCGATAAATCCTGTTACTGCTGTATATAATGCACCTGAAAATAAACCACCAATAATACGTGAAACATACAATATAGCTAGGTTATCTATAAATAGTGAAAAAATAACAAAACTAAGGCTAAAGCCAATTAGACCAGTAAGGATTAGTTGTTTTCGCCCTACCTTATCTGATAGCATACCCCATAACGGTGCTGTGAAAAAACTTGCAAGTGAATAAACGGTCAATAAACCACCTACGTGGAGATCATGCCAATTTTGCTGCACAATTACCTCTGGTAAGACGGGAATAATAATGCCGAACCCTAGATAAACGAGGAATTGAACAGACATCAATAGTAAAATAGCCTTTTTCATACAGTTCCCTGCTTTCATACGATATTTCAATATGTATATTCTACCTCTCTTGTTCTTGCGATTACAACAATAGGGGAGGGAAAGCTTGAATAAAGTGGAACAATTTAGTAAAGAAAGAAATGAAGCGTTTTAGATTTTTTAAATCTATGTTCTGATTTTTGAATAAAATGTAGCCGTTTTGGGTAATTTAACTATGTTTGATGGAAAAGTTTGATGATGTGAAAAATTTACAATGTAACAAAATTGAAAAATTTTAAAGGTAAGTTAAATGGTATGATAAATTTGTCAGACATCATACTCGTAGAAAAATGAAACTTTTTCGTAAATAAAACGTTATATAAAATCGAGGAAAGATTGAGGTGGAATGTATGACAAAAGAAGTAGATTTGAAAAAGATTGTTTCGAATTTATCTAAGTTGGGTGTAACAGCCACTGTAACAAAGTCTCGACTAGAACTTTTAAAAGTGCTAACACCACCAACGCAAACTCCGCAAGTTCAAGCTTAACTCGTTTCCAATAGAAAAAGGGAGGTCTCAATACGCGAGACTTCCCTTTTTCTATAGTTATTCATCTTCATCATGTGTGGTAAACATATACGTTCGATAATGGAATCGCATACTAAAGACTAGCCCAATCGCTAATGCATTCCCCATAAGCGAACTTCCTCCGTAGCTAATGAACGGAAGTGGAATACCTGTGATAGGTAATAATTGAATAGTCATACCAATATTTTCGAAAACGTGGAAGGTAATCATAGCAATAATCCCAGCACATACATAGGTCGAGAAGGGATCTTTCAATAATAGGGTTGTCTTTGTTAAATGATAAATTAATAAGAAGAAAATACAAATAACAATACTAGCACCAATAAAGCCCCATTCCTCGCCGATAACTGTAAAAATGAAATCGGTATGGTTTTCAGCTACATATACTTCACGATTTCTAAATCCCTTACCAAAAATTTCACCTGATCCAATGGCATTTAAAGAGGTAATTAAATGATAGCCATCACTGGATGAATAGGAATAGGGGTCTAGCCAAGAATAAATACGAGCAAATTGATAGGCCTTAAAACCAAATGTTTTTTCTAGAAAGTCCTGCATATAGAGTGCCATCCACAGTAGGGTACCGCCTGCTACCATGCCACCTAAAAATGTTGGTAGAATGATTTTCCAAGAAATACCTGCTACAATGATAAGTGCTGCCGTAATGGCAAAGAATACAAGTGCTGAGCCTAGGTCAGGCTGCTTTAAAATAATAGCTAATGGTACGATTAAGGTGATAGCGATTTTACCTAGTAGCAAAAAGTCTGTTTTAATTGATCGTAATGAATAAATTTCATGGTGCTTACTAATTAATCGAGCTAGTGCTAAAATGTAAAAAGTTTTCATAAACTCAGAAGGCTGAATATTTCCAATCGGCGTATGATACCAGCTTTTAGCACCATTAACGGGTGCACCGATTTGACCTTCTCCTTCTGGCATAAAAATAAGCAGTACCAGTAAGGCAATCCCTGCTCCATACATATACCATGACATTTTTTTATATTGATCTGGCTCAAAAAACATGACTATACCAATAATTACTGCACCAATCACATACCATTGCATTTGTTTTGGTACGTAGTTAATGCCATATTGTCCTGAAGTTTGGGCAGATGCAATAGCTAACAAACTAATGACTAGAAAAGTGAAGAGTATAAATGCAAGTGTCCAGTCAAAACGATTTGCGAAATTTCGTTTATTTTCCATAAAAGCCACCTAAAATTAAAATAGTATCTCAATATGAGTAAATGTGATGCGATTCTCCCTATTTCGTTTATAATTGGTCAAAGAAGAAAGCAAATTAATAACCAGCAGTGGTGTGAAAATAGCTCATATCTATTGATAAGCTTGCAATTTGCTTTGAATATTGTCAATGGAATTTTAAGCAAATACTTGAACTCATTGAGTAATCTAAACTTTATATGCAAATGCATGTTTAACATTCCTAATTATAACGCAAAAATTACTTTTATGCCTGCGTATATAGTAGTGACGACAATTAACATAAAATGTTTCAAAAAAATCATGTTTAGTCTTATAATGTAGTGAAGAATGGGGTGATGGTTGTGGCTAAAAAATTAAAGTCAGCTGATGATTTTATGTATCATATTTATGTTCATATGAATGATGTCGATAAATTTGTTATATTTAGCGGGTTAAAATTCTCGCAATTTGTGGCTGCACTTGAACCACTACATCACTTACTGTTATTAAAACATTCCTATGAAGACGGTTCTTTTAATATGCATACACAATTTGAATATGTATTAGAAGAAGATGTTCCTCGTTTTGTGAAAAAATCTGCTGAATCTAAAGAATTATGCTGGGTAGATTTTATGGACGAGAAGAGGCTAGATCATTTAACACCGATGGAACAAGGAGAATTGCTGTACATAAGTCACAAGAAAGAACCAATTACGTCAGCATTTTTTAATAAATTACAAAATAGATTCGTCTATTATTCTTCAGATTTAGAGAAAATGACTAAAATTTATTTTCGTCATTTAAGTGATTCGGATTTATTGGTTGCCAATGTTTTTAATAGTTTAATTCGTGAAAAGGAACGCAGCACTGGATTTTGGCGTCGAAAAGTAAAAGCGAGTATTCCCGCTATATCACCAGATTTTTTACGTTCTTACCGATCCTTTGCGAAAGATGGAGCGTTACTATCTTTGTATCGGATTGAGAAACCAAAAGTAGCGTATGGAATAGAAGTTCGCAATCTGTCTGAATATTCTTTTCCTGACGAAGTTTGGGATGACTTAAATACGATTTTAAAAACAGAGCATGATGAATTAATCTATATTATTTAAACTTCATGGTGACGCAATCAAAGAACTAAGATGTTGGTAGACAATATTTATGTTGCATTATTCCTGTACAATTTAATAGCAGGAAGTATTGATGCTGGGGCATAATCGAAGAAATATACACGCAAAATCTCACCGTTAAAAATACGGTGAGATTTTTATGTCATTTGTCAAGACGTTTCATGATAAACTAATAGTACTCAAGAAGTATGTGGAGGGCACAAAAATGAAAAAAAGAATCGGTTTATTATACGGCGGAAAGTCAGCGGAGCACGAAGTGTCGTTATCGACAGCACGTGCAGTCACAGGAGCTTTGAACTTCGAGGAGTATGAAGTATATCCGATTTTCATTACAACTGACGGGGAATGGCGTCGTGGAGAGCGTTTAGAAAAACCCGTAAGTGCAATAGAAGAACTACAATTTGGTGATAATACTACAATTTTAGAAAATAATATCACTGATTTTTGCTTGATAAAAATGGCAATGAGGTAAAGTTTGATGTCATTTTCCCATTGTTACATGGTACGAATGGTGAGGATGGAACAGTGCAAGGTTTACTTGAGGTTCTAAATTTACCGTATGTAGGAAATGGTGTATTGGCATCCTCTGCTGGAATGGATAAAGTGGTAATGAAGCAATTATTTGAAATTGCTGGATTACCTCAAGTGCCCTATACGTATTTTATTCGTAGTGAGTGGAAGAATGAGCAACACGCAATCATTGAACGCTGTGAAAATAACCTGAATTGGCCAATGTTTGTGAAGCCTGCAAACTTAGGGTCAAGTGTTGGGATTAGCAAGGCAACAGATCGCGAGCAATTGGTAAAAGCAATTGAGGTTGCTTTACAATATGATCGTAAAATCGTTGTTGAACAGGGAATTGTCGCTCGTGAAGTTGAACTAGCGGTGTTAGGAAATGACTATCCTGAAGTATCAGTGCCAGGAGAAATTAAACCCGTTACTGATTTTTATGATTATGATTCTAAATATAAGGACGGTTCTACAGCACTTATTATTCCAGCTGAGCTTCCAGTAGAAACTGTGGCAAGCTTAAAAGAACTGGCAAAGCGTGCATTTAAGGCTATAGATGGTAGCGGCTTAGTTCGTGCGGACTTTTTTGTAACAACTGAAAATAACGTTTACATTAATGAAGTAAACACAATGCCAGGTTTTACGCCTGTAAGTATGTATCCATTATTATGGCAGCATACAGATGTGAGTTATCCAGAGCTGATTGACCGTTTAATTACCCTAGCAATTGAACGCTATGAAGAAAAACAACAGCTTCACTATAAAAAAGACTGAGTGGGATTATCGTGAAAAAAACTTTAAAACAATTAGCTGCATGGTTAAATGAGGATATGGCGGCTTTGGGTGACACTGTTGTGTCAGGAATTTCTATTGATACAAGAACAATTCAACAAGGAGACCTATTTGTTCCATTTCGTGGTGAGCATACAAATGGGCATAAGTTTGTAATGCAGGCATTTGAGAAAGGTGCCGGAGCTTCTCTTTGGCAAAAGGATGAGCCGAACCCACCAGAAGGTTACCCGTTGTTGTTTGTGGATGATCCAGAATTAGCTTTGCAAGAAATGGCTAGAGCATATCGTAATGAACATAAAGCAAAATTTATAGGCATTACAGGTTCAAATGGTAAGACATCAACAAAGGATATTTTAGCGGGAACACTAGCTCCATTCTTTAAAGTACAAAAAACAATCGGGAACTTTAATAATCAATTGGGCTTGCCTATTACTATCTTACAGCTTGATGAAGATACTGATGTGGCTGTCCTTGAGATGGGCATGAGTGGATTTGGTGAAATTGAGTTTTTAACGAAGCTTGCTCGTCCACATATGACGGTTATTACCAACATTGGTGAGGCCCATATGCAGGATTTGGGGTCACGTGCAGGTATTGCAAAAGCTAAGTTTGAAATTATTCAAGGAATGCAAGAAGATGGTCTATTATTCTATGATGGTGATGAACCTTTGCTCAAGGAATTAGTGGCAAAAGAACAGCACTTACAGTCAGTGCCGTTCGGGTTAGAATCCAATAATCTTTTATACGCTGACAATATTCATGCTAACGCTGATGGCAGCCACTTCACTACACACGGTATGATCGAGGGTGATTTCTTTATTTCAGTGCTTGGCAAGCATCAAGTAAAAAATACACTTGTGGCCATGTTAATTTCTCATAAGCTAGGTTTAAGCAATGAACAAATACGTACATCCTTAGAGCATGTCGTATTAACTGATATGAGGATGCAACAGGTACTAGGAACGAATGGCGCTCTATTTATCAATGATGCCTATAATGCAGCTCCAACCTCTGTAAAAGCTGCCATTCAATTTATGGCTACATCAACTATTCGACCTGAAAAATGGCTTGTGTTAGGAGATATGCTAGAGCTTGGACCAAATGAGCAACATTTCCACGAGGGTCTGGCTGAGCATATTAATGAGGATGAAATTGATTATGTCTGTTTGTTTGGCCCTCGGATGCAATATCTTTACAAAATATTAAAAGAGCGCTTTGAGGCTGAACGTTTATTGTATACAGAAGATGATTATACGGCTATTATTGAAAAGCTAAAACAAGCGAATGAATCATCTATTGTTTTACTTAAAGGTTCACGTGGTATGAAATTAGAGACAATCTTAAAGGCATTTACGTCATAGTAGCAATGAATCGGTGAGAGAAACGCTCACCGATTTATTTGTGTAGGTTTATCTTTGTTAAATGAGGTGAAGAATTTGTCAGTAGGTGTACTATGTATTCATGGATTTTCAGGTGGACCATATGAGGTGAAGCCATTCACAAGTTATTTACGTTCACATACAGATTGGATAATTGAAGAGCCAACATTGTCTGGACATGGTGAAGAATTACATATGAGTGGTTTTAAGGCGAAACACTGGTTAATGGATGCCGAATTAGCTTTCCGATCGTTGGCAAAAAAGTTGACGAGGTAATCGTTGTTGGCTTTTCAATGGGAGGAATTATAGCGCTATATTTAGCTAAACGTTATAAAGTGAAAAAGCTTGTATTACTAAGTGCTGCTGCAAAGTATGTGAGCCCTAAACAGCTAGTCAAAGATTTTAAAATGTTAGCTACTGAAGCCTATCACCATAATTTGACTAATAACGAACTCTATCTACGCTACCATCAGAAGTTTAACAATGTGCCACTTGCCTCAACAGTAGAATTTATGAAGTTGGTAAGAATGGTGGAGCCGTATTATCGGCATATTCAAATTCCTGTATATATTGTGCAGGGGAAGTTGGATGGGATAGTGCCTTATCATACGGCTCAATTTCTTTTTGATGAATTAGCCTCCACAGACAAGGTTTTGTATTTTTCTGATAATGGCAAGCACCATATATGTTTTGAGGAAGATTGCTCTGAATGGTTTCCACAGGTTTTAATGTTTTTAAAAGGTAAATAAAGTAGTCAGATTATTACGACTCATGCGTTATCGTTGCATAGGATTTAAAGCCATGTTAGACTAGTGTAAGCAATGGATACATTTTGTGCGAAGACTCTTCATATTTGGTTGAAGAGTACTTTTTTTTGAACACAACGGTTTTATTCTAAAGTGAAAAATTACGACAGAATCGAACCGCTCGGTAAAGACCGGGCTTTCCTTTTCATATAAGAGAGCTCTATATGGACTATCATGTAGAGAAAATTTTTAAGTAACGGAAACGTTCCACTACACAGGCTCGAATTTGCCGACAACTTCATCTGAAAATGTAACCATTTGTCAACTTAAAAGGAAAAAAAGGAGATTGAGAAGTTTGACAAATTTTTCAGAATTAAATATTAGCGAATCTACATTACGCTCAGTAAAGCGTATGGGATTTGAAGAAGCAACACCAATCCAAGAAGGTACTATTCGTTTTGCGATTGAAGGCCGTGATGTATTAGGTCAAGCACAAACAGGTACTGGTAAAACTGCCGCTTTCGGGATTCCACTAATTGAAAAAATCGATCCAAAAAACCCTAATATTCAAGCATTAGTCATTGCTCCAACTCGTGAGTTAGCAATTCAAGTTTCAGAAGAGCTTTATAAAATTGGCTATGACAAACGCGTAAAATTATTATCAGTATACGGTGGTCAAGAAATAGGCCGTCAAATTCGTGCACTGAAAAATAGACCTCAAATCATTGTTGGTACGCCAGGTCGTATTATTGATCATATTAATCGACGTACGTTAAAATTAGAAGATGTTCAAACATTAGTATTGGATGAAGCAGATGAAATGTTAAACATGGGCTTTATTGATGATATTAATTCAATCTTAGAAAACGTACCTTCTGAGCGCCAAACATTACTGTTCTCAGCAACAATGCCACCAGCAATTCGTAAAATTGCAGAAACATTTATGCGTGATCCAGAGATTGTAAAAATTAAAGCTAAAGAACTAACTGTTGATAACATTGATCAATATTTTGTTAAGTCTGCTGAACGTGAAAAATTCGATGTTTTATCTCGTTTATTAAACGTTCACCAACCAGAGCTAGCTATTATTTTTGGTCGTACAAAACGTCGTGTAGATGAGCTTGCACAGGCCCTATCTATTCGTGGCTATTTAGCTGAAGGTATTCATGGTGATTTAAGCCAAGCGAAGCGTATCTCAGTATTACGCCAGTTTAAAGAAAATAAAATCGATATCCTTGTTGCGACAGATGTAGCCGCTCGTGGACTTGATATTTCTGGTGTGACACACGTTTATAACTTTGATATTCCTCAAGATCCTGAATCATATGTTCACCGTATTGGACGTACAGGTCGTGCGGGTAAATCAGGTCTTGCCGTAACATTTGTAACACCACGTGAAATGGGTTACTTACGTATTGTAGAAGAAACTACGAAAAAACGTATGACACCTCTTCGCCCACCAACAACGGACGAAGCATTAGAAGGTCAACAACGCTTAGCTGTTGAAACACTGGAAGGTCTTATTGCTAATAACAATTTAGGTGATTACCGTACACTTGCAGCAGAATTATTAGACAATCATGATGCTGTTGATGTTGTTGCAGCTGCTCTGCGTTCATTAACGAGAGAGCCAGACGATACACCAGTAACAATCACAGAAGAACGTCCATTACCAATGCGTCGTGAACGTTCTAGCAATAACCGTGGTGGCGGTGATCGTGGCCGTGGTAACCGTAGCTTTGGCGGCGGACGTCGTGACAATGCTCGCAGTGGAGAGCGTCGCAGTAGCAGTAGCCGTCGAGAGGGTGGACGCCGTGAAGGCGGACGTCGTGAAGGTGGACAAGGTCGTTCTCGTTCTCCAAGACGTCACGAAGGATAATTTTAGACGAAATACACTTAATTTTTTACAGTAAACCTTACAGTCATGATGGCTGTAAGGTTTTTTTTCGGCTATAGTTGAAACAAAAAGGTGAGTGAATTCGTATACACCTAATGAAGAAAGAGGGGGAACGACAATGAGAGCACAACCGATTCATCAAATTTCTCGTAAAGGGCTAACAGTGTGGCGTTTATATGGAGTCATACAAACATTGGTGCTGTTAGTTGTAGCAGGACTTGTAAGCTATGGTACTTATTATTTTGAATGGCCTTCATTTATTTACTTCATAGCATGTGCAATTGTTTTACTAAGTGCGATATTATCTATTTTTATTTTCCCGAAAATAAGATGGGAAAGATGGCGCTATGAAGTTCGAGAGCATGAAATCGAAGTACAACATGGTTTATTTGTTGTGAAACGCACATTAATTCCAATGGTACGTGTGCAACATGTTGATACAACACAAGGGCCGATATTAAAAAAATACGACTTAGGTAATATCTCTATTTCTACAGCTGCAACTGTACATACGATTCCTGCACTTGTTATGGATGAAGCAGACGTACTGCGTGCGCGTATTTCTGATTTAGCAAGGGTGGCTGAAGATGATGTCTAAGGAAATTAATCGTTTACACCCAGTGTCTGCAATTATAACGAGTGTAAAAGCATTGAAAAGTATGATATTACCAATTGCCATTATTATCATAAGTAACGGCTTTAATTTTTCTTTGAATTTTCGTAGTGATCATTTTTTTGAAACCCTTTTACTTTTCGGTGTATGGGGAGTAGCAGCACTTCTTGCGCTCGTGGGAGGAATCATAAAATGGCGGACATTTGTTTACTGGTTTGAAGATGGGGAGTTGCGTGTGACATATGGATTATTTGTTAAAAAGAAACGTTATATCCCTTTTGAACGTATTCAAAGTTTGAATTACAATGAAGGTGTTTTTCATCGTATTTTTGGTTTAGTGAAAGTTCAGGTGGAGACTGCTGGTAGTAAAGGGGGAAAACCTGAGGTTGAGCTGACAGCCATTCGCAAAGCAGCAGCAGATGTTATTGAATTAGAAATGCGTCATGCTAAAAACGAAGCAGTTCAACAACAGGATCAAATGCAGGTTGTAGAGGAAGCTATACCAACTCCGATGATTTACCATATGTCCATGCGAGATTTACTAGTATTAGCAACAACATCTGGTGGAATTGGTGTTGTGTTATCAGGTCTTGCAGCCGTTGCTTCACAATTTTCCGACATTATTCCTTATGAAACTGTATTTCATGAGTTAGCTGATTTCGTGAAAATCGGCGCATTTTTAGTGGCATTGACGGTGATGGTTGTTTTAATTGTTGCTTGGATTGTATCAGTGGTCATCACACTGATAAATTATTATGATTACACTGTCCGCATTGAGGAAGAAAAGTTGATTATCACAAAGGGACTGTTAGAAAAAAAGCGTATTACTTTGCCGTTGAATCGAATTCAGGCAATTCGTATTGTGGAAAATCCACTACGTCAGTTAACAGGCTATGCTACAGTGGTTGTTGAAAGTGCTGGTGGTAATGGTGAAAATGGAAATGATAAAAAAATTACGCTATTTCCACTTATTAAGAAGCCGGATTGTATGCAAACATTAGAACAGCTTTTCCCAGAAATGAATTGGCAGCCTACATTTACTCGCTCACCAAAAAGGGCAAGACCATTTTTTTATCGCATTGATTTTTTCTGGCTAGTTCCGATTATCGGTGCATCTATCTATTTCTTTTATCCATACGGGCTATTGTCGTTGCTGTTAATTCCATTAACAATGTTACTTGGTATTTGGCAACATAAAACAGCAGGCTATCAAATAGATGGCAAACAACTGGCTATGCAGTATCGTGTGTTTAGTCGAATTACGTTAATCATGGAGAAGAAGCGAATTCAATCTATTGAAAGTACACAATCATACTTTCAAAAAAGAAAGAATGTTATGTCTGTAAAAGCAACCGTCATGTCAGGAGCAACTGGTACAACGGGGAGTGTTTCCAGCTTAGAGCAACAAGATGCCGAGACGATCTTAACATGGTACGAACATTAATGAACTAAAAAGCTAATCCTTTCAATTTTATGGAAGGATTAGCTTTTTTAACTATAAATAAATAGAGATGCTGTTTATAATAAAATAAATAGAACAAAAGGGGTGGAGACATTGTTTAAATATGACATTAATGAAAGCGCTTATTTAAAGCTTTTGGATTTAAGTGATGTAGAAGAGTTATTCGCTTTAACTGACCGTTCAAGGGATACATTACGTGAATGGTTGCCCTTTGTAGATGATGTCAAAACAGTAAAGGATACTGAGCAATTCGTAAAAAATGCTATGCAACAATATGCTGATCACAATGGCATACAAGCAGGGATTTACTATGATGGAAAGCTTGCCGGTGTTATCGGCTATCACCAAATCAACTGGCAACATAAATGGACAAGTATTGGCTACTGGCTAGGGAATGAATTTGTAGGAAAGGGGCTCGTTACGAATTCCATGAAAGCATTGATTGATTTTGCCTTTAATTATTTAAAGTTAAATCGTATAGAAGTGCGTGTTGCAGTTGGTAATATTCGTAGTCGTACAATCCCAAAGGTATTGGGCTTTCATGAAGAAGGGCGTTTAAGGGATGCTGAGTGGCTATATGATCACTACGTAGATCAGGTTGTTTATGGTTTAACAGCAACTGAATGGAAAAAAATAAAGATGTCAAATGAAGCTACAGTGGTTTTATAATGGAGGTCATTGTAAGGAAAGAGGAGCTGCTCTATAGGTGAGCAGCTCCTCTTTTTAATGTTATGGTCTACCAGCCATCTTTTGTTTGCGCCAGCTTAAAATTCTTTTTGGATGTAAATAGACAAGTCCAAGGATAAATCCGGTTACTAGACCGCCTAAATGAGCAAAGACATTCACATTTGGTTGGAGAAAGGTCATAATGACACTGATGACGATGATTGGTAAAATGAGCTTACGAAGCATGGGCATTGTACGTCGAGTATAGTAAACTAATGCCCCAAATGCACCAAAAATTCCAAAAATAGCCCCACTTGCACCAAGGCTCGCATAACTACTATCATAGAATATATAGGTTGCCATGTTGCCTACAATACCTGATACTAAATAAATTGTAATGAAACGTGCTTTCCCTGCGATTTTTTCTAGCTCTGGTCCAAAGAGATATAAGGAAAACATATTAAAAAACACATGCATAAAACCTGCATGTAAAAACATGGCAGAGAAAACACGCCACCATTCACCACTTTGAATCAGGAAATTTGCTTGGATTCCGTAATTCCACAAGAGTGTTCCTATGCTGGGTATGAGAGACAATACATAAAGAGTAAGATTTATTGCTATTAAAGTTGAAACAACAGGGTAATACTTTGTATATTGCTTAAAATTTTCCGTTCTACTAAACATGGCTCCACCTCAATTTACAATTATTATACATGCCTTGTTGGAAATAGGTAAAGGAGAAGGTTCACATGATTAAGGGAATTGGCCTCGATATTGTAGAGATTGATCGTATTGCAAAGGCTATGAAACGAACAGATAAATTTAAAGACCGCATTTTAACGATAAATGAAAAAAAAATATTTGATGGTTATTCGGAAACTCGCAAAATAGAATTTTTAGCTGGGCGATTTGCTGCAAAAGAAGCATTTTCGAAGGCTCTGGGAACAGGGCTTGGGGAACAATGTAAGCTTCATGATTTGGAAGTGTTAAAAGGAGCAGCTGGCAATCCTGTTTTATATTTTAAGGATGAACTTGTCAATGGTTTTGTTAGTATTACGCATTCTAAGCAATACGCAGCTGCTCAAGTAATCTTATTAGAATAGTACTTAACTTGTCTAAAAGGATTGCATGTAAATTTAAATATATTGCCCTTTCTTCAAATGACATAACTGACAAATACGGTTCATATATTGTCGTAGTGGATTTGAAAGAAGAAAGGGTGAAAGCGTGGGCAACCGTATAGTTAAATGGCTCGTCTTACTTTGTACGATATTACTTCTGTCGGCATGTGGTGCAGCCTCACAGGAAAAAGTGTTGAAGAAAGTGAATGGTAAATGGGCAGAGACGAATGGTTATGAATTAAATGCATCGATGGAAATTAAATCGGGTGGGGAACCTAGAAATTATGATGTAACAGTATGGCACACAAAACCTGATTTCTATCGAGTAGAAGTAGTTGAAAGTGGGAAAGATGTTTCTCAAATGATTGTACGTAATGCTGATGGTGTTTTTGTCGTAACACCGACATTAAACAAAATGTATAAATTCCAAAGTGATTGGCCAAAGAAAAATAGTCAGGCATACTTAATTGGAGCGCTAGCAGAAGATTTAGCAGAAGATAAAAATCTTGTCATGAAAGAAGAAGAAAAAGCATATATATTTGAAGCGGCTACTAGAAATAGCTATAAGAACAGTATGCCACATCAGGTTATAACAGTAGATAAGAAAACTTTATTGCCAACCTCAGTAGTGATTATGAATGATGTGAAAGAAGAGCAAATCAAAATCACATTTAAGAAAATTAAGCTAGGTGTACAACATGCTGCAAAAGAGTATGCAGTTGAGCAATTCACTGATAAAGATAACACGAAAGGTGAACAAGCTACACCTGCCGAAAAAGAAGGGCAAGAAGATAATGAGGATAAGGAAGCTGTTGGAGCAGAAGTTGAATATCAAGAATTCCAAACACATTATCCTGTTGTAAATTGGGCACAATTAGCGAATGAAAAAGTTGTGCAGGAAAGTGGAATGGAACGAGTAATCTTAACATACGATGGTGAGAAGGCATTTACTGTTATGCAGCAACCAGTAATGAAGGAAAATTCAATGTTACCTGTATCGTCACCTGGTGATCCAGTTGATTTAGGCTATACAATTGGTGCTATTACAGATACATCAATTAGTTGGGAAAAAGATGGCGTTGAATTCTTTGTAGCATCAAGTAAATTAACGCGAGAAGAAATGATTGAAGTTGCTACATCTATGACGATAAGTAGTATGAAGTAACTTTTCTGGCTACAGCCTTCTGGAATACGGAGGCTGTAGCTTATTGATAATTAAAATGAACCTATAAAGTATAGGCTCATCCGAAAACTAAAACTTTGTGTGTACAAGCTAAATCGACATACTTTGCAATATGTATGTCCTACATAATGTTTTAATTAAAAATAAAGAGGGTATTCTTATGAAGACACAGCAGTTTTTTCGTCCAACAAAAGCAATAATAGACTTACAAGCAATTCAACAAAATGTAAAAAACTTAAAAGAATTTTTACGACCTAATGTTCAAATTATCGCTGTAGTAAAAGCAAATGCGTATGGTCATGGAGATGTAGCCGTTGCACGGGCAGCTCTTGAAGCTGGTGCCACAGTACTTGCAGTGGCAACGCCCGATGAGGCATTACATATTCGAGCACATTTTGAAGAACCAGACATATTAATATTAGGTGCATCTCCAGTTTCGTTTGCTCCTTATGCAGCGCAGCAACGTATTATACTTACGGCATTTGCCGATGATTGGATTCAGCAAGCTGCTTCTCTTTTAGTGGATGAAGCGCTTCCTTTACGACTTCATATAAAAATAGATAGCGGAATGGGTAGAATAGGTATTCGCTCAGAGCAGGAATTATTAGAGCTCTATCAAACAATACAGTCTGCAGATAACATGGAGCTGGATGGAATATTTACACACTTTGCGACAGCTGATGAAGAGGATACGCTACATTTTGATCAACAGGTACAATTTTTTGAGAAATGTTTAGCTGTAATACCTAATAAGCCGCGACTTGTTCATGCATCTAATACAGCAGCCTCATTAGTAAAAGATCCGCATTTACAATATGATGCTGTTAGATTTGGTATTTCGATGTATGGATTATCACCTTCTTCATATGTGAAAAGTATATTACCTTTTCATTTGTTACCAGCGTTCTCGCTTGAAAGTGAACTTGTTCATGTAAAGCAAATAAAATCAGGTGATCCAGTTGGCTATGGAGCTACATATGTTGCTTCGACAGATATGTGGATAGGAACAATTCCAATTGGCTATGCAGATGGCGTGATTCGTAAGTTAGGTGGACAAGAGGTTTTAATTGATGGACAAAGAATGCCGATTGTTGGACGAATTTGTATGGACCAATGTATGGTTGCCTTACCAAAAGCATATGATATAGGTGAGAAGGTAACACTCATTGGTCGACAAGGAAATACTGGAGTATCGATCGATGAATGGGCAACAAAGCTCGAAACAATTAATTATGAAATACCATGCATTATAACAACAAGAGTTCCTAGAACATATCTTTAGTTGTCTTTCATTAGAATAAGTCAAATCTCAATGTAATGTCATGAGCAATGTTCCAAGTTGAATTTGGTAAATAAATTAGCACTGGAGAACTTATTTCTTTTCCAAAACATAGTAATGGCTCATATTTGAAAACACATTGCAATAATAATTATTCAGCATATACCTTCGACAACCAACATATTTTTACAATTTGTACTTCAAATTGTCAGATATTTTGTCATTTCATGTCTTTTCAACAATATCTTTCAATGATAGAATGGGAAGTAATGAAAAGTGTATGGTTCCGTTGGAGGTGCTTGCTGTGTACGAGAAAAAGTTAAGAGAAGCTACAATTGCTGTTCAAGACAGACTATTTCTACAAACAAAGGAAGTAATTGAAGGTGAATCTTTTGTGCGTATTTTGGCGCGCAAAAATTTAATGCAGGAGCAACCAAATCAAATACGGGAAGCTATGATTAAAGGATATGTTGAAATGTCTCATATTAATTTAATGATTGCGAGCGAATGCTTGCATGCAGAATATGAAGCACAACATATGGTGGAGCGTCTCGTTAGCGGGGGATGACACTTTGAATGTAAAACGTGGTGACGTTTTTTTTGCAGACTTATCACCGGTAATAGGTTCTGAACAAGGAGGCACTAGGCCGGTGCTGATTATTCAAAATGATATTGGCAATCGATTTAGTCCGACTGTCATCATCGCAGCTATCACTGCACAGATTCAAAAGGCAAAGTTACCGACACACGTTGAAATCAATGCTGAAAAGTATGGTTTTGAACGTGATTCGGTTATTTTGCTAGAACAAGTGCGGACAATTGATAAGTCAAGATTGACGGATCGTATTACGCAACTGGATCATGCTGTGATGGAAAAAGTTGATGGTGCGTTGATGATTAGTTTAGGTCTAGTTAAATTTTGATATACATATGTGTATAGAAGCATCGAGATTATGATATCTCGATGCTTTTTTGTCTTTTATCCTTGAAATGTCTTTACCATAATTTGAATTACGATAGATCTTGCTCAGCAAGCGATTTTGATACGAAAGATGAAGTACCTGAAATAATTAAGCCAAGGTGTAATTGATAAATGTTACAAAAAGCTTTAAGATATACACAAGATTTTTAATAAAAATAGATTTTTGAAAAAATTCTTAAAAGGTATATGAAAATTTACATAGAATATTCCATTTATAGAGGCAATTCATTCATTTTAAATGATGGCAAGCAGTTTGAATAAAAGTGTAAGAGTATAACTCCAAAGGAAATGGAGGGACAGCAGTGACATATAGGTCTTCGGTTGAAATTATTACAGAGTGGGATATTGTTGCAGCTAGACAACTGGGGCGCAATGAAGCAAAAGCACTTGGATTTGGCACTGTTGATCAAGCCCGCATCACCACGGCAATTAGTGAATTAGCACGAAATATTTATTTATATGCAAGTATAGGTGTCATAGCAATTGAAAGGGTTGAAGCAGATACTGAAAAGAAAATAGTTGTTGTTGCAACAGATCAAGGGCCTGGTATTAAAGATGTTCGTAAAGTAATGGAGGATGGTTATTCCACCTCGGGGGGCTAGGTGCTGGTTTGCCAGGTGTTAAACGACTGATGGATAGTTTAGATATTCAATCTGTCGTTGGAGAGGGAACAACGATAAGAGCGGAAAAATGGTTGCGTTAGGACGTGAAGAAAACTGAAACAATTAGAAGCTCAGTATAAAAAAATATTAGCAGATTATATGGTCAACCAAACAGAAAGAAATTTATATATCGCTCAGAACTTCACACGTCAGTTAATTCAAAAAAATATCTCTCCCGAGGATGTTATTAGCATTCATAAAAATGCTGTAGAACAAATATTTCCGAATCAAATGAACGAATCACAGCCTGCCTATGATTTTTTGATTGAAGTAATGGTGCATTATGGAATGGCACATAGAGAGCATCAAAGTTTACTTCAAAAGCAAGCTGAATATGAAATGGAAATGAAAATAGCGACAAACATCCAAAAAACATTGTTGAAAACTTATGTGCCGAATATGCAAAATATTGATATAGGTATGATTTCAGTACCTATTCGAAAAATGAACGGCGATTATGTACATTTTTTTCATGATGGAGAAGAATATTTGAGTGTGGCTGTGACAGATGTTGTCGGTAAAGGAGTTCCTGCTGCTTTATGTATGTCGATGGTGAAATATGGACTTGAAACATTAGTATATGCATATAAAGATCCCTCATATGTTTTAGAAGTTATTAATAGGGTAATAGAAAAAGGTGTGGATGACAGTATGTTTGTTTCGATGTTTTATGGCTGCTTAGATGTAGAGCAAAACATTTTTTCTTATGCTTCGGCAGGCCATGAACCAGCTTTACATTATAGTGCAAAGAACGATCAGTTCTTTACCTTAGAGGCTAAAGGTTTACTATTGGGTGTATTGTCTGAAACAAACTATACGTTTCATGAAATTGTGTTAGAAGAGAATGATTTGATTATTATGATGACCGACGGTGTGACAGAATTTAGAGTGAAAGAAGAATTAAATTCGCGAGAGGTAATCACAACTTTAATAAAAGAAAATAGACATTTATCTGCCCAGCAATTGTGTCAGCTCCTTTATAAGGAAATAGAGAGAGTGCAAAATTTTAAACTATTTGATGATTTTACTGTAGTTATTTTAAAAAAATAGGTTTAAGTTTAAATTGAACAGGGTAGAGAAAATAGTCTAACAAATATGGTGGAGGTGTGCTATATGGACGTAACGATACATTTTAAAGAAATTGATCATAAATTATTTGGCTTTGTTGAGGGTGAGATTGATACGTTTACAGCTTCAGGATTACGAGACGAATTAGAAGCTGTAAAGATTACAGAGGGTTTAGAAATTGAGCTTGATCTATCAAAGGTAAATTACATGGATAGTACAGGACTTGGGATTTTTGTTGCCTTTTATAAAAGAGCATTACGTGAAAATGGTAAAGTAAAGCTCGTTGGTTTATCGAATAGGTTACAAAGATTATTTGAAATTACTGGTCTTAGTGATTTGATGGATATCGAAACTGATAAAAAGGTGGAATTAAGATAATGAAGGAATTTGACTATATTGAAATTAGAGTTCCTGCTAAACCGCAATTTGTCAGTGTCATTCGATTAACTGTCTCGGGCTTAGCGAGTAGGATTGGCTTTAATTATGATGATATTGAAGATTTAAAAATTGCAGCAAGTGAGGCTGTGACAAATGTTGTTCACCATGCTTATAAAGACGAAGAAGAGGGTGAAATTGTCATCGGGTGTGCGCTGTATGACAATAAAATGGAAATGATGATTGCGGATTACGGCAATAGTTTTAATTTTGAAGAGATTAAGTCTAAGATTGGACCGTATCATCCTGAAGAAAGTATTGCAGGGCTAAGAGAAGGTGGTTTGGGACTTTATTTAATGGAAACTTTGATGGATGAGGTGATGATCAATAACGATGGTGGCGTAACTGTCTTCATGACAAAGTATGTCACTAGGGAGCAGGTGGAGAAAAATGTCGAAAGAATCACTACATAAATCTTCATCTAAAGAAGATGTACTTAAGTGGATTGAATTGTACCAGTCAACGGAGGATGATGAAGCACAAACCAATTTAGTGATTCATTATCGATATCTAGTTGAATCTATAGCTCGTAAATATTCGAATGGTAAATCATATTATGATGATATTGTTCAAGTAGGGATGCTGGGATTGTTAGGTGCAATAAGACGTTTTGATCCGAATGTTGGTCGTAGTTTTGAAGCTTTTGCCGTGCCAACAATTGTTGGGGAAATCAAACGTTTTTTACGTGATAAAACATGGGATGTGCATGTACCTAGACGTATAAAGGAACTTGGGCCGAGGATTAAATCAACTGTGGAGGCGCTGACAATTGAATTACAGCGTTCTCCATCCATTAAAGATATTGCTGAACGATTAGAAGTAGCAGAGGAAGAGGTACTAGAAGCTATGGAAATGAGCCGTAGTTATCAAGCTCTTTCTATGGACCATTCGATAGAGTCAGACTCAGACGGTAGTACAGTCACGTTATTCGATATTTTGGGCAGGGAAGACGATGGCTATGAAATGACCAATAAACGAATGATTGTTTCAGAGGCGCTGGTTGTGTTGAATGAGAGGGAAAAACAAATTATTCAGCTTACATATCTAGAGCAACTTAGTCAAAAAGAAGCTGGAGAACGATTAGGGATTTCTCAAATGCATGTATCGAGGATACAAAGGAAAGCAATAAAGAAATTACAAGAGGCTATTCTAGCAAGTGGCAGTGTTTCGCTCTAATCTTTCGTGGGTGTTTAATGAAAAATACCTTTAAAATGAATGGAAATAGTCTACTCATATTCGTCTGAGTAGACTATTTTTTTGCATTTTTAGTAAAGTGTAATGGTAAAATGAAAAGAAAAAGGTAGTGATGATGTGGAGCAAAAGCAAATGTTACAGCTCATTGCAAAGGATGTAGCAGTCAAACCAGGGCAAGTAGAAGCTGTTATTAACTTATTAGAAGAGGGAAATACGGTACCATTTATTGCGCGCTATCGAAAAGAGGTTACAGGATCACTCGATGAGGTGCAAATTAAAGCTGTAGAAGATCGTTATCACTACATACAGCAACTTGAACAACGGAAAGAAGAAGTTATACGATTAATCCAAGAGCAAGAAAAGCTTACACCAGAATTAGAGCAGGCTATTCTTTCTGCAACAATCTTACAACGTGTTGAGGATTTATATAGACCTTATAAGCAAAAACGACGTACAAAGGCGACGATTGCAAAAGAGAAAGGTTTAGAGCCTCTTGCAGATCTCCTGTTAGCATTTAGTGATGATGCATTAGAGCAATTAGCAACTGACTTTGTGGACAACGAACAAGTTACTAATACGGAAGAAGCCCTGATAGGAGCTCGAGATATATTAGCAGAACGTTTTGCGGACGATGCCTCTATTCGTGAAAAAATCCGAGCTTATTCATGGAAAGATGGAATTCTTGTGACGTCTGTGAAAAATACAGAAATCGACGAGAAAAATGTTTTTGAAATGTATTACGAATATGAAGAGCCTGTTAGTCGCATTGTACCACACCGTATTTTAGCGATAAACCGAGGAGAGAAAGAAGAAATCTTAAAGGTTTCTATTCATGTGCCGGTGGATCGAGTATTAATGATTATGTGGAAAGAATGGATACCTGCAACTGGTTCGTCTCCTGCTATTGCAGAAGTTAAACTAGCAATCGAGGATTCGTACAAGCGTTTAATTCAGCCTTCAATTGAAAGGGAATTACGAAACGAGCTTACAGAAAAAGCTGAGGCACAGGCTATTCATATTTTTTCCGAAAATTTACGTAACCTATTGCTACAACCACCTATGAAAGGTAAATATGTTTTAGGGGTTGATCCAGCTTACCGTACAGGTTGCAAGCTAGCGGTTGTAGATGAAACTGGGAAAATGCTTGAGGTTACAGCTATTTACCCACATCCGCCGAAACCAGATGTGGCAAAATCCAAAGCTATTGTAAAAGGAATTTTGGCAAAGTATCCAATAAGTATAATTGCCATTGGTAATGGTACAGCATCTCGGGAGACAGAACAATTTATCGCAGATGTATTAAATGAACTTACTACTGACATAGCCTATGTGATTGTCAATGAAGCGGGGGCATCTGTTTATTCAGCGTCTGAAATTGCACGTACAGAATTTCCTGATTTACAGGTTGAACAACGTAGTGCTGTCTCCATTGCACGTCGCTTACAGGATCCTTTATCAGAGTTAGTGAAAATTGAACCAAAAGCTGTGGGTGTAGGTCAGTATCAGCATGATGTTTCTCAAAAAAAATTAAATGAATCGCTATCTTTTATAGTAGAAACAGCTGTTAACCAAGTTGGTGTAGATGTAAATACGGCTTCATCATCACTCTTACAATATGTTTCTGGTCTATCAAAAACTGTTGCAGAGAATATCGTAAAGACGCGAGAGGAAAATGGTCAATTTACTACACGTGCGCAATTAAAGAAGATTCCAAGGTTAGGCGCCAAAACGTATGAACAAGCTATTGGTTTCCTACGTGTCCCAGAAGCAAAAAATCCGTTTGATGCTACAGGTATTCATCCTGAGAGCTATGCCCTTGCTGAGCAAATATTAGCAGAGGCTCAAATAGATAAAAAAGAGTTAGGGACACAGAAGGCAGAGGATGCTATTGCAGCACTAAATATCCAAAAATTAAGTGATGTGCTTGGAGTAGGAGTTGTGACAATTCAAGATATCGTGGATACCTTAATGAAACCTAGTCGTGACCCACGTGATGCATTCCCACAACCATTGCTTAAGACTGATGTATTAAAAATGGAAGATTTAAAAGTAGGTATGGAATTGCAGGGGACGGTAAGAAATGTAGTAGATTTCGGCGCATTTGTTGACATTGGCGTGAAGCAAGATGGACTTGTGCATATTTCTAAACTCCAAAATAAACGTATTAAGCATCCATTAGAAGTTGTGGCACTTGGGGATATTGTAACTGTCTGGGTTGAACAAATAGATGTAACGAAAGGGCGTATCTCTTTAACGATGCTTCCTCCTAAAAATCAAGCATTAGTTTGAGTACTAAATTTTTGCCACACTGTCTATACTACGCAGTGTGGTATTCTTGTTGTTAGAGGTGATTACTATGGACAATCAAGAATTACAAGAGCTTGTTCGTCGCTTATCTTTAGAAAACTTTCAGAGGCCTTTTCTGCATCAAGCCTACTTTAATCCGAGATTACGGTCAACGGGAGGACGATATCTTTTACAATCCCATAATATTGAGATTAATCCTAAAGCCTATGAGTTATACGGTTTGAAAGAGATTCAAGGTATTGTTTTACACGAATTATGCCATTATCACCTACATATTGAAGGTAAAGGGTATCAGCATCGAGATAAAGATTTTAGAGAATTATTAAGGAAAGTAGATGCCCCTCGATTTTGCGCAGTTTTACATGTCCCGAAAGCTACAGTTAAAAAACAACGACGACGCTATACATATACTTGTGTCAATTGCCACCAATTATATATACGGAAAATAAAAATGAATGTTGAAAAGTATTGTTGCAGTAAGTGTTTGGGGAAATTAAAATTAGTAGAGTAAAAAAAGTTTAAAAAATAGTTGACGTTTTGTTGAGTTGTCCCTATAATAGTAAAAGTCGACAAGATAACGACGACAACATAACATGAATTATTCCGAAGTAGCTCAGTTGGTAGTAGCACCTGACTGTTAATCAGGTTGTCGCAGGTTCGAGTCCTGCCTTCGGAGCCATGGCCCCTTGGTCAAGTGGTTAAGACACCGCCCTTTCACGGCGGTAACACGGGTTCGAATCCCGTAGGGGTCATTTTTCATAATTTAATGTAAATAATATTTTGGTCCCGTGGTGTAGCGGTTAACATGCCTGCCTGTCACGCAGGAGATCGCCGGTTCGATCCCGGTCGGGACCGCCACTTATTGGGGTATAGCCAAGCGGTAAGGCAACGGATTTTGATTCCGTCATGCCTAGGTTCGAATCCTAGTACCCCAGCCATTCATTTCTTAATTCGAGCCATTAGCTCAGTTGGTAGAGCATCTGACTTTTAATCAGAGGGTCGAAGGTTCGAGTCCTTCATGGCTCATCTCTTTAAGAAAAAGAGTTGACTTTTTGAATTATCATAGTATAATAAAAAAGTTACTAATTGAATGCGGTCGTGGCGGAACGGCAGACGCGCTAGGTTGAGGGCCTAGTGGGGGCAACCCCGTGGAGGTTCAAGTCCTCTCGGCCGCACCAAGTCAATTAATTAATTTCATATGCGCCCGTAGCTCAATTGGATAGAGCGTCTGACTACGGATCAGAAGGTTGTGGGTTCGACTCCTGCCGGGCGCGCCATTTTTAAGAAAATATATGCGGGTGTAGTTTAATGGTAAAACCTCAGCCTTCCAAGCTGATGTCGTGAGTTCGATTCTCATCACCCGCTCCAAAAAAAGTGTTGACAACCTCTTGGTTGTATGGTAAATTTAAATAGTTGTCCAAAAGGGCGATGACTTGAACCTTGAAAACTGAACAAGCAAAACGTAATCAATAAAAGTTTTAAGTAGCTAGTTTTGCTAGTGAACAAAACACAATTTTGGACATCAAACATGATGCCAGCAAAACAATTTGAGCTAATCAAATTTCTTTTATGGAGAGTTTGATCCTGGCTCAGGACGAACGCTGGCGGCGTGCCTAATACATGCAAGTCGAGCGAACAGAAAAGGAGCTTGCTCCTTTGACGTTAGCGGCGGACGGGTGAGTAACACGTGGGCAACCTACCCTATAGTTTGGGATAACTCCGGGAAACCGGGGCTAATACCGAATAATCTCTTTTACTTCATGGTGAAAGACTGAAAGACGGTTTCGGCTGTCGCTATAGGATGGGCCCGCGGCGCATTAGCTAGTTGGTGAGGTAACGGCTCACCAAGGCGACGATGCGTAGCCGACCTGAGAGGGTGATCGGCCACACTGGGACTGAGACACGGCCCAGACTCCTACGGGAGGCAGCAGTAGGGAATCTTCCACAATGGGCGAAAGCCTGATGGAGCAACGCCGCGTGAGTGAAGAAGGTTTTCGGATCGTAAAACTCTGTTGTAAGGGAAGAACAAGTACAGTAGTAACTGGCTGTACCTTGACGGTACCTTATTAGAAAGCCACGGCTAACTACGTGCCAGCAGCCGCGGTAATACGTAGGTGGCAAGCGTTGTCCGGAATTATTGGGCGTAAAGCGCGCGCAGGCGGTCCTTTAAGTCTGATGTGAAAGCCCACGGCTCAACCGTGGAGGGTCATTGGAAACTGGGGGACTTGAGTGCAGAAGAGGAAAGTGGAATTCCAAGTGTAGCGGTGAAATGCGTAGAGATTTGGAGGAACACCAGTGGCGAAGGCGACTTTCTGGTCTGTAACTGACGCTGAGGCGCGAAAGCGTGGGGAGCAAACAGGATTAGATACCCTGGTAGTCCACGCCGTAAACGATGAGTGCTAAGTGTTAGGGGGTTTCCGCCCCTTAGTGCTGCAGCTAACGCATTAAGCACTCCGCCTGGGGAGTACGGTCGCAAGACTGAAACTCAAAGGAATTGACGGGGGCCCGCACAAGCGGTGGAGCATGTGGTTTAATTCGAAGCAACGCGAAGAACCTTACCAGGTCTTGACATCCCGTTGACCACTGTAGAGATATAGTTTCCCCTTCGGGGGCAACGGTGACAGGTGGTGCATGGTTGTCGTCAGCTCGTGTCGTGAGATGTTGGGTTAAGTCCCGCAACGAGCGCAACCCTTGATCTTAGTTGCCATCATTTAGTTGGGCACTCTAAGGTGACTGCCGGTGACAAACCGGAGGAAGGTGGGGATGACGTCAAATCATCATGCCCCTTATGACCTGGGCTACACACGTGCTACAATGGACGATACAAACGGTTGCCAACTCGCGAGAGGGAGCTAATCCGATAAAGTCGTTCTCAGTTCGGATTGTAGGCTGCAACTCGCCTACATGAAGCCGGAATCGCTAGTAATCGCGGATCAGCATGCCGCGGTGAATACGTTCCCGGGCCTTGTACACACCGCCCGTCACACCACGAGAGTTTGTAACACCCGAAGTCGGTGAGGTAACCTTTTGGAGCCAGCCGCCGAAGGTGGGATAGATGATTGGGGTGAAGTCGTAACAAGGTAGCCGTATCGGAAGGTGCGGCTGGATCACCTCCTTTCTAAGGATTATTTCGGAATACAAACCTTGGGTTTGTAAGATTACGTTTTGCGTTCAGTTTTGAAGGTTCATTCTATCTGAATGAAACACTTCAAAACTTGTTCTTTGAAAACTGGATAAAACGACATTGAAATTGTAACAAACACATTTATTTTTTAAGTTTTTTATAGGCTTAATAACTTGGTTAAGTTATTAAGGGCGCACGGCGAATGCCTTGGCACTAGGAGCCGAAGAAGGACGGCACTAACACCGATATGCTTCGGGGAGCTGTAAGTGAGCTTTGATCCGGAGATTTCCGAATGGGGGAACCCACTACGTTTAATCGCGTAGTATCTTGACGTGAATACATAGCGTCTTGAAGGCAGACCCAGGGAACTGAAACATCTAAGTACCTGGAGGAAGAGAAAGAAAAATCGATTCCCTGAGTAGCGGCGAGCGAAACGGGAAGAGCCCAAACCAAGAGGCTTGCCTCTTGGGGTTGTAGGACACTCTATACGGAGTTACAAAAGAGCGAGTTAGATGAAGCGACTTGGAAAGGTCCGCCAGAGCAGGTAAAAGCCCTGTAGTCGAAAGTTCGTTCTCTCCTGAGTGGATCCTGAGTACGGCGGAACACGTGAAATTCCGTCGGAATCCGGGAGGACCATCTCCCAAGGCTAAATACTACCTAGTGACCGATAGTGAACCAGTACCGTGAGGGAAAGGTGAAAAGCACCCCGGAAGGGGAGTGAAAGAGATCCTGAAACCGTGTGCCTACAAGTAGTTAGAGCCCGTTAATGGGTGATAGCGTGCCTTTTGTAGAATGAACCGGCGAGTTACGATTACGTGCGAGGTTAAGCTTTAGAAGGCGGAGCCGCAGCGAAAGCGAGTCTGAATAGGGCGAAATAGTACGTGGTCGTAGACCCGAAACCAGGTGATCTACCCATGTCCAGGGTGAAGGTGAGGTAACACTTACTGGAGGCCCGAACCCACGCACGTTGAAAAGTGCGGGGATGAGGTGTGGGTAGCGGAGAAATTCCAATCGAACTTGGAGATAGCTGGTTCTCTCCGAAATAGCTTTAGGGCTAGCCTCGTGATGAGAATACTGGAGGTAGAGCACTGTTTGGACTAGGGGGCCATCCCGGTTTACCGAATTCAGACAAACTCCGAATGCCAGATATTTATACACGGGAGTCAGACTGCGAGTGATAAGATCCGTAGTCAAAAGGGAAACAGCCCAGACCACCAGCTAAGGTCCCAAAGTAATCGTTAAGTGGAAAAGGATGTGGCGTTGCACAGACAACCAGGATGTTGGCTTAGAAGCAGCCATCATTTAAAGAGTGCGTAATAGCTCACTGGTCGAGTGACGCTGCGCCGAAAATGTATCGGGGCTAAACGATTCACCGAAGCTGTGGATTGACATCTACGATGTCAGTGGTAGGAGAGCGTTCTAAGTGCGTTGAAGTCAGATCGGAAGGACTGGTGGAGCGCTTAGAAGTGAGAATGCCGGTATGAGTAGCGAAAGACGGGTGAGAATCCCGTCCACCGTATGACTAAGGTTTCCTGAGGAAGGCTCGTCCGCTCAGGGTTAGTCGGGACCTAAGCCGAGGCCGATAGGCGTAGGCGATGGACAACAGGTTGATATTCCTGTACCACCTCCTCACCGTTTGAGAAATGGGGGGACGCAGTAGGATAGGGTAAGCGCGCCGTTGGTTGTGCGCGTCCAAGCAGTAAGGCGTGTGTGTAGGCAAATCCGCACACTGTAACGTTGAGCTGTGATGGCGAGTCCGTATGGACGAAGTTCCTGATTTCACACTGCCAAGAAAAGCCTCTATCGAGGTGAGAGGTGCCCGTACCGCAAACCGACACAGGTAGTCGAGGAGAGAATCCTAAGGTGTGCGAGAGAACTCTCGTTAAGGAACTCGGCAAAATGACCCCGTAACTTCGGGAGAAGGGGTGCTCTTGAGCGTGCAAGCGCATGAGAGCCGCAGTGAATAGGCCCAGGCGACTGTTTAGCAAAAACACAGGTCTCTGCAAAACCGTAAGGTGACGTATAGGGGCTGACGCCTGCCCGGTGCTGGAAGGTTAAGAGGAGTGGTTAGCGCAAGCGAAGCTGCGAATTGAAGCCCCAGTAAACGGCGGCCGTAACTATAACGGTCCTAAGGTAGCGAAATTCCTTGTCGGGTAAGTTCCGACCCGCACGAAAGGCGTAACGATCTGGGCACTGTCTCAACGAGAGACTCGGTGAAATTATAGTACCTGTGAAGATGCAGGTTACCCGCGACAGGACGGAAAGACCCCGTGGAGCTTTACTGTAGCCTGATATTGAATTTTGGTACAACTTGTACAGGATAGGTAGGAGCCAGAGATCTCGGAGCGCCAGCTTCGAAGGAGGCGTCGGTGGGATACTACCCTGGTTGTATTGAAATTCTAACCCATGCCCCTTAGCGGGGCAGGAGACAGTGTCAGGCGGACAGTTTGACTGGGGCGGTCGCCTCCTAAAAGGTAACGGAGGCGCCCAAAGGTTCCCTCAGAATGGTTGGAAATCATTCGTAGAGTGTAAAGGCACAAGGGAGCTTGACTGCGAGACCTACAAGTCGAGCAGGGTCGAAAGACGGGCTTAGTGATCCGGTGGTTCCGCATGGAAGGGCCATCGCTCAACGGATAAAAGCTACCCCGGGGATAACAGGCTTATCTCCCCCAAGAGTCCACATCGACGGGGAGGTTTGGCACCTCGATGTCGGCTCATCGCATCCTGGGGCTGTAGTCGGTCCCAAGGGTTGGGCTGTTCGCCCATTAAAGCGGTACGCGAGCTGGGTTCAGAACGTCGTGAGACAGTTCGGTCCCTATCCGTCGTGGGCGTAGGAAATTTGAGAGGAGCTGTCCTTAGTACGAGAGGACCGGGATGGACACACCGCTGGTGTACCAGTTGTCTTGCCAAAGGCATCGCTGGGTAGCTATGTGTGGACGGGATAAGTGCTGAAAGCATCTAAGCATGAAGCCCCCCTCAAGATGAGATTTCCCATTACGCAAGTAAGTAAGATCCCTCAAAGACGATGAGGTAGATAGGTTCGAGGTGGAAGTGTGGTGACACATGGAGCTGACGAATACTAATCGATCGAGGACTTAACCAAAACGTTTGAAACATTCAATGCACCGTTTATCCAGTTTTGAAAGAGCAAATCTTTCTAAAAAGAGAGCTTCTAGACACAGCAGTACGCCATGTATGGAAGGTCGACCATAGTCTAGTGATGATGGCAAAGAGGTCACACCCGTTCCCATACCGAACACGGAAGTTAAGCTCTTTAGCGCCGATGGTAGTTGGGGGCTTCCCCCTGTGAGAGTAGGACGTCGCTAGGCAAACAAAACAGTCAGCTGTGTGTTGGCTGTTTTTTCTTTTATAAAAAGAGTAAGTACAAAGAATTTATTGTACTTACTCTTTAAAACATTTGTTATATATCAAAGTAAGCAGCTAAACTTCTTTAATGATATCTCCATATAAAACATCACTTTAATGGGCTATAAAATAATGAGTTCCTTAGGAGAGTGAGTGATGACTTCCACACCTTCTTTTGTAACGATAACATCATCCTCGATTCGAACACCACCTACATTAGGTATATAAATACCCGGTTCGACAGTTAGTACCATATTTTCTTCTAACATGTCTTTACATATGGTAGACATAAATATGTTTTCATGGATATCTAAGCCTATACCATGTCCTGCACCGTGTCCGTAATTTTGTCCATATCCCTTTTTAGTAATGTAGTCTCGTGAATAACTATCGGCCTCTTGTCCAGTTATACCAGCCTTCATATTGGAAAGGGCATGCTGTAAGGCACCATAAACTATTTGATATACTTCTTTTAATTGCTCTAATGGTTCTCCAACAGCAATCGTTCTTGTCATATCAGAACGATAACCTCGGTAGTAAGCACCAAAATCCATTGTCAACATGTCACCTTGCTCCACTATTTTAGAGGATGCTACGCCATGTGGGAGTGCTGAACGATGGCCAGAAGCAATAATCATATCGAAGGCTGCACCTGTTGCACCATTTTTTCGCATATGAGACTCTAATTCATAGGCAATCTCCAGTTCTGAAATACCTGGTTTGATGAATGTCAGAATATGATTAAACGCCTCATCGGAAATCCATGCTGCTTTCTTAATTATTTCAATTTCTTCTGGTGTTTTAATCATCCGTAAATCTTCTACAATAGTAGGCATTGGTTTTAATATAGCTGTCAATTTGCTCTTCATTAATTGATAGCTAAAATAAGTTACATGATGTTGCTCAAAACCAACAGTTTGAATTAATTCCTGTTCAAGAATTTCCTGAATGGTTTCATATAAATGGTTGCGATCAATCTCTAGTACTTCAAAGGTGTCACACTGATTTGTTGCTTGCTGTGTGTAGCGGAAGTCTACTAATAAAAGTGCGCGTGTCTTTGTTACAATAACTGTACCTGCACTACCTGTAAAACCTGTTAGATAGCGACGATTTTGAGCATTTGTGATAATAATTGCATCGGTATTATGGAGCTGTAAGGCTGCTTGTAATTGTTCTAATTTTGACATGTAATGTTTCCCCCTTCAAAGTTAAATATACTGCAAAATTTGCATCATGTTTAGAGCTTATATGAAAGTAGATGTTGATTATGTGGAAAATGCATTTCAGGATAACCTCTATCCTAGATTAAAGAGTGTTGGAAAATATATTAAAAAAATGTGAAAAAAGATATTGTATATCTATATTTTCTATGATATATTTATAAATGTCTTAAAGAGGTCCCGTGGTGTAGCGGTTAACATGCCTGCCTGTCACGCAGGAGATCGCCGGTTCGATCCCGGTCGGGACCGCCATTTAAATTGATATTACAGTCCTTATGATTTTACATCATAGGGACTTTTTTGTATGTGATTGGAGTATGAATCCAATTCATCTTTCAGGAGTTTATCAGTAAATTAAGTAGAAATTACATGACAAATGAATAATGTCGAAAGGATCAACACTGCCTAGTAGAAACACAGAGGCTAAAAGCATAACATTCTGTGAAGTATTTGAGACCAACTTCCCTTTATTATTTCATAAACAACATCTATTTCCCTAAAACATATCAAGTGTATCTAAAAAATGGCTTAAATCGCTGTGAAATGATCGATAATATTGCCATAAACATAGCGAATTTCATATATTTAACATTATCTAAAAATAGTAAAAATTACCGATAAATGATAGCGTTTCTATAAGGTAAAATTAGAGATGTTTCTAATATAAAGATTAGGGGTAAAAAAGTAGAAGTAATCGGATTGGCTACGGAGGTGTTTATATGAGCAAAGATTATTCTTTTAAAAGTATTTATTTCCCTTTGCTTATTGGTTCCATGATAATGATGGTAGGCTGTGGAGATCCTATTATGGAGATTGAAGAATCAAATGCGTATCACTGGCAAAAAAATATGAACGAAGTAGAATTTGAGAAATTAAAAAATGATATGTCATATATTGAGGTAGTAGAAGCAGCAGGCGGCGCAGGTAAAAAAATCAAAAATAATGAATATCGTTGGAATGATGAAATCTTGATGACACAGGCCTATATAGTAAAATTTAAGGATGATAAACTAATTGGCAAAGAAATCATAGCAGTGAAAGGTCATTCAAACAGATAAATAGTTGTCACGTCTTTGTAAAAGAAGGCGTGTTTTTTTATTTAAATGGCTACCATGTCATAAAATTAGGCTTTTTAACGAAGATAATCTATGTAGGATATAATGATATTGGATGCTTTGAACATTTTCGCTAGTTTAGGTAAACTAGAGGTAATGTAGTGATGAGAGGAAAAATGAGAATGTATGAAATAATCATGAATTCAGTTGATGATACAGAGCGTTTTGCCGTGACACTTGCAAAATTACTAGAAGCTCAAGATACGATTACATTAGAAGGAGATTTGGGTGCAGGCAAGACAACGTTTACGAAGGCCTTAGCAAAAGGGCTTGGTGTGAAAAGAACGGTCAACAGTCCAACATTTACAATCATTAAACAGTATGAAGGACGTTTACCCTTCAATCATTTAGATGTTTATCGTTTGGCTGAAAGTGACGAGGACCTTGGTTGGGATGAATTATTTTATGGAGATGCAGTATCAGTGGTAGAGTGGGCGCATTTAATAGAACAGGATTTGCCACAGAATCGATTAGCGATAGAGATTTATCGAATCGGAGACAATGAACGACGATTTGTGTTAATACCTAGTGGGGAACGCTATGAGGCACTATGTGAGGAGCTAATGAAATGATTTGGTTAGGAATAGAAACAGCGAATACACCACTTTCCGTTGCTATTGTGAGGGATGGAAAAGTGGTAGCTGAGCTGGTACAAAATATAAAATTAACACATTCAGCAGGCGCAATGCCCGCTATTGAAGAGGTATTAGCAAGAGCAGGTTTGAGGGCAGGCGACTTGGATGTTATTGCAGTGTCTGAAGGGCCAGGTTCGTATACAGGGGTCCGTATAGGTGTAACATTAGCGAAAACCCTAGCATGGACATTACAGATACCTTTAGTTGGTGTCTCTAGCTTAAAAGCATTAGCTGCAAATGCTACCCTTTATAATGGATTAATTTGTCCAATTTTTGATGCAAGAAGAGATAATGTTTATACAGCTGTTTATCAAGGAGTGACTCTAGAGGCTCTTGTGGAGGATCATCATGCACATATCGCTGATTTATTAGAGCGTTTAAGGGCATTAGATGCACCTATTTTATTTGTAGGAACAGATGTGGGCTTATTTTGGGATAACATTGTAGAGGAGCTTGGCGATAACGCTTTTCGTGCACCTTTTAGTCTTGACTTGCCACGTGCAACGGAAGTTATTCGTGTAGGAACTAAAGTGGAATTACCGAGTGTTGAAGCTACTCATCACTTTGTCCCACAATATAAACGAATTGCAGAGGCTGAAGCAAATTGGCTGAAAGAACAGAAGGAGAAAGAACATGAGTAGTGATGTAACTTATCGTAAAATGGTTTCTGATGATGTACCAGCAGTTTATGAAATTGAAGTAGCTTCATTTCCTGTACCTTGGACGTTGGATTCCTTTTACTATGAAGTACATGAAAATCAGTATGCCCATTATGTGCTGGCTGTTGATGCAAGTGGAAGTATTATTGGTTTTTGCGGGATGTGGATGGTTATAGATGCAGCCCAAATTACGAATGTAGCAGTTATTGAGGCAGCTCGTGGACGAGGTATAGGCGAGGGATTAATGCGTGAGGCAATGCAAATAGCTCGTTTACATGGAATGGAGGTTATGACATTGGAGGTACGAGTAACGAACACAGTTGCACAAAATCTTTATCGTAAGCTCCAATTCCAAGATGGTGGTATACGGAAAGGTTATTATACGGATAACGGGGAGGATGCCCTTGTCATGTGGGTGAATTTATAATGAATAATGGATTGATATTAGCAATAGAATCAAGCTGTGATGAAACAGCTGCAGCGATTATACGAAATGGTCATGAAATCGTGTCGAATGTTGTTGCTTCTCAAATAGAGAGTCATAAGCGATTTGGTGGCGTTGTTCCTGAAATTGCATCACGCCATCACGTTGAACAAATTACGATGGTAATTGAAGAAGCATTAGCTCAAGCAAATTTAAAGCCGGTAGATTTGGATGCGGTTGCTGTTACAGAGGGTCCGGGTCTTGTAGGGGCATTGTTGATTGGTATTAATGCAGCGAAGGCTTTTGCCTTTGCGAATAACCTACCAATTGTAGGTGTGCATCATATTGCAGGGCATATTTATGCCAATGCGCTTGTTCAGCCGATGGAGTTCCCTTTATTAGCACTAGTAGTTTCAGGCGGTCATACAGAGCTTGTCTATATGAAGGAACATGGCTCTTTTGAAGTCATTGGTGAAACACGAGATGATGCAGCTGGTGAAGCTTATGATAAAGTGGCGCGTGTTTTAAATTTACCTTATCCTGGTGGACCACATATTGATCGTCTTGCTCATGAGGAAGGAGAGGCTGTTCCTTTTCCAAGAGTATGGTTGGAAGAGGATTCATATGATTTTAGCTTTAGCGGTTTAAAATCAGCTGTCATCAATTATAAACATAATATGGATCAACGAGGTGAAGCCATTTCACCAGCAGCTGTCGCCAAGGGCTTTCAGGAAAGTGTTGTTGAAGTACTGACTGCTAAAACATTACGTGCTGCTCGCGAATATCAGGTGAAACAGGTTATTGCAGCTGGAGGTGTAGCAGCAAATAAGGGGTTGCGAATTTCTTTGGAGACTGTATTTGAAGAGGAAGGTATCCCGTTTTTTGTACCGCCGCTTAAATTGTGTACTGATAATGCGGCAATGATTGGCGCAGCAGCTATGCCGATGTTTGAGGCTGGTATTCGAGGAAACTTAATGATGAATGGACGTCCAGGAATGGAGTTAAAATCCTGGGTATAGTGTAGGAAAGAGGTATCTATATTTTTAGATATCTCTTTTTTAATTGTCGAATAATTGTTGATAAAAAAGAACCGTGCTAAGGGAATAGTCAGTAGAGGCATCACAATTGACAAATTTTTCAGAAAATTATCCACAGGTAAAGGAGCGAATTAAATGGCGAACACGCGTACTTATGCACAAATTGTTGATAACTTGTGTATAACTTGTGATTATTCAATATATAGTAGCTGGTTTTATACGATAGAATGTGGATAAAATAAATTTTTATTGTGGACAATGTGGAAAACTCTGTTGATATGTTGGTATTACTAGATTTATAGTGTGAATAAAACTGTGGGCATTTTTTGTCGAAAAATAGCACTTGACCAATATATATGAAAAATGAAGACAAGTAAAGAAAAAGCCATGTGACCTTTCACATGGCATACATCATTTACATACTAATATTTTCAAGTTCTTCATTTAACTCAAGCCATTCTAATTCTAATAGCTCATGCTGTTCTTTAGCAGTTGCTAATTCTGCTTGAAGCATTGAAATTTTTTCATGGTCGGTAAAAATGGCAGAGTCACAAAGAGCTTCTTCTAGTCTTGCAACAATAGCAGATGTTTCTTGCATCTTGCTTTCTAAATCTTCAATCGTACGTCTAATTTGACGTTCACGCTTTTTTGCTTCTTTATCAATTTTTGATGTAGACGTTTTATCAGGGAGGTCTTGCTGTACTTGTGGTTGGGAGGCAACTTTCATTTGTGCTAGCTCCAATAGTTCCTGCTTTTTCTCAACGTAATAATCGTAATCACCTAAATATTCAAATGAACCCGTTCCAGATAACTCCACCACTTTTGTTGCGATACGATTAATGAAGTAGCGGTCGTGTGAGACAAATAGAAGCGTACCTGGATAATCAATCAAGGCATTTTCTAATACCTCTTTGCTATCTAAGTCTAAATGATTGGTAGGCTCATCTAGAATTAAGAAATTAGCCTTTTGCATCATTAGCTTTGCGAGTGCAAGGCGTGCTTTTTCACCGCCCGATAAAGAGGATACAGCTTTATCCACATCTTCACCACTAAAAAGAAAACGCCCTAATACAGTTCGAATATCTTTTTCGTTCATGAGTGGCCATTCATCCCATAATTCTTTTAGGACACTCTTATTGCTCGATAGCTTTGCTTGCTCTTGATCATAGTAGCCGATTTGTACATTCGTACCATAACGAATACTACCTCCAAGAGGGGATAAATCTTTTACAATTGTTTTTAATAATGTCGATTTACCAACTCCGTTTGGGCCAACAAGGGCAATACGATCCTCACGAAAAGTGCGGAGGTTTATCCCACTAGAAATGGTGCGATCGTTATAACCTATCGTTAATTCATCAACAGATAAAACATCATTTCCACTTTGACGTTCAATCGTGAAACCGAAACTAGCGGATTTCTCATCACCATCCGGCGATTCCATCCACTCGGTACGTTCAAGCATTTTACGTCGACTTTGTGCCATTTTCGTTGTAGAAGCACGTGCAATATTTTTTTGGATAAAATCCTCTAGCTTGGCCTTTTCATCTTGCTGACGTTCATAGAGTTTGACATCACGCTCATAATTTTTAGCTTTTTCATCTAAATATGCACTATAATTACCCGGATATTTGGTAACGCGATGACGAGATACTTCGTAGACAATAGAAACGACTTGGTCTAAGAAGTAGCGGTCATGGGAAACAATTAAAATAGCGCCTTCATAGCCCTTTAAATAGGATTCCAACCAAGATAGTGTTTCGATATCTAAATGGTTCGTTGGCTCATCTAGAATTAAAAGATCTGGTTTACTAAGTAAGAGCTTAGCAAGTGCTAAACGTGTGCGCTGTCCACCAGATAAGGAACTGATGGGTTTGTCATAGTCTTCGGAATAAAATTGCATACCATGAAGGACTGACCGTATGTCTGATTCATATTGATAGCCACCTGCATCTTTAAACGTATGCTGTAATTGATCGTATTCCGACATAACTTTCGCATACATAGTAGGGTTTTCATAGACAGTAGGATCAGCCATTTGTTGTTCAAGTGAGCGTAGCAGCTGTTCTTGGGCTAAAAGAGATTCAAATATAGTCATCATTTCATTCCAAATTGTTAGCGTAGAGTTTAATCCTGCATGTTGCTCTAAATAGCCTATTTGAATATCCTTTGGGATAATGATATCACCTGAATCATAAGACATTTGACCAGCAATTATTTTTAATAAAGTAGATTTACCTGCACCGTTTCGTCCTACTAAGGCAACACGGTCACGGTGTTGAACTTCTAATTTAACACCACTTAAAATTTCATCTGCAAGAAAGGATTTAGTTAGTTGATTGACCTGTAAAACAATCATTCTTGACACCTCAATTCTACCTTAGTGTAATGGATGAACGATTTGCATGCAATGTCCGTGCTTTACTTATTCCTAGCAGTCATGTAAGATTGAAACGATTTCTTTTTAGTTAGCTGCGTATAAGGCGCCATTAACTAAAGAGAAATACAGCAGGGGATTGCAAAAATGTTGTATATTGTTAAGGATGAATGTATTAAAATTAGTAGTTAAAGACAGTAAAATTGATGGAGGTACATCATAAGGAGGAAAAAGTTTGAAACAAGAATTAAAAATTCCACAAGCCACTACAAAAAGACTTCCTCTTTACTATCGATTTATTCAAAACTTTGCACAAGAAGGTATGGAACGTATTTCGTCGAAGGAATTGAGTGAAGCGATGAAAATAGATTCTGCAACTATTCGCCGTGATTTTTCTTATTTTGGTGCACTTGGGAAAAAAGGTTATGGCTACGATGTGCAGCATCTATTACAATTTTTTAGCCAGACGCTTGATCAACATGAAACGACAAAAGTAGCGTTAATTGGTGTGGGGAATTTAGGCAGTGCATTATTAAAATATAATTTTCAAAAAAACCATAATACACATATTGTGGTAGCATTCGATTCAAAAGCACCGAAGGATGGCAAAATGATCAGTAACATTCCGGTTTTTCATCCAGATTTATTGGAAGAAAAATATGCAGAATACGGTGCAGAGCTTGCTATTTTAACCGTTTCACCACGCTCCGCTCAAAAAATGGCGGATCGCTTAGCAGCCATGAATGCAAAGGGAATTTTAAACTTTACGCCAGAGCGATTAACAGTACCTGATAGAATGCAGCTTTTAACCATCGATTTATCGGTAGAGTTGCAAGCGCTTATTTATTTAATTCGTAATCAGGAAGAGTGAAAACCATACATATTTTTTAGTGTAATTCACCGTTTCTGTCAAGATAGATAATTTAAATAAAATGGGGTCAAATCAGTGAGAGTGACGAAAAACTTTCACATATAATTAGTTAGCAAAATGGCGAAATATGCGTTAAAATGATGGATATAAAGAGGAGGTGGCTGTAATGGGTGGTATTGGTCCTATGAGCCTCATTATTATCGGAGTTGTCGCGTTACTAATTTTTGGTCCTAAAAAGTTACCAGAGCTTGGTAAGGCATTTGGTTCAACACTACGTGAATTCAAAAATGCTACTAAAGGTTTAGCCGACGAAGATGATGATGATAAGAAAAAGAAAGAACTAGATAAGTAAGTTAGGATGTTTGAGGAATGAATCCAAAAGATCTAACTGTCATTGAGCATATAGAAGAATTAAGAAAACGGCTGTTCATTGTTGCCGTTTTCTTTGTTCTAGCTATGGCCGGCGCCTTTTTTGTCGCAAAGCCACTTGTAAAATACCTTCAAATGACTGGAGCCAAATATAATATAGAGCTTCATGCATTTGACGTAGTCACACCACTTGCAATTTATATACAAGTTGTTTTTATAATTGCATTTATTCTTTCATCACCCGTGTTGATGTATCAATTATGGTCGTTTATTAGCCCTGGATTAAGGGAAGTAGAGCGTAAAGCAACTCTAAGCTATATTCCGTATTCATTTTTATTGTTTCTTGCAGGGTTATCTTTTTCGTACTTTTTACTATTCCCATATGTCATCAAATTCATGATGAATTTATCGAATGATTTGGAGATACAGCAAACCATTGGTATACATGAGTATTTTACATTCTTGTTTAAGCTTACAATACCGTTCGGTTTCCTTTTCCAGTTGCCAATTGTTGTTTTATTCTTTTCACGAATTGGCATATTAAGTCCGGAATTACTAATTCGTATTCGTAAATACTCGTACTTCGGTTTATTTGTATGTGCTGCGATTATTGCACCACCTGAGTTGGCTTCGCATTTAATGGTTTCAGTTCCGCTGTTTATTTTGTATGAAATTAGTATTATGATTTCACGAATTGGCTATAAGAAATATCTTAAATCCGAAGAGATTCGATTAAAAGAAGAACAGGAAGCGGAGCAAAAGCGCCAGATTGAAGAAGCACTTGAGCAGCAACGACGACAAATAGAAGAATTGAATCAACAGTAATAAATAAAGCTCGGTGCCCTAAATGGGACACCGAGCTTTTGTGTTATTTTTGCATCTTACAATCGCTTTACAAAAATTTATTGCATTTTTTCGAGTTCTTGAAGAAACTTTTGCAATGGTTCCGCATAGAATTGTACAAGTGTCACAAATCCATTAAGCATGACGTGTGCAATAATAGACGTCCAAATGCGCTTTGTTTTGTGATATAAAAAGGCAAAAATTAAACCACAAATGGTATAAAGCAAGATATGTGAGAAGTCGAAGTGTATAATCGCAAAGAAAATGGCACTCACAATTGCTGCCACCCAGAAATTTGTTGTTTGGACAAGCGAGCCAAAGATCACTCTACGGAAGACGAATTCTTCTAAGATTGGCCCGAATACAACAATTGCTAATATGGCGATGGGAGCACCTTTAGCTATCGCGACAATATCTGCAGTATTTTGTGAGCCTCCTTCAATACCGAAAACAGCCATCTCAATAGCTGCACCAATCATTTGTCCAAAGAACACTAGGAAGAAGCCGATGATTCCCCACACAATTGTAAGAGGTATCGTTTCTTTTTTTCCTTGATAAATGTTCCAAAATGCTTTATCTCGAGATGTAAGGATTAAGCTTAAAATGAGCGCTACCGCAAAACTTAGTGCGATATACCAACCTTGAGTAATAGGAGCCGCTTGTTCAGAAGCTAAACCAGTTACCTTCATGATGAGCTTATGGAACGGTAAGAGCAACCATCTGCTAGAGATTTGCATCAAGATATAAATCAGCAAAACATACAGGGCTGTTTTTTTATGTTTCGTTACTTTTTGAGAATTAGTCACAGTCAAAATCCTTTCCATTCATATGCTTCCTTTCTATTGTAGAGGAATATGGAAAGAAAACAAAATTTTTTGAAGTTCTGACTTGCAAAAAAAAGAGTGATTGATTATCATAATAATTGTGTTAGCACTCATTGATATAGAGTGCTAATAAATATCAACAATTATTTAACTATTAGGAGGTTGTTTCACTTGTTAAGACCACTAGGAGATCGTATTGTAATTGAACTAATCGAGGTAGAAGAAAAATCTGCATTCGGTATTGTACTACCTGACTCTGCAAAAGAAAAACCACAAGAAGGTAAAGTAGTAGCAGTTGGGACAGGTCGTGTATTAGAGAACGGGCAACGTGTAGAGCTTGACGTTAAAGTTGACGACCGCATTATTTTCTCTAAATACGCTGGCACAGAAGTTAAATTTGAAGGTAATGAATACCTAATTTTACGCGAAAGCGATATTCTTGCAATTATTGAATAAGAACTTTAAAGGCACCTTACGTAAGGTGAATACTTATTGTTTGCATAACAAATGTGACAATAAGGTGAAATTGATATAAATATATTGAAGAAGCTTAACGAATATTCCATTTCAGGAGGGTAAATTCTCATGGCAAAAGATATTAAATTCTCAGAAGACGCTCGTTCATTAATGTTACAAGGTGTAGATAAATTAGCAAATGCAGTAAAAGTAACATTAGGACCAAAAGGACGTAATGTTGTTTTAGAAAAAAAATTCGGTTCACCACTTATTACAAATGATGGTGTGACAATCGCTAAAGAAATCGAACTAGAAAACCCATACGAAAACATGGGAGCAAAATTAGTAGCAGAAGTTGCTTCTAAGACAAACGAAATCGCTGGTGATGGTACAACTACAGCAACAGTATTAGCTCAAGCAATTATTCGTGAAGGCTTGAAAAACGTTACAGCTGGCGCAAATCCAGTAGGTATCCGTAAAGGTATCGATAAAGCAGTTGCTGCAGCACTTACTGAATTACACGCTATTTCTCGCCCAGTAAGCAATAAGGAAGAAATTGCACAAGTTGCTGCTATTTCTGCTGCAGATGATGAAGTTGGACAACTAATCGCTGAAGCAATGGAACGCGTTGGTAACGATGGAGTTATTACAATTGAAGAATCAAAAGGCTTCACAACAGAGTTAGATGTAGTTGAGGGTATGCAGTTTGATCGTGGTTATGCTTCTCACTACATGGTAACTGACACAGATAAAATGGAAGCGGTTCTTGATAACCCATACATTTTAATTACTGATAAAAAAATTACAAACATTCAAGAAGTATTACCATTATTAGAACAAGTGGTGCAACAAGGTCGTCCACTTTTAATGATTGCTGAAGATGTAGAAGGTGAAGCACTTGCAACACTTGTTGTGAACAAACTTCGTGGTACATTTAATGCTGTAGCAGTAAAAGCACCAGGTTTCGGTGATCGACGTAAAGCAATGCTTGAAGATATTGCTATCCTGACAGGTGGCCAAGTGATTACAGAAGAATTAGGCTTAGACCTGAAATCAGCTGATATTTCTGCACTTGGTCGTGCAGCAAAAGTTGTTGTAACAAAAGACAACACAACAATCGTTGAAGGTGTAGGCGGAGCAGACGCAATTGAATCACGCATTGGTCAAATTCGTGCACAACTTGCTGAAACTACTTCAGAGTTCGATAAAGAAAAATTACAAGAACGTCTTGCAAAATTAGCAGGCGGTGTAGCAGTTATCAAAGTTGGTGCTGCAACAGAAACAGAGCTGAAAGAGCGTAAACTTCGTATTGAGGATGCTTTAAACTCAACTCGTGCGGCTGTTGAAGAAGGTATCGTATCAGGTGGTGGTACTGCTCTTCTAAACGTCTATGCAGCAGTAGAAAAAGCGGCTGAAGCAGTAGAAGGCGACGTATCTACAGGTGTGAAAATCGTTCTACGTGCTTTAGAAGAACCAGTTCGTCAAATTGCTAATAATGCTGGTCTTGAAGGCTCAATTATCGTAGATCGTCTAAAACGTGAAGAAGTTGGCATTGGTTTCAATGCAGCAACTGGCGAATGGGTAAACATGATGGAAGCAGGCGTAGTAGACCCAGCAAAAGTAACTCGCTCAGCTTTACAAAACGCAGCATCAGTTGCAGCCCTATTCTTAACAACAGAAGCGGTTGTAGCAGATATCCCTGAAGCAGCACCGGCAATGCCAGATATGAGCGGCATGGGCGGTATGCCAGGAATGATGTAAGATTTAGTTAGCCTATAAGCACAATCTTTTAAGTAATATGACCACTTTCCATAGTTTTATGGAAAGTGGTTTTTTATTTTGATTTTTTATTAGAACAGAGTTTAAATAAAAATCCTTAAATTTTCTTCGCTATATAATATCCGGAATTTACAATGAGCTGTTTTAATTTCTATCGGAACAATAATTTTAGCGAATTAAAACCCGCCAGTAGTGGAATATTTATCTACTGAATGTATGCATAATCTATAATTAAAAATTTTCCTGTTGTTTTTCAATGGATTATCACTTACAATACAAAATGAAAATGATAATCGTTATCATTAACTAAAAGTTTAATAGATAGAGGTGAAATTTTGGATAGACAGGAAGCTAACAGAATAGGAATGGGCAATATTTATTATGTTATTATCTTGCTTTTAATAGTCTCTATTTTAATATCTGCCATTTTTTCTGTATCAATAGGACAAGTCAGCATTCCTTTCAAGCAATCGATGGATATTTTGCTACATACTATATCCAATGGAAAACTTGGAACACTTGATAGTGTGGAAAGTGAATCCTATTTGAATATTATTCTACAGGTCAGAATGCCGCGTGTGGTTTTTGCCTTATTGATTGGTGTCGGTCTTGCATTGTGTGGGGCTGTCATGCAGGCAGTTGTCCAAAACCCGCTTGCTGATCCATACATACTTGGTATTTCTTCAGGAGCGTCATTAGGTGCAACCTTTGCTATTCTAGTTGGTTTTGGGAGTAGTGCATTGTTAGCACAATTTGGAGTAGCCTTTGGTGCATTTGCAGGGGCGATGATTACCTCTATGGCAGTGCTTATCTTATCCAGCATTGGAGGTAAAGCAACCTCAGTAAAATTGGTTTTATCAGGGGTTGTTATCGGTGCATTATGTAGTTCGTTTTCAAGCCTTATCATCTTTTTTGCCAATAATGCAGAGGGCATTAAAACTGTTACGTTCTGGTCTATGGGGAGTTTAGCATCTGCCAGCTGGGACAAAACACCAATTTTAACAATCGTGATTGTACTAGGAGCTGCATTATTCCTTTTCCAACATCGTGTGCTAAACACAATGCTACTTGGGGATGAATCAGCTATCACCTTAGGGATCAATTTAAGTGCTTATCGTAAATTATATATGATTCTTACCTCGCTTATTACAGGAACGATGGTCGCTTATGCAGGTATGATCGGTTTTGTTGGTTTAATTATTCCTCATATCACAAGAGGTATTTTCGGGGCAGATCACAAACGATTAATGTTAGGAACATTGCTCTTAGGAGGCCTTTTCATGATTTGGGCTGATATTCTGTCTAGAACATTAATCCAAAATGTGGAATTACCGATTGGTATTATTACTTCTGTCATTGGGTCACCATTATTTATCTATATGATTGTAAAAAAAGGTTACAACTTCGGAGGGTAGAACAATGGAATTAGTAGCAAAGGAAATAGAAGTAAAAATCGGCAAAAAGGAAATCGTAAAAAACGTATCCATTCATGTGAATAAGCAACAATTTGTGGGCTTAATCGGACCAAACGGATGCGGAAAATCAACTTTACTGAAAAGCATTTATAAAAGCCTAGTACCTCAAAAAGGGATGGTCTTCTTAGATGATTTAGATGTTTTAAAAAGCGCCGAAAAAAAGATTTCTCAACACTTAGGTGTAGTTGGACAATTTAATGAAATGCACTTTGATTTAACGGTACAACAAATGGTGATGTTAGGTAGAACACCTCATAAAAAAATGCTAGAGTCAGATAACCAAAAGGATTTTGACATCGTAGAAGAGGCATTGACAAGAACGAACTTACAATCTTATAGAGAGCGCAGTTTTCTTTCACTATCTGGTGGTGAAAAGCAAAGGGTTATTTTAGCTAGAACGATTGCCCAGCAGCCTAAATTTATGATTTTGGATGAACCAACAAATCATTTAGATATTCGTTATCAAATTGAAATACTATCCTGTGTAAAAAGTTTAAACATCGGTGTTTTAGCAGCTCTTCATGATCTAGAAATGGCAGCACATTACTGTGATTATCTTTATGCAGTAAAAGATGGTGAAATCTATGCACATGGTACACCCCAAGAAGTTTTAACACCAGAAACAATAGAAGCTTTATATCATATCAAATGTCAAACGTTTACTAATCCAGTGACGAATGGATTAGGCTTTGCATATGGACTGTAGGAGGAAAAACATGAAGAAAAAATTATTATTAGGAATTGGTTTAGCAGCTTTATTAACATTAACAGCCTGCGGTAACACATCAAAAGATACATCTAAGGAAACTCAAACAAAAGAGCATTATCCACTGACAATTGAGAACTTTACAAAGGCTGAAGGTGGATCAACATGGGAAAAGAAAGATCAAGTATTTGATCAAGCACCAGAAAGAATTATGGCAAATACACGTCCAGCTGCAGAATTATTATTACATTTAGGATTAGGCGATAAAATCGTTGGTGTTGGTGCAAACTTTGGTGCAGTTGATAAAGCTGTTGAAGAAGAGTATGCTAAGCTAAATATTTTAAGTGATGAATATGTTGGGAAAGAGGTTACATTAGGTACTGATCCTGATTTAGTATTTGGTCGTGGTGGCTTATTTGATAATGCTGAATGGGGAGTAGGGACAGTAGATTCGCTTAATGAAATGGGTGTAAAAACATATGTTTTAGAGTCATCCGTAACAGGCGGCACATATGATTCTATTTATAAAGATATAAAGAATATTGGTGAAATTTTTAATGTTCAAGACAAAGCAGATAGCTTTATTAAAGAATTAAAAGGTCGACAACAAGATATTTCCTCAAAATTAGAAAGTATAAAAGAAGAAAAAACATTTGCCTATTTGCATACAAATGATCCAAAAGAGCTTTTTGTTTATCCAGCACACGATGAAACATTCTTTAATGATGCATTTAAAATGGTTAAATTAGATAATATTTTTAAAGATGAAACAGGCGATGTAAGTGTTGAAACATTAATCGCAGCAGATCCAGATGTATTAATTCTTCCTAACTGGGACGGTTCTGATTTGACAAAAGTACGTGAAGAAATTTATGCGAATCCTAAACTATCAAGCATGAAGGCTATTAAAAATAAACAAATGTATATTGTAGATTACAATTACATGTTTGGCTATGGCTATAACACAATTGATGGAATGGAAGCATTAGCAAAAGAAATGTACCCAGACTTATTTAAATAAAACAAAAAGTGCTGTCCTAGCGGGTCGAATAAATGACACGTTAGGGCAGCGTTTTCTTAATACGGAGGAATAATTATTGTTATGGCTGTAGAAGCTGCTCTTTATTTAATATTGTGGTTATTAACTTAGAATTTTCATTGTTCCAGCAGACGGATACAGGATGCTGCTGATCGAGATAGAGTAATTGGGTAAAAAGGTCTTTCCTTGTTTTTTTTATGTTGGTGGTATCAAGCAAATATGGCGATAGGATTGGCAATAAGCCTGTTTTAAAAAGAGCCTCTTTTAAAGTCCAAAACTCATAAAAAACATGTAAAGGCTGATGAGAGACCAATTGACGCTCTGTCTCAGAAAGCGCATATATCATCATATCTTCACTCACTGGCTTTATTTCTTCAACATCAATGCCGACTCGTCCGATAGTGGTGACTGCTAACACTACCCAATCCCCAGAATGAGAGAGATTAAAATCTCCCTGCCAATGAGGGTGTCCTGCAATATAAGGGCGCCCAAATTCATTATGAGCTAGTTGTAACAGAACGTCATCTATATAGGGAAGGAGTGCCCATCTAATAAGAGTGCTACCTAGCAACGCTCTTTGCTGATCCTGCCAGTGCTTGTATTGCTGAACTTTTCTTTGCACCTCAAAAGGGAGTACTTTAAGGAAAGCATCCCGTTCTGGTGGTGCTAACTGTACTCCTAGAGGAAGTGCAAATAACTGTATAGTTTGTTTTATCATCTTATATTGACTTGTTTTGGTTCAGGAAAGTAGCCTGTATCAATGCCATATTGAATCATTCTGTAAATAAAGGCTTTATTTGGTGCCGCACATTCAATCTTGGTATGAGCTAAAAATTCTATCGTTTTTTTGCAATTGAAGATAAATGGGGAGTCACTTGCTCCATCACCTTCAAGCTGCGCAATGGCTAACGATAAATATTCCTGTACATCTTTTGAATGATCACCATTTAATAGCCAATCTGTATACTCTTGTGTTGACACAATTGTTAGGTCATAACCAATTTCCTTAAGCATATCGATTAATTCTAAATAAGTAAGCGATACAGGGTTACATAAATGGAAGACATGGCCGTTGGTTGCTGGCTGGCTTGCCAAAGAAACAATTGCCTGACTAGCATAATTGATTGGTGTGAAGTCAACATGCCATTGTGCGGTAGGTGTTTTACCTAAATAAAGCATTGATTTAATCATACGGTAAAAGGCATTGTCATCGATATTACGTTGGAATTTACCTGTTTCAGAATGACAGCTTAAATTTCCTACACGATAAATGGAGACAGGGATTGCATCCTGTACAGCGTTTCTAACAAGGTTTTCTGCTTCTAGCTTACTTTGAGTATAAACATTATCAAGCTTAACATTGTAATTGAAGTTACCTTTTGCTTCATTTGGTCCCCATTGTATGGCGGCTAGCTCCTCTGGAATGCCAATTGTCGATACATAATGGAAATGCACACCTGGTTTCTGTTTGGCTATTTCAAGCAAGTAGCGAGTTCCATTCACATTGACATTATTAAAATGATCAGCTGCACCGAAGTGACGTACATCTGCACCACAATGAATGATAGCATTAATTTCTTTCATAATGATTTTTTCATCTTTATCAGATAAGTGTAGTCGTTGCTTCCCTAAGTCACCTTGGATAACAGTAATACGATCTTTCATCTGCTGAGCAATGGTATTGCCAAAATAAAATTGCATACTCTCTCTTAGTTTATCTTCAATCGTAGTTTGGGTGCTTGGTCGAATAAGGCAATATATGTGCGCAGTTGTTGTTGCTAATAGCTCATATAATACATGACTACCTAAATAACCTGTAGCACCTGTTAGTAATACCGATGTCATTGGCAAGGGCTTCACATTTTGGGAGACTTTTAGAGGACTAGGCTCCATTAAGTCCTTGAATACAATGTTTTTAGCTGGCTCGTCTTGATCTTCAATCGCTTCTGGTTGATAATGACGAATATAATGATCCAGTTCAGCAATCGTTTGATATTGGAAGAAATCCTGAATCTTTAAGAATGGTATATGTTTTTTCACTTGTACAAGAATCTCGAGCACTTTTAGCGAATGCCCTCCGATATGAAAGAAGTTATCGTGAATGCCAATTGGCTCAATACCGAGTACAAATTCCCATGCAGTAGCAAGCATACGCTGTGTATCATTTTCTGGGGCAATATATGTAGTACTGCGTGATAAAGTTAATTCCAATGAAGCTAAGTGTTTTCGATCAATTTTTCCTGTAGGGGATAATGGCATTTCTTGCAATTCAATAAATTGCTCTGGCACCATATAATCTGGTAAAAGATTTGCTAAGTAGTCCCTTAAAAGATTCTCCTCAAGCTGCATCCCACTTGCCACCGTATAGTAGGCAAATAAATGATTATTCCCATCAGCCATTTTCTTTGCAATGATCACAGCTTCCTGAATACTCGTATGATTGCTCAATACTGTTTCGATTTCACCAAGTTCAATACGGAAGCCTCTTACTTTAATTTGAGAGTCTTTACGTCCAACAAATTCAATGACACCAGTTGGCAATAGTCGAACTAAATCACCTGTTCGATACATTTTTTGATCTGGCTTTAAGAGATGAGGTACAAATACTTCAGCTGTTTTTTCAGGCTGATGTAAATAACCTGCTGCTAAACCAGCACCAGCAATACATAATTCTCCGATTACATTAACGGGACATAGCTGATCGTCCGTGTTAATAACGTACATTTCATAATTGGCGATTGGTCTACCAATAGGAATACTAGATTGCATGTCTGTTATCTGACTTTTCACCTTAAAATAGGAGGACAATACTGTACATTCAGTTGGTCCATACACATTAATAATTTCTGTAGAGAGTCCAAATTTGTCTTGCCATTTTTGAACTATGGCAGGCAATAGGGCTTCACCACCTACAGATAAATAATTTAATGTCGAAAGCTTTTTTCTATAGCTTACTGGTAAATGTGTAGCTAGCTGTGTAAAGAAAGCATTTGGAACAGTAGCGGTCGTTACTTGCTCACGGTCGATCATATCAGCAAATGCCTCAATGGACAAACGCTCTATACTTGTAAGCATATGAAGTCTTGCACCTGAAAATAAAGCGGTAAAAGTTTCTGTTATAGAAGGGTCAAAACTAAAAGAAATAAACTGGGAATAAACATCTTCTTTAGTTGAATGGTAGATTCGTTGATTATCTGTTATTAAATTAATGACAGCCTCATGCTTAAGCATGACGCCTTTTGGCTTACCTGTTGAACCAGATGTATAAATAATATAGGCTAAATCGGATGGAAGAATTTCACATTGGATATTTTCCTGTGAATATCCTTGCTCCATTTGGTTGATTGTGAACACTGTGCGTGTTTGGGAATCATTATGTATAAAATCATTCAGTAGAGCTGTATGTTCGTTTTTCGTTATGATAAATGGAGCACCTGTATCGTTTAATAGGTACTGACAACGTTCTTTTGGATAGCTCGGATCAATGGGAACATAAACTCCACCAGCTTTCAGGATACCTAACAAACTAATGACGGTTTCTTTACTGCGTTCCATAACTATCGCTACATAGTTTCCTTTTTGTAGACCGTTGGCAACTAACATATGAGCAACTTGGTTGGATTGTTCATTTAGCTGACGGTAGGTAAGTTTTCCACCTTCATAGGATAATGCGATTCGTTCCGCAAATTTTTGGGCTGCCTGATAAAATACGTCAGGTATTGTGGTGTTTTGATCGTAGTCAGCTATTGTACGGTTTAACGTTTGATATGCGAGTAAGTCTTCTCTGTTTAATAATTGTGTACTATTGGATTGAAGTGTTTGTTGGTCAAAAGAAAGCGTATTATTCTGTGATGGGTGTACATCAAATTCTTTTTTATTATTCAATTATGACAACTCCTATTTTAGAAAAGGGCCGACACCTATGAAGGAGCGATTATCGTCATTAGGTCCACAGTAGTGAATCGATCTGTGAGAAACTAACGGACATAACTCTCCTTTATAAGGGCAGCCCTTTCATTTTTTATTTCACTACAAAGGTATTAACAACATTCATTAATTCATCAGATAGCTCGGATAATACTTGAGCTTCTTCAGAAACTCGTTGTACTGTATTCAATTGAGAGGCAGAAGTTGCTGCTACTGCTCTTGTATTGTCCTTTGAATTGACTGAAAAATCTTCCATATCTTTTACGGCAGATGTTACTTCTTCCATACCAGCTGCCATTTCTTCAATTGTTGCAGAAAGCTCTTGAATTTGCCCTGTCACATGGTGAATGGAAGTTAAAATCTGGCTAAATGATTTTTCCGAATCATTGATCATGACAATACCATGATCTACTTCTTCTACAGCGTGAACCATGATATTTACAGATTCGTTTGTATCATGCTGGATATGAGAAATAAGTGTAGAAATTTCTCTTGCAGATGCCTCAGATTGCTCTGCAAGTTTACGTACCTCATCAGCAACCACTGCAAAGCCACTACCAGCCTCCCCAGCACGTGCAGCTTCGATTGCCGCATTCAATGCAAGTAAATTGGTTTGCGAAGCAATCCCTGTAATGATTCCTACGATTTCTTCTATTTTATTGGAATGATCGCCAAGTAATTTAACAGAAGCTGCAGATTGATTAACAGCTTTGCTAATAGCATTCATTTGTGCAACAGATTTATTTGTCGATTCATTCCCTCTTTCAGCTTCCTCTGATGCTAAAATCGAGGATTCTGAAATTTGATTGGACGTCATGGCAATACGTTGAATACCAATATTCATTTCTTCAATGGTAATTGTACTTTCTTTTGCCTTTTGTACTTGAAGATCAGCGCCACTTGCAATCTCCTGCATGGAAGATGCTACATTATTATATGAATCGGAAGCTTCTTGCATATTTACAGATAAAACATTGGCTGTGTTTGAAACACGCTCAGAAACAATCGTTGTACTCTTAATAACATTTTTTAAGTTATCGATCATAGAATTAAAATTTTGTGTGAGCATTCCTACTTCGTCTGTTGAAGTAACTGGTAATGGTTCCAGCTCTAAATTACCTTCTGCGACTTTTTTAGATTGTAAGGAAAGTTGTTGAATTGGTGTTAATTTTTTTCTTAAAAGAGTGTAAACAGCAATGGATGAACCAATTAAGAAAATAACCGTTACTAATAAAGTCCATAGGGCTTCAGACATCGCTTTTCCTGTTACCATTGATACGTCATAGTCAATGGCATAAGCAGCCAGCATATTCCCATTCTCATCCAAGATTGGTGTAAGGCCTGTTTTATAGCTACCATATTCATCGCTATAAATATCTGTTGCTGTTGCTTTTTTTGTATCAAAGACTTCTTTAATTCTTGCTAGGAAATCTGGAGATAAACCCATTGCAATCATATCTTGGTTATACTCTGCCCCTAGTTCAAGTATACTAGATGATAGAACAGGTGCATTAATATTTTCACCGTTAACTGTAATTAAAAATAGATTGGTAATGCTATCTGAATTATCATTGATTGCATCCATTTCACTAGTTAATCGTAGAGCATCAGGGTTACTATTTGTAGGATTCTCTAATATCGATTTTAGTGTAGTAATATCAATGGTTTTGGCTAGGATCATGCCTTTGTCAGAAAGAGATTGATTCATGTCTGTTAAATTACTATTTCTTACTATATAATAAGAAAGACCTAAAGTAACTAATCCAAATAATAATAAAATACTCACTACTATTGCAGTTAATTTCTTACTAATAGACATTTGCTGCTTCTTGCGTGTTTTCATGCTTTTCCTCCTAATATGATATAGCAAATATTTCAAGCTAAGGACTATAAATGGATAATTTAGTCAATGTACTACACATTGAAGATGTTGATGTTATTCGTAGAAGTCCAGATGCGTGTTAACTATTTATAAATGCAAAATAATCTATTTATCCCCTATCATTTAACTACTATACTGCCAAAAAAATTGATTCACAACCCAGAAAACTTACTATTTCAAGTCATGATTTCTATAAATAAACGATGATATATAGTTTTTTAGTCTATATATTTTTTAGGTTAGGTTAAATTTTTACAAAAAGCTATATATTTCCTAGTATAAAAAAGAAGTATGCTCAGATCTAACTTATTTTTAGTTGATTAAAAATTTGGCTGAAATACCAATTTCCAATTCCTTGTTAGGGCTTTTTACTTATTTTGTCATGACTTATATGTAAAGGAATTTGATGATTATTGTTATGGGAATAAAATGAAAAAAGGTTATTTCTTTATTCTTAAATAAAGAAATAACCTTTTCTAATTGTTGCTAAGGCCGCGGATTACCAAATATGCCCGGTAAAATATTAGGGAGTCCTGGTATTAATGGTGGTGGGAAACCAGGATATTGCCCCCCTGGACGTGGCGGATAAGGTTGCGGTGGATAAGGCTGTGGTGGATAAGGACGTGGCGGATAAGGTTGCGGTGGATAAGGCTGTGGTGGGTATGGCCGCGGTGGATAAGGTTGAGGTGGATATGGTGGATATGGTGGTGGGTATGGCGGCGGATAAGAACTACCAGGAGGTGTTCCTGTACCTGCAGCAGTGATTTGACTAACATCCACAGTCACTATTTGACCATTATCTAACTGAATTTCAGCAGTTCTTCCTCCAGTTCCGAATGTCCGAATTAATGTACCTGAATAAGTACCAGTAGGGAGTGTTACCCATATTTTCATACCTGGGCGAAATTGACTGTTAAAATCATCAGGGGCTAATCTAGGATAAACCAATGAAACACACCTTTCTTCATTTTTTCTAACATATGCCTATTACGATTTTTGTCATAGGCTATAGGCTATGGATGCTTAAGTTCGAATTTGTTATAAAATAAAACGATTTTCATTATAATAAGGGAAAAAGCTAAAAGGATGTTTAGCACATGGCAATTATTAAGATAAAAAAAATAAACATACAAAATTTACGAAATGTACGACAGGGTGAAATTGTTCTCACAGTAAATTTTGAGACATTTCTACAAGCGAATGTTGTTGGCCTATATGGACAAAATGGCTCTGGAAAGACAACCATTGTAGATGCATTTAGTTTATTGAAGACACTTCTATCAGGATGGCTTGCTGAAGTGAAGTTGCCCTCTCAAAAGAAGCGACTTATATTGGCAGGAGAGCAAACAGCTAGCATGGATGTAGAATTTCTAGTTCAGAATCAATTCGGTACATTTTTTGTGAATTACTATGTGGAGCTACAGGAGGATCAACATCGACTATATACTACGTTGGAGCGCCTTACCTATCGAGAAAACACGAAAGGGAAGCGATCAAAGATTTTAGTGGCTGTGACGGAGAGGGATGTACAAATTCGTCAATCGAAACTGGATGATTTGAGTGAACAAGCACGAATTCAATTACTGGTTATTCAACAGTTAGCAAGAAAACAATATATATCATTTCTATTCCATAAAGATATAAAGACATTATTACAGGAACGGCTTTCTGAGCTAGAAATGCAGTTGCTACAAAATATTGCTGTTGATTTTAGTCGAGACTTACATGTTGTTAATACTCAAAATATTGCCCCACTATTTGAAGAACGGATGATGCCATTCAGTATTCATTTAGAGAAAACAAGAGGTCTTATTCCTTATGATTTAAATGGACCAGCTTTATTACCAGAGGATGCATTCTATGCATTATGTGAAGTTATTGAACAAAGTAATCAAGTGCTCTCAGCAATTATTCCTGGTCTGACGATTAAAATTAATATCATTACAAAGCAAATGATGGACAGTGGCGAGCAAGGAATTCGTTTTGAATTTTTGTCTCAGCGCGGGGAGCAGGAATTACCGCTACGAACAGAGTCAGAGGGAATTTTAAAGATTATTTCTATTCTTAGTGTATTAATTGCTGTATACAATAATCCGAATGCATGCGTGGTTATTGATGAATTAGATTCAGGTGTATTTGAATATTTGTTAGGTGAGTTGTTAACAGTGATAGATGAGGATGGAAAAGGGCAACTTATTTTTACTTCCCATAATCTACGTGTGTTAGAGGTGCTAGCTATTAAAAATTTATGGTTTACGACAACAAATGAACATCACCGTTATATGCAGCTAAAAGGTATCAAAGAAGTGAATAACGCTAGAGATGTCTATTTACGTGCTATCCAGCTTGGCGGGCAAGAGGAAGAGATATATAAGGAAACTAAAACATTTAAAATAAAGCGGGCTTTTCGTAAAGCAGGTGTTCAACATGACTAAAAAAGTACTTTTGATTATTGTGGAAGGGCAGACGGAGCAAATTATTTTAGAGGATTATTTAGATGCTCATTTTGCGAACTCCACAATACGTTTTGATGTACAACGAGAAGATATCTTAACAAAGTGGGATGCGCACAAACGAATACCGAATATTAAAAACAGTGTTGTACGAGTGATTCAAAGCTATCTTGAAAAATATAAATTTTTAGCCAATGATTTAACAGCGGTTGTTCATATTACAGATGCAGATGGATGCTTTATCGCACCAGAGTGCGTCAAGGTAGATGAGCGTATCGAGCAAAACTTATTTTATACAGAGGATGCTATTTTAGTGAAGTCGGATAAACGCAAAGAACAAATAGAACAACGCAATGATATGAAGGCTAAGAATGCTAGAATTTTGATTGCCAATGACCACTTTAGCATTAACCGTATGAAAGTACCTTATCAATTATTTTATTTTTCTACGAATTTAGAACATGTCTTATGGAATGAGCGCAATGAAATCCCAACAGAAAAAATACAAAAAGCAGATGAATTTATGGACAATCTGACATGCACGATTGAGGAATATTTAAGCACCTATCTCCCAGTTAGTTCAGAGTTGTCTTATAGGGAAAAAATAAAGAAAAGTTGGTCATTTTTAATGGAAGGCTGTCATTCATTGCATCGTGGCACGAATGTACCGCTATTGTTTGAAATGATTAAAACAGATGTAAAGTAAAAACAGGTGACGAATGGAGTCACCTGTTTTTATCTAGAGTACGTTAGTGCATTTGCTCATAGCTTCGAATATGAGTTAATATAGCTGGATCTTTAATTTTTGTATCTTCACATAGTAATAAGAGCTTGGTCATGATCTCAGCCGTCCGTGGATCATCATCCACCATCGGTAAGAAAATTCGTCCACGATGCTGAGATGGGACAGCAATAATTGGGATCATGGAACCGCCTATTTGATGCACCACACCACTTCCTAAATGTAAGGAGTAACTTGCTAGCTTACCTTCTATGAGGGCATGTTGCTTTTTCACTTCCACATTGTTTAGCTTCAATAATTTAGCCAATTCTTCTACGATAATACTGCGCATTTCAACAGTAGAATGACTTGCCTCAGGGTCTACACCACCAACATGAGCTACGCTGACAACAAGATCAATATCTCGCATAACCTCAGAGAATATCGCAGCTGGAATATCATCTAAAACGATATCTTTGCCTGTTAGTCGATCATAGAAGTAAACACCTTCGATTGCAGGTGCTTCAATTTCTGCTGGCGTAAACCAATCTGCCTGTGCATACAAGGATGCCACAATATTTTCCTTATAATATACTTTACGTGGTCCTGTTTCATAGCTGATTTGCCAGCCACGTGTTTTCAACAGGGCTACTGTTTGTGAAGGATTTACTTGATGCCCTGCATAGCGCAATGAATGTTTCTGTGCTTTTTCATCAGCATTGATGAGATATAACTCACGGAACACTTGCTTAAATGGCTGTTTAATGTTGTGCTCGAACATATAGGATTGCCACTGTCTCCATTGACCGCTCTCTAGAAGATGGTAAGGATGAGCAATCTTTATAGAGGACGTAGGAGCAAGGTTCACAATGTCAGCCGATAAAAGCTGTAAACCTTCTGATGTCAGCATTCCAACGTAATTATCGCTAATAAATAGTAGTTTTTGTAACAGCGGAGCTAGAATCGGATGATCTAATAAATGAATGAGCTCCTCGACCGAAAATACTGTTTCTAATTCCATTGCTTGCTCAAGCGCTGGGCGTGCTCGTTTATATTGCTCTTGTAAGTCTTTTCGGGCTTCCTGCAAGGTTACAATATCAGCATGCTTTTTTAATGCAGCAGGAACGTTCTTTAGACGTTTACCATCCTTTTCAACAATAATAGCTACAGAGGCATCATCCTCTATTTGTAGATGGGCTGTAATTTGCTCGATTTGTTGTGCTTTAAATAATTGCTTCATATCGTTAAAGGCAGATAACTCCATACGCCATGTGAAGCGAGTGGCTTCTCCATCCCCTGCATTGCGCGCTAAATTTTCTAGAGCGATACTTGCTGCTCGAGCCTCACTTGCGCGGCGTTGAGCACCAAATTGCTTACTTTCCTTCAAAAACTGTTGAATAAATTGATAGCGTGTCAGGGCGTCTTTGTCATCGGATTTTATTAAAGGGATAAGACCAAGTGCGCGCAGTTTATCTTTATTGCGTTTATCTTGAATTTCTTGCATTAACGGTTTTGGACTGAGCTTACCGATAGCTGTATCTGCATAAAGCTGTGCCCGACGATGGTTGGCTCCTTCAGAAGCATATTTTGCAGCATCATAAACAAGTTTGAATTTCTTAGCCCCAAGTGTTTGATAGGCGCTTTGGAACCAAGCTAAATCGAATGCACCATCACGGAAATCCTCAGCAGTTATGCTAGAGAAAAGGGCAATCTGATCTTTGGCAAAGTCGGATAAAGAATCTGTGGTGTGAGCGATAAAATACCAGGCTGATTCTTTTAGTCCATCCCACCCAATCACTTCACTGACAAGGTCTATCCAATGCTGGTTATACATCATGGCTTCAATTAAACGTTCTTTAGAAATGTCTGTTTTCAGCCATGCTTCTTTTAATTGCTGGGCTGTTTCTTCTTTTTTAGGGTAACAGTTAGTTAGCAATCTGGAGAATACATCCTTTTTCGTTTCTGCCTGCCAAATATATCCTCGCGCAAGTTTTTCTCCGTCAAGTGCTTGTAGAATTTGTAAGAAATAATTAATACCCTCAAAATAAGAAATGCTACTAGCTAACTTTGTAACAGCAGTAGGCGTATCACCACGTTTTAGCTCTATGGCTAAAATTCGATCAATTGCTTGTTCACGAATAGTAAAGAAATCGGTTAAATCTTCAAATGACTGTTGATAGCGTTCTCGTAATTTAGTTGGCTCGTTAAATATTTCTGAAGCGAGCGTATTGGTAAAGATGGCCTCAAATAAGTGATCTTGCGTAAATAAACCAACCTTCATTGCGTCTAAATATTGGAATAAAGATAAATTGTAGACGTTTGGCTTATAGCTTTCATTTTTCATACGCTTTGTTAGCTCTTCATTGAGAGCTAGCATTTTGACATATTCACCATAGGTTGAGTAATCAGACCAGCATCGATCAGCAAATGTCTCAATGACATCTAAATCGATAATGGTAGAAGTGGAACGATAGTAATAATAACCCTTCTCTCGAACATCAAGTTGCCACTGATCAGCAGGGATTTGTTTGAATAGCTGTAACATTATGCCTACTGCCTGTTCGAAGCGATTAAATTCGGGTGCATGCTTTTCGAGTAATGAAAGTGCTTCCTGATGTAGCACTGTATCACCTGAGATTTTGTCGATGTCTTGGGATAGCACTGAGAAAATCTGTTGAATTGTATCGTCATATTTCAAGGAATTAAATTGCGCAACACGTACTTTTAAATCTTTGTATTGGAAGAACGGTTTAATTAGTGTATGAGCTGCTTCGGAAAGATCATGAGCAGCAGGGTATTCTGATAGATTATGGTAAAAATTAAAATAGGCTAAGTCCTCATTACTAAATAATGCTGTCTTCATCCATTGAACAATTTCTTTGGGGATAGGATAAGCATCAAGACTAGCATGTCGTTGATTATCCGATTTAGTTGCCATTACACTATATCTTTGTCCTAATGTAGTGCTAATGGGTGTGTCATTCCATTGGTATGTTTCATATTCTAGTTCAGCATGTTTATCTAAAAGTTGAATAAGCTGCTCTAGCTTAGATAATAATTTATCAACATCATATTGAAAGAATTTTTCAAAAGGTGTAGGTGCCTGTACATAAAGTGGAGCAAGCTGTTGCCAAGGCTCTACACCATTCATTTGAATGGCTCCATCCGAAATACAGCCGTATTGAATAGGGGGATGTGGCGTATACAAGCCAAAGCCATTACTCTCGTTATACTCAGGGACATCCCTTGTAATTAATTGCTCTAACAAAACTTGCTCGTTTTTAGTTACTTTTGGTAATAAGGAGCATAAAGCTGTAATTTGCTCGCTTGCTAAGTTGTGTCGCTTAGAGGCTTCTAATAGTAATTCAAGCCCTCCAAGTCTCTTTAACTGCTTACTATCTTTTAACAGCCTTTCAGCACTTTGTAACAGATTATTCTGTGCCTGAACTTTTAAGAGTGAAATAGCCTCTTTACGAAGTGCACCTGATTTATTTGCTAAAAGATCTTCAATCTTTGCTATTTCTTCTTCTGTTGGTGTTAAAGCACGTATTTTTTTTAACGCGAGAGAACGATTAATGGAACTACGATCTCGTAAAGAATTAAATAAAAATTCGCGTTGACCTTGTGTGACAGGTTCTAGACAATAAATATTCAGTAGGCCGATTCTGCTAGATGGTGAGTAAGAATCTGCATGCTCAATAATTCGTTGGAATAATGCCTCGTCTTGTACATGATGGGCTAAAATAATTTGTGTTGAAATTAAATCTTCTAATGACAAATGGACATGGACAAAGGATAGAGGTTTGCCTGTAATGTTAAGTCCGTCTTTCGTAATTTCACTTTTTGCCCACTCAAGCTGTTCAAATAAAAGGTATTCAATCCCTTGTAACTGTGTGTTTTCTTGCATGAAGGTTTGAAGGATTTGCGCCCATTCATTGTCTCTTGCATACTCACTATTAATATGGTGATTAGCATAAAGAAAATTGCCCCATGCAAAGGCAAACAACTCGATATCTTTTGTTGATAAGATTAAATCCTTTACAAATGGCGCTGTGAAGGAAATTTTCGATAAGTTTTTCAAAAAGGCAAGCGTTGTAAGTTGGATATGTTTATCACGTTTTAAGAGTATTGTTACAAGGTCATTTAATTTCGTATAGTCCTTTGTAGCAGTTGCCCATAATGCAACATAGATATCAATTGTACGTTCACTCGTTAACAGTTGCTCAACAAAGCTGTCTTCTTCGATTGCTTGGATGGCTAATGCAAGAACTTCCTCTGTTATTTTTTGATTTTCGAAACTATTATAGCCAAGTCCCATCCAAGTATCGACTGCTCGAATTACAGAGGAGAAGCGTGTTAGGCGATGTTCCTGAATAAGCTTCATCATGTTGAGTTGTGCATCAAGATTGCCATGGTCAATATTTTCTACTATTGCCTGTCGTAAACCTTCTTGTCGTGCAGCTGCTAATAAGAGTTTGCCAAGGGCATCATGCATCCGATGATTACTTGATTTAAAAATACCTCGAATGAATGGATGGCCGAAAAAGCTACTTTGATGTTCATCAAATAAAATACCTTCTACTGCTTCTTCAATTGACGGGTTTTCTAATGATAGTTCTTCAGCAAGCAACTGCTCAAAGACATTAAAACCCATTACTTTTGTATTTTCATTCTTTAAGACATAGGAGCTATAGCTTGGATAGGTTCCATGCTCATATTGACGATGATTCGTTAACAACTCCTGCAAAGTAATTTCCTCAAATGTCAGCATTTCTTCTATTAATTGTAAACATTGAAACAGATGGTCTTGCACTGGTTGAGAAGAACGAAAAGATCGACGTAAAACACCTCTTTGGAACATTGTAGCATCAAAGCGTAATGCTAGTTTCTTGATCTTAAGTGCACGTTCTTGTGAAGAAAACATGGTAAGCACTTCAAATAATGGTCCACTAAATAGTTCTTCAAGTGATAAATATTGTTGAGCAGCTATAAGCGTTTCAATGTCATAATCTCTATTGTCCATGTATTTTAACAATGCAGCTGCTAAAGGCTGTATTGCTATAGGTGCAGAATCAACTATACTTTGAAAATGTATTTTTTGTTCATGTGAAAGTGTCATATAAATCCCTCCTTACCAAATTCGTCCTGCAAGCATAGTAAGTTTAATAAATGTAAAGACATCGTCTTCCTGTATGTTTAATGGTGTAGAAAGAGAATCTAAAGATTCTTCATTATGAAGGACTAAAAACAGCTCGTCCTGAAAGGCTTGAAGCATTGTGGAAATAGCTTGATCCACTGACTGTACAGTATCCTTTTTCTTTTCTCCAAAATGTACTTTGCCATATTGAGCAGCTTCTTCTAGTTGCTGATCCGATAAATAAACATGAAGTGGTGTATCTACCATTTTCTCATTAAATTGTTGAACCTGCTGTGTAACAAGCTGAACAAGTAAATCTTGTAACGTTATGACAGGCTCTTCAATTGAAAATGAAATTTTTTCAAGTTTACGAGACTTCTTACCGATTACTTTTTGCTGGTAAAATAAACGCAATCTAACACCTCCTTACAATAATTTCATTATACAAGAGTGAGAACAGGGAAAAGAATAAGGCATATGACGCTAGTTGCGTAAAAAAATTTGGGAAAAGTGTTATCAAAAGTAGCCTGCTACAACTGATTTGTAGGGTAGAAAGTGGGTAAAAATTTACTGAAGATTATGCGGAAAGTAGAACATTTGTACGATTATTGTTATCAAGATAAGTATCATTTTGCGTTTTTTTATTCTAATAACGGTGAAGAAGCAGAATATATTACTCAGGTAACTTTTTAGACATACGTATTTAAAAGAACATTCTTTCATGAAATCTCGTAAACGAAGATTATTCTCATTAGTATTAAATAGGTGACATAATACAGCCTACTATTTATTTGCTATAAATAGTGGTGTACTTTTGTGGAGTTGTTAAAAGACATCTTTTCATCTCTGACTTCATAAGCTTTATAGGTATGATTTTATAAAGCTAGAAGGAGGCAAAATCATTCAAATACACGTTGTACGGGCTGGCGAGTCTTTATGGGGAATTGCACAGGCGTATGGGGCTACGGTTCAGAGCATTATAGATGCCAATCAAATTCCAGAGCCAAATCGTTTAGTTGTGGGGCAAGCTCTTGTAATCCCGATTGTCGGAAGCTTTTATTATGTACAGCCAGGTGATAGCCTATGGTCAATTGGCCAACGTTTCGGTATTAATTATGTAACACTTGCACAAGTAAATGGCATTAATCCAAATCAACCATTAGCAGTTGGAACGAGATTATATATCCCACAGCCACCAAAAACAAGGGCAGAAACTTTAGCCTATTTAGAGCCGAGAGGAACATCAGTTAGTGAAGCACTCTTGAATCAAGCGAGGGAAGCGGGTCCTAATTTAACATATTTAGCTTTATTTAGCTATGAGGCTAGGCGTGATGGTACTTTACAGAGGCCACCAAGCCAAGGTGTGACACAAATTGCAAATGATACGGGAGCATCAATGGCAATGGTTATTTCTAATTTGGAGAATTTTAGTTTTAGTGGTGAATTAGCGAGAGATATTTTTCAAAGTACAGCTGTTCAAGATTTATTATTTGATAATATTCTTGCAGAAGCAAAGCGACTTGGGGATGTTAAAGATATCCACTTTGACTTCGAAAATTTGCCAGCAGATCAACGACAAGCCTATAACAATTTTTTAAGAAGAGCTGTAGAAAAATTTCACACTCAAGGATATACAGTGTCTACAGCATTAGCTCCTAAAACAAGTGATAGTGAACGAGGACCATGGACAGCGGCACATGATTATAGAGCACATGGGGAAATCGTGGACTTTGTTTTACTCATGACTTATGAATGGGGATATTCAGCTGGCCCACCAATGGCCGTTTCACCTCTCCCAGAGGTAGAAGCAGTTGTAAAATATGCGGTGAGTGAAATACCTGCAAGCAAAATTATGTTAGGGCAAAATTTATATGGCTACGATTGGACGTTACCTTTTGTTCAGGGGGGAGCGTATGCAGAAGCGCTTAGTCCACAGCGAGCCATTGAAATTGCTAAACGTTATAATGCAGCAATTCAGTATGATTGGAGAGCCCAAGCACCATTTTTTGAATACTATGATGAGCAAGGTAGGGCGCATATGGTGTGGTTTGAAGATGCTAGATCTATTCAAGCTAAATTCAATCTCATTAAACAATATAACCTTCGTGGTATTGGTTATTGGAAATTAGGACTACCATTCCCTCAGAACTGGGTGTTAATTGGTGCCAATTTTGATGTGGTAAAGAAATGAGAAAATGAAGAAAAAGGACGGATTGCCCAATGTATTTTCTTCGAAGAGGAAATTATCTGTAAAATTCATTTCTAATTATGGGTAAATATATTATAATTATGGTAAATAGTATTTTAGGAGGTATATTTTGGGTAAATTTAAAAAGTTAGGTATTATTTTAACCACTACTGCATTTTCTGTTGGTATTCTAGCACCCGTTTCACAAGCTTCTGCAAATGTGAAAGAGCCTTCAGAGCGTATTGCAATACAGTTGGCTGCCTCAGAGACGAAAGTGACAAAAGGTATGCTAATTAACAAATTACGTGCACTATTCCCTGAAGAGTTCAAATTTGTAGCTGATAATGAGTTTAATTCTGGAGGCGGTCATTTCTTTAGAGATGATACAACGGTCCGTTATGATTTAAACTTCCATAAAATGGTAAATGGTAAAGATGTATATGGTGGTTTTACATTTAAAGGTGAAGATTTAGAGTTAGAACATTTCTATTATCAGCCAGCTAATATCGCTGAAGCAGTATATCCCGCAAAATATTCAGAGACTGAAGCAAAAAAAATTGCAGATGACTTCCTAAGAAAATTTGCGAAAATAGAGAACTATAAACTCCGTGAAGATGGCTTCGGTTATTACAATGTCATTAATCGTCCATTATCACAACCAATTACCTACTCATTTGTTTATTCACCAACCTATAATGGAGTGCTTATTGGCGATCAAAGTATCACTATAGATGTTCTTGCTAATGGTCAAATAACAGGAATGTATAAAAATACAGAATCAATTGGTAAAGCAACCTTTGATAACTCAAACCAGAAAAAAAATGAGGAAGAAATTGTTGCACAAGTACGTGATAACTTAGCAGTTGAACTTCGTTATTACGTTGACTATTTTAGCGATCAACGTAATGTGAAGCTTGTCTATATGCCAGCAACAGGATTTAATGGTGTACATGCTTTAACAGGTCAATGGCAAACAACGAATGGCTTCTCTACACAAGTTCCTAAGACGAAAAGCGCTGAGAAAATATCCTCACAGCAATTACCACCAAGAAAAAGCGGTATGACAGTAGCAGAAGTTGAGGAATTCGCTAAAAATTTATTAAAAGTTGATGAAGACAAGGCAAAGCTCACTATTGATATGGTTGACGAAAGAGAAAATGACAATGGTGAAACGGTTTATACAGTAAATTACATGTATATGTACAATAATGGCGGGTCTGGTACCTCTTTAGAAATTAATAAGGCAACAGGCGATATCGTGCAGTATCACGATATTATGAGAGATTTTATCAACACTGACAAAACAACTACCCTCTCTAAGGATGCGGCATTAGCAAAGGCTGTTGAATACTTAAAGCAATGGGCTCCATCCTATTTACATGAGTATTCGATGCCAATTGATGATCCTGTACATGATGATTATAGTAAAGATTATTACTTCTCCTTCCCACGCATCGTAAACGGAATTGCGGTTGTTGGAGATGAAATAAACGTAGGTATTGGCTCTGATGGATCATTACGTTCATTGAATGTTAATAAACAAAAGATTAATAACTGGCCTTCTCTTAGTCAAGTAATCTCTGCTGATAAAGCAAAAGAAGCCTATAGTAAGGCCCTTACATTACAACTACAATATGTAAAGCAGGATACTGAAGGTAAACAACATTATGATCTAGTCTATGCTCCAACTTACAACGGTAGCTTAGTTAATCAAATTGATGCAATTACTGGTGAATGGTTGTATGAGGTAGATGGCTCAAAAGAAAAGCAATCTATTTCACACCCAACAGCAGCCAATGAATTAAATTATCTTCTACATCAAAATGTATTAGAGATAAAAGATATAGCAAACTTTAATGCTGATGCTGCTGTGACAAAGGGAGAAGCATTAAAGATTCTACTAAAATCTTTAACATATGGCCATTTTGGTAGTGGCGATGGTGAAAAGCAAACCTTCAGCAATATCGATAAAAACCATCCATTATATGGAGTGGTTGAACAAGCTGTAAGAATGGGAATTTTACAGCCAGCAAACCAATTCGCTTTGGATGAAACATTGACTCGTCAAGAGCTAGCAGTATGGGCTGTTAAAGCAATGCAATTGGAGAATGTTGCAAAGTATAAGGATATTTACAAATTAAACTTTGCGGATGCAGCTTCTATTGATCCAGCGTATACAGGCTATATAGCAATAGCAAATGGGATGGGGCTGATTGATACACAGCAAAATAACTTTAATGCTACCAAGAGTGTGTCATATGCCGATTTGGCTGTGTCAACAGTTCGTTTAGCAAAAGCTATTCAAGAAAATAAAGTGGATCGTAACTTCTATTATTAAGTCGCATTCCATGAAAAGGGTATCTCCTTATTTGTAGGAGATGCCCTTTTTAGGTTAGTTTGTAGAAGAATGGGGAAATAATATGTAAAGAAAGGAGTGAATAAATTGAAATTGAAATTTATTTTAGTGATTTCTTTAATGACTGTTATTCTTTACGGCTGTAATAAGGATGAGGTAAAAGATGTGCCTGCAAATGCTCCAGCAGATCAGAATGCTACTCAACAGACGGGTGAGACGCCAACTGACCAAGTGACATTTAATTTTTTAGAGTTTTCTTTAGATGTTGATTACTCTGCAACGGAGTCTTATGAGGTAGAATATGAGGATAAAAAAACAGGAATAGAAGCAAAATTAGAAGATGATCGAAAAAATGAAAAACTGCAGGGCGATGAAGCTTATACTAAATTAGAGCCGTTATTTAAGCAGTTGAATTTTGATTCTACAACATCTAATGATGAAGTGATTGATCAAGTAATCAAAGTATTCAATATTGAAGATAACTATCAATCCATTGAAGTGGATGTCGAATTTGTAGACGGCAATGAAAAGGAATTTAAACGAATTAAATAATAAAAACAAGCCAGCTAGCTGATTTAATCAGTTAGCTGGCTTTACATTCATTTACATTCTCGTACCCAATGTCGATGTTTAGCAAGGGCATGAACAAAAGATTTTGGATCGGTTGCAACCCCATGTTTATTGGCTATATGCTGTAAAAATAAAACATTTTCCGTATAACCTATTGTTTTACAGTGCTGATAGGCTTGTTCAATAAACTGTTCTGCTTTTGCTTGTTCATAGGAATTCTGAAAGGCTCCTGTAACATAAACCCCATCATAAAGAACTGAGGAGGTAGTAGCAAATGTTTCGTGAATTTCATAGCCGCTTACTATGCCTTGTTTATTACTTACTAGTTCAACTACGATATCTTCACTTAAAAATGTAGCAATAAGTTCATTTAATTTTTCACTACTATTTTCTGTAACAATTACAGCTACTTTATTAGATTTGACACTTTCCTTTGCATTGATTACTTGGCTAACAGCAGGAGAAGTTTGTTGAATATGTGGTACTTCCACTTCTACAGGTGGAACTATACCAATACGTTCAGCGATAGCTGAAGCAAGTGAGTAACTGACATGAGCATACATGTCTACAACTTGTTTTCGAATCGCTTTATTTTTTACTTTGCCAAGTTCAAAGCTAAAGGCATCGATAATATGCTTTTTCTCAATATCTGTCATACTAAGCCAGAATAATCTTGCTTGAGAAAAATGGTCTTTGAAGCTCTCACTACGTGCACGTACTTTATGCCCTTCAACTTTTTCTTCATAATGCTTATATCCACCATCTGCTTCAGAAACAGGATGTGGTGTATTATTGGCTAAGGAATTTTTATGGTAGCTAACTTGTCCCACATTAATGGTTTGTCGGCCATAGCCATCTCGTTGGTTATTATGAAATGGACAAATTGGTTTATTAATAGGAAGCTCATGGAAATTAGGTCCTCCCAGTCGTATTAACTGTGTATCGGTGTAGGAGAATAAACGACCTTGTAATAAAGGATCGTTTGAAAAATCAATGCCAGGCACAACATGCCCGACATGGAATGCGGCTTGTTCCGTTTCTGCAAAAAAATTATCCACATTTTTATTCAAGGTCATTTTCCCAAGAATGCGTACTGGAATTTCTTCTTCAGGCCATATTTTCGTGGCATCAAGAATATCGAAGCTAAATTTGAATTCATCTTCAACGGGAATAAGTTGCACACCAAGCTCCCACTCTGGGAAATACCCACGTTCAATGGATTCCCATAAATCTCTGCGGTGAAAATCGGGATCTTTTCCAGCAATGATTTGTGCTTCATCCCATACTAATGATTTTACCCCAAGTACGGGTTTCCAATGAAATTTAACAAAGTGGGCTTTTCCTTCGGCATTAATAAAGCGATAAGTATTAACTCCGAAGCCCTCCATCATTCGATAGCTTCGTGGAATCGATCTATCTGACATATGCCACATAACCATATGAGCAGACTCCTGATTATTTGCAATGAAATCCCAAAAAGTATCATGGGCACTTTGTGCTTGTGGTATTTCGTTATTTGGTTCGGGCTTTACAGCGTGTACAAAATCGGGGAATTTAATAGCATCTTGAATAAAAAATACTGGTATGTTATTTCCAACTAAATCATAATTGCCCTCTTGTGTATAAAACTTAGTAGCAAAGCCGCGTGCATCACGAACAGTATCTGCAGAGCCTTTAGACCCGGCAACGGTAGAGAAGCGGACAAAAACAGGGGTTTTAGTGCCTTTTCCATTTAAAAATTGAGCCTTTGTAATATCACTTGCGCATTCATATGTTTCAAAAATTCCATGAGCGGCTGAGCCACGTGCGTGTACTACTCGTTCAGGAATTCGTTCATGGTCAAAGTGAGTCATTTTTTCACGGAAATGAAAATCCTCTAGTAAAGTGGGTCCTCGCTCACCTGCTTTTAGTGAATGTTCATCTTCCGATATTTTTAATCCTTGATTGGTTGTGAGAGGTTGATCTTTATCACTTACTCGGAATGCTTCTAGCTGTTGTTGTTTTTGATTGACATCTTTTTTCATTTAGAATCCTCCTTTATAAGTTACAACTACCTTCTACCCGAACGAAAAGATGGCAAACATAAAGAAACAAATTGTTTGCTGTTTAAAAATGTATATGTTATTATTATCTCGAATTAGAGATAATTAAATTCGAAGTAAAAAGAGGGAGTCGTATGAAGCAAAACAATCGTAACTTAAAAGCATTTACGGTCTTGTTCCGAGCATATCAAACGATTCAAGATGCAACTAGAAGAGATTTACTTCAATTCGATTTAAATCAAACTGAATTTTCGGTTCTTGAATTTTTGTATCACCATGGTGAACAACCAGTTCAAATGATTGGTAAAAAAATATTAATTGCAAGCAGTAGTATTACTTATGTGATCGATAAGCTCGAGCAAAAGGGCTATGTGTACCGTAAGGCATGTCCAAGAGATCGTCGTGTTACGTACGTATTACTAACGCTTGAGGGACAGGTTTTGATGGAGGAAATATTCCCTAAGCATGAACAGAAAATAAATGAGATATTTGAAGTATTGGAAGCCCAGGAGCTGGACAACATGATTTTATCACTTAAAAAAGTTGGCAAGAACGCCACTAACCAATAAAAAAATTTAAATATATATCTCGATATCGAGATATATAGGAGGAGCATACTATGAATCATTTAAAAGGTGTACACCATGTAACGGCTATCACAAGTAGTGCTGAAGAAAATTATAAATTCTTTACCTATGTTTTAGGAATGCGCTTAATAAAGAAAACAGTGAATCAGGATGACATTCAAACATACCATTTATTCTTTGCAGATGACAAGGGTAGTGCGGGTACAGATATGACGTTCTTTGATTTCCCTAATATCCCAAAAGGTGTACATGGTACAAATGAAATTTCAAAGACTTCTTTCCGTGTACCAACGGATGCTGCTTTAGATTATTGGATAAAGCGCTTTGACCGTTTAAATGTGAAGCATACAGGTATGAAAGAACAGTTTGGTAAAAAAACACTATCTTTCGTAGATTTTGATGATCAGCACTATCAGTTAATTTCTGATGAGCACAATACAGGTGTGGCGGCAGGTACGCCTTGGCAGGATGGCCCCATCCCACTTGAGTATGCCATTACAGGTTTAGGACCAGTATTTGTCCGTGTCGCTAATTTTAAATACTTTAAGGATGTTTTAGAAAAGGTAATGCTCTTTACAGAGATTGCAGAAGAAGAGGACTTCCATTTATTTGAAGTAGGCGAGGGAGGAAATGGCGCCCAGATTATTGTCGAGCACAACACAGTGTTACCCGTTGCTCGTCAAGGTTTTGGGACTGTTCACCATGCTGCCTTTCGTGTAGAGGATCGTTCGGTATTAGATGAATGGACTGCACGTTTCGAAAGTTTTGGTTTCCACACTTCTGGCTATGTAAATCGTCATTTCTTTGAATCATTGTATGCACGAGTAGCTCCGCAGATTTTATTTGAATTGGCTACAGATGGTCCAGGATTTATGGGCGATGAGCCATATGAAACATTAGGAGAAAAACTGTCATTACCACCATTTTTAGAACCAAAACGTGAACAGATTGAAAGTATTGTTCGTCCGATTGACACTGTAAGAAGTTCCATTATGTTCGATAAAGAATATGAGTAACACAATTTCATCCAGTTGGGAAAGCAAAGCCCCACTGGATGTATACATAACTGTATTGGGGGATAAAAAAATGGAATTTTCCAAGCTGATTGATAAGCGTCGCTCTGCTAATAATTTTATCAAGGACGTTAAAATGACTGAAGAAGATATACGCCCTATTTTGGAGGATGTTAAGCTTGCCCCTTCAGCATTTAACTTACAGCATGCTAATTATATTGTTGTGCTGGATGAGGATATGAAAGAAAAGGTGAGAGAGGCAGCATATGGTCAATATAAAGTACATTCAGCTTCAGGTGTAATTCTTGTACTAGGTGACAAGGAAGCATATAAAAATACTGCTGAGTTAAGTCAGGGCATGGTGGATTTAGGCATAATTACAGCGGGTGAACTAGAGGATATTGTAGCAGAGAATACAAGATTTTATGAGGATCGCGGTGAAGGATTCATGAAAGATGAAGCCATTCGTAATGCTTCTCTGTCTGCAATGTTATTCATGCTAGCTGCGAAAAATCGTGGTTGGGACACTTGCCCAATGATTGGCTTTGATAATCAGAAAATGCGTGAGCTTTTCAATGTGCCAGAAACACATGAAATAGCCTTAATGATTACTATTGGGAAAGAAAAAGAAAGCAGTCGTCGATTACGTGGGTATCGCAAGCCAGTTGAAGAATTTGCCATTTATTATTGAAATGGTATAAAATACAATAGCTATACAAATACTATGAATAATGTACATTTAGGAGGAAACATCATGAAAGTAGTAGCAATCGTAGGTAGTATCCGTAAAGAATCTTATAATATGCAATTAGCTCAATTTATTCAAAAACGTTATACAGAAAAGTTAGATCTTGAAGTATTAAGCTTAAAGGACCTACCAATGTATAATCAAGATATTGAAAATGAGGCTCCACAAGCAGTTCTTGATTTTAAAGCAAAAGTAAAAGCTGCAGACGCTGTACTTTGGGTTACACCTGAATATAATGGTACAGTTCCTGGGGTTATGGTAAATGCTATTGATTGGCTATCTCGTGTAGATAAAGTAATGATTGGCAAACCATCTATCATTATGGGTGCATCAATGGGGAACTTAGGTACTGTAAAAGCACAATTACATTTACGTGATATTTTATTCTCTCCAGGCATTAACTCACCATTACTTAGCGGTAATGACGTTTATATTGGTGCTGTTCACACTAAATTTGATGAAGAAGGCAATTTAACTGATGAAGGTACAGTGAAATTCCTTGACGTAGTTATTGATAATTTCTTAAGTTGGGCAAAAAAATACGTTTAATTAAAATATAACCCATAAGTATACAATATACTTATGGGTTATATTGTTGAAAAAAAGAGGATGTCACTAGCAAAAAAAGCTCTTTTGTTAAGGCGAATGGTTGATTTCGGTTCCGCTAGCGTCCGATGCCGCTTCCCTCAATTCCGTTCGCTCTAGGGTCTACTCTGTGAAGCTAGCTCCTCTCCAATCAACCATACATCAAGAGATTATTTTTCATATTAGCAGTAACGGATAAAATAGCCCATTAGAGAAAGGATAGGCACTTGGAGAAGTGATTAGTTACCCATAAAATCTTTGCTAAGATGGTAATTCTTGTGAAACAGCAAGCCTTTTTCATACAAATTCTAATGAATGTTCAATAGTATGACCCATAGGTATACAATATACTTATGGGCATTTTTTGTTTGGCTACTTCTGCATGAAATCTTCACACTTTCAAGATATACTTTTAAGAAATTCTAAAATGGTGGTTACGGATGAGAAAATTATCATTAAAGCTGGGCATTATCTTCTTCATCACATTGTTTTGTATTGAAACCTTTATGATGTTTTTTTTGCATGTTTCCCTGACGAATTCTAGAGTGGAAGAGGAACTAGAGCGTTTACAAGCGAGAGGAAATTCACATCGTACTATATTAGAACAGAACTTCAATAATGAAACACTAGCACATGTCGTTCTTATGGAATCAGAAGCAAGTACAGATGTCGTGGTGACTGACCATTTCGGGACAATCCTTGCATCCTCACAGCCACATCAAGAAATCAGTGATCTGATTCGTGAAATAGAGGGGGAAATACCTTATGAAGGAAGGGTTTTACAAGACAATTGGCAAGAAGTTAAAGCAATTGCGACTATAAGCCCTATTCAAAATCAGCAAGGAACGATTGGCTATGTATTTATGTTTCAAAATACCGATTCCATCCATGCATTAATGAAACGGCTGAATAAGCATTTTCTCATCGTGGGTATTGTATCTGGTCTAGTCAGTATTGCAGTCATTGTTGTTCTATCTCGTAAGCTGGCTAAGCCACTTATTCAAATGAAAGAGGCTACATTGAAAATGAGTAAGGGTGATTTTACAGTTGCTCTTTCTACGAATGGAAAAGATGAGCTTGGGGATTTATCAAATGCTATCCAGCTTTTATCCAATGATTTAAATCATCTAAGGCAAGAGCGTAAGGAGTTTTTATCGAGTATTGCACATGAGCTTCGTACACCGCTAACTTTTATTAAAGGCTATACAGACATTCTTGCTAAACGGGATTTAACAGGGCAAGATCGTCAAAAGTATTTAGCTATTATAATAGAAGAAACAAATAGACTTTCTAGATTAATCAAAGATTTATTTGATTTAGCGAAAATGGATGAAAACTCATTTGTAATTGAAAAACATTGCTTACATTTAGAGCCGTTTTTTACAAGCATTGAAGAAAAATTAAGTCCCGCTTTTCAAGATAAAGGTATCTATTTAGTTGTACGTTGTGATAATGGCTTAACACTATGTGCAGATGAAGCAAGACTTGAGCAAATTCTGATTAATCTATTAAATAATGCATTAATCTATTGTGCACCAGGAGATATGACTACAGTCACTGTAAAACAAGACAGTGGAATTTTAAGCATCATCGTTGAAGACACAGGGAAAGGAATTCCAAAGAAGGATTTACCGTATATTTTTGATCGGTTTTATCGAGTGGAAAAATCACGTAGTCGTGCTTTAGGTGGATCTGGACTTGGGCTTGCTATTGTCAAGGAGCTAGTACAAGCACATGGGGGAGAAATAAAGGTTAGAAGTGAAATAAATAAAGGGACTACTTTTGAATTATCATTTAAAGGAGTAGAAATGAATGAAAACGATTTTATGCATTGATGATGAACCAAGAATGTTAGATTTATTAACCCTTTATTTGGAACCACTATTTAATTGTAGAGCAATGTCTTCTATACAAGAGGCATTGGATTTTTTAGAAGAAGAGCATGTGGATTTAGTTCTTTTGGATATAATGATGCCAGAGATGGATGGGTGGCAGGTTTGCCAGGAAATTAGGAAGTTTTGGGATGTTCCTATCATTATGCTTACTGCAAAAGGAGAACACGCTGATATTGTAAAAGGTTTAAATCTTGGTGCTGATGACTACGTTTTAAAGCCTTTTGATGAGGAAGAATTGTTAGCACGCATACATGCTGTATTAAGAAGAACGATATCTGAAGAAAAAGTGATTAACTTTGAAGGGCTTTGTTTAGATAGAGAGTCCTTTGAAGTATATTTTCAGCATAAGGCAATTCCATTAACACCAAAGGAATTTGCCATGCTCGCCCTATTTTTAGATTATCAAAATAGAGCATTTTCTAGAGAACACCTTATACATGCCGTTTGGGGATATGATGTAACGATTGAAGATCGTACCATTGATTCACATGTACGTAATTTACGAGAAAAATTAAGAAAAAGTGGTTTTCCGGCGGATGATTACTTGCAAACCGTTTGGGGCATCGGCTATAAATGGCATAAGTCTGCAAAGAGAAAGCAAATGGAACATAAAAGCTAGAAATTAACCTCTACCAGAATTGAAGGTAGAGGTTATTTCTATTATTTTGGACTAAGCTCTTCTTCTGTTACCCATTTATGATTTGTTACAGCTTCACCACTTGTAGTGGAAGTATAATCAACCATATATACAGTTGTTTGCACAGCCTCGTCAATAAGGACAGTCGCATTTTCCATACCTTCCATATGTGTTGCGTCCGTTTTTACTTCTGTTCCAGGAGCCAGTGGTGCTTCTTGTGGGTCAATTAATTCTTCATGAATTACCCACTTATGCTTTTCTATTCGCTTTCCACCAGTTGTAGGCTCATAGGAAATAACATAGGCAGTTGTAGTATAGGCACCTACTATTGTTGCTTCGGCCCCTTTCATACCTTCCATATGTCCATCTGTAATAATGGCTGTGCTTCCTATAGGAAATTTCGGATTTTCAGCTTTTTTTAACGTTACTGGTACTTCGCCAGAACTTGAATGGTTCATTGTAGAATGATCCATTTCTTCAGCAGCTTCATTAGAAGTGGACGCAGGATTTGTTTGATCCTCTGTACAAGCCGATAAACTAATTAGAGCGACTACTGATAATAGTCCGACTGACCATCTTTTATTGAATTTCATATGATATCCTCCTCACTATGTGCTCCTAATGTAGCAAATAAATGTGCAGAAACGATGGATATAACCTATGAAAAACATTTCTTTAGTCTGGCGGGGAGATATGCTATTGAATAGGCATGATCTTCAATGTTTTTTGTAATCTATGGGCGAAGATACCAGCAAAAATAGCTAAAATAATATCTTTTGGTAGTGGAGGAATCATCCAAAGCCAAGCGAGCTTATATGAAAAATTCTCTGGCGCACTTGCCCATAGCTTATAGGCAAAAAACATCCAATTTGTTCCTATCAAATAATTTATAGCCGTTGCTACCAAAGCAGCTACGATAAAACTTTTCTTTGTTCCGCTTCGTTCTACGATTAACCCCGCAACAAATGCCGCAAATATAAAAGTAATAATAAACCCAAAGGTAGGGCTTAAAATTTGGCCAATTCCACCCCCGAAACGAGCAAAGACAGGAGCTCCTGCCAATCCTACGCACATATAAATTGTGCAGGCAAGCGCACCTTTTCTACTACCAAGAATAAGCCCTGCTAAAATTGCAAAGAAGGTTTGAAGCGTAATGGGTACACCACCAACTACCATAAAAGGTGCAAAGGAAGTGATATTAGCACCCACCATCATTAACGTTGTAAATAATCCAATGTAGGTAATGTCAACAGTTCTTAACTTATGGTGACTATGTTGTGTAACAGTTGCCATGATTTCACCTCGTTTTATAAGTTATTACTGCTAGTGTAAAAAACGAATGTATTTGTGTCAACCTTATTATTTAAATAAGTTAACTCAATTGTTGGATTAAATTGAAGTAGACTATCTATCTATAAAAATGTATGATAGAACCGTCACAATTTTATAACTTCAAATACTATTGGTGTGACATTTTGAATGTCACTTAAAAGGGAAGTCGGTGGAAGTCCGACGCTGTCCCGCAACTGTAACGAGGAATCCTATAATATGATTTGCCACTGTTTAAGAATGGGAAGGCAATTATAGGATAGTGAATCGAAGCCAGGAGACCTGCCATTTAGTAATACCTGTAATGCCCACGAGGATGCAAGCAATTACGGACAATAGCTGGATATTTTTCTGACTTTGTTTAATCTTGGGTATTTCTATGCGCATTTTCGCATGGGATACCTTTTTTTATTGCTTCATTCATCAATATTCAGTAGGAGTTTAAAACAGATGAATAAAAAATTTATGTTATTTTCCTTCGTACTTTTCATGGTATTAATTGTTTCAATGACCTTTGCTGTAATGGTTGGCTCAGTTTCAGTTACACCGTTATATGTATGGAAAGTTATTCTTTCTAAAATTCCTTTTATACAAAATTCGATCGAGCAAGATTGGAGTCGCTCTCAGGAAATCATCATCTGGCAAATAAGAGCACCTCGTGTTTTGCTAGCTGTGATAGTAGGAGCGGGGTTAGCTATTGCAGGGGCAGCCATTCAGGCACTAGTACGTAATTCTATTGCAGACCCGTATATTCTAGGGATTTCTTCAGGGGCAGCTGTCGGAGCTACTTCTGTGATTATTTTAGGAGCCTTTTCATTTTTAGGTATTTACGCTCTTTCAATATCCGCATTCCTCGGTTCATTACTTGCCATTGCACTTGTCTTTTTCTTATCACGTGTTGGGGGGCGTGTCTCTATTTTCCGCTTGCTATTGGCAGGCATGGCTGTGTCCTTTATCTTAACGGCTATCTCTAACTTTATTTTAATGATGTCAAAGCAAGAAGGGGCCTTAAAGGCTGTTATGTTTTGGATGCTAGGTAGTTTAGCTGGAGCCAAATGGAATAATATTGTGATTCCAGCTTTCGTATTCTTGGTTGTATTTGGGCTACTGTGGCTACACTATCGCAATTTAAATTTATTATTACTAGGAGAAGAGGCGGCAGTGACATTAGGCGTTAATCTTCAGCAATTCCGTATTCAGTTAATACTACTAGTATCTCTATTAACAGGTGTGCTTGTCGCAGTTAGTGGTTCTATAGGATTTGTGGGATTGATTATTCCCCATATTGTGCGTTTAATTGTGGGCTCAAACTATAAATACGTAATACCTATCAGTGCTTTAATAGGTGGAATATTCTTAGTGTGGGCAGATGCCTTTGCTCGAATTATTATTGCTCCTCAGGAAATGCCAATTGGTATTATTACAGCTTTTTGTGGAGGACCATTTTTCATTTGGCTTCTCCGTCGTAACAACTATTCTTTCGGTGAAGGAGATTAACTTCCATGACATTAGAAGCGAAAAAAGTATCATTCTCCATTTACGATCAGCGTATACTGCATGATGTAAGCATTCAAATAAAAGAAAAGCAATTTGTTGGATTAATTGGTCCTAATGGGAGCGGAAAATCAACATTGTTAAAAAATATGTATCGTCTCCTAAAACCTGAAAGTGGATCGGTAGTATTAAATGAGCAAGATATATTAAAGCAATCAAGCAAAGCAATTGCGAAAAATTTGGCTGTTGTAAGCCAAGAGACACCCGTATTATTTGATTTCACTGTGCATGATCTAGTCAGTATGGGAAGAACCCCACATAAAAAGCTGTTAGAGCTTGATCAAGAGAAAGATTTTCAAATTGTTAAAGAGGCTCTTAGGCAAACGGGCATATCGCATTTAGAGAAACGAAGCTTTAGTTCACTTTCTGGTGGCGAGAAAAAACGTGTCATGGTTGCAAGGGCACTCGCTCAACAAGCACAGATATTAATATTAGATGAGCCGACGAATCATTTAGATATTCAACATCAACTTCAACTTATGGATTTAATTCAGACTTTGCATTTAACCGTAGTAGCAGCTTTACATGATTTGAATATTGCTGCTATGTATTGCGATCAAATTTACGTTTTACAGCAAGGGCGAATAGTTTGTCATGGTACACCAGAGGAAGTACTTACGCCAACAGTGCTGCAAGATGTATTTGGTGTTTTTGCGGATATTCAAATACATCCAATGACAGGGAAGCCGTATCTTACATATGTTCCTGAACAGTTCACGAAGGGGTTTAGCCAAATATAGAAAAGTGTCATCTTCTATTAGATACATAAAACATCCTTTAAGGAGTGACTGTATGCAAATAGCCTTTACGAAAATGCATGGTATTGGCAACAGCTATATCTACCTTGATCTTTTCCAACATGATTACAAGGAAGATATCTTTTGTGAATTGGCTCAAAAAATGGCCAATGTCCATACTGGTATTGGCTCAGATGGATTGATTATTATCCAACCCTCTAAAATTGCTGACTGTGGTATGCGTGTATTTAATAAAGATGGATCTGAGGGGACAAATTGTGGTAACGGTCTTCGCTGTGTTGCTAAGTATATTTTTGAACGTCACATTGTACGACAAGAGCTAATTACGATTGAAACGAAATCCGGGATTATGCTGGCACAGGTAGTGGTGCAAGAAAATCGTGTAATAGAAGTGATTGTCGATATGGGCAAACCTCTCTTATTGCGCAAAGACATTCCGATGTTAGGAAACCCAAATGAGCTTGTCATCAATGAGATATTTCCTTTACCCCAACAATCTCTTTTGGTAACTGCTTTGTTTTTGGGCAATCCGAATACTGTAGTTTTTGTGAATGCGATCGAGCAAGCACCATTAAGAACATTAGGCGGTATTATAGCAAACGATATGAGATTTCCTTATCGTTGCAATGTTGAGTTTGTAGAGGTTGTTCATGAGAAGGCATTAAAATGCTGCGTTTGGGAACGAGGTTCGGGTATAACAGAGGCATGTGGGACAGGTGCTTGTGCAGCGGTAGTGGCTGCTATATTAAATGGTTTTTGTCAGAAGGGAGAAGAGATAGTAGTCCAACTTAGTGGCGGTGACTTAGTCATACGATGGGCTGACAATGATCATATCTGGATGCGTGGACCTGCAGAATTTATCGCGGATGGTATTTATGAATTTTTATCTTAATTACTCCCATTCTTCGTCATGCCATTTTAAATAAGATGAATACAGGACGCCTCCGATTTAAGAGTGGCGTCCTATATTGTAAAGCCATTAAGATACTGCTTTTAAGCCTGCTACACCTACGATAATTGCTATGATACTGATAATACGTGATAGATTTTTGGATTCGCCAAAGAAAATGATATTTACGAGTACAGCTCCAACAGTACCAATTCCTACCCAAACAACATAGGCAATACTTAACTGCAAATAGTTGAAGGATGCATATAAAAGGGCAAAGGACACACCAAAACCACCAATATATAACATTAAGTTTCGTAATGTTTTATGCTGACTATAGAAGCGTAAGCCAATCACACCTATAATTTCAGACAATGCAGCTAAGATAATAAGTACCCAACCCATTATACATTCTCTCCTTTCGTTTGCACCTGCTCTTTAGAGGAATTATCCGCTAATTTTAGACCAATCACACCTAATAATAAAATAATCATGAACAGTCCTTTAATGGCATTAAATTCTCCTTCGAAAATGAAAATATCCATTAATGTGGTACCGATTGCACCTGCTCCGGCGAAAATAGCGTAGACTGTACCAGTAGGTAAGCTCTCACAAGCCTTCGATAAGAAATGAAAATCTATAGCAATGATTGTCACAATAATTATCCAATGCCACCATGAGCTTGCTACGTTAAAGCCAAATACCCAAAGCAATTCAAATAAACTTGTTAAAACGACGTACATCCATTCTTTTTTCATCAATAAAATCCTTTCTATTAGGTAATATAATGACTGACATTCAGTCATTTTCAGGATAAAAGAGAACGTCACTTTTATGGGTGACGTAGGCCAAGTGCGTGAGATAGGAAGTCTATAAGCTCAAGCTTGAGCAATTTCATTGTTTCGTCCTTGCTATCATCAAATAAATAAATTTGTTCAGCAGCAGATTCAATTAGACCAATCATCAGTTTAGCAGAACGTGTTGGGTCAATTGAATCACGTATCATTCCCTGTTGCTGGCCAGATAATAAGAAATGACTCATCCAGTCATAATAGGGTGCATATATATTTTCCCATTCTTTTAAATGCTCAGTTTGCGCAATACCTGCATAAATAAGTGCAACGATATCTCCATAATCTTTCGTGATTAAGAAAACCATTTCCACAACCTCTTCAAGTTGCTGTTCAAAGGGCTTATGACTTGAAATACCTTCATCTAAGGTAGCAATAATTCTTTCTACCATATTTTTTGCAATAGCAGGCATCACAGAAAGGCGTGATGGGAAATAAAGATAAAATGTTCCTTGAGCGATCCCAGCAGCTTTAACGATATCTGAAACTTTTGTTTTTTCTATACCTTTTTCTCGAAAAACCTCAATGGCAGCTTGAATAATTTTTTCTTCTTTTGACATGCAATCCCTCACTTCTGCCTTACTTAATTATTATGTTATAGAATAAGAAAAATAATGTCAATAAAAATGACTGATTATCAGTCATTTTTTATTATCCAATGTTCGTTTGTAATTCCACAATTATGCGAAGGAGTATATTTTCTATATTTCGGGGAATTGTATAATTGAAAGGATTGATGACCATGAAAGAAATTAAGTTTGCACAATTAGACCCGCAGCAACTAGAAAAAATTAATGAGCTTGAAGAAAAGATTGGTGTAACATTAGTTGCCTATGATGCTTCCTCCACACCATCACACGGTTCCGGCGCTTTTGAGTCAAATAATAGCACTACTACAAATCATCCATCATAATGAAGTGAGAAATGCCTTGCAGTAATGTAAGGTATTTTCGTTTTATAGAATGTATTTAAAGGAGTGTTTGAATTGAATGAATTCTATGCTGATTTACATATTCATATTGGACGTACTTCTAATGGAAGGGCAGTGAAAATTACTGGCAGTAAAACGTTAACATTAGCACGAATTTTAGAGACGGCTAGTGCAAGAAAGGGATTAGACATCATTGGGGTCATTGACTGTCACTCACCTGAAGTAATCGAAGAAATGTTGAGGATGATTGAACACGGAGAACTGCAAGAACTTAAAGAAGGTGGTCTGCGATTTCAGGAAACGACTTTGATTCCCGGATCAGAGATCGAAATTTATGATCAACATTGTCAGGGTCCAATTCATGTGCTTGCTTACTTTCCTACACTAGAGCTCATGAAACTGTTCTCAGAATGGATGTCACAACATATGAAGAATATCCATTTAAGTTCACAGCGTATTTATTGTGATGGTCAGACCTTGCAGCAAAAGGTGCATGAATTGGGAGGTATTTTTATTCCTGCACATGTATTTACACCATTTAAAAGCTTGTTTGGCAAAGGGGTTCGTCGAAGTTTAACTGAAGTCTTTGATCCGCAGCTTATTGATGGTATTGAATTAGGTTTAAGCTCTGATACAAATATGGTAAGTCATATTAAAGAATTACAAGCATATACATTCGTTAGCAATTCTGATGCACATTCGCTTGGGAAATTAGCACGAGAGTATCAAAAGTTACGATTAGCAGAAGCGAATTTTACAGAATTAAAAATGGCCCTGCATGAGCAAGAGGGACGAGCGGTAATAGCCAATTATGGCCTAAACCCTTTGCTTGGCAAATATCATCAAACAGTTTGTGCAAAATGTAGTCAACAGCTAAGTAAAGAGGCTACCATTTGTACAGAATGTGGGAGTACTCAAATTATAAAGGGAGTAGCTACCCGTATACAGGAGCTATCTGAAGACTTTCCCAATAAACGAAATAGACCACCTTATATTCATCAGATACCACTTGATTTCATTCCAGGTATTGGTCCTAAAATGATGGAACGTTTAATCGAAGCATTTGGTACAGAAATGAATATTTTGCATCGTGTAACAATCGACCAGCTTGAACAAATTGTGCCACATAAACTAGCCCATTTAATCGATTTAGCGAGAACGGGTCAATTAGCCATTGAAGTTGGTGGTGGTGGGATTTATGGAAAGATACAGGTTGATTAGATAAAAAATGAAATGTTTCAAAAAGATTGTTGTAATTTAACCTATTTTTATCGTTCCTCTAGTAAAATAGTGAAAATAACGACTATTTTATAAGTAGAGGAGAGAGTAAATGCGATTATCAAAGAAATTTCGTTTTTTAGCTTCAAGTGTATTGGCTTTGCAATTAGCTATACCTGTAGCAGCTAGTGCAGAAGAAGGACAGGGTGACCATATAGCACCAAGTTGGGTTGTACAAACCGATTATGTGGCACTTGGTGATTCATTAGCACATGGGATGAATGAAGTAGGTGTAATTGGATTAGGCTATACCGATTTTATTGCACAGGCATTACAGCAAGACGGCTTCCTTACTTCCTTTAATAAGGGCTTTGCTATGTCAGGCTACACAACTAAAAATGTTTTAGCTGATCTACAAAATGATGTTGCAAAAACAGTGACTGGTTTTGGCTATACAGACGAACAGGCAAAGTTACGGGCTTCTATTAAAGAAGCTGAAATCATCACATTAACAGCTGGGGCAAATGATCTATTGCCAATATTAAAAGAATCTCAAGCAACGGGAATTGACACTGTGGCTATCATAAAAGCTACTAAAGAAGCTGTATCGAACATTGCTACTATTCTATCTGAAATCAAAAAGATTAATCCACAAGCTGAAGTATATGTAATGGGCTATTATAATTCCTTCCCATACTATAGTGAGAACTTACAAAAACAATTTAATTTGTTATTAGCTACATTGAATGCAACAATTAAAACAACTACTGAAAAAGCGGGCGCTATTTTTGTTCCTACATATGATGTTGTTGCAAAGGATGTTGCCAACTATCTACCAAACCCTGAAAATATTCATTTAAGTGAAGCTGGTTATTTAGCAGTAGCAAATGAAGCATTTTTACCAATCATTAAAACAAGCTCTTTATGGGATGTCACGCAGGCTATTGGAGTAGAGGTAAAAGATCGTACAACTGTTAAGGTTAGCTGGCAAGAAGCGACAGATAATGTAGGCGTAGCAAATTACCTTGTCTATGTGAATGGAAAATTAACTTCAACATTAAATGCTGACACTACTACAATTACGCTCAAAGATTTAACAGAAAATACAACCTACAATGTATCTATCAAAGCAATTGATGCTGCTGGTAATGAAAGTGTTCAAAATCCTACAGTAACTTTCACTACGAAAGGAACAGTTAGCTTTACAGATACACAGAATCATTGGGCAAAAGATTATATTCAAACAGCTGCAAATATAGGTATAATGAACGGCTATACTGATGGGACATTTAGACCTGAGAGTAGTGTAACACGTGCCCAAGCTGCAGCTATTCTTGTAAGAAGCCTTGGCTTAACTACAGAAGAAAAAGCACCATTTACTGATATCGAAAATTATGATGCAGCAACACAGGCAGAAATTGCGGCAGCATATGTACATGGTCTTATTAAAGGAACAGATGGAAAATTTAAGCCTGGACACCCTGTGACACGCGCTCAATTAGCTTTAATGATTCATCGCGCCTATGAACAGCAATCTAATCAGCCGTATATTGCAAAAGGCGATGTGCCATTTGTAGATGTCGCTTCATATAATGCAGAAACCAAACGTGCAATCACAATGCTGTATGAATTAGGAATCGTGACAGGGGATGGAGGGAAATTTTCACCTGAGGCTGTCACAACAAGAGGTCAAGCAGCTAAAATATTTACCAATCTTAGTCAGCTACTCATTCAATAATCATTAAAAGGTAGGGGGATTTTCTCCTCTACCTTTTGATGTTTTCGTAAAAAACGAAGTATAGTCTATCTAAATAAAGGAGAATGGGATGCTGTCATTTATATTATCTGCTAAAAGATTAGGAAAAGGACTGTGGAGGTCCTTTAAACGTCCACAGTTCCTATCATTATTTACTACACTATTTTTAATCATTCTATCAGGAACTCTATTCTACAAGGGGACAGAAGGATGGTACTGGTTGGATGCCATGTATTTTGCTGTAGTGAGCTTAATTCCAACTGGAGTCGAAACAGGACTATATCCAACAACGGCTTATTCTAAAGTATTTACAATGATTTATTTAATTGTTGGTACAGGAGTAATGTTTATCATGTTATTAATGCTGGGACGCTCTATCGTAGATTTTTCTCTGAATGAAGAAGAAAAAGAAGAGGTTAAAAAACGTTTGAAAAAGTAGAATAGCAGTACAATGAATTTTTTGGACGATTCATTGTACTGCTATTTTTTTATGATAGTTTGGCAATAATGCCTTCTTCGTCATCTAAAACTAGTTCAATCCCTGTCGAGAATGGATCACCGTGTAGAACATCCTTGATCCAAACACGTAAGGCACCAATCATGGCTGCTGTATTAAGCACCTCGATTTGACCGTTGACTTCGACCTCTGCACCAAAACCTGCATTATCCTCGTAAGTTAATTCAACAAGAACATCCTCAGGGCGAATGTTTTGATAGTAGGCTTGAGATAAACAAATAGCATTAATAATATCTTGTTCGTTGATTATTTGTGCCATTGTGCTTCCTCTTTGCGCTTTTTATCTTTAAACATATTTATTATCTTCACAACAAGCATCACAATAACAACAATTGCTGCCACATTAATAAGTAAACCTAAAATATTCCCCAGTATACCCATACCGCTAAATAGACTACCGAATAATAATCCAGCAAGTCCGCCAAGCATTAATCCTTTCATCAGACCACCTGAGAAAAAACCACCTTTTTTAGTAGTATCTGCTTTATTAGTAGATGTTGAGTTGTTTTTATTTGTTGTTGCATTGTTTTGATCTTTAGTAGTATCCGATTTTTGGATATTCGAGCTATTATTATTGTTAGAGAAGCCTTTTTTACCCGATTTATAGGATTTAGCTTCTGCCGTTGGCGTATCAGAAATAAATAATGTTGCACCAACAGTCGAAAATATCAGTGTCGCTGCAAAAAGAGCGGCAAGAATTTTTTTCATTACATACATTCCTCCAATATAATTTTTAATCTAATCATAAACTAGTTCTTATATAGTAATATTACATGAACTATATTAAAAAATAAAACAAACGCTTTCAAAAATTAAGCTATATCAAAAAATATGGACAAATAGTGGCAGATGTAATGATTGTAGAAATTATGCAATAGGAAGGAGTGAAAAAATGCTACTAACTTTATCAATCTTCCTTACCATTTTTATCATTTTGTACCTAACAGAAAAAAGGCGCTTTCTCAACGTTGTAGCCCTTGGCGTGATAGGGATATATATTGTCAGAGCGTTTATTATTCATTATCCTTTATTGCTACCAAATGATCAGGGGATTATTTCTGAAATGGGGATATTCATTATATTAGGAAGCTTTCCAAGTATTATGTTTATTTTATCAATAGCCATGTTTTTCAATAGTAAAGTATTATTGGAAAAGGAAGGACGCAAATTCCGTAACTTAATGTTAGCCATATTAGGGCTAAGTTTTGTTATTATGATGTTATGGTATGTATTCGTCATTTTTATTGAAATTGAAAATGTATTTTGGCATATTCTTTTCTTCTATGCGTTTTTGATTTTTGGTTATACAATGTTCTTATACACTAGTGTCCTTGCTTATTCAATATTGTATCTTCTTACACCAATACGTTATAAACCAAATTACATTATTGCATTAGGTTCAGGATTAATTGGCGATAGAGTACCTCCACTTTTAGCAAGCCGTTTAGATGAAGCAGTAAAGCGATATATAAAATATGAGATGAAGCCTTATATCATTGTCTCTGGTGGTCAAGGGAATGATGAAAAGGTATCAGAAGCATATGCAATGAAACAATACCTAATAGAAGTACATCATATTCCGACTGACAAGATAATAATGGAGGATTGTTCAGCCAATACAGAACAAAATATGATCTTTTCAAAGCAAATAATGGACCACCATTCTCATGGAGAGAACTATCGTTCCATTTTTGTTACGAATAATTTCCATGTGTTTCGCGCAAGTATTTATGCTAGGAAAGCAGCATTAGATGCCGAGGGGATTGGCTCAAAAACTGCTTTTTACTATGTTCCTAATGCATTCACACGAGAATTTATAGGTTTATTAGCCATGTATAAATGGACCCATGTCACAGTATTTTTAATTATTACGCTATTCGTAGGCTTACTATTGAGAGCATATGTGTAACCAAACTTCAACTGTCTTCCATATAATAGTGGTAAGGCAGTTTTTTTACATAGTGTGCAAGGGAGGAAAATAATGTACGAGCAAATTTTAGCCAAGCGAAATAAAGAACGAATAATTTCCCTACAAAATCTTACACAAACTCAAGATCAGTGGTTTGCTCAAAATATAAAATTACTTACATTCGCTGAAGTTAACCTAACAGCCTTGCAGAAAATACTGTATCAAGTAGTACGAGGGTTATTAAAAGAACAGCAACAACGTCATTTACAGATTGTCCATACAGTGCAATCTCAATCGATACAGGAGAATGTATTAACGCTGTTGGCAGAATATGATGATGTCTTGCGCGATGCCATTCCACAGCCTATCTATATACTCATTTGGCAAATTTCTTCGCTAGAAAAGTTAAAAAACAGTATAGAAGTAGTAGATGATGTGCTTGATATTGTAGAGTGGTATTTTCGCCATCAAGATGAACAAGTTGCTGCTCTAGATGAAGAGGACTTAGATCATGAGCTCATTATTGATTTGTATAAAGAAGCGGTTGAAGAGCAGGATGGGGATGCCCAATATCAACTGGGTGAATACTATAATTCTAGAGAGGGTAAACATTTTCAACCTGAAAAATCATTGAAATGGTTTGAGCTAGCCGCTGCCCAGGGAAATGCAGATGCTCAATATATGCTTGGGAATTTTTGCTTTGGGGGCATAGGTATGGAGGAAAATTATTCCCTTGCCTTTTCATACTATGAAAAAGCAGCTTTGCAGGGACATGCGGATGCTGCCAATAATTTAGCAGATATGTACTTTAATGGCGAGGGCGTAGCAACGAATTATACATTAGCAAAAAAATGGTTTGATTATGCTGCACAAAAGAATGTGGCAGAGGCAATGTTTACGTTAGGAATAATTTATGAGCAGGGGTTAGGCGTTGAGGTAGATGAGAAAGAAGCTTTTAACGCCTATAAAAAATCAGCTGAGGCAGGGTATGTGGAAGCACAATATCGACTTGGTGGAATTTATTTAGAGGGGCGCTTAGGCCAAGCGAAAGATGTCAATCGTGGTCTGTTTTGGTATGAAAGAGCTGCGGAGCAATATCATGTAGACGCCTTTTATGATTTAGGTTATATATGGAGTAATGGTCTGGCAGGAATACGCAATCTCGAAAAAGGTATTCATTGGTTTAAGCAGGCTGCACTTCAAGGAGATGTGGAAGCCAAGCTACAGTTGGGGCATATTTTTAATAAAGATACAGGGTTAGATAGAAATCTGAAAGAAGCTATTAAATGGTATGGACTCGCGGCAGATGCAGGATCCGAAGAAGCGGCTAAAATATTACAGGAACTTAAAGGATTGTAAATTTAGTGTTAAAAAAACATAGGCTTTTAGAATCGTTTATGTTGCTACGGTATGAGGGTATTTTGGTCTAAAATAGACTGCTGTTTACGAGTATTTAGATAGATCATGATTGAGGATAAAAAATATTAGTATAGTGAAATTTGAAGATGATCGATAAAAAAGTAGAATAAATATAAAGCAAGTAAGCATAATAAACAAAAAAATAGTTAAAAAAGCTACCCAATAATATTGTGGTAGCTTTTTTATAGTTTATTACGCTTTATTTAACAACAAGGACTTTTTATACATTTTGTGTAAAATAATGGTATTAATAAGATTGACAGTCATTTATAAAATGATTAATGTAAATGAGTGATTTTGAAAAGAAGCATACGTAAATAATTTACTGTTAGTCATGTAGGGACTATATCTGTTTGCTGAGAGCAAATGACCTTAGGATAAATTGAGCAAATGGGTACCCGACATACTTTTGGAGGAAGTTTGTCATACGGAATTGCGCTATCGAATGTAACCATTAAATCTGACTAATCAGATTTTATCGGTATTTTTTCGTGTATCCATCAATATGTTAAAAGGGATTTGATGTTTCTCAGCCTGATGAAAGTAAACGGAATGAAAGAGGGAAGATGTGTGATTTTTCAAAAACAAAGAAAGACGAAGGTATTGGATTTACAGCAATACACAGTGAAAATGGATTTGTCCTCTCGTCAATCGATGGCGAAGCAAATTGAAATGCTGAACTTAACGAAGAACGACTTACAATATTTAAAAGCTTTCCAGCCAATAGTTATGGATAATGTAGATCACATCGTAAACCGTTTTTACAACATGATTGGAACAGAGCATCATTTGGTAGATATTATCAGTCATCATAGTTCTGTAGAAAAGCTTAAAGTAACATTACGGCAACATATTATTGAAATGTTTAACGGAACCATTGATGAGATGTATTACCAAAGGCGTGTAAAAATTGCAAAGGTGCATGTCCACATTGGGCTTAGAACACAGTGGTATATCTGCGCTTTCCAAGATTTATCGATATCATTTATTGATTTAGTCGAAAAAAATATAGAATTTCCACAAGATCAATTTAATACGATCAGAGCTATATCGAAAATTTGTAATTTTGAGCAACAACTCGTTTTAGAAGCTTTTGAAAACACTGTGGAACAACTGAAAGAAAAAATGGTTCATGAAAAAGAAGCGATTGAACGACAGATTGTAGATTCTTCGGAAGCACTTGCAGCTATCTCGCAGGAAACCAATAATTCATTTTGCTGCTTAAGTAAGCAATCTGACGAAATTAAACATTTGGCAAAAAAATCACTCGATGTGTCTACGCTGGCTGAAAACCAAGCACTTGAGGGTCGCAAGCGTTTAAAAAATCAATCACAAAATATGCTCAATATTAGTCATTCTCTTCATGATATAGAAGAGAATATTGAACAATTATCAGGTATGTCTAAGGAAATGGAAACAATTATGAGTGTTGTGACCAATATTGCGAATCAAACGAATCTTTTGGCTTTAAATGCTGCAATTGAAGCAGCACGTGCTGGGGAAGCGGGAAAGGGCTTTAGCGTAGTGGCCGATGAAGTACGTAAATTATCAATTCAGACAAAAGAATCTGTTACAGCGGTGGCTTTGTTATTGAAAAAGACAGGTGAACGAACAGAGAAATTAGAGTATTCTTTGACCAACATTCAAGATGAAGTTGCAGCAGGTGAAGAAAATATGTTACAAACTGAAGGCCAATTTACGAGTATATTGGGAGCCATGACAGAAGCAAAAGATCAAAATGAGTGTATGGCAACAAAAATACAAGCAATTGTAGGCATATTAAGTGAATTAGGCACTTCATTTACTGAGGTAACAAATTCAGCTGAAAAATTAGCGAGCTTTGCGCAAAATTTAAAAGGATAGACTACTAACATTTACATTCTATTTTTCATATTTTTAGACGTAATAAACACTATAGTACCTATTTAAATGTTTGTTGTGAAGTTATCGCTATAGAGAATCAATTTTATAGAGATTCAGAAAGTAAGAGCTATTTCACTGATGAAATAGCTCTATTTTTGCTAAATTTGTAAAGGGTTTAACGTAATTTTCAATGAAAAAAGGATTATACTGTAGAAAGAATGAATAATAGGGGCGGTTATGATGAAAACAGTTGTTGTTTTAGGCGGCGGTATTACAGGACTATGTACAATGCATTATTTGCAACGTCAAGTGAAGGAACATAATTTAGATGTTCGTCTAGTGCTTATAGAAAAAAATACATATTTAGGAGGCAAATTATATTCAGCACATGAACAAGGTTTCATCATGGAAACGGGTGCTGATTCTATTGTAGCCCGTCATCAAGGCGTTATGGAACTCGTGCAGGAGCTTGATTTTGAGGCGGAATTAGTTTACAACGAAACAGGTATTTCTTATATTTATACGAATAATGAGTTACATGCTATTCCGGCAGATTCAACTTTCGGAATACCGATGAGTGTAGCATCCTTAGAGGAAAGTACACTTATTTCCGAGCAGGGAAAAAAGAAGCGTTGAAGGATTTAACATTGCCAAACAATGGCTTCACAAAGGAAAGTTCTATCGGTGAATTTTTAACTTACTATTTAGGAGAGGAACTGGTGAAAAATCAAATTGCACCAGTCCTTGCAGGTGTTTATTCGGGAGATTTACATCAGCTTTCTATTGGCTCTACTTTACCGTATTTAATTGATTATAAGAATGATTTTGGAAGTATTATTAAAGGCTTTGATGCGAATCGTGAGCAATTTGTTAAAGCAGCGAACAAAAAATTTATATCCTTTAAAAATGGTTTATCTTCTTTAATTGATCGACTTGAACAAACCTTATCCGATGTAGAAATTATCAAGGGTGTTACTACACTAAATGTTCAAAAACAAGATAAGAACTACACAATTTCCTTAGCTAATGGTGAAATTATTGAGTCAGATTATGTCGTTTTAGCATTACCGAACGAAACTGTACAAAATCTGCTACAGGATGAATCTTTAAACCGCTATTTTGACCAATTTACGACAGCGTCAGCGATTACTATCTATTTGGGTTTTGATGTGCCAGACGCTAAATTGCCAGCAGATGGAACGGGCTATATTGTTTCCCATAATTCAGACGTAACTTGTAATGCAGCAACTTGGACTAGTCGTAAATGGAAGCATACATCGAAAGAAAATAAATTACTTGTGCGACTCTTTTATAAGAGCATCAATCCAGCCTATGAGCAACTACGCGCCATGACGGATGAAGAATTAGCAGCAGTTGCTTTAGAAGATGTGAGAAAGAGCCTAGGAATAGAGGAGCAGCCAACCGTTGTGAATGTAACAAAATGGATTGATCAAATGCCTAAATATGATCTAGCGCATCGTGAAGCATTACAAGGATTACTACAAGAATTACATGAGAAATATCCTAATTTATCGATTGCAGGGTGCTCGTATTTTGGCGTAGGTATTGGTGCTTGCATTCAAAACGGGAAAAAAATTGGTGAAGAGCTTGCAAAGGAACTTGCCAATTTCTAAGGTTTTAAGTGGAAAAAAACTTTGTTATGTGAAATAGTCTTGACTCATTCGTCAGTAAACGATATGATTCTTTTAATTATTTAAAAAATTCATACTTAATTCTTATCAAGAGAAGCAGAGGGACTGGCCCATTGAAGCTTCAGCAACCAACTTTATTGTCAGGTGCTAAATCCAGAAGACCGTTGAGTCGAAGATGAGAAGGAACAACAATGATGAATCGTTAAAGCCTTCTTTTTTTATGAAAGAAGGCTTTTTATTATATAGAGACATAGGAAGAGAGGCTAATTTTATGGGATTGCTTGAAAGGTTAAAAACGCATGTATTGACGGCAGACGGTGCAATAGGCACAGTGCTATATGGCTATGGATTGGAGTATTGCCATGAGGAAATGAATGTTCAGAGACCCGAGTTAATTGAAAAGATTCATAGAGAATATATTGCGGCTGGTGCTGACATCATTCAAACGAATACGTACGGTGCAAATGCCATTAAATTAGCTCGCTATGGATTGGAATCACGTGTCCAACAATTTAATGAAGCTGCTATCACCATCGCAAAACGAGCAGCGGCTGATGGCGGTCAATTTGTTTTAGGAACAATTGGTGGTATTCGGGGAATTCGTAAAAGTGATGCAACCTTGGATGAAATATTAGCGACTATTGAAGAACAAGCAAGCGTCTTACTTGCAGGGAATCCAGATGGCCTTTTACTTGAAACTTATTATGATTTTGAAGAATTAACAGCAACCTTAAAGATGCTACGAGAAAAAACAAAATTGCCGATTATTGCACAAGTTTCTATGCATGAGCCCGGTGTTCTACAAAATGGGATGTCTTTAAATAATGCTCTCCATGAGCTTGAAGCTCTAGGTGCTGATATTGTTGGTGTCAATTGTCGACTAGGTCCACACCATACAATTCAGGCATTTGAAGGTGTAGAACTTCCTAATAAGGCATTTATGTCGGCCTATCCAAATGCATCACTTCTGGACTTAGAGGATGGGCGTGTCGTTTATGAATCAGAAGCTGATTATTTTGGTCGAGCGGCTGTTGAATTGCGTGATCAAGGTGTACGTTTAATAGGGGGCTGCTGTGGTACAACACCCAAACATATTACAGCAGCAAAGAAGTATTTAGAAGAGTTATCACCGGTTCAGGAGAAGCATGCGAAGCCTAAAAAGATTGAGATTGTTCGGGAAGCGGAGCCAACAAAGTATGAGCCTCTTCATGAAAAGGTTAAACGTGAACGCTCTGTCATAGTAGAGTTGGATACGCCTAGACATTTAGAGATTGATGGGTTCCTTGAAGGAGCAAAGCAATTATATGATGCAGGTGCAGATGTAGTTATGATGGCAGACAATTCATTGGCCTCTCCACGTATTAGCAATATTGCAATGGGCGCATTGTTGAAGAGCTCACATGGTGTACGCCCACTAACTCATATTACATGTCGAGACCGTAATTTAATTGGTCTACAATCTCATTTAATGGGGTTAAATGCTTTAGGTATTCATGATGTGTTGGCCGTTACGGGTGATCCAACAAAAGTAGGAGATTTCCCAGGTGCGACAAGTGTTTATGATGTATCTTCCATGGAGCTAATCCAATTAATTAAGCAATTAAATGAAGGGGTCTCTTTCTCAGGTAAGCCACTTCGTAAAAAAGCAAATTTTTCAGTTGCTGCTGCATTTAATCCAAACGTCCGTGTGTTAGATCGTGCTGTGACACGCTTGGAGAAGAAAATTGAGCATGGGGCAGACTACTTCATTTCTCAACCAGTATATACGATAGAGAAAATTGTAGAGATTTATGAGGCAACAAAGCATTTACAAGCTCCAATTTACATCGGTATTATGCCTGTTACGAGTTATAAAAGCGCTGAATTTTTACATCATGAAGTGCCAGGTATCAAATTATCTGAAGATGCCTTAACAAGAATGAAAGCATGTGGAGAAGATAAAGAAAAGGCAACATTGGAAGGGATTGCTATTGCCAAAGAATTAGTAGAAGTGGCTACGCAATATTTCAATGGGATTTACCTTATTACACCATTTTTACGTTACGATGTGACACTAGAGTTGATGAAATATATAAAGCAATTGGATGAACAGAAAAAAGGAGTAAGTATACATGGCTAAGCACTCGATTGAAGAGCAACTAGAGAAACGTATTTTAATTCTTGATGGCGCAATGGGAACAATGCTACAAAATGAAAATTTATCAGCAGAGGATTTTGGTGGCGAGGAACTTGATGGCTGTAATGAAAATCTTGTGCTTACTAGACCAGATGTTATTGAAAAAATTCACCATAAATACTTAGAGGCAGGCGCAGATATTATTTGTACAAATACATTTGGTGGGACGCCTCTTGTGTTAAATGAATATGATCTTGGCACAAAAGCAGAAGTAATTAATAAGCGTGCAGTGGAAATTGCTCGACAAGCAGTGGATCGTTATTCCACATCGGATTGGCCACGTTTTGTTGCAGGGGCTATGGGGCCAACAACAAAAACGTTATCAGTAACAGGTGGTATTACATTTGAAGAGCTAGAGGAAAATTTTTATGTACAGGCAAAAGCTTTAATTGAGGCAGGAGCCGACGTTTTGTTATTAGAAACAAGTCAGGATATGCTCAATGTCAAAGCAGGCACACTTGGCGTAAAGCGCGCTTTTGCATCAACGGGAAAAGAGCTACCTGTCATGATTTCAGGAACAATAGAACCGATGGGTACAACGCTTGCAGGGCAAACAATTGATGCCTTTTATATTTCGATCGAGCATATTAAACCATTATCAGTTGGCCTAAACTGTGCGACGGGACCTGAGTTTATGACGGATCACATTCGTTCATTAGCAGAGCTTTCAACAGGCTATATTAGCTGTTACCCAAATGCTGGCTTACCAGATGAAGAAGGGTGTTATCATGAATCACCAGAATCGCTATCGCAAAAATTAAAAGGTTTTGCAGAAAAGGGTTGGCTTAATATTGTAGGTGGATGTTGTGGGACGACACCCGCTCATATTGCAGCCATTCGTGAGATCTTAAAAGATGAAAAACCTCGTCAATTACCAGAAAAAACACATGGTCATGCGGTATCAGGAATTGAACCGTTATTGTATGACGATTCTATGCGTCCGTTATTTATTGGGGAGAGAACAAATGTTATCGGCTCTCGTAAATTTAAGAATTTAATCATTGATGGAAAGTTTGAGGAGGCCGCAGAGATTGCACGTGCTCAAGTTAAAAATGGTGCACATGTTATCGATATTTGTTTAGCCAACCCTGATCGTGATGAATTAGCCGATATACGTGGATTTATGCAGGAGGTTGTAAAAAAGGTTAAGGTGCCTCTTGTGATTGACTCAACTGATGAAAAAGTAATTGAGGAAGCATTAAAGTTTTCTCAAGGGAAAGCCATCATTAACTCTATTAATCTAGAGGATGGTGAAGAACGGTTTGATGCAGTGTTACCACTGGTGAAAAAATATGGTGCATCATTAGTTGTTGGAACGATAGATGAAAAGGGAATGGCGGTTGACCGTCATCGAAAGCTTGAAATTGCCGAACGCTCCTATCAACTTTTAACGGAGAAATGGGGAATTGCACCAGAGGATATCATTTTCGACCCATTAATGTTCCCTGTAGGAACGGGCGATGAGCAGTATATTGGTTCAGCTTTGGAAACGATTGAAGGCATTCGACTCATCAAAGAAAAATTGCCGCAGACATTGACGGTACTTGGCGTAAGTAATATTTCATTTGGCTTACCACCAGTTGGCCGTGAAGTACTGAATGCTGTCTACCTCTATCATTGTACACAGGCAGGCTTAGATTATGCCATTGTTAATACAGAGAAATTGGAGCGTTACGCATCCATACCGGAAGAGGAAATTAAACTCGCAAATGACCTGCTCTTTAATACAAATGATGAAACATTAGCAGTGTTTACAGATTTTTATCGTGATAAAAAGAAGGAAAAAACGGAAGCCGATATTCCGAAAACGGTTGAAGGTCGTTTAGCTTACTATATATTAGAAGGAACTAAAGAAGGGCTAATTGAGGATTTAGACGCTGCACGGGAAATCTTCGAGGCGCCGCTTGATATAATTAATGGTCCTTTAATGGAGGGCATGGCTGAGGTAGGTAGATTATTTAATGATAATCAACTCATTGTAGCAGAGGTTTTACAATCAGCAGGGGTGATGAAGGCCGCTGTTGCTCATTTAGAGCAATTCATGGAGAAGGATGAAGAGAGTGCTGGGAAAGGGAAAATGGTCCTTGCTACGGTAAAAGGTGATGTTCACGATATTGGGAAAAACCTTGTTGATATTATATTAAGTAATAATGGCTATAAGGTTGTCGATTTGGGCATTAAAGTAACCCCTGCCCAATTGATTGAAGCAATTCGTAAGGAAAAACCAGATTTTATTGGGCTGTCAGGTTTACTCGTGAAATCAGCGCAACAGATGGTAATTACTGCTCAGGATTTTAAAGAGGCGGGAATTGATGTACCTATTTTAGTTGGTGGAGCTGCACTTTCTCGTCGTTTTACTGAAACAAAAATTGCAGATGAATATGGCGGTCCTGTTATTTATGCAAAGGATGCTATGCAAGGCTTAGAGCAAGCGAATCTATTAATGGGTGAAGGGACACGTGAAAAATTCTTAGCAGAAATTGAAGAATCCCGTCAAAAACGTTTAGAGGCCGATGAAAAACGAGCTGCTCGTCCTGCAAAAGAGGTAACAATAAAGCCCGCACGAACAGTAAAGGGAGCGCCTGTATTTTTACCAGCTGATTTACGACGTCATGTGAAAAAAGACTATTCTGTATCGCATTTATATCCTTATGTTAATATGCGTACTTTATTGGGACACCATTTAGGCTTGAAAGGGCAGGTTCAGCAATTGCTTGATGCGGGTGATTCAAGAGCAACAGAGCTAAAGGATTTAGTAGATGATTATTTGAAAAGTGATCTATTAAAGCCATCAGGTTTGTATCAATTTTTCCCTGCTCAAGCAGATGGTGATGATGTCGTTGTGTATGATCCAGCTGATAGTAAGACGGAAATTGAACGTTTTACCTTCCCTCGTCAGCAGGTGGAACCATTTTTATGTCTTGCAGATTTCTTAAAAACGGTAGAGAGCGGTGAAATGGACTATATTGCGCTTATGGTTGTAACAGCAGGTCAAGGAGTAATGGCTACAGCTCACCAGTTAAAAGAGGATGGGAAATTCCTTGAAAGTCATGCCTTGCAATCTACTGCTTTAGAATTAGCAGAGGGCTTTGCTGAACGTATGCATCAGGAAATTCGTGACCAATGGGGCTTCCCTGATGCAACAGATTTCACTATGAGAGATCGTTTTGCTGCAAAATATCAGGGGCAACGCTTTTCATTCGGATATCCTGCATGTCCTAACTTGGAGGATCAAGAAAAACTATTCGGCTTGTTAAAACCTGAGGATATTGGCGTCCATCTTACAGAAGGCTTTATGATGGAGCCAGAAGCATCTGTATCTGCAATCGTTTTTGCTCATCCTGATGCTCGCTACTTCAATGTTTAAGGCATAAAATAAGAGATAGATAGTCCATTCATTGACTATCTATCTCTGTTTCATTGTAGATGATAATGATTTGGTTAAGGGAAGTGAGCAGAATGATACGATTCATGGAAGAAAAAGATATACCTGGGGTTTTGGACATCTATAATGATATAATTTTAACAAGCAAGGCTGTCTATCGATACGATATACAAACTTTAGATGAAAAAGTACAGTGGTTTAAGGAGCAACAAGCATTAGGTAATCCTTTGCTTGTATTTGAGGATAATGGGCTTGTCGCTGGCTTTGCTAGCTATAGTCAATTTCGTCCTTATCCAGGTTATAAATTTACAATGGAGCACTCTGTCTATGTGCATAAAGAGCATTATCAAAAAGGGATTGCGACAAAGCTCATACACAAGTTGATCGCGATTGCTGAAGAAAATGGTGTGAAAACGCTTGTCGCAGGTATTGATGGAGAAAACATTGGTAGTATTAAAGCACATGAAAAATTAGGATTTGAATATGCAGGCACAATCAAAAATGCAGGCTATAAATTTGAACAATGGCTAGACCTTGTGTTCTACCAACTTCATTTGACTGGACCGAAATCATAAAAGGATATGACAAATGTCATATCCTTTTTGTGATGTTTGCGTCTGTTACTGACTTGTACTCTTGTTTTATGATGAGCTCATAAGGAAAAGGAAACGAGGGAGTAGAAGATGGCAACAATTAAAGAAAAAACGAAAAAGTTACGTCAAGATGTAGCGCCATTTGCTAAATCGGATACGCGTAAAAGTGTTTTTCAGATTATAAATACAATTGTACCGTTAATTGCATTATGGGTGGCTGGTTACTTGTTAGTGGATGTATCACCTTGGCTAACAGTTGGCTTAAGTGCCATTTCAGCAGGTTTTGTCGTACGAACTTTTATTATTTTTCATGATTGTACACACGGTTCATTTTTCAAAAGTAAAAAGGCAAACGACTGGGTTGGATTTTTTACTGGGGTGCTAACATCATTCCCTTATGAAAAATGGAAACGTGAGCATACAATTCACCATGCAACAAGCTCAAACTTAGACAAGCGTGGTATCGGTGATATTGATATGATGACAGTTGAAGAATATATGCAAGCCTCAAAAGGGCAACGTCTATGGTACCGCTTCTATCGTAATCCATTTGTGATGTTTGGATTAGGCCCACTTTATATGGTTCTTGTCTTAAATCGTTTTAATCGTAAGGATGCGAAGAAAAAGGAACGTCTCAATACAATTTTAACGAATATTGTCATTGTGGGAATTTGTGCCGGTTTAATTTTCTTCATGGGCTGGCAAGCGTTTTTATTAGTGCAAGGCGTTACTTTATTTATTGCAGGTTCTTTAGGAATTTGGTTATTTTACATCCAGCACACGTATGAAGATTCTTATTTTGAGCATGATTCTGAGTGGGATTATGTGAAAGCTGCAGTTGAAGGAAGCTCCTATTATAAATTGCCAAAACTTTTACAATGGGTAACAGGGAATATTGGTTTCCATCATGTTCATCACTTAGCTCCTCGTGTACCTAATTATAATCTTGAAAAGGCACACAATGAGACACCGCCATTACACATGGCAACAACGATTACTCTACGTACGAGTTTAGAATCACTACGTTATAAGTTATATGATGAGGATCAAGGTAAATTTGTGACGTTTAAAGAGGTAAATGAAATTATAAAGCGTAAAGAAAGAGGCAGTATTGCCGCTTAGTTGATAACAGCCATCTCTGCAAGAGAGATGGCTGTTTTATGTAAAGAGAGGAATATGGGTCAAAGCATGTACAGGCATAAATTTAATTTTCTTGTTATAATAAGGGAAAAGTAGGAAAGAGCGTGAGATTATGTTGAGGAAATGGCATAGTATTATTCCGAATAGTCCGATGCTCAGTGTATATTTGTGGATAATTTTTTGTTTCCTACCGTTTTTCTTCATTTTTAGGAAATCGTCTTACATCGAAATATCGATAGGCATTACATTTTTAATGCTCTATTTTATCTTCTATCGATTTGCCATGAATTCGAAAAGCGGTTTAGTTTATATGTGGATTAGCTTTGAAATGGTCATAAACATCATTATGACTATATTATATGGCTATGTCTATTTGTCCATTTTTACAGCATTTTTTATTGGGAATATCCGAAGACCCGTCGGCTTTTATATTATGTATGGTCTACATATTGGATTTACAGTTATTTCAACTGGTGCTGGATTCTTTGTAGAGCTCAACCTATTTTTATCACAGTTGCCATTCGTTGTATTAACTATTTTAGCTGTCGTCCTTTTACCGCTAACGCTTTATTCCAAAAATAAACGTGAAAATTTAGAGGGACAGTTAGAAACAGCCAATGAACGTATTGCTGAGTTAATTGTTTTTGAGGAACGACAAAGAATAGCTCGAGATTTGCATGATACATTAGGACAAAAATTGTCCATGATTGGTTTGAAGAGTGATCTAGCTTCTAGGCTGATTGAACGAGATCCCCAGCAAGCCTTGATTGAGATTAAGGATATACGCCAGACAGCTAGTATTGCCTTAAAAGAGGTTCGGGAATTAGTTTCAGATATGCGCACGGCAAAATTCGAAGATGAGATCATGCGTATTTCACAAATACTAAAGGCGGCTGAAATGGAGTTTGTCTTTGAGGGTGATAAAAATGCACTGCAAGTTCCACCGCTTGTAGAGAATGTTTTATCTATGTGCTTAAAAGAGGCGGTTAATAATGTTGTCAAACATAGTGGAGCAACAAAATGTGAAATTGCTTTCCATCAAAATTTTAAAGAAGTTTACTTAGTAGTGCGAGATAACGGACAGGGCATTACGAAAAAACAAGCCTGGAGAACTGGTAATGGATTGAAGGGAATGCGGGAACGTTTAGAGTTTATTAATGGGTCCTTCAAAATTGAAAGTGTTGAGGGCACCACATTAACGGTAACTATCCCAGTAGCTATTACACATCAGAATGTCAAAGACAATCTGAAGAACATATAGAAAAGAGGATTGTGACATGATACGAATTGTGATTGCTGAAGATCAGGGGATGCTATTAGGCGCACTTCGCTCTTTACTTAGTATGGAGGAGGATATGGAGGTTGTTGGCTTAGCAAAAAATGGTGAGGAAGCATTGATGCTTGTGGAAGAGCATCAACCTGATATTTGTATTATGGATATTGAAATGCCAGTGAAAACTGGACTAGACGCAGCAGAGGAAATGCATAGTACTGGTTCAGATTGTAAAGTCATTATTTTAACTACATTTGCTAGACCGGGTTATTTCGAACGTGCTAGAAAAGCGAGTGTCAGAGGCTACTTATTAAAGGATAGCCCTATAGAGGAGTTAGTGAGCGCAATCCGTACAATAATGGATGGTAAACGTATTTATGCACCAGAGCTCGTTGATTTTGTCTATGAAGATGATAGTGAAAATCCTTTAACGGAGCGAGAGAGCCAAGTACTGACACTTGTGGCAGAGGGTAAGACGACAAAGGAAATTGCTGCTGAGCTGTTTTTGTCTGCTGGTACTGTTCGTAACTATATTTCAACGATCTTAGAAAAACTGAACGTTGGCAATCGAATTGAGGCCATTGCACGCTTTAAAGAAAAAGGATGGAATAAATAAAAGGAGAACCTTATCGCATCATAAGCGAAAAGGTTCTCTTTTTTACTTGTTGCGTTTAGTTAAACGACCAAGAACGAATGCACCTGCTGCTACTGCAAGAACAGTATTCGTTTTTTTCGTAAATACTTGTTTTGTGACAAGATTAAGGTTTTGAGGACGCTCAGCTAAACGGCGCATGAAATAGCCGTACCAATCTTCACCGAATGGAACGTACACACAGAAGTTATAGCCTTCTTTTGCAAGCTCTTTTTGCATATCTGTACGGAAACCATATAGCATTTGGAATTCAAATTTATCAAGTGGGATATTATGATCGGCTACAAAGCGTTTTACGTGTGCAATGATATTGTGATCATGTGTTGCGATTGATGTAAATTTACCGTTTAGTAGGTGATATTCAATCAACTCAATAAAGTTTAAATCAATATCTAATTTGTCTTGATAGGCTACTTCAACTGGCTCTTTATAAGCACCTTTTACGATACGTAAACGGTAGTCCTTGAATTTTTCAATATCATCTTTTGCACGGTAAAAGTATGATTGGATGACAGTACCAACATTATCAAATGTTTTAGATAGTTCTTCCACCATATCAAAGGAAGTTTGTAGGCGTCCATAGTCTTCCATATCAAAGTTTACAAAGATATCATATGAAGCGGCTTTTTCTACAATCTCATACAGATTGTCATAACAAAAATCAACATCAATATCTAAACCTAATTGAGATGGTTTTAATGAAATATGTGCAGCTACACCATTTTCGTGAATAGCTTCGATCACAGTAAGGATTTTTTCTTTAGCAGCAGTCGCTTCTTCTTTACTTGAAACAAATTCACCTAGGTTATCTACAGTACAAGAAATATTATGTGCATTTAGCTCTTTGATGCTTGCAATTGTTTCTTCGATATTTGTACCAGCTACTACACTTTGTGCTCCTAATTTTAGGCCATATTTCTTTGCAGCACTATTTAATAGTTGGTTCTCAGATAAATGGATGAAAAAATCGCGTAATAACATGGTCATTCTCCTAACTGCATTTTCTTTTTAGTATAACATAAATTTTTTAAACTATATTACATTCAGCCTAACAATTATTTCATTTCAAGTATTTGCATACGTTCATTAAATAACGCAGGATAACTTAAAAAACCAATCATAACACTGGATAATGTTGCAGTTGTTAAGAGAGCAAAGATAATTAAAAGTTGAAATTGGACTGCCTGAATAGGGTCAGCTCCTCCGATAATTTGACCACTCATCATACCTGGTAGCTGTACTAGTCCGATTGTTTTTTGACTCTCGATAGTAGGAATCATACTAGCTTTTATGGCATTAATTAATTGACGATGAATAGCCTGTTTTGGTGTGCCACCTAGGGATAGTATTAGTTCCATCTGGTCCTTATGGTTAATAATTTCAGCCGTAAAACGATTTAAGAATAAAATGGATAGCACCATTGAATTACCGATTAACATCCCGCTAATGGGAATGATATATTGAGCAGTTGCTGGAACAATATGAAAGCCTAGCAAGACACCTTGTGTAATTATTTCTATCATGACAAGAGTTAGTGCTATTTTCCAGGTTATTCCTCTTATGCCTGTTCCTTCTTTTCGGGCATTTAACGTGGCAACGATAATCATTAGTGCTACCATGAGGAAAATATAGCTATAACTATTTGCGTCAAAGACAAATTTTAATATATAGCCGACAGCAAGCAATTGAATGATGGAGCGTAATGTTGCAATGAGCGTATCTTTTTCAAGGTCTAACTTTAATATTTTGGATAAGAGTAAAGGAATACAAACAAAAATTAATGTCAGTGATAAGGCTGTATAGGTCATTTGTTTACCCCCTGTACAAACTCGGCAACACGTGGATTTGTTGGTGCATTGAGTAAAGAACTTTTACCGGTTTCCACGAGCTCCCCATTCATCATAACCCATGTATAGTGACCAATCGTTAATGCTTGTTGTAAATTATGAGTAATCCAAATCATAGTGACATTGTATTTTTTGTTAATGGTGACAATCAATTTTTCAATATCCTGTACGGATTGACGATCCAAGGCTGACGTTATTTCGTCTAATAATAAAATAGAGGATTGATTGATAAGTGTTCGAGCGATGGATACCTTTTGACGTTGTCCGCCTGATAGATCATTTGTAGATTGATGCAAGAAGCTTTCGTTTAACCCAACGTCCTCTAAATATTGAATAGCCTCCCGGTCCGAAAGTTTTTGTCCTTGCAGTGTACGAGGGAGTGCAAGATTCTTTAACACTGTACCTCCTATCATAGGAGCTGCCTGTAAAGCAATACCAACATGCCTTCTTAAAGCTGTTGGATCATATGTAGAAATAGGTTGATTATCAACGAGTATATGCCCATTTGATGGTGAAAGAAGGCCATTACATAATTTAAGTAACGTTGTTTTACCAGCGCCAGAGGGGCCAACGAGAGTCGTGATTTGTCCTTTTGGAAATGATCCAGTAATTGACTTTAATATCATTTTGTCATTTACTGAAAAATGAACTTGTTGAAAGTGAATCGCAGGCTCATATAACATATTCATCTATTGAAACTCCTTTGCTTTAGTCAGTAAAATAACTGTAGCATGAAATGATGGAAGATGGTGTTGAAAAAAGAAAGAAGGGGATTTGGAAATGGAAATATTGTATTTCGATACTTTGACATATGCACAAGGTGATATGTATGTTGTGGCTTCAGACGAAGGACTTGTTTATATAGGTACACCAAATGCAGCATTCGATGAAGTGAAGGAGTGGGCTAAAAAACCGTTCAAAGGATATTGTTTTGAAGAGAATTCGGAAAAATTGCTACCATATAAAGAGCAATTAACAGCCTATTTTAAGAAGGAACTTATTGAATTTGACCTTCCAATCCATGTAAAAGGGACAGCATTTCAATTAGCAGTTTGGGATGCACTAAAAGAATTACCCTATGGTACAACAACAACTTATGGAAATATTGCTCAACGCATTGGTAACCCCAAAGCAGTTAGAGCGGTAGGGACTGCTATAGGAGCGAACCCAATTCTAGCGATCATTCCATGTCATCGCGTCATTGGCAAAAATGGCCAATTAACAGGCTTCAGAAGTGGCTTAGCTATGAAACAATTTTTACTTGAGTTAGAGAAGGAATAGAACGAGTGAAGCGGTAAATGTTAGTCTCTTGCGAAATAATGGAAAGAGCGCTTTTTCTATGGATTAGATCACTTCAAACAAAGTAATCTTCTTTCTCTGTAAACGAACAGTTTCACATGTAGGAGTGCACCAAAAGAAATCTGCCCCATTATCCAAAGATAAAGGAGCAGATGAAATAGCTATACATGTTGTTCTTCTTGAACATTGTTCTGCGTTTTACCGAAATGTGTTAAACGATGAGCGAAGGTTTCGCCTCGCACAGCGGAGCTTTTGAAAATATCTTGGTATTCGTAGGCAGGCGTTCCGTGTTCCATTACATCTAATCCAGCAATTTCTTCTTCAGCTGTTACGCGTAATGGGACAAATGCTTTGATGATCAATAAACCTGCAGCTACAGATACACTAACCCAAGCAATAGTTGCAATAACGCCGATTGCTTGAATACCTAATAGACCAAAACCCCCACCATAAAATAAGCCTTGCCCACCAATGTCAAAGAGGCCAACTGCCAGTGTTCCCCAAATACCACAAATACCATGAACAGCAATTGCTCCAACAGGATCATCAACTTTTAGCTTCCACTCTAGGAAGCGTACACCTTCCACAAGTAAAGGGGCAGCAATTAAACCAATGATAAGTGAGCCAAAAATGCTGACATTCGCTGCACCAGCAGTAATCCCTACAAGCCCAGCTAATGCACCATTTAATGTAAGAGAGCCATCGATATGTCCGTATCGAAATTTTGTATAGAAAGCAGTGGCAACGACACCAGCTGCAGCTGCAAAAAACGTATTAGCAATAACACTAGGAACTAGCTCTGGATCAGCTGCTAATGTAGAAGCGCCATTGAAGCCGAACCAACCAAACCAAAGTAAAAATACGCCTAATGCACCTAATGGAATGCTGTGTCCTGTAATAACATTTACTCGCCCATTTTCATATTTGCCTAGTCGAGGTCCGACCATAACTGCTGCGACAAATGCTGCAACAGCCCCTGTTAAGTGGACAACTGTCGAGCCAGCAAAATCAACAAAACCTAAATCTGTTAACCAACCTTGACCACTCCAAACCCAGTGGCCTACTACAGGATAAACAACTAAAGACATAAGTATAATAACTCCAACATAAGCGAAAATATTAGTACGTTCTGCAACAGCCCCCGATAAAATAGTTGCTCCAGTTGCAGCAAACATCGTTTGGAAGATAAAGAAAGAAAGATCATCTACTCCTTTTAAAGCAAAGCCACTTGTGCCGAAAATGCCACCTACTGAGTCTCCGAACATAATGGCATAGCCACATAAAAAATAGACGATTCCACCAAGAGAAATGGTAAGAAAATTCTTCATGATGATATTGACTGCATTTTTTGAGCGGGTAAATCCAGCCTCAACCATAGCAAAACCTGCATGCATAAAGAATACTAAAATAGTGCCAAGCATCACCCAAATTAAATTAACAGATAATAGTACTTCATCCATCTATATCGCCCCCTTTATTCTACTGCAATCGATCCGACTTCTTTTGTTCGGATACGAATTGCTTGTTCTACTGGATAAATGAAAATCTTCCCGTCCCCAACTTTACCGGTTGCTGCTTCACGCAATAAAATCTCTACAATGGCATCAACTTTGCCATCGTCTACAATCATTTCTAATTTTAATTTAGGTAAAAATTCAATTTCATACGTATTGCCGCGGAAGAGTCCTGTTCGACCTAGCTGACGACCACAACCAGCGATTTCAGAAACGCTTAACCCTGCAATTCCTTCCTGTGCAAGACCATCCCGAACAGCTCCAAAAACTTCAGGACGAATGATTGCTTCAATTTTTTTCATGAGTACCAGCTCCTTGCGTAAATTTAATTTACATGTTAAAACGGTATTAAAAACAGTGCAATTGTTTTTTTGAATTCTATGTAAGGTTAGTTTACATAGAATATTTCTAGTCTCGAAGTATTTTAGAAAAAAGGTTTTTATAAAGGGAATGAAAGCGGTACTAAAATTTGTGTCTAAAATGTGTACAGTTCTAAATTTTCTGACTATTTATGTTAGAAAACCTAACATCTGCAAGAGGGAATGTAATACGCAAGAATTTGGGTATATAGTGTATACTAGGACTAATTATCAAAGCGGAAGAAGGGGTTTCTTTTGAGATCGAACTATGCAGATGATAGCTTAGCGCTACACACAGACTTATATCAAATCAATATGGCAGAATCCTACTGGGCGGATGGCATACATAATAAAAAAGCGGTTTTTGAATTGTATTTTAGAAAATTACCTTTTGGTAATGGCTATGCCATATTTGCTGGGTTAGAGCGAATGCTTGATTATCTACGTGATTTTCATTTTAGTGAATCGGATATTGCGTATTTACGTGATGAAGTAGGTTATAAAGATGACTTTATCCAGTATTTAAAGAACATCCGATTTACTGGAGAAATGTATTCCATGGTAGAAGGGGAACTGGTTTTCGCTAATGAACCAATCGTCCGAATTGAAGCTCCATTAGTAGAGGCGCAGCTAATTGAAACAGCCTTACTTAATATTGTTAACTATCAAACATTAATTGCTACAAAGGCTAGCCGTATCAAGCAAATTATTAAAAATGAAGTGGCGATGGAATTTGGTACAAGGCGTGCACAAGAGATGGATGCTGCTATTTGGGGAACACGTGCCGCGTTTATCGGTGGTTTTGCTTCCACAAGTAATGTTCGAGCAGGTAAACTTTTTAAAATTCCTGTCTCTGGTACACATGCCCATGCATTAGTACAAGCTTATAAAAATGATTACGATGCATTCCATGCTTATGCAAAACGTCATCGCGATTGTGTGTTTTTGGTAGATACTTATAATACATTGAAATCAGGGGTGCCAACTGCAATTAAAGTAGCTAAAGAGCTAGGAGACAAAATTAACTTTATTGGCATACGCTTAGATAGCGGCGATATTGCTTTCTTATCAAAAGAAGCTCGTCGTATGTTGGATGCTGCAGGCTTCCATGATGCCAAAATCATTGTCTCAAACGATTTAGATGAATACACCATCTTAAATTTAAAAGCTCAAGGAGCAAAAGTGGATGTTTGGGGAATTGGTACAAAGCTTATTACAGCTTACGACCAGCCTGCGTTAGGTGCAGTATATAAAATGGTGGCTATCGAGAATAGCGAAGGGCAACTTGAAGATACAATAAAAATCTCAGCTAATGCGGAAAAGGTATCAACGCCAGGCTTGAAAAATGTCTATCGTATTATCGATAAAAAGAATGGAAAGGCAGAAGGAGACTACATCACAATGCACGATGAAAATCCTCAAGATGAGGAACGTATCAAAATGTTCCATCCGATTCATACGTTTGTCTCAAAGTTTGTCACAAATTTTGAAGCAAAAAATTTACATCAGCATGTTATTAAAAATGGAGCGATCAATTATCAAAACCCTACATTAGAGGAAATGCGTGATTACGCGGCGGAGAATTTAGAGCTGTTGTGGGATGAATATAAGCGTGCGATGAATCCTGAAGAATATCCGGTCGATCTCAGTCAAAAATGCTGGGATAATAAGATGCGTAATATTGAAGAAGTGCATGCGATGGTTAAACGAATGTAAAAAGGAGTGACGGGTGCAATGACTTTACAGCAACAAATTATTGAGGAATTACGTGTACTGCCTAACATTGATGTACAGAGGGAAATACGTAAATCAATTGATTTTTTAAAGGAATATGCAAAACGCTATAGTTTTGTAAAAGGTTTTGTTCTTGGTATTTCTGGTGGTCAAGATTCAACATTAACAGGAAAACTAGCGCAGTTGGCTATTGATGAATTAAATGCAGAAGAGGGAGAAATGAAGTATTCGTTTTTCGCTGTACGATTACCATATGGCGTACAAGCTGATGAACAGGATTGCCAAGATGCCATTGATTATATAAAGCCAACGAAGGTTTATACAGTAAATATAAAAGACGCAGTGGATGCTAGTGTGAGAGCTCTAACAAATGCGGGGGTTGAGCTGAATGACTTTGTGAAAGGGAATGAAAAGGCTCGTGAGCGTATGAAGGTCCAATATTCAATTGCTGCAATGAATGGAGCGGTTGTATTAGGAACAGATCATGCTGCGGAAGCTATTACAGGCTTCTATACAAAGTTTGGTGATGGTGGAGCAGACTTAATGCCAATCTTCCGTTTAAATAAACGACAAGGAAAGCAATTGTTAGCAGAACTTCAATGCCCTGAGCATCTTTATAAAAAGGTGCCTACAGCAGACTTAGAAGAAGATCGTCCCTCATTGCCAGACGAAGTGGCGCTAGGTGTGTCGTATGATCAAATAGATGATTATTTAGAGGGGAAAGAAATTCCAGAAGAACCTCGCCAAAGATTAGAAGGGTATTATTTGCGTTCCCAACATAAACGTCATATGCCAATTACAATATTTGATGATTTTTGGAAGTAAGATGAGCGAAAAGGGTTATAAAGAAAGTGGTTTCACTTTTAAAAATAGCTCTTTTCGCTCTTTTTTTATGTATTATGGTTCTATGTTGTTAATTGTCAGCATATAATGTCGATATAATTACCTATAAGGATAATAAAATGTAGGGGAGGGTAACTTTTTATGAGGACTTCTAGAGTGAGTGCAACGACAAGTAGTGTTTTTCGGCAGGAACAACAGTATTTACATGCTGGTGATCTCAGCCATAACTTTGGGCAAAATCCACAAAAGCAATTTCGGAATAGATTACAAAAAAATAAAGAGAAGACGTACAATTCAACAACTATTTCTGTTAATTCACAACAGCAGCAACCGATTACACCTATCCATATAGATAGCGCTAGTGATTTGGAAATTCGCCGTGAATTAAATGAGACGGCATTAAAGCTCAGTCGTTTAAACAAACAAAAGAAGCGTCTCAATAGTTACCGTTCTTCCATATAAGCCAAACTCTCCACATCAGTGTGGAGAGTTTTTATTTTTGAGGGGAAGTAAATGAAAGTACTAAATTCAAAATATTTGAAGTGAAGATGTTCATGGAATGTTCAAGGTAATTTTTCCATTTCTTCACAGCGATTTTTAACTAATTTCACAACTAATCTGTAGTGTAGGAGATGGCAACAAAAAACTAAACTTGGAGGATAAAGTTGTGAAAAAATTATGGTTACCTGCACTAATATTATTATTTGTACTTGCAGCTTGTGGTAGCGAAAAGAAACAGGTAGAAGAAACGGAAATTGAGCAAGAAGTTACGAAAAATGAATCAGAAACCGTGCAAGTTGCTTCATTAGTAGATACACGGTTACAAGAGCCAGAAGAAGAGACAACTTGTGGAATGTGTAATATGAAAGTTTATATGAAAGACCATGATATGGGTGTATTTTCAGCACAGGCAATAAAAGAAGATGGAACAATCGCTTTTTATGACGATATTGGCTGTTTATTAAATGCAGAGGTTGCTAATGAAGAAAAAAACGAAAAATTTGTACGTGATTTTGTGTCGAAAGATTGGGCAAAGATTGAAGATGTAACAATTATAAAAACAGAGCTGAAATCTCCGATGAACTGGGGCTATATTTATTTCGTGGACAAGGCTGAAGCAGATAAATATATGCAAGAAAATTCGAAAGCTTATGTGGAGGAACTACAAAAAATTAAAGATGATGCATTGGAGAGACGTAAGAAAATGATGCAAAAAAAAGGCTGAGGATGAAAAAGATGCATCCGGTTCTATGCATTCGAATGAGATGAATCAAGAAGGGCACGGTCATTAAATCATAGACTAGGGGAAATCCTCTAGTCTTTTCTTGCTGAATGAGGAGGTGGAAAGTGATGAAGCAAATCATGTTGTTCTTTTTATTTTTTCTCATGACAAGTCAAACGGCGTATGCAGAATTTGATATTCAATATGCTATCGATCAAGCAAAAGCTGGAGATAGTATTCATATTCCTGCTGGTCGTTACCAAGGGAATTTCACGGTGAAGAAACCGATCAAACTGTACGGACAAAAAGGGACTGAGCTTTATGCTCAAAATGATGAACCTGTATTAAAAATTGAACATGTATCGAATGTTTCTATAGAAAATATAAGAATAACAGCAAAAAATAAAGGAATTGTTGCTAATGAGGCGGATAATTTAGAGCTAAGAGCTATTGAACTAAAAGATATCCGAGTTGGTATACATCTTCAACAATCAAGGCATATTCGAATTTTAGAAAATAGGATCATTGGAAATGAATCTCACTTTGCTGAAAAAGGAAATGGAATTGCGATTTTTAAAAGTGAAGATGTCGTGATCGATCAAAATACGATCGAACAAGTCCAGGATGGTATATATGTTGAAGAAGGGACGCGAATAGATGTACAGCGAAACAAGGTAACAAATAGCCGTTATGGAACACATTTTATGTATTCAAGTAATGTGAAGGTGTTGTTCAATACATATTTACAGAATGTTACAGGTCTTATGGTGATGATGACTACTAATTTAGAAATAAGTAGTAATACAATTAGTGCTCATAATGGCTTCAATAGTTATGGACTTATGATGTATGACACACAGGAGGCAATGGTAAGAGAAAATAGCTTTCTACATAATCGTGTAGGGGTAGCGTTGCAGAAGAGTTCAGTGATTCAAATACAAGAAAATCGCTTTCAGATGAATCAAACTGCATTAGAAGGTACAAAAGTCGATGAGCGTTCGATCATTATGGATAATCAGTTTACAGGCAATATATTAACAGCAAGGTCAGACAATCGGGGGTTACGTTTAATTCATAATTTTTATGATGATTATACAGGGCTAGATGTTACAGGTGATGGTTTTGGAGATGTTCCATATGTGGCTGTGTCAAGTTTTGGACAATGGATGGTGAGACAGCCGGTTTATCAATTTTTTGTGGCATCACCAAGCGTTGTTATCCTGACGTCACTAGATCAACAGATTAATAAAACAGAACGAAATCTACTGGTAGATAATGAACCAAAATTACTGAGCAATATGAAAGAGATAGAGTTTTCATTCAATATCTTACAATTAGTGATTGGTTTTATCGTGTTTATGGGAAGTTTATGGCTTTGGAAAAGGGGGATACGAGTGTGACTAGATGGATAATGATAGTAATTATATGTGGCGTTATTTTAGTAGGCTGTGGTGAAAAAACATACCTTCCACGTGAAATTAATAGTGAAACAGATGTTTGTGAAGTTTGTAATATGAGTATTGTTCATAATGAATACGCAGGGCAAATTGTTTTGAAAAATGGAGACTATGAGATTTTTGATGATATTGGATGCTTAATGGATTACATTGAGCTAAATGGCGATGGTGAAGTGGGAGCAGCCTATATTAAAAATAAAGCAACGAATGAATGGATTGACGTTTATAAAGCGATTTATGTGTACAACAAAAATTATTGGACGCCGATGAACTATGGTGTTATTGCATTTGCTACAAAAGACGAAGCCAAAGAATGGATGAATGATGAAGAAGAAGGTCAACTATTTGCCTATCGTGATTTGCTGACATTGAATTGGGGGATTCATGAGTGATGTTTGTAAAAATAGAGCTGAAGCAGATTTTAAGAAGTCGATGGATGCAACTAGTAGCCTTTCTGTTTGCGTTTGTTTTCGTTGCCATAGTCGTCATTCAACAAATGGCTTTACCAGATATTGAAGGCTTTACACGTCAAACTGCATCATTTTTAAGTGTGTTATTATTTCTGCTGCCGCTATTTATCCTCACCATTGGTAGTATGAGTATAGCTGGTGATATAGAATCAGGTTGGTTATCGTTATTAAAAACATACCCTATGAAGCGGAAGCAATATATTACAGGCAAATATGTAGCTACGGTACTTGCGTTTTTATTAGTAATAGTAGTGGCATTTGGTTTTGTATTAACCGTAGGTGGGTTACTAGGTGGGGTACGGTTACCAATTGTTTTAGTTATTCTTACGCTATTATGTATTATTATCTTTGTGTCTTTAGGAATCTTGCTAGGGGTATTTGCAAAAACAAGATTATTTGCACTTGCATTATCACTTGTAGTATGGTCCTTTCTTTTATTGCTCATTTCTTATGCTTTAATGGCGATAGGTGCAGTTGTTTCAGGGCATCTTTTACAAAAGCTCATCATCATAACGATACATATTAATCCAGTAGAATGGCTGCGCTTCGGCTATTTTATATTTAGTAATCAAGCTAGTGTGCTTGGTCCAGCCTTTTATGATGTAACGAGGTTTTACTTATCACCGCTTGGTCAGGTGGGGTATGGAATAATAACAATACTCTGGATTGTACTACCGTTAATGCTTGCTACGAAGCTGTTAAAGGAGGGGGAGCGGCGATGATTCTGTTAGAGGGAAAAAATGTAGCTAAGGTTTATGAAAATGATAGAGGATTAAAAGAAGCCTCCTTTCAGCTGCAAGCTGGTCGAATTCTTGCATTGGTTGGAGGAAACGGGGCTGGAAAGAGTACTTTGATTCGTTTGTTAACGGGTCAAGAGAAACAGCAATCTGGTGAAATAATATGGCATCAACCACAAACAATCCGTTTTATGCCTGATGATGTAAACTTTCCAACTATGCTAACTGCAGCTGAAATATTAGAGCTGTTGGCATCTTTAAAACAAGTAGATAAATATGAGCAAGAGAATGTACTGAAGCGTGTTTCCTTGTGGGATGTTCGGAAGCAAAGAGCTAAACACTTTTCCAAAGGGATGCTCCAACGGCTAAACCTAGCCCAGAGCTTACTTGGTAACGGGTCATTGTTAATTTTAGATGAGCCAACGAATGGTCTAGATCCCTTTTGGATAGCACAGTTGAAAAACATGATGTTGGAGGAGAAGAAAAAAGGCAATACCGTTATCTTCTCTACTCATTTGCTATCTTTTGCTGAAGAAATAGCAGATGATGTATTAGTTTTACATGAAGGTGAAATTATCATTTCAGGGGCGATATCTGAAATTTTCTTGCAAGAAAATTCTACATCTTTAGAAGAAATATGGTTAAAAAGATTGAATTTGTAACATTCTAATGGTTAATGACGTTATATAATAAGGATTAGGCTTGTTTGGATGTTATCAAACAAGCCTTTTTTATGAATGTTCGTAGGAAGTAGAAGTTTCAGATAATTGTTTTACAAGACAGATTTCGCTATGCTTAGATTAAGTTTGCTTGCAATTCACACAATTGCTTGATGGAATGGGAGGCTTTTCGATTAATGAATGCTCAAATACAGAATGTTTTAGAAAATATAGAAAAGGTAATGATTGGTAAAAGAGAAGTTGCTGAGCTCAGTATTGTCGCATTATTAGCAAGGGGACATGTTTTATTGGAGGATGTACCTGGAGTAGGAAAGACAATGATGGTGCGAGCACTTGCAAAATCGTTTGATGCACAATTTAAGCGTATTCAATTTACGCCAGATCTATTGCCATCAGATGTAGTCGGTATTTCTATTTATAATCCCAAAACAATGGAGTTTGAATTTCGTCCAGGGCCAATTATGGGGGATGTTGTATTAGCCGATGAAATTAACCGAACGTCACCGAAAACTCAATCAGCGTTGTTAGAGGGGATGGAAGAGGCTTCTGTTACAATTGATGGGAAAACGCTGATGATCAATCAGCCATTTTTTGTGATGGCTACACAAAACCCGATTGAACATGAAGGTACCTATCCTTTACCTGAAGCACAACTAGATCGATTTCTCTTAAAGATAAAAATGGGCTATCCATCTAGGGGGCAAGAGGTTGAAATTTTACGAAGAGCTGAGAATGGTAAAGCCATTGAAAAAATCGAAGCAGTATTATCGGTAGCGCAATTAATCGAATTACAGGAACTTGTTCAAGGTGTGTATGTAGAAGATTCTGTTAAAAATTATATGGTGGAGCTTGCTACCCTAACAAGAGAAAATAATTATGTCTATTTAGGTGTGAGTCCACGTGCCACAATAGCGCTAATGAAAGCTTCTCAAGCTTACGCATTTTTAAAAGGACGAAGCTATGTTACCCCTGATGATGTTCAATATTTAGTGCCATTTGTTTTTAATCATCGTTTAGTTTTAAAACCAGATGCACGCTATGATAACGTGACAGCAGACGAAATTATCCAGCGGATCATTGCTAAAACACCAGTTCCGACAAAGAGGTTTGCAGAACAATGAGGCAATGGAAAGCTTTTGTAGAAAAAAGTAAACATTTCCTATTAATCGCTTTCTTGATGATCATAACATTTTGTTATGCAATGTTCCAAGGTGGGTTTGTGAGCTGGTTTGTATTTTTTACGGTTAGCCCATTTTTAGTATATGCATTCATTTTCTTTGTCGTTAGAGAAGATATTTTACTAATCGAACGCAAGATTGACCCGATTCATATAGAACGAGGTCAATCAGCGAAGGTGCTTATTACGATAGAACGTAAAACACGTTTTCCATTTGCCTATATCGTAATGGAGGAACTTGTGGATAGTGAGGGATTAGTGCAAGCTAAAATACAAAATGCGAATGCCATTAAGTTCGTTGGATTTAAAAAAACCTTTAGCTGGCAATATGAATTGGAAAATATGCCACGTGGTGAACATCGTTACCTAGGTGTTACAATTGTTTTCTATGATTTTTTTGGCTGGGCTAAAAAGGTTGTCGTAGCAGAAAAGGACCAAACTATTTTAGTTTACCCAAGAGTACAAGAGATGAAATATGCTGCGCTTCAAACAAAATATGATGTTGGCTTGATGATGTCTCCATACTCTATTGTGAAGGACACATCGATGGCTGTTGGATTACGAGAGTACGTTCCAGGAGATCGTTTTTCGTGGATTCATTGGAAATCATTTGCACGTACACAAAAGTTACAGTCTAAGGAATTTGAGGATCGACAATCATCTGAACTAATGTTAGTGCTAGACGCTACAAAATCCTCGATGTTTGAAGAAAAAGTAGAGTTAGTAGCTTCAATGCTACAAATGATCGTTCAGGAACGAGGAGATTTATCATTTATTTCTGCTGGAGCAATGACGAAAGTATTCCCAGCTATACAGGGTGACAAGCATTTAGATCAAGTCATGTATCATTTAGCTGCGATAAAACCTACAGAGAATGTCAAGTTTCGATTTCATGACCAACAAGCCTTTAAACAAGTTGCAACACTGCTTTATGTGACAAGTGATGTTTCAGATGAATTCCTACATACTCTTGCGAATATAGTGAAAAGCTGTATTTGTTTTGTAGTGGCAAAGCAGCAACCAGTGCAATCTGAGCTTGCGATGCGGTATAAACATATACAAGTTATTTATGTAAATCCAGCAGATTTCTATCATTTATTCACGGAGGTGATAAGACCGTGAAGCAATCATTAGGAGAATTTTTAGAATTAGCCATAGCTTATGTTATTGTATTTTTCATTTTGCGTGAATGGCTTATTCCCATTATGCAATTAACGAATACAGGTGGGATGCATCTTTTCTTAGTGTTTATCGGTATGTCTTTAGCGCTAAGTCTTTTCCGCGTACATCCTTTATTATCAGGATTAGTGAAGTTTGGTTATATTACCTGGTTTGTCGTTTTTATCTATAGCCCTAGTCCTGTATTATCTGGTGATACATTGCCTTTTTTATTGGCTGAATGGAGAGGGAACATGGCCACGATTCTAACAGGTGACTTTGGACAGGTTTCAGATGTTTTCAGAACAGTGTTATTTCTTGTATTGATTTGGATGCTGGTCTATTTAATTCACCATTGGGTTTCGGTGCGAAAAAATATATTCTACTTCTTTGCCATGACCGTATTCTTTATTGCTACTTTGGATACATTTAGTGACTATGACGGTAAAGCGGCAATTGTAAAAGTTGTTGTTTTAGGATTAATCATGACAGGTGTTCTTTTTGTCAAGCGCCTATGGCTTCAAGTAGAAACTACAAGTACGGTAATGGAGAAATGGAAAATTGTTATTCCCATGCTAGTATCTGTATTACTCGTTAGTTCTGTAGCATACTTTTTACCAAAGACTGGGCCAACATGGGCAGATCCGGTGCCGTTTATCCAAGGGGTTACTGGACAAGACGGAAATGGAAATGGTCAAAAATCAGTTGGTTATAGCCAGGATGATAGTCAGTTAGGTGGTCCGTTCCAAGGAGATAATACTTTAATATTCACTGCCTCTTCCCGTGATCGTCATTATTGGCGTATTGAAACAAAAGATACGTATACGTCAAAAGGTTGGATTGTTTCAGAGGGGAACTTTGGGAAAAATGTTTATGAGTCAAATACACCCATTCTGACTTCTTTACAAGTAGGGCCGCCCGAAAGTGAACGTCAGATTCAATTAGATATTGCTGTTCCAATGCCATTTTTAATTCAAACATATGGTATGCTTTCTGTTTCGGCTCAAGATTCCACTTTATTTATTCAAGATGAGCAGACTGAAAAAATGAATATAGAACAACAGGTAGGGGAATCGAAATCATTATCAAACTATTCATTGTCTTATAGTGAGCCTGTTTATAGTATGGAGCAGCTCCAATTGTCATATCCAGCAACACTTGAAACAATGGATTCTTCCTTTGATCGATTTTTGCAGTTACCTAACCAACTTCCTCAGCGTGTAAGGGACTTAGCGTCTGAAATAACGCAAAAGAAAGATACGGTTTATGAACAAATTAAGGCTGTAGAAAGTTATTTTAGAACAAATGGTTTTAAGTACGATAAAACGCAAGCTGCCATTCCTGGTGAAAATCAGGATTATGTCGATCAATTTTTGTTCGATACAAAAGTTGGATATTGTGATAATTTCTCCACTTCAATGGTGGTACTTTTACGCTCAGTAGGAATCCCAGCTCGATGGGTGAAAGGCTTTGCACCTGGAACTGCAGGACCTGTGTCAGATGGATTACGCGAATATCGCATCACGAATGACAATGCGCACTCATGGGTAGAAGCTTTTATACCTGGAACGGGATGGATGGAGTTTGAGCCTACAATCGGCTTTTCTGGGAATGTTAACATCGATTATGATATTCCGTTAGATACGTCTGATGAGGAGGAAGTGGCGCAGCCAGAACGAAAACCCGAGCAGCCACAACCACAAGAACAGGTAACCGAGAAGGAACAGACAAAATCAACATTTAGCTTTGATGCAATGTGGTTATGGATGAAAAAGTTTGCCTATGTTTGGGTGATAATTGTTGTATTATTAATAATCACAGGTATTTCTTTATTCTTACAGCGTAAAACGTGGATTCCTAAGATGCATGTTCGAGCATACCGTAAAAAAGTAGCGGATTGGTCAAATTTCGATTCTTCCTACCATGTTTTACTGAAGCAATTATCCCGTATTGGTTTGCGGAGAAAAGATGGAGAAACGTTAAGTGCATTCGCAGAGCGTGTAGATTCAGCATTAGAAACAGATGAAATGCAAAAGCTGACGGTAGTTTACGAGCAACATATTTATGGGAAAGACAAAGAAGATGTTGATTTTGTGAAGCTGAAAGAAAGTTGGGAATATTTAATCAATCGCACTATCAGTTGATTTTAACGTAGACAAAGAGTAAAATGAAAAAAATTAAATGCAAGGATTGCTTTCATATAAGTTCGATAATAGGGTTCGGATGTTTCTACGAAATCACCTTAAATGATTTCTCTATGAAGGCGGATGTTTTCGTTAGGTGAAAAGTATAGTAAATCACTTTACTTTGCTACGCATTCGCCTTTATCAATATTCTAGAGCTTATGAACGCGTAGAAAGTTTTTTTACTTTCTTCGCGTTTTTCTTTGAACACATGAAAAATCCTTTAAAAATAATAGAAGAGGTGGAAATTTTGACAGCTAGCCCTTTATTAAAAGAGCAAGAAAAAATCGTTGTACTAGACTTCGGTAGCCAATTTAACCAATTAATTACACGTCGTATTCGTGAATTTGGTGTTTTCAGTGAATTACATCCACATACGGTAACTGCAGAAGAAATTAAAGATATGAACGCAACAGGTATTATTTTCTCAGGTGGTCCAAACTCTGTTTATGATGAAAATGCCTTTCATGTGGATCCAGCTATCTTCGAATTAGGTTTACCGATTTTAGGTATTTGCTATGGTATGCAATTAATGGCCCATACAAACGGCGGTAAAGTTGAAGGTGCTGAAACACGCGAGTATGGTAAAGCCGAAATTCAAGTAACAACACCAAACAAATTATTTGGTGAATTACCTACAGAACAAATCGTTTGGATGAGCCATGGTGACCATGTAACAGAAGTTCCAGCTGGATTTGAAGTCATCGCAACTAGTGCATCTTGTCCGATTGCTGCAATGGCAAACGTTGAACGTAAACTATATGCTGTACAATTCCATCCAGAAGTACGTCACTCTGTATATGGTAATGATCTATTACGTCAATTCGTATTCGACATCTGTGAAGCGAAAGGCGATTGGTCAATGGCAAACTTCATTGAGCTTGAAATTGCAAAAATTCGTGAAATCGTTGGCGATAAAAAAGTATTATGTGCACTTTCTGGTGGTGTAGACTCATCAGTGGTAGCGGTGTTAATCCATAAAGCAATAGGCGATCAATTAACTTGTATGTTCGTAGACCACAACTTAAACCGTAAAGGCGAAGTTGAACAAGTAATGAAAACATTCACAGAAGACTTTGACATGAATCTTATTAAAATTGATGCACGTAAACGATTCATGGACAAACTTGCTGGGGTTTCTGATCCAGAGAAAAAACGTAAAATTATCGGTAATGAATTCATTTATGTATTTGATGAAGAGGCATCTAAGCTTGAAGGTATGGATTTCTTAGCACAAGGAACTCTTTACACAGATATTATTGAATCTGGTACTTCAACTGCACAAACAATCAAATCACACCATAATGTTGGTGGTCTTCCTGAAGATATGCAATTCCAACTAATTGAGCCACTGAAAACTTTATTTAAAGATGAAGTACGTGCGCTAGGCTTAGAGCTTGGACTAGACGAAAAAATTGTTTGGCGTCAACCGTTCCCAGGTCCTGGATTAGGTATCCGTGTGCTTGGTGAAGTAACAGAAGAAAAATTAGAAATCGTTCGCGAATCTGATTTCATTCTACGTGAAGAAATCGCAAAAGCTGGCCTTGATCGTGATATTTGGCAATATTTTACAGTGTTACCTGATATCCGTTCAGTAGGTGTAATGGGCGATGCTCGTACGTATGACTATGCAATCGGTATCCGTGCCGTTACATCTATCGACGGTATGACTTCTGACTGGGCACGTATTCCTTGGGATGTACTAGAGAAAATCTCCGTCCGCCTTGTAAACGAAGTAAAACACGTGAACCGCGTGCTGTATGATATTACATCTAAGCCACCAGCAACGATTGAGTGGGAATAATAGCAAAAGCCCTAAAAGCCCTGAGAGGTTTTTAGGGCTTTTTTTGATTTATTTCCTTCTGAATTTATGGCTTAATGAAGTATCTCAACTGCAACAATTGCTGGTAAAGTGTTGTATGTAGTAAACTAAATGAATGCACAAGAAATTATACTATTCAGATTAGGGGGGGATTTAAATGGAGAAAAATAAACCAATGATTCATACATTAACGGTTGGGATGCCAAAAGAATTGGTTGATAGTAAAGGACGTTCAATGATTACAGGGATTGAAAAGCAACGAGTGCAAGAAGTTTATTTGTCCTCTCAAGGCTTTGAAGGGGATGATGTGGCAGATAAAAAACATCACGGTGGCCCTGATCGAGCAGTTTGTTTATATCCTGCGGAGCATTACATACAATGGGAACAGGAACTTGGAAAAACGTTACCCGTTGCTGCATTTGGCGAAAATTTAACCGTAACAAATATGTTAGAAGCAGATGTGTGTATTGGTGATATTTATAAAATTGGAGATGCTGTCATTCAAATTACACAGGGACGTATTCCATGTAGTACGATTGATAGATATACCGAGGCAAACACATTACTCAAACGTTTAATCGAAACAGGCTATACAGGTTTCCTTGCGCGTGTACTTGAAGAAGGGACAATCTGTGCAGATTCAACAATTGAGCTTGTAGAAAAGCATCCTGCACGTATCTCTGTTTTGTATTGCAATGAAGTGTACTTCAAAAACAATGATGCAATCGCTATGAAACAAATACAAGCAGTAGATGCATTAGCAGAAGATTGGAAAGAAAAATTAGAAAAAAGAATTCAAGTCTTGCAAAGTAAAGTGATGAGTTAAAACATACGTTCAAAAGAAGGATCCTCTAGAATTTCTAGGGGATTTTTTCTTTAAACTAATTGCTGAAATGTTCAGTACAAAGCCTCTTTAGTAATACATTTAATAGAACCTGAACATTAAATAAGAATTTTACACGAACTTTCGTATTTCTTTTTAGAAAAATGTTCGGAAATGGGGTTGAAATCTAAAAAACGAAATGATATATTACGAATGTAAATTAAATACGTCGTCGTATAATGTCGGGGATAAGGCCCGTGAGTTTCTACCAAGTTACCGTAAATAACTTGACTACGATTTAGGTTTATACATAAATGTATAAACACTAATTTGTTTCACACACTAATTGTGATGAAATATATCGTAGACATGCGACTAGTAGAGTAGTCAGCGTGTCTTTTTTGTTTTCGATATTGAAGACGACCACACGGAGGATTTTTTGATAATGAAAAAATATTTCATGTTCGATGAATTAGGAACTAATTATCGCCGCGAAATAATAGGCGGTATTACAACCTTCCTTGCAATGGCATATATTCTAGCTGTTAACCCAGGTATTCTAGAAAATGCAGGGATGGATAAAGGTGCTGTTTTCGTAGCAACAGCATTAGCAGCAGCAGTCGGTTCTTTGATTATGGGGGTTTTCGCGAAGTTCCCGATTTCACTTGCTCCTGGGATGGGGTTAAATGCATTCTTTGCATTTACTGTAGTCGGAGCATACGGTATTCCGTGGCAAACTGGTTTAACAGGCGTGTTCTTCTCAGGGATTATCTTTATTATTTTATCTTTAACTGGTATCCGCGAAACTGTTATTAATGCTATACCAGTACAACTAAAATATGCGGTTTCTGCAGGTATTGGTTTATTTATAACTTTTGTTGGTTTACAAGGAGCAGGGATCATTGTCGATAGCCCAGCTACTTTAGTCACTTTAGGAAGTTTCACAGGCGCTACATTATTAGCGGTATTCGGAATTATTCTTTCAGTTATTCTTATTATTAAATTGCGCAGTATCGGTATTTTCTTAGGAATGGTGATTACGGCAGTTATTGGGATGATCACAGGTATCATTGATCCTCCGACAGCCGTTGTATCAGCTATTCCAAGTGTAGATTCTACATTCATGGTAGCACTAGAACCACTTGGTGACTTCGGTACATTATTTAACGTGAAGTTTTTAGTAGTAGTGTTAACATTCTTGTTTGTTGATTTCTTTGATACAGCTGGTACTTTAATGGCTGTAGCGACACAAGCAGGTTTAGTAAAAGATAATAAATTACCGCGTGCAGGACGTGCCTTAATGGCAGATGCACTAGCAACAACTATCGGTTCTTTATTTGGTACGTCAACAACAACAGCGTACGTAGAGTCAACTTCTGGAGTTGCTGCAGGCGCTCGTTCAGGATTTTCAGCAGTCGTAACAGCAGTACTGTTCTTAGTTGCATTATTCTTCTCACCATTACTAGCAGTGGTAACACCAGCAGTTACTGCTCCAGCTTTAGTAATCGTAGGGGTACTAATGGTATCGTCCTTACGTTTAATTGATTGGGACAAATTCGAAATAGCAGTACCTGCATTCTTTACAGTATTAATGATGCCACTTGGTTATTCAATTGCTACTGGAATTGCAATCGGCTTTGTATTCTACCCAATTACAATGTTATTAGCAGGTCGTAAAAAGGAAATTCACCCAATGATGTATGGTCTATTCTTTGTTTTCCTTGCATACTTCATTTGGGTACGTTAGTTAAACAGACACCTTTAATTGTTAGTAAGTTGCTAACAATTAGAGGTGTTTTTTATTGATTGATCCTAAATAAAATAAGTTATTATTTTTACATTTATATAGAAGAAACTCGGTTTAAAATAATGCGAATAGTTTTACTTTAATGAAACACTTGCAAACTTAAATTTATGATGATATATTTAAACACGTTGTTACGAAATAAACGAACAACTTAAAAAATATTAACATAAACAGTTGACAACAAGTTAACATTATGTTAAATTATAAAAAGTTACTTAGTGTAACTAGTAAATGAACCTTGAAAACTGAACAAGCAAAACGTAATCAATAAAGTTTTAAGTAGCTAGTTTTGCTAGTGAACGAAACACAATTTTGGACATCAAACATGATGCCAGCAAAATTTGAGCTAATCAAATTTCTTTTATGGAGAGTTTGATCCTGGCTCAGGACGAACGCTGGCGGCGTGCCTAATACATGCAAGTCGAGCGAACAGAAAAGGAGCTTGCTCCTTTGACGTTAGCGGCGGACGGGTGAGTAACACGTGGGCAACCTACCCTATAGTTTGGGATAACTCCGGGAAACCGGGGCTAATACCGAATAATCTCTTTTGCTTCATGGTAAAAGACTGAAAGACGGTTTCGGCTGTCGCTATAGGATGGGCCCGCGGCGCATTAGCTAGTTGGTGAGGTAACGGCTCACCAAGGCGACGATGCGTAGCCGACCTGAGAGGGTGATCGGCCACACTGGGACTGAGACACGGCCCAGACTCCTACGGGAGGCAGCAGTAGGGAATCTTCCACAATGGGCGAAAGCCTGATGGAGCAACGCCGCGTGAGTGAAGAAGGTTTTCGGATCGTAAAACTCTGTTGTAAGGGAAGAACAAGTACAGTAGTAACTGGCTGTACCTTGACGGTACCTTATTAGAAAGCCACGGCTAACTACGTGCCAGCAGCCGCGGTAATACGTAGGTGGCAAGCGTTGTCCGGAATTATTGGGCGTAAAGCGCGCGCAGGCGGTCCTTTAAGTCTGATGTGAAAGCCCACGGCTCAACCGTGGAGGGTCATTGGAAACTGGGGGACTTGAGTGCAGAAGAGGAAAGTGGAATTCCAAGTGTAGCGGTGAAATGCGTAGAGATTTGGAGGAACACCAGTGGCGAAGGCGACTTTCTGGTCTGTAACTGACGCTGAGGCGCGAAAGCGTGGGGAGCAAACAGGATTAGATACCCTGGTAGTCCACGCCGTAAACGATGAGTGCTAAGTGTTAGGGGGTTTCCGCCCCTTAGTGCTGCAGCTAACGCATTAAGCACTCCGCCTGGGGAGTACGGTCGCAAGACTGAAACTCAAAGGAATTGACGGGGGCCCGCACAAGCGGTGGAGCATGTGGTTTAATTCGAAGCAACGCGAAGAACCTTACCAGGTCTTGACATCCCGTTGACCACTGTAGAGATATAGTTTCCCCTTCGGGGGCAACGGTGACAGGTGGTGCATGGTTGTCGTCAGCTCGTGTCGTGAGATGTTGGGTTAAGTCCCGCAACGAGCGCAACCCTTGATCTTAGTTGCCATCATTTAGTTGGGCACTCTAAGGTGACTGCCGGTGACAAACCGGAGGAAGGTGGGGATGACGTCAAATCATCATGCCCCTTATGACCTGGGCTACACACGTGCTACAATGGACGATACAAACGGTTGCCAACTCGCGAGAGGGAGCTAATCCGATAAAGTCGTTCTCAGTTCGGATTGTAGGCTGCAACTCGCCTACATGAAGCCGGAATCGCTAGTAATCGCGGATCAGCATGCCGCGGTGAATACGTTCCCGGGCCTTGTACACACCGCCCGTCACACCACGAGAGTTTGTAACACCCGAAGTCGGTGAGGTAACCTTTTGGAGCCAGCCGCCGAAGGTGGGATAGATGATTGGGGTGAAGTCGTAACAAGGTAGCCGTATCGGAAGGTGCGGCTGGATCACCTCCTTTCTAAGGATTATTTCGGAATACAAACCTTGGGTTTGTAAGATTACGTTTTGCGTTCAGTTTTGAAGGTTCATTCTATTTGAATGAAACACTTCAAAACTTGTTCTTTGAAAACTGGATAAAACGACATTGAAATTGTAACAATCACATTTATTTTTTAAGTTTTTTTATAGGCTTAATAACTTGGTTAAGTTATTAAGGGCGCACGGCGAATGCCTTGGCACTAGGAGCCGAAGAAGGACGGCACTAACACCGATATGCTTCGGGGAGCTGTAAGTGAGCTTTGATCCGGAGATTTCCGAATGGGGGAACCCACTACGTTTAATCGCGTAGTATCTTGACGTGAATACATAGCGTCTTGAAGGCAGACCCAGGGAACTGAAACATCTAAGTACCTGGAGGAAGAGAAAGAAAAATCGATTCCCTGAGTAGCGGCGAGCGAAACGGGAAGAGCCCAAACCAAGAGGCTTGCCTCTTGGGGTTGTAGGACACTCTATACGGAGTTACAAAAGAGCGAGTTAGATGAAGCGACTTGGAAAGGTCCGCCAGAGCAGGTAAAAGCCCTGTAGTCGAAAGTTCGTTCTCTCCTGAGTGGATCCTGAGTACGGCGGAACACGTGAAATTCCGTCGGAATCCGGGAGGACCATCTCCCAAGGCTAAATACTACCTAGTGACCGATAGTGAACCAGTACCGTGAGGGAAAGGTGAAAAGCACCCCGGAAGGGGAGTGAAAGAGATCCTGAAACCGTGTGCCTACAAGTAGTTAGAGCCCGTTAATGGGTGATAGCGTGCCTTTTGTAGAATGAACCGGCGAGTTACGATTACGTGCAAGGTTAAGCTTTAGAAGGCGGAGCCGCAGCGAAAGCGAGTCTGAATAGGGCGAAATAGTACGTGGTCGTAGACCCGAAACCAGGTGATCTACCCATGTCCAGGGTGAAGGTGAGGTAACACTTACTGGAGGCCCGAACCCACGCACGTTGAAAAGTGCGGGGATGAGGTGTGGGTAGCGGAGAAATTCCAATCGAACTTGGAGATAGCTGGTTCTCTCCGAAATAGCTTTAGGGCTAGCCTCGTGATGAGAATACTGGAGGTAGAGCACTGTTTGGACTAGGGGGCCATCCCGGTTTACCGAATTCAGACAAACTCCGAATGCCAGATATTTATACACGGGAGTCAGACTGCGAGTGATAAGATCCGTAGTCAAAAGGGAAACAGCCCAGACCACCAGCTAAGGTCCCAAAGTAATCGTTAAGTGGAAAAGGATGTGGCGTTGCACAGACAACCAGGATGTTGGCTTAGAAGCAGCCATCATTTAAAGAGTGCGTAATAGCTCACTGGTCGAGTGACGCTGCGCCGAAAATGTATCGGGGCTAAACGATTCACCGAAGCTGTGGATTGACATCTACGATGTCAGTGGTAGGAGAGCGTTCTAAGTGCGTTGAAGTCAGATCGGAAGGACTGGTGGAGCGCTTAGAAGTGAGAATGCCGGTATGAGTAGCGAAAGACGGGTGAGAATCCCGTCCACCGTATGACTAAGGTTTCCTGAGGAAGGCTCGTCCGCTCAGGGTTAGTCGGGACCTAAGCCGAGGCCGATAGGCGTAGGCGATGGACAACAGGTTGATATTCCTGTACCACCTCCTCACCGTTTGAGAAATGGGGGGACGCAGTAGGATAGGGTAAGCGCGCCGTTGGTTGTGCGCGTCCAAGCAGTAAGGCGTGTGTGTAGGCAAATCCGCACACTGTAACGTTGAGCTGTGATGGCGAGTCCGTATGGACGAAGTTCCTGATTTCACACTGCCAAGAAAAGCCTCTATCGAGGTGAGAGGTGCCCGTACCGCAAACCGACACAGGTAGTCGAGGAGAGAATCCTAAGGTGTGCGAGAGAACTCTCGTTAAGGAACTCGGCAAAATGACCCCGTAACTTCGGGAGAAGGGGTGCTCTTGAGCGTGCAAGCGCATGAGAGCCGCAGTGAATAGGCCCAGGCGACTGTTTAGCAAAAACACAGGTCTCTGCAAAACCGTAAGGTGACGTATAGGGGCTGACGCCTGCCCGGTGCTGGAAGGTTAAGAGGAGTGGTTAGCGCAAGCGAAGCTGCGAATTGAAGCCCCAGTAAACGGCGGCCGTAACTATAACGGTCCTAAGGTAGCGAAATTCCTTGTCGGGTAAGTTCCGACCCGCACGAAAGGCGTAACGATCTGGGCACTGTCTCAACGAGAGACTCGGTGAAATTATAGTACCTGTGAAGATGCAGGTTACCCGCGACAGGACGGAAAGACCCCGTGGAGCTTTACTGTAGCCTGATATTGAATTTTGGTACAACTTGTACAGGATAGGTAGGAGCCAGAGATCTCGGAGCGCCAGCTTCGAAGGAGGCGTCGGTGGGATACTACCCTGGTTGTATTGAAATTCTAACCCATGCCCCTTAGCGGGGCAGGAGACAGTGTCAGGCGGACAGTTTGACTGGGGCGGTCGCCTCCTAAAAGGTAACGGAGGCGCCCAAAGGTTCCCTCAGAATGGTTGGAAATCATTCGTAGAGTGTAAAGGCACAAGGGAGCTTGACTGCGAGACCTACAAGTCGAGCAGGGTCGAAAGACGGGCTTAGTGATCCGGTGGTTCCGCATGGAAGGGCCATCGCTCAACGGATAAAAGCTACCCCGGGGATAACAGGCTTATCTCCCCCAAGAGTCCACATCGACGGGGAGGTTTGGCACCTCGATGTCGGCTCATCGCATCCTGGGGCTGTAGTCGGTCCCAAGGGTTGGGCTGTTCGCCCATTAAAGCGGTACGCGAGCTGGGTTCAGAACGTCGTGAGACAGTTCGGTCCCTATCCGTCGTGGGCGTAGGAAATTTGAGAGGAGCTGTCCTTAGTACGAGAGGACCGGGATGGACACACCGCTGGTGTACCAGTTGTCTTGCCAAAGGCATCGCTGGGTAGCTATGTGTGGACGGGATAAGTGCTGAAAGCATCTAAGCATGAAGCCCCCCTCAAGATGAGATTTCCCATTACGCAAGTAAGTAAGATCCCTCAAAGACGATGAGGTAGATAGGTTCGAGGTGGAAGTGTGGTGACACATGGAGCTGACGAATACTAATCGATCGAGGACTTAACCAAAAAAGTTTGAAACATTCAATGCAACGTTTATCCAGTTTTGAAAGAGCAAATCTTTCAATTAAATACAAAGTCTAGTGATGATGGCAAAGAGGTCACACCCGTTCCCATACCGAACACGGAAGTTAAGCTCTTTAGCGCCGATGGTAGTTGGGGGCTTCCCCCTGTGAGAGTAGGACGTCGCTAGGCAATTAAAAAGTCATGGATGTATTCCATGGCTTTTTTTATTTTGTGAACTATTCATAAAATGCTATAATATATTTAATATTTTCAAGTGGATTTAAAGGAAATTTCTTTCGCCTAGATACATTCTGGATTTAATAATGGAGGAATCAAAATGAGGCAGAACATTTTTTCTGCGATTTCGATCTCAAGTCTACTACTTATTTTCTTTATGTTTGGCTATGATTCAACCAAATGGTATGGAAACTTTTTTACATTTCTCTATCGTGTAAATATGTTTATGCCGTTTATTTTAGGTGGTTTAGGCATCACCAGTGCCCTATTTGGCATCAAAGGATATCGTATGGTTCTTGTTGTCCTTCATTTGTTCCTACTGCTATTATTTTTTTGTATCTATTTAAAGGCATTTTTTGTTCCATGAGCATTCATCAAAACTGCGGAGAGGAATTCTGCAGTTTTTTCTATTTATTTAAGTTCTTACATACTTCTGTAAGCAACAAAAGGTATAATGAATTACAAATTGGTTGTGAATGAATATGTACAATGGAAAGGAAGAAAAAGTTGGGAAAAAAGCAAATTTGGTATGAGGTACAGGAAAACGAGTCAATCGAGGATTGCTTGGCAAGAATGCGGAAAGATGGCTTTATGGTCATAGGACGAAAAGAAGAGCCACTTTTTCATATCGTAGATGGTGAGCCAGCTTATTTGCGCCAAAAAATTCAGTTTAAAGGTATACCTGCTCAAGATATCGAATGATTTTGACTAAAAACCGAACGTTTTTTTTCACCTAATAAAAAATGTTCGCATTTTTGGATTGACGATAAGACAATCCCTTGTTAAAATGTGAGAAGGAAAAACAAATAGATCCCACATATATGCTAGAGGATTGGCTCTAGTGTCTCTACCCGGCACCGTAAATGCTGGACTATGCGGGAAAGCACTTTTGGCGTAAGGTGAGAAGGTCTTTGTACAGCTATGTGCATGGAGACGATCTTGTCCGAATAATCCTCAAGTAAACTGCTTTCACGTGTACTGGTAGAGAGTAGTTTATTTGGGGATTTTCTTTGTAAATAAGAATTGCAGTAGCTATTCAAAATAGAGGCTAGCACAATAAATAATTGATCATTTTTCTATCGTTTAAAAGGAGCGACAATTTATGAATCCGAAAATCGGTGTCATTATGGGTAGTTCAAGTGACTGGGAAACAATGAAACATGCATGTGATATTTTAGATGAATTACAAGTACCGTACGAAAAGAAAGTTGTATCAGCACATCGTACACCTGATTTAATGTTTGAATATGCAGAGGCAGCTCGCGAGCGAGGAATACAAGTAATTATTGCTGGAGCAGGCGGTGCTGCACATTTACCAGGAATGGTGGCAGCTAAAACAACATTACCTGTCATCGGTGTACCAGTTCAATCCCGTGCACTTAATGGACTTGATTCACTATTATCCATCGTTCAAATGCCTGGTGGCGTACCTGTAGCTACTGTAGCGATTGGCAAAGCAGGAGCGACTAATGCAGGGTTACTTGCAGCTCAAATTTTGTCAACAACAGATGCGGAGCTTGCTAATAAATTAGATGCTAGACGTGAAGCAACAAAGCAGCAAGTATTAGAAAGTACAGGTGACTTAGTGTGACGAAAATTATTTATCCTGGACAAACGATAGGCATTATAGGCGGAGGGCAACTTGGTCGAATGATGGCACTTGCTGCAAAGGAGTCGGGTTTTAAAGTGGCTGTTCTTGAACCAGCAATGGACTCACCTTGTGGGCAGGTAGCAGATATTCGCATTGTAGCTCCATATGATGATGAAGCTGCTTTAGAAGAACTTGCAGAAGTAAGTGATATTATCACATATGAATTTGAAAATATTGATTATGAAGGCTTAAAGCGTTTATCACAAATGGCTTATGTTCCTCAAGGAGCAGAGTTGGTACGTATTACACAAAACCGTATAACAGAGAAAGAAGCTATTGTGAAAGCTGGTTGCCCAGTAGCACCATATATTGTTGCAAAAACTTATGAAGAATTAGTAGCCAATATTGATTCGATTGGTTATCCTTGTATAGTCAAAACAGCAAGAGGTGGTTATGATGGCAAGGGACAGCAGCTTTTAAAATCAACTGAAGATTTGCCTTTAGCGAAAGAATTATTCACGCATTCGCAATGTATTGCAGAAGGATTTGTTCCTTTCGTAAAGGAAGTATCGGTCATTGTTCAAAGAAATGGTCATGGTGAATCGTATTGTCAGCCAGTTGGAGAGAACATTCATGTTCATCATATTCTTCACGAGACAATAGTACCTGCTCGCATAACTGAAAGCACAGCTCAAGCTGCAGAACGAGAAGCTTTGAAAATTGCAGATTATTTACATTTAGTAGGAACGCTAGCGGTAGAAATGTTTGTATTAGAAGATGGTAGTATTGTTATCAATGAATTAGCACCAAGACCTCATAATTCTGGTCACTATTCAATTGAAGCATGTAATGTTTCACAATTCCATCAGCATATTCGTGCTGTTTGTGGATGGCCGTTACGTAAGCCACAACTATGGGCACCATCCATTATGGTCAATGTATTAGGGCAGCATGTCGTGCCACTTAGTAACTCAATTGCTAAATATCCTGAATGGTCCATACATCTTTATGGGAAAGCTGAAGCTAAGGTCAACCGTAAAATGGGCCATGTGACGATTATGACAAAAGACTTAGAAGCTACACTACAACAAATCGAGAGTTCTGGCATTTGGTCAGAATAGAAGGAGATACGCGATGATTGAACGTTACACAAGACCCGAAATGGGCGCAATTTGGACAGAACAAAATAAATACCAAGCTTGGCTAGAGGTTGAAATTTTAGCTTGTGAAGCATGGGCAGAGTTAGGAGATATCCCTAAAGAGGATGTTGCTAAAATTCGCGAAAATGCTTCATTTGATGTGAATCGTATATTAGAAATTGAACAAGAAACTCGTCATGACGTTGTAGCCTTTACTCGTGCTGTTTCTGAAACACTTGGAGAAGAGCGCAAATGGGTACATTATGGTTTAACTTCTACGGACGTAGTAGATACAGCACTTTCTTATTTAATCAAACAAGCAAATGATATTTTACGAAAAGATATAGTAAATTTCATTGATATTATTGCTACTAAGGCAAAAGAACATAAACATACAGTAATGATGGGACGCACACATGGTGTTCATGCTGAACCCACAACTTTCGGTTTGAAACTTGGTTTATGGTATGAGGAAATGAAGCGTAACCTTGAACGTTTTGAAGCAGCTGCCAAAGTAATTGAAACAGGAAAAATGTCTGGAGCTGTTGGAACATATGCCAATATCGATCCTCGTGTTGAGCAATATGTTTGCGATAAATTAGGCCTTGCAGCATCACCGATCTCCACACAAACTTTACAGCGTGATCGCCATGCTCAGTATTTAGGTGCATTAGCTTTAATCGCTACTTCAATTGAAAAATTCGCAACAGAAATTCGAGGACTACAGAAATCTGAAACACGTGAAGTGGAGGAAGCTTTTGCAAAAGGACAAAAAGGATCATCTGCAATGCCACATAAACGTAATCCAATCGGTTCTGAAAACATGGTTGGTATGTCTCGTTTAATGCGAGGTTATATGGTGACTGCTTATGAAAATGTAGCTTTATGGCATGAGCGTGATATTTCACATTCATCTGCAGAGCGTGTTATTTTACCGGATGCAACAATTACTCTTAACTATATGCTAAATCGCTTCGGTAATATTGTGAAAAACTTAACAGTATTCCCTGAGAACATGAAACGTAATATGGATCGTACATTTGGTCTTATTTATTCTCAACGCATCTTACTAGCATTGATTGATAAAGGACTAGTACGTGAAGAAGCTTATGATACAGTACAACCTTTAGCAATGCAGGCTTGGGACGAGCAAGTTCAGTTCCGTACATTAGTCGATGCAAGTGAAAAAATCACATCTTATTTAACAAAAGAAGAGTTGGATGATTGTTTTGATTACAACTACCACTTACAGCATGTTGATATGATTTTTGAACGACTAGGACTTAACTAATATTTATTTAGCCATCTAATAATAAATGTTAGAGCCACCAGTAAAAGTTTCAGAGTTGAATCGTAGAGATACGGTTCAATTCTGAACATTATTACAAGCGTATCTCATAATATCAGGGGGAAAACGAAATGACTAAAGGTCAACTTTTGTATGAAGGTAAAGCAAAAAAATTGTTCACAACAGAGGAGCCAAATGTGCTACTTGTTGAGTACAAGGATAGTGCAACAGCATTCAATGGTGAAAAGAAAGAGGAAATTGAAGGTAAGGGCATTTTAAATAATCGCATTACTTCATTAATTTTCGAAAAATTACAAGCTAACGGAATTGCGTCACATTTCGTAAAACGATTATCCGATACACAACAACTTGTAAAAAAAGTAGAAATTATTCCGATTGAGGTAGTTGTTCGTAATATTGCTGCTGGAAGTTTAGCAAAGCGTCTAGGTCTTGAAGAAGGGACACCTTTAAAACGACCAATCGTTGAATTTTATTATAAAGACGATGATTTAGGCGACCCACTTATTACGACAGAACATATTGATGTTCTTGAACTTGCCACACCAACTGAAGTAACAGCTATTTATGATGGAGCATTAGCCGTTAACAAAGTGCTACAACCGATCTTTGCAGATGTCAATGTGACATTGATTGATTTTAAATTAGAATTCGGCCGTGATATGGATGGTCATGTATTATTGGCAGATGAAATTTCACCAGATACATGCCGACTTTGGGATGCAACAACGAAGCAAAAGTTAGACAAAGATGTTTTTCGTCGTGACCTTGGTAATTTAACTGAAGTTTATACTATTATACTTTCTAGACTCGGAGGCAAATAACAATGAAAAAAGTAAAAATCTATGTAACATTACGTGAGAGTATTCTTGATCCTCAAGGCTCTGCAGTACAAGGTTCTTTAGCTAAGATGGGCTACGGTGAAGTAGAAGATTTACGTATCGGTAAATATCTTGAACTATCAATTAAAGATTCAGAACGTGACATTGATACTCTAGTAAAAGAAATGTGTGAAAAGGTTTTAACGAACGTTGTAATTGAAGACTACCGTTACGAAGTCGAGGAGGCTATTTAATCATGAAATTCGCAGTACTCGTATTCCCTGGGTCAAACTGTGACATCGATATGTATCATGCGATTAAAGACGAGCTAGGTGAAGAAGTAGAATATGTATGGCATACAGCAACAGATCTAAGTGGTTTTGATGGTGTATTAGTACCTGGAGGATTCTCCTATGGGGATTATCTTCGTTGTGGTGCAATGGCTAATCAATCTAACATTATGACAGAAGTTAAGAAGGCAGCAGATGCTGGTAAACCTGTATTAGGTGTATGTAATGGCTTCCAAATCCTAACGGAAGCAGGTTTATTGCCAGGAGCTTTATTGCGCAATAAAAACTTAAAATTTATGTGCCGTACAGTGCAGCTTAAAGTTGAAAACAACAATACATTATTCACAAATCAATATGAGCAAGGTCAAATCATCAATATTCCAATCGCACATGGTGAAGGTAACTACTACTGTGACGAGGAAACTTTACAATCACTAAAAGATAATAATCAAATCGTATTCACATACTCAGGTGACAATCCAAACGGTTCTTTAGAAGATATCGCAGGGATTATAAACGAGCGCGGCAATGTATTAGGGATGATGCCACACCCAGAGCGAGCTGTTGATGCACTGGTGGGCGGCGCAGACGGTCTAGCAGTATTTAAATCAATCGTGAAGCAGTGGAGGGAAAATCATGTCAACAACTAAGTTTGAGCCAACAGCACAGCAGATTAAAGATGAGAAGCTATACGCTGGAATGGGGATGTCAGACGAAGAATTTGCAATGGTAGAAGGTATTTTAGGACGTCTACCTAACTGGACAGAGACAGGTCTTTTCTCAGTAATGTGGTCTGAACACTGCTCGTACAAAAATTCAAAGCCAGTACTACGTAAATTCCCTACTAAAGGTCCACAGGTATTACAAGGACCAGGTGAAGGTGCAGGTATTGTTGATATTGGTGACGAACAAGCAGTAGTGTTTAAAATGGAATCGCATAACCATCCGTCTGCAATTGAACCTTATCAAGGGGCTGCAACGGGTGTCGGTGGTATTATCCGTGACGTTTTCTCAATGGGTGCACGTCCAATCGCTATGTTAAACTCATTACGCTTTGGTGAATTAAAGTCAGCACGTGGTAAATATCTATTTGAAGAAGTAGTAGCGGGAATCGCAGGATATGGTAACTGTATCGGAATCCCAACAGTAGGTGGCGAAATTCAATTTGATCCTTGCTATGAAGGTAATCCTCTAGTGAATGCTATGTGTGTCGGTTTAATTGATCATAAAGATATTCAACGAGGCATTGCTGCTGGTGTAGGTAATACAGTGATGTATGTTGGAGCGAAAACAGGCCGTGATGGTATTCATGGTGCAACATTCGCCTCTGAGGAATTAACTGAGGAATCAGAAAACCAACGTCCAGCAGTACAAGTTGGAGATCCATTTATGGAGAAGCTTTTACTTGAAGCTTGTTTAGAGGTTGTAAAATCGGATGCTCTAGTTGGTATTCAAGATATGGGTGCAGCTGGTCTTACTTCTTCTTCAGCAGAAATGGCTTCAAAGGCTGGTTCTGGTGTAGAAATGAACTTAGACTTAGTGCCTCAGCGTGAAACAGGAATGTCAGCGTATGAAATGATGTTGTCTGAGTCTCAAGAACGTATGCTTTTAGTTGTGAAAAAAGGTCGCGAAGATGAAATTAAAGCGATTTTCGATAAATACGATTTAGATGCAGTAGCGATTGGTCGCGTTACAGATGATAAAATGCTTCGCCTGCTACACAAAGGACAAGTAGTTGCAGAGGTACCTGCAGACGCATTAGCAGAAGATGCACCTGTTTATCATAAACCATCTGCAGAACCTGCATACTATGCTCAGTTCCAAGCAATCGAAAACACTGAACCTGCTGTGACTGATTACAAAGAAACACTCATTGCTTTATTAAAAGCACCGACAATTGCTTCTAAAGAATGGGTATACGATCAATATGATTATCAGGTACGTACATCAACAGTTGTTAAACCAGGATCTGACGCTGCTGTTATTCGAGTACGTGGCACAAATAAAGGGTTGGCAATGACAACAGACTGTAACTCACGTTATATCTATTTAGATCCAGAAGTGGGTGGTGCTATCGCAGTAGCCGAAGCAGCTCGTAATATCGTGGCAACTGGTGGCACGCCACTTGCGATTACAGACTGCTTAAACTTCGGTAATCCAGAGAAACCAGAAATCTTCTGGCAAATTGAAAAATCTGCAGATGGTATTTCGGCAGCTTGTACGGCATTAAATGCTCCAGTAATCGGAGGTAACGTTTCTCTTTATAATGAGCGTTCAGGCGAAGCGGTGTATCCAACGCCAACAATTGGTATGGTTGGTCTTATTGAAGACTTAGCACATGTAACGACACAGGATGTAAAGGCAGCAGGAGATCTTGTCTTTGTTATTGGTGAGACAAAAACAGAGTTTGGCGGTTCAGAGCTTCAAAAACTTTTAAATAATGGTGTTATTTCAGGGAAAGCGCCAGCTATTGATTTAGAGGTTGAAGCGACACGTCAGCAAGCTTTATTAAAGGCGATTAAAGCAGGCCTTGTTCAATCTGCGCATGATGTAGCAGAGGGAGGTCTAGCTGTGGCGATTGCTGAAACAACATTTGGCGCTAACGGTCTTGGTGTGGATGTAACATTAACAGGCTCTGCAACAACTGCGCTATTCAGTGAGAGTCAATCTCGTTTTGTTGTTACAGTTAAAGAAGAAAATGCTGCAGCATTTGTAGAAATCATGAAAGATGCTCAAAAAATTGGTGTCGTAACAAACGATGCACTTGTGAAAATCAACGGGGACAAAGGTGTGCTTGTAGAAGGTACAGTGGAGGAATTCCGTTCTAATTGGAAAGGAGCAATCCCATGCTTGCTGAACTCAGAGGCTTAAACGAAGAATGTGGGGTGTTTGGTATTTGGGGTAACCCAAGTCCAGCGCACCTTAGCTATTACGGGCTTCATGCTCTTCAACACCGTGGACAAGAAGGCGCTGGAATTGTCGTTTCAGACGGACAGCATCTTCGCGCGGTGAAAGGCGAAGGACTAGTTAATGATGTTTTCAACGAAGATAAATTAAAAGCAGTGAACGGCAAAGCAGCTATTGCGCATGTTCGTTATACGACTGCTGGTGGTGGCGGTATTGAAAATGTACAGCCATTATTATTCCACTCCTCAACTGGTAGCCTTTCAATTGCCCATAACGGTAACTTAGTCAATGCGACACATTTAAAGCAATATCTAGAGCGACAAGGTAGCATTTTCCACTCTAGCTCTGATACAGAAGTGTTGGCGCATCTTATTAAGAAAAGTTCGCATTCACCATTCCGTGCGAAGGTGAAAAATGCCCTATCTCTTTTAAAGGGTGCCTATTCTTTCTTAATTATGACAAAGGATGAAATGCTTGTTGCACGTGATCCACATGGTTTACGTCCATTATCTCTTGGAAAGCTAGGAGATGGCTGGGTGGTAGCTTCTGAAACTTGTGCATTCGATTTAATTGGTGCAGAATTCGTTCGTTCGGTAGAACCAGGTGAATTAATCATTATTAATGATGAGGGCGTAAAATCAGATCGTTTTGCTGATATGGATAAACGTTCGATGTGTGCGATGGAATATGTTTATTTAGCACGTCCTGATTCGGATATTGATGGTATTAACGTTCATATGGCACGAAAACGTATGGGTAAACAGCTTGCTCGTGAGTGTGCGCATATTGAAGCAGATGTTGTAACAGGTGTTCCTGATTCAAGTATTTCCGCAGCGATTGGTTTTGCAGAAGAAAGTGGAATCCCTTATGAATTAGGTCTTATTAAAAACCGTTATGTTGGTCGTACGTTTATTCAGCCGACACAGGAGCTACGTGAACGTGGTGTGAAAATGAAACTTTCACCTGTTGTTCAAGTCGTAAAAGGAAAAAAAGTAGTAATGGTTGATGATTCTATCGTTCGTGGTACAACATCTCGTCGCATTGTCAAAATGCTAAAAGATGCTGGCGCAGCGGAAGTTCATGTTGTGATTTCATCACCGCCGATGACAAACCCTTGTTATTATGGCATTGATACATCAACGCATGAAGAACTAATTGCTTCTAGTCATAATGTAGATGAAATTCGTGAAGCAATTGGTGCAGACTCTCTGACATTCCTTTCTGTTGAGGGGATGGTAGAAACAATTGCACGACCATACGAAGATGAAAACCGAGGACTTTGTCTTGCATGCTTTACAGGCAAATATCCAACAGAGATTTTCCCGGATACGATTTTGCCACATGAAAAAGAATTATTACGTTAAGAACAACATCGCAACAAATTAGTGTCTTACAGTCATTTCTATCTAGGAAACTTAGGCGACTTGGATGATAAGGAGGAACTCTGCGTGTCAAAGGCATATGAACAAGCAGGTGTAAATATTGAAGCGGGCTATGAAGCCGTAAAACGAATGAAGTCTCATGTTGAACGTACGAACCGTCTAGGTGTAATGGGGACATTTGGTGGTTTTGGTGGCATGTTTGACTTGTCAGAACTGAATCTTAAAGAACCTGTTCTTATTTCGGGGACAGATGGTGTTGGAACAAAGCTAAAGCTAGCCTTCATGGTAGACAAGCACGATACAATCGGTGTGGACTGTGTAGCAATGTGTGTAAATGATATTGTTGCTCAAGGAGCAGAACCGCTGTACTTTTTAGATTACGTAGCTCTTGGAAAAGCAGAGCCTGCAAAAATCGAACAAATTGTCAAAGGTGTTGCAGATGGCTGTGTGCAATCAGGTGCGGCTCTAATAGGTGGAGAAACTGCGGAAATGCCTGGTCTTTATGAAGAAGATGAATATGATCTAGCTGGCTTTGCAGTAGGTGCGTGTGAAAAGTCTGCTATCGTGACAGGTGAAGAAATCGTAGAAGGCGATGTACTTATTGGAATTGCATCAAGTGGTGTACATTCAAACGGTTATTCTTTAGTGCGTAAAATTGTCTTTGCAGATCATCAATATGCTGTGGATGCTATTGTAGAAGGCTATGAAGATCTAGGCCCAATCGGTGAGGCGCTTCTAGTGCCAACAAAGCTATATGCTAAACCTGTGCTAGCAGCTTTAAAGGCAGCAGATGTACATGGCTGTGCACATGTTACAGGTGGCGGTTTCTATGAAAATCTACCACGCATGATGCCAGAGGGACTAGCAACGGAAATCGACTTAGGTTCTTGGCCTGTATTACGTATCTTTGAATTCCTAAAAGAGAAAGGTCAGCTAGAAGATAAAGATTTATATAATGTGTTTAACATGGGTATTGGCTTTGTAATAGCTGTGCCAGAAACTGAAGCTGATAAAGTAATCGCTGCAGTTGAAGCAAATGGTGAAAAGGCTTATACAATCGGACGTGTTATTAAAGGTGACGGAGTAGTATTTAATGGCTCACATGATGGGAGTTTAGTGTAATGACTGCACCAACAAAAATAGCCGTGTTCGCGTCAGGTAGCGGTAGCAATTTTCAAGCCATTCAAGAGGCCATTGAACGTGGTGAACTCCATGCAAAGGTCGCACTAGTGGTCACAGATAAGCCTGGAGCATTTGTAGTAACACGTGCTGAAAACTTTGGGATTCCAGTGTTAGCATTGAATCCAAAAGAGTTTGTCTCGAAGTCAGCATATGAGACAGCTATTATCGAAGCTTTACATGAGTGCGATGTGAAATGGATTGTGCTTGCTGGGTATATGCGTTTAATCAGTGACGTATTATTAGCAGCCTTTCCACAGCGAATTGTTAATATTCACCCGTCCCTATTGCCTGCCTTTCCTGGAAAGGACGCTATTGGACAAGCCATTAATCATGGTGTGAAAATAACAGGTGTAACAGTGCATTTTGTTGATGAAGGAATGGATACTGGACCAATTATCGCTCAGGCAGCGGTACCTGTCATTGAAGGAAATCGCGAGGCAACAGAAGTTGAAATTCACAAACAAGAGCATTTATTATATACAAAGGCATTACAGCAATTATTACAGTAACTGAAGAGGGAGTTAGGTCGAGAATCCTACTCAACAAGTAAGACCTAACTCTATTAATCTATTGAAGCAAGTCAGTTCGTGGACAGCACGATAAAAATTAGGAGGATATTGTTGTGACAAAACGTGCATTAATCAGTGTTTCCAATAAAGATGGTATTTTAGAATTTGCAAAGGAATTAGTAGCATTAGGTTATGAAATTTTATCAACTGGCGGTACAAAAAAAATGTTACAGGATAATGCGGTAGCTGTAACAGCAGTAGATGAAGTAACGAAGTTTCCTGAAATTTTAGATGGTCGTGTGAAAACTTTAAATCCAATGATTCACGGTGGTCTATTAGGAAAGTTTGATGATGTCTCTCATCAAGCACAGATGAATGAGCATGGAATTGAACCAATTGAAATTGTTTGTGTGAATCTCTATCCGTTTGTTGAAACAATTTCAAAGCCTAATGTAACTTGGGATGATGCAATTGAAAACATTGATATCGGTGGTCCAACTATGTTACGTTCTGCTGCAAAAAACCATCAATATGTAACAGTAATCGTGGACAGCAATGACTATGCAACAGTATTAGAGGAACTTAAAGCAGACGGTGCCACAACAATTGAAACACGTCGTAAACTAGCTGCGAAAGTTTTCCGTCACACAGCCGCTTATGATTCTTATATTTCGAACTACCTGACTGAAGAAGAGTTCCCAGAGAGCTTAACGATGACATATGAATTAAAGCAAAATTTACGCTATGGCGAAAACCCTCACCAAAAAGCGGCCTTCTACCAAAAGCGTCTTGGCTCTGACTTTTCATTAGCTTATGCTACACAATTACATGGTAAAGAGTTATCCTACAATAATATTCAAGATGGTAATGCAGCATTGCAAATTGTAAAAGAATTTGAAATGCCAGCTGCTGTAGCGGTGAAACATATGAATCCATGTGGTGTTGGCACTGGTGTCACGTTAGAGGCAGCATTCGATAAAGCATATGAAGCAGATCCAACATCTATTTTTGGCGGTATTATCGCATTAAATATGGAAGTGGATGCAGCAACTGCTGAGAAGCTAAGTCATATTTTCCTCGAAATTATTATTGCACCTGCTTTTTCACAAGAAGCATTGGATATTTTAACGAAAAAGAAAAATATCCGCTTACTAACAATTCCTTTCGAGCAAGCGAAACAAGATTCATTCAATGTAGTATCAGTTGAGGGTGGCCTTCTTGTACAGGAGCCAGATCGTTATGGCTTTGGCAATGCGGATATTAAAGTGGTGACAGATCGTGAACCAACAGAGCAAGAATGGGAAGCATTGCAACTTGGTTGGTCTGTTGTCAAACATGTGAAATCCAATGCGATTGTTGTAACAGATTCTCAAATGACACTTGGGGTTGGTGCAGGGCAAATGAATCGTGTAGGTGCAGCTAAAATTGCCTTTGAACAAGCTGGAGAAAAAGCGAAAGGTGCTGCATTAGCATCAGATGCATTTTTCCCAATGAGCGATACTGTGGAGGCGGCGGCAGCTGCAGGAATTACAGCAATTATTCAACCAGGTGGTTCCATTAAAGATCAAGATTCCATTGATAAAGCAAATGAATACGGCATTGCGATGGTATTCACAGGCGTACGTCATTTTAAACATTAATTGTGAAATTATATAGAAATCTAAACAGACCGAGATGTTGGTTCATCTCGGTTTTACTTACAAAGAGGAGGATTCTCTAAAATGAATGTATTAGTAATCGGAAGCGGTGGCCGTGAGCATGCAATCGCTAAACAATTTAGCATCTCTCCATCAGTGAACAACGTATTCGTAGCGCCAGGAAATGATGGGATGCGAGGCGAAGTAGAAGTTGTTGCTATTGATACAATGGATTTCGCAGGTCTCGCTCAATTTGCCAAGGAAAATGATATTGCATTAACATTTGTTGGCCCAGAACAGCCGCTTGCTGAAGGCATTGTCGATTTCTTTACAGCTAGAGGTTTACGTATTTTTGGTCCTACAAAAGTTGCTGCTCAAATAGAAAGCAGTAAATCCTATGCGAAAGAAATTATGAATAAATACAATATTCCTACAGCAGCACATGAAACATTTACTGAAGCAGAAAAAGCAATAGCGTATATTAAAGAACAAGGGGCGCCTATTGTCATTAAGGCTGATGGTTTAGCGGCTGGTAAGGGCGTCGTTGTGGCAATGACAGAGGAAGAAGCGATTGAAGCTGTAGAGGATATGATTGGAAACCAACGTTTTGGTGAATCCTCTTCACGTGTTGTCGTTGAGGAATTTTTAGACGGTGAAGAATTCTCTTTTATGTCTTTTGTGCACAAAGGACAAATTTATCCGATGGTTATTGCACAAGATCATAAACGAGCTTATGACGGTGATAAAGGACCAAACACAGGAGGTATGGGTGCTTATTCACCAGTACCACAAATCCCACAAGAGGTAATAGATATTGCATTTCAAACTATTGTAGAACCAACTGTTAAAGGGATGGAGGCAGATGGTGCTTCCTTTACAGGTATTTTATACGCAGGGTTAATTTTAACAAAGAAAGGTCCTCAGGTCATAGAGTTTAATGCTCGTTTTGGTGATCCTGAAACGCAAGTTGTATTGCCACGTATGGTTTCAGATTTTGGTGCATTTATGATGGCGTTAATGGATGAACAGCCTTTTGATTTACAATGGTCAGAAGAAGCAATGCTTGGTGTAGTCATTGCAGCAGAGGGTTACCCAGGAGACGTTGAAAAAGGTAAGGTATTACCGAATTTAGAGGCAATTTCGACATCACATGCAGTTTTCCATGCAGGTACAAAATTAGTAGACGGTCAATTCGTTGGTAATGGAGGACGTGTACTGTTAGTTGGTGCAAAAGCAGCTACTTTACAAGAAGCACAGGAAAAGGTTTATGAAGGTATTGCAACGGAAACATGGGATCACTTTTTCTTCCGTAAAGATATTGGCTGGCGTACGTTTAAGTAATTATTATTTTCACTAAATATTTTTTATCGTCTTTTGAAACCTCTTGTTGTTTCAAAACGTAAGAGGTAAGAGCCGTCTCAATAATAGATTGGGACGGCTCCTTTGACTAAGAAGGATTCTGAGCTTTATTCGTTGAAGAATCGCTACTATTTGAGGAATTTTGAGTTGAAGTGCTGGTGTTAGATTGTTTTGAAGCAGTAGCTTGTGAACCTGAAGAATTACCAGCTATAGCAGAGGAAAAATCCTTCATGAGCTTATCGATTTGTTCAGTAGACATAGAATTTTGCCCGCTGAACATACTTTGCATAGAGGTGTTCATGGCATTCTGCATATTGGAGCTTAAAACTGCTTTCGTTGGACAATATTTAAAAAGTCCCTCAGCCATTTTCATGGCACCTAATGCAATCATTAATCGACCTTTTGTACAATTAGGATTTCTAGAAACTTTAGCGATACCAAATGCGGTTAAACTTGTCCCCATGGCAAAACGACAAAATGCATTCTTTTCGCTTAAATTTGCTTGCTGCATCATCATTACTTCCTCCTTTAGTCATTGTGGAAAAAATAAGCGAGGTGCACTTTGCTTTATGAAAGTGCTGTGTTACGATTGAAACAAGATGATTGCATAAAGCATAATTTTTATGAAAATATGCGATTATGCAGTAGTAGTATGTGATTTCAAGTTGGATTTACACAATGAAAAATTACGTAATTTAGGAAGGAGCGAATAGCATGGATCCAGTATGGAAAATAACAAAAATACGTCAACAATTAGCAGTAATCGATGGGAAAAAGGCACCAGATATCGTGCTGAAGAATGCACGTTATTTGCATAGTATGTTAAAGCAATTCATAGTAGGGAACATTTGGATTTTGGGAGATCGCATTGTCTATGCTGGTGACAGAATGCCTCCTTTATTAGAAGGAACAGAAGTGGTGGATTGTACAGGAAAAACAATCGTACCTGGCTATATTGAGCCACATGTACACCCATTCCAGCTTTATCATCCACAGTCATTTGCAGATTTTTGTGGTCAGCTTGGGACAACAACTTTTATTTCGGATAATTTAAGCTTTGTTTTAAATTTAGAAAATAAGAAAGCGTTTTCAATTTTAGAGAGTTTGAAAAAGCTACCTTTTTCTTTTTATTGGTGGACTCGCTTTGACTCACAAACTGAATTGGAGCAAGAAGAAGAGGTTTTCTCTAATACTTCTATATTAGAGTGGTTAGAGCGAAGTGATGTCTTACTTGGTGGAGAGTTGACAGGCTGGCCTAAGCTGTTGCATGGCGACGATCAAATGCTTTATCGTATGCAAATGGCTAAGGGACTGGGAAAAAAAATTGAAGGTCATTTCCCTGGAGCTTCAGAAAGAACATTGGCACGAATGAAACTGCTTGGTGCTGATGGTGATCATGAGGCAATGACAGTAGAAGAGGTAGAGCGTCGTATTATGCAGGGCTATGCTGTAACTTTACGTCATTCTTCCATACGACCAGATTTACCACATCTACTAAAAGGAATAGTAGAAAAAGAGCTTCCAATCTTTGATCATTTAATGATGACAACAGACGGTTCAACTCCTTCATTCCATGAGGATGGTGTGATGGATAAATGCATTCAAGTAGCTTTAGATGCAGGGGTATCTCCTATTGATGCTTATCAAATGGCTTCCTATAATGTAGCACGTTATTATAACATGTCTAATTTACATGGTTTTATCGCAACAGGGCGTTTTGCTTCACTCAATATTTTACAAGATGAATATCATCCTGTTCCAGAAAGTGTTTTATCAAAGGGTGTCTGGTTGAAGCGTAATGGGGATCGTGTGCATAGAATGGCGACAATTGATTATTCTGCCATCCCAGCTTTAGATTTAGATTTCTCATTAGATTCACAGGATTTCCAGTTTTCTATGCCGTTTGGGATTCAATTAGTTAATGATGTGATTACAAAGCCTTATAATTCTTTAATTACGAAAGAAGGGCCATTGGCAAATCATGATGAGTGTTATTTAATGCTCATTAACCGAAAAGGCAACTGGCATGTAAATACAATGATTAAAGGATTTGCAACAGATGTCCAAGGCTTTGCATCCTCTTATTCCAACACGGGTGACATATTGTTAATTGGAAAAAATAAAGACGATATGATTAAAGCCTTCGAAGAAATGAAGGCAATGAATGGTGGTATTGTTCTCGTCGAAAAAGGAGAAGTTATAGCGGATATACCATTAACAATTGGTGGACTTTTATATGATGGAGATGTATTCACTTTAACAGAGAAAGAAAAGGCTTTAAAACAAGCTTTAGCAGATAGAGGCTATCAATTAGGAGATGCCATTTATACATTATTATTTTTACAATCTACTCATTTACCATATATTCGTATAACACCACAAGGAATTTTCGATGTGATGAAGAATAAGTTATTATTACCTGCTGTTATGCGCTAATTCATGAAAGTGTTTCAGTTGTTTAAACAATTACAAATATTGTAATTGTTCAAAGGAGAGATATGCTTGTGTTCAAATCGAAAAAATTATGGATTGCTTTTGCATTTAGTGCTTTGGTAATCGGGGGATGTTCAAAGGATACACCAAAAGTCAAAGAGGATGATGAACCAATTGTAGAGGAAGAAGCAGTAGTGGAGGAGCCTGTGCAACAACCAGCATTTGTTGCACCACTTACTGGGGAGGCTGTACAAGAAGAAATTACACAGCGACCAATTATCGTAACCATTAATAATCATCCAGCGGCACGTCCACAATCAGGCTTAGTTGCGGCGGATATCATTTATGAAATGCTTGCAGAAGGTAATGTGACACGCTTTTTAGCAGTATACCAAAGTGAACTGCCTGAAAATATTGGGCCAGTTCGTAGTGCACGCTCTTATTTTATCGATATGGCCAAGGGATTTGATGCCTTTTATGTAGCACATGGCTATAGTCCAGAGGCGAAAACAATGCTTGATCATCGTATCGTCGACAATATCAACGGTATGGCTTATGATGGTATTCTGTTTAAACGTTCTAACGACCGCGTTGCGCCACACAATTCCTATATTACATCAGAAAACATTCTAAAAGGTGCTGAAATGGTAGGCGCTTCAATGAATTACAGTGAAAAAGTACTTCAGGCTTTTTATGAACCAGATGAACGTGGTAAAATAGGTATTGAAACAAGTCAAGTTGACATTTATTACGGAAATAATGAAGATTTCCATAACGCGTATGTGTATAATCATCAAACTAATCACTATGAACGACAATCGGCTAGCGTGGACACAAAAGATATGTTAACAGGCGAAACAGTGTCATTAGCAAATGTTCTATTTTTCGAAATGGATCACCAAACAATTGATGATATTGGTCGCCAAGCAATTGATTTAACGTCTGGTGGAAATGCGTATGTATTTCAAAATGGCTATTTGAGGGAAGTCAAATGGGCTAATGTTAATGGAATACCAATGGCTGTAGAGCAAACAGGGGATCCTGTAAAGCTTGTACCAGGAAAGTCGTGGGTTCATTTCGTACCATCTTCGCCAGGGTTACAAGCAATGGTGAAAACGCAGCCTTAAAGGGAGGAAAATTGTATGCAAATCGAAAAAATTCGGGGGCATCAAACAGATCAATTATTTAAAGCAGTGTTAGAGTTGAAGGACATCGAGGAATGCTATAAGTTTTTTGATGATTTATGTACGATTAGTGAAATTCAATCGTTGGCACAACGCTTTGAGGTTGCACATTTATTACGATTAAAGAAAACCTACGAATCCATTAAAAAGGAAACAGGGGCAAGTACTGCAACTATTTCGCGCGTGCGTCGCTGCTTCGATTATGGGAATGATACATATGATGAAATGTTAGGTCGTTTGTATCCAGATGAAAAACCATTCCAAGCACCAAAAGAATAGTCAGAAAAAAGGCTGAGTAGAAGTTCTACTCGGTCTTTTTCATTTTTTTGTCGTGAATCATAAGCTATACTTGTAAACGAATAGATAGAAAATGATAGGTGGTAAACATAGATGGATTATTTAGAATGGAGACATGTGTTCAAGCTAGATCCAGCGAAGGACATTTCCGATGAAGCATTAGAAAAAATTTGCGAGTCTGGGACAGATGTTATTTTAGTTGGGGGAACAGATAATGTAACGTTGGATGGGGTATTAGATTTACTTGTTCGAGTGCGTCGTTTTGAGGTGCCGATAGCACTTGAAATTTCTACGATCGATGCGGTAACACCAGGTTACGACTATTATTTCATCCCAACGGTATTAAATAGTGATGATCCAAAATGGATTAAAAATTTACATCACGAGGCTATTAAAGAATACGGCGATATTATGGTATGGGATGAATTAGTAGCGGAAGGATATTGTATTTTAAATCCTGATTGTAAAGTAGCCCATGTAACGGGTGCGAAAACAGATTTAACAATTGATGACGTGGTAGCTTATGCACGCATGGCAGAGAATTTCTTTAAACTGCCTGTTTTTTATTTAGAGTACAGTGGAATGTATGGCAATCTAGAGGTAGTTAGTGCTGTGAAAAACGAACTGAAGCATACCAAACTCTTTTACGGTGGTGGCATAACATCTGTAAAGCAAGCAGAGGAAATGGCACGCGTTGCAGATACGGTAGTAGTTGGAAATATTATTTACGAAGATTTAAAAGCTGCACTTGCGACTGTTAAGGCTGTTAAAAATACGTTATAATTTTAGAACAAATGTTTGTAAGGCGGTGCGAAATGGAACAGTTAACAAAAAATTTACTAGCAGGCATGAATCCTGAACAAGAAAGAGCAGTTAAAACAACTGAAGGACCATTACTCATTATGGCAGGTGCTGGGTCAGGAAAAACACGAGTTTTAACACATCGTATTGCTTACCTAGTTATCGAAAAGGAAGTATATCCTTCTAAAATTTTAGCGATTACATTTACAAATAAAGCAGCACGAGAAATGCGTGAACGTATTGATGGCATTCTTGGTAATGGTACGGGCGATAGTATGTGGGTTTCTACTTTCCACTCTATGTGTGTAAGAATTTTACGTCGTAATATCGATCAACTAGGCATTTCTCGTAATTTCTCTATTTTAGATTCTACGGATCAGCTTTCAGTCATCAAAAATGTGATGAAGGAAGAAAATATTGATCCAAAACGTTTTGAGCCACGAGCAATTTTAAATGCTATTAGTGCAGCAAAAAACGAGTGTATAGCAGCGGATGATTACGCAGGCCAAATGAATGATAAGAATCCTTATGAACAAACAGTTGCACGTGTCTATAAAGGCTATGAGAAAAGATTACGCCGCAACCAATCCCTTGATTTTGATGATTTGATTATGACGACGATTACGTTGTTTAAACGTGTACCTGAAGTGCTTGAATATTATCAAAATAAATTTCAATATATTCATGTCGATGAATATCAAGATACCAATAAATCTCAGTATTTACTTGTACAGTTACTAGCAAAGAAATTTAAAAATATTTGTGTTGTAGGTGATTCCGATCAGTCTATCTATCGTTGGCGTGGTGCAGATATTGGGAATATCCTATCCTTTGAAAAGGATTATCCAACTGCAACGGTGATTATGCTAGAGCAAAATTATCGTTCAACTAAACGCATCCTACAGGCAGCCAATGACGTCATTCAAAATAATACAACACGTTACCCAAAAGAATTACGCACAGAAAATTCAGAAGGTGAAAAGATTGCACTATATAAAGCTTATAACGAGCAGGAGGAAGCGCAATTTGTTGTACAAACGATTCAACAGTTAATTGAAAAAGAAAATCGTTCATTTGATGACTTTGCTATTTTATATCGTACAAACGCTCAATCTCGTGTAATGGAGGAAGTACTTGTTAAGTCCAATATGGCCTATCAAATAGTAGGCGGAACAAAGTTCTATGATCGAAAAGAGATAAAGGACTTACTAGCATATTTACGACTTATTGCTAATAATGATGATGATTTATCACTAGCACGTATTATTAATGAGCCAAAGCGCAGTATTGGTGCAACTTCCTTTGAAAAAATGGCACGTTATGCGATAGATCAGGATCGTTCGATTTTTGACGCGATGAATGATCTTGTTTTCATGGGATTATCAGGGAAAGCAGCAAATTCGGCTGAGCAATTTTATGCCATGATTAAAGGCTTTACACAAATGCAGGAATATCTATCTGTCACTGAAATTGTGGAGCAAGTTATTGATAAATCGGGTTATCGAGCAATGTTACAAAACGAAAAAACAATTGAAGCAGAAAGCCGTTTAGAAAATATTGAAGAGTTTTTATCTGTCACAAAGGCTTTTGAAGAGCGCAGTGATGATAAAAGCTTAATTGCCTTTTTAACAGATTTAGCCCTTATAGCTGATATTGATGCACTCGACAAAGAGGATGCATCCAAAGGCAATATTATTTTAATGACGATGCATGCAGCTAAAGGCTTAGAGTTCCCAGTTGTCTTTATTATCGGTATGGAGGAAAACATCTTCCCACATTCACGCTCACTAGACGATCAAGAAGAAATGGAAGAGGAACGCCGCCTTATGTACGTAGGTGTGACCCGTGCTGAGGAACGTCTATATTTAACATGTGCCCAAAGCCGAACGATTTTTGGTCGTTCAAGCTTTAATAATGCATCCCGATTTTTAGGTGAAATTTCTCAAGATATTACAGAGTCAATTTCTAAGGCAGGGACAACATCAACAGTACCATTTGCTACTAACAATCGTTCAACCGGTGGCCATCAAAAGCGTACGCTGGGTGCTATTCAGCAAACACAACCTGCCACAGCACGTTTACAAGCAACGGGGGGAGATCAATTTGGATGGAAAGCTGGAGATAAGGCGATTCATAAAAAATGGGGAACAGGTATGGTTGTTAGTGTAAAAGGTGAAGGTGATAGTACAGAGCTTGATATCGCATTCCCACAACCAATTGGTATAAAGCGATTACTTGCTCAATTTGCACCGATTGAAAAAGCGTAAGCGGAGGAACGTAAATGAACGAAATAGAACAGCGTATAGCGGAGTTAAATAAATTACTGCATGAATATGGTTATGCCTATTATGTGTTAGATAAACCTGTCGTAGCAGATAGTGTCTATGACCAGCTATTACAGGAACTGATTGCATTAGAAGAAGCGAACCCATCCCTTATTTACCCCGATTCTCCTACGCAGCGTGTTGGTGGAGCAGTGGTAGAGGGTTTTAAAAAAGTGACGCATGATTACCCAATGCTTAGTCTTTCAAATGCTTTTCATGAAGCGGATTTACGAGAATTCGATCGTAAAGTGCGTCAGGCTATCGGAGATCAATTTTCATATGTATGTGAGCTGAAAATAGATGGTTTAGCTATTTCATTAAAATATGAAAATGGCATGTTTGTACAAGGGGCTACAAGAGGAGATGGTGTGGTAGGAGAAGATATTACCGCCAATTTAAAGACAATCCGTGCGATTCCCCTTCGTTTAAAGGAACCCATTACGATTGAAGTACGTGGTGAGGCGTATATGCCAAAAAAATCCTTTGAAAACTTAAATGCCCAACGTGCTGACAACGGTGAGGAGTTATTTGCTAATCCACGGAATGCTGCTGCTGGCTCATTACGTCAGTTAGACCCTAAAATTGCGGCCAGTCGCCAATTATCAACGTTTATCTATGCCATTGGCGGAGACGGTGAAGTATATGGTATCGACGGTCATGCAGAAATGCTTGATTATTTAGAAGGCTTAGGCTTCCCTTCCAATAAAGAACGCCAACGATGCTCTACTATTGAAGAGGTAATGGCCTTTATAGAACATTGGACAGAAAACCGTCCAAAATTAGCTTACGAGATTGACGGAATTGTTATTAAAGTTGACCGTTATGCTCAGCAAGATGAACTAGGTTATACAGCAAAGAGTCCACGCTGGGCGATTGCCTACAAATTTCCCGCAGAGGAAGTTGTTACAACGTTACTTGATATTGATTTAACAGTAGGTCGTACAGGTGTTGTTACTCCTACGGCGATTTTAACCCCCGTACAAGTAGCAGGAACGACCGTTCAACGTGCTTCTTTACACAATGAAGATTTAATTCGAGATAAGGATATTCGTCTTGGAGATACAGTTATTATTCGAAAAGCTGGTGACATTATTCCTCAAGTTGTGGGTGTGCTAATAGAACAACGTCCTGAGGATTCAGTCCCTTTTGTCATGCCAAAAAATTGCCCTGTTTGTGATAGTGAATTGATTCGGATTGAAGGCGAAGTTGCCCTGCGCTGTGTAAATCCTGCGTGCTTTGCGCAAATTGCAGAAAGCATAAAATATTTTGTTTCTCGAAACGCGATGAATATTGACGGTCTGGGGGATAAAGTAGTGGAGCAATTATTACGTGCAGATTTAATACATGATGTTTCTGACCTGTATCATTTAACGGTAGAGCAGCTTGTGGAATTGGAGCGTATGGGCGAAAAATCAGCAACTAATTTAGTAAATGCCATTCAAGCATCGAAGGAAAATTCGATGGAGCGTTTATTAATTGGACTAGGAATTCGTCATGTTGGTGAAAAAGCAGCCAAAATCGTATCAGAGGAATTTGGTTCAATGGAAGCAGTGATGGCTGCAACAGAGGAGCAGCTTGTGGCAATTTATGAAATTGGAGATAAAATGGCTTCATCGTTAGTGGAGTATTTCTCAAATGAAGATGCACGAGCAGTCATTAAGCGTCTTGCTGAAGCAGGCGTGAATATGACATACAAAGGTAAAAAAGTAGAAGTAGCGATAGGTGATAGTCCTTTTGCAGGTAAAACAATTGTCTTAACTGGTAAACTTGAGCAATTGACACGCAACGAAGCAAAAGCGAAAATAGAAGAGTTAGGTGGTACAGTCACGGGTAGTGTCAGCAAAAAAACAGATCTAGTGATCGCAGGTGCGGATGCAGGCTCTAAACTAACAAAGGCTGAGCAATTGGGTATCGAAGTTTGGACTGAAGATAACTTAATTGAACAACTTAACCTCATTTAATAAGTGCATGATATCCTCCCTTTTATGAATAGGAGGCAATGTTGAGTGCACAACCGTTACAACAAGGCGTCGAGTAGATTCGTCGACCTAAAATTGACTATTAGTAAAGGAGCACTAAATAATGAAGTCTTTTCGACTCATTCCAGCAATCGTAGCTGCTGCAATGCTAGTCGGCTGTGTGCCTTCTGACAAGAAGGAGACAGAGCTTACACAGGAAACGCAACAGAAAGAAAAAGCTGAAACAACAATTATCCCAAGCATACAAATTGATGAATCTTATTATAAGACGCTTATCCCTTATAAAGAGAGTGCAAGTAGAGGTCTAGTGGTATCTAACATTTATACGAAATATGATATGAAGGAAGTTGAATCAGGTTTAATGCGTTTATCTCAAAACGAGTTCGACACAGAAAACTACTACTTCCAAGAAGGTCAATATTTAGCTGAAAGTACAGTAAGCTCTTGGCTTGCTCGTAGTTCACAAACAGAGGATGGATTAAATCCACCGACAACAGACACAATGACACCTGAGGAGCGAGCAACAAAGGCTCCAGTTTATTTATCCCATATTGTAGAGCAAAACTACTTAACAAAAACGAAGGATAATAAAGTGAAACTAGGCGGGATTTCAATCGGTCTTGCCTTAAATTCTATCTATTACTATCAAAAAGAACAGTATGGCGAATATTACGAGGAACCAATTTCAGAGTCTACTCTTATTGAGCAGGGCAAAAAAATGGCTACTGAAATCGTTTCTCGTTTACGTTCACGTGAAGAGTTAAAGGATGTACCGATTGTAGTCGGTCTGTTTAAGCAGCAAGCCCGTAATCAAATTATTCCAGGGACATACTTTAGCTATGGTGTAGCAAAAGCTGGGCAGAACAGCATCGCTGATTGGGAAGGTATAGATGAAAATTACGTCTTGTTCCCAACAGATGATTCACAAGATGTATACCGAGATGTCAACAATAACTTCAAGAACTTCAAGCAAGATGTTGATAAATATTTTTCTAACTATACAAGTGTGATCGGAACTGGTTTCTATCGTAATAAACAAATACAAAACCTTTCGATTGAAATCCCAATCCAATTTTTCGGCAAAGCAGAGATAAAAGGATTTACGCAATATTTAACAGGGATTTTAATCAATCAATTTGATAATATTCATGTGGAAGTGAGTGTTACTTCAGTGAATGGTCCTGAGGCATTAATCATCAAAAAGGCCAATGACAAGGACCCTTACGTGCATGTCTATGATTAATATAGTCAGCCTTTGTGCTGACTATATTTTTTATGGTAATGGATTGAAATAGAGGAACACAACAGGATGATAGAGACAACACTTTGTTATAGTAGTGAAAGTTTCTATATTTTTAGTGAAAGTTGTGATTTTTAAAATGAAAAATGTTATGATTATTGGCATGGTTAACTTTATTCAACCCTATTGTTATCAATAAAAACAATGAATTGAACAAGTATTCGGAGGTGTGAAAAATGGCTAAATTAACAAAAGAAGAAGTAAAGCACGTGGCAAATTTAGCACGTCTTGCAATTACAGAAGAAGAAGCAGAGAAATTTGCTGAACAGCTTGGTAAAATTACAGACTTTGCGGAGCAGTTAAATGAACTGGATACAACAAATGTTGAACCAACAACGCACGTTTTACCATTAGTGAATGTAATGCGTGAAGACGTAGCAGTAAAAGGTTTAGACCGCGAAGTAATGATGTTAAACGTAAAAGAACAAGAAGATGGTCAAGTAAAAGTACCAGCTATCATGTAATACTAAAACATAGGAGGATTCCTCATGACGCTATTTGAACGTTCAGCTAAGGAGTTACAAGCAGAAATTAAAGCGGGTAACTTATCAATCGCTGACTTAACGAAAGAAGCATACGAGCGTATTGCAAAGCTTGATGGCGATGTACAAGCATTCCTTGCTTCAAACGAAGAAAAAGCAACTGCTCAAGCTGCTGAAATGGATAAAGTACCATTTGAAAAGCGTGGACCATTATTCGGTCTACCGATCGGTGTGAAAGACAACATCGTAACAGAAGGCTTAGAAACAACATGTGCCTCTAAAATTCTAGAAGGCTTTATGCCAATCTATGATGCAACTGTTGTCAACAAGCTACGTGAAGCTGGCATGATTACAGTTGGTAAATTAAACATGGACGAATTTGCAATGGGTTCTTCAAACGAAAACTCATACTATAAAACAACAAAAAATCCATGGAACTTAAACCACGTACCAGGAGGTTCTTCAGGTGCATCTGCAGCAGCTGTAGCAGCTGGTGAAGTACCATTCTCTCTTGGATCAGATACAGGTGGTTCAATCCGTCAACCTGCAGCTTACTGTGGTGTTGTAGGGATGAAACCTACATATGGTCGTGTATCTCGTTTTGGTCTAGTTGCATTCGCATCTTCTCTAGATCAAATTGGACCAATTACACGCAATGTTGAAGATAATGCGCTATTACTAGAAGCTATCGCTGGATTAGATCCAAATGATTCGACTTCTGCGAATGTTGAGGTGCCAAATTACGCTGCAGCTCTTACTGGTGATGTTAAGGGCTTACGTATCGCTGTGCCAAAAGAATTCCTTGGTGAAGGAGTTGGTGAAGCAGCTCGTCAATCAGTGCTTGCGGCATTAGAGGTATTAAAAGGCTTAGGTGCTACTGTAGAAGAGGTATCACTTCCTCACTCGAAATATGCACTAGCTGCGTACTATATCCTTTCTTCATCTGAAGCGTCTTCTAACTTATCTCGTTTCGATGGTATCCGCTATGGTTTCCGTGCAGAAAACGTTACAAATTTAATGGACCTTTATAAAGAAACACGTGCACAAGGCTTTGGTGATGAAGTAAAACGACGTATCATGCTAGGTACTTATTCACTAAGTGCAGGTACGTATGATGCGTACTACAAAAAAGCACAACAAGCACGTACATTGATCAAAGCAGACTACGATAAAGTATTTGAAGACTTTGATGTTATCATTGGACCAACAGCTCCAACACCAGCATTCAAGATTGGTGAAAATGTTGATGATCCAATGACAATGTATGCAAACGATATTTTAACAATCCCGATGAACTTAGCAGGTGTACCAGCGATTTCAATTCCTTGTGGCTTTGAAAACGGCCTACCATTAGGTTTACAAATAATTGGTAAATATTTCGATGAAGCAACTATTTACCGTGTGGCTCATGCTTTTGAACAAGCAACTGAGTTCCATAAAGAAGTTCCTCAAATGTGGGAGGGAAAATAACATGAACTTTGAAACAGTCATTGGTTTAGAAGTACACGTTGAGTTGAAGACTAACTCAAAAATCTTCTCACCAGCACCAGCTCACTTTGGTGCTGAACCAAATACAAATACAACAGTAATCGATTTAGGCTATCCTGGGGTCCTACCAGTCCTGAACAAAAATGTAGTAGATTTCGCTATGCGTGCAGCACTTGCACTCAATATGGAAATCGAACAAGAAACAAAGTTTGACCGTAAAAACTACTTCTATCCAGATAATCCGAAAGCTTATCAAATTTCACAATTCGATAAACCAATCGGTAAAAATGGTTGGATTGATATTGAAGTAGACGGCTATACAAAACGTATCGGTATCACACGTCTTCATATGGAAGAAGATGCTGGTAAACTTTCACATGCTGGTGACCATTCACTAGTTGACTTTAACCGTCAAGGAACACCGCTTGTTGAAATCGTTTCTGAGCCAGATATTCGTACACCAAACGAAGCATATGCATATCTCGAAAAATTAAAATCGATTATTCAATATACTGACGTATCTGATTGTAAGATGGAAGAAGGCTCATTACGTTGTGATGCCAATATTTCTATTCGCCCTTATGGTCAAGAAGAATTTGGTACAAAAACAGAGCTTAAAAACCTGAACTCCTTCAACTATGTTCGTCGTGGTTTAGAGCATGAAGAATTACGTCAAGCAGATGTATTATTATCTGGTGGCGTGATTGAGCAAGAAACACGTCGTTTTGATGAAAAAACAGGTAAAACAATTTTAATGCGTGTTAAAGAGGGAACAGACGATTACCGTTACTTCCCAGAGCCAGACTTAGTTCGTCTTTCAATTGATGATGCATGGTTAGAGCGTGTGAAATCTGAAATTCCTGAGCTTCCAGATGCTCGTAAAAAACGCTATGTTGAAGAACTAGGCTTAACACCTTATGATGCTGGAGTTCTTGTTATCTCTAAAGAGATCTCAGACTTCTTTGAGGCAATGGTAGCAAATGGGGCAGATGCTAAGCTTTCTGCTAACTGGTTAATGGGAGATGTTTCTGCTTATTTAAACGCAGAGCAAAAAGATCTAAAAGATACTGCATTAACACCAGAAAACCTTGCTGAAATGGTGAAATTAATCACAGACGGTACAATTTCTTCTAAGATCGGTAAAAAAGTATTTGCTGAATTGGTAGAAAATGGCGGATCTGCACAGGATATTGTGAAAGCAAAAGGCTTAGTGCAAATTTCTGATGAAGGTGCATTACTAGCAATCGTAACAGAAGTTTTAGATAACAATGCTCAATCTATCGAGGACTTCAAAAATGGTAAAGATCGTGCGATTGGCTTCTTAGTTGGTCAAATTATGAAGGCAACAAAAGGTCAAGCTAACCCACCAATGGTTAATAAATTATTACAACAAGAAATTGCCAAACGATAATACTCGTTGTAACATAATAGCCGAGAGAGCTTCATTGCTCCCTCGGCTATTAATTTTCAAAAATGTAACAAATTTGCATTTTGCGAAACTTAATAGTTGTTTAAAAAGAGTATTCATAGCAAAATATAGAATAGACAGTAATAAGGGGGACGAGCCAATGAAAACAGAACAACAGTATTTTAATGAAGCTATATCAATACAGCAATATATGGAGAACATGACGACGTTAAAAGAAGAAAGCTTTCGTATTTATGATGGCTTTGAAGTACCAACAAACGATGATTTTATTGAGTTATTAAAAGAAAAACAACCTAAAATTTTAACGATTACAGAGGATTGGTGCGGAGACGCAATGTTAAATAATCCAATTATTCGCCGTATTGCTGAAGCGGCAGGATTAGATATGCGTACCGTTTTCCGTGATGCTGATACAGAACTAATTGATCGTTATTTAACAAACGGTGGTCGTGCAATTCCAATTTATCTATTATTAGATGATGCTGGAGAAGTGATTGGAAAATGGGGACCACGCGCACCAGAATTACAAGAGTTCGTCGTAACGAAACGAGCAAGCTTACCAGATAAAGAAGATCCAACATTTGAAGAGGCACAAAAGGCTCTTTATGCAGAAATTCGTGAAGAAAATATCTCCAATCAAACATATTGGACATTTGTTTATGAGGACTTTAAGAAGCAAGTAACAGAAGCATTACAAAAATAACAAGAGTATTGCAACATTTCAACGTACAAATCGTTGAATGAAGTAGAATCTTATGAAGCAGGAAGGTATGTTATGAAACGAGCAAGAATCATTTATAATCCTACATCTGGACGCGAAGTGTTTAAGAAACATCTACCAGAGGTGTTGGAAAAACTAGAGGTAGCAGGCTATGAGACATCCTGTCACGCAACAACATGTGAAGGCGATGCAACGCTTGCAGCAAAAAATGCGGTAGAACGCGGTTTTGATATCATCATCGCAGTTGGTGGAGATGGCACATTAAATGAAGTTGTTTCAGGTGTAAGTCCATTTGAAAACCGTCCGAAAGTTGGTCTAATTCCAATGGGCACTACAAATGATTTTGCCCGTGCCGTGCATATCCCTCGAAATATTGAAGAGGCAGTAGACATTATTATTCAAGGCGACACATTGCCAGTGGATGTTGGTCTCTTAAATGGCGAACGCTATTTCATCAATATTGCTGCTGGCGGACGTATTACAGAGCTAACATACGAAGTACCAAGCAAAATGAAAACAATGCTTGGTCAGTTAGCCTATTATGTAAAGGCAGTTGAGATGATTCCATCCATCAAAGCCTCACATATGCGCATTGAATATGATGGCGAAGTATTTGATGGCGACGCTATGATGTTCCTATGTGGGTTAACGAATTCAGTAGGCGGCTTTGAAAAACTAGCTCCTGATGCAAGCATTAATGATGGTTACTTTACTTTAATAGTGCTAAAGAAGGTAAGTCTTCCTGAATTTATTCAACTAGCAGCCATGGCACTAAGAGGCGAACATTTAAATGATGATCGTGTCATCTACAAAAAAGCTAGCGTTGTCAAAGTTACTACAGAAAATGAGGTCCACCTTAACCTCGATGGCGAATATGGCGGAGACGCTCCTGCTACATTTGAAAACCTAAAGCGTCACATCGAAATCTTTGTTCCACTCGCAGATATTCGAGAGGAAGACCGTATTTAATGAACCCGAAAAGCTCATCCGATTTTATTGTGGATGAGCTTTATTTTGTATTTTTTTGATTGCTTGAAGTGCTCTCAAAGAAGGAGAGGCCGCTCCAAATTAAAATTCCATCATTAGAATAAAACTGGCTAAATCCCATAAACTAAGCTTTAGAAGTAAGAATGTGAATGAAATTAGAAAAATGTTTGGCAAATGTGCGTATATTACTTGAACAAAATTTGAAACCTTAATAATAGACTGAAGTTTCGGTCCGTTATTAAGGTTTTTTTCGTTGGAATAGTGGAAAATGGGGGTATGGATAAGGGAAAGGAAGTGTTGCCTTTGTATAAGTCACAAGAAAAGAAGCTTATATGGCTAAGCTTTGGTGTTGCAATCATTATGCTACTTTCTATTCTTGGAAGAATATTTGGAAGTTAAGGGGGCAATGAGATGATTAATGAATCAGCGGTCTATTGGAGCCGAGCATTAACGGAGTTAACATTATCGTTCCATATTATTTATGCAACAATTGGTGTGGGTGTCCCGTTAATGATTATGATTGCTCAATGGACTGGGTATAAAAAGAATGATGAACATTATATCTTAATGGCAAGACGTTGGGCCCGTGGTTTTGTCATTACTGTAGCAGTCGGCGTGGTAACTGGAACCGCAATCGGCTTACAACTATCATTATTGTGGCCTAATTTTATGCAACTCGCTGGTCAAACAATTGCGTTACCACTTTTTATGGAAACGTTTGCATTTTTCTTTGAGGCGATATTCTTGGGCATCTATTTATATACTTGGGATCGCTTTGATAGTCAGAAAAAGCATATGCTTCTGTTAATCCCTGTTGCTGTCGGAGCATCGATGTCAGCAGTCTTTATCACAATCGTTAATGCTTTTATGAACGCACCAAGAGGATTTGATATCGTAGACGGAGAACTTGTTAATATTCAACCTTTTCTTGCAATGTTTAACCCCGCCATGCCAACGAAGGTTGCACATGTACTTGTGACAGCGTACATGACATCGGCATTTGTGCTAGCAGCTATTGCAGGATTTAGAATGTTAAAAGGCTCGAAGCATGTATACCATAAAAAATCACTACTTTTACTAATGAAAATTGGCTTGATTTTCTCCATAGCAGCCGCTGTGATTGGAGATTTTTCAGGAAAATACTTAGCTGAATATCAACCCGAAAAACTAGCAGCAGCAGAATGGCATTTTGAAACAGAAGGTAAGGCGTCTCTTGTATTATTTGGTGTCTTAGATGGAGAAGAAGTTAAATATGCTATCAAAATTCCGTATGCTTTAAGCATTCTTGCACATTTTAATCCTAATGCAGAGGTAATCGGCTTAGATCAATTTGAGGAAGAGGATCTACCGCCACTCTATATTCACTATCTCTTTGATATCATGGTTTCCATTGGTATGTTTATGATGCTAGTTTCATTACTTTATGTTGTAGGGAAAGCACGGGGCTGGCAGTTTATTCATTCACGATGGTATAGATGGATTATCGTAGCGGGAGGACCACTATCAATTATCGCGATTGAAGCAGGTTGGTGGCTTGCCGAAGTTGGACGTCAACCATGGATACTTTATGGACTAATGCGTACACCTGAGGGAGCTACGACGAGCGACCATGTGGATTTAATGCTGCTTTTATTCGCAGGAGTCTATGCAGTATTAGCAGTGGGAAGTATTGTCGTATTGGTAAGAATGTTTAAAAAGAACCCAATCGAACGCGAGATTGAAGATCGCCACTCTGAAAAAGGCGGTGACATCCTATGACGTTAGAGATTTTAGGTATTTCAGTATTATGGATATTCCTATTTGGCTATGTCATAGTCGCATCAATCGATTTTGGTGCTGGCTTCTTTAATGCATATAGCCTACTTATTGGAAAAAATCATATTTTAACAAATATTATTAAACGTTATTTATCGCCTGTTTGGGAAGTTACCAATGTCTTTTTAGTATTCTTCTTTGTAGGAATCGTAGGTTTTTTCCCGCAAACCGCTTTTTATTACGGAACGATTTTACTTGTGCCCGTTAGTATTTCGCTTGTACTATTGGCAATTCGAGGCTCCTACTATGCCTTTGAATCGTATGGTACACGAGGCCATATCGGATATACACTGACATATGGTGTAGCAGGTTTATTAATTCCCGCTTCTTTATCCGTTGTCTTTGCCATTGCTGGTGGAGGCTATGTTGATGTAATTGATGGGCAGCCTGTGCTGAACTACTGGACTTTATATACAAGTCCATTTGCTTGGAGCATTGTGGTACTAAGTATCGCTGCGGTATTGTATATTTCAGCCGTATTTTTAACATGGTACGCGCATAAAGCAAATGATAGCAAAGCAACGAAACTAATGAGAAAATATGCTCTTGTGTGGGCAGCACCGCTAATGATTAGTGCGCTTGGCATTATGTATGAAATGAAATCCATCAACCCAGAGAGCTACAGTCATATGGTAAATTTATGGTGGATGTTTGCGATTTCAGCTGTCTTATTTATTGTCACAGTCGTACTCATTGCCATGCGTAAAAAGTACGGACTTGCAGTTGGGCTCCTGATTGCTCAATTTGCAGTAGCCTTCTTTGCTTATGGAATTGCTCAATATCCATACCTACTGTATCCGTATTTAACCATTTACGATAGCTTTACAAGCACACAAATGGCGATCGCTTTAGTTATCGCATTTATTTTAGGACTGTGTCTTCTTCTTCCTTCACTTTATTTATTGATGAAACTATTCTTATTCAATAAAAAATATGTGACAGGAAAAGAAGACAATCACGCATAGGAGGAAAGCACATATGCAAAGTTTTTTAATTTTTTATGCACCTTTTATTGTCGTCATTCTTGGGATCTTGTGTGCATTTTGGTGGGCACCAAGGGATTATCATATTACAAAAGAGCAGGAAAAGAGTCGCGAATAGCGACTCTTTTTTCAAGTTAATTAGCAGAGACGCGCAACAGCCAAGTCTTGTTCTTTTTTCATTCGCCAACACATGCTACAATAAGGAGATTGAAATGGAGGATGTACGAATGTCAGCACCCGTGAAAAAAAATGAACGACTTTCAGTTTATATAGAAGATCTAACGCATGATGGCAATGGTGTCGCAAAGGTTGAAGGTTATCCACTATTCATACAAGGCGCACTGCCAAACGAAACGGCCGAAATCCATGTGTTAAAAACATTAAAAAACTATGGCTTTGCAAAGGTAATAGATATTATCAAGCCATCTCCAGACCGTGTTGAAGCTCCATGTGATTACTTCAAGCAGTGTGGCGGCTGTCAATTACAGCATTTATCCTATGAGGGGCAGCTAAAATGGAAAGAAAATATGGTGCGCAATGTGATGCAGCGGATTGGTAAAATTCATGCACCTGTTCACCCAGTAAAAGGTATGAAAGAACCTTGGCACTACCGTAATAAAGCACAAATTCCTTTCTCTGAAAATGAAGCAGGACAAGCGATTGCCGGCTTTTATAAAACAAAAACGCATAGCATTGTGGATATGGATCGCTGTTTAATTCAAACAGGAGAAGCAGATGCTATTCTTGCAGGCTTGAAAAAGGAATTAGCAACGTTAGGTGTTCGCTCTTACAATGAGCATACACATGAAGGCATGTTGCGTCATGTCGTTATCCGTAAAGCACGAGCAACAGGAGAAGTCATGGTTGTCCTTGTAACGAAAAAGAAAAAGTTCCCACAAAAAGAGGCAGCTATTGCAGTAATCCAAAAGCTAGTGCCAAACGTTACATCAATTATGCAAAATGTGAATAGTGAGAAAACCAATGTTATTTTTGGTGATGACACAATCAACCTTTGGGGTAAAGACGTTATTATTGATACTATCGGTAATGTACGTTTTGAAATCTCTGCTCGTTCTTTCTATCAAGTCAACCCAGAGCAAACAGAGGTCCTCTACAAGCAAGCACTAGATTATGCTGACTTACAGGGAGATGAACGTGTCATTGATGCGTATTGTGGAATTGGTACGATTTCTTTATTCCTTGCTCAAAAAGCAAAGACTGTCATGGGCGTGGAAATTGTCCCACAAGCGATTGAAGATGCCAAACGCAACGCAGTGCTTAATGGTTTTACAAATACTTATTTTGAGGCAGGCCCAGCAGAGGAAGTTATCCCAAGATGGTATAAAGAAGGCAAGGAAGCAGACGTACTAGTAGTTGATCCACCGCGCAAAGGCTGCGATGAAGCACTGCTAACTACTATTCTAGAGCAACGACCAAAACGAGTGGTCTACGTATCCTGTAACCCAGCCACACTAGCACGCGATCTTCGCATTTTAGAGGATGGCGGCTATCAAACGCAGGAAATCCAGCCAGTGGATATGTTCCCGCACTCCACACATTGTGAAGCCGTGGCATGGCTTAAGTTAAATGTGTAACACATTACTAAACTCATCTATACAATATAAAAATTACCGTTTTAGGACGGAATTTAGTTAAAATCAATAAAAACTCGGATTCGATCAAATACGAATCCGAGTTTTTTTCGATGTAATTTCTTCCATCTGTAACATTCACTAATTGAGCCAATTCCCACTGACAAAAACCATTCAGAACATCCTATCACTTATAAACTATATATAATTGTGTATCTCTAGTTTTAATTGTTTTTTTCTCCAATATGACTTAAAAGAGACTCTGTTAATTCTCGTCTTATTTGCGTGATATGGTTTTCCATGAGTTGCTTAGCTTGGTTCGCATCTCCAGAGGCGATGGCTAAGTAAATTTTTTTATGTTCATCGATAGTCTCTTGCGTTCGTTCTGGATCTTCCAAGCGTTGTCTGCGGGTAGCTCGGATTGTGTCTTGCATATGCTCACTAAGGGTTTGAAACAATTGTAAAAATATTGAATTATGTGAGGCGAGTACAATATTAAGATGGAAACTTAGGTCTGCTTGAATTCCTAATTCTACATCATTTTTACCTTGATCCATCATGTCTAATGCTTGGCTAATTCGTTCTAAGTCTACAGAAGTAGCTCGTCGTGAAGCTAAAAAGGCACACTCCACTTCAAGTGCTTGGCGAAGCTCCAACATTTCATAAATTAATTTTTTTTCAGTATTAATAATTGTAGAGGAAAGTTCTTCACCTAAAGTATGGGACTCTGCTGTTTTAATAAAGCTACCACTGCCTTGTTTAATTTCAATAAATCCCTTTATTTCAAGCTTTCGAAGTGCCTCTCTTACCGATGTTCGACTGACATTAAAACGACTCGCTAATTCTCTTTCTGTCGGGAGTTTATCCCCAGGCTGTAATTCACCATTTAAAAAATATTCCTTTATTTGATCAACAATTACTTGATACGCTTTTTTCTTTGGTTGAGGCATTACCTATCTCACCACCTTAAATACATAGTACTATAAACGCTTTAATCATACAGAAATACAGCATGTTTATCAATTTAAGAAAAAAATTAATAGTTGATATTTTCTGAATATTTAGTACAATGTAAAAAGGTTGGACCAATTTCAAGAATATAGAAAATTGGTATGACATATAAAATTAATAATTAAACCATCCAAATACTATGAGAGCAAAAGGGGAAGGAAAAAATGATTACTACAAATGAAGAATTAGTGATGGCCCTACGAAGTGTTCTTCCAGAAATTGAAGTGACAATCAATCAAACGATTTTAGAACAGCATAGCAGTGATGAATCCTATCATAGTGCCTGTCTACCCGATATTGTGGTATTTCCGACAAAGACAGAAGAAGTAAGTAAGATAATGAACATAGCAAATCAATACAAAGTACCAATAGTGCCATTTGGAAGAGGAACAAGCTTAGAAGGACATGTGATTCCTTATAATCATGGGATAACAATTGATTTTTCACTCATGAACAAAATAGTAGAAGTTAGAGAGAAGGACTTTCTTGTGAAAGTTCAACCAGGGGTGACACGTTCTCAATTGAATAAAGAGTTGAAGAAATATGGATTATTTTTCTCCGTAGACCCAGGAGCAGATGCGACAATTGGAGGGATGGCCGCAACAAATGCTAGTGGGACAACATCTGTTAAATATGGAACTATGCGCGATCAAGTTCGAGATTTAGAGGTTGTTCTGTCAGATGGAACAGTGATTCATACAGGGAATTTAGCAGAGAAATCTTCATCGGGCTATCATCTAAACGGTCTCTTTGTTGGGTCAGAGGGAACACTTGGTTGTTTTACTGAGTTGACGTTAAGAGTTTATGGTATTCCTGAATGTGTCATGGCTGCAAGAGCGTCCTTCGAAACAGTGAATGATGCTGTGGAAGGAGTTGTGAGTATTCTACAAGCGGCAATTCCCATTGCAAGAGTTGAACTTGTCGATGAACCTTCAATGAAACAAGTGAACTTGTATAGTCAAACAGCTTATGAGGAACAACCAACCTTATTTTTGGAATTTGAGGGGAATGAGGCTGGCTTAAGGCAGGATGTAGAATTTATGAAAGAGATTGTAGCGGCTCATAATTGCAAAAATATTGAATTTGAGATGGATAATGCAGCCCGAAATCAACTATGGGAAGCTCGCCATAATTTAGCTTACGCCTATGTCCATGGACATCCAGGAAAAAAACTAATGGTAACCGATGTTTGCTTACCGATATCCGAGTTAGCAGGTGCTATTGAACATGCAAGAGAAGCACTTGATATATTAGCGCTTACAGGTGGGGTTGTTGGACATGTTGGTGATGGAAATTTCCATGTACTATTAATGATTGATATGAATGATCCAAAGGAAATAAAGAAAGCTGATGAATTAAATGAGTTGATTGTGATGTATGCACTAGAACGAGGAGGAACTTGCACAGGAGAACATGGTGTGGGCATTGGTAAGCAGAAATATCAAGAGAAAGAACACGGTAAAGCACTTCTAGTGATGGAAAAGATTAAACAAGCACTTGACCCTGACACACTTTTCAATCCGAATAAAATATTGAAAATAAAAATATAGGGAGTGGAAATATGAAAATTTTAGAAGCGATTAGTACGATTGCTGGAAAATACTTTGCTATATGGGTTATTTGTATTGCTGTTATTGCCTTTATAGCTCCAGAACCCTTTTTAATATTTGGGGGGTATATCACGATTTTGCTAGGCATTGTTATGTTTGGCATGGGTCTGACACTAAAAGCAGTAGACTTTAAATTGGTTATAACGAATCCAGTACCAGTCATTATTGGTGTATGTGCTCAATATGTTATCATGCCACTTTCCGCTTTTTTAATTGCTTATATAATGAACTTGCCAGCAGAATTAGCTGCAGGGCTAGTCCTTCTTGGATCTGTACCAGGTGGAACTGCTTCAAACGTCATGGTGTATTTAGCTAAAGGAAATGTACCTTTGTCCATCACAATGACATCCTTTTCGACATTATTAGCTCCAATTGCCACACCATTCATCCTGTTATTGCTTGCAGGTAAATGGATGCCAGTTGATCCCATAGCGATGTTTACTTCAATTATTCAAGTAATTATTATCCCTATTATCCTAGGGATTATTATCAGAAGAGTTGTTCCTCAAATCGTAGAAAAAAGTATTAATGTGATTCCTCTTATTTCAGTAGTTGCTATTATGATTATTGTATCTGCTGTTGTTGCTGGTAATGTCGATACCATCGCTTCGGCAGACTCCATTATTTTTGCAGCTGTAGTGCTTCATAACGCATTCGGATTGTTATTTGGTTATATAACAGCTCGTGTATTAGGCCTCGATGAAAGCAATCGAAGAGCTATTTCAATTGAAGTTGGAATGCAGAACTCTGGTCTGGGTGTAGCGTTAGCCACTGCCCACTTCGGTCCCTTAGCGGCCCTACCTAGTGTACTTGGGGCTGTTTGGCATAATATTTCTGGTCCGATTCTCGCTACCTATTGGTCGAAAAAACCAGAGAAACCAGAGGTACAGTATAATAAACAGATGCAAGAAGATAACGGCAGAACTCAAATATAGAAAGTAAATATTGAGTTCCACCCGATAGTATTGCAGTCATATTATCTATTTTGTTTAAATCCACCTCACAAATGGATCCATTCGAAAAAATATAGAAATGAAAATTAGGTATAATAAAAGTAGATGAGGTAGAAACAATCTATACCATCTACTTTTTGTTTGTTAAAATACCATTTAGGACTGATTTTCGTTAAAATAAACATTGTTGATTTTTGCATTAGCTCTTGATAAATAATGCTTCTACCTCTATTAGGTAATGAGGTAAATATATCAATATGTCCATAGTGAGAGGATTTGGAATTAACATGATAGATAATTTTTGGCGCGATTTACCACGGCCTTTTTTTGTGCTTGCACCGATGGAAGATGTAACGGATGTTGTTTTTCGTCACGTTGTAAGTGAAGCAGGTCGACCAGATGTGTTTTTTACTGAGTTTACAAATTCCGATAGCTACTGTCATCCAGAGGGAAAGAAAAGTGTGCACGGTCGTTTGCTCTTTACAGAAGATGAGCAGCCAATGGTGGCACATATTTGGGGAGATAATCCCGAATATTTCCGTGAAATGAGTATTGGCATGGCAGAGCTAGGTTATAAAGGCATTGATATTAACATGGGCTGCCCTGTACCGAATGTAGCATCAAGAGGGAAGGGGAGTGGCCTTATTCTCCGACCAGATGTGGCGGCAGAATTAATTCAGGCAGCAAAAGCGGGGGGACTGCCTGTTAGCGTGAAAACACGGCTTGGCTACAAGGATGTAAATGAGTGGGAGGATTGGCTAACGCATATATTAAAGCAGGATATTGCGAACCTTTCGATTCATCTACGAACAAGAAAGGAAATGAGCCTAGTAGATGCGCATTGGGAGCTTATTCCGGAAATCAAAAAACTTCGTGACCGTATTGCACCTAATACGCTACTGACGATCAATGGAGATATTCCTGACCGTCAAACGGGACTCCAACTAGCTGAACAATACGGGATTGATGGCGTGATGATTGGACGAGGTATTTTTAAAAATCCTTTTGCTTTTGAAAAAGAGCCAAAAGAGCATAGCAGTAAAGAGTATCTTAATCTTTTAAGACTGCAGCTCGATCTTCAAGATCAATACGCGGAAGAACTACCACGTTCCATCACAGGACTTCATCGCTTCTTCAAAATTTATGTCAAAGGATTCAGAGGAGCTGGTGAATTAAGAAGTCAATTGATGAACACAAAATCAACGGATGAAGTGCGTGTATTGCTAGACAACTTTGAATCAAACAATATTGAATGACAATGAAATGATGGAACTACAAATAAAGTCAAGTAAATAACAGTAGAAGTAGGAGCAAAGATTTGAGGATGAGATTTCCCTTTCTTTGCTCCTTTCAATTTATCGCTATTGAGGTTTTGTCAGATGCTAGGGGGAGGGCTCTTGTTTTTATGTTCTTCTGTTTAAATGTAGTTTTTATCTAGTAATATGAACCCTCACAATTGATTTATCCTTATTTTTACAAATTCCTTTTAGTGGTATTAATATATTTTGAAACTAAATGGTTAAAATAGTCGTATAAGGTATTATAGATTAGAGGAGGTCGGAAAAATGGATTATACTAAAATCTATAATGAGGAACTGATTGCCTTAGTAAAAGAGAAAATAAAGTCCATCGGTGAAATTAAAGCGGTGAAGTTTGTGAGAGAACAAACAGATATGTCCTTAATACAGGCAAAAAAATTTGTCGATTTTTGTAAAGAATAGACGTAAAAATTAGAGTCATTAAACTGTAGCTCTAATTTTTTATGAATTTATCTTCAATAGTCATTGAACTACTAAATAAGAAATATATGAGAAAACGCTATTATTAATAAAAATTAGTTATTCAACAAACGGGCGATTTTTCATAATAAGGAAAAGTGTCATTCTTTATGAATAGGACCATATTGTTAAAGAAGACTCTTTAATGAAGAAGAAGAAAATTTCCTCGAGCAGATCATTGACAATAGTTGAAAGGCTATCTTGAATACAGAGACGAAGGTGTAAAATGAAACAAACCCGGGATTGGATTCCCGGGTTTGTTTTTACTTATTGGCAATTATGACCAATTTACCTGTATCCAGTTCCTTTTCGAATTGAGCAGCTTCCGATTCACTTAATCCGACAGAAGCTAACTTGTTGCGGAGTTCATCTCCACGGGAATTCACCAGGTTCTTCAGAGAAGTCAGGAACCCTTGCTCGCTAATACCAGCTTCTTCAGTCCCGAGTGCTTCGTTAATATCATCTTCACGTTCTTCATAGTGCGCAAAGATGTAAATGTTATCTCGAAGATATCCTTTCGCTTCTAATTTCTCCACTTCTTGTTTCGCCTGTACTACGTTTTCTACTGTCAATTTGACTGTCATTATTGATCCCTCCTATATATGTTCACATTCAATCTATTCCACTAAATTGAATGGATAAAACATCTTTTTAGTTTTTAATTATGTTAGAGTGGCATTAACAACTAATGGAATACTAATGAACAAATAGAAAAAATTGGGAGTTGTTATTCTAAATCTTTATTCCAAAGCTACGTCCAATTCTTTATAGAGTCGGGTTTTTTTGTTTGCAATCAATAGAGGATTTAGAGAAACATCAGAGAATTGTATATAAGTACCATTATATGTAATGAAGAGCTTATAGGAGTTGTATGAAGATGATTGTGACAACTAGACCGTTAAAAATTAAATACAATAAATCAGCAAATACTTTTCAGGAGTTTATGCAAATTAATCACAACAAACATTCTCTTACGAAGGAAGTTGTTTTTCTACGATATATCGGTATACCTGATTCTGTAGATTTTTATAAAGATGAGATTCTAAAAATGGAGGAGTATTTCTCCAAGCAAAGCATTTTTTATTTACGACTGCATAAGCTTGAGGTCATTCGTAATAAGGAAGATGTAGATAGATTGTCGGAAAGTTGGAGAATGTGGCAGACTGCTGCTGAAAACCCGCAATTACTGTATAAGCTATCTTTGTGCAGTAAATTAGCGAGTGATCAACTTGAATGGACAAAAAAGCTAAGCTTTAAACAGATGATTCAACTATTTAAAGAAAATCAGCCTTATCCTAATGAAACGTTGTTAAAAATTTTGCCGTTAAATTTTTGTATTGGATGGATTATTATTTACCACAAATTTTTTCGGAGGAAAATCCAACGTCCCCCAAAATTGTTTTTATAGGTGACATTACGCAGCATGAATTACTATTTTTATATTTCTTATCGTCACTGGGGTGCGATATTTGTTACATGAATCCCAAAGGAGATATTGCCAATATGTACCCTATAATAGAAGCGTCTTCTACCTTACATATGTGTCGTCATTTCTATGAAAAAGAAATAACATTGCCTATTAAAAGTACTTCAAGACAATTGAACATTCCTGCTCAAAAAACGAATGCGACAGAGGAGTGGAGTTATGAGCAATTAGCCTCCTTAGCCACATCTGTTGTGATGATTAAGACCTTCGGGGAGGATGACAAGGTTTTATGCTATGGCTCTGGTGTCGTTCTCCACCAAGATGGATATATTTTAACAAACCTGCATGTTGTGGGTGGTGGAAAATATTATTCTGTGCTCTATGAAAATGATACCAACGAGTATATTACCCATCAATTTGTAAAATATCATGATATGCATGATTTGGCTATTTTGAAGGTAGACAGAATAAGCCATCCTTTACCTGTAAAAATGGATGGACAATTAGTTCGAGGGCAAAAAATTGTGGCGATTGGCAGTCCGTTAGGATTGTTTAACTCAGTTTCTGATGGGATTGTTTCGGGTTTTCGTGATATTCGGCAAATGTCTATGATTCAATTTACAGCCGCTATATCAAATGGCAGTTCAGGTGGTGCTTTATTGGATATGCATGGGCGATTGGTTGGTCTGATTACAGCAGGCTTCGATGATGGTCAAAACCTTAATTTGGCTGTACCTGCCAATCTAATTTATCAGTTTGCTCAAAACTTTATAGAAATACCGTGTTGAATTTCCACTATTCGACCATTGCTTTTTCTTCAGTAATCTTATAGAATGTAGAACGGTATAAATGAACGATATATAAATCCTTTAATACGGTCCAGAGAGGCTGAAAAGGGCTATGTGATATTTTTAAGCTAATATCTTTGCTTTGTCATGCCCTTTTGTCCTCTGTGACGGAAGGGCTTTTATTATTGTTCCGTACTCCTCTTTTAAAGGAAGTCCCGTGAGGCTTCAAAAGAGAATGGACAAGACAGCTATAATCCATTCACTAAAAGAGATCGACAACTAGAAAATGGAGGCTAAAAAGAATGGATTATCGTAAAAAAACCGTGGTTGCTTCAGTGGCAGGGCTAACGCTAGAAGGAATGGACATTATGTTTATTTCCTTTGCTATGACAATGATTATTGCAGAATTTAATATTGATCTTGCAACAGGTGGATTGATTTCATCCATCACGAATATTGGGATGCTACTGGGTGGTATTATTTTCGGTGTATTAGCAGATAAATATGGTCGAGTAAAAGTGTTTACGTATACGATTATTTTGTTTGCCATCGGAACGGCCTTAACAGGAGTAGCAACAAGTATTGAACAAGTTTATGTTTATAGATTTATCGCTGGTTTAGGTGCTGGCGGAGAATATGGTATTGGGATGGCGCTTGTGGCGGAGGCTTGGCCAAAGAATAAACAAGGCAGAGCATCCTCTTATGTCAGTGTAGGTGCACAATATGGAGTAATTTTAGCCGCTTTATTAAGTGCTATTATTTTACCAACTTTAGGGTGGCGTGCATTATTCTTTGTAGGATTACTACCAGTTATTTTTGCCTTCATCGTACGTAAAAATATTGATGAATCACCAGAATGGTTAGCAGCGCAGAAACAACAAAATAATAAGCAAGAGAACGGGAAATTAGCACAATTATTTGCTTCACCTCGTATCACCATGACAACACTCTCCCTAATTCTAATGGCTACTGTTCAAATTGCAGGCTATAATGGTCTAATGATTTGGCTACCTTCGATGTTACAGAAATCGCAAGGTTTATCGGTTTCAAGCTCAGCATTGTGGACAATTAGTACCGCAGTTGGCATGATCATTGGAATGCTGACGTTTGGCAGATTTATGGATCGTTTTGGTGCAAAGCGAACATTCGGGATCTTTTTAGTAGCCTCTGCATGTGCTGTATTCTTTTACTCGTTTGCAACAGGTGCAGTAGCGATATTAGTAGGCGGTGCGGTTGTAGGATTCTTCTCTAATGGAATGTTTGCAGGGTATGGTGCATTAATTAGTAGCTTTTATCCAGTACAAATTCGCAGTACAGCAACAAACACCATTTTTAACTTTGGACGAGCTATAGGTGGGTTTTCACCAATCTTTGTAGGTTTTATTTTACAAAGCTACGATATGACTGTCGTGATGATTTACTTAGCAGCACTGTATTGTATTTCCTTTATCGTTATGCTAACGCTTAAGAGCTCAGGGAAGGAATTGCAAATAGCATAATTTTATAGAGCACGAAAGAACGAATTCCAATTATGTAAATGGGATTCGTTCTTTTCTTATTAGTATTTAATTATAATAAACCTTTTGAACGTTTTTCAGCGATTTCAACAAGACGTTTTGTAATCTCTCCTCCAACGGAACCATTTGCACGAGAAGATGCTTCTGGCCCAAGCTGAACGCCAAACTCTTGTGCAATTTCATATTTCATTTGATTGACAGCCTCATGTACTCCAGGTACTAGAAGTTTATTTGAACTGCGGTTATTGTTAGCCATTGTTCTCACCTCCTTGACCTTAGAATGGTTGCGATTAAATTTTTCATACATTTAAAAAGTAGGAAATGCACACGCTATTTGCTAACAACAACAACTTGTGGAAAGCTAGCAATAATCAGCAAACTCTCTGTTATAATTAAGCCTGGCTCTTTACTATATAAGGTTAATTAAAGGAGGAAATATAATGACAAATAATGATATCTTAATTCGTTTACGCTATGCGTTCGATATAAAAAATGTAGATATGGTAGAAATTTTTAAACTTGGTGGCATGGATTATACAAAGGAAGAAGTATTAAATATGCTGATTAAGATTAATGATGAGGAAGAAGCGCCAGAGGAATACATCAAATGTAATAATAAAATGTTAGAGGCATTTTTAAATGGATTAATTACTTTTAAACGCGGGCCTCAGAAACCAAGAGAAGGACAGGCTGTTGGACCTTTACCTGTGTCAGGTAAAGAAAGCCCAAATAATATGCTGCTAAAGAAAGTAAAAATTGCTTTAGCTTTAACAACTGAGGAGATGCTTGAGATTTTATATGACGGCGGCATTAAAGTTACAAAAGGTGAATTAGGTGCTATTTTAAGAAATCCAAGTCATCGTAATTATAAAGAGTGTGGCGATTCATTCGTACGAAATTTTTTAAGGGGCCTAACATATAAATATAGAGCATAATGCACAATGGATATCAATCATAAAGTGCCATTTTTTTCTTTAAAACTCGTTGACAATTTGTGACGAAATTGTGTACAATAAAATTATCACAAAATGTTCACAAAAAAGATGAAAAATGTTCACAGACAAAGGGGTGCTTGTATGATTTATTTTGACATCTTATTAGTAGCTATTGCATGTATTACAATGCCTTTTATTGTTGCAGTTATGTTAGATATTTTTTATGCGGAACGAAAAAAAGTACGCTTTTCATTACGTCGTACTTCCGTATGGTATATCGCTATGTTTGCGTTATCCTTTATACCTTCCGTATTACTTGTCACACAAAACGTATAATTTATTCAAACACTTAGGGGTAAGTGAATTGAAAGTGGACAGCTACAACGCTAATTGAGGTTGTAGCTGTTTTATTTTGTTCAATAGATGAATCATAATTAAGTAATTTATATAATTATTAATGAAGGAACAGCTAGTATAAAATATGTATGTTTTAAGTAGAGAGCATTGACTACTTTTACCTACTGTGTTAATTTTGGTAGGGAAATATAGGCAAATTTACTGAAAAGTAAAGACGCAAAGCTACAGGTCTAAGGCAATAAGTGCTATGGCGGCTGGGTTGCAAAAGAGTGCTAGTTGTATCATTCTCATTCTAGTTTTTGTTCTTTTATGCCTATTTCTTTTGAAATAGGCATTTTTTTGCAAGTAAAGTTCAAAGGAGGAAAAGGGGAAATGAAGTTGTTAAAAAACACATCATTAAAAAATAAGCTTTTACTAACAGTCTCTATCGTTGTATTACTGCTTATCGCTATTATTACGACGCAAAGTATTAGTGAATTGAATAATCGGATGAATGTGGATTTGGAGCAAGAATTAAAAAGTGTTGGTTTATTAACAGCTATGAACTTAGACAGTGATGAAGTAAAAGATTTGCTGTCCGAAAAAGGGGAAACAAACGCAAAGTTTACAAAGATCCAAAAGCAACTTGATATGATTCAGGAACAGCAAGGTATTATGAGCTGGAGTTATATTTGGGATGTCAAGGATGAGGGTGGCGTCAATCCAATTGGCTATACCTCTAATCTAAATGAAGTATATGAAGCCGGTGAAATTTTTACTGATTTAGCGGATGAACATGTAGAAACAGCAAAATTAGCTATTGAAAATAATAGTACAGAGGTAACTGATATATTCGAGGATCCTTTTGGTTCTTGGAGAACGGTTTTTAGTCCTATTAAAGATGATAATGGCCAACTGATTGCCCTATTAGGGATTGATTACTCCGCTGATTATATCAATACGATTATTAAAACAAGTGTGATTAAGCAAATTGTCATTGCCATTATCGGCATTTTAATTTTATTAGTTTTAGTTTACATAATTATAGATCGACTATTAAAGCCACTGAAAAAAGTAGTGAACGTTGCCAATCAAGTGGCAAATGGTGAATTAATAGATGTGGATTTAGAGACATCAAAGGATGAAATTGGTAAATTATCTGAATCCATTCGTACAATGGTGGCTAATTTGCAACATATTATTTTAAACATACGCAATACATCCAATCACGTTTCTTCAGCAGCCAATCAATTAACGGTACATGCTGGTGAAACTTATAACAGCTCAACAAATATTGCACTAGACATGAATCAAATTACACAAAATGCTGAGGCCTCGATGACCATGACAGAGGAAACAGCTGCTGCTATGGAAGAAACTGCAACAGGTATTCAGCAAATTGCTGATTCTGCAAATGTAGCTGCGGAATCCTCTATTTCAGCATCACAGGCTTCTGAACGAGGCAATGAAGTTGTACAACAAGTTATTGCTCAAATGGAGTTAATTAATGATTCTGTTGAACAAATAGGGACAACCATTAATGGACTACATGTTAATACAAAAAAATAAGTGAAATTGTTAGCTTAATTACTGCTATTGCCGATCAAACAAATCTATTAGCATTAAATGCTGCGATCGAAGCGGCACGAGCAGGTGAACATGGTAAAGGCTTTGCCGTTGTTGCGGATGAAGTGAGACGCTTAGCTGAACAATCCTCTCAATCAGCAACAGAAATTTATAATTTAATTAGTTCTATTCAGTCTGATTCAAACGCTTCTATCACAGTTATGGAAAAAGGCAAAGAGGATGTTAAGGTAGGGATGGCATTTACCAATGAAGTAGGCGAAATCTTTAAAGAAATTCTTACTTCCTCAGAAGAAGTAGCTAGCCAAATACGTGAAATTTCAGCAGCCTCACAACAAATTTCTGCATCCTCAGAAGAAGTGGCGGCATCTGTTAATAATATTAAACAATCTGCAGAGCAGTCAGCAGAGTTCTCTTCAAATGTCTCGAATTCTACACAAGAGCAATTATCTACCATGCAGGAAGTAAAGGATGCCTCTTCATCACTGGGCAAAACAGCAGAAGAGCTGCAAGGTCTAGTGGCAAAATTCAAATTGGAGAATGATCATAATGGACATTAATTTTACAGGAAAAAATGTTTTAATTACAGGCTCTAGTAAAGGAATCGGTAAAGCAATTGCTTTAGGCTTTGCGCAACATGGAGCCAATATTTTAATTAATTATATTGGGGATGAGCAAGAGGCAGAAGCTGTACGTGCAGAAGCAGAAAAGTTGGGTGTGAAAGCTTTAATATTCCATGCAGATGTTTCTAACTCTCAAGAAGTACAAGCGATGCATCAATTCATGGACGAGCATCTCGGGGATCTTGATGTTCTTGTAAATAACGCTGGATTTGCACAGGGTTCCAGCATTACAGATTTAACGGATGAGCAGTGGGATCGTATGATTAAAGTTCATTTATATGGCTGTTTCTATAATTGCCGTGAAGCAGCTAAAAGAATGAAGGAACGTAATACAGGAAAAATCATTAATATTTCATCTGATATTGGTAGCTTGGGTTGTGAAGAATTCACGCATTATTCAGCTGCGAAGGGTGCTATTAATGCTTTTACAAAGGCTTTAGCAAGAGAATTAGCACCTTCTATACTTGTCAATGCAGTTGCTCCTAGTGGAACATTTACGGACATTCTACAAGAGTTTGGCGATAACTATGTGGAGGAAGAATCCGCAAAATATCCATTAAAACGTTTAGCGCAACCAGAAGAGATTGCGAAAAGTGTATTATTTTTAGCCTCTAATCATGCTGACTTCTATACAGGTCAAATTTTAACGCCAAATGGTGGGGTCGTAATGAACGGTTAATGGAAAACGAAGGAGTAAATAATGTTAAATATTATTATCTTTTGCTTATACTTATTATTTATCTATTATATTGGCTATAAAGGCTATAAGCGTGTCAACACAGCTGAGGATTTAATTGTTGCTGGCTGGAGCATGCCTTTATCCGTTGTAACGGGTAGTTTAGTCGCTGCATTATTAGCAGCTCCCTTCTTTTTTGCAGCGGTAGGCTCTGGCTATACAAGTGGTGGCTTTGAAGGTTCGGCAACAATGGGTGGTTTAGGGACTTGTATGATTCTTGGAGCACTCATTTGGACAAAGCCATTACGACGTTTAAAGGGCTGGACATTAGCAGATTACTACGGTTTACGCTATGGCAGTAAAAAGCTAGGAGCCTATACAGGGGTTGTTATGGCAATTGCTTTTGGAGTTTTTAATGCAGCGGCGTTAACAGTTGGTGGAACGTATATTATTCAGCAATTGTTGCAAATTGATTTTATACCTGCGGCGCTTCTATTTGTATCGCTAACGGCTATTTATTCAGTTATTGGTGGTTTATGGGCAGTTGCCTATACTGAAATCGTACAAGGTGCGCTTGCAGTGGCAGGTATTTTGGGTATTACCATTTTTATTTTGTTTTACTATCCAGATGTTACATTTAATCCCGAGTGGTGGAATATCAGTACATTATTTGAGAAGGCAGGAGCAGAATTCTGGACTTTGTATCTTGTACTAGCACTTGGAGATATACCTGCAGTTGACCTTGGGCAGAGGGTAGCTGCTGCAAAAAGTCCACGGGTGGCACAACGAAGCATGATTATTGCTGGTATTATTGTCATTGCAATAAGCTGGATTCCAGGGATGCTAGGGGAAGCCTTTAAGTCTATTTATCCTGAAAGCACAAACCCAGAAACATTGATGCTTACCTTTGCACAAGGTTATTTTCCTCCTTTATTAGCAGCTATTTTCTTAACAGCTATGGCAGCCATGGGGATGTCTACAGTAGCTGCATGTTATGTAGCGACTTCAGGGATTGTCACAAAGAATATTTATTTAGATTTTATTAATCACAATCCTGATCCTAAGAAGCTATTAAGATTTTCGCGATCTATTATTCTAGCTAGTGCTTTATTAGGTTTAGTGCTAGCTGTAAGCTTCCAAAAAGTAATTGATTTAGCTTATTTAGCTTGGGATATTATATTCGTAACAATATTCTGGCCAATCGTTTTAGGACCATTTTGGAAACGTGTCAGTACACCAGCAGTTTGGGCAAGTATTTCCGTTGGCTTAGTTTATTACATTGTGACATCACTAACATTCGTACCTAGTCTGACAATCCAATCAGAAGGCTTCATAGGTCTATTAAATGAATTATGGCAGGCTCCTGTATTTTCAGGTGTTGTTATAACTGGTATCACAATTGTTGTGGTGAGCATACTCGTTCCGCCATCTGAGCATGTTCTTGAGATGCATAAAATAGAAAAAGATAAAACATTAGACGACGTAAGTAGTAAAGAAGAGCTAATTGGTCGTTAAAAGCAAAAGCACGGATTCATTGTAAAGTTCAATGAATTCGTGTTTTTTATTAGAATGAAACGATAGAATCAAGAATACTATTGCTAGTACATCATCTGAATTTTTCTAGTGATTATCTTGATAAAGGCGGGAATTGGATGAAAAATATTTTCTTCATTTTATTAGGGATTGTCTATCTTTATCTAGCAAATGCCATTGAATTAGTCATTATTAAGCAACTATTTTTTTTAATCGGGCTGGCTTTAGTCGGTCTAGGGAGTATCCGTTATTTAAAAGAGCGTTATATTGCCATACAAACTTTGACAGCCATGACGGAAGCTAGTGAGGAGGAGATAATGGCTATTCCTCATACACAATGTACAGTTTCCAATGATGCTTTAAATGCTTTACTGTTAAATGAACAGACAAACATGCTTATTTTCGCCCGAAGAGAAGCTTTAGACGAAGAACTAAAAATTATAGAGGTTCCATTTAACAGAATATATGAGGTTGCCATCATGGAAGATGAAGTATTTACGGTTAGAACAAAGAATCATCTAATGAGTGGTTCCTTACTTGCTGAAGCAGATGAAATAGAAGAAGAGGAGGTAGAAGAAGATACAATTTCACAGCTATCGCTAAAGTTAGTAGTAGATCATTTATCAGAGCCTATTCAAGAATATATGTTCATGGATAATAGTGAAGATCCCATATCAAAAGAGGAGGACGACTATAAAGAAGCCATAGAGCTTTGTGAGAAATGGTTTCAAAAGATAAGTGTTATTATTAAACGTCATGAACTGGAACGAGTGCCAATAAGTCATTGGCAATAAGAGAGAAGGCTATCTCAAAATAGAAAAATTTGAGATAGCCTTTGTTGTTTAGATGATTAAATTTTAAATTGCTGTAGCTGCGTATTTAACTCTTCGGCCATTCCAGCAAGCTGATTTGCACTTCTAGCGATTTCATCCATTGTAGCGGCGGTTTCCTCAACAGTTGCTGTTGTTTGCTCAACGCCAGCAGCGGATTCCTGTGAAATGGAGGCCATATCATCAATAGAAGCATTAATGGTTTCCGAATTTTGAGCAAGCTGATTTAAATTCGTTGTAATCGTTGAAATATTAACTATCATATCCCCAACAGCATCAGAAATTTTTTCAAATGTTTCATTAGTTTCATCGAGCTGTGTGGTTCCTCTTTTTACTTCCTCATAGCCAGTCTGAAGGGCAGATGTTACATTGCCAGTTTCACCTTGAATACGCTGGACAATTGTTGCAATATCCGTGACAGAGAACTGTACTTGCTCAGCAAGCTTTCGGACTTCATCTGCCACAACAGCAAAGCCCTTGCCATGCTCACCTGCTCGTGCTGCTTCGATTGCTGCATTTAATGCAAGTAAATTTGTTTGGTTTGAAATATCATCGATAACTGACACTAGCTTGGATATTTCAGCAGACTGTTCATTTAAATTTTCTACCTTTTTCACAGAGTCTAATACAATTTCATTTATTGTAGCCATTTGTTTGGTAGATTGCACCATTAAACTTTTCCCTGAAACCGTTAATTTTTGAACATGACTAGAATGTTCGCTTAATTCAATGCCCTCTTGTGTAGTTTCATGAATGCTACGCTTAAATGCTGTCATTGTTTCTGCCAAATCACCTGTGGTAGATGCTTGTGTTTCTGTACCAGATGCCAGCTCTTGCATCGTTACTGTAATTTGCTCAGTACCTGCTTGTACCTCATTCGATGATTGAGCAAGTTCTTCACTACTAGCTGCTACTGTTTCAGAAACCGAGTAGATAGACTGGATCGTTTGTTTTAATTTTTCGTTCATGTCATTGGCTGCTACCATTAACGTTCCAATTTCATCTCGTGTTTTTACAGGCAAAGGCTCTAGTTGCAAATTTCCATCTGCTAATTCTTTCATCCGGTCGGCTACTACTGTAACAGGTTTAGAGATGGTACTGGCTGTGATAATGGCAATTAGAATACCAGCTATAGTTAGAATCAAGCTAAAGACGATACCAATTGTTCGATTCTCAGAGCTAGTTGATACAACATCATTACCGACATCTGTAATGGCTTTAGCGCGTTCATCTGCCAGTTTTTCGTAACCATATCGCACTTTCGTTACGAGTTCATGTGTATCCATTAAATTTTCTAAAGCTAATTCTTTATTGCCCTTTTGGTAGATATCAAATACCTCTGTATTGACAAGGGTACTCCAATCTCGGGCAATTGCTACAAGTTGATCGCGTTCATCTGATTTTTCATATTTGTCTAGAATAGCGTTATTTTCCTCAGCCATTTTGCGATACTCATCAAATGATTCTTTGTATTTTTCGTCACCTGTCAACACATAATTTAACGCTGCAGATAGGCGGACACTCATAGAGAGTGCTAAATTTTTACTTGCATCTAAAACAACTAAATCTTCTTTCACTAAATCTTTTGCTTGTTTTTCCATATTTGTATTGGAATTGTAAGTGTAGGTTGTAAAGCTAACTACTAAAACTAACAAAAGAATAAATGCACTTAAAATTCGTGTTTTAAGTGTTTTAAACTTGATAATGCCTTTCATTTTCCCATCCCTTTACTATCTCATTGAGAAATTTTTTCAACACAAGTATTATTTTATAACTAATTATGCGTATTAATAAGCCTTTCGGTAGAAATATTTAAAAATAGTTTCTTAGTACAATGATATAATTATTTTCCTTTTATTTATAGTTAAATATATATAGATGTCTAACAACTAATTTATATGTTTATGTAGAATTTCCTATATAGAAAGAAAATACACCTGAAGCAAAATGCTTCAAGTGCCATAAGTAAAGGATTCTCTATTGTTTTTGATTTTTCGCCTGGCGTTCCCACTGTAGAAGGGAAGGATAAGGGTCAAAAGCCCATTCAGTTTTTCCATTAAATTTATAAATACCATAATGGAGATGTGGAGGGAATTTGCCCGATGTACCTTCTTTCCCATATCCAGAGCTTCCGACATAGCCAAGAACAGTACCAGGTTTAACAATTGTACCTACTTCAATTTCCTTATGATAGCTACCGAGGTGGGCATAATAGTGGTAGGAATTATGATTGTCGCGAATACCAATACGCCAGCCACCAAATTGATTCCATCCTTTTACCTCCACTATTCCATAAGAGGTAGATAATACAGGCGTTCCATAGCTGGCAAAAATATCAGTTCCCTCATGAATACGGCGTCCACCCCAACCACGATTGGCGCCCCAAGTGCCCCTGTAACTGTAATCAGAGCGGATATTTAGCGGGAAGGTATGTGCATCAAGTTCTATAGTTTTAAAATGTCTGTACAATGTGGAGATGGTAAATATTTGATTGACTGCTTCTTCGCTTCCGTAATATTCCCATAATGCTAATTTAAAATCCTCATCTGTTGTTCCAAATTTCCCTAAATAACTAGCCATCGAAAAAATGACATCCTCATCATCCTTTGGACTAGCGATTCCATCATGATTACCGTCAAGGCCCATTCCTCCGAAATAGCTAATTGTCTCAGGAGAAGTGTCTTCCTTTACAGGATTTAATGCACCTGACCAGTATTCATCAGAAAATTGGATAGCCAAATAGCCTTCTCGTTTAGGGATGTCTTTACGAACTGATTGTAGGTTTCTCTCATACTGATCGATAGCAGCTAAAAAATGCCATGGAATGAGTAATTCATCGAATTGTACATAATAGGACATACGCTGCTGTAAAATTTCTTCTTCTGTAAGATCCTCCTTTGCAAAAGAGGCAGAAGGGTACAGCATAATCCCTAAAAATAAAAATGTGAAAAGAAATATAAAATGGCGATGCAATGATGGACCTCCTTTCTAACGTTAGAATAACCGAAATTTTTATCTTCATTCAGTAAGGTTCTATGTATGAAAACAGTTGATATATCGGCAATTTTTTTGCCCCCAAAAATAGAAATAATAAGAAGAAACTTCATCAAAGAAAAAGTAATGGTATCATCATGCCATTAACTTCATACTATGTTATAAATCAAGCCCTGAATGGAGGGAAGGCTATTAACATTTTAGATAAAGTGAAAAACTATCGCGAAGAAGAAAACAGGCTGAAGTGGGAAGGGACATTTGCAGATTATTTAAACATCATTAGGGAAAGACCTGAAGTTGCTCAAACAGCCCATTCACGCGTCTACAATATGATAAAAAGTTCTGGTGTAGAGGAACGCGATGGGCAAAAAATGTACAAATTTTTCGGACAAGAAATTTTTGGGCTTGAAACAGCAATTGAAAGACTGGTGGAGGAATATTTCCATCCAGCAGCACGCAGGTTAGATGTTAGAAAACGTATTTTATTATTAATGGGACCAGTTAGTGGTGGTAAATCAACTATCGTTACCTTACTAAAACGCGGATTAGAGCAATATTCGCGAACTGATGAAGGTGCAGTTTACGCAATTAAGGGATGTCCAATGCATGAAGATCCGCTCCATTTAATTCCACATCATTTGCGTAATGAGTTCTTTGAGGAATATGGGATTAGAATTGAAGGAAGTTTATCGCCTTTAAATACAATGCGTCTTGAAAAGGAATACGATGGACGCATTGAAAATGTAATGATTGAACGTATTACTTTTTCAGAAGATAAACGTGTGGGTATAGGGACATTTACACCATCAGACCCTAAATCACAGGATATTGCAGATTTAACAGGAAGTATTGATTTTTCTACAATTGGTGAATTTGGTTCAGAGTCGGATCCTCGTGCTTACCGCTTTGATGGGGAGCTGAATAAGGCCAATAGAGGAATGATGGAATTCCAGGAGATGCTAAAACTAGATGAAAAATTCTTATGGAATTTATTATCATTAACGCAGGAAGGAAATTTCAAAGCAGGAAGATTTGCTTTAATTAGTGCAGATGAGTTAATCGTTGCTCATACAAATGAAACAGAGTATCGTTCATTTATTTCGAACAAAAAGAATGAGGCATTACATTCTCGAATTATCGTTATGCCAATTCCCTACAACCTCAAAGTTAGTCAGGAAGAGCATATTTATGAAAAGATGATAAAAGAGAGCGATATGTCCCATGTCCATATTGCACCGCATGCTTTAAAGGCCGCAGCAATCTTTTCGGTTCTCACTCGTTTGGAAGTTCCGAAAAAACAAGGTGTGGATCTAATTAAAAAAATGCGCTTGTACGACGGAGAAAATGTGGAGGGATTTAATTCCGTTGACTTAGAGGAGCTGAAGAAAGAGTTCCCGAATGAAGGCATGAACGGTATTGATCCACGCTATATTATTAACCGTATTTCTTCTGCTATTATCCGCAAAGAGATACCATCGATAAATGCATTAGACGTTTTACGAGCATTGAAGGATGGGTTAGATCAGCATGCATCGATTTCTCAAGAGGATCGTGAAAAATACATGAATTACATTGCGGTTGCTCGTAGAGAATATGATGAGATTGCTAAAAATGAAGTACAAAAGGCTTTTGTGTACTCCTATGAGGAATCGGCAAAAACATTGATGAATAACTACCTTGATAATGTAGAGGCATTCTGTAATAAAAATAAAATTTATGATCCACTTACTGGGGAAGAAATGAATCCAGATGAAAAATTAATGCGCTCGATTGAGGAGCAAATTGGCATTTCAGAAAATGCTAAAAAGGCATTCCGTGAAGAGATTCTCATTCGAATTTCTGCCTATGCACGAAAAGGTAAACGTTTTGATTATAATTCTCATGAAAGATTGCGAGAAGCCATTCAGAAGAAATTATTTGCAGATTTGAAAGATATCGTTAAAATTACTACTTCTTCTAAAATGCCAGATGAATCTCAACTGAAGAAGATTAATGAGGTTGTGGCAAGGCTTGTTGATGAACATGGCTATAATACAACATCAGCAAATGAGTTGCTACAGTATGTAGGAAGTTTGCTCAATCGATAACTTGATGTGCATTGTTCCAAGTCAGATAGGAGTGTCCCATTTTTAGGGCACTCCTTTTATTATCAGGAGGAGAGATTGATCAACAAAAAGCCCCAGAGGATGTCCGAGACTTTGAAGAGATACTTTAGAGCATGGTCGAAAAAAATCTGGACGTTTGAGGCGTGATTGATAAATATACAATTGATTTTATGAAAAAAGTTCAAAAATTTAGCTCACAAGCATAGTATAGAAAAAGCGAATTTGATAGATGGGTGAGGATAAAAATGACTGAACACGAAAATAAACGCTTTGTCATTTCTCAGGAAAATTGGTCCCTCCATCGTAAAGGGCACCAGGACCAACAACGCCATATGGAAAAAGTGAAAGATGCGATTAAAAATAATTTACCTGATTTAGTTAGCGAAGAAAGTATTGTGATGTCCAATGGTCGCGAGGTTATTAAGATACCAATTCGGTCACTTGATGAATATAAAATTCGATATAACTATGATAACTCTAAGCATGTAGGGCAGGGACAAGGGGATAGTAGTGTTGGAGATGTAGTAGCGCGGGATGGCAGTAAGGCCAATCAGGCTCCAGGTAAAGGAAAAGAAGCGGGTGACAAGCCTGGCCAAGATTATTATGAAGCGGAAGTCAGTATTGAGGAAATTCAAAATGTTTTATTTCATGAACTAGAGTTACCTAATTTACAGCAAAAAGAAAAGGCAGATATTAAAACAGAAAAAATAGAGTTTAATGATATTCGTAAAAAAGGACTCATGGGTAATGTCGATAAAAAGCGTACCATTTTAAATGCATTAAAGCGCAATGCGATGCATGGGAAAGCAGAAATAACGCCAATCCACAATGACGATTTACGTTTTAAAACATGGGATGAAGTGGAGAAGCCAGAATCCAAAGCAGTAGTGCTCGCCATGATGGATACAAGTGGCTCAATGGGCGCATTTGAAAAATATTGTGCGAGAAGCTTCTTCTTTTGGATGACGAAGTTTTTACGGTCAAAATATGAAACAGTAGAAATTGAATTTATTGCTCATCACACTGAGGCAAAGGTTGTCACAGAAGAGGAGTTTTTTACAAAGGGCGAAAGTGGTGGAACCATTTGTTCTTCAGCTTATAAAAAGGCATTGGAATTAATTCAGGATAAATATCATCCGTCTCGCTACAATATTTATCCTGTCCATTTTTCAGATGGTGAAAATATATCGATGGACAATGAAAAGTGCTTGAAGTTAGTAGGAGAGTTAATGGATGTATCCAGCATGTTTGGCTATGGTGAGGTGAATCAGCATAACCGTTTCTCAACGCTTATGTATACGTATAAAAAAATTGATGATCCTAAATTCAGATACCATATTCTGAGAAAAAAAGGCGATGTGTATGACGCCTTAAAGAGCTTTTTCAAGAAAAGTGAAGAGTAACATGGAAGTATCCTCAGCACCACGTTCAAAGGAGGGGGCGTAAAATGGACACAAAAGAGCTTCATCGTGCAATAGATGAAATTACCGAAATTGCCTCAAGCTTTGGCTTAGATTTTTATCCAATGCGTTATGAAATTTGTCCAGCAGATATTATTTATACATTTGGCGCCTACGGTATGCCCACGCGCTTTTCCCATTGGAGCTTTGGAAAACAATTTCATAAAATGAAGCTTCAATATGATTTAGGACTTAGTCAGATTTATGAGCTTGTCATTAATTCAAATCCTTGCTATGCATTTTTACTCGATACCAATACTTTAACCCAAAATAAATTGATTATTGCCCATGTTCTAGCACACTGCGATTTCTTCAAAAATAATATACGTTTTTCTAATACAAGAAGAGATATGGTAGAAAGTATGACCGCAACTGCGGAGCGAATAGCTGGCTATGAGAGAGAGTATGGCAAGGATGAGGTGGAGCAGTTTTTAGATGCTGTTTTAGCTATTCAAGAACATATTGATCCATCAATTTTAAGACCGAAGCTATCCTGGAGTGAGGAGGATGAGCTTGAGGAGGAAAAACCACCAACAAAATCACCGTATGATGATTTATGGAGTATAGAAGAAAAAGAAAAAGTTTATAAACCAATTCGACGCAGATTAAAGCAATTTCCTCCTCAGCCAGAAAAGGACCTGTTGTTATTCTTAGAGGAACATAGCCGTGAATTGGAAGACTGGCAACGAGATATATTAACAATGATGCGAGAGGAAATGCTTTATTTTTGGCCTCAATTAGAGACTAAAATAATGAACGAGGGTTGGGCCTCATTCTGGCATCAACGAATCATGCGGGAGCTAAAGTTAACTACTGCTGAAACTATCGAATATGCCAAATTAAATGCGGGGGTTGTGCAGCCCTCCAAAACATCGATTAATCCATATTATCTTGGGATTAAAATTTTCGAGGATATTGAAAATTGCTATAATAATCCTACCGAGGAAATGAAACGGTTAGGTGTTTTGCCAAATACGGGACGTGAAAAGATTTTTGAGGTAAGAGAGGTAGAATCAGATATTTCCTTTATTCGAAACTATTTAACAAAGGATTTAGCGAAGCGTGAAGATTTGTACTTGTTCCAAAAGAAAGGGAATGAATACCGTATAACGGATAAGGATCATGAGATAGTTCGCGATCAACTCGTATCCATGCGTGTAAACGGAGGCTTCCCATATATTGTTGTAAAAAATGGCGATTATTTGCGGAATGGCGAGCTATATTTAGTTCATGGCTATGAAGGGATGGAGTTAGATCCACACTATTTAGAAAATGTATTACCTTATATTTACCAGCTATGGGGACGTCCTGTTCATTTAGAAACCTATGTCGATAAAAAGCCGATGCTCTATTCATATGACGGCACAAAAAATTATAAACGCAATGTATAATAAAAAAACTTCTATCTGTTGAGGGTACCATCAAGCAGATAGAAGTTTTTTCATCGTGTCAAAAAACAAAACCATCAATAGTATTTTTTTTGAAAGGTCAACAATCGGTTGCAGGCTACTTTCTTTCCAGTGGCAGAGCACAGAGCCTCTTCGTGTAAAATGGCCTTTTTTTTGCTACTGACATGATCTTTTTGAAACCAATCTACTCATCTTCTTCAGTTAATACATCAGTTTCTTCATTACTTTCACTATGGTTAGAGGATGAATGAATATCACTTTCAATGACAAGACTATCCCGTACTTTAATGCCTTGTTGCCCACCAGCCTCGTCATTATTATTACCAGCAATACCACTTCTTCCATTACCGTCAGCAAATTGCGAATTGACGTTGCGTGTGTGACTACCGTTACTAGCATTTTGTCCACCTTGGTTGGCATTTGTGCCTACATCATGATTGATTTGGCCTCCGCCTTCTGCACGTTGCTCAAAGTGAAAATCTGTATTTCCTATATTGAATGTGAAGTTTATTGTTATATGATTTTTCCCTTGTTTGTTAGAGGATTCCTGCTCGGGTTCGTCAGGTCCATAAAATTTTTTAGAATTAAAACCAGACATCGTTTCTCCTCCCTTCTTTTCCTATTACTATTAAGATATTAGCGCTTCTTGAACCCACCTGTACGTGTAGCCATGTTACCTAGAGAAAAGGTAGGTGTGTCTAGGGAAAGCTCAACGATTTTTGCTATCTATCCAATAAATTTGTTAAAATGAATGAGATTTGATTATTTAGTGAATGGGAACGGAGAAGCAACATTGAGAACATTTAAAAAGGTTTATATAGAAATTACGAGTGTTTGTAATTTAGCATGCAGTTTTTGTCCACCTACAGCGCGTGCAAAGGGGCTTATAAAAGTCGAACAATTTAATAAAATATTAGATGAAATTCGTCCACATACAAAATATATTTATTTGCATGTGAAAGGAGAGCCATTACTACATCCAAGAATTGATCAGCTATTAGACGCTGCCCATGCAAAAGGATTCAAAGTCAATATTACAACGAATGGTACGCTAATCAAAAAAAATCGCGAGAAAATATTAGGAAAGCCAGCATTACGTCAAATTAATTTCTCGTTGCATAGCTTTGATGGGCATGAAGGCTCTGAAAATCGTGAAAAATATTTAGAGGATATATTGGATTTTGTGCGAGATTCGAGGGAATACAATACGATTATTTCCTATCGTTTATGGAATCTACAACAGGATCATGTTTCGGATGTTGCAGCTCGTCGCAACCGCGAGACTTTAGAAATATTAGAAAATGAGTATCATCTTGATTATCGTATAGAAGAAAAAGTAGAACCTGGTAAAGGGGTAAAAATTGCGCCTCATGTATATTTAAATCAGGATCATGAGTTTAGATGGCCAAGTCTCCTAGAGCCAGAGGATGAAGGTAAGGGTTTTTGCCATGCACTGCGTAGTCAAGCAGCTATATTGGTGGATGGTACCGTAGTACCTTGCTGTTTGGATGGGGAAGGTGTCATTAATTTAGGAAATGTACATGAAAAATCCTTCTCCGACATTGTAGAAGGGGAGCGTGCCAATAAGATTGTTGAAGGCTTCTCAAGAAGAGAAGCTGTGGAAGAATTATGTAGAAAATGCGGCTATCGTCAAAAGTTTGGTATGTAGCTACTAAAAGTTACTTTGAAATAAAGAAGCAGCTCCAATGGTCATTGACCGTTAGAGCTGTTTTTCTTTGATTGAGAATCAATCGTATCTAAAAAATCCTTCGTTATACGAACTACATATTTTACCTCGTCTAAATTTCGTTCTCTTAATAATGAGCGATGAATGTCTAGCATGAGGTTTTTCTCCTCAATATCAGTAACGCCAGATAATTTTTGAAAATTAAATAGCTCCTCAGGGGTAATGTCTAATGCCTTCATGATTGTTTCCAAAGTACTTAAGGTAATATTAGATTGTCCATGCTCAATATTGGAAACTCTTCCTTTACTGAAACCTAACTTCCCTGTTCTTTCAGCCACTTCTTCTTGGCTAAGTCCTTTAGATAATCGAATAATCCGAAGTTGTTCACCTACTAGCTTTAAAAAATCTGACATATGATTCACCTCTATGTTAAAAGCTAGTGAAAAACAATGGAAATGACTATACTATTATAGTGGTATAATAGAGAAAAAGTTACATTAAAGTGGTACAATCTTTAGAGTAATACTTTTATCCAGACAAATTACCTAAATAAATAACTAGGTATACGTTAATGAAGATTGTATTTAGGGTATTAATTGGGACAGAGGATTGGAGGGTTCATACATGGTGAAGCAGTTTTTTTTAGAAGAAATAGCAAAAGTCCAAATTGGTCATTTAATTGTGAACGATCAATGTTTTACTAGGGAAGGTACTCCTTTTATCACCAAAGCAACACTATTGAAATTATTGGTAGATGATGATGCTAGTCAAGTGCCAAAGATTGATCACACGGTTGATTCATTAAATTTGTCACTGGTACCTGCAAAAAGCATTCTTCTCAACAAATTAAATTTAAAGGAAACCATTATTTATCAATGTAAAAAAGCTGTGTGCATCGGTCATGATATCATTGCCATTATTCCAAATGAATCCATTGTTGTTAGTGACTATTTATTTCACTTTTTTAAATGGTATCAAATAAATAAAGAGAGGCGTCATATCCTTCGTTTAATAATTGAATTACCTCCTCTTGATATACAACATAGAGCAGCACAACTATTAAACGCTATTCAACATTTATTAATGAATAAAGATTCTTTAGTCACAGCGGTAGAAAAACTTCCACAGTATTTCGATAATGTGTCAAAACAAGTAAATCAGCATTCAAAAAACTTACATCATAGCTTTGAACAGCTCCAATATTTATATGCTGATATGTTACATAAGGTTTATAATGGAGATTTCTTAAATGATTCCTTTCAAAGGTTGAGCAATTAACATAAGTCGGTGCAAATGGATTGGGCAATCCTTGCACCGACTTGTTAAATTTCAATAATAATTGGTAAAATCATGGGCTTTCTTTTTGTTTGGGTAAATAAATATTGTCCAACAGCTCTTTTAATTTCTCGGCGAAGGACATGTATTTGCTGTCTGCCCTCTTCTTGAAGCTCATTGACGATTTCTTTGGTAAGCACATTGACTTTAGTTAACAGTGCCTCGAAATCTTTAGCATAAACAAAACCACGTGAAATGGTATCGGGTTCTGAAATAAAAGCACCGTCTGCTTTATTGAGTGTCAATACAATAACAAGCATTCCGTCTTCTGAAAGTTGCTTGCGATCACGGAGGACAATACCTTCCACCTCACCAATGCCAATCCCATCTACATAGGTATCCCCAGCAGGAATTTTCCGTGTCTGCCTTGCCTTTGAATTTTCAATATCAACTACATCACCATTTTTCATAATAAATGTATGTCCCTTTTGAACGCCAATAGATTCTGCTAATAAACGATGTTGATGTAACATACGAAACTCACCATGAATAGGGATGAAGAATTTAGGCTTCATAAACGTCAGCATAAGTTTCAAGTCCTCTTGATGACCATGTCCTGATACATGCATACCTGTATGACTGGAAGAACCATAAATAACCTTAGCACCAAGCTGAAATAAATTGTCTACAATGCGAGAAACGCCCTTTTCATTACCTGGGATTGGTGAAGCCGCAAGAATGACTGTATCGTCTGGTAAAACCTTAATTTCACGATGATTACCATTTGCTATTCTTGCTAGTGCAGCTAGAGGCTCACCTTGGCTACCTGTGCAGAGGACCACGACCTCTTCTGGTGGGAGGTATTTGACCTCTCGTGCATCAATTAACAGATCTTCTGGTACAAATAAATAGCCTCGTTCAATCGCGACATCAACGACATTGACCATGCTACGCCCTACTAAAGCTAGCTTCCTATTGGTGGCAATTGCAGCATGTACGATTTGTTGGATGCGATTAACATTTGAAGCAAAGGTTGAGATGATTACTTTTCGTTCAGCATGTAAAAAGGCTTCCTCGATATGATGCCCTACAAGTTGCTCAGAAGGGGTCAAACCTGGTCTTTCTGCATTTGTACTTTCTGAAATAAGGACAAGCACACCCTTTGAACCGATTTCAGCCATTTTATGAATATCAGCAAACTGATTGTTAACGGGCGTTAGATCAAATTTAAAGTCTCCCGTATGGACAACATTTCCTTCAGGGGTAGCTAAAACGATTCCTAAACAATCGGGTATACTATGATTGGTTCTAAAGAAACTAATATCGATTTGTCCTAAATGTAGTGCTGAATCAGCATGAATTTCAATTAAATCCGTTTCTCTTAAAAGTTTATGTTCCTTAAGCTTTAACTCAATAAGTCCGAGGGTGAATCGGGTAGCATACACAGGGACGTTTAATTTTTTTAATAAATAGGGAATTCCACCAATATGATCCTCATGTCCATGTGTGACAATTAATGCCTTAATTTTCTCCTTATTATCAAGTAAAAACGTAATATCAGGAATGATTAAATCAATTCCGAGCAGGGTTTCATCCGGAAATTTTGCTCCACAATCAATAATAATTATGTCATCTGCATATTGTACTACATACATATTTTTACCAATTTCATTTATCCCACCTAGGGCGAATATGGATAATAGCTGTTTACTTGTTGACAACGTATTTCCCTCCTATAGTTTTCAATAAAGCCATCTAAATGGTTTTGCCATAGGTAGTATAGCTTTTAGCATTTCATCCTATACGAAATTTACAGTAAGACTAATTGTATAGCACGAAGAATAGAATGGGGAGATAACAGAAAGCAAAGACAGCTCGAGGGAAGTTTTTTAGTTTATTTCTCTAAAATCAAGATAAGAGGAGGTAGACCTTTGTCAAATTTTGTGCAACATGCCATTTTCGAGCATAGATTTTGGCTAGAAATCATGCAAAACCACGCTCAATTTATTCATGACGCCCTTTATCCCTCAGAAGAAGAAGACATTCAAAGAGCCCATATGTATATTTATCAATTCTCGCAGTTACTTACCTATGTCCCTTCACTCGATGATTCAAATGCTGTATCCTTTTCAGTGTCCGTGGACGACAATGTTGAGCAATTTAAGCAGTTCAAGCTTCATCTACTCAGACATCAATTATTGGGGGATATTGGGATTCATTTAACGCCTACTTTTGTCAATCATATGGTTAATGAATTAGAAGAATATCAAAATGTGCTGGGTTATTTAAAAAAAGGAGAAGCACCACCTATTTTTCATGAGCTTCATCATCATTTAGTTTGGCTTTTAGATGCGTCTGGACATGCAGGCATTATTAATGATGATTTAGACGGTGTTGAGAAGCGTTTGAAGCAAAAGAGCCATGAGTTTGCTCAACACTTTGAGCAGTTTTATTTAAAGGCTGTTGAATTAACAGGCTATTTACGTACGAATATGAATTCCTTTCCTGCTTTAAAACGCTTTAGTAAAGATGTTGAGCTTGAAATGACATTATTTAAAACATTTTTAAGAGAGCTAGAAGAAATGGAGCTAAGTGCAGAGGTGCTAGTACATTTACAGCTCCTATGGCGGACCATATGTGGCGTGAGGAGCAATACTATTTAACGAAGCTCGCACAGGCTAGAGAACAAGATAAGTAAAACAAGAGGCTATCTAAACTAACTAGATAGCCTTTTAAGTTAGGGATGAATCACTACTTCTGTACCTATTGGCACAATACTGGCTAGCTCTTCAACATCTCGATTTTGCATGCGGATACACCCATGTGAAACAGCATGCCCAATAGAGCTAGGATCATTTGTGCCATGAATTCCATAGTGTTGTTTAGAAAGACTCATCCACATCGTGCCAAAAGGACCACCAGGGTTTGGCGCTTTATTGATGATCATAAAACTACCTACTGGTGTTTCGTGAAGCATGCGTCCAACTGCAATTGGGTATTGTTTTTGAAGGATATTGTCTCTATATAAACGGAGCCAGCGATTGTTGGTAGATATCTCAATACGGTAAGGAATTGTGTCGGGCTCAGGCAAGCCAGGGATGACGATTTGTTGACCCATGAAAAGATGATCAGGCTGAATTCCTGGATTAGCAGCGAGAATGGATGCCAAAGATGTACGGTAATCTTGAGAAATTTGAGTAAGGGTTTCACCAGCTTTGACAGTATGAATCAATTATTGTTCCCTCCAATGCAAAGGTTTATTGCTCTACTATATGCACCATATGTTTTATGTAATTTTAGGAATGCAAGGTTTTTCAGTTTCTGGACAGAATAAGCGGTGACATTGCAGGATTAAGGGGCATAAAGATGAAGGAATTTAAAATTACGTATTTTTTTGATGAGGTACATTATGTACGAAGATTCATTTTTATTGAATCGCAACAAGAGGCAGAAAAATTAGTGAAAAATGAACGTGATCAATATATTTCCTTTACGGATAGTAGGGGGATATACCATGAACTGCACACAAAACATGTACGAGTTATTCAAATAGCTGAGTATCATCGAATTGATAAAAGTACGAAAGAGAAAGACACATAATCTGTTCAGCATTACACACATTATAGGAAAAGGAGTGTGACAGAATGGACATCGAAAAAATACCACATGAAAAGAAAATGTTCATGAATTTAAATAGTAAGGACAAGCCTGACATGGTTGAATCAGATACGATTAGTCTTTTCGATCTGCATGAGGATATGCAAACTGTAGATGCCATTCCGATAGAGGAACTCAATAAGCGTGTAAAAAGAGAAGGCGACGAATTAATTGAAATGCAGCCAGATGAATTATAGGAGGTAAAAATGATGAATCGTGAAAAAGACATCCAGTTTACATCTGCAGGCACAAATATTAACGAAGTGAAGCAAAAAAATGCAGAGGCAGGATTATCCTATAATGAAGTGAAGGCCCTGTTAGCAAAAAGTGGCGGACGTGGAACATCTATTTATAGTGACACTGACATTGAAGAAGTAAAACAAGATATACACAAGCATCAACATTAAAGTTTTTGGGAGGAGCAAGGTATTGAGCGCTCTTCCCTTTTTATTTTACAATGATGAAAAATAAAGGAGTTGTAAAAGCATGTCAACTGGAGAAATAAAATGTCCATTATGCGGAGGCGAAAACCATTGTGGCGTGGCAAAAGGTGAAAAAGAGTGCTGGTGTATGACAGTTAGCATTCCAGAAACCCTGTTAACTACAGTGCAAAGAGAGCCAAATCTATGCATTTGTTCAACATGCATAGCTACATATAAGAAAGAGCAAGTATAGTTTTTTACGATGATAAAGGTTGGTAAAAATTGAGCAATTGGTACAATTGTCTATCGCACAACAACCTAGCAGGCATACATTACTCTGAAAGGAGTGTGTCTAATGGCTAAACCAATTGAACTCAGTAATGTGACAAAGGCATATTTAGAGGAATATCAGCGAATCCTCAAAAAAATGATGCAGGGTATGACCTATGTAACCATTACTTGTAGTATCTCAGAAAATTTTATTAAGCAAATCATCCCTCATCAAGTTGCAGCAATACAAATGTCTGAAAATGTTTTACGTTATACAACGAATATACCTGTGCAAAATCTCGCCTTAGAAATCATTCGCACACATACAGAAATGGTTGAGAGTCTTGAAGCGATACAAAATCGATGTTGTGTCGTACAAAATTCAGAGTATGAATTATACGAGTATATGTGTGCTTACAAAGAAATTACAGAAGCTATGTTCAACGCAATGTGTGCTCCACCAGTCTCTAATAGCATTAATATCAATTATCTTCGGGAAATGATCGTCCATCATCAGGGTGGTATACGACTGGCACAAAATGTGCTTAGATTCTGCATCTGTCAAGAGTTAATTCCAATCCTACGTTGCATGATTCAAACGCTGTGTGAGCAACTAGAAGCCATGGAAAAGCTACTGGATAGCTTACAAAATTGCGATTGCGAGTGCTAGCACTAACGAGAAGTTTATATGGGAAGAAGGCGCTAAATCAATCTGGATTTTAGCGCTTTTTCTGCGTAAAGACAGTGTTTAACTAAGAAAATAAGAAATTGTCAATAAAGTGGACGGAAAAATAATAAAGTGTAAAGAATTAAATGAGAATCTATTTTTGTCATTCTATTGTTGGTAAAATATATATGTTTTATTAGTTGAAGGTAATGAAGAGAAATCTATAATTGGCTTTAAAATATTGGTAATTTTATTTTACTTGAATACAACTAGGAGTGGGAGCTATGTTCAAAAGGAAGAAGATTAATCAAAGTTATGATTATTTTTCGGCTACGAAAAATTCAGACATCGAAACAAATGAACGCTTTAAAGAAAAATTGGATTTCCTTGCTTTATCTAGAATTAGAAGAGAATCTGTTGGGTTTTTACGTAAAATTTATGAGAATAATCGACAGCATATACTCGATAATTTTTATGCTCGTCTACTGGAAATCCCAGAGTTTAATCATGTCATCAATACACATTCGACAGTAGAGCGCTTAAAAGGATTATTTGATACACATTTTATTAGCTTATTTGATGATGAATTAGATTTAGATTATGTCTTTAAGCGTCGTAAAATTGCTTATGTTCATGCAAGAATTGGTGTACTACCGAATTGGATGATATCTGCCTATACACTGATTAATCAATTAATCATTCCACTTATTGTCAAAGAACTATCTCGTGATGAAGAAAAAATGCTGGATGTTTTATTGTCTTACGATAGCTTAGTAACAATTGATCAACAAATTATTTTGGAGACCTATATTGAAATTCAAGCAGGATCTGTAGTAAATGGATTAGGTGAAATAATTACTTATAATACACAGTTAGATACCATTAAGGAACTGATTGAATTTCAGGAGATTCAGCAACAGGAGATTGTTGCAGCAGATCAATTAATGCATGAGTTAGACGAAAGTATTGAAGAAATTGCCACATCAGTGGGTGATATTTCAGAGCAAACAAAGCATGCCTTTAAAAAATTAAATCAGGATTTGGAATCATTACAACAAGTATCATCTATTTTACAGACAACCGATGAAGGCCATAAATCAATGCAGGAAGATATTAGGCGTTTAGTTGAGCGTGTAAATAGTGTAGCGAAATTAATGGAATTAATAAAAAAAATAGCAGATCAAACAAATTTGTTGGCTTTAAATGCATCAATAGAGGCCGCTCGTGCTGGAGAAGCAGGAAAAGGTTTTGCGGTTGTTGCAGAGGAAGTTCGGAAACTTGCTGATGATACAAGTACATCTGTCAAATCTATACATACAGATATACAGGAGCTACTTCATATTACCCATAATATTAGTTCATTGACGACTCAATTTTCCCAAGATTTACATCAAGGTGTTACAGATACCTTATATATATCACAGACGCTAGCTGAGCTAAATAAAAACTTACAGCAGCAGGGGGCGCGCTTTGAGGAAATAGCTACAACGACAAAGGTTCAGGCACAATCTGCTACTACTATTTCTGAACGTAACCATACAATTACAGAGAGCATGCAAAAAAGTAAGGTAATCGTTTTTGATATGGGCTCCGCCATTTATAAATTAAGTAAAATGATTGATGGATACCGATCCACAACAATTTCTAAAAACTTTATTATTAGCCAAGAGGATATTATTGAATTAGCTATTACCGATCACCTATTGTGGAGATGGAAAATCTACAATTTGCTACTAGGCTTTGAAACGATGACGGAGCAGGATGTAGGGTCTCCAAAAGAATCACGCCTTGGCGAATGGTACTACGGCACAGGAAAGAAACTGTTAGGTGATGAGCGTGTCTACGCAGAGTTAGAACAACCATTTATTCACGTGCATGATATAGCAAAAAAAGCAGTGCGTGAGTACAATGTAGGCAATAAAACGGGCGCTGAAAAATACCTGAAAGAAATTACGGATGAATCGTATGTTGTAATTGAAAAATTAAAAGAGTTAAAGGAAATTTTATTGAGTGAGAAAAAGCAATATATTCATTAAAAAATGGAAAGCAAGCTAGTCTACATACTAGCTTGCTCTTTTATAGATTAATAGGTGGAACACACATAAATGTTACTGTACGCTTTTGGCTATCATAAAGACACCATTCACGGTGATTGATAACAGAGCCTACATTCACACCATATTGTTTGTCTTGTAACGCAATTGGTTGCCCGTAGCGAATACGAATCGGCAGCTTTTTTTGTTGATGATAAAGACCTGATTCGTGACTATGCCCGAAGAAAAATAATGGTTTTTGAAAGTGTGGGAAAGTCGGTTGCCAGCTTACATTCCACCTAAATTGATGTCCGTGCATAAGCGTGGCTCCATCAATCTCTATCGTCTCTGGTAAAGCTTTAAAACGTTCAATGCCAGTGACCTGAGTAATACGTTCTTCTTGATTGCCTCGAATAGAGGGGAAGGTTAGCAGTTTTTCAAATTCACTTTCTACTATGGCCGCCTTTTGCAAAGGTAAGCCAGATATGGTTTGTGCCTTTTTCTTACTAACAGTGCATTCATATAAATCCCCTAACCCAATGATTGTTGCTTCCTCTGCTGTTTGTTGAATATGAGCTAGAACAGCTTTAGTGTCTTCTATATTAGAATGTAAATCTCCTAAAAGTGCATAAAGCATTTAAACCCGGCCTTTCCTAATAATAATCGTACAAGTATCATACACCTAATAGAAATTACTAGAAAAGTAAAATGTCTATGAATATTTCGTTACTTCAGCTACATATTTTGAATGTGTGGAAAAATTGCCAAGAAATACATTGCTTGATAAAATATAATCGTAATTTTCAGAATTTTAAGAAGTTTAATAGTTTCCCATTCTTGTTTATTCAATAATAATAAAATGAAAGTATGGAGGGCTTATAATGACGAAGTTTATGACAGATATTCTTGAAGACTATGCAGGGCAGCAACCAAATGCAATTGCAACATTGTATGATGGAAAGGCAATAAGCTATCATGATTTTTACCAACGTGTAGAAAGATTTGCGACTTACTTGCAGGAACAAGATTTTAAAAAGGATGATGTGATTGCCCTATATACGCTCAATTCAGATTTATTTTTAATCGCATATTTAGGTGTCCAATTAGCTGGATTTATTGTGATGCCAATTAACACTAAATTAGCTGCTCCTGAGGTTGATTTTATTTTTAATCATTCACAAGCAAGGGGCTTAATTTTTGATGAAAGATTAACAGAGGTATTAGAGGACGTTTCTTATTCATTCCAACATACAATCGGATTTCAAGAAATGAAAAACATAATTGAATATGATAATCGTGCTAGAAAAATTGTGCAATTAGAGGCTGACGATACAGCAGTGGTCATGTATACGTCGGGAACAACAGGTAAACCCAAAGGCGTCATGCTAACGCATCAGAATATCGTGGCTACAGCAGATATTTGGTCTTCTTCTATGAATATGTCTAGCAAGGACAAAATGTTTATTTGTACGCCTTTGTTTCATTGTGCAGGTCTTCATGTATTTGCTATGCCTATGTTTTATAGAGGGGGAACAGTGGTCATTGAAGAAGCATTTTCACCAACTAAAACGTTAGCTCAAATTGTAGCTACTGAGGCGACAATTTTCTTTGGTGTTCCATCTATGTATACCATTATATTAAATACTCCTGGATTCAAGGAACATAGCTTTAATCATTTACGTTTATTATGTTACGGTGCTGCCCCGATGCCTTATGAGCTTGTAAAGCAAGTGAAAGAAGCATTTCCAAATGTAAAGGTTCAAAATCTTTATGGTCAAACTGAAAATTCACCTGCAGCTACCTCTTTATTAGATACGGATGCATTGACGAAAATTGGCTCAGTTGGAAAACCATTAGCACAGACAGAGGTTTGCGTAGTTAATAGTGAAGGAAAGACCGTACCAGCTGGAGAGGTGGGCGAAATATGCGTAAGAGGACCACAAGTAATGAAGGGCTATTTACGCAATCCAGAGGAAACAGCAAGAGCGATTAGGGATGGCTGGTTGTACTCAGGCGATTTAGGACGCTTTGATGAGGAAGGCTATTTATATATTGTAGATCGAAAAAAAGATATGATTATTCGTGGTGGAGAAAATATTTACCCAATCGAAATAGAAGAAGTTCTATATCAAATGCCGGAAATTTTAGAAGCAGCAGTGGTTGGATTGCCACATGAAGTATATGGAGAAGTACCAAAAGCATTTGTTGTGTTAAAGGAAGGGAAGTCTCTTGATGAAAATTCGATACTATCCTATTGTCAAACACGACTTGCCAAATACAAAGTACCTTATGAAATTGAATTTTTAATAGAATTGCCACGAAATGCCTCTGGGAAGGTACTAAAGCATACATTACGGCCGAAAGTGACAACAATTTAAGACAGTTCAATTATCCTTTGGCATAATTGCTATCCAGATTTTTGGGGTTCACTGTCTTGTGTAACTCGATATTAGTACAAAAAATAGTTACTAAATCAAGATAAAATAGGAACGGCTATGAAAGTATCGTATAATAGAGTCTACGACAAATTGAATAATGAGAATGGCGAAGGGGCTGCTCTTCGCCTTAGAATAGGAGCGGAATTTGTCTTGTGGACGGGGTATAAACGCCTTTTACTTATTGGCATTTTGATTATTATGTTACTTTCAGGCTGTCAGCCATTTTCTCAGCAAGATGCTGAACAAAAAAATCAATTAACGGTTTTAACAGTAGAATTTAATAGCGGGGCACCTATTCCAAATCTCTTCCTTACGGTTACAGATGTACAAACAGGTGAAGTAGTGGAAGAAGCGATTGGTTCAGAAGAAGGAGAAGCTATATTTTCGAAGCTCAAGGCAGGGAGAGAATATGCAATTGCGGCAACAACACTTGAAAATAGTACGACAAATAATGGGTATACAACAATCGAGAATTTCACTTACGATACAACAAAGCCCTATTATCGATTGCAAACACACTTTTTAAGAGACGATCAGGAGTTAGATGTCCCTGTTGTCATGCAAAACCCCGAGCTGCCACATGGCTGTGAAATTACTTCACTTACAGCCGTATTAAATTATTTTGGAATGAATGTGTCGAAGCTCGAAATGACTGACAAGTATTTACCAAAGCAAGAAATACGAACAGTAGGCAATCAACGTTTTGGACCAAATCCCAATGATGCTTTTGCAGGTAATCCTCGTGATAAAGCTCGTGGCATGTATGTTTTTGCTGCTCCAATTGTCAAAGCGGCTGAGGCAGTTATTACAGATAAACAAGCTGGCTTACATGTCAAAAATATGAGTAACGCCTCACAGGATGACATTTTACAGCTTGTGCGTGAAGGTATTCCTGTCGTGACATGGGTAACGCTAGATTTATCAAAGCCTAAACGAAAAGCAGAAAGAGGCTGGATTTATGCAGGTGAAACGACTCGACATGATGCTTTTATGAACTTACATGCAGTCGTCTTAACGGGACATTTAGGTGATAAGGTAGTCGTAATGGATCCTTTAAAAGGGTATGTTACTTACAATGTCGATCAATTTTTCAAAAGTTATCAGGAATTAGGCAAACAAGCTGTAGCTGTTCATAAATAAGCTATAAATCATTAGTATGTTACACTAATAAAAAAGTAAAAGTGAGTTGAGTAGAGTAGAATGGCCATTGAGCACGTTTTTTTACCTGTTTTACTTGGAGATGAAATGAATGCTTATGGCATGGCCAGAGCATTTTACGAAGCCTATGGTGTGAAGCCACTTGCACTAAACCATACAAACATGGAAAAAATTCAACAAAGTGATTTATGGACTTTTCGCGAGATACCGCGACTTCATATCGAAGAAAGATTTGTGACCGCCCTAAAAGCCATAGCGGAGGAGTTCCGAGACAAAAAATTACTGCTATTAGCCTGTGATGAATTTTATGTCAAAAGAATCGTAGAACACAAAGAAGAGTTAGCAGAGGATTTTCTAGTTCCCTATGTAGACGCCACACTTGCGCATCAACTTTTAACTCGTGAAAGCATGTATGAGCTATGTGCACAATTTGGTTTTCAATACCCTGCTACACATGTATGCACGGTGAATGATTATGAAGACTACAACATGCCATTTGATTATCCAGTTGTCATTAAGCCCATGAATATGACAAAATATGCTACTTGTATTTTTCCTGGTAAGAAAAAAGTATATATTGCATATGATAAGGACGAAAAGGACAGTATATTACGTGCTATCTATAAAGAATCAGCTTATCGTGATGATCTGATGATTCAACAATATATACCAGGTGAAGACGCTAACATGCGTGTTGTTAATGCATATATAGGACAAGATGGGAAGGCAAAACTTCTTGCCGTAGGAAACCCTATTTTAGAAGAACATTCTCCAGAAGGGATAGGACGTTATGTAGCGATTATGACAACCTATCATCAGGAATTAATGGATAATGTTAAGCTATTCCTTGAAGCGATACAATTCCAAGGCTTTGCCACATTTGATATGAAATATGATGATCGTGATGGTCAATATAAATTGTTGAGTATTGAATTACATAATGAACTTTCCAATTATTATGTGACGGCCAGTGGCTTTAATTTGATGCAGTATGTAGCGAACGATTATGTTCGAGGAAGTAAACAACAACTAACATATGTGAGGAACAAGCATCTTTGGACAATTGTACCGAATGGTGTGCTGTTCAAATATGTTCAAAATGAACAACTAGTAATGGAGGCGAAAAGTTTAATTCGTCAAGGTATGGCTACAGATTCTATTTTTAATTATAAGGATATGAATGCAAAACGTTGGTTGAATGTCACGCTTGATAATTTAAGCTTTTATCGTAGCTATAAGAAATATTTTAATAACAAAGGTCTGTCTAACACATGAAAAAACAAACTTTAGGTATAATTGGTGGCGTTGGTCCACTTGCAACAATGTTTATAGGAGAAATGATTGTAAGACGTACGAAAGCACAAAAAGATCAGGATCATTTACATACCATTATTGATAATGATACAAATATTCCTGACCGTACGGCCTTTATTTTAGATAATACAAAGGACAATCCAGTTCCAGTCATTATTGAGGATGCAAAAAAACTAGCTTCGGTAGGAGCAGACATAATAGCGATCCCATGTAATACGGCGCATACGTTTTATCAAGAAATTGAAGAGGGTTCTCCTATACCTGTCGTGCATATGATTCGCGAAACAGCAAAGCGTGCTGCTGATTTAGGAGCAAAGCGAGTAGGTATTTTAGCAACAACAGGCACGTTAACATCACGGATGTATCAGGAAGCACTTGAGGAGTTTGGTATTACACCAGTTGTTCCAGATAATGAAATGAGATCCTATGTGATGTCGATCATTTATGATTATGTCAAGGCTGGGAAGGATGTTACGCTAGAAGATTGGCAACCGATAGAAGAGGCGATGCTAGCACTAAATTGTGATCGAATTGTATTAGGTTGTACAGAGCTATCTGTTGTAAACAGAGATTTAAAGCTAAGTGACATTTATATTGATTCATTAATCGTTTTAGCTGAATGTGCCATTTTAGCTTGTGGTTATGAATTAGTCGATTAGTTGAATTGAAAAGAATCTGCTTGCTTTTCACGGGTAAGCTACAATTCTTGAAAGAGTTGTGGACAGGCTTACTTTCCGTGTTGAGTGAAGCAGATTTTTTATGAAAGGAAGCAATGTTCTCTTGAAACGATTAGAAAATTGCTTACGTACATATAAAGTAGGAACCTACGGAGTGTGTTAAACTAGTGTCAAGTAGATAGAAGGTGGGAAATAACATGTCAGTCATAAATTTATTAAAAGAAGAACTACAAGCAAAATGGAACTTTGAAACACCCATGAAAATTCAAGATGAAATGATACCAGCTATGCTTGAAGGCAAAGATATTGTGGCGGAATCACCAACAGGATCAGGTAAAACGTTAGCATATGTCTTACCATTATTAAATAAAGTGAATGGGGCAAAAAAGCAAACACAAGGACTGATCGTAGCTCCCTCGCAAGAGCTCGCTATGCAAATCGTAGAAGTTATTCGTGAGTGGACAGCTGGAACAGACATTACTGTTCAACAGCTGATTGGTGGTGCCAATTCTGCTCGTCAAATTGAAAAGTTGAAGAAAAAGCCAACGATTGTTGTTGGCACACCTGGTCGTTTAAACGAATTAGCACGAGCAGGAAAATTAAAACTCAAAGAAGTCGAAACAGTTATTTTAGATGAATGTGATCAATTACTAAGTCGTGAATACCGTGTTGTTATCAAATCCTTTATCGAAGGTTCTGCCTATGGCCGACAAGTTGTTGTTGTGTCGGCTACGATTACAGAGGAAATTGAATTAGTGGCAAGTCGTATGATGTTTGAGCCACTGCGTTTTAAAATTAAGCCTGAGGACATGTTAAAGGTCGGTAAAGTTGTCCATTCTTTTGTGAAGGTAGAAGAACGTGATAAAACGGATTTCCTGCGCCGACTTTCCCATACAGAGGGTTTAAGAGCGTTGGCTTTTGTTAATAATATCGATCAATTATTAATGAAGGAAACAAAACTACAATACCGTTCAGCACCGATTGTCACGCTCCATTCTGATATGAAGAAAGAAGAACGTAAAAAAGCGTTAGATGCATTCCGTAAAGGAGATGCGCGTATTTTAATTGCAACAGATATTGCAGCTCGTGGTTTAGATATTGCTGGTTTAACACATGTTATTCATGTTGATGTCCCACGAACTATTGAACAGTATTTGCATCGTTCTGGTCGTACTGGGCGTGCTGGAGCTGATGGTGAAGTATTAACCTTATTATCTTATCGTGATGAAAAAACCTATAAAAAATGGACAAGGGAAATTCCGGGCAAGCCTGTGCAAAAAATATGGCATGATGGCGAGCTGATTGAAGGTAATTCTAAAACAATTGGACAGAAGCGAGGGAAATAGTATGACATTTGAAGAGAAATTACAGGCATATGCAGAGCTTGCAGTAAAAGTGGGTGTGAATATCCAACCAGGTCAGTACTTATTAGTCAATACATCTGTGGATGCTTTAGATTTTGCCCGTTTAGTTGTAAAAGAGGCTTACAAGGCTGGAGCAGGCCGTGTTCATGTAAACTTTTCCGATGATGAATTGGATCGTGCTTATTTTGAGCATGCATCCGATGAGGAATTTAATCGCTTCCCTGAATGGGTTGTGAAAATGCGTGATGAACTGATTGAACGTAAAGGAGCTCTATTATGGATTGATGCAGCAGATCCTGATAAGCTAACAGGAATTCCAGCAGACAGACTAGCAACACATCAAAAAGTATCAGGGGCAGCATTGAAAAACTATCGCAATGCAGTCATGAAGGATTTAATTGCTTGGTCCATCGTAGCAGTTCCTTCAGCTAAATGGGCAGCAAAGGTTTTCCCTCAATTAACAGAGGAGCAGCAAGTACCTGCATTATGGGAAGCTATCTTTAAAACGGTTCATATTGGAGAAGGCAATGCAGTTGATAATTGGCGTCAGCATGTAGCTAATTTAGAATCTCGTGCACAGCTTTTAAATAATAAAAAGTATGCAAAGCTTCACTATACAGCACCTGGTACAGATTTAACAATCGCTTTAGCACCACAACATAAATGGCTAACTGGTGGTAGTAAAACACCAGAAGATAATGTCTTTGTGGCCAATATGCCAACAGAAGAAGTTTATACACTGCCAATGAAACAAGGTGTAAACGGTTATGTTAGTAATACGAAGCCATTAGTCTATCAGGGCAATATCATCGATGGCTTTAAATTAACATTTGAAGAGGGCAAAATTATTAAGGCAGAGGCTGAAGTAGGACATGATTTATTGCAAGAGCTTATTCAAGTGGATGAAGGCTCAAGCTACTTAGGTGAAGTAGCACTTGTCCCTCACGAGTCACCAATTTCAGCGTCGGAAATTTTATATTTTAATACGCTGTTTGATGAAAATGCTTCAAACCATTTAGCTATTGGTGAGGCATATCCGACTTGCTTAGAGGGTGGTAGAGACCTAGAAAACGGTCAACTTGAAGCATTGGGTGCCAATATTTCTGTGACACACGAAGACTTCATGATTGGCAGTGGAGAAATGGACATCGATGGTATTTTACCAGATGGTACAGTTGAGCCAATTTTCCGCAAGGGTAGCTGGGCATTTTAAATTTTTAGTCAATAAGAAAAGAGGGAAGCAGATGAAACGATTATGTAGCTTGGTAGGTATGACAGTATTATTCATGACAATTTGTGTTTCATCTGCTTTTGCTCAAACAGAAACCTATGTGGCTATTGGCGATTCCTTAGCAGCAGGTCAAACACCCTACAAAGAAATTGATGTAGGGTATAGTGATTTGATTGCCATGAAATTAAGTTCGATTGGTCAATTATCATTTTATACAAAAGAACTTGCTTTTCCAGGCTTTACTACGGCGGATGTATTAGAACGAATACGATCTGAGGAAGCGGAAAATTTATTAGCAAATGCGACGCTTATTACAATTTCGGCAGGGGCTAATGATTTATTACGTCTTGTCCAGGTAAACCCAAATGCAGGAACCTTAGCTTTTTCACAGCTTCAGGCAGATTACGCTTTAAATTTGGCAAGAAAAAATATGCTATCGATTTTGGATGAATTAGAAGAACGTGCGCCTAAAGCAAAAATCTATGTTATAGGGTATTATTTTGCTTATCCAACAGTTCATCCGACGCAAAAAGAAGGAACCAATGCCCAGCTAGTTAGATTAAATACGATTTTACAACAACAAGCAGAGCAAGCTGGCGCAGCTTATATAAATGTCTATGATGCCTTTGGATTGAATGCAACCAACTACTTACCAAATAGTGCTGATGTTCATCCAAATATTGAAGGCTATCGACAAATGGCTAACTCATTTTTACAAGTTTATAGTGGTAGTGATGCTTTAAACATCTCTTCAGCAGAATTGCCAAAGCCAAATCCCAAGTCATTTGAGGAAATCCTAAAGCAACAATCATCAGCGAAACCTCAGAAGCAAAATGTGACACAACATCAATCTCCTCGTATGACTTACGTAATTCAGGGATTCCCGGGATATAAGGCATTTATCAAATACATCTAAATAACAGGTATCTAAGGCATCTTACTTATAAGATGCTTTTTTCTATGAAAACCAATTTTGGCTAGAACTACTAAACCTTTAGTGTTCACTAGATTGGGAATAGTCATGCTAAAATATAGAGAAGACTAGGAGGTACTAGAATGAAAATATTTCATACAGCAGATTGGCATTTAGGAAAGCTTGTTCAAGGTGTCTATATGACAGAAGATCAACATTATATTCTTCAACAATTTATACAAGCGATTGATGAGGAAAAACCAGATGTAATTATCATCGCAGGTGATTTATATGATCGTTCGATGCCTCCTATTGAGGCAGTTAATTTACTAAATGATGTATTAGCGAAAATAGTATTAGAGAAGAAGATTCCTGTTCTAGCAGTGGCGGGAAATCATGATAGTGCAGGTCGTTTAAATTTTGGTAGCCGTTTAATGAGTGATAGTGGTTTATATATTAAGGGCCAATTTACAAAAAATCATGCCCCTATTGTTTTGAATGATCAACATGGGGAAGTACATTTTCACCTAGTGCCCTATGCAGAGCCAGCTGCTATTCGCAACATCTTTGAAGATGAATCAATCCGTTCTCATCAAGACGCCATGCAAAAAATTATTGAGTATATCACGAAAGACATGGACACAAGTAAGCGTCATGTTTTTGTTGGACATGCCTTTGTGACGAAGTATGGTGAGGAGAAAGCAAATACTAGTGATTCCGAGCGACCCCTTTCCATTGGAGGCTCAGATTGTGTGAATGCAGCTTTATTCAAACCTTTTCACTATACGGCGCTTGGGCACTTACATAAGGCACATTTTGTTTTAAACGAAACCATACGCTATGCAGGCTCTATCTTAAAGTACTCGTTATCTGAGCATTTACATGAGAAAGGATTTTTAATCATCGAATTAGATGAGCAAGGTAACACCACAGTAAGTAAAAGAAAGCTTGTGCCAAGAAGAGATCTACGAGTAGTAGAAGGGCAATTAGAGGAGTTATTAACGCTCACACCAAGTGAGGATTATGTATTTGTTAGATTGACGGATAAAATATCTGTGACTTCACCGATGGAACGTATTCGTAGTGTATTTCCGCACGCTATGCATGTGGAGCGGAAGGTACTAAGACAAGATATGCCACGTGAACTACAAGTAGTAGAAGCTGAAAAACTAGAAGATATTGATTTATTCCGTTCATTCTTCACCAATATTATTGGCATTCAGCCTGATGAAGATACGGAACGCCTATTCACAGAGATGTTACAGGAGTTATTAGATGAGGAGCGAGAGACTGTAAAATGAAGCCTTTAAAGTTAACAATTACAGCGTTTGGTCCATATAAAGACACGGAGGTAATTGATTTTCAAGAGCTAGGGGAGCATCGATTGTTTGCCATTTCTGGAAAAACTGGTGCTGGTAAAACAACCATTTTCGATGCTATTTGCTATGCTCTTTACGGATCAGGTAGTGGGGAGGACCGGCAGGATACAGCTTTACTAAGAAGCGGCTTTGCACATGATGAAGTTTATACAGCTGTAGAACTCGTCTTTGAAATGCATGGAAAGGTCTATCAAATAGTACGACAGCCAGGTCATATTAAAGAAAAAAATAAAACGGTTACTGGAAAGAAAATAGAGCTAGCAGAAGTAAAAGACGGAAAGCTAGATTATAGCATTGTAGAAAAACAGCAAACGCTTGAAGTCGATAAGAAAGTGCAGGAAATCATAGGTCTCACAAAAGATCAATTTAGCCAAATTGTCATGCTACCTCAAGGTGAATTTAGAAAACTATTAACCTCTGATTCAACAAATAAAGAAGTAATTTTACGGAAAATCTTTAAAACAGATCGTTTCGGTGTCATGGCGAAAAAGCTTGATGCCAAGCGTAAAGAAGCAGAAAGTGATCTTGAGCGTGCCAAACAATTAAAAGAACATTTACTTGGTCAAATTGTGGGCGCCTTACCACAACGTTCTTCCACTTTATTCACAGTGATTGCTGATAATACCGAAAATTTACATCAACTGACAGAGGCACTTGATGAGGAGCTTAGCTACTATAAGAAATGTGGAGAAGATGAACAGTCATACTATGAAGAAGCGTATAGCCTTCATCAAAAAGAGCAGGAATATTATCGCTTAGCAAAAACGCTAAATGAGCAATTTGATGAACAAGCTAATCGACAGCAACGGCTACAAATGCTTTTACAACAGCAGGATTTATACCAAGCAAAGGAGAAGGAGATTGCTTTAGCAGAACAAGCAGAGCGACTGGTGCTCCTCGAACAACAATGCAAGGATTTACGTGCTGAACTGAATGTTAAAGAGATAGCATTTCAACAAGCAAAGGTTAAGCAACAGCAGTCACAAGAAAAGTTGCAAGAAGCGCAAGAAAAATATGAGATAGAGCAGGCTAAAGAATCTGAACGACAGCAAATCTTACAGCAGGAGATGCAGATGCTAGCGCTTTTACCGAAATTTGAAGCCTATGAAAACAATATACAGCAGCTGCAAATAGCGGAGCAATATGCTGAAAATGCAAAACGAGCAGTAAATGATAACGTCAAACTTTTGGAAAATGAACAAGAGCAATTACAGCATTTTTCTCAATCATTAGAAGGCTATGAAAAACAGGTTGAACCCTATGAAAGCTATTTAGAACAATTACCGAAACTACGGGAACAGGTTGCTTTAATCAAGCAAGCGGATAAATATAAACATGCCGTAGATTTAGCTAAGCAGGATGTAGTTGCTTCAGAAAGTCTCTATCAAGAAAGTAAAGAGGCACTTCAACTTTTGCAGCAACGATGGCTGACGAGTCAAGCTAGTATTTTAGCAGAACAACTGAAGGAAGGAGAACCCTGTCCTGTTTGTGGTAGTATGACACATCAGAAAGCACACAATGAGCAACTGGAAGTTATTGAGCTTGCTCAAGTGGAAGCATTAAGAGCGAAGGCATCATCAGACGAGCGTAAGTATTTAGAGAAAGAGGCATTTTTAGCATCAGCGCAGCAACTTCTTCAAGATACATGGCGACAACTCGAGGCTCAGCATATTAAGCAAGAAGACCAACCACAGATCACCGCTACTCTACATGAAGTGGAACAAGAGCTTGCTGCATTAAAAATTATTCAACATCAATTAGCTGATGTGCGATTAAAAATAAAGCATCAGCATGACCGAATAGAGCAGCTACGAAATAAGCATATGAAGCTAGAGCAATATTTAGCAGAGCAGATAAAAGAATGGACAAAATTACAAGCGGTTGTAGACGAACAACTTAAGCAGATGCCCCCTAATTTACCAACTTTACAGCAATTAAAGCAACAACTAAATGAAGTTAGTAAACAGAAAGAAGAGCTTCAAAAAAGTTGGCAAGTGAGTCAAGAAAATTTGCATGCAGCAAAGGAAGCAGCTAGCAATGCAACACTAACTGTAGAAATTGCCAAACAGTCCTTTGAGGAATTACAGCTTAAAATGAATGAAAAGCTTCAGCAATTTTCAGCAGATATGCAAGAAATAGGTTTCGAAAGCTATGAGGCTTATGCAACTGCTAAACGGAGTGCCATACAATTGGATGCACTTCGAAAAGCATGTAGCGACTATGCTTTACAAGTACACACGTTGCAAATTCAGATTACCGAAGGGGCTACATACCTTCAAGGAAAAGAGAAGCAAGATTTAGAGGCGATGGAAGCAAGAGTAGAACAGCATCGAGTTTCCTATGAGGAAGCATTTAAACGTTTACAACAGATCAATGGCTTTATACAAGCATGCCAAGGCTTTAGTAAAAAGGTGGAAGAAATAGCGAAAGAGCTTCATTTACTTGAACAAGAAGCAGGGCGAGTAAAGGAGCTTTATGGATTATTAAATGGACAAAACTCGAAAAAGCTATCCTTTGAGCGTTATATACAAATTAACTACTTAGATCAAATTACAGAAGCTGCCAATATACGTCTGTATCATTTATCAAACGGTCAATTTGAGCTTAGACGTTCAGATAGATTAGAAAAGCATGCGAAGCAAAGTGGCCTTGGTCTTGATGTTTATGATGCTTATACAGATCAATTACGAGATGTCAAAACTTTATCAGGTGGCGAAAAGTTTAATGCTTCGTTGAGCCTTGCATTGGGGATGGCAGATGTGATTCAAAGCTACCAAGGTAATATTCATATTGAAACGATGTTTATTGATGAGGGCTTTGGCTCGCTCGATGAGGAATCACTAAATAAAGCAATCGATACATTAATTGATTTGCAGGATTCTGGTCGTATGATTGGCGTTATTTCGCATGTACCTGAATTGAAATCCGCGATGCCAGCAGTTTTACATGTGGAAAAAACATTAAATGGCCATAGTCAAACCCATTTTGAAGTGAAATAAAACGAAGGCGTATTTCCTTTAAAAGGAATACGCCTTCGTTTTATTTTTTTCGGGTTGTGGTTGTAGGCGTTGTGCCTTTTTTTGCAGCCATTACTTTTTTGACGATAGGAATAACAATAGGTGCTAACTTAACGGCAGTTTTTACAACGTTTGATACTTTCATCCCAAAACAGCTCCTTTTACAATTACTACTTCCTGTTTCACTTAAAAATAAAACATTAACGGATAACACGAACAGCCTGAATTATATTCCAAATCACAATACCTAGTGAGACGAGAGCATAGATGGCGAATGAAGCAAACCAAATAATCATCACTGTATTATTACTGGAGGTTGGATCTATACTAAATGTGGAAAAAACAAAGACAATAAAGAACAGGATGCCAAAAACAAAAGGAACTAAATGAGAGACAAGTGCACGAATCGAATGTTTTTTTACATCACTATCTTTTGTCACGAAATATACAATTAATGGAACGATAAAAGGGGCGAAGAAAATACTAAGATAACTAAAGGCAGCTAAAATTTTTTGATTCTCCATAGTTGTACCTCCTTTTTAAATATTTACGCATGAAAAACAGCAAAGTTTCAAAAAAATGATGTATGGAAGGTTGTAATCTTTCAATCCTTTGCGTACAATGAGAGTGTTCAAATAAATTCAGATGTAACGACCACAAGGGGAGCTGATGATGTCAGCTGAGACTGGGCACGTAATGCCTTGACTCTTCGAACCTGTAAGTTAACGCTTGCGTAGGGATGTGGATAGAAACCGACACTTGTACGATGTGAGGCTCTGTCCTGACATCGTTTTTTCCTCCTTAAAGGAAAAAGGTGTCAGAAAGAGACATATCAGCGCTTTTCTATTCCTGCTCTTGTATCCTACATCGGAACAAAGGAGAGAATATGTATGGACAAAAAAAGACTATTAATGCTAGTGGAGATTGCGATTTTTGCAGCGATAGGTCTCGTACTGGATCAGGTTTCCTTTAAAGTATGGGCACAAGGCGGCTCAGTTAGTCTTGTTATGGTACCGATTATGTTAATAGCATTTCGCTGGGGCTTAGTAGCTGGTCTTACTACGGGACTACTTGTGGGTGTTATGCAAACAATGTTTGGTTCTTATATCGTGCACTGGCTACAAGGATTACTAGATTATGGCGTTGCTTTTACTGTTGTAGGATTAGCGGCGGTTGTACGTGGACCAGTATTAGACGCTGCTAAACATATGAACAAAACAAAAATGGCACTTTATATAATCATAGGTACCGTTTTCGCAGGCTTCTTACGATACACAGCACATACAATTGCTGGTGCTGTATTTTTTGCCGAATATGCGGGTGACCAGAATGCATGGATCTATTCCATCATCTACAATGGTACATATATGCTACCAGCAACCATTTTAACGGCTGTCGTTGGTGTTCTTTTATTCACAGCCGCTCCCCAATTAATGCAAAGAAAAGCTTAATGCTAGTCCCTTCACAGGCGTGGAGGGACTTTTTTGTCGTGAATAACTCTTTTAGCACTTTGCAAAGTAGGAAAGCATACAATATTTAAAGCGTTTATCGTTATACGCATAAAAAGTTATGTTATATTAAAGAATAGATATTAGATGAAAGGGACGTTATACATGATTGTAAAAACGCAAGAAGAGATTGAAGCTTTTAAAAAAATAGGACGCATTTGTGCTGAAATTCGCGAAGCAATGAAAGCTGCTACAAAACCAGGTGTTACAACACTTGAGCTTGATGAAATTGCTGGTCGCATGTTTGCAGAGGCTGGCGCTATTTCAGGACCAAAGGGAGAATATGATTTTCCAGGGTATACATGTATTAGCGTCAATGAAGAAGTAGCACATGGTATTCCAGGAAAGCGTGTTATTCAAGAGGGAGATATCGTAAATATTGATGTTTCAGGCTCTTTAAATGGCTATTTTGCTGACACAGGTATTTCATTTGTTGTGGGTGATGGCTATGAGGACAAAGAAAAGCTTTGCCGTGTTGCTAAAAGTGCCTTTGATCGAGCAATGACAAAGGTAAAGGCTGGATCTAAATTAAATCAAATTGGTAAAGCTGTTGAACGCGAGGCAAATGCTAATGGGTTAACTGTTATTATGAATTTAACAGGTCATGGCTTAGGTCAATCTTTACATGATGAACCAAACCATATTTTAAATTATTACGATGCATGGGATACTACTATTATGAAAGAAGGTATGGTCCTTGCGGTTGAGCCATTTATCTCAGCAAAGGCAGAGCATATCGTAGAAGCAGGTGATGGCTGGACATTCGTGACGCCTGATAAATCACTTGTAGCTCAAATCGAACATTCAGTCATTGTAACAAAAGATAAACCAATTATCTTAACGTCATTAGACGAAGAATAGGATGTAATGAAAAAATCCTGCTAACCAATTTATTTTTGGTAGGCAGGATTTTTTTAATAAATAAAATGCCAACAAAGAGAACACCGCATAAAAATAAAGCAGCTGTAGTGACAAGTAGCTCATCAAAACCATTATGTATGGCGATTCCAATATAAGCCCAAATAAAAACACTTGGATACACAACATCAAAGTGATGGAAACGGATATGTAGCGCAATGGCTCCTCCTAAAGTAAGTAAAATCACTGCCCAAAGAGGCGTACTAAGACCAAAGCCGTTCCAACCATAAGCCGTTAACGTAAAGCTTGTATTTGTGATAAAAATAAATGTCATCCATGCTAAATAAATAGAGAAAGGAATACGACCAAACAAGGATTTGTCCTGAAGAGGGTACGTATTATACAACATAAACAAATACAAGACTAAGAGTAATGTAATGCCAAGAGAAACAATAAATAACTCATGGTGCCAGACATATATCGTCAATGCTTGTAATATATTTATGCAACTAAAAAGCGCAGACTGTTTCAAAGTTGTCTTTTTCATGTTCATAACTAACCAATAACCGAGTAAAAAATAAATGATAATCCAAATTACATGACTTACACTAACTGGTGCAAATACAACAGAAAAACGATTAGCGATTTCTAGCGAAGATTGACCGTTGATGTTCACGAAAAAGGATGAAAAGGTTAGGATGATTGAGACAAGATAAGAGATTGTCATCAAGATAAACCGAGGCATGTTTTCCTCTCCCTTCGTGTTAGATTGTATAGGGAAAAGACAAATAAGTATAGTACTGTCACTTTTTTTATTATAACGGAAATTTCCAACAATGTATCGTGTTGTTTTACTATTAATACCTACAATTTACCATGTCTGATAGGCATCCATATATTTCTTTAGTACAATAAGAATAGCCAAATAAAAGGAGTGAAGTTTCATGACACAAAATTTGAAAAATCTAGATCTAACTGTTGAACTAGACAAAAAGATGTATAAAAAGAAATTAAAAGTACTCCAATATGAAATGTTGAACGCACAACAATTTTTATTAAAAAACAAGATTGGCTTGATCTTGGTATTTGAAGGAATGGATGCAGCTGGTAAAGGTGGCGCTATTAAACGATTAATCGAACGTGTCGATCCCCGCGGTTATGTTGTACATCCTATTTCTGCTCCTCAAGCTCATGAATTACGCTACAATTATTTACAACGATTTTGGAGAAAATTGCCTCAACATGGGCAAATCGCTATTTTTGATCGCTCGTGGTATGGCCGCGTACTAGTAGAACGCATCGAAGGATTCGCAACAAAGGATGAATGGTCTCGTGCTTATGAAGAAATTAATAATTTCGAGAAGATTTTAACTGCAGGAGATTACATAATTATTAAGTTCTGGCTTCATGTTTCAGATGAGGAGCAATTAAAACGCTTTAAAGAACGTGAACAAAACCCTTATAAATCTTGGAAGTTAACAGCCGAGGATTGGCGCAATCGAGATAAAACACCTCAGTATATTGAAGCAGCAAATGCGATGTTTGAAAAGACAGATAAAAAAGATGCACCATGGGTCTTAGTCGCTGGAGATGACAAAAAGTATGCACGTGTTCAGGTGCTACAGGAAACTATTGCACACATTGAACGAGAGGCTCAAAGGCGTGGTCTTCATTTAACAAATGTGTTAGACAATACTCAACTAGAGGATGCTGATTCCTCCAGCTTAGAAATAGTAAACGAGAAAAAGAAAGAACAAAAAACTAAATAATTGAATTGTGCTGCTATGACAATAAGACATAAGCTGTTTTGGTTGTAGCAGCCTGTTTTTTTACATACAATGAAATATAAATAGGGTTTGCAATTATGGCTTGTAGCCAATGAAACAAAGAGAAATGTATTGATTTTTATTGGAAGGCTAGTGTGGAGAAATGGTGCTTAAAATTTGGAATCTATTAAGAAAAAAGGGTGGGAATGTGGTAACAATAAAGGGGGAAAAATGCTACATCCGCACATTCCAAGAAAAAGATGCACGAAGTTTAACGGGTCTCGTAAGCCGTAATAAATACTTTTGGTCTATATACGAGCCACTGCAAAGACCTGAATACTATACAGTCGATGCTCAATACAAAAAAATTCAAGAAAGTCTCTATTTAATGGAGTCTAAGCGTGAATTTACTTTTGGTATTTTTGAGCATAGTACAAATAATCTAATAGGGCATATTGCACTTTATGCTGTCAAACGCTTACCGTACTCGAGTGCATTTGTTGGCTATGCGATGGATGAGATTTATGTTGGAAAGGGCATTGTCACAGAAGCTGTGAATATGGTGGTCCGATTTGCATTTGAACAAATTGGTCTACATCGTGTAGAGGCCTACGTATCGACACAAAATAATGCCTCCATGCGTGTATTAGAGAAGGCTGGATTTCAGCAGGAGGGTCTGCTAAGAAAGCTACTGTATATCAATGGTCATTGGGTAGATCACTATATGTATGCACGTTTAGAGGATGAATAGAAAAATAAGTGCCTATCTTCCACATAGAGAGGATAGGCACTTGCTCTTTTATGAATGTATGAAGAAATAATTTTATTGTTTATTTCCATCTTCAATTAAATCTAGATGACCTGTATTTGGATCAATTATTAAACCATGAACAGGTACGTCTTTTACCATTAATGGATGATTACGAATTGTATCGACACTTTTCTTAACACTTGTTGCTACATCACCGAAACCTCGTAAAAATTCTTTCAAATCAAAACCAGAATATTCCAACATTTTGATTGTTTCTGGATCGATGCCTCGTTGTACCATTTCGCTAAGCATGGCGTCAGGATCAACCGCACTCATACCACAGTCATAATGTCCAACAACATACACTTCATCAGCTTGTAGGCCGTAGACAGCAACTAATAAACTACGCATAACTGCACCGAAAGGATGGCTCACTAACGCACCAGCACTTTTCACTATTTTTACATCGCCATTACGCAAATTCATCGCTTTTGGTAAAAGCTCTACAAGACGAGTATCCATACAAGATAAAACAACAATACGTTTATCAGGATATTTCGTAGTGATGAATGGCTCATATTTTTTTTCTTGTACAAACTCTTTGTTAAATTCTAGAATATCTTGTAACATTGTCATGAATATTGCTCCCTTCCTTACAAAAAATATTGTAGAGCAAAATTTTCAATATGCAAACAATAAAGACTTTATTCAGATAATTTTTACAATAAAGGAGCAGTTTCATACGCTTTAGTAGATGAAATAACTTGTAAGCTATAAAAAAACAGCTACCTATAAATAGTAGCTGTTTTTTACACATTAAAATTTTTCGTTTGGCTTTGGATCTACAGTTACTGAAGACTTGCTATCTAAACCAACTTGTAGGTAGTGGATGAAGAATCCCGTTGAAATTAATAAAACTGCTGAAAAGCCAAGAACAGTTGTAATGAACATTATTAGAGCTCCTCTCTACTTAAATGATCTACTAAAATTCCCTAAAACAATTATACAATAGGTTACTAGGAAAATCTAAGGATAATTTATGACAACCTTAACATACTTAGCCTAGAATACTATTAGTAGGAATGGATTATTTAGAAAGCCCAATTTCCATCACGGAATATTGGGTCTATTTGATCATCATGTGTTATTCCATCTATATTCATTTTGGTAGAGCCAATCATAAAGTCTACATGTGTCAAGCTTTGATTGAGACCATGTGCGCTTAGTTCCTCAGAAGTCATTTCTTTGCCGCCCTCAATGCAAAAAGCATATGCACTACCAATGGCAAAATGATTGGATGCATTTTCATCAAACAATGTATTGTAAAATAATAGGTCGGATTGTGAAATAGGTGATTGATGTGGTACTAATGCTATTTCACCAAGGTAATGAGAACCTTCATCTGTTTCAATAAGGGAAGCTAAAATTTCTTGGCCTTGCTCCGCCTTGACGTCAATGATTCGACCATCTTTAAATGTTAGTGTGAAATTATCTATAATATTGCCACCATAGCTTAAAGGCTTAGTGCTTGATACATAACCATTAACACCTGTTTTTAACGGTGCTGTAAAAATTTCTTCAGTTGGCATATTGGCCATAAATGTTTGGCCTTGAGTACTTATACTACTACCCCCTGTCCACACATGGTGTGGAGGCAGCTCAATTGTTAGATCTGTGCCTGGTGCAGTATAGTGCAGTGACTTAAATTGCTTTGCATTTAAATAATCAGCTTTGCTATGTAATTCCTGATCATGTGTATGCCAAGCTTCAACAGGATTTTCAACGTCTATACGTGTGGCTGCAAAGATAGCTTCCCATAATGCATCCATTTGCTGTTCTTCTGGAAGGTGAGGAAAAACCTTTGCTGCCCAAGCTTTAGATGGAGCAGCAATGACAGACCAGCTAAACTTATCTGCTTGTAACCATTGATAATAGTTGGCAAGTGCTTGGCCAGATGCTTTTTGAAATGCCATGATTCTATCACGCTCAATACCTTTTAATAAATCGGGATTTTGTGAGCTAATGCTTAAGAAAGCAGCACCATGTTCAGCTAACCATTCACGTTCCTTCACTTTCCAAGGTGGGAAGAAATCAAATGAGTCTTTTGGTGCCCCTTCATAGCGAGCACGTACAAGTTCATCATCGGATATATCGACAAAAACTTGTTTAGCACCATTTTTATAGGCAATTTTAGTAATTATTTGTGCGAGTTTTAGGTTATCAGTCGAACAGCTTATATAAAGATACTGATCTTTTTGGATATTTACTCCTACTTTCACCGCTAACTCGGCATATTTTAGTAATTTTGTGTCAAACGATAATAACAAAATCATATCCCCTTTCAATTTAAGACAGTTAAGTGTAATATTCTTAATTCAATATAATCAAAAATGGTCGAAATGTGAATAAAAAGCATTAATTACATCGAAAAATATATGAAATACATTTATACTAGGAATATATATATTTAAAATATGGAAAAAAAGACGAAATAACATTAGATAGTAGATTTGGAGGTTCTAGAATGGATAAGTCGTCGATTATAGGGTTAATACTTGCTTTAGTAGCACTATTAACAGGGATGGTAATGAAGGGTGTAAGTTTATCTGCATTTTATAACCCTGCAGCTATCCTAATTATCATTTTTGGTACTATTTCCGCAGTAACAATTGCCTTTCCTATGCAGGAGTTAAAGCGTGTGCCGAAGCTATTTAAGATTCTTTTTAAAGAAACAAAATTAGCAAATGATATAGAGATTATTAAAATGTTTTCACAATGGGCTGACTTAGCTCGTCGCGAAGGGCTATTAGCACTTGAAAGTAAGGCCTCAGAGATTGAAGATCCATTTTTAAAAAATGGCCTTACATTAGCAATTGATGGTCAAAATGCTGACTACATACGTGATGTCTTAACAGAAGAAGTAGAAGCGATGGAAGAGCGACATACTAGTGGAGCAGCTATTTTTACACAAGCAGGTACATATGCACCTACTTTAGGGGTTCTTGGTGCAGTAGTAGGGTTAATCGCCGCATTGGCTGATATGAATGATATCGAAAAGCTAGGACATGCTATCTCTGCTGCCTTCATGGCTACATTACTCGGTATCTTTACAGGGTATGTTTTATGGCATCCATTTGCAAACAAGCTAAAACGTAAATCTGCTTTAGAGGTAAAACAAAAGAGAATGATGATTGAGGGTATCCTTTCAGTATTAGAAGGGGAGGCTCCACGTGTAATTGAACAGAAACTATCATCATACTTAACGATGGAAGAACGTCGTCAAATTTCTGGTGAAAGCGGGGCGGGTGGCCTTGGCAAAGAAAGCTAAGAAGAAAAAGCATGATGAACATATTGATGAATCTTGGTTAGTGCCATACGCAGATATTTTAACTTTGCTGCTAGCCGTGTTCATTATTTTGTTTGCCTCAAGTTCAGTCGATCAAGAAAAGCTAGAAAGAATGTCGGCAGTTTTTAGTCAAGTCTTTGATGGTGGAACTAGTTTTCTAGAGCAACCTGCACCAGTCCCTACTCCGAATGCGGATAGCGACCAAACGCCACAGCAAAACTCTGCCTATTTAAAGGATCAACAGGAGTTAGCTGAAATAAAAGATAGTGTGGATAATTTTATTGCAGTCAATGAAATGGAAGGTCAATTTGCCACAGAAATGACGGATGAGGGATTACTAGTGACAATCCGCGATAGTATTTTATTTGACCCAGGGCAGGCAACAGTTAAACCTGAGTATGTCCCTATTGCCAAAGAGCTATCAACTATGCTGGAATCTGATCCAGCTCGAAATATTGTCATCACAGGTCATACAGATAATGTGCCAGCAGGTCCGAATTTTACATCAAATTTTCAGTTATCTGTAATGCGTGCAACTAAATTTTTAGAACTGCTTATTGAAAGTAATGATAAATTAGATCCTACGCGCTTTAGTGCAAAAGGAAACGGTGAGTATCGTGCAATTGCACCAAATGACACAGCCGAAGGACGCGCAAAGAATCGTCGTGTAGAAGTATTAATTCAACCATTAGTTACTGAGGATGGTTCAGAAACTTAGAGTACACAGTAATAAAGAGCTATTAGCAGCAGACAAATGTCTTGAGCTAATAGCTTTTTGTTTTACCTATTTACGTAAAGATCCTAATTCAGCAACAATCGCTTGCATTTCGCTTGGACTAAAAGTTTCTCTCTTCATAACCATTTCATATAGATACACTAAATCTTCATAATTTGCTTCATCGAAGTTTTCTGATTTCATTGCATCGACATTCACCATACGAAGCTTGTCCTTCATTTGATCAACCATATACATAACGTTTTCTTTAGATGGAACTGATAAATCCATTTTTTACCCTACCTTTCGTCATCCTCGCACATATCATTTCATTGAATAAAAAAAATGTCAACTCCGTATTTGGGCATTGCTTTAAAAATAGACTGTTATTGGGTAGAATAAGTGCAGAAGACTGTTTATTTATGAAATAATAGGGAATATGCAACTATACAAGCAGGGGGTTTTAATATGGGTCAAAGTAAATTATTAGCATCTATTGTAGCAGGAGCAGCAGTAGGAGCAGCATTAAGTATGTTAGATCGTACTACACGAGAAAAAACAATTGCCTCAACAAAAAAGATGAAGGAAGCCATCTCATACTATGCAGCAAATCGAGAAGAATTGCAGGTTTTGGTAGAGGAAAAAGTACTCGCGGCAAAGGTGCTTTGTGAAAGTGTGTCAGATAATGTCAACACAATTGCTGAAAAGGTGGATGAATTTAAGGATTTACCTTCCACTATACAGGGAATGATTGAAGATACGAAATCAGCCTTTACTTTACCTCATAAGGAGTAAAGGTCGTTTTAGGAGGAATTGTATGGAAAAGAATAAAGCAACATTGCATAACGCTTTTGGGTTTGTAAAATCGTTTGTTTCTCCAGAGGAGGGAGCGATTGATATTATGACATCCAAAGGCTTTATCCAAGATTTAATAGGTCGGCTCAAGCGAGTTGAAATATCTGCGCTTGCTGCACAATTGGCTTATTTCTTTTTACTATCGTTCTTCCCCTTACTTATTTTCTTGGTGACACTATTACCATATCTTAACTTAGAAACCACTCAGGTCTATTCATTTTTAGTGAATATCTTACCTGATGAAGTGTATAAGCTGATTGAAAATACACTGAATGAGATTTTAACAAATCGCAACAGTAGTTTACTGTCCATTGGGGTTTTAGGTACTATTTGGTCTGCATCTAAAGGCATTAATGCATTACTTCGTGCTTTAAATAAAGCCTACGATACAGAAGGGAGAGCAGGCATATTAGATAGGGGTTTATCACTTGTTTTTACAATCGCTCTCGTTATTGTTATTGCCGTTGCGCTCTTATTACCGGTCTTTGGTCAGCAAATTGGACATTTCCTATTCTCAATCGTCGGAATAGAGGAGCAATTTGAATCAGTTTGGCATAGATTAAGATGGTCAATCCCGCCATTATTGATTTTCATCGTATTAATGGGCATCTACTGGTTTGTGCCAAATACAAGTCCTCGTTTGAAAATAATGGGCGTATGGCCAGGAGCGTTATTTGCCACGCTTGCTTGGTTAGCAGTCACATACGGTTTCTCTTTTTATATTAATAATTTTGCAAATTATTCTGCTACATACGGTAGTATTGGTGGCGTCATTATTTTAATGCTCTGGTTATATTTTACGGGAATCATTTTAATCTTTGGTGGCGTATTAAATGCTACAATGCAGAAAAGAGCACTTCAAAAGGAAATTCGTCGATAAGGAAATGATCATTCATTAACAAGAGCCTCGCTAAACTCCTAAAGAGTAGCGAGGCTATTTTACCTGATTTTACCTGATTAAATGCATCAATTATTCAATGAAAGCCTCAGCGCATGTCACAGGAAGAGTAGCTTCAAGCAAGCTGGACTCAATTATGCTGAGGCTTATTTGATGTTAAACATTTTTATTGAGCATACGTAAACCATTTAGAATAACTAGAATTGTACTCCCTTCATGCCCGATTACGCCTAATGGCAAGTCGACAACTTGTAAAAAGTTAGAAGCGATTAAAAAGATAATAACCCCGATAGAAAAGAAAATATTTTGTTTCACAATACGTTGCATTTTACGTGATAAACGAACAGCATAGGCGATTTTTGATAAGTCATTTTTCATTAGCACGACATCCGCTGTTTCAAGTGCCACGTCTGTGCCTTCACCCATAGCGATGCCAGTAGTTGCGGTAGCCAATGCAGGGGCATCATTAATACCGTCGCCGACCATGCCAACAAATTGATGCTGTGTAAGTAGGCGTTTCATTTCAGTTACCTTCGTTTCTGGCAGACATTCTGCGACGTATTCAGTAACGCCAGCCTCCTTCGCGATAACTTTCGCTGTTTTTTCATTGTCACCTGTAAGCATCACCACTTGAATACCAAGCTCTTTTAATAATGTAACAGCTTTCTTAGCTTCAGAGCGCACAGTATCTTTTAATGCTGTTAATGCAACAATACCATGTTGATCGCGAATGAAAATAACTGTTTTTCCCTCTTCTGTAAGTTTAGTTACAGCAGCATTTGCAAAACTGTTAGCAAGTTGTACATCAACAAACTCTGGTTTGCCTACTTGATACTCCTCGTTTTGAATCGTTCCTTTAATACCCCAGCCAGGAATATCTTCAATTGTTGCTTGTGGCAGTATGTCGATTCCTTCAGCCTTAGCATAGGAGGTAATCGCTTGGGCAAGGGGATGATTGGATTGAGATTCAATTCCTGCAAGAATTGCTAGAGCCGTCTCACGTTCTACTCCATCACGGACAATAAAATCTGTAACAACTGGTTTGCCTTGCGTTAAAGTACCTGTTTTATCGACCGCCAATGCACGTAACACACTAAGATGCTCTAAATGTAAACCACCTTTAAATAGCACACCATTTTTTGCACCATTTGATATAGTAGCTAGTGTTGCAGGCATAATGGAGGCAACGAGTGCACAAGGTGAAGCAACCACTAATAACACCATTGCTCGGTAAAAGGTTGTTGTCCAGTCCCAGCCGAGTAAGAAGTGGGGAAGAACCATCATAATGGCAACACCAAGTAAAACAAATTTTACATAAGTCCCTTCAAATTTTTCGATGAATTGTTGAGAGGGAGATTTTTCACTTTGGGCACTTTGAACGAGCTGTATAATTTTTTGGAAAAGGGTCTCTGAATTCGCCTTTGTCATTTCCATAGTAATAGCACCATTTAAGTTGACTGTGCCTGCAAAAACTTCGTCTCCTTCGCTTTTGAGATTGGCAGTGGCTCACCGCTAATAGCTGACTCATCAATAGAAGATTGGCCTTTAAAAATAATGCCGTCTGCTGGAATTCGTTCGCCCGGTTTAATCAATAAATGATCCCCGATTTGTAATGTGGAAACTGATACTTTCATAGGCTCAAATCCGCCACGCACTAACCAAGCTTCTTCTGGCTGTAAATTCATAAGTGCAGATATTTCGCGATGACTTTTATTCATCGCATAAGTTTCAAGTGCACCACTTACTGCAAAAATAAATATTAGGATGGCCCCCTCTGTCCAATAGCCAATTGCAGCTGAGCCAATTGCAGCTAATACCATCAACAGCTCAACATTTAGCTTTCGCTCTTCTATGGTTTCTTCAATGCCTTCTTTTGCTTTCGCGAAACCACCTACACAAAAGGCAATTAAATATAGTAGAACAGAAGCTGTTGTTTGTCCACTTGTGTCTAAACGCCATGCTAGTAAGATGAAAATTCCAGCCATTAATGCAGCAATTAATTCTGCATGTTCTTTTATTTTCTCAATTATGTTTATGTTTTCTCGATTAGAGTATTCCATCTTTATCCCTCCTGATAATGAAAATCAATATCAAAACCTTTATAAATTAGTGTTGTTTTGAGCTATTCAATTGAAAATGGATTTCAATTACCATCTCTTTTGTTTAGAATTATTATAACAAAGGAATTTATAAAAATAAAGTAGGAAGTTTGATGGAGATTTTTAAACAATTTGCGAAAGGATTGAAAAAGGCACAGTCTATTCACTAGGAATATTCTGTGCCTTACAAAATTGTGCAATAAAATGAGTTACTACTGCTATCTATTATTTAATTAGAAGACTCTTTCTGCATGCAGAGCAAGTTTTTCTAATGATGATTTATCCACATCTGCATGTAGTGAGTTACCATGTGAATCCATTGTTACAACTGCTGTAAATTTTTCAACATTTAAGTGCCACATGGCTTCAGGAATACCGAATTCCATTAAATCAACACCATCCACGCCTTTAATACAGTCCGCATAGTATTGTGCTGCTCCACCAATTGCATTCAAGTAAACGCCACCATGCTCATTAAGCGCTTTTAATGTTTTTGGTCCCATTCCACCTTTACCAATAACAGCACGGATACCGAATTTTTTCATGATATCGCCTTGATAAGGCTCCTCACGAATTGAAGTAGTTGGGCCAGCAGCTTTCACTGTCCAATTGCCTTCTTCATCCTTAGCCATTACAGGTCCGCAGTGATAAATAACTTGTCCATTTAAATCAACTGGTGCATCGTGGCTCATTAAATGGTGGTGGATGGCGTCACGGCCAGTATACATACGACCAGTAATAGAAACGACATCTCCAACTTTTAATGAACGAATTTGTTCTTCAGTAATTGGCGCAGTAAGTTCTACTACATCTGTAGTTGTATCTTCTGTTGTAGCAGCTACTTCATTCTCTTTGAAGGTAATTTTTTCACCTTCTTGATAGTGCCAATTCAAAATTTCGCCAGTTTGAGGATCGATGTCCACAGCCATACGTCGGTAAGCCCAACAATTATATGCTACTGATACATAGAAAGAGGCAGGTATACGGTGCATTACGCCAATTTTACAGCCTAATAATGTTGCTTCACCACCGAAGCCCATTGTACCGATACCAAATGTGTTAGCCGTTTTAACAACATACTCTTCTAACTTAGCAAGATCTGCATTTGGATTTGTATCTTCAACATGGCGGAATAATTGCTCTTTTGCTAAATCATAGCCCGAAGAACGGTCTCCACCAATACCTACACCAATGAAACCAGCAGAACACCCTTGACCTTGTGCTTGGTATACAGAGTGTAAAATACATTTACGAATACCATCTAAGTCACGCCCTGCACGACCAAGACCTTCTAGTTCACATGGTAGACTGTATTGAATGTTTTTATTTTCACAGCCGCCACCTTTGAGAATTAACTTGATTGTAATGTAATCTTTTTCCCATTGCTCAAATTTCATTACTGGCAAACCATCACCAAGATTATTACCACTGTTTGCACCAGATAATGAATCCACCGCATTAGGACGTAATTTAGCATCTGCAGTTGTATCGTTGATTGCTTTTTTGATTGCAGCTTTAATTTCTAATTGGTTTACGCCAACAGGAGTATAAATTTTGAAAGTTGGTAGCCCTGTATCCTGACAAATTGGTGACACGTTATCTTCTGCCATAATAATATTATTTGCAATTGTGTCTAAGCTCATTGCTGCACGAGTACCAGCATTCTCAGCTTCTTTTGCTTTTTTAATAGCACGACGTACATCCTTAGGTAAATTCGTAGATGTTTCAGTAATTAAATCGTAAAGACTCTTCTCCAAATTTTGTAGATTCATTGGTATTGCCCCCCATAGAAAAATTGATTATTTCCACGTTACATTATACTCTTTTCAACTAATGAAAAAAGAGTCCTTATCTGAGACCGCTAAATTAAAGCATATTTTAATAATATAGAAGGAGAGTATTGATTTTATAGAACGTTTGTTCTAAAATAGAATAAATCCAATATTAGGAGGAACTTGAATGACTGCTAAAACTTTACTTGAATTACCCGAAGCATTCGAGCAATATAGACCATTAATAGAAGGGACAATGAAGCCTGTTGTATTGGTTAATACGGAAATAAGTAAAACAACTTTATTTCAAAGTAAGTTTGCAGGAGATCCTTATTTCCCATTGGGAATGGACTATCCAAAAAACATGAAGGGACAACCGTTAAAGCTATTAGCTCAAATTAACTTTGCAGAGGTTCCTATGCATTTACCCAATTTCCCAGAAGAGGGAATATTGCAGTTTTATATTGATGGTTATGACGATGTTTTAGGAATGGATTTTGATAATGGACAAAATCAAGAAGGCTTTCGTGTAATATTTCATGAACAAGTTATGCAAGATGAAGCACAGCTTATTCAAGACTTTTCTTTTATAGAAATAGATGATGAGGAATTATATTTTCCTGTCGAGCGTGAAATGGCATTATCCTTTATTACAGGCGTTGAGCCGATGTCGATTGATGATTTTAGAAGCAATGAAAAGTATGCTAGCATCTTAACAGCTTTGGAGGATGACGAAGCATTAGAAGACAGCTTCTATGATGCTATGACTGGTGATGGTCATAAAATTGGAGGGTATCCATTCTTTACGCAAGAGGATCCTCGAGCATATGGTGATTATAAAGATTCAATCATTTTGCTGTTACAGATTGATAGTGTCGGCGACAATATTCTTTGGGGCGATTGTGGCGTTGGCAATTTCTTTATCACAGAGGAAGAGTTAATGAATAAAGATTTTAGCAAGGTACTTTATAATTGGGATTGCCATTAAAAAACAAGCGAGCACACGATGCTCGCTTGTTTTTTATTCATTATTGTTCACGAGCATGAAATTGCTCCATTTTGTCCTCTAAATCATCCATCATTTGGATTAAGCGATCAATATCTTCTAACTCAGCTGTTTCAGGATCAAGGGCATCTAATACTTCTAAAAACATCTCCAGACGCTCTTTTAAATAGGTTACTTGTTGCTCTTTATCAGTGATTGGCTTTGACATTCGTACACCTCATTTCATCCCTTTCATCGTAGCCGATTTGAGCTTAAATTTCAATGTTTAGGGAAACACCTAGGACTAAGAGATTAATTTTAAAAAACAATAAACAGAATATTTACAATATTGAGGATGTATGTTAAAGTTGTTTTAAGATAAAGTAAAGGAGCTGATTGGAAAAAGTCATCTGCAACGCTAACTCGAAAAGGAGGGAGTTTAAACAAGTAATCGGTAATATTCAAAAGCCGAAAATCGTGTTTATACAATTAAATGAGGATAAGTATTAGTTAAGCCTTAGCGTAAAATCACATGTGGTGAGCGCTAAGGCTTTTTGGTATGCTGTTCTTTGGAAGAATGACTAGATAGTGGAGGGAAAAATGACGTACTTCTCAGATTACAGCAAAAAAAGATTTACCATTTTAGTAGTAATTGTATCCATATCAGGCTTTTCACAAGGGATGCTATTACCGCTTATTTCGATAATATTTGAACGTGATGGGGTATCCTCTGCATTGAATGGCTTGAATGCAACAGGCTTATACATAGGAACATTACTGATTTCACCATTTATCGAGCAGCCCTTACGCAGGTGGGGCTATAAACCGATTATTTTAATTGGTGGAGCACTAGTTTTTGCGTCTTTACTTGCATTTCCTCTATGGAAAAGTGTGACCTTTTGGTTTGTCCTTCGTTTATTAATTGGCGTAGGCGATCATGCCCTGCATTATGCCACACAAACATGGATTACTAGTACTGCAGATCATAAAAGCTTAGGGAAGGGGATGGCCATTTATGGCTTATCATTTAGCATAGGTTTTGCTGTTGGGCCACTTATGGTGAAGCTCATTGAAATTGCTGAAGCGCTACCGTTTATCGTATCTTCAATAATGTGCCTCTTTGCATGGTCCTTTGTATTTCTCTTACAAAATGAAAAGCCTGAGCGTTTAACAGGTGATTTAAATGCCAGAGGATGGCAACGGTATAAAATGGCTATTGTATTTGGGTGGATTGCTTTTTTAGGTCCATTTGTTTATGGTTTTCTGGAGTCTTCACTAAATGCCTTGTTCCCTGTCTATGCACTACGCAAGGGCTTTGAAGTCGGCATGATTCCTATCATTTTATCTGTGTTTACATTTGGTGGTATTTTAACGCAAGTACCGCTTGGTGCACTAGGAGATAAAGTAGGGAGAAGGAATATTTTGATGATTGGGTCATTTGGTGGCGCAATTATTTTTGCGATTGCAAGCTTTTTAGAGCATTCACAATTCGCTGTGGCTGTCGCATTTTTCTTAACGGGTACGCTGGTTGGCTCGATGTTTTCTTTAGGGATTACATTTATGGCTGATTTGACACCAAAGGAGCTACTGCCTACGGGGAATTTACTTTGCGGAATTGCTTTAAGTATTGGTAGCTTAACAGGTCCATTTTTAGGTGGAGTTTATTTAGAATATGTAAAAAATTATAGCTTCCTTTTACTTGTGGCTATGCTTTTGCTAGCCGTTGCAATCGTTTTATTTATATTTGGACGCCGCAAGCATCAACAACCAAGGATGGCAAAATAAAAAGAGCGGGGCTCATCTCCCGCTCAAAAAACAAAAAACGCCCAGCAAATCCGTGCTGTTATGGCGTTTTTTGCGTAACAAGGATGTTCCGTCCAAGTTACATAGGTTTGGCACCTAGAAAATTATTATACAGACATGTTCTAATGAAAGCAATAAAAAAGAAAATGGGTATTTTTGGACATTATCCATCTTTCTATTTATAATAAAAGAACACTTGCTTAAAAAGGAGGTTTTTATCATGACAGAAATGAAAAAACTATCTATCCACCGTGCTTTAACAGAATTAAAAATGCTGACTCTGCGAATTGAAGCAGCAACAAATGAGGTTAGTGCAGTCGTAGCTAATCGAAAAAGCAATCGTAAAATTAATGGTGTAGACATTCCTGAATATGAAAAACAAATGCAAGCATCCTATGATAAAGTGCTAGGTTTAATTTCCTATCGAAATAAAATAAAAGCACTAGTTGTGCAGTCCAATGCAAACACAAAGGTGTTGGTGGGCAAAGAGGAAATGACTGTAGCGGAGGCAATTGAACGGAAACAATCCATTCAATACGAAAAGAATTTGCTAGAAGTTATACAGCATCAGCATCGTTCAGCTATCAATACGATTGCCAAAGAAAATGATGCATTACCTGCAAAGCTGGAAACCTATTTAATTAACATATTGGGCAATAAAGATAAACAATCACCAGAGGAAGTCAAATTACATACCGAAACATTTATGAAAAGAAATGAGTTTGAAATCATTGATCCCCTAAATGTTAAACAACAAATTGAGAAATTGAGCAATCGGATTGAAGAATTTGAATCAGAGGTGGACGCTGTCTTATCAGAGTCGAATGCCACAACCTTTATTGAAGTACAAGTTTAAAAAGATTTGCATGTCCTAGCGAAAATGGAAAACGAAAAGTCGCTCGCGCTTCAAGGCATGTGTGCGAGTTAAAACGTAAAACATGCCTTACTCCAATGGTAATTTTCAACTAAACTGATTTGAAAGTTCAAAGGTAAAAGGTGAAAGTACAAATCTTACGTTTGAAAGTTCTTTGAATAAAAGCTGAAAATTTAACATTTAATAATCATTTAAATCCTGGGTTATTGGTTAAGGTATCGACTTTTCTGGACCATCCATCATCCACCAGGCAGCTTGTGCTGTGCATTAGAAAAAGGACGTCTCCTAGGGAAACGTCCTTTTCATACTATTTGTTTTTTAAAACAAGTTTTGCAACGCATTCCACCTGCGCCGTTTGTGCGAACATATCGACAGGCTGAATATACTCAACATGATAAAGCTTAGATAATTGTTGTAAGTCCTTTGCCAAAGTGGATGGGTTACAGGAGGTATAAACAAAACGTTTAGGTTTTAGTTTAAGGACTGTTCGAATAAATTCAGGTGCTAGTCCTGTACGTGGTGGATCTACCGTAATCACATCAGGAGTAAATCCTTCCTTACGCCATTTCGCTAGAACACTTTCCGCTGTACCGACTGCATATTTCGTATGCTTGAAGCCATGATTTCGAGCATTTTTACGAGCATCCTGAATGCTTTCAGGAATGACATCCATTCCACGAACTTCCTTCGCTTTATCCGCTAACCATAATCCAATTGTGCCAACGCCACAGTATGCATCAACCACTGTTTCTTTTCCCGTTAAAGCAGCAGCCTTTTAATTTCATCATAAAGATGAACTGTTTGCTTTGGATTTAGTTGGAAGAAGGCGCGGGCAGATAAATCAAAGGCCAATTCGCCAAGCTCTTCATGAATGGTTTCTTTGCCATCAAGTACAACAGTTTCATCACCGAAGATTAATGATGTTTTTTCACGGTTAATATTTTGTGCAATGGATACAATACTCGGATCAATTTTTTTAATACGTGTAATCAATTCAGCTAAATGAGGGATTTCTTTCCTTGTTGTGACAAGAACGACTTGTGTCTCCCCGGTACGAATACCTGTACGTACAACAATCGTACGCACTAAACCATCTAGCGTACGACCATCGTAAATAGTGATATTTAGCTTTTGCAAAATTTTTCGAGTGGCAACGGTGATTTTGGAAGTAATTGGGTGCTGAACAAGGCAATCATTAATGTTTAACAGCTTATTACTTCCTTCAGCAAATAAACCTGCGTAAACACGCTTGCCTTCTTTACGTACTTGGAATTGGCTTTTATTACGATAATGCCAAGGATCATCCATGCCAAGTGTTTTTCTCACTTCAATTGTTTCGAGTAAAGGTTTGGCATAACGCTCTAATGCTTGTATAACAATGTCTCGCTTTTCTATTAGCTGTTTTTCATAGGTCATATGCTGAAGCTGGCAGCCCCCGCACTCATTGTACACTGGGCAAGGTGCTTCCTGACGATGTTTTGAAGCTTTACGAATGGCTAATATCTCTGCTTCAGCAAAATTACGTTGTGTTTTTGTTACTTGAGCTGTGATCTCTTCACCAGGAATGGCTCCTTTTACAAATATCACATTACGTTTATAAAAACCTACACCTTCACCATTAATGCCTAGCCTTTTTATTGTTAGTGGGAATTTTTGTCCCACGGTCATTGTTGTTTGCTGCGTCAAACGTTCCACGTCCCTGCTCTATATTGTCATCTCCCCATTATAGCGAAGGAGCAGGCGATTGCAAAGCAACAGGGAAATCTTCATATTCTAATACTAAATCGTCAAGCGATAAGAACGTATAACCTTGCTTTTTAGCTTCTGCAATAAACATTGGTAATGCTTCCGCATTATCCTGTGCTACGGTATGCATTAAAATAACGGCACCAGGATGCAGTTGTTCCATAAGTGCATTATAAGCATAATCTGCCCCACGACGCTCATCCTTCATCCAATCCTTAAAGGCCACAGACCAGAAAATATGGCGATAACCTTCTGCATTACCCACCTCTAGCACTTTTGCATTAAAAATTCCTTCAGGTGGACGAGCATATGTTGTACGATCGATGCCTGTCAATTCACGTAACTTGCCATCGAACTTTTGCCATTCTGCACGCATGCCATCTGGTGAAAGTCGAGCCATATTTGGGTGACCATATGAGTGATTCCCGATAGTATGACCATCCTTCACCATGCGTTTCACTAAGTCGCTTGCACTGTCTAAGTAATGGCCTGTTAAAAAGAAAGTAGCAGGTACATTTTCTTTTTTCAATGTATCCAAAATACTTTCAGTAAAGCCGTTTTCATAGCCATTATCAAATGTTAAATAGGCAATTTTTTTATCTGCCTTCCCTTTATAAATCGCACCATATTTGTCAAGTAACTGATCGAGCTGTGCTCCTGCCTCTGCCTGCTCACCGTTTTTAGCACGTTTAAAGCCCCAATGGTGTTCATCAGAACCAGCAGCAAAAAATGGATTAAAGCTAATTCCTGCGGCAATAATAAAAGTAGCAATTACCGCACCAACAATATGTTGTTTCCACATAAAAACGCATCCTTTCTTTTTCATTAGAATGCGTAATTACTAAAAAATTATCCAACTTAATTTTTTCTAATTTTGAGCCTTTAACAAATTTTCAAGTGCTTGCTTTAAATAAGGGTATTTAAATATAAAATGTTGTTGTTCTAATAGGGTTGGTAGCACTTGTTGTCCTTCTAAAACAAGTGTGCTTTGTTCGCCGAGAGCTAAACGCATCGCAAAGCTAGGAACAGGCAGCCAATGACGTCTGCCCATGACTTCGGCAATCGTTTGACCAAATTCCTTCATTCTCATAGGATGCGGGGCTGTTATATTAAATGGTCCATGAATATTTTCATTTGTAATAGCGAAATAAATAGCACGTGCTACATCTTCAATATGTACCCATGAAAGCCATTGCTCTCCAGAGCCAATCGTTCCACCTATATGCATTTGATAGGGCAATAGCATTGGTGGAAGTGCGCCACTATTTCTACCTAAAATGACACCAAAGCGTGCAAGAGCCACACGAATACCTAATGCTTCTGCTCGTTTCGCATGTCGCTCCCAATCGTGGACTGTAGTGCCTAAAAAATCAGTTGCGTAATCCGTAAAATCTTCATCATAGATGGCTTGTGTGGAAGTTGGGTATATACCAACCGCACTAGCATTGACAAGGACTTTTGGTTTTATCGTGAGCATGTCCATTATACGTATAATCTCTAATGTGGCATTCATTCTGCTCCAATAGATAGCTTTCTTTTGCTTTTTTGTCCAACGACCATTATTTAATGAAACACCTGCTAAATTCACAAAGGCATCTACACCTTCAAAGATTTCCAAAGCTTGCTCCTGCTGATGTAGCCATTGAACATAGTGAACGCCATTTTCTAGCTTTGACTCATGACGCGTTAAGACAAAAATGTCGTGTCCGTTGTGCTGCAATAGCTGTATAAGAGCATTTCCAACAAAGCCAGTGCCACCTGCAATCACTATTTTCATAACAAGCACCTCTTTTCTCGAATAAAACGCTTACTTTTAAGTTTATCATGTAACCAAAAAGTAAACATCTTTAGGCATTAATTGCAGAGAAGGAAGTTTACCCGTGGAAGGGAAAAGAATGCCCGCGAACATAGGGAAATTAACCGTGCTAACAGTCAGATCCCCCATAAAGAAATGCTATAATGATAATAGTGAGGTGTTTGCTATGCGTATGATTACGAAAATTGCACGTCAAAAAAACAATCCTGAACGCTATAATATCTATTTAAATGAAGAGTATGCTTTTCCGGTTGATGAAGCCATTCTCATTCAATTTGGTTTAACAAAGGGAAAAGTGCTCGATGAATTCGAAATTCAAGAGATTGCCTATGAAGATGAGATACGTAAGGCATTTAATAAGGGGTTAAACTTCCTTTCATATCAAATGCGAAGTGAGCATGAGGTTAAGAAAAAACTGCTCAACTTAGAATTTGGAGAAGCTGTAGTGTTAGAGGCAATCCAAAAGTTAAAATCCTATGGCTTTATTAATGATGAAAACTTTTCAAAGGCTCTGCTTGATACAAAGAAAGCTACTATGAAAAAAGGACCAAGAGCCATTAGACAAGACATGATCAAAAAAGGCATTGAGAAAAACTTGCAGGATGAGGTGCTTGCTACATATAGTTTTGAGGAACAAGTAAAACTGGCGAAGCAACTGGCAGAGAAAATTGTTCGAGCGGAAAGCAAGAAGACCCCAACACAGATTAAGACCAAAATTCAGGATTACTTATTAAGAAAAGGGTATGCTTTCTCGATTGTTGAAGAGGTGCTTAGCCAAGTTGAGATAGGGCAGGATGATGACAACTGGCAGCAGCTACTTGATGCTCAAGGCGAAAAAGTTTGGAAAAAGTACGTATCGAAGTATACTGGTTATGAGCTAAAAATGAAGGTTAAACAGGCGCTCTATCAAAAGGGTTTTCCTATAGAAGTAATAGATCGTTTTATAGAAGAGAAGGAGAATGAAGAATGAGTGAAAAAAATTATGCAGGTATGTCTGAACATGAATTGCGAGAGGAAATTGCTTTTCTAAAAGAGAAAGCTCGAAAGGCAGAACAGCTAGGGATCATCAATGAGTTTGCTGTTTATGAACGCAAAGCTTTAATGGCTGCGGCTTATTTAGTGGATCTTGATACAATCGTTCCAGGAGAAATGTATCGTATTGATGGTTCAGATAATGAGTTTTTCCAAGTAGATTATTTGAAGGGTCGCTTTGCTTGGGGTCATCGTTTAGGTGGAGACAAGTACCAAGAGGCACTACCAGTATCTATCCTTTCACCAGTAAAGGTGGGCAAATAAATGGATGAAAAAATTGAGAAACTAACACAAGAGTTACTTGCAAAGAATCCTCAAATGTCTGTTGGACGGGCACAGGTTTGGGTGGAGTTGTTATGGAGTGACTTTGAATCAACTGCCGCGAAAGCAGGGTATGATTATCGTGGGGCAGAGTATACAGAAAATCTTGTTCGTCAATTAATTGCTAGCTATGGTGATAAACTACATGCTTTTGCAGGGCGCAATCCGAAGTATATACATTTACTAGATGCTAGTGATGATATGGTACAATAATAAAAACCCTGACCAATATTGGTCAGGGTTTACTGCTTAATTACTCGCACCAATTTGTAGTTTTTTCTGGAGCTTATCTTCTGTAAAGATCCAGCCTGTGTAAGACGTAATAATGTCATTCGCATCATTTAAATGTGCTACGGCAACGAAAGGATAGCGATTGTCACTACGGTAACGCAAGTCGATTAACCTTACTTCTATTAGGCCGTTTTCAAGCTCGGAAATCTCCCATCGATACATAGGAGAGAAAGACACAAATGCAGCTAAGTTAGGATCTTTCATTGCAGCATCTACAAGCGCAGTTTTAGGCAAAGGCTTAATTTCGAATTTATCGTAAATATTAACAGTCCTTCCATAAGCACGGCCAACATAATAATGAGTTTTGGACTTTGCTGCGATTCGCCAGTGGAAGAAGCGCATAGTAGGTGCTACAATGACATATTCTTCATCTTGAATAGTATGATGCACCGCGTTTTTTACTGCTTTTTGCACAGCAAAACGCAAAATATAGTAAATCACGATAACCACGTACATGATACTGAATGTCCATACTGGATTTGTGCCAAATGCCCATAACACAATACCTACACAATGTAAGGTAAAAATGATGGGATCGAAGGTATTAATGACACCTAACGCAACCCATTTTCGAGAGAAAGGTCGAATTGCTTGTGTACCATACGCGTTAAAAATATCGACAAAAACATGAAGTGCAACAGCTAAAAATGTCCAAAGCCATAAATGTAACACATTCACATCTTGCAAAATCAGTGATAAAACAATTGTAATTAAAATTGGCCATAAAACTACAGCTGGTAGTGAGTGTGTAATTCCTCGATGATGTCTGATATAGATGGCGTTATTACGTAGTTTTAACACAGTGTCGACATCTGGAGCTTGTGAGCCAATAATTGTACCTGCCATTACTGCTGTAAAAGTCATTGAATGATTGGCTACTACAGGGTCAGCTAATGCAAGACCGCCAAGGGCAATACCCATAACGAAATGTGTACCTGAATCCAAAAATATCCACTCCTAGTATGCATTAAAATCGAGTACAATGTGCATACAACTTTATTTCGAACATAATAAAAGGTATATTGAAATATTCTGACACTCGTGCGTAAGCGACGATTATTGTCGATCTTCCACGAATATTCTTTTCTTCATTGTATACCCTTTTCATCATAAATTAAATCGTAAAAACAACGGAGGTCACTGTGAATTACCCATATGTAACAGAATTTCGACAATCATTAGTTGACTGGTTTAACACAGAGAAGCGTGATTTACCGTGGAGACACACAACAGATCCTTATAAAATTTGGGTATCTGAAGTGATGCTACAACAGACACGTGTCGACACAGTTATTCCTTATTACAATCGCTTTATGGAAAGTTTTCCAACATTAGATTTGCTTGCGGAAGCACCCCAAGAATACTTATTAAAGCATTGGGAAGGTCTTGGCTATTATTCTCGTGCTCGCAATTTACAAGCAGGTGCTCGTGAGGTTATAGAAAATTACGGTGGTATAGTACCTGACAATCGCCATGAAATATCTAAATTAAAAGGTGTTGGTCCCTATACTGCAGGTGCTATTTTAAGTATTGCCTATAATAAGCCTGAACATGCAGTTGACGGTAATGTTATGCGGGTTCTAAGTAGAGTGCTTGATATACATGAAGATATAGCTATTCCCAAAACGAAGAAAATTTTCGAAAGTGCGGTTGAGGAACTAATTGATCCTGATCATGCTTCATCGTTTAACCAGGGCTTAATGGAGCTGGGTGCACTTATTTGTACACCTACCTCTCCAAAATGTTTATTATGCCCAGTCAGAGAGTATTGCACAGCTTTTAATGAGGGAGAACCAGAAAAATTACCTGTCAAATCAAAAAAGATAAAAATGAAGCATCTCACATATGATGTTCTCGTATATGAAAATGACAAAGGACAATTTTTAATGCAACAACGTCCTGAGCAAGGCCTGCTAGCTAATCTATGGCAATTTCCAATGATTGATACAAGCCAATCTTCGGTAGAAAACTTTACAATGGAATATAAAGTAATTGTCCAAGCCAAACATGAATTACTTACATTTAAACATGTTTTTTCACATTTAACTTGGCATTTAAATAGCTATTATATAAAATGCGAATCGACTGAGCTAGGTGATTGGCTAAATCGTGAGCAAATAGAACTCTTACCGATGCCTGTGCCTATGCTAAAAATTTGGGATGAAGTAAAAAAGCAAACAGCAGGAAAATAAATCCTTCTTAAAATCATTGATTCATGAGCATAAAAGTCATCACCTCCGTACACAATAACTAGCGTGGAGGTGAATGAATGATGAAAAAACAAAACAACCAAAATTTCCAACCGAATAAAAACATGCAACGTCAAAGTGAAGAGTTTGGTTATGAAACGGACGTAAATGAAGTGCAAAAGCAAAATGCGAAAGCAGAGCAAAAGAAAGCTCCAGCTTCTGGCCGTTTCTCAAAAACTAACCAAGATCTAGGTGAGTAACACTTTGTAACTGCATAATTGCATTTACCTCTAAGGGGCTGTCTTAAATCCGAAAAGATGAAAAAGACAGCCCCTTTCAAATTGTTTAGGTAAGTAAATCGTCCGCTTAAAAGGAAATTCTCTATGGCATTAACTAAAAAATCCCATCAAAGCTGACATTATAATAAAATTCGCTTATAATTGACTAAATTTTATACAAATTCAAAATAGCGTAGTGAAATTTGTGGTTTTCTAACTACACCTTTCGCGTACACATTGCTATAATATACTAGAGACTGCTAGATTTAGGTAGCATAGACGAAAAGGTGGGCTAACAAAATGGCATTACCGGTAGAAGGAGAAACGATACAAATACATAGTTATAAGCACAATGGCCGTATCCACCGTGTTTGGCAAGAAACGATGGTTTTAAAAGGAACGAAAAATATCGTAATCGGTGCGAATGAACGGACACTTGTGACAGAATCCGATGGTCGTACATGGCTAACGAGAGAGCCCTCTATTTGCTACTTCCATGCGGAACACTGGTTTAACATCATCTGTATGCTACGTGAAGACGGTGTGTATTATTATTGCAATCTAAGCTCACCATTTGTTTTCGATAATAATGCCATTAAATATATCGACTATGATTTAGATATTAAAGTTTTTCCTGACATGTCTTATACCCTTTTAGACGAGGATGAATATGAGCTCCATCGTAAGGAAATGTCTTATCCTGATGTCATAGATAAGATTTTAAAGCGCAATGTCGATAAATTAATAAGCTGGATTCAACAAAAAAGAGGACCATTTGCACCCGATTTCATCGATGTCTGGACAAATCGTTACAAGTTCCAGCTTGATATGCAGTCAGATGATCAATCATGACACCTATTAGTTTAACTAATAGGTGTTTTTTTATTGGAGGGGACAGAGTATTGTTAAGGTAAAGGTAAAATAGTTCGCTATAAAGTCATCATAACTGTATTTTAATCAAAATATTGCTATAATACTTAGGGCATTCATCTTCGAATGTCTGTTTCTTTTTGTAAGGATGTGATGATAAATTGGGAAGCATTAAGCGATATATGCGCTTTGTTAAACCATATACATGGGAAATTATTTTAACGATTATCATTGGTATAGTAAAATTTGCTATTCCACTATTTATTCCACTGCTCATTAAGATTGTGCTAGACGATATTATTGCAGCAGATGACTTAACAGATGTAGAAAAAACAAAAGAACTATTTTATTGGCTAGGTGGAACTATTATTGTGTTCTTTATTATCCGTCCACCTATTGAGTATTATCGACAATATTTTGCACAACACGTAAGCAACAAGGTACTATTTGATATTCGTAAGGAAATTTATGCACATTTACAGCGTTTAAGCTTAAGGTATTATGCCAATACACGGGCAGGGGATGTTATTTCAAGGGTAATTAATGACGTTGAACAAACAAAAACCTTTGTCATGACGGGGTTAATGAATGTTTGGTTAGATTTGGCGACGATTGTAATTGCGATTGCCATTATGCTAACCATGGATGTGAAGCTAACACTAGTAGCGTTGGTCGCATTTCCATTTTATGCTTTCAGTGTAAAATACTTTTTTGGCAAATTGAGAGATTTGACACGGAAACGTTCTCAAGCACTTGCAGGTGTACAAAGCTATTTACATGAACGTGTAGCTGGTATGAGCATTATTAAAAGCTTTACTTTAGAAAAGCATGAGCAAAAATTGTTCGATTCAGCAAACGGTGAGTTTTTAGAAAAAGCGCTTGATCAAACAAAGTGGAACGCAAAATCATTTGCTGTCGTGAATACCATTACAGATGTAGCGCCATTACTAGTTATAGCCTATGCGGGCTATCAAGTAATAAATGGGTCACTTTCAGTTGGAACAATGGTTGCTTTTATTGCTTATATTGAACGTTTATATGGCCCACTTCGTCGACTTGTTAGCTCGTCCACAACTTTAACACAGTCAATCGCTTCAATGGATCGAATGTTCGATTTAATAGATGAACCTTATGAAGTGAAGGATAAGGACTATGCTGGTGAACTCCCACGTGCAAATGGGCAGGTTCGCTTTCACAATGTATCCTTCCAATATGAAGAAACTGGCTCACCTATTATAGATGCTATCGATTTAACGATAAATCCTGGGGAGACTGTTGCCTTTGTAGGGATGAGTGGTGGTGGTAAGTCAACGATTATCAGTTTAATTCCTCGCTTTTATGATACAACAAGCGGGCAAGTGACCATTGATGGAAAAGATGTACGGGATGTTACTTTACATTCTTTACGATCTCAAATTGGTATTGTCCTGCAAGACAATATACTTTTTAGTGACTCTGTCAAAGAGAATATATTAATGGGGAAACCAGATGCAACAGATGCACAGGTCATCGAAGCAGCCAAAGCGGCAAATGCCCATGACTTTATTATGAGTCTGCCTAATGGTTATGACACAAAGGTTGGGGAAAGAGGAGTAAAGCTCTCTGGAGGACAAAAACAACGAGTTGCCATTGCGCGTGTGTTTTTAAAAAATCCACCAATTTTAATCCTGGACGAGGCTACTTCTGCATTAGATCTAGAAAGTGAAGCACTGATTCAAGAATCATTAGACAAGCTTGCCCATGAACGAACAACTATTATTATTGCGCACCGTCTTTCTACAATTACCCATGCTGACAAGATATTCGTCATCGATCATGGTCAATTAATTGAAAGTGGAACACATGAACAGTTAATGGACAGTCAAGGGACATATTATAATTTATTCCAAGTACAGCACTTAGATTAAAATTTTCCGATAATTAAACGGTTTAAGAAATTTTTTCAAAAAAGTCTTTCATTTATTCGAAAATGGAAGGCTATTTTTTTTGAAAAAAGTAAAAAATTATCTCTTTATAAGATTTTATTATTATGGAAGGCGATTATTGTAGAAATTCTATGTAATTTGCAGAATATTAATGATTGAAAGAGTAAGGGTTTTTAGTTAGAATTATCTGAAAATAAGGAATTTAACGAAAGTTATAGTATTCTATTAATATTATTATACATTTAAGTAAAATATAGGTAGGGTGGGGCGTTACACATGAGGAAAAAACTACTAGAAATAAAAGGTTTGAAAACAACCTTTTTCACAGATAATGGGCAAATTCCTGCTGTAGACGATATCGATTTTTCTGTCCATGAAGGGGAAATTTTAGGGATTGTAGGAGAATCGGGAAGTGGTAAAAGTGTTACGTCGCTGTCCATCATGGGATTAATTCCATCACCACCAGGTAAGATAACGGGTGGAGAAATTTTGCTAGATGGCAAAAATATTGCTAAATGTACGGACAAACAAATGCAAAAAATACGTGGAAAAGACATTGCAATGATTTTCCAAGAGCCGATGACTTCGCTAAACCCCTTGTTCACGATTGGTGACCAGTTAAAGGAAGCTATATTAATCCATAATCCAAAATGGTCAAAAAAGGAAGCGTTTGCAAGAGCGGTTGAAATTATGAAATTGGTAGGTCTACCACGTGCTGAGGATTTGCTAAAGGACTACCCACATCAGCTGTCTGGCGGTATGCGTCAACGTGTGATGATTGCTATGGCACTTGTCTGTGACCCTCAAGTATTGATTGCGGATGAGCCTACAACTGCATTGGATGTTACAATACAAGCCCAAATTTTACAGCTTATGAAAGACTTAAATAAACGATTGAATACAGCTGTGTTGTTAATTACACATGATCTGGGGGTTGTCGCGGAAACCTGTGAGCGAGTGATTGTTATGTATGCAGGACAAATAGTGGAAGAGGCGCCGATTCATGAAATTTTCACTAATCCTAAACATCCCTATACACAAGGACTTATTCAATCAGTACCTGACATGCGTTATAAAAAGGAAAATTTATACTCCATTCCTGGAAGTGTACCGAAACCAGGAAGTATTCAGGTAGGCTGTCGTTTTGCAGCACGCTGTCAATATGCAATGGAACGTTGTTTACAGGAAACACCACCTTTATTTGAAGCAGCAGAGAATCATAAATCGAGATGTTTTTTACTAGAAAAGCAGGAGGTGGAGCAACGTGTCGAAAGCGTTATTAAAGGTTGAGGGGTTAAAAAAATATTTTCCAATTCGAAAAGGAGTCCTTAATTCACATGCCGGGGATGTAAAGGCTGTAGATGATGTTTCCTTTGAAGTATTTGAAGGAGAAACATTAGGAATTGTTGGCGAATCAGGCTGTGGTAAATCCACAACGGGTCGCTTATTAATGCGTTTACTAGAGCCCACTGGAGGTAAGATAGAATTCGCAGGTAAAATGATTTCAGAATTATCCAACAACGAAATGAGGAAGGCACGTAGAGATATTCAAATGATTTTCAGGATCCCTATGCCTCACTAAATCCTCGCCATAACATCGGCAAAATTTTAGAGGAGCCTCTTATTGTTCATGGGATAGGTAATGCCAAAGAGCGAAAACAAAAAGTGTTGGAGCTACTTGAGATTGTTGGATTGAATGAATATCATATCAAACGCTATCCGCATCAATTTAGTGGAGGGCAAAGGCAACGTATTGGCATTGCTAGAGCCCTGATGACCAATCCACGCTTAATTATTGCGGACGAGCCAGTATCTGCACTTGATGTATCCATCCAGGCACAGGTTTTGAATTTATTGCAAAAGCTGCAAAAGGATTTAAGGCTAACTTATATTTTTATTTCCCATGATTTAGGGGTTGTGCGTCATATTAGTAATCGAGTTGGCGTTATGTATTTAGGTAAATTAGTTGAGCTGACAGCGAGTGAGGATTTATATGCTGAACCGCTTCATCCATATACACAAGCACTTTTATCTTCGGTTCCTGTTCCAGATCCTACGTTTGAACGGGAACAGATCATCATTTCTGGAGATATTCCAAGTGCCTCAAACCCGCCAAGCGGTTGTACTTTCCATACGAGATGTCCGTTTAAAATGGATCAGTGCTCACAGGTAGTACCTAAAATGCAAGAAGTGAAACCAGGTCATTATGTTGCTTGCCATCTTTACGAGGCACTCCAACATTAAATGATATAAAAACTCATAGGGGGAAATTCGATGAAGAAAAAGAAGTTTTGGACTTTAGGTGTAATGCTACTCCTTATTCTCTCGACAATCTTAGCAGCATGTGGCGGCTCAGATACTAAGGATACGGGTAGTAAAGATACTTCAACTGGTGGCGATACAGCTAGCAGTGGAGAACCAAAAATTTTAGTGTATGGTCGTGGTGGAGATTCTGTAGCACTTGACCCTGCTGTTGTTACAGACGGTGAATCCTTCACGGTGACAGCTAATATTTATGAAACACTTGTAAACTTTGGAGAGCGAGATGTAACAATTCAACCAGGCTTAGCTAAATCATGGGAGGCATCAGAGGATGGTTTAACGTATACTTTCCAGCTACAAGAAGGTGTGAAATTCCATGATGGCACAGATTTCAATGCTGAGGCTGTTGTTAAAAATATTGAACGTTGGAAAACAGGTGCAGATAAACACCCTTACTTTAGCTCGCAATTTGTCGTTGGTGATAAGCAAGTAATTGAATCAGTAACTGCAGAGGGAGACTACACAGTTGTCTTTAAGTTAAGTCAACCTCAAGCACCATTCCTGAAAAATTTAGCAATGTCTCCATTTGCGATTGCTTCTCCAACAGCATTTGAAGCAGATGAAGAAAGTTTATCTGCAAATCCTGTAGGAACAGGTCCATTCAAATTTGTTAGCTGGGTACGTAATGATTCAATCACAATTGAGAAAAACCCGGATTACTATATTGATGGCTATCCTAAATTAGATAAAGTAATTTATCGTTCTATTCCAGAAAACTCAGCACGTTTAAATGATTTATTAGCAGGCAATATTGATGTAGCTGATGGCTTAAGCCCATCTGATAAAGCAACAATCGAAGGTGATGCTAATTTACAGTTAATCGAACGTCCATCTATGAACGTTGGTTACCTTGGTTTAACTGTTACACGTCCTCCTTTTGATAATGTAAAAGTGCGTCAAGCAGTCAACTATGCAATTGATAAACAAGCATTAGTAGATGCATTTTATGAAGGGCTAGCTGAGCCAGCGAAAAACCCAATGCCACCAGTAATTTCTGGTTATAACGATGAAGTGACAGGCTATACGTATGATCCAGAAAAAGCGAAAGCATTACTTGCTGAAGCAGGCTACGATGGCAAGGAAATTGAGCTATGGGCAATGCCAGTACCACGTCCATACATGCCAGACGGACAAAAAGTGGCTGAAGCGATTCAAAAGAACTTAGAAGACGTGGGTATTAAATCTAAAATTGTGTCATTTGAATGGGCTACGTATTTAGAAAAAGCTCAAAACGGTGAAGCGGATGCATTCCTACTTGGCTGGACAGGCGATAATGGGGATGCGGATAACTTCCTATACACGTTATTAGACGGCGATAATATTGGTTCTAATAACTATACGTTCTATGATAATCCAGAATTACACAAGATATTAACAGCTGCTCAAACTGAGATTGATGAAGACAAGCGTAATGAACTTTATAAGCAAGCTCAAGTAATTATTTCTGAGGATGCTCCATGGGTTCCACTTGCTCACTCTATTCCAATTTTAGCTGCTAACAAGAAAGTTACAAATTACATTGCGCATCCTACTGGTTCTGACCGTTTAGATGCAGTAGATATTCAATAGTAAATTTCATCATTTTTAATTGAACAAAGGAATGTGAAGAATCTGCTTGCTTTTCTGCGGGTAAGCCGTGGAAATCTCGCAGATTCTTTTCAAGTAAAGATAATGATTATTTCCTGTATGAAAGAATTCAACTAAACATTCAAAACCGTTTAGTGAAGGCTCAACCTTTCAACAGTATATAAAGACTTCACAGTAGATTATGAAAATCATAGAGAGGTGATGAAAATGCTTCACTATATGGGGAGACGTTTACTTCAACTAATCCCAGTTTTGCTTGGAATGACTTTTATCGTCTTTATGTTGATACGGGCAATTCCTGGAAATCCAGCACAAGTTATTTTAGGACAACAGGCAACAAAAGAGGCGGTCGAGGCGTTAAACGCAAGTTTAGGATTAGATAAGCCGTGGTATACACAATATTTTAGTTACTTAGCAGGTATTTTTCAGGGAGATTTAGGGGTTTCCCTACGTACGAAACTACCTGTATCAGAAGAAATTTTCCCATACTTAGCAGCAACAGCCGAACTTGCACTATTTGCGATGATCATTGCGATTGTTATTGGTGTGAATGCGGGCATTATTTCTGCGTGGTTCCAAAATTCTTGGTTTGATTATACAGCAATGATTATAGCGTTAATCGGTGTATCTGTACCCGTGTTCTGGCTTGGATTGATGGAGCAATGGACATTTAGTAGTAAGCTTGGATGGCTGCCTACATCTGGTCGAGAAGATGTGCGAAATCCAATTACCGCCATAACCCATTTCTATTTATTGGATACGCTCATTCAAGGCCGCTTTGATCAATTCATCGAAGTCATAAAGCGATTAATATTACCAGGAGTAGCACTTGCAACGATTCCGATGGCTATCATTGCCAGAATCACAAGGTCCTCCATGCTGGAAGTTATGCGTTCAGATTATGTAAGGACTGCAAGAGCAAAAGGACAAAAAATGTTTATTGTTGTTTATAAGCATGCATTAAAGAATGCAGTTATTCCTGTGTTAACGGTAATTGGTCTACAAACTGGATTACTGCTAGGTGGTGCCATTTTAACAGAGACGATTTTTAGTTGGCCAGGAATTGGTCGTTATATTTATGATGCGATTGGCTTCAGGGATTATCCCGTTATTCAATCAGGTATTCTCGTCGTTGCATTTATTTTCATCATGATTAACTTAATCGTGGATTTACTGTACACAGTAGTCGACCCACGGATTAAATACAAATAGAAGGGAGTTGCAATGATGACTGGAGCAATCGATATAAAAAAAGAAGTATCACCGGTTCGAGAAAAGGCAGTAGGTCCATGGCTCGAAGGGTGGCGTAGTTTTAAAAAGAGTAAAGTATCCCTTGTTGGAGCAGGAATTGTTATCTTTTTTATTATACTAGCTGTCATTGGTCCGTTCATTGCACCACAGGGCATCAATGAACAAGATTTAACGAAGCGTTTACTGGCACCATCCGCTGATCATTGGTTTGGAACGGATGATTTTGGACGGGATATTTTTTCGAGGATCATTCACGGTGCAAGGATTTCGCTATGGGTAGGCTTTTTCTCTGTTATTTTGTCCGTGATAATTGGTAGTTTACTTGGCATCATTGCAGGTTATTATGGAAAATGGATCGATACGATAATTTCACGTATTTTTGATATTATGCTAGCTTTCCCTAGTATGCTACTAGCGATTGCAGTAGTATCAGTGCTTGGTCCATCTTTACAAAATGCATTAATCGCCATTGCTATTATTAACGTACCGAATTTTGGGCGCTTAATCCGTTCTAAGGTTTTAAGTGTCAAGGAAGAGGAATATATAGTAGCGGCAAAAGCAATTGGTATGCGTGATGCACGAATTCTATTTTCCCATATTTTGCCGAATTCCATAACCCCAATAATTGTACAGGGGACACTAGCAATTGCGACAGCCATTATTGAAGCGGCAGCATTAGGTTTCCTTGGGCTAGGGGCTCAAGCTCCAGCACCAGAATGGGGAAAAATGTTAGCGGATGCACGGAAGTTCTTATTAAATGCTCCGTGGACGATGATTTTCCCTGGTTTAGCTATTATGTTAACAGTTTTAGGCTTTAATCTAATGGGTGATGGACTACGAGATGCACTTGATCCAAAAATGAAAAGTTAGTAAATAAGACAATAGCCTTCTACAAGTTAGAAGGTTTTTTTAGCTGCTTGGACCATTGGATATAAAAGGAACATTTTTACTACAAAAACGTTTTATAGTATAGAAAAAGACGTGAGGGGCTTTCAAAAATAAGAGAAAACACCTTTTCGGAGCCATTAATTGAATTTTTTGTCACGTTATTTTAGACTTAATTTAAGTAGAAATCTTTTAGCTTAGTAGATTATTGCTTACCATAAAATCTTTCGACTGAAATACATATTTTAGGAGGGTGTTAGAATTGGGGATTAATTTACAAAAAGGACAAAGAGTTGATTTAACAAAGGGTAACGCAGGATTAAATAAAATTAAAGTTGGTTTAGGGTGGGACCCTGTAGGCCAAGAGAAAAGTGGCGGCTTTTTAGGTGGTTTATTTTCTAGCAGAAATAGTGGCAGTGGCAGAAGTATCGACTGTGATGCTTCGGTATTAATGTTACAAGATGATAAGGTTGTAGCGGGTGACGATGTTGTTTATTTCGGAAAATTAACAAGTAGCTGCGGTTCTGTTCGACATTCAGGTGATAATTTAACAGGTGATGGTGATGGTGATGATGAGGTAATTACAATTGAACTATCGTCTGTACCTTCGCAATATAACAAGCTTGTGTTTGTTGTAAACATTTATGATGCGGCAGGTCGCAATCAACACTTTGGTATGATTCATAATGCATATATTCGTGTGTATGATGACAGGACAGGAAGCGAACTAATTCGCTATAATTTAACTGATAATTATTCGAATTTAACGACGTTAGTATGTGGAGAAATTTACCGTCATAATAACGAATGGAAATTTGCTGCGGTTGGTACGGGAACAAATGACATAAAGCTTGGCGACGTTGTTCGAAGATATCAATAAATAATTGACTAAATAGGAGGAATAAAAATTATGGGCATTTCACTACAAAAAGGTCAAAAGGTAGATTTAACTAAAACAAATCCAGGATTAACGAATGTGGTTGTAGGTTTAGGCTGGGATACAAATAAATATGATGGTGGTCATGATTTTGACTTAGACTCCTCTGTGTTTTTACTTGCTGATACAGGTAAAGTTGCAGATCAAAATGATTTTATTTTTTATAACAACACTACAGGTGGCAATGGTTCAGTTGAGCATTCAGGCGATAATTTAACAGGTGTAGGCGAAGGTGACGATGAAGTGGTGAAAGTGGCATTAACTCAAGTACCTGCTCATGTTCAGCGACTAGCCTTCACAGTAACCATTCATGATGCAGAGTCTCGCAGTCAAAACTTCGGTATGGTGTCTAATGCCTATATTCGTATTATGAATGCTGCTTCCAACGAAGAAATTATTCGCTATGATTTAGGCGAGGACTTCAGTATTGAAACAGCTATTGTTGTAGGGGAATTATATCGTCATAACGGAGAATGGAAATTTAATGCGATTGGTGCAGGCTATCAAGGTGGCTTAGCTGCTTTATGTAATGATTATGGCTTAAGTGTAAACTAAAATTTCATCTTTGGACAGAAAGGGAGATTTTTGAATGGCTATACAATTAAGTAAAGGGCAACGTATTGATTTAACAAAGCAAGATCCAGGCTTAAATAGCATTGGTATTGGTTTAGGCTGGGATGTAAAGCAATTTGATGGTGGACAAGACTTTGACCTGGATGCATCTGTATTTTTACTAGATGCTTCAGGTAAATGTCGTAATGAACAGGACTTTATTTTCTATAATAATCTAGCCAGCCCAGACCAGTCTGTTGTCCATACGGGAGATAATCGTACAGGTGCAGGGGATGGAGATGATGAAAAAATTCTTGTCAACTTAAAGCAAGTATCACCTCAAATTGAAAAAATTGTAGTGACGGTTACTATTTACGATGCCGAGGGACGTCATCAAAACTTCGGGCAAGTCTTAAATGCCTATGTACGATTGACGAACGAAGAGTCGGGATCAGAGGTATTGCGTTACGATTTAGGTGAAGATTTCAGTATTGAAACGGCTGTAGTATTTTGTGAGCTGTACCGACATAATGATGAGTGGAAATTTGCTGCAGTAGGTTCAGGTTACCAGGGTGGACTAGCTGCTTTAATCAATGCATATGGCCTACAGTAACTATGGGACATAGGTGCATGGTGGAGGATCTGATGTGGATGTATTAAATGAGATATTAAATACATATGCACAGTTTTTAAACTAGCAGATGTAACAGGGGCTTATCGTAATACACTGAAAATGTGTGTTAGTATATTGGGGCTACCATCCTTCGCATGAAATTTTCGTTATTATTTTAATAGCTGCATTCTTATTGACATTTGTTATTTACAAGTTGAAGAAGAAAACAGCAGTGTAAACAAGGCACTGTATTAGTCTGTATGGAACAGGCTGATACAGTGCTTTTTTCACAAAAGGCATAGTTACTGGGGAGAGGATTAGATGCAACATTTTGCAACAGAAGCAGAGATGATTTTTTATAAGAAGCCACAGCCGTTTACAAAATGGGAAACGGCGGATATTTTGTCATATGCCCTAGGTGCGACTTTGTATATGCCAGCTTCCATGCCTACGATTGTGAGCTTGATCCGATCACAAAAATATAAGGAACTTACATCACTTGTCATTGATTTGGAGGATGCAGTTGGAGATGCAGAGTTAGTAGATTGTGAAGCTAAGCTAATAGAGGATATTAGTGAATTATATGCACTCTATCAGCAAAAACAGCTATTACTTCAGGAGCTCCCTTTACTTTTTGTTCGAGTACGTCATGTTGAGCAATTTCAAAGGCTAACAACTGTTTTAGGGAAAAAGCAAGAAATATTAACTGGCTATGTCTTTCCAAAGTTTACAGCAGAACAGGGTGCCCGTTATTTCGAGTTGCTTGAACAAACCATTTTAGAAAATGATTTAATTTTATATGGTATGCCAATTTTAGAAAGTCGTGAGGTACTATATAAGGAATCTCGCATGGAAGCGTTATTAGACATTAAAGCGGTTCTACATCAATACAAAGCCCGTGTATTAAATGTACGAATTGGTGCTACCGATTTTTGTGGTATTTACGGAATTCGCAGGCGTATGGATTCTACCATTTATGATATTAGTGTCATACGAGATTGTATTGCAGATATTGTCAATATCTTAGGTCGTGAGGAAGATGGTTTTATTATTTCTGGGCCTGTGTGGGAGTATTTTAATAATCAGCGTGTATTAAAGCCCGCACTTAGAGTGACACCATTTAGTGAGAAAGGCGCGCTTGATACAAGGAAAGCGTTATTAGACGATTGTTTAGATGGATTAATGAAAGAAGTTTTAATGGATAAACAAAATGGCATAGTGGGAAAAACAATTATTCATCCGAGCCATATCCGTGTTGTGCATGCCCTTTATGCTATTTCGTATGAGGAATACTTAGATGCGCTAAGTATTATAGAAAATAATGATGGACAAAAAGGTGTTATGAAAAGTCACTATGCTAATAAAATGAATGAAATTAAGCCACATATGAGATGGGCACAACGGATTTTAAAACAGGCTCATGTCTATGGTGTTTATCATGAATCTGTCGATTTTGCCTCACTTTTATTACAGTCTGAAATAGGTGGTAGTGTATATGCAACAACAAATGAGTAAATTAAGCATTTTACCGAATTATTCAATTGATATTGAAATTACCTACAATCCCCATAATTTTGCGCTAACCGATTTGTTTAGAATGGCGGCTCGGATTAATAAGAAGAGACAATTTTTGTTTGTAAGCACGGTACTAGGCAAACATTTGGCTGTCCGTCCGCAAATCCCTTTACTGACAGGAACTCTTTTAGCAATGATGTATCAGCAGCATCTTACGGGACAAAAGGTAATGGCTTCGGCTGTCGTTAAAGCTTTAAAAGACGGAGCTAATTTGGATGAAGTACAAAAATCCATAGAAGGAACCCTAGAATTAACGGATGAAACATTGTTTATTGGCTTTGCTGAGACAGCAACAGCACTTGGACACGCAGTATTTAATGCCTTTCACTCGAATGCTATGTATATCCACACAACACGTGAAGTGTTGCCCGATTTTGAGCCATTTGTTACGTTTGAAGAAGAACATTCACATGCGACAAGCCATAGAATTTATACGGAGGAACCAGAATTTTTACTGCAAACTAAGCGCATTGTGTTAATTGATGATGAGATTACTACTGGAAATACGGTCATTAATATTATTGAGACTTTAATACAGAAATTTCCTTTAGTGAGACAATATGCGGTACTATCTATTTTAGATTGGCGTTCCCAACAGCAGCAAACAATCTTTAAGCAATTAGAAGTACAATGGGGTATCTCTATAGAATTCATCTCCATTATGTGTGGGAATTTTAGCTGTTCAGGCATTCCAAGCTTAACCAGTACACAACCAAACTTACTAACACAGGTTGCACGAGATATGGACATTTGTCCGATTCAAGTATCTGTTGATCGCAAATTCTATCGTTCTGTTGCGGAGAATGGGTTAATAAATAAGTACCCCTATTTACTAGCAACAGGGAGATTTATGCTCACGTCAAAACAGCATGTTGACCAAAAGCAAACGATACAAGCTATTGCTATGCAATTACAAGAGCTAAGAACAAATGGACCAGCACTTGTTATTGGCACGGGTGAGTTCATGTATGTTCCTATGCAAATTGCCTCTTTTTTAGGAAATGATGTTTATTTTCAGTCAACTACTCGTAGTCCAATCTATTGTACGGATGATTTAGGATATACGATTAACGATAAAATAGCCTTTGAAAGTCCAGAAAATAACGGGGTCACTAATTTTTTATATAATCTTCAAAGCCAGTCTTACACGGAACTTTTTTTCATAGTGGAACGTATAGCAAGTAAAGAGGTAGTTGCCCGTGTGGTAAAGGCATTACAAGAAGCCACTAAAGCCAAAGTATATGTAATTAGTATGCATGAATTGGAGGTAGAACGATGATATCGACTTTGCAGCCAGATAAAATGGGGAGTTATGCACCAGAGGACGTTATTTTTTTATTGCGTGATATTGGAAGTGCATTCCTTGAAATGGATAATGAGAAACGTGAACAACTCATTCAATCGGGTATACATTATTCGGAAATGCTGCCAGTGGAGAAGCAACCATCGGATACCTACATGAATCTTTTTTATAAAGCGCTAGATGTTCATGCAGAAAGAATAGCAATCGCCGTTGGAGTAGTGGCAGAACAAATCATTGAAAATAGAGGATTAGAAAATTTAATTCTTGTGAGTTTAGCTCGTGCAGGTACACCCATAGGTATTTTAATCAAACGGTATATAGCCATGCATTATCATGTGAATGTTCCACATTACTCCATTTCTATACTGCGAGGTCGTGGGTTTGATGAAACGGCAATTCGTTATATTTTGACACAGCATCCTCTAGGAAGTCTGCAATTTATTGATGGTTGGACAGGAAAAGGGGCAATTACCAATGAATTAATTCAATCCTGCCAAAAGTTTAATTTACAATATCAAGAACAGTTAAGTGGCGATTTAGCTGTTTTGGCTGATCCTGGCCATTGTGCAGCTATTTATGGAACTCGTGAGGATTTTTTAATACCATCTGCTTGTTTAAATTCCACTGTATCTGGATTAGTAAGTAGAACGGTATTAAATTTGCAGTTTATGGATGCAAACGATTTTCATGGTGCAAAATACTACAAAGAATTAGAGGCAATAGATGTCTCCAATCTGTACATAGAGCGTATCGTCACATGTTTTGAACAAGTACAGAGTAAAATTGTGCAACAAATTCAAGAGCAAGAAATCTCTCCAATTACTTGGGAGGGTATGAAGTCCGTGCAAACAATTCAACGAGATTTTGGTATTGATAATATTCATTTCATTAAGCCAGGTGTTGGGGAAACGACAAGAGTTTTGCTGAGAAGGATACCTTGGAAGATTTTAATTAATCCACAGTACATGCATGAATTGAAACATATTTTATTATTAGCGCAGGAAAAAAATGTATTGATTGAAGAGTATTCGAATATGTCCTATGCATGTTGTGGTTTGATCAAAGAATTATAGAGGAGAATATGATGATATTATTTACATCTGATTTAGATAGAACCCTTATTTATTCTAAACGCATGATGGAGATGTTTCCGCCAGCTACAGAGACAATCGTCGTTGAACACAAGGACGAAACAGCAATGAGTATGATGACACAGGCAACAGCACCCCTATTGCAACAGGTACACCAACATACTTTATTTGTACCTGTTACGACAAGAGCTTTACATCAATATAAAAGAATCCATTTTATTCATGATTTATGCCCTGCTTTTGCAATTACAAGCAATGGGGGTACAATAGTAGAAAAGGGTCAGCCATATGAAAAATGGACACAAACATTATCTAGACGTATTGAAGATTCCTCGATCCCTCGTATGGATATGCTAAAGCTTTTTCAGACAATTAAATCTGATACATGGCTACAACGATCTCTGTATATAGATGAGCTTTTTTATGTACATCATGTAGATATTGATATTTTACCATACGATGAATTACAAGCGATGATTCAAGAGTTTGATATGCATGGTTGGCATGTTCTGCTACAAGGAAAAAAATTGTATTTTATGCCCAAGGTGCTGACAAAGGAAGCGGCTATAGAATATATAAAAGAGTTCTGTACATACGATGTGCATATAGCAGCAGGTGATTCTATTATGGATTATGGCATGCTTGCAATGGCTGATTTAGGTTTTACACCAAATCATGGAGACTTAAAAGATAAACAGCCAAAATTTTTACAAAATACAACTTACTCGCCTCACAATGGTGAAGCATTTACAAAGAATTTATTGGAAACAGTTTTACAGATGGCATCACAACAAACGATCGTATAGATGTTCAAATATTTTTGTTGTCATTAGGTGAGACGTCCTATGACAAATGAATGCTTTAGCATAGGCTGAGGATGATTTTTAGGAGGTGCGTTTGTATGCAAACAATCACAATTAAATCAGTGTTGGAGCGTCATCCTGATGATTGGCTACAGGCGTTTCAAGATTCACCAAAGGATCGTGCATTTTATGAAACAACAGAGCAGCAAGTGAGCTTTAGTAGAATTGCTGTTCGTGTATTGGGCGTACCAATCGAAGAAGATGATTATTTCAATTCATTATTTACATTGTCACAGAACACTAACATCCATATTTTAAGTGAAGAATTAAATAAACATATTGAACCAAAAGACTTTCAGGCAATACAAACAATCCTTTCGCAGCATCAACAAACTCCACAAGGTCTATCTATTAATCGTTTAGTGGCAATGATGTATGGTTATCAATTAATTCCTAAGCATGATGACAGTGTAATGAATCGCCATTTACAGTTAGCAACCATTAAAGTAGTAGAGCTCTTTCAAAAACAGCAATCGTTAGGTTTGCTAGCAAATGACTTTCGCCGTTTTTTAATTGATATGGTGAAATGGCTAAAAAACCATTGGATTCTATGGACAAAATCCATGAAACCAACAGATGATTTTCCTAAAGTAGTTTGGTATGGGGAAGCAACTCTAAGTCAGCGCTATTTCTTATTGTTATTAATGGAGCTCGGTTGTGATGTGTTAATTTTTCATCCAGCTAAAATAGATGAATTTGCTGAGATTGATCCTAATGATACTTTCTCTATCACATCTGCGTATACCAATCAAACAACTTTACAGCCATTTCCTGATAAGTTGCGTGATCGGCAAGCAACGGTTGGATATCGATCTAGTCAGCATTTTGAGCAATTAATGCATGATCAGCAATCAGGTGTCTATAAGCCTTGGCAGTTTAAAGATTTTATGCCACGCTCCTTAACATTACGGATGACATATGATGATATTTTTATTTATGCAAAAGAGAAAGCTTTGGTTCGACCACAGTTTGAAGTAATTGGAGATGAGATTGTCATTCCAGTCATATTTGCCAAAATTAGTGGGGTTTCGAGCAGACGGGAAGAATACTGGTATTATATGCATCAGTTATTAGCAAATCCGCAAACTGTTTTTGTCCAAAAATTCCCCTATGCACCAACGAGTAGAGCCAATTTTCACTTTCACTATAAGCATTGCCTAGTAAATGGAGAACTATCAGTAGAGCGTATTATGCAAAGTGATTGGTGGCAATACGGTGAGTTAACATTGGAGCTACAGCGTGCGATTGCACACACGATAAAAACTTTCTGTGAGCAGCCCATGTTGAAACAGCAGCAAAATGAGACCTTATATGATTTACAGTTATTTTTATTTAAACAAATGTCGATGATTCCACAGGAGATCCTAAGATTACTACAAAGCTTTGACTATTCCCAAGAGGTACCGAAGCTGGTATTATACCAAGCACCTCAACAACCAGCTTTATCACGTGAAGATATAGCGTTATTGGCCTTTTTAAATCGATTTGGTGTGGATATTGTTTTTTATAATCCGACAGGACAACTAGATTTAGAAAAGCATTTGCAAGAGGATAGTTATGATGTACACCGTTTAGAGCATATGCTGTTTGACTTGCACTATGAAGAACCAAAGCCACAGAAAACTGCACCCGACAAAATCATAAAAAAACTCTTTAATCGTTTTTTCTGATGATAGGAAGGAGGCGGCACGAATGTCGAATAACTCGTTGACGCTGAAGCAGCTGACACTGGAAACAGCAGAAGCCTTCAAAGAACAGTTAAGGGATCATGCAGAGGTACGGCAAATTGCCAATCAAATCAATATAAAAAATCAGATAGAGCTATTAGCTTTAGGAAAAGAACCGTCTACAAAATTAGCTACTTTTGCAGATCGAATTTTAGCCATCATCACCCAGTCAACAACTTTCGAATCAAATGAATTATTTAAGCAGCTTGAAGCCCTTATGCAGACATTCGACAAACAAGATTTTACAGAGCAAAAAGGCTTTTTTAAAAAGCTGTTTGCACGTAAGACCAAAAATGATGGCGATTTATTTACGAAATATAATGGACTGGGGAGAGATATTGAGAAAATCCATTATCAATTTGTACTGATGGAAGAGGAATTAGCGAAGGATAACCGAGTACTTGCACGCTTATATCAAGAAGACCTCATGTACTATCTTGAGCTAGAAAAGTATATCGTAGCAACTGACATGAAGCTTCATGATGTCCAAACAACATTGATTCCGATGTATGAAAAACAGAGTGAAGCAGGTAATCAGCTGGCGAAAATGGAGCTAAATCGTTTGCAAGGTATTGCAGAGATGCTCCAGCAAAAAATAGATGACTTAGAAAAATCGCGTATGGTGGCTATTATCACAGCCCCTCAAATCGATATGCTACGTAATGGTAACAGTGAATTGATAGAACAAATTAATGGGGCTTTTGTTAAAACCATTCCTGTTTTTAAAATGGGTTTGATGAATGCAGTTAATGAAAGACGTCAACAATTACAAAGTCAATCAGCCTCTGCCTTTGAAGATCGTATGAGGCAATTTGGGGGAGCTAGCAAGGAAGCGGTGCAATTAAGTACTGCCATGGCTCAACAATCCAGCACTACCAAGACTCTTGAAGAAATGTGGGATACTATTGTATCAGGCATTGCCAATTATCAGCATTTACGTGCTGAACAAATGGTCAAACGCCAACAAGCAGAGCAACAATTGCTAACATTGCGTTCTTAGCTCCTTTCCTCTAAGTAGATTACTACTTGGAGGTTTTTTGTATAAAAAAAAGCCGACAGACTTAGCTTCATTCAATGGGTGATCAAAATCCCCCTGAATCAAGGTAATCTGTCGCCAAAATGTTAGCTATATGAATTCTTCTTCAAATTCTACATTGATTTCATGTCCATGATAGCTTTGGTAAGAAACAATAAGTGTATCAAGATGTTCTAAGTTTTCCTCATAATCTAAAATACGCGATAAAATATAGAGTAGGTGATAGCTAGAAAACTCCGTATCGCCTTCTTCACGAGCAAAGTTGATTTGCTTGATGAAAATTTCCATCAGCTCATTACGTTGGACATAGTCAATGCTTTTACTCCACTCCGAATGCTCAGGCTTAAGCTTCCCTGTATATTTTAAGAGCAATTGCTCATGGTACGTTAGCAAGGAATCAAGTCTCTCCTGAATCATTAAATGAAATTGGGTGGGGAGCTGAGCTAATTCATTTTCGTGATTATGCAAACGCTGTAGCAATTCCAAGCTTTTCTTGGAAGTTAAAATCATTTGACGATAGACTACTAGTTTGCGAGCTTTGACATATTTTTTATTTTTAAAGTAATTACGCTCTTCCTTATATAAATCATACAGCGTATCCACTCGTAGCATACGGTTTTTAAACTTACTTAATGCTGTTTTTGTGGATGTATGCTCAGAAGCTTGCCGTACAGCCAGTCGTGTCCAACGAATAATATCATCTTGTAAAATATAAATTTTGCGAAATAGTTTTACCTCGTATTTAGGTGGTAAGAACACAAGATTTACGACAAATGCTGCTAATACCCCAACTAATATCGTAACAAAGCGTATCAAACCAAATGTTAAAAAGTCATCCCCTTGAAATTCCATAATAGCTACAACTGATACCAACGCTAGCGAAAGTGATTTTTCGAGTCTAAACTTTAACATTAAACCGATAGCTATTATGACAGCTATACCAATGGCAACGACATGGTGTCCAAAAAGCAAGCCAAAAATGACGGCAATTGTCGCACCTATAATATTCGCTTGTACTTGCTCCACAATGGTTTGGTAAGAACGATAAATAGAAGGCTGAATAGCAAAAATAGCTGCAATTCCAGCAAAAACAGGTGAAGGTAGTTTCAACAACTCTGCAATAAATAATGCAAATACGATAGCTACACCAGTTTTAAATACACGGGCACCTAATTTCATAAAGATGTCCTTTCTGTCTAATATTTTTTAGCTTCTTTACATTATAGAAGGAAGTGCTCATAAAATACATAGATTTGCATGGATGAATAAGAAAAAGGCGACTTCTACTTGCAAGTCGCCTTTTTCTTGTCAAGATTATAATTGAGAAAACGCAATATCTACTGCTTCAATTGTTTCCTTAATATCTGCTTCTGTATGCTCAGTTGTTAAGAACCATGCTTCATATTTAGAAGGAGCTAGATTAATACCTTGCTCAAGCATGTGTTTAAAGAAGCGCCCAAATATTTCACCATCAGAGCTTTCAGCTTGCTCATAGTTTTCTACCTTCACATCTGTAAAGTAAATAGTAAGCGCTCCTTTAAGACGATTTAACGTGATGGTTACGCCATGTTTTTTAGCAGCAGCTAAAACACCTTCTTCTAAAATTGCGCCTAATCTATCCATTTCCTCGTATATACCTGGTGTTTGTAGAACTTCTAGGCAAGCAATACCAGCTTGCATAGATGCAGGATTTCCAGCCATCGTACCCGCTTGGTATGCTGGGCCGAGAGGTGCCACAGTATCCATAATCTCTTTACGTCCGCCATAAGCACCTATTGGTAAACCACCACCAATAACTTTACCAAGTGCAGTTAGATCAGGTGTTAGGCCAAGTAAATTTTGAGCGCCACCATAGTGGAAGCGGAAGGCCGTGATGACCTCATCATAAATCGTTAGGGCCCCTTTTTCCTTTGCTATAGCATGTACTAATTCAAGAAAGCCTGGCTTTGGTTCAACGATACCGAAGTTTCCTACTATTGGCTCGATTAAAATAGCTGCAATCTCCTCGCCCCATTTATCCATGGCTTCTGTAAAGGCTTCAGGGTTATTAAAAGGTACAGTAATAACTTCTTCAGCAGTTGAAGTTGTCACGCCCGCTGAATCTGGTGTTCCTAATGTTGCTGGACCTGATCCGGCAGCCACTAATACTAAATCAAAGTGCCCGTGGTAGCAACCAGCAAATTTCATGATTTTTGTACGTCCTGTATAGGCACGTGCCACACGAATCGTTGTCATAACAGCTTCTGTACCAGAGTTGTTAAAACGTACTTTATCCATCGACGGAATGGCTTCCTTTAACATTTTTGCGAAAGTAACTTCATACTCAGTCGGCGTCCCAAACAATGTACCATTTTCAGCTGCGTGCGTAATGGCCTTTGCAATATGAGGATGACCATGACCAGTAACGATTGGACCATATGCTGCTAGATAGTCGATATAACGATTGCCATCTACATCCCAAAAATAAGCGCCTTTTCCTCGCGCCATGGCTACAGGAGAACCGCCACCTACTGCTTTATATGAACGAGAAGGGCTGTTTACACCACCAACAATATGCTGTAATGCCTCTTCATGTATTGCTTCAGATTTTGCATGATTCATAGAATTGCCTCCTAACTTTTTATACGTAATCTATTGTAGACCTATCGGTGTAAGAAATCCAAAGAAATTAAGGGATATGACTTGATTTGTTACTTAGAGTAAAATAGGACCTACAGAGGAGGAGATTGTATGACATTACTAGAAGGACAAAAGGCGCCGGATTTTTCTCTATTGAACGAAAAGGGCGAGATGGTGCATTTAGCTGATTTTAAAGGAAAAAATGTTATTTTATACTTTTACCCAAAGGATATGACACCAGGCTGCACGACGGAGGCATGTGATTTTCGCGATAAGTTTGAGGACTTCAGTCATTTAAATGCTGTTGTTCTGGGTGTTAGCCCAGATAACGCAAGCAAGCATACAAAATTTATTGATAAGCATGGTTTGCCATTTTCATTATTAGTGGATGAGGACCATGCTATTGCTGAAGCTTATGATGTATGGGTTTTAAAGAAAATGTATGGACGTGAATATATGGGCATAGAGCGTTCAACGTTTTTAATTGATGCTGAGGGGAAGCTTGTAAAAGCTTGGCGCAAAGTTCGAGTGAAAAATCATATTGAAGAAGTATATGCTTATTTAGCAGAACAGGAGGCAAAACAATGAGAATCTATTTTACATTTGAACCTAGACCAGATTTACGAGAACCATTAGTAGCAGAATTTCCACAGCTTGAATTTATCTTTGAAAAGAGCATATCAAATGAAGAGCTTCAACAAGCGGATGTATTAGTTACATATGGTGAAGATTTAACAGAAGAGAGTATTCAATCTGCGACAAAGCTAAAATGGATTTTTGTTGCATCGGCAGGTATAGAAAAAATGCCAGCTCAGGCTATTATTGAACGCAGGATTCTAGTTTCAAATGTTCGTGGCATTCATAAAACGCCCATGGCTGAATCGATTCTTGCTCATATTTTAGCCATTAAACGAGCTTTGCCTTGGATGTATGAGCAGCAAAAGAAAAATGAATGGTCGAAAAAAACGCAACAAACGGAATTACGAGATAGTACGGCACTTATTTTGGGGCCAGGTGCCATTGGTTCGGAAGTTGGGCGTTTATTGCAAGCTTTTGGTGTTACAACAATTGGCTGTAATCGCTCTGGTAAAGAAGCGGCCTATATGAATACGATGATTAGTTTTACCAATTTGAAAGAAGCACTACCTCTTGCAGATATCGTTATTTCTGTATTACCAAAAACAACAGAAACGACCAATTTATTAAAAGAAGAGCATTTTGTTGCGATGAAAAACAATGCGATCTTCATGAATTTTGGTCGAGGTAATTTAGTTGATGAAAACGTACTCATTCAAGCGATTGAAAGAAAGCAAATAGGACACGCAGTTTTAGATGTATTTGAAGAGGAGCCTCTGACATCCGACAATCCATTATGGACATTACCAAATGTTATATTATCACCTCATGTATCCAGTCATTCTTCTCGTTATGTTGAGCGTAGCTTAGAAATTTTCAAGCCAAGCCTAACAAAATGGCTAAAGGGTGACACGGATTTAGAAAATGTTATGGATTTATCAAGAGGATATTAAGGAAAAAACCATTGATTTATTGAGGATAAGCAATGTGTGATTGTTGACGAAGTAGTACGAATTGGATACACTATTTATAACAATTATAAATTAATAATACTTATGGAAGAGGTGCATGACGATGTCTGCAACGCATTTACAAGATGCACTGGACACGTTGAAAACAACTGGTGTACGTATTACTCCTCAGCGTCATGCTATTTTGGAATATCTAATTCAATCAATGGCACATCCTACTGCCGATGAAATTTATAAAGCTCTTGAGGGTAAGTTCCCTAATATGAGTGTAGCGACTGTTTATAACAACCTGCGTGTATTTCGTGAAGTAGGTCTTGTGAAAGAGCTAACTTACGGGGATGCTTCAAGTCGCTTTGATTTCGTGACAAACGATCATTACCATATGATTTGTGAATGCTGTGGTAAGATCGTCGATTTCCATTATCCTGGACTCGACGAAATAGAGCATTTTGCATCACAGGTAACAGGCTTTGATGTGCATTCGCATCGCTTAGAGATATACGGCACTTGTCCATCATGTAAAGTTGCTACTGCTAAAGTACAATAAAAATCCTAGCTCTTAAAAAGGGCTAGGATTTTTTTGTTTTATTATAGGATTGATCGAACTCTTTACCTTCTAGAGTAGGATCAAGTGTTAATGGCTCATTGCAGTACATGCACATATCTACTCGGCCTAAAACCTTTGTATGTTTATGGCAATTAGGACACTCTACTTGAATAGCTCTTGTTGACAGTAATCCGATCCACGCATATACAACTGTGCTACCGATAATACAAAGAACACCTAGTGACATGAAAATTAAAACTAATATCGGGCTGTTTTTAAAGAAAATGCCTCCGTACATGACAATAAAACCAAAAAAGATTAGTGCTAATGCGAATGAACGAATTTTATTAATTTTACTTTTATAAGGTTTCATATTTCATCTTGCCTCCCAATCTAAAATCTACTATAACATATAAGGGCAAAGTATTTTAGCTTTGAACTGAATGAAAGAAGGAATACTTTTAGAGTATGTCGAATTTTTAACGGAACAAAACAACCTATATGAATAAAGGAGGGCTGAACATGGAGCAAGTACTGCGTCCGATATATCAAGAACGTGCGAGTCAGTCGAATACATTAGGCGTAATTTTAGTGGAAAAGCGTGAAGAACAAAGTAACGTTACAGATACATTTGATACGGTTTTACTCATTATCGTAAAAGAAGCAGAGCAACCAGTCTTTTCAAAACATTACTTATATGAAGGAAATAAAATCGCTCTACATACTGTTACGGAGAAATTAATTCGAAAATGGTTACTCATCGGTTCAAATAGAAAGGTTGTTGATTGGATATTCTTCGGTAGAGTATTATTTGATCGGAATGAATTTCTGCATAAACTAAAAATAGAATTGCAGGAATTTCCGTATAGTGGTCGTAAAATTAAAACAGGTATTCAATTTTCAAAGTTAATTCGTCGCTATTTGGAGGGGAAAGAATACTTTGATAAAGGAAGTTACTTAGATGCTTATAATCACGTTGTGGATTCCCTACATCATCTAGGCCGCCTATCTATTATCGATAGTGGCCTGTATCCTGAAGTAACTGTTTGGGCACAGGTGAAAAAAATCGAGCCAGCCATCTATAAGCTGTATGAAGAGCTAGTGACAAGTAATGAGCCAATAGAAAAGCGCTTAGAATTGTTGTTTTTAGCAAGTGAGTTTTTAATCCACTCTCGTACACGAGATGGAGCACAGCATATATTAGAAGTCATGCAAACAAAAGAAATGTGGACTATTCAGGAATTACATGATCATCATGAACTTGTTAACTACTCAGTGGATTTAGAAGTGTTTGTTGAGTATCTAGTGGATAAAGGCTATATTCAAATTGAACCCATTGCAGCGAAAAATGATAGGATATTTCACCGTCATTACAAGGTAAATAAAGATGCTCTAGAAATGGGACAATGACTGTAGTATGCTTGTAATCGAGGTATCTAAAAAATACCTCGATATTTTTTTAGAAAAGTAGTTGACGAATAATATCTTAGTATTGTATTATATTAATTGTCGCTAAGACATAAACGAATAACTCAGAAAAACACAAAAAACTTTTTTAAAAAGTTGTTGACATGTTTTGAGTGAGATGTTAATATAAAGAAGTCGCTGAAAAACGACTTAAATAATGAACCTTGAAAACTGAACAAGCAAAACGTAATCAATAAAGTTTTAAGTAGCTAGTTTTGCTAGTGAACAAAACAAAAAATTTGGACATCAAACATGATGCCAGCAAAACAATTTGAGCTAATCAAATTTCTTTTATGGAGAGTTTGATCCTGGCTCAGGACGAACGCTGGCGGCGTGCCTAATACATGCAAGTCGAGCGAACAGAAAAGGAGCTTGCTCCTTTGACGTTAGCGGCGGACGGGTGAGTAACACGTGGGCAACCTACCCTATAGTTTGGGATAACTCCGGGAAACCGGGGCTAATACCGAATAATCTCTTTTGCTTCATGGTGAAAGACTGAAAGACGGTTTCGGCTGTCGCTATAGGATGGGCCCGCGGCGCATTAGCTAGTTGGTGAGGTAACGGCTCACCAAGGCGACGATGCGTAGCCGACCTGAGAGGGTGATCGGCCACACTGGGACTGAGACACGGCCCAGACTCCTACGGGAGGCAGCAGTAGGGAATCTTCCACAATGGGCGAAAGCCTGATGGAGCAACGCCGCGTGAGTGAAGAAGGTTTTCGGATCGTAAAACTCTGTTGTAAGGGAAGAACAAGTACAGTAGTAACTGGCTGTACCTTGACGGTACCTTATTAGAAAGCCACGGCTAACTACGTGCCAGCAGCCGCGGTAATACGTAGGTGGCAAGCGTTGTCCGGAATTATTGGGCGTAAAGCGCGCGCAGGCGGTCCTTTAAGTCTGATGTGAAAGCCCACGGCTCAACCGTGGAGGGTCATTGGAAACTGGGGGACTTGAGTGCAGAAGAGGAAAGTGGAATTCCAAGTGTAGCGGTGAAATGCGTAGAGATTTGGAGGAACACCAGTGGCGAAGGCGACTTTCTGGTCTGTAACTGACGCTGAGGCGCGAAAGCGTGGGGAGCAAACAGGATTAGATACCCTGGTAGTCCACGCCGTAAACGATGAGTGCTAAGTGTTAGGGGGTTTCCGCCCCTTAGTGCTGCAGCTAACGCATTAAGCACTCCGCCTGGGGAGTACGGTCGCAAGACTGAAACTCAAAGGAATTGACGGGGGCCCGCACAAGCGGTGGAGCATGTGGTTTAATTCGAAGCAACGCGAAGAACCTTACCAGGTCTTGACATCCCGTTGACCACTGTAGAGATATAGTTTCCCCTTCGGGGGCAACGGTGACAGGTGGTGCATGGTTGTCGTCAGCTCGTGTCGTGAGATGTTGGGTTAAGTCCCGCAACGAGCGCAACCCTTGATCTTAGTTGCCATCATTTAGTTGGGCACTCTAAGGTGACTGCCGGTGACAAACCGGAGGAAGGTGGGGATGACGTCAAATCATCATGCCCCTTATGACCTGGGCTACACACGTGCTACAATGGACGATACAAACGGTTGCCAACTCGCGAGAGGGAGCTAATCCGATAAAGTCGTTCTCAGTTCGGATTGTAGGCTGCAACTCGCCTACATGAAGCCGGAATCGCTAGTAATCGCGGATCAGCATGCCGCGGTGAATACGTTCCCGGGCCTTGTACACACCGCCCGTCACACCACGAGAGTTTGTAACACCCGAAGTCGGTGAGGTAACCTTTTGGAGCCAGCCGCCGAAGGTGGGATAGATGATTGGGGTGAAGTCGTAACAAGGTAGCCGTATCGGAAGGTGCGGCTGGATCACCTCCTTTCTAAGGATTATTTCGGAATACAAACCTTGGGTTTGTAAGATTACGTTTTGCGTTCAGTTTTGAAGGTTCATTCTATCTGAATGAAACACTTCAAAACTTGTTCTTTGAAAACTGGATAAAACGACATTGAAATTGTAACAAACACATTTATTTTTTAAGTTTTTTTATAGGCTTAATAACTTGGTTAAGTTATTAAGGGCGCACGGCGAATGCCTTGGCACTAGGAGCCGAAGAAGGACGGCACTAACACCGATATGCTTCGGGGAGCTGTAAGTGAGCTTTGATCCGGAGATTTCCGAATGGGGGAACCCACTACGTTTAATCGCGTAGTATCTTGACGTGAATACATAGCGTCTTGAAGGCAGACCCAGGGAACTGAAACATCTAAGTACCTGGAGGAAGAGAAAGAAAAATCGATTCCCTGAGTAGCGGCGAGCGAAACGGGAAGAGCCCAAACCAAGAGGCTTGCCTCTTGGGGTTGTAGGACACTCTATACGGAGTTACAAAAGAGCGAGTTAGATGAAGCGACTTGGAAAGGTCCGCCAGAGCAGGTAAAAGCCCTGTAGTCGAAAGTTCGTTCTCTCCTGAGTGGATCCTGAGTACGGCGGAACACGTGAAATTCCGTCGGAATCCGGGAGGACCATCTCCCAAGGCTAAATACTACCTAGTGACCGATAGTGAACCAGTACCGTGAGGGAAAGGTGAAAAGCACCCCGGAAGGGGAGTGAAAGAGATCCTGAAACCGTGTGCCTACAAGTAGTTAGAGCCCGTTAATGGGTGATAGCGTGCCTTTTGTAGAATGAACCGGCGAGTTACGATTACGTGCGAGGTTAAGCTTTAGAAGGCGGAGCCGCAGCGAAAGCGAGTCTGAATAGGGCGAAATAGTACGTGGTCGTAGACCCGAAACCAGGTGATCTACCCATGTCCAGGGTGAAGGTGAGGTAACACTTACTGGAGGCCCGAACCCACGCACGTTGAAAAGTGCGGGGATGAGGTGTGGGTAGCGGAGAAATTCCAATCGAACTTGGAGATAGCTGGTTCTCTCCGAAATAGCTTTAGGGCTAGCCTCGTGATGAGAATACTGGAGGTAGAGCACTGTTTGGACTAGGGGGCCATCCCGGTTTACCGAATTCAGACAAACTCCGAATGCCAGATATTTATACACGGGAGTCAGACTGCGAGTGATAAGATCCGTAGTCAAAAGGGAAACAGCCCAGACCACCAGCTAAGGTCCCAAAGTAATCGTTAAGTGGAAAAGGATGTGGCGTTGCACAGACAACCAGGATGTTGGCTTAGAAGCAGCCATCATTTAAAGAGTGCGTAATAGCTCACTGGTCGAGTGACGCTGCGCCGAAAATGTATCGGGGCTAAACGATTCACCGAAGCTGTGGATTGACATCTACGATGTCAGTGGTAGGAGAGCGTTCTAAGTGCGTTGAAGTCAGATCGGAAGGACTGGTGGAGCGCTTAGAAGTGAGAATGCCGGTATGAGTAGCGAAAGACGGGTGAGAATCCCGTCCACCGTATGACTAAGGTTTCCTGAGGAAGGCTCGTCCGCTCAGGGTTAGTCGGGACCTAAGCCGAGGCCGATAGGCGTAGGCGATGGACAACAGGTTGATATTCCTGTACCACCTCCTCACCGTTTGAGAAATGGGGGGACGCAGTAGGATAGGGTAAGCGCGCCGTTGGTTGTGCGCGTCCAAGCAGTAAGGCGTGTGTGTAGGCAAATCCGCACACTGTAACGTTGAGCTGTGATGGCGAGTCCGTATGGACGAAGTTCCTGATTTCACACTGCCAAGAAAAGCCTCTATCGAGGTGAGAGGTGCCCGTACCGCAAACCGACACAGGTAGTCGAGGAGAGAATCCTAAGGTGTGCGAGAGAACTCTCGTTAAGGAACTCGGCAAAATGACCCCGTAACTTCGGGAGAAGGGGTGCTCTTGAGCGTGCAAGCGCATGAGAGCCGCAGTGAATAGGCCCAGGCGACTGTTTAGCAAAAACACAGGTCTCTGCAAAACCGTAAGGTGACGTATAGGGGCTGACGCCTGCCCGGTGCTGGAAGGTTAAGAGGAGTGGTTAGCGCAAGCGAAGCTGCGAATTGAAGCCCCAGTAAACGGCGGCCGTAACTATAACGGTCCTAAGGTAGCGAAATTCCTTGTCGGGTAAGTTCCGACCCGCACGAAAGGCGTAACGATCTGGGCACTGTCTCAACGAGAGACTCGGTGAAATTATAGTACCTGTGAAGATGCAGGTTACCCGCGACAGGACGGAAAGACCCCGTGGAGCTTTACTGTAGCCTGATATTGAATTTTGGTACAACTTGTACAGGATAGGTAGGAGCCAGAGATCTCGGAGCGCCAGCTTCGAAGGAGGCGTCGGTGGGATACTACCCTGGTTGTATTGAAATTCTAACCCATGCCCCTTAGCGGGGCAGGAGACAGTGTCAGGCGGACAGTTTGACTGGGGCGGTCGCCTCCTAAAAGGTAACGGAGGCGCCCAAAGGTTCCCTCAGAATGGTTGGAAATCATTCGTAGAGTGTAAAGGCACAAGGGAGCTTGACTGCGAGACCTACAAGTCGAGCAGGGTCGAAAGACGGGCTTAGTGATCCGGTGGTTCCGCATGGAAGGGCCATCGCTCAACGGATAAAAGCTACCCCGGGGATAACAGGCTTATCTCCCCCAAGAGTCCACATCGACGGGGAGGTTTGGCACCTCGATGTCGGCTCATCGCATCCTGGGGCTGTAGTCGGTCCCAAGGGTTGGGCTGTTCGCCCATTAAAGCGGTACGCGAGCTGGGTTCAGAACGTCGTGAGACAGTTCGGTCCCTATCCGTCGTGGGCGTAGGAAATTTGAGAGGAGCTGTCCTTAGTACGAGAGGACCGGGATGGACACACCGCTGGTGTACCAGTTGTCTTGCCAAAGGCATCGCTGGGTAGCTATGTGTGGACGGGATAAGTGCTGAAAGCATCTAAGCATGAAGCCCCCCTCAAGATGAGATTTCCCATTACGCAAGTAAGTAAGATCCCTCAAAGACGATGAGGTAGATAGGTTCGAGGTGGAAGTGTGGTGACACATGGAGCTGACGAATACTAATCGATCGAGGACTTAACCAAAAAAGTTTGAAACTTTCAATGCACCGTTTATCCAGTTTTGAAAGAATAAAATATTAGAATATACTTGTAATTTTTATAAGATATGTTATAATAAGTATTGTCTTTCAAATAGTCTAGTGATGATGGCAAAGAGGTCACACCCGTTCCCATACCGAACACGGAAGTTAAGCTCTTTAGCGCCGATGGTAGTTGGGGGCTTCCCCCTGTGAGAGTAGGACGTCGCTAGGCTATATACTAAAATTATTCCGAAGTAGCTCAGTTGGTAGTAGCACCTGACTGTTAATCAGGTTGTCGCAGGTTCGAGTCCTGCCTTCGGAGCCATTCTTGGAGAGTTGTCCGAGTGGCCGAAGGAGCACGATTGGAAATCGTGTAGGCGGTTAACACTGTCTCAAGGGTTCAAATCCCTTACTCTCCGCCAACACTTTGATGTGTTCCAAACGATGGCCCCTTGGTCAAGTGGTTAAGACACCGCCCTTTCACGGCGGTAACACGGGTTCGAATCCCGTAGGGGTCACCAATTCAATACCCAGATGGAGGATTAGCTCAGCTGGGAGAGCATCTGCCTTACAAGCAGAGGGTCGGCGGTTCGAGCCCGTCATCCTCCACCATTATTTTTACAACATTATAGTATTATCGCGGGGTGGAGCAGTGGTAGCTCGTCGGGCTCATAACCCGAAGGTCGTTGGTTCAAATCCAGCCCCCGCAACCAAATGGTCCCGTGGTGTAGCGGTTAACATGCCTGCCTGTCACGCAGGAGATCGCCGGTTCGATCCCGGTCGGGACCGCCATTTATTTTAAAATATGGGTCAGTAGCTCAGTTGGTAGAGCATTAGATTGAAGCTCTAAGTGTCGGCGGTTCGATTCCGTCCTGACCCATCTTGTTTTTTTGCCGGTTTAGCTCAGCAGGTAGAGCAACTGACTTGTAATCAGTAGGTCGTGGGTTCGATTCCTATAGCCGGCACCAGATTTTCCCGGAGGGGTAGCGAAGTGGCTAAACGCGGCGGACTGTAAATCCGCTCCTTAGGGTTCGGCGGTTCGAATCCGTCCCCCTCCACCAGTTTTATTATTTTAGGGGCATAGTTCAACGGTAGAATAGAGGTCTCCAAAACCTTTGGTGTGGGTTCGATTCCTACTGCCCCTGCCAATTAATTTTATGGCGATTGTGGCGAAGTGGTTAACGCACCGGATTGTGGTTCCGGCATTCGTGGGTTCGATTCCCATCAGTCGCCCCATCTAATATAAAATTAATAAACATCATAATACAATGGCGATTGTGGCGAAGTGGTTAACGCACCGGATTGTGGTTCCGGCATTCGTGGGTTCGATTCCCATCAGTCGCCCCATTGTTGGGGTATAGCCAAGCGGTAAGGCAACGGATTTTGATTCCGTCATGCCTAGGTTCGAATCCTAGTACCCCAGCCATTTTTGCGGAAGTAGTTCAGTGGTAGAACACCACCTTGCCAAGGTGGGGGTCGCGAGTTCGAACCTCGTCTTCCGCTCCATGTATGACGGCGGCATAGCCAAGTGGTAAGGCACGGGTCTGCAACACCCTTATCACCGGTTCAAATCCGGTTGCCGCCTCCATATTTTAACTGTTAATCGGTTTATCCGATTTTTTTATCTCCATTATGCCGGTGTGGCGGAATTGGCAGACGCGCACGACTCAAAATCGTGTTCCTTTGGAGTGTCGGTTCGACCCCGACCACCGGTATCAATTACAACGAAGAATCCTTGATATATCAGGGGTTCTTTTTTTTGTTGTAAAAAATTATAGAAAGTATATAAACATAGATAAAGGAGCGGGGGACTGAATGGGTCATATTTTTGCCTTTACAGCAGCTATATTTTGCGCTGTATTAGCAAACTAAAGTTATTTAATATAATCTACCTTCATTATGGTAACGTTAACTGATAAATTAATGTGTACTTGCCTCTTAAAAGCAGAAAATGACAAGACAGAGTTTAGTTTCTTCCTTCACTTAGAAACAAGTGGCATTAAGATATGTTTTGTATCGATGAAACATGAAAACATCAATCACAACGTATGGGTCATGCATGAAGTTGAACTAAAATTTTTGTTCTATTAATTCAAAATTTATATATATTAATTTTACTATTTATTATAAAATATTTTTACCACATTTGTATGATAGGTAGACTAATTTCTCTAAAATGGAAAGCAAAAAAGGATATATCTAAAATATTTGGTAATAACTACCCAAAAACCATTGTGGAATTATAATAAGAAAGGGAGATATTCCAATTTAAAAAAACATACAAAAAGATATATCGCAAATTACTATTTATTAGTAAATAAGTCACCATCAATAATGAGGGAAAGAATGTGAGATTATGAAAAAAAAGAATAAAAATTTTAACAAGATAATAGCATCTACAGTTACAGCATCTGTTGTGGTAGGTAGTTTAGTGACAGTGATACCAAATGCTAACGCAGCTGCAACTAAATTCAAAGATGTACAGTCAAATGCATACTTTTATGAAGCAGTAAATAGTTTACATGCACGTAATATTATAAGTGGCTATGAAGATGGTACTTTCCGTCCAAAAGAACCTTTAACTCGCGCCCATGCTGCAAAAATCATCGCACTTGCATTAGATTTAGATACAACTAATATTAAGAACCCAGGATTTAAAGATGTCTCTGAAAAGCATAATTTCTATAAATATATTGCTGCATTAGCCGATAAAGGAATTATTGTGGGATCTGAAGGTGAATACAGACCGAATGATCCTGTGACTCGTGCACAGATGGCAAAAATTATCTCATTAGCCTATGATTTAAAATCAGAAAATTCTCAACAAAAAATAAACTTTACAGATGTGAGTCAAGATGATTGGTTTAATAATTATGTTGGGGTATTGATTGAAAATGAAATCACATCCGGAACAACCTCAACAACATTTTCGCCTAATAAAAGTGTGACTCGTGGACAACTAGCAGCGTTCATTTACCGTAGTGAAAACAGAATAACACCTGTTCCTGTTCATGTGAATGAGACGATCTCCAATATTACAGATGAGACACTGGTGACTTCTGAAGGTACATACACACTTTCAGATGATCAAAAGAAATGGATTAATCCGAGTAATCTAGCGACATTAAAAGGTGCCAACTTAAAACTAACTATAAAAGAGAATAAAATTGAACAAATACAATCTATTGAATTAACTGCAAAAGGTACACCAAGTACTGATACTAATAACCCCTATGTAAATCATGCTGTCTTTGATGGAAAAGGTGCAACTATCGATTCTACTGTCATTGTAAATAGCGATTACATCACAATGAAGAATATCAGCATTAAAGGCGATTTACATGTTGGTAAAGGCGTTGAGAATTCTTTCTACTCTGAATTCTTGAAAGTGGAAGGTAAAACGACGATTGATGATACTTTGCAACTAGCAAATCAAACTAATGCATATAAATCTTTTGGAGCAAAGGTTGCATCTATGAATAACTTACCTATAGCTGCGAATGAAACTAAAGTAAGAGGAAGAGTAGTTTTCAGTGAATTTCAATTGGGTGATGTGGGTGTGGATAAAAATGCTGATGTTATTTTCCTATCGAAAACATCTGGAGCATCTACAGTAGGAGAGATTGTTGTTAATAGCAATGCAATATTAACTGCTGGAAGTTCAGTGGTGCTTCCTAAAGTATTGATTGTCCAGGGAGCTACTGACGTCGTCATTAACTCAAATGTAACTGCTTTACAAGTAACAACTACAGGTGAGGTTAAATTATCTGGTAAAAGTGACATTGTTAATCTATCTCTTATGACAAGTGCAAATGTAAATCTGCAAACAATCGGTCGAGTAAGTAATCTTGAAACACTTAATAGAGAAACAAAAGTTACAATAGGAACAGAAACCAAAATTGGCAACCTTGTTATTCCAACAGGTTCAAAACCTGCTGATATAATTCAAAATTATAATTCTGTAAAAGGCAATGTCGAACGAGTTGCTGGAACAAAAAACCCAGATTTATCCGATACGTCATCTGATAACTCAGGTAGCGGGTCTATTGATACAACAGTTCCCGTAGCACCATCAGCACCAAAGGGTTTACAAGGGGTGTCTCCAACTTTAGTAGGAAATGATGGTAAGATTACAGGTTTAAATGCAAGTAAGAAATATCAATATAAACTAGTTACAGACACAAGTTGGACGAATGTACCTTTATTAGCAACAGAAATTATTGGCTTAGGTGCAGGAAACTATGAAGTACGGTATGCAGCAAGTGGGAACATACCAGCAAGTTTATCAACGACGGTATATGTTCAAAGTTCAAATCAATCACAAGCTTCTTCACACATACAATTGGTTAATTACGCGACAGCAGGCAAGGATATGATTGCTTTACCTTCATTACCAGTAGGCTCATTAATTAAAGTGTATGATGCAAGTACAAATGGAAATATCCTTGGAAGCTTTTCAGTAACAACGTCAACTGCACTTAGTATAGTAGAGATTCTAGGAGGATTTCCTCTAGGACTTGATAAAGTCTATGTAACAGTTACAGAAAACGGAAAAACTGAAAGCACAAGAGTCGAAAAAGGAGTACCAACGACTTTCCCGAATGCACCAGCAGTTAGTGATATTACTGTTACTGACAATGCTACTGGGGCAGACAAAGTGACAGTTAAACTACCTTCCCCAATAGGTGATTATATGATTTCTGTATACGATGTTTCAGGCAATCAATTAGAATGGGGTATACTTCCTGACGGAAATGGTGAAAAATCAATTGCGATTTCCTCTGGTTTTGCTAATGGGATGTCTGAAATTGATGTAGCGATTATAAAAGTAACAGACAATGGTACTCAATATGCAGAGAGTTTAAGAACACGAGTTAGCATCGGATCTTTAAGCCCATTAGCTGTTACGGCAGTGGATGATCCATTCAGTAACGATAAAATAAATATTACAGTTGATGAACCTGTAGATTTAGGTAATGAGTTTGCTTTTAAAGTTTTTGATGATGCGAATGCAGCAGACGCTGGAAAGCCATCATTAAATGCTGATGTATCTTCTTGGGAAACACTTCCGCCTGATGGTAAAATTTCAGCAGCTGCTGGTAAGGTAGTTGTTGTAGTAGAAAGAACGTCAGCAGGTAAAATCGCGAAAAAGATGGGACAAGTAGTTGCTAATACAATAGTAAATAACCCATTGCTAGAAACGGTTACGATAGATGGTAAAGATGGGGTCAGCTCACAAGATGGAAAAATGGAAACCATTCGCCTAAAATTTTCAGCAAATATTGATCCAACGACAGTAACTAAGGATTCATTTACAGTCCCTGGCTTTACTGTAGAATCTATAAAAGTAACAGACAAAAATGGAAGAACGCCACTGCTTAGCAATGGTAATCCTAATCCATTATATACACAAGGTGAAAACAAATATATTACAATTAGAGTGGAACCAATGGTTGGTACTCACTTCACACCAGAGGTTATTCAAAATCCAAATGAATCTATCATAGATATCAATGGAGTGAATATAGCTGGGATTCATGTGACAGCAGTTGATCAGGCTGCACCAGTTATTATTAGTTCAGGCTTCGTAGATAAGGATTCTAACGGTGTAGATGTAGGGGATCAGTTAACGATTATCTTCTCAGAGGATGTAAATCTTGGTTTGGCTAATCTAATTGATTTAGCGAATGATTTTACTTTAAGTAATCAAACAAATTCTACGTTTGCTTTTGCTAATGATGATACCTTTGAACTTTTAGGAGATACCGTAACTGTCACGTTAGGTGCAACAACCGTATCAAAAATTGAACAAAATACAACCATCACGATGAGTGCAAATGGTAACGATATTTCTTTAAAAGACGCTGCTTTGAATAAAGCGAAGCCTCAAAAAGAATTTGTGAATGAAACAGTCTATTCTGATGCAAAAACAATAAATATAACGAATATACCATTAACAATTGTAAATCCAATTGCTGCACCTAATGCAATGAAAGCACAAGGAACGAATGCAGGAACAATGAAACTGACAGGATTAACAGATGGTGTGACGTATGAATATATAATAGATAGTAATGCTACTACATCTATTAGCACAGACTGGGCAGGCGCAACATTAATACCCCTATCAGGAACAACAGAAATTGATAATATTTCGATAAATGCGGGTCAATTTGTGCATATTCGTATAGCTTCAGCAGGAGGGCAACCAGCAAATGATGTACAAGATTTAACGCAAATTGAGTTAAACGATATCAAACCTGCTGCTGCACCTGAACCTACAGTAGCGGTAGGTGTTGCTGGGTATACAAAATTATCAAATTTACAAACTCAGAAGACATATGAGTATTTTGTGGATAGTAATCCAAACGCAGCAGATGATGCAGTAGAATGGTCAAATGCTCCAACTATATTTGGTGTTACTTCTATTGAGATCCAAGCTAATACTTCGCAATATATTCATATCCGTATAAAAGCAACCGCAGAAAAGCCAGCGTCTTATATAAAAAGTGTTAAAGGTACTGGAAATGAGGGACCTTAAGTAAATCCTTAGTTGGAATGGATCACTTATCGAGGTGATCCATTTCCCTTTTTTACTAAACCTCAAATAATAGACTATTTTCATTAAGAAGGTAAAAATCATGCTAATCCAAAGAATAAATGAAACCCAAGTTAATGAAGTATTACTGCATTTTAAAAATATTAAAGGTGACTTTTTATTTAATGACCTAAACAATGACTCGTTTGTCCTAGGCGTTTCAGTTGATAAAAATAGTGAAGTTCTCGGAGCAATATTGGCGGAATACAAAGAGTTAGATAGAATGGGCGTCGTCTACTCAGTAAATGTTAGAGATAAGTTTAAAAATAAAAACATAGAAGAAAAACTACTAAAGTTTGCCGAAAAAGAACTAAAAGCAAAAGGTGCAAATGTTTTATATACAAATGTTTTTCCTGAAACTAGTCCGAATGTAAAATACACATTAAGAAAGCAATCGTGGACTCCACCAATTTTAGACAAAACTCACTTTATGATTAATGTGAAAGATATGAGCAAAGAAAAATGGATCGAAAAAAACACATTTCCAGAAGACATCTCTGTTAAAGCGTTGAATCAAATTCATGAAGCGGAACTGGAGTCGTTACGCAATGTTGATTGGTATCCTAAGCATTTATCACCCTTAGAGGATTTTCAATTTGGTGAAGCTAGTCCACAAACGAGTTTTTGGGTTTACTACAAAGAGGAAATCATCGGGTGGATATTAAGTACAAATGTGAATAATGAACATTTATTTATTACTTCCCTCTTTATTAAAGAAGATAGAAGAAATCATTATATTTTAAGACCTTTACTGGGCGAGGTTATTAAAAATCAAATTCAACTAAATATACCGTATGCTTGTTTTGATGTAAGAAATGAAGATGAAAAGGTATTGAAATTCTTTAAGAGTTTTTTTAGATCCTATATTCATACTACAATTGAAATTCACAGTTCGTATAAAATATTAAGACCTTGATTAGAAATCAAAAATATCAATTCATTCAAGGCGAGGGATTTTAGTAAGTAAAGATAAATAAGATTCAAAAAAGATGCCACTCTATGGGATAAAAATGCCTTTATAGAGTGGCTTTTTATATAATCACTACATTTTAACGATTAGTTCATGCTCTGTTCATTTAACAATTTTAAGCTAGGAGTAATCAAAGAAATGGAGGGGTTAGTGATGAATCTTGCCTGGAAAGAAATGAAGAAGAATAAAGTACGGTTTTTAATCTTGGGCTCCATTATCTTCCTAGTTAGTTTTTTAACGTTTATTATCTCGGGTTTAGCAAATGGTCTGTCACAGGATAATGCAGCTTTAATTAAGGATTTACCGAAGGGACAATTTTATATGGCTGAGGATGCGGATGGCACGTTTAATCTTTCAAGAATCGATAGCGACCTGCAACAGAAAGTCATAAGTAAAGAAAAAGAGGCAGTAGCTTTTTCGATCCAGATGGGCTTTTTAAATGATCAGGATGATAAACAACAAAGTGTAGCCTTTGTGACATCAACTGAATCTACACTTTTTAGCAATGTGCATCAAGACGAGTTGCTTTTGGATAGCTCACTACAAGATAAAGGAATACAAGTTGGAGATATATTAACGAATAATCAATACAGTGGAAAGTTCATTGTAAAAGGTTTTGTAGAGCAAAAAAAATATAGCCATGCTCCCGTTGCTTATATTAGTGAAGAGGCTTATCAGGAGATGTATCGGGTAGCTGATAAACAATTAATTTTTGTACCAAATAGTGAGCCAAATGATATTAAGGGATTGCAAGCATATAGCAATAAAGAGTTTCTCAATACTATCCCTAGTTATAATGCGGAACAATTATCTTTAAATATGATTATATGGTTCTTAGTTGTCATTAGTGGGATGTTGTTTGCTATTTTCTTCTATATGATGAATGTGCAAAAAATTGGCTTGTATGGCATTTTAAAAGCGATTGGATTAAAAACAAGTAAGCTATTTAAAATGATCTGGACACAGATGGCTATTATTACAATCTTTTCACTTGTGGTATCTGTCAGTCTTAGCCAGCTATTTAATATAGTTGCTCCTAAGGGGATGCCATTCACTTTAACAATAGGCACTACAACACAGTTATCCGTTGTATTCCTCCTCATAGGCTTTATTGGTGCGACCTTGTCAGGAATGCAAATTAAAAAAATTGAACCGTTACAAGCAATACAGCAAGGGGAGGCTTAATCATGACGTTATTTACAATTGATGAAGTACGAAAAACGTTTAAGAATGGTGAAGTCGAGGAAGAGATCTTAAAGGGCATCAATCTTTCTTTAAATGAAGGAGAGATTACAGCATTGGTAGGTGCTTCTGGCTCTGGGAAAAGTACATTATTAACGATCGCTGCAGGACTACAACCAGCAACAGATGGGCAAGTGTTATTTGAAGAGCAGAATCTTACGACGATGAAAACCGGCCAGGTACGAAAATTACGTGCAAGTAAATTCGGTTTTGTTTTTCAATTTGCTCACCTCGTTCCATTTTTGACAGTGGAGGAACAATTGCTATTAATGCTAGATGTAGCTGAATCTCCATTAAAAAAGAATGAACAGAAATATGAAGTCAATCGGCTATTGGAGTTAGTTGGAATGGAACATCGTAAAACTGCCTATCCTTCCTCCTTGTCAGGGGGAGAGAAGCAACGTGTAGCAATTGCACGTGCTATTATTCATCAACCGAAAGTATTGTTTGCTGATGAACCAACGGCTAGTTTAGATTCACAGCGCTCTAAAGAGATTATGTTGTTATTAAGAACATTAACAAAAACTTTAAATATAACTACATTATTAGTGACGCATGACGAAGAAATGTTGGCATATACAGATCGTATTATTAAAATGAGCGATGGTGTCGTATTATAAAATAAGCAAGGCTCCCATTAGTAGGGAGCCTTGTGAAACATTAGGTTAAACGTGCATTACGACTCACTTTACAAACCATTCTCATTAACGCTTTGTGTAAAAAAGGAAAAATAGTAAAAACAACATCCAGTGTTTTGCGCATTGGCATTGGACAAATGATAGGCTTATTTTGATGAACACCCTCTATAGCCATTTTTGCAATTCGCTGAGGTGAGATCATTTTTTGCTGCTTTAATTGTTTGGTGATAATTGATTTATCCATATGAATCGCCTTTGCATTATCGAAAATTGGTGTATCCACAAACGTTGGACATAAAGTACTCACCTTAATCCCGAATTCCTCAGCCTCATAGTGTAGAGAGGTTGTTAGTCCTATAACAGCATGTTTGGTAGTAGCGTATGCAGTAGAAAAAGGAGAAGGTCCTAACCCTGCAGCAGAGGAGGTATTGACGATATGACCAAAACCTTGTTTTTTCATAAGTGGGTAGCCTATTTGAGTCCCATAAATGACACCCCATAAATTAATGGCCATAATTTCCTTCCAATCCTCAATAGTCATTTCACCCATCTCCCCATACATAGCGATACCAGCATTATTAAACAGGTAATCTATACGGTGAAATTCTTCAAATACATCATGAATGACAGAAGCTACATTTTTATAATCGGTTACATTTAAATGTACAAATTTTACATGGGCGATATCCTTATTTAACTCTGCTTCTAACACACGACCCTCATGATCTTGAATATCAGCAATAATGACAAATATTTCTCGAGCAATTAATTCTTGGCAAATAGCCTTTCCTATCCCTGAAACACCGCCAGTAACAACAGCAATCTTCCTCATCTTTAGGACCTCCCGATTTTGTCTCCTTCGACTTTATAAAGTTCAATGATAGAGCTATATTGCTGTGCCACTATATCAGCACCTTTACTATTCAAATGAACACCATCTAAAGTTACATGTAGCCCTCTTTTTTGAGATAATTTATCGATACGTAAAGGACTTTTGTAAAATAAAACATCCAGTAGGACTCTTATTACATTCGTATTAATAAAGCCTGAGCACTCCAAATGTTCTAAATGCTCTTTAAAGAGATTTTGCATATTTACAAAATAAACATTGCCAGATTTCATTGAAATAGACTCCATAACAGACGTTAATTGTGTTATTTCTTTGTTAGAGGGATTTTGAAGATCTTCTCCTACTAATGCTGGAGATACTAATACAACATTTTTGGAAGCGTCATGTGCTTTCTCTAATACCTTGAGGCAGTACTCTTCGAATTCAATGTGGTCCTTCGCCACAGGCTGTGCTTGCACCTTTAATAATTTTGAATAGACGTCATTGACGCCTATCCAAAGAATAAGGAGATCATAGGAAGATTGGAGCGGCATTTTTTCCAAGCGAGTAAATAAACTTTTAATCGTCTCGCCTGGATTTCCAAGATTATCGAATGAAATATGGGGATATTGATGTTTCAAGAGATCATAAAATGAAACGCCTGGACGACCTTCTGTTAAGCTATCACCTATTAAACCTACTTTCATTTAAACCCCACCTTTTTTAATTTCTTTTAAGAAAATCGTTATTGCCTGTTGAAAGAGTGGTTCTAATGATTTCAAGTTATGAGTATTGGTCAGCTGACATAATCCACCTAGCCATGTGCCAAGTAAGACGGTCCATGTATCTACACTGCCATGAACAAATTCGTTTTGGTCGATGCCCTCTTGAAGAATTGCTCGATAAGCATTCATTGGCGTAATAGCTAAATTGTATAACTGTTGTATTGAATCAGGACTTGATTTGGGATTAGATGCCAGTTCCTGACCTGACTTTAGTAAGGGTGTTTGATACTCATAGAGGACATGCATGGCCATACCATACAATTTATCTGTGGATGTGGTGTATGAAGATTCTTGTTGCAACCATTTGTCATGCCAATTTTTCATCGATTGCTGCGCCAAAAGCACAAATAACTTTTCTTTATTTTCGAAATGATAATAAATATGTCCTTTACTATAACCAGAGGCTTTCGAAATATCACCAACAGATGTCTGATTATAGCCATGTTGAGAAAATAATTGGATGGCATGTTTGATAATCTCAATCTTTGCCTTGTCACTGTCATAGCGTCTTTTACTCAATGTTGTACTCCTTTAATGATTTGAACAGTCGTTCTAATTTAATTATACATAATTTTCTAACTAATTAAATACATAAATTTTTATTTGGAATATTGTCAAATTTCTAAAGTTTGCAGGAAGGGAATTCCAATTTATTGTTGAATTATTTGTTATGCTAAAAATGAGGGGGTATATGTATGGGAAAAGTGATTGGCTTTGAATTAAATAGTCAGGAACCGGAGAAAGCGGCAGCTTTTTATAGTAAAGTGTTTGGCTGGGAGGTGGCAGCTCCAAAGTGGGATTATTGGGCAGTTATGACTGGGAATGAAGACAAAGCTGGGATTAATGGTGGCATTGGTAAAGGACCAAGCGATTTTCCGCATGGTACAAGAATTCAAATTGAAGTGGATGCAATTGACGAAGTCATTGCACAGGCAAAACACAATGGTGCTACTATTTTGCGTGACAAAATGGCGTTTGATGATTTCTATCTAGCTTATTTGGTCGATCCGACTGGAATAGGGATTGGATTAATTCAATATAAAAATAACGAATAAAGTCTCTTTTAATAGAGGCTTTTTTCATTTTAAGCATATGGGTACGTCTTTATGGGTATAGAATCGAAGGAGGAGGGATAATGTGAAGAACATATTGAAGCTAGTATGTTTGATCCTGATAACGATTGGTATATTACCGAAGCAAGTGCAGGCAGCCAGCTTTATCGATCTAACGGATGATACATTAATGACGGAAATTCATTATTTAGTAGAACAGGATATTGCGAAAGGGTATTCGAATAACTTGTTCAAGCCGAATGATTTTATTACGAAAGCACAAGTAGCTGTAATGCTAACACGTGCTTTAGGATTAAACACGATCCATGTGCAAAATCCAAACTATCAAGATGTAACAACCACTCATAAATTTTATAAAGAAATTGCGGCTGTGCAAAATAAAGGTATATTTGATACTGCCCATAAATTTCATCCAGATGCACCGCTTACTAGGGGGGAAATGGCGATTATGCTAAATAGGGCCTTTCAATTAAAAGGTTCAGATCCTTATTATTTTACAGATGTGAGTAAGCAGACGCCAGGTTATAAAGAAATTTTAACACTGGCCCATAATCATTTAGTAAGGGGCTATGAGAATGGTTCGTTTAAACCTAATGATCCTGTTACACGCGCCCATTTCTCAGCGTTTTTAGCGAGAGCAATGACTCTTTCTAAACCTAACTTGCTAAGGGACCCCGCATTTGAATATACGTATGCCTATTATTCTTTAAGTGACAATAAGCGTTATACTTTAAACTATCAATATCAGCAACACGACGGTAAAAATGATGTATGGACAGTCAAAAATGTAAGTACAGGACAAACTATCTCTGATGAGCTTTTATATGGTCATGATCGTGCATACGGACAAGCAATTTCTAGTGAAGCTAACACACATTATGATTTATATATAGAACTTCCACTTAGAATAGGTGTTGTTTTACATGAAGATGATCCAGGGGTTTCTGCAGGGGAACGAGTAACTGTAAAATCTACTGATGGTACGGTACAAGCTGGTGATGTGCAATATACGGGTGTGGTTATAGTCGAGAAAAGGTCAGAATTTAGTGATGTAGTGAAAACTTATTACTTTGTAGATGATATAGGTTTAGTTAAAGAGCTACACAATGACATAGTTGTGTTTGAATTGCTCAATAGGACAATGAAATAATGTGAAAGGAAAGCAAGCCACTGATGGACTTGCTTTCCTTATTATTGTACAGAGATATGAAAAAAACGCTGTAGAGCTTGCAGCCATTCCTTCTCAGTGTTTGTTGTATAGGTAGTTAAGGATTGTCCTTCATAAATTCTAAATTCGTTGTTCATCATGGTATGACGGCCACCAATGGTTCGAATCATAGCAATTTTATTTTTTTGCTTGGAAAGTCGTGGTGCAAATTTTGCATCATTGGCATCGTCGTGAAAACTATAAAGCAAACGCCAACTATGTTTAGCTTGTTCCAACAGCATCCAACCATTCGCTTCATCATAATCTATTTTATATAACTCTTTACCTTCACGGTGTTGATAGCCAGCAATCAGTGGCACTGGTTTACAGGGTGCTAATGCACCGACACCTACATCCGAGATATAGTATTGTCCACTCATATTTACTAGTAATAATTGATGCATAGGAATTTCCTCTGGAGGGGTATTTTCCGCTACGTTGCGCCAAAACTGGGCATAACGATTGGTGACAGAAAAGCCAAGCTCTCGTAGAAGCCAGCTGAATAAGATATTTAATTCAAAACAATTGCCACCACGTTTATCAATAATTATTTTCTTAAATATATCAGGAATAGCGAAGGAGATACCACGATTCAAGGCAACATCTAAATTTTCATAGGGAATGGTTAATAGATGTTTAGTTTGTAGTTGTCCAAGTAGTTGAATAGATGGCTCTAACGTTCCTTGAAATTGAATATACTGTAAATAGTGCTGAATTTGTAAATTCATAAAATCGCCTCACTTCCTTATTAATAACATAACCGAAATAGTCTTAGATTACACGCATAAACTGAAGTAGGAAATGATAGAAAAATAGCTAAATAACTAGTAAGATTAATATATTAGCTACTATAAAGTGAAATATTTTACATATTAGTTAATAATATTAATGGTAAGGTAGGTATCGTATAAAGAATGAAATGGATAGAAGTGAATACATATGAGGAAATGAGTGAAGTGGCAGCTACTATTTTCTCAAAACAAATACAAGAGAAACCTGATAGTGTTTTAGGTTTAGCAACTGGTGGATCACCTGTAGGCATGTATAAAGAATTAGTGGCACGACACCAAGCTGGCCATTTATCTTTTAAGGAAGTACAAACTTTTAACTTGGATGAGTATGTTGGCATTGAGCAATCAAGTCCAGCAAGTTACTTTACATTTATGCATGAGAAATTATTTAATTTTGTGGATATACAGCCGAAAAATGTCCATTTGCCAAATGGACAGGCAGCCAATTTAGCTGAAGAATGTGCTACATATGATAAGCGCATTGAAGAAGCAGGAGGCATTGATTTACAGCTTCTAGGTATCGGTGTAAATGGACATATTGCTTTTAATGAACCAGGCACATCGTTTGATGCCAAGACGAATATTGTGGAGCTAACAGAGTCAACAAGAACAGAAAATGCTATTTATTTTGATGATCCGTCTGAAGTACCAACACATGCCATTACAATGGGCATTCACTCCATAATGAAGGCAAAGGAAATCATCCTCATTGCCTTTGGTGAAAAAAAACTCGCGGCGATTGAGAAATTGAAAAGTGGTCATATTACAGAAGAGTTCCCAGCAAGCCAATTATTAAACCATCCTAATGTTACAGTAATTTATGGTGGTACGAATTAGCAAAAATAAGCAAAGACTTCTTAGGATTGAAGTCTTTGCTTATTTATTTTTCCTGATAAAATAACCCCTGCTACAACGGCTAGTCCACCTATAAGCTGAAAAGAGTGCAATCTTTCACTTAGAAAAAGGACGGCAAAAATGGAGGCAAAAACAGGAATGAAATTTAAATAAATACTTGCTTTGTTCGCTCCCAACTGTATAACACCACTGTTCCAGCAGAGAAAAGCAATGATAGAGGCAAAAATACCAACATATAAAATAGCAGCAAAGGTTGACCATTCCCAATGAATTGCTGTTGCACTAGACAGTGTTTCATAGAGAGAAAAAGGAAATAACATCATAGCCCCAAGTCCAATCGTCACTAGAAAGGTAGACTGCCCTGGTAAGCGAGTTGCATATTGTTTAATGAGCAATGAATATATGCTCCAACATAATACTGCTGCGATTACAATTAAATCCCCTTTGTTGAAAGTAAAATGGACAATCCTTGTAAAAGAGCCACCCATTATAATAAAGGCAACTCCACTCAGTGATAGAACGGTCCCTATTAACTGATATTTTGATAGTTTTTCCTTCAAAAAAATAAAGGAAAGTATGTAAATCATTATGGGCGTAGAAGAGTTCATTAAAGATGCATTAATGGACGTTGTGTAATGTAATCCAATGTAAACAAGTGTGTTAAATGCTGTAACACCTGTTAATGAAAGAATGATGACAATAAACCAATGTCTTTTCAGTAACCGCCATTCACGTTTTAATTGGTGAAATGCAATGGGAAAAAAGATAATAAATGCGACGCACCAGCGTAAAAAGGCAAGTGTTAGGGGAGGAATATCTTCACTAACGGCACGTCCAATAACAAAATTACCACCCCATAAAAGAGTTGCGAGTACTAATAATATATATGGTGGAATTTTCAAGATGCTTTAACCCCTTTATTAATTGAATAGTAAAGTTAATTATAGGCAGTCAGTATAGCAATAATCAATGCCTCTGAAGTTTTGCTATGCTAAAATAAGGACAACAAGAGGAGGAATAACTGTGAAAAGTACCGTACCATGTTTACAAAAGGGAGATTTAGTCGGTGTTGTTGCACTTTCAAGTCTTGTAGAGCCTGAAAAACTAGGAGAAGCAGTAGCTTTTTTGGACGAATTGGGTCTTCGCTATATTCTGGGTGATACGATTCATGCAAAACATGAATATTTGGCAGGAAGTGATGAAATCAGACTAGCTGATTTTCATGAGATGGTAAAAAACCCAGAAGTGAAAGCAATCTTTTGTGTAAAGGGAGGCTATGGCTCTGCCAGAATTGCTGATAAAATTGATTATGCTTTAATAGAAGAAAATCCTAAGATTTTCTGGGGCTTTTCTGATGTTACATATTTACATTGTGCGATTAATGAGTATGCCAATATGGTGACATTTCATGGGCCAATGCTGATGTCAGCTAATAAGATGGATGATTTATCAAAAAAAATGTTTTTACAGCTATTTTCCCCTATGGAAATTCAGTATACAGAGGCAATTTCTCCGCTAACAACGATTGCTGGGGGCATCACACGTGGTGAAATGATCGGAGGAAATCTCTATCGTCTTGTCAGCACACTAGGTACCAAATTTGAAGTAAGAACTGAAGGTAGGATTTTATTAATAGAGGATGTAAATGAAACAATTCCAGTTATTGACTCAATGCTTCAGCATTTAAAACAAGCAAGGAAATTTGAGCAATTAGCAGGAGTCGTCATTGGTTCATTTACACAGACAGGATCTGATGAAGAAGCACTTCATTCGTTAATGAAGGAGTATTTTGCAGATTTAGGAATACCAGTCGTGGCAGGTTTTAAGTTCGGACATGAAACAACGAATATAGCCATTCCATTAGGAACAGAGGCAATTTTAGACGCACAGGAAAAGGTGTTGAAAATATTACCAGGTGTGCATGTATGATAGCGAGAGGAAATATGGATATTGAAAAAGTACTGTATGAAGCTGCGGTTGCACTAGCAGAAAAAAGATATCCCACTGGATGGGGAGGAGCTGCAGCCTTATATACCGCGGATGGGCAAATTTTAACAAGTGTCGCTCCCGAGGTAATGAATGCTGCTACTGAATTATGTATGGAAACAGGTGCTATTTTAGAGGCACATAAATTGAATACAAAAGTTACGCATTCGATTTGTGTTGCTAGGGAAGATGAAACATCTAAATTTGTAGTGCTGACACCCTGTGGAGTCTGTCAGGAAAGACTTTTTTATTGGGGAGAAAATGTTAAGGCAGCGATTACGAATGCAGATGGAGAATTGGTATTTAAATCATTAAAGGAAATTCAACCTTATCATTGGTATAAGGCATATGAACAATAAAGTAAAAGACATTACAAAAAATGTAATGTCTTTTTTAGCTTCGTCAATATGGCTCAGCGTCGTGTCCTTTATTCATGGCATCTTGAGGTGCTTGATCACCATGGATATTGCCAAGTGGTTTTGATGCAGAGGAATCTTTTTTAGCGTTGTGCAAACCTTCCTTGAGTAAGCGACCATATTCTTCGTCGGCTTCTTGTGCCAAAGCAATCATGGCATTTTGAATATCCTCATGACAGACCGATAGATCACGTATTAAATTTTCAAGAAGTTCTTCGCGTTCCCACTGTTCAAAGTTACGATAGGTTTCACCAGCCTGTTTCGTATTACTTTGACGATCAATCGATTCACGAACAAGGTTCCCTTCAATGTATGGTGTATATTCTTTACCAGCTTGTGTTGCTTCCTTTAATCCATTCAGCATGGATGGCTCATAATTAATATGTGGATTTTGTCCAGGTGCCAAATCACGCTTATACATCATTTGCCCACCATGTTGATTGGTCGCTACACGTTTTTTTGGTGCATTAATTGGAAGCTGTAAGTAGTTGGCGCCTACACGATGGCGTTGTGTATCAGAATAAGAGAAAGTACGACCTTGCAACATTTTATCATCAGAGAAGTCTAAGCCATCAACAAGCACCCCTGTCCCGAAAGTAGCCTGTTCCACCTCCGCAAAATAGTCTTCAGGGTTTTTGTTTAACACCATTTTGCCAACTGGATACCATGGAAATTGATCGTTTGGCCAAAGCTTTGTATCATCCAATGGATCAAAATCAAGCTCAGGGTGTGAACCATCCTCCATAATTTGAACATGTAGCTCCCATTCGGGGAAGTCTCCACGTTCGATAGCATCATATAAATCTTGTGTAGCATGATTGAAATTTTTCTGTTGGATTTCCTCTGCTTCTTTTTGTGTTAAATTTTTAATACCTTGTAGCGGTTCCCAATGATATTTGACAAGGACTGCCTTGCCTTCACTATTCACCCACTTGTACGTATTAACCCCAGAGCCCTGCATCATACGATAATTTGCTGGAATCCCCCAAGGAGAGTAAACGAATGTTACCATATGGAAGGTTTCTGGTGAGCTAGCACAAAAATCAAAAAAACGTTCAACGTTTTGAATATTAGTAATGGGATCAGGCTTAAAAGCATGAATCATATCTGGAAATTTGAGCGCATCACGAATAAAGAAGATCTTTAAATTATTGCCCACTAAATCCCAATTGCCATCCTCTGTATAAAACTTTACTGCAAAACCGCGGGGATCACGCAATGTTTCTGGGGAGTGACCACCATGTATAACAGTTGAAAAACGCACAAAGACAGGTGTTTTTTTCCCTTTATCCTGAAAGACTTTTGCACGTGTATACTTAGAGATAGGTTCATTGCCAACAACACCATAGGTTTCAAAATACCCATGTGCTCCAGCTCCACGAGCATGCACAACCCGTTCTGGAACTCGCTCTCTGTCAAAATGACTCATTTTTTCTAGAAAATCATAATTTTCCAATGTTGCAGGACCTCGATTACCGACTGTTCGCAAATTTTGATTGTTGGTAATTGGATGTCCCTGTCTGTTGGTCAATGTCATATCTTGCTCATGTGTTGCATCATCTTGCTGTGTCATAGTATGACCCCTTTCCTATAGATACTTCCATTTTGTCCTTGAAAGGGGCAAACTAGTCATCCAAATTATCCCTTTGAACTACTTAAAAAAGCTCTCCATACATAAATGTAGGAGAGCCCTGGATGGCGTTTTCAAATGGAATCAAGTTGTTTTGAGTATGGCCATTGCTTATAGTTGGTCATTAGTCATCGGTCATACAGTAACAGGTAACTTGTTATTGGTTTTTAACTAATTAGCTGAAAAGCTAGATTTGAAAACAGCACATCCAACTCGGGTTGGAGTCTCACCGTCCCGAGTCTAGAAATAACGGGAATCGTCAAAGTTAATTTGAATACTGTAATTTTTTGAATTAATAAGATTAGATAGCTTATGTGCATCTTTTTCAAGCTTTGTAGCTCGTTCTCGATATTCATCTGGCTCATACAAAGCAATTTCATATAACATTGTATTTTCGCCATAGCCAAATCTTACACTCTCTTTTTCTCGCATACTGAAATCTTTACACATATCAGCCTCGGCACGAAGTTGTGTTGCTAGTTCGATGGCTTCTACTAGTGCTAGCTTTTGACCTTTAAAGTCTACTGTGTTTTGGATGTTTGCTTCGTAAACGAGGCGGTCTAATGTACGAGTATCTAGACGAACTTGGGCTAAGTCAGCTTCAATAAGGGGGAGTGCTCGATTACTTGTTTTAGGGGCTTGTCCCTTTTCAACTGTTACAAAGGCACTGCGATGTAGTTCGTTTACTAGCTCTTGAGTTTTCTTTCCTAAAATACTTTTTAGTTTAACAGCTTCTGCAAGATTAATCACGAAAACACGTCCTTTTTATAGTGTTTTAGATGGTACATCATTTGATATAATTGCGATTTGATAATGTCCGCCATGAATTTGATTAAACATTTTCCCAGCTGACGCTAGCAGTTCATTCGCTGCATCATTTGTTAAGGAAGGGCGGAAATAAAAAATATGTAACGCATCAGTTGTTTCCTCTGTGACAGCTGTGCGTTTAGAATCAACAAAAGGTGAGCCAAATGCTCCTACCTCATCACGACTATACAGAATATTTTCTAATGTGTTAAAGCGCCCATTCAAACCTTCATAACCAATCTCGTCATGACCAAGATCAATTGTTACAAACCCTTTGATTTGAGCAACATCATATAGCCCAATTGGCATTTCATATTGAAGTGAAAAGAAATTATTTAAATCAACACCTGAATGAATTGGCGTTAAATAATTTTGCTTACTAATTCGACGCATAAGGCTTTCTGCTGAGTGACGATAGCGATTTGGATCAGCACCAAGCTTTTTCCAAATTTGTCGCCATTCTGCGATCCCCTCACGCTGTGTTACAGGAAGTTCCTGCATTTCAAGAAAAAGATTTTCCTGATACAATTGCATACGCCCTTTAATCATTTGAGGGGATTCTGCTACAACAATTTTGGTATAATGAATAATGCCGATTTTTAGCTCGGGATGTTGTGTTAATAGAGTTGGGTTAATGGAAATTTCCAATGAACATCACCTACTTTATCTATTTCTAATATTGTACCATGTAAGGAGTTGGAAATAAAATGAACATACACGACCTGCAACGTGATTTTGTGGCATATGCGATGTCCATTGGTGTTGATAAAATAGGTTTTACAACAGCAGCTCCCTTTACAGAATTAAAAAACAGATTGCGTCGCCAGCAGGAGCTTGGCTATCAGTCTGGATTTGAAGAAAGTGATATTCAAAAACGTACAGAACCCCTTCAATTACTAGATGAAGCAGAGAGTATTGTAGCGATAGCTGTGGCTTACCCTTCACGTATGCAAAATGCACCAATTGGTAAAAGGGGTGCGCGACGTGGAATTTTTTGCCGTGCTTCATGGGGTGTCGATTATCATACAGCATTACGTGAGCGTTTAAAGCTATTATCTACTTGGCTTGAGGAACATGTCAAAGGTGTACGTATTGAATCAATGGTTGATACAGGAGCCCTTGTAGATCGGGCGGTAGCTGAACGTGCAGGCATTGGGTGGAGCGGAAAAAATTGCTCGATTATAACGCCTGAATTTGGTTCCTATGTGTATTTAGGAGAGCTCATTACAAATATTCCATTTGCGCCAGATAAGCCAATGGAGGATGAATGCGGAGATTGTCGACTGTGCTTGGATGTTTGTCCAACGGGAGCCTTAATTCAAGGTGGACAATTGGATGCACAGCGTTGTATTGCTTTTCTGACTCAAACGAAGGGTACATTACCAGATGAGTTTCGTAGTCATATCGGTAATCGACTCTATGGCTGTGATACATGCCAGACAGTATGTCCTAAAAATAAAGGGAAAATTAATTGGATTCATGAAGAATTTATACCAGATCCAGAGCTAGCCAAACCATTATTGACACCGCTTTTAACGATTACTAATCGGGAATTTAAGGGGAGATTTGGTCATGTTTCAGGCTCATGGCGTGGAAAAAAGCCTATCCAGCGTAATGCCATCTTGGCACTTGCTCATTTTAAAGAGGAAGCCGCCATACCAGATTTGATTGCTCTACTTCATAAAGATGACCGTCCTGTCATTCGAGGCACAGCCGCATGGGCTTTGGGTAAGATTGGCGGGGATACTGCACAAACTGCCTTACATGAAGCAGAAGCTACAGAGCAGGACGAAGAAGTGCGAAGTGAAATTTATAAAGGGTTGCAGTTTTTTAAGTAGTATTGGATGTAGAAGCAATTGACTAACTACAGTTTAATGTAGGGATGAAATCAATTGCTTGGAGTTCCTATGATTGAGAGCGGATCCGCTCTAATTGTGAGAAGAGTCGCTCCAAAAGAGGAAGGCTTCGTTAACTTTTTAAAGAGTCATCTTAAAGAATTTTTTAATAAGGAAGTGTGTCGTTATGCCATTGCATATCGTTTTATATCAACCAGAAATACCAGCCAATACGGGGAATATTGCACGTACCTGTGCGGGTACTAATACATCGCTCCATTTAATTCGTCCGCTAGGTTTTTCAACGGATGATAAAATGCTGAAACGGGCGGGCTTAGATTATTGGCATAGTGTAAATATTGTCTATCATGATTCACTTGAGGATTTTATAGAGTACTCTAAAAATGGAGATGTTTATTTAATCGAAACATACAGTGATGAGCCGTTTACGAAAAATGATTTTAGTGATCAAGACCGAGATATTTATTTTATGTTCGGAAAAGAAACTACAGGTTTGCCGAAGGACTTTGCTTATGAACGCCGAGATATGTGTTTACGTATTCCACAAAGTGATCATGTGCGATCACTTAATTTGTCCAATACGGCTGCAATTGTTATTTATGAGGCATTACGTCAACAAGGATATCCAGGGTTACATTAAAAAGCAGTTCTCCGCTTGTGAGAACTGCTTTTTAATATTAAAACTTTAATAACACAACATTCCCCGCAGGATCCTCTGTTTGGAACCCTCCGACGATTTCCGTAACGGGTGCACCTATACCACGAAGATTATCTTTCATAGTTGCCGCTTGTTCTTCGTTATCTAAACGCAATGAGAACGTTTTTAAGCCAACTTGATTTTTTCCAAGCTTTGGTGCATTCTCTGAGTGCCAAGTATTTAAGCCGATATGATGATGGTAACGGCCTGTAGAAATAAATAATGCTTGGGACCCGTAGCGTGTGACAATATCATAACCTAATCCCTTTGTATAAAATTGCTCGGCTTCAGCCAAGTTAGAGACCGATAAATGAATATGGCCCATTACTGTGCCAGCAGGCAGACCAAGCCAGTTGCCATCGCCCTCTTCTAAAATAGAACGAATATTGAGTGGTTCTGTCACCATATGCACCTGATTGTTATGCCATGTCCATTCACTTTCAGGACGATCTGCATAAATCTCGATTCCATTATGATCAGGATCATTTAAATAGAGTGCTTCACTTACAGCATGATCAGAAGCCCCAAGGTACACACCTTTTTCGTGAAAATGAGAAATAACATTAGCTAAGTCACGTCGACTAGGTAATAATAGGGCGAAGTGATAAAGTCCTGTCGTCATGCTAAGCTTATCTTCTACGGTTTTAGGCTGAACAAGAGTTAATAGAGCTGTTTCTCCATCGGCAGTTAACATAGCTTTATGTGAATCTTGTTGTAACACTTTAAAGCCAATAATTTCTTGATAAAAGGTTAAAGAGCGGTGTAAATCACTCACTTTTATTTCAACATTCGTTACATAGGTGTTTGGTTTTTCATGAAAATGCATTTTGAATACCTCCAAATAGTTATCTTTTTTCATTAAGTTACTTTATGTAAGTTAGTTTATTTTAAAAATAAAGGAAAGTCAAGTATTTCTATTGTTCCACAAAAAAAGAAAATCACTAAGCTTTTCGAAAAGCTTAGTGATTTTCTTGAGATATTATTTGTCAGCTTTGTAGTCGCCTTCGTATCCAGCAGTGAAAATAGCTGTTAAGAAAGCAACTGTTACACCAATGATTAATAATAATTTCATGGAAGTAACCCTCCTCATGTTATAAAGAAATCTCTTTTTAGTATAGCCTATCTACTTTAAAAATGAAACGACATAGCAGAATAAAATATGTCAGAAATGGTTCAAACAGCTTGATATCGGGAAAACTAAAAGTGAGGTGATTAGTATGGAAAAAAAGGTGCCAAATATTGAAAACGGGACAATGGTGAGAGATATGAAAGAATTAAAAGATTTGGGCAAGCAGATGGAGCATTTACGTGATGGTCTAGAGCTTGCGGAGGATGAGCGAATCGCTGATCCAATTCAATTGGAAGATGTTGAACAGAAGAAAAAGTAGTATATAAACCAGCCGCTTTATTTTTCTTAAATCCAATTTTTTGTATAATGGAACGAGGATAAGAAAGGGGTTGTGCTTTTTGAATTTACAATCAACGAAAACATTATCAAATGGTGTAGAAATGCCTCGTTTTGGCTTAGGTGTTTACAAAATGACAGAACGTGAGGAAACATTACAGGCTATTGATAAAGCACTTCAATACGGTTATCGAGCTATTGATACAGCATCCTTATATGGGAATGAGGTAGAAGTAGGAGAAGCTATTCGTCATTCAGGCATTCGTCGTGAAGATATTTTTGTTACAACAAAAGTATGGAATAATGACCAAGGATATGATGCAACATTACGTGCTTTTGAGGTTTCGCTAAAGAATTTAAATATGGATTACCTAGATTTATATTTAACACATTGGGCTGTCCCTGAAACATTTGAAGAAACATATCGAGCTATTGAGCGCCTTTACGATGAAAAATTAATTCGCGCAACAGGTGTATCGAATCATCATGAGCATCATTTAGAAAAAATATTGGCTAAGGCAAATTCTGCACCGATGGTTAATCAAGTGGAGGTACATCCATATTTACAACAGCAGCCATTAAGGGCATTTTGTAGTGAACACCAAATTGCTGTTACTGCATGGTCTCCACTAGGACGTGGTGGTGTACTTGCTGATCCTACCATTATTGAGATTGGGAAAGAAATCGATAAAACCCCTGCTCAGGTAGTACTGCGTTGGCATTTACAAAATGATACACTCGTTATTCCCAAATCCGTAACACCGAGCCGAATTGAGGAAAACGCACAGATTTTTGATTTTGAATTAACCAAAGATCAAATGGAGAAAATGGCAACATTAAATCGTAACCAACGATTTGGACAAGATCCTGATCATTTTAAATTTAATTTTTAAAAAAAGAATAAATCCCGCACTCCTATAGAGGCGGGATTTTTCTTATTGCTCGTCCTTGACGATAATATGTTTATTTAAAAAAGGATGGTCAAATTCTAATTGAATGGCATGTAGTTCGTAGTCATCACTTACTGTTTCTCGTGCACCATACATTGTATCCCCAATAATTGGATGGCCAATATAGGCTAAATGCACACGGATCTGATGTGTTCGCCCAGTCTCAAGTATGAGATGAACGACACAGGAATTTTTGTAACGCGCCACCACTTCATAGTGTGTTACAGCATGCTGCCCAGTTTTGGACACAACACGTCTTGTGGCATGGTGTCTGTCTTTGCCAATTGGTTCAGCAATCGTTCCAGAAGACGTTCGTAAGTTACCTTGCACCTCTGCTGCATACGTACGAATAATGGTTTTTTCCTCAATCATTCGATCGAAAATGGACTTTGCTAAAGGGTGCTTTGCTACTAGTAATAAGCCCTGTGTCCCTTTATCAAGACGATGAACATGTTCAGCATAAATGCCACCCTGTTCTTTGATATGTGTCATGACATGGTTCATACATGTATGTGTATCACGAGCATCATTAGGATGTGTTGCCATACCTTTTGGCTTTGATACGATTAAACAATGGTCATCCTCATAGACTACATCAATAGCACATACAGGTGTTGGTTTGTAGCTAGAAGTTGGAACAGGAAACGTAAATTTGATTATTGTTCCAGTTTGTAAAGGTGTATTCCATTGAACCAGCTCATCATTTGCCAATGTGATGGCTTTGGCCATACGCAATTCATGAACGAGTTTTTTACCGAGTCGCCAATGATTACGTAGCAATTCTTCCACACTTAAGTTATCTTCAGCAATTTCATAATGAAACATAGATCTTCCTCCGTAGAAAAAACCGTATTCCAAAGGTAGAACACGGTCTTCCGATTATTTTGCAGCTTTAGAAGCTTTGATTAAATAAAAGCTTGCCCCTGCGATTAAAATAAATGCAGTTAATGCTAAAAACGGAATAGTAATAAAGCCTAACCAATTAATATATTGTCCTGTACAAGAAACTGCGCCACAGGAAGGAGCATTTTCAGCTAAATAGCTAAGCTTTTGAATTCCGTAATGGTAAAGTGAAATACAGCCGCCAACCACAGAAAATACAGCTGTTGTGACAGCAATACGTGCATTTTTTTGTATAAATGCTACTGTCGTCATTATAACAATTGGGTACATAAAAATACGTTGAATCCAACATAATTTACAAGGTTCATAATGACGAATCTCAGAAAAATATAACGAACCTAGTGTTGCTATAGCAGAAACAATCCAAATAAATAATAAGCCATTTTCTTCTTTTTTAGACATATCCAATCTTCCCTTCATAAAACCATGTCCTTGTTCGATTATAGTGGTTCTAGTTTTATATGTAAATCAACTTACACAAAATAAGGTATGTGATGAATTTCAGTCTAAAGTATGAACGGTGGAAGCAGACGCTTTCAATAGCTTAATGGTATCATTAACAATAGTAATGCTAAAGAAGAGGTGTTTTCGTGAGGGAGAATGAGCATTCCAATATCAGTATTTTAAAAGAGATTGCTGAACTATTAAATGAAGAAACTGAAATTGTCACAATGCTAAAAGGTGCGCTCATCAAATTTTTAAATGGCACCAATTTTGAAACAGGCTGGATTTTTTTTATTGATGCAAAGGGGCGTTCAGAACTTGTTGTCCATGAAAATCTACCAGAGGCATTGGAATATAACAATTGCCATTATTTAAAAAAGGGCGGTTGTTGGTGTGTATCGCGTTATCGTAATGAAGAGCTAAAAAAAGCCTCCAATATTATCGAGTGTCAGCGTATTGAAAGTGCCATAGCTGCAAATGTTGGGGATCATGAAGGAATCACACATCATGCGACAGTACCCCTTCAATCTGGACAAGAACGTTTTGGCGTATTAAATGTCGCATCTAAGGATACAGTACGCTTTTCAGAGGAGGAGCTTGCTTTATTAGAATCAGTTGCCTTTCAGATGGGGTCAGCTATTAAGCGAATTTTATTGACAAAGCAGGAGCAGGAAATGGCACTTGTGAAGGAACGTAATCGCCTAGCTCGTGATTTACACGATTCAGTTAATCAACTACTATTCTCGGTTACGTTAACAGCTAGGGCTGGCATTGAAATGACGGATGATTGCGAAGTGAAAGAAACATTTAAAGAGATTCAGCATTTAACACAAGATGCACTTACAGAGATGCGTGCGTTAATTTGGCAATTGCGACCTAAAGGGTTGGAAAATGGTTTACTTGAGGCCATGAAAGTATACGCTGAAATGCTTGGCTTAAAACTACATGTTACGGTTTCAGGCGTATTGCAATTTCCCTCACGTATTGAAGAAACATTATTTCGCGTAGCCCAAGAGGCGTTAAATAATGTACGTCGCCATGCAGGTGTATTAGAGGCAGCATTGTATATTACTGTTACATCAACAGATATTTTGTTGGTTATTCGTGATGAGGGACGGGGCTTTGTCATTGACAACAATACAAAGTTGCTTTCAATGGGCTTACAATCTATCAAGGATCGTGCAAAATCAGTTGGTGGAACTGCCGACTGGGTAAGTGAAATTGGCAAAGGTACGGAGCTGCTAATCCGCTTGCCATATTAAGGGGGAGAGGACATGATACGTGTATTAATTGCAGACGATCATCACGTGGTGCGTAGAGGACTACTGTTTTTCTTAAAGACACAAAAGGATATTGAGGTTGTTGGAGAGGCCAAAAATGGGCACGAAGCTGTTGCATTAGCAGAAAGCATTCAACCAGATATTATCTTAATGGATTTAGTCATGCCTGAAATGGATGGCATCCAGGCGACTAAACGCATCAAAGCGAAGTTTCCACAAATAGAAATTTTAATGCTCACTAGCTTTTCTGATCGAGATCATGTGGTTCCAGCAATGGAGGCAGGAGCGGCAGGCTATCAGTTAAAAGATATTGAGCCAGATGAATTGGTCTTATCCATTCGTCGTATTATGCGTGGTGAAAACACTCTACATCCTGAAGCAACGACAACGCTTGAAATGGATCGCCAGGAGTCTCAGAATGCACCCCATTTATTAAATCCGCTGACACCTCGTGAACAGGATGTGCTAGCAGAGCTTACAAAAGGAAAAAGTAATCGGGAAATTGCATCCTCACTCTTTGTCACAGAAAAAACGGTGAAAACCCATATTTCGAATATTTTTACAAAGCTACAAGTACAAGACCGTACACAGGCAGCGCTGTATGCTGTTAAGCACGGGCTAACTGAAGGTAGTGGGATGTAAATAAACGGCGAGCTTCTACTCACATAGAAGCACTCGCCGTTTTTTACATTATTTATGTTGAACAAATAATTTTTTAGATATCTCTAATAATGTAGAGCTAGGTGTTAGTGCTAAATCTTCCTCTAGTCTTTGCGTATATGTTTGGAAAATTTTGAGTGCCTGTTCATGAAGCCCTGCCTGTATTAACGTATATAAATAGTGCTCAAGTTTTTGTTCATTATAGGGATCATACTCTATTAATGCATGTAAAAATTCCATAGCTCTTTCAGTATCTGAAAAGACCGTTGTTTGAAACCCTTTTTCTAATAGCTCTATGTATGATTTCATTAATTTATCTTTATAGGCAGTTGACCATTCATAATCATCAAAAACAAATAAGCCATTCTTATAAATAGAAAGACATTGATTAATCAAAGAAATAGAAGGAAATTCAAGTCTTGAAAAATCCTCATGAAGTTTTTGAAAATCGTATAAATCACATACGATATTTGGCTTTTCGAAGATATAGTATTTATTTGAAAAGACAATACAGTTTTCGTAGCCAATTGTATTTAGAGTTTTCCTTAAATAAGATAGAGCTGTATGAAGATTTGATTTGGCTCGTACATAATCTAAATCTGGCCATAGAATTTCAATTAAATAATCTCGATGAATCGGTATATTTGGATGCAAAATAAAATAAGCAAACAATTCTTTTGTCTTTTCTGTTTTAAATGCCACTAAACTATTGTTACTATAGACGGCAAATTGATCGAAGCATTGTACATTTAAGACAGTTTGTGTAGCCTGTTGAAGCATTTGCTGAATGGAAAATTCATGCTCAATACGGGCTACAGTTTTTTCTAAACGGGCATGACTGATAGGCTTTAATACATAGTCGAGACTGCCAATTTCATAGGCTTGTAATGCAAATTCATGATAGGCGGTAATGAAAATTACACTGACTTGTGGGCGTTCCGTTTTGATAATATCAGCAACTTCAAGTCCTGATAATTCTTGAAGTTTTACTTCTAAAAAGATAGCCTCAAATTCCATAGTTGGTAGTTCATTCAGAAATACTTCTACGCTTGTAAAGGTTTGCATCACCTGTATTTGTTGAAAGGCATGTAGTTTATTTTGAAAATAGTGTAAAGCTAACGGTTCATTGTCTATTAAAACGGCTCGAATCACATCAAACTCTCCTTTATACAATTAAATTAAAAACATTAAACTCTAGTTCATTTTGGGTGAAAAGGCTTCCTAATATAGTGAAGGGCAAGAAAAGTGAAAATCACTCAACTTTTCTATTAAAAATTTGATGCCAGAAAAAAGCAATTTATGGTGTAGTTCTTTCACGGGTGAGAGTCAATGAATCCCGATGTGTTTGTCACATCGCGTCAAATCCATTCAAAGAAAATTTCGCCGTTCATTATATAGAAGATAAAAGTTTTTTAGTTTGTGTTAAGAGAATTGAAATAATTGCTTAGGCGTTAAAATCAAACTATTCTTATACAAAAATGAAACAACATAGTATTGTTAATGAAAGTTGCATATGGGCATAAGCCTTGTTTTTTCTTTTATTGTTAAAATAGTATAATTGTTGTAACAATAATTAGGCGTTATTATAGTACATTTGTCTTAAAAAATACTCAAAAAGTACTTAAAAAATACTTAAAAAGATAGGTTATTAATTAAAATAGAAGTATATATAGGAATAATGGGATGGCAAGAAAGGAGATTTTACCATGAAATTAGAAAGACTTCTAACCATGACGATGATATTAATCAACCGTAAAAAGGTTAAGGCACAGGAATTAGCAGAGTTATTAAATGTTTCGATTCGTACCATTTATCGAGATATTGAAACATTGAGCTGTGCTGGTGTACCTGTTATTAGTCAGCAAGGTGTAAATGGTGGCATTAGTTTAATCGATGGTTATCGTGTTGATAAGCAAGTGTTGACGAAGGATGAGCTCACGTCACTTTCTATTGCGATTAAAAGTGCTTTGACTACCTATGAAGATTCCCACGCTGAAGCCGTGCTCGAGAAAATAACGAGTATTGCTGATGATCATGTAAAACAATCGATGGACCATCTATTTGTTGATCTTAGTCCATGGGGACCAAACGCTCTCTTTAAAGAGCTTATTACGACGCTCAAGACAGCTATAGAGAATAATCGTTGCATAAGCTTTCATTATTCTACTACTTATGGTGAACAAACAAGCCGAATAGTCGAACCACATACAATTGTTCAAAAAGGGAAGATATGGTATTTGTATGGCTATTGTACATTAAGAAAGGACTTTCGTTTATTTAAGCTTGCGAGAATGAAACATTTGCTTCAAGCTGATTCTACCTTTGAGCGTAAGGAAGTGAATTTAAGTGAACTCCCTTGGGGTAAAGAATGGCATCGACCACAAAACGTAGTCGATTTAGTCATTTCTTTTGATAAAGACATTACAACCTTAGTGGAGGAATCCTTTGGTGCAGAACATATAGACCATGAACAATCTATGATTCATATATCTATACCCGAAGATGAATGGCTTTATGGTTTCTTGTTAAGCTTTGGGCATCGCATTAAAATTATGGAACCACTTTATATAAGAGATATTATTCAAAAACGAGCTTTAGAAATTGTTCAATTATATAAAAATCTAGATAATTGATGACAGACAGTTGTCAGGTTTCCTTTGCTATAGTAAGTACAAATAAAGCGAAAGGTGGAATGACGATGCAAAGCTATTGTCAAAGCTGCGGTATGCCTTTAGTAGAAGAGGCATTATTGGGTACTGAAAAAGATGGGGACAAAATTCTGGAGTATTGTATATATTGTTACGAGGGAGGCAAGTTTAAACAACCCCAGTTAACAGTAGAAGAAATGATCGAAATTTGTGTACCGCATCTTAAGGAAGGTGGTATGCCAGAAAATGAGGCACGGAATATGCTGACTTCCTTTTTGCCAAGTTTGAAGCGATGGAGAAAAAGTGAAGGGAAGGAACCAAAAGTAGTTGAATTAACCGCATTTAACATCGTAGGTATTTCAACTCAAACAAGTAATGCCAATGAAATAACAGAGCATGCTAAAATTCCACAATTATGGGATGACTTTTATCAGCAAAATATTGCGGGCCAAATAGCCGAGCGAAAAAATGGTCATGTCTATGGTTTGTATTCAGACTATGAGACGGATGTGAATGGTAATTATACTCTTACACTAGGAGTAGAGGTAAATAATGATGACATTCCAACAGATTTAGTAGTTAAAATGATTCCAGCAGCTAAGTATCTAGTATTTACATCAGATAAAGGCACGATGCCTGAAGTTGTCATCCACACCTGGCAAGAGATTTGGGCATGGTTTGCAAATTCTAAAGTTGAACGAACATATACAGGCGACTTTGAACTGTATGATGAACGATGCGCTAATCCACATGAATCACAAGTGGATATTTATATAGCTATTAAATAAGAAAAGTCTCCTACCAATCAACTGGTAGGAGACTTTTCTTCGTTTTGCGGAGGAATGATATATGGCTCAATATGCACAAGAACCTGACAAAAGCGATTTTCACGCATAATGGTATGTTCGATTTCTTCGGTTATGCGATGACTTTCAAAGACATTTAAATAAGGATCTACTGTGACAGTTACGTCGATGAAATACATATTGCCATGGGCACGTCCTTTAAAGTCTAAAAGCTCCATTACCCCGTCCACGTTACGGATTAGGACCGATAACGTTTCAACTTCATCAATATCAAATGCATCTGTAAGACTTTGAACAGCTTCCCAAAAAATTTCTACTGCTGTTTTAATAATTAAAAAGGCAACAATGAGAGCTGTAAGTGAATCAATGATCGGAAAGCCGAAAATGGCTCCAAAAATACCAATGGCTGTACCGATGCTGACAAGTGCATCAGAGCGATTGTCAAAGGCAGCAGCTTTAACAGCGGCACTCTTAATTTTCTTTGATAGTGCCAAATTATAGCGATAAACCACATACATGACAACTGCACTACCTATTGCTACATAGGCTGTTAATAGTGAAGGTGTTGTACCAGTGGGCTCCCACAAGCTTTTTAGGGAACTAACTAATACTTGGAGACCGACAACAAGCATAATGAACGATGCGACTAAAGAGGCAACAGTCTCAGCTCGTAAATGTCCGTATTGGTGGTTGGAATCAGGTGGTCTTTGGGCAATGCGTAAACCAACCAGTACCGCGATGGAAGCAATGATATCAGTTGTGTTATTTAAACCATCTGCTTTTAGGGCCTCAGATGTACCAATGTAGCCTATTGTAAGCTTAGCAGAGCTTAGGATTAGATATGTACCAATGGATAGCCATGCACCTTTTTCCCCTTGACGTAAATTTGTATAGAGCTCCATTTTGTTTCCTCCTCGCAAAACTTTCGGACATTAGAAAACGACCCCCTTTTAAAAAGGGAGTCGTTTCATCTATTTATTACAGTCGTTGCTCCCACCTATATAAGGTGTGAAAAAAAGACCATATTTATAGCCTAGATTATACAAGCGTGCTTCTAATAGTACCACGACAAGTATGGTAAATCAATTCAATTTTAGTCAATGACTGCGTCATATTCATTTGATAAATCACTGTTAGGTAATTTCAGAACTTCTAAGTATAAAATATGGTGACCATCTAATTCTTTTGCGATAAATTCAAAACCTTGCTCTTCAATACTGTCACCTTCGACTGCATCAAAACGCTTCGTCATGAACCAACCACCGATAGTATCAATATCATCATCTTCTATGTCAGTACCAAGCATATCATTTACATTTTCAAGAAGCATCTTAGCATCTAAAATAAAATGATTTTCTGCAATTTCTTGTACTTCCGGGATTTCGTCTTCATCAAATTCATCTTGAATATCGCCGACAATTTCCTCAATAATATCTTCAATCGTCACTAAACCAGATGTTCCGCCATATTCATCCATTAAAATGGCCATATGAATACGTTCACGTTGAATTTTTAGTAATAGATCGTTAATTTGCGTTGTTTCCATCACTCGAATAATAGGTTGCATATAATCAATGACTGGCTTATCACCATTTTTAGGATCTTTAATGTAAGCGGTTAATAAATGCTTCATGTTAACTAATCCAATAATATGATCTTTATCTCCATCCAGAATTGGATAACGAGTATATTGCTCAACACCCATTAAATCAAACACTTCTTTAATTGTTAGCTCTTTTTCTATGCCGACAATTTCAGTTCGAGGAACCATAATTTCTTTTGCAAGACGATCAGAGAACTCGAAAATACTGTTAACATATTCATATTCTGAGTTATTAATTTCTCCACCTTTTAAACTATCCGACAAAATCATACGCAGCTCTTCCTCTGTATGAGCAACTTCTGATTCTGACATCATTTTTAAGCCGAAAAGACCTGTTAAACCACGGGCAGAGCCATTTAATAGCTTAATGATGGGATACGTAATATTGTGGAAGATAATTAATGGGCCAGAAAAGTTTAATGTGACAAATTCTGCTTTTTGGATGGCTAATGTTTTTGGCGCCAATTCCCCAATAACAACATGCATAAACGTAACGATTGAGAATGCAAGTATGAATGAAAGGATAGATGTAATACTACCATTCAAATTTAGAAATTCAAACACTGGGTGTAAAATGATTTCAAATGTAGGTTCACCTAACCAACCTAAACCAAGTGCAGTGATGGTAATACCTAACTGGCATGCAGATAAGTACTCATCTAAATCTGAAACAACACGTTTTGCATTTTTCGCTTTTTTATGCCCTTCCGCGAGCAATTGATCAATGCGGGTAGATCTCACTTTTACGATTGCAAATTCAGTTGCAACGAAAAATCCAGTCATTATAATTAGTAGGGCGAATGCCGCCAACCTAATGGTTATCTCCAATATGTCTCCGTCCAAATAATTCCTTTGTTCCCGCCCGAATGAGGGAAGTAAACAAAGTGTACACCTCCTATGATTTAAAAAATTGTTGGATGTTTCAATCATAAATTATTTAAAAGAAAAACACAAATATTGACAACAACTTTTTCACTTGTTTTTCATGGATCTTTTGAAAAAATGCAACTAGATTCAAATACCAAAAGATTGTAATTACCATGGCTATATGCTAACTTTAGAAAGATCAAAGATAGTTTGTTTAGGGAAAGAAGCATTTTGCATCTCATATAATACGACACGTCAAAAATCTCAAGAGTGCTTTAGCTTGCGGATTTTTTTAAATGAATTATTTTTTATAGTAAGGGGGAGTCTCAATCATCATTTGAGACTCCCCCTTTCTAAATGTTTGACCTATTTATTCTTGCTGGAAGCGTAATTTTAAACACGCTTTTTCAACATCATGAACCGTTTCCTTTAAAGGTATTTCACCTGTAAACGGAGCGATAGATACAGGTGCTTTTTCCGTTATGCCTTGCTGTGTTAAAACATAGTTCTTATTATTATACGTTAAATAGAAGGTTTTAATCGATTTCTTGCCAAAAGAGCTAGTAGATGAATCAAAGAAGCCCTTTAGTTGACTGCAATACTCATTGTAAAAGTCGCTTTTATAGCCAGAAAGTTCCTCGAATTTCTTACTATTAACAGCACCCGCTTCATCCACTAATTCGAATATTTTAGCGGAAAATTCTGAAAAAAATTCTTTTACTTTTACACGAATTAACGCTTTTGAATTATAGCTATTTAAGTCATCCGAAAGTGTGACTTTACTCATTGAAATGGCCCCCTGCATAAAAAACATTTACTATTAAGCTGATATCATAAATGTATAAGAAAAATATACAAATTTCAACAGGATTCAACATAATTAGCTTAAATGGCGTGCTATTAATAGTAAATATAGGTATTTTTATACGGGATCACAACGAAAAATTGACTATCAAATTCAATCGTATACATGAAACAGCATAAGTTCATGTATCATTTTTTTAACAACCTCCTCGTCTGATGGAATGGCTCCTATCCACTCAATCGTACCGTCCTTTAAATATTCCGCTTGGTATCGTTCTCGTTGATAAAAAAACGAAATAGACCACCCAGGTAGTTGCGTGTTTTCAAATAGTGGTTTAAAACTGAAATGTTGAATCATCATCAAACCTCGCTTCTTATAGTATGTAGTCATATTATTCAAGTATAAAGGTATTTTTGCAACTATTCACTTTTCATAGAAGTAAATAGGATGAGATTGAAATTCTAAAGGGGTATTTCTTTCGTTGAAAATCATTGCTCTGCTATAATGAGTGCAGAAGGCGACAAAATACGCCAATCTTGAATACAATTGAAATGAGAGGATACTAATGGATAATTTTATAGTGACATTACTTTTTATGGCTATCATTGGGGCTGCAATTGGGGGCGTTACAAATCACTTAGCCATTAAAATGCTTTTTCGTCCATATAAAGCGATATATATTAAAAATTGGCGTGTACCGTTTACACCAGGCCTTATACCCAAACGACGTGATGAATTAGCAAAACAGCTGGGTCTTACAGTAGTTAATTATTTACTAACGCCTGAAACATTTAGAAAAAAGTTTTTCTCTAAGGATATTCAAGACAAAGTAGAACACTTTGTGCAAACAAAAGTTGAAGAAACAATCTTTACAAACGACAAAACAATTCAGGATTGGCTAAACTTAGCTGGGTTTGCTCATCTACCTACTACCATTGAACAGAAGGTTGAAGCAATTGTTGAGGGACAATTTTCGTCGGTAAAGAATACACTATCAACAAAATCAATTCGTACGCTGTTATCAGATGATATCCAAAATACAATTGATGCTAAAATTCCAGTAGCAGTTCAGCACATTTTGGAAAAAGGCGAGGATTATTTTTTATCACCAGAAGGTGAAATGACGATTAAGGCAATGATTGATGACTTTTTATCATCAAAAGGGTCTCTAGGCGGCATGATCAATATGTTCTTAGGTGATTCCTCTTCATTAGTTGGGAAAGTTCAACGTGAGCTTGTGAAGTTTTTACAAGCACCAGGAACAACAACATTACTAACAAAAATATTTTCACAGGAATGGGAAAAACTTAAAGATCGACCAGCTATGGACTTTTTGCAAGATGTTCAATTTGACCCCATTTTATCGAAATTACAAGTGTACGTGAAAGAACAATTAGCAATCTCTGAACGTTTAAATCAACCGATTTCTTATTATTGGCCAGAAGGAAATGACTGGGCGAAGTATACCGTGATTCCACAAGCTATAGAAAAAGCTTTTGTGAAGGCAGAGGAAAAACTTGAGGACGTACTAAAACGTTTAAACTTACAAGAGGTTGTGCGAGAGCAGGTTGATTCATTCCCAGTAGAGAAATTAGAGGAGCTTGTATTAGGTATTTCAAAACGTGAGTTTAAAATGATTACTGTATTAGGTGCAGTGCTTGGTGGATTGATTGGGATTGTGCAAGGCTTGATTGTTTACTTTATTTAAAAGGAGATTGTATGAATGATTAATATTTATAATGACATTAATGCGTTAGAAGCAACTTTCCGTAAGATTCCAGAATTTGAAGCGTTAAAAGCTGCTGTTGAAGTTGTTAAAAATGATGAAGAGGCATTAAATGTCTTTAAAAACTTCCGTAAAATTCAAATCGAATTACAGAAAAAGCAATTAGCTGGTGAGGATATTTTGGAGGATGAGCTTGTCTATGCACAAAAAGCGGCACAGCTTGCACAGCAAAATGAAAAAATTTCAACGATGCTTGAGGCAGAAATGAAGGTAAGTAAAGTAATCGAAGAAGTAAATCGCATTTTAATAAAACCTATCCAAGGTTTATATGAAGGAATTCAATAAAAGGTGATAATCGCAATTTAAAAAGGAATAATTTTTCTAGGAATTGCACATATAACAAGTGAGAGGAAAACGTGTATCCGCTATTGGTCGGTACACGTTTTTGCTTTATGTACCAGTTAAAGAGTATGGGAGGTTATGAATATGCATGTCATCATTGAATGGACCTATAAAACACCAAAAGGAGCAACAACAGTTTTACGTTCCGCTGAAATGCCTGCAGCTCAAGCACTTTTACTTGCAGAGGATATGGAAAGAACGGGAAGGGTAAAATCGCTACATTGTATTGATCGGCAAGATACAAATTGGTCACTTAAAGAGCTAAAAGCATATTTAAAGGAAATTGATACAGAGCCTCATAATATTACGGTCTATTTTGATGGAGGTTTTGATCGTGGGACAAGGCAAGCAGGACTAGGCTGCGCCATTTATTATGAACAAAATGGTAAACCTTTACGATTGAGAAGGAATGCCTTTTCGTCTGAATTGAAATCAAATAACGAGGCAGAGTATGCAGCGCTTTATTTAGCCTTAGTAGAGCTAGAACTTTTAAATGTCCACCATTTGCCTGTGCGTATTATAGGAGATTCACAAGTGGTCATCAATCAGCTGAATGGGGAATGGCCAGCATTGGAAAAAGAACTAGCAAGCTGGGCAGATAAAATTGATGCTAAGCTGGAGCAACTTCACATTCAAGCCGAATACCAGCTTGTTTCACGTAAGGATAATTCGGAAGCAGATCGCCTTGCTACTCAAGCTTTAAATGGCATCGATATTACTGGTTTGAGCGAGATTGTTAAAGAATAGGAATAAGAGGTGGCAGTAGATACTGCCACCTCTTTCTCATAAAATCCTCGGTTTGCACTGAAACTTTTTCCATTTTAAAACTACTACTACTATGAATCCAAACAATAAGGAGAGATTTTATGAACATGAAAAAAATAGCACCTGCAGCTATGTCTGCATTATTATTTGGAAGTGCCCTTGTACCGGTAGCTTCAGCAAATGAGCAGCAATCTACAGAAGCGGAGGTACCACAAATACAAATTGATCCCGTACACATTTTTAATGATACTCGTGGTACTGTGGAAGATGTTCGTATTGGGGAAAATATTACATATTACACAGTAAAAGAAGGCGAGCAAACAAATGTATTAGAAATTACTAAAGATACTCTCGTGTTCGACAATACTGGGAAGAAAGTGGAGCTACAAAAGGGTGATAAAGTATTAGCTTATACCTTTGCTAACAAACCGCAAAAATATATTTATCCACCACAATTAAATCCAGAGGTTGTCATCGTTGAAACAGAAGAAGTTGGTTTTGTAGAAGTGGATTATTTCTTTGAAGATTTAACTAATACGTATGATATTTTAAAATTAAATATTGGGAAAGAAACAGAGCTATTCAATGAAAAAGGTGAAAAGGTGGACGCTAAAGATTTAGCAGAGAAGCATCTAATTGTTTTCTATACGGCCTCTACTAAAAGTATCCCAGCTCAAACAACACCATCTAAAGTAATTGTACTGGACGATGATTCCTCAACTACTAAGAATCCAATAAATGAAGAAATTGATAATATTATCGCATCAGATTCTTATGAAGTAGCTGGTACAAAAATGGTGCCATTACGTGTGATCGCTGAAAAGCTTGGCTTCAAAGTGGATTCTACAGGCAAGGGGGCAATCCTTTCAAAAGGGAATATGTCTTACACAATTACTCGCGGTGAAAAAACATTTGGCTATAATAAGGCATTACGTACACTAACAGTCGCACCGACCTTAAAAGATACAAAGACATATGTACCTGTTGAATTTGTGGATGAATATTTAAAATAATTAAGAAAATAGTATGCCAACAATGCTTGGCATACTATTTTTATTTGTGGTTACTCAGCCATTGCTAGAGCGTAATGGTTCTTTGAGGAAATAAAGGCTGGATACTTTTTCGCGAATTGTTGGAGACATTGTTTAAAGGATATTGTACTCATGAAGTTTTTAGCTAATACCATTTCATCTGAATACAATAAAAATTGCTGAAAATGCTGTTGAATAAATACCCTTGTCTTTTCATAATGCTTGTTAATTGAAATAGCGCCATAGATTTCTTGTTGATCAATAATATAAATAAAATCACAAAGTACTTTATGTGTGCCGTATTTAAGTTTTACCGTGACATATAATGTTTTTTCGTCACAGCGCTCTAAATCAAAATGGTGGAATGCTACTTCTACTTGATGAATAAAGCTCGAAACAGATGTATAATTGTCATTTTTTAAAATAAACATTCTCGACACCACCTTTTCTGAAAATTATAATGACAAAAAAATAGTTTGTCTATATTTAAACAGAATATTCTGTTATTTTATAGATTCTAATTGTTATTTTGCTTATAGTCATAGAAATTTGTTAAACTTAAATCTGCAATATATAAAAGAAGAGAGCGAAACGAAATGAAAATTATTCATATAGATCAAAAATATCCTGAAGATTGGATTCGCGTATTAAATCATATTGCGAATTTATTTTTTGAGGATTCCAAGCTGAAGGTTGAACTAATGGGAGCAGATATGTCTGCTTCATTTGACTATCAGACTGGAAAAGATTTTTCCATTTCTACAAAAGCAAACTTGATTGTAGATGGTAAGCAATACACGAATGAGTACAGTATTCAATATGAGTCCCCAGCAACAGATCGTGAGCTAAATATTCGCATAAAACGTGCATTGTCACATGTATTTTTAGATGTTCTTGAACAGCATACTGGAGTGCATCAGCAATGGGGGATTTTAACAGGTGTACGCCCAACAAAGCTGTATCATAAATTTAGAAAAGAAGGTAAAAGTGAGCAAGAAATTGCTGATCTATTAATTCGAGATTTCCGCTTATCAAAGGAAAAAGTTGGACTATTAAAGGAAATTGTGGACCGACAACTAGTGACCATTCCTGATCTTGATGCCATTGGACAAGAAATCAGTGTTTATATTGGTATTCCATTCTGCCCTACCAAATGTGCATATTGCACTTTCCCAGCCTATGCGATTGGTAGTAATCGTAAGCAAGGGCGTGTTACGACTTTTTTAGATGGCTTGCATATTGAATTGCGCGAAATGGGTAAATGGCTGAAGGACAATGATATGAAAATCACCTCCATTTATTGGGGTGGTGGTACACCGACTTCAATTGAGGCCGAAGAAATGGATGCCTTATATCAAACGATGTATGAATCATTCCCTAACCCTGAAACAATTCGAGAGGTGACAGTTGAAGCAGGAAGACCTGATACCATCACACCAGAAAAATTAGAAGTGCTAAAAAAATGGGGTATTGATCGTATTAGTGTAAATCCACAATCTTATACTGATGAAACATTAAAAGCAATTGGTCGTCATCACACAGTCCAGGAAACCATTGATAAGTTTTGGCTTGCAAGAGAATCAGGTATGAACAATATCAATATGGATCTTATAATTGGGCTACCGAATGAAGGGATTGAAGAATTCCAACATTCATTAGAGGAATCGGCAAAAATGCAGCCAGAGTCTTTAACTGTTCATACGCTATCATTTAAACGTGCTTCAGAGATGACGCGTAATAAGGATAAATACAAAGTAGCCGACCGTGATACGGTAGCTGAAATGATGGCAATGGCACAAATTTGGACAAAAGAAAATGATTATGTTCCATACTATTTATATCGTCAGAAAAATATTTTAGGTAATTTAGAAAATGTCGGCTATAGTAAAGCGGGAGAAGAAAGTATTTATAATATCGTTATTATGGAAGAAGTGCAGACAATCTTAGGAATTGGCTGTGGGGCATCCTCAAAATTTGTTCATCCCGAAACAGGGAGAATTACACAATTCCATAATCCGAAAGATCCTGCTGCCTATATCATGACCTTTGAAGAGGCTATTGGGAAGAAAATAGAATTTTTAAATGAATTATATAAGGCTTAATGATGAAGGCAATCTGATCTGTTCAGATTGCCTTCATTGTTTGTAGTGTTCGTAATGTACAGGCCATTTTTAGCAGAACAGCATCCTCAAAGTATTGCGGATCATAGCCTGTTAATTCCCTTATTTTATTTAAACGATAAGTAAGTGTATGTCGATGAATATTCAAATGCTGAGCACAATGCTTTAGCTGTAAATTACAATCAAAAAACGATTGTAATGTTTCCAATTGTTTAGCGTCTAAATTTTTGAGTACACGACGGTAAAATGCTTGTACCTCCTCCGATTCACGAGGTTTAAAAAGGGAATATAACTCGACATCTTCAAAAAAAGTCAATTCATTATTGATTGTAGCAAATTTTAGAGCTGTTCCGGCACCTTGGTAGCTATAGGGAAGCTGAGATAAATGCTGAACCACAGGCCCTACACCAATTTGAAGGGAGGGAAGTTTCTGCTTCTGCTTACGCAGTGCTTTTATAATAGGACGGCAATTTTGCTCCATACAATTTGTTAGTAGGATATAGTATTCCTGTAATTGGCTATGACCAGCAAGAATAGGCTGTTTGTAAAATAGATCCTCAAAAAAGAAGGGTATTGTATTTTCTGCGTAGGATGCTTCATTTAAGCTCACTAAAATCACCTGAAAAGGGCCCGAAAGAGCAAATGGTAATTTCTGAATCCGTTCAGTTAAGGTTCCGTCTAGCTTACTTCCATGAACGAGTGCTTCAAATATGTAATCGTTATTCTTTCGTTGCCATTCGCTTTTAGATTCAACAATCGCTTGATGGGCCATAATCTCTGTTGTGAGTTGAACGAGATTAGCAATTTCAAGCATATCGTCTGAATCTCCTGTAATACCTATAACACCTACAACCTCATCTTGATACATAATTGGCATATTGATGCCTGGTTTTGTGTTTGGATAAAGTGCTATATTTTCCTCATTTATAATTAGAGTCTCTTTTGTCTGTGCTACATATAGTGCACCTTCATGAATATTTTCCACCCTCATTTTATCCCCAGAAGCTAAAATGACTCCACTTGGGCTGATAACATTAATATTGTGACGCAAGCGCAACATCGTTTGATGGACGATGTCTTCTGCTAACTTTTTTGTCAACATGTTTATACACCTCGCATAAAAAACAGCCTGTTATATGACAGATAAATTGTACACCTATTATAATGTTTTCTGAATTTATTGTCATTATAATAAATTGTAAGCGCTTAACTTAGGGATATGAAAATTTACGTAAATGTCAATGGACGACATAAGTGGAGGTATAACATGAAAGTTATCATTAGTCCAGATTCCTACAAGGGTACTCTGTCAGCAGTTGAAGTAGCAAAGGCAATGCAAAAAGGAATCTTAGATGTGGATCATTCAATTGAAACAATTATACTACCAGTGGCAGATGGTGGTGAAGGTACACTGCACTCACTTATTGCCTCTACAGATGGTCGATATTGCTCAGCAACTGTGCTTGATCCATTGGGAAGAGCTATCCAGGCTCAATATGGTGTACTGGGCGATCAAGTAACCTGTGTAATAGAGATGGCTCAAGCATCTGGTATTATGCTGTTACAAGAAAGTGAGAAAAATCCTGAACTTGCTACATCTTATGGCACAGGACAATTAATTAAAGCCGCACTTGATCAAGGTTTTAGAAAATTTATTATTGGCATTGGTGGGAGTGCTACAAATGATGCGGGTACTGGTATGTTACAAGCATTAGGTGTGCGGTTATTATCAGCGGAAGGGGTGGAACTTGAGGCTGGTGTTTCTAACCTTATGCAATTAGATGTCATAGATATGAGTCTACTAGACACTAGATTAGCAGAATCCACATTTACGATTGCCTGTGATGTGGATAATCCGCTTATTGGTGAACGAGGAGCCACTGCCATCTTTGGTCCACAAAAGGGTGTTCAAAAACACCAGGTCGCTGAATTTGATCGTTGTTTAAAGCATTTTGCAGATATTGTTGAAGCTCAATTTGCTATACGATTACATGACTATAAAGGTGCTGGAGCCGCTGGGGGAATGGGGGGCGCATTAATCGCTTTTTTAAAAGGAACCTTCCATGCAGGAATTGACCTTGTGCTGGACGCTGTACAACTTCAGGCTCATTTAGCAGAAGCACAGTTAGTGATAACGGGTGAAGGAAAATCTGATCTTCAAACATTACATGGTAAGGCACCATTAGGTGTAGCAAAAGCTGCAAAGCAAGCGAATGTAGAGGCGATGCTGCTGTCTGGAGGAATTGATACCAAGGCAAATGCAGCATTACAAGCGTATTTTACAGTTGTTGAGTCATTGGTAGATGAGGAGATTGATGTGCAGCAGGCAATGCAAGAACCTGCACACTTTATTCGGTTAAAAACTAAAAGAATGATAGAGCGTTACTTACAAAAGGGGGATGTCTAGATGTTGTTCATTATTATATTAATAGGGGTATTATTTGTTGTCTTAGGAACAGCTAAGTTAAAGCTTCATCCGTTTTTAGCTTTATTAATTAGTGCTTTCTTCGTTGGAATTGCTTCAGGTATGCCATTATTGACAGTAGTGGAAAGCATTAATACTGGATTTGGAGGCTTAATGACAAGTATTGGTTTAGTCATTATTGCTGGTACTATTATAGGCTTAATATTAGAAAAATCAGGTGCTGCTTATCGAATGGCAGAAGTAGTGTTAAGAATTGTAGGACCTAAACGTCCACAATTAGCGATGTCTTTAATTGGCTATATCGTATCCATACCAGTATTTTGTGATTCTGGCTTTATTATTTTATCCAGCTTGCAAAAATCATTAGCAAAGCGAGCAAATGTTACGATTGCATCTATGGCAGTAGCTTTAGCAACTGGCTTATTTGCGACGCATGTATTAGTACCACCAACTCCAGGGCCTATTGCAGCAGCAGGAAATATTGGCGCAGCTGATTATTTAGGAACAGTCATTGTCATTGGTTTACTAGTCGCGATACCAGCAACATTCGTAGGTTATCTATGGTCAGTAAAAGTGGCGACAAAAATTCGCGTTCCTGAAGATGAGGTAGAGGCATTAGATTATGAGGAAGTCATTAAATCCTTTGGTAAAATGCCCTCAACATTTAAAGCATTTTTACCAATCGTTCTGCCGATTGTGTTAATTGGTTTGGGTTCTATAGCAGCATTAGTTGGTGATACGGAATCGACTTTCAATACCATCTTTAAATTCTTAGGTTCTCCAACAGTGGCCTTATTTTTAGGTGTAGCAGCAGCCTTTTTATTATTACCTGAAATCAATGAAACGACATTAACAGGTTGGATTGGCGAAAGTCTAAAAGAAGCAGCACCAATTTTACTTATAACAGGGGCTGGTGGTTCGTTTGGAACTGTTATAAAAAATGCTGGTGTTGGAGAAATGCTTCAAGAAATGGATTTAGGTATGTTTGCCTCAGGTACATTATTCCTTCTTGTGCCGTTTATAGTAGCAGCAGCGTTGAAAACGGCTCAAGGTTCTTCCACAACAGCTCTTGTGATTACATCTACTTTAGTAGCCCCAATGCTTGTGACATTGGGGATTGATGGAGCGGTACCATTAGCATTAGTGGTGATGGCAATAGGTGCAGGAGCAATGACAGTTAGCCATGTGAATGATAGCTTCTTTTGGGTGATTACGCAGTATAGTGGTATGGAAGTAACACAAGCCTATAAAGCCCAAACGGTGGCCACATTACTCCAAGGGCTTGTGACTATTATTATTACGATGATTTTATGGTGGATATTTGTTTAAAGTAAAAGGAGAGCAGCCCATGGCTAGCTCTCTTTTTGTATAATAGGAGAATAGAAAGGAAGTTAGTAGATGAAAAAAATAATAGTATTACTCCTTTGTATTTTTTTATTAGCCGGCTGTACCGAGGCAGTCAAGACAGAGAAAATTCCTGTAACAGCTGGTCATGAAATGCAGGTTCATTTTATTGATGTAGGACAGGGGGATTCTATACTGATCGAATCACCAAGTGGTAAAACGATGCTTATAGATGGGGGAGTGAAGGGCGCAGGGCAACAGATTGTCTCTTATTTAAAAGAACTTGGGATAGATAAGCTTGATATTGTAGTAGCAACACACCCAGATGCTGATCATATTGGAGGGCTTATTCCTGTATTAGATAACATGACGATTGAGCAATTTTATGATTCGGGAAAAGTACATACATCGCAAACCTTTGAAGAGATGCTGACACGTATCGATGAAAAAAATATTCCTTATCATGTGCCAAAAATCGGCGATGATATCGAATTTGATAAGGATGTAAATGTGAAAGTTTTAAATGCCAATGATCAGGCTACAGACAATAACGATGCCTCCATTGTCTTAAAAATGACTTATGGGAATGTCTCTTTTTTATTGACAGGAGATGCGGGAGTGGCATTAGAAAAGGAAATGTTGCAGTATGATGTGAAAGCAACAGTTTTAAAAGCTGGACATCATGGCTCTAACACAAGTAGCTCAGAGGAGTTCATTCAGGCTGTAAAACCAGAGGTCACGATATTAAGTTATGGAGAGGATAATAAGTATGGACATCCACATGCAGAAATTGTGGACCGTTTGCAGGCTATTGGTAGTAAAATATATGCCACCGCGGATTTAGGAACGATTACGGTGTCCACAGATGGGGTAAACTATACGGTGAACGGTAAGGAAACTTCTAGTGTAGAAACTGGTAATATACTATCTAAAGAAGAACCGACAACAGCTATTGAAATCGTTAGCAAGGATCTTGTTACTGAAATTGTAGGAATTAAAAATAGTGGACAACACGCAGTATCTTTAAAAGATTGGCAGCTTATTTCAATTGAAGGGCATCAAGTTTATAACTTCCCTAATCTTTCTTTACAGCCAGGGAAAACGATTTATATTACTAGTGGAACCAATGCACGGGAAGGGCAAAATTATTTGAAATGGACAACTAAACAAATTTGGTTAAATGCTGGAGATGCTGCGCAATTACGGAATGAGAAAGGGGAACTTGTAAGTGAGCTTGAGTAAATACACATTGGACCGTATTGAAGATGGCTATGCGGTTTTCTTAAAGTTTCCAGCAGAAGAGGAACAACTCATTATTTCACAGTCAGCCATGAACAAGCCTGTGCAAGTAGGTGATCGTGTTCAGATAGAAGAAAAAGATGGTATTTACCATATTGAAATTTTAAAAGAAGAAACACAGCAAAAAAGAGCAGACCTTCAGAGTTTAATGAATCGTTTACGAAATAAAAATAATTAATACATGACAAGCTGTAAGATTTGACGTACAGCTTGTTTTTAGATACAGGAATTGTACTTAAATTGTTATCCTAAATATTTTGAAAATATGCTAAAATAGTAGTATTAATCGGGAGCTAGGAGCGGACAAAAATGTCGATAAATACAATTATTTTTGATTTAGATGATACACTACTATGGGATAAAAAATCAGTCAAAACTGCATTTGAAAAAACATGTGACTATGCAGCAACAGTACATAATGTGAATCCTACTGAGCTAGAGGAAGCTGTTCGCCGAGAGGCACGTGCTTTATATGAGGGTTATGAAACATATGATTATACGGTATTAATTGGTATCAATCCATTTGAAGGACTTTGGGGAACGTTTGACGACTCGACAGACTCCTTCCAAAAAATGAAGGAAATTGTTCCTAGCTATCGTGCAGCGGCTTGGACAAAAGGGTTAGCTGCTCTTGGTATTGAAGATACAGCGTTTGGAGAGGAGCTAGGAGAGCGCTTTGTAGCCGAGCGTAAAGTAGCGCCATTTTTATACGAAGATACTTTTGCAGTGTTAGATGAATTAAAAGGAAAATATCAGCTTGTATTGCTTACAAATGGCGCACCAAGTTTGCAAAATTTAAAGCTAGAAATCACACCAGAAATTGCCCCATATTTTGATCATATTATTATTTCAGGTGACTTTGGTAAAGGTAAGCCGGACGCATCTATTTTTGAGTATGTGATGGAGAAAGCAGGTATTACAGCGGACGAGGCAATTATGGTTGGCGACAATCTTAATACTGATATTTTAGGATCATCTCGTGTGGGAATGCGCAATGTATGGATTAATCGTGAAAGCAATATCGCCAGCGGGGCTGTGACACCTACCTATGAGGTGGATTCTTTGACAGCGTTGTTGGAGCTTGTAAATAAGCTATAGTATAAAAATGTACTGACCCTTCATGGAGTCAGTACATTTTTTTATTAAAAATAGACATTCAGTCCAAGGTATAAACATGTAAAAGCTATCGCTATACAAAGCTGAACAAGAGCGCTAGCAATTAAGTAACCCTTAGGTTCACCAGCCTTTTTACGATAATAGATTTGCATAAAGGAGTAGAGTGAGAAAAGGCCATAAATAATTGTTGCATGAATTGTATGGTGGACAAGATAGATACCAAATGAAATACCTCCAAACAACACGAGCATGATGGCATTGGCAATAGCATGCTCAACTGTCGCAGCGAAAAAGCGACGTTCTGTATAAGGCATTCTTTTTTTAGCAATCCATAGGATGAAATGCATAAGTAGGATGAAAATGTTCCCTAAAATAAGTTTCGTCGACCGCTTCTCATCATAAAAATAGCGTAGAGAGTCAATTGATTCTTCAATCAGAAAGGCTTGCTGGGTTTCAACATTGAAGAAAATCTTGTTATTGAGTACCTTCCATTTCTCTTGTGTACGGTCATTATAGAGAATCAAAATATCATAGATAGTACCACTTTTCCATTGACTAGCGGATATTGTTATAGGAGAAGCGTTGTCCCAATTCTGTTGTAGCTGTGTGATAGCCTTTGAATGAGCATAGCATTGCTGAGGAACATAAAGGCAAGAATCCTTTGCTATAAAGGTATCCTTGTTCAGATTCTCCTTTAAGTAGACACGTTGGATGGCTTTGGAGGAATCCATTGTCATAGGAGAATCAGTCGGACGTTGAACAAAAGTTAAAATTAATAAAGAAAGAACTACTATAAATAGCACTGACACAGAAGGGATTTTCCATCCATTTCCAGTAGTTTGTTTACTAATTACTGAGAGCTCTGTCATATTGCGTAATAATTTTTTTTGCTGCTGATCAGATAACATTAAATCATCTAAGTGTTGCCATGTCTTCTTATCATTCTTCATCCATCTCACCTCCTAACTGTTTTTTTAATGCGATGAGTGCTCGTTTTAATGTGTTTTTTACTTTCCCCTCATTCCAGCCAAGAATAGCGCAGGTTTCTTCGATGGAAAGCCCCTCTATTTTGCGCAGAATGATCACATCACGATAGGTAATTTTTAGTTTTCGAATTGCAAGATACAGTATCTTGGCATCTTCTCGTTGCATCAGCCATTGATGAGGAGAAGGTGACGCTTGTTCTTCATGCTGTTGTAAAAAAGGGACAAACTGAATAATCCTTTTCCGACGATAATGATCATAGGCAAGGTTGCGTGCAGTGCACCGCAACCAAGCTAGATCGGCTCCTTCTTTTATTGTTTGGTGATGGTTCAAATAACGGACAAAGGTTTCCTGTGTATAATCCTCCGCTAATTTTTCATCATTTAGTAAGTAATATAAGTATTTAAAAATGGTGTGATTATGTAAGTAAAATATTTCTTCTATGTTCAAGCTGAACACCTCCTTTTCTTTAATGACGAAGAACTCATAGAAAAGTATCATTTTCCCAAAATAAAAAGCAGAGAGTAGAGACTCCCTGCTTCTTGCTATTATTAATTATAGGTTAATGGCTTTTACCTCATCAATGTTTTCAAGCTGTGCCACAAAAACTAAATCTTCTTCTGTTACAACATTATCAACCGTTAACATCATAACCGCTGTACCACCAACCTGTGCACGACCAACCTGCATTGTTGCAATATTGATTTCTTTTTCTGCAAGCTTTGTTGCTACACGGCCAATTGCACCTGGTTTGTCAGTATTTTTAATGTAAAGAAGGTGACCTTGTGGAATGACATCTACAACATAGTCCTCTACTTTTACAATACGTGCACCTAAACCGTTTAATAGTGTACCCGCTACAGTATGTGTTTCGTTAGCAGTAATAATTTCAATAGTAATTAAGCTAGTAAAGCCTTTTGCTGTTGTTGTTTTGTGCTCATTAATTTTCATACCAATACGTTCAGATAAGTAACGAGCATTCACATCATTGACATGATTACCGTGATTTTTAGACAGTAAACCTTTTAATGCATTTGAAGTTAATGGACGAACATCATAGTTTGCTACTTCTCCAGCATAAGATAGGTTGATTTCTTTGACTGGCTCTGTTGTCACTTGTGATAGGAATGAACCAAGTTTTTCAGCTAATTCAAAGAATGGCTCAACTTGTGCAAGAAGCTCTTTAGGTATAGATGGCATGTTTACTGGATTTGTTACAGTACCTGTTTTGTAAAATTTAATGATGTCATTTGATACGTCAACCGCTACAGATTCCTGTGCCTCGATTGTAGATGCTCCTAAGTGAGGAGTTGCGATAACTTGTGGTAAAGTCAGTAGCTTATGATCTGTTGCTGGTTCAGAAACAAATACATCAAGAGCTGCTCCAGCCACTTTACCTGCTACGATTGCATCATATAAATCGTCTTCATTGATGATACCGCCACGTGCACAGTTAATAATACGTACGCCATCTTTCATCATCGCAAATTTATCTTTATTAATAAGGTTGCGAGTTTCAGGTAAAAGTGGTGTATGAACTGTAATGAAATCTGCAGCTACACAGATTTCTTCAACCGTTGCTTTTGTTACACCTAATTCTTTGGCACGTTCATCTGTTAGGAAAGGATCGTATGCCATAACATTCATACGTTGACCCTTAGCACGATAAGCTACTTCAACACCAATTCGACCAAAACCTACAACGCCTAAAGTTTTATTTTTTAGCTCCACGCCAACAAAAGATTTGCGATCCCATTTGCCATTTTTTAATGTATTAAAAGCTTGTGGAATATGACGGGCAAGTGAAGTCATCATCGCAATTGTATGTTCGGCAGCTGAGTTAGTATTACCATCTGGTGCGTTTACCACGATAATGCCGTGTTCTGTAGCAGCAGCAAGATCAATATTATCGACACCAACACCAGCACGACCAATTAATTTTAAGCTTTTTGCTGCTTCAATTACTTCACGTGTTACCGTTGTTTGAGAACGAACAAGTAATACATCTACATCAGCAATTTTAGCGATTAATTCTTCTGGTGCTAAACCTGTGTCTACAATAATGTTTAAATCTAAATCTTGTTCCTGGCGTAATGGGAAAATACCATCCTCACTTAGTGGATCAGCGATAAATACGTTAATAGTTCTTGTTTTTGTTGCAGTAGTCATTATAATTAGCTCCTTTTTTATCATTATTGGCTATGGCTTTATCTACGATAGTCTGAAATTTGTAAAATTCGAACATCTTACAGCATACAAACAATCTCCTTTCTAAATCGAAGACAATATAAAAAGCCTTCCACGCCTTACAAACACAGTTAGTGTGTTGTAAGGGGCGAAAGGCTGTATAAACTTTGGTTCGCGGTACCACCCTTAATCACTGCTGGAAAATTTATTCTGGCAGTCTTAGCTATATGCGTAACGTGCATGAGACGGATAAGCATACTTTTAAGTTGTTCAGCCTATCTATTCAGGAGTGGAACTATTATCGTAGAAATCACTGATTTGCACCAACCATCAGCTCTCTTTGGATTTTCTTGCGACTAGTGTGTCTCCGTCGTTATATTTTTTGTGATTAAATTTGTTAACATCATAATCCCTATTGTTCACCTTTGTCAACGATATTTCTTAAAAACTTTAAAAATACTGACTTCAAAAGTCTGAAAAATAACTAAAAACGAATATTATTTATATAATACTGTTGTATTGTTCGTCTTTTTGGGGAATACAATGAAAGCGCTAACGATATTTGAAAAGTCCGATAGTATCAGGTTTCTGTGTAGTTTTAGCATTGAAAATTATATGGGAATTAAATGGAATAAAATAGAGAGTTTATGCTAATTATCCATGGATTTGTTCTAAGAAAGCGAACGTTTTTGTTTGTCACATTTTAGACAAAAATATAAAAAGTAGAAGGTAAACAGACTGTGAGAGAAGAATGTTAGTTAAGGATGATTGATTTGGGGGTGTAAGAATGAAGTACGATGTTGCAATAGTCGGTGCTGGTCTTGCAGGATTAGTCGCAGCTTGTGAATTAATCGATGCAAAGAAAAAAGTTCTTTTAGTAGATCAAGAGCCTGAAAATTCAATCGGAGGACAGGCATATTGGTCTTTTGGAGGAATATTTTTAGTAAATTCTCCAGAGCAAAGAAGGCTTGGAATTAAAGATAGTAAGGAGCTTGCATGGCAGGATTGGCAAGGAACTGCAGGCTTTGATCGTTTAGAAGATGAGGATTCCTGGGCGTATAAATGGGCAAGAGCATATGTCGATTTTGCTGCAGGTGAAAAATACGACTGGTTAAAGTCAAAAGGTATAAAGTTTTTCCCTGTTGTTGGATGGGCAGAGCGGGGAGGCTCATTGGCAGGAGGGCATGGCAATTCAGTACCTAGATTTCATATTGTCTGGGGAACAGGCCCTGGCATTGTAAAGCCATTTGTAGATAAAGTAAAACAGGCTATGAAAGAAGGATTCATTGACTTCAAGCCAAGACATCGTGTGGATGAATTTGTGCAGCAAGAAGGGAAGATTATAGGAATTAGCGGAACGGTGCTAGCTGAAACCTTTATTAATCGAGGTGAAAAAAGTTCGAGATTAGGAATCGGTGAATTTTCCTACGAAGCTAAAGCTGTGATTGTGGCAAGTGGTGGTATTGGGGCAAATTTTGATTTAGTGAGAAAAAATTGGCCTGCTCGATTAGGAACCCCTCCCAAAAATATGGTATGTGGTGTACCAGCTTACGTTGACGGAAGAATGTTAGAGATCACGGAACATGCTGGGGGACGCATTGTAAACCGTGATCGCATGTGGCATTACACAGAGGGTTTAAGAAATTGGGATCCAATATGGCCCAACCATGGAATTCGGATATTGCCTGGTCCCTCCTCCCTGTGGTTTGACGCAGAGGGGAATCGTTTTCATGCACCCAACTTTCCAGGGTTTGATACACTCAGTACGTTAGAGGCGATTCAAAAAACAGGTTATGACTATTCCTGGTTTATTTTAACGGAGAAAATTATTGAGAAAGAATTTGCTTTATCTGGCTCAGAGCAAAACCCAGATTTAACAAACAAAAGCATTGGCGATGTTCTAAAACGCATTTTACCAGGCCCACCTGCTCCTATCCAAGCTTTTAAAAATCACGGAGAGGATTTTGTGATTGCACATGATCTAAAGGAACTTGTAGATGGAATGAATAAACTTGCTGAAAATGAGCTACTTGATTTCATGAAGATTAAAGAGCAAATCTTGGCAAGAGATCGGGAAATGGACAATAAGTTTACAAAGGATTTGCAAGTAAACGCTATTCATGGAGCAAGAAATTATATTGGGGATAAATGGGTGCGTGTTGCCAAGCCACATAAAATTTTAGATACCAAAAATTGGCCTTTAATTGCTGTTCGCTTAAACATTCTAACAAGGAAAACTTTAGGTGGCTTACAAACAAATTTAAATGGTGCTGTTTTGGGCATGGACGGTCAGCCAATTCCTGGGTTATTTGCTGCTGGTGAAGTAAGTGGTTTCGGTGGCGGTGGCGTCCATGGCTACCGCGCTTTAGAAGGGACATTTGTTGGTGGTTGTTTATTTAGTGGACGCCAGGTAGGGCGTTATTTAGGGCAAGGATAAAGTGCATAAATGAATGAAGAGCATCGTTTTGATGAACGATGCTCTTTTTAAATGGATTGATAATGTTGGAGTAGATCACTATGCTGAAGTTTTGAGCAGAAATCCAACAGCAATGCGCACCTTGATTAAATTATGGAATGGATTAACAATTTGATTGTTGGACCTCTGCAATCTTAGCAATTTGTTCTTCAACCTGTTCCTTTGTCCAACCGTTTTCCTCCACGAAAAAGTTGCGTTCTGCACGGCGACAATCATCTGAACAGCTTCGCATGTAAAATGCCTCATGTTTTTCTTCACAAAGCATTAACTTATGACACGCTGGGTTTGCACAGTTTGTGTATCGTTCAGAAGGCTCCCCGGTGAAATAATCCTTCCCAACAATAACATGTTCCACCTGATTAATCGGTACACTTCGACGGCGGTCAAAAACAAACATTTGACCATCCCATAATTGACCTTTTACCTCAGGATCCTTCGCATATGTAGCAATACCGCCGTGTAATTGACCTACGCTCTTACCATAGCCCTCGCGTTTTAGCCAACCAGAGAATTTTTCGCAGCGAATACCACCTGTACAATAAGTTAAGATTTTTTTATCTGCAAAATCTTCTTTATGCGCCTCCATCCAAGCAGGTAGGTCACGGAAGTTTTCAATATCTGGTCGAACAGCCCCTCGGAAATGACCGAGATCATATTCATAGTCATTACGGGCATCGATAACCACGGTGTTGTCATCTTTCATCTGTTCCATAAATTCTTTAGGTGTTAAATAATCACCTGTGATTTCTAACGGATTGATATCCTGTTCTAAACCGAGGTGAACAATTTCTCGACGAGGACGTACATGCATTTTTCTAAAGGTATGCCCTTCAGTCTCATCAATTTTCCACATCATATCGCTAAAACGAGCATCTGCCTTTATATGATTCATGTAAGCATCTGTTTGCTCAATGGTACCTGATACAGTTCCGTTAATACCTTCGTAACCTACTAAAATACGACCAAGAAGCCCTATCTCTTTACACAATGCTAAATGTTCTTCTGCGAACGCTTCAGGATCTTCAATCGTAATATATTTATAATAAAGTAATACACGATAGTCTTTTTGTGTCAAAATACATTACCACCTTTATCTCGATATTCGTCCTTTAATATAGCATAACAGGAGCAATTTTGCTTAGAGAGAAGGAGTTTTCAAAAAAAACACGAATTATACATAGTGAATGACTATTCATATTTGGGGGTTATAGAGATGGAATTTTCAACGATTACATTAGAAAAATTAGAGCGTCGAGCAACCTTAACATTGAATCGTCCACAGGCGATGAATGCAATGGATGATGTCATGATGCGTGAACTTGCAGAATGCTTTGAGGCTCTACAGCAGGAAAAAGATATTCAGGTGCTTGTTATTCGTGGAGAAGGAAAGGTCTTTTCTGCGGGTGGTGATATAAAAGCAATGCTAGATGAAAGCAAACCACTGAATATTGATGAGGCAATGGTTTATCTGACACGTATCGTGAAGGCATATTATCAGCTACCAATGATTGTGATTGCAGCGGTTCATGGTGCATCAGCAGGTTTAGGATTTAGTCTAACACTAGGGGCAGATATTATTGTAGCCTGTGAAAATAGTAAACTTGCTATGAATTTCATTGGAATTGGACTGATCCCAGATGGGGGCGGTCATTTCTTCATGAAGGAGCGTGTAGGTACTGTTAAAGCGAAACAAATGATATGGGAGGGAAAGGTATTAACAGCAAAAGAAGCATTAGATGCAGGGTTAATTGATTATATTGCACCAGAGGGCACTGTATTTGCAATGGCAGATCAAGTGGTGGGGAAAATGCTTGCATCCCCGATTTCTTCCATGATTACAACGAAAAAAATTCTACATGCACAAAATATGCCACAGCTAGAAAATATCTTAGCATTAGAGGCTGAGGGCCAGTCTGCAATGCGTAAAACAACAGATCATGTCGAGGGCATTCATGCATTTGTAGAGAAAAGAACGCCTGTCTTTGTAGGCAAATAAAAATAATAAAAGGCGCGTAGCAAACCATTGACTACGTGCCTTTTATTAGCCACTAAACATGGAATAAAATTAATTTACCTGAAGCGTTTACAAGACGATGAGTTTTATCGGCAACACCTTTTTCCTCAATTTGTTGTTGTCCATTTAGTTTAGCAGCCTCATCATTTTCAAAAGTCCAAGTTTCATCAAACAATGTTTCCCCTGTTTTTTCAAAAGCTGTAAAACGATAATTCTCCATACAGACCCCACCCTTTTACTTGAATATATTTCTATTATACATAGAAGATTTATAAACTTCACGGTAAAACTAGTGAATTTTTTGATAAATTACGAAAATTGTGGAAAAAGTAAGGCAATGTTGTTTTTTTCCGTAATAGCATTTTTCATCAAACATGAGTTATGATAAAATAGAACAAATATTCGGTTTTGAATAAACAAGATATTATTACTTTGGTTTTGTACTAAAGAGAGAATTATCTACTATTTGAGGTGATTGGATGTCAGCAATTCGTTTTTTCCATATGGCAGATTTACATTTAGATAGTCCATTTAAGGGCTTATTTGGTCTACCCGAACCCATTTTAAAGAAAATACGGTCAAGCACTTTTGAAGCGTTTGATAAAATTATCCTTAAAGCGATTCAGGAAAAACCTGATTTTTTACTAATTGTTGGGGATATTTATGATGGTGAAAATCGTAGCTTGCAAGCACAACGAAGATTTCAAGATGCAATGGAGAAGCTTTTTCAACACAATATCCCTGTCATTGTGAGCTACGGAAATCATGATCATTTAAATGGTACATGGACACGCTTTTCTTTACCAAGTAATGTCTATGAATTACCAGCTGAAACGAGTGTAGTTCAATTAAAAATACGGGGTCAACAAGTGAATATATATGGTTTTAGCTATCCTGAACGTCATTTAAAGGAATCTGTTATTGAAAGCTATCCAACTGCACATGATCAGCATGCCATTCATATTGGTATGCTTCATGGCAGTGAGGCAGGCAATACAACACATGATGTGTATGCCCCTTTTACAAAACAACAGTTACTTGAAAAGAACTATCATTATTGGGCGCTTGGCCATATTCATAAACGACAGCTTTTACATCAAAACCCTCCAATTGTTTATCCAGGCAATATTCAAAGTCGACATCGTAAAGAACAAGGAATGAAAGGCTTTTATGATGTGACGCTATCCAAAACATCGACTGAGCTTGATTTTATCTCTACCTCTGCTGTTGTTTATAGCACCATTGAGGTGGATTGTGCGAATGTGGTACACGCCAATGAATTATTGAAGAGATGTGCAGAAGCTATTACAGCTAATAGGAAGAAGTATGGCGCATCGGTAGTAGAGCTTCATTTGCAAAATATTGACGAACAAACGGAAGCTTTATTTGAACATGCAACAGTTGATGCGTGGTTAGAGACTATTCGAGAGGCTGAGGAAGGTATTGACCCAATGTGTTGGGTACAAAAAATGGTGTTGCAAAAGGCAGCGAGATTTTATGAGCATACAGCAACAACTCAATCCGTTGTGAGCTTAATGGAACAATGGAACAGTAATGAATGGAAGGATATTCTAAAAGATTTGTACCAATATGCGGGTGGTGCGAGGCTGATAGAGCCACTTAGTGAAAAGGATATTGAGAACTTAACCCATCGTGCACAGACATTATTAGCAGAAGAAATTCAAAGGGCGTGATTACATGCTGACAATACAGAAAATCCAAATTTATGGCTTTGGTAAGCATGAAAATATCTCCATTTCGTTAAATGATGATGTCACTATTTTTTATGGATTAAATGAAGCAGGAAAAACGACGATACTGCAGTTTATACTACAAATGCTTTTTGGTTTCCCAACAAGGCAGCAGATACAGCGCAAATATGAGCCGAAAATTTCAACGAAATATGGAGGTCAGCTGACACTTTTACACCCTATTTATGGTCAATGTACAGTTGAACGTGTGAAAGGAAAGGCTGCTGGTGATGTTACTGTCTACCTAGAGGATGGAACGACGGGGCATGAGGAGTTGTTAGTAAAGCTTTTATATGGATATTCTAGGGCATCCTTTGAAGCCATTTTTTCTTTTTCGCTGCATGAACTACAAGGTATTGAAAAAATGTCTGAAGAGGAGCTAACCCATTTGCTACTTGCCTCAGGTACAACAGGTATTCAGTATTTATCCGCACTTGAAAAGAAAATGGATAAAGAGGCTAGTGAGCTGTTTAAAAAGACAGGTAAAGTGCCATTGATTAATCAAAAGATTGAACAACTAAAGCAGCTTGAGCGGACAATTAAACAGGAACAGGTGAAGATTCAAACCTTTGAGGATAAATTACAGCAATTACAATTACTTGAGCAAAATTTAGAACAGCTATTTGGTACGCAAAAACGGCAACAGCAACAATGGCAGCAATTAACTATTCAAAAGCAAGCACTCCCTCTCCTCAAGCAGCAACAGACATTGCAACAGACAATGACCAATTTTCAACATGTTCAGTTTCCATCAGAGGGTATCAGACGGTATGAGCAGGTAAAGGATCGTCTGTTACATGAAAGTCAGCAACTGATGCAATTAAAGGAGCAGCATCAAATATTGCAGGAGAAAATACTTGCAACAGTGGATGAGCAAAAGGTCAATGAAATGGCTTACCTTATGCAAAAAGAGGCAACATGGCACCAGCTAATGGTGAAAGAGCAAAATTTACAGGATGATCTATTTTTGCTCGAACAAGAAATTGAAGCACAGTTTCGTTTACTAGGTGTAACAGAGAAAGAAGCACAAGAAAATCTTTTGAACGAAACAGTTTCACTCCAACAGGAGCAACAATTTCAGCTTCAATTAAGTAAATTAGACGAGGCGGAGGAAGAGCTAAAATTTCATCTACGTTCACTAGAGCAAGTACACCTAGAATTAGATGCAATAGCCAAACAAAAGCAACAGCTAATGCGTGAGTCATTAACAAGTGAGGAAGAACATATTTTAGCACAATGGCCTCAACAAAAGCGGAGGCTTGAGCAACTACGTTCTGCCAAATCGCAACGCAGTAAGCAGAAGCAGCCTCATGACTTTATCTGGCTTGTACTACTGATTTGCTTCATGTCGTTTGCTTATGGTGTATTTGAAAAAAACATAGTTGTAATTCTAATTGGAGCAGTTTTATCATTGCTAACTTTTTTGTTTATTCGATATGTTAAGCAAGCAAATGAACCTACTAATAAAGAGCATAGCATCCTCCTACGGGAGTTAGAGCAAGAGGAATTGACAGTACAAGCAGTTCTTGCAAAGAAGCAAAGATATGAAGATCGCTGGTTGCACATCAATGAACAGCAGAAAGAGAAGGAGCAGCAATATACTTCTCTTGAATATAAAATTCAACTAACGGAGGTAGAAAGTGAAGAGGCCACTCAAACACTCCAACATTTTTTAAAGCGTTATCGCTTACAAGGAACGATAGCCAGATCGCTAATGCCCGAATTATTTATGCGTATTCGTGGTGTACAAGAATTAGCAGCTAAAAGAAACAGTACCTCAAGTCTGTTGCAAGAAACGCAGGTAGAAAAGAACAATATTTATGAGCAGCTTCAACGGGTTTTAGAGGGAGCCTATAATGAACATGAAATTTATATGTATTTACGAACAGCCTACCTTGAAGCACAACAGCAACAGCAGCAAGCACTGCATGCAAAAGATCAGCTAGCCAGCGTTCAAATAAAAATAGAAGGTGGACAATCAAGAATGGATCGTTATACTGCTGAAATGTACGAGCTATTCAAAGCAGCAAAGATCCAAAATGAACAGGCTTATTATGAAATGCATGAGCAATTTGAACAGAGAAGAAAAATTGAGACAGAATTGCAAACCGTCCAGGCTCAATTATCTTCACTCGATCTTCAACAGAAGGAAAATCTGATTGAGGACTCTGTTAACGAACGCATATGTGCTTTAGAACAAGAGCAGCAATCATTGCAACTGAAAATTGATCAATGTCTGGAACAACGTGCTGCTTTGCTAATGGAAAAAGAACAGCTATTAAATGATGAAAAGTATGGTCAATTACTTCAACAGTTTGAGCAGGAGAAAACAGAATTGCAGCAGTTAATTGAGCAGTGGGCAACTAAAAAAGCTGTGGCGACAGCTATTCATGAAACCCTATTCCGTCTTCGTGAAGAAAAATTACCTCATGTCCTTGAAGAGGTAAATGCTATATTCCGTTTACTAACAGGAGGAAACTATGACAAAATTTCGATTCATGAGGATGGTTATTTTGTAGCGCAGGATGCTGCAGGGATACGTTATCAAATGGTGGAGTTGTCCCAGGCTACCAAAGAGCAAGCTTATATTGCATTGCGAATGGCTCTAGCAAAAACCCTAGTGAGCGCTGCACCATTTCCAATGATTATGGACGATCCTTTTGTCCATTTTGATCGAAACCGCACAGACAAAATGGTACAATTAATGAAAGAAGTAGGATATGAACGTCAAATTTTATATTTTACTTGTCATGACACAATGCTCAACTATTGGCAAAAAAACCAGATTGTCGATATAGGAGCATTAGCAAATGAAAGGGGAGTGGCGTCAACATGAAAGGGATTACGACGCTCCAAGTTGGAGAAGTAGTTGATCAATTTTTATTAATAAAACAAGCGACAAAAGGGGTTACAACCGTTGGAAAGCCATTTATGTCGCTAATATTACAAGATAAGAGTGGGGATATAGAGGCAAAGCTATGGGACACGAATGAGGATCATGAAAAGATGTACCATGCGGAAGCCATTGTACGTGTTGGCGGAGAGATTCATGACTATAGAGGAAAGAATCAATTGCGTATTAAATCTATCCGTGTTGCTAAGCCAGAGGAAGGAATTGCTATTCACGATTTAGTGCCATCCTCTGCAACACCAAAAGAACAACTATATGAAGAATTAACGCAATTTTTCTTTGACATTAAAAACCCTAATATCTCACGGATTACAAGAGCAGCAATTAAAAAACATCAAGAGGCTATTTTAGTTTTTCCAGCAGCGACTAAAAATCATCATGACTATGCATCAGGTTTATTAGATCATATGGTCTCCATGCTCAAACTAGGTAAAGCCATTGCTGATCTATATCCAACATTAAATCGGGACTTATTATATGCTGGAATTATTTTACATGATGTGGGCAAGGTTGTAGAGTTATCAGGCCCAGTTGCCACAATGTATACAGTAGAAGGCAATTTATTAGGTCATATTACGATTATGGTAAATGAAATTGCTAAGATTGCTAGTGAGCTTGAAATTGAAGGTGAGGAAGTCATGCTGTTACAGCATATGGTATTGTCTCACCATGGAAAAGAAGAGTGGGGTAGCCCGAAAAAACCTATGATTCAGGAAGCAGAAATTTTGCATTATATCGATAACATTGATGCAAAGATGAATATGTTAACAAGGGCATTAGGTAAAACGACACCGGGCGAATTTACAGAGAGACTCTTCCCACTTGATAATCGTTCATTCTATAAGCCTACTATTTAAAAAGCAGTATCAATCAGCCCATAAACTAACGTTGCTGTGTAGCTATTCGATATTAATTTCTCTGAGTCTAAGTATTCATATATTTAATTGTAGTGCCTAACTATTGTACCAAAGTGAATATTTAATTTAGAATAGAGAGAGAAATTATAGGAATGGGGAAAAGTAATGGATACAGAGGGACTTTTTTCACGGAAAATTAAGTTTTGGAAAAGTTTAATTTTCAAAATGATACTAGCTATCGGCATAAGCTTATTTATTAGCTCCCATATTTCAGAATTTGTTAGTCGTCAATTCGAGAAGGTAGTCCATTTGAATGGAAGTGCTGGGGTTGCCATTAATACATTTATTTCGTTATTTATTGGCACAGTAATTATTTCGTTATGTACAAGGTATATTGTCTTAAGGCGTGTAAAGCGTGTGTTAAATGCTATGACCCAGGCTGCTGATGGTGATTTAACTGTTCGCATTGATGATCGATTAAAAGATGAAATTGGTCAATTATCGACTGAATTTAATCATATGCTAGAACAAATTGGGACGGTCATTGAAAAGACGAATAAAGCATCGACAGATGTATCAACCTTTACAAAGGAATTTACAACGATTACCGAACAAAGCAGTCAAACAGTTGAAACTATTTCGGGTGCCATTGGGGAAATTGCCTCCAGTGCAGAAGGACAATTAAGGCAAATGGATTTATTATCTGAATCAGCACATTTAATTACTAAAGATATGGATCATGCATCTTCTGCTATTCAGGAAGTTGCCTCAATAGCAAATGAAACGAACCAAAAGGCTGATTTAGGATTACAGTTAATTGAGCAAACGATTGCAAAAATGAATACCATTAATGAATCTGTTCATCAGTCAACTGCAGTTGTAAATGCTTTAGGCGAAAAATCGAAGGAAATCAGTACGATTGTAGCGTTGATTACAAGTATTACAGATCAAACAAACTTGCTTGCATTAAATGCATCTATTGAAGCAGCTCGTGCAGGAGAGGCTGGAAAAGGCTTTGCAGTAGTGGCAGATGAAGTAAGAAAGTTAGCAGAGGAATCTGGAAAGGCTGCAGATAATATTCGAACATTGGTGGATGATATCTTAAACCAAACCTCCAGTGCTGTTTATGCTATTAATAGCGGTACACAGTTTGTGGAGGAAGGCCGTGAGTCTGTTGAACAGACAGGCGATACCTTTAAAAATATAGTCGTATATTTGCAACAGATAAGTCATCGTACAACGGAGGTAAAGGATATTGTCTTGCGTGTCAATGAGAAAGCTAGTCAAACAGATGAGGCTGTAAAAGAAGTCGTTGGCATAGCAAATGGCACATCTTCGGGCATACAGCATATTGCTTTATCTATCGAGCAACAAAGTGCTTCTAATGAGGAAATAGCAAGTGCTGCAAATGTTCTTCAGACAATGTCAAATGACCTACAAACTGAAATTAGCCAATTTAAAGTAAAGTAAAATAGAGTAAAAAAGAGAAGCATCTGATGTATCAGGGTGCTTCTCTTTTGTTATATACTAGACTCTAATTATTTAGATTCCTTGTCAGTATCTTCTGCTTTATCTTCGGAATCCTCTTTTGGCGCATTTTCTTCAGCTTTTTTAGCTGCTTCTTCAGCTGCTTTTGCTTGTTCTTCACTTGTTGTTGTAAAGAATTTAAGCGGTTCTTTTAAATCTTTATCAGATGTTTTCACATCGGCATCTTTAGCCATTTTTGCAACGATATCTTTAAGAATCGTTTGAGCTTCACCAGTTTGGTTCAGTTTACTTAACATAGTTGAACGAATGTTTTCTTCTTCGTCTTTAAATGAACCAACACCTTTTACATCACGCTTGTCCGTAATTTCAATTACATGGTAACCAAAGCTAGATTTTACTGGTTCACTTAATGTGTTTAATTCAAGAGCATAAGCGGCATCGTTAAATTCATCTACCATTGAACCTACAGAGAACCATCCAAGCTCTCCACCTTTTTGAGCAGAGCCAGTATCTGTTGAGTACTCTTTTGCAACGTCCTCAAACTTAGCGCCACCCTTAATTTTTTCAATTACTTCTTTTGCTGTTTTTTCATCTGCTACTAAAATATGACGACCATTTAATTCTGTTTTCATTTGCTCGTAGTATTTTTTCACATCTTCTTCTTTAATTGCTTGATCTTTTAAAGCTTTTTCTTGAAGAAGTTGAACACGTAAAGAATCTTTAAAGCCCTGTTCTGTTAAACCACTTTCAGCAAGCGCTTGTGTAAAGCCATCACCAAATTGTGATGCAGTTGTGTCATACGCTTCTTTGATTTCTTTATCTGTTACTTCATATTTGTCAGCTAAAACTTTTTCAGTCACCATTTGCTGCATTACATATGAGCCTGTTAAAGCTTTTGCCTTTTCATTAAAATCAGCTACTGAAATATCGCCCACTTTAGAAGTAACGATTGCTTTGCTGTCTCCGCCGCTACAAGCACCAAGCGCTAATACAGATGCAGCTAAAGTTAAAGATAAAACTGTCTTTTTCATAGTGGATATTCTCTCCTAACATGGTTTCGTCCATTTTTTACTATAACATAAACGTTTTAAAAACAAAATGGTTCCCCCTTGAGTATTGCCTATATTTCAAATTTTGAAGCGCATAGGATATAGAAAAGAAAGGGGGTGAAGTTATGGGCAACGGAGGATACGGTGGCGGTGGCTACGGCTCAGGCTTTGCTTTATTAGTTGTGTTATTTATTTTATTAATTATCGTTGGTGCAGCGTTCCTATACTAATTAATAAAACAGCGAAAAGCTAAGAGCTTTAACTCTTAGCTTTTCTTAACAATGTTAGACATTCGCGCCGCATGCCTTAGGTTCTAAACAATTTATTTGGTTAGAAAAAGTTGTTGCATGGGGGGCTCGACTTATCTTCAAGCGTGCGGACGGGCGCGGATGGTGCACATGTTTTGAAAGGGGCTTTTCAAAAAAGCCCGAAAAAATTTAGATTCCATTACGCCGAGGCGTAATGGAATTTTCTGTTAAACTGCATATAAAATTTCAATGTAGAATGAGACAAGTAGGATAGTAATAAGTATATTTATAGTTCGGAATATTTTTGGTTGGTTTTCTTCGGGAATTTCACGTCGCATGCATAGAGCATATGTCATGCGGTTAATTTGAAATAAATAGAATACCGAGAATAGAACTACAATCATTAATAGCAAGTCTATTCCTCCCCTCTTTCAATAGTAATAGCATAACAAAGAACGTCAATAAAAAACAAGTACAAGCAATTTAGTGAACGGTCGGTGGAACTAAAATTTCATAGCCTTTAGGTGTTTCCTCTATTTGTGAATTTTTAGGTGAATTCAAGAGATACTTTACGTAAAGGATATCAATCAGGCATAGACTACAGTGATAGGCTAACAGCAATGTCCCATAATGGGTATAGGCTGGTAAAAGCCATGTTCCAACTATAATACTAGTATTTAGAACGATAAAAGGCGTAAGTAATGCTAAGATGTATCGATTTTTAGATAATGGCTCTCGAATTCGCATGTGTAAAACAGGAATTATATAAAACTGACTACGTACACGTAATTTTAAATGTTGGCGTAAATCAAATAGGGCCACAAAGTGCAAAAATTTGTGAATGGGATAAAGTGTTAGCACAGCTATCACAAAGAGCCAGAATAGTCGATCTGTATAATGCTCTTCATTAAATAAATTAAACGTTACATACGAAACAGAAAAGACCAATAAAAAAGTAATGACACCCATTATAATAATACGCGTAGTACCGTAATGATGTTCTAAATTTAAAATTTTCCAGCAATGCATGGTTTTTTATCAACTCCGAATAGGAAGTGTCCTATTTAATGTAAATTGAATTATGTTAGAATGCAAGAAAAAGGAGGTACTTCAGAAATATTTCTGAAATACCTCCTTTCACATGACTCATTCCTGAATGAACAGTAGTATAACTCATTTTTGTTCAACTTATAAATAATTGCAGGAAAAATTATGTGCAGTTTGAAGCTTCGTCTTATCCTTTTACAGGTGTGCGTTCTTCTAGTGTGTCAAAGGAATCACGGAAATGTTGGAAAGAGCGTTCGAAAATATCGATGAAATCTTCACCATAGATATTACGAATAACAGCCATTACATCTAAAAAATCAGGGAAACGGCCATATAAATCTTTTAATGCTAATGATCCTTCCAGTACGGAATGATACGTATTATGGTAGTTTTTATTCATCTCTATAATGAGCTCTGTGCCAGCTTCTGTAAGTTCAACATACGTATTACGTTTATCGTCATCACGCTTGGAAAACTTAAGAAAGCCTCGCTCTTCTAATTTTTTGGAGAAATTAAATGCTGTAGAAACATGCATCACGCCAAATTTCGCAACATCAGAAATGGAAGCGCCTTTTAAATGGTATGAAATCCATAAAATATGGTGTTCATTAATATTTAAATCATAAGGTTTAATCCATTGTTGCCAATCCTTTTCAACCGCTTTCCACAGCGCTTTTGATAACTGTGCGATTCTTTGACTATAAAGCATCGCTTCTTTTTGTGTATATAATTCCTCTGACAAAGCCATCACCTACTGCTTTCTTTCACATTTTTAAAAATATTATAGCAGTAAAGGAAAAAAGTTTAAAGTTAGAAAAATTAAAAAATTGAAAAGTGGCTAAAAAATAATATTATAGCAATAGTTTTTGATAAAAACACAGATTATCTAACTATCGATAAGGACTTTAGTCGCTAACTTTTTCTTGAGGTTTTTTCTTATTTTCTGTAATTTGTGCAATGTTTTTCTCGATTTCGCTTATCGAATTCTGTAAAGCATCTAATTCTTGTTGTAAATTATTTTTCGTTGGTTCGATTTCTTCAGTAAAAGTCGTAATTGTTTGCTTTAAATCATTTATTATTTGTGGGATATTATTTTTTACTTCATTTGTTAATGTGTTAACAGATTGTTTAACAGTTCCTACTTGTTGTTTTACATCAAGGAGCATACCCTTTGTTTGGTCAACATTTTGTTTAACAGAAGCACGTAGCTGTTGCCCAGATTGTGGCGTGGAGAAAAGTACAGCGATTGTCCCACCGATAATTCCTGTCGTTAGTCCAAGTAAAAATGGTTTTGCTTTCATATTAGATACCTCATTTCTAGTCATGTTTATTTACTATTAAACCATGAAATGCACCAATACAAAAAGAAAAAAGAAACTAAACGAGTGATTTGACCGTCACAGTTTAGTTTCTTTTGATTATTTAAAGTATTTATTTATGAAATTTGAGAAATAGCTGTATTGAATTTAGAGCGCTTCACTAATTTTGAAACAATTGGATAAATAACGGCAAACGCAACAACGTTAAATACGACAGCTGGAAGGACAACGCCAATAAATAGCATCGCAAACGTCGCGCCAACATTTGCATTAAACACAAAAAGCGCTACTCCTAAGAAGACAGTTCCTGAAAGAATTGTTCCCAAGCCAACTAAGACAGCAGATACGGCGAAATGACCTGCCAGTTTTTTGAGAATGATTAAAGCAGCTAAAAATACAAAACCAGTAACAGCTTTATCAATAATATTTGGAACTAGACCTGCTGGGAATGTTGTAAATAAACCTGAAAGCACCCCTGTTGAAAGAGAAAGTAGGAACGTTTCTTTCACTGTTGGGAATAATAGAATACCAATAAACATCATGGTTAACATAAAATCAGGCTTCATTCCATTCACCATTCCTGGTGTAACCACATAAAGTGCAGCACCGACACCTACTAACAGTGCCATTAATACTAAATTCTTTGTATTCATTTGAATCTCTCCTCGACTATGCTAATCTATTTGTCTCCTAACGTGTCCTCTTGACCGCTAGCGAAACTTATTTGTGATTGTACGCTAAATTTTAAAAATTTGCAATACAGCATTCTGAACATTCAGATGTTAATATATTACAAATGGCTTATAGATTGGCTTTAATACTTTCTGCTACTTCTGACAACTGCTCTGGTGAGTACTTTTGTGTTTGCCAAATTAAGCCTAGCCCTTCTTTTTCATCGTAACGCGGAATAAAATGTAAGTGGTAGTGGAAAACAGTTTGTCCAGCTGCAGCACCGTTGTTATTAATGGTATTCAAACCAATCGGCTGAAATGCTGCTTTAATTGCATTTGCAATTTTTGGTGCCACAGCATATAGATTACGAGCCACTTCCTCTGGCATTTCAAATAAATCTTTGCAGTGATGCTTTGGAATTAATAGTGTATGGCCTTTTGCAACAGGTGAAATGTCTGTGAATGCATAGACATGATCGTCTTCATAAATTTTTGTACTTGGAATGGAACCATCAATAATTTTGCAAAATAGGCAATCGCTCATAAGAATTTCCCCCTTAACGTATATGTAAGTACATTCTATCATACTCAAACCTGTATCATTTGCTAATTTTTGATAAAATATAATACAAGAAGAGGAGTGAGAATATGTCAGTATTAGAGGTACAGCATGTGACAGGTGGTTATACAAGAAAACCTGTTATTAAAGATCTATCTTTTACGATTGGAGAAGGTGAACTAGTTGGCTTAATCGGCTTAAATGGAGCTGGGAAAAGTACAACGATTAAACATATTATAGGAACAATGTTGCCAAAGGAAGGGGACATACGTCTAAATGGTGTAACATTAAAGGAAGATACGGACAAGTATCGTACAGCCTTTTCCTATATTCCTGAAACCCCTGTATTATACGATGAGCTAACATTAAGAGAGCATTTAGAATTAACTGCAATGGCTTACGGTATTGACAAAGCAACACTCGATGCTCGTTCTGAGGTACTGTTAAAAGAATTTCGAATGGAGAAAAGATTAAATTGGTTCCCTTCACATTTTTCAAAGGGAATGCGTCAAAAAGTTATGATTATGTGTGCCTTTTTAGTGAATCCAAGTCTATATATTATTGATGAACCTTTTGTGGGATTGGATCCATTAGGTATTCAATCGTTATTAGATCAAATGGATGAAAAGAAAAAAGAAGGCGCTTCTATATTAATGTCTACACATATTCTGTCAACAGCTGAAAAGCATTGTGATCGCATTATCTTATTGCATGAAGGAAGAGTTCGAGCACAAGGAACAATGGCTGATTTACGTCAATCATTTGCTATGCCGTATGCGACATTAGATGACCTCTATATTGCTATGACAAAGGAGCGGGACCATGAAGAACTTGCGTGATGTATGGTCCTCTCGCTTCATGCATTATATAGGAGAAGTACAAAAATATATGCAATTTATTTTTACAGGGCATATTGCTATCGTACTTGTATTTCTAATAGGAGCAGGGGGCTATCAATATAGCGAATGGCTGAAAGTTGTTCAAACAGACTTTCCAGCAGAAGTCCTGATAGCTGTTATCATCGGGATTTTATTGGCCTTTAGCCGTCCGACTACATTGTTGAGAGAGCCAGATCAAGTATACTTATTACCTTTAGAATCAAAGATGTCTTTGTACTTCAGCAAGGCGTTGGCTTGGACGTTTTGGTCTCAGGTGTGGATTGTAGCGATTGTCTATATTGTTAGTATCCCTTTATTAAAAGCCGTGACTGAATTAACAACGGTCGAAATATGGACAATATTTTTACTTACTATTGTGTTGAAATATCTAAGTGTTCGAGGAGAATTCAGCTATCGTTATAGTGAACGAGGGCAGATGGTTTGGGTGGATAGGTTTATTCGAGCTGTCATTTTTGCAGCTGCTATTTATATGGGGCTCCATGCACAGTTGTTATTAGCAGTAATCGCGACAGTTATTAGTGTTATTTATATGATAGTCTTTAGTAAAAAATCAGTTGGTGAACCAGTGCCGTATGAGCATTTTGTCAAGCTTGAACAGAATCGTATGATGAGCTTCTATCGTTTTGCAAATTATTTTACAGACGTACCTCATTTACACGGTAGCATTCGGCGTCGAAGCTGGATGGACTGGCTCTATAAATTTGTACCATATGGTAAGGAAAATGCTCAAAAGTACTTGGTATTTCGTACCTTTATTCGAACAGATGACCATTTCTATTTATGGGTACGCCTTACTGCTATTTCAGCAATCATTGCAGCATTTGTAGATATTCCTGTCGTTACATGGATTGTAGCAGGTGCACTCAGCTTTGCGACAACTATTCAGTTAAAACAAGCTCTGTTATCCAGCGGCGAATTTCGAATGGACATGCTCTATCCGTTACCAGATCATGCTCGTCAACTAGCTGTGAAGCAAATTGTGCGTTTAGCCATGATTACACAAGCTATTGTTGTGGGCTTATGTGCTATGACACAACCAATGTTTTATATTGCCTTTATCATTGTTTTGGTGATTAGTGAATTAACGTCGAAGGTTTCAAAGTAGAAATAGAATACTAAAAAGCTCATTTACCAATGATATTGTTGGATAAATGAGCTTTTAATTATTTAAACTTATTGTGAATCTTCTTCTTTTGGTATAGCACTATAGGTTGTTACATAAGAAGCTGCTGAGAAGATGTTTTGCTGGCGTATCCCAGTTGAATCATCTCTTCTAGCATGGGCAGTTTCATAGGCTTTAGAGCTCTTCCATGCGTCAAATGAATGAGGTCCATGCCATTGAGTCATGACAATGTAAGTATCACTCTTGATAGGCCTTAATAAACGGAAGGCAACAAAGCCTGGCTCGTTTTCAATAGCCCGTGAACGTTCTAAAAAGCGATGCTCGAAAACTGGTCTTCCTTCATCTGTTACAGGAATATTGTTGAAAACAAAGAAACCGTGTTCCTCTAAATCATTTACTGAATCTAGCACTTCAAATTTACGGGGTGTCGCAAATACTGTTTTTCCTTCTGTTTCATGTATCAGTACAGAGTTACCTTCCCCATGAATTAAAATCATATGTTCATTAGGATACTTATTTTTTACCTGTTCCAAAAAATCGCCAGTACCAGAAGTTAAATAAATATACATGAATTTATCCTCCTTATGAATCTTACTAATATAGCGTGATTATACCCTTTCTGGCGTAAGTCTAACGCTCTGCTCAAAAAGAATATGCCGAGAAAGAACAATTTTATGACATTTCACTAGGAAAACTATACAATAACAGAGGAAGCGTTTACTATTGGAAACGGATATCAATAATAAAGGAATAAACATGCGATTTTTTATAGTAAGAATTTAACGAGGGGAAGGAACTATTCATGACAACTTTTAATGATACACTTCTACGTGCTGCACGTGGAGAAAGGACCGCACATACACCAGTTTGGTATATGCGTCAGGCAGGACGTTCTCAGCCAGAATACCGTGCCATTAAAGAAAAGTATTCCTTAGAGGAAATTACACATCAACCTGAGCTATGTGCGTATGTCACTCGTCTACCTGTAGAAAATTACAATGTAGATGCTGCTATTTTATATAAAGATATTGTCACACCTCTCCCTGGAATTGGGATAGATGTGAAAATCAAGGCAGGTGTTGGTCCTGTTATTTCAAATCCTATTCGTTCAGTAGCGGATGTAGAAAAATTAGGTGAATTCAATGCTAAAGAGCATACACCATTTGTATTAGAAACAATCAAGTTACTTGCAGAAGAGCAATTAAATGTACCTCTAATCGGTTTTGCTGGAGCCCCATTCACACTTGCAAGCTACATGATTGAAGGTGGTCCTTCAAGAAACTATAATAAAACAAAATCATTTATGGTATCTGAACCTCAAGCTTGGTTTGCTTTAATGGATAAACTCGCTGACATGATTATTGCAGATGTAACGGCTCAAATTAAAGCTGGGGCAAAAGCTATCCAAGTGTTCGACTCATGGGTTGGAGCCTTAAATGTAGAGGATTACCGTGTATTTATTAAACCGATTATGACTCGTATTTTTGCAGAGTTGCAAAAAGAAAATGTACCATTAATTCAATTTGGAGTGGGTGCTAGCCATTTAGCAAAGGAATGGAATGATTTACCGATAGATGTTGTGGGCTTAGATTGGCGTTTACCGATTAAAGATGCACGTGCCAATGGTATTACCAAGCCTGTACAAGGAAACTTAGATCCATCCTTATTACTTGCAGATTGGTCAGTTATTGAAAAACGAACGAAAGATATTATTGATCAAGGTCTAGAAATGCCAGGTCATATCTTTAATCTTGGTCATGGTGTTTTCCCAGAGGTTGACCCAGATGTCTTAAAACGTCTTACAACACTTATTCATGAATATAGTGCTCAACAAATTCAAGCTCGTTCTTAATGGAAGTCAATCAAGCGTGAATAATATGTCCTTTTCTACATAGGGAATTTTAATTTCAATGTAGAAAAGGAGCTGTCCAACAATCAAGATTGGGCAGCTTCTTTTTATCACATAATGTATGAAAAACATAAAACAATTTTAGAGGTGAAAAGGGTAATGAAAGAAGTTAAAGGCTTACTAGTAATGGCATATGGAACACCTTATAAAGAAGAAGATATTGAACCTTACTATACGCATATTCGTCATGGACGTAAACCTTCTGCAGAGCATTTAGAAGATTTACGTAGCCGCTATGAAGCAATCGGTGGTTTATCCCCATTAGCTGCGGCAACACAAGCACAAGCTGAAGCATTATGTACACGTTTGAACGAAGTACAGGATGCTGTAGAATATAAATTGTTTATTGGTTTAAAACATATTCATCCATTTATAGAAGATGCAGTAGAGCAAATGGTGGAGGAGGGCATAAAAGAAGCGGTTTCTATTGTTTTAGCTCCTCATTTCTCTACTTTCTCAATTAAGTCTTATAATGGTCGTGCTGAAGAGGCCGCAGGAGGTCGCTTAAAGATAACTTCTGTGGAATCTTGGTATGACGAGCCAAAATTCATAGAATACTGGAAACAACAAGTGAATGAGACATTCAATGCAATGTCAGAAGAAGAACGTGAGACAGCTTGTCTAGTTGTATCAGCACATTCATTGCCTGAAAAAATTAAAAACTTAGGTGATCCATATGAAGATCAACTAATTGAAACAGCTCGTCTTATTCAAGCTGCGACTGGTTTAAAAAATGTAGAGGTTGGCTGGCAATCGGCAGGCCAAACACCAGAGCCTTGGATTGGTCCAGATGTTCAAGACTTAACACGTGAGCTATTCGAAGAAAAAGGTTTCCGTTCATTTGTTTATACTCCAGTAGGTTTCGTAACAGAGCATTTAGAAGTGTTGTATGACAACGATTTTGAATGTAAAGTTGTCTGTGATGAACTTGGTGCAAAATACTATCGTCCAGCGATGCCAAATACACATCCTTTATTTATTGATGCGATGGTAGAGGCGATTCATAAAAAATTAAGCTAAGCGAAAAGAAAGTGATGATGTTGGTGACTCAGAAAAGACGAAAGGTAGTTGTCGTAGGCGGTGGCATTACAGGCCTTACAGCTGCGTTCTATATGCAAAAAGAAGCAAGCGCAAAAGAATTGCCATTAGATATCGTACTTGTCGAGTCGTCATTACGTCTTGGCGGAAAAATTCAAACTCTAAGAAAAGATGGCTTTATTATTGAGCGTGGGCCAGAATCTTTTTTTGATCGTGAAAACTATGTCAATGATTTAGCAAAGGATCTTGGGATCGAACAGAAACTATTAACAAGTAATGCGGGTCCAAACTATATAGCTGTTGGTAGTCAGTTATATCCAATACCTAGTCATCTCTTATCTGGAGAGACACCACATATCTCTTCATTCATAACTTCAGGCTTGTTCTCACTAAGTGGTAAAGTTCGTGCGGCGGGGGACTTTTTCATTCCCCGTTCTACACAGGATGACGATCAACCGTTAGGCGCTTTTTTTAGAAGAAGATTTGGTGCTGAGATAGTGGAAAATCTAGTAGAGCCCCTACTAGCAGGTACATTTGCAGGAGATATTGAGCAGTTAAGTATGAGCTCAACCTTCCCACAGCTTTATAGTTTAGAACAACAATATCGTAGTTTGCTGATTGGTATGAAGAAGTCAGGCACGAATTTCTTAAGCAATCATCACATAGCTGAAAATAAAGGTATCTTTCAAACCTTTAGCAATGGCCTTGAAACACTCATAGAAAGTATAGAAGAATCACTACTTCCGGGGACAGTGATGAAGGGTGTCAAAGTAGAGGAAATAGAGCATGGCAAGGATGGTTCAGTTCAGGTGATGCTCAATAATTTTTCACATATCAAAGCAGATGCTGTTATTATTGCCACCCCCTTTAATATGGCTGAAAAAATGTTTAGTAAGTTAAGTCTATTACATGAATTGGGCACAATGAAGGCTGCTACTATTGCAACCGTTACAATGGCCTTTAAAAAGGAACAACTCGGTGATTTAGATGCACTTTCTTTTTATGTCTCTCGAAATAGTGATTTTTCAATTACTTCCTGCACTTGGATGAATCGAAAATGGCCAGGTACTTCACCAAAGGATTTTGTATTATTACGCAGTTATATTGGTCGAGTGGGCGACGAAGCGATTGTGGCTTTATCGGATACGGAGATCGAAAAAACCGTGCTACAGGATTTACAGAAAACGATTGGTATCGATGGCGCACCTGTCACAACGGTTGTAACACGTTGGAAAAATGCGATGCCACAATATACAGTTGGCCACGAGGCGAAAGTCCTTCGTATCAAACAAGAATTACAAGAACATTTTCCAACTGTAAAGCTTGCAGGAAGCTCGTTTGAAGGAATATCAATTCCGGAATGTGTACAGCAAGGTAAACAGGTTGCGAATGAAGTATTAATGGAAATGTTCAAGTAATGCAAATCAGATAGTACAAACATTTATTATCAATGTTTGTACTATTTTTTATATTGTTACATGAAAAAGAAATAGCAAACCACTATTTTGTGGTTTGCTATTTCTACTAAGAGCTGTATTGCTGATTAATGTCCTAACTCTAAGAAATTCGATGACATGACCAAACAATACCACCAGAGTTAGCGCCGCCTAGTGTAAGAGAGATAGTCAATCCATTTGCTTCATAGAACAAATCAATCGTATCTCCAGCATTTAAATTCACTTCTCCTGCTAAAGTGATTGTGCCATTTCCAAGAACTGCGCGTAAAGTTAATACAAGCGCCACATTGACATTTAGTACAGGGAACAAGCCACTAATTAAATTTGTAGTAGCATTTTGTCTAATTGCAAATGAAGGGTTTATTCCTGCTCCTAAAGTAACGGTAATAGCCGCAGCAGTGGAGTAGTTAATGGTTGCTTCAAAGGAATACCTACCTGTAGTTGGTACAGTGAATATCCCAGTTGTTGGATTGAAAGCAGGTGTTGTAAAGTATGGTGAAGCAACACTCCAGTTAGTGATTGAAGTAGATCCACTAACAGCCAACGTGTTTTTAAAGGCAGAGAATCCTTCAGTAAACGCAGGCCCAGTAGCACCCGTAGCGCCAGTTACACCAGTTACACCAGTAACGCCGGTAGCGCCAGTTACACCAGTAACGCCAGTAGGTCCGATTGCGCCAGTCGCGCCCGTAGAACCAGCAACACCGGTAGCCCCAGTTACCCCAGTAGCGCCAGTAGGTCCGATTGCACCAGTCAAGCCAGTAGCCCCGGTTATCCCAGTAGCGCCGGTAGCTCCAGTAACGCCGGTAGCGCCAGTTACACCAGTAACGCCGGTAGCCCCGGTTACACCAGTAACGCCAGTAGGTCCGATTGCGCCAGTCGCGCCCGTAGAACCAGCAACACCGGTAGCCCCAGTTACCCCAGTAGCGCCAGTAGGTCCGATTGCACCAGTCAAGCCAGTAGCCCCGGTTATCCCAGTAGCGCCGGTAGCTCCAGTAACGCCAGTAGCGCCAGTAGGTCCGATTGCGCCAGTCGCGCCCGTAGAACCAGCAACACCGGTAGCCCCAGTTACCCCAGTAGCGCCAGTAGGTCCGATTGCACCAGTCAACCCAGTAGCCCCAGTAACGCCAGTAGCCCCGGTTACACCCGTAGAACCAGTAACCCCCGTAGCGCCAGTCACGCCGGTAGCCCCAGTTATCCCAGTAGTGCCAGTAGGTCCGATTGCGCCAGTCGCGCCCGTAGAACCAGCAACACCGGTAGCTCCAGTTACACCAGTAGCGCCAGTAGGTCCGATTGCACCAGTCAAGCCAGTAGCCCCGGTTACACCCGTAGAACCAGTAACCCCAGTAGCGCCGGTCTCACCTGTAGCCCCAGCAACGCCGGTAGCTCCAGTAACGCCAGTAGGTCCGATTGCGCCGGTAGCCCCAGTTACACCAGTAACGCCAGTAGCCCCGGTTACTCCAGTAGCACCAGTAGGTCCGATTGCGCCAGTCGCGCCCGTAGAACCAGCAACACCGGTAGCTCCAGTAACGCCAGTAGGTCCGATTGCGCCAGTCGCGCCCGTAGAACCAGCAACACCGGTAGCTCCAGTAACGCCAGTAGGTCCGATTGCGCCAGTAACACCGGTAGCCCCAGTTACCCCAGTAGCGCCAGTAGGTCCGATTGCACCAGTAACGCCAGTAGCCCCAGTTACCCCAGCAACGCCGGTAGCTCCAGTAACGCCAGTAGGTCCGATTGCGCCGGTAGCCCCAGCAACACCGGTAGCCCCAGTTACCCCAGTAGCGCCAGTAGCCCCGGTTACACCCGTAGAACCAGTTACCCCAGTAGCGCCGGTCTCACCCGTAGCCCCAGCAACTCCGGTAGCGCCAGTAGCCCCAGCAACACCGGTAGCCCCAGTAACGCCAGTAGTGCCAGTAGCGCCGGTTACTCCAGTAACGCCGGTAGCGCCAGTAGCCCCAGCAACACCGGTAGCCCCAGTAACGCCAGTAGAACCAGTAGCGCCAGTAGCCCCGGTTACACCCGTAGCCCCAGTAACGCCAGTAGCGCCAGTAGGTCCGATTGCACCAGTCAAGCCAGTAGCCCCGGTTACACCCGTAGAACCAGTAACGCCAGTAGCGCCGGTCACACCCGTAGCCCCAGCAACACCGGTAGCCCCAGTTACTCCAGTAGTGCCAGTAGCGCCAGTAGCCCCGGTTACACCCGTAGAACCAGTAGCGCCGGTCACACCCGTAGAACCAGTAACGCCAGTAGCGCCGGTCACACCCGTAGCCCCAGCAACGCCGGTAGCGCCAGTAGCGCCAGTAGCCCCAGTAACGCCAGTAACCCCCGTAGCGCCAGTCACACCTGTACTACCTGTAGGTCCAGTTATCCCCCCAGTCGGTCCTGTAGGTTTCACTGGCCAAATTGGACAACTTGGAATAGGACCAGTTTTACAACAACAAGGAAATGAATGACACTTACTGCAAACTCTATCTATAAAATTTCCAAAATGCATAATCTCACCTCCTCTCTCAAATATCGTATTCTGATGAATGAGAAGGGAGGTAGACACATAACTATTAATTACTTGTAAATAGAGAGTTATTTATAGATTCGTTGCAACTGTATTTAAGATAATTGGATGTTTATCCTGCGAACAGGAGACGAAACTTTTTAGATGGTGATTGATATTTTTTAAGAGTCTTTTTGATTGATTGTTAAAATACGCTTGAAATATTCTTTATTGTGTAGAATTTTTGGGTCATTCGGAATAAACGAGCCCGCTAATTCATTATGGGCATTGGCTAGTTCATATTGTTGTAAGCGATCGTAAAGAACACAGAGCTGTAAGTGGGGTAGCCATGTAGAAAAGCTTTTGTTTTGAAAGGGCGCATTTGGCTTCTGTTTAATCACTAGAGCTTGCTCATACCAAAATATAGCTTCGTAATTTCTAGATTGTTCCATAAAGTGATAACCTAGGCGACAGCAGGCTTCTGGTCGGGGGATATCGTATTCAAAGCTTCGTAGTATAGCGCTGAAATTGTTTTCTTTATCGTTTAAATGGGAATAGCAATCAGCTAATTTTAAGCAGGCACGTATGTTATCTTCAATCCACCCTAATTTGGACGTTAAAAATAATTCATAATAATAAATAGCTTCCTCAAACAGGCCATGATCTACTAATTCATTAGCAAAATAAAATGTATCACGTGGTGATAGTGTTTCTCCCGTTTCAATCAGTTGTCTATAAATCGTAATATTGCGGGAGTGATCATGGGTTAACGGTAAATGGCTGACAGCTACATCACTATCAAACAACATACCACTAACTTCTAAATATTCATGAACTGCACCAATCCATTGAAATTGCTTTTCCCTTCTGACAAGTCGATATCTTCTTATTAAGGCATCTGCATTTCCCTCATGATCGAAACTTAAATGATAATTCATAGAAACAGCATCAATGTCGGAAGTAAGAGATGCTTTGAGTGCCTTTAATTTTTGGCGGTCTTCCTCTAAAAAAACATCGTCAGCATCAAGCCAGAGGATGTATTCTTTTGTTGCTTGTTGAAAGGAAAAGTTTCGTGCTGCTGCAAAGTGATGTATCCATTTAAAATCAAAAATTCGGTCTGTATATTGTGCAACCACTTGCTTTGTACTATCTGTTGATCCCGTATCAACAATATTAATTTCATCTACTATATCTTTGACAGAGTCAAGACATCGACCAATAACATCTTCTTCATTTTTTACAATCATACATAAGCTAATGGATATCATACTCTATTCCTCCTTACCATTATCTTTGTAATATATGTAAGGACGGAAATATTGGTTGGATGATTGAACTGTTAGAAGAATTGCGCGCCTGATATGTGAAATGTATTTTCATGGTTTGTCATAAATTTACCTTCCAAGTTTCACCCGAATTTCACAATTGTGAAGTATAGTAAAGGGGCAGAGGTGATAAAGTTGAAAAAATGGGTATTCTTCATTTTTTCGTTACTACAAATTATATGGTTAGCGGGTTGCGCTGAAAAGTCATATGAACCCATTGAAAGGGAACGAAGTTTTATAGCTTCATTGAACATACAAGAGCCATCATTAGATTTTATTGATGAGGATGGGAATATGCTTGCGACATGGTTATTTGATAAGGCTTATTCAGGGGCCATATTATTAGGAGATGACCAAGTTTTATTATATGGACACCAACTAAATAACATCGACGTCTATACAATATCCACCGGAGAAAAGCTCTATTCAAAAAAAGTAGAGATTGGTACGACCAATGTATACTACGATGACAACATCAAGCAATTTTTTATCACGAATAGTAAAACCAATACAGTGACAAGCTTTGATCAAGAAGGCAATCAGCTAGCTTCACAACAACTTGGCAATTATCCAATGTCAATGACATCGTATAGGGATAAACTATATGTTATTAATTTTAAAGATACAAAGTTATCTGTGTTAAATATGAAGGATTTAAAAATTGAGCAAGAGTGGCCGATTCAAAAATCTGCACATGGAATAGCTGTTCTAGAAGAAACACATGAGCTATGGGTAGGCGGTCATGGGGAAGGAAGTAAGCCAAATAGTTCTGTTAAAAAATATGATTTGACTACAGGTCAACTGCATGGAGAGATTGACATGCCTTTGATGCCAGTAGGATTAAAAAAGACCAAAGATGCTGTTCTTGTTGTAAGTCATGGTCACAACGAGTTATATGTGGCTGACTTTGATGGCCATATCAAATGGCAGCAAGAGGTTGGGGCAAATCCATTTGTAGTGGATCAATTTAAAGATTATATTGTTGTCGCTGGCTATGATGATCACACATTGTATTTTATAAAAGATGGCCAGAAGGAAAAAACAGTTGATGTGGGGAAAGGTGCTTTTCAGCTGTTAGTAAGGGAGGAACAATGATGACAACTGTATTAATAGTTGATGATGAGCAGGATATGCGTAATTTAATTGAAATGATGCTCAATAACTCTGATATAGAGACATTTACTGCCGCTAGTGGAACTGAGGCTTACGATGTAATAGTGCGTGAAAATATAGATTTAGTATTACTTGATGTAATGATGCCACATGAGGATGGTTTTGTTGTTTGTCAAAGTATTCGGGCTATGTCCAATGTGCCGATTATTTTTTTAACTGCACGTGATGCGAATGAGGATAAAGTGAAAGGTCTTACACTTGGCGGAGATGATTATATTGTTAAGCCATTTACACATGATGAACTCGTAGCCAGAATTTATGCTGTATTAAGACGAAGTGGTGCAAATATTACAGAACTACAGCAAAAGTACGTAATTTTTGGCTCTATTAAAATAGATGAAATAGCACGAAAAGTATCCGTTGATGGAAAGAGTATTCCACTTACTTTAAAGGAATTTGAACTCTTACACTTATTTATGAAAAATCCAGGAAATGCCTATTCGAGAGAGCAATTATTAGAACGCATTTGGGATATTGATTATGTAGGTGGAACACGCACGGTAGATACACATATTAAAACTTTACGAATAAAGCTTGGAAAGGATGCGGCTTCGCATATTCAAACCGTTTGGGGTGTGGGCTACCGCTTTGATCCTGGCGAATGAAAAAAATTGCCACGCGCATTTGGTTGTTAATTTTCGCCTTTTTAATTATTACCGTCGTCTTTATGTATGTTCTCACAAATTTTTTATATCAACGTTTATATGTACAAGATACAGAAGATACAATGGTCGAAGTTGGATTGAAGCTACAAACAATGTATGACAATGGCAAGGTAACGGATGAATTTATTGCAGATATTGAAGAATTTAATGATTATTCCAATTTGAATATATTTGCGGTAAGGAATCCTCGTGAATTAAGTGCCTGTGTTCCATTTGATATCGATTATGAGACATTGATTGGTCCTGAGGAAAGACAAAAATTATTGGCAGGAAAGTATGTACAAAAAATTGGGTACGAGCCTCGCTTTGATCGACAACTTATTTCGGTGGTTGTACCACTTGTTGATCAAAATCGATTAGAAGGTATTATTTATATTTATTTCCCACTGGCCAAAATTAGTGAATTGGCAAATAGTGGAGTTATTTTATTGTTTATTAGTGCCTTCATATTTTTAGTAGTTGTTAGCTATTTAATTTATAAAGGGATTCGACATATTATGCGACCATTAAACGATTTACAGCTTGCAGTGGAGCAGATGTCCTATGGGAATTATGAGACTCGTGTACCTGTCAATTCACGAGATGAAATCGGTAAATTATCTAGTACCTTTAATAAAATGGCAGAGGCCATTCAGCAAGAGGATGAAGCACAAAAAACATTCTTGGCAACAGTCTCGCATGAATTACGAACACCAATTAGCTATGTAAAGGGCTATAGCGAAGCCATGCAAAATGGCATCATCACAGAAGGCCAAAAAGAAGAAACCATTCAGCTAATCGTCCGTGAGGCCAATCGCATGGAACGCTTAACAAACGAATTACTTCAACTGGCAAGAACAGAAAATGAACAAACTGACATTGATTTATATCCAATTCCATTAGGTGAAACATTACGAGAGGTTCAAAAAATCTTAACGCATCAAGCAAATAAAAAGAACATAACTTTATATTTAGATGTAGATGATGCCCTAATTATTGAAGCGGATGAAGTAAAACTAAAACAAATTTTTATTAACATTATTGAAAATGCGATAAATTACTCGCATGAAAATTCTAAGGTAGAAATTGTTGCTGCTGAAAAGGCTGGTAGTGCACAAATTACCATTAGGGATTATGGAATTGGTATTCCTGTCGAGGATTTAACCCATGTCACTGAACGATTTTATCGTGTTAACAAAGCTCGAAGTCGTGCGGACGGTGGTAGTGGACTAGGTTTATCGATTGTTGAACAGTTATTAAAACAGTTACAGGGAACGTTAGAAATTGAAAGTGTTGTTGAAAAAGGCACATCCGTGAAGATACGGTTGCCATTAATGGAGGATTAAAAGATGAAAAAGTGGTTATTTGCGCTAATTGCAGTCCCTACATTATTAGTAGGATGTGGAGAAAAAAAAGAGGCATTGCCAGAACCAGAAGTACCTCAGATCCCAGAAGTTGAAATTTTAACACCAAAAGAAGTAGCACTCAATGAAACGATTGAGCTGGCAGCACATGTTGAACAAGGTGGAAAAAATGTCGATGATGCTGTAGTAGAATTTGAAGTTTGGGAATCAGGAAAACGCGATGAAGGACAAATGATTGATGGGAAATTAGAGCAAGACGGTGTATATAAAGCAACGACTACTTTTGATCATGATGGTGTGTATTATATGTATGCACATACAACAGCTAACGGTGTTCATAATATGCCAAAGCAACAAATTATTGCTGGAAGCCCTGATATGACAAAGGTTGTCCCAGAGGATGAAAAAGCCAATAACAGCATGGATAATAACATGATGGATCATAATAATGACTCTTCAGATGATATGGATCATGAGGAAGAGAAAAAAGATGAAAAAAATCATCATTAAAGGCTTGCAATTTTTTTGAAATAGGAATATGATAATGACCAGATGACCGAAATGGTTTTCTGGTCATTTTTATTAAAGTGTACGAGAGATGTACATAACCTAACTAGAAAGGATGTTACTAATGGATCGTAGGCAGGAAATTCTTGAAGCAGCTGCAAAATCTTTTACATTGTTTGGCTACAAGGCAACAACAATGGAGCAAGTGGCTAAAATCGCCAATGTCGGTAAAGGTACGATTTATACATTCTTTGCAAATAAAGAAATTTTATTTCAAGAGATCGCAATGTCACTTGTACGAGAGATGAAAGCGGAAGCAGATGCAGTGTTGGATGCATCAGCAAGCTTTATGGATAATGCGCATAATGCTTTAATGAAAATGCTACAGTTCCGAGAAAAACATCTTTTATTTGCAAAGCTAATCGAGGAAGAAAAAGAATTACGAACACCAGCAGTTAAACAGGTGCTACTACGTATCGAGACTGAAATCTTATCGTATGTCGCAGAGTTAATACAACGACGTATTAATAAAGGTGAAATTAGAGAGTGTGATGCGGAGCTAGTTAGTTACTTATTGCTGAAGGCATATCTTGCTTTTGTTGTCGATTGGCATGAGTTACATGGTGATGTAATCCCTGAAGAAAAGATTCTTAATCTTTTTAAGGAAACTATCTTTCGAGGTTTGATTTTAACTTGATTCGATAAAATACAGCTGTATAAGTATTGAATCAAGTGCTCTTTTTGCAATATTGTCGAGGTTGATTATTTTTTTGAATGAAAATGACCAAATGACGTTTTCGGTCAAATAGTTTAGGAGTGAGGATATTATATGATTAAAGCTGAGTGGCTGAAGATCTTTAAAACAAGAAAAATGCTTGTGTCAATCATTGCTGTATTATTTATTCCAGTAATGTATGCGGGTATGTTTTTATGGGCGTTTTGGGATCCTTATGCGGGGCTTCCTAATCTTCCAGTAGCTGTTGTTAATGAGGATACTGGTGCTGAGATGGATGGCGTTAAATTAGACTTAGGGGATACCTTGGTCGATAAATTGATAGATAGCGAGCAATTTAACTTTATAGAAGTTTCAAAAGATGAAGCTGAAAAAGGCTTAAATAGTCGTGACTATTATATGATTTTAGAAATTCCAACAAATTTCTCTGAACATGCAACAACACTATTAGATGACAAACCATCAAAATTAGTAATGAACTACATTCCAAACGAGGGATTGAACTTCCTTGGTGCTCAAATTGGTGAGACTGCAATGGATCGTGTACGCGCTGAAGTAAATTCTCAAGTATCAGCGACTTATGCTGAAAAATTATTTGATTCCATTGCAACACTTGGAGATGGCTTTACAGAAGCTGCAGATGGCTCAAATAAGCTAGATGAGGGTGCACAAAAAGTAGCGAATGGTGCAAAAGATTTAAAAGGATATCTGGAGCAACTAGCATCGAGCACAGTTGAACTATCAAATGGTACTGATAAATTAACAAAAGGTGCAGGAGATGCCGCAAAAGGCGCGAATGACTTATCTAGTGGTTTAGTCAAACTACAAGATGGTACTGTTCAATTACAACAGGGTGCACAGCAAGCTGCAAATGGAGCAACGAGCCTTGAACAGGGGTTATCACAATATACACAAGGTGTTGCAAAAGTTGGTGCTGGTTTAAACACTTTAAACGACAAACAACAGCAAATTAGTGCAGGTGCAGCATCTATTGCTGAGAATGCCGGTGCATTGAATGGTGCAGCAACTCAATTAACAGCGGGATCTGCAAAAGTAGAGGCAGGCATTACAGCTCTATCAAATCAATTACAAACGATGATGGCTTCAATGCCTGAAGAGCAAGCAGCAGCGTTGAAACAAACATTAGCGGAACTGCAGGCAGGTAGTGCTAGTGTGCATAACGGTTTAACATCCTTATCAGCTGGTACAGAAAAATTACAAGCTGGTGCCAATCAAGTAAGCTCTGGGGCAACTCAAATTGCAGCAGGTCAAGCAGAAGTGCTAGCTGGTGCGAATGCATTAACAGCTAAAAGTAATGCTTTATTGGAAGGTGCAAAAGGTCTACAAGCAGGTAATGCTACATTAGCTGCAAAATTAGGTGAACTACATGCAGGTGTGAATACAGCTGTAACAGGTTCAAAAACATTAGCATCTGGTTTAAATGAATTAGCGAATGGTACAACAACATTAAATCAAGGTACTTCAACACTTGCTTCAAAATCTGGTGAGCTAGCACAAGGATCTGCAACACTTGCAGATGGTTCGACGGAGCTTGCAGATGGTACAGCTACTTTATCTGGTAAATTAGGTGAGGCTAGTGAAAAAGCAAATGAAGTTAAAGCAAATCAAGACACGTATGATATGGTAGGTAGTCCAGTTGAAGTTGAAAAAGAGTCTGTAAACCATGTTCCTAACTATGGTACAGGTTTTGCACCGTACTTTATTTCTCTAGGTTTATTCGTAGGTGCATTATTAATTTCAATTGTGTTTCCACTTGTTGAACCTGCTATTCGTCCTAAAAACGGGGCATCTTGGTTTACAAGTAAAGTGACAGTACTAGCAGTCGTAGGTTTAGTGCAAACATTACTAACAGTAGTTATTGTTAAATGGGGTCTAGGCCTCGAAGTGAATAACATGGGCTACTTTATTTTAACAGCCTTATTAACAAGCTATGTATTTTTAGCCTTAATCCAAATGCTTGTTTCGATCTTTGGTGACCCTGGTCGTTTCATGGCAATTGTTGTACTAATTATACAATTAACAACAAGTGCAGGTACATTCCCATTAGAATTAATACCTTCACCATTACAAGTATTTAACAAGCTATTACCGATGACATATACAGTTCAAGCATTTAAATCAAGTATTTCTACTGGTGATACGTCATTCTTAATGCAAAACTATGGAGTTCTAGCTGGCTTCTTAGTAGCATTCTTAGCGATCACATTTGGTTACTTTATGCTACTGCACAATAAACGTTACTCTAAAGTAGCTGAAGAAAACTAAACATGAAGCACTCACCTAATGTACGGTGAGTGCTTTGTTGTTCATAGGAGGTATGTAATAATTCTTCAGCCTCAAATGAAATAAATAAAAACGAAGTTATCTATAGAAATTTTATGAAAAAAAGTATGGATTTCCATTGTGGGCCATTTGCTTTTTAAGTGGGCGAGCTGCTCCTCGGGACGCTGGCAGAACGGAAATCCCCTTCCCTTGCCAAAAGGTCTTTCTCTGCTAGTGATTGTCTTTTTCAAAAACATAAAAACAACAGCTGATATGAGCGTATCAGCTGTTGTTTTTTGTAAGTGTAAGAGATTTAATTAAGGGTTCATCAAAATATGATGAAGGGTGTCATGATTGCTACGTGTGGGGCACGTATATGACTATATCAGAATAGGCAAATGCTTATAGGTGGTTACATTTTTCACAAGTGTTGCTGTAGCATTCGCTTTGTTCTTCCATTTTTTCACCGCACTCAGTACATTGCTTAGCAGGTAAATTCTTGAAAAATTCAACTACGTTTTCTAACATTGTGGACTCCTCCTTTAAGTTCATCTGTACTATTACTGTTTTGATATTTTCTAGTGTATTATAACAGATGCTTTTCGTCAACACAAAATGCCTAATTTACGGTAAAATAAATATGGATATTTTGTGAAGGAGGAAACGTGAACTATGATTTTCGTTGATAATAAAGGGATCCATGATCCACGCATTAATCTTGCTATTGAGGAGTATTTGTTAAAAACAATGGACGTTGAGAAAGAGCCAGTGCTCCTTTTCTACATTAATCAACCGTCTATCATCATCGGTAAAAACCAAAATACGATTGAAGAAATCAATACAGACTATGTAGAGGACAATGGCATTATTGTTGTGCGCCGTCTTTCAGGTGGTGGTGCTGTTTATCATGATTTAGGCAATCTTAACTTCAGCTTTATTACAAATGATGATGGCGATAGCTTTATGAACTATAAAAAATTCACACAACCAGTCGTTGACGCTCTAGCAAAAATGGGTGTGAATGCAGAGCTCTCAGGACGTAATGATATACTAGCAGAGGGACGTAAAGTTTCAGGAAATGCTCAGTTCTCTACAAAAGGACGTATGTTCAGCCATGGTACATTGATGTTTGATACAGAAATCGATGCGGTTGTCTCAGCCTTAAAGGTCAAAAAGGATAAAATCGAATCAAAAGGTATTAAATCAATTCGCTCACGAGTAGCAAACATTTCAGAGTTTTTAAAAGAGCAAATGACAGTTGAGGAATTCCGTCTTGAAATTTTGAAATCCATTTTTGGTGGGGAAGAAAATATTCGTTATTATGAGCTAACCGAAGATGATTGGGCAAATATCCACAAGCTATCAGAGGAACGCTATCAAACATGGGAGTGGAATTTTGGGAAATCACCACGCTTTAATATTCAAAAAACACACCGATTCCCAACAGGAGGCATTGATATTCGCCTAGAAGTAAATCATGGTGTGATGGAAGAAGTGCATATTTTTGGAGATTTCTTTGGTGTCGGTGATATGGCTGATATAGAACAGCGCTTAGTTGGGACAAACTATGACAGAGCGGCTATTGCTAAGGCATTAGCAGACATTGATATCCCTACATATTTTGGTGGAATTTCAACTGAGGACTTTTTACAATTAATTTATTAAGGAAAATACGGTTTCATGTAATGTTTTAGCCTAAAGGTTCGCTGACAATTATGTCGTCGAACCTTTTTTTGATACAATATAGAAAGAAAGGAGTGTTGATATGGAAAAGCATCGAATATTCATAGTTGAAGATGATGTCAAGATTGCATCATTACTAGCGGAAACGCTTAGAAAATATCAATACGAAGTTGCAACAATTCAAGAATTTGATCATCTTATAGAAGAATTTACAGCATTTAATCCACATATGGTGCTGCTTGATATAAATTTACCCGCTTACGATGGCTATTATTGGTGTCGCCAGCTACGTCAGCATACAACATGTCCAATAATTTTCATTTCTGCACGCTCAGGAGAAATGGACCAAATCTTTGCGCTTGAAAATGGGGGCGACGATTTTATTACAAAGCCTTTTAACTACGAAATTGTGTTGGCTAAAATCCGTAGTCATCTACGCCGTACATATGGTGAATATGCAGCAAGGCAAGAAGAACGGACAATCAAGCAAGGACAGCTTGTACTTCATTTAGAAAGAATGGAGCTACATAAAAATGATTTAGAAATTCCACTTCAGAAAAAAGAATGTATCATCTTAGAGCTATTGATGGGCAATGCACCGAAAGTAGTTTCGCGTGAGCAATTGTTAGAGGAGCTTTGGGACGATCAAGCATTTGTCGATGAAAACACTTTGAATGTGAATATGACCCGAGTTCGAAAAAAGTTAGCGGATTATCATATATCGTCAACAATCGAAACGGTACGTGGTGCAGGCTATCGATTCATATTAAGTGCAGGTGAGCTATAGTGGGCTGGAAACTTTTTTTACGTGATTATGCATCATTTATTGTGTTCCAGCTCTTATTAGTTGGCTTCATCATGGTTATCTATGCACTCGACGGTTTTCGAAATATTGATACGGCTATTTATTCCTTTTGTATTAGCCTTGTGCTATTAGCATCCTTTTTACTTGTCCGCTATTTAATGCGGCAACGCTACTTATTGAAGATAACTCAGCTTCCATCAGCAATGGAGGATGTGCTACAAAAAAATGCAAAAACGCCAGAAGCTATACAAACCGAGAAGTATATGCATGAATTGTATCGACTTTATCAACATGAGCTGCATGCTTTATATGCAAGTCAAAAAAGGCATGATCAATTTATGAACCAGTGGGTCCATCAAATGAAAACACCTATTTCAGTGATTGAATTATTATTACAAGATGACCGACCTCTTGATAAAAAGAATGTTCAGGAGGAAATCGATCGCTTGCGTAGAGGATTGGACATGGTACTTGTTAATGCACGCCTAGAAAATTTTGAGGATGATATGCAAGTAGAGCGGGTTGCGTTAAAAGGTATTGTAACTGCAACTGTTAATGAAAATAAACGTTTATTTATTACGAAAAGAGTTTTCCCGGAAATTCATATTGACGACGATCTAATTGTTGCCAGTGATTCAAAATGGCTTCGTTTCATTCTTGGACAATTTATCACCAATGCAGTGAAATACACGTTTGAAGCCAATAAAAAAATTGTTATTTCTGCCATTGAAAAGGATGACTATGTACAACTTGCGATTTGTGATGAGGGTATTGGGATTCCAGCTTCCGATCTTTCTCGTGTTACGAAAGCCTTTTTTACTGGCGAAAATGGGCGGAAAACAGGTGAATCAACTGGAATGGGCCTTTATTTAGCCAAAGAAATCTGTGAAAAGCTAGGGCATGAGCTGGCTATTACATCAGAGGTAGGAAAAGGGACGATTGTGACAGTAACATTTACAAATTAGGGGGCACTAGGATGGTAGAGGTACGTATAGAAGATTGGAAACTAACGATTGATAAGGAGAAAACAAATGCGCTTTATATGACACATCTGCAAGCGGGAGATCCATTAGCCTATCAAAATTTTATCCTGGCAAATGAAAAGTTAGATGAAGAACTACTGCATTTTTCAAAGAGCCTTGGGTTAAACTTACAGCAACCAACATTATTGAATGCTTTTCCTGTAGACGGTCAACAGATTATGTATAGTGGGTATTATACTGTATGTGGGGAAATCGTAGAGGGAGAAATGGATGCTTGGGATGTGATTATTGGGGAGCATTGCTTTAGTTTAGTAGAGGAAGAGTCAATACTGGCTTTAACAGAGCCTCATTTTCACATTGGTTTTGAGGTCGTTTTACAGTGGCTTTTACCTCAATCCTTAGAATTAATGAAGAAATAAGGTGAATGAAGTATGCCTATTTTACAAATTAAAGATGTGACAAAAGTGTACGAAGGTAAAGTAACGCATCGAGCATTAAATCAATTGAGCTTTGACGTGGAAGAAGGCGAGTTTTTAGCTGTTATGGGGCCCTCAGGAAGCGGTAAAACGACATTGTTGAATATTATTTCGACCATCGATGAACCAACTAGTGGAGAAATCATTTTAGATGGAATGAATCCACATAAGTTGAATGCTACAGAGCTTGCCTATTTTAGAAGAAGACAGCTTGGCTTTGTGTTTCAGGATTTCAATCTTTTGCATATGCTGACGGTCGAGGAAAATATCGTGTTGCCCTTAACGTTAGATCAACAGCCACTAGAGGTAATGGAGGAGCGTCTGGCAAGTATTGTAGAAAAGCTAGATTTAACTTCCTTCCTTCATAAACGTCCAAATGAAATATCTGGGGGACAGGCACAAAGAACAGCAATTGGTCGTGCGCTTATTCATAATCCTAGTCTCATTTTAGCGGACGAACCTACAGGTAATTTAGATTCAAATTCTTCACGTGATGTGCTTGAACTATTGACAAAGGTGAATCAGGATAAACAAACGACAATCGTGATGGTCACGCATGATCCAATTGCAGCAAGTTATTGTGATCGAGTGTTATTCATTAAAGATGGTGAATTTTTTAATGAAATTTATCGAGATGACCGCCGTCAGATGTTTTTCCAACGTATTTTAAATGTTTTGAGCTTACTAGGAGGAGGGCAAGTAGGTGACCTTTCGACAATTCGCTTACCGTAATGTCGTGCGGAACAGCCGGATATATGGCGCCTTTTTCATGGCAAGCTTTTTTTCTGTGGCTGTATTTTTTATCTATTCCATGCTGATGTTTCACCCTGATATTGAACGTGGGATATTAGGGGAGATGTCTCTCATTGGGATGGTGGGGGCTGAAATTGTTCTCGTCCTGTTTACATTATTCTTTTTATATTATTCCATGAGTGCCTTTTTAGAGGCCAGATCACATGAATTTGCTATTTTATTGCATTTGGGAATGGAAAAACGTCAGATGAATAAACTTGTCTTTTTAGAGACAATGATTATTGGAACAGGCTCCATTATTGTAGGGATTGTCTTTGGTTTCTCCTTTTCAAAATTCTTTTTTATGATTGTTAGGGAAATTTTACATTTAGAAGATTTACCACTCTATATTTCATGGGAGCCATTTTTATTAACGATTGGTGTTTTCACAAGTGCATTTTTCGTCATTTCATTTATTAGTGTGTATTTTACACGAGAGAGAAAATTACGAGATCTTATAAAAGGCAGTGATTATTTAAATAGCTTAACAACGTATTCCAAAATACGAGCTTTCTATGGTATTTCTTTAATTGTAACGACGTATATTCTCGCGTTTGTTGTCGGACATACATCACTAATTGGGCTAACGCTGTTAATACCATTTTCCGCAACATTTGGCACCTATTATTTTTTCAGTGATTCTGTACCTTGTTTTTTAGATTTAGCACGTGGGAAACGCAAATATCATTGGCAACGCTACCGTCTACTATCGCTAGCAGAACAAACGCATATAATGATGGATAACGTGAAAATGTTTTTCGTTGTGACGATGGTATCGACACTTGCATTTTTATCTGTTGGTGTTTTAGCAACAATGTCCTCCTATACAACGCAATATGATCGATTAAATCCACTCGGGCTGGTTTATAAAGGGGATGTCGATAATCCATATGAACGGGAGCATATCAATTCTTTAAGGCTGCAATTAGAGGAGAAAGGTTTATCTTATCAGCTATCCCGTTTTATTGTTGTGAAGCAAACCTCCTCTTTCACTCGAAATGAAGTGGAGGTTTTTCGAGAGTCCGATATGAATGTCCTGCTTTCTTCCTACAGTTATCCATTATTGAATCTGGAAGCAGGTGAGGCAGTATTCATTCCTTATTCGGAGGATTCCCTAAAAAAATTAAAAGATCGAGTTGTGCATACTGTTTTAGAAGAAAACAATATACCGCTCACTATTGATAGTGTCTATCCAAAAATAGTGTTTCCAGGCTCGATTGTCAGTGTCAATTCGATTGTCATTAGTGATGAAGACTTCGCGAAGCTTATTCATCCGATTTCCGATCAAGACATTATTCAACCAAGCTATCATCTTTTTACATTTGTTATTCCTCAATGGATGGAAACGAAGGATATTGGTAAGGATATCGATCATCTAGAATCCAATTTATATTTTATTAAAAAGGATAAGTTTAGCCCTTTTTACTTTGAAAATGCAGGATTAAATTATTCTTATATACTAGCTACCTACTCATTATTTACATTAGTGGGTGTTTTAGTAGCCACTGTATTTTTACTTGCAGCTGGTAGCTTTATCTATTTTAAATTGCATACATCCCTCGAACGTGAAAAGCGTAAATTTGATGTATTAAAACGTATGGGTTTAACAGATACAGAGTTAAAAAAGCTAGTTAATCGCCATTTGTTTCCCCAATTCTTTTTACCTTGGGGTGTTGCGATGATGCATAGTGCCTTTGCTTTTCTAATGGTTCAAGGTATTTTAAGGGACATTGCGAATATATCGATTGTAAAAGAAGTATTCTTTGCTTTTGGCTTTTTTGTATTAATACAAGTGGTTTATTTTTATTTAATTCGATGGCGCTATATCTCCCATATTCGCTCATGAAGTAATGGTTTAAAAGAGAAAAAAATGAATTATTTAACGTAATTTATGACATGAGATAAAAAGACTCATTGTTTTTTAGATATATTTCTTATATAATATTACTGAATAACGATTCATTTTATACGATAAGGGGATGGTGTAATTGAATTTAGTTTCACGTGTTCGTCAACAGGCAACAGAACAACCTGAAAAAGTGGCGTATCATTTTATGGGGAAAGATACGACTTACGGGGAATTTGAGCATACAGTTGGCCGCTTTGCAAAGGGATTACAAGATTTAGGCGTTGAAAAAGGGGATCATGTGGCGTTTTTACTCGGCAACACGCCACACTACTTAATTGCCCTCTATGCAACAATGCGCTTAGGGGCAACAGCAATACCTGTTAATCCAATCTATACACCGGATGAAATTTCTTACATTTTGCATAATGGAGATGTAAAAGCAGTCATTGCTCTGGATATGTTGCTGCCATTGGTTGAAAAAGGTGTACAAGCATTTCCACAGGTAAAAACATTTATAGTTTGTGAAACCACACCAGATATAGCGGAAAAAGTGGCAGCTTTATCACCACAAGCACAAGAAAAAACACATTTATTTACACATGTAATCGCCAAAACCACTCAATCTTTACAACCTGTTGAAGTTGCAGAGGATGACAATGCTATTATTTTATATACTTCAGGAACTACAGGTAGTCCAAAGGGAGCCATGCTGACACATGGCAATGTGTACTCAAATGCACGTGATGTTGCGCATTATTTAGGCATTAATGCAGAGGACCGTGTTATTGCGACACTACCTGTATTCCATGTATTTGCCTTAACGGTAGTGGTGAATGCGCCTTTATTAAGTGGGGCAACAGTTTTACTTGCACCACGCTTTAGCCCTAGCGAAATTTTTGCTTTAGCACGAGAGCAAAAAGCAACGGTATTTGCTGGTGTTCCTACTATGTATAATTTCTTGTACCAATTACCTGAGGGCAATCCTGAAGATTTCTCGACAATTCGTTTAGCTATTTCAGGTGGTGCCTCCTTGCCTGTTGCGCTACTACATAATTTCGAACAGAAATTTAATGTGCGTGTGTCAGAGGGCTATGGCTTATCCGAAGCTTCACCCGTGACATGTTTTAACCCATTAGATCGTGATCGTAAAGCTGGCTCTATTGGAACATCCATTAGCAATGTCGAGAATAGAGTTGTTGATGTTAATGGTCAGGAAGTACCTGTGGGCGAAGTTGGAGAGCTAATTGTACGTGGTCCAAATGTGATGAAGGGATACTATAAAATGCCTGAAGAAACGGCGATGGCGATTCGTGACGGCTGGCTCTATACAGGAGATTTAGCAAAGGTAGATGAAGAAGGGTATTTTTACATTGTCGATCGTAAAAAGGATATGATTATTGTAGGGGGCTTTAATGTTTATCCTCGTGAAGTAGAGGAAGTGCTGTTTGCCCATAATAATATTGTAGAAGCAGCAGTGGTAGGCTTCCCAGACCCTAACTTAGGGGAAGCAGTACATGCCTATGTTGTGCTGAAAGAAGTAGCTGCTACTACAACAGATGATCTACTATCCTATTGTGCTAAACATATGGTGAAGTATAAGGTTCCGAAAGTAATTGAAATACTGGATGAACTACCAAAAAACACAACAGGAAAAATATTAAGACGCTCATTAAAAGAGAAAGTTTAAACGAGAAAAGCTACTATTGAAAAATGGTAGCTCTTTTTTTGTACATTATTCGTATAATAGTAAAATCAGTTGAGAGTAGATGTCTGTAAGTGATAAAATCAAACTTGTGAAATCTTCTACATACTTTTCAAGAGCTTGTCATATAGTGAGAAAGTAATGTAAAAAGACGTACAAAACTGGAACCCTTTGAGGTGAAGCCACGTCAAAACTTTTAGGTAAAAATACTATTGAAAGAGAGCATACAAAAACATGTTAGAACTCATTAAGGAGTTAATAAGTTTTATTGTGCATATCGATGTGCATTTAGAGGAAATTATTCGTGATTTTGGCAATTGGAGCTATCTTATTTTATTTGCGATTGTTTTTGTAGAAACAGGTGTTGTTATTTTCCCATTCTTACCTGGTGATTCCTTGTTATTTGCAAGTGGAACATTAGCTGCGGCAATGGGTGCATTCGATATGTGGATTTTAATCCCTGTATTTTTAGCAGCAGCTATTTTGGGAGATACGATGAACTATCATATTGGACATAAGGTAGGGACATCTATTCCGCCAAAGAGCCTCCTCGGTAGAGTTGTTAAGAAAGAGCGTATGGAAGCAGCTGAAAAATTCTTTAATACACATGGTGGGAAAACGATCGTAATCGCACGTTTCATGCCATTTATTCGTACATTTATCCCGTTTGTGGCGGGTGCAAGTAAAATGAAATATAGTTATTTCTTATTTTATAATATTTTTGGTGCAATTTTATGGGTATTCAGTTGTACGTTATTAGGTTACTTCTTTGGGAATATTCCAATTATTAAAGATAACTTCTCTGTTGTATTGATTTTGATTATCTTTATATCAGTTGTGCCTGCAGTGATCGGTGCAATTAAATCCAAAGTCGGTAAATAATATGGACAGTCCTTAAGTGATTCATCATCACAGGGACTGTCCTTTCTTTATTATTTGCTGAAAAAGCAAAGTTGGCATGTTAAGTTAGCTTGAAGTATAAGCATCAGGTCGTAAAAAATGTTATACTATAAATTACTAGAAAATGGAGAAATGGGGGGCAATGGAATGGAAGTATTCATTGGCAGACAGCCTATATTTAATCTTCATGAGCAAGTCGTTGCATATGAATTGTTATACCGTAGCAAAAATGTAAATGCCTTTCCAATGGTCGATTCAGATGCAGCAACGATTGATGTACTTGTGAACTCATTTCTTTCAATTGGTTTTGAAGAGGTAACGAAAGGTAAGCCTGGCTTTGTTAATTTTACTGAAAACTTATTGATGAGCTCTATACATGAATTTTTAAATCCCTCACAGGTAGTGATTGAGATATTAGAGGATGTTCCACTTACCTCTCAATTAGTGGAGCGTGTAATTGAGCTAAAAAAACAGGGGTTTCAAATTGCCTTGGATGATTTTATGATGGATGATCAGGTGGAAGTTTATGATGAATTATTTGCACAAATTGATTATATTAAGGTGGATTTTTTAGCTTCTTCCATCGTAAAAAGAATGGAAATCGAAAATAAAGTTAAGGAGAAATTTCCACATATTCAATTGCTCGCTGAAAAGGTAGAGACGCGTCATCAATTTGAAGTCGCTAAATCCTCAGGCTATGTGTTATTTCAAGGTTATTTTTTTGAACAACCGCAAATAATACGAGCAACAGACATTCCAGCAAATGCGATTCAATATATTCACATTATCTCTTTACTAAAAGAGGAAGAACCAAATATTCATTTGTTAGCGGAAAATATTGAACGTGATATTTCATTGACATACAAATTATTGCAAATGATTAATAACTCATCTAAACGTTCTAAATCAAAAGTGCGCTCCATCAAGCAAGCGATTGTGTTATTGGGCGTATCCAATTTACGAAAATGGATTTATTTATTGGCCATGCGTGAAATTGATATTGATGCTGATTCTGATCTTTTTAAAGAAGTGATGTGTACGTCTTTATTCCGAGCTAAGGTTTGTGAAAAACTAGCTAAGCTTGCTTATAAAAAGAATTTCTCAGAATATTTTTTAGTCGGCATGTTTTCTCTAATTGATACATTACTTCAAAGACCGATGAATGTTATTTTACAGCAGCTACCATTCTCAGAGGCTATTACGAATACCATTTTAGGCTTTGAAACGGAAATGACCCCATATTTGGAGTTTAGTATTGCGTTAAGTAAACTTGATTGGCCACGATTAGAAGAGCTAGCTGTACAGTTGAATATTCAGTTAGTTGACATTGATCTTTTATATTATGAAGCCATCGAATGGGCAGAAAAATCATTTTAAACCAAATCAACAAAGCTATCTTATTGAATACTGTAAGATAGCTTATTTTATACCTTCCTCAATCTAGTATCCCTTCATCATGATGAAGTTCTCAATGCTAAAAGTATTTGCTATAATCATCTCGTCTTTAAAAAATTCTGATAGTTGAAGTGGGCGTGGGGAAATGAAACATGATGTGAGAGATAGCATTGTGGAGTATGTGTATGTCATTGTAGGAGCGGCAATAATTGCTATTGGTTTTAATGTCTTTTTATTACCAAATCAAGTCGCTTCAGGTGGGGTAAGTGGAATAAGTACGATTTTGCATGGTTTATTTGGTTGGAATCCGGGAATTGTTCAGTATGCATTTAACATTCCGCTTTTTATTGCTGGTGTTTTATTATTGGGCAAAAAATTTGGAATAAAATCCTTTATTGGGACAATTACATTACCTTTTATCGTCTTATTAACAAATAGCTGGGAGCCGTGGACTGATAATCCTTTATTGGGTGCTCTTTTTGGTGGAATTGTTGTTGGCCTAGGAATAGGACTGGTCTTTAAGGGGAATGCTTCAACTGGTGGCACTGATTTACTGGCGCAAATCATTACGAAGTTTACAGGATTGTCGCTTGGAACAAGTGTGCTGTTAATAGATGGCGTTATCGCAATTAGTGCAGCAATTGTTTTTGACTTAGAAAAAGGTTTGTATGCTCTGATTGGACTTTATGTTACCACAAAAACGATTGATATTATTCAGCTAGGTTTTAGTCAGTCTAAAATGGTCTATATCATTACATTGAAACAAGATGAGGTAAGGGAAGCCATTTATGCTGAAATTAATCGTGGTGTAACGAAGTTACCAGCAATTGGAGGGTATACAGGAGAAGCACGACCAGTTCTGATGGTTGTTGTTTATCAAACAGAATTCACAAAGCTGAAACAACTCATTAAAAGCGTTGACCCATCAGCGTTTGTTATCGTTTCTGATGCATATGAGGTATTAGGAGAAGGTTTCAAACGTGCATAATTTTGGTATAATGGCGGCGTAAGGTATTTATTATGAGGAGGGGTACTAATGAAAAAAGCAATGTTAACATTAGTGTTCGGATCAGCAATCTTCTTAGCAGCATGTGGCGGCGGAGATAAAACTGCATCAAATAATGGTAATGAGACTGCTACAGAGCCAGATGGCGAAGCAATAGCGATGAAATCTTGTGTTACTTGTCATGGTGGCGAGCTACAAGGTGCAAATGGTCCAGCATTAAATGATGTAGGTTCACGTTTGTCTGAATCAGAAATTTTAGATATTATAAATAATGGTAAAAACGGCATGCCTGCAGGATTAGTAAAAGGTGCAGATGCTGAAGCTGTTGCTAAATGGTTAGCAACTCAAAAATAATTGCTTTTTAAAAACTAGCGGGCTGGAGAGCCGCTAGTTTTTTTAGTGCAAGTAAACGCTGTATTGAGAGTAAATACATTTCTTTTACACATAGACATGCTAAAATAAGATGAACCTTATCCATTGATTGGAGGCTTTTTCATTGGTCGTAGTATTAACAAGAGATGTTATGGAGAAATTTAAATTAGAGTTATTAGCTGGTGAAGAAGGAATAGGCAGGACAATTGTGACAAGTGATATCTCAAGACCAGGGCTTGAGATGGCAGGATACTTTACTCATTATCCAGCAAATCGTGTACAATTGCTTGGCAAGACTGAACTTTCCTTTTTTGAAATGCTCCCAGCGGATGTTAAGCTTGAGCGTATGCGTTTACTTTGTTCACAGGATACACCTGCTATTATTATTTCTAGAGATTTAGAAGTACCAGAGGAGCTTATTCAGGCCTCAAACGAAAAGCATGTACCTGTGTTTAAAACACATATGACAACAACCAAATTTTCGAGTAGATTGACGAACTACTTAGAGGGGCGCTTAGCTCCAATGACAGCAGCACATGGTGTACTTGTCGATGTGTATGGCATTGGAGTGCTTATAATCGGTAAAAGCGGCGTAGGTAAAAGTGAAACAGCACTTGAGCTTGTAAAAAAGGGTCATCGTTTAGTTGCTGATGATTGTGTTGAAATTCGTCAAGAATCAGAAAACCTATTAATTGGAAGCCCTCCACCTTTGTTAGAGCACTTATTGGAAATACGAGGCATCGGCATTATTGACATTATGACACTCTTTGGTGCAAGTGCAGTACGCCCCTATAAACGTATTACCCTCATCATTGAGCTCGAAATATGGGATCCACAAAAAGTTTATGATCGATTGGGCTTAGAAGAAGAAAAAATGAAAATAATTGACACGGAACTAACAAAACTAACAATTCCAGTAAGACCTGGACGCAATGTCTCCGTTATTATTGAAGTGGCAGCGATGAACTATCGTTTAAAGAAAATGGGCGTCAATGCGGCAGAGGAATTTTCAAGACGTTTAGATGAAGTGATTTCATCAAATGATGTGTTAGACGATTAAAAAGCGAACAACATTGTTCATGACATATTGAGAGGAGTAGAAGATGGATTTATTACTATTGCAAATTGACCCGATTGCCTTTCATTTAGGACCAATTCCAGTTCGTTGGTATGGATTGCTGATTGTGTCGGGAATCATTTTAGCTTATGTTGTTGGGCAAAGAGAGGCCGTTAAGCGAGGTCTGCCTGAAGACTTTCTTGCAGATTTATTATTATGGGCAGTTCCTATATCCATTATCTGTGCACGTATTTACTATGTGTCAATGCGATGGGATTACTATAGCGAAAATCCAGGCAAAATCATAGAGATATGGAATGGTGGTATTGCCATCCATGGTGCACTCATCGGGGCATTTGTCACAGCTTACATATATACTCGTATAAAAAATGTAAGCTTTTTACGAGTAGCAGATATTGCAGCACCTAGTATTTTAATCGGCCAGATTATTGGTCGATGGGGCAACTTTATGAACCAAGAGGCCTATGGTGGCGAGGTATCGAAAGCATTTTTAGAAAACCTAATGCTACCAGACTGGATTATTAATCAAATGTATATTGAAGAATTAGGTTCATATGTTCATCCCACTTTTTTATATGAATCGATTTGGAACCTAATTGGGCTTATTATTCTATTAGTTTTGCGTAAAGTGAACTTACATCGTGGAGAAATATTCTTTAGCTATTTAATTTGGTATTCAATTGGTCGTTTCTATATCGAAGGAATGCGCACAGATAGCCTTTACTTAGTGGGAGATTTACGTTCAGCACAGGTTGTATCCATTATCGGTATTGTAGTTGGTCTAGGTGCAATTATTTATCGTAGAATAAAGGTGAAACCAGCCGTAAAATACTTGGATAATAAATAAGGGGTTGTAAAAGATGGCTGTTAAGGCACTACTATTTGATTTCGATGGGACTTTACTAAATACAAATGATTTAATCATTCAAACATTTATGCATGTATTAAATGAGCGATTTCCCGGGCAATATTCGCCAAAAGATTGCCTGAAATTCATTGGTCCATCATTGAAACAGACATTTAATGACATTGCACCAGGTGAAGAAGACGATTTGATAGAGATGTATCGCGCTTGGAATATTGCACACCATGATGACCTAGTCAGCCAATATCCTGATGTTGTGTCAACTCTAGAGCAGTTAAAAGCTCAAGGTATAAAATTGGCTATTGTTTCGACGAAACGTAATGAGACCATCGATCGTGGACTTGCTATTCTTGGTGCAACGCATCTATTTGATGTGCGTATTGGTACAGATGATGTGAACAATGTGAAGCCTGATCCAGAGCCAGTATTGCTTGCGTTGGAACGATTAGGGATAGAAAAAGACTATGCGATTATGATTGGTGATAATTCGCACGATATTGAAGCTGGACATCGTGCTGGTGTAAGAGCAGCGGGTGTTGCTTGGGCAATTAAGGGAGAGGCTTACTTACAGCAGTATCAACCAGAATATATGTTGCAGCATATGTCAGATTTATTTGATATTGTGAAAGAGGGGTAAGGTAGATGGCGCGTAAGACAGAACGTTACCGTGTCGAAGGAGCCAATTCACTTTGGAATATATATGACACGGTGTCCTTTTGGAAGGTGATGAAGTGTTTCATTGTCATTCAAGTTGGACGCTTCACACCATTTTTACGTGTGAAAAACTGGCTATATCGTACTTTTTTAAACATGACTATTGGTAAGCAAACGTCATTAGCCTTAATGGTCATGCCAGATACCATGTTTCCTGAACGTATTTTCATTGGAGACAATACTGTGATTGGTTTTAATACTACCATTTTAGCGCATGAATATTTAATAGAGGAATATCGCTTAGGTGATGTTCATATCGGAAAAGAAGTAATGATAGGGGCAAATACAACTATTTTACCAGGTGTAACAATTGGTGATGGTGCCATTGTTTCAGCTGCCACTCTTGTACATAAGGATGTGCCAGCAGGCTGTTTAGCAGGGGGTAATCCAATGCGAATAATATATACTGCTGAACAAATGGCTGAGCGCAAACGTAATGAGGCTGTAGAGTGGTGTACACCAAAGAAATAATAAAAACTCACGTAGTATAGTGATATACTTCGTGAGTTTTTTGCATAAAAAGCTACTCCCAAAAACACTAGTTTTTGGAGTAGCTTTTACTGTTTAAGCATGAGCTGCGTCATAATCTGATTTGAATTCACAAGTGTCATGATCACCTAAGCAAGTTGTTTCAACAAAAGTTGATTTAATTGCAGTCCCATCAATGTCTTCAATTGTGTGAAGTGTTACCTTGTCACCAGGATAAAACTCGCCTTTACAAATACTAACGATCATTTGCTCACTAATTTGTACGAATGGACATGCCATAATAAATCCCTCCAATGCGTAGTGTATGTGGTTCTTTTTGTTATTAATGCTATTCTATATTAAGTTTTTTGAAATGTAAAAAGTAAAATAGAATGAGAGTAATAATCAATAAATGTATTGATATAAAAGTATTATTGATGATAATGAGATTGAGAATCATTTTAAGTGATTGGCTAAAAATAATTATATAGATATAATTATTGGATTTCGATATTGAGAATACTCTATTGAAAACTCTTTATTTTTATCAATGATTTGTTAAGAGAGAATCATTATCAATTTTTAGCGAATACTTAAAGTGATTAAAAATTGGTTTGTCACAATTTAGACATATTCTCATTGTCACTAAAGTATTTTGTCAAATTATAAGTAAAATGAGTCATGCTTTTTTTGGAAGTCTTTGCAATTCAATGTGTATAATTAACAGAATAATAAGTATTTAAAGATTTCGATAATTAATAAGGATATCGTTGACTGTATTAATGAAATAAGTTAAAATTCTTTCATAATCTAATTCTCTAATACTCTAGTGAATTAAAGTGAAATGTGAGGAAGTGTCCATATGTCGTCGATAAAAATGTTTGAAAAGCCACTTGGAATGCGCGATACATTCCCGCAAATCTATGAGAAAGTTGAAGCAGTTAGACATGCGGGCAGAGACTTTTTATATAAAAGAGGTTATGAGTTTATTAAAACGCCTGCGGTGGAGTATTTCGATACAGTAGGGAAGGCTTCAGCGATTGCTGATGCTCATTTATTTAAGCTAGTGGATAGCCAAGGAAATACGTTAGTGCTGCGACCTGACATGACTACACCGATTGCTCGAGTAGCTACATCGAAACTATTAAAGGAAATGATCCCACTACGTCTTGCCTATTTTGCAAGCGTTTTTCGGGCTCAGGAAGCAGAGGGAGGCAGGCCTGCTGAGTTTGATCAAATGGGGATTGAGTTAATAGGTGATCAATCAGTTTTTGCCGATGCAGAAGTCATTGTAACGGCAATGGAGCTATTAAAGCATTTTAAATTGGAAGAGTTTAAAATCACAATTGGACATGCTGGTATATTAAATTGCATTTTACAAGATTACACAGAGAGTATCGAACAGCAAACAACGCTTAGAACATTGCTTGTCCAACGAAATTACGTAGGGTTTGAAGAAGCAGTAGAGTCATTTGATCTGCCTAAAGCTAAATCCGATGCCCTCTTACAATTTATTGAAGAAGCCATGAATGTCAGAGATATACGAGATATTGAAAAATATGTCCGCAAAAATGATGCATTAGAATATATGCAACAACTTGCTCAACTACTTGAAATGGCTGATTTAGCTGATTATGTAGCTTTCGATTTCACACTTTCGAGTCATATGAGTTATTACACGGGTATGCTATTTGAAGTATTTGCTGTGGGAAGTGGCTTTTTATTAGGAAATGGTGGTCGTTATGATGGCTTGTTAGAAGTTTTTGGCTCAAAGGTTGGTGCTACAGGATTTAGTATTCGTGTGGATCGTTTATTAGAAACATTAAACGGGCAATCAGTGAAACGACAGGAAGCAACAGTTGTTCTTTTTGAAGAAGAACAATTTGAGGAAGCTTTACTAAAGGTTAAAAATTTACGAGCAGCAGGAAAATTAGCTACTTTGCAGTTACGTAGTAGTCTAGTCGATGAGGCGGCCTTTTTAGCATACTTTACAGAAGTGGTGGTAGTTGGACAGGAGGAAGTTGGCGGTGAATGAATTAACGATTGCAATGCCCAAAGGAAGAATCTTTGAAGAGGCATATCAAATGTTGTTAGAGGCAGGTTTTAATTTACCAGAAGAAGTAGAAATGTCACGTAAATTAATGATTGAAATACCAGAGGAAAAAATTCGCTTTATTTTATCAAAGCCAATGGATGTTCCTGTCTATGTTGAACATGGTGTTGCTGATATTGGTATTGCTGGTAAGGATGTTTTGTTAGAGCAACAGCGAGAAGTGCACGAATTACTTGATTTGAAAATTAGTAATTGCTATATCGCTTCTGCAGGCCTACCAAACACCTCCATGAATGAGATTGCGCCTAGAATTGCTACGAAATATCCGAATATTGCCATGAAGTACTACAAAGGCATTGGAGAGCAAGTGGAAATTATCGAGCTCAACGGTTCTATTGAATTAGCACCAATGATTGGCTTAGCTGATCGAATTGTCGATATTGTTTCTACAGGTCGTACATTAAAAGAGAACGGCTTAGTAGAATATGAATTTATTACTGCTGTCTCTTCTCGATTAATTGCAAACCCTGTAAGTTATCGTATGAAAGGTGAGCGTATTATTGATCTTGTGAGGCGGTTAAAGAAATGTGTAAATGAGCAGAAAAAGTAATCATTTGTAGCTACATATGAAGGACTAAAGGGGATTAATCCTATGAAAATAACAAAGCTTGAAAAAGGCATTTCCTTAAAAAGACCACTTGAAGGAGGAAATGAAGAACAAATAAAAGTTGTACGACAAGTGCTTTCGGATGTTAAGACACAGGGAGATGCGGCTTTACGCACCTATACTGAGCGATGGGATGGCTATGTCCCTAAAAATTTACGTGTCTCTGAAGAAGAAATACAAGAAGCAGTAAGTGAACTCGATCCTCAACTATATAAGGACTTAGCGGAAGCAGCAGAAAATATTCGTTTTTATCATGAACAACAGATACGTTCAGGGTATCACCTAGAACTGGGAGATGGTTCTTGGTTAGGCCAACGGGTAACAGCTTTAGATGCAGTAGGACTATATGTTCCAGGGGGTACAGCAGCCTACCCTTCATCAGTCTTGATGAATGTAATACCAGCGCAGGTTGCAGGGGTGAAACGTATTGTTATTACTTCACCTGCAGGGCCAAATGGGAAACTACCAGCAGGTGTACTTGTGGCGGCTCACCTTTTAGGGATTGATGAGATTTATAAAGTTGGTGGGGCACAAGCAATAGCTGCACTTGCCTATGGCACGGAAACAATTCCCCCAGTCGATAAAATAACAGGTCCAGGAAATATTTATGTGGCACTTGCCAAACGAGAGGTATTTGGAGAAGTAGCCATTGATATGATTGCGGGACCGAGTGAAATTGCTGTGCTGGCTGATGACACAGCCTATCCTGATGAAATTGCTGCAGACCTTTTATCTCAAGCAGAGCATGATCCACTAGCTTGTGCAATTCTTGTCACAACCTCAGAGCAATTAGCCAAAAAAGTGGCTGAGGAAGTAGAGAAGCAGCTGCTGAACTTACCGCGTCAAGAAGTAGCTCGTGCTTCCATAGAGAAATTTGGGGTGATTTATGTAGCTGAAACATTGGCAGATGCAGTGGAAGCCATTAATTCATTAGCACCGGAGCATTTAGAAATTGTGATGGAAAATGCGGAGGCGTTAGTTGAGCAAATAAGACATGCTGGTGGTATTTTTATAGGTCGGTATAGTTCTGAGCCAGTTGGTGATTATTTTGCAGGGACCAATCATGTACTTCCAACTAATAGTACGGCTCGTTTTGCAAGTGGCTTAAATGTTGATGATTTTGTGAAAAAATCAAGTATTGTTTACTATAGTGAAAAAACCTGGAGAGACAACGCACCAAAAATTGCACGTTTAGCGCGTATGGAAGGCTTAGAGGGCCATGCTCGTGCAGTGGAATCACGTGGATGGGAGAAGGAATAGGACGATGACAGAAAAGAAACGATATGCAAAGATAGAGCGTACAACGAATGAAACGCAAATTTCTGTAGCAATTGATTTAGATGGTGAAGGCAAGGCAGATATCCAAACAGGCGTGGGATTTATGGACCATATGCTTGACTTATTTATTAAGCATGGACTATTTAACGGCACAATACATGCAAATGGCGATACTTATATTGATGATCACCATACAACAGAGGACCTTGGTATTGTATTAGGACAGGCTGTTCGAGAAGCACTTGGTGATAAGAAAGGCATAAAACGCTATGGTAACGCCTTTGTACCGATGGATGACGCACTAGCTCAGGTAGTGGTCGATTGCTCGAATCGACCTCATCTAGAGTACCGTGTGCCAGCATTAAAAGAAAAAGTAGGAACGTTTGATACAGAATTAGTGCATGAATTTTTATGGAAATTTGCCCTTGAGGCAAGGATGAATGTTCATGTAATTGTACCTTATGGACAAAATACACATCACATTATTGAGGCAATTTTCAAAGCATTAGCACGTGCGATTGATGCCGCAGTGGAAATTGACCCGCGTGTTAAAGGCGTACCATCGACTAAGGGGCTGTTGACGTGAAAATAGGTGTCATTGATTATGGAATGGGTAATTTATTTAGTGTGGAGCAGGCATTAAAAAGGCTAGGCTGTGAAGTTATTATAACTGCTGATGAGAAGGCATTAGATACAGCTGACGCACTTTTATTACCAGGGGTGGGTGCATTCCCTGATGCCAGAAAGCGTTTAGCTGAAACAAACTTAGATCAATATTTACAGAAGGCACAAAGAGAAAACCGTCCACTTTTAGGAATTTGTCTAGGTATGCAATTATTATTCGAGCAAAGTGATGAAGTAACCCCAACAAAAGGGCTAGGGTTTTTCAAGGGGTGTATTAAACGCTTTAGTGGTAGCCAAGAGGGCCAAGCATACAGAGTACCACATATGGGGTGGAATGAACTAATTGTGACAAATCGTCCTGCATGGTTACACAATGAAGTATCAGCGAAGCATGTCTATTTTGTTCACTCCTTTTATGCAACAGATATCGTAGAATCAGAGCTTGTTGCCTATGCTGATTACTTCGGCATTCAAGTACCTGGTATTGTGATGAATGGTTCTGTGACTGGCATGCAATTTCACCCTGAAAAATCAGGGGAATTAGGTGTTTATTTATTAGAGCAATGGTTGGAAGGTGTGAAGGCATGCTAACAAAACGTATTATCCCATGTCTTGATGTGAAAGAAGGTCGTGTTGTAAAAGGTATACAATTTGTCTCTATCCGAGATGCAGGAGATCCCGTGGAGCTTGCGAAGTTCTATGATGAACAAGGAGCAGATGAGCTTGTATTTTTAGATATTTCTGCATCACATGAAGGTCGAGAAACGATGGTAGATGTCGTTCGTCAAACAGCGGCTACGCTTGCCATACCCTTTACTGTTGGCGGAGGTATTCGTACGTTGGATGATATGAAGCGTATTTTACGAGCAGGTGCTGATAAAGTTTCAGTGAATACATCCGCGCTGGAAAGACCTGCCCTTATACAGGAAGGCTCTGATTACTTTGGCGCACAATGCATTGTTGTAGCAATCGATGCTCGCTATAGTGAGGAAGATGGCACATGGATGGTTTATACACATGGTGGTCGCAACAAAACCCCTTGGTCAGCCATTGAGTGGGCCAAAGAGGCTGTACGCTTAGGAGCTGGTGAGATTTTATTAACAAGTATGAATCAAGATGGAGAAAAATCAGGCTTTGATTTAGCCTTAACCAAAGCAGTGCGTGAAGCTGTGACAGTCCCTGTGATTGCTAGTGGTGGAGCGGGACATGCCGAACATTTTTACGAAGTATTAGCACAAGAGGTAGATGCAGATGCTGCACTAGCAGCCTCTATCTTCCATTATAAAGAAACAAGTGTAGCGCAAGTAAAGGAATACTTACGTGAAAAAGGAGTGGCAGTAAGATGATAGAGAACATTCAATTTGATGAGAGAGGTCTTGTTACAGCTGTAGTACAAGATGCCAATACAAAAGAGGTATTAACAGTAGCTTACATGAATAAGGAGTCATTAGCTAAAACAATTGACTCAGGGGAAACTTGGTTTTATTCTCGTTCCCGTCAAGAGCTTTGGCATAAGGGAGCAACAAGTGGCCATACACAACAGGTGGTTTCAATCAAAGCGGATTGCGATCAAGATGCTTTAATAGTGGAGGTTCTACCGACAGGGCCAGCATGTCATAATGGGACAATTTCTTGCTTCACTGAGGTTATTCAGCAAAAAGAGAAGGTAGGCTCTGTGGACATCGTTTCTAAACTTGCTCGTGTCATCGAAAAGCGAGAGCAGGAAATGCCAGAAGGAGCGTACACTACATATTTATTTGATAAGGGCATTGATAAAATCTGTAAAAAGGTTGGGGAAGAAGCAACAGAGGTGGTCATTGGTGCCAAAAACCGAGATGCTGAGGAAGTAAAATGGGAGGCAGCTGATTTAATTTATCACCTACTCGTATTATTACAAGAACAAAAAGTAAGCATTTATGATGTTCTGCATGTGTTGGAAAAACGTCACGAGGAGAAATAACAGCATATTATTGATTGTGTGGTATAATAGGAGTTACTGTGTAAAGGAACGTAGAATACGTTCCTTATTTCTTGTTTCGGAGGAAATATATTGGAAAAGAAACGTCAAAATGAGACTCAATCGAATATAGTGTCGTTCATTCCAACAGGCGACTATTATTATAAGAAATCAATTCAAGCAATGAACAGTGGACAAATGAATAAAGCCTATAAATATTTACAGCGTGCGGTAGATTTAAGTCCCGACGATTCAATGATTATCTTGCAGTTAGCCATAGTAGAGTTAGAAGGTCAACGTTTTGAGGAAGCGTATGACCTACTTCGTCGCGCCTATCAAATTGATCCAGATAATCCAGAAATCATATTTTACATGGCAGAAGTATCAGGGTGTGTAGGCATCATGCATGATGCAAAACGCTTTGCAGAAGAATATTTAAAGCTAGAACCTGAGGGTGCTTATGCCGATGAAGCAGCAGAAATATTAGAGTTTGTCGCTTTTGAGCAAGATGATTTTGAAGAGCTTGAAGGCTCTGGTGAGGATTTATATCGTCAGGAGCAAGCTCGTCGTTGTATGGAAAAGGGAGATTTTCCTGAAGCTATTACTATTTTAGAAGATTTAATTGAAGATCGACCAGCATTTTGGTCAGCCTATAATAATCTAGCACTCGCTTATTTTTATGTTGGAGAAGAAGAGCAAGCAAAGGCTCTCTTGCATACAGTGCTACGTGAAAATAAGGGCAATCTACATGCATTATGCAATTTAACGGTAATTGCGTATTATGAAAAAAATGAAGATGATTTACAAGAACTGTTAAATGTTCTTGTTAAAATTCAACCTTATACTTGGGAGCACCGTTATAAACTTGGTGCTACCTTAGCCTTAATCGGCCAATATGAATTAGCCTATAAATGGTTGCGTAGCATGCAAAAGAGAGGCTATGTAGGAGATGCAGGATTTTACTTTTGGCTGTCACATGCTGCTTATTTCTCAGGACATGAGGAGATTTCGAAAAGTGCGTGGGACCAGCTTCTAGAGCTAGACCCAGACAAAGAGGGCTTCGAACCTTGGCGCCAACAAGAAAATGAATTTGGACTTGATGCATTGGAGCATGATCGTGATTTTATTGTTGAAAAATTAGAGAGCACTTATACGAGTGAGCGCATTTTTGGTTTATTTTTACTGAAAGGTACAGCGCATAAGCAAGAAATTATCGCCCATCCGAAATGGATTAATATTGAACAATTAGGCTCTTTTGAAAAATTGTTTTTAGCTTATGCACTTGGACATGAATTTGATAAGAAAAATAAAGTAGAAGCAAGCTTTTTACGATCAGTACAGGTCTCAGAAATTTTATTAGAACAATATGGAAAGCTATCATCATTAATTGTACCGCTGTTTCAAATGTGGTTTGTGCTATGTGAACAAGCTTTAATAGAAAATTATCGTTTTACAAATCCAACAGCAATTGCAGGAGCAAATGATTATTTATTCAGATCTTCACAAATGCTTAAAGTGACAAAAAAGGAAATTGCGCAGCAATATGGCGTTTCTGTATCTACTTTATCAAAGTATATTGACGAAATCTTAACGTTTTTGCCAAACAGTCATGATTAATGTGTGAGCAACATAGTTGAATAACTTTATACTTTCACATACGATGAACATACTAACGCTATCACCAATTTTTCCTTAGCGTCATTGATCTTCTTCTATAGATGACGTTATATGTATTGGTTGAATGAAGATAAAAAGTATTCTGTTTAGGGGGAAGTATTTATGTCGGAAGAAAAAATTTATGATGTAGTAATTATTGGTGCAGGTCCTGCTGGGATGACTGCCGCTGTTTATACATCTCGTGCAAATTTGTCTACTTTAATGATTGAACGTGGCATTCCTGGTGGACAAATGGCAAACACTGAAGAAGTAGAAAACTACCCAGGTTTTGAGACAATTTTAGGACCAGAGCTTTCTACAAAAATGTTTGAGCATGCTAAAAAATTTGGTGCTGAATATGCCTATGGTGATGTAACGGAAATCATCGATGGAGAAGAATATAAAACAATTAAATCAGGTGCAAAAGAATATAAAACACGTGCCATTATTATCACCACTGGTGCTGAGTATAAAAAAATGGGTGTGCCTGGTGAAAAAGAGCTTGGTGGCCGTGGTGTCAGCTACTGTGCAGTATGTGATGGAGCATTCTTTAAACAAAAAAATCTAGTTGTCGTAGGTGGCGGAGATTCAGCTGTTGAAGAGGGTGTTTATTTAACTCGCTTTGCTGATAAAGTGACAATTGTCCACCGTCGTGATAAATTACGTGCACAAAAAATTCTCCAAGATCGTGCCTTTGCCAATGAAAAAATTGATTTCATTTGGAATGCAACTGTAAAAGAAATCAATGAAGCGAATGGTAAAGTTGGCAGTGTAACACTACAATCAACTGTCGATGGTACAGAATCTGAATTTGCTACAGATGGTGTTTTCGTCTATATAGGTATGCTTCCTTTAACGAAACCATTTGAGTCATTAGGTATTTTAAATGAGGCTGGCTATATTTTGACAAATGAAACGATGGAAACAAAAATCCCAGGTATCTTTGCAGCTGGAGATGTTCGTGAAAAATCACTTCGTCAAATTGTAACAGCAACTGGTGATGGAAGTATTGCCGCGCAAGCTGTTCAACATTATGTAGAAGAGCTATTAGAGAAAATTAATGCCTAATAGGGCTATTTTAAGGAAAAAAATACAATTTTAATGTGGTTTTAATATTGCTGTAACTTGAATGACATATAAAAGGTGTATGATTAAAAATGTAATTAGCAATCCCCCTTTTATTTTGTTTAGTAGGTTGTTTCCGCCTCCAATAGGTGGGAGCAACCTACTTTTTTATGTGTAAAAAATCAAATAATAATATCACGATAAACGTAAATTTCGCCCAAGATGAAATGGTTATCTTTGAATAGAACTAAATTGTTAATTGTCTGCGTACAAGAGTTGTAAATGAGGACAAAACTTACAAGGTCTTGTTATAATGAAGAGTAGAATGCAAAAGTGATTAGAGGTGTGCCTATGCAAAGAATTGCAAATTTAATTGCCGTAAAAGACGGTAAAGTATTATTACTTCAGAAACCAAGACGAGGCTGGTATGTAGCTCCAGGAGGGAAAATGGAGAGTGGCGAGTCAATCTTCGAGGCTGCTATTCGAGAGTTTCAAGAAGAGACAAACGTCATACCTTTACATGTTCATTTAAAGGGTGTTTATACGATGATCATTAAAGAAAACAATGACGTAGTGGATGAATGGATGCTCTATACATTTGTTGCAAAGGATGTAGATGGAGTACCATTCGAAGAAACAAGAGAAGGCAAACTTGCATGGCACCCAGTAGAGGATTTAGCACATTTGCCAATGGCTGAAGGAGATCGAACTAATTTACAATTTGCTGTTTCGCAATCAGGCATTCAGTATGGCACGTTTGACTATACAACGAATTTTGAATTACTTCATCAGAAAATACAAATTTCAAAAGAACAATAAAGGAGTTGCATGACAGTGGTGGTTGAAGGCCAACAAAGTACACATGAATTGGTTATTATTACAGGAATGTCTGGGGCTGGGAAAACAGTAGCTATTCAAAGCTTTGAGGATTTAGGGTATTACTGTATTGATAATTTACCACCTGCGTTGCTTACAACTTTTTTAACCTTATTAAGAGATTCTGGTAAAAACAGTACCCGGATTGCAGCAGTAATGGATATGCGCGGAGGCGACTTTTTTGATGCTCTAATTGGCGCATTAGACCATATACTAAAAGAAGGCGATATTGTTGCTCGTATTTTATTTTTAGATGCAGATGATGCCACATTAGTCAGACGGTATAAAGAAACGAGACGTGCACATCCATTAGCAGTGAATGGTTTACCTCTAGATGGAATTAAACAGGAACGAGTACTTTTATCTGAAGTAAAGGGTCGTGCCAATTTTGTTTATAACACATCTAACATGAAACCAAAGCAATTACGTGAAAAAATCGTAAAAGAATTTGCAAGTGAGGCAGATACTATTTTTACCGTTAACATTATGTCCTTTGGCTTTAAACATGGTATGCCGATTGATGCGGACTTAGTGTTTGATGTTCGTTTTCTTAAAAACCCATACTATGTGGAGGAGCTACGTCCAAAAACGGGTCTTCAAACAGAGGTATCTTCTTATGTGTTAGCGTTGGAAGATACGCAAATCCTTATACAAAAACTGACGGATTTATTAGACTTTATGATTCCTCTCTATCGACAAGAAGGTAAATCACAGCTTGTTATTGCTTTTGGTTGTACTGGGGGTCAGCATCGCTCAGTGACATTAGCAGAATTTTTTGGTGCATATTTTGCGGGCAAGGAAAATACGGTTATTACGCATCGTGATATTAATCGTAGAAAGGAATGAGTGAATGGGGAAAAAGCAAACAAAGCTTGTGGTAATTGGTGGTGGCACAGGGCTCTCCACGTTACTTCGCGGTCTGAAGCATCACCCATTTGATATTACTGCTATTGTAACAGTAGCAGATGATGGTGGATCTTCAGGTCGTTTACGTGATGATTACGATATCCCACCGCCTGGTGATGTACGCAATGTGATTGCAGCATTATCAGATATTGAGCCCCTTGTAGAGCAAATGTTTCAATACCGTTTTTCGGCATCTGAAGACTTACGAGGTCACTCCTTAGGGAATTTAATGCTTACAGCCCTTACTGATATTACTGGTGATTTCAATCATGCTATCAGTGAGATGGGAAAGGTTTTAAAAGTTCATGGTCGAGTTATTCCAGCAGCTAATAAAAAAATCACCCTACATGCTGTGCTTGAGGACGGTTCAATTATCGAGGGAGAATCAAAAATCCCGACAGCGACGAAACGCATTAATCGCGTTTTTTTAGTACCTGAAAATGTGCAACCGTTGCCAGAAGCTATTCGTGCAATACTTCGTGCAGATTATATTTTAATAGGACCAGGAAGCTTATATACAAGTATTATTCCAAATTTGCTTGTTAAGGAAATAGGTGAAGCAGTTGTTAAGGCTAAAGGAAGAAAAATATATGTTTGTAATTTAATGACACAAAAGGGTGAAACCATTTCTTATACAGCAGGCGATCATGTAACAGCCATACATAAGCATGTTGGCCATGATTTTATCGATTCCATCTTAGTAAATGATGAAGAACTCCCTAACCCTGTAAAAGAACTGTATAAAGAAGAAAGAGCGGAACCAGTAACATTTGACGTAGCAAAGCTTGAAAGTATGGGTTTAGAAGTTATCAAACGAGACATTGCTACAATTCGACCTGATGGAACGGTTCGACATAATGCTACAAATGTTGCAGAGTGGCTGGTAGATTATGCTGATATTTACCATCAAAAAGTAAGAGGACCAATAATAGAAACATAATGGCTTTATTGTATATGGTAAGATGAACATATACATAGAAATCATGATTGAAAGGGGGGCGTGATATGTCTTTTGCTTCTGAAACAAAAAAAGAATTGACACAAATAGAAGCGGACAATCATTGTATGAAAGCAGAAGTTTCTGCCCTAATTCGTATGAATGGTTCATTATCCTTTGCAAATAAACAACTAAGCTTAGACGTGCAAACCGAAAACGCTGCAATTGCCAGAAGACTATATACGATTATGAAAAAATTGTATCCGTACAATGTTGAATTACTTGTTCGTAAGAAAATGCGATTGAAAAAAAATAATGTGTATATATGCCGTGTAAGAGAAGGAGCGCGTGAGCTATTAATTGATTTAGAAATCATCTCAGACGACTTTCAATTTAACCATACTATCTCAAGAAAGCTCATTCAAAAGAGCGGCCAAAAAAGAGCTTATTTAAGAGGAGCCTTTTTAGCAGGAGGTTCCGTCAATAATCCAGAAACATCGGCTTATCATTTAGAGGTTTATTCTTTATATAAAGAACATGGTGAGGCATTAATGGATTTAATGAATGAATTTGAACTCAATGCCAAAACAATTGAACGTAAAAAAGGCTTTGTAACTTACTTAAAAGAAGCAGAAAAAATTTCAGATTTCCTTAATATTGTTGGAGCGCATCAGGCTATGATGAAATTTGAAGATGTTCGGATTTTGCGAGATATGCGTAATAGTGTCAACCGTATTGTGAACTGTGAAACTGCCAATTTAAATAAAACCATTGGAGCAGCATTACGGCAGGTTGAGAATATTCGATTTATTGAAAATTCAATTGGTCTTGATCAACTACCGGAGAAGCTTCGTGAAATAGCACGTCTCCGTGTTGAATACCAAGATGTGACATTAAAAGAGCTTGGTGAAATGGTATCTAGTGGAACGGTTAGTAAATCAGGTGTTAACCATCGATTGAGAAAAATTGATGAGATTGCGGATGCATTAAGGCGTGGTGAAAAAATAGGTGGTTAAGTTATCATACTTTTCAGGTATGAATGTCATGCTAATCGCTTATTGTTCTTTTGCCAGTAAGTAAGGTAAGATAAAACTAATAGACGAACGGTAGTGAAGGGGAGTTTTGAGAATGATTGAGAGAAGAGTCCAGGTTAAATTAAAATTAGGACTACAAGCTAGACAAGCAGCACTATTTGTGCAAGAAGCAAATCGTTTTAGTGCTGATATCTTTCTAGAAAAAGATGAGAAAAAAGTAAATGCCAAATCCATTATGGGTGTTATGAGCTTAGCAGTTGCTAAAGGTACCGAAGTGACTTTAAGCAGTGAAGGTAACGATGCTGAGCAAGCGGTTACAGCATTGGCAACAATTATTGAAAATGAAGATTAACATTCATTAAATACAAAAGGCATCACAGAGCAATTCTGTGATGCCTTCTATTTTTTATTTATTATCGCTACGGTGCATAATATGATCGATTAAACCGTATTCTTTTGCACGTTCAGCAGTCATGAAGTTATCACGATCTGTGTCTCTTGCAATGACTTCAAGTGGTTGACCAGTGCGTTCAGATAAAATGCCATTTAATTTCTCACGTAAGAATAGAATACGTTTAGCAGCAATTTCAATTTCTGTCGCTTGACCTTGTGCACCACCTAGTGGTTGGTGAATCATGACTTCAGCATTTGGTAAGGCAAAACGTTTACCGGGTTCTCCAGCTGCAAGTAGGAAAGCACCCATTGATGCAGCCATACCAATACAAATTGTTTGTACCTGTGGTTTAATGATTTGCATTGTGTCATAGATAGCCATACCAGCCGTAATGGATCCGCCAGGTGAGTTAATATAAAGAGAGATATCTTTATCTGGATCTTCTGCTTGTAGGAAAAGAAGCTGAGCGACAATGGAGTTAGCAACATTGTCATCAATAGCACTTCCTAAAAGGATAATACGGTCTTTAAGTAGACGTGAATAAATGTCATATGCACGCTCACCACGACTAGTTTGTTCAATAACTGTAGGAATTAAATTCATGTTAAATCCTCCTTAAAAAGCTAAATTCGAATACCTTTGCTGAAAATTTTCCTTTGTATTTCAGCTGTATCCTTATCATACACATTATAGTCAGGGAAGGTCAAATATTAACCCTGCTAAAGTGAAATTAAAAAAATAAATTGTTTTTGCATTCTATGGTTGAATTATATAGGATAGGCTTGTATAATGATTAAGGTTATAAGGTTTAAAGTACAGGACACTATTTTGCAGGTATGCTTCAAAAATGAGGGTTATCTACATCATGCTTTTCGTAAGCCTAGAGTGAGTACTTTTTTTTTGTGTCTTTTGCCCTCGTGGTGTAATGGATAACACGTAAGATTCCGGTTCTTGCACTGGGGGTTCGATTCCCTCCGAGGGCGCCATTTTACTGATCAATTGATATACTGTTATAGCTCATCTCCTAATAAGTAGTTTAGCAGCCTGCTTACTGGAGATCGAGAGGAAGAATAAAGGGAATACTGTCCTAGTTGGCATTATTCCCCTATTTATTCCTTTCAAACCTTCAAAAAAGCAACAACTCCAAATTATTTTTTAGTGAACATACTGTACGTGAGACTAGTAATAGTCGAAAAAAAAGAATCCTATCTGAGGGGATTCTTTTTTTTGCCTAAATTTATCGAAATTTGGCATGGTTCTTATTGTATATATATTAGTTTTAGGTTAATTTTCTTGTTATTTATACATGTTTTTTCAAATTATATGAATTTATTATAAATTTATATGAAAAAATATTTAATTTTATGCGAAAAGTTGTTGTCTAAATACTATAATGTTAATATAATTGACCTAATAGTCTAACATTTCCGAATTGCGAAAAATAATACGTAATTCGGAAAATTATCGAACTAGGGGGAAATACAATGAAAAAAACAGGTTGGATGTTACTGATGATTATTGCAGCTTTAACATTAGCACTTGCAGGTTGTGGTACAAAAGATGATGCATCTTCAGGTAGCTCATCTTCAGAAGATGGTGGAGATGGCAAAAAAGTTTACAAAGTAGGTACTGAGGCAACTTTTGCACCATTTGAATCTGTTGACGATTCAGGGAAAATTGTAGGGATTGATGTCGATATTCTACAAGCTATCGCAGATGAGATGGACTTTGAGGTTGAGTGGAATAATATTGGATGGGAGCCAGTGTTCCAAACAATTAAGAACGGTGAAACAGATATCGGTGCTTCTGGAATCACAATTACGGAAGAGCGTAAAGAATCATTTGATTTTACAGAACCGTATTATGAGTCTCAGTTATTAATTGTTGTGAAAGAAGATTCAAAGATTAAATCTCTTGATGAATTAAAAGATAAAAAAGTATCTGTACAAATCAATGCAACTGGTCATATGGCAGCGAAAAAGCTACAAGGGGAAGCAAGTACAAATATTATGGCTTTTGAAAGTCAGCCAATCGCTATCCAAGAGATGCTAAATGGTAATGTTGATGCAGCTATCGGAGATAATGCAGTAGTTTATGAATATATCAAAGCTCACCCAGATCAAAAACTAAAAGTAATTGAAGATGATGCATTCGAAAAAGAATACTATGGCTTCATGGTTCAAAAAGGGAATAAAGAATTGCTAGATAAATTAAACGAAGGTCTTAAAAAGATTAAAGAAAACGGTAAATTAAAAGAAATTACAGGCATTGATTTTCAATAAAAATGAATGAAATGATGCTACTAACATAGTAACTTTGCTAACAGCTCATTTATTAATTGTAATTTAAAGGGGAATGGGGTTTTCGGATGGACATCTTTGACTTACGCTGGGACATTGTCTGGAACTACCGAGATATGTTTATACGAGGTATTGGCGTAACACTTATTTTGACACTTAGTGGTTATTTTGGCGGTATTCTATTAGGACTATTTTTAGGCCTTGGAAAATTATCGAGTAAAAAATGGATTTATTGGCCATCTAAACTATATATCGATTTATTCCGTGGAACACCGATGCTTGTACAAATCTTGTTAATTCACTTAGCAGTTATTCCAACAATTTTTGGTCATTCTTTAGGTTATATGGTATCAGGGATTACAGCGCTTATTTTAAACTGTGCTGCTTATAATGCGGAAATTTTCCGTGCAGGGATTCAAAGTATTGCAAAAGGGCAAATGGAGGCTGCTCGCTCTCTTGGATTAACGCATAACCAAGCGATGCGTAAGGTCATTTTACCTCAAGCATTTAGACGTATGATTCCGCCATTGGGCAATGAATTTATTGCATTATTAAAAGATTCTTCACTCGTAACTGTAATTGCAGCACCAGATATTTTATACGCTAGTAAGGTCGTAGCTGGTGCAAGCTTCCGCTTCTGGGAACCGTATATCGTTGCAGCATTATTATATTTAGTGTTGACATATGGTGTAACGAAGATTGTAGCATTTATCGAGAAACGATTTAGCAATAGCTATGTCCCTCGTAAAGCTAAGGTAGAAGGGCGGGAAGCTAGATGATAAAAATTGAAAACCTACACAAATACTTTGGCAAGCTTGAAGTATTAAAAGGAATCGATTATGAAATTCAAGAAAAACAAGTTGTCTGTGTTATTGGGCCGTCTGGTTCAGGAAAAAGTACATTTCTCCGTTGCATCAATATGTTAGAAGAAGTAACGGATGGTGCTATTTATATTGAAAATGTAAAAATTAATGATCCTAAAACGAATATCAATGAAATTCGCGCTGAAGTGGGTATGGTGTTTCAACAATTTAACTTATTCCCGCATATGACGGTTATCGATAATGTCACGATGGCACCTATGCAAATTCGTAAAATGAATCGTACAGACGCAGAAGCTTTAGGACATGAGCTATTAAAAAAGGTCGGGCTCGACAGCAAGGCCTATAATTATCCTGAGCAGCTATCAGGTGGTCAGCAACAACGTGTGGCGATTGCTCGTGCCTTAGCAATGAAGCCAAAAGCTATTTTATTTGACGAGCCAACTTCAGCACTTGACCCTGAAATGGTAAAAGAGGTGCTAGATGTTATGAAAAATCTAGCAGCTGAAGGGATGACAATGGTAGTTGTGACACATGAAATGGGCTTTGCTCGTGAAGTAGGTGATCGAGTAGTCTTCATGGATGGGGGCTATATTGTAGAAGAAGGGTCTCCAGAGGAACTATTCGGCAATCCCCAAAGCGACCGTACGAAAGCGTTTTTAGGAAAAGTATTATAAAGCTGAAAAAGCGAACGACATGCTCGTTCGCTTTTTTGTGCTTTTCTTATTTAATGAAGGGGGTTAGATGTTGTGTCGAATGCATTCAGCATCGTTTGCATATCCTGTTGGGAATACTGAGGCACCTGATAATAGCCGTGTTTATTTTGATAAATGGATAATTCGTATCCCATTTCAATACAGTTAGGAATACTATCCGCAACAACGCGACGAACTACAGGGTTTGTTGTCTCCAACGCAGCAGTTGTCATACATTTTGCTGCTCCTTTTTGAGCTCCAAGTAAAAATCCAGAAATAGCTTCATCATTAATTTCATTAGCGTTTTGCATCGGCTTTTTTGGTTGACCAGGATTTAGGCCATATTTGAAATCATTTCCTGTTTCCATTTGGTAGCGTCCTGTTGGAACAGATGGATCGTGTCCTGTTTTAAAGGACTCTACGATCGTATTGTACATACCAAGAGTGAAATTATATTGGCGATCCAAAATGTTGAGTAATTCAGGATCTTTTACATGGGGACGCAAAATAATCGCTTGGTTCATACCTGCAATAATTTCGCCAATTGTTTCATGCATGTCCATCATTTCATGTCCACCATGATTTAGGCTATGTTGTTGATTTAAATTTGTTTGGTTTGATGATTCATTGTAAAACGATTGTGACAAAAAAAACGCCTCCTCAATAATTTTTTGTTGCAGTATTTAGTATGTCGTGTCAATTCAATTTCATACGGTATAAATGTAAAGGTAAAAATGTAGACTAAAGATAGAAGGAAAAGCAAGTCAAGGAGGCTTAAAATTGAAAAAGTTACTTGGACCAATTGGAATAATTGTCATCATTCTTGTTGTAATCGCCTTATTATTTATACCTAAATACAATAGTCTGGTGACAGCCGAGGAAAATGTTGATTCTAAATGGGCACAAGTTGAAAATCAGCTCCAACGTCGCTATGATTTGATTCCCAATCTAGTGGAATCTGTGAAAGGCTATGCGAATCATGAGCAAGAGGTGATAGCGAATATTACGGAAGCACGTGCACAAATGGGAAGTGCAAGCTCACCAGAGGAGCAAGCTGTTGCCAATGATGCTTTAACTGGCGCTCTTAGTCGTTTACTAGTAGTTGTAGAAAATTACCCAAACTTAAAGGCAGATGCAAACTTCCGCCAGTTAATGGATGAGCTAGCAGGTACGGAAAATCGTCTGGCAGTAGCACGTGAGGATTACAATAATGAGGTACAGCAATTCAATAAACATGTTAAACGTTTCCCGGGGAATTTAATGGCAGGGATGTTTGGCTTTGAACAAAAAGAATACTTTAAAGCCACAGCAGGAGCTGACAAAGCACCATCTATCGATTTTAGTCAATCGGGTACACATTAATGAAACGCTGCATTGTACAGATAATCATCGTTTGTTCGGTGCTTCTTTTTTCTCGAATCTAGCAGAAGCAACAATGCCATCACCGATGAAAAATACGTATATACATGACTTTGCCAATGTAATTTCTGCGAATGTCAAAGAAGAGATAAATCAATATTCCGAGCAGTTGGATCAAGGCACGGGTGCTGAAATCATGGTAGTCACAGTTGATAGTCTTCATGGACAAGAGCCGAAAATGTATGCGACAAAATTGATTCGGTCATGGGGCATTGGTGACAAGGATAAAAATAACGGTGTCCTAATTTTAGCTACCTTAGGTCAAGGGGAAGGAAATAACGACGTTGTAATTGCCGTGGGTCAGGGACTAGAAGGAGCATTACCAGATGGTAAATTAGGACGCATTTTAGATAATGCATTTTATCCCTCAGCAAGTGCTGGTAATCTAGACCAAGCATTTCAAGCAACCTATTCTGAAGTTTTTCACGCTGTTGCCCAAGAGTATAATTGGAACGGTGATTTGCCAGCGCAAACAAAAGAAGAGGATGACATACCCACTTGGTTAATTATCCTAATCATTATCGTTGTTATTATTATCTATTCATTCTTTTCGAAAGGCGGCGGAGGTCCTCGCTCTGGAGGCTATGGCGGTTATCCAGGAAGTTTTGGTGGAGGACATTCGAGTAGAGGGGGCTTTGGCGGATTTGGTGGCGGATCTTCTGCTGGTGGGGGAGCAAGCAGGAAATTTTAATAGAGGTATGGCGAACTATTCTATATAGTTCGCTTTCATTTTGGCTTAATTAAAAACCTCTCAATTATTGACAATAATGCTAGAATTGTTATAATTTAAATATATCGACAAACGATATAGCGTAAACTGATATAGGGAGGAATCATTTTGAAAAAAAGATTTTTATCTGCATCGTTAGCAATTATTTTAACAACCTCTGTAGTTATTCCTGCAACAATGCAAGAAGTCCGTGCTGCAAATGAAACTAATAGCACAGTAACAGCACAAGAAGAACGTGTGTCAGCGCAGGAATTTTTGAATTTAGCTGTAACAACTTTAACATTCCAGCACGGTTCAGATTCAATGCGTCAACAAATTATTGATAAATGGGTCAAGGCTGGAGAATTCACAGATTTAAGTTTGACAATTAAACGTGATGAAGCGGCTCGTATTTTAGTTAGAGCGTTAAATAAAGAAGAAAAAGAGACTTCACTTGCTGACTATTTAGAGAAGGCCAATAAGATTGGTTTATTTAATGGCTTATCATTAAATACAGAAGCAATTTCAAAACAAGATGCAGTAAAAATATTAAACAATGCAAAACAAATAAAAAATGGTTCCAATCATGAAGGTGTAAAGGAAATTTCAGTTGAAGACTTTATGAAAAATCCTGGTAATTTTGGTTATGAACTTTCGCCAGATGGCAATTACATTACTTTTTCCTCTGCTTGGGAGAACAGAGCGAATGTTTTCGTGAAAAAGATGAATGATGATAGTGAGCCTGTTCGTGTTTCCAATTCAAAAGATCGGGACGTTGCAGGATTTTACTGGAAGGATAATAATTTACTATACGTAAAGGATAAAGGTGGAGATGAAAACTTCCATATTTATTCTACAACATTTAATGGCTCTGAGGAAAAAGATCTAACGCCATATCCAAATGTCACAGTTGGGATATTAAGTGGCCTACAGGGTGTTAAAGATGAAATTCTTATCATGATGAATAAGGAAGATGCAACAGTTTTTGATGTCTACAAGTTGAATGTAAAGACTGGGGAAACAACTCACGTTGCAAAAAATCCGGGTAATATTACGAGCTGGCTAGCCGATCGCAATGGAAATGTGCGAATTGCCGTAGCCTCAGATGGTGTGGAAGGAACGATCCTTTATCGAGATTCTGAAAAGGATGAATTCAAGCCATTTATTGAAATGGAAGCTGGAGATGAAGTAATGCCACTAGCTTTCTCAAAAGACAATCAATACATTTACGCTACATCTAACAAAGGTAGAGACAAAGTAGAAGTTGTGAAATACGACTTAAAAGGTAATGAAGAAGTAATTATGTCTAATGATCAAGTAGATGTTTCTGGTGTCTTATATAGTGCCGAACACGATAAATTGCTATATGGTGCGTATATAACAGATAAACCACATTACCAATTCTTTGACGAGAACTTTGAAAAGCTTTTCCGTAAAATCCAAAGCAAGCTGAATGTGCATGAAAGTGAGCTTGGTATCAATGATTACAATAAAGAAATGACCAAATTTATTGTGAGTGTTTCAAGTGATACTGTCTATGGAAAATATTATTATTACGATTCTACGACAGATGAATTAACCGAGTTGGCCACTTTAAGCCCTTGGTTAAATCCGAATGAACTGGCAGAAATGCATCCAATTTCATATAAGAGCCGAGATGGCTTAACGATTAATGGCTATTTAACTTTACCGAAAAATAAAGAAGCAAAAGATCTCCCTCTTATTGTCAATCCTCATGGTGGGCCTTGGGCACGTGATATGTGGGGCTTCAACCCAGAAGTACAATTATTAGCTAATCGTGGCTATGCAGTGCTACAGGTGAATTTCCGTTCATCAACTGGATATGGTAAAGAATTCCTTCAGGCTGGTAATAAGCAATGGGGTCTGAAGATTCAAGATGACATCACTGATGGTGTCCAATGGGCAATTGACCAAGGCATTGCAGACCCTGATCGCATCGGTATTTATGGGGCATCATTTGGTGGTTATGCAACATTAGCGGGTATTACGTATACACCTGATTTATATGCTGCTGCAGTTGATTATGTAGGGGTATCTAACATATTTACATTATTAAATACCATCCCTCCTTACTGGGAAACTATGCGTAACATGTTTTATGAGCGCGTAGGTCATCCAGAGAAAGACAAAGAATTGTTAACTGCTGTTTCACCAGTTTTCCATGCAGATAAAATCAAAACACCATTATTTGTCGCACAAGGAGCAAATGACCCACGTGTAAACAAAGCAGAATCCGATCAAATTGTGGAAGCCTTACGCGCTAGAGGTGTGGATGTAGAGTACATGCTAAAAGATAATGAAGGACATGGCTTTGCAAATGAAGAAAATAGAATTGAATTCTATAATGCCATGGTAAAATTCTTCGATAGTCATTTAAAATAATTTAAAACGAAAGGCATTGATGTGTAGCTTGCTCACAATCAATGCCTTTTTTTATTACAATAGGTGAATGGGATTTGGATAGCGCATTTTACGTTCAAATGATGAAATGCACAGTGCTAGTTCCTCAATACCAGTATAAATTAATGGTTCATCTACCTGAGAAATACTTAAACGAATAAGATTATCTTTTTTAAATTCTGGTAGATACATTCTAGCAGCGTCATCCATCAATATATTTTTTTCCTTTAATAAATGAACCACCTGCCTAGCACTTACATTATCAGGAAGAACAACGGAAAGATAAAAGCCTGATACTGGTTTCGTATAGTTAGTAGAGGTGGGAAGTAATGATTCGCAAGCCTCCTGTAAAACGCTCATTTTTCTTACATAAAGCTCTTTAATCTTTTTAATATGACTATTAAACATACCGCTTTTTAAATAAATGTCTAAGGCACCCTGCGAGAGCACAGAGCTATTGAAATCAGCACTAAATTTCTAACGTAGAAAATGATTTGTCATTATAGTGGGAAGGACGACTGTCGCTACTCTTAAACCCGGAAGAAATACCTTTGAAAAGCTTTTAATATAAATAACCCTGCCAGTGGGATTAAAAGAAAAAAACGGATCCGCTTTTTTATTAGGATCTAAATCTCCTAAAAAATCATCCTCCACAATATAAACATCATATTTTTCTGCTAATTCCACAATCTTTCTTTTTTCGTCATTTGTATAGCTATGACCAAGAGGATTATGGAATCTCGGCACAGTATAAAAAAACTTAATGTCATTATTGCGAAAAATATAGTCAAGACGATCTAAATCAATGCCCTCCATTGTTAAATCAATCCCAAAAGTTGTAGCTTGTTGCAGATGGACAGATTCTATAAAACCAAAATAGGTAGGCTGTTCTATTAATATATTATTTTTACCATTCGGAAAAGGCATTGCCGCTAGTAAATGTAATGCTTGCTGTGAGCCCGAGACAACAAATAATCGATCAGGTTCAGTAAAGACCTGTAAGTCCTGTAGATACTTAGCCAATTGTACACGCAGCGAGTAAAGCCCTTGCTGATCACTATAACTAAATAATTCTTCTTTATATGTGTCAATAGCTTGATTGATGCAATGCTGAAATTCAATATAGGGCATAATGCTTTTGTCTGGGCCAGCTGATAAAAAATCAATAACTTGTTGGTTTGTAGTTGGTTGCTCTATGTTATTCACAACATAATAGCCACTTTTGGGTTTGGAAAAAATAAGATGCTCCTTTTCTAATTCATTATACGCTCTTATCACTGTATTTTTACTGCAGGAAAATTGCTCAGACAGTTGTCGAACGGAAGGTAGTTTACTGCCTGCAAGGAGCACACCATTAGCAAGCTGCTCTTTAATGTCCTCTACAACTTCTAAATATTTTGCAATCATCATCCTTCCTCCTTTATCTGTACCAGGACAGTTGGTAGAAAATTCTGTTTATTTTTGAGATAGCGCCACTTACTATGGATTATACCAGGGACAGATGGAGAGGAAAATGAAAGGATGAGAACATGCAGGATAAAAGAAAAGAAAAAATAGGTTTGCTGTTAGGATTTGTGGGCGTAATTTGCTTTAGTCTAACGTTACCCGCAACAAGTACAGCTGTACCATATTTTGGAGCGACGATTGTAGGATTGGGGAGAGCTGTCATTGCGGCGTTCATCGTAGCCATTGTTTTACTTGTAAGAAAAGAAAGACTACCGACTGCTAGACAATTTAAAAGCTTGATAATAGTATCCTTTGGCGCTGTATTAGGGTTTCCTTTACTTACATCTTGGGCAATGATAAGGTTACCAGTTTCTCACGGAGCGGTAGAATTAGCACTTTTACCTTTAGCGACTGCGGGCTTTGCTTTATTCAGAGCAGGTGAACGTCCCTCATTTAAGTTTTGGTTATCGAGTGTTATTGGGGCTATAGCCGTTATTATTTATGCTAGCTTTTTAGGCTTAGGCCAATTACATATGGCAGATCTAGCATTATTAGCAGCAGTTGTAATATTAGGTCTTAGCTATGCAGAAGGAGGACAGTTAGCGAAGGAATTAGGGAGCTGGCAGGTGATTGCTTGGGCTATTTTGATGGCGGCTCCCTTTTTTATTGTCCCTGTCATTTCCCAATTTTCCTTGGAAATGCTACATGCCCCTCTTACAGCGTGGGTTAGCCTGTTATATTTAGCTGTTGTCAGTCAGTTTTTAGCATATGTTGCTTGGTATGGGGGAATGGCTTTAGGAGGTATTGCAAGAGTTAGTCAGATCCAATATTTACAGCCATTTTTAATGATTCTTTTTGCTACGCTATTTTTAAATGAATCCATCTCTTGGTTTACGATCGTCGTGGCAATGATTGTCGTGATTTCCGTCATTGTTGGCAAAAATACAACCATTACAAAGAAGGATGCTAAGACAGCTCAAATAAACATCATCAAAGAATAGTAGCCATTTCTACATTGCCACATCGTTTATAATAAAGGAGGAGGTGCTATCTATGAAGATTCAATTTTTTAGTCGGGCGAATTGTCCTTTATGTGTAGAAGGATTACAGACATTAAAGCTTGTTCAGGAAGATGTTCTATTTGATATTGAAATAATTGATATAGAGCAGGATGATCGTATACATGAAAAATATATGCTAATGATTCCGGTAGTTGAAAAAGAGGGTGTCGTCATTCAGTATGGTCATTTAGATTATGCCACGTTAATGGAGCGATTAGGCAGTTAATCTACTGAAAGTATAAAGAATTATTAACGGTATAAATGACTTTATTATTAGCTCTCATTCTCACAATTCACAAATTGTTCAATGAAAGCGGTTTGAATTTGAACAGTTTGTGAAGACCTTCACATTAGACTTTCTTTTCCTAAAAATCGGAGTAGAATAGGTATCAAGTAAGAAGTTGTTATAAAACAGTTTAGCAAATGTATCACAAATTTTAGTGGTTGTTATATTACAAAAATGAATGATGTGAAGGGAGATTTTACAATGTGGGTTATTACAGTATTTGAGAAAAAGGACGTTCGTATTTTTGAATTTACAAATAAAACTGAAGCAACAAAAGCTTTAGAAGGTTTTAAAAAGAATGCGATTTTATCTTTCACTAAATAAGTTCAACAAAGTCTTGTAGCTGTTTTTAGAGCTATGAGGCTTTTTTTTATCCAGAACAATACAACTACTTGCACTTTAAAACAATGCATATTATAATAAAAGCATAAGTGGGACACAAAATAATTAAGTGGGTTAAAAACAAACCCACCACTATTAATTAGGGGAGTAGATAGATATGTTAACTGTTCCAGAGGCACAGCAAAGGCTACTTCCTGAAATGTATCCGCTTCTGCAAGCAAGATATCGAATATTGCAAGCCGTTCAACTTATGCAACCAATCGGGCGACGTACACTAGCTGATTCACTGAAAATGACAGAAAGAGAAATACGCAAAGAAACTGATATTTTACGTGAACAAGGGTTATTAGATGCGCAAAAGTCGGGTATGGTATGTACAGATGATGGTGATATAGTCATTGAAAAATTAAGAGCTATCGTTTATGAATGGTCTGGTTTAACCCAGCTTGCAAAAGTGCTTGAAAGCCACTTTGGCATTCAACGTGTAGTCGTAGTTCCTGGTGATTACAATGAGGATCATACAATCCTAAGCATGCTAGGCAAAGAAGCAGCATTGCAATTTATGTCGGCTGCTTTTGATGAGCAAGTTGTAGCTGTCACTGGTGGAAAATCTGTTGCCTCACTTGCACAGTTTTTACATCCTTTAGACGGACAAAAGGATATCACTTTTGTAGCTGCACGTGGGGGGATTGGACATGAAATGCAAATGCAGGCCAATACACTTGTTGCAACATTTGCCATGCAAATGGAAACACAATACCGTACTTTATTTTTACCAGAGCATTTAAGTGAGCAAGCTTATCAAGCGATGCTAACAGAGCCGATGGTAACAGAAATGATGGCCTTCTATGATCAAGCAGATTGCGTCATTCATGGGATTGGCTCTGCAGAGGAAATGGCGATTCGTCGTAACTCATCTCCTGAGGATTTGCGAATTCTTGAGGAAAAAGGCGCTGTGAGTGAGGCTTTCGGCTATTATTTCAATGCCGATGGAGAAATAGTACATCGTATACGCACAATTGGTATCCAGCTTGAGCAGGTACAAAACAGTGAGCAGGTCATTGCAGTTGCAGCAGGAAAACAGAAGGTCAATGCAATGCTTTCTTATTTCAAAGTAGCACCTAAGCAAACCATATTTGTAACAGATGAAGCAGCGGCCAAAGCAATTGCTGCTAAAATATCTTCTATAAGAAAATAAGCATCTTGAATGATGGCAAAGTTGTAAACATGTCACTCGATCTCAGAAAGTGCTAAAGCATTTTTTGAATGAGCATAAAGTAAATTTTGATGTCTCTATTCATAGAGACAGACATCACACATTATTGGAGGAATTAACAATGGCATTAAAATTAGCGATTAATGGATTTGGACGTATTGGACGTTTAGTATTTCGTGAGGCAATGAAGCATGATGAATTTGAAGTAGTAGCCGTAAACGACTTAACAGATGCTGGTCAGCTTGCGCACTTATTGAAATATGATTCAGTACACGGTATCTATGATGCTGAAGTCAATGCAGATGAAGATTCTTTCGTAGTAAATGGTCAACGTGTAAAAGTATATGCTGAAAAAGATCCTGCCCAATTACCATGGGGCGAATTAGGCGTAGATGTAGTGCTTGAATGTACTGGTCGATTCCGTTCAATGGAAGAAGTAGGCAAGCATATTGAAGCAGGGGCGAAAAAAGCGATTCTATCGGCACCAGCAAAAGGCGCGATGCCTACATTTGTTATGGGTGTAAACCATGAGGATTATAACCCAGCAACTGATGATGTGATCTCCAATGCTTCTTGTACAACTAACTGTCTAGCACCAGTAGCTAAAGTGCTTGATGAGAAATTTGGCATTGAACGTGGTATGATGACAACAATTCACTCTTATACAAATGACCAACGAATTCTAGACTTCCCACACTCTGACCCTCGTCGTGCACGTGCTGGAGCGGTGTCTATGATTCCAACAACAACAGGTGCAGCAGTAGCTGTATCAAAAGTATTACCACAATTAAAAGGTAAGCTAGATGGTTTCTCTATGCGTGTGCCAACGCCTAACGTATCATGTGTTGACTTAGTTGTAGAGCTAAAAGCAGATGTATCGAAAGAAACGATTAATGCAGCATTAAAAGAAGCTTCTGAAAATGAATTAAAAGGCATTTTAGATTACAATGAGCTACCATTGGTATCAATTGATTATAACGGTAACCATTATTCTTCTACGGTAGATGGCCTTTCAACAATGGTGTTAGAAAACAAAATGGTGAAAGTTTTAGCTTGGTATGATAACGAAATTGGTTACTCTACTCGCTTAATGGACCTAGCTTTATACATTGCTGAACAAGGCTTAAACCATAAATAAGTATCATATTTCGACATTTTGAGTAAAAAGTGTGACATATTACTGCTTTTTATGTACAAAAAGTATAGCCTTTATAATATCGAATAGATATAATATACAAGGGTATTGGGAGTAAGGGATAACCCTTACTCCTTTTTTTCTAGATTCAGCAGAAAAACCCACCTCTATAGGTGGTGAGATGAATACACAAATTACTCTCTTGATTCATTGATGTAAAATCACCGACTGAATTAAGGTAAAAGCCTCAGCGAATGTCACAGATTTTGAAGAGGAACAAGTTCGGAAAAAATAAATACACTGAGGCGTAATTGATACATGTTGATTGCAAGACATAACAGTTAACTTTTGCTACTATAAAAACAAGTATTAGGGTTCATTATCAAAAGTTGGAGAATCATACTTACACGAGATAGTGACGCGAAAAAGTACCAAAATGACTATTCAATTTAGTAAGCATGGTGTAGAGCCAAGATGGGTAAAACACAAAAGTGTAAGACTAAAACAAACTTTGAAGGGAGTTTCTTCATGTTAAATAAGAAAACAATGAAAGATATTGATGTTAAGGGTCAACGCGTTTTTGTACGTGTAGATTTTAATGTACCAATGGCAGACGGTGCTATTACAGATGAGACGCGTATTCGTGCAGCTATTCCTACAATTGAGTATTTAGTAGAGCAGGGTGCTAAAGTTATTCTAGCTTCTCACTTAGGTCGTCCAAAAGGTGAAGTAAAAGAGGATATGCGTTTAACGGCTGTTGGCATTCGCTTAGCGGAATTAATGGGCAAGCCTGTTACGAAGCTTGATGAATCCATTGGGCAAGCGGTGGAAGAAGCCGTTGCAAACATGCAAGATGGAGATATTCTACTGCTTGAAAATGTACGCTTCCATGCTGGTGAAGAGAAAAATGACCCAACATTAGCACAGCAATTTGCTCAGCTAGCAGATATTTATGTTAATGATGCTTTTGGTGCAGCCCACCGAGCTCATGCTTCTACAGAAGGAATTGCTAAGCATATTCCAGCTGTATCTGGATTCTTAATGCAAAAGGAATTAGATGTACTAGGTAAGGCATTGTCTAACCCTGAGCATCCGTTTACAGCCATTATTGGTGGTGCCAAAGTAAAAGATAAAATTGGTGTTATAGAAAGCCTATTAGAAAAAGTAGATCACTTAATTATCGGTGGTGGTTTATCCTTTACATTTATTAAGGCACAAGGCCACGATATCGGTAAATCATTGCTAGAGGAAGATAAAATTGAGCTAGCAAAGTCCTTTATTGAGAAGGCAAAAGCAAAAGGTGTGCAATTACATATGCCAGTCGATGCTGTTGTGGCAAATGAATTTTCACAGGATGCTGAAACACAAATCGTTGATGTAGATGCTATTCCAGCTGATTGGATGGGTCTAGATATTGGACCTAAAACGGCTGCAAACTATGCAGAAGTTATCAAAAACTCTAAATTAATCATTTGGAATGGACCAATGGGTGTCTTTGAAATGGACAAATTTGCAAACGGCACAAAAACAGTTGCTGATGCAATGGCAACAACAGCTGGCTACACAGTAATCGGTGGCGGTGATTCAGCTGCAGCAGTTGAAAAATTTGAAGTAGCAGATAAGATGGATCATATTTCTACAGGTGGTGGTGCTTCCTTAGAATTAATGGAAGGCAAAGAGCTTCCAGGGATTGTAGCACTAAACGATAAATAAGCTAATCGGAGGCAAAATGATGCGTAAACCAATTATTGCAGGTAACTGGAAAATGTTTAAAACATTTGAAGAGGCTATTCAGTTTGTAGATGCTGTACAAGAAAAACTTCCTTCCAATGACAAAGTAGATGCTGTTATTTGCGCACCAGCTCTTTACCTACCTACACTTGTGCAAGTTGCTAGTGAGTCAGAGCTGGCAATTGGTGCACAAACTATGCACTATGAAAATGAAGGTGCTTTTACGGGTGAAATTAGTCCAGCACAGCTAGCAAGTGTGGATGTTGACTATGTCATTTTAGGACACTCTGAACGTCGCGAATACTACAATGAAACAGATGAAGCGATTAATAAGAAGGTAGCAGCAGCACTTGCACATACTATCGTACCTATTATTTGCTGTGGCGAAACACTAGAAGAACGTGAAGCAGGCACAACAGAGCAAAAAGTGGCTGGCCAAATTAAAGCAGCACTTGCTGGGTTTGAAGCACAGCAAGTAGAGCACATGGTCATTGCGTATGAACCGATTTGGGCGATTGGTACTGGTAAAACGGCTACGGCAGACGATGCAAATCAAGTATGCGGAGCGATTCGAGCAGTAGTAGAAGAGCTATATAATGCTGAAACTGCGAATGCCGTGCGCATTCAATATGGTGGCAGTGTTAAGCCTGATAACATTCAGGAGCTTTTATCCAAAGAACATATTGATGGTGCTTTAGTTGGTGGAGCAAGCTTACAACCAGAATCTTATTTAACATTATTGGAGGCGGCAGCAAATGCCTAAAAAGCCAGTAGCATTAATTATTTTAGATGGCTTTGCATTTCGAGATGAAACATTCGGGAATGCAGTAGCACAGGCCAATAAGCCAAATTTTGATCGATATTGGCATCAATTTCCTCATGCGACATTAACAGCAGCGGGAGAAGCCGTTGGATTACCTGAAGGACAGATGGGGAATTCTGAGGTGGGGCACTTAAATATCGGTGCAGGACGTATCGTCTATCAAAGCTTAACACGCTTAAATAAATCTATTCGTGATGGAGATTTCTTCACGAATCAAGCCTTTTTAGATGCAGTAGCACATGTGAAAGCTCATCAGTCAAAGCTACATGTTATGGGCTTATTATCAGACGGTGGTGTTCATAGTCACTATGAGCATATGTTTGCACTATTAAAGCTAGCTAAACAGCAAGGATTAGAGGAAGTTTATATACATGGCTTCTTAGATGGTCGTGATGTTGGTCCAACAACAGCATTAGACTATATCGAAGAAACGGAAAAGCAAATGGCTGAAATAGGCATAGGGCAATTTGCTTCTATTCATGGACGTTACTATGCAATGGATCGCGATAAACGTTGGGATCGTGTGGCACTGACTTACAATGTACTGGTGGATGGCGTCGGTCAAACAGCAGAAAGTGCTAAAAGTGGTGTAGCAGCATCCTATGAGCGTGAGGTAACTGATGAATTTGTCATCCCATTTAGCATTCAAGAGCATGGTGAGCCAGTAGCAACAATTGGCGATCATGATGCAGTGATTTTCTTTAACTTCCGTCCTGATCGTGCCATTCAGCTGTCAACAGTTTTTACAAATGGAGCATTCGATGGCTTTGCTATATCTGCAAATCATCCAAAGAATTTAAAATTTGTGTCCTTCACACACTATAGTGATGAAGTCAACGCTCAGGTTGCTTATGAAAATGACAACTTGAAAAATACAATTGGTGAAGTATTAGCGACGAATGGGAAAACACAGTTGCGGATTGCGGAAACTGAAAAATATCCACATGTTACATTCTTTATGAGTGGTGGACGTGAGGAAAAATTCCCTGGTGAGGAACGTATTTTAATTGCTTCTCCAAAGGTGGCGACATACGATTTAAAACCTGAAATGTCTGCCTATGAGGTGACAGAAGCCTTACTTGCAGAAATTGCGGCTGAAAAATTTGATGGCATTATTCTTAACTTTGCCAACCCTGATATGGTTGGTCATAGTGGAATGCTGGAGCCAACAATTAAAGCCATTGAAGCAGTAGATGAATGCTTAGGGAAAGTAGTAGACGCACTCCTTGCAAAAGGTGGCGCAGCTATTATTACAGCTGACCATGGCAACTCTGATGAAGTGTTAACTTTAGCAGGTGAGCCAATGACAGCTCATACAACAAATCCTGTTCCAGTAATTGTGACAAAACCAAATATAATGTTAAGAAATGGTGGTATTTTAGCCGATTTAGCGCCAACCATGTTAGAATTATTAGAGGTGTCACAGCCTACTGAAATGACAGGACAATCATTAATTGAAAAAGAGGAGAATTAATTATGCCATTTATTACACAAGTTTATGCGCGCGAAGTTTTAGACTCACGTGGGAACCCAACAGTAGAGGTTGAAGTATTTACAGAATCAGGCGCATTTGGCCGCGCAATCGTACCATCAGGTGCATCAACAGGTGAATACGAAGCGGTAGAATTACGCGATGGTGACAAATCTCGTTACCTAGGCAAAGGTGTATTAAAAGCAGTTGAAAATGTAAACACAATTATTGCGGAAGAATTAGAAGGTAACTATTCTGTTCTTGATCAAGTAGTCATCGACAAAGCTTTAATCGAGCTAGATGGCACAGAAAACAAAGGCAAGCTTGGTGCCAACGCAATTCTAGGTGTATCCATGGCAGTTGCACATGCTGCGGCAGATTATTTAGATGTACCTCTTTATCAATATCTTGGTGGGTTCAATTCTAAGCAATTACCAGTACCAATGATGAACATCCTAAACGGTGGTGCTCACGCAGATAACAATGTAGACATTCAGGAATTCATGGTTATGCCTGTTGGTGCAGAATCATTCCGTCATGCATTACGTATTGGCGCGGAGATTTTCCATAGCCTAAAAGCTGTTCTAAAAGCAAAAGGCTACAACACAGCAGTAGGTGATGAAGGTGGTTTCGCACCAAACCTAGGCTCTAACGAAGAAGCAATTACAGTGATCTTAGAAGCGATTGAAAAAGCAGGCTACAAACCAGGTGACGAAGTGAAACTTGCAATGGACGTAGCATCCTCTGAACTATTCAATAAAGAAGATGGCAAATACCACTTAGATGGTGAAGGTGTTGTCAAAACTTCTGAGGAAATGGTAGATTGGTACGAAGAGTTAACAAATAAATACCCAATCATTTCAATTGAAGATGGCTTAGACGAAAACGACTGGGCTGGACACAAGCTATTAACAGACCGTATCGGCAATCGCGTACAATTAGTAGGTGATGACCTATTTGTAACAAATACGAAAAAATTATCTGCTGGTATTGAGCAAGGTGTAGGCAATGCCATCCTTATCAAAGTAAACCAAATCGGTACGTTAACTGAAACATTTGAAGCGATCGAAATGGCGAAACGTGCAGGCTACACAGCGGTTATTTCTCACCGTTCTGGTGAATCAGAAGATGCGACAATTGCTGATATCGCTGTTGCAACAAATGCTGGTCAAATTAAAACAGGTGCTCCATCACGTACAGACCGTGTAGCTAAATACAACCAACTTCTTCGCATCGAAGATCAACTTGGTTCAACAGCAGAGTATCTTGGTTTAAATTCATTCTATAACTTAAAATAAGTATTTGATTGAAGAGAAAATACTTTGAATTTAGTAATACACAGCTTTTATATTTGAACCATGTTGTACATTTAGGCTTATGTATTGCTTCAACCTCTGATTTATAAGTGTGATAAACACTTGTAGATTGGGGGTTTTTTAGTTACTTATCTAATTACAGAGTAAGCTTATTCAATTAGAACAACCGAAAGCGGTGGACATTAAGTATCTATTCATTGAAACCTATTACAACATTCTGTTATTATTTAACCTAATTAACTAATATCAACCATATTTACATAATGATAAAAAATTACTGAGGGGTAATAACATGAAGAGAAAAACCAAATCGGTTATTAGTATCATTGTAATATTAATTATTTTCGGTGGAGCATTTGGTTACATCAAATTCACTGAGCATATGAATAAATCTACTCCCGAGGAAGAAAAAACAATCGCTGGATATGTTGAAGTAACTTCTAAGGATGGAACTGTTCTAAAAAAAGAAAATGAATTATATCCAGATGACTTAATAGAACACAAAATGAACGGAACCATTCATAGCATGTCTCATCAGAAGGTTGAAGCGGAAATAAAATGGGGTCACGAGCAAATAACACAAGAAAAGGTTGACCGATTGTTAGCTATAGCCAAAGAAAGCAATTATAAATATAAAGAGCTTTACATTTCAATATTGGAAAGATGGTCGAAGGGTGATTTTTCAAATGCAGTTGACGACCACAATTCCATATGGGAAATGCAAGGTGGCGATGAAGAAGCTTCAGGGAAAGCAATTCGTCTATTAACTCCATCTGAAGAGCAAGCTTATATTCAACACAATTTAGAATATGACTTATATTGAATACCATTTTGCGAAAGATAAATAGGCGAATTTCAAAAAATGCCTCAAAGTTAATTCAAACTTTGAGGCATTTTAACATATAAAAAAGATTAACGTGAAGCGGCACGAGCAGGCCAAGCAACAGAACAAATTGAAACCTCCCTTAAAACGATCACGAGTAATATTCAAGCACTTATGGGAAGCATGGAGCAAATTGGAGCAGCCTCTAATGATCAGGCAGAGCAGGTTCAACAATTTAGTGAAGCTATTGAAAAACCTAAATGATATATAAGTGAGCAAATGGCGCTTTACATAAAAGGTCTCTTACGATAATAAGAAAAGACAGTCTACTAATATTAGACTGTCCTGACTATTGTTATGGCTGTGACCAATGCTGATCTAGTTCTTGATCGAGATAGACCCAGCCCTTCCAGGCAATATGAATCGTATCCATAATAAAGTAAGGATCATATTCATGATCTGAAAAATCAACATAGGCAACATTTGCATCCTTTAATACTTGCTCCATTTTATCGTAATACTTTTGACGACGTTCCTCAGGATAGCCATTATAATCATACCAATAGCCATTAACTGGAATGGAGACGAATAGTGGTTTGGCACCTGCATCCTTTAAAACATCGATAACTAGTTGGAAATCCTCATATTCAGGAGAGTTTGTATAATTCTCTTTTTTTCGTATATCTTTAAACTTTGAAAATTTAGCATTTACAAGTCGCTGATAGGCGCGATCTTCAATCATATAGTCGTTGGATACACGCTTCTCCCCATATGCCTCTGCATGCTGCAATTGTTGCTCAAAGCTTTGATTGGCAATCAGCTTGTCATTACTTTTTAATGCATGACCTTTACGTGGGAAAATGGAATAATATAAATCCTTCTTTTCTAGTAACTCCTTGTGGAAACGCCCCGCGACCATGGCCATACGTCCAGTAATTGGTTTTTCCTTGCCGTTAGACATTTGATATTGGTACATGGTCTTTAAGAGGCGATCTCGTTTGACAGTATCAAATTCAAGTAGGCGCTCCATTGCTCTTTTACGAAGGTTGGCATCCATCTCCTGATTAAAGGCTAAATCATAAGCATGTAACATGGAATAATTCGGTGAAAAGTGAAATTCACCCATGCCCTTCTCTGTAAACCACTGAGGGGAGATGATAAAGACCACTTTTTTATCCTTTAAATTCTTTTCTTGTGCTGCGAAATTCAAGAAGTGAGTAATGGACTGCATGCCTCCACGCCCAATCATAAATGTCGAATACGGAGCATCAGTTGCTCGCGTATAATTGTATGGATGGAACGGATCAAAACGGTTTAATTCCGAGGAGCCATAAAGTGGCATGGAATTAGGCTCCTGCAACATTCGCTCCTGTAAATAGGTTCCCTGAAATACAAGTGGAGACATGTTCGTTTTGGCTTGCTCCACATCCTCATTGGATATCCATGCTTTAATCCAAGCATTAGGAAAAAAGACAAAGCCAGTAAAAAGAGCAAATGCAATAAATAAAGAAAGAAAGCCTTTTTTGATCATTGTCTTTCAGCTAATTTCCCTGCTATTCGATTAGGCGTATTCCATTCTTCACGATTGAAATCAGTAATAGGGACAGAAATATTAAAACGGTTTTCAATTTCAACTAATAAATTAATTGTCCCAAACGAATCTAGTAAACCTTCTTCAAATAAATCAATATCTGGATTTTCTACAATAATTTCATCTTCACATAACTCGACTAGCATTTCTAAAACTTGTTGTTGATCCATTAATAATTCTCCTTTAGTGAACAGGCTCTTATAGCCCTTTGTTTAAAATAATGTGCCAGAAAAAATATAAAAGCCGAAGCATACAGCATGAAACGTAATGATTACGCCAATAGCATGCGTCCATTTATTTTTTGGCCAACGCTTATGCTTTTTATTCCAGCGTTCAAATTTATCAAAGCTGATAATCAATAGGGCATGATAGAGTCCATAGACCACAAAGTGCCATTCCAGACCATGCCAAATACCCATTAAAAAGAATAGTAAAAAGAAGCCTATATACGAAATAGCAAATTTATTTTTTAGCCATTTTTTCTTTGTCATCCAAAGGACAAAGCGCATATAGACATAATCCCTAAACCAGAAGGAAAGGCTCATATGCCAACGATTCCAAAAATCTTTAATATTGCGGCTGGCGAAAGGGCGATTAAAGTTAATCGGTGTTTGGATACCCATTATCCGGCTCACACCAACAGCAAATGCACTGTAGCCAGCGAAATCAAAGAATAAGTAAAAGCTATACATATACATATACGCTAGCTGTCCCTGAAAGGGTGTCAAATAGTTATACGTATGGTTAGGCAAATAAATAAGCGTGTAGTTGTAAATTAAATAAGCCAAAATAAACTTATATAAAAAGCCGACAAAAATATAGTTAATGCCACTCAATAGCAGCTTTTGGTAATCCTCCGAGGAAGGTACGGTATGAAAATCCTTTGTAAAACGACGCCAACGATCAATAGGTCCCGATGATACGGTAGGAAAGAATAATAAGAAATAGACTAGCTCTACTACCGAAATTTTCTCTTTCATCAAGCCATCACGAGTTTCTAAAATCATTTGCACCGCTTTAAACGTAATGTAGGATACACCAAGGAAGCCAAATAAATGATGTAACCCGAGAATCGGCAAAACCTTCACAAGAATCAGGGGTAATATGGATAAAAGCACTGCTATTATAAAAATGGTTCCGCTATTTTGCTGAAGTCGGTAACGCTGATAAGCCACAATAAGTACTACCTGAAAGACAGTAAATAATACGAGCGAGATGGTCCCACTCAATGAATGTCCGAAGATTAATGCTAAGACAATGACCGAAACAAAAAGATTATAGCGTTTCGAAGATTTGCCTCGTAACCCTAGGAGGATGGTAGGTAGTAATAAAAGTCCGATGATCACAAAAAATGCTATATTTCCATAAGGCGTCATACTGTCTCCATAACCGCCAATCCTTTACGATCTACCTTACCATTTGGATTTAGTGGTAAAGCGTCCATATATTTAAACGTTTTCGGTATCATATAGGCAGGTAAGTACGCCGATAAAAGTGCCTTCAATTGCTTTGTCGTTTTGAAGGCTGCTCCTGTTAATGGCTCACGTAAAACAATATGGGCACTAAGTGAAATGATTTCCTTCTCTTTATAAACAGGTACAACAACACAGCTTGAAACAGGTGGCAGGTTATTGATTTGTTTTTCAATCTCTTCAATCTCTAAACGATAGCCATGTAATTTCACTTGGAAATCCTTACGACCTGAAAAGAACAAATAACCATCCTGCTCATAGCCTATATCACCCGTTTGATAGATGCGATCGCCATCCACGATCGGGAAAGCCTTCGCTGTTAATTCAGGCGCTCCCAAATACCCTGCGCTAACGGTTGGCCCTGAAATAATAATTTCTCCATCTTCTGCTACAGAAACGTTTGGCTCCGTTATAGGGGCAATCGGTAATTGTTCGAAGTGTGCTGCTAGCTCTTTTGTTACTTTTACATAGGATACAGCGACGGTTGTTTCTGTAGGACCATATAAATTATAAATTGTTGCCTGTGGAAAACGAAGCATTAACTCGTTACATACCGCTATCGGTAAAACCTCTCCGCAAAATAAAAAAGTATCCAATGCAGGCATGAGTTTTTGATCCCATTCTTTGTTCATCAAACACATCTTGGCAAAGGAAGGTGTAGAAGTCCATACACGAGTATTTGACATCGCTAATGAATCAAACAATGCTTTTGGATTAGCAATTTCTTGCTGTGTAATCGCATAAAGCGTGTGTCCACCAACAAGAGCTGGGTAGAGATCCATAACAGATAAATCAAAGGAATAAGGTGCTTGATTTAAAAATACGCCGTCTTGCTGTAAAGGGAAGTGTTCCTGCATCCACCTAACAAAGTGTGTTAGATTACTAGCTGTTATTTGTACCCCTTTTGGTTGACCTGTTGAACCAGAAGTGTAAATAATATAATGGATATCCTCATCTCGAACCCATGTTGCGGATGATAGGATCACGTCCTTTGAGGAGGCATCCAGAATATCATGCACTGCCATAACTGGCAGGTTCAACTGCATCTGTAATAGCTCTGTTGTCAATACTAAACCTGCTCCAGAAGCTTCTGTAATGAGCTGTAATCTTTCTGATGGTGTTGACGAATCAACAGGCACATATGGATGGCCAGCCTTTACAGCTCCGATAAACGCAACAATTTGTAGGGGGGACATATGTCCATAAATGACAATAGGCTGTTGTCTCCGCAACTTAAGCTTCATTAAATAATCGGCAAGACGATCCGATAAATGCCAAAGCTCACTATAAGTTAAGGAGGCATTGTGAGTCTGATAAGCAGTTTTTTGTGGCTGCTGGAGGGCCACACGTTCAATAGCTGCCAAAATACTTAACATATTTTAATCTCCTTTATTTAAAATTCCGTATATATAAATGGTCCAGCGTTCATATCATGGAAGCCATGTATAAGAAACAACAGTACCAAAACAATCAAATAAAACAACGTGAAGCCAATAAAGCGTAGATACTCATTATTTTTGATGGATTGCATTTGTCCACCTCCAATGAAAAAAGTATAGGATTAAACTTTCAAAAAATAGTAATTTACTAGTTAAAAATCCTTACCTTATGTTTTTAACACTGATTTGACGGAATGTGGAGAAAAATGTTGCTGAATTAAGATGAATTCAGTAAATCATAAGATTAATTTAAGGTAAATTTAAGGTTTTGGGGGGATATGTAGAGTTTACAAATTATTGGCTGGTTTAGTTATGTAAAAAAAGCACGAACATAAGGGAATAATCTCAACTTATGTTCGCGCTATTATTTTTATTTCACTTCATTAATAACTTTTTTAGATACATAAAATTCAGAGCCATTGTAGACATTGATTGTATCAAATGTATGAGTCTTTGCCGTGTTTGTTGAAGTTTGTTCATAGATCATCGTGTTTTTATTGACTGGAATTTTCACTGTAACATCTGCTTTTTGTGCAATAAATGTTGGGTTTTCTTTATTCGATAAGTCAATTTTTGTTGTAAATCCTTTTTCCGTAAATGCCTTCGTTGCAGGCACATATAAATCATTTGTTAATGTGTTTAAGTCAAAGCCCATAAAGCGTGCCATTGTATGGGCTAAATCAGTGTTTTCTACTAATCCTGTCAATTTAGAAGGACCAAATGAATATAAGAATACATCTTCACCCGTATGGCCACCTGTTGTATAACCAATGTTTGCACGATTGGCTAGCATTTTTACCATTTCATTGCCTAAGTCTTTAGCAGACTGTAATGTTTTAAGCTCGTCCTCCGTTAATGAATCTAAGCCATAAAGAGCAGCGACCTCAACTAAATTCGAGCGATCTTCTTTTAGTTGGCTTAAAGCTCCTTCAATGGTCATTGTAGCTTTTTTTAACGGGTCGATGTACGCAGAGACTGGAATGCTGGAATAGGTACTAGTAGTGTTAGCGTTCCCCATCGTAATGCCACTATTTCCATGATCAGTTACTGCGATGACTAAAGTATTACCATCTTCCTTCGCAAAATCAACCGCTTCTTTCACTGCATCATCAAACGATAAAATATCGCTAATAATACCAATAGTATCGTTGGCATGTGCAGCCCAGTCAACCTTACTACCTTCTACAAAGAGGAAGAAGCCATCCTCATCCTTTTTCAGCGTATTGATTGCTTTATTTGTCATTTCAGCAAGTGTAGGCTCAGATGCTCTTGTTTTAGCACGATCTAAATCATAAGCAAGTGCACTTGGCGCAAAGCTTCCCCAAATTTTTGAGGATTGACTGTTAAATAGCTCATCGCGCGTTTTAACGAGATCATAATTTTTTTCATTCAAAACTTTGATTAAATCCTCGCCATCTTGACGAGCGTTTTTCGATGTGCCTGGTGAGAGTGATTCCAGTCCACCACCTAAGACAACATCAATATTTTGGTAAACCTGCTGCTCTGCTATATCACCATATTGACTTCTATTGTTGACATGGGCAGAAAAACCAGCTGGTGTAGCATGTTGAATTTCGGAAGTAGAAATTAATCCAGTGGCCTTACCTTGCTGCTTAGCTCCTTCTAGCACATTGGCTACAGGTCGGAAGGCATCTTCCTTAGCGATTTGCGTTAATCCAGGGGAGTTGATCACAGAGGGCAGCACACCTATATATTTATCGTTCGATTTATGCCCAGTTGCTAATGCTGTCGCAGCAGGAGCGGAATCGGTAATGGCAGATTCAGCAGAATATGTGCGCATAGCACCCGATAAAATTTCATCCATTGCTAGGCTTTCACCTTTATACCAGCGGGAAAGGGTGACAGCATTATTACTGCTACCATCCATCACAAGCATAATGACATTCGTCGGTTTCTTTACTTCGGCTGCATGTACCTCTTGCTGTGGGATACTAACTGCGGATAAAGTCACTGCACTTGCTAAGAACAATGAAGTCCATTTTTTTGCGTATTTCATGATTTTCCTCCTTTAGGTGAATTCAATTGTAAGTGTAAAGGAATGGTGTAAAGCTAGCGTTAAAGGTTTGTTAATGGAATATGGTAATTATGTAAATATTGGGGAAGGAAAGAATCTGTGTAAAAATCACACAGATTCTTTTGGGGCATTACAAATTTTCCTGATGTTGTGCGCCATCAATTGTTTCATAATATAAAATGTCTTCTTCAATGTACAAGTTGAGGACTTCATCTTCAAATAAGACTTCTTCGGAGCCGTCCTGGACATTAATTTTTGTTAAATAACCGGCATTGTCATAGTCACTGCAATAAATGAAATCATCATAAGTAGCTAAATAATAGCATGCCGTTTCTGTAATTTGATTGTTTTCATTTGTTTCTAAATTATAGGAATAGACCATATTATCATTGATACTATTATAATAAATCACATCATCCACAGTATTGGCATACCACATATCATGCATAAAATCATAATTGTTATTTGTAGCAGTAAAATAATTTTCTTTTACCCATAAATGATCTTGGCTTAGTTTTTCATCACTGACTAAAAAGTATTCATAGGAAATCGCATAAGGCTCCGCTGAATCCACGTCATTCCACGTTGTATCAAGATGATACCAATTGCCATCGATACTGACTAAATTCCAAGCATGCAGCTGATCCTCACTATAGCCATATACGTATTTAGCTTCTACATCCGATGCTAATAGTAGGCGATAAGCTAGTAGAGCATAGGCTTGACATACCGCAGTTTCCTCGTCTATCAGCTCAAAAGCCGTTTGTCCCTCAGTAGAGCCTTGTTCTGTATAAGTGGCTAATTGTACGACCGTATCATTAATGATTTTAGCACGTTCAAAATCTGTCATATCTGTCGTAATATACTGTTCAGCAAAAGCCTCTACATATTGATCGACCTTTTGCTCCTTTTTGGCATCTGTTAAGTAATCAATCGACAACTCTACCAAATAGCCATCCTCGGTTTCCCAAGCCGTCCATTCATAAGTAAGAAAATAACCAGCTGTATAGGGATCAACGAAAGAAAGCAGGCTATTTAAGTCATTCAGCTGCACCTCAAAATCTTCGAAGTTTAGCTTCCCGGTATAAGGGACTTCAAAGTGCTGTTCAAACTTTGCTACTTGTTTTTCGACTTTTTTAGTGAATTGTAGTAAGGCAGGATCATCCTTAAATAATGAGGTTGAAAAAAGATCATTAGGTGAAAAAGAGGCAGATAACGCTTTACTTTCTGGCTTCTTCATATCATTCTCTGTTTCTTCTGCTAAGGTCGTAGTTGTTACATCCTCTTCCTCAAGAAGTAGGTCAATGGCCTTTGAGCATGCAGTAAGAAACGGAATCATGCAGCATAGCACAAGCAGCGCTGCTATTTTTTTATTCATTTTCCCACCCTCCAAAAAAATTCATTTTTGCCATTATAGTTTAATTTATAGGGAGTGACATCCACAAATAGTAGCATAAGTCGACAAGGATGGAAGCATGAGGCGGAAAATTTCCAGCAAAACATAAAGCGAAGTTTGTCATCGTAACCTTTTTTTGTTATAATGTAGTCTGTTGTGATGTTTCAAAGTTCGGGAGGTGCAGTAAATGCATACAGTAGTATTAGTTTCATTAGTTATCGTATCATTAGCGTTAATCGTTGTGGTATTACTTCAATCTAGTAAAAGTGCAGGCTTATCAGGTGCCATCTCGGGTGGAGCTGAGCAACTATTTGGAAAGCAAAAAGCACGTGGTATGGATTTAATCCTTCACCGTGCAACAATTGTGTTAGCTATAGTGTTCTTTTTATTAGCAATCGCTATTACAAAAATCTAATAGTTGAAGATATATCGCCTAACCGAATTGGTTGGGCGTTTTCTTTTATCATTGTTAAATGGTAAATTCTCTCTCTGGAGTAAAAAATGAATGGTAATGCAATAACCAATGTCATCCGCTGGGCATCATTGGATGACGAGAATGGGTATAGTATGTATAAGTGTTTTAGAATGAAGGAGTGCTTACAGTGAACAAATCATTATCACAGCCATTTTTCTTTCAGGCAGGACCACGTGCTGTTTTATTATTACACGGCTTCACAGGAAGCTCTGCAGACGTACGAATGCTTGGTAGATTTTTAGAGAAAAAAGGGTATACTACATTAGCACCTCACTATAAAGGTCACGGTGTGGAACCAGAAGAACTAATCACAACAGGTCCAGCAGACTGGTGGCAGGATGTTATTGCCGCCTACAAACAGTTACAGGATGCTGGCTATCAGGAAATAGCTGTTGCTGGCCTTTCATTAGGCGGTGTTATGGCATTAAACGTTGCATTAAATAATCCTGTTAAAGGAATTGTGACAATGTGTGCCCCTATGACAATGCGTACAACCGACGTTATGTTTGAGGGTGTCTTGAAATATGCAAGGGACTATAAAAAGTTCCAAGGGAAACAGGAAGAGCAAATTGAAGCTGAAGTTGCAAGCATTGCTGACAAAGGCATGCCATCTCTACAGCAGCTACGAGAATTTATAGCTCGCACTCGTCAAGAAATTGACATGATTTACGCGCCTATTTTCGTCGTACAAGCTACAAATGATGAAGTAATAGAGACAGAATCTGCCAACATTATATATAATCAAACTGAGTCACTTGAAAAGCACATCAAGTGGTATGAAAACTCAAAACATGTTATTACATTAGATCAAGAAAAAGATCAATTACATGAGGACATTTATCGCTTTTTAGAAAGCCTAAATTGGGCACAATAATTATAAATAGGATTTTCTCATGAAGGAGGGAATATGTATGAAAGATCAAAAAGATACACTACAAAGTCGTTTACTCGATTTTTTCAGCAAAGATGATTATAAACCACTAACCGTCGGTGAAATCGAGGATGAATTCGGCTTTGAGGATGCGGAGGAGTTCAAGGAGCTTGTGAAAACACTTGTCCGCATGGAAGGGCAAGGCTTAGTTGTACGCTCTCGCTCCAATCGCTATGGCCTACCAGAGCGTATGAATTTGCTAAGAGGTAAATTTATCGGACATGCGAAGGGCTTTGGCTTCGTGACACCTGATGTCGAGGGCATGGATGATGTGTTCATTCCGCCGCATGAAATTAACGGTGCCATTAACGGAGACATCGTTCTGATTCGTGTTTTAAAGGAATCATTTGGTGATCGACGTGAGGGTACGGTTACAAAGGTCGTCGAGCGTGGGCAAACAAGCTTTGTCGGCACATTTCAGGCTAACCGTGGCTTCGGCTTTGTTGTCCTAGACGATAAAAAGCTACCAATGGATATCTTTATTGCCAAAGGAGATACATTAGGAGCTGTCGATGGACATAAGGTTGTTGTTGAGGTAGCAACATGGCCAGAGGATTTAAAATCCGCTACAGGCTATATTACAAAAATTTTAGGGCATAAAAATGATCCAGGTGTGGACATTTTATCCATTTTATATAAGCATGACATTCCACCTGAATTCCCAGATGAAGTCATTGCTGCTGCACAGCGCGTGCCCGATGAAATTACCGAGGCCGATTTAGTAGGTCGTCGTGATTTACGTCATGAAACAATTGTGACAATTGATGGTGCAGATGCAAAGGATTTAGATGATGCTGTAACCGTAACAAAAAATGTAGATGGTACGTATAAGCTTGGCGTACATATTGCAGACGTAAGTTATTATGTAACGCAAGGCTCAGTCATTGACATTGAAGCTTACGATCGTGCGACAAGTGTTTATTTAACAGACCGTGTCATTCCAATGATTCCACATCGTTTATCAAACGGCATTTGTTCATTAAATCCACAGGTTGACCGTTTAACACTATCCTGTGAAATGATTATTGATGCGAATGGTAATGTGGTTGCACACGAAATTTTCCAAAGTGTCATTAAAACGACTGAGCGTATGACGTATAAGGACGTTTACAAGATTTTAGAGGAGCAGGATGAGGCATTAATTGAACGCTATGAGCCACTTGTTCCAATGTTTAAAAACATGGCTGAGCTATCTGGTATTTTACGCCGTAAACGCGAAATGCGAGGAGCTATTGACTTTGACTTCAAAGAATCCAAGGTGATCGTAAACGAAGAAGGATGGCCCGTTGATATTGAATTACGTGAACGAACAGTAGCGGAGAAATTAATTGAAGATTTCATGCTAGCTGCCAATGAAACAGTGGCAGAGCACTTCCACTGGATGAATGTACCGTTTCTATACCGTATTCACGAAGATCCAAAGCCTGAAAAGCTTCAACGCTTCTTTGAATTTGTCACGAATTTCGGGATTTTAATTAAAGGTACTGGTAATACCGTTCATCCTAAGGCATTACAGGATGTTTTGAAGGCAATTGAAGGTATGCCAGAGGAGCCTGTTATCTCAACGATGCTCCTACGTTCAATGCAACAGGCGAAGTACTACCCTGAAAGTCTTGGACACTTTGGCTTATCAACGGATTTCTATACACACTTCACATCACCAATTCGTCGTTATCCTGACTTAGTTGTACACCGTTTAATTCGTACGTATTTAATTAACAAGGATACATCGAGAGAAACCATTGCACAGTGGAGTATGGCAATGGATGAAATTGCTGACCACACATCTGAGCGTGAACGTCGTGCTGTTGATGCAGAACGTGATACAGACGCACTGAAAAAAGCACAATATATGTCCGACAAAATTGGCGAAGAATTCGAAGGAATTGTTTCATCCATTACAAACTTCGGAATTTTCGTGGAGCTACCAAACACCATCGAAGGACTTGTCCATATTAGCAATATGACAGATGATTACTACCGCTTCGATGATCGTCAAATGATTATGATCGGTGAACGAACGAATCGCCAATTCCGTATTGGTGATGAAGTGACAGTTCGTGTGGCAAATGTCATTATTGAGGAGTCATCCATTGACTTTGAAATCGTTGGAATGGTAACTTCATATGGACGAACACGCAAAGCAGCACCAACTGTTATCCATGCACGTAAAAATTACAGCGATAACAAAGGTGGACGCAGTCGCCGAAGCACACGCAGTGATGAGGAAAAAGGCGGACGTAGTGGCAATCGTAGAGGCGGTCGTCAAGAGGATGACCGTGGAACTCGTAGCTCATCAAAGCAAGGTGAACGACGCGAAAGCGACCGTGATCCACGTGGACGCCGCAAAGATGACTCAAGCCCAGGTCCTAAAAAACGCGTGAAACAAAAGCAAAAGTTCTATGAGGGCATTGCCAAAAAAGGCAAAAAGAAAAAAACAAAACGTAAATAAGCCTAAGCGAAAGTATCCATTGGAAGGGTGCTTTCGCTTAAGCTCAACCTTTTAAGTAGAGGGTGAAAAGATATGGCAAAAGGTTCTGGTAAAGTATTAGCACAAAACAAAAAAGCTGGCCACGACTACTTCATCGAAGAAACAATCGAAGCAGGCATGGTCCTAACAGGTACAGAAATCAAATCCATCCGTGCAGGCAAAGTCCAACTGAAAGACTCCTTTGTCCGCGTCCGCAATGGCGAAGCATGGATCAACAATATGCACGTTAGCGCCTTTGAACAAGGCAACCGCTTCAATCACGATCCACTACGCACCCGCAAGCTGTTGCTCCACAAAAAGCAAATCGGCGAGCTAGTCGGTGCCGTAAAACGTGACGGCTACACAATCGTTCCACTGAAAATGTACATCAAGGATGGCTACGCCAAACTCCTAATTGGCATCGGTAAAGGGAAAAAAGATTACGATAAGCGCAACGACATGCGCAAAAAAGAAGCCAAACGCGAGATGGAGCGTGTCTTCAAGGCAAAAAATCAATTTTAATAGATTTGGAGAAAGCTCACTGCGAATAGCGGTGAGTTTTTTCATTGTTGGGTGACGCCAGCGAGTGTGGCGGATAGAATGGAGAAATTGACGGATAGAGGTTGAAAAGTGGTGGATAGCATTGCAAAAGTGATGGATAGCAGACCAAATCTGGCGGATAGTATTTATAGCTAAGCCAATTTTTTCTATTAAAGCGGTACACTTGAACTCTCTCTCATTTTGTTTTATAATATGTATTACTGATTGCCAGATTTCATGGAAGCGTACTTTTAAGCTCCCACCGTACTAGAAGCAATTCTAGCTCTTTATTTGAACGAGGCCAAGCTGCTTCGCTTCATATTCAAGGGGACGTTACGGATTCGACAGGGATGGTTCAAGCTTTGGTCGCGCGTCGGAGGGCTCGGCTCCGTCATCAACGACAGTTATATAATAACTGGCAAACAACAAAACTTAGCTTTCGCAGCGTAAGCTCGTAAGCGCTCTGCCTCTCTATCGCCCATGTAGAGAACGTGGGGCCCAACTTTAGTGGGATACGGTCGATGGTGCCACCTGAGTCATCGGCAAGAGATTTCCAGGTTAGCGTACAGGACGCCTGTTTGTCGGCATAATGTTACGTGAATCGTAAATAGGCAAACTACACGCGTAGAAGCTGAAGTATTGGAGTTTCTGGACGCGGGTTCGACTCCCGCCGTCTCCATACATTGGAAACAATATAGTTTCAAAAAGTGTCAAATTCCTTGATATATCAAGGGTTTGGCGCTTTTTTTATTTCAAAAACTTTCAACTGATATCAAACGGTTTTGGGTCATTTTTGGGGTCAAACTAGGTCAAAATTGGGTCAAAGAATTAGCGTGCATTGATGTATGCATCAAACTTTTCAATTGTGCTAGCTTTGGTTTTCTTGGTTACATGCGTATAAATGTCCATTGTCGTTTTAACATCTGTATGTCCTAGCCTTTCCTGTACTTCTTTAATACTTGCACCCGCTTCAAATAATAGTGAGCAATGGGTATGGCGTAAACCATGTGTAGTAATAGGCTGAAGCTTGTATTTATCAATTACTTTATGAAGCCACTTTTGCGTTTGAACAGGTTGGATGAAGCGGTTATGTTTATTGCTAAATACGAGTTGTTTTTTATTAGATGTATTAATGCCCTTTTCTAAATAAATCTTACTTTGCTGGAACTTCCATTTTAATAGTAAAGACATTGACGTTTCATCCATTTTAATTGTTCGCACTACACCATTTTTAGTTGTCTTCAGGTACAATTGACAATCCTTGCCGCGTGAAATCGCTTTGTTAATACGAATTTCACTTCTTTCAAAGTTGATATCATTCCACATCAGTGCTAATAACTCGCCTTTACGCATACCTGAATAGCTCAATACATGAAATATTGTATAAACCATTAGATTATCTTGCTGTTCAAAGCTTTGAAGTAGTTTTATTAATTGTTCTCGTTCGTAAAAGTTTTCAAATTCTGCCTCATCTAAAACGATTTGCTTTCGCTTCTTAGGCATCTCAACCAATGTAAAAGGATTTTTATCAATGTAGCCATGTTTAATCGCATAATCGAGAACTTTTGCAGCATAGGACTTAACCATGCGAAACCGCTTTAGCTTTTTAGCCCACTGATTTACATGCTTTTGGCAAGTTGCAATATCAATCTTGTCAACTTTATAAGTACCCATAGCAGGTAAAATGTGATTTTTAAAGATACCAATAGTTTTTACAAATGTACTTTCTTCAACGCTGTTTTCGTACTGCTCAACCCACATGTTATAAATATCTTGATACGTTTCATATTGTTGTTTTTTATATGTGCCACTGTATACCTCGAGCTGTAACTGATTCATAGCATCTTGAGCTTCTTTACGTGATTTAAAACCTCGTCGAGTAGTAGTTAAAGGCTTTCCAGTTAATGAATCTGTACCAAGGTAAAACTTAAACATAAAACGCTTTTCGCCATCTTTTAATGTGTACTCTTTGATTTGGGGATTCGCCAAAGTAATTCCTCCTCTGTTCTGCTTACGGAGACAGAGTGTAAGGAGAGTAGTACCTTACATATTTATCATATTATTTATAGCGTTTAAAGACAAATTAGAGTTTGTAGAAAAATAAAAGAACAAGCTAAAAAACTTGTTCTAATAGTTCATATATTGAATAAAATTTTTAAATGCATTAGTCTTGATTTCATCCGTTTCGATAATATAAACATCTGAAGTAATATCTTTAAAGCTATGACCTAACCTTTTCTTTATTTCATATGGTGTTGCACCACTTATATAGTACATTGTTGCATGTGTACGTCTTAAATCATGGGGAGAAATCTTTTTGAGTTTATATTTTTCTTGGATATTATTGCACCAGTCCCAAGCCTTAGATGGATAAGTAATATTATTTTTCTTATCAGAAAATACAAGGCTATAGCTACTTAAATTATAATGCAAAATGGATTGAATTGTTTTCCACTCATTTAAAATTTCAAGTGTGCGATCATCAATCTTTAATAGTCTATGATCAGATGTTTTAGTGGAAGAAATTACTAGTTTCCCATTTTCATCATAGGTAACAGCTTTGTTTATTGTAATTTCCTTTTTATCAAAATTGATGTCACTCCATTGTAAGGCAAAACCTTCTCCACGCCTAATACCTGTATAGCATAGTAACCGTAAATATGCATATTTTTTTATATCTTCATTTTTAGTAGCTTCTAAAAACTCTATTAGTTCTTCACGGCTATAGTAGTCTTTGGTGGATTCTTTTTGCTTTTTAATGGGTGTCGTAACTGCCTTCATGGGATTTCGTTCAATAACATCTAATTTCATCGCATAATCAAATACTTTGGCTGCATAATGTTCGACTGTTTTGTGTTTTTTTAATTGATCATACCAAATGTATGCTGCATTTTCGCAATGTTTGTAAGTAATAGATTGAATTTTAATGTGACCTAAGCAAGGCAGGATATGATCATGAAAAAGTTGTTTTGTTTTATGATATGTCGAAGGTTTAACGGATTTTCGATAAATTGATAACCATTCATTATAAATATCACTAAATGTCTTTTTTTCAGGGCGATAGCCTTCTTTAAATTTTATTTTAAGTCGTAAATATTCATTTGTTGCAGCTGTTATTGTTTTAAAACCACGTCGAGTAGTTTCAATTCGTTTACCGGTAGAAGTGGTTCCTAGATAAATCTTGAATTTATATCTTGTTTCCCCTGATACTAACTTATATGATTTAATTGCTTTTATTTTTGCCATAATAACTCCTCCGTTTGCTAGTAGCTATTTTTTTCTATAAATTTATCTAATTCGTGTTTATAGATTCGTTTAGTACCATCGATTTCAAATACTTTTAGCCCTTCACATTTAAATTTTTGAAAGGTGTTATACGAAACTCCTAAATATTCAGCCGCTTCTCTAATAGTTAGTAACTGTTTCTCAGGTTTGGATATTTGCTTAGTAATAGCTGTAATAATTTCATTTTTCAACTCTTCTAGATATTGTTTAAATTCTGGTTCTGTCATTTTGTTGGCTCCTTTGCTTTTTGTCTAAACAATATACCCGCCAGATTTTATTTTTTTAAGAGTAATTTTTATTTATTTCTTCTTTTATTTCTTTTGATAGAAGTTGAAAAATTAAAGACAGTATGCTAAGATTTACAAAACCTAGTTTTAACAGAACTGAATACTTATCAAATGACCTCCTATTGCGCAAAAAGTTTGAATTAGGGGGTCATATTTATGAATTGCATTTTCATTTTAATTTTAAAAATGGAACAGCACATCTCTGTGATGAAAAATAAGTAGTTCTAATTTTGTAAATAGATGAAGTATTTAATAGCTGAAATACAAAAACCTTAGTTTTCTGTTTAATACAGAAACTAAGGTTTTTCTAATAAATTAAGATGAATTGATAGTGAAATTTTACAGCACTAACAAGATGGCTCTTGTGTGAAGATTTCGATTATTTCCTGTTATTTCTTAATATAAAAACTCCTTACCTATTTAGAATTGGTAAGGAATGTTTATTTTATTTGTCTTGTGCCAAATAAAAATTTTCTTTTGCCTGATTGTAGGCAGCTTCATTTTTCTTAATTAGTTTTTTGTTAGGTTGAACGGTCTTTGAAAAATTCAGATTAAGCTCTGGTTCTTTCATACAGGCTTCTAACGATTTTAAAAATCTTGTCATAAAAATCCCTCCGTTTGCCTTTCTTTACTAGTATTATATCTTTTTTTATAGGAGATAAACAGCAAATGGTTTATCCATCAAATTCCAAAGTATTTTTTTATTAACAAATCGTAAAACACGAAAATTAACTTTTCTCCATCAAATAGTTTTTGTAGGTTTTACAAAATAGTGTGATAGGTGATGTATCCTCACCATTGCGATCTGCAGTATTATTAAACATTTCAACACCATTAAAGAGGGTTCTAGTAACTTAAGGTAATAGCTGAAAGATTTAAAGCAGCAGATGGAGGATAGGGTGTTTATGTACCTGTAAGATATGCTAAGTTAACCCCTAGTAGTAATTGGTTCGAAAATATTAGCTTCCATTTGTTCAGTAGTCTATTACAAGTAAAAAGGGATAATTATGATAAAATAGTAACATAAATTATGACTAGTTAAATTATATATACGTAGTATTGTGATAAGGAGAAAAGAAATGACAGCTATCGAAATACTATCATGGCCTTTTATACAAGAAAGCATCAATCAAATCAACAATAAAGAGCAGTATTTAAATTATCCAGTTATTTATGTTTTGAATGGCAATAAAGAAGCTTATATTGGTGAAACGGTTTATTTTAAAAATCGTATGAAAGCTCATTTAAAAGCACGTAAAAATATTCAACAAGTAAATTTGATTAAGCACGAACACTTTAATCGATCAGCAACCTTTCATCTAGAGACAAAACTGATTAACTATTTCCTTGGTGATGAAAAATATACGCTTCAAAATAAAAGTAAGACGGCTAACGATTTTACTCATAACTACTACAATAAAACTTATTACGATCAACAACTATTTAAAGAACTTTGGCAAAAACTATATGAACAAAAGCTTGTTGACAATGAGTTACATGTAATTGAAAACAAAGATATTTTTAAATTATCTCCTTTCAAAGATTTATCCTTAGAACAACTTGAATTAAAAGATAAAGTACTCGAGTTTTGTGAGAAACGGGTTACTCAAAACACAAGCGAATATGGAAGTCTATTAATCATTGAAGGTGAAGCGGGCGTTGGAAAAAGTGTTGTGTTAAGTTCTATTTTCAATACGATTCAAGAAAGAGTAGAAGAAGCATCTTCAAATTTATATCGTACAGAAAATTATTTAGCTGTGAACCATGAGGAAATGTTTAAAACATATAAAAACATAGCAAAACAAGTGAAACATTTAAAAGGGAAAAACTTTGCAAAACCTACATCTCTGATTAATATGTTGCAAAAAGAGGGAAAAAAGGCTGATATCATTTTCGTAGATGAAGCACATTTATTGCTAACAAAGCCAGATACTTATAATGGATTCCACGGCAATAATCATTTAGAGGAGTTTTTGAAGCTAGCAAAGGTAGTTGTCATTATTTATGATCAAGATCAAGTATTAAAACTGAAGAGTCTATGGGGAGCAGCAACACTAGAAGGGCTTAAGAAATTAAGTACTTTTCACGAAGAATATCAGTTAACAAATCAATTCCGCATTCAAGCAAATGATGACGTAATCAATTGGATAAACGAATTCAAGCGAAAAAAATTATTGCCGCTTCCTAAAGATAAAAACTATGAATTTAAAGTATTTGAATCTTTGAAGGACATGCATGATGAAATTAAATCCCAAAATACTCAGCACGGTTTAAGTCGTGTTGTATCAACGTTTGATTACATACATAAAAAAGATGGTGGGACCTACTACGTGAAAGAATCAAATGGTGAATACCAACTGCCATGGAATACAACAAGTACGAAATATACATGGGCAGAAAAAGCAGAAACCGTTCACGAGGCTGGATCAATTTATACAATACAGGGCTTTGATTTAAATTATGTTGGTGTTGTGCTTGGGCCATCTGTTCAATATGACGCTACTAAAGATGAAATCATCATTGATACGAGTAAGTATATGGATAAAGGTGCATATACAGGTATGGACGGAATTGAAAATGTAAATGAGGCAAAGGAAAAGATCGTCCTAAACTCAATCAATATCTTGATGAAGCGTGGAATTAAAGGACTGTATATCTATTCAAGTGATGAAGCGTTGCGCAATAAACTTCTAGAATATCAAAAAGCAGGTGAATAGTATGAGTGAGTTAGAACAACTACGTGAAAGTATTTTGCAATTCCGAGACCAACGTAAATGGCAGCAATTTCATAATCCTAAGGATCTAGCACTCTCCTTAACATTAGAAGCAAGTGAATTATTAGAGCTATTTCAATGGAAAACGAGTGAGGAAGCAGTTGAAAAGAATTTAGATAAGATGAAGGAGGAGCTAGCGGATGTTTTGATTTATGCGATATTGTTTGCGAATGAAACGGATTTGGACTTAGTAAAAATAATAAATAATAAACTTCAAAAAATAATGAAAAATACCCAATTGAAAAGTTTGCTGGAAAAATACTAAATACAATGAGATATAAATTTATAAAACATTTAAAAGGCAATCTAAAAACCTTAGTTTTCGTTTGAATACGAGAAACTAAGGTTTTTCTTATGGTAAATTATCTGATATAGGGAAGTAACAGTACATATAATCCCTTTTTTTGTTCCTCTGATAAATTTTTAATGATATTAAATAATTCGTCATCTATATTTTCACTTTGTAGAGATTTATCTTGTGGAATTTTAATAGTTGTATCAACTTTGTTTTCCAGTAATAAAAAGAATGAGCTAAGCGTTAGTCCAAATTGTTCGCAAATTTCACTTAACAGTGCATAATTAGCTTCCTGAATACCGCTTTCTATTCGTGAAATAGATGCTTGAGAAATATCTAATTTTTGAGCAAGATCACTCATACTTAAATTATTTTCTTTGCGTAACGAACGTATTAACTGTCCTATTTGCAAGTTATTCATAAATATTATTTCAACTCCACTTTTATCGTTTAATTAATCGTACAGTTATTGTATTTTACAATCAATAGAAAATAAATTATACTTAAAATGTAAATATACATAATGGGTAAGAAATGGGGTTGAACGCTATCGGAAACTTTGAATCGGCACTTATTTTATTTATAGATGAAAGGATTGATGTGCTTTATCATAACAAGGTTTTTAGGAATCATCAAAATAAAATGGTTAAAGATGTTAAACAGAAATTATCCAAAGCTCTTTCAGGCATAAGTGAAAAAGAAGTTAAAGAGATTTCTGAGTCGATACAAATATCAATTCTTAATTATCAGCACTTATTATTTCAAGATATATACAAGCAAGGCTTTTTAGATGGGATTGTACTCAGAGAAAAAATACCAGGGGGATCGATAAACGATGAAAGCACTTTTTAAAGGTCAACTCACGATGGATGTATACAAAATTGTAGAGAGTTTAGAGGATGAAGAAGCTACACGAAATTTAGCACATGAAGATATTACATCTGAATTGTTAAAAGAACTAAGGACATTAGTGGAAGCAAGAGGCTATCGTGTTCCTTACGTGGGGATAAAGTTAGAATATGAGGGTGTACCTACTCCACAATATGTATCAATAGTAAATAAAGCAATTAAAGAAGCTAAGAATAGTGAAATATATATTCGTGGAAAAGGGACTATAACAAATATAACTTTTTAAATGGCATTTAAGGTGCAGTTTTTTTGGTAAGTAAAATCTTCTAAAAAACTGCTTTTTTGTAACTTATAAATTCAATTTGGAAATCCTTGTATACAAGAGGTGACGTAATTGAATAATGACAACATAGAAATTGAGAAATTTAAATCAATATTTTTAGAAGATAAAATCTATAATGTGCTAACAAAGTATGGTTATAAGGAAGAGGTGCTTTTTCCTGAGTTTATTAAAACTTTAAATGCTAAAAGGCTTTATACTTCTTTAGAAGTCTCTACAATGCTTAATATGAACGTTAGTAGTTTCCGCTATTATGTTACAAACCTTTGTAAATTTGAGTATCTTAAGAATGTAAGAGAGGGGAGAAATTATAAGTTTAATTATATAAGTATTTATAAATTGTATTTAGTGCAGCAGTTTTTAAAGAGGCAAGGTAAAAATTTGAATAATGTTAAGCTATTGTTATATGAAAACGTTGATAGTTATCAAAAAGAAATTAAATTAATAAAGAATGCGATAAAAAGACTGGATCAAAATATTGGTTTCCTTTTTAAGTTTGAGAAAGGGAATATGCAAACCAATGAAAAAGTCCAAGTATTAAATAAAAAATCAGGATAATAGAAAAAGTAATATTGTCTTGGAATGAAAATCAGGAAGAAATTTTTAGAATAGAGCAGTCCTTATATATATTGCATAAGAAAGCTTTTGGGATAAATGACGAGATAAATGTATGTTTGAGAAAGTTACTTTATCTTGAAAGTGATTTTAATATTTTGTTGTTGAAAAATGAATATTGTTCGAAAGTTCATGAGCTTAAAGATTTTATAAAGCAAACAAAGAAAGGTTATTTTAAAAGGTTATTAAATAACAGTCCATTGGATGTAAGAGATAGTGAATGTACATCAAATTTAAGTAAACAAATCCAGGGTTTTAAAAATAAAATTATTGTTGAACAAGAACGTAAAAGTAATTTAGAAAAAGAACTCTTTCTACTATATAAAGAAATAGAGAGAGAAACTACTAAGAAAATGGAGTTTATTGAAAGAAATAGAGAGATTATAAATACCTTTATATCGAATTTAAATTCTACTTAGATTAAATATGGGATCAGAATTAGTAGAGAGTGACATTTTGATGGGGTTTAAAGATGGTACCTTATTAATGTCTAAATAATACAAAACATAAAGAGATGGAATAAGCTCCTTTCTTTGTGTTTTGTATTATTCTATTTTGATTATATGGAAAATGAGTTTTTAGTTTTGACTATAGTATTTCATTAAAAAATCTGTTTCTAGTTGCATTTCTTTATTTAAAGTTCTTTCTACCTCCATTAACCAACCTTTATAGCGGCGCGAAAAATCAACCTTGCGAAAAGTAAAGGGATATAAGTTTTCTAACATTTCATTTTTAATAATATCTAACACAAACTCAATCTCTAAATCCCCAGGTAAATCTAAGACAAATACTTTATAATGTGTTCCTCTTTCAGCATTGAAGCCTTCTCTAATAGAGTCTTTACGTAACCCTCTCCCTTCAATTTTACGTCTCCATGCTCCAATTGCTTCTTTTAAACGATATGTTTCAATTTTTAATAAGCGTTCCAAAGAATTAATTTTTTTTTCTAGTTCTACAATTTGTTCATTTTCTTCATGTTGATTTCGTATTTTAACCACATCCTTTGATATTTTAAAACATTATATCTGCAAAAAACGATATTACTAGAGTAATTACAAATTTTATTCAGCTAAATAAATTCGTGTAACATCCTCACGGTTGTGACCAATTAATTTAGAGACTGCTAATCGTGCATCTCCTTCTGTATAACCTTTTTCAATAAATAATTCATATTGTTCTTTTGCATAGGCATGTCTAAAACTATGCATTGTAATTTCAACACCCTTTGGCCGAGTGTTGAGTGGGTCTAATACTTTTTGGCGATTATTCCTAATAAAATCTTGCACACGTTGAATTACTTGATGAGCTTTCTCATCTCGCAAAACAAAAAGTTTCTCTCCGCGATTGACCTGTTGCATTGCATCTTGTAAAACGCTAAAGGATTGTGTTTGTAAGGGAATTTGTCGTATTAGACCACCTTTTCCTTTAACAGTTAGAAAGCCTTCACGTAATGCTTTTTCAGCATCCACACGGCTTAGTCTAACCGCTTCATGTACACGTAAGCCTTGTTCACGACACAGCATAATAATAAGTGCGAGGGAAGAAGAATTAGATTGTTGTGCCAATGTTACTAAGGCTTGATATTCCAGTTCGGTAGGACGACGATCAACTCCACCAAAGCGCCTTCTTTCTAAATGGAATTCATTATAATTTTCGCTTAAAATTTGATTGCTACTCAGCTGATAACGAGGATTAGGGATTTGATCATGAAAATATCTGATAGCAGCTAAATCATTTTTAATTGTAGAAGCGGATTTGCCCTCGCTTTGTCGTTCACTTACATAATCTACGAGATGCTTATTTTGAATGTTGGCAAGTACTTTTAAATTATAGTTGTCCGCTACGAAGCGGCAAAATAAGTCCATATGATTGTAGTATTGAGGTAGAGTTTTATTCACACTAACTCCTTTTGCATGTCTAGCAATTTTATTTAATTGCAACATCAAGTTTAAATAGCCTCCTTTATTGCTCACATCTTCATTAGTAGATATGGCCACACGAATTTCTCTTTCTGTTTTAATCCATCCTCGATTTCCGATAACAAGCATTCCTTTCTTCATAGCTGTATAAAAAAGGGCAGACCCCACCCATATATGAAATTAGCTTATCTTTATGAAATTTATATAGTGGGATATAGAAAAAGCCCGCCATAGTAAGCGTCCTTTTCTTATAATACATACTGTCTATATGGTCTTATAAAATTTCATAACGATATTAAAAGTGTTAAGTAATACATTTGCACAACTTTAAGCAATGATGCTTAACGCTAATTTAGCGGGTGCAGCTCACTTATGCTTACTCTAAAGTAAGATTCATTTTAAAAATGAGAAGTGAGGTCAATGTCCGCAGACAAAAAATCCAATGACTGAATGTAACAAGTAACCTACTTTAAAAAGTAGTCGCTAATGCACTTGGCGATATTTCTATCACTCCTGCCCATTGAGTGTTAGCTCCTTATATTTTTAGGTGTACTATCACCATTTAATATTTATCTCCAAGCTAAATTTGAGATAAGTTTTTGAAACAACTGGTTTCGAGCAACAGCTATGTGATCCAGACCAAATCAGAGGTAGGCAACAGCACGATCTGATATTGGATATTTTCTTTATATAAAACGCTGTGTTGATTCTGTTAGAGTAAAAAATCAGCGTATCTTTTTTGCTCTATACTACAAAGATTAATGGGATAAAAATCCTAGTCATAAGGAAGAATTAGATTGTTCGGTATATGGACTAATCTCATAAAAGAGAATGAGGATATTTTTGAGGGATGTTCAATAAAATTGAATTTTTATTAGTTAATAAAAATAAAAATTATAAATAACTTTTTTATCAGTCGAATAGACCGTTTGGAATTTTTGATATATAAAAATAAATGAAAAAGAGATGTTTTATATATGTTAGCAGATGGTTTTTTATATTTGAATAGATAGAAGGAGAAGTTAGATGAAAAATTAATTTTTTTGCATTAGTATTTAATATGACTATGTCATTATATCAAATATCTTAATTTTATAAATGATAACCATTCATAGTAACCAAAGGGAGGAACAAGATTATTTATGAAAGTGTCAGAGAATTTAATATTCCCTTTATTGGAAGAAAGCTCAGGAAGAGATAGAGAAATAAAACAATTTGGTATAAAAAAAGTGGAAGAAGTTATTTATCATCATCTATTTTTAAATAAAGACCATAGACAATTAGATAAAGAACTATTAGGTAAGATAGATGGTACTACTAAGGGAAGAATATCTGCAAATATCCTTTATTATTATGGAATTAAAGGAAAAAATAATAAAAATAGAGCAATCTACCGTGGTATTTTTCATGGTATATCTTTACTAGATGCAGTAGAATATTTAGAAAATCTCATAGTTCAGGAACCCTCACGTAGAGATATTGTAAATATAATAAAGATCCTTAACCATTTGAAGAATAGTTTAGACAGAGAAGAAGGTGATAAAGACTATTCATATCTAGAAGAAATAGATGAGTATTTAAAAGAAGTTTTAAAAGATAATGTAGAGAAAACCATAAATATTGTTGACCAAGTGAAGCAACCGAATTTCTATGAAAATATCCTAGATAAAAAAAGTGGTTATAGAAGAAACCCTAAAATTGCAACAGAGTCTATATTAGTAGCTGATTTTAAATGTGAGGTTAGTGAAGACCACAATACTTTTATTTCGAAAAAGTACAATAAACCATATATGGAAGCTCATCATATTGTTCCAATGAAGTTTCAATATAAATTTCCTAATACAAGTTTAGATACTCATGCTAATATTGTGGCTATATGTCCTAATTGTCATAGGTTAATACATCATGCAACTGAATTAGAATATGAAAGGATATTAGATTTACTGTTAAATAAGAGAATAACTAGATTATCTAACTGTGGAATAGATATTGATATTAATACTTTACTTCTTATGTATAAGGAATAATAAATTTGCAACTGAATGAGTGCCAACTTTGCCAAGATTAATACATTTAATTCATTTTTATATTTCTTGTTGACCTAAACATTTACATAATGCTATTGGAAATGCAAATAGAAAATTTAACTCGTAGTAGCAGTTGAAGTTTTAGAGTCTTGGAATTTTTCCCGGTTAAACAAAGAGAATTTAATAAACTAAAAGTTTTATATTTGAAGTAATGAGGGGTGCTTTGTGGAACAAAGCACAGAAAATTGTAATCAAATTTTGTTATAAAATCAAAAACTTAATTAAAAAGACTTCATTTAAATCAATTTATACAAAATGGAGTCTTTTTAATTGTTATTAAAGTAAGAAGTTATTATTTTTAAGAAGACATAGCAGTAGTGAGCTATATATCATCAAAATACTTTATTTTGAAATTCTCATTCCTCGATAGTTGATTTAATAATTCCTTATCGAACTCGTTGTTGATCGGATTGTTAATGTAAACAAAATCAATTTCGGATAAGGGAGAACTTAGTAAATCCATTAATTGAATACTTTCTTTATTCCTATCAATAAATACACCTTTAATTGAATGGTGAATTTCTAATAATTGTATCAATCTCTTGATATCGAGAATAGCATGTTCTGAAGATTCATTTCCATCTTTTTGATAGTAAATTGCAACATTTGCCACTTGTATCACACTTTCCTTGAGGATTGTAAAAAAGTAACTATATTATTTTAACATATAATACAACTCAAAGTAATGATTTTTTGTTATAATTGGTTTATAAGAACAAGTTGAAAGGAGATTATAAATATGTTATATCGTTTTATTGACTTGTTCGCTGGTATCGGTGGAATAAGGTTAGCATTTGAAGAGTATGGGCAATGTGTATTTTCTTGCGAATGGGATGTAAAAGCACAGGAAACTTACTATGCAAACTTTGGAGAAACACCTGTAGGAGATATTCGCTCTGTAAATGAAAAAGACATCCCAGATCATGAGATATTACTTGCAGGATTTCCTTGCCAACCGTTTAGTATTGCAGGGGTATCTAAAAAGAACAGTTTAGGTCGACAACACGGATTCCTTGATGAAACTCAAGGGACTTTGTTTTTTGACATAGCCCGAATTATAAAAGAAAAACAACCAAAGGCCTTCTTACTTGAGAATGTGAAAAATCTACGAAGTCATGATAAAGGTAAAACGTTCAAAGTGATTAAGAATGTTCTAGAAAATGAATTGGGCTATACAATTTATGACGAAGTTTTGAATGCTAAGGGTCTTGTACCTCAAAACAGAGAGCGTATATATATAGTAGGTTTTAAAAAACCTTTGAAATTTGATTTTCCAATAATTCCTAGTAAAGGTCCTGCATTAAAAACAATACTAGAGGATACTTTTGATGATAAATACACCCTTTCAGATAAATTGTGGGAGTATCTACAAGCATATAAAGCAAAGCACGAAGCAAAAGGTAATGGATTCGGTTATGGACTTGCTGATTTAGATTCTTATAGCAGAACATTGTCGGCTCGTTATTATAAAGATGGTTCTGAAATATTAATACCACAGGAAGGGAAAAATCCAAGAAGATTAACACCAACTGAATGTGCCCGCTTGCAAGGATTTCCGGATACATTTAAAATTGTAGTGAGTAATACTGCGGCTTATAAACAATTTGGCAATAGTGTAGCAGTTCCAGTTGTCCGATTAATTGCTGAAAAGATGATTCAAGCAATTGAAAAGGATGAACTACTACAAGTTGAGAGGAAAAAGGTGTTGACGCATGCAGGAAAATGAAATATTAATGAATGCAATTGAAGTGGCTAATAGAAATGGTCACTTTTTTTGTAAGTTTATTTCGGCAAATGATGTTGGGATTAACGGAGCACATCAAGAAGGAATTTATCTAAATAAGAACTCGTGGAGTATGTTTTTTGATATTCCAATGCCTACAACAGGAATTTTAGATAGAAAAGTAAAAATACACATTGATGATTGGAAAACTTTTGAAAGTAGAATAGTGTATTATACTTCAAAAAAAGAATTCCGTATAACTCAATTTTGGACAAATACACCATATGAAAAACAAGAAGTAGTTGGTGCCTTGATTGTATTTATACCTGTTTCTCCAGAGGACTATAAAGTATATCTATTTAATACTGAACAAGAAATCGAGGATTTTATTGATACCTTTTCACTTTCACTTATTAACAATTTTTCAGTTTACAGAACAGATACAGGGCAAAAATTAGAGGTTTTTCCAACATTAGAAGATCGAGTTAATGAATTAATTAGAGGCATTGAAATGTTTCCAACAACGGCTGTAATGTCTCAAATATCTAGAGATGTATTTATGGAGTTTTCCAAAAAGAAAAAAATTACTCCTGACACAGACTTGTTGGATTGGGTAGATACAGAATATACAGTCTTTAGATTATTAGAAAGACATATTTATAGAGATAAGTTGGTTAAACCATTCTTAGATATTGAACCGCTTCTTGAGTTTGCAAATACTGCCTTAAATAGAAGGAAAAGTCGTGCAGGGAGATCGTTAGAACATCATATTAATTTTATCTTTTCTTCAATTGGATTACCTTTTGATAACCCTGGAAAAACAGAAGGAAAAAAGAAGCCGGACTTTCTTTTACCTTCTACAAAAGAATATAAGGATGAGAGCTATCCAGATGATAAACTCATTATGCTTGGGGCAAAGACTACTTGCAAGGATAGATGGAGACAGGTATTAAATGAGGCAAATAGAATTCCACATAAACATCTTTTAACGTTGCAACAAGGGATATCAAAGAATCAAATGGACGAAATGCATCAAGAGAATTTAACTCTTGTGGTTCCAAAGCCGTTACATAAATTTTATCCTAAAGAATATCAAGAGCGTTTATGGACATTAGATAGATTCATACGGTTTGCTCATGAGAAATATAATGTTTGAGGCCTTTTAAGGCCTTTTTTCTTTACTAGGTATTATGAAATATTATATTTTAATTTAATTTTATAAAAATAAATAAGGTTCAACACCGTATCTGTTCTTGAAAGAAAAAATTACATGGATTGAAGAGGTATGGCTATGGCGGGAATAGGACTTGGAAGCCCACCGTGATGAGGAGATCGAAGTCATACACCGGAAAATATCAAAAATGTAGTAATGAAAAATCAGCATCTGTTTTTGTAGAGAGAAAAATAAAGGCGGTTAAATTTTAAAATTTATTTTACAGTAATAGAAAAAGCAATGGCACAAACTACCATTGCTTTAGATTTTACTTTTTCTTTAATGAATAATATCTAGGGTTTAAATCATCAATAAAAGATGATATCTTTTTAGTTGCCACTAGCAGTAATGTCTTCTTTGCCCTAGTCATTGCAACATATAGCTTCTTTCGTTCTCGAGAGATAAAACTTTCTTCCTCTTCTCCTTCAGGAATAGGAGAGAAGGGTAGCTTTCCTTTTCTTAGATCTGTAATAATCACATGATCAAATTCCAATCCTTTTGATGATTGGAACGTAATTAGTTTTACCCCTGGTGAAAGAATGTCAGCTTTATCTTCTTTCACTCGATATACAGGAATACCTTTTGCATCTAGTATTTCTTTGATTTTATCTAAGCTATCGTGGGATTGTGCAATAATGCCAATGGTGTCTTCTGGATAAGAGCTTCTAATAGTCTTTACATGTTCTAAAATATGTTTCTGTTCACTTTGTAGATCATTGCAAATGCACAGTTCAGGTACTTTTCCTATTACATCAGGTTCATTTGCTACTGTAAAATCTTTATCTTCTATATAGTATTTATCATGAGATTGAAAATCATTTGCTAGTCTTACAATTTGTTTCGTTGATCTAAATGTTTGTTTAAGTAGCTGGCTTCTGTTACCGATTACTGTTATTCCAGCACTTTTCCAAGTAAAAGTACGACGGAAAATTTGTTGGCCCTTGTCTGCAGCAATTGTTAAACTTTTTTTTGCAATAGATTTAATAGCTTTTAATTGCATTGTGTGTAAATCTTGTGCTTCGTCTATTAAAATATGATCGGGTCTTAAACGATCAGGTATTTTGTTGACTTTTTGTATAATAATTCTTGCTAAGTCATCACCGTCAATCCCTTGATATTTGTAATGATTGATTAATAACTCATTATACTTTTCTAAAATATCATAAATTGTTTCTCTATTCTCTTTGGTAACTTTAACATCTTGCCCTCTACCAGCGCGTTTAATTCCGAGATACTCTTCCCTAGATGTTATACCGTGACCTTTAATCCACTCGATTTCATCTGAGAGAAAATCTAAAAGTGCTCTTTGACTTTCTTTCTTTAGATTTGGAAATGAGGCATTGTAATTTTTTTCTTTGTTCACAATGTTTTTTGCAAATTTGATAGCCTCTTTTCTTTGATCCCCCAAAATTAATCGGGTGTGTGGATAATCTGTTTCCTCAAGCAACTGTTGCCCCCATTGGTGAAAAGTTTTAGCATCAAGAGGTGTCGCATTCAGTTTATCCGAAAGTTGTCTTACATAATTTGAAAGTACACGACTATAGGTTAATACTAGAATGGAATCCTTTGGGGATTTTTCTTTTAAAAATTGAGCTCTAGCTAGAAGGATTGTTGATTTTCCACTTCCAGGTATTCCTTGAATAAGTAGATCGCCTACTGGATCAAATTTTACACACTGTCTTTGTTGATTTGTTAATTCCAATGTATTATGATTCAATTTTTACACTCCTAAAATAAGTTCATTAAATCTCTTAATTCTTTTTGACGAGCTAGCTCGTCACTTTTTAGTTGTCTTGTTGTTTCGTCAATAATTTCTTTATCTAGTGCATTAAAGCCTTCGTTCTTTTCTTCTTCAATTTTACTATGGAAAAAAATATGATTTACCTCTGAAGCTAAACATTTATCTAGGAAGCTTTCAAATACAATTCCCCTTTGACCTAGAATATAAAGCTCATTTTTTGCCCTTGTTAATGCAACATATAGTAACCTCTTTTCTTCATCTAAATCAGGTTGGCTACTATGTGGGAATTCACCATCGCCTAAATATAAGACAAATACAACTGGAAACTCTTGACCTTTTGCATCATGAACTGTTTTAACCATGACAGATTGTTCTTGTGTACCCAACGAAGGGGATTCAGCTATTTCTACTAAAAAATCTATTAAATCATCTGTATCATAAGCACCTTGTTTAACGCAATCAGTAATGAATTGTATTAATTCTAGTGAGACACCCTGCTTTTCTAATGTAGATATAACTTCATTTAATGGCTCGTCTTCATAATCTTCCCGAACTTTTAATACCATATCAATTAATATCTGGTTTTGTTCATTTGATATTTTATTTTCATTAAATGGAATTCCATTTTCCTTTAGCTGTTCAATCACCTTATTTGCTTGTGGTGAGTATTCAGAGTTTTTTCTATAAAGTATACAAATATCTGAGTAAGAAAAATTCGTATCTTTTATTAGGTTATTAATGGTTTCAGCAATATAATATGCACTTAATTCAATAGAATGTGTTTCTACCGCTACTGGTTTGTATCCAATACGTTCCTCAGAAACTACGATTTTATCTTCCTTGATAAAGTCATTAGAAAGTTTAACAATTTCGTTAGTTGAACGATAATTTTTTTTTAATTGTACTATGTTAGTAGGTGAGATCTTATTACATGTCTCTATAAACCGATCCATATTCTCACTATTTGAACCGTTGAACGTGTAGATTGTCTGATTTTTATCACCTACAACTGTAATTGAAGTACGCTCGTTTTTTAGGTTAAAAAGTAATTCTTCTTGGGCAAGCGAGGTGTCTTGGTACTCATCAACAAAAATATGTTCAAATAAAGTTGTCATTTTTTTATATGTTACTTGTTTGAGCGAAAGAATACGATTAGCTTCGGTTATTAAACCTTGGTAGTCTGTTACATTTTTAATTTTTTCAATTTTGTATATACGTTGCCAAAATTTAATTAAATCTTTTGCAAGGATACGAATTCTTCCATGACTATAGGTTTTTATATGAAAATAGTCATCTTGCATCATCTCATTCCAATGAGATAATGCTCGTTTATCTGATTTACTACCTTGCCGAACCAAATTGTATGCATGTGATAAAACATTATTGACTAATTCGCGATCATTATATTCAGTACATAAGTCTTTAGTAAGCCCAGGATCTAATTGAATAAATTCTTCAGTATCAATTCTACTAAAGTTTTCTCTGAAACGTGATTCATTGTAATGTATCGCATTTTTAATAAGTTTATGTGCTAAGCTATGGAACGTTAAAATATTTGGTTTTCCGCCATAACCAAGTATTGTCGTAAATTCTTCAAGTTTATTTAATAACTGGCTTTTTGCCGATCTAGAGAAGGAAATTCCTAAGATATTATCTGTGTCGACACCAAGCTCAGTTTGGGTATACAGTATTTTAGCTGCAAGAGTAGTAGTTTTTCCTGTACCTGGTCCAGCTATAATTTGTGTGAAACGAGAGGTTGAAGTAACTGCTAATTGTTGTTCAGGATTCAAACTGAATAAATTTTTTTCCATATCCCGATACCTTTCTTGGTAAATATTTAGTTAAATAGTCTAGATTATTTGTAACAGATAAACATATTTTAACAGATAATGTTTTGTTCGTGTGATAATTTTTGGTAATATTGAATTAGAATGATTAGGAAGGATGGGTGGAAATGAGTGTTCGTAATGTAAGGAGTAGACTAATCGATCGTTTAAGATATGAATTAGTTGGCCCTGAGAATGAAATCGAAGTAATTCAAAATAAGCCATTACAAAAATATTTAGCAGGTATTCTATGGCCAATGAAGTCTAGTATAGTGTCAGAAGAGGATGAGATAGATAATACTCATGGAAGAGAGGTTTCTAAAGAAACTTTTGAAACCACTGTACCTTTGGCTAAAGCAATGAATCCATCTGCAATAGGGGTTTCATTTCTAGTAGATAAAAACAACCCAATCATTAGTGTAGATGTAAGGTTAGGAATGTACGAAGAGATAGGGGAAGATAATTGGTCTAGAATCCCATTTGAAGTAAATGGTTTTGCTATTGATTTAACAGAAAATTTAGGAGAAAAAAGGACGAAAAGAATCCCTAAAAAAAATAAAGCAGTTTCTGAAAATACAAATGAATTGATTCAATTAGAGTGGATTGTTCGCCCATTTAAAAATAGTTATGCAATAAGTCTTTTTTTAGTAAATCGTTACATTCAAGAAGTAGACGAACATAATATTGATCATCTTTGTGTATTCCAACCTAAAATTATCATCAAAAGTCAAGATGCACTTTCATTTATGGTTAGAAATGCATTTTCAAATAATGAGAAAGAATTTCAAGATGAGGATACAAAATCAAATACGCTTTTATATAGAAACGAAGGAGTTTATGCAGTGGGGCATAGTGTTTCTGTATTTTGGAAGGAGGTAAATCATAAGACAAAACGAGCAGGATATTTAGAAACAGAAATTATTCCGGCTTATGAAATTCCAATGGTTATACCTCCTGATTGGGATGAAGGAGGTACACTTGATATGAAAAAGCTGGGGGAAATGCAAACAAGTGAAGAAGTAGAAAATGCATTAAACCCACTTTTGGAAAAATATCAAGAATGGATTGATGAAAGAAAAGAAGAGGTTAAAGAAGAGATTGGGGAAGAATATAGGGGTACAGCAAATTTACATATTAAAAATTGCCAAATTTCTTTAGAGCGAATGAAAAAAGGCCTCAAACAATTAAAAAATACTAATGTATTAAGAGCTTTCTTATTTGCAAATCAAGTTATGGCAAAACAGAGGGCACATTCTGAAGCAATTGAAAAAAATTGTTCACTTGAAAAAGTAAAAGTTGAATGGAGACCATTCCAAATTGCATTTTTCCTTCAAAATATAGAGGGAGTTATTAACCCAGAATCAAAGGATCGAGAAATTGCAGATCTACTTTGGTTTCCAACAGGGGGTGGAAAAACAGAAGCATATCTTGGATTAGCTGCATTTACCATTGGTTATAGAAGATTAATGTGTGTTCAAAATTATCGAACAGATGTTGGAGTTTCAGTCATTATGAGATATACACTTCGTTTGCTAACGATACAACAATTTCAAAGAGCAACTACCATGATTTGTGCCTGTGAGGAGATTAGAAGAAAAGATCAACAATTATGGGGGGAGAAACCATTTAAAATTGGGCTTTGGGTAGGAGATAACAGTGTTCCTAACAAATATGATGATGCAAGTGAAGTGATAAAAGCCAAAGTAGATGAAATATTAAGAAAATCTTCAGGATATATAAGACAATTTAAAGGGACTCCAATTCAATTAGTAACTTGTCCGTGGTGTGGACACAAACTTGTAGATGAAAAAGATCCTGTATTTTTGAAATCATATAAAAATAAAGATAAACAAAGAAGAGTCTTAATTTATTGTCCAAGTGATAACTGTAGTTTTAATAAGAAAAATTCAATAAATGAAGGATTACCTGTATTAGTAACAGATGAAGAAATTTATAGATTATTACCAGAAATGGTAATAGGGACGGTTGATAAATTTGCTCGAATGCCATGGGAGCCAAAAATACAAAATTTATTTGGGAGAGTGAAGGGAGAAGTAAAAAACTGGGGCTTTGTATCAAGCGGAAATTTGAAAGAGGAATTAAAACAAGTTAAAAATGTAGCTGGAGATATAAATATTATTAATGATAAACCAGTTCATCCACCAAACTTAATTATTCAAGATGAATTACATTTAATTTCAGGACCTTTAGGTACAATGGTCGGCTTATATGAAACAGCTGTAGATTATTTATCATCAGTTGAAGTAAATGGGGAAAAAGTTGGCCCAAAAGTAATAGCTTCCACGGCAACTATTAAAAATGCTCATCGCCAAATAGAAGGACTTTACACTAGAAGTACACAAGTATTCCCAAGTCCAGGATTAACACATGAAGATTCTTTTTTTGCTAAGCAAAGACCTTTAGAAGAAATGTCAGGCCGGATTTATGTTGGATTATTTGCTCCAGGAAAAAGTATGAAAACATCCCAACTTAGAGCATATGCGAATTTGTTATCCAGTGTAACAAATATGGCACCAGATGAGGATCCAAATGATATTGATCCATACCAAACATTAGTAGGCTATTACAATAGTATTCGAGAACTTGGCGGGGCAGTCCGATTAATTGAGGATGATGTACCTGCTAGGATGAAAACACTTCAAAATCAATTTAATGAAGAAAATACTTATCAGTTCACAATTCGAGAATTGGATAGAGATGTCCCTGAATTAACCAGCCGTATTGATTCAGGGAAAATCCCAGAGCTGTTGGCAAGGTTACAACAACGCTATCATGAGAAAGGTGACAACCTACAACCAGTGGATGTTTTACTAGCAAGTAACATGATTTCTGTTGGAGTGGACGTTGCTAGGTTAGGCTTAATGGTTGTAAACGGACAACCAAAAACAACAGCAGAATATATTCAATCTTCAAGCCGTGTTGGACGTAAACACCCAGGGTTAATTATAACCCTATACAACTGGGCAAGACCTCGGGATATATCCCACTATGAAGAATTTTATGCCTATCATGCCGCTCTTTATCGCTATGTAGAGCCTATTAGTGTTACTCCATTTGCATCAAGAGCGCGTGACAGAGGAATAGCTGCAGTTTTTGTTGCAATGTTAAGATTGGGTAATCCAGAGCTTTCTGATAATAACGCTGCCAATAATCTTTCAAAAGTAAATACTTTTTCAAAAGAAGTCATAAATACATTTGTTACTAGAGCAGAAAAAATGAAAATTCCTAAAGAAGAAATAAAAAAACACTTACAAGATATACTTGAGGAATGGGAAGAAGCCACTGAAAAAAGTAAAATCGTTTACAATAAATTTAAACCAGAAAATGAAACGAATTTATTGTATCCAATTGGATTAGATCCTTCGAAAGGAATATTCAAAACACCTAATTCAATGCGAGATGTAGAATCAACTGCGGGAATTTATATAAGAAAGGATTGAGTTGAATGAGTGAAAAAGTTGGTGAGTTAAGACCGAGTCAATTTATTACCACTTTCGGACCTGGATCGATAATTGATTTACCTGATTATTCTGTAATAATGGCTGGGATTGACAAATGGGATAATGTTGATGTTTCAAGAGCATCAACTATAGTAGAACCACGGCTTAAGCAGAAATTAAGAATTAATCAAATAAAATCAATCCCTATCAGTAATAGTAAAGAGATTGGTACAATTCCTGCATATAGGTTTCCAGAATATCATGTTTGCCCTAATTGCAGAAAATTAGGGAAATATAGTGGTAAAGAATTTATTGAGGAAAAAGGAATTTTGTATTGTAAGAATCCTGCCAATGAGAAAGGGCCTTGTCCTAAAGTTAAAACTCATCCAGTTCGTTTTATCGCTACTTGTAAAAAGGGACATATAAACGATTTTCCATGGGGGGGGTATGCACATCAAAAAGGAAAATATGATCCGAAAACATGTAAATTGTATTTAATTGATGAAGGACAAACAGGTTCATTAAGAGATTTAATTGTTTATTGTAAGACATGTGATAAAAAAAGATCAATGAGTGATGCATTTTCTAATAAACAAATTCTTGGGAAATGCTCAGGAAGAAGACCTTGGCTAAGAGATTATGAGGAGGATTGTAGCCTAAATAAAGAATTGTTACTTAGAGGTGCATCAAATATCTATTTTTCTTCTATAGAAAGCTCCATTGTGATTCCGACAAGCAAAAATGAAGGGATTGAGGGAATTGTTAGAGAGCATGTGAATATCGATGATGAGGAATTGACAGGGAATCGAACGGTATTTGATATAGTCATGAAGAGAAATCCTGATATTAACAGGATTGGACTTGATAAAGCTTGGGATTTGATACAAAAAATAAAAAGTGGGGAAAACGATGAATATTTAGATTTACGGACACCAGAATATGAAGCACTTTTAAAGGGGCATCATGACTATGAAGGTATCGAATTTCAAGTTGAGGCAGAGGATGTGCCACATCGATATAGAGATTATATTGCTAACTTAGTAATGGTAAAACGTCTTAAAGAAGTTATGGTACTTAAAGGATTTACAAGAATTCATCCACTTCCTGATCTGACAACGCGACTTACAACTGAGATTGGTATAAATGAAGAAGGAAATGAAAATAATGAGCAGGTTCAGTTAGCTCCTTTAAGTAGTAGTAACCTAGACTGGTTACCAGGAGTAGAAACATATGGGGAAGGTATTTTTATAACTTTAAAAAAGGAAAAACTAACTGAATGGGAGAATGAACATAAAGATTATGGTATTGGTATGGAAAGAGCCCATAGGAACATATATAAAGAGCGAAATATACCAGAGGATGAAATACCTCCCTTTCCGGGTTTAAGATATGTTCTTCTCCATACATTATCCCACGCATTAATAAGGGAATTAACAATGCATTCAGGCTATTCTTCATCTGCCCTTAAGGAACGCATATATTCTAATACAGAAAATGATATGGCTGGAATTCTCATTTATACAGCAACTATTGATTCAGAAGGTAGTTTAGGTGGATTAGTTGAATTAGGTAGAAAAGATAAGTTTGAAGCCATATTATCAAGGGCGCTAGCAGCAGCACTTTATTGTTCTAGTGACCCACAATGTGCTGAAAAAGATGTAGATACCCTTAGTGATGTAAATGGAGCTGCATGTCACAGTTGTATGTTACTTGCAGAGACATCATGTGAAAAATCTAATAGATACCTAGATCGATCTATATTAGTAAAAACGGTGGCGAATTATGGAAGAGAGTTCTTTGAAATTTAATAACTTACAAAATAAAATAGTCCGCTTCATATCATCTTGTTTGTTTGAAGAGGAAGAAGATACTTATCAACAATTAATGAATTTTCTCAATAAATTGGATTCTTTGTTAGATTATTCTAACTGGCAGTCTAAATTAAAACTTCCTTTTGATTTAGAATTTTTCCTGTATGAAGTATTTAAATCTGCATTGGATTGTAAAATTTCGCCTAAAGAGTTACAACAGTTGATAGAAGTAGCATACAAGATGGGGAAACATCAATTAGAGTTAAAACCAAGAATCTCTCCTGTATGGACAGGCCCTATAACAAATGAGGCACCCATAAAGCTTAATACTTATGACACTGTTAAATATTTATTAGAATCTGCTAAAGAAGAAATATTTATTGTAGGTTATAGCTTCTCATTTAATAACGAGAAAATAAAAAAACTATTAAGGTGTATTGAAAATGCGGCAGAACGCAACTGTCGCATCAATGTCATAGTGAATGATGTGGAAAATAATTTTAAAGAAATAATGAATCATTGGAAAAAAGAACGGTATCAAATTAATGTATATCATTGGAAAGGGTATAATTCCTCAGAATTTACAAGTCTTCATGCAAAGCTCGTGATAATTGATCAACAAAAATTGTTACTTACTTCTGCTAATTTCTCATACCATGGATTTCAAAAAAACATTGAAACAGGAGTAATCATTGAGAATCATGAGATCCCAAAAGTTATATGGAAACAATTTCACTCATTAATGAAAGAGCAACAAATGGACAGAGCTTATTAATAATAAGCTCTTAGTCCTTACTTCATGATTGTGCTATTTTACAAAAGGGTATTATCTAATTGGAAGTTAAAGTTTAAGAACAGAAAACGGAAAGGAAAAAGAAGTAACTATGTATATTTTGCATCCTCCTATTTTTAAAGAAGAATATGGTTTAAGTTTTGGTGAATCGTGGGAGATTTTTACTTTGAAGTTATTGAAAATACATTATAAAACAAATAATATCAAAAAAAGAAACCCACCAGAGAGTGGTATTGACCTATACTTTCCTGAGAAAAAAATAGCTTTTCAATGTAAAAGTATAGCTGAGGAAAATGGGAAATTTAATTACACCAAAGTGCAGAAATCTTTAGAGGATGCATTAAAGATTCAAAAAGAGCTTGGATGGCAGAAGTTTATAATATGTACTAACTGTGAGGAGACTGGTAAGCATATTGAAAAATTAAAAAAGATATATAAAGACATAGAAATATATAGTAAGCATTTTTGGATTTATATCTGCGAGAATAATCCAGAAGTTATTCAAAATAATTTTAGAAAAATTATAGATGTTCCATCAGCTTATCAAGCTAATAAGTTTAAGAATATTTCTAAGATTCCTTTAGAAATAAAAGAAATAATGATGAATAAGCATAATTTTTTTCAATTTGGCTTTATGTAAACCAAACCGATGATTTAATCCCAATTGATGTATGCTTAGACATGACCGTTGAACATTTACTAAATTTAGTAAAGGGTATATTGGGGATAACTAGTAAAACTTTTATACAGCATGAAGAAGTATTGGTAACCTGTCAATTATATTATCAAGGAATATATATTAATGAAAGTGATAAAACTTTAGCAGATATTCGAATTAAACAGGGAGAAGTAGTTTCTTTAGACATAAAAATAGAGCTTCCAGATATTATAGTGTCAACTTTAATGTTAAAAGATAATCAAAATCTAGTAAGGGGATACTTAATGGAAAGAAAACAATTTCTATTAAATTCTATTCATTCATATTTAAAAAGAGGATACTAATGAATAACATTGATAAATTTAAAATTCTTTCAGGGATTACAGATTTTTCGTTTTTTAAAGAATTTCCAAATATTAACTGTTATAAATATTATAAAAAATATCTTCAAGATATTGATAATTATATTAAAAGTACGTCTTATTCTCAATATAAAACTAGAAAATTAAACTTTCGATTTATTAATCGTTTTGATGTAAATGGGATTGCATATGTAAAAAATGGTGAAGATTTTATAAAAATTAATGAAGGTTCATTATATGTAATATATGGTATGTTTGGTGATTTAATTATAAATGGAGCTTTTTCAAAGTATACAAGTATTAAAGAAGTGGCGGATAGTCGAATTTATCTAAATAATGAAGGGATTACAGAGCATGAATTTAATTTTAAAATTCCTAATGATTATAATGCTAAGCTACTATCAGAATATTTAAGTATGTTTGCTGTAAAATTCATTATTTTGCATGAATTAGGCCATCATATAAATGGACATTTATTATACTTGGAGAAACATTATGGAATTAACGAATGGTATACGAAACAGACTAATCGGAACATTCCGGATTTATTGATAAAAACACTTGAAATGGATGCAGATGCTTTTGCTATAAGTCAGTTAGTAAGAGAATTTAAAGAGATGGTTATAAATGATAAAAAGATTAATGCTTTAAACATACCTAATGATGTTAAACTTGGACTTTTAATTTTTTCATTACATAATCTATTTATTTTACTAGGAGAAGGATTCGAGACCCAGAACTATTCTAATAAATATATGTCAATAAAAAGTAGATATCTACATAATATTTCTTGTTTAAAAACTAATTTGGAAATACAATACTTCGAATTTATAGATAATATTAATTTTATAGATGTAACTTCTTATTATCTTAAAATGTCTGAAACCCTCTATTTTAAAGTTTTTAAAATTAATAACCAATTAATTGATGATTTAGAACAAATAATTGAAGAGTACAATGATTTTGATGAAATAAAGAATACATGGAATTTGATTTTTGATGACTTATCAAAATTTGCTAGAGTACCTTTATCATCAAAATATAAAACTTAGGAATAATTGTATTTGTATAAAGGAAGTTCAGTTTTTGTAATTGGAATTTTTATTAATTATTATTGCAGTATCTGTACAGCAAGCTATACTACTTGAGAAAAGTAAGTAATCAATACATGCTTTGTCTCCGTAAGCAAAATCATAAATTTTATTGGGTCAAACTGTGGGTCAGGCTTTAAAATAGGTGCTGAAAACCCATTGAAAACACTGGTATTTCAGCCCTTTTCATATTTTTTGTTTCAAGACCCGCCGTCTCCATACATAAAGGTGAGCAAGATTGTAGCGGTAAATAATGATAAAGGTATAATAATATAAAAATGGATGGATACAGATAATACATTTGGCTATGAATTATTTACTAAGCTTTTACCGAAATTAAGGTTAAGCAATACACCAATATAGGAAAAAGGTTTACATCAGCAAAATAAGGTATACTATACTTGTTGAATAGATTTCTTTAAAGGCAGGAAAAGTAGGTGAACCAAAGTGGGGAAATATCAATTGGATACTAAAGGTAAGGTGGCTGTGGCAAAGTATCATGAAAAAAACAAGCCGGCCAAATTTGATAAAAAGCAGCAACTTGAGAAAATACGTGCAGAGTATTTGAAAAAGAAGCAAGAACAAACAGATCAATAATTTGAATGAAAACATAGGAAGACTAAAATTTTCCTATGTTTTCTTTTCAAATTGATGATAAAGACATTGAAACGACATAGACATATAAATGGGAGTCACCATCTACAATTGAGGACAAAAAATTACATGATTTGAATGCATTTTTCTGTTTTGATAATAATCTTAAATCCTACCGTATGATATTACATCTTAGCCCCAACGACGATTGAGTGGGAGTAGTCATAAAGCGAGATAACCATCCGTTTATCTCTTTAAACTGATATCCAACGTTTTTGGTTAAATGTGAAAGAATTCATGTGAATATATGCATATCAAATTCTTCAAAGGCTCTATTTTGGGTATTAATTTATAAAATTGTTTTTACATCTGAATGTCTCAGTCTCTTAGTATTTTTTTATTTGCATCTGCTTTCAATAATAGAGACTAATGTCTTTAGAGGAAACTAAGGTTTTTCTGATGAAAAATTATCTTTATTTGTAGCATTCCTAAAATCAGAGCGCAATTAAGTAAGTTACACATAAATGAATGAAAGCGATAAATTAAATAGTTAATTCGAAGTATGTTAGCTTCGTTATTTCATTAGGCTGTTTGGATAAATGAGTTCGGTATTGCACCGGACTTGTTTTTTAATTTTGCCTTGATCCGTTTCATACTATAGTAGTTTATATATTTTTCTAATTCTATTTTTAATGCTCTATACTTTCTAATTCCCTCATGTAAAGGAATTCGGATTTCCAAAGAAATTCACCATGACAGAGTTGTCGTAACAATTTCCTTTACGAGACATCCTTTGAACAACCCCTCTTGATTCAAAGGCCCGACAGTGTTTATTCATTTGATAATGCCAGTCCTGATCGGTATGCATAAGTAACTGGTGGTGCTCAGGTAAACGTTCGAGTGCTTTGTCCAACATGTCTGAAACAAGTGAATAGGTTGGTCTAGAGTAAACTCTAGTGTTTAATTTGTATACGGCTGAATAATAGCTTCAACTACATTGTATTACATATTAGCTTAATCCATTTAAGGATTGCTTTATTATTAGTCCCCATAGATTTAGCTATAGCATAGGAGCTTTCCGTTCCATTCCTTTTAAGTAGTGCTCAACAGCTTGTAATTTATTTTCGGCAGTTCAATATTTTACCGATTCTATCCAATCGTATTGAAAACTTCAAAATATTTTCTGTATTCCTTCTTTGGGAAGTATTACAAGTAAAGTATTGTTTTGTATTGTAGAATAGAGGTGAGCACAGTATTTGGTATATTATGTACATTTAAAAATGCTAAATTGTATTCAACATGAAAATTATTAAATGTATAAGGTGGTGGTTTGAATGAAGGATAGAATCCCCAAACCTATTATCAACACGATTTTATTGTTACTTTTTCTTGTTGCTTTATGGTTCTTAGGTAATGTTAGCCAACTATTTGCTAGTAAAGAAAATACCGAAAGTGAAATTGGTTATATAGTAATGCATGAAGGAATAGTCTATTTTATTCAAGGAAAGGACATTCAACAATCAGATATAGAGAGTTTCTCTAGCGAAAATCTCCTGTTCTCAAATAAATTTGAATCAGTTTCAATTTTAATTAATGAATCGAAACTTTCTATGAAAGGAATTAAAAGTGGAGATAAAGTGAGGATTTGGTATTCTGAAATTTTGGAGTCAAATCCAGCAAAAATCAAAGTTATTCGTATAGAAAAACTGTGACCAAAATTATTATTTACTAAATATAACTTAATTACCATTTATGAATAATAACTTTCATTTATTTCCTTTATTTATTAGAATGTTAGTTAACAACAGTCTAGGAGGAATGAAAATGAAAAAAATTACTTTAAAGTTTTTCTTTATGTTTATCTTTTTATTAGTTCCTATGAATGTCTTTGCGGAGGATCAACTTAGAAGTTTTACATTTGATTCAAATGATTCTTCGCATCCTTACGATATGGTAAATTCGAAAGGTGAAATTATTAAGTATGAGGACTTCAAAAATAATAATTTGCAATTAATTAATGAAACACCAAGTTTTCAAGGCACTGGAATAATTTCACCTGTTCAGATTGATAGCTTAATATTTCATAGTAAATCATTTATTGATTTAACTCCGTCACCTGTTATTATTGAAGACAACTTATCTAAAAATACAAATGAAATAACTCCATATATAGTAATAGGCGAGGACGGTAGAACAATTGTAGAAAATACACAAATAGCACCATTTAGTTCAATTACGTATATTGAATTAAATTGGGCGGATGGTTCAAGTGGCACTTGTACAGGTACTTTAATTGGTAGGAACAGAGTTCTAACAAATGCACATTGTGTAATCGATGCTGGAACACAAAGAGGTATATCTAGTGCTACAGTTTATCCAGGCGTAAGTGATAGCACAGGATGGTTTGGCTCTTATAATGTTAGGGATTATTTTGTCCCTTCTAATTGGATTTCAACTGGTTCAACCTCGGAAGATTTTGCTGTACTTGTTTTAAATGCAAATAATAATAGACATGCAGGAGATGTTGCAGGATTTCTTGGAATAAGACAAGTAAATAATCTTCTTAACGAAAATGTTGGTATTTTTGGGTATCCAGGAGATTTAATAAGAGCAGGTGGTGTGGTTTCTCAATTTGGTATGAGAGGGAATGTTACAAGAGAAGATACGTCTTTAGCTTTTTATACAATTGATACTGCACCTGGGCAGTCGGGATCGGCATTATTAAATGCAAACAACCAAGTTGTTGGTGTTCATAGAGGATCATATATTGTTAATGGGAACACTATGAATGGTGGTCCAAAGATGAATTCAAATATGTTCAATTTTGTATCTCAAGCTTTGCAGTAACAATAACAAACAAGAACAAGAACTTAGTCAATTTACAAAAAGCTGTCTAAAATGAGGGCTTTTAACCAACCATGAATAAAAAGTAAAAGGTAGAAATGCAAATAAAGTTGTTTCAGCAATTCCGTAAATTAATACTTAGATTAAAACTAAATTCTATATAGTCTTTAAATAACTAACTGAGACAAAATTCTAAAGATCAGGCACACATATAAAAGTGAGTGTCTGATCTTTTTATGTAGAAATTGAAATTAGGGTGTCAATACATATTAGACAATTAGCCATTATCAGCACCTTAACTCTCATATTGTGATAAAACTGATATCACAGACAACAATGAAGGAGTAATATACTCCCGTATTTTTCTATCCATCATTTAAAAATATAGTATAGTTATTGTAAAAACCGAAATGATCGAGGGGACTGGAATAGATGAACTTACTAGAAGTTGGAGTAAAAATAAAGCAGATGCGGAAGAAAAATAAAATGTCTCAGGATGATTTAGCTTCGCAGATTAATTTAACGAAAAGTCATATTTCAAAAATAGAAAATGGCAAAGCGACACCGAGTCTGGTGACATTGTCCAAGATTGCGGAAATATTTGATGTGCCAATGGCCTGGTTTGTAATTCAGGATCAATTTGATGGCATTTCAATTGTTTCGAAAAAAGAACGCAATGAGACTGTTGAGACGAATGAACTTGGCTATCAATATGAGCTGTTAGCGAATAAGAGCTATATGAGCAATATCAATCCTTCTATTGTTACTGTACATAATGGGGCGGAAAATTTAGCCCCTTATACACACGATAATGATGAATTTATTTATGTCATTTCTGGTAGTATCGTCTTGAAATACGATCATAAATTTTACCATTTAGAAGAGGGGGACTCTGCGTATTTTTCTGGGAAAAAGGAGCATATCTTTATTAATAATTCTGCAGAAAACTCAAAGGTATTAACGATTTATGTTGAGGATTAAATCTTTCTTTTAAACGTAAATATTATCGAAAATACAAATTTCTTGTTTACAATACTATTCAGACAATTTACAATTGGTGTAATGTTATTCAACAAAGTTGAATTATATTACACTTTTTTTAATTTTGGGGGTATGGGGATGACTTCACGTATTAAGGGATTTTATTTACTTTCAGTAGAAGAGCGAATTAAGTTAATCGCTGAAAAATCAAATTTAACCAAAGAGGAAGTTGAAGCTTTAAAAAGTGGAATTTCATTAGAGCTTGCAGATGCAATGGTTGAAAATGTTATTGGACATATTTCAGTGCCTCTAGGGGTAGCGGCCAACTTTAAGGTGAATGGCAAAGAGGTATTTATTCCGATGGCTACTGAAGAGCCGTCAGTAATTGCTGCGGCTAGTAATGCTGCCCGTGCAGCATATGAGTTAGGGGGTATTTTTACTTCCAGCTCGGGAACAGTTATGCGCGGACAGATTCAGGTATTAAATATTGAGGACCCTCATGCAGCAAGGGCGAAAATTTTTGAACACAAAAATGAGATCATCGAGCATTGTAATGAAAAGGATCCAACATTAGTCAAGTTAGGCGGCGGAGTGAAGGATATAGAAGTGCACTTAATCGACACAGCAAAAGAAACAATGGTTGTCGTTCATTTAATCGTAGATACGAAGGATGCAATGGGGGCAAACGCAGTCAATACGATGGCGGAATCTGTGTCACCATTAATCGAACGTATTACAAATGGACGAGTTGTGCTACGGATTATTTCAAATTTAGCAGATAAGCGTATTGTTCGTGCGCGTGGTGAATTCTCGACAGAAATGCTCGGGGGGATAGAGATTGCGAAAAATATTGTAAGTGCTTACGAATTTGCAGATGCTGATCCGTATCGGGCTGCCACACATAATAAAGGGGTTATGAATGGTATTACTGCTGCAGTATTAGCATCGGGTAATGATACACGTGCTGTTGAGGCTGGTGCTCATGCCTATGCTGCTCGTTCTGGTAGATACCGTTCTTTAACAACGTGGGAGCTGAATAAAGCAGGCAATCTTGTTGGGACGTTGGAATTGCCATTAGCTGTTGGTATTGTGGGAGGGGCTACGAAGACTCATCCTGTTGCAAAAGCAGCGCTAAAAATTATGGATGTGCAATCTGCAGAGGAGCTAGCTAGCTACATTGCCGCAGTAGGATTAGTAGAAAATCTAGCAAGCTTACGCGCACTTTCAGCAGAGGGTATTCAATCTGGTCATATGCGTCTGCATGCGAAAAACTTGGCTGTAATGGCTGGGGCAACAGGCGATATTATTGATCGTGTTGTGCAGCAGGCGGTAGAAGAGAAGGATTTCCGTTATGATCGTGTTTTAGAGATTACAAACTCTCTGCGAGGTGAATAATACATGGCGAATACTCCATACAATGAGCAAAAAAATGTAGAGGAAAAGAAGTTTATTGAAATTTTAGGAGACACGGTTTCTGGCAATCAGTTAATTATTTCAATTATTTTAAGCGTTGCCGCAAGCTTTTTAGGCTATCAGTTTGGTCAGTGGGTTTTTCCGAAGTTTGCAGACCCTCAGATGATTAACTCTTATTCACTGTTAACAGGAATCACGGGTATTCTGATTGTTGTTGCTATTAATACGATTCTTTTTAAACCAAAGCGTATTTTAGTAGAAGATGAAGCATCTAGTCATTCTTTAAAGGAAGCATTTGAGGATTTACAAATTGATATAGACGAGGAAATACGCTTAATCGAGGAAGATCCGGTGACAAAAAAAGAGCTTGAGGATTTTGGCATTCTTTCTAGCTTACAAGGCTTGAAAGGAGCGGATAAAAAATGAGTATTTATTTAATAGCTCTTTTATTTGCACTTCTTGGTGCAGCAATCTTTACTATAATTGGACTTATTTCAGGTACAGATGAAACAGCAATTATGGTACCAATTACATTGTTAGTTATTTTGCTGGGAGCGCCTCCTGAAGGGGTATTCGCCTTTTTCATGGCGGGCGTGTTAGCTAAGCATTTAACACATGCTGTCCCAACTGCGTTATTAGGCATTCCAGGGGATACAACGGCTGTACCGTTAATCGATCATGCCAATACATTACGCCGTTTAGGCATGCCGCACGTTGCACTACGTAAAATGATTTCTGGCGGTGTTATCGGTGCATTTATCGCCCTACCAACCGCTGTATTGTTAGGTCAGTTTTTAGGTCAATTTGCCGACTTTTTAAATCTTCATCAGGCATCATTTTTACACTTGCCGCAATTTTAATCGCATTCTTTTCAAAAGGAAAATGGGCAAGTATTTTAATCATTATTCCATTTGCATTTTTCATTAAAGCTTTAGATAGCGTTAGCTTCGCGATGCTGGATAAACATTTAAGTATTACATTCTTTTTAGGAATTGCGATTGGACCGATGTTTTGTAATATTTTAATGGCGGCTTCTTCTGTTGCTAAAAATGATCTAGCACGCAGTAAGCCAAATCAATATAATCTTGCTACCGAAACGAAATCATGGAAAGGCTATTTCCCGAATCCATTTAAAATTTTATCGAAAAGGCAGACCATTTTTACGAGTATTACAACGTTTCTTTCCTCCCTTACATTTGTCTTCAGTCCTGTTGGGATGACGTCATTGATGGGAGAAATTGTAGGCTCTCGTACAAAAGGTGCCTATAAAAAATCAACAACGAGTCTTACTGTTATGAATGGTGTAACGGAATCGACATATATAGCTGAAGCGATTATTCCATTAATTGCATTCGGTATTCCGTTAAGCCCAGTAGCACTTGGACCAGCATCACCTTTATTTAATGCACCACCGATTTTTACAGTAGATCCAGTTAACAACTTACACACGCTAATGTCTTCATGGGACTTTTTCATTTTTGGGTTAATCGGTATTAGTGTAGCCGCTTTAATTGCTTATCCATTTGCGATGAATTATGCACGTAAAGCATCTGTATTAGTATTGAAATATATTAGCCAGGAAGCAATCGTAGCGATGTTTATCGGATTAGCATTTTTGCTTGCCTATAACGAGGCACAATTGCTAGGAGTAGTGTTAACATTTACAGTTGCAACTGTTGGTGGATTATTGAATCGTATTTTAGGTGTGGGGGCTGGTGTGCAATTCATGGTATTCTACGCATCAAGCTGGATTATGCTACAGCTGTTCGGCATTTAATTAAAGGAAGTGTATCTTTATGACTTTACCAAAACAAGTGGAAATAAGAGAAGTTGGTCCTCGTGACGGCTTACAAAATGAGAAAATTTTTATTCCAACTGATTTGAAAGTGCAATGGATTAATTTAATAAGTGAAACAGGTGTCCGTCATATCGAGGTATCCTCTTTTGTTAGTCCAAAGTGGATACCAGCTTTAGCCGATCATCATGAAGTGTTTGAGCAAATCGCACGTGATGAAAAAATAACGTATGCAGCTCTTGTGCCTAATTTGAAAGGGATAGAAGGAGCCATTCAACACAAGGTTGATGAAATTGCTTTATTTATTTCTGCCTCTGAGGAGCATAATCAAAGTAATGTAAACGCTTCAATTAACCAATCTTTACAGAACTTAAAAGCTGTAGCTGAAGTAGCAAATCGTGAAGGTATATCGTTAAGAGGCTATATTTCAACTGTATTTGGCAGTCCGTTTGGTGATGAAGTAAAGCTTCAAACAGTGAAGGATATCATTGATGCCTATCTTGCAATGGGCGTTTCTGAAATTTCACTCGGTGATACAATTGGGGTAGCGGATCCTGTACAAGTAAAGGCTATTTTATCAGAGCTACTCACTCAATACGATCGTGATTTGTTTGCCCTTCATTTTCATGATACGTATGGCCGTGCTTTAGCCAATATATTTGCAGCACTTGAGCTGGGGATTACAAAATACGACAGTGCTATTGGAGGTTTAGGGGGATGCCCCTATGCCCCTGGTGCAAGCGGCAATGTATCAACAAATGATTTAGTAAATTTCCTGCATCGTTTAGGCGTCCAAACGAATATTGATGAAGAAAAACTATTTACCGCCACACGATTTTTACAGCAGGCAATAAATAGACAGCTTGATAGTAAAGTGTATAAAGTGCAAAGTAATTAAGTAAAAGAGCACCTCTATAGTTAGAATTAAAATGAGAACTGCCCCACCAATTGTTAGACACACTCTACCAATTGGTGGGGCATTTTTTTACTGAGGAAAAATAGTTTTATGCCAATTAATCAGCAAATTAATCATACTACCTTTGAATTCAATAGATGACCTTACTAAACATGATCACTATACTTCAAACACTTTGCCAGCAGTTGAGTACGATTGGTTACTTGAAATTTTCTATATAGATTTTGAAGATGTTTTTTAATTGTATTTTCACTGACGAATAATTGCTGGGCGATATCTATGTTTTTCAAGCCTTTGAATACAAACTTTAAAACTTCTCGTTCTCGATCTGTCATTTCCAACACGATGGAGGGCTGTGAAAAGTGATGTAAGGAATACATGTTTTCGATATTTCTTTTCAAATACACTAACTTTAAAATATCTTTTTCATTAAATAGCTTCTCTCCGGTTTTCCTTAAAAAACCAATAACTGCTACGAGCTTATTGTCTATTCTTAAATACATGGCCATTTCATCTTCATAGCGATTTTCTTTCAAAAAAACTTCTTTATAGTGGGTTTGTTTTTGCAGGCACATAACTTCATTCCTACTCATTAGCTGAATGGAAGGCTGTGTATTTATATTTTGGGGGTGCAATGGATCAAAGTTTTTATATCTTTGTAAATAGTCATTAATCGTGTGACTCTCTATATTAAAAAGCACAGGGGCGGTTAGCTCATTATTTGCTATTTCCCAAAATAACATATGGTGATATCCGAGATGCTGACTAATTGTTTGCAATAGTTCATGTTTAAAACATTCATTGCTTTGTTTCACATTCATATTTGAAATATGATAGCTTGCTTTAAGAATGTTTTCTAAATCATTTTCTAAAAACATGAAAACACCTCATTTCTCTATTATGCATTTATATTCTACTTAAAACAGAATTATCCTTTCGGGTAGTATCTTAAATTTAGAATATTCAGTACATTATAGTTGCAAGATTACTACTATACGAGGTGATGATATGAATTTACAAGAGTATGCATCCTATGACGGTATTGGGTTGGCAGAGCTAGTAAAATCGAAGGAGGTAACACCACAGGAGTTAAAGGAGCTAGCGTTAGAAGGAATAAAAAAAGTCAATCCATCCATTAATGCAGTTGTTAGTGTGTTAGAAGAGCAGGCTGACAAAGCAATTGAGAAGGTTGATGAAAATGCGCCGTTTGCAGGTGTTCCGTTTTTAATTAAAGAGCTTGTGCTACATGCAGAGGGTGTTTCGCATAGTATGGGGAGTCGTATTGGAGAAAATACGGTTATACCAGTCGATAGTGAATTAATGGCGCGCTTTAGAAAGGCTGGCCTGATTTTAGCTGGTACTACGACAACACCAGAGTTTGGCTATAATGCAGCGACTGAAGCAGTTATTTATGGTGCAACGCGCAATCCGTGGAATTTAACTCATAGTCCAGGCGGTTCGAGTGGAGGGTCAGCAGCCGCTGTGGCAAGTGGTATAGTGCCAATCGCTCATGCTAATGATGGCGGAGGTTCTATTCGTATCCCCGCTTCCTGTAGTGGGTTAGTGGGATTAAAGCCAACACGGGGAAGAGTTCCAGCTGGTCCATTCAATAGCGAGCCTTTAAATGGTATTGCCATTGAGTTCGCTGTGACGCGTACAATTCGTGATACAGCTGTTTTATTGGATCAAGTAGCAGGCCCGGACTTAGGGAGCTATTCCAAATTAGAAGTAACACATGCACCGTATGGACAACTTATCCAGGAAACAGTGCGCCCACTAAAAATTGCTTGGACAACTGAAACAAATTCTGGGGCATTTGTCGATCCGGAATGTATAGAAGCAGTTCATAAAACAGTTCAAGTTTTAAAGGAGCTAGGACACGAGGTAGTAGAAGCGCGTCCGAAATATGAACAAGCATCATTTACAAAGGCGACGGTTGCTATTTGGACAGCGAATATTTATCACATGATTCAGGGGGCTGCAGCGGGAACTGGTAAAGCAGTTTCTCCAGACTATATTGAAGCGGCCATTTGGAAATGCTATGAATACGGTGGTCAATTAAAGGCGGCTGATTTATTGGAAGCTATTCATACAAATGCAGTCGTTTCACGTCAAGTTGCAGGCTTCTTTGAAGATTATGATATTTTATTGAGTCCAACTATTGGCACACTTCCTGCTAAAATTGGTGAATTAAATGCCAACAATCCTAACATTTCAGCTGTTGAATGGACAGAGCAAATTTTCACGTATGCACCGTTTACAAATTTATTCAATGCTACAGGTCAGCCCTCTATATCATTGCCTTTAGCCGAAAGTAAATCAGGCCTACCAATTGGTCTACAAATGACAGGTAAATTTGCAGATGAATTGACGTTATTACAGCTAGGTAGACAGCTAGAGGAAGCAATGCCTTGGAAAGACCGTCAACCGGCAGTACATGTCAGTGAACAGCCTCAGCCAGCGGTATAATATAGCATGAACGCACTTAGTGTAGACTGGGTGCGTTTTCTTTCTGTCGTAATTTTAAAGCTTCCTCAAAAGCAGGTTTTATCCTGGCCTCGAACTCATATACATAACTTAAAAGCTAATAGGAGTAGTGATTATTGGACAAACAACAACATAAGTACAGATGGATTGTGTTTGTTGCTGTATTGTTTACCTATTTGTTAATGGCAAGTCAGCGAACTGCTCCAGGATTAATTACAGATCAATTGATGGAGGATTTTGGGGTAACGGCTTCGACAATTGGCTTATTGACGAGTATTCAATTTTTTGTGTACACGAGTTTGCAAATTCCGATGGGGATTTTAGCTGACCGATTTGGGCCAAACCTTTTCCTCATCATTGGTGCCATCCTTACAGGTATAGGAACCATTCTTTACAGTCTAGGTACACATGAATTCATTCTATTCTTTTCTAGAATGCTTACTGGTGTAGGAGATGCCACCATATGGGTGAATATGGTGCTTATTTTGGCACAATGGTTTCATAAAAAGGAGTTTGTCCGATTAATTGGCTTTGCAGGTATGACAGGGAGCTTAGGCTTTTTATTGGCAACAGTGCCTTTTGCTACATTGATTCTTTTATTAGGTTGGCGAATCACCTTTTTCTCTACAGGACTTTTACTATGCTTATGTGGTGTACTTCTTTATTTTGTGCTCGTACAAAACACAAAACGCATTTTTTCAAAGGAACCTGTAAGCATAACTAAAGAACTAAAACGTGAAAAAAGCTCCAAATTATTACGAAGAATATTTTCAAGCAGGCAAGCATGGGCTTTATTTTTTTGTCATTTTGGCGTTGTGGGCGGGTATGTTGGCTTTATTAGCTCGTGGGCAGTACCATATGGGATCAATATGTATGAGATGTCACGGTCAGAGGCTAGTCAGTTAATTATGATTGGCCTAGTCGGAGCGCTTATAGGAGCACCTTTAATGAGCTGGATTGCTGGCTGGTTAGGTACGATTAAGAGACCCTATATTGTAGTGCATATTGCGGTTTTAACGAGTTGGTTTGCCTTTCTTTTATTGAAAGGGCATCCGTCCATTTTCATGCTCATTGTCCTGTTCTTTATCATCGGCTTTGGCTATGGTGCAAGTGCTTTAACCTTTGCGGCAGTTCGTCAAACTTTTCCTTTAGCTGAATCAGGCATTGTTTCTGGATTTGCCAATACAGGGGGCTTTCTAAGTGCCGCATTGCTGCCCATTATTTTTGGGTTTATTTTAGATTACTTTCAAGCTGCCACAGGCAATGTAAGGGATGGGTACTACTATGGCTTCATTTCGCCTGTTATATTCTCCTTCATTGGTTTGATGGGAGTCCTGTTATTAAAGGAAAAACGTGTGAGAGTGGCTCTAGCATATCCAAATGAATCAAATAAATCCTATTAAAATAGGGATATTGGACGGGTTTGAAACTTTTGTTGAATATCAATTTTCTATTGCTTTTTCCTCTTTAATCACGCTAATATTTGTTAAATTTATGAAATTATATTACTTTTATGATAGATTTTACCTGGTTAGACATCTCCATAAATGCTACACTGATTAGGAATCTTAAAATTCAGAATAAAAAGGGAGAAAACTAGGAAATGAATCAATTGAAACAAGTTATAACAATACTAAGTATTGCTGTATTGATTCTGGCAACAGGAATTGTCTTTACACAAACGCCTGTCAATGCACAAGAGAAAGAGAAAGATATTCATATTACACTCCTGGCTACGTCAGATATTCATGGCCGCTCTATGCCTTGGGATTACGCAGTGGATGGACCTAATCTCACAGGAAGTTTAACGCAATTATATACAATTATTAAAGATATCCGTAAAGATCATCCGAATACCATCCTATTGGAAAATGGAGATTTAATACAGGATAATTCTGCAGAATTGTTTAATGACCAGCCGCAGTCACCAATGATGGTGGCTGTTAATGAAATGGGCTATGAAGCTTGGACATATGGTAATCACGAGTTTAATTTTGGTTTGGATGTATTGGATAAAGTTTCCAGTCAATTTAATGGAGCAAGACTTGCTGGGAACGTTTATAAAGAAAATGGCGAACGCTATTTACCTGCATATACAATTATTGAGCGTGAAGGGGTTAAAATCGGGGTTATTGGCATGGTAACACCTTTGATTACAGAGTATGAGAAGGGGACAAATCATCTTGATGGTTTAGTTGTCAAAAACCCTATAGAAGAGACTAAAAAGGCAGTTAAGGAATTAGAGGGTAAAGTAGATGTCATGATTGGCCTTATGCATATGGGATTGGAAAATGAAAATGGTGTTCCAGGAACGGGTGTGAAGGAAATGGCTAATGCCGTACCAGAACTAGCTGCTATTTTTGCAGGACACAATCATGTACTGATAAATAAAGAAGAAGTGAACGGTGTTTTTATAACAGAGCCTAATAAATATGGAACACATATTTCACGAATTGATTTAATATTTACTCGCCAAGGCGAGAAATTGTTGCTTAAAGAAAAAGATGCTTCAACTATTCCTGTAAAGAATGAAGACGGGACCTTTGTTGAATCGGATAAAGACCTAGAAAAAACGTTGAAGCCATACCATGATTATGCACGTGAAGATGCTAATATCGAAGTAGCACAGCTTAAAGGAACAAATCTTGTTCCCAAAAATGAAATTAAGGGTATACCAGCTGTACACATCCAAGAAACACCTTTATCAGATTTTTTCCATGAGGTCATGCTACATTATAGTAAGGCAGATGTGGTAGCACATCAGATTGATAATGACAAAGCTTCATTGGATGTAGGTCCTATTAAGAAAAAGGATATCGCCTATAATTATCAATTTGCTGGTGGAGAAGTATCAGTTTATGAAGTAACGGGCAAAGATTTAAAAGATTATATGGAATGGGCAGTTGGCTATTTTAATAGCACACGTGATGGAGATGTGACGATTAGTTTTGATAAAACGCGTCGTTCCTCTAAATATAGTACGAATGATTATTTCGGAAATGTAAAATATGACATCGATTTAACTGAGCAGCCAGGTAACAGAATAAAAAATCTACGAAAATTAGATGGTACCCCAATTAAGCTAGAAGACAATTTAAAGCTTGGTATGAACTCTTATCGTATGGATTTTCTTGTATCAAAAGGTCAGGCACTTGAAGGGCGTAAGTTTAATATGATTTGGTCCTCTAAAGAAGAAAGTGCCTATGGAGAAACAGGCGGTACAATCCGTAATCTAGCCATTCGATATCTAAAAGAAGAGATGAACGGCGTGTATGAGCCAGTGATCCAGCATAACTGGAAAATCGTTGGTGTCGATATGAAATCGCCAGCACGTGCTGCTGTTGTTGAATTAATCAATAAAGATATTTTAGCCATTCCTACAACGGAAGATGGTAAATATACAAATATAGCATCTATTAATATCAAAGCTTTGATTACAGAAGAAGAAATAAAAATGCTAGCAACAAAAGCAAAAGTAGATGCTAGCCAATTTACTGGGGTAAAAACGTCAGGTGAATTTTATCAAAAGCTGGTAAAAGCATTGAATAAACCTAAAGATGAGCCAGTAGAAAAACCGGTGAATCCAAGTAAGACAACACCAGACAAATCGAAGCCAACTATTACTCAGTCAGAATCACTTAAAGGGATTGTTACGGCTTATCACTTAAATGTTCGTTCAAAGCCATCGAACTCAGGAAAAGTATATGGGACAATTTCAAAGAATACCGAAATTACAATTTTAGAGGAAATACAAGGCTGGTATAAGATATCTTATAATAATAAATCGGGGTATGTTTATAGCAAATATGTAACGATTAAAAAATAAGAGCTAGCATAAGGCTGAAGGAAACTAGATTTGCATCTATTCCTTCAGCCTCTTTACATACGGCGATTTTTAGTCAATTAACACGTTGGGCTTTGTCATTGTAGTAGAGCGTTATTAAACTTGTGAATGTAGGTTATTAAAAGTCAAAAAACCTTATCCCATATATACACTAGCACAAGTATCTGGAGCAGGTTCATAAAAGCAATGATTCTTAAATTGTCCTGTAAACGGCTGACCATACCATGTTGGGGGACATGGTGCATATGGATTGAAGTACCAGAGTGCGTATTTTGCTGGATGTTCTCGCCAGAAATCTAAGTTTTGTTTCGCTAATCTTTTTTCCGTTTCTCTTGCTCGTTGGTAAAACATATTGCCTTTTTGAACAGCTTCGAAAGAATAGTTTCCGCCTTGTACCTGGTAAATAACCTGCTCAATCGTTCTTACATCATTGAAGTCTAAACAGGACGCCACTGCACGATTCACAATGACATTGCCCACGTAAAGCATACCTTGTTGACCTTCACCCTCTGCTTCTGCTCTCATCATCCTTGCCATTAAAGCAACGTCTGCATCACGGTATTTTACTCTTGGCATTTTTCCACCTCCACCTTATAGTATGAAAAAGAACAAGGCTAGTTTCACTTTATCTTGAAATTCGTTGTTTTTGAATATCACTCCATAAAAAACACCATCTTTACTGTTCAACAGCAAGATGGTGTTTTTTCATTAAAAATTATTTTTGAAGTATGGCGTTTTTTTCAGTACAACACATACTGGGATGGCGATAACTAAGCCTACGATGTTTTGAATGACGTCCCCAGGAATGGATGCCAGCGGGGCAATCCAGCTGTTGAACATAATGGCTTGCCCAACATAGTAAACAGAAATCATCACAGGCATTGATACTACTGCTCCTAAAATATTCAGCCCAAGATTATCACCTTTATGTCCTTTTGACCAAGCAATTTTACCGACAATGAAGCCTTGTAATGCGCGTGAAATAATGGTTGTGGGTGCCCAAATTAACCAGCCACCTACGATATCGAATAAACCCATTCCAATAGCTCCAGCAAGTGCTCCTTTTTTAGGCCCGAATAGAATAGCAGAGATAAACAGCATAGATGTTCCTAAGTGGATAAGGCCCCCTTGCCCAATCGGTAGCTTAAGATTGATAAACATTGTAGCAACGAAAACAAGTGCTGCTAAAATCGCTGTAATGACTAAATCAAATGTTTTTGTGCGTGATTTTGTATAGGATGTTGGCCTTTGTATATTTTGCATTTGTCTCTTCCTCACTATGATGAATATTTTGATGATTTTTACTTTAACAAAGGACTGACTATTGTAAAAGTGTCAATTTCATAAAAAAGTTAAGGGTCAGTTTGAGGTTATTTTCGCATCTTTCTAATTGTGATACGATGGGGAGAGTAAAAGCAGGATGAGTTAGGTGGAATGTATGATGAAAAAAGTTGCTGTAATTCAAGATATGTCGTCCTTTGGAAAGTGCTCATTGACGGCTGCGATGCCTGTACTCTCTGTGATGGGTGTGCAAGCAGTCCCACTACCAACAGCTATTTTAACGGCACAAACAGGATATTCAAGCTTTTATTGTGAAGATTTAACGTCAAAGATGGACTCTTTTATAGACGAGTGGAGTAAGCTTGAAGCTACCTTTGATGGTATTCATACAGGCTTTGTTACAGGTAAGGAGCAAATCGATAATATATTTCGCTTTTTAGACGTGTTTCACTCAAATAAGACGACATTGCTTGTCGATCCAGTAATGGGCGATCATGGTGAGGTCTATAAGATGTTTACTGGTGAATTGCTTGATCGTATGAAAGCGTTAGTAAAGTGTGCTGATATTATTACGCCAAATGTTACGGAATGCTGCTTGCTTACAGGTTTATCCTATGAAAGGCTATTGAGCTATCAAAATGATAATGATTATATTCATGCCCTTAAAGAGGCAGGTCAGCAGTTACAGCAAGCAACTGGAGCAAATGTCATTATTACGGGTTTGAATCCACCAGTAGGTGATACGGACAAGCGTTATGTTGGCAATATGTTTGTCGATTCTGAGCGGTCTTTTCATAATATCCGCAACTATAATGGTGAGAGCTATTCAGGCACAGGCGACCTCTTCGCATCCATCATAATGGGCGGCATGATGCGCGGACAAGATTTAATGGAATCAATGACAATGGCAGAAACATTTTTAGCCGCTGCAATTGAAGCTACTTCGAAGGAGCAAGTACCTCGTGAGGCAGGCGTGCATTTTGAAAAGTTTTTACGTATGCTGCTTTAGAAACTATAGAGTGACCTAAAATGTTAGCATCATTTTAGGTCACTTTTCTTTTAACAGCAATCTCATAGTGATGTCTCTCATGAATAGCCAACAACTGAATAGCTTGAATGAGATTAGGATAATGCGCAATGGGATCAGGAAAAACAATATGCCCTGCAACATCCTCGTCTATATTTTGTACTAACTTTTGCAAAGCAAGTGTCTCGTTGATAAGTAATTGGTCGATATCATAACTGTTTAATACAAAGCGTATTTTCTTAGGTGGAACTAAAATACCTGGTGCTCGCATTCCATGTCCTTTTTTGGATTGATATTCTTCATAAATATCATGTATTTCAGTAGAGAATGGCTTGTTTCTTCGCATTTTAGCGATAGGCGTAAGGAATAAAGAATATTTGGTTGCTGTGTGGAGCATTTTGAGAATCAAATAAAGGTGATAAAAGTGTTCGCCAATGGACCATTTTCCCTCGCGTGTTACACGCCATAGTTCTTCCTGTGAAAGTGAATGAATAGCTGGTAGGTAGTGTGCTCGTTGTGCCTGTAATGTAAGAAAGTGTTTTGACATATTAGTAGATTCCATAGATTTTCAGCTCCCTTATTTCCATTTTAAGGATTACTGTTGGAAAAGTACATCAAATGCCAATCGTTATGGCCGATAAATAGGAAAAGTATGATAGGAGGAAAAGGCATGGAAATTAGACAATTAACAGCTGCAGATGCTGAGGTATATAGAGATTTAAGATTAGAGGGATTGCAAACAAATCCAGAAGCTTTTGGCGCTAGCTTCGAGGAAGAAAAGGATTTGTCAATTGAGTCGTTTGCAAGTAGGCTCGAAGGACAGGGAACATTTACGTTTGGGGCATTTGACCAGGAGGATTTACTCGGTGTGGCGACATTGGTGCAAGCAAATAAAATGAAGCTAAAGCATAAAGCGAGTATTTTTGCCGTTTATGTTTCTTCAAAAAAACGGGGATTGGGCATAGGAAAACAACTAATGATAGAGATCATCAATCAAGCAAAGACACTAGTAGACGTCGAGCAAATTAATTTAACAGTTGTTTCTTCCAATGAATCAGCAAAAGGATTATACAAATCGTTAGGTTTTCACGTTTTTGGAACAGAACGAAACGCCTTAAAAATAGGGCAGCAATATTATGATGAGGATTATATGGTGCTGTATTTCTAAAATTGCTAAAAAGCCTTTGAAGACTTCCATCTTCAAAGGCTTCAATTTATTAGAATGAGTAACAATGGAACAATGAAATTAAAGCAAGGAATAAAAGAATCCCCGTAATAAAAAGAATAAGTAAAGAGCTAACAATGCCCACTTTTTTATAAGTAACCATAGACTTAGCAAGATAGTAAGGACCGATAATGGGAGTGCCAGCCAAAATCCAAGATTCCCCAAGTATTCAATCATAATGGGGAATGAATGGTGAAAGTAATTGTAGGGAATATCTAGCATGAGAAAAATGGTCAATATAAGCTCCATAAAATCCCCCCATCTACATATTTGTTCTTACATATATGGTATGCAGAAGCATCTTTAAGTCACACGGCAACATCCTTTTTAAAGGATGCTGCCGTATATTTTTTTATAGGCTTAATAATTTTCCCTTTTATCTAACAACTTCAAGATGATTGCTTCCAAATTTTCTATTTTCTTCTCAAAACGCATAAAGAGATAGATGGTAATGGCAATAGGGAAACCTGAATTACCTATTAGGTGAACCCACATTTGTATAGTTTCAATTGGTATCATAACATCTTCCTCCCTCATTATTGTGATGCTTACAGTTATGAAAAGTGAACGTACGATTAATAAAATCAATACGAATGAATAAATTAGGGAACATTTGTTCTGTTTTTGGTTTATAATAGATATATGATATTCACTTTAATGAACAAGAAGGCGAATATATAGGAGTGATGCGAATGTGTAATGAGTACAAAATAATAGAAGAGTTTTTTTACAGAAATAGAGAACAGGTTAAAAACCCAATTATCAGGAGTTTTTTGGCAGATGCACAAAATCTTTATTTGGTACAACATGCAATCTTATATCCCAATGATTGTAATTTGAAAATGGTTGATGAAACATTTCAAGCTCATTATCAAAGGGTACAGAAAATAAAATATATCAGCAATTTAATTTATTTCTTTAGCTTGGATTTCGATAAAAAAAGAGAAGATTGCAAAATCGCTTTTTATTAGTCGCAGATAGTGGTCTAATGGACGACGGTATAAGAGACGAAGAGAGCGAAGAAGAAGGATTATTAGAAAAAATTGAAAATGAACAGCTCTTTAAAGGCTTGCAAAAATTAACAGACAAGCAACTGCAAATTTTAGAAATGATTTATGTCAAAGACTATTCTATAAAAGTAATCGCTGAAACATTACAAACAACACCACAGAATATATCCAACCTGCATCGAAAGGCTTTAAAGAAGCTTCATCATATTATTAGAAAGGAGGAGATTTAGTCAATGCAGAACAATATGAATGAGGAGATGCTAATAATTATTGAAAATTTTACGCCAAAAATTAAGCAGTGTCTTCATCAAACAAGTTACCAGGATAGAGAAGACTTAGAGCAGGAGATTAAGCTGAAAATTATTGAAAAGCTGACAACGAAGGAATTTGAAAATACACCTTGTTTTTGGAATTTTTTTTGTATGATAAAAAAAGAGCAATGCCCTTTTAAGAAGGACAATTGCTCTTTTTAATCATTAACCCTTTAAGAAATCTGGTTTTGCAAAGCTTGGATTTGGATATGTGTAGAAGCCTTCACCTGTTGCGCGGCCCAATTTGCCTTTTTCGATGTATTCTGTTTTTAAGAGGTTAGCTAATTTTTTCATGTTTTCATCACCAGTGGCAGTTGCTTTCGCTTCCACAATGTTATAGGCAGTGTTAATGCCAACGATGTCTAGAATAGCAAATGGTCCAAGTGGAGCGCCTGTACCAATCATCCATGTTTTATCGATTGTTTCTGGATCGGCCACTTCTTTTACAAGTAAAGATTCTGCTGCATCTAAAAACGGAACTAGTAATGAGTTTAAAATATAGCCAGGTTGCTCTTTATGCAATGGTAGTGGTACCATGCCAATGGCGCGTGCAAATTCAATCACTTCATCAAATACTTTCATATCTGTACCAGGGTGTTTCATAATTTCCGCAGTATTGTTTTTCCAAATTGTATTAGCAAAGTGAAGAGCTAAAAATTTATCAGGACGGCCAGTTGCTTCAGCAAATTGGCTTGGTAGTAAAGTAGACGAGTTTGTTGCAAAAATTGTTTTTGCTGGTGCTACTTTTCCAAGATTCGTGTAAAATTCTGTTTTGATGCTCACAACTTCAGGGATTGCTTCTATAACAAGATCAGCATTGGCAACTGCTTGCGCCAAGTCACTATTAAAAGTAAGACGTGCATAGGCTGCATCCACTTCTTCTTGTGAAGCACCTAAATCTTGTTGATAAAATGGTTTTAATTTTGTAATACGATCCTGTGCATTTTTTAATGCCTCATCGTTAATGTCATACACTGTTACATTAAAACCTTTGAAAGCAGATTGATAAGCAATTTGGCTTCCTAATACACCACTACCTGCAACCGTAATGTTTTGATAATTCATCGAAATTCCTCCTTTGAAATTGTTACATTAATATAATAGTGTGGATATGTAGATAATCCTTCATTACAATTCCATACTACTTCTACCGTTGAATAAAAATCAAATGAAAGCCTCTAACATTATATAAATATAAAGTTATCTGAAAAAAGTTTCTTTCCAAGTATGTACCCAGTGTAAAAGAAATATAACAAAGAACAGCCTTTAAGCTGCCCTTATTTGAGAGATATATCTAATTACATATGTAATTGTGGTAGATAGCATTGAGAAATTTGTCCTTCTGTTAAACTAGTTTCAAACTCAAAAGTAAAATAGGAAAATTATAATGTGTTAAAAATGGGTCTTTTATATAATTATTGTTTAATTCCCATATTTTTATAGATTTATAAACTGTTGTTTTAGTACACTGAATCTATGAATTGAAGGGGGAAAAACAGTGAAGAAAATAATGTTAGCTGGTGCACTGAGTATTGCATGTTTTACAGGGGTTGGTGGACAGGCGTATGCACAGGATGTAGTAAATGTGGCAAATATAATCCATCCAAAGCAGAATGTTGCAGCCACTAGTCAGTTACAAGCCATGCCCTATCAAGATATTTATAAAATGCTTTTGTTATCTAAAATAGGCTTTGAAAATAACGAAGTGTCGATTGTTACAACAAAAAATAGTATTACAGTAAAAATTTCATTAGAGGCGATTCTTCAATCGTACAAAGATGGTACAAACCTCTATCCAGAGGGAGAAAAAGAGTTTAAGGAAAACTATGAAGAACTGAAGAAGTTATTTGGGCCTGCGATTCAAATAAAAATTACACAAACTAGTAATGGCTATAATAGTGAGGTATATACAGCTGGCAAATGGGAAGCAGTTAGTGCAGAGGATTTAAATGATATGGTACAGGTATTTGCTCGTGCCGACGTTGAGTTAAAAGCAGGTGGATATTTCAAGGATGCTATTGGTCATTGGGCTGAAAGCTATATTCAGTTACTATATCAAACAAATATCATTAATGGGACAACGGCTACTATGTTTAATCCAAATGGACAAGTGACGCGTGGAGAACTGGCGGCTATTATTTTCCGTGCATCTGGCTTAAATGTGAATGAAGATTATGAGGGTCCTGCTTCTTATACTGATCTTAGTGGTTTCTGGGGTGCTAAGGAGGTAGCGATTCTTGAGGAGTATGGCTTAATCGATATTTTCAATGGTGAAAAATTTGAGCCGAAAAAGCCTGTTACACGAGAGGAAATGGCCTATATTACTGCTAGGTATTTAGAAGGTATGGAAGTGAATGTTGCGCAAGTGAGCAAAAACAATTCATTCACAGATAAAAATCAAATGCGTCAAGAAACAGTAGAGGCTATCGGTCTATTGCAACATCTAGGTATTTTAAATGGTACGAATGGTAAGTTTAACCCAAAAGGTAATCTTACTCGGGCAGAGGTTTCTAAAATTTTAACGCTTACTTTAATGCTAGTTAGTGAAGAAGAATAAAAGAGGAAAGGGATGTCTCATGCGCGGAGACATCCCTTTGTTATTCAACAAGTATATGGAAAATATAGCTTAGGAAATAACCTAGAAAGAGATACATAAAAAATGCTTTAAATGAGACTTTCTGTAGCTGATGCAAAATGAATTCAGAAATACTAGCTGTAGCAATCAATCCTATCGAAATGCCCATTAAGATCCCTTGTGCTTTGTCTGGTAAAGCCCAATACTGACCAAACCAGATGAAAATACTAAAGAAAATAGAGAAGATGAAGAAATAAATGAAAAGTCTCCAAAGCCTTTCACCTTGAGAGATGAGTGCAGTAGATAATGCAAATCCCTCTGGAACATGGTGGAGAATAATGGAGGCTGTGAGAGAAATACTTAATGCAGCATTTCCAAGTAAATTTCCAACAGTGAGACTAATAGGTATTGTATGGATAATCATAGCTAGTGTTAATAGAGAGACAGAGGGATTCTGTGCATGAGAAGCATGAAATAAGGTATCTAGTAGTTGGAAGATGAAATAACCAATAAAAATACCTAATATAATCCCAAATGATTGATAGATTTGAAAGGAAGAAGGGATGATATCTAGCACAAGTAAGCCTACTAAAAAACCTCCGCACAATAATGATAACCCCTGTGTCGTATGCTGAAATAGCTTAGAGAAAATCCAGGCAATCGCGCCCCCAATGCTCACACTGAAAAATAGAAATCCGCCAAGTATCATTGCACTCACCTGTAAAATTCCTCCGCCCTATCATCAACTTAATGCCTTTTTCAAACTATATGCTAAGTAGAAATGAATATGCTTGACATTGAATTGCCTGCATAAAAACGATCATGATAAAGATGTGCATACTGCAGGTTAGCGAAGGAAAGAATAGAGTCGAAAATATATGCTTGTTGTGATGATACTATGCAAAGGGAGTGTTGTCGTGAAGGCTGTAACCTATCATGGAAATAAAGATATTAGAGGGTCCAACTGTTAAAAGAAGGACGATATTATTGTGAAAATCACTTCTACTGCTCTTCGTGGAACTGATTTGCATATTTACCAAGGCGCTATTTCTTCACATAAGAATTATGTAATAGGTAAGAGCATGTGACAAAAGTGAAAAAGGGTGACTGTGTCCTCTTGCCTTTTAATGTATCGTACCATTACATATCAATTGCCATTAGAAGAAGCAAGTAGCCTATGAAATAATTTGTGGACGGGAAGATAACTGTATAAAGGTGATTCTAAAACCTTAAATCGAGTGAGTATGCTCCTTTTTTTGTGGAAATATAGGGAATGGTTTAAATTGACTGAATATTGGTTTAATTCTATACTTTTTAATAGAAAGGACAGATTCATCGATTTAGCTCATATAGGGAGGAATGGTTGAATGAAATGGGATGCTAGTTATGATGTAGTAGTAGTAGGCTCTGGTGCAGCGGGATTGACAGCAGGTTTAACAGCAAAGTTACAAGGAATGAAATCATTAGTGATAGAAAAAACAGATCGCTATGGTGGTGCTTCTGCTATTTCAGGTGGTGCTTTATGGATTCCTAATAATCATATCATTAAAGGTGCAGGTGTCCCAGATACACATGAACTTGCACGCCAATATCTAGATTCAACAATCGGTGATCGTGTGCCAGAAGAGCTAAAGGAAACTTATATTACGAGAGGGCCTGAAATGTTACGCTTTTTATACAATAAAACAAAGCATATGCGCTTCCAATATGCAAAAGGCTACTCGGATTATTATCCAGAAAAACCAGGTGGGTTGTCACAGGGACGCTCCATTGAACCACTTATTTTCGATTTAACAAAAATGGGCTCCTTAGCAAATTCTATGCGTCGTGCAACTCTATCAACAAAAGGCTTCACGATGAATAGCTACGAGTTTCATAAAGTGAATATGATTACCCGGACGCTAAAAGGTAAAACTACTGCACTGAAATTAGGGGTGCGTTTAGTCAAGTCAAAGGTGACTAAGAGCGATCCAGTAGCCTTAGGAGAAGCTTTAATTGCACGTTTACGCCTCTCCCTTGCAGAAGCAAATGGTGAGCTTTGGCTATCAACGGCCTTTAAAGATTTCATTATGGGCAAAGGAAGAGTAATTGGAATTATTGTGGAACGAGATGGACAAGAGCTTAAAATTGAGGCAAAGAAAGGTGTTGTTCTGTCATCAGGTGGCTTCTCACATAATCAGACACTTCGTGAAAAGTATTTACCAAGTCCTACGAATGCTGCATGGACTTCTTCTCCAGAAGGTCAAACAGGTGACATCCTTGAACCTGGCGTAAAAATTGGTGCAACGTTGGATTTAATGGATAAAGTATGGGGAGCGCCTTCTGTTATTGATCCACAAGGACATCCATTCTTCCTTGTGGCAGATCGTGGCGTGCCCAATATGATTGTAGTGGATAGTGCAGGGCAACGTTTTGTCAATGAAGCGGCTCCATATCATGAATTCGTGGATACGATGTATAAGCATCAAGAGGTCACACAGCAGGCAGTTCCTTCCTGGATATTAATTGATGCTTCAGCTAAAAGCCGTTATATTTTTACAGGATTGTTCCCAGGACAGGCATTCCCGAAAAGTTGGTTTGAGCATGGAGTTGCAAAAAGTGCGGAAACGATTGAAGAGCTTGCCAAACAAATGGAAGTGCCAGCGGAGAACCTAGTAGCAACGGTGAATCGTTTTAATGACTTTGCGCGGAACGGACATGATGATGATTTTTATCGAGGAGATAGTGCCTACGATAATTACTACGGGGACCCGACACTACCAAATCCAAATTTAGCAGAAATCAAGAAAGCACCATTCTATGCATTGCGTCTATATCCTGGAGACATCGGCACAAAAGGTGGCCTCGTAGTAGACGAATATGCTCGTGTAATAAAGGAGAATGGCGAACCCATTGAGGGGTTGTATGCTTCTGGCAATTGTTCAGCGTCTATCATGGGGGAAACGTATCCTGGCCCAGGCGCAACCATTGGGCCTGGTATGACACTAAGCTTTGTGGCGACAGCACATATGGCCAATGCAGTGACAAAAGATGAGGTATCACTTGTAAACGTGTAAATGAAACGAAGCCCTTCCTTTCTAATAAGGAGGGGTTTTTACGTTGGTGTAATGTTCTAATACTTTCTTGCTAGGAATATAGTGGCTACTAAATGTATGGCGATGATCATGTGAAAAGGAGCGATTTAGTTTATTGCTAGCTTATAAACTCATAACGACTATCGAAGAGTTAGAGCCCTATCGGAGCATTTGGTCAGAGATTCTTGAAAAAGAGTATAATAATAACCCTTTTATTGAGTATGAATGGATTTCAACTTGGTGGACAACGCTCGGGATTCATGATAATGTCAAAATTTACATAGTGGAACATCAAGGTATAGCAGTGGCCTTTTTTCCGTTAGTGCATTCTGTACGATTTGGTACAATCCATTATTTCAGCTTTTTAGGACAAGGTTTTGCGACCTATATGGAAGTGATTGCTGATAAGGAGTGGTTAGAACCTTCCATTACGTTTCTTTTGAAGGAGTTTTCACGAAAATATAAGCGTTATTTAATCGTGTTACATGGATTATTAGAAAGTAAAAATACCTCTCAAGAATTAGAAAAATATGCGATTGAATATCAGATGCCTCATTCGATTTTTCGAACTGTCACATCTTATATTGATTTCCAAACCATTCCTATGGAAACATTTCTAAAGAAGCATCGCAAGAAATTCAAAAGCCTTAAACGGCGTGAAAACAAATTAAAGTCTCTTGGTCATGTCGCCTTTCAGGAAGTGAATCACAATCATCTACAAGACATGTTTACGTTATTCAAGAGAAGATGGCAAAAGAAAATTGATAAAAGTGGCTTTACTGAAAAGCAAACTCGTCTATTTTATGAGCAGCTAGCTAAAAGCAACAGTAAGGAGCTTCGCGTAGAAGTCGATAGCTTACAATTTGAAGGACAGTGGATTGCTTTTACAATTGACCTATGCTGTAGAGAGCGCAATTTTTGTCAGGCAATGGGCCATGAGCCAGATTTTAATCTATTTGGTCCAGGACGCCTCATTGAAAAAGAGAATATGCTAAGAGCACATCAAGCTGGCTATCGTTATTATGACTTAGGAAGTGGCTATGAGCCATATAAGTTTGAATGGTATACACATATTGATTTTACTAGGAAGTTTGTAATGAGTACAAAAGGAGTTAAAGAGCGTAGTATTCGATTATGGATGGTCATGCGTGATCGCCTAAAAGGGCTATTAACGAATAATCATCAGCTAGTAAAATTGAAGCGAGACCGATTAGGAGAACTGCGTTATTTTCTGAAGCATGCAAGCACGAAAGATTGGCTAAGAGCTTTTACAAAAATGTTCCAACGAATGCTAGCCATTCATATTTTAGATGTTTATATTGCAAAGCAACAACAGAGTAACGGAAATGTGAGATTTCAAGAATTATCAATGAAAGACATCATGACAACGAAGGATCGAGAGAAAAATGTTACAGATTTCTATAAGGGCTATCGACTCTTTGCAGATAGCGATCATGTCATCTATAAGCGACACGATCAAACGGTAGCCGAAGAAACGGTTAACTATTCCTATGAGCTGTCAGACAATATGTCGTTTATAAAAGAATATGATAGCTTGCGACTAGAGGAGATCGTTGCAGATGTGCAACGGGAAGGGAGAGCAGTCTGTACAATAGTCCCTTGGTATAAGAGAACCAGACGAAGAAAGCTCATGCAGGCAGGCTTCCATAAAGTAGCTAAAATTAATATAATAAAGATTTTCAAGTGGCAAAAAATATACGATATCTAAATAACAACACCCTCAGCATATTTGCTGAGGGTGTTTCATTAAAAATGAATACCAGGTTTATCAATTAGCTTACAGCCTGTACCATACTTGGCTTTTAAGGCACCTCTGAAAAGAGTGTGCTCCAGCTCTGGGAATGTCTGTTTCCAAAGTTCAAAGACATTATGGCTAGATGCTTTGCCGTCCTTTGTTAAGCGCGCAATATGGAAGCCATATTCATCATTACAGCGAGCCAATGGGCGGTTTTCTCTTACTGTAATAATTCGACCACTTGCCGTCATTTCATATAAGCCTTCATAGCCAGCAATCGCACGGCTTTCTTCTTGTCCTTCAACTAAAGGCTTTTCTTCATGTGGTGCTACTTTTTCCTCTGTCGTTGCTTCTTGTTCAGAAGATTGAGTTTCTTTATCGCTGTTTCCTGCTGGTAGTTGTTCAACAATCACAAAATCTTTTTTTGAAGCTTTATCGCTCATTGTCGCCATCACGTTCATGATAGAGCCTACATAGCGTAATGGTTTTTCTCTTCCTTCTTCGAAAACAAAAATATTATACTCGGTTTTATTAATCTTTTTCATAATAATATTACCCGTTGTAATAGTAAAACCGATGAATTTGTTCTTTTTAAGTGCTTGTATTGCTTCTTGCTTTGTTAAAATCATTTTGAAAATCTCCTAAAGAATTATTTATTCTATTCTACCATAAAAATTATCACATTGTTTTTCGTAAAATAATGGATGATTTTGTACAATGCAGGGAAATATCCCTATTTTCTCAAAATTAATAATGGTACTATTAAGAATGTTTGGGGAATAAAACTCCTTTATAAAGGAGCTTTCATAATAGAGATACAATTTTAGTAGGGAGTGTTGATAGGTTGATCAATGTGCTTGGGGGCATAGGTTTATTTTTACTTGGAATGACGATGCTAACAAACGGTTTAAAGGAATTGGCAGGAGATGCCTTGAAAAAATGGCTCAATCGTTTTACAGGTGGGACCATTAGCTCGGTACTATCTGGTACATTTATGACAATGCTTGTACAATCCTCCACGGCCACGACCTTGATTACGATAGGTTTTGTCAGTGCTGGACTTCTCACATTTGTCCAATCGATTGGCGTTATTATTGGCGCCAATATCGGGAGTACGAGTACTGGTTGGATTATTTCATTAATCGGCTTTAAGATCAATATGCAGACAATGTCACTACCTTTTATTGCGCTTGGTGTATTTGTCCAATTGCTCGCACCACGTGATTACAAAGCAATTGGAGGGCTAGTGACTGGTTTTGGCTTATTATTTTTAGGTATTGATGTTCTTCAGGGAGGAATGGCTGCGGTACAAGATAAAATTCCATTCGATGCATTTAGTGCAAATTCTATTAGTGGAAAACTAATTTTAATTGTTTTGGGTCTTATCATGACGGTTATTATGCAGGCTTCTAGTGCTGCAATAGCAGCCACTTTAACAGCTTTATATGCAGGTGCTATTGATTTTGAACAGGCTGCTTATTTAGTCATTGGTCAAAATATCGGGACGACAGCTACAGCGTTATTTGCTGCGATTGGTGCATCAACAGCTGCAAAACGAACAGCTGTGACACATGTAATGTTCAATGTAGTCACTGCTATACTAGTGACATTCGGTGCAAGGTTTATGTTTGCTCTTACAGAGTTTGTCACGAAATCCATCAATGGTAGCTTTGATGAAACACTCGGCATTGCTGTTTTCCATACATTATTTAGTGTGATTGGCGCGATACTCTTTGTGCCATTTGTTCGTCCTTTTGCAAAGGCCATTGAAAAAATGATACCTGAAAAAGGAAATTATTTAACTCGTAATTTAGATAGTAGTGTTGCCAAACTACCTGGAGTTGCTGTAGAGGTATCCTTTAATACATTGCAAGATATTACTAAGGAAATGACGACAGTACTCGTTTCCCTTATTCAAGGAAAAAAACGCACAGCTGAAACAGACAGTAGATTGGCTCAAATAGATGAGGCAATCGAAAAAACACGTTTATTTATGGATGCTATTCAATCTTCCTCTCAAAAAGAACGGTATAAGCATATTGCCCTTTTACATGCTTTAGACCACTTATATCGTTTGTCAAAGGCATTACGTGAGCAACATCCAAATGCCTTTCAATTACAGGAGACATTAACCCAAAAGTGGTTAGAGGTATTGGAAAAAGTACTACTAATCATTGATGAGGATGAACGTCTACCTGAGATTGCTACCTTGCTTGAGGTTACTTCCTCTGAAATGGCTACGGTGCGTCGTGATAAACGAAACGCATACTTTGAGCACACTGTTGAAAATGTGGTAGAGTTAGAGACAGCTGTATCGAAAGTGGAGACTTTGCTGTGGATTGATCGACTTGTCTATCACTATTGGCGTACGACCGCTCGTCTTGCAGAGTACCAAACCGTGACTAAGAAAGGTCGTCATATTGACACAGAAAAAAATACAGTAACAGTTGAATAAATGGAATGCTCGTCTTACGTTTGTAAGCGGGCATTTTTCTTCGCTTTACAAATAAAGGAGGATCTAGAATGGTTCAGCATAAATTTACAATGGACTTAACTTGGTCAGAAGGAAGAAACGGTACAGGAAATATCCAAGCTAGTAATTTGCAAACACAAATTTCTATTCCTCGGGAAATGAATGGACCTGGCATTGGTACAAATCCAGATGAAATGCTTTTAGGGGCAGCTGCAACCTGTTATTTAATTACACTAGCTGCTTTATTCGAAAGGTCAGAAATAGATGTACTGGAATTATCCATGCAGGCCCATGGATTTGTTAGTGTAGAAAATGGCATTTTTACGTATGAAAAAATTGTCCATAAACCGACTATTATTGTGCAAGAGCTAACAGAACATCTTGAAAAAAGACTTCTACGCTTAGCACACAAGGCTGAACAAACATGTATGATCAGTAAAGCATTAAAAGGTAATGTTGTAATTGAATGTGATGTTCAAATTTTTGAAGCAAGCATATAATAAGACAGCAAGAGTTATTCAGCAAGTAACGCTGATATAACTCTTTTTTTCATAAAATAAGCACTTTTTCTAAAATAGTTCTAGAAATGTTCAAAATGAATATATAGAGTTAAGTGCTAAAAAAATGCAAAGGATGATGTATTGCACGTTCAGACAGCTCAGAATCTCACATTCTATGGTCAGTACGGCAAAAGAATATTCGATATTATTGGGGCATTATTTTTGCTTTTTATAACAATTCCTCTAATGCTAGCTATATTCCTCATTTTACTCATAACGACAGGTCGCCCCATTTTTTTTAAACAAATCCGAACTGGCCTCGATCATCACCGCTTTGTGATTTGGAAGCTACGAACAATGTGTATTCAGGCAGTTCCAGTCAATATGCCGACTATTTGTGCTGATGGTATCCCTGATGATTATTATTTTAAAACAGAGCAAGATACACGCATCACAAAAGTGGGCGCTATTCTTCGAAAACTCAGTATTGATGAAATTCCACAACTTTTAAATGTGTTAAAAGGTGATATGAGCATTGTAGGTCCACGTCCTGAAGTACCAACGATCACGAATGCATATAATCCCTTACAGGCTCGGCGTTTGGAGGTAAAGCCAGGATTAACAGGCCTCGCTCAAATTAATGGTAGGTCGAATATTTCACATGGACAAAAAATATCATATGACATTGAATACGTTGATCATTATTCCTTTTGGTTGGATGTCCAAATTTTGTTGAAGACAATTTATGTTGTTGTTGCACGAACAGGTGCTTATTAAAAAATAAGGAGTGGCCATACTGAAGATCGTTCAGCTTATTACACGAATGGATAAAGTTGGAGGTGCGCAAAAACATGTGGAGGCACTTGCTATCCACTTAAAACAGGATGGGCATGATGTCACAGTAGTGACGGGCTCCTATCAACCATCACTGTGGCACTTACAAGAGCATAAAATCCCTGTTATCAGTATATCTGCTCTTCAACGGGCTATTCATCTAGCGAAAGATTTTCAAGCATTTTGGCAATTAAGAGCCGTTTTCAAACATCTACAACCAGACGTTATAGCCACCCACTCCTCTAAGGCTGGTGTGATTGGTCGCATAGTTGGTAGGTTGTTACAAATTCCAACTATTTTTACGGCACATAGCTGGAGCTTTACAGAAGGTGTTCCTTACAAGAAAAAGCTATTCTATCAACGGATGGAAAGATCAATTCAGCCATTTACGACAAAAATTATTACAGTGTCTGAATATGATCGGGAACTAGCACTAATGAAAAAGGTCGCTCCTGCTCATAAATTGCTGACTATTCACAACGGCATTGACCCTATCGAGAGAAATAAGACAACTGAAAAGATATGCATGGAGCAGCCAGTCATTGTCATGGTTGCTCGTTTTGAAGTGCCTAAAAGACAAGATGTCCTGTTAAAGACTTTAGCGGAACTGACAGATATACCTTGGCACCTTCAATTGATTGGAGATGGTTCTCTGCGTCCAGCTCTAGAACATTTCGTTGAACAAAATCGATTATCAAATCGTGTAACATTTTTAGGTAATCAATTAGACGTTCATTCTTATCTTGAGAAAGGCCACCTATTTGTTCTGTTATCAGATTGGGAAGGCTTGCCGATTTCGATTATTGAAGCGATGCGTGTAGGACTTCCTATTATTGCAACAAATGTAGGTGGTGTGAAAGAGCTTATTATTGATCGTGACAATGGGTTTTTAGTGGAGCGAGAGAATAATGAATTATTGAAGAAGAGGCTGCATCAATTATTAATGGATGCTCCTTTAAGAGGGGAAATGGGGACGGCAAGTGAGCAGCGTTATTTACAGTACTTCACCTTCATCCCCATGTATCAAAAAACATTAATGGTTTATCAACAGGCTGTTTCAGAACTAGTGAAGAAAGGGGATTAAATTGCAATTAATTCGCATTAGAACTGATGATGAGCTTATGTGGTACAAGGAAATTTGGGATGCCATTTTAGAAGAAGAGAACAATGATAATCCATTTATAGAATTTGCTTGGTTTTATAATTGGTGGCAAATTGTAGGACGGAAAGAGCGTGTAGAGCTTTACGCCATTGAACATGAGGGGACAATTAGGGCCTTTTTTCCTTTTACAGTGTCTATTCGTTGGGGGGTAAGGGTGTATGCTTTTGCGGGAGAAAACATCGCCAATTATACAGGGGTTGTGGCTAAAAAGGAATGGTTACAGCAAGTTACAACCTTTGTTTTTGATGAGCTCATTAAAAAGCATCGACATATTCTTTTTTCCTTGCATGGGTTATTAGAAAGCAAGGTGTCTACTAAGATCTTAGAGCAATACTTTGTAGAAAGACAATTACGTACAAGCCTGTTCCGAGTTGTGACACCCTATCTTGCTTTTTCAGAAATTGATTTTCAGCGCCATTTCAATCAACGTCGAAAAATGCATGGCGTTGATCGACGAGAACGAAAACTAAGAAATTTAGGCTCCTTAGAAAGACGTGAGGCTTCACAGGACGAGCTTTGGCAAATGTTTCGGTTATTTGATCGACGATGGGCAAAAAAACTAGATACAAGTGGCTTTACAAAAGGCAAGAAAAGAGATTTTTTTGAGCGTTTAACGATGCTTAAAGGTGAGGCGTTACAGGTAGAGGTCGATGCTCTTGTCTTTGAAAACCAGTGGATTGCTTTTACTTATGGATTATGCTGTCGTGGCCGCTATGTAACCTATGCCCTTGCACATGAGCCAACTTTTAATTTATTTGGTGCTGGTCGGATAGTCACTCAGGAAGCCATCCAGCGAACGTTTACTGCTAACTATCGCTTATATGATATGAGCATAGGCTATGAGTCTTATAAATTTGATTGGCGCTCAGACATTGATTTTACAAGACAGATGCTTGCTAGCAGCGGTACGAAACGTACAAATCTACTGGCAGGTTTTTTATCGTTAAAGCAAAGGCTCAAAGAATTTATGAAAGGGAACCAACGAGTCGTAGATTGGAAGCGTAACACACTGGGCCATTTACGATATTTAGTAAAGTATGGAAAGGTAAAAGATTGGCTAGAATATGGACAACAATTCGTAGAAAAATTTATTCGTTTGAAACAAGTGGAGCTGTATGAATTATCCCCATCAGATGACGTATCACCACAGCAACCTGTCGGAAACTTATTTGAAGAAATGTCGATTCAGGAAGCGATGCAACTTGATCAGGAAGAAGTCATGGCCCTCCTTTATAAGGGCTATACGATTTATAAAGACTCCTTTGCGGAAACGAATAAGCTGGCGTTTGCATTACATGCCACAAACTGGCGAGTGGATTCAATGCAAATTGTAGAAGCCTTACCGAAGCAAACCTATTTTTTAGCCTATGATGTTTTCAAACAAATCGACATTATTACAGCTTTTTTACGGAAAATAAAACCAGCACAAACATTGTGGGTATCGGTAAGTTTTTGGCAATGGCGCAAGCGCAAGCGCTTAGTACAACTAGGCTATAAACCTATTTCTCGAATGAAACATTATAAACTTGCTCGTTTTGAGCGACACCGTGTAGAAAAATATACAGAGAGTGGGGGCGATGTACATTCTGTCCATTAAAAGTAAGCGATGGAATATCGCAATGCAGCATTTTTATTTTCTCGAAAAGCCAGCCAATTTTCGAAAGTCTATGAAAGTTGTAGGCTATACGCATTCATTAGTACCAAGTCGGAAGCTTGTAAAAAGCGAAACGATTCACATTTATTTGCAAGAGCATGAGCTTTCATTATATTTAGCACTGTCTGAAGGTAATCGTAAAATCTTACGACGTGCCCAAAAAGAATCCTATCAAGTCATTTTGTATAAAGAGCCATCCATAGAAAATTTGAAAGCCTTTCAGCAATTTTACAATCAATTTGCCAAAAGAAAAAAAATTGAAGCAATCGGCAAGTCGCAAATGGAAACCATTCTGCTCCTCAATGAACAGGGTGCCTTATTATTATCGGAGATCCAGAGTTTTTGTGGACAGACATTATGTTATCGATTAGATATTGTGCATGAGAAAAAAGCGATGTCTTATTTCGAGGCAACATGTCATGCAACCGCATTGCCTGCACAATTAAAACGTCCTTTCCGTTATGCAAATCGGTTTTTAATTTGGCATAACCTGCTACACCTAAAGGAGCAAGGTTTTGTCTTATATGATATGGGAGAATTAACGGACAATCGAAATGTACGAGCCTTTAAATTAAGCTTTGGTGGCCAGGTTGTTCATGTTTACTCAGGCTACATTATCCAATCAAAAATACGTGCACTTTTACTAGGTGTGCAAAAATGGAGGAAGTAGCAACATGAATGGTGGGGGTCTCGTTATTTCATTAGATTTTGAGCTGAATTGGGGTGTCCATGACGTATTTCGTTATGGCCAATACAATAAAAACCTATATGGTGTCCGTAAAGCCTTGCCCAGGATACTAGCGTTATTTGAGCAATATGACATCCATGCAACTTGGGCTACAGTTGGATTATTGTTTGCTGAATCAAAGGCAGAAATGGCTCATTATTTGCGAGGTATCCCTGTGAAATATGAAAATATGCGCTTTGCAGCACATACACAGCTAGCAAAAGTTGGCGAAAATGAACAAGAAGATCTCCTGCATTTTGGTAAATCATTAATTGAGGAAATTAAACGTACACCACATCAGGAAATAGGAAGTCATACCTTTTCTCATTTTTATTGCTTGGAGAAGGGCCAAACGAAAGCTGCCTTTTGTGCGGATTTACATGCAACCAAAACAATCAGTGACGGCTATACTGCGCCTATGAAATCGATTGTCTTTCCTCGTAATCAAATAAACAAAGACTATTTTACAGCTTGTTTAGAAGAGGGATATGTTTGCTATAGAGGCACCGAAAATCATGAGCTATATGACGCACAAAAGTTTACGAAAAAGGGAAGACTTTTAGGTGCTAAGAAGTGGATAGATAGCTATTGGAATATAACTGGTCATCATATAGCCACCCTGGAAGAAATGCAAGAGGAGCAACTGATTAATATTCGATCAAGTGCTTTTTTAAGGCCATACTGTAGTCCATTACGTATATTCGAAAATTTAAAAGTAAAGCGAATAAAGGAAGGCATGCTCAAGGCTGCACAGGCACAAGCCTTTTATCATTTATGGTGGCATCCTCATAATTTTGGTAAGCATATTGATAAGAATTTGGCGATGCTAGAAGAACTATTAAGTTATCATCAAGAGCTGCGTAGTCAATATGATTTCCAAAGCTATTCCATGTATGAGGTAGCAGAACTTTGCGAAAGCCTTTCGAAACAGCAGAAGTAATAATGGAAGAGCTCTCTGTACGAAGAGTTGGTAAAAAAGAGGTTTGCTCTCTGAAGAGTAATTAAAGTGCTTGCAAACGAGAGAAAGTCATTTATTAAGAGTGTCAAAGCGCTCAAGGTAGGTGAACAACACTCAAAAATTTGAGAACAGCCACAATCTCCTAACAAAAGAAATATGTAATTTCTGAGCAAACTGATTTCAAGTTTGCTTTTTTTGTTTGATCAAAAGAATATTTTCACTATAAGAGAAAAAAGAAAAACTTTGACGAAAATCATTGTACGAATGGTACTATTACTATAAAGAAAATATGTTAGGACATTTACAGGGGAGCACCAATTGATTTAGGTCAATTGAACTTGAATGGAAAAGAGAAGAAGGTGGTAGATGAATATGTTTATACAATCAGAATGCCAATGGAAACAGGAGAATGGATCAGCTATGCATCAGTGGATAAAGCAGCAAACAAATCCGAATCCGAATGAGGTGGATATTGTCGTATATGGAGCGCTTTTATCATATACCAATGGTGCGTCGTCAAAAGCGCAATACCCAACAGCCTTTCGTAAGGCTTGGCCAGGTTTTCAATCATATAATTTAGATGAGCAGGTGAATTTACGTGCCCTTTCAGTTGTGGACATTGGGGATGTGGCGATTCTAGAAAATGATCGAATGCTTTCGGAATCTGCCATCGAGGCTGCTGCAGAAAATTTAAGTATAGCCTTTCAAAGAAGTTTTACTTGTTTGATTGGGGGAGATCATACTATTACAGCGCACTCCATAAAAGGTATAAAAAATGCCTTCCCACAGGATCGCATTGGCATCATTCAGATTGACACGCATTTAGATGCAAGAAACCAAGAGGAAATTGGTTTAGCACAAGATTCTCCAATTCATCAGTTAATTGCAGCAGGGGTTGTGGAGGGGAGACATGTCTATAATGTCGGTTTGCATGGCTTTTTCAATTCACCCGAAATGATTCATTATGCTAAAGAACAAGGCATTCATATGATTACGTTAAAGCAAATGCGGCGTGATGGTATTCAACTCACAATACGTGAAATGCTGCGTCAGCTTATGTATGAAGTAGATCGCATTTATGTGTCTGTGGATTTAGATGCACTTGATATTGTATTTGCCTGTGATGTTCCTGCAGCTTCACCTGGTGGTTTAACGGCTTATGAGTTATTCGATATCCTCAAGCTTATTGGCGAAAATGAGGGTGTTCGTCATATTGATTTTGTTTATGCTGATCCTAAAGAAGGTATACTACGTCCAGAAACTGTTAAAATCGGTGTAACTGCATTTTTACAATGGTTGACAGGCATTCAACTAGATCATCGCAATCGTATCTCGAAAAAAGGAAAGGTTATGTTGTAAAGCAAGTGTATTTCCGAGTATTAACAATGCTGATTTTTAAAAGTTTGCTATAATGTTTAAATAGAAAACAATAAATAAATACAAACTTTGTATTGTAATAGAGAGGAAATTTATGATGACAACAAAACCAAGATTATTGATTGTCGACGGTATGGCACTGTTATTCCGTTCTTTTTTCGCTTCGGCTGCCATGGGGCATTTTATTCGCTTGGCAGATGGAACACCTACGAATGGGGCCCAAGGATTTGTGCGACATGTTCTAACAGCACAAACTATTATGAAGCCAACACATATGGCTGTTTGCTGGGATATGGGCGCACATACATTCCGCAATGATTTATTTGATGGCTATAAAGCTAATCGCCCAGCACCTCCAGAGGAAATGCTACCACAATTTGATATGGCGAAAAATTTATCGCAGCAAATGGGTTGGCAAAATTTCGGGGTGAAGGGCATGGAGGCAGATGATTTAATTGGCTCCATGATAACGAAATGGCAGGACGAGGCAGACATTACGGTCATTAGTGGTGATAAGGATTTACTTCAGCTTTTAAGGCCATCTACAGAAATTGCGTTTATGAAAAAGGGCTATACAGAATACGATATTTATACGCATGCTCGCTTTAAAGAAGAATATTGTATTGAACCTTCACAGTTTGCACAGGTGAAAGCCTTTATGGGTGATTCAAGTGATGGCTATCCAGGTGTGAAAGGGATTGGCCCAAAACAAGCGTTAACGCTTATTCAAACATATGGCTCAATAGACAAAATACTGGCATCACTCGGTGAATTGAAGCCAGGTCAAAGAACAAAAATTCAAGATAATTTAGATATGTTGCAGCTATCACATGAGCTTGCAACGATTCAAACCAATGTACCAATTGACGCTGATTTTACAAGCCTTGTGTTACCAACTTACGAACCACATATTTTTAAAGCAATAGAAGAGCGTGGCTACACACTAATTGCCAAGCACGCCCGTTCTTTGTATTCGCTTATTTAATCAATCATCGCAGAGTATAGTCATATGCTCTGCTTTTTTTATTGTAAGGAAAAGAATAGAGAGCAAAAAGAAGGCTAATCGATATTTGCTCTAGTAAGGAACCATTTTCACGAAGGATAATACCTTTTCGTTGTCTTTATAGAGAGCCTGACGAATTTGGCTATCACGTTGTGGACCACCATTATCATGGAATATTAGCCATAGCTCATCATTTTTTATCTCATAGCCTATAAGCGGTACCCAATGATAAGCAAAGGTTGATTTTTTATCACGCCACTGAAGGCTAAAATAGCGATCAAAACGCATAGCAACTGGTCGACCTGCGTCAATTTCCTGTAGAGCTTCCTTTAATGAACATGTTCGAATATCCCAAGTTGGAAGCAATTGACGAAGATTGTGAATCAGTCTCCATTTGAATAAGCCAATTTTTGTACCACCAAGCAGTTTATATAGCTCATTAATTGAAGGAGCTGACTCATTTAAAAATTTTAAGATGACATGAATCGTAGTAGGTCCACAGGCAGAATTGCGATAGCTTGGTGCAATGGAAATCTCATATTGTGAAGCCCCTCGTAGTGCCAATTGTTGACGCATAATAAACTCCTTTCAAAAAGAGCTGCATTTCAAGAAGAAATGCAGCTCTCTCGCCATTATTGTTGAGCAGATAAAAATTCTGTTACTTGCTGAGGTGTTTTTGCATTTGCACTATGTAAGTGTGCAAGTTTTTCACCATTTTGGAAAATCAATAGACTTGGAATTCCCATAACATCGTACTTATCAGCGATTTCTGGAAGCTCGTCTCGGTTTAGCTCATACCAATCATATTGGTTGTACTCTTCAATGATTGGATCGATGAACATATTCATACGTGTGCAATCAGGGCACCAGCCAGCATAAAATTTCACTAAAACTTTTTGGTCGCCAGCGATTAATTCGTTAAATTGTTCTGCAGTAGTAATAGTTTTCATTAAGTATTCACTCTCCTTGCTTTCCATTCTACACATTTTTCTCGCAATCTGAAAGTTTTCTGTTTGGCCGTTTCAATCGCTACTTCTTGTCCTTTTTTAGCTCGTTAAAAACAAAAAAAGATGTATACTGCAAAAATAATTCTTGAAAAAAGATTGCTAAATTAGACAAAATAATCTACACTAAAAACAGAAAAGTAGTTTTATCTTCATTCATTGAGAAGTGTCATTTTGAAGCGAAGATAAACCTTAGTCGTGCTTGGTTGAGTGGAGGGAATCTCATTCAACAAAAGGACAAAAAATTCACTAAGGAACACTTGATATTTTTTTGGCCAAAAAATGAATGGCTATTCATTCAATGGGAGAATAAGGGGGAATTGCTTGTGACTTACAACATTAAAAAAGCAGCTGTTCTAGGTTCTGGGGTGATGGGCTCTGGAATTGCAGCACATTTAGCAAATATCGGTATACCAACATTACTATTGGATATAGCACCGAAGGAACTGACGCAAGAGGAAGAAGCAAAAGGCCTTTCTTTAGAGCATCCAGCTGTTAGAAATCGTATTGTAAACGGAGCTTTGCAAAAGTTATTAAAGCAAAAGCCAGCACCACTTACTTCTAAGAAAAATTTATCACTACTATCAGTTGGCAACTTTGAAGACGATCTAGGGAAACTAAAAGATGTAGATTGGATTATTGAGGTTGTTGTAGAAAATTTACCAATTAAACAAAGTCTTTATGAAAAAATTGATGCGGTTCGTTCACCAGGAACAATCATTAGTTCAAATACATCTGGTATTAGCATTAATGCGATGGCAGAGGGACGTTCAGATGATTTTCAAAAGCATTTTCTTGGCACACATTTTTTCAACCCACCTCGCTATTTAAAGTTATTAGAAGTGATTCCTGCCAATACAACTGCACCTGAAGTAGTTAGCTTCATGAAAACGTTTGGGGAAGATGTGCTTGGTAAAGGAGTTGTACTTGCAAAAGATACACCAAACTTTATTGCCAACCGCATCGGAACATATGGTTTACTTATCACTTTACAGGAAATGTTAAAAGGTGGTTACTCTGTTGGTGAGGTAGACTCTGTAACAGGTCCGCTTATCGGCCGTCCAAAGTCTGCAACTTTCCGTACGCTAGATGTAGTTGGTTTAGATACATTCATTCATGTAGCGAAAAATGTTTACGATCAAACAACAGGTGAGGAGCAGCAAGTATTTGCAGTACCTGAATTTTTACAAAAAATGGTCACAAACGGTTGGCTAGGAGCAAAATCAGGTCAAGGTTTCTTCTTAAAACAAGGAAAAGAGATACATGAGATTGATCCAGCAACCTTAACGTATAGTCCAGCCAAAAAATTAAAAACACCTTCTATTGAAATGGCAAAACAAACTCGTGGATTGGCTAATAAAGTGAAGGCGTTAACCTATGCAAAGGATCGTACAGGCGAGCTATTATGGGGGATTTTTGCACCAACGCTCCTTTATTCTGCACAGCTACATGGGGAGATTGCAGATGATATCGTAGCCATTGATAACGCGATGAAATGGGGATTCGGCTGGCAACAAGGGCCATTTGAGATTTGGGATGCTATAGGCGTAAAAGATTCTGTGGCGAAAATGGAGGCTGAGGGCCGAGAGGTACCTGCTTTTGTCAAAGAGATGTTAGCAAATGGCGTGGAGACATTCTATACAGAATTAGACGGAGATTTAGCTTACTATAATGGTTCACAATATGTGAAAGTGCCAGTCAATGAAAAAGAGATTAATTTAAAACGTTATAAGAAAAAGCATGGTGTGATTAAATCAAACACAGGTGCTAGTTTAATAGATTTAGGGGATGGAATTGCATTACTGGAGTTCCATTCGCAATCCAATGCAATCGGCTTGGATATTATTCAAATGATTAACTTTGCGGTAGATGAAGTAGAGGCTAACTATAAGGGCTTAGTCATCGGTAATCAGGGGAAAAACTTCTGTGTTGGGGCAAATCTAGGAATGATTTTGGTAGAAGCACAGGATGATAATATATTTGAGCTAGATTTCGTCATTAAAGCATTCCAAGATGCTATGCAGAAAATTAAATATTCACGTAAGCCTGTTGTAGCAGCACCGTTTGCCATGACATTAGGCGGGGGAGCAGAGGTTTGCTTACCAGCTGCACATATTCAAGCAACAATGGAAACATATATGGGCTTAGTGGAAGTAGGGGTTGGATTAATCCCAGGTGGTGGCGGAAATAAAGCACTCTATCAGAAATTCCTAAAGGGCTTACCAAACGGCGTAGAGGTAGACTATCAACATATTGCTAATAAAGTATTTGAAACAATTGCGATGGCGAAGGTTTCAACATCTGGTGAGGAAGCACGTGAAAATAATTTCCTAAACTTTGCGGATGGTATTTCAGTTAATCCAGATCATCAATTGTATGATGCGAAGCAGGCGGCATTAGCACTTTACGAAGCGGGCTATCAACCACCTGTACCAACAAAAGTGCCAGTGGTCGGTGCATCAGGCTATGGTACATTACTCATCGGTGCGCAAGGAATGTTTGAGTCAGGCTTTATTAGCGAACATGATTTAAAAATTGCTAAAAAATTAGCTTATGTTATTGCAGGTGGAAAGGTTCCGTACGGCACATTAGTCGATGAGCAATATTTATTGAACTTAGAGCGTGAGGCATTCCTTAGTCTTGTTGCTGATCCACTATCACAGCAGAGAATGCAACACATGCTGTTAAAAGGTAAACCACTTCGTAACTAATTGACGAAATAGATCAATCTTGCACATGAAACAAAGGGGGATTAATACGATGCGTGAAGCCGTTATTGTAGCAGGAGCACGAACTCCAATTGGAAAAGCAAAAAAAGGTTCTTTAGCAACAGTAAGACCAGATGATTTTGGTGCTGTTGTAGTCAAGGAAACATTGAAAAGAGCAGGCTATGAAGGGCCAATTGATGATTTAATTTTAGGCTGTGCAATGCCAGAAGCAGAGCAAGGAATGAATGTAGCACGTAGTATTGGGGCACTTGCTGGATTACCAGATACAACGCCTGCTCTGACAATCAATAGATTTTGCTCATCAGGTTTACAGGCAATTGCTTATGCAGCAGAGCGAATTATGCTAGGACACTCAAAGGCTATTCTTGCTGGTGGTGTAGAATCCATGAGTATGGTGCCGATGGTAGGGAATACACCACGTTTAAATCCGACTTTAGCAGAAACGGCTCCACAGTATTATATGGGCATGGGGCATACAGCTGAGGAAGTAGCTCGTCAATATAATGTTAGTCGTGAAGACCAAGATGCTTTTGCTGTTCGCTCGCATGAGCTTGCTGAAAAGGCAATTAAAGAAGGTAAATTCAATGATGAAATTGTACCAATTGAAGTGGAACAGCATTACGTAGACGATAACAATAAACCACAAGTGAAAAAATTCACATTCAGTATGGATGAAGGTGTACGTCCAGGTACATCAGTTGAAGGTTTAGCCAAACTACGTCCAGCTTTCCACGTAAAAGGCAGTGTAACGGCGGGCAATGCCTCTCAAACTTCTGATGGTGCAGCAGCTGTACTAGTAATGGATCGTGAAGAGGCTGACAAGCAAGGACTGACACCAATGGCAAAATTCCTAGGCTTTGCAGTTGGCGGTGTACCTCCTGAAGTAATGGGTATCGGGCCTATCGTGGCAGTGCCAAAAGCGTTGGAAATTGCAGGTTTATCCATCGAAGATATTGATTTATGGGAAATCAATGAAGCATTTGCTTCACAGTCATTACAGGTGGTACGTCATTTAGGCATCGACCAAGAGAAAGTCAATGTCAATGGTGGAGCGATTGCATTAGGTCATCCACTAGGCGCAACGGGAGCTATTTTAACATTAAAGCTAATTCATGAATTGAAGCGTCAAGGGAAGAAATATGGTGTAGTGACAATGTGTATTGGTGGCGGCATGGGTGCTGCTGGCGTATTTGAAATTCTATAATTTTTGCTAGATCAGCTTGAGGTGTACTGTTTACGGTTGCCTCCGAACATTGTATACGTCAAGCTTTTCTATACATGATCATTAGGGGAATCAACTAACAAAAAGATATATTGGGAGGAATTAATCATGACTGAAAAAACAACTGATTTCATTAAAGGCGGCGGATTTCTTATTGAAGATGTGGAATTAGATCGTGTATTTACACCGGAAGATTTCACTGACGAGCATAAAATGATTGCTAAAACAACAGAGGAATACGTTACAAATGAAGTTTTACCAGTAGTGGAAAATTTAGAGCACCATGAATTTGAGCATTCAGTGCGTCTCCTAAAAAGTGCAGGCGAATTAGGCTTACTTGGAGCAGATGTGCCTGAAGAATACGAAGGGCTAGGATTAGACAAAGTTTCTTCAGCTTTAATCGCTGAAAAAATGTCTGTTGCAGGTGGTTTCTCTATCACACATGGTGCTCACGTTGGTATTGGGTCATTACCAATTGTTCTATTCGGTAATGAAGATCAAAAGAGAAAATATTTACCTAAGCTTGCTTCAGGTGAATTAATCGCTGCCTATGCATTAACAGAGCCAGGTTCAGGTTCAGATGCTCTAGGTGCAAAAACGACTGCAAAATTAAACGAAGCTGGCACACATTATATTTTAAATGGTGAAAAACAGTGGATTACGAATGCAGGCTTTGCTGATGTATTTGTGGTCTACGCAAAAATTGATGGCGATAAATTCTCCGCCTTTATCGTAGAACGTGCCTACAATGGTGTTTCAGTTGGTCCTGAAGAAAAGAAAATGGGGATTAAATCATCATCAACTCGTACATTAGTATTGGAAGATGCGGAAGTACCTGTAGAAAATCTATTAGGCGAAATTGGTCGTGGGCATATCATTGCGTTCAATATTTTAAACATTGGTCGTTATAAACTAGGCGTGGGCACAATTGGCGGATCGAAACGTGCATTGGAGTTAGCTATTCAGTATACAAACCAACGTCAGCAGTTTAAGACAAAGCTTTCTGATTTCAATCTGACAAAAGAAAAATTATCAACGATGGCTTCTCAATTGTATGCTTCAGAATCATTAAACTATCGTACTGTGGGTCTATTTGAGGATCGTTTAAGCCAATTAAGCCTAGAAGAGCAAAAGCAAGGAAGAGTGATTGCAGGTGCGATTGCTGAATATGCTATTGAATGCTCTATTGCCAAAGTATTCGGTTCAGAAACATTAGACTATATTGCAGATGAAGCAGTACAACTTCATGGCGGTTATGGCTTTATGGCTGAGTATGAGGTAGAGCGTATTTACCGTGATTCTCGTATTAATCGAATTTTTGAAGGTACAAACGAAATTAACCGCATGATTGTACCTGGTACATTTATGAAAAAGGCGCTAAAAGGTGAGCTGCCATTATTACAAGTTGCTCAAAATTTACAGCAAGAGCTGCTTATGCTAATGCCAGAGGAAATCGGTACAGAGCCGTTAGCACAAGAAAAATATTTAGTGAAAAATGCCAAGAAGATTGCTGTATTAGCTGCAGGATTAGCAGCACAACGCTTTGGTGCAAAACTTGATCAAGAGCAAGAAGTATTGGTAAACATTGCGAATATAGCTAACCAATTATTTGCAATGGAATCAGCTGTCTTACGTACAGAAAAAGCAATTGCTCGTGACGGTGCTGAAAAAGCACATCAAAAATTGCTATACACACAAATTTTCTGCCAAGAAGCATTCGCAGAAATCGAAAAAGAAGCAAAAGACACAATTCTTGCTTCAGCGGATGGCGATGCAGCCCGTATGACATTATCTGCACTGCGTAAGCTAACGCGTAATAATCCATATAATTTAATTGCGAAGAAGCGTGAGGCTTCCGTTAAATTAATTGATGCTGAAAAATATATTGTTTAATAGTGCAAATTTAACCTAGCTATCTGCAAAAGATAGCTAGGTTTTTTTATGAGATGGATAATTGTAAAAGGAGCGGATAAATTTGCACAACTGGTGGATAAACTTACAAAAAAGAGTGAAGTTCACCATTGAAAACAACTATGATGGTATACTACAGAAAAAGACAGAAGAGGAGCATTGTAATGACGATTCAATTTTTCCATTATCCGAAATGTACAACATGTAAAAAGGCACAGAAGTGGTTAAATGAGCATGAGGTTTCCTATGAAGAGGTACATATCGCAGAGCAACCTCCCACTAAAGAAGAATTAACAGCTATTTGGCAAGCTAGTGGACAGCCTTTGAAGAAATTTTTTAATACCTCAGGCATGAAATATCGTGAGTTTGGCTTAAAGGACAAGTTAGCAGAAATGACGGAGGATGAGCAGCTTGAGCTACTTGCTTCAGATGGCATGTTAATTAAACGTCCCATCGTGACAGATGGAAAAAAAGTTACTTTAGGTTTTAAAGAAGTAGATTTTGAGCAAGCTTGGAAATAACCGTATTAAACCTTGTATTTATAGGAGAAGTATGGCACACTGAAAGTGAATATATTACATATTTATGGAGGGGTTTTTTGCATGAGCACACCTAAAGACTTACGATACTCTGAAGAACATGAATGGGTAAAAGTAGAAGATGGAAAAGTACGTATTGGTATTACTCACTTCGCACAATCTGAATTAGGAGATATCGTATTCGTTGAGCTTCCACAAGTTGGCGACGAAATCAAAACAGATGATCCATTCGGTAGCGTAGAATCAGTAAAAACTGTTTCTGAATTATATGCACCAATCTCAGGTACTGTAGTTGAAGTAAATGCAGATTTAGAAGATAGCCCAGAATTCGTTAATGAATCACCATATGAAAAAGCATGGATGATCGTTGTTGAGCCTGCTGACGCATCAGAAGTTGAGAAACTAATGACAGCAGAGCAATACGAAGAAATGATCGCTGAATAAGACAAGCCATAATCGAAAAACGTCGGAAACTACCGGCGTTTTTTGTTATATAATGACTTATAAGTGGGGATCTCTAAATGGAGGTGGCGTAATGTTCGAGGGAAAATGCTTGATAGTAGAAGGGCGCTCAGATAAGCTACAAATTGAGCCTATTTTGAATGAGAATGTTACAATACTATGTACGAATGGTACAATTGGTGTGCATCAATTAGAAGAACTACTGGATCCCTATGAGGGCTGTGAGCTATTTACTTTTTTTGATGCAGATACTTCTGGTGATAAGCTACGTGCATTAATGGACAGACATTATCCAGAGGCTGAGCATCTGCGCACAATGCCAACATACAAGGAAGTAGAAACGACACCAAGAAAAGTGCTAGCAATGATTTTACTGCGTGCACATTTTTCAATCCATAATGAATATATTTTGTAAGGTTGCGTGAGTAAATGGAAGAATGGTCAATAGAGCAGTGGGAAGCGGCTAAACAGTCGGGAGAGAAAACTGCATTTTATTTATATACACCGATGTGTGGAACGTGTGCAGTGGCATCTAAAATGATGTCCATTATTGAGCAATTACTGCCACAGCTACAAATGGGTAAAGCAAATATCAACTTTTTGGAACACATAGCTTATGAGCATCAAATTGAAAGTGTTCCCTGTCTACTCATCAGTGATGGCGGAAAAGTGACAGAAAAGATTTATGCTTTTCAATCCGTACCATTTTTATATGAATTGTTAAAAAAATCAATTGACTGAACTTTACTAGCGTGGTAAAGTATCAAATATATTATTAAAACATTAAATATATCGAACTCTTATGAAGAGTGGCGGAGGGAAGTGCCCTATGAAGCCCGGCAACCATCACAATGTGAAAAGGTGCCAAATCACCCAAAGATTTTTCTTTGAAAGATGAGAGAACGGTTTAACGTATCATACGTGACCCCTTCTACTTGTCTGTGAGTGAAGGGGTTTTCTATATGAGAAAAGGAGTATTCGCTATGATCCAGCTTCAAAATATTACAAAGAAATACAAAACAGCAAATGGCGAATTAACAGCAGTCAAAGACGTCAACCTTACTATTAATAAAGGTGAAATTTTTGGCATTATCGGCTATAGTGGTGCTGGTAAAAGTACCATGATTCGTTTATTAAACGGTTTAGAGAAACCGACAGCAGGAACAGTAACGGTGAACAATCAAGAATTTTCATCGATAAAAGGGCAAAAACTTAGAGCAGCTAGACAAAAGGTAAGTATGATTTTCCAGCATTTTAATTTACTTTGGTCAAGAACAGTTGCCGAAAATATTGCATTCCCTTTAGAAATCGCAGGCTTCCCAAAGGCTCAACGTGAAGCGCGTGTGAAGGAATTAATTGCCCTTGTAGGCTTAGAAGGGCGCGATAAGGCATATCCATCTCAGCTTTCTGGGGGACAAAAGCAGCGTGTAGGAATTGCACGTGCATTAGCGAATAATCCAGAGGTTTTACTATGTGATGAGGCGACATCCGCACTCGACCCTGAAACAACGGATGCCATTCTTGATTTACTCGTAGATATAAATGAACGCTTAGGCTTAACAATCGTCCTGATTACCCACGAAATGCATGTCATCCGCAAAATTTGTCATCGTGTAGCGGTGATGGAGGCAGGCGAAATTGTGGAACGTGGTGAGGTATTACAAGTCTTCCAAGCCCCACAGGCGGCTATCACTAAGAAATTTGTATCTCAAATTACAGACACTAAGGAAACACAGGATACAGTAGCACAAATTAAAACAAACTATCCAACTGGACAACTTGTCAAATTGATTTTTGTTGGTGAAAAAACAGAACAGCCTGTCATCTCACATCTTGTGAAACAATTTGATGTAGAAGTAAGTATTGTTCACGGAAATATTTCGCAAACAAAAAATGGTGCATATGGTACATTGATTGTGCAAATTGATGGCTCTCAGACAAACGTCACTGAAGCCCTTCGTTATTTAAATACAGTGGAAGTACAGACGGAGGTGATTGAAAATGCTAACTAATCTCTTTCCGAATGTAGACTGGGAAAATATGTGGCAAGCTACGTATGAAACTTTATACATGACAGCTATATCAACGGTTGTGACATTTATTCTTGGGTTAGTCATTGGTATTGTTCTATTTCTAACTAGCCCCAATCAGTTATGGGCAAATAAAATCGTTAACTTTTTAACAGGATCACTCGTTAATATTTTCCGTTCCATTCCATTTATCGTATTAATTATTTTATTAATTCCATTTACGAAGTTTTTACTAGGTACAATTCGCGGTGCCAATGCAGCGTTACCTGCTTTAATTATCGGTGCAGCACCGTTTTATGCTCGTATGGTATTAATTGCGTTACGTGAAATTGATAAAGGTGTGATTGAAGCAGCCCGTTCAATGGGAGCAAAAACTTCTACGATTATTTGGAAAGTATTGGTTCCGGAATCATTACCAGCTTTGATTTCTGGTATCACTGTAACGGCTGTTGCTCTTGTAGGATATACAGCGATGGCAGGAATTATTGGTGCAGGTGGTCTTGGTAACTTAGCTTTCTTAGACGGCTTCCAGCGAAATCGCCAAGATGTGACATTAATGGCAACTATTTTGATCTTAGTAGTCGTATTTATTATTCAATGGATTGGTGATTTAATTACCGAGAAAATTGATAAACGCTAGCAAGAAAAAGGGGTTATTCCGGTTTTTACCGCTAACATATTTTAAACAAATAAAAGGGAGTGTCATAAATGAAAAAGTTATTAGCAGGATTATTTTTATCAATACTTGTACTAGCATTAGCAGCTTGCGGTACAGATAAAAAGAAGATGAAAAATCAGCATCTGGCGATCAAACAGATAACAAAGAAAACGTAACATTAAAAGTAGGTGCTTCTAATACACCGCACGCAGTTATTTTAGAAAAAGCAAAACCGATCTTAGCTAAAGAAGGCATAGACCTTGAAATTGAAACGTATACAGATTATGTTCTACCAAACCAAGATTTAGAGTCAAAAGATATTGATGCAAACTATTTCCAGCACATTCCTTACTTAGAGCTACAAATTAAAGACAATGGCTATGATTTCGTTAATGCAGGTGGCGTTCATATTGAACCAATCGGTATTTACTCTAAAAAATATAAAACGTTAGAAGACCTGCCTGAAGGCGCAACAATTTTACTTTCTAATTCAGTATCTGACCATGGTCGTATGCTGTCATTGCTAGAGGCTAAAGGCTTAATCAAATTAAAAGAAGGCATTGATAAAACAGCAGCAGAATTAAAGGATATTGAAGAAAATCCTAAAAACTTTAAATTCGATGCAAATACTGCCCCAGAAATGCTTGTACAAATGTACGAAAATGATGAAGGCGATGCAGTACTTATCAATTCTAACTTTGCCATCGATAACGGTTTAAACCCAATTGAAGATGCTATTTCTCTTGAAGATAAGGAATCTCCATATGTTAACATCATCGCTGTACGTGCAGGTGATGAAACAAAACCTGAAATTAAAAAATTATTAGAAGTATTAACATCTAAAGAAATCCAAGACTTCATTTTAGAAGAGTGGAAAGGTGCAGTAGTACCGGTAAAATAAGAATTAAAAATTTTATAAAAGGGTACATAAGTTTAACGACTCATGTACTCTTTTTTATTTGTAGTTAAATTGATGAGAAACTATGTATTTTTTATGACGTCTATTTATGTTTAGATATTGTTTAGTCATATTTATTACTATAGTAATGTTGTTAATCTACGAAATAAATGATAGAAAGTAATAATAAGAAAAAACTAGATGGAGTGATTCTAATGAATGATATAAAATTCACCCATGACATCATGCAAGAACATGAAGTAGAGCGCTACTTTAAAATATGGCGAGAAAGTGTTATTAGATCACGCCTTACTATAACAGCAGTCTTTTTAAAAACAGCTAATGCTACACAACTGAATGAAAATGTGAATGATCAAGTTACCTCGTTTTTACAATCAAAAATACGCAAGACAGACTTGCTTTTTCAATTATCCGACGGAGATCATTGGGGCATCTTCTTTTACAAAGTAGTGAAGTAGAAGCTAGGGCGTTTTTAAAACGAATATTTGCCATCTTAAAAGCAGAACGGAAGTTCCAACAGATTGCATTAAAGGCCTCTATAACAGAAATAAGAAATAATAACGTTATTTTTGAAGAGCTGTTAAATAAAAATAAACAGATGTTATCAGGGGATGAGCAATTAACATGGAGTATAGCAGAGGTAAAGGATTACTGTGAGCAACCAACTGAATTAGTGAAAGTTAGTATTATTGAGCAAAACGCCATTTTTAGACAAGTATTAGAGTCAACGCTTAAGCAAATAAATATCCCTTATTTTTCTTTAGATGTAAAGGTTTATGAGGATGGCTATAGCTTTTTGCAATCGGATGATTATAAATCAGGGCATATGCATCTAATTCTTATGAATGATATTTTACCTCTGAAAAATGGCTTAGAAATATTGCATATCTTACGACATATGCCAAATGAAAAGAAATTTATTATTTATATGATGTCAGAACGCAATTCTGAAGGAGCAGCGCTTAATGCTTATGAGGGCGGTGTTGATGAATATATTGTCAAACCATTTAATTTACGTTTGCTAGAAGCCAAAATTAAAAGAACGTTTGCGAGGTTTTGGCAATGATCAAGCTGACTGTTTCGACGCTTTTGGCAATAATTTTCTTCTTATTAGTTGTGCTCTTTATCTTTTTAATGTATTTACTTGTTCAGCGCCAGCGTGAAAGCTATTTTGAAAAAGTTCGTGACCGTTATTTACAAAATTATTCTCAACTTTGGTATGATTACTTATTCAATAACGCATTATTTAGTATCGTATTGGTTCCTCGAGGCAGGGCCCAAGTAGAAGCTATTGAAAAAATTTTTTCATCCTATTTAAAGAATATAAGGAATGAACAGGTGGAACTAAAAATAAAACAATTCTCCAATCAATATTTAAAAGCATTCTACGAAAAAGATTTATCAAGTAGACGATGGAGTATTCGAATGAATGCCCTTTATCGAATTGCAGACTTACAAATAGATGAATTGCTAACGAAGTGCCAAGAATTCGAAAAAAATAACATTACAGATGAAGAACATTTCCAGTTATTAAAAATATACTCCCTTTTCCAACCAGATTTATTTATGGAGAAAATAAAAAATTCCAATGTAAATTACGCTGAAAGTGAATATAGAAGACTATTTGTATTATTAGATGATAATGTATTCATTCAATTTCTCCATGATTTTAATAGCTTGCCAGCTAATATGCAATTTGCTGTTATTGATACTGCTGCTGTAAAAAGAAAGATGGAGTATTTGGATGAATTAAAAAAATTATTACACCATGATACACCGGAAATTAACATCAGAGCATTAAAAGGGCTTTATGAAATTGGTATTATTGATGAGATGGATCCCTTTATCCCTTTTGTGACCTCTGAAATGTGGGAAGCCAGGTTAATGGTTGCCAAAATTTTCAAGCATGTACCGCTTACTTACACTTATAGTTATTTAGAGCAGCTTCTTCAAGATGAGAATTGGTGGGTACGTTCCCAAGCGGCAAAAACGATTGTAGAAGATCGACATGGTATTGCCAAATTACAGCAATTCATTGAATCCTCAAATGATCAATATGCAATTGAAATGGCCCAAGAAATTGCAGCGAGAAAAGAGGGGAAGTAAATGAAAATAATTGATTATTGCATGATGTTTTTTGGGGGCATTATTTTATTTTATATGCTGTTCGTTATCGTGTCATATTGTACAATGTTCATCATTGCTATGCTGGATTTAAGAAAACGCTATCGTCTCGATCTATCAGAGTATGATGATGCACATATCGATGCCTTTTATTCAAAACCGGTATCGTTACTTGTTCCTGCTTACAATGAAGAAGTAGGAGTTGTAGATACAGTATATTCATTATTGAATTTACGTTATCCTCAAACTGAAATTATCATTATTAACGATGGATCTACAGATCAAACCCTTCAAACGGTCATCGAACATTTTCAAATGAAGCCAATCAATAAAATTGTTCGAACTAACATCCCTACAAAAGACATTAAACAAATATATGAATCAGAAATCTATAAAAATTGTATTTTAGTTGATAAAGAAAATGGTGGTAAGGCTGATGCACTAAATGTGGGTATTAATGTATCTCAATATCCATATTTTTGCTCCATTGATGGGGACTCCATTTTAGATGAAAAATCCTTGCTGCGGGTGATGAAGCCTATCATTTTATCTGATGGTGAGGTCATTGCAGCAGGAGGTAATATTCGTATTGCAAATGGTGCAAAGATGCAGTTTGGCTCTATTTATGAGACTCAATTACCTAGTAATTACCTAGTAATCATGCAAGTAATCGAATATTTGCGGGCATTTTTAATGGGGCGAATAGCGTTAAGTAAATTCAATTTAGTCCTTATTATTTCAGGAGCATTTAGTGTTTTCTCTAAAAAATGGGCTGTTGAAGCAGGTGGATATTCAACCAATATTATTGGGGAAGATATGGAACTAGTGGTGAATATCCATCGACTTATAAAAGAAAAAAAAGAAAATAAGCGTATTGAATTTGTACCTGACCCAGTTTGCTGGACGGAAGCACCTCAAACATTAGGAGTACTACGCAATCAACGAAGAAGGTGGCATCAAGGGTTATTTGAAAGTCTATGGAAGCATAAAAAAATGACCTTGAATCCTAGATATGGAATGATTGGATTTCTTTCGTTCCCGTATTTTTGGCTAGTGGAATGTCTAGGGCCTCTTGTCGAGTTAGGAGGATATATTTATATTGTCATAGCCTTTTTCTTAGGGAAAATTTATTATGAGGTTGCGCTCATGCTGCTACTACTATTCGTTATTTATGGTGTTATTTTTTCAATAGCGGCAATATTGTTTGAATCGTGGAGTATGAATACGTATCCGAAAAAAAGAGAGTTGTTACGCATGATTCTTTTAGCGTTTACAGAAATTTTTTGGTATCGCCCACTAACATTATTCTGGCGCTGTGAGGGATTACTTCGTTTTGTCTTAAGAAAAAGTGACTGGGGTAATATGAAACGTGTCGGCATTGCTGAAAAGGAGAAAAGTGTATGAAACGAATCTATATAGGGGTTATGGTCGTACTAGTCCTCATGATAATCCCTATTACATGGTGGTACTTAGAAGATGAAAAACAGCTTAATGTGGCCATTATAGATAAAACCGTTCCGAATGAGTCTTACCGAGAGCACTTAGGAGTGAATTGGTTTTTAAACCATTATAAATATAGATTAAATAATGAACCTTATGACGTAGAACGCGATTACTATGGTACGGTTCCAAATGATGAAACTAAAAGTGTTGTTGAAAAGAATTTGCCAAATGATTATAGTGACTATGATGTCATTTATTTGGCAGATACGTACGGAGTTTATAAAGATGATTTACAACAAACAAAACGTTTAGGTGAACGTTCTGAAAAAATTGTTGGAGGACTTGAACAAAAAGAATGGCAGTCAATCGTCGAACGCTTAGCCAGCAAAAAAAAGAGCATGTTAATTGCTGAGTATAACACGTTTGCTTCACCAACATCAGGGGAAGTTCGTAAAGAATTACAGGATTATTTAGGAATTACATGGTCTGGCTGGATCGGACGTTATTTCGATGAGCTTGATTATCATAAAAATTTAGAAATACCACAATGGGTGATCGATGAACATGGCGATAATTGGTCATATAAAGGTGGAGGCTTTTTACTATTTAACGAAATAACTGAGGAGCTTCTTGTTCTAGAAATGGACAAGCATGTTAAATCTGAAGGCATTCAAGTGCAGTTTACTGAAAATGGGAAAAAATTCTTTCATTCATCTGCAAGGGCGCAATACGATTATTGGTTTGATATTATTACACCTAAATATGCTGAAGATGCTCTTGCAAATTATAAATGGGATTTAACAAAAAAAGGAACAGAGCTGTTAAAGGCTAATGGCATTCCTGAACAATTTGCAGCAATTGTAGGCCAAGATAAAAGTTACACATCTAGTTATTATTTTGCGGGAGATTTTAATGATATCGCACGGGTACCGAATATTTATAAAATAAAAGGGTTACCTACAATCTATAAATATGCTGAGAAGTATGCGGACAGTTCGTTTTATTGGTCCATTTACATCCCAGTAATGCATAAAATATTTGATTCATTTGAACACAAAGAGGTTCAGGACACTGTAAATCATGAGAAATTAAACTATAATGCACGAATTCAGGGACAATCTTTTGAGGTGCTAAGAGATGGCAAATGGGAACCAACCGTATTTAAGGGTGTCAATATCGGAATGGGGAAACCTGGCGCTTTTCCTGGAGAAGCAGCAATTACTGAAGAGGAATATTATCGATGGTTTAAACAAATAGCAGACATGAATGCTAATACGATACGAGTCTATACAAAACATCCACCAGGCTTTTATAGAGCACTTGCTAAATATAATGAAGAACATCCAAAAAAACCATTATATGTTTTACATGGAGTTTGGATTAATGAAGAGGGCTTAGCAGGTTCATTGGATGCCTATGACAAAGATACATTAGAAGATTTCCAATTAGAAATGAAACAAATGGTAGATGTCATTCATGGAAATATCTATGTGGAGCCTCGCCCAGGACATGCATCTGGCTTGTATGATGTAGACGTATCAAAATATGTTATAGGATGGGTACTAGGAATTGAATGGTATCCACACATGGTTGTGGGAACGAATGAAAAACATGCAAATATTGGTCAATACAACGGTACTTTTTTTGAAACCAAGGGTGCCTCTCCGTTTGAGCATTGGCTAGCAGAACAAATGGATGTGGTGTCAGTTTATGAAAAGGAAAAATATAACTGGCTACGTCCAATGAGTTTCACAAACTGGGTCACAACTGACATTCTTGAACATCCGTCAGAGCCATCTGAGGATGAAGATTTAGTAGGGGTCAATCCAAATGTTATTCATACAAAAGGAGAGATGACTGCACCGGGACAATTTGCTTCCTATCATGTGTATCCTTACTACCCTGACTTCTTTAATTTCGATAAAGATTATTTAAATTATGTCGATTTCCGAGGGAACAAAAATAGCTATGCAGGTTATTTAAAAGAGCTCCATGAAGCTCATACTATGCCTGTTCTTATTGCGGAATTTGGTATTCCAGCATCACGTGGTAAAACACATGATAATGTATATGGTTGGAATCAGGGGCAAATGTCAGAGCAAGCACAGGGAGAAACACTTCAACATTTATTTGAGGATATTATGCATGAAGGGCTCATGGGAGGACTTGTTTTTACATGGCAAGATGAGTGGTTTAAACGAACGTGGAATACGATGGATTATGATGATCCGAATCGTCGACCATTTTGGTCCAATGCTCAAACAAATGAGCAACAGTTTGGATTATTAAGCTTTGATAGACTTAAGGTAAAAGTAGATGGAGAGACAACGGAATGGACGGGTAAACAGCTATATGATACTGCACCAAACAATCCAACAGATTTTGCAGTAGACTATGATGAGCGCTATTTGTACATTAAATTAAAAAGTGAGGAGTTAGCCAATACCTCCCCTCGCATTTTATTAGATGTTGTACCAGGTCAAGGAAATATGTCTGCTACATCTATAAAAAATATGACGTTTTCCAATGGTGTTGATTTTATAGTTGAGCTCAATAAAAATGGTCAATCTAGGGTTGTTATTGATGAATACTACGATTTCTATGATTATTTATATGGCCACCGTTTAAATTTAGTTGCTCCCCGAATGGCAAATGCCTTGAAAAATAGTGGAAAGTTCGCCCCTATTTACTATGTGTTAAATAAACAACTATTTTTACCTGAGCAAAATAGAACGACTGATTTTAGTATCTACGAAACAGGAAAATTACTTCAAGGAAATGCTAATCCAGAAGCAAAAGATTATGATTCTTTAGTTGATTATACTTGGACCGATGACAATGTTATCGAACTTCGCATCCCTTGGTTATTGATTCAAGCTAAAGATCCGAGTCAGCGTGAGTTTATAGGTAACCTGTATAAAGATGGCGATAAAGCGGCGGTTAAAGTAGACAATATTTATATTGGTGCTTTATTTGTAGATAAAGAGAACAACGTTGTTCAATCTATGCCAGCAGCTTCTAATGGTGTTTTACCACCACTGTCTGCTTTTACATGGGAAACATGGCAAGTTCCAAAATATGAAGAGCGCTTAAAACAATCCTATTATATTTTACAAAAATTATTTAAAGCATATTAAAGGAGCTAAGGGTAGATTGTTCTGCCCTTAGCTCTTTTTTATTTACCAATCCCCTTAAGTGTCGGTGGACAACCGAGGCTTAAGGGGATTTTTAGAATTGTAGAAAGAAAAATTTTTCTAAACAAAAAATTTACAGTTAATGGTTAATGTAAAAAACGTCGTAAATAGACGTTTTTATAATGAAAATTTGATTTATTTTTTAGGAGAATAGGTTTTTATTACCTTGGATGTAATTGTTTAGAAATTGTTTAGCTTCAATTAGTACTATATAAACGTTAATAAACTTATTTTGAGTGATGTTATCCTACTGATCTATTTCGACTAAAGAGTCCTGTGTAAGTTTGAATGTTGAAGGGGGTTTTTACAAAAGATGACGAGAATTGAACCATTGCTTTATGGAATGCGTTCCTCAATTAAATAAAGAAAAAACAATGAAAATACAGATTAAATAAAGGAGTAATTTTAATGACGAGCGAAACGAAATCACTAAGTACAGCTTTATTGAAAAAAATCCAAACAAAAAAAGCAACAATTGGAGTGATTGGACTTGGCTATGTAGGTTTACCGTTTGCTGTGGAAATAGCTCAAAATGGATTTAAGGTAGTTGGCTTTGATAAGAATCAAGGAAAAATCAGACAATTGCAAAATGGTGAAAGTTATATTGCTGATTTACCGAGAGAAAATATAGAGCAAATGATCGAAAGTAAACATTTTGAAGCAACTAAGGATTTTTCTATGCTTTCACAAGCAGACGTTGTGATTATTTGTGTACCTACACCTACTACTCCTGATGGAACACCTAATATTTCATATATCGAAGAAGCAACGCATGCCATCGGTCAAAATATTAAAGCCAATGTGCTAGTTATTCTTGAAAGTACGACTTACCCTGGGACAACAGAAGAAATGGTCCAGCCTATTTTACAAAAATATGGTTTTACTATTGGTCATGATTTGTTTTTAGCGTATTCACCAGAACGTGTTGATCCAGGAAATAGCAACTTTTCCGTGTCGAATACACCAAAAGTGATTGGGGGAATAACAGCCACATGCCTAGAATTATCAAAGATTTTTTATGAAACAGTTCTTCATACCCATGTGTGTACTGTGACAAGCCCTAGAGTAGCTGAAATGGAGAAATTACTGGAAAATACTTTTCGCCAAATTAACATAGCCCTTGTAAACGAGTTAAGTCAGATTTGCTATAAGATGAACATTGATATTTGGGAAGTTATTGATGCAGCTTCTACAAAGCCTTATGGTTTTATGCCATTTACACCAGGGCCAGGAGTGGGGGGGCATTGTATTCCAGTCGATCCTAAATATCTACTATGGGCTGGGCAACAACATGGTATCTCTGCAACGTTAATTGAAGCAGCTGATAAAATCAATGACTCAATGCCCAACTTTGTAGTAGAGAGATTAAGTAATTACTTACGTACTCAAAATAAAGAGCTGTATAGAGCCAATATTGTTGTCATTGGTGTCACTTATAAACCTAATATAAACGATTCACGGGAATCGCCAGCACTTCATGTTATTCAGCAACTACTAGATAAACAATGCCAATTAACAATCATTGATCCTTATATACAAACATTCACTATCGAACAATCCCATTTCGATACGGTTGCATTAACAGCACCAATAATCCAACAAGCAGATGCAGTATTAATTTTAACGAATCATTCAACTATTGATTACTCTTTAATTGATCAACAAGCTTCTTTAATTTTTGATACACGTAATACCCATTTTTTGTTCGAAAATAAAAATTATTACAAATTATAAGGGGGAATTCATAGGAAATGAAACTACTAAAACTATGTGGTCTGCTCATCATACTATTCTTAGTGGGCTGTCAGTCAGCGACCCAAGAAACGATTCATCCCATTGATTCTTCTATAGAGGTTAAAAAATCTGATGGAAGTAAAAGTGATGTAATCAGTCATGCCAATATTGTAGTGCCGAAAGTATCGTTAACATTTAATGGTTTAGCAGATAACGACACAATGAAATTGCTATTAACGAAACTAGATGAATCGAATATGAAGGCTACCTTTTTTCTGGACGGAATGCGTGTTGCTCAAGAGCCAGAGCTTGTGAAAGATATCTTAAAAAGGGGACATGAGGTGCAAAACGGTACATTGACATTTCCAGATGTAACGTCTTTGGATTATGACCAAACGTATGAAGAAATCATGTTAACCAATCAAATTTTTGAAGAGCATTTAGGCTATACACCAAAATTTGTTCGTAGTCGTTCAGGCGATGTTACCGATAATATGCGCTTAGCAGCTAAGGCGCTTGATATGAAAGCCGTTATTGGATTATCTATTAACCCACTTGATAGAAAAATGCAAAGTGCTCAGGAGCTGATTAATTATATCAGTAAATATATTGATAGGGGCTCTATTATTCATCTCAACACATACATTAATCCTGCCATTATTGATGCTATACCATTATTAGCTCAATTAGCTAAAGAACGCGAGTATACCATTACTACTTTGAGTGATCTATTGGATAAACGTTATTTAACAAAGTCCGTGGAAGAAATTTCAGGATATGATGCTGTCAGTCCAAATGTAAATTATGAGCAAGCCAAGCCGAATTTATATTATCGAAAAGAGACAACAAAAAAGGAAATAGCTATTACTTTTGATGATTGGGCACATGAAAAACGAGTAAAAGAAGTGTTGGATGTTTTACGTAAATATAATATCAAAAGTACCTTTTTCCTAATAGGAAGTGGTGTGGAGAAGAATCCACAATTAGCGAAGATGATTGTAGAGGAAGGTCATGAGGTAGCGAGCCACTCCTATTACCATTTAGATGTTACAAAAATGACACCCGAAGAATTACAAGATGATTTAGTGAAGGCACATCAGGCATTAACCTATGCTTTACAAGAGCCCCCGCTTCTATATTTCCGACCAGCCCAAGGAATAATGGATGAGCGAACGGCCAAGATCATTACTGCTGCGGGAATTAAAACGATTGCTATGTATGATATCGCTTCTTTTGATTGGAATTTAGATTACTCAGCACAAGACATTTACGAACGGGTGATTTCTAGGGTTGGGCCCGGCAAGGTCATTGTCATGCATATCCTAGATGGAACAAATACGGTAGAAGCACTTCCACTCATTATTGAAAAACTTCTAGAAGATGGTTATAGCTTTAGCAAAATGTCTACTTGGATTGAAGAAGATTCAAATAGGGATGTGAATGAACAATGAAAACAAAAAAGAGATCTTAACGATACCACGCTCTGACCGTCGGATTCTTTCAAATATTCCCGATCCCGAAAATGTAAGGAGCCTTGTGAATCGTCGTGGCGCCTCCTATCAGAAAGAGGAAATTGATCCGACAGATGTGAATGAAATCTATCGACTTCAACAATTAAGTTTACGCTACGAAACTCATTTTGAGGTTCATATTAAAAGGGCAAAACGCCAAGTGAACGCAGAAAAACTTTTTGCAGAGGATATTTCGGTAACGGGTATCCTCGTTTACTCTAATCAACCTCATGAATTTTTAATAAATGAAATTTTAACAATGAATTTCAACATACCGGGTGGTGCAATGCCTGAGGGCTATGAAGCCAAAGTGAAGTTAAAGGCTAAGGTTGTCCGTTATTTTACGAAAGAAGTGGATGGAGAACTACGTTATTATGCTGCCTGTGAATTTTTACAGCCTTTAAACGAATATATGACAAAAAAACGTTGGGGCATTTCTATTTTTATGGCTAGTTTATTTTTATTGGTCGTATCGATTATTGTCATGTTAATGAGAGCAGAAAGCGTGATTTACTTTAGGTTTAATAAATTTTTATATCTTTATAGTATTATTGCAGCAACATTTCTGTTAAGTAGATATTTATTTGGTATTTTCTATAAAAATGTACCGATCAATCCAAAGTTTGAACCAGGTGTCTCCATTATTATTCCAGTCTTTAATGAGGAAGAGTGGATTCATCGCACGATTTCTAGTTGTATCAATCAATATTACCCAGTAGATAAATTAGAAGTAATCGTTGTAGATGATTGTTCAACAGATCGTACAGAGGAAAAGGCATACGACATGATTAACCTTATTCATCAAGAGGGTGAACGATTTAAGACGAATGATCGATTAAAGTTTTATAAGCTTCCACAAAACGGTGGGAAACGGGAAGCGTTAGTTGCGGGTGTTCATCAAGCGAAGCATGATTTAGTTGTTTTTGTGGATTCCGATAGTTTTTTAGAGCCACATGCAATCCGTAATTTAGTGCAACCTTTTCAAGATCCCAAAATGGGCGGTGTGGCTGGCCGAACAGAGGTTGAAAATAAATTTACTAATGCGCTAACTAAATTACAGACGGTTCGTTATTATATTGCCTTCCGTATTATGAAAGCAGCTGAAGCATGGTTTGATACGGTTACTTGCTTATCAGGACCACTAGCCTGTTACCGGAAAGAGCTAATTTTAAAAAATGAAACAGCATGGCTTAATCAAAAATTTCTTGGTCAGCCAGCAACTTTTGGTGATGACCGTAGTATGACGAACTATATTTTAAAAACACATCGAACAGGCTATCAGGACAATGCCATTTGTTCGACAATTGTTCCATCTGACACAAAAGTTTTTCTGTCCCAGCAAATGAGATGGAAACGTTCTTGGCTTCGAGAATCTTTGCGTGCATTTTTATTTATGTGGAAAAAAGAACCGTTTATGTTCCTTTTCTTCATTATTGGTTTAATTGTTCCTATTGCAGCACCAATTGTCGTTGTTTATAACTTAATTTATGTACCAGTCATGTATGGTATTTTTCCTACAACGTTTTTAATAGGTTTACTATTAATGGCCATGCTTATGAGTTTGGCTCATCTATTCTTTAGAAAAAGTAAACTATGGGGATTTGGTTTTATCTTTGTCCTTTATTATGAATTTATTTTGCTATGGCAGATGCCAGTTGCTTGGGTGACTTTTTGGAAATCTACATGGGGGACAAGGGAAACACCTCAGGATGTTCTAGCGAAGGAAAAGAAAATGGAAAAGCAAAAATTACGAAAATCCCGATTTTCGATGGTGAAAATTAGAAAAAAGGGTGAGAAGGAATGAACGGAAAAAGTGTAGAGCTTCAGCCAGCTAAAAAAAATCGTCGGAAAATCATCCGTTCGATCGCTCAATTAATAATAGTAGTATTGTTAGCTGTCATTTTAATTAAAGCTGTTTTTCTAACAGAGAAAAGGGGAGCTGAAACAGTTCCATTAAATAATAAAGAGGGTTTTATTGCCCTTTCCTATTTTGGTGTCAGTAGAAATGAATCACCTAAATATGTGTCTAAAAAGAATTTAGAAGAACAATTAACTTTGTTAGAAAAACAAGGGTATCAAACCATTACTCAAAAGGATATTTTAGACTTCTATCAGCATGATAAACCATTGCCAGAAAAAGCTTTGTATCTATCATTTGAAGATGGACGTACAGATTCTAGTATTTTTGCTCAAAATATTATGGAAAAATTAAATTATAAGGCGACGATGTTTACGTATGCCAATAAAATGGATACAACCGATAATAAATTTTTAAAGCCCAAAGATTTAAAACTGATGGAAAAAAGCGGTTATTGGGAAATGGGCTCCAATGGATATAGGTTAACCTATATTAATATTTTTAATGATAAAGGACAGTCCTTAGGCGTCATAGATGAAAATAACGTACCTAATAAAACAACAATAGAATACTATAATCATTATTTAATGGATTTTATTCGTAATCAATATATGATACCAAGTGAAACTCGACAAGAGATGGAGGCTCGTATTAAGAAGGACTACAATTTAATGCAGGATATCTATCATGAAGAGTTGGGGGAAGTCCCTAAAGCCTACGCAATTATGCATGCAAACTCACTTTATAACAATATGGATCCTCTCGTGGAAAGTGTGAATAACAAAGAAATTAAAGACAAGTTTCGTATGCATTTTAATCTAGAATTAGGAGCCTACAATGATAAAGAGGCAGATATTTATAATTTAAGCAGATTACAAGTATCGCCATATTGGTCAACTAATCATGTGATGATGAAGATCAGACAGGCCAGTAGGCAAAACATACAATTTAAGATAGGAGATCAGGAAGTAGCACAACACTGGAAAGTGATAAATGGTGCGGCAGAATATGAAAATAATGAGATTACATTAACTTCAGCACCATCAAGTGAAGGCAGAATTCTTTTAAAGGAGGAACTACCAGATCAATATAATGTGAATTTTGCGTTTAAAGGGAATGTGGTTGGCCAACAAGCTTTCTATGTAAATTACGATGAAAAAACAAATAGTTATTTACGAATTGTGCTAGCCGATAATGAGATTGTAATAAATGAAAAATTACCAGGCGGGGGAATTGTTGAAAAAGAACGCTTTCTATTAAATGGAATTAAGTGGAATGAAGAAGAATACGCATTTAATAAAGCAACAGTTTACACTTACCATGATACGCAAAAAGGGTCACGTATAGATGAAGAAGAGTACCCAAGAAACTTAACGGAAAATAGAGTATTTAACATTGTTATAAATAAGGATAAAATAGAAATAGATGTAGATAATGTATTATCCGAGACCGTTCAAATAAATCCGAAATTACAAGGGGCACAGATTGGATTTGGTGCGTTGTACAGCAATAAGAACACTTCACACGAACAGTATGCAGATGATATTTACGATACATTAATTGAAGATATTTTGATTACAGATAAAAACAATCAAACTATTTTTACGAACCAATATACGAATTTCGAGAAGGTTAAGTATAAATCCACTGAGTTATTTAATCATGTCGTTGATTTCTTTATCGAGACCTTCTAAATCGGGGTGAAATTAGAGTCAAGTGAAGAACATTATGTTATTTATTTGTATTGCGCTACTATTAATTACAGCTTGTAGTAATAGTAAAGAACAGCCAGCGAAAGCAAAAGAAGAATTTAACGATAAGGAGAAGCTCCGATTATCTATTTGGTTACCAGAATGGCAAAATAAATCCGCCATGAAAGATGTAGAAAATTCTCAGCTTGGATTACAAGATATACGTGTTTTTGGCGCATATTTTAATAGCAATGATGAACTATTGTTAACAGAAAATGCCGTAGATATGTTGCAAAAGACCAAGCAGCAATTTAATGATTCCCATCATGTGATCCTAACACTCATCAATGATTATGTAACAGAGAATGCTCCATCTGTTCAAAAGGATAGCACGCTTTTGCATAGATTATTGCAGGATTCCTCAGCAAGGCAAAAGCATATTGGAAATATTTTGCGGGTTGTGGAACAATATCAAGTAAATGGCATTGAGATTGATTATGAAAAGGTGGCTAAAGATGACCTTCAAAACTATATCCTATTTTTAGAAGAGCTTTACCAAGAGCTTTCCAAAAAGGATGTTACATTGCATGTTGTACTCGAACCACGCTTTCCATTTGATGTGAAATTGCCAGATGGACCTCACTATACAGTAATGGCCTATAATGTTCATGGTTACCACAGTGGGCCAGGTGCTAAAGCTACTTTTTCTTTTCTAGATGATTTAGTAAAAAAAATGAAGAAGTCTAATCAAGATTTAGCTATCGCCTTTGCCACTGGAGGTTTTGATTGGGTAGCTCAGGGCAAAACAGTCGCTTTAACAGAGCTTGAGGCCGAACAATTACTAGCCGATAGAAAAGCAGCTAAGCAGCGTGATCAAGCAAGTGGAGCCGTTTATTTTTCATATGTAGATGACAATAATGTCAGCCATGAAGTTTGGTATGCTGATCAAGAAACGCTAGAAAAATGGGTTACTTACGTTCAAAAGAAAAGCTATCATGACGTTGTATTATGGCGTGCAGGAGGCTTAGGAGAGAAAACAATAGAATGGATTGCTGAGCAATCAACAGAATAATAAAAAAATCGCCCAAAAGGCGATTTTTTTATTGGAATTGGGAAAGACGAGAAAAAAAGTTTTTTACAAAGTCTAAGAAAATGATTTCTGATGGTGCAATTTCTCGATTTACGGGTGAAATAATACCAACAGTTCTAGGGATTGTAGGAGATTCAATAGGGACCTTGATGGTAAAGCGAGCTGCTGAATCATAAAGAGAACTTTCTGGTAATAGACTAACACCTATGCCTGCGGCGACTAAGCCCTTTAGTGCATCCAAATCTTCCCCCTCTGAAATGACATTTGGTAAAAAGCCTGCAGCTCTACAAGCATCCATCGCTACCTTATGCAAAATGTAACCATCTGGAAATAATACGAATAAATCATTTTTCAACTCTGCAAGCTGTATGCTTTCTCTTTTAGCTAATGGATGATTGGCTGGTAGGAGTGCGGCAATATTTTCAGTAAACAGAATGGTTGATTGAATGGATTCGTCCTTCGGGGGCAGGGGTCCCAAAAAGGCGAGGTTCAACTCCCGATTTTTAACTGCATCAATCAAAAATCGATAAGACCCTTGACGGAGTTGAAATTGTAAATCAGGATATTCGCGTTTAAAGGCTGAAATAACGGTTGGCAGAACATAGCTAGCTAAACTTGTTGGAAAGCCGATTTTAATTGAGCCCTTTGCAGGATCAAGATATTCTTCTACTTGCTTTGCTGCAAAATCGATGGCCTTTAATGCCGTAATGGTATGCTCAAGAAATGTCTTCCCTATTGGTGTTAATTTGACATTTCGTCCCACTCGTTCAAATAACGGAGTGCCTAACTCATCTTCAAGATTTGCGATTTGCCGACTAATGGCAGATTGGGCTACATGAAGATGCTCAGCAGCCTCTGAAATATGCTCACGTTCAGCAACCTCTACAAAATAGCGTAATTGACGTAACTCCACTAACATTTCACCTCTATTAATCTAAAAATAAGATTGATTATACCTTAATTATATATTATTTAAGATAAAAAATGACTGTTTATGTCAAAATAAAAATTATAAGCTGTTAGATATTTGAGAGTTCGCTATTGTAAGATGAGGAGGAGGTGGGATTCATGATAAAAAAAAGTTTAAGTTGGTTATTTATTTTATTAGCCATCACGATGCTAACTTATTTAATTTTTAACGATCAAGATACAAGCAATACTAAGTTACAGGCGGTGGATGGTCAATTAGATTTATCAGAAATAACAAAAGAGGAAGAGATTGTAGCATTGTCTGGAGAATGGCGTTTTATAGGCCATAAATTTCTTGAACCTGCTAATTTTCCTGATCATGCTCCAATTGAAAAGGTTCCTGGACCATGGCAGGCCGATGCAGAGTATGGTACTTATCAACTTAAAATTAAGCTACCACCTCATTTCAAAAAAATAGGTATTCGGGTACGAAATATTTGGTCATCTCATCGACTTTTTATAAATAATGAGATCGCTGCCTCCTATGGTAAACTTGCTACTGCTCGTGAAGCATCGAAACCAAGTAATCCTGTTTATGAAGTGTATTTTTCACCTTCTTCAGATTCGGTGATCCTAACAATACAAGTTGCAGATTTTCATAATGCAAGGCATGGCATTATATTTCCTATAGATATAGGAGATGCGGATGCTCTTGCAAAAGATGTCATTCAAGATGTGTACTTAGAAAAAACAACGATTATCATGTTATTAATATTTTCAATCTTTCATTTTAGTTTGTATTTATTAAGAATAAGAGACAAAGCGTTTTTTTATAGTGCAATGTATTTTTTTACGTTGGCAATTTTGGTATGTACAAGAGGCGAACGAACTCTTTATAGAGAGTTTCCTACTATAGAATTTGAATTTTATTTTCGTTTGCAAGATTTTATAACCTATATAAATGCAGTGATGCTATTCCTGTTCTTTGCCTATACGGTAACAGCTATGATGAAGCGTAGGACAGCTTTATTATTTGTGTCACCACTATTATTATATGGCGTTGGAACACTGCTTTTACCAGCAAGATCCTTATCGGAGCTACAATATATATTTTTTACCTATATAAATTTCCTAGCATTTTTTATAATAGGACGATTATTGTATTTGATCATGAAGAAAAGTGCTCATGTTCCGAAAAATGAACTGATAATATTAAGTGCAACAATTATATCTCTATTAATTTTTAGCATAAGTGGAACATTTGATCAGCTTTTTTTCTCTGGGCGAAATGTTTTTAATCGTATTGGTCTGCTATTCTTTGTAGTATGTATGAATATTTATTTGGCAATGCGACTAATTAATCGAACAAGAGACGCTGAATTATATAGCCAACGTCTGGAAAAGGCGACAATCGGTAAGGATTCCTTTTTAGAAGTGACAACAAATGAATTAGAACAACCTCTTTATCATGCATTAAATATTACAAAATCCTTATCAACTCAATCTATGACGGATAAGCAACAACTACTAGAACAACAATTAGAACGTTTATTATATCTAGTAAATGACTTAAAAGATTTCACTAGAATAAGGTTTCAGGATTTTAAAATAGATGTACACCCAGTTAATATTCAAATGATTATTCAGCATGTATTAATTATGCACGAAAAGAAAATAAAAAAAACGCATATTCGTTTATACAAGCACACCAATCCAAAATTATTAGTTCAAGCTGATGAGCAACGTCTAGGTCAAATCTTATACAGGGTACTTGAAACAGCTATTGCTCATGCTGGGAATGGGGATATGATTCTAACTGTTTTACATCTTGATACAGACGTAAGAATCTTGGTAGAAGGAGCTGGCCCTGAGCCTATACAGCAAAAAGCAGCAGATGAGACTGGACAGTCGATAGGGAAAGCCATCATTGAGCAGATGGGTGGTACATATTCGGTAGATTTATTACAAAATGGCATTCGATTTATCATCACCTTGCCATTCGGGGCTATGAGCAAGTGCTAAAAGACAATGAGATGATTATCATTATGAATGATCAGCCACTGTTCAATGAAAATTTGCCAAGATTACTCATAGTTGAGGATGATGTCATTCATGCAGAGGTTTTACAATCGTTACTACAAAGCCACTACGCTATAGAGGTAGTGCATTGTCCTGAGGAGGCACTCAACGTTATTCAGCAAAAAAGACCTGATTTTTTATTGATAGATGAAGTGATGCCTGGAATGGGAGGCATTGCCCTAACCAAATATATACGTCAGTATTATAGCTATATAGATTTACCGATTATGATGTTAGTAGCCAATGAATATCCAACGAATATTTCACTTATCCTGGAATCAGGGGCCAATGATTATATCCGTAAGCCAGCTACAAAAGAAATGTTACTTTCACGTTTATCGGCTATAGCATTAACGAAAGAGGCTATGGGCAAAGCGATACAGCATGAAATGGCTTTTCTACAGGCACAAATCAATCCTCATTTTTTATACAATGCACTCAGCAGTATTATTTCGTTTTGTTATACAGACGGAGAGCGAGCAGGGCATTTATTAACGATGCTTTCTACCTATTTACGTTATATATTAGAATCAGGTAAGGATGGGCAACGCGCAACGTTAGAGAAAGAGCTTGAAATTATACGTGCCTATGTAGAGATTGAACAAGCACGCTTTGGTGATAAGTTAACGGTTATTTTGACAATAGAAAATACATTAGATGCTGAAAAGATAGAAATCCCAAGTTTACTGATACAGCCTTTAGTTGAAAATGCAATTCGTCATGGGATTTTGAAAAGGATGGAAATGGGACAGTCTTTATTGAAATTAAAAGGCAGCAAAATAATTTAAGCATTCAGGTGAGGGATGATGGCGTTGGTATGACTGAGGAACAGGTAAAAGCTTTAAACAATGGAGAAAATATATTTTCAAATGGCATCGGATTTACCAATGTTCTACGTCGAGTAAAAGAAATGCCGAGTGCTACTCTTTCTATTACTTCTAAGAAAGATGAAGGTACAACAATGGTATTCATACAACCTTTAAAGGAGCTTCAACATGTGGAAAATTATTATGGTAGAGGATGAACAGCCAATTTTAGATTTGCACAAACTATTACTTGAAAAAGAGGGGCTTTTTCAAGTTATTGCCACCTTTACATCACCTTTAGAAGCAATAACTCAAATTTTGTCCATTAAGGGTGAATATGATGCGCTAATTTTAGATATTGAAATGCCAAAGATGAATGGATTAGAGCTTGCAGCTATTTTAGTAGAAGAAGGCATTGATGTCCCTATTATTTTTTCAACAGCCTATGCAAAATATGCTGTAGATGCATTTCGAGTCCAAGCACTAGACTATGTATTAAAGCCCATGACACCAGGTATTGTACTACAAGTAAATGAAAGACTTACAAAATATTATGGGCGTCAAACACAGCGAAACACTACAAAATTGGAAGTTAGTTTAAAAGGTGAGGTTGGAACAAGGATACATGACAAAGCTATTAAATGGCGAACAAAGGTTACGGAGGAGCTTTTTTATTATTTATTAGTCCATGAAGGAATCGTAGTATCGAAGTATCGTATTTTAGATGATATTTGGCCTAATATAGATGAGAAAAAAGCGTTAGCTAATCTTTATAATACGATTTACCGTCTACGTCAGCTTTTTATAGAGCTAGGTTTACCTATTCAAATAGAACGCGTGAATGAAGGCTATGAGCTGAAGACAAATGATGCAATTGTTATCACTTCTACCTTAGAGTCAGATGCTTTTTTACTGGAATCAAAAGGATATTTATGGGCATATCATCTAAATTAATGGAGAAATGGCAGAAATGTTGGATACAATCTACGTTTCTGTCTTTTCATTTGCCTAAAATTACTTTCTTTTGAGGAGACAATCCATTAATTTTTATAGCAAAATTTCTTTCTTCCAATATGAACTTAAATTGATTCCATTTTAATGAAATAGGTTATAGTATAGATATGTTGTTTATGCTAATTTGTCACAAAACCGCTACAATTAGCACTTTTCTCGAGGTTTTCACTATGTAGCTAGATGAAATCAATTCTCAATTAGGTAGATTTTATTGAAAATGAAGAAAGTCTATTCTCATTGTTTAGGTGAAGTAGTAATAATCTGAAAATGCTTACAAAGTCTTTATTTTTAAAGATTTTATTTAAGGAATGGGAAAGTAATTGAAATGGTTTGCATAGAGAACGATTTTCAGTTAAGATTAGAATGATGATAATTAAGGAATGGTTGACCCATTCACTGAACACTATGGAGGTATTTTCATGTCAACTTTAGTTATTAAAGATCTTCACGTTGCTATCGACGGAAAAGAGATTTTAAAAGGCGTAAATCTTACAATTAATACAAACGAAATTCACGCAATTATGGGACCAAACGGAACTGGTAAATCAACACTAGCTTCTGCTATTATGGGTCATCCAAAATATGAAGTAACTTCAGGTACTGTTGAGTTAGATGGCGAAGATGTGCTTGAAATGGAAGTAGACGAGCGTGCTCAAGCTGGTTTATTCCTAGCAATGCAATATCCATCTGAAATTGCTGGTGTTACAAATGCTGATTTCTTACGTTCAGCAATTAACGCGCGTCGTGAAGAAGGCGATGAAATTTCATTAATGAAATTTATCCGCGAATTAGATAAAAACATGGAATTTCTTGAAATGAACGAAGATATGGCTCAACGTTATTTAAATGAAGGTTTCTCTGGCGGCGAGAAAAAACGTAATGAGATTCTTCAATTAATGATGATCAAACCAACATTTGCAATCTTAGATGAAATTGACTCTGGTCTTGATATCGATGCATTGAAAGTTGTCTCAAAAGGCATCAACGCAATGCGCGGTGAAGGCTTTGGCTGCTTAATGATTACACACTATCAACGCCTATTAAACTACATTACACCAGACCATGTACACGTAATGATGCAAGGACGTGTTGTAAAATCAGGTGGTGCAGAGCTTGCACAACGCTTAGAAGCAGAAGGTTATGACTGGATTAAAAAAGAATTAGGAATCGAAGAAGAAACAGAAGAACAAGAAGCATAAGAAGGAGGACGAACTAGCATGACAGTGGAACTTAACTTGCCTGTAACAGTACAGGACGTGCGCTCGTTCTCAGAAGCAAATGGTGAACCTACTTGGTTTACAGAACTTCGCGCGGCAGCACTAGACAAAGTAGCTGGTTTAGATTTGCCAAAACCAGATAGAACGAATATTACAAAATGGGATTTCATGAACTTCCCAGTGTTTGCAGTTCATAGTGAGGCATTCCCTTCATTGGATGCTCTACCTGAAGAAGCAAAAGGTTTAATTGACCTTGAAGCACAAGAAAACCTATATATTCAACGTAATAATACACCAGCATATATTAAGGCATCACAAGAACTTGCTGATAAAGGTGTTATTTTTACTGATATTTTCACAGCAGTTCGTGAGCATGGCGAACTTGTACAAAAATACTTTATGACAGAAGCTGTTAAAGTAGATGAGCATAAGTTAACAGCACTTCATACAGCACTTGTTAATGGTGGAGTGTTTGTATACGTACCAAAAAACGTGATCATTGAGCAACCACTTCAAGTTGTTTTCCTTAATGACAATGCGGAAGCTTCATTATATAACCATGTTTTAGTAGTAGCAGAAGCGAATTCAGCAGTAACATATGTGGAAACTTATGTTTCAACAGTTGAAGAGGCAAAAGGGCAAGCGAATATTATTGCGGAAGTCGTTGTTCAAGATAATGCACAGGTGACATATGGTGCAGTAGATGTCCTTGCAAAAGGATTTACGACATATGTTAATCGTCGTGCACGTTTAGCGCGTGACGCAAAAGTTGACTGGGCTCTTGGTCTAATGAATGATTCTGATACAATCTCTGAAAACATTACGCATTTGATTGGTGACGGTTCTCATGCAGATACAAAAACAGTCGTAGTTGGTCGTGGAGAACAAAAACTTAACTTCACTACTGAGGTTCGTCACTGGGGTAAAAACTCAAACGGGCATATCTTAAAGCATGGTGTAATGAAAGATGCAGCTCAGTCAATCTTTAACGGTATTGGCTATATCGAGCATGGTGCGACAAAAGCCGATGCACAACAAGAATCACGTGTATTAATGCTGTCAGAAAAAGCTCGTGGGGATGCAAACCCAATTTTATTAATTGACGAAGATGATGTAACAGCAGGACACGCAGCATCTGTTGGTCGAGTAGATCCATTACAGCTTTATTATTTAATGAGCCGTGGTATCTCGAAAGCAGAAGCAGAGCGCCTTGTTATCCATGGATTCCTTGCGCCAGTTGTTACGCAATTACCAATTGAAGGCGTTCAAAAGCAACTGACGGAGGTTATTGAAAGGAAAGTTCGCTAATGATGAATAAAGACATTAAAAGCTATTTCCCAATTTTAAATCAGGATGTAAATGGTCATAGACTTGTATATCTTGATAGTGCAGCGACGTCTCAGAAGCCTGTTCAAGTGATTGAAGCGATTAAAGCTTATTATGAATTTGATAATTCCAATGTTCACCGTGGCGTGCATACACTAGGAAACCGTGCAACAGATAAATATGAAGGTGCTCGTGAAAAGGTTCGTAAGTTTATTAATGCGCAATCAACACAGGAAATTATTTTTACGCGTGGTACAACAACCGCTTTAAATACAGTTGCGACAAGTTATGGTCGTGCAAATGTTGTTGAGGGTGATGAAATTGTCATTACTCATATGGAGCATCATTCCAATATTATTCCTTGGCAACAATTAGCCAAAGAAAAAAATGCAACTTTAAAATACATTGAGCTTGAAGCAGACGGCACTCTTAGCCTAGAGAAAGTACGTGCGACAGTCACACCTAAAACAAAAATTGTTTCGGTGTCTATGGCATCAAACGTACTTGGAACAATAAATCCAATTAAAGAAATTGCTCAAATTGCACATGCTAATGGTGCTGTCATGGTAGCCGATGGTGCACAAGCTGCGCCACATATGAAAATTGATGTGCAAGATTTGGATGTAGATTTCTTAGGTTTCTCAGGGCATAAAATGTGCGGACCAACTGGAATAGGTGTACTATATGGTAAAAAGGAACACCTTGAAAAGATGGAGCCAATTGAGTTTGGTGGCGAAATGATTGATTTTGTTGGGCTTTATGAGTCAACGTGGAAGGAATTACCGTGGAAATTTGAAGGTGGAACGCCTATTATTGCAGGTGCAATAGGTTTAGGAGCCGCTATTGATTTCTTAACTGATATCGGGTTAGATAACATTCTAGAGCATGAGCATAAGCTTGCAGGCTACGCAATGGATCAACTTGAAACAATTGACGGTTTGAAAATTTTTGGCCCACGTGACCCTATGAAGCGTTGTGGATTAGTAACATTTAATCTAGATGATGTACATCCACATGATGTGGCAACGGTGCTTGACATGAATGGTATTGCTGTTCGTGCAGGACATCATTGTGCACAGCCACTAATGAAATGTCTTCAGCAAGTAGCGACAGCACGAGCAAGCTTCTATCTGTACAATACAGAGGAGGATATTGACCGTTTAGTTGCAGGGTTACGTTCTGCGAAGGAGTATTTTGGCGATGTCTTTTAATAATTTAGATCAACTATATCGTTCAGTGATTATGGATCACTATAAGAATCCTCGTAATAAAGGATCTTTAGATGAGAATGCTGTAACGATCGATATGAATAATCCGACTTGTGGCGACCGTATTCACTTAACATTGAAAGTGACAGACGGTGTTGTAGAGGATGCAAAATTTGATGGTGAAGGCTGTTCTATTTCTATGTCCTCTGCATCAATGATGACACAGCTCATCAAAGGAAAAAAAGTAGAGGAAGCTATTGAGCTTTCTGATATTTTTTCTAAAATGATGATGGGTGAGGAGTACAGCGATAAATATGACCTTGAGGATGTTGAGGCACTGCAAGGTGTTTCACAATTCCCAGCACGAATTAAGTGTGCAACATTGGCTTGGAAAGCAATGGAAAAAGGTGTGAAATAAATCTTACTTCCTTGTTCTTGAGTGAAAGCTACTATGCCTTCACTCAAAGCAAGGGATGATTACCTAGAAAAATACATCTCAATGAACGGAGGAGAAACGATGGCTAAAAAAATGCCTGATATCGGCGATTACAAATACGGTTTCCATGACAAGGACGTATCAATTTTCCGTTCAAAACGCGGTTTAACTGAAGAAATCGTCCGTGAAATTTCAAATATGAAACAAGAGCCAGAATGGATGCTAGAATACCGTTTAAAAGCTCTTGAAACTTTTTATACAAAACCGATGCCACAATGGGGTGGCGATCTTGGAGATTTAGATTTTGATGAAATTACGTACTATGTAAAACCATCAGAAGCTACTCAAAAATCATGGGATGAAGTACCTGATGAAATCAAAGCAACTTTTGATAAATTAGGTATCCCAGAGGCAGAGCAAAAATATCTTGCAGGTGTATCTGCACAATATGAGTCTGAGGTAGTTTATCACAACATGAAAAAAGACCTTGAAGATCTTGGTATTGTGTTCAAAGATACTGACTCTGCTCTACGTGAAAACGAAGATATTTTCAAACAATATTGGGGCAAAGTGATTCCTTACACAGACAATAAATTTGCTGCTTTAAACTCAGCGGTATGGTCAGGTGGATCATTTATTTATGTGCCACCAGGTGTTAAAGTAGAAACACCGTTACAAGCTTACTTCCGTATTAACTCAGAAAATATGGGTCAATTCGAACGTACACTTATTATTGTAGATGAAGGCGCTCACGTACACTATGTTGAAGGTTGTACAGCTCCTGTTTACACAACAAACTCTTTACACTCAGCAGTTGTAGAAATTGTTGTACGTAAAGATGCCTATTGCCGTTATACAACAATCCAAAACTGGGCGAACAATGTTTACAATCTTGTAACGAAACGTACAGTTGTAGAAGAAAACGGTACAATGGAATGGATTGATGGTAACATCGGTTCTAAATTAACAATGAAATACCCTGCATGTATCCTTAAAGGTGAAGGTGCTCGTGGTATGACATTATCGATTGCATTAGCAGGTAAAGGACAACATCAACATGCTGGCGCAAAAATGATCCATATGGCACCAAACACATCTTCAACAATCGTTTCTAAATCGATTGCTAAACAAGGTGGTAAGGTAACGTATATGGGACAAGTTCGTTTCGGTCCTAAAGCAAGTGGTGCTCGTGCTAACATCGAATGTGATACGCTGATTATGGATAATCAATCGACTTCCGATACAATTCCTTATAACGAGATTTTTAATGATAATGTATCTTTAGAGCACGAAGCAAAAGTTTCAAAAGTATCTGAAGAACAATTATTCTATTTAATGTCTCGCGGAATTTCCGAAGAAGAAGCGACAGAAATGATCGTAATGGGCTTCATCGAGCCATTCACAAAAGAACTACCAATGGAATACGCAGTAGAAATGAACCGTCTGATTAAATTCGAGATGGAGGGCAGTATCGGGTAATACACCTGAAATGCTTGATATATAAGGATTTTAGAGGCGTTAGAAAAACAATCAAAATCTGCCGTGCCGAAAACGTGCCGATTCAGATTTTATCATTTGTGTAGGAGGCGAACTTTTTTAGTTCGTCTTCTTCTATTTTCTCAGAAATATCTAAGTAAGTATCAGAAGTTGTTTTAATTGTTTTATGCCCTAATCGGTTAGAAACAAATTTTATACTAGCCCCCGATTTTAAAAGCAACACTGTATGTGTGTGTCTGAAACAATGAGTACCTTTATAATCTACACCAGCTTTTTTACAATACTTCTCTATACTTTCTCGAACCGTAGAAGGTGTTAAATAATTTCCAAGATAGTTTTGAAAAATGATATTACCATTATTTTCATTTGAATTTGTTTAGCCATTGCTTTCTTCTTACCAAAGCCAGTGAATTTAATTGTTTCTGCTATTGTATCCATGTCATGCACCCCTTACAGATATTTGTAATCTTATTTTATAGAAATATTACCAATAATACATATAAAAAAAGCCACTCAGTTGAGCGGCCTATACCTATTTTTCATTTAAAGCTGGGTGTTCATTATAATTAGTAACTACATCTGGGAAGCTTTCTGTTAAAAAATTATCCCAATTTATTTTATCTAGTGTTGCTTTATCTATACTAAACTTCATTACTGCGGAATCGTTCTCTTTACCGTAATTGTCAATAAGAGGTAGCTGCCAATCGACATTTATTTGTTTAATATTATCAACTTTTGAAAGTGGTTCTAAAATTTTTATAGAATCCATCCACATACCACGTTTCATCATATCTAATGTGAAATTATCCGAAGCATTTAAAGTTAGATTTAAACCACTATCGGTTGCTTCTACTTTTTCTATTACTTTTTTCTGCGAGTTATTATTTTTTCCTAGTTTATCAGTAATGATTTTTTCGACTTCTTCTGTTGAAACTTTACTAATTATTTGGGCAATGTTTTCATCAATTTTCTCTTTTTCTTCTTTAGTTAATTCTTTTTTGGGTTCTAATAAGCCAGTTTCAATAAGTGTCTCTAATTTTCCATCTTTAAAAACAAGTGATACAGAAGATTCTTTATCTATCCCATTTTCTCCGTCATAGTCTAAAAACAATCGTAAGTCTTCATTTTCTTTTGCTTCTGGATTTTTTGATTTGCCACCTACTATTTCTTCTACTTCATCTAAACTCATACCTTGTTCCAACTTTTTAAATTCGTCTGGGGTTATTGTAGCAATGTTTTCATCACCGCATGCAGCAAGTAATAATACTGATAATGACCCTATGTATAGTAATTGTTTCATTATACATTCCTCCCTCCATAATTACATTTTAGGGAATTTATTGGTGAAAGTACATAAAAAAACAGACAACCAATATTAGTTATCTGTGTCCTTGTCTATATGCTGCTGTAAGTCACCTAAGTTCTTTACATCCAATGTAATCATGATTTTTTCTAACGCATCCTTTGGATACATCCAGGAGCCTGTCATTTGAAAGCTGCCACTATTGCTGCAGCATTGGAGATCAGCACAAAGACAGTTTATCGTAGCGTTAAAAGTTAGAGAAATTAGGCATCATCGAAAAAGTACCAAGAATGAGATTAAACGGTAATAAAGGGGCTAGTATTTATCGCATTTTACCTTATGTCCCATCGAGTGTGTCCCAACGAGAGACAGACGATAAAGTTAAATTGTGACTAGGGGTTTTTTGTGTTTTTATGTTGCGAATAAAAATGGAGAGAAATAGTACTGGATTTTTTTAAGATTACATACTAAAATGATAATGAGAATCAATATCAATTAAGAAGGGGTTGATAAATCTAGAAGATGTTCAGTACTTCAATAAGCCAGATGAGATAGTTAATCATCTTCAAAGGAGAATATGTAAATGAAAAAGAAGTTTTTATTTATTAGTTTCATAGCATTATTTATGCTCATTCTCGCCGCATGTGGAGAGAAGAAGGCAGTAGAAGAGGAATCTTCCACTGATACACCAAAAGAAGAAGAAGTGACACAAACAAAAGAAGAATCAACAAATGAAAATGGCACGAGAACGATTGAATATCTTGGTGAAAGCTATGAAGTGCCAGAAAAAGTGGAAAGAATTGTTGTAACAGGAGCTATGGAAGCAATGGAGGATATGGTGGTGCTGGATGTTCACCCAGTTGGAGCTATTGCTATTGGTGGCAAGTTCCCTGAGCTCTATGCTTCTGTAACAGACAAAGCAGAATCTATTGGTGAGAAGATTAAACCAAACTTTGAAAAAATATTAGAATTAAATCCAGATGTAATTTTAGGGTCCACAAAGTTCCCAGAAGAGGTACAAAGTAAATTAGAGAAAATTGCACCTACAATTTTAGTTTCACATATTTCGACGAACTGGGAATCTAATTTGAATTTACTAGCAGAACTAACTGGTAAGCAAGCAGATGCTGAGAAGATCTTATCTACATATAAAGCTGATATTGAAGCTGCTAAGTCCACGTTAACTGAAAAACTACAAGATCAAAAAGTAGCGGCTATTCGTATTCGTGGGGGACAAGCGTATGTTTATCCAAAAGAAGTATTTTTAAATGCAGTTCTTTATGGCGAGCTTGGTTTAGCAGTACCTAATGAAGTTGCTAAAGCTAAATCTCAAGAGGCCATTTCTGTAGAACAGCTTGCAGATATGAATCCTGATTATTTATTTGTGCAGTTTTCAACAGATGAAAATGCGGACGCGCCGAATGCTTTAGAAGACTTTAAAAAGAATCCAATCATCCAAAATATTACTGCATTTAAAAATGACCGAGTATTTGTTAATGTTCTAGATCCACTAATGGAAGGTGGCCCTGCATATAGCCGAATTAAGTTTTTAGAGGCTATTCAGCAAAATCTTGTGAAATAAACGTCGCCTGTTATAGTAGCATGAGTTCAATGGAATATGGACTCATGCTTTTTCTTTGGCATAATTAAGTGATAAAAGAAGGTATATTTTTTACATGATGTTTATTTGTAGTGACATACTGTGTGCTATGATTATGTACATAGAGGAGGATGTCACATGATTGTAGTAGGATTAACTGGTTGGGGCGATCACCCTTCACTTTATAGTGGAGTGACTACTTCAAAGGATAAATTATTTGATTACACAGGTCATTTTTTAACGGTTGAAGTAGATACTTCTTTTTATGCCATACCAGCCAAAGAGCATGTTCGGAAATGGTGTGAGGATACACCTGAAAACTTCCGTTTTGTTGTGAAAGCTTACCAAGGAATGACGGGTCATTTACGTGGAGAGATTCCCTTTGAATCAAAAAATGATATGTTCAATGCATTTATTGAATGTGCCAATGAATTTAAACGTTATGGAAAGCTAGGCATGGTATTAGCACAATTTCCACCATGGTTTGATTGCCAAGGAAAAAATGTGCAATATTTATTGTATATCCGACAGCAGCTAAAGGATTTTGAAGTAGCGATTGAATTTCGAAATCAAACATGGTATGCAGAAAATGTTGTCAAGCAGACGATAGATTTCTTACGAGAACATCAATTTATCCATACGATTTGTGATGAACCACAGGCTGGTGTAGGATCTGTTCCTTTCTACCCTGTAGTGACTGCAAATAAAGCGTTGATTCGTCTCCATGGTCGCAATATACATGGATGGCGGAACACAGGAAATGCAGAAAATTGGCGTAAAGTTCGCTTCTTATATGATTATAATAAAGAAGAATTACAGCAGCTTGGGGATAGCATGAAAAAGCTTGAACCAGAGGTCAATGAACTCTTCGTTTTATTTAATAATAATTCTGGTAATCATGCAGCGAAAAACGCAAAGGAGCTACAAGGTATGTTGAATATTAACGATGTCGGGTTGGCACCTAAACAATTAAACATGTTTGAAGGGGAACTATAATGGAGTTTATTTTATTAGTCATCATTGCCTTGCTTGCTGGTCTAATTGGCTCATTAGTTGGGCTAGGTGGTGGTGTAGTATTAGTACCAGCAACATTATACATCGGCTTAAATTTAGGAATGATCCCAGATATTACACCACAAAAAGTAGTCGGTTTATCAGTGGTGATGATGATTTTCACGGGACTTGCCTCCACGCTAAGCTATATGAAATCTAAGACGGTGGATTATAAAAGTGGTTTTATATTCTTTATTGGAAGTATTCCAGGAACAATCCTTGGCGCATGGGTCAATAAAGGATTAGATTTACCATCCTTTAATTTATATTTCGGTATTTTACTTATTATTTTATCGATTATTTTGCTTGTGAGAGACAAACTGAAGCCTGTAAAATGGTTTGTAAAAAATGGTATGCAGCAAGAGTTTACTGACTCTGAGGGAAAAACCTATGTATATGGCTATCCCATTTGGTTTGCTATTACATTAACATTTGGTATTGGCTTTGCTTCTGGTTTATTTGGAATAGGTGGCGGCTCCATGATCGTGCCAGCAATGATTATTTTATTCTTATTCCCCCCACATGTCGCGGTGGCAACATCGATGTTTATGGTATTTTTAACGTCCATTGTTAATTCTGCAAGCCATGTTTATTTCGGTCATGTACCCTGGCTTTATACTATTCCAGTTATTCCTGGGGCTTATGTTGGAGCAAAGCTGGGTGCTGCGTTAAATAAGAGGATTAAATCCGATACACTTGTACTAGCTTTAAGGATTATTCTATTATTACTAGGAATTCGATCTATTATAGAAGGCATATTAGCTTAATTTGAAGTGAGGTGGCTTTAATGCTTGAAAAGATCCATATTTTTCACACAAATGATTTGCATAGTCATTTTAAGTATTGGCCACGAATGCAAAGCTATGTGAAAGAAATGCGCAATAAATTAGGGAATATCGGGGAAACAAGCTATTTGTTTGATGTTGGAGATCATTTAGATCGTTCCAACATTTATACAGAAGCAACAGTTGGGAAAGGTAATGTGCGATTGCTAAATGAGGCGGGTTACGATGTAGTGACAATCGGCAACAATGAAGGCATTACATTATCCCATGAAGAGCTCTTCCACTTATATGACAATGCTAATTTTGATGTTGTAGTTGCAAATGTATATGCCTCCCACGGGAAGAAGCCAGCATGGATGAAGCCTTATGTAATCTTAACAACAGCAATGGGTACGAAGATTGGCGTCATTGCAGCCACGGCCATGTTTGAAGTATATTATGAAGAATTAAATTGGCATATGGACGACGCTAGAAGTACACTGCTACGTTTAGCGCATCAACTACGTGAAGAAGTAGACATTGTTGTATGCTTATCCCATTTAGGCATTACAGAGGATGAGCTCTTAGCGGATGAGTGTCCAGAAATTGATGTTATATTCGGCTCTCATACTCATCATGTCCTACCAGAGGGCAAAGTGATTAATGGGGTTTTACTGACAGGTGGAGGTAAGTTTGGCCAATATACTGGACATCTTATCATAGAATATGATAAAAAATTGAGGAAAATTGTTGAAAAAAAGGATACTTTAATTCATAATAAGGATTTGCCAATTGTTAAAAATGAACAGAAAGTGGTACAGTTTTTGGAGGATGAAGGAAACAGAATATTGGATACTCCAGTTTTTACAACAAAGAAAGCCTACAACAAGGAATGGTTCCATTATTCACAGCTATCTGATTTATTTGCACATGCAATTTTGGAAAAAAGCGGAGCAGACTGTGCATTATTCAATGCAGGGATATTTTTAGATGGTCTTCCTAAGGGAATAGTGACTGCCTTAGATTTGCACCGAATTTTTCCACATCCAATTAATTTATGTACAATTGAATTATCCGTCGCTGAAATGAAAGAAATTTATATGCAATCCAAAAATGAAGAATGGCCCTATATCGAACTAAAAGGACTAGGGTTTAGAGGCGTCATTTTTGGAAAAATATTGACATATGGATTTTCCATGAATGAAAATCGGCAATTATTAATTAATGGTAAGCTAGCAGATCAAAATCACATTTATAAACTGGTCACATTGGATCTGTTTACATTTGGTTATTTTTATCCAAGTTTTAAATATGCAAAAAAACAATATATTTTACCTGAATTTTTACGAAACATTATGATAGATTATGGTCAAAGATTCTTTAAACAATAGAGAGAGTTTAAAGAATGGAATGGGGAAGAAGTCATGCGATTAATTTCAATCGATGTATTAAAAGAAGGAATGGTATTAGGAAGAACCATTTGGAATGAGGCAGGTCATCCGCTTTTAAAGAAAGATGTTGTCATTAATGACCGTATTATTCAAAGACTTCAACAGTTAAATACACATTATTTATATATTGACGATGAGATTTCTGAGGGAATAGAAGTAGAAGAGACCGTTCCACCTGCTATGCGAAATAAAGTCATCAAAACTATAAAGGATTCGTTCCAGTCCATTGATGGTTTGAATCCAGTAAATGCTTCTTATATATTAGATCAGCAATCAAAGACAATTGTTTCGATCGTAGATGAATTACTTTCTGCAGTTACTGGAAATAATGAAATTCTAACCATTTTAACAGATGCTTATTTATTTGATGAATATTTATATCAACACTCTTTCCAAGTGACATTGTATTCTATTGCCATTGCCAAAGAACTTGGCTACTCTGCTGAGGATTTACGTTTGATCGGGATAGGTGCATTATTACACGATGTCGGTAAACTAATGGTACCGAAAGATATTTTAACAAAGCCAGGACGTTTAACGAATGATGAGTTTGAAATGATGAAGATGCATGCTCGTTACGGTTTTGATTTATTACGGAATTTACATTCAATCTCTCTGCTTGTGGCGCACTGTGCTTTCCAACACCATGAACGTATTGATGGAAGTGGCTATCCAAGAGGACTTGTTGACTTTGAAATTCATCCATTTGCCAAGATAATTGGTGTTGCAGATGTTTTTGATGCGGTGACAACGAATCGTGTATACCGGGAGAAGATGCTCCCTTCACAAGGACTAGCTATTGTTGAAGCTGGCTCGGGCACTCTTTATGATGCTCGAATTGTAAAAGCTTTAAAAAGAGCTGTTGTTCATTATCCAAATGGTGTTATTTTAAAATTATCAGATGGACGCCGTGGGATTGTATCTAGACAAAACACGTTGGATGCGGCATTACCATGGATTCGTATTTTTGAAGAACAAGATCAATTGCTCGCAGCTACATATGAAATTAATTTAGTGGATTATCCTGATGTAACAATTGAAAATGTTGAGACGGATTATGTGGTTCCCGCAAAAGTAGAATAAATTACTCCTCCTGTTCATACGTTATGGAACAGGAGGAGATTTTTTTGTTTTTCCCTCGAAAAAGAATGAAATTACGCTCATATGGTAGAAGGGGAATGCGTCTTAATAAATTAACGATTTTAATTGTTAGTATGGTTGTTTGCCTTATATTATTTATTTATTATTTAAATGAACGGCTCATGCCAACCTATTTGCAATATGCGGAAGTGCAAACTACGAAGATTGCCTCATATGTTGTGAGTAAAGCCATTAATTCACGTACCTCTAATGTATTAGATGTAAATGATATCATTGAAGATATTCCTCCAGGTACGTCTGAAATGATGACGACTAAGTTTAATACAGAAATTATTAATCGTGTTCGAGCAGAGACATTAGAGCTTGTTAAAATGTATTTAGAGCAAGCTGAACAGGGAGAGCTATCCCATTTACCTGAATTAGATAATGTTGAATATGATATTAACAGGATCCAAGATGGTGATGGCATTGTCTTTTTTGTACCGCTTGGTCAAGCAGCCAATATTCCCTTGCTTGGAAATTTGGGGCCAAAGATCCCGATTCGCTTCCATGTGATTGGGAATGTTCATAGTAATGTGACATCCTCTATTCAAGAATTTGGAATCAATAGTGCTTATGTGGAGGTAGGTATTCATTTAGAGGTAAATGTTCAGATTATTGTTCCTTTCGCTAGTAAATCTTCTACCGTTGCACAGGATATACCTGTAGCGATGGGCCTAACAAGGGGACCTGTTCCAAACATTTATACCAATAGTAGTGACGCGCCACAACCGTCCATAGAAATACCTGTCCCTTATAAATAGAAATGTTTGTTGTGATAGTTGTTGGAGTGCCTTTAATATGTTACATTGACAACAGTGAAGATAGTTAATATTAAAAAATGTATATTTTTGATAGGGGCGATATTCGTATGACATCTTGTAAACCTACAAGTAAAGAAGAACATGTAAGAAAACCAGATTGGCTAAAAATAAAACTAAACACGAATGATGAATATAAAGGGCTTAAAAAGCTGATGCGTGAGAAAAATCTGCATACAGTATGTGAAGAAGCTCGTTGTCCAAACATCCATGAATGCTGGGGAGAGAGACGTACTGCTACCATGATGATTCTTGGTTCCGTTTGTACACGTGCTTGTCGTTTCTGTGCAGTGAAAACAGGTTTACCAAATGAACTAGATTTGGCAGAACCAGAGCGCGTTGCAGATTCAGTAGCCATTATGAATTTAAAGCACGTTGTTATTACAATGGTCGCACGTGACGATTTAAAGGATGGCGGAGCGCAAGTTTTAGCAGAAACAGTACGTGCAATTCGTCGTAAAAGTCCTTTCACATCTGTTGAGGTATTGCCATCAGATTTAGGCGGGATGAAGGAGAACCTTCAAATGTTAATGGATGCAAAACCAGATATTTTAAATCATAATATTGAAACAGTACGCCGTTTAACACCTAGAGTGCGCGCTCGTGCAAAATACGAACGCTCTTTAGAGTTCCTGCGTTTAGCTAAAGAGATGCAGCCTGAAATTCCAACGAAATCATCACTAATGATTGGATTAGGCGAAACACATGAAGAAATTTTAGAAGTCATGGACGATTTACGTGCAAATAATGTAGATATTATGACGATCGGTCAATATTTACAGCCAACGAAAAAGCATTTACCAGTTAAAAAATACTATTCACCAATAGAATTTGGTAAACTGCGTAAGATTGCCATGGAGAAAGGCTTTAAGCATTGTGAGGCTGGCCCACTTGTACGTAGTAGTTATCATGCAGACGAACAAGTAAATGCTGCAACGAAAGAACGTCAATTACAAGCGGAAGTGTAAACGTCAAGGCTGAACGAAAAGGGTGGTGTCACTTTGATCATAGTTGAAGGATTAGAATATGAATTAATAGAAGATTATCGCGAGGCCTTTCAGGAGGAAGTTTTTCAGGAAAGATACTCAGATATCTTAGCCAGATACGATTATATTGTAGGTGATTGGGGCTATAACCAGTTACGTTTAAAGGGGTTTTTTGATGATAAAAATCAAAAATCCACTTTTGATACAAAAATAAGTACGCTTCAAGATTATCTATACGAATACTGTAATTTTGGCTGTGCTTATTTCGTATTACGTAAATTGGGGAAAGTTATGAAACAGCCAGAAGTAGTGGATATGAGTGAAGTAACAAAGCCAACAGACCATGAACCTTTAGCAGAATAAACTCTTATACAAAAACCTGATGTGATAGGCATCAGGTTTTTTTTTTCATGATTGTTAGCTTTTGTGTAATTGGGGAAAACTAAAGCACAAAACAGCTTATCGAAGGTGTGTTGCAAATGAAAAGAGCCGTATTTTTAGATCGTGATGGTGTTATCAATGAAGTACTGACCAATCGTGTGAAGTTTGTGAATAAGCCTAAGGATTTGTATTTTTTACCGCAAGTGCCTGAGGCAATCAGAAAGCTAAATAAGCATTTTGATTATGTGTTTGTCGTGACAAATCAAGGTGGGGTCGGTTTAGGCTTTATGAAGGAAAGTGGCTTACAGAAAATACATGAACATATGGTGAAGGAGTTAAAGAAAAAAGGGGCAGTGATCCATGAAGTCGTTTATTGTCCGCACAAACCTAAGTCAGGTTGTGCCTGCCGCAAGCCCAATAGCAAATTAATTGTGGATTTAGGAAAGAAATATAACATTGATTTATCAAAATCCTATATGGTTGGTGATACAGATACGGATATTATTGCAGGAAAACGGGCAGGAACAAAGGGTGTTTTCCTAGGAGAACAAGATCCATTAGCAGATGCTGTCTTTCCAGATTTAATAAGCGCTGCCCAGTGGATTATTAAGGATGTCACAGCTTAAATGTATTGAGAAAAAGGGCGTATAAATCATTAAAAAAGGGATAATTTATGAATGGAGGTGATGATGTTGGGAAAAGAAAAACGCAATAAAAAGCCATTAGATCGAGAGGAATATGGGTATGGTTTTGATATTAGTGTAGACGATTTAGCTGTGATTGGTCAAAATCAGCAAGCGAAAAAGCAAAATGATAATGAAAATAAAGACAAGCCCCATAATAAAGATAATCCATCCACTTTAAATAAATAACAATACGTAAAAAGATTTCGCAATCGCTCAGGGTTAGCGAAATTTTTTTATGTTATATAAAAAAACACCCAATAAAATGGGTGTTAGTTCAATAATTCACGCAAGTATTCCCGTAATTCGATTGTTTCTTCCTCTGTGCGATTGTACACATGTTCTAAGTAACCAGGCTCTTCTACATCATCAGGACCAATAATAGCAAAGCGACCGAACTGGATATCCATGACAAGCACTTTTCCAAAGAAGCGGCCAGATTGTAATATAGCTAAATCATAACGTAGCTTTTGTCCAGCAAAACTAACAAATCTTGTTTTCGTATCTTCTACATCATCATATAAAAAAAAACGTTCCATCTTTTAATCTCCTTCCAATCCTATAGTTATGGTACTATAGAAGAGAAAAGACTATCAACTTTTAAAGATTTGAATGGGGGCTTTCCTTGTGTATTTTGTAGATCGTAATAAAATCACAAAAAATTTACAGTACTTAGATGGGCTATTAACTATTTTGGAGACAGAGGATAACTGGCTTCAGAATGATATAAAGAAATTAGCTATCGAGCGAATTGGACACAACATTATGGAGTCAATGATGGATGTAGGAAATTTAATGATTGACGGTTTCATTATGCGCGATCCAGGAAGCTACGAGGATATTATTGATATTTTAGTCGATGAAAAAGTTGTAGCTGCTGATTTGGAAGCACCATACAAAGCAGTTGTTGGCTTACGTAAAATGCTAGTGCGTGAGTTTATAGAGGTAGATATCCAAGAGGTTATCCATGTATTAACAGCCAATCTAATGGCTTTAAAGCAGTTCTCGCCAGCAGTTCATAATTATTTAACAAATGAATTAGGACCTGTTTCAGCATTTTTGCCAGAGGATCATCAATGAAACAATATAAGGCCTATTGCTTTGATTTAGATGGTACTGTCTACCGTGGGAAGGAAGGTATTCCTTCTGCGGTAGCTTTTATTCATCGTTTACAGCAAGCAGGAATTGAGCCATTCTATGTAACGAATAATTCTTCGAAGACGCGAGAACAACTGCAAGAAGCTTTACTGTCTATTGGCGTGAACGCGCCATTAGAGCATATTTATTCAAGTGCATTGGTCACAGCAAAGTATGTGGCCCTACATTTTCCAAGCAAAAAAGTAGCGATGATGGGTACAGATGGTATTCGTCAGGCACTACTCAATGAAAATATTGTGCCTGTTGAGGATGAGCCCGATGTATTTGTTATGGGGATTGATCGTACGCTTGATTATATGGCACTTGCTAGGGCAACGGTTTTTGTTCAGCAAGGAGCGACCTTTATTGCCACGAATCAAGATATTAAATTCCCAACAGAATATGGGTTCTTACCAGGCAATGGTTCTTTTGCACGCTTGGTAGGAGAAGTTGCAGATGTTGAACCAATCTATATTGGTAAGCCATCGCCAGCCATGCTGGAAGTAATTGCGACCGAACATGGAATTGCGAAAGAAGACATGGTAATGATCGGTGATAATTATGATACGGACATTATGTGTGGCATTCGATTTGGCTGTGACACCATTCATGTGAATACTGGGGTGACGCCTACAAAGACTGTCCTCGAAAAAGAATGCCAACCTACATATGTAGTGGACGTACTAAAGTAATAAAAGGATGTTTATGCTAATTTTCAGCATAACATCCTTTTTATTTGTTCAAATTTATTCATATAGGCATTTTAGAAAACTACCATAAAGGATTTTCTTCAATAAATTGATAAATGGCTTTCGTTAATTCATCAGGAGAATCAGCTTCTACTAATTCACCGTTTACTATTGCATAGAAGGATTCTGAGCACTTTGTACAATAACTGAGGCAGCCATATTCCAAAACGTCGATGTTTGGATCGCGTTCGAGTACTTCATAAGTTGCTTGAGAGCCATTTGCTAAATTACTTATACAAAATTCAACCATTGGATTCATCCATGTCACCTCACCAAAGTAATGCTACTCGGTTTTACGATTTTCGTCAATTATTTATGTTTAAGAGAAAAGAAACGTTTTTTAATAAAAGATAAAGGGAATTTGTTATTAATGGCTTAAAAATCAATAGAAATGAACAGGTTCTCGTTTATTTTGTGAAATCTTTCACAAAATTTCATTCTGATATTGTGAAACTTCTCACAATCGGTTATACTCGTTTGTGGATACTTTGTGAACAATTATTAAAAGAGATATAAAAGGAGACTATTATGGGAAAATTAGTACTTTTAGGTGGCGGCTACGGCAATATGCGTGTCATGCTTCGTCTATTAAACAGCCTACCATTAGACAGAGAGGTAGTTATAGTAGATAGAGCCCCTTTCCATAGTTTAAAAACAGAGTTTTATGCATTGGCGGCAGGGACAGCAACAGATAAAGAAATTCGTGTAAGCTTCCCAGAGCATGAACGTTTAACAGCCGTATATGGAGAAGTCGTTGAAATTAATCGTGCGGAAAAAGTAGTCATTCTTGAAGACGGACAACGTATAGAATATGATGATTTAGTCATTGGGCTTGGCTGTGAAGATAAATATCATGGTGTACCAGGTGCGGAAGAGTATACGTACAGCATTCAAACAATGGGTAAATCACGTGCAACATTCCAAGCACTTTGTGGGTTACCAGCTGGGTCTACAGTTGGAATTATAGGGGCTGGCCTAAGTGGAATTGAGCTTGCAAGTGAGCTACGTGAAAGTCGCTCAGATTTAAAAATCAAGCTATTTGACCGTGGTCAACGTATATTGAAAGATTTTCCAGAAAAACTCAGTAAGTATGTAAAGGATTGGTTTGTTAAGCATAATGTTGATGTGGTTGCCAATTCAAATATTACAAGAGTAGAGCCAGGTAAAATTTTTAATCATGATGATGAAATTTTACTCGATGCAGTGGTTTGGACTGCGGGGGTTCAGCCAGTCAAAATTGTGCGTGATATGGATGTTGAGAAAGATAAACATGACCGTCCACTTGTCACACAGTATTTTAATTTACTCGATGATGAACATGTCTATGTTGTAGGAGATTGTGCTTCATCAGATTTAGCCCCAACAGCACAATTAGCAGAGGAACAAGCGGAGCAAATTGTGAAAGTACTTCGTATGCGTTGGAAAGGTGAACATTTACCAGAGAAGATGCCAGATATTAAATTAAAAGGCTTTATGGGAGCTCTTGGTAAAAAACAAGGCTTTGTATACTTAGCTGATACAACAGTAACTGGGCGTATCGCTCGCTTAATGAAATCAGGATTATTATGGTATTACAAACGTCAAAATGATTAATTAGCTGAAAGGGATTGTTTCAAAAATCATTTTGAAACAATCCCTTTATTTTTATTAAACCGTTTCGTCTGGGACAAACCCTAAATTTTCAAGGGCCGTAAATACAGGCTTTAATTGGACATAGCCCTCTCCAACTACCTCATTGTTAATGAGGACAAGGGGGTAGAAAAATTCATCGTCTTGAATACGTGACGCATACTCTTGGTCGCGTTCATTCTCAATTGGACCTTCAATATCGATATAGCGAATATCATATGCTTGATCTGGATATTTGCGATTGATGGCTGCTTGTAGCCACTCATATGTATCCTTGGAAGATGGGGCATTGACACAACTAGCACAGATGACAGCTGTTCCATAAATTTCAATCATAGGTTTTGTTGATGGCATAGTATTTTCTCTCCTTGTGATTCAATATTGGATTTTTTCTGTTGCTAACATTATAATCATTATAAGGAAAGGAGTCGAGATAAATGGCAGAAGCAACAATTAACGACCAAGTTCAAGAGGTATTAGATAAATTACGTCCATTCTTACTACGTGACGGTGGAGACTGTGAATTAGTAGATGTTGAGGATGGCGTTGTGAAATTACGTTTATTAGGTGCTTGTGGCAGTTGCCCAAGTTCTACGATTACATTAAAAGCTGGTATTGAACGAGCATTATTAGAAGAAGTACCAGGTATCGTGGAAGTAGAGCAAGTATTCTAAGCCTTTTTAAAAAGTTCTAGCTGTTTGCAAGCTAGAACTTTTTTATTTACCTATTTATGACGCGCATGTTCTTTTTCTTCACGAATAATGGCCCACTGTTCTTTCGCCATATCTATAATTTTTGCCTCACCACCGACACTTTGTTTTTCAATGACTCTAGAAAAGAAGCGTGTCGCATTTTCAATATCTCCAATACGTCTAGATAATTCAGCAATCATATACATAATTCGGACAGCTGACATTTGTGTAGAGCTGTAGTCCTCGGTAGAATAAGATTCCATATAATAATCACGTGCTAATTTCATAAAGCGCTCTTCTTGTCCACTATTGTTTAAGGAACGATAAAGCCATGCAAGACGTAAAGTTAGTCCAGCAATCGCTACATTTTTTTCTTTTTTAATCGTGCCACAAAGAAACGCTAACTTATAGGCTTGAATGGCTTGAAATACGGTACGTTCACCCTTGAAATCATGATGCACCCATTTTTCTGTAATTTGTGTACGTATATCATCTTGGATACCCGGTGCAAAATATTTTGTAAAGTCTTCTGTAAAGGAAAAGCCACAATGCTCACATACAAAAACATTATAATAGAGAGCATTCACTTCATCTGCATAAATAGGTTGAAAATCTGTTTCCGTATGATCTACTTTAATAAATTTTGAACGCACTTTTAATGTTGGAAATTCTTTTTTGCAATTTAAACATTGAATTTTTTTCTCATAATATGGTGAAATCTCCATATATATTACCCCCTGCCAAGAATTCGTTGTAACTATTATACCAATGATGTTTTTATTAACATGAATAAAAAATACTATTAATGTGAAAAATATGAGAATTATAACTTATAATCGACTTGAAGCTGAATGTTTGTCATACAATGGTCAAAATTGTTATGATAATACGTAAGAAGGAAGGTGATTGGGATGACAAGTACAAAGCAAATTATAGAAGTGACACAGGCTGCTGGCTTTCATATTAATGAAATGATGGAGCATAATGAAGAACAAGGTTCTTTTTTACGTGTAGTGGTGAATGGTGGCGGCTGTAGCGGGCTATCCTATGGCATGCATTTTGATAAAGAGAAAAAAGATGATGATTTTGAAGATGTTCAGCATGGTTTAACAATTCTTGTTTCCCGTGAAGATGCGCCGATTTTGATGGGAACAAAAATTGACTATAAACAATCGCTAATGGGCGGTGGCTTCACAATCGATAATCCAAATGCCATTGCATCATGTGGCTGTGGTACGTCTTTCAGAACAGCAAAGCGTGAAGGTACGCCTGAGGTTTGTGAGTAAAAGTAAATAAATCCATTCGAATAATGGGCTAACAATAATAGGCTTCTTTGATTGATGATGTTGCAAAACATGATGAATGAAAGGAGCTTTTTTTTTCTTTTTATTTACCTGTTTGTAAGTAACTATGTTAAAAATCATCTGACACTTCCAACAAATTTTTATGACCTTATTTAGTGAAATTCAAGGCAATGTATAATAGCTTCTTTCATTGAGGTTGAATGAAAGAAGCATTTTCACTGTGGATTAACTGTAAAATTCAGAATAAATGCTTCATTCCATAGAAAGTGAGCAGGTATAATAGGTAGATAGAGGTGAAGGTTATGAGAAAAGATCGAGGGAAAATATGGTTGGGTGTATCAGGTGTTACGGTGAATGAGCTTGGGCAATGGTTGGTTGTAAAGAAGGCTTATAGTGGCTTGAAGGGGCGTTGGTCATTGCCAGCAGGTTTTGTTAATGCAGGAGAAACGGTAGATGAGGCGGTTATTCGTGAAATCAAAGAAGAAACAGGCATCGATTGTAGAGTCTCAGGCTTAATTGGATTTAGAACAGGTGTCATCCGTGATGATATCAGTGATAATATGGCGATTTTTTATTGTCGAATGCTAGATGAGCAGCAGCAGGTTTCCATTCAAGAAAAAGAAATTTTAGAAGCAAAATGGTTGTATCCACAGGAACTAGCACAAGATGAAACAACCTCTGTGATGTTAAAGGAAATGGCTTCCAATCAATTTGAAAGACATCAATTAGAGGCGATAGAAGGGATTAATCCGGGTGATATTTTTGGTTATACCTCTTATCGTTTATTCTTTAAAAAATAATATGACTTTTAGGAGGTGACCTTTGATGGAGCTGTTTTTATTTATGTTAGAGCGAGTTGGGCTGATCATTGTGTTTGCCTTTTTAATGTCAAGATGGCGACTCTTTCGAGAAAAGCTGTTTCAGGAGCAAGGAACGAAAGAGAAAATATGGCTCATTATTATCTTTAGTAGCCTATGTATTATCAGCAGTTATACAGGGATTAAAATTGAAAGTGGGACAATCCATCCTTTAAATCAGATGATACATAGTACGATCAATGCGGAGGAGGCCATTGCTAATACGAGATTAATTGGTGTCGCTATTGCAGGAATTTTTGGTGGACCACTTGTTGGTGTATGTGTAGGAATTATTGCAGGTATTCACCGAATTACACTTGGTGGTTTTACAGCAATAGCCTGCGGTGTTTCAACAATTCTAGCTGGCTTTATTACAGGTGGTTTAAGTAAACGCTTTAAAATACGTCAAACTTTTTCCTATAAGAAAGCAGTCATTATCGGCATCTGTGCAGAAACGATTCAAATGCTGGTGATTTTAGTAGTCGCGAAGCCATTTGAGCAGGCCTTGCAGTTAGTTTCATTAATTGCAATGCCGATGATTTTAATGAATGCCTTTGGGATATTTTTATTTTTCATGATTATTAAAACGTTTATTGATGAAGAGGAGCGAACAAAGGCATTACAAACCCATCAAGCTTTTTCAATTGCCCAACAAACAATTGAGCATTTTCGTAAGGGCTTGAATGAAGAATCATGCCAAACGGTTGCAGAAATTATTAAAAGAGAAATAAAAGTAGATGCGGTCGCTATTACCGATAAAAATGGGGTGTTAGCACATGTTGGCGTTGGTGAGGATCATCATTTAATTCATCGAGAAATCATGACAGCTTTGACAAAACGAGTATTAGAGGAAGGCAAAATTTTAATGGCTACATCTCAAAAGGAAATTCAATGTCCACACGCTAGCTGCCCATTAAGTGCTGCTATTGTCTTGCCCTTGAAGGTACAGCATCGAACAGTGGGAAGCTTAAAGCTTTATTTCACTAAAGCGGATTCTTTGACAGGGGTGAAGAAGGAGCTAGCAGAGGGTTTGAGTAGACTATTTTCCTCTCAGCTTGAATATGCTGAAATTGAGCAACAGCGAAAATTATTAAAGGATGCTGAAATCAAGGCATTACAAGCACAAGTTCATCCACATTTCTTCTTTAATAGTCTGAATACTATTTCAAGCTTGATTCGGACAGATGCAGATGAGGCAAGAGCATTATTAATCAAGCTTAGTACATTTTTTAGAAGCAATCTGCAGGGCGCACGGCAAATGCTAATTCCACTGAAAAATGAAATAGATCATGTTGAAGCTTATTTATCTATTGAGCAAACACGGTTTCCAAATCGTTACGAAGTTGAATTTATCATGGATGAAACACTCTTTGATGTGCAAATTCCTCCATTTACCTTACAGCCTCTTGTCGAGAATGCTATTTATCATGCCTTTAAAAATCGTAATGAAGGCAAAATCTATGTCAAAGTACAACGTGTGAATGATAAGCTGGTCCTGTTAACGGAAGATAACGGCTGTGGTATGAGGAAGGAGCAGGTAAAACAACTTGGCAAGCGCATAATGCAATCTGAACAGGGGACAGGAACCGCTCTTTGGAATATTTATCAGAGGATCCATGAAATTTATGGTTCTGAAGCGGATTTTCATATAACAAGTACGTTAGATGTGGGCACAAAAATTATGATTCAACTGCCGTTAAAGGCGACTAGATGGGAGTAGAAAAATTTGAATGTATATATTGTGGATGATGAACCCTTAGCACGCGCGGAACTGCGATATTTATTAGAGCAAACAGCATTAGTGAATGTTTGTGGTGAATCTGAAAATCTTGAGGAGTTGTGCAAAGCGTCACAGCTTGAAGAAGTCGATTGTATATTTCTAGATATTGAATTAGGCATGAACAATGGACTTGACTTAGCCAAACAATTATTACTGAATGCACAGAGACCTGAAATTATTTTTGCTACAGCCTACGATGACTATGCTTTGCAGGCATTTGAAGTCAATGCATTTGATTATATATTGAAACCCTTTGAGGCAGAAAGGGTACAAACAGCTGTGGAAAAACTGTTAGCTAAAAAAAGAGCTGCGCAAGCAAAAACAATGGAGGAGTTAAAGGCATCTCAGTTGGACAAGCTCGATAAGTTAACAGTTTATGTAAACGATCGAATTTTATTATTGAAAATACAGGATATTTTGTATTGTACCTCTGAGGATAGTAAAACGGTTGTTGTGACAGAGCAGGGGCGTTTTTTTGCTTCTGAATCATTGGCCGCGTTAGAAAAAAGACTTACCTTAAAAGGCTTTGTACGTGTCCATCGCGCGTATATTGTCAATTTAGAGCATATTGTGGAATTAGAGCCTTGGAGTAGTTCTAAATTTAATTTAATTGTGCATAACAGACATTCCATTCCAGTAAGTAGGCTATATATGAAGGATGTACGGAAAATTTTTGACCTTTCGAAGTAGTTGCATTTCAACGGACAACTACTACCTTTCAACTTTAATTTCTGACATTTCAGTTATTTTACGAATAATATGGACATTCCTTTGCTATGATGTGGAAAAAGTAAAAGGGGTGTTTGCATGAATGCGATTACAATAGTGATAGGGTCTATTTGTATTTTGATGATCAGCTATCGTTTGTATGGCATTTTCTTTACAAAGAAGGTACTTAAAATAAAAGATGATACGCCCACCCCAGCCCACGCTTTGGAAGATGGTAAAGACTATGTTCCGACGAATAAGTGGGTAACCTTTGGGCATCATTTTGCAGCGATTGCAGCAGCAGGACCTTTAGTTGGACCAATCCTAGCTGCACAATTTGGGTATTTGCCTGGACTTATATGGCTATTAATCGGAGCAGTAATTGGTGGGGCAGTTCATGATGCTGTTGTTTTATTTGCTTCCATGCGTCATGGTGGTAAATCCCTATCGGAAGTGATGAAGGAGGAGTTAGGCCCTATCGCAGGTTTCTGTACAGGCCTTGCGATGCTATTCATTATTACGATTACAATGGCAGGTCTCTCGATGGTGGTGTTAGGTGCTTTAGAGCGCAATCCATGGGGAACGTTTGCTGTAGGTATTACGATACCAATCGCCATGCTTGTGGGTATTGCCTATCGTAAAACAGGCAATTTAATTGTTACATCTACTGTAGGCTTTATTTTATTAATGATTGGGGTATTTATCGGACCGCTTATTCAAGGCACAGCATTCGGTGATTTTTTAACATTTGATCGGGATACATTAGCTATCATCTTACCAATCTATGCCTTTTTTGCCGCTGCATTACCTGTGTGGCTTTTATTAGCACCTCGTGATTATTTAAGTAGTTTCATGAAGATTGGGGTATTTATTGCACTAATTATTGGCGTGTTCTTTGTTAATCCTGCTATTCAATTCCCACCATTGACAGAGTTTATTCATGGTGGTGGACCAGTAATTGCCGGTCCTGTGTGGCCGTTTGTTTCTATTACAATTGCCTGTGGTGCCATTTCTGGCTTCCATGCTTTTGTAGGCTCAGGAACAACGCCTAAGATGATTGATCGTTGGGAGGACATCCGTATTGTAGGCTTTGGTGCTATGTTAGTAGAGTCACTAGTAGGTGTGATGGCTTTAATCGCAGCTACTGCTCTTCATCCAGCCGACTATTTTGCGATTAACTCAGCACCAGCTGTATTTGCTACATTAGGAATGGAGCCGGTTCATCTACAAGCATTGTCTCAAAGTATCGGCATGGACTTGGAAGGACGAACAGGAGGTGCTGTAACGCTAGCAGTTGGTATGACAGATATCTTTACAGGTATTCCTTGGTTCGCAGAGTTATCTTCGTACTTCTATCAATTTGTCATTATGTTTGAAGCGGTTTTCATTCTTACAGCCATTGATGCTGGAACAAGGGTAGCTCGTTATTTAATACAAGATTTTGGTGGCAATGTTTATAAACCACTGAAGCGTACCAATTGGGTACCAGGTACAATTTTTGCTAGTGCACTTGCCTGCTTTATGTGGGGCTATTTATTGTATTCAGGGGATATAAGCTCAATCTGGGTATTATTTGGTGTATCCAATCAGCTAATGGCAGCCATTGGTCTAGTATGTGGCGTGACGATGGTATTGAAGGTCGCAGATAAACGCATCTATGCATTGACATGCTTTATCCCATTGGCTTATTTATACATTACGGTCAACGTTGCAGGCTATTGGATGATTAAAAATGTATACTGGAATCCAGCCGCTGCAGGCTTTAATATGTTAAATGGGATTTTATCTGTTATCATGTTAATGCTTGGCTTCTTAATTGTGCTGACAGCATTTAAAAAATGGGCACAGCTTTGGAAATCACCAAAGTTTTTAGTAGCTTAATCAACTTCATAAAATCATAGAAACTATTGAAGATAAGCATTTGTCTTCAATAGTTTTTTGGTGAAAAAAGCATCTACGACGAAGGAGAAGCAAATACCCGCGGAAGAAGCATCTACCCCTAAATTCAAAGATCAACCATAGATGATCGATTGATGATTTTCCTAAATATGACGAACAAGCGAAAACAAGGATATGTTCATTGAAAGCGGTGTCGTAATCATGTAAACTAATGAGAGGAAAACGGAGGTTATACATACATGGATGGTCCAGTTTCATTAGTGCAGTTAATCATTTCTATTTTGTTATTTTTCGTCATGTTCTTTGGTATCGGATTCTTGTTAAATATGCTGTTACGGATGACATGGTTAATGGCAATTGTGTATCCAATTGTTGTCATCTTTATTGTAGATGAAGTAAGCTTCTTAGATTATATTTTTAAGCCAGGCTCAGCATTCCCAGCATTAATTGATAAATTACAGGCACTTCAGTTTGTGGATATTGCTATTTTATCAGGTGGCTTTGCGGGTTCTATTGTGGCTGGTATCGTGATGATTTATTTACGTAAAAGTGGCTATCGAATGTTCTAACGTGCTTAGTATTCTTTCTTCAATTGAAGAAAGAATACTTTTTTTATACAAAAAAACACAGCCTCCTCTAGAGGATGTGTTGATGTCTGTTAGATGAAAAACTCGTAGGCTATGATGGCGATAAAAATACCCGTTAGAGCCCCAAAAAATACTTCACTTCGTTTATGGCCTAATAATGTTTTTAATTCCTCCATTTTTTCTTGTCCGTCCATCTGTGGCCATTTTTTTAAATCATGAAGCAATGTTTGGAAATCCTTACGCAGTTGATTTAAAATGGCTGCATGCTGACCTGCTTGGTAACGAACACCACTAGCATCATACATCACGATAATGGAAAACATTGCAGCTACCGCAAAAATGGGGGATTCCAAACCCGTCTCATAGGCAATTGAGGTTGCCAATCCAGTGACAGAAGCAGAGTGAGAACTAGGCATTCCACCTGTTGAGGTAAAAAGTCCCCATTTTACTTGTCTGGTCATTAAAAAATGAATGGGGATTTTAACAAACTGTGCAAAGAGAACCGCAAAGAGGGCAATTAGTAATGGGGTATTGTGGAGTAAACTCAATTTCATCACAACCTTCGCAAATAATTGCTTTTATTATAACATTCATTATTTTCTAAAAGAAGATATAGGCAAATATTACGCGCTTTTCAGAAACTTCGTTATAATAGTATATGGAATGGAGGAATTTACATGCATATTGTAAAAGAAGCAAAAACATTTGAAACGATTTCTACTGAACTATTAGTGGTAGGAGTCTCAAAACATCGTGAACAAATGCAGGACTGGGCAAGCTTTTCATCTTTTTACGGTGAAGCCCTTGATACATGGATTAGTGCAGGAGACGTCTCAACTGAATTAAAGAAACTAACGAAATTACCATTTGTGAAAGACCATGCTAACCTGAAACGTATTGTATTTGTAGGTTTAGATGAGCGTAAAAACCTCACAGAAGGTGATATTCGCACAGCATTTGGTTTAGTGGGAAAAGAATTAAGATCTTTAAAAGTAAAAGAGTATTCCATCTGGCTTGAATCATTTACAACAGAGTCAATTTCAACAGCAGATGTAGCATTTTTAGCAGGTGAAGGAATTGGCCTTGGCTATTATGCTGTCCCACATTATAAAACAACTTCAAACGAAGTAGATAAACGTATTGATGCTGTTCACCTTGTGACTACAGCAGAGGATTTAGATGAAGTGGTGGCAAGCTTTGAGGTAGGTGTGATTTATGCAGATGCTGTCAATGAAGCTCGTAGCTTAATTAATTTACCTCCAAACCTACTAACAGCTACGGATTTAGCTAACTATGCACAATCTCTTGCTGTGGAATACGATTTTGAAGTAGAGATATTAGATAAAGCACAATTAGAGGAACTAGGTATGGGTGGTATATTATGTGTTAACCAAGGCTCTTATGAAGAACCACGATTAATTACCTTAAAATATAAAGCGACTGAAGATTTTGAAGATCCAATTGGCCTTGTTGGTAAGGGTGTAACGTATGATACAGGCGGCTATTCTTTAAAACCAAAGGACTCTATGGTTGGTATGAAAGGTGATATGGGCGGTGCCGCTGCTGTACTTGGTGCGATGAAAATTATCGGTGAATTACGTCCAAATAAAAATGTTGTAGCCGTTATCGGTTCTACAGATAATATGGTGTCTGATACAGCGTTTAAACCAGATGATGTGATTACGACGTACAGCGGAAAAACGGTAGAAGTATTAAATACGGATGCAGAAGGGCGTTTAGTTCTGGCAGATGCAACTACATATGCTAAACAGCAAGGGGCTACATCACTGATCGATGTTGCTACTTTAACTGGAGGCGTTATTACTGCACTAGGTATGGATAAAACAGGTGCTCTTGCAAATGATGATGCATTTTTTGAAGCATTTATGGAAGCTGCAAAAGAGACCGATGAATTTGTTTGGCGTATGCCTTTAACAGAAAATGATAAAAAACGAATTCGAAAATCAGATGTAGCTGATTTAAATAATTCACCTGGTCGTGATGGTCATATGATTTTCGGCGGCGGTTTTGTGGGCGAATTTGTTGGTGATACACCATGGATTCACCTGGATATAGCAGGCACATCTGATGCAGTAGCTGTACATGATTTAGGACCTAAGGGTGGTACTGGTGTTATGGTCCGTACACTCGCGAATTTTGTCCAACGTTTAGGGGAAGAAAAATAATAAAGCGTGTCAATCAGCGGGAGTTTATTCTCGCTGATTTTTTGTGATTTATGCACTAATCCCGATAGAATAGGCATTCTACATATGATAGATGTATCTTCCTTCATACGATAGAGTAAAAAGGGGAGGTAGCATATGCGCAATTTCGGAGGTTATCCAGGCGGAGGATTTGGAGGCTTTATTTGGCCATTTGGCGCACCGTTTTTTGGTGGTTTTTTAGGCAGTTTCCTTGGCTCTCAATTTAATCAATATCCTTACAATCCATATTATCCAAACTATCGACCATATCCACCAGGTCCATATTTTCGACCAGGTCCGCGATATCGTAGACCATGGTAAGCACATAATTAGATCAGCCAGTTGTCGATCTTGATATCGACAACTGGTTTTTATTGTGCCTAACGAAGTATCAAAATTAGTGTTGACAGAATATACTAAATTATTTATTATTCTTATTATATTACTAAGAATTAAATATGTGGCTGACTAGCAAACTAGAGGCTTTTATTATTCATAGGCATTTTTGTGTCTAAGGATAATATTAGCCTTTTTTCTTTATCTTAATTTAGTAAAAGTTTTTGTACCGAAAGCAAAGTGTCAGGTTTAGAAAATCGAGGACCCTTATTAGTAAGTTTAATCAATCTGAAATGCCATGACAACGAGGCGTAATTGACAGAAGGAGTGAGATGAAATGGGGAAAGTTTATATTGTTGGTGCAGGTCCTGGAGATGTTGACCTCCTTACGATTAAAGGATTACGTTGCATTGAATGTGCAGATGTCATTTTATATGACAGACTCATTAATAAAGAGCTATTAGCCTATGCCAAGAAAGACGCTAAATTAATCTTTTGCGGGAAATTGCCTCAGCAACATGCCATGATTCAGGAGCAAATCAACCAAACGCTTGTTGATTATGCCCAACAAGGATATGTTGTCACAAGATTAAAAGGAGGAGACCCATTTGTTTTTGGTAGAGGGGCAGAGGAGGCAGATGTGTTAGCGAAACATCAAATTCCCTTTGAAGTTGTTCCTGGTATTACGTCAGGTATAGCAGCTCCAGCATATGCAGGTATTCCTGTCACACATCGTAACTTAGGTTCAAGTTTTGCTATGGTTACTGGGCATATGCAGGATGGAAAAGAAGATGCTATCCGTTGGGAAAGTCTTGCAAAAGGAATTGATACGATTGCCATTTATATGGGTGTTGGTAATCTTCCGTATATACGTCAACAATTACTCAAATATGGCCGTGATGAAAAAACACCTGTGGCTGTTATTCACTGGGGAACAGTTTCTACTAAGCAAAGAACTGTTACGGGGACTTTAGCTACAATTGAGGAAATTGTGCGTACAGAAAATATTCATAACCCTAGCATCATATTAGTAGGGAAGGTTGTGACCTTAAGAGAAACCATTCATTGGTTTGAGCAAAACCCCGCACAGCCAATCCAAATAACGGGATAAGGTTGTGGGATTATGCAGGCTATTTTATATATTGCACATGGCAGTCGTGTCAAGGAAGGTGTAGAGCAGGCCGTAAACTTTCTTCAAGGCGTACAACAAGAAGTGACAGTAGCTATTCAGGAAATATGCTTTCTAGAGCTGGCAACACCAACCATTGCAGAAGGCATTGCTAGCTGTATTCGGAAAGGGGCAACAGCGATTGCCGTAATGCCTATTCTCCTACTAGCTGCTCAACACGCAAAGCATGATATTCCGAAAGAAATGGCAAAAGCTCAAAAACTATACCCATATGTAAAGTTTACATATGGTGAGCCTCTTGGCATTCATGAACGATTAATTGACACATTACAAGCTAGGATAATAGAAAAACAGCAACCTAACAGCAATGCAAGTGTTTTACTCATAGGACGTGGGAGTAGTGATCCAGCCGTCAAGAGGGATTTAGCCAAAATTGCCAAAAGGCTACGTACTAAATATCACTATAAAGCCGTTGATATATGCTTCTTATACGGAATGGGACCAACCTTTGAAGACTGGTTACTGCAAGTTAAAGGGAAGCAACAGCAAATTTTTATTGTCCCTTATTTATTATTTACAGGCATTTTAAGACAAAGTATTGCCAAGCGATTACAAGGCTTTGACAGTCAAAACATTATGTTATGTGAAAGCTTAGGCTATGACGACAATGTGAAAAAAGTATTAGTGGAACGTATTGATGAATTACTACATTTTAAAGAGGAAGGTGTTTCGTAATGGTAGATAAAAGAACTGAAAATGTAAATCTAGCATTAGATAATGTCCGCCAAATGTTAAATACTGTGAACCACGGATCAATTACATTGATTGTTCAAAATTCCTATGTGGTTCAGATTGAGAAAAAGGAAAAAATAAGGCTTCGATAAATTAAAAAATATGAAATGAAGATGATTCGTGAGGTGGCAAAGATTGAAATTACAAGTAATAAACAGTCCATTTAATGAAGAGCAGGTGAAGTTATTAAACGAGCTTCTCCCTAAATTAACAATTGAACAAAAATTTTGGCTAAACGGTTACCTAAGTGCTCCCCAAGCAACTCTTGAAGCAATTGTTGAACAGGCACCACCAGCAGCCCAGCCGATTACCAAAACAATAACAATTTTATATGGTTCCCAAACAGGCAATAGTCAAGGATTAGCTGAAAAGTATGCAGCAGCTTTAAAAGAGCAGCAGGTAGATGTAACTGTCTCATCATTAGGGAAATTTAAAGCTAGTAATTTAAAAAAGATCACCAATCTATTACTTATTGTGAGTACACATGGAGAGGGAGATCCACCAGATCAAGCGATACAATTCTATGAATTTTTGCATAGCAAGCGGGCGCCTAAGCTAGAACACCTACAATATTCGGTTCTTGCTTTAGGGGATAGCTCCTATGAATTTTTTTGTAAGACAGGTAAGGACTTCGATGAGCGATTTGCGCAATTAGGTGCAACAAGAATTGTTCCTCGTATAGATTGCGATGTAGATTATGATGACGCAGCTGCACAGTGGTTCTCCGCGGTTCAACAGGAATTTCTTCAGCATACAACTTCAGCAACGTCTACTTCAGCACACACCGAAGGGGCGCAAGTACTTGAAGAATCTACATATTCAAGAAAAAATCCATTTTACGCTGAAGTACTTGAAAATATAAATCTAAATGGTCGTGGCTCCAATAAAGAGACGCGTCATCTTGAATTATCGATTGAGGGAGCTAATTTTCATTTTGAACCTGGCGATAGCATTGGCATTCTGCCAGAGAATGATGAACAATTAGTCAATGCATTGCTGACAGCACTTCAATTTGATTCGGAGACAGAAGTGACTGTTTTTGATGAAACAATAACAATAAAAGAAGCACTACAGAAAAAATTAGAAATTACGGTGTTATCTAAACCGTTACTCGAAAAAATTGCTGCTTATACAGAGCATAAAGAATTTTCTAAGCTATTTGAAGAACCAAAAGCCTGGAAGGACTATGCAAAAGGAAGAGACTTGCTCGACCTAGTAGAGGAATTTACACCATTTACTTGGAGTGCACAGCAATTTGTAGAGTTACTGCGTAAAATTCCAGCTCGACTTTATTCTATTGCTAGTAGCCAAAAGGCCAATAGCGAAGAGGTTCATTTAACGATTGGCAAGGTAAGCTATGAAACAGCAGGTAGACAACGTCTTGGTGTTTGCTCTGGAAGTGTGGCAGAACGAATACAAATAGGTGATACATTACCAATCTATGTTCATAAAAATCCGAATTTCAGATTGCCAGAGAATAATGAAACGCCAATTATTATGATTGGTGCAGGCACAGGTGTTGCACCATATCGAGCTTTTCTAGAGGAGCGAGAAGAGTTAGGGATTGAGGGGAAAGCATGGCTCATCTTTGGTGATCAGCATTTTGTTACGGATTTCCTCTATCAAACGGATTGGCAACGTTGGCTAGCTGCTGGCACATTAAGTCACATGCATGTAGCCTTTTCACGTGATACAGACCAAAAAATCTATGTTCAACATAAATTGCAAGAAAATGCCGCAAGTTTTTATGAGTGGCTGGAGCAGGGGGCTGTCATTTATGTATGTGGTGACGAAAAATCAATGGCATCTGATGTGGATGCAACCATTCATCAAATTATTGAGCAGCAAGGACAGAAAACACCAGAGGATGCAAAAGCCTATGTGAATGAATTAAAACAGCAAAAACGCTACCAACGTGACGTTTATTAATGGAGTTCAACACAAATTTCTCGAAAACCTTCCCTTATTAATGAGTTGATCTCTTTGTTAGCAAGTAAACCCTCAGGTATGCCCAATACGCTGAGGTGTAATGGATTAAAGGAGCGATAAAGAATGACTGAAAAAATAGTGTTACCTCCACAGCCCGGGAAACCAAGTGATGTAGAGCGTATTAAAACCGAAAGTAATTACCTACGTGGAACACTCGAACGTACCATGAATAATCCATTAAGCTCTGGTATCCCAGAGGACGATAATCGCCTTATGAAATTTCATGGCAGTTACTTACAGGACGATCGAGATCTTCGGAATGAACGTCAGAAACAAAAGCTGGAACCGGCCTATCAATTTATGGTACGTGTACGAACACCAGGTGGAGCAGCTACCCCAGCGCAATGGCTTGTGATGGATGAAATGGCTAGAAAGTATGGCAATGGCTCTTTAAAATTAACAACACGCCAAGCATTTCAAGTACATGGCATTTTAAAATGGAATGTTAAAAAATATATGCAGGAAATCAATGAGGTGTTATTGGATTCTCTTGCTGCATGTGGAGATGTGAACCGTAATGTGATGTGTAATGTCAATCCAAACCAGTCTGCATTACATGAAGAGGTTTATAATTGGTCTGCAAAACTAAGTGAGCATTTACTGCCGAGAACACGTGCTTATCATGAATTATGGTTAGATGGAGAAAAGGTAGTAGATAGTCAGGATGTAGAAATTGAACCGATTTATGGAGCTCAATATTTGCCGCGTAAATTTAAAATTGGTATTGCGATTCCACCAAGTAATGATGTAGATGTTTTTTCACAAGATATCGGACTGATTGCCATCGTTGAAGACAATCAGCTTGTTGGTTTTAACGTAGCGGTTGGTGGAGGCATGGGCATGACACATGGTGATCATGAAACCTATCCACAGCTTGCTCGTGAAATTGGCTTTATAACGCCAGATAAATTACTAGAAACAGCAGAAAAAATAATAACGATACAGCGTGATTATGGGAATCGCTCTGTCCGTAAAAATGCACGATTTAAATACACGATTGATGCGAGAGGACTTGAATGGTTCCAAGAAGAATTAACGCGTCGTCTAGGCTGGGAAATTCAGCAGGCTCGTCCTTATACTTTTGAGCGTACAGGTGATGAATTTGGCTGGATTAAAGGGGCAGATGGTCATTGGCATTATACGTTATTTATTCAAAATGGCCGTATAAAAGACTTTGAGGATTATCAGTTGTTAACTGGCTTACGTGAAATAGCTAAGGTGCACACGGGTGATTTTCGTTTAACACCGAACCAAAACCTAATGATTAGCAATGTAACACCCCAGAAAAAGAAACAAATAAATACGCTTATTGAACAATACAAGCTAACAGACGGTGCGCATTATTCTGCCTTACGCCGCAATTCCATTGCCTGTGTCTCATTACCGACATGTGGCTTAGCCATGGCAGAAGCAGAACGCTATTTACCTTCTCTTATAACAAAAATTGATGCCATTATTGATGAGGCTGGCTTAAATGAAACAGAAATTGTTATTCGCATGTCTGGTTGTCCAAATGGCTGTTCACGTGCAGCAATGGGTGAAATCGGCTTTATTGGCAAAGGGCCAGGTAAATATAATATGTACCTTGGTGCAAGTTTTACAGGCAATCGCTTAAATAAAATCTATCGTGAAAATATTGGTGAGGAGGAAATTTTAGCAGAGCTACGACCAATTCTTCTGCATTTTTCAAAGGAACGTTTAGAGGGCGAACATTTTGGAGACTTTGTCATTCGTGCTGGGTATGTCACAGCTGTCTATGATGGAAGAGAATTTCATTAAAAATAAAAACCATGTAGCAAAGAAAAATTTGCTACATGGTTTTTTATATAGAATAATCCTCAGGAATAAATACCTTTAATTGTTTCGGCTTTACAAATACCTGATCGCCCACCTTCAGTTGAAGAAGATGAAATTGTTCTTTTGATAACTCCGCTTCTAAAAATTCATCAAGATCCTCACGGCGTAGTTCAATTTGAACGATAGGTCCTAGCAAATGAATGTGGCTGATTTTAACAGGAACTGTACCTGAAATACTTGTTTTCTCAATCTGAATATCATGTGGACGTACATAGCCTATCGCATTGTCCTCTGAATGTGTTAGGGCCTCAGGTACATCAAGTGCAACTTCACCCTGCATGAGCTTACCATTATGTAAGCGACCTTTAAATAGATTAACATTGCCCAAGAAGTCATAGACAAATGGACTTTTGGGGTTTGTATAGACCTCATCTGGACTACCAATTTGCTCGATTTTGCCATTATTCATGACCACAATGCGATCTGCAACATCGAGAGCTTCCTCTTGGTCATGTGTCACAAAAATACTTGTAATATGAAATTCATCATGTAACTTTCGAAGCCAGCGACGTAACTCCTTGCGTACTTTTGCATCGAGAGCTCCAAATGGTTCATCTAGTAACAGTACCTTTGGCTCTACAGCAAGCGCTCTTGCCAGTGCGACACGTTGTCGTTGCCCACCTGAGAGCTGTGTTGGATATCGATCTGAGAAATTTTCAAGCTTCACAAGTTGCAATAATTCCATCACTTTATCTTTGATTTGTTGTTTTGAAGGTCTGCTTTTTCGAGGACGTACCTTCAGGCCATAAGCTACATTGTCAAAGACCGTCATATGGCGAAAAAGCGCATAATGTTGAAAGACAAAGCCCACATTGCGTTCCTTTGGATGACGATCTGTGATGGATTGACCATCAAATAAAATATTGCCGACATCCGTTGTTTCAAGCCCAGCAATCACACGTAATAATGAGGTTTTTCCTGATCCAGAAGGGCCAAGCAGTGCTACTAGCTCCCCAGACTGAATATGTACGGATATATCCTCTAGTGCCTGAAAGGACCCATATTTTTTGGATACGTTTTGAATTTGTATACTCATTGAGACCATCTCCTTTTAACTAGATTTTGATTTCCAAGCAATAATGTCTTTCACAATTAATGTAAAGATGGCCATTACGCTCATTAAGGAAGCAACTGCAAAGGCTGCTGCAAATTGATATTCATTATAGAGAATTTCAATATGAAGGGGCATCGTATTTGTCATGCCACGGATATGACCAGATACCACAGACACAGCCCCGAATTCTCCGATGGCTCGTGCATTACATAAAATCAAACCATAGAATAGTCCCCATTTAATATTGGGTAATGTGACATACCAAAAGGTTTTAAAGCCACTTGCCCCCAATGAAATGGACGCTTCTTCCTCAGATATACCTTGGGTTTGCATCAGCGGTATTAATTCACGTGCAACAAAGGGCAATGTGACGAAAATTGTGGCAAGGACAATGCCAGGTAGTGCAAAAACAATTTTAATATCATGTGCAAACAACCATTCACCAAATAGTCCCTGTGAGCCAAACAATAAAATAAACACTAAACCTGCGATAACAGGTGAAACTGCAAAAGGTAAATCTACCATAGTAAGTAATAGATTTTTCCCCTTAAAATTAAACTTTGTAAGTGCCCAGGCAGCCATTACGCCAAAGATCGCATTGAGGGGTACAGTAATGGCTACGACGATTAATGTAAGCTTAATAGCAGCTAATGCATCTGGATGTGTAATCGCAGCAAAGTAAACATCGGATCCTTTTTGAAAGGCTGTAATAAAAATAGATACTAAAGGTAGTACGATAAAGAAAGCTAAAAAAGCTAAGGCAATAAATATTAACGTATAGCGAATAATACGAGGCTCCTGTAAGGCAGCAGTCTGTGTAGCTGCTTTCCTTTTTCCTGTACTAGCCTGCTGAATAAAAGTTGATTGTTCCATATAGTACCTCCTAATGTACAAACCGACGATTGGCTAGCCATTGTATCAAGTTAATGGTGAACAACAAAATAAAGGATGTCACAAGCATGACAACAGCTATGGCAGTTGCCCCCGCATAATCATATTGCTCAAGCTTTGTCATAATAATTAACGGCGTAATTTCCGTTTTCATCGGCATATTTCCTGCAATAAAAACAACCGAGCCATATTCACCTAAAGCGCGCGCAAAGGCCAAGGAAAAGCCAGTTAAAATTGCTGGTACTAGCTCTGGTAAGATGACTTTACGGAAGGTTTGTAAACGATTGGCTCCAAGGCTTGCCGAAGCTTCCTCCACCTCAGCACTGATATTTTGTAAAACGGGCTGGACCGTTCGTACAACAAATGGTAGCCCGATAAAGGTTAAAGCAATAATGATGCCAAGAGGTGTAAAGGCAATTTTAAAATCAAAAAATTGACCAATCCAACCATTTGGTGCATAAAGAGATGTTAAAGCAATTCCAGCGACAGCAGTAGGCAATGCAAAAGGTAAGTCTACAAGCCCATCAATGATTCGTTTAAAGGGAAATTGATAGCGAACGAGAACCCATGCAATAGTCGTACCGAAAAAAACATTTAGTAAGCCTGCAATCAGTGCAGTGCTGAAGCTCACTTTGTAGGAAGCAACAGCACGGGGATCTGTAATGATATTAATAAATGCTGACCAGCTTAAGGACATGGTATGAATGAAAATCATGGAAAGTGGTAGTAACACTAGTAAACTTACGTAAAGCATTGTATAACCAAGAGATAAATGAAAGCCTGGAATAATTCGACGCGATTTTTTAGGAATGATTAAACTGCTCATCAAAACGCTCCTTATTGTGGTACGTATATTTCATCAAAGGTACCACCATCTTTAAAATGGGTTGCTTGTGCTTGTGACCAACCACCAAAATCATCGATGGAAACAAGTTCAAGCTGAGGGAATTGATCTTTATACTTTGCTAGAATCGTTTCACTACGTGGTCGATAATAATTTTTCGCCGCAATTTCTTGCCCTGTATCACTATATAAATGCTGTAAGTAAGCTTCAGCGACTTCACGTGTCCCTTTTTTATCTACGATTTTGTCTACAACTGCAACTGGTGGCTCTGCTAAAATACTTAATGAAGGCGTGATGATTTCAAATTCATCCTTACCTAATTCATTGAGAGAGAGGTATGCTTCATTTTCCCACGCAATTAAGACATCACCAATTTTACGTTCTACGAATGTTGTTGTAGCTCCACGAGCGCCAGAATCAAGTACTTCTACATTGCTGTAAAGTGATTTCATAAATTCCTTTATTTTTGTCTCATCATTGTTATATAACTTTCCGGCATAAGCCCAAGCAGCTAAGTAGTTCCACCGTGCACCTCCAGATGTTTTGGGATTAGGCGTTATGACAGATACATCATCTTGAATCAAATCATCCCAATCTTGTATGTTTTTTGGATTGCCCTTGCGAACTAAAAAAACAATTGTAGATGTATAGGGAGTCGAATTAAGATCAAATTCGGTTTGCCAATCTTTATTCAGCAGCTCACGAGTTTGAGCAATTTCATCAATATCGTAAGCGAGTGCGAGTGTCACAACGTCGGCTTCAAGACCATCAATAACTGCACGCCCCTGTTTGCCAGATCCACCATGTGATTGATTGATTGTGACGTCTTGGCCAGTATCATCCTTCCATTTTTTTATAAAATCTTTGTTGAACTCATCGTAAAGCTCCCGTGTTGGATCATAGGAAACATTTAGTAGCTCTACAGACTTCTTGTCTTCCTGACCGCTTGTTTTTTCATCTGAGTTAGCACTTCCACAGCCAGTTAAACTAAGCGTTAGAATAGTTAATAATGCCAAGGATTGTAGAACATAGCTCTTTTTTTTCATAGTTAATCCGCCCCTTTTCTGTCTTAAGAATGCAAAAAGCCATCACCCACAATGACATGACAACATTGGGTAGATGGCCTTCAGATCCTCTGATCAGCGTTTTTTTAGGTCAAAGCTTTAGTAATACATTAAACATATATTTCCTATTAGTCAACAAGGAATTATAAAAAAGATTATTTATTTTGAAAATTAATAAAAGTGTCCTTAGATACCACTCATCATATGCAGCAAAGAGCAAAAAAAATGGGTGTATGGAAAAGATATTTAAAAAACCTAGTTGACTGCTTGGTGTACTTTAGTATATATTTGGTAATAAGAAGAATGATTGTAGTACGAGGTAACAACTACTAGTGAACAATCATTAAATATAGAGCTGGCTAGTCAAACTAGAGGCGTTTTAACAAAGACCTGTTTTTCCTATGTCTTTTGTTAGAACGCCTTTTTTGCTATGAGGGGGATTCGATGTTAACTTACGAAAATTGGCAAGAACCGATCATTGATTTTCAGGTTGATGATATGTATAAGGCTGCACTAGAGGTTTTACAGTGGAGCTATCAAGAATATGGAGATGAAATCGTCTATGCATGTAGCTTTGGTATTGAGGGCATTGTCTTAATTGATCTCATTTCAAAGGTAAAGCCTAACGCTACGATTGTATTTTTAGATACAGATGTACACTTTAAAGAAACATATGAAACCATTCATAAAGTCAAAGAAAAATATCCACAACTCAACATTGTCATGAAAAAGCCAACCCTTACACTTGAGCAACAAGCTACACAACATGGTGACGAACTATGGAAAACCAACCCAAATAAGTGCTGTGATATTCGTAAGATAAAACCTTTACACGAAGCCTTATCAGGTAAAAAGGCTTGGATATCAGGTTTACGTCGTGAGCAATCACCAACACGTCAACAAACAAACTTTTTAAATCGTGACGATAAATTTAAATCGATTAAAGTTTGTCCATTGATTCATTGGACTTGGAAGGATGTCTGGCGTTATGTTTCGAAGCACAGTTTGCCATATAATCCGTTACACGATCAAGGCTATCCAAGCATCGGCTGTGAGCATTGTACGAAACCATCATTTACAATGGAGGATTTACGTTCAGGTAGATGGCAAGGTTCTGGTAAAACCGAGTGCGGGTTACATGAATAAAGGAGTTCTGCCATGCTTGAATATTTTGCAATAGCTATTAGTTTATTTTTTGCGATGAACATAGGAGCAAGCGGTGCAGCAGCCTCAATGGGTGTTGCTTATGGGGCAGGTGCCATCAAAAAAGCGTGGCAAGCATTGCTTTTATGCGCGATAGGCGTCTACAGTGGAGCTGTATTAGGCGGAGGAGAGGTAGTTAAAACGATAAGCTCAGGCATTATGCCCCAGGAATATATTACGGTAAAGGTTGTCATCATTATCTTGATTTCTGCGACAAGCTCGTTATTTTTCGCCAATCTTTTAGGCATTCCCTTATCAACAAGTGAAGTAACAGTGGGTGCTGTCGTGGGTGTAGGAATTGCCTATAAAGTACTATTCGTCAATTCGCTGCTTGTCATTATATCATTTTGGGTGATTGTACCGCTTGTTGCCTTTGTCATTGCTCTTGTATGTGGAAAGTTATTATATAAGTTACAAAACACAGGATTGCTGAAAGATCGGCCAATTTTAACTGTTCTTCTCGTTTTAGCAGGATTTTTCGAAGCATTTTCAGCGGGGATGAATAATGTTGCCAATGCAGTTGGGCCGTTGGTGGGAGCAGGAATGATGGATGTGACAACGGGCATTGTGCTTGGCGGTGCATTTGTCGCAATAGGTGCTCTGCTACTTGGTAAACGAGTGCTTGAAACAAACGGTAAAAAAATAGTGCGCTTTCAAAAGGCAGAGGGCATTCTTATTTCAAGTACAGGTGCACTGCTTGTTGGCGTAAGCTCAATTTTTGGGCTTCCAGTACCCTTAACACAAGTCACTTCTTCATCCATCATTGGGATGGGGATGGCGAAAAACGGAAAACAAATCTTCCATAAGCATATTGTGAAAAAAATTATACGTATTTGGGTTGTATCACCCATCTTTTCATTAGTCATTTCTTATTTTTTAGTGCAGTTATTTTTAGAAAAAGACCTTTATACCATTATTTTAAATGGCAGCATTATTGTTGGGACGCTAGGGGTCATTAGTCTGATGCGTACGATGCGTGAAGAAGAGCAGTCTATCTATGATGCAGGGGAAGGCATTTAAATTGAATCATATCATCACTATCTTTTGACTACAAAACTTAGTATTTAACTAGAATTAGGAGGAGATTTTTATGAGTCTACAACCACATGGTGGACTACTTGTGCAAGCATTTAATCCGGAAAAAAAAATCACAACTATTCATAAGGAAATTGAATTGGATGCAATTTCGTTGAGTGATTTAGAGCTAATTGCTATAGGGGGGTATAGCCCAATTGAAGGTTTTTTAACACAAGTAGACTATGAGTCAGTCGTGGCACAAAGTCGTTTAGCATCAGGCGTAGTATGGAGTATTCCGATTACATTACCTGTTACAAAAGAGAAAGCGTCCATTTTACAGCCTGGTGACGAGGTGAAGCTGGTTTATGGTGATGAAGTATATGGCGTTATTGAAGTAGCAGATATTTATGAGCCGAATAAACGGAAAGAGGCTTTACTTGTCTATGGAACAGAGGATTTAGCACATCCGGGCGTTCAAAAGCTTTTTGATCGTCCTGCCATTTATGTTGGAGGGAAAATTACGTTAATTAAACGTCTTACACAAAAGTTCCCTGCTTATTCATTTGACCCAATAGAAACGCGACAATTATTTGCTGACAAGGGATGGAAAACTATTGTTGGCTTCCAAACACGTAATCCAGTCCATAGGGCGCATGAATATATTCAAAAGGCAGCACTTGAAACGATTGATGGGTTATTTCTAAATCCACTTGTTGGAGAAACAAAGTCAGATGATGTGTCAGCTGCTATACGTATGGAGAGCTATGAGGTTTTATTAGAAAACTATTATCCTGAAAGTCGTGTACAATTAGGTATTTTCCCAGCCGCTATGCGATATGCAGGACCAAAGGAAGCTATTTTTCATGCACTTGTTAGAAAAAATTATGGCTGTACTCATTTTATTGTTGGTCGTGATCATGCAGGTGTTGGTGATTATTATGGCACATATGATGCACAAAAGATTTTTGAACAGTTTACTGAAGATGAATTAGGAATTGTCCCACTGAAATTTGAGCATAGCTTTTATTGCCAGCAATGTGAAGGCATGGCGACGACAAAGACGTGTCCACATGATAGCTCTGCCCATGTCATTCTATCAGGAACGAAGGTACGTGAGATGCTACGAAATGGAGAAGTACCACCAAGTACATTCAGTCGTAAAGAAGTCGTAGACATTTTAATTAAAGGCATGAGTAAGGAGGTAGTGAAATGAGTTCAAACATTGTTTGGCATGAAGCCTCCATTACAAAAGAAGAACGCCGTTCAAAAAATAAACATCAAAGCTTTATTTTATGGTTTACGGGTTTATCTGCTTCAGGAAAATCATCAGTGGCTAATGCATTTGCCCGTCGATTATTTGAAAGGAGCAATCAAGCCTTCGTATTAGATGGTGATAATGTGCGTCATGGCTTAAATAGTGACTTAGGATTCGATGAGGCAGGGCGCAAAGAAAATATTCGTCGAATAGGTGAAGTCTCAAAGTTATTTATAGAGAGCGGTCAAATTGTGCTAACGGCTTTTATTTCACCTTATCGAGAAGATCGTCAGGTAGTCCGTGAACTTGTAGAGGATGGTGAATTTTTAGAGGTCTTTGTAAAGTGTTCAGTAGAAACATGTGAAAAAAGAGATCCTAAAGGTTTGTATAAAAAAGCAAGGAATGCTGAAATTGCTAATTTTACAGGGATTAGCGCTCCATATGAAGAACCGATTAACCCAGAAGTTATTTTGGATACAGAACAGCATTCCATTGAAGAATGTGTGGAGCAACTGACAAATATTTTAACTGCCAAGGGATATATTTAACTAAAAAAATCTGCTCGATTTAGTAATCGGGCAGATTTTTACGTTTATTTTACACCTTGTTCCTTTTTCATTCTGTCAATTTCAGGACCTAGTTCATCACGTACGGTACCTTTCCAAGGCTTAACACCAGCAATATAGGAAGAACGCGTCATAATGTGTCCGCCAACAGGACCAGTAATAAAGAGGAAGAGTATCCCCAGTAAAATACGAGGGTTGAAATGATCTTCAATCAGCCAAAAGTGAAAGAATACACCAATCAGTACACACATGACGCCAAGTGTTGCACTTTTTGAAGCGGCATGTGCACGTGTATACAAATCAGGTAAGCGGACAAGTCCGATAGCTGTCACGACAATAAAGAGTACTCCAACAGTAATGAAAAAGATAACTAAACTATTAGCGAGAATTGTCACGTTTGATGATATCTCCTTTCTCTATGAATTTAGAGAAAGCCATCGTACCGATAAACGATAAAATTGCTAGCAATAAAATGATTTCAAGAAAGAAGCTTGTTTCCACTAAAATCGAAAATAGTCCGATTAAGGAAATGAGTGAAACACCAAGTGAATCCAAAGCTACAACACGATCGGATGCGGAAGGACCTTTTACCATTCGATAAATGACCGCTATCATTGATAAGCAAATCACTACGATTACAGCAATAATAAATGTTGTCATGATTTACTCACCTCCAAAATCGCTTTTTCAAATGAATCTCGAATGGAAGCAATGGCTTCATCCACATCGTTAATATCAATTGCATGTACATACAATGTTTTCGCATCATCCGAAACATGCACTACAACTGTTCCTGGTGTTAAAGTAATAAGACTTGATAATAACGTAATTTCCCAGTCTTGTGTTAAAACAGTTGGATAAGCAAAAAAGGCTGGTTGCATGTCCAGTTTAGGCTTCAACACTACTTTTAACACTTGAACATTTGCTAAAATTAATTCTTTAAAGAACAACAACGTTAATTTTAGCAGGGCCCATAATCGATAGACATAAAGACGGGACTTGAAAAACCTCCGCATGAGAATAAGTAAAAGTATCCCCATCATGAATCCTATGATAAAACCAGTTGCTGTGTAATTAGAGGAAAGGAACATCCAGACAAAGGCAAGTACAAAATTTAAAATCATTTGAAATGCCATAGTGCTAATCCTCCTTCATCACAGCATCTATATAGATAGATGGATCATTTAATAGTTTTGCAGCATCATCCATAAATGGCGTAATCCATTCAGAACCCACACCATATGCGACCGTAATAAGTACTAACAAGGCAGTAGGCATAAACAGCATTTTATAGGTAGATTTGTCGACGGTACCTTGTGTTTCTTTTTCCTCACCCCAAAAGGCATAGAGGAAAATACGAATCACGGATAGTAAAACAAGCAGTGAAGATGCTAAAATGAAAATACTGCTCCACATACTTCCAGCCTCAAAGCCTCCCTGAACAATTAACAGCTTTCCAACAAACCCGCTAAGTGGTGGAATTCCAGCTAAGCCAAAAGCTGCTATTAAATAACACCAACCCAGTGCAGGGTATTTTTTCATAAGTCCACCCATTTTACGCAAGTCAGATGTACCAGTAATGTAGATGACAATGCCGATTAACATAAAGAGTGCTGCCTTAATCAGCATATCGTGAATTAAATAAAACATCGCTCCTTTTAAAGAAGCCTCATTCATTTGAGAGACACCAAATAAAATGACACCTACTGCAATGACAATGTTATAGATAATAATGAGCTTTACATCAAAATAAGCGAGTGCTCCAATACAACCAGCCACAATTGTTGCAATAGCTAATGCCATTAGTAAATCATGCGTATAGGATAAATCATGTACAAAAAATAGTGTGTAGGTACGTGTAATGGCATAGACCCCAACCTTTGTGAGCAGAGCGCCAAATAGAGTTAAGACAGGGATCGGGGCTGCTGCATACGAAGTAGGAAGCCAAAAGTATAATGGGAAAATAGCTGCTTTTAGTCCAAATACCATTAAAAATAGTACGGCAATAACAGTAATAATCCCTGGTTGATTAATTTCAGCAATTTTTACCGCAATATCAGCCATATTTAATGTCCCTACTACAGAATATAAATAGGCCACGGTTATAACAAATAATGCCGAAGAAATAACATTAATTAAAATATATTTAATTGACCCTTTCAGTTGCCCCTTCTCACCACCTAAAACGATGAGTAAATAGGAAGCCATTAACAATACTTCAAAGAACACAAATAAGTTAAAAATATCACCTGTTGTAAAGGCACCATTGACCCCAGTTAAAATAAACATAATACCAGGGTAATAAAAGAAGCGTTCGCGTTCCTTCGTGATAGAACCGAAGCCATACCAAACAACAAATAGTGCAATAAGCAATGTCGTTGTAACGAGCAATGCAGACACCATATCAGATACCATTGTAATACCGTAAGGAACAGGCCAATTTCCAAATGTGACCTTTTGAATACCATCTTCTTTCACTGTTAAAAGCAGTGAGAGGGCAGAGAGGAGGGCTAGTCCAATCCCAAGTAATGAAAATGATCGCTGATAAGTTAGATTTTTTTGTCCAAACATTAAAATCATACCGAAGAAAAACGGGATGATAATGGGTAATAGTAGGAAGTTATTCATCCTCATCACTTCCTCTCATTAAGCTAATATCATCCATGTTAAGCTCTTGATAGGAACGGTAGGCAAGTACAAGGAAGAATGCTGTCACCCCAAAACTTATAACAATTGCAGTTAAAATAAGTGCTTGGGGTAAGGGATCAGCAAATGTTTTGGCTCCTTCGTTTAAGACAGGTGGAGCTTCACCACCAAGACCACCCATTGTTAAGATGAGTAGATGAGCACCATGACTTAACAGACCTGTTCCAATAATAATGCGCAATAAACTTTTTGATAAGATTAAATAGACCGCTGCCATAAAAAGAAAGCCGATCACAAAGGCCATAATTATTTCCATTATTCATCCTCTCCAATCGTTTGAATAATGGTCATCGTAACGCCGACAACAACCAAATAGACCCCGCTATCAAAAAGCATAGCCGTGTGTAATGACTGTTTGCCTAGAAGCGGTAAATCGAAATAATCAAAGAAATGTGTGAAAAACGGTTTGCCCACAAACATTGGGTATGCCGCAGTAGCAAGGGCTAATAGTAAGCCAATGGCTGTTAAATATGTGTAATTAATAGGTAGAATACGGCGGACTGTGTTGATATCATAGGCTAACACTAAAAGAACAAGTGCACTTGATGTTAACAGACCTCCAACAAAGCCTCCACCAGGTGTATAGTGACCAGCTAAAAAAATATGAATGGAGAAGAAGAAAATAATGAAAAATACAATTTTAGCTGTAAATTGTATTATCACATCATTTGTTTTCATGAGTGTTCTCCTTTCTATTCATACGTAACTTAATCATAGCTAAGATGGCCATGCCAGCTATGCCGAGTACTGTAATTTCAAACAATGTATCGAAACCACGATAGTCTACTAAAATTACGTTTACAATATTTCCGCCACCAGCTAATGAATAGACGGTTTCCTCGTAGTACTTAGCAATAGAGGGAATTAGTTTTTGGGAATGAGCTGATAGCGCAACAAGTGTTACCATCACACCAACTGCAATGGAAACAATGGCACGATTTAACTGGAACCTCATACGCTCCTCGCGTTTACCAAGCTTAGGTAAATGGTAAAATGCTAATAAAAATAATGCTACTGAAATCGTTTCTATAACGAGCTGTGTCAGCGCTAAATCAGGTGCGTTAAAAATGACAAAGAATAAGGCTACTGTATAGCCTACAGTACCAAGCCCAATAATGGCTGTTAAACGTGATTTGGCCAAGATGGTGATGGCAGTACCAATTAATAAAACTACGATCAAGATAATTTCATACAAATTAATTGGTGAGGCCCCTTGGAATGAAATACTAAATGCATCTTTCACGAATAGAGAGCCGATAACAATAATAGTTATTCCGCTAAACATATAGAGTAAATAGTGACGCATAGAACCTGTCATATAGCGTCGGGAAATACGATTTAAGCCAACATCTAATCCCTGCATGATTTTGTCATAGGCATTGTTTAATGTTAACGCTTGCGGGAATCGTTGATACATCCCTTGCCATTTTGGTAAGGCAACAAATAACAATACCCCAACTATTATAATTCCAATGGTCATCAGTAACTCTGGGGTAATGCCATGCCAAGCAGATACATGAATATCAACAGCTTGAGGTGAATCATACAAAAATGGCTGTATCGCTTGAACGGCTGGTTTTACAAAGGTATTACCGATAAAGTTTGGAATAAAGAAGATTGTCACAACTAAAGCTGCTAAAAGAATAGGAGAAATTAGCATACCAATCGGCGCCTCATGTGGTTTATGAGGTAACTGCTCTGGTTTGTAATTCCCATTAAATGTTCGGAAAACAAAATAGAAACTATAGATAAATGTAAAAATACTAGCAATCCACGCAACAATAGGGAAGAGTGCTCCCCATGTTTCAAAGCCGAAGAATTCAAACTTTTGAAGTGCAAGCATCGCTGTTAAAAACATTTCTTTACTTAAGAACCCATTAAATGGTGGAAGACCAGCCATTGATAAACTTCCTATTGCAGCCACTGTAAAACTAATTGGCATAATACTCATTAAACCACCGAGTTTACGAATATCTCGAGTTCCAGTTTCATGATCCACAATGCCTGCAATCATGAAGAGACTGCCTTTAAATGTTGCATGATTAATAAGGTGGAAAATGGCAGCAAATGCAGCAAATTTTATGGTATCGATTGAGCCATTTGCATGAAAAGCAACAGCACTTGCCCCGAGTAGTGACATAATAAGCCCAAGCTGACTGACTGTAGAGAATGCTAGAATACCTTTTAAATCAGTTTGCTTCACTGCAAAGAAGGAACCCCAGAATAAAGTTAAGATACCTACACCTGTTACAAGCCACACCCAAAGTTCAGAGGCTGCAAATATCGGCGTAAATCGTGCAACTAAATAGATACCTGCTTTGACCATTGTAGCTGAGTGAAGGTATGCACTTACTGGTGTTGGCGCCTCCATGGCATCTGGTAACCAAATGTAGAATGGGAATTGCGCGGATTTTGTAAATGCTCCCAAGAGTAATAGGACAAGTGACCAAGTGAATAAAGGTTGGTCTACTAAATTTGGTGCCATGACTATCAATTCTCGAATCGAGTAGGTTCCTCCCATTAAATAAAGAAGAACGAAGCCACCTAACATCATTAAACCGCCGCCAACGGTAATCATCATAGACTTTAATGCACCGAAGCGTGAGGCATCCCGATTATACCAATAGCCGATGAGTAAAAATGATGATATGGATGTTAGCTCCCAGAAGAAATAAAGAGTAATTAAATGATCTGACTGTACTACTCCCAGCATGGCTGACATAAATAACAGTAAGTAAACATAAAAGTTATGTAATTTTTCTTTATGTTTATCTAAGTAAAAAATGGAGTAAAGCACAACTAACGAGCCAATTCCAGTAATGAGTAATGAGAATAATAAGCTAAGTCCATCTAAATATGAGATGATGGAAATATCAAGCGATGGAATCCAAGGTAGCTCTGCAGTAAATACTTCACCTTTAGCAACTTGAGCAATATATGTTGTATAAATAACAGCAAGCGTAACAGGTACAGCAAGAACAAACCAACCTGTGTGAATATTATTCATGCGTTTATATAATAATGGCACTAATATTGCAACAAGCATTGGAATAAAAATATAAAGTACTTGTAACAAAAAAACCCTCCTTTATGCAGGTAAGTAAATCAATTATAACGTACTTTAATTGGGAATGCATATGTACTATTGGGATTTAGCTTGCGGTCGTTGGAGAATTTTCGTTATATTATAAATAGGAAGTTATCAATAAAAATAGAGGAAAAAAATTTTTTATGAAGAACCCATATATCTATGGTTATCTACCATTAATTACAATTTTATTGTTTAGTTTGACATTTGGGATGTATGCTGTTGGTAAATCTTTACAGATTTTTCAAGCCATCGGTGTGTATTCAGGAATGCGAGAGTTTTTATCAGATTTTGAGTTACGTGTATTTCTTCTCATCGTCTTTGCCATTGTTTTTTTTATGTTATTTTCTGCCCTTAAACTAGTAGGCGAAACCATTCATGAAGTAGGAATGCTGTTCTTTTCAAAGGACAACGAAGGAGCCACAGTTAGTCAGGCTCGAGGTGGCTATATTATCTTATTTGTAGGTGCTATGTGTTCTGCATTTGCCATCCAATTTATTTATGTTTTAATAGGTATTTTCGTCATAACGATATTTACCTACTTTATTTATCTGATTTATAAAATGAGTCATTTTATATCAATGGGCGGCACAATCGGTCTATTAATCTTTGAGCTTTTTATGTGGACGATTCTTTTAACATTAGTTATTTATGTCGTATTAAAGCTATATAATGGCATTTTGGCAAGTTTGCCGTTTGCAAATTAATACATACTATTAAAATGGTGATGTTAATAGTAGAAAAAGAGAGTTTGAAAGGCGAGGGGTTGATTTCCGCTCCGCCAGCGTCCTTTCCAGGGGGCGTTGATGAGCCGCTTCACTCCTTTACATTCGCTCCAGGGTCTCCTCTGTGACGTTAAATCCCATGGATAGTGAGACAGGCGAGCCCCTGTACGGAGCGGAGGAAGCGGCTCGGCGCTCGTCCACAGGAAAGCAAGTAGCCTGTAACGGAAAACCATTTACATCTTTAATAAAAATTTAATTGATGGTTTTGTTTTTTAACACTTTAAAAAGGTAGTAGTCTTAGCGACTACTACCTTTTGCATGTTTCACTACTCAAGCAACACGTTAAATAATTGGTGATGAATTTTGTACTCTTCTAATTGCTGCATCGATTGAGGTTTATCATACCCTAGCCATACAGCAGCAGTATATTCATTATTGAGTCCAGCAAGCCAGTAGTCACGATAGTCATTCGTTGTCCCTGTTTTTGCACCAACGTAGCTGCTATTACTATAGACACCTTGACCCGTACCGTTTGCTACAACATCTGCAAGGAGTTCACGCATGTATTTTACTGTTTTAGGAGACCAAATTTGATCACGCTGTGTATCCCAACTATAAAGCTCTGTTCCATCTAATGCTGTGACTTTTCGAATACTATGTGCAAGTACATAAGAGCCATCAATAAAGCTAGTATAAGCATCTGCTAGTTCTAATGCTGTTACACCATAGGTTAGTCCTCCTAATGATGCAGCATAATTATAATCTTTCTCTACAATCGAGCGGAAGTGAAAGCGATTAAGGTAATGAAAGGCTGTCTCGACGCCAACGGTTTGAAAGAGACGAAGTGCAGATGTATTATAGCTATGTCGAAAAGCAGTACGAATTGACACATCACCATACGTATAGCCCCCATAGTTTTGTGGGCAAAACGAGCCCACACAATAACGCCCACCATTGACAATCGAATCAGGTGTATGAGATGTTGTTTCGAAGAATGGAGCATAGACTGCCAGAGGCTTAAAAGCTGAACCAGGCTGACGTGTTCCTTGGAATGCACGATGGAAATCAAATTTTTCATAGTTCTTTCCTGCATACAGACTGACTATTTCTCTTGATTGGTTTTCAATGGCTGCACCTGCAGCTTGCCATGGGCTAGTACCTAAAATAGCTGACATTTTTTCCTCATCATGTTGCTGTTTAGTAGGATCAAGTGCTGTGTGAATGATGAGTCCATTTTGAAATAATGTATTGAGTCGAATGTCTAATTGTGCTTTAATTTTTTTCTTTTCTTCCTCATTATCTGTAGAGCTTAGTCGATCCGCATAACCTTCTTTTTCTGCAATAAGCCATTTTAGCTCTTGAAGAACATAAGTGCTATACATTGGATAACTTTGAATTTTATCTTTCACATTTAATGTAATGGCATCAGCCTTATAGTTTTTTGCCTCTCCCTCTGTAATAGCCCCATTTGCTGCAAGGGTATCTAACAAACGCTCCTGCCTTGCTTTAGTTTGATCATAATTCTTTAAAGGATTATAAAGGGAAGGGTTATTTGGGATGGCAGCAATGAAAGCTATTTCAGCGATGGATAATTCTTGGAGTGGCTTTTGAAAATAATAGGTGGCTGCTCCGCCAATGCCATAAACTTGATTGCTGAAATAGGACTCATTTAGGTACATCGTTAAAATGGCTTCTTTATCAAATTCTTTTTCTAATTCATAGGCATAAAAAAGCTCTGTTAATTTCCGTTCATATGTTTTTTCTTCGGATAAATAACGCATCCGAACAAGCTGCTGCGTAATTGTACTACCACCTTGAGAGGTTGTGTTGCTATTTGAATTGGCTACAACTGCACGAATAATAGCACTTAAATCAAAGCCAATATGCGTATAAAAATCAGCATCCTCACTGGTAATGAATATTTCCTGGGCAATTTGTGGAATTTCTTGTAAACTTAGTGGCTGCCGCCATTCGACATATTCCTCACTAAATGTTTGCCCATTTCGATCAATAAGTGTAACAGGTAGTTGGGCCTCTACCTCGGGTAAATGTATTGCATTAGTCATTTGTTCCTCATGTGCTTGTGCAATATTGATTTCTGTTTTAATGTTTGTGCTAATCCACCATAAAGCAGGAAGGGATAGAACGATAATAAAAAAACCAAAAGCCTTTTTCATGTGTGCCTCCACTCTTTCGATAAATCCTTCATCAGAATAACATATTTTGGATTGATTCCAAATACTCGCTCAGACCTATTTACATAGTTTTAAACATGAATAGTAAAAGTGCAAAAATCGTCAATACTTAGAGGGAGAAAACCAGTAGGAAGTATGTTAGACTAAAATGAGGTCGGAAAAGGTGCAAGGGCATCTTTTTCATTGAAACTGAAATTTATCATTAAAGGAGAGACTTCCATGTTTCCACAGTTAACAACAGACGTACAAGCAGGCGAAGTGCTTGTAGAAATGAACACAACATTAGGTGCTATCAAAATTAAATTATTCCCTGAGCACGCACCGAAAACGGTTGAGAATTTTTTAGGTCATGCTAAATCAGGCTACTATAACGGCATTATTTTCCACCGTGTTATTCAAGACTTCATGATTCAAGGTGGCGACCCAACTGGTACTGGTATGGGCGGAGAATCAATTTGGGGTAATTCCTTTGAAGATGAGTTCTCAGAGCAATTGTTTAACCTACGTGGAGCGCTTTCAATGGCAAATGCAGGACCAAACACAAATGGTTCTCAATTCTTTATTGTACAAATGAAGCACCTTCCAAGTGATATGCTTCGTCAATTACAAGGGGCGGGCTTCCCTGAAGAGATCATCGAAGCTTATGCTCAAAACGGTGGTACACCTTGGTTAGACCATAAACACACAGTATTCGGTCATGTAGTAGAAGGTATGGACATTGTGGATAAAATTGCAGATGTGGAAAAAGATTTCCGTGACAAACCATTAGAAGATGTGAAAATTGAGTCAATTACAGTCTTTGAATAATACGTATAAGGACGTGTAGAACATGCAGAACTTTATGTATCAATTTTTATATTTCCCAGAAGACAAATCAGGTTATATTCCAGCAGCATTTGAATTTTTAATTATGCTTATTTTATGTATTATCGTGTTTACGCTTTTCAGAAAAATTTCTAAGAAACAAGAATTAAAATCAAAAGAAATTGAAGCACGTATTTTAGCAGAAAAGAAAAACACAAACAATCAACAGAATATATAAGAAAAAGAATCCGCTTGCCACAGAGGGCGAGCAGATTCTTTTTTATTGTATCAATTTTTTTTAAAGCGTCGAATAGTATTTTGCAGGGCCTTGATGGCAGTGAAACAAACCAGTACAAGTGACAAGCCAATCCCACTCAATGCAGTAATAAAGGCTACCCATTCAAAGAGTGTATAACTACCGATGCTATCGAAATCACTGCTATCTTTCCACCCTTCAATGACTAAGTTCATCCCATAAATGCCCGATACCACAGTAAAGACTGTTAAAATAAATAGTAAATTATTACTTCGATTATCGGATTGATCTTCCTGTGTTCGATACAAACTATTCAATGTTTCTTTCGTTTCTACATAATGTTCATTTATACGGAAGTACTTTCGTAGCAATTGAGCAATTTCTCTGCCTTCTGTTCGTACGATGACTTCTTCAAAATAATAGCGTGCAGAAAACTTTGTAATCAGCTCGATTAGTTCATTGACAACCTGTTTATCTTTGCCCCACTTTATTTCACTATACTCATAGGAAAGCTTTAAGAGCATCATTTTATAAAAATAATGAATGAACAAATTGTAATAGTGCGTACCCATAAATTCTTGAATACTATGTGTACATTTGGCAAACGGCCTATTTGTAATCGTTATTTGTGCTTGTGAGGAGGTGATAATATAACTGTTAGGAGCCCAGCGTGTATGGGCATGCTCTTGTACATAATTAGAGATATATGAAGGATTAGTGCTAGAAATAAAGGGTTTGCCAGCAGGTGTCCTACCGTCTACTTGTCCTAAGCGAAATAAATGCTCAGGTATAATTTTAGCTTCTTCCTCTGCAATTAAATAAGCTGAGGCAAACATTCTCTCATCTTCAAAGAAAGGTAAGCCTTCATAGCTATGGTCTTGTTGATGTAATAGAAAGGGTTTTAAATAAGGTATAAAATACTTAAATAATAATTCACTCGTAGAAGAACAATGACCAAATGAAAAATGATGACTTGCACCTTTTTCCTCTCTTAGTTTAGCCTCTAATACTCTAAAATAGTGGATAAAATTTAAGATATCACTTAGATCATGCGATTGATCTGTAATATTTGTTCTGACTGTTATAATCCCATTCCCAAAAGGACATAATGTCACATCAATACTCATCACTTCGTAATCATAATTGATTTGACTTTCTTGCAGATGTAAGGTGCCTTGTGTATAAAAAGCTTTCGAAAAACGAATAAAGTCAGGGTTATTCATTTTGTTTGGAAATAATTTATCCTCCAAAAAAGGATAGAAAAATTGGGCAAGTTCCTCATGTATAATCGTCATATCACCATAAAAAGCGTCTTCAAGAGATGTATTGTTTAAGGTGAAAAAGGAAAAGCCCTCGTTTAGTAGTATATCACTGATTTTTTGACGATTTTTTTCGGAATAGGCGAAAGGAAATAGGAATGTCATATAAGCACGTTTAATCGTTAATGGGACAATGTCCATGTAAAATCACCTCTGTATAAATCCGTTTGATAAGAACCTTTTCCACAAAATTTTGTTTTTAAACATAGAAAAAGGATAGCTCTAAGGGGAGAGATATCCTTTCAATCATTTTATTGCGCAAAGACCTTTTTAAAACGCTCGACTCCATCTTTCACAGTATCAAATGAACAAGCAACATTCATACGTAGGAAGCCACGACCTTCTTCTCCGTATTTTGTCCCTGGTTCTAGAGCAAGCTTTCCGATTTCAAGTAAGCGGTTCATGATCTCCTTCTCTTCAAGCGCTAGTTCTCGGTAATCAATCCAGATTAAATAAGTGGATTGAGGAATCGTAACACGAATACCTGGGATCTGCTCTAACTCCGTTTTCACATAATCCATGTTGGCAGAAATATAAGGAAGTAATTCATCTAACCAAGGAGCCCCTTCTGTGTATGCTGCATGAAGGGCAACAGAGGCAAATGTATTTAATGAGCCTTGACCACTTGCCATATTGATGGCCTCTAGCTTCAAGCGTTTTTTCTTATCTGTTACGATCATATATGAAACTTGAATTCCTGCTAAGTTAAATGTTTTAGTAGGAGCCATACACGTAACAATGCGATTGATTTCATCACCTGCAACTTTAGCTAAAGGAATATGTTTATCCCCATTAATCATTAAATCAGCATGGATTTCATCAGAAATAATGATGACATCATATTTAGCGCAAAGTCGTACAATTTCCTTTAAAGTAGCTTCATCCCATACATAGCCTCCTGGATTATGCGGGTTACATAGTATGTAGGCTTTCACATCTTGAGCTAAAGACTGCTCGAAGGCTTCAAAATCATAGACAAACAATCCGTCTTTTTCAATTAATGGGCAGCTCACAACTTCACGACCATTACTTTTTGGTATGTTAAAGAATGGCGGATAAACTGGAGGTGAAATGAGTACTTTGTCCCCAGGGTTAGTTAGGGCAACAATGCTGTTAGCTAATGCAGCCACAACACCATTACAGAATAGGATGGCTTCTTTCTCTATGTGCCAGTCATGGCGAGTACTTTGCCAGTCTACAATGGATTGTATCGCTTCTTCGCTCATATAACTATAGCCAAAAATAGTATGTTCAGCATGTTGTTGTAAAGCCTTTGAAACGGCTATTGGAGCAGGAAAATCCATATCGGCTACCCACATTGGTAAGATATCTGAGGCATCGTTTAGGCCATAAACCTTTTCCATTGCGTCCCATTTTACTGAGTTTGTACATCGACGTTTGATAGTTTGATCAAAAATAGACAAGCAAATCACTCTTTTCTTTTTTTTTACTATGGTATCATACGAGTATGATCAAAGGATAATAGGTGAGTATTTTGGAAAATATAAAAATGAATCAAGCAGCTGTCCATCTGCTAGAGGAGTGGGATCCATTCCACTTAGGTCCAGACCATTATGATACAGAAACAGCAGATGTAGTTGCAGCATTGCAAGGGATTGATGATCCATCAACACTTGCAAAAGTTATTCAAGAAACATATGAGCATTCGTTTGAGCAATGGATACCGTTTGAAGATTGTGTAGCCATTTCTTACAAACTAATTGCCATTAAATTTGAAGCGAAATGTATTATTTAAAATATTTTGCATATTCCTTATAAAAAAAGGGGTTGTCAATGGACAACCTCTTTTTAATGCATCATGAGGCTATTACTTATTTAAATAAAGGCAAAATCCCCTGAATGAAAATAATAAAAATGGCGAGTGGGGAGACGTAGCGAATTAAAATGTACCAAATATTAAACATGAAGCTAGACGCAGCTAATTCTTTACGTGAAATATCCCTTGTATAATAATAACCTGCAAAAATTGAAATCAACAAAGCTCCAATCGGCATTCCGATGCTATTAGTCATAAAATCCACAAAGTCAAAAATAGAGCGATCTACTATTTTTACATCTGCTAATATGCCAAATGAAAGGGCACTTGGAATACCAAAGATGAAAATAATGATTCCACCAATCCAAGCAATTTTTCTACGTTTTTCTGGTTTATCACCAATAGCGATTGCCACGACTATTTCTAACATGGAAATGGAAGAAGTGACTGTAGCAAAAAGCAATAGAATGAAGAAAATAGTTAAGAATAAGCCACCAAGAGGTAACTGCTCGAATACAGCTGGCAAAATAATGAATACTAAGCCTGGCCCTTGATCAGGCGTATAACCAAGCGCAAATACTGCTGGGAAAATAACAAGTCCTGCAAGTAAAGAGATAATAATATTCATAGATGCTACATTAATCGCAGAGTTACCAATCTTCTCTGTTTTAGATAAATAGGAAGCATATGTAATCATAACCGCAATACCTACACTTAATGAGAAGAATGCTTGTCCTAAGGCCATTAAAAATGTTTCAGCATTTAAATAGGACCAATCAGGTACAAACATAAATTTAACGCCTTCCATAGCCCCGTCTAAAGTTAAAGAGCGAATAACTAGGACAATAAAGAAAATAAAGAGGAGAGGCATCATCCATGTGCTGGCTTTTTCAATTCCGCCCTTAATACCTGCTGACACAATGACTACTGTTAATAACATAAATAGTCCCTGTACAAGTACTGCTTCAAAAGGGCTTGAAATAATATCGCCAAATAAATCAGCGTAGTTGATGTCAGAGCCAGCATTCGTTAGCTTAAATGTAAAGGCACGACCTAAGTAGCTTAAAATCCATCCACCAACAACGCTGTAGAATGATAAGATAAGGCCTGCAATTACCATACCGCCCCAGCCAATCAAATACCATGGCTTTCCTGGTGCTTGTTCCTTAAAGGAAGTGACGGCATCCTTTTGACCTCGACGACCTATCATGAACTCAGCAATGAGGACGGGTAAGCCAATAAAGAAAGTACATAAAATAAATAATAAAATAAAGACACTACCGCCATTCGTACCCGCCATATAGGGGAATTTCCAAATGGCTCCTAACCCTATAGCACTTCCTGCGGCAGCTAAAATAAACCCAATTTTTGTTGTAAATTGATCCCTCGATGACACGAAAATAAATCCTCCTTATACTAAAGTATTATTTTACCTCAATATTCTCATAACACAAGCAAATATCAGAAAATTGATGATAGCAAGAAAGACATTTGATGGAGTAAAAATATAGAGAGATGACATATGAGGAAAGACATTTAAATTATGTAACAATTAGGTAGAATACTTCGTTTCATTATCAAAAAGGGGGGAGAGCTATGACGGAGGTTGAACTAATAGCAAGGGCGCAGCAAGGAGATAAAGAAGCCTATATCGAGCTTATCCGCATACATCAGCAAACCGTTGAAAAGTTTGCCTTTCAATGTGGCGTACATACAAATGATTTAGCTGATGTTTCACAGGAGGTATTTGTTAAACTATATCGCTTTTTACACCAATTTAAACAGGATCGATTTACCACGTGGCTCTATAAAATCACATTAAATGCTACGCGTGATTATTATCGTAAGGAACAACGGCAGCAGGCTAAAGAGGACAAGCTACAAGCCCAACAGCAGAAGACTCATTCATCTGCTGAAGAGGATGTTCTTTTGTTTGAAGAGGACAGGCATCTACATCGTGCTATTCAGGCACTTGACGAAAAATACCGTTATCCTCTCGTGTTGTATTATTTCCACGAATTAAAATACGAAGAAATCGCTGAAGTTTTAAATATTTCGTTATCGACGGTGAAAGTGCGATTATTACGAGCGAAGGAAAAGCTAAAGGTAGCATTAATGCAAGATGGGAGTGTTGAAAATGGATGATAAGCAATTTGACCAACGTATGGCACTACTGAAAAAATCCTATGAACGAATGGAAGCGAAGCTTGATCCTGATACTGTCTTTAAACAAATTGAAGAAGAGGATATATCCAAGGAATTATCTTTTGAAATTATCAATAAAGGTCATCAGCGCCCCTCAAGATGGCAAAAGTCGGTTGTTTGGTTTGTAAGTATTGCGAGCGTGTTATTAGTGGGTTTATTAGGAACTTCATATATGATTAGACAGCCTGAAACATACAATAACAGTGATAAACAGATTTCCCAAGAAAATGATGACAAAACGATAGGGACGTATGAAAAATGGGTAGAGCGAATCACCAAGAAATATAAGAGAGTGAAAGAAGATATAAGTAGAGAGTTGAAAGTTTCAGTAGAAGAACTGAATACTTTTTCATATATTCAAAATGCAGATTCCATGTTGGCCTTCTATACGAGTTACGAACGTCCGATAGAAGAGGATTGGGAATTGCAAATAATGGAGAAAGAAATTTTAGACGGATTAATGACCCCAAGACGAGCCTTAGAGACAATCAAAGGATATGGGCCATTATCCTTTAATGAATCTTACGGAATCTTTAGCTTATATAAGCAATCGCTTAATGACATAGAAATGTATTTTAATTCTTTACTTGAACCTTATGAACAGTTTTTCAAGAAAAAGATAGATCGTAGTCAGTATCCATCAGATTTAAAAGCAATCATTGAAACAGCAAGCAAGCAATATATGGAACTTCATTTGGATACGGATGGTTCCTATTATTTTAAAGCTAATCCCATCGATGGGGAATTTGCTTTTGAGCCTACAAAATACATGCACCCTGATATTTTTGGTTACTTTGAGTTTTTACAAAAAGGATTTTTAGTAGGAGAAGAAGGCTTGAGGTATACACGAGAAGAAACAGCTGAATCCTTGAAAATTATGGAGCGTTCATTGTTGTTTGATATCAATACGGCGAATGTTACTTATAAGGAATTAAAGGCAGTATTTGAAAATACTTGGTTAGCTCTAATGAAAGGATCCACTAATTATCAAGTGTATGCTGAAAAGGGAATCGTTAATAAAGAATACCTGAATTTTTTACAAAAAGTTGCTAATGGAAAGTATGGGGAGGTAATGACAAAGAATGCGGCAACTATTTTAAATGAATTACACCAATATAACAACTCAGAAACGTTAGTAGGGCTGTCAATACAAGATATTTCAACGGCCATTTTGCAAGTTAGGAAAGATACGGCAGTTGAAGAATTTAATATTGTAGACATCGATGATGCAGAGATTGCACAAATTAAGAGAATTTATGATCAGTATTTGAAAAGTGACCCTGAACCATTTATTAATCAGCTCAGTCCTTTAAATATGGTATCCCTTTATTTATATGCAATTTCTATTGGAGATGAATCATTGCAAGAGAAAGTAATCCTATCAAATGTAGAAATAGAGTCTGATTTTTTAAACAAAGTAAAAGGATTATCCATAATTAGCCAAATATCACAATACAATGGAATTTATCCAATGGTGGCTGTACGACTTGATGAAGAACATCAAAAAGAGTATGGCAAGCAAATTTTGTTTAGATTATCTCAAAATGAAGATGGTTTTTACCGTATAATTGGTATCATGGATTGATGAGATGATTTTTTGCCCCGTTTTTACACGTATGTTATAATTTAAGCGATATATACGTAGCAAACAAAAGAAAGTGGGCAAAGGTTATGGTAAAAAAATATGAATTAGGAGACGTGTTGACCGGAAAAGTTACAGGTATTCAACCATACGGTGCATTTGTTGCACTAGATGACAATACGCAAGGCCTTGTGCATATTTCGGAAATAACATACGGCTTTGTGAAGGACGTTAGTGAATTTTTAGCTGTTGGGCAAGAAGTTGAAGTCAAGATTCTTGAAATCGATGAAGAGGCCGAAAAAATTAGTTTATCGATGAGAGCGCTACAGGATCGCCCAGCAACAGTAAGAAAAAAAGATGCACCACCACGTAAATCATTGCAGGACCGTGTAGATGAATCGGATGCAAATGGTTTTAATTCCTTAAAAGATAAATTGCAGGACTGGATTGAACAATCTGGTCAATAAAGAAACGAGGATGCTTTCGAATGAAAGTATCCTCGTTTTTTCTATTGCTTTTTTATTTTGCGGATTCGATATTGCAGGTTTTGTCTGCTCATACCAAGTGCATTCGCTGCCTTTGTAATATTGCCCTCATATAAATTTAAGACATTTTGCACATAATATGATTCGGCTTCACGCAAATAGGCATCGAGTGGCATGACATTGTGATTTTGATGGAACATAAAAAATTCTGGTTCACGATTATTTGTATCTTGCTGCTGCACTTTGAAGCGGAAATGTAAAGGTAATAAATCCGAAGTAACAGTGGACTCCGTTGTCATAAATGAAACAATTTCATCCAGTAGTAGCTCAAGCTCTTTTAGATTTCCTGGCCAATCATATTGTAAAAATAATTCCTGTACATCTGGTGCAAGTTCAGTGACTTGTGAAGCAAATCGTTCTCGATGTCGACTAAAATAATCTTCTACAAATGGAAGAATGTCTTCTTTTCGATCCGTTAAATTAGGAATGGTAATGGCCATTGTAGCAAAGAAATAATATAGAGATTTTGACAGCTTCTTTTCGGCAATCAATGTAATGGGATCACTGCCCACACTGCCAATTAGCATATATTTGGACTGTGGAAGTGAATGTAGTATATCCAAAAGTTGCTCTTGAATGTCTAAGCTTAAAAAATCTATACGTTCGAAGAAGAAGGTGTAATCTTTATCTTCTTCTAATAATTGCTGTAATTTATCAAGCACCGATTGAGCTGAACGGCGACTAACGAGTGTCACAAAGGCATCAGGATCAGGTGAAGCGGCGTGGTGAATGCCCTCTGCTACTAAGTCTTTCCCTGTGCCAGATTCGCCAATTAATAATACTGGTAATTTTACAGCAGCTGCTTTTTTAGCGTTGTCGATAACCTGCTTCATGGATTCAGAATCAGCTTTAATCATATCAAATGTTAATGGTTCATCGTAACGACGAAGGGGTTGATAAACAAGCTTTTCCAGAGAGGTAATATCACGTGCAAATTCAATTGCGCCAATCAGTTTGCCTTCAACAAAAAGTGGAAAAGTATCATTGATTGTTGTAATTTCATGACCATTTTTATTCCAGTAGGATTGTTTAACGTTAATTTCTTTTTTTCCCGTTTGTAAAACACGCATTAACGTACTTTCATGTTGACGGAAGGAAAACATTTCAATAATGGAACGATCCGCAAGTTCATCAAAATGAAATCCTTCAATTTCTTTCATTTTCGTATTGTAAATAATCGTTTTGCCAGATAGGTCTACTGCATGAATACCAACGGATACATTTGTTGCAATAAACTCATAAAAAGGTAGTAAAGGTTCAGAATTTTTCATAAAAATGTGCACCTCAAAAATTTTTACTTGAAATATGCAACGAAATTTTGCATTATAATAAGTGTAAGAATATTTTATACGCAAAGATATTTTGCGTCAATGTTTTTTGCATACCCAAACACATCTCACAAGGGAGGATTAAGTATGATTCCATACAAACACGAACCATTCACAGATTTTTCACAAGAGGCAAACTACAATGCTTATGTAGAGGCTTTAAATAAAGTTGAAGGTTACTTAGGTCAAGACTACCCACTAATTATTGGTGGCGAGCGCATTACAACAGAAGATAAAATCGTTTCGTACAATCCTGCAAAGAAAACAGAAGTCATTGGTCGCGTTTCGAAAGCAAGCAAAGATTTAGCTGAAAAAGCGATGCAAGCGGCAGATGAAACATTCAAAACATGGAAAAAAGTTGATCCAGCCATTCGTGCGGACGTTCTTTTCAAAGCGGCAGCGATTATCCGTCGTCGCAAACATGAATTCTCTGCACTATTAACAAAAGAAGCGGGGAAACCATGGGCAGAGGCTGATGCAGATACAGCGGAAGCAATCGACTTCATGGAATACTATGGTCGCCAAATGCTACGCATTAAAAACGGTCAGCCAGTCGAAAGCCGTCCAGGTGAATATAATCGTTATGACTACATTCCATTAGGAATCGGTATTGTCATTTCTCCTTGGAACTTCCCATTTGCAATCATGGCTGGTACAACAGTAGCTGCTTTAGTAACAGGGAATACAGTGTTATTAAAACCAGCTTCAACAACGCCAGTTATAGCGTATAAATTTATCGAAGTATTAGAAGAAGCTGGTCTTCCAGCAGGTGCGGTGAACTTCGTACCAGGTTCTGGTGCTGAAGTAGGTGACTACTTAGTGGATCATCCAAAAACACGCTTCATCAGCTTCACAGGTTCACGTGATGTCGGCTTACGTATCAACCAACGTGCATCTGTATTAAACGAAGGCCAAATTTGGATTAAACGTGTCATCGCTGAAATGGGCGGTAAAGATACAATCGTAGTGGATAAAGAAGCAGATTTAGAATTAGCTGCACAATCCATCGTGAAATCAGCATTTGGTTTCTCAGGTCAAAAATGTTCAGCATGTTCTCGTGCTGTCATCGTAGAAGATGTGTATGAGCAAGTGGTAAATCGCGTAGAAGAGTTAACAAACGCTTTAACAGTGGGTGACCCAACTGATTACAGCAACTTCATGGCAACAGTAATTGACCAAGCAGCATTCAATAAAATTACAGAGTACATCGAAATCGGTAAAGGCGAAGGTCGTTTAGTAGCTGGTGGTACAGCAGACGATTCAGTCGGCTACTTCGTACAACCAACTGTATTCGCGGACGTAGATCCTTCTGCTCGTATTATGAAGGAAGAAATCTTCGGACCAGTGGTAGCCATTGCAAAAGCAAAAGATTTCGACCATGCGATTGAAATTGCAAACGATACAGAATACGGTTTAACAGGCGCTGTTATCACAACAAACCGTATGAACCTAGAAAAAGCACGTGAAGAATTCCATGTAGGAAACCTTTACTTCAACCGTGGCTGTACAGGTGCAATCGTAGGTTACCAACCATTTGGTGGCTTCAACATGTCAGGTACAGATTCAAAAGCAGGTGGCCCAGACTACCTACAGCTGCATATGCAAGCAAAAACAACTTCAGAAATGCTTTAATTTTCACATTGACGTGAGGGCTGTTCAAAGTAGGTAGAAATTGAGGCATTTTGAATGAATTTGTGACACTTCTCCAGGTAACGCTACCCTGGCTAAAACCGTAGACTTTCATGACGTAGTTTACCTTGGAGAAGTTAGCAAATTTACCGTTTGAATTGTTGCTATATTCTTAATCATTCTACTTATAGTGATACATAGTCCCTTTCTTTTATAAAGTTTTTCAACATGATTAGTAAGGAGAGAATAGGATATGACAAAAACTCAACAAGTTATTGAACAAACACAAAATTTTGGTGCAGCAAACTATCATCCACTGCCAATCGTTATTTCAGAGGCTGAGGGTGCTTGGGTTAAAGATCCAGAAGGTAACAAATATTTAGATATGTTATCTGCTTATTCAGCAGTAAACCAAGGACACCGTCACCCAAAAATTATCGCTGCTTTAAAAGAGCAAGCTGATAAAGTAACGTTAACTTCACGTGCTTTTTACAGTGAAAACCTTGGTGAATGGTATGAGCTAGTAGGGAAACTAACAAATAAAGAAATGGTATTACCAATGAATACTGGTGCTGAAGCAGTAGAAACTGCGTTTAAAGCAGCTCGTCGTTGGGCATATGATGTAAAAGGCGTAGAAGAGGGTAAAGCTGAAGTTATTGCATGTAATGGTAACTTCCATGGTCGTACAATGCTAGCTGTATCTTTATCTTCTGATGAAGAATACCGTCGTGGTTTTGGTCCAATGCTACCAAATGTTAAATTAGTAGATTATGGTAATCTCGAAGCTTTAAAAGCGGCTATTACACCAAACACTGCTGCATTTTTAATTGAGCCAATTCAAGGTGAAGCGGGTATCGTCATTCCAACAGAAGGCTTCTTAAAAGCAGCTCGTGAACTTTGCCGTGAAAACAATGTACTTTTCATTGCTGACGAAATTCAAGCTGGTTTAGCACGTACAGGTAAAATGTTTGCTTGTGATTGGGAAGAAGTAGAACCAGATATGTATATCTTGGGTAAAGCTCTAGGTGGCGGCGTATTCCCAATTTCTTGTGTGGCTGCAAACCGTAGTATTTTAGGTGTATTCAACCCGGGTTCACATGGTTCAACTTTTGGCGGTAATCCTTTAGCTTGTGCAGTTTCAATTGCATCAATTAAAGTATTATTAGATGAAAAATTAGCAGAGCGTTCACACGAACTTGGCGAATACTTCAAAGGTAAATTAAAAGAAATTAACAACCCAGTTATTAAGGAAGTACGTGGTCGTGGTTTATTTATCGGTATGGAGCTAACAGAAGCAGCTCGTCCATACTGTGAAAAACTTAAAGAATTAGGTCTATTATGTAAAGAAACACATGATACAGTAATTCGTTTTGCACCACCACTTGTTATTTCTCAAGAGGATTTAGATTGGTCAATTGAACAAATTGAAAAAGTATTTAAACTTTAACAAAATGTTCACATTTTAATTCGGAAGTATGTTACAATGATGCCGATAACTATCATTAAAAAAACAAAGAGGCGATTTAATAATGTCTGAAAACTTAAATCTTTTCACATCAACACAAGATGTCATTCAAGATGCTCTAAATAAACTTGGCTATGATGAAGCAATGTATGAATTACTAAAAGAACCGCTTCGCATGCTACAAGTACGTATCCCAGTGAAAATGGATGATGGTACAACAAAAGTATTTACTGGTTACCGTGCACAACATAATGATGCTGTAGGACCAACTAAAGGTGGGGTTCGTTTCCACCCACAAGTGTCTGAGGAGGAAGTTAAAGCGCTTTCAATGTGGATGACATTGAAATGTGGTATTGTCGATCTACCGTACGGCGGTGGTAAAGGCGGTGTCATTTGTGATCCTCGTCAAATGTCAATGGGCGAAATCGAACGTTTAAGCCGTGGCTATGTTCGTGCGGTAAGTCAAATCGTAGGACCAACAAAAGATATTCCTGCGCCAGACGTATTTACAAATGCACAAATTATGGCATGGATGATGGATGAATATAGCCGAATGGATGAGTTCAACTCTCCAGGCTTCATCACTGGTAAGCCACTAGTACTTGGTGGTTCTCAAGGTCGTGACCGTGCGACTGCACAAGGTGTTACAATCGTAATCGAAGAAGCAGCAAAAAAACGTGGTATTGATATTAAAGGTGCTCGTGTTGTTATTCAAGGATTTGGTAACGCAGGAAGCTTCCTTGCAAAATTCATGCATGATTTAGGTGCGAAAGTAATCGGTATTTCAGATGCTTATGGTGCACTTCATGATCCTGAAGGTTTAGATATCGACTATTTATTAGATCGTCGCGATAGCTTCGGAACAGTAACTACTTTATTTGAAAACACAATTTCAAACAAAGAATTGTTAGAACTTGATTGTGATATTTTAGTACCAGCTGCTATTGAAAACCAAATTACTGCTGACAATGCACATAATGTGAAAGCAAATATCGTAGTAGAAGCAGCAAATGGTCCAACAACAGCTGAAGCAACTAAAATCTTAACAGAGCGTGGCATTTTACTTGTACCAGACGTATTAGCCTCTGCAGGTGGAGTTACAGTTTCTTACTTTGAATGGGTGCAAAATAACCAAGGTTATTATTGGACAGAAGAAGAAGTGGAAGAACGTCTATACAAAAAAATGGTCGAAGCATTTGATAATGTATATACAACAGCAACAACACGTAACATCAACATGCGCTTAGCAGCTTACATGGTAGGTGTTCGCCGTACTGCAGAAGCTTCTCGCTTCCGTGGTTGGGTTTAAGTAAAAAGAAGATAATGAGTCATTCCTATATTATTGGGATGACTCATTTTTTTCGTTTTTATTTGATTGAAGAAGGTGGTCTAGGCGCTGCTCTAATAGCATCTTTTTTTCGTTCCTTATTTTTTTGATTTTAAAAAATCTTAGCAGAAAAAAGCCCAAAATTATGGTTACGACAACAATTACAATAATAAGCATGTGCAAAAATTCCTTTTATTTTATGTAATGAGTAGTACTATACAACTATTGTCTGAACAAAATCTGAACAGTTTGAAAAAACGCTTTCGAAATAGCAAAGTGTTGACAGCGTTTAATCTTTGCTTTCTCTAGCGTAATTATGAGAAAATCCAACTAGAAAGGGGCGAATTAGATGGATTCATTTACTTTTTTAACCCAGTGAAACTACATTTTGGTGAGGATGCACTTGAAAAATTGCCGAAAGAATTAGAGCAATTTGGAAACAAGGTATTAGTTGTATATGGTGGCGGAAGTATTAAATCGAATGGTGTATACGATGCTGTTATAGAAAAATTACAACAGGCGGATAAAACCGTATTTGAATTAGGTGGTGTAGAGCCAAATCCACGAGTAGAAACAGCTAGACGAGGTATTGAGATATGCAAAACTGAAGGAATTGACTTAGTTCTTGCTGTGGGTGGTGGTTCAGTAATCGATTGTTCTAAATTAATTGTTGCTGGCGCTAAGTATGATGGCGATGCTTGGGATATCGTGAAACGTAAAGTGTTTGTAGAACAAGCTATACCACTAGGTACGGTATTAACACTTGCTGCTACAGGCTCAGAAATGAATGCTGGATCTGTGATAACGAATGCTGCTACAGAAGAAAAACTAAGTTGGGGTAGTCCAGCAGCCTTCCCGAAATTTTCAATACTAAATCCAGCATATACAGTGACTGTACCTAAAAATCACACTGTGTATGGAATAGTGGATATGATGTCGCATGTATTTGAGCAATATTTCCACAATACAACGAATACTCCTATCACAGATGAAATGTGTGAAGGGGTATTGCGAACAGTTATTACGACAGCTCCAAAATTATTAGAGGACCTAGAAAATACGAAGTTACGCGAAACCATTCTATTAGCAGGGACAATTGGTTTAAATGGATTCCTATCAATTGGTTCACGAGGGGATTGGGCATCTCATAATATTGAACATGCTGTATCTGCTGTATATGACATTCCACATGCAGGTGGTTTAGCCATTCTTCAACCGCATTGGATGCGTTTAAATGTACCAGTAAATCCTGAGCGTTTTGCAGGTATAGCAACACGTGTGTTTGGAGTCGAGGCAATAGGTAAAACAGTAGAAGAGGTTGCTTATGAGGGGATTGATCGTTTATCTGCATTTTGGACATCATTAGGGGCACCTAGTCGTTTGGCAGATTACGATATTGATGATTCGAAATTCCAGCAAATTGTAGATCATGCTATGCAAAATGGCCCTTTTGGCAACTTTAATCGATTGCAAGAGGAAGATGTAAGAACCATTTTACGAAATTCTCTTTAATACTTTAAGTATGAGGCTATGCTTATAGCCTCATACTTTTTTTATTGCAAGGTTAAGAAAAATTAACGATTAATGTAGAATTTTGTCGTAGAAGTTTCTTTAGTCCTGCAATATAATAAAATAGATACATAATAGAAGGGATATAAATGTATTTTTCTTTATTTTAAGTGAGGAAAGTCATGTTTTTAATTGAGTCATTCAACCTATATTGTAGATTATTTTACTATAAGGTGATTTATGGGATGACAGAAAAGGATAGTTTTTTGTCGTAATCAGTCAATTCGTGTGTCAATGTTCAGAAGTTGTTCAGCCACCTTTACTAAAATAATTACAATATTAAACAAAGAGGAGAGGGATCAAATGTTGAAACAATTGCTACAGGATCGTATTGTTACATTAAGTTGTATAGAAATGCCATTTCAGCAACATGTTTATAAAATGCAAAATTGTGTAGAGGTATTGGGGATTGAAGCGAAATCATTGCAAATTGAAAATGATAAAATTATCACTGGATACATTGTAGATCAAAGTATATTTTTTAAAAGCGTGCGTTTTGGGCGAACGAATGTTATTTTTTCGGATGGTGTAAATAAAGCAATTGTACAATTATTTGTTCGTCCTTCTGGAGAAATTGTTGTAGAAGTTAAGCCGTATTTGGGGGGTGCTGAGATTGTTCCTGTTTATTATCGAACAATTTTAGCAGATACAGCTATTGCAATTGATTTAAAAGGTGCTTTAAAACATTATTTGGTAGCCCATCAATTTATGAATATAGAAGATTCAATTGCTGAAGTACATTACCAATCCATGCATCCGAATGTATTAAAGGATTCTTTTTTAGGAAATTTCGTGTTGGGTTGTCATGTGGATGGCAGAAATATTCTCAATGCAGAAGAATATGCATTAGCTAATCGTCAAGCCTCCTTACTATTTTCAAAAATCGTTATTCAGCAGAATGGTAAAAGACAAATGATTGCTTGTAATAAATTACTTACTTTTATGATTACAAACCATGTTTATGTAGGTTATGAGGATATTCCTAATTTAAAATTAGTCTAACAAATAGCCAACTGCCTGAAATACGGCAATTGGCTATTTGTTTTTATAAAGTATTAAATGGAGTTGTTTGGTTTTTCACCAACGTGTATCCAGCTTGTTTTCCCATCATCTTCGTCGAATAATATAGCTACTTTAGATACTCCTTTTTGGCTTAGGATTACCTCTGTTAAATGATCCCGAACATCATCTAAAAAGGCTAACGATAAAAGCGGATCAGCTTCAGCCACTAATTCTACATGTAAAAACTCTCCTTCTTTAATCACTTCAAGACGCACAATATCTTTGATATTTGGATCATCCATTACGAGGTGAGCGATATGGTTTAACATCTCTTCATCAGTTTCACCAATGACACCACGTGCGTTATCAAGGAATACCTTACCTACAACATAAAACATCATGACCCCAATTATCATCGAAACTAGTCCTTCTATTCGACCCCAACCTGTAAAATAAGCAATTAAAATAGCAGCAAAGGCTAAGAAGTTGCCCCCAGTAGCAACTAAATCTTCCATAAAAACTAATTTTGTTGCCGGTTTTGCTCTATTCAAGTATGTGAATGCTTTCGGAATAGATGCGATACCTGCTTTTTCTTGACCTGATTCATGTAGCACTTCTGCAGCCGCTTTAGCTAGCACTGTCCCTTCTAAAACAATCCCGATGAATAATACTCCTAGGGCAATCAATATCCCGCTAGACTCTCCTGTGGGATGAATAAAATGATGCCAACCTTCTTTTATTGTTTCATAAGAAAGGATAGCTACAATTATTACGGCGAAAAGGCATACTAAATTGACAATACGACCAAAGCCACCGGGAAATTGTTTTGTAGGTGCCTTTTTAGAGAGTGCTGACCCTATATACACAAATAATTGGTTTGCTGCATCGCCTAGAGAGTGCATCATTTCTGCAAACATCGCAACGTTACCTGTAAAGAAAAAGGCGATTCCTTTAATAATTCCTAAAAATGCATTTACACATGCAGCCATTAGAGAGGGTTTGTTACCGTCTTTTAGTAGTTTTAATAGTTCTGCCATAAAAAATCCTCCAACTAGTTTAAAATTTCCATTTCGATTTTTTCTATATAAGATAGTGCTCGTAATGAACGATAAAATGACAACAAATTATCCGAGACGATTAAGGAAAGACGTAAATCTAACTCATGTAAAACACTATCATTTTTTAAGTGCACATCTTTAATGCGTATATTTTCAATGATAATGTTGTTGTCCTTTAAAAATAATAGAAATGATTCTGTATGGTTGTCATCATCAATTTGGACTTTTAATAAAATTTCCCGCATACGAATTCGCTTTGGTCCGATTTTCATAAGAAAAGGTGATAGTACTTCAATTCCAAAAACAATGATCACAACAGCTAGTGTTGCATCCATGTAAAAACCTGCACCAACCGCTATACCAATACCAGCGGCTCCCCAAATCATAGCAGCGGTTGTTAAACCTGTAATGCTGTCATTCCCGCGTCTTAGAATGACTCCTGCACCAAGAAAGCCAATTCCACTAACAATTTGTGCGGCTAAACGAAGAGGGTCCATCGTAATATTAATATCTTCTCTAGCGGGGGTTGAGTAGGCAGTTTCAATGGAGATAATCGTTAATAAGCAGCTGAAAGTAGCAATAACTAAACTTGTTTTTAATCCAACTGGTTTTTTCTTTAATTCCCTTTCGATACCGATTACTAAACTTAATGTGGCTGCAATAACTAATTTTATGCCAACTTCATATGTAATCATATTTTCGAATAATGTTTCCATACACAACCCTCCATTGATATTTCGTATTGCTAAGAGATATGCAAACTGTCATTATTATATGTGCATCACTTTTTTGTATTGTACAACATGAAGTAAGGACATATAAGTATTTTTTTAGGAAGGTGGGGTTTTTTGGAGCAGCCAAAAATCCATCCATACATCCCGATTGTGATTGGTGTAATTTCAGTATCGATGTCAGCTATTTTTGTGAAATTAGCATCGGCGGAAGCGGGGATTATAGCATTTTATCGCATGCTATTTTCCGTTTTAATCATGGCGCCATGGTTTTTAAGGGGATATACAAAGGAGTTAACGACTTTAAAAAGACGTGATTGGCTATTTTCTTCAGTTGCAGGGATTTTTTTAGCTTTTCATTTTATATTATGGTTTGAATCACTCAACTATACTTCAGTAGCAAGTTCAACAGTTTTAGTAACACTACAACCTTTGTTTGCGTTTGTGGGCACTTACTTTTTCTTTAAAGAGAAAATTACGATGAAAACAATCGTAGCAGGATCAATTGCAATAATAGGAAGTGTTTTAATTAGTTGGGGCGATTTTAAAGTAAGTGGAACAGCCTTATATGGAGATGTACTGGCACTCATTGCTTGTGCACTAGCGACAGCTTATTTTCTATTAGGACAGGATGTACGTAAGAGATTATCGCTTGTGACCTATACAATGGTTGTATATGTTGTAAGTACCATCACTTTATTTATATATGTAATGGTTAAAGGGGAATCTTTTGGTCCATATTCTTCGATGGATTGGTTATGGTTTATCTTATTAGCGTTAATAGCAAATTTACTTGGTCATACTTTGTTTAATTGGTCAATTAAATACGTTAGTACGAATGTTGTTTCAATTGCTATATTATTTGAGCCTGTAGGAGCTGCTCTTTTAGCTTTGGTGATATTTAAAGAGTATTTAATCATGACACAAATCATCGGTGGATTGATTGTATTAGCAGGAATTCTATTGTTTGTAATAGATATTAAAAAGATTTTTAATTTTTTTAAGAAAAATGCTTGATTTTTAAAATGCTATATTATATATTATTACTTGTCCTTAACAAGAAGGAACGCTTGAAAATAAAATTTTGGAAAGTTGTTGACTTTTAGTTGGGAATGAGATAAGATAATAAAGTCGCTGAAAACGACTTAAATAAAATGAACCTTGAAAACTGAACAAGCAAAACGTAATCAATAAAGTTTTAAGTAGCTAGTTTTGCTAGTGAATAAAACACAATTTTGGACATCAAACATGATGCCAGCAAAACAATTTGAGCTAATCAAATTTCTTTTATGGAGAGTTTGATCCTGGCTCAGGACGAACGCTGGCGGCGTGCCTAATACATGCAAGTCGAGCGAACAGAAAAGGAGCTTGCTCCTTTGACGTTAGCGGCGGACGGGTGAGTAACACGTGGGCAACCTACCCTATAGTTTGGGATAACTCCGGGAAACCGGGGCTAATACCGAATAATCTCTTTTGCTTCATGGTGAAAGACTGAAAGACGGTTTCGGCTGTCGCTATAGGATGGGCCCGCGGCGCATTAGCTAGTTGGTGAGGTAACGGCTCACCAAGGCGACGATGCGTAGCCGACCTGAGAGGGTGATCGGCCACACTGGGACTGAGACACGGCCCAGACTCCTACGGGAGGCAGCAGTAGGGAATCTTCCACAATGGGCGAAAGCCTGATGGAGCAACGCCGCGTGAGTGAAGAAGGTTTTCGGATCGTAAAACTCTGTTGTAAGGGAAGAACAAGTACAGTAGTAACTGGCTGTACCTTGACGGTACCTTATTAGAAAGCCACGGCTAACTACGTGCCAGCAGCCGCGGTAATACGTAGGTGGCAAGCGTTGTCCGGAATTATTGGGCGTAAAGCGCGCGCAGGCGGTCCTTTAAGTCTGATGTGAAAGCCCACGGCTCAACCGTGGAGGGTCATTGGAAACTGGGGGACTTGAGTGCAGAAGAGGAAAGTGGAATTCCAAGTGTAGCGGTGAAATGCGTAGAGATTTGGAGGAACACCAGTGGCGAAGGCGACTTTCTGGTCTGTAACTGACGCTGAGGCGCGAAAGCGTGGGGAGCAAACAGGATTAGATACCCTGGTAGTCCACGCCGTAAACGATGAGTGCTAAGTGTTAGGGGGTTTCCGCCCCTTAGTGCTGCAGCTAACGCATTAAGCACTCCGCCTGGGGAGTACGGTCGCAAGACTGAAACTCAAAGGAATTGACGGGGGCCCGCACAAGCGGTGGAGCATGTGGTTTAATTCGAAGCAACGCGAAGAACCTTACCAGGTCTTGACATCCCGTTGACCACTGTAGAGATATAGTTTCCCCTTCGGGGGCAACGGTGACAGGTGGTGCATGGTTGTCGTCAGCTCGTGTCGTGAGATGTTGGGTTAAGTCCCGCAACGAGCGCAACCCTTGATCTTAGTTGCCATCATTTAGTTGGGCACTCTAAGGTGACTGCCGGTGACAAACCGGAGGAAGGTGGGGATGACGTCAAATCATCATGCCCCTTATGACCTGGGCTACACACGTGCTACAATGGACGATACAAACGGTTGCCAACTCGCGAGAGGGAGCTAATCCGATAAAGTCGTTCTCAGTTCGGATTGTAGGCTGCAACTCGCCTACATGAAGCCGGAATCGCTAGTAATCGCGGATCAGCATGCCGCGGTGAATACGTTCCCGGGCCTTGTACACACCGCCCGTCACACCACGAGAGTTTGTAACACCCGAAGTCGGTGAGGTAACCTTTTGGAGCCAGCCGCCGAAGGTGGGATAGATGATTGGGGTGAAGTCGTAACAAGGTAGCCGTATCGGAAGGTGCGGCTGGATCACCTCCTTTCTAAGGATTATTTCGGAATACAAACCTTGGGTTTGTAAGATTACGTTTTGCGTTCAGTTTTGAAGGTTCATTCTTCTGAATGAAACACTTCAAAACTTGTTCTTTGAAAACTGGATAAAACGACATTGAAATTGTAACAAACACATTTATTTTTTAAGTTTTTTAGGCTTAATAACTTGGTTAAGTTATTAAGGGCGCACGGCGAATGCCTTGGCACTAGGAGCCGAAGAAGGACGGCACTAACACCGATATGCTTCGGGGAGCTGTAAGTGAGCTTTGATCCGGAGATTTCCGAATGGGGGAACCCACTACGTTTAATCGCGTAGTATCTTGACGTGAATACATAGCGTCTTGAAGGCAGACCCAGGGAACTGAAACATCTAAGTACCTGGAGGAAGAGAAAGAAAAATCGATTCCCTGAGTAGCGGCGAGCGAAACGGGAAGAGCCCAAACCAAGAGGCTTGCCTCTTGGGGTTGTAGGACACTCTATACGGAGTTACAAAAGAGCGAGTTAGATGAAGCGACTTGGAAAGGTCCGCCAGAGCAGGTAAAAGCCCTGTAGTCGAAAGTTCGTTCTCTCCTGAGTGGATCCTGAGTACGGCGGAACACGTGAAATTCCGTCGGAATCCGGGAGGACCATCTCCCAAGGCTAAATACTACCTAGTGACCGATAGTGAACCAGTACCGTGAGGGAAAGGTGAAAAGCACCCCGGAAGGGGAGTGAAAGAGATCCTGAAACCGTGTGCCTACAAGTAGTTAGAGCCCGTTAATGGGTGATAGCGTGCCTTTTGTAGAATGAACCGGCGAGTTACGATTACGTGCGAGGTTAAGCTTTAGAAGGCGGAGCCGCAGCGAAAGCGAGTCTGAATAGGGCGAAATAGTACGTGGTCGTAGACCCGAAACCAGGTGATCTACCCATGTCCAGGGTGAAGGTGAGGTAACACTTACTGGAGGCCCGAACCCACGCACGTTGAAAAGTGCGGGGATGAGGTGTGGGTAGCGGAGAAATTCCAATCGAACTTGGAGATAGCTGGTTCTCTCCGAAATAGCTTTAGGGCTAGCCTCGTGATGAGAATACTGGAGGTAGAGCACTGTTTGGACTAGGGGGCCATCCCGGTTTACCGAATTCAGACAAACTCCGAATGCCAGATATTTATACACGGGAGTCAGACTGCGAGTGATAAGATCCGTAGTCAAAAGGGAAACAGCCCAGACCACCAGCTAAGGTCCCAAAGTAATCGTTAAGTGGAAAAGGATGTGGCGTTGCACAGACAACCAGGATGTTGGCTTAGAAGCAGCCATCATTTAAAGAGTGCGTAATAGCTCACTGGTCGAGTGACGCTGCGCCGAAAATGTATCGGGGCTAAACGATTCACCGAAGCTGTGGATTGACATCTACGATGTCAGTGGTAGGAGAGCGTTCTAAGTGCGTTGAAGTCAGATCGGAAGGACTGGTGGAGCGCTTAGAAGTGAGAATGCCGGTATGAGTAGCGAAAGACGGGTGAGAATCCCGTCCACCGTATGACTAAGGTTTCCTGAGGAAGGCTCGTCCGCTCAGGGTTAGTCGGGACCTAAGCCGAGGCCGATAGGCGTAGGCGATGGACAACAGGTTGATATTCCTGTACCACCTCCTCACCGTTTGAGAAATGGGGGGACGCAGTAGGATAGGGTAAGCGCGCCGTTGGTTGTGCGCGTCCAAGCAGTAAGGCGTGTGTGTAGGCAAATCCGCACACTGTAACGTTGAGCTGTGATGGCGAGTCCGTATGGACGAAGTTCCTGATTTCACACTGCCAAGAAAAGCCTCTATCGAGGTGAGAGGTGCCCGTACCGCAAACCGACACAGGTAGTCGAGGAGAGAATCCTAAGGTGTGCGAGAGAACTCTCGTTAAGGAACTCGGCAAAATGACCCCGTAACTTCGGGAGAAGGGGTGCTCTTGAGCGTGCAAGCGCATGAGAGCCGCAGTGAATAGGCCCAGGCGACTGTTTAGCAAAAACACAGGTCTCTGCAAAACCGTAAGGTGACGTATAGGGGCTGACGCCTGCCCGGTGCTGGAAGGTTAAGAGGAGTGGTTAGCGCAAGCGAAGCTGCGAATTGAAGCCCCAGTAAACGGCGGCCGTAACTATAACGGTCCTAAGGTAGCGAAATTCCTTGTCGGGTAAGTTCCGACCCGCACGAAAGGCGTAACGATCTGGGCACTGTCTCAACGAGAGACTCGGTGAAATTATAGTACCTGTGAAGATGCAGGTTACCCGCGACAGGACGGAAAGACCCCGTGGAGCTTTACTGTAGCCTGATATTGAATTTTGGTACAACTTGTACAGGATAGGTAGGAGCCAGAGATCTCGGAGCGCCAGCTTCGAAGGAGGCGTCGGTGGGATACTACCCTGGTTGTATTGAAATTCTAACCCATGCCCCTTAGCGGGGCAGGAGACAGTGTCAGGCGGACAGTTTGACTGGGGCGGTCGCCTCCTAAAAGGTAACGGAGGCGCCCAAAGGTTCCCTCAGAATGGTTGGAAATCATTCGTAGAGTGTAAAGGCACAAGGGAGCTTGACTGCGAGACCTACAAGTCGAGCAGGGTCGAAAGACGGGCTTAGTGATCCGGTGGTTCCGCATGGAAGGGCCATCGCTCAACGGATAAAAGCTACCCCGGGGATAACAGGCTTATCTCCCCAAGAGTCCACATCGACGGGGAGGTTTGGCACCTCGATGTCGGCTCATCGCATCCTGGGGCTGTAGTCGGTCCCAAGGGTTGGGCTGTTCGCCCATTAAAGCGGTACGCGAGCTGGGTTCAGAACGTCGTGAGACAGTTCGGTCCCTATCCGTCGTGGGCGTAGGAAATTTGAGAGGAGCTGTCCTTAGTACGAGAGGACCGGGATGGACACACCGCTGGTGTACCAGTTGTCTTGCCAAAGGCATCGCTGGGTAGCTATGTGTGGACGGGATAAGTGCTGAAAGCATCTAAGCATGAAGCCCCCCTCAAGATGAGATTTCCCATTACGCAAGTAAGTAAGATCCCTCAAAGACGATGAGGTAGATAGGTTCGAGGTGGAAGTGTGGTGACACATGGAGCTGACGAATACTAATCGATCGAGGACTTAACCAAAAAAGTTTGAAACATTCAATGCACCGTTTATCCAGTTTTGAAAGAGCAAATCTTTCTAAAAAGAGAGCTTCTAGACACAGCAGTACGCCGTGTATGGAAGGTCGACCATAGTCTAGTGATGATGGCAAAGAGGTCACACCCGTTCCCATACCGAACACGGAAGTTAAGCTCTTTAGCGCCGATGGTAGTTGGGGGCTTCCCCCTGTGAGAGTAGGACGTCGCTAGGCATAATACCCAGGAGGATTAGCTCAGCTGGGAGAGCATCTGCCTTACAAGCAGAGGGTCGGCGGTTCGAGCCCGTCATCCTCCACCATATGCCGGTTTAGCTCAGCAGGTAGAGCAACTGACTTGTAATCAGTAGGTCGTGGGTTCGATTCCTATAGCCGGCACCATTTTTTCGAGCCATTAGCTCAGTTGGTAGAGCATCTGACTTTTAATCAGAGGGTCGAAGGTTCGAGTCCTTCATGGCTCACCATTTATAAATAATAATAAGCGGGTGTGGCGGAATTGGCAGACGCACTAGACTTAGGATCTAGCGCCGCAAGGCGTGGGGGTTCGACTCCCTTCACCCGCACCATTATTTTCATTGCCAGATAAAAAAGCTTATGCACATGCGGAAGTAGTTCAGTGGTAGAACACCACCTTGCCAAGGTGGGGGTCGCGAGTTCGAACCTCGTCTTCCGCTCCAAATGTGCCGGGGTGGCGGAACTGGCAGACGCACAGGACTTAAAATCCTGCGGTAGGTGACTACCGTACCGGTTCGATTCCGGTCCTCGGCACCATTTTAAATGCGCCCGTAGCTCAATTGGATAGAGCGTCTGACTACGGATCAGAAGGTTATGGGTTCGACTCCTGTCGGGCGCGCCAAAAGAACAACGGGAAGTAGCTCAGCTTGGTAGAGCACTTGGTTTGGGACCAAGGGGTCGCAGGTTCGAATCCTGTCTTCCCGACCATTTCCAAAAAGATTATGGGGCCTTAGCTCAGCTGGGAGAGCGCCTGCCTTGCACGCAGGAGGTCAGCGGTTCGATCCCGCTAGGCTCCACCATAAGTAAATTAACCAGTATAAAGATCCTGGCGGCGTAGCTCAGCTGGCTAGAGCGTACGGTTCATACCCGTAAGGTCGGGGGTTCGATCCCCTCTGCCGCCATCTTAAAGGACCTTTAGCTCAGTTGGTTAGAGCAGACGGCTCATAACCGTCCGGTCGCAGGTTCGAGTCCTGCAAGGTCCACCATTTATATATTGTAACGGAGGTATACCCAAGTCTGGCTGAAGGGATCGGTCTTGAAAACCGACAGGCGGGTAACACCGCGCGGGGGTTCGAATCCCTCTACCTCCTCCAGTTTTAAATTTTTATAAATGGTGCTTTAAAAACTCGAAACAACATAAAATTATCGCGGGGTGGAGCAGTGGTAGCTCGTCGGGCTCATAACCCGAAGGTCGTTGGTTCAAATCCGGCCCCCGCAACCAAAAGGTCCCGTGGTGTAGCGGTTAACATGCCTGCCTGTCACGCAGGAGATCGCCGGTTCGATCCCGGTCGGGACCGCCATTTTTAAAATAAAAGTCATGAGAAGCAAAAAAGTGAGCAAGCTTAGCATGGACGAAATGGGTCAGTAGCTCAGTTGGTAGAGCATTAGATTGAAGCTCTAAGTGTCGGCGGTTCGATTCCGTCCTGACCCACCATTTATGCGGGTGTAGTTTAATGGTAAAACCTCAGCCTTCCAAGCTGATGTCGTGGGTTCGATTCCCATCACCCGCTCCAAGGGCCTATAGCTCAGCTGGTTAGAGCGCACGCCTGATAAGCGTGAGGTCGATGGTTCGAGTCCATTTAGGCCCACCATTATTCCGAAGTAGCTCAGTTGGTAGTAGCACCTGACTGTTAATCAGGTTGTCGCAGGTTCGAGTCCTGCCTTCGGAGCCATTTTTATTTTGGGGAAGTACTCAAGAGGCTGAAGAGGCGCCCCTGCTAAGGGTGTAGGTCGGGTAACCGGCGCGAGGGTTCAAATCCCTCCTTCTCCGCCATGGGCCCGTTGGTCAAGTGGTTAAGACACCGCCCTTTCACGGCGGTAACACGGGTTCGAATCCCGTACGGGTCATACTAGAAACAGTAGATGCAATTGCATCTACTGTTTTTTGATATTCATAGATACAAAATTTACTCTTGATTCAATGCATTTTCGTCCATATAAACTACTTCCCAGATATGCCCATCTACATCTTGAAAACCCCAACCATACATAAATCCGTGATCTTGTGGTTCACTATAAGGTTTACCACCAGAGGCAAGTGCCTTATTCACTAGTTGATCTACTTGTTCTCGGTTTTCAGCAGAGAGACATAAGATTGCTTCTGCAGAAGTAGTAGTATCTGTAACTTCTTTTTTACTAAATCCTTTAAATCGTTCTTCAACCATTATTAATACGAAGATATTTTCACTAATAATCATTGAGGCTGTTGTTTCATCACTGAATTGTTGATTGAACTCAAAACCTAATTCCTTAAAAAACTGATAGATTTGTTTAGATCTTTTACTGGTAAATTGATAAAGATATTTTTCGATTGAAAAGCCATTTAGTATCACCTCCAAATTGACAGTATCATGGAGCATAAAGTCGTGTCAATTATAGCAAAGCGGGGCGCAAATGGAAGCCATTAGCACTATTAGAAGTAGGCGTTATGTGAACAAAAACAGAAAGGTTATATCTTCAACCTTTCTGTTTAAAAAGTTTTAACTATTTATCCTCTGGCTAGCATTCTTTCAAGTGAACTAAGTGCTTCAGCGGTAGTATGTTCATCTACTTGTATACGGTTATGAGGTTGACCTTGCTCAATATTTTCTAAGCTCCATAACAAATGTGGAAGGTCAATTCGATTCATTGTTAAACAAGGACAAAAGTTTTCGTTTAAGGAGACAATATGTTTATCAGGATGCTGCTTAATAATGCGATTGACAAGGTTCATTTCTGTTCCAATTGCCCATGCAGATCCGCTTGGAGCTCGATTGATTGTATCAATAATGTATTTTGTGGAGCCTGCATCATCAGCCGCTGCAACCACTTCACGGCTGCACTCAGGGTGAACAATTATCCTCATAGTCGGGTGTTCTTTGCGAATAACCTCTGTATGTTGAACAGTAAAACCTTCGTGCACAGAGCAGTGACCCTTCCAAAGAATAACCTGGATATTTTCAAGTGGCTCTTTTGTTTCGAGCAAGTTCTTATGCGGATTCCAAACAGCCATATTTTCAAGAGGTATACCTAAATCATAGGCAGTATTTCTTCCTAAATGTTGGTCAGGTAAAAAGAAGATACGCTGTTTTTGGGTAAAAGCCCATTGAACAAGTTCCTTTGCATTCGATGAAGTGACACAAGCACCACCATGTCTTCCAGTAAAGGCTTTAATAGCCGCAGTTGAGTTAACATAGGTTAGAGGAATAATCGTATCACCAAAGAGTTCTTGAAGAATTGGCCATGCTTGTTCAGTTTGATAAATATCAGCCATATCAGCCATTGAACAACCAGCGCGCATATCTGGTAAATAGATATGTTGCTGTTTCGTTGTCAGCATATCAGCAGTTTCTGCCATAAAATGTACACCGCAAAATACGATGTGTTCAGCTTCCTTATTTGCTGCGGATAATTGAGCTAACTGTAAAGAATCCCCAGTTGCATCTGCAAATTGAATGACTTCATCTTTTTGATAATGGTGGCCAGGAATAAATAATTTAGGACCTAATTTTTTCTTTATTGATAAAATACGAGATTCCATTTCCTTTACAGATAGTGCCCGATAATGCTCTGGGAGTAATGTCGTCTGTTGTAATAAACTAGTGATGGACAAGGGAATGATCTCCTTTCATTTGAACGAGTGCACTAATATCAAAAGCTTTAACTGAATGTGTTAAGGAGCCAAGTGAAATCCATTGAATACCCGTTTGGGCATAAGCCTTTAAATTTTCAAGTGTGATGCCCCCAGATGCTTCAGTCGCAATAGTGGGAGGAACAATGGGAAGCCATGCACGGATTTCTTCTGGGCTACGGTTATCAAACATAATAATATCTGCTCCTGCGTTGATAGCTTCTTCTAATTGTTCTTTTGTTTCAATTTCAACTTCAATTTTTACGGTATGACCGACTTTCGCTCTAGCGGTCTGAACTGCCTTTGTAATGCTACCAGCAAAGGCAATATGATTATCCTTTAGCATAATTGCGTCATACAGGCCATTACGATGATTAAAAGCACCACCAATTCGAACAGCATATTTATCTAGCATACGCAGTCCTGGTAGTGTTTTACGCGTATCACATATTTTTGCGTGAGTACCTACTGTTTCTTGAACGGCAAGATGGGCAGCCGTTGCAATAGCAGACATACGTTGAATAAGATTTAAAATGACACGCTCACCGATTAATAATTTTTGTAAGGGACCTTTAATCACAGCGAGTACATCACCTGACTTCACCATCTCTCCATCTTTTGTATGAAGATTGACTTCGATTGATCGATCGAGTAAGAGAAAGCCATGCTCAATAATGTTAGCCCCACAAAAAATTCCGCTTTCTTTCGCGTAAAAAGAAAAAGCTCCCTGTTGTTCGGCTGAAAAGATAAATTCACTCGATAAATCTCCATCTCCTAAATCCTCATTAAAAAATTGCTTGAGCATTTCCTCAAGTTTGATGATATTCATACAATGAGTTCCTCACTTTCATTTGTCCTTGCGAAAAAATAATCCATCGGCTTGCCCATTGTGATTTCATTTCGGATTTATCCTTCCGAATATGAGCTCCTCTTGTTTCCGTTCGCGTAATTGCTGCATGTGCCATTAATGTGGCGACTACATGCATCATAAATAATTCCAACTCAGCTAGTTCTAGACCCTTTAAATTAACTTGAATAAGTGATTGCAAGGAGGGTAGTTGCTTTACAAAATGCTGCAAGTCATCAATATTTCTAACAATACCTAGGAACCGCATCATGTGTTGCTGTAATTGGGGTTTGCTAAATAAAGGTGGCATTTTATCAGGACATTGATGCTTTTCCAGTAAAAAGTTTTTTTGATGACACCCTTTTTGAATAATGAACTGCGCCATTTTTTGACCAAATGTAATACCTTCCAATAGGGAGTTACTTGCTAAACGATTCGCACCATGTACGCCTGTACAGGCAACCTCACCGACTGCATATAAGTTCGGTATAGTAGTTCTTCCTTTGTCATCAGCAATAACACCACCCATCAAGAAATGACTTCCCGGAGCCACGGGGATTAGACCATCTTGTAAATGAACGTGATGAACATGGCACAGCTGAGCAATTGTTGGAAACTTTGCTTCAAAGTCTTGAATGTTAGTGATATCAATAAATGTTTCTTCACCCGCTGCACGTTTTGTAAATAGGGCAAGTGCAGTAATATGTCTTGGTGCTAGGTCAAGTTGAGCATGTAAACCTGTCATAATGGGCTGATGCTGGGCATTAACAAAAATACCACCAGCCCCTCTGACAGCTTCAGAAACTAATCCCTTTGCTTCATTTTTACACCACAGAAGACTCGGGTGAAATTGCATAAATTCCATATCACTAATGGCAGCGCCTGCTCGAAATGCTAATGCGATCCCATCCCCTGTATTAGTTGGGAAATTAGATGTACTTGAATAAAGGGCACCTGCGCCACCTGTCGCTAAAATAACATGATGAGCCAAATAACGTTTTGTACCTTTTTCTCCTTTAGTTAGTACTCCTACACAGTCACCATCTGTATTCCGTAAAAGCTCATAAGCCATTTCATAGCAATTGATCTTTGTTTTGGGCGAAAGTTTATGAAGCAAGTAATCTATGAAAATCTGACCAGTACGATCACCACCTGCATGTAGAATACGATGATGACTATGTGCTCCTTCAAGTCCTAGAGCAGGTTTTCCATCGACCTGCCGATCAACAGGGAGGCCATCCTTTAGATAGTTTTGCATAATCTCAGTGCCATCTTTTATAAGTGTTTTAACATGCCTTTTCTCATGATGATACTCTCCAGCTTTCAATGTATCAGCAATATGATGTTGAATATGATCCTCCTCACTGGTAACAGCAGCAATCCCACCTTGTGCACGATAAGAACTACTCATATATATAGATGATTTTGTAACAATTTGTATTTGAAAATGTTTTTCAAGCACTAAAGCAGCCTGAAGTGCAGCAATACCACTACCAATTATAAGGACGTCTGTCTTTACATCCATTGTTATACCTTCTTTACAGTTGTCTTGACACTTATCTTTACATAAAATATAAAAGAAAACAAGACCTGATGAACAAGAGAGGAAGAAGACGATGATTTATATGGATTATGCTGCAACATCACCTATGATGAGGGAATCTCTTGAGGCATATGTAGAGGTGGCACAACGGTATTATGGAAATAGTGCGAGTTTGCATGATTTAGGGGGACAAGCTTTTTATTTTGTCCAGCAATCAAGGGAGGTTGTAGCCCAAGCCCTAGGTGTAACTAGTGATGGCGTAATTTTTACGGGTAGTGGAACAGAAGGAAATCTCATAGCCATCTTGTCGTTAGCGCTAGCCTCAAAAAAAGGAAAACACATTATTTCATCTCAAGCTGAGCATACGTCAGTGCATGCGGCTTTGAATACACTTGAGAAAAAGGGCTTTACTGTAACAAAATTACCTTTGCAGAAGGATGGTTGTGTTGATCTGGGGCAATTGCAACAAGCAATCCGGGAAGAGACTGCTTTGATTACCATTCAACATGTCAATTCTGAAATTGGTTCAATCCAGCCTGTAGAGAAAATCGTAAAGATGGCAAGAAAATCAAATATATTCTGTCATGTTGATTGTGTACAATCATTTGGCAAACTAGCTATACCACAAGGGGCAGATGCGATTACCATCTCGGCTCATAAAATAGGCGGACCAAAGGGCTGTGGTGCTATATATCTGAACCCTGCAATCAGAGTACCTGCATTAACACCAGGTTTGACACATGAGAGGGGTCTTAGAGGGGGGACATTAGATACTCCTGCAATCGTGGCCTTTGCCGCGGCAATTGAAAACTATCAATATGAATTGCAACATTATGAAACGCTAAGAAATTATTTTGAAAATAATTTACCTGAAAAATGTCAGCTCGTTGAGTGTAAACAGCAACTACCTAATATTTGTGGGGTAATGATGGAAAAAGTAGAGGGGCAATATGTTCTTTTAAAGTTAAATGAGGCGGGAATCTGTATCTCTACAGGTAGTGCATGTGATATTCATAGTGAATCGGGAACAAAGGCTATTCTATCAATGGGATTTTCTTTGGAAGCGGCACGCCAATTTTTTAGAATATCTTTTGGTCCTTCCACTACACTTGAGGATATTGTAAAATTAAAAATAGAGCTTTCAAATATTTAACGAAAAGACGAGTGAAGGATTATCTATATTCTTCACTTGTAGTGAAATAGATTATAAGCTAATAATATCGGCCAAATAAAATAATTGTTTTCTTTTGAACCAACAATTGCTATAATATTTTGCAGGGCAATATTTTCTCTTACTTAACAAAAATATCTTTAAAAAGTAATAATTTCTTTTTTTTATAAAAAAGTATTGCACAATGTTAGAAAACGTTATACAATAATTCTTGTCTTGAAGGACAGGTAAACAACTTCAAAACATGATACATAACCAAGTCTAGTGATGATGGCAAAGAGGTCACACCCGTTCCCATACCGAACACGGAAGTTAAGCTCTTTAGCGCCGATGGTAGTTGGGGGCTTCCCCCTGTGAGAGTAGGACGTCGCTAGGCATAATACCCAGGAGGATTAGCTCAGCTGGGAGAGCATCTGCCTTACAAGCAGAGGGTCGGCGGTTCGAGCCCGTCATCCTCCACCATATGCCGGTTTAGCTCAGCAGGTAGAGCAACTGACTTGTAATCAGTAGGTCGTGGGTTCGATTCCTATAGCCGGCACCATTTTTTCGAGCCATTAGCTCAGTTGGTAGAGCATCTGACTTTTAATCAGAGGGTCGAAGGTTCGAGTCCTTCATGGCTCACCATTTATAAATAATAATAAGCGGGTGTGGCGGAATTGGCAGACGCACTAGACTTAGGATCTAGCGCCGCAAGGCGTGGGGGTTCGACTCCCTTCACCCGCACCATTATTTTCATTGCCAGATAAAAAAGCTTATGCACATGCGGAAGTAGTTCAGTGGTAGAACACCACCTTGCCAAGGTGGGGGTCGCGAGTTCGAACCTCGTCTTCCGCTCCAAATGTGCCGGGGTGGCGGAACTGGCAGACGCACAGGACTTAAAATCCTGCGGTAGGTGACTACCGTACCGGTTCGATTCCGGTCCTCGGCACCATTTTAAATGCGCCCGTAGCTCAATTGGATAGAGCGTCTGACTACGGATCAGAAGGTTATGGGTTCGACTCCTGTCGGGCGCGCCAAAAGAACAACGGGAAGTAGCTCAGCTTGGTAGAGCACTTGGTTTGGGACCAAGGGGTCGCAGGTTCGAATCCTGTCTTCCCGACCATTTCCAAAAAGATTATGGGGCCTTAGCTCAGCTGGGAGAGCGCCTGCCTTGCACGCAGGAGGTCAGCGGTTCGATCCCGCTAGGCTCCACCATAAGTAAATTAACCAGTATAAAGATCCTGGCGGCGTAGCTCAGCTGGCTAGAGCGTACGGTTCATACCCGTAAGGTCGGGGGTTCGATCCCCTCTGCCGCCATCTTAAAGGACCTTTAGCTCAGTTGGTTAGAGCAGACGGCTCATAACCGTCCGGTCGCAGGTTCGAGTCCTGCAAGGTCCACCATTTATATATTGTAACGGAGGTATACCCAAGTCTGGCTGAAGGGATCGGTCTTGAAAACCGACAGGCGGGTAACACCGCGCGGGGGTTCGAATCCCTCTACCTCCTCCAGTTTTAAATTTTTATAAATGGTGCTTTAAAAACTCGAAACAACATAAAATTATCGCGGGGTGGAGCAGTGGTAGCTCGTCGGGCTCATAACCCGAAGGTCGTTGGTTCAAATCCGGCCCCCGCAACCAAAAGGTCCCGTGGTGTAGCGGTTAACATGCCTGCCTGTCACGCAGGAGATCGCCGGTTCGATCCCGGTCGGGACCGCCATTTTTAAAATAAAAGTCATGAGAAGCAAAAAAGTGAGCAAGCTTAGCATGGACGAAATGGGTCAGTAGCTCAGTTGGTAGAGCATTAGATTGAAGCTCTAAGTGTCGGCGGTTCGATTCCGTCCTGACCCACCATTTATGCGGGTGTAGTTTAATGGTAAAACCTCAGCCTTCCAAGCTGATGTCGTGGGTTCGATTCCCATCACCCGCTCCAAGGGCCTATAGCTCAGCTGGTTAGAGCGCACGCCTGATAAGCGTGAGGTCGATGGTTCGAGTCCATTTAGGCCCACCATTATTCCGAAGTAGCTCAGTTGGTAGTAGCACCTGACTGTTAATCAGGTTGTCGCAGGTTCGAGTCCTGCCTTCGGAGCCATTTTTATTTTGGGGAAGTACTCAAGAGGCTGAAGAGGCGCCCCTGCTAAGGGTGTAGGTCGGGTAACCGGCGCGAGGGTTCAAATCCCTCCTTCTCCGCCATGGGCCCGTTGGTCAAGTGGTTAAGACACCGCCCTTTCACGGCGGTAACACGGGTTCGAATCCCGTACGGGTCATACTAAGTGCAGTAGATGAATTTACATCTACTGCACTTTTTAATTTACTTGATATTTAGATTTATAACATAGCTATAATAAATGAAAGCCTACACAGAATGATTAAACTGTGTAGGCTTGTTTGTTGTTTTTTAAATTAGTGATTAAATTTTTCGTCCTTTTCCATATGGGATGCAAAGAGGTGTACCAAAGATTGGATCTGTCGTCATTTGGCAATCAAGGTCAAACACATGATTAACTAAATCAGTGGTCATAATTTCTTCTGGTTTCCCTTGACGATAGACACCACGGTCACGCACTGTAATAATATGATCGGCATAGCGACAAGCAAGATTAATATCATGTAGTACCATAATAATAGTTCGCTTTTGCTGTTGGTTCAATTCGAATAGTAAATCTAAAACGTCTATTTGATGAGTTAAATCTAAGTATGTCGTAGGCTCGTCTAAAAGAATGATATCTGTATCTTGAGCAAGCGTCATAGCTATCCAAGCACGTTGACGTTGTCCTCCTGATAGCTCATCTACTGGTCTATCTTGTAAATGCTCTGTACCTGTAGCTTTTAAAGCGCTTAAAACGATTTCTTCATCCTTTTCAGTCCACTGTTGTCGCCAACTTTGGTAAGGATAGCGACCTTGTTTCACAAGTTGTAGGACAGTTAAGCCTTCTGGTGCAACAGGAGATTGAGGAAGAATAGAGAGGTTTTTAGCCACTTGTTTTGTAGATAATTTAAAAATATCCTCACCGTCTAATAAAACGGAGCCTTTTTTAGGTTTTAATAATCGAGCAATGGAGCGTAAGAGTGTGGATTTACCACAGCCATTCGCTCCGATTAATACAGTAATTTCATTCAAAGGAATAGATAAATTGAGATCTTCGATAATATTGAAATCACCATAACTTAATGTTAGAGATTTGGTTAATAAAGATTCAGTCATGTAGTATAGACTCCTTTATTTTTTAGGGTTTCTAAATAATAAATAGATAAAGTAAGGAGCACCGATAGCAGCAGTAAAGACGCCTGCGGGTACTTCTAATGGGCTAAATGCTGTACGACCTATAATATCTGCAACCATTACAAGCAATGCACCAATTGCTGCGGATGCCGGAATAAGTACACCGAACGATGAACCAACAATGCGTCGTGCAATATGAGGAGCCATTAATCCTACAAACCCAATAGCACCAGCAAATGCTATGGCACTCGCTACTAAACTGGAGCATAATAGAATTAAGTAAAGGCGTGTTTTTTGAACAGGCTGCCCTAGGCTTGATGCTGTATCATCACCTAATTCTTGAACATTTAACTGCCGAGTAATAAAAAAGGTTATAAGTAGAAGTACAAAAATCAATGGAATAACGATTTGTACTTGATCCCAATCCGAACTTTTGACACTACCCGTAATCCATTTATTCGCTTCACTTGCTTGATAAATTGGGCCGATAATCATTAACATTGTAGTAACTGCTTGCATGAATGCCGACACGCTAATACCGATTAAGACAAGACGATTTGGTGTGACACCATCTTTCCAAGCAAATAGGTAGACTATACATCCGACGATAGTAGCACCTATGAATCCTGCTAATGGCAACCACTCTATACTAACTGTTAAAGAGTGATTAGAATCACTGAAAATGGCTAAGAAACCAACAACCGCTGCCCCACCACCAGCAGATATGCCGATTATATCAGGTGAGGCAAGTGGATTTTTAATGATTCCTTGTAAAACTGCACCTGCGACGGCTAACGCCATTCCAGCAAACAAGGCCATGAAAATTCGAGGCATTCGAAAATCAATAATAATCAGTTGATCAAAATCTGAGCCGTAACCAAAAAAAGCTTGTAAAACTTTAAATGGATTGATGAATGAATCACCAAATGATGCACTAAGAAAGAACACGGCAAGAGTTAGTATGCAAATCACTGTTAATTTTTTTATAGCTTGTACATCTATTAAAAATGAAATTTTTTGTTGAAGTAAACGAATTGTTTTTACATGTTTCATTATTTTTTTCCACCTTTTCGCGCAAGGTAAATAAAGAATGGTGTGCCAATCATAGCAGTCATGACGCCTACTGGAACTTCTTGTGGCATGATAATATAACGAGCCGCAACATCAGCCAGCAATAAAAGTATCCCCCCAAGTAAAGCAGCCATAGGAATAAGCCATCGATGATCAGTGCCGACAAACTTGCGCGCAAAATGGGGAACGACAATCCCTATAAAACCAATGGGGCCAGCAATTGCAACTGCTCCCCCTGCTAAAAAATAACAATAAGACCGACCAATATCTTCATAAGTCCTAAACGTAAACCAAGACCTCTTGCTACATCATCGCCAAGAGCGAGAATATTCATTTTGGGGGAAATGATGAGGGCAGCAATCCACCCAATTACTAGATACGGTAGAACAGATAGTAGAATTTCAAGTTTTCTACCTTGTACAGAACCTGCTAACCAAAACAAAACTTGATCAAGTTCTGCTTCATTTGTAGCGAGTAAACCTTGCGTAAATGATGCAAATAGGGCACTGATGGCAGCACCAGCTAAAGTTATTTTCACTGGAGTAACAGCATCTCTACCTGAGAAACTAATTCCATAAACGGATAAAGCAGCGATTGCTGCACCAAGAAATGCAATCCACGCAAAAGATTGCAAGCTTGAAATGTGGAAAAAAATCATGGCAAAGACAACAGCAAAGCCTGCTCCTGCATTAATGCCCAAAATTCCAGGAGAGGCTAATGGATTTTTCGTTAAGGTCTGCATAAGCACGCCTGTAATAGCTAATGAAGCACCAACGCAACTGGCTATAAGAGCTCTTGGAATTCGAACATTTTGAATAATAAGATGCTCATTTGAATTGTTAAATTGTCTAAAAGATTCATACGTAGTTTGAATAGAAGTATTTGCATAACCATACACAATACTGATCCCCATAGAAAGAAGTAATAGTATGACTCCTACTAGTAAAGCAATCATTTTAGAATAATTATTTTTTAATATCATATTTAACGTGTACTCTTTTCTTGGAAAATTATTAAATTAGTTATTGACATTGATAGTTACATACAATACGATTAATATCGTTCTTAGACAGATGAAAGTGATTTTCATTCTCGTCAAATATGCTTAAATATTTTATCATATACAATGGAGGAAGAAAAGGTGCAAAAAGCTTTTCAAAAACTATTAGTTTTACTAGCTGTGGTTGCTATTTTTGTTCTGGCAGCATGCGGTACTTCTAAAGATAATGCCAAAGAAGAAAGTACAAAAGAAAGCAATGCTTACAGTGTTGACCATGCAATGGGGACAACTGAAGTAAAAGACACACCAAAACGTATCGTTGTTTTAACTAATGAAGGAACAGAAGCATTATTAGCTCTAGGTATTAAACCAGTAGGTGCTGTTCAATCTTGGACAGGCGATCCATGGTATGATCACATCAAGGATCAAATGGAAGGTGTAGAGGTTGTCGGTATTGAACATGAAATAAATATCGAAAAAATTGCTTCTTTAAAGCCAGATTTAATCATTGGCAATAAATTACGACAAGAAAAAGATTATGCTAAACTTAGCAAAATTGCTCCAACTGTGTTTTCTGATACATTACGTGGTGACTGGAAAGAGAATTTTAAATTATACGCTAAAGCAGTAAATCAAGAAACAAAAGGTGAAGAAGTTCTAAAAGCTTACGAAGATAAGTTACAAGCTCTGAAAGAAGAACTTGGAGAACAAACCAACCAAGAAGTTTCATTTGTACGCTTTATGGCCGATAAATCTCGTATCTATTACACAGATTCATTCTCAGGTGTGATTTTTGATGCTTTAGGATTTAAACGTGTTGCAGCGCAAGCAGATTTATTTAAAGATAATGCTAAACTAGGAAACTTAGCGATTGAAGTAGGGAAAGAAGCGATCCCTCAAATGGATGGGGATGTTATTTTCTACTTCACGTACATGCCAACAGGCGATGATTCAGCACTAGCAACTGAACAAGAGTGGACACAAGACCCGCTTTGGAAAAACTTAACAGCAGTCCAAAAAGGCAATGCACATAAGGTGGATGATGTCATTTGGAATACGGCTGGAGGCATTTTAGCTGCGAATATTATGTTAGATCAAGTGAAAGAAATCTTTGTTAAATAATTTTCTTATAAACTATACATTTATCGATGTTCGATAAATGTATAGTTTTTTTACTTCCTAATATATACTCTCCTAGTACTTTAAAGTTAGATAGACTATGATGTAGATATTGACCATAAATTGAGGGGGATGGCGATGAAGGAAAAATTAGGGTGGGTTTATAATCAGCATTATTTAAAGCAAGATCATATAAAACAAGCAACAGCAATACTTCCATATTTTTCACTAGATCAAGTGAGGAAGGTTGGTCAATTTCAGCGTACATATGAGCAATCTGAGAAGACACCACTTCATCATCTTGAGGCACTATCTTCATATATGGGTGTAGAAAAAATTATGGTTAAAGATGAATCTTATCGATTTGGTTTAAATGCCTTTAAAGTTTTAGGAGGTATTTATGCAATTGCGCAATATGTTGCCAATAAGCTTGGAAGGAATATAGAAGAGCTATCGTTTGAACAGTTAAAAACTCCAGAAGTAAGAGCGCAAGTAGGCAATCTAACATTTATTTCAACGACAGATGGAAATCATGGTCGTGGTGTGGCATGGGCTGCAAGAGAACTGGGTTTTCAAGCAAGAATATATATGCCAGCTGGTAGCGCCGCTGAGCGGTTACTGCATATTAAAAGTGAAGGGGCTTTTGCTGAAATTACGACAATGAATTATGACGATACTGTTCGTTATACCTCACAGCTTGCACAAGAAAATGGCTGGGTCTTGATTCAGGATACGATGTGGGAAGGCTATGAAGAAATTCCATTATGGATTATGCAGGGGTATACAACCCTTGTACAGGAGATTGATGAACAGATTCAGCAAGCCCCTACACATGTATTTTTGCAAGCTGGTGTGGGGTCCTTTGCCGGAGCAGTAGTAGCATTTTTACAGCAATACTATGAGCAGGATATTACATTTGTCTTGGTTGAGCCACATGTCGCTAATTGCTATTATGAAAGCTTTAAGAAAAATACAGATCAATTTGTCACTGTTGGTGGGGAGATGCAAACTATAATGGCAGGTCTTGCTTGTGGTGAACCGAATCCACAAGCTTGGCAAATCTTAAAAGCCTACACAAAAATAAGTATCTCCTGTGAGGAAGAAATAGCAGCAACAGGTATGCGCGTTCTAGGAAATCCTTTAGCTACAGACACTCGCATTATAGCTGGTGAATCAGGAGCGGCGCCATTTGGTTGCTTTTATGAAATAATGACTAATGAACAATATAAGGAATTAAAACATGCCTTGCACCTAAATGAACAGGCAAGGGTGCTGTTTATTAATACAGAGGGTGATACAGATAAAGAGAGTTATCGAGAAATAGTATGGCATGGGAAATATGCGAATCAATAGCAAACTAGTGATTTACTAGTTTGCTATTTTCCTTTTGTAAAAGGATTTGAAAGTATAATTAAGTTTAATTAAATTTTTTTATTTTAACTCTTGACCTTAACGTTGCGTCAAAGCTTACAGTAGCATTAGTGGAGGTGATGAGATGGAATATACCATTCAGGAGCTTGCTCAACTATCGGGCGTTAGTACAAGAACATTGCGTTATTATGATGAAATTGGATTGCTGAAACCAGCAAGAACCAATGAGGCAGGTTATCGATTTTATGGCCAATGGGAGGTCGATATGTTGCAGCAGATTTTATTTTACCGTGCTTTGGATATGAAATTAGCGACAATTCAGGCTATTATTCAAGCACCAAATTTTCAGCATGCTGAGGCGCTCAAAACACATAGAGCTGCTTTGCTTCAACGCAAAGAGCAGTTGGAAACGATCTTACAGACAGTAGAAAAAACAATACAATCCATTGAGGAGGAACAACCAATGTCTAATGAAGAAAAATTTAAAGGCTTTAAAGAAAAGTTAATTGAGAATAACGAAAAGCAGTACGGCAAAGAAATCCGTGAGAAATATGGGAATGAAACAGTGGATGCATCCAATGCTAAGCTTATGAACATGACGGAGCAACAATATCAAGCGATGCAACAGCTAGAACAGCAAATGTTTGAACGTTTAGCAGAGGCAATGAAACTTGGAGATACAACAAGTGACATTGCGATGGAAGTTGCAGAGTTGCATAAACGCTGGCTCAACTTTACGTGGAAAGAGTATTCCAAAGAGGCACATGCAGGGCTGGCACAAATGTATATTGCTGATGAACGCTTTACCGCTTATTATGATGAGCGTGGTGAAACAGGAGCAGCAAAATTTTTGCATGACGCCATTATAGCTTATACAAGTAAGTAAATAGGTCTTCCTTATGCTGACATGTTTTAGAAATCGTAAAACAGGAAAAAATGAAAGCATGAGGAGGAGATTATTGTGGATCAACAGGTAATGCAACAATTAAAAAGACAACTAGAGCAAGAATTACAAGAAATAGAACAACGAATAGAAGAATCAGAGCGACCTCAAGCGACAGAATTATCGAATTATGATAATCATCCAGCTGATAATGCAAGTGATTTAACGGATCAGCTTACAGAAATGGCTATTGATGAGCATCGTGGTGATAATGCTGAAGAAATAAAAGAAGCTCTTCAAGCAATGGCAGACGGTACATATGGCAATTGTACAGTCTGTGGTAAGGAAATTCCGATTGGTCGCTTAGAGGCAATGCCGCAAGCTCTGACTTGTGTGGAACATGCAGAAAAGAAAGAAGACAATTTACGACCAGTGGAAGAAGATGTTCTTTCTTCAACACCAAAATCAGATGATTTTATCGAGCTGGAGGAATACGGCTCTTCTGATACACCACAGGATAAAATTTAGTAAGTTTTACCTCGCAGAAGCAGTATAATAACTGTAGAGGTGAGGATATGAAGATTATTGATTTACATTGTGATGCGCTTTTAAAGTTAACTACTCTTGAAACGGCAAATTTTGCTGAGGATGTGCGAATACATGCTAATCAAAAAAGATTGCAATTAGGGCAAGTAGAGGCTCAAGTATTCGCTATCTTTATTGACCCAACAATCCCACAAAGTCTACAATTTCTTGAGGTCATGCGCCAAATCGAAGCATTCCATACTCACGTATTACAAACAGAGGGCATGGTGCATATTACAGGTTGGGCACAGTTAGATCAATTAGCTCCCCACGAAATAGGAGCCATTCTAAGCTTAGAGGGCTGTAGTGCCATTGGCGAAGATTTAACAAAACTGACAGCTGTACTGGATGCAGGGGTGAAGTTGGTAGGTTTAACATGGAATGAAGAAAATGCTGTGGCCCATGGTGCTGAACAGGATGCAATTCTTGGTTTAAAGCCATTTGGTAAAGAAGTTATACAATTATTAAATGAACGCGATATTATTATTGATGTGTCCCATCTAAATGAGCAAAGCTTTTGGGATGTCTTGCCGCTTGCAAAGCATATTATTGCAAGCCATAGTAATGCACGTGCACTATGTGATCACCCGCGTAACTTAACTGATGCCCAGGCAAAGGCACTTGTTGAGGCGGGAGGACATATCCATGTAGTTTATTTCCCACTCTTTATAGGCAAAGGTGCAACACTAGACCATTTAGTGGGGCATGTGGAGCATTTAGCTAAACTGGTAGGTGTGGAGCATATTGGATTAGGCTCCGATTTTGATGGGATTGATAGGACTGTCAGTGGCTTAGCCCATGCAGGAGAGGCACAAAATTTACTAGAGGCATTACGTACACGCTTTTCAGATGAAGAAGTGTATGGTATTGCAAGCCAAAATTTCCGACGCTATGTAAAAAAAGCAGCAACCCGTTAAGGCTGCCGCATCTTAATAAAAGAAATAATGAATTAATAAACCGATTCCTAATAGGAAGCCGAAGAATGTATTTGTTTGCGCTGTATATTTCATCGCAGGCATTACCTCTTTGGCTTCTTTTTTGTCTCGGAAAATTTGAATGGCACGTAATGGTTTTGGAACACTTAGGAAGATGATTAATGCCCAAAAAGTAATACCATCAACTGCTACAAGAGCAATCACCCATAAATAAGAGACGATAAAAAAGCCTGATAACACGGAAATTGCATTATCACGTCCTACCAAAATAGCTAAGGTTTTTCGTCCGCCTTCTGTATCGCCAACAATATCACGTATATTGTTCGATAGCATAATGGCACCGACTAAAATCATGCTTGGTACAGAGAGCAAGACAGCATCTAGTGTTACTGTAAGCGCTTGAATATAGAAGGCAATTAATACAATGCCCATCCCCATTACTGCGCCAGAAACAATTTCACCAAATGGCGAATAGGCGATTGGGTATGGTCCACCTGTATATAAAAAGCCAATAAGCATACAAACAAGTCCGACAACAGCTAACCACCAAGATGTTGAGGCACATATGTAAATGCCAAGAAGCATGGCAATAGCATAAAAGCTTAATGCAATCATCATAATTGTTTTTGGCTGTACACCATGACGGACAATCGTTCCGCCAATCCCGACGGAATGCTCGTTATCTAATCCTAATTTGTAATCATAATATTCATTGAACATATTCGTTGCTGCTTGTATAAGCATACTTGCAATGAGCATAGCAAAAAATAGTCCAAAATCAATTGTTTCTTTTTCAATTGCTAAGGCAATTGCTGTTCCTAGGAATACTGGAACAAATGAAGCGGTTAAAGTATGTGGACGTGTTAAATGCCACCACACTTTAAAACCCCTATCAGCTTCAATGACTTTGGTCATAAGGTCTTTCTCTCCTTCAAATGTTGTCGACTCTTCTTATTTTAAACGAAGATTGAGAAAATGGGTAGGTTCACAGCTTATTACATACTGTTTAATGAAAAAAAGTGATACAATAGAACATGCATTTATGAACTGAAAATAAAAAAGAACAATTAGCAACAGTACGAATAACGTGTTGCCAACTAAAATATGATGTGTTATTTAACCATCATTCATTATGTACATTGCAACAACGGAGGTAATTTTCATGCAACAGAAGTGGTACCAAGCCACAGAAGTAGAAGTGGACTCTTTGGGCCAAAGCCTTCATTTTTATATGGAAACAATTGAAGTAAGTCGCCTATCTGCACTGGCGTTCTATGCAGCTGGCGAGGAATGTTATAAAGGTGAACGATTTTATTGGCAAAATAGAGAAAAAACAATGACATTAGTTGGGCTAGGACATGCTCATACTATTCAAAACAACGCTAAAGAAAACCGCTTTGATGCAGTTGAAGCGGAATGGAAAAACATAACGAAAAACTGTCCAAAAGGTCAACAAGCGTTACAACCAATTTTGTTTGGCGGTTTTACATTTGATCCTCAAAATAATGTAGACGGGGAATGGACGGATTTCCCAGAGGCTTATTTTGCATTAGCAACGTTTCAACTGGTGATACGCGATGATAAAGCATACGTAAGTATTCACCTTTTGACACAAGACCAACAGGCTGAGGATCAGTTCGAAGCGCTAAGAAAAGAGCGCGATCATTTAATCCATGCAGCTCAGGTTAAAGAAGTGAAAACGTATACAAAACCTGAAATCATAAGTTATTTTGAACCATATAAAGAGCCTTATTTAGCCTCAATCGATCAAGTGACAGCATTAATTAAACAGAAAAAGGCAGATAAAGTGGTCATTGCACGATCACTTGCTTTGCAATTTAAAGAGTATGTATCCGCACCACAAGTACTTTCTCAAATTATTCATGAACAACCAGAAAGCTATTTATTCGGTTTAGAGCATAGACATTTATTATTTTTCGGAGCATCACCTGAACGACTTGTGAAAGTAGAAGATGGTCGAGCATTTTCTTCTTGTGTTGCTGGCTCAATTAAACGAGGTAAGACTGCAGAGGAAGATGAGGCTTTTGGACAAAGTTTATTAAATGACCCTAAAAATGGCGGAGAACATCAGTATGTTGTGGATATGATTGCGGAAACATTCCGTAAAAATTGTGTGGACATGACGGTGCCAGATAGACCACGCTTGTTAAAAATACGAGATATTCAACATCTGTATACGCCTGTTGAAGGTCAGTTAAATCAGGATGCAACAATCTTACAATTGACTAAATCATTACATCCAACACCCGCTTTAGGTGGTGTACCACGCAAAGAAGCATTGGCAGCCATCCGGAAATATGAGCCGATGAATCGGGGACTGTATGCTGCGCCAATAGGCTGGCTAGATGCAGAGGGTAACGGTGAGTTTGCAGTTGCCATACGTTCAGCAGCCTTACTAAATGATAAAGCTTATTTATATGCAGGCGGTGGAATCGTCGCAGATTCAGAGCCGCAATCTGAATATGAAGAAACATTAGTAAAATTCCGTCCAATGCTTCGTGCGCTAGGGGGACAATTACATGAGTGAACGAAAAATACTAACAGATTATGTTTATAAAATGGTCGCATCGCTAGTGCAAGCTGGTGTAGAAAATGTTGTCGTTAGTCCAGGCTCACGTTCAACACCGCTTGCTTATGCGGTTGCTTCTACTAAACAAGTAAAAATGTATCGGCAGGTAGACGAGCGCTCAGCAGCATTCTTTGCGCTAGGGCTTGCTAAGGCAACTACTAAGCCTGTGGTTCTTTTATGTACATCTGGTACAGCAGCAGCTAACTATTTTCCTGCGATTGTGGAGGCAAGCTATGCACGTGTACCATTAATCATTATAACAGCTGATCGCCCACATGAATTACGTGAGGTAGGCGCTCCACAGGCTATCAACCAACCCAATTTATATGGTTCACATGTAAAGTGGAGTGTTGATTTTCCGTTAGCAGATGGTGCTGAACCAACATTGCCTTTTATTGAGCGTCATCTTGCTCGTGCGGTAGCCATTGCCACGAGCGCACCTTTTGGACCAGTCCATATTAATGTACCTTTCCGTGAACCATTATTAATTGATTTACAGCAGGAGCTACCAGCAGTGACGTTTAAGCACAGCAGTATGGGACAATTAACCCCAACACGCGTGGATCAACAGGTACTATCCTCTATTATACAATCAACTAAAAGAGGTTTTATGATCATTGGTGAGTTAGCTCTTGGTACAGAATTATCCATAGTTTGGGAATTTGTACGTCAGCTGAAGTGGCCTGTCATTGTTGAAAGTTTATCGAATATGCGTACATCCGTACCAGCGGATTGTTTACCATTTATCGTGACAACCTATGATGCCATTATGAAGAGTGATGACTTCAAAGCACTGGTACAACCAGATACAGTAATCCGAATAGGGGCACAACCAGTTTCGAAGTTTATAATGCAATTTATTACAAAGTCACGCCCAAATGCGTATGTGATTATCGATGAAGACCCTATGTTTAGAGATGCTACAGGCGTATCTACGCATTTTATTCATGCGAATGTCGATCAGTGGCTAACAGAATTAGCTATCACTGAAACGGCTATCGAGGAAACATACTTAGTCGAATGGCAAAAAGCAAATCAGCTTGCTTCTATGTTTATTGAACAATACGCAGAGGTAGAAAAAGATGAAGGGGCTATAGTCAGTCGTTTACTCAAAATGATTCCTGACGGTAGTGATATTTTCGTAAGCAGTAGTATGCCAGTACGAGATATTGATACATTTTTATTGGCTACACCGAAAGATCTACGTGTTTTTGCCAATCGAGGAACGAACGGGATTGATGGTGTCGTATCAACAGCAATCGGTTTCAGTCAGGGAAATAATCGAGAAAGTTATTTACTGATTGGTGATTTAGCCTTTTTGCATGATGTGAATGGACTCATTGCTTCCAGATATCAGGAATGTAACTTAACGATTATTGTGATGAATAATGATGGTGGTGGTATTTTTTCTTATTTACCACAGTCAACTGTTGAAGATCACTATGAGGATTTATTTGGCACACCAACAGCCCTTGAATTCCGTGACATTGCACATATGTATGATATGGACTATGTACGTGTCGAAACAATATCGGAGCTTTCTGAGAAATTTTCAACATGTAAAAACCATTCTTTACGATTAGTTGAAATATTTACAGATAGAACCGAGAATGTGAATGCACATCGAGGTTTATGGAATCGAATTAATGCGGAGTTAAAAGTATGACAAAGTGGATGATTCGTGGGCTTGAAACCCATGTCGACATATGGAATGAAAAAGGTGAATATACAGTCGTTGCCTTACATGGATTTACCGGTAGCTCAGCAACATGGCATAATCTAGCACAAGCTCTACCTCATGTGCGTGTTATTGCCGTTGATTTAATCGGACATGGTCAAACAGCTATTCCACAGCACGTACAGCGTTTTTCTATGGAGGAGCAATTACAGGATTTAGAAGAACTATTTTGCCAGCTTCATTTAGAGAAATTTACGCTGTTAGGCTATTCAATGGGTGGAAGAATCGCTTTATCCTATGCCATTTCGTATCCAGCTCGTATACATCAGCTAATTTTAGAAAGTGCATCTCCTGGCTTGCGAACAATGGAAGAGCAAAATGAACGTTGTAAGCGAGATGAAGCACTAGCGCAAAAAATAATGACGAATGGTGTACTGTCCTTTGTCAATGCTTGGGAAAGCATACCGCTTTTTGCTTCACAGCAACGTCTACCTAAAACTGTAAGAGAAACTATTCGAGAAGAGCGACTATCACAGAAGGAAGAGGGACTTGCTGGTAGCTTGAGAGGTATCGGGACAGGCGTTCAACCTTCAAATTGGGATAGATTGTCGCAACTAGAAATACCTGTCCTGTTAATTACAGGTTCATTGGATGAGAAATTTTGTAAAATTGCACTAGAAATGAAAGCGCTATTAAATACTGTTAAGCATTTAACAGTAAATGACGCTGGACATGCAATTCATGTGGAAAATCCCGCTGAGTTTGCTACAATAGTAGAGGAGTATTTAACGTAATATACGATTACGTTAGCGCCTCGCTAGAAACGAGACGAATTTAATGATATAGGAGGCAATTCAATGACACGTCAATGGACAACATTACATACTTATGAAGACATTAAGTATGAGTTCTATAACGGTATCGCAAAAATTACGATTAACCGTCCAGAAGTGCGTAATGCATTCCGCCCAAAAACGGTAATGGAAATGATTGACGCATTCTCACGTGCACGCGATGATAAAAATATCGGTGTTATTATTCTAACTGGTGAAGGTGAACATGCTTTCTGCTCAGGCGGAGACCAAAAAGTTCGCGGTCACGGTGGCTACGTAGGAGAAGATGAAATTCCACGTCTAAACGTTCTTGATTTACAACGTTTAATCCGTGTAATTCCAAAACCTGTAGTAGCAATGGTAGCTGGCTACGCAATTGGTGGAGGTCACGTTTTACATGTTGTCTGTGACTTAACAATTGCAGCTGACAATGCTCGCTTTGGACAAACTGGACCAAAAGTAGGTTCATTCGATGCTGGTTATGGCTCAGGCTATCTTGCTCGTATTATTGGTCATAAAAAGGCACGCGAAATTTGGTACCTATGCCGTCAGTACGATGCACAACAAGCACTTGATATGGGCTTAGTCAATACAGTTGTGCCTTATGCGCAATTGGAAGATGAGACAGTTCAATGGTGTGAAGAAATGCTTCAAATGTCACCAACTGCACTACGCTTCTTAAAAGCAGCGATGAATGCAGATACAGATGGTTTAGCAGGTCTTCAACAAATGGCTGGAGACGCTACACTTCTTTACTACACAACTGATGAAGCAAAAGAAGGCCGCGATGCATTCAAAGAAAAACGTCAACCAGATTTCGGTCAATTCCCAAGATTCCCTTGATTAATATGGGGTTTAAAGCTCGTATCTTTTGAGATACGAGCTTTTTATATGTCTTGAACAGAGTGAAGATAAAAATAGGGGATAGAAGTGGCTAAGAGGTGGATAAAACTCTCAAAGTAGCGGATAGAACTCAAGAGGTGAAGGATAGAGGTATTCACTAAAAAGCTAGATACTACATGGATAATAGACAAACTAGATGGGAAAGCGTTAAGATGTAGGGTGATTGGAGTGACAAAGATGTATCCTAACTGGATTTTACAAAGAGCTTATTTAACACCTTTCCGTAAGGCACTTACCTTTAAAAAGCAAAGCTGGACTTTTCAAGAATTGAATGATGAATCGATAAAACGTGCTCGACAATTAGTGACACTCGGTATTCAACAGGGTGATCGAATTGCTATTATGGGGCCAAGTAAGCCTGAGCTTGTAATCATGATGTATGCCTGCATGCATCTGCAATGTGAAATGGTGATGCTTAATCGTAGACTATCACAGGATGAGCTGGCTTATCAGCTAGAGGATTCAGAGGCTGTAGCGGTATTAGTTGCCGATGAGGATGTAGAAAAGCTACCATTTGAAACAACCTATCATTTATTTTCAGCAATTGAAAAGGGTGCAGAGGGTGCAGTAGATATTGTCAAGGAATGGCCTCTTCATCAAACAACAACTATTATGTATACGTCTGGTACAACCGGCTTCCCAAAAGGGGTTCGCCAAACAGTTGGAAATCATCAGGCTAGTGCCACTGCCTCCGTTTTAAATATTGGGCTACAGGCTCAGGACGTTTGGCTATGCGCGGTCCCTTTATTCCATATTAGTGGGTTCTCCATTTTAGTGCGTTCACTGCTATATGGAAATCAGATCTTTTTATATGAGAAATTTGATGTGGAATCTATCGCACAAAATATTATGGATGGGGATGTCACCCATATGTCTGTTGTAGCGGTGACCTTGGAACGAATTCTACATACGCTAGAGCAACGCAATGCGAAAGCGTCATCTTATTTTAAGTTAATGTTAGCTGGAGGTGGACCTGTTCCCGTTGATTATTTAGCGAGAGCACATGCGTTAAATTTAGCTGTCGCACAAACGTATGGGATGACAGAAACCTCCTCACAAACAGCCACATTGGCAAGTGAAGATGCTATGAGGAAAATTGGTTCTGCTGGAAAGCCTTTATTTTTTAATCAAATAATGATTGCTGAGCCAAATGCTAAAGGTGAAGGGGAAATTTGCATACGAGGTCCTCATGTCACACCTGGCTATATTGGACGTTTTGCACAAAAAAATGCAACGAAGGCTGGCTGGCTTCATACAGGTGATATTGGTTATGTGGATGAAGAGGGTTATTTATTCGTCATTGATCGAAGGGCAGATTTAATCATTTCAGGGGGAGAAAATATTTATCCTGCAGAAATAGAAAATGTACTACTCACACACCCAGCTGTCAAAGAGGCGGGTGTATGCGGTATGCCTGATGAACAATGGGGTCAGGTACCCATTGCATTTATCGTGTTAAATGAGCAGGTATCTGTTGAGCAACTAAAGGCCTTTTGTTTACAGAAACTTGCTAAATATAAAGTGCCTAAAGAAATGATTATTACAGACAGTCTTCCGCGCAATGGTGCGGATAAATTGTTGAGACGGAAATTATTACAATAAAAACTTCGTGAAAGAAGTCTTCTAAAAAGGAAGGCTTCTTTTTTATTTGAACTTTTAGCATGAAATTAATCATTTATTAACATAATAAAAAAAGAGAGGCATAAACTATTTAGTAAAGGAGAATGACTCATATGAGGAAATATGTATATAATGTTGTCATTATATTATTTGTTCTACAAATGAGTCATGTGCAAGTATTTGCAAACTATGAAAAAGAAGATGTAGCAACAGCTCATTCAATTGAAACACTACAATCTCTCATTAATAAAGAAGTTATGCATCTATCATCCGAATTCTCGATTCGTTATACTGGTGACTTAGCCGAGATAAAAGATGAACTAACAGAAATTACTAAAAATGCAATTGAAAACTCTTATATTTATACTAATATTTCAAGTTTCCAATGGAAGTACGAAGGTTATAGCAATAATATTGTCATTGCCTTTGCATTTACGTACCATCTATCACAAACAGAGGCGTTATTTGTCGAGCAAACTTTGGAAAATATTATTGTACCTATGCATGGATTAAGTGACATAGAAAAACTACAGGCTGCACATGATTTTATTGTATTGTCCGCGGAATACTCTAAGGAAACAGAAGGAAGTCAATATTCTCCATATACATTATTAACGGAGAATAAGGGCGTCTGTCAGGCATATGCTTTAGTGCTATATCGAATGTTAGAAATGCTGGGTTTTGAGGTACAATATGTACCAGGAAAAGTAGGAGAACAGCTACATGCCTGGGTATTAGTGAAACTTGATCATGCTTGGTATCATATTGATGTGACATGGGATGACCCTTTGCCTGATCGTAAAGGAGAAGTTCGCTATCAATATTTTTTAGTGTCGGATCGCCAATTAGCACAAGATCATACATGGGATTATGCAAGTTTCCCTGCTGCAACAAGCGAAAAATATATAGATTTACAGGAAGAAACAAAAAGACAAAGTTTAGCGTCACCTATACAACATCAATTGAATGAAATTATGGGGTTATCAATCATCGGAGAAAATCGGTTAGCCGTACAACAATTAGTGGAGCAGCCGATGAAGCTTGTTACTCAAAAAACAAATAAACAAGACAATTTAGTTCAGTTTAACTTTACTGAGTGGCCACCTATGCTAGTAGAAAGTAGTATAATGGCTTTTGTTGTCCTTCAGCCAAAAGCTAAGCATGTGACTAAGCAAAAAACAATGAAGTGGCTAGGGTCTTTTTATCGAACGGAAAAACGGATGCCACAAGAAAAATACGTCATAATAAAGGAGGTGTCCCAATAGAGGGGCACCTCCTTACTCATATTATTGAACGCTTAAAGCTTTTTCTAATGTTTGAATATTTTTTTGCATCAATGTGAAATAGGTTTCCTTATTTTTTTCATCATCAGCTGTTAATACGCTTAAATTATGCAAGACAAGAGATTCTGCACCAACTTCTTTTTGAATAATCTCTGCTAATTTGGAAGAGACATTTTGTTCAAATAAAATATAGTGAATGTGCAATTCATTTGCTTTGTCTACAATCTTTGTTAATTCCTTTTGAGATGGCTCATTTTGTGAATTCAAGCCAGCAATCGGCACTTGAGTTAAGCCGTATTGACCAGCAATATAGCCAAATGCAGCATGGGATACAAAGAATGTTTTATTTTGTGCTTTGTCAGTCATTGCTTCGAAATCTTGATCTAAATCCTGTAATTCTTTTACTAATGCATCATAATTTGTGTTAAAAGTTGCCTCCTGAGCTGGCATTTTTTCAACTAGTGTGTTTTTGATAGCCAGTGCTAAGTCTTGACTAATTGTAGGAGATAACCAAACATGCGGATCGATATCGCCATGCTCATGCTCATCATGTCCATGTTCTTCACCTTCATGTTCATGCTCTTCCTCGGTTGTACCGTGCTCATGCTCATCATGAGCGTCTGCTTCATGTTCTTCCTCTTCTGCATGAACATGTCCTGTGCTTACAGCTAATTTATCATCTGAAACGTCATCAGCAGTTGCCACCATTGTGACATCTTCGTTCGCTAGAGTTTTTTTAGCGTTTTCTACAAAGCCTTCAAGTCCTAAGCCAATATAGAAAAAGATATCAGCATCTGCTAATTTCATCATATCTTTTTGAGTTGGCTCGAAGGTGTGTTCATTCGCACCAGCTGGGTAAATTGAAGCTACTTCAACATAATCTCCACCAATGCGCTGTGCAAAATAGCTTAATGGATAAACCGTTGTATAAATACTTAATTTATCTTTTTCCTCAGTCTTTTGGGATGTGGACGATTTGTCTCCACAAGCGGCAGTAAATAAAGCAAGAACTGCGACTAACAATAATACAGATAGTTTTTTCATATAAGTAAGATACCTCTCTTAAATAGTAATCATTACGATTTGTTTTTTAGAACAGTTATTATGATAACGCACAACTTAAAAAAGTACAAGAAAAAAATGCCCTCCGAAATTAATTCTTTTTCGAAGGCCATTTTTCAGGCACAGGATCAAAGCCACCAGGATGAAATGGATGGCATTTGGATATACGTGTAATGGTTAAGAGGAAGCCTTTGAATGCACCGTGCTTTTGAAAAGCTTCGAGCCCATAAGAAGAACAGGTAGGATGAAAACGACAAGTAGGTGGCGTCATAGGTGAAATAAACTTTCTATAAAACTGGATGAGCCAAATAAAGGGGTATTTCATCGTTGCTCTTCCTTTTGCTGAGACGTATGTTGTTCAGGCTTTGGATCAATTGTTTGTGTAAAAATATTATTTTTTTTCTTCATAATGATAATGACAGAAACACCAAACATTAGCATCATCATCGCAATCATAATGATAATTGGTAAAGGTACGCCCATTTCTTTCACTCCAAATTCAGTAATGGTATTTAATTTTCCTCTTGATGATAGTTTTGCTTCGGTTTTTCATCAACAGTATGTTTAAAGGCATAGGCACGGTTTACACTGATAATTGTCGCAATGGTGATTAAAATAACGATGATAACTGCGACTATTAAGAGCGTAGTTAAACTCATAGTATTCACTCCGTTCTTTATTCATCATACCTATTATAAATTATCTGGTCCTATTAATTGTGAAGGAAGTTTGACATAAAAGCGAATAAAACCCCACCTATCACTCCATACTATGGAAAAAGGAGTGAATCGTAAAGATGGATCGTCAGCGCGTATATTTTTCACTTGCCAATAGAACGTATTATACCAACCCCTATGCAGGACCATGGAATTTCGAACTCAATGTAGATCGACAGGCATTAGATGTATTTGAGAGAATCTTTCAGCAAATGCAACTGTTAGAAATTTCGAATGCATGGCGTGCTCAGTTACCGTATATACAGTATCACCAAGATAGAGAAAATGATGAAATAGATAAAAGATTAATGAAAATCTATGCACTTGTTCATGAATATGGAGATGATGATACGAAGGCATTCGTTGAGCAGCTTCCTTATTTCAACAAGCGTGTCTAGCGAATGGGAAAAGGTCACTGAATCAGAAGTGACCTTTTCTTCTATTAACAAATGGCTTTTAAAATTGTAAAAACCGCTTCTCGGGGGACGATGATGGGGATAGTGAGTTGATCTTTAATCATGTTTTTCATTGTTGTGGAATAGCCCATACAATCAAGAATAAGCAAATCGGCTCCTTGCTCTTCTAATTGTTGTGCTTTTGACAATAAATGTTGGTTATCAAAGTGGTATGGGGAGCTTGCTGAAAAAGTTACATCGAACTGTGCTTTTTGCCATTTCTCTGCAACCGTTCGATGTTGTTCGGGTTCGGGGCCTATTAAACCAATGGCTAATTCTGTATGTAAGCCCTTCACTAAATTAGTCATCATACGATCAGGTAGTAAAAGATTTTTATAGGATAATTTATTCGTAAAATCTCCTGTACACATAAGTAGTATCCAAGTGAATTCATGTAGATCATCAATGCAGTTTTGAATATAAGGCATGAGTTTTTGTTTACTGAGCTTTACTTGTCGACCATTGGTAAGAAGTGTCACTAAAACATCTGAGTCCTCAAGAGAAGGCGAAAGTGTAGCTATTTCCTCTGAGGATAGTGAATCAAGTACACCGAATTCATGAACATGTAAACCTGCTTCTCTTAATTGCTGTATATCCTCTGCCATATCTTTACGAGGTGCCTGACCAATTGTTACAACGGCAATTTTCGAATGTTGCATTACGCTCACTCCGCTTCGTAATATTTTTGTCCATTTACATAAGTTTGTAAAACCTTTGCTTCTGTTTCAAAAATAGGGTGCGACCAAACAACAAAATCAGCATCTTTGCCTTCCTCAAGGCTGCCAATGCGGTGATCAAGCTGTACAAGCTTAGCTGCATTGATCGTAATACTTTTGAGGGCTGTGTCTTCATCTAAACCATAACGAATCGCTTCTGTGGCACAATACTTTAAGTATTGAATTGGTACAAATGGATGATCTGTCATGATAGCAAATGGAATATTATGTTCTTTAAAAACGGCAGCAATTGCTGGTGTAGAATGACGCGTTTCGTATTTAGATGGCGTTAACATATAGGGCCCAAGCGTTGCATGGAATCCACTTTCTTTAACGGCATCCACAATGAGATAGCCTTCTGTGCAGTGCTCTAAATGAAGCTTCACATTAAATTCTTTGGCAATTCTAATTGCTGTCATAATGTCATCTGCTCTATGGCAGTGAAGGCGAAGTGGCATGTCGCCTCGAAGTACCTCAATAAACGGGCGTAACTCAGCATTTTCTTTAATTTGCTCAGTTTGTTGTTGTTCATTGAGTTGACTTGCACGTTGGAAACCATCTCGTAAAAGCTGTGCAATGGCCATACGAGTCATCGGCTTGCGCTTATACTGATTGCCAAAGACGTTTTTCGGATTTTCCCCTAGGGCCCCCTTTAAACCGCTCCGCTCTACTAAAACACGAGAGGAAAGGGTAGGTCCTGCTGTTTTAAGAATGCTCCAAATACCACCTATGACATTGGCACTACCTGGCCCAGTTTGCACAGTGGTTACGCCCCCTTCTAACGCATGTTGAAAGGAAAAGTGTCGGATATCTACACTATCTAAAGCGTGCATAAGAGGTGTAAAGGGTTCGCTATATTCATTGGCATCATTAATGTCTTCAGTGACTTCAGCCCATGTTCCGACATGTGCATGAATATCAATTAACCCTGGTGTAACATAAGCTCCCTGTAGATCAACTAGCTCTACTTGTGGGGGAAATTCTTTGGCTGGTCCAATATAGACAATACGCCCATCTTCGATCCATAACTGTTCACAAGTATCGTTCTGCTCATTGACTGTAAGAAACTTTGCATGATGATAAATAATCATTGTGTAAACCCTTCTTCCCGTGCATAAACTTTTGTTCCTTTAATATAGGTTGCGACAACCTGGGCATCTAAATTTAATGGATGCTTATCCCAAATAACAAAATCAGCAAGAAGACCATCACGAATAGCACCTGTTAGATGGGCAATCCCTAGAAAATTTGCAGCTCCCGTTGTCAGAGCATATAGCACGTCCTGGCGTGCCATACCTTCTCTTACAGCTAAGCATCCTTCTAATGTTAGATGCGAGGTGCTACTAACAGGATGATCCGTACAAAAAACGAATGGAATACTATGCTTATACAGTTGATGATACAGTTTGGGTGATAGTGCCATCATCTCATTGTGCTCAATATATCGAAATGTAGGACCAGCTATAACCGTATTAAAGGATGTTTCATGAAGGAATGTAATTTCAGTGCCATGGATAATATGAAAATCAAAAATTGACCCAAATTCTTGTTGAAGGCGGCTAATGAATTCAAGATCAACGGCTTTGTGCGCTCGAATAACGATTTTCGTAATGGACGGCTCTTGTTGCTGAATTTGTTGTAATGTTTCTCTTAAAATTTTGGCGATGCCCATACGAGTGAGTGGTTTTTTCTTTTCTGCGAAAAATGTACTTTTTGCCTGATGTCCAATAGAGAAGGAATAAGCCACATCTTTTGAAATAACCATTTCATCAACCGTTGTATGTGTATGGTGAATAATAGCCGTTTTTGCACCTATCAAGCTTTTAGGAGAGGGAACAATATGAGATGCAGTCACCCCATGAGAAACAGCTTTTTGAAAAGCAGTATCAAATGGGTATATGCCATCAACTACAGAGTATTGCAAATGTGAGTCAAATTCATAGCTATCATCACCTTCCCAACGAATCCCTATTTCAGTTAGACCGATTTGTGAGCAGCTATCGATAAAACCTGGTGTAATATAGTAGCCATCTAAATCCAACTCTGTTTCAGGTGAATGAGTAGCGGGTTCAAAGTATTGCCCTTGCACTTGAAAAGATTGCTTATTAAAGCTACGAGTCTCAGAATTAAAAACAAGTCCATTTATATAGCGTGTCATCGGGTCAAATCTCTCCTTATGAAGAGAAAAGCGGAGACTGGTATCTCCACTTTTCAAGTTTAATTATTTAGTAATGGATACGTTTGTACCATTTGGATGCACAATTTGTACGGAGTTATCAGCAGAAACCTCAAAGCCCTGTACTTTTTTGTTTACACCTGCAACCGTTTGTGTTGCCTCTAATTCAATACGAGGAACATCCGCTAAAATCAGCTTTAATGCTTCTTGGTATAATTTTGCACGTTCTTCTTGCACTACTGTTTCTGATACGGCGCGTTCTAATAATTTATCCACTTCTGGATTGCTGTAGCCTTTACCATTTCCTAACGCACCAATTTGATTTGTGTGGAATAATTGATAAAGGAAGAAATAAGGATCTGGGTACCAAGTCCAGCCACCAATATTCATTGGCGCATTACCCTTTGCCACAGTATCACTGTAAGTACCCCATTCAAGCACTTTTATTTCCACATCAATATTTAAGTTCTTCTTTAACTGACTTTGGAAAATCGTTGCGTAAGGAACACGTGCTTCTGATACGAAAATCTCTGTCTTGAAGCCATCAGCGTAACCAGCCTCTGCTAGTAATTTTTTTGCTTCTTCTGGATTATATTTTGGTACCATATCAACTAACGATTGATCATATCCCCATGAACCAGGTGGTAATGGTAAATAAGAAACATCGCCGCCACCCCATTGGTTAACGCCAGAAATAATTTCCTCTACATTTGTTGCCATATAAATCGCTTCACGAACGCGTTTGTCAGCAGTTGGACCTACTTTGTTATTAAGATCAAGATAAACAATCGATAGACCTGGATTTGTTAAAAGCTCAAGGTTACTATCTTGGTTGATGATTTCTCGGTTTTGACCTTTAACGTCCATGGCAATATCAATATCACCAGAACGTAATGCGTTTGTCATCATATTTTGATCGGAGATAAACTTCATTGTTAAGTTATCGACATTTGGCTTATCGCCCCAGTAATTATCGTGACGAACTAATTTTACTTCTTGGTCTTTTTTCCATTCTGTTAGTTGGAATGGACCTGTACCAACAAAGTGTTCAGAAAAATTATCGCCCCATCCTTCAACTTCTTCTTTTGGAATAATAATATTCCCTGCATCCGTTAGCATAGCAAGTAGGGCAGCATTTGGTGTAGCTAAGTGAATCTCTACTTCATAATCCGATAACACTTTCACTTCTGTTACACCACTTAAACGATTCATAGCAGATTCTTTAGCAGAGCGTTCTAAAGAGTATTTCACATCTTCAGCTGTCATTTCACGGCCATCCTGATACTGACCTTTTTGGAATTTAACACCTTCGCGTAATTTGAATGTGTAGACTAACATATCCTCTGATACATTCCATTCAGTTGCTAACGAAGGGATGATATCAGATAGATCTTTGTTATAAACAACTAACGTATCACCCATTTGGCGCATCACCTGTGATTCATAAACCCCTGTATATTTGATAGGATCAAATGTTTTTGCATTGGCTGACAGACCAATATTTAATGTGCCTCCAGAAGTAGCTTCTCCCTCTTTTTCATCCGTTGAAGTACTTTTCTCAGTGTTTCCACCACAAGCAGCTAAAACACCAATTAGTAAAGTTAAAAAGAGTAGTAGTAAAGACTTTCTTACGTTTAATTTCTTCATATGCACTAGCCTCCTTAGTTTTTGTTTCACAATATGAACCGTTGATTCAAAAATGGTAGGTTCGAGATTAAAATTAGCACACTTGTAAATAGAAAGTAAATATAAAATTACAAAGATTCAGAAAAAAATATATTTACAAACAATTAATGAGTGGTGTACTATGTGATTATTCACAATATGAACCACTGATTCTAATAATGAAAAGGAGGTCTTGCTAAGATGGGCTCATTTATTTTAAAAGATTAGTTAATCTCATCCCGACACTGCTAGTAGTAGGAATTATCGTTTTTATTATTACGCGAATGATTCCTGGTGACCCGGCTTCAGTCATGCTTGGACCACAAGCGAGTGTAGAAGATGTAGAGAATTTAAGAGAAGAGCTAGGATTAAATAAATCCATGCCTTCGCAATTTATTTCATATGTAGGAGATCTAGCACAGTTAAATTTAGGATATTCCTATTCTTATAGTGAGTCTGTCATCGGACTTATTCTCGAAAGGTTCCCTAATACAGTGATATTGGCATTGGCAGCGCTGTTAATAGCAGTCGTGATTGGCATCCCAGCAGGAATATTTGCAGCGAGAAAGCAAAATACCATCATTGATTATGTTGTAATGCTTGTGTCATTAGTTGGTGTATCTATGCCAATTTTCTGGTTGGGCATCATGCTTGTCTTATTCTTTAGTGTTAACCTTGGTTGGTTCCCAGCAACTGGGATGGGGAATATCAGCGATGGCCTATGGACCTATTTGAAGCATTTAATTTTGCCAGCATTTGCTTTAGCAACGATTCCAATGGCCACATTTGCACGGATTACCCGTTCAAGTATGTTAGAGGTTATTTCGCAAGATTATATTAAAACAGCTCGTTCTAAAGGTATTAAAGAATATTTAGTAATTGGTAAACATGCATTTAAGAATGCGCTAACACCGATTTTAACCGTGTTAGGAATGCAAATTTCTAATTTACTGGGCGGAGCGGTTTTAACAGAAACAATTTTTAGTTGGCCTGGGATGGGTCGATTAATTGTAGATGCCATTGATAAACGTGACTTTGTAGTCGTCCAAGGTACTGTTATTTTCATTGCGTTTATCTTTGTGCTTGTTAACTTAGTAGTCGATGTACTTTATAAAGTGGTCAATCCTAAGGTCAATTTAGAATCGGATGGGGGGAAAAAATAACAATGACTCAAGCAATCATCCAAGAAACGAAAAAAAGAAATACGTTATTGCGCAAGTTGCTAAAAAATAAATTAGCGACAATTGGGTTAATCATTGTCACTTTAATGGGTATTGTTGCTATTTTTGCCCCATTGATTGCTACCCATCCACCGAATGAAATGATTGTCGGTAAATCGTTTTTACCGATGAATACAGAAGGACATTTATTAGGAACAGATAACTATGGTCGTGATCTGTTTAGTCGCTTAGTTTACGGTACACGAATCTCAATGATTGTTGGGATTGCGGCGGTGCTATTTGGTGCTGTGTTTGGCACACTGCTAGGCTTAGTGGCAGGGTATTTTGGTGGACGCATTGATTCCATTATTATGCGCACAATGGATGGTCTTTTCGCATTCCCATTTATATTACTAGCTATTACATTAATGACGGTATTAGGGCAAGGACTTGTCAATGTTATTGTTGCGATTGGTATTGCTAATATTCCAGGTTTCGCACGACTTGTTCGAGGACAGGTGTTAAGTGTAAAAGAGGAAGAATTCGTTGAAGTAACGCATTCTTTAGGTGCTACACATACGAGGATCATTTTTAGCCATATATTACCGAACTGTTTAGCCCCTTTAATTGTCTATGGAACGATGAGTACAGCTGGCGCTATTATTTCAGAAGCTGCCCTTAGCTTTTTAGGATTAGGCGTTCAACCACCGACAGCTTCATGGGGCAGTATTTTAAAAGATGGCAAAGACTTTTTAGTATTAAATCCCCAAATGGCGACATTTTCAGGCATTTGTATTTTATTAACAGTTCTTGGAATTAACCTATTAGGGGATGGATTACGCGATGCATTAGATCCGAAAATGAAAGTTTAATGGAAGGGGGTGGAGTCATGACTGAACGTTTACTAGATGTAGAAAACTTAACAGTAGAATTTAAAAGTGGCGGCTCTACAATGAAAGCTGTTAATGGAGTAAATTTACAATTAAATAAGAAGGAAACACTAGGTATTGTGGGAGAGTCAGGATCAGGAAAAAGTGTTACAGCCACTGCTCTCATGCGTTTAATTCCATCTCCGCCAGGAAAAATAACGAATGGAAAAATTCTATTTAATGGCCGCGATTTAATCGAAATTTCTGAAAGGGAAATGCGCAATGTGCGAGGCAATGACATCTCAATGATTTTCCAAGATCCAATTACAAGTTTGAATCCTGTCTTAACAGTGGGCAATCAAATTATTGAAGTCATCCAAGCACATGAAACAATATCGAAGAAAGATGCCGCTATCAAAGCCGTCGATATGTTAAAAATGGTTGGGATTCCTGAGCCAGAGAAACGATTAAAAATGTATCCTCACGAATTTTCAGGTGGAATGCGTCAGCGTGTCATGATTGCTATTGCCCTAGCTTGTAACCCGAAACTACTCATTGCTGATGAGCCAACAACTGCACTAGATGTAACTGTACAAGCTCAAATTCTTGATTTAATGAAAAAATTACAACAAGAACATGATACAGCCATCATTATGATTACGCACGATTTAGGTGTAGTTTGGGAGCTATGTGACAAAGTAAATGTTATGTATGCAGGTCGTACAGTAGAGTCTACTACAACAAAACAGCTCTATGAAAAACCTTTACATCCCTATACGTGGGGATTATTAGAGTCTCAAATTACAATGGGGACACAAGAGCAACAAAGGCTGCCGGCTATTCCTGGTAGTCCACCAGATTTAACAATGCCACATAGTGGCTGTCACTTCTCAGCACGATGTCCTTTAGCGACAGATATTTGTCGTAGTACTGTGCCTGATTTAGTGGAAGTACAGGACAACCATTTTGTAGCCTGCCATTTACAAGCAAAAGATCAAATTGTCCCTAGGAAGGAGGGGATTTTTAATGCAACAGTACAATGAACTTGTCTTAAAGGTAAGTAATTTAAAAAAGCATTTCCCCATTAAAAGTTCAATTCCTTTTAAAAAACCAACACAATTTGTGAAGGCGGTAGATGGTGTAAGTTTTGAGTTATATAAAGGTGAGACACTGGGGATTGTGGGAGAGTCGGGGTGTGGTAAATCAACGGTTGCCCGTTTGATCAACCAGCTAATTTCACCAACAGAGGGAATAGTTGAATTTAAGGGAACGGATTTAGCAAGCTTAAATTCAAAAGATATCCGCTCTGCTCGAAAATCCATCCAAATGGTTTTCCAAAATCCTTATGCATCACTCGATCCTCGTAAAACGATTGAATATCTTATTGCTGAGCCATTAGTGATCCATGGGATTGGTGATGAGGCATCCCGTAAAAAGCGAGTGGTTGAATTACTTGAAACAGTCGGATTAAGTGCATACCATGCAAAGCGCCATCCACATGAATTTTCTGGTGGACAAAGACAACGTATAAATATTGCTCGGGCTCTTGCACTGAATCCAGATATTGTGGTGTGTGATGAACCTGTTTCCGCATTAGATGTCTCTGTACAGGCTCAGGTTATCAATCTATTAAAAGATTTACAGAAAGAATTCGGCTTAACCTATATTTTTATTTCACATGATTTGAATGTGGTGAACTACATGTGTGATCGTATTGCTGTCATGTATTTAGGAAAAATAGTGGAAATTGGCACATACAAGGAAATTTATGAGAACCCTCAGCATCCTTATACACAAGCCTTGTTATCGGCCATACCTAAGGAAAATCCTTTTGATAAAAAGGACCGTATTATTTTATCTGGCGATGTTCCAAGCCCGGTTAATCCCCCGAGTGGCTGTGCATTCCATAAGCGGTGTCGTTTTGCTACAGAAAAATGTGCAGAGGTCCAACCGACACTTGATACAGTATCAGCTACACAACAAGTATCGTGTCATTTATATAAGTCGATACAGCAAGAAGTATCATCAATTTAACGAAAGATAAAATTTATTGAAGCAGAAAAAGGAGCGGACTGATTATGTCATTGAAGCATGTTATTGAATTATACGAGGTAATGGATAGTATTTATGTAAACGGAGACACGATTAAGAAGTATTTACACAATATTGATTCCACAGCAGATGTCAAGGTAAAAACTATTCAAGGCGAAAGCGGCTCAACAGATTTTGTTCGCGTCCTCGTGAAAGGAAAGAATGGCAAATCCTCTGGCGGAAATGCACCTACATTAGGAATTATTGGACGATTAGGTGGTATCGGAGCACGCCCTGAAATGACAGGCTTTGTATCAGATGGAGACGGCGCACTGGCATGTCTGGCAGGAGCAGCAAAAGCTATTGATATGGCCTTAAAGGGTGATCAATTAGAGGGTGACGTTATTTTCTCCACACATATTTGTCCAACAGCTCCAACCTTACCACATGAGCCAGTGCCATTTATGAACTCGCCAGTGGATATTAGTGTCATGAACGAAAATGAAGTAGAAGATATAATGGATGCTATTCTATCAATTGATACAACAAAAGGCAATCAAGTATGTAACCATAAAGGATTTGCGATAACGCCAACTGTCAAAGAAGGTTACATATTAAAAATTAGTGATGATTTATTGCACGTATATACACAATCTGCTGGCATTTCTCCAGTTGTCCTGCCAATCACGATGCAAGACATTACACCATATGGTAATGGTTTATTCCATATCAATAGTATTTTACAACCAGCAGTTGCAACATCTAGCCCTGTTGTAGGTGTAGCGATTACTACTGAATCTGTTGTGGCAGGCTGTGCAACAGGTGCAACCCATGTCACAGATGTAGAAAATGTTGTGCGATTTGTGTTAGAGGTAGCAAAAACTTACGGTGCTAATAAATGCTCTTTCTTTGATGAAACACAATTTACACATATGAAAGGCTTATATGGTAGCATGAGTCATCTACAAACGAAAGGAAACGAGGTACACACACATGAATGATTTACAAGCACTTAAAGCTCAATTAGTAGAGGCAGTTGAAAATCATCAAGATGAATTGATAGCGTTTTGTTCAAAGCTCATTCAAATCCCAAGTGTCAATCCTCCAGGGGATACGACTGAAATAACAGCTTTTATCGAAAACTATTTAAATGATGTAGACATTTCTTATCAAAAATATGAAGCTGCTGATAAAATGTTTAATTTAGTAGCTTCTATTGGAAATGGGGAAGGAAAAGAACTCGTTTATTGTGGCCATACCGATGTTGTTCCTGTCGGTGATCTATCAAAATGGGATTTTGATCCATTTTCAGGAGAAGTGAAGGATGGCTGGATGCTTGGACGTGGGGCGAGTGATATGAAAGCCGGTTTAGCAGGTATTATTTTTGCAACAAAGTTATTAAAGAAACTGAACATTGAACTACCAGGGAAATTAACTTTGGCGATCGTACCAGATGAAGAAACTGGCGGTGAATTTGGTGTTCCTTGGCTGTTAGAGCGAGGCTATGTGCAGGGAGATGGTTGTTTAATCGCTGAGCCCTCTTCACCTCTAAACCCAACTATTGGACAAAAAGGATCTTACTGGTTTGAATTAGAGGTGCGTGGGGAACCTGGTCATGGAAGCCTATCACCATTGGCTGGACGAAATGCCATTGTTGATGCAATCCGAGCTATACAAGAGATTCGTACACTATGGGATGTAGAAATCACAATTCCTGAAGAGATACAGCCACTTATCGAGGTATCAAAAAAATACATGCGTGAAGTGGAGAAAGATCGCTTGAAATATCAAGAAGTTTTAGAGAAAATTACTGTAAATATTGGTACAATTGAGGGAGGTACGAAGTCAAACGTAATCCCAGATTACTGTAAGGTCCAGGTCGACTGTCGTTTACCATTTGGTATTACACAAGAAGAAGTAACAGAAATCTTGACAACTAAACTAGATGGCTTGGCTATCGATTATTCAATCCAACGTTTTGGCTTTAAAAGCGTAGCCAATTATACGCCTGCTGAAAATCCTGTATGCCAATCGATAGTGGAAAATATATCATATGTTACAGGGCAAGAGGCATATGGTGTCATGCAATGGGCAAGCAGTGACGCTCGTCATTTCAGACAATATGATATTCCTGTATTGCAATACGGCCCAGCTTATTTACCAAGTATTCATGGTTATAATGAAAAAGTGCGTGTTGAGGATATCGTACGCTGTGCAAAAGTTTATATAACTGCTGCTGTTGATTTCCTATATCAAAAGTAAGAGATTAGCTACTCTCTTACTTTTGATAAAGTGATATCAGGTGCTGACGGCTGCTAAATCTGTCGATTATTTCCCCCTTAAGAGAGAGATTTGCAGCCGTTTGTACAGATAAATAGTTCAGAAGGATGAGAGATATGCTAAAGACATTAAATTTATCAATTGCGGTTTTAAAAATGTTTACAAAGGAAAAACCCACATGGGGTGGTCGAGAGTTAGCACTGGCGATGAACATGAATCATACAAATTTATATCGCATTCTTGAAACCTTCGAAAATAATGGGTTTATAACAAAAGATCCTATAACAAAAAAATATTCTCTTGGTATTGCATTATGGGAAATAGGTATGAATATGTATGATTCATTAAACATAGATCAGCTATGTATGCCAGTTCTTGAGAAATTAAAGGATGTCACTGGTGAAACAGCTATTTTTACCGTACTGAATGGACTGGAAGCGTTAACATTACTGAAAGCAGAGCCTGTAAATAAGGTGAAGTTTACAGTTTCAAGAGGAAGTAGATCGCCACTGTATGTAGGAGCATCTTACCGTTCAATGCTTGCTTTTTTAAATGAAGAGCAAATTGCAAAGGTCATAGATGAACCATTAACAGCTTATACAAATAATACGATGACAGATGCCACAGAAATAAGGGCAGAGCTAGAAAAAATTAGAACATGTGGCTATGCACTTAGTAACAGTGAGTATTCGGTCGATGTATTGGCGCTAGCTATGCCTATATTTAATAGTGAGGAACAGGTCGTAGCGTCTATTACCGTTTCTGGACCAATTTATCGTTTTACAGAGCAACGTGTTCCTGATTTTTTGGGACCTTTAACGGAAGCTAGAAATGAAATAGAAGGAATTATTCGTAGATATCATTTGAATTTTAATTAAGGAGCCCTATTATGCATCATTTACATGATATTGCACTAAATGTTTTAAAAGGCAATTTAAATGTTCAATCTTCTGAGTCACTATTAATTTTGACAGATAGCCACAAACAAGACATCGCGAAAATTTTTTATGAAGCTGGACTGTCAATTACTGCAAATACAATGTTCATGGTGATGCCCCTGTTAGAGAAATCTGGGCAGGAGCCAATCCATGCAGTTTCTGAGCTTATGGCAAATGCCGATGTTACACTGTGTATTACTTCCCACTCACTAACACATACACTGGCTCGTAAACATGCCTGTGAAAAGGGTGGACGTGTAGCAACAATGCCAGGGGTAACATTGGAGATGCTGGAGCAAGGTGCCCTTCATGCAGATGCACAGGAGATCGAAGCTACGGTAGAAAAATATGTCCTTTTACTTAATACGACAAAAGATATTCGTATTGTCAAGGATGGTCATGAGCTGACGTTTAGTGTAGACGGCCGTTTCGGAATTCGTTCTACAGGGGTTATTCGTCAACCTGGTGAGTACGGGAATATTCCTTCAGGAGAATCGTATATTGCACCAATAGAAACATCTGCGAATGGAGAGATTTTAGTAGATGGCTCTATTGCTAATATTGGTGTTTTAAAGGAGCCATTATTATTAAAAATAAAGAATGGTCGCTTAGAAGAAGCAATCGGTCCTGATGGTCCACGACTACTGGCATTACTTGGTGAAGGCAATGGTAGAGTCATTGCAGAGTTTGGCATCGGAGCCAATAAAAGTGCTATCCTATGTGGCAATGTATTAGAGGATGAGAAGGTGTATGGGACCATCCATATCGCTTTTGGCAGTAATGCGCCATTTGGTGGAGCCAATGCGTCAGATGTTCATATTGATTGTGTTGTGAAAAGTCCTATCGTCTATTTTGACGGTCAGCAAGTAATCTAAAGAAAAGCGTGTCTTCCTATGAAGCACGCTTTTTTTCATGCTTTACAAGACTGTAGCTTAGGGTTGCTTGTCATTGTAGGTTTACAATATAGTTAATATAGATAGGAATAGGAATGATGATTAAATTCCGTCCATAAAATAGAAGTAATGATAAAGAAAGTAACTTTTGTTTTGCAACAAGAAAGAACGTGAGGTTGAAGAGATGTTAACATTTACAGATTTACATGGCCTACAAGTAGATTTGAGTTTTACAAGAGGCGAATTTAAAGTAGAACCTAAACACGTCCTTGTCCTTTTAAAGCATGAAAATAAATGGTTATGTACTGTCCATAAACGACGTGGTGTAGAAGTGCCAGGAGGGAAATTAGAAGAAGGGGAAACCTTAGAGGAGGCGGCGATTCGAGAAGTTTTTGAAGAGACGGGTGTTCATGTGAAAAATCTTCAATGGTTTGCAGAGTATGCAGTGTATGATGAAAACGTTTTTTGTAAATCCGTTTTCACTGCACAATTTTTGGCGCAAGAGGATATAGAATTTGATTTAGAGACGTCAGGCATGCTTTGGTTAACTGATGAAGAATTTGCTCAGCATCCTAACTTGAGTTTTCACATGAAGGATGAGGGGATGAAGAAAATGCTGGAGGAGCTGAAACATCGTGACACACAATGGTGATATTATCGAAAAACGCCCCTATCCTTCACCAAATCCAGCTATCCGTTTAACGGAAATAACCTATCTTTCACAGGGCTTACGTATAAAAGGATTATTAGCAGAGCCAAAGACTGAAGGTACATATGATGGCTTTTTATATTTAAGAGGCGGCATGCAAAGCATTGGGATGGTAAGACCCTCTCGTATTGCACAATTTGCGGCGCAGGGCTTTATCGTATTTGCCCCATATTATCGTGGGAATCGTGGGGGAGAGGGGCGTGACGAGTTTGCAGGGGCAGACCGTTACGATGCGGTCTATGCCGTAGATGTACTCAAACAATTCTGCAATGACAATATCCATGTTTTTGGTTTTTCACGAGGTGGTATTATGGCTCTGTGGACAGCTATTTTAAGAAGGGATATTACTTCTGTTGTAACATGGGCAGGTGTTTCTGATGCAACGGCCACTTATTGGGAACGTACAGATATGCGCAGAATGATGAAGCGTGTTATTGGAGGAACACCTAATCGTGTACCAGAAGCGTATGATGCAAGAACACCACTTTTTGAGATAGAGCGTATAACAGCTCCCGTTCTTATCATTCATGGCTATCGTGATGAAAATGTGGATATTGAACATGCCAGACAATTGGCATTTTTTTTAGAGGAAGCAAATAAATCATTCGAAACTTGGTATGATCTTAACTATGCACATCAATATCCACCAGCAAAAAATCGTGAAACTGTCCGTGCTCTTTGCAAGTGGATGAAACAACAATAAAGCATAGAGAAAACAAAAAGACAAAGGGAACGAATAAATTGTTCCCTTTGTCTTTTATATAGACGTTATTTTAATGGACCACCAAGTGTAGTGATGGCTTCAGAAACGTTTGAGAATTTCTTGAAGTTTTCGTTGAATAAGCCTGCAAGCTCAGCAGCTTTTGCATCGTATGCAGCTTTATCTGCCCAAGCTTCACGAGGATTTAACACTTCTGAAGGTACGCCTTCAACTGCTTTTGGAATGTGTAAACCAAACACAGCATCTTGTGTTGTTTCAACATCTGCTAATTTACCATCGATTGCTGCACGGACCATTGTACGTGTGTAAGATAGTTTCATACGGCTACCTGTGCCATATTCGCCACCAGTCCAACCAGTGTTTACTAAGTATACCTGTGCACCGTGCTCGTCAATTTTTTGTCCTAACATTTCTGCGTATACTGTTGCAGGAAGTGGAAGGAATGGAGACCCGAAGCAAGTAGAGAATACTGGTTCTGGCTCAGTCACACCACGTTCAGTTCCAGCAAGTTTAGAAGTGAACCCGCTTAGGAAGTGATACATCGCTTGTTCTTTTGTTAATTTACTGATTGGAGGTAATACGCCAAATGCATCAGCTGTTAGGAAGATGATTGTTTTTGGATGACCTGCAACAGAAGGATCAACGATATTTTCGATGTATTGGATTGGATAAGCTACACGTGTATTTTCTGTTAGTGAACCATCATCATAGTCACAAATACGAGTTTCTGGATCAACAGCTACGTTTTCTAATACAGAGCCGAAGCGGATTGCATTGTAGATTTCTGGTTCTTTTTCAGCAGAAAGGTTGATTGTTTTTGCATAGCAGCCACCCTCAATGTTGAATACACCATTATCAGACCAACCGTGTTCATCGTCACCGATTAGCTTACGATCAGGATCAGCTGATAACGTCGTTTTACCAGTACCAGATAGACCGAAGAATAACGCTACATCGCCAGCTTCACCAACGTTTGCTGAGCAGTGCATTGAAAGAATACCTTGTTGTGGTAATAAGTAGTTCATGATACCAAAGATAGATTTTTTCATTTCACCAGCATATTCTGTACCACCAATTAAAATAATTTTCTTTTCAAGTGATACGATGATGAATGTTTCAGAAGCAGTACCATCAACCGCAGGATCTGCTTTAAAGTTAGGAGCTGAGATGACAGTGAAGTCGGCAACATGAGAAGCTAATTCATCTGCTGTTGGACGGATAAATAATTGATGAGCAAAAAGATTGTGCCATGCGTATTCATTGATAACTTGAATGCTTAATTGTGAGTCTTTGTCAGCACCTGCAAAGCCTTTGAATACGAATAACTCGTCACGTTCTTTTAAATATTTTATTACTTTTACATATAGGTTATCGAACACTTCAGAAGAAATCGGTTGGTTGACTTTACCCCAGTCAATTTGATCTTTTGTGCTTTCTTCTTCTACCGTATATTTATCTTTAGGTGAACGACCAGTGTATTTGCCAGTTTCTGCACGAACTGCGCCATCTACTGTTAACATTGCTTCACCACGAGATGTAGCTTTTTCTGCTAATTGTGGTACTGAAAGTTGAACATTAATGTTACCGCCGTTTAATAATTCCTTCAGTTCGTTTGCAATTTCTACTGAATTCATCGATTAAATACCATCCTTTTTTATAGTATTCCCTTGATTTAGAGGGATTTTTTCTTAATTTCAAAAATAGTATAACACAATTGCTTAAATAATCTATACTAATTAAGAAATTATTTTAGAGTTTTTACCACTTTTCAATAAACTGACAAAAAATAATGTTTTTCGAGTAGAATACCATCAATCCTACTGTAATTAGGCACGAAAATTGAGCCACACATATGTTACCACAAGTAGCTAGGTATGTTGTAGGGATTAATTTGCTTCTATTTACATCATCATCCAAGTATGAAAAGTTTTTGTGTAATAAGTTCTTTCCTTTCTATACAGTAATACATAAGAAAATATTTGACAACGTTCGACCTTTTCAGTAACATGAGATTGAACGGATACTCTTATCCCGAGCTGGTGGAGGGTCAGGCCCTGTGAAACCCGGCAACCTGCATGAACTATTTCACGACATGCGTTGGTGCCAACCTGATGCAAGGGAACATCCCTTGAACGATAAGAGTGAAAGGTTACGCAGTCATTATTCCTTTCCTCATGTAAAGTAACGTGAGAAAAGGATTTTTTTATTGTTAAAAATCAATGTAAAGGTAAGTATATGTAGTTCTTTCCTTATTATAATGACGGATCTTTCGAAATCCTCGTGTTAAAAGCAGCAGTAACGGCTTGAGAGTTCAATCCTTAGGAGCGGACTTGACATGGGTAATGAGTACCGTATTCATACACAACTACTTATTGTAAGAGTATTTAGGAGGAAAACCAAATGACAAACCGTCGACTGTTTACATCAGAGAGTGTAACAGAAGGACATCCAGATAAGATTTGTGACCAAATCTCGGATGCCATTTTAGATGCTATTTTAGCAGAAGATCCAAATGCACGTGTAGCGTGTGAAACAACTGTAACAACAGGATTAGTATTAGTAGCAGGAGAAATTACTACTTCTACTTATGTGGATATTAAAGGTATTGTTCGTGACACTGTAGCTGAAATTGGCTATACACGAGGTAAATATGGCTTTGATGCTGAGAACTTAGCGGTGCTTGTGGCAATTGGCGAACAATCACCTGATATTGCTCAAGGTGTTGATCAGGCATTAGAGGCACGTGAAGGCTCTATGACAGATGCTGATATAGAAGCAATTGGTGCTGGTGACCAAGGCTTAATGTTTGGCTATGCATGTAATGAAACACCAGAGCTAATGCCATTACCAATTAGCTTGGCACACAAATTAGCACGCCGTTTAACAGAAGTACGTAAATCAAGTGAACTTGCCTATTTACGTCCTGATGGTAAAACGCAAGTAACGATTGAATATGATGACAATAATGTACCGGTTCGCGTGGATACAATTGTTATTTCAACACAGCATGATGAAGAAGCAACACTTGAACAAATTCAAGCAGATTTAAAAGAATTTGTTATTGCACCAGTTGTACCGAGTGAATTATTAGATGCTAATACGAAATACTTCATCAATCCAACTGGCCGTTTTGTAATTGGTGGGCCAAAAGGTGATGCTGGATTAACAGGACGTAAAATCATTGTTGATACATACGGTGGTTATGCACGTCACGGTGGTGGTGCCTTCTCAGGTAAGGATGCAACCAAGGTAGACCGTTCGGCGGCATATGCAGCACGTTATGTAGCGAAAAACATCGTAGCAGCTGGCTTAGCAGAGCGTGCTGAAGTGCAACTTGCCTATGCGATTGGCGTTGCTCAGCCTGTTTCCATTGCTGTCGATACATTTGGCACAGGTAGAGTGAAAGAAAGCGAGATCGTTGAATGGGTACGCGAGCTATTCGATTTACGCCCAGCAGGTATCATTAAAATGCTTGATCTTCGTCGTCCAATTTATAAACAAACTGCTGCGTATGGACATTTTGGTCGTACAGATTTAAATGTACCATGGGAGCAAATTGATAAAGCAGACGCGCTACGAGAAAAAGCACGTTTATAAACTATTGAACTAAAGTAATGAAGTCATTAGAAAATTATTCTGATGTATTAATAAGCAAAGGGGCAACATTGCTCCTTTTGTTTTTTTTACAAAAATACCTCGCTAGGATTCGTGAACATATTCGGTACACGAAAACGCGAGGGATTTTTTCGTTAGTATTGATTTTTTGTGTAGGTTATTTATTTCTGAAGTGATTTATAATATTGACCTTTTTCTGCGTATTCTCGTACGATGCGTTCCATATCCTCTTTATCTTCAGCATTTAATTCTCGGACAACTTTTGCTGGACGACCTAATGCTAAACTATTTGGAGGAATGACTTTACCAGGAGGTACTAGGCTTCCAGCTCCAATAAATGCACCTTCTCCAATCTCAGCTCCGTCTAAAATAATGGATCCCATACCGATTAAGGCATTTTTGCGAATTGTACAACTATGTAAAGTGACTTGGTGTCCAACTGTTACCTCATCTTCAATAATGAGCGGATATTTTGGGCTTTGGTGTAAACAGCAAAGATCCTGGATACTGACACGTTTACCAATAATCGTTGGGGAAACATCACCACGAATAACCGTATTAAACCAAATAGTTGTTTCGGCGCCAATTGTTACGTCGCCCGTAACAGTTGCGTAATCAGCAATGAAAACAGACGGATCGATCTTTGGCGTTTTATCTTTAAATGGATAAATCATGAAAATCGCCTCTTTTCTTTCTATAATGTAGTATTATCGTATCAAATACGCAACTTTATGGAAATATAAAATTAAAATGTGCTATTTATTTCGATATAATCAAAGTGTAATCATTTTTTAGGAGGACTATGTAATGTGGAAATGGGAAGCTGATGGACAAGCAAAAGCTGTGATTGCTATTCTTCATGGTGCTTATGAAAATCACCGTTGGTATGCATGGCTGATAGAGAAATTAAGATTAGAAGGCTTCCACATAGTCATGGGAGATTTACCGAATCATGGAGGTAATGCAAGGTTTGCTCGAGTCCATGATGAAGACTTCAAATTGTACAATAAGTATACAAGAAACCTGATTGAAAATGCTTTTTCATATAATTTACCAACCTTTGTAATAGGGCATGGACTAGGTGCAACATTAATCCTCCATACACTGCAAAAGAGACAATATGAATGTGCAGGCATTATTTTAACATCACCTTGGTTGCAACTAAAGCTATTACCAGGTAAATTAACAAATGCTTTAACAAGTCTAAGTGCGTTAACAGCCAATGTTAAGTTGACACATGATATTACATTAGAGAAATTAACGCGTAGTGTTGAAGGCAGAGAAGAAATGAAAGATGATGTACCCCTCATGTCTGTTGTTTCTGTGAAATGGTATCGAGAACTTCAGCAGATGATGAAAAATTTAGTGATGCTGCCTAAAGGTGAAATGCCTAATATGCCTATGCTAATTATGACAGCTGAGAAGGATAAAATTACGGACACTCGCCAAACTCGAAATTGGCTTCATCAACAGGAATTCACGGAATTTCAGTTTAAAGAATGGGCAAATTGTTATCATAATTTATTTCATGAGGGAGAGCGCGAAGAGATTTTTATGTATATACGAGATTTTATTAATAATGCTCTTCGAAGAATTGGTTATATAATTAAATAGGTTTATACCCTTCCATTTACTAGGTTACTTACTTAAATATTGTTACTTAAAAATAATATTGTAATTTTCAGAAAAGTGTAATACTATAATGACTTAAAGTAAGGTAATTCAAATTGGAGGGGTAAAATGGATGTAATTGTAGAGAAGTTGAATGGTATTTTATGGGGACCATGGTTTATTTATGGCATCTTATTAATTGGGTTATTTTTCTCAATTATTACAAGGTTCCTACAAGTAAGGCACATTAAAGATATGTTTGTTTTAATGTTTAAAGGGGAGAAGTCAGAAAAGGGAATATCTTCATTCCAAGCAATGTCTATCGCATTATCAGGACGTGTAGGTACAGGTAATATTGCTGGTACTGCGACAGCGATTGGAATGGGAGGACCTGGTGCTGTCTTTTGGATGTGGGCAATCGCTTTCATAGGTGCGGCTACCGCGTATGTAGAGTCAACATTAGCTCAAATCTATAAAGAAGAGAAAGATACAGAATATCGTGGTGGACCAGCCTTTTACATAGAAAAAGGAATGGGCCAAAAATGGTTTGCAGTTATTTTTGCTGTGGCGGCTTTAATAGCAATGTTAATTTTGATGCCTGGTGTGCAGTCGAATGCCATCGCAGGTGCTGTTGAAAACGCTTTCGGTTTGGAAACATGGATCACAGGACTTATTATTGTTGTTTTATTAGGTGCTATTATCATCGGGGGTGTTAAATCAATCGCAAATGCTGCCCAGATTATTGTACCGTTTATGGCATTAGCCTATATCATTATGGCCATTATCATTATTTTTATGAATATTTCACAAGTACCAACGGTTATCGGATTAATTTTTTCTAGTGCATTTGGGGCTCAAGAAATTTTTGGAGGCATTATTGGTTCAGCGATTGCTTGGGGTGTTAAACGTGGAATTTACTCTAATGAGGCTGGTCAAGGAACTGGTGCTCACCCTGCGGCAGCTGCGGAAGTATCACATCCTGCTAAGCAAGGAATTGTACAAGCGGCGTCTGTTTATATTGATACATTATTAATTTGTTCTGCTACGGCATTTATGATTTTATTTACAGGCATGTACAATGTACAAGATGAAAAGGCAGCTGAGGGAGCAGATCCATTTATCCATATTGGAGAATTTAATAGTGGTGGATTAGCAGGCGATGAGCAAATGACTTTTGCGAAAAGTATTGAAGCAGGTGCAGCCTATACACAATATGCAGTTGACTCATCATTACCTGGCTTTGGTGCTCCATTTGTAGCCATTGCGTTATTCTTCTTTGCCTTTACAACAATCATGGCTTACTACTATATTGCAGAGACAAATGTCGCTTACTTATTTAGAGGTAGCACAGAAAAGGTATTCATTTGGATTGCGAAAATTGCCATTTTAGTTGCAGCTTTTTATGGTACAATCCGTACGTCTGGTCTGGCATGGGCAATGGGAGATGTAGGTCTTGGTTTGATGGTTTGGATTAACGTTATAGCTATTTTAATTATCATGAAACCAGCTATTGTCGCATTAAAAGATTACGAGAAACAGAAAAAAGAAGGAAAAGACCCAGTCTTTGATCCTCGTAAACTAGGAATTAAAGGTGCAGATTTCTGGGTTGACTATAATGAAAAACGCAATAACAAGTAGATAAAGAGCAAGGCGATCAGCTAGTTTGATAGAAACTAGCTGATCGCCTTTTAGCATGTAATTATTGAATAGGATGTTCTTTCATTTTCTCTAATGCAATGACGAAGGGTGGATCATTTTGTTGATTTAGAAATGCATATTTTAAGACATGAACATATTTTTGTGGCAGTTGGCTTACATAATCAATGACCTTATCACGCTCTTCTTTTCCACCTGGATGACCATGATAAATAACAAGAACAATCAAACCGCCCACTTTTAAGAGCTTTAATATATTCTCAATGGCTTGGATTGTTGTATTAGGTCTTGTAATAATATCATGGTTGCTACCAGGTAAATAGCCGAGATTGAAGATTGCCGCAGTTACTGGCTTGTGTACAAACTGTGTAACTTCTTCATGCCCTTTATTTAAAACGAGTGCTCGATGTTCTAAACCATGATCTAAAAGTCGGAGGAGTGTCGCGTCAACCGCCTCTTTTTGGACATCAAAGGCATAAACTTGCCCTTCATCCCCAACAAGCTGTGCCAGAAACAATGTGTCATGGCCGTTTCCAGCAGTTGCATCAACAACTGTATCTCCCTCTTTTATATTATCTTTTAATAACTGCTGGGCATATTGTAAAACGCGTTGTAGTATCATTTCATAACCTCTGCCTTATACAACTTCCCTTGCCAACTACCACGACGTTCAAGCTCAGCATCAATGCCATTCAGTACTTCCCATTTATTCACACTCCACATGGGTCCAATCATTAAATCAATCGGTCCATCACCTGTAATACGATGAATGACCATCTCTGGTGGTAAAATTTCTAATTGGTCTGCTACTAGTTTTGTATATACATCTTGATCTAAAAATTCTAGCATACCTTTTTCATATTGCTTCACCATAGGCGTTCCTTTTAATAGATGAAGTAAGTGGATTTTAATGCCTTGGACATCTAATTGTGCAACTGCTCGTGCCGTTTCCATCATCATGTCATAGTCTTCAAGAGGCAATCCGTTAATGATATGTGAGCAAACACGAATGCCATGCTTACGCAATTTTTCAACGCCTTCCACATACGTTGCATAATCATGGGCACGATTAATAAGATTAGCCGTTTTCTCATGCACCGTTTGTAGACCGAGCTCAATCCATAAATACGTCCGCTCATTTAGCTCTGCTAAATATTCGACAACATCATCGGGTAAACAGTCAGGACGAGTAGCAATAGAAAGACCTACTACACCTTCTTGCGCTAAAGCTGCTTCAAATTTTTCTTTTAAAACTGGCAAAGGGGCATGTGTATTTGTGTAGGCTTGGAAATAGGCCATGTATTTGCCATCCTTCCATTTCTGGTGCATTTTGTCTCGGATTTCAGCAAATTGAACATCAATTGGATCTACCTTATTACCAGCAAAATCACCAGAACCTGCAGCACTGCAAAATGTACAGCCACCGAAAGCGACTGTGCCATCGCGGTTAGGGCAATCAAATCCTGCATCTAATGCCACTTTAAATACTTTATGACCAAATTGGTCACGTAAATAGCGATTCCATGTATAGTATCTTTTCCCCTCTGAAGGAAAAGGAAAATTCGTCTCTGTCATTTATTTCACTCCTCTAACGCTCTATTCTATCATGTGCATTTCGTTCCGTCATGGGGTAAGGGTAATATCATGATTTGGATAAAGAAAAATGGAAAGGAACAAAACTAAATACGATTGAAAATAGGATAGAAGTCTTGTAAAAAAGGTAAAATTATTTTCCTTGTACTTTTAAGTATTTCAGCATACACTAACTATTTAGAGAAGCGAAATAATGGAGGTCATCCTATGCCAAAACGTGTTTGGTTTTTAATTATCGGAATGCTTGTGAACACAACAGGCAACTCTTTTTTATGGCCTTTGAATGCCATTTATATGCATGATTATTTAGGCAAATCTTTAGCTATGGCTGGTTTTGTCTTAATGCTGAATTCTGCTGCTGGAGTATTAGGTAATCTATTAGGTGGTTACTTATTTGATAGAATTGGTGGCTATAAAGCTATTATGCTTGGTATCCTGTTAACGATTGCTTCATTAATTGGCTTAACAATTTGGCACGGTTGGCCACATTATGTGTGGTTTTTAACGATACTAGGCTTTAGTGGGGGTATTGTTTTCCCAGGTATGTTTGCCTTAGCTGGGGCTGCCTGGCCAGAAGGTGGACGTAAGGCTTTTAATACTATCTATTTAGCACAAAATGTCGGTGTTGCCGTAGGTCCCGCTCTTGCCGGTATAGTGGCAGATTATCAATTTGACTATGTGTTTAAAGTGAATTTAGGTATGTATATTTTATTCTTTTTCATTGCCTTATTTACATTTAAGCGTTTGGAGGCGGGCAGTATTGCACCTAAAAATGTCTTGAGCGAAAGTAAGCGAATCGTAAACAAGGCACCTTTCTATGCTTTGTTAATAATTAGTGCATCCTCCGTTTTATGCTGGCTAGCATATTCTCAATGGAGTGCAACCATTTCATCTTATACACAAGATTTAGGATTGGGATTAAAGCAATATAGCTTACTTTGGACAATCAACGGTCTTCTAATTGTCATTGGGCAACCACTCATTGCACCGCTCGTAAAGCGGTGGGAACACAATTTAAAGCGTCAGTTAGTATTTGGTGTAACGCTGATTGCACTTTCCTTTGGTATTATTGCCTTTGCAAACGATTTTAAAATGTTTGGAGCAGCGATGCTTGTCTTAACATTTGGTGAAATGTTTTATACGCCTGCATTACCAACGATTGCTAATCAACTGGCACCAAAAGGTCGTCAAGGATTCTATCAAGGGATTATCAATAGTGCTGCTACTGGAGGACGGATGATTGGTCCACTATTTGGTGGTATTATGGTAGATCAATTTGGCATGATTCCTCTCGTTTTAACATTGGTGGTCATCGTACTATTGGCGATTATTCCATGTTTAACATACGATTATCCTTTAAAGAAGAACAAAATAGTAGCAGATTAATAATGTCGCACTGAAAAGAGCAAAAACAAGTGTTAAGCACTTGTTTTTGTTCTTTTTTTAATAGTAGATATTGAAAAAATGTTGTGACAGGATTACAATCATACATATTCAAATATTTGAATATGTAGTTATATGGAGGGGTTTTTTATGGACGAGGGCTTACAACAGTTTAAAGCGGATTTTTTCAAAGCATTAGCACATCCGTTACGCATCAGAATACTTGAACTCCTTGTAGATGGACAGAAAAGTGTCAATGAGATTCAAGATTGCTTAGAGAAAGAGGGTTCTGCCGTTTCTCAGCAATTAAGTGTATTACGTGCTAAAAATATTGTTTATGGCGTGAAGGAAGGAAAAAAAGTTTATTATTCTTTAAGTGACCCAATGATTGGTGCATTACTTGGGGTGGCAAAGGATATTTTTAATAACCATTTGGTTAATACCATTTCGAGATTAGAGGAAATGACAAGTAATGAAGGTGACGAAGAGAATAAGTAAATCAATGATGATGAAAAATTGGGCTTTGCTTATTATTTCGAAGGGAAGATTTATCTATGAAGTCACTGTTTACAGGACGCTTTGAAGGATATTCAGTTCAACATGTAAAGAAGGATTTATTGTCAGGGGTTATTGTGGGAATCGTTGCTATTCCACTTGCCATGTCCTTTGCCATAGCATCGGGTGTGAAACCTGAATATGGGATTTATACGGCTTGCATTGCAGGTATTCTTATTTCTCTCTTTGGAGGTTCTAAATATCAAATAGGTGGGCCTACGGGAGCGTTTGTCCCAATTCTATTGGGGATTGTTCTTACCTATGGCTATGAAGATTTATTACTTGCGGGTTTGATGGCAGGGGTATTGCTTTGTGTCATGGGCTTTTTTAAGTTAGGGACTTTAATTAAGTTTATTCCACGTCCTGTAACAGTTGGTTTTACAGCAGGGATAGCAGTGATTATTTTTACAGGTCAAATCGCTAACTTTCTAGGGCTCACAAATGTTAAAAGGCATGAATATTTTATCGCCAACATACAGGAAATCATTAAGCAGCTTGGTACGACAAATACGTATAGTATTCTTACTGCTGTCGTATGCTTGGCGACAATAATGATAACTCCAAAGTTTTTTCCAAAGGTTCCAGGAGCATTAGCGGGTATCGTTGTCTCTACACTTTTGGCAACTTTCTTCTTTTCAGGACAAGTTGCTACCATTGCAACGGCTTATGGGCAAATTCCTAATACATTACCTCATTTCGCCTTACCGAACATCACGCTCGAACGATTACAACAACTTATTGGCCCAGCGTTTGTCATTGCAATGCTAGGTGGTATTGAGTCTCTATTATCGGCAGTTGTGGCGGATGGGATGACAAATAGTAAGCATAACAGTAATCGTGAGTTAATTGGTCAGGGGATTGCTAATATTGTGACGCCTTTATTCGGTGGTATTCCAGCAACAGGCGCCATTGCACGCACAGCGACCAATATCAAAACAGGCGCAGTATCTCCTATGTCTGGTATCATTCATGGTGTGTTTGTTTTAATCACATTATTGTTATTAGCTCCATATGCATCTCATATTCCGTTAGCAAGCATGGCTCCGGTATTGATGGTCGTAGCTTGGAATATGAGTGAGCGACATCATTTTTCACATATCGCAAAATTAAAATCAGGCGACTCACTGGTATTATTGATTACCTTTTTATTAACGGTATTCACTAGTCTTACATTAGCAGTAGAGGTAGGGCTTGTGCTGGCTGTGCTATTATTTGCGAAACGCATGAGTGAAAAGCTTGTTGTTACAAAAGTACTTCCAGATCATTCAAATAAAAGTGAAAAGGTACAGCCACATGTAGTGCATCAGCAGCATGATTGCCCGCAAATTAGTATGTACACAATTGAAGGGCCGTTGTTTTTTGGTGCTGCACAAATGTTTGAACAAACGATTGAAAGTACTTTGCATCAGCAACCAAGAGTTTTGATATTACGGATGGGGAAAGTGCCCTTTATGGATTCTACTGGAGAAGCATATTTTAGTAATATCATTGAAAATTATACAGCACAGGGCGGTACTATTTTGGTAACGGGTGTGCAAGGAGATTTAAAGGATGCTCTTCAGCACAATGGACTTTACGATAAAATAGGCGCGCAGCATTTTTTTCAGCATACTGGAGAAGCGATTACAAAAGCTTTCCATTATTTAAACGTCAATCAATGTATTGGTTGTCAGCACTTTGCTTTTCATGAATGTCAGGATTTATCAAAGTCTAAGGAAGAAAAGGATTTAATTGTTCAGTAATGGGTAAGCTGTAAACAAAGGCTTGTGCTTTTCAATACTTTCCATTAGAATAAATGCAATATCATGTAAAGACTGTGATGAGGAATAGTAGATTTGTGGTTCTTTTTAGAGAGCTAGCGGTTGGTGGGAGCTAGTAAGAATGCAAGTTGAACTCGCCTTCTGAGTCTGCCCGCGTGAAACAGCGTGTGTCGTTTCTTCCGCGTTAAGGAAGCTTGAGCCGAGTGTAATCACTAATTTGGGTGGTACCGCGGGAGTACAAATTCTCTCGTCCCTTCTATAAGAAAGGGGCGAGTTTTTTTATTTTTTAAATATTTTGTCAATTATGATGGAGAGCAGCACGATCAATCGAAGGAGGAAAAAAAATGAGTTTTAATCATGAACAAATTGAAAAAAAGTGGCAGCAATATTGGGCTGATAACAAAACATTTAAAACTGAAAATGAAACAGCGAAGCCTAAATTCTTTGCTTTAGATATGTTCCCTTATCCATCTGGCGCAGGACTACATGTAGGCCATCCAGAGGGATATACGGCAACTGATATTCTATCACGCTTTAAACGTATGCAAGGCTATAATGTACTTCATCCAATGGGCTGGGATGCTTTTGGTTTACCAGCTGAGCAATATGCACTTGATACAGGGAATGATCCAGCTGAATTTACAGCTAAAAATATTGCGACATTTAAACGTCAAATTCAAGAGCTAGGCTTCAGCTATGATTGGGATCGCGAAATTAACACAACTGATCCAGAGTATTATAAATGGACACAATGGATTTTTATCCAGCTTTATAAGAAAGGTTTAGCTTATGTGGATGAAGTAGCTGTTAACTGGTGTCCAGCACTTGGCACGGTATTAGCTAACGAAGAAGTAATTGATGGGAAATCAGAGCGTGGTGGTCATCCAGTAGAACGCAGACCAATGAAGCAGTGGATGCTTAAAATTACAGCCTATGCTGATCGTTTAATCGATGACTTAGAAGAAGTTGATTGGCCTGAATCTATTAAAGATATGCAACGCAATTGGATTGGCCGTTCAGAAGGGGCAGAAGTGACATTTGCCATTGACGGTTCAGATCAAAACTTCACAGTTTTCACAACACGTCCTGATACATTGTTTGGTGCTACATACTGTGTGCTTGCACCAGAGCATAAATTAGTGGAACAAATTACAACAGCTGACCAACGCCAAGCTGTTGAGGCTTATTTAGAGAAAGTTAAAATGAAATCCGACCTAGAGCGTACAGATTTAGCGAAAGAAAAAACAGGTGTATTTACAGGTGCTTATGCAGTGAATCCGATTAACGGTAAAAAAGTGCCGATTTGGATTGCTGACTATGTGTTAGTGTCTTATGGTACAGGTGCTATTATGGCGGTGCCAGCACATGATGAACGTGACTATGAATTCGCAACTGAATTTGGCTTAGACATCGTTCCTGTACTTGAAGGTGGAGACATTAGCAAAGAAGCATTTACAGGTGATGGTCAACATATTAACTCTGAATTCCTGAATGGCTTAAATAAAGCAGATGGCATTGCGAAAGCCATTGAATGGTTAGCGGAAAAAGGTGTAGGGGAGAAGAAAATTTCTTATCGTCTACGTGACTGGTTATTCTCCCGTCAGCGTTATTGGGGTGAACCAATTCCAATGATTCATTGGGAAGATGGCACGATTACGCCAGTTCCAGAATCAGAATTACCTTTAATGCTACCAAAAACAGATAATATCCGTCCATCAGGTACTGGTGAATCACCATTAGCAAATATTGAAGAATGGGTAAATGTTGTCGATCCAGAGACAGGTAAAAAAGGACGTCGTGAAACAAATACAATGCCGCAGTGGGCAGGTTCGAGCTGGTACTTCCTACGCTATATCGACCCTACAAATACAGAGGCGATTGCAGACCCAGAGTTACTAAAACGTTGGTTACCTGTTGATATTTATATTGGTGGTGCGGAGCATGCTGTATTACATTTACTATACGCTCGCTTCTGGCATAAAGTTCTCTATGATTTAGGTGTTGTTCATACAAAAGAGCCATTCCAAAAATTATTTAACCAGGGAATGATTCTAGGTGAAGGTAACGAGAAAATGTCTAAATCTAAGGGCAATGTTGTCAACCCGGATGAAATCATTACGTCACATGGTGCCGATACATTACGTTTATATGAAATGTTCATGGGCCCACTAGAGGCTTCTGTTGCATGGTCTACAAATGGTTTAGATGGAGCACGTCGCTTCTTAGACCGTATCTGGCGTCTATTTGTCAGTGAAGAAGATGGCGCAATTTCAGCAAAAATTCAAGTGTCTAACGATCAATCACTTGAAAAATCATACCACCAAACAGTGAAAAAAGTGACAGAGGATTATGAAGGCATCCGCTTTAACACAGCTATTTCACAAATGATGGTCTTTATTAATGATTGCTATAAAGCTGATGTGATTCCAACGACTTATGCTGAAGGCTTTGTGAAAATGCTAGCTCCAATCGCTCCACATATTGCAGAAGAACTATGGCAACTATTAGGACACGATTCAACTCTTTCATATGAGCAATGGCCAACATATGATGAAGCAAAGCTTGTGGATGATGAAGTAGAAATTGCTGTACAAGTTGCTGGTAAAGTTCGTGCTAAGATCGTCGTAGCAAAAGATGCTTCAAAAGAGGATATTGAAAAAGTAGCACTTGCCGATGAAAAGGTTCAAGAATACATGGCAGGAAAGAGCTTAGTGAAAATCATCGTTATTCCAGGCAAACTTGTCAATATTGTCGTAAAATAAAGAGATATAAAGTAAAAATGTACATTACTAAATTCAATTTTAGTAATGTACATTTTTTAATTTAGAGCTTAAGCAGTAAAATAAGGACTGCATCCATCTAACTGAGTGCAATTCAATAAATAGCTCCTGATACAATTAAATAATCAATCCCACAATAATAGCTGTTAGGATACTTACGAGTGTAGCACCGTACAACAACTTTAGTCCAAATCGAGCAACGACATTCCCTTGCCTTTCATTCAAACCTTTTACAGCTCCCGAAATAATCCCGATCGATGAAAAGTTGGCAAAAGATACGAGGAATACAGAAATAATACCTAATGTACGTTCACTCATGGACTCAGCAACATCGCCAAGGTTAATCATAGCAACAAATTCGTTTGTTACTAATTTGGTTGCCATAATACCGCCAGCAGCCACAGCATCTGCCCATGGGATACCCATTAGGAAAGCGATTGGCGCAAAGATATAGCCTAATATTTCTTGGAAAGATATACCGATAATCATATCGAATAATGAATTGATTAAATCCATTAATGCTACGAAACCAATAAGCATTGCCCCAACAATGATGGCTACTTTAAAGCCATCCATAATATATTCGCCAATCATTTGAAAGAACGCTTGCTTCTGTTCATCTTCAATTGTTAAGATATCTTCTTTTTCATCCACAGTATATGGATTAATGATGGAAACAATAATAAATCCACCAAACAGGTTTAATACAATGGCCGTAACAACATACTTTGGCTCAATCATCGTCATATAAGCTCCAACTACTGACATCGAAACAGTCGACATAGCAGAAGCGCATAATGTATACATACGTTGTGGTGCAATCTTATCTAATTGCTTTTTAACAGTTATGAACACTTCGGATTGGCCTACCATAGCAGAAGCAACAGCATTATAGGATTCCAATTTCCCCATGCCACTTACTTTACTTAAAAATAAACCTACCCATTTCATCAGAAAAGGAAGAATTTTAAAATGCTGCAAGATCCCAATCAGAACAGATATAAAGACGATCGGTAATAAAACTGTTAAAAAGAAGGGTGATTCGCCTTCATTTGCTAAGCCACCAAAAACAAATGATATACCTGCATTTGCATAGGACAATAAGTGATCAAACACTTTGGTGATTCCTTTGATTAGCACATAGCCGACCGTTGTATTAAGTAGTAAAGCTGCCAATAAAAATTGGATGATCAACATAATCACTATATATTTATATTTTATTTCTTTTTTGTTTTTACTCATTAATAAAGCTAAGGCAAAAACAAGTAACAATCCACAAAAGGATATTAAGTATCTCATAAGTTCCTCCATAAGTATCTGTGATATTTTGTCCTGATGTTCCAATTTCAGAAGAACAGCTAAAGATCTTAATTAGTCAGACGTCAGACAAACAATCTCACTATAACAGTTTTTTTGCTAGTTATTCAATAGATAAAAGAAAAAAAGTATGCAACATGGCATACAAATAAATTCACTCTTAAAAATGTAGGTTATTTCTTTAGGAGTTACTATTCATAAAAATACCCTCTTATTGTGTGAGGATTTTTTCTTTTTATGACCCTCATGTTAACGAAACTTTTCGATTTTTTTTGAAACCAACTAAGTTCGGATTACGACTATAGGGTGAATGTTTATAGGAGGTGTTTGGATGAGTGAGCATTTAGTGGCCATTATGGAAGAACACGGAGAATATTGCTTACGAGTGGCTTATCTTTATGTAAAGGATTGGGCGATGGCAGAAGAAATAGTCCAGGATGTCTTTTTTTCTTATTATCTGCAGCAGGATCGCTTTGAACAAAGAGCATCTCTAAAGACCTATTTAGTTAAAATAACTGTACATAAAAGTCATGATTATTTGCGAAGCTGGAAAAATAAACGCCATCAACTGTTGGAAAAATTGCATATTGGTACAAGTAAACGAACACCAGAAACGATGCTATTAGCACAGGATGAACGGACAACATTAACAAATGCTTTATTTGAGTTACCTATTACTTATAGAGAAGTCGTCATCCTTTATTATTATCAGGAATTAAAGGTTAGAGAAATTGCAGATATTCTTACATGTGCAGAAAATACAGTTAAAACCAGATTGCATCGAGCAAGAAAAATGTTACAGGAAAAATTAGCGAATAATAAGTGGGAGGTGTTAATGAATGACAACTTTTAAAGAGAAATTGGATCAAGAACTTGGCGAAGCACCACGATTTACGAAATCCTTACAGGAGGATATTTTACGGCAAGTGCGGCAAACAAAAAAGACAAGACGCTGGTCATATCCATTGATTATCATAGGCGCGATAGTTATGTTTCTATTGATAATAGAAATCGGTCCATTAGGGCAGATAGAGCAAACGCAACATGCTTCAATTGTTCAATTAGCACAGCAGCAATCAATAAAAAAATATACAATGATTTACAATTCGGATGAGGAGATCTTTAAGGCTGGAAGACCTGGGTGGGTCATTGGACAACGAGTAATGGAGCAAAGTTCAGAAAAAGTGTTATTACAACAACTATTACAGCAAGCTACAGTGACTCAAATGAATGAGCAAACTTTTTTTAGATTACAACGTGATGTCTGGGTAGAATTTAAAAAAGGTCAGGTTATGAAGCTGAAAATGTTCATAAACGAGGAGGATATCGGAATTGTTGATTATGATAACAATTCATTTTATAAAGTAGAAAATAAAGATTTGGCCAAGGCTTATTTAGAGCTTATTCTCAATGATGATGCTAAATTTGAAATGTCAGGTTTAATCGTTATGCTAGTTATTTTTCTAGCTATCCAAATGCTTGGCGATAAACTAATGAGGAAAATGTTTAATATACCAAAGGAGTATGTCAATAGTCATCATAGACGTGCTGTTTGGGCTATTAAAATTTTGAATACCATGATGCTCATGGTGATCATAATTAAAGGGTGGATTTTATTTACTGTTATCATTGGAGGATATTTAGTTGTCAGCCTTTTCAGCTCTATTTTCATTGACTATTACTATGGTCGAGAGGAAAAAAGACATTATCTTTCCATTAGTTCGGCCATTGTTGGCTTGCTATCACTAATCCTATTTTTATTTTATATCAGTTAAATAACTTATAAACCTGAACCCGAATAATCTCGAGTTCAGGTATTTTTTTCTATCGTTTCAGTCTGAAGCATTAATTGATAAATACTCGAGATCATAAAGCTGGTAGCTAATCCGTAAAGCGTATTAAAGCTTAAACCAACACCAATGCCAATGATGATGGATAGCAGGATGACAAGCCAGCTATGCTTATGAATATGTCGATTCGTAAATAAAAGGATTAACACAAACGGTAGCATGGTAATGTGCAGAAAGGCAAAAGAATAAATAACACCTAAAATCGTTAAATCGATAGATAAGAAACAGGTGAATAAAATAATCATCAGGCCAATCAAATAGACATAATAGGGTCTTTTCGTCACAAAAAAACGTTTCGTTGCCCGCATGTCTACAAGCAAGGTTGTGACAATGGCTAATAGGACAATGACGAGAAAAGCAAATGTCAGAAAGCCTGGTTGTACTTCATATAAAAACGTAAAAATCAGTATTTGGAATTGGCCAAATGATCCGCTATATAGGGCAATCATTAAAATTGCCGTAAATGATAGCGTTAATAACGCTAAAATTACACCAGAGGAAAACAGACTGCTACGTACTTTTTTAGGTTTTATAAAGGCAATTAAATACCATGTTGATTTATCAAAAAATACTTGTCCTAAAACGGCTAGTTGAATAATGACATAGAACAGCAAAATTTCGCTATTTTTAAAATAAAATAAATAAGGGTGATATAAGCGAATACCCTCATATACTGTGCTTGCCCCATTTAGTACAAAGTAATAAATAGGGATAAAAATAAGTAATGAAAAAAGAGCAATAATAAATAAAATTTCCAACCATAGTATACTTTTCACTGACATGATGCGGTCAAGAAGTAAGATGCCGATTAAAAAGAAAAAAAGTGTAATAGGGACTGGAATATTTAACATAATTTCAGACAATACACTAATGCTTATTAATTGAATAAGCCAAAGTTCAATACCTGTTAACAAGTAAAATAGACGTATAACCTTTAAATTCATTCCAGACAATTTACGCTGTATGGTAAAGAGCAAAAAGCTTTGTGTATGCTGATTTTGTGTGTAATCGCTCTTATTCAGCAATGAGCCAAGTATGATAAACGAAATAGCTGTTGCTAATGTATAACAAATGCCCGCCATAAAACCAAAAGAAATAAGGGCTGAAGGAGAGGACAATAATAAATTACCATTAATCCATCTCGCTAAAAGAATAATGACTCCTGCTGCTGTGCTTAAACTTGCAAATGGAACAAGCAATGAAAACTTCCTTAGCATACTATTAAAGACCTTTACTCATTTTAGAGGATTTATATTGACGTGGTGATTGATTATATTTTTTCTTAAACGCAACACTAAAATAGTGCTGACTATTAAAACCACAGCTCTCAGCAATTGCAGACATACTTGTGTCTAGATTTTCATTGATTTTCTTTACAGCCATTTCTAGGCGATAATTATTAATATATTCATTAATGCCAATAGACTGCTCCTCCAAAAATTTACGACTTAAATAGCTCGGATTCAAATGAATTTTTTCAGCAATAATATTGAGACTCAGTTTTTCATAATAGTTTTCATGAATATAGGAAAGTGCGCTTTGAATCGCATCATGGTTAGAACTCCACACCTTATATTTTTCCACAATAGCATCTAATTCACTTGCAATGACTGGTTTTGTAAGATAATCCTTTACCCCGATACGCAATGCTTGTTGGGCATATTCAAAGGTTTGATAAGCTGTTACCATGATGATGTCTACCTCATAAAGCGCTTTTAATTCCTTGCTCAACGTGATTCCATCTTTCCCAGGCATTTGAATATCCAAAAAGGCGATAGTCATACGGTGCTTCTTAGCTAATTGCAGAGCTTGTGAGGCATCTTGGGCAGTATGGAAGGTCCAATTCGGAAAATGTGGCTTTAATAAATAAATCATTTGCTCAAGCTCTAATGGCTCATCATCTGCGATTAAAATATTCATGGCGAGATACTCCTTTCTCCTTCCAGTTGATAGAATGCCTAAGCGGGAACATGGATGGTAACAGTGTAATGCTGTTCATTGTTTTGAATCGAGAATAAAATATTTTCGAGCCCATAAATGAGCTCAAGCCGTTTTCTAATATTTTCGAGCCCATAACCTTGCTGCAGTTCGTCTACTACCTGTTCAGTAGTCATTTCTATTTTTTCTAAAGGCTGTGTATTTTTAATTTCAATTAATAAGCTATTATCCATTTTTTTGATTGTAATGGATAGCTCTGCAGGTCCTATATGTTTTTCAAAGCTATGTTTATAGGCATTTTCAATAATAGTCTGCAGAATAAAAGGTGGTATTTGGACGGATAGTGCTTCATCATCAACATATTTATTTACAGTCAAACGATGGCCAAATCGCAATTGTTGAATATTTAAATAACTATCGACAAATTGTATCTCGTTCTTTAACGCAATTAACACCTCATGATTATTGTATTTAAATTTAAAAAATGTTGCCAAAGCCTCAATGCCCGCAACCAAATCTTCCTTACGATTGATGCGAGCTAGGCTTAATAATGAATTTAATGCATTAAAAAAGAAATGTGGCTGTATTTGCTGATTCAACTGGAGAATATTTGCTCTTTGTAAATCCTGCTCAAGCTCTAAATTTCTTTTTTCCTCCTCAAGGCTATCGATTTGCTTTTCGAAAATAAATATAAAAGTAAGCAGAAAAGCTCCAATAATTGGAGCAATTACACATAGGAGAATATATATGTTGAAGGTTTCTGGTTGTAACATAATGACCTCTCCGTTTATTTTGTAAGTGTAAGATACATTAAACTAAATTTTCTGCGAAATGGCAAGCTACCTTATGTGTTGCAGTGATCGCTCGTAGTGCTGGCACTTCTGCTTTACATTTATCCGTTGCGAATGGGCAACGTGTGTGAAAGCTACAGCCAGTAGGGGGACTAAGAGGTGATGGTAGGTCACCTTTTAAAATAATACGCTCCTTACGATACTGCTTATCAATAACAGGTATAGAAGAAAACAGTGCTTTTGTATAAGGATGATGTGGCTGAGTAAAAAGGGAATGCTTATCAGCAATTTCTACGACCTTTCCAAGATACATCACCATAATTCGGTCTGAAATATGTCGAACAACACTTAAATCGTGTGAGATAAATAAAAAGGTTAAATCTAAATCTCTTTGTAGTTGTTTTAGTAAATTTAGTATTTGAGCTTGAATGGAAACATCTAGGGCAGAAACAGACTCATCACAAATAATAATTTTAGGATTAACAGCAAGGGCTCTGGCAATACCAATCCGCTGACGCTGACCACCCGAAAATTCATGTGGATAACGCTCTAAGTATTCAGGACGTAACCCAACAAGAGACATTAATTCAATCATGCGTGCTTCTTGATGCTCAGGTGGTACAATTTTTTGAATAGACATGGCCTCTGTTAACATTTTACGAATGGTTCTTCGTGGGTTAAGGGACGCATAGGGATCTTGGAAAATAATTTGAATGTCCTTGCGTGCAGCACGAAGCTCTTTTTTGTTCATATTCACTAAATTTTTACCGAATAATAATACCTCTCCAGCAGTAGGCTCATCTAATCTTAAAATAGAACGACCAGTAGTTGATTTTCCGCAGCCAGATTCTCCAACAATACTGAGCGTCTCACCAGGCATGATGTCGAAAGACACCCCATCCACAGCTTTTACAACCTGCTGTGGACCGAAGAGCTTTTCTTTTTTTAAGAAAAAATGCTGCTTTAAATCATTTACTTGTAATAGTGGTTGTGTATGTTGCGCTGTTGTCATACTGTCAGCTCCTTCATAAGTGTTTCTCCTTGCCATTCATTACTGTACATCCAGCATCTTACCTTTTTTCCTTGCTCAACAGTCAAAAGCTCAGGCTGTTGTTCACGACATAAATCTGTAGCAAATGGGCAACGTTCTGCATAACGGCAGCCAATTGGATAATTATAGGGACTTGGGACAGTTCCGTGAATAGTAGATAATTCTTCTTGGTCTTCATATAGCTTTGGTAATGATTGAATTAATCCATTTGTATAAGGGTGTAGCGGTTTTTCAAAAAGACTTTCTGTTGTGCCTTCTTCTACAACCTGTCCCGCATACATAACAGCAATCTTATCGCAGATTTCTGCTACAACACCAAGGTCATGGGTAATGAAGATAATGCTCATGCCTAGTTGTTTTTGCAGGTTTTGAATAATATCAATAATTTGAGCTTGAATAGTTACATCAAGGGCAGTTGTCGGTTCGTCAGCAATTAACACATCTGGTGTACACGCTAGTGCCATGGCAATCATAATGCGCTGTCGCATCCCACCACTTAACTGATAAGGCTCCTGCTTCGCTCTTTTTTCGGGTGCAGGAATCCCAACTAGGCGAATCATATCGACAGCCTTTTGCCATGCTTCTTTACGTGATAAGCCTTGGTGCAATCGAATGGATTCAGCAATTTGCTCTCCAACGGATAATACAGGATTTAAGCTTGTCATAGGCTCTTGGAAAATCATCGAAATTTTATTGCCCCGAATTTTACGTAGCTCTTCATCTGAGAGCTTCAATATGTCTGTATTATTTAATAAAATTTCGCCATTGATGATTTTACCAGGAGGCGATGGTACTAAACGAAGTAATGACAGGGAAGTCATGGATTTTCCACAACCAGATTCACCAACAATGCCCAGTGTTTCTCCTTTTTGAAGAGTAAATGATACCCCATCGACAGCTTTGGCAACCCCTTCACTCGAATAAAAATAGGTTTGTAAATTTTTTACTTCCAACACGGTTTCTTGTTTCATCCGTTTTTCCCCTCCTTAGTTTAAATCCATTCGTTTATTAAAGAATCGATACAATATGTCTACAAAAAGATTAATGAAAACAAATATTAATGAGGCAACAAGAACGCCACCTTGTACGACTGGTATATCACGTGTTCGAATGGCATCTACAATCATTCGTCCTAATCCGTTTACAGCGAAAACAGATTCAACTAAAACTGTTCCGCCAAGTAAACTACCAAACTGTAAGCCTACTACTGTAATAACTGGAATCAAGGCATTGCGTAATGCGTGCTTTAAAATGATGATGTATCCTTTTAAGCCTTTTGCTTTCGCTGTTCGTATATAGTCTTGGTTTACAACCTCTAACATACTAGAGCGAGTCATACGAGCGACGATGGCAGCTCCACCAGCACCAAGTGTGACAGCTGGTAGAATAATATGTTTGGCACTATCCCAGCCTGCTACAGGAAGCCAGTGTAACTGTACAGAGAATACATACATTAATAAAATTCCTAACCAGAAGCTTGGAAGGGAAATCCCTAATAAAGCGACTACCATTAATCCTACATCCATCAAAGAATAAGGACGGATAGCGGAGATAATACCCGCAATAAGCCCCAGAACAATGGTGATTAAAATACTATAAAAGGCTAGCTCTATGGTAATCGGTAATCGGGAGGTAATTTCCTCGAATACTGGTTGATTATTTTTTAAAGAGTTACCCATATCTCCTTGTAGAAGATTTTTAATATAGTCTGTATATTGAACTGCTAATGGTTTATTGAGCCCTAAATTTTCACGTAATTCTGCAACCGTTTCTTGAGAAGCTCCTTCTCCTGCTAAAATAATCGCTGGGTCTCCGGGAATCATCTGCATAATTAGAAAAACAACAAGCGTTACACCAAGTGTTACTGGAATAATTTGAGCTAGTCGTTTTAAGATAAATAATGTCATGTGTCTTCTCTCCTTTAATTTTTCATTCTTGGGTCTAGCGCATCGCGTAAACCGTCACCAAATAAGTTAAAACCTAATACAAGTATAGAAATCATAATACCTGGGAATAGCGCCATATAAGGAGCGGTAAATAGGAAATCTCGTCCGTTAGAAAGCATGGCACCCCATTCAGGAGATGGTGGCTGAGCACCTAAACCTAAGAATGATAGTCCTGCTGCAGATAGAATAGCGGTTGCTAAGCGCATAGATGCTTGTACAATAATGGGTGATAAAATATTTGGAAAAATATGCTTAATTAAAATCGTCATATCATTTGCTCCAAGTGTTTTGACAGCATCGATATATTCTAATTTTTTAACCTCCATTGTTGAGCCACGTACAATACGAGCAAACATAGGAATAGAGAAAAAACCAACAGCAATTGTGACATTGATAAGGCTCGGCCCCAATGCACTAACAATCGCTAAAGCTAGCAAAATACCTGGGAACGCAAGCATGATATCTAAAATTCGACTAATAATAGAATCAACCCATCTGCCATAATAGCCAGCAATAAGACCTAAGAAAGTGCCAATTGTACCACCGAATAAAACAGCTGAAATACCAACACCAATTGATAAACGTGATCCATATAAAATTCGACTTAAAATATCTCGCCCTTTGTCATCCGTTCCCATTAGATGTTCAAGGCTTGGTCCTTGTAATTTTTGATCTAATTGTACGTCGTAGGGATCGTAAGGGGCTAAAATGGGCCCGATAAGAAACATCAATATATATAGAAGAATGATGATGCCTCCTACGACAGCTGCTTTATTCTTTTTGATTTTGTTTAGGAAAGAAACAAGATTCTTTTTTCTAGATGCCTTGCGTGCATTTACTAAAACAGAATGATCAATAGTAGTTGTTACTTTATTCATATCGAATACTCCTTTTCTATTTGATTTGATTTCAATTTAGTGAAAAGCGTAAAGAATGTAAATATTTTATGGCTTATTAGTCAGAAAATTTAAAAAACACGTAAAAATTTTAAAAAACAAGTGAATTTTATTTCTTTATAATTCGAAATGTAAGGAACAAATCACACAAGGAGGAAATGTTGATGAAGAAAATGAAGTTGTTTTTATTCATGGCACTAATAACTGTACTTATTCTGCAAGCCTGCTCTACTGCTAGCAATAATAGTACAGAAGGTTCCAAAGAGGGATCAAAAAGCGTAGGAGGAGAATTAGTTGTTCTAAGAGCAGCAGATGCAACAAGTCTTGATCCTCACTTTATTACAGATATTCCATCAGCAAATATTATTCATGGCAAGGTATATGAAACACTTGTCGCTTTTGATAGAGATCGTAAAATTGTTCCATTACTTGCAAAAGAGTGGGAGCAAAAAGATGAAGTCACTTGGACATTTACATTAAATGAAGGCATTAAATTCCATGATGGAGCAGATTTTAATGCAGAGGCTGTAAAAGCGACATTTGACCGAATTCTAGATCCTGCAACTGGATCACCACAGCGTGATAAATTATCTATGATTAGTGAAGTAGTGGTAGATGATGAATATGTTGTAACGTTGAAATTAAAAGAACCATATGCTCCGCTTCTATCTATTTTAGCCAGCCAAGAGGGTAGCATGATAAGCCCGAAAGCGATTGCTGAAGCAGCGGACGAATTAGCAACTCATCCAGTAGGGACAGGCCCATTTGTATTTGAAACTTGGAAATCTGGTCAAGAAATTACTTTAACTTCGAATAAAGACTATTGGGGAACTGTACCGAAAGTAGATAAAGTAACATTTAAAGTTGTACCAGAGGATTCTACTCGTCTAGCAATGATTGAAAGTGGAGAAGCACATATTGCTGAACAAGTACCTGTAACAGAGATTGATCGTATTGAAAATTCTTCAACGATGAATTTATTCCGTGCAGAAGGACTAGCAGTAGAATTTATCGGATTCAACGTGAAAGATACGTTATTATCTGATGTAAAAGTACGTCAAGCTATTAGCTATGCTGTTGACCGTGAAGCAATTATTAGCGGTATTTATGATAATGTAGGAACACTTGCAAATTCTGCAATGAGTCCAAAAATTATTGGATATTCTAGTGAAACGAAACCGTATGACTATGATGTAGTGAAGGCTAAAGAATTGTTAAAAGAAGCTGGCGTTCAAGAGGGAACAAAAGTTAAATTACTGACAAGTGACCGTAAAGAGCGTATCAACATGGCGGAGGTTATTCAATCTCAATTAAAAGGAATCGGATTAGATGTTGATATTCAAGTAATGGAGTATGGTGCATTTATTTCTGAAATTACGAAAGAACAGCATCAAATCTTTATTAGTGGTTGGGGTAATGCAACGGGTGATGCTGATTATAACCAATACAATCTATTCCACACTGCATCTATGGGGCCTCCAGGAAACCATTTCTACTATTCAAATCCAGAAGTAGACAAGCTAATTGAGCAAGGGCGTTCTGAAGCAAACCAAGAGGCACGTAATGAAATCTACAAAAAAGCAATGCAAATCGAGTTAGACGAAGCTGTGTATATTCCAGTGCGTAACTATGAGCATTTAGCAGTTTACAGCAATGCTGTAAAAGGTTTCTGGTTAGATGCATCTAACTACACGATGATCAGTGGCGTTGAAATTGTAGAGTAATCAAATTTGGTGATAGACGAAAAAATACCAATTGGGAGGAAACTATGAGTAAACTATTGCTGAAAAATGTGAGATTAGAAGAAGCATATGAGCGCGAAAATGAACACATTGTTGCTACTCGTACAGGTATTTATGATGTTCTAATCGAAGATGGACATGTTCAACAAGTAGATAAGGATATAGTGGCTGATGAAGATGTAGAAGTAATAGATGCACAACAGCAACTATTAGTCCCTTCATTCCGTGAAATGCATATTCATATTGATAAAACGTATTTCGGCGGAGAATGGCAGGCACCAAGACCCATTACTAAAGGGATTTTAACACGCATTGAAGAAGAAAGAACACTACTACCTAAACAATTGCCGACAGCTGCTTATCGAGCTGAGGAAATGGTGAAGTGGCTCATTTCCCAAGGACACACACATATTCGTTCACATTGTAATGTTGACCCACAAATTGGGACAAAGCATATTGAAATTACAAAACAAGTTTTAGCAAACTATCAAGATCAAATCACCTATGATATTGTAGCCTTTCCACAGCATGGCTTATTACGCTCCAATGTAGAGGGACTAATCCGTGAGGCAATGGCGATGGGAGCAACGCTTGTTGGAGGCGTTGACCCATCCATTGTAGATCGCAATATCGAAAAGTCATTGCAAACAACGATGGGTATTGCACAAGACTATAATGCAGGGATCGATATTCATATTCACACAGCGAACACACTAGGCGAATTTGAATTTTATAAACTGATTGAGTTAACGAAACAGGCGAAAAAAGAAGGTCAAGTCACAATTAGCCATGCGATGGCACTTGCTGATTTAGAACAGTCACGTTTAGAAAATTTAGTTCAAGCCATGGCTGAGGTACAAATGGATGTAACAACAACTGTACCAATCGATTTGAACCGTTCGACAATACCAATTCCTTATCTTTATAACAATGGTGTAAAGGTATCTGTGGGACATGATAGCTTAACAGATCATTGGTCACCATATGGTACTGGTAATACGATTATGAAATTAAATGTCATGGCGGAGAGATTCCGTTTTATTGATGAATATTCATTAAGTCGAGCTTGGAAATACGCCTCTGGCGGTATCACACCATTGAATGATGTAGGAGAACGTGTTTGGCCACAAGTTGGTGATAAAGCGAATATGCTGTTAGTGGATGGCGTGAGCACTGCACATGTGATAGCAAGAAGATGCCCAATTACTACGGTCATTTCACAAGGCAAAATGATTCACCAACAGGATGTAGGAGAGTTGAAAGGAGAATTCAGATGAAGCACTGGCTTACAAATGTTCTACTTGAAACAGGAGAATATCTAAAGGAAAATGATACAGTTGGAACGAAAGTGGAGCTTTTTCACCTTGAAATTACAGATGGCTTCATTTCGCAAATTGTACCCGCAACAGACGCAATCGATTCTCAAAACGAAGTCACAGATATGAAAGGGAAGCTGCTATTACCTGCCTTTAAGGAAATGCATAATCATTTAGATAAAACATACTTATCTTTACCGTGGAAGGCTTGTGTGCCCGTAAAGAATTTAAAGGAACGACTTGATCGTGAAGCACAAGAGTTATCCGTACTTGCTACAACAGGTAAACAACGTGCAGCTGCAATGATTGAAAAAATCCTTAAGAATGGTGCGAATCATATTCGTACACATGTCAATATCGATCCATATATTGGATTAAAAAATTTAGAAGGTGTACTAGCGGCATTGGACGATTATAAAGATGTCGTGACATCCGAAGTCATTGCCTTTCCACAGCATGGTCTACTAAGAGATGATGTCCCTAAATTATTGCGTGAAGCTTTACGCAATGGAGCGACGATGATTGGCGGCCTAGATCCAGCTGGCATCGATAACTCGATCGAGCCTTCTCTTTATGAAGTGATGGATATTGCACAGGAATTTAATGTTGATGTCGATATTCATTTACATGATGGTGGACATGTTGGGTATTATACAATCGATAAATGGATAGACATCGTGGAGGATGCCAAATATCAGGGGAGAACGGCAATAAGTCATGCCTTTTCACTTGGTGATGTATCAATCATGGAGCAACATAAAATTGCAGATCGTTTAGCACAACAACAAGTAAAAATAATGTCAACGGTGCCATTTGATTTGCGACGATTAATTCCACCGATTGAATTGCTAACAGAGCACGGCGTGGATGTCCATTTTGGTTGTGACGGCTTTTATGATTCTTGGAGTCCTAATGGCTCAGGAGATATTTTAGAAAAAGCGACTACTTTTGCAGATATTTCTCGTAAACTTGACGAACGCTCTATTCGACAAACATTAAAATATATTACAAGTGGTGTCACGCCATTAGATGCAAATGGTCAGAAGGTTTGGCCGAATGTGAAGGACGAAGCAAGTTTTGTATTCTTTGACGCAGTATCAAGCGCGGAAGTTATTGCACGTAAACCATCCAACCGAGTGGTTATGTCTAAAGGAAAGTTTATCAATTAAGCATAAATCTAAATCCCCCTTATTTAGATAACATAGCAAACTAGAAATTTTCTAGTTTGCTATACTTATGTTTTAATAGAAAAGATGAATAAAGGAAAGGGAAGTAGATTTGCCATTACTTATGTAGAAATCTCTTTATTTGCGGGTGCGATAAAATATGAAACAACTAACAATCTATATGATTTTATTTAGCTGTGTATTTTTTTGGGCCAGTAACTTCATTATTGGCTCTATTTTAATTGAACATTGGGATCCTTTAACGGTTGCCATTTTTAGATTGATCGTCATTGTTCTCTTTTTAGGAGGGATTAGTTGGAAAGCAATCTACCGAACAACATTTACAAGAAATGATTTATTGTTATTGATCCTTGCAGGAATACTGGGCGTTTCCATTAATCACTATAGCTTTTATGCTAGTCTCCAGCACACTTCTCCTATCACTGCGGCTTTAATATTAGCCTGTGCACCGATTGTCACATCTCTGCTGAATAAAATGATCTATCATGAATCACGTAACGGCATATTTTGGCTAGGTGCAATACTATCATTTGTTGGTGTTGGCCTCATCATTACAAAAGGGGCACTTATCACCATTTCAATCGGTAAGGGTGAGGTGTTGAGCTTAATTACAATGCTAAGCTTTGCTTTGTTCCTCATTATTGTCAATCATCTTAGTCTGAAAATGTCAGCCCAGTCGATTACGTTCTATACAAATTTAATAGGTTTACTGGTGCTTGTGCCGTTTTCATTTACTATTTTGCCGCAGACGAATTGGCAAGTTGCAATACCCTACTGGTTTTTGCTCATCTTATCAGCGATTATTATTCATGGGGTAAGCAATTTAATGTGGAATCAAAAAATGAAGGAGGTCGGCTCAACAAATGCGTCGTTGTTGTTAAACTTTGAGCCAGCTATAGCCATGCTATTGAGTGCTGTATTTTTAAAACAATTCCCTACAAGTGTTCAAATATATGGCTCTTTATTAATTTTAGTAGGAATTTTGTTGTGTATTTATTATAAAGAAATTAAAATTTTGCTTTTGCTAAAAAGAAAAATAAATTAAAAAAAGCACTTTTCTGTACAGTATGTTAGAAATGATTTCTGGCATGCTGTTTTTTTGTAGATTGGATGTATTGTTTTTGTGCAAAAATAATATTACTTCAAAAAAATCTCCTTTTAGAATATTTCCATCATGTAGAAGCAATTGATACTGAGTTAATAGAATTTTATCTCTTATTCTTTGTAGAGAAAATATATATTTGGATAATAAAAATCTTTAGGTATTGAAAGCATTTTATAAAATATGCATTCACTGTATTGTAAAAAAATTATTTTTTATTAATTTAAGTAAACATATATCAGTTTATAAAAAATGCTAAGTATTTATAAATATAAAAATTTTGTCTATTACATTTATAAAATGCTCTTTTGTTCTATAAATTTCTACATACTATTGATTTGGTGTGCTTCTTTTTATGAGAGATACTCATAATGATTCTGCTGGTAAAATAAGACGTATACATTTAGCGAATGTGAAAATATGCACAATTTTAATTATATTAATATAATTAATTGGTGTTTAAAGAATAGAGTAGAAAAGTAATATTAGCTAAATGGTGTTATGTTTTTTGTAAGAAATACGTAGTTATACTTAGAGACTGTAAGGTTTTTGAGACAGAATATATTAATGAAAAAGAGAAAAACTTTTTGGAGAAATAATATTTTTTAGAAAAACATCTTGCATTTGAATAATTCTAAGTGGTAAATTGTTTTACATGGACGTTCATAGAATTTTCACAGGTAGCAAAAGAGGGGAGAAATGAGAATTTATGAATAAAAATAGATGGTTAATTGCATTATCTGCAATCGCTATTCACCTTTCAATCGGTGGAGCCTATGCATACAGTGTATACAAGCTACCGATTGTCACAGAAATGGGATGGAGTGAAACAAAGGTAACGATTGCCTTTACCATTATGATGGGATTAGCTGGTTTCTCAGCTGCATTATTTGGTAGTTTAGTAGAAAAAATGGGACCACGTAAATCGGCGATGGTAGCAGCTGTCTTATTTGGAGCAGGACAAGCTGGTGCTGGTGTAGCCATTTCAATGGATTCTGTTGTTATGTATTGGTTAACATATGGTGTTCTTAGTGGATTAGGAATGGGGATTGGCTATATTGCACCTGTATCAACACTTGTAAAATGGTTCCCAGACCGTCGTGGTCTAGCAACAGGTATGGCCGTACTTGGTTTTGGATCGGGTGCACTTATTACAGCACCAGTCGCAGCCAACTTAATGGAGGCAGTTGGCATATCTACAACATACTTTATTCTAGGGGCAAGTTACTTCACGTTAATGATTTTAGGGGCTTCATATATAGCACCACCTAAGCCAGGTTATATGCCTGCTAATATGAAAGCAGCTGCCAATAATGGTAAGGACGTAGTTAAGAAAGATTTAGCTGTTATGTCAGCACGAGAAGCTGTTAAAACAAAGCACTTCTGGATGCTTTGGTCCATGCATTTAGTTAATGTAACAGCAGGGATTATGATGATTTCTGTTGCTTCACCAATGGCACAGGAAATTGTCGGTCTATCAGTAGCAGGTGCTGCCGCAATGGTAGGAATTATGGGGTTATTTAATGGTGGTGGTCGTTTAATCTGGGCCGCTGTGTCTGATTATATCGGTCGTTCTAACGTTTTCGTTATTTTCTTTACTGCACAGCTAATCACATTTATCGTTTTACCACATACAACTAACGTAATTATTTTCCAAGCACTTATCTTCTTAGTTGTTAGTTGCTATGGTGGTGGGTTCTCAAATCTACCTGCATTTGCAAGTGATTTATTTGGCACAAAGCAACTTGGTGTGATTCATGGTTATTTATTAACAACGTGGTCATTGGGTGGAGTTTTTGGACCATTGTTAGTAAGTGCAATCAAAAATGCGTATGGAAGCTATATTCCTGTATTCTATGTATTCGCAGGTTTAATCGCAGCTTCGTTGATTATTTCCTTAACGTTACGTGCAGATGTACGTAAGCAAACAGCTTTAAAAGCAGCGCAAAATGTTGGAGATGTATCTGCTACACAATAATATGAACTTTCAATTTACTATATAGGTGTCATTTCGTGGATGGCACTTATATAGTTATTTTTTTTGAAGTGTTTGTTATATAACAATTGTAATTTCTTTGTTTAATGTATAACAGCACATGTCTGATGTCAATAACATTACTGGAAATAAAGTGATTTCGTAATTAAAAGAGAAATTTTGTAACGAAATTCATGATGAGGAACAAACTATTAAAAATTGAATCTTTTCTCAAAGAACAACGTATATAAAGTAATTAGGGAGGGATCAATCATGGGGAAATTTTCTTTAGATGAATTTGTTCATAAAACACAGCAGGACGATAATGAGAATGATTATTTTGAATTGGAAACTGAACGTGTATTAGAGGTTAATCTAAACGGTGAAGTGTGGTCAAAAATGGGCGCTATGATTTCTTATACAGGTGATATTAAATTTGAACGTGAGCGCGTCTTGGAGCATGGTTTTGGAAAAATGTTTAAAAAGGCTTTAACGGGTGAAGGTACGCAATTGATGAAAGCTAGCGGAAAGGGCAGACTCTATTTAGCGGACCAAGGAAAGAAAGTAACTGTTTTTGATTTGAAAAACGACAGTATTTGTGTCAATGGCAATGATTTACTTGCCTTTGAGCCTAGCATCGAATGGGATATACGTTTGATGCGTAAAATGGCTGGCATCATGTCAGGTGGTTTATTTAATGTAACCCTTCAAGGAACAGGGAAGGTTGCGATTACAACTCATTTTGAACCACTGACATTATTAGTGAAACCAGGTGAAACAGTATATACTGATCCGCATGCTACTGTCGCATGGTCAGGCAACTTAACACCTGAATTTAAAACAGATATTAGCTTCCGTACATTTATCGGCCGAGGCAGTGGAGAATCCATCCAGATGGCGTTTTCTGGTGAGGGCTTTGTTATTATCCAACCATTTGAAGAAGTTTATATGTCTAGTGAAAGCTAAAAAAGCGTGTCCGTTGTTCCACGGACACGCTTTTTCTCCTATTATAATGCCGCATGCATTCCTGCAATACGTCCCGTTACGAGGGCTGAAGTGATGTTATAGCCGCCTGTATAGCCATGAATATCAAGAATTTCTCCACAAAAGAACAGTCCTTCTTTTTTCCTTGAGGCCATTGTTTTTGGCTCGATTTCTTTTACAGAGACACCGCCACCTGTTACAAACGCCTTATCAAGTGACTGTGTGCCACTCACTGTTAACGTGAAGTTTACTAGTAAACGTGCTAGTTGACGAATTTTCTCTTGGGATAATTCAGCGCCCGTCAATTGAACATCAATATGTGCTCGCTCACATAAAAACAAGAGCCATCGTTCAGGTGCTATGCCTTTCCAAACATTTTTCACAGCCTTTTTCGGATCTTCTTTTATTAATTTATTTAAATATTGTAGACATGTTTCTTCATTATAATGTACCAGTGTTTGAATACGCATTGTCACGGGCTCATAGCCTGTTTTCATTAATTCTTTCACAACGAATTGACTACAACGCAAAATAGCAGGACCACTTAAACCAAAATGGGTAAAGAGCATATCCATTTGATGGGTGACGAGTGTCTTGCCTTTTTTATTTAGCACGGAGACAGCAACATCACGCAATGCTAGTCCTTGTAGTTCACGTGCTTGAATAAAATCTTCTTTTGAAATAACAGGGACTTCTGTTGGGAATAAGGTAGTGATTGTATGACCCGCACGTTCAGCCCAAGGATAGCCATCACCTGTTGAGCCTGTTTGTGGAACCGCCTTGCCCCCAACGGCTACAACGACTGCTTGACTACGGACTTCGGTGCCATCAGCAAGACGTACACCCAAAATTTTATCTTCATCCATTAGAAGCTTACTGACAGCTGTGTGTAAACGAACTTCAATATGAAGACGCTGTAGCTGTCTAATCAGCGCATCAACGACATCTTGTGCGCGATTGGATACAGGGAACATTCTACCGTGGTCCTCTTCCTTTAGGGCGACACCAAGCCCTTCAAAAAATGCAATTATATCTTCATTATTATAAACGGTAAATGGACTATAGAGAAAACGGCCATTACCGGGTATATGCTTCACAATTTCTTCAACAGGCAAACGATTTGTAACATTACAGCGTCCTCCGCCAGAAATGGCCAATTTCTTGCCTAGTTTTGTGCCTTTTTCTAACAATAACACCTTCTTTTTGCGCTCTCCAGCAGCAATCGCCGCCATTAAACCAGATGGGCCACCACCAATCACGATTACATCATACATAGTTAGAAACTCACTTTCTGTTCAAATTAGGAATCTTTCCTATTATACATGAAGTCTATATAGAGAGGGACTTTCTTTGACATTGAAAATAATAGAAAAGTGTTTTATAATTCTTTATCTCTTCTTTTGGGATGAAGAGCTTATACAGTAGAATGAAACACAATATTCTTTGTTATACAATTGGATGAATGAAAGTTTTCCTTTATTAGCATTGTCAGCATGAAATGAATGTCTTTTCGTGCTATTATGGTAAAGGTTATGCACTAAATTATGAGGTGAAAAATAGAATGTGCGGATTTATAGGTTATATTAATGGAACAAATGTGATTGATCATCATCAGACGATAGAAAATATGATGAATACAATTATTCACCGCGGACCGGATAGCGGCGGTATTCATAGTGACGATAAAGTAACGTTAGGTTTCCGTCGATTAAGTATTATTGACTTATCAGACGTAGCGAATCAACCATTATATAGTGAAGACGGCAATATCGTGCTTGTATTTAATGGAGAGATTTTTAACTTCCAAGAGCTGCGTGCAGATTTAATTGAAAAAGGTCATACGTTTAAAACGCAGTCAGATAGTGAAGTCATTATTTATGGCTATGTAGAATATGGCGTAGATTTTGTGAAGAAACTGCGTGGGATGTTTGCCTTCTGTATTTGGGATAAAAAGAATGATTTACAGTTCATTGCGCGCGATGGCTTTGGAATCAAACCATTGTATTACTCTGAGCATACAACAGACGGTACGTTTATTTTTGGCTCTGAGATTAAATCGTTTTTACCACACCCATCATTTATTAAAGAGTTAAATAAACAGGCACTTCGCCCCTATTTAACATTCCAGTATTCATCTATGGATGAAACATTCTTTAAAGGTGTCTTTAAATTACCACCAGCACACTATATGCTGATTCAAAATGGACAAAAGCAAATCGTTCAATATTGGGATAAAAAATTCCATGCAAAAGAAGCACCAATCGAAAAATATATTGAAGAAATTCGTTCAACTGTTAAAGAATCTGTAGAGGCTCATCAAATCAGTGATGTAAAAGTTGGTTCATTCTTATCGGGTGGTATTGACTCTAGTTATATTACGTCTTTATTACGCCCAGATAAATCCTTCTCAGTCGGGTTTGCGGACTATGAAGATATGTTTAATGAGACAAATCTTGCAAAAGATTTATCAGATACGTTGAATATTCAAAATGAACGTAGATACATTACCGCAGATGAGTGCTTTGAAGCGCTACCTAAAATTCAATGGCATATGGATGAACCACAATCCAATCCATCTTCAGTGCCACTTTACTTCCTTTCGGAGCTTGCTTCAAAAGATGTAACGGTTGTTTTATCAGGTGAAGGTGCTGATGAAATTTTTGGTGGGTATGCTTGGTATCAAAACTCAGGAAGAATGCAAAAATACGAAAAATTACCATTAGGTCTTCGTAAAACATTACGTGGAATGGCAGAAGCCCTACCGAAAAATCAATACACGAATTTCCTTATTAAAGGTGCTCAAACAGTAGAAGAGCGTTTTATTGGGGAAGCGGTAGTTTGGGATGAAGTGGATGCTATTAATGTTTTAAAGCCAGCTTATAAAAATGCCCCATCTGTAAAATCGATTACAAAACGTATTTATGATGAAGTACCTGGCGATGATGATGTGACAAAAATGCAGTATCTAGATCTAAATCTTTGGATGCCTGGTGATATTTTATTAAAGGCAGATAAAATGAGTATGGCACACTCAATTGAATTACGTGTACCATTTTTAGATAAAGAAGTAATGGAATTAGCGAAAAATATTCCTTCAAGATACCGTGTGAATGATATCGATACAAAATATGTTCTACGTCAAGCTGCGCATCAGGAATTGCCAGAAGAATGGGCAAAGCGTCCGAAACTCGGATTCCCAGTGCCAATTCGCCACTGGTTACGTGAAGAAAAGTATTACAGTATGGTAAAAGAAATGTTTACAACTGACTTTGCAAATGAATTTTTTGATACAAAACAATTAGTTGGCTATCTAGATGAGCACTACGAAGGGAAAGCAAATCGCGGTCGTTATATTTGGACAGTTTATGTATTCCTAGTATGGTATAAAAAGTTCTTTGTGGACATGGTATAAGAAATACCTAATCGGTGGGGATGTTCAATTCCTCACCGATTATTTTAAGGCCTTTTTTCATCAAGTTTCTTTATGAATGAACTTTTTGGTGTTTTTATGCGTCTCATTTCCTATAAATATGTTAAGATTACAGTTGGTTTACTTTATTGCTCTTAGAGTGACAGCGCTTGCATATCGTTTGTTTTAAAACGAAAAAGTTTTATAAGTATCCTTTGAAGTGTTACGATAATAATATTGATTTTACAATGAATGGATGGGTATGATGTCCAATTTAATGAAAGGTACTGCGATATTAACAATGGGGATGTTTTTATCGAAGGTACTCGGATTAATTTATATTTTTCCGTTTTATGCAATTGTTGGCGAGAAGAACATTGCGCTTTACCAATATGCATATATTCCCTATTCAATTATGCTGGCAATCGCCATTTCAGGTGCGCCAATAGCCGTCTCTAAATTTGTATCCAAATATAATGCAATGGGAGATTATCAATCGGGGCGCAAGCTGATGAAATCTGGCATTCTTATTATGATGATGACTGGCTTTGCAGCATTTATTGCCCTCTTTCTACTTGCTACGCCAATTGCAGGGCTAGTTATTAAGAGTGAGGAACAGGTCTTTACAGTTGAACAAATTGCTTCAGTAATACGATGGGTTAGTTTTGCCTTAATCGTAGTGCCATTTATGAGTCTATGGCGGGGCTTCTTCCAAGGCTACGACAAAATGGAGCCAACTGCCGTTTCACAATTGGTGGAACAAATTGTGCGGATTGTTGTGTTACTTGGTGGGTCGTTCCTAGTGGTGATTGTGTTTAAAGGAAAACCAGAGACAGCCATCTCCTTTGCTGTGTTTGCTGCATTTATCGGGGCAATCGGTGGATTAGGTGTTCTTTATTATTACTGGAAAAAATATCAGCCTGAATTTAACTTATTACGTAGCCAAAGTGTGACTTCCACACAGCTACCAATGTCCAATATTTATAAAGAAGTGATTACCTATTCCATCCCAATGGTGTTTGTAGGGGTGGCGAATCCGTTGTTCCAATTAGTCGACATGCTTACGTTTAATGGAGCAATGACGTCCATTGGTTTAGCAGAAGTAACAGATACTTATTTATCGATGATTAACTTTATGACACATAAAGTTGTTATTATCCCTGTTATGCTAGCGACTGGATTTTCGATGGCGCTTGTACCAACAATTACAAAATATTTTACACAGGGGGAGTATTTAGCGCTCCGCCATGCAATGGATAAAACCTATCAAATTTTAATCTTTATTACATTGCCAGCTGTGGTTGGTATTTCTCTATTAGCCAATGAAATTTATTTTATGCTTTATTCAGAAAGCGAAATGGGAGCAACCATTTTAGCGCATTATGCACCTGTTGCGATTTTATTTGCGTTATTCCAAGTCACAGCAGCCTTACTTCAAGGAATTGATTTTCAAAAGTGGATTGTTTTTAGCTTATTATCTGGAATTTTCGTAAAGCTAGCATTAAATATTCCTTTAATTCGCTGGTTAGAGGCTGATGGTGCTATAGTAGCTACAGCTATTGGCTACAGTGTTTCGATTATCATTAATATGCTTGTGTTACGAAAAACGTTGAATTATCGATCAGAAATGGTTGTGCGTCGTGTCATGCTAATTGCTTTATTGACAATGGCGATGGCCATTAGCGTGCTGATTGTGCATAAATTATTGGAATTACTAATGGGACCAGTTGATAGTAAATTCTCAGCATTACTATTCTCAATTATTTGTGCGGGTGTTGGTGCGGCTGTTTATGGCTTTTTATCATTACGCCTAGGTTTAGCCCAAAAGCTATTAGGTGAACGATTAACCCGTATTATGAGTAAACTGGGATTGAAATAGGAGTGGAACGATGCGTTTAGATAAATTACTAGCAAATATGGGGTACGGCTCTCGTAAGGAAGTAAAGCAGCTATTAAAGCAAAAAGCAGTCACAGTAGACGGTGATTATGTCAAGGATGCAGCTTTACACGTAGACCCAGAAAAGCAAATTGTATCAGTGTTTGGAGAGCGCGTTGTTTATACAGAATTTGTTTATTTTATAATGAATAAACCGCCTGGTGTTATTTCTGCCACTGAAGATTTAAGAGATGAAACAGTCATTGATTTATTAGAGCCATTACACCAGCATTTTCAACCGTTTCCTGTTGGTCGATTAGATAAAGACACAGAAGGATTGCTCTTATTAACAAACGATGGTCAATTAGCTCATAATTTATTGTCTCCCAAAAAGCATGTGCCAAAAGTTTATTACGCACAGATTGAAGGCGTTGTGACAGAAGAAGATGCCGAGAAATTTGCAAATGGTGTTGAGCTAGATGATGGCTATGTTACAAAGCCTGGAAAGCTTGTGATCTTAAAGTCTGCACAGCAATCTGAAATAGAGCTAACGATTCAAGAAGGCAAGTTTCATCAGGTAAAGCGAATGTTTGAGGCTGTAGGAAAACGTGTAACATATTTAAAGCGTATTTCCATGGGAAGCCTGAAATTAGATGAAAATCTAGCGTTAGGTGAATATCGTGAGCTCACTGCTGAAGAGCTAAACGGTCTACAAAACAATCATTAAACATATTATTCCTCGATGCCTCACATAGCATCGGGGATTTTTATATACAGTAATATGACTGTAACTGTATAATATGAAATGAGTTATTGTGATATAGTCATAGAATGTATCATATTTTGAAATATTCCCCAAAAGACGATGGTATAAAATAAGTAGAGGACAATTAAATGAAGAACCTGCGTATTAAATTATTACTATCTCTAATAGCATTTGCAGTCATACTTGTTGCTGTTATTTCATATGTGAACCGACAAATACTGGTAACAGAGATAGAAAAGCAAGTGAGCATGAATAAAATATTAATTGAAAATCATATTTTGACAGATATGCAAACTGTCGATGATGCCCATTTTTATTTTGATAATAATATTTCAGACAAAATGGAACAGGAGCTTAGACAGCTAAAAAACTATTACCATGAAAACCCTAATGTAGCTACTTGGGATTTGCAGCAAATGAAAAAGAAACATGGTATGGATATTTACATAGTGGATCAATCAAATACAGTAGTTTACACAACTTTTGTCAAAGATATTGGCTTGGATTTCTCGCTTTGCTGTCAACGTTTTTCTGCTTTATTAGATGAACGGCGCGCTAGTGGCGAATTTTTTACAGATGGACTCGATATTTCAACATCAACAGGTGAATATCGGAAATTTGGCTATCTGGCAACACATGATAAGAAATATTTGCTCGAGTTAGGTATAGACCTACTAAATGATCCTGTCTTCCAAACCTTTAATTTTGAGAAAACTGCACAGTACTTAATAGGTAAGTATATTGATTTAGTGGATGTGCAAGCTATTAATGCAGGTGGCGTTTTCTTTAATGATTCGAGATCGAAGAGAATCACTGTACAGGAGCAATCTAAGAAATTTCAAAAATACTTCGAGCTAGCTAAGAAAACAATGGAGCCAGTTGAGTATGAAAAGGCATTAGACAATGGTTATATAGAAACACATCGTTTTCTGCCCTATGAAGCAGAGACAGTGAGAGGGGAGTCATCCAAAAGAATTGTCTATGTGAAATTTATCAATTTCACTAAAATGGAAGCTCTCCAAAAAAATACAAAGCAATTTTGGATCTTACTGTCTATTGCCCTACTAACATCCTTTATTATGCTGTTAGTTATTAATAAAATTTTATCTAAAACAATACACCTAGCTACCTTCGATCCGCTAACTGGTGTCTACAACCGTGCTACATATATTAGGAAAATTGATAATTTATTAAGAAAAAGAAAAATGAATGTGCCAGGTTTATTGTTAATTGATTTAGATAACTTTAAACAAGTAAACGATCAATTTGGTCATGTAGAAGGAGATCATATCCTCATTGAAACAGCGAAAATTTTAAAGCATGTTGTGAAACAAAGTGGCTTTGTTGTACGCTTCGGTGGGGATGAATTTGCCATTGTTTTATACGATACAACAGAGGAACAGATGCAGCACATGGCAGAGGACATTTTGACTCAAATAAGGTCAGTTAGATATGATGGCCAAGCTAGCGAGAAATGGTCTGTGTTGTCTGTGAGCATGGGCGGAGCCATTTATAACCATGCTGAGGATACAGAAAGGAGCTTATTTGAACGGGCCGATAAAGCGCTTTATCAATCAAAAAATGCTGGTAAGGATCAATATTCTAGTTATGCAGAGGTCGCTGCTGACGAGGATTATAATAGTTAAAAAACGCCCCATTCTATCGATAGCATAGTTAGCTATTCTGATAGCAATGGGGCGTTTATTAATGAGCAGCTATTTTTGTTCTATAAAAGATACAACTACATAAAACAAGAACAGCGATGACTGGAAACATAGCGTTCATATAATGAGTCAAGAGCCAACCGCCTATTATTGGGCCAATAAAGCCACCTAAATTTTTAAATTGTGCAGCACCTAAATAGGTTGCCTTTTGAGTATCTGGCGCAATTTCATCAATCATGACATTCATTGTAGGGAAGGCAAAGATTTCACCTATGGTAAAAATAATCATGGCAATGATATAGAGTGTATAATTATTGGAGAATCCAAACATACATAATCCAATAGCAAAGAACAGTACACCTACTAATAATGTTGCTGTAGATGAAAAGCGCTCTGATACTATACTAATAGGTAATTGTAGTAATAACACAACTGCTGCATTGAGAGAGATTAATAACGAATAAAGTTTCGCACCTTCATCAATTTTTAATTCGATAATTTGTGGTAGCGTTGAGTCAAATTGCGAGTAACCAATATTGATTAAAATGGCACCCAATATGAAGCTAAGCAGCACACGATTTGTCAAAAGAATCGTGAATGTACTGAGTATTTTTGTTTGTGTAACCGCTTTGGGTTGCTGCATTTGATAGCGATTTAACACAAAAAATAAAAAGACTGCGTAAATAATATACATCATCCCTGTCAGCATAAAAGGGATACTTGGACTGGATAGCTGTGAGATATACACGCCAATAATTGGACCAATAACCGCTGCAATATTAATGGCTGTATAACGTAAGGAAAATAGTCTTTTTCGTTTATCGGCAGGTGTAAAATCGATCATCAATGCCTGTGTGGAAGGTTCAAAAAATGATCGACAAAGTCCATTCAAAGCATTGAATAGGATAAAAAGCCAAACAGCATGAACTGTTGCGAAGCCAAAGAACACAAGACTCCAAACGATAATTGTTAATAGAATAACGCTTTTTCTACCAAAGCGATCTGTTAAATAACCCCCGAAAAATCCACCTACTGTGGAAATGAGCGGCGCGATACCAATTGTCAATCCAATTTGTAAGGGAGAGGCTTGAATTTCATTATGTAAATAAATAGCTAAAAAAGGCATTGCCATAAAGCTTGCAATACGTGTAAAAATTGTTCCACCTAAAATAATCCAAACTAATGGATGAAACAACTTTGACAAAGTCATATAAAATCCTCCTCTCAACATTTAGAATGTTTCGAGTTTAACGGATTGTTAAGCAACTGTAAATAGTTAAAATAATCTTGAAAGAGCACAGAGCAGATAATGGCGCGCAGATTTATGTTGCTATGCTAAGATGTGAAGCTTAGATTGAAGGGTAAAGGAGCAATGTAAATAATCGTTTTATATAGATGAATGGAAGTAAGATAAAAATCATTGCTTTGCATAGATAGATGACTAAAAAAGTGATGTAAATAATTACTTTACACAGAAAGCAAGCTGGAGAAGTCAGTAAGCAAAGTGGGAAAAAAATCTAAAAATCTTCTAACGACAAAAAAGAATGACCCCGACGAAAGGTCATTCTTTTTCCATACACAATGCTTTACGTACAAAACGTAAAACTAAGACGTTAATTTTACTTTTTTCTTCGTCGTTGTCCATCTGCCTCGACTTGGACTCGTCACCAAATCGTTAAAGGCTAACACGTTCAAATCTCTTTGAACGGTGCGAGGAGTGATACTAAACTCTTCGACTAAATCCTGTGTAGACACGGTTCCTTTGTCTAAAATAAACATGTACACGTCTTTAATACGATTAAGCATTCGATCAGTAGTTGGTTTCATTAAATGAACCACTCCTTCATCTTAATTCTCTTGGCAAAGACTAGCGGACGACAATATGTGCGGAGTGCACTTAGGCTAATAAGTAGCTGCCTTAGACATCCCCTTTTCTAATTTTATAGTCAGAACAATTATTCTGATAACTTTATTATATAGAAAAACTACTTAATTTTCTAGTGAATGCAAGAGAAATTTACAATTTATATATAAAATTTATACTGTATTTTGTGGGAATACGTGAAAAACGTGCTATATATGGTAGTGACAGTAGAAGTTACTGAAAATAGTTGTCAGAAAGCTGATTGTCATATATGTTGTAAGATGTAGAATAATGTTAATACTTTGAAGGAGGTACATGGTATGGATTGGTTACAAGCTGCAAAAGAAAGGCAAGACGAATTAATACAAGAGTTACAGGAGCTTGTGCAAATAAATAGTGTGCTCGATGAGGATACAATAACTACTGAAGTACCTTTTGGAGATGGTCCACTTCAAGCGCTTGAATGGTTACTTGCAAAAGGTCAAAATGAAGGCCTGCTCACGAAAAATGTTAATAATTATGCTGGACATATTGAAATGGGAACTGGTGAAGATTTACTTGGTATTTTATGTCATGTTGATGTTGTCCCAATTGGAGAAGAAGCAGATTGGACTTACCCTCCTTTCAGCGGCACAGTAGCTGATGGTAAATTATTTGCACGTGGTGCGATTGACGATAAAGGGCCTACGATTGCGGCATGGATGGCCATGAAACTTGTGAAAGATGCAGGTATTCCGTTAGAAAAAAGAGTACGAATGATTATTGGTACAGACGAAGAAACAGGATTCCGCTGTGTCGACCACTATTTTAAACAGGAGGAAATGCCGACAATTGGTTTTGCACCAGATGCGGATTTCCCGCTCATCAATGCAGAAAAAGGCATTGCAGAGCTTGTGTTCTCTCAAAATAAAGTGGGTGATGCAACGAAAGAACAACTACTACTATTTAATGCAGGAAAGCGCCCAAATATGGTACCTGATTTTGCAAAAGCAATAATTCAGCACGTAACAGCATCATTCGAACAGAATTTTCAAACATTTTTAAGTAAAAATCAGCTAGAAGGCTCTTTATTAATGGAGGAGTCTCGCTATATAATAACTATCAAAGGTAAAGCAGCCCATGCAATGGAACCAGATAAAGGTATCAATGCAGCTGTTTATCTTGCAGCATTTTTACAACAAGAGTTGACGACAGAAGCAAGTAAACAATTTGTCGACTTTATTGCAGATGTTTTTTATCAGGATCATTATGGTAGTCAGCTCGATCTGCAGTTTGAGGATACAATGTCAGGACAAACAACATTAAATCCAGGGATCGTAAGCTATGATGTCCATAAAGGAGGCAGTTTAGTAATTAGTATGCGCTATTCAGTTTCCTATCCATTCGATGAAAAAATAACAGCAGCACAACGCTTAACGGTAGAAAAAGGGTTTTCTCTAGACATACAAGACGACTCCAAGCCACATTATGTCAGCGAAGATGATCCATTCATTCAGACATTAGCAGCTATCTATAGACGTCAAACGGGAGATACAGAAACACCTTTATTATCAACTGGTGGTGGGACGTATGCACGTGTGATGAAAAAAGGCGTGGCATTTGGCATGCTCTTCCCAGGGGAGCCAGATGTAGCGCATCGAGCGGATGAGTTTGTTGTCGTTGAAAACCTTGTAAAAGCAGCGGCAATTTATGCTGAAGCAATTGTTGAACTTGCAGGAAAAAAATAACTCAAAGACGAAAAGGATGAACAAAACATGGCATATTCATTATGGAATGATCAAATTGTTGAAGAAGGATCCATTGCAGTATCACCAGAAGATAGAGGCTATCAATTTGGTGACGGTATTTATGAAGTAATCAAAGTTTATAACGGAAATATGTTTACAGCACAAGAGCATATTGATCGTTTCTATGCAAGCGCCGAAAAAATTCGTCTTGTTATTCCTTATACAAAAGACGTTTTACACAAATTATTACATGAGCTGATTGAAAAAAATAATCTTGATACAGGGCATGTTTATTTCCAAATTACACGTGGTGCCAATTCACGTAATCACGTTTTCCCAGATGCAAGTGTTCCAGCTGTATTAACGGGTAATGTGAAAGCTGGTGAACGTGCATATGAAAACTTTGAAAAAGGGGTTAAGGCTACGTTTGTAGAGGATATTCGTTGGTTGCGCTGTGATATCAAATCTTTAAACTTACTTGGTGCAGTATTAGCAAAACAAGAGGCAGCTGAAAAGGGCTGCTACGAAGCAATTTTACATCGCGGGGATATCGTAACAGAATGTTCATCAGCAAATGTTTATGGGATTAAAGACGGTAAGCTTTATACACACCCAGCAAATAACTTCATTTTAAACGGTATTACTCGTCAGGTCATTTTAAAATGTGCAGAGGAGATTAGTTTACCTGTAGTTGAAGAACCAATGACAAAAGCTGATTTATTAACAATGGATGAAATTATTGTATCTTCTGTATCTTCAGAAGTTACTCCTGTTATTGATGTGGATGGAAACCAAATCGGTACTGGTGTGCCAGGTGAATGGACGCGTAAATTGCAACAAGCTTTTGAGGCGAAATTACCACTTTCTTTGAATTCAAAATAAAAGAACCGTTTAAGAGAACTATCGATAAGGGTAGTTCTCTTTTTTATGGATGTAATGTTTGGTATCGTCATGTAAAATAAAAAGGATAGTAATGAATAATTTTACAGATTGAAATTTGTAGAATAATTGTCGATGTATTGAATACAATGCCTCTTTTCTACCAAAGCAATCTAGATAAAAAGAGAACTATAGATATGGTGAGTAAGAATGGAGTGACCTTTACATGGCACAATTGGTGAAATTACAAGATTACATTTCACGCTATCAAATTGATTTAGCGAGATACCCAACACAATTTGTGCGCTTGAAGAAAAACCAATGGGAGCGCATTAAGCGACAGTGGGAGTTGGGAGAAGATATTAGCGAGTGGCAACATGTCGACAATGAGGTGGAAGCGGAGGCTTACGAGGAAAAAGAACGTTTTACCTTCATAAAAAAATGGTTTGCTGGACGGCAAAAGGAAACAACAGAGGATGTTGAAGAAGTAGAAATATCAAATGAGCTTGTCAGCGATGAGGATATAATTCCTGAAGAAGAAACGACACTCACATTTGAACCTAAAATTGTGTATGCACCACAATCCATCCATGAGTTGAAACGAATGTTTATTGATCAGTTCTTTCATTTTCAAATGAAATGGGCCAGTTCAACATTACGGGAAAAATCATATGTAGATCCTCGCTTCATGCGTGACTCATTGCTCCGTATGCTATTGCAAACATTGCCAGATAATTATCTATTGTTTTATTATCCAATACTACAAATTAGAAAAGCACCTATAGAGCTAGATGTAGTGTTAATGTCGCCGACAGAGTGTATTTGTATTACGGTCTTAGAGGCTGAAAATCAAGCTGTATATGTAGGTGGCAGTGATCGCTTCTGGATTAAAAAAGTAGGGACGAAGGATTCTAAAGTTTTGAATCCAACGATTAACTTAGGGCGGATGGAATCAGTCCTGTCGCAATTATTTAAACAAGAGGATATTGATATGCCCATCCGTAAGGTTGTGCTATCTCGTAATGGGTATTTTGATTATCCTGGTTCACCATTTGGGGTACGCTTTGTTGATCGTCGAAATTACCATGAATGGATAGAGCATTTAAGAAAAGTTTCCTCTCCTATGAAGCATATGCAAATCCGAGCTGCACAGACAATTTTAAATACGGTCCAAACCACCTCCTTTAACCGAGATATATGGCAGCAAGCATCTCAGCCAACAGAGGAATGATGTATGAACGTTCTATTTATTGTCAATGAGGCCGCTGGGAATGGAAAAGGAAAAAAAGTTTGGCTCCAACTTCAAGAGCAACTAACGATTTCCTATCAAGTGGCTTTTACTGAATATGCAGGACATGGACAGGAAATCGCTCAACAATGGGTACACCAGCAACAAGAGAAGAAATTGCTTGTCGTTGTTGGTGGTGATGGCACCATTCATGAAGTAGTTAGTGGTGTTATACATAATAAATACATCATAATTGGTGTAGTTCGTGCTGGCTCTGGTAATGACTTTGCACGTTATTTTCATACCTTTTCCAATGCCCAGCAAATCGAGGATTATGTAAAGACTACCTTGGCTAATGTAAGAATGGATGCAGGGATCGTTCAGATTGATAATCAACGAAAAGAAATATTTGTTAATAATGCTGGCATAGGCTTCGATGCCTTTGTGACAAAATCAATTAACACTTCTCGTCTTAAGTTTTATCTCAATAAGATTGGATTAGGGAAACTTTCGTATGCTGTCGCTGTAATTAGAGGGTTATTTCGCTTTGAACGCTTTGACATAACGATACGTTCAGAGGGACAGGAATGGCAATTTCAGCAGACGTGGTTTGTGGCGATGAGTAATCAACCTTATTTTGGAGGCGGCATGAAAATATCACCTGCCGCAAAAGCAGATGATGGGCAAGTGGATATCACAATTGTACATGGTATTTCTCGTATCAAATTATTACTGGTATTTGTCACTGTGTTTTTTGAAAAACATACAAAATTTAAGGAAGTTACTTTTTTACAAGGGCAGGTCTTTGATCTTATCGTAGCAGATAAGGTTGACTGCCATACGGATGGTAATTATATTGGCATTGTCAATCAAGAGACCAATATCCACTGTACAATACAACAAAATGCTTGGCAGGTTATTGTTAAGGATTCATAAAAATATCATTGTGCAATAATTTCATGCGAATTATAAGGGAATACGTTATACTATAAAAAAATCAATAATTTCACAAGAAAGAAATGAGGAACAACATTGAGATTAAGAAATAAGCCTTGGGCAGAGGAAATGATTACAGATCACCCAGAGGTGATTATTCCAAATCCTGAAGACTTTAAAGGAAATTGGCAGGCTGTTTTCGGCAATGACAACCCTATTCATATTGAAGTAGGGTCTGGAAAAGGACAATTTGTGACCGGTATGGCTTTGCAAAATCCAACAATCAATTATATTGGCATTGAACTTTACGATAGTGTCATTGTTTGTGCACTAGAAAAAGTGCTAGAGGCAAAATCTCCAGCGAATTTACGTTTACTAAAAGTAAATGGCGCAGATTTATATAAATTCTTTGACAAAAACGATGTATCACGTGTATACCTGAATTTCTCAGATCCTTGGCCAAAAACACGACATGCAAAAAGACGTTTAACGCACGGGGATTTTTTGAAATTATATGAGTCGATTTTAGTGGATAATGGGGAAGTCCATTTTAAAACGGATAACCGAGGTCTTTTCGAGTATTCTTTAATCAGTATGTCTGAATATGGGATGTTATTAAAGTATGTATCTCTCGACCTGCATGCAAATATGCCAGAGGATAATGTGATGACAGAATATGAAGAGAAGTTTTCTGCGAAGGGGCAGCCGATTTATCGCTTAGAATCGCAATTTATCACTAAATTGTAGGGGGAATATGGATGGATCAGTTACAGTTTCACAATATGTCATTATCATGGCTAAACGGGGGTGTTACGTGCCTAGATGGTGGTGCGATGTTTGGTGTTGTACCAAAGCCTCTTTGGTCCCGCAAATATCCAGTCAATGAAAAAAACCAAATTGAATTACCAACAGAACCTATTCTTATTCAATTTGGGGGCAAAAACTACCTTATTGATACGGGGGTTGGCTTTAACAAATTAAATGAAAAGCAGCTACGAAACTTTGGTGTAACAGAAGAATCTTCGTTAGCTGATAGCTTACAAGAGTTAGGATTAACGACAGCAGATATTGATGCAGTGTTAATGACGCATTTACATTTTGATCACGCTGGAGGGTTAACGCAGTGGGAAGGGGATGTACTTGTACCAACTTTCCCAAATGCCAAGATTTTTGTAACGAAAATTGAATGGGATGAAATGCGTAACCCCAATATCCGTTCTAAAAATACTTATTGGAAAGAAAATTGGGAGCCAGTTCAGCATTTAGTTGAAACCTATGAAGAGTCATTGGAAGTAGTACCTGGAATCGAAATGCTTCATACTGGTGGTCATAGTGAGGGACATGCTGTCATCAAGCTAACGCAAAATGATGAAGTGTTATTGCATATGGCAGATATTATGCCGACTCATGCTCATCAAAATCCATTATGGGTATTAGCCTATGACGATTATCCAATGACAAGTGTATTTGCAAAAGAGCGACTGATGAAAGAAGCCCTTGCAAATAACTATGGCTTTATTTTCTATCACGATGCTTATTACCGTATGATTCGATGGGATGAGTCAGGCAAAGAGATTGTGGATAAACTAGAGCGTAGTAGACAAGCTGTTATTACATTTTAATCGAGCAAGCAAAGGCGAGGTATTTGGCATATAAAATGTCAATACCTCGCGTTTTTGTTCGTGAACAGGATAGAAAATATGATACACTTAACACGATACTAAAATACAAAAGAGAGTTGAAATAAACATGGCAACTGAACAACCATTTTTACCCGTTTTACTTGGATCAGATATGAATGCATATGGTATGGCACGTGCGTTTTATGAAGCATATGGTATTAAACCACTTGTTTTAGGACGTTCTCATTTAACAGCAACACAAGATAGCCATATCCTACAATTTCAAGAAATAGACCGTTTAAATGAACAAGATGTTTTTGCACCTGCCCTTGCAGAAGTTGCAAAAAAATATGCTGATAAAAAACTATTACTTTTAGCATGTGGAGACGATTATGCCAAGCTGATCATCAAAAATAAGCCAGCATTACAAGAGCATTTTACCGTACCTTATATCGACGAATCGTTGATGGATGAAATTTTATTGAAAGAAAATTTCTATAAAATGTGTGATCAATATAATTTTAAATATCCAGGTACAACAACGGTGACAGCTGACAACTATGAAAACTTTACACCACCATTTGCTTACCCTATCATTTTAAAGGCTTCCAACTCTGTAGAATATTGGGCTTGTAAATTCCCTGGGAAGAAAAAAGTATTTGTTGCACATGATGAAGCGGAAAAAACGGCTATATTAAAAGCTATTTATAGCTCTACTTATCAGGATACAATGATTATTCAAGAATTTATTCCTGGGGACGATTCCTATATGCGCGTGTTAAATGCCTATGTAGGAAAGGATGGGAAAGTGAAGCTGATGTGTCTAGGTAACCCTATTCTAGAAGAACATTCTCCTGAAGGAATCGGAAGTTATGCAGCCATCGTGACAACCTATGATAAAGAATTAATGGATCAAGTACGTTTCTTCCTAGAGGACATTGGCTATACAGGTTTTGCGAATTTTGATATGAAATATGATATTCGAGACAAGCAATATAAACTTTTTGAAATCAATTTACGTAATGGGCGTTCTAGCTATTATGTAACAGCAAGTGGGCATAATTTAATGAAGTATGTTGCGGATGACCATATGTTAAATATCGAGCAAGAAGTCACATATGTGCAGGACAAGCATTTATGGATGATTATTCCTAAAGGTGTATTATTCAAATATGCATCGAATGAAAAGCTCAAACTAGAAGCAAAAAAATTAATTAGTGAGGGTAAATACACAAATTCTCTTTACTTTAACGAGGATATGAATGCGAAGCGTTGGGTGAAACTAACACTCAATAATTTAAATTATTACCGTAAGTATAAAAAGTACTTTAATAATAAAGGTTTATCCGAATAACATAGAGAAGCCATCTTCATTTTATGAGATGGCTTCTTATGTTGTTGAATTAGATATTATGAGTAGCAGAAAAGGCCCTTTAGCAAGGTGAGGGGTTGATTTCCGTTCCGCCAGCGCATTGGAAATCTCTTTTCACCTTTCACAAAAATGTTTTGTTTTTTAACATTATAAGAAGCCATCTTCAATTTATGAGATGGCTTCTATTGTATATACATAATTAAACTTCTGTTAGTTCCACGACAACACCAGAGCGTGCATCGGCTGCAAATTCGAATGTCTGCATCTCACCTTCATGCATACGCGAGATCCCCCCACGATATACTGGGATGGTAATAATACCGTTTGTAAAATCTTCAGTTTTCATAAAAATCCAAGAACCATCAATCGGTGAATCCTTTTTAAATTCTCTTTTTATGTTTTCAAGTACTTGTCCTGCAGGTACGAACGGAGAAACTTTTTCACTAGCTTCTTTAATAATGACTGCGGCAGCTAAGCCAGTTGCGACACCAATTAAAAAATCACGTAATTTCATACTTTTTTCCTCCTTTTTCTATACCTTTATTTTAGCATAGCCTATAGAGTGAATGCACGTTCACAATTAAGCGGATTGAGGAAATGTATCAATATTTCGAATTCGGAAATAATTGTGTTACAATAGGCAAGGAAGAATATTCTACTTCGTGGGGAGAGAGTCATCATGAATGAGGAAACATTACAATTATTTAAAACATTAACAGAATTACCAGGCGCTCCGGGTAATGAACACGCAGTACGCGCGTTCATGCGTTCTGAGTTAGAAAAGTACTCGGATGAAATCGTTCAAGATAATTTGGGGGGTATTTTTGGTGTTAAGCACAGTGATGTTACGGATGCACCGAAAATATTAGTTGCTGGTCATATGGATGAGGTAGCATTTATGGTTACTTCTATCACAGATAATGGAATGATCCGTTTTCAAACATTGGGCGGCTGGTGGAACCAGGTTATGCTTGCACAGCGTGTAGAAGTATATACGAAAAATGGGGTAATTCCTGGTGTAGTTTCATCCATCCCACCCCATTTATTAACAGATGCAGAACGAGCGAAGCCAATGGATATAAAAAATATGCTTATCGATGTTGGTGCTGATAATAAAGAAGATGCTATGTCTATGGGTGTTCGTCCTGGACAATCCATCATACCAATTTGTCCATTCACACCAATGGCTAATCCGAAGAAAATTATGGCTAAAGCTTGGGATAACCGCTATGGCTGTGGTCTAGCGATTGAACTAATGAAAGAAGTACAGCACGAAAAATTAGGTTCACATTTATACTCAGGTGCAAATGTAATGGAAGAGGTTGGCTTGCGCGGTGCACAAGTATCAGCAAACATGATTAAACCAGATTTATTCTTTGCACTAGATGCTTCTCCTGCCAATGATATGTCAGGTGAAAAAAGTCAATTTGGACAGCTCGGCAAAGGTACTTTACTTCGTATTTTAGATCGTACAATGGTAACACATCGTGGTATGCGTGAATTCATTTTAGATACGGCTGAATCCAATCATATCCCTTATCAATACTTTGTCTCCCAAGGTGGAACAGATGCTGGTCGAGTGCATACGGCAAACGATGGCGTTCCAAGTGCAGTTATTGGTGTATGCTCACGTTATATTCATACATCAGCGTCAATTATTCACATTGATGATTATGCAGCTGCCAAAGCTTTAATTGTTGAATTAGTGAAAAAAGCAGATCGTTCGACATTAGAGTCAATTCACGCTAATGTATAAGAAGCTAGGAAGATGCCTTTTAAAGGCATCTTTTTCTATGGAAAGAAAGTGGGGATTAAATGAAAATAGCAATTGGCACAACCAATAAGGCCAAAACAGAAGCAGTTGAAGTAATTGTTCGCAAATACTTTGAGGATTCTCTCTTTACTCATGTCAAAGCTGCTTCTGAAGTATCAGATCAACCGATAAGTAATGAAGAAACTAGATTAGGGGCAATGAATCGTGCTAAAAACGCCTTGATTTTAACGGATGCAGAATTATCATTTGGCTTAGAAGGTGGCGTAACTGAAATCGATGATGACATGTATGTTTGTAACTGGGGTGCATTAACTGTGTCAGACGGAACAATGTTTACAGCTGCTGGCGCACAAATTATTCTGCCAAAAGAAATTGCCCAGGAAATAAGAACTGGTGGAGAACTTGGACCGATTATGGAGCAATATACAAAGCGTCGAGATATTCGTCAAGGCGCAGGTGCTGTAGGTATTTTTACGCAAGGTTTAGTTAGTAGACAGATGATGTTTGAGCATATTGTCTCGCTTTTAGTTGGTCAATATTTGTTCACATTTTTACAAAAATAGTTAAAAAGAATTAGTGGTGAGAGGATAGTTAGGTTGCATCTTATGATTAATTTTTTTAAAATAGAAAAAAGTTAGTAGTGAAAGGAAGAGAGACATGTTATTTTCATGGCTAAGAGCAATTGGCCTAATGCTTATACTTCTTGTCCTTTCTGGCTGCAATCAATCTATTGATGATCAAATTGCTAATGGGCTCCAATTAACGGAGAAGGTTTTTGCTGAAGAGCCAGAAGAACATACAGTAGAAATTGGGGATATCAAATTATACTTACCTTCAAACTTTAAAATTGAAGACAGTTCAGATGCTTATAATATTGTGATTTCAAAAGGCAAAGAAAGCTACATTCTTTTTATCAATGATCGTGAAGCACAAGACAGTAAACTTTATTATAATCTTTTAAAAGAAAATGAAGCGGACAAAATTATCGAGGAATCGACTTTTGATAAGGATGGTCGTTTTGGCTTCACAGCGGTTCTAAAAACGGACGAAGAAAATGAAATGGAGCTCATTGTTAGTAGTGGTGGTGTGAAGATGACAACCATTTCAAAAGCAAAACAAATTGAAAATAATTTGCGTGAGATGACGAAAATCGTTCATTCGGTTAAGATGAAGTAAATAGAAGGAATGAACAGAACGGTTCACAAACATGTGAGCCGTTTCATTTTGAAGTTAGGATGTGAAAAAGATGAAGCGAATGAAGTCTGAACAACTAGTCGAGCTATTAAAAAAGCAATTAACTGAAGAGAAATATGAATTTCATTTTGATAAAAAGTACGATAAATTACGCTTGAATCATAAGACAATTGAAAAAGGGATGGAGCTCTCCTTACCTGGGATCTTAGCAAAATATAATGACAAGCAAGAGTCAGCGATTGAAGAAGTTATATATACAATTGAGCAAACCTTTAATGCAATGGTACAAGAAAAAGAACAGGGTTTCCAAACGACTACACAGATTTATCCCGTGATTCGTGCCACTTCTTATCCACAGGCATCGAAAGAAGGGCATGCCTTTATTACAACTGAGCATACAGCTGAAACGCGCGTTTTTTATGCACTCGATTTAGGTAAAACCTATCGCTTTATTGATGAATCCATGCTAGAAGCCTTACAATTAACGGTAGAACAAATTCGAGAAATGGCACGCTTTTCGGTGAAACAACTACCAACCGCCTATAAAAAAGATGAGGTAGCAGGTAATATTTTTTATTTTGTCAATGTGAATGATGGCTATGATGCTAGCCGTATTTTAAATGAGAGCTTTTTAAAAGAAATGCAGGCACAAGTAGAGGGCGATATGACATTATCCGTGCCTCATCAAGATGTATTAATTATAGGTGATATTCGTAATGAAACAGGGTATGATGTATTAGCACAGATGACGATGCATTTCTTTGCAGTCGGTACTGTACCGATTACGTCATTATCTTTTATTTATGAAGATGGAGAACTAGAACCAATCTTTATCTTAGCAAAAAACAGAGTGAAAAAGGAGCAAGAATAACAATGAACGTATTTTACAACAAAGAGCATGTAGGAGATGTCTTACTAGTTCAACTAGCAACGGAGGCTATTGTGAAAACAGAAGTAGAACGTGCTGGTGATATTGCTATTTTAAGGGAAGCTCAAACGGGAGAAATTAAAGCCTTCAATTTATTTAATGCGAGCAGTTACATCCAAACAGATGCTAAAGGCTTAGTAGAAGTGACACCAGAATTAGTAGCACAGCTAGCAGTGGCAATCGAAAAAAATGGAGCTAATATTAATCTTGATGTTGATTTTTCACCAAAATTTGTGGTTGGTTATGTAGAAACAAAGGACAAGCATCCAAATGCTGACAAATTGAGTATCTGTTCAGTCAATGTAGGAGATGAGATACTACAAATTGTATGTGGAGCTCCTAATGTAGAAGCAGGTCAAAAGGTAGTTGTTGCGAAAATTGGTGCCGTAATGCCTTCGGGAATGCTTATTAAAGAAGGAAATTTACGTGGTGTTGAGTCTTACGGCATGCTTTGTTCAGCGCGTGAATTAGCGATTCCTAATGCACCATCTGAAAAAGGAATTTTAGTATTACCAGAGGATGCTATAGTTGGTAGTGCTTTTGAATCACCAACTAAATAAAAATTCCCCTATTTAAAAAAGAAATTATTAAAATTTAAATGTTTTATCATGATATTATTCCTTGTGTCAAGGTGAAATGCCCTAAATCGTTATGTTACTAATATGCTAGTAGCATAACGATTTTTTTGTTTAGAATGAGCCTCTAAATGCAAGTTTCAAGACCGTTTTTATGGTATGCTTTTTGATGTAGACATTGAGCTATTGATAAATTTAAAACTAGACAATGCTATAAATGAAGTGTAAGAGAAATGAGTGAAACGAAGTGAACTGGTTTAAAAAACAAATTAGTAAATTTATTAATAAAGAAGATGAAGACTATGAGTATGAAGAATATTATGAGGATTATGGAGAAGTTCAGTCGGAGCAATTACATACACAAAAAGAACCACCAATCGCTAAGCAAAAGACTTTCCGTTTCCCTTTGATTGACGATGATGAAGGTGAAGGTGAAGCATCCTATACGCACTCAAAAGAAATGTTTGATCAAATGGAAGATGATGATTATGGACAAATTGGGGATTTATCGTTACCAAAACATTTAAATCATCATATTGTCGATTCTAGTGTTTATGATGTTGAGGTTTCAGGAATTCGAGATTTACTAGCAAATCGCTCTAAACGTACAGGTAGAAAAACAATGATGAAAAGTCAGCCTTCAGAACAAGAATTTCGTTCAAGAGCAAGCTTAGTGTTTCGAGATGCACAAAATGAAACAGCTACTATAAGTCCTATGACTGCACCTGCACCAAAAGAAAAGAGTCAGCGAAAAGAACAAAAAGTTGAAAATATTATGCCTGAGAATCGCAAACGATTTGTTCCAACAGATGTGCCTTCACCTGTCTATGGTTTTGCAAAACCAAGTCCCATCAAAGATTTATTAGATAAAAGAAAAGAGGAATATGAGAAGCAAGAAACCGATGTACAGGCAGTTGAAAGGGTTACTGTTGCAAAGCCTTTAAAAGAAGCGACAACAAATGAGGTCAATGAAAATATACTAGAAGAAAAAGAGCCGGCTAGCACAAACCAAACGGTTTTAACGGAACACCATGAGATTATTCAATCGAAAGAACTTTCGACAGTAAGTGAACCAATTATTTTTGAGGAAGAACTGTTGGTTGAAGAGAACGATGATAAGGAAAATTTGTCATCAAATGTAGCTGTGCCTCAAACGACTTCTTTTGCTATGGATTTTGAAGGGCAAGAGAAGGAAGCTGTTGTTCAAGATCAAACAGTTCAACAACTTTCAGCAGATCAATCGGAAATCCATGTCAAAGAAATGATTGTGGAACAAGTACAAATAGAAAATTCTACGATCCATATTGGAGAAGTTACTGTCGTTCAACCGTCAATGGATGACCAATCTCCTGATACTGCATCGAGGGAAGAAAAAAGTCGAATTCCATTTAATGTACTAATGTTAAAAACAGATAAAGAAAAATGGAGAATCCAACAGCAATTGAAGATGGCTCAGCAGCCTATACGTGTAGAGAGCATGCCAGAAACAGAGAAAAACAAACTTGTGGATGTGATGCCAGAAAAATCATCGTCCTTAGACAGCATGACAACAAATGAAATGTCCGTTTCACCACCAGAAGATGACAACGATTTCCATATGTCAGAGACTGTTCAATTGCAAGTAGATGGTCCAGTGCAACTTGAGGTAAAAGATGAAGTAGAAAGTGTCCCTACAACAAGTAGTGCTGAAGAGCCTATTGCTGTAATTACAATGGCTCCTGTTACATCAATGTCAAGTATCTCAACAAATGAAAGAATAGAAATTGAAAAAGCAGCTGCTGATGAAATTTCTGCAACTATTGAGCCAGAGCTTGAGTTAGAACCAGAACTTGAACTATCTTCAGAACGGGACCAAGTGTCAGAACCAGAACTAGCTATCGAACCTGAAGTAGTTTCAGAAATTGTAGAGTATGCTCGGGTAGAATCTGTTGAGAATCAAGTAGCACCACAAGAAGTAGAAGTAGAAGCTGAGATACCAGCAAAGCCTATACACGTCTATCAAAAGCCAACGGATGAATATCTAGAGCCACCAGAAGAAAAAACACAGGATACGGATTGGATGGAGCAACAGGGCGACACATTAGTCGAAGCACTATCCTATTTCCAAGTTTCTGCTCAAATTGAATCGATTATGCAAGGTCCTGCTGTTACTCAATTTGAAATAACGGTGAGCCATGGTACAAAGGTGAGTAAAATTCGAAACTTAGCAGATGATTTAAAACTTGCCCTAGCAGCAAAAGATATTCGTATTCAAGCACCAATTCCTGGGAAGAGTTCGATCGGTATTGAGATCCCAAATAGAGTATCACGTGCTGTTCGCTTATCTGAGGTAACAAATAGTGCCTCCTTCGTTGAGTCAGATTCACCATTAGAGGCAGCATTAGGACTTGATTTGACTGGAAAACCTGTTACGTTAGATCTGCGTAAAATGCCACATGGCTTAATCGCTGGTGCAACGGGTTCGGGTAAATCCGTTTGTATTAATTCTATTTTGGTTAGTTTATTATATAAAGCTGCACCACACGAGCTAAAACTCATGCTGATCGACCCTAAAATGGTAGAGCTGGCGCCGTTTAACCATATTCCGCATTTAGTTAGTCCTGTCATTACAGATGTAAAGGCGGCAACGGCTGCACTAAAATGGGCAGTTGAGGAAATGGAGCGTCGCTATCAACTATTCGCTCATGCAGGTGCACGTGATATTACACGTTTTAATGCCATAGCTGATAAAAATAATGAACATAGCCTGAAGTTGCCTTACATTTTAATTGTCATTGATGAGTTAGCAGATTTAATGATGATGTCTCCAGCAGATGTAGAGGAGGCCATTTGCCGTATTGCTCAAAAGGCACGTGCATGTGGTATTCATTTAATTGTTGCAACGCAAAGACCTTCAGTGGATGTTATTACAGGGTTAATCAAATCAAATATCCCTACACGTATTGCCTTTGCAGTTTCCTCTCAAATTGATTCTCGTACCATTTTAGATGGGCAAGGAGCTGAAAGGTTACTTGGTCGAGGGGATATGCTATATTTAGGTAATGGTATGTCAGCGCCCGTGCGTTTACAGGGAACTTTTGTTACAGATGATGAAATTGAATCGATTATTGAGCATGTTCGTGAACAGGGTGAGCCTGATTATATTTTCGATCAAGAGGAATTATTAAAGAAAACAGAGGTGTCCGCAGAACAGGACGATTTATTTGAAGATGTTTGTCGATTTGTCTATGAGCAAGGTGGCGCTTCTACCTCATTGATTCAACGAAAGTATCATATTGGCTATAATCGTGCTGCTCGTTTAATTGACATGTTAGAATCACATGGTTTTGTTTCGGAAGCAAGAGGAAGTAAGCCACGTGAAAGTTACATTACAGAAGAAGATTTAATTACTATGTTTGAATAAGAATTGCATTGTTTTCGTCTAGATTATCTAATTTACGTCGAATTTAGTTTTTTTAGAAAAGTTACACATCTATCCTTATGCATAAAAAGTGCTATAATAGACAAGATGTGTTGAATAGTACGTATTTTTTAACACTTGTGAAGGTATTAATACCTAACCATTCGTGAAATAATACGATACACCTAATAGATGATAGATGGGATATTGAAATTCCCGGGGGGTTTAATTAATGACAGTTTTTCATTTCACAGGCATTAAAGGTTCTGGCATGAGTTCGCTTGCACAAATCTTATTTGATGCTGGTGAACAAGTACAGGGCTCAGATGTCGATAAATATTTCTTCACGGAGCAACCGTTACGTGAACGTAATATTCCAATTTTTACATTTAATGCAGATAATATTAAAGAAGGTATGACAGTGATCGCAGGTAATGCATTTTCCGATGATCACCCTGAATTAGTACGTGCTCGAGAAATAGGTGTAGAAGTCATTCGTTACCATAAATTTTTAGGTGAATATATTGGCAACTATACATCTATTGCCATCACAGGTGCACATGGTAAAACATCTACGACTGGTTTAATGGCACATGTGGTAGGTGGCTATAAACCGACATCTTATTTAATTGGTGATGGTACTGGGGCAGGTCATGAAAATGCTGATTTCTTTGTAATGGAGGCGTGTGAATACCGCCGTCACTTTTTAGCATATAATCCTGATTATGCTGTGATGACGAACATCGATTTTGATCATCCAGATTACTTCGCTAATATAGAGGACGTATATTCTGCATTTCAATCATTAGCATTACAAGTGAAAAAAGCAATTATAGCGTGTGGTGATGATGAACAGCTTCAACGTATTCAAGCAAAAGTACCAGTTGTGTATTATGGATTTGGTGCTGAAAATGACTTTGAAGCTCGTAATGTTGAAAAAACAACTGAGGGTACAAAATTTGATGTTTTTGTACGTAATGAATTTTATAGCACTTTCTTTATCCCATTATTTGGGGATCATGCTGTTTTAAATACATTGGCGGTTATTACGCTATGTGAATATGAAGGCATTTCTCCAGATATTATTCAGGAGCGTTTACACACGTATAAAGGTGTAAAAAGACGTTTTACTGAGACGGATATAGGGGATAATGTTTTAATAGATGACTATGCACACCATCCAACGGAAATTCGCGCGACAATTCAATCAGCACGACAAAAATTTCCTGAACGTGAGCTAGTTGCGATTTTCCAACCACATACATTTACACGTACACAAGCTTTTTTACAAGATTTTGCGGATAGTTTGAGCCTTGCAGATACAGCCTATTTATGTGATATATTTGGCTCTGCGAGAGAAACGCAAGGCGCGCTTTCTATTCATGATTTAGCGTCACTTATTGAAGGCAGTGCAGTGATTACCACTGAAGGAATTGATATATTAACAAAACATAATGGCGCAGTATTTTTATTTATGGGCGCTGGTGATGTTCACAAGTTCCAAGATGCTTTTGAAGACGTGCTTAAAAACAATGAAACAGCTTAGTCCGTAGGGGTTAAGCTGTTTTTTCTCAAATTTAAGCAGGAATTCCGTTTTTTTTGTCGAAGATAGGGAAAGTAATAGTAAAGACAATTTACTAGCAGGAGGTCAACTTATGGAAGTGATTTTGTATATTGCAGCCATTATTGCTGCAATCGGTTTTTTAATTTTATGTGTGAGCGTGGGCATGACATTATTCTCGCTTAAATCCATCTTAAACAGCTTAGCAGGGACATTATCTGGGATTGAAGGCCAAATGGAAGGCATTACACGCGAAACAACTTCTTTATTATCAAAAACAAATAGCTTAGCAGAGGATATTCAACATAAATCTGAACAATTAAATTCAGTTGTTCAAGCTGTTAAAGGTATTGGTGACTCCGTTAATGGTTTAAATAATTCTGTTCAGCAGATTACTACTTCTGTCTCTAAAAGCGTAGAACAAAATGAAGAAAAAATTGCACAAGTTGTACAATGGAGTAATGTTGCGATGGGTATTGCTGATAAATGGAAAAAGCGAAAAATCATCGAGCAGGAAACGGTATCACCTGATGCCTATGCATTTGAAACTGTGCAAGTAGAAGAAACACCAAAAAGAAAATGGGGTCGTAAAAAATGATAATTATTCAGTGAGTATTGTATGCTGGCTGAATAAAAATAAAGTCTTAGACATATAAGTTGAAGATGCATCTGTGAAAATAGATGGACAACCAGTCTAGACAAATTTGATAATTAGATGGGGAGGAATTGTTGCATGACAACTCAAAAGCCAAATTTTAACGAAGTAAAGGAACAGCAGCTTGAAAGTTCTTTGCCTCAGCTTTATCATCCGCAAGACTCGATTTATGAAGAGGAGCGTGTAAACATGAAAGATTTTGTGATTGGCGCATTAGTTGGTGGAATCGTAGGGGCTGCTGCAGGTCTACTGTTAGCTCCAAAATCAGGAAAAGATTTACGCAGTGATGTGGCTGTACAAGCTGTTCAGCTAAAAGATAAGAGTGCAGACTTCTCGACAACTGCAAAAGATAAAACAGTTCAACTTTCTAAACAAATTCAAGAGCAATCTACACAATTAGTAGAGAAAGTAAAAACACTAAAAACGGCAAAAGCACCAACTGTTTTTGATGATGGTACGGTTTCCTTTGAAGGGGAAGAACCATTAGAGGATTATATTCCAAGTGAGGAACCAAAAGCCGAAGAAACGACAGAAAAAGCAGATCAAAAAGAAGAAACAAATGAAGAAGTTCGTGCATAATGCATAATATAAAGGGATACGTTACAAGATAAAGTTGTAACGTATCCCTTTTTTTAAATGATAGGTGTAGCTTCTAATATTATTTCTAATTGATCACCACCAAATATCTCTGTATCAAAGCTCGCTGGCTGACCATTTCTTAAAATCGTAAAATTCCCCTTAAAGGCACTTGGCAGCTGCCAATTAGAGAATCGGAAAACATCTTGATAAATCCAACGACTACGATCCTTTTCTTTAAATACTAAAGTCGCTCCATTGGGTACAGTGGATTGTGGTGACACAACCATTTTATTAACAATCGCTTCATTTGCAGTCTTCTTTAGTTCCAAAACTTCCTGTTGGAAATGAATAATGATTTTATCCTCTAGCAAAAGATTCATTTGGTCTGCGATATGCTGTACTGTTGGTAGAGATGGTTGTTGGAAGCTTATCACATCTCCATTTTGTACAGCATAGCTCAATTTGGCTACTTTTCCATTAATCATTAGCTGAGAAGAGAACTCTGGTAAATATAAAGGTTGTCCATCTACTTGAATCGTATAGGACTCAAATTGCTTTAACAAATGCCAATTATTAGTGATTTTGAATACATCCTCAATTGTTTCGGCAATATCAAAAACGACGATATCACGATCATTTAAAACGGTATCGAGTGATGCAGAAGAGTTATTGACAGAAATTTTGGGCTCAATCACATATTTGGTGTTTTGGATTGTCACAGTCTTTATTGCTGCATCATCTATAAGATCTCTTACTGTAGCCGTCGCCTGTTGCCCATCTTGGCCTTCTATTAACTGAATGGCATCTCCAGTTTTAATCAGGCTTTTTGTTGATGCCTGTTGCCCGTTTACCAATATTTCAGCAGGCTGACCATGTCCACCTGGTATAAATATGTCCTGTCCGTTGACACTGATAGATAGTCCATGTCCTGGTTTTCCATATAATTGCTTTGCACGAATATTTGCAGCTAGAAAGGCATCTGCAACAGTCATTTCTTTTAGTTCAAAAAGGCGTACCACTTGGTTATTGACTGTTAAACTCATATATTGAATCGGCATTTTTTTAGCAGCAATGGCAATACCAATAGGTGTGACTAATTCAGGTGAGGCTTTTATATGATCTTCTTTTGTTAAGTTTTGAATAGCATCAATGCCTCGAACAGCAATACGATTAGCTGGTAAATCTAGAACTTGACCTAGTTCTGTAGTAAGGTTGGGTGTTAAACTACCGCCACCAACCAGCATAACGGCTTTGGGTGCTACTCGATTATTGAGTCGTAGAATTTCTTCTCCGATAGACTTCGCCAACTGTTTCACTGCAGGCTCAATTGCTAAAAAAACCTCTTCCTTTGGATAGAACTGATCAAAGCCTAGAATATCTTGAATCAATATCTCTTCAGAGGTTTGTAGCTGACGTTTAGCCTCTTCAGCTACAGGGAAGTCTAGCAAATAGTGGTCGCTTAAAGCTTCTGTTATTTCATCGCCAGCTGTAGGGACCATGCCATAAGCTACAACTGTACTTTTATCCGTAATGGCAATATCTGATGTACCTGCCCCTATATCAACAAGTGCCACATTTAGGCGACGCATCGTTGGAGGAATCAGCACATTAATGGCAGCAATCGGTTCTAACGTCAATGCTTCCATCTCTAAATCAGCTCGTTTAAGAGCGGCAATCAATGATTCCACAACTACACGAGGTAGAAACGTTGCTATCACTTCGATTTGGGCTTCATCCCCTTGTTGATCCAGCAAGCTTCCGATCTCCTCGCCATCCAAGCGATAATACAGGACTGAGTAACCTACACAATAATAGTGGCTAATTTTTGCATCCTCTTTTTGTTGCAAGAGTTGCTGCTGTGCTTGTTGAACAGCCTGAAGTTCCAAGCGACTAATATCTTCTTCAGTAAAAATTGGTCGATTACGAATATTGATGGTCACACTAGCTTGTTCAGTTTTCAAAGATCGACCTGCTGCAGCGACACTTACCTTTGTGAGAGGCCCATGTTTCTCTTCAAGTTCACGTTTTATTTCATTAATTAATTCTGCCACATACATGACATTATGTATTTGTCCATCTACCATGGCACGTTCTTTATGCTCTTTTACTAAAATATCTTCCACATGAAAATGATCATTTTCTTCTTGGAGAATAATCCCGACCACTGAGCGAGTGCCAATATCAAGTGCGAATAGTTTAGAACTCAATGTAATCGCTTCCTTTCGCGTCATACTTGAAAATAATTTAGCGAGTTGAAGCGCTAAATTAAAAATGCGTGACATTCTGAACAACATTGATTATAATAATGCTATTATCTAAAAATGTAACATACATTTCAGAGTTCTGAAAGTGTCTGTCATGAGGAGAGGAGCAAGAAAGCATGAGCCAAAAAGATTTAGAAAGCTTACGTAGTCAAATAGACGGTTTAAACTTAGAAATTCTTCGTCTAATTAATGAACGTGCAGCTGTAGTTGATGAAATCGGTAAAATTAAAGAAAAACAAGGTGTGAATCGCTATGATCCGCTGCGTGAAAGACACATGCTTGATCTTATTAAAGAACACAATCAAGGTCCATTAAACCAAATGACGGTTGATTATATATTTAAGCAAATCTTTAAAACAGCTTTAAAACAACTTGAGGCTGATAAAAAGAAAGAGTTGCTTGTATCTCGTAAGAAGAAGTCAGAAGATACAATTATTAATATCAATGGTGAATTAATTGGGCAAGGAAAACCATCTTTCGTATTTGGTCCTTGTGCGGTTGAGTCTTATGAGCAAGTAGCAGCAGTTGCTGCTTCTATTAAAGCAAAAGGCGAAAAGTTAATTCGTGGTGGTGCTTATAAGCCACGTACTTCTCCTTATGACTTCCAAGGTCTTGGATTAGAAGGTCTGAAAATCTTAAAACGTGTGTCCGAGGAATATGGTTTAGGTGTTATTACAGAAATCGTGACACCAGGTCATTTAGAGGAAGCATTGGATTATATTGATGTCATCCAAATTGGTGCACGTAATATGCAGAACTTTGAATTATTAAAAGCAGCAGGTGCAACAAATAAACCTGTCTTATTAAAACGAGGTTTAGCTGCAACAATTGATGAATTCATTCATGCTGCAGAATACATTATGTCTAAAGGAAATGAAAACATTATCCTTTGTGAACGTGGTATTCGTACTTATGAAAAAGCAACTCGTAATACATTAGATATTTCAGCCGTACCAGTTTTAAAACAAGAAACGCATTTGCCAGTATTCGTAGATGTTACACATTCAACAGGGCGTCGTGATTTATTATTACCTTGTGCAAAAGCAGCTATTGCAATTGGTGCTGATGGCGTCATGGCAGAGGTGCATCCAGATCCATCTGTGGCATTGTCTGACTCACAACAACAAATGGACATCCCAACATTTGACGCATTCTATGAAACGCTACAAAAATTCATGAAAAACCATGAAATTCATGCTTAATTGTTAACAGCGAACACCGCTTGCTTACTTCGGCAGGCGGTGTTTATTATATCGTGACAAAATAATGTCTAGAATAGGACTATTAGTACTTGGTTTTTACGTAGTTCTTCTTGAAAATAATATGAAAATTATCGTATGATAAGGCTATAATAGGAAAAAAGGGAGGCACGTACGATGACTGTTACAATTTATGATGTTGCAAGAGAAGCAAATGTTTCCATGGCAACGGTCTCTCGTGTAGTCAATGGTAATCAAAACGTAAAACCAGCAACACGAAAAAAAGTACTAGAAGTAATTGAACGATTAGAATACCGTCCAAACGCAGTAGCGCGAGGTTTAGCAAGTAAGAAAACAACAACAGTTGGCGTGATTATCCCAGATATTGCAAACAATGTTTATGCGGAGCTGGCTCGTGGTGTAGAGGATATTGCCACAATGTATCGTTACAATATTATTTTAGCCAACTCAGATCAACATGAAGATAAAGAGTTACAGCTACTGGATACAATGCTTGGAAAACAGGTTGATGGTATTGTCATGATGAGTGATGAGGTTACAGAAAAGATGCAGCAAACGATGGATCATTCGCCAGTACCAATTGTGCTTGCAGGCTCTGTGGATGAATCCCAAACAATTGCAACTGTGAATATCGATTATTTCCAGGCGGCTTATGAAGCTATTTCATTACTTATTCAAAATGGCCATACACGGATTGGTTTTGTAACTGGCCCACTTTCGTATACAATTAACGGAAAATTCAAGCTAGCAGCCTATAAGAAAGCATTGCAGGATGCTGGTTTACCAATAGATGAAGCATTAATTGCTGCAGAAGAGTCCAGCTATGATATGGGCTTAGAGGCTTGGGAGATTTTATCTGCTCTTGAACAGCCACCAACAGCTTATTTTGCAGGAAGTGATGAATTGGCCATCGGTTTAATTCATGGCGCACAAGATGCGGGCAAAAATGTTCCAGAAGATATTGAAGTTATCAGCTTTGAGAACTCAAAGTTAGCACGAATGGTTCGCCCACAGTTAACAAGTGTCGCGCTACCGCTTTACGATATTGGAGCTGTTGCAATGCGCCTGCTGACAAAATTAATGAGCAAGGAAACTGTCGAGGACGAAGCGGTTATTTTACCACACCGTATTGAGCATCGACAATCTGTCAAAAGTAAATAATGATACTAACACGTAAATCGCTTATGAAGGATTTGCGTGTTTTTATTTGCTGGATGGAACGTCAAAAATAGAGGATAGCGTTTCAAAAGTGAGGGATAGAACAAAAGAAATGATGGATATACCACCAAAAGCATTCATCTAATTTAAAAAGCCCCACGAATAACGTGAGGCCAAGAAATTAATCCCGTCTTTCATTCCGAATAATATGTAGCGATTTGGCTAACATTTGAGCATTCTTTTCCTCTATTTCCGCTTTACGAGGAATTGGCTCATATAAAGGAATCGGATCCTCCCATGTTGGAATAAAAGGAACAGGTGCTTCTGGTTGCCAGCGATCCAGCCATGCTTGAGGGAGTGGCCCCATTGGTAACGCTTGGTCAGTCATTTCCAACCATAACATGGACCAGGCACGGGGCACCACTCGCCAAATATCGTAGCCACCGCCCCCCACTGCAATCCATCGACCATCACAATACTCATGTGCTAATTGATGAGCTAGCTTAGGAATTTCGCGATAAATATTCATTGTTCCATGTAAATGTGTTAATGGATCAAAATAATGTGCATCTGCACCATTTTGTGTTAATACAACATCTGGCTTGAAAAATTCAAAAATCTCTCGCATTGACTGTTCATAGATCTCTAGGAAACTTTCATCCTCAGTAAACGCATCCATTGGAAAATTAAAGGAGGTTCCATAGCCTTGCCCATTGCCGCGCTCAGTAATATTTCCGGTTCCAGGGAATAGATAACGACCAGTTTCATGTATGGACAGTGTACAAACATTAGGATCCTCATAAAAGCTCCATTGGACACCATCCCCATGATGAGCATCTGTATCTACATAAAGTACACGAGCGTTGTACTTTTCCTGCAAGTAACGAATAGCCACTGTGCTATCATTGTAAATACAAAAACCTGATGCACGACCACGGAAACCATGATGGAGTCCTCCACCAAGGTTAAGGGCGTGTTCGGCTTTTCCTTCCATTACATAATCAACAGCGGTTAAAGTTCCACCAACTAGCTGTGCACTTGCTTCATGCATATTTTCAAAAATAGGGGTATCTTCAGTGCCAATCCCATAGCTTTCACATTGTGCTTCTGATAATTCACCATGTCCTGCTTTTTTTACAATATCTATATATTTTGAATCATGTGCAAGCAATAGCTCTTCTTCCGTTGCAACACGTGCTGGTACAATATCTACATCATCGAGTGCATTAATATTTTTTAGTAGATCCATAGTTAGCGTCAAGCGTTTATGATTGAAAGGATGTGTATCTGAAAATTTATATCCGAGTTGTTCTGGCGAGTATACGAATACGGCCTTTTTCATTATAGCGAAACACCCGGTAAATTTGGCCATAGGACATCAAAGCCCTCTTTGCGTAGATCTTCAATCATTGCTAAAGGATTTAGTGTTTTTACTCGGACGCTTAAAATTTTGTTTTGTGTATTTTCAGAGTCAGGATAAACTAAGACGCTTTGGACATTGGCATGATGTTGATGAAATATTTTTGTAATTTCAAATAAAACTCCTGGGGTATCGGATACCCGAATCTCGATTTTTGACCCAGGCTCGGTAGCACCAGTCAGCTCTATATATGTATAGAGTAAATCTGTTGTCGTAACAATGCCTACCAATTTTCCACCAGAGACAATAGGTAAACAGCCTATTTTTGATTCGTAAAACGTAAGTGCCACCTCTTCAACAAAATCTAGTGGATGACCTATAAGGGGGTCTTTCACCATAATATCCTCTACTTTTGCATTAAAAATAGGAGAGTTTGGTTCATCCTGCAAAGATGAGGGCAAGACCTCTTTAATATCTCGTTCAGTAATTACACCTAAAACGTGGTGTTCATCATCTACAACTGGTAAATGACGAACTTTCTTTTCACGCATTAACTTTAGTGCCTCCTGCACTGTATTGGTAGGAGCTAATGTATAAGGCTTATCATTCATAATTTCTTCTACAATCATATATGCATCCCCTTTGTATTAGTTTTAATACATGAAACGATTTCTAAAACGAAGTCTATCAAATCTTTCCATTGTCTCAGGAGGCACCCGTTTTCCTTCGCGCGCCATCAGGCAATTGGCTGGATGTGATGTAATTTCAGGATCATCTGTTGCAAAATATTCGAAACCAGCAGAGCTCATCATTTTCTCCATCATTTTGCGGTAATCCCAAACATTTAAACCAGTTCCTTTTAAATCCCAATGCCAATAGTACTCGGTAGTAATCACAAGATAATCTTCCATTTCATCCCCCATAAATGAAACGGCTAGTAGCGCCTTCCCAGCACCAGTACCACGGTAGTCAGGAATGACTTCAATGGCACCTAATTCAATCATGTCATCGATACGATCTTCTGCCCATCGTTCAAGTGGATCAGGGTAAAGATAGGTAACATAGCCTACAATAATATCTTCGTTTCGAATAATAATAATTCGGCCTTCGGGTAGTCCAGCAATTTCTATAATGGCCTGCTGTTGCTGTTTTGGAGGTCTGAAGGCAACCAAGCCTTCATGGAATGAATATGTAGCTAATTTTTCTGGAGGCACAGGTCCTTCCACATACACAGTACCATGCTTTGTTTCCTTTGTGACAGAAAAAAAAGTTTTTTTATGTTCCATAATTACACCACCTGAGTTTAATAATTCCATTATAGCTGATTTCTTGCGTAAAAACGCTTATTTTTGCAAAATATACCTGTATTTTTGGAAAAATAAAAATATTGAGACAATCTATCTGAATTCGTGTAAAATAAGATTATATTGCTTCTGTTATTTAACAGATAAAAGTAGTGCTATTAGGGTTTCGAACATTAATACTATGGATAACTGTTATATAACAATTGCTACATATCAATTTTGCTTTTGGAAAATTCTCTGAATTTCAACAGGGGGGATTGTTGAAATTTAGTCAAAAACAAAAGCAAAGAAAGGGGTATTTTCATGGGGATGAAAATGAAGGAGAAGTTAATGGCTTTACCTGGTCAACACCATTTAACGAATTATGAAGAAGTGGCAGAATCTCATAATTGGGCAGATACGGAAAAGGCATTTAGTTGGAGTGAAACAGGTTTAGTGAATATGGCATATGAGGCTATTGATCGCCATACAGAAACACATCGCAAAAATAAGGTGGCATTGTATTTTAATGATGGTAAACGGAAAGAGGCATATTCATTTAATGAAATGAAAAGGTTAACAAACAAAGCAGCAAATGTTTTTAAAGCGACTACTAATCTGCAGAAAGGTGATCGTTTATTTATTTTTATGCCTCGTTCACCTGAGCTTTATTTTTCATTATTAGGTGCGTTGAAAATGGGGGTTATTGTTGGACCATTGTTTGAAGCTTTTATGGAAGGTGCCGTGTATGATCGACTTGCTGATAGTGAGGCGAAAGTATTAGTCACGACACCTGCTTTACTTGAACGTGTACCTTTAGCTAAATTACCTAAATTGGAGCATATCTTTTTAGTAGGGGAGGGCGTTGAGGAAACAGCTCAAATACTAGACTTTACTAAACATTTAAAAGAAGCTTCAGCTCATTTTGATATAGAGTGGGTAGACAGAGAAGATGGGATGATTCTTCACTATACCTCTGGATCAACAGGTGCTCCAAAGGGTGTATTGCATGTCCATAATGCTATGATTCAGCAATATCAATCGACACAATGGGTACTTGATTTACGTGAAGATGATATTTATTGGTGTACAGCTGATCCTGGATGGGTTACAGGGACAGCCTATGGCATCTTTGGTCCGTGGTTAAACGGTGTAACAATGCTAATCGTCGGAGGAAGATTTTCACCACAAGCATGGTATCAGGCTATAGAAGATTATAGTGTGACAGTGTGGTATAGTGCACCAACAGCGTTCCGTATGCTGATGGGCGCAGGTAGTGGCTTGCTTGAAAGCTATGATCTCACATCTTTACGCCATGTGCTGTCTGTTGGTGAGCCTTTGAATCCAGAAGTTATTCGCTGGGGAGTAGAGGAACTAGGTCATCGTATACATGATACATGGTGGATGACAGAGACGGGAGCGCATATGATTTGTAATTATCCATCGATGGATATTAAGCCAGGTTCAATGGGGAAACCTCTTCCTGGTATTCATGCGACGATTGTAGATGATGCAGGCAATGAGGTTCCACCATTTACAATGGGGAATCTAGCTATTCGTCGTGGTTGGCCTGCCATGATGCGCCAAATTTGGGGCAATCCAGAGCGCTATGAATCTTATTTCCTAAAAGGAGAATGGTACGTGTCTGGAGATTCAGCCTATATGGATGATGAAGGTTACTTCTGGTTCCAGGGGCGTGTGGATGATGTCATTATGACGGCTGGTGAACGTGTAGGACCTTTTGAAGTAGAAAGTAAGCTACTTGAGCATCCAGATGTGATTGAAGCGGGTGTTATCGGGAAACCAGACCCAGTGCGAGGTGAAATCATTAAAGCCTTTGTATCCTTACGAGAAGGGATTGAACCTTCTGATGCATTAATTGAAGATATACGTGATTTTGTTAAAAAAGGTTTATCTGCACATGCAGCACCACGTGAAATAGAATTTAAAGATAAATTGCCAAAAACACGTAGTGGTAAAATTATGCGTCGCGTTTTGAAAGCTTGGGAATTAAATTTACCAACTGGTGATTTATCAACCATGGAAGATTAATTAATTATCTAAAACATCAATTGATATTTATACAACATGTGCATAAAAAGAAGGCAGGGATTCATTCGATGGCGAAAGGATTCTTGCCTTCTTTTTTCTGGATTTACAATAGTATAGAGGTGAGAGTAGGTGAAATATTATCTATTTCAAAAAACAATGAATTAAATAAAAATTCAGTTGACTTAATAAATATGCAGACGTATACTATTTTTAACTTATTTCAGAGGTGAGTGCAGTGAAAGTATGTATTATTGGAGCAACTGGATATGGTGGTCTAGAACTTATTCGATTTTTACATAATCATCCAGCTGTGGAACGAATTGATTTATTTACTTCTTCAGAAGAGGGTGTCCAATTTTCTTCGAAATTTGGCCATCTTGTTAGGATAGCTGATACATCGTTACAAAAGATAGCGTATGACACTTTAGAAAAATTCGATGTTATTTTTACGAGTACACCATCTGGGGTGACAAGTGAGCTATTACCGCCTTTGGTTGGGAAAGGACCAAAGTTAATCGATTTATCTGGTGATTTTCGGTTAAAAGATCTAGCAAGCTATGAAACCTGGTATGGCAAAAAAGCTGCACCGTTCCATAGTGTTCAACAAAGTGTATATGGTTTAACAGAATGGAATGAAGAGCTTATACGTCAAGCAACACTTGTTGCTAATCCGGGTTGCTACCCAACAGCAGTTTTATTATCCTTACTACCACTTGTAAAAGAACGTTTAATTGATCCTAGTTTTCTAGTTATTGATGCAAAGAGTGGCATTTCAGGAGCAGGCAATAAGCCCTCACAAACTACCCATTTTAGTGAGACAAATGAGAATTTTTCGATCTATAAAGTAAATACACATCAACATATTCCCGAAATTGAACAGGCACTTTCCATGTTTGCTCAAGCAGATACAAAGGTTACTTTTAATACGCATCTGGTTCCCATGACCAGGGGAATTTTGGCGACATCCTATGCACCAGTAATACAGGGAATTACAGAGTCGCAATTGATCACTTGCTTACAGGCAACCTATGAGAATCATCCATTTGTTCGAATCGTTACAGATGCATCTAGTTTAGGGACAAATCGTGTCAAGGGATCAAATTATTGTGACATTCTAGTGAAAGTAGATTCCCGTACAAATCGCGCCACAATTGTTAGTGTAATTGATAACCTTGTCAAAGGAGCAGCAGGGCAAGCTATCCAAAATATGAATGTGCAATTAGACTTACCACAAACGACAGGGCTAGATGTCGTACCGTTCTTTATTTAGCAGCATGCAGGAAACTGTATGCTTCTCTTATTTATTAATCTAAGGAGGAATTTCGGATGACAGTTACCACTTCAACGAATGTAATGAAAAAATTATCAAGTAAAAATATTGTTTCACCAAAAGGCTTTAAGGCAGCCGGATTACACTGTGGTTTAAAGCACAAGAAAAAGGATTTAGCCATTTTAGTAAGTGAAGTCCCAGCAAGTGTTGCGGGTGTTTTTACTACAAACTCTGTGCAAGCAGCACCATTAAAAGTCACGAAGGAAGTTGTTTATGCAACTAAGAAAATGCAAGCGATGATCGTCAATTCAGGCAATGCGAATGCTTGTACAGGTAAACAAGGTGTAAAAGATGCCCAAACAATGCAAGCGCTAGCTGCTGAAAAATTAGGGATTGCACCAAATTTGGTGGGAGTTTGCTCGACAGGTGTTATTGGAGAAATGATGAAATTAGAGCCAGTAGCAAACGGTATTCTACAGTTAGAGCCAAAGGACAATTTAGAAAGTGCGATTGACTTTGCACAGGCTATTTTGACAACAGATACCGTCATGAAAAACACAAGCTACAGTACAACTGTGGATGGCAAGGAAGTTATTATTGCTGGTGTAGCAAAAGGTTCAGGTATGATCGAACCTAATATGGCAACAATGCTAGGCTTTATTACAACAGATGCTAACATTGAATCTGAGGTGTTACAAGCAGCTTTATCGACTATTACTAATTTAACATTTAACGCTATTACAGTTGATGGGGATACATCCACGAATGACACAGTGGTAATATTGGCTAATGGCTTGGCAGGGAATAATTCTTTAACACCAGAGCATCCAGATTGGCAAAATTTCTTTTACACTTTGCAAACAGTAGCGGAAGATTTAGCAAAAATGATTGCCAAAGATGGTGAAGGAGCAACGAAGCTTATCGAAGTGGAAGTTGTTGGTGCAATTTCAGACGAGGAGGCACGTAAAATTGCAAAAACAGTTGTTGGTTCACCACTTGTAAAGACTGCAGTTTTCGGCTGTGATGCCAACTGGGGGCGTATTATTGCAGCAGTAGGGTATAGTGGCGCAACAGTTGATCCAGATAAAATTACTATCCAAATCGGTGGTGCTACTATGGTAGAAAACGGTGAACCAATTCCCTTTTCTGAGGACGAGTTAATTCAAATATTAAAAATGCATGAAGTAAAAATCTATGTGTCCCTTGGTGTGGGTGATGGTAAGGGGCATGCTTGGGGATGTGACTTAACATATGACTATGTCCAAATCAATGCATCATACCGCTCATAAACGTGTGGTCATTAAGCTTGGGGGCAGTACACTGGAAGGTTTAAATGAGGCTTTCTTTGATAATTTTAAAAGATTACAAGAGAGTGGGGTAGAGCTGATTATTACCCACGGGGGTGGGCCAGCCATAAATCGAGAACTAGCTGCTCAAGGTCTACAATCACATACATTAAATGGAATACGTGTCACGAACGAGGCTGCTATTAAAGTTGTCCAATCGACCCTAATAGGGCAAGTAAACACTGCATTAGTTCATGAGTTAACAACAGCTGGTATAGCAGCCATCGGATTAAATGGCTTTGATGGTCAGTTGATAGTCGTAGACTTTTTAGATCAAGAGACTTACGGGTATGTAGGAGCTATTAAAAAAATCAATACATCCTTATTGGAAGCTTTAATGGGTGTAGGGCTTGTACCTGTTATTGCCTGCGTAGGTACAACCGAAGCAGGTCAGGCTCTTAATATTAATGGCGATACGGTAGCAAGTGAAATTGCTTTAGCCGTCGGAGCAGATAGCTTACTACTCGTGACAGATGTGAGTGGTATCCGTATTGAAGATGAATATCAAGCAATAGCTACACCTAGCCTTATAGATCAATGGACAGAGCAGGGCCATATTTACGGTGGAATGATTCCGAAAGTGCAAGGAGCGATTGACTGTTTACGGGCAGGGATTCCTTCTGTACAAATCGTAGGCGCAACTTTAATTGGTACAACAATTGTAGCCACAAGTGAACTTCTTTCTTCCTAGTGTTCTAAATAGGATAGCTTGAGAAGTATAGTTGTTGAAAGAAACTATTTTAAATGATAGTGGAGATGATAACATGAGTGTTTTATTTGAGAATTACGGCAAGCGTCGTGCACAAATTGTCAAAGGTCAGGGGACAATTGTTGAGGATTCAACAGGGAAGCAATACTTGGATTTTACTAGTGGCATTGCTGTGGTGAGTCTTGGTCATGCCCATCCAGCCGTTGTACAGGCACTTCAAGAGCAAAGCGAAAAGCTATGGCATATTTCAAATCTTTTTGAAATACCAGGTCAGGAAAAGGTGGCAGAAAAATTAATTGCTAATACACACTTTTCACATGCCTTTTTTTGTAATAGCGGGGCTGAGGCTAATGAAGCGGCCATTAAATTAGCTCGTAAGCATACAGGCAAACATCATATTATTACATTTGAAAAATCATTCCACGGTCGTACCTTTGGAGCAATGTCTGCAACAGGTCAAGGCAAAGTACATAATGGCTTTGGACCACTCGTAGAAAAATTTTCGATTTTGCCATTTAATGATGCTGCTACACTTGAAGCAACCGTTGATGATTCAGTTGCAGCTATAATGCTAGAAATGATTCAGGGAGAGGGTGGCGTCAATAGTGTATCAGCAGAATTTGCCGCAGCTATTGCAAAAGTCTGTGAGGAGCAAGGTGTACTACTAATTGTTGATGAAGTGCAAACGGGCATTGGAAGAACAGGAACACGCTATGCATTTGAACAAACGGTATTAAAGCCACATATCGTAACTTTGGCAAAAGGCTTAGGGGGTGGTTTCCCTGTTGGTGCAATGCTCGGAACTGCTGAGCTTCATGCTACATTTAGTCCAGGAACACATGGTACAACATTCGGTGGAAACCCTCTTGCGATGAATGTGGCACAAGCTGTTTTAAATCATGTGTTTGAGCCAGATTTTTTACAGCAGGTACGAGAAATATCTGCCTATTTTGTGGCACAACTAAGGGCTCATTTATCTTCTAGCTATACTGTTCAAGGCCAGGGTCTCTTGTTAGGGATTGGTTGTGGGGACACGGAAGTTGCGCCTTATATCGCGGCAGCGGAAGAAAGTGGTCTTTTATTAGTAGGGGCAGGGCCAACAGTTATTCGTCTTTTGCCTCCATTAACGGTCACAAAGGAAGAGATTGACAAAGCAGTAGCTATTTTAAAGAACATATTACCGTGATAATACACTTTCGTTCAGCAGAAAGTGAGGCATTAGCGGCAAAAATGACTAGACATTAGGATGAACAAAGAATCTGCTAGATATTAGCAGATTCTTTGCGCTATAAATGCTATTGTAGCTGTTTTACTAATGTTGTCACTAATTTTGGTAACCAATCTTCAAGCTGACTAAACGTAAATCCTGCCTTCTCAGCCTTAGCATTGGACATATACCAATCAGCAGGCACCCCATAAGGAGACTGTGATTCCTCATCACCACCAATGAGGGAAATTTTTGCGCGCTGACCACTTGCTTCTTCAATTAGAGCAATTAGATCTTTGAGAGATATGGCCCCTGATGCGGTAGCATTGTATGGTCCCTCAATAGGAGTAACGCCCGCAAAGTATAAAAATTCAGCAGCTTCCTCATCTGTAATATAACTCATCTTTGCATCAATGTTCGGTAAAGTAATCGGCTGATTCTGTAAAATATGTTCAACGTGGAAATGTAAACGTCGAGTATAATCATCTTCACCCATCACAATTGGAAAACGTACAGCTACGACTGGGAATGAAGCTTCTTTGAATAAGACTGCCTCCGCTTGTCGTTTTCCTTCTCCATAAGAAAATTCCTCTTGATGTCCCATACGAATTTGATACTGGTATGGATCAAAGTCTTCTTCCTTTTTCATCTTACCATCTACCTCATATGTTGAAAGAGTAGAAGTAAAGACCAGCTTTTTCGTTTTTCCTTTTAATATCTCGCAAATCGCTTGTGCCTCGTTGGGCGAATAGCAAATATTATCATAGACAATGTCCCATGTTGTATTGGCTAGTGCCTGTTCTAAAGCATCACGATCATTACGATTTACTACTAATTGCTTAACATGTGTACCAAAGGGATTGCCACTTTGACCACGTGTTAAAATCGTTACATTATGTCCATTTTGAATACAAAGATCAACTAGCTTTTTTCCAAAAAAACGTGTGCCTCCTAAAATCAATATGTTCATATATTTTCACCCCTTCAAAATAGTAGTCCTCTTAATAATGACAAAAAAACAGACTTACTACAATTCATAAGGAATATGCAGTAAGTCTGTTTAATTGATTATCTAATACAAATGCTTTTGCTAAGGCATAATGGATTAGCGCCTTGACGTTTCAGTTGGAGTAGTGGTATTACCATTGTCTCCTCCATTTGTGCCATCTCCGGGGTTATCAGATCCATCGCCATTGCTTCCGGAGCCATTCCCGTTATTGGAGCCATTGCCATTGTTACCAGAACCATCACCGTTATTGGAGCCATTGCCGTTATTACCAGACCCGTCCCCGTTATTGGAGCCATTGCCATTACTACCCGAACCATTACCATTACCATTGCCATTAGTAGGTGGTGTTGTAGGTGGTATTGGTTCTTGGTCGTTTTCCTCTGGGTCAGGTTCATTTTCACTACCGCCAGTAGACACAACATTGGAGTGTGGTGATGTTAAACCTGTAATATCTACAGCGACCACTACATAAGCTTGTCCACTAGCAACCGTAATGCTTTGTGTTGACTCTAGTACGGACGTTACAAGTGTATTACCGCCATTCGTAACGTTGTAGATACGATAACCAACAACATCATTCGATGACTCTGACCATGATAATGTAGAGCCATTTACTGAAGCTGAGACAGCTGCTGGAGGGCTACCATCCGCTGGGAAATCAACTGCTGATACAGATGAATTCGACAATGTAGAATTCTTTGGTAACAGACTAGCAGGGTTCCCGCCAAGTCTACCTAACATTCGTTTAATAAAGTCTTGATTAATGCCTGCGCCACCTGCTTTTACAAACTCTGCTGGTGTATTTGGCAACGCATTATAAGTTTTTCCTTTAATCGTCACAACACTTGAAGAGGCTAAGCTATCATCAGGTTGTGATGGTAAAAATACTTTCGCATTAAATAAATCTGAGCGTACAAGACCTGCGCTAGCACAAGCTGCAGAAGGGGCCATGCCGGAAATACCACAGAATGATGCTGTCACAACATTTTTAGGCGCCTTAAAACTTGTTGGAGGGTCAATTAGCTGAGGGTCCGCATCGTAAACAGCATTCATTAAAGTACCCCATAGCTTATTCACCCGAACGCTTGGCTGTAAATAGGTGTTGTTAAATGCATAAAGTGTACGAGGTTGATCGTAACCCATCCAAACACCAAGAGATACATTAGGGTTATAACCAACTAACCAAACATCTTTATATTCTTGAGAAGTCCCTGTTTTTGCAGCGAAATCAGAAGAGAATTTTAATGTATTTCGTGCCATTGTCCCTGTTCCTTTAGTGAGAACATCACGTAGCATATCTGTCACGATATAAGATGTTTCTGGGCTAAATACTTGAACAGGTTCTACTTCATGTTGGTAAACAATATTTCCTTCTTGGTCTTCAATTCGATCAATCATATAAGCGTCAATGAATTGGCCACCATTTGCAAAGGTAGCAAATGCATTTGTATTTTCTTCAACAGTAGTTCCTTCGCTTAAAGCACCGATCCCAGTTGCTAGGTTAGTAAAATCATCTGGATGTAATTTTGAGAATCCCATTTTTACTAACAAATCTGCAGGGCGTCTACTAATAATATCATTATATAAACGTAGTGCTGAAATATTTTGAGAATCTGCTAATGCTTCACGTGCTGGAATAAGACCTCGCTCATCACTCGTAATATAGTTACTTGGACTCCAAGAACCGATTGAGAATTTCACGTCAACTAATGGACTACCCGCACCGATTACGCCATACTCAATGGCAGGCCCATAAACAAGTAATGGTTTCATTGTAGAACCGTTAGAACGATAAGCTTGTGTTGCATGGTTTACTTGAGTGGTTTTAAAGTCTCGACCACCGACAAAGCTTAAAATACGACCTGTCGTATTTTCTATTAAAATACTACCTACTTGTACTGGCATCTCAATATCAATTTCTTCACCAGTAACAGGATCTTTCCCTTTACCAGTATACGTATGACCATAATACTGGAAGTCTTTTGCTGCTTTTTGCATCGCATCATACATATCTTTATTAATGGTTGAATAAATACGATAGCCTTTTGAACGAACATCACGATCTGCTAAAATCGTATATTTATCTTTTAATTTTTTTTCTGACTTTAAGCGCTCTGGGTCAATCCCATCATCTTTTGCTAGTTTTTCAGCAATAATATCTTTTGCACGAGCTTCAAGCTCATAAGTCAACCAAGGATAACGATCCTCCGCGCGCATTTCTGGTCCACGGAAATCGGCAGCGATATCATAGTTTAACGCTTCATTGTACTGTGCATCATCAATATAACCAGCTTCTTTCATACGATAAAGTACTGTTTTCATACGATCAATACCTGGTTTCAAAGCTTCTTCACTTTTCAGTTCACCTGTATTTGTAAATGGTGTATAAGCAAATGGTGCCTGTGGAATACCAGCTATGTACGCAGCTTGAGGAAGAGTCAATTCTTTTGCTTTTACGCCAAAAATTCCTTCCGCAGCTGTTTCAACACCTGCAATATTTCGTCCTGAAGAGTTACGACCATAGGGAATGATATTTAAATAAGCCTCTAATATTTCTTCCTTGGTCATAAAATGTTCTAAACGCATCGCCAGTAAAATTTCCTTAGCTTTACGCTCGTATGATACTTCATTAGTTAGTACTTGGTTTTTAATAAGCTGCTGGGTAAGTGTAGAACCACCTGTCTGCGTTGCAGAGTTTGTGACATCTTGTAATAACCCACGAATAACGGCTTTAGGAACAATTCCGTTATGCTCTCGGAAATATTCATCTTCTGTTGCCAGAACAGCATTCACGACCTCTGGTGCAACATTGCTAAGCGAAGTTTCACGTCGATCTAAATCTGTCCTTAATTTCCCAATATAAATATCGTTGGCAAAATAAATCTCACTGGTTTCTTCATAGCTAAAAATTTGATCCCTTAACTCTTGTTTTGAGCGTAACGGTTCTTCTTTTACAAGAGAAGCAAAATAACCAGCTCCAACTGAACCGACAAATACAGTGCCAACCAATGCAAAGACTAAAAATAGTAAAAATAAGTTCCAGGTAACACTACCTGAAATACGTAATTTCTTCATCCATTTTTGTTCAAGTAATTCATCGATCTTTGCATTGATTTTTTCAATCCAATCTTTCAATGTATCGACCTCCTAAAATCTTGTCTATTATAGCACATATTGTTTTAGCACGAACATAGTTATTGACTTTGAAAAAGAATCGTATAAAATTATGCTTATAGTTTTCTGGTGATGAAGAGCTTGCAGTAGTGTCTATATTCCCTGTTTAGAGAGCCAGTGGTTGGTGAAAACTGGTCATATTGTAGAGACGAATTACGTGCTTGGAGCTTAGACGTGCGCGCCTGCGATAAAGGCGGCTGAATGAAGTGGAAGGTGGATGACATCTTCAAGCTGGGTGGTACCGCGTTAGTTTGCAACTTAACGTCCCTGCATGCAATTGTTTGCGTGTAGGGACTTTTTTTATTTAAACATGTCCATGCACGTAATGAATTTAACCATTTTAGGAGGAATGAACATGACAAACGAATTATTACAAGATTTAGAATGGCGTGGTTTGCTATACCAACAAACAGATGCGGAAGGCATGGCAAAATTATTAGATGAACAATCTGTATCTTTATACTGTGGGGTAGATCCAACAGCTGACTCCATGCATATTGGACATATTGTTCCATTGTTAACGCTTCGTCGATTCCAAAAAGCGGGCCACCGTCCAATTTTACTTGTTGGTGGTGCGACAGGGATGATCGGTGACCCATCTGGCCGTTCAGAAGAGCGCCAATTACAAACAGTAGAGCAAATCGATAAAAACGTTCAAGGAATCCGTAGTCAATTAGAACGTATTTTCGAATTTGCGGAAGATGGCAATGGTGCTCAGCTTGTGAACAATCGTGACTGGATTGGTAATATAAACACAATTGAATTTTTACGTGATTACGGGAAACTAATTAACGTAAACTATATGTTAGCAAAAGATACGATTGCTTCTCGTCTTGACACAGGAATCTCGTTTACAGAGTTTGCCTATACGTTAATTCAAGGTATTGATTACAATCATTTATACAATCACTACAATTGCCGTATTCAAGTAGGTGGCTCTGACCAATGGGGTAACATTACAACAGGGTTAGAGGTTATTCGTAAAACACACGAGGAAGAAACGAAAGCCTTTGGTATTACGATTCCATTAGTAACAAAGGCAGATGGCACAAAGTTTGGTAAAACAGCAGGTGGTGCTGTTTGGCTAGATGGTAAGAAAACCTCTCCATATGAGTTCTACCAATTCTGGATCAATGCAGCTGATGCAGATGTCATAAAATACTTAAAAATCTTTACGTTCCTATCTCGTGAAGAAATTGAAGCTTTAGCCGTTTCTGTAGAGGAGGAGCCACATTTACGTAAGGCACAAAAGGCGCTAGCTGAAGAAATGACTCGTTTAATACATGGTCAAGAGGCATTAGAGCAAGCCATCCGTATTACAGCTGCTTTATTCTCAGGAGATCTAAAAGCACTTTCAGCCGAAGAAATGAAGGACGCTTTTAAAGACGTTCCTTCTATTGAAATGGCTAAAGAGGATAAAAACATTGTGGACCTACTTGTGGAGGCTGGCATTTCCTCTTCAAAACGTCAAGCACGTGAGGATGTATCAAATGGTGCTATTAGTGTAAATGGTGAAAAGGTAACAGATTTAGAATATGTAGTTGATGCGAAGGATCGTTTAGAGGATGCATTTAGCATTGTCCGTCGAGGTAAGAAAAAATATCATATGGTGAAATTTATCTAATTTCTATTTGCAAAACCACATCCCCTAAAACACTGGATGTGGTTTTTTCATCATAAGAAACTTGGAGGTTTTATTTGTTCATATTCTTTAGGATGCAGTATTTTTCCAAGCTTTATAGCACCTTCAATAAGTCGTGGAGAAGGGCGACAATACAGCCATTCTTCCATTACATGGAGCTGTTCCGATTGAATGGCATGTAACTCTTTGGCATATGGACGTTTTAATAAATTAGCAGGTTGGATACGCTCAAATGCGACACCAACCCAAGCCATCATGATATAGTCAGGCTGGCGTTTAACAACATCTGTCCAATCTGTTTGAACACTAGCAAGCTCAACATCTTGAAATAGATTTATGCCACCAGCAAGAGCGCTAATTTCTGTTAGCCAATTTATTTTCCCAGGAGTGAAAATAGGGTTCGGCCACCATTCCCAATACAGGGTAGGTTTCTTCGGAATTGTTTGTGCAATGGAATACATTTTTTCGATGGAATGCATGTACTCTTCAGCAATTGTCTTTGCTTGTTCCTCCACTTGACAAGCTTTCCCGAGTGTCAGAAGATCTTGCGCAATTTCTTCTAATGAGTTTGCATTAAAAATAATATGAGGAATATTTCTTTCTTTTAGTGCCTCAATGTTTTTTTCCATACCAGGTACACTCAAGGAAGCCAGAACAAGATCAGGCTGTAATGCCTCTAATGCATCCATGTTAATTGATAAATCAGGCCCAAGCTGTGGTAGATCTTTAACCGATGATGGCCAATCAGAATAATCATCAACTCCAACGAGCTGGTCTGTCAGCCCTAAATAGGCGACTAATTCTGTATTGCTAGGACAAATTGAAATTAAACGCATATTATTTTCTCCTATTCTTTTTAAGAAAAGTATAGCGAGAGTTCCCGTGATAGACAATGTGTGTGTATCGAGTCCATAAAAAAGTGGAGAAAACATTTGTTTTCTCCATCCTTTGTATAGGCTTATAGGAAACCGTCGATTAAGAAAGGGCAACTGCCTCGAGTGACTCTTCTTTTTTCACAATAGGACCCATTGCATTTGTGATGATTTGTTTGATATCCTCTAGTGTTGCTTTACGAGGGTTCGTCTCAGCACACACATCTAATAATGCATTTTTTGCTAAGATCTCAATATCCTCATCTTTTGCACCTAATTCACGGAAGCCGCTAGGAATATTTAAATCTTGTGATAACTTCTCAATAGCTGTAATAGCCTTTTCAGCCGCATCTCGCTTACTTAAACCTTCTACATTTTCTCCTAATAATTCAGCGATACGAGCAAAGCGCTCTGTACGTGCTGTGACATTAAATCGACAAACATGTGGCAATAAAATAGCGTTGCACACGCCATGTGGTAGGTTATAGAAACCACCCAATTGATGAGCAATTGCATGAACATAGCCAAGTGATGCATTATTAAAGGCCATTCCCGCTAAAAATTGTGCATATACCATTTGTTCACGCGCTTCTATATCAGCTCCATTTGCATAGGCACGTGGTAGATATTCAGGAATTAGCTGAAGGACCTTTTCAGCACATGCGTCCGTGATTGGTGTAGCATTCGTAGAAACGAATGATTCAATAGCATGTGTTAGTGCATCGACCCCAGTAGCTGCCGTAAGAGCAGGAGGTAAACCAATCATTAATTCAGGATCGTTTATAGAAAGTAACGGTGTCACATGCTTATCAACAATGGCCATTTTTACTTTGCGTGCTGTATCCGTGATAATAGTGAAACGAGTCATTTCACTGGCAGTACCAGCAGTTGTATTAATTGCAATTAATGGCACAAGTGGATTTTGTGATTTATCAACGCCTTCATAATCATGAATGCGTCCACCATTCGAAGCAATAAGTCCGATACCTTTTGCTGCATCGTGTGCGCTGCCTCCTCCAAGAGAAACAATAGAATCACAGTTTTCCGCATGATACACGGAAATGCCATCTTCTATGTTTTGATCTGTTGGATTTGGTTCTGCTTTAGGGAAAATTGCTACATCAATTCCAGCAGCTGTAATGATGTTTGCAATTTGTTCTGAGAGACCTAATTTGTGTAGACCCTCATCTGTTACGATTAATGTCTTTTTCACTTCTAAATCATTTAAGCGTTTACCAACTTCTTGAATTGCTCCAGGTCCAAATAAGTTTGTTTTCGGCATAACAAATTGCTTTAGAACGTCTGACATATTTCCAACCCCTTTTAAAAAATTATTATTGCTTGAATGATGGTGAACCACCTTTCGCAATTCATCGTATTCTATTTTTTGTAAAAGTTCAACTCGTATTTTTATTAAAATTGTTAAATTTCTTCATGTTATTATTTTACAAAAAAGTTAAGGTAATGATAGGAGCATTGGAATGTTGTTATGTTGTAGAATATTGAATTTAAAAAGGTTTTAAAAATATTTTACTATGAAAGTAAAATATATTTTTTGGAAAACAGTTCTATTTTGATGATCTAATGAATAGTAAATAACTGATATTTTGTTTTTATTATAAAGGTAGTGATTATGTTATTTTGAAACTATGTAATTGTTATTTTAAAGTACATAAAATTGCCACAATATAAGAGAAAAAATTATTGTTGGTTATAATAATCTGGGCAATGCGTCTGCGCTAAAAAAGTAGTGCATCATTTTGAAGAAATCAGTGAAAATAAAAATTCTTGCTTTGGATTAAATTTATAGTTAGAATAGTTGATAGTTAGATAATCTAATTAAAAGGTGATTGTAATGACAAAAAGTAAGAAATCGTACACACATGAAGATGATTTACCTGTATTAGGGGTAGAGCCGTATTTTGAACTGATTCAAACGTCTTCTTCAAGTGATACAAATCGAGAAGATGCCAAGCTGGGATTAATGTTGTTATGGTTAAGTGATTATGTGCTGGATGTAGCAGACAATGAGTTAGCTCCTTTTGGCATTACGGAAAGTAAATTAGACTTATTACTATTGCTGACTCTACATGAAGATAGACGAGCGACTCCATCAGCTTTAGCTCAACGATTAGGAATTACGAGAGCATCAGCAACGTCAATGCTTGATTGGCTAGAAAAGAGAAATCTTGTTGTACGGAATCATAGTAAAGAAGACCGGAGGAAGGTCTATGTAAGTTTAACGGATGAAGGTCGTGCTTTTATAACGAAAGTGTTACCGACTTATTGGTCGTCATGTGCTTCTAATTTAATTGATTTGGAACCTGATGAACGAAAAGTATTTGAAAAGCTAGTGAGTAAATTATTAAAATCTATTCAAAGAAAATTAAAGGTGGAACGTTAAACTGTAGCTATGTTGGTACAGTTTAATTTTTAATCGTTTAATTAGATTATCTAACTATAAGTTAATCGAACTAAAAAGGTGATGTATTTAAATGAACATTGTAATTTCAGGAAATCGAGCAAATTATGCTTTAATGACAACTATTTTATCCTGGACAGGTATGGTAGTGATGTCGAGTCTCTATTTAACAATACCTCTGATTAGTGTATTCAGTGATTATTTTCATATTTCATTGACTAAAGCGGGTTTTACATCTAGTGTTTTTTCACTTGGATTTGCACTAGGGTGTTTTTTCTATGGTGCGATATCAGAAAAATATGGTCGTAAAAATATCATTGTATTTGGGCTTTTTTCATTAAGCGTAATAACGTTACTTCTAGGTTTAGTTAATGACTTTTCTTTTATCCTTCTATTGAGAGGATTACAGGGGCTTGCGGCAGCAACATTTTCACCAGTAGCACTTGCCTATACTCTTGAGGTTTTTCCAAATGATCGAAAAGTTGGGGCAGTAGGTTTTATCAGTACGGGATTTCTTGTAGCGGGTATAGTTGGTCAGGTGTTTAGTGGATATGTAAGCGACCATAGTCATTGGCACGTCATCTTTTATGTACTTGCTGTAGTGTATGTTATGACTGCTTTGTTAGTCGTGTGGATCTTACCGAAGGGAATAATTCAGAATGAAACTAAAAATATATGGGCTCCTCTGAAGAGAATTGGTATTATTTTCACCAATAGAAATTTGATCTTTAGTTATATCATTGCGTTTGCATTATTAATGTCATTTGTCAGTATGTACATTATTTTAGGGGCTTATTTAACGAGTGATTTCTTTGGTATGAAAAGTCAGAACCTTATTTACATTCGTATCTTTGGGATAGTGGGGATGGTTATGTCACCATTTGCGGGGAAAATAGCAAAGCGTTTTAATGTGCTGTTTGTACTGAAAATGGCCTTAACTCTTTCGATTATTGCACTGACCGCGATGAGCTTTATTTCAACTATAGCCGGTTTAACAATCAGTAGTATTTTATTTGTTGGTGGGATTGCACTTGCTGTTCCTTCATTAGTAACGCTTGTTAGTCAGTTAGGTTGGAATATGGGAGGAATTGCAGTTTCTATGTACACAGTAATTTTATTTGCTGGAACAAGTGTTGCACCGTTCATATCTGCTTATTTCATACAATTTGGTAGCTTTACTGTAGCCTTCCTCCTACTTGCTACAATACTCGGTACTGGATTAGTTTTTGCGCTAATGATTAAAAGCGGAAAAAACGTAGGTTCTAATTGATTGTTCATAGAAAAAAAGCCCTGAAGCCTTGGTATACAAGGGATTTCAGGGCTTTTATTAGCATCAATTGATTAACGAGAGTAGTACTCTACGATGAATGCTTCGTTGATTTCAGCTGATAATTCAGAACGCTCTGGAAGGCGAGTGAATGTACCTTCTTTTTTGTCAGCATCGAATGTTAAGTAGTCAGGTACGAAGTTGTTTACTTCGATTGCTTCTACTACTACAGCAAGGTTTTGAGATTTTTCACGAAGAGAAATCGTTTGACCTGGTTTTACGCTGTATGATGGGATATCAACGCGTTTGCCATCTACTAAGATGTGACCGTGGTTAACTAATTGACGAGCTCCACGACGAGTACGAGCTAAACCTAAACGGTAAACTAAGTTGTCAAGGCGAGTTTCAAGAAGGATCATGAAGTTTTCACCGTGAACACCTTTCATTTTACCAGCGCGGTTAAATAGAGTACGGAATTGACGTTCGTTCATACCATACATATGACGAAGTTTTTGTTTTTCTTGAAGTTGTAAACCGTATTCTGATAATTTTTTACGTTGGTTTGGACCGTGTTGTCCTGGTGCGTAAGGACGTTTTTCGATTTCTTTACCTGTACCGCTTAGTGAGATACCAAGACGACGTGATAATTTCCAAGATGGACCTGTATAACGAGACATATTGTTGTCTCCTCCTTTAAATTTGGTTTTTTTGTTGTAAAACAAAAACCAGTAGTACCCATTCTTACACGCATTTTATTTTCATGTACTTTCGCCTATGCAGCCGTTAGGTTACACAATACACCATCTAATTTTCATTGCTGATCATCTAAGTGGTTGTACATCAGAAAATAGAGGAATAAAATACAATCATAAGCTTATACCACTGCTGCGTTTATTTTACACAACCTCCATTGTAACTGCTTCGGACAAGGACGTCAATTATTAGCTAGTAAAAAAATATAAAAGAACATAGTAGGAAATTCCTCACTACCTATTTAAAATAATATGGGAATAGTTAATGATACGCTGTGTTATGTAAATTGTAAAAGTAAGGGATAATTACATAGTCAAAATGACACAAATTATGTATAATATATTATAAGTTAATAGTAATTGATTTGGACGTTATATAGAAAAGGTGATTTCATGACAGACCATTTACAAACGCTAAAATATATAAAATCTGATGTTTTGAGCTTTTGGGTGAGTTCTTATGAAGAACAAACTAGTTTTAATGGGTATTTTTGTTCATTGAAACAGTTTCTAAAGAAGCGCTTGAAAATTGATAATGCTGCTTTTCTTAGTTTTGAAGGTAATTCCTTAATCCCAATCGAAGAGATGGCTTCATTAACAATTGAAACAAAGCTAAATGCTGTGTCATGGCTGATGATCGAAGCTAGTTTTTATCAACAAAAAGTAGTGAAAATTCCTTATATATTGAAAGCAAGACAGGCCTATTCAATGATGACAGATATGGTGCTTTTCCAAGCAGAGGGCAAAAATCCCATTGGTATATTACTTGTGGAGGCAACAGAGTCTTGGACAGACTTTATGACCTCGGAGTATGGTGAAGAGTGTATAGAAACACTTTCAAAGGTTCTTCAAATGATTAGAGACAATTTAGATGTCAAAATAAATGAAGACCAATATAGAAAACTATATAACATGACTGACTTATTTCATTCAACAATGGATATTGATTTAATTTTAGAAAATGTATTAAAAAATATACGGGATAATTTTCCTGAGTTTAATGTGGAGCTTATTTTATCGAATGATCAAGATCGACACACGACCATCGATATTAAGCTTTTTGATTATTTATCAGAAAGACCTGCTACAATTGAAGCCTTTGTATCAGGAGAGTTGACGACAGAGCTAGCGAGCGATTTAAATTGTCGGTTGTTAAATGCGCCGATTAAGGGCAGGCAAGCTATTTATGGCATCTTGCAAGTAAGTGCACCCACCACTTATCTTTTTTCAACAACCGAAAAAGATTTTGTACGGATGCTGGCACAAGCTTCAGGAAATGCTCTTGAAAATGCAAAGTTATATCATCAATCGCATCGCCTCGTAAGTGACTTACAACTCATCAATGAAACTTCGCATCGTTTAAATATGCGAATTGACATTCATGAAATGTTACTTTTCCTACAAAAGCAGTTACTGAAATCCTTTCAGCCAATGGAAGTATGTTTCGCATTTAAAAAACACGATACATTTGAAATAACAGGTGCAAGTACCTCCCTGTTCCATTCAGAAAACGGTCAAAGTTATATAAAACATGTTGAACAGCACTTTGCTCAAACGAATGATCCACTATTTGTTGCCGATTTCAGCCGTCTAACTCCTAATCAAATTGAGTATCGCTCTATTATGGCGATTCCTATACTTATGGAGGAAAAGATTAATGGTTTTAGTATTGTCTTACATAAAGAGCCATATTTCTTTTCATTCGATAGTTTCAAATTAATGCAATCTTTAATTCACCATTCATCATTAGCCATTGCAAACTCAATTTTACGAACACAGCTTCAGGAAATGGTCGATTTGGATCATTTAACGAAACTGTATGCTCGTAGTTACCTCGATCAGTTTGTAGAAAAATCACTTGAATATGATCAATCTGGTATGTTTTTGTTAATTGATATTGATAATTTTAAACGCATTAATGATACGTATGGTCACCAAGTTGGAGATAAAATTCTTGTTCAGATTGCGGTTCAATTAAAAGAGACTATTGGAAGTCGTGGGATTTGTGCAAGATGGGGTGGAGAAGAAATGTCTGTCTATGTCCCTAACATCGATGAAAAAGAAGCTTTAGAATTAGCATCAACCATTGTGGAAGTCATCCCAAGTACCACAGATCCACAAGTAACCATTTCTGCGGGTCTTATAACATGGGATGAGCGAGATCGACCAGCATTCCAATCTGTGTTTTTACATGCAGATACAGCCTTGTATGAGGCGAAAAACAGCGGGAAAAATCGCTTTTGTACTCACAATGGATCGTTCCAAACGAATTCATAGGATTATAAAGCAAAACGTAAATGGTTGTTTAAATAAATCGCCCTGAAATGACAATATAAAACATTTCAGGGCAATTTTTAATATTATATTATAAATGGTTAAGAAGTGTTTTAACAAATTCCTCTAGGCCATTACGATCTTCCTCTGAAAAGCGATTCACGATAGGACTATCGATATCTAACACACCAATAATTTCACCTTGCTTCATTAGCGGTATAACAATTTCAGACTGCGATGCAGCATCACAGGCAATATGCCCTGGAAAATCATGTACATCTTTTACAACAACTGTTTCTCTTGTTGCCACAGCTGTACCACAAACACCACGCCCAATAGGAATTCTAACACAGGCAGGAAGACCCTGGAATGGTCCTAACACAAGCTCATTATCCTGCAAGAGATAAAAACCAACCCAGTTAATGTTCGTTAAAAATTGATTTAACAGAGCAGAGGCATTACTTAAATTGGCGATTTGATTGGTTTCGCCAGTTAATAGTGCATCTAATTGTTTTGATAATGTCAGATACTGGTCAGCAATTGATCCTTCGTAATTAATTTGTGTAAACATACTAAGCACCTCGTTTAAAAGTTATTTAAATTGGTAATATAACATTATAGTGTTGATGTAAATCTTCTGCGCAATGTGCATCTGAACCAAATACATATGGTAGTTTAATAGTTTGACTATAATTGATAAGGGCAAATGGTGGATAAGGCTCCTGACAATATTGTTTACTTAAACCTGCACTATTTAAATCTAATTCATAGCCCGCGAATTTCATGCTGTCTAATACTTCTTTGATACGTGGGGTGTCATTGATTTTTTCGTTGTGCGCTAGTTGGAATTTATGAATAAGTGATGGATGTCCAATCCGTTTTGGTTTGTATGGTCCAAGATCTGCTCTAATCGATTGTAGGACAGTATCATAATATAAATCATATACCAGTTCAACAGAGCCAACTTTTTTTGAAAAATCAATAAAGCATTCAGAAGAAAAGTCGATACATACAAAGGTATCTTGCCATTTTAAAAAATGGACTGATAAAATAGCGTCATCTAAAAGATGTCCATAGGTATCAAGGAATTGACGAGTTTCTTGTTCGTAGCCTTGGATGTAGTCAACTTCTAGTCCGATGCGGATACGAATATCTTGTGCATACTGTTGTTGTAGATGTTGCAATTCTTCAATGTAAGACATGAGATCATCAGGATTCATGCCACTATCTTGTTGCGGGGTTGGATCGACAAAACTTTTGGGCAATGGGGCGTGTTCTGTAAATGTTATATCTGTGAAATGTTGAGAAATTGCTTTTTCAATATATTGCTTGAATGAGTCCGTAGTGCCATGTGGACAAAAAGGACTATGTATATGCCCATCACGTTTCATAATTTACCACTCCTTTAGCTCTATAGATACGCTATTTAAATATTTCACAATAGCGAAAATACAGTTTTCTGAAAAACACTTAAATTTTAGTACAAAAGGCGAAAACATAGTATATAATAAATACAACTAGCCAATTCGTTTATTGTAGAATAGGAGGCTTACGATGGAGTATATCATCATTCCGATTATCCTACTATTAATTTTAGCCATAGTAGGATTTATGATGCGAAGAAAACATGTTGCAATTATTGCAAAACTAGAAAATGAAAAATTACAAATACAACATAATCCTATAAATGAAGAAATTTCAAAAGTAAAATCTTTAAACATGAACGGTGAAACGGAAGAAATGTTTGAACGATGGCGCAATACTTGGGATGAAGTCATCGACGTACATATGACTAAAATCGATTCTCTTCTATTTGATGCTGAGGATCAAATTAATCGACTTCGTTTTAAAAGGGCAACTTTAATAGAACGTGAAATTGAAGATTACATTGAGAAATGCGACCAAGATAAAAATAAAATTTTAGAAGAACTGAATGAATTAATTGGCAGCGAAGAAAAAAATCGAATTGAAATCGAACAATTAAAAGAATACTATCGCTCTGCAAGAAAGACATTGCTGGCTCATCAGCATTCATTCGGTGTAGCATTACCTGCATTAGAGAAGAAGCTAGAGACATTTGTTCAAAAATTTGAAGAGTTCGATGTCCTAACGAATGAAGGTAATTATTTGCAAGCGCGAGAAATTGTCATTAGCTTAAATCAAGAATCGCAGCAGACATTCGAATATATTAATGATGTTCCAACCATCTTAACGGAAATTCAAGTGAAGCTACCAGGTGCGGTTCAGGAATTGCGTAATGGTCAGCGTGAAATGGAAGACCAATCTTACTATTTACAGCATTTAGAATTGACAGATGCACTTAATAAATATGAAAAAGAATTCGAGGCATTAAAACTCGAACTTGCAGAGCTGAATTTAAAAGTTGTTAAACCGCGTGTGACAGAAATAAATGAAGAAATCGACCATTTTTATGATTTACTTGAAAAAGAGGTTATTGCTAAAAATTATGTAGATCAAAATTGTGATCGTTTATTAAGTTCTATTACCAATGTCATTTCTTCAACAAAATTAGTGAATGACGAGGCAACGTATGTACAGCAAAGTTATCATTTAAATGAAAAAGATGCCGAAATTCCAAAAGCCGCTTTAAAACAATTGGAAGCACTGCAACGTCGCTATGATCTATTAGCTATGCGAGTTAGGGAAGAAAAATCAGCTTATTCTAGCTTACAGGAAGAGTTAATCGAAATTAGTGAAGAGCTTGAACGAATTCACGAAGAACAAGGTCATCTATCGAATACAATGAAGAAACTTCGAATAGATGAAAATAAGGCACGCGCTCAAGTCGAAAACTTAAAGAAAATATTACAGGATACTGATCGTTTATTGAACAAGGCAAATATTCCAGGAATTCCTGAGGAGATGGATGCACGGCTTGATGAGGCAGCAGAGCACATCTATGTTGTCATGCAAAGCTTGCAAGAAGTACCACTTAATATGGGTACTGTTCATAATAATCTAAATGCAGCAACACTCTGTGTAGAGGATGTTAAAGTAAAGGCACATGAGTTAATAGAAAATGTGATGCTCATTGAGCGTATTATTCAGTACGGTAATCGCCATCGCGCATCGAACCCAAAATTGAACGGACGTTTAAGAGAAGCAGAAGAGGCTTTCCATCAATTCCGTTATGCAAAGGCTTTAGAAGAAGCAGGTACAGCAGTGGAAGAAATGGAGCCAGGTGCCTTAAAGCGTATTCAAGAAATGGTTGCCGAAGAATTCATAGCAAAATAATTCAAATAACATTTTGAGCTGTCTAAAAAGTATAGCGATTACTTTTTAGACAGCTTTCTATTTATGCTTAGATTAGGATGTGATTCAGTATGAAATTGTCAATCAAAGAAATGAATGAACATTTCGCAAGTGAAATTTTACAATGGCGATATGTAGCACCTTACGATTTTTACAATAATGAATTATCGGGTGAAAATGTACAAGAAATGCTTGATAATCCTTACTTTGCGATCTTTAATAATCATAGTGAATTAATTGGCTATTATTGTACAGGTAAAGCAGCCCAAGTGCCAAAAGGGCAAGGTTTTGGGGCGTATGAAGAACACTGTATAGATATTGGAATTGGGTTGAAGCCAAATCTAACGGGTCAAGGATTAGGAACGGCATTTTTTTCGTTTATTGTTCAAACAGTTCAAGAAGAATATCAGCTGCCATTACGTTTAACAGTTGCACTATTTAATAAGAGAGCAATCCATCTTTATGAAAAATTTGGTTTTGTTAAAGCAATTGAATTTAGTACACCAACAGAGTTTGTCACGATGGTGAAAAAAATGTAGGATATCAATTAAAATTTAAATAATTGTTAAAGTTAGTGGTCAATCGCCAAAGATTGCGTTATGATAAATACCGTTAAATCAACGTTTTGAAAGTGTGTGAAAAGTTATGGTTAATACAATTTATTTGGATAATAGTGCAACAACTAAGCCTTTAAAAGAGGTTATGCAGGCTTTTATGGTTGTAAATGAGCAGTATTATGCCAACCCTGCTTCCATCCATGCTATGGGTGTTGAAGCAAATGATTTATTAATACGTGCGCGTGAGCAAGTAGCAGATATTTTGCAGACAGAGGCAAAAAATGTGCTATTTACTTCAGGTGGTACAGAATCAAATAATGCAGCTATTTTTGGCATAGCACGTAGTAATACGCATATAGGAAAGCATATTTTAACGACTGAAATTGAACATCCATCAGTGCTAGAAACAATGAAACAACTTGAAAAAGAGGGCTATGATGTTGAATATCTTCGTGTCGATCGAAGAGGTGTGATTTCTCTAGATGAGCTTCGTACTAAAATACGAAAAGAAACAATTTTAGTTAGCATCATGCATGTGAATAATGAAATGGGTGCAATTCAGCCTATTAAGGAAGCAGCAAAAATGATTCATGAAATGAGTCGTGCTGCCTTTCATGTTGATGCTGTGCAAAGCTTTGGGAAATTAGCAATATCCTTTAAAGAAGAAGGACCTGACTGTATTTCTATCTCTGGTCATAAAATTCATGGCTTTAAAGGCTCAGGAGTGTTAGCATTCCGTAAACCCATAAGATGGCAGCCCTTTGCTCTTGGTGGAGGTCAGGAATTTGGTATGCGTAGTGGTACTGTAGCAGTTCCGCAAGCTGTTGCTTTAGCGAAAGCGGCTCGACTTGCTGTTGAAACAATGAACGAACGCACAAATAAATACCGTCAATGGCACGATGAAATCCGAACTCAGCTAGAAAGTTATGGCGAAGCAGTCCATGTTTTATCAACGCCACAGGGAGCTGCGCATATTGTGTCATTTAGTGTTCGTGATTTAAAAGGGGAAGTCATTATTAATGCTATGCAAAAACGTGGTGTCATTGTGTCGACATCAAGTGCATGTTCTTCCAAGCAAACGAAAACAAGTCATGTCGTCGAGGCGCTTCACCTTGATGAGCATTATAAAAAAGGCGTGATTCGCCTTAGCTTTGGCGCACATAACACAATAGAAGATATAGAAAACTTTAAACAAGTACTAGCAGAAGTAATGTTGGAACTCAAAGGAGAAAAAAAGTAAATGATTTGGAAAGAAATTTTAATTAGATATGGTGAGCTTTCTACAAAAGGTCGCAACAAAATGGATTTTATCCGCCGTTTACGTGAAAATATTCGTCATGCCTTTGCAGATTTAGGACAACTGCATATTCGCACAGAACGTGACCGTATGTTTATTGCCATAGAAGACGAAGCACAAATGCAAATGCTAATTACAGGTTTACCTAAAATTTTTGGTATTCAATCATTTAGCCCTGTCGCTGCATGCGAAAAAGATATGGACAGTATGAAAAAGCTCGCTATCACTATTATGGAGACATTTAAAGATGAGCCACATACATTTAAAGTAGAGGTAAAACGTACTGATAAAACATTTCCTTTAGAATCTCATGCCATCCAACGTGAGATCGGTGGCTATGTTTTACCACAATTTCAAAATTTATCTGTTAAAGTGAAGCAGCCTGATATTGAGCTACGTGTAGAAGTTCGCCATGATGCAACTTATATGATGGCACAAGTCATTCCTGGTGCAGGTGGAATGCCTGTAGGATCAAATGGCAAGTCTTTATTAATGCTATCTGGCGGTATTGATAGCCCTGTCGCAGGTTATTTAATGATGAAGCGTGGTGTGCGATTAGAGGCAATTCACTTCTTTAGTCCACCTTATACAAGCCAAAATTCATTGGAAAAAGTTAAGGTGCTTGCCAATGAATTAACAAAATTTGGTGCTAGTATTCGCTTGCATGTCATTCCTTTTACTGAAATACAAGTTCTTATTAAAGAAAAAGTACCTTCTAATGTATCGATGACGACAACACGCCGAATGATGTTGAAGGTTGCTGATCAGGTGCGTGAGGAAATTGGTGCACTTGCTATTGTAACGGGCGAAAGTCTTGGACAAGTGGCGAGTCAAACGCTTGAAAGTTTAACAGCAATAAACGCAGTAACAAATACACCTATCCTTCGTCCGCTGATTTCAACTGATAAATTAGAGATTATTGATATTGCAGAAAAAATCGGCACATACGAAACATCTATTCAGCCATTTGAAGATTGCTGCACGATTTTTACACCAGCAAGTCCAAAAACAAAACCGAAGCTTGAAAAGGTTGAGCATTATGAAAGCTTCTCTGACTTTGATGAATTGATCGAGCGAGCAGTGAAGAATCGCGAGGTCTATATTTTCCCTAAGAAAGAAGAACAACAAGATAAATTTGCAGATCTACTATAAGGATTCAAAAGCCGTCTCAAAGCCCATTTTGAGACGGCTTTTTTGTATGGATATTGTTATTCCAATAGAGGTACAATTTACCTCTAAATTTTTTGTATTAAAAATCTAATATCGCACATTCTATATTCACAAGGAGGTGAGAAACATGGCTTCAAACAACAACCGTAGTTCAAACCAGCTTGCAGTACCTGGTGTACAACAAGCACTAGATCAAATGAAATACGAAATTGCACAAGAATTTGGTGTTCAATTAGGAGCTGAAGCTTCAGCTCGTGCCAACGGTTCCGTTGGTGGTGAAATCACTAAACGTCTTGTACAAATGGCAGAATCTCAATTAAAAGGTATGCCAAACAACAACCAATAAATGCTGATTAAGCATTTATAAACTTAAAACCAGTGACCGTAAAAGGCACTGGTTTTAGTTTGTTTATTGATCATTTATTTATACGAGATAAGGATCTAAATGTAGCTACTGTATGATCAACATCTTTGCTTTGACAAATAGCTGAAATAACAGCAACACCATCAACCCCCGTTTGAAATACAGAATGTACATTTGTGAAATTTATTCCACCAATTGCTACAATTGGTAATTCAGGATGTAATGAATGTGCCTCCTGTAAAAAAGATGTACCACATGGTGGTTGTGCATCACTTTTAGAGGATGTTGGAAAGATTGGACCGATACCAACATAATCAGCTTGATGGTTAATAGCTATTTGCAATTCTTCCTCGCAATGGACAGATACACCAAGAATCATGTTCCCGATTCTTTTACGTGCTACACTTACAGGTAAATCATCTTGTCCGATATGAACACCATCAGCTCCTAGTCGTATCGCTAGATCAACATCGTCATTAATGATAAAGGGCACATGATAGTGATGACATAGTTTTTGACATTGGCGTGCAAATTGTTCATAGGCAAGTCCTGTTAACGCGTGAGGACCTTTTTCACGAAATTGAAACATTGTAATGCCTGCTTGCAAGGCTTTTTCTAGGATATAGATAGGTTGTTCTTGAGGAGGAACATTGCTCGTACCCATAATAAAATAAAGCTCCAAATCCTCACGTTTCATGAATAATCACCTCACAGCCTTCCTTATACTGTTGATAAGCAAAATGATTAGTGGGTCCATGACCATTTCCAATCGATAAATTAAACATAATAGCTAATTGGATAAATTTTTTAGCTTCTATAATGGCATTTTCCAGAGCAAATCCTTGTCCAAGAAAAGCAGTAAGTGCTGCGGAAAATGTACATCCAGTACCATGCGTATTTTTTGTTTGGATTCGTGGAGACTGCAAAGAAAAAGAACGTCCATTTTTGCAAAATACATAATCAATGGCATAAAGTGGATCTGCTAAATGACCACCTTTAATGATGACACATTGTACACCTAGCTGTAACAAGCTTTGAGCTACTTCTTTCATATCTTCAAAATGATGAATAGATCTCCCAGTAAGTGTCTCTGCCTCGGGTATATTGGGCGTAACAACCGTAGCAAGTGGTAATAAAGTTGAGCGTAAGGCATCGATAGCTTCTTGCTGTAATAGGCTTTCCCCACCTTTTGCAATCATCACCGGATCAACAATCAGTGGAATGTTTAGCTCCCTGATCTTGTGTGCAATTGCTTTGATAATTTCTGAGGAATAAAGCATTCCTGTTTTAATCGCAGCGATTGGAAAATCTTCTACTAAGGCCTCTAATTGTTTTTTTATAAAGGAAACGTCAATAGGGCAAACACCTGTTACACCCAAAGTATTTTGAGCAGTTAGAGCAGTAATAACAGAAGTACCGAACACTTCTAATTCCTGAAATGTTTTTAAATCAGCCTGTATACCCGCGCCACCACCACTATCTGAGCCAGCGATTGTTGTTACAATATGCATGAAGCTGCACCATCCTTTGATAAGCGATGTATAGCATTGAGTAAGGCTATTTGAAAATCACCAATGTCTGCAGTAAATGCGGATGCCAGTACACCTGCTTTTTTATAGTAAGTAAGTGTTTCTGTTAATTGTTGGTAAGGATTATGGCTTACACTATAGGCTGCGCCACAAATTGCGCTAAGTAAACAACCTGTACCCGTTACTTCCGTCATTTGTGGATGACCACCAGCGATCCATTGGCTATGCTTGCCATCAGTTATAAAATCGCGTTCTCCTGTGACAATAACAATGCATTGATAGCGTTGAGCCAATGATGTGGCTTCTAATTCCATAGCGATAGTGCCATGACCACTATCGACACCTTTTTGTTGCCAATTTACACCAACTATTGCTGCTAGCTCGCCGAGATTACAGCGAATCACGGCAAAGTGTATGTTTTCCAGTAAGTATCTTACGGTTTCCTTACGATAAGTTGTGGCTCCAACTCCGACAGGATCTAAAATAACAGGAATACCAAGTTTATTGGCTTTTTCACCTGCTAATAACATGGCACTTTTTGTGCGATCATTAAGTGTTCCAATATTAATTAATAATGCTTGAGCAATGGCCACCATCTCCTCTACCTCTTGGTAGTCATCGGCCATTACTGGTGAAGCACCTATCGCTAATAAACCATTTGCTTGAAAATTTGCCACTACATAATTGGTTATACAATGGATAAGTGGTTGCTGTTGACGAATTGTTTGAAAAATCATTGTAGTCCTCCTTTAGGGATGGACGTAAGCATGCAAAAAAGGCTCTTTTTGTGTAAAAATGCACGAAAAGAGCCTTTCATCTGAAAACGATGTTTATTGCTCCCTACGTCAGTATTAACTAACAGGTTCAAAGGGTCAGGTTTTACCTTCTCAACTCTTACGAGTCCCCCTGCAATCTTGCTTTTAGTTGACCAAAATGTACCATACTTTTCATTTGTATTCAATAGCAAGTTTTCCTATAGATAAAATGTGACCGATGCCATATAGGAGGGTATGATAGTTGTCATGACTTTACCGAAATTAAGCACAAACCATTGAAAATGCTGAAAAAAGAGTTTTATAATGTGTCATAACAAAAGGGGGCAATTGCCATGAAAAGACAAGATTTAGTTGCACCAGAATGGTATAACATAGTAGAGGAAATTGAAAAATATGCTCAGGATGCAGCCAAAAATGCTTTAATCATTTATGAAGAAAACCAAGACATCCAATGTATTACATATGCACATTTATTGGAAAAAGCGAATCAAGCAGCACATGTATTCACCAAGCAAGGTTTAAAGAAAGGTGATGTCATTTTAGTAATGGTACCACGTTCGGTTGAAGCATATATTGTGTATATTGCTGCATTGAAAGCGGGTTTAACTATTATTCCAAGTTCTGAGATGTTAAGAACAAAGGATATTGAGTATCGAATTCATCATGCAAATGCTAAAGCAGTTATTGCATTTGAACCCTATATTGAACAGTTCGATAAAGTGGGAAATTTACAAGACATACCGCAATTTGTCATAGGGAATGCACATGAACCTTGGCAGAACATACTTGAAAAAATGAATAATCAACCTACAACCTACATAAATCCTATCCCAACAAAAAGCACAGACAATGCATTTTTAGCCTATACAAGCGGAACAACAGGAAATCCAAAAGCAGCAGTGCATACGCATAGTTGGGGCTATGCTCATTTACGAACAACAGCACCACATTGGTTGGGTGTACAAGAAAATGATATTGTTTGGGCGACTGCAGCACCAGGGTGGCAAAAATGGATTTGGAGTCCATTTCTAGCTACTTTAGGCAGTGGTGCTACTGCATTTGTCTACAAAGGTAAATTTGAAGCAGCTTCTTATTTAGCATTGCTTGAGAGATTCAAAATCAATGTACTATGCTGTACACCAACTGAATATCGTTTTATGGCAGCGCTTGAAAATTTACATGAATATGATTTAAGTGCAATTCGCCAAGCTGTATCAGCTGGTGAGCCATTAAATAGTGAGGTTATTAGAGTATTCTTGGAAGCATTCAAATTACAAGTGCGAGATGGCTATGGACAAACGGAAAATACATTATTGGTAGGCACAATGGTAGGGATGGAAGCGAGAGTTGGGTCTATGGGAAAACCTACTCCTGGCAACACTGTTGAAATTATTAATGATTTGGGCAAACCTGTTACAATCGGAGAAGTTGGTGATATTGCTGTTCATCGCGAAACGCCAGCACTCTTTAAAAAATATTTAAATGATCCTGAACGTACAAATTTACAATTTCGTGGGGATTGGTATATTACAGGAGATCGTGCCTATAAAGATGAAGATGGCTACTTTTGGTTTGACGGACGAGGAGACGATGTTATTATATCCTCAGGCTATACAATTGGCCCTTTTGAAGTAGAGGATGCTTTAATGAAACATCCAACTGTAAAAGAGGCTGCTGTTATAGCGAGCCCTGATAAAGTAAGAGGAAATATTGTCAAAGCATTTATTGTTCTGCGCAATGGTGAAAAAGGTGATGGAGCGCTTATTCAAACACTCCAAAGTCATGTTAAATCATTGACCGCTCCTTATAAATATCCACGTGCTATTGAATTTGTAGAGGAACTACCAAAAACATCTTCTGGGAAAATTAGACGTGTCGAATTACGGCAACAAGAAATCAAACACCTCCAATTATAATCATTTCCTAGGAAATAATGTCGAAAATCAAAGTTCATCAAAGGTATGGACTTTGATTTTTTTATTTTTTTAGGTAAGGTAATATGAGGAAATACATAGCTTAAAGCTTTTTGTGTTTAATTATTGCAAAAAAATGAAACAAATTGGCAAGTCATACGTATTACGTGTTGAGGAGGCGGAAAGACATGAATGTAAAAAGGTGGGTTGCTTTAGTAGTGGCTGGTGTTCTTTTACTATTTTCGTTAGGAATTAATACCATTTTTGCGCTATTTAAAGCAGATTTCCTAGGTAATTTTGATAGCTTAATGGCAGGTAATAGCTTAGATGTATATGAAAATGTTATTGAAGGGGAGAATTTTGATAAGCGAATTGCTTATTTAAAGGTAGATGGAACGATTCAAGATATCGGCTCAAGTACATTGTGGCAACCAGTTGCCTATGATCATCAATTTTTCTTAGAACAATTGGATAATATTTTATATGATGAGTCCATACAGGGTGTTGTTTTAAGCGTTAATTCACCAGGTGGTGGTGTAAAGGAATCTGCAGATATCTATAAAAAGCTACTAAAAATAAAAGAAGAACGACAAATTCCAATTTATGTATCAATGGATTCTATGGCAGCTTCAGGTGGTTATTATATTTCTGCACCAGCAGATAAAATATTTGCCCATCGTGATACAATAACAGGCTCTATTGGTGTCATCATGCAATCAATTAACTATCAAGAGCTGGCTGAAAAAGTAGGAGTCAAATTTGAAACGTTTAAATCGGGAGAGCATAAAGATATGCTAAGTCCAATGCGTGAAGTGACAGCAGAGGAACGTGCAATGATGCAAGATATGATTAATGAAACGTACGAAGAATTTGTAGATATTGTAGAGCAGGGACGTAATATGTCTGAAGCAGAAGTGAAGAAGGTTGCAGATGGTCGTATTCTTGGCGGTACAAAAGCACTTGAAGCAGGGTTAATTGATGAAATTGGTGATGAAGAAGCGGCCATTGCAGCTCTTCGTGAGGATTATGGACTTGAAGATGCAGCTTTATTTGAGTATTCATACGATATGGGTGGCTGGCAATCGTACGTAGGTATGAAAATTGGCTCCATGTTCGGTCCCTCTGCCGAAGAAAAAATGCTAATGAAAATCATGACGGACTATAGCGCTCCGAAAATGATGTATCTATATGGGGAATACTAAGGGGGGAGCACAATGACAAACGATGAAATTGTTATGCAAGGTTCACCCTCATTGGAAAATGGCTTCTATATAAACACTTCAGGAAAATCAGCACATGAAAAAAACTATGCATTAAAAACTGCTGGTTTTTGGGTACGATTTTGGGCATTTTTATTAGACGGATTCATCATTTCTGCTGTAGGTGGAATACTCGTCAATCCTATCTTCTATTTAATGGATTGGTCTTTATCTGATTCGGTTTGGTATGCGCCAATTTCTATTATTACAGCAATTTTCTACTATAGCTATTTTGTGCTGATGACCAAGTTCTTTGGGCAAACACTAGGGAAAATGGTGTTCGGATTACGTGTAATTTCATTAAAGCACGATCAGCTAACTTGGTCAGATGTGTTATTCCGTGATTGGATTGGTCGTATCATCAATAATATTTTTATGCCACTGTATATTTTGGTAGTGATTTTGCCAGAAAATCAAGGCTTACATGATTATTTTGCCGATACAACAGTGGTACACGAAAAAATCTTTATTGAAAAGGCTTCAACACCGACTACTTTACCAAAACAAGAAGAACATATAGAAATTACTGTGCAAGAAGAAAAAATAGACTTAGCCAAGCTAGAGGAAAAAAATGAACAATAAACATAAGACTGTCTCAAATTAGGAGACAGTCTTATCTATTTCTAAGTATGTAAGCTATCATAGTTGCAATTAATTCCCTTCATTTAGTAATATTATGTACATATGATGATTAGGAGGCGTTTAGATGGCACAAGTAACATTTAAAAATGGTCCAGTGACACTAGTAGGAAATGAAGTAAAGGTGGGCGATCAAGCTCCAGATTTTACGGTATTAGCGAATGACCTATCACCTGTAACATTAAATGATTCAGAAGGAAAAATTCGTTTATTTAGTGTTGTACCATCATTAGATACTGGTGTATGTGATGCGCAAACACGTCGATTCAATGAGGAAGCAGCTAACTTAGGTGATAATGTAGTCATTTATACAGTATCTGTGGATCTTCCATTCGCTCAAAAGCGTTGGTGTGGTGCAGCAGGTATAGATGCAGTCCAAACTGTATCAGATCACCGCGACCTTTCATTTGGTGAGGCATATGGCGTATACATTCAAGAATTACGTCTTCTGACACGTGCAGTATTCGTTGTGGATGCAAACAATAAAGTAACATATGTTGAATATGTACCTGAAGCTACAGATCATCCAAACTATGAAGCGGCCATTGCAGCTGTCAAAGCACTAGCATAATAAGCTGCTTTTAGGCTAAGATAATACTAGACAAAGGGGCTGTGACAAGTGTTTGTCACGGCTCTTTTCTGCGTGAAAGGAAGTTAGATATGGAAAATATCGAAAAGTTATTTGGTTTGCTAAATGAGCATGCCGAAAAAATCGAAAAAGAACACAATATAACGTTACTAGAAGGATTATTAGATGGGTTAGAGGCATGGCTTGATGGCGAAGTTGATTTTTCTCAAAAAGATGCAACAAAAGAGGATATTCGTAAAGCTATTCAAATTGCTATTTTAAAAGGGATGCGCAAAGGCTCACAGCCGAATCATCAAATGACTCCTGACACGTTAGGGCTATTAGTGGGCTACTTTGTGGAGCAGATTTTTGCAGAGCGTCTTGAAAATGAAAAGATCTCGATCATGGACCCAGCAGTAGGCACGGGCAATTTATTACTGACGGTTATGAATTTATTAGATGGAAAAGTGGAAGCAACAGGTGTAGAGGTGGATGAGCTACTTATTCGTCTTGCTGCGGCAACTGCTGACTTAACAGAACAACCTATTTCTTTATACCGTCAAGATGCCTTAGAAGATTTATTGGTCAATCCATTGGATGCCGTTGTTTGTGATCTACCTGTAGGTTATTATCCAAATGAAGAAGTGGCGCTCGATTATGAATTATGTCCAGCGGAGGGGATGAGTTATGCCCATCATTTATTCATCGAGCAATCAATGAATTATACAAAGGATGGCGGCTATTTATTTTTCCTTGCACCATCTCATCTGTTTGAGTCAGAGCAGTCTAAGCAATTACACAAATACATTCAAAAACATGCGTGGATTCAAGCGATTATTCAATTACCTGACTCGATGTTTGCAAATAAATCATTAGAGAAGAGCATTGTGATTTTACAAAAACAATCGAAGGAATTGAAAGCACCTAAAGAAGTCCTATTAGCTAAAGTACCAAATATGCAGAATAAGCAGGCACTTGCGCTATTCTTTGAAAAAGTGAAGATGTGGAAAGAGGGCAAGTAATTGCACTTGAGTGCAAGTAAAAAGGTATCCTATACAAGGATACCTTTTTATGTATTACAAATTAGTTTTCAGGCGTACGGATAACTAGTACGTCACATTTAGCTGAACGTACAATAGCCTCAGATACAGAACCGATTAGGAAGCGTTCTACTGCATTTAGACCAGTTGCACCACAAATGATTAAATCTGCGTCTACGATGTTAGAAAGCTCTTTTGTTATGATATTTTTTGGAGAGCCATACTCGATGATAAGATTAACATTCGTTAAACCTTCATCTTCAGCTTGCTTTTTGTAACCATTTAATAGTTCTTCAGAAAATGCTTGAGCACGCTCTGCAATGGAACGGTCATATGCTTCGATAGCAGCAAATGAACGAGTATCGATTACATTTACTAGATTTAACACTGCACCTTCGTTTCGTTTTGCAACATCAATTGATTTACGAAACGCGTATTCAGCTTCTTTTGAACCGTCTACTGCAACAACAATGCTTTTATAATGATTAGCCATTTGAAAAACCTCCCTGATTTGTATATGTTGATTATACCAAATGATTTTCTAAAGGAAATACTTTCCGCAAGAAAAATTATGAAAATGTGAAGGCATTTCATGTAGAAATGTTAATTAATTATAAATATCTAATTCCCACTATTTGCAGTGTGTAAACGTCTTTTGATTGGTTTCAACTACACATGAATCAGTTCCATTAACTGCTACCTATACTCCTTTTTAGTTTTTAAATATAGTAATTTATAATGATATACAACGTTTGAATATTTGTTATTTTGGAAATCTTATAAATTTTATCTGTATTTGCATTAGTTAAAGCTTTTTTTGCAATTGTTTGGTAATATGGAAGTGCAAGGGGTGCATCAAGTTTAGTTACATAAATGATGCTTATTTCTTACGTTATGGAAGGGGATAGGAAACAATGAAGATTGGTATTCCAAAGGAAATTAAAAACAATGAAAACCGTGTAGCAATGACACCAGCAGGAGTTGTCACTTTAACACATGCAGGGCATGAAGTGTACATTGAAACAGGAGCGGGGCTAGGTTCAAGCTTTACGGATGCTGATTACATTGCAGCAGGTGCTCATATTGTTCAAACAGCTAAAGAAGCTTGGTCCCAAGAAATGATTATGAAGGTAAAAGAACCTGTAGCTTCTGAGTATGATTACTTCTACGAGGGTCAAATTTTATTCACTTATTTACACTTAGCGCCAGAGGTTGAATTAACTCAGGCACTTTTAAATAAAAAAGTTGTAGGAATTGCCTACGAAACAGTACAATTAGCAAATGGTTCATTACCTTTGTTAACACCAATGAGTGAAGTCGCTGGTAAAATGGCTACACAAATTGGTGCACAGTTCTTAGAGAGAAACCATGCTGGTAAAGGTATTTTATTAGGTGGTGTATCGGGTGTACAACGTGGAAAAGTGACAGTAATTGGCGGTGGTATTGCGGGTACAAATGCTGCAAAAATTGCTGTTGGCATGGGTGCTGATGTGACAGTTATCGATTTAAGCCCAGAACGTTTACGTCAATTAGAAGATATGTTTGGACGCGATGTTCAAACATTAATGTCTAATCCATATAATATTGCAGAATCAGTGAAAGATTCAGATTTAGTTATTGGTGCTGTATTAATTCCAGGCGCAAAAGCACCGAAACTTGTATCGGAAGAAATGATTCAATCAATGCAAGCCGGCTCTGTTGTAGTGGATATTGCAATTGACCAAGGTGGTATTTTTGCAACATCTGATCGTGTGACAACACATGATGATCCAACATATGTGAAGCATGGCGTTGTACACTATGCAGTTGCAAATATGCCTGGTGCGGTACCACGTACTTCTACAATTGCATTAACAAATAATACAATCCCATATGCACTTCAAATTGCCAACAAAGGCTACAAACAAGCTTGCCTTGATAATGCAGCACTGAAAAAAGGTGTGAATACATTAGATGGACAACTTGTTTATAAAGCAGTGGCAGATTCGCAAGGACTACCATTTGTCAATGTGGATGAATTAATTCAATAAACTTTGCTGGACAGAGAAAAAGGAAGCACACTAGTTGCTTCCTTTTTTGCATTATAGAATGATTAAATCTTTCGGGAATTTTGTTAATACTTCAACGCCATCTTTTGTAACGACAACATCATCCTCAATACGTACGCCTGTTACATCTGATTTATAAATGCCAGGCTCAATCGTAAAGACCATACCTTCTTCCATCGTCATCTCATTGGCACCTGTAACAGATGGGAATTCATGCACAGAAATACCAAGACCATGTCCAAGGCGGTGCGTGAAATATTCACCATAACCAGCCTCTGTAATTGTATCACGCGCAATTTTGTCTAAGTCCATCGCACGAACACCTGGTTTTACTGCTGCGACAGCATTTGTATTGGCAGCTAAAACAGTTTGATAAATTTCTTTTTGTGCTTCACTAGGCTCCCCAAAAGCTACAGTACGTGTAATATCTGAGCAATAGCCATCGTAAATAACGCCAAGGTCAAATAGTACCATATCACCTTTATCAATTTTACGTGCACCTGGCTTCCCGTGAGGAGAGGCAGTTTTTGGACCACTCAATACCATTGTTTCAAAAGACATTTTACAGCCTTTATCTTGAATGGCACTTTCGATTGCTGTTAGGATTTCCATTTCTGTTTTACCTTCAGCAATTTCCTTGCAACCGATTTCAATTGCATAATCGGCCAATTCAGCAGCTTTACGTAATTTTTCTAATTCACTTTCATCTTTGATTACGCGCATCGCATTAATTTTTTCGTCAAGACGCACAAAGCTAGCTTGAGGGAAAGATTGCTGTAAAGCTTCCAAGCGCTCAACAATGAGTTGTGCTTTTTCAATAGCAAATGTAGCTGGGGTGATTTGGCGTGCTACAATCGCTTGAGCAAGAACTTCCATCGAATTTTCTGTATCTTGATGACCAATTACCTCATAAGACCAACCAGCAGCCTTTGCATCTGGAATCTCCATTTGTGGACAAATTAGAAAAGGCTCCGCATCTTTAAAAATCATGACTCCTAGTAATCTTTCATGTGGATTACTTTTAAAGCCTGAAACGTAAAAAACATTGTCAGGTGTTGTTACGAACGCTGCATCGATATGATTTTGCTGCAAGTAACGTTGGATTTCTTCAACCTTTGACATTAATATGTCCTCCTTTTAGTGCATTGAAAATTTTACGTAAGAAAGCTTCGACTGCCGAAAAAAGTAGCGAGGTTTCTTATCGAGTACTGAATAATTATGCTCTAACAGGGTATAAAGCTGTTAAAGAATACTACCATTATTCTCTGTACAAGCATATCAAAAAAAGGGAAAAAGCGCATGGGTAGCGAATTAAAATGTTGGACTGTACTTTGTTAATCGAGGAGGATGTTAAGATGAAAATAAGTTATCATGGACATTCAGTTGTCAAAATACAAACAAATGGAAAAACGATATTAATTGACCCTTTTATTAATGGCAATGGGCAAACAGACTTAAAAGTGGCTGACGAAGCGCCAGATATTATTTTACTTACACATGGCCATAATGATCATGTTGGAGATACAGTAGAATTAGCGAAGAAAAAAGATGCGCTAGTCATTGCGCCAAATGAGCTGGCTAATTGGATTTCTTGGCAAGGTGTAAAAACACACCCAATGCATATAGGTGGTGCGAAGGAATTTGACTTCGGTAAAGTAAAGTTTACACAAGCCTTTCATGGCTCTTCTTATGTAACAGAAAATAACGAAATAATTTATATGGGCATGCCTGCTGGAATTTTATTATTTATTGAAGGATTAACAATTTATCATGCGGGCGATACAGCTCTTTTTGGTGATATGAAACTAATTGGTGAACGACATCCAATTGATATTGCATTCTTACCAATTGGTGATAATTTTACAATGGGGCCAGAGGATGCAGCGTGTGCAGTTTCGTTTTTAAAGCCGAAAATTGTCGTACCGATTCATTACAATACATTCCCACCAATCGAGCAAGATCCACAGATTTTTGCAGATTTAGTACAAAATACAGAAGTTCAAATTTTGAAAGCTGGCGAAAAAGTAAACTGTTTCTAATCGTTGGTAATGCTGTACTATATGAATTGACACCACGCTGGTAGTTGAAATGATGGGGAAAGTTAAACAATTTCATCACTTTATATTAAATATTTTCATAAAAAATATGGTACACTAAGAGCAGAATTGAAGCTTAGGAAATAGGTGATATTTTGTCTACAAAACATGAGAAAATTTTACAATACATCGAATCACTACCCGTGGGCGATAAAATTTCAGTACGGCAAATAGCAAAGGAAATGCAAGTGAGTGAAGGAACAGCTTACCGTGCAATTAAGGAAGCTGAAAATCGTCGCTTAGTAAGTTCTATTGAACGTGTTGGAACAATTCGTATTGAGAAAAAAAAGAAAGAAAATATTGAGCGCTTAACTTTTGCAGAAATTGTTAATATTGTAGATGGCCAAGTTTTAGGTGGTAAATCAGGTCTACATAAAACACTAACAAAATTTGTTATTGGAGCTATGCAATTAGAGGACATGATGCGTTACACTGATGCAGGTAGCTTATTAATTGTTGGTAACCGTATTAAAGCACATGAGAATGCCCTTCGAGCGGGGGCAGCTGTTTTAATCACCGGCGGTTTTGATACTACGGAAGATAATAAGTTGCTTGCAGATTCATTAGATTTACCAATTATTTCAACAAGCTACGATACGTTTACAGTAGCAACAATGATTAACCGGGCAATCTATGACCAATTGATTAAAAAAGATATTCTTTTTATCGAAGACATTTATGTACCGATGACTGACACTGCAGCATTAAAAAATGATGAAACAATTCATCATTTCCAGAAGCTGAATGAACGTACAACCCATGGTGCATTTCCTGTAGTTACCCACCAAAATAAATTGGTCGGTATGATTACCGTAAAAGACGTCATTGGTCGTGAAGAAAACGAGCTTATTGAAAAAGTAATGACGAAAAACCCAATTGCTGGCTCCATGAAAATGAGTGTCGCTTCGGCAGGACATCGAATGATTTGGGAGGGGATTGATCTCTTACCAATTGTAGATGACGACAATATTTTACAGGGTGTTATTAGCCGTCAAGATGTACTGAAGGCGTTGCAATTAGCACAAAGACAGCCACAGCATGGTGAAACGATTGATGATTTAGTGAAAAATGAAATGAAGGTATTAGGTGATGAAGAACTCATCGTTGAATTTAAAGTCACACCACAAATGACTAATCAATATGGAGCAATTTCATACGGTGCTTTTACAACTTTACTAGCTGAGGTCGGTTCATTCGCATTAAAACGACGTAAACGTGGAGATGCAGTGGCAGAGAATATGACTATTTACTTTATTAAACCAGTCCAAATGGAAAGTACGCTAACTGTTAAGCCTCGGATTTTAGATATGAGTCGTAAGTTTGTGAAGATGGATTTTGAAGTGTATAATCAACAAATGCTTGTTGGTAAGGCAATGATGATGTTCCAACTATTAGAACGTTAAGTATTGAAAAGGGATGGCCTAGCGCAATTGCTTGGTCATCCCTTTGTTACATATATTATTGATTAATGCGGAATTCTTCCTCAACAAATTGTCCATAATGACGTGCTTTTTTTATATTTTCTACAATAACTAAGATGCCGAGCGCGGCAAGAATTGCTACAATAATAAATGTAAATAAGCTCGGGAATAAATAAGCTTGATTTAAAGCAAATGACAATATTAAGGAACCTAAGCCGATGTTCGCTTTGCTTTTATACCAGTTTTTAGCAATAGGTAATGGAGAACGGAATTGTTTTGTTTTAAAATAAAAATAAAAAACAAAAGATATGATAATCGCAAACACAAATATTAAATTGAGCATAGTAAACCTCCTAGCATAACTAGACATTATTGTAACGATAATTATGTAAAAATGCTAACGGTTCTTACTATCATTTTGGGGGAAATTATTGTGAAAAGACAAATCATCGACACAATTGAGGCCAATGAAACCATTATTATCCATCGTCATGTACGTCCTGATCCTGATGCTTATGGCTCACAGCAAGGCTTAAAAGAGATTATTTTAGCCAATTATCCTGAGAAAAAGGTTTTTGCTGTAGGGGAACATGATGCTTCTTTATCTTTTATGGCACAGCCTGATGAAATAGCGGATGAAGTGTATGAAAATGCTTTAGTTATTGTCACTGACACGGCTAATACAGAACGTGTTGACGACCAACGCTACACAAAAGGAAAAATGGTGATAAAAATTGATCATCATCCAAATGATGATGCTTATGGTGATCTTTTATGGGTGGACACGACAGCAAGCTCTTGTAGTGAAATGATCTATGAATTATATGAAGAAGGCAAGGAAGTAGCAAACTGGAAACTTTCAGATGCTGCTGCACGCTTATTATTTGCAGGAATAGTGGGCGATACAGGCAGATTCCAATTCCCGAGTACAACAGCTAAAACATTTAAAGTTGCTGCGGATCTGATTACATATGATTTTGATCGAAACCAACTATTTGATGGCATGTACGAAATGGAGCAAAAATTACTTAATTTACAGGGATATATTTATCAAAACTTTACAATGGATGAGCATGGAGCTGCCTATGTGAAGCTAACAAAAGAATTACTGGCAGAGCATGACACTGTGCCATCTGAGGCTTCTTTATTAGTAGGCTGCCTAGGCAGTGTTAAAGATATATGCTCATGGGTTGTTTTCATTGAAGAGGGGGATCAGATCCGTGTACGATTACGTTCGAAGGGTCCCGTTATCAATACATTAGCAAAAGAATTTAACGGTGGCGGACATCCGCTTGCATCTGGTGCTACTGCCTATTCATGGGAAGAAGCAGACCTCGTTATTGCAAGATTAAAAGAGATTTGTAAAGCGTATCATTAACAGAGAAAAGGAAGGGATTCATTTGACACATGTATATACAAAGATGCATACGAGCGCGGATTTATTGAAAAGCACAATTCGGCTTGAGCAATTGATTCCTTTTTTACAAGAACAAAAGACACAAGCCTGTGCAATCGTTAATACGAAATTGTACGGGCTTTTGCCTTTTTGTAAAGCATTGCAGCAAGTAAATATCCATGCGGTTATAGGGCTTTCGGTTAACGTTCAGTGGCATGATAAAACGCTTCCCCTCGTCCTGTATGCGCAGACACAGGAGGGCTATCAACATTTATTAAAGATTAGTAGTGCGATTTCAATTAGACAAGATGATATGCTGCCTTGGAAATGGCTTGAGGGATATTCAGCAGGTTGTATAGCGCTACTTTCTTCAGACGATTTAACAGATGTAGATGACTGGCAGGCAATGGTTTCTGCTTTGGTCCAACTGTTTAACCATCACCTCTATATGGGGATTGCTAGACCTGGAGGGATAAAAGCTGAACAAGAAGATGATTTCGTTTCTTGGTGTGAAGAACATGCTATTGCACTTGTAGCCTCTCAAAGCTGTTATTTTTTGCGTCCAGAAGATCATTTTGCTTATGAAGTAGCAAGAGCAATTGATACAGGAGAAAAGCTTGGTAATACTATGCAAACAGCTGATGTACAGGGCTATTTTGCCCCAACAGCATTCGAATGGCAAAATTGGTTTGCGGATCGTCCAGATTGGCTTGATGCCAGTATGAAAATGCTTGCTTGCTGTAAAGCTGATTTACCAAAAATGCCTGTGCAAATGCCTAGATTTCCTGTACCTGAAGGTGAAACAGCTGAAAGCTTGCTTGTTAAAGAAGCATTTACTGGATTAGAAGAGCGATTCAAGCAACTGGCAATACCCGGTGCTTACCATGAACGATTACAGTATGAACTAGAAATTATTTGCTCTATGGGCTTTGCTGACTATTTTTTGGTTGTGGCGGATTTTATGCGATATGCAAAAGAAAATCGAATTTTGACGGGACCTGGACGTGGTTCTTCAGCAGGTTCGCTTGTGGCATATAGTCTTTCGATTACCCAAGTAGATCCACTTGCCTATGGTTTATTATTCGAACGTTTTTTAAATCCTGAAAGAATTACCTTACCTGATATTGATATCGATTTTGTTGATAGTAAAAGGCATCAAGTCATTCAGTATGTTGCCCAAAAGTATGGCAAAGCAAATGTCGCACAAATTATTACATTTGGTACATTGTCTGCAAAAGCAGTTGCCAGGGATGTTGCACGGGTATTTGGCTTTGATGCGGAAATGCTAGAAAAAATTTCGAAGATGATTCCAAATAAGCCGGGAATTACATTACAAAGAGCTGTAGCAGAGTCACAGGACTTTCAAGGCTGGTTAGCGGAGAATGATAAGCATTTGCGTTGGTACGAGGTGGCGTTAAAATTGGAGGGCCTACCAAGAAACTCGTCTATACATGCAGCTGGTATTGTCGTCGCTCCATCGCCTTTAGTGAATACTGTACCGATTGAAGAAGGGCATGATGGTATTTATAGTACGCAATGGCCAATGGGAGATATTGAAGCATGTGGTCTCGTCAAAATGGATTTTTTAGGCTTGCGCAATCTCACTATTTTAGAGCAAATACGTTGGTCAATTTATAAAGCTGGTGGTCCTTGGATAGAATTCGAGCGAATCCCACTGCATGATGACAAGACGTTTCAACTATTACAAAGAGGGGATACGCTGGGGATTTTTCAATTAGAATCAGACGGTATGAAGCAAGCCTTGCGTGATATCTGTCCTACAACCTTTTTAGATATTGTGGCTGTAAATGCACTTTATCGCCCAGGTCCAATAGATTTTATTCCTGTCTATGCAAAACGGAAGGCTGGCAGAGAAATGGTAACGATGCCACATCCAGTGCTAGAGCCTATTTTACAAGAGACCTTTGGTGTGATCGTTTATCAAGAACAAATTATTAAAATTGCATCAGTACTGGCAGGCTTTACAATGGGACAGGCAGATTTGCTTCGCCGAGCAGTGAGTAAAAAAAATCGACAAGTTTTAGAGGAGCAACGCACAGCATTTGTTCAGGGGGCGCTACACCAAGGCTTTGATCAGCGTTTAGCTGAAGAAGTATACGAACTGATTGTACGCTTTGCGGATTATGGTTTCCCTAAAAGTCATGCTGTGGCCTATAGTGTTATTTCCTATCAAATGGCTTATTTAAAGGCGCATTTCCCTCAAAACTTTTATGCAGCGTTATTATCAAATGCCACGGGAAATGTAGAAAAGATTCAACAATTTGTCCATGAGGCAAAAGATAAGGGCATCCCATTTTATCCACCTTCATTAAAAAGTAGTACGAAATATTTTACGGTGGAAAAGGAAGGCATTCGCTACAGCTTATCAGGAATTAAAGGTGTGCCTCATACATTTATAGAAAAAATACATGGACTCCGTCAAACAAATCCAGAGGTATTAAATAACCTATTTGATCTAGCTGTTGCCTTAAGTGCGCAGCATTTTAAGCCAAAAGTGTTGGAATCATTGATATATGCTGGGGCGCTTGATTATCTAGAAAAAGATAGAGCCGTCCTCATCATGACAGTTGAGGCAGCTTTGAAACACGCAGAACTTTTAAGGCCAACTGAAGATATTGATTTAGCATCAGCAATGGCATTTAGTTTTGGTAAACCAAAATATATGCAGGCAGAAGCAATGTCCCAGAAGGAAAAATTGATGCATGAAAAAGAGAGCTTGGGCTTTTATATTTCTACCCATCCAGTTGCACAGGAAAGACTCTTCTGGGCGGATATCAATAGCACCTGTCGAGAGTTGAAGCAGAAGCGTGATGGTACCTCCATAAAAATGATTGGTCTGATTGAAGAAGTGAAGAAAATCCGTACGAAAAAAGGTGAGCAAATGGCTTTTGTTCAGCTACAGGATGAGTTTGGAACAGTTTCCACTACATTTTTTCCACAAACCTTTCAGTTGGTCCAAGACCTGCTGGTAGAGGAGGAAATGTTATGGATTGAAGGTGTTTTAGAAAGACGTTTTGGCAAGCCGCAAATCAAAGTAAAACATGCGCAAACGACGAAAAAGATATAAAATGAAACAAGAAATTAGAAACTGCATTAAATTTTATGCAGTTTTTTCTTTACTTTTGCACAGTTATTTTGTAAGCTAGAGTCAACGTTAAAAAGTGGTCAGACCACTTTTTTGATAAGGGGAGTTAGTCGTATGGATAAAAAAACCGAACAAAAAAAAGTGTTTTTAGAAATCGTCCAACAACTACGTCAACTCATTAAAATGGAAAAAATTCAAGCAGGTGAGAAGCTACCTTCCGAACGAGTTCTATCAGAGCGTCTAGGTGTCGGGCGATCCTCTGTGAGAGAGGCTTTGCGAAGCTTAGAGTTGCTAGGGCTTATTGAAACGAGACATGGTGGTGGTACTTTTCTTGCGTCCACACATAAGCATCAGCTCGTAGAAATACTGTCGATGTTTATATTAGAAGATGAAAAATCAAAAAAAGATGTCGAATTAACGCGACAAATTCATGAAATGGAAGCAATCCGCGTAATAAGTTGTACAGAGATTCTTCGCACACTACCTGTGTGGGATAGTTTTTTTGTGAAACTAGAAATAGAAGGTACAATTAATTGTCGAGATATTTTAAGAGAACTATTAATTACGACAGGTAATCGTCTTTCATTAAAAATCTGGTTTCAATTAGCAGCTTATGATGGCGACCGTTTAAATCGAAACTCAACAGAAGATGAAAAATTAATCATTCAAACGATGTTGAAATCGATGCAGCTGGGTTACGAAAAAGAAGCATTAAAAGCTTATGAGCAGTGGATGAGTACTGTACAGAGCATTTAGACAACAACAAAGGGGGAGTCGAACATGGCAATACGTAGCTTATTTAGTGGTAATCGAAAAAGAAAGAGGACGGGCAAGAAAAGGCATTTCCAGAAGGGTTAATGACAAAATGTCCTGAATGTCGTCACATTCAATTAACAAAAGAATTAGAAAAAAATCATAAAGTATGTACAAAATGTAGTCATCATTTCAAAATGACTGCTCAAGAACGTGTGGACTATTTCTTAGATGAAGGCTCATTCGAATCCATGGATGATCATTTACAAACAAGTAATCCTCTTAATTTCCCAGCGTATGTTGAAAAAATTGCAGCAGACCAAGAGAAAACAGGCTTGAATGAGGCTGTCCTAACAGGCGTTGGTACAATAGATGGGGAAGAAATTGTCGTAGCGATTATGGATTCGCACTTCCGTATGGGGTCAATGGGCTCTGTAGTCGGTGAAAAAATTACGCGAGCAGTAGAGAAGGCAACTGAACTAGGTGTACCATTTATTATCTTTACCGCTAGTGGTGGTGCTCGTATGCAAGAAGGCGTATTATCATTAATGCAAATGGCGAAAACTAGTGTCGCATTAAAACGCCACAGTGATCAAGGCTTATTGTTCATCTCCATCTTAACGCATCCAACAACAGGCGGAGTTTCAGCAAGCTTTGCTTCTGTTGGTGATATAAATATTGCAGAGCCACAGGCATTGATTGGCTTTGCAGGGCGACGTGTAATTGAAGAAACTGTACGAGAAAAACTACCAAGTGATTTCCAAACAGCAGAATTTTTATTAGAGCATGGTCAGCTTGATGCCATTTTCCATCGCAAAGATTTACGTAAACAAGTTTCTTTACTTGTAAAAATGCATACGAAAGGCGGCGTACAACATGTCTAAAAATTTAGCATTTGAAGAACCAGTCGTACAATTACGTGAGAAAATTGATGAATTAAAAACAATTGCTGCTGAAGCAGAAGTTGATATGACTGGTGAAATCGAGAAGCTTGAAACACGTTTATCACAATTAGAGCAATCGATTTATGCCAATATGAAGCCGTGGGATCGTGTGCAAGTAGCAAGGCATCCAGAAAGACCTACAACGCTTCAATATATTGAAGCAATGTGTGAAAATTTTATTGAATTACATGGTGATCGTACATTTGGTGATGATGCAGCCATTCTTGGTGGGATTGCCATTTTCGAAGGGCAACCAGTAACAATAATTGGACATCAACGTGGTAAGTCTACTAAGGAAAATATCCGTCGTAATTTTGGTATGCCTCATCCAGAGGGATATCGAAAAGCACTACGCTTGATGAAGCAAGCTGAAAAATTCAAACGACCAATTATTTGTTTTATTGATACAAAAGGTGCTTACCCAGGGAAAGCTGCTGAGGAACGTGGTCAAAGTGAAGCAATCGCTAGAAACCTTGTAGAAATGGCTGGCTTAACTGTGCCTGTAATTAGTATCGTTATTGGTGAAGGAGGAAGTGGTGGTGCATTAGCATTAGGTGTAGCAAACCGTGTCTTTATGCTTGAGAACTCGACTTACTCTGTTATTTCGCCAGAAGGAGCGGCATCTATTTTATGGCGTGATGGTAGTCTGGCTAAGCAGGCAGCAGAAGCCATGCGTATCACAGCACCTGATTTGAAAGAACTTGGTGTAATTGATGGCATTATTCCTGAAATTATTGGTGGAGCACATCGCAATGTAGCAAAACAGGCCCTTTCTATTAAAGAATGCATTAGTGACACACTTCATGCATTAAATTCTTTAAATGGAGAACAATTAGTTGAAGATCGCTATGAAAAATTTAAAAAAATTGGACAGTATACAGAAGTGTAAATCTGTTTGTAAAAAGATGAATGTTGTTTACTTTAATAGGATATAAAATTTAAAAGCTATATATTTGCTCGTTAAGAGACAAAATTTGTTTCTTAACATATTAAAAAGCTATAAAAATTAAAGAAGATAATAGCGCATAATAAACGCCAGACTTCTTGAAAAAATGTTAGATTTAGGATGTTTTTAGGTGGAAAGAGTGTGTGAAAGCGCATTCTTTTCATTTTTTATGTAAAAGTTATGTTTTTGTATCCCCAGAACCCTTACATAGTTTGTTTTTTCATGTTAATGTGAATAATAATAGTAACTGCAGGAGGTTCGACAATGAAAAAAATTGCTGTATTAACTAGTGGTGGAGATGCGCCTGGAATGAACGCTGCTATTCGAGCGGTCGTTCGTAAGGCAGCATTTCATGGAATTGATGTTGTCGGAATTAAGCATGGTTATGAAGGCTTAGTAAAAGGATTTATGGAAGAACTTGATTTAGGTGCAGTTGGTGGTATTATCCAACGCGGTGGCACGCATTTGAATTCGGCAAGATGCCCAGAATTTAAAGAAGATGCTGTTCAGCAACGAGGTATTGAGAATTTACGAGCTGCTGGTATTGAAGGACTTGTTGTCATTGGTGGTGATGGATCTTATCGAGGTGCCATGGATTTGGTGAAAAAAGGCTTCCCTGTTGTAGGGGTACCTGGAACAATTGACAATGATATTCCTGGAACTGAATATACGATTGGCTTTGATACAGCCCTAAATACAGTAGTAGAATCCATTGATAAAATCCGAGATACTGCTACATCTCATGAAAATTCTTTCATTGTAGAGGTAATGGGACGTGATGCAGGAGATATCGCTTTATGGGCAGGTCTTGCTGCTGGTGCTGAAACAGTTTTAATTCCAGAAGAAGATTATAATTTAGATGATATTGTCGCACGCTTAGATCGTGGTGCTGCACGTGGTAAAAAGCATAGTATTATTATTGTGGCAGAGGGTGTTATGTCAGGAAGTGAGCTGGCAAAACTGTTAAAAGAAAAAACAGGAAAAGAAACACGTGTTTCAGTATTAGGTCATATCCAACGTGGTGGATCACCTACAGCAAGAGATCGCGTATTAGCGAGTCAGTTTGGCGCACATGCAGTTGAATTACTTATGGAAGGCAAGGCTGGTCGAGCAGTAGGTATTCGCAATCATCAAGTCATTGATTATGATATGCCAGAGGCTTTTGAAAAGAATCATGAGGCTGATGTAAGCCTATATACACTAATGAAAGAACTATCAATATAATTTGTTATAAAACGGAGTGGGCAAAAATGAGAAAAACAAAAATCGTATGTACAATTGGACCTGCAAGTGAGTCACCAGAAATTTTAGAAAAATTAATCGAAGCAGGTATGAATGTAGCCCGCTTGAATTTTTCACACGGATCACATGAGGAACATGCAGGGCGTATTCATTTAATTCGTGAAGTGGCACAAAAATTAAATAAACCAGTGGGAATTTTACTTGATACAAAGGGACCAGAAATTCGTACACATAACATGAAAAATGGCGAGCTTCATTTGTCAGCAGGTCAAGTAATTGATATTTCAATGACAGAAGTAGAAGGTACTGAGACGAGCTTTTCTGTCACATATGAGCGCTTAATTGAAGACGTTGAGCAAAATTCAATTATTTTACTTGATGATGGACTAATTCAACTACGTGTATTAGCAACGGATATGGAAAAAGGATTAATTCATACAATTGTTGAAAATGCTGGCGTACTAAAAAATAAAAAGGGTGTTAACGTACCAGGTGTTTCTGTACAACTACCAGGTATCACAGAAAAAGACGCACAAGATATTTTATTTGGTATCGAACAAGGTGTTGATTTTATTGCTGCTTCATTTGTTCGTCGTGCAAAAGATGTTCTTGAAATTCGTGAATTACTTGAACAAAATGGTGGTAGTCATATTCAAATCATCCCAAAAATTGAAAACCAAGAGGGTGTCGATAACATCGATGAAATCATCCTAGTATCTGACGGTTTAATGGTTGCTCGTGGAGATCTTGGTGTTGAAATTCCTGCAGAAGAAGTACCACTTGTACAAAAGAAATTAATTCTAAAATGTAATCAAGTTGGTAAACCGGTAATTACGGCAACTCAAATGTTAGATTCCATGCAGCGTAACCCACGACCAACACGTGCAGAAGCAAGTGATGTAGCCAACGCAATTATTGATGGAACAGATGCTATCATGTTATCTGGTGAAACTGCCGCAGGTCTTTATCCAGTTGAATCGGTACAAACGATGAATAAAATTGCACAACGCACTGAAAATTCATTAGATTATCGATCAATTGTTTCTACACGTAGTCGTGAGAAAGAAGCAAATATGACAGAGGCAATTTCACAAGCTGTAGCTTATACTTCTATCAATTTAGGGGTGAAAGCCGTATTGGCACCAACTGAAAGTGGTAATACAGCGAGAATGATTGCAAAATATCGACCTGGAGTGCCAATTGTTGCCGTAACAGGCTCTACAAATACAGCTCATACATTAACACTAGTATGGGGCGTATACCCAATTGTGTGTCAACGAGTGACAACAACAGATGAAATTTTAGAACTAGCTGTGGATGAAAGCTTGAAGCATGGTTTTGTTACACATGGAGACGCAGTTGTCATTACAGCAGGTGTACCTGTAGGTGAAGCGGGTACAACAAACTTAATGAAAGTTCACATTATTGGAGATTTACTTGCACGTGGACAAGGGATCGGAAAAGCATCAGTTGTTGGTAAAACAGTGGTTGCTAAAAATGCTGCTGAGGCACTTGCCTACGATACAGACGGATGCATCCTTGTTACAGTCGGTTCAGATCGTGATATGATGCCTGCTTTAGAAAATTGTATTGGCCTAATTACTGAAGAAGGTGGACTTACTAGCCATGCAGCAGTTGTAGGGTTAAGCCTAGGTATTCCAGTAATCGTTGGTGTAAAAGAAGCAACTACATTAATCCGTCATGGTCAAGAAATTACAATGGACGCTGAAACAGGTGTGATATACAAAGGACATGCAAGCGTTCTTTAATAATTAACAAAAAGCTCTAGTGAGGTTTGTTGTACTAGAGCTTTTTCATAAAGGTTGTACACACACTTTATGGAAACTATTAATTTCTTCCTTTAACAGAAGTTGGCTTTATCTTAGAATAGGTCTATTCATTTTTTTATGAAACTAAACGGGCTATAATAACGTATAGAAGGTATAGCTTTTCAAGTAGAAAGGAGAAAAATATGCGAAAAATTTTTCTTGGTTTCATTGTCTACACATTAGCCGAATTGACGTTATTAATAGTCATTGGACAAAATATTGGTGTTTTAAGTACATTATTGCTCATTATTGCTACGAGTGTGATTGGGATTTATGTCATGAAAAATAAAGGTATGAACTCTGTTCAAAATGTGAAAAATACATTGGCACGCGGAGAAGCGCCAGGAGCTGCATTAGTGGATACTTTCTTAACTTTTGGTGGTGGTTTGCTTTTAGCGTTACCTGGATTTTTAACAGATGTCCTAGGTTTATTCCTACTCATGCCATTTTCTCGAAAAATGTTCCAACCCATTGTCTATTACTGGATGCGTAAAAAAATGAAAAAAGGTCAATTCATCATCGTTCAAAGATAGAGTTTTCTTTCAGTTTTACAGCTAGAAATAAAAAGATAGGGCTCAGTAATATACCATAAAAGCCAAATAATAGAATAGAGGCAGCACTGATAAAGAATGTATGGAATGTGCGTAGCTGAAGCGTATTGGACCAAAGCATCGAATCGGCTAGCTGCCTTGTTAATTGTACAAATAAATAGAGTAGTAAAATGGCCACACATAAAAAGGTATTGCCATTGAAATAAAAATAAATGCTCATTGGCACAAGAAAAACGCCAATTCCGAAAAACGGTAGTACATCTGCAAATGCTACAATAAATGCTTTAATAATGGCTTGTTCAAATTGAAGGATCATAAAGCCAGCACAAAGAATGAGTAGGGTAATCGTAAATAATTGAAACTCTACAAATAAGAAATAATGAAAAAGTTGCATGATTTTTGCAAAATGAGATTGCCACTCTTGACGATATTTTTTAGGCACATATTGAAAGAACCAATAGCGTGATTTACGTGTTTCTAGAAGCGCAAAGTAATAAGCGACTAAAAAGATGAAAACCTCAATGACATGCTTCATTAATAATTGGAAAAGATCTGCTGTATATACGATGATGGAATCGAAAATGGACAGTGATTTTTCTTTTAAAACTTGTACAAACATGGATTCATATTCACTGAAAAGCGGGAAATTTTGTAAAGTCTCTCGAATTTCTGGGAAAATGACGATAATACTGTTAATAGATATGACAACTAGTAGAAAAATACAGGTTAATATTAATACTTCCACAATAATTGCTGCAATCCAATACGCAATCCTGCAATATTTGTGTAAAAAATTTATGATAGGATACGTCGAAAATGATAAAAAAATTGCGAGTGACACAGGTAATACAAACCAAAGTATGACTAAATAAAAAATAAATAGCAAAACGCTCGTAGTTCTTTCGTATGAAAAATACTTTAAATTCCTCATTTTTACAAATTCACCCCAAACCAATTGATAAATTAATGTCAAAATATACAAAAAAATCTCTTTAGGACAATTATATAGTCGTTCGGACGTCTTTTTCTTTATTTGGAGGATTTTCATTCACAAAGCTGTCAAAAATGATTATAATAGCAATGTAAGCGATTTACTTAATGGTTCATATGAGCAAAATTCGTAAATGCAACATAAAAAACGCATTTGCAACAAAAAAATAAGTATGAGGGAGCGATAATTTATGTCAGCAACTAAAGGTTTAGAAGGTATCGTAGCAGCGGAATCTAAAATCAGTTCAATTATCGATGACACACTTACATATGTTGGTTACAACATTGATGATTTAGCAGAAAATGCGTCATTCGAAGAGGTAATTTACCTGTTATGGCATACTCGTTTACCAAAAGAGGACGAGCTAGCTGAATTAAAACAACAATTGGCAGACAACATGTCAATTCCGCAAGCGATTGTCGACCAATTTAAAACATACCCACTTTCAACTGTACATCCAATGGCTGCATTGCGTACTGCAGTATCTTTACTTGGTGTATTCGATGAAGAAGCGGATGTTATGGATCCAGAAGCAAACTACCGTAAAGCAATTCGTCTTCAAGCTAAAATTGCTACAGTAGTAACTGCTTTTGCACGTGTTCGTAAAGGTTTAGAACCAGTTTCACCAAAACCTGAACTAGGATATGCGGCAAACTTCTTATACATGCTTAAAGGCGAAGAGCCAGCAGATATTGAAATTGAAGCATTCGACAAAGCATTAGTATTACATGCTGACCATGAGTTAAATGCATCTACATTCACTGCACGTGTATGTGTAGCTACATTATCTGACGTTTATTCAGGTGTAACTGCAGCGATCGGTGCATTAAAAGGACCACTTCACGGTGGAGCAAATGAGCAAGTTATGAAAATGTTAACTGAAATTGGCTCACTTGAAAATGTTGAATCTTATATTCAAAATAAATTAGACAACAAAGAAAAAATCATGGGCTTCGGTCACCGTGTATATCGTAAAGGCGACCCTCGTGCTCCGCATTTACGCGTAATGTCTAAAAAATTAACTGAGCTAACTGGTAAACCAGAGCTTTACGAAATGTCAGTTAAAATCCATGACATGATCGTAGAACAAAAGAAATTACCTGCAAACGTAGATTTCTTCTCTGCGTCAGTGTATGATTCTTTAGGTATTGATCATGACCTGTTCACACCAATTTTCGCAGTATCACGTACTTCAGGTTGGGTGGCACATATCCTTGAGCAATATGCTAATAACCGCCTAATCCGTCCACGTGCTGAGTATGTTGGACCAGGCATGCAAAAATATGTTCCAATCAGCGAGCGCTAAATTGGAAAATATGCTAGAATGTTTGGGACTGTGTTATCACTAACACAGTCCTATGATTATGAATTTAGGAGGCAACAGAATGTCAAACAAAATTGTAGTTGAAAATGGCGTACTTAATGTACCAAACAATCCAGTAATTCCTTTCATCGAAGGTGATGGAATTGGTCCAGATATCTGGGCAGCAGCATCACGCGTAATTGACGCAGCAGTAGAAAAAGCTTATAACGGTGAAAAGAAAATTGAATGGTTAGAAGTTTTAGCTGGTGAAAAAGCATTTAACCAAACTGGTGAATGGTTACCACAAGAAACTTTAGACAAAATTAATGAATATTTAATTGCAATCAAAGGTCCTCTTACTACACCAATCGGTGGTGGTATCCGCTCTCTTAACGTAGCATTACGTCAACAACTTGACTTATATGTATGCTTACGCCCAGTACGTCACTTTGATGGAGTGCCTTCTCCAGTTAAACGCCCAGAAGACGTTGATATGGTTATCTTCCGTGAGAACACTGAAGACATCTACGCTGGTATTGAATTCGAATCTGGTTCAGAACAAGCTCAAAAAATCATCAACTTCCTACAATCTGAATTTGGTGTAAATCAAATCCGCTTCCCAGAAACTTCTGGTATCGGTGTTAAACCTGTATCTAAAGAAGGTACTGAACGTTTAGTACGTTCTGCTATCGAATACGCAATTAAACATAAACGCCCATCTGTTACTTTAGTTCATAAAGGTAACATCATGAAATTCACTGAAGGTGGATTCAAAAAATGGGGTTATGAATTAGCAGAAAAAGAATTTGCTGATCAAACTTTCACTTGGAACCAATACGATGCTATCAAAGCTGAACAAGGTGAAGAAGCAGCAAACAAAGCTCAATCTGATGCTTTAGCAGCTGGCAAAATCTTAGTGAAAGATTCTATCGCTGATATCTTCTTACAACAAATCTTAACTCGTCCAACTGAGTTCGATGTAGTAGCTACAATGAACTTAAATGGTGACTATATTTCTGATGCTTTAGCTGCACAAGTTGGTGGTATCGGTATCGCTCCAGGAGCTAACATTAACTATGTTACTGGCCATGCGATCTTCGAAGCTACTCACGGTACAGCTCCAAAATATGCTGGTTTAGATAAAGTAAACCCATCTTCAGTATTACTTTCAGGTGTATTAATGCTTGAACACTTAGGATGGCAAGAAGCTGCTGACATGATCACTCAATCTGTTGAGAAAACAATTTCTTCTAAAGTTGTTACTTATGACTTCGCACGTTTAATGGACGGCGCTACAGAAGTGAAATGTTCAGAATTCGCTAATGAGTTAATCAAAAACCTATAATTTTCTATTCTACAATAGAATTTATCGCTAAAGCGGATGCTTTTTTCTGCCGATATAATTAGGGTGACAGTAAATTTTAATTGAATATTTACGATAAACTTGTTTAATTGAGGGAGTGAGATGGAAGTCTCCTCCCTCTTTTAAAATATATAACCTAATTTTAAAGGAGCGTATTCAAATGTCTCTGAAACGAAAAAAAATCTCAGTTATCGGTGGCGGTTTTACAGGCGCTACTGCAGCATTTTTAGCAGCTCAGAAAGAACTTGGTGACGTCGTATTAGTGGATATTCCACAAGCAGAAAACCCAACAAAGGGTAAGGCGCTAGATATGTGGGAGGCAGCACCAATACAAGGGTTTGACTCTTATGTGCAAGGTACTTCCAATTATGCAGATACGGCGAATTCTGACGTAGTGATCATTACCGCTGGTGTTGCACGTAAACCAGGTATGAGCCGTGATGACCTTGTTCAAATCAATCAGAGTGTTATGAAAACTGTTTCAAAAGAGATTGCTACGCATTCACCAAATGCTACAATCCTTGTACTGACAAACCCAGTTGATGCCATGACATACACAGTATACAAAGAAACTGGCTTCCCTAAAAACCGTGTAATTGGTCAATCAGGTGTTCTTGATACGGCTCGTTTCTGTGCATTTGTGGCAGAAGAACTTAAGATTTCAGTGAAAGATATTACTGGTTTTGTATTAGGTGGTCACGGTGACACAATGGTACCGTTAACACGTTATTCATTTGCTGGTGGTATTCCGTTAGAAACACTTATTTCTGCTGAACGTTTAGAAGAAATTGTTGACCGAACGCGTAATGGTGGAGCAGAAATTGTCAACTTACTTGGTAACGGCTCTGCCTATTATGCGCCTGCTGCGGCACTAATAGAGATGGCTGAAGCTATTGTAAAAGACCAAAAACGTATTTTACCATCTATTGCTTATTTAGAAGGCGAGTACGGCTATCATGATTTATACTTAGGTGTTCCTACATTACTTGGCGAAAACGGTATTGAAAAAATCTTTGAGCTAGAATTAACGGACAAAGAAAAAGCAGCTTTAGATCAATCGGCAGAAGCAGTTCGTAATGTGATGAAAATTTTAGTGTAGAATATCAGTCTAAGTCTTAAAACGAGTAGGGAATGTTCCTGCTCGTTTTTTTATGTTTCCAGGGTTGAGAAAGGTAAGGTTCTTCTGCTTTTCATTGTACTTTTAGCATAAAATTGATACTATGAATGTAGTATGATAGAAAAGGGGTTGGCGTATCTTTGCTTCAAAAAAATAGTAAACTTGGTCTCACAATCGATGAAATTACAGTTGGCGAGAAAATCCATATCACTGAAAAAATTGAAGATAGGGATCTATTGCTTTATTTAGGCCTTACAAACGATAGTAACCCGCTTTATATTCAACATGATTATGCGGCTATGACACCTTTTCAAAAGCCAATTGTGCCGACAATTATGTTAAATGGTATTATTACATCAGCTGTGTCAAAGTATATTCCAGGACCAGGTGCACGAATTATTGAGCAACATTTGAAATATTTAGGACCTCTCTATCATTATGAATTGTTCGATACGCTATTAGAGGTTACAGCAATCAATAAATATGACAATACCATCACTGTATCTGTCCACTCATATAATGAGCAGAAGCAGCTTGTAATTGAAGGTTTATTGCTTGTGACTCCACCACTTGCGCTATAGACGTCTTGAGATTTGAAATGGGGGTTTCAAATCACTAACGGAGGCATTAGACATGACAAAAACGATTTTAGTAATTGAAGATGAATTTTCGATTGCAACATTATTGAAATATAATTTAGAACAGGCAGGCTATGTAGTGGAAACGGCTGCTGATGGTCAGGAAGGGCTTGAAAAAGCAATCGACTTACAGCCAAATTTAATTCTTTTAGATTTGATGCTTCCAAAACTAGATGGCATGGAGGTCTGTAAACAAATACGACAACAACGTATGAATACGCCAATTATTATGCTAACTGCTAAAGATGACGAATTTGATAAAGTTCTTGGTCTTGAGTTGGGAGCAGATGATTACATGACAAAGCCTTTTAGTCCTCGTGAAGTTTTAGCGCGTGTCAAGGCTGTATTAAGACGTTTCACGCAAAATGTTGTCGCAGATGATAAGGATGAGGCGCAGGAAAAAATGTATGAGTTTGGACAATTGCGAGTGTACCCAGAGCGATTTGAAGTATTTTTACAGGATGAGGCACTGGAATTTACACCAAAAGAGTTTGAGCTACTCATCTATTTACTTGAAAATAAAAATCGTGTATTAACACGTGATCAGCTATTAAGTGCTGTATGGAAATATGATTTTGCTGGCGATACTCGAATTGTGGATGTACACATTAGCCACCTTCGCGATAAAATTGAAGAAAATAGCCGCAAGCCGATGTTTATAAAAACAATTAGAGGTCTTGGTTATAAATTTGAGGAGCCGAAAACGACATGAAATCGATGAGCAACCGCTTATTCTTGACATTCATGCTTTTACTTGGAACGATACTAGCTGTCCTAATGATTGTTATAGGTCAGCTTTTTCCTATTTATATCGAGCAATATAACGAGCAAGCAACCACTGAGATACGGACATCAATGGACCAAGTAATCGATGAACGCAAAATGGATTTAACGAAGGAAGATCAGGAAGCTTTGTACGCAGCTCAGGCTATGGAACGAGACGAATCCTTATTGAACTATGTGCGTGCTCGCCTTTACGGAGTACTGGCTATTCTCTTTACCATCACGTTGATATTAATAGCAATTATAAGTCGTTATATGATACGTAACTTTACTGCACCGATTGATAATGTGACAGACACTGCCCTTGAGCTTGCAAAGGGTAACTATCGTGCACGTGCTCAAGAAAATGAGCATGAACGGATGATACCACTGAGTCATTCCATAAACATATTGGCACGGAATTTGCAAGATATTACAACGATACGTGAAGTAGAGGAAGAAAGACTGAAAACCTTAATTGAAAATATGGGGAGCTCCCTTATGATGATTGGTCGTGAGGGGAATATTTCCATTGTAAATCGAGTATTTCTGGAGCGCTTTGGAATGCAGATTGATGATGTACAAGGAAAGGTTTTTCGTACAATAGGCTTACCTAAATCATTAGAACAATTTATCGATCATGTTTTTCTGACAGAAATGCCTTATCGACAACAAATTAAAATGGAAGTACAGCAAGAACTTTATAACAAAGAAGTTTATGGGGCACCGGTCATCGGGGACCATGGACGATGGCTAGGCGTTGTTATCGTTATGCATGATATAACGGAACTAGTTCGATTAGAACAAATTCGGAAAGACTTTGTTGCGAATGTATCACATGAATTACGCACACCTATTACATCTATTAAAGGCTTTTCAGAAACTTTATTGGATGGGGCCTATAAAGACGAAAAAATGCTGATTTCCTTTTTGGAGATTATATATAAAGAAAGTAATCGACTTCAAATGCTGATTCAAGATTTACTAGAGCTCTCAAAGATCGAGCAGCATGGTTTTACTGTCAATATTATGCCGATGGGCTTACAGGATGTTCTAATTCGTGGAGCAGAATTGACAGCTCCGCGATTGGATGAAAAAAATATGAGCTTCCAGGTGGATATCGAACGAGATGTCCAGGTTATGGGGGATGCCAATCGTATCATTCAGATTGTGACGAATTTAATTACCAATGCGATTACATATTCACCTGAAAACACGACTGTTTCTATTCGATTAAAGGAAAATGAAACACATGGCATTATCGAAATAGAGGATCAAGGAATTGGTATTGAAAAACATGAAATAGCGCGCGTTTTTGAAAGATTTTATCGGGTGGATCGAGCGAGAAGTCGTAATTCTGGTGGAACAGGCTTAGGCTTAGCGATTGTTAAGCATTTAGTCGAGGCGCATCATGGCCGAATTCAAGTAGAGAGTGAAGTCGGCATAGGAACTAAAATGATTGTCATGATTCCGAAAAATTAACAAATCCTTTACATGAACAACATGTTACATTCATATTTGGGCACTATACTTATTTCTAGAAACCCCCAATATGATTGTTAAGACGATGACCATAAAAATCTAATAGAAGATTTTTAACTGCTTTATATTCCCCACAGAAAGAATTTAGTGTTTTTTAGACACTAGGTTCTTTTTCTGTTTTACAGGGAACGTAAATAGGTGTAAAGTATAGTAGCATAAAGTTTAACAACCATCTAACCCGCGATTGTCTGTTAGACGAACGCTTTGACAGTCAGTGAATTAACCTTCTTATCATTTGAATCGTGTTTTCCTGACTGTTGAGGCAGAGAAAAAATGAGAGAAGGATGACCATGAAAATCGTCAAAAGTATCGTGCAAATCGGCTATCTTTATATCCTATTATTAATCGGAAATACTATTGCACGCCTACTTCACTTGCCGATTCCAGGGAGTATAATAGGACTTGTCCTATTATTTTTACTGTTACAGTTTCATATAATCAAGCTTGAATGGATTGAATTAGGAGCAGCCGTACTATTAAGTGAACTCTTATTATTCTTTATTCCATCTGCCATTGGTGTTATTGATTATCATGCCTTATTTGGTGTGCAAGGAATGAAGGTTGTGCTTGTCATTGTTGTGAGTGCCATTGTGGTAATGTTTGTAACGGGGTATACAGCACAATGGCTAGAGCGGCGAAAGAAGGGTGATGCGATATGACTTTATTAATCGCCATTGTCAGCTTACTTGGGACCGTTGCTATTTTTTATATTTGTAAAATGTTTTATAAAAAATATAAAAAAGAATGGCTGACACCTATGCTGATTACACCTTTAGTCATTATAGGTATTTTACTACTGACAGGTGTATCTTATAATTCCTACAATTCTGGAGCGAGTGTCTTAACAAATTTACTAGGACCAGCAACCGTTGCGTTTGCCGTTCCTATATATAAAAATGTCAACCTATTAAAAAAACACGCATTTGAAATTTTCATCAGCATTGCTGTTGGTTCAGCGGTTGCTATTGTGTCATCCTTTATGATGGCTCTATTGGTGGGCTTAAATGATGAGTTGGTGCATAGTTTAGTGCCACGTTCTGTAACAACACCTATTGCGATGGATATTTCTAATATGATTGGTGGTTCTCCTACGCTTACAGCTGTTTTCGTTATGACGACTGGTATTTTAGGAAGCTTGTTAGCACCAATCGTTATCAAAGTATGTCGTTTTCACAGACCTTCATCTAGAGGATTAATGCTTGGTATGGGTGCTCATGGAACGGGTACATCAAAAGCATTTGAATTTGGAGAGCTAGAAGGCACATTTGCTAGTCTAGCGATGATCGTTGCTGCATTAATTAGTATTGTATTATCCACTACCATTTTCCCAGTATTTGAACATCTGGTTATCAATATCCTGTTGCCCTAAAGGTAACAGGATTTTTTTGCATTGATAAGCTTTTGTTAAGAGTGAGATACAGAGGATTCTGTCCTTTACAATCATTATATGAAAATATTTTGAAACTTTTTATAAGGGTTCACCGTAAACAATAGTACTAAGCAAAAGGAGGAACAGACATGAGTGTGAAAAGGACACTAATGATTGTTGGACTTGGAATATTTGGAATTATTGCACTTATTACAGTTTTTACTTCATGGTACACGGTAGATGAATCAGAGCAAGCTGTGGTTATTACATTTGGTCGTGCCGCTGATACAGTAACAAATCCAGGTCTTCATTTTAAATTACCTTGGCCCGTCCAATCCGTAGAAATTTTGTCAAAAGAAACGTTTAGTCTGCAATTTGGTTATAAGCAAAATAAAGCAGGTGAGTTAGAGGCATACGATGCCGAAACAAAAATGATTACGGGGGATGAAAATATTGTCTTAACAGACCTTGTTGTTCAATGGAAAATTACAGAGCCTAATAAGTTTTTATTTAATTCGCAGGATCCAGAAAGAATATTACATAGCGCGACATCGAGTGCCATTCGTTCTATAATCGGAAGCTCTTCTATCGATGCAGCGTTAACAGAAGGTAAAGCTGACATCGAAGCAAATACTCGCCAATTATTAGTTTCTCTTATTGAAAAATACGATATTGGAATAAGCGTTTTAGGTGTGAAATTGCAAGATGTAGAATTGCCAAATAAAGATGTGCGTGCTGCATTCACTGCTGTAACAGATGCACGTGAAATGAAAAATACAAAAATAAATGAAGCTGAAAAATATGAAAACCAACGCATTAGTGAAGCTGAAGGCGAACGTGATGCTATTATGTCGAAAGCAAAAGGAACTAAAACAGCCCGTATCGAGCAAGCACAAGGGGATGTAGCGGTCTTTAATAAAATGTATGAGCAATACAAGGGTAATCAGCAAATTACACGAGAGCGGTTAATTATAGAGACGCTTGAAAATGTCCTACCGAAAGCACAAATTTACATTATGAATGATGATGGTAGTACGATGAAGTATTTACCACTACAGCAACTACAGCCTCAACAGTCGCAACAGACACAAACAGAGAAAAAAGAGGGGAGCGGTAACTAATGGACCAAAAAAATAATGATCTAGAAAAATTCCTCAATTTCTTATCTGGCAAAAGTAAAAAAGCTGCTCCTTCAGAAGGTGATTCGGGAGACAATGTAGTTAAAATGTCGAAGAAAGGACCGAAGAATCCTAAAAAATATATCTCTCTAGCTGTAACCTTAACGGTCATATTCGCTCTAGTGATTACTTTATTAACGAATATTTATATAGTTAAAGAATCAGAGTATGCTGTTGTTCGGCAGTTTGGAGAGGTTGTTAAGTTTGAGCGTGAACCAGGTTTAAATATGAAAATTCCTTTTATTCAAAGTGTCACAAAGTTACCAAAAAACCAAATGACGTATGAGATTTCGGAAGAAGAAATTAATACAAAGGATAAAAAACGAATTATTATTGATAATTATGCTGTATGGCGTATTACGGATCCTAAGCTCTTGATTTCGAATGCTGGTACGATAGAAAAAGTTGAATCACGTATGGAAGAGTTCATTTATTCTGTTATTCGCTCTGAACTTGGCCGAATTAACTATACGGAGATTATAAATGATGAGGATTCTTCTCGAGGCAGCATAAACGATCAAGTAACTGAACGTGTTAATGAACTTCTTTCCAACGATAACTATGGTATTGAAGTAGTAGATGTACGTATACGTCGCATTGATTTACCGACTGAAAATGAACAATCCGTTTTTACGAATATGATTTCAGATCGTGAATCAATTGCACAAAAGTATCTTTCAGAGGGAGATGCACAGAAACGTCGTATTGAGGCACAAACGGATCAACACGTACAAGAAATGCTTGCTAAAGCAAGTAAAGAAGCTGCTTTAATTCAAGCTGAAGGAGAAGCAGAGGCTGCAAAGATTTACAATAAATCTTTCTCTCAAGATCCTGAATTTTATTCTTTATACCGCACATTAGAATCCTATAAGAAAACGGTTGGGGAAGATACGGTTATTATCTTGCCAGCTACTTCACCATATGCCAACATCTTGTCTGGTTATATTAAATAAACGCAGTTTAAAGTCGTCTCTGTCTTGAAGGAGACGACTTTTTTGTTGTACTAGAATTATAACTATCCATGAAATCGAATTATTATAGTATGAAAATAATAGAAATTTATAAGTTTGTATTCCCGAATCAACTATAATTTGATAGAATGATAATGTTTAAAAAAGAATAGTTGGGGGTAAGGGCTTTGAAATTACAAATTAGCAAATGGCTCCAAAATTTAGGGATTGCTTGTAGTATAGCTTCGATATTAACACTTTTCTACCGTCTATCCGATTTTTCGTGGGTGACGAAAAGTGTTTATCATATACCAGTATTTTTTGTTTGTATCTTTTTAATCAGTATCATTATTGCAGATGATGTAAGAAACCTTTTTAAGAAATTATTTTGGTATGAAAAAAGAAAGGTCAAGCGTCCTATTTGGCAAGTTGGAATTGGCTTAATCTTCTTTTTGGCACAAATTAGTACAGTAATGGTATTTAATCAAGAGCTAACATATCCACAATTAGGCGGCATGCCGTTATTTCTTGTGTTTGCTTTTATGAATGCATTTATATTAACTGTCATCTATGAAGAAGTTTTTTATCGTACTTCAAATCAATAACAACTATTAAGAACTTTCATTTACAGGAGACTTGTCCTTGAATGAAAGTTTTTGCTTTTTAGTAATGGATGTAATACGTCTTATGCCTTGTTAATACGAAAATTATTAACATTTGTCAGTATTGCCCTTATTTAATCTGTAGTACAGTCAAGTTATTGAGAATAGTCAATGACTAAACTTGATAGGCAGATGCATACATACCATATTATATTTTTTAACCTAGTTTTAACCTTTAGTATGTATGATAAGCAAAGATTCATTTTAATAGGAGGTAATAAAGATGAAAAAGGTCGTGTTTGGAAGTGCTTTAGCAGTCGGATTATTATTTAGTGGGGCAGGGCAATCCTCTGCTAATAGCCTAATTCAACCAATTGATATTCAAGGCATGGATCTAGAATCAGCATTACAGGCAGTCCAATCACAGCGAGCACAGCTGTTAGAAAATCAGCTTAAGGATCAACTAGAGGATGTTCAACAACGAAATCAACAGCTAGCTGATTTGAATGCACAGCAAGGTCAAATGGATATGCTCCGTTTACAAAGCATGAATAGTAAACGAAATGAGGCTTTTGATGTAATGACTAATTTTGTAAAAAAAATGCAGGATAGTCGTTCATCTATTATAGGTAATATGCGTTAAGGAGTTAAAATATTTTAAACAAGTCAACCGCTGCGCGCGGTTGGCTTTTTTGAATGAATAGGAATGCTAAAGTAGCGGATAAAGTCTTTAAAGTGGTGGATAAACCATTAAAAATAATGGATAACCTTGAGGATGGACGCCTGCTTTTTTTACTTGAAATGTATTGTTATGATAAAGTAGAAGAAGAAGACAACGCAGGAGGATAAAATCATGACCAAGGAAAAATTACTATTATTGGACGGTAATAGTTTAGCGTATCGCGCGTTTTTTGCGTTGCCATTGCTAACGAATGATAGTGGCATTCATACTAATGCTGTATACGGCTTTACAACAATGCTACAAAGAATATTAGAGGAAGAACAGCCAACCAAAATATTGGTTGCTTTTGATGCTGGGAAAACAACATTCCGCCATGAAACCTTTACAGAATATAAAGGAGGACGTCAAAAGACACCACCAGAATTATCAGAGCAATTTCCTTATTTACGAAAGCTCATTGATGCGTATGGTATTAAGCAATATGAGCAGGAGTTATATGAAGCGGATGATATTATCGGAACGCTTGCTAAAGAGGCTTCGTCGCAGGATATGGATGTTATCATCGTTTCTGGAGACCGTGATTTAACTCAGCTGGCGACAGAGCAAGTAACCGTTTATATAACGAAAAAAGGTATTACGGAAATAGAGAAAAATACACCAGCCTTTATTGCGGAAAAGTATGGGTTAACGCCGCTCCAAATTATTGATATGAAAGGCTTGATGGGGGATTCCTCCGATAATATTCCTGGTGTACCAGGCGTCGGGGAAAAAACGGCTGTAAAATTATTAAAAGAGCATGGCTCCGTTGAAGCACTTTATGAAGCAATGGATACATTGAAAGCTTCTAAAATGAAGGAAAAGCTTGTAGCTAATGAAGAGCAAGCCATCATGAGTAAGAAGCTGGCAACGATTTATACGGATGCTCCAATCACCATTTCACTGGCTGATCTTGCATATAATGGGCCAAAAGAAGATGAATTAATCAATGTGTGGCGTGAGCTTGGCTTTAAATCGCTGCTTGATAAAAGTGACTTTACAGTGCAAGAAGAAGAACAGGCGCCTCTCGATTATGACCTAGTCCAGGAAGTTCGACCTGAGGATTTAAAAGACGTGATGGCCGTGCATGTAGAGCTTGAAAACGAGCACTATCATACTTGTCAGCAGCTGGGAATTGCCTTATCAGATGGCGTAAAGACGCAATATATTCCATTTGATAAAGCAGCAAAATCAGATATTCTCCGTCGTTGGCTAGAAGATGCCACAAAAATAAAATATATATCCGATTCTAAGGCAGCTCAAGCATCATTAAAGCGAGCTGGGATTCAATTAGCTGGCGTTGACTTTGATTTGCTACTTGCCTCTTATATTAATAATCCAGCATTAAGTGGCGATGATATCGCAACACTTGCAAGGGAATTAGGCTACTATGATGTCCAAGCAGATGAAGCGGTATATGGAAAAGGTGCCAAGCGTGCAATTCCTGATTTGGACCAACTTGCACAGCATGTTAGCCGTAAAGCTTTTGCAGTATGGTCATTACAGCCGAAACTGGAAGCCTTATTAAAGGAAAATGAACAATTCGATCTTTATAAAAACCTAGAGCTACCATTGGCAGGAATTTTAGGTGAAATGGAAAGCGAAGGGATTACGGTTAACCGCGCTACGTTAGAGAAAATGGGGCAAGAGCTTAATGATAAACTTGTAGTAATTGAGCAAGAAATTTATGCAGAAGCTGGAGAAACCTTTAATATTAATTCACCAAAACAATTAGGTGTGATTCTATTCGATAAGCTAGGGCTACCTGTGATTAAAAAGACTAAGACAGGCTATTCAACTGCTGCAGATGTCCTAGAAAAATTACAGTCAGAGCATGCTATCATCGAACATATTCTGTTGTATCGCCAACTTGGAAAATTACAATCCACATATATTGAAGGCTTACTAAAGGAGATTCATGTATCAGATAGTAAAGTGCATACGCGCTTCCAGCAAGCTTTAACTGCAACAGGGCGTTTAAGCTCAACAGATCCGAATTTACAAAACATCCCAATTCGTTTGGAGGAGGGCCGCAAAATTCGTCAAGCCTTTGTACCTTCAAAAGATGATTGGATATTATTTTCTGCTGACTATTCGCAAATTGAATTACGTGTTCTTGCGCATATGTCAGAAGATAAAAACCTTGTTGAGGCTTTCCGTGAAGGAATGGACGTTCATACACGTACAGCTATGGATGTATTTCATGTGTCAGAAGATGAGGTTGATAGTAATATGCGTCGCGCAGCGAAAGCTGTTAACTTTGGAATAGTCTACGGTATTAGTGATTATGGTCTATCACAAAACTTAGATATTACGCGTAAGGAAGCAGCTAATTTTATTGAAAAGTATTTCGCAAGTTTCCCTGGTGTAAAACAGTACATGGATGACATTGTACAAAATGCAAAATTTAATGGTTATGTGACAACGATATTAAATAGACGCCGTTATTTACCGGATATAACAAGCTCAAACTTTAATTTAAGAAGCTTTGCTGAGCGTACGGCGATGAATACGCCAATTCAAGGTAGTGCAGCTGATATCATTAAAAAGGCAATGATTGATATGGATGCTCGATTGAAAAAAGAAAAGATGCAGGCAAAACTGCTACTTCAAGTGCACGATGAGCTAATCTTTGAGGCACCAAAGGAAGAGATTGCCTTACTCGAAAAAATTGTACCTGAAGTCATGGAAAACGCTATTGAGCTTGCTGTACCGCTTAAAGTAGATTTTAACCATGGCTCAACTTGGTACGAGGCAAAATAAGGAGGGATTCAAATGCCTGAATTACCAGAGGTAGAGGGTGTCGTCCAGGCATTGAAGCCAACAGTTGAAGGACGTACCATTCAACAGGTTCAGCTTTCTGAACGAGTACATTTCTCTTTTAGTGAGGGTAAACAATGTATTGTCAAACAAGCAGCGCCTGATGCATTTGAAAGTACTTTGTCCCAGATGACCATTACCAAAATTGAACGAAGAGCAAAATATATTTTCTTTCATTTGCTGAAGGATGATGTTCCATATGTTCTTGTTAGTCACTTAGGGATGACAGGTGCTTGGTTTGTTGTGAATTCACCCGAAGAAATCAATGAGGCGAAATTTCAAAAGCATATCCATGCGACATTTGAAATGGCAGATGGGGGATACTTGATATATTCAGATATTCGTCGATTCGGTGAACTTCGTTTTCTGACAAAAATTGAAGATCATGCGCCATTGACAAAAATGGCACCAGAGCCATTTGATAAGCATGCATGTGATTTTTTTATAACAAAATCTAAGCTACCGAAATATGAAAATAAAGCCGTAAAAGAAGTAATTATGGATGGGCAAGTCATTTCGGGCTGTGGCAATATTTATGCAACAGAGGCATTGTTTGCTCAGAAAATTCACCCTGCACGCAAAATGAGCCGCATTAGTGAAAAGCGGAAGCGAGCATTATTTGAGGAGATTGTTGCTGTCCTACGTCAAAGCATTGAAGCGGGTGGTTCAACTATTTCTGATTATCGGAATATTAATGGGGAAGCAGGGAGTATGCAGAATCGATTAAAAATGTATGGGAAAAAGGTATGTCCAGCATGTGAAACGGCAACAAGTCAAATGACAATTGGAGGGCGTACCTCTGTCTATTGCCCAAATTGTCAACATTAAAGGGGATTTAGCAATGATTATCGGACTAACAGGAAGTATTGCAAGTGGAAAAAGTACAGTAGCTAAAATGATGAGCGAACTGGGTTTACCGATTGTTGATGCAGATGTTGTAGCACGAGATGTCGTAGAACCTGGAACTGAGACATTAGCATTGATTGCTGAAAGCTTCGGACAAGCTATCTTGCTTGAGGACGGCAATTTAAATCGAACTATGCTGGGAGATATCATATTTCATGAGCCTGCCAAACGCAAAACGTTAAATGATATCATGCATCCAGCAATCAGAAAAGAAATGTTACGTCAGCGTGATGCTTATTTAGAAGCAGGACATGAACATGTTGTGATGGACATTCCTTTGTTATTTGAGAGTAAGCTTCAACATTTTGTGGAACGTATCATTGTGGTATCGGTCAGTGAAGAAGTTCAGCTTCGACGTTTAATGGAACGAAATAATTTATCTAAAGAAGATGCATTGGCACGTATGCACTCTCAACTGCCGATGTCTGTCAAAGAAAAGGGTGCACATGCGGTCATTTATAATAATGAAAATATAGAAAGTACAGAAGAACAATTAAAAAAAATCCTGCATTATTGGGATGTTATTTCATGAGTTCTTTTATAATGCGTAGCAAGCCGACCTTGCTACGCATTTTTTTATGGGGAAACGCCATAATAAAGAATAATTTTTCAGAAAATAAGAACTTTTATATTCTCAATATATAATGTTCATCTTTTTTAAAATTGTGTTATACTAATCACCATAAAGTATATAATTAATTAATCTGAGTATGTACTCACAGGAGGATATTATAAATGACAGTATCAATTGCTATTAATGGTTTCGGGCGTATCGGACGTATGGTTTTCCGCCAGGCTATCGTACAACAAGATTTAAACATCGTTGCAATTAACGCTAGCTATCCTGCAGAAACGTTAGCACATTTGATTAAGTATGACACAAATCACGGAACATTTGAAGGTACGGTAGAACCAGCAGGCGATGCTTTAGTTGTAAATGGTAAACGAGTTCAAATTATTAGTGAACGTGATCCTTTAAAATTACCTTGGTCTACAATGGGTGTAGATATCGTTATTGAAGCTACAGGAAAATTTAATGAGCGTGATAAAGCAGCGATGCACTTAGCAGCTGGCGCGAAAAAAGTAATTTTAACAGCACCAGGTAAAAACGAGGATGTCACAATTGTTTTAGGTGTAAATGATGACAAATTGGATATTGCGAAACATGATGTTATTTCAAATGCTTCTTGTACAACAAACTGCTTAGCGCCAGTAGCAAAAGTATTGAATGACACGTTTGGTATTGAGAATGGTTTAATGACAACAGTTCATGCTTATACAAATGACCAAAAGAACTTAGACAATCCGCATAAAGATCTACGTCGTGCACGTGGATGCGCCCAATCCATTATCCCAACATCTACAGGTGCAGCGAAAGCATTAAAATTAGTGTTACCTGAATTAGAAGGTAAAATTCATGGTATGGCACTTCGTGTTCCAACACCAAACGTATCTTTAGTTGACCTTGTAGTAGATTTAAATACAGATGTAACAGTTGATGCAGTTAATGCAGCATTTGTAAAAGCGGCAACAGAAGGTCCAATGAAGGGTATCCTTAATTTCTCTGTTGAGCCATTAGTATCTTCTGATTACAATACAACAACTTATTCTTCAACAGTTGATGGACTTTCTACAATGGTGTTAGGCAACCGCAAAGTAAAAGTACTTGCTTGGTATGATAACGAGTGGGGCTACTCTGCACGCGTTGTTGACCTTGTGAAAAAAGTGGCAAATGCTTTAGAAACGGTAAACGCGTAATAATTTCTATAGATAGCACATTGAAATCGAAAAGGTTTCAATGTGCTCTTTTTTTACAGAAACTTTTCTTGTACTTCAGGTGCTTTAGATTTATCATGAGGCCACAAACGTGAATGCACTTTTCTTACATGTAGGAAATTTGTTATAATAGATATATTAAATTGTTGTAAACCAGGAGAGTAAATATATGAGATGTCCATCTTGCCAATTTAACGGAACGCGTGTTGTGGATTCGAGGCCAGTAGATGATAATAAAGAAATTCGTAGACGTCGTGAATGTGAGTCATGTGGCTTCCGTTTTACAACGTTTGAAAAAATTGAAGAGACGCCATTAGTCGTTGTGAAAAAGGAAGGTTCACGAGAAGAGTTTAGCCGTGAGAAGGTACTTCGTGGGCTTATTCGTGCTTGTGAAAAACGTCCAGTGGCACTTGATGTGCTGGAGGAACTTGTTCTGTCCATTGAAAAAGATCTTCGTCGTATTGGAAATTCGGAAGTACGCTCAGAAGATGTTGGCGAAATGGTCATGGACCGCTTAGCCAAAATTGATGAGGTTGCCTATGTGCGTTTTGCGTCGGTCTACCGTCAGTTTAAAGATATCAATGTCTTTATTGAAGAAATAAAGGACATTATTCAACGTCAAACGGAGAAGAAATCATAGCAAACAGAGAGGATGAATGACGTTGATTCATTTATATAAGGAATTGCAGCCTGGCGATCCTTTCGACATTCGTCTACCTCATGCATTTTCTACACAAGAGCGTCAATTAGTTACATTATTTTATCAACCATTAACGGGATCAGAGCCAGTTAGCCTCTATTTAACATTATGGGCAGAAGCAGAGCAAATGCCAAAGCAGCAAATGACACATTATTATTTAATGAATGTGCTAGGGCTACCAATTGGTAAAGTGTTTGAGGCTCGTATTGCTTTAGAAGCTATTGGTTTGCTGCGTACATGGAAAAAAGAAAATGCTGGTGAGCGTAGTTTTTTATATGAGCTACAGCGCCCATTAGATGCAGATAGCTTTATGAAAGACCCGCTGCTGTCGATGTTTTTGTTTAGTAAAATTGGAGAGCAGGCTTATCGCAACTTACGTCAGCGCTTTATGTCACCTGTAAAGGACTCGGCGTTTAAGGATGTATCTCGTGCTTTTATTGATGTCTATAAGCCTGTTCATGCCAATATCCCATCAGATTTACAAGTGGATACGAGTCATAAGGATAAACAACAAAAAGTATATCCTTTTTATTTGGAGCAATTCGATTTTGATTTATTGCAAGCTGGTTTGTCTGAGCAATTGGTACCTTCCAATTTGTTGACATTTGAAGTGCGTGAAGCTATAGCCAAGTTGGCATTTTTATATCATTTAACAGCCCTTGATATGCAAAAAGTAGTCATACTTGCTTTAGATGATGATTTAGGAATTTCTCAGGAACGTTTACGAAAGGCTGCTGCTGATTTTTATAAATTAACCGTATCCAAGGAGCCGCCAAAACTTGCCCGTGTCACCGATCCTCTACCAGTAGCAGAAGCGGGACAAAAAACCAAGGATCAGGAACTTCAACACTATTTAGAAACAACGGCACCTGTCCAAGTTTTAAGAGATATAAATAATGGTAAAGAACCATTACAAACCTCAGTCCAACTTGCAGAAAATTTAATCGTTCAACATGGCATGCCAATTGGAGTGGTTAATGCATTGTTAGAATACGTTATGCTAACAACAGATATGAAGCTCCCTAAAAAATATGTGGAAACGATTGCTGATCATTGGGTACGAAAAAATGTCCAGACCGCTAAGGAAGCAATGGAACTTGCACGTCAAGAGCATGATAAATATACAGCTTGGAAAAACAAGCCGCAAACGTCCAATAAAACGAGTCAACAGACTAAAGGACGTTCAAGATATCAACGTGAAGAAAAAGTGCCTGAATGGTTCTATAAACGAAATGACAATCAAGAGGAATCTACCTCTAGTACTATAGATTTTGAAAAAGAGCGACAAAAAATATTAGAGATGCTAGGAAAAAGCGAATAGTAAAGAAGGTGAGCAGTAATCGAACCTATAAATGGACCACTAAAGCGAGCAATTAATGTACCCTCGTTCCAAGAACGCTATGAAGCCATGCGACGTGAAATTTTAGAGCACCCGCATGTGCAGGAATTTTTAGCGCAGCATGCAGATGAATTAAACTATGACAATGTTGAGCGAAATTTACCTAAACTGCATGAGTTTATTAGTCAATCTACTGAGTGCTGTGGGTGTGATAATACCGAACATTGTACAAACTATTTAAAAGGATTCATCCCGACATTAAGGGTTGTTCGGAATTCTATTGAAATGGACTATGTGCGCTGTGAGCAAAAGATTAGGGAAGAAGAACGCCGAGATGTTGCGAATATGATTGCAAGTATGCATATGCCAAAAGATGTGCTACAAGCAACAATTCATGATTTAAGTATTGATGATGAATCACGTGTGGCGATTGCACAAAAAGCAGCTCAATTTGTTAAAATAACAAAAGAAACTGGTCAATTACCTGCAAAAGGTTTTTACCTATATGGTAAATTTGGTGTAGGGAAATCCTTTGTACTTGGTGCATTGGCCAATGAATTAGCATCTATTAAAATCCGCTCTGTGGTAGTTTTCGTTCCAGAATTTTTACGAGAAATGAAAAATGCCATTGGCGATAATACATTGAATGAGAAAATAGATTATATTAAAAAGGCTCCTGTCTTAATGCTAGATGATTTAGGTGCGGAGACAATGACTTCCTGGACACGTGATGAAATATTGGGGACTATTTTCCATTATCGGATGGCAGAGCAATTACCAACTTTTATTACGTCTAATTTTAACTATGAAGAATTAGAGCATCACTTAGCTCAGTCACAAAAAGGTGATATTGAGGTTGTCAAAGCGGGACGAATTATGGAGCGAATTAAAGCCCTAACAGTGCCGATCGAAATGCGAGGCAAAAATCGTCGGATGTAACATTGATAGTTGCATTTTTCGACAATCGAGCGTATACTGACTCATATACTTAATATCAATATGCATTGATGAGGACATGGATTTTGTGTATCAGCTTTTAGAGAGGGAAGTCATCGGCTGAAAACTTCCTAGTATGGGCACATTATTTACTACCTACTGAGCAGCGAAAGGGATAATCTTTCGCCGGTCCCTAGCCCGTTAGCTAGCCTTGAGCTTCGTCTGACTTTATGTAAGTCGGAAGGAAGAAGGGTGGAACCACGAGCATACGCTTCGTCCCTTTTGTGAGGGACGGAGCTTTTTTATTTTTTTCAGATTTCATTGAAATAGTGGTGGCTCCGCTCATATAGGGAGATAAGTCGCTCGCGAAAGTGGTAAATTCGCTCATAGAGAGTAAGAAACCGCTCAGAAACAAGAAGATGCCGCTCCGATTGAACAGAGAAATGCTTAAAAAAGCAATGACTCCGCTCAAACCAAGCCGTAGAGTCACACAAACATTGCTCCAGCCAATCATCAAGCATTATGTATTTATCAAAAACAAAGGAGTGCAAAGGATATGTCAGAAATGATTAAATTAACTTTCCCAGATGGCGCTGTAAAGGAATTTGCAAAAGGCACATCAACTGATGACGTAGCATTATCTATTAGCCCTGGCTTACGGAAAAAAGCGTATGCAGGTAAAATTAATGGTGTGTTAGTGGATTTAAAAACACCAATTGAAGAGGATGCAACAATTGCAATCATTACACAAGATGATGAGGCAGCACTTGAAATTTTACGTCACTCAACTGCCCATTTAACAGCGCAAGCTATTAAACGTCTATTCCCAGATGTAAAGCTTGGTATTGGTCCAGTAATTGAAGGTGGTTTCTACTATGATATCGACTCACCAACACCAATCACTGCTGAAGATCTACCAGCCATTGAAAAAGAAATGAAGAAAATTATTGCTGAAAACCTTGAGGTAGAACGCAAAAATGTAAGCCGTGCAGAAGCACAAGCCCTTTATGAAGAAATTGGCGATGAGTATAAATTAGAATTACTTGAAGCCATTCCTGCTGATGAGCAAGTATCTATTTATTATCAAGGCGAGTTTTTTGATCTTTGCCGTGGTATCCACGTACCATCTACGGGTAAACTTCGTGAATTCAAGCTTTTATCATTAGCGGGTGCTTACTGGAGAGGGAACTCTGATAACAAAATGTTACAACGTATTTATGGTACAGCGTTCTTCAAAAAAGAGGAATTAAAACACCACCTTCAAATGCTAGAAGAAGCAAAAGAACGTGATCACCGTAAAATCGGAAAAGAATTAGAACTGTTTACAACTTCCCAAAAAGTTGGCCAAGGTTTACCACTTTGGTTACCAAATGGTGCAACAATTCGTCGTGTTATTGAACGTTATATTGTCGATAAAGAATTATCACTTGGCTATAAGCATGTTTATACACCAGTATTAGGTTCTAAGGAGCTTTATCAAACTTCTGGTCACTGGGATCATTATCAAGATTCAATTTTCCCACCAATGGAAATGGATAATGAAACATTAATTATGCGTCCAATGAACTGTCCTCACCATATGATGGTGTACAAAAACAGCATGCATTCATATCGTAACCTACCATTGCGTATTGCAGAGCTTGGCACAATGCACCGTTACGAAATGTCAGGGGCTGTTTCAGGCTTACAACGTGTTCGTGGGATGACATTAAATGATGCCCATATTTTTGTTCGCCCAGATCAAATTAAAGCGGAATTCCAAAAAGTAGTACAGTTAATTTTAGAGGTTTATAAAGATTTCGACCTTAATGATTACTCATTCCGTTTATCTTATCGCGACCCAGCAGATACTGAGAAATACTTCGATGATGATGCAATGTGGGAAAAAGCACAAAGTATGCTAAAAGAAGCAATGGATGAACTTGGCTTAGACTACTTTGAAGCGGAAGGTGAGGCTGCATTCTATGGTCCTAAACTGGACGTTCAAGTAAAAACAGCGATTGGGAAAGAAGAGACTTTATCTACAGTTCAATTAGACTTCTTATTACCAGAACGCTTCGACCTAACTTATGTTGGGGAAGATGGTAAGCCTCATCGTCCAGTTGTTATCCACCGTGGTGTTGTATCAACAATGGAACGTTTTGTTGCCTTCTTAATTGAAGAATACAAAGGAGCATTCCCAACTTGGTTAGCACCAGTACAAGTTGAAGTTATTCCAGTATCGAATGAAGCTCACTTCGACTATGCAAAGCAAATTGAAGAGCAACTTACAGCGGCTGGTTTACGTGTCGAAATGGATGATCGTGAAGAGAAATTAGGCTATAAAATCCGTGAAGCACAAATGAAAAAGATTCCTTATATGCTTGTTATCGGGGATAAAGAGGTAGAGGCAAATGGCGTAAATGTGCGACGTTATGGCTCGAAAGATTCCGAAACAATTAGCTTTGAGGATTTCCTAGCAGCTATTAAAGCAGAAATTACAAAATAAGCTTCAACGAGAAACCCTTGCTTGCCAAAGTGAGGGTTTCTGTATAAAATAAATCTTGCATTTGTATAGAATAGCTTCATTTTGGTTATGTTAGCACTGATAAGGAAATAAATATTTGACAGCTTATCATATACATGCTAATATAATTAAGGTTAATGAATACAAAGTTTGTGGTTGAAGTAGAGGCTGCCCGCTTCTCACCTGATACAACGCTTTAAAGGCTGTGAACAGGTATGACACGTTGAATTGTTTTGCGTAGACTTGCGCATGCACATATAGCGGGCGGACATCTTCAAAAATGTCCGTCCTTTTTTTATGGACATGACGAGAGGATGTACCGTTCAACCGGGCAAGGCTTTGCCCAAACCATGTATTCGCGACAACTACTTGGAGGTGGATTACTATTAGCAAAGACATGTATGTAAACGAAGGCATTCGCGCACGTGAACTTCGATTAATCGATCACAATGGTGACCAGCTTGGTGTAAAGACACGTAATGAAGCGCTAGAAATCGCCGCTCGTGTAAACTTGGATCTTGTCCTTGTGGCCCCTCAAGCCAAGCCGCCAGTCGCTCGTATCATGGACTATGGTAAATTTAAGTTTGAACAGCAAAAGAAAGACCGTGAAATTCGTAAAAATCAAAAGGTCATCGTAATGAAAGAGGTTCGTTTGAGCCCAACAATCGATGAGCATGATTTCCAAACGAAGTTACGTAATGCGATTAAATTCCTTGAAAAAGGCGATAAAGTAAAATGTAGCCTACGTTTCAAAGGTCGTGCGATCACACATAAAGAGATTGGTCAACGTGTGTTAGATCGTTTTGCTGAAGCTTGTGCTGAAGTATCAACGGTAGAACAAAAACCGAAGATGGAAGGCCGAAGCATGTTCTTAGTTCTTCAACCAAAGAACGAGAAATAATATTAGACGAACAGTTTAGGAGGAATTCGACATGCCAAAAATGAAAACTCACCGTGGAGCTGCGAAACGTTTCAAAAAAACGGGTTCAGGTAAATTAAAATACGACCGTGCTTATGGAAGCCACTTATTCGCAAACAAATCTACGAAACAAAAACGTCACCTACGTAAAGCGAACATCGTATCATCTGGTGACTTCAAACGCATCAAATCTTTACTTGTTTACATGAAATAATTGACTACAAAAAAATACTAACATTCATTTTTTAATGAAAAGCAGGAGGTAATTCATATGCCACGCGTAAAAGGCGGAACAGTGACGCGCAAACGTCGTAAAAAAGTATTGAAATTAGCTAAAGGTTACTATGGTTCAAAACATACATTATACAAAGTTGCTAACCAAGCAGTAATGAAATCAGGTCAATATGCATACCGTGACCGTCGTCAGAAAAAACGTGATTTCCGTAAATTATGGATCACTCGTATCAACGCAGCTGCTCGTATGAACGGTCTTTCTTATAGCCGTTTAATGCACGGTTTAAAAGTTGCAGGTATCGAAGTTAACCGTAAAATGTTAGCTGACCTTGCAGTAACTGATGCTACAGCATTCACTCAATTAGCAGACGCTGCTAAAAAAGCAGTAGCTAAATAATAGCTGACAACATTCACTATTATTTCTGCACCGAAAGCGTAGCGACAGGTGCAAAAGAGGAATTTTCTGCACCGAAAGCGTAGCGACAGGTGCAAAATATCATAAGTGCAATAAAAAGACTGATGGGTTTTTCCATCAGTCTTTTTTGTGTTAGATTAATAGTATCACGGTTTTAAAGGAGTAAGAAATGGGACAAGCATTATTAGCTTATATGAGCATTGTATCAATTGTATTGCTCATATTAATGGGGATGGATAAATCACGCGCAAAGAATCATGAATGGCGTATAGCAGAGCGTACATTATTTACACTAGCCATAGCAGGAGGGGCAGCTGGAGGTGTATTGGGTATGTATTTATTCCGCCACAAAACACGTCATAATCGTTTTGCATTTGGTTTTCCCCTACTTGCAGCCATACAAATTTTTATCATTGTGCAGCTTTGGACATAAATGAGAATAATTAAAACACATCCTCATGATGAGGATGTGTTTCGCATAAGCTGTTCAATGGGCTGCTTCCAATTGATTTTGGCGCTTGGATAGTTCAATAATATTTCTTGCTGCAAATATTCAAAGTCGCTTTTGCTGAAGCCTTGTAATGTGGCAGCATCACGCGCACCGACGAAAATGGTTACAACCTCAAATGCATCCTCTGTTGTGCCTAGGTATTTTTCACCTTCAAAAAGAGCACCTTTATAGGAAATAAAGAAATTTTTTCGGACATTTTTAACGTCATCATAGAAATAATACTGGCCTTTTTCATAGGCTTCATCAAGTTTGCGTTTAGGATCGGTTATATAACGAATCGCTTTGTAAAATACATAGATAATAAGCGCTATTACAGCAAGTCGAATTAGTAACGGCAACATGTTTAAATTTCCCCCTTGAAGAAAGGTTATTCTTTCCTATACGGTTAGAAGGGTCAAATAGTTTCACTTTTTATAAAAAATTTTTTAGAAATTTAGGAGAAAAAAATGAATTTACAACAATTGTTTACCATGCAAAAAGAGCTTGATGATTTTATCGAGCAAACACAAAATATTCAGCAAGATGTGTTTCAGGAAAAGGGCTTAGCCTTACTAGTGGAACTAGCTGAGCTTGCTAATGAAACACGTTGCTTTAAATTTTGGAGCACAAAGGGACCATCAGCACGTGAAGTCATTTTAGAAGAATATGTAGATTCGATTCATTTTATCTTATCTCTTGGCTTATTAAAGGGCTATACATCGATTGAAATGTGGCCTTTCGTAGAAGAAAACAAAGATTTAACAGCTACTTTTTTAGAAACACAAAGTGTTATTTTAGCATTTATTCATCAACCTACAGAGGAGCGTTATTTAGCTATTTGGCAATACTATGGATTACTAGCGTATAATCTCGGTTTTACATTTGAGGATGTAGTTGGTGCTTATCTTGAAAAAAATCAAGAAAATTATCATCGGCAGCGTTCAGGTTATTAAATTAAGAAATACACCAATTTTCAGACGATTAAGCTAGGAATATTTCGGTAAACGAAGTATAATAAAATAGATACAAGAAGTAGGAGGCAAAAGGATGACACAACTAGATCCAACATTACAAATGTTTAAAGATTTAACAGATGCGAATGGTATCGCAGGTAATGAACGTGCACCGCGTGAGGTCATGAAAAAATACATTGCACCATATGCAGATACTGTAGAAACAGATAACTTAGGTAGTGTCATTGCTAAAAAAGTTGGCGATGAAAACGGTCCTAAAATTGTTGTAGCAGGACATTTAGATGAAGTAGGCTTCATGGTTACACAAATTGATGACAAAGGCTTTATCAAATTCCAAACAGTGGGTGGCTGGTGGAGCCAAGTTATGCTTGCACAGCGTGTAACGATTACTACACGTAAGGGCGATGAAGTGATTGGGGTTATTGGTTCAAAGCCACCTCATATTTTACCTGCGGATGTACGTAATAAGGTAGTAGACATTAAAGATATGTTTATTGATATTGGTGCAGCTTCTAAAGATGAAGTACTTGAGTGGGGCGTACGTCCTGGCGATATGGTAACACCGTACTTTGAATTTAATGTAATGAAAAATGATAAGTATCTATTAGCTAAAGCTTGGGATAACCGTATCGGCTGTGCAATCGCGATTGATGTTATGAAAGCGTTACAAAATGAAAAGCACCCTAATATTCTTTATTCTGTAGGGAATGTACAAGAAGAAGTTGGACTTCGCGGTGCAAAAACTGCTACACATAAAATCCAACCAGATATTGGATTTGCAGTGGACGTAGGTGTAGCAGGAGATACTCCTGGAGTTACAGCAAAAGAATCAACGAGTAAGATGGGTGCAGGCCCTCAAATCGTTGTGTATGATGCATCTATGGTTTCACATCGTGGCTTACGTGAATTCGTATTAGATGTAGCAGATGAGCACAATATTCCATATCAATTTGAAGCGATGGCTGGCGGTGGTACAGATGCTGGCTCCATCCACGTAACAGCAAATGGTGTACCAGCACTATCAATCGGTATTGCAACACGCTATATTCATTCACATGCAGGTATCCTACATCGTGATGATTATGATAATGCCGTTAAATTAATGGTAGAAGTCATTAAAAAATTAGACCGTGATGCCGTCAATAAAATTACTTTTGACTGATACTGCTAAATAGATATAGCATGATTTTGCCTTCTAACAAAATGTTAGGAGGCTTTTTTACTCATTCCAAGACAATTAGACTTGCTAATATGAATAGTAATTATAAACACAAGTCCCATTCTTCTTAGTGAGTAAGACTCTTATAGAAATCAAAATATAGAGAAGTATTAATTTGTAGGTTAATGGAAAATATCTGCAAGTAAATTGATTGTTGCTGTGCTGAGCAACAGCCCATGTTAAGTTAGCTTATGACAAGAATCATTGCAAGCTTCTAGAAGCGTTTAACAAGCATAGAACTATTAAGAATGAGTAAAGGTTGACAGGTTTCAAGCTATGTATAGGAGCTACAAGTAGTTCTTGTGAAGAATGGGGTATTCCCGTTTATACCATTCAAGAAACACCCCATTATCGCTATAAAGAATTTTGCAAGAGCTGTAGAATATTTTTCCCCATTTCAAGAGGGTTTGTTGCTAGTATAGAGGATCGATAATTGGATAGAATCACGACACCTGTTTGCTGTTTTTTATTAAATCCTAGATAACTAGAGAAGCCTTTCGTTGATCCGTTATGCCAAATAATATCGTCTTCAAGTACCCATCCTAATCCGATCCTTACATCTTTTGAAATAGTATGAGTAGCTTGATGTGTTAATAGATAGCCTGAATTTTGATTGCCAATGTGTATTTTTAAAAATTTTAATAAATCATCAACAGTGGATCGTAGAGCGCCAGCTGCCATAAATTCATTCATTTCAAGTGGGGGCTTGTTATGTCCCCGAACAGAATATCCCTTCAATACGGTATTTTCTTTAGAGGGGGGATAGAAATAAAGGTATTCGTTAAATTTAAAGGTTCTACGATTCTACGAGTAATGGCTGTTTCAAAGTCAGTGTGAAGTTCATTTGCTAATAAATATCCTAAAAGGCCCATTCCTACATTAGAATATCTAAACTTAACTTTAGGCTCCTGGGTATGGGTTTTAAAATACTGTATTACCTCATTCAATGAGTAGGGACAAAAGGGGTCACGAGGCGTTTGGCTATCAAAAAGATTATAGATGTTCTTCAGTACACCAATTCCCGGTAGACCAGATGTGTGATTTGCCAAATGCCTCAAAGTTACAGGGTGATTATCTGGAATTTCAGAAAAGTATTTGGCGATAGAATCTTCTATCTTCACGATTCTTTCTTGAATCATTTCCCCAAACATGGATGTTGTTAAAACTTTAGAGATTGACCCAATTTCATAGACATAGGGTTTTTTATCATATGTGACATTTGAGCCGTTGAATATAAAAGCAGCATCTAGATTACGACAAATAACACCAATGGATAGGATTACATTCGGACGAGTCTTTACGTAAGGATAAGCAATTTTAAAAATATCCTTTTTTAAATCATTTAAATCCACAAATATTCCTCCTTTTCAATCTCTAATTTTTTTGATCGCTAGAGACGATAGCATGGAGTTTCGTGTATATTTCTTTTAATTGCAGTAAATCCTCTTTAGAGAGCTGTGAATAGTATTTATTGATAATGGCTAGTTCAATTTCTTCCTGTTTTTGAAAATAATCAAAGCCCCGCGTATCTAACTCGATGATGATCTCTCTACGGTCCTTTTGATTTATGGTTCTTTTTATAAAGCTCTCCTGTTCTAATCTTCCTACTAATTGACTTACAGCACTAGCAGAGGTCCCCATCAACTTTGCTAATTCGAAGGTTTGCAAAGGGCCATGTGTTTGAAGAAGACTTAAAAATAGTGCCTGCTTTGTAGTTAATGTTTCATCTAATAGGGTGGAGAATTCTTCTGTTAGCATCACATTTGTTTCATATTCTACTTGGTTCAGCTCTTTGACCAGCTGTATCAGCTCTTTTTCCATTTTTTTCACCGCCTCAATAGTTAATGCATATTAATTATAAATATATATAAACTATAATGCAATTATTTAAGAATATGAATGTTTAGTAAAAAAGAAAACATGTATAAATATTCGCTTTGACGAATTTTTGACACATTTAATAACAAATGAATAATAATTAAGATTAATTATAAAAATTCAGTTGATTTTATATTTATGCATGTTATACTAATTTCAACAGCAACGATATAAGGAGCGAAGGCTATGAAATTACTCGAAGAAGTACAGTTAAAGTTAGTGTCTAGTTTAAAGGGAAAAGATTTACTAACTTTGCTAGACTATACAAGTCAAGAGGTCCAGGATCTTATTGAATTAGCAACACAGCTTAAGATGATTACAAAAGAGGGAAAATGTCCAAGATTACTAGAAGGTAAAACGCTTGGCATGATTTTTGAGAAACATTCAACTCGTACACGTATTTCATTTGAAGTTGGTATGAATCAATTAGGTGGGAAAAGCATGTTTATGCATGCGCGTGATTTGCAAATTGGTCGTGGTGAATCAATTTACGATACAGCGCATGTATTATCTGGCTATTTAGATGGCATTATGATTCGCGCAAACTCTCACAAAATGGTCAAAGAGCTTGCAGAGCATGCAGCAATCCCTGTCATCAATGGATTAACGGATATTTATCATCCCTGCCAGGCATTAGCTGATTTAGAGACGATTGCAGAAAATAAAGGCATGTTAAAAGGACTTAAAATTGCCTATGTAGGTGATGGCAACAATGTAGCACACTCACTCGTAGTAGCTTCAGCACACGTTGGCATAAATGTAGCTGTTGCGACACCTGTAGGATATGAATGTGATGGGGAAGTCATCGCTAAAGCACAGGCCATTGCGGCAGCAAATGGCAGTACGATTATAATCACGAATGATCCTGTTGAAGCAGTATTAAATGCAGATGTCGTCTATGCTGATGTTTGGACATCTATGGGTCAAGAGGAAGAAACAGCAAAACGTTTACAAGATTTTGCTGGCTATCAAATTAATGATGAGCTAGTAGCCTATGCAAAACCAAATTATATGTTCTTACATTGCTTACCAGCACATCGTGAGGAAGAGGTTGCGACTTCAGTTATTGACGGACCTAATTCTTACATCTTTGAGCAAGCCGAAAATAGATTGCATGCTCAAAAAGCTGTATTAGCATCGATTTTAGCTTAAATTGAGACATATGCTTTCTCGAGTTGAGAAGTACGATAGATAGAGTTTACATGGACAACAGAGGGTGCTCATGTGAATAACATAAAAGTGGTAGGCAGACAGAGGGATGTTCACCACGTGCGATGTTTGTTGTCAAGATGGATGGCTACATCGCTACATAGTAAAGTAACCTGGGAGACGCTGGGTTACTTTTTTTCTTTGTCAAAAATATAAAACATGGTTTTCTTATAAGTTATAGAGAATATAAGGAATTATTTATATAATAGGTTAAATAAGTAATGAAGGAGTGAACTCCTCGTGAATATAGACCATATCGAGGCATTTTTATATGTTGTCCATTACAAAAGTATCCATAAAGCAGCCAATGCATTATTTCTTTCACAGCCGACTGTAACTGCACGTATTAAGTCATTAGAACGAGAGCTAGGTGTTGAGTTATTTTACCGAGATGGAAGGAGTGTGAGCGTATCAGAGAAAGGGAAAGATTTTTTACCATTTGCCACGCAAATTGTGCAAACATTTCAGCAAGGAAAGAAGCAATTAGAAGAAACGCAGGAGACCGATGAGGTATGTATTGGTGCAAACGGTGTAACAGCCCAGTATTTTTTAGCCTATGCATTGCCTAAATGGAAAGAGCAATTTCCTTATTTGCGTTTTCAATTATTTACAGGTTCCACAACAAACATTTTAGAAAAGCTACAAAGCCACCAAATTCATCTAGGCTTTATTCAATATGTACATGGAGATGACATAGAGAACGAGCTTTTATTGAACAATACAGTGAAACTTGTCAAACACCGTGATCACCCATTACAACTAAATGAACTTATTCAAGCAAAAGAATTAGCTCAACAGAAAATGGTGTTTTTTGAATGTGGCGCGTTTGATTGGAATTATGTGCATAAAATGTTCGAGGTAGAGGGAGTAGCAGCCAATATTGAGGTACGAACAGATCATTTAGAAGTTGCCAAAGAGTTTATTCGGACAAAAGACTATCTAAGCTTTTTACCACATCTATGCATTAAAAAGGAACTGGAAAGCGGTGAATTTGTGGAGATAGACGTTAAGCATTTGCTGGATATGAATCAACATATATTTTTAACCTATAAAGAGAAAGAGACGTTGCCATCAGCCTTTTGGCAGACAATTTGTGAAACAGCTAAGCATTTTGAAAGCATAGGAGACACGTATTGATAAAAAATTTTATCACCACATAAAATTTTTTCTATTACTGTACCTATTGCATATCGTCTAAAGGAACGGTAATATCATTCTCAATCCAACAAAACATACTTAACCACTATGTTTAGTAAAATAAAGATTGAGGAGGAATTGACATGGCTAGACAGGATAAAATTCGATTTGGAGCAATTATTCATGGGGTAGGAGGAAATATTTCTGGTTGGCGTCATCCAAAGGTGGCGAGCAATCAAAGTGTAAGCTTACCTTTCTATATTCAGCAGGCTCAGAAAGCAGAGCAGGGAAAATTTGATGTAGCATTTATTGCGGATGGTTTATTTATTAACGAAAAATCCATCCCTCATTTTTTAAATCGATTTGAACCTATTACAATCTTATCGGCTTTAGCAGTAGCGACGAAAAACATTGGGTTAGTTGGAACAGTCTCAACTTCCTATAGCGAACCATTTACAGTAGCACGCCAATTCGCTTCATTAGATCATATTAGTGCTGGGCGTGCTGGATGGAATGTTGTAACGACACCATTAGAAAGTACTGCTTTGAACTATAACAAAACAATCGACCAACATCCTAGCCATGCAGAACGCTATCAAATTGCGGAAGAATACTTAGAGGTTGTCAAAGGCTTATGGGACTCGTGGGATGATGATGCGTTTATTGCAGATGTCAACAAAGATCAATTTTTTGATCCAGAAAAATTACACACATTACATCATAAAGGGCGATATTTTTCAGTCCAAGGACCACTCAATATTGGTCGAACAAAGCAAGGCCAGCCCGTTATTTTCCAGGCTGGGTCGTCTGATGCAGGCATTCGATTAGCTGCAAAAGATGCAGATGCCATTTTCACACATGGGGCATCTATTGAAGAGGCACAGAAATTTTACTCGAGAGTAAAAAAAGAGGTGGCAACATTTGGACGAAATCCCGAAGAAGTAAAGATTTTTCCAGGTATATCACCAATTATTGGCGATACGGTGGAGGAAGCAGAGGCGAAATATCAAGAAATTGTTGAGTTAGTTTCCATAGACCGTGCTCTTGCTTATCTTGGACGTTACTTTGACCATCATGATTTTACCCAATACGATGTGGATGCACCGTTTCCTGATCTAGGGGATATTGGAGCCAATAGCTTTAGAAGCACAACCGATTATATTAAACGTTATGCTAAGCAGGAGGGTCTGACATTACGTCAAGTCGCTTTACGCGAGGCGACACCAAAAACAGCCTTTTTTGGGACAGCTGAGCAAGTAGCAGATCTTGTACAAGAATGGTTTGAAAAGGAAGCAGCAGATGGTTTTATTATTGGCGTGACAGTACCTGGTGCTCTTGAAGATTTTGTTGATAAAGTAGTGCCAATTTTACAAGCAAGAGGGCTATATCGTAAAGATTATGAGGCAGATACTTTGCGTGGGAATTTAGGTTTACCATTCAAGGAAAGTCGCTATGTTAAACAGTCTGTCTAAAAACCTAGTAAGTTTATTTGAATAAAAGAAATTAGGAGGGGTTATATGAGTTATACATTAGGCATATTAGATCAAAGCCCTATTATTGAAGGAGCAAGCAATGAACAAACATTACAAAAAACGGTGGCTTTAGCACAACGAGCTGAGCAGTTAGGCTATTCACGTTTTTGGGTATCGGAGCATCATCATACAGAGTCATTAGCAGGTTCTTCTCCAGAAGTATTGGTTTCTTATTTACTTGCTAAAACCAAATCCATTCAAATTGGATCAGGTGGGGTTATGCTACAGCATTATAGCCCCTATAAAGTAGCCGAAAATTTCCATGTTCTAGCATCATTGGAGCCGGGACGCGTAGATTTAGGAATCGGTAAAGCCCCTGGTGGCTTGCCACTTTCCACGAAGGCTCTACAATATGGCACACTCAATCAAGGGGAAGATTTTGAAGAGAGACTAATATTTTTACAGCAATTAATTGAGCAATCCATACCAAAAGAGCACGAATTATATGGCATACAAGCAACGCCGATTCCAAAGGCAAAGCCGACATTATTTTTGCTTGGCGCTAGCCCTGAAAGTGCTGCTCTTGCAGGAAAACTAGGCATTGCATTTGTCTTTGCTCGATTTATTAATAGTGATAATGATGTTTTGGCGCAAGCGGCTAGAATCTATCGCAGTCATCATCCAAACGGCACTTTTGCGATTTCCATTGCTGCACTTGCTGCTCCAAGTAAAGAGGAAGCGAAAGAGCTAATAGGAGATCAAAAAATTACAAAGGTGCATTTAGCAAGTGGCAGAAGCCTGACGCTACAATCAGTAGAGCAAGCAGAGAAATTTGGTCAGGAATCTGGAGAGGAATATACAGTGGAACAGTATGAGGCCGATATTTTATACGGTACAGCAGAAGACATTAGAGCCAATTTAGATGACTACCATGTACGATTCCAAATTGATGAATTTATTTTGCATACGCCCATCTTGAAGGAATTTGAACGTCAACGTTCGTTTGAATTATTGGGACCAGTACATTTACAGCAAAAAGAAGCGGTAAGCTGAGGAGGCAAATTTAATGACAATAAATAAAGATGTAATCGTTTGGTCAAAGCAAGGCTGTAGTTACTGTAATGAGGTAAAAGCGTATTTAGAAGAAGAGGATATACCTTACAAGACAGTGGATGTAACGCATAATGATGCTTTCCGAGATATTCTTGATGCAAAATATGGAATTCGTTATGTACCCGTTGTAGAAATTGGTTCAAGTGAAAATGGTATCTATCAAGCAGTTACAGAACTTGGTCTTGAGCATTTAAAGGCTGCACTGGCTGGAGAAAAAATACAGTTGTAAAACGTAATATAGAAATGGGGTGTATTAATGATAAAATTAATTGTTAATCGTGGCTTAGTAGCAATATTTGTACTACTGGGTGCCCTTTTTTCAGTTTTTTCAATCAATTATTTTTTACCCACTGATATCGTTGATACATTACTAGCTGAAAATGCTACAAGCACTGAGGTAGCCGAAAATTTACGTAAAGAATTAGGGTTGGATTTACCATTTACAAAACAATTTTCTGATTATTTAGTAGATTTAATGCATGGTGATTTTGGGCAATCAACCATTGATGGCGAATTTGTGATAGAAAAAATATGGACACAATTACCTGCAACTGTTGTTCTAACCGTTGCAAGTCTACTGATTGCCGTCATTGTAGGTATTACACTTGGAGTGTTAGCAGCTGTTCATCGTAACACGGTAATTGATTATATTGCACGTTTAGTTGGACTCTTTGGGATTTCCATGCCTACATTTTGGTCGGGAATTTTACTAATCTTAATTTTCTCCATTTCGTTAGGCTGGTTTCCTGCGATGGGCTCAGATGGTTGGCGTTCTGTTATTTTGCCTGCTATTACATTAGGTCTTTTAGGTGCAGGGTTTATTGTTAGAGTAGTTCGAAATAGCATGCTAGAGGTTTTGAACGAACCTTATATACTGACGCTTAGAGCAAAAGGACTGACAGAGCATATCGTTTTATACCGACATGCCCTTAAAAATGCATTAATACCTGCAATTACAATGATTGGCGTGCTACTAGGTGATTTTTTAGGTGGGACGGTTGTCATCGAAACGGTATTTGCTAGACAGGGTCTTGGAAGAATAGTGGCAGATGCCATAACAGCTAAGGATTTGCCAATCATACAAGGTGTTGTATTTTTTATAGCTATTGTGTATGTCATAATTAATCTATGTATTGATATTTCATATTCCATCATTGATCCTCGAATTCGAAGTAGGCAGGTAAAGGGAGGATAAAGATGCAAAAGTTAGAAACTATTAAAACGAAATCAGTTTCAAAACTTAAATTAAAGCGATTTAGTAAAGGTATTCTTCACTTTGAAAAGATGATGTTAGCAGCTGCTATTTTCATTATCGCCTTTTTTACTATTTGTGCCCTAGTCCCACATTGGGTGGCGATGTATTCGCCTACAAAGATGTTTCCTACTACTATTTTACAGCCTCCATCATTCAAGCATCTCTTTGGGACAGATTATTTTGGCAGAGATGTATTTAGTTTAGTTGTATACGGTAGTAAAACTTCACTTTTACTCGGCATAAGCGCTGTTGTTGTAGGTGGATTCATTGGTGCTCTAATTGGAACTTTAGCGGGCTATATCGAGGGCATTGTCGACATGATATTAATGAGAATGATTGAAATCATACAAACAATCCCAAGTGTTTTATTAGCGCTTGCCATTGCTGCTGTATTGGGATCTAGCTTTACCAATCTTGTCATTGCCGTATCAGTATCAGCTATTCCGACGTATGCTCGGGTAATGAGAGGCCAAATATTAAGTATAAAAAATCGTCCTTACATTTTAGCGTCAAAATCGATAGGCATGAGGAATTCTGTCATTTTCTTAAAGCATGTGCTACCAAATGCTTATTCGCCATTATTAGTTATGGCTTCAAACGGTTTAGGAATGGCTATTTTAACAGGTGCCGGTCTCAGCTTTTTAGGATTAGGTGTGGTGTCAGAAATTCCGGATTGGGGTTTTTTATTATCACAAGGCAGAAACTATATAGCAGCTGGTTGGTGGATTTCAACGTTTCCAGGGTTAGCAATCGCACTCTTTGTGTTAGCAGTCAATATTTTGGGGGATAGTTTACGTGATCAGTTAGATCCTAAAAAGCGTTTGTCTTAAGGAAGAGGTGTTTATGATGGATAATTTATTGACAGTGGAAGGATTAACAGTAGATTTTAAATCTAAATCTAGTGTTCTAAACGCTGTATCTACTATTTTTTTCACTATAAAACCTAGTGAAACAATTTGTTTAGTAGGTGAATCTGGAAGTGGGAAATCAGTCACCTCGAAGGCAATCATGCGTTTAATTGAATATGAAAATGGTGTGATTACGAAAGGAACAGTGACGTTAGGCAACAGAGATATTGTCAAGCTTTCAAATCGTGAGTTGATCAATATACGAGGTAAGAAGATTGCCATGATCTTTCAGGAGCCCTCTACTGCCTTTGACCCCGTGTTTACGATTGGGCAACAATTGGTGGAGATGATGCAAAGGCATTTAAAATTATCCAAAAAGCAAGCATATGAACGAGGAGTTCAATTATTAACAAGAGTTGGATTATCAGATCCTAACGTACGTATGGAACAATTTCCTCATGAATTGTCTGGAGGCATGTTGCAACGTGCCATGATCGCTATGGCTATAAGTTGTAATCCTGATTTGATTATTGCTGATGAACCTACTACTGCACTCGATGTTACCGTTCAAGCACAAATTATTGCATTACTAAAAGAGCTGAAAGAGGAATATCACACGTCCATTTTACTGATTACACATGATTTAAGTGTAGCATCGCAGTTAGCTGATCGAATTTTTGTTATGTATGCGGGAGAAATTGTGGAGCAGGCATCCATGGAGCAGTTATTTTCTCTGCCTTATCATCCTTATACAAAGGGCTTATTACAATCCATTCCAAATGAACATCAGATCAAACATAAGAGACTGCCCTCTATAGAAGGTACAATCCCCACTCTTGCTGAGATGCCAGCTGGCTGTCGCTTTCATCCTCGCTGCACATTCGCCACTGAAAAATGTAGAGAAGAGAGACCTCCTCTAAGAAATTTTCAAGGACGAGAAAGTGCTTGTTGGCATATAAAGGAGCTAATTCAGAAACCGGAATGGTTGGTTAAAAACCATCCTGTTATAGAGGATGAGGTAGACTACAGGGAAAATCAAGAGCGTGAAGTATTGCTAGAGATAAAGTCTTTACACAAATATTATCCAATTAAACAAGCAAACAAGAAAATAAAAGCAGTGAACAACGTTTCATTTCAAATTTTTAAAGGTGAGACAGTAGGATTAGTAGGTGAATCTGGCAGTGGGAAATCTACTCTAGGCAGAACAATATTACAGCTAGAAACGCCTACTGCCGGAGATGTTCTATTTAATGGTCAATCCATCGTGCATTTAAGAAAGTCGGCTATGCGAGATAGAAGGAAACATATGCAAATGATTTTTCAAGATCCTTATGGTTCAATTGACCCTAAATGGACCATTAAGGAGATTATTGCAGAGCCGTTAAAAGTCCATCTTAAAGGAATTTCGGCTAATGAAATGGAAAATCGAATACAGCAATTATTACAAGTAGTGGGTTTAAATCCAGAGTGGAGCTCTCGTTATCCACATGAGTTTTCTGGAGGGCAACGCCAACGAATTGGTATTGCTAGAGCTATTGCGATCAATCCTAGTTTTATATTAGCAGATGAAGCAGTATCTGCATTAGATGTGTCCGTGCAAGCACAAATTATTAATTTATTGAAGGATTTACAGCAAAAGCTAGGTCTCACCTATTTATTTATTGGGCACGATTTGAATATCGTTCGTCATGTTGCAGATCGGGTGGCGGTGATGTATTTAGGTAAAATTGTAGAAATGGCACCAAGTGAGAAGCTTTTCCAAGATCCGAAACATCCGTATACAAAAGCCCTAATTGCAGCTATGCCTAAAATAAATAGTTCACATATTACAGAGCAAATTTCACTAGACGGAGAAATTCCATCACCAGCTAATCCACCGTCTGGTTGTGCATTTCGAACACGTTGCCCTTTTGCGACAGAACATTGTAGTCGAGAGGAGCCAGACTTTGTGGAAATAGCGCCAAACCATAGTGTTCAATGTCATTATGCTTTGAATTAAATCAATGACTTATAAAAAAGGAAGATGTCTATGTTTAATAAGAAACCATATAGTCTGATTATTACTGTAATAATGGTTATTCTATTAGCGCTAACAGGTTGTTCATCAAGCACCTCCAAAACAGAAGTTAGTGTGAATAAAACTACTGATTCAGAAAACAAAGAGAAAGAGCAGTCAGTGCAAGCGGGTGGCGATTTTACGTTCGCTTTATCAACAGCACCTGATACACTCGATCCTCATGCAAGTGGTATGGCAGTAGCAACACGGGTAATTAAAAGTATTTTTGAATCACTGGTCTATCAAGAAAAGGATAATACGATAAAACCATGGCTGGCTACGGAGTGGTCTGTATCAGATAACAAAAAAGAGTACACATTCTCATTACGTGAAGGGGTTAAATTCCATGATGGCACAGATTTTAATGCAGATGCCGTAAAGTATAATATTGAGCGAATTTTTGATGTCAAAACAAAGGCCTTCACATCTGCTACCTATCTGTCAGATGTTGAGTCTGTTGAGGTTGTAGATACTCATAAGATTAAATTCATTTTAAAGCAACCCTCTGCAACATTTTTAACGATCTTAGCACATTCTAATTTATCGATTGTGTCGAAGGAAGCGGCTGAAAAGGCTGGAGATAAATTTGGTTTACATCCTATTGGAACAGGTCCATTTAAATTTGTGGAGCAAGTTGAAAATGATCGGATTGTTTTAGCAAAGTTTGAAGAGTATAACGGCGGTTATCCATTTGCTAAACACGACGGTCCAGCCTATTTGGATAAACTAACGTTTAAAATTGTACCAGAGGAGGCTACTCGAGTAGGAAGTGTACAAAGCAATCAATTACAGGCGGCAGAAACGGTACCGCCACAGGATATTTTAGCGATTGAAAAGAGTGGTCAGTTAAAATTATGGGAGGTAGAGACAGCAGGCTTACCATATACACTCTTTATTAATAATACAACGGCTCCTTGGAATGATGTAAAAGCACGCCAAGCACTAAAAGCTGGAATTGATGTTGAGAGTATTGTGAACACCCTGTACCTAGGTACATATAAAAGAGCCTGGTCTGCACTTACTTCTACAACTTTAGGCTATGATGAGAGCTTAGAAGGTAAAGATGGGTTTGATGTGAAAAAATCCAATCAATTATTTGAAGAGCTGGGTTGGGAAAAAGGGAAGGATGGTATCCGAGAAAAGGATGGCAATAAATTGACATTGCGTATTTTAAATGATGCTATTAATCGTGAAAAACGCCAAGATATTAGCATTATGGTAAAAGAGCAATTAAAGGCCGTCGGTATTGATGTCATCATAGAAACAACGAGTGAGGCAAGATCAGTCTTAGCAGACGCTGCAGCCTACGATTTACGTGGGAATAGCCGTGTAGCGATCGATCCAGATGATTTACGCTTGTTTTATCATTCCAAGCAAACGACCGATAAAGGTGGCATTAATTTAGCTTGGTATCAAAACGAGGAGGTAGACCAATGGTTAGAGGCGGCAACGACTGAGCAGGATGCTGCAACACGTGAAAATTTGTATAAACAAATTCAAAATAAGCTTATTGAAGAAGTAGCGATCATTCCTATATATGTTTTTCCTTATACAGTTGCAGCTTCACTTCAGGTGCAAGATTTAGCATTTGATTCTATTGGTTATCCATTATTTTATGACGTTAATCTTACACAATAAGGAGAGGGATTATGAAATTTGTTGTTGGTAATTTGATTAATAATCTACCAAATATAAAAACTGGTCGTATATTAACAACACAGGAGGTTTTTACACATTTAATTGAGCAGGCTGTGCTAGCTGAAAATCTAGGGTTTGATGGATACGGCGTAGGAGAAAGGCACGGTACACCATTTTTATCATCATCTCCTACTGTGCTATTAAGTGCACTAGCGATGAAAACCTCAAAAATTCGACTATTAACAACCGTGACTGTGTTGAGCGTTCTTGATCCTATACGAGTTGCTGAGGATTATGCAACGCTGGATCATTTATCAAAAGGACGATTAGATGTCGTTATTGGCAAAGGGAATGACCCTAGACACTATCCTTTATTTGATGTCAAAGATGAGGATCAATGGGCAGCCTTAGCTGAAAAATATGAGCTTCTAAAACGCTTATGGAACGAAGAAAATATAAGCTGGCAAGGTAAGTTTCGTTCGAAAATTGATTCTGTAACGACTGAGCCTCGACCTTATCAGCAACAGATACGAATTTGGCATGGCAGTGCTTCAAGTGAACTATCAACAGAACTAGCAGCAAAAAATGGAGACCCTATTTTTTCCTCCAATACCTTTCATGAAATAGAAAAATATCAAGCCCTTATAGACCATTATCGCAGACGTTTAGATCATTATGGCTTTGATCCACAGCAGGCTGTCGTAGGTGCGGGTGCGAGAGGTTTATACATTGCTGATACAAATGAGGAAGCGATTGAGAAGTATCGACCTTATTATGAAGGTTTTATGAGCAGTGAAGCCTCCAAGGTGAATAATTCACCATTCAAAAACCTAAAGGACCATATTGAGCGTGGCTCCGCATTAGTTGGTAGTCCAGATGCAATTATTGAAAAAATCATCAAGTATCATCATGCTTTTAACCACCAAGTCCAAATGCTTAGTGTGGAAGGACTTGAATTGTCTGAGCAAAGTGAACAATTAGAGCGTTTTGCAACTGAAATCATGCCTGTTCTCAAAAAAGAGCTACCAAGCACGATTTGGGACAAAAACGAAGCCATCACGCTGCAATAAATACTACTATTTATCTTGGTTTACATCGATTAAAGTGAGGGATAATATGAAAAAAATTATATTTTTAAGTTTGCTATTATTAACATTGCTTCTAACAGCTTGTGCAAGCACTGAAAAGCTTGAGGGAGATACGAGTAAGAATGATACAGCACAGAGTGGCAAGGATGTTCAAAACATTATAGTTGGTACGGGAACACAGTTTCCAAACATCTGTTTTTTAGATGACAAGGGAAATTTAACTGGTTATGATGTAGAGCTTGTTCGTGCAATTGATGAGAAGCTACCAGAATATGAATTTGAATTTAAGACAATGGAATTCTCAAATTTATTACTAAGCTTAGAAACAAGAAAAATTGATTTTATTGCCCATCAAATGGAAGTCAATAGTGAGCGCGAGGAGAAATTTCTATTTAATAAAGAGCCTTATAATGTATTTCCATTAAAAGTAACCGTTAATGCAAAAAATAATGATATTCATTCGATTGATGATTTAAAAGAAAAAAATGTGAGTGTTTCTCCAACAAGTAATTCAGCAGTCTTTATTGAGAAATACAATAAGGAACACAATCTAGGTGCTAATCTCGTCTATTCATCAGGGTCAGTGGATGTAAATAATCAACTTGCGACAGGTCGTGTGGATGCTATTATTACAACACCATTTGCCGTGAAGTATTATAACGAAAACAATGAAGCACAGCAAAAGGTAGTGGGAGACGCATTATTAAATTCAAAAGTATATTTCTTATTAAATAAAGATGAGGTTACCCTACAACAACGCCTTGATGATGCTATTCGTGAATTGAAGGAGGATGGCGTTGTTAGTGAGCTAAGTAAAAAGTGGCTAGGTGATGATTATACGGTAGACTTTTAAAAAAATAGAGAGGATGAAGGAAGTATGGCAAATGACTTTGACATCGTGCTTATAGCAAAAGTACTTCCAATATTACTTCAATATTTACCAGTAACATTTGAAATTTTAGTGTTTTCTATTCTTTTTGGCATGCTGTTTGGTATAGCTATTGCTATACCAAAGCTGCTCCATATCAACGTTTTGAGGCAAATAATAACAGTCTATATTTCGTTTATTCGTGGCACACCGATATTGGTACAATTATTTCTAGTGTTTTATGGTATACCCGCGTTATTAAAGATTGTGCATATTGATGTAACCAGAATGGATGCCATGTATTTTGTCATTATTACTTACACCTTAAGTAATGCTGCTGCATTTGCAGAAATTTTTAGAGCCTCCATTTTAACGGTGGACCGAGGGCAAATAGAGGCTGCATATTCTGTTGGCTTAAACGGTAAGCAGGCTTTTGTACGGATTATATTTCCTCAGGCTCTTCGTGTTGCCTTTCCAAATATAACGAACACAATGATAAGCTCCTTAAAAGACACTTCGCTCGCATTTTCAATTGGGGTCATGGATATGGTCGGGAGAGGAGAGACGCTTATTGCCTCCACGACAAGGGCGCTAGAAATTTATTTAGCACTCTCTATTGTCTATTATGTCATTGTGCTGCTGTTAGAAAAGGTATTAAAGAGTAATGAGCGCTATCTTAATCGCTATATGCCGAAGGAAGCTGTATCTAGCTAGGAGGTAAGAGTTATGACCATAGATTTTGCATTTATTTTCGAAGCTTTTAAAGAAATTAGCAAGGTATTGCCGTTAACCTTATTTATGACAGCTACACCTGTCTTACTGGGTATTCTCATCGGTATCATTGTTGCCTTTGTTCGAATTCAGCAAACTAAATTTTTTGCACCATTATTAAATTTTTATGTGTCTTTTTTTAGAGGTACACCTATTATTATGCATATAATGCTCGTTTATTTCGGAGTACCTATTATAGTGGATGTCCTTGCGAAAGCATTAAAGCTAAATATTCAATCAAGCTCTATCCCCATATTATTTTTTGTTTTACTTGCTTTGACATTGAGCGCAGGTGCCTATGCCTCCGAAATCATTCGATCAGGAATTTTAAGTGTACCTAAGGGGCAGCTAGAGGCAGCTTATGCAATTGGTTTAACATTTTCACAGGCAATGCGTCGGTATATATTACCTCAGGCATTTAGTAAATCTATTCCTAATTTCACCAATGTTTTTATAGGCTTTTTACATGCTACATCGCTTGCTTTTTTTCTTTCAGTGAAAGAATTAACAGGTGTAGCAAATATTGTAGCCTCTATAAATTTGAAATTTTTGGAGGCATTTATCGCTGTCGGTCTTATTTATTGGGGTGTTTCAGCCATCGTTGAATGGCTCGCCCATCGCCTTGAAAAAAGAGTAACTTTCTATAATAAGGGAGGCATTTGACGAAATGCCTGTAAATTAGTTTGATAAAAAGAAAGGGGAATAAACAATGACAGTAGTGGAAATAGTGATTGAACAGTTGAAAGAGGAAGACCATGCACGTTATTTAGAAGTTCTTGTAGAGAGCTATTCACAATATGAGAAAGAATACAATAACCCTGAAGATTGGGCTTCATATTTAAGTGCTATACGTGCATCTGTAGGCAATCCTGACGCAGAAACAATTTTAGTGGCAAAGCGGGGATATGAGATTTTAGGAGGGCTTCAGCTATTTACGGATTCTGAAAAGGCTTATGGTTTGCCAGAGCTTACTATACATTCTACCATTGTTCGTTTACTTGGCGTACACCCTCAGGGAAGGGGATTAGGCATTGCGAAAAAATTATTATATGAAAGCTTTGCCTTCGCACGCGCTCGTCAGGATCAAGCTTTATATTTACATTCGGGCGATATCATGCAGGTTGCCATCAACCTTTATTTATCATTAGGCTTTATACGTGATGAATCTAAGGATTTTCGTAAAGGAGATACGCTAGTAAAAGGCTTCCGTTATGATTTGTAATAAAGAGTTAAGTTTCGTACGAATATCCCATTTAAAAGATTATTGACTCGGTATTGCCAGAACGCTTTTTCAGAGTCTGAAGTTTTGGTTTTAGATGAAGCAGATCCCCCAAATGATTTTCAAAACAATGAGCAAGGGAGCGTGAGATTACTTCTACCCTTTTCCTTAACCATGTGTTTTATCTATCGCAACAGATGTTAATGTCAGCGAAAGATGACAAAAGGAAGGATTAAGGGATATTTTGCAATATGATTAAAGGAAGAAGATACCACGTAACAGAGTGTGTCAATTGTTCTAGCAATCTTTAATAAAAAACACGATTCCGTCTTCATGACGAGATCGTGTTTTTTTGCAAGATTACATAGTGAAAATTTTCCCCGGGTTCATAATATTATGGGGATCAAGCGCTGCTTTTATGCTTTTCATGACGACTAAAGAGGTACCGTGTTCAGTGGCTTGGTATTTCATTTTGCCAATGCCAACACCATGCTCGCCCGTACATGTGCCACCTCGAAGTAATGCATATTGCACTATTTGTTCATTGAAGCGATCCGCTTTTGCCTGTTCCTCGGCGTCATTTGGATTTAACATTAAAAGTGCATGGAAATTTCCATCGCCCACGTGGCCCACAAGCCCACCTGCGAGTCCAACATGATCAAGCTGTTCTCGTGCATATAAAATGGTTTCAGCAAGCACAGAGATTGGTACACAGACATCCGTTGACATGAGCTTCTTACCAGGATAAGCATGAATATATGCATAGGCTAAAGAATGTCGTGCTTCCCAAAGCTTATTACGAGCAGCATTATCTTGCTCGAATTCGACGGATAGACAGCTGTAGTCCTCAAAAATTTCTGTAGCAAATGCGATGTCCGCATGCATACCCGCTTCGTTTCCGTGGAATTCTAAAAACAATGTTGGTTTTTCGCTAAAGGATGTATCGTTATAGACATTGGCCTGCTTCATAGAGGATTCATCGACCAATTCCACTCGACCAATTGAAATACCAGCCTGTAATAAGGCGGTAACAGCACTAACAGCATCTCCAACTGTGTCAAAAACAGCTTGCCCCGCTGTCACAAATTCAGGTATACCATACACTTTTAACGTTAACTCCGTAAAGCAGCCAAGTGTTCCTTCAGAGCCGACAAATAGACCATTTAAATGATAACCAGAAGAGGATTTCGCGGCTAAATTACCTGTATGGATGACAGAGCCATCTGCAAGGACAACCTCTAAATCACGAACCTGATCACGCATAACACCGTAACGCACAGCAGTCGTACCACTAGCATTCGTCGCAGCCATGCCACCTAGTGTTGCATCTGCACCTGGATCCACTGTGAATTGTAGACCGTGTTTTTTTAACTCCTTATTCAGTTGAGAGCGCGTGACGCCAGGCTGAACTTTTACAAGAAGGTCGTCAGGTCGAACTTCTAAAATCTTATTCATTTCAGAGAAATCAATAGAAATACCATGTGCAATAGGAATCGCGTTTCCTTCTAAGCTGGAGCCAACACCGAATGGTACAACTGGTACACGTTGTGCATGTGCAATTTTTAAGATGGCACTGACATCAGCTGTGGAACGGGGAAAGACAACGATATCAGGTAATCTCATCATATGATGAGATTCATCCTTTCCATGTAGCTGTCGTACCGTTTCGTTTGTTGACACTTGTTCTTCTAATAAAACCTGTTTGAGTTGATTGACAAGTAATTCTACTGCAACAGTCATTCCAATCCCTCCAAATTTTCTGATAAGTAAAACTTTATCACGCATTTATTGGAAATGGAATGCACAGTTCATTAAAAATCAGTTAGCAAATACTTTTTCTAGTTTTTGAACAAATTCATCTTGTTCTGATGGACTGGATTGCTTCCACCATTTTTCAAAAAACACCCCAAGCCCTGGTAGTAAATGCTCTTCTCCACGATTAATAGCATCTTCCACAATGTCTTTGAATTCTGCGGCAGATTGACCATGTACATTCGCTGTAATTGCATCTCTTATTTGAAAATTCATCTATATCGCCTCCTTAGTAGTAATTTGTCCAACTATCGTTTAAATATGTATGAAATACCAAAGAAAATAGATAATTTTTGCAATAACTTTGGAGGAATTATGACTAAATATGCCAGGCATTTTATTCTTTCTGCGCGCTGAAATGTTGAAAATGGGCATTAGCTCTCAAACAACATGACAGTCTAAGATTGTGTTACCTAGGAATATTAAACTGTGCACAGTTGACAGGAAGAGTGGTATGTCCATTCGCAACAATCACAAGCTTTCATTAACACAATCTTTTGAAGAAATTTTAGAGGCTGTGCAACCAATGATTACAGCCATTTTTACGCAGCTTCATATTTACAAGGATTTTGATTACTATCGTCATATTGCTTCTATTGCGGTATGGAGGGCATGGCTAAAAGCAGATCCAGCAAAGGGACAATTTTCTGCTTATCTTTATTCCTCGATAAAAGGTGAGATTCTAAATGAATTATCAAAGGAAAAAAACTATTCAGAGCGAATAACGGTTGTTGATGGTGAAACACTCAATTTTATTCTTAGTGATATGGAGGGATGGGACAATCAAAAAAATCCTAGCTTACTTGAAATTAAGTTGTCTCAGCTTAAGCAGATAGAAAGAGAAATATTACTACTTTATTATGTAGAAGGTTACAGTGATCAAGAAATAGCTAATGCATTAGGCTTATCCGCTGTTGCTATTAAAAAAAGAAGAGGTAGAATCATCCAGAGATTGAAACATCAACTTTCCAGGGTGGAATAAAGAACTAAAAATATCAAAAGTATGCTAATATTGAAATAAAATGAATATTAGCATACTTCACATAGGTGCATACAAATTCCGATAAAAGTGTTATGATTTGTAAGAAGTCAAAGAAATATACAATTCAAATTTAAATAATCGATATAGATAGATAAAATTTCCTAGTGAATGTTTATATAGTAGTATGGAGGGTTTGGAGTGGAGAGATGGTTTAATCAGATAGAGAAAAAAGAAATTTGGTACATGGTATTACCCTTATTACTTGTCATACCATTACTGAGCTTTAGCAATCAAATATATGGTGTTTTCCAAGGTAACATGTATCAAGATATAAAATTGGTGATACAAATATTAATCATTGTTTTTACAATGGCAATTGCGATCCAATCCTATTTAGTATTTTCACACTTATTATCCAATCAAACTTTATACATAGGAAACATGTTTTTCATTATTGCCTTATTAGAATTAGTTAGCTTGTTTTTTAGCCAATCTAGAGAATGGAACTTTATGAACGAGCCCCTACATATATTAATACGTTTATACTTAGCCATTGGATTTATACTTATTATTTTAAACCCTAAAAAGCGATTAACCATGAATCATCGGATACTGACATATGGTTGTTCGATGCTTTTCGTTCTAGGAAGCGTTTTTCTGGCTTATTATTCGCCCAAAGTATTGCCTAAAAATTGGTTAGATACGATTGATAATATGGTACACTTAATTGCTATTATTCTTCAAATTTTAACCATTGCTATTGTTAGTACATATGTAAAAAAATTACCAAAGCGTTCCATGTGGCTAATTAGCGCAGCTATTTCCCTTATTGTGAGTGATGTCTTCTTTATTGTTAGTCAAGATCAAAATGCGATATGGGATTTCTCAGCACTGATCTATCAGTTTTTAGCATTCTATTTTTTCCTAAAGGCGATTTATTATACATCTGTGGAAAAACCCTTTCAGCAGCTGTTGAAAATTAAAAAGGATCTTGAACAATCTCAAAAAGAGCTTCGATTTCAAGCTTATCATGATGATATTACATTGTTGCCAAATGAACATTTTTTACTTAAGACGTTAAAAGAAAATTTACATGAACATAAAGCGCAAAAGGCTATCATTGCCATAGAAATTGATCGCTTTGCGGCGATTCGTTCGTCCATTGGGATTAGTAACTCTAATAAAATGATGAAACTTGTTGCAGAGCGAATTCAATCGATTGTACCTCCACATTATTTTGCAACTAAACTGCGTGAAGGACAATTTGTTATTTATATTGACCATGTAAAGACGATTGAGGAACTACTACAATTTTGCTTAAATCTTAAAAGTGCCATGACAGATCCTTTACAGGTCCAATTATTTTCATTGAATGGCAGTCTAAATATTGGGATTGCTCTTTATGAGGAGCAATGGACTGGTGAAGAGCTATTAATGCATGCACAGTTAGCGATGCGAGAAGCTAGACAAATACCTCAAAGATTTCTTTTTTATAAACCATACATGTCTAAAGGTATTGCAGATCGAATATTGTTAGAGCAAGACTTACATAATGCGTTAGCCAATAATGAATTTTATTTAGACTATCAACCACAGGTCAACTTAAAAACAGGCACCATTGAATCGGTCGAAGCTTTGGTTCGCTGGCGTCATCCAACTCGGGGATTTGTTCCACCTGATGTCTTTATTCCTATTGCTGAAGAATGTGGCCTTATTATCCCGCTAGGTAAATGGATTTTAGAAAACGCATGCACTCAAGCGAAAATATGGGAGAAACAAGGCTTACCTCCGATGAAAGTGGCAGTGAATTTATCACTTGGCCAGTTATTTCAACAGGATTTAGTAGAAATGGTACAAGATATTTTACATCGTACCAATTTAGATCCGTCATTTTTACAATTAGAAATTACAGAAAGTATGACGATGAATATTGATCAAATGACACAGCTATTACATGAGTTAAAGGCATTAGGCATCCAAATTGCTGTAGATGATTTTGGAACAGGTTATTCCTCTCTATCTTATTTAAAGGAATTCCCAATTGATTGTTTAAAAATTGACCGAACATTTGTGAGAAACGTGCCACATAATCCAAATGATGAAGCACTTGTTTCCATGATTATTTCGATGGCTAAACATTTACGTTTGAAGGTTGTGGCAGAGGGCATTGAAGAAGTGGAGCAATTATCTTTTCTAATAGATGGTGGCTGTGATTATATTCAGGGCTATCTATTCAGTAAGCCAATATCCCCACAGCAAATTACGGAAACCTATAAAGATTTACATCATCGTGTGGAGGAAGTATTAACACAACTTCAATATATTGAAGATTATAGTATTTAAAAAAAGAACCTGCTTATTGCTATTGAGTAAGCAGGTTCTTGCTGTTTAGTGAACGAGATATTCTTCTTTTAATTCGGATATAGCTACTTCAGATCGCTCTTCTAAAGAACGGCGTAGGTGAACTGTCGCTGTTTTTTCATCATCGTGGAGCTGATCGATCCAGATGGAAACGCCATTATAGCTCACTTCAAATTCTAAAGGTGAGGCGACAATTTCTTGTGCACGTTGAAAATCCAACTGAAGCCCCCCTTATTTTTTCTGCTTATTCTTATTTTGCGTGACTGTGTTAATTAACTCCATAAACTCTTGAGAAAATTCCTCACTCACCTTGTTTGGTGCAATCTTTTGGTTTTTTGGCGTTTGAGGTAATGAGCCTTTATTATTGCTTTGACCTTGTTTATTGTCTCTTCCCATGTGAGTTGCTCCTTTCCTGTTGATATAAATTAATATGGCTTTGAAATGAACTTTTTATCCCGTCAGCACAGATCGCACTTCACAAGGGAAAATTCGCATAGCTCTTTGTTTATTGCGAACAATAATGAGTATTAAGATTGTTTAACAGAAAAATTATCGTTTAATAAAACCCAATTTTGAGGAAACGGGAATCCTAATGCCCAATAACTAATGCCACGTAAGTTGTAATGTTTAGTCATGTCAAATTTGGCTTGTGCACTTCTCGCATCTTCAAACCATACCTCGTGTTGCCTTCCTTGCTCATCAACATATCGATAAAAAGGAGATTGTGCCGTTGGATCATATTGGATTGTTGCCCCGTACTTGATGGCCCTATTGAGCGCTTCCTGCGGGCTAAACGTTTCGGCTTCTTGGCCTTTGACATGAGGCAAGAGCCAATCACGCGCATACAACTCAAAACCCAATAAGATTTTATCAGCTGGTATTTCAGTTAAAGCATACTCCACGACTCTTCGCATTTCATTAATCGGGGAAATAGCTTGTGGAGGGCCAAAACGATAGCCCCATTCATATGTCATTAATACAACAAAATCTGCTATTCTCCCATGTGCTTCGTAATCATGCGCTTCATATAATGTCCCAGTTTGTGAAGCACTTGTTTTAGGTGCGAGCGCTGTTGAAACTAAATAGCCTTTTGGATGAAGGGTATCCACAGCCAATTGAATAAAGGCATTGAAATTTTCGCGATCAGCAGGTAAAACATTTTCAAAATCAATATTTAATACTTGATAACCTTTATCTTGCATCACCTGTAATACATTATTCATGACCTTTTTACTTAACTCTGGACTGGACAAGACGACATGTGCTAAATTAGAGCCTTCTTCTGTAGAAGTAAAATTAGTGAGCGTTAACATTGGGATAATATGTTTAGCCTTTGCTGCCGCTATCATATTTTCATCATTAATGGGCTGTAATGTCCCATCTTCCTTCATCTTATAAGCAAAAGGACTAAAATAAGTTAGTAGATGACCAATAGCATTAATGGAGTCTACAGCTTCATCTGAAGGTTGGTAGGAATAAGCATTGACTTCAATCGTTGGTAATTTTCTTGGAATCATCAATTGTGAACCAACATAAAGCATATTGGGATTGTTTAGTTTATTTTCTATAGCAATGGCTTGAACGGTCGTACCATAGCGCTGTGCTATTTGCCATAAAGTTTCACCTGGCTGCACGATATGAACAATGGGTGGAATAATTAATTTCGTTCCTGGTGTTAATTGATTGGGATTCGTTAGATGATTTTCTAATATGATAGATTGCAAGGGAACGCTAAATTTTTGTGCGATTGACCATAACGTATCTCCTTTTTGAACGGTATAAATTGTATAAGGAGAAGGGATAACCAGTGATTGTCCGATGGCTAATTGATCAGGAGTAGTTAATGCATTTAATTGGCTAATAGATTGAACGGGTACGGCATAACGATTAGCGATTTGCCACAGTGTTTCGCCAGCACTTACCACATGGATAAGCATAGAACACCTCCAACACGTTGTTGTTATTAGTGCATCATATGTTTCAAGTGTGAAAAAGAGTATTTTAGTGTGATTCTAGAAAAAAGCTGAAATTTTAAATTCTTTATCAATGAGTTGCATAGGATAAGTATCATTGTGAGAAAGGGGCTTGATGTTGAAAAAGGCGAAGCTCACAGGAAGAATCGTCACGCCTGAAGATTCGGATTATGAACAAGCGAGAACGAATAATAATTTAAATAATCCCAAATATCCGAGTGTCATTGTGTTTTGTCAAAAAACGAAAGATGTGGTTAATGCCTTAAAATGGGCTAGAGAAAACAATGAGCCTTTCAGAATTCGAAGCGGTCGTCATAGCTATGAAAATTTTTCTTTAGTAAATAAAGGGCTTGTCATTGATGTAAGTGATATGAATGATATTTCGGTAAATCTATCAGAAATGACGGCTAGAATTGATGCTGGAGCTAATATGGGAAACGTATACCGTACATTATGGGAGCATGGTGTTACCATTCCTGCTGGTACAGAAAGTAGTGTTGGGGTGGTCGGTTTGACCCTTGGTGGTGGGATTGGGATGCTATCACGACCATTTGGATTAACTTGTGACAATCTTATTGAAATCGAAACGGTGGTAGCTAGTGAACATGAGGGTGCTCAGGTAATCAGAGCGAATAAGCAACAACATCATGATTTGTTTTGGGCAAGTCGTGGTGGAGGAGGAGGCAATTTTGGTATAGTCACTTCTTTGACATTCAAGCTTCATGCGATTAATGAGGTATCACTGTTCTCTATTACATGGGGATGGGATGACTTTGAAGTGGCCTTTGATGCATGGCAAAAATGGGCTCCCTATACAGATAAGCGTCTAACCTCACAGATTGAGCTAAAAACAAAGGAAGTAGGTGAGATAGTCGCACAAGGTGAGTTTATAGGAACAGCAGCTGAATTAAAGAAATTGCTTCGCCCTCTTAGAAATACAGGCTTGCCAACAAGTATTTGGATAAAGGAAGTGCCATATAGCAAGGCAATAGAATTTTTTGATTTACCAAGCGGTAATCAGCCTGCGTATCGAAAAAGATCAGGGTCATTTTTGGAGAGACCGTTTCCATATAAGGCGATTCAGAGGATGAAAGAATTTTTAGCCCATGCACCTAATTCAAATACAACAATATGGCAACAGTCTTTAAGAGGAGCAGTAGGTGAAATTGCTCCCCAGCATACAGCCTATTACTATCGCAATGCGATAATAGCTCAAGAATATAATACTTCCTGGAAAAAACCGAAAGAGGAAGAACAAAATATTAAGTGGGTAGAAAATTTACGTCAAGCTTTATCACCTTATACGTCTGGTGATTATGTGAATTTTCCAGATCGATATATTAAGGACTGGCATACAGCCTATTACGGACGTAATTTTAGAAGGCTTCGTGAAGTGAAAACAAAATATGATCCGTATAATGTATTTCAATTTCAGCAGAGTATCCCACCTATTAGGAAGTGGTTGTAGCTGGAGAATGGAGCAGGTGAAGCGGCACTCCTGCTCCTTTTTGATTTTCACGTTTTAGCTTGATAAATACTGTTTAAGGGGTCACAATAAAACTATTACATATATTTCTAAAAGGATTGATTGGAATGGAAAATATTGTTGTTCGTAATAATGTAACAATACTCGGACAAGGGGACCAACCGCTTATTTTTGCACATGGATTTGGCTGTGATCAAAATATGTGGCGTTTCATTACGCCTGCATTTATGGACAAATATAAGATTATATTATTCGATTATGTAGGCTCAGGTAACTCAGATATAAATGCTTATTCATCAGAAAAATATCAATCGTTACAGGGCTATGTACAAGATTTATTGGACATTATTGAAACGCTATCATTACAAAATAGTATTTTTGTAGGGCATTCCATTAGTGCCATGATAGGACTGCTCGCATCTATCCAGCACCCTGACTATTTTAAGAAATTGATTATGATTGGTCCTTCTCCCTGTTATTTAAATGATGATGGTTATCGAGGGGGATTTGAGCGAAGTGATATAGCAGAGTTACTAGACATGATGGAAATGAACTTTACAGGTTGGGCTAGCTATATGGCACCTATTGCAATGAGTAATCCTGAACAGCCAGCATTAACACAGGAATTGAAGCAAACCTTTATAGCAGCAGACCCTATCATTGCAAAGGAATTTGCTGAGGTCACATTTTTATCTGATCATCGAAGTGAATTACCAAAGGTCTCTGTTCCTTCGTTAATTATCCAATGCTCGGAAGATAGTATTGTGCCAAGTAGTGTTGGAGATTATTTGCATCAGCATCTCAAAAATAGCACGTTACAATTAATGGAAGCAAAAGGTCATTATCCACATATTAGTCACCCAAATGAAACGATACAATGTATTGCAGATTTTTTGTAGGGAAAAATGAAAGGATTTTCAACAATGGAAAAACGACTCAACAATGCACCATGTGGATTTCTTTCCATCACACATGAAGGGCTTATTTCAGAAATCAATCGAACCCTGCTAGATTGGATCGGCTATGAGCAAGAGGAATTATTACATATGCATCTAGAAATTCTTCTATCTACGCCCAATAAGATGATTTTTCACTCTTATTTTTATCCTATGATTAATCTAGAGGGGCAAGTAGAGGAATTATTCATTCATCTCAAACAGAAGGACGGAATGTCGGTTCCGTTTTTAATGAATGCCAAATTGTACAAAGAGGATTTGGTAGAGCGCATTGATTGTATTTTAGTAAAGATGAAAAAGCGCATAGATTATGAACAAGAATTACGATCAGCCAAAAAACTACTTGAGGCTGCCTATCAAGAAAAGGATCGTGCATTAGCTAATTTGGAGCAAATTCATGTAGAAATAGAACATCAGCAGGCGAAATTATTGGAAATGAATGCTGCTTTAGTAGAATTATCAATGACTGATAAACTGACCGGCTTGAAAAACAGGAGATTTTTCCAGGAACAACTCGAAAAACATTTTAATCATTTTCATGAGACAGCAGAAACTTTTTCGTTATGCATTTTAGATATCGATCATTTCAAAAAGGTCAATGATACTTATGGTCATCAAGTTGGAGACGATGTCCTCGTACAATTGGCACAACTATTACAAATACAAGTACGTCTAGAAGATATCGTCGCTCGTTATGGTGGGGAGGAGTTTATTATCATCTTACCAGAGACCGAGATACCTGTGGCAAAAGAAATCGGTGAAAAAATTAGACACACTGTGGAGCAGGATGGTTGGCCAACAGGCAGTCTTACGATCAGTATGGGAATTGCCACAGTAACTTCAGAAGATACAGAGACGACATTGATAAAAAAAGCAGATAAAGCATTGTATGGATCGAAAGAGAATGGACGAAACAAAGTCACTCATTTTCATGAGATAAAGTGAATAGCCTTTACAATTTTGCCATTAATTTTTGAATAGAAGGAAGATCTGCTGGAGCAAATGGAAGGTCAAGCAATTGGTTGCGGGGAACCCATCTTGCTTCAGCATGTTCTAGAATTTGGGGTGTGCCTTTAATAATTGAAGCTTTGTATGTTTCTAAATGAACGAAAAATTGTTCGTATTCATGGAGTGTTACAGCCACTTGTTTACCTACTTGAATCGTACAGTTAAATTCCTCAAGAATTTCTCGAGAAAGTGCCTGTTTTGGTGTTTCACCCTGCTCTATTTTACCGCCAGGGAATTCCCAATAATTTGCTAATACCATTTGGGGGTTTCTTAAAGCACAGAAAATTTCTTGTTGCTCATTTTCAATTATAGCCCCTACTACATGTATTGTTTTTTTCATTTATATACCTCACTTTGTGTCTTCGTTAGATATGTATGATTATAGCATGTTTAAGTTGTACGCCACTTGCCACCACAGGAAAATAACAGTTTTCTTACTTAGCTATGAAATTTGCTATTTCGTAGGGTATAATAGTGGTCAATATATAGGAAAAAGGCGGTAAGAGGTAGCGATGAAGAGAATTGAATCTACGCAAAATGCGTTAGTGAAATATTGGAAAAAGTTAGCGACAACAAGAAAAGAGCGTGAACGTTCGGGTGAATTCCTAGTAGAGGGCTTTCATCTTGTTGAAGAAGCATTAAAAAATAAAAACCAAGTATTACAAATTATAGTGCGTGAAGGTATCGATTTGCCAATGTTATGGCCAATCGATGATATAGCTATTGTAGAGGTATCGACTGCGGTAGCGAAGGAATTTGCGGAGACAGAAACTTCCCAAGGTGTTTTTGCTGTATGTAAACAGCCCGTCTTAGAGGATAATTTGATGACTACTTGGCGAAAAGTGTTATTAATTGATGCTGTCCAAGATCCTGGTAACATTGGAACAATGATTCGTACAGCAGATGCTGCAGGTTTAGATGCTGTAATTTTAGGAAAAGGCTGTGCCGATCTTTATAATCCTAAAACACTACGTGCTGCTCAAGGTTCGCATTTCCATATTCCGGTAGTGCGTGGAGATTTAGCAGAATGGATAGATATATTACAGGATCAAGGTGTACCAGTATTTGGTACTGCATTAGATGAGGAAGCGGTGCCGTATAGTGATATTCAGCATACGGGTGCATTTGCGATTATTATGGGGAATGAAGGAAGTGGCATTCAGCCTCAGTTATTAGCGATGACAGATCAAAATATGATCATTCCTCTTTTTGGACAGGCCGAATCATTAAACGTCGCAGTAGCAACAGGTATTGTTTTATATGGCTTTGCCAAGTAATTAATTGCTCATTGTGGGATTGAGGCAGTTGTCTCTTGATTTGCTACAGTCCATTATTGTATAATTTATTCTAAAATGTATGTTTAAATAATAAATGCTTTGACCGGGAAGTAGTAAAGATTGTGAATGGACGACAGGGAGCGTAGGCCAGAGATTGAGAGCCAACGCCGTATCAATGCAGTTTTGAATTCAGCCCGCGAGCAGCTACCGGGACCAGTGTACTGCTGTAAAGGTAAGCCGGCTTTATCAAGTCGTTATGTCAATGAAGTGATTGTAAGGCTTTGCTTTGCAATAACTAGGGTGGTACCGCGAAAATGTCCTCGTCCCTTTTTAGGGGCGAGTTTTTTTATGCCTAAAAAACAGGCATTTATTTTCTGAGGAGGTTTTAACATGGAAGAGCAATTAAAACAATTAGAGCAAGAAGCACTTGCTAAAATTGAAGCAGCTGCAAATTTAAAAGAATTGAATGAAGTACGTGTTGCGTATTTAGGAAAAAAAGGACCTATCACTGATTTACTAAAAGGGATGGGTAAATTATCAGCTGAAGAACGTCCGAAAATGGGTGCTTTAGTGAATAATGTTCGTGAAAATGTAACGGCAGTATTAGAAACAAAGATTACCGTGTTGGAAGAGGTAGCTATTGCTGAAAAATTAGCGAGTGAGTCGATTGATGTCACTTTACCAGGTCGTGAAATTAAAGTGGGGAACCGTCACCCTTTAACACGTGTCATTGAAGAAATTGAAGATTTATTTATTGGAATGGGCTATGAAATTGCTGAAGGTCCAGAAGTGGAGAAGGATTACTATAACTTTGAAGCACTAAATTTACCAAAAGGTCATCCAGCTCGTGATATGCAAGATTCGTTCTATATTTCCGAGGAAATATTATTACGTACCCATACTTCACCAGTACAGGCTCGTACGATGGAAGCCAAAAAAGGTGAATCGATTCGCATAATTTGTCCTGGTAAAGTATTCCGACGTGATAATGATGATGCAACACATTCACATCAGTTTATGCAAATTGAAGGTTTAGTCATTGGCGAAAATATTCGCATGAGTGACCTAAAAGGAACATTAGATACGCTAGCGAAAAAAATGTTTGGTGCAGACCGCGAAATTCGACTACGTCCGAGCTTCTTCCCATTTACTGAGCCATCTGTAGAGATGGATATCTCTTGTTTCAAATGTGGTGGAGCAGGCTGTAACGTATGTAAGGGCACTGGCTGGATTGAGATTCTAGGAGCAGGTATGGTGCATCCAAACGTATTAGAAATGGCTGGCTATGATCCAAAGAAAGTTTCTGGATTTGCATTTGGTATTGGTGCAGAACGTATTGCGATGTTGAAATATGGTGTTGACGATATTCGTCATTTCTATACAAGTGACACTCGCTTCTTATCACAATTCGAGCGAACAGAAGCGTAAGGGGGATAAAACATGTTAGTATCATTAGAATGGTTAAAAGATTATATCAATACGCAGGACTTAGCACCTGAGCTATTAGCAGAAAAAATTACACGCTCTGGGATCGAAGTAGATGCAGTAATTGATCGTGCTAATGCTATGGATAAAGTTGTAGTTGGTTATGTAGTTTCTAAGGAGAAACATCCAGAGGCTGATAAGTTAAATATTTGCCAAGTTGACGTTGGCGAAGCAGAGCCTCAACAAATAATTTGTGGTGCACCGAATGTTGATGCTGGTCAGAAAGTCATTGTTGCTCGTCCAGGTGCACATTTACCAGGTGGCATTAAAATCAAAAAAGCAAAACTTCGCGGTCATGAATCGAACGGAATGATTTGTTCCTTACAAGAGCTTGGAATCGAAGGAAAGCTTGTTCCTAAGGCGTATTCAGAAGGTATCTTTGTCCTACCAGCAGATGCAGAAGTAGGCACAGATGCACTGGCTATATTGGGCCTACGTGATACAGTGTTAGAACTAGGACTAACACCAAACCGCTCAGATGCCCTTTCAATGCTAGGTGTAGCGTATGAAGTAGGTGCCATTCTTTCAGAGGAAATTAAATATCCAGAAATTTCCTATCAAACTGCTAGTGAAAAAGCACAGGATTACCTGAAGCTTCATGTAGAAGATTTACAAGCAAATCCTATGTATGTAGCAAAAGTTGTGAAAAACGTAAAAATCGGTGAATCACCAATGTGGCTACAAAATCGTCTAATGGCTGCGGGAGTACGTCCACACAATAATGTCGTAGATGTAACGAACTATGTATTAATGGAATATGGTCAACCTTTACATGCTTTTGACTATGATAGTCTAGCAACGGGTGAAATCGTTGTTCGTAAAGCAACAGAAGGTGAAAAAATTACAACATTAGATGACCAAGAACGTACATTAAAAGCTTCAGATTTAGTCATTACAAATGGCAAAGAGCCAGTAGCCATTGCTGGTGTAATGGGTGGTGCTAATTCAGAGGTAACAGATTCAACAACGACTGTTGTCATTGAATCAGCCTATTTTGATGGTTTAACAGTGCGTCAAACGTCTCGTCATCTTGGCCTACGTTCAGATGCATCGGCTCGTTTCGAAAAAGGGGTAGACCCAAATCGTGTCTTACCAGCTGCTGAACGTGCTGCTGCTCTACTTGCTGAATTAGCAGGAGGCGAAGTATTAGAAGGTACATGTTTAGTAGATGAGTTAGATAAAACACCAGCGCGAGTAGTCGTTTCCCCAGATTTTATTAATGAACGTTTAGGTATGAAGATTGCATTAGAAGATATGCTTTCTATTTTAGAGCGTTTAAAATTTGGAGTAGAGGCAGCAAATGGTTTATTAATTATTGATGCACCAACACGTCGCCAAGATATTAAAATTGAAGAGGATATCGTGGAGGAAATTGCTCGTCTTTATGGTTATGATGAAATCCCAATGACATTACCAGAGGGTGCAACACAAGTAGGTAATTTATCACCTTACCAAGCAAATCGCCGTGTTGTTCGTCATTACATGGAAGGGGCTGGCCTGTATCAAGCGGTAACTTATTCGTTAACGTCGGATGCATTGTCACAACGTTTTGCTTTGAAAGCAGAGCCGGTAACTCGCTTGCTTATGCCGATGAGTGAGGAGCGTTCTACATTACGTCAAAGCCTTATTCCACATTTAATCGAAGCGGCGGCTTATAATGTTGCACGTCAAGCTGAAGGCGTGGCTTTATATGAAATTGGCTCCGTGTTCCTTGGTCAATCAGATGAGGGGCAACCATATGAGGAAGAGCATGTGGCAGCAGTACTAACTGGCAAATGGCTAGACCATGCTTGGCAAGGTGAGAAAAAAGCTGTAGATTTCTTTGTGCTAAAAGGTATCATCGAAGGTGTCATTGGCAAACTTGGCTTAGCAAATCGCATGACATTTGTGAAATCACAAGTGGATGGCTTACATCCAGGTCGTACGGCTAGCATTTTATTGGATGGCAAGCAAGTCGGCATCATTGGTGGACTTCACCCAGCAGAGCAAAAAGCATGGGGTGTAAAAGACACGTATGTAATGGAAATGAATTTAGTGGCGCTATTAAGTGCAACGGCACAAGAAGCACCACTTGCCTATACACCAGTACCTCGTTTCCCAGCTATGTCTCGCGATATCGCTCTTATAATGGACCGTACAACAACAGCGGGCGAAGTAATGGAAGCTATTGATGCAGCGGGTGTGAAACTATTAAAAGATATCCGCGTATTCGATGTTTACGAAGGGGAGAAAATGGAACCAGGTAAAAAATCGGTTGCCTTCTCACTGACATACTTTGATCCAGAACGTACTTTAACAGACGAAGAAGTAGTGGCCGCACATAACAAAGTGTTAAAAGCCATTGCTACGATTGCAGGCACAGAAGTACGCTAATATATGAAAAAAGACTGTCTTACGAGGCAGTCTTTTTTTGTTTGAGAATGGTGAAGATGATGATCCAAAAGGTGAAGAAAGAATGATCCAAAAAATGAGGAAAGCGCTCAAAAAGGTTCCTAATGCGTCTCACGCTCATCAGGAACCCCAAAAAAGCTTTTTTAAGCAACCAATAGTATGATTTACTTCATCTTCCGTGCTTTATCAGTGTTGGCGAAATGCCATTTTGTGATGGAGCGTAGAAATTCTTCGCCCTGATTACGCCAGATTCGGGCTGCTTGCACATCTACCTTGTTAGAGGCGCCCTTCATTAATGTAAGCCCTGTAATGTCACTCAAACGGTCCATTTCCTTTAAAAAGGCAGCACGAGCTAAAATAGATGCTGTAGCCACAGCTACATGTAATTGTTCTGCTTTAGTAGAAAAGTAGACATTCTCTTGTACAAGTTCACGTTCATTTTTTAAATAATTGTAATAGACACCACGTTCAGCAAACTGGTCGATTAAGATAAATTCAGGTTTTTCAGGTGCCATTTTTGATAGTGTGTTTTGTAGTGCCTTGTTATGCATCATGGCTTTCATTTTACCTTGGGAATAGCCTTTCGCTTGTAAGTTGTTATATTTCTCGTTGCGTAAGACGAGAACACTATGGACACAGGCTGCACGCAAATCAGGTGCAATTTTCCTCATATAGTCATCTGTTAGCATTTTTGAATCTTTTACGCCAAGCTCATTCATGAGTTCGATTTTGGAAGTAGGCACATACACTGCTGCTACAGTGATTGGACCAAAATAATCACCTGTGCCTGTTTCGTCTGAGCCTAAGACAGACATGGTTGCGAAATTGTTAGGCAGTACATCCCCTTTTGCCCCGATAGTGGAGAGTGGAGTAGCAGTTTTTTCAACAGTTCCCCAACGTGCTGCCTCACGTTCAGCACCGCCCCCCTGAAACATTAATTTGCCTGATTTATACATAGTTATGGCTGTATCTGGTAGTTTTGCCGCAAAAATGACTCCCGGAGCCTTTCGTTCTATAAAGTGCGATGCATAGTAAGCCATCACCTCTTTTTGAATATTTGTTGAAATGGAAAGCACAATATTTGCCATTTAATCGTTCCTTTCTGTCCTCGTTGTTCACAATTTTATACCTTTCATGGTATGATAATAAATAGCTTTTTTGTGTGATGGTGCTCACAAGCCTCTAAAATCGTGTGTGCATCGAATTTATAGGAGGGTGCGACTATGGAAAAACAAGAAAAGAATAAAATTTCTGTTGAAATATATGGTCATACATATAAAATGGTCGGCTCTGAATCCATTGGCCATATGCGACTTGTTGCTTCGATTGTTGATGACCGTATGCGCGAGATGAACGTACATAATCCCTCACTTGATAGCACAAAACTTGCTGTTCTGACAGCAGTAAATACAGTTCATGATTATTTACTATTAAAAGAACGAATGGAGCAATTAGAAGAAGAATTGAAAAAGTTAAAGGGTTGAAGAGAATGTTAGATTTAATCATATTAGTGGTACTGTTAGCTGGTATAGGCGTCGGTGCAAAACGAGGTTTTATTGTACAGATGATGCATATTGTCAGCTTTGTAGTAGCCCTAATTGTTGCGTATATTTATTATAAGCCATTAGCACAAAAATTTGTATTTTGGGTTCCGTATCCAGGTGTCACTGACACAGGTAGCCTTGGCGTTGTCATTGATAGTCTAGATTTAGACCGCACCTTTTATCGGGTAATTGCCTTTGCTGTTATTTTCTTTGCAGTAAAAATAACGTTGCAAATCGTGGCATCGATATTTGACTTTATCGCGTATTTGCCTGTGCTAAATACAGTGAATCGTTGGCTTGGGGCGTTACTTGGCATGATTGAAAACTATTTAATTATGTTTATTTTGCTATATGTGTGCGCTTTATTACCAGTAGATGCCATACAAAATTTAATGTCGAAGTCATTGTTAAGTGGTCTTATGTTGGAGCATACACCAATTATTACAAAGATGTTCCAAAACTGGTGGTATATTTATATGCAATAGTAACTGTGCACTTCTCTCTGTCTTGAGGGAAGTGTTTTTACGATAGGAGGAATTACCAATGAATAAAAAAACAATTATTCGCACACTCGAAAAAATTGCTTTATATATGGAACTACAGGGAGAAAATCCATTCAAGGTTTCAGCCTTTCGAAAGGCTGCGGCAGCACTAGAGGGGGACGAGCGTTCATTAAGCGAAATGGATGATGTAACAAAACTCAAAGGTATTGGAAAGGGTACTGCGGCTGTAATAGAGGACTTAATGTTAACAGGTGAATCGAGTTTGTTAAAGGAGTTAGAAGAGGTTGTACCTAAAGGGTTACTGCCATTGCTAAAATTACCTGGCTTGGGAGGAAAAAAAATTGCGAAACTACACCAAGAGCTTGGTATTGACTCTGCAGAAAGCTTGAAGGCAGCTTGTGAGGCAGGAAAAGTACGTGAATTAGCTGGATTTGCTGTAAAAACTGAGGAGAAGATTTTAAAGGAGCTAGCCAATTTAGCAAATCGTTCAGAACGACTACCAATTTGGCAGCTTGAGCCTGTGGTTTTACAAATTGAGGCGCTTCTAGGTAGTATGAAGGAAGTAGACCGGTTTTCAGTTGCTGGGAGTTTCCGTCGAGCGTTAGAAACTAGCAAAGATATTGATTTTATTGTTGTGACAGAAGCAGTGGAGGAAGTACGCGAAAACTTGTTAAATAGCTTGGCCATTCAAGAAGTCGTGGCGGCAGGGGATACAAAAATTTCGGTGATTTTAGACTTAGATGAACCAGTTAGCGTTGATTTCCGTTTAGTGAAAGATAATGAATATGCGACTGCGTTGCATCATTTCACAGGTTCAAAAGATCATAATGTTCGTATGCGGCAAATTGCCAAAGCCCGTGGTAAAAAAATAAGTGAATATGGTGTGGAACAGGAAGATGGTACCGTTTTGACGTTCCAAGACGAGGCAGCATTTTTCGCTCATTTTGATCTACCTTGGATTCCACCGAGCTTACGGACAGGAACAGCAGAATTTGACAAAACAAACATAATTCAAAACTTAGTTCGACTAGAGGATATTAAAGCTGATTTGCATATGCATACAACATGGTCAGATGGTGCATACTCTGTTGCAGAAATGGGCGAGGCGTTACTAGCACGGGGCTATCAATATAGCGTTATTACAGACCATTCGCAATTCCTAAAAGTAGCAAATGGATTAACGCCGGAGCGTTTAGAAAAGCAACGTGTAGAAATTGAGGCATTTAATGCAGCACATCCAGATTTTCATTTGTTTAAAGGGACGGAGATGGATATTTTACCAGACGGCTCACTTGATTTCGAAGATCAGGTGTTAAAAGAGCTCGATTTTGTTATTGCTTCCATTCATTCTAGTTTTACACAATCACAAGATAAAATTATGGCACGTTTACTAACAGCTATGCAAAATCCCTATGTTCATATGATTGCCCATCCGACTGGTCGAATTATTGAAGATCGCGATGGTTATAATCCTGATATGAAACAGTTAATTGCCTGGGCAAAGGAATATGGTAAAATTTTAGAGTTAAATGCAAATCCGTATCGTCTCGATTTATGTGTAGAACATTTAGAAATGGCATGCGCTGCAGGTGTGCCAGTAGCCATCAACACAGATGCGCATGATATTGCACATTTACGTTTTATGGATATTGGGGTTCGCTATGCAAATAGAGCATGGTTACCGAAAGATATGATTGTGAATACATGGACGCGTGAACAGTTTGAAGCGTTCATACAACGAAATAAATAGGCTGAGGAGGTGTTCTCAGTGATTGCTGAACGCGCATTGAAAACACTAGAATACGATAAAGTTAGGCAACAAGTGGCTTCCTATTGTACTTCCTCCATTGGTAAATCTGCCATTGAGGAGCTTGTGCCACAAACAGATTTTGATAAAGTAGTACAATTATTAGAGGAAATGGATGAGGGACTTTCCATTTTGCGTGTGAAGGGCAATGTACCAATGGGCGGAATTTTTGATGTCCGTCCCTCTGCCAGACGTGCTCAAATAGGAGGCATGTTAGCAGCAGTAGAACTAATGGAAATTTCAAGCACGATTCGAGCAAGCCGAATTCTACGTAATTTTATTGAAGATTTAGAAGCCGATGAAGTGATTGATATTCCCCATTTCATCTCCAAAAAGGAAGCAATGCCTGTCCTAACAGGATTGCAACATGAAATTAATAACTGTATTGACGACAATGGAGCTGTCTTAGATTCTGCTAGTCAAACATTGCGCTCTATTCGCCAATCTTTGCGTGCTGAAGAAGGGAAAGTCCGCTCTAAGCTGGAAAGTTTAATTCGGGGAAGTAATGCAGCGAAAATGCTTTCTGATACACTTGTGACAATTCGTAATGATCGCTTTGTTATTCCCGTAAAGCAGGAATATCGTCACCACTATGGTGGGATTGTCCATGACCAATCTTCTTCTGGTCAAACCTTATTTATTGAGCCAGATTCTGTTGTCCAAGCAAACAATGAAATTCATCGCTTGAAAATGAAAGAGCAGGCAGAAATTGAACGTATTTTACTAGCATTAAGTGCAATGGTGCAAGAAGTAGCATCAGATTTATTTAACTTAGTGAAGGTATTAGGCGATATCGATGTCATTTTAGCAAAGGGCAAATATGGCCAAGCCAATAAATGTACAATGCCTAAAATGAATCAGGATGGCTATATCCGACTAATACGTGCACGTCATCCACTACTACCAATAGAATCAGCTATTCCAAATGATATTGAATTTGGTAAAGACATTACAGCTATTGTCATTACAGGTCCTAATACAGGTGGTAAAACGGTGACATTAAAAACGGTTGGTCTGTGTACATTAATGGCACAAGCTGGATTACCAGTGCCAGCATTAGATGGCTCAGAACTTGCTGTATTTGAGCAATTATTTGCCGATATTGGTGATGAGCAATCAATTGAGCAGTCACTTTCTACGTTCTCGTCCCATATGGTTAATATTGTTGACATCCTACAAAAATTTGATCACGAATCACTTGTTCTTTTTGATGAGTTAGGGGCAGGTACTGACCCACAGGAAGGGGCAGCCTTAGCCATCTCAATCTTAGACGAAGTACATGGGCGCGGTGCTCGTGTAATGGCTACAACTCACTATCCTGAGCTAAAAGCTTATGGCTATAATCGACCAGGTGTAGCCAATGCCAGTGTAGAATTTGATATTGAAACTTTGAGCCCGACCTACCGTCTACTTATCGGTGTACCTGGGCGCTCAAATGCATTTGAAATTTCCAGTCGTCTTGGTTTACCTGAATCCATTATTGATCGTGCTAAAGGCTTTACTGGAACCGATCGACATGAGGTTGAATCGATGATTGCCTCATTGGAAGAAACACGTCGCCAATCTGAAGATGATGCAGAGCGTTCGCATGCATTGCTATTAGAATCAGAAACATTACGTAAAGAGCTTCAAGATAAATTGCAAGCCTATGAGGAGCGTAAAGAGGCGCTTGATAAGAAGGCGAAGGAAAAGGCGCGTAAAATTGTTGATGAAGCAAAACGTGAAGCAGAAGCGATTATTGCAGAGCTTCGAGAAATGCGTAAAAATGCTGATCAAGTTGTCAAGGAGCATGAATTGATTGAAGCACGTAAACGCTTGGAAGAAGCAACACCACTTGAAGACAATAAAGTGCTAAAAAAGGCGGCACAAGTCAAAGCTCGTGCACAAAACTTAGTTGTCGGAGACGAGGTAAAGGTGTTAAGCTATGGTCAACGAGGTACTTTGTTAGAAAAGGTGTCGAATACCGAATGGGTTGTCCAAATGGGGATTTTAAAAATGAAAATCTCAGATAGTGATTTGGAATATATTAAACCTGAAAAAGAGCCTGTATTACGAACAGCTGGTGTGAAAAATCGAAATAGTCATGTGAAACTAGAATTAGATTTACGTGGTGAACGCTATGAGGATGCAATCGTAAGAACAGAGAAATATATTGATGATGCATTACTATCTAATTATGGTCGTGTGTCCATTATTCATGGAGTTGGTACAGGGGCTTTACGTCAAGGTATTCAAAGCTATTTGAAAAAGCATAAGCGCGTAAAATCCTTCCGTTTTGGTGAAGCCGGTGAAGGGGGCTTAGGCGTCACAGTTGTTGAATTGAAATAAGCTATAAAGGGGACGGAGAAAAATGCTGAATTCTGGCTTTTGGCGATATCCAATTATCGAAACGGCAGGATATTTTAGTGTTGTAGTATTATGTTTAGTCGTCTCGATGGCATTGTTCGAAGTCGTTACGAAATATAAAAATTGGGAAGAAATTAAAAAAGGTAATGTCGCTGTGGCTCTTGCAACAGGTGGAAAAATACTAGGGATTTGTAATATCTTCCGCTTTTCCATTGCACGTCATAGTACATTAAGTGAAATGATCGGTTGGGGCCTTTTTGGCTTTACATTATTGATTGTAGCGTATTTCTTATTTGAATTTATGACACCTCGTTTTAACGTTGATCAAGAGATTGCCAATGATAATCGCTCAGTTGGTTTCATTTCCTTTACCATTTCAGTCGGTCTTTCGTTTGTAATTGGGGCAAGTATTGCATAGGAGTGTCATGACATGGAAAAATTAGCAAAAGTACTAATCGTTGTCTGTATTGCATTTTTGGCAGTAGGTGTCTACTATATGTTAACGATTTAAATAAAAAACGCATTCTCTTTATGAGGATGCGTTTTTTGTTAATTGTACATAGCATAAATTTCTACTACAACCTATTAACTTTCTTTCATATAACTCTATTAAAGGGTAGAAAAATTATTTTTATAATATAGGAATATGCTCATTATTTTTTTATGGAGTGACTCAAGAATGAACGAGCATTCATAAGGTGTATGCAAATAAATCCCGATAAATACCAATCATATTAATGTTGTTAATTGCATAATAATTAATCGAAAATGCATTTATTTTCTATTTTCTGTTTGAAACTGTATTTCTTTTTCATTATAATAAATATAAGAATTGACAAAGTTTGGGACAAAGGGGAGAGGACGTATGACAGCAAAACCATGGCTAGCAAATTATCCTGAAGAAGTACCATCGTCTTTAACGTTTGAGGAAATTCCAGTGCAAGAGTTTTTGACACGTGCCTATAAAAAGAATCCATCCAAAGTAGCGATTCATTTTATGGGAAAGGATTTGACGTACACCGAGCTATATGAGTCAGCTTTAAGGTTCGCAAACTATTTACAAGCACTAGGTGTGGAAAAGGGAGATCGAGTAGCAATTATGCTGCCTAACACGCCACAAAGTGTAATCGCTTACTATGGTGCCATGTATGCAGGTGCTGTTGTAGTACAAACAAATCCACTTTATACTGAACGTGAGCTTCAATATCAAATGGCTGATTCAGGAGCAAAGGTTATTCTCGTAATGGATATTTTATATCCGAGAGTCATGAAAATTATGAAAGAGACAGCTCTTGAAAATGTCATTGTGACAGCTATTAAAGATTATTTACCATTCCCAAAAAATTTAGTCTATCCATTTATTCAAAAAAAGCAGTATGGCTTTAGTGTCAAGGTTGAACATAGCGGCCAAAATCATCTGTTTTCAGAAATAATGCGTTCAGCACCAATTAAGATAATTGACAATATGCCATTTGATTTTGAAGAAGACCTAGCACTCCTTCAATATACGGGTGGGACAACAGGTTTCCCAAAAGGCGTTATGCTGACCCATAAAAATTTAATTGCCAATACGACAATGTGTGATGCTTGGATGTATAAATGTGTTCATGGTGAAGAAACCATTATGGGCATTCTACCATTCTTCCACGTCTATGGCATGACAACTGTTATGCTTTTATCTGTATTTACTCAAAATAGAATGGTGCTTTTACCGAAGTTTGATGCTGAAACGGCATTAAAGACGATTGATAAACAAAAACCAACACTGTTCCCCGGCGCACCAACCTTATACATCGGCCTTTTAAATCACCCAGACATTGCGAATTATGATTTATCATCCATTAAGGCATGCCTAAGTGGCTCTGCTTCATTGCCAATTGAAGTGCAAGAGAAGTTTGAGGCAGTGACTGGTGGAAAGCTAGTAGAAGGATATGGGTTAACAGAAACCTCACCTGTAACACATGCTACGCCAATTTGGGGGAAGCGGGTGATTGGCTCAATTGGTTTACCTTGGCCAAATACAGAAGCGGTTATTTTACGTACAGGTGATACAGAAGAGCTACCTATTGGTGAAGTTGGTGAAATTGCTGTTAAAGGACCACAAGTAATGAAGGGCTACTGGAACCGTCCAGAGGATACAGCTGCGACATTTGCTGATGGTTGGTTTTTAACAGGTGATCTTGGTTATATGGATGAGCAAGGCTTCTTCTATGTAGTAGATCGTAAAAAAGATTTAATAATAGCAGGCGGCTTTAATATTTATCCACGTGAAGTAGAAGAAGTGTTATATGAACGTGAAGAGATCCAAGAGTGCGTAGTAGCAGGCATACCTGATCCGTATCGTGGTGAAACAGTTAAAGCTTATATTGTATTAAAAGAAGGATATTCGATTACTGAGGACGAATTAAATAAATATTGCCGTCAGCATCTAGCAGCTTTTAAAGTTCCGCGTTATTATGAATTTAGAGAAGAGCTGCCAAAAACAGCTGTAGGAAAAATTTTGCGTCGTACGTTAGTTGAAGAAGAAAAAACAAAATTAGCGAATAAAGAAGCGAAATAAATACGTGTGAAAGTATTGACAAGCAATGCTGTAAAATATAATATGAAAATATGAATGAATGACCATTCATATTTTCATATTTTTTTAGGTTAACACGTCATATCGACGTGCGCATGTTTTTTAGGTGGTGATATAAAAGTGAAACGAGATAAGCCAAAATATAAACAAATTATTGATGCAGCTGTCATCGTTATTGCGGAAAATGGGTATCACCAAGCGCAAGTATCGAAAATCGCCAAACAGGCAGGGGTGGCCGATGGAACAATCTATTTATATTTTAAAAATAAAGAAGATATATTAATTTCTGTCTTTAATGAAAAAATGGCTGTTTTTGTAGAGTCATTACAAGATATAATAGAAAAGGGGAGTACGTCTAAAGACAAACTTTCACGAATGATTGAAAATCATTTTAATGTTCTAGCGACAGATCGATACCTAGCAACTGTCACACAATTAGAGCTTCGCCAGTCAAACAAAGACTTACGATTAAAAATTAATTCCGTATTGCGCGAGTATTTACAGCTACTTGATCAAATTTTAATCGAGGGTATGCTTACAGGTGAGTTCAATCAGACGATGGATGTACGCTTGGCTCGACAAATGGTTTTTGGAACAATTGATGAAACTATTACGTCGTGGGTTATGAATGACTATCGATATGATTTGATGGAACAGGTTCCAAAGGTTCAGGCATTAATCCTGAACGGCATTAAAGCTTAAAAGGATGTGGAGAAATGGAATTTCTAAGTTGGAAAGTAGAAGATGGAGTAGCGATTATTACAATTGCACGTCCACCAGCAAATGCATTATCTCGCGGTATTATTGCAGAAGTTAACGCTGTGCTTGATGCTGTAGAACACGATGATGCTGTAAGAGTCCTTGTACTTCATGGTGAAGGCCGTTTCTTCTCTGCAGGGGCAGATATTAAAGAATTTATTGGGGTAGAATCTGGTGAGGAATTTACAAAGCTAGCTAGCAACGGGCAGCAGGTTTTTGAGCGTGTTGAATCGTTTTCTAAGCCTGTAATTGCAGCCATCCATGGTGCGGCATTAGGCGGAGGGCTTGAGTTAGCAATGAGCTGTCATATGCGATTTGTCACTGAATCAGCAAAATTAGGTTTACCTGAATTACAATTAGGGCTTATTCCTGGTTTTGGTGGTACACAGCGCTTACCACGCTATGTTGGAGTAGCAAAGGCTGCTGAAATGATGTTTACAAGTGAACCAATCTCTGGTAATGAAGCTGTTCAGTGGGGCTTAGCAAACCGTTCATTCTCAGACGAAGCATTGCTAGAAGAAACGTTAAAGATTGCTAAGAGCATTGCTAAGAAAAGCCCAATCGCTTTAAAAGCAGCTATTCAAACATTGCAATATGCAAAGCATGCATCATTCTATGAAGGCATTGAAGCAGAGGCTAAATCCTTTGGGACAGTATTTGTCACAGAAGATGCCAAAGAAGGAATTCAAGCATTCATTGAAAAGCGTGAGCCTGTGTTTACTGGCAAATAATTTTCCAAATGTCGATAGCAACGTTCAGTATGTTATCGGCGTTATCGAAACTGAAAATATATAATATTTATAAGTTTACTTAGAATTATAAAACGTTCCAGGAGGTATGGATATATGAACATTTTTGCATTAATTAAACGCACATTTGATACAGAAGAAAAAATCGTTGTGTCGGGTGGTAAAATCCAAGAGGACGGCGCAGAATTCATTATCAACCCTTATGATGAATATGCCATTGAAGAGGCAATCCAAGTTCGCGATGCTGCTGGTGGTAAGGTAACAGTGGTGACAATTGGTGGCGAGGATGCAGAGAAGCAATTACGTACAGCACTTGCTATGGGAGCAGACGAAGCAGTGCTTATTAATACAGAAGATGATTTAGATGAGCTGGACCAACATGCAGCAGCTTATCTACTAGCAGAATACTTAAAAGATAAAGATGCAGATTTAATTTTAACAGGAAATGTTGCGATTGATGGTGGTTCAGGGCAAGTTGGTCCACGTGTTGCTGATTTATTGGATATGAATTATGTAACTACGATTACAAAACTTGAAATTGACGGAACATCTGCGAAAATTGTTCGCGATATCGAAGGGGATTCAGAGGTAATTGAAACTTCTTTACCGTTATTAGTAACTGCTCAGCAAGGTTTAAATGAGCCTCGTTACCCATCTCTACCAGGTATTATGAAAGCGAAAAAGAAACCGCTTGCAGAGCTTGAGTTAGATGATTTAGATATCGATGAAGATGATGTAGAAGTGAAGATTGAAACAGTAGACATCTTCTTACCAGCTCAAAAAGCAGCAGGCCGTATTTTAGAAGGCGACCTTTCTGCACAAGCAAAAGAACTGGTAAATCTACTTCACACGGAAGCAAAAGTTGTTTAATTATTTGATGTCAATCGAATCTTAAAGGGTAACGGAGGGAATATGCTATGTCAAAAAAAGTATTAGTATTAAGTGAAGTTCGTGAAGGAAGCTTACGTAATGTTTCTTTCGAAGCAATTGCAGCTGCAAAACAAATCGCTGATGGTGGCGAAGTTGTTGGGGTACTTTTAGGAGATGCTGTAGCAGGTTTAACAGGTCCATTATTTGAATATGGTGCTGATCGAGTAGTAACAGTGGAACACCCGCATTTAAAACAATATACATCTGATGGCTATAGTCAAGCACTATTAGCTGTTATCGAGCAAGAACAACCAGCAGGTATTGTCTTTGGTCATACAGCAAATGGGAAAGATTTATCGCCAAAAATTGCAAGCAAATTGCAAGCAGGTCTAGTATCTGATGTCACTGCTATTGAAGGTGCAGGCGATGATGTGGTATTTATCCGACCAATTTACTCTGGTAAAGCCTTTGAAAAAGTAAAAGTTAAAGAAGGCGTTGTCTTAGCTTCTATTCGTCCAAATAACATTACACCTTTAGAAAAAGCAGAAGGTAAAACAGGTGATGTGTCTGCCATCTCTGTAGAGATTACAAATCTGCGCACAATTATTAAAGAAGTTGTTCGTAAATCTTCAGAAGGTGTAGATCTTTCAGAAGCGAAAGTAGTTGTTGCAGGTGGTCGTGGCGTGAAGTCAGAAGAAGGCTTTGAGCCATTAAAAGAGCTAGCTGATTTACTAGGCGGTGCAGTAGGTGCATCACGTGGTGCATGTGACGCTGAATACTGTGATTACTCGCTGCAAATCGGACAAACAGGTAAGGTTGTAACACCAGATCTTTATATTGCAGCAGGTATTTCGGGCGCAATTCAGCATTTAGCTGGAATGTCCAATTCAAAAGTCATTGTTGCTATCAATAAAGATCCTGAAGCAAATATTTTCAAAGTAGCGGATTATGGTATCGTAGGAGATTTATTTGAAGTTATTCCGCTGCTAATTGAAGAATTTAAAGCATTAAAAGTGAACGCATAATACAGATGCAGGAAGGGATAACCCTTCCTGCTTTTTTATATTGCTTTCCATTTTAAAAAGTACTATTTGAAAATTATTGCAAAATAAAATATTGACATAATTAACGATAGACATTATAGTGATGGATACATTAATGATTTGAAACGCAAAGATTAGGAGTAGTAAAAGCTCGTTATTCGGTGAAGAGAGCTGCGGGTTGGTGCAACGCAGACCAATAAGACTTTGAACTTGCCTAGGAGTGGTAACACAAATAGAATTATCAGATTATTCTATTTGTTTGACGGTTAACCTTCGTTACAAGGTTTTTTAAGCTGGGTTCTCAAGAGCCAATTAGAGTGGTACCGCGGTTTGCTGATAGCATATCGTCTCTTCTTTCATTTGATGATGAAGGAATAGATGGTATGCTTTTTTGATATTTAGGAGGTAAGAAAGTGGAAAAAAACAAGCAACAATTAACAAGAACAATGACCTCGCGTCATATCACGATGATGGCGTTAGGTGGTGCCATTGGCGCGGGATTATTTAAAGGAAGTAGTGCAGCCATTGATATGGCAGGACCATCTGTGTTGATTGCGTATTTAATCGGCGGCATTATTTTATTATTTGTTATGCAAGGCTTAGCAGAAATGGCCGTGCGTAATAAAGAAGCAAGAACCTTTAGAGATTTAGTGCAATCCGTGTTAGGTAAATACCCTGCGTATTTCCTAGATTGGATCTACTGGAAAATGTGGGTTTTAAATATTGCAGCAGAGTCTGTCGTGGCTGCTATCTTTATTCAATATTGGTTACCAGAATATCCAATTTGGATACTGGCACTATCTGTTTCTGTGTTAGTAACAGCGATTAATTTATTATCCGTAAAAATCTTTGCAGAAACAGAATATTGGCTAGCATTAATCAAAATTACTGTTATTATTGTCTTTATCATTGCAGGACTTATTTTATTGCTTGTGACGTTTGGAAATCATAGTGCTGTTGGTTTTGCTAACCTAACGGAGCATGGTGGGTTTTTCCCTAATGGCTCGACGGGATTAATTGCTGCAATGCTTGTAGTTATCTACTCCTATGGTGGGACAGAAATCATCGGGATTACATTAGCTGAAACGAAAAATCCGGAAAAAGTAGTGCCAAAAGCTGTTCGCAGTACATTAGTACGTATTGTTACTTTTTACTTACTGCCATTCTTTATTATCGTAAGCTTGATTCCTTGGAATGAAGTAAATGGGGTTCCTGAAAGCCCGTTTGTCATGGTTTTTAAAATGGTTGGTATTCCAGGGGCAGACCATATTATGAACGCTGTTGTTTTACTTGCCATTATTTCATCAATGAATTCAGGACTGTATGGATCATCACGCGTACTATATACACAGGCTGTAGATGGACGTGTGCCTAAAATCTTTGCTTATTTATCGAAACGAAAAGTACCAGTGTATGCTATTTTAATGTGTACTTTAGCGATGTATTTAGGCGTCATTTTATCTTTATATGCGGGAAGCAAAACATTTGATTTTCTAATGGGATCACTTGGTTATACTGTGTTATTTATTTGGTTAATTATTGCGATTGCACATTTAAAATCACGTAAAAAACAAGCAGAGCACACAAGTGCCTATGAAGTAAAATGGTTCCCTTATACGACTTGGATAGCTATATTGGCGTTAAGTGCGATTCTCATCGGAATTATTTTCACCACATCTATTATTGTGACAGGCATTACGTTAGCTATTTACCTTTTTATTACGTTAACCTATGTATTGAAGGGGCGTTATCAAGTCAATTAATGACTGTGTATTGATTTTTCGACACAGATTTGCATAAAAAATACATTGTAGGCAGATTGTTCGCTCAAGTGAATTTATCCATGCTATACTACAAGCATAGTAAGTTTAAGGAGGATTTCAAATGGCAATTGTACATGCAACAGATGCTACGTTCCAGGACGATATTAAAGAAGGGTTAGTACTAGTAGACTTTTGGGCTGCTTGGTGCGGACCATGTAAAATGATTGGGCCAGTTCTTGAAGAAATGGACGCAGCAGGTAGTGCGGCTAAAATTGTAAAAGTTGACGTTGACAATAACCAAGGTACTGCAGCTCAGTATCAAATTATGTCAATCCCATCTTTACTATTATTTAAAGATGGAGAATTAGTTGACAAAACAGTAGGCTTCCAACCAAAAGAAGCTTTAGAAGCATTTATCGCAAAACATGCGTAATGAATGAAGTTCACAAAGCCGAGCCATCAATTGATGTGTTCGGCTTTTTTTCGTTATATAATAAAGAAAATAACTAACATTATTCTAATGAGGGGAATTTTTACTTAGGGGGGCAGGTAGGTAATGAACGATTTAATAAAGCGAAAACTGGATATTTTACCAGATCAACCTGGCTGCTATTTGATGAAGGATCGACAAGGGACTATCATTTATGTCGGTAAAGCAAAAGTTCTAAAAAACCGTGTACGTTCTTATTTTACTGGAACACATGAAGGGAAAACGCAAAGGCTTGTAGGTGAAATAGAAGATTTTGAGTATATTGTAACGTCATCAAATATTGAAGCACTTATTTTAGAGCTGAATCTCATCAAATTACATGATCCAAAATATAATGTCATGTTAACGGATGATAAGACCTATCCATATTTAAAAATTACGAATGAAAAACATCCTCGTCTGATTACGACACGGAAGGTAAAAAAGGATAAGGCAAAATATTTTGGTCCTTATCCGAATGCCTATGCAGCAAGTGAAACGAAAAAGCTATTGGATCGATTGTATCCGCTGCGCAAATGTGTACAATTACCTTCCAAGGTTTGCTTGTACTATCACATGGGTCAATGCTTAGCACCTTGTGTGAAGGAAATTGAAGGTCAGGTTTATCAAGAAATGATTGAGGATATGACGAAGTTTCTAAATGGTGGTGTGGAGGCAGTCAAAAAAGAGCTTGAAGTTAAAATGCTAGCAGCTGCAGAAAACCTGGAATTTGAGCGAGCGAAGGAATTCCGAGACCAAATTGCCCATATTGATACGGTTATGCAGAAACAAAAAATAGTTTCAAGTGATACAACAAATCGAGATGTATTTGGCTATGCTGTTGAAAAAGGATGGATGTGTGTTCAGGTTTTCTTTGTGCGCCAAGGAAAGCTGATTGAGCGCGATGTCTCAATTTTCCCCATCTATCAAGATGCAGAGGAAGAATTTTTAACATTTGTTGGGCGCTTTTATGAAAAGCCAGAGCATATTAAGCCAAAAGAAATTTTTATTCCACAAGCCATTGATGCAGCTATCTTAACAGAATTATTAGAAATTAAAGTGCTCACACCGAAAAGAGGTCAAAAGAAGGAATTGGTTGAATTAGCTACCAAAAATGCTGAAATTGCTGTGGCAGCTAAATTCCAGCTAATAGAGCGTCAGGAAGAACGTACGATTGGTGCTTGTGAGGCACTTGGTGAAGCAATGGGTATTAGTACACCTTTACGAATTGAAGCTTTTGATAATAGTCATATGCATGGAACGGATGCAGTGTCTGCTATGGTTGTTTTCATTGATGGGAAGCCTGCGAAAAAGGAGTACCGAAAATATAAAACGCGTACAGCAGCCAAGCATGATGATTACGGTGCAATGCAGGAGGTTATACGTCGTCGCTATATACGTGTTTTAAAGGAAGGACTACCATTACCAGATTTAGTCTTAATTGATGGTGGTAAGGGACAAATGGAAGTAGCCCGTGAAGTACTAGAAGATGAGCTTGGTCTTGTTATACCGATTGCTGGTTTAGCCAAGGATGATAAGCATAATACATCTCAGCTCTTGTTTGGTGATCCACCAGAAGTGATTAGCTTAAAACGTACAAGTGATGGCTTTTATTTATTACAACGAATTCAAGACGAAGTCCATCGCTTTGCTATTACCTTCTTGCGTCAACAGCATGAGAAGCATGCCATTCAATCTGTATTAGATCATATTGAAGGGGTAGGACCAAAACGAAAGCAACAGCTGCTTAAACATTTCGGTTCAGTCAAAAAAATTCGAGAGGCGAGCGAGCTAGCATTACAGGAGGCTGGGATGCCCGCTAATTTAGCAAGCCAAATTTTTAGCTATTTTCAGCAACAATCATTGTCAAAGGAATAGGCATGTGCTATGGTTATAAATAACATTGTTTTCAATGTTATGGAGAGCCAACTGCGTGACTAGTTTGTTTACGCTAAGGCTTAATGAATTGAATACATTCACTTTAAAGTGATGATAGAGGTGCAAGATTCAAGAGTAACACGATGGAGGATGGACAAGTCCAGAGATATTGTGTGAAAGGGGAGCTTGCCGAAGTACAGTATTGTTGTTCCATTGCCGTACTGGTTTTGCATTTAAGAAATGTAAGACTGTCGATTCTAAACGTTTCGGAGAGCTATCACACATGCGCAAGTTATGATTATTGTACATGTTATAGGCAGCTTTCACGTTATGTGGAGGCTGCCTTTTAGTTTTCTAGAAACGGTTTTACCCCCCATAATTTGGTGAAATACATGAACTGGAAGGGAGAACGAAAGAAATGGCTAAAATCGTGATGAAGTTTGGAGGAGCTGCATTAGCTTCTTCTGAACAAATCCAAGAGGCTGCTAGGAAAGCGATTGCTGAAAAGGACAAAGGATTGGATGTAGTAGTGGTCGTTGCAGCAATGGGACACACTGCGAAAGAGATGAAAATGATGGTACACCAACTAACTGACGATGTGTCGAAAAGAGAATTAGATGCAGTTTTGTCAACTGGCTCTCAATTATCTAGTGCTTTATTTGCCATCGCTTTGCAGGAAGCAGGCTATGAGGCTGTATCTCTAACTGGATGGCAAGCTGGTATACATACGGATGGTATGTATCGACATGCTCGTATCGACTATATAGATATTAGTCGTATGGAAGAACATTTTGCACAGGGACAAATTGTGGTTATTGCTGGAGAACAAGGGATTGACGAAGTGCATAATATCACCACGCTTGGGAAAGGTGGAGCTGAAACAACTGCTGTTGCGCTTGCCATAGCGTTGGAAGCGGAGAGAGTAGATATGTATACAAATGTGGACGGTGTTTATACAGCAGATCCACGATATGTTCCCAATGCCCAAAAGCTTCAAGAAATTTCCTATGATGAAATGTTGGAATTATCGAATTTAGGGTCTCATATCATACATCCTCGTGCGGTGGAGTTAGCGAAGAAATTTCAAATGCCTGTTATTATACGTTCAAGTTTAATAGAATCAGTAGGCACTTTATTGAAGGAGGAAGTGGAAATGGAAAAAAATTTAGTCGTTCGTGGTGTTGCATTTGAATCAGATATTATTCGTTTAACAGTAGGGTATGATGCTTTTTCCAATGCTTCATTAGCAGATATATTTACGGTTCTTGCAGAGAACCGTATTAATGTAGATATTATTGTCCAAGCCATTATTGATGGGTTGAAGCCAACTGTATCGTTTTCAATTTTAAAAGAGGAATTTGCGGAAGCATTACGTGTTTTAGAGGATAGTAAATTATCACTTGGATTTAGTTTTGCTGACTTCGAAATTGGACTAGCAAAAGTTTCTATTATTGGTTCAGGCATGGCTTCTAATCCAGGCGTTGCTGCTCGTATGTTTGATCGGTTACGTCGTGAAAATATCCCTGTAAAAATGGTTAGTACTTCTGAAATAAAAGTGTCCGTTGTTGTACCACAGGATGATATGATCCAAGCAGCTAATGCTCTCCATGATGAGTTTAATTTAGAGCAAGCACTTTACATATAATAATAGAAGAAACAGCATTTTATGTAATTGACCGAAATAAAAGGAAGAAAAAAGAAGGATTGTCATCCCATTCTTTAATGGGAAACAATCCTTTTTAATTATTCTGAGGGAATGGTATTCATAATACGTTCTTTAACGTCCCATTTGACTGTAAACATGACGTATTGTTGCTTTTCCCGTTTTTCATTATAGCATTCTGTCAGATAGCCTTTAGCTAGTTGAATTTGCTCTGCTATAAATCCTGCTTCAAGTTTAAAGCTGCGCTGCTTTATTTGAAGAATTTCAGGGTCATTTGTCAACTGGAAAATACGTCCATCTTTTGATTCCTTTATGAGTTCTAATGTACCCCAGCAGGCATCTGCGAAAAATGCGATAAGTTCATCTTGACTTTTACATGGGAACTTGCGAGCAAGCTCTTTACCTGCCCAATAAAGGACGTCATCTTCATGTTTACCGAGTATAGAAGATAGAATATGATCACGAATGATCTCATAGCCAAATGATGAGATTGTAGGAGATGGAGTGTTTAACATTGTTATCCTTCTTTCTTAGAATTTTCTTAAAATTTAACGGTAATAAAGTAATGATAGATTTTTCGAGAAAAAACGACGCATCATGTACTAGATTAGTTCTTTAATAAGCTCTATGAAAAACTCCGAGTTGCCTTGACGCTCGTAGCTCTTGAGAGTACAATAAACATGTCATAATATTGTACCATGATGAAATACACAGTCAATGAAGTATCATTTACAAAATGATGACTTCTTTTGTTGTGCTATTTTAAGTACTAAGGGGGGTAACAGTCTTGTCGAAAGATCGAGAGTTTTTATGGCGTCGCTTACATTCTCTACTTGGGATCATTCCAGTAGGTCTGTTTTTAACGATGCACCTGTTCATTAACTTTACAGCAACAGGCGGGGCAGAAAGTTACAACGATGCTACCGCAGTAATGGAAAAGATTCCATTCCTTATCCTAGTTGAATGGATTGTCATCTATATTCCATTAATGTTCCACGCATTCTATGGTGTCTACATTGCATTCACTGCTACACCAAACACAGGACGTTTCAGCACGTACCGTAACTGGATGTTCTCTTTACAACGTTTTACTGGTGTATTCTTAGTGATATTTATTGCATGGCATATTTTCCAAACTCGTATTCAAAAAGCACTTGGCACACACGTTGATTACGACATGATGGCGAATATTGTTGCTAATCCATTCATGCTTGGATTCTACATTGTTGGTATTTTATCAGCAACTTTCCACTTATCTAACGGTTTATGGGCATTCCTAGTAAGCTGGGGTATTACACAATCTCCTCAGTCTCAAAAGATCGCTACTTACGTAACAAACATTCTTTTCGTAATTCTAAGTGTAGTTGGTGTGGCTGCTATTTTAGCTTTCGTATAATTCAATAGAAGCTACGATAGAGCACATGCAATCATTGCAATTTTTTAAGAGGAGTGAGAAATAATCATGGCGAAAAGCAAAATAATTGTTGTCGGCGGTGGTCTTGCCGGTCTGATGGCAACGATTAAAGCAGCTGAAGTTGGTACTGAAGTTGATTTATTCTCATTAGTTCCTGTAAAACGCTCACACTCTGTTTGTGCGCAAGGCGGAATTAATGGTGCGGTAAATACTAAAGGTGAAGGGGATTCTCCATGGATCCACTTTGATGATACAGTTTATGGTGGGGACTTCCTAGCGAACCAACCACCAGTTAAAGGTATGTGTGATGCAGCACCTGGCATTATCCACTTGATGGACCGTATGGGTGTTATGTTCAACCGTACACCAGAAGGACTTTTAGATTTCCGTCGTTTTGGTGGTACTTTAATGCACCGTACAGCTTTCTCTGGTGCAACAACAGGTCAACAATTACTATATGCGCTAGATGAGCAAGTTCGTTCTCATGAAGTAGCTGGTTTAGTAAATAAATATGAACACTGGGAATTCCTTGGTGTTATTATCGATGAAGACGGCGTTTGTCGTGGTATCGTAGCGCAAGATATGCGTACAGAAGAAATTAAATCATTCCGTGCAGACGCTGTTATTATGGCGACTGGTGGCCCTGGTATTATCTTCGGTAAAACAACAAACTCTGTTATTAACACAGGTTCTGCTGCTTCTATCGTTTATCAACAAGGTGCTTCATATGCGAATGGTGAATTCATTCAAATTCACCCAACAGCGATTCCTGGAGATGACAAAAACCGTCTAATGTCAGAATCAGCTCGTGGTGAAGGTGGTCGTATTTGGACTTATAAAGACGGTAAACCTTGGTACTTCTTAGAAGAGAAATACCCAGCTTATGGTAACTTAGTACCACGTGATATTGCGACACGTGAAATTTTCGACGTTTGTGTAAACCAAAAACTTGGTATCAATGGCGAAAACATGGTATACCTAGATCTTTCACATAAAGATCCACATGAATTGGACGTTAAACTTGGTGGTATCATCGAAATCTACGAAAAATTCGTAGGGGATGACCCACGTAAATTACCAATGAAAATTTTCCCAGCAGTTCATTATTCAATGGGTGGATTATGGGTTGACTACAATCAAATGACTGAAATTCCTGGTCTATTTGCAGCAGGTGAATGTGATTACTCTCAACATGGTGCAAACCGTCTTGGTGCAAACTCATTATTATCTGCTATCTACGGTGGTATGGTTGCAGGACCAAACGCAGTAGACTATGTAAAACACCTTAAAAAGCATGCTGAAGATCTTCCACAAGAGATTTACGATGCTCGTGTAAAAGAGGAACAAGCGAAATGGGATGCTATCATGAAAATGGAAGGCACAGAAAACGCTTACTTACTGCATAAAGAGCTTGGTGAAATGATGACTGCTACAATGACTGTAGTACGTTACAATGATCAGCTTGAAGATACATTGAAAAAACTTGATGAGCTTACTGAGCGTTGGAACAACATCAACATCAATGATACGCAAAAATGGAGCAATCAAGGCGCACACTTTACACGTCAGCTTAAAAATATGTTAGTGCTTGCAAAAGTAATGACAAAAGGTGCACTATTACGTAATGAATCTCGTGGTGCACACTATAAACCTGATTTCCCTAACCGTGATGATGAGAACTTCTTAAAAACAACAATGGCGAAGTTTGACCCAGCTACTGGTAATCCAATCATCACGTACCAAGAAGTCGACGTTTCATTAATCCCACCACGTAAACGCGACTACTCTGCGAAAGGAGACTAAAAGTTATGCAAATCGCAGCTAATACTGGAAGAATGGTCAAAGTGGAAATCTTACGTCAAGATACACAAGGCGGCAATAGCTACTGGCAAAAATTCCAAGTGCCTTACCGTCATGGTATGAACGTAATTTCAATTTTAATGGAAATTCAAAAAAATCCTGTTACTGAAGATGGTGTAAACACATCACCAGTATCATGGGATATGAACTGTTTAGAAGAAGTTTGTGGTGCATGTTCAATGGTGATCAATGGCCGTCCACGTCAATCATGTTCTACACTAGTAGACCAATTGACAGAGCCGATTAAATTGGAGCCAATGAAAACATTCCCTGTTATTCGTGACCTACAAGTTGACCGTGAACGTATGTTCAACGCGCTTAAAAAAGTTAAAGCATGGGTACCAATCGATGGTACGTATGATTTAGGTGAAGGTCCACGTATGCCAGAAGGTAAACGTCAATGGGCTTATGAACTATCTAAATGTATGACTTGTGGTGTATGTATGGAAGCATGTCCAAACGTGTCTGAAAAAGCTTCATTCATCGGACCAGCTCCATTATCACAAGTACGTCTTTTCAACACTCACCCAACTGGTGCTATGATTAAAGATGAACGTTTAAATGCGATTATGGGTGACGGTGGCCTTGCAAACTGTGGTAACTCTCAAAACTGTGTTGCTGCATGTCCAAAAGGGATTCCTTTAACAACATCCATCGCTTCATTAAACCGTGCAACTACAGTGCAAATGTTCCGTAACTTCTTCGGTTCTGACCACTACGTAGACTAATATACGGACAAGCTGAACTCCCTTACACGAAGTGTAAGGGAGTTTTTTATAGTTATAGAAATGAAATTTATCAAGTTGTTTATTTACATTTTTTCTATGATAATATAGCATTTTCTTTTATAATGAATAAGTATTCATTTTGTTTGCCGTTGATTGATAAAAGACGGGCAATTACATGACAGGGGATGGTATATCATGAAGGCAAATTATATCGATAATTTTCAAGAGTGGGAAAAGGGTTTTTCATTTTTTAGCGAGGTACGAGTGCGATTTTCAGAAACAGACATGTATGGTCATATGAACAATACGATTAGCTTTACATATTTTGAGCAAGCAAGAATTGATTACTTCAGACATTTAGGAATTTTAATGCCCCCAGTTGGAGAAGAGAATGTGAAATCTATACCTATTGTAGCCGATTTACAATGCGATTATGTAAAGCAGGTTTTCTTTGATGACGTACTACGAATCTATACAAAAATCGCGCAAGTTGGGAATTCGTCGATGGACATTCACTATCTAGCAAAAAATCAAAAGGACGAAATCTGTTTCACTGGTCGTGGAACAATTGTACAAATGGATCCTCGTACAGGTAAAAGTGTGCCGATTTCAGAGGAAGAAAAAACGAAATTCATTCAGTTGGCCATTCTGCCTCACTAGTTCAATATATAAGTATATGTAAATTTATTGAAATAGTAGGTTTTGCTTTTTACGTAAAATTTATGAATGTAACAATGTAATTTTCGAAATTTTTAAGGAAACATGGAATAATCATGCAAATAGCCGTCACCGCTTCCTGCCCCTTAACATAAGTTACAATACGTGCGGGGGAGGAGGGTGTAACTGAATGAATGGCTCTCATCATCGTTCTCTTTTAACAAACCGAGAACGTGAAATATTTGCGCTTTTATTAGCTGAAAAAACAACGAGAGATATTGCAGAGCAGCTTGGTATTAGTGAAAAAACAGTGCGAAATCACATTTCCAATACAATTCAAAAGCTAGGTGTAACGAATCGATCTCAGGCGTTAATTGAGCTGTTACGCTTGGAAGAATTTAAATTAGACTAATGGACACTTGCTATTTCGTGAAAAAAACGACAAAATAGAACTATTCAACGTATTTTTAGGAGTGAAATAGTTATATGTCGGATGAAGTAACAAAGCACTCACCTGAAACCGTTGCAACGGTTGAAAAGGAATTACGCTATATAGCGGCCATCGTGAAGCAAAAGGGAAGAGAAATTGTTTCCGATTATGCGATTACGCCGCCACAATTTGTTGCATTACAGTGGTTAGAAGAGCTTGGTGATATTACAATTGGCGAATTATCAAACCGTTTATATTTAGCTTTTAGCACGACAACAGATTTAGTGGACCGAATGGAGAAAAATGAATTAGTCAAGCGTGTGCGTGATGAAAATGATCGCCGTGTCGTTGTCGTTCATCTTCTCGAAAAGGGCGAACGTATCATTCAAGAAGTAATTGAAAAAAGACAGCAATATTTGCAAGAGATGCTTGTTGGTTTTAATGAACAAGAAGTCGCGCAATTATCAAGCTATTTAGAAAAACTACATGTACACATGAAACAGGATTGAGGCGGAAAGTATGAATGCCCCGATAGGCGTTATTGACTCAGGAGTAGGCGGTTTAACCGTAGCAAAAGAAATCATGAAGCGATTACCAAACGAAACGATTTATTATATTGGCGATACAGCAAGGTGTCCGTATGGTCCAAGAAGTCGTCAGGAAGTACGGAATTTTACTTGGCAAATGGCAAAAGCACTCGAAAAATTGAATGTTAAGATGCTCGTTATAGCTTGTAATACAGCGACTGCAGTAGCACTCGAAAGTTTACAAAGAAATATGCCTTTTCCAGTACTAGGTGTTATCAATGCTGGCGCACGTGCAGCTGTAAAAAAAACGAAGCGACATGAAGTCGTTGTGCTTGCAACAGAAGGAACAATTAAAAGTGGGGCGTATGAAGAAGCCTTATTGTCACTTAATACGTCAACACATATTATTCCACTAGCTTGTCCCACATTCGTACCACTTGTAGAAAGTGGCGAATATAAAGGTGACTTTGCAAATAATTTAATAGCAGAAGGCTTAAAGCCGTTGAAAAATCGACAATTTGATACGGTTATTTTAGGGTGTACACATTATCCTATTTTACAAAAACAAATTGAAGCTGTTGTCGGAGAAGATGTGAATGTTTTATCTTCTGCGGAGGAAACAGCAAAGGATGTACAGGAAATGTTAGCGTATAATGGCACTTTAGCAAATGCAAATGCGGTGCCTGCTCATAGATTTTTTGCAACTGGTTCTGTCCCAATTTTCCGTTCGATTGCTGAGAATTGGTTAGAGCAAGGTACTCTCGACATAAAACGTATCACATTAAAATAAAAAATCAGCTTAGCAACAGGCTAGGCTGATTTTTGCCGTTTTCAGCATTGTACATAAGCCACCGAGTACTTTTTTGATGGCACAAATTATGATAAGATGAGGGCGCGAAAGTTTTTAGGAGGAACGAAATATATGACAAGATATGATGGTAGAAATGCAGATGGGCTACGACCTGTGAAAATAGATAGTGAGTATCTATTACACCCTGAAGGCTCCGTATTAATTCAAGTAGGCAATACAAAAGTAATTTGCACCGCAACGATTGAAGACAAGGTACCTGGTTTTCTACGTGGGCAAGGAAAAGGGTGGATTACAGCCGAGTATTCCATGTTGCCTCGTGCAACCGCTCAACGGACACCACGTGAATCCTCTCGTGGGAAAGTCAATGGTCGTACAATGGAGATTCAGCGTTTGATTGGGCGTGCATTGCGTGCTGTAGTCGATTTAGAAGCGCTAGGCGAACGTACTGTATGGATTGACTGTGATGTCATTCAAGCGGATGGAGGTACTCGTACAGCATCCATTACGGGAGCATTTGTTGCCATGACACAGGCCATTGCTAAATTTGCTGAAGAAAAGCCATTTGAAAAATTCCCAGTAATAGACTTTTTAGCAGCTACAAGTGTTGGGATCGTTGAAGAACAAGGCGCTATTCTTGATTTAAATTATGTAGAAGATGTTGCTGCAGCTGTTGATATGAACATTGTGATGACAGGCGCAGGACGATTTGTTGAATTACAAGGTACTGGTGAGGAAGCTACTTTTTCTCGTGAAGAACTAAATGAATTGTTAGCATTAGGTGAAAAAGGCATACAACAATTAGTTGAGCTTCAAAAAATAACGCTTGGTGAACTGGCACACAAAGTTGGAGGGAATCAATAATATGAAACAAGTAGTCATCGCCACAAAAAATAAAGGAAAAGCAAAAGATTTTGAAGCATTATTTGGACCACTTGGTTATGAAGTCGTAACAATGTTTGAAGTGGCACCAGATATGGAAATAGAAGAAACAGGAACAACATTCGAAGAAAATGCCATCTTAAAAGCAGAAGCATTGGCGAAGGAGCTTAATACCATTGTTATTGCAGATGACAGTGGTTTAGCAGTAGATGCATTAAATGGTGAGCCAGGTGTGTACTCCGCTCGCTATGCAAGTGACCATGACGATGAAGCAAACATGATTAAACTGTTAGAAAATTTACAAGGTGTCGAAGATGACAAACGTACAGCACGTTTTTGCTGCTGTATTGCAATTGCAGGACCTGATTTCGCAACAACAACGGTATTTGGTACATGTGAAGGCGTCATTGCCCATGAAAAGCGTGGAACGAATGGCTTTGGCTATGATCCAATCTTTTTTGTGCCAAGCTTAAATCGAATGATGGCTGAGCTTTCACCAGAGGAAAAGGGTTCTATTTCTCACCGAGGCAATGCAATTCGCAAGTTAAAGGAGCAATTACCGAATCTTATCAAATAAGAGGTGATATCCATGAAAATGCTTGTTATGAGCGATACACATGGTGACAGCCATGTCATCGAAAAGGTTAAAGGTTTTTATCCTGAAATAGATATTGTGGTTCATTGTGGAGATAGTGAACTTCCCTATTCACATGAGGCATTAGAAGGATTGAAAAAAGTACGTGGAAACTGTGATCGTGAGAAGGCTTTCCCTGAAGAAGAAATTTTCACGGTCCATGATGTAAAGATTTTTGTGACACACGGTCATTTATTCAATGTGAAAAATTCCATCTTATCATTATCCTATCGTGCTAAAGAAGTAGGTGCACAGATCGTTTGCTTTGGTCATTCACATATTCTTGGTGCCGAAATGATGGATGATATCCTATTTTTAAATCCAGGCAGCTTATTAAAACCACGTGGTCGTAAAGAGAAAAGCTTTGCTGTTGTGGAAATCAATGCGACATCTTTTAAAGTTGATTGCATGACAGATGATAATCAATGTATGGCTACATATACATTTGATCGACGATAATAGAGAAAATCCGCATAACTAGTAAAGTATGCGGATTTTTATTTGGGCTACTGATAATGGTAAAATTGCCTATGAATGATTCATGCTGAAATAGCAAAAATAAATCGTAAAGGCAATAAAGGAGAAAACATGAAAAAAACAATTGGCTGGCATTTTGATAATAGTTACGTTCAACTACCAAGTATTTTTTATTCCGACATATCGTTAAATCCTGTTCGTTCACCAAAATTGATCTTATTAAATGAATCAGTTGCAGCCTCACTTGGGTTAGACATTCAGGCTTTAAAGAGTGAGGAAGCATTAGCCGTTTTAGCTGGTAATACAATTCCAGAAGGTGGCGAACCGATTGCACAGGCTTACGCAGGGCATCAATTTGGTCATTTTAATATGCTAGGTGATGGTAGGGCTCTATTATATGGGGAGCAAATCACACCTCAAAAGGAACGGTATGATATTGCTTTAAAAGGATCAGGTAGAACACCTTATTCTCGCGGTGGAGACGGGCGAGCCGCATTAGGTCCAATGCTAAGGGAGTATATTATTAGTGAAGCGATGTTTGCACTAGGGATCCCAACTTCACGTAGTCTAGCAGTAGTCACTACAGGTGAAATGATTATTCGAGAAACAGAACTACCAGGCGCTATTGTCACAAGAGTTGCAAGTAGTCATTTGCGGGTAGGGACATTTCAATATGCTGCGCAATGGGGGACAGATGAGGAGCTACAGCTTTTAGCTGATTATGCAATAGAACGACATTACTCAGCTAATATTGGCAATCAAAATCGTTATCTTTATTTGTTAAATGAAGTCATAAAGAAACAAGCCTCCCTTATAGCAAAGTGGCAGTTAGTGGGCTTTATCCATGGCGTCATGAACACCGATAATATGACCATTAGCGGTGAAACCATTGATTATGGTCCTTGTGCATTCATGGACATCTATGATCCTGCGACTGTGTTTAGCTCGATTGATCACCAAGGACGCTATGCTTATGGAAATCAGCCCAATATCGGTGGCTGGAATTTAACGCGCTTAGCAGAGTCCTTACTACCTTTAATTGATGATGATCAAGAAAAGGCCATTCAACTGGCACAAGAAACGCTACAACAGTATCCAAAATTATATGTAGAAAATTGGTTGGAAGGAATGCGTGCAAAGCTAGGCATTTTTAATGAGGAGCAAGAGGACATCAAGCTTGTTGAAGAGCTTCTTCAGCTTATGCAGCAATACCAAGCTGATTATACGAATACATTTATCGCCTTAACGTTTGAGCAATTGGAGGATTCGCTATTTAACGCATCAGCTTTTAAGGACTGGCATCACAAATGGCAAGCTCGATTAGCGAGACAGCCGCAAACAAAAGACATGTCACAGCAATTAATGCGTCAACATAATCCAGCTGTTATTCCGCGTAACCACAGGGTAGAAGAAGCTTTGGAAGCGGCTGTAGAACGAGGCGATTATAGTGTGATGAACAACCTACTAAAAGTCCTAGCTCAGCCTTATGCCCATAATAAAGAGCAACAAGAATACGCTTCATTACCTGAACCGACGAATCAACCATATCGTACGTTTTGTGGCACATAAGTAAAAACGAGAGTTATTTATTCTCTCGTTTTTTATTTGTATAAAGGCACTCTACCGTATTCAAACGCATATTCTATGTATGAATAAAGATAAAGGAGAATAGGGTCGGTGCATAAATATTCAAAGGGTTGGTTTGTCAAAGTATTGCGTGCTCATGGAATAATGGTTCATCCTCAATTTAAAAGTCATTTAGGCTTATATAAGGAATCTGAATTACGAAATTTATATTATCGTTATGTCGAAATAAAGTCTGCTGAGCAAAATCAATAGACCGTTTGTTTGAATAACTCCTTTCTAGGAAAAACTAGTGATTAGAAAGGAGTTTTACGATGTGGATGATGACTCAAACATGGCAAGATGTTCTATTTTTACATTGGCCGATAGACCCTCAAGAACTCGAAAAACATGTACCTAAAGAACTGAAGCTTGATCTCTTTGAACAAAATGCCTGGCTTAGTGCTGTCCTTTTTAAAGTTTATCGACATCGGCTACGCTTTCTACCACCTCTTCCTGGGATGAATACCTATTTACAATTGAATGTCCGAACATATGTGGAGTATAACGGCGTGAAAGGCATCTATTTTTTTCATTTAGATGTGACGAATTATTTCCTATCAAAAATCACTGCAATTGGGAGCTTGCCATATCGCCATTCCAACATCCTAGTAAAACAAAGAGGAAATCACTATTCATATACAAGCCATTACAAAGCATGTGACGAAAGATTGAGGGTTATTTATACAATAGGAGACAAGACCAATACTAATTTTGACCGATGGATTGTAGAGCGCTACCATTCATGGGCGAAATGGAAGGATACACTTTTTCGCCTTGATATTCACCACTCTCCATGGGAATTAAAAAGAGCCAACGTAACGATTGAAAGTAATACATTAGCCTCTTTTATGAAGGGGAAACTTCAGGGCATGCAGCCTCGTGCTCATTATGCTAAAAACAAAACGGCGAGAGTTTTTCCTCCAGCAGTTGAGCGTAAAATGGTCATAAATCCATCAAGATTTTTGCATTAAAAGAGGTAACAAAATTGCATAACGATGGCGCTGGCTATCATATCTGACATCGCAAGTGCCTCTGCTTCAATTTCATCAAATACCTCTACATCAGCCTGATAATCTTTTTGTATCATCGTGACAGCTTCATTTTTCGTTAAAGCTAAATGCGTATAAAACATTTTTTGTACGGCCTCTCTAGTTAGGTATGGATTGATTGTATGCAAAAAGAAAGCAATATCATCTGCATTACGATACCATTCCCTCTCTTTAGCTTCCGCTGTGGTAGCGTCACCTTTCGCAGCAGCTGTCACTAATTGAGCCGCAATTACCAGATGCTCTTTAATTAAAGCTGCATAACGATCCGCCACGGAGTCACCATAAAAGGGGCGTAAACAATTCCCTAAATCGGTTGCATTGCGTAGCAAACGCTGCTGCACAAAGGGTAAATCAGGCAAATTAAACACAATGCTAATAATAGTCATCCGTGTCCAATTCACATGCTCCATCCAAAGTAAGCGGTTCATAGCCATAAAGTCTGCTTCGCCTTTACTAATACAGCGTCGGTAATCATTTGACTGTAAAAAGTGACGAATCGGAGCCGTATACTGCGTATAGGGAGCATGATACAGCTGGCTTAATGAAAAACCATTTGAATAGGGGTACAAGGCTTCACTCCTTCTTGTTCTTTCTCCTACAGTAGCATACTCTAAGGAATCTCGGAGTATGAAGAACAAGAAAGAAAAGAAGAGACAACAAAATTACGCCTCATACATCATTTTCTTCGTCATGCCACCATCAACTGTAAGATTAATACCTGTCACAAAGTTATTGATTGGGTTTGTTAAATAGAGACAAGCCTGTGCAATATCTTCAGGCAGACCAACCCTTCCTGACAAATGCTGCGCATGATCGATTGGCCGTAGTGCCTCGTAATCACCTGTTTCAATCCACCCAGGTGAAATACAATTCACTGTAATTTGATCTGGCCCTAAAGATCGTGCTAAAGCATGTGTTAACGCTATGATACCGCCCTTTGTAGCCGCATAAGCTTATAAGCTTCTGTATGAGGCTCTGACATTTCAGCTCGCGTTGAGGCCAGCGAAACAATGGAACCACCCTTTGCATTATGCCGCATCACTTTTGCAGCCTCCCTGGCACAGAAAAAGGTAGCCGTTAAATTCGTCTGCAACAAATCCTGCCACTCATCAAACGTCACCTCATAGGGAGATTGATGCTGAAACTTCCCAGCATTATTAATTAATATATGAATGGTCCCATATTGCTCAACAGCTCGCTGCATTAAATGGATGATATCCTGTTCCTTTGTCACATCCGTTGGAACAAATAATGCAGAGTAGCCTTGAGCAAGCATATCCTTTTCTAACTGTTGACCTAAGCCTGCATTTAAATCAGCAATCACCACTTTTGCACCTTGTTGTGCATATGCGAGCGTAATACCCTTACCAATCCCTTGTGCACCACCTGTAACAATAACGACTAAATCTTTAAACATCCGCATACCTCCTACTTTTTTATCGCCAATAGTGTAGCAAATATTTTGCTATCCGTCCTGTTAAGTGGGTGAGGAAATGGTATAATGGATGCTGTGGCAACATATGATAAAATATATGAGGCAAACCTTGCCTGCATAGTAAAATTAATGTTGACATTATGCTATAAAGTACATATAATAAATATTGTCCTTCCTATGGAATACATAAGAAACGACATCATGTCTCAGTAGCTCAGCTGGATAGAGCAACGGCCTTCTAAGCCGTCGGTCGGGGGTTCGAATCCCTCCTGGGACGTCAAACAAAGCCTTACAGCCACAACGGTTGTAAGGCTTTTTGTTTTTATGCATTAATATGAATAGCCTTAAAATTTGCCCATAATTTGTCCAAATCAATCCTTTTTATTAAAAAGCTTATCAAAGTGAGCACTAGCTCGTTGATCAGTTTCTTCTAATAAATGACCATAAGTATTCATTGTAGTCGTAATACTTGAATGTCCCAAACGAGCTTGAATAACTTTCGGGTGTTCACCTTCATGAATTAATAGGGTAGCCGAAGTATGGCGAAGGTCGTGAAAACGAATAGTCTCCAAATCAGTATTTCTTTTCATGAAACGTTCCCACCACTGACTTATTGAATCAGGTCTATATGGTTTGCCAAATTCGTTAGAGAAAAGGAAATTGTGTTCTTTCCATTCTCGTTCATCACCAGCCTCTTCAAGTTGATATCTTTTAACTGCTGCAAGGGTAACAAGATTGCTCATAATGTTTGGAGGAATAGAAATCGTTCTTTTTCTTTTTCCCTTTGTCTCTTTCAGTACAATACCATCACCTTTAACGTTAACAAGAGCTTGTTCTATTAATAGGGTATTATTTTCAGGATTCAAGTGTTTTTCTTCCAAAGCAACTATCTCACCTTGTCGTGCAGCACTTACAATTGCTAATTCAACTAATAACCTTCTTTCTGGTGAAGCGTTCTTTCTTAAGCGATCAAATAAAATTAAAATTTGATTTTGACTATATGCTTTTCCTTCTTTGTATTTTAGTTTAGGTAAAGGTATGTCTTTGCAAGGGTTGTTTTCGATAATTTCCCAATCTAAAGCAACTGACATTATGCTAGAAAAAGCCTTGTATATATTGTGTACCGTTGATGGTGCGAGAGGTCCAGTATTACCATCTCTTCTTTTATTATTTTTCTGAAGTTCATTAACAAAGAAAATAATATCTACTTTTTTTATTTCTCTTACTTTCATATCTCCAAAAATAGGAAGTATTCGGTTTTCTAGATGATTACAATTATCTCTAAACCCTCTAATACTATAATGTTGTTCAGCATACTCATCTCTCCAGCGAGGATAAAGATCGTTTAAAGTGATAGTGTCCAAATTATTAAAATATACTTCTTTATTTCGCAGTAACTCTTCTTCAAATAAAATTAGCAAACGTTTTGCTTCCTTTTCGCTTTTCGCTTCAACGGTTTTATATTTACGAACACGCTTTTTCCCTCTATAGCCTAAGTCTGCATATAATGAGTATTTGTTTTTCCCAATTTTTTTTACATACCCCATACTAGTAACTCCTTTCTATTAGAGTACAATTGTTAAAAAAATGATTGTTTAAGTAATGATTCAGTCTCTTTTCAGCGAAGTCATATTCAACTTTGAAAAGTAGACAAATTTTAATAATCGCCAATTCTTCATCTATAGGAAGACTAATTTTATTTAACATAAAAGTAGGAACAGAAGCTTGTAACGCAAAATTATTAGCTTTCCATTCCTGATACTCTCTAAATAAAGGGTGAGTTTTTGTTTGATTGCCAGAATGCGAGATTACATGGCCTAATTCATGACAAAATTCTTGCCATTGTTCTTGCTTAGATAATCTTGAATCTATGATTATTATATTGTCGTAACTTACTGAATCTATTGGTAAGTAAATTACGGTGAAGCCAAGCTTCGAGCCAATTATCCGCGGATTTAATTGGGAAGGTTTAGTTACCCCAATACTAGTGTATAAATCGCGAATGTAATCTTCTAAATGAGTATAAACAAACGTCATAACATCCCTCTTTTGCAAACATATGTTCTCTTTATGTTAACAAAAAAATCCACCACTGAAAAGGCGAATTTTTAAATGTCTGGAAAGTCTACATAAGAATGTAAAATCACTTCTTATTTTCTCGTTGCTTTTTCCATACCTCGTAATAAACTTCGAATTGTTCCAAGGCATCAAGTAAATTTTCTGGTTGGTTTTTAAAAAACAAATTCTCTCTAGTTAAGAAGAAATTAATAACTTCTTTTTGGTATGTGCTTAGATTGTTGTAGTCATCATCTGAGATTCCAGCTAATTTATAATCTACAGGGTTAGGATTATCGGTAACTCCTAGTAAATAGTCAGTTGTAACATCGAGTATTTTTGATAATAAAACAAGCATTTCGTTCGAAGGCGTGCTATGTCCATTTTCATAGTTACTAATTGTACCTTTAGTTGTTTGAAGTTTTCCGGCTAACTGTTCTTGCGTAAGTTTTTTGGCTTTCCGAGCAGCCTTTAATCTATGGTTAAACATCATAATCACCTCACTATGTACAAGTAAATTGTACTATCAAATAATGAATATAACTATCTTGAAAATAAAAAGTATAAGAATATCATACTTTTGTGTTGACGTATGAAAATCTTGTTGTTAATATAAAAGTACAAGTTAGTCATACAAAAGGAGGTGAGTGGTTTGAAAAACTTGAACTTGATAAGTGCTAGAAAGAACAAAAACCTTACTCAAGCAGAATTAGCCAAATTATTGAAATGCGTTTCCAAAGCAGCTATATCTAATTGGGAAACAGGTTACTCTAAACCCCGTTTAGAGGTGGCAATGGCAGTATCAAAAATTTTAGAAAAAGATGTAGTCTTTTTATTTGGTTATAATGTACAAGATTCTTGTACTAAAAAACTGGCCTAAATGTCTATATATCATCAGTTGATTTTTATATAACTCGAAAAGAGGTGTTTAGATGGGTTGGAGTATGACCAAACCAAAAAGAAAAAAACGTAATAAAAAGATTAATCCAACTGAGGAATTCAGAAACCTCAAAGGACCTAAACGTGAATGCTTAATTGCTGCGAGAAAAGCTAAAGGGTTAACGCAAGCTCAACTTGGAAAATTAGTTGGATGTTCAACAGCGATGATAGCTCATCTTGAAAATGGCCGTGGAAATCCGAGTTTGGATATTTCGATGGAGTTGGAAAAAGTTTTAGAAACACATTTTTTTGAATTGTTTCCTGATTTATAAAAAACACTTGACATGATATTTATTGATTTTTTCCAATCTGTATACAAATCAGTATAAATAGCTATAAACATTAGAGTTTAAAATTCTAACACTTTATATGAATTTTAAAACTCAACTAAATCGATATAAGTTTATATTTCCTTTTTATAACAAAAATGGATATCAATCAATTCTTATAATGGTAATTACAACAAAGGAGGAATTGAAATGAATCAATTACAAGTTTTCAAAAACGAATTATTCGAAGTTGGTGCAAAAACAGAAGGAGACGCAATTTTATTTAACGTTGAGCAAGTAGCAAGGTGTCTTGGAATTACTACGACTGTTCAAGGAAAAGAATACATTAGATGGGGACGTGTAAATGAGTACCTTCCAAGTTATTTGCCAGATGTGGCAAAAGGTGATTTTATCCCTGAATCATTGGTCTACAAACTAGCTTTCAAAGCTTCAAATGACGTAGCTGAGAAATTCCAAGATTGGTTAGCGATTGAGGTTATCCCATCACTTCGAAAAACAGGTAGTTATTCAATTGATACTACTCAGCTAAGTCCTGAACTACAAATGTTTAATCATCTATACAAGGCAATTGCTTCAACAGAATTGAAACAGCGTGAACAGGATGAAAGGCTTGAAAAAATAGAATATCAGCAAAATCAACTAGAACGAGAACAAGAAAATATTTCTCAAATTGTTTCCCTCGATCTAACGGAGTGGAAGGACAAGGTTAATGTCATTCTTAACAAAATTGCTTTAGCTCGCGGAGGCGGTGAACAATATCGCCTAGTACGAAACGAAAGCTATGAGTTGTTAGAAAAACGGGGTCATTGTCGTTTAAATATTCGTTTGGAGAACCGGAAAAAAGAAGCCCTATCAAACGGAATCATTTCTAAAGCTAAGATTGAAAAGTTTAAAAAGATTGATGTAATTGCTGGTGATCCTAAACTGATTGAAATCTACTTAGCTATCGTGAAAGAGATGGCTATAACTCACAAAATTAAGGTAGAAGGGTTGGGTGCCTAGTGTTAGAACTCATCAGAAAAAATATTTTACTCACAGATCAATTTGCAATAGAAACAGATACAAATATTGATAGTGCTTTATCTGTTGTATCCATAAATACAGTAGATGGAAATGAAGCTGATGGATTCACAGAAAACACAGGTATTACTTTAAGTCTTAACTATGAAGAATTAGATGAAGTCATCTTCATTTTACAACAAGCTAGTGACGCTCTTAAACGCTCAGAAAATCGATAGAGTAGGAGGTTAAAAAATGAATCTAACTATCGACGAATTAAAAGACGCCTTACTCAATGCAGAATTAGTTGACTTTCTTCAAAAAGCATATAAGCAGGGTGTAGAGGATGGACGAGAGATAGAAAAAGCAAAATTCGAAAATTCTCTACCACCAAACTTAAAAAAAGAAGATGTAGCTAAAATATTCAACTGCGAATTACCAACAGTAGAAAAAATAATTCGAATGGATGGTTTTCCAAAATGTCTTGCATTAAGTGCTCGTTATCCTCGGGACAAAGTGTTGGCATGGAAAAACAATAATGTATCATACATGAACTCGCGTCTTGGTATTTACGTGAGTGAAAATGAAAGACTTAGATTATTAAGAGCATAGGAGAGGCCAGGGCAAATGGCCTCAAGATAAATCAAACTACCAATCTAGTAGAAATCTAAGAGGTAGGGGCAAATCTACCTCTTAACCATTATTATACACAAATTACTGAAACTTGATGGTTGCAACCAAGTTAACTTTAGACTGAAATGTGACCTTAATTTAATAGAAAGGGTGGTAAATGTGAATGTCACTGAAAATACTGTTGGGGGAGTAATCAAGGAATTGAGGGGTGGCGAAACTCAATTGAGCCTCGGGTTGGACATAGGTGTTGGAAGGGAACGGCTTTCTCGATATGAAAATGGCCGTGCTAAAGTGCCATCGGATATTAGTAGAACACTGGTTAATCGGTTTGATAATCCGAAGCTTGCTTTAGCAGTGCAGCATGAGTACACAGGAACAGGACCTATTTACTTGAACGGCCCAAACGTAGACCTCCATCGCTGTAGTGTACGTGAGAAAACAATTGAAGAACTCCAAGAAGCCTTAGATGCCATAACTAGTACAAGCTTAGCCAAACCAAGTGATGCAATCGAGCATTATGAGCGAAAAAACATTATGGACATGATCGAAGAGGCGGTTGAGGCAGCTACAGCACTGGCTAACTTTATTGCTGTAACCACAGAGCACCTTGGGATTAGTTACACAGGGGTTTGGATGGACCATTACAAATATCTTCAAAAGGTAGGATTTATTAAATGAATATAGATGAACAAATTGAGCGTGAAATCAGATGTATCGATGATCTAACAGATGTAATCAAACTACATGTAAAAGCAGGTCGTATCAACATAGCAAAACAACTAGAACGAGACCTACATAATTCGTTGAATCAACTAGAAAAACTTCATAAGAAAAAAGAGTTATGGGCAACGGTTGCTGATTTAAACCAGCGAGGAATACTTGTTCAGGTGGTGAAGAAACTTGCGCATCAAGCCTAGAGCGTGGCGACACATGACATTGAAACAGAGGTTAATATATGTACATTTCTTCTGTGATAAGAGGGTGTTGGAGAAGTTAAATGGCAATAAAAAAGCTGCTTAATCGAGCGAAGATTAAACAGCGAGACAACATATACAAATCTATTATATCACAAGTTTTGACGTTTGCGAGAGTTATCTCGCTCTCGTCAAGCAGCTTACAGCACCGTCTCCCTACGGTTATGCTTTGCCACTGTAAGTTGCTTGATGGGATTAGCAATCTATTTAAAAAACCTAGCACAGTACGCCATGACCATTTGCGAGCGACAGCCGATAGGCCCCAGTTGCGACGACAGTTTTGTAAGTAGATTGGTGGTTATCCATCAAAATAAAAAACCACTGCGCGAACAGTGGTCTGCAAAAACAATATTTATATCATTCTACCACAGGAGGGCAAAGGATATGAAGAAAATTGAGTTAGTTGTATTAAAACTACGTGATTTCAAGGGCATTAAATCGCTAGACATTCAATTAGATGGTGGTAACGCACAGATTTTTGGTGATAACGAGGTAGGTAAAACAACAACGTTTGATGCGTTTTTATGGCTACTGTTTGATAAAGACAGCAACAACAAAAAGGATTTTGCTATTAAAACATTAAATGGTGATGGATCCGAACAACATAACCTCGAGCATACAGTCGAAGGAACATTTTTAGTAGATGGAGTACCAATCACTTTAAAGAAAATCTACAAAGAGGTTTGGACTAAAAAACGTGGTGCTGCCAACAAAGAATTTACAGGCCATACCGTAGATTACGCGGTAAATGATGTACCTCTAAATAAGAAAGAGTACACAGCGAAAGTTGCTGAAATCGTTGAAGAAGAAGTGTTCAAACTTTTAACATCACCAACTTATTTTAACCAGATGAAATGGCAGGATAAACGTAAGCTACTTTTAGAAATATGCGGTGATACTTCAGACGAGGAAGTAATCGCATCTAACGCTTCACTAGTAAAACTGAACGACTTATTAAATGGCAAGTCGCTAGAGGATATGAAGAAAATCATTGCCAGCAAGAAAAAGCACATCAATGAAGAACTGGAGAAGATTCCAGTACGTATTGATGAAATCAATAAAATGATGCCAGAAACAATGGTAGATGTTGAAACAATGCGTCAACAGGTGTCTAAGATTGAGGCGAATATTGAGGAATTACAGGAACAAAAAATCCGCGTGAAGAACGGTGCATCAGTACTTGATAAACAGCGCCAGTTACTAGAGTTAGAAATGAAACTTAGTGATATCAAACGTTCATTCGAAGCTGATAGTATGCAAGAAGTGTATAAGGCTCAAGCCAAGTTGCAAGAAGTTCAAGGAAACACTCAGATCATTAATAGCAAACTGCAACAGGCTGATAACAATCGGAAATTTAAAGTAGATGAAGCTAATCGTATACAAGATGAAATCGGACGTTTAACGAAAGAGATGGACCATCTACGTGAGAAGTATTTTGCAGTAGAAAAAGAACAGTTCCATTTTGAAGATAACTGTGAATGTCCAACATGTAAGCAATCTTTACCTATTGAACAAGTAGAGGCTGCTCGTAATGAAGCTCAAGCACAGTTTAATGAATTTAAAACAATTCGCTTGAAAGATATTCAACGTGAAGGTGGCATTCGTAGGGAAAAGGTTGCTGAATTAAATGCACGCTTAACTACCTTAAATAATGAACATGATGTCATTTTAGCAGAAATGAACAAGTATCAAGATGATTTAGTGGTACAAGACAAAGAGTTGAAGAAAGCTCAAAAGGCACTTGAAACAGCACAATCATCAGTGAAGGACGTTACAACGACTGATGAATATAAATCTATTAATTTACAAATAGAAGCATTGCAGGCTGAAATTAAACAGTTAAACGAGCATGCTTACGAGGCAGTTGCTGGTATCGACGAAGAAATTGATAAGCTCAATCTTGAGCGCAAAGAGTGCAATAGCGCTATTGCTCAACACGCAAATATTGAAGCGAGTAAGGAACGCATTATCGAGCTGGAAGATCAGCAAGTAAAACTTGCTCAAGAGTATGAAAAGCTAGAGCAAACAACCTTCTTAATAGAAGAATTTATTCGTACAAAGGTAAACATGCTAACGGAACGCATTAATAGCAAGTTCAAATATGCACGTTTCAAACTGTTTGATACACAAGTAAATGGCGGTTTAAATGAGGTATGTGAAACAACTTTCAAGGGTGTACCATACGGCACAGGCCTTAACAATGCAGCGAAAATCAATGTCGGCCTAGACATCATCAATACACTATCTGCTCATTTCGGTATCCAAGCACCTATTTTCGTGGATAATGCCGAGGCTGTAACCAAGTTTATTGATGTGGATACTCAACTTATTAGTTTAGTAGTTTCAGAGAAGGACAAGCAGTTACGAGTTGAAGTCGAAGGTCAACAACCAATACTTAAGGAGGCAATTTAAAAATGACAAATGCAGTAATGACGTCGCCTATCAAATTTGAAGTAAATGGTGAAGAAGTAAAACTATCAGGCAATACAGTAATGCAGTATCTAGTACGTGGTAACGGAAGTGTAAGTGAACAAGAAGTAGTTATGTTCATGAATCTTTGTAAATTCCAAAAGCTAAATCCATTTTTAAATGAAGCATATTTAATCAAATTTGGTTCAAGTCCAGCACAAATTATTGTATCAAAAGAAGCGTTCATGAAACGTGCGGAGGGTCACGATAAATACGAAGGATTTGAGGCAGGAATCATTGTTGAGCGAGATGGTCAATTAGTCGAAGTTGAGGGTGCTGTGAAGTTAGATAAGGACAAGCTTATTGGTGGATGGTGCAAGGTGTACCGAAAGGACCGAAAAGTGCCTGTTATTACAAAAATAGATTTCAAAGAGTTTAGTAAAAATCAAGCTACGTGGAAAGATATGCCGATGAATATGATTCGTAAATCGGCAATTGTAAATGGTCTACGTGAAGCATTCCCAGAAAGTTTGGGAGCAATGTACACAGAAGAGGATAAGGGTGCACAATCTGTTGAAATGAATGTAGAACAAGAAATAAAGCAAAATGCTAACACTGAGGACCTTGATATTAAATCAGAAGATCCAAGTTTGACGCCTGAACACAAAGAGATTATCGATGCCACTTTTGAAGAAGTGTTTCCAGAAGAACAAAGCGATGGACCAGGGTTCTAATGATTCAAATCAAAACTCTAGCAACTGGCAGTAAGGGAAATTGCTATCACATTACAGATGGTAGCACCCCTCTACTCCTAGAGTGTGGTATCAGCTTCAAACAGATACAGCAAGGCGTTAATTTCGAGACTTCTAACCTTGGTGGCGTATTAGTTACCCATGAACACAAAGATCACTGTAAAGGCGTGGAATCGGTGTTAAATCGGGGGCTTGATGTTTATATGTCACAAGGTACTAGAGAGGCATTATCGCTTGATCATCATCGGATTAAAACGGTTAAAAGCAAAGAACAATTTAGAGTAGGTTCATGGACCATATTGCCGTTTGATGTGCAGCACGATGTAAATGAGCCGTTAGGTTTTTTACTACAGTCAGACAACGGTGGCAAGCTGTTATTTGCTACTGATACCTACTATGTGAAATACCGGTTCAAAGGCTTAACTCACATCATGATTGAGTGTAATTATGATCAACAAACATTAGATGAAAATGTCGAGAGTGGCCGTATTCATCCAGCTATGAAAAAGCGTGTTATGAAGTCTCATTTCAGTTTAGAAAACTTATTAGAGTTTTTTAAAGCTAGTGACTTATCAAAGGTCGAAGAAATACACCTACTGCATTTATCTGATGGCAACAGCAACATAGAGCGCATCTTTAAAGCAGTAGCAAGGGCAACAGGCAAGATGATTTTTATACCGTAGGAGGTTGTGATTTTGAGTAATGTGATTAAAGAAGCAGTTCAGGTAGCTCGAAAGGAATACATTTGTGACGATTGCCAAAAGCCTATCGAGAAGCGTTCTAAATATACTTACCTTTTCGGTTCGGCTTTCAAAGGAGAAAGACCATATAGTATTAGGCTTTGTCAAAAGTGCAAACCGATCACTGAATAAGTCTGTGATTAAAAATTTGAATATTGAAAATATGGAGGGTGAACCATGCAAATATTTCAACAAAACATCTTCGGTGGCGAGGATGAAATTATTTCTACTGTTCCTGTCATTGTATTAAAACATCGTGATAAAGAAGGACGTTACCTTGCAGCAGATATTGATGTAGCAGATTTCAGTGATCCAGATGGTGATATAACGATGGATGATATTCAAGATGCTTTCATCATTGTTCGTAATGATCGTCAAAAGCCAGGGCAACCAGAAATAGATGAAGTAATAGCACATTCGGAGGCACATAAGGCATACATGCATGAAAAATTTGGTGATAGAGCTTTTATCAGCTACGACGTCGCAAAATGGCTTGAAACATATGAGCCAGTCAACATTGATATGCCAGTAGATAAATTTAATGAGGCTGCTTACGCGAACGATTGGGAGCCGATTAAAACGTACTAGGAGGGGTGAGGGCAAATGGCTAAATACAGAAATGTACACACAACGTTTTGGGATGACGGCTTTGTATTGGATCTTACACCAGAGGAGAAATACTTCTATCTGTATTTGATGACGAATGGCAATACAACACAATGTGGCATCTACGAATTGCCATATAGAGTCATAGAAATGCACACAGGATATAACCGAGAAACGGTTCAGAAGCTACTACAAAGGTTCGTAGAGTATGGAAAGATCACTTACAACGAATCAACAAAAGAAATCATGTTAAATAACTGGGCAAAGTACAACTTTATCAACTCACCGAAAGTGAAAAAATGTATCGAAAAAGAGCTGCTTGCTGTGAAGCATATACCTTTTGTAAGAAGCTATGTAACCTCTTTGGAACAGTTAGGATACCGTATCGATACCGTATCAATACTGTTAGAAGAAAAAAGTGAGCCAAAAGTACTTAACACTAGTAATGGCGAGGGTTCGATACCGTATCCATACCATATCAATACCACTTCCATAGACTATAGGGAAGAAGAAGAACAAGAACAAGAAGAAGAACAAGAAAGAGAAGAAGAAAAAGAACAAGAACAAAAGAGTAGTCAGTCGGTTTCTTCTCAATATGATTTTGCTAGATTAGTTGAATTTACAAATCAAAACATTACACCTGTTCTTCCAACAATAGCTGAACACCTTGGTTACATCTTGGATGATTACAAAGATGTGGATCTAATCCTAGCTGCTTTACAAAATGCAGTATTAAACAATGCTCGTAACAAAATTAAATATGCAGAAGGTACGTTAATCAACTGGCGTAAAGACATGATCACTACTTATCAGCAATTGCAGTTGAAAATGAAGGAGGCTCAACGAGATGCAAGGAATAGCCAAAACTATGAACGACATAGTAACGAAGAATATGACGGCTTCTCACTCTAGCGAAATATGCAGTCATTGCGGAAATGAAATCAAGGCGATTCCAGTTGAGGTCCTTGGTAGAACTCGTTGGGTGCAACCTGTATGCCAATGTGAGCAGGACATTAAAAAGGCAGAGGTTGAACGTTTGATACGAGCCAAAGAAGAAAATGAGGTACGCACTTTATTCTCTATCAGTAATATTGGTGATAAATACTTGAATGCTAGTTTTGAAAACTTCCTTATGCGGCAAGGATCTGAAAAAGCTTTTAAGGCAGCTAAATATTACGCTGAACATTTCGAAGAATTTGGCGCTGAATCTCTCTTGTTGTGGGGCGATGTAGGGAATGGTAAAACCCATTTAGCTGCAGCAGTACACAATTATTTAACTGCTCAAGGTAAGGTAATAGTTTTCATATCCATGCCGGAGTTACTAAGCAAAATCAAAGCTACTTTCAATCGCGACAATAACGAGAGTGAACAGCAGATTATGAAAGCATTGATGATATGTGACTTGTTGATTATCGACGACTTAGGGGCAGAAAAAATAAGTGATTGGGTGCTAGAAACTATGTTCCAAATATTTGACGGCCGTAGTCGTAGAAAAAAACCTATTCTAGCAACATCAAATCTCAATCCAAAAGATTTACCAGAGCAAATAGGCAAGAGGATACCTGATAGATTAATCGAAATGTCGCAACCAGTTAAAAATGAGGCTACTAGTTTTCGTAGAGAAATCGCTAAAGGTCGCTTGAGTAAATTCAATGCAATTTTAAATCAGTGAGGGGCAACAGCCCCTTGATGGAGGGTGAAGGGATGGATAAAAAATATCGATACTTTGTATCGTTTTCTCATAATACTGGCTTTGCTAATGCAGAGATAAGACGAACAACACCGATTCAAAACATTGGCGACATTGTTGAGGAAGGTAGAAATCTTGAACGAAAAAATTATTTTCCTGATAAATCGGTTGTAATCATTAGTTTTCAACTATTTGAATGAAGTGGAGGTCTTGGGATGGACTTTTGGAAGCTTGTAAACGATGTAGCAAAGGCAGCTAATGAACTTCACAGAGAGCAACTTGAAAGAGAAATGGACAAGCTTATGAGCGAAATTGAAGCGTTTAACATCGCAAATGCCATCGACATAGCTTTGGAAACTGGCAACCGTGAGGCTTTTAACAAATTAGTGGGGAGTGAATGAGGGATGAAGAAAAAACCACTACCTGAAGCTAGAGAGTTATCGGGTATCGAATTAGCAATGATTGCTATAAATCTAGAAAAACAGAAAGAGGAAATTGAACGACTTCGTAAAGCACTAGAAAAAGTCATGGAAGTTGAAGCACCTATCATGGAAGGTTGGGAAACACCAGCTTACAAAATTGCTCGAGAAGCTTTGGGTGGTGAAGCTCATGAATGAACAATTCCTAATCGACCAGATCATCCTGTATTTAGGGCAGTTCCAGTGCTTTGGAGGCAAACAAAACGAAACTATGGCATATAACCGTTTGGAGCAATTGAGGGTCCTAGTTGGTTTGAAAGATGCCGAAGAGGCTACGGATTATCTCATTATGAAAATGGAAGGGGCTATGGCTGCATGAGTAGAGAGATTAAGTTTCGGGCGTGGGATTCTGAATTAAAAATCATGGTGTATTCAAACGAATTATATGGGCATGTCGAATACAATTGCAATCCAGTAAGGGCTGTAAACATTATTCTGAATGAGGATGACCACGGATTGCAGTATATGCAGTACACAGGCTTAAAGGACGCAAACAGCAAGGAGATTTATGAGGGGGACATTGTAAGAGTAAATAAACTAACTTATGAAACTTCAGGAGTATTACCAGAAAATCTACTTGTTAAGTATTACGGTGGGATGTTTCAGTTCTTCAGAGGCGAAAATGACTGCTTAATGGGCTTGCATTTGCTGTATTTAGATGATGGCGAAGTCATTGGCAACATCTATGAACACAAGCACCTATTGGGGGTAACAGCATGATTAACCGAGTCGTTTTAGTTGGCCGACTTACAAAAGATCCTGAATTACGCTACACACCGAACGGAATTGCATCATGTCGCTTCACAGTGGCAGTTAACAGACCATTCAAAAATGAAGGGGAGCAACAGGCAGATTTCATCCCTTGTATGGCATGGCGTAAACAAGCTGAGAATCTAGCCAACTTCATGAAGAAAGGTAATTTAATAGGTTTGGAAGGGCGAATCCAAACAGGCAGCTATGAGGGGCAGGATGGTAAGCGTGTTTTTACAACAGACGTTGTAACAGACAGCATCCAATTCTTAGAGCCAAGAAACAGCACAGGAGGCGCACAGAGCACACCAAACTATCAATCTAGTACAAATACAGGTGGAACGAATCAAAATCCACCACAGGGCAATTATGGCGGTAATAATAACCAGCCAAGTTATACGAGAGTGGATGAAGATCCATTTGCTAATAGTAAGGGACCGATTGAGGTTAGTGAGGATGATTTACCATTTTAAGGAATAACGGGATTGAGGTGAGCTGATGGAGCAAATCGAATTTGACCTAGGATTACCAGAGGAACCACCGCAGAATAAACAAATCGAACCCAATGGTATGTGTCGTAAATATGGTTATGGACCAGAGAATGCAACATGTAAAACATGTTACTACTTGGAGAAAAAACAACATGAACGTGACTCCAAAACACATTGGTATAAATGTTCTCTGCAAAGGACTGGTAACGGATACGGACCTGATATGAGGCTTAAATATAAAGCTTGTAGGAAGTATGCGGAGAGTATGATTACGAGGAAGGTGAATGAACATGAAAAGAATTCTAAATTACGTGGGTAGCAAGTGGAACTTAGCAGAATGGATAGTAAGTCAAATGCCAGAGCACAATGTGTATCTTGAAACTCACTTTGGTAGTGGTGCCGTGTTATTCAACAAGCAACCCTCAAAAATAGAAACAGTGAACGACATTGATGGCAATATCGTGAATCTATTCAAAGTCATTCGAGAACAACCGGAACAGCTAGCTAAACATATTCAACTCACTCCATATTCAAGACAAGAATACATTTCATCTTTTGAGGCATTACAAGGCCGGTTAAGTGACTTAGAAAGAGCTAGAGTATTCCTTGTTCGTTGTTGGATGGCCCGTGGAGGTAAAACAAGCGACCGTACAGGCTGGCGCCACAATGTAGACTCAACAACATTTAGTGCATTACCTGATTGGCGTAAGCTACCAGATGTCGTTTTAGAAGCAACGGAGCGATTACAAAATGTCCAAATTGAAAATTTAGATGCTGCAACATTAATAGGCCGTTACAACAAAGAGGATTGTTTGATTTACAGTGATCCGCCGTATTTATTAAGCACACGTACAAAACGACACTATGCACATGAAATGACAAATGAGCAACACGAAACATTACTTCTGGCTTTAAATAAGCATCAAGGTTTTGCCATGATTAGTGGCTACAACAGCGATATGTACAATGACATCTTACGAGGTTGGACAAGAATTTCGAAGATGGCCACAACTGAAGCTGCAAAAGAAAAATGTGAAAGTTTGTGGCTCAACCCTCAAATAATTGAGCGTGGATATATACAAGAAACACTTTTTGGAATTGTGTAGGAGGAAAACATGAGCAAAGCAAAATACGGAAACAAAAAAGTCGTACATGATGGAATTACATTCGATTCAGCGATAGAAGCAAGGTATTACGATTACTTGAAACATCAACAAGCACAAGGCGTTGTGACAGCCTTTGAATTACAGCCAAGGTTTGTATTATTGCCCAAGTTCGAAAAGAACGGTAAGAAATATCGTGAGATTGGTTACAATGCGGATTTTACTGTTCATTATGCAGATGGCCATACAGAGGTAGTTGATATTAAGGGAATGGTTACACAGCAATTTGAATTGAGGAAGAAGTTATTTGAATATCGTTATCCGCATGAATTAAAGCTTCTAACGTACTCGAAGATTGATGGTGGTTGGATTACTCATGATGAACTTAAAAAGGCTAGGAAAACACGTAAAGAGGCTAAAGTAGGGTGCTGGAAGTGAACGCGGTTCGCAAGGAAGTTAAACAACGCAGAGCCAGGCTAATCAATCAGCAGGACCACATAGCTTTTCTCAAATGCAAAGGGTGTCCGAAGCGAAAAGCTTATGATCCAAGTAAGAAATGCAGAGGATGCAAGGTTTATAGAGAACTAAGGAGCATCGGAAAAGAGCTTGAGCAGATTAGTCTTTTGCGTAGGTGGGCTAGGTGAGTATTTGAAAGATATTGTGCAGTAAAGGAGGTAGCTAATGTGAAGCAATTAAGCTTATTTAGAGAAATAATTGTAGACAATTTCGCTGGTGGTGGAGGAGCAAGTACAGGTATTGAAATGGCAACAGGAATGAGCGTAGATATTGCAATTAATCATGATCCTGCTGCTATTGAGATGCACAAGTTAAATCATCCAGATACAGAGCATTATTGTGAATCGGTTTGGGATGTAGACCCTAAAGAAGCATGTAGAGGTCGTAAAGTAGGGCTTGCTTGGTTTAGTCCAGATTGTACTCACCATTCAAAAGCAAAAGGTGGCACACCAGTTAAACAAGAAATAAGAGGTCTTGCGTGGGTTACTGTTAGGTGGGCATTAGCAGTTAAGCCTAGAGTAATCATGTTGGAAAATGTAGAGGAATTTAAAGATTGGGGACCAATAGAAAATGGTAAACCTATTAAGGAATTGAAGGGGAAAACATTTCAAAGTTTTGTGAAAGCACTTGAGTCATTAGGCTACGAGGTAGATTTTAGGGAATTGCATGCATGTGATTATGGTGCACCTACTATTCGTAAGCGATTTTTTATGATTGCTAGATGTGATGGTAAAGCTATCGAATGGCCAAATCCAACACACGGAGATCCTCAATCGCCAGCTGTGCAATTAGGAAGATTAAAACCTTGGCGTACAGCAAGTGAAATAATTGATTGGAGTATAGGCGCACCATCTATATTTGAAAGAAAGAAACCACTAGTACCAAACACCCTAAAACGTATTGAAAAGGGTTTGCAGCGCTTTGTAATTGATGCAAAAAAGCCCTTTATGGTTCCAGATGAACATAAAGCAGCCTTTTTAATCAGTTATTATACTGAGCAATCAGAAAAAGAGGTTAGAGGATTGTCATTAAACACACCACTTCACACAATCACAGCTGGTGGTAATAGATTTGGACTTGTGACAGCTTTTTTAACCAAATATTACGGACAAAGCACAGCACAGGGACTAAGTGAACCTTTGCATACAATCACTACTAAAGATCGTTTCGCATTAACAGCAGTTCGCACTAATGGCTACCATGTTATTGACATCGGATTACGTATGTTACAACCGCATGAGTTATTTGCTGGACAAGGCTTTCCAAGTAACTATCAGCACCCAGGTAAGAAAGTAGAGCAGATTAAGAGGGTAGGAAATAGCGTGCCGCCACCCTTTGCTGACGCATTAGTGAGAGCTAATTTACCTGAAATGTGTGCAGGTAGCAGTCGTTATGCAGTTGGAGTATAGAGGTTACTGCACAATATGAGGAATATACGCAGTAAATAAAAAAGCCGCAGCGTTTGCAGACGCTACAGCTCGAATTGGTACATGCCCTTTTAAGACAATCTGGTACAAGCATTATAACACACTTAGGAGGGCAAACCTAATGGGCAAACAAGGGCAAATTAAAGTAACTAAAGAGAATTTACTTCAGTGGATTGAAAATTATCGATGGATGGTTGAAACCATTGAAGAAGCAAGACAGCCAGTTGCAAAGGTTGATAATAACAGTTACATTGGGGCGAAAACGGCTATGTATGGTATTGAGGCAACATTGCCGAAGGCAAGTGGAGGTACAAGTGATCCAGTGTATACAGAAGTACAACGCAGAGTTTATGCACTTAATTATCGCATTAAGGAATATGAGCAAAAGATTGCGGAAGTGCAAGTGCGTATACCACTAGTAACCGGAGACAGGGAGATTGAGGTCCTCCATAGATTGCTGGATGGTGATAGCATGCGTGCTATTGGTAAGCATATGAGATTATCTAGCACTACAATATTTAGGGTTAGAAATGACATTTTGAATCAGATGATAGTGCAATAAAGTAGGAATAATTCTTTAAGGTAACTAACAACCTTGGGAAACTTATTTATATAGGTTTCCCAAGGCTTTTTTATTTTCAGTAATAACATTTTTCGATAACAGAGTAAATTTCATCAATAAATTTTCAAAAGTAACTCTCAGTGGTGTATAATTAGTCTAGGGAAGGTTTATCATATGTTTTAGGAGAGAACAAACATGGCAAAGCTAACTAATTTCGTTTTTTGTGAAAACGATGAAAATTTTAGAAGTCAGAGTGGGGTTTTTAGTCCACTAGATATTGTAGAAGTTAACACTGATGAATTTTCTTTAAATATTGTTTTTACTGTATGTGATTACTCTTTACTAGAGGATAATACTTGTAGAATAATAGTCAAAGATCCTCAAAACAATGATTTCTTTGATACAGACTTCATACATGTTCCTAACGACACACCAGGAAGTGTTGATAACAAAGAAGTGTTTATGGGCTTTACTTTGGGGGTATCATTCAATAACTTACCTTTCAAAGGTTCTGGTTTTTATTCTGTAGAAGTATTATTTAATGAGGAAAAACTTAATACATTCCACATACCTGTAACTTTTTTAAAGGAAGGTGAGTAATATATGGTAGCAACAATAGCGTATAAAAAAGAAAGAACTGTTAACACTTTTATTAAAGCTACTGCTGTTATTGCTTTTTGCAATGTAGTTAGTCTATGCTCACCAGCAGCTACACCACAAAATGTTAAAACTTCAGTTAGTGAAAGTGTAGGAAAGTATAATTCGAGTTTTGATAGTCAGATGACAGCACATGCGCATATTATGTCATCAAAAAACCAACCAAAGTTCGTTGTTTCTCAAAGTCCGTCTATTGTGAAGGGGATGAAAGCCATGGCTGAAAAGAAGAACATCGCTTCTCAAAGTCAACTAGCTTCTAACTTTTCAGATTTTCGCGAGAAAGTTATTAATTACGAAAGAGAAGAACCTTCTGTAGAAATTAATAAGGTGCGTCTCAATGTGCCCTTCCGAGAAGTTAAAAGAACTGTTGTATTATCTTCGAATGGTATAGAGGATAATCTGAATTATGAAAGAGAAGAGCCTTCTTTCCCAGTGAATAAAACAAGAATTAATATTCCTTTTAAGGCAATAGAAAATGTTGAGATGGGAAGTGACCTTTCATAATGTCTTCTCTTTACCATCTAGGAAAGTCAACTGAATTAATTACACAGGGAGATATTTTATTTGATGTTCCTATTATTACAATTGGAATTAATCACATAGAAAGTCTTCCTGATTTTACTTTTGAAAATTTAGAAAAACATTCGGAAGTTCTTGTTGAAACAAAAAATTTGATTGTTATGAGTCAAGCTTGTGACTTAGCAAATGAGCCAGAAAGAGGTAGGAAACCTATTGAATCAGTGATTTGTGCAAGCATCTATCCTATTAATGCTTATTCAAAAAATTTAGTTTCCGAAACCAATTCCGGACGTAGACCAGGATATTTTATCTTACATAAGGAACATGAAGTGTTAGATAAGTCATATATAATTGATTATTCTAAATTACATACCTTGCCTTATGCGTTTTTAGATGCTTTTGCTAAAAAACAAACTAAAAGGTTACGACCAACGAATCCATATTTAGAACAAATTTCTCACCATTTTGGGAATTTCTTTTCAAGAGTAGGGTCTGACTTTGAAAGAAGTAATAAAGAAATTTTGCAAGAGTATGATGATTTAGGAACTTCTAAAAAATAATAATTTAAGAGAGAGGAAAATAGCTTGACTTCATAAGTTTCGTGAAGTCAAGCTATTTTCCTCTTAAATTAATTGACTGATGTCTCATGTAAGTTGTTGCTTACTTGCAGATGTAGAGCATTAAATAAATTATTACTTTTCTTGACATTGGAACAAATGTAACAGAAGGAACAAATGTAATATATGTACGAAAGTTTGTGATAGAAAAAATGTATTGTAAACTCGGAGGTAGGTTCGGTGCGGTAAAGGTTTCCTCCCTTGGTATTTATAAAATCCTAAATATTAGGAAAAGACAGACCGACGACCGACCCGCGCTGAACAAACTTGTTCGGAGCAAGACATACATGGCCGGCCCATATTTTTTAAGAGATATAGGGAACAGGCAAATAAAACTGAAGAAGTGGTTTATATGTGAACTTCGTCCACTTTCCATAATTTCAGTCAAACTTACTACATCAACAAGTGCACGGAAATGCACTCTAAAATTAGAACACAATTCGTTACAAAATAACGTGGTGTCGCTCTACCACGAGTCGGAAAAGAGCACTCGACAATTTACCACAATATTTAAGCTTTCATCTTCGGATGGAGGCTTTTTCTTTTGCTTTGAAAACTGCATCAAACAGCCAAAACACTATGAGTTGAGAGGGCAGAGTTTGGTGTGGTTTTGAGAGTGGAATTTGTAGAAAATTGTTCCAATTTGTTACCTCCCGGCTTATGATTAAGTGGGAGGTGAAGATCAATGAATCTTATAGAAGCTATATCAAATTTATCAGATCAAAGTGCTGATAAAACAGAAAAATTATCATATCTAGTATTAAAAAGTAAGGATATAAATGGTGGGTTGGGTTTTGAAGAAGAAATCAGAGAGATATGGATAAGCAAAGGCTCGTGGGAAATAAGAAAATATACTGAGCAAACAATCCAACCTGATAATGGACAAACCATTAGTAAGAAAAAAAATGTGAGCGAAAGTACCATTAGTGATGAAAGGTTATTAGAACTGATTACCAACGGCAACCTGGATATTCACGAGGTATCTGAATTACTAAAAAATATAATTAAAACTCTTAATTTGCCAAGACTATAAGAAAAACATCCTTCGGGGTGTTTTTATTTTGCCCTGAAAAGTGAGTATCGAGCAGAGTTTTCCTCCCCTTTGATTCGTCGGTACTTACTTTTGAGAGTGAAATATATAGGTCAGGTTCATCGTGAACCAGACATGATTCTGGAGGTGGTGTTTATGAGATATGGCTAGACAAAGAGATCCTAGAAGAGATGAAGCACTTAAGATATTCAAACAACATAATGGCGACATAACCAATCGAGCAATAGCTGAACAATTGAATGTACCAGAGAAAACAATATCAGCGTGGAAAAGTCGTGATAAGTGGAATGTAGTACTACAAACAAATGAATGCAGTACTACAAATGAAACTACAATTAACAATGATGCAGAAGAAGTCATAAACGACAAACCTCCCAAGAAGGATGGGCGAGTGAAGAAGAGGAGTGGTAACCCAAATCCGCAAAATCAATTCACCAAACGGAACAGGGCTGCTATGATTCATGGCTTGCGAAGTAAGTTCCTTTTTGATGAACAAGTTGAAATCATGGAGGCTTTACAAGACTTCGATGTAGTTGACCAGTTATGGTTGCAAATTGAATTGAGCTTTGCTGCTATCATTCGTGCTCAAAAGATTATGTGGGTTGAAGATCCGTTTGACCATCTGAAAGAAATCAGTGGTGAGATGGATGCAGAGGGCATGAGCAAGACAGATTACAAAGTCATCTATGCTCATGAACGCTATGAATCTTACATTAAGGCTCAAACAAGGGCATTTGCTGAACATCGTAACTTGGTTAAGCAGTTTATGGACCTTACAACAGAGGATGATGAACGTAGGCTTAAACTGGAGCAGATGCAGTTGAACATTGATAAGACGAAAGCAGAAATTGAAAAACTTGATAATAAAGAAGATGGACCTATTGAGATTGTCATCAAACGAAAGGGTGAGGATTGATGGAGAAAGAAATTAATCCTCGATTTGACGATTTCCTTTTCGACTGGAGTTGCAAAACTCAACTTTTAGTCGGAGGGTATGGTTCTTCGAAGTCCTATCATGTAGCACTTAAAATACTTTTGAAATTACTTGAAGAAAAACGTACAGCTCTTGTCGTTCGTGAAGTTTACGATACACACAGAGATAGTACGTTTTCTTTGTTTACTGAAATCATTGAGGATTTAGGTTTATCTGGCAAGATAAAGACGAGTTCATCACCTATGACTGTGAAGTTCCCGAATGGCTCTAAGATAATCTTTCGAGGAATGGATAAACCTGAAAAGCTAAAATCTATCAACAACATTTCTCTCATTTGGTTGGAGGAATGTAGTGAAATTAAATATGCAGGTTTTAAGGAATTACTAGGCCGTTTACGACATCCAACATTGGCCCTGTTTATTATTCTTTCCACTAATCCAGTATCAAAAGGGAATTGGGTGTATAAGCATTTCTTTAAAAACGAGTTGGAAGACTACTTTGTCTTAGATGATGAGGAACTTTACAAGCTAAGAACCATCATAGTGAACAACACATATTATCACCACTCAACAGCAGATGATAATTTGTTTTTGCCAGCAAGCTATATCGAACAACTTGATGAAATGGAGTCATATGATCCTGATCTTTATAGAATTGCGCGTAAAGGGCGTTTCGGAGTCAACGGGGTATTAGTGTTGCCACAGTTTGAGACAAAGCCTCATGACGAGGTAATGGCTGAAATAGCCAATATTAGAAAACCAATACGAAAGAACGGCATGGACTTTGGATTTGTTGATTCCTACAATGCACTATTACGCATGGTTGTAGATCATGAGAATAAGTGGCTATACATCTACTGGGAGTATTACAAACGAGGCATGACCGATGATAAAACTGCTGATGAACTTGAGGAAGAAGGGTTAAAGAAATCAATAATTAAAGCTGATAATGCGGAGCCAAAAACAATTGCTTACTACAAGCAGCGAGGCTTTCGTATGTTTGCTTGTAAGAAGCTAACGCGTATTGAGAACACAAAGAAGATGAAACGTTTCAAGCGTATCATTTGTTCAGATGCTTGTGTAAATACAATTCGAGAGTTGAAGGAGCTAACCTTCAAGAAAGATCCTAAAACAGATGAAATCTATGAAGACGAATTTAATATTGATCCACATACATTTTCGGCAATGTGGTATGGGCTGGATGATTACGATGTTGCCAGCGTGAAAGGGGTCAATTCAAAATAAGGGGGTGGTACAGTGAACGAATACATTGCTTATATCGATGCGAAGGGTGTTACACCTCTATTACTTGATAAGCTAGTAGAAGAAACCAAGGCTGAACGAAACAAGCGATTACTCAACTACAATCGATACAAAGCTGAACTGTCAGCAGTACCGATTTTAACACGTAAACCAACCGATTATGCGCAAGGTAATGATCATGTGGTTCGTGTTGATGACAAAGTAAACAATACACTCAATAACCCTTTAGACGCTGAAATAGTAGATACAAAAGTTGGTTACATGTTCGGTAATCCAATTTCATACGTAGTAGACAAACAAGCTCAAGGCCTTGATAAATTATCAGAGGCGATTGAGCTTTTTAATTTGCGTAATTCTGTTGATGATCTTGATAGTGAGTCAGGCAAGAAAACAGCTATTTGTGGCTATTCAGCACGACTGCTTTACATTGATACGGACGGAAATGAACGAGTTACGACAATTGATCCATGGGAAACAATCATTCTTTCTGAAACAGCAGACGTTAGTGAACCAAAATACGCTATTCGATATTTTAAAAGTGCTGAACTTGATGCTGATGGTGAAAAAGTAGAAATTGAGCAGCTGGTCTTTTATGATGCAACAACTGAAAGACTCTACACTCGCACTGATACTGATTCACCTTTTGCTTTGAAAAATGAAAGAAAGCATTTATTCGACTATTGCCCTTTATTCGGAGTTCCAAATAACGAGGAACTACAGGGTGATGCAGACAAGGTGTACAACCTCATCGATGCTTATGATCGAACTTTATCTGATGCTTCAAACGAGATTGAACAGTTTCGGTTGGCTTACCTGGTGCTTAAAGGTATGGGGATGGATGACGAAGACGCCAAGAAGGTTGCTCGAACAGGCATTTTCGAGTTAATGGGTGAGAATGACGACATTAAATATCTAACCAAAGATGTTAACGATCAAATGATCGAGAACCATCTGGATCGCTTAGAAGAGAACATCATGCGCCTAGCTAAGAGTGTAAATTTCAGCGATGAATCGTTTGCTGGTAATGCTAGTGGCGTAGCAATGAAATACAAATTAATGGCACTTGAGAACAAATGTAAGACGATGGAGCGAAAGTTCACGACTGCTCTTCGCTACCAATTCAAAGTGCTATGTAGCGCATGGGCCAAAAAAGGTATTTGCTCAAAGGATGATTACTTGAAAGTTTGGTATGAATACAAACGCAACATCCCTATTGATTTGCTGTCCGAGGCTCAAGCTTCTCAAGCTTTAAAAGGGTTAGTGTCAGAACGTACTCGCCTTTCTAAGTTGTCAATTGTTGATGATGTGGAGTATGAACTTCAAGAAATGCAGAAAGACGCACAATTGTTTGGCAACGAGCTTGAACCATTGAACGAGGATAACGAAGATCCGAAAGAAGTTGATGAGTCATGAATCAACAGGAAATCAATCGTATCTTAGATGATTTAGAAGCTAAAGCTGAGAGGGACATTGAGATTGTTTTTGCGAGACGATTAAAGACTATTCTCGCTCAAATGTTAGAGATGCATCGTAAGTTTGGCAGAAATGGAGAAGCTACTTGGACTGACGTTAACAAATATAATCGCTTCAACCAAGAGATGAAGTTAATTGCTCAACAGTTGAACGCTGATTACAAAGAGATTATTAAGCTCATACAAACTTCGCAGGAGCGTCTTTACATCGAGAGATACTTATTGATGGCTTACCTCTTACAACAGTCTACAGGTGAGGAAATGGGCTTTAAAACACCATCTGCTGAGGTGATTCAAGCAGCGTTAACTAATCCTGTTGAGTTTTTGACGTTGCCAAAGATATTCGAGGCACATAGAAACGAAATAATCAGACGTTTGAACATCGAGATAGCGCAAAGCTTGCAGGCTGGTGAAGGCTACACAGATATGGCGATACGAATTGAACAAGCTATGGGATGGACGAGAAAAAAAGCCATTCTAGTAGCTCGTACTGAAGGTGGCCGTGTGAGATCACAGGTTGATTTAGCTATTGAGGAACAGGCGAGCAAGACAGCGCGGCTAACTAAGGTTTGGATGTCCTCACTTGATACCAGGGTAAGGAAGTCTCATAGAAAGCTAGACGGGCAGAAAGCTGATAAAGATGGTTATTTCCATTACGGATCATGGAAATCCAAAGCTCCTAGGTTGTGGGGTATTGCATCGTTGGATATACAGTGTCGTTGCCACACGATTTACATGGTGAATGGCAAGTTACCAGAATACAGGCGAGGCAGAGACTACATGGATGATACTTACCAAAAGCAATTGGCCACACGTATTGATGCTTATATGTCTGATCAAGGTCTAACTTATAGACAAGCTTTTAACAAAGCGTATAAACAGGTTAAACCGCCGAGTGTAACGGTGCCATTTATGAGTTATGAAGAGTGGAAGAAAAAATTTAGCGCAAATTGAAGTTTGAAAGTTTCTCAAGGGTAATCAAAATTATTTTGTAATTAAGTAAGGAAAGTTATATAAGAATTTTAATCGTGTGGTAAAATAAACCATAATAACGTATTGAAATAACAAAAAAACATTTAATTAGGAGGTGCATTTTATGAATCATAAAAAGAATAATAAATTCCAAATTTTAGCGATATTGCTGATGATATCATTATTGGTTGCGGCTTTTGTTATTTTTTACTCAGGTCATTACATGGTGGGTTCAGCCTTATTTGTGGTTTTTATGCTTATTTTGAATGGTATTAGTAGTTGGAAGAAAATGAAAAATGATGAGTACATTCATATGAAAAATTATAAAAATAACGAGAAATGGTAATTAAACTGCTTATTCTGCTTGTTCAAAACTTGGTTTTTTCTCATGATATTAATCAAAAATTGTTATAAACCTACACAAGTCATTCACTTTGAATGGCTTTTTATTTTTGTCTTTCCTCTCGCAGACGCAATAAAGAACGAGAACAAATACACTATTGAACAGTTTAGGGATTCTTACGGATAACTAAATTGGGCAAGGAGGAAAACATGAAATATTATCAAAATCCATTCAATTTAAGAACTCTATTACCTTTAGATATTCAAATGCTTGCGGGAGAAGGAGATCCTAATCCCGAGCCAACGCCTGAACCTACACCGGAGCCAGCATCAGGAGGAAACGGTCAAGGGGCTACATTGACACTTGAATCAGTTCAATCATTTCTAAACGACAATGATGAGGGTAAGAAATGGCTTCAATCATTTGCTGATACTCGAGTAACTGATGCAATTAAAACGTACGAAACTAAAACTCTTCCAAAGAAATTAGAAGATGAGATTTCCAAGCGTTACCCACCTGAATCGGAGGAAGCAAAACAGTTACGCGATTTAAAAGCACAATTTGAGCAATCTCAAAAAGAAGCAGCGCGTGAAAAGCTATTTAATCAAGCGTTATCTACTGCTACTGAAAAGAGCTTGCCAGCAAAATTAGTAGAGTTCTTTGTTGGTGAGGATGCAGATAAGACAAATGCTAATTTAGGCATCTTAGAAGCTGAATTTATTGCTGCTGTACAAGCAGAAGTTGATAAACGCTTCAAAGACGGAGGAACGCCACCACCACCAAAAGGCGGTCATCCTACTGCATTGACGAGAGAGGCAGTACTGAAAATGACTCCTGAAGAAATCAATGCAAACTGGGATGAAATCGTTAAAAACAAATTACTATAAACCGATTATCGGTAAGGAGGAAATAACAATATGGCAATTACAAACTTTATTCCAATAATCTGGTCAGCTCGCCTATTACACAACTTACAAAAATCTTTAGTATTCGGACAAGCTGGTGTAATCAATCGTGATTACGAAGGTGAAATTAAGGCTTATGGTGACACTGTAAAAATCAATGGTATTGGTGCTGTAACAATCGGTGACTATACTAAAAACTCTAATATGGGTGATCCAGAAGAGCTAACAGATCACACTCGTTCACTACAAATTACTGAATCAAAATTCTTCAATTTCCAAATTGATGATCTTGATAAAATTCAACAAAACCCAAAATTAATGGATGCTGCAATGGCTGAAGCTGCTTATGCACTTTCGAATGTTGCTGATCAATTTATTGCATCACATTATGTACATGCTACGAATACTATTGGTACTGATGCAACACCAATTGAAGTAACAAAAGAAAATGCTTACGAGTATTTAGTGGATCTTTCAACAAAGCTTGATGAATCAAACGTACCAACACAAGGACGTTTTGCTGTTTTACCACCTTGGTTTGAAGGTTTATTGTTAAAAGATGATCGCTTTGTGGGTTCTGGAGCTCTACCGGCTGACGAGCGTTTATTAAATGGTGTAGTAGGACGTGCAGCAGGCTTCTTATTAATGAAATCTAACAATGCTCCTACTGTTGCTGCAGATACTGGAGTGGTTGCAAACTCAAAGATCATTGCAGGACATAATATGGCGTGGACGTATGCTGAGCAAGCCGCACAAGTAGAGGGATACCGTCCAGAAAAACGATTTGCGGATGCAGTGAAAGGACTTCACCTATACGGTGCCAAAGTGACACGTCCTGAAGCTCTAGCAGTGTTATCAGCTAAACGTCCACAATAAGGAGGGGTTTTAAGTGTTTGTTAAAAATTTGAAAACAGAAATTACATGGGCGGTCACTGAGGAACACGGTGCCCGTCTTTTACGTACTGATGAATTTGAAGAGGTGGAAGCACCTAAGAGTAAACGTGCTCCAGCTAAGAAAACGGAATCAGACGAACCAGAAAAGTAGGTGGTCTTATGTGGGAACCAACACAAGAAGAATTAGATCAACTAAAGCAAATGAATAACATAACAGGAGCTAAGCATGATGGATTTTATCGTGCAATGGCTCCTATTTTATTTGATGTAGCGAAAGACCATTGTAATGGAAAGTGGGAACCATCAGAGATGCCACAGGGAGTTAGATTGTTCATTGCTAAAGCCATACAGTTTAATACCCAAACAACTGGTCTAAAAGGGCGTGTAATGGGGACTGTCTCGTATAGTTACGACACCGAGTTTCCTAAAGCAATTTGGACATATCTAAGGCCATATAAGAGGGTGAGATTCCATGCATTACGATGAATTTCCTCATGAGGTTGAAGTAGTTCAGAAACGTAAGGTATCCGATGGTGCAGGTGGCTTTAAAACAGAATGGTTTCCAGTAGATACTATGGAGGCATTTGTGGATACACCAACATCTAAAGAGAGATTATTGGCGCATCAAGTACAAAATCCTCTAGATCGCTTTATGTATTACCCTTATCGCACTGACTTAAAGTCTGATATGCGACTTCGGTATGAAGGTGAAATCTATGCCTTTGCAGGACTTCCTGAAGATCAAGGTGGTCAACATGAAATTATGCGTGTTGCTTTGAAATTAGTGACATAGAAAGGGGATGGACAAATGGCTAGCAGTATCTTTAATACCGCTGTATCTGTAAAAATGGTTGTTGAATCTGGAACACATAAAAGTGAAGTTGAGATTTTTAAAAATAAAGTTACCATTCAAGCTAAAGTCATTGAGATGAAGAAAGATGGTTAGAATTACTTACTCAGGTCGCCAATTAATGAGGGCTGCACAAAGGTTTGAAGAAGGACTGTTGGATAAAGTATCTGACATCGTATATGAGACAGCTAGATTAATAAAATCTCAAGCTCAGGCGCTTGCTCCAGTGGATGATAGTGGCCTTAAAGATTCTATTGAAATGAAAATGCTAGGAAAGTACAACGCTGAGGTTACTGTTGGCGCAAACTATGCAATTTGGGTTGAATTCGGTACTGGTATCTATGCTCAGGGTCCAGGAGGAAGTCGTGCTAAGAAAATCCCTTGGGTATATTACAGCGAAAAGTTAGGACATTGGGTTACTAGTAGTGGTAACAGAGCTCAACCTTTTTGGGGCCCTGCATTTGATGCTGGTGGTGAATACTTTAAAACAGAAATGCGGAGGTTGGGACTATGAGTTATTTTATACTTCCGTTTTATGAAATACAGACAGCAATTTATCAAAAGTTAAAAGCGAGCCCACATTTACAGGCGCTTGGAGTAGAGGTCTATGATACACCTGATGAAAACACACCTTATCCTTACGTAACGATTGGAGAGCCATACAGCAATCCACTTGATACAAAGACAAATAATTGCGAGCAAGTTAGCTTCACGATTCATGCATGGCGAAAAGACAATGATGAATCAACAGGGAAACGAATCCTATATGAAATTCTTAGCGCTTGTCAGCAGGCTTTAATTACACGAAGGTATTCTATAAATGGTTTTACAGTATTAGATGTTACTAGGAACGGGGCGCAAGTGTTTGATGATGTAGAAGTAGGGCTTAAACATGGCGTGTTAACAGTGCGCTACAAAGTACAAATTAATTAGGAGTGATACAATGGCACGTTTAAATGGTAAAGATAGCTTATTGCTAGTACAACCCACTGATAACGCATTAGGTGCAGAGGGTTTTTTAATTGGAGATCAAACCGAACATACACATTCTTATGAGCGTGAGTTAACGGATGAACAAACGAAATTCGGACGTATCTTAGGTCCTGGACAGTTATCTGAATCACTGGATGTTACCTTTTACGGAAATCCTGATGACCCTGGACAAACAGCAGTATTAGAATCAATTCAAAAGGGCACACAACTAAAAATTTGGGAAGTTCAAAAGCATCTCAATAAGAATGGAAAGCACAATTCTTTATTTGCGTACACATACGTAGAATCATTAGAAAAATCAGCGCCCACAGATAATTTCTTGGAAATTTCAGCAACTTTACAGGTTCTGAATACAACTAAGAAAGGTGAATTAAATCCATTACCAGATGATGTACTTAACTTCGGTGATTATGATTTCGAGGCTCCTGGTGAAAAAACTGGTGAGTTCAACGGTGAAGAAACAACAACACCAGTTGCTGTTACAGGTCTATCAGTAAATCCAACAACGTTAACAGTTTCTGAAGGCAGAACTGAAAGTATTGTGGCTAATGTTGTACCTGTTAATGCCACAAATAAATCTGTGACATATACATCAAGTGATGAAGCGATTGCTACTGTGAATGTGCAAGGTGTTGTAACAGGTGTAGCAGAAGGGTCAGCTACAATTACAGCAACAACAGTAGATGGTGGATTTACAGCAACAACAGCAGTGACAGTAACTGTATAAATGAACGAGAGGGCTAATCAGCTCTCTTTTTTAATTGAAAACAAACAGAAAAGGATGATTATAAATGGCTCAATTATTAATTGGTGAAAACACTCTTACAGCGAAGTTTACTTTTGCTTTTAAAAATAAGGCGGATAAAGAATTTAATGATTTAGATGCACACGGTAACCGTCCAGGTGGATTTAATCAGATCTACCAAGGCTTATTGCAATTTGATTTAGATGCTTTACGCGCATTTTGGATGTGTGGACTTGCTCATTTATCTAAACAGCCTAGCAAAGCAGAAATTGAAGCAGCTCTAGAAAAGCGAATCGAAGAGGATGGCGATGTAGAACCATTATTCCAAGAAGCTTTCCGAGAAATTGATGAATCGGGTTTTTTCAAAAAAGCTGTCAAGACATATTGGGAGAACTTAGAGCTATTCGACAAGATTGCATCCGAGGAAGAAAAAGAACAAGCAGAAATGGGAATCGAAATGCTGAAAACAGCGAGAGCCGAATTATTAGAGAACAAACAGATCGAGTTAGCGAAATCCGACAAATCTATCGAGATGCAGCAAGATATTTAAGGGTCTATGATCCAGAGTTAATTCTATCTTGGCGTCCCAGCGAGTTTAGAGCTTTCTTGGAAGGGGCTCAAGATGCTCGTATTGATCATTATCAAACATTGGCTGATGCAGCCATGTTTAATCGTGTAGCAACTAATAAGCCACGCATTAATCCTAAGAGCGACTTGTTTGATGCGGATAAAGTAAGAAAATCCATGAATCAAAAAGAAGTAGATCCAGAAGTTAAGAAACGGAAACATGCAAAAGCGATGGCAGCATTGAAAAACTGGAAGCCATAGAAGGGAGAATGCTATGAACGGAAACTTCACTGCTCAAATAGGGGCTCGTATAACACAGTTTATGGCTCGTATGAGGCAAGTTCGCGAGGCCATTCGCACTTCGGCAAATGATGTACGTGTAGAAATTGGTGCGGATATATCCGAATTTAACCGTCGAATGGCTGAAATTCGAGCTCGTATAGCAGCGCTTGTACGAGATAAAGTAGTCGTCAAAATTGAGGCGCGAATAGAAAACTTCCAAAGAAAAATACAACGTATTGCCACAGATATTCGTGCCTTTGGCGAGCTCATGCAACACACGTTACAAGGTTCAATAATTGCCGTTCTACCGATGATTGCACCACTCCTAGCTAACATAGGTGTAGCTATTGCTAATCTTGGTCCAATGATCGGTACATTAGCTGGTTCCACTTTTGCTTTAGCAGGGGCGTTTGCAAGTGCTGGTGTAGCAGCAGGAGCCTTCGCGGCAGTTGCAATTCCAACAATCAAAAAATTATTTGACGAAAACGCACAATTAAATTCAGCTCAAAAGAATGCCAAAGCTTCTTTTGACAACATGAAATCAACCTATCAGGGACTTGTAAAAGAAACTGAAAAGCCAGTGTTAAATGCTTTTACGAGTGCAATGCAGGCTACAAATACATTACTTACAAAGTTAAGACCATTGTTTATATCCAGTGCTCAAGCAGTATCTAGCTTGATGACACAACTTAACACAGCTATTGGTACGCCACCAATTCAAAAATTCTTGGATTATTTAAACACTACAGGCGCACCGATGTTAAAAACAGTGACTCGTTCAATGGGGAATTTACTTCAAGGCGTATTCTCCATGCTGACTGCATTTGCACCGTTAACAGCCTCAACAGCCAAAGGCTTCGAAGAAATGACAGCACGCTTTGCTGAATGGTCCAATGGTTTATCAGGAAGTTCTAAATTCCAATCCTTCATGGATTATGTGAATACCAATATGCCGAAGATTCGAGCAATCTTCCGAGATGCTACAGCTGGGCTTATTTACTTCTTTGCAGCATTTGGTGGTTCATCGAGTGATATGATGACTGGTTTAGCTAATATGATGGCTCGATTTAAAGAATGGTCGGCGAGTCTATCTCAAAATCAAGGATTCCAAACATTCTTATCCTATGTGCAACAGACAGCGCCTAGTGTCCTGCAATTAATTGGTAACTTGACTAAGTTTCTAGTGAACTTAGGGATCGGTATGGCTCCTGTTGGTGCAGGACTAATGAACATAGTCAATAACATCTTAGAGTTCATGAATAGTGGAATGGAAAGTAATCGAGTTATTGGTGTACTTTTAGCTAGCTTCATTTCAATTGGCGGAGTATTACTAGCTGTAGTTCCGAATGTAATTGCATTCAGAGAGCTTTTCAAAGGATTAGGACCAGCGATTATAGGTGGTATCGGAAAGGCGCTACCATTTATAACAGGATTATTCACTAATTTTGGCGGAACCATGGCTATGATTGGCGCGAAAATTACTAGTGTCGCTAAATTGATAGGAGTTGCATGGGGTTTTATCACCAGTCCAATCGGACTTGTCATTATAGCTATCACAGCATTTATTGCTATTTTGGTTAAAACCTATAAAACAAACGAAGAATTTAGAGCTAAGGTTGACGAAGTATGGAAAGCGATCAAAAGTGTTATTTCCTCGGTTCTAAAAGAAATACAATCAACGATCGTATCTATCTGGAGCAAAATCACAAAGTTCTGGCAGGATAACCAAGAGAGCATTAAACAAATCGTTGATACAGTTTGGAAAGCAATTGGAGTAGTAATCAATTGGGCAATGAGTAATATCATCGCTATCTTCCAAGTAGCATGGCCAATAATTTCTGGAGTAGTAAAAATCGCTTGGAATCTAATTAAATCTGCTGTTGAAATCGGCATCAATTTAGTGATGGGCATTATCCAAACAGTTATGCAATTAATTAACGGTGACTGGAAAGGTGCTTGGGAAACTATTAAACAGACAGCATCAGGCATCTGGAGCTCCATTGAATCATTCTTCCGAAACATTAACCTATTTGAAATTGGTAAAAACATTATCCAAGGGTTGATTAAAGGTATCAACTCAATGTGGGAAAATGTTAAGAAAACTGCTGCAGGTATTGCTGATTTAATTCCTGATTGGTTAAAGAAAAAGTTAGGTATCCATTCCCCTTCAAGGGTTATGGCAAGTGTGGCTAAATGGATTCCTGCGGGTGTAGCAAAAGGAGTATATTCAAACCTTGATTACGTAAAACAATCTGCTGAAGCTATGTCAAAAGCTGCTATACCGAACTTTCAACAAACTGTAAAAGCTACAACCAATATGATGGATACTGCTAAGAAAATCCTTGCATCCAAGACAAGTGAAATTGAAAAGGAAATCAAAACAGTTGAAGCAGAGTATGCGAAGAAAAGAGCAGAGGCTACTAAGAAATCGAACAACAAGATAGCTGAGATCAATGCTAAAGCCAATGACAAAAAGAAAAAGCTAACGGCTGCTCAACAGCGCCAAATCTTGAAATTGCATGATGATGAAAAATCGGCTCTCGATAAGTTCGAAAAAGAAAAAGCTAAAAAGATTGATGCTATTCGCGCTAAGTCAGCAAAAGAGCAGTACGATAAGTTGAAAGAATACGCAGAGCATCAAGTGGGATTAGAAAAATGGTCTACTAAGGAACAAGCTGCTTACTGGCAGTATGCGACTAGTTTGTTCAAAGAAGGTACAGAAGAACGCATCAAAGCTCAAATCGAGTACAACAAATCGATGGCTGAGTTAACAACTGAGCAATTTAATAAAGAAAAAGATTACGTTGAACGTCGTAAGAAATACAACTTGATGTCATTGACTCAAGAGCTTGCTGCATACGAAAAGTATGTCAAAGCGTATAAAGTAGGTAGTGAGGAACGTATCTACTATGAGGACAAAATAGCAGAGACAAAGCAGGCGATTCACGACCGACTGATTGCATTAAACGAAGAATACATTGGCAAGATTAAAGATGTCCAACAGGCTGAAATAGATGGCGTAAAAGAACTTCAAAAAGCTTACCAAGATGCTGAAGATGCACGTACTAAAGAGATTACTAGTGCGATAAGCATCTTTGATGAATTTGAGCGTAAAACAGATGTGTTTGGTTCCAAACTGATTGAAAATTTACGCAGCCAAGTAGACGCAATGCGTGACTGGGCAACAGATCTTCAAATGTTAGCCTCTAAAGGTATTGATAAAGGCTTACTCGCTGAGTTACAAGCTCTTGGTCCTAATGCACAAGCAGAGATTACTGCATTAAATAAACTTTCCACAGGTGAACTAAATGAGTACGAAAATCTTTGGAAAGAAAAAACGCAGATTGCTAGGCAACAAGCTCAGTTTGAATTAACTGGTCAACGAAAAGACATGACAGATCAAATTGAAAAGCTCCAAACAGAAACAAAATCTAAGCTAGAGCAATACCAAACCGAATGGGTTGAACAAGTCAAACAAATTCGTGAAGGTACGAAAAATGAGTTTAACCCAATGATCAGTAGCATGAAAGAGATTGGTATCAATGCTATTGAAGGTTTACGTAATGGACTAGCTAGTCAAGTGCCAGCTTTACAAGCTCAAGCTAATGAGATAGCAAATACCATTGATAAAACGATTCGTAAAGCGTTACAAATAAAATCTCCATCAAGGGTCCTCGAAAAATCAGGAGTATTTTCCGGACAGGGCATTATTCAAGGCCTAGCAAGCACAAAAGGCATGTTAGAAAACACTGTAAGAAGCCTAACGGATATAATGCAAACTGATATTTCAGCAGCATCTATCGGGCTTTCTACAGCTCTAAATGGTGGTATGGATTCACACTTGTTAAACAGCTACGAGCTAACATCCAGCCAAGATCAAATCGGAGTCTTAAAACAGATTGCTGCATTAATTAGCAAATTGGACTTTGTTGTGGAATTAGATGGTGACGTCATTAGTGAATATGTTGATAGAAACCAAAGTAACAGGGTTTCATCCAGAAGAACAACTATTGGTAAAGGGGTGTAGTCAATGGACACATTAATCGAATACAGTACAGGGGCTACACTCTCCCTTGTCAAAGAAGGATACATCACACAAGATATGTTGATTAGACCGATTGACCAGAAAGCATCTAGTGTTGATGTGGATGGGCGACCAGGGGTAGTACGAGAATCAGTCAACCATGGCACAAGAGTTATCATTTTATCGATTATGTTCCTAGCAACTGATGAATTAGATTTTGCTCTAAGACGCGATAAATTGTTTTCAATTTTTAGCGACTTGGAGCCTTTTTATATCTACGAAGGACGGCCAACGTATAAGACTAGTACTTACGAGTTTGAATTACCGGGGCAAACTTGGGGCGAGAATAAACAGTTACCTACCAATATCGAGATATTAAAAGGTAAACGATACAAAGTGATTCGTACCAATATGAATGAGGTTGAACAGAACGGATTGATTGGAAAGGTTGATATAGAATTTGAGACCTATCAATTACCCTATGCTGAATCGGCAGGTACCACGTTAGATGCTTGTACATTTGATCGTGATGTTTGGCAAACAGGCCAAGGATTAGTTGCTGTGGATCCAACGACATTAAAATATGTATTCCAAAACGAAATGTCTTTTCAAATTTACAATGCTGGTGATGTGCCACTAAAAACTAACTTGCGAGATATGCTCTTTGAAATAGAGTTCCGGGGTGCTAGTAATAACCTAAGTATCAGGAATATTACGAACAGCACTCAATGGCAATACAACAGCTCTAGTGGCCCCAATGATGTAATAAAACTCGAAACACCAACACGGTTTACTAAAAACGGTAACAGTATTTTTAAAGATACAAATAAAAAAGTACTAATTTTAAATCCAGGTTGGAACACCATTCAAATTTCAGGTGCATCGCAATTTCTAATATCATTTAAATTCAAATTTTATTACAAGTGAGGAGGGCTACAATGGCACGTATGCGTGTTATCGGTTCATCTTTTGATAAAGGATACCGAGACGATTTAAATTATAATTTCGGGCTGTTAGAAGCCTTAATTGTTGAAGTCAATGGTTTGACCGATAACTTGAGAGAGGAAATGCTTGAAAAGATTTATAACCTACAGCAACAAATTGATATGCTGACTGGTGAGAATATCGGGGAATTACTAGAGCGCCTAAACGATTCCATTCAACAAGCATTAACTGCCGCACAAGAGGCTAGAACAGCTAAAACAGCAACAGAAGAAGCGACAGCTTTAGCTACAACAGCCACAGAGTTAGCAAATGCTAGTTCATTGCTTGCAGAAGAAAAAGCTAATTATGCCAACGAAAAAGCTGTACTCGCTCAAGAGGCAGCAGATAACGCCAATCAAGAGGCTTCTAACTTGTCGCAGTTAAAGATTGATGTTGTACAGGCTACACAAGATGCAAATACAGCTACTGGTAACGCAAATCAAGCGACGCAAGCAGCGCAAACAGCTACTGATGCAATAAATGTAGTTTTACCAAATGTAACAGGGTTAGTGAATCTAAAGGAATGGTCCATAGAAACACAGTACAAAAAGAACAACTTCGTCACTTTAGAAGGTAACGGTTATATGGCCTTACGTGACAATAAAGGTGTTAAACCACCTTCATTTCCTGTCCTGTCAAATGCTGATTGGGCGATGTTTGTTCAAAAGGGAGAGAAAGGTGAGCAGGGTACAGGGGTAAGGATTTTAGGAACTCTGCCAGATGAAAGCTCTCTGCCTCCAATCGGGGAGCCAGGGGATGCTTATTTAATTAATGGGAACTTATATGTTTGGTCAGATACCACAAACGACTGGACTAATGTTGGTACCATCAAAGGTCCTAAAGGAGATACTGGACCTCAAGGACCAGAAGGACCTCAAGGGCTACCAGGTAAGGACGCTGATCTAACTGAAGTTAATCAAGAAATAGCAAATATAAAGCAAACAGTCACTGACAATCAGCAAGTAGTTACTGAACATTTGGGACAAATTGCAACTACTGAAAAGTTAGGGCATATAAAACCAGATGGTGAAACAATCACTGTAGACCCAGTTACAGGCGTAGCAAGTGCGACTGTTGCCAATATTGATACTAAAGCTTACTCAGGCGACCTTAACAACTTGACGGAGAACGGATACTACTCTGTTCCAGCAAACACGCCTAACGCTCCGACTTCTTCGACACCGTGGCTGGTAGAAGTGGCAGTATCTGCTGACGCTACCTATGTAGTCCAAACGGCTCGTCATGGAGGTAGTAATAACTTACGTGAAAACGTGTTTCAGAGGGTAGCAGTGAAAGATGGTTCAGGTCAATTCATATGGGGCACAGTTACCAGTGGTATGTCAGGATACTTAGGTAACTGGAAAATAGTTAGTATGAATATTTCAGATGCTATTGATTCAGAAACACCGTTGACGGGAGCTTCATCTAAAGCAGTTAAACAACTTAATGATTCAAAGGCAAACAAAATACAAGAGACCTCATTTAGTCCTTCCCTTCAAAATGGTTGGCTTGCTTCGAGCACTCCAAAATTATATAAAGATGAATTTGGAGTGGTACATTTAACAGCAGAAATTCACAGTGGAACAACAGCATCTGGTACTACCATGCTTACATTACCAGTTAACTATAGACCAAATAACTTAAGTAATATTGTTTTTATGGGTATTACCTATGCAAATAACAGTGGAACCTCACCAGTTAGCGCTATTAACTTCTTCGTATCAAATGGTGAATTTAAAACGTTATATACGGCACAAAAATATGTCTTAATAGACATATCATTTAGGGTTTAAGTAACTAATAAGGAGGATAAACAGTGTTAAAACAAGTGTATGAAATTGATATTAACGGACATATTGCTGAAATTTATGTAGCTGAATTTGATGAAAGTGGTAATCCAGTGGAGGAGTTAGCTAAGGATAAAATTGTAAAAGACCCACCTCATGGTTTATATCGCGCCAAGTGGAACGGTACAGAATGGGTCGAAGGTGAAACACTAGAAGAAAGAGCTGAACGTGAATCTCAACTATTATTAGAATCTCTAAAGCCTTCTCCATCACAAATAGCTGATTCAGAATTAGAAATTAAGATACTAACCACTCTTACTGAATTGGGGGTTATACAATGACAGAAGAAAAACACCTAGAAGGATTGACGTTAGTACAAAAACGGTTGGTTAAAGCTTATGCTACAAGCGTCATGGGTGAAGTAAGGACGGTTGCAGAAGTTAAACCAACAGAATTACAGCACTATGTAAAGTTGGAAATAGCAGAGCGTGAAATTGCTGTATTAGTAAATGAATAACCGAAGATTTCCATACAGCTGTTGTGGATTACATTTTAGAATACTGAAGGAGTATAAATGCAGTCGTTGACTAGCGCTATTTTTATTTACTACTAAAGAAGGAAACAGTTACTATTTGACGAATTAAGGTAGTAATAAAATGCATAGAGGGGATTTATTATTTTGGGCGATACAGCATATAAGGTTTATTCTAGTTATCTAGATGATAACAGTTATTTTACATTATCTAAAACTTCTAGTTTACATGTAGTTTGTAAAAGTGAAGGTAAATTAATTTACGATGACTATGTTGATGTGAAATTAACTCACAATGAGATGGATGGATATTTAGGAGTAAGTATATTCTGGGATGAATATGAAAATACAGTAGGGGGGTTATTTTCTAATAGATACTATGAATTGAAATTTTACGCATCTGCAGAAAAATTGCATATCAATGGTAAGAATCAATACGGTGCAACAATTAGTATTATTGTGTCATTACCACCAAGATTAAGAATTTAGGATTATTAAGACAGGAGTCTGTTTATTACTTATTTGTTCCATAGAAAACGCAAGCAAAGGCTTAGCGTTATTCTTTTATGATATACTTTTTATTGGAATGCAATATTATTTCTATTAGGGGTGTATCTAATGGTTACAGCAGTTGAATCATTAAAACGTTTAGAAAACACATATTTTTCTATGTCAAAATCACTTGTCAAATTAAAAGAAGCATTATCAACTGGAAGAGATAATGAAATATATTATGAGTTAGGTAACACACTACAGTGGATGATGATTGCAGAAGAGTGGATTTGGAAGAACGATGAAACTTTCTTTCACAAAACAAATAGACATGCAGACGGAAAATTATTGAGAGGATTAAGACATGCTTATAATTTAGTTAAACATGATTATATGTGTATCCAATCTCATACAACTAAAGTAATTCCTAAGTTTTCTTTCCCATTTACCATTCCAGAAGAAGGTATAGAATTTGGAGAAATACAATTTGTTTGGGCGAAGAATGAAGAATTCCAAGGAGATAGTCCAAAACAAAGGGATACCTATCATACCTTCTTAGTTAATGTGAATATTATGGAGACAATCGAACAAGTAAAACCTTATCTTGAAAATGAAATAAGAAAATATATTGGATGATTTTTAAATCGCAAACATTTAACAGTCAAGAGTACTATTTTCATTTGATAATTTAAGTGTTCCATATTGTTCAGTAAACGCTACTCAAATGAGTAGCGTATTTTTATTGTGAAAGAAGGTGATGCGATGCTATCAATCACTAACTATGAAGGTACTCTTACAGAAGCTTTGGTATGCAAAGGTAAGCCAGTTGTAAGAAAAAACATTGATGGAGTATTTGAACTGACCTTAGATGCAAGTGAACGTGATAACCCTCATTCATTTCAACTGATCACAGAGGAAAGTATCATCGATGCTGGAGGCTTTCAATTTAGGATAAAGCAGCTACAACGAAAATCGAGAGGAAATGTGAAGTCAGTTCTTGCACAGCATATCTTTTTTGATAACATCTGGCGCAGGCAAGAGGGCACCAACGGAGGGCATAAAACCTTTAATGAATTTGCCACCTTTGCATTACGTGATACAGGTTGGACCTTCACGAGTGGTTTTAATGAAGATGGCTTTATAGATGCTTTTGGTAATGACAATATCGTAAAATTAGTAAATCAAATATGTGAAGCATTTGAATGTGAATATGAAATCACTTCAAACAGCAACATCCATTTTAGCAAAATGCTTGGCCCAGACAACGATTTCATCTATCAATATGGTGACAATATCGTTGAACTATCTAAATCAGTGAATACGGACAATCTAAGGACGCGTATCAGTGCTAAAGGTAAAGATAATCTAGTTGTACGATACACGTCACCACAGGCTGCTAAATGGGGTATTCGTGATGCCGATGACATGAACGATGAACGTTTTTCAGATTCAGAGAATTTGATGGATAAAGCGCGAAAGTCGTTAAAAGATCAACCAGAAATATCAATTGAGTTGGATTCGATAGAGTTACTGGATAAACAGCTTGGGGAACGTATATGGCTCATTTACGAGCCCTGGGATTATGAAATGCAGACTCGTATTTTAGAGGTCACTCAAGTAATCGATGAAGAAACAGATGATTTTAAGACTGTGGCCGTTGTGATCGGTAATGCTCTACCTCAAACATTATCAGATGAATTAACTGAAACACAGGAAATCTTAAACGAATCAATAAAAGAGTATCGTTCCGCAATTACTCAAACTGACTCACATATACGATTAGAAGTTGAGCGTATAGATCAAAGTATAGCTGCTATTGATATTAAAGCTGACAACATTAACTTGAGCGTGAACAACCGTATTACTAACGAGGTGGCGCAACTCAACATCAGAGCTGACAGCATAACCGCAGAGGTTTCTAAGGTTGAAAGAAAGGCGGATAGTACACAGACGCAGGTATCGTCTTTGTCTATCGAGGTTGGTCAAATATCAACAAGAGTGTCTAATGTTGATTCAAGATTAGGGACAGCTGAAAGTAGTATTACGCAACAGGCATACCAGATTACTCAAAAAGTAAGTAATACTGATTACAACGGTAATACAATAGCCTCATTGATAAATCAAACATCAACAACGATTACGATTCAGGCTTCTAAAATCAGTTTGGTTGGTGCTGTAAGTGTTCTTTCTGATATAAGTGGGAACTTAGGGACGATTTATGCCGGAAGGATAGAAGGTGCCACAATTGACATTAGCACTGATGCTACGGTAGGGAATAATTTATATCTAGGAAAATATGGTGGTGGTTCTAAATCGGTTGTATTCGGTTCAGGTTCCGTTATCCAGTACACAGGTAGTTACCTTGAATTATCATCATCAAACGTAAGACTGAATGGTACTAGCAATGAAATGAATGGTCAGAATACGATTTATGGTTCCTTATATGTACCACAAACAACATCAGTGTCAGGGCTAGCTCGTGCTAATTCATCAGGTATAGGTATCTCGTATTCGAATAAAAGGTTATATGTGCAAGTCAACGGCACGACACAAGGGTATGTCGATTTAACATAATTCAACTTTAAAGGAGATTGATATCATGGATTATCAAGTACAACTAAACAACGGACAAGCAATTAACTTAACGAATGCGGAGTTTGATACATCTGCATTTACGGCTACACTCAATGATCAAAAAATTAATTTTGTAAATATCGGTGGAGCTATCATTAATAAACACATCATAGTTAGTGTGTTACCGACATCAGCTACAGAAACAGAAACGCAAGCATAGGCTTAGCGTTATTTTTTATGGTTTCTTTATGCTGTGAGAGCAATATCGAGATGGGCAACGGTTCATGATACTGAATCTCAATGCGTCTCATGGCTTTTTATTTACACAAAAAAGGGCAAAGGTCGTGGATAAATGGAACAATCATTCAAATTTTTACTTAGCACAGTAGGCGGAGTAGTATCGTGGCTTGTAGGCGGTTGGGGCTTATTAATGACAGTATTACTAATTCTTAATGCAATCGATTTTTTATCAGGTATGGCGGCTAACTGGGGAACGATTAATAGTAAGCGCGGCTATCAAGGAATCATTAAAAAGGGCATGATGTGGGTTTGGATTGTAGTAGCAAATCTAATCTATTTAGTACTACAAGATCAAGGCTTTTCAATCGGACAAATTATTCCTGATGCCGTGGTACTAATGTTTATTTTGAACGAATTAGTGAGCTTAGGAGAAAATTCAGCAAAGCTAGGTGTAGACATGCCAGCGCCAGTAAAAAAGGCTTTAGAAATCTTTAATGCTAAGGAGGAAAAAGCTAAATGACATATGCATTTAAGCAGACCTTATTACCTTCAAGCAAATACTCTATCAAGGCGCCATACAACATGGCGCCTCAATATATTACTGTTCACAACACAGCCAATGATGCTCCAGCTGCTAACGAAATTGCTTACATGATTAATAACAATAATCAAGTATCTTATCATGTTGCTGTAGATGATAAAGAAGTCATTCAAGCTATTCCTTTCAACCGAAGTGCTTGGCATTGTGGAGATGGTGGAGGTAGTTCGGATCCTAAGGCATCAAAGAAAGGCAACCGTATTTCTATTGGAATAGAAATCTGCTACAGCAAAAGTGGTGGTGTTCGTTATGGAATGGCTGAAGAAAATGCAGTTCAGTACATTGCAAAATTATTGAAGCAATATGGCTGGGGCATTGAGCGAGTGAAGAAACATCAGGACTGGAACGGTAAGTATTGTCCGCACCGTATATTGGCAGAAGAACGTTGGACTAGTTTCTTGAAACGGATTGAAGAAGCAATGAAGCCAATGGAAATACAAAAACCAAACGAAAAGGATGATGAAGCAATGAGATTCACAAACGAGACAACTAAAGCTGCTGTACGTGACTACATTAAACAGGCCGTAGATAAACGCAAGATTGATAAAACGTGGCTTGATAAATTCGATGCTGGTATGTTAACAACTGGAGATTTTGAAGGGTTGAAAATCATTATTTCACAAAGATAAAATCTATTAAATAATGAAATGACCAGATATTTTCAAATATCTGGTCTAGATTTTAATTATAAATACATGGTTAAATTGCTAAAAATAAGTAAATAGTGGTATTATGTCTCTAATAAATAAAAAAAAGATACATTTACCCGAATGTATCTTTGGTGTTGCTATAGAAATTATCCTAAATAAGATTATATCATGTTTTTGATGATTTGTCGATTCTATGGCCACCTGTTAAGAAGAGAGGCAGGATAAAATGGCAAAATTCAATAATATTCCAAAGAAATATTTAAATCAATTTGCAAAATTGAATAAGGTTACTTCAAGATCAAAATTCCCTGAAGAAATTGAAGAAGAGTTAATACAGAAAGGGAAAGAAGAAGAGTTGATATATTTAAATGAGCAATTTAAATTTCCAACTAACTATCTATCTATATGCCAAGTCGAATCCAATTTCCCGGAGAAATCCGAAACGCCTGAAAAATTCATTAGTACCCTTGTAAACGAAGGCATAATATTGAATTCACAAATAAACACAGAATGGCAACCTCCTCTAACCCCGCAAATAAAAATTTGTGCAATTAGACATGAAGGTAGTTCTGTATATATTAAATTAGTAGAAGAACGAGTTACTACTAGAAAATCGGGTTATAATTCAATAACAACTTCATATGCATTTCTTACTTCTATGGTTATTCATTTTGGGCCTGAAGAGTTGATTGAACTTCGTTGTTCCCCAAAAGATGCCAAGAAATATATTGAATACATCCTGAAAGTAATGGGATTTGCGGCACCATATAAATTCTTCATGGTACCTAAACTAACAAGGGCTGCTGCAGACGAATTGTGCGCATTGTTATCTGCTGGTGTAGCATCAAAGCAGATTTCCTTACCTTCAACTGTGGGTAGCTTGAAATTTAATGCAAAAAAGAGTATAAATTTAGATAACGATAAGGAATTTAAATCCATAACTGCTGCAATTGAAGAATTAGGTTTACCTACAGACGATACCATGGATATTCAATGCTTTTACTCATATACTGATCAAAAAACCAATATAGTTGTAGAAGTGAAGTTTGAAGTTAATATTAAGTCTAGTTACTTTAAGTTTACAGCTGCGGTTCCAGAAGTGGTTGTGGACCATGTATTAGATACGTTGGTTATCGTCAATAATGGTAATGTTCTGACTACAACAGAAGAGCAAGTTAAACAAGCTTAGTAAATTTTAGGGGGGATTTTGAATGGTTTTATCTTACTTGGATATAAATGAAATTTTAAGTCGATGGGCATCAAAATCTCCACCTGTAATTGATTTTACTGTTGAAAATGTACTATATGCTCTAAATTTGGATGATAGTTATTACGAAAAAGTATATAAGTATTTAATGAGTAAAAATGGCTTCGAGGTAATAGCAAAAAAAATCTTACTTTGTCCTAATAATCATAAATGTGATGAATTCTTACTAAATGAACCAATTGATGATGAGTATTTTGACTGTTATTCTTGTGATGAAAATGATTTTGAGCCTGAAAATTTCTTATTAGCATTCTCATTTACAAATGATTTTATTAAAGATGCTTTAAAAAAAAGAACCAAGTGATCCAGATGAACCAATTGAACCAAGAGTATTCAATGGTTTAGGTAATAATAAGACCATAGCTGAATTAATTAGAATGGGATTATTAAAAGATGAAGGGAGCTCAGTTTTTATCATGGTAAATAATGACAATAGAAAGTTTACAGTGAATAGTTCACCAAACTCTGCAATTAGTTTAGGAGATAACTCTACTAACATAGTAAATAACAACAATAATGGGGTATCAGAAGACTTATTAATGCAATTGTTTAAAGAAATTGATGCTTCCGAATTAAAAAGTGATGAAAAAAGTGAATTGAAAGAATTAGTAGAAGCTGCACAAGATGCAAGTGAAGCTGAGAATCCTAAAAAATCAGTAATTAAAAGCATGATAGATGCATCAAAAGGTATCATAGATACAGTAACTAACTCACCATCTTTAATCGAAGCATATACTAAATGGGTTAGTTTTTTACAAAATCCTCCAACACTTTAATCAGAATTGTAAGGTACAAGAATGACCAAGACAGCTAAACGCCGTCTTGGTCTATTTTGATTTCATTTAATATTTGTTTACGTTCTAAAATTAACTCCATAAACTCGTCTAAATCTTCCTCTAAAGCATGATTTTTAATAAAACTACGTGCCCTTGATCGCGCACTAATATATTTTGAACGCTCTTTGTTCTTCTCCTGCCAACGTTTATTAGCTTCAGTCTGCGAATTTTTCTCCATTTTAACCCTTCCTTTTTTTGAAATACACTACAACATTTAATATGACCAAGATCAAACAAAGTGAGTAAATGACAATCATAGATACATCAAAGAAGCCCGGTTGTTTCCAATTCACCATATTAATCAAAGCGTAAATAGCGAATGCAAAAGCAGCTACATATCCGATATTTTTCATAATACAATGGATGTGATAAGATTATAGGGAAGGAGGGGCTAACCTCCTTCGCTTTGGCTATTTGCGACGTTTCTTCTTGGTAGAGGGGCGTCGCTTTTTATTTTGCTTACCTGTTCGCATGTCTTGAATATTTTTTGCTGAGCCTGTCAGTAAATTAATTACTGTAGCGACTGCGACTAGATAAGCTAAAACCTTATCATAATCCACTTTGTTCACCTCCTTTCTATACTTTAATTATACTAGTACTAGTATATATAGTCAACACAATATTCCATTTATTTTCCTGTAAATTAGGAAGGGATTTAACTTAATATGTAGAAATATCTGTAAAAAGGGGTGTGGATAATGAATTACGATATAATTGTACCAGTTAAATTTCTATTCAAACGTAAGCCTGACAATGTACCAATTATAGGTTTATCAAGCTTGCATTTAACACACGAAGAACATGATGCACTAACAGATGATATGGCTCTAAAACTTTTAAGGGAACAGGGTTACAACGTAATCAGAATGATCCAAAGAGATGAGAATATTATAGCTGTCAATTTCAAAGAAAGAATTTGAAGGTTATCAAATATGATAGCCTTTTTTATTTCCAGAAATTTTATCTTGTCAAAATACAAACATCTGTTCTATTATGTATACAAACAAGTGTTCTTGTATAAATTATAAATGGGGAACATTTCACGTATTAGGAGGAAACATTGATGAGAGAACAACTGGTTAAAGCTATGCAGCGTAATCAATTAGTAAACATGATGTATGTATCTAAAAATGGGTCTATAACAAAAAGGCGAGTTAAGGTTATAAAAATCGTTGGTGATTCATTTCAGGCATTCTGTTTCATGAGACAAACAAAGCGTACATTTTTAATCAGTAGTGTTCTTGCTGTTGTTCCAGTTGTTTATAAGGAGCGTGGCGTTGTATGAACTACGAGAATATGCCGAATCGACCAATCATTTGTATCGATATGAAAAGCTTCTATGCCAGCTGTATCGCCATGCTAGAGGGGTTGGATATACTAAAGGACCCAATTGCAGTTGTCGGCAATTTTAGTCAACCAGGTAGTGTGGTGCTGGCTGCATCACCAGTCATGAAAGAACGATTCAAAATTAAAACAGGGAATCGACGCTACGAAATTCCCAAACATCCTGACATTAAACTATTTGAGCCAAAAATGAGCTTCTTTTTGCAAATGTCAATGACCATCACAAAACTTATCGCTAACTATGTACCTGTGGATGCTATACATGTTTATAGTGTGGATGAAAGCTTTGTTGATTTAACAGGTACTGAAAAATTGTGGGGCACAGCTGAAGAAACTGCCAAAGAAATTCAGCGAGCTATACTTGATCAATTTAATATACAAAGTGCTATAGGTATGGGTCCTAACATGTTAATGGCTAAATTAGCGTTGGATTTAGATGCTAAAAAAACAGGCTTCGCTAAATGGACTTATGAGGACGTACCAACAAAGTTATGGCCTGTAAGACCTTTGTCAGAAATGTGGGGCATAGGTAAGCAGATGGAAGCTAATCTAAATAAGATGGGCATTCAAACGGTTGGTGGATTAGCTAATGCTGATTTAGATGAATTAGAAAAGCAGTTTGGTGTTATGGGCAATCAATTGTATCATCACGCATGGGGAATAGATCTGTCTAAACTCGGTGAACCTTTAGTCAAGAATCCTTCACTAAGCTTTGGAAAAGGGCAAATGCTGATGAGGGACTATCACACTCGTAATGAAATATCAGTAGTACTTTTAGAGATGTGCGAGGATGTGATGAAACGAGCACGGGATGCAGGTTTTGTTGGCCGCACCATCAGTCTTGGCTTATCATACAGTCGTAATGCAATGACAAAAGGATTCCATCGTTCTAAAACAATCAAGGTGCCAACTAATGAAACACTTGAAATGTATAAAGTCTGCATTGAATTACTCGATGAACATTTTGCTGGAGAACCAGCGCGCCAGTTATCTGTCCGTATTTCCAATCTAGATCGCGAGCACAGTATCCAATTAGATTTATTCGATGAGCGAAAACCTCAGAGACAATTAATTGGCCCTACCATGGACGCCATAAGGAATAAATTTGGGGCTACAGCATTATTACGAGCCGTGTCATATACAAGTGCTGGTACAGCTATTGGACGTGATCGCTTACTTGGTGGGCATTTAGCGTAAGGAGTGATTTAGATGATAAAAGACAGAGGTAATATTAAGTGGGCATCCATGATGATGCCTGAACATTTGGATGGACTTAGGGATTACAAAAAAGGCTTCACAGAGCAGCCTAGAGAACTAGCTGATTGGGAACTCGAAGAAATACAACAAACAATTGATCAAGCGTATAGTCAACAACTAGACATTAAATTAGAAGTATGGAAAGACAACAGAATCATACAATGGACTGGAACTATCAAAACAATTAATTTTAATACTAATGAACTCTTACTTGACACACTACTTAAAACAAAACGAATTTCAATTCAAAACATACAGTCAGCTCAATTAGAAGCTGATTATTATGATTAAACCTGACCAACGCCAGCTTTTACACAAATACTTACTAATTGAACTAGCAGTGAGGTCCTTACAGATTGATTATCAAAAAACAGAGCAATTTAAAATGAAAGTTGTATTTCTTCCGCTGATGGATTCCCTTTTAAAAAATTTGCGCCAAGAATATTTTGATCTCAAAAGGCAACTGGCGCAACAAAAGATACGGGTCATAGGATGGACTAATGTAGATGAATATTTCAGTGACGTACAAATAGCAACAGCTGGTAATGATGTTGTACTTAGGTATGCAAACCAAGCGTTGAAGACCCAAGTGGAAAAGTTGTTGATTAATCATATTAATAAGAAGATGAAATTGTAATTGCCATCAATCCCTTGATTTACATGTATTCTTGTCTTAACTAACATGAGATAATGTAGATTAAGGAGGGATATACAATGTTATTTACTCCAATAAAACCAATGTTACTTCAGATGGGTAACAACAATGAAATAGATGACAATCCTGAATGGATTTACGATATAAAATGGGATGGTTGGCGCATCCTTTTGCATAAAGAAGGGGATAGAGTCGAGGCTTTTACCCGTCATGGTAATAATGTGACAGCTAAGTTTCCTGAACTTCAAGAGGTTGGCCGTTCAATTCAGTCACATACAGCAATTATTGACTGTGAAGGTGTAGTTCTTCGAAATGGTGTATCTGTATTTGATGATTTTGCATTCAGGGGCAGACTTTCTAATACGAGTAAGATTCAGCAGGCTACTTTAACTCACCCAGCTACATTCATTGCTTTTGATGTACTAGCGACTGATAAAACTCATACAAACAAGCCATTAGTTGAGCGTAAGGAAATACTGTCGTCGATTATTGAACCATCAAGCAATTTACTTGTCACACCATCAATTGGGGGCAACGGTAGCAATATCTTTCAGTTAACTAAAGAACGTACCATGGAGGGTATTGTAGGTAAGCGAAGTAATTCAACATACAAAACTAATCATAGATCGCATGATTGGTTAAAATATAAACACTTTAAAATCATAGATACTGTTATCTTAGGCTATAAAGAAAATCCATTTACAATGTTGGTGGGTACTCAAATTAACGGTAAGTACAAACCACTCGCAAATGTAGAATTTGGATTAAAGCCAGAAGAAAAAACTGCATTCAGAGAAATAGCTAAACAAATCGTTACCAAAGTAGAACGAGATATGATGTGGGTGGAACCCATACTGTGCTGCAAAGTTCAATATCTTGAGAAAACAAATACTGGGTCACTACGAATTGTATCCTTTAAAGGATTTAATTTTGATAAAGTACCTGAAGAAATATACTAAAAACCAGGAACTCGAATGAGTACCTGGTTATTTTTTTGCTTATATAGAGTTTTGATAGATATTAACTGGAATAATTATGTATTTTTTACAGAGTTTTAGGCATCATGGAAAGCCTATTATTAAGATGTACCAATTAAACAACACAAGGAGGAAATTATTTATGTCAATTAATAATGGAAATACTGATTTTAATTTAAGCGTTTCACAAACAGGCGAGAAGAGTTTAAAAGTATCATGGAGTCGTAGTGGTGGTATTGGTTATAATGGTCGTATCGACGTCCAACGTCCTGGTGATGGTCAAATTGTTTATTCTAAGACATATAACCAAGATGTTAAAAAGGGATCTTTCACATTTGAAGTTCCGTACTTTGGCGAATATAAAGTTCATATTAAGTCTAACAATGGTCAAACATACGACTTTATTTATCGCAATGTATTCTTAAAAGCTGTAAAGGAAAAGAAATACACATACAAAGCAGCGGATGTGAAAAAGTTGAAGATGGTGAAATGTTCCTATTAGGAGTTATCACAGGTATTGGAATGTATGCTGCGATGTTGGGTTCTGTTATTTCTATATACTTTGGTACAAGACAAGCTGCATCAACAAAAATTACATTCCCTAAACCACGAGTAGGTGATACTCTGACGACAACCTATACACCTGTTATAGGGGGGTACAAACAGTAGTCAAGTTTGTTCAAAAACCTTATAAAGATAAATTTGGTAATTCATTTAGTGGTGGTACTTACACTTCAGCGCCAACAGTTGCTAAATATATCACTTATCCAAAATAAATAAAAGAAAAGCACTTAATGATTAATTAAGTGCTTTTGCTTTTTTTAATCGATTAAAATTAAAAGCTATGTCAATAATCAAAATTATAAAAAGTACAATAGAACCATTTAAAGTTATTGAAGGTAGAGGTAATATTACATCTCTAATCAGTATTAACCAAATAGTTGTTGATATTATAACGAATGAATCTAATAAAATAACCATTAAATGTTTATGCTCTTTAAAAATAAAATTAAATACTATTAACCTTACTAAAATTGGTGTGGTTAAGAAGTAAAACGAATAAATCTGTGTTATTTGTTCTGGGCTCACATTATCTCTCCCTTAAATGTAAAAATTTGAAAACAACATTAAGTATACAGTATAATAAAGTTGAGTAAAAGAGAACCTATGTTCTCGTGGAGGTGGTTTGCATGGAGTATGTAGAGTTATCTAAATCAATAATGGAATTGGGCTTTCCAGTTGTTGTTTCTACATTTTTACTTGTTAAATTGGACAAGAGTATGAAAAACATAGAAATTGCTATTGTTAATTTAACAAATGAACTTAAGAACTCAAGATCCAGGAGTAAGGGCTAAACAGAGGCTAAATCAAAAAGGGCAAACATATAGGGCAAGGGGAAATTGGATATGAAAACGAACGCTCGTGAAGTTGATAAATTAGTAGAAGAACATCTAAAAATGTACCCTTACATTAGTAAAGAAAGAGTAGGGGAATTGACTATAGATCAAAGAATAGCAATATGTATTGATGAATTGTTAAGCATATTGCCAGAAAAAGAAGTTGCATTTATAAACTATAGGTACATAAATGGGTGGACAATAGTTAAGGTAGCCCAAGAAATGAATTACAGCCAGCAGATGATTTATGTTATTCGAAAAAAAGTGCTGATGAAAATCTATCTTGGAATAAGTCATTTACTTAATAACGAGGAAAAGTGTGTGATGAAAGAACGTTAGTCATAGAGTTTGTCAAAGAATCAATTTGCCTATTTGGCTATTTTTTTATCATTGTAAAAGAACGTATGTTCTTATCATTGAGTATATCTTTAAAGAAGTTTAAAATGGCATCTAAAAAAATCTGTCTGAGAAAAGGATGTTAGAATACTTTCCTGGTGGTGGAGGATTGTAAATTGATTACGATTTTTGTTTTAAAAAAACTGCTTCAATTAAGGAAGCAGTTAACAAAAGATTGTTGACTTATAACAAAGGATTGTTAGGAGTGATTAAAAAAATTTCTATGATTTCTTAAGACTTTGAGATTCAAACTATCAAGATAGAAGAGGTTAAATATAGTAAACAATAGTAGATTTTTTATTGTTCATTGGGATTGAATTCAACCGAAACTACAGTTCCAATAAATTCTATATCTTTTAAATCGTTTATTATCATAGGAGGGATTTCGGAATTCTCAGCCTGCAAAGTTATACTATCACCTTGTAAAAATACACGTCTAATATAAATTTCTTCTCGATAAACTAGAGCATAAAGTTTTCCAGATTCAATATTATCTATATTTTCACTTTCTTCTGACTCAGTTTCAATTAGTTTTATCAATACTTTGGAACCTTTGTTGATCTTTACATTTATCATACTATCATCGTGATAAATGATATAAATATATTCACCAAAAGGAATTTTATTGGCTGCAATCCATTCATGATAGGCTTCATCTTTAATGGTATCCCAAACTTCAATGCGACTAAGAGGTTTTTCTGTATAGATTTTAATTGTCTTTTCTATACTGTCAGATGGTACTCCAGTAGATAAACCTATATCTTCAAGAAAATCAGGGCGTGCTACAATCATACGATTAAATTTATTTATTATAAAATCTAAGCGATCTTCTATAGGAAGGTTTTTAAGATTTTCATAAATATTTTTCACCTGTTCTAATTGATCTGACTCAGAGAAGAACGAAGCAACTATAGCTGTGTATGTGTCTATCTTGTCAACATAATTAGATATAAGTTCTTGAACTTCTTTAGGTGCTTTTTCTATATAGCCAGCAGTGATTAATTTGTCCGGATCTCCTCCTAAAACTTCAGCTAAAGCTCTATTAACCTTTTCTGACGCAGGGGGTCTTGTACCATTTTTTAATTTGCTTATATAGGATCTATCTATTGGATGATTTTTCTCTTTCATTTGTATAGATATTTCGCCTAAACTCATTTTGCTTTCATCTATATATTTTGAAAGTAAATCTGCATAATTCAAATCGTTCACTCTCCTTAATCATTAATAATAAAGAGTGTTGACATTAAATTCAATAGGTAGACAAGTAAGTCACAAATGGATGTTGACTTATTTGTCACTAGCTGGTACTATTTAGTCAAATGAAAAGAGTGACTTTTTTGTCACTAGTGACTTTGAAAGAGGTGAAAAAGGTGAGTTATCATAAAATAGTTAGTGAATCTATTGCTGAAAAGCAGATGTCTCTAAAGTATATTTCGAAAATGATGAAGAACTATGGGGTTGTTGTAGATCCTTCTTATTTATCCAAACTTAAAAATGGTAAAAAAACGCCAGCAAGTGAAGAAGTTAATAATGCTCTAGCAAAAGTGTTAGACATCGATCCTATGGAATTGAAAGTAGCAGCTTATCGAGAAAAAATCCCAAAAGAAGTTTTAGAAAGATTATTAATTTCTTAGAGAATTGGAGGAAAACTTTTATATGAGTCAATTAAAAGTAGTTTCATTCAACGGTCAATTAGTAACAGATAGTCGAGATGTGGCCGAAATGGTAGGAATAAGACATTCCGATTTATTAGAAAAAATCGGAGGAAGCAAAAAGGTTACAGGATACATTACACATTTAACAAACGGAAAATTCCGTTCGTCTGATTTTTTTATCACACATAACTATACAGATGAAAAAGGAGAAATCCGTCCTTGCTATTTGCTTACACGAAAAGGTTGTGACATGGTAGCCAATAAAATGACTGGAGAAAAGGGTGTTCTATTTACTGCTATGTATGTCACTCGATTTGAGGAAATGGAGCAAGTTTTAAATCATTCTACACAGTTTAACAAAAACGCTGTAGATTTTGAAAAACATCTAATTGGTGTAAAATATGCCACTGAAATATTGCGTGTAGACGAGCCATCAAAAATCAAAATGCTTGAAGCTGCACATAACCAGCACGGCGTGCCAACAAATCATCTACCTGTATATGTTGAAAATGAAGAGTTAAAGAAACCGATTTCCGAATTACTTAAGGAATATAACTTAGGTATAAGCGCAGTTAAGGCAAACAAAATCCTTCTTACCGTTGGAATCCTTGAGATTAAACATCGACCATCATCAAAGGGTGGAAAAAAAGAATTTAAGTCTGTTACAGAAAAAGGAAAATATTATGGCTTGAATGCAATCAGCCCTCAAAACCCAAAAGAAACACAGCCATTGTATTATCCATCTAAGTTTGGTGAGTTAATTCCAATTCTAACAGGCCAAGGTGTATCATAAATGTCTGAAGTAAATAAAAAATCACAATCTAAGCGCCAACTTAGATCGTGATATGAATTTGAGTAACATCTACTCATACATCTTATTGTCTAATAGATTGTAACATATTGATGTTACTTTATGAAGTAGATGTTACTCCCATAGGAGGAGCATATGAATGAAACACAAGACAAACCACGTTCTTTAACATCTTTTACATCAATGTTTGAAGAAATTAGAAACACTCAAGGTATCGATCTATTAAGATACGACTCTCTAGATGAATTCTTAATAGCATTCCTCACAAGTACCGAACAACACTTTAATACAGTACATATACCTAGCGAATTAGTATATGTAAACCAAATATATGAGAAAACGAAAATGGTTTAAACTTAGCAAATCACTTAGGGATTTAGATACCCAATAATTGCTTTTTCTTTGCATCAAATTCTTCCTGAGTTAAGATTCCTACATCTAAGAGTTCTTTTAGTTTAATCAATTCTTCTGTAGGGATTGATGTTGTGGGAGGGGGAGTGACAGTTGCTTGGTTAGTCTCTTCCTCTTCAGCAAGAATTAATAATGAAAGCTTTTCAAGGTCCTTCTTATCACACTTAATGACTAGAGGTACTTTTTCTCCGTTTTCACGCTTTAAGAAAAGTGTGGCTACTGATTTATCTTTCCCGATATTAGCCCCCATGGCTCCAGCTATAGCTCCAGCATTGCCAAATTTACTGCCAATTACTGTCCAACCAACTATACTAGAGGCACTCTTTTGGACATTTTCTACTCGTTCCCATTTCACAAGTTTAAACGTTTCAGCATCATGATAATCAACTGATATCTCCACAGTACCAGGCTTGGCTTGTGCTAACTTATAGCCTGAACCATTTTGTTTTAATTGTTCTTTTCCATTAAGTATTTCTATGTTCATCTTGATTGTTTTCATAACGCGAACAATTTCTCTAGTTTCTGTATCATTCTTTTCACTTGGAGTATCCGAAATGATGCCAAGTTTATCTTGTAGATCTTTTAAGAATCGTTTACCCAAATCATCTGAAAGGATGTTGATTGAAATAGCTTCAGTATTATAGGCAAAGCTTATTTCAGTAGAAGTAATCTTTTTATTGGTAGTAAATTTATGGATATCATTGAAATTAAAGCCGATAAATTTCTTTTGTTTATCAGTAGTTAAAAATCTCTTTGAAGTTAGAACTCCAAGATATTGTTTGAGTCCACCAATACCACGCACAAGAATAGCGACACCTTCTACGATTTCATCATCATCTACTTGTTCACCAATAAGGTTAATCTCTTTTTTGAAATTATTTAAAAGTACCCAACCTTCTGGTTTTAGATATTCTTTTATTTGTTCTACTGCATACATATTTTTATTTCCTCCTTCCTTATAGCTTGTTGGTAATACAATAAAATTGTATCAATATTGGTAAGGGTTGTCAGCACAGCTTATATATTTGCCCAAAATTTGCCCAAACAGAAATAAAACTAGATAAGTAGATAAAAGATTTGTGAACAAGTTTAATATAGAAGCAATTAAAACCGTTATTTTAATAGGCTTATATAAGCTTATATTAATGTATAAATGAGGTACGACAGCCTTCTAAGCCGTCGGTCGGGGGTTCGAATCCCTCCTGGGACGTCAAACAAAGCCTTACAGCCACAACGGTTGTAAGGCTTTTTGTTTTTATGCAAGAATGTATAATTCTTTATTTGGTGCCCAAGAGGTGCCCAATCAATCTTTATCATCAAAAAGTTTATCAAAGTGGGAACTGGCTCGCTGATCCGTTTCTTGTAAAAGATGTCCATAAGTATTCATGATAGTTGTGATATAAGATTGACCTAATCTAGATTGAATGACTTTTGGATGTTCACCAGCATGAGTTAATAGGGTAGCCGAAGTATGTCTTAAATAATGGAACGAATTCTAGGCATATCTAGATTCCTTTTCATAAAACGATCTCACCACTGACTTATTGAATGAGGTCGATAAGGTTTGCCAAACTCATTTGAAAAAAGAAACGTATGCCCTACCCATACTGATTCTCGCTAGCCTCTTCTAGTTGATATTTTTTCCCTGCAGAAGCGTAAATAAATCATTCACAATATCTGAAGGAATAGTAACTACTCGTTTTCTTTTACCTTTTGTTTCTTTTACGATAATCCCATCTCCAGTTAAATTAACTAAAGCTTGTTCTATTAATAAGGTATTGTTTTCTACGTTTAAATGTTTTTCTTCAATGGTAACCAGTTCACCTTGTCGAGCAGCACTTACCACAGCCAGTTCAACTAACAATCGCTTTTTTGCAATCTCTCTATTATTTAACTGTTCAAACAATAATTTAACTTGTTCCTCGCTGTAGGCTTCACCTTCTCCATATTTGAGTTTTGGTAGTTTTATATTTTTACAAGGACTCTCTTCGATTAAAATCCACTCAACAGTTACATTTATAATGCTAGCGAATCACACTTGTAAATATTATGGATAGTGGGAGGGGCTAACTCGCTTTCTTTGCCGTCTAATCTCCGTTTTTTCTTCTGTAAATCACCTACAAAAAACACTACATCTACTTTAATTTGATATCACCAAAAATAGTAAGAATGCGTTTCTCTAAATACGTACAGTTATCATGAAATGATTGTGCACTATAATGTTGTTTAGCATAATTATCTTTCCATCGTGGAAAAAGGTGATTTAATGTAATAGATTCAATATCCTAAAATAAAAATCCTTATTTTGCTTCATTTTTTCTTCAAACAGTATTAATAACAGCATCGCTTCATTTTCGTTTTTGGCTTCTACATTTCTGGTTCTTCTAATACGGCGATATAACCTAAATCTGCGATAAGTATGAATTTATTCTTACTTATTTTTCGTACATATCCCATTGCTAACAGCTCCTTTCAAGAAGAGTACAATTGCTAAAAAAATGATTATTAAAATAATGATTAAGCCTTTTTTGCGCGAAATCGTATTCAACATTAAATAGTAGACAAATTTTATTAATAGCCTTTTCTTCATTTATAGGAAGCTTGATTTTATTTAGCATGAATGTTGGTACACATGCTTGTAGAGCAAAATTATTTGCTTTCCATTCCTGATACTCTCTAAACAAAGGGTGTGTTTTTGTTTGGTTCCCAGAATGTGAGATCACATGGCCCAACTCATGGCAAAATTCTTGCCATTGTTCCCGCTTGGATAAACGTGAGTCTATGTAAATGATGTTGTCATAGCTTACTGAATCGAAAGGTAAGTAAATGACTTTAAAACCAAGTTTAGGACCTATTATTCTTGGATCTAATTGTTTTGGACTGGTCACATTAATGCTAGTGAATAAATCTTTTATGTAATCTTCTAAATGAGTATAAACGAAAGTCATAACATCCCTCTTTTGCAAACATACGTTCTATTTATGTTAACAAAAAAATCCACCAATGAAAAGGTGAATTTTTTAAATGTATGGAAATTGTACTTAAAAATGTAAAATTACTTTTTGTTCTCTTGTTGCTTTTTCCATACTTCGTAATAAACCTCGAATTGTTCTAAAGCATCAAGAATATTTTCCGGTTGGTTCTTGAAAAATAAATTCTCTCTTGTTAAAAAGAAATCAATAACTTCTTTTTGGTATGCACTTAGATTGTAATATGCTTCATCTGTAATGCCAGCTTGTGTATGTAAAGCATTCTTATTTTCAGTTCTACCAAGAAGATAATCTACAGATACATCATAAAAGTCAGCTAATTTACTTAAAGTTTCAAAGTCAGGTTGTGTGGAAGATGTTTCGTAACGAGCATATGTTGATCTATTGATTGTAAGGAGGTCAGTTAATTCTTTTTGAGATAAACCTTTTTCAGTGCGCAATCTTTTTAATATCTCGCCATATTTCATACAGTACGCTCCTTTCTATTCTTTATATTATAGGTGAATTTTTTGCACAATAAATATTTTGTGAAAAAAATACACAAAAAAATAAGTTGACTGTGCAAAAAATGCACTTTATAATTTGTGTAATAAATGCACAAAGGAGGTAATGACATGTTTCATGAAATTATAAAGGGACAACGAAAAGACTTAAATTTATCCCACGAACAAGTTTCTTATATGGTGGGTATTGACCGCTCATATTACACCAAAATAGAGAATGGTCTAAAACCAAGTGTGAAAGTTGCACAAGCCATTGGAAATGTATTAGGTATAGATTGGACCATTTTTTTTGCTGAGAAAAGTGCGGAAAATGCACATATAAAACACAGTAATACAAAGTGGGTTATTATGAAGCAATTACAAAAATTTAATTGAACAGGTAAATATACATTATGTTGTAGTGAAAATGGAAGGTGAAGCAAATCTATTTGACGTTGAGCAATTCGTAAAGTGAAAAGGTAAAGATTATGTTAGTAGGGGACTTACTAAAGTGTATCTTCCAAGTAATTTACCAGATGTGGTAAAAGGTAATTTTTTCTGAAAGCTTGGTGCTTTTAAAGTTATTGCTGAACAGTCCAAAATTGGTTAGTAATTGGGGTTATTCCAGCTATTAGTGAACTGGTTGAAAGACTTGGAAAATTTGAATATCAACAAAAGAAATATAAATGAAAACTAGAAAACATTTCTAAAATTGTTTAACTCAATTCAATCGAATAGAAGGACATGGTTAACGTTATTGTAAACAAAGTTACCTTAGATATAGTAGGGGGTGAACAGTACTTTTGTAGCCATTTAGGACAATGTAAGATACACGTTCTTTGTAACAGTATCTTAAGGAGAATATTAAGAAAGCAGAAGGAGTGATAGCGTGAAAGCTTTAATAAAAGAGAAATTCCAATGGTACTCTCTGTCTGACTAACCTTCTACCTTGATTTTTGGTAGCTTCATAGTATGTGAAGATGTTTATTTCGAAGTTTTTAATGCATGCAATTTTATGGATTATTTGGCTGCTGGATATAGGATATATCAACATACACCATGAGTATTCAGAAATTATTATTTATGTGGAAAAACATTATCATTTTACTTACACAATAAATTCCACTCGTATGCAATAGAAAGGATTAAAAATTTAAAAATTATGATTTAAGGAGATGTGAAGACAAATGGCTAAATACAGACATGTACACACAACATTTTGGGATGATGGCTTTGTATTAGATCTTACGCCAGAGGAGAAATACTTCTATCTGTATTTGATGACAAACAGTAATACAACACAATGTGGCATTTACGAGTTACCTTACAGAGTAATAGAAATGCATACAGGGTACAACCGTGAGACAGTACAAAAGCTATTACAAAGGTTCTTTGAATACGGAAAAATAAATTACAACGAATTAACGAAAGAAATCATGTTAACTAACTGGGCAAAATACAATTTTATAAATTCACCTAAAGTAAAGAAATGTATCGAAAAGGAGCTGCTTGCTGTAAAACATATCCCATTTGTTAAGAGCTATGTTACCTCATTAGAACTGTTCGGATATAGTATCGATAACGTATCAATACTGTTAAATGGATTGAATGAGCAGGAAGAACCCCAGCCTATTAATGATATAGGCTCGATACCATATCAATACTATATCGATACACCTTCTAAAGAGTTTGGGGAAAAAGAAAAACGAAAAGAAAAAGAAAAGAAAAAGAAAAGAAAAACAAAAACAAATAGCAGAAGGTGAAATAATCAGTCATTTGTCAGTTACTGAGGAACAATTAAAATTTCTAATACAATTCTATGATAAAAACATACAAAGAGCTTCTGGTTATATTTGTGAACGTATAGAAGACATGGTACGAAAAAATAATCCAGCGCTTGTTTATGAAGCCATGAAAATTACCGCACTACAACAACCACACAAAGCAATGCAGTATACAGAACGAATTTTAGCAAACTGGCGAAAGGACTTTATAACGAATGTTGAGCAACTAAAGGCCAAGAATGAAAGAGAGAAACAATCTACCCAATATTCTTATCAAAACCTAAATGTCGAAAAGAGATAGTGCCAGAGTGGTTTACCAATCGTAATAATAAAGAAGATTTACCAGCTTCATCTGTTGAATCTAATAACAACACGCTAGATTTTGAAGTGGAGAGACTAAAGATATTAGAAATTCTTGGTAAATAGGGGTGTATGTGCTATAGCTGAAAGCATGATTGGAGTAGGTAAAGATATTAATTGGACGAATAGAATATAAAAATCAAAAGCGCGGTAATTTAATCAGTGGAGGATAAAACTATGTTAAAAGAAAAAACACAACTAAATCGGTACCAACTAGACCAGGCAATTAAGAAATACCATGACAACATGTGTAAGTACATGAGAATGAAGGAAGAATTGGAGTCATTAACAACTGCTGCTTCTACAGTTAAGTATGGTTTTGAGGCAACAATGCCTAAGGCTATTGGAAATAAAAGTGACCCAGTTTATGCTCATGTACAGATGAAAGCTTTACGAGAGGGGCGTATTAACAAGATCCAAAATGAACTGCTATTGGTTCAAAATTTAGCTGATAAAGTAACTGGAGACCTTGAACAGGAAGTACTTTTCTGGTTACTAGAGGGTATGTCATTCCGTTGGATTGGTGCCAAGCTTAATATAAGTCATACTAGTGTTCAGCGAGTGAGGGAAAGAGTTTTAGATATGATGTTGAAGTAACCAAAAAGTAACTTCTTTTCAGAAATCATTAGCTATAATTTAACGGAAATAAGGAACTTTTTTTGTATATTTTCCCCTAAACTAATGCGACTTAATAATATTTGACCTTTAAATTTAATTTTACCTGTCAAATGTTCCAAGTGTGACAGATGTTCCAAACGTTCCAAACATATCATTTTTAGTAATTGTTAGTGTAAACTCGGAAGTAGGACGACGTGATAAGGATTTCCTCCTTGGAATCTTTAAAAACCATAAATTGTTTGGAAAGACTTACCGTCGATCGTCCATTGCCCTATAAGTTTGTTAGTGGCATGACTAGGCCGGCTAGATTTTTCAAGGGATGAGGTATCTTAATTAATCTAAAAGGCTAAAACAAAAAGGAGTGGTTTTAATTGGGGGATTTGTAAAAAAGACAATGGAGAGGGGACCTGTCTTAACATGGACAATTCCTAAAACGTCTGAAAGTGAGTCATTCATGTGTATTTTGATGCAGTAATGCCACATTCGATTGTAAACGAATGAACATGTTGAAGGAGGTTCTCAATGGAAATTAATGATATCCAGAACGGTATATCCGTTAAGCTCCAGGAAGCTTTCGGAGCAGATTATAAAAAATATATTGATGAATTACCGCAGGGGTTTAATACACCTGCTTTTTTAATTCAATTTTTGAGCTTAGAGCATATTCGGCAAATGGGTGGTCGATGGAAAGTAACAACACTTTTTAATGTGAAGTATTACCCTAAAAATGGCATATCCGAGGCTTCTAATATGACATTGAAAGTTCAAAAAGCAATAAAAGAAATAACACTGTTAAACGATTCTTTACTGTGTGGTTCTGGAGCAACTAGCGAAGTAATTGAAGGAATTGGTAATAATTATATTCGTTTCAGTTTCTTCTTACAAGAAGTAGAAGAGAAAGTTTTTATGGGGTCATTAGATCATTATATTAACAAAGAAGAGGTGGTATCAGTTGGCGAAAATAATTCATAAGGTGGTTGAGCCGATGGATAGCAAAGATGTCAAAAAGGTAATTATGTCTAAACTACCTAAATTCACAAAAGAACAACTTGCAAAAAGTCAAAAATATATTTATCGCCGTGATGCACTCAATGCATTACTAGAAGCAGAAAAAACATATTCATTCGCTCAAGTGGATGAAATACTGAAAAAATTCGATAGGGGAGGTAATTAATATGGCGTTAGGTGGAGGGATATTTTTAACACAAAATAAAGTATTACCAGGGACATATCATAATTTTATTAGCTCTACTCGTGCATTTGTAAATCTAAGTGATCGCGGTTACGTTGGTTTGCCAATTGCACTTGATTGGGGCCTAGATGGCGAAGTATTTGCTGTAACACAAGAGGATTTGCAAAAGGATTCTCGCAAAATCTTTGGTTATGAATATACGGATTCAAAATTGAAAGGTATCCGTGATGTATTTAAAAATGCCAACACTGTTTATTTGTACAAACTTGCTGTGGATGCAGAGGCAGCTACTAATAATTTTGCCACAGCTAAGTACAAAGGTGCACGAGGTAATGATATCACGATTATTATTCAGGCTAATGTTGATGAGCCGTCGAAATTCGATGTTAAGACATTACTAGCTAATGTTTTAGTAGATGAACAAATTGCGGTTTCTACTGCTGCAGACTTAATCGCAAATGATTTTGTCGTATTTAAAACGAATGCGACATTAGCTGTTACAGCAGGGACACCATTAGCAGGAGGCTCCAATGGCTTGGCCATTACAGGTGGAGTACATCAAGAAGCACTTGATGCTTTAGAAGCATACGGTTTTAATACTCTCGGCTGTTTATCATCCGAAAGCTCAATTAAATCGCTGTATGTTGAGTATACAAAGCGTATTCGTGACCAAGTCGGTGGTAAGTTCCAACTTGTAGGTCATAAACTTGGCAGCACTGACCATGAAGGTATTATTGACGTACAAAACGATGCTAATGGTACTGATGAAGAAGTGTTCGGTGCCGTATATTGGGCAACTGGCGCACAAGCTGGAGTACTTATAAATAGGTCAAATACTAATAAAAAATACAGTGGTGAATTTACACTTGATATGTCTGAAACCAAGACACAATCACAACTCTCAACTTTATTGAAATCTGGTAAATATGTATTCCATCGTGTAGGTGATGACATTTGCGTACTTGAAGATGTGAATACATTTACGTCATTCACAGTTGATAAAAACGAGGATTTCAGTATGAATCAAGTTATTCGTGTGCTTGATCAACTTGCCATCGATACTGCTCAATTGTTTAACACTCGCTATCTTGGACAGGTGCCAAATGATCAAGATGGCCGTATTTCTTTATGGAACGACATTGGTAGTCATCGCATGGAAATGCAACGTATTAGAGCAATCCAAAATTACAACAAAGACGAACTAACCATTACACAAGGTAATTCCAAGAAAGCTGTTATGGTAAATGAAATCGTGAATCCTACAGTTGCGATGTCACAACTTTACATCACAACAACAGTAGAATAGGGGGAAACAGAAGATGAAACCAAACAAAACATTAATTTCACTGAATCTACAATATTTTGCTGATGCTACCATGCACGCTCGCAATGCCATTCATGGTGCTCAAGGTCGAGCATACGTGACGATTGAAGGAAATAGATACTTATTCGCTCAATTAATTAACATAGAAGCCCGGATGGATAAAACTAAAACCCAAGTACCTATTATGGGGCGCGTATCCAAGGGTAACAAAGCTACTGGTGCAGAGTTTACAGGCAGTGCTACATTCCACTTTAATACTTCAATATTCCGTAAGTTATTAAAGCGTTACAAAGACACAGGGGAGGATATTTATTTTGATATCCAAGTGACGAATGAAGATGGCTCAGCGTCAGTAGGTCGTCAAACAACAATCCTGATTGACTGTAATATGGATGGAGGCATTATCGCTGCATTAGATGCAGATGCGGAGTATCTGGAGGATTCCATTGATTTCACTTTCGAGGATTGGGATATGCCAGAAGAATTTACAACTTTACAAGAAATGTTATAAGAAGAGAGCTCATTATGTGGGCTTTTTTAAATTTAAAATATAAATAATAAGGATATGGTGATTAAATATGTCAAACTTAACTGCATTTTTTGCCCACAATAAAAAGCAAAATGAAAACATTAAGCATGCTATTTCAAAGAAATTCGTGGATGAGCAAGGTAATCCAATTGAATGGGAGTTCGCACCAATTTCGCCAGAACGAGACGCTGAATTAAAATCAGAATCCACTAAGCGTTCTATGATTACGCAAGGAAAGCGTAAGGGACAGTATAATACTGATTTTGACCATTTTAAATACCAACGTTTATTAACTGTTGAATCTATTGTTTATCCTAATTTAAACGATAAAGAGCTGCAGGATTCTTATGGTGTAATGGGTGCAGATGCTTTACTTGGAAAGATGCTAACAATCGGTGAAATGGCAGATGCCTCGGCTGTGGCACAGGAAGTCAATGGGTACCAAGCTGAGCTAGAGGATATGGTCGAAGAAGTAAAAAACTAATAGACGACGGTGATGGTGATGCTAATATAATGCACTGGTGGGTGCAAAAGATGCGTCGTCTTCCGTCTGAATATATGTCTCTATCCTTGACAGACAAAGCCTGTATTATAGCATCTTTACAAGTCAAAATCGAAGAAGATAAGAAGCAAGAGCGCGAGGCAAAACGAGGGTCTAGAAGAAGAAGGAAGCGTTAGGAATTAGCTAATCTTTCTGTATTAATGTTTCTATATAAGAGGGAATATTGATGTAAAGGTGTTTGTTTATCTACTTATGTTATGTCTGTTTTTGCTGTGGTGTGTTGATATAATTCAATAATCAACTCATCCGACAAGGTAATTGGTGAAGTAAAAGATGATGAGCAAATTGAAAGAAGAACAAACTAAAAATGGAAAATATAAAATTCAATAGATTTGTGAATTATTTAAATTAATGGATTTGGAAGTTACTTTGGAGTCTTGAGAATTTAACCATGCAGAATTATGTAGTTGAAGCAACAGAAAGCATACAACTTTACATTGAAAAGTGAAAAGATAAATTATTAAACAATAGCCATAAAAAAGCATCCTTCGAGTAGGGTGCTTTTTTTAATAAAGAGGTGAGAGTTCATGGCTACAATCCGTAAGGCAATTCAAATTGAAGATCGTTTAAGTAAACCAATTAAAGCCATGCATCATATGGTTTCTAGGATGGTCAATCAATTGGAAGTTATGCATGTTGCTTCAGGGCAAATGATGGATACCTCAAGTGTTCAACTAGCTCAAAGAGAATTAGCTAAAACTGCTGAGCAATTTAACATAGTTGAAAACGAAATTCGTAAGGCTGATAATTCTCTACAAAATTTTAGCAACAACATTAGGGATGGAACTATTGCAGTTGATGGGTTATTAAATAAAGTCAAGGAGTTAGTAGGTAAATATTTAGATTTTCAAGTAGTGGGGAGAGTACTCTTGTCCAACGAGACTAATACCACATCTAGGTTAATCAATAATGATTTACAAACTACCGAGCAACCATTTACACAAGCAATGGGAAGTGGAAACCTTCAAGGAGAAGATTTAAACACCGTATTTCAGTCTACGTCAAGTGGTGCCCAAAATACTACGAATTACCTTGGTATTTTAATCGATAAAATACGAGAAATAGGAAGTAGTGGAAAGATTTCTGCAGAGAGTATAAGGAATGCTGTGCTTGGGATGGCTATTGATGGACTATTAGCGAAATTAAGTGAAATTGCAAAAAGCGATCCATTTAAGGAGCTCATGCAAAATGTAACCATTGCTATGGAGAAATTATCTTCAGTTGTCTCCAGTACATTGAATTTTTTTATACCCGATGGGAGTTTAAAGGATAGTTGGTCGTTTATAGTTCCTATAATAAGTACTGTTGCAGCAGCAATGTTGGTATATGAATCTGCTTTACTACTAGTAAAAGCAGCCGAAATGGCCAGTGCGCTTTGGACTGGTCTAAGAACGCTTGCAATTGGGCTATTAACTGCAACTACATGGACGAATGTATCTGCAACATTAGCTGCAACAGCCGCAGCATGGGGCTTAAATGCGGCGATAGCAGCCAATCCAATATTTATTTTAGTAATAGCCATCGTCATTCTTATTGGTCTTTTCTATTTAGCGGTAGCCGCTTTCAATTATTTTGCTGGGACCTCGGTTAGTGCTACAGGAATAATAGCTGGGGCATTCATGTTTTTATATGCTTTTATTTATAATATAATCGCCTTTTTTTGGAATATATTTGCTTCGTTTAATGAATTTCTTGTTAATAGTACGAAAAATTCAACTTACTCTGTAAAACGATTATTTTATAATCTAGCAACTTTGGTTTTAGACCTTGCTATTTCCATGTCACAAGGTTGGGATCAGTTTGCTACAAATTTCGTTAATGCCATCATAGATGCAGTCAATTGGGCCATACAAGCTTGGAATTGGTTTATAAGTTTATTACCAGATAGTGTTGTATCTTACGTTGGTTTAAAAATGGGTACTGAGTTTAGCCATCGTGAGTCCATAACAAGTGATCTAAAAAGTCTTAAAGGAGTTTTAGACAACTGGATTGGTGAAGCTCCTGATAATTATTGGGAAGCTCCTAAAATGGAATTTAAAAATTTAAGTAAGGCTTGGGATACAGGCTACAATTGGGGAGAAAATTTATTTAAATCTGGAGAAGAAAAAAAAGACAATAATCAAGAAGATAAGATAAAAAATGACATTGATAAAGCATTAGCGTTAGGTGACAAACTTGATAAAGGTAATGAGTTAGGTAAGAAAACAGCAGACAATACCGAGAAGGCAACTGAAGGTATTAAAATAATGAATGAGGATTTAAAGTATCTTCGTGATATAGCTGAACGTGAAGCAATCAATCGTTATACAACGGCAGAAATCAAAGTAGATATGAAAAATGAAAACCGTATTAGCAGTGAATTAGATATTGATGGTATTATTGATAGATTTGGTCAACGTGTTGAAGAAGTTTCAGGAATGTTAGCAGAAGGAGGTTCAATTGAAGATGTATAATTTTTTTCTAGACAGTATACAGTTTCCTATTGCACCTTCTGAACTATCTCTGAAGATTAATGGAAGAAACGAAACTACTGTGTTAATGAATGAAGGAGAAGTAAATGTCATAAAAAAAACTGGGCTAACGAATATAGATTTTGAGGTATTACTGCCTAACGTCAAATATCCGTTTTCTGTTTATCCGAGTAGTTTTCAACCAGCGGCATTTTATCTGGATAAACTAAAGAAATTAAAAAACTCCGACAAACCCTTTAAGTTTGTAGTTAATCGTATGATGCCAAATGGCAATCTACTTTTTGACACCGATATGATCGTGACACTTGAAGATTATGAAATACTAGAATCTGCTGAAAACGGCTTTGATGTCAATGTACGAATCCAGTTAAAGCAGTATCGAGATTATGGTAATAAAAAAATCAATTTGAAAGCTGCTACAAAAACCGATAGTAGTACATCTACATCCAAGACGGCAACTAAAGCTGTAGTAGAGCAGAAAAGGCCAACAACAGGCAAAGAAACACCAAAAACACATACTGTAAAATCAGGCGAAACATTGTGGGCCATTGCTAAGAAGTATTTAGGTGATGGCTCTAAATACACTGAATTAGCAAAAATCAATAATATCAGCAATCCTAACGTTATTAGAGCAGGGCAGGTGATAAAACTTGGCTAAATCACAATTGTATATATCGAGTAAAGGGCAACTGTATGAATGTGCTGTAGAGGAAGGAATTGTATGGGAAACACACCGGAAAGGTACACCAGGTAAATTAACGTTCAATGTGATTAAAGATGATGTACTTAGTTTTCATGAGGGTGATGAAGTTCGTTTCAAATATGATGGTCATAAGATATTTTACGGATTTGTTTTTACCAAGAAGCGTACAAATAATAGGGTTATAACTGTTACTTGCTACGATCAGCTGCGCTACTTTAAAAATAAAAACACGTATGAGTATTCCAAAAAGACGGCTGCCCAAGTACTTCAAATGATTGCAAAAGACTTTCGGTTAAAGACTGGCACGGTAGATAATACAAAGCATGTTATCCCTGCTATGGTCGAGGATAACCAAGAGCTTTTTACCATCATGGCAAATGCATTAGCTGAAACAACGCTCAATACTAAAAGGTTATATGTACTGTATGATGACTTCGGAGTTTTGAATTTACGTGAAGCTAGGACACTTAAAACAGATTTGCTGATAGATCAAGAATCAGGTGAGTCATTTGAATACACGACATCCATTGACGAAAATACGTACAACAAAATTAAATTAGTACGCGAGAATAAAAAGACAGGTAGGCGTGATGTCTACATCGTTAAAGATGGAAGCCATATTAATCAATGGGGTGTACTTCAGCTAACTGATAGCCTTGGAGAAAAGGATAACGGCAAAGCTAAAGCTGATGGGATGTTAAAGCTTTATAACCAAAAAACACGAAAGTTACACATCAATAAAGTATTTGGAAATCCAATTATACGAGGTGGTAGTCAAGTAGCTGTTCAGTTGTACGTTGGAGACTTAACTGTGGCCAACTTCATGATGGTTGAAACAGTGAGGCATACCTTCAAAGAGTCTGATCATCGCATGGATTTAAAATTGATTGGTGGTGATTTCATTGCATAGTATGGAGGACATATTAAAAGAAATCCAAAAGCTAGTTTTGGGTGTTATCAATGCTCAAAAGCTCACTACGGTTGTTTATGGCACTGTTTTAAGTATAAACCCATTAGAAGTCCAAATTGATCAAAAGTTGACACTTAGAGAGGAACACCTAAAACTAACTCGCGCTGTAATGGATCATGAGGTAGAAATGAGTGTGAATGGTGGAACTAAGCAGATTTATAAAGTTTATAACGGCCTAAAACAAGGTGACAAAGTGACGATGTTCCGTGTTCATGGAGGACAACAATTTTTAATCATAGATAAAGAGGTGGTTTGATGATTCCACAAAATGGATTTGAAGAAGAATTAACAGCAGATTTTGAGGAAATGGTTCAACCCTCTCGTACCTACAAACTGGATTTAGAACGAAAGCGCATTATCGGCTATGCAGATGGACGAGAAGCCATTGAACAGGCTATATATAAAGCGTTAAGTACAGAGCGCTATGACCATTTAATTTATTCATGGAATTACGGTGCTGAAATAGCAAAACTGTTCGGCCAGCCTATACCCTATGTGTATAGCGAACTAAAAAGTTTGATAACAGAAGCATTAACACAAGATGATCGCATTCATAGTGTTGATGCTTTTTCTTTTAGTCATGTGAAGCATAAAGTACATGTTCAATTAACAGCTCATACGATTGTGGGAGAAATTGAAGTTACAAAAGAGGTGGTGGTTGCATAATGTTTGAGCATCAAAGCTATGAAGTGATTGTTGAACGTATGTTAGAGCGAATCAGTAATGATGTAGATAAACGGGAAGGTGCCATTATCTATGATACAGGAGCAATGACAGCGAAAGAACTTCAAGAGATGTATATAGCGTTAGACAGTATTATTTTAGAGACATTTCCTGAAACAGCATCCCGTCCAAATTTAATAAAAAGAGCAGAAGAATACGGTGTCTATCCTTATAAAGCAACCAATGCCATATTGAAAGGTGTGTTCAGCAAAGATATTCCTATTGGGTCTCGATTTTCACTTGGTGAATTAGATTATATAGCCATCCAGCGAATTGCTCCAGGTGTTTATGAAATGCAATGCGAGACAACAGGCGTGATCGGTAATACACAGTTCGGTGCCTTAATTCCAATTGAATACATTGATGGTCTTGAGACAGCAGAACTAACAGAGCTATTCATACCTGGTGAAGATGAAGAACCTACGGAGGATTTCCGTAGACGTTTTTTCCTCACTCGAAAGCAAATACCGTATGGAGGCAATCGGGATGATTATATCCAAAAAGTTATGAGCATTCATGGTGTTGGAGGTGTTAAGCCATATCGTACTCCAGCAGGTGGAGGTACAGTCGGAATAACCATTATTAATTCAGATTTTAACCCTCCAACAGCTTCATTAATTGAGGAAGTGCAAACGATATTAGATCCAGTTGTGAATAGTGGAGAAGGGCTAGGAGTTGCTCCATATGGTCATCGGGTAACGGTGAGTGGAATTGAAACAGTTACTACTGATATTTATTTAAAATTAGTCATCACCAATGTGACAATAGGGCAACTTCAAAATGAGGTGGAAGATGCAATTAGAGATTATTTCTTTTCACTCAGAAAAGATTGGCAAAATGCAAATTTTATAATTGTTAGGCAGCTACAAATCGAATCTAGATTGTTAGATATTGTTGGAATTAGCGATGTATTGGAATCAACAATTAATGGACAAGATAGTAATTTCAATTTAGCTCACAATCAAGTTCCTGTACTTGGGACGGTGATTTTGGATGCTTGATAATCGAGTCGCACGAAATTTGCCAGATATTTATGATGGCATTAAAGAAACAGATGAACTTACAGAGACAGTAGCCGTTGAATTAGACAACTTGGATGTCGCACGTAAACAAGTAGAAATAGAACAATTTATTATGACAGCCAGTGAAAAGTTCTTACGAATGCGTGAGCGAGGATATGATATTCTTGCCGATCCTTCAACAGAGTCATTAGATTTCCGTAGACGACGATTAATTGTAAGACAGTCAACGAGGTTACCAATTACTCAAAGAAAGGTCCACGAGATACTAACAGAACTAGTAGGGCATTCAAATTTTGAAGAATATTTAGATGCTGAAATTTGTACAACCACTTTTGTTTTTGATGCGACGGATGCCACTTTAAATAGAGAAATTGATTTAACACTTGAACAGATTATTCCATTAAATATGGATTTAAAAGTTGCAAGACGTTTGATGACAAATTTATTCTTGCCAAGTTACCTCTCAACAGGTTCAGAGATAACTTTATACCCAATGAATATCGATAATCTAGAATCTTATACACAAAGTAATAGTTTAGTAGGTGTTCAAACAGCATCTACAATTACTCTTACACCATTTTAAGAAAGGAGTGATATTGTGGCTCAAGCACAATATGGAACACTAATAACCAATATCGGGCTGGCTAAAATAGCAAATGCACAAGTCACCCAGTCGAAAGTAGGTTTAGAAAATATCGCACTAGGTGATGGAAACGGTGCACATTATGTACCCACACAAAACCAAACTGCTCTAGTTAATGAAGTTTGGAGGGGTCCTGTTGCAGACGTATCAATTGATACGAAAAATAATAACAGGATTACTGTTAAGGCAGTTATTCCAGTAACCGTTGGAGGATTTACTATACGTGAAATTGGCGTATTTGATAACGAAGGATTTTTGATTGCAGTTGGCCAATATCCTGAAAAATACAAACCACAATTAATTGAGGGTGTGGCAGAAGAAACCATAATTCATTTTGTTATCGAAACAAATAACGCTAATGTTGTTAAGTTAAATATTGATCCAACTGTAATTATTGCTAGTCAGGAGTATGTAGACAAAAAGTTTAACTATCTCGATTCACGAATTGGTGATACAAGTAAGCTGGAAACAGATTATAAAAAGGATACGGTTGGTGCAGTTAATGAAATTCAACATGAATTAAATGATATAGTGGAAAGTTTGGGTTTTCATGAGCCCATTTCTGAAGTTATAGAGCGTGGAGCGAATGAAATTAATGCACCTGTCAAAACCCTTTGCTCTGTGGTAGGGCTAGAAGGTCGTACGATTACCAACTATGCCCCGTTATTCGATGGTGGTACATGGGTGTTAACAGAGAACACAGCAACGACAACGATAATGGTTGTACGACCGAACAAGTTGTCGGTTACAGTGAACGATATTACAAAGCCGATTGCTACTGCATGGTCCTATATTACGGGTCTTGTACCAGGTAAGACATACATCATGTCTATGATTAGTACATTTAATGCGTATATTGACTATTACACAGCGAACGGGCTTCATTCACGTGTACCTGTGTATATCAACGGCGTGTCCCAATCATTCACAGTACCAACAGACACGTCCATTATAAAAATAGCACTTTCGATTTTAGAACCTGATACTGGGCGTAAAACAGGCACATTTACAGCAGAAAATGTACAGATTAACGAAGGTAATACAGCCCTACCCTTTGTCGCAAATATGCAGGGTATTACAAACCCGACAATAGAAAACATTCGCGATAACTTGATACCTGCGTTCCACATGGGCGGTGCAGTTCACGTACCTGGTTGGATGTATTTAACAGTGATCGACCATACAGTGACGTCATGGGAAGCTACCTCAAACCCCCGCGTACTTGTACCCGTCGTGCCTGGTACAAAATACACGTTTTCTTGTATACGTAACGCCCAGGTAAAGATCACGACCAACAAGGGCAGCCATTTAGACGCCGATCAACTTACAACTTTATTCGAGGAAAGCACGGTACAAAATGGGAACATGAACTGTACGTTTACGGTACCCGCAGGGATTAACTTTATTCGTATTGTATTTATGACAACTGCGGGTGGCTATGTATCTAGTCCTATGATGGTCAAAGGCTCAACACCAGCTGCGTACAAGCCACAGGTACGCGAAGCATTGACCGTGAAAACGACTTTGCATACAGGCGAGTCGTTAAAAGTCGACGTGGCGGGGCAACTAGTCAAAACGAAGAAATACGAAACGATAGAGCTGGGGGACGTCAACGCTAGATATATCGGTATACAAACAGGGCTACACCTCGTAGACATTGCCCTGGGGCTAGTAGGTAACGACATACCTGCTACCTTAATTAAGTTTAATGGTGCTGTTTGTAAGCAACTTAACTACACTACAGGTAATAGCGGCAATGATACCTTTTATCTAGACTCACGTATAGCTACCGTTGACGGCGGCGAACTGCGAATCTCCATAGCGGACACAGAAAGTGGCTGGGGACCTACCTACCAACCGACACCCGCCGAAATTAAGGCGTACTTCATGGGCTGGAAAATGTACGCGGACGGAGCTGGCGGCAGAAATGAACTGTATGAAACCGCGAAGGGCAATAAGTATTGGTACCCTATTTCCCGTGTAAACGATACATTTGATTCTGCCTACCGAACAGTTAGCACAGCACCTACAACATTTGCTAACAACAAAGCAAGCTGGCAACCTTACAAGCTATGTTACTTACTCAAAACGCCTGTATCAGAGGTCGTAGCCACAGCTGGAAGCCTAACACTAGACGAAGGCGAAAACATGCTAGTCGTTAGCGAGGGGCGTATCGTACGTGAAGTAACGAAGCCGTACCATTACAAAACGACAACGCCAGATGGCACCGTGTACAATCGTTACGAGATCAATACACGGACACAAAGCTCACTAGCTTACAATACTGCTAACATTCTACAGGTCTACAAAAACGGAAAACCTGACTACGCCTGGAAAATCGAGTACGTAGCCATTGCAGGGTCTGTACGGGCATTACTCGAAGCCGATCTTTTCGACCCAGCTGCAGTGTACACAGTGACTTACCAACCACTGGAGCCGTACCGAGTATCAGTACCAACGAACGCTATAACAATTGAATATGCAGACAAATTAGGCGGTGTTATACAATCGCTTGTTACTACAGCAGCAAAGTTAGGAGCACAAGCATCAAATATGCAAAATAGCCCAAGTTTCCGTTTCGGTAAAGACGAAGGCGGACTATACATTATCATTGACGAGGATGTGATTACATGACAACAGGTGTGAAAACATATTTAGGTGGCGGCAAGGTAATGAAGTCACAAACATTTACCGCAAGCGGCACGTTTACAGTACCCGCAGGCGTAACTGAAGTGTACCTAACAGGCGGCGGAGCAGGTGGTGGCGGTGGTGCTAGTACAGGTACTTCGGGAATCGCGGCAAGTGGAAGTGCTGGTGGAGTAACTTCGTTCGGTACGTTATTATCGCTGAATGGCGGTGGCGGTGGTATTTCTGGCGATTGGGGTAACGTAGCAGGAGGTCTTGCTGGTGGTCCTGGCGGTCAAAGTGGTCAAGGACCTTATAACGGTTACGTAACTGCGGCTTTTGGGGTAGGTAACGGCGGGAATAGTGGACCCTACCACGGCGGGTACGGCACACAGTATACAAGCGCAGCCCCAAAAAATGGTTGCTATTGTTCTGGTGGAGGGGGTGCCGCGGCATCTAATAACACATCAGTAGCCACGGGCGGCGGTGGCGGTCATTTTGTATACGACCACAAAGTATCAGTGACGCCTTTGGCAAGTATAGCGGTAACTATTGGTATTGGTGGTAACGGCGGCAATGCTGGTGGCTACATTGGAGGCAAAGGCGGAGATGGAATACTAACAGTGAAATGGTGGGAATAACATGAAACGATACGCACAAATATTATGGGGCAAAGCGCATTGGATTTTTGAAGCAGAGACAGTTCCAGAGTTTGCGCCTGATATTGTCATTATTGACATTACAGACAAACCAGAGATACAAGAGGGCTGGGACTACGACGAGGAAACAAGGGATTTTACTGCACCAGTTGTACCTGAGCCAACACCAATAGAACCAACACCAACTTTAGAGGAAATGCAGGCCAAAACATTACTTAATACAGAATATCTAGTTTCAAGAAGTGAATTATTAGGAGGAATGTAGAATGTCAGTCTATGAACTATGTAAATTTTTAATTGATCGCAAACGTTATGAGTATGAGGCTATGTTAAATAAGGTGAATGTTTTTTATGCTAATAACCAATTGAAAGATGATGAATATACAGGGTTACTAACTGTAATGGATGAACAGAAAACGCAAGCAGAGGCTTAGCGTTATTTTTTATGCCTTCACAGGTAGATGTGAGGGCTTTTATATTGATTTCCGAGGTGAACTAATGGATGAACAACGTATTGGGAAGTTAGAACATGATATGAATGATGTGAAAACTCGCTTAGCCGTTGCTGAATCAAATATCAGGGAAATTAGAGAAGATATTGGTGGAATTAAAGATAATACAACTTGGATTTTAAGATTAGTTATTGGTGGACTAGTGGGAGCATTGTTGACCTATATTATAAAAGGAGGAACGATTTAAAATGAAAATTAACTGGAAAATACGTCTAAAACACAAGCCATTTCTTTTTGGGACATTTTCGTTATTACTGTTATTAATTCAACAAATCGGAGCGCTTTTTGGGTATAATACAACGATTTACAATGAACAAGTAACAGATATCTTCAATACTGTGCTTGCCTTGTTAGTTTTACTTGGCGTAGTGAGTGATCCAACAACGCCAGGACTAAATGATAGCGAAAGAGCGATGGGATATAACAAAAAGGATGGTGTGAAATGACATCCACAATTGAAAAACGCTTAATGTCAGGACTACCTAATAAGGCTTTAACGGCAGTAAAATATGTCATTGCCCATGAATCAGGTAATATTAATAACACAGGTCCAAATGCTTTAGAAAATGAAATTGTTTATATGAACCGTAATAAAGCTAATGCTTTTACGTCTCACTGGGTAGGTGGAGGAGGACGTATCGTGCAAATTGCGCCAGTTGGCAGATTACAGTATGGTTGTGGTCCAAAAGGTAATCCACTTAGCTATGCACAAGTTGAATTAGCGAGGACAGCAGATAAAGAACAATTTAAAAAGGACTATGCTGCTTATATTTGGTTGTTACGTGAACTTGCTAAAGAGGCTGGAATACCTGTTGTATTGGATGGAGCAGGCAACGGTATTAAGTCACATCGATGGATTACAGATAATCTTAAAGGCACAACACATAGAGATCCGTATTCGTATTTAGCGAGTATGGGGATTACCGAGGCGCAATTCAAGCTACACATTTTAAATGGTTTGGAGGAAGTAAAAGTGACGCAAATTACAGAAGCGAAAGTTATGCTTAATGATACAAAAACTATTCCGGCAGTGATTATAGATGGTAGGACACACGTTCAAGTACGAGAGCTAGCCGATCTTTTAGGGTTAAAACTCGTTTATAACAATGAGAGCAAAACAACAAAATTGTATGAAGTAAAATAATTGTAATTTTAAAGCCCAAGTACTCATTTGAAAGTGAGTACCTGGGCTTTTTTTGTTTAATATTCCCTTACTTCAAATGAAGCGATTTTAGTGAATTGCATAATTTAAAGGAATAAGCAGGAGTGAAGGTGCTCCTCATCACTTTCACTCCTATTTTATCTTTAGGAAAGGTTGCTGAGGTGATACTTTACGATACATAGTGTATTAAATATAAAACAAGACTGTCCAGAGACAGTCCTGCTAAGAATGTTTTTAAAATAAACTAGAAAAGAAATTTTTCGTAGTGCTAACAATTGAATTAAAAGTAGAGGAAATGAAATTAATAGCAGCACTTATTGCATTTTTTACAGTTTCCACAACAGTAACAAAAACATTTAAAACTTTATCCATAATATCTTGTATAAAGGCACCGACTTTATCAGCAATAGTAAGGATGAGTGTTTGAGCTGCAGGATGCTCTTCACCAAAATCTATCAACGAATCATAGTATTTATTGATCATGTCTTCGGATTTTTTTAAAGCTTCCTCTTTTTTCTTCCGCATATTTTCAAAAAAAGCTGTTTGATTTTTATCATTCTCTAACTGCTTAACATTTTCTTTTAAGTCTAATTCTTCTTGCACATAAAAACTATTAACGTTCTCCTGATATTCTTGTGTTAGTTTTTGTAATTCATCAGGTGCGTCTGATAATGAAGGAGCTTGAAGTCCAATGAACGCTGCTAAAGAAAATTCATTGGTTTGCTCTCCCGTATAAGCATCTCTCATTTGATTCATAATACTACTAAAATTTTTTACTGCTACTGTCATAATTATTCCTCCTAGTAATTTAATTGTTGAAACAACTATAGATTATCAATAAAAGGTTAAAATTAGGTTAAAAAACATAAATTTACTTTTTTGTTTTAATATATAATATACTGGCTATAAGATAAGTTAATTAAAATAATATGTATTTAATAATAGTAGAAACACCACTCCATGATGGGTGGTCTCAATCTTTATATAGGGTTACATGATGTGGAGAAAATTAAAAAAGACCATCTCTAATAGAGTGGTCAAAAATACTAACTTGTCTTACATTATAATGAAGTTGACTTACCTTTTTTCTCATCCATAATAAGATCTTCTTCACGTTGTGGGCGAGGGGCTTCCGTACGCCCATTAGGTTTTTTTGGGTCTGCTCCACTAGTAAATGATTGTTTTGTTGGCTCGTCTGTTGCAAACTCTGTATTTTTTTTGTCTCGTTTCATGTCGACACCTCCTAAAGATATTATTTATCTTATCCAATAAAATATCCCTTGTTTATTTCAGATCATCCCAAGACTATGTAAGGAAAATTTGGTAGGGAATTTCTGATGTTTGGTTTTTGCATAAAATAATTGATTTTTTAGAAAAAATGAATTTTTATGTTAAAATAAACCAAAGAAAACATTTTAGAAAAGTATCGGCGCTTTGATTGGAGGTTGAACAGGTGGATGAGAAGAAGAAGGGGAAATTACAAATCCTCTTAATAATTTTAATGATATTACTTTTGGTTGCAACGTTTGTTTTATTTTTCATAGGTAAATATATGTTGGCATTTATTTTATTTGGAATTTTTATGCTAATACTAAATTTTATTAGTAGCTGGAAAAACCTAGATAATGCAGATTACGTTTATAGGAAAATACATAAGAGTAACCAGAAGTGGTAATTACTAGACATTTAGCTTAGTTACTTGTAGTGCTTATTTGGATATCTGAAAAGAGCAAAGAAGGGATCCTCACTTTATATGAAGAAATAGTGAGTTATAATATTTTTTTCAACAACTACGGAGGTGCTTTTTTGCAAACATTTTTTAAATATAATTGGCTAGTTCGGGAAGATTGGTTTCGTTGGTGTGAAGAGTTGACTGAAGAAGAACTTTTGCAAAACCGAACTGGAGGAATGGGCAGTATATTACACACACTCTTCCATATCATTGATGTTGAATGGAGTTGGATTCGTCTTTTACAGGGGAAAACAGACTTTCAGGAGAGCTTTGATGAATATAATAGCTTGGAAAAGGTTCGTAAATTGGAAGCTGCATTTCATTTAGACGTCGAAAGCTTTGTAAATCAATGGGATGACAGTATGGAAGAGCGTATTCTTCATATTCCATTAGCAAATGGTAGTATGGAGACGCATACATGGGGTGAAGTCATTCGTCATACCATTGCACATGAAATTCACCATATAGGACAATTATCAATTTGGGCAAGGGAAATGGGGAGAGCGCCTGTTTCTGCAAATCTAATCAGAAGAGGTCTTTCTTCATCATTGAAAGATTCAGTAGGTGCTCAAATAAATAAAGAAACGTTTAAATAGAATGAGAGACACTGTAGAAATATATATATGCTAGAAAAATGTTGCAATAATATCCAATTGTTTATTAGCAAAAAGTGAATAGCGTACCAGAGTATCTTCCAATTCATTTGAATGGAAGATTTTTTGATGCCCAAATGAGAAAAATTGCGAGGCAGATTTCATAAAGGCATTTACTTACGGCTTATAATATCCAGTAAATTTTAGTTAAAAACTAATGTTTACTGGGTATTTTTTGGACAATATATAGGTTAATTAGAAATATTTATATGAAGAATAGCTAACAACTTGACAGAATTTTAAATGGGGAGTACTATACATTGGTCGCGAAAAAAGCTATTGTAACGTAACATTTTTTAAAGTGCCATACAGTACTTATCAGTTAAGTTCATATATATCTAGATTTTAATTTAATCAGTAAAAGGTAGGTGCAAAAATGAAAAATCTAGCAAATAAAAAGATAACCTATTACAAAACTTTTTAGGAATTTATATAGTAGCAGTATTAATGTTATGGATTAAAACATACATCTCTCAACTATCACAATTTGACTTAGGTGTAGAAGGAATCATTCAACAATTCCTTTTACTAATAAATCCGCTGGGCTCAGCAATGCTATTTCTAGGATTTTCATTTTTATTTAAAGGAAAAAGAAAATACACATCACTCGTTGTTGTCTACACTTTGATGTCTATTGTTTTATATGCCAATATTGTCTATTACCGATTCTTTAGTGATTTCATTACATTACCTACACTTTCTCAAACGCAGAACTTTGGAGATTTAGGCGGCAGTGTTCTTTCTTTATTAAAGCCTTATGATATCTTGTTCTTTGTGGATGTAATGGTTATGTTTTATCTACGATTCTCTAAAAAAATCCAAAAAGATACCAAACGTTTTGGCTATAAAAAAGGAATGGCAATCATTGCCTTTGCATTAGCGGTATCAATCCTTAATTTAGGACTAGCTGAAACTAATCGTCCTCAATTATTAACACGAGGTTTTGATAGAAACTATATTGTGAAATATCTAGGGATGTATAACTATACGATTTATGACTCAGTTGAAACGATGAAAGCTTCTTCTCAGAGAGCTTTGGCAGATAGTAGTGATATTACTGAAGTAATTAACTATACAAAATCAAACTACGCCAAACCGAATGCCCAATATTTTGGTGCAGCAAAGGGAATGAACGTTATCTATTTACATTTAGAATCATTCCAAAACTTTTTAATCGACTATAAATTAAATGGTGAAGAAGTAACACCATTTTTAAATTCATTAGCAAAAGATAAGAATACATTGTATTTTGATAATTTCTTCCATCAAACAGGTCAAGGGAAAACGTCTGATGCAGAATTTATGCTTGAAAATTCTTTATTTGGATTACCACAAGGATCTGCTTATATTACAAAAGCACAAAATACGTATCAGGCAGCTCCTAGTATTTTAAAAGATTATGGTTATACATCAGCTGTATTCCATGGTAACAACGGAAGCTTCTGGAATAGAAATGTAATTTATAAATCATTTGGCTTCGACAAATTCTTCGATGCTAGTTACTATAACACAGGTACTTCAGAGGACATGGCTGAATATGGTTTGTTAGATAAACCATTCTTTGAACAATCTCAAAATCTTTTAAGCTCCTTACCACAACCTTTTTATACAAAATTAATTACGGTAGGGAATCACTATCCATATAAAATGAATCAAGATTTAGTGACAATTGATAAAGCCAATACGGGAGATGCAAGCGTTGATAATTATTTCCAAACAGCTCGTTATGCAGACGAAGCAATTCAACAGGTCTTCCAGCAATTAAAGGAATCAGGATTATATGATCATTCAATGATTGTTCTTTATGGTGACCATTACGGTATTTCCGATAATCATAATAAAGCGATGGAACAAGTCATTGGAAAAGAGATTACACCATATGAAAGTGCTAATTTACAACGTGTACCATTATTTATACATGTTCCAGGCATACAAGGTGGGATCAACCATAGCTATGGTGGCCAAACAGACCTACTGCCAACGTTATTGCATTTACTAGGAATTGATTCACAACAATTTGTTCAATTTGGTTCAGACTTATTATCAGAAGAGCATGATGAAATTGTACCATTTAGAAATGGCGATTTTGTCAGTCCTACTATTTATTCAATTAATGAAAAATATTATGATAATAAAACAGGCTTACCATTAGACGACAGTCAATTAGAGGAAGCAAAGACGATTAAAAATGAAGTAGATCATAAATTGGCGTTATCTGATAGAGTCGTGAATGGTGACTTATTGAGATTCTATACGCCAACAGGTTATACGCCAGTTGATCCTTCTCAATATAATTACTCTCCTGATGAAAATGTAGAGTCTAAATAATTTAAGGCAGTTCAAGGAATTGTGTACGATATCAAAGTCTATAGGATATCATACCATTACCTTGAATTGCTTTTTTATTGGTCATTTTTGAATAAGTATGGCAATACCAAGGTTTTATATTCTCCTTAAGGTTCAAATAGAAACTTGGACTAACGGAAAAAGCGATTCAAATCCTTTAATAGTAAGGATTTGAATCGCTTTTATTAGTAAGGAGAGGAAAGAACAAACATGATGGCACTCATCATCCTTACTTATTTCTTTTTAAAGAATAATTTATATGAAAAAAGGAAAGAAATAGGTGTAAATTGTAGGAGTTGATTGTGATGGAATTTTATAAGGATATTGTCATTTACTGTTACAGTTGTCGTAAAAGGACTGTGTTTACATGTAAAGATACGCATGAAAAAAAGGGTGTCGATAGTCACTGCAGTGAATGTACAGGTATTTGGTTTGAATGGCAAAACCGAGCTGTCGAGAGAGAAATGGAGAAGTGGATTGCCTATAATAAAGACTTAGTAAATAATATAAACCACTGATCTAGTTAAGCTGAATACACCTAAAAAGTGTAATTATCAAGTTAGTACGATGAGGCGTTGAAGTGCCATTTTCTTTTAAGAGAGTGGTTCTTTTTCTTTTGCTTAGACAAAAGCTCTAGCTAGAATAAACAAAATTACTATTTCTTTATCTCATTTGATAAAGAGAGGTGAATAATAGAATTATTGAATCTAAACCATGATTTGCCCGTATACATATTATTATGATAATTAGGGGGCATCATGGACGTTTATAAAAAGATAGCAATTATCGGTGGAACAGGTAAAGCGGGGCGTTACATTGCTTCTAAAGCATTAGAGAAAGGGTATCACGTGCGGATGCTTGTTAGAAACCCAGAAAAGTTAGTTTTCAGAGACAGTAGGATTGAGGTAATAGAAGGAAATGTACAAAATATCGAGGATCTTCAAAAGCTATTAAAAGATTGTCAAATCGTTATCAATACTTTTGGTCAACCCATGAAAGAAAAACCAATTTATAGTAAAGTAACGGAAAATATATTGGGAGTCATGTCTGATTTACATATGGATCGTTATATTGGGGTAACGGGTGGATCGCTAACCATTGCTGGAGATACAAAGAGTATTATAAATAGAATGGGTGCAAAGATATTTGAAATTATTTATTCAAAAATGATGGTAGATAAGAAAAAAGAATGGCATCTCCTTAGCAATAATCAAGTTATCAAATGGACACTAATTCGGCTTCCATTTATCGTAGAGGGACATGAAGTAGGGTTCATAAAGGAAAATCTTGGAGATATGCCAGGTACAAAAATAACAAATCGGGATACAGCTACATTCATCATTAACCAAATAGAAAATCAAAAGTATGTACAAAAAGCACCGTTTATCTCCAATTAATCTAATTTAAAGGAGAATGCCACTTGGAGAGGGATAGGGTCAGCGCCTCAACTAAATGACTTTATCCCTTTTGAATGCCCAACAAAATTTTCCTTTGCCTCAATCGTATTGGTACAAAAAATCAAATGACATCCTTTTGAGCAGTTTTTTAATTAAAACCTTCTCCAATAAACCTTCCAACTCCTCTCAACAACCAATAAATGATTCTAAATGGGAGGAAAAGTAATTCTGGTATCCAAATTAGTACATCAAGAAATAAGTCAATTAATGAATATTGATCTTTACGTCTCTTATCTCTTCTCTTTTGTTTTTCCTTCCTTGCAACCATTCTCTCACATTACTCGACCCCTTTTACAATGGCTTTTTCTTAAGTAAGTATACGTTTCATGGTTTTAGGTGGTTTCATTTTTAAAAAACTTTATGATGTAAAAGCTGATATGGGGCGTAAATGGAAGTAAAAATGTTGGCTTATTATATTTCTTTAGCGATGTGTATTACCGCAAATGTGGGAAATGGAGAATTTAAAATTAAATAAGGTGAAAGACAAGCAGGTTTAAAAAAGGGTCACTAGGCTGGAAGTGACCCTCTTTGCTGTGGATGTATCGACATTAATGTGAGCTGCTATTAATGAAGATCATCCCTTTTTCATGTTTATCAATAAATATTAATATTCTTTTTGCACGAATGTTGCTCCGACAATAATCAGAAGAATGAATAGCACAACGATTAAAACAAATGTTGAACTATTGTTTTTGCCGCCATAGTCCATGCCACAACAACCCATACTATAACCGCCGCTATAGTCATTACCATAGCCTCCATAACAACAATTGAAATTACCCATGTTTCCAAAGTATCCCATCAAGATCTCTCCTTTCTTCAGTTTATTGTATGAATGCCGTTGAAAGAGAAAAGGGTATTCGTCTAATGAATCGTATTTAGGTAATTTTAAAGAGAATTTTGGGTGAAGGATGAGTATCACTAAACCCTTGATAGGATGAAACTCAAAGGCGCTTGTTACAGCCTGATGATTAGTTGTCAATCCAGTCCATAAGATAAAAAATAATTTTTTGATGCATGATGATGGAGCGGGTTTGAAACAGTAAGTCTATGTTTTTCCGTTTCTATTTTTAGCTACAATGTGTTGCGGAAAGGAATCATTTGTTTTTTTATTTAAATAATGTGAGAGTTTTCTTTCATTTGCTCGTTATTACTTGTAGAGAAGAAAGGAAAGGAGGTTTTCTAACTTCGTGTATTCATTAATTAATCAGCTACAAAAAAAGGATGAACAAGCTTTAAGAGAAGTGATTAACAAATATGGAGGTTATGTTAAAGCCATTGTAGTGAAAGTGTTACAGCCCAATCAAACAGCTATTGAAGAATGTATCAACGATGTATTTCTAACCATTTGGCAAAAGAGTATTCAATTTACTGGCGATGAGATTGATTTTAAAAAATGGATTGGCGTTATTGCAAAATATAAAGCGATTGATACATATAGAAGCCTTCAAAATAAGCCTAAAACAGTCGAGTTACTTTCATCAATTTCAAATAGCAAGGATCTACCAGAAAGAATCGTCGAACAAAAAGTACAAAAAGAGCAACTATTTATCAGTATTTTAAATTTAAGTAAAAACGATCAGGAAATTTTTCTCTTGAAATACTACTTAGGATATTCCAACGGAGAAATCGCTGAGATATTTGGTCTATCTAAATCAGCTGTAGAAAATCGTTTATATCGAGGTAAGTTAAAGTTAACAGAAGAGCTGGGAGGTATCTAAATGAATGAAAAGGACTTCATCGAAATAGATATTGAAGAGATTGAACCAATTGAATTATCTGATTGGGAAAAGATTAATATTGAAAAAAGTGTTTTACGGTCATCTTCAACCAAGAAGTATGTATTTAAAAAATGGAAGTGGGTTAGTATTGTCGCCATGCTCACATTTATTTTTGCTAGTAGCAGCATTTGGCTACCTGTAGTGGCTAATCGAGTACCAATTGTACAGCAACTATTAAATAGCAATGATAATCCCCAATTACAAGTATTTAGTGATAATGCATCAACCATCAATCAAATAGACGAAAGTAACGGAACCTCCATTGAATTAGCTGAGGCTTTTTTCGATGGAACGATTGTATCGGTTAGTTATGAAATGAAACACGAACAATCGATAGATGAACCCCCTCTATTTTGGAAGGGCGATTTAGAAGTCAACGGAAACAAGTTAGACGTACTTAGTCATCAAATCGTTAAAAAGAATGAGGCTACTTGGATTGGTATGTTTACAGCGAGAATTTCAGACAAAGTAATTGATGAAAAGGTAAATGTTCAATGGCGTCCTCAAGATTTTATAGGTATGGAAAATACGACTCTTGTAGAAGGAGCTTGGGACTTTCAGTTAGAACTTACACCAACCCGAGCGTATTCAAGAAAAGTAAATATACCATTTGGTAATGATCAATACCAGCTATTATATAATCAAATAACAGAGGGAAAATATATAACCACTCTTTATTTTGAGGGAAATCTTGACTGGGAGACAGAATTTTTAATGGTAGACATAGAAGATAATCTTGGAAATGTATATGAAAAGGTAGGAGCAACAACTATTAAAAGCGGTTCTGGGCGAGTAAATGGTTATGTTGAGGTTTTTATACCTGATTCTGATATTCGAACGCTAATCATTACGCCAACTATAAGAATTGTTGACGAAAAAACATTAGAGCGGAAAGAGCTTGTTCCGCTCCCAAGTATTAATATTTCTCTAAAATGATATGGTCTGTTCCTACAACTTGTTTTCAAAGGGCTGAAGGAATCAATTCTTACCTTCAAAGATGGATGTGTTAGCAATGAATGATATAGGTCAGCATCTTTACCATTAGCTCATATTACGCAGTGTTCAGTCAAAATAGAGCTATTAATTGTAGCTAAATATCTTTTAAGCTATTAAATTTTTAATTCTTCCTTTTAGTACCAATCATCATAAAGCCTAATAATAAATATAGAAGACTGGCCGAAATGGAGCTATACAACAGGAATGTAATAGAAGTTGGTGCCCAAACTTTAATAAATGTCCAATTTAAGCCGCCAAGTACTATGTTAGGCGTGATAAATAGTGCTGTCAGCATTGTCGCCACAAGTATAGTATGGGCAGATAATAACAATATTCTTTTGTAATTTAGATTTGCCATACTACGTTGTTTTTTATAAAGGCTGCGTATATTTTGAACGAATAGATAACAGAAAATAATGCTGATTGCGATGATGATAGCACATATGATTGTTACAATTTTATCTAGCTTTTGATAGCTGCTGATATGTTGCATGTCAATCGTTTTGCCCTCCCATAAATCCATGACACCTTGTCCAATCGCTGTTGTAGAGCTTGTATTCATATTGGCTAAAATAGCCACGCCGATTTGTTCGTCAGGTTGCAAAATGAAATACGAGGAAAAGATTGGATTCTCACCAGCATGGTAGATATATGACTTTGTGTCCTTTTTCACAACTGCCCAACCGTTTGCATAGTAAGTATTCGTATCAAAAGGCTCCACTGTTAGATCTGGAGTATGCGATTCTTGAATTAAATTGTTACTGATTGAATAGATATCACTGTTTCCTACCTGTAATTTTAACCATCTGGCTATATCATTAGCGTTACTGATGATATAACCAGCGGGGATATTGCCACGATAGATAGGTGGTATGTATCGCTGCTCTCTCATTAGACCTATTTTATAGCCAGAAGCCATATGTGTGGAATGTACTTGGTGAATTCCTACAAAAGATTGATGCATACCAACAGGTTGTAAAATTTTCTGTTGAATATACTGATCGAATGGCTGTTTTGTAACTTGTTCAATGACGAGGCCTAAGACATCATAGTTGATGGTTGCATATTCAAAAGAACTCCCTGGTTGACGATTTAGTGATTGATCCAGCAGTGTTTTAACTGTTAATTCAAGGGCATTATCCGCTGTGCTTTCTGGGATTTGAGTAATGGAATTTGAGGGAATTCCGCTAGTATGAGACAATAGCTGCTGTATTGTCACAGCCTGATCCTCGCCTTTATAGGTTAATGATAACCAAGGGATATACTTTCGGACATCATCTGATCGTTTTAACAAACCTTGTTTTTCTAATTGTAAAATAGCGAGTCCTGTAAATGCCTTAGACGTGGAGCCTAACTCAAAAAGAGTATCAGAGGTAACAGGAGTTTTTGTTTTCGTATCTGCAAAGCCAAAGCCCCGTTGATAGACGGTTTTCCCTTTATCAACAATAATTACTGAAATTCCTGGGATTTTACTAATGGTTTGCTGCTCCTTAATAAACTGATCAATTTTACTAATTGTATTATTTGATGCTGCGTGTCCAAATCTGGGTGTGAACGTAAAAAATAGTAACATTACTGTCATCATCACCGATTTCTTCATGAATAATGTCATGTTGTTTTTCTCCTTAGAACGTAATGTGCTTGTGACAACATGGTTTACTGTAACAAGAAAAATAAGGGTAAACCATCGATTAACATGACTATTTCCGGGATAACATGACAAATTTGTCACTTCAAAAAGGGCCACTCCTAAAACCAATAGGAGAGCCCTTGAAATTTTATTTAATTTGTTTCTGGCTCTGGCGTAAAATCTTGACCGTTAAATGTTAATTTAGATGGTGAGATAAGAATTTCTCTGTTCGCTTCGTAGTAAGGGTCTAAAACTTTATAAAAGGCTTCCCATTGCTCGCCAGCTTTTTCATCTTCACCCTTTTGTTCAAGGGCAACTGCTTCTTCATAGTGTTGTTTTAATTTTGCGTAATCTGCATTACTAATGCTGAATTCGATATCTGCCATATATTCCTCGAAGGGAACTGGTTTAAAGTGTGGGCGAAGTATTTCATAGAATTCATCCCATTTCTTCATAGCCAATTCTTCGTCTTTATCTTTTTCAGCTTTTTGTGCCTCTTCATAGATTGTTTTAAGTTTTGCAAGTTCCTCTTTTGTTAAATCGACGTTCATATCCGCCATATACTCTTCAAAAGTTAAAGGTGGATATAATTCTTGGTAATAAGGTTCAAGAATAGTGAAAATTTTATCAATGTTTTCTGATGCCTCATCCGTTTTATTTTCTTTTACATACTTAATCCAGTTACTATAAAGTGTTTTTAGCTGTTCTTTATCTTGTGCTTTGATAACAATATTTTTTTCAGCGAATGCGGCTTCATTAATAAATTCTTCAAAAGGCTCAGGTTGCCAATTTGCTAATTCGTAAGGTCTTGTGATGTTATCCATCGCCTCATAGATTCGTTCCATTTCCTCATAATTCTCTTCTTTTTCAGCCTTTTTCATGTCAGAAAAGAGTTTCTCTAGTTGGACTAATTCTTCTTTTGTTACTTCTTTAGGTAAGCTTTTTTTATAGACGGCAAAGGTAAAGAAATCTGAGTAATCTTTCACAATACTACCCTCAACTAAAATTTCCTGACCCTCTGCTAGCTTTAACTGCTCAATTTGTTTATCTGAGAAATTGTGTAAACTGATGTAGTAGTTTTTTCCATCTGTTCCTTTAAGGGTAATGCTGCTACCATCAAAATATTTAATGGTACCTGTTATTTTTTGTTCTATTTGAATCGTTACATTATTTGTTGTATCAACAGCTGTTGCACCAGCTTGAAGCGGTGTTAATACAGCCATCCCAAGTGTTAATGCTGAAGCTAATAGCCATGTTTTTTTAGCAGGTTTTTTCATATTTATCAATTCTCCTTTAGGTTAACTTCTGTTACCAATTATTAGACGTTTTACCAATTGAAAAAGTTTTAACTTTTTGAAAAAAATTTTAAGAAATTAAAGAGTGGAGGATTCATGATAAGACACACTGTTTTAGTATCTGTAGTCTTTGAAAAATAGCTATTATTTACAGCACAGACCATGCAAAGGGTTGATTATCGAAGCAAAGATTTACAAGGATTAGTGCGCTTCCAGAGAAAATTCATGGGCACGAACTAAGGCATTATTGCAGCTGATACTGTTTTAAGCTCTTTTTCTCCTTATTGAAGATTTTAGGAGAGACGCTGTCATTCTAATGTTTAATCTCATAAGATAACTTGCATCCGTTTAATCCAAGCTCTTCTACTGTTCATCCTGGAAATAGATTTTATAGAATTTGCGATTCGTTGCCTCATCATAGCCAACTTCAATTAATTCATCTATTTGGTCGATATGTTGAATATTTACTTGGATTTCAATATTGGAATCCAGTTTGATTTTACGTTTGTATTTCTTTTCAGCTTTTTCTAGCGCACTATCAGAAATGATAGTCTCATAGGGTTTGACCGAATTAATGATGATATCTTTTTGAGTAGTGTCCGCTTGCTCAAAAACAGTTTCAATATAATGATTTACTTGAAACTCCTCTTCATTTCTAAAGTAATCCAGTGTTTTATTCAAGAGCCCAAGTTTTTCTGTGCTTGTATAATTTTCTTCCTTTAAAATGAATTTTTTACATTCTGTTAATGCTAAATTGGTTTTATAATAATGTTCATCCGCTGCCTTAATTTTTAAAAATCGTTCTTGCCAATAAACAATATCTTCTTTACGTTTTGTTTTAATATACACGGCAGGAGATTGATCTGGTCCCATATCAACAATAATAGCCATATTATTAATTTTCTTAACGTTAATGCCATCCACTCCGTTCACGATCATTTGATTGTGTTCATTTTTCACATCTAAAAACATTTCTTTTTCATCAATTTTGACAATAGCGATAATCTTTTTAGCCTCATTTAATAGAAAACAATTTTCAAAAAGGCCAATAAACAGTTCTCCGCTTTTGATGTTAGGATGCTGTGACACACTATGTAAGTGTTTGGCAATATTTTGTGAGTGTTCTAGGAAGTTACTTCCCTGTTCGAAAATAGCTCTTGAATACGTAAAAACTTCATTGAGTGCAATATTGCTTTCATGGAAAAATTCATATTGCTGTTCCACATCAATTTTACTAAAAGCGAGCTGTGTAAAGGCTGCTTCTAACATGACCTCAGGTTGTGTAAAAACTTCTTCTCCTAAAATAAGCGTCTCACTCAAAAAATGCAGACTATATTGTGTTAATTTACTTTCACTGACTTCTAGCATAAATTTCACCTTCTAATTTTTCATAGTAGCTAGTATACCATAAGCTAAAGATTGCTTTTATAAGTACCAGTACTCATTTAAGGCTGGTTTTTTTATGGTCACCGAATGTTAGTGTCTTATTATGAAAGAATGTTGAGGATTGGAAGTTTAAAATACTGCTGCTTAGATAAAGATAAAAACATGTAGGGATACTCTGTACAAGTGTACTAAAGAGGGTGATCAATATGTGGGAAAAGATGATTTCCTACATGCCACATTGGCAAGTTTTTTTACAAGGCTTTTTAGCGTTTTTTATTCCATATTTAATTTATAAATTGTTCCATGTTTTTTATTTGTTAATAAGAGCAATGGCAAAATTGAGATGAAAGAAAATAGTGAACAAGTTGAGATGGTACACATACCTATTCAAAAAACGTTAGAGCAATTTACAGGAGATTTTAATAAAGATCTTTTACAAATGAGGAAAGAACTTGGCCATAATTGGGATATTCATTTTAGAGAATTTCAAATAGGAAATACGGATAATCGTGCAGCGATCGTTTTTCTTAAAGGATTATGCGATAAAGAATTAATTGACAAACATATTTTGAAATCATTAATGAATGGACATGCAGAAAAGTCGTCTGTTTTAAGAGGTCATGAATTACAACAATCGATTAGAAATGAAATCCTACCAGTGAGTGAACTGCTAGAGGAATCGAAAGTCATGAAAGCTGTTGGGAAAGTATTAACTGGTTCCACTGTATTAATTGTGGATGGCATACAGAATGTATTTATCATTGGTACGGCACATGGCAAAACTCGAAATCTTGAGGAGCCTGTTTCTGAAGCAATGGTACGTGGACCAAGAGTGGGCTTCACGGAAAAATTAAGTGTGAATACCTCTTTATTAAGACAGCATGGTGAGAATCGAAATTTATCGATTATCGAGATGGAAGTAGGCGAACGTACGAAAAAAGAGTTGGTTTTAGCCTATATAGATGAAATTGTGCAGCCTAATCTTGTCAAAGAGGTGAAGGAACGAATTGAAACAATCCATTTGGATGATGTTGCTGAATCGGGATATATTGAGCAATTGATTGAGGATGATTATCTCAGCCCATTTTCGCAAGTGCAAAGTACCGAGCGTCCTGATCGGGTTATTGCTGCTTTACTAGAGGGACGAGTCGCAATTCTTTTAGATGGAACTCCCTTTGCATTAATTGTGCCAGTCACGTTTAATATGCTACTGCAATCACCAGAGGATTACTATGAACGTTGGTTATCGAGCTCACTTATTCGCTTGCTTCGCTATTTTGCTGCAGGCATCTCTTTATTTGGCCCATCCCTGTACATTGCTTTTGTATCGTTTCATCAAGGCTTAATTCCCACTAAACTAGCGCTGTCCATGATGGCAACAAGGCAGGGGGTACCGTTTCCAGCATTGATTGAAGCCCTCATTATGGAAGTCGCTATTGAGATATTACGAGAAGCAGGACTTCGTCTACCAAAGCCGATTGGTCCGACAATGGGGATCGTTGGAGGACTTGTTATTGGAGAAGCCGCCGTACAGGCAGGAATTGTTAGTCCAATCATGGTCATTGTGGTTGCATTAACAGCAATTTCCTCTTTTGCTATCCCTCAATATAATGCTGGTATCACGCTAAGAATGCTACGTTTTGTGGCGATGTTTTCCGCAGCTTTATTTGGACTATATGGCATCATTCTATTTTTCTTATTCCTTTGCAGTCATTTGGTAAAGCTAAAGAGCTTCGGTGTATCATATTTGAGCCCAACTATTCCGTATCGAGCAGGTGATTGGAAAGATTTTATGGTGCGAATGCCGTTAAAGATGATGAAGCATCGTCCTAGATTGTTAAAGCCAAAAGATTCGGTCCGCAAAGGGGAATAAGAGAAAGGGAGCAAAACAGCCATGAACAGCAGTATGAAAGATAAAATAACGACGTCACAAGCAGTTGTTATTATTATTAACTATATTCTTGCCACTGGGATTCTTACTTTACCTCGTGCATCTGTAGAAAAAGTAAAAACGCCAGATGTTTGGATTAGTGTATTTTTAGGTGGAGTCGTTGCAATGATTGCAGGTGTAATCATTGTGAAGCTAAGCCAGCAATACCCTGACAAAACATTTTATCAATATAATCAAGATATCATAGGGAAGTGGTTAGGCTGGTTTATAAGTGCGTGTGTAATTGCCTACTTTTTTACCATTTCTGCCTTTGAAGTTCGCATCATGGCTGAAGTAACTTCTCTCTTCTTATTAGAAGGAACCCCCACTTGGGCGATTATTTTGCCTTTTTTATGGGTTGGACTTTACTTAATAAGCGGTGGCATCAACACAATCGCTCGCTTATTTGAAATCATTTTTCCTATTACCTTTGTTATTTTTTACTTGTGGCCTTTTTAAGTTTAGGGATTTTTGAAATCGATAATTTGAGACCAGTACTCGGTCTGGGCGTTGTTCCGATGTTAAAGGGAATAAAAACAGCGACACTAGCATTTTTAGGGCCTGAAATTATGCTACTACTTGTGGCATTTATGTACCCCTCAGATAAATCAAAGGCTGTAAAGGTTGTACTGGCGGGTATAGCCATACCCTTGCTCTTTTATGTCATCACGGTTGTGATGGTCATTGGTGCTCTATCCATTGAGGGTGTTTTAACAAGGACTTGGCCAACAATTGAATTAATGCGAAGTTTTGAAATCCCTGGTTTAATTTTTGAACGCTTTGAGTCATTTCTTCTTGTAATTTGGATTATGCAAATCTTTGCTACCTTTACGATTACTTATTATGCCGCTACTTTAGGATTAGCCCAACTGTTTAAGAAAAATATGCATCCCTTCTTATACGGGCTACTTCCGATTATTTACATTATTGCGATGACACCTAAAAATATTAACGATCTATTTACATTTGGCGATAAGATTGGTCATGCTGCATTAATTTTATTTGGTGTAGTACCGATAACCTTACTCCTTATTTCGAAATTGAAAGGAAAGAAAGCATGAAGCGAATTCAGTGTTGTGTACGTTTACTTCTAGTTGCAACGGTAACCTTACTTCTTACTGGCTGTTGGAGTAGTAAAGAGATTGAGGATTTAGGCCTTATTGTAGGTACATCATTGGATTTAGAAACGGGTGATGTTTCCTCTGAAGAGCAACAAGATGCTAGGTATGCAAACAGACAGTTGCTAACAATTACCAATCAATTTGTTACGTCAGAGACTACGGTTTCTGGAACAAAAGAGGGAGCATTGCCAGAAAAAGCGTATAAAAATGTTTCTGAGACAGGTGATGCGGTGTTACCAACTTTACGAAATATGCTGTTAAAGGTTGATAAACGTTCCTTTGCTGAACATTCCAAAGTAATTATTATCGGTGAGGAATTAGCTAGTACTATCAATCTTCAACAAACGTTGGATTTTTTTCTAAGAGAATTAGAAATACGGCCGAGTGGACTGCTCTTTATTGCTCAGGATCAGGCAAGTCAGGCACTTGAAACAAATGAACCAACTAAAATTCCTGCCTTTCAATTAGTAGAAATGATGGAGGGACATGAAAGGACGACAAAAATTTTGCCTCCGATGACCGTAGCCAAACTAGAGGGGAAGCTGTATTCAGACTCTAGCTTTTTATTGCAAAATGTGAGTACGGAAAATGGAGAAGTAAAATTTGCAGGCGCTGCTATCATTGAAGGAAAAACCAAAAAGCTACGAGGATTTTTAAATGAGAGTGACCTAGAAGGAATTGCATGGATGTCTGGCGATGCGAAAGGTGGCCTTGTCAAAGGCTTTGATGAGGAGTCAGGAGCACCTATTGTGTATGAAATTATTTCAGCTAAAAGTAAAATTATTCCACATGTAAAAGGGGATCAAATCTCCTTTACGATAAAAATTCAATCAGAGGGAAGAATTGCTGAACATTGGGTTCTCTCCGATAAAGCATTTGACAATCAATTTTTGAAAAAAGCAGAGAAAGTATTTGAAAAAGAGATAGAGCGATTAGTGAGGAAAGCACTAGATAAAACGCAACATGAATTTCAAACAGATGTTTCTGGGTTTGGCAATAAACTAAGAATCGATTACCCGAAAGTATGGCAAAAAAGAAAAAAAGAATGGGATCAAACGTTTAGTGAGGTTCCTATTATATGTGAAGTGAATGTTTCCATTAAGGATTATGGCACGTCGGGTGATTAACATGGTTAATCATCTTTTTTTCTGTCCATTTAGTCTATACTGAAATGAAAGGACATATAGTAGATATTCGAAAAGATGGGGGATAAAAGACATGCAATATACTATTCAATCAATCGCTACCGTTCGTAACAATCGGCAAATGTTAAAAGATGATCATTGGGGAGAGATTATTTCAACTATTGAACTTGCTGATCATATCCAAGAGGCGTCCTTAAAAGGAATAGAAGATTTTTCTCATCTAGAAATTATTTTTTATTTTGATAAGGTTTCAGACGATCAAATTCAATATGAGACAAGACATCCGAGAAATAATCATGATTATCCAGAGGTTGGCATTTTCGCACAAAGAGGTAAAAATAGACCCAATAAATTAGGAAGTACAATCGTTGCCTTGTTAGAGGTCAAATCAAGAGGATTAATCGTTCAAGGGCTAGACGCCATAGATGGCACACCTATACTAGATATAAAGCCTGTAATGAAAGAATTTTTACCTAAAGAGGATGTTAAACAGCCATCGTGGTCAATAGATTTAATGAAGGCCTACTGGGCGTAATAAAATTGTTAAAGCGAAGACAATTGTGGGTTACTAAAAAAGGGGAGTAGCGTGCTCCCCTGATTTTTTAAAGAATGATTCCTTCTTGATAAAGAATGCTAATGGCATGAGAGCGATTTTTGGCACGCAATTTTTTGATAGCAGATTTTACATATTGTGTAATGGTTAATTCACTTAACTGCATAACATCTGCTATTTCCTTTGTACTATCTCCCTGCGCTACCTGTCTCATTACCTCTAATTCACGCTTGCTCAGAAAGCCCTCTTTTTTGCTATTTCTAGCTTGTATGATAAGCTGTCCAATCATGTTTCCAAAGGTGGTCATGTCATCTAACAGCTTATCATTTATATCGATTTCCTCTTCTAATTGAGTACTACAAATATAGCCAAAAACATATGACCCAATGAAAATAGGGACAATTAAAAACGTATTATTTTGCGAGGGAATAGAATATTTCATACTGATATTTTTTAAATAGTCCATTCCTGTGCAAAATTTAGCCTTCTTATCTTCAATAGCAGCATAAATAATAGGGAAACTACGAATCTCCTCACGAATTTCACCGATATGACTACCACCCGATTCATTTAAAAAAATGATTCCTTCTGCTACAAAGCCTATTGGAGAATACCTCAATAAATAGGCATCCTTGATAGGAAAAGCATCTAAATATACCTGCAAAATGTGTATCAACAGCTCTTCATGGTTGGCATAACTTTGTACTGTGTCGAAACGTTTTTGAATGGTATAAAGATTGGACATGACCTATCCCCTTTTTTAAGTATATACTACGCTTAAAATAAGGAATTTTCAATATTTTCTGTAAGTTGTAGTATTTAAGCTAAGTAAAGCCATATTTCTCTATTTTGGCGTAAGGAGGAGCAACAGGTGAGTAGTCAAAGAATTAAAGAGGTGGATGCAGTTGTTCTAGGTGCTGGGTTTGCAGGTCTGTATATGCTACATCAGTTGAGGAGTAAAGGCTTTTCAACCATTGTATACGAGGCTGGAGATGGTGTAGGTGGTGTTTGGTATTGGAATCGTTATCCTGGTGCTAGATGTGATATTGAAAGCATCTATTATAACTACACATTTTCAAAAGAATTATATGAAGAATGGACTTGGACATCTAGATTTCCAGAGCAAGCGGAAATATTACGCTACTTAAATTACGTAGCCGATCGTTTTCAATTGCGATCAGATATCCAATTTAATACAAGAGTCACTGCAGCTCATTTTGATGAAAAACGACATAAATGGATGATTCATCTAAACGATGGGCAGTACATTTTAACAAGGTACTTTATTACAGGAATAGGCTGTCTATCTGCAGCAAATGTTCCTAACATCCAGGGGTTGCAACAATTTAACGGAAAATGGTATCACACGGGGCATTGGCCACATGAAAAGGTTGATTTTACTGGGAAGCGTGTAGGAATTATTGGGACAGGCTCAAGCGGGATTCAGGCAATACCTGTTATTGCAAAAGAAGCAGAGCAGTTAACGGTGTTTCAACGCACTCCACAATATACGATTCCCGCTCGTAACCATGCATATGAAGAGGACTTTATCAAAGAAACGAAGAAAAATTTTGAAGCGATAAAACGTTCCATGAGAAATTCGGTTTCAGGTACACCTTTTGCACAAAATCAGCAATCTGCAATGGAAGAACCTGATGATAAGAGGCAGGCGGTTTTTGAGAAAGCTTGGGCACAAGGTGGCTTTGCCTTCTCAGCTACTTATCATGACTTGTTAACGAATGAACAGTCCAATGAAAAAGCGGCAGAATTTATTCGCTCCAAAATACGACAGATTGTGAAAGATCCTGTGGTTGCAGAAAAACTATGTCCTAAGTATATGTATGGCACGAAAAGACAGGTTTTAGATAGCGATTATTTTGAAACCTATAATAGGGAGAATGTTTTACTGGTTGATGTCAAAGAATCGCCTATTCAAAAAATAACAGGAGAAGGTATTCAAACGGCGGATAACCATTTTGATTTAGAGATTATCATTTTTGCGACAGGCTATGATGGCATGACAGGGCCATTATTTAAGATTGATATCCGAGGAAGGAATGGCGTGTCATTAAAAGAGAAGTGGAAGGATGGGGCAGCTGTTCAAACCTATCTTGGACTCACAACAGCAGGTTTTCCTAATTTATTTATGATTACGGGACCAGAAAGCCCTTCTGTTCTCGTGAACATGCCGATTGCTATTGAGCAGCATGTCGAATGGATTGCCGATTGCATGCATTATTTGCGTGAGCATGACATTGATCTTGTGGAACCAACGATAGAAGCAGAGGAAGCTTGGAGCACACATTGTCGAGATGTCGCTAATGCAACACTCTACGTCAAAGGTGATTCCTGGTATACGGGAGCCAATATTGAGGGCAAACCTCGAAGTTTTTTAATCTATCTAGGAGGATTTGATTATTACACAAAACATTGTAATGAGGTGGCTCAAAACAATTATGTAGGCTTTAAGTTAATGAAATTAAAATCAATATCATAGTTTGTGAGAGGGGAGCATATATCAATATGGAGCAACAAGTAGTCATTATTACAGGTGCTGGAAGTGGTATAGGAAGAGAGACTGCAAAATTGCTTGCCACTATGGGCAAAGCATTAGTTTTAGTGGATTTTGATGAAAAAAGTGGACAAGACACACTACATGCTGTTAAGGAATATCACCAACAAGCAATTTTTGTCCAAGCTGATGTTTCACAAAGCAATGATGTCAAAAAATATGTGGACGCTGCAAAAGAAACATTTGGCAGGATTGATGCTTTTATCAATAATGCAGGTGTTTTAAGCCCACCTACACTACTGGGAGATTTAGAAGAGGAAACGTTTGATAGAATAATCTCGGTCAATCTTAAAGGGGCGTTTCTCGGCTTAAAGTATGTATTAAAAGAAATGGAGCAACAGCAATCAGGTGTCATTGTGAATACATCCTCAGCAGCTGGTATACAGGGACAACCCTATCTAGGTGGTTATGCGGCAAGTAAGCATGGTGTAATTGGATTAACTAAAACGGCAGCCATGGAATATGGACCTAAAGGGATTCGAGTGAATGCAATTTGTCCCGGTGGCGTGATGACAAACATGACAAAGGGATTGGCATCAAGTCCAGAAGAAAATGGACCATTACGTAGATTAGCAAACCCTACTGAAATCGCAAATGTAATCGCTTTCTTAATTTCGCAGGAAGCTTCTTATGTGAATGGTGCTGTCGTCCCAATTGATGGCGGTTTAACATCGTAAAAACATTTTAAATAAGAGAGGAAGGATTTTAATGGAACATCGTATTGATTCAGAACTAAAAGAAACGTTAGCAATTTTTCCCCCATTAGATTTGGATAATGTACAAGCTACAAGAGAAGGAATGGCAGCCGTTGCTGTACCAGCTCCAATTGAAGAGCACATCATAGTAGAAAATAAAGTCATTCAAGGGCCTGATAATAATGATTCTCTTCGTCTTCGTATTTATAAGTCAAAAGAGCAAAAGGAAATATACCCAGGCCTGCTATGGATTCATGGTGGAGGTTATGTCTTAGGAGCACCAGAGGGTGATGATGTGCTTTGTCAGCGTTTTGTCAATGAAGCGAATTGTGTTGTAGTATCTGTAGACTATCGACTTGCGCCTGAACATCCTTATCCAGCTCCGCTTGAAGATTGCTATACAGCGTTAAAATGGGTAGCAGATCATGCGGATGAATTAGGGATAGATCCTACCCGTTTAGGGATTGCTGGAGCAAGTGCTGGTGGTGGGCTCACAGCTGCACTTGCACTACTTACACGCGATCGAAATTATCCGAAGCTTAGTTTCCAAATGCCGCTCTATCCAATGATTGATGATCGCAATAATACCCCATCTTCATTAGAAATTACGGGACATATGATCTGGAACCACTCACTCAATCAAAAGGGATGGGAAATGTATTTGAATGGAGAAAATGGTAGCGACAATGTAGCACCATATGCTGCCGCAGCTAGAGCGGATGATTTATCAGGTTTACCATTTACTTATACATGTGTTGGTCAACTTGATCCATTTCGTGATGAGACTTTACAATATGTAACCAAGCTATGTCAGGCTGGAGTAGATGTTGAATTCCACTTATACCCAGGCTGCTATCATGGCTTTGAGAGTATTGTTCCTACAGCCGCAGTCAGTCAAAGAGCTGTCACAGAGTATGTAGAAGCTGCTAAATATGTGTTACATCGAAATATTTCAGTGCCTTTATAAAAAATTTACGAAAATCCCGAAACCATAATCTACTCAGGTTTCGGGATTTTTTTGTTCAGCAAAATGATCTCTTAGCTAGTTTGTAATATCGTATTTTAGGTTAAACTTTTATCGAGTGAAAGGAGGAGAAGATAAATTGTTACAATTTGATTCAAAAATCGTTGGAAAAGAGATAGGATTTGGCTATTTACGAGATAAAATTGCCGATCGGGGTTTCACGATCGGCGGGAATTGGGAGTACTATAAAGGAAGCTTTGACTCGGTTTTATGGAAAGAGGCAGGAGAAACTATTTATTTACGTGTCCCTTTTATCGTCACATCAGGAGAGCTTGATAATGAAGATGCTCAAATTCGTTTTCAAAAGCCATTTGTCATTAAGCATGTTGAGAATATTGGTCTAGATTATGATGAGGGCTCCTTACTAGATGCAACTGGTGTTAGTCAATTTCAAACTCCGCTTGATAAAGATGGATACATTCATGATAAAAGTAGATGGATTCAAGCAGGTGAACAAGCTGTGGAAGAAAAAGTACTACCATTTTTCATTCATTAGTTAGATAAATTTAAATAGCTGCTGCAAGAAATTATATGTCTTTTATCCTTATTATTTTGGGAACATATAATCAAAAATATAAATAGAATTGTCGTAAGAATTTTCCAACATTATAATGATATTAGCACGTACTACTATATGAGGTGAGTTTATGGATAAAATAGCTATAGATGATTTTCAGCATTCCTATCAGAAATTGCACCAAGAACGACTCATCCATCGTAAAGAAGCCTTTCTAGAGGTGTTAGAGAAAACAAGAACATTTGGTGAAATAATCCTGTTTGAAAGTATAAAAAGTAAAAGAGGCGTCTAGGTGGCGTCTCTTTCTATTTTTCATAAATGAGAGGATGATTAATCATGGGACGTTACATACCTTTAATACTGCTAACGATGGTTCTATGTGTTGCTTGTACGTCAACGAAGGATAATAACGATAATAGGTTAGAAAGTGAGGAAAATCACGCTATAGATGCCATGAATTCCTCTATCGAAATAATAGCAGATCAATTGCAGACACCTTGGTCGATTCAAAAAAGTGGAGATGTCTTTTATATAGCAGAAAGGCCAGGAAGTATTGTAAAGATTGCGGAAGGGGGCGTTGATAGGCAGCAGATTATCCTGAAAAAGGAGCTATCAACTGCTCCAGAAGCTGGTATGTTGGGATTTGTGTTAGCACCTAATTTTCCTACTAGTCAAGTTGCCTATGCGTATTATACGTATGTCGAGGAAGAGGAACAATTTAATCGAATTGTTACGTTAACGTTTAACGATAATAAGTGGCTCGAACAGAATCTTATTATGGATCGAATAAAGAGTGGTACATACCATCATGGGGGACGTTTGAAAATAGGTCCTGACGGCAAGCTGTATGCAACGGTAGGAGATGCAACACAACCTTCTTTAGCACAGGATGTGGAAGCTTTAGAAGGGAAAATTTTGCGCATCAATTTGGATGGCACCATACCGAATGATAATCCTTTTCCTCAATCCTATATATACAGCTATGGACATCGAAATCCACAAGGCTTAACATGGTCTAATGATGGTACGATGTATGCCAGTGAGCATGGCAATGCAGGAAATGATGAAATTAATATCATTGAGAAGGGGAAGAATTATGGCTGGCCTCTTATTGAAGGAATGGAGAAAGAGCAGGGGATGATAACACCTCTTTTTACATCCGGTTCTTCTAACACATGGGCACCATCAGGCATTGCTATTGTAAATGATCAATTATATGTCGCTGCCTTAAGAGGCACAGCAGTCCTAGCTTTTGATATAAATAAGAACAAACACAATGAATTACTATCAGAATTTGGTAGAATTCGTGATGTCTTTGTGGATGAAAAATTTCTTTATTTTATTAGCAATAATACAGATGGTCGTGGAAATCCGCAACCTCAGGATGATAAACTATATCGAACGCCATTGTGATATAATATTTGAGAAAACATGGAATGGTAGGATGAATGGGGAGGACAAACATGGCAAACTATCTTAAGATCGCAGTAGCAATTGATTTCTCAGAACAATCATTAAAAGCATTGGATCGAGCTAGTCAATTAGCAAAGGAACACAATGCTATTTTGCAATTGGTGAATGTCATTGATACAAAATCGTTTGGAGCAGTTTCAGCATATGACTTAAAATATGCCGAGGAATTGAAGAAGGAAAACATTCTTAAAATGGAAAAGCTAGAAAAAGAGGCATTACAGACAGGAGTCAAAGAGGTCGAATCCATTGTAGAAACAGGTTCACCAAAAGGCATTTTAACACAGTTACCTCAGGTTGATTTAATTGTTTGCGGTGCAACTGGATTAAATCGTATGGAGAAAATGATGTTAGGCTCTGTGGCAGAGAAAGTCGTACGTCATGCGCTTTGTGATGTGTTGATTGTTCGTTAGTTGTTAAAATAGTTGAGAGTAAAAGAACCTGCTTGTGCTAGTAGACAAGCAGGCTCTTTTTTTATTGGAATGTTTGAGCGTTATCAATAATGCTTTGAGGTATATCGATTGTTTTTAGATGATTAAATTCAGTATACGTAACGACTGATTTTGTATTCATTAACAATTCGTCACCTTCTACGGCCATTTTTAAGTCAAAATTCATATCCATTTTGTTCGTATCGAAAGTCTCTTTATCGATGTGTAGTACGTAGTTAATTTTTTCAATTGATAGTTGATCCATTGGATTTTCTTCTAGACCCATTTCTTGCATAGACTTATTAATCTCAGAATCGATTAGTTCTTTGAATTTATCGCCTTTTGCATCTAATGTAAGGACGTATTCATCATCCGTTTGTTCAAATGTAAAGTCCTTAATGAATTTTTTCAATTGTTCTAGCTGTTCCTTCGCATCAGCAGAAGCCGCCGTTTGATCTAATATAGCATCAAAGTTCTCATCAGGGAGCTTTAACCAGCTATCTGTTGTCGAATCCTTCATAAATAAGCCTGCATCTTTTTTCATATACATTTCAATTGGCATGTCCATTGTTTCTTTACCTTCATTCATCATATCAGGCATTGTCATAGATCCTGATAAATGCATTGCAAGTGGATCAACGATGATATCCATCTCCATTTTGGAGTCGATTGAAAACTCCATTGCTTCTTCACCAGACCCAACCTTTGTCACCTGTGTCATATCCATTTTAGCACTTGCACTTTGAATATCAGCCTGGCGATCTACTGCTTTGTCATACACTTGTTCTAAAGTGAGTTTGCTTTTATTAGTTGTGTCTTTCGTAGGCGTAGCGCTTGAATTACAAGCGGCAAGTGTCAACGCTAGTGTTCCGACTGCTAATACTTTAAAAATTTTCTTCATTACTTTCATCTCCTATTCTTGGTAAAAAACACTATCTACTACTATACGCACTAAAAAGGAAAAGTTTCATAAATTGTTAGAAAAGAACTACTTTTTTATTAAAAAAATAACATTACTCCTACTTTTGTAATCTTTAAACGCGATAATTACCAAATGAATAGGGATAAAACAAAAAAGCTGTCATGAACTTATCGTACAAGGACGATAAGTACAGACAGCCTTTTGCTTACACCATAGTGTAATGGATCAATTATAACCCCAGATCATAGCAAATAATGTACCAATGATTGTCACAACACCTACGAATACTGAGTATAAAATTGTTGTATATAACGTTTTTTTATCTTCAGATTCACCGATGTGCATGAATAATACTAATTGTACAGTTGCCTGTGCAAGAGCAGTTACTAGTAAAATTCCAAATGCCATATTAAGAGACATATCAAATTTTACAACTGCTAAAGCTACGATTGTTAGTAATAGTGAGAAGCCGAAGCCCATCACATGTTGTTTTGGGAATAATTCCTTCATCAGCTAATCAGTCCTTTCAAGTAGACGAAGCTGAAGATGAAAATCCAAACAACGTCTAGGAAATGCCAGTACAGTGAGAAGATAAACGCTTTATTAGCCGTTTGTGGGTTTAAGCCACGTTTCGCTACTTGGATTAAAATAGCTACGCCCCAGAAGAAACCAAATGTTACGTGGGCACCGTGCGTTCCAAGTAAAGTCATTAATGACGATAAGAATGCGCTTGTTTGAATCGTCGCACCTTCGTGTACATATGTGACAAATTCATCAATCTCAATAGCTAAGAAGCCAAGGCCTAGTAATAGAGTGATGATAAAGAATGTCATCATCGCTTTTTTACGACCAATACGCATTGCATGAACACCAAGACCAATTGTGAAACTACTTGTTAATAATAAGAATGTTTCCCATAGAACGGGAGTTAATTCGAAAATCTCGGCACCATCTGGTCCACTACCTGTACGTGTATGAAGTGTGAAATACACAGTAAATAAAGTGGCAAATAACACGATTTCGGCGCCAAGGAAAATCCAAAAACCAAAGATTTTTAGACGGTTTTCCTCTGTACTATATTCTAATGGAAGTGAAGAATCGATTTTCATATTATTTATCACCTCTCAAGCTTTTCTCAGTTGCCATTACTTCCTCAACTGAAATGTAACGACCATGATCTTTTTCAAATGAACGATGGATCATGAAGCCAAATACACCAAGCATACTGATGATGGCTGGAATCCATAGATTAAATACAGCGAAGAATGCTGCAAGGAAGAAGAATCCACTCATCCAGAATGGTGTGCCTGTATTATTTGGCATGTGAATTTTTTCGATTGTACCTGCCGTAATATCGCGACCTTCTTTTTTCGCGAACCAGAACTCATCTAAGCGAGTAACGGTAGGCACTACGGCAAAGTTATATTCTGGTACTGGAGAATGAGTAGCCCACTCAAGTGTACGACCATCCCAAACATCTGCCTTTTCATTACGAGGCATATGCTTCCAGCTATAGTAAATATTGTAGACGATTAATGCAAAGCCGACTGCAAGTCCTAGAGCACCAACGAACGATAACATGTTCAATGGACCATAACCAGTAGACTCAGAATAAGTGTACATACGACGAGCATATCCATCTAAACCTAAAATGAATAGTGGGAAGAACGTTACGTTGAAGCTGATGGCAATAAACCAGAAACCAGCTTTCCCTAATTTTTCATTTAGACGGAAACCGAACATTTTTGGCCACCAGTAGTGGTAACCTGCAAGGACACCAAATACTGTACCTGGAATTAATACATAGTGGAAGTGGGCAACTAAGAACATCGTATTATGATATTGGTAGTCAGCACTTGCCATCGCTAGCATTACCCCTGTAACCCCACCAATTGTGAAGATAGGAATAAAGCCAAGTGCATAAAGCATCGGTGTTGTAAATTGAATTTTCCCGTGCCTCATTGTGAGTAGCCAGTTGAATATTTTAACCCCAGTAGGAACGGCGATTGCCATTGTTGTAATAGAGAAAACACTGTTTACCATTACACCATGACCCATTGTATAGAAGTGGTGGGCCCAAACTACGAATGATAGTAGGGAAATGACCACCATACTCATCACCATTGATTTGTAACCGTATAAGTTTTTACGTGCGAATGTTGCAATGATTTCTGAGAAAATACCGAAAGCAGGTAGGATAACGATATAAACCTCAGGATGTCCCCAAACCCAGAAAAGGTTGGCCCAAAGCATATCCATACCACCGTCTTGCATCGCAAAGAATTTTGTGCCGAATTGACGGTCAAACATCATAAGAGCAAGCGCTACAGTTAATACTGGGAACGCGAATACGATAATAATGTTTGTAATTAAAATTGACCAAGAAAACATTGGCATTTTCATTAATGTCATACCAGGAGCACGCATTTTAATGATCGTCGTGATAAAGTTAACACCTGTCATTAAAGTACCAATACCTGATAATTGAAGGGCTAAAGAATAATAGTTATTCCCTACAGTCGGACTAAAATCCGTACTTGCAAGAGGGAAGTAGGCTGTCCAACCAGCGTCTGGTGAACCACCGATAATGAATGATAAGTTTAATAAACCAGCACCTGCTGCAAATAGCCAGAAGCTGACAGCATTTAGACGTGGGAAAGCAACGTCACGTGCACCGATTTGAAGTGGAATGACAATGTTCATTAAGCCGATAACAAATGGCATCGCCATAAATAGAATCATTAATAAACCGTGTGTTGTGAAAATTTCATTATAGTGTTGTGCATCAAGAAGTCCGTTATCTGGAACGGCTGTTTGTGCACGCATTAATAGTGCATCGATACCACCGCGGAATAGCATTAATAAAGCTACTGCGATATACATAATCCCGATTTTTTTATGGTCAACAGTTGATAGCCAGTTTTTGTAGAAATAGCCCCATTTTTTGAAATAAGTAAGGCCTGCTACGATAACCACTGCACCAACTACGATACTAATAGCTGCCGCTAAAATCATCGGTTCTTGCATTGGATGGAATAATTCTTCCATACTCATTGGATGCGCTCCTTTCAGAATTAAAAATTAATGTCTCGATTCGTTCAACGATAAAATCAAATTAATGACCAGAATGTTCATTATTCATGTCTTCTTCAGACATGTCCCCATGATCCATTTCATCCATATTCATGTGTTTGCCATGTTCCATTGGAGCTGGTCTAAAGTCTAAGTGTGTAGATGAGAAGCTTTGGCGACCAACATGTTCTGCCTCTAAAAGCTCATCAAATTTTTCTTCTGTTAATGGTGCCTCTTTCGCTTTAACATCAGCAACCCATTTATCGAAGTCTTCTTGTGTCATAGATTGTGCTTCAAATTCCATTTCTGCAAAGCCACGTCCATTAAAGTTAGAGTTACGTCCCATAAATGAACCAACTTCATCTGCTGCAAGGTGAATTGTTGTTAACATATCACTCATAGCATATTTTTGACCTGCTAATTGAGGAATCCAGAAACTTGTAATTGGACCAAATGAGTAAAGCTTAAATTCGATTGGACGATCCACCGGAATGTTTACATAGTTAACTGTTTCAACACCTTCTTCTGGATAACTAAAGTGCCATTTCCAGTTTGATGATGATGCATAAATCACTAAAGGCTCCTTATCGTCATAACCTGCTGGTTGAGCTTCTACTGTAGATGTTGTTCTTACTGTCACAACAGCTAAAAATGCTACGATAATAATTGGAATTACTGTCCATGTAATTTCAAGCAGATGACTTCCTTCTTCATGAGGAGGCTCATAATCTGCAGCTGCTTTTGATGCACGATATTTTGTAAGCATAAAGGCTAAAAGCACATACACGACTAGCAATATAAAGGCCATTGTAATAATGGATAAGATAATTGTGTTTGATAATGTTTCAGCATTAGGTCCTTTTGGATTGAACACTGTTAATGGTTCACATCCAGCAAGAAGAGCAATCGCACTAAATGCTACTAACATTAAACTTAATTTTTTCTTCATGTTTGACTCCTTTCTATAGAACGGCTATTCATAAAATTCATGTGTTTTTTGTCAGTGTCACATTTACAAATAGTTGATACTGAGGTCACCTCTTTTATCTTGGCGTATCAATCAACAACATAAGAAATTACAATGGCATGGTTCAATATGAAACATAAAATCTAGTGTTGATTGATCTGATGCAAGCGTTAGCAAAATCAATGATTTGCGCAATCGTTTAAATACATACTTGGTTAACTACGATTGTCACAATCTCTCGTTGTTTGCACATTGGATTATACGCCCTGTTTTTAAGAAAAAACATAATTTTGTTATGAAAATGATAGTATAGCGGTATTGAATTTGAACATTTTTTGAACAAAAATCGTTATTTTAGTATTGGTATTTATAGGTTTTATTTATTAAACACTGTGGAAACGTTGAAAATACTGCATTCCTGATGTTTACCTAAGTAAATAATTTAAAATGTGAAAAATGGTATTTCACATTTTAGACGCTGTTTTGTAATAAAATCATTGTCATACCAGACCTATTGGGATTTTTTATTTGCCTTTTATCCAAAAAAGGAGTAGATGCAATGACGTTTTATGGAAACAATAGGTTGAATTTTCAATGAAAGGAATGAGCGAGGAGGGAATAAATGGAGTGAAATATTAATTATGTTAATATAATAACAGGTTTTCTTTAATATCCTTATTTTTACTTCATTTGTTTTATTTGAAAAGTAAAAAGCAAACTAAGCCAGTTCTTAGTTTGCTAGTATTTTAGAAAAAATTTATGTTATCAAGAATTAAGCGGTGTAATTCAGCATTTTTAAAATTACCTGTCAATCACCAAGCTTCAGCCATTTGGCTACTTGTCCATAAATCGTATTTTGAAGCTGTGGAGCTTTATTATTCATTTTCAAAGAAAAATACAGTGTTTTCATAAAGTTTAAGGTACAAGTTCTTCCACTAAAGAAGAGCTCATTATAACCTTGTGTCATTAAATGCATTTCAAATTTATCAAAAGCCTGCTCAACAAATTCCATCAGTGCTTCCTCTGAGTAATTTTGAAGCAATAATGCATCCACTATATTAATTAAACGTTCCTCTTCATCGTTAACAAAGACTGTTTCTTTCCAAGTGACAAGTTTTAATGCATGTAAAATGGATGGTGCATACTGTAAATCGAATTTTGGATGTTTTATTGTTGTTGTAGCTAAATCTGCACCATGTGCAATACTGTGTGCCCATCCTTTTCCCTGAACATATCCTCTCATATCCTGTTCTAATAACAAATAACGGCCAATTTTTTTAAAGAACACTTGTAGGTATTCATCTCTTAAAACAAGTAATTCAGCGTCCTTTGCAAGAAGACCTGCAACTAGTAAAGCAGAAAAAGAACGAGTAAAGACACTATCCTCTGTTTTATCTCCGATATGTAAATATAAAAAATCCTCACCTGTAACTGTATCAAACAAATATTGAAGTTGTTGAGAACTCAATAAATTATCACTTAGTAAATCAACAAAGGTGCGATAAATGAGCTGGTCTCGTAATTCGGCATCAACTGAGCCAATATGGGCTAACATCTCCTGTAATAGCCAATCACTATGTTGGAACATAAATGTCTGACGCTCAGACAGTGTCATTGTAGAAAAAGACTGTAATGTTTCTTTAATATCCATGTAAAAAAGCCCCCAACTTATTTTTGTATTTTATATTATAGCGCCATTTCATTTCGAAGGGATAAATTTGAAACCTTCATTTTAATCAAGCACAGTTAGAATGTCCTCTTTAAAACATAATTTTTACAATATTATTTCCAGAAACTATAGAAAGTTGTTATGATAGAAACGCAATAAAATGGTAAAACTAAAATGTGAACAATAAAAAAGACATACCTATTTAAGTATGTCTTTGTCTAGCTAAATAATGACTGCTGATTTAATGCCAATTGGCCATTCAGTGAGCGTGTGTTGATTTGTCTTTAACTCGACAAGAATATTGGCATTTTTGATTGCATCAATGAGCCATTCACTATAGTGACGATTTGGTTCAGGATGTTGTAAAATCTGCTGCATATCTTTTTTATCAACATGTAGCAGCTTGTAGTTACATTCAATGTTTACTTTTTGAGGAATAATGGAAAGAGACTCGTTTTGATGACCAAGTGCAATAGATCCAGGAATACACCCTTGAATTTTTAAAATATAGGTGCTGGCTTCTTGTGTGTAGACATCTATTTTGGTGCGTGTTAAAAGTTCAAATTCTATCGGCTTATCTTGAAAAGGGCCGTCCGTTGTAGAAATTGAAATGACTTTAATCGATAATGCCTCGAATGCAGATGAGATACAATGATCAAATTCTGTAATTGTATCAAGTAATTGCATGGATTCCACTCCTTGTTAAGAACTTGATTTTCTTGATGCAGACAACAAAGGGGAAGCGTCTGCGAATTGTGATAAATTTTAGACTATTCTAATTATAATACAATTTATTACAAAATATGAATTCAAAAGCAATAATTTTTTGTTAAAAACAAGAAACTGGGATTTTTTTAGTAAATAGCAGAAATGAAAAATTAGAATAATGAGGTGAGAAAAATGACAAAAAGAAAGCGTCATGTCATTAAACATGACAATGTTGTTGTTTTTCCGGGCGCTGTCCAAACATTAATACGTGAAGGACATATGTTTGCTGAAAATTTTCAGTATGAAAAAGCGGTGGCAAGCTTTGAAAAGGCATTTGTGTACGAAGCTGGGGATGAATTTGCTCTTAGTGCTTATGCTTTCGCTTTGTATGAATTAAAGGACTATAGCAAGACAAAGGATGTTTGTGAGCAATTATTTTCAATGGGTACGTCATTTTATGTAGAAATCATGGAATTGTACATTACCGTATGCATGCAGTTAAAAGAATACCATCAAGTAGAGTCATTAATTTCAACGCTACTTGAAGAAAATGTTTTGCCTCAGGATCAAATTGAAAAATTTGAACGCTTAAAAAATTTGAATAGTGAAGTGTCTAAGAATCTAGAAAAAAAGAAAATGCACAACGTTTAATAGAAGAACAAGAATATGACCTTGAGAAATTTAGGGCACTTAGTCCAAATGAGCAATCCATTCGCTTACATCGACTTATGGATACAAATGTAAGACAATTAAAAGAGCCGTTGAAAGAGATTATTGAATGTTCCACGATCCATCCGTTTGTCCAGAGTCTAGCACTTATATTATTAGTAGAACAAGAAGTAGCTATCAATGTTACAGTAGCCAAATTTAATCAAACCAAAGTTGTTAATCCTACTGAATTAGTATTGCCTAACCAGCTACCGCAGTATGGAGAAATAAAAAATATACTAGAAGTGAAGCTAGAACAAGACCCATCGACTTTGGAAATGGTACAATATTTAATGGCAAAGCATGCCATTGTAACGTATCCATTTGAATGGCACCCGTTCGAAGCAGATGATGTTGCCTATAGTTATATTGATTTTGTCTTAGCGATGCTTGGAAATGTACAAGAAATGGACTATGAAATCATTGACTTTTTACAAATGTTAGAAAAGCTAACAGAACTACATTAGGTATGAAATAAGTTGAAACTATACACATCTATGTTATACTAAAATGGTTGTCAAAATCGTAGTTACGAATGAATTGTCTAACATCTTAAACTTGATTATTTATTTGGAGGTATTTATACATGTCAGCAAAATGGGAAAAACAAGAAGGTAATATCGGTACTCTTACAATCGAAGTACCTGCTGCAGAAATCGACGCAGCAATGGACCAAGCGTTCAAAAAAGTTGTAAAACAAATTAACGTACCAGGTTTCCGTAAAGGTAAAATGCCTCGTAAAATGTTTGAACAACGTTTTGGTATCGAATCTCTATACCAAGATGCATTAGAAATCATCGTTCCTGAATCTTATGCAAAAGCAATTGATGAAGCTGGAATTATGCCAGTTGATTACCCAGAAATCGCTGGTACAGAAAACTTTGTACACGGTCAAGATTTCACATTCACTGCACAAGTAACAGTGAAACCAGAACCAAAGCTAGGAGACTATAAAGGTCTAGAAGTATCTAAACTTCCAGTAGAAGTAACGGATGAAGAAGTAGATGCACAAATTCAAGATCAATTAGCTCGTAAAGCAGAGCTTGAAATCAAAGAAGACGAAGCAATCGTAGAAGGTGATACAGCTGTGATCGACTTCGAAGGTTTCGTTGGCGAAGAAGCTTTTGAAGGTGGTAAAGGTGAAGACTATCCACTAGAAATCGGTTCAGGTTCATTCATTCCAGGTTTTGAAGAGCAATTAGTTGGTGTTAAAGCTGGCGAATCTAAAGATGTTGTTGTTACATTCCCAGAAGAATATCATGCAGCTGAATTAGCTGGTAAAGAAGCTACTTTCAAAGTAACTGTGAAAGAAGTTAAAACAAAAGTTCTTCCTGAGTTAAATGATGAATTTGCAAAAGAATTAGATCCAGAAGTTGAAGGCGTTGAAGCTTTACGCGCTAAAATTAAAGAACAAACTGCAGCTCAAAAAGAAACAGAATCAGATGCAGCTCTTCGTGATGAGCTTGTAGAAAAAGCAGCTGAAAATGCGGACTTTGAAGTACCAGCAGGTATGATCAACTCTGAAACTGATCGTATGTTACAAGAATTTGGTCAACGTTTACAAATGCAAGGTATGAATCTAGACCTTTACTACCAATTCTCTGGTCAATCAGAAGAAGACTTACGTGGCCAAATGAAAGAAGAAGCTGAAAGCCGTGTGCGTGTATCATTAACACTTGAAGCAATTGCTGAAGCTGAAAAAATTGAAGCATCTGAAGCTGATATTGAAGCAGAATTAGAAAAAATGGCTGCTCAATTTAACATGACAAAAGATCAAATCACAAGTGCTTTAGGTGGAACAGCAGTACTTGAAAATGACATCAAAATCCAAAAAACAGTTGAATTTTTAGTAGAAAACGCTAAAATTACTGAATAAGATTTTGTGTAATTAGATAGCCCAAAAAAAACAAGGTACGGCATTCATCCGTGCCTTGTTTTATCACATAAACTCTTAGCAATCAGTCCCCTTAACATTTAATTCACTTTATACTTCACTTATACATAGTATTGTTTTAGTTTTTATCTTCATTCAGCAGATGTTTTTGTATCCAAAGTATTATGTCAGGTACAAAAAACTCCCATCTCACATAGATGGCGAGCTGTAAGCCTTTTAACCTTTTTAGTGTGTGTTTAAACCACGACTGAATGAAGATAGTGCCTGCTGGCAGGCGGCAAGGATTTAGATGAAGTCCTGGCGCTATTAGAGTCAAGGCGAAATTGATACGATGCTAAACTTAACTTCATTCAGAAAGGTTCTAACTAAATAAAATTTATTTTTTGAGTGATATACCCTTGGTTGATGAATGTAGTAGATTTATAAATAGAGATCAGTAGTTTGTAGTGTGTCGGAAGTGAATAAATGTAACTTTATAGCAGTATAAGGTGGCGAAGTAAGCAGGTTCCTATAGCATGCTTCGAAAGACAAATGAAGTAAAGTACATGACGATGCGTTATAATCTACACATGCATAATTACTGAGGCGTAAATGATGCAGACAATTTATTTGATAAAGGTTCAATAATCTTGTAAGATTGTTGCTTGAATAGGGGTGAAACATATTGTTCAAATTTAATGATGAAAAAGGCAATTTAAAATGCTCATTCTGTGGAAAACCACAAGAACAAGTGCGTAAATTAGTTGCAGGTCCAGGTGTTTATATTTGTGATGAATGTATCGAGCTTTGTTCAGAGATCGTTGTAGAGGAACTAGGTGTAGAAGAGGAGATCGAATTCCAAGATATCCCAAAACCGAAAGAAATCTTAACGATTTTAGATGAGTATGTAATTGGACAAGAGCGTGCTAAAAAAGCATTGGCAGTCGCAGTTTACAATCACTATAAACGTATCAATACGAATAGTAAAATTGATGATATTGAATTAGCAAAATCGAACATTGTGTTAATCGGCCCAACTGGTAGCGGTAAAACTTTATTAGCTCAAACGTTAGCACGTATTTTAAATGTTCCATTCGCTATTGCGGATGCTACCTCCTTAACTGAAGCAGGTTATGTTGGTGAGGACGTTGAAAATATTTTATTAAAGTTAATCCAATCAGCTGATTATGATATCGAACGCGCTGAAAAAGGGATTATCTATATTGATGAAATTGACAAGGTTGCACGTAAGTCGGAAAATCCATCTATTACACGAGATGTTTCCGGCGAAGGTGTTCAGCAGGCACTCCTAAAAATTCTTGAAGGAACAGTTGCAAGTGTTCCACCACAAGGAGGACGAAAACATCCTCATCAAGAATTCTTACAGATCGATACAACCAATATTCTTTTCATTGTTGGCGGTGCATTTGATGGTATTGAAACCATCATTAAACGACGTCAGGGTGAAAAAGTAATAGGATTCGGTTCAGATCCGAATAAAGTAGATGTAGATGAAGGTTCTATCATGTCCAAGCTGATTCCTGAGGATTTATTGAAATTTGGTTTAATACCAGAGTTCATTGGTCGATTACCTGTACTTGCGAGTCTGGAGCAATTAAACGAAGCAGCACTAGTACAAATTTTAACAGAGCCGAAAAATGCACTAGCCAAGCAATATCAAAAAATGCTTGAATTAGATGGCGTTGAGCTTGAATTTGATGAAGATGCTCTTGTGGCAATTGCTAAGGAAGCAATTGAACGTAAAACAGGTGCGCGTGGTCTTCGTTCAATTATTGAGTCAACAATGCTTGATGTAATGTACGAATTACCTTCACGTGAAGACGTGAAAAAATGTATCATTACAGCAAAAACAATTACGGATAAAGAAAAACCGAAATTGCTTCTTGAAGATGGCACTGAACTCGATGAAGGTAGCGACACTAAAACTTCAGCATAATGAATAGACGTGGCTGTCTACCGTTGTGAGATAGAGAGTAATTAGCTGACTTCGATTGTGCAATATTCGCACATATCGACAGTCAGCTTTTTATTCATTCCTACATAAAGCCAGCTGTAACTTGAAGAAATTTTTGGCTCGCTTCAATATCTAGTGTGAATCAACTTTTTAAACACATACTAGTAGCGCGGGATGTTAACATGAAAATTTTGACGGAGGTGAATGCCCGCATGGTGACAATACAAAAAACAACAAATGTACCATTATTGCCTTTGCGTGGACTTTTAGTATTCCCATCGATGGTGTTACATATTGATGTGGGTAGAAATCGTTCTGTAGCGGCGCTTGAGCAGGCAATGTTAGAGGACCAAATGATTTTATTGGTAACACAAAAAGAAATGCACGATGAACAACCTGAAGAGCAAGATTTGTATTCAGTTGGTACAATTGCTTATGTCAAACAAATGCTTAAATTACCAAATGGCACGTTACGTATCCTTGTAGAAGGAGTTGCTCGTGCAACGTGGAAAAACTATCGTGCGTTAGAGAAGTATACGGTTGTCGATATTGAAATTAAAGAGGAGTCAACGGAAAAAGATGTAGAAACACAAGCATTGATGCGGACATTGTTGACGTATTTTGAAAAATATGCAAAATCCTCCAATAAAATTACAACTGAGACGATCAATACTGTAACGGATATTGAAGAGCCTGGCCGTTTAGCTGATATTATTGCTTCTCATTTGCCGTTTAAAATTGCCGACAAGCAAGAAGTATTGGAAATGCTAAGCGTTAAAAAACGACTAGATCATTTAATTATTCGCTTGCATGATGAACAGGAAGTATTGGATCTAGAAAAGAAGATTAATTCCAAAGTAAAGCAGTCAATGGAGCGTACGCAAAAGGAATATTATTTACGTGAGCAAATGAAAGCTATCCAAACGGAGCTGGGAGATCGCGAAGGGAAAACTGGAGAAGTTGCAGAATTACGGAAGCGTATCGACGAAGCTGGTATGCCAGAAACAACAAAGGAAGCAGCACTGAAAGAATTAGATCGCTATGAAAAAATACCTGGAGCTAGTGCTGAGAGCGGTGTTATTCGCAATTATATTGATTGGCTTATTTCATTACCGTGGACAAATGCTACAGAGGATCGCATGAATATTGCCCATGCTGAAAATATTTTAAACCGAGATCATGATGGATTAGAAAAAGTCAAAGAACGTGTTCTAGAATATTTAGCAGTACGTCAGCTGAAAAATTCACTGCGAGGACCTATTTTATGCTTAGCAGGGCCTCCAGGTGTTGGTAAAACATCATTAGCTCGCTCCATTGCCGAAAGTTTAGATCGAAAATTTATTCGTATTTCTTTAGGTGGTGTTCGAGATGAATCGGAAATTCGCGGACATCGACGTACGTATGTTGGTGCAATGCCAGGACGTATTATTCAAGGAATGAAAAAAGCAGGTACCATTAATCCAGTATTTTTATTAGATGAAATCGATAAAATGTCGAATGATTTTAGAGGTGACCCTGCAGCAGCTATGCTTGAAGTTTTAGATCCTGCACAAAATAATACATTTAGTGATCATTATATTGAGGAACCATATGATCTATCTAATGTGTTATTTATTGCAACTGCCAATGATTTAAGTAGCATCCCAGGACCATTATTAGATCGTATGGAAGTAATTTCTATTGCAGGCTATACTGAAATCGAAAAAGCTCAAATTACAAAAAATCATCTCATACCAAAGCAGCTTAAAGAGCATGGCTTGAAAAAAACGCAAGTGGTAATCAAAGATGAAGCAGTCACTGATATTATACGTTATTATACTCGGGAAGCAGGAGTTCGCGGTTTAGAACGACAAATCGCTACGCTTTGCCGTAAAATTGCCAAAGTAATTGTATCTGGTGAGAAAAAACGCGTAACGGTTAGCTCAAAATCATTACAAGATTTACTTGGTAAACATCGTTTCCGCTATGGACAGGCTGAAAAGGAAAATCAAGTGGGTGTCGCTACTGGACTTGCTTATACAACAGTTGGTGGAGATACATTACAAATTGAAGTTTCTTTAACACCAGGTAAAGGGAAGTTACAACTAACTGGTAAGCTTGGTGAGGTAATGAAGGAATCTGCTCAAACAGCCTTATCCTATGTTCGTACGAAGATGGAACACCTTAATGTGGATGCCGAATTTTTTGATACACATGATATTCATATCCATGTGCCAGAGGGTGCAGTACCTAAAGATGGACCTTCAGCTGGTATTACAATGGCAACAGCTATCGTTTCGGCTATTTTACATCGCCCGATTCGCCGCGAGGTAGGTATGACAGGTGAGATTACCTTGCGTGGCCGTGTATTGCCAATCGGCGGCTTAAAAGAAAAAACATTAAGCGCTCACCGTGCAGGATTAACGACAATCATTTGTCCAAAGGATAATGAACGTGATATAGAGGATATTCCTGATAGTGTACGCGAGCAACTAACATTTAAACTAGTGACATCGGCTGATGAAGTTTTAGCCTATGCGCTGGACGGAGGTTTTTAAAAAAATGAAAGTCCATAATGTCGAAATGGTCATTAGTGCGGTACGACCAGACCAATATCCAGAAGATGGACTGCCAGAATTTGCATTAGCAGGTCGTTCGAATGTAGGAAAGTCTTCCTTCATAAATCGAATGATCGGACGTAAAGCTTTAGCACGTATTTCATCTAAGCCTGGTAAAACACAAACCCTTAACTTTTATAAGATTGAAGAACAGCTATTTTTTGTAGATGTTCCAGGGTATGGTTATGCAAAGGTTTCTAAAACAGAGCGTGAGGCATGGGGAAAAATGATCGAGCGCTATTTTACAGGACGCCAGGAGTTAAAAGCAGTCGTACAAATTATAGATTTGCGACATCCTCCGACAGCTGATGATCGTATGATGTATGATTTTTTAAAGCATTACAATATTCCTTGCATTATCATTGCAACGAAGGCAGATAAAATTCCAAAAGGTAAATGGGATAAACATAAGAAAATTGTCAAAGAGACACTGGAGATGGAAAAAAGTGATCCACTTATTGTCTTCTCATCAGAAACGGGTCTTGGCTTTGAGGAAGCTTGGAAAACAATCGAAAATAAAATGTAATAAAAAACATCTATTGTATCTAAACCGTTAGGACAATAGATGTTTTTGTATTTTCAATCGAGTGGTGTAGAAAATTAGGGAAAATACTTGATGATGAAACTATTTGTCCGATAAATTAGATAGGAGGTGGACTAGATGGATATCGCAGCTTTATCGATGGCAATGAACCAAGCAACACTTATGCAAAATGTATCTTTAGCTGTTACGAAACAGGCAATGGAAATGCAACAGCAAAATACAGAACAGTTAGTTGAAATGTTAGATGCTCCACATCCAACAGCCGGACATACAATTGATATTCAAGTATGAAGTAGGCAAGGTAGCTTGAAGTTAAAAGCTACCTCAACTTTTGTTTTTAGAAATAAATTCAAGAAGGCCTAAAATGTAACTTTTCGAATAAGAAAAACTACCAATAATACGATATACTAATAATTAGTAAGGAGGCAGGTTTTTTGAAAAAATATTTATACATACTGATGATTACGTTACTGATGATAGTTGGTTTTTCCTTTAATCAATCTGCTAAAGCAGCCCAACTAGTGACAGGGACATTTGTTGATGTAACGTTTTCGGAATATACGAAGCCTGATGGTACGATAGAAAAGCAACTTAGTAAAATTACATTGGAAAATGATCGTGGACGAACAGTATCCTTTAATATTAATAAAAATACTAGATTATATATTAATAATACGTCTACAACGATTGAGGGTTTTAAGATGGGGATGGAAGTCGAGGCTGAAATTTCTCTTAGAAGTGTTGTTGAACTTCGCGGTACCTCTCATACACCAACAGAAACAAATGTACCATCAACAGGAAGCAGTAACGGTAAAACAACTGCTGGTGTCGTCACGAGTATTGATCCAAATGGTTTATTTATCATGGTAAAACCAGATGTTGGCGCAGAAACGACATACTATTTAAACAAAGAAACCAATTATCAAAAAGGTTCTTCTGCAACAGATATTAGTGCATTATACGTTGGGGATCGAGTTAAATTAAGTTTCAAAAATAAAACTTCCTCAATCATATCAAAGGTAGCTATCAGTGAAACAGGTACGCTCGTTGAAAACTTATATAAAGGCGAGATACAAGCGGTCAATCCTAATGCCAACAAGCTTACCGTGAAAAATCAGCATGCCTTTGTAAACTGGCAATTTGGCTCTCAAACAACAAATGATCTTTCAACTATGCCTTTTACATCCAAAGTACCAATCTATGTTGGGAATACAAAAGTCGAGAAAGGTCAGCTGAAAAATTATATAGGTAGCGAAGCATACTATGCGACCGTTAAACAATTTGGTAAGGAAGTAATCGAGAAAATTGTCGTATTAAAAAATAATGAAAGAACATATTACGAACCAATGCTGTCTGTTGATACAGATTACCAACTACTGAAACTGAAAACAGCAGGAACAATGTATTTCCATAATGGAACTATTTTAATTCGAAATGGACGATTAATTGAACCTACTGGTCTTATGGCATATGGTACTGCTTTTGTCGTGGCTGATGGTGCTACTCGTGATCACTATGCCCAAGTAATACAAGTTACAAGTGATAGCTTCATGTCACCTAATCTCGCAGGTCATGAATTATATTATGGACGCTTATCTCAAGCAGATGGATATGTAATTGAAATTGACGATGCGATGAAGATTGAATCAAATGTTTTCAAGAAAGCAGATCGTACTGTACTGTCAGTTAGTAATTCAACGAAAGCCATGGTAGATGACGGCAATAAAACATATAGTGTCATGCCAGATATTGAACTTTACTTATCTGAGGGAGATTATGGTTATTTCTATGTGAAGGAAGGCCATGTACAAGCTCTTCATATTTTAGACAAGGCTAAACCTGTTGCCCCTCTAATGCTTGCAGGGAAACTACAGTCTGTAAAATCTACGTATCCTGCAGTCATTAATGTCAAGAGTGTTAGTCAATGGCAAAATGGTCGTTGGTATGAAGCGGGTGAAATGGTTAATATGAATATTGACCAAGCGACACTGATTAAAGCAGGTAAGGTGATTCAAGCTTCTGACTTACAGCCATCTGATCGTTTAGTTGTATTATCAGATCGATTTGTTAAAGCTCATTTTATTTTGGTAGATTAGCATAAATATTAAACTAAAAAATCTGCGAGTCTCATGCGAATATGTTTCATAATCGAAAGATGAAGAAGTTACTTCGAATAGGCTAAATTGTGTATATATTCGCAAGACGAGCAGATTTTTTAGTTATATTAGAAACAAGCTTCATTATGCACGCAAATGCACAGTGAAAGAGAGGAAAAGCGAATGCAAAAAAAATTATCTAAAATAATGTTTCTAGTCCTTGCTGTCTTTTTGATTGGAACAACTATTCCATTCAATGCATCAGCCGCTTCATTAGAAACAACAGGTGCTGTAAAAAACGAATATACATATGAAGAAGCTGTGTTCCTTTCAGGGACACCTGTTATTTTTAAAGGGACAAGTAAAGATATTAAAATTGCTCAAAAAGAATCAAAAGGTAAATTAACTGAAACGTATAGCATGAAATTAACAGCAAGCAATGGCGCAACATTGACAAGAAATATTGCCTATGAATCAGATGTAGTGGATTATGCAGTTCTTGGTCAAAAAACATCCAACGGTGAAGTGAAGAAATACACTGAAAAAATCACAATTGGCGCCATTACTTATTCCTTAGTCGATTATCAATTTTCACAAGGAACAGTTACTGATAATCGTGCAGCCTCTGATTATTACTCAGGAAATATTATTTCTAGAAAAACCTATGCTTTTGAAACAGGAAAAGGAAAAAATGCTGTTCAAAACACAGTAACAATTGAAACAGATAGTCGACATGCAGGCTATGAGAACTTCTGGGGTGCGACAGAAACTCAAATCACGGAATCTGTTTATTCTTATAGTGATGGTAAAACAAGTCATGTGAAAAATCGTTTATCTACAAGTAAATCACGTGTTTTAAATTATGAGGAAAATCTCGGTAGCTTAGGGAGTTTTGAAGGTGGATATGCAGTCGTAAGTGAAAAGGATGTTATTTCTGAATATACATACGACCTATCTTCAGGACAAAAAGGTACACTTGATTTAGATACAGAGTACATGCCGACAATTGAACGTCTTATCATTCCTAAATTCAGAGATTTAACAACCCATTATGCGAAAGAAGCAATTGAAAAACTTTATTCTCTAGGTATTTACTCAGATTCAAGTAACTTCTTTTCTCCTAATACACCAATGAAACGTATTGATTTTACGACGGCTATTGGTAAAGCGGTTGATTTACGTGTGTTTGAAGAAAAGAAATCAAAAAAGACACCTACTACAAGTGTTTTTAAAGACTTGAAGCGTTCTATCAAAGATTACGGTTATATTGAATCAGCGTTAAATAAAGGAATAATCAAAGGTGTATCAGCTGACTACTTTAAGCCAGATAATGCTATTAATCGCGCACAGGCTGCAACTATCTTTGTCCGTGCCTTAGGACTTGAAAATAGAGCACCTGATCCTGGTTACTTAACTAAATTTACAGATGACAAACAGATTCCAAATTATGCGAGAGATGGCATCTATATAGCGAATGAACTTGGCTTAATGATTGGTGATGCTGCTGGTCGTTTTAATCCAAATAAACCACTAACGCGTGCAGAGGCGTCAGTTGTTTTAGAACGATTCTTGAAATATTTAGAGGATGACTTAAAACAAAACTATCGTGATGACATATTGTTCTTTAACTAAAGAAAGGATGGAACAAAAATGACATATGTAAAAAAAGCATTGCTTGCTATGCTTTGCTTCATGCTTCTACTGATGACAGCTACACCTACTGTTACGCAAGCAGCTACAACAATTAGAGATGTTCCAACAAATAGCAATAATTATAAAGCTATTTCATGGGCGGTCGATAATGACCTGATGTCCTTAAATAGTGCAAGTAACTTTTTACCAAATGATCAAGTGACAGATCGCGATCTTGTTCTGATGTTTGCCAAACTAGATCGTAACTATGCTTTATCTTATATTGATAGTGTTGCTTATAATTTCTATAGTGATTTTTATTTACCATTTAATGGTACACATGTAAATACGAATCGAACAAAAGCTGTAACACGTGGCCAATTTGCCCAAATTTACGCGGCTTTTAAAGGCTTAGATTTAGATGAGCCACAGGCAGTTCAATATTTATATTCAAATGATTTATCTACAAGCTCTACAGGCAAAAACACTTTCGCTAGCTTTAATCCATCCACAAAACTAACACGGGGTGATGTTGCTGTATTTTTCTATCGTGCTGTTCAAAATAGCACTTTCGCAGTACAAGGATTAAAACGTAGTCCAGCTGGTCGTGATAATGATAGCATTACGTTACCACCTGGTTTTATGGGATCTAGTAGTGCTGATTTTGAAGAGCCAAAGGATAATTCAAATGATTTTACTGGACCAAATAATGTTAATAATGCATTGCAGAGTATCTTGGTGGAAAAGCCTGATTTAATTGCAAATAATGTGGATACAACACTAGTTACAGTTTCTTTAAAAGCTTGTAATGGTGATCCTATCGCTGATGATAAATCTTATTCATTCCGCGTGAAGGCATCCTACGGAAATATTGTTGATACTTCAGGTGAAGCAGTTGACATTGTCCAATCGGATGGTTCAACGGTATCTGCTATAGTGGTAGCACCAAAATTAACTAAATCAGTACGTGATACAATAACTTTTGAGCTGATTAATAATACGGATCCAGCAATGAAGTGTCTTGTTGGTGAGAAACTAAACGCAGAAGTGCGTTATGCACCACAGCCTGAATTGCGTATTGATTACCAAGTATACGACCCAGCAAATACAGATGATAATGGGAGCGTGATTCCTGAATTTCCAAAAAGTGAAGATATTCCAGAGTTCTTTACGCAAAACTTAATTGATGTTTATAGCCCAGTTCCTCTAAATGCTAATTCAGATAAAAAATTATTTAGTATTGGGCAGCAAACAAATGTGAAGGACGTTTTAGGGAATGTGCAAAACATCTATTTGCGTTACGGTGGATCTGATCCTAAATATCCGGCATTAGGTTATGAAAATGCTATTCTTCAATTTGAAAACTATGATATTTCTGTTCACTTATTTGAGGAACTTTTAAAGACACGTTTTGAGAACTCTGTTACAACGCCAGCTAAAACGGAAATAATGTATTTAATTGCTGACGATGGTCGTCCTATTTATCGCGTTCAGGGCATTGATGATGATATTGCCTCACAGGTAGAGAACATTAATCCAGTCGGCGCCATTATTCAGCTTATGAAAGAAATGCCAGATGAAAAAGATTTAACATTAGAACATTATGATAGTGTTATGAAGATTTATTCGATCTTCACTAACTTAAGTAACTATGACCGCACGGTATTATTAAAATACCAAGGCGGTAAATTACTTGGACAAGTAGAGGCGTTTAAAAAACGAGTAGAGGCCCTCAAGGAAAGTGCGGATGCTGCATCAAGACCATCAGGAAAAGATCGTTATACAAAAGTAATGGTGACTTTAGTGCGTCCTGGTGGAGAGCCTATTACAGATTATCAAGGGACAGTCAAAATTAAGTATGACGGAGTAGAAAAAACAGCTTCATTCATTACGAACACTTCTGATCCATTAAATAATACAGGGAATCCAGGTACTGCTGTAGCCTACTTTGATTCAGTTATATATGGCAAATCTAAAGTGGAAGCAAGACTTGTAAATCCAATAGATCCTCGCTATGCAACGTCCTTGAAGGGTTTAAAAGATAAAACAGTGACGAAAGATATTTTTACGAATCCATACTTCAGTAAAAACTCTTGTTCTTTAGCAACAGAAATTGCCTATGTAGTGGATTATTCTTCTTCCATGAAGGCTGTTGATCCAACAAATTATCGTGGGAAGAAAATGATTGAACTAATCAATCAATTAAAGGCTAAAAATAACATAGTCATTGAAACCAATACAAAAGCGACAGTACTTGGAGAAGGTACAACAGAAAATGTGTTGAAAAAAGATCTTTATAAAGCATCGAAAGATAAGGGTGCAACCGATATTTTTGCAGGCATCGATATTGCTTTAACAAAATTCTCGAACGATTCGAAAACATCCAAAGCGATTGTCGTTGTATCTGATGGTAAAACGAGTAAATCAAAAATGACAAAAGTTATAAATGAAGCGAAAAAGCAAGGTGTCAAAGTATACACAGTAAGTATGGGCAAAAAATCACAAGTAAATGACGCCACTTTAATGCAATTATCTTCAGAAACGGGCGGAACGTACTTCCATGCAATTGATAATTTGCAATTGCATCAAGTCTTCCAGAAGTTAATTGATACAATTTTATGTAAAACGCAAGCTTCAAGCTGTATCAATCCAGAAGATTTATTTGAAGAGACAAGTGTTTCGCTACGAAAAGGTTATATTACAATGAGTGCTCGAGTTGATGGTAACTGTCAAAACGTTGCGAAGATGAATGTACGTTTTAATTCAATCAGTGGAGATGTCCAGTTTGATTTGCAAAAGCGTAGTGATCAAGTGTATATGTTAACAAAAACTGTTCAAACTATGCAGGACTTTAAAGTCAATGATGAGATTGAGTTTATAGCATACGATAAAGATGGAAATATGATTGCAATAAAGACTGTTACAATAACAAATTAATGAGAAAACTGCCTCCGATAATTGGGGCAGTTTTTTAATTTGAAACAACACGTATAATTTGTTACACTTAGTTTATAATAATTCTAATGTAGATGACGAATTGCAGTTCTTCATGACATGTTCACAAATTATTGATGAACTCTTGTCGAACTGTGCTATAATGAGATTTGTGAATTAGAACGTGTGAGGTGTTATTCATGCATACCATCGTAGTAGGCTTGAATTATAAAACAGCGCCTGTTGAAATACGTGAGAAGTTATCATTCATTGAGAGTGAACTGCCACAAGCAATGGAAGCGCTGCAAAAGCAAAAAAGTATATTAGAGAACGTAATTGTTTCGACATGTAATCGTACAGAAATATATGCTGTTGTGGATCAATTGCATACTGGACGTCATTTTGTGAAACAATTTTTAGCCAACTGGTTTGATTTGCCTGTGGAGACATTTTCTTCGTATTTAACGATTCGTGAAGAAGATGAGGCAGTCGAACATTTATTTAAAGTGACAGCTGGAATCGATTCAATGGTTCTAGGTGAAACACAAATTTTAGGGCAAGTAAAAAAAAGCTTTTTAAGTGGACAAGAGATTGGCACAACAGGAACGGTATACAATCAGCTATTTAAACAAGCAGTAACATTTGCAAAGCGTGCTCATAATGAAACAGCGATTGGTGAGAATGCGGTATCCGTTTCCTATGCGGCCGTAGAATTAGCAAAGAAAATTTTTGGCTCATTACAACGCAAGCATGTAGCTATTTTAGGTGCAGGAAAAATGGGGGAACTTGCAATTGAGAACCTTTACGGTAGTGGTGTAGGGAAAGTTACTGTCATTAACCGTACATTTGAAAAAGCAGAAAGCTTAGCAGCTAAATTCCATGGTGAAGCTAAATCAATGAAGGAATTACAATGTTCTTTGTTAGAAGCGGATATTTTAATTACTTCAACAGGTGCTACTGATTATGTTATTGATTACGAGCTAATGCAATTCGTGGAACGTTTACGTAAAGGAAAACCATTATTCATGGTAGATATAGCGGTTCCTCGTGATATTGACCCACGAGTTGGCGACCTACCAAATGTATTCCTATATGATATTGATGATTTACAAGGTATTGTCGAAGCGAACTTAGCAGAGCGTGAACGTGCTGCTGCTGATATTACTAATATGATTGGCGAAGAAGTTGTGCAATTTAAAGACTGGGTAGCTACTCTTGGGGTAGTGCCAGTCATCTCAGCATTACGTAAAAAAGCAAATCGTATTCAACAAGAGACTATGACAAGTATCGAAAATAAAATGCCAGATTTAACGGAACGTGAACGTAAAATTTTAAGCAAACATACAAAATCTATTATCAATCAATTGTTAAAAGAGCCAATCTTGCAAGCTAAAGAAATGGCTAATTCTCCAAAAGCAAATGAACAGTTACGTTTATTCCAACAAATTTTTGGTATAGAGGATGCTGTGGAAGCTGAAGTTCATGAGATGACAAAGCAAGAGCTTGAGCGCAAAGAACGCGCACAGGTATCTCAGACTTCTACTGAACCAAAGTACTCTTTCTAAATTATCTATTGCGCTCACGTAGAAAGCTGTGATTGTACATGGGTGTTACGCGCAATTGGATTTTCTACTGATATTACATGAGGCGTTTTCGTATCTGTATGGTAAACTAAGGATACGAAAACGTTTTTTTGTTTTCTATGCTAAAATAGTTTATTAATTTCACGACAAAGAAGGGATGTCTATTGGCTGATTTGACCATGACGAGGCTCTATGAAGTGATGATCGTCTTGTATGCGATCAGTCTAGTTTTTTACTTTACTGATTATTTTTATAAGCAAGTACGTGCAAGACGCATTGCTTTTTGGCTTGTTTCATTTGTATGGATGATTCAAAGTGCCATTATCATTTTAACGTTTGTGGAAACGAAGCGTTTTCCGATTTTATCCTTGTCTGAGGGAATACTTTTTTATTCCTGGTTACTCGTGACGTTATCCATTATCCTTCATTGCATAGCAAGGGTGGATTTACCTGTGTTTATTATTAATATACTAGGATTTTTATTCGCTAGTATATTTACTTTTATGCCGAAACGTCCTACAGGAGCTGTCGGGGATACTTTAATTTCAGAGATGCTTTTTATTCATATATCATTTGCAATATTGTCTTATGCAGCGTTTACATTAACATTTGTGTTTGCCATTTTGTATCTCGTTCTATATCGATTGCTGAAAAAGAAAAAGTGGTCGCATTTATGGACTAGATTGCCTTCCTTGCAGCAGACAAGCAGCTGGATGAATATTTCATTTTTCATTGGAATTCCGATGTTATTTATAAGTTTAATATTAGGGTTTGAATGGGCACTATTAACATTAGAGAGTCTTTCGATTTTCGATGCGAAAATCATAGGGTCCTTCATTATTTTAATTTTGTATTGTTTTATCCTATATGTGAATCGCAAAAGCAAGCTGACAGGTACAACTTATGCATGGGTACATATTTATGCCTATCTATTAGTTGTTGTAAACTTCTTCTTAGGTAGTAGTTTATCGCGATTCCATTTATGGTATTAGAAGAAAGGTTGGAGACTGTTGAGAAAAATTATTGTAGGTTCTAGGAGAAGTAAATTAGCGCTAACGCAAACAAATTGGTTCATTAATGAATTAAAAGCGGCTGGTGCACCATTCGAATTTGAAGTAAAAGAGATTGTAACAAAAGGTGACCAAATTTTAGATGTACAGCTTTCAAAAGTAGGTGGGAAAGGGTTGTTTGTAAAAGAAATTGAACAAGCCCTTTACGATAAAGAAATTGACTTTGCTGTTCATTCTATGAAAGATATGCCTGCTGTATTGCCAGATGGGCTAGTGATTGGTTGTATTCCTCCACGTGAAGATGCTCGTGATGCATTTATTTCGAAAGGGCATGTTAAATTTGCTGACCTTCCTGCGGGAGCAGTCGTTGGGACAAGTTCTTTACGTCGTAGTGCTCAGCTTTTAACAGTACGTCCTGATATCGAAATTAAATGGATTCGTGGAAATGTTGATACACGCTTAGCTAAGCTTGAAACAGAAGAATATGATGCCATTATTTTAGCAGCGGCTGGTTTGAAACGCCTTGGGTGGAGTGATGATGTAGTCACTGAGTTTTTACCTGTCGAACAATGTCTACCAGCTGTAGCGCAAGGCTCTCTTGGCATTGAATGTCGTGCCGATGATGCGGAGCTTTTAGCCGAATTAGGTAAGTTGACTGATTCATTCACTTGGCAAGAAGCACATGCAGAACGTGCATTTTTAGCTGCAATGGATGGTGGTTGTCAAGTTCCGATTGCTGGTTATGCCACTTCAAATGGGGAAGAAATTACATTAACAGGCCTTGTTGCTGCTCCAGATGCATCTGTTGTATATAAGGAAACAGTAGTTGGCACAGATGCACAAAAAATTGGAGAAGAACTAGCTGCTAGTTTAACAAAACAGGGAGCTTTCGATTTAATTCAGCGTGTAAAGGCAGAGCAAGATGCCCAGTAATTTACCTCTAAAGGGTAAAACCATACTTTTAACAGGCACATCTAAGACAACGACCATTGTGGAAAATATAACAGCTTTAGGTGGACATGCCATCGTAGCCCCATTAATTGAAACTTGTGAACGATTAGATAGCAAGGATCCTGAACTATTGAACCGTGCTAAGCAATACGATTGGTTGATTTTTACTAGTCAAAATGCTGTAGAAGCTTTTGCTAGTAAAATGCTTCGACATCAATTTAATGCAAGTCATTTCAAAGGAAAAATAGCTTCCATTGGAACTAAAACAACAACAGCATTAGAAAATTTAGGATTTCAAGTGAGCTTTATGCCTTCCATATTTAGTGCTGATATTTTCGTTAAAGAATTTCCGAGTGTAGCGGGTGATCAACCTAGATGTCTGTTTATTCGAGGAGAAAAGGCGAAAAGTACGCTGAAGGATGGATTGCCTTTTGAATTAAAAGAATGGACAGTCTATGAAACGATAGAACGACATGATCAAACATCTGTTATTGTCAGTTGCATCCAGCAACATCAAAATGTTACAGTGATTTTTGCTAGTCCTTCAGCAGTTGACGTGTATGCAATGGAAGTTGTGCCACATATTGGCTGGGAAGCAGCTCACATTGCAGCCATCGGCCATATTACGGAAGCAGCTCTTGAACAATACGGTGCTACTGTGGATATTATGCCAAGCGTTTATACAATGCAAGCAGTCATCGAAGAAATTATGAAAGTAGGGGACAAATCATGACAAAACTACAATTTCAAAGACACCGTCGTTTGCGTGCCAATGCAACGATGAGATCAATGGTAAAAGAAACATACTTACATAAAGAGGACCTGATCTATCCTATTTTTGTAATAGAAGGCGAAAATATTAAAAATGAAGTACATTCAATGCCTGGCGTTTTTCAATTTTCATTAGATAAACTAGAGGCAGAGGTGGATGAGGTTGTAGCATTAGGTATTCCTGCAGTTATTTTATTTGGCTTGCCAGCTGAAAAGGATGCGGTTGGAACAGGTGCATTTCATGATCATGGCATTGTGCAAGAAGCGACTCGACTCATTAAAACACGTCATCCTGAGTTGTTAGTCATCGCGGATACATGCTTATGTGAATTTACGGATCATGGACATTGTGGCTTAATTGAGGGCGATCAAATTTTGAATGATCCTTCATTAGATGTTTTAGCTCGCACGGCGATATCACAAGCAAAAGCTGGCGCTGATATCATTGCTCCATCAAATATGATGGATGGCTTTGTAACGGCAATTCGCGCTGGTCTGGATGAAGCTGGTTTTGAACATATCCCGATTATGTCCTATGCAGTCAAATATGCATCCAGTTACTATGGACCTTTCCGTGATGCTGCAGATGGTGCTCCGCAATTTGGTGATCGTAAATCCTACCAAATGGATCCATCAAATCGTCTAGAGGCATTCCGTGAAGCGGAGTCAGATATCGAAGAGGGCGCAGATTTCCTAATTGTCAAGCCTGCCCTTAGCTATTTAGATATTATTCGAGACATGAAAAATAACTATCCATTACCGCTTGTTGCGTATAACGTTTCAGGTGAATATGCAATGATTAAAGCGGCTGCTATAAATGGTTGGATTGAAGAGAAAAAAGTTGTGCTTGAAACATTATTAGGCATGAAACGTGCAGGCTCTGATTTAATCATTACGTATCATGCAAAAGATGCTGCACGTTGGTTGGAGGAGAAATAAATGACACGTTCTTACGAAAAATCAAAACAAGCCTATGCTGAAGCTGTTCAATTAATGCCGGGCGGTGTAAGTAGCCCAGTACGTGCATTTAAATCAGTAAATATGGACCCGATTTTCATGGAATCTGGCCATGGGGCAATCATTAAAGACATTGATGGCAATGAATATATTGATTATGTATTGTCTTGGGGTCCGTTAATTTTAGGACATACACATCCAGAGGTAGTGAAAGCAATTGCAGATACAGCTGCGAAGGGTTCTTCCTTCGGTGCTCCAAGCTATACAGAAAATCGCTTAGCTCAATTAGTATTAGACCGTTTACCAGGAATGGAAATGATTCGCTTTGTTTCTTCTGGAACAGAGGCTACTATGTCTGCATTACGTGTAGCACGTGGTGTGACAGGACGTGATAAGATCTTAAAGTTTGAAGGGTCTTATCATGGTCACGGTGACTCCTTATTGATTAAAGCTGGTTCTGGTGTTGCCACATTAGGCCTACCTGATAGCCCTGGCGTACCTGCAGATATCGCCCGCAATACGTTGACAGTTGCCTATAATGATTTAGAAGGGGCAAAAGTGATTTTTGAGAAATTTGGCACAGAGTTAGCTGCAGTCATTGTGGAGCCAGTAGCAGGAAATATGGGTGTTGTACCTCCACAACCAGGTTTCTTAGAAGGTTTGCGTGCACTTACTTCAGAGCACGGTGCATTATTAATCTTTGACGAAGTCATGACAGGTTTCCGCGTAGATTATGGCTGTGCACAAGGGTATTTTGGGGTAACGCCTGATATGACTACTTTAGGTAAAGTCATCGGAGGTGGTCTCCCTGTAGGCGCATTCGCTGGGAAAAAAGAAATTATGGAGCAAGTAGCACCAGCTGGACCAATTTATCAAGCAGGAACATTATCGGGGAATCCGTTAGCGATGACAGCTGGTTATGAAACGTTATCCCGTTTAGACCATGGTACGTATGATTACTTTAAAAAATTAGGGGATCAGCTTGAGGCTGGTTTCCGTGAAGCAGCAACTAAATATAATATCCCGCACACTGTTAATCGTGCAGGCTCTATGATTGGCTTCTTCTTCACGAATGAAGATGTCATTGATTTTGCTTCTGCTAAAACATCAGATTTACAATTATTCGCTGAATATTTCCGTCTAATGGCAGAGGAAGGTATTTTCTTACCTCCTTCTCAATTTGAGGGACTATTCATCTCAACAGCTCACACGGAAGAGCACATTGCGACAACAGTGGCAGCATTCCATAAAGTATTTGCGCAATTAGCGCAATAAAATTTGATAGAGCATGCTAGAATTATTTCTAGCATGCTCTTCTGCTGTTGAAAAACAAAACCATCACTAGAATTTTTGCGAAAGGGGAAAATGGTTTCCGTTGTAGGCTACTTGCTTTCCTGTGGCTCACCTCTTTAGCTATCCCACGGGATTCAAGCACCTTCCACTTCACCCCATAAAAATGATTCTTAATAGCAAGGTTTTCAAATAAAGTAAAAGTGTTCACTACTCATTTTATGGAGAGGTGTTGTCACTCACGGACGCCTCATGGAAAGGACGCTGGCGGAACGGAAATCAACCCTCGCCTTGCAAGATTGCTTTATATCCCATTGACAATACCTTTTTTAATCGATTAAGCAGAAGGCATTATAGTGCTTGAGGAATACATGAGTAAAAAGGAACAATAGCATATATTTACTAGTAAGTACGCTCAACTATACTGGATGAAGGACCTGCTTTTGTCAAAATTACATCTTTCAGCATAGCCAAATTGTGGGCGATATCGTTTATAATATAGCTATTCATAAAAGAAAGTAGTGAATTGATATGGCAACAGGCACACACACGGTCGAAGTACCCGTAGGGATTGAACATGTATGGGATTTCGTTAGTGATATGGAAAAATGGGCAAAGCTTGTCCCTGGTTATAATGCACATGAAATGATTGATGAGAAACACTCCACTTGGACTTTTAAAGGCAATGTTGGCGTTTTGAAAAAAACAGTTGAAGTAGAAATTACAATCTTAGAATGGATAGCACCATCAAAAGTTACATTTGAATTAAAGGGGCTTTCTGATAACTTCACAGGAAATGGCTATTTCCTCGCAGAAAGTATCGACGCTGAAAATACTAAAATGACAGGATTCTTAGAAGTCATTGCAGGCGGGTTAGCTGGCCCTGTTCTCAATCCGATTTTTAAACCGATCGTACCAAAGGCAACTCAAATGCTAACAGATCGTGTAGCTAATAAAATTAAATTAGTAAATGTTTAATGATACGAACATCCATGGGAATGGCATGCTAGACTATTACTTCTAGCATGCCATTTTTTTAGTAGTATCTATTTTTAACTCTGTTCAAATGGCAACATCCTAGCATACTATCCTTCAAATCGTCATATGATGCAAAGGGAGGGATTATTATCGAATACAAAACTTGGAATATGCGCGAAACATTTTGTTTTCCTGGATATGGCTGCCCAACTGAAATAGCAGCTGTTCAAATTAAGCCACAGTGGCAGGCAATGCAGTTAGAGGATTCTTTGCGACTTATGGGCATCTATCATATCACCGCACACGTTCGCTTTGATTTTCAAGATATGCAAGCATTTGCAGAAAATGAAGATTTAATTACAATTGATGCCCTTGATATTCAAGGAGATACTGGTTATTTTGAGTATGCCGTTCCTTTACATGTGGATTTACCAAAAGAATCAGATGTCAAAGATTTAATGGTCAAGGATATTCGCCCTAGTCTAACAAATCAGATGTGTCAGCTTGAGTGGACAGTCACAAGCGCTTTCAATGAGTATGAACCTGTTGTTGAAAAAGATGTGTTAGACAATCCGCACCTATCAACACATGCTTTCGAACAAGAGGAGACATTGGCTGCAATTGAAGAAAGTGTTCAAGTGAAACAACCTGCCGCAGTAGCAGCAGCTTCACGCCAAGAGAATTCTACAACAGTTGACCAAAAAGCTGTATTAAGAGAATCCTCAAGCCATATTGTTGTACGCGAATCCAGTACTTGGCATGAAGTGCCTTCTATGATTTGGGATCTAACAGAAGAATATACACCGCTTAAAGTTCGTGTTTCAAATGATGTCTTTCAAAAGTAAATAGCAGAGAAGTAGCAGGAGTAATAAGAAGACTAAATCACCTGATGTTGGCACAATAATGACACGGATAAACTGAAAAGCACAAATCGGCACGATGATGGTTCTGCAATAAAAACGAACTTGTCGTAGCCAAGGTGGTAAAAGCCAAGGGTTATACTTGCGTCGTCGCATTTGAATTGTCACTTCCTTTTCTATTTACTTTCCTCTTACTAAAAGATGACTAAATCACTTGAAAAATGACACGATCCTGCGGTACAATAAGGAAAATCAAATACAGATGCTATGATAGGGAAGAGTAAATTTTGACTACATTTTCAGAGAGGAAACGGTAGCTGAGAAGTTTCTATTTGTACGAAATTGAAGGTAGCCCTTGAGCAGCTTTAGTGAACTAATAGTAGTTAAAGCCGGTTAAACACCGTTACCGAATTGAGAGCCAGTAGAATAGGCTGAGAAAATATGTTATTTAATATTTATCTTAACCCTGCTGGAATTAAAGGTGGTACCGCGAACTAAAACTCCTTCGTCCTTTTAGACGAGAGGAGTTTTTTTATTGGGTAAAAAATAAATAGTATTTCTTTACCAACAGTTTTCAAACAATAGGAGGAGTCAATATGACAGAAAACATTTCAATGCCAACTAAATATGACCCACAGTCCATTGAAGCTGGTCGCTATGAATGGTGGTTACAAGGGAAGTTCTTCGAGGCACAGCCTGAAAGTGGGAAAAAGCCCTATTCAATCGTTATTCCACCACCGAACGTAACAGGTAAATTACACCTTGGTCATGCTTGGGATACAACATTACAAGATATTCTCATTCGTATGAAACGCATGCAAGGCTATGATGCCCTATGGTTGCCAGGTATGGACCATGCTGGTATAGCAACACAGGCAAAAGTAGAAGCCAAGCTGCGTGAGGATAATATTACACGTTATGATTTAGGACGTGAAAAATTCCTCGAAAAAACATGGGAATGGAAAGAAGAGTATGCTGGACATATTCGTGATCAATGGGCAAAGCTTGGTCTTGGATTAGATTATACACGTGAACGTTTCACATTAGACAAAGGTCTTTCAGATGCCGTAAAAACAGTTTTTGTTCAGTTATATGAAAAAGGTTTAATTTATCGTGGTGAACGTATTATCAACTGGGACCCAGCAGCAAAAACAGCATTATCTGATATCGAGGTAATTTATCAGGATGTGCAAGGTGCCTTCTATCATATGAAATATCCATTAGCTGATGGCTCTGGCTATGTAGAAGTTGCTACAACACGTCCCGAAACAATGCTTGGTGACTCTGGGGTAGCTGTTCACCCGAACGATGAGCGTTATCAGCACTTAATTGGTAAAAACGTTATTTTACCGATTGTAGGTCGCGAAATTCCAATTGTTGCTGATGAGTACGTTGATATGGAATTTGGTACTGGGGTTGTAAAAATGACACCAGCCCATGATCCGAACGACTTTGAAGTTGGTAATCGTCATAATCTAGAGCGCATTCTAGTAATGAATGAAGACGGCACAATGAATGACCTTGCTGGCAAATATAAAGGAATGGATCGCTTCGAATGCCGCAAGCAAATTGTTGCTGATTTACAAGAAGCAGGTGTGTTAATTCGCATTGAAGAGCATATGCATTCAGTAGGACACTCTGAACGTTCTGGTGCTGTTGTTGAGCCATATCTTTCAGCACAATGGTTCGTTAAAATGCAACCACTTGCTGATGCTTCCCTAGAGCTGCAAAAGGACGAAGAAGGGAAAGTAAACTTTGTTCCTGCTCGTTTTGAAAACACATATTCCCGCTGGATGGAGAATATACGCGATTGGTGTATTTCTCGTCAATTATGGTGGGGCCATCAAATCCCAGCCTGGTACCATAATGAAACAGGCGAAATATACGTAGGTAAAGAAGCCCCAGCAGATGCAGAAAACTGGACGCAAGATGAAGATGTACTAGATACATGGTTCTCTTCAGCACTATGGCCGTTTTCTACTATGGGTTGGCCAGATGAAGCAAATGAAGAATACAAACGTTACTATCCAACAAATACATTAGTAACAGGCTATGATATTATTTTCTTCTGGGTTTCTCGAATGATTTTCCAAGGCCTTGAGTTTACAGATCAACGTCCATTTAAAGATGTGCTAATTCATGGTTTAGTACGTGATGGTGAAGGGCGTAAAATGAGTAAATCACTTGGCAATGGTGTTGATCCAATGGATGTCATTGAACAATACGGTGCAGATTCATTACGCTACTTCTTAGCTACTGGTTCATCACCTGGTCAAGATTTACGCTATACAACTGAAAAAGTTGAAGCAGTATGGAACTTTGCCAATAAGATTTGGAATGCATCACGTTTTGCGCTTATGAATATGGATGGTATGACATATGATGAGATCGATTTAACTGGTGAAAAATCTGTAGCTGACAAATGGATTTTAACGCGCTTAAATGAAACGATTGAACGAGTAACCTCTCTTGCAGAGCGTTATGAATTCGGCGAAGTTGGCCGTGAATTATACAATTTCATTTGGGATGATTTCTGTTCTTGGTATATTGAAATGGCAAAATTACCACTTTACGGTGAGGATGAAGCAGCTAAAAAGACAACTCGATCTATTTTAGCTTACGTACTAGATCAAACAATGCGTCTTTTACATCCATTTATGCCTTTCATTACAGAAGAAATCTGGCAGCACTTACCACACGAAGGTGAATCTATTACAGTGGCAGCATGGCCAACAGTACGCACAGATCTTCATTTTGCTGATGAAGCAGATAATATGAAGCTCCTAATGGATATTATACGTTCAGTACGTAATATTCGTGCGGAAGTAAATACACCGATGAGCAAAAAAGTACCGTTATTTATTTCAGCGAAAGATGCAGCAACAGCAGCTGTACTTAAAGATAATCAAGCATATCTAGAAAAATTCTGTAATCCTGACACTTTAACAATTGGTGAAGGTTTAGAGGCCCCAGGACAATCAATGACTGCTGTTGTGACAGGAGCACAGGTATTCCTGCCTCTTGTTGGACTGATCAATCTTGAGGAAGAAATTGCCCGTCTTGAAAAAGAATTAGAGAAATGGGCAAAAGAAGTAAAGCTTGTTACAGGTAAATTATCGAATGAGAAGTTTGTATCGAAAGCACCGGAAGCGTTAGTCAACGCAGAACGTGAGAAATTAGCAGATTACGAAAGCAAGCATGCAGTTGTGTTAAAACGTTTAGAAGAATTAAAAAATATGTAAAGACGAAGCAATGGATGACGAAAAAGTCATCCATTGCTTTTTTTTATGTAGAGCTAAAGATATACATTGAATTAGGAAAAAATATATAGTATTATTTTAAATAAATTGGTCTAATAGATGATGTGCAGCGCTGAACTAATAGGAAACAAAACCTAATTTCATGTTATTTAGCCGTGAAAAACCAAATCTAAATAGATGGTTTTTTAGATAGACAGTCTTTATTAGTAAAGAAAATAAGAGCCAATGGAGGTGTTGAGAATGTCAGGAAATATTGCAACCATTATTACAAAAGTCAACAAAGCATGTGATGAATTAGACTTTGTAAGCGCGAGAGTATTGATCGAAACGAATCTCTTAAAATTATCCGAAGCAAAGTATTATCGTTTATTGAATACAAGTGGCCGTGTCCTGATTAAGCACATATTAGCAAATAGTAATCCCCAACAGGATAGCACTAAATTATCACGAACAGATTTATTAACGATCCAAAAAATTAATGAATATTGCTCAGATTTTGATATATCGATGCTAAAAAGAACGTTAAAAAATGCTTTTGACTTAGTGCAACGCCCAGATGTTCATCCATTATTAAATAGTGATGCAAAAACCATTTTAAATAATATGGGTGCTTTATTAGGTGCTCACAAAGTACACTAAAATAATATTAATACGAACACGCAGTTGCTAGCTGCGTGTTTTTTGTATTTTGTCATTTTGCTATGTTATTAAACGTTACTTGTACTAAAATAAAGATATTGCAGTAAGAAGGAGTGTTTCTTTTGTTTAACACAATGAACGAATGTACAAAATTTATTTTTACATTAAAAGCAGTTGATCATAAACGTGCGCCACTTGTCCTTATGCGGGAAGTACTAGGACATTTAGATGAACCTCACAACAAGCTAAGAGTAATCCATGTAGCAGGTTCAAATGGTAAAGGTTCTACGGTGAACGCATTAAGAGAAATGCTTCAACATGCAGGCTACACTGTAGGGGCATTTACGTCTCCACATTTAGAGCGAGTTAATGAACGTATGACCATTAACGGCCACCAAATTTCGGATGAGCAATTTCTCTACTATTTCAATAAACTTGCGAAAATTATAGAAGAACACTACAATGGTGAATTTCCAAGCTTTTTTGAGGTAGTTACACTCATTATGTTTCAGTATTTTGCACATGAAGGTGTAGATATAGCGCTTATTGAGACAGGGCTTGGAGGGCGTTTGGATGCGACAAATGTCGTAACACCGCTTTTAGCTATTATTACAACGATCTCGTTAGAGCATACAGCCTTTTTAGGCGACACTTTCGCAAAGGTTGCCGCTGAAAAAGCTGGCATCATCAAGGAAGGCATACCAGTTGTTGTAGGTGTTCATAATGAGGAGGCATTGGCTGTCATTAAAGCCACGGCAGAGGAACGACATGCGACGTGCTATGTTTTAGGTCAAGACTTCATGGTGACAAATAGTTGGCAAAGTACTGACTATCAGCATTTTACATATGAAAAGGACCCTGTCTTGATGAAGGATGTACCATTAAAAATGGCTGGTCAACATCAAATAAATAATGCAAGTTTGGCAATCACAGCCATACTAACATTACGTGAGCAGGGGGCAATTGTCATTACTGATGATTCTATTTGTCAAGGTCTACAATGTGCGCAATGGGCAGGCCGCTTTGAGCAATGGCCGAATCAAATTGTGCTAGATGGTGCTCATAATTCAGAGGGGACAGCTGCTCTGATCCAAACACTAAAAAATGTCTATCCAAGAAACAATTATCACTTTATTTATGCGGCATTAGCAGATAAGGATCATGCTAACAGTATAGAACTAATGGATGCTGTTGCCACCTCGATCACTTTTACACAAATAGATCTACCGAATGCAATGCCTGCTGAAAGCTTAGCGACGTTGTCGACTCATGCAAATAAAACGGTTCATACAGAATGGCTAAAAAGCCTTCAAACACTATTACAAGAACGCCAAAAAGAGGATATTGTTGTCATTACAGGCTCATTATACTTTATAGCACAAGCTCGACAGTGGCTACAGGAGGAAGGACGATGATCCCAAACTTTGATCATTATAAAGAGAAATGGCAGGTTAAAAGTGATGATATCATTAAACCAGGTCTTACAGCGATTGAAGAGGCTTTATCATATTTAGGTAATCCTGAGCAAACTTTGCGTGTTGTCCACTTAGCGGGTACAAATGGCAAAGGCTCTACGTTAACATTTCTAGAGGCAATTGCACAAGAACATGGCTTACGCGTGGGCAAATTTATGTCACCATGTATCGTTGATGTTCATGACCAAATTCAAATAGCTGGTCAACCTATAACCGAGGCTGAAATGGATCAAGTTTTCCAACAGATGCATGAGGCTGGGCTGAGTGGCAAACTAACCGATTTTGAATTGCTGACGGTGGCGGCATTTTTACATTTTGTCAATGGGCAGGTGGATATTGCGCTGATTGAAGCGGGAATGGGTGGTTTATTGGATAGTACAAATGTGGTAACACCTATTGTCTCTATTATCCCAAGTATTGCTTTAGAGCACACAAAGTTTTTAGGGGATACACTTGAAAGCATTGCACACCATAAAGCAGGTATTATTAAACAACAACGTCCAGTTATTATTGGTGATTTGCCTGATGAGGCGAAGCGAGTTGTGGATGCAGTAGCCGTTCGAAAAAAAGCCACTCTATTTGCATTAGGTCAGCATTTTGCCATTAAGCAAACAACTGATGGAGAAAGCTATATGAATGACGTACAGCAGTTCCAAATTGCGAACCTGAATCGTTCTATGAAGGGGACACATCAGGGAAACAATATGGCTCTCGCCATTACAGCATTTTTTGAAGTGGCGTCAGAATTAGACGTGTCTATTGATCAAACAGCTATTCGTCAAGCTGTGCAAAAGGCCTCTATTTTGGGACGCTTTGAAGAAATAATGCCTTTCGTTATATTGGATGGTGCGCATAATCCTGCAAGTGCTGAAAAATTAATAGAAACGATTCAGTGTGAATATCCAAATGAGCAGATAACATTTGTCGTTGGCATACTAGCAGATAAAGATGTTCAGCAGATTCTCGGAATTCTAGAGCAGGTGAGTGATGACTTTTACTTCGTCGATTTTGCTAATTCACGAGCAATGCCAGCCCATCAAATGGTCAAACTTTCTCATGCAACATCGAAAACAACCTTGCTTGACTATGCATCCTTTATACAGGCACAATCACATAGACAGCAGAGAACCATTGTAGCAGGCTCGTTATATTTATTAACAGAGGTTCGTCATAGATTAAAACAATGAAATAACTAGGGCTCTTGATAGGGAGTCCTAGTTTTTTTATGGCTGCAAATTTAGGATTGCAATGAGTTCCGTATCAAAAAATAATAAATTCGCATTTACCCTTTGGAATGTACATATAATATCATATGATGTTGGCATAGATAGGTGGAAGGATGAGGTGATAGTTGAATGAAAATTGTAAGTCATGTGATGAAAAAACAAATATTTCGAGCAATGATTATTGGTGGATTTGTTGGTCTATTAGGTGTAGCAATTTTTCTGGGCGTTTTACAAGCCAGCACACAGTTACCTTTAAAGAAAAATGGTAGTGAAGTGGCAAATAATCAATCACAAACAGAAACGATTCCAACTGCCGGGGAGACAACCAATACATCTAATGCATCGATGTTTTATGCAAGCCAAGCTGGCGTGTATTCAAACTATGAGAGCGCAAGTTCATTTGTTGCTGAGTATCCTGCCTTAAAAGAGAGCGCGATCGTTCAAGTTGATGACAAGTTTTATGTGTGGACAAGCATGGTGACGGAGGAAAGTCAGCTAAAATTTTTACAGGACCCCGCAACCTTTAAAAAGGCATTTAGCGTCAGTGGTGAAAGCTGTAAAGAACCTACCTTGGCAGAACTTCCAACTGCTTTAGCAGATAAAAATGCCGCAAAATTAAATTTTAAGGAAAATGGCAAGGACTCAACGCTACCTGAGGATTGGCAGTCCATTGGCGCAGCGGCCTCTACTATTTCCAGTGATATCAACATCATTCGTCTGCATGTTTTTGCACATTACCAATCTAAAAATACGTGTCTTCAAGTGAAGTTTTAACAATAAATAATAATGAAATCTTCATTATCTTGTTTTTTTGAAAATTTTCAAATTGTGCATTCTTCTGTATCATAAGGATAAGGAGGAATGATCAGATAATGTTAAAAACAAATCATAAGCTTGTCCTTGCTTCTGCTTCCCCTAGGCGCAAGGAATTGCTTAACATGCTAGCACTCCCGTTTGAAGTCTTGACAAGTGAAGTGGAAGAAACAAGTGTACAAGCTCATACAATGCAGGATTATGTAAAAGGAGTAGCTTTATTGAAGACGCGTGATGTAGCTAAAAAAGCAGCTAATGCCACGATTATTGGTGCAGATACAATCGTTGTTTACAATCAAGAGCTACTACATAAACCTAAAACGCGTGAGGAAGCTATTTCTCATTTATTGCGTTTGTCAAATAACAAGCATAGTGTGATGACTGCGGTCGCTATAATCGAACCGAATGGAAAGGAAACGACCTTTGTGGAAGAGACTACAGTTGTTTTCCACCGTCTATCGCAGGATTTAATCGAAGCTTATGTTGATTCAGGAGATCCTTTTGATAAAGCGGGTGGTTATGGCATTCAAACGATTGGTACACTATTAGTTAAAAGAATTGAAGGAGATTATAACAATGTTGTAGGTTTACCACTTGCAACTTTGTTTTCGCAATTGGTGGATCTACAGATAGTCCAATTTGCGAAGGAGTGAATATTTTTGCTAGAAGACGCTTTACCAACTTTGATGATACGTGATGTCAATATAGAGGATCGCCCCCGTGAACGGCTATTACGACAAGGGGCTGAAAGTTTATCGAATCAAGAGCTACTCGCTATTTTATTGAGGACAGGCACAAAGGAAGAATCTGTGCTTGTTCTTGCAAATAGGGTGTTAAATGTTTTTGAACGACTCCATCATTTGAAGCATGCAACCATCGAAGAAATGATGGCTATTAAAGGAATAGGCGAGGTGAAAGCCATTCAATTAATGGCTGCTGTTGAACTTGGTAGAAGACTGGCTCAAAAACATAATGATGAGAAATTCACAATACGTTCTCCACAAGATGCAGCAACTTACTTAATGCCTGATATGACCTCGCTTAATCAGGAGCATTTTGTAGTGCTTTTTTTAAATATAAAAAATCAAATTATTCATAAGCAAACGATTTTCATTGGCAGTTTAAATGCATCCATCGTTCATCCTAGAGAAATATTTCGAGAAGCTGTCAAAAGGTCTGCCGCTTCTATTATATGTGCCCACAACCATCCAAGTGGGGTGCCAACACCGAGCACGGAGGACATTGAAGTAACAAAGCGAATTGTTGAAGCAGGCTATATTATAGGGATAGAGTTAATTGATCACGTCATCATCGGCGACCATCAATATATTAGTTTAAAGGAAAAAGGATATTTTTAACTCTGCATACAATATGCAGAGTTTTTTATGATGAATTCAATTTGTTGTATAGAAGATTCTATTACTATAAATGACCTTAATTATAACCAGTCATAAAATTTTTGTATTTTTTTGTGGTATATTGGCGAACCTTTTTTCTTACATAACGTTAATGTATTCATAGAAAAGCAATTATCTTCACAAAAATTGGTAGCCTGATACACATTGTCTTATGGGAATAAAAATTATATGCTAATCTATACGTACTATTTTTAGTTTAAGAGGGAATTAAAATAGTATCTTTTCTGTGAGATGAAGTATGTGATACTACAAATTCTTGCGTTTTTCCGTTATAATGAACGGTATGAATTTTATCTTTATTCAGGGAGGACTCCCATCAAAATTGGTGGTGAGGTGAATGAGTGTGTAGTTTTTTCATAGGTGTAAACTACCAACTGATGGAGATAAAAAAATTTGACAGGTGTTATGGACGTTGAAAGGAGTCAATTGTGTATTTACACAATTCAATTTCCTATACATTGTCGTCAAATATATTGGATGTCAACGAAAGTATGGCTTATATAGAAAGGGAGTACACAATTTGTTTGGACTAGGAAGCAAAGATGTCGGGATTGACCTCGGCACAGCGAATACATTAGTGTTTATTAAAGGAAAGGGAATCGTATTACGTGAACCTTCAGTTGTAGCAAAAAATACAAAAACAGGGGATATTGTTGCCGTTGGTAATGATGCGAAAAATATGATTGGTCGAACACCTGGCTCAATCGTAGCGATTCGTCCAATGAAAGATGGCGTTATTGCTGACTTCGATATTACAACAGCAATGATTGAGTATTATTTAAAAGAAGCATGTAAAAACTCTGGAGGCAACTGGAAAAAACCAAATGTTATGATTTGTGTACCTTATGGTATTACTTCAGTGGAGCAGCGTGCTGTTATTGATGCTGCACGACAAGCAGGTGCAAAAGAGGCGTTCACAATCGAAGAGCCATTTGCAGCAGCAATCGGTTCAAATCTTCCTGTATGGGATCCTACAGGGTCAATGGTTGTTGATATCGGTGGAGGTACAACAGAAGTTGCCGTTATTTCATTAGGTGGTATTGTAACGAGTGAATCTGTACGTGTTGGTGGTGATGCAATGGATCAATCCATCATTTCGTATATCCGTAAAACGTATAATTTAACAATTGGTGAACGTACAGCGGAAGCCGTAAAAATGGAAATTGGTACGGCATTGGCAGAAGGACCAGAAGCACGAATGGATATTAGAGGACGTGACCTGTTAACAGGTTTACCGAAAACAATTGAAATTTCTTCACAGGAAATTTCTGAATCATTACGTGAAGCGGTTTCCTCTATTATTGACGGTGTTCGTAAAACATTAGAACAAACACCTCCAGAATTATCTGCTGATGTAATGGAGCGCGGTATTGTATTAACTGGTGGTGGGGCACTGCTAACAAACTTAGACAAAGTAATCAGTCAAGAGACAAATATGCCAGTATTCATTGCAGAAGATCCTTTAGACTGTGTAGCGATTGGTACAGGTAAGGCATTAGATCATATCGACTTAATTCGTCAACAACAAGTTAAAGGGTAAGGAGGTTTAGGCAATGCCACACTTTTTTTTCAATAAGAAAGTAATTTTGCTGCTCATAGGCATGGTTTTTCTTGTGGCATTGATTAGCTTCTCATTACGTGATCGGACGAATGCAACTTTACCAGAGCAAATTATTAAAGATACTGTCGGTTTCGCACAATCGCTTGTTGCGAAGCCGGCGAATTATATTAATGGTGTTTTTAATAGTATTGACTCCCTCTTAAACACGTACGAAGAAAATAAACGTTTAAAAGCACGCTTAGAAGATTTTGCAGTTGTACAAGCTGAGGCTACGGATTTAAAATCAGAGAATAACAAGCTTCGAGAGCTTTTGGATAAAACTGAGAGCTTAAAGGCATTTAATCCAATTCAAGCAACAGTGATTGCTAGAAATCCTGACCAGTGGGAAGAGAAAATTATTTTAGATAAAGGGTCTTCTCATGGAGTCAAAAAAAATATGGCAGTTATGACAGCGAAAGGGTTAGTGGGGAAAATTACCCTAGTTACACCTTTCACATCTGAGGTAGAGCTTTTAAATACAAATAATCCAAACTATCGTGTTTCCGCGATGGTGCTAGGAGAAAAAGAAGCATACGGTTTAATCGAGGGCTTTGATGAAGAACGTAATGAACTCATTATGAAGCGAATCGATTCTAGCATGAAGGTGAAAGAAGGCGAGCAAGTAGTTTCTTCAGGTCTTGGTGGTATTTTCCCTAAGGGAGTGCCGATAGGAGAAATTACGGAAGTTAGTACAGATGACTTTGGTTTAACGAAAATGGCGTATGTCAAACCATCTGCTGATTTTTCAATTTTAGAGCATGTTGTGATTGCCAAGCGAACATCCACAAGTATTGATGGATCAGATGGCAATGCAACGAATGAGGATTTATCGAATCCGCAAGAGGCAAGTGAAGAGGAGGCGGAGTGATGGTTCGATTTCTCATCCCCTCTGTAGCGGTTTTACTATTCCTGTTAGAACCAGAATTTGCTATGCTTTCCCCGATTGAAATTAAAGGGGAAGTCTATTTTCTGGTACCGCGTTTTTTAATCTTATACCTTATTTTTATATCCATCTATTACAGCCGTCAACGTGCGGTAATGTATGGACTTTTTTTTGGTGTCTTGTATGATGTGTTTTACATTGATATTATTGGATTATATTCAGTACTTTATCCACTTATATGTTTTTTGGCAGGGTCTATCGTGAAAGTTATACATCAGCACTTAGTTGTAACAACTACAATTTCAGTTATACTAGTAGCGATTTTAGAATTTATTCTCTATCAATTCTTTTTCCTAATCGATTTTACAGCAATTCCTTTAGCGGATTTCTTACGTTCACGACTACTACCAACAATCATTGCGAATGCTTTATTTTTAATGATTCTTGGGTGGGCCTTCAAGTATCTAATTAATGCGCGTGTCTTACAGAGAGCACGTGAGGTTTCTTAACAAAGAACAACGTGAGGTGAGGCATTCATGAAAAAACAGTTAGTTAATATGAAGGGAACGAAGGACGGTTTTGTACTACGCCTAGACGACCAATGTGCGTATGGTGAACTAGTGGAAGAATTAAAGAATAAGGTTTTAGAGGGCGGTATCGATGGTAAAGTTGATGTACAATTATACTTAGGCTATCGATACTGTACTGAAGAACAATTAAATGAACTTATAAAAATTATAGAAGAAACAGAACAGCTTATTGTATCGAAGGTGCAAAGTGAAGTACTGACTGTCCACGAAAGCAACCAGAAGATGTTTGAAAGCCAACAAGATACATATATAGGAGTGGTCAGATCAGGCCAAATTCTGCGTTCATCCGGGGATATTACCATCATAGGAAATGTCAATCCAAACGGTCGTGTTGAGGCTGGAGGTAATGTATATGTCCTAGGTAGACTTAAAGGGATTGCACATGCTGGTATGCAAGGCAATAAAGAAGCAATCATTGCAGCTTCTCGATTTGAAGCCACGCATATCATGATTGCCGATCAAGTTCAGGTAATGTCAGATGAACATGTAAAAGCGATTAATCAAGTAGAAATGACTTGTGCATTTATTGGCTACGATGGACGCATTACGTACGATCAAATTCATGCCTTAAAAAATATTCGACCATTGTTAAATGTGTCTAAGGGAGGAAGCTAGTGTGGGAGAAGCGATCGTCATAACTTCAGGTAAAGGCGGTGTCGGTAAAACAACGACAACGGCTAACCTTGGGACTGCATTGGCTCTACAAGGTAAAAAAGTATGTTTAGTGGATACAGATATTGGCCTACGTAATTTAGATGTGATTTTAGGCCTTGAAAATCGTATTATTTATGACCTAGTCGATGTGGTGGAAGGACGCTGTAAAATTCATCAAGCATTGATTAAGGATAAACGCGTAGATGAGAAACTATTTTTATTACCTGCTGCTCAAACAACAGATAAAAATGCTGTTACCCCTGAGCAAATGAAGAGCTTAGTAGAGGAATTGAAAAGAGACTATGATTATGTATTAATCGATTGCCCAGCGGGAATTGAGCAAGGCTACCGTAACGCTGTTGCTGGTGCAGATCATGCGATTGTTGTCACAACACCTGAAATTTCTGCTGTTCGTGATGCAGATCGTATTATTGGTTTACTGGAGCAGGAAGAGATAACAGCACCTAAACTCATCATTAATCGTATTCGACAACATATGATGAAGAGCGGTGACACACTGGATGTTAATGAAATTACAACTCATTTATCTATTGATTTATTAGGCATTATTATAGACAGTGAAGGTGTCATTTCATCTTCTAATAAAGGTGAACCAATTGTAATGGACCCCTCAAATAAAGCGTCATTAGGCTATCGAAATATTGCCCGTCGTATTCTTGGTGAATCAGTGCCATTAATGGCTATACAAGATGAGCAAAGAGGGATGTTTTCAAAACTTAAAGCCCTTTTCTCAAAATAAATTAAAACCTTTTCGTGCAATTGTACGAGAAGGTTTTTTCTTGTGCATGTTTGGACATGCAATCACATATAGTGAGGAAAAAAGGATGAGGGCTTGTTTAAAAAATGGAAATGGTTTGTCACGATACTTCTTGTGGCGGCGATCATGCTTGTAATTCGTTTAGAGGACCAGGGTGTAGTGGATACACCTGTTCGGAAGCTTGTTACAACCTCTGCTGATTTAACGTATTTAAGTGAGCTCGGGCAAAGCTGGTTCGAAAAAGAAAAAGAGACCATCATGGTTTCTAGTGATGTAGGGCAAGCAGATCTTTTAACATTTGCGAATGCCCAAGTATTTAAAGAAGGCTATCTATTGCAGTATGATGTTGGCTTACCTATCTATGCTGGTCAAAATGGATTAGTCGTTTTTACTGGCCATACAAAGTACACAGGTAAAACCATGACCATCAGTTATGAAGATGGTACAACCGTTTCCTATGGTATGTTAGATAGTTTAGCTCAACTACCATACACATCTATTCAAGCAAATGATTTAATTGGCATGAAAGAAGCGGGTCAACTTTATGTGTCCATCGAAAAGGGAGATGCCCATTATGATTTAGAGCAAATTGTACAATGGCTTGAAACGACGGAGACCAATGAGGATTAAATTACATCTTCTGTGTATCCCTCTCGTATTTGTCATGATTTTTAGTGGCCAATTAGCCTATTACGCGATCATTCTGTTTTCCTTACTGTGGCATGAGGCTGGTCACTTAGTTGCGGCAGTAATGTGTGGAGTGAAGGTGAAATCCTGCGTAATTACACCATACGGGGGAGAAATTCAATTTGAAAATCCAGCGGTTGTGCAAGCTTCGTCACTCCTATGGATTGCATTAGGAGGGCCAATCGCTACGATTATTGGGATTGGCCTCGCTTTTTTTATGCCTGATTTACTCGCTACTAAGCTTATAAATGTACAACTCGTGTTATTGGCTGTCAATATTGTACCCATCATACCGTTAGATGGTGGAAGGATATTGTTAGCCTGCCTATTTTTAAAATATCCAAGAGCTCACGTGATAGAGCTATATTATTGGTTATCATTCATCGTAGCTACTATACTATTACTTGTCACTTTCAAGTTCTTGCCACAATCTATTTTTTTAGCCATCATAAATTTATTCATTTGGTTGCAAGTGTTGAAAGAATGGCGTTATCGAAAATACCGAGTTGCTTTTGAAAAATATGTTATGAATAGATTGACTTGAAAAAATTCGTGTGGTAATATTTTAATGTTATTGTTTGTAGCACCCGTGCTACTACAACCGCTCTGTAAAGGTTTAAGTGTCTAGTAAGATCACCTTATGAAACAGGCGAGTCTGAGTCTAAGAGGAGGTGCAGTAAAATGTACGCAATTATTGAAACTGGTGGTAAACAAGTCAAAGTAGAAGCTGGTCAAGAAATCTATGTTGAAAAGTTAGGCGTAGAAGCTGATGAGGTTGTAACTTTTGATAAAGTTTTATTCGTAGGTGGCGAAAACGTTAAAGTTGGCGCTCCATTCGTAGAAGGCGCTACTGTAACAGCTAAAGTTGTTAAAGAAGGCCGTGCGAAAAAAATCGTTGTTTTCAAATTGAAAGCTAAAAAGAACTACCGTCGTAAACAAGGTCACCGTCAACCTTACACAAAATTAGTTGTTGAAGCAATCAACGCTTAATTGTGAGGTATAGCGAATGATACAAGTTACGATTCATCACGATGAAAATAGACATGTGTCAGCATTCGAATTTTCAGGACATGCTGGTTATGATGAATCTGGTAAGGATTTAGTATGTGCAGGAGCATCAACTATAGCCATTGGTACAGTGAATGCTATTTATGCATTATTACAAATTCAGCCAGAAATCGAACAAGCTGCTGAAGGTGGAGGCTATCTCAAGGTAGATTTACCATCAGACATAGAGCCTGAAGTAGATGCAAAACTACAGTTAATTGTTCAAGTAATGACTGCCCAAGTGTATTCTATGGTGCAAAATTACGGACAATACATCCAAATCAACTACAACCAAGTAGGAGGTGGAACTCGATGAAATTATTATTAGCATTAGACCTTCAACTTTTTGCATCGAAAAAAGGGGTAGGTTCTACTAAAAACGGACGTGACTCTGAGTCTAAACGACTTGGTGCAAAACGTGCTGATGGCCAATTCGTAACAGGTGGTTCAATTCTTTACCGTCAACGCGGTACAAAAATTTACCCAGGTACAAACGTAGGTCGTGGTGGTGACGATACACTATTTGCTAAAGTTGACGGCGTTGTTAAATTTGAACGTTTAGGTCGCGATCGCAAACAAGTATCTGTTTATCCAACAACACAAGAAGCTTAATCTTTTATAAGATAACATAAAGCGGAGGACTGCATTTATTGCAGTCCTTTTTTTGGCTAAATTTCAAAAAAGCCGATTGGACGCAATGACACCAAGGTATAATTGATTAAAGAATTAAGGGAAAAATACAGCAAAACTTGTTATACTAGTAAGGATAACTTTATTGGAGTGAATGGGATGAACAATCAATCACTAACCATTAGTGAAGTATTACGTTTTGCAAATCATGATTATGTGAATCAACTGCAACTGATTCGCATGAATTTAGATTTAGGTAGAATCGAGGAATCGAAAAAACTTATTCAACATTATTCAGAACAATTACGAGTATTTTCTATCCTCAATCGACTACAATTACCACAAACAATTGAATGGCTTCAAACAGCAGGATGGCGTTACCCATCATTAGCTTGGAAGCTAAGCGGTGAGATAAAAAAGCCTGTGACCAATGATATTGATCAGGAAGTTGTAGATTATTTAAACAAAACAGTTATGCATGTTTATGATACATTAGATCCATTTACAGAGCAGATCCTAACGCTTGATGTACGTGTTGACGATCATACATTTGCCGTGACATTCACGCTAAATGGGTTATGGAGTGCTGATGCATTCACCGAAAAAGGTTTGAAACAATTCGACATTCAAACAATTGAGCAGACAACTACACGCTGGCAATATGTCTTGAGTGCAAATAGGGAGTGAACTAAATGTTTGTCGATCACGTAAAGATTTATGTTAAAGGTGGAGATGGCGGAGACGGTATGGTAGCCTTTCGCCGTGAAAAATATGTACCAAATGGTGGTCCAGCTGGTGGAGATGGTGGACACGGTGGTAACGTTGTATTTGAAGTAGAAGAGGGCTTACGAACATTAATGGATTTCCGCTATAAACGCCATTTTAAAGCACCTCGTGGCGAGCATGGGATGAGTAAAGGCATGCATGGTAAAAATGCGGAGGATTTAATTGTTAAAGTACCACCAGGCACAGTGGTTATGAATGAAGAAACAAATGCCGTTATTGCTGACTTAGTCGAGCATGGGCAAAGAGCAGTTATTGCGAAAGCAGGCAGAGGTGGACGAGGTAATTCTCGCTTTGCTACACCTGCCAACCCGGCGCCAGAACTTTCTGAAAAAGGTGAGCCAGGACAAGAATTAAATGTTATATTAGAGTTAAAAGTTTTAGCAGATGTAGGGTTAGTTGGTTTCCCAAGTGTTGGTAAATCAACACTTTTATCTGTTGTTTCCGCGGCTAAGCCAAAAATTGGTGCTTATCATTTCACAACAATTGTACCGAACTTAGGCATGATTGAAACGGATGACCATCGAAGCTTTGCAATGGCTGATTTACCAGGGCTTATTGAAGGAGCACATCAAGGAGTTGGACTAGGTCATCAATTTTTACGACATATCGAACGTACACGCGTTATCGTTCATGTCATTGATATGTCAGGGATGGAAGGCCGCGATCCATATGAAGATTATTTAACAATTAATGAAGAGCTAAAACAATATAATCTTCGTTTAACAGAGCGTCCACAAATTATCGTAGCCAATAAAATGGATATGCCAGATGCAGAAGAGAATTTACAAGCATTCCGTCAGAAGGTTGGAGAAGACGTTCAAATTTTCCCAATTTCTGCTGTTTCACGTCAAGGTTTAAAAGAGCTACTTTTTGCCATTGCCGATCTATTAGAAGTAACGCCTGAATTCCCACTATATGATGATCTAGAGGAGCAATCAGACGCAACCGTAATGTACAAGCATGAGGCAAAAGGTGAAGATTTCGAAATCACACGTGATGATGATGGTACATTTATTATTAGTGGTTATGCAATTGAGCGTTTATTTAAAATGACAGACTTTAGCCGTGAGGATGGTATACGTCGTTTTGCTCGTCAATTGCGTGCAATGGGTGTGGACGAGGCTCTGCGTGAGCGTGGAGCGCAAGATGGCGATACAGTACGCCTACAAGAGTTTGAATTTGAATTTGTCGATTAAGACATGAGTTTTAGGGGGAAGCGTATGAAGAATGTTGCGAATCAGCGATATTATTTAGTTCGTGAGGATGTTTTAACGGATGCAATGCAAAAAACTTTGGAGGCGAAACACTTACTATCAAGTGGTTCAGTATCTTCCATTTGGGATGCGGTAAAGCAGGTGGATTTATCGCGAAGTGCGTTTTACAAATATCGTGATGCGGTTTTTCCTTTTCATTCAATTGTGCAGGAACGCATTTTAACAGTCTTTTTACAGCTTCAAGATAGAAAAGGAACACTTGCCAAGCTTTTAGAAACTGTGACAATTACACATTGTAATGTCTTAACGATTCATCAAACAATCCCTATTCAGGGACGTGCGAATGTTACATTGTCATTAGATGTAACAAGCATGACTTGTGATCTTGATGATCTTATTCAGCAATTAAAACGCTTAGATTTTGTGGAATCAGCGGAAGTGATTAGTTCTGGAGCATTATAATCACAGAGAGTGTTCAATCCTTTAATTTTTGACAAAATGACAAACATCGTGTTGAATAACCCCAATGGGTAAAGATACGATAACAAAGCTCAAATAAGGAGCTGTCCCAAGCGTTTTTCATCACGAGGGACTGCTCCTTATTGTGCCATAAAGGAGGTATTTGCAATGACAAAGCAACAATGGGAAAATCGAATCGCCTATCTAGGACCAGAAGCATCATTTACATACTTAGCGACAAAGGCTACTTTTCCAAATGAGTGGCTCGTACCGTGTGCCACGATTCCAGAATGTATAGAGGCTGTTGCAGAGGGAAAGGTAGATTTAGCTGTCGTGCCGCTAGAAAATGCTCTAGAGGGCTCTGTATCATTAACATTAGATTACTTATTCCATGAGGCAACACTTTATGTAACTGGAGAGTTATTGCTGAAAATTCAGCAGCATTTAATGGTCAATAAAGCGCAGAAGGATGATTGGCAGTCAATCGAAGGTGTTTATTCTCATCCGCATGCACTAGCTCAATGTCATAAATATTTATTTTATCGTTTTAGTCATGTACCATTACATCAAACAACTTCAACTGCAGCAGCAGCAAAATATGTATCAGAGAATCCACAAGAGTGTATAGCGGCAGTCGGTAATGCAGCCGCAGCTGAAAAATATGGTCTTGAAATAGTGGAGCAGAATATCCATGATTTTCATTTTAATCATACACGATTCTTTGTACTGTCTAAGCAAAATAAACGATTGCCACAAGAGCTATCAGATGGGCAAGCGAAAACAACATTTATGATTACCTTACCAACAGATCGTTCAGGTGCATTACATCAGGTGCTTTCTGTTTTTGCATGGCGTCAGCTAAATTTAAGTAAAATCGAATCACGTCCATTAAAAACTGGATTAGGTGATTATTTCTTTATGATTGATGTATTAGCAGATGAAAAGGAACCGATGATGCGTGGGGCAATGGAAGAATTAGCTGCGCTAGGCTGCAAAGTAAAGTCACTGGGTACCTATTTTACTTATGTAACATCAGACGAAGCATAGTAATGTGAAGGAGGAGGAAAGAAGATGGGTGGGATTATTTTATTCGATGGTGTCTGTAATTTTTGTGATAGCACTGTTCAATTTATCATCAAACATGATCAAGCTGGCTATTTTCAATTTGCATCGCTGCAAAGCGAGGCTGGTCAATCGCTTCTCACTCAATATCATATACCAAAGAATATAGATAGTGTAATTCTTATTGAACAAGGGAAAGTGTCTGTTGAATCTACCGCTGCGTTAAACATTTGCCGTAAATTTGATGGATTGTGGCCTTGTTTCTACGCCTTCATTCTTGTACCACCATTTATTCGCAATGCATTATATCGATTATTTGCAAAGCAACGCTATCGTTTGTTTGGAAAAAAAAGTGAATGCTTATTGCCTACGCCTGCTCAACGTCAAAGATTTCTTTCCTGATAGGGAAATACTTGCCTTTAAGAGAACAATAGCTCCGGACGGAAGCCCGCGCTTAACGAGACAATACCAGCATTAAAAACAGAAAGCACCGTTTGAAATCAATTTTTCAGACGGTGCTTTTACTATTCATTGATCTGACACTAAGTAGCCCTTTTTTGTAAAGCTCCCTCAATTAATGTTAAAACTTCAACAGAGGGTGCTGTGATGACATGTAGATGGATGCCGCCAGTGAGAGCAGATAAATAGTTGGCCTGTGTTGCATTCACACGTTCGATAAATTGTTTCACCTCATGGCGGTTGGATACCATGATAGAGGCTGTCAGTTCACCATATATTGGATGTTCGACAATGACATTTTTGACGGTTCCGCCACAGTCTACAATCGTCATTAATTCATCTTCCGTCTGCTCTGATGTATGCAAGCAAGGGAATGTTCGTTCAACGGTTTGCTGTATTTGTTCTTGATGCATATAAAGATAACCTTGGCTTGTGGCAATAATGGGCTCATTTCTTGCCTTTAATAAAGTCATATCATTGACGATTACTTGTCTAGAAACATTGGCGAACTTTGCTAAGTCTGTCCCAGTTATAGGTGCTTTATTTTTTTTTAATTGCGCTAATAGTTGCAGTCGGCGTTCTTCGCCTAACATTTTTTTCATAAGAGATCACCCCTGCTCGTAATAAAGGAATCAGCGTTCCTTATGAATTAGTGTACCATGAAGCTTTTCTAACTTGCTGAAATTTTTGTATCCAAATGAAACATTGAACATATGATACGTAGAGAGGAAGGGAGGAAAAAATTGCGTATTCATATTGTTCAAAAGGGAGATACATTGTGGAAGATTGCGAAAGAGTACGGCATTTCGTTTGAAGATTTGAAGCGGCTCAATGTCCATCTTGCCAACCCAGATTATATTGTTCCAGGCATGGAAATTATATTGCCTGAAAAAATAAACAAAGAGCCGCATAGAGATTCACATAAAGAAATGCCGAAAAAGGAAACACAAGTGCATAAGGAGACACCAAAGGAAAGTCCTAAAAAAGAGGTACAGCGACCAATGCCACCACCACCGCCAATTGTACCGCCACCACCAGCTCCTATGCCAATGCCAGAACCACAAATGATACCGATACCAATACCGATGCCAATGCCAATGCAGATGCCACAACAGCCGATGTGGGTACCGCAGCCTGTGGAAATGAATTGGCACCAGCAATTGGTGATGCCACAAATGGAGCAAAATGTTACAACACCACCTGTACAAATACAGCCACCACCACCGCCAGCACCTACACCGCCACCACCGCCTGTAGCTAAACCAAAGCCAATGCCACAACCAGCACCACATCCACCAATGCATATCATGCCACAAATGCCTGCCGTACCACATTGTTCAAGTTGCCATCAGCCAATCTATCATCAGATGTGGTGGCCGATGCCAATGCAGCCGCAGGTCGAGCATTATACGATGCCACAGCAGCCAATGTCCTATGACATGCCAGATCATAAAGTAGGTGGAATGGAAGACTTTTTAGAGTCCACATCACCATTCTTCCATACGCAAGATCACCAAAAGCCACAAATGGATATGATGCCCGATATGAATATGGGGCAATCCTGTGGTTGTGGCACACAACCAATGATGATGCCTGATATGAACATGGGTCAATCTTGTGGCTGTGGCACACAACCAATGATGATGCCAAATTGGCAAATGGACCCTTGTCATTGCCCGCCACCACCATGTCCGACACATTGTCCACCACCATGCCCATCAGCAGCAGGTCCTTGGATGTCTCCGCATTATTTCCCAGGCGGGATGACGCCTTATCGATGGTGAAAAAGCGTATATTGTAGAAGAAGTAAAGCCAAATATTTGGAAATATAAATATCGATCGAAAAATTATTTTGTCAAACGTGCAAAGCAAGTGGAAATTGCGGAGAAGGTAAGAACCATTCATCGCCAATTAGGACGTATGGAACCTTCTTTGATCCTACCATTAGTTCAGAGCGATGATGAGCAGTTAATTGTGCAAATGTGGCAAGAAGGAAGCCACGGTGCTAACTTTGCGCATAAAAAAGATCGTAAGGAATCTCTTAGACTACTAATCGCTTTACATGACACACATAAAAAGATTGCTTGGCAGCGCGTGCCAGGCTTGCATACCTACTCACAGCTTTTAAAATGGCAAATGCGTCATATGCGTTTTAAAAGTAGAAGAAATGAGTTTCGAACATTTTTAACGAAAGAAGAAATTGATCAAATATTGCATTATAGTGATAAGTCATTACAATTGATTGCATTGGAAGATGCACCTGAAAAAGAGATTACGCTACTGCATGGGGATGTAGTTCATCATAATTTTTTATGGTGCTCCGATGGACAATTACGTTTAATTGATTTTGATTTAGCGCACCTTGGTGAAGCGGATGACGAGTATATTTTATGGTTACATCGTGTGTTACCTGCTGTAGATTATGATCTTGGAAAGATTTTTGCAGAGTTACCTGAGCTGAAACGACTGGATAAAAGAAAGCTTCATCGCTTGAAATACCCAAATGAGTTATTACGAGAATGGCTGTTTGCTATAGATTTACCACTAGAGCAACAGCTAGTATTTTTAGATTATTTAGTACCATTTACAAAACGAGCCCTCACCTATTGGCCAAAACTGTGGTACGATATTGATAGATTTGTCAAGAAATGACCGTCAATTGGCGGTCATTTTTGTCTGCGAACGGAGTTTAGACGCTACTTTTTGTCGAGCATTCGTTCGCTATATGCTATAATCGAAGACGATGATTGTGAGGGATTATAGATGTATGATTATTTAAAAGGACAAATTACTCGTATTACACCTGAATTTATTGTGCTGGAACAACAGGGGATTGGGTGGCAACTTAATACGCCCAATCCATTTGCTTTTCGAACATCTGCCCTTGAGCAACAGATATATGTTCATTTGCATGTGCGAGAGGATGCGCAAGTTTTATATGGCTTCCCTAACCTAGATCAGCGTGAGTTATTCCGTAAGCTTATTTTAGTGTCAGGAATAGGACCAAAGGGCGCTTTAGCGATTTTAGCTACAGGTAATCCACAACAGGTTATTAGCGCAATTGAGCGGGAGGACGAAGCGTTTTTAGTGAAGTTCCCTGGAGTTGGTAAAAAAACAGCACGTCAAATGATCCTCGACTTGAAGGGTAAACTTGGTTCATTATTAGATACACTTGAATTACCTAGTGCAGAAGATGAATTACCTTTGTTTGGTGTGAATGCCTATAAACATGAATTAGAAGAAGCCCTACTTGCCTTAATGGCTCTTGGCTATTCTGAAAAAGAGCTAGAAAAAATTAAACCACAGCTAGAGGATAACGATAAACTTGAAACGACAGATGCCTTTATGAAACAAGCATTGCAACTACTGCTAAAATTAAAATAAGGAAAGGAGGAAAGGTGCATGTCTGAACGTATGATGGCAAGTGAAGCAGGGAGCTATGATGAGCAGTTTGAGTTATCTTTACGTCCTCAAAAATTAGCACAGTATATTGGGCAACATAAAGTAAAGGAAAACTTACAAATATTCATTGAAGCGGCAAAGCTTCGCCAAGAAAGTTTAGATCATGTGTTGTTATATGGACCTCCAGGACTTGGTAAAACGACCTTAGCGGCTGTTATCGCAAATGAGATGAATGTTAACGTACGCATGACAAGTGGCCCTGCGATTGAGCGTCCAGGAGATTTGGCAGCTATTTTAAGTTCACTAGAGCCTGGGGACGTTTTATTTATTGATGAAATTCATCGACTGCCCCGTGCTATTGAAGAAGTATTATATCCAGCAATGGAAGACTTCTGCTTAGATATTGTGGTAGGAAAAGGTCCTGAAGCACGTTCTGTACGACTTGATTTACCTCCCTTTACCCTTGTAGGTGCAACAACAAGAGCGGGTGCTTTATCAGCTCCTCTAAGAGATCGCTTTGGTGTGTTGCTGCGCCTAGAATATTATGATGACCGATCGCTTGCTGAAATTGTTGTGAGAAGTGCACATTTATTTGAGGTAGAAATAGAGCAAGTAGCAGCAATGGAAATGGCGAGACGCTCACGTGGAACACCTCGAATTGCCAATCGTTTATTGAAACGAGTGCGAGATTATGCACAAGTGCTTGGAGATGGTATGATAACGGAGGGTCTTGCACAGCAAGCATTAGAGCTGTTACAAGTAGATCCTAGAGGGCTTGATCATATTGACCATAAACTTGTAACCAATATGATTGAGCGATTCCGAGGAGGCCCAGTAGGCTTAGATACTCTTGCTGCATCAATTGGTGAGGAACGGGTTACGATAGAAGATGTATACGAGCCTTATTTGATGCAAATTGGCCTTATTCAACGTACCCCGAGAGGAAGAGTAGCCACACATTTAGCTTACGAACATTTTGGATATGAGTATCCCCAACAAACATAAAGAAGGAAGTTATTTTCATGCGTGTAGAAGATTTTGATTTTGAATTACCAGAGGAGCTTATTGCCCAAACACCATTAGTGGATCGTACAGCAAGTCGATTAATGGTCGTGACACCGGGCTCAAATAAAGTGGAGCACCACCATTTTGCCCATGTATTAGACGAGCTACATGCTGGAGACTGTCTTGTACTAAATGATACAAGAGTTTTACCTGCTCGTTTAATGGGTGTAAAAGAAGAAACAGGTGCACATATAGAAGTATTGCTACTGAAGCAAATGGCTGGTACAGATGAGTGGGAAACACTTGTAAAACCAGCAAAGCGTGTAAAAGTAGGAACAGTCATCACATTTGGTGACGGTTTATTAACAGCTACATGTACAGGTGAGCTTGAACATGGCGGACGTACATTTGAATTTCAGTATAATGGTATTTTTTATGAAATATTAGAGCAACTTGGTGAAATGCCATTACCTCCCTATATTCGTGAAAAACTAGAGGATAAGGATCGTTATCAAACCGTTTATGCCAAAGAGCGTGGTTCTGCTGCAGCGCCTACAGCTGGGCTGCATTTTACAGAGGAGCTATTAGCTCAAGTGAAGGCTAAAGGCGTAGAGGTTGTCTTTATTACCCTACATGTCGGTCTTGGCACTTTCCGTCCCGTTAGTGTAGACTCGATTGAGAACCATGAAATGCATGCAGAATTCTATAGTGTTACAGAACAAGCAGCAGATACAATTAATCGCGTAAAGCGTAACGGTGGCAAGGTAGTAGCTGTTGGGACAACCTCTACTCGTACATTAGAGACAATTGGTTCTAAATATGAGGGAGAAGTGCGAGCAGAACAAGGTTGGACGTCTATTTTCATCTATCCAGGCTACAATTTTACGGTGGTGGATGGGTTAATCACAAACTTCCATTTACCAAAATCAACACTAGTCATGCTTGTTAGTACGCTAGCTACTCGTGAGACCATTTTAAGTGCTTATCAGCAAGCTGTAGAAGAAAGATATCGCTTCTTTAGTTTTGGTGATGCAATGTTTATACGTCCCAAAAAATAATAGTGGATAAAATCGGAGTACTGTTTTTACTTCAGATAAGAAAGGATTATTTATTTTATGACACAACCAGCAATTCGATATGAACTACTTCATACATGTAAACAAACAGGAGCACGTCTTGGCATCGTCCATACACCACACGGCTCCTTTGAAACACCAGCATTTATGCCTGTTGGCACACAAGCAACGGTGAAGACCATGTCACCAGAAGAATTAAAAGAGATGAATGCCGGTATTATTCTGTCCAATACGTACCATTTATGGCTTCGTCCAGGTAATGATATTGTCAAAGAAGCAGGCGGACTTCATAAATTTATGAACTGGGATCGTCCAATTTTAACGGATTCAGGTGGTTTCCAAGTATTTTCACTTAGTCAATTCCGGAAAATTGAGGAGGAAGGAGTTCATTTCCGTAATCACCTCAATGGAGATAAATTATTTTTGAGCCCGGAAAAGGCAATGGAAATTCAAAATGATTTAGGCTCTGATATTATGATGGCCTTTGATGAATGTCCACCATATCCTGCGACACATGACTATATGCTGAAATCAGTTGATCGAACAACTCGTTGGGCAAAACGCTGTAAGGAAGCACATCAGCGTCCAGAGGAGCAAGGTTTATTTGGCATTATTCAAGGTGGAGAGTACGAAGATTTACGCCGCCGCTCAGCAGAAGCGTTAGTAGAACTAGATTTCCCAGGCTATGCAATTGGTGGATTATCCGTTGGAGAACCAAAAGATGTGATGAACCGCGTTTTAGAATTTACTACGCCAATGATGCCTGAAAATAAACCTCGTTATTTAATGGGTGTTGGCTCACCAGATTCTTTAATTGATGGGGCAATTCGTGGGATCGATATGTTTGACTGTGTACTGCCAACACGTATTGCACGTAATGGAACACTGATGACATCAGAAGGACGTCTAGTAGTGAAAAATGCAAAATATGCACGTGACTTTGGGCCGATTGATCCGAACTGTGACTGCTATACATGTAAAAATTATTCTCGTGCCTATGTTCGTCACCTTATTCGCACGGAAGAAACGTTCGGTATTCGTTTAACATCCTATCATAATCTACACTTCCTATTAAAATTGATGGAGCAAGTACGTGAGGCAATTCGTCAAGATCGCCTTGGTGATTTCCGTGAAGAGTTCTTTGAAAAATACGGCTTTAATGGGCCAGATGCAAAAAACTTTTAAACTAGACGAATAGGATCATTACATGCGCTAAATTAAAAAAGGACATTAGGCATCCCCTAATGTCCATAATCAATAGCAATAGTTTTGCAAATCATTCAAAACTTTGTAAAAAGTGAATATTTCTAGCAAAATATTGTCAATCATAGAAAAAATATTAGTAATTGAGAAAATTTTTGGGCTTGTCCATCGCTTTTTAATGGTGGAATAGTCTATACTAAAAAAGTGAGATTTGGAAAGGGGGCAAGATGCTATTATGGATCAATTATTAGGATTAGCACCAATATTATTAATGTTCGTTGCAATGTGGTTTATCTTAATCCGTCCAGCTAAAAAAAGACAGCAGGAAACACAAAATATGCAAAGTAGTTTGCAACGTGGAGATAAAGTCATTACAATTGGTGGTTTACACGGTGTTATTGATGCAATTGAAGACACAGCAGTGACATTAAAAATTGCTGACAATGTACGAGTGAAATTTGACCGTCAAGCAATTGGACGAATTGTCAATGACAATCAGTAACAAAGAAGAAAAGGCTTACAATAGGCGATAGCTATATTGTAAGTCTTTTTTATACAATATTAGAAGGCAGTGTTTAGATGTTTTTTGCAGTTGTAGTTTTTAATTTATGAATGAATGCCTCACCAGTATCATTGCCATTAATCGTTATTCGGCTTAACGTAAATAGGGAATCGCCTTTTTTCACATGTTTATTTTGTATGACAAAGGCCATCTTAAAGCCAGCTTCCTTGGCTAATTTGATGGTGGAGGGTGAGTAAATCCCATAAGGATAGCTTATTGCTATTGGTTCATATCCTAACTTTTCTTTGATTATTTTTCTTGAATGAATAAAATCATTTCTTACCCTTTCTTCATATTCAACCTGACTCTCTAGTTGCCCATTTACAATACTAGGACCAAATACTGCGCCATTTAGTTTACCATTTTTTGAAGGTAATTTATAATGTAAGTCCCAAGTATGACTCTGGATTGTAATATAATCCCTCATTTCCTTTAATTGATCCCAACTCATCTTTGCTGTTTCATTTGGATAGTAATTGTTTCCATTCATCTCTAGGATTCGGCTTGCAATCACAAAGATTTCTGCATGCATATCATATTTTTTCAATATCGGGTAAGCTTTTTCATAATTACTAAAATACCCATCGTCAAAAGTAATTAACACAGGCTTTTGAGGTAACGGCGCTTGGTCGTTTAAGTAATCATATAATTGCTGAGCAGAAATGGCCTGATAGCCTTCCATTTTAAGTAATTTCATTTGATTTTCGAAGCTTTTGGGTGAAATAACTGTAGTATTGTTTATATTGTCCTCTAAATGATGGTACATAAGAATAGGTATTTCCTGTTCTTGATACCCGTAAATAGGATAAGGTCTAATAAGAAAAAGGATATAAACAAAAACGAAAACGATTATTTTTTTTGTCATGTCCTCACCTTGTTTGCATGTTTATTGTGATAAGCATCTAAGCTCTATGTTAGTGTGTACGAACAAGTAGGGACTATTCCTTGAAAACTGTATAAAAAACAATAAGTAAGGTCACCTTGATAGTATGGGGGTGTTTATATGGAAGAATATTACCATATTATTTTTAGAACTTGCTTTTTGTATGTGTTTATCATCATCGTTTTCCGTTTAATGGGTAAACGAGAAGTAGGTGAATTATCAGTCATCGATTTGGTCGTATTTGTATTAATTGCAGAAGTAGCGGCCTTTGCGCTAGACGATTATAAAAATCCTCTCTTTAATGCCATACTACCTATCATTATTTTGCTCTTTATTCAAATATTAAGTGCCTTTTTGTCATTAAAGTTCAAAAAAATACGTGACCTAGTGGATGGTGACCCTGCTTTATTAGTAAAAGACGGTGTTATTTTAGAGAGTGAGATGAGAAAACACCGCTATAATTTAGATGATTTATGTCAGCAATTACGAGAAAACGGAATTGCATCTGTGACAGATGTAGCCTTTGCGTATTTAGAGCCTTCAGGCAATCTTTCTGTCTATAAAAAAGATGAAAAAGCCTTTGTGTATCCATTGATTATCGACGGTGATATCCAAGAAAGACATTTATTTACCATGCATAAAGATGTGGAATGGCTAATGGGTGAGCTGGCAAAAAATAATATTACTGACAGTGAAACAGTATTTTTTTGTATTTGGGAAGACAATAAGCTGCATATTCAATTAAAGGAATCCTAGACTTTCTTCGCCAATTTTTTAATGTAACGGAAATCTGTAATACGCAACTGATTGGTAAATAATAAAAAGGTAAATAGCAAAAATAATGTCACACCACTACTTAAAATAAATGGTAGTGATAGTATTGGAATAAGGAAATACTGGGCGACGCAAACAGCAATAAAACAACTATAAGGCACGACAAACATTCTGAAGCCAGCACGCAGGTTTTTACGTTGTCTAACTGTTGCAATATGCAAGAATGACGTTAGTAATACCCCAAAGCCAATAGCTACAACGGCTCCTTTTTCTTGGATACCTGGTTGAGAGGCAAGTACAAACATCACGAAAAGTTTACCTAGCCCACCATAGATGGAGTTCATCATGGCAGCTCTTGCCTCACCAATTGCCTGTAAGATGGAGTGTAGAGGACTTTGAATATAATAAAAATAAAAAATAGGTGCTAAAATTTTAACGTACCCACGATTTTCTTCTAAATGGAAAAGCTTCATCGCTAATTCATCTCCATGCACAAAGAAATACGTAGCAGCAAAGCAACCCACTAGCGAAGACAATCTTAGGGACACCGAAATTCGTTCCTGTAATAGCGGGATGTGCTGACGAGCGACGGCATCACTAACAGCTGGAATGAGCACAATCGATAAGGCTGTTGATACAAACGCAGGAAATAACAGTAATGGCACCAAAACACCGGAGATGACACCATATAAAATAGTGGCAGCAGAAGCGGTTAAACCGGCCACAGTTAAAGCTTTTAAAAAGATAATCGGCTCTAAAAACCAAGTGAAAGAACCAAAAAGCTTACTGCCTGCAGAGGGAAGGGCAATACGTAACATTGGTGAGGCAGGATACCCTTCAATTTTAGTTTTTCGTGTCAGTAATTTCTTTTTGGAAACGATATAGTGTAGCCATAAATACAAGAATGCTACAACTTCGGCTAGCAGTGTTATGCCCATTGCCGCCGCAGCCGTGACAGCAGCATTATTGTAATTAGCCACATAGGGTAGCATTAAAGTAATGAAGCTAATACGTACAATTTGTTCGATCATTTGTGCCCATGCTGTCGGTGTAATCTTTGCAACACCTTGTAAATAGGCACGTAATAAGCCAGATCCAACTGATACTGGTACAGCAAAGAGTGCAATCCATAGTGTAAATGTTGTCTGTTCATTATGTAATAGAGTTGTTGAAATATATGGTATTGTTAGTGCAACGAGTGGCATAAAAATGATCATGCCAATGAATGACCAAAGAATGGCTGTACGCATGACACCAAAGATGTTCTCACGTTTATTTTTTGCTAGTAATTCAGCCACTATTTTAGCCACAGCGATAGGTAGTCCTAGTTGAATGAGTGAGATGAAGAAAATAAACGCTGGATAGACGGTCATATAAATACCGACAGCCTCTTCACCAGCAATCCGCATAAATTGCATTCTATAAAAGAAGCCAAAAAGTTTAGATAAAAAAATCACAAACATTAAAAATAATGTACCTCGTACAAAAGAACTCATGCCATCCGTCCCTTCTCAAGCCGCAAAAATTCATTTACACTATTTGTATGCAAGCATGTCTTACGTTACGACTTTGATTGGAGATGATTCAAAATGAGTATGCAATATGAGCAACTATTTGAAAAGATTCGTCCGGCAATTGATAGTAAGATAGCAGAGTTCCAGCATTATCAATATAATGCTATTACAGCCGAAGAACTCTGGCGCTACTGTATTGAAAAAAAATGGCGTAAAAAGAAAGTTGAGCAACTACGTTTACATGAAGTCATTTCTACCATTTTTTCGGTATCACCATCTGATATCGTCTCATTTAATCAAGTAGAGTTTTTACAAAGTAATAATTGGTTTGAAGAAGTCAATACAGACGAGTTACAATTACTGCTTGGTCCAGTCAGAACGTAATCAATGATGTGTCAAATTTTACAATAATTCTAAGAATCCTATACGTGTTGAATTGACACCAAGCGCAACCTGTTTCATAATAAGTGTGTTGCGCTTTTTTTATTTTGAATAAGTTCTTACTTACATAAGTCTTCATTGCTTTTATTGACATTTAGAAGGCTAGTACCTAATAATACTAAGATAAACTTGCGCGTTATGAACGATTGAAATAAGTAAAGCAACCTTTTTGAAGCACAGGTAACACGATTCTAGATGAAAAGGAGGATTAAACGTTTCAAAAGGTATTGCTAGTTACTTGTTTGGCGTGTAAGGACAGCCCTTACACCAATTCGAGGAGGATTTATTGATGAAACTAAAAAGTCGTATAGTTGCATTCCTACTGATTATCGTGCTATTGGCAGCAGGTATTAGTACGACTGTAACCGGCGTCTTAAAGGACATCAAGCTTGGTCTTGACTTACAGGGCGGGTTTGAAGTGCTTTACGAGGTAAATGAATTAAAAGAAGGACAAAAAATTACACCAGAAATTGTCACAGCAACATCCACTGCACTTGGTGAACGTGTAAATACGATGGGGGTTAGTGAACCGAGTATTCAGGTTGAGGACAAAAATCGTATTCGTGTGCAATTAGCTGGTGTTGAGGATCAGGAATCGGCACGTAAGTTATTGTCTACTTCTGCGAATTTAACATTCCGTGATGTTGATGATAATTTATTATTAGATGGAGACGATTTGAAAGCTAACGGTGCTAAAGGCTCTTTTGACCAACAAAATCGTCCGATTGTATCCTTAACTTTAAAAGATGCGAAAAAATTTGCTGATATAACAAGTAAAATTGCAGCAAAACCCGCAGGTCAAAATTTACTGGTTGTATGGTTAGACTTTGAAGAGGGTGTCGATTCCTATAAAGCGGAATCACAAAAAGCAAAGCCTCGCTATGCATCTGCAGCAACAGTTAGTCAAACATTAAATACAACAGATGTTATGATTAGCGGTAATTTCTCTGTTGAAGAAACAAAAAATTTAGCAGATATTTTAAATGCTGGGGCATTGCCTGTAAAGCTAGATGAAATTTATTCAACTTCTGTTGGTGCTCAATTTGGTGATGCAGCACTGAAAAGTACGATTTTTGCTGGTATTGTCGGCGTAGTAGTTATTTTCTTATTTATGCTATTCTACTATCGTTTACCAGGCTTTATTTCCATCATTACACTGGTTGTGTTTACATTCCTAGTATTAGTGGTCTTTGACTGGATTAATGCGGTATTAACACTCCCAGGTATTGCGGCCATTGTCCTGGGTATAGGGATGGCAGTAGATGCCAATATTTTAGCGGCAGAACGTATACGTGAAGAGCTACGAGTGGGTTATTCCGCTAAACAAGCCTTCCAAATTGGTTCTAAACAATCTTTATCAGCCATTGTCGATGCGCAGTTGACAACTTTATTAGCTGCAGCAGTATTGTTCCAATGGGGAACAAGCTCTGTTAAAGGATTTGCTACAACATTAATTATTAGTATTTTATTGAGCTTCTTAACAGCAGTTTGGGGCTCACGTGTCCTATTAGGACTACTTGTAAACAGTGGCTATTTCAACAGTCCTGCATGGTTTGGTATTGCAAAATCTAAACAGCATAGTCTAGATGAAAATATTGGTACATTAGATTTATCAACGAAATTCGATCGATTTGACTTTGTTCACAACCGTAAGAAATTCTATACGTTCTCATTAGCCATTTTAGTGGCTGGTTTAGTGGTTCTTGGCATCTTCCGCCTTAACCTAGGTATCGATTTCTCAAGCGGTACTCGTGTCCAAATTGAATCGAATCAAACATTAACAAAAGAAGAAGTGTCCAAATATCTAGATAGCATTGATTTTTCATCAGAAGATATCATACTCTCTGGTGAGAAAAGTAATACAGCAGTCATTCGCTATAAAGATGACCTTACACAAGCAGAAATTTTAGAATTTAAAAAAGAAGCTGGCGAAAAATATGGTCATGAACCAGCTGTAAGTACTGTATCGCCTACAGTTGGTAAGGAACTTGTAAAAAATGCGATTAAGGCTTTATCTCTTGCAGCAATAGGGATTATCATTTATGTAGCAGTTCGTTTTGAATGGCGCATGGGTATTGGTGCAATTGTTTCATTATTGCATGATGTATTCTTAATTGTTGCCGTCTTTAGCTTCATGCGTTTAGAAGTAGATATTACGTTTATTGCGGCTGTATTAACAATTGTTGGGTATTCCATCAATGATACGATTGTTACCTTTGACCGTATGCGGGAAAACTTAGATCGTTATGATACCATTAATGACCGTGAAGTATTGGCGAATATCGTGAATAAATCGCTACGCCAAACAATGGGTCGTTCGGTTAATACAGTATTAACTGTAATTATCGTTGTTGTAGCCCTATTAATTTTTGGTGCACCATCTATTCAAAACTTCTCTATCGCGTTATTGATTGGTTTGATTACAGGTATGTATTCTTCAATCTGTATCGCAGCTCAAATCTGGTATTCATTAAAAATTCGTGAAATGAAAAAATCAGATGGGAAGCTACGTAAAAAAGAGAAGAAACAATGGGGTACAGACGAGCCTACTGTATAATATAATGAGCAGAGAATGGAAAACATATGGTTTTCTATTCTCTGCTTTTTTCATGCAAAAAAACTGCTGCCTTTTATAAAAAGCAGCAGATTTTTCATATTGTATTTACAATTTAAATTGCTGGATTAAGCCTTGTAGCTGTTGCGCATTTTCACTTAATTCTTCTGCGACAGTATTTACCTGCTGCATGGTCGCAACTTGCTCGTCAAGAGATTCTGCAATCATATGAGAATTCGTTGCTGATTCGTTAGAAACATTGGCAATTTCCGTGACAGAAGCTGCAACCTGCTCTGCACTAGCAGAGATTTCTTCAGATGTGGCAGAAATCTCTTCAATTTGCTCTGTGAATGCAGCAACAGCAGAGGTGATGGAGTAGAAAGCATCTCCAGCCTCATGAATTTTGGCTACGCCGTCCTTTACAGAAGCTAAACCATTGTCTACTGATGCTGCTACATTTTGCGTATCTGTTAGAATTTCTTTTGTAATAGCAACGATTTGATTGGCAGATTGATTCGATTCCTCAGCAAGTTTTCGTACCTCATCCGCAACGACTGCAAAACCTTTCCCATGTTCTCCTGCTCTTGCTGCTTCAATAGCTGCATTTAGTGCCAGTAAATTTGTTTGTTCTGAAATTGCTGTAATCACTGTTGTAATTTGCCCAATTTCTTCTGATTGCTTATTTAGTTTTTGCGTTAATGTTGCAATATCAGAAGTTGCTAATGCGATCATATTCATCTGTTCTTTTGCTGTTGCAATCGTTGCACCACCTGTATGGGCAAGCTGAGTCAGATTTTCTGCATTGTGATGAAGACTTTGAGTCGCCTCTGCAATGCGTTGGACACCTGATGCAGTTTCATCCATTGCCACAGCACTTTGCTGAGAGGCACTAGCAGAAGAAGTGATATGTGTTACATTATTTTGAATTCGTTGAGCAATATTATCGGAAGTTGCAGTTACTTCTTCAGTGCTAGCAGAAAGCTCTTCTGAAACAGCCGATAAATGGGATGCACTATCTTGAATGTTAGTCATTAAACCAGCTAGATTTTGTTTTAATGTATTGACTGCATTGGCAAGTGTACCGATCTCATCTTTTGATTGATGGTCAAGCTCAGCAATTGTTAAATCACCTTGTGCTAATGTATCTGCTGCTCCAATAACCTTGCGTAGGGGCAGGACAATGGAGGCTTTGACCATATGCATAAAATATAAACCAATAATAATACTTGCAAGGAGAAGGCTAATAGCAATGATAATAGCGCGTGAAACGGTTTGATTAACAGATTGATCAACATTTTGAAGCTGTTCATCGTGATAAGCTAATAATTCAGTTGTTAACTTAAAAATGTCCTTATTGTATTTTGTAACATCATTATTGATGATAGAGAGTGCTAGATCCGTGTTGCCACTATTAAACGCTTGTAAAGCTTTCTGTGAATTTGATAGTAACTCTTTTTGCAATTCCGTGATTTGCTGCATAATATTTTTTGTATAATCTGATCGAACAATAGTAGAAAGTTCATGAACTGTTTCAGGTAACAACTTTTCATAGCGCTCTAAATTGGCCTTAGCTGTATCGTCCTTCTTATTTAAAATATAGGAACGTAAAAATAAACCTTGAGAAGCAAGTTGTTGTTGGATTTTATCTGTTAATTGGATTTGCACCATCCGATGCTTCAATACTTCTTCTAAATCATTCTGTGTTGTTTTAAATTGAATAAATGATACGATGCTTGAGATAAAAAGTAAACATGTTAAGGAAATGAATCCTATATTTAATTTTTTGCGAACGGACATAAACTTCCTACTTTCTTTTATTATATGGAAAAAATTGATGTTCTGAAATTACTATAACTTGATATATTTACATGGTCAATAGTCAAGGAATTTTCAATCGTAGGAAATCTTATTCTCCAATAAGTTTTTATAGAAGGATAATATACCTACTTTTGATTCCTCTGATAAAATAGGTATTTCAACTTTTTTCGTCAGAATTGATTGACAATAGTATTGGATTGGCATAGAATTAAGGCTAACTTTTTGTTCGGTCAAGGTAGAAGATCTCGGGAGCGAGGTCAGCCACAGAACAGATGAGCTGAGTTTAGATGAGAATAGCTGAGAAATTGTTGAATAAGAGTAGTAGCCTAAGTGTGTAATAAAGAGAGTCAGTGGCTGGTGTAAACTGATTTACAGCTTATGTGAATGGACTTATGAGAGTCGCTTATAAAAAAGCGAACGTGATTCCCCACGTTATAGGGGTGCTTTCAAGGTATGGTTTACCATAGCCATGATGTAAAGCACAAAAGTGAGAGCATATGCTCTAATATGAGGTGGCAACGCGGTCATAATCGTCCTCTGCAATTAGGAATAATCCTTTTTGCAGAGGGCTTTTTTATTTTCATTCAGCATTCGTCTAGACATTAGCTAAAGGAATCTTTGAAAAAGGAGCAAATAGCTATGCAAATAACGAGTTCAAGAACAAAAATGAAAACGATCAATGGCGATTCTTTAACACCTATTTTGATTTTTAGGCGTTTACAGGGAAAACATAAATTTTTATTGGAAAGTTCTGCCCAACACGAAGGAGCTGGAAGATTTTCCTTCATTGGTGCTAATCCACGAAAAACATATAAAGGTGTGGGCCAAGAAATCCAAGAGGTTTCCTATAAAACAGGAAAAACATACGTGCATCAAGGGGAACTTTTTGTTCTTCTTAAACGCCTCATGCCACGTATTTCCAATACGACGCAATTTCCATTTTCAGGTGGTGCCGTTGGATATATAGGCTTTGGCGGTACAACGATGTTCGTAGATAAAAAAATAGAACTGCCTGATGCTTATTTTCATGTCTATGAAACGATTATTGTCTTCGATCATCAAACAGATGAAGTGACATTGATTCATACAAATATAGATGCAGAAAAGCAGGAACCTGATTTGGAAGAATTGGCTCAACAAATAGTAAACGGGCATATCAGTGACGAAGCATCTTATCGTTATCAACCGCTTGATGCTACAACAAATGAATCATTTGCAACGGTTTTACAGACAATGCAAGCCAACTTACATGATGACATAACAAGGGTAGTTTTGCCGAACCGCCATGTAGCCAACTTTCAAGGTGATACGTTGGCTTTGTATCGACAGCTACGTAAAAAAAAGCCTGCAGCCTATATGTATTATATAGAATTTCAGGATCATGTTGTGTTAGGTACTTCTCCTGAAAGTCTAATCCGAGTAAAAGGTGAAAGCGTTATTGCGACTCCTACAGAGGGAACATATCCGCGAGGGGAAACAAAAATTGAAGAACTAGAAAATGAACGCAAATTATACAACCATGAAAGCATTAGGCAATCACATGCACTTCTTGTTAGGGCTATTCAGCAAGAATTACAGTCGGTTTGTTTCCGAGATTCTGTTCAGGTCATGGAGGCTATGCGTATCCAGCGGTCCAAAAAGGCACTGCACATGACGACTAGGGTGGAAGGAAAGCTTTTACCAATGCTTCATGCCCTGGATGTTTTAGCAGCAACCATATCCCCACTTTCAGCAACGGAGCATCCGTATGCAGCTGGTTATTTTGGTGCTCTCGGCTTTATTGGATTTAATGGTCATTTGGATTTTGCCTTAACAGGTCAATCTATTGTAGTTAAACAGGATACCATGCATTTGCAAGCAACAATAACTGTTACCAAATATACAAATGTGCAAAACGTTTTACATCAAGTGCAAGAGGAAGAACAGGCATTTTTACAGTTACTGGTGAACAATGGGGGGCAAAACTAATGGAAAGATTACAAGGGAAAGTACTGCAGGGAACACATCTCATGTACGAAGAAATGCTACAGGCAGCGCAATGGTTATTTCAGGATGATACTCCTAAAGAAGAAATAGCAAGCTTTTTAACAGCTTTAGCTGCGAAGGGAGAAACTGCACATGAAGTAGCCGCATTAGCAACTATTATGCGATCTTTTGCTCTTGATATAGCCGTAAAAGAAGGTAGCTATATGGATAATTGCGGTACAGGTGGAGATGGTCTTCATACTTTTAATATCAGTACAGCTTCTGCTTTCGTGTTAGCTGGGGCAGGTGTCAAAATTGCCAAGCATGGGAACCGTAAAATCTCTTCCTCCTCTGGTAGCTCAGATGTGCTAGAGGCACTAGGTATTCATACAGCTATTTCCATCCCACAAACAGCCCATTTGCTAGAGCGAGAGGGAATCGCTTTTATTTATGCACCGAATGTTCATCCGAAATTAAAGAGAATTGGTGAAGTTCGCCGTTCATTAGGAAAACCGACAATCTTTAATCTTGTTGGTCCTTTAACAAATCCGGTCCCATTATCCACACAATTTACAGGCATTAATCGACCGAATTTTGTCATGGAATATGCCTCAGTCTTACAAATGCTTGGACGTGAGCGGGCCATTGTCGTCTCAGGACCACAAGGCTTAGACGAGGCTTCATTAGCAGGTCAAAATACATTGGTTTTAGTAGATAAAGGAGATTTAATTCCCTTTTCCCTAAATGCAGAAGATGTCGGTCTTCAAATGGCCCCTTTAGAGGCCATCCGTGGTGGCAATGCAGATGAAAATGCGGTGATTATGCAAAAAATATTGGCTGGGGAACGGAGTCCTTATTTAGATACAGTACTATTAAATGCTGGCATCGGCTTATTTGGCTATGGTCAAGCGGAAACCATCAAAGAGGGTGTAGCTATGGCAAAGGAAAGTATTTTTAGCGGGAGAGCACAACAAAAATTAGAGGCGGTTGTAACATATAGCATGCAAATTAAAGAAGTGGAGGTAGGGTAATGAATATACTCAATAAAATATTACTGCAAAAAAAGATTGAGGTAGGTGCTTTATTAGAGCAGCCAGATCCTTTAGCAAACTTTACAGAAACGCCACGTCGCTCGTTCATTGAATCATTGTGTCAAGCTCATACACTGCAAGTCATCGCGGAAATGAAGCGTGCTTCCCCTTCAAAAGGGTTAATAGCTGGCGGAGCAGACCCAGTTGCTCAAGCAAAAGTCTATGCACTAGCAGGAGCAGCAGCTATTTCGGTCTTAACAGACAAGGAATTTTTTAAAGGCTCCTTTGAAGATTTAGCAGCAGTTGCTGGTGCAGTAGATACACCACTTCTTTGTAAGGATTTTATGATTGATCGAGTGCAGATTCGATTTGCCAAGGCGGCAGGTGCATCCATTATTTTATTAATTGTGGCAGCCTTAACAGACGATGCCTTACGTGATTTATATAGCTATGCAACGGGCTTAGGCCTAGAGGTTTTAGTGGAAGTACACGATTGTGAAGAGCTTGAACGCGCTCTTGCGGTAGATGCAAAGTTAATTGGCGTTAATAATCGTGATTTACGTACCTTTGAAGTAAGCCTAGAGCGTACCAGAGAAATTGCTAATGTGTTTCCATTTGATGAGAATCGAGTATTAATTAGTGAGAGCGGTATATGGACGCAGGACGATGCGAAGCTAGTAGCCTCGATGGGGGCTAGTGGTGTCCTGGTAGGTGAAGCTTTGATGAGGAGTGGAGATGCGGGGCAAGCACTACGAGATTTGCAAGTAAGTAAAGAGGGGGCATCGGTATGACAAAGGTCAAAATTTGTGGTCTACAGGAGCAAGAACATGTCAAAACAGCTGTTCATGCTGGTGCAGATGCTATAGGGTTTGTTTTTGCACCGAGTAAACGCCGTGTATCCATTGAGCAAGCCCAACAGTTAGCGAAGCATGTACCACAAGGCGTTTTAAAAATAGGTGTCTTTGTGAATCCAACGTCAGCCGAATTAAAGGAAGCAGTAGAGCGAGTGCCATTAGATTATGTGCAATATCATGGGGAGGAAACGCCAGCATTTATTCAGGAGCAAGGTTATCCCGCCATAAAGGCATTATCGATACGAGAAAAAGAGGATGTTCAAGCGGCTGCTAGCTATCAGGTAGATTATTATTTATTTGACGCGCCTGGTACAGAGTTTAAAGGCGGGAGTGGTCACACTTTTGATTGGACACTCCTTGAGCAAGTAGGGATTCCCAAAGAAAAATTACTATTAGCGGGTGGTCTCAATGTAGACAATATTGAAGCGGCTATTACGGATGTAGGGCCTTTTATGGTGGATGTTTCAAGTGGTGTAGAAACAGATGGAAGCAAGGATTCTACCAAAATACAAGCTTTTTTACAGGCAGTAAAGAGGGGGAGCAGATGATGGGAATATCAATAGCAAATAGTGTACCGACAAAAGAAGGGCGTTTTGGACAATTTGGTGGTCGGTTTGTGCCCGAAACATTAATGACAGCCTTGCTTGAATTAGAAGCTGCTTATGAGCAAGCATTACTAGACCCTGCATTTACAGAGGAGCTGTCCTATTATTTAGAAGACTATGTTGGCCGCGAAACACCGCTCTATTACGCAGAAAATTTAACGAAGGCGCTAGATGGAGCAAAGATTTATTTAAAGCGTGAAGATTTAAACCATACAGGTGCACATAAAATTAATAATGCGATTGGGCAAGCACTTCTAGCCAAACGCATGGGTAAAAAGAAAATCGTTGCTGAAACAGGAGCTGGGCAGCATGGTGTGGCAACAGCTACTGCATGTGCATTATTAAATCTAGAATGTGTTGTATTTATGGGAGCAGAAGATATAAAACGTCAGCAGTTAAATGTCTTTCGTATGGAGTTGCTTGGCACAAAGGTTCAATCGGTGGAAAGTGGTTCTAAAACATTAAAGGATGCTGTGAACGCTGCCCTACGTTACTGGGTGACAAATGTTGAGGATACCCACTATATTTTAGGCTCTGCCTTAGGTCCTCACCCATTCCCAAAAATTGTTCGGGACTTTCAGCGTGTCATTGGAGTAGAAACAAGAAGGCAAATCGTGCAAAAAGAGGGGCGTTTACCTGATGCAGTTGTTGCCTGTATTGGAGGTGGCAGTAACGCAATCGGTATGTTTCACCCATTCGTTGATGATGAATCAGTTGCCTTATACGGTGTTGAAGCAGCAGGAAGTGGTCTTGAAACTGGGAAGCATGCTGCTGCCATCGCAGGTGGACAATTAGGTGTATTACATGGCGCCTATATGTATTTATTACAGGATGAAAACGGCTTTGTCCAAGAAGCACATTCTATTTCAGCTGGGTTAGATTATCCAGGGAAAGGACCAGAGCATTGTTATTTACATGATATTGGTCGAGCTCAATTTGACTCCATCACAGATGCTGAAGCACTGGAGGCACTACAATTATTAAGCCGAACAGAAGGGATACTGCCTGCACTTGAAAGTTCTCATGCCATTGCTTATACGGCAAAACTTGCAAAGACCATGTCAAAAGATCAGATCATTGTTGTGTGCTTATCTGGTCGAGGAGATAAAGATGTTCACACAGTTCGAGCAGCACTAGGAGGGGATGTAAAATGACAACTTTACAGCAAGCGATCGATCAGGCAAAAGCTGAAGGTCATAAAGCTTTTATACCTTATATCATGGCAGGTGACGGAGGGCTAGAGACCATTAAGCCAACTATTTTAAAACTGCAGCAATTAGAGGTAACTGCTATTGAAGTAGGGATTCCTTTTACAGATCCTGTTGCCGATGGTCCAACAATCGAACGAGCAGGAGAACGTGCACTCAAAGCTGGTGTGACATTAAGAAAAGTGTTGCAAACACTCGCGTCATTTAGAGATGAAATAACAGTGCCTCTCGTAGTCATGACTTATTTCAATCCAGTATTAGCATATGGCTTAAAGTCTTTTGCGCAAGCCTGTGTAGCTGGAGGAGTTAAGGGATTAATTGTACCAGATGTCCCTTTGGAAGAGAGCGAGTTGTTACGTGATGCATTAAATCCATATGGCATTGATGTGGTACAGCTTATCTCATTGACAAGCCCTCCAGAGCGTATAGCACGCATCGCAGCAGCTAGTCAGGGTTTTGTTTATGCAGTGACCGTTAATGGGATCACAGGAGCAAGATCGCGTTTTGCTGATAATTTAGAACAGCATTTTGCAAGCTTACGTCAAGCAAGTCCAATCCCTGTGCTTGCAGGCTTTGGTATTTCAACACCAGAGCAAGTGAAAAAGATGGGGGCTTTGGGAGATGGTGTAATTGTCGGTAGTGCCATTGTGACGGCATTGCATCAAGGAGATTTGGCAACGGTGGAAGCATTAGTAGCCGCCTCGAAAGGTATGTTAGAAAAGTCTACTCTTTAGAAGAGTAGGCTTTTTTGATGATGAAAGAAATGGAAAAGTGACGAATAGAAATTAAAAATCGATGGATAAAACTATCAATCTAACGGATAGTGCGCAACCTATAGAAATTCGGTATAATAGCTTTCGTAAGGAAGTGAGCAGATGATTCTATCGAAAAAAAGATGGCAGGTGGAGCGTCCTGACGCAACACTTGTACAAGCATTACAAAATGACTTACAACTTTCTGCAATTGCAGCAAAAATTTTAGCAGCACGAGGCTGCGAAACAACGGCTGAGGCAGAAAGCTTATTAAATATGACTGAGGCAAATATCCATGACCCATTTCTTATGCATGGTATGGCTGAAGCGGTAGCACGAATTGAACAAGCACTAGAAAATGGTGAGAAAATTTTAGTGTATGGTGATTATGATGCGGATGGTGTGACAAGCACAACCGTTATGTTACATGTTTTACTAGATCTTGGAGCAGACGTCTCCTTTAAAATTCCGAATCGTTTTATCCATGGCTATGGTCCGCATGAAGCCCTATTTCGGGAGGCCTATGAAGATGGTGTACAGTTAATCATTACAGTGGATAATGGTATATCTGGTATTGAGCCTATTCGAGTAGCAAAGGAGCTTGGTATGGATGTCATTGTGACAGATCACCATGAGCCAGGTGAGGAGCTACCACCAGCAGATATTATTCTTCATCCCCGAATACCAGAAGGGCAATATCCATTTGGCGAGCTAGCAGGAGTAGGGGTAGCCTTTAAGCTGGCACATGCTCTTTATGGTGAACTACCAAGCCATCTAATAGAATTTGTGGCGATTGGCACTGTAGCAGATTTGGTTCCGTTGGTGGATGAAAATCGCTATCTCGTGAAGAGGGGCATACAAGAAATGCGTCGTTCCCTTAGTCCATGGGTACAAGCGATGTGTGACATAGCCAGTACAGAGCAGACGAAAATTACAGAAGAAACGATTGGCTTTTATTTTGGTCCACGATTGAATGCTGTTGGTCGTCTAGGTGAAGCAGCTCCTGGTGTCGAATTATTAATGGCGGAGGATAATGCTAAAGCAACCGCATTGGCAAAAAAGCTAAATGCCTGCAATACCGAGCGTAAAGATATTGTGAAAAGTATTACAGATGAAGCCATCGCACTGATTGAAGCAGATGAAAAAATCGGCAATTCCTTAGTTCTTGTTGTTGCTGGCGAGGGCTGGAACGCAGGTGTTGTAGGAATTGTAGCCTCACGTCTTGTTGAACTGTATTACCGTCCAACGATTGTGCTGTCACTCGATCCCGAAAAGGGCATAGCAAAAGGTTCTGCTCGAAGTATTGAAGGTTTTCATCTATATAATGAACTAGCTAAAAATCGAGATATTTTACCGCATTTTGGTGGACATCCTATGGCTGCAGGTATGACCCTATCATTAGAGCATGTGGATGAACTACGTACTCGCTTAGATGCTCAGGCAAGAGCCTGTTTAACAGAGGAGCAATTAACACCTGTAGTGCATATTGATATACCGCTCAGCATAGACGAAATTTCAGCGGATGCTATTGAGGAAATTTCAACACTAGGACCATTTGGCACAGATTTCCCTAAGCCTGTGTATGTGCTAGAGGATGTAGAAATCGCCTCCATGCGTAAAATTGGAGCGGGCGAGAATCATATTAAAATGGAAATAACAAACGGCTATGATAAATTGGATAGTGTTGGTTTTAACAAAGGGCATTTACATGATGAATTAACGTATGGCATCAAAGTTTCCTTTATAGGCGATTTGCAAATTAACGAATGGCAGGGACGTAAAAAAGCCCAATTTATGATCGAGGATGTCCAAACTACAGAATGGCAGTTATTTGATATTCGTGGTATCCGTCAAACAGCTCGATGGCTGAATACGGTACCGAAGGACGTGGCCCGGTTTATCGCCTTTCGTCCAGAAACGATGACCTATTATCAATCATTAATCGGTGCACCTATTACACTGGTTGACCCAGCCCTTTCAAATATTGAACAAAGTGATTACATCGTGCTCTTAGACTTGCCACACAATGTTCAAAAGCTAGAGGACGTTTTACAGAAGACAGCCCCTTCACGTATTTATGCTCATTTTTATATGCCTGACTCGCAATACTTCAGTGGTCTACCTACTCGTGAGCAATTTGCTTGGTATTATAAGTTCTTGAAAAATCGACCAGCCTTTCCGCTTGATATGCATATCGCAGATTTAGCGAAGCATACGGGGTGGCCATTAGATACATTAAAATTTATGACACAGGTGTTTTTTGAGCTTGATTTTGTTAAAATGGAGAGTGGACTGACGACTGTCAACGTGAATGCTCCAAAACAAGCACTAACAGAGGCACCGTCTTACAAACAACGTTCAGAACAGATTGAAATGGAGCAAAAGCTTGTCTATGCTCCTTATATAGAATTAAAACAATGGTTTGATGAACGTTTAACATCAGCGGACGAATAACGTTTCGTAGGAGGAGCAATAACATGGATTTAAAGCAATACGTTACAACGGTTGAAAATTGGCCGAAAGAGGGCATTACCTTCAGAGATATTACAACAATTATGGATAATGGTCCTGCATACAAATATGCAACAGACCAAATCGTAGAATATGCAAAAGAAGTGGGCGCTGAAATTATTGTTGGCCCTGAGGCACGTGGTTTTATTATCGGTTGTCCAGTTGCCTATGCACTTGAAATTGGCTTTGCCCCTGTTCGTAAACCTGGTAAATTACCACGTGAGGTAATTAGTGCAGACTACGGTCTTGAATATGGTAAAGATACGTTAACAATGCATCATGATGCAATTAAGCCTGGTCAAAAAGTTTTAATCTGTGATGATTTACTAGCGACTGGTGGTACAGTTGAAGCAACGGTTCGTTTAGTAGAACAATTAGGTGGTCAGGTAGTAGGCTGTGCATTCCTGATTGAACTTCTAGAATTAAATGGTCGCGAAAAGCTTGGCGATTTAAATATTAAAACACTTATTCAATATTAAGAGCATGGCAAAAAGCGCCCTATACTGTGGGCGCTTTTTTTATACTTCGTCATAGGCTTGAATAATTTTTTGCATTGTTCGCAAGGTATCGTAGAAATCTGCGTATTTTTCGGTTCCAATATCCTCGATAATTCTATCTTGAATGCCTTGCCAAATAGGTGCTGCTTCATGCAGCTTTTCTAAACCTTTTTCAGTGAGCGTTATTTTTTTGGTACGAGCATCATTGGTATCTCGCTTTAACTCAACATAGCCATGTTGCTTTAATAGATTAATATTACGTGTTATAGTGGTTTGATCCAGTTGTAAAATTTCACCTAAACGGCTGATTGAGACAGCTTGTTGAAGGTCGATATGTGCAAGCATTGAATATTGTGTAACTTTTAAACCTGTAGGCTGTAGCAGCTTATCATATAATTGTGTGACAACCCTTGTTTTTTTTCTAAGGTTAGCACAAACACAAATTTGTGTATAATCAATATTTTTAAGTTGATTCTTCATCGACAGTACTCCTTTAAGGGGATTCTACTAATTATAAGTATACACCCAATAACTAGAAATTCCTTCTTGACAGCTTTATGAACGATTACTATGATTATACATGTATATACATATAAATGAAATATGCAGACTTAAACATGTATATACATGTTTTGTAGTCTATCAAAGAAAAGAAGGTGTTGAGGTGAAGCGTGTTCATTATAGTTGGTTTATTTTAATCGTCGCATTTTTCTCGATAATTGTCGCAGGAATTACAATGTCATCATCTGGCGTGTTTATCGACCCTCTTGAAAAAGAATTTCACTGGGATCGTTCAACCATTGCTTTAGCCTTTGCTGTAAGTTTGTTTTTATATGGCATATCTGGACCATTTATGGCTGCATTACTTGAAGTCATTGGCCTAAAGAAAATGATGCTAGGTGCTATGGCAACTTTAGTATTAGGAATGACTTTAACATTTTTGATGAGTGAATCCTGGCAGCTAATCGTTATTTGGGGGGGCATTATTGGTCTTGGAGCAAGTCTTTTTTTAACTGTCCTTAGCCCATATGTTGCGAATCATTGGTTTGTAAAACGCAGAGGATTAGCGGTTGGTATTTTAACGGCAAGTACAGCCACGGGCCAGTTAATTTTATTACCAGTTCTAGCTATCATTATTGAACACTATTCTTGGCGATGGGCTATCACATTAATGCTACTCCTTAGTATCATAATGTTTTTCATGATTGCGCTTTTTATAAAAAATAGACCTCAGGATATGGGGTTAACTCCTTATGGACAAGAGGAGGCTATAGAGGAACAACAAATACAGCAAAAGAAGAATCCAATAGCTATGGCTTTTAAAGGTTTATTTGAGGCGATTAAGGTTAAAGCATTTTGGCTCTTAGCAGGTAGCTTTTTTATTTGTGGGCTATCGACAAGCGGATTAATTGGTACTCATTTTGTTTCTTATTGTATTAGCTTTGGCGTTCCTTTAGTCACTGCCGCATCATTCCTTTCTTTTATGGGCATTTTTAATTTATTAGGTACAACTGCGTCAGGCTGGTTGTCTGATCGCTTCGATAATCGGTGGTTATTGTTTTGGTATTACCTGTTAAGAGGCGCATCTCTATTATTGCTCCCTTATGCACTTGCACAAGGATCATTTGTTTTATTAACGATTTTCACGATCTTTTACGGACTAGATTGGATTGCTACAGTGCCACCAACCATCAGTATTACACGACAAATTTTTGGTATGCAAAAAAGCAGTATTATCTATGGGTGGATATTTGCTTCACATCAAGCAGGAGCGGCGGTTGCAGCGTATGGTGGAGGGTTAATTTATAAATTTTTCAACTCTTATACATGGGCTTTTTTTCTTGCAGGAATGTTTTGTGCAATGGCCAGTTTATTCGTCATCATTGTTAAAAAACAAACACCTCAGCAAGCATAAACAAAAAAAGTTGAACCTCAGTAAGATGAGGTTCAACTTTTTTAATAAAGAATCTTTTGACATAACGCAAACAAAAGTTTATAATATAAACAAATATAATAAAAGGTGATGCTATGAATGAAAGAGAACAGGCGGTGCTTGCTTTAATTCGCCAGAATCCGTTTATGTCTCAGCAAGAAATGGCAGATGCAATGAATCTGTCGCGTCCTGTGCTTGCTAATTTAGTGTCTAGTTTAACGAAGCAAGGAAAAATTGTAGGTCGTGCTTATATATTACCCGAAGAAAATGAAATTATTTGCATCGGTGGAGCTAATTTAGACCGCAAATTCCATGTCAAGGGCAATGTTCAATTTGGAACATCTAACCCTGCCAGTTCTTCCTTTAGTGTAGGTGGCGTTGGTCGAAATATTGCTGAAAACTTAGGCAGATTAAACCACCAAGTGACGTTACTGACAACGGCAGGTAAGGATGCTGATTGGCAAGTGATCCAAGAGGCTTCGGAATCCTTTATGAATCTACGTTATGTAGAGCAGCTTGCAGAGGCTTCCACAGGTTCTTATACTGCCATCATGGATGAACAGGGTGAGCTAGCACTAGCTGTAGCAAATATGGAAGTTTACGACCTTCTGTTACCGAGCTTGTTGAAAAAACATGAAACAATGCTTGTAAACGCGGGCTGTTTTATTTTGGATTTAAACTGTCCAAAAGAAACAGTGGCGTATATCCAGCAAGTAGCCCTTGCTCGTGATATTCCACTTGTCATTGTGCCAGTATCTTCGCCAAAAATGAATCGACTACCTGAAACATTACAAGGCGTAACTTGGTTTATTTGTAACACAGATGAAGCGGAAACGATTGTTGGACATAAAATTGAAAACGCTACCCATTATGAAAAAGCTTTACAACAGCTCCTACAATTAGGTGCGGAGCATGTCATTATCACGGCTGGTAGCAAGGGCGTTTATGCAGCATCTACAACGATTGCCCCTTGTCATGTTGCCGCTAAAGTGATTGACAAAATTGAAGATGTGACAGGAGCAGGAGATGCCTTTGTCAGCGCTGTTATTCACAGTTGGCTGACTGGACAATCTTTTGAGACATGTATTGATGCTGGATTAACCAATGCAAAAAATACATTGGCATCTCCTTATACAGTAAGACCTGAATTATCAGTAGATTTGTTGAAAAATGAAATGGAGGAATAACAACATGAAAGAATTCATCGTATTATCAGAAGAAGTAAAAGCAGGACAAGCAAAAGGTCTACCAATCGTTGCGTTAGAATCAACAATTATTTCACACGGTATGCCATACCCACAAAACGTGCAAACTGCGCGTGAAGTTGAGCAAATTATTCGCGATAATGGTGCAGTCCCAGCAACAATTGCATTAATTGATGGGAAAATTAAAATTGGTCTATCAGATGAAGAACTAGAAATGTTCGGTAATGCTCAAGGTGTTGCAAAAGCTTCACGTCGTGACTTAGGCTACTTACTAGCAACGAAAAAATTAGGTGCTACAACAGTTGCAGCGACAATGATCTGTGCAGAGCTTGCAGGTATTGAAATCTTTGTTACAGGTGGTATTGGTGGTGTACACCGTGGTGCGGAAACAACAATGGATGTCTCTGCTGATTTAGAAGAATTAGCACAAACAAATGTTGCCGTTATCTGTGCGGGTGCAAAATCTATTTTAGACATCGGTCTTACATTAGAATATCTTGAAACAAAAGGTGTGCCAGTGGTTGGTTATGGTACGAATGAATTACCAGCATTCTACACACGTCAAAGTGGATTTGATGTAAACTTCCAATTAGATACGCCAGAAGAAATTGCAGCAATGCTATCTGCGAAATGGCAATTAGGCTTAAAAGGTGGGGCTGTCATCGCAAATCCAATTCCTGAGTCTGAAGCATTAGAGCATGCATTTATTACAAACATTATTGAAAAAGCTTTAGTTGAAGCTGAAGAGAATGGCATTCAAGGTAAAAATGTTACACCATTCTTACTTGGCAAAGTTAAAGAATTAACAGAAGGTAAAAGTCTTGATGCCAACATTGCATTAGTGAAAAACAATGCAGTAGTCGGCGCGAAAATTGCTGTAGCTTACAATCAATTACATTAATCAATTTGTCGAAACAAGGACTCTTTGTGACGTGAAGTCGCAGAGGGTCTTTTTTATTAAAAAGAAGAATATTTTTTCCATTTTTCGAACTGTTCACGAGATTAACTAAACTAAATGATACAGTCTCTTTACAATAGACCACAATATTTTATACAATTAAGTTTATATCTAATCTGAAAAATTTGACGAGCAAGGTGGACATGTTATGGCGAAAGAGCAAATTTTGACTCCTGAGGACGTTTTTGAGTTAGTCAAATCCTACATGAATGATGAAAATGTCGCATTCGTGAAAAAAGCATATGAATTAGCAAGGGATGCCCATATTGAGCAATTCCGTAGCTCTGGTGAACCGTATATTATTCACCCAGTACAAGTAGCAGGTATTCTAGCTGAATTACAAATGGACCCAGAAACTGTAGCGGCAGGTTTTTTACATGATGTTGTCGAAGATACGGATTTTACACGGGATGATTTGGTACGTGAATTTGGCGAAGAGGTGGCCGTGCTTGTTGATGGTGTTACCAAACTAGGGAAAATTAAATATTTATCAAAAGAGGCGCAGCAGGCAGAAAATCATCGGAAAATGTTTGTGGCTATGGCGCAAGATATTCGTGTCATCCTCATTAAGCTAGCAGACCGTCTTCATAATATGCGTACGTTAAAGCATTTACCTGCTGAAAAGCAACGACGCATTTCAAAAGAGACGCTCGAGATTTTTGCACCACTTGCTCATCGTCTTGGAATTTCGACTGTAAAATGGGAGCTTGAAGATACAGCACTGCGCTATTTAAACCCACAACAATATTATCGTATTGTCAGTCTGATGAAGAAAAAACGTGATGAACGTGAAGCTTATTTAGAAAATGTGATGGCTGAGATGAAATCACAACTGAATGAGGTTGAAATTGACGCAGATGTCTATGGTCGACCAAAACATATTTACAGTATCTATCGAAAAATGGTGTTACAAAAGAAACAGTTTAATGAAATTTATGATTTATTAGCCATTCGTGTTCTTGTCGATAGTATTAAAGATTGCTATGCCGTATTAGGGATTGTGCATACACTTTGGAAACCAATGCCAGGACGCTTTAAAGACTATATTGCTATGCCAAAACAAAACCTGTACCAGTCCCTACACACGACTGTTATTGGACCTTATGGTGATCCGTTGGAGGTACAGATTCGTACAAAGGAAATGCACAAAATTGCAGAGTACGGGATTGCGGCGCACTGGGCATATAAAGAAGGTAAAAACGTTGATCATCAAAAGCAGAATGTTGACCAAAAATTAACGTGGTTCCGTGAAATTTTAGAATTTCAAAATGAATCTTCCAACGCAGAAGAATTTATGGAATCCTTAAAATTTGATTTATTTTCTGATATGGTTTATGTCTTTACACCTGAAGGTGATGTCATTGAATTGCCAGCAGGTTCTGTTCCTATTGATTTTGCCTACCGTGTTCATTCCGAAGTGGGAAATCGTACGATTGGAGCGAAAATCAATGGGAAGATGGTACCGCTTGATACACCATTAAAAACGGGCGATATCATTGAAATTTTAACTTCTAAACAATCCTTTGGTCCGAGTCGCGATTGGCTAAAAATAGCTCAATCCTCGCAGGCGAAGAATAAGATAAAGCAATTCTTTAAACGACACCTGCGTGAAGAAAATATTGTCAAAGGTAAAGAAATGATAGAAAAAGAAATCCGTGCTCAGGATTTCGATTTAAAGGAAACGATGTCCTCCGAAAACCTAAAACGGGTATGCGACAAATTTAACTATACGAATGAAGAAGATTTGTATGCTGCAGTTGGTGTAAATGGTATTACTGCGCAACAGGTCGTAAATCGTTTAGCTGAAAAACGTCGTAAAGAACGTGAGCAGGAAGAAGCACTAGAGAAAATTGAACAAAAAATGAAAAATCCAATTCCACAAAAACGTACGGAATCGGGTGTTATTGTAAAGGGTATTGATAATATGCTCATTCGACTTTCTCGCTGCTGTACGCCCGTTCCTGGTGATGATATTGTAGGTTTTATTACGAAGGGTAGAGGTGTTTCTGTCCATCGTGAGGACTGTCCAAATATTCAAATTGAGGATGAACAGGAGCGCTTAATTGAAGTGGAATGGGAGCATGGTGTCATTCCTGAGAAAAAGGAATACCCTGTTGATATTGAAGTTTCAGCTTTTGATAGACCTGGCATTTTAAATGAAATCATGCAAATTGTTAGTGAAACGAAAACGAATATTTTAGCAGTAAGTGGTCGTGCTGACCGTGATAAAATGGCAACAATTCATTTAACAATTTCTATTTCGAATATTTCACATTTGCATAAAGTAGTTGAGCGAATTAAACAAACACCTGATATTTATTCGGTGCAACGTGTCATTAACTAATTGATAGGCAATATAGAATTGGGGTTTAGTACATGAAAGTAGTATTACAGCGCAGTAAAGCTGCCTCTGTAACAGTGGACGGAACTGTTACAGGAGCCATTGATCACGGCTATGTTCTTTTAGTGGGAATCACACATGAAGACACACAAGAGGATGTTGCCTATTTAGCAAAAAAAGTAGCCAATTTACGTCTCTGGGAAGATGCAGATGGAAAAATGAATCATTCGATCTTAGAGCATGGGGGCGCTATTTTATCCGTCTCACAATTTACATTGTATGGGGATGCAAAAAAAGGGAATCGTCCAAGTTTTATCAATGCAGCTAGACCAGAAGCAGCTGAGCCACTGTGGGAGGCTTTTAATCAAGCTTTACGCGAGCAGGGCTTACATGTGGAAACAGGTATTTTTGGTGCCATGATGGATGTAGCACTAATTAATGATGGTCCAGTCACAATTCTTCTAGAGTCAAAATAATGGAACATTTCCTATAATTCCTTCATATACTAAAGAGTATGGTTAGTTTTATAGGAAGGAGTGTCTTAAACATGACGCAGACGAGAAGTATAACAAATCCATATTTATACGAAACTCTTAACATGATGATTGGTCAGGCAGTAGTTGTGCAAACAGAAAAAAATATTCAACAAGGTATTTTATTATCCATACTACCTGACCATATGGTTCTTGAGATAAATCGTACGCCTTTCTTCATTCGGATGGAGGAAATTGTATGGGTTACATTGGAAACTACAAAAAAATGAGAAAATATGAACCTTCAAATCATAATAAATGATAGAAGGTTTTTTTATTTGTTTAGGGCAAATAAAAATACCTAAATAGCAAATTTATTTCGAAGAGATAAAAACTATTAAAACAGTTTCTACTCTTTGAATATTATTTTTTTAAAAAAATATAAACGATATGTAAGAAAGTCCATTTGATTCCTCATGGATAGTTAACCTACGATTTCCATTCTACTTACAACCTTTGATGTCTTTCATCCCAGTAATAAGGGGATCTTTATGAAGTTCATGAATAAAAAGCATTTAAGGACAATCCATACAAACTTTATCATTTCTAACACCGCTGCATATTGCTCCTGCCTTAATAAAAACAATTCGTCATATACGATGAAATTATTATTTTGGAAAACAAAAAATAATGTTGAAAATGCCCATTATTATTTGAGTATGTGTATAAAATTTTCCATGTTTATAGAAGAGGAACAAGAGGTTTAATTAGGAAAGATAGCGTGTGCTTTCAGAAATAATAGAAAATTAATACTTTACAATAAATTTAAACTCATGTATATTTATTTTCAATTAGCGACAAATAGCGACAATATACTGCTAATGTCTAAATCAGAAAAAGGAGCGTGATTTAATGGAAAATGAACAGGGGGTCAAGAAGAAAAGCTGGTTGAAAGTACCTCATACATATACGATTATTTTTGCTATTATTTTTTTAGCAGGTATTGCAAGCTATATTATACCAGCGGGTGAGTTTGAACGTGTAGAGGATGAAGAAGGGCGAATGCTCGTTGTAGATGGAAGCTATCATCATATTGAGAGTGAGCCAGTTTCCTTTTTTGAAATGTTTACAGCGGTTCCAATGGGTCTCGAAAAAGGGGCTCAAATTATTTTCTACATTTTTTTAGTCAGTGGTGTATTTGGTATTATTCGTTCTACAGGTGCTATTGAGGCTGGTGTTTATAAAGGAGTAAAAGCTTTAGAGGGCAGAGAGAAATTACTGATTCCTTTATCGATGATTTTATTCTCTGTTGGTGGTTTTACAATGGGGATGGCGGAAGAAACTATTATTTTCGTACCAATTGGTGTGGCCATTGCACGCGCGATGGGCTTTGATGCTGTAACAGGAACAGCCATGATTACACTTGGTGCCGCCAGTGGATTTTTTGGAGGAATGCTTAATCCCTTTACGGTAGGTGTAGCACAATCCTTAGCGGATGTACCATTATTCTCAGGGATTGGCTTCCGTGCTGTTGTCTATGTTTTTGTATTAAGTTTTGCTATTTTTTATGTATCTCGCTATGCTTTTAAGGTGAAAAAGAATCCTCAAGCAAGCGTTATTTACGATATTGAGCAAAAAGCTAAATCCAATGTTTCAGCGATTGACATTCCTGCATTAACAGGCAAGCATAAATTCGTATTTATTGTCATGGCTTGTGGGATTGGCTTTAATATTTATGGTGTCTTTAACTGGGGCTGGTTCTTAACGCAGCTAACTGCATCCTTTTTAATAATGGGGTTAATTGCAGGATTAATTGGTGGTTTAAAACCTGCTACTATCTTTGATTCCTTTATTGAGGGAGCCAAGGCCGTAACATTTGGTGCTTTAATTGTAGGTTTTGCCCGTGCTATTACAGTTGTTTTAGAGCAGGGGAAAATTATTGATACAATCGTTTATGCAGCATCAGAAACAATTGGACATTTGCCACATGCTATCAGTGCAATCGGCATGTTATTTATCCAAGCTCTTTTGAATTTATTTATTTCATCTGGTAGTGGACAGGCAGCTGCAACAATGCCGATTATGATTCCAATCACTGATTTACTAGGATTAGAGCGACAAGTGGCTGTTTTAGCCTTCCAATATGGGGATTCCTTAACGAACTCTATTATTCCTACTTCGTCTGCATTAATGGCGTATTTAGCTGTTGCAGGTATCCCATATGAAAAGTGGATTAAGTTTATCTGGAAGATGATTCTTGGGTGGGCATTGATTGCCTGTCTGGCGCTAATTGCTGCGGTAGCATTAGGAATATCTTAAATATAAAAAAGCTGTGGATGTTATCATCCGCAGCTTTTTTTGCTTATTCATCTTGTTCATTAAAGTAGTTGAGAATTCCCTGATAAATACCAAGAGTCGCTTGTTCGCGGAATTTAGCTGTTGTAATGACGCGCTCCTCACTGGAATTACTTAAAAAGCCTAACTCAATAAGGACGGCCTTTTGACGATTCTCTCGTAAAACTAAATAATTTCCTTGTTGTGTACCACGGTCTCTTAAATCTAGTTTACTGGAAAGACCATCATGAATTGCTTCAGCAAGCCCTTTTTGATTGCTATTCATATAATAGGATGTGAAGCCGTTAATGGAGCTATCATCTGTCGCATCATAATGAAGGCTAATAAAGGCATCTGCCTCATATTGATGGGCAATCGATACACGCTTACGCAATGCCACATATTCATCCGATTCTCTCGTCATGACAACGTTTGCGCCAGCAGCACTTAACTTGGAAGCAAGCAAAGTAGCCGTTTTTAAAGTAATGCCCTTTTCCTCTGTACCTCGTTGACCAGTTGTGCCATGATCATTTCCACCGTGACCAGCATCAACAACTATCGTTAATCCAGTTAAAGTACCTTTTTTGCGAGGCTCTTCCTTTTCTTTCTGTGGACTTGTCGCTTTATTGGAACTTGTTGTGACCACCCAGTTCGCGACAAAAGCTGTTTTTTCGTCGTCTATTTGTATTTCATAAAAATCATTTTTAACGCCTACTATCGGGTAATTTACACCAGCATCTACACGTTCAACCACTTCTGCTGCTGTTGAGGCATCCGTTCGTAGGTTTGTCCCATTATAAATAATCGTAACAGACTCTAACTCTTTGGAAGTTGATGTTTTTGAGGTACTTTTTACTTTATTAGAGAATGTACCGTAAAAACTATAGACCCAACCTACTTTTTTATCATTGTACTGAATTTGTACCCAATTATGCTCATGTGCGAGGACTTTAAAGGCTTGTCCTTTTGTTGCTGTGCCGATTTTTTTAGCATTCAAATCTGGCTTCTTACGAACATTAAGGGTGTCCACTAAAATGGTGAAGGTTGTATCTTTGTTAGCGGGTGCCGTGGTTGTAGTGGTTACTTCTACAGCATCTTCTTTGGGTTCTGTTTCTTTTTTAGGGTTATCGTTGATCGTGACATAATCCTTCGACACCCATCCTGTTAGTCCATTCCAATCGATTTTTGCCCATTCTCCATTTTCTTCAACGAGGTTTGCTTGGTTACCAGTTGAAAGTTGACCAAGAACAGCTGAAGAGATATCTGGTTCTGTTCGAATATTTAAACGGTCAACTTGTGAAATGACGGTTTTGTCGATCACTTGTTTAGCATTAGTAGGTGCTGTCAGCCAAGAGGCAACCCATCCTTCGTAATTGCCTGCTTTGACTTGGTACCAATCACCTTCTCGACCGATTGAGGTTAAAGGGTCACCTTCTTCTAAAGTCGTAATAATGGGATAAGACAATCCAGGACCCTCTCGCAAATGAAGAATCGTTCCAGCGACTTTTAGATCACTGGTGTCAGCGGAAGCTCTTTGAACAAAGTTCTTATTTGGCATCGCCATCGTTACCATTAGTACGAAGATGATTATACTATGTAAAATTTTTGTCCTCATCAGATTCCTCCTATTCCTTGTGCTATTTTACCATGCTTTTATCATAAAATTCGTGGTAAAATGGTAACAGAATTAGTTATTTTCAACATAGACTGATGAAAAATACAAAAATAGTTGACATTGCTTTGGCTAGTGACTAACATAAAGGGTAATCGAAAAATGATTAATCGCTTATGACCAAGCAAGTAGCGTATACCACTATTGGAAAAGAGAGGGAAAGACTTAGGCTGCAATCTTTCCTACAAAAATGTATAACGTGAATAACACTTGAGAGGCTTTTTTCTGAAAAGCAGTGCCTAGTAGGAAAAAACGGAATCGGCCGTTATCCGATTAAGAGGAGGACACATGTAATCATTTGTGTCAACTAGGGTGGAACCGCGGAAGCTTATACAGCTCTCGTCCCTTGCTATTGCAAGGGACGAGAGCTTTTTTGTTGTTCAAAAAGTAATGAGTTTTTTAAGAGGGATTGTTGTTTTTGCTCAGAAAAGAGGGGAAGGCGCTCTAATTAGTATGAAAAGCGCTCATCAAGGCTGTAACCCGCTCCAACCGGACAAAAATTTGCTCAACCAAAGCATGCATTCGCTCAAAGTGGGACTACAGCTGCTCTATCATAAGCAATCAATATAGGAGGGAATTACATGAGTTTTAAAGTGCCACGAGGGACACAAGATATTTTGCCAGGTCAATCTGAAAAATGGCAAAAAGTTGAAGCGATTATTCGTGATATTTGTCGTGTTTATCGCTATAACGAAATTCGCACACCAATTTTCGAGCAAACGGATCTATTTGCACGTGGTGTTGGGGAAACAACTGATGTTGTACAAAAGGAAATGTATACATTTGAAGATCGTGGAGGGCGTTCATTAACACTACGTCCAGAAAATACGGCTGGTGTCGTACGTGCCTATGTGGAGCATAAAATGTTTGGTGCTCCTGATCAGCCAGTTAAGCTTTCTTATTTAGGACCAATGTTCCGCTATGAGCGCCAACAGGCTGGTCGTTATCGTCAATTTGTACAGTTTGGAGTAGAAGCAATTGGTTCAGCAGATCCTGCGATTGATGCAGAAGTCATTGCTCTTGCTATGGACGTCTACGAATCAGCGGGTTTAAAGGATTTAAAATTAGTGATTAATTCTCTTGGCGATAAAGAAACACGTGATACACATCGTACTGCTTTATTACAGCATTTTGAGCCACATATTCATGAATTTTGCTCAGACTGTCAAAATCGTTTACAAAAGAATCCATTGCGAATTTTAGATTGTAAGGTAGATCGTGAGCATCCATTAATGCAAACGGCTCCAGCGTTAACTGATTTCTTAACAGAAGAGTCAGCTGCTTATTTCGCTCAAGTGAAATCGTACTTAGATACATTGGGTATTTCATATGAGGTCGATCCAAATCTTGTACGAGGACTTGATTATTATAATCACACAACTTTTGAAATTATGTCCACAGCATCAGGCTTTGGTGCTATTACAACATTATGTGGTGGTGGACGCTACAATGGATTAGTGCAAGAAATTGGCGGTCCAGATGTACCAGGTATAGGTTTTGCATTAAGTATTGAGCGTTTGTTGCTGGCACTTGAAGCGGAGGGTGTTGAATTAGACACAGCTTCAGGGCTAGATGTTTACATTATTGCAATGGGCGATGAAGCGAAGCATAAGGCTGTTGAGCTGACAAGCACTTTCCGAGCGAAGGGACTTGCGACAGAGATGGATTATTTAGACCGTAAAATGAAAGCTCAAATGAAATCAGCGGATCGACTAGGTGCAAAATATACGCTTGTTCTTGGCGAAACAGAACTTGAGGAGCAAGCAGCGGCTGTAAAACATATGGAATCTGGGGAGCAGCACAAAGTGGCGTTCTCAGAGCTAGTGAACTATTTAACACAAAAAGCTTAAAAATAGACAGAGGGCATTTCTAGGAAATGCTACATAAATTGAAGATATTTTGGAGGAATTTAACAATGGCTACAAGAACACATGCTAGTAACGAGCTGTCAGAAGCGTTACAAGGCGAAAAAGTCGTATTAAAAGGTTGGGTACAGCGTCGTCGTGACCTTGGTGGTTTAATTTTTATTGATTTGCGTGACCGTACAGGTATTACGCAAGTTGTGTTTAGTCCAGATGTTGCAGAAGCACACGCATTAGCGGATAAAGTGCGTAGTGAATATGTGATCGAAGTGGAAGGCACAGTCATCCTTCGTACAGAGGATCAAATCAACCCGAATGTACCAAACGGTAAAATTGAAGTGGAAGCAACAAAATTAGTCGTAATTAATACGGCAAAAACAACGCCATTCCAAATCGAAGATCGTACAGATGTATCAGAAGATTTACGTTTAAAATATCGTTATCTAGACTTACGTCGTCCCGTAATGTTCGATACTTTCAAAATGCGTTCTGATGTGACACGTACAATTCGTAACTTCCTACAAAATGAAGGATTCTTAGAAGTTGAAACACCAATTTTAACAAAATCAACGCCAGAGGGTGCTCGAGACTATTTAGTTCCTTCACGTGTACATGAAGGTGAATTTTATGCCTTACCACAATCACCTCAATTATTTAAGCAATTATTAATGGTTGCTGGTTTTGAAAAGTACTTCCAAATTGCGCGTTGCTTCCGTGACGAAGATTTACGTGCTGACCGTCAACCAGAGTTTACACAGGTGGACATTGAAACGAGCTTCTTAACACAAGAAGAAGTATTAGAAATGAACGAACGCTTAATTCAAGCGGTTATGAAAGAAGTAAAAGGAATCGACATTCCTGCACCATTCCAGCGCATGAAATACCAAGAAGCAATGGATCGTTATGGTTCAGATAAGCCAGATGTACGTTTTGGATTAGAGCTTGTGGCGTTAAATGATATTTTTGAAGGCTGTAATTTCAAAGTATTTGCTGATACGGTTGCACAAGGAAAACAAGTGAAAAGTATCAATATTAAAGGTGCAGCTGACAAATATTCTCGTAAAGACATGGACGAGTTAACAAAATTCGTTGGGATTTACGGAGCAAAAGGTCTTGCCTGGTTAAAGGTAACAGAAGAAGGCTTAAACGGACCAATTGCGAAATTCTTTGACGAGGCATTAGCAGCAGCTTTAATCGAGCGTATGGGAGCAGAAGTTGGCGATATTCTAGTATTTGTAGCAGATAAAGCCGCTGTTGTAGCAGCTTCATTAGGTGCTCTTCGTACAAAATTAGGACAAGATTTAAATCTGATCGATGAATCACAATTTGCTTTCCTTTGGATTACTGATTGGCCATTATTCGAATACTCTGAGGAAGATGGACGCTACTATGCAGCACACCATCCATTCACACGCCCGTTTGATGAAGATATAGCGTTAATGGACACAGACCCTGCAGCAGTACGTGCACAAGCATATGATATCGTTTTAAACGGCTATGAACTTGGTGGTGGTTCATTACGTATTTACGAACGTGACCTACAAGAGAAGATGTTTGAATTACTTGGCTTCTCAGAAGAAGAAGCACAAGCACAATTTGGCTTCCTATTAGAAGCGTTTGAATACGGCGTACCACCACATGCAGGTCTTGCCTTTGGTCTTGATCGCTTTGTTATGCTATTAGCAGGTCGTACTAATTTACGCGATACAATCGCATTCCCAAAAACAGCTAGTGCAAGCTGCTTGATGACAGAAGCACCAAGCGAAGTATCTCCTGAGCAACTAAGTGAACTAAGCCTGGCTATCAAACCATTTAGAAAATAATGTATAATTCAAAATACCTGGATTACCTAGCAAATACTGTTGGGAATCTAGGTATTTTTTGCGTTTTCGTAAGAAATTATAGATTATTAGAGAAAATCGTTTGAATTATCAGAAAAGTGGTGTTATGATAACTGTAATACGAATCCTGATGTGTTTGTCTAACTGCTAACTCTACTTCACAGTTTTGACCGAACATTATAGAATCGGGAGCCTTCATTTTGTAGTCGCAAACATGCCCCTAACAAAGCGGGACGTTTAAAGTTGCAAAGCGGGCACCCACCTGCAAATTGCGGGTTCAAAACGAATGTTTCTTGGCATTACGGCACAATTGGGATTCGTCCTATACATAGGATTGAGAGGAGCTTATTAATAGCTCCTTTTTTTACATAAAATTAAACAAGAACTAGTAGAGTGTTTTAAGTGAATGTTTAGAAAATATGAAAAATTACTTTTTATTTCTGATGAAGCAGCATATAATTGGTATAGACAACTATACCTTTTGAGAAGCTATATCCGCTAAAGGAAAAGATACATTATATCTTTAGGCAGAGATTACGAGGAAAAATACTTTATTTAAATGATTTTGAAAGCGTTTTAATTGTGGTTGAAACAAAACACAGTGAGGGAAAAGCCTATTGAAAGAAGGCAAATTGGATCAAAATTACGAGACGATGATTAGTCAGTTGAGAATATAATGGTACAATGATTGAGCTCAGATGCTACAATGATAGTGAGAAAGTTACCACATCAAGCGACGTGTATATATGTCCTTTTCACACTGTTATCGTGGATATCATTTAGCTTTGTTTAATCATGCGAAATACAAAAACTGATCTAACGAGGTAAAGTTGTAAGGAGAAATAATAAAGGCGATAAGGAAGGTGCAAGAATTGTTAGAGAAAAATTCTCATATACCTATTTATATACAAATAGAAGAGATTATTAAACAACGAATTTATTTAGAAGAATACAGAATTGGTGAGACTATCCCATCAGAACGAGAGCTTTCTGCACAATTTGATGTAAGTAGAATGACTGTTCGTCAATCCATTACCAATCTAGTAAATAGTGGTCTATTATATCGAGAAAAAGGGAGAGGAACGTATGTTGCAAATCCAAAATTAGAGCAACCGTTAAAAGGCTTAACGAGTTTCACGGAAGATATGCGGGCAAGAGGAATGGAACCAAGCAGTAAGGTATTACGATTTGAGAAAATCATACCACCAGTGGATATTGCAAGAGATTTGATGATAGAGTCTGGCGAAGAAGTATTTTTTGTAGTGCGCATAAGAAATGCAGATGCGCAACCAATGGCAATCGAAAGAACATATATCCCAGTTAAAATTTATCCGGAGTTGGATGAGAAGCAAATAATGGGCTCGCTTTATGCCTTAATCGAAGCAAAGTTCCATCAAAAAATTGGGAATGCGGTACAACAGATGGAGGCAGCCATCGTATCGAAAGAGGATAGTAAGTTTCTACAAATTAATCAAACAGCACCAGTTTTAATTATCAAACGTACAAGTTATTTATCAGATGGTAAGCCCTTTGAGCTTGTGCGCAGTACGTATCGAGCTGATCGTTATAAATTCATAAGTGAAATTAAAAGGTGATTTTATGCATGCATATTTTTCTGAAATCGAAAAGCTTATCCAGGTTGTGAAGGAAAAGGAGGCATCACATATAAGTGATGTGGCTCAAATCATTGTCCAACGTCTCCAAAAAGGTGGGATAATTCAATTATTTGGTTGTGGTCATTCACAGCTATTGGCACAGGAGGCATTTTATCGAGCAGGTGGTTTAGTACCCGTCCGTCCTATATTTATTGAACCATTAGCTTTACATGCTGGAGCATTAGCTTCTTCAATCAATGAGAAAGATTCAACTATTATTGAACAGCATAAGGAACAGTTTGACTTTCGTGAAAATGATGTTTGCATCGTCATTTCAACCTCAGGGAGAAATGCAGCACCTATTGACGCCGCTTTATTAGCAAAGGATTCAGGGATATTTGTGCTATCCCTCCAATCGCTCCACTATAAGGAACAGACTACACGTCATCACAGTGGGTTGCGGCTAGAAGATGTGGTAGATTTTGTAATTAATACCCATATACCGATTGGTGATGGTGTACTAACTATACATGACATACAGTATGCGCCAGCATCTACTGTTATTGGTTCATTACTATTAAATGCTTTGTTCAGTGAAATTATAGAAACACTAGCAAAGTCCTCAATAGAGTTACCGATTTTTGTCAGCAATAATGTTGATTCGGATTGGTCACATAATGAGAAAATGATTGCCAAATATCAACATCGGATTAATTTCACGTGAAAGAGTGGAGGTATGTAAATGAAGAAAATGTATAAAATTACATCTACTGAAGGTATTCATGCTAGACCGGCTGCATTACTCGTAACTGCAGTGACACCATTTCAAAGTGATATTAAATTAACATACGAAGAAAAATCCGTTAATTTAAAGTCTATTATGGGCGTGATGTCATTAGGTGTTAAACCAGGAAGTGTAGTGGAAATTTCAGCAGATGGGCCAGATGTAGCAACATTATTTCAAACTATTACTGAAGTCATGTTGTCTAAAGCAATAGGAGAAGAATGGCAAGAGGGATAAAAGATTCTTGCAGTGGTTATGATTATGCCACTGTAAAAGAATCTTATGATTAATTATCTGAATATTGAGAATTTTAGGGGTGGTTAAATGGATATTCACATCGTCTCGCCTAATGATTATGGGCAGATTCATCGATTGAGAGACTATTGCTTTCCAAATAAGTACTCAGGGGCTCGTCGAGAGGATTTTCATTATTGGATTGAGCAAAGCACGACCTTAGGTGCTTATGATGACAAAAAAATTGTTGGGCAGCTATTAATATTACCGCTAAATATTACAGTGCATGGAGTTTCATTTAAAATGGGAGGCATCGGCTTTGTTGCAACGTATCCTGAGTATCGACAACAGGGTATTATCAAAAGGCTTATGACAGAAGCGCTGCAAAAAATGAGAGACAATGGACAAACGATTTCAGTATTAGCGCCATTTTCTGTGTCCTTCTATCGTTATTTTGGTTGGGAATTATTTTTTGAGAAGCTCCATTATACAATCCCTCAAACTATGTTTCCCTCTTTAGGGAAACAAGTAGACGTCATGAAAAGGATGAGCTTTGAGTGGTTAGATCCTGCGCTCTTTCAGATGATTAAGGATTTTCATAATGCACAGGCAATCATTCGAAATGGTGGCATGGTAAGGGATGAAGGATGGTGGAAAAGACTTGAAAGAAGGAGTCCAGATAGTCACTTTGCTGCCTATTTTCAAGGCAGTAACATAGAAGGCTATATTCGTTATACGATTCGAGATGGGGCATTTACTATCCAAGACTTTGTTGTAGCAAATCTCTTAGCTGAACAAGCTATGTGGCGTTATATGACATCTCATGCAGCAAGTGTCAGTAGCATAACGGGAGTTACTAGTAATCATTATCCTTTTGGCTTTTATTTCAAGGAGCCACAATTCAAAAGGGAAGTCATACAGGATGTGATGATTAGAGTAGTAGATGTTTATGCATTTATGCAGCAGTATCCGTGGAAGGATATTCAAGAAACATTAACGATTCGTATTGAAGATCCATTTTGTCTCTGGAATGAGCATATTTATCAAATAAATAAAAATGGTCAGGTCGTAATAATTGAGACAAGTTCAATCTCTGACAAGCATATGTTAACACTACCAATTAATCTTTTTTCTGCGATGATGGCAGGTTATCTTTCTGTCAAAGAAACAGTTGTCTATGCTAATCAACCTACGGTAGAAAAGGTGATCGAACAGTGGGAATGGGCAATTCCTACTGAAAAGCCAGCATTTTATGAGTATTTCTAGGTATTGAATAATAAGGAAATTTAAAAATTTTTTGGCTTTTTTTCTGGACTATACCAGTTGATTATAATCATTAATTTCACGACAAAATTGATATAGCCCAATTTTGTAAATAACTTGATATAAATAAATTTAATGTAAAATTTATATTGTGGTATATACCAATAGGTGCTATTCTCAAAATAAGTAAGCGATTACACAATCGAAGAAAATAAAAGGAGTGTATCGAATGAAAAACATCATGTTAGTGTGTGTAGCAGGTATGAGTACTAGTTTATTAGTGTCGAAGATGCAAAAAGCGGCGCAAGAGCAAAATATTGAAGCCGATATTTACGCCATTGCTGAAGGAGAGGTGGAAAAGATCTTAGCGACAAAGAAGGCTGATGTTCTTTTATTAGGCCCACAGGTTCGTTATTTGAAAGGTTCATTTGAAACAAAATATAAGGATAAAGGCTTTCCAATCGATGTGATCAATATGGCGGATTACGGCATGATGAACGGTGAAAATGTCCTGAAACAGGCTCTACAACTAATTGGATAAAAGAAGGGGCAATGGGTAATGGAAGATACAGCATTAATGGCGTCCATTATGGGACTGATTGTGCATAGTGGAAATACGAAAAGTGAGTGTATGGAAGCTATTCAGCTAGCAAAAAAGGGGCAAATTGAGGCAGCAAAAGAAAAAATCAAATTAGCGAATGAGTCATTAATTGAAGCGCATCATGCTCAAACGGGGTTACTGTCTCAAGAAGCAAGGGGAGAAAAGGTAGAGGTTTCGATGTTATTAATTCATGCCCAGGATCATTTAATGAATGCTATTACTTTTCGAGATTTAGCACAGGAAATGATTGAGCTATATGAACGAATTCAAGGGGAGTAACATCAAATTTTGATGTTATCAATAAAAAGCAAAGGGAGTGTATGTGAGTGTTCCGTTTTTTAGAAGAAAAGTTTGTACCGGTTGCTGCTAGGGTTGGGAATCAGCGTCATTTAGTTGCCATTCGTGACGGATTTATTACGATTATGCCTTTAACGATTGTGGGATCTTTGGCTGTACTTATTAACAATTTGCCTATTAAATTTTATCAAAATACACTCGATGCCATTTGGAAACATGAGACATGGACTCAATTCGGCGGTAATATTTGGAGTGCTACATTTAATATCATTTCACTGCTACTTGCCTTTACTGTTGCTTATCATCTTGCTAAAAGTTATCAAAAAGATGGTCTGTCTGCTGGAGTAATTAGTTTATCAAGCTACATGACGTTTGGGACTTTCGCGGAAGGCGGATTAACCGGCTTAACAACAGGCACGGGTGGTATATTTATTGCTCTGATTGTAGCACTACTTTCTACAGAATTGTTTTGTAGATTGTCTGGTAATCCTAAACTACTAATTAAAATGCCAACTGGTGTACCACCAGCTGTTTCCAAATCATTTGCTGCGTTACTTCCTGCCATTATTACGATTGGAATATTTGCTTTAGTACGTACAATTATTTCAGCAGGTTTTGATATACCAGATATTGTCGGGTCCTTCTACTCTGCGATTCAAGAGCCATTTATGGGTCTAACAAATACATGGCTTGCTGCTTTAATTTTGGCATTTATACCTACATTTTTATGGACACTTGGCGTACATGGAGCAAATATCATCGAACCATTCATGCAAACGATTAATTTACCAGCTATTAATGAAAATGTTGCAGCAATCTCTGCTGGTAAAGTTGCGCCTTACATTGTCAATAAACCATTCTTTGATGCTTTTATTAATATGGGAGGCTCTGGTACAACAATAGCACTTATTATTGCGATTTTCATATTTGCGAGAAAGAATAAGCAATATAATACAGTTGGGAAATTATCCGCAGCACCTGGGATTTTCAATATCAATGAGCCATTACTTTTTGGGTTACCAATTGTATTAAATCCGGTTTTATTTGTTCCGTTCATTTTGACACCAATGATAAACGTAACAATTGCATTCTTTGCAACGAAATGGGGCTGGGTGCCAGCCGCTACCGTTTCACCGCCTTGGACAACACCGCCGATTATTAATGGCTTTTTAGCAACTCAATCTTGGCGTGGTGCTGTTTTGAGTATGGTCTTAATTATCATTGCTGTTTGTATTTATCTGCCATTTATCTCGATGGCGAACCGTATGGCAAGGCAGAATGAGCAAAAAGCTGCTTTAGCGGCACAGAGTGAGGAATCTGTAGTGGAATCCAGAGGACAAAAAGTGGAAGTATAAGCATCAATTAACGGAGGGTTTGAAGTGAAAAGATTAGGAATCTCGCTATATCCGCAGCATAGTACGCTAGAGGAGATGAAGCGCTATGTTCAGGTGGCTCATGATAATGGCTTTGATCGTATATTCACATGCCTAATGTCCTTAAAACAGGATGAGGAGCGTCAAAAATTACAACAAATCAACGAATTTGCGCAACGCCTCGGCTTTGACATATCCGCTGATATTGCACCAGGTGTTTTTGATGATTTAGGCTTAACTTATAGGGATATTGGCTATTTAAAAGAACATTATTATTTGGCAGCCTTACGTTTAGATATGGGATTTTCAGGTCAAGAAGAAGCGTTGATGTCACTTGATGGAAGTCATCTAAAAATAGAATTAAACATTAGTAATGGTACGAAGTATGTAGATAATATTATCTCTTATCAGCCCAATAAAGAGAACATTATCGGCTGTCATAATTTTTATCCAAAACGATTTACGGGGCTATCTCGTCAGCATTTTTTACAAACGTCACAACACTTTAAAGCGCACAATGTGAGAACAGCAGCAATGATCTCCTCACAACATGGTCAATATGGACCTTGGGAGCAAACAGAGCACGGGTTACCTACATTAGAGGAACACCGTTATCTCCCAATCACTGTACAGGCGAAAGATTTATGGCATACAGGGTTAATTGACGATTGTATTATTGGCAATATGTTTGCTTCTGAGGAAGAACTACGTGCATTAGGACAATTAAATCGTAATAAGCTTGAGTTAAGGGTTGTCCAGTCTGAAGACACAAGCATTTTAGAGGAGACGATTCTTTATAAAGAGCCTCATTTTAATCGGGGTGATGTGTCTGAATACGTGATTCGGAGCACCCAATCCCGTGTGAAATATAAAAATGGAGATTTTCCTGTGCATGATATACGGCCATTAAAAAGAGGAGATGTCACGATTGATAATAATTTAGATGTTCGTTATAAGGGAGAGCTACAGATTGTGCTAAAGGACATTCCGAATACAGGATCGAGTAATGTCGTAGCTAGCATTGTAGAGGAAGAACTATTTTTATTGACATACATTCAACCATGGGCATCATTTGGATTTACAAAGTAAAGAAGAGTGAGAAAGAGATTGAGTCATCAATCTCTTTTTCTTTATGTGGTTGAGCATAATGTTATATAAGATTTACCTGATTAATCAACTAATTTTAATGTACTATTTTACCATATATAGCAGAATTGGATGAAATATTTTTATGGATTATTATTTCAAAGGATTTAAGTAGATAATTTTGACTTTTTCTTTATATTTTTATCTTGAACAATAACATGATAAAATGTAAGATAGGTTTTGATTTTATCTTAGTATATAACTAGGTTTACTAATAAAATTTCATAGATGGAGAGTGTCAGGATGTTACATCAATTTTCACGTAACGAGCTCGCAATAGGAACAGAGGGTCTCGAGAAATTAAAAAATACAACGGTTGCCATTCTTGGTGTGGGTGGTGTCGGTTCATTCGCGGCTGAGGCATGTGCACGAAGCGGAATCGGCCGTATTATTCTAGTCGATAAGGACAATGTAGATATCACAAATGTCAACAGACAACTTGTTGCATACTTATCAACAGTTGGTCAATCAAAATCAGCTGTCATGAAAGAGCGTATTGCAGATATTAACCCAGCATGTGAAGTGATTGACATGCACATGTTTTATACGGAAGAAACCTATGAAGAATTTTTTGCACAAGGCATTGATTATGTAATCGATGCAAGTGATACAGTGATGTATAAAATTCATATAATGAAGGAATGTTTAAAGCGTAATATTCCTATTATTTCAAGCATGGGTGCAGCAAATAAGATGGACCCTACTCGCTTCCAAATTGCAGATATTTCAAAAACACATACAGACCCATTGGCTAAAATCATTCGTACTAAGCTACGTAAAGAAGGTATTCATAAGGGTGTTACGGTTGTATTTTCAGATGAAAGTCCAATTGTCGTACGTCCAGATGTTGTCGAACATGTAGGTAAGCCTGATGCAGCAATTCGAAAAGCAAAGATGCCACCTTCATCTAACGCTTTTGTACCGTCAGTAGCAGGTTTAATTGCAGCAAGCTGGGTAGTCAATACCATCCTAAAAGATGTGAAAATTACGCGCGTACAAGGTTAATACCAAATACGTTGCTTTGGTAATAGTCAAAAAACAGCATAAATGTTCATTTTCGTAGAAGTAGCTGCCTTAATTGTATTTAGAGGTAGCTACTTTTTCTATGTTACAATTAGACCGTTGTAAAAAAGGAGGCCTATACAAATGGAAAAAATTTATCAAATGGAGTATAGAGGTTTAAATCTTTTCGACGAGATTAGCACAGTAGAGTTAGCTATAGATGAAGAAAACCAAACTATACATATTTTTGATGTTGGACAGGTTGTCAGCCCCATTTTTAATTTTGATGTATCAGCCTACGAATTGTCAGATGGTTTTTATAAAATGGCTGATGTTCTGCGACACAAAAAAATCTTAACGAATCAACAATCAGGTAGTGATTTAACATTAAGTGAATGGTTAATTATGAACAATGCTTATTTTTATATACCTCAAAAGCGCATTAAAAAATATGTGCATGGAAGTATTATTGAAATTATCGATCGAGCAAACGAACCATGCTTATTTGATGATTATCTACAAAGGGTATAATTTTACCAAAATAGTTCCTCTTATGTACATAAAATGCTATTAATTCACGAAATTGTCTTATTTTTTTCATGTCCACACTACTTCATATGGTTTATTGCTATAATTTGAATCATCCATTAGATAATCGATCAGTTTGTTTGGGATGCTTGGTGCTACTCAGTGAATAGACAGAAAGCTAAACAGCAAATGACATATGGGAGAGTGGGAAAATGGAAATTCAAGTAATTCGTGATCATTTAGATATTGTTAAACTTCAAGAGAAAATGAATGCCATTGTATTTGACTATTTGGATACATCCAACAACTATCCGAAAGCCATGAGAGAATTGAATCCTTTATATATACAAGTCACTACCTATTATAAGGAATATGTTAATCAGCGGGCAGGGGAATTACCGAAAGCAAATACGTATTGGCATTTATTTATCGATTGTTGTGCAAAATTATGCTACTTTTTAGCTGCATCGACTTATTATTCTTCGAATGCTTTGCAAAAAACGCCTGAAAAAGTAGAGCATTTATTAAAAATAGCAGCCTATTCCTTACCGAGTATTGAGCAGGAAGAGAATGAGCAATTATTAGAAGATATCATGGCTCTTTTAACTGAAGTGCTAGAGGATGAAGAAAAAGCAACAAACATACGCAACGAAGTACTGTCACAAAAAGGTGAAGTGAAGCAATGTCTTCAACAATTTAAATTATTTGTGGAACAAGAACTTCCTGCATAAACCTTAGACAATAATAGACTATCTATTTTCTGAAAATAGCCTATACGTCAAGAATCTACGTAACTTATTGGGATTTAAATCAGTTTTTTCTACAATGTTCGATGTGGAAAGAGAGTGATTTACTTGCCTCTTTTAGTAGCGTGGGTTCTTTTTTATTATGACGAAAGTAAAAAGGCATATTTTCTTGAAAGGTATTTATGTTTTTTTGTCGAATTATAGTTAGAAAATTGGTAATATATGTGCTCACGCTGTAAGAACTTAGCTGAAAGAACTTATTGGAAGGGGGCTAAGCAATGATTGTAAATGGAATAGAAATAGATTTGGCGAATTTGGAAAAGCCGCTTTTATTAGTTAGTGAGGAAGATGAACTTTTATTTCTACAGCTTATCCAACCTACAATTGCACAGGAGCTTATTCAATGTCAATTAGCGCTCTCAACAAGGAAATCTATTTCATTGGTCAAAGATATTTGGTTGGCTATGTATAGAGATCGAGAAAAGCTGTACATCAATAGCGGTCATGCCATGCTTTATCCAATACGTTTAATTCTTTTTGAACTAGTCACACAAGCAGAATATTTCCAACGCTTAGCAAAAAAATCACGTGGCGATGAATGTCTTTCCCTTATCTATGCAGTTATTCTTTTGCAATTTGTCTTGCAATGGTTAAAAGATCGATTTAGTGGAAATAAAGAGGTATATGGTGCATTAAAACGGTTATACAGAGTGTCGGATGATGAATTAAGTAATGAGCCCTCCTGTGAAACAAGAGAACAAAAAATTGCACAAGCAATTGCTGTAAAAGCAATTCGCTTTGAGGTGAGAGAAAACAATCAAGAGTTCGCCAGCTTGCTGTATCAGTCGTATAATTTGATTGTTTTTTTGCATAGTAAGGAAAAAGAAGGAGATGTGGAAGAGTCCATTTTGCCATCACTTCGACATTTGGCAGAACCATTAAATTTGTTTTACCAAGAACGATATACAACAAATAACCCGAGCTTTACAGGATGATTGCTAGAGTAGCCTATCCTGTTGTTATATAAAAAGCAAAGTCATTTCAATTACTTAAGATAGTGACTTTGCTTTGTTTTATTATTTCTTATCTTGAAATGATTTTAGTTTGTCGTAGATGCCAGCCATGCGCTTTTCCTCACCAGCAATAACAGGTTTGTAGAATTCAGTTCCTACAAGTTCGTCTGGCAAATATTGCTGGTCTACCCAACCACCAAAAGTACCGATCGGTGTGTTATGAGGATATTGATAGCCAACGTGTCCTAAATCTTTTGCACCCTCGTAATGAGCATCTCGCAAATGATGAGGTATATCACCTGTTTTGCCTTCATGAATAGCCTTAATGGCAGCATCAATTGCCACAATGGCTGAGTTGGATTTTGAGGCAAGGCACATTTCAATGACAGCACTGGCAAGTGGGATACGTGCCTCTGGTAATCCAAGTCGTTCAGCTGCTTGAATAGCAGCTAATATATGAGGTCCGACTTCGGGATTAGCTAGACCAATATCCTCATAGGCCATAACAAGTAGGCGTCTGCTGACAGCCACTAAATCGCCTGTTTCCAATAAATGCGCTAGATAATACAGAGCAGCATTGGTATCACTGCCACGCACAGACTTTTGCAGGGCTGATAGTAAATTATAAAAATGTGATCCTTTTTTATCGCCATACACACCAATTCGACTAATGAGATGTTCAATGACATGGTCGGCAGCAACCGTTTGTCCATCCACCTCATCACTGGCATAGTAAATGGATTCTAGCAAAGTTAACGCCTTTCGTGCATCTCCGTTTGCTGCGGCTGCAATTTGTTCAATTTGTGATGGTGTTAAGGCAAAATGATATTTACCTAGTCCGCGTCTTTCATCAGCAAGTGCTTTTTCAACTAGTTCTATTAAATTTTCCTTCGTTAAGCGTTTTAGCTGGTAAATTTCGCCACAGCGTGAACGAATCGCTGGATTAACATCATGATAGGGATTTTCTGTCGTGGCACCAATTAATATAATTGATCCATTTTCTACATGTGGTAACAGTGTATCTTGCTGTAATTTATTGAAACGGTGAATTTCATCTAGGAAAAGTATTACTTTCCCTGAAATTCTTGCTTCTTGTACAATATCTTCCACATCTTTTTTGCCAGCTCGTGTGGCATTATGTGCGAAGAAAGGGAGCTTGGAACTTCCTGCAATGGCATTGGCAATGGATGTTTTACCGATACCAGGTTCTCCATATAGCAACATGGAAGGGACATGTTCATTTTGAATCATTTTATAAAGGGCTGTGTTGGGACCAATGAAATCCTGATGACCAACAATCTCATCAAGGGTTAAAGGTCGCATTCGAAAAGCGAGTGGTTCATTGTGCAAAATAACTTCCCCTTTCTGTCGTTGTCATTTTTTGCTTCATACATTTTTTTACGCTAAAATAAAGCACTCATATGGATTTTGAACGATTATGAATCGCTTTAATTAGTATATCATATCCTTCTAGGTGTATTTCCGAGTTCATCAAGAGGAGATTATGATATACTGTTGGTAGTATTTTGACTAGACTAATTGAGGGTGATAAAATGAAAATTTCAACAAAGGGTCGTTATGGGCTTACAATTATGATTGAATTAGCAAAGCATTATGGGGAAGGGCCAATTCCCTTGCGTAAAATTGCGGCGGAAAAGGAGCTTTCAGAGGCATATTTAGAGCAATTAGTATCTCCGCTTCGTAATTCAGGCTTAGTAAAAAGTGTACGTGGTGCTTATGGTGGTTATATGCTAGCAAATCCACCTAGCGAAATTTCAGCAGCCCATGTTATTAGTGTGCTAGAAGGGCCGATTCAACCAGTAGAGGGTATTGAAAATGAAGAAGCCCCGCAACGTGAGTTATGGCTACGTATTCGTGATGCAGTAAAAAACGTGTTAGATACAACGACAATTGAAGATTTAGCACAATATACAGAAGAAAATGTAGTGGAAGGCTACATGTTCTATATTTAAAATAGTTTAAGCTAAAGCGCTACTCCTGCATTCACTTCATCTTTTTGGGAGATTGTGAACTATTCACATCTCAATGGCTATTTTTACGATGAGTGATGTGGGTTTTGTGCTTTTATCTCGATTCAGCAAATGTTTTGTACTAAAATGAACCACTAAGTACGGAAGACTCCCCACTTATAGAGGAGCGAAGAACACTTGTATTATTTTGCAAGCATTAACTGAATCAAGCGAAAGCCTCTGGCGGATGTCACAGAGTTTAAAAAGGAGTTTTCAACATGAATTCATATATCTATCTCGATCATGCGGCCACATCTCCAATGAATGGCCAAGTAATAGAAGCGATGACGACTGCTATGCAAGAGGTATTTGGCAATGCATCGAGTATTCATAAAGCAGGTCGAGAAGCAAGGAAATATCTAGATGATGCACGTGAGCTATTGGCGAAATCAATTGGTGCGCAAGCAGGGGAAATTATTTTCACAAGTGGTGGCACAGAAGCTGACAATATGGCAATTTTAGGAACTGTCTATGCCCGTGCAAATGAAGGAAAACACATCATAACAACGCAAGTAGAGCATCATGCAGTATTACATACATGTGAAAAACTTGAACGTGATGGTTTTGAGGTGACCTATTTACCTGTTGATCAAAAAGGGCGTGTCGCGATTGAGGATGTCCAAAAAGCCCTTCGTGATGATACCATTTTAGTGACAATTATGTATGGAAATAATGAAGTTGGAACGATACAGCCAATTGCTGAGATTGGCGCGCTATTGCGTGAGCATAGTGCCATATTCCATACAGATGCGGTTCAGGCTTATGGCTTAGAATCCATTGATGTAAATGAATTACAGGTGGATTTATTGAGTGTATCTGCTCATAAAATCAACGGTCCAAAAGGTGTTGGATTTCTTTATCAAAAAGCAGGAACACCGTTAGCAAGTTATGCTCTTGGGGGCGCACAAGAGAAAAAACGTCGTGCAGGTACTGAAAATATACCTGCCATTATTGCTTTTGCGACTGCAGTGCAAGTTGCAAATGAGTTGCGTGAAGAAAAGCGTTCACTATACAATCACTTTAAGCAAATTATGCTTGCTGTTTTTTCACAGGAAAAGCTAGCATTCCATGTAAATGGTGATGAGGTGTATTCGTTGCCTCATGTCTTAAATATTAGCTTTGCAGGCATGGAGGTAGAATCATTTTTAGTGAACCTTGATATGGCAGGTATCTATGTTTCGAGTGGTTCGGCATGTACTGCAGGATCGATTGATCCTTCTCATGTGTTAGTAGCAATGTTTGGACAAAGTGCAGAGGAGCTACGAAATTCAATCCGATTCAGCTTTGGGCAGGGTTTAACGGAAAAGGATATACAAGATGCAGCAGAAAAAACGGCTCAAATTGTGAAAAAACTAGCTAAAAAATAATTTGCAAAATACTTATGTTATGTTTCGTTAAAATATTGAAACATAAACTGTAATTAGATAAAAGAAAAGGTGACCACAATGAAAGAAACACGTGACCCCTCTCAAATTCGAGTTGTTGTCGGCATGTCAGGTGGGGTAGATTCATCGGTGGCGGCATACTTGTTAAAACAACAAGGGTATGAAGTAATCGGGATCTTTATGAAAAACTGGGATGATACAGACGAAAACGGTGTTTGTACAGCAACGGAAGATTATGACGATGTAATAAAAGTATGTAATCAAATTGGTATCCCATACTATGCTGTCAATTTCGAGAAACAATATTGGGATAAGGTTTTCACATACTTTTTAGAAGAATATAAAGCAGGGCGTACACCAAATCCTGATGTTATGTGCAATAAAGAAATTAAATTTAAAGCATTTTTAGAGCATGCCATGAACCTTGGTGCTGATTATTTAGCGACAGGTCACTATGCACGAATTGATCGTAGTGGTGATGGTGAAGTTAGAATGTTACGTGGCGTTGATGATAATAAAGATCAAACATACTTTTTAAATCAATTATCGCAAGAGCAATTGGCGCATGTAATGTTCCCAATTGGTGATATAGAGAAAAAAGAAGTACGAAAAATTGCAGAAGAAGCTGGCCTTGCTACGGCAAAGAAAAAAGATTCAACAGGCATTTGCTTTATCGGTGAACGTAATTTCAAAGAGTTCTTAAGTCAATATTTACCAGCACAACCTGGGAAAATGGAAACAATGGATGGCGTTGTAATGGGCCAACACGATGGTTTAATGTACTATACACTTGGTCAACGACACGGGCTTGGTATTGGTGGGGACGGCGAGCCTTGGTTTGTGCTAGGAAAAGATTTAGCGCGTAATGTTCTACTTGTCGGACAAGGCTTTGACAATGAATATTCGTATTCAACATCTTTAACAGCTGTGAAAATGAACTATACTTCGACAAAAAAATTGCCTGGGAAATTTTCTTGCACAGCAAAATTCCGTTATCGTCAAACCGATACACCAGTAGAAGTTGAAATTTTACCAGATGGGCGTGCACACATTACATTTGCAGAACCTGTACGTGCAATTACACCTGGCCAAGCTGTAGTGCTATACAACGGAGAAGAATGTATGGGTGGCGGAACGATTGATGAAGTCTTTAAAAGTAATGAAAAACTAACATATGTTGGATAAATTGCGTTAAGACTGCTTTTATGGCCTCTTGGCTTCCTAAAAGCAGTCTTTCGCTACATAGAGGTGAAGAACAAATGAATTATAATGAACAGGGCATCCAAGCATTTCAAGAAAAACGTTATGAGGATGCTGCTCAACTATTTACAAAAGCAATAGAGGCAGAGCCTGAAAATGCTATTGGGTATGTAAATTTCGGCAATTTATTAGCCGTATTAGAGGATACTGAACGTGCAGAGCGTTTCTTCCAAAAGGCAATCACTGTAGATGAATCAGCAGCTACAGCCTATTACGGTCTAGCGAATTTATATTACAATGCTGAACACTATGCCGAGGCCGTGAAGCTATATGAGCAAGCGCTAAAACATCATATTGAAGGTGCCGATGTCTATTATATGATGGGGAAATGCTTTGAACGGTTGGATAACTCAAAATTGGCATTACCTTATTTACAACGTGCGGTAGAAATTGCTCCAGAGGATACACAGATTCGTTTAGCCTATGCGATAGTACTATGTGCATTAGAAATGTTTGAGGAAGGGAAGAAGGAACTGGATCTCTTGATTGAACAGGATTGGAATAATGCAGATGCACATTATAATTTAGGCGTACTATATGCAGTGTCTACCGAACAAACAGAGGATGCAATGTATCATTTGAAACAAGCCTTTACCTTACAACCTGAATATGACCAAGCACGTTATATTTACGATATGATTGCTCAACGATTTAACTGATAGATAATAAGCAGCGAGTGAATGTTGATTAACATTCTTGCTGCTTTTTTATTGATTTTATCTAGTAATACAGAAAAAATTGTTTATTTTTTCATAAATTGAATCTCTTTCTCTTTTAATTCTAGTTCAAACTTGGTAATGTATGTCATGCAGGAAAGGAAAAGGTGACAGAATGAATAAAGTTTTTATTGCACTATTACTTGTAACAGCACTTGCTGCAATTGAGGGAACTATTGTTAGTACTGCTATTCCGAGTATTACGGCTGATTTATTAGGTGTAGACTTAATAAGCTGGATTTATTCTGCTTATTTACTAGCTTCAGCCATAGCGGCGATTATTTTTGGTAAATTAGCCGATTTATTTGGTCGTAAACGGATGATTATTACTGGTATCATTATTTTTTTAGTTGGTTCTATGTTATGTGGTTTAGCTCAATCCATGGAGCAATTAATTGTTTTTCGAGCAATTCAAGGTATTGGCGCAGGTTCAATTTTACCGATTACATTAACAATGGTTGGTGAATTGTTTAAGACTGAAAAAGAGCGTGCCAAAGGACAAAGCTATTTAAGTATGGTATGGGGCGTTTCTGGTGTAGTAGGTCCGTTATTTGGAGGCTTTATAGTTGACCAAGTATCTTGGCATTTTATTTTCTTCATTAATGTACCGTTTGGTTTAGCCTCTATTTATTTAATTGCTAAACATTATAAAGAACAACTAGAGGCAGTGAAGCGTAAAATTGACTACCTAGGTGCAGTGTTTTTTACAATTGGCATGGTTGCGTTACTGTTTGTTATTATCGAAAACAGTAAAACACAAACCTGGTTATCAGGTCAATCGCTGCTAATGTATGGTGTTGCTCTTGTATTCTTAAGTATTTTTATCTGGGTGGAGTTACGAGCAGAGGAGCCAATTATTCCGTTAACACTATTTAAAAATGGACGACTAATGGTCATTAATGCATTAACTTTAAGCGGTATGTCTATTGTCATTGGTGTAACGGTTTATATTCCTATATTTGCTCAAAGTGTTTTAGGCAAAAATGCAACGCAGGCTGGTTTATTATTGACGCCAATGTCTATTTTTTGGACGGTGAACTCGATTATGGCAGGTTATTTAATCGGTCGTTTAACAAATAAACGCATTATCCAAATGGGTACGATTTTACTTGTTACGGGTACACTATTGTTGGCAAGACTATCTTCAGGTTCTAGTGATTTCAGCGTTTATTTCGCATCATCGTTAATAGGGCTAGGGATGGGCTTTATTATGCCGATGTTGATGATTTCCATACAAAAGGTGGCAGATCCAAAGCAACTTGGTATTTCAATTGGTTTGAACTCTTTTACAAATACATTTAGCCAAGCGATTGGTGCAGCGCTATTTGGTATGATTTTCAACCTGGCAACGAGTGAAAAAATGGCTTCATTAGGAAAAGGTGAAATTCAATTAAATGGTGAATTTGCAAAAGGTGGGTTTAATTTAGAAGAAGTAAACTTTTTAAAGGACACTATTGCGAATGGCGTCAGTTATATATATATAGCTACCTTTATTTTTGCTATTGGTGCTCTTATTTTCTCCTTTTTTGTAGCAACGAAATCTACAAGGAAAGCGCAATAGTGAATAAAAAGTAAAATCCACCTCACATTCTGTGATCAAGCAGCGTGTGAGGTGGGTTTTTCATTTGACGACTAAACCATAGAATAAATTTACTTTTTGAATAGAGTGTCATCAATTATTTGATTGCCAGGTAGTTCCGTTAAGTATTTCGCTAAATGTGCGATGGGGGTACTGTCTAGCAATGAAGGTTCGGCTTCATTTTCTTTTAAAATATTGATTTCCTTATTCAGTCGCTCCATTTTTCGATCTAATTCAGCTGCTTGTAGTGCGGCTTCCTTTAATTCATGTCGAATATGCTCAGGTACTTCTTTGTTATACTTATAATAAATTTTGTGTTCTAAGCTTGCCCAGAAATCCATTGCAATTGTACGAATTTGGATCTCTGTATAGACCTTTTCCATATGGTCTGACATAAAGATAGGAATTTTAATAATAAGATGTAAGCTTTGGTAGCCATTTTCTTTTGGATTGGCTATATAATCCTTCACCTCAACAACTTCCATGTCATGCTGTGCTTGTAACATGGCACTTACCTTGTAAATATCCTCCACAAAGGAACAGGTGATGCGAGCACCAGCTATATCGCGGATATTTTCACGCACAGCCTCTATTGATGGCGGAAGCTCTTTTTTCATCATCTTCGTTAAAATACTTTTAGGTGATTTTACACGTGTAGATACATGCTCAATTGGATTATATTCATGAATTAACTTAAATTCTTCTTGTAATATATTAATTTTCGTTTCCACTTCCTGTAGAGCAAATTTGTAAGCTAAAAAGAAGCGTGTTAATTCAGTTTGAAAAGATTTTAAAGTGTTTACTTCTAGTTCAGTTTTCATCGTTTGTAAATCCTTTCTTTTACGGTTTGTTCAATTTTTATTTTTTGTATAGCTGTGATGGCAACGAGATACTTCCAAATGGAATTTTCTATAGCTCTCCATAAAAGAATGTTTGATGCACAAGTAAACGTAATGATTTGCCCTGCATCTGATTCATTAATAATATACCTTCTATGATGAACTTCAATCCTATCGTCAATGATAAATTTTTATTGATTGAAAGCTTCCATAAATAAACAATTAATATAGGCAAACTAATACGAGCTATATAAAAATTAAACGGACCAAAAGTTATCCACCATGTTCTGTATCCACTATGAAAGCCTACACCATAGGGGATCACGGTGATCATCTCTATAAGAAGAGCGGAAAGCATAAAAATAAGGTAGGAAAAAAATATGTAGTTTAGTCATGGAAGCCCCCTGTGGTTTATGCTATACAATATATAACTCACATGACAATGAAAAGGTTTCAGAAATAGGGGCAAGGAAGAAATGCAGAAGAGGGTTTGAGGTTAAACAAAGGGAACCATTTGTCCCCTTGTTTCAACTAATAATTTCAGCATTTAAGTTATAGCGCTTATTAAACTCATCAACGAAAATTTGTAAATCAATATAGGTTCCAATATAAGGCTCTGTTTCTTGATCGCGTAAGAACCCACATGTTGCCTTTAGTGATTTTGAAAATTCCAATAACATTTGTTCGTTGTCAAGTTGTACATGAATCGCAAGAGAATGATCTTTTTTATTCACTTTAAAATACTTACCATCTATGATTCTCTCTAAATTAGTTTCTTGAAATGGAAAAACATAATCTTTATAAATGAGCTTCACAAGATCCCGCCTTTTTTACAATATTCGACTACATCTGTATAAGGTAAATCGCCACCAAAAATTGAGAGCGCACTTCCAATGGTTACATGAAGTTTTCCGTGGGCTAATTCATTAAATTTTTCTAAGTCTTCGATTGAACGAACGCCACCTGCATAGGTAGTTGGAATAGATGTCCATGCAGCTAAATCCTGTACCAAGCTTTCCTGCATACCACCCTTTTTTCCTTCAACATCGACAGCATGTATTAACAGCTCATCACAAAAGTCTTCAATATAGGCAATCGACGCAGCATTGACTTCGAAATGACTAAATGTAGTCCATTTATCTGTCATGACAAACCACTTTCCGTCACGCATCTTACAACTGAGATCAATGACAAGGTGTTCTTTACCAATTAATTGATTTAAGCGCTTTAAACGCGCTAAATCGAGCTGACCATCATGAAAAATATAGGATGTGACAATGACATGCGAAGCACCTGCGTCTATATACTTTTGAGCATTGTCAGCCGTAATGCCACCACCTATTTGCAAGCCTTGAGGATAGGCTGTTAAAGCGGATAGGGCAGCTTCTTCATTACCAGAGCCTAACATAATAACGTGTCCACCTGTTAAACGATCTTGGGCAAACATTTGTGCATAGTGGCTAGCGTCATGTTGAGAAATAAAGTTTTCTACAACTGCTTGATTTGTATATCCCAAAGTGCTACCTACAATTTGCTTTACTTTGCCATCGTGTAAATCGATGCAAGGTCTAAATTCCAATAATTTCACAATCCTTCCGTGCAACTAATTCATACTAATCATAGCATGGAACGGAGGATAAAGGCAGAGAATTGTCATTTGTCAAAATAATGTAAAAATAACGAAGTGAATATATTTTTGTCTGCGATATTTTCATGTGGCTATGGTAAAATAAAAAGATTGAAAACTATAAGAAAGGACGGACCGAACATGACAGATCATTTAGATTTATTTGAACTCAATAAATTTTTTATACTCGGACGTCCGATCGTCTCTATCTTTCATAATGCGCAAAATATGTATTCGATTGTACGTGTGAAAATTCAAGAGACGAATTTGCAATATGAAGATAAGGAGATTATTGTTGTTGGTTATTTTCCCCCACTACAAATGGATGAACAATATCGATTTACTGGTATTTTAAAACAGCATCCTAAATACGGTGCTCAATTTCAAATTGAGACATTTACAAAAGAGGTACCTGCAACTGAGCAAGGAATTATTCATTATTTATCTAGTGACCTCTTCGTAGGGATCGGGAAAAAAACAGCTGAAACGATTGTTGAAAAACTAGGTGCTAATGCACTCCGTGTTATTTTAGAAGATCCTAGTGCCCTCGATGCTGTTCCGCGTCTATCCGCTGAAAAAAAAGAAGTCATTCACCGCACTATTGAGCAAAACTTAGGCTTAGAGCGGGTCATGATTCAATTGAATGAGTGGGGATTTGGTCCACAGCTTGGGATGAAGATTTATCAAACCTATCGAACAGAAGCCATTGAATTACTGACAGAAAATCCATACCGCTTGATTGAAGATGTGGAAGGGGTGGGTTTCTTTCGAGCCGACGAGCTAGGTGCGAAATTAGGTATAACTGGTAAACATCCTGATCGTGTCAAAGCAGCGATTTTACATATTTTAAATACAGCAGCTTTATCGGATGGACATGTTTATCTAGATGCAGAACAGGTTTTACCGCTCGTTAAGGAAATGCTTGAACAAAGCCAACGACAGGAGATACCATTCGAGGATATTTCTCAAGCCTGTATCAGACTCCGTGAAGAAGGCAAAATTTGTGGTGAAGAGACAAGGTTATATTTGCCATCACTCTATTTTTCAGAGGTAGGGATTGCATCGAAAATCTTATCGCTTATCGAGCGGAATAATAAGGCTGAACATTTTAGTAAAGATGAAATTCGAAAAGCCATTGGAGAAACAGAGGAGCTACTCAATGTTACCTATGCAGAAACACAAGCGAATGCCATCGAACAGGCTTTAAATTCAGCTGTTATGATTTTAACGGGTGGTCCTGGTACGGGGAAAACCACTGTTGTACGGGGAGTCGTAGAAGTTTATGCAAAGCTTCATGGGCTATCCTTAAATCCAAAAGAGTATGCTCAAAAAGAGGAGCCTTTTCCGATTATTCTTTGTGCGCCGACTGGACGTGCTGCTAAACGATTAGCCGAATCAACAGAGCTTCCTGCGATGACCATCCATCGACTGCTCGGTTTTACAGGGCAAGAAAAAGAGGAAGAAACAGAGCGGGAAGTAACAGGTAAGCTGATTATCGTGGATGAAATGTCAATGGTTGATACATGGCTTGCCCATCAATTATTAAAAGCTTTACATGAAGATGTTCAAGTTGTCTTTGTTGGAGACCAGGATCAGCTTCCACCAGTAGGTCCAGGACAGGTGTTAAAGGATTTATTAGCATCCAAGCAGCTACCAACTGTCGAGCTAACAGATGTTTATCGACAAGCAGAAGGCTCAACGATTATTGAACTTGCGCATCAAATAAAAAAAGGAACGATTCCACAAGAGTTAACAGCTAAAACCTCTGATCGTTCGTTTATTAAGGCTTCAGCAGACCAAGTTGCCAACGTTGTAACTCAAGTTGTCAAAAGTGCTGTCGCAAAGGGCCAGGAAATCCGTAATATTCAAGTGTTGGCGCCCATGTACAAAGGACCAGCTGGTATAGATAATTTAAATAAAATGATTCAAGAGCTTATTAACCCAAATGATACTGGCACACGAAAAGAGCTAGTCTTTGGGGATGTCACCTATCGAATAAAGGATAAAGTTCTTCAGCTTGTCAATCAACCTGAAAGCAATGTCTTTAATGGAGATATGGGTGAGGTCATTAGTATTATTAAGGCGAAAGAGACGATCGAAAAACAAGATTTACTGATCGTATCCTTTGATGGCATTGAAGTGACCTATCAACGAAGCGACCTCAATCAATTGACACTAGCTTATTGTTGCTCCATCCATAAATCACAGGGCTCTGAGTTTCAAACGGTCATTATGCCAGTGGTTAGAGGGTATTCCAAAATGTTACGGCGTAATCTTTTATACACAGGTATTACACGTGCTAAAAACTTTTTGATTTTATGTGGTGAACCAGATGTGCTTGCGGATGGTTTACAACGTACAGATGACCTTCAGCGTTTCACCTCTTTACGTGCAAGACTTAACCCAATGGAAATTGAGGAAGAACTTGTGGAAGTCGAGGCAGTGCCAGTAGATAATGAAGGGATGCAGGAGCCTGTTTCCGTTGAACAAAAGCTAACAGTAGAAACAGCCCCTTATATTCATCCAATGATTGGTATGAATGATGTCTCTCCATATGATTTTTTGGATGAATAAAATATATATTCCCGATTAGACTGTCTAATCGGGTTTTTCTAATTGATGTATCGTCACCTAATATTTGGACATTTCATATACTAGATGAGTACAAAAACATAGGGAATGTATAGGGGTGACAGCATGCCAATAATGACAGGGCAACAGTATGTTGAACGAATTGATGCTTTAAAAACGTATATTTCCATAGATGGGAAAGTCGTGACAGGAAAGGTGTCAGAACATCCTGCCTTTAAAGGAATTATCCAGAGTCAAGCGAAACTTTTTGATTTACAACATCAAGAGGCACTTCTTGAAAAAATGACCTATGAATCGCCAACTAGTAAACAGAAAGTTGGCATGTCATTTCTTCAAGTATTGACGCCAGAAGATCTTGTGAAGAGGCGCCAAGCGGCAAGGGAATGGGCATTATCTTCTCAAGGCTTTATGGGGAGAAGCCCTGATTATATGAATACAACATTAATGGCCCTTGCATCAGCGTCAGATTTTTTAAAAGAGAAGCCAAATTGTTTCCCAGAGCATTTGCTGAAGTTCTATGAGTATGCTCGCGAGAATGATATTACGATGACACATACCTTTATCGAACCACAGGTAAATCGCAAGCGCTTTTACTATGAGGATGAAGAAGTAACCATTGCAGCTAAAATCATTGGGAAAACAAGTGAGGGCTTAGTCATTAAAGGGGCAAGATTACTAGCGACACAGGGTGGCATAACAGATGAGCTTCTTGTTTTATCAACAAATGGCTATGATGAAGGAAAAGGTTTCGGGTTTTCTATTCCAAGTAACACGAAAGGCTTAAAGTTTTTATGTCGGCAATCATTTGTAGGGGGAGATTCTACCTTTGATTATCCGTTAAGTGCACGTTTTGAAGAAATGGATGCAATCGTTGTGTTTGAGGATGTAGTTGTCCCGTGGGAACGAGTATTTTATTACGAAAATGTTGAAGTGGCCAATCAATTTATGAATGTTAGTGGCTTCCAAGCGTATACTTTGCATCATGTGCTGTCACGTCAAATTGCTAAGACGGAATTCATCCTAGGGGTTGTACAAATGATTGTGGATTCCATAAATATTGGGGATTACCAACATGTCCATCAAAAAGTGGTAGATGTCATCGTAGCATTAGAAACGATGAAAGCATTGCAATTAAAATCAGAAATTGAGGCACAAAGGGATTCCTTTGGCTTTATCAGACCAGACCAATCCACATTACAGGTCGCTATTCATATCTTCCCGAAAGTATATCCTACCTTTACAGATATCATCCAGCAACTGGGAGCAAGTGGATTAATGTCCATACCGAGTGCAAAAGCTTTTGCAACGGATGATGGGGATCTTGATCATTATCTGCAATCATTTCAAGACAAAGGGGAAGAGCGAGTAAAGAAATTCCGTTTAGCTTGGGATTTAACAATGAGTAGTTTTGGCACAAGACAGACATTGTATGAACGCTTTTTCTTTGGTGATCCTGTACGTTTATCTAGCTTACTCTATCAATCTTATCAACGAGAGCATTTAGTGCAAAGAGTGGAAGACTTTTTGAAAAATGATTGAAAGAAAGTTTGACAGTTGTGAAACTATCCGTTATCATTTACAGGAATAAAAAAATAAGACTCCCTTCGTTAGGTGAGGCTCCTATGCTGGAGATACGCTACTACCCAAAAATGTCGAGAGACGCCAATGGGTCAACAGAAATCATCGAAATAAGGTGTTTTTTAACGTAGCTGGACATATTCCTATGCCGCATAGTGCTAAAACTCAACGTTTGAAGGTAACAAGCATGCAATGTATTTTATTGCTATTTTTTGATATGTGTATTCAACACGCCTTCATTCGTAGAAGGCGTGTTTTTGTTATGGAAGGAAGGTGATGAGAAATGGATAGTAGTCCTGAACCGAATAAGTATCATTTAGGCAAACGGAAACACATAAAAAGTCATCGATTTCTAATCACCGATGCAGACAAAGGGTGATTAAGGATGACCTTTTGTTTCCCTCAATAACAAACACGAGGTGAAATGCAATGATTAAAATCCACTATTATAATAGCAGCAGCAAGACAGTCCAACATGATTTCAAAATGATTGATTTACAACTCCCTATTCATAACGAAGATTTATTATGGGTAGATTTATATGCCTATAGTTATAATGAATTGAATAATATAGCTGATGTATTTGGCTTTCATCCACTAGCGGTTGAAGATTGCTTACATGAAGGCTCACGTCCAAAAATGGATAGTTATGGTGATTATAAATTTTTTGTGCTCCATGCACCAATTTATAATGAGAAAAGTAACAATGAAATTACAACCGTTGAGTTAAATATTTTTATGGGACCAAACTATATTGTGACTGTGCATAAACAAAAGTTGCAATGGCTAGGAAAAATGGAAAATGTTTGTGTCAATAGCCCAAGATTTTTAGAAAAGGGTACAGATTTTTTATTGCATACAATTATTGACGGTATTACAGACGAATACTTCCCAGTATTAGAACGAATTCGCGCACGTATAGATGAACTAGAAGAAGAAATTTATGATTATCAACCAAAAGTGGTGACAGAGGAATTTCTTGCATTGAAGCGGACAATTATTTTAATTCGTCAGGCCATTATGCCACAAAGAAGAATTTTTTCTACAATCAATGGCCAGTGGAAATTTGACATTCAAGAAGAAAATATTCCATTCTATAAAGATTTGAATGACCATCTAGAACGTATTGTCGACTCCACAGAGACATATCGAGATTTAGTGAACAGCACGCTTGATACGTATTTTTCAATTATCAGTGGGAAATCCATTGAAAAGCTGAATTTATTAACGGTCATTTCGACAATTATGTTACCACTATCAGTAATTACTAGTTTTTTTGGAATGAATGTACCTTTACCTTATCAAGATACCCCTTATACAACTATTGCAATTAGCGCCTTCTTAGTTATTTTTACATGGGGCATGTGGATATATTTCAAAAAATGATTGCTTAGTTAGTGTTAGTCATACTAGTACTAATTGACAGCGCAATAGATTTTTTTTATAATTTTCGATAGAAAAAGTAAAAACGATGATGGAAAAAGTACGTATTTGTGTGTGCACAAGAAAGGGATTTCTAGGCTGAAAAAATCCTCACAACAGCAAATGCTGAAAGCTACTCCAGAGTGCAGCTAATCCCTGCCGTTCACTGACGTTACAAGTGCTAAAGAGGTAAGTAAGGTTTTTACTTACAACTAGGGTGGTACCGCGAGACTAATGACAAGTCCTCGTCCCTTTTTGGGGATGAGGGCTTTTTTTATTTTCTTCGGTAAATCGCAGGATTCGTATCGTAATTTTACAATATAAAATAGGAGGAATTTATCCAATGAAAGCAGTAGATATTCGCCGTATGTATTTGGAATTTTTTAAAGAAAAGGGGCATCATCATGAGCCATCAGCACCACTTGTGCCAATAAATGATCCATCACTTCTTTGGATCAACTCAGGTGTTGCAACTTTGAAACCATATTTTGATGGCCGTATTATCCCTGATAATCCACGTATTACAAATGCACAAAAATCGATTCGTACCAACGATATTGAAAACGTTGGGAAAACAGCTCGACACCATACATTCTTTGAAATGTTAGGAAACTTCTCTATTGGTGACTACTTTAAAAAAGAAGCAATTCATTATGCTTGGGAGTTTTTAACAGATAAAAAATGGATGGGCTTTGATCCAGCGTTATTATCCATCACGATTCACCCAGAAGACCAGGAAGCATATGATGTTTGGCATCAGGAAATTGGTATTCCAGAAGAACGTTTAATTCGTTTAGAAGGGAACTTCTGGGATATAGGAGAAGGCCCATCTGGTCCGAACTCAGAGATTTTTTATGATCGCGGCGTAGAATACGGCTCAGATGAAAATGACCCTGAAATGTATCCAGGAGGAGAAAATGAGCGTTACCTAGAAATTTGGAACCTTGTGTTCTCTCAATTTAACCATAATCCTGATGGCACTTACACGCCACTACCAAAGCAAAATATTGATACAGGTATGGGCTTAGAGCGTATTGTGTCCGTCGTGCAAAATGTACCAACAAACTTTGATACTGATTTATTTATGCCAATTATTGAAAAAATTGAGGAGTTTGCCAATCGTAAATATAAACGACCTGGCGAAGTAGACTTAAATGAAATCTTTGGCTCAGATGAAGATATTAATACACCATTTAAAGTGATTGCAGACCATATCCGTACAGTAGCATTTGCTATAGGCGATGGTGCCCTGCCTTCAAATGAAGGCCGTGGCTATGTATTACGTCGCTTACTACGTCGTGCCGTTCGCTATGCTAAACAAATTGGTATTGAAAAACCATTTATGTTTGAACTTGTACCAACTGTGGGTAAAATTATGGAAGACTTCTATCCAGAAGTTACAGAGAAATGCGAATTTATTCAACGTGTCATTAAAAATGAAGAAATTCGTTTCCATGAAACATTAGATGGTGGTTTAGCTATCTTTAATGAAGTAGTGGAATCTCAAAAAGCAGCTGGTCATGATTACATCCCAGGAGCAGATGCTTTCCGTTTATATGATACTTATGGTTTCCCAATCGAGCTAACGGAAGAATATGCAGAGGAAGTAGGCATGAAAGTAGATCATGAAGGTTTTGAGGCAGCGATGGAAGAGCAACGTGAACGCGCGCGTGCTGCACGACAAGATGTTGATTCGATGCAAGTACAGAATGAAGTATTAGCAAACTTAACGGTTGCAAGTGAATTTGTTGGCTATGATACGTTAAATGTTAATACTGAAATCGCTGCAATGATCGTCAATGGTCAAGTTGCGAAAGTCGCTTCGGAAGGTCAGGAAGCATTGGTTATTTTAGCGAAGACACCATTCTACGCTGAAATGGGTGGTCAAATTGCTGATAGTGGTACTATTTCAAATGATAGCTTTACGGCTGTTGTAAAAGATGTTCAAAAAGCACCGAATGGTCAACCGCTTCATACAGTAGTAGTTGAATCTGGGGAAATGCATGTGGAAGATGCAGTGCAAGCAGTGGTCAATCGTGATGACCGCAATTTAATCATTAAAAACCATACGGCAACACATATTATGCAACGTGCATTAAAAGATGTGCTAGGTGATCATGTGAACCAAGCTGGATCATATGTAGGACCTGATCGTTTACGTTTTGATTTCTCTCACTTTGGTCAAGTTACAAAAGAAGAATTACAGCAAATTGAACGTATTGTAAATGAAAAAGTGTGGGATGATATAGAGGTCGTTATTGAAGAAAAAGGTATTGATGAAGCAAAAGCAATGGGTGCTATGGCATTATTCGGTGAAAAATATGGAGATGTTGTACGTGTAGTATCCATCGGAGATTATTCGATTGAGCTATGTGGTGGTATCCATGTTAAACGCTCTTCTGAAATTGGCTTCTTTAAAATTGTTTCAGAGGGTGGTATCGGTGCAGGTACTCGTCGTATTGAAGCTGTTACAGGAAAAGTTGCTTATGAAGCAGTAAAAGAAGAAGAAGCATTATTAAATGATGCAGCGACATTATTAAAAGCAAATGCTAAAGATATTGTCACAAAAGTACAGGCATTACAAGCAGACTACAAAGAATTACAACGTGAAAACGAAGCATTATCTCAAAAAATCGCCAATGCACAGGCAGGGGCAGTTGTTGATGCCGCTCAAACAATTGGAGATGTGACAGTGCTATCTACAAAAGTGGAAGCGAAGGATAACAATCAACTCCGTCAAATGATGGATGACCTGAAAGCAAAAATGCCAAAAGCAGTCATTGTTCTTGGAGCAGTTGATGGTGAAAAAGTTATGCTATGTGCTGGTGTTTCAAAAGAATTAGTTGGTGGCAATTACCATGCAGGGAATATTGTGAAAATGGTTGCGGAAGCATGTGGTGGTAAAGGTGGCGGTCGTCCAGATATGGCGATGGCAGGTGCAAAAGATGCATCAAAACTTGATGAAGCACTACTTTCTGTGTATGATTATGTTAAATCCATTTAATTAATTCACCAAAACATGTTATAATAAAGAGAAATTGGAGATGAGCTTGTTTGCACATCTCCTTATTTCTGAAAGCGAGGTGCTGGTCATGAGTTCATTTGATCAAACGATGAAATTTAATTTTCCAGAAGAATCAATGGAACAGGAAGTCAAGCAGGTAATGTTGAAAGTTCATTCTTCATTAGAGGAAAAGGGATATAACCCTATCAATCAGATTGTTGGTTACTTACTTTCTGGTGATCCGGCGTATATTCCTCGCCATCAGGATGCTCGTAATTTAATTCGCAAGCTTGAGCGTGACGAAATTCTAGAGGAGCTTGTTAAATTTTATATCAAAAAGAATAACGAGGACTAGAAATGAGAATTATGGGATTAGACGTTGGGTCAAAAACTGTGGGTGTTGCTGTAAGTGATGCACTTGGTTGGACCGCCCAAGGTATTGAAACCGTAAAAATTGATGAAGCTAATGGTGAGTTCGGTATTGACCGTATCGCTGAGCTAGTAAAGGAATATACTATAACAGAATTTGTTGTAGGTTTTCCAAAAAACATGAATAATACGGTTGGACCGCGTGGAGAGGCTTCTGAGAACTATAAAAAGCTATTAGAAGAGCATTTCTCACTACCGGTCAAATTATGGGATGAACGTTTAACGACGATGGCTGCTGAACGTATGCTGATCGAAGCGGACGTGAGTCGCAAAAAGCGCAAGCAAGTCATTGATAAAATGGCAGCTGTGATGATTTTACAAGGCTACTTAGATAGCAAAAATTAATTGATGAGGTGACTATGCATGGCACACGAGCATAACCATGAAGAAGAACTACATGTTCAACACATTACAGTGATTGACGAAAACGGAAACGAGCAGCTTTGTGAAGTGATTCACGTTCATGAATCTCCAGAGTTTGGCAAATCATATGTGTTTTACTCAATGGTAGGCGCAGAGGAAGATGAAGATGGCTCAGTTGAAATCTTTGTATCTTCATTTGTACCATCTGAAAATGGTGAAGATGGTGAATTAACACCAATCGAAACTGAAGCAGAGTGGGATATGGTAGAGGACGTTTTAAACGCTTTAGAGGATGAAAACGAAGACTAATCTTCTAACTCAAAGCTTGGAACAAGGATCGCAGCTTGCAGTCCTTGTTCCTTTTTTATTGAAGCTTTTCTAATGTAGAAGGATTGTTAAATTGAAGAATGAATGCATTGTAGATGTGTGAATTTGATCCACAATTGTTGGGAAACGTTCATAAAGTTAGGGGATTCGCTTAGAAATAGAGTGTAACCGCTCCAAGCCCCACTCCAAACATCGAGAACCTGCTCAAAAGTAGAGAAGAAATGCAGGGAAAACTTGTTCAAAATAGGAGAAGCTATTCTAAAGTGTCTAACCTCAAAAAAACGATTTAATAAATGACATCAAATTGTCATAAAGGAGGAAACAGAATGAATGAAGAAACGCAAGAATTTATGATCATTGGGAAAGATGGTAAGGAACAGCAGTGTCGTGTGGTCTTTACCTTTGATGCGGAGGACAAGTCCTATGTGTTATTTTCCCTTCTAGATGAAACCGGTCAAGAAATTCCAGGAGACCTTTCCGCGATGACTTTTGATTATGATGACAATACAGGTGAGATGACAAATTTACAGCCTGTTGAAACAGATGCCGAATGGGAAATGATTAATGAAGTGGTGTTAACATTACTTGATGAATTTGAAGAAGAACCACAGCTAATTACTGTGACAGATGAAGAAGGAAAAGATCAAGTGTGCGAAGTCATTCATACATTTTCATCTGAGCAATTCGGTAAATCGTATGTATTATATGTGCCAGCAACAGATGAACCGATTGATGAGCGTGATATTTTTGCAGCCCAATATATAGCTGGAAATGAAGGCCAGATTGAAGAGTTATACCCGATTGAGTCAGATGAAGAATGGGAATTTGTAGAAGAAGTATTAAACACTTTATAGGATAAACTATTTCTAGAATGCTCAAAAATCTGCTAACGAAAGTTGTTGGCAGATTTTTTACATATGTAATTTCTCCTGAATTGTCGATTTCTGTTTGTCGTGAAAGTTGATTTCTAGTATGATATTGAATAGTGATAGGGGGGAAACCCGTGGATAACGGTTCAAAAAAACAAGAAATGTTTTCAAAAATGCAAGAAAGAAAATCTGAGGTAAAAATGGTGAGAAAAATCGTCGCAATTATTGCCATTGTTTTCGTACTAATAATTGGAGTTGTTGGTTTATTTGGGTACAATTATGTAAAAGGTGCTTTAAAACCATTAGACCCTAATGCAACGAAAACAATTGCAGTAGAAGTACCAATTGGCTCTAGTTTGTCCTCCATTTCAACACTACTAGAGAAAAAAGGTGTCATAAAAGATGCACGTGTTTTTAAATACTATGCAAAATTTAAAAATGAATCACAATTTCAAGCGGGAAATTATGATTTAACACAGGCAATGACATTTGATGAACTCATTGAAAGCTTGAAAACAGGGAAGGTATATCGTAAGCCTGTCTTTACGATGACAGTCCCAGAAGGCTTAACACTTGAACAAATTGGGAAAGTGATTGAAAAGAAAACACCGTACACACAAAAAGAATTTATGGATCTTGTGACGAGTGACACATTTGTTCAGCAAATGATGGCTAATTATCCTGAGCTAGTTACAGAGGCTGTTTTAGCTGACAATATTCGCTATGACTTAGAGGGCTATTTATATCCAGCTACGTATTCTTATTATGAAGAAAAACCATCTTTACAAGCGATTGTAGAAGAGATGATAGCAGCCATGAACAATGTAGTGAAGAACTATAGTGATGTATTAGCTGAAAAACAAATGTCCGTACATCAGCTGTTAACATTTGCGTCATTATTGGAAGAAGAAGCGACTGCTCAAACGGATCGAGAGACTATTGCAAGTGTCTTCTATAATCGAATCAATGAAGGGATGCCACTCCAAACAGACCCAACCGTGCTCTATGCACTGGGTGATCACAAGGATCGTGTTCTATATGAAGATTTAGAAGTGGATAATGCCTATAACACTTACAAAAATAAAGGTCTACCACCTGGTCCAATAGCAGGTGCAGGTAAAACTTCGATTGAGGCATCATTAAATCCAAGTCAAACAGATTATTTCTACTTCCTAGCAGATAAAGAGGGTGTCAACCACTTCTCAAAAACCTATGATGAGCATTTGCAGAAGGTAGAAAAATATTTACGAAAAGAAGAGTAAACGTATAGGAAGAGCAAAAATCATATAGCAAACAGATGGATAGAAGGAAAGAAAAATAGCTTTCCTTCTATTTTCATGCTATTATAAAGTGTGATTTTTGATCAATCCGTTCATTTATGCGGGACAAATATGCGTGGTGGCAATTGTTTGAGCATATCGAAGCAATTGCTCATTTTTGTATGGCAAAGTACCAAGACATCACGTTTGGTCTTTTTCTTTTTGTTGATAAATGATGAAGTACAGACAACGGCAAACGCTCGTTGCCTTTTAAATGAGGGTGGAAACAATGGAATTATCAGATGCATATATACAATCATTTATACAGCCACGTAATGAATTGCTTTTAGAAATGGAAGCATTTGCGGAGGAGCATCACGTACCGATCATGCAGCTGGCAGGTATTGATGCATTAAATCAACTGTTGCGTATTCAAAATCCGTCAAAAATTTTAGAGATAGGTACAGCAATTGGTTACTCTGCTATTCGTATGGCAGAGGCATTGCCTTATGTCCAAATTGTTACAATTGAACGTGATCAAGATCGTGTAGCAAGGGCAAAAGCCTATATTAAACGGTCGACTGTATCCGATCGAATTACGGTCATTGAGGGTGACGCTTTAGAAGTGGATGACGAGGCCATTAACACAACATTCGATGCGGTCTTTATTGATGCTGCGAAGGGACAATACCAACGCTTTTTTGAAAAATATGCACCTTTAGTAAAATCAGGTGGGGTATTGTATATCGATAATATGTACATGCATGGTTTGTCTGATTTAGAGTTGAAGGATGTTCCACGTCGTAAGCGAACAATGATTCGCAATTTAAAAAACTTCACGGATTGGATTATGCAGCACCCAGATTATACAAGTGCTTTTTTACCAGTCGGTGATGGTTTATTACTATGTTTGAAGAGGTGACTACTATGAAAAAACCAGAATTGCTTGTGACACCACAATCATTAGAACATATAAAAGCACTTTTAGCCGCTGGAGCAGATGCTTTTGTTATTGGTGAACAACAATTTGGTCTACGTCTAGCAGGAGAGTTCTCCGTTGAAGAAGTAGAAGAAGCGACAAAGCTTATTCACGAAGCGGGTAAAAAGGTATATGTTGCAGTCAATGCACTTTTCCATAATGAGAAGCTAGAGGCACTTGCTGATTATTTAAAAGAAATGCAACGGATCGGTGTGGACCGTTTAATCTACGGTGATCCAGCGGTTCTCATTATTCGCAGAGAGCAAGGTGTTACGATTCCGTTACATTGGAATCCAGAAACGACAGCTACAAACTGGTTTACGGCTAATTACTGGGGGAAACGTGGTGCAACGCGTGCCGTGTTAGCGCGTGAGCTTTCTCTTGATGAAGTATTAGAAATTAAAGAAAATACCGAAATGGAAATTGAAGTACAAGTACATGGCATGACATGTATGTTCCAATCAAAACGCCCATTACTCGGCCATTATTTCTTATATCAAGATAAAGTAATGGCTATTGAAAATCGCCAGGAAAATCGTAATATGTTCTTACATGATGATGAACGAAATAATAAATATCCAATATATGAAGATGTAAATGGTACACATATTTTCAGTCCAAATGATATGTGTATTATTGATGAACTAGGCGAATTATTTGAAGGTGGCATCGATGCTCTGAAAATTGAAGGTGTACTTCAAACGCCAGATTATGTAGTCGCGGTAACAGAAGCTTATCGAAAAGCGATCGATACGTATTTTGACGAATCAGAAGAGGCATATGAAGAAATAAAAGACGATTTATTAGCAAAAATTGAAGATATTCAACCAGCTATTAGACCATTAGATACGGGCTTTATCTTCAAGGAAACAGTTTACTAGGAGGGGACAATAACATGGCATTAGCGTTAGAGCAAAATGACAAAATCCGTGAGATTGTCAACGGTAAACGTGTCATTACTAAAAAACCAGAGCTACTTGCACCAGCTGGTAGCTTAGAGAAATTAAAAATAGCTGTCCATTACGGAGCAGATGCTGTATTTATCGGTGGGCGAGAGTTTGGTCTACGATCGAATGCGGATAACTTTTCAATTGAAGAGATGCGTGAAGGTGTAGAATTTGCCAATCAATATGGTGCGAAAATATATGTAACAACAAATATTTTTGCCCACAATGAAAATATGGATGGCTTAGAGCGTTATTTAAAGGATATTGAATCAGTGGGCGTAACTGGTATTATTGTAGCAGACCCGCTCATTATTGAAACATGTCGTACAGCAGCACCTAAGCTTGAAATTCACCTTTCTACTCAGCAATCATTGTCCAACTGGAAGGCCGTGCAGTACTGGAAAGAAGAAGGTTTACATCGTGTTGTATTAGCACGTGAAGTGGGCGGAGAAGAAATGAAGCTGATGAAGGAAAAGGTCGACATTGAAATTGAGGCCTTTGTTCATGGAGCAATGTGTATTGCCTACTCTGGTCGTTGCGTTCTTTCTAATCATATGACGGCTCGTGACTCAAACCGAGGGGGATGCTGCCAATCATGCCGTTGGGACTATGATCTATATGAATTAGAAGATGGGGAAGAAAAAGCACTTTTCGATGAGAGTCATGCACCATTTGCGATGAGTCCAAAAGATTTAAAATTAATTGAAGCGATTCCTCATATGATTGAGCTAGGTATCGACTCGTTAAAAGTTGAAGGTCGTATGAAATCCATTCACTATGTAGCGACAGTTGTTTCTGTGTACCGTAAAGTGATTGATGCTTATTGTGCAGATCCTGATAACTTTAAAATTAAACGTGAATGGCTAGAGGAATTAGACAAATGTGCTAACCGTGATACGGCTGAAGCATTCTTCCATGATGCACCTGGCTTTGAGGAGCAGATGTTTGGTGTACATGGTCGTAAAACAACCTATGAATTTGCTGGACTTATTTTAGAGCATGATCCAGAGACAAAAATAGTGACAATGCAACAGCGTAATTATTTTAAACCTGGTGACGAAGTAGAATTCTTTGGTCCTGAAATTGAGAATTTCCGTTTAACAATGGGTGAAATTTGGGACGAGGATGGCAATAGCCTAGATGCAGCTCGTCATCCATTACAAATTGTGAAATTTAAATGTGATTCACCATTGAAGCCGCATAACATGATGCGAAAGGAGAATAACTAATGGCAGTGAAGCGCCCTGTTGTCATCGGAATCGCAGGTGGCTCATGCTCGGGAAAAACGAGTGTGACGCGCGCCATTTATGATGTTTTCCGTGAGCATTCTGTTGTGGTAATTGAACAAGATTTTTATTATAAGGATCAAAGTCATTTAACATTTGAAGAACGTTTAGGAACTAACTATGATCATCCGTTAGCTTTCGATAATGATTTATTAATTGAGCACATAAAAAAGTTGTTAGTGCGCCAACCAATTGAAAAACCTGTGTATGATTACGTCCAGCATACAAGAGCAGAAGAAGTTATACATGTTGAACCAGTAGATGTTATTATACTAGAAGGTATTCTAGTCCTTGAGGATGCTGATTTACGTGATTTAATGGATATTAAATTATTTGTGGATACAGATTCAGATTTACGTATTATTCGCCGTATTATGCGTGATATTAAAGAGCGTGGACGTACAACGGATTCGGTGATTGAGCAGTATTTATCAGCGGTTCGACCGATGCATAATTTATTTATTGAACCAACAAAACGTTATGCTGATATCATTATTCCTGAAGGTGGGGATAATGAGGTGGCGATTGATTTAATGGTAACGAAAATTAAAACTATTCTTGAAACCGACAACGTATTGTAATAAGATAGAGTGGTATTGACAATATTTACATGCATATTTTGAAAAAGCATGCATACTATTAGGTCAAAGCGTAATTTGAAAACGTTTAAAAATAATAAAATTCGATTAAATGCATCTTCCGTGCATTTAGTCGAGTTTTATGTTTTTATATTGAAGAAACAAGGAGTGAAGGACTTTGGCAAATGAAAAACAGTACCCTATGACAGCTGAGGGAAAACGTAAATTAGAAGAAGAATTAGTAAAATTAGAAACTGAAACACGAAAAGAAATCGTTGAACGCATTAAAATAGCACGTGATTTTGGAGATCTTTCTGAAAACGCTGAGTACGATTCTGCTAAAGAAGAACAAGCCTTTTTAGAAGGTCGTATTTCAACATTAAAATCAATGATTCGCAATGCAGTGATTATTTCTGAAGACGAGACAGATAACAGTGTAGTATCACTAGGGAAAACGGTTACATTCGTAGAAATCATCAATGGTAAGCCATCAACAGATGAAGAATCTTATACAATTGTTGGTTCTGCTGAAGCAGATCCTATGGAATTCCGTATTTCGAATGAATCACCGATTGCAAAAGGTCTACTTGGTCGTGCTGAAGGTGAAGAGGTTGTCGTTCAAACACCTGGCGGCGAAATGAAAGTGAAAATTGTCTCAATTAAATAATATGACTATGTACAAGCAGTTAGCCTTTGGCTGACTGCTTGTACCATTTTTAGCGTGATAACTATGTAGTAAAATAATGAGTAGAATTATTTTGCAAGTGCTGTCGAACTTGATAGAATATTGCCTAGAGAGGGGGAGACATTATGAGTGAACGACAAACTCGAAGTGGTCGTCATTTGCAGCCATCTCGTAATAAAAAGCTAGATAAACTATTGAATGTTCTAATTGGTGTTGTGGTTGTCCTCATTATTATCACAGCAACCTATGTGTTTAAATGGCAAGATGATGCAGATCAAGCAGTGAAAGAGGAACCCATTCAAGAAGAACAGAGCGGTGATGATGAAAAAGAAGTAGAAAAAGAACCGACGGATGAAGAAGAAAAAGAAGATCTTGCTGTAGAAGAAGATAAACCTTCCGAAGAAGAATCAGAACCTGAGACATCCCAGGAAGAACAAGGCACAGCAGAAGAATCAGCATCAGATAATCCTATTGTTGAGAAGGTCATCACGAATAAAAATTGGCAACCAACACCTACAACTCAAACAGGTCAGCATGTGTCTTCATATGACGACACGTCTGTAGACTGGGCTGAGAAAGTAGCAACAGTATCTACTGTGACAGGTATTGACCAAAGCAATATGATCATCTGGCGTATGCAAAATAATGGTGGTCCTAATTCATCCATTGCAACTGTTTCGACCAATGATAAATCTCAAATGTATCGTGTAAGCATGGAATGGGTTGATAATGAAGGGTGGAAGCCTGTGAAGCTAGAGCAACTAAATACATTAGAAGGCGCCTATTGACGAAAATCACTCTTTTGATTATTTTTAATAGAGTTGATAAAAGAAGGGAAGTAACAGTACATGAAAATTGCAGTAATTGGCGCAATGGAAGAGGAAGTGGAGCTTCTAAGAGCAGCATTAGACGATGCACATAGCACAACGATTGCAGGTAGTGAGTATACAACAGGAACTTTTGAAGGCAAGGAAGTCGTATTATTAAAAAGCGGTATTGGTAAAGTAAATGCTGCTATGTCTACGACAATTCTTTTACATGAGTTTAAACCAGATGTTGTCATTAATACAGGCTCTGCAGGTGGATATGATGAAGCTCTTGAGGTAGGCGCTGTCGTTATTTCTGATGAAGTTCGTCACCACGATGTGGATGTCACAATCTTTGGCTATGAAATTGGACAAATGGCTGGTATGCCAGCAGCATATAAATCAGATGAGAAATTGATGAAGGTAGCTGAGGAGGCTGTAAAGGCAGTTGGAGAGCACCAGTATGGCGTTGGTTTAATTTGCTCTGGGGATGCTTTTATGAATGATCCTGAACGTGTAGAGGCTGTTCGTCGCCATTTCCCTCAAATGAAAGCTGTAGAGATGGAAGCTGCTGCAGTTGCACAAGTTTGTTATCAATTTGCTACACCTTTTGTAGTCATTCGTGCATTATCAGATATTGCAGGTAAAGAATCGAATATTAGCTTTGATGAATTTTTACCAGTTGCTGCAAAACATTCGACACAAGTCGTATTAAAAGCAATTTCCTCACTATAAACTACACAGAATGGTCAAAATGTGTGGTTTATTCTGTGAGAAAAATCACAGTTGATACAAAAAACAAATGCTACACTGACATTAATAAATCTCTTCATAATAGAATGGGAGGCATTCATGATGTTATTTTTAACAGCAGGTGTAGTCATTATTACAACTTTAATAGGTACGTTGATTTCAGCAGAACTCTCTGAATCAGCACACTAGTATGACGGGAAAGCTCCTTTGCGACATAGTCATGTCGCAGGGGAGCTTTTTATATGCCATGAAATAGGCATATTCTTCCGTCATTGAAGGATTGAATTTTTTTCATAACCATTTTACAATATATTATTCAATAGTTTTTTGGTCTCGTTTATATAGTTGATAGAGTTTAATAAGTGCCCGTTTTTCAATGCGAGATACATAGCTACGTGAAATATTTAAGCGTGCTGCAATTTCCTTTTGCGTAAGTGCATCCTGTTGATTTAAGCCATAACGGAGTGTCACAATTTCGAGCTCACGTTCATCGAGCATATGCAAATAGTGGTATAGTTGTGCTACATGCTCTTTATGCTCTAGCTTCTCTGTGGCACTTTCTTCATCACACTGAAGTAAATCGCGAATTTGCAGTGCGTTCCCATCTTTATCAGTTCCAATCGGCTCAAATAGCGAAACGTCTTTTTGCACTTTCTTTTGGGTGCGTAGATGCATTAAAATCTCATTTTCAATGCAACGAGCTGCATATGTGGCAAGTCTAGTTTTTTTATCAGGGGTATAGCTCTCAACGGCTTTCATTAGTCCAATTGTTCCAATAGAAATATAATCATCGAGTTGCTCATGTTTTGGATGGAATTTTTTAACGACATGTGCGACAAGCCTCATATTACGTTCTATTAGATCAAGACGCGCCTGCTCATCGCCACCTAAAAATCGTTCAATACAAGCAGCTTCCTCTTCTTTTGAAAAGGGTTTATGGAATGTTTGCCCCTTTAAATAGCCAAGCAACGCAGGGATTTCAAGCCATAACTGCAACATCGATGTAAAAATTCCGCTCATTGAATGATTTCATCCTTTCCCCATTTTTCGACAGTATATGTTTAAAAGCCGTGGGAAATGAAAAAAGTGCAACAGCAAATGTGCTGTTACACTTTTTTTAACGTAAATGTACTAATCATGAGTAAAGCTAAAATGGGGAAAAGGAAAAGATAAAATGCCGGATGGAACGTATAAGCTGCGAAATACGTTAAAGTTAAGAACGTACCTGCGGCTGTAATTGGTAAACCTGTGAAATAACCGTTCGCTTCGCTAATATTGAAGCGAGCTAAACGCATCGCGCCACAGACGATAAATAATACGGCCATCATCATGCCGACAAAACCAAAATCAACTAGAACAACTTCATACATTAATAATGCAGGCGCCACACCAAATGATATAATATCACTCATAGAATCTAATTGTTTACCTAATTCTGACACTTGTCCGAGCGCTCTCGCTACCTTACCATCGTAGCGATCAAGAAGAGCTGCTATAAAGATAAACAAGACACTATAGCTATAGTATTCATGTAGAGTGGCCATAATAGCCGCGCCTCCAAAGGACATATTACTAATTGTTATGAAGTTAGCTGCGTGCGATTTCATTTTCTTAACCGTGGTATCCACCAACTTGTGATAAAAAAACAAGGGGGATCACTCCTTTGCACTTAAGATATTGTACCATTATACTTCGAATGCGAAAAAATTGACAGTCTAAATTAATGGATAGGGGTTTTACTGTATGAAAGAAAAACTATATCAACGCTTGATAGAACTAACGAATGGTAAGCAATCTTCCCATCTTTTGCAGACAATAGCAAAAGCGAAGTGGAGTAAACGTATAATACCAAGCTACATGAAGTTATACGATATTAACCTTGAAGAAGTTTCAAAAAAACAACAACAATTTTCATGTTTACATGATTTTTTTACAAGAGAACTTATTGAAGAAGCTCGACCTATTGAAAAAAATCCAACTGTCTATGCCAGCCCAGTGGACGCAAAAGTGGAATCCTTTGGACGTATTGAATGGGATATGACATTTCTTGTGAAGGGTAAGCCTTATGCATTACAAGATTTACTCGGCAATACAGAACGAGCTGCACAATATGCAGACGGACATTTTATTGTTTTTTATTTAAGTCCTGCTGATTACCATCGTATCCATAGCCCGATAGATGGAGAAGTCTTACGACAATATACACTTGGTCAGAAATCTTATCCTGTGAATCAGTTAGGTCTTACATACGGTAAAAAACCAATTTCTCATAATTATCGTTTAGTGACTGAGCTGAAAGCAGCAAATAATCAGCATGTTGCATTTATCAAAGTAGGTGCAACCTTTGTGAATTCCATTGTACTTACCAATACAACAACGAAATGGCAGAAAGGGCAGGAAGTTGGTTATTTCTCATTTGGTTCCACTGTTGTGATGCTGTTTGAAAAGGATACAATTAAATTTACGGATAATGTTGTAAAAGGAAGCCCAATTCGAATGGGTGAAGCCTTTGCAAATATGCTATAATGGTCGAATAATACGTTAAGATTAGGGGTCGCTATTTTGTATAATTTTTTATTACCGAACGAATTTGTGACGAATATTTTTGAAATTACGCCGGAAAAGTTACAAGAATTAGGGATTAGAGGAATCATTACGGATTTAGATAATACGCTTGTTGAATGGGATCGTCCAGATGCAACAGAAGAGCTAATCATTTGGTTACGCATTATGAAAGAATCAGGTATTCGTGTTATTATTGCGTCAAATAACAAGGAAGCTCGTGTAAAGCATTTTGCTGAGCCGTTAGGTATCCCTTATATTCACAAGGCGAAAAAGCCACTTCGTAATGCTTTTTATAATGCACTGATTCAACTAGGCTTACGTCCAAATGAAGTAGTAATGGTAGGAGATCAACTCCTTACGGATGTAATGGGCGCAAATCGCTTAGGCTTACACACAGTGCTCGTGAAGCCTGTTGCACAATCAGATGGGCTTGTAACAAAATTGAATCGTTTCATTGAACGTCGCGTATTTAATGATTTGAAACGAAAAGGAATTATAACTTGGGAGGAACAAGAATGATTGAAATGCCAAATTGTATTGGCTGTGGTACAACAATTCAAACAGAAGATAAAACAGCAGTTGGGTATGCACCCCCATCATCATTAGAAAAGGATGTGGTCATTTGCCAGCGTTGCTTCCGTTTGAAAAATTACAATGAAATTCAACCAGTATCGTTAACAGATGACGATTTTTTACGTATTTTAAATGGTCTTGGCACACAGCAAGGCTTAATCGTAAAAATTGTTGATATATTTGATTTTAATGGAAGCTGGCTACCAGGGCTTCATCGTTTTGTAGGGAAGAATCCTGTCCTATTGATTGCCAACAAAGCTGATTTATTACCAAAGTCTGTGAAGCCAAAAAAAGTTATCAACTGGCTGAAACGTGAAGCAAAGGCTCTTGGACTACAGCCTGTCGATGTCCTATTAGTCAGTGCCCATAAAGGCAAAGGGATGGCAGAAGCAATGGAAGCCATCGATGAATATCGTAAAGGACAAAATGTATATGTTGTTGGCTGTACAAATGTTGGGAAATCTACGTTCATTAACCGAATTATTAAGCAGGCAACAGGTGAGGGTGAAGTGATTACAACCTCACATTTCCCAGGTACTACTTTAGACATGATTGATATTCCATTGGATGATGGTAGTGCATTATATGATACGCCAGGTATTATTAATCATCATCAAATGGCTCATCATATTGATGCCAGTGAATTAAAATATATTATGCCGAAAAAAGAAATTAAGCCGAAAGTGTATCAACAAAATGCTGGGCAAACTCTATTTATTGGTGCATTAGCAAGATTTGATTTTATTCAGGGTGATCGTTCTGCATTTACCATCCATGTGGCAAATGATTTACCAATCCATCGTACAAAGCTTGAGAAGGCCGATGCGTTATATGAAGAGCATAAAGGAGAATTATTGGCACCCCCAACTGCGGACTTTATCGACCAGTTACCGCCATTGGTTCGTCACGAATTTTCCATCAAAGAAGCGAAAACAGATGTAGTATTTTCTGGGCTTGGCTGGATTACCGTTCAACACGCGAATGTAGTAGTAGCAGCTTACGCACCAAAAGGTGTACAAGTTTCAATTCGTCCTTCGCTGATCTAAATGGAGGACATAGTAGAGAGAGGGACTAGGAAATGAAGAAATGGTTTGCAGTTATGGGTGATCCAATTGAACATTCAAAATCACCTGCCATGCACAATGCTTGGTTTGAGGACATGTCAATTGATGCGACATATATTCCTTTACATGTAACGCCTGATCAATTAGAATCTGCTGTTGCTGGTTTGAAGACATTAGGGGCAAGTGGCTGGAACGTGACCATTCCTCATAAAACAGCAATCATTCCGTATCTAGACGAGCTAGATGAGCTGGCACAAAAAATGGGCGCAGTGAATACAGTCGTACGAACAACAGAAGGAAAGCTGAAAGGCTATAATACAGATGGTATTGGATTTGTTCGATCACTGGAAGAAGCCGTTGGGGTTTCTCATAAAGACAAGCCTGTATTACTTGTTGGTGCTGGAGGTGCTGCTCGAGGCATTGCCTTTGCTATGCAGCAACAAGGCTATGGTCATGTAACCATCGCTAATCGTACGGTGACGAATGCACAAATGATTATTGATGAAATGGGTATGGGGCGTGCCATTTCATTACAACAAGCGGAAGAAACGCTAGCTGATTTCAGCATTATTGTGCAAATGACATCAGCTGGCCTTTCCACGGGCAATTTTTCAATGCCATTTTCATTAGATCGGCTGATGAAAGAAGCAATTGTTGCGGATATTGTGTATAATCCATTAATGACGCCTTTTTTACAAGCGGCTGAAGAAAAAGGAGCAACGATTGTCACTGGCTTAGGAATGTTTGTCCATCAAGGAGCCATCGCTTTTGAACACTGGTTAGGAAACTATCCAAATACAAATTCAATGATTGCGCAACTGAAGGCGCAATTAGGAGGAAACTAATTTTTATGTTAACAGGTAAACAAAAACGTTTTTTACGTGCAGAAGCACACCATTTAACACCTATTTTCCAAGTGGGAAAAGGTGGCGTTAATGATGAAATGACAAAGCAAATTCGCGAGGCATTAGAAGTACGTGAATTGATTAAAGTACGTATTTTAGATAACTGTGAAGAGGATAAACATGAAGTCGCAGAAGCATTAGCCACAGGCGCTCATGCGGAGCTTGTCCAATTAATCGGTCTGACAGTTGTTTTATATAAAGAGTCACGCAATCATAAAAAGATTGTATTACCAAAAGTAACGAAATAAGGTGAGACGATGAAAAGGGTCGGTTTACTTGGAGGTACATTTAACCCACCACATTTGGGTCATCTTTTAATGGCAAATGAAGTATTTCATGCGCTAGAACTTGATGAAATCCGCTTTATGCCTAATGCCATCCCACCACATAAGCATGCACGTTTTGATGCTAGTAATGTTGAACGACTTGAAATGGTAAAACGTGCGATTCGTCCATTTCCTTATTTTTCAGTAGAGTCGTATGAGCTTGAGAAGGGTGGCGTATCCTATTCCTATGAGACACTTTCTGCATTGTGTAGAAGAGAGCCGAATGTGAAATTTTACTTTATCATCGGTGGCGATATGATTGATTCGCTACATACATGGCATTGTATAGATGATTTAGTGAAACTTGTTCAGTTTGTCGGAGTAAAGCGTCCAGGGACAGCCGCGGCAACAGAGTACCCTATACGTATGGTGGAAATACCTCAAATCGATTTATCGTCCACACTGATTCGTGAACGCCTGGCTACAGGAGGAACGGTGACATTTCTACTACCGGAAGCTGTAGAGACGTTCATACGAGAGGAAGGTCTTTATGGAACGCGAACAGTATTTAGCGGTGATTAAGCCAAGAATGCCTGAAAAACGTTATATTCATACAGTCGGAGTGATGGAAACGGCCATCAACCTAGCTCATAAATATGGCGAGGACGTAAAAAAAGCTGAAACAGCAGCTATCCTCCATGATATTGCTAAATATGCTGATATTGAGTGGATGGAAAATATCGTTCGTGATGAAAAATTAGATGAAAGACTAATTGGATGGGGTAGTGAATTACTACATGGTCCAGTAGGTGCATATATAGCACAAAGTGAGTTTGGTATCACAGACGAAGAGCTGTTGAATGCTATTCGTTTCCATACAACTGGGCGGGCTAATATGAGCCGTTTAGAAAAAATTATTTTTGTCGCAGATATGATTGAACCGAACCGTCGTTTTGATGGAGTTGATCGTCTGCGCAAAAAAGCACAAAAAAATTTGGATAAGGCGATGAGTGCATGTGTACGCCATACTTTGGCATTTTTAATTGACACAAAGCAGCCGATTTATCCTTTATCTATAGAATGTTATAACGATATGATGAACAGAGAGGATAGTGAAGGATGACTTCAACTTTATTACAAGCAGCGTACAAAGCAATTGACGACAAACATGGTGAGGATATTGTCGTTTTAAATATGCAAGGAATTTCCCTTTTAGCAGATTATTTTATCATTGCTCATGGTAACTCAGATCGCCAAGTGCAAGCCATTGCACGCGAATTACAGGATGTAGCTGAACAACAAGGCTATGAAATTCGCCGTGTCGAAGGATTTGATGGAGCTCGTTGGGTACTAGTTGACCTAGGCGATGTTGTGGCACATGTATTCCATAAGGATGAGCGTGCTTATTATAATTTAGAGCGTCTTTGGGGCGATGCACCGCAACTAGACATGCCAGAGGCCTAAGTGAGTTACGAACGCTTTGCTCATGTCTATGATGAGCTGCAAACGGATATTCCTTACAATCTTTATGTAGATTGGGTTGTACAGCATGCACCAAGCAGCCAGTACCCAAAACTGTTGGATATTGGTTGTGGCACTGGTGTACTTAGTTTGTTATTTGCAAAGTCTGGTTATCAAGTCAGTGGAATCGATTTATCAGAAGAGATGCTATCCATTGCCGCAGAACGCTTTGCTGGTGCAGGCTACCATGCACCATTATACTGTATGTCTATGGTCGAACTAGATGGCTTTGAGGAAATCGATGTTGTCACAATCACAATTGATTCCTTGAATTATGTGGTAGAGGAGCACTCTGTTTATACGACATTAGAACGTATCTATACGTCGTTGCGTGATGGAGGTCAGCTGTTTTTTGATGTTCACTCGTTATTTAAAATGAATGAGATTTTTTTAGATGGTCCGTTCACGTATGATGATGGTGACATTAGTTATATATGGCATACGGAGCCTGCCGACTTTGAACATTCGGTTATTCATCAAATGACCTTTTATGTACGAGATGACGCAAGTGAATTATATGAACGCTTTGATGAGGAGCACGTGCAACGTACTTACACTATCGAGCAGTATATGGCTTGGTTGCATGCCATCGGTTTTAGTCATGTGGAAATTACAGCAGACTTTACAGATGAGGCACCTGACGAGGAAAGTGAACGCATTTTTATTCGTGCGCTGAAATAAAGAAAAGGGAGCTACACTGTGTAATACGCAGTGTGGCTTTTTTGATGGATAGAAAAGCTAAAGTAGTGGATAGAAAGATTAAAGTAGCGGATAGAACACTTGAACAGGCGGATAAAGAGGCTAAATTGTCGGATAAAACTGGATATAACTAAGAAGATAGCTCTCTTCAACAGGTAAATTGAAACTTCTGACGTTTTTTTATCATTTTCAACCACCCATCCATAGTGTAAGATATATATAACTCCATATGATGACCTTTCGCAAGGAAAGGATGGTACTGTGCTACAATCTTTATGGCAAAAGTACAAAAAAAGTATGTTATTCCCCAGCATACTAGTCGTCAGTGGACTTTGTTACTTCTATTTTTCGAGTTCTGACTCTTCACCTCCCCAAGAAGAGCTCATCGAAACAATCCAACCTATTGAAGAAAAAAATTTGAGTGAATCTGCTGAGGAAGCGGTTATGCAGCAGGTATTTGTGGAAATAAAGGGTGCTGTAATGTATCCAGGCGTTTATGAACTTGAGCAAGACCAACGTATAAAAGATGTTGTACAGCTTGCTGGTGGCTATACAGAGAATGCTGACACACAATTTATCAATCATGCCCAAAAGGTACAGGATGAAATGGTAATCTATATTCCTCTCAAAGGCGAACAGCTAGAGGAAGGAGCCTCTTCTCTGTTAACGCTACCTACTGAGACTAATAAGGAGCAAAAGATTAATATCAATAAAGCTGATGTAGCAACGTTAGCAACATTGCCAGGAATCGGTCCTTCTAAAGCACAAAGTATCCTTACGTATCGAGAGGAAAATGGGCAGTTTCAAACCATAGATGACTTAAAAAATGTTAGTGGTATTGGTGATAAAACATTTGAAAAGCTAAAGGATGCGATTACTGTAAAGTAATGCTTTTACAGGATGGTATATTGACGCCCCTTTTCTAAAAGGGCTACACTATAGTAGAAAAGCAAGAGAAAGTTAATTAGTTAGACAATTTTTGGAGGTAGTCATATGGAGCGAATTACTTGGGATCAATTTTTTATGGCACAAAGCCATTTACTCGCATTACGTAGTACATGTACAAGACTAGCTGTAGGAGCAACTGTTGTACGGGACAAACGCATCATTGCAGGTGGTTATAACGGTTCCATTACAGGGGACGAGCATTGTATCGAAAAAGGGTGCTATGTGGTTGATAATCATTGCGTCCGTACCGTGCATGCTGAAATGAATGCCTTACTGCAATGTGCTAAATATGGAACACCGACAAAAGGTGCTGATTTGTATGTAACACATTTTCCATGTTTACCATGTACAAAATCTATCATTCAAGCTGGCATAGAACGTGTGTATTACGCAACAGATTATAAAAATAATCCATATGCACAGGAGTTATTTGCAAAAGCTGGAGTGGAAGTAGTTCATGTACCCTTTGATGAACGTAAAATTGATTTTTTACGAGATGACAAACTAGCTTTGTATACAGAAATGCTGCACGAGCTTCGCGAGAGTGGGGTATCTGCTGAAAAATTGCTCCCATATGAACAGAAGGTGAGTGCATTATTTGGCATCAAGCTTTAAAGCATAGATGGATTATGGTAGCTCTTGCTGTATTGATAGCTGCTATTGCAGTATACAAATCAGCATGGCTACTCATTTTTTTACTGCTACTAGTCCTGTGGCTCACCATAAAAGGTGAGTCACGTTTTCTTGCAATTTTTGTGCTAACTAGTGGTCTACTAACTTATTTTTTCCTTTCTATCAATCATCTGACGGAACCTTCCCCTTTACCGTCAACCTTCCCTATAACTTGGTCAAGTGACTATAAAATAAACGGGCAAAAACTCCGTGGGTTTGCTACAACAACAAATGGCCAAAAACTTTACGTAGTTTATACTTTTTCCTCGGAACAAGAGAAAAATTTCTATGAAAATACCACATTAACTGGAATGACGTATTCTGCAAAAGGTGAACTCGTGACTCCCTCTCCATCTGCACATGCTTATGCCTTTTCCATGTCAAACTATTTAACGAGCAAAGGAGCAACAGGCGTTGTTGAAATCACGAATTGGCATTATGTAGGAAAACGAACCTCCATCTTCACTATTCTTGCCGAAGTAAGACACAATATGAAAAAGCATATAGAGAGGACTTTTCCAAAATCACTTGTAGCAGAGGCTCAAGCACTTTTAATAGGGGTGCAAGATCAGATGGAGGATGAACTGCAGCGTGCCTATCAAAAGCTTGGTATTACCCATTTATTTGCGATTTCTGGGCTACATGTCGCGCTGATGTCTTGGCTCTTTTTTGAAGGATTGCTTAGAATAAGAGTTCGCAAGGAAATGGCTACTGTCGTGCTATTGATCCTCTTACCGGTTTATGGAGTTATTGCAGGGGGAGCACCTTCCGTATGGCGTGCTGTTTCTGTAGTAGAATTGATGATGTTACTGCGCTTTTTTAAGTGGGTTCTTTCGATCGATGATGCATTAGCTATTAGCTTTATAGGCTTTGTTTTGCTTGAGCCAGGTGTTATTTTCCAAATTGGTTTCCAGCTATCCTATTTAGCAACCGCTAGTCTTCTTTATTCTGGTATTATTTTTAAGCAGACAAGAACTTGGCTAGGTCGTTCTTTTTTTATCACATTCGTGTGCCAACTGCTCGTTTACCCACTATTACTCCATCATTTTTATGAATTATCTTTATCCTCGTTTTTTGTCAATATTGTTTTTGTTCCACTGTTTTCCTTTATTATATTACCCTTTAACATGATTGCCTTTGTGCTATCTTATATTTCTTTACCACTTGCTAATGTCCTGTTTGCTGGCTATGAACCACTACGTAATTGGCTGACCGAAGTAATCTTTTATATGCAAGAGCTTCCTTGGCAATTATGGTCACCAGGCAAACCATCTATTTGGCTGAGTTGCGTGGCGATGTTAAGTGTTTTAGTAAGCTTCTATTATTTGGAAATAAAAAGATTCAGGAAAGCTATTTTGATCCTTGTCATCCCTGTTATTTGGATTCATTTGGCACCCATGTTGTATAACGAAACAAAGATTACCTTCTTAAATGTAGGGCAAGGAGATAGTATTGTCATTGAATTGCCTTTTAGACGGGCTGTCTATGTTATAGATACAGGTGGAGTATTGCGCTTTGAGCAGGAATCGTGGAAGAAAGCAGATAGTCCATATGAGGTAGGGAAGCAAGTTGTCGTCCCATTTTTAAAAGGCAAGGGAATACGAACTATCGATATTTTTATTGCTTCGCATGCAGACGCAGATCATATTGAAGGAGCAGAGGAAGTCTTACAAGAGATTAACATGAAGGAAATACACGTTACACCTGGTTCATTGAATGAGCCTTTAATGGATGATTTATTGCGAGAAGCAAATAAGCGACATATTCCTATTAAAGAAAAAATGAAGGGGACTTCGTGGCATGTAGGGGATACAGATTTTTATTACTTATGGCCTGATGACGCCTTGTATGAGGGAAATGATGATTCTCTTGTCCTGTACATGCAGCAAAAGGCGTTTACAGCGTTATTTACAGGGGATTTGGAGCAATATGGCGAACAACAGCTGATCAAGCGTTATGGACCTTTATTGGCCAATCTCACATTGCTGAAGGCAGGGCATCATGGGAGTAAGACATCAAGCACAGAAGAATTTGTCGAGCTGCTACAGCCCCAATTAACGGTTTTTAGTGCAGGTCTCCATAATCGTTATGGTCATCCACATGAAGAAGTAGTACAACGTTTTGTCAGTAGAGATTTAGTGACATGGACAACAGGGGTGAATGGATCAATCGAAATACGTATTCGTGATAATCGCTGGTCCGTTAGCGTAAATGAAAAGGGCCTTGTCCAATGACCAAGGCCCTTCTCCTGCATAAGTCCAATTACTGTGATACAAATTCTACTATAGTTGCAATAATAAACATAAGCGTGAAAACGCCAAATGATACACCGAAGCCAACACCAGAATCGATGGCATCGTTACGTCGACATTGTATGTTTTTTCCTTCAAATGGATTCATTGTTATCCCTCCAATTCTGTTATTTATTATAAGACAACATGGTCATAAAAGCTATATCGAAAAGGTGATTTCCCCGTCTGGCAAGGAATCGACACAATTCGGTCAAAGACACAAAGGACTATGAAATCATGTATACTAATAGTATTGCTAGATGGAGGGGAAATTATGATTTCAACGGTTTGGAATACAATAAAAAAAGGTGAGCTTGCACCAGTATATTTGCTTGTTGGTGAAGAAAGCTATTTTATAGATGAAACCATTAAACGTTTAAAAGAGGCATTGGGTCCAGAAGAAGATCTGGAGATGTCCACATTTGATTTAGAAGAAGTACCAGTAGATGCAGTCATGGATGAAGCAGATACCATTCCTTTTTTCTCAGAACGTAAGCTTATTATTGCTAAAAATGCTTCGTTTTTAAAAGCAACCGAGAAAGGGAAGGAAAAAATCGATCATGATGTGAAACGATTGGAAACATGGTTGTCGAATCCTTCTGATTTTTCCGTAACGGTTTTTATTGCTCCTTATGAAAAATTGGATGAGCGCAAAAAAGTAACTAAAATGATGAAAGAGCATGCATTATTTGTACAAGCAGAAACACCAAAAGAGCAGGATTTAGCCGTATGGATTCAAGGCATTGTCAAAACACAAGGTAATAGCATTACACAAGATGCTATTGAATTGCTTGTTACGATGGTCGGAGCCAACATGCTACAATTACAGATGGAAATTGACAAGCTAACCCTTTATTTAGGTGATGGTGGCGAAATTACAACTTCTTTAGTGGAGGATTTGGTGGCAAAAACATTAGAGCAAGATGCCTTTAAAATGCTTAACGCATATTTGGCAAATGACTCTGTCGGAGCCTTGTCTATCTATCATGATTTATTGCGACAAAAACAAGAACCTATTATGTTAGTGGGCTTGCTAGCATCCAATGTTCGTACCATGTCAAATGTTTTTTATTTATTGAAAAAAGGTTATCACCCTCAACAAATCGCTAAAAATTTAAAAATTCATCCGTATCGCGTCAAACTTATGATTGAGCAACGGCATCGGCCTTCAGAAGAAAATTTGCTTCGGGCATTATATCAATTAGCAGAGGTTGATTTACAGCTAAAATCGTCTGGTGGAAATCGAGAGCGCTATCTAGAGCTATTTTTATTGCGCCAACTATAGGCAAAGAAAGCTGTCCAATAAGGACAGCTTTTTATGTTCTCTATAAAATTAAAAAGATCAGCTACTCCTAATAGAGTATCTGATCCTTTAAACAATTACGCTTTTTTAGCAAGGCGAGACTTTTTACGAGCCGCCGCGTTTTTGTGGATAAGTCCTTTTGAAGCTGCTTTATCTAAAGATTTGAAAGCTGCTTGTAAAAGTTCTTGTTTGTTTTCAGCGTTAGCAGCAACAGCGTTTTCAGCTTTTTTCACTGTAGTACGCATTGCAGATTTAGCTTGAGAATTAGCAATGTTAGCTTTTTCGTTAACTTTTACGCGTTTAATCGCAGATTTAATGTTTGGCATATATTTCACCTCCTAAATTAGGTACGAGATGATATCTTCTCATTGATTTCTTGTGTCAATACAACAAAAATCATTTTAACAAACGCTTGGCCAAATTGCAATAGATAAATGCAAAGAATATTTACTTGACAGTTTGAACAAACTACAGCTTGAGGTGAACTGTATGCAAAATTTTAATTGGCAACGAACAGATTTAATCGATGAATCAGAAGAGGTAGTTGTCCATCAGACCAAAGAGCAAAAAGAAAAGCTTGAACAATCAAGTGGCATTCAAATTGAAGATCGGAATGCTGGTAGAGTAAAAATTACAGATGTTCTTGTAGATGCTGAAGGGGAAAAGCAAATTGGTAAAAAGAAGGGCAGTATATTACCCTTTCTGTCCCAACACTAACATTAGAAGATCAAGAAGGCTTTGCACAACTTGAACAAGAATTGCTTGTAAATTTCAAAAAAATGCATGACGCACTTTCTTGGCAAGAAGACGATAAAATTTTAATAGTCGGTTTAGGAAATCGCACTATTACACCCGATGCAATTGGTCCCTATTTAATTGACCATTTGCATAGTTTAGATGTCATTGATGAAAAATTTGTCATGTATGCTCCTGGTGTAACAGGACAAACAGGTTACGAAACAGGTGAGTTTGTGGCTGCTATTGCTGAACGTCTGCAACCGAAATTAATCATTGTAGTAGATGCACTTGCTACAAGAGCGAGTAATCGACTCTGTAAAACGATTCAATTAACAGATACAGGCATACATCCAGGTTCAGGAGTAGGCAATCAACGGCAAGAGATTTCCTATGAGATGCTTGGCATTCCCGTAACAGCAATAGGGATCCCTACTGTAGTAGATGCACCTGTATTAATTGCGGATGCGGTAGAAACTATGCTACGTTCGATAGCTGCTCGTGTGGCTGAACGCAGTAAACCGTCATCAAAGCTTTCATTATCCTCATGGCAACCAGATATCAACAAGGAACTGGATATGACATTAGTACAACCTATATTTGGAGAATGGGCGACATGGACGAAGGAGGAGCGCCAGCAGCTGTTTGAGGAAACCTTCGCTGGCTCCCACACACAACTGATGGTTACACCAAAAGAAGCAGACTATTGGATTGATCGCTATGCAAAATTAGTGGCTTCTATGCTAATGAATTGGGCAAGTGATTTATAAAATAATGAAGAAACAACGCTTAGAGTAGTCCTTCTAAAACACGCTTATTTATGCGTAAAACAAGAAATTTATTTTCGTTCTAATTAACATCCCCCCTCCATACGATATGGGGAGGAGGGTGTGACTTTGCTAAAAAAACTACAATGGTCATTTGGTATATTATTGTTCTTTTTCGTATTACCTGTCATTGCTGGGCAACTTCCGTTCAACAAGCAAGCATCGACTCCGATCAAACAATCAGAAGATAAGCAAGTCGTGTTTGCTGCTACCAATTTAGCTGAACAAAGTGTACTGGAACAAACGAAAGAACCTGAACCAGATCAAGCCCTAGACCCGGACCCATTTAAAGTGTTAGTGTTATTTACCCATACGCATGAAGCATATGAACCTATGGTGAAAGCAGTGAGTGGTAAGGTAGCGACTTCTCATGAAACGGTCAATATTATGAGCCTGAAGGATAAGATTGTGAATCATTTTAATGTAAATGGTTTAAAGACGGATGTTCTTGATGTAGATATTATGAAAAAATTACAAGAAGAAGGTAAAGGCTATCATGAATCTTATAATGTGATGAGGCCATATTTAAGTAAGCATTTAGAAACAAATAATTATGATTTAATAGTTGATTTACATCGTGACTCATTAAAACATGATCTTACAACGATCTCATATAATGGGGAAAATTATGCGAAAATCGCTATTGTTGTTGGGGCAGAACATGCTAATTACCGCTGGAATACAGCCTATGCTGAAAGTTTATCATCCACACTAAATGCCATCGTTCCAAAAATTTCTAAAGGGGTTATTTCTAAAAGTGGTGATGGGGTTGATGGGCGATATAATCAGGATTTAGCAAAGCAAATGATGATTATTGAGATTGGTGGAATTGGTAATACTGAGGAAGAGGTTAATCGTACGATTGCTGTAATTGGTAAGGCAATATCAAAAGCGTTTGTCAATGATTCAACAAAATAGACCAATCATATTAAAAAGTGGGACTCTTGTGGGCTCACTTTTTTAATATTGTATGATAATAAAATTTCCAGAAATAATTCTCATTAATTGTCTTTCCATTGCTCCATTCTTGTCTTATAATTTTCAAGTTGGCTCTCGAATTTCATGATAAAACGTTAAATGAAGGCATATGCAAATAAAGCAAACTTACTTTTGGAGTATATACCATTTTTGGGAATGCCTCTATAGCAAATATACATATGAATTTTTAGAAGACTAAAAATGATAACGTTTCATTTTTCTCTCAAACTTTTATCGTATTTCAATCGTCAAACATATAAGTGAATAAGCAAAAATAATAGAGAGGGGATGGTTATCAATCCAAAAGGTTCTATTACGTGACAACAGGTTTTATCTTGATGCAGAAGGGAATACCTTCAAAAAGCGATACTCCTTGTAGCATTTGGATGTAACTAACATCATTTAACCAAAGCCGTGTGCGGTTATTACAGATTGTGACAGCGCTTTTAGATTGACTTCTACTTTGTACAGCTAGAAAAAACCAACACATTATACCGAAACGAAATTGAGAGATTATTGAAGGAAGGAATAGTATGTCAGGCAAGTCATTAAATCATCGTTATATTCCTGGACTAGAAGGGATTCGAGCATTGGCTGTATTAGCAGTTATTGCTTATCATTTTAACTTCAGTTGGGCTAGAGGTGGCTTTTTAGGAGTAGATATCTTCTTTGTATTATCGGGCTATTTAATCACCTCTACCATCTTACCTTTAAAGGGCAATCAATTAACAGTCAGCCTAAAGAAATTTTGGGTGGGACGATTTAGAAGGCTACTACCAGCTGCCTACGTTATGATTGTTACATCATTTGTTTGGGCAATGCTCTTTCATAAAGAGCTTCTCCATACTTTGCGCGGGGATGCATTGTCCTCCATTTTTTATTCAAGTAATTGGTGGTTCATTTTTCATAAACTCTCTTATTTTGATAGTTTCGGTTCTCCATCACCTTTAAAAACCTATGGTCATTAGCTATTGAAGAACAATTTTACTTGATATGGCCATTGCTCTTAATGATTGGACTTTTTGTTGTTAAAAAACAAAATAAACTAGCAAATATCATCTTTTGTGGTGCCCTTTGTTCAGCATTCGTAATGGCGTTACTCTATCAGCCAGGCGCTGATCCTAGTCGTGTTTATTATGGAACGGACACACGTTGTTTTGAATTATTAATAGGCTGTTGGCTAGCACTTGTTTGGCCAATGAAACGACTATCTTCTCAAAAATTATCAGCGAACCATGTGAAGAAACTAAATATTATGAGTTTCATTGCACTTACTATTTTTTTAGTAAGCATAGTGTATGTGGATGAATATCAATCCTTTCTTTATAGAGGAGGCATGTTTTTATTTTGCTTGAATGCTGCTGTTTTGATTGCATGTATTTCTCATCCAGTCAGCATACTAGGAAAAATATTAGCATGGAAGCCATTATGTTGGATAGGCTCTCGTTCCTACGGCGTTTATCTATGGCATTATCCTGTCATGGTTTTAGGGACACCCATTCATGAAATTGGTAATCCTTCCTATTGGCGAATATTCCTGCAGCTTTTACTAATCCTGATGATTGCAGAGCTATCCTATCGTTTCATTGAGATGCCCATCCGGAAAGAAGGGTTCCGAGTCTATTGTCAAAAATATCTGATTTGTAATAAAAACAAGTGGGGAAGCCTTACTTTTCCACGAAAAATATCAACGGTTATGGTTCCTCTTTTTCTGCTTGTATTTTTCACAGGCATGACAGGTGTAGTGGGTGAAAGTCAGCAAAACCCATCTAAAACGCTGCCAACAACGGTAAAAATTAATGGCGATGAGCCTACACCCAATCTGAACAAGCAGGACAAACAAGCTGAAGCCTCAACAGACAAGCCTTCTCAAAGTAAGGAAGAGGGAGTAGAGGATGTTCAGGAGATAGAAACGCCTAAGCAAGAAGAAAATAACACCATTATAGAGCCTGAAAAGGATGAGTTTTATCGTGGCATACTAGCCATTGGTGACTCCCTAATGATTGATATTGCACCGAGCTTACATAATATGTATCCGACTATTACAATCGATGGAAAAATAGGCCGTCAAGTTTCGCAAGCTGTAAAACTTGCACCAAATTATGCAAGTTTTAATCAACCTAATCATGCTGTCATTCTACAATTGGGGACAAATGGTTATTTTACGACTGACCAAATGGATGCACTCCTTGAAGCTTTTTCAAATGCCGATATTTATTTAGTGAATACACGTGTGCCGCGATCTTGGGAAGCAAAGGTGAATGAAGCTTTACTGCAAAAAGCACAGGAACATGAGCGAATAACACTAATTGACTGGCATGCAGCAGCAATCAATCACCCTGAATACTTTGCCCCTGACGGTGTACATTTAGAGAAAAAAGGGATAGAAGTTTTAACAAAGCTCATTCAACAATCCTTAAACAAATAAAATAAAAAAGGTCAGTATACACAGTTTTATCTGCGTAGCTGACTTTTTCTATATCTTAGAAAGGGAGCTATTTGCTCTACCTATATTTATTCTATTAGTTGTTCCTGTATGGTAAGCTTGATATTTGACCTGTTCCATTATATGGAAGGTGGTGCGATGTCCATTCTTTCTTTTACTAATCATAGTTTAGGTTTAAAAAAATGGGATTGTGTTCACGCTTTTTAGCAATATGAATGATGATATCTTTTGGAGATAGCGTGCTTTTCTTGGTTGATTAGGCGAAGATTCATCCATCGAATTTCTCCTCATGTCGAGTAGACGCATTTTCATTTCAACTGCTACACATCGAGTACTACTATAGCTGATTTGTCTGCATTTATATACTTAATACTGTAAAATTTAAAAACGACATGAAACACTGAAAGTATTGATATTATAGGCTTTCAAGTCTAGTTGCTGTTGTACTTTGCGTTATGTTCATAGTATAATTCATTATAGTTTAATTAGGAGTGGAAAAGATGAACCGAGAAGCACGTTTAAAACGACAAGAGAATATACGAAATTTCTCTATTATTGCACATATTGACCATGGGAAATCAACGCTTGCTGACCGTATTTTAGAGCAAACAAAATCTTTAACTTCCCGTGAGATGAAGGCACAGCTCCTCGACTCAATGGATTTAGAGCGTGAGCGAGGCATTACAATTAAGTTAAATGCAGTTCAATTAAAGTACGAAGCAAAAGACGGCGAAGTGTATACATTTCATTTAATCGACACACCAGGACACGTCGATTTCACATATGAAGTATCACGTAGTTTAGCTGCTTGTGAGGGTGCCATATTAGTTGTGGACGCAGCACAAGGTATTGAAGCACAAACACTAGCAAATGTTTACTTAGCACTTGACAATGATTTAGAAATTTTACCTGTAATCAATAAAATTGATTTACCTGCAGCTGACCCTGAACGTGTACGTCAAGAAGTAGAAGACGTTATTGGATTAGATGCCTCTGAAGCAGTATTAGCTTCTGCGAAAGCAGGTATTGGTATCGAGGATATTCTAGAGCAAATCGTAGAGAAGGTACCAGCGCCAACTGGTGATCCAGATGCACCACTACAAGCTTTAATTTTTGACTCTGTTTACGATGCCTATAAAGGTGTTATCATTTCGATTCGTGTCATCAATGGTACTGTTAAGCCTGGCGATAAAATTCGCATGATGGCAACAGGTGCGGAATTCGAAGTTATTGAAGTTGGGGTACATACACCAAAAGTTGTGCCACAGGCTGAGTTAACAGTGGGTGATGTAGGTTATTTAACCGCATCTATCAAAAATGTAGGGGACACACGTGTAGGGGATACTGTAACCTATGCAAATCGTCCTGCAGCTGAGCCATTAGCTGGTTATCGCCGTTTGAACCCAATGGTCTACTGTGGTTTGTATCCAATTGATACAGCCAAATACAACGATTTACGTGAAGCGTTAGAAAAGCTAGAGTTAAATGATTCTGCTCTACAATATGAGCCAGAGACATCGCAAGCACTTGGTTTTGGTTTCCGCTGTGGATTCTTAGGATTACTACATATGGAAATTATTCAGGAGCGTATTGAGCGTGAATTTAATATCGACTTAATTACAACAGCACCTTCCGTAATTTACAATGTTCATATGACAGATGGTACTGAGCTGAAAGTCGATAACCCTTCCTTTATGCCAGACCCGCAAAAAATCGATCGTGTCGAGGAACCATATGTGAAAGCAACAATCATGGTACCAAATGATTATGTGGGAGCGGTTATGGAACTTTGTCAAATGAAGCGTGGTAATTTCATGACGATGGATTATATTGATACATCGCGTGTAAGTATTATTTATGAAATGCCATTATCAGAAATTGTCTATGATTTCTTTGACTATTTAAAATCAAATACAAAGGGCTATGCATCATTCGACTATGAACTTATTGGTTACCAGCCATCGAAATTAGTGAAAATGGATATTTTATTAAATGGTGAGCAAGTCGATGCCCTAAGCTTTATCGTACACCGTGACTTTGCCTACGATCGAGGTAAAATCATCGTAGAAAAATTAAAAGAATTAATCCCACGCCAACAATTTGAAGTACCAATTCAAGCAGCAGTTGGACAAAAAATCGTGGCGCGTTCAACAATTAAAGCCATCCGTAAAAACGTATTAGCGAAATGTTATGGTGGAGATATTTCCCGTAAACGAAAACTTCTTGATAAACAAAAAGAAGGTAAAAAACGTATGAAACAAGTAGGCTCAGTCGAAGTCCCTCAAGAGGCATTCATGGCTGTGCTGAAGATGGATGATTCGAAGTAATATTGATATAACAGGGTTTATAGGGGTTTAAGCAAATAGTTTTGTATCAGTTGGGTGGAGAATGCCACCGATTTGCCACTGCATTGAAATTGTGCAAGCAATTTAAAAATCTTTAGCGATGGAATCAAAAATATCGGCAGCATCTCTTGCCATCTTCTGTGTTAAATGGACATAGCAGTCTTCAGTAATTGCTGATCTGCTATGTCCTAATCTTTTTGAACTGTTTTTATTGGTTGTCCATTTTCAATTAGCATAATAATGCCGAGATACTCGTATTTATTGAGTATCTGGGTATTTGGCTACTATCAGCTACTTTTTTTCAGGTAGTTGGCTAATTTACAGTGAATCTTTTCACAGAGTCTCGAATCTCCTACTTTTAATTAAGTTATCTTCTCCTTACTCTTTTTCTTTTCTCTTCAATTTTTCTGAATAATAAATAAACTATTGTAATTATAAGATAAAGTATGACAAAATTTGGTATCACATTCTTATCACTTTTACTGGCTATATATACATATCCCCCTACTACCACCGCTAAAATTAATGGCTTATATATTGAATTCATAATCAATCCACCTTTTCTTAGTGTTAGACATAATTCACAATATTCTCTTGGAATATATAGTTTATATATTAATATTTTAAATGTTAATCTATAATTAATTATCATATATGGAAATATTTATTTAAATTATTTTTTATGAGGTATTATTAAACTGAAAGAGTTTAATTAAGAAGTATATTATTTGTGAAAATCATATAGAGAGGGGAAGTTTAATGTAAATGAGAAAAGTGTACTTGTTATTTGCGATTATCGGCACAGTATTCCCGTATTATTTTTTGGTGCAATTCTTGAACAAAAACGGATTTGATTTAGGGTTATTAGTAGATTTATTATTTGCAAACTCGATATCGACCTTCTTCGCTGTTGACTTTTTTATTTCATGCTTTGTTTTTATAATCTTTATGTTTAATGAGTCAAGAAAGTATAACATTAAAGAAAAGTGGATATGTCTATTAACTTTGTTTACAGTTGGTTTATCGCTGGCATTACCGTTATTTTTGTTTTTCAGAGAGTCATACATAAAGAAAGAAGTGTTGTTAAACTCCAATGAAAGAACGTGAAAATCTTACATTTTCTATGGTGTTGTATTGATTTTGTGTTACATGGATGGCAAACGGAGCAGGTTAGTTTAACAACCGTAAATAATTCTACAGTCCTTATTTAGATAGAGATTACATTAATTAGGGGGAGAAAATGAGTGATTTTAGAGGGATAATCTTAGAAGGCTATTCGAATGCTGGAAAAACATCAGTCTTAAAAGCGTTGAAACAACTTCACGCAAGTGATGATGCCGAACGTAGTGTCATAGTTCTCAGTGAGCATTATTCGCAAGTATTACACAAAGTAAATGGTGAATTAAAGTCGTTAAGTCGAGAGGAACACTTACAGGTCTTAAGAGAAAGAGTCACGATGTTTAAAATGTTAAATAATTGGTCAAGAGAAATTGGACAAACTCAACGTTCAAAAGGCTTATTCTTTATTTTGGAAAGGTTTCATTTAAATCATCGAGTAGCATTTTCTCATTCAATATCAGATGACATTAAGGAATTAGAAGCCCAGTTACTTGGAATGGGAGCAAGATGTACTTTGTTAACTGTATCACCAGAGAATTTAGAGGAAAGAATAAGTAGTAGAAATCCCAATGAATGGGAAGGGAAAACCATGCAAGAAATGAAATTAGCGTGTGAATTATTATTAGACCAACAACAAGAGTATAGGAGTCAAGCTGAAAATTCAATCATACCTACAATTGAAATAAATACTGATAATAAAGATTGGGATTCCTACGCAAAACAGATTCTTATTCAACTAACGGAATGCTTTAATTAAATACACCATAAAAGACCACTCCAAAATGGGTGGTCTTAAATTTTTCCCCATCAAACCAATAGCAAGGCTGGGGAGCGGTCTAATATGAAGTCTAATCATGCATTTCATATAAAAGAAACCCCATATAAAAAACGTTCAGTACCTTTTTATAATTGATTAAATATAAGTGATAGTCTTCCAAAAAATATAAATAGACCTAATTTGGAGAATTGGCTTTTATAATAAATGGAAATAGTTATCCAAATAAACTTTATTTGAGGTATTATTAAAAGAGTTCGAACAAAATTGAACTAGAGGGAGGAGTATGTAATATGAAAATACAAAGCGTTATTATAACAATTGTCGCACTTTTATTTGTAATTATTGCAGGGTGTAGTTCAGAGACAGAAGAAGAGTCTATGGGCGAAGTTGAAAAGGAAATTCATACGCAAGAACTAGTAGAGTCTATGTTCAGTGAGGACAGCCTGGAGGCAGCGAAAGAAAGAATAGAGGAACGGGGCGGCTCAGTTTATATGATTCCACCACCTGAGCATACTGCTATCGGAGAAAATCAATCAACTGTAGTAGAACTTAAAGAGTCGGACATTTTAGACGGAGAAGATTCTAGTTTTGAAAATTATGACAACGTAGGAGAAATACGTCTTGATACGTTAGAGCTGGACTCTACTTTTGAGGAGCAAGATACATATATAAATGTCATGCTTACAGAACTAGGAATGGAGAAAGCTTATTATGCAATGCGTAAAACTTTATTGTGGACAGCCGGTAATCCTCCAGATGGACTCGAAAAACATAGTGATGGCACTCTATCTTTTTATCTAAGTAAATACTCTGAGCTTATAAATTGTCACTTTCAGAGCGCTAACCCTGACGTGAAAGAAAAAATTATCAGAAACATGCAGAACGCTTATAAAAACAATACACCTATAATTGTCTATGGAGAATTTGAGGAGTTTCTAGACGAAGAAGGATACTCTGGCTATCGTCTTATCATACATCGAATAGGCTTTAAAGAGGTCATAAATTAATAAAAGAATTTGATAAAAATCTTGAATTATTCATGGAAATGATGTTTAGAAACCTGCCAATTAAGACCACTCTGTTGTGGGGGACTTCAATGTTTTCTTCCACCTTCATGTCACCGTGTTGAGAGAAGAAACATGACCTATAGAAAAATATAATGAGCATTTCTGCGAGCTTATTGAAAATTGTGTTGGAAAAGGTAATCGGTAATATGATAAATGCATATAAAAAAGAGGAACTTCGGAATAAAATTTGGTGCTTCCTTTGATTCCAAAAAAACCATTATTTAACTCTTCGAAATGGTATAATACATACACAACATAGTAATTAGTCATAATAATGCCCAGTTACTTGTTTTTAATTGAGTACTTGGGCATTTTTTGTTTTGGCTACTATCCTCTGCTTTTTTTTCAGATAGTTTACAGTGAATCTTTTCAAAGGTCTCGAATCTCCTACTTTTAATTAAGTTATTTTTCCTTACTTTTTTCTTTTTCAATTTTTCTAAATAATAAATAAACTATTGAAATTATAATATAAAGTATGACAAAATTTAGAAGCACGCTATTTTCACTTTTACTGGCTATATATACGTATAACCCTATTACCACCGCTAATATGAATGATTTGTATATTGAAATCATATTAATTCCACCTTTTCTCAATATTAGAAATAATTTTATAGTACTTTCATATAATTTTATATTAATATCCCTTTGTAATTGCAATCTCTTTAATTTTCGGAAAAATCAAATTATTCGCAAAGTGCAATTTAAAGATTTTACGAAACGATCCGTAGCTACTTGCTTTGAAATATGGAATTCAAATTCCTAACAATACATTCATCTAGATTATTTCTATTACTACGTAGGAGTTTATGAAATGACTATTAAATGGAACAGAGAAGAAATACTTTTCGATACTCTATATGAAGCTGACACCTGGGCAGATTCAATTGCAAATGAAATATATGGAAGAATTTATAACGGATATGATACACCAGATTACAAAATAGCCTATTCGCTTGCTTTTAGATTAGCTTCTATAAAAGAGTGTAGAGTTTATACAGAAAATAGCATTGAAGGTAGATATAAAGTTTGGGTCATTTTTGAAATTGAATAGTAAAGATGAGGTGCTCATTTAAAATTGAGTAGTTAATTTTTAGTAATTTAAGGTTCTTCCTTTTCATTTATTTAAATGTAGTGGTGTAGAAACTAACGAAGCAACAGTATGTCTTGAGCTTCTCTCACTCTCTCTTTCATTTCCTGGAGCTTTAAGGTATATAGACACCCACAACTTCAAACGTTAGTTTGTCATCAACAATAATATATTTTATATCTATTTCTTTATCAGATTGGAACAACAGAATGTGTACTATTTGGATAACTGTTTCTACCTGAGCTTGCAGCATATTGCAGTTAATTATGGTCACAGTTAAGTAGAGTTATTATTTTGGAATTGTTGGTTTAAATAGTTCACATTTGTTTCATGAATAAATTGGGTGATTGTTTAAATGAAACCAAGCATAGAATTAGCTTGATGGTCATGTTGAAGAATTTTATAATATCGTTAAAGAACAGTATTTGGTAGTTGAGTTTAGATTAGCAAGTCAAGAAAGGTGAGAGGTCGTTGGGACAAATTAAAATTTATGGTGTTAAGGGAAGGTTAAATCCCATTAAGGAAACATTATCGAATATTATCCATTCTTGTATGGTGGACGCACTTGAATATCCATTAGATAAGAAATTTCATCGCTTTTTTCCTATGGACAAAGAGGATTTTTATTTTGCAAGTGAAAGAACTGAATCATATACAATAATAGAAATTAGTATGTTTGAAGGTAGAACGATTCAAGCTAAAAAACAATTAGTAAAGCTACTATTTGAACGCATAAATAACAAATTAAATATTTCACCTCAAGATGTTGAAATTACAATTTTTGAAACGCCTAAACATAATTGGGGAATAAGAGGGTTACCTGGGGATGAATTAGCACTTAATTACAAAGTAAATATTTGATATAAAGCCGCTATTTTTTTAGAGTGAATTCGACTATGTGAAATGTGCTCTGTCTTATTAATTATCTGACCACTAAAAATCGGTAAATGAAGAACCTATAAGGACTAAAATAATCTACATAACTTTATTTAATGAATGATTCTAAATAATGCTTGAAGCAATGGGTTTGTCGCTATTCATAATTTATTTACTATTTTTAGGGAGGAGAAAATTGTATGAGTTATATCATAGACATTTCACATCATCAAGGAGATATTGATTGGTCTGAAGCGGTTAAAGATGTTGATTTGGCTATCATCCGCACACAATATGGTACAAGCACAATTGACCGTAAATACGTTCAAAATATAGAAGCATGTATTAAGTACAAGGTACCTTTTGGTGTTTATATTTATGTTACCTTTAAAAATGGTACTGAGGCATTGGAACAAGCAAAAGACTTCTATAACAGAGCAAAAAACTATAATCCGCTATTTTATGTTGTAGATATCGAAGAAAGCTTTGGTGCTAGTGTCCAAAATATCGTACAAGGCACACAGGTGTTTATTGATTATTTAAAAAGTAAGGCTGTAAAAGTCGGGCTATATACAGGCCATCATTTTTACAAACCTTATCTGATGGATACCGTTAAAAATTATGATTTCCTATGGATTCCTCGCTATAGTGGCTCTAGCTCACCTGGACTAAAGCCAAACTTTGCTTGTGACTTATGGCAGTACACAGACAAAGGGATTGTAGCAGGTATTAAAGGAACTGTAGATTTAAACCAATTAAATGGATCTAAGTCTTTATCCTGGTTCACAGATACTGATAAGAAGAAGGAAATATCATTGTCTCAGTATGAAGAATTACAGAAAGAAAACAAACAACTAAAACAGGAACTTACTGAAATGAAAGAGTTATTAGTTGGGATAAAATCAAATGCTATGGTATCACCAGCACATAAAGAAGATTGGGAGTGGGCCATTGAAGAGGGAGTTATACGAGGCGATGGCAAGTGTATGAATCCTACAGATACACTCACAAGACAACAAATGGCAACGATGCTCAAACGGTTCTATGATAAATTTATTAAATAATAGCATTGTCTCGCCCATAAGTACCTGAGAACTAGCAACAAAATATTTAGCCTAATATTGAGTGTATTCGTCATAAAAGGAATCACTATTTATAGTGATTCCTTTTATAGTGCGACCAACCTGTTTGAAATTTAGTGAAACAATAGGAAAAACTTAGCTAATAAAAAAATGGGGACTCCTACAATTATTACGCCTGCAAAGAAATAACAAAACAACATAAAAACATCGAAAACCGCACCCGCTAAATCATCAATGAATTTTAACATTTCATTCCCCTCCAAACATAATAAGTATTAGCATTTATAATCTCTTTATTGCTTACCAATCATCATACTGATCCAAAGTCTTTTTTAGAGTCTTATCCCACATATCGAGAGTCCCGTAAATTTTTATTAGGATATTTTCATCAGATGGTAACACTTGAAAGCTAAGTGGAAATCATACTGAGTATTCATTGTAATTTGTCATACCCTAAACCACGAACCTTATGTGTAATTCCTAATAACACCCTGTAAATCATTTGGGAAAGTGTTTTATATTGTATGCATAAAGCATGTTATTGACTAAAGATTTGTTTTTTACATAGAGGTTCTTGTGTAATCTGATAGAGCATTTTTTACTTCTATATTTGAAATGGTAGTGTTCGTTTCCATATCATATGGTGACTATTTGCTCCCCAATAGTTTTCAAGGACAAAATCAGGCTGTCCAAATTTCTTCTGCCAGATCATTTGCGCTTGTTTATATCCACTATCTAAACAAAAACTAGGAACCCTTCGATTTTCTAACGTCAGGAGCATTTTCTGTAGTAGCATGGTGCCAATCCCACGATTTTGATAGTCAGGATGAACAAAAACGGTACCGATTTCTAGACAATTGAATAGTTCCTCTTTGATCGTTTGTTGAATGATTTCGTTGGCTGCACCGCATTCGATAGTGCCTATTATGTCATTGGTTTCTTCATTTAAAGCTAACCAGAAAAATCTTTTTTTGCCCTGGCTTTCTAAGTCCATTGCTACATACTGTTTTTTCGTTTCCCATTCATCCTGTTGATCGTCCACTAGCTCGGCAATTCCTTCTTTTTATAAGTTTCCCGAATGACAAGATCAAAGAATTCGTGTAACGCCTGGATGTCCGACTGTTCTGGACGTCTAATAAGTAATTTCATGATTGCTTGCTCCTTATAATGGATGTCGTTGGTGGTTTAGTAGGGATCGAGCTCGTTGCACATCCACATCTAGTAAGTCATTTATATCTTGCTGTACTGCGGTCAATCGATCAAGTGCCAGCTGTAACCAATGATCGGAGGCATCATATTTTTCAGCGTGCCATAACAACTCTCCATAACAAATGGCAGCACGAATAAATGTGATATGGTCATTCAGCAGATTTGCCAAATGGGTGGCTTGTTTGAGACATGCTTCCCCTTGTTTTACCTTGCCATAATCTAAATAGCGAAGTGCTTTCAAAAATTCCGTGTTGGCTTGCTGTATTATCTGTTCATTCGTATGTTGCATGACAGATCGCTCCCATCCGTTATTTTTGTTCACGTTATGCATACTACCAGTCTATTTTAATGATTATAACATGTTCCCCTTATTTGGTTAATGATGGGGTATGTTAAAATGCAAGAAAGACACTTGGTCATCAAAAGGAGAGAATTCCATTGAAAGATTTAGAAAAGAAACTCGATGCAGTATTACAGCAAATGCGTGATTTTATTGATGAGCTTCAGGAGCGGGAGTCAGCCTATCCCATGGTTTTTTATCATCAATCAGAAGAGGATATTAGCCAATTTGTGGATGGTGGGTGGTCATTGCCAGCAGAGTATGTTTATTTTTTGAGACATTATGTTGTTGAAAGGGTTACATGGGCTACAGGTGATTATATTAATCTAAATATCTATGGCGCAAGAGATTTAATACGTGGGCAGGAGGGCTATAATTATAATCCAGTGACAGATGAGATGATTGAGGATTGGCCACATGATTATTTAGTCATTGCCACAGATGAAGGCGATCCCTATTGTCTAGATCTATCAAGAGGTGATACGGCTGTTTTTACCGCTCCCCATGGGACAGGCAATTGGCATTTTTCAATGGCTTATGACAATTTAATTTTGTTCCTTGAAAGTTTACTGATTCCGCCTGGTTTAGAAGAAATGTTGCCTGAAGAAAGTTCTGTAGCGTACTATGAACTAACTATTACTGGGGAAGGAAAAGATAAACTAAAGACATTATTGTTGCTAAAAAAATTATTATCTTATGATTATTCACAAGCGAGAAAGGCTTTAGAACAGCCTCCGCTAGTAATTTATAGGGGAGTTGAAGCAGGTGCCTTAAAGTTAGAAGCCGAGTTACAGGCTATCCGTGCAGATTTTCAAAAAAGGAAAATTAGCTTAGCTGAATTTATTGGATGAGGGAAATTAACAAGAATGATGGATATCCCTCCTCTAAAGCAGGGAAGGAAGTGTAAGGATGAAAATTAACAAAGCATTAGCACAACATTATCAATGGGGAGCACAGTGTGATGGCTGGCATCTTGTACAAAATAGGGAGCTTAGTGTGATACATGAGCGGATGCCTGCTCAAACAGCTGAGGTAAATCATTATCACCATCATGCACAGCAGTTTTTCTTTGTTCTTTCAGGCACAGCTACAATAGAACTGAATGACCAAAGAATTGAGTTAAAGCAACATGAGGGAATTGAAGTACCTCCAAATTTACCACATCAAATGCGAAACGATTCACAAGAAGATGTAGAATTCCTCGTAATATCGCAGCCAAATAGCAGGGGAGATCGAAAGCTTCTCTAACTATACGAAAGTAAACTTCATTCTTTTGCATGAAGCCATTCTAATCAGCTACTTGTATAGTAGGGAGTGTAAAGGGGTGCTTAAAGATGAAGATTACGAAGGTAAAATTATATGTTCATGATATGCAAAAAATGGAGCAATTTTATGTTGATTTGTTAGGTTTTACTTTGTTAGAAAGAACAGCTGACTATTTTACAATAGCCGTGGGAGAAAGCAGGATGACATTTGAAAAGATGCCTTCTAAAATGCCAAAGCAGTATCATTTTGCATTAAATATTCCTAGTAACTTATTTCAACAGGCAAAGATTTGGGCAGAAGAGCATGTAGGCTTGCTGGATTCAGAGGGGCAGGATGAAGTCTATTTTGAGTTTTTAAAAGCATATGCATGCTATTTCTACGATCCAGAAGGCAATATAGTAGAGCTTATTGCAAGACAGGAAATAAATCCGAAACATGCTGAAGTTAATTTTTCTGTAGAGCAAGTGTTACATATTGGAGAAATCAATTTAACGTCAGATGACATTCAAACAATTGCTGAAAAATTAAAGAAGTATGCTATAAACCCTATAGCAAACAAGGAAATTCAACTGGATGGCCTTAATTTTCTAGGAAACTATGAAGACGGAGCCAATATCCTATTAGGACCGAGTGGACGTCTGTGGTATTTTTCTGATAAGAAAGCAGTTATCAGCCCGATTAGTATTGAAATAGACGAAGCTTTACAATTAAATATGGATGAAGAAGGGCAATTAAAGCTTCTGCAACTCTAACATCATAAACTTATTGTTGATTAAATATATGTTATTTTGTATATTTATTCAAAATAAGGAGGGTGTTATATGTATATAATCAAAGAAACAAATCCGACGATAGACTCGTATAAAGCATTGCACCAAACAACTGGCTGGAATGCAAAAGGGCAGTATACGTATGAACAATTATACAAGGCTATTTGTAATAGCTGGTTCAGTACATCTATATATGATGAAGGCAATCTAATTGGCTATGGACGTATTATCTCTGATGGTATCTATCAAACATTTATCTGTGATGTGATGGTGCATCCTGATTATCAACGAAAAGGAGTTGGCACAATGGTGATGGATGCTCTTTTAGAGCAATGTCAGAAAGAAAATATAAAATGGGTTCAATTATTTTGTGCCAAAGGTAAACAACCTTTCTATCAGAAGCTTGGATTTAAGGAACGTGAAATAGATGCTCCTGGTATGATGTTGTTCTATACAGAATGAATAAAGGAGCTAGGATCGTTGAAAGCAAAATGCCTAAAAATTTATGAATTTGGAAATCCGCAAGAGGTTGTAAGGCTAGAGAATAAAACAATCGAGCCTCCTCAAGGTCAAGAAATTCTTGTTCGCATGCTAGCCAGACCGATTAATCCCTCAGATTTAATACCAATATGGGGGAAATATGCTCATAGAATCACTTTACCAACTATCCCTGGCTATGAGGGAGTAGGAATAATAGAAGCTGTTGGACCGCTTGTTTCACCAAAGATTATTGGTCAGCGCGTATTACCGTTACGGGGAGAGGGAACTTGGCAGGAAGTAGTGAAAACGCAAGCAGATTTTGCAGTGACTATTCCTGACACGATGAATGATTTTACAGCAGCACAAATGTATATTAATCCAATTACAGCCTTCGTAACATGCTCAGAGGTACTTAATTTACAATCAAACGATGTCTTATTAGTAAATGCTTGTGGCTCTGCCATTGGACATCTCTATGCTCAACTTGCGAAATTGCTAGGCTATCAACTTATTGCTGTGACACGAAGTAATCAGCATACTGAAGAATTACTGCAACTTGGTGCAGCTTTTGTCATTGATACCTCTCATATGCCACTTTACGAAACCGTTATGGCATTAACAAATGGTAGGGGAGCAGATGCAGCAATTGATTCGATTGGTGGAGAGGCTGGCAATCAGCTTGCCTTCTGCGTAAAGCCCGAGGGTATTTTTTTAGCTATTGGTCTTTTATCGGGTATTCAGGTAAATTGGACAAACATTGTGAAGGAAGCAAAGGTACAAGCGAGGATGTTTCATTTACGCCATTGGCAACGTCAGACGTCAATTGAAAAATGGCAACAAACGATGCAACAACTTATACACCTTGTACAGGAAGGCTCCTTAAAAATGATGAATGTACATGCTCGTTTTCCATTATTAGCTATCCATAAGGCAATCGATGCTGTTGAGGGAACTAAAAAAGGAAAAGTATTTTTAACGAATGTTGATTAAATAACATACTACCGTCGTAGTTGAGCTACTACGTGTAGTATGTTTTTTTATAGGGACATGAGTGTTTTTAGCTCTGGAGAAAATAGTTCATACATTGTCCTGCCCCAAAAAGTGAGCAAGTCGCTAAGTGAGCCTCCGCCCAGATTAAAGAATTCACTAGCAATAGTAGTAACATATCTTTAAAACTAACTAAATTAGTAATTTGAGGTAATAAAGAGGTATGATAAGGTTAGGTGTTTTTAAATAAAGGAGTACAGATAATGGAGAAGATCAACCAACTAAAACAGTCAATACACCGATTGAGTGAAGCTGATGCGAAGTCGATGCTTCTTTCAACTTTAATAAATGAACAGTCAAGAGATAGCATGTTACAGTTTTTATTACAGCAAGCTGAGGAGCGGGATTCTTCAATGGTACAAACGGTGCATATTGTATTCGGTCATTCACCTGGGGGGAGCTTGAAAGCAGCCTTTCGTAATCCTGACTATGCTAAGTCCGAGGAGATTATTGTTGTGCCAGGTAATTTTTCTGTTGGTCCTTTGAAAGATGTACATACAAGGGACGGAATTGAAGCTCGTTTTCAATGGTTGGAACAGCGCTATCTAATAGAAGATGATGGATTGATTATATGTGAGCGGGAGATGAAGGAAGCAATAGAGAAAATTAAAAATATCCCCCCTCATCAGGATATACTGATTTGGACTTGTCAAAATGCTCATGAGCAAATAGGGCTTCGACTCGTTTTGGCGATGCTCGAACAGAAAACAAATGATATCTATGTATTAGACACTTTTCAGTTATTTCATGAGTTATATACTTTACCACAGTTAGCAGAGGATCATTATCCAAGATCGACTGGAGAGGTCAACACAGAGGATTTACTTTACTTTTATGAACATTTCCAAAGATGGCCATTAAAAGAAGCATTGAGGCACTCCCTATGCAAAGAAGGGCTAAATCTGTTAATGGATGATTACGATTGCATACATACATGGAAATATCATGAACTTTGGGGAAATAATAATGAGGATAGAGAGGATGACTTGATCATTACCTGTGCTAAACGTTTACAGGAAGAACAAGAGGAAATTCATTACCAAGTTGCAGCTAGGTTAATTGGAGAGGTACTGGGGCATATGGAAGAATTGAGAGAGGTTGAATGGATTGACTATCGTCTGCGTCAATTAATTCAGCAAGGCATTTTTTCTTATGAAGGTGAGTTAAAGGGAATATTACACTATAAAGTAAAGTTAGCAGATGCAACGAACTATAATCCTTCATGATTTTTATGATATAATTTTTTTGATATAGACGGTTAGAAGGAGTGAGATCATTGTTAAAAACAGAAGTATTTGAACAATTAAAAACGGCAATGAGAGAAAAAGATACGTTAGCGAAGGGTGTATTATCTCTTTTAAAGTCAGCATTAGATTCAGCTGAAAAAGAAAAGGGAGAGGCTTTAACAGCTGACGAAGAAATAGCTATTATTAATCGAGAGGTCAAACAAACAAATCAGGCTTTAGAAGGTGCACAAACGGCTGGGCGAGCAGACCTGATTGAAAAAGAGGAAGCCAAATTGACACTTTTGAGATCCTTTTTACCAAAGCAATTATCAGAAGAAGAAATTGCAGAGAAATTAGTGGCAGCGGGTGTTGGAAAAGGAATGAACATGGGAGAAGCCATGAAAATTGCAAAACCATTGCTGACAGGTCAGGCTGAAGGTGCCGTTATTTCAAAAGTTGTGAAAAATATTATTGCCTAAACTTTTACCATTTTGGTAGGAGAGTTTTTATGGAAAGAAGAATCCGCTATGCCGAAAATGTGCATAGCGGATTTGTTATTTTTATAACTGGAATTTTTGAATGATATTGCGGAGCTGTTGAGCCATTTCAGCTAAGTTATTAGAGGAAGCTGTTATTTCTTCGATACTTGCAGATTGCTCCTCAGAGGCAGCAGCTACGTTTTGAATATTGCCTGAAGCTTGAACAGCTACGACCCCCACTTGTTCAACAGAACTAGCAATACTGCTAACACCTTCATTGATATTGGACATCACGTTATTGACATGGTCCATTTCTCTCGTCAGTGCAGTGACTTGGGTATAAATTTCAGCAAATGCCTCTCCGGATGCATTGAATGTTGTTGAGCTTTCAGCAAGATTACTGCTACTGATAGCCATTGATTTGACGGCTTGTGCAGATTCTTCTTTAATCGTTTCAATGCGTGTACGAATACTGTTAGTTGCCTCTAAAGATTGATCGGCTAATTTACGGACTTCCTCCGCTACAACTGCAAAGCCTTTACCGTGTTCGCCTGCACGCGCTGCCTCAATCGAAGCATTTAATGCAAGTAAATTCGTTTGATCTGTAATTTGGGTAATCAATGTCACAATATCCCCAATTTCATTTGTGTATGTGCTTAAACGTTCTACTACAGCTGCTGACTCTTGAATAGCCTGAGATGTTACGGCCATTTTTTCAGTAGCATCTTGGATTGTGGTGTTGCCTTTTTCTGATATAGCAGATGCTTGGAATGCCTTATCTGTTACATCGGTTACACTTGTCACTACCTCTGACATTTTGTTAGAGATGGTTGTAATATGACTATCCACTTCTTCAATCGAAGAAGTTTGCTTTTCTGAACCCGCTGCAACCTCTTGCATAGAAGAGGTTATTTGCTGAATGGATGCACTTGTCTGTTCAGAACTTGCTGTTAATTCCTCCGACATTGCGGCCACTTGTTCAGCATTTTGAGCGATTTGTTTAATTAACGAACGCAAATCTTCCGTCATGTTTTCAATGCCTGATGAAAGCTGGGCAATTTCATTGGAACCTTTTATTTGGAGAGGTTCAACAGCCAAATCTCCCCGTGCAACTTGACCAACATAACGCGTCATTTTTTTAATAGGCTTCGTAATGCCCACACTAATAAAGTAAGCAACGATCACGCCAAAAATAATAAATATAACTGTAAGAATAATACAGATCCATAGTGTTTCCGTTTGTAGTTCAGCGATGAAGGAGGCATCCATATCTAAACCGAAAATAATATCTGTATCTTTAAATGGGATAAAAATGGATTTATGGATACCATATTCATCCTTATAAATATCACTTGTTTGTGTGTTACCACTAGCTACGGCTTCATGCATTTCTTCACTAAATACATAATCTTGCTGATGATTGTCGGTATTACTTAAAGCGACAATATGCTCCTTTCCATTGGCTTTAGAAAGCACATAGGCATTTTCAATATCATACTTTTTAACTACTGCGTTCAATTGATCCAATACTTTTTTATATTTGTCAGGACTGCCGTTATCCGCTGCTTTGACGTCAGTTTTCTCAATATCTTCAAAAATCGTATTGGATGTAATCTCCAAAGTAGATTCGAATTGTTTAATCACAAAATTGTCGATAATTTGATAAGAAGCTACAAATAACACAACGCTAAAGAGCAAGGAAATAATCGCTATTGGAATGGTGAAACTGGCAATATATTTGTAGAGTAAAGAACTCTTAAATTTAGTGACGATACGCAATGTGGGACGCCTCCAGTACTTTAAGCTTTTGCTGTAAGAAATGAATCATATTAGAGATGTGTTCTGTCTCCGTATAAGGTGAGATAGAGAAAAATTTTGCCGCTGCAACTGGTACTTGTTGTGTTGTATCACTAGTACTAACCGTGCAAACACGCGTTGTGTCACCAAAGAATACTTCGTCTCGACCTTCTCCAATAATTTCAAAGAATGAAGCATTGATACCGTTTATGTGTTCTATTTGGTCTTGTGTATAGTGACCAGCTTGTTCAGCTTGCCAATTCATGCCGTCTGGATATAAACGAAACGCTGTGACTGGCCCAATATTGGATTCATTAACCACCTGTAGCATTGGCGTTTTCGCAGCTAATTGAGCACGGAATGCTAAATTCACACGTACATAATTAGCTAATAGTTGTTGATAGCCTTCCTTACCAAATGCCTGCAATGCAGCAAAAATAGCAATGGAGCTACCCATACGAGAACATTCTAATGTATAGCCAGTATGATAAGAGCCATAACCACGATTGCCTACATATGGCGTATCAAAGTCCTCAATATCTAGTAGCTGTAAACTTTTACCTTCCTTAATCAAGAATAGACTAGTTAAATAAGGTGTTTGTCCAAGCTTTTGGAAATCAAAGCATAGGCTATCCGCAATGGCTAGATGTTGCATACGTTCATGGATTTGTGCTAATCCCTGTAAAACCTCTGACTCGAATTGGAGTGGGTTTTTATTAAAATCATAATCATTGAAGAAGGCATAAAAACCACCTAAAGCCGAATCAGCATGAATATGTACTGGTTGTAAGTTGTATTTCTTCTCAAGGGTTGTTGTGACTTCTTTGATGGCTTGGACATCATCAATACCAAATTGATCAGTAGCACCTGTTGTCGCTACTACATAAACAGGAATACCGCCATTTTCGATGACGTCTGTCATACGTGCACGTAAGTCTTCTACATCCATCGAATGATCTTTACCTGCTTTTACACGCACTAAATGTTTACTGCCGATACCCACGGCTTCTACTGATTTTAAAAGACTGTAATGGGCATTCTCTGAAGCAAAGCAATATAAATTAGTAGGAACACCATCTTCTTTTGCTTGAGGGAATTGTTTTGCAATGGCAAGACGAAGTCCACTAAAAACAGCACCTTGTCCACCCCATGTAGTATAGCCAAAACTTTTCGTATAATCATAGCCTACTAATTTAGACATCATTGCTACTACTTTAACCTCACACTCAGCAGCAGCAGGACCATAAACATCCCATAAATTATTGCCATTCAATAGCGCATTTGTAAACTGTCCTAACACTCCAGGAATACTTGCCATCGGTAAAACATTTGTTACAAAGTTACGTGTATGATAAGGGTGTCCTTGCATTAAATGTGTCAATTCTTTTACAACTTGATCTAGTCCGATCCCAGTTGTTGGCACTTGATGCTCTTGCATAAGCTCTTGATAAAAATTAGCAGATCGCTCTTTCATTGGTCCAAGAGTTGTCTTATTTGGGTTCTTTAATTCATCTAATGAGGAAACAATTTTCTCTAATAGGGACAAAAAATTCTCTCTTTGTTGGATATTTCCATCTTCGCTCTGGAATAATTGTTGGATATTTTGCATATTCATCATCCTTTTGTAGTTCATATTTCCTCTATTTTTACTTTGATAAAAATAGGACATTATACTAAAGGTATAATAGCATATTTTAGCAGAGATGGTGATTATATTTTACTGAAAAAATATTTATAGACATTTCTGAAAAATCTAAGTTTTATTGACAAATTCTAACTATGTTACTGTAGCTTGATTTTTAAAGAAATATCTTAAAATGAAAAAGGATGATGATATTATTATAAGAAAAACTTTAAGAGCTATTACTTTTTATCTATTTGACTAGTTAAAAGAAAAAATCTGCACAAAGAAAGTGCAGATTTTAAGAATTTCGTTATAGTTTGTTTATTTTGTGGTTTCAAAATTATAGACATGCTGTGCTTGTTTTTGAATCATTACTTGGGGTGTTAATTTTAATAACTTATTTCTCAGGCTAATTAAAAAACGATTATTCATCTGAGCCATTTTGCCAATATTCCATGATTGCATAGAGATAGTATTTACTTTTTCTTTTCGATGGGCATTGTAGTTGGCAAATGCTTGAGTGATATTTTCATACTTATTAAGATATTCTGCTAATATTCGTGCGTCTTCGATTGCTTGACATGCCCCTTGCCCCATGTTGGGTGTAACTGCATGCGCAGCATCCCCAATAAAAACGGTACGATGATGATAGAACTTATCCATTGGTACAATATCAAACACATCACGGTGGATCATTTGATGTTCATCCGTATTGTTTAATAAAGTTGGTATTGGAAAATGATATTCTTTAAAATGATTAAATAAATCAGTGGTAGTAAATTTTATATAATTAGCATCATTGGGCTTTGCATTGACAAGAGCATACCAATAGACTTGATCATTTGGTAATGGAACTATCCCAAATCGCCCCTGGGAGCCCCATGTTTCGAAAAATGATTCCTTAATATTGGGTATTCCTTTTGTAGCCATTACGCCACGCCAGCATGTGTAACCAGCATAGCGATACGAACTATCGGGAAATAGTTGCTTGCGAATAGGGGAATGAATCCCATCAGCAGCAATTAAAATGTCGCCAGTCACAGTACTATTGTCTTCGAATGTCACCTGTACGCCTTGCGAATCCTGTATGACATGTGAAAAATTTTTGCCCCAATTAACAGTGTTTGGCCTTAATGCTGACAATAGAATATTATGTAAATCCTTTCTGTGGATGGAATACATGTATTGATAACTAGAAGGAATCGTAAGTTTATTAAGCATCTTTCCTTGCTCTGAAAGGATATGGAAGCCATCACTAGGTTTGCCTCTTTCCTTAATTGTTTGAGCTATCCCGAATGGCTCTAGAGCTTTTAAAGCGTTTGGTGCAATGATAATACCAGCTCCTGCAACAGTTGGTTTTGAAGCCCTTTCATAAACTGATACATCCATGTCCATTTTCTGCAGAGCTACAGCTACACTTAAACCTGCTATTCCACTGCCTACTACAATAATTTTTTTACGCATTCTTATCCTCCATTCTTTTAAATTATTTACTAATGCCTTTCCAAACAATATCTAAATGTTTTTCAAACAAAGCTTCTATATCTTTTTCTTCACTGTGCTGTAAAGACCAAGATAATAATGTGTGGAAATATGTGCTGATGATGGAAGAGGCGATAATAGGTGTTTCGTGCTCACTTTGTAAAGTGCCATTTATTTTTGCTTGTTCAACAATGCTTTCTATACTTTTTTGTAACTTTTGAATACTGTTGTATTCGTTTTCAACTAAATAGGAGGATTTCATAATTTCCATAACAACTAGCTTCATTAACTCACTATGCTCTGTAAGCCTTTTCAATAAATCACCCAATAACACTAAAATGAGCTCTTTAGGGTTTTCTATATAGTGATAATGATTTAATTGTTTTGTTAATTTTTCTAATTGTGATGTACCTAAATAAAGTAAAATGTCATCTTTCCTTGAAAAATAATTGAAAAAAGTACCTTTAGCAATGCCACATACCGAAACAATTTCCTGAACGGTTACAGCCTCATAACCTTTTTCCTTGAATAATTGAATAGCCTGTAGAAAAATTTGCTCTTTTAACTCTTTTTTACGCTCTGCTCTTAGCATTTCTGAAACGGGCTCCTTTATAAAAAAATGACCAAAGTCAAAATATGACTATGGTCAATATAATATTTAATATTACTTTTTGCAATAATATGTCTAGCTTATTCATAAAGTTTTCAAAAACATGAAACAATCTCATGACGCTTTAAATTTGAACAGGTCATCTATTGTGACAAATGTATAGCCCTCATCCGTAAGGGACTGAAGAATTCCTTCTATTGTCTGTAGTTCGTTGTCAGTTTGATCATACATAGGGTGCAATAAAATAATGGAGCCTGGTTGAATGTTTTCCTTTACATAATTTATTTTATCCTCTGTCTTTGTAAAGAACGTGTCAGGCTCTAAGTTCCATGTAATGGTCTCGCGTTGATGTTTATTTAAGTAATAGGGAAAGCCGATTAACTTTTTACCATATGGTGGTCTTACTACGGGTGTTTCTTGATAGCCGATATTGGCAATAAGGGCATCTGTTTTTTCTATTTCATTTTTAATAAAGGAGGGGCTTTTTAATACCATACGTTTATGAGAATACGTATGATTACCAATCTGGTGTCCTGCTTCCACTATTTTTTAGCCTCTTCTGGATGTTCTTCGATATCCTGTCCAATTAGAAAAAAAGTGGCTTTTACTTCGTAGTCCTCTAATAACGACAGAATAGAGCCAGTTTTGTCAGTTGGTCCGTCATCAAATGTCAATGCAATGACCTTTTCTTGAGTTTCAACCCGAGAGGTAATAGGACCAAATAATTGATAGTCACGTGCATTCATTAATTTATAAGCTGAAAATGCTAATGCAAAGATCAAAATAAATCCGATTCCACTATAAGCTAGTTTCCTTTTCATTCACTGTGTCCTCCCTTTCACCCTAAAGATGTATGGTTTTAATGTATGTTATCTGAAAAACAATATCAATGTTGTTACGTATTGAACCTCATTAGCTGTTTGAATACCAAAAAAATACCCATACTACAATCGAGGTGAGAACATGTATAAATTATTATCACATAACGATTTAGACGGAGTAGGGTGTGGGATTTTAGCCAAGCTTGCTTTTAACGATAAGGTGAAGATACGCTACAATTCCATTACAGCACTTGATCGCGAAATCGAATTCTTTTTGGAGAATGATCAACAGAAAACATTTTTGTTTATTACAGATCTTTCTCCAAATGAAGAGAATGAAAAAAGGATTCATGATTATTATCAGGCGACTGGTAATGTGCAATTGTTGGACCATCATAAGACAGCACTCCATTTCAATCAATATGAATGGGGAAAGGTATTAATTGAGGATGAGCAAGGCTTTTTAACGTCAGCTACATCTTTATATTATCAATACCTGGTTATCCATGGACTATTAGAAAAAACAGAAGCCGTTTCTGAATTTGTAGAGTTAGTAAGACAATACGATACATGGGAATGGGAAAAGAACGGCAATTTACAAGCGCAAAGATTAAATGCACTCTTTTTTCTAGTGTCTATTGAAGAATTTGAAGAGAAAATGCTTGAGCGTTTAAAAACAAGTGATCACTTTGACTTCGATGATTTTGAAAAGAAAATTTTAAGCATGGAAGAAGAAAAAACAGAGCGTTACATTCGGCGTAAGAAACGGGAGCTTATTCAAACTACTTTGGGAGAATACTATGCTGGGGTTGTCTATGCAGAATCCTATCTTTCTGAGCTTGGCAATGAATTGGGAAAGGAAAATCAGCATCTTGATTATATTGCGATGATTAATATGGGCAGTAAAAAGATATCCTTTCGAACAATCCATGATCATATTGATGTGTCAGCTATTGCGGCCAAATATGGTGGAGGTGGACATCAAAAGGCTGCTGGCTGCTCATTAACAGAGGAAGCTTACAAGCAGTATGTAGTGGCAACATTCCATATAGAGCCTATTCCAGAGGATGCAAAAAGAAATCGTTATAATGTAAAAGGGTCTACGTTTGGAACTTTCTATAAAAATCAGCAAGATGAAATGTTTATGCTCTATTCAAACGATGAGGTTGATTGGATAATTGAAAAAAATAACATGCTACTGACACAATCCTTTGCGAGCTTTAATGAAGCGGAGTGGTTTTTAAAGCGAAATAAACAAGCATGGCTAGTAAGGGATGATCTCTTTGTGGACTATTTAATGCGTGAAGTCAATAAAGGTCGTCATCTACATAAAGGGATGTAATATCCTTTTATACATAAATGAATCTTCAACATAGAAGGTTATATAATGCATGATTGAGCACTACAATGAATCATAATGATTTTTATAAAAATGAGGTGTACTGTTGTCCAATGATATGATTCGAGTTGTGGATTTGGATAAGGAAAATCGGAGAAGTAAGAAGTGGCTTATTGTTGTGATCCTTTTATTAATGATTGCTAGTGGATCGACGCTGTATTTGTGGTGGGATCAGGATGTGAATTTTGAAGCCTATAAAACGGATGTGGGGAAAACAGCTAGCAATAGCTTAGGACGGTTAACATTAAATGAAGTGATTATAGATGACAATCAAATTTTACTAAATGCAACTTTCGAACCTGGAAAAGAGTTTAAGCCAGACCATCAAGTATTTTTCTTTCCGCAAATTCTTGTCAATGGGCAAGATTATATGGTTCGTAATGGAGGACAGTCCATAGCAAAGTCTGCCAACGTCTATACGATATACAATAGTATTAAAATGGATGATTTTCCGGCTGATGAACAATTAGAATTAGTTATTCGTTATAAAGATTGGAATGTTGAAACACCAATTGAGAAGCCTTGGGAATTTCAGGTAGATGCTTCACAAGAGCAATTACAACAAGATCGTGAAATCTTTTCCATTGATAAAAAAGTGAAGCATGTTGATCAGCAGGAAATAACCATTGACAAAGTTGTCTCCACACCTATTTCCACAACGATTTATTTTCATGCTGAGGAAAGTGTTGTCAATGATGCGTTACACTTTAAAATCCAATCAAAATCTGGACAATCATGGGATTTTGCAGCACCCTATCCATTAAATAAAGAGGGTACAAGGTGGGGAAGTCGTGTAGATGCACTCTATCTAACAGAAAAAAAATACACTTTAATTCCAATCAATAAAGAGGGTAGTAAAGTAGGTTCTGCAATTAAAATAAAGAGAGATGAATAATGAAGTAAATTTTACAAACTCTTAATCTAAAAAAAACTGCTTTCCGTGTAAGATGAAATAAAAGATATGGAAAGTAGTTGAGAGTTTGCGAAGGCTTTGGGAGATTTTTTTTGTTGCTTTAAAATTGGGCTGTACCTCATTCGGAGGCCCAACAGCTCATCTAGGTTATTTTCAACAGGAATATGTACAGAAACGTAAATGGCTTTCTGCACATGATTATGGTCAACTCGTTATGTTAAGTCAATTTTTGCCTGGTCCTGCATCTAGTCAGGTGGGGATGGGGGTTGGTTTACTTAGAGGAGGAGTACTAGGAAGCTTTCTATCATTTCTTGGTTTTACCTTACCATCAGTTCTGATACTTATACTTTTTGCCTATTTCTCCAAGTATACAGAGTTTAAGATGGATTGGATTCATGGTTTGAAGTTAGTAGCAGTGGCGATTGTCGCTCATGCTATTTTTGATATGGGCAAAAAACTACTCTCGACAAAATGGCATTGGTTGATTGCTTTATTGACATTGATAACAGTATTGACATGGCTAAATCCATTGGCACAAATCGTAGCAATATTGATCGCTGCTTGTTTAGGCTTTCAACTACTGAAAAAAGTGTTGAGGGTAATACGTCAAAATTAGTTCATATACCCATCTCAAAAACCACGGGTATTGTTTTACTAGTACTTTTTTTCGTGCTACTCCTAGGTTTACCTATATTAGCCGCTTTATGGCATTATGAGTGGATTTCTATGATAGAGAAGTTTTATCTTGCAGGTGCCTTAGTATTTGGTGGCGGACACGTTGTTTTACCTTTACTGGAAACACAATTTGTTCAAAGTGGTCAAATAAGTACCTCAGATTTTTTAGCTGGCTACGGTATGACACAGGCAGTTCCAGGACCTTTATTTACATTTGCTGCATATATCGGTATGGTCATTGCTGGCGTTCCGGGAGCTATTATTGCTACTTTCGCAATATTTTTACCAGCGTTTTTGCTAGTGGTTGGAGCGCTACCATTTTGGATTAGCCTAAGTCGAATTGCACGACTTAGAGGTGCGATGGCAGGCGCAAATGCGGCAGTCGTTGGCATTCTAGCCGCTGCTTTTGTACATCCCATTGTGACACAAACCATCATCAGCACGTTAGATATTTTCATAGTAGCTGTCTTTTTATGGTGTTTAATTCGATGGAAAATACAGCCTTATTTATTGGTGCTGTTAGGAATTGTTGTGGGCGTCATTTTTTATACATGAAAAATCTGCACTTTCGATTGTTAGATTCTAACTAATAATCGGAGGTGCAGTTTGTTTTGTCATTACGGAATCAATATTCATTAAAAGTACCTGTGAGGTTTCATAGCGTTCCTTCTATCGATTCGTTATAATGTAGAAATGGAAAAGACTTAACGCGAAAGAAGGGATTGCTATGGCACGAGGTGTTTACATTCATATTCCTTTCTGTCATCAAATCTGTAATTATTGTGATTTCAATAAATTTTATTTTAAAAATCAACCAGTGGATGAATATATCGAAGCACTTGGAAAAGAAATGGCCCTGACAACCGAAAAACATCCTGAAAAATTCCGTAACATCGAGACGATTTTTCTTGGTGGCGGAACACCGACAGCTTTATCTCCTGAGCAATTGGACAAACTACTAACGTCTATTCATACGTATATTCCAATGAATAGTGTGACAGAATTTACATCAGAGGCAAATCCAGATGAATTGTCTGCAGCCAAATTGCAGGTGTTGTTCGACGGTGGTGTTAATCGTTTAAGCATGGGTGTACAATCTTTTGACCAGGGATTGCTACAGAAGATTGGACGCACTCATAGTAATGATCATGTCTATGAAACAATCGACTTGGCTAGAAAAATTGGCTTCCGTAATATCAGCATTGATTTAATGTATGGTTTACCTGGGCAAACGATGGCGCAATGGGAGGATTCATTAGCCAAAGCTTTTACTCTTGATTTGCCACATTTCTCTGCCTATTCTCTTATTGTGGAACCCAAAACGATTTTTTATAATCAGTACGCTAAAGGGAAACTGTATTTACCGACAGAAGATTTAGAAGCAGATATGTATGATGTGCTGATGCAACAAATGGCCTTACATGGGCTTCAACAATACGAAATCAGTAATTTTGCAAAGCCAGGGTATCATTCAGAGCATAACAAGATTTATTGGGATAATGATGAATATGCGGGGTTTGGCGCAGGAGCTCATGGGTATTTAGCAGGTATACGCTATTCCAATCACGGTCCATTAAAAAAGTATATGGAAGCTGTTGAGGCAAATGAGCTACCAATTGTCCACGCACATGAAGTATCACAAGTGGAAAAAAGAGAAGAACAAATGTTTTTAGGGCTAAGAAAAACAGAGGGTGTTATGCACTCTATATATGAAGAGAAATTTAAAACACCTATGTCTGCGCATTATGATGTGGTAATAAAAGATCTAGTGTCAAAGGGGCTTTTAGAACAGGATGAGCTTGGTGTTCGCCTGACAAGAAAAGGGCGTTTTGTGGGCAATGAAGTATTTCAACAATTTTTGCTAGAAGATTGAGCTATATCGTTGACATAAAATGTGGGATTTGATAACTTAATAATAGTATTAGCACTCCTCTTAGTTGAGTGCTAACAGAGGTGATAATCATGCTAACAAATCGGCAGTTACAGATATTGCAAGTCATTGTAGACGACTTTATTGTGTCTGCGCAGCCGGTAGGTTCTCGCCAAATCTCCAAAAAACAAGGGATTACATTTAGTCCAGCCACTATTCGAAACGAAATGGCGGATTTAGAGGAATTAGGCTTTTTAGAAAAAACGCATACCTCCTCTGGTCGAGTGCCTTCGGAAAAGGGTTACAGATTTTATGTAGATCATTTGTTGAGTCCTCAAGGTATTAATTCCAAGGACATTCAACAAATTCAATCAATTTTTAATGATCGACTAGTAGAAGTAGAGCATATTATCCGAAAGTCAGCCAACATTTTATCAGAGCTGACATCGTATACTTCCATACTTTTAGGACCTGATGTCCAAAGGCATCGTGTTAAACGGTTTTCAATTGTCCCTCTTTCTAGCGACACAGCAGTAGCGATTATCGTGACGAATAATGGGCATGTAGAAAACCGCATGTTCAATCTACCACCTGACTTTACCGCTTCTGATTTAGAGAAAATGGTAAATATCTTAAATGATCGCCTTATTGGAGTTTCATTAGAAGATCTCCATAAAAGCCTTGAGGCTGAAGTGCTAGCAGTGTTACAGCAACATGTTCGATCAGCGGATGATTTTATTCGCGCACTTATCACAGCAACAATGCATAATTCAGAAAGTAAAATTTTCTATGGTGGAAAAACGAATATGTTCAACCAACCAGAATTCCATGACTTAAATAAAGTCCGGATGATTTTGGACTTAATGGAGACGACTAGCCAAGTGCAGTCACTTTTCCATCCGAATGAATCAGGTATTCATATTCGGATAGGCTCAGAAAATAAACAACTAGAAATGGAAAATTGCAGTGTCATTACCACTACCTATTCTATTGGTGATGATCAACAGGGAGCCATTGCTATTATTGGCCCTACACGTATGGATTATAAGCGTGTTGTGGCTTTATTAGACGTAATGCGCTTGGATTTAACACAAGCCTTTATGAAGAATCGTAGTGAATGATAATGAGGAGGATTCAAGTGACGGAAACAACGGAAAACAAAGATTTAGTACAAGAAGATGTACAAGCTGAAACGACAACTGAGGAAGTAGAGCAAACAGAAGTTCAGGAAGAAGTAGAGTTATCAATTGAAGAACAGTATGAGGCTAAGCTGGCTGAACTACAAGCAAAGCTGGCTGACGAAGAAAATCGTCACCTACGTTTACGTGCTGACTTCGATAATATGCGTCGTCGTAATCAGTTAGACCGTGAGGCAGCTGAAAAGTATCGCGCCCAAAGCTTACTATCTGATCTATTACCAGTCCTTGATAATTTTGAACGTGCTTTACAAGTAGAGACAACTTCTGAAGAGACTGCATCGATCATTAAAGGAATTGAAATGGTGTATCGCTCTTTAATTGAAGCAACAGAAAAAGAAGGTCTGCAAGTGATTAAAGCTGAAGGTGAGCAATTTGATCCAACGATTCACCAAGCTGTTATGCAAGAACAAGATAGTGAAAAAGAAACGGGTATCGTCTTACGCGAACTACAAAAAGGGTATATCTTAAAGGATCGTGTATTACGCCCAACAATGGTATCTGTGAACGAATAGTCTTTGCACTATTTAGTCAATTAAAATTAGTTAGAAAACGCATCCCTTGCGTTGACATAATAGGAGGAAATTTTAATGAGCAAAATTATTGGTATTGACTTAGGAACAACAAACTCTTGCGTTTCTGTACTTGAAGGTGGAGAACCAAAAGTAATTCCAAACCCAGAAGGAAACCGTACAACGCCATCTGTTGTTGCCTTTAAAAATGGTGAACGTCAAGTTGGTGAAGTGGCGAAACGTCAATCAGTAACAAATCCTAACACAATCATTTCTATTAAATCAAAAATGGGTACGGCTGAAAAAGTAACAGTAGAAGATAAAGACTACACGCCACAAGAAGTATCTGCAATGATTCTTCAATATTTAAAAGGCTATGCTGAAGACTACTTAGGGGAAAAAGTGACAAAAGCAGTTATTACAGTTCCTGCTTACTTTAACGATGCACAGCGTCAAGCAACTAAAGATGCTGGTAAAATCGCAGGTCTAGAAGTAGAGCGTATCATCAACGAACCAACTGCTGCAGCTCTTGCTTATGGATTAGATAAACAAGATCAAGATCAAAAAGTATTAGTATTTGACCTTGGAGGCGGTACGTTTGACGTGTCTATCCTTGAGTTAGGTGACGGTGTCTTTGAAGTACTAGCTACAGCTGGTGATAACAAACTAGGTGGAGATGATTTCGATGACGCAATTATCGAATATCTAGTAGCTGAATTCAAAAAAGAAAATGGCATTGACTTATCAAAAGATAAAATGGCGATGCAACGTTTAAAAGATGCAGCTGAAAAAGCGAAAAAAGATTTATCTGGTGTAACATCAACTCAAATCTCTCTACCATTCATTACAGCTGGAGAAGCAGGTCCATTACACTTAGAAATTTCTTTAACGCGTGCGAAATTTGACGAAATTACTTTACCATTAGTAAACCGTACAGTAGGACCAGTGCGTCAAGCATTATCTGATGCAGGTTTGTCAACTTCTGAAATTGACCAAGTTATTTTAGTGGGTGGTTCTACACGTATTCCAGCAGTACAAGAAGCAGTACGTAAAGAAACAGGGAAAGAGCCTCACCGTGGTGTTAACCCTGACGAAGTTGTTGCAATGGGTGCTGCAGTACAAGGTGGCGTATTAACAGGTGATGTGAAAGACGTTGTATTACTTGACGTAACACCTCTTTCACTTGGTATTGAAACAATGGGTGGCGTGTTCACAAAATTAATCGACCGTAACACAACTATTCCTACTTCAAAATCTCAAGTTTTCTCTACAGCAGCTGATAACCAACCAGCAGTAGATATTCATGTTCTACAAGGTGAGCGTTCAATGGCAGCTGACAATAAAACATTAGGTCGCTTCCAATTAGCAGATATTCCACCAGCACCTCGTGGTGTACCTCAAATCGAAGTAACATTCGATATTGATAAAAACGGTATCGTATCTGTAAAAGCAAAAGATCTTGGTACGAACAAAGAGCAAACAATTGTGATTCAATCTGATTCTGGTTTATCAGAGGAAGAAATTGAACGCATGGTAAAAGACGCTGAAGCTAATGCTGAAGCAGATGCTAAACGTAAAGAAGAAGCAGATCTTCGTAACGAAGCAGACCAATTAGTATTCCAAGTGGATAAAACAATTGCTGACCTTGGTGAGCAAATTACAGAAGACGAGAAAAAATCTGTGGAAGATGCTCGTGACGAATTGAAAAAAGCGCTTGAAGCTGGTGAATTAGAAGGTATTAAAGCAGCTAAAGAAAAACTAGAAGGCGTATTACAGCCACTAGTGATGAAAGTTTACGAACAAGCGGCAGCAGCTGCTCAAGCAGCTCAAGGCGGCGATGCAGGTGCAGACACTGGCGCTGGTAAAAAAGATGACGGTGTTGTAGACGCTGAATTCGAAGAAGTAAAAGATGATAAATAAGAAGTAACACAGTAAAGTGAAAAAGCCAAAGACCGCTTGCGGCTTTGGCTTTTGTCATGATGTGAGGTCACTTCACGTAAATGCACCATTTATGGGATAGTTGCATACGTTAGCTGCTAGGAAGTGAGTATCTTCATTTTTGGAACTTATAGAACCTTTAATCGAAAAAATGAGGCAGTTTTTTCAACTGCATGTTACAATAGATTTTATGCAAACAGAGCGGAGTGTGAATCATGGAGAAACGCGATTATTACGAGGTGCTTGGTTTAACAAAATCGGCTACAAAAGATGAGATTAAAAAAGCATACCGTAAATTATCAAAACAATATCACCCTGACCTTAATAAAGAGCCAGGTGCAGATGAAAAATTCAAAGAAATCGCTGAAGCATATGAAGTATTAAGTGACGACCAGAAAAAAGCACGCTACGACCAATTTGGTCATGAGGATCCGAATGCTGGTTTTGGTGGTGGCTTTGGAGGGGGCGGCTTTGGCGGCTTCGAGGATATTTTCAGTTCATTCTTTGGCGGAGGTGGTCGCCGTCAAGATCCAAATGCTCCACGTAAAGGGGATGATCTGCAATATCGTATGAACATCCAATTTGAGGAAGCAATTTTTGGAAAAGAAACAGAAATAGAAATCCCGAAAGATGAAACGTGTGAAACATGTCACGGTTCAGGAGCAAAACCAGGCACGCAACCAGAAACATGTTCGACATGTAAAGGTGCAGGTCAAATCAATCAAGCAGTGGATACACCATTTGGTCGTATGATGAATCGTCGTACATGCTCAACATGTCATGGAACAGGTAAAATTATTAAAGAGAAATGTACGACTTGTCGTGGAGAAGGAAAAGTCCAAAAACGTAAGAAAATTAAAGTGACGATTCCAGCAGGTGTGGATGATGGACAACAAATTCGTGTATCTGGTCAAGGTGAACCAGGTATAAACGGTGGACCTGCAGGGGATTTATATATTATGTTCCGCGTTCAAGGTCACAAGGATTTTGAACGAGATGGAGACGATATTTACTTCGAGTTGAAATTAACATTCCCTCAAGCAGCACTTGGGGATGAAATTGAAGTACCAACAGTCCATGGGAAAGTAAAATTACGTATTCCAGCTGGAACACAGTCAGGTGCTCAATTCCGTCTAAAAGATAAAGGTGTTAAAAATGTTCATGGTTATGGTATGGGTAATCAATATGTGACAGTAAAAGTTATGACACCTGAAAAATTAACGGAAAGACAAAAACAATTACTACGAGAATTTGCAGAAATTAGTGGCGATATCCCTGAAGAACAAGGTAGTTCACTATTCGATAAAATTAAGAAAAAATTCCAAGGTGAATAATTAGAGGAGCTGAAGAGCTACGTGAAGTGGTCAGAATTATCCATTCATACAAAAAATGATGCGGTAGAAGCAATTTCGAATATTTTGCATGAAGCAGGTGCAAGTGGTGTTGTCATCGAAGATTCTGCAGAGTTTGCGAAGCCACGTGAAGATCAATATGGTGAAATTTATGCGCTAAATGAAGATGATTTTCCGAAAGATGGCGTGATTGTTAAAGCTTATTTATCAGAGTCTAGTTTTTTAAATGAAACAGTCGAAGAAATAAAAGCAGCTATCACAAATTTAACGAACTTTAACATTGATATCGGTGAAAATGTGGTATCCATTGTGGAAGTCAATGAAGAAGATTGGGCAACGGCCTGGAAGCAATACTACCATCCTGTTAAGATTTCTGAACGCTTTACTATCGTACCGACATGGGAGGAATACACACCTGTTTCAACAGATGAACTAATTATTGAATTAGACCCTGGTATGGCATTTGGTACAGGTACCCACCCAACAACGGTAATGTGTTTACAAGGACTTGAAAAGGTCATTAAAGAAGGGGATACAGTTGTTGATATCGGTACAGGATCGGGTGTATTGTCTATTGGTGCAGCATTACTTGGTGCCAAAAGTGTGCATGCGCTTGATTTAGATGAGGTAGCTGTACGTTCAGCGCGAGAAAATGTAGCATTAAATAAAGTGGAAGATAAGGTGGCAGTGTTCCATGGTAACTTATTGGATACTGTAAAAGAACCAGCAGATGTAGTAGTCGCTAATATTTTGGCTGAAATCATCATGTCCTTCACAGATGACGCGTATACAATTGTAAAACCAGGTGGATTATATGTCACTTCGGGCATCATCGGTGCAAAACGAGATGATGTGAAAGTAGCACTAGAAGCTTCAGGCTTTGTGATTGAAGAAGTATTATTAATGGAAGATTGGGTAGCCATTATTGCCCGTCGTCCACTATAACATGACTGAGGAAGCGCCAAATCGTGAGCCGTGTGCTTGTGATTTGGCGTTTTCCTTTCTTGCTAGAAAGGACTGTGTGGCATGCAACGTTATTTTATTGAGACAGCTATCGAAAATGCACGTATTAGTGGAGAAGATGCACGGCATATTGAACGAGTGATGCGTATGAAGCAAGGCGACAACATTGTAGTTGTTGCACAAAACACTGCGTATATATGCACAATTGAAGGATTTGAAGGGGATGAGGTTGTCATTGAAGCGACTGGACAAACAATCCCTTCCCCAGAGTTACCCATTCAAGTAACAGTAGCATGTGGTTTACCGAAGGGTGATAAGCTGGAGCTTATTACCCAAAAAGCCACAGAGCTAGGAATGTTTGCTTTATTACCCTTTGAAGCTGAGCGCTCCATTGTGAAATGGGACAAGAAAAAAGGAGCAAAAAAGCAAGAAAGATTACAGAAAATTGCTAAGGAAGCTGCGGAACAAGCTCACCGTACGCATATTCCAACAGTTTTTGAACCTATATCATTTAAACAGCTAGTACAACAAATAGATCATTTCGATGCCGTTTTTATTGCTGATGAAGAGGATGCAAAGGCTGAAAAGCGCACAAGGTTTGCGGAGAAGCTAAAAAACGTGTATGATATGAAGTCGAAATCAATACTTATTATCTTTGGTCCTGAGGGGGGCATTTCTCGTCAAGAATCAGAAGCGCTATTACAAGCAGGCGCTCAAACGATGTCATTAGGACCGAGAATTTTACGAGCAGAAACAGCGCCATTATACGCACTGTCTGCCATATCCTATGAATTTGAATAACAGCTATGTATAATTTATTATCAACATAACTTAGAGAAAGCCACTTAATATTATTAAGTGGTTTTTTTACGTAAATCATATTTGAAGGGGGTCTGCGTTAAATCCCTGCTTAAATGGAGTTTTAGCCCATTGTGTAAGATCAACCGGGAAAATCACAACCTCAAACATTCCAAATAAAATATGTAAAAGAACAAGTTCAATGTCCATACATAGATTTAATTGCGACATACTCTAGCGATAGGAGAGCTCACTAATACTATATTGAAATGAGGGAATTTTTTGAGTGAACAATTTAATCAGATTCAACCTTGTCCAGTAACATCAACTGAACAAATACCCTTAACGAATGAGATTACACCACTAGTTACTACACCACTTACGACGCCAACTATTAAAATTCCAGTTGTACTGGCAGAACCAACACTGCAAATCGTTGTCGAGTCCGATATTACACTTAGTCCTGCAGCGACAGAGATTAAACGAGTGAAAAAGAATGTCTTTCTAAATCAAGTGAAATTGGTACCAGTTAGCTTTGCACGTATTGCTAACACTGATTTCTTTAGAGTAACACGAGCTAAATTATTTGTAGCAGGACATATTCGGAAAAATATCGAATATGCTTCATCAGCATGTAATGGGGCCCTTCAGGATAGAATTGCTGATGTTCCGTTTTCAGGTTTTACAGATCTTATATTTCCGCAAACAGCAGGAGGCGCTACACCAATTTTAGGCATTTCTGAGTTTGCCGAAGCGAACTTCCTTAACGAAAGAACACAAATGGATGCTCGATTAGATAAGGCTTTCTTCCAAAATCTCGTTAAATACAATGAACAACCATTTGGTGAATTAGTAGCAGCCAATTTCTTTGAACTTGATTTTTCACCGATTATGGCAGCTCCTGAAGAAGCATTCAGCACATTACGTGAAAAAATTGTATTAGAACTTACTGTAAAAGTATTGCAAGTACAACAAATCCGTTTGGGCGCTGGAAGTAGTGTAGTAACACCTGTTCTACCAGGGCTTACTCCACCAGCAACACCAATTGTTCCTGATATGATTCCGCCTACTGAGCCTTGTTAATTTTTTTATGTAGTGGAGTAAAAATGGTAACAATAATACTGATATAAAATCAAATATGTTGTTGGGCAGTTGAAAGTTCACTTTTACTCGAACTTTTAACTGCTTTTTTTTGGCAAGATAAGGACATGCGCCTTCCAATTGTATCTCATAGTGGGACTGTGACAAAAGTAAAAATATTGCATAATATGGATTGTAATTAGTATTGTAGATTTTCAATTGTCCTAACATAATCGCATCAGAAGAATTAGCTAATGGATTAAAAATTGATTGTTATGCTTTTTTTGTCAAATCATTATTTGGGAGTGAATGAATGGCAACTCCATGGATTAATTTTAGAGAGATGAAAAAAATATCCTCTAAACAAAATAAATACACTGAGTGGAGGTATCAAACTAAAATAGATGACGAATCTCCATTTGAACAGACTTTTAATGGAAATAATAATCTGCTTGATGAAATAGAAGATAAACCAATTACAGAGGAATCAACTTTAACAGACCATATAATCTCTAATGAAGAGCTCCCCGAACCTATGGAGCCGATTATTGAGGAAGAAAACGAACATCACCCAAATTTTGAGAACTTCAGGGAGGATGCTAGCTTAGCAGAGCTATTAGCATCTAATGAAGATCTACCTATATCTAAAGAAACAAATGTTGAGCAAGAAAACGAACATCCTCTAGATATCGATGATAGTCACACAAAAGTGACCTTATTAGAGCAATTAGCGTCCATACCTATAGAAGCGAATGTTAAGGAGAACGAAGAAAATTTCCGACATATGGATGAGAACCATGTAGAGGAATTAACTTTAGACCAGATAGCATGCAATCAAAGTGTACCCAGTCCAACAAAGGTAGAAATTGACCATCTACTAGATAGTGATGAGAACTCCCTTGAAGAACAAAATTCAACAGCCCAATCAGACAATAATCCAAAATCTTTCAATAGAGCTCTGTCAGAGGCTGAAAATAATATGCATTTGGATGATATAGCAGAAAAGGAGAAAAACAATCCTCCAAATCGTAATAAAGAGATTGCAAAGTCTTTACAAGGAGAAGTATGCACCATTATCCAAAAAAGTCCCTTTTCTACTTATGTAGAAATTAACGATTTTCTTCATGCTCCTATTTATGGTGAAAATGTTCAAAATACAATATTTGATTTTCTTGATTTAAATGATAACCTATCTCCCCAACATCAGACGAAGCTACTCCAAACGATTTCGATTTACCCTGAACAACCAGATTGTCGTTTGGTTAGCTCCAACATTAATCAAATGATTTCTTTAATGAGAACTGATACTAATAAAAAAAATGGTAGTGAGCAGCATCCGTTTAAATCAGTAGTAGTTCCCTTACATAACTCACAAGCAATTAAAAAAGGAGAAATTAACTCCTCTGAGCCTTTTATACATATACGAGTTCCTGTTGTGCTAGGGGAATACAAAATAGAAATATGTATGGAGGAAAAAATTGCTTTTGATAAAGGAATTGAAGAGGTTAAAGAGATCACAAATGAGGTAGTACTATCCGATTGTAGATTTGTACCTATTCATAGATCCCAGTCATTGGGAAATGGAACAAGAACTGTATTAAAGGGGAATTTATTTATAGAAGGCTACATACAGCATAATATTGAGTATAGGGTATCTAATACGCAAAATAAGTCAGCCATTCATCCCAATCGATTGTGTCAAAATATAGTATTAGAATTAATTATCCAAATGTTACAAGTACAAAAAATTAAAGTACTGTTTGACTGGCAAGGTAATGGAGGGTTATAGAAATTTATCCCTTAATTCAAATAAAAAATAAAACTAATATATACGTCCATGTATAGATTTAAATGCTACATATTCTAGCGATAGGAGAGCTCTCTAATACTAAAAAAATGAAATGAGGGAATTTTTTGAGCGATCAATTAGAAAGCCAATTTCAACCTTGTCCTGTAACATCAACTGAACAAATTCCATTAACGAATGAGATTACACCAGTAGTCACTACACCAGTTACAACGCCAACTATCAAAGTTCCAGTTGTATTGGCAGAACCAACACTGCAAATCGTTGTTGAGTCGGATATTACACTTAGCCCTGCTGCTACAGAAATCAAACGAGTGAAAAAGAATGTCTTCCTAAATCAAGTGAAACTTGTACCAGTTAGCTTTGCACGTATTGGTGGCACTGATTTCTTTAGAGTAACAAGAGCTAAATTATTTGTAGCAGGACATATTCGGAAAAATATTGAATATGCTTCATCAGCATGTAATGGGGCACTTCGAGATAGAATTGCTGACGTTCCGTTTTCTGGTTTTACAGATCTTATTTTCCCACAAACACCTGGAGGCGCAACACCAATCTTAGGCATTTCCGAGTTTGCTGAAGCGAACTTCCTTAACGAAAGAACACAAATGGATGCTCGATTAGATAAGGCTTTCTTCCAAAATCTTGTTAAATACAATGAACAACCATTTGGTGAATTAGTAGCTGCCAACTTCTTTGAACTTGATTTTTCACCGATTATGGCGGCTCCTGAAGGGACATTCAGCACATTACGTGAAAAAATTGTCTTAGAACTTACTGTAAAAGTATTGCAAGTGCAACAAATCCGCCTTGGTGCTGGCAGTAGCGTAATAACGCCTGTTCTTTTAGGACTTACACCTCCTCCTAGTCCTTGATAAATGCTAGTTTAGAGGACAGTAGAATATTATAATATATTAACAAAGCTGGTAGTACAGATGGATATTTTGTTTGTACTACTAATTTTCTTATAGGAGCTGTCAATCTTTAAAAGCATCTATCAATATTATGAAAAATCAAAATACAAGTGAATGATTAGCTTCATTAAAAGGAAAAAGGGTTGCCATATAAAATGGGCAACCCTTTTTTCACTATTTATTTCACTGTTTCTAAAACGCGTACAAATTGTCCTTTTGAGTGAGGGTAGCCTGCTTGTGTAATTTTTACTTTTACAAGTTGTCCAATTAGACTTTCTGGACCCTCAAAAACTACTTTTAAGTAATTGTCTGTATAGCCTGTTAGAAGGCCTTCTTCTTCACTGTCATCATGCACAAATTCTTCAGGGATAACTTCTAGCACTTGATCTTCAAAACGAGAAGCATACTCTTTTGCTAGCTGATCGTTTAAAGAGATGAGTCGATGCACACGCTCATTTTTAATGTCTTCATCAATTTGATCTTCCATACGTGCAGCAGGGGTTCCTGTACGAGGAGAGAATGGGAAAACGTGTAGCTCAGAAAATTTATGATCGCGAATAAAGTTATATGTGTCCATAAACTCTTCCTCTGTCTCACCTGGAAAACCAACGATTACATCAGAAGTAACAGCTAAATCAGGTAAAGCCTCATGTAATTTTGTTAAACGTTCACCGAAGAACTCCATTGTATATTTACGACGCATACGTTTTAATACCGTATCAGAACCAGATTGAATAGGGATGTGTAAATGATTCACGACAATCTTTGATTCACGTAGTACTTCAATTACTTCATCTGTTAATTGACTAGCCTCAATAGATGAAATACGAAGACGCTTTAAGCCTGTTACATTGGCCTCTAAATCACGTAGTAATTGAGCAAGATTATAATCTTTTAAATCCTGACCATAGCCACCTGTATGAATACCAGTTAAGACAATTTCAAGATAACCAGCATCTACTAATTGCTGTGCTTGATGTAATACCTCTTGTGGGTCACGAGAACGCATTAAACCACGTGCCCATGGAATAATACAAAATGTACAGAAATTGTTACAGCCTTCTTGGATTTTTAACGAAGCACGTGTACGGTCTGTAAATGCTGGTACATCTAATTCTTCGTATACTCGGTTTTTCATAATATTACGTACAGCATTAATCGGTTGTCGTTCCGCACGATATTGTTCAATATAACCAAGTAATTTCGTACGATCTTGTGTTCCAACAACAATATCAACACCAGGGATTGCCATAATTTCTGCAGGGGATGTTTGTGCATAGCATCCTGTTACACAAATAACTGCATCCGGATTTTGGCGAATTGCTCGACGAATAACCTGACGTGATTTTTTATCTCCAGTATTCGTAACTGTGCATGTATTAATGACGTAAACGTCTGCTTGTTGATCAAATTCTGTTCGATCATAGCCTTCTTCTTTAAACAGCTGCCAAATTGCTTCTGTTTCGTAATGATTTACTTTACAACCTAGAGTATGAAAACTCACGATTTTTGATCGCTCGTTACTCATGATATATATCATCCTTTCAATTCACATTACCTTGTGTTTCCAAACATTTAATAAGTTTTTCGTTGTACATATTTTAGATACGTGATTTATGATAACATAATCCTTATAAAATCAGTACATATAAGATTTTTTTGTGAAATAATTAAGTTATCACTTTCTATATAATCTTTTGAGGACTTCAGATAAACATGACTCGTTCTGGAATGTTTATATTTGGGTGTTCATTATATAGAAAGAAATTAGACGCCATCGCGAAAAAATGATATGATTCGAAGAGGTACGTACATCTTGTTTAATGAAGGAGCGTTTAACAATGGAAAAAAATTTTGCACGTATGATTGATCATACATTATTAAAGGCTGAGGCAACAAAAGAACAAATTGAAAAATTATGTGCTGAAGCTAAACAATTTAACTTTGCTTCTGTTTGTGTAAATCCAACTTGGGTAAAGCGAAGCAGTGAATTATTACAGGGTACAGACGTGTTAGTTTGTACGGTTATCGGCTTCCCACTTGGTGCCAATACACCAGCAGTCAAAGCATTTGAAGCAAAAGACGCCATTGCTAACGGTGCAAAAGAAGTAGATATGGTTATTAATATCGGTGCGTTAAAAGATAAAAACTATGACCTTGTACAAGCAGATATCGCAGCAGTGGTAGAAGCAGCTAAAGATAGCGCACTTGTAAAAGTCATTATTGAATCATGCTTACTAACAGACGAAGAAAAAGTGAAGGCATGTGAGTTAGCTGTAGCAGCGGGTGCTGACTATGTGAAAACATCTACAGGTTTTTCTACTGGTGGAGCAACAGCAGAGGATATCGCGCTTATGCGTAAAACTGTAGGTCCAGAACTTGGTGTAAAAGCATCAGGTGGTGTTCGTAGCTTAGAGGACATGAAAAAAATGGTAGAAGCAGGTGCGACTCGTATTGGGGCTAGCTCTGGTGTAGCTATTATGAATGGTTTAATTGCAGACTCCAACTATTAATATTATCTTTTTATAGAGCCATAAGCTCATGTGTACATTGACATGAGCTTATGGCTTCTTTGTGTTTAATCAGCATAATAATTTTCTATACACATATACTCCACTGATGAATGTAAATACAGAAAGGAGGATGTCATGTTTACACAGTATAAGTCTTGGAGGCCCTATATTAGCCCCTTTGATCCTTGTAAGCCTATAGAAGTTAAGTATTATGCAACACCCCCACAACTATATATGGGTTTTCAACCACCTGGACTTCCACAATTTCCAACCGCCAGAGAAGCGCTAATGGCAGGAACACTATGGCCACAGTTGTTTAGCCCATACCCATTTCCCCTAAAAGGAGGGAGGAAGCATGACTAAAAAGATGCCGCCCGAATTTTATAAGCAATTAGAAGAAATACAAGCAATTGATTTCGTCATTGTTGAATTAAACCTCTATTTAGACACTCATCCACACGATTATGACGCCATTCAGCAATTTAATGAAAATACAGAGAAAAGTATGAAACTTAAAATTGATTTTGAGCAAAAATATGGACCACTCATGAATTTTGGGAGAAGCTATTCGAATTATCCTTTTAACTGGATTGATACACCATGGCCATGGCAAGTCTAAACAAAAGACTAGGAGGAAAAATCTTTGTGGTATTATGAAAAGAAACTCCAGTATCCGGTAAAAGTTAGTACATGTAACCCAATGCTTGCAAAGTTTTTAATTGAACAATATGGAGGAGCGGATGGGGAACTGGCAGCAGCTCTACGCTATATGAATCAGCGCTATACGATTCCTGACAAAGTAGTAGGGTTATTGACCGATATAGCAACAGAGGAATTTTCACATTTAGAAATGATTGCCACGATGATTTATAAGCTAACAAAAGATGCAACACCAGAAATGCTGAAAGAAGCTGGATTGGGTGATCATTATGTAAATCACGATCGGGCTCTATTTTATCAAAACGCCTCGGGGGTACCATTCACAGCAACCTATATTCAAGCAAAGGGTGACCCTATCGCGGATTTGTATGAGGATATAGCAGCCGAAGAAAAGGCACGTGCCACATATCAATGGATTATTGACTTATCAGATGACACGGATTTAAATGATAGCTTGAAGTTTTTACGTGAACGGGAAATTGTTCATTCCCAGCGCTTTAGAGAGGCTGTTGAAATTTTAAAAGATGATAGAGATCAAAAGAAAGTTTTCTAAGACAAAAATGGCAGGCTGTATCAAGGTGAACTTGACACAGCCTTTTTGCGGTTACTGAATATTTGAGAATAAGCTAAGATCTTTTCGATGACCAATCATTACTAATAAATCTTCCTTTTCAATAATTTGCTCAGGAGAAGGGGAGATAATAATTTCACCTTCGCGCACAATCGCAATTACACTGACGTTATATTTTGCGCGCAAGTCTAAATCCCGAAGGTTTTGTCCAGCCATTTTGGAAGGAATCATAATTTCTTCAATGCTGTATTCCTTTGATAATTCGATATAATTCAACATATTTGGGGATAGGAGTTGATTAGCTACACGTTCACCCATATCTCTTTCTGGGTAAATAATCCAATCAGCTCCTACTTTATCTAACACTTGTCCATGTCTTTTACCAAGTGCCTTTGCGATCACTTTTTTGATCCCTAGCTCTTTTAATAAAGAGACGGTTAAAATACTAGATTGCATATCATTACCGATCGCTACGATAACACAATCGAAGTTACCAATACCAATCGATTTTAAGGCTTTTTCTTCTGTTGTATCTGCAACCACAGCGTGAGTCACATAGGGTTCGGCATCCTCTACTCTTTCTTCATTTATATCAATTCCTAATATTTCCTGTCCAGCTTCATGCAATCTGCGAGCGACGCTTGTTCCGAATCTACCTAAGCCAATCACAGCGTATTGTTTAATGGTCATAGCGTTCTGTCTTCCTCTCATTTGGTTATCCAATCATAATATTTCCTTTTGGGTGGCGGAAACTCTCTTTTTTTCTTCGTTTTGCAATGGCAAAAGCAATGGTTAATGGTCCTACTCTTCCTGCGAACATTGTAATAATCAGAAGAAGACGACCAGCAGGTGTTAGCTCTGGAGTTAGGCCCATCGAAAGACCAACAGTACCAAACGCAGAGGTAGCCTCAAATAAGTACATCATAAAGCTATGATGCTGTTCCGTGATACTGAGAATAATCGTCACGACTACAACAATTAATCCTCCACACATTGTAACCGTCAAAGCCTTTAAGATAGTTTCAGTAACAATTCTACGTTTAAAGAGAACGACATCTTCTTTTCCTCGAATTTGTGACCACATAGTAGCTACTAAAACAGCAAAGGTTGTGATTTTAATACCTCCAGCAGTCGACCCAGAGCCTGCCCCAATAAACATGAAAAGAATCATTAAAAATAATGTAGAATGCGTTAAGTCCCCAATAGCCAGTGTATTGGAGCCAGCAGTTCGTGGTGTAACCGCTTGGTAAAGGGAACCTAATACTTTACCCCATTCGGATAATGGTCCAAGAGTTTTTTGGTTGCCATACTCAAACAAAAATATCAAAATGGTTCCGCTAACAGTGAGCAAAAGTGTCGTTACTAAGACTATTTTTGAATGGACAGAAAGCCTTTTAGTTACACGATATTCATACAATTCATTCATCACAATAAAGCCTAATCCACCGATTGTAATAAGAGCACAGATGGTGAAAACAACAAAGGGGTCATCAACATAGGCAGTCATTCCGTTAAAGCCACCCATTAAATCGAAGCCCGCGTTGTTGAAGTTGGATATGGCATGAAAAAATCCAAAATAAAGGGCCTTTCCAATAGGCATTTCAAAAGAAAAACGAATCGATAGAATTAGACCACCGATTATTTCAATACATGCTGTAAAGAGTAATATTCTTTTCACTAATCGAACAAGACCAGCAATGGAGATATTATTAAATGCTTCTTTAAGCAGCAGTCTTTCTTTTAATGAAATTTTCTTTCCAAGCAGTAAAAATAATAATGTGGCAAATGTCATAAATCCTAAACCGCCAATTTGGATTAAGAATAAAAGGACCACTTCGCCAAAAATAGAGAAGGTATCACCTGTATCAACTACAATTAAACCTGTGACACAAGTAGCTGATGTAGCAGTGAATAAAGCATCTAAAAAGGGCAAACCCTTCCCATCCTCAGTAGAAAATGGCATTGTTAAAAGAAACGTACCTATGGCAATGATAAGGGCAAAGCCCAATACAAGAACTTTGGGAGGATTTAATGCTCTTTTAAAATTGTTCATTTAATATTTCCTCAATTCTGAATAGTAAACAACTGTTTGTTAGATGGCATAATAAAAAGACCTACGATTAGAGCATGAAAAGGGTAGAAAGCATGCTAATAATGGTGGTCAATAACGACCTCCTTCGCTTTAGCCGACGAAGTTAGCTGACGGGTAGGATGGCGAAAGAGCTTTCTCATCCCTTCTGCTAAAGCAGAATTAACCCCAAAAGATTGGTTCCTCCGTTCTCAAATAGTTGAGATTTGGCCGATATGAAATTGAATGTGATTATTCTACGCCTTTATTCTATTTTTTGTAAACCCCTTAATTGTTAAGAAAATGTAATTATTTTTATTGTGGGCGAATTGTGTGTGAATAATTCGAGCAAAAATAAAACCAAAAATTCACTTGATAATTTCGCATACTTTCTATTGACCATTATTAGACAATACGATATAATTTTTTAGTACACAACAGAAGGTGATTTGCCTAATTGTGTATTGACGTGTGTTCGGAGGGAGGGAAAGAGAGATGTCAAAAACTGTCGTTCGCAAAAACGAATCGCTTGAAGATGCTCTTCGCCGCTTCAAACGTACTGTATCAAAAAGTGGTACAATTCAAGAAGTTAGAAAGCGCGAGTTCTACGAAAAACCTAGCGTAAAACGTAAAAAGAAATCAGAAGCTGCACGTAAACGTAAGTGGTAATTTAATTTCCCATTAAAAATCCCTACGTTCATAACACGCAATTGTATGATTCACTGAGCAGACAAAGTTATACCTGAAATTAATCACATTTTTGATTAATTTCAGGTATTTTACATTGCTCAACTTTACGTACATATGAAAAAGCCGAATGAAATCACTTTGATTCATTCGGCTTTTTTGCACATACTAAGTGTTAGTAATTGGCATTAGATCGAATGATAAATAATTAATAAATTTTTTAAGATTTGTGAAACTTTTCGCATGATTGACCGTATATACAGAGGAGAGGCATGTTAGAAGGGAGGGAAAAAGATGCGAAAACGGAGAATCCTCAGCTATTTACTAGTGATATGGATGACTTTTTTGTTAGCGTTTCCATTAACTTCGGCTTTTGCCAGTAATAAGGTTTATCATGTTCCGATTCATAATGAAGTAGAGCGAGGACTTCATGCATTTTTAGAACGAGCTTTTAAAGAGGCTGAAGAAAACAATGCAGAGGCGATTATCTTAGAAATACATACGCCTGGCGGTTTTGTGAATGCAGCAAGCGATATCGCCATGCTTATGGATGCAACGCAAATAAAAACGATTGCTTATATTAATAAGGATGCGCACTCAGCAGGAGCGTTTTTAGCCTTACATGCGGATGAGATCTACATGGTTCCAAATGGAACAATCGGTGCAGCGGCAGTTATCGATTCTGCAGGTAATGCAGCCGACCTAAAGGCCAATAGCGCTTGGCTTGCTCAAATGAAAGCAGCAGCAGAAACGTCAGGGCGCGACCCTAAGTATGCATTAGCAATGGCAGATACCAACTATGAACTACCAGAATACCGTGCTGGCGGAAAGAATTTGTTAACCCTATCAGCCTCAGAGGCAGCAAAGGTTAAATATTCTGAAGGGACGGTTAAAGATTTTCAGGAGCTTTTAGAAGTAACCAACTTGAATGGTAGTGATGTTGTTCCCATTGAACCAACCTTTTCTGAAAAGTTAGCTCGTTTTATTACAAATCCCATCATTGTACCTATTCTATTGTCTATCGCTAGCTTAGGACTTGTGATGGAGCTTTATTCGCCAGGATTTGGTGTTCCAGGTATAATGGGCTTATCAGCACTTGGTTTATTTTTCTTTGGACATATGGTGGCCGGCTTTGCGGGATATGAAACATTATTGTTATTTATTGTTGGCTTAGCCCTTTTAATTGCAGAGTTTTTTGTCCCCGGTGGAATTGTTGGTATTTTAGGTGGTGTCTTAATAGTACTAAGTCTGATACTGGCAGGTGCAAATATGATGCAAATGATAGTAGCAATTCTCATTGCGCTTGTGATAGCGATGATAGGAATGGTGATTCTGATGAAATTTTTCGGAAAAAAACTGCATGTCTTAAACAGGCTTGTGTTAATGGATGCAACCACGACAGAAGAAGGGTATGTATCCAATGTGAATCGCACAGAACTGTTAGGAAAAATTGGGAAAACGCTTACACCACTTCGTCCATCTGGAACAATGGTACTTGGTAGTGAACGCATTGATATTGTATCAGAAGGTGGCTATATCGATGCCAATCAACATGTAGAAATTATTAAAGTTGAAGGCTCACGCATTGTTGTGAGACAAACAGATAAAGAGATGGAGGAATAGAAAATGGGTTTTGATTTAGCTTTGATTGGTCCTATTGCTGGACTAGTTATTTTATTCATTGTGCTTGCGGTATTCTTTACCTTTGTACCCGTTGCATTGTGGATTTCTGCATTAGCAGCAGGTGTACGTGTGAGCATTTTTACATTAATTGGGATGCGATTGCGTCGTGTAATCCCTTCTCGAATTGTTAATCCGTTGATTAAAGCACATAAAGCAGGTTTACCTGTAACGATTAATCAGTTAGAGAGTCACTATTTAGCAGGTGGTAATGTTGACCGTGTAGTGAATGCCTTAATTGCGGCTCACCGTGCCAATATTGAGCTGTCATTTGAACGTTGTGCAGCAATCGATTTAGCTGGGCGTGATGTATTAGAAGCTGTTCAAATGTCTGTTAATCCAAAAGTTATTGAAACACCTTTCATTTCAGGTGTAGCAATGAACGGGATTGAGGTAAAAGCAAAGGCTCGTATTACCGTGCGTGCCAACATCGAGCGTTTAGTCGGTGGTGCTGGTGAAGAAACAGTTATTGCCCGTGTAGGGGAAGGGATCGTTTCTACAATTGGTTCGGCTACTAGTCATACAGAAGTATTAGAAAATCCAGATATGATTTCACAAACGGTTTTATCTAAAGGTTTGGATTCAGGAACAGCCTTTGAAATCTTATCCATTGATATTGCGGATGTAGATATCGGTAAAAACATCGGGGCTGAATTACAAATTGAACAAGCACAAGCTGATAAAAACATTGCGCAAGCAAAAGCTGAGGAACGTCGTGCAATGGCTGTAGCAAACGAGCAAGAAATGATTGCACGTGTTCAAGAGATGAAGGCAAAAGTAGTAGAAGCAGAAGCGGAAGTACCACAAGCGATGGCTGAAGCCTTACGTTCTGGTAATCTTGGCATTATGGATTATATGAACTATCGCAATATCCAAGCAGATACAGCGATGCGCGACTCTATCTCAAAAGTAAGCAATGATAAACCTGAAAAAAATGAACCCAATGCTTAATAACGGAAAGGAGCGAAACTAACATATGGAACAGTTAATAATCTTCGCCATAATAGCCATAGTCAGCTCTATTTTCGGAAAATCAAAAAATAAAAAGCCTCAGAAGCAGATGCCTCCTTTTAATAAAGACACCGTGGTGGAGCCTCCAGTTACGGAGAAAGCACCACATCGTACTGGGAAAGCACAGAGTTTTGAAGATTTTGCACGAGAATTTATAGGAGATTGGATTCCAGAAAATGAGAAAGTCGAGGAGCCTAAAAAATTTGTTGAAGAACAAGTGAAAAGGGAAATACCAAGCTATGTTGCTCCAGCTGTCATTCCAGCAGATATCCCTAGCCGTTCTTCTAATCGAGAAGGTCGAGGACGATTAGCTGCTGGAAAAAAAGAAGTGCAATCAGTTGGCACAAATTCGACTTTACAACTACCTCAATCTAAAAATGATCTTATGCAAGCAATCGTGATGGCTGAAATATTAGGGCCACCGAAATCAAAAAGAAAATAACTAGCATGTCCTCCTTTTTCGATGCATATATTGCCGAAGAAGGAGGCATTTTTTATGAAAAAATTATTTCAATTAACGCCACTACTTGAGTTGTTAGAATACGAATCATTAAAAATTATTGGACCCTACCGTTTTATTCATGCAGATGCGACGACCTGTTCGTTTGTCTATGCAGATTATCATATTACTGTCAATGCGGATTCAGTGACAATCAATGCGCTCAAAGAAGAAATGCTACATCTCACTGTTGACAATCTACAGGAGCTTCATATGAAAATGACAAAGAATATGGGTGTGAGCAAAAATGTGGAATAATCGGCCAATTATTATACGTATAAAGCGCCATGAAAATGTTCATCCTTTTATTCAAGCATTGCACGCTCAACATGTCCCATTAAAGCGTGTTGTCTTTCGTGAGCAAGAAGTTTCCTTTGAAACAACGATGCATTATCTACCAAAAATTCGCCGTGTACGAAGACGTTTTCGCTTAAAAATGGCTGTATTTTATGCAGATGAGCTTCAAGTTTTTCGAGCGCAAATTTGGACTTTATTGGGCTTAGCCTTTATGATTGCTATTCCAATTCTTTGTGCACAAATCATATGGCGAGTGGACATAGAAGCCGCAACACCAGAACTAGAGCAGCGTTTAGGTAAGACCTTTCATGAAACCTTTCAATTAGAAACCCCTTTATCTCAAAAAAAGTTACCTTCCAATACGGTTATACGACAAAAGCTGTTAGAGCAACACCGAGAGCTATCATGGGTTCATATTGATAAACATGGCGGACGAGTAATTTTGAGACCACAAGAATCACCTAAACAAACAGAGCAAACAACTGATAAATTAGCCTCCCATATAGTAGCAACGAAAAGTGGTGTCATTACACACTTTAATATACAGCATGGCGAGCGAAAAATTTCAGTAAATGATACAGCCTACGAGGGTGACGTCCTCGTAAGTGGTGTATTAGAAAGTGGCACAGATCAAGTTTTTGTAGGGGCGAAGGGAGAGGTTTATGCAGACTATTGGCTTGAATGTTCATTTAAAATTCCAACAAAAATTACCGTAGAAACCTTGCAGCAAAAGCAATGGCGAGTGTTGATAAAGGGTATACATCAGGAAAAGGCGGATTATGTACAAAGAAAGGATTTACCGAATTGGCTATCTCCCTATGTTTCAATTGTAGAGGAGCAACAGACGAAAACGATGCAAGTAGAGTTGGATGAATCGAAAATTGAGTCATTGCTGATTCCTTTATTGCATGAAAAAGTATTACGTTCGTTACCTGCAAAAACAATCATCAAGAAAGAAAACCTTTTACAGGCAAAGTGGGGGAATGGTACAGTTGAAGGGAAAGTTCTATTTTTAGTCAATGAAAACATTGCAAGTCCAATACAAGGCCTACAAGGAGAATGATTATGTCAGAACAGTTAACTGTATTACAGGTGGATAATCCAAATGAAGCGGTTATGCTACTAGGTATTTCCGATGCAAATATGAAATTAGTTGAAGAAGCACTTAATGTTCATATCATTACGCGTGGTGAACAAATTCAACTTGCGGGTGAAGAAAATGCTAAGGAACAGGCAACATTTCTTCTGCATGCTTTATTGAAGGTCATTCGCAAAGGAATTAATATTGATCAACGTGATGTCACAACAGCTATTGAAATGACACAAAAAGGAACAATCGAGTATTTTGCAGAACTATATGATGAAGAAATAGCACGCACAACGAAAGGTAAGTCAATTCGTGCAAAAACAATTGGTCAACGAGAATACATACAAGCAATCCGTCATAAAGACGTTGTTTTCGGTATTGGTCCAGCCGGTACTGGGAAAACGTATTTAGCGGTAGTCATGGCAACACAGGCACTTAAAAACGGCCATGTTAAGAGAATTATTTTAACTCGCCCTGCTGTTGAAGCTGGAGAGTCTCTAGGCTTTCTTCCAGGAGATTTAAAGGAAAAGGTTGATCCATATCTTCGACCTCTCTATGACGCTTTAAATGACATCTACGGCTCAGAACAAACACAGCGGCTAATTGAACGAGGAACGATTGAAATCGCCCCTTTAGCCTATATGCGTGGCCGTACATTAGATGATGCCTTTGTTATTTTAGATGAAGCACAAAATACAACACATCAACAAATGAAAATGTTCCTAACTCGTCTAGGCTTCGGCTCTAAAATGGTCATCACAGGTGATAAAACGCAAATCGACTTACCCAAAAATACAGAATCTGGCTTGATTGTAGCAGAACGTACATTAAAATATGTTAAATCTATTCATTTCCAAGTACTAGAACAAGGCGATGTCGTACGTCACCCAATCGTAGCCAAAATCATTCAAGCCTACGAAGAACAGCAACTTTAGAATTGCGTAGCAATTCTAAAGTCTGCCCCGAAAGCGAAGCGACAGGGGTAACGAGGTTTAAAACATCCATATAGTTAAAACCTAAACCACGAATTTAATCAAAATATGGAAAAAAATGTGACAGCTATGCGAAGATGCATAGCTGTTTTTTGCTTTCTTATACATTTTTCGAGAAAAATGTATGTTGAATTGGTATGATAGTAGGTAGATAGAGGAGGTGCCAGATGGAGAAACAACTTCGAAAATTTACAGAGCTTATCGGTTTTCGCTACTTTCTTATCATCATTCTCATTTTAACAGGTGGCCTACAATTTGGGTTCATGTATGGCAATGTTAAAGGAGTTACATATGATTTCAAACCATTACAGCTTGCGCCTGAAACCGTACGATCTACTAAAACGATTGAAGACACTTATAAAACACAGCTAGAGCGAGAAAAAGCTGCCAATGCAGTGGATTCAGTCTATCAATTTTCGGAGGATGTCGCCAAGCAAAGAGCAGCGATTGTAACATCATTATTTGATTATGTTTTGGAAGTGAAAAAAGATGTTGCAAATAGTAAGGAACCTATTCCTATTGCAGACCAGGTTACACAGCTTCGAAAAAAATTTGAATCCATTGACGAAGACCAGATGCCGTTAATTTTTACAGATTCTCAGCTAGAAGGTCTATTAGTACAAAGTGAAGATGATTTAACTAGAACAAGTACGCAATTATCTAAATTTGTAGAGGAATATTTACAAAAATCCATCCGACCAGAGAACGTCTTTGTTGCACAAAATGATTTTGAAACAAAGATTCGTGGACAACGAGGATATCCTGATAAAATATTCAATACAGTCGTGTTAATAGGACGTACAAGCATTATTGAAAATGAAACAATTAACGAAGAACAAACAAAGATTCGAAAACAGCAGGCCAAAGAAAGTGTAGAGCCGACACGAATTTTACAAGGTCAGATTATTGTTCAAGAAGGCCAAATTATTGACAATGAGGCTTTTAGACAATTAGAGCTATTAGGGATGGTTAGTAATAAAGCCTCCTTTAAGCCGATAGCAGGGCTTATTATTTTAACGCTACTGCAAATGATGTTTATGTATATTTTATTTGAGCGTTGGGAGACGAACGAACGAAAAAAACGTAATGCACTGTTAGTGACAGTGATTGTTTATAGCTTGTCTATTTTGCTAATGAAATTTATTAGCTTAGTTTCTAGTGGCTTTGATGTGACGATTGCCTTTTTATTCCCGACAGCACTAGCAACGATGCTTGTACGATTGCTAGCAGATGAGCGAGCAGCCGTATTAATTACAGTTATGACGGCTGCTTCAGCAGGGGTAATTTTTCAAGAAGGCTATTCTTCAGTTATGCAAATGGAAATTACGCTGTATATCATATTCGGAGGGTTTGCAAGCCTATTCTTTTTGCGTAGTGTGGAAAAACGCTCACATATTTTACATGCGGTTGGTGTGATTTCCCTTGTAAATATGGCATTTATTGCGTTTTATTTGTTAATGACACAATCATCCTATGGCTTACCAGAATTAGCATTTTACTTAATAGCGGCGATGTTATCAGCCTTGCTTTCAGGGGCATTAACGATGGGACTTTTACCATTCTTTGAATCGGCGTTTAGCTTGCTTTCGTCTTTACGCTTAATTGAGCTATCCAATCCCAACCATCCATTATTAAAAAAATTATTAATGGAAACTCCAGGGACATATCATCATAGTGTGATGGTAGCGAACTTAGCGGAAGCTGCGTGTGAAGAGATTGGTGCCGACGGTTTATTAGCACGTGTAGGTTGTTATTATCATGATATTGGTAAAACCAAACGACCTTCCTTTTTCATCGAAAATCAGATGTCGGGCATCAATCCGCATGATTCTTTACCACCTGAAACAAGTGCAGAGATTATTATCGCCCATACGACAGATGGTGCCAATATGTTAAAACGTTATAAAATGCCTCAAGAGATTATTGATATCGCTTTACAGCATCATGGCACAAGTTTGTTAAAATTCTTCTTGTTTAAAGCAAAGGAAGAAGGAAAAAATATTGATGAGGCAAAGTTCCGATACCCAGGGCCCAAACCACAAACAAAAGAAGCAGCTGTTATAAGTGTTGCGGATAGTGTCGAGGCAGCAGTACGTTCTATGAAAGAGCCAAATGCAGAGAAAATTCAGAAGCTAGTACGAGCGATTATCGATGATCGCGTCCAAGATAATCAGTTTGATGAATGCGATATTTCAATAAAAGAGTTAAAATGTATAGAGAGAGTACTTTGTGAAACGTTGAATGGGATATTCCATTCACGTATTGAATATCCAAAGGCAGATAAGTAGGAGGATCTATGATTTTAACAATTGATTTTACGGATGAAACAAATGAAGTGGGAGCACAGCATATCGAACTTGTTGAAAAGCTATTACAGCATGCTGCAAGTGTAGAAAATATTGAGCCAGAAACAGAGGTTTCGGTGACGTTTGTTACGAACAAGGCAATTCAAGATATTAATCGTGAATATCGTGGCAAAGATCAGCCCACAGATGTTATTTCCTTTGCACTAGAGGAGCTAGGGGAAGGGGAAATGGAAGTTACTTTTGAAGGTATGCCACGTGTATTAGGTGATATCATTATTTCGACTGATCGTGCAAAAGAGCAGGCAGAGGAATATAATCATTCCTTTGAGCGAGAATTAGGCTTTTTAGCTGTACATGGTTTTTTACATTTACTTGGTTATGACCATATGGAGCCAGAAGAAGAGAAAGTGATGTTTGCAAAGCAAGATGAGATTCTCCAAACTTTTGGCTTAGGTCGAGATTAGATGAATTTGCGAAAATACTTGCGATCTTTTGGCTATGCTTTTGAAGGCATCATAACTGCAAGTAAAGAACAAAATTTGAAATCACATATAGTAAGTGCAATCATTGTTATACTGGCTAGTTATTTGACAGGTTTATCTCGTATGGAGTGGTATATTGTGCTACTATTAATAGCACTAATGTTTGCACTGGAAATGATGAATACAGCTATCGAACGGGTAGTCGATTTAGCTTCCCCGGAGATACATCCTCTTGCTAAGCAAGCAAAAGATATTGCAGCAGGTGCAGTGCTTGTATTTGCGCTATTCAGTGCTATAATCGGATTACTCATCTTTCTGCCAAAATGGTTTTAATGGAAATGAGTGTCTTCTAATTGAAAATAAACCATAAATGTGAGGGAGAATTAGTATAGATGACAATGGATATGCATGCATTATTAGAAGAATCAAAAAAGGCACGTGAAAAAGCCTATGTTCCTTATTCAAAATTTAAAGTAGGGGCAGCTCTACTAACAAAAGATGGAGAGGTTATTCACGGTTGTAATATTGAAAATGCAGGCTATAGTATGACAAATTGTGCTGAACGTACAGCGTTTTTTAAGGCAGTATCGGAGGGGATTTACGAATTCGAGGCCATTGCCATTGTAGCTGATACGGACGGACCATGCGCCCCATGTGGAGCATGTCGCCAGGTCATGATGGAGTTTTGTGCTCCAACTATGCCTGTTTATTTAACGAACTTAAAAGGTGATGTGACGGTAACGTCAGTGGGCGAATTACTACCGTTTGCATTTACGACGGAGGATTTAGAGAATGCAGGAAACTAAAAATGGCTATAAATCAGGCTTTATCTCCATCATTGGTCGTCCAAACGTTGGCAAATCGACATTTTTAAATCGTGTCATTGGCCAAAAAATTGCGATCATGAGTGATAAGCCACAAACAACACGAAATAAAGTACAAGGCGTACTAACAACAGATGATAGCCAAATGATTTTTATTGATACACCAGGTATTCACAAGCCAAAACATAAACTAGGCGATTTCATGCTGAAGGTTTCTAAAAACACATTGCGTGAAGTAGACGTTATTATGTTTATGGTTAATGCTGAGCAAAAACTCGGTAAAGGTGATGAATTTATTCTAGAAATGCTAGCAGGAAACCCAACACCTGTCTTTTTGGTCATCAATAAAATTGATGCCATTCATCCAGATGAACTAATGGGAATTATTGAGAGCTATAAAGAGCGCTATGACTTTGCGGAGATTGTACCGATTTCTGCGCTACAAGGCAATAATGTTGAAAATTTATTAGTGACATTGGCGAAGTATTTACCAGAAGGACCTCAGTATTACCCAGCCGATCAAGTGACAGATCATCCTGAACGATTTATCATATCTGAACTTATTCGTGAAAAAGTCCTACATTTAACGCGTGAAGAAATTCCCCATTCTATCGCAGTGGTAATTGATAAAATTCGTCGTGATGAAGAAAATGAGGATAAAATTCATGTAGCGGCTACAATTATTGTGGAGCGTGATTCTCAAAAAGGGATAGTTATTGGAAAACGTGGAGCCTTGCTAAAAGAAGTAGGGACACGTGCGCGAAAGGATATCGAAATGCTTCTAGGGTCTAAAGTTTATTTAGAGCTATGGGTAAAGGTGCAAAAAGATTGGCGTAATAAAGCTACACATTTACGTGATTTTGGATTCCGTGACGATGAATATTAAGTTTTTTCTGGCTTAGCTAATGAATTGTAACGTTCGCGAACATTGCCCGTTGAATCAGGAATAGACGCCAAATTTTGACGTGACGGTTTTAGGTTAACTTCTTCTTGTAGGCACAAAAGGATCTAGAAGTATTTGATCATTTTTATTTTTGAGCTGTCCAAAATTATTTTGGGCAGCTCTCTTTGCATGGATAGTTCTTTTAAGAAAGGAGGGGGATTATGCTTCATAAATGGGAGGGGATTGTATTAAAGGTTCGCGCTTATGGGGAATCTAATAAGATTGTTATTTTGCTAACTCGGGAAGCTGGTAAAGTGGCTACGATGGCTAGAGGGGCAAAAAAACCTTCTAGTAGATTGGCTTCCATCACGCAACCCTTTACCTACGGGATGTTTATGGTACAACATCATACAGGCATGGGAACTTTGCAACAGGGAGAACATTTAAATTCAATGCGACATATTCGTGAGGATATTATGGCTACTGCTTATGCTAGCTATATTATGGAATTAGTGGAGCGAGTTGTGGAAGAAGGAAAGCCAGAGCCATTTGCGTTCGATGTTTTACTACATGCACTACAAGCAATTGAGGATGGCTATGATCCTGAAGCTATTACGCTATTTGTTGAATGGAAAATGTTGCCCTATACAGGTGTACAACCTATTTTACATGCCTGTGCTGCGTGTGGCGCAGTAGATGGGGAATTCGCTTTTTCCTTTGCTCAAGGAGGATTCTTATGCCATCGCTGTTATCAGCATGACCCCTATATCATTCGCTTAACGCCAACACAGCTGAAACTTATCAGGATGTTCTACACTGTTCCTATCGACCAAATTGGAAAAATAGAACTAAAAAAAGAAACAAAATATTTCATTAAAAAAATTATAACAACCATCTATGAAGAACAAACCGGTATTCGGTTTAAGACGAGAAAATTTATAGAGCAACTAGAACGTACCCCTGAACTGCAAATACGCTCGAAAGACAAAATGCCAGATGAATCATAATGTTCATCTGGCATTTCACGTTATTTAAAATTCATCCTCATCCTCTGTCACTAAAAAGGCCCAGTGTCCAGCAATTTTTTTACTTTCAATATAAAGGTATGCTGTTTCATTGTTTTTACCTGTTAAATGGAGAATCGCTAGACCTTCAGCTTTTGGCGTAATATGTAGTTGCCCGTCAAGAATTGTCGCTTTTACAGGCACTGGTTCAAAACCAAAGCTTTCGAGTGCTACATGTGTTGGTTCGAAAGGTAATTCTTGCGCTGTCAGTATTAATTCATCTGTCAAATGATATAAATCAATGCTGCGAACAAAATCATAGGAATACACATCTGCGGCCATCTTTTGTTGTTGCGTCCCATCTGAAAATGTAACAATGTATTGTCCATTTTGCGAGATGGAAAGTGTTTGATCTTGTTGATTAAAGTTATAGAAATTTGAAGCGAGTGGCTGTCCATTCGCGTTTTGAACCGTCACCTCTGTTGGTATGAATGGTAATTTGCTCTCAGACAAATCGAGTGGTAAATTTTCGATATAATCATCTTCTTTTACTTCTTCAAGTGTTACCTTCAGCTTACCATTTACATTTTTGACATGTACTAAATAAAAAATGTCAATAAAGTCCTCTGAATCATCAGTCAATCCAGTAATCACTAATTTACCCGTACCTTCTTTTATAGGGGTAATCGTGATAGACTCTGTCATATCTTCCTCTTCATTCCATGTGAAAATATCCTCTGCTGGCTCAAGACCACCATAAGAAGCAAAAATATAGTCCTGTTTAAATTGACTTGCATAGACGGTTGCATTGCCTAGCAACTTTTCAGCTCGTACAACAAAAGCAGCCAGCTGAGAGCGCTTTACATTGCTTTTTGGGCCGAAAGTCGTTGCAGATGTTCCTTTGGTAATCCCATTTGCAAACAATGCTCTAATATGAGGCTCAAATTCATTCCCCTTTTTAACGTCTGTAAATGGTAATTGCGTGTTACTCGTACTTATTAATCCAAAGCCTTTCGCAATCATTTTAGACATTTGCTCGCGAGTTATATTTTGAGTAGGGTAGAAATAACCATTTGCACCATTAATAATGCCAGCATTTGCTAATGCTGCAATGGCTCCGTAGTTTTCATCGCCAGGTTTGATGTCTTTGAATTGGGGATTTTTTACGTGAACTGTATCTAACTTTAAAATACCTGCTAAAATCTTCGCAGCCTGTGTACGTGTAATAGGATTAGCGGGTTTAAATGTCCCATCCATATAGCCTGAAATAATGCCACGCTCTGCTAATTGAATAATAGCCTTACCTTCTTCATTGGTTGGGTTGATATCAGGAAAAAATGATGCTGCGTGTGCGGGTGGTGCGATAATAATCGCACTTGTTGCTAAAGCAGAAGCCATAGCTAGTTGAAATAAACGTTGAGACTGCAATTAAATTCCTCCAAAAAGTACAATAGAAAATTTTATAGTATATATATTTCTGGTCAGACCTTCCTATGTATCAGTTCAAACTTCCGGACGAATGAATGTTAAAAGGTGATGTGTCTTTAGCCTGTCAATTATTCATTATTTAACAGCTAATACTAACTATAATAACTTATTTATACCAAAAAGATGGAACAACGCATAGAGGGAATTTCATCCATATCATGACTGTTCGGTAATCGATTATACCTTATGTAAAAAGGGGGAGCTAAAACTAATTAACTTGCATAGCGCAGAACTCGCTTCATTTTATCTTTTAAATAAAAAGAAATACCTTTGATTTTATAGGAGGATGCAACTAGATTACCTTTCTTTTTAATGAATAAATTTCAATTTTTACAAAATAAAATTTTTGCGTAAATTTAATTTTATTTGTTATTTTTCTGTCTTTAAATGAATAATATGAAGTCTTATTTATCTATATTTTTATTTATCTATATATTTATAAGTATTTTAATAGGTAAAAAGATTTGTATTTTTGTTTAGTTTTCATTATATAAGTGGTAGAAACTGTTCATTCGAGACCCATATACTAGTTGAAAAGGCATTTTAACCTATGATATTGTAAATGGTATAGATAATGGTAATTATATTTTTTAAATATAATTAAGTCGTTTAATCTCCATCGAAACTGATGTACGCTAGATCACTTTAGACATGCCTATGAAATATAAAAGCCTCTATCAGCAAAACGTATTGTTATACGTTTATCAGAATAGCGCAGTCCTATGGAAGAAGGAGGGAGTCACATAGTGCTTAGTACATTGCGTATGTGGCAAAATATATGCTACGAAAAGTAACCTTAAGTATTCATGAAGTTGAAGCAAATGATATATTAGCAGAAGATATTTTTTCAGAGTATCGTTTATTGGCTAAAAAGGATTTAGTTTTAACGGAGCGAATTATTGCCTTACTTAAACTTCGTAAAGTAGATGAATTATCTGTCTATTTGCCATCTAATTCAGTTCGAGTTGTACATGATTTAAGTGCTCAACGAACAAGAGAATATGAAGATCTATTTGCCCCATTAATTGAAAAAAGAGATCCTGTGGATGATTATAAAGAGACAGTTAGTCAGCTTTTTATGACAACGTTGGAGAATGTCGTGCACGAATTACGCTATGGACAAATTCTTAAAAGCATACAGGATACGGCTTATGTAAGAGGTGTTTTTGAAAAGATTTTGGAAAAAAAACATCGCTATGAGCTACTTATGCGTTTAAAGGAATGGGACGAGTATTCATTTGTCCATTCATTTGATGTGTTTGTATTAGGTACAATTTTTGCTAGATACCTAGGTTTAACAGATATTGAAACATTAGCTAGGGGCTACCTGTTCCATGATATCGGGAAGGTTTTTATACCCCAAGAAATATTAAATCTGAAACGTAAACTCTCTGAAGATGAGTTCGATATTGTAAAGACGCACACAACAAAAGGCTACGAGCTACTCATGGAACATAACGAGGAAGACATTGCCTATTTGGCACGAGATCATCATGAACGCTTTGCGGGAAAGGGCTATCCAAATCAACTTTGTGCGGATGATATGAGTGAGGGTGTACAATTATTACAAATTGTTGATGTATATTCAGCGATGACATCCAAGAGAGTCTATCATGTTGGCTATGGTGCTACAGATGCTTTAGCTGTCTTATACAGAGATCGACATTTATATAATGAGAGCTTTATGCATAAATTTGTAGAATGTTTAGGGATTTATCCAGTAAACTCTGTTGTTATGTTATCCGATAATCGCAGTGCACAAGTAGAACTTGTTTATGATTTATTTCCAACATTACCAAAAGTAAGATTGTTAGATGAGCAAAAATCAATGAATCTTCCTTTGAACTATAGTGTGAGAATTACGAAAATGATCGACTATCGAGCGAATAGCTTTGAAGAGATTTTCAACTTATTTGTAGAGCAATTAATCCGCTGTGACGAAAATAATCTGAGAATTCATTTTAATAAATTAATTGACCATTTACATCCTAAAGAAATTGTCTTAAAAATTTTTCTGCCAGCCTTTCGTATTTTACGTTTACTAACAAGGGAAATCCAAACGGATATGACAAAGTATCGCAATTCTATTGGTATTTTAAAAACGCTACTAGAGGAGCAATTAAACGTTTTATATATGGATTATCAACATGAGCAAACGACCATATTAGTTGTGGAGACATCGTTGCGTGAAAATTTCTTCATTAAGCTTGTTCAAAGTATTTTGTATATTGATAAAATTGTGCCATTCTTTATAAACCCAGGTGATGATCAACGTATTACACAATTGATGGAACATTGTGATGTTAATGTCGCTTACTTTATTGAAGATGAACTAACTTTTGACAAACGGGTTCGTCCAATGCGAGAAGGTACATTCCTTTATTACTCACTAGCGGATATTGAGGAGCTATTAGTGAGCTTAATAGGTTTGAGCATGAAAAAGTTTTCATTCGAGGAAAAAATGCAAGAGCGCTTATTTTCAACATTTAAAGCATAAGAAAGAGGGAGTTGCCTGCTGGCTACCCCCTCTTTTTTAAGTGATTAGAATTGTAGGTGTTTTTCAATATATGCTTTTACTTCAGCAATAGGCATACGAACTTGTGTCATAGAGTCACGATGACGTACTGTTACTTGGCCATCCTCTTTTGAATCAAAATCATATGTGATACAGAATGGTGTACCAATTTCATCTTGACGACGGTAACGTTTACCAATTGATTGTGATTCATCAAAATCAACAGGGAAGGCTTTACGCAGTTCAGCCCAAACATCTGTAGCTTCATCAGATAATTTTTTAGAAAGTGGTAGCACAGCAGCTTTAAATGGAGCCAGAGCAGGGTGGAAACGTAAAACCGTACGTTTATCATCACCTTCTAGTTCCTCTTCATCATAGGCATCACACAGGAAAGCTAATGTTACACGATCAGCGCCTAATGATGGTTCAATACAATAAGGAACATAACGTTCATTTGATACAGGATCAATGTAAGTGAAATCTTCACCAGAGTGCTCCATATGTTGTTTTAAGTCGTAATCTGTACGATCTGCTACACCCCAAAGCTCTCCCCAGCCAAATGGGAATTTGAATTCGATATCTGTTGTAGCGTTAGAGTAGTGAGATAGCTCATCATCCTCATGGTCACGAAGGCGCATCGAATCTTCTTTCATGCCTAGGTTTAGTAACCAATTTTTACAGAATTCTTTCCAATATGCATGCCATTCAAGGTCTTCACCAGGTTTACAGAAGAATTCAAGCTCCATTTGTTCGAATTCACGTGTACGGAATGTGAAGTTACCCGGTGTAATTTCGTTACGGAAAGATTTACCGATTTGTGCGATACCAAATGGTGTACGTTTACGCATAGAACGTTGAACGTTTTTAAAGTTCACGAAAATACCTTGTGCCGTTTCTGGGCGTAAATAAATTTCATTTGTAGAGGATTCCGTTACACCTTGGAATGTTTTAAACATGAGGTTGAATTGGCGAATATCTGTGAAATCTGCCTTTCCGCAATCAGGGCATACTACGTCATATTTAATCATTGTTTCTTTCATTTGGTCGAATGTCATACCATCAACAATGATTTCATCGCCTTTCGCTAATGCAGCGTCTTCGATAATTTTATCTGCACGGTGGCGGGCCTTACATGATTTACAGTCGATCATTGGGTCATTGAAGTTTCCTACGTGACCAGAAGCAACCCAAGCTTTTGGGTTCATCAAAATAGCAGCATCAATACCTACATTGTATTCAGATTCCTGAACAAACTTTTGCCACCATGCTTTTTTAATATTATTTTTTAATTCGACACCTAGTGGACCATAATCCCATGTGTTTGCTAAACCTCCGTAGATTTCAGAACCAGGGAAGACAAAGCCTCGATGCTTCGCTAAAGATACGATGGTTTCCATTGATTTGTTAGCCATAAAATAGCCTCCTTTAAATTTTTAATACGTTGTTTTAGCGGTAAAAACGCCATAGTTTTTTCATTCAGTTGCAACTAAATGAAAATAGCACCCGTCTCCGGGCACATTGTATGCCCAGGGACGAGTGCTAATACCCGCGGTTCCACCCTGATTGTTTTAAACGAGTAGTTTAAAACCTCTTTTCAAAAAGTTAGCTCAGGGAGTGCCTTTTCTCTGTTGCTGTGTAGACTTTCACCATCTTCTACTCGCTATAGAATGGAACAGATACTTTTTTCCCATCATCGCCTGTATAACGCAATTTGCTCGAAAATACTGATAGAGCAAGCGTATGTGTCAATATTGTAGCATGTAGTTCTTTAATTCGCAATAATTATTAAAATAGTATATAATAATTGAGCATAAGTATAACACTATTAGATTTGAGGCGGTGAGTCCAATCGAACTCAATAAACGTCAGGAAGACATATTACAAATTGTGAAAGAAAATGGCCCTATTACGGGGGAACATATTGCCGAACGTCTCAATCTGACAAGAGCAACTCTAAGACCGGATTTAGCAATCCTAACAATGGCAGGATTTCTGGATGCAAGACCAAGGGTTGGTTATTTTTATTCAGGTAAGAAGGCATCTGTTACATTAATAGATAGTATTCACAATTTAAAAGTGAAGGATTTTCATTCAGGGCCAGTAGTTGTCCCTGAAACAATGACGGTTTATGATGCAATTTGCTTTATGTTTTCAGAAGATGTTGGTACACTCTTTGTCGTAGATAAGAATGAGTTTTTGACAGGCGTACTATCTCGCAAAGATTTACTGCGTACAAGTATTGGCACGCAGGATTTAAATAAAATTCCAGTACATATTATTATGACGCGTATGCCAAATATTTCGTACTGTGAAAGATCAGATTCTTTAATTGTTGCAGCGAACAAACTTATTGAACGTGAGGTTGATTCACTACCAGTAGTTGAACCGCAAGAGGGTGGTTTAACGATTGTTGGTCGTCTTACAAAAACAACGATTACACGGGCTTTCTTATCTCTTGCACAAAATGTCTAAATGAAGGAGAGCTGCATGAAAAGACTACGCGTATTTGTTGTATCTGATTCTGTCGGTGAAACTGGTGATCAAGTTGCAAAAGCGGTTATTAGCCAGTTCCGACCGGGTCTTGAAAATACTGTGATTCGTCGATTTCCACATATTCAATCAGAGGAGCTTATCCGTAAAATTGTTTTTCTTGCTTCGCAACAGCGAGCGTTTATTGTTTATACACTTGTTCGCCAAGAAATGCGTAAATTATTACATGATTTATGTGAACAAGAAAAAATTCAGGCTGTGGATATCTTAGGGCCAGCCTTACAATCAATGGCAGCTTTTATGGAAGAAAATCCATTAGAAACGCCTGGTATTGTTCATCTGCTGGATGATGATTATTTCAAAAAAATTGAAGCGATTGAATTTGCGGTAAAATATGATGATGGTAGAGATCCAAGAGGATTATTACAGGCTGATATTGTACTAGTTGGTGTATCACGAACTTCTAAAACACCACTATCACAATATTTAGCCCATAAAAAATATAAAGTGGCGAATGTACCTTTAGTGCCAGAGGTAGAACCACCAGAAGAGCTATTACAGATAGACCCTAAAAAATGCTTTGGATTGATTATTTCCCCTGAGAAGTTAAACTCAATTCGGAAAGAAAGATTAATGTCTCTCGGCTTGAATGATGATGCTATCTATGCACAGCATGAAAGAATTCTTGATGAGATTCAGCATTTTGAAAAAATTGTCGGTAGAATAGGTTGTCAAGTTATCGATGTGACAAATAAAGCTGTTGAAGAGACAGCAAATACGATTATCGAACATATTTTGACCTGTAAATAAGGATAGAATTTTAAACCACCTCGGTTAGCAGAGGCGGTTTTTTTGAGTGGATTTTGAAAATGGTATAGATAAAAACTAATTTTTGTTTTATAATAATAAAATTGTGGTAAAAATATTTATAAGAGAAAAATCCTAATTTTTTGTCGAGAAATAAAGGAATTTTAAAACGAATAGCGAATTGTGTTTCTAGAACGCAAATATTAAAGATGGTGATGGATTTGGCAGGGAAGATTCCAGAAGAAGTAATTGAGCAGATTCGCACACAATCAGATATCGTTGATGTTATTAGTGAATACATGCAGCTTACTAAGCGTGGGCGAAATTGGTTTGGTCTCTGTCCATTTCATGGAGAGCAAACACCGTCTTTTTCTGTATCTACAGACAAGCAAATTTTTCATTGCTTTGGTTGTGGTGCAGGGGGCAATGCCATTACTTTTGTAATGGATATTGAAGGCATTTCTTTTCCTGATGCAGTTGTGAAACTTGGGGAACGTGTTGGCATACACTTAGATGTTGAGCCAAGTTTCCCTGGAGGAACGAAAAAGATATCTAAAGCGGAAGAAAGGATGAAAGAAGCACACGCTTTTGCAGCAGATTTTTTTCATCATTTACTGTTGAATACAGAAGATGGTGAAGAACCTTTAAATTATTTGCTAGAAAGAGGATTTACAAGGGAACTTATCGAATCTAATAACATTGGTTGGTCTCTCCCAAGCTTTGATGCATTAACAATATTGCTTGAAAGAAAAGGTTATAACTTACAAGAAATTGCCGAAAGTGGCTTAATCATCAAAAGAGAGGGAGAAGAGCGTTATTTTGATCGTTTTAGAGGACGTATCATGTTTCCTATTCGAGATGAGAATGGTAAAATTATTGCCTTCTCAGGACGTATCCTTTCATCCAATGGTGAGGAAGCAAAATATTTAAATAGTCCAGAATCACCAATTTTCCAAAAAAGTGAAGTGCTGTATAACCTAGATAAAGCACGAACTTCTATCAGAAAAAATCGTCAAGTAGTATTGATGGAAGGATTTATGGACGTTTTAGCAGCCAACTCTGTAGGTGTCATGAATGTTGTTGCGACAATGGGTACTTCGTTAACAAATCAGCATATCACAAAGCTAAAGCGCTTAGTAGAGCAAATTACGATTTGCTATGATGGTGATAATGCTGGATTTGATGCAGCGAAACGAGCGGCGCAGCTACTGCATACAGAGCGAATGAAAGTTGATATTGCCGTGTTGCCAGAAAAATTAGATCCTGATGAATACATTCACACTTTAGGTGGACAAGCATTTAAGGAACAAATTTTGGAAAAACCTCATGCGTATATTGCTTTTATGATGATGCATGCTAGACGCAATAAGAACTTTCAATTTGAAAATGATACGCTTCAATATATTCAAGAAGTTCTTGAGCAGCTAGTGGGAAGATCTTCACCAGTTGAACGAGATTTGTATATACGACAGCTATCAAATGAAACAAACATCTCGGAAGAAGCCATTTATGCCCAATTCCGAAAACTGGAGGCTAATCAGGTACGTTCTGCTAAAGTAGAAATGCCTACACAGATACCTTCAATGCCAGTCACGCAACAACAAAAGCCTATGGACGCAGCCGAACGTGCCGAACGTTTATTACTGGCTCATATGCTTCATAATATAGATGTAGTGGACAGGGTATTACGTAGTGAGCAAAAAGAGCCATTTGTACGAGATGCCTATATGGCAGTTTTTGTTCGCTTAGTTGGATTTTATGAGGAGTATGGTCATCCTGATTATCAACGTTTTGTGGAAATTTTGGATGACGCTGAATTACGAAAAATTGTCATGGAAGCGGCTTTAGTTGAGCGAGATCCAGATCAAGCAGAGGCAGAGGTTATGGACTCTATCCGTCAGCTTCAAAAATATAGAATTGAGCAAGAAATTTATCAAAAGATGCATGAGTCAAAGGAAGCGGAGAAGATGCATGAGTATGCACGTGCACTTGAAATCGCCCAACAGATTATTCATTTAAGAAAATCGTTATCGGCGATTTAACCCGATTCGGTTGTTTAGAAGGAGGAAGGTTTATGGCGGACAAGTCAGAACGTTCAAAAGAGATAGAAGTAGAAATTACATTAGATGATGCAAAAAAATTCCTACAAGAAAAAGCAAAAACAGAGGGTGAAATTTCAATGAAAGAAATTTCAGAGAAACTAACACCTTATGAATTGGAAAACGAAGAAATTTTCCATTTTGCTGAGGATCTTGAAAAGCATAAAGATATTCAAATCATTGGAAAAGAAGAATTTGAAGAAGAAAGTCTAATGAAAGAAGAAGCGAACGAAGAAACTTTCGACTTAAATGATTTGAGTGTGCCACCAGGTGTTAAAATCAATGACCCTGTACGTATGTATTTAAAAGAAATCGGCCGAGTAGATTTATTATCTGCTGAGCAAGAAATTGCACTTGCTGAACGTATTGAGCAAGGGGACGAGGAAGCGCGTAAACGCCTTGCGGAAGCGAACTTACGTCTAGTTGTATCGATTGCAAAACGCTATGTTGGTCGTGGAATGCTATTCCTTGATTTAATTCAAGAAGGAAATATGGGTCTTATTAAGGCTGTTGAAAAATTTGATTATCGTAAAGGATTTAAGTTCTCGACTTACGCTACATGGTGGATTCGTCAGGCGATTACACGCGCAATCGCTGACCAAGCGCGTACGATTCGTATTCCTGTTCATATGGTCGAAACCATTAATAAATTAATACGTGTACAACGTCAACTTTTACAAGATTTAGGTCGTGAGCCTTCTCCAGAGGAAATTGGAGAAGAAATGGATTTAACACCTGAAAAAGTACGTGAAATTTTAAAAATTGCACAAGAACCAGTATCTCTTGAAACACCAATTGGAGAAGAAGATGATTCCCATTTAGGAGACTTTATCGAGGATTCAGAAGCACAATCTCCTTCCGACCATGCAGCCTATGAACTGTTAAAAGAACAATTAGAAGATGTACTAGATACGTTAACAGACCGTGAGGAAAACGTACTTCGTTTACGTTTTGGGTTAGACGATGGTCGCACACGTACATTAGAAGAGGTTGGGAAAGTCTTTGGCGTAACGCGTGAACGTATTCGTCAAATCGAGGCGAAAGCACTAAGAAAATTACGCCATCCTTCTCGTAGTAAACGTTTAAAAGACTTCTTAGAATAAAATTTAAAATAGCTGGAGCTATCCAAGTAGTGAGAAAATGACTAATTGGTATAGCTCCTTTTTTATAGAATTGAAAAGTCAACAAAAAAGAAATTAGCCCTGCTATTCACCTATCGATGCTATGCAATCATAGATAATTAGAATGAGGGAAATGCTAGATTTGCGACTTTATACAGATGTGTTTTCAAATAGTGTGAGATAAAATTGTAATACAACCATTATTAAGCAATGTTTGGAGCTAACACTATGACAAATCCTCGCAAAAAAATAATCCTTAATGAAATTTTGTTTTGGAAGCAAAATAAACTTTTACCTGAGCACTATTGTGACTTTTTAGCAGCTCTTTATACGGAGGGGGCTGACATAGAGGAGTTAGAACCAGTGCAACATCCTAAACAAGCGGTCTTGCCATCAGAAAAAAGAAAAATGATCCTATTGGTAGTGGGTCTATGTATCGCCATAATGGCTGTTTTGGCACTCTATTTTACAATGCAATCTTTAACATTGATTTTTACAGTAATCGTGGGAGTAGGTGCATGCATCTTATTTATTGCTGCGTGGCAAATGGCTCGAAAAAAACATCTACTAGCTCCCATTTTTCATGTACTAGCGGCCATCCTGTTATTTAGTATGTCGATCCGAATTTGTACTACATATTTTAGTGGAAATAATACGGTTTTATTTTGCTTGATTGCAGCAAATTGTGTTATTTGGCTTTTGTCAGGTATTAAAATGAAACTTCTATATTTCACAGTCTCAGGTGCTTTAGGATTAATAGCACTAGTTGGGTACTATATCATAAATTTATCCTGATTTAGCAAATGGTATTTCTATCGATGTACAAGGAACTCCATCTACTAAATCAGGTTAGAAACTTAATTGAACTTTAGTGTTTATATAAAACCATAATTTGTGACAATTTATCTATAATAGGGTCAGTATCATGTTAAAGTTTTTACCTCAGAAGATTCAAAATCTGTACGCTAATTAAAAACGTACAGATTTTTTAATTTTGGGTATATCAATGAGTGAAAAGGGTATGATAACAGCATAAATATAATGAAAAAGAAATTGTATAAAAGGATAAATTTGACCAATTTTGGATGTTGGCAAGACATATTTTATCCAATAGATACAGAAATGTCGAATTTGTTACAAACAAAGGAAAACTTAGCGAATAGGGCTTTTCGTTTCTTTGTTAATGAAGTACAATATTAGATGTTGACTGATTCTATATTATAATAGAAGTAGACTTAAAATGAGGAGGGGAAACTTATGAAAAACAATCCAGTCGTTCCTTACATCTTAATTCTGGCATTTGGTATTGGTCTTATTTTCTTCATGTCTTTACAAGGTGCAGATAACAAGAAAGAAATTGCTGCTGAACATGAGGGTGGTGGCGAAACTACTACAGAAACAACAGATGCAGAAGCTGATGGTTCAGCACTAGTACAATCTTGTATCGGTTGTCATGGTGGTGACTTAACTGGTAGTATGGGTCCAAATCTACATGGCTTAGATGAAGCACATATCGTAGAAGTTTTAACAAAGGGTATCGAAGGTACTCCAATGCAACCAAACATGAAAACTGAAGAGGAAGCAAAAGCAATCGCTGAATACATTTCTACTTTAGAATAGTAAAACTGACAAGTAGCTGTACTGAAATAGTACAGCTACTTTTTAGATTTAAAGCATGAAGATGGGGTTGTCCACATAGAAATGTGAGACAACTCCATTTGTTTTTTTTCACGACATCATCCATACTATTAATGGACTCTATTGAAGATAGGCGGTATAAAAATGAACGCACAAAAACTTTCAAAGCGATTAGAAGCAGTAGCGAAATTTGTTCCTACAGGAGCAGTCATGGCGGATATTGGTAGTGACCATGCCTATCTACCATGCTATTTAATTCACAAAGGGACTGCCTCATATGCCATAGCAGGGGAAGTTGTAAAAGGACCTTATGAATCGGCGGTAGGACAAGTACAGAAGGAAAACTTAACTGAAAAAATTACAGTACGCCTTGCAGACGGTTTAGCAGCGATAGAAGAAGCTGACCATGTGGATACGGTGACAATAGCTGGCATGGGTGGACCATTAATTGTTTCCATTCTAGAGAAGCATCCAGAAAAGCTTCAAGGTGTCACACGTCTAATCCTACAACCGAATATTCACGCCAAGGTTATCCGTGAGTGGGCTTTAGCACATCAATGGGCGATTCTTGATGAAGAGATTTTAGAGGAAGATGATAAAATCTATGAAATCCTTGTGTTACAAAGAGGGCAAATGGAGCTCTCTACAGCCGAGATTTTGTTTGGACCTAAGCTAAGCCTGCGTAAATCACCAGCATTTACGAAAAAATGGTTGCGTGAAAAAGACAATTGGCAACGTGTACTACAATCCATTGAAGGAGCAGAACAAACACCTGAAATTGAAGAAAAGCGTGCAGAGTTAACGGCTCTGATACATTTAGTAGAAGGAGTTTTGTAAGATGAAAACGGTAAATGGCCAAGAAGTTATTCAAGTGTTCGAAGCATGGTCACCCAAAAAACTAGCTTGTATGGACAATGATCCAATTGGACTAGCGATAGGGACCCTCAACAAACCTGTAAGTAAAGTTTTGGTGACGTTAGATGTCACTGAAGCCGTGGCAAATGAGGCAATAGAAAAAGGCTGTGAGCTGATTATCGCACATCATCCACCAATCTTTAGACGCCTAGCGAATATCCGCACAGATCATCCAGCAGGGCGCTTATATGAAAAGCTCATTAAACACGATATTGCTGTATATGCCGCTCATACAAATTTAGATGTAGCCGAAGGTGGGGTAAATGATTTATTAGCAGATGCCCTACAGCTAAAAAACCGTTCAATATTAGAAGAAACGTATGCTGAGAATTTGTTGAAGCTGGCAGTCTTTATACCAACTGCTAATGCACAAGCATTACGTGAGGCGCTTGCAAAAGCTGGGGCGGGTCGTATTGGCGACTATGAAGCATGTAGTTATACAACGACTGGAGAAGGTCGGTTCCGTGCATTAGCAGGAGCTAATCCGTTCGTTGGCTCTGTTAGTGAATTACATGTGGAGGAAGAAGTAAAGGTAGAAGTTGTTTTTCCTGAATCCATTAAAGGCCGCGTGTTAAAGGCCATGCTTACTAGCCATCCTTATGAGGAGCCTGCCTATGATGTGATACGTCTTGAGCAGCAAACAAATGTGATGGGATTAGGGCGTGTAGGTTACTTAACAAAGGACATGACGTTACAACAATTTGCTGAATTCGTTAAACAGCAACTAGATGTGCCAGCTGTGCGTGTAGTGGGTGATTTACAATCGAAGGTCAGCAAGGTTGCGCTTGTTGGTGGAGATGGTAATAAATATATCTATGCGGCAAAACGTGCAGGAGCTGATGTTTTCTTAACAGGCGATATGTACTTCCATACAGCTCAGGACGCACAAGCCATTGATCTGCAAATAGTAGATCCTGGTCATCATGTAGAAAAGGTAATGATTGCAGGAGTAGCAAAAAAAATGGCTGAACTATGTGAGGATAAAAAATACTTGGTTGAATTCATCCAATCAACGATCCATACAGAACCATTTTTATTTGTATAAGTGAGGGAACTAATATGGCTAATGAAAGACCAGCTGGTAATAAAGCAGGCAAGCTATGGATCATGATTGGTTTATTCATCGTTGTTTTTGGTATTGGTATGACGGTGATGACCAATATGGTCAATGATAAGAAAATCGATGCAATGACACAGCAATGTGAAGATGATGGTGGACAAGCAATTGTAGCAAAGGAGAAAAACTTTTTATCCACTAGCTACTCATTTGAATGTAAACAATGAGATGGGGCTGAACGCTAGCAGTACTAGTGTTTCAGCCTTTTTGAATGCAAGGAATCTATGAACAGTGATAAGATGTAGATAAAATTGATTAACAGAAGTGGAGAGAGTTGTCTTGTTTATTCGTTTATCTAAAGATCAGCAGGAAATGATTCTTGCTGATATTCAACGTTTTTTTTATAATCAGCGTGATGAAGACATTAGTGAATTTGAAGCTGAACGTATGTTAGATTTTATCAAGGAGCATATTGCCCCCTATATTTATAATGCTGCCTTGTCAGATGCCAAGTATGTTGTGGAAAGACAATACGCCTCTATTGAAGAGGAATTAGAGGCATTGGAGCAGCCCATTAAAACAAAATAATCCTCTTTATCCCTCTAGATTAAATATTTGACAGGAAAGAATGGTTGATGATACCTTAATCTTGAATTAGAGATAATTCAATTCTAACTATTCAGAGCTAATTAACGGGTGATGAATAAAGGGATATTTTTCTGACCAAAATGGTTACGAGTGGCGAACACGTACGATAAACCGTGATGGAGTCACAAGAATGGATGATAAGAGGAGGCGTCATATGTTAAAAATCGGTATTATTTTAGGAAGTACGCGAGAAGGTCGTGTAAGCCCACAAGTTGGAGCTTGGGTAAAGGAAGTTGCGGAAAAACGTCGTGATGCGGAATATGAAATAATTGATATCGCTGAATTTAAATTACCATTTTTAGGGGAACCAGGTGGAGATACTTCTGGGGTAGCTGCATGGTCAGAAAAAGTAGCAGCTTGTGACGGCTTTGTCTTTATTGTTGCTGAGTACAATCACTCCATTACAGGTGCATTAAAAAATGCATTAGATTATTTACGAGTTGAATGGAACAATAAAGCTGCTGGTATCGTCTCTTATGGTTCTGTTGGAGGTGCGCGTGCAGCAGAGCATCTACGAGGAATTCTTGGAGAATTGCTAGTTGCAGATGTTCGAGTACATCCAGCATTATCATTATTTACTGATTTTGAAAACGGCTCTGTCTTTAAACCAAAAGAGGTGCAAGCAGATTCAGTTCATCAAATGTTAGATCAGCTTGTGCCATGGTCAACTGCTTTGAAAACAATTCGATCCTAAACTTAAAGCTTTGATTCAGACGGCCGCTTTCAGAAAGCGGTCGTTTTTTGATGAGGTAAAATCCATTAATGTTTGATTTCTTCAAGGACTTTTTCCTTTAAATCATTCTCCATCGAAGATAGTTTTACTGTATTGGTGAGGCGCTCTTTTAGTTCTTTATCTGTCATAATGCCACGTTCCTCTAAGATTTGTACAAGCAGATTTAATGTCAGTATATTTTTAATATCCGCTGCTTTTGATGCCATTTAAAACCCTCCATAATGATAGAATTACTACTTCTTAAGTGTACTACTTTTTGAGAAGCATGACACAGAAAGGACAAAACAAAGCAAATTTATTTCGCGTCCCGGAATATATAGGGAAAAATAAGCGATACAAATTCCATTATGAAAAGTGGAGATACTGTAGGGACACTGCATTTTAATATGAAAAGTATGTGCTGTTTCAAACTAGAAAAGCGAATATTGTAGTAAAAGGGGACATACCTTCCTATCAGGAGGGATTCAATGGGTAAACGGTTTGGGCTTGTCATCGGACTGTTGGTAGTCATTATATCTATGTTGGTCCTATTTGATAGATTTGCAGGAGAGAAAAGGTCAGAAGCAAATAAAGAGGCTCAATCGCTTATAACAAATGAAGAGTTGAGTCTGGCTCGATTGAAGGATAAGCTACTTGAAAAGTATGTCGGCATTGACGTTAAAACGACGGAAGAAAAGGAATTAGTAATCCAAGTTGTAGGCGGAGAAGACTATTTCCAGTCAATTAAAAAAGATATGGAATCCATAGCAAAAAATGCTTTAAAAACGTCTCCCTTAAAGGACTATCCCATAGTTTTTGAAAGATGGGAGTTTACCTCCTTGCTTGATAACAACAAGATAATGGGGGATGATATGAACCTTTTGATGGAAGATTTAATTGCGGGCTTAGAAGCTTTTGACGTATATGAATATTTAGTTATTGAAAATCGAACAACCATTACCATACAAACAACGATAAAGGGCGCTACGCATGAGGCACTTGAGTTAGCTTTAAGGATGGAAGAAGCCATCAAGAAGATTGTACAAGCAAAAGCATCACAAAATGCTTCCTATGTTATTAACATATTAAATGCCCAACGAGAAAAAATAAATTAGCTGTGTAGAAAAATAACATAGGATTAAGGCATCGAGATTTTAATGCTCGATGCCTTTGACATGTTTAAAGCAGCTATGTAGTTATTGCAAAGAGAGCTTGATAAAGAGTTGCTAGGAGTGCAACAAAGCGCATATCATCCGCATGGAAAAGCTTAAACTGTATACCTATCTGTACTAGCTCAGTCTCAATAGAGCTTGCACTCGCAATCTTTTCATCATTGCAATATAAATAAGCAGTAGAGGTAAAATCCTTTTCAAAACGAAATTCTAAATCGTCCATTGTAAATGAATAAGAGGATTCTAATAATTGCACTGTTTTCCGTTGAATGGGTATCAAGCTGCCATCAGGCATAACAATTTGATGGCTGACTCCTTTTGTTAACAGGGTAGATTGTACTTGAAAAAGTGGTGCACCTAAAGTAGTTCGTGTCTCATAACGGTACGGTAATGTTTGCTGTGCAGCTACCAGCAAGACAGCATTCAGTACTTTACCAGCAGAGGTACGCTCCATTTTTTGAAGTACACATACTGTTTCGTTGTGTTCATTCACGATTGGAATATCAGTGAAGCTTTTAAAGCCCTTCGGATAGGTAAGTGTAAAAGTTGTCATAAAGAAACCTCCAGTCATTATTTATACGAGTAGGTAGTCGATGAGGTTTCAAGAAACTAGCTCTACGGTGTTTTTTATCTACTTGCCTCTTTATAAATAAAAGAACAGGCTGCTGAAGTAGCAAATTATTTCCGCTTTCAGCAGCCTGTTCATTTTATGACATTTGGGTATGACCGGATAGAGCACGCTTTTCCTGCTCTGTATCAAATTCTTTTTCCATTTTTGACACGACCACTGTAGCTACACCATTACCAATTAGATTTGTAACTGCACGTGCTTCTGACATGAAACGATCTACGCCGATTAAAAGGGCAATCCCCTCTACTGGGATCATCGGGAAGGCTGCTAATGTTGCTGCAAGTGTAATAAAGCCAGAGCCTGTTACACCAGCTGCCCCTTTAGAAGTAAGCATTAAGATGGCTAATAACGTAATTTGATGCCAAACATCTAAATCCACACCATAGGCTTGCGCAATAAAGATAGCAGCCATTGATAAGTAAATGGATGTTCCATCTAAGTTAAATGAATAGCCTGTAGGAATCACCAGCCCAACCACTTGCTTTGAACAACCATAGTTTTCAAGCTTACGCATCATGGAAGGTAATGCAGATTCAGATGAAGATGTTCCGATAACGATAAAGATTTCATCTTTAATGTACTTGATAAATTTAAAAATACTAAAGCCAAAGTAATGGGTAATCAATCCAATGATCACAACAATAAAAATGAACATTGTAATGTAAACAGATAGCATTAAAAATCCTAAGTTTCCTAATGATTTAAGTCCAAAATTTCCGATTGTATAACTCATGGCACCAAACGCACCAATAGGAGAAATTTTCATCACCATGTTAACGATTTTAAAGAAAATATCTGCAACTTGCTCGAAAAATTTAATAACAGGTTTAGCTGGTTCTCCAATCGCCGCCGCAGCTAGTCCAAATAAAACAGCTGAGAACAAGACTGGTAATAATTCACCATTTGCTAAAGCACCAACTACATTTTCAGGAATAATTTGCATAATAAATGCTCCTAAACCATGCTCTGCAGCCGCCGCGTCTGTATATTGTGAAACATCAGCACCGCTTGCTGCATCTGTATTAAAACCTTTACCTGGTTGAACAATATTGACAACGATTAAGCCAATTGCAAGGGCAAAAGTTGAAACAATTTCAAAATAAATTAAAGCTTTTCCACCAATTTTACCAACCTTTTTGACATCCCCCATGCTACCAATGCCGATTACGACTGTTAAGAAGATAATTGGTGCTATTAACATTTTAATAAGTTTAATAAATATATCCGCCAAGATTTTGAGCTTTGCCCCGAATTCTGGGAATGTTGCTCCGACGATAATCCCTAGTACAATGGCAATCAATACTTGTACTGTTAAGTTTTTAAAATTTATCCGCATATAGTTCTCCCCCTACAACATCTATGAATATTGTGTGAACGCTTTCATGTGGTTATCATAGCTGAAATTTTCCGACAATAGTGTTTATGACCGTAATGGTTGTATTGTTCATTTTGTTCATTCTGAGAGAAAGGGGTATTAAGGCTAGTAATATCAAGGGTTTTAAGCTGTTTTATAGTAGTTGTGAGATTCGTGAATCTATTATAATACAATAGAAAAATCCTTACGTTTTGTAAGGATTTTTCATTAATGAACAAAAGTATTAGGGATCAACGATTTTTTCAATCTCTGCTAAGATTTGATCGTTTTGAATATGGGCTCTATAAAAATCATAAACAGGTGCAAGTTGTTCCTTAAAGCGCTGTCTTTCTTGGGGACTCATTGTATACACATCAAAATCATCTAGCTGTTTCAGCTTGTCCATATCTTGTTCATTCATAAGTTCAGCCTGCTCAAATTGCCAATCGGTTGTTTCTTTCATAGCATCCAACAACTGATGCTGAATTTTGATAGGTAGAGAATTCCAAAAGGTTTCATTCATTAACACAGCATAGCCTAAAATCCCATGCTGAGTGATAGTCATATGCTTTTGTACTTTGTAAAAACCCTTTGAATAGATATTAGAAGCGGTATTTTCTTGTGCGTCTATTGCATGCTTCTCTAAATCCGAAAAGACCTCACTAAAAGAAATAGGTATAGGTGTTGCTTTGACCACTTCAAATTGCTTTTCTAATGTTTTACTTGGCATCGTACGCACTCGTAAGCCCTGTAAATCTTCAAAGTTATGAATAGGCTGCTCAACAGAGGTTAGATGCTTAAACCCATTGTACCAAAAGCCAAGCCCTTTAATATGGAACGGCTCTAGCTCATTAACCAATTGTTCACCAATAGAACCCGTTAGGACTTCCTTTACTTCCTCATTTGTATTAAACAGAAAGGGTAAATCAAGCACCTGCCAATTAGGAACATAAGCTGTCATTTTAGAAAAAGTAGGGATGATCATTTCCACTTCTCCCTTTTGCAATGCCTGAAATTCATTTTCATCATTAAATAAAGAGGAGTTGGAGTAGACATGTACTTTGACCTTCCCGTTTGTTTTTTCTTCTACTAGCTCAGCAAATTTGTTGGCAGCTTGGCCTTTAGGGGTATTTTCAGCGACGACATGACTTAAATGAATTGTTATCTGTGTGTCTAAACCCTTTTGCTCATCATCATAGGGAAGTGGCTTGGCGAATAGTAATCCTTGTTGAACACTGATAGTGAGGATTAACACAAGCACAGTTATAATCGTACCAATAATAAATTTTTTCATTGTATACACCCAATTAATTCGTATTTTCTGATGTTTTTGTTATTCTAACATATGGAGTAAGCTAAAATATAGTAGGAGGGAGGCGGTCAGTTGAAATTTCAGAAGTTATCCATGCAAAGAAAAATTATGTCTCTGACTTTTTTTATTCTCATGCTTTCCTTTAGCATTGGCGGTACTTTTTTGTTAGGTTTTGTCATGAATGAGCAAAAGACCAAACTAAGTGATCAAGCACTCCTTGTAGCAAAAACCGTCTCTCAGCTTCCTGAAATAAAAACATATATTGCTAGTGAAAATTACTATGATGCCGTACAGCATATTAATCCTGTTGTAGAGGAAATCCGTGATATCAATGGGGCAAAATATATTGTTGTTCTTGATATGCAACGACGAAAATATTCCCATCCTAATAGCCAGGAACTTGGTCGAATATCTCAATCTGGAGATTTAAACGCCGCTTTTTCAGAGCATTACTATACGTCGATTGCACGTGGAGAACACGGTAATATGGTTCGTGCGTTTGTTCCGATTATGAACCATGAAGGACAACAAATAGGTGTTACAGTAGTAGGGTACAGTGTTCTTACGGTAGTGGAGTTACTGCAAACAATGCAAACCGAACTAATGGTTACTGTTCTATTATCGTTACTATTTAGTGTATGGGGAGCACGAACATTGGGGCTTCATATGAAAAAGCAAATGTTTGGGTTAGAGCCGCATGAAATTGCCAAAATGTATGTAGAACGTACAGAAACGTTTAATGCCATGCACGAAGGCATCATTGCTATCGATAATGATTTGACCATTACGATTTTTAATGAAAAGGCCTGTGATATCTTAGGCGTTTATGAAAAACCCTCTACATTGATTGGACAGAAAATCTTTCATGTCTTGCCAGATACACGACTTCCTGAAATTTTAGAGCTGGATCAGCCGTTATTTAATCGTGAGCTGTATATTAATAATCATAGTATTATGAGTAATCGAATTCCGATACAGGTTAATGGAGAAACTGTTGGGGCAGTGGCCATGTTTAAAGACCGTACGGAAGTGAAAAAGCTTGCCGAAGAATTAACAGGCGTTAGAGCATTTGTCCAAGCCCTTCGTGTACAAACACATGAACATAAAAATAAACTGCATACGATAGCGGGTCTTTTACAGCTAGGTCATCATGAACAGGCACTTTCTTACTTAACACAAGTGAAGGAAGAGCATGATGAAATCACTAACTTTTTAAACGAACGAATAAAAAATGAAAATATTTCTGGGCTATTGCTCAGTAAAATTTCCTATGCGAAGGAACAAGGAATTCGATTGGAAATTGACCGTGAAAGCCGATTTACATCATTTCCAGCTAATTTGGATCATCATGATTTCGTCATTCTCTTTGGTAATTTGATAGAAAATGCGTTTGATGCATTAAAGGATGTACAGGTCGAGGAGAAGGTGATTCATGTTTCTGTGGATGAAGATGATGACGTATTAGCCATATTAGTAACCGATAATGGTGTTGGCATGACGGAAGAGGTCAAGCAGCACATTTTTGATAATGGTTATTCTACAAAAGAGAAAAACTACCGTGGAATAGGGTTATTTTTAATAAAGGAAATTGTCGAAAAAGGGCAGGGTGACATCGAAGTCATCAGTGAGCCTAACAAAGGAACAAGTTTTTTAATCACCTTTTATTATTCATAATGGATGGAGGGCTAGCAGTGGCACAGATTAGAGTATTATTAATTGAGGATGATCCAATGGTACGAGAGGTAAATCGTCAATTTATTGAAAAGGTAGAGCATTTTCAAGTGGTTGGACAGGCACCTAATGGGTTAGAAGGCATTACGCAAATTTGTCAACTGAAGCCTGATTTAGTTTTTATGGATATTTTTATGCCAGAGCAAGATGGTATTACAAGCTTACGCAAAATACGTGAGCTCGATCTACCAGTAGATGTTATTACCGTGACGGCCGCAAATGATATGGAGACAGTGAAACAGATACTGCATCTAGGTGTTTTTGATTATATTATGAAGCCTTTTTCTTTTGAACGTGTTAAAGGGACACTTGACAATTATTTACGCTTTAACAAGCAAACTCAAACAGAACGAGAGCTCACACAGGGAGAATTAGATCAGTTATTTCATTATCGTGATGGACAAACCATGTTGGATCAATCTGTTACATTGAAATCCGAAAAAAATCTCCCAAAAGGTTTTAATCGTACAACACTTGAAAAAGTTGTGCACTTTTTACAATCGGTGGATGGTGCCTCAGCGGAAGAAGTAGCCAGTGGAATTGGCATTGCCCGCGTAACAGCTAGAAGATATTTAGATTACCTTGAAAAACAAGAGGAAATCACAATGGATGTCCATTATGGTGGCATTGGTCGTCCTATAAACTATTACTTTAGTAAATAAAGAAAATCCTGATTGTCATAATAACAATCAGGATTTTTTGTGATTAACTAATAGGGCATGATTTTATCAACAGGTGTTGGTGTCTTAATCTTTGGCAGAATTTTATCTAGTGTTACTGTACGCTTAATCTCGTGTGTAGATGGATCATTTTCATCAAATTGATCAAGGAAGTTAATAACCTCTTTTACAATTGGTGTTGGCGTAGAAGCACCTGCTGTTACAGCAACGATGTTGATACCTTTTAACCATTCTACTTTTAGCTCTGAAACATCTGCAATTCGATAGGATGGTGTTCCTGCAATTTCTACAGAAACTTGTGTTAAGCGGTTCGAGTTATTGGATTTAGGATCACCTACAACAATAAGTAAATCCGCTTCACCTGCTTGCTGTGCAACAGCCTCTTGACGTACTTGTGTAGCTAAACAGATCTCTTTGTGTACCTCAATATGTGGGAATTTTTCTTTTAAACTATCCATTAAATGGGCGACATCCCATTGGCTCATTGTCGTTTGATTTGTGACAAGTAATTTATCATTCGTTAATTGTAAAGCATCAATATCGTTAGAAGACTGTACTAAGTGGACATGATCTGGGGCAACGCCAATAGCACCCTCTGGTTCGGGATGTCCTTTTTTACCAATATAAATAATGTCATAGCCTTCTGCTGATTTTTCACGAATTAAATCGTGGGTAACTGTTACATCAGGACATGTAGCATCAATGGACACTAAGCCTTTTCGCTTCGCAATCTCACGAATTTCCGGTGAAACACCATGTGCTGTAAAAATGACAGTACCTGTTTCAACTTGTTCAATAATTTCTAGGCGGTTATCACCATCTAACGTGATGATCCCATCCTCTTCAAACGCATCTGTGACGTGTTTATTATGCACAATCATCCCTAAGATGTAGATAGGTCTTGGTAATGTTTTATCAAGTGCGGCGTTACGAGCGATCACCATCGCATCCACAACACCGTAGCAATAGCCACGTGGATTAATTTTTAATACTTGCATGGTGGTTGTGACTCCTTTCAAGCTTACCTATCTACATTATAACGGACAGTGACAGTGAATACAAAGAAACGTTCATTTACATTGGTGGTTGGAAAATACGTGGTTTAGATGGAAGTGGCTCGGGAGGCGTAAATGATGCACTTTGCCTAGATGACCGTCTACTTCCAGCAGCCTTACTATCGCTTCCTGCTGCTTCTGTTGCTCCACCGCCAGCGGAAGGAAGTCCTTGGAATCCTTTATACAATTTTAAAAGTGATGGAATATTTTTCACCATCGGCATAGCTTGTTGGATATAAGGGGTATAGGTTTTGGCTGTATTAAATAAACTGTTGGCTTGCTGTAAAAATGAACCGACTTTCGAAGCTTCTTGCACAGGTGGCATCGGCATTTGCCCTCCAAATGAACCTATTCCATTAGCCATTGGAAAGCCGCCTGGAATTCGTGGTTGAACAGGGAAGCCTCCAGGCGGGAAAAAGGACTGTGGCGACATCTGTGGAGGTGTTTGCATGGGCATGGGCATTCTCATGCCACCCGGATACATTGGGTATGGATAAGGTGGTCGAAATACCATAATGATCTCCTTTCTACTTGTTTTTCATTGATGACATACCTGACTATAGCTATGATATGCAAAGGCTAATAGGAGGGTTCAATAAAGCTACATAAAAGCAAAATGTAATATGGAATTTGTAAAGTAGAAGTCCAAATACAGCTAGACCTTAGGCTCCATATTCATTCATCCTCTTCATGATAGCGAAGCATTCGGTAGCCTACCCGTACATGTGTCTGAATAAGTTTGGGCTGTGCTGGATTAACTTCTATTTTTTTTCGAAGTGTAGCCATAAAAACTCGTAAACTTGGAACATCTGATTGAAGAGCATTTTGCCAGATTTCCTTTAAAATATAATTATGTGTTAGAACTTTCCCAACATTTTTGGATAAAACAATTAAAAGTTTATATTCAATCGGCGTCACATGTATTTCTTTTCCATTTACAAATACTGTATGATCAACATAATTAATTTGAAGATAACCATTTGTGAAAATGGGATTCTCTTTTTCAAGTGGTTGTTCATAGGCCATTCTTCTTAAGGCAACCCGAATTCTTGCTAATAATTCTTCCACACTAAATGGCTTTGTTACATAATCATCTGCACCTGCATCCAAAGCATTAATTTTATCATGTTCTTCTCCACGAGCACTTACGACAATAATTGGTGTTTGATTCCAACTTCTAATTTTAGTGATTAGTTCTACGCCATCTATGTCTGGTAGACCTAAATCTAAAATAAAAACGTCAGGTTTTATGGTAAGAGCCTTTTGAAGAGCACTATTACCATCACGTGCAATGTCGAATTCATAATGGTTTGTCGCTAATGTCATTTTAATTAAATTGGCAATTGCTACATCGTCCTCAACTACTAGAATTCTTTTACTCATCAAATTTCATTACTCCTTTTTTCAGCGAAAAGTTAAAAATCGTTCCTTGCGGTTTATTATCTGAAACGTTTATGCTGCTACCATGTAATTTTAAAATTGTTTGACAGAGTGCTAAGCCTAAACCAAGACCACGTCTACTATCACTGCGTTGTACTTTTCCAGTTGTAAATGGTTCAAACAAGCTACTTTTTAAAGCGTCATCGATTCCAGGCCCATTATCAGAAATACTAAAACTTACGAATCCATCTGATTCTTTCACTATGATCGTAATGGCACTACCTGGTGGGGTGTAAGTCAATGCATTATCGATAATATTAATGAAAACTTGTATGATGAGTCGAGCATCCATTAAAGCAAATAAAAACTCAGGTTTAATTTCATAAGATATTTTATGTGTATTGTTTTGAGGAATAACATGGGAAAGTGCCTCTTGAATAATATCTTCTACTAGTTCAATTTGCATTTCTAACGCAAATTGCCCATCCTCTAACTTAGATACAGCTAGTAAATTTTCAACCATTTGTACAAGCCATTTTGAATTTTTATAAATATCTTCATATAATTTATTTTTTTCAATCTCTGGTATTAATGGTGCATTGTTGAGTAAGATATCTGCATTTCCAGAGATAGCAGTGAGTGGTGTCCTAAGGTCATGAGAGATTGCACGTAAAAGGTTAGCTCGCATCTGTTCCATTTCAGCTTCTCGCGCTACTTCCTCATTAAGTTTCTGTAAATACCATTTATCCAAAGCGAATGAAAAATCATTAATAATGGCGTGCAAAATATTGCGCTCAAATGCAGGCAATGGGGAAACTTTAGATAGGGCAATACCTATAACACCCTTCACATCTCCATTAGAAATAACAGGTATATAATAAGCGTTCACTTCAGGAAAGATGTCTGTAGATACACCTGCTACATGCCTATTATTTGTAACCCAACTAACAACACCACATTCATTTGGATTATCGAAAAGTACAGCTATTTTTTGATTTTCACTACTAGACATTGTTTCAGTACGAAAGAAAGATGATTTCTCAATTACCTGGTTATTTATTTCGAAAAATTGTACAGGCTTTTCTACTAATTTAACAATTTGAGACATGCCTTCAACTATTATTTCTTCAATAGACTTAGCATGTTGAAGCCTACGATTTGTTTCAAGGAGCACCTCCATTCGATAAGATTTACGAATGGCTATAATGGTTTGCTCCTTTATCTTCTTTGTTAAGCTACTCGTAATTACGCCAGAGATAAACATGATAAAAAATGTCATTGGATAGTCACGATGATAAGCATCAAATGAAAATCGAGGCTCTGTAAAAAAGTAATTAAAAAGTAAGACAGCAATAATGGAGTTAATAATACTCATCATCGATCCAGTTGACCAAATAGCAAGGATGAGGACCCCTAAAATGTAAATTGTAATGATGTTTGACTCGCTTATACCAATTGTATATAGATATAAGCCGACAATTGATATGAAGCAAAATACGATAAACATTTTGAACAAATCAAGCCATTCAAATGATAATTTATTACTTATACTAGGAAAATAAAATGGTTCATTTTCTTGATCTGGTACTATGTGTAGGGCTAAGTTCGGAACAAATTCATTCAGGCGGTCACTTATTTTTGTACTTGGTCGCCACCATTTTTTCCTCATACTTGTTCGTCCGATAACAAGTTTCGTGACCCCACTAATTTGAGCATAATTAGCAAGGGCTGCTGCTACGTCGTCTTCTTGAACGATGACGACATGGCCGCCAAGCTGTTCCACAAGTTTAATGTGTTGTTGTAATCGTTCTGAATTTGCACTACTTCCTTCTTGCTCCTGCAGGTTTTGCACATAAAGAGCAGTAAATTTACCGTGTAATGCTTGTGCAAGTCTTGCAGTGGTTCTAATAACTTTTGCATTTGTAGGAGAACTACTGATACCAATTAGTAGGTGTTCTTCAATTTGTACAGGGTGTTTGACAGATTCATGGTTGTTTATTTGTTTATAGTTGATTGTATCCGCTGCTCTACGTAATGCGATTTCTCGTAATGATACTAAATTTTGTTTACGGAAAAAAGAATGCAGTGCTTTTTCCGCTTGTTGTTTTGCATAAACTTTACCTTCTTGTAGGCGTTGTATTAGTTCATCTGGTTCAATGTCTACAACTTTTATTTGAGATGCTTGATCAATTAAGTAATCAGGGATACGCTCTCGTACTTTAATGTCAGTAATTTCTTCTACTAAGTCATGAAGACTTTCAATATGTTGAATATTTACAGTTGTATAAACATGAATCCCCTTTGACAGTAGTTCTTCAACATCTCCAAAACGCTTCTTGTGCCGCATTGTTGGTACATTGGAATGTGCCAATTCATCGATAAGAACAATTTCTGGTTTGCGCTGCAATACGGCATCAATATCTAATTCATAAAAAGCTTTTCCTCTATAGGTTATTTTTTTCGTCGGAATTTGCTCAAGCCCTTCTAGTAAAGCTAACGTATCTGGACGAGGATGTGGTTCTACATAGCCAACCACCACATCTTTACCTAATTTTTGAGCTTGATGTGCTGCATCTAACATTGCGTAAGTTTTACCTACTCCAGCAGCATAACCGAGAAAGATTTTTAAATTCCCTAAAATTTGTTGCTCCTGTTGAAGTCTTGCTAAAAACATCTCAGGAGTTGGACGTGTATTTTCCATCCTCGTTCACCTCATTTGTATTATAGCGTTAACTCCCATTAAGAAAGTATAAAGATTTTGCCTCTTTATGCTTTCTTAATAGAAGAGTAGATTTCCTAACACTACATTAATTTGAAAGTCAGTATGATGAGAACAACCTAAATGAAGGAGGGGTATTTTATTGATGGACTTTTATATGGTTGTATTGTTACTGATAAGCTTCGGAAGTCTTTTGTCATTAACTACATGGTGCTTCAAACTAGTGGATGAGCAATAAGGAGGAGATAGGAATGTGGATTTTTATCGGGATTGTACTTGTATTCTTGTTTGGTTATCTAGGGCATGCATTACTTTGTCCTGAAAATTATTAAAGGCTGTTAGGAGGTAATGCACTATGTGGCAAATAGCCATAGTATTAATTATTTATTTACCGCTCGTTATCTTAACTGGGCATTATCTATATCGGGTAACATTACATCAAAAAACATGGCTTGATCCTATTTTAGACAAAGTTGATGCAGTAATTTATAAATTGTGTGGCATTAAACAAGTAGATATGAATGGTAAAGAATATGTACTTTCATTAATACTTTCAAATGCAATTATGGTTTTTATTGGATATTTTTTGTTGCGCATTCAATCATTCCTATTTTTAAATCCAAATAATATTAGCAATATGGAAGCTACACTTTCATTTAACACAATCATTTCTTTTATAACCAACACAAATCTTCAACATTATAGCGGTGAATCTGGACTCAGTTATTTATCACAGATGCTAGTTATTATCTTCATGATGTTTACATCTGCAGCTACTGGTTATGCAGCTTGTATGGCGTTCTGTCGTCGCCTTGTTGCGAAAACAGATACTATTGGGAATTTCTTTATTGATTTTGTTCGTGTTATTACGCGTATTTTAATGCCTATCTCCATCGTTGTTGCCATTATTTTAGTATCTCAAGGGACACCACAAACCTTAAGTGCAAATAAAACAGTACAAACGATCGAAGGAAAATTACAAGATATTGCACTTGGACCTGTTGCTTCTCTAGAATCGATTAAGCATATAGGTACGAATGGTGGGGGCTTTAACGGAGCCAATTCAACAACACCTTTTGAAAATCCAACCGTTCTCTCAAATATAGTGGAGATGTTATCGATGATGCTTTTGCCGGGCGCTTGTGTAGTTGCCTTTAGTTTGATGATTGCTTATAGAAAAAAGAAAACTATTTTTGGAAAACAAGGTTTAGCTATTTTTGCAGCAATGAGTATATTGTTTCTACTCGGATTAGTGACTGTGTACATAGCAGAGAAGGCTGGTAATCCAATTATAAGTGAACTCGGTATAACACAGGAGCTAGGGAGCATGGAAGGAAAAGAAATGCGTTTTGGAGTAGTACAATCAGCATTATTTACCACTGTCACTACTGCGTTTACAACAGGATCTGTTAACAATATGCACGATACATTGACGCCTCTTGGGGGTCTAGTACCGATGTTTAATATGATGCTAAATGTTGTGTTTGGTGGTAAAGGGGTCGGCCTGATGAACATGATGATGTATGTTCTACTAACAATTTTTATTGCCTGTTTAATGATTGGGCGATCTCCTCAGTTTTTAGGTAAAAAGATTGAAGAGAAAGAAATGAAATTAATTGCTCTATGCATTTTGATTCATCCGGCTATTATTTTGCTATTTTCAGCACTAGCAGTTGTAACACCAACAGGAATAGCAGGCATAACGAATCCAGGTGCTCACGGATTATCACAGGTTTTATATGAATTTGCTTCAGCCTCTGCCAACAACGGCTCAGGGTTCGAAGGGTTAGCAGATAATTCCACATTTTGGAACGTGACAACAGGACTTGCAATGTTCTTTGGACGATATTTAACCATTATCATTCAACTTGCGATTGCGTCACTACTTGCCAAAAAATTTTGGCACAGTGATTCAATAGGAACATTAAAAACGGATAATACTACTTTTACTTTTTTACTAGTGGCTATCGTTTTAATGATTGGTGCCCTAACATTTTTACCAGCTTTAGCACTTGGTCCAATTACAGAGCATTTACAACTTTATTCTTAATGGGGGAGTGAGCATATGGAAACAGTAAGAAAGAGTTTTTTGACAAGTAAGATGCTGAAAAATGCAATGATAGACGCTTTAAAAAAGTTTAGTCCCACTTATATGCTAAAAAATCCTGTTATGTTTGTTGTAGAAGTAGGATTTTTGTTTGTGGTGCTATTAGTTCTTTTCCCAAATATGTTTGGGAGTGTAGTAGAAGAACATGCTCGATTATACAATGGAATAGTTGCTATCCTACTTTTTGTTACAATTCTATTTGCTAATTTTGCAGAGTCAATTGCAGAAGGAAGAGGTAAAGCACAAGTTCAAACTTTAAAAAAAACAAAGACAGTGACACAGGCTCGTGTGTTGCTTCATGATGGTACGGAAATCCTTAAACAGGCCAATGACCTAAAAAAAGGAGATATTGTATTAGTTCAAGCTGGAGAGGTAATTCCAAATGATGGGGAAGTCATTGATGGCATTGCTACTGTGGATGAATCGGCAATAACAGGTGAATCTGCCCCTGTTGTAAAAGAACGAGGTGGAGATTTTTCATCCGTTACGGGTGGTACGACGGTTACGAGTGATTGGTTGATGATTGAAATTACTTCATTGCCTGGCGAATCATTTCTGGATAAAATGATTACGCTAATTGAAGGGGCTAGCCGTAAAAAAACACCAAATGAAATAGCCCTTAATACACTTCTAGTAAGTTTAACAATTATCTTTCTGTTAGTGGTAGTGTCCCTCTATCCAATGACTATGTATTTGAATGTGCCAATTTCTATCGCAACATTAATAGCACTTACAGTTTGTTTAATTCCTACAACGATTGGTGGATTATTATCCGCAATTGGTATTGCAGGTATGGATAGGGTAACACAATTTAACGTCATCGCAATGTCTGGGAGAGCGGTGGAAGCCTGTGGAGATGTGGATACATTAATCTTAGATAAGACTGGCACGATAACATATGGCAATCGAATGGCAGCTGAGTTTCTACCAGTAAAAGGAGTTGCCAGGGAAGAGTTAATGCAAGCTGCATGGCTTAGTTCTCTAACAGATGATACACCTGAGGGAAAATCTATCTTATCGCTTGCTTGCGAATTAGGGGTGAATACGGACGGTGAAAAAAGCATTATCCAGACAAGTAAACATATTCCCTTTACTGCACAAACACGAATGAGTGGCTTGGATAGGGTGGATGGCACAAAAATTCGAAAAGGTGCCTATGATACGATAAAAAGAGAGAGTTTGAAGGCAGGGTACAGTATTCCTTCAAATCTAGAGTTGCTGGTTCAACAAGTATCTACAGTAGGGGGGACGCCTCTGGTCGTAGCACTGAATGATAAAATTTTAGGCGTTATTTATCTAAAGGATATTGTCAAGGCTGGACTAAAGGAACGTTTTGAACAGCTTCGTGAAATGGGGATTAAAACCATTATGTGTACAGGAGATAATCCACTTACAGCAGCAGCGATTGCAAAGGAAGCTGGAGTAGATAGCTTTATCGCAGAAAGCAAACCTGAGGACAAGATTCAAGTCATTAAGGATGAACAGGCACAAGGGAAGGTAGTAGCGATGACTGGTGATGGTACAAATGATGCACCAGCGTTAGCGCAGGCCAATGTTGGGCTTGCAATGAATTCAGGTACAAATGCAGCAAAAGAAGCAGCTAATATGGTTGATTTAGATTCAAATCCAACTAAAATTATTGAAATTGTAGAGATAGGGAAGCAGCTTCTGATGACACGTGGCGCTTTAACAACATTTAGTATCGCTAACGATATAGCAAAATATTTTGCCATCATACCTGCTATGTTGATGGTGGCTGTACCTGAGATGAGCGCATTAAACATAATGAAACTTAATTCTTCAACAAGTGCGATTATTTCTGCCTTAATTTTTAATGCAGTCATTATTCCCTTGTTAATTCCAATTGCAATAAAGGGAGTAACGTATAAACCAATGAGTGCTACAAAACTTTTGAATAAAAATTTATTAGTCTATGGTATAGGTGGTATTATAGCTCCTTTTATTGGGATTAAGTTAATTGACATACTAGTTGGTCCACTATGCCGTAGTTTTGGGCTATAGGAGGAAGGTACATGCGAAAACTATTTATGAACTTAAAGCAAGCAATTCTTATTACAATAACAATGTTTATACTGTGTGGGCTAATCTACCCTTTTGCGGTGACTGCTTTAGCTCAAGGATTACTCCATCATCAAGCAAATGGTAGTTTACTAGAAATCAATGGTAAAGCTGTTGGTTCAAAACTGATCGGTCAATCCTTTTCAGCACCATCATATTTCTGGGGACGTGTTTCAGCCATTCATTATAATGTTTATACTGAGGATGATACGGTACCAGACAAAAATGGTCAGTTAAATTATAGTGGTGTGACTTCTGGAACTTTTAACTATGCACCATCTAATCCAGAATTGAAGAAGCGAATTGAAGCAGATATCAAGAAGTTTCTACATGCAAACCCAACAGTAAAACGCCAAGATATACCTGCAGATTTAATGACAGCTTCTGGCTCAGGGCTGGATCCACATATTAGTGTGAAGGCTGCAAACATTCAAGTGAAGCGCATTGCCCTAGCAAGCGGTCTTTCAGAAGAAGAGATTGAAAAAATCATTGAAGAAAATACGGAGAAACGAACACTAGGAATCTTTGGAGAAAATAAAGTGAACGTTCTAATGGCGAATTTAACTATCATGAAAAAAATGGATAATAGACAAGAATAATAACTATAAAATCAGGTAGAGAAATGCTTTATTCTCTACCTGAACGTATTTTATGCTTGAGAATTTACAAGAATTTTAATATGATTACGTTCCTTCATTAATGCCTCAAAGCCTTCTGTTACCACTTCATCAAGAGCAATTCGTTTCGTAACAAGCTTGTCTGCAGGGAAGTAACCTTGGGTCATCAGCTCCATTACGGCTGGGAAAATATCGCGGTAGGCAATAATTCCTTTGACTGTTCGCTCTGATAGAACGATATTGTTCGGTTGGATAGCAGCTGTAGACTCCCAAATCGACACGATGATTGTTTCACCTTCAAAAGTTGTTGAGTCAATAGCTTGTTGTAATACCACAGGAACGCCCGTTACTTCAAAGGCAACATCTACACCACCATTTGTTAATTCATGTAGACGCGCAACGGCATCTTCCTCTTTAGGATTAATGACGGCTGTTGCACCAAGTTCTAAAGCTTTTGCGGCACGCTCTGCTGAAAGCTCTACAGCATAGATTTCTGATGCGCCCGCTGCACGTAATGCTTCAATGACAAGTAGCCCGATTGGTCCTGTTCCAAAGACGGCAGCTTTGTCACCGGCTTTTAATTTACTTTGACGCACAGCATGTAAAGCGACTGCTGCTGGTTCAACAAGTGCTCCTTGCTCATAAGAAAGCCCTTCTGGCATTTTGTGAACCATTTTTTCATCTACCATTGTATATTCGGAGAATCCACCGCCACCGCCTGAAAGACCGTGAAAACCTAAATGTTTACAAATATTATATTTACCTTTTTTACAGGCAGCACATTCGCCACATGCAAGGATTGGTTCTACTACTACAGGATCACCGATTTTAACAGATGTAACACCATCGCCAATTTCAACTACTTCACCTGAAAATTCATGTCCCATTACAATAGGTGCGATGTCTTTACTTACATAGTGAGGTTGCTCCACTGGAATAAAGATTGGCCCAGCTGCGTATTCATGTAAATCACTGCCACAAATTCCTGTCCAATGTACTTTGATTTTTACTTTTCCAGGTGCGATGACTGGTTCTTCAATGTTTTCTACACGGATGTCTTTTGCTTTATACCATCTTGCTGCTTTCATAATCTACCAACCTCCCATAATATCTTACAGCTCTATCATAACATGTGGGGAATCTGCTAATCATTAGTTCCCTATAAATTGACATAAAAATTACATATTACAAGCGTTTTCGAACATTGTTACAGCGCTTTTATGATTGCATATTCTGCGTATTTCAAGTACCTTTGATAAGGGCTTTGTTACGGTGATAATAAAACATTAAAAATATGTTTATGCTAGTAAGAAATAGGACGTAAATATACCTTAAAGTTCGAATCATGGTACAATGAAAAAGATGTTAGGAGGAACGAATGATGTCAAAATATACTGATTATAATTTTCAGCCATTTTTGCAGGACGCCATTGCAAATCTTGGCTTTACAGAACCGACACCAATTCAAAAAGAAATTATTCCGCTTTTATTAAAAGGGAAAAGTGCTATTGGACAGGCACATACAGGAACAGGGAAAACACATAGTTTTTTAATTCCAATTGTTCAACGTATTGATGTAGAAAAACAGGAAGTACAGGCCGTTATTACTTCTCCTACACGAGAGTTAGCACAGCAAATTTTTGATGCATTAAATCAATTAATAGAAGGAACAGCTATTCAAGCAAAACTATTTATTGGGGGTACGGACAAACAACGCTCCATTGATAAATTAAAAACACAGCCACAAATTGTTGTTGGAACACCAGGACGTATTCGTGACCTTGTTTCAGCACAAGCGTTATTTGTGCATACAGCACCAATTTTAGTTGTCGATGAAGCGGATCTAGCTTTTGATATGGGCTTCATTGAAGAGATTGATGGCTTTGCTTCACAGATGCCCGAAAAGCTTGAAATGTATGTTTTCTCTGCAACAATACCAGAAAAACTTCAGCCATTTTTAAAGAAATATATGGAAGCGCCAGTGCATGTCCATATGAATGATAAACGACCAGTGGCAGAAGGTATCGATTTTGTACTTGTACCAGTGCGCTCAAAATCGCGTAATAAACGTTTATTAGAAGTCATTGAGGGCATTAATCCCTTTTTAGCTGTTATCTTTACCAACACACGTAAGACAGCAGAACACGTTGCTGGCTATTTAAATGAGCATGGTATCCGTTGTGGCCAAATTCACGGTGATTTAAGTCCACGTGATCGTAAAAAAATGATGAAGCAAATCCGTGATCTTGACTACCAATACATTGTAGCAACTGACTTAGCTGCTCGTGGTATTGATATCCAAGGCATTTCTCATGTTATTAACTACGAGATTCCAGAAGACTTAGAATTCTTTATTCACCGCGTTGGTCGAACAGCGCGTGCAGGCAATAAAGGGACAGCCATTACTTTATTTGAGCCATCAGATGAGGATGCAGTAGTTCGCGTAGAAAAAATGGGCATTCCTTTTGTACAAAAAGATGTAAAAGATGGCGAATGGTCAGAGTTAAAAGAGCGTCATGCCCGTAAAAATCGTGTGAAGCAAGAGAATGAAATTGATGTGAAAGCAAAAGCGTTGGTACGTAAGCCTAAAAAGGTAAAACCTGGCTATAAACGTAATATGAAATGGGAAATGGAAAAAATTAAAAAACGTGAACGTCGCTTAAAGGCACGCGGTAAAAAATAAGGGGGCTTTTACATGTTACTTGGCTCACATGTTTCGATGAGCGGGAAAGAAATGCTACTTGGCTCTAGTAAAGAGGCACTGTCATACGGAGCCAATACATTTATGATTTATACTGGAGCACCGCAAAATACACGTCGCAAAGCCATTGCTGACTTAAACATTATGAATGGACTCCTGCATATGAAAGAGCATGGGATGACCAATATTGTTGTACATGCACCTTACATTATTAATATTGGCAATACGGAAAAACCAGAAACATTCCGTCTCGGTGTAGATTTTCTACAATCGGAAATTGAACGTACTGCTGCACTGGAGGCAACGCAAATTGTTTTACACCCTGGTGCCCATGTAGGAGCTGGTGCTGATGCTGGTATTGCTAAAATTATTGAAGGTTTGAATGAGGTATTATCTCAGGACTATCCCGTTCAAATTGCATTAGAAACCATGGCAGGGAAGGGGACAGAATGTGGACGTTCCTTTGAAGAACTTGCTAAAATTATTGATGGTGTAACGAATAACGAGCGACTTTCTATATGCTTTGATACCTGTCATACACATGATGCTGGCTATAATATCGTGGAAGATTTTGATGGTGTATTAAACGAATTTGATAAAATTATAGGCGTGGAACGCATTAAAGTATTGCATATCAATGACTCCAAAAATGTGCGCGGTGCAGGTAAGGATCGTCACGAAAATATTGGCTTTGGTCATATTGGCTTTGATGCCCTTAACTATGTAGTACACCATCCACAATTAATGGATGTTCCTAAAATTTTAGAAACACCCTTTGTCCCTCTCAAGAGTGACGCTAAATCTAAGGTAGCTCCGTATAAAGTGGAAATCGATATGTTACGAAGCGGTACTTTTAAACCTGAGCATATTGAAGCTTTAAAAGGCTAACAGAAATAACCCGAAATCAGGCTAGTTCTGATTTCGGGCTTTTTTATTTTGTAAACAAGGCGATGAGTTGACGAGAGCGCTTTCTTCCTAAAACGGCCTCCACTTCAACAAGAATATCTTTAGGAATCCCTAAAAATAGCCAAGAAAATGAGAATTGCTCCAAATAAGGGCGAAGTTTTTTTACTTCAGAAGTCGTAATGCTAAAGCCTTCTTCACGAGCAATCGCGACAATTTCCTTATCCGTGCTTTGTGCTAATTGCTGTAAAAATTGAATACTCAAAGTCAATCCTCCTTTATTTCATTAATTTTCACGAAATCATTTATACACTTGCAATCAGCATTTCGAAAAAGCATCCATCTTCTTTTCTTTACAAAAACTGCACTTTCCTTTATACTTACAATTTGTAAATCGTAATGATTTTGAATTAGAAAGAAGCGATCATGCATGAAAACAACACTTATTGACATTGAAAATGTGTCATTTCAATATGACTATACGCAAGTTTTAAACAACATTTCTTTTCGTGTAGAAGAGGGAGATTTTTTAGCACTTCTCGGCCCAAATGGTTCGGGAAAATCAACATTATTAAAAATTATTTTAGGTTTGCTGAAACCTTTATCCGGAGAAATAAAATTATTTGGTGAACCAAGTGCAAATTTTAAGCACCGTGAATGGATTGGCTATGTCTCGCAAAAATCCAATGCCTTTAATTCTGGCTTCCCGGCAACCGTGCAAGAGGTCGTGAAAAGTGGATTAACGAAAAAATTAGGGCTTTTTAAAAGACCTGGCCGAGATGCCAAAGACAAAGTTCAAGAAGCTTTAAAGGCAGTTGGCATGGATGCTTATATGAATCGCAACATTGGAGAACTATCTGGTGGACAACAACAACGTGTTTTTATTGCAAGAGCTTTAGTCAGTAATCCCAAATTGCTCATTTTAGATGAGCCAACTGTCGGCATTGATCACGAGAATGTGCAGTCATTTTATGATATGCTGGCGAAATTAAATCGGGAACAAGGAATTACGATGATTCTTGTCACACACGATGTCGATACGGTATCGAATCGCATCAGCCATGTGGCATGTTTGAATCAAACTATTCACTTCCACGGCTATAAAAATGAATTTGATAATATTTCTCAGGATGCGCTAGACGCTTGGTATGGCCATTCCGTGAGAAAGATTCATTAGAAGGAGCAGGCATATGATTGAAGCAATTTTACATTATGAATTTTTACAAAATGCCTTTTTCTCTGGATTATTAATTGGCATACTTGCGCCCCTACTGGGTGTGTTTATTGTTGTACGTAGGCTATCCTTGATTGCGGATGCTTTGTCGCATGTAACACTTGCAGGAATTGCTGGGAGCTTATACATTAGTCAATCAGTAACAGCCTTAGCAATGCTCAATCCTATTTATCTAGGAATACTAGCCTCTGTGAGTGGCTCTGTCTTGATTGAGCGTTTAAGACGTTTGTATAAGCACTATGAGGAGCTTGCCATTCCAATTATCATGTCAGGTGGTATTGGGATTAGCGCCATCTTTATTTCACTTGCCAGTGGTTTTAGCACAGATTTAATGAGTTATTTATTCGGCTCGGTTTCTGCTGTATCTCGTCAAGACTTATGGGTAGTGATTGGCATTGCTGCCATTGTGATTATCTTTTTGTTTTTATTTTTTAAAGAATTATTTGTTTTGTCTTTTGATGAGGAATATGCAAAAGCTAGTGGACTTCCGGCTCGTTGGGTTCATCTTTTATTTATGATTGTAACAGCACTTGTCATTGCGGCAAGTATGCGCATAGTTGGTATTTTACTTGTATCATCTCTGATGACATTGCCTGTTGCAGCAGCAATGCGCTTGGCAAAGGGCTTTAAACAAACCATCATTTTTGCCATTGTTTTTGGAGAAACAGCTGTACTAATTGGTCTAATTAGCGCATTTTATATGGATTTAGCGCCAGGAGGCACGATTGTTGTCACTTCTATTCTGATTTTGTTACTTGTAATCCTAGGGAAGAAAGTAGCGCTTAAAATGGCTGCAAAGCAGGGGGAGGTAGCGCAATGAATATTTCAAGAGCGTGGGAAATATTAAAGGAAAATGGCTATAAAAAAACAGATAAACGGGAGTTAATATTAGATATGTTTGCAGCAACAGATAAATATCTAACAGCCCGTGATTTATTGGATGTTTTAAAAAAAGATTTTCCGGGAATGAGTTTTGATACTATTTATCGTAACCTTGCTACTTTTGTGAAACTTGGGATATTAGAAGAAACAGAGCTATCCGGGGAACGTAATTTCCGTATGCACTGTGAATCTGCGCATCATCACCATCATTTTATCTGTATGGACTGTGGCAACGTCAAAGAGCTTAATCTTTGTCCAATGGAAATGTTAGGTGAAAAATTGCCTGATTATGAAATTGAAAATCATAAGTTTGAAATATATGGTAAATGCCCTGGTTGTAAGCATGACACTCTGTCACATTAAATGTTGACAGAGTTTTTTTCTATGTAAGAAGAGGGTGCCAATAGAAGGCTACCCTCTAAAAGGATTAAGCTACTGCCACTCGACGAATCGCAACAATTTTATTGCAATCTACGATTAAAGGAGAAGCAGCTGCTGCACCTGGCTCAAGGAAGTATGCACAGCAATTTCTTGGATCGAAGGAAATGAAAGTCACACCTAAGAAGCTAATACCTCCAGATAAGAAGATATCTAGTGTAGTAGCTAGCTCTAATTTTCTTAATTGGTGACAAATACAGCCTCTACAGTTGCTGCTCATTCTTGGTGTACATTTTTCTTCTTTTTTACAATGACATTTTTCCTCTTTTTGGCAATGACATTTTTCAACTTTACGTTGACAGCATTTTTCCTCTTTTTTAGGACATTTACAGCCTTGCCAGTTCATATGTGACATATATCTTTTATCTTCCATTGTCTAGACCTCCCTTCCTCTAGTTTCGTAAGGGTAACCCTTACAGTAATAATCTATGTTTGGTGCATAGCTAGAGGCTGGCGATATGTCCGATAGGCTGCTTAAAAATCTATATTTTTCTCAAAAACTTTTGCAATGTGTAAAGCCCTAAGCTGAGATATTGCTATAAACATCTAATCAAGCTAATGGTATGGGGATAGATTTCTTATTTCCTTCTACAAGCGCGAAAAAAAGATGAATCTTTACATTTCTGTAAAGATTCATCTTTTAAATAGAAGTTTATTGATGTTTTTGTTGGAAATCTACCATGAAATCTCTTAAAGCTTCACATGCCTCAAGGGGCACTGCATTATAAGTGGAAGCACGACAACCACCTACAGAACGATGTCCATTTAGCCCAACAAAACCTGCTGCCTTTGCCTCTACAAGGAATAATTTTTCCAGCTCCTCATCTGCAACACGGAATGTAATGTTCATTAAAGAACGGCTTTCTGGTGTGGCATGGCCTTTGTAGAAACCATTACTTTTGTCAATGGCATCATAAATGACTTTAGCCTTTAATTCATTATGTTTCTCAATTTCTGCTACGCCGCCTTTAGCTTCAACCCATTTTAACACCTCGCCTAGCATATAGATCCCAAATGTTGGAGGTGTATTATAAAGTGAATTACTATCAGCATGTGTTGTATACTTTAGCATCGTCGGAATATTTTTATTGGCTTTTTCAAGTAAATCTTTGCGAATAATTACGACCGTTACACCTGAAGGACCAAGGTTTTTTTGAGCACCAGCATAGATGATTCCGAACTTTTCAATATCAACTGGTTTTGATAGGATGTCACTTGACATATCTGCCACTAATGGAACATTTCCTGTATCAGGGTAGTTTTTCCATTGCGTACCATATATCGTATTATTGGATGTGATGTGAACATATGCATCATCTTCATTGAATTGAATATCTTCTAAAGCAGGAATATTGCGGTATTGGTTTTCTTTTGTGCTTGCAGCTTCAACAGGTGTCCCAAATAATTTAGCTTCCTTAAAAGCTTTCTCAGACCATGAGCCTGATAATACATAGCTAGCTTTTTGCTCAGTTGTTAAGAAGTTCATAGGCACCATTGTAAACTGAAGGCTTGCTCCACCCTGTAAGAATAGTACCTCATAGTTTTCAGGAATAGCATAAAGTTTTTTTAATAAAGTAATGGCTTCGTTATGTACTTCATCAAAAATGGCACTACGGTGACTCATTTCCATAATGGACATACCTGAATCACGGAAGTTTACTAATTGCTGTTGAGCATTTTCTAATACTTCTTGTGGTAGAGCAGATGGACCTGCGTTGAAATTGTATGCACGTTGTGTCAAAGTGGTACACTCCTTGTTTGGTTAATAACAGAACTTTACTGGATTATAACCTAATTTTCAAGAGAAAAAATAAAATTCTTAATATTTGAGCAGAATGGAGACAGACTCGCAACAAAATGTACACATTTAAGCAGGTATTTTTCATTAAAAACGAACAAATAGAAAGTTATTTTTGAAATTAAGTGATATTTTCCGTATATTAAATATTTTTTATTACCATAAAAACGATAATGTTCGTGTTTTAATTTACAAGTATTTCCTTATTGGGAGTGTGAAACCTACAGGCTAAAGCAAAACCATTAAAATCGATTGTTAGAGAAAACTCCTTATTACTTTACGAGAGATAAGCAGGTTTTTGTATAGTATTATAAAGAAAAGAAAAAGAGGTGTTCAGGATGTTTACAGTAGAGAAAGCTTGTTTAGTAGTTGTAGATGTGCAAGGAAAGTTAGCAACAATTGTAGATGACAGTGAAATGGTAATTGAAAATGTGGCAAAGCTCGTACAAGCAATGCAGGCACTGGAAGTACCTATTTTATGGCTAGAACAAAATCCAAGTCGTTTAGGCGGAACGGCTCTTGAGATTGCTCAGCATTTAGAAGGGCAACCGATTCCTAAAATTGCCTTTAGTGCGTGCCAAGAAGAGGCATTTGTAGAGGCTATGAAGGAAAATGGACGTACTCAATTCATTGTGACAGGTATTGAAACACATATTTGTGTGTACCAATCGGCGAGACACCTGAAAGAACAAGGATTTGAAGTAGAGGTTGTTGTAGATGCAGTATCTTCTCGAACAAAGGCAAATAAAGAAATTGGGCTTACAAAGATGCATGCGCTTGGTATTTACCCAACTAGCACCGAAATGATCTTGTATGAACTACTACAACGTGCAGATCATGAACATTTTAAAACCATTTTGAAGCTTGTTAAATAACGCAAATTAAAATTGAAACAATTGGTATGTTTATTCCATTCATTGTAATAACAATTTTGCTTTCAAGAGAAATATATACAAAGAAATTGGGTTAGATTGAATAAATGTAGATGTCTAATGGGTCTATAGACACTTATTGGGCATCTTTTTTATTTTAGGGCTAGATTATGTGTGACATTACTCATATAAAAACTTAGCCATTCCATTTGTTGTATACTATAATTAAAAATCGGGAATTCGTTATGGGTAAATAACTTTTAATTAGGATGATGACTATGAAAAAACAGTCATTTGTATGGGAGAAATGGAACAGCTAATATGGCTTGCCAAGCAATCCTCAAAAATCCCTCACACATCTGAGCAGCTTATCTCACAAGGGTTTTTACCTGAGGCAATTGGCCAATATGTGTTCATAACGAAAAATTTCTGGCAGCTTAAAGAGCCTTTATTATGGATTCATTCATTAGAAAATGCCTCTGTAAAAGGTAACTTTTATGCTCACTTGAAAGAGACGAATTCACAGACAGAAGCTGCGATTGAAACAAAAGAAGGGCAATTTGTTGTAGCCATAAATCAAAATGCTGATAAGGAAGACGGGAAAGTAGCTAAAAAAGGTGAAATATCCTATGTTTTAATTGCAGAATTTGTTGGGCTCATCCTTGTCATTGCAGTTATCCTGTATATCATCCTTCGTAAACGAAAGAAAAATCAACTGAAACAATAAAAGCAAAGTCGCGAATGTGCGACTTTGCTTTTTTATGCAGGCATGTCCGTTGGTGTTGGTTTTGCATAGCCCTCTTTATACGTGTCATCAATGAACTGACGAATTTCTTTTAAGCTCTTGCCTTCTTTGTGCAGTTGTGCTGATTGGACAGCAATCTCTAAGCACACTAAACAACGCGTCCCATGATCATCCCAAACAATCGAACCATCCTCACGTTTTTCCTGAATAAAGCAATTTAAATTACTTTTATGGCCAGCAGATTCCCCACAGCCGCAATAGCATGGCATCCATTCGAGAATCTCTGTTGATTGTCCAGCGATTTGATAGACTAAGCGTATATTTTCTTGCTTGCCCTCTAAAAAGGTTGGTAGGACGTCAGCAGAAGCTGTTTCTTCTTGGATATCACCAGATGCCTCTGCATGGTCATGACCTTCATGTGAAGCGTCATTTGCTTTAGGAGTGGTTTCAGCACTGTTTTTATTTTCTCCACAAGCACTTAATAACAGTAACGCCAATACAACAAAAATAGTAATCGATTTCTTCAAAAATAGCGCCTCCTACATGTTTACAATACTTCCATTATAACATCGTTTTCATAAACATTTACAGACGTCTCGTTGAAAATCAGTGAAATATATCTAATCCACGTGTTTTGTTCATGAAATGTTCCATTTTCTCGCTCAATAATTTTTTTAAGAAGAATCCGAACAGGATAAAAATGAACCAGAAACCTAATAGGAAGATGAGGTCCATCCAGACTGTTGACCAAATAATTCCGCCGACAGCTTCACGCATCATTTCAATCGCATACGTAAATGGTAAAAAAGGGTTGATTATTTGGAAGAACCTCGGCAATAACTCGACTGGATAGGTTCCACCAGAGCCTGCAATTTGTAACACAAGCATCACAATCGCTAATGCTTTTCCTACATTACCGAAGACGGATACGAGTGTATAGACAACCGTTACAAATACGAGACTAATAAAAAGTCCAAATAAGATAAAGTAGGCAGGTGCTTGAATGGAGCCGTCTACTAAGAAAATATCTCCAATGGTAATAATGAGAGTTTGAATAAACGAGAAAGTTGCAAATGTTAAGAGTCGACCAAAGTAAATTTCTCGAATACTATAAGATGTATCTCCATGGAGATTCACAGACAATAATGAAATTAACAGTAAACAGCCTACCCAAATAGATAGTACTGTGTAAAACGGTGTCATGGCTGTTCCATAGTTCGCAATAGGGAATACGCGATGTTCCTTTAATTTAATAGGCTCCTCAAAGAAATCACGTTCGGCGTTGACATCATTTTTTAGTAATTGCACAATCTCTGCTAGATCCGCTTCTTCTTCTAAAGTTCGTAGCTTATTCGCTAATTCTTTGATTTTAGCACTTAAAGTTGGAAATTCAGTTTGTATTTTTTGAATAGCTTGATTTGCTGTTCCTAGCGTGTTTTTGGCCTGTGTCAATTTATCTGTTGCCTGAGGTATGAATTGTTTAACATTTGTGAGCATGGTAGAAGCGTTAGTTAAAGTTTGTTTCGCACTGGTAAGGGTAGATCGAATTTGTGGCTCTAGACTTTCGTTATAGTAGGATAAGAATTTTTGTAAATTAGCTGTAGCATTTTGTGCGATTTGCTGAATAGCTGTAATGTCTTGCTTGATAACATCTTTATCAATTGGCTTTAATTGATCCACTTTATTTAGTAAATCGTCTTGTAGAGTCTGTAATTGTTGTAATGAGTTAAGCGCATTTGACGTAGAATCAATGAAGTTTGGTGGATGTTCCAAAGCTTCGCGAATGGCTGTAAGCTGTTCGATGATTGGTTGATTCGCTTCTGCATTACTTTCCTGTAAAGAACCAATAATGGTTGTTAAAGAGTCTTCTAATTGCTTACGAGTAGAAGCATCTGCCTGAATTAATTTTTGCAGTGCCTCAAGTGTTTGAATACTCTTGTTTATGTTGTCTTTAGAAGTTGACAATTGATTTTTAAGTGCCTCTTTTGTTTGCGTAATGGAGGCAGGGTCAAAATTTATACGATTGAGCTTATTGATGATTTCTGTAAAATGTTGGGCAATATTTTGAACAGTTGCGACATCCTTTTTGATGATAGGGGATAGTTCATTAAATAAAGCATCTGCTTCATTCACTAAATGTAAACCCCTTTGAATGGTAGTTAAACCATCTGTCGTTAGTTGTTCCACCTGTGGAACTTGTGTCAGCGCCTGATTAAGTAATTGGTTTGCCTCCTTTCCTTGAGTAGAGGCTTGCGTTAAAAATGAATTAATATCAGGTAAATGCTGTTCGATAGTAAAAACATAATTTTCGAATTTGCGGAAATCAGGGATGTCACGTTCCATTTCAATTCCAATTGTATTAAAAATAGAAAAAAGTGTCCCATTGACGGTGGATACAAATTCATTCGAAACCTGCTGTGTAAGTACGCTCGCTCCTTTACTTGTAATTTTAGGGGCAATAGGATTCTTTTTTTCATTTACATAATAATCAATATGGGCCTTCGTTGGTTGGTCGGTTAAAATAGAGGTTAGTTTTTGCGAAAAATCATTTGGAATGATTATGACTGCAAAGTAATCACCATTTTTTAATTGTTCTTTAGCTTTTTTCTCTGTTTCGAGCTTCCAAGTAAAGCTTTTATTCGTACGTAAAGTCTCAATTACTTCATTCCCGACATTAATTGCTTCATCTCTTACTGTGGTTCCCGTATCTTCATTGACAATCGCGATTTTCATATTAGAGGTGTGGGCGTAAGGGTCCATGGAGGCATAAATATTTAGCCAGGCATAAAGTGATGGAAGAAAAATTAGTCCACCTATAATGACAGCTACGACCCAGTTTGTGACAATATTACGGATATCTTTTGTATAAATTTGAAAAACATGCTGGAACGAGTTTTTCATCATGATCACCCCACATTCAAATTTTCATGAACTCTCACTATGTATGTTCCCAAATATACTTGAAATTATGTTATAAATGTGAAATATCTTCATTTAAAGGCGAATTAGTTTACTAGGTTTTCAAAACAATTTATAATCAATCGCGAATGCACTAAAACTAGGGCTTTTAGTGTAAAAAAGGAGGTCACTACTTTAGTGAAAAAATTATTAATTATTGGTTCAGTGATTGTTGTTTTATTTGCAGCAATTATTGTGCTTACCAACGTCTCAAATCAAAGTAAGTTAGAAATCGCAAAAAAACTTTATGGCGATAAAGAGCTTAAACAAGAAACAATCGATCAAGTAGATGACAAAAACTATCAAAACATTATGTTGCCAGACAAGTTAGAGGAAAAAATAAAAGCTGGTGAGCCTGTCAATGCTTATTTCTTCAGCCCGATTTGTATACACTGTCAAGCTTTCACGCCAGTGTTAATGCCAATTGCAGAAGAGCTAGGTGTTGATATTGCACAATTAAATGTCTATGAATACGATGATCTAACAGACAAGTATAATATTGAAGCAACACCAACATTTATTCGTTTCGAAGATGGTAAAGAAGTAAATCGCTTTGTAGGAGCTCTTAAAGAAGAAGATTTACGAACGTTCTTAAATACGGTTAAATAAATAGAAAAGGAAGAGACTGTATCATAATTATTTAGATACGGTCTCTTTTGTTTTTGTAGTGTATACTAAAAATACTGAATAGTTGTACACTGGAGGAATGATGAATGTCAATGGATGATTATTTTTATAATGGTGAACTAATGAAATGCTACGAATTAGCGAAGCAGGTAACAAACGAAGCGGACAAAGCACTAGCACAAAAGTATATTCGACTATTAGAAGAATATGAATATGATCGTTATCCAAAGCCAAATGGTCATCTCGAAGTACAGCATGTGGAACGCGCTGATGAAAGCTATCCAGAATCAGATCTAGTTGCAGATATACGGTCAATAAAAGATGAAGAGTCATTTGCGAAGCGTATTCAGCAATTGGAGGAAGTCGCAAAAACTGGAACACCCGCAGACAAGGCGCAATCTTTTTTTACACAGGGGGAGCTGTTCCTATTCGCACATCAATACAATGAGAGTGTTCACTGCTTTCAGCAAGCAGTAAAGCAAAATCCGAATAAGGCTGTCTACTGGGGGATCACAGGGCAGACGATGCATCGTTTTGGTTGGATGCCATTTGATGCGCTCGGTTATTTAGAACAAGCGATACAGCTAGATCCAACAAATCCTCGTTGGAAATGGAATAGAGCCCTCGTACTTATTCAATTGGCAAAAGATTTGCAAATGGCTCCATTTATGGCGAATGCAGCACTGACATTGGAGGATGCGCTAGCTTCTTGTGGCGAACAACAGCGATCATTGAAAGAGGCCATTCAAAATACAATAAATAATATGGATAGCTATGTTTTCTCCTAAGATTCTGGGATGTCTCCAACGGATATGGAGACATCCTTTTCACTGAGAAATCAAGTGAGCGGGGTTCGTTGCCATATTTCACAATCATGGTATGATAAGAAAGAAAATGATTTGTAGATATAAAGGACGGATTTTTTATGGCACAAGAAGCGGCAAATAAGTTTATAGAAAACGTATGTAATCATTTAGTTCGCAATATGAATATTACAAAAGTGGAAGAGCATTTTAAAGAAACAATTACTATGCAGCGACAATCAGCCGCAACATCTATGGACTTTTGGGACATGTTGATGATTAATATGCTTTATTTTACTGAGAATGAACAGGCTTGGGAGCAGGAATTTCTAAATATGCTTCAAGCTAAGGAGTGGCTAAAGCCATCAGCTCTTGAAGAGGAATTATTAATGCATCAGATGCGAATTCGTCAACAAGTGGCAGAGCAATTGGATGCTGCAAAGAATTTATTCCATAAGCAATATGAGACAGAAGGCATGACAGAGGAAGCGATTATTTATGACTATGCCTATAGCTCTGCTGGACATTCCATGCGTATGGATTTATTAACCGTGCTTGTATCCACGCCAGAGCAATCAAAAATACTCTTTGATGCAGATCCACAAGAAACGATACGAATTGTCAATGGCTATATTGCCTACCATACAGATGGATTAATTAATAAAACAAAATTACACTAATTTTGTTACAAAGCTTCACGCGAAAGGAATTTGATTAAATGAATACACCATTTACTTTTAACCATACACAACCAACAAATATGGACCCTACGAAGAAGTACCCTGCTATTTTTTTGCTTCATGGCATGGGCAGCAATGAAGATGATTTACCACAATTAGTGCAGGATTTTCAAGAGCAATGTCATATATTTAGCTTACGAGGGCCAATTACGCAACATCCCGGCTATGCTTTTTTTACCATTCAAGAGGTGGGGCAACCGGATCGTGCAATCTTCGATAAAGTGTTGATTGCATTGCAACGATTTATATTAGAGGCCATCGAAGAATATCAAATCGATCCTCATAAAGTATTTGTTTTAGGCTTTAGCCAAGGTGCGGTTTTAGCACAATCACTTGCCTTTGTGATGGGGAATTTAGTGACGGGTATTGTTGCATTAAGTGGCTATACGCCAAAGTTTGTGACGGAGGAATACGCTATTCGTTCTGTAGAACATTTACATGCTTTTATTTCGCACGGTGATTATGATTATGTAATACCTTCTCAATGGGGAATGGAAAGCAAGGAGATCTTTGAACAATTTGGTGCCAAAGTGACATTTAAACAATACCCAGATGGACATGGTGTAACACCTGATAATCTACGTGATCTAGTGGCATTTTTAGCGCAGCAACTTCAGGAAGAAATTCAATAAAAGGAAATCCGAGGCAAAAATTTGTCTCGGTTTTTTTGGCTATCGTAATATAACCTATTCTCAAATTATTTTTCTCCAATAGTGTTTGGAAGAATCGAGGCAAGAAGGTTCAAATTCACGTCAGTCGGTGGTATCATAGTAGATGTTGTGAATGAACGTGCTTTGTTAGATGAAAAACATGTACTTTATGTGAAAAGAGAGACAGAACAGATCTAAAAGGGGTAAAATAATAATTTGATGTGCTAGATGCAAATTTTGTCGCTTTCTATCGATGAAAGCGTGTAGAAATTATGGAGAAAAGGAATTAAGCTGAATGGAACAAAATCTGAAAACGGAGCATAAACCACTATCCTCCGAAAAAACAAGAGGGAAGTCATCACGTTCTTCTATTTTAGCGCAAACCGTCAAGACAGGGATTATCAAATCCAATTTAATACCTATGTGGGCTGGTTTAACGCTAGGCATGTACAAAAATAAAATGACATTTGTAGACAATATACCAGAAATCATTTTTTCAACAATCGGTTCCGCCCTTGTCATTGGAGCTGCGGGGGCCTTTAATAATGTCTATGATCGTGATATTGATGCAATTATGCCTCGTACACAAAGCAGACCAACTGTAACGGGTGAAATGTCAGCAAAATCTACTTTATCATTAGCTGTTGTAATGTTAATTATTGGCGTAGCTGTGTTGGCACTTGCTTCACCTTTAGCAGCGGCATTTGGATTATTAGGTGTATTCCTATATGTAGTCCCTTATACAATGTGGACAAAGCGTCGTACGATATATAATACAGAAATCGGTAGTATTAGTGGTGCGGTGCCACCATTAATAGGTTGGTCTGCTGTATCTACAGATATTACACACCCAGCGATACTTGGTTTATTTTTTGTTATGGTCATTTGGCAAATGCCTCACTTTTATGCTATTGCCATTCGCAAACGTGTAGACTATGAAGCAGCCAGTGTACCCATGCTACCAGTTATCAAAGGGATGCGTCGAACGTATTATCAAACCAATTTCTATTTAATACTATTGATTCTATCAAGCTTTTTATTTGGCTCGCTAAGTGTAGGCATCATGCTTGTGGCATTGATCTTAAGTGTTGCTTGGCTAGTGATGAGTATTTACGGTTATCATAGTAATACAGATCAAGTGAAATGGGCTACCAAAATGTTTGTTTTTTCCCTATTCCATATGACTATACTATTCACAACTGTTATTGTGTACTCGCTAGTAGGAGTTATTTTTAAGTTATATTAATTTTTCAAAAATTGCCCTGAAAAAAATAAAGTTGTGCGAAAACAATTACGAAAATAAAAACCAACAAGTTTACTCGTCACTTGTTGGTTTTTTATTGTCGACAGAAATGATTTGGCGGCTAGGCCACTCGAATGCATGTAACTGTCCGCCAAACACAGCTCCACCATCAATGCCAATAATATTATTTTCTCCGAAATAAACACGATAATCAGTTGGATCATGATGCAGGTTATACGTAGGGGTATGGCCAAAGATTACTGTTTTTTCCCCTTGATAGCCTGCGTGGAATTCCTCACGAATCCAAAGTAAGCGCATGGGGTCAGTTTCGGCTATTGCAGCACCTGGCACAACGCCACCGTGGACGAAAATAGCATCTTCTAACTCAATATATATTTCAAATGTCTCGATTAACTGTAAATGTTCTTCAAGCTTAGGGAGCGTTTTAATAAAGCTAGGCAGAGTATTACATTGGATGGCTTCCTCAAAGTCTGCCAACTGATAGCCATAGCTTGCTAATGTTGCCTCACCACCACAAAGCCCTACCCAATGGTTCCATGGCTTAGCAAGACCTGAACGGCATGCATTGAGCATGATCGCCTCATGATTGCCTAGTAAAACTCGTGCACCTTTTGTCTGTAATTCACTCACTAAATTTAACACACCACTAGAAGAGGGCCCTCTATCAATATAATCACCAAGAAGAAAAAGCTGGTCGTTCATTGGGTCATAGTTTGCTTTTAATAATAATTCTTCCAGTAGCCCTAATTCTCCATGTATGTCACTAATTGCTAGTATACGGTTCATTTACGAGCATCCTTTCTAATAGTACAGCTTTACCCTTAAGTATAGAGAATTATTCTACAAGTTTCGACTTTTCTAGCTTCTCCTAGCTTTTTTCATAGAATTTTTAAAGAAACAATTCTCTTACTACTATGTTTATCATATGAAGGATGTTTTTATAGCTTTATTCATTTGTCTAGAGAAGATGGGTGATGAGAGGAGGGAAATGCTTGAAACGTAACAGCAGAAGCAAATTGCTATGCTCCTACTGTTTGACTTAAAAATTATATCTGTAGTTTTTCCCATGCTTGCTTAGCTATTTGTTCATCAAATGTTGAAATGAGGCGAAAATTATTGCTGTCTAAAATACGATAATGCTGACTGATGACGTTTTGCTGTAGTCGAAAACCACCATACTCCTGAATGTTTTTCCACCATATGTATCCACCCATTGTTTTCTCTTTTGGCTGCAATGTTCCATTATTTGCGATTAAATCTACAACCTCTAATGGATCACCACCAAGCTCATGCTGTAAAATCGTACTGTCTCTACACAATGTGCAAACTGTAACAGTGGTTGTCCAGCCAGCTAGTATACGGCCCTTTTCAATTTGGACAAGTGTTTTTTTTGATAATCCTAGTAAATCACTCATTTGATCCTGTGTGAAAGCTTTTTCTGTACGGATTAATTTCAGTTTTTCTGAAACGAGTGTGATTAATTGTTCACGATTCATCCTAACACCCCTTATTTTCAGATTGTTAAGTTCCATTATACATGAAAGTAAAGAAGCGTGTTTTTCTTTCACCTTGGGAAGTGGCAGAGGTCGCGTAAAATTAAAACAGACTGCCCCTAATGGACAGTCTGTTGGATGTTAGATTTCATATTTTTTCGTATCCGAGATCACCCTGAAGTGGATGCCTTTAATCTGTGCGCTGACTTTATGGCGGAGTGTATCAATATCCACAAGCTCCTCTTTATTTTTGACACACACAGCAATCTCTTGTAAAAGCTTTGTAAAAGATTCTTTAAATAGAGAGCGCATATTATCGAAATCTAAACTACGAAAACTCCCATCAATATCGAAAGCTTCAACTGAATTTAATTGCTTGGAAGCTCCTGCAAACCGATCATCGTAGACTGTGTAATTTTCATCTGTTACCACGATAATAAATAGAACTTCTCCCGTGATTGTTTTTAACTCAATATTTGTTTTGTGTTTTTTTACATCAGTAATAATGTGAATACCATCTGAATGATATAGCTTAAATAATGTCATGTGTATGGCCCCCTGCAACTAAAATCATTTTCTCTATTCATTATATAGTGAAATGGCTAATAATGGAATAAGGAATACTGTTTCCTACTGTTACGATTGAACCTCTGTTTTAAGAGGTGGACTTTTTCGAAGAGGACGAACCTCTATATAATGAATTTGATGACCTTGTTGCTCATAGATGCTAAAAATATAGGAGCCTAGCTCAATATTTTTTGATGCTTTAATGCCGTTATTCACAGTTAAGAACCAACCACCTAATGTTTCCACTTCTTCAGCATCCAGGGTAATGTTTAATAGATTTTCTACATCTTCCACAAGCATTTTTGCATTTAATAAATAGTGATGATCTGTAATTTTTCGAATATCCGCAATTTCATCATCATCAAACTCATCTCGAATTTCACCAACAATTTCTTCTAAAATATCTTCAACCGTTACAAGACCAGATGTACCACCATATTCATCCATTAGGATAGCCATATGGATTCGTTCCTTTTGCATACGTACAAGTAATTCTTGAATGGGCATTGTTTCAATTACGCGAATGACAGGATTTATGAAATCTTCTAGAACTAAGGAGTCGTCTGTAAGTTGTTCAAGTAGACCCTGTGTTAATAGTTCTTTCGCATTGATGAAACCTAATATATTATCTCGGTCCCCATCATAGATCGGGTAACGCGTATATTTTTCAGAAGCGATGTAATGAATAATGTTTGTAAAAGATTCATTTTGTTCAATTCCAATAATTTCTGTTCGGGGAACCATGATTTCACGAGCAATACGTTCATCAAATTCAAAGACGTTATTGACATATTTGAGCTCAGATTTATTGATTTCACCACTCTTAAAGCTTTCAGACAGTAATAATCGCAATTCTTCCTCTGTATGAGATAGCTCATGTTCGCTAGCAGGTTTCATTCCGAATAAGCCAACTAACACGCGTGCAGAACCGTTCAAGAACCAAATAAATGGATACATGATCTTATAGAAAAACATAATGGGTTTTGCAAAAAGAAGTGTAATGGATTCAGCTTTTTGAATGGCAGCTGTTTTTGGGGCTAATTCGCCGACCACTACATGTAAAAATGTAGCAATGGCAAAGGCTGTTCCAATTGTAAAGATCGTCATATATTTATCAGAAATACCGATTATTTCAAATAGCGGGTGAAGCATAAATTCAAAAGTTTTTTCACCAACCATCCCGATACCAAGAGCGGTTACAGTAATCCCTAATTGACACGCCGATAAGTATTCATCTAAGTGTTGAACAACATGTTTAGCAGCAACTGCTTTTTTATTGCCTTCTGCAACCAGCTGATCGAGTCTTGAGGAACGTACTTTTACAATGGCAAATTCTGTTGCCACGAAAAAGCCTGTTAAAGCTAATAGAATGGTAAAAATCGATAGGTTTATTATGGTCTCCAAATAGTCGTTCTGTAAAAACAGAACGTCACCTCCTAATTATGAATGAGTAATAATAAAGATTGCATTAATGCAATACTTTCGGGTGAAACATTTTTCTTAATCGTTTCAATTTTTTTATCATCTTGCTTGTTCATTTGTGCGAGCAGAGATGTAACATCATGCTCTAAATCTTGCATTTTTAAACGAAGCACCTGTACATCGATTTCTTCATAGGGTGTGATGTTTAACTCATGTTGGATTTGTACAAGTGAAAGCCCCTGTTGTTTGCGCTGTTCAATAAATTGAAGCCGTTTAATCATGGCTTGGTCATAGTAGCGATAATTTGCTGCAGAACGTTCTGCATCTAGCAAACCAATATTTGTATAGTAATCAATTGTTCGTTTAGTAATGCCTGTTTTTTCTGCAAGCTCGCCAATCTTTAATTTTTCTGTCCCAATGCAAACACCTCCAAACCATCACGTGATACTTTGATTATAACGTGATGGTTTTAGTTTATTCAAATGATAGCCTTTGATATTTCGAAATTATAAGATTTTTTACAAAAAAAGAACGTTTCTACCATGATTAAATGGTAGAGACGTTCCTAGGTTTAAGGAAGTAAATAAGTATCGTATAGGTGATGGAGTGCTTCCTCACCATTTTTTTGTAAGAGAATTTCATCATTATATGTAAGTGTTATGCTCGTTTGTTGGCTATCAATTTTGTCGTCAATTATTTGACAGGTAACAGTCACAAAGCCTGATTCAGTAAGCTTTTCTTTCATATCGTCACTCCACGCCTGATCAGAAAATAGTGGAGGCTTCCAAGTACCTCTCACATGTAGCTCATTTTTTTCAAGGTCATAATCCCAGCGTATGTCACGTAAAATAGTTTTAAATAGGTCATTAACCGTAAACGATGTATCTTTATAGTTAATGTCTAGAGCACGTATTGCATGGACATCTCGGCTAACTGCACTAGCTGCGGAATTAGCAGCTGAATTGATGCCTGAGGCAGCATCTTTAATTTCTGAAAATCGACCACCACATCCAGAAAGTAGTGCGCAGATGCATGTGATACAAGCAACTTTTGTCATCCATTTCACAAGTAGTCCCTCCAGTCTAGTAAGTTGTTATAACTATCTTAACGAAAAGAAAAATATGAAGAAAGGGCATGAAGGCGGTAGTTTGTGACGGTTTTGCAACGATGCGACCTCCACTTGATTGTTCGGCATTTGAGAATTATATAAGTCTGAATATTTAGTAAAAAAACAAAAGAATGGGAGCGGTTTGTGATGAAAATTAATGATGAAATGCTTGATCGATTAGGAACATATTTTGTTTATCATGCTGTTTATGATACTTATGGGATTACGTTTGAAAACTTTGTGGAGCGTTGGCTACGAGGCATACTTGACATATAATGAGCTGTACTTTGAAAAACTCCTGGAAACAGGAGTTTTTATCTATAAAAAATACATATTTACTCTTAAATGAGATACTTTAATCATGTCTAATGATGCTATAATTAGCTTAATTGGTTACGTATCTATTACTTTCTATCTAAAGGGGATGATGCATATGAATTTATTGGGGAAAATTCTCACAACTGTCATTGGAACAGTAGGTATTCGTAATTCTAACAGCTGTGAATATTTATCAAACAAAAAATTAAATGATTGAAACAGCTCAAAAAATGGCACAAGCAGAAACATCTAATAACGCGTACCAGATTCAAAATTTAATAAACAAGCACTTGATGTCATCTTACAACATATCGTTGTTACTGTGGCGCAAATTGACGAAGTGACAACTGCCTCTCTTTTAATTTAAAAGGAAACGGTAGAGGTAGTGTGGGCAGTGGAAAAATATGACGGCTGTCAGCCAGCAATCCTCAGCAGAAACAGGGGAGCTATTAGCAACGATGGAGCAGCAAAATCCCGCGGTTCAAAAAATATGGCAGAAAGCTTATCAGGTATGACGAACTCCTTACAACAAACACTAGCAAAATTCCATTTTTAGTAGAGAACTAAGGCTTCGTGTCATCTTCTGTACAACGGGATGACATACGGCTAAATTGTATGTTAATTACCATTAAAAATATTTTTCTGAATATTTAGTTATTTATTGACGCATAAATGCTATTATTTATTTAGTTGCTATAGGCAGGAGCTGGTACATATGAAATTACTACATAAAATATTACTGACAACGTTATCTACAATGATGATTGTGTTCATCATTATTTTAAGTGTCAATATTGTAAAAACTAATTCATTAGCAGTGGAGGATGCACGACAGCTTGCTCAATCGCGGGCGTCCGAAAGTGCATATAAAATGCAAATGGAACTTGATTATGCGATGGATACAGCAAGGACAGTAGCCTCTAATCTCCAAGCAATGGTAGCCAATCATAAGGGAGATCGTGATTTAGCAAACGAGATGCTCAAACAATTACTCGAACACAATGACACCTTTCTAGGGGTTTGGACGATTTGGGAGCCAAATGCCTTTGATGGACAAGATGCTCATTTTGCCAATTTGAAAGGGCATGATGCATCAGGTCGTTTCCTTCCATATTGGGCACGCAGCAACAACGATGTGACGCTTGCTCCTCTAGAAGACTATGAAACTAGTGATTATTATGTATTACCTAAAACGTTGAAACAAGAGGTTATTTTAGAGCCGTTAACTTACCCAGTTGACGGTCAGGATGTATTGATGACTTCCACAGCTATACCTATTCAAATAGATGGAAAAGTCGTTGGTCTTGTTGGAATTGATATAAGCTTAGAGACATTGGTTGCCATTAATAATGAAATTGTACTCTATGATACAGGGTATAGTGCCATTGTGTCTCATAAGGGGACATTTGTTTCCCACCCATCTCCTGATTATGTCAATAGACCAGTGACTGAAATGGAAAAATATAAAAATACGGATAAAATTCTGTCTGCTGTTGAACAGGGCAAACCCTATCTAGTAGAGGATTATTCATCCTATTTACAGGAAGCTTCATTTATTGCTGTCTCACCTATCCAAATTGGTCAAACGTCGACACCGTGGGCATTGCAGGTAATTATTCCATCTGATGAGGTAATGGCAGCCGCAAGTGAGGCAATGTGGTTATCAATACTACTAGCTATTATTGGTATTATTGTATTAGTTGGTGCCATTACTTGGATAGCTCAACGGATCGTCAAACCAGTGGTTCAGACAGTGGAACAGGTCAAAACCATTGCTGGTGGAAATTTAGCAGTGGAGCCGTTACAGGTTCGTTCGAAGGATGAAATTGGCGAGCTTGCACATGCAATGAATCATATGACAGACAATATGCGTGAGCTGTTACAAGCAGCTACACATATTTCCAATCAGGTGAATGTATACAGCGGAGATTTACGTGCTTCTACCAATGATATGAGCATCAGTATCGAACAGGTGTTAACAACAACAAGTGAGTTGGCGACAGGTGCTACCGTACAAGCCGAACAGGCGTCTACCACATTAGGCGTTACACAAGAGGTTGAGCATAAATTGCAAGCAATTCAAATGGCAATTGAAGAAATGCTTCAGGATTCTCAGCTTACAACAGCGTCTTCTAAACAAGGTTTAATTCATGCAGGGCAGTCTATTCAAGGGATGGAAGTGATGTCTGAAAAAGTGTCACTGACAGCTATGGTCGTCCAACAGCTCAGCGACCAATCAACAGAAATTAATCGTATTTTACAAGTCATTAATGCTATTGCAGGTCAAACAAATTTATTAGCATTAAATGCGGCGATAGAAGCTGCTCGTGCAGGTGAGCACGGCAAGGGCTTTTCGATTGTGGCAGAGGAAGTACGAAAGCTTGCAGAAGAATCAGCCAAATCAACAAGCCAAATCGCCTCCATTATTGATATGGTTGTGAGGGAAGCAGCAAAGGCTAGTGATGCTATGCAAAGTGTTGTCTTAGCTGTGGAAAACAATACGCAATATATTGATGCCAATAAGCAGGCACTTGATGCGATTTTACGCCATATTGTCGATACAGTAGCGCAAATCGATAATGTGACAGCTGCCTCCAGTGTCATTCAAAGGGAGACGCAGGAGGTTGTACGTGCAGTGGAAAATATGACAGCTGTTAGCCAGCAATCCTCAGCAGGAACAGAGGAGTTATTGGCAACGATGGAACAGCAGAATTTAGCGGTTCATGACATCAATAGCAAAGCCCAACAATTAACAGCTATGACGGACTCTTTACAGGCAGCATTAGCTAAATTTCAATATTAAAATAAAAGAGCTGTAGGCAAGGTGAAATTTTCATCCAACCTTGCCTACAGCTCTTAATACTTATTTGAAAAATTGTGTAATAAATTGATTTGCTTCCTGCCAGTTATAAACCCTTACAACATTATTAGGAACGGCAAGACGATTATAAGGTGTATCAAATAACACAACAGGTATTTTTAATTCCTCTGCCAGCATCACCGCATTATCATGCTTATCCTCAAAGAAAGCTTCTACACGATGTTTTTTTGCAGCGGCTAGTTTATCATGGCTGCCGAGAAGCTCGATATGGTCGTAAGGTATAGCTTGCGATTTAAACCAATTGACAGTGATGTCTGCTACATTTTCACCTCGTGCAGAAATATAATACAGCTCAAAATTATTTTTCCAAGCGCTTAGAATATTTTTTGCATCTTTTGCCACCTCAGAGACTTCGTACATATAAGGTTCATTTTCCTTAAACCAAGTATTAAAGGCACTTCGGTCAATAGGGTGTGGGAAGGCAGATAAAAAATCATATTCACAAACATCATCTAGCGTAATATTTACATTGTACTGTTTATTAATATGTGGAATGAGTGTACTTGGACATGTCACAGTCCCATCAATATCAATACCAAAGCGGGGCTTTTTCATGCTAGCACCTCCTTAGGCATTCGCTTTTTGAGCTTCTTCCGCTGCACGTTTTTCTTCCATTTCTGCTGCTAATTTATCAATTTCTTTCTTCAGTTCTTCCACCATTGTTTCTTCTGGCACTTTTCGGACTGTTTTCCCCTTCATGAATAACAAGCCTTCACCACGGGCACCAGCAATACCGATATCTGCCTCACGCGCTTCTCCAGGACCGTTTACCGCACAGCCTAGAACAGCTACTTTTAACGGTACATTTAATTTTGAAATATATTCTTCTACTTCATTTGCAATAGAAATTAAATCAATTTCAATACGTCCACATGTTGGGCAAGAAATCAGAGTTGCCATATTAGAAGCGAGGCCAAAGGATTTTAATAGTTCTCGTGCTACTTTAACCTCTTCTACAGGGTCAGCGGAAAGGGAGATACGTAATGTGTTTCCTATACCTTTTGATAGGATGGCTCCAAGACCTGCTGCTGATTTTACAGTACCGGCAAATAATGTCCCTGATTCTGTAATCCCTAAATGTAGCGGATAATTAAAGGCTTTAGACGCCTTTTCGTAGGCTTCAATGGCAAGGTTAACGTCAGATGCCTTCATTGATACGATAATATCGTGGAAGTCCAAGTCTTCCAAAATTTTAATATGGTGTAGAGCAGATTCTACCATGCCATCAGCCGTAGGATAACCGTATTTTTCTAAAATATGACGCTCTAATGAACCGGCATTAACACCAATACGAATTGGTATACCTTTTGCTTTGGCTGCATTAACAACAGCTTCCACTTTTTCTTTACGACCAATATTACCTGGATTAATACGTACTTTATCAATACCATTTTCAATGGCTTTTAATGCTAATCTATAATCAAAATGAATATCAGCTACTAATGGAATATGAATACGTTTTTTGATTTCGGCAATCGCGTCCGCTGCACGTTCATCTGGTACAGCAACACGAACAACTTGACAGCCTGCTTCCTCAAGACGAAGAATTTCTGCAACTGTTGCTTCTACATCATGTGTTTTGGTTGTACACATACTTTGAATGAATAATTCATTACTACCACCAATTGTTAAGTTACCGACACGCACAGGACGTGTATTTGAACGGTGACAAATTTCACTCATTAACTTTCTCTCCTTTTCGGGCCACTATTTTCAGCCGTCACTGTCATTTATTTTAGCAGTGTAAGAAAATAAGGACAAGGAAGAAACGCTAACTTTTCATTTTCCGCATTTGTTTTCAAGCTCAAATGAGAGAGGAAGCTTGATATTTTCACCTGGAACTAGTGCTTGTAATTGTAAGTGTGGGTTTAAGTTGTAAAAAAGTTGTAAGCGTTCTGGAAAGGTCATGGGAACTTTAGCAGGGTGTAGAGCAAATAAACTATGAATGGTATCTCCTTCAATCGTTTGTACAGTAATATAATTTGGCTCACGCTGTTGTTCACAAAGTCCGTTTTCTGAGCTCTTTGTGGATAAAGCCGCAAGTGGGATGGACCCTTCTGTTAAATCTACTTTGACGACAAAGGCAATTACGATGATGATAGTTGTTAAGATGAATGCTCGCAAAAAATCCCCTCCTTTTCTACACTATATTGAGAAGAGAGGGGATTCATGCACATTATTTTATATTTGGTTGTTTTGGATATTTTGTAAAGGCCACAATTAATAGAGAAATGGTTAAAAATAAAGATAGTACAGTGATAACAGAACTGCTAACGGGCAGATAGTCTGCTAACATCGAAAGTAACGTAGCCCAAGTGATCGCAAAGGTAGTTGTTCTCCAGATATGGCGATACTCACCCCGACGCTTCATCGCTTTCAAGATAAATAAACCTGCTAAAGCATAAAGGGCAATTTGTGCAAAAATAAGCATTGTTGTCACGACGAAAAGCATTAGGAAGGTGAATGGATATAAGAGCCATTTAATGCCCTCTATGTAATCTGTTAAACCAGTTAAACTATCCATATCGAATGTATCAACGGACATACCTGCTGCAAAACGACCTAAAGAGAATACGGACACAATGGTAATCAGTAGAAAAGTATATTGAATAACCTTTCCAATAGGTAATAAACGATAGGCTGCTAGTTTTTTAGGATGTATAAGACTATCAATAAAAAGCTGTGAGTGTTTCATGCTATATCTCCTCCAATCGATATTTTAACATGTTCAATGAGGACAAGATATGAAAGAAGTATAAATGAGGAGGGTCTTGATGTTAAAATGTTAACATTATGTAAAGAAGTTAAAGGATTTCTTTACTTTTTGTTTGGAATCATTTAATGATTAGAACGAGGGTAGTAGAGATGTAGGAATTGGAGCGAAAACAATTGACAATAGATTGGCAAAGCATTCTCTTTCAGTTTTTAGGCGGACTAGGGGTCTTTTTATTTTCCATTAAATTCATGGGGGATGGGCTTCAAAAATCAGCGGATGATCGGTTACGTGAATGGTTAAATCGCTTTACCACAAACCCTGTTATGGGTGTCCTGGTAGGTATATTTGTAACAATTTGCATACAATCAAGTTCTGCCACAACAGTCATCACTGTAGGGTTAGTGAGTGCTGGTTTTTTAACACTGCGTCAAGCAATCGGCGTCATTATGGGGGCAAATATTGGTACAACTATTACAGCATTTATTATTGGTATTAATATTGGACTCTATTTTTACCCTTTATTGGCAATTGGGGCAGCCTGTTTATTTTTCTTAAAGAAAGCAACGTATCAACATATTGGTCAGATTCTATTTGGCTTTGGCGGTTTATTTTTAGGGCTAGAGTTGATGAGTGCTAGTATGCAGGCGTTACACCAGCTTGCAGATTTTGCATCGTTAACGCTTCATTTAAGCAATCAACCGATATTAGGCATATTTTTAGGAACCATTTTCACATTACTTGTGCAAAGCTCTACCGCAACGGTGGGGGTATTGCAAGGTTTATATGCAGAACAATTAATTGGTTTAAATAGTGCCTTACCGATATTGTTTGGGGAAAATATTGGCACGACCATTACAGCTGTTTTAGCTTCTCTTGGTGCTTCTATTTACGCTAAGCGTGCAGCAGCGGCTCATGTATTATTTAATGTGATTGGAACGATTATTTTCATGTTATTGTTCACACCGTTTATGCAATATGTACAGTGGATCAGTGGCGTATTTCATTTAGAGCCTCGCATGCAGATTGCCATTGCTCATGGCTCATTCAATGTCTTTAATATGATGATCCAACTACCATTTATTGCTGGACTCGCAGCCTTAGTTACAAAGCTATTGCCGGGACATGATGGCCATATCAATGTAACAACTAAGCATTTAGATCCTTCATTCATTGATTCCTCTCCTGCTATTGCGCTAGGTCAAGCTAAAGAAGAGGTATTACGAATGGGTGAACATGCATTGCGTGGGTTAGAAGAAACGTTTTTATATATGAAATCTGGAGAGGTAGAGCATATTCCGACGGTGCTACAGCTAGAAGTCGGGCTTAATCATCTAGACAATGAAATTACTGATTATTTAGTAATGGTGTCTAAGCAGCCTCTTTCCCGTGCAGACTCTGTAAGACATCATACTTTATTGACAAATGTAAGGGATTTTGAACGAATTGGGGATCATTTTGAAAATATATTAGAGCTTTTACAGTACAAGGATCACCACGAGGTAAGCTTAAGTAAATCAGCGCGACAGGACTTAATAGGTATGTTTAGTTTAGCCATAGAGGCAGTGCGTAAAAGTATAGAAGCATTAGATACCGCTAGCTTAAGTTTAGCTCAAGAAGTAACAGAGCTAGAAAGCCTGATTGATGATATGGAAGATAAACTACGTCAAAAGCATATTGCCCGATTAAACACAAATGAGTGTAGTGGGGCTGCAGGAATTGTTTATATGGATATCGTTAGCAACCTAGAGCGTATAGGAGACCATGCAGTAAATATTGCAGATTCTATTTTAGGCATTCGTCATTAATGAAACTTTTCACTTTGTTATTTCGTATGAAAGGCAATGCACGTTAAAAGGAGAGAATCTTTATGGAAGTTGTTGGCTGGATCTTAGTGATTGCCTGCTTTATTATTTCATTTATTGGTTTAGTATATCCAATTATTCCCGGAGTACTGTTTTTAGTCGGTGGGTTTTTGCTCTATGGCTTATTTTTCTCATTCGCAGAGCTAAGCTGGTGGTTTTGGGTCATTGAAATACTATTTGTCGTGTTGTTATTTGGGGCAGATACTGTGGCAAATGCATTTGGTATCAAAAAGTTTGGTGGTTCCAATGCTGGCATGTGGGGGAGCACCATTGGGTTATTAATTGGTCCATTTGTGATTCCTGTGGCAGGGATTTTAATTGGACCATTTTTAGGGGCTGTGATTGCGGAACTAATCGTTGAGAAACGTACATTTAGTGAGGCAGTGAAAAGTGGTGTAGGTTCTTTAATTGGCTTTTTGACATCTACTGTTGTCAAGGCTGTTATTCAAATTGTTATGATTATTGTATTTTTTATCGCCATTTAATGCCTTTCTTTTAAGGTTTAGTGTGTGAGAGAAAAGGGTAAGATAGTAAACATATCGGTATTTCGGTCAAAAGGCTGAAATCTTCAAATTGAAGTATTTTTCGTTGAATGGTTTGACCAATTTTGATAATCTAAGGATGTACTAATTATTTCTTATTTTAGGGAGGAACTTAACAATGGCTTACGAATTACCACAATTAACTTACGCTTATGACGCATTAGAACCACATATCGATGCAAAAACAATGGAAATTCACCATTCTAAACACCACAATACTTATGTAACAAACTTAAACGCAGCAGTAGAAGGTACTGAATTTGCAGAAAAAGACATTAACGACTTAATTGCAAACCTAGATGCTCTTCCAGCTGACAAACAAACTGCTGTACGCAACAACGGTGGCGGACATGCTAACCATACATTATTCTGGGAAGTAATCGCTCCAGGCGGTTCAAATACACCAGTTGGTGAAGTAGCAAAGGCAATCGATGCTAAATTCGGTTCTTTCGATGCTTTCAAAGAAGAATTTGCTAAAGCTGCTACAACTCGCTTTGGTTCAGGTTGGGCTTGGTTAATCGTTGATGGTGACTCAGTTGCTGTTACGTCTACTCCAAACCAAGACTCTCCAGTAATGGAAGGGAAAACACCAGTTTTAGGCTTAGATGTATGGGAACATGCATACTACCTAAACTATCAAAACCGCCGTCCAGATTACATCGGTGCTTTCTGGAACGTAGTAAACTGGGATGTAGTAGAAGCTAAATTCCAAGCTGCAAAATAATAACGAATAATTGGCTGTGCCTAAAGTGAGCAATCACGAAGGCATAGCCTTTTTTTGTTGGATAAAACAGCAAATTAAGGGATAGAATCTGAAAATATCAGGATAATGAAGACGAAATATAAGGAGAGCGTGAAATAGGGCAACCTTTCTCCATAAAGTACCGTCAAATAAATGATGTTTTACATAAGAAATCGAAAGTGCGTGCTTTTCTGTCATACCTTCGAATGGTATACTAGGTATCGTGTATTGAAATGATCAGAAGATGAGGAGGGGAATACATATGCGCAAAGCACCTGGAAAAAATCGCGCGGCGAGTGTTAAAGCAAAACATCATTCTAACTTAACATTTCGTATGAATATCCTTTTCTTTGCAATATTTATCGTATTTTCAATGTTAATTTTTAGACTTGGCTATATGCAAATCGTCAAAGGGGAAGACTATGTACGTATTTTAGAGCGTACAGAAGAAGTTCCTGTCAACACAAGTGTACCAAGGGGACGCATGTATGATCGTTACGGTCGTATTTTAGTGGATAATCACCCGGAAAATGCCATTACGTATACGAAAATGCAAACGACCACAACAGAGGAGATGCTTGATATCGCGAAAAAGCTGGCACAGTTAATTGAACAGCCAACAAAGCGTGTCACATTGCGTGATAAACAGGATTTTTGGATATTACAAAATCACGATGCTGCCTATGAAAAAGTCACAGAGGCAGAAAAAACAAAAATTAATGCACAAGAAAATATTACAACAAGTCAAATTAATGCAGAGATTGATAAACTGGTACGGGAACGTATCACAAACGAAGAACTTTTACAATTAACAGAGGCAGATTTAGAGGTATTAGCGATTTATCGTGAGATGGTGTCTGGCTATAATCTATCTCCTCAAATTATTAAAAGTGAAAATGTATCAGCTGATGAATTTGCTCGTGTATCTGAGCGTTTAACTGAACTACCAGGTGTTAATACAACAACAGACTGGAAACGTGTCAAATTATCATCTTTATCTATTCTTGGACGTACAACGGTCCCAACAAAAGGGATACCAAAAGAGAAGCTCAATTACTATTTAGCACGTGACTACTCACGTAATGACCGTGTGGGAGAAAGTTACATTGAAGCACAATATGAAGAATTACTACAAGGTCAAAAAACAGTCGTCAAAAATATTACCAATAAAAAGGTCAAGTAGTCGATACAGTCACAACCTATGAAGGGGAGCCAGGTAAAGACTTAATTCTTTCATTGGATAGTGAGCTGCAGGCTGAAACGGATAAGATTGTTGAAGAAGAACTGCTTAACTTAAAGGCACTTCCAGGCTCCTATTTATTAGACCGTGCCTTCCTTATTATGATGGATCCAAATACAGGCGATATTTTATCGATGGTAGGTAAGAAAATAGAAAAAAATCCCGAGACAGGGCAAAATGAAGTCATTGACTATGCATATGGATCGTTTACAACAGCCTATGAGGCAGGTTCATCTGTTAAAGCAGCAACAGTCCTCACTGGCTACAATCAGGATGTTATTTCGATGGGTACTTCAATGGGAGACGAGCCGATTATATTAGCTGGCACGGACCCGAAAACGTCTATTTTTAACAGGGCTGGATATATCCCGATGAATGACTTGTTAGCATTAGAACGTTCTTCCAACTCCTATATGTTTAAAATTGCGATGCTGCTTAATGGAACCCCTTATAGTTATGGTATGCCATTACGCTTAAAGGACGATACGTTCTCAAAAATGCGTAATAATTATGCGCAATTTGGTTTAGGTGTGAAAACAGGCATTGATTTACCAAATGAATTTAGCGGAGTGCGTGGTCCATCAGGTCCAACAATGGGTGGTAAAACACTTGACTTGGCGATTGGTCAGTATGATACGTATACACCACTTCAACTTGCACAATATATTTCAACAGTTGCCAATGGTGGCTATCGTATTCAGCCACATGTTGTGAAAGAGGTTCGAGACCCATCACAGGATGGGAAGCAATTAGGGCAGTTAGTAACAGAAGTAGGTCCAACTATTTTGAATCAAATTGATAATCCTAAAGAAGAGATCGATTATGTAAAGCAAGGGCTACGTCGTGTATATACTGGTTCACATGGTACAGCACGAGCACAATTTGCCGATACTCCATATACAGCTGCAGGGAAAACAGGGACAGCAGAGGTAGTGTATTATGGTCCGTTACGTGAGCACTACGGCACAAATACGATTAATTTAACGCATGTTGGCTTTGCCCCATATGAAAATCCTGAAATTGCCTATGCAGTTGTGATCCCATGGGTTAATACAAATTTAGCGCCACACTACTATCAAAATAATGTCATTGCTAGACGTTCTTTAGATAAGTATTTTGAATTAAAAGCAAAATATCAAGCTGAAAAAGTAACTGATAGCAATGTAAAACAGCCAATTTTACCAGCGATTACGGAAGAAAAAATTGGAGAGAATGAGCAGGAATAAAGGGTATTGGATATGCGCTAATACAAAACGGATTTGGAAAAATTATTTTCCAAATCCGTTTTATTTTTACTTTTTTATGAATTTTGAATGATGTTAAGCTAATCCTTAAGCAAATATGGAATGTATAGCTTGTTTTGGCAATAATAAGGTATTGAAATACCAACTGGGTGATTTCTATTCATTTTCAAAAATCCACTATAGCGATCGTTGACACTGTGCGCAATTCATAGGCACTTGTCAAAATTGCTGATGAACTGAATCAGTTGTGAAATTTAAACTTAACTAAGTAGTGAAAGGGGCGTTTGCATAGCAAAACGCCCCTTTCAGATATTCAGATATTTAGTGCCTTTATGCGGATAATTGCTGAATGGCTAATTCAAATTGCTCTCTTGGTTTTACCCCATAAAGTTCTATATTGTTATAGAAATAAGAAGCAAGCATAAAATCAATCGCCTCTTGAAGTGTGTAGTCCCGATGTTCCATTACTAATGATAAATATGTTTTAAAATAATCGACATTTTGTACTTTTGCATGTTTCATGACAAAGGTCAAACTCTCCTTATCATTAAAATAAATATTTCCTGACACAATTGCTTATTATAACACCTTTCCTATAGGAAGCAAGTTTCCCCTATTGTAAATTCATCTTTACAAACGTTTACAAAGCATTACATTCCTTTACATCTCTTTTACGAACCGTTTATACGACTTCAACAATCAGTCATTATAGTAAAGATTGTAAGACAAATAACTATAAAACAGTTCATGACGGAGGCAAATGAGATGAAAAAGTGGAAGTACTTAACGATGACAGCGGTAATGGGTTCTGCATTAATGCTAGGTGCATGTGGTAGCGATTCTGCACAAAACGGAAACAATACAGAAACGAACGCACCAGCAAGCTCAGGACAAGAAGCTGCTGATGAAAAGCTACAAGGGTCTGTAGCTGGAGATGGCTCATCAACAGTAGCACCAATCATTGAGGCAGTTGTTGAAGAGTATGCAGGTACACAACCAGATGTCAAAGTATCAGTGGGGGTTTCTGGTACTGGTGGTGGTTTTGAAAAATTCATCGCAGGTGAAACAGACTTTTCAAATGCATCTCGTAATATAAAAGATGAAGAGAAAGCGAAATTAGAAGAAGCGGGCATTGATTTTACAGAGCTAGCTTTAGCATATGACGGTTTATCAGTAGTCGTGAACCCAGAAAATGATTGGGCGAAGGACTTAACGGTAGAACAACTACAAAAAATTTGGATTGAAGATGGGACAGAGAAAAAATGGTCTGATATTGATCCATCATGGCCAGATGAAAAAATCGTTTACTATTCACCAGGTACTGATTCAGGCACATACGATTACTTTGATGAAGTGATTTTAGATGGAGCAGATCTAGTAAGCTCAGCAACATTATCAGAGGATGATAATATGCTAGTGCAAGGTGTAGCTGGTGATAAAAATGCGATTGGCTTCTTCGGTTATGCTTACTACCTTGAAAATAAAGATAAATTAAACATTGTCAAAGTAAATGGCGTAGAGCCAACAAATGAAACAATTGAAGGTGGCGAATATACACCACTTTCACGTCCATTATTCACATACGTAAAAAATAGTGCAATGAAGGACAATGAAGCAGCATACGACTTCATTAAATTTACACTTGAAAACGCAGGCGATATGGCTGAAGCAGTGGGCTATGTTCGTTTACCTGAAGAAAAATATACTGAAGGCTTAAAAACTTTAGAAGGCTTAAAATAAGAAGACATGCATAGAGGGGAAGAGATGTATGCTCTTTCCCTCACTTATTTGAAAGGAGCTCCCAATGGTTTCTCAAAAGGAAGATAAGACATCATCTGTGCAGCAATTAATTGCAAATTCGCGCAACCAAAAAACAAAGAAAATAGTGGAAAAAGCCATGCCAGCTCTATTATTTTCTGCAGCTATTATTTCGATATTAACAACATTTGGCATTGTTTTCACCCTTATTTTTGAAACGTTTGAATTCTTTAAACGTGTGTCGATTACGGATTTCCTTTTCGGTACTAAATGGTTACCGTTTTCAGGTAACGAACCGTTATTTGGGATACTGCCATTAATCGCTGGTACATTAAAAGTGACACTTATTGCAGTTGTAGTAGCTGTACCATTTGGAATTGCTTCAGCTATCTATTTAAGTGAATATGCAAGTGAGAAAACACGACGTACAGTGAAACCTATTTTAGAGGTATTAGCAGGTGTGCCAACAATTGTTTATGGCTTCTTCGCTTTAACATTTGTCACACCAGTTTTACAAGAAATTGTACCTGGACTCAAACTATTTAATGCATTAAGTCCTGGTATTGTTGTAGGGATTATGATTTTACCAATGATTACATCTCTTTCAGAAGATGCCATGTCATCTGTACCAAATAGTATGCGTGAAGGAGCCTTAGCTCTAGGTGCGACGAAATTTGAAGTAGCAATCAAAGTAGTATTACCAGCTGCGCTTTCAGGGATTGTCGCTTCTGTTGTGTTAGCTATTTCCCGGGCAATTGGAGAAACAATGATTGTATCGCTTGCAGGTGGTTCAACACCGAAATTTGACCTCAATGTGACAGACTCTATTCAAACAATGACTGCATACATTGTACAGGTTTCAACTGGTGATGCGGGTTATGGTACAACCATTTATTACTCAATTTATTCAGTAGGATTTACACTATTTATCTTTACTCTAGTAATGAATTTACTTGCTCACTATATTTCGAAACGCTTCAGGGAGGTTTACTAGCATGCGCTATATGGATGACACAGTCGTCATGAAACGAATGACAAAGCGTATTACAGCAAATAAAGTTTGGAAAACTCTCTTTTTCTTAGCTACTACGTTTGCACTTGTTGCTTTAGCTATTTTACTGTACCGCATTGTGACACAGGGGATTGATTACTTAAATATCGATTTCTTGACGAATTTTGCATCACGATTTGCGGATAAGGCAGGTATCAAAGCTGCTTTAATCGGTTCGCTTTGGTTAATGGCAGTTGTAGCACCAGTATCGATTATTTTAGGAGTTGGTACTGCGATTTATTTAGAGGAGTATGCCAAGAAAAATAAAATAAATGACTTTATTCGCATGAATATATCGAATCTAGCAGGTGTTCCTTCCATTGTTTTTGGATTACTTGGATTAACTATTTTTGTACGTATGATGGGTCTAGGAAAAAGCATTTTAGCTGCTGGCTTTACAATGAGTTTGTTAATTTTACCTGTTATCATTGTAGCGGCTCAAGAGGCTATTCGTGCAGTGCCAAACGAACAACGTGAAGCTTCATATGGCATGGGTGCAACGAAATGGCAAACGATTTTGCGTGTTGTATTGCCAGCTGCCATTCCAGGTATTTTGACAGGAAGTATTTTAGCCTTGTCTCGTGCCATTGGAGAAACAGCTCCACTAGTTGTAATTGGAATTCCAGTTATCCTCCAGTTTTTACCGAATGGTTTACTGAGTCAATTTACAGCATTACCAATGCAAATCTATGATTGGGCAAAACGACCACAAGAAGCCTTTCAATACGTAGCAGCCGCAGGTATTTTAGTGCTTATGACAGTGCTGCTATTAATGAATTCGATTGCCATCTATATCCGAAATAAATTCCAAAAACGTTATTAATGAGGTGACCTTATGGTATTAGATTTTAAAGAGGAAAAAACAATTGTCAAACGGAATCAGGCAACGACTAAGCCTATAGCAGATGTGGCGAAAAATATTGTCTATGATACACGCAATTTAAACTTATGGTATGGTGATCATCATGGTTTAAAAGATGTTAATTTAAGCATCTATGAAAATGAAGTAACGGCTATTATTGGACCATCTGGCTGTGGGAAATCTACGTATCTAAAAACATTAAACCGCATGGTTGAACTTGTACCAATCGTACGTACATCAGGAGAAATTTTATATCGTGAGCGAAATATTTTAGATAAAAACTATACGGTAGAGGAATTAAGAACACGTGTAGGTATGGTATTCCAAAAGCCAAACCCGTTTCCAAAATCCATTTATGATAACATTGCCTATGGACCAAGAATTCATGGCATTAAAAATAAAAAAATTCTCGATGAAATTGTGGAGAAATCATTAAGAGGGGCAGCCATTTGGGACGAGGTAAAAGACCGTTTGAATCAAAATGCTTACGGATTATCAGGTGGTCAGCAACAACGTATTTGTATTGCACGTTGCTTAGCGATTGAGCCTGATGTCATCTTAATGGATGAGCCAACATCTGCCTTAGATCCGATTTCTACGTTGAAAGTGGAAGAGCTGGTTCAAGAACTGAAAAAGGATTATTCCATTGTCATCGTGACACATAATATGCAGCAAGCGGCACGTATTTCTGATCGTACAGCATTCTTCCTAAGTGGAGAGGTTGTCGAATACGATAAAACGGATGTTATTTTCCAAACACCAGCAGATCAACGTACAGAAGACTATATTTCGGGACGTTTCGGCTAAGGAGGAGCAATGAATGATCGTACGTGAACGTTTTGAACAAGAGTTAAAAGAGGTACAGGGGCAATTTCTTGCAATTGCTAATAGCAGTATCCTTGCATTAAAAACAGCTTTTGAAGCATTGGTAGAGCAGGATTTAGAAAAGTCTTTGAAAATTTTGGAGGACGATTTAATCATTAATCGCCTTGAAGAAGAAATTAATGACCATGTGATCCTAATGATTGCCAAGCAACAACCAGTAGCAACAGATTTACGCCGTCTCATGGTTCTCGTAAAGGCAGCTTCAGATATGGAAAGAGTAGGGGACTATGCGGTTAATATAGCTAAAGAAGCAATTCGAATTGGTAAGGAGCCGATGATATTCCCAATAACAAATCTCCAAACCATGTGCAATAAAACAGTAGAAATGCTAGAGAGCATCATGAAGGCCTTTACTGAGGAAGATACGGTACGCGCTAAAGAGATTGCAGAGTTAGATGATTACGTGGACGATTTATACGGGGCAACGATCACCCTTTTACTCCGTGCTGGGGTAGAAAATCCCTCCCATATTTCACAGATTACGCACCTAACATTTATTTGCCGCTATTTAGAGCGTTCTGCTGACCATGCTACAAATATTGCTGAACATCTATTTTACTTAGTAAAAGGCAAACATTATGAATTAAATAATTAAGAAAGAAGAGCTGCGTTTTAGCTCTTTTTTTCATTTGTAGAAAAAAATCTCCTGTGGCAGCAACATTGTCTTTGGCTGTAACGTCTTTATAGCAAGCGTTTTTGTATTGTCAAATTTTTTTTTTGGTTATACTATAGACATTATCCAAAAAATGTGGTGCTTAGGAGGTGCTGCTACATGAAAGATGCAATTGAATCCCTCATCAAGCAATTTGACAAGCAGTTGACAATAGAACAACTTGACTATTTACGTTTTCTCTATGAAAACCTACATATAGAGGAGTTAAGTGAAGGGGAACAACATTATTTTATCGATTATTTTTTCAAGAGTGAGCCATTACGAAATATGGCAGCATTTGCTCTGGAATTGACGGATATCATGCATGAAATCCAAGAGAATATTCCTGCTATTGAGAAGGCAGAACGCTTAGCAAATGGCAAAGAGCAACGCCAGTATTATGAACGAAAATGGTCAGAGCTTAGACGTCAAAAGCTTAAGCAACAGACAACGAAAAGCGGCAATATTTACTATGTACCCTTTCATGATTATCAACAAGACCCTGGCCCGATGATTATTTGTTTAGAACAAACGACAGGAATGGCCGCTTATTCTGAGATTTGTAAAAGTATGATTTTAGCGTTATTTATGAGTGCACATCGAGAAGGCCGTGATTTATACATTGTACCGTATGATCGGCAAATTCATGTCCACTACCGCTTTGAAAATGGTCATTTAAATTTAGCTGATTTTAAAAGTTTTATCGAATATAAGGCAAAGGGAGAGGCAGCCATTTTACCTGTTTTACAATTTGTGAAAGCATTGCTACAGGAAAATCAATTAGGTACAGAAGCAGATGTCATTATTTTTACAGAAGGAGCACCTATTGATGGGCAGCATCTCGTTGGCAAGCAAGCAAAAATGATGCTAAAGGAAATGAAGCAAAAATATCATGCTGAATTTTCGGTAATTGCCATGCATGAACATAACTTTAATAAACAGCAATTTTGGTTTGCTAGTAAGGCTTTTTTTGCAGATGATGCCATACAATAACAAGAACGGGGCTAACCATTACTGAAGGTCGGCTCCTTTTTGCTGGCGATACATAGGTAGTTATAAAGGAGAAATACATGGATTCATTACATTGGTTATTACCTAAATTTACAGTCCCAACCTGGCTAGATGGCTTAATTGCTGTCATTATTTGTTTAGTCGGGTGGCTTATTCAACGATTCATCATCAAAAAAATTATTCATCGTGTTGTGCTATTTTTAAAAGATCGTCAGCGCAATTTCCAAGCAAATGTACTGGCTCAATTTAGTAAAGCAATTGGCTATGCCTTTATGACGACTGTCATTGTGCTAAGCTTATCTTATTTAATAAAAGTCCCTTTATTTACACATCCATCAACAAAGAATTTTGTATTGTCTATTATGGTGTTTTTTGCTTTTAAAGGGATTTACGATGTTTTGAATTTTTATACGAAACAACCATTTGAATTAACAAGCGAAGAGGATCAGAATGTTTTACTACCGTTTTTTCTACGAATCGGTAAAGTACTTATCATGATTTTTGCTATGTTTACGATTGCTTCCTTTTGGGATTTTAATCTGAATGGCTTTTTAACTGGAATCGGCTTAACGGGTGTGGCGATTGCCTTTGGGATTCGCGATACACTAGCGCATGTATTTGGTGGCATGTCCGTAGCTTTAGATAATCCATTCCAAATAGGAGATTGGATTGCGACAGAGGATCAAAAAATTGAAGGAACGATTGAGGATATCAATTTAAGAAGTACGTTAATTCAAACAGGAGACAAAGGACTTGTGTATGTGCCGAACTCCTATTTAGTGAATCGCCCACTTTATAATTTATCTAAACGAGAAAAACGGAAATGTGAGCAATTTTTATATATCGCTGCTGCTAATAATGAGGAAGACATACGTAGCGCTTTAACGGCCATTCATAAGGAAATTTATTTACATGCTAAAACAGAGAAAGACATGATTCATGTATTTATAGATGAATTTCATCATGATTCGTATCGCGTGCTTGTTCGATTCTTTGTTGCCACAAATGATACCGCTGTTATGCTGGAAGTGCGGCAGGATATTTTATTTGCCATTCGTCAAATAATGGAGGAGCTATCGATTACATTAGCTAGCCATCCTGAAGAAGAAAGTCTGCGAAATAAAAAATAAATTGAATTGTAAGATAGTTTGCTTTACAATATTACCAAGAAATCAGCTTTGATGAAGAGTAGTAGCTAGTACAATTTGTTATAGAGAGCTAGTGGTTGGTGAAAACTAGTACAAATGTTTAGTGAATGGACTTCGGAGCTCTAATCCTGAAAAAAGTACGGATTAGCGGATGCCTACGTTACAAGGCTTAGAGAGGGTTTTCCTATCAGGAGACCAATGAAGGTGGCACCACGGCTTTTCCGTCCTTTTGTGATGGAAAGGCCTTTTTATATTTTTTTCTTTAGACGGCAAATGTTTTAGCTGAATGAAGAGAAAGCCTTTAGCAGATTTCTGCTGCTAAAGATAGATGAGGTGTAGATGAGCAGAGCTTAGAGAAGGAGAGAAGAGTATGACAGTTGAGCTTAGAAAGTATGCTATGAAAGTATTACATGGGGATATGATGACCCCGATCTCTGTGTATCAATCACTGAAAGGGCAGCATAAAATGTTGTTCGAATCCTCAGCGAAACATGAGGAAAGTGGGCGATATTCCTTTATCGCCATCAATCCAGTGGCTGAACTAAAAGGAAACAATGAAGAATTCGTGTTTTCAAAAGGAGCAGAAAATGACAAGGCTAGGGGCAATGTGCTTGATCGATTAAAAGAACTAATACCCTTTCATAAAGAAAGCTATCCTTTTGCTTTCTTTGGAGGAGCTATAGGTTTCTTTGGCTATGAAACAGCATTTTACACAGAAAAAATAGGTGACTATTTACAGGATGATTTAGCTATGCCTGATGTTCATGTTTTTTTCTATGATACATTTATTGTTTTTGATCATCTAACACAGGAAATTACACTAGCTTCGATTGATCTATTTCAGGATGGGCGTTCATTAGAGGAGATGGAAGCTGCTATTACAAGGATGGAGCAACAGCTTTGTGCAGGTACGACCTTTGAGGTATTAAAGGTGGATGAGCTACAGTTTAAGCCTATGATTTCAAAGGAACGATTTGTTGCTTTGGTGGAACGTGCTAAGCAGCATATTTTGAGAGGTGATATTTTCCAAATTGTGTTATCGCAACGTTTTTCTGCGCCATTTACAGGTTCGCCGTTCTCGCTCTATCGTCAATTGCGCACGTCTAACCCGTCACCCTATATGTTTTATATGGATTATGGTGACTATATTATTTTAGGAACATCTCCTGAAAGTCTTGTGAAAGTAAAAAATCGAAAAGTGACAACCAACCCAATAGCAGGTACAAAGCCGCGTGGCACGACAATAGAACAGGATGAAGCCATCGCAAATGCGCTATTAGTGGATAGCAAGGAAATAGCTGAACACCGTATGTTAGTGGATTTGGGTCGCAATGATCTTGGACGTATTGCAAAAGTGGGTTCTGTCAAGCTAACCAAATACATGAAAATTGAGCGCTATAAATATGTGATGCATATGGTATCTGAGGTTATTGCCGAATTGCGAGATGACCTCCATGTACTGGATGTACTTCGTGCTTGTTTACCTGCTGGTACAGTGTCAGGGGCACCAAAAATTCGGGCCATGCAATTGATTAATGAATTAGAACCAGTAAAACGTGGGGTGTATGCGGGAGCAGTAGGCTATATTTCGACAACTGGTGATATGGACTTAGCCCTTGCGATTCGCACGATGCTCATTAAGGATCAGAAGGCACATGTACAGGCAGGAGCAGGTATTGTTTATGATTCGATTCCATTGTCAGAATATGAAGAAACACTGAATAAGGCACGTGCCCTATTGGAGGTAAAAAAATGATTTTAATCATAGATAACTACGATTCTTTTACCTATAATTTATTTCAGCAAATCAGTATGCTTGGAAAAAGCGTCAAGGTCGTACGGAATGATACCATTACTATAGAAGAAATTCAAAAACTGTCGCCAGAAGCCATCATTTTATCACCAGGACCAGGAACGCCAAATGAAGCAGGGATAACGATAGAGGTCATCAAGGAACTCTATCAAAAATTCCCTATTTTAGGTATTTGTCTAGGGCACCAATCGATAGGTCAGGCTTTTGGCGCAAATATTGTGCAGGCAAAAAATATTATGCATGGAAAGCTGTCCCCATTACAATACGAGCAAACAGGTTTATTTGCCCAATTAGATGGGGATATCGAGGTTATGCGATATCATTCACTTATTATTGAAGAACAAACTTTACACAAGGATTTTAAAATACTCGCCACAGCGGGTGATGACGGAGAAATCATGGCCATTCAACATAAAGAATATCCACTTTATGGGCTGCAGTTTCATCCTGAATCAATCGGCACAAAAGAAGGTAGTATGATGATGCAAGCCTTTCTAGAAAGTATAGCGTAATAAAAAAGCTGTCGCCTCATATATGAATGGGCGACAGCTTTTTATGTTATTGTTTCTTACCTGTAATTAAATTAGCTATTTCTTCTAAAGTCATGGCAGAATTGACTTCATAGGAGCCGATTTGTAAGCTTCTAGCATATTTAGGGTTAGCGAGTAGTAACTCCATTTCAACACTATTGGTAATAATGCCACCGTCTTCAAGTTTTTGGGCCACACTATAGGGTGTGATACCACTATAGATTTGCAGAGACATCGTTGTTACATCTGTATCTGCTTCTTCATCAGCTTGTTTTGATGCATCTGTTGTAGAAGTTTTTTCAGTCGTATGTACTTGCTTTAATTGATCCTTTAACGAGGCAATTTCCTGATTGGCCTTACTTAATTTGTTTTGTAGTTCTTTTACCTGTTGTTGATTGGAAAATTCCTTAGTAGGAAGACCAATATTTACATCGAAGCGGTTTGCGAGTGCAAGCAATGCCCCAACAAGAAAAATGGCTATACCAAATGCACGAATGGCAGACTTATTCATCAATCAACGCCCCCCGTTTGCAATCACTTGCCGAACTTGCTCTTCTGTTAAATTTGAGCGAATACTAATATCTGCTACAGAAAGACCCTGTTTATTTAATTCAAGTACCTGACTAATAATAATTTGATGAATCGGTTTTGCTGGTGCTGTTGTTTGTCCAACTTTTGAACTCTGTGCAGCCTGTTGAACGGCCTGCATGACTTGGTGCACTTTAGGATCTTGACCTTTTGGAGGGATACTTGATTTTGATTTCACTTGGAACTCAGGCTCTAGTAAAAGTTCTTCCTCCACAATCTTAAGGCGACGTTTTAAATTATTCGTTTCTTGGAAGATGGAGATAGATAATTCTTCGACATCTTGTTCGATTTTTTTCGAGCTATTTTTGAAAAAGAACGAAACGATGATCAGAAAAATGCCGATACTCATTAATACGATGGATAAATCCAATAGTTTCACCTCAATGTAGTATGTAATTATAAGATATTTTACCATATGCAAACTTAATATGAAATGAAGGTAGATTTTTTTCAGTTTATGTTATAATAGGTTAGTCGTATAAATCATGCTCAAATTTAAATTCTTGATATAGAGTGGGAGGGTTAATGATGCGCGTAAATATTACTTTAGCTTGCACAGATTGCGGCGAACGTAACTACATTTCTAAAAAGAACAAGCGTAACAATCCAGAGCGTCTTGAACTTAAAAAATATTGCTCTCGCGAGAAGAAATACACTCTTCACCGTGAAACTAAGTAATCGCTCATTAAGCCAAAACCACAAGTGGTTTTGGCTTTCTACATTTTATCACATCATTCAATGTAACAATTCCAGGAGGATATGAAGTTTTACGATATAGGAGGTAGCCTAGATGGATAAAACAACTTTACGAAACACGGTACGCCAAGCCCTTGCAACTATGACGGATGAAGACTATCATCGTCAATCATTAGCTGTGTTAAACAAGGTGCTACAGGAACCATATATAATAGAAGCAAATACAATTGGCATGACCATTTCAAATAAGCCAGAAGTCGACACAATTCTTATAATTGAGGAATTATGGAAACTAGGTAAAAAGGTCGCAGTTCCTAAATGTCACCCGAAAACAAGGGAAATGTCATTTTATGCCATTGAATCATTTGCACAGCTTGAAACTGTATATATGCATTTGCGTGAGCCCATTCCAGCAAAAAGTGAGTTTGTTGACGCAAATGAGATGGATATCATTGTTGTACCAGGCGTTGTTTTTGATCCATACGGTTATCGAATCGGCTATGGCGGTGGTTATTATGACCGCTATGTATTAAACTATAATAAGGGTAAGCTGATGTCGCTGCTCTTTGATGAGCAAATCATTGATTGTGTTCCTACTGAAGCACATGATTGCCCAGTAGATATCATTGTGACGCCCACAAAACGTATTGACTGTGTTGCACAACGAGGAGCGAATGAAAATGGATAAAATGCTAGATATTTATGAACTCTTGAAAACATATGGTACCTATATTTATACACGTGATCCTATTGGCGATTTGATGTTGATGGAGGATGAAATACGTGAGCTCTATAAAGCGAATGTACTAGATATAAAAGATTATCAAATGGCTCTACTGCTTATTCGACAAGAAACAACAAGACTTCGTATGGAAGAGCATAAAAAGTAATGTTTGAAATATAATGTAATTGGGTATTGTAAAATTAATGTAACATGTATGTAATATTCTTAAAAACAGTGGGTTTCCGCTGTTTTTATGTTTTTACGAAACTTTTTACAATGCAAAACGTATATATAGATATCTGGTGCATAGAAAGAGCAGGGAGAAAAAATTTTCCCTAAGATATGTGTTGATTATCTGTTAAAAAAGGATTAAGATATATTTTGTTTCCGTAACAAAATGTAAATAATTATTATTTTTTTGTAAGGAAGTAGGGAGGATGTTAGGAATGAAATCAATAAAGTGGCCTAAACATTCATTTATGATACTAGCAATTATAGCAACTTGGATCAAAACGGTCATTGTTTACCACACAAGCTTTGAAATGAAAATTGAAAATGCAATGCAACAGTTTATTTTATTTATTAATCCATTAAGCTTCTTGCTATTTACGTATGGTTTATCACTATTCTTTAAATCAGCAAAAGCTAGAAATCGTTATTTGATTACGGTCAGCGTTATTTTGTCCATTGTTTTATACGGAAATGTAGCGTTCTATCGATTCTACAATGATTTTATTACGCTACCAGTATTATTCCAAACAAGTAACTTTAGTGACTTAGGAACATCAGTAGCAGCCATTGTTGAGCCTTGGGATGTATTATATTTCGTTGATGTCGTTATCTTAATCTTAGCGAATAAATTTTTACCAAAAATGAAAGATGCATTTAAAGTGAATATTGAATTCCGTCGTGCATTTTTTGTGCTTGCAATAGCAATGACATTCTTAAATTTAGGATTAGCAGAAACTGAGCGCCCACAATTACTAACACGTAGTTTTGACCGCGAATTATTAGTAAAAAACATTGGTACGTACAATTACCACTTGTATGACATTTATATTCAATCTAAATCATCTGCTCAACGTGCGTTAGCCGATGGTAGTGAACTAGTAGAAGTGAACAACTATATACGTTCTAATCAGGCTGCTGTAAATCCAGAGATGTTTGGGAAATATAAAGGTCGTAACCTGATTGTGGTATCGATGGAGTCATTACAAAACTTTGTCATTAATAATGACATGAATGGTCATGAAATTACGCCATTCTTAAACTCTTTAACAAAAGATAAAGATACGTATTATTTCAGTAACTTCTATCACCAAACAGGGTTAGGAAAAACTTCTGACTCGGAGTTTATTGTTGAAAACTCACTGTTTGGTTTAGGTCGAGGTGCTGTATTCTTCACGCATGGTGGAAATACGTATAATTCAATGGCTGAACGCCTTGGAGAAAATGGATACTTTACAAATGTCATGCACCCTAATAATAAATCATTCTGGAATCGTGACATGATGTATCAATCGTTAAAAATTAATAAATTCTACGATATAGATTCATATACTGTGGAAGAGGGGCAAGCTGTAAACTGGGGAATGAAAGATGTTCCATTCTTAGAGCAATCAGCTGCTTTAATGAAAGATATGCCTCAGCCATTCTACTCTAGACTTATTACTTTAACGAACCATTATCCATTTACATTGGATCCAGAAGATATTATGATTCCTGAATATGATTCAAATTCAGGTACATTAAATCGTTACTTCCAAACAGTACGTTACATGGATGAGGCTTTAAAAGACTTCTTCCAACAGTTAAAAGATCAAGGTGTCTATGATAATTCTATTATTGTGATGTATGGGGATCACTATGGTATTTCTGAGAACCATAATAAAGCAATGGCACAATATTTAGGAAAAGATCAAATTACACCAATGGATAATGCAATGCTTCAAGAAGTACCTTTATTCATCCACATCCCAGGAGCTGGCGATGGAAAAGAAATGACTGAGATTTCAGGACAAATGGATTTACGTCCAACGATCTTACACCTTCTTGGCGTTGAAACGTCAAAAGATATGCAAATGGGTGCAGATTTATTTTCTCCAGAGCATGAGGACTTTGTAGTCTTCCGTGATGGACGTTTTATTACAGATAAATACGTCTATGCTGGTGAAGCTTGCTATGACAAAGCAACTGGCGAAGAAATAGATGGTGAGCCATGTCAGTCTTATGCTGATCGTGCTACAATGGAGCTAGAAAATTCTGATGCCATCATTAATGGAGACTTACTTCGCTTCTATGACGAAAAAACAGGTAATTTAAAGCAGGATTCAGTTAAATAATCAAAGAGAGATCTCGTATAGGGATCTCTCTTTTTATTGCTGATAAAAAAGAATTAGTCTCAAGCACTATTCATAAAATTTTTTTTGTGAATCCTATGCTAAAGAAAGCACTTTTCGCAATGTTTTACAACACTATGCAACGTGAATACACTTTATTGAACATTTCTTTTTATTGACAAATAGCAAGATACGATTATAATAAGTGTAAATATCTGCATAACGAAGATTTGTTTTTCGCATTTCGGAGTATAAGAGTGAAAGGCATCGAAAAGAACGAGTAACTTTAATGGAACTGACAGAGAGTAGCCGGTTGTTGAGAGGCGCAAGGGGATATTAAAGTGAATACATCTTGGAGCTGCGTACCGAAACTATAGTAGGCTACGACGGGGTTGCATCCGTAATCATTGCAAAAGTATCGCTATGGCTGTACTTGTTGAGGAGAGCTATGTGAATAGCTCTCGAAAAAAGGTGGTAACACGTTTATCTACGTCCTTTAGGAATTTCCTAAAGGCGTTTTTTTTATGCCTTCTAAGCAAAAACGTGTAAAGCTATTAAAGCCTTGTAAACAAAATCGGTACCCCATTTACTCTTATAGAACTTGCAATATTAATATTTAATATTACAAGGAGATGTTTCGTATGTTTTTAACACCAAAGGAGCAAATAGCGATTATCAAGAAGGGTGCTAACAAGATCGTTGATGAACAGGATTTATTTGAAAAATTAGAGCGATCGTATAAAGAACAGCGACCTTTAACGATTAAGCTAGGGCTCGATCCGTCCGCACCAGATATTCATTTAGGTCATGCGGTTGTTCTACGGAAAATCAAGCAAATGCAAGATTTAGGCCATCATGCAGTTATTGTTATCGGTGATTTTACAGGACGAATTGGCGATCCTACAGGTAAAGCTAAGGGGCGAACAGCCTTAAATGACGATATAGTGAAGAAAAACGCCCAAACTTATTGTGAGCAAATTTTTAAAGTACTAGATCCGAACAAGACAACGGTTCGTTTTAATAGTGAATGGTTAGCGAAGCTGTCCTTTGAAGAAGTCATCAAGCTAGCAGCCACAACATCTGTTGCTCGACTTCTAGAGCGCGAAGATTTTCAGAAACGTTACCAACAGCACATCCCAATTGGTATACATGAGTTTTTCTACCCACTTATGCAAGCATATGATTCAGTAGAACTTGAGGCAGATATAGAGTTAGGTGGAACGGATCAGACGTTCAATATTTTAATGGGACGCACCTTACAAAAGCATCGAGGATTAGAAAAACAAATTGCTATTTTTATGCCCTTACTAGAGGGGTTAGATGGTATTGAAAAAATGAGTAAGAGTTTAGGTAATTATATTGGCATCAATGAAGCACCTGAGATTATGTTTAAAAAGGTGATGGAAGTACCAGATACTTTAATTATCAAATATTTCGAATTAGCAACAGATGAGCATCCACTACAAGTGCAGGCTATTCAAGATAGACTACAAAAGGGAGAGAATCCCCGCGATTTGAAATTCCTATTAGCAGAAATTATAACGGCTTTATACCATGGATCTACAGCAGTGGAGGAAGCAAGAGCTTATTTTGAAGCAGCATTTCAAAAAAAGGAAATACCGAAAAACATTCCTATACTGCTCTTAGAAATTGATAAGGAAAGAATCGTGGATATCATTCCACAACTAGTGACAATGGGTTTTATTCAAAGTAAGAGTGAGTTTTTGCGGTTAATCAAGCAAAAAGGAGTATCCTTGAATGGAGAAAAAATGGCGATGGATGACATATCACAAGTATTAATGAATAATGATGTTCTACAAATCGGCAAGAAGCGGTTTCTTCAATTCAATAAGTAATAATAGACAAAAAAAGAGCAATCTCCGAAGAGACTGCTCTTTTTCTGTCTGAATTTTAGTGTAATTTTGGTGGGTAACCGCTGTGAACAATCGTCATGATGACGAACCATCCGAATACAGCAGCACTTAATAAGTTGAAAACAACGCTTAATAGGTTCTTTTCTTTAATTGCTTGGAATGTACCAAATACAGCTAAAATCGCTACTAGACCAAAAATAACCATTAATAAGTTCATTAAAAATAGACACTCCTTTCGACATCAGAAAATGAATGTCGCAAACAATATTCCTCCTTAATTGTAAACGTTCTATTTGTTTTTGTCGAGGACTAAAATACTGTAAACTATGAACATTTATCGTCAAATTGTGGCAAAGCCTGTATAATAAGAAGTTGAGGTGATATCTATGATGAACGTACGAAGTTATTCTCTTGGTCCCGTCCAAACGAATTGCTATATCGTATCGAATAAAGAAAAAGAATGTATCGTATTTGATCCAGGTGAAGAGGCGGAGCGTCTAATTAAAACAATCCGTAGCAACGGCTTAAAACCTCTTGCTATCTTTTTAACACATGCCCATTTTGATCATATAGGGGCAGTAGATGCAGTGAGTGAGGTATTTGACGTTCCTGTATGGATTCATGAAAAGGAAGTTAGTTGGCTAGCAGATCCAACGAAGAATGGCTCTAGTAAATATCCTGCATTACCGGATTATAGGGTAGCCGCACCAGCGCAAGATACAATTATCAAAAAAGAACAGCAAATTGAAATAAGTAATTTTGTGTTTCAAGCTGTTTTTACACCTGGGCATTCACCGGGGAGTATTTCTTATATCTTTGAAAATGACGGTTTTGCCATCGTGGGAGATACGTTATTTGAACAAGGTGTAGGACGTACAGATCTATTAGGGGGATCAACCAAAATTTTATTGGAATCTATCCATAATAAACTGTTGACATTACCTGAGGATACTATTATCTATCCTGGACACGGTAATTATACAACGGTAGGCGCAGAAATGGAGACAAATCCTTTTTTAAATGGATTTTAAAACATGGACAATAAACTGTTTTAGCACATAAAAAAGCGTATCTCACCGAAAGTGAGATACGCGATTTTGTTTGTATTAATGACCGCCACCAGGTACGTGAATGAATGTTGTATAGTACGTGAAGCCAGCGAAGAATACAGTTAAATATGCTCCGAAAATGTACATGTACATACGTTCTGAAAGGTTTAAGAAGCCTAATAATAAGAATAAACCTGTATTACCTAAGAATAATAGCGATACCTCGTTCATACCTCCAAGGTAGAACATAACGGCAAAAATACCTGTCCAGAATGCCATAACTTTATACATATTATCCATGAAATTTCCCCTCCTTTTGCCCACGACACAATAATCTCTTACTCATTATAAATGATAGGAAAGGTGTCTGTAAACTGGAACTTCTCCATGTTTGTGACAAACAAATGGATTTTTAATCTAGCTATCGATTTCTGTCACGTTTATTTCATATTTACATAAATCGCAATTATGTATCATACTTTCCATTTGCACAAATTCATTGTTCGTAAACAATGCATCTAATTGCCCTTTTAAATAGGATTCATGTAATGAACAAACAATTTCAGAATAGGCTGTCAGTTGCTCCTGGAATGGACAATTGAAGATGGAGAAGATAACTTTTTTTCCTTGCTCAGTTTGTTGAATCTGTGGAATATAGCCAATTAAAGCGGCATTGTCCGTTAATAGCTGAAGTTTTTCATCGAAGGAAAGAGAATTACTTAATGTCAATTCAGCACTCATATAATTTTTCATTTGCTGGTAGCCGTCTTGGTAGCTAATTTCCTGGCACTTTGTTAATGCAGATGGACCAAAGTCTTCAATTAATTGTATTGTCCATTTTAATAAACGATCTTCATCACGTCTTGGAAAAGTAAGAGATACGCCTTTTTCTGAAGCTTTATAAACACGTCCAGGTCTGCCACCTTTACCTGTTTTTACATAGTCAGCTGTAATAATATTTATTTCTGAAAGCTTCGTTAAATGAAGTCGAGCAACGTTTGGATGGATACCGAATTTATCAGCAATATGTTGTACAGTAACTGTTTTTTTCTCTTGCAATATGTACTCATAAATAGAGTATCTTGTTTCATCCGCTAGTGTACTAGTAATTTTTAATGGATGGATCATGAGCTTCACCTCTTTAATTAATTATAAAAATTATGTTCGTCTACCAAGTGTTAGGAAAATAATCATGTTGATACTATTATATTGTATTATTGAAAAAGATACAGTTCATTTCGGCATAAATATTAATTTTTTCATGTATTTATATTCTTTTTTAGTGGAAAATTGCACTTTATCCACATTTTTATAGCAAAAAACATTATTGGCAGAAAATTAACTTATAAATTTTTATTTTCTGAAAAGGGCTTTTCTCGTGGCGAGTTCCTCCTTATACTAGGAAATAACGAATAGAGCGGTCATATTCGAATGAACTAAAAGAGAGGTGCATATATGCAGGATTTTGAAACAGTTGTTGAACAAAAATGTGAGCAACTTTTACTAAAGGCCTATCATTTTGGAGCATCCGATTTATTGCTAGTTCCAGGAAACATAAAGTATCGGATCTATTTTCGAAAATATGATAAACTTCTCCACGCTGGTGAGCTACCTCATGAACTTGCAGAAAGAATGATCTCTTACTATAAATTTCTTGCAGAATTAGATATTAGTGAGCGTCGTAAACCTCAAAGCGGTGCCTTTCAAAAGGCAATGGAGCAAAATTCTTATTCGTTTCGTGTATCCACACTGCCTTCTGTATTTTTAAAAGAAAGCTTAATTATTCGTTTACTTCTCCAAAATCATGCATTTCCACTAACTTCCCTAAGCTTTTCCAAAAGCGCAGCTTACCAACTCATGGAGCTGGTACAAAACCGACAAGGTCTTCTGTTTTTTACGGGAGCAACCGGCTCTGGCAAGTCTACTTCACTTTATTCCCTCATCCACTACTGTTCCACAGAATTGAATCGACATGTGATTTCTTTAGAAGATCCTGTAGAAAACAGCCAAGCCAATTTACTTCAAATTCAAGTCAACGAGCGAGCAGGCGTTACATATGCTGCAGGATTAAAAGCCATTTTGCGCCATTCACCTGATGTCATTATGATTGGTGAAATTCGCGATAGAGAAACAGCAAATATTGCCATCCAAGCCTCTCTAACAGGGCATTTAGTTGTCTCCACTATTCATGCAAAAGACTCCATTAATTGTCTCTATCGTTTAATGGATTTAGGTGTGTCGATAGAGGAGCTTCGTCAAACGGTTATCGGTATAGTTGCCCAAATGCTTGTTCAAACCTCAGCTATACATGAAGAACGTCGAGCTATCTTTGAGATATTACATGATGACCATCTATCAAGAGCCATCACCGCCATCAAAGATAAGGGCAATTACAAACTTCCTTATGATGTAACATTAATGGGACAAAAAGAATTAGTGGAGAGCCTATATGCAGTTACAAACATACATCGATAAAATTGTTCTTTTTTATAATCGGGCTACGAAATGGCGGGTAAAGGAGCAAGCTCAGCTTTTCAATCGTTTATGTGTATTAATGCAGGAAGGATATTTATTTCCCCAAGCTATTTCCATGCTACTACCTCATCATATTGAAGCACATGAGGACATACAGCAGCAAATTGATGAAAAGCTCAGACAAGGGGTAGGCGTTGCAGGGATATTTGAAACATTACAGCTAGGGAATCATTATTTAATGGCAATTAAGGTGGCGGAAAACAATGGCCACATGATAGAAGCGTTTAAAGGTGTAGCTAAACAGATAACAGTAAGTGAAAAGACTAAAAAAAGTTAATCAAGCTGCTGATCTATCCTGTCACACTGATTATCTTTTTATTGTTATTATTTTTTGTGTTTCGTACATTTTTTTTGCCGAACATTGAAAGAATGGTCGGCAGTCGTACCTCTGAAACAGAAGAGACAAGCATTGCATTGTCCAATCTGTTATTGCATGTTCCAGATGTAGTTATCTCGACCATGTTCATAGTAATAGGTAGCGTATTCCTTTTTCGATTCTATCTTAAACGACAAGCTGTTGCTCATCAACTTACAGTCTTATTAAAAATCCCCTTTATACAACGCTATTTTAGGTTGACTTTGACAAGGCAATTTGCTGCTTATTTAGGAAGCTTACTACAAAGTGGATTTTCATTACAAGCAAGCCTACAGCTATTAGAGGAACAGCAACTACAACCATTTCTTCAAGTTCTTTCACAGCGTATAAAAGATAGAGTCATCTTTGGAGAATCACTCACACAGGCGGTAACGATCATGGCCGTTTTTCAAAAGGATTTTCCGATGTTCGTTGAGCATGGCGAGCACAGCGGATATTTAGGAAAAGAGTTAGTATTGTATAGCGATTTATTAATGGAAAAGCAGAAACAGCTTTTGCAAAAAATATTAGCTTTTGTGCAGCCAAGTTTCTTTATCCTTATAGCTGCTTGTATAATAGCGGCTTATATCAGTTTATTATTACCCATCTATCACATGATTGAATTAGTTTAGGAGGAAGATGATGAAACGTCTTAACCAACAAGCTGGTTTTACTTTAATTGAGATGCTTATAGTTTTGTTAATTATATCCATTCTTATTTTAATTACAATCCCAAATGTTACAAAGCATTTCGCCACAATAGATAAGAAAGGCTGTACGGCTTATATATCCATGGTACAAGGTCAAGTAGAGGCGTATCGTGTAGATTATATGGCTTATCCTACCTTAGAGGATTTAGTGGCGAAGGGCTATTTAAAGGAAAATGAAACAACCTGCCCAAATAAAGAAGAAATAGTGATTACTAATGAGGGAGAGGTACTTCCAGCCAATGTCAACTTGGAAACAGGTACGGATAGCTAATGAATGTTCATAAAAACGGTGGTTTTACAATTCTTGAAATGCTGGTTGTCTTATTTCTTGTTATGAGTTTAACAGCGATTGTTAGTAAATTCTCATTGAAAATAGCAGAAACCAAGGAATTAGAACGATTTTTTACGCAATTACAACTGGATATTCAATATATTCAAACCTATAGTATGAGCCAACGACAATATATAGCCCTGAAAATGGAAGGTTCAACAAATCGTTATACTATTCAAAAAGATATTTATACTCATTTATATGAACGCTCTTTTCCAAAGGGGGTTGAATTTTTGCCAGCGGAGAGTTCAATTCAAACACTTGTCTATAACTATAGCGGCAATGTGATGACAGCAGGCACCATGGCATTTAAAACACCACAGGGCAAGAAAAAAGTAATCATAACATTAGGGCGAGGGAGAGCTAGGATTGAATGAGTCAGGCTATTCTTTTATAGAAACTATTTTAGGTGTGGGTATTTTGATGCTGCTTTGTACCTCGTTAATCCCCATTACCTATACGATGAAAACAAATCTTGCTAATAAAAAAATGGAGCTAATTGCAGCTGAAACAGCATACGAAGGTTTAAAACAGTACCATGCGATTCAAGTAACAGAGGGCTCTCGGACCATTGAACAGGTTGCTTATCATTGGATAGTTGACGAACAACAAGTTTGTGTCCAATTTCAAAATTTACAGGAGTCACGCCAAAAATGTATCCAAGTGACAGGTGAAGTGCATGAATGAGAAAGGCTATACATTAATAGAAGCTATGTTTCAATTAGTCGTTTTTGTGCTTATTTCTCATTTTTTTGTCCTTATAATACTTTGGTTTGCTGAAATGAAATCAACTATGCTAATAGATGAACAAACAAAGTGGGAACTATTTGTTTCTGACTTGAACCTCTCTCTAAAAGAACTTTCCACCTTTTCCATTCGTGAAGATCAAAAAAGAATAACTTTCCAAACAGCTAATACGCTCCATCATATTGATTGCTACTCGAATATTATTCGTGAGCAGGTAAAGGGTGGACATGTTCCTATGCTAATAGGAATCAATAAATGTCAATTTAGCTATTCCGAAAACAAGCTGACGGTAGCTGTTGAAATGGCTAGTGGTATTCAAAAGGAGCGAACCTTTTATGTGCCAATTATTGAAAAATGACAGAGGGGCTATTTTTTTGATCGCAATTGCATTATTATTTTTTGTAACTACTTTTGTTCTTGCGTATTATATGTCTTATGAAATGCAGTATCGAACATATGATGGGCTAGAAAAATTGAATGTTCGAGCTACGATAAATTTATTGGGACAAATTTTGTCAGACAGTGTAGAATCGTAGTTATAAGAAGGTGAATCGAATTGCGAAAAATATATTTAGTTGGTTTTATGGGTAGTGGAAAAAGTGCATTAGGAAGACGTTTAAGCTATTTATTGAAGATGCCATATTATGATATGGATCATGAGATTGTGCGTCAGCAGGGGATGACAATTCCACAGATTTTTGAAAAATACGGTGAGGCCCACTTTCGAGAAATAGAAACAGAATTTTTGAAAAATTTTAGGGACGAGGCCTGTATTATTTCGACTGGTGGTGGCGTTGCCATCAATGCTGAAAATCGAAAAATTATGAGGCGCAGTGGACTGGTGTTTTTTTTAGATGCGTCGTTTGAGGATATTTATAAACGAGTTCAGCATGATCCAAATAGACCCATTGTACAGAGCTCTACAAAAGAGGAGCTAGAAAGTCTGTATCACTACAGAAGGAAGTTTTACCGTGAGGCAGGTCATATTCAGGTACTGACAGAAGGTAGGACGATTCGCCAAATTCTAGAGTATTTAGTATTTCAAGTGAAAAGATTGAAAAACGAACGATAAATAGCTTATTTTTATTTAATGTTCGTGTTTTATTATCTTTTAAAAAATGATTGCCTTTCCAATGCATTTAATGTTAGGATATAGACAAATAAGTAACTAAATGTTCATTGAATACTAAATAGTACCAAGATTTATCTTGGGCGGATGATTGTGCGGGGAGAGAGCGTGTAGACGCCACCGAAGGAGCAAGTAGCAATGGGCTATGAATCTCTCAGGTAAAAGGACTCGTACAAGACGCAACTCTGGAGAGAGCTGTAGTATAACAATAACAGCCACCAAAGGGGAAAGCCGACTGATTGGCAACGGTAAAGCTTGCGAGCCAGTCTGGTGTAACTTTCAGGTGCAAGGACAGAGAATCCCGAAAAGGGGTTCGTCTGTCTTTTTTTATGTCTATAGCCCGTTTTACTCAATTGACTGTAGGAATACAAAAAGCAGACGAACTACTACCAGTAAAAATGTAACTAACAATAAGGGGGCAAAAAAGAATGTCGAATGAATTAAAACGTACACCTCTATTTGAAGAATACGCGAAATATGGTGCAAAAACAGTTGACTTCGGTGGATGGGAATTACCTGTTCAATTCTCTTCTATTAAAGAAGAACATGATGCAGTGCGTAATCGTGCAGGCTTATTTGATGTATCACATATGGGAGAGATTTTAGTAACAGGTCCCGATGCATTAGGTTTTTTACAAAATCTTTTATCAAATGATGTATCAAAAATTGTTGACGGTCAAGCGCAGTACACGGCAATGTGCTACGAAGATGGTGGCGTTGTTGATGATTTATTAACATATAAATTAGCTGACAATCACTATTTATTATGTGTCAATGCAGCTAACATTGAAAAAGACTATGATTGGATGATGGAAAATCAACATCAATATGATGTGACGATTGATAACCAATCGGATGCCTACGCACAAATTGCTCTTCAAGGACCACTAGCAGAAGAAGTTCTTCAATCCCTTACTTCGACTGATGTAAGTGCCATTAAATTTTTCCGCTTCCAAGAGAATGTGGAGGTTGCAGGACATAAAGTATTAGTTTCTCGCAGTGGCTACACAGGTGAAGATGGCTTTGAATTATATGGAGCTCCAGAAGACATCAAAGCGCTTTGGGGTAAAATTTTAGAGGCAGGTCAAGAAAAAGGTGTGGTTCCAGCTGGACTAGGATGTCGTGATACACTTCGTTTTGAAGCGGGGCTACCACTATATGGTCAAGAGCTATCAGCAACAATTTCTCCTCTAGAGGCTGGTATTGGTTTCGCTGTGAAATTAAATAAAGAAGGCTTCATTGGTCATGAAGCATTAGTAGCTCAAAAGGAAAATGGTCTACCACGCAAACTTGTAGGCATTGAAATGATTGATAAAGGCATTCCACGCCATGGCTACAAAGTGTTTAAGGATGGTCAAGAAATCGGTGAAGTGACAACTGGTACACAGCTTCCTTCATCAAAACGTAATGTTGGTCACGCATTAATTGACAGTCAATTCGCAACAATCGGAACTGAACTAGAAATTGAAATTCGCGGTAAACACTTAAAGGTAATAACAGTAGAAACACCGTTTTACAAGCGTTCAAAATAATAGTTGAAAAGAGGGACCTACATTTATGAAACATCGTTATTTACCTATGACGGAGCAAGATCAAAAAGAAATGTTAGACGTAATCGGTGTATCCTCAGTCGATGAGTTATTTGAGGATATTCCTGAGAAAGTCCGTTTTAAAGGCCTTTATGATATTAAAGAAGCAAAATCAGAATCTGCGTTATTAAAAGAGTTAACGGCACTTGCTGCTAAAAATAAGGACACAAATGCCAACGTATCATTTTTAGGTGCAGGTGTATATAACCACTATAAACCAGTGATCGTAGACCATGTTATTTCTCGTTCAGAATTCTATACAGCTTATACACCATATCAGCCAGAGATTTCACAAGGTGAGCTACAAGCCATCTTTGAATTCCAAACGATGATTGCTGAGCTAACGGGAATGGATCTTGCAAACTCTTCTATGTATGACGGTGGTACAGCATTGGCAGAAGCGGGTATGTTGGCAGCTGGTCATACGCGTCGCAAGAAAATTTTAGTGTCAGAAGCAGTGCACCCAGAATATCGCGATGTTGTTGCTACATATGCCTATGGTCAATCCATTGATATCGTGACTATCCCGCAAAAAGATGGTGTGACAGATGTGGATGCATTAAAAGAGTTAATCGATGACAACACAGCAGCTGTTATTGCACAATATCCAAACTTCTTTGGCCAAGTGGAAGATATCCAAGTGATCGGGGATATTGCACATGCTGCAAAAAGCTTACTCGTTGTATCTTCTAACCCATTGGCATTAGGAATTTTAACGCCTCCTGGCAAGCTTGGTGCTGATATTTGTGTAGGTGATGCGCAAGTATTTGGTATTTCTGAAGCTTTCGGCGGCCCACACTGTGGTTTCTTTGCAGTGACAACAAAATTGATGCGTAAGGTACCAGGACGTCTTGTTGGTGAAACAGTGGATGGTGAAGGCCGTCGTGGATACGTATTAACACTACAAGCACGTGAACAACATATCCGTCGTGATAAAGCAACTTCGAATATTTGCTCGAACCAAGCACTACTTGCACTTGCAGCTTCTGTAGCGATGACAGCTCTAGGAAAACAAGGAATTCGTGAAATGGCTACTCAAAATATCGCGAAAACACGTTATGCAAAAAATGCCTTTGAAGCAGCAGGCTTTACAGTAGCATTCCAAGGCGCACACTTCAATGAAATCGTTGTGAAAACGAATAAATGTGTGAAGGAAATCAATAAAGGCTTAATCGAAAAGGGTATTATCGGTGGCTATCCTTTAGGTCAAAATTATGACTCTCTTAAAAATCATGTGCTAATCGCAGTAACTGAATTACGCACGAAAGAAGAAATTGATGCACTTGTTGCAGAAATGGGGGCTCTTAATGCATAACGAAAATCAATCACTCATTTTTGAAATTTCAAAAGAAGGTCGCGTTGGCTATAGCTTAGAAGCACTAGATGTGCCTGAGGTAGACCTAGCAGATTTATTACCTGCAAACTTAGTACGTTCAGAGGCAGCAGAACTACCTGAAGTGTCTGAGCTTGATATTATGCGTCATTATACAGCACTTTCTCGTAGAAACCATGGAGTAGACTCTGGCTTCTATCCGCTTGGCTCTTGTACGATGAAATATAATCCGAAAATTAACGAAACAGTTGCACGTCTTTCTGGCTTTGCAAATGTTCACCCATTACAGGATGAATCAACAGCACAAGGGGCAATGGAGCTTCTTTATGATCTTCAAACTTCTTTAGTGGAAATTACTGGGATGGATGAAGTTACATTACAACCAGCAGCAGGTGCTCATGGTGAATGGACAGCGTTAATGATGATTCGTGCCTTCCATGAAGCAAATGGTGAAGGTCACCGTAACAAGGTAATCGTTCCTGATTCAGCTCACGGTACAAACCCAGCATCTGCGACAGTAGCAGGCTTTGAAACAATCACTGTTAAATCAGATGAAAATGGCTTAGTTGATATCGAAGACCTTCGCAAAGTAGTAGGTTCTGATACAGCAGCTCTAATGTTAACGAATCCGAATACACTAGGGTTATTTGAAGAAAACATTATCGAAATGGCAGAGCTAATTCACTCTGTAGGCGGTAAAGTGTACTATGATGGTGCGAACCTCAATGCTGTAATGAGTAAAGCACGTCCTGGCGATATGGGCTTTGACTGTGTGCATTTAAATCTACACAAAACATTTACAGGCCCACATGGTGGCGGTGGTCCAGGTTCTGGTCCAGTAGGTGTAAAAGCAGATTTAATTCCATTCCTACCAAAACCAGTATTAGTAAGAACTGAAGAAGGCACATACCACTTTGACTACGATCGTCCACAATCAATCGGACGCGTAAAACCTTACTATGGTAACTTTGGTATCAATGTTCGTGCTTATACGTACATTCGTACAATGGGTCCTGATGGCTTAAAAGCTGTTACAGAATATGCTGTATTAAACGCCAACTACATGATGCGTCGCTTAGAGCCATTCTACGATCTTCCATATAACCGTCACTGTAAACATGAATTTGTCTTATCAGGTCGTCGTCAGAAGAAACTAGGCGTTCGTACATTAGACATCGCAAAACGTCTGTTAGACTTTGGCTACCATCCACCAACAACATACTTCCCATTAAATGTGGAAGAGGCGTTGATGATCGAGCCAACTGAAACAGAATCTAAAGAAACGTTAGATGCATTCTGTGATGTAATGATTCAAATTGCGAAAGAAGCAGAAGAAAATCCATCAATCGTTCAAGAAGCACCTCATACAACAGTCGTATCTCGTCTAGACGAAACTCGTGCTGCTCGTACACCAGTGCTTCGTTATCAAAAAGCATAGTCTACAAAACCGTTCACGTTTATGTGAGCGGTTTTTTTTGCATCTTAAATTACAGGCTAAACGAATCTTCAATTGATTATGAAAATCTGAGTATCTTACAAGAGAAGTGCCAAGTAATGCAAAATTAAAAGTTGATGGAAGTTTCGTTGATAAGTATATAAGATTGGTGTTAAAAGACTCTGATCTTGATTTATTTCCATTAAACGATTTAAACTGGGTAGATACCTGTTTTGTTCAGAAAAATTTAAATCTGTGAAAAATTCCATCTTAAAGGGATTCAATTTAAGGACTTAGAGTTAGTGCCTAACTATCTACAATCGAAAGTATAATTAATAAAATCTTTGCACCTTATTAAGCACAAGATAGGGTTAGGTTGGTTCTATTAAGGGGGGAAAGTGATGGAAGAAGATATCAAGTTTGGTAATAGTCTATTATACTATAAATGTGATAATATTGAATTTTTAAAAGGTTATGGTCAATTATATACAGAATTTGATGATGGCGTTGCAACTAGGCAGATCAATATAATAAAAAACGATATGTACTGTTCTTCATCATTGCACGATTGGAACGAAGATATTGGATTTTTATTATATGACGGACATATCGATAGTTTAGATGTAAGCGATAGTGTACCTATTACAAGATTAGATTTTGAGAAAAAATGGCAGGAGGGAATTGTAGCTAACAAATCTCCAATAAACTACTTAAAGGGCGATGCATCTCTTCCTTTAGAAGAACATACACTCATTATTCATGTAGTCAATATTTTAGGAAAATGGGGAAAAGGCTTTGTTTTATCTTTATCAAAGCAATTCCCTATTGCTAAAAATGATTATGTAAAATGGTCGAAGGATAAAGAAACTTTTGGGTTAGGAGAGGTTCAGTTTGTATGTGTAGACCAGCAGAAAGCTACTTTTGTTGCCAATATGCTTGCACAGCATGGTGTGAGGAAAAATGATAAAGATCGTACAACCTATATTGATTATGATGTGCTTCGTTTATGTTTAAGAAAAGTTGCGAGGTTTGCCTTAAAAAATAGATTATCGATACAGATGCCTAAAATTGGTTCAGGTTTAGCTGGAGGAGATTGGAGAGAGATCGAAAAAATAATAAATGAGGAATTGATTTATTATAAAATTAAATGTACTGTTTTTGAATTGTGATAAATTAAATTAAAGTTAGGGGTGGCATCTATGGTAGATACAAAATTGAGGGAGCGGGTGTTTGACACTTTATACGGTGGGATTATCGGTGATCTAATGGGCGTACCTGTTGAGTTTAAACAAAGAGGGACTTTCCATGTGCAAGATGTGATGGGGTACGGTACTTACAATCAGCCACCTGGTACTTGGTCTGATGATACTTCTTTAACACTCTGCCTGGTCGAGAACATTATTGAAAATGGGAATACCAAAACATTAATGAATAAATTTGTACAATACATGGAGCAGGGCTATCTCACACCATTTGGCGAAATGTTTGATATTGGAATTACTACAGCTGAAGCCGTTTCGAACTATAAAAAAGGTGTTCCGCCAGCAAAATGTGGTAAAACGGGCGAATTTGATAATGGCAATGGTACGTTAATGAGAATTGCTCCTTTAGTATTCGTGGTAATGCATGAGTTAGATTTTATTAAAAGAAAAGAATTAGTTCATCAGTATACAGAGATTACTCATGGTCATCCGCGTTCCATAGTAGGGTCCATCATTTACATTGAACTATTATTAAGCTTATACCGAAATAATTCACTAGAAGTGGCCTTAAAAGAGGTCTTTGAACTACTCCAAAATAATTTACAAAATGAAATGAAAGCAGAGTTAAATGCTTATGCAAGGATTTTTCATGAAAACTTTTTAAATACGCCTGAAGACGAGATTCAATCGAGTGGCTATATTGTTCATTCGTTAGAAGCGGCTATTTGGTGTGTAGGTAATTCTACAACATTTAAAGAAGCGATTCTGATGGCAGTTAATTTAGGAGAAGATACGGACACCGTTGCAGCAATTACAGGATCGATCGCGGGAATGTATAAACAGTTGGACAATATTCCGGAAGAATGGTTAGGTAAAATTGTCAGTAAACAAAAGGTTGATGCCTTAATCCTGGCGTTTTATGAATTTTGTGCAGCGCAGACGTAAAAAAGTTTATTGGAAAGGACGGTGACGACATGTTACCTATACATAATAGCTATACAGCTAATCCACCAGCAACAGATCACCAAATTGTACACATAGAACATAGGCTGAATTGCCAACTTCCGAGTGCGTATACACTTGTATTAAAGGAAAGTAACGGTTTATCGTTAATGAATGGCGTAATCATTTAAGGTACAGAGGAAGTGATAGAAAGAAACCAGACTTGGGAAGTGGAGGAATATGCAAAAGGCTATATTGCAATTGGTGATGATAGTGGAGGAATGGTCTTTTTAATGGACATAAAGGCAGAGGATTATCGTGTTTTAGCAGTAGATAGTGGTGATATGAACCCAAAGCATGCAACATTGATTACTTGTGATTTCTACAAGTGGCTACAAGAAGGGTGTCAGTATTAGCAAAAGAGAAAAATGAAAAGCTTCTTCCTACTAGAAGGAAGGAGCTTTTTCATATTGTTTTCTATGTCTACTTTTGGTGAAAAAAATTGAAAATAAAGCAAAATTATTACGTAATCTATTATTTTTTGAATTTTTAGAAAATTATGTTGAATTATTGGAGAGAGGTAGTATAATGAAAATATAGTTACATAAATGGTTAATAATTCCTTATTAAGAGGAATTATTGGCAAAAAATAGTGACTATAAATTAAAAAAATGAAGAAATGAGGCGATTTTAATGATTAACATGATTCAATATTTAGAGCAAAACCCGACGTTGGTGACATTGTTAAAAGAAAAAAAAGCTTCTCTCATTGGTGTAACAGAACTTGAACAAAAAGCAATATTAGATTCTTTTGAAGAAAAGTTAGGTCCTGAGTGGGGACTGTGGAACTAAAATTAAAAATAAAAGAAAAATGGTTTTTGAGTGCTATAAGTATCTATTTAATTTTGGGTGTTTATTTATTATTTATTACTTATAGCACTTCATTTTTAGGTATAAAAATAAAAAAAGAGAATGAACAATGGCTTGTAACAGATTTTTATTATAAAGACTGGGCAGCAGAACGACAAATAACTCATGGAGATAATGTAGTAAAAATCGATGGAAATAAAATAAACGACATTCCATTTATAAAAAGTGAATATATTATCAGGGAAGCAAAGAGTTTAACCATAATGCAACCTAATGGGAATTTGGTTCACATCCAAATAAAACCATTAGCTATTCCTGAGTATTTTTATTTTGTATTTATAGTACCAACGTGTTACTTTTTCTTAACTTTAATGATTTCATTGTATTTATATTTTAAACAAAGAAATACGCCATTATTGGATTTATTGATATTGTTTATATTAACTGTATCATTAGCATATGTAAGCTTAGGTGCCTCTGGTATCTTAAATAATTTTGGAATTATTGTTAATCGCGGTAGTATGCTACTCTGCCTAGTTCTTTTATTACATTTTTTAAAAGAGTATTTTAGCTTTCTGAATATAAAATGGCCGTTGTTAAAAAATATTAAGGTATTATATATACTTCCTCTAACTGTAGTAATTCTAAGTATCTTCGGTATAGTCTTTGACGACATTCATTCTCTAGTTTCAAGTATTATTTTGGGCATATTTTTCTTATTACTAGTAGCCATTCTTAGCATTATGATTATTAGTTATATTATATATAGAGTGCCAAAACTTAAAATACTTATTAGTAGTATTATTATTCCATTTATACCTTTCTTATTTCTATATGCGTTACCTGAGACTTTTTTTCATAGGCAAATTCTTTCGGCAGATATAAGTTCCATATTTCTTTTACTAATTCCATTCAGCTTCATTTTTACACAACTCACTGAACGTATTTTTGATATGGAGTATTTCATTTCTCGATTGCGTTATTATTTTAATTTCTCATTTGGCTTTACGATATGGCTGTTAATCGGTTTATATTTATTTGCAGATTTATCAGTTTCGCGCATGACAGAGATTTTCTTTTTTGCCTTTCTATCGTTAATGGCGTTGTTCTATATTAAAGAGCGGATTGATTATCGTAAGCGGAAAATTTTATTTTCTACAAAAGGCGACTACATCCACCGCTTGTATACGACCGTTGAGAGTATTGGTAGAGTGGTGAAGATTGAGGACTTATTGGAGAAATTTGTACAAGAGGTTGTGGTTCAGCTTGAAATGGAAAGTGTGTATGTGCTCACTTACGATTTTCAAACACATCAAGTTACCTTAACAAATAAATCCAAAGAATACACGCAGCATCAAATAGATGAGGTACTAGTCGAACGATTAGGCTTGGGAGATATTAAAAAGACAGATCATTTCTATATCGCCTTTATTCATCAGGATGTGAACTATAAACGAATCCTTGTTGTGGATCATAATAAAACGATTTATCTCAAGGACGAGGAGCTGCTATGGCTAGAATTATTGCTGCTCTATTTAAATAATTTTATCGAAAACACAAAAATGGTTGAGGAACTTTTAAATCAGTTAAAGCATATGAAAGAAGCTGATAATCGACAGCTACCATGGCTCAATAAATTACTCTGGCTAAGGTTCGAGGAAGAAAAATATCAGTTAGCACAGGAACTTCATGATACGATTTTACAAGAACAACTGCACATTGCAAGGGAAATGGATGTCCTCATGCATACAAAAGAAAAAGAGGAGATCCCATCTAAACTTATAAAGCTTCATGAACATATGATTATCTCTCTGAATGATTTGAGGGGTTACTGCGAAAACTTAAAGCCACCTCTATTAGATACATTGGGCTTAAATGCAGCCCTTGAAAAATTAATACAGAAAATTCATAAACGGGCTAATTTTGTTTTGATATATACGATTGACCGCCTCTATTTAGAGGATGAGCGTTTAAATTTAATGATTTATCGACTGTTCCAAGAATTATTAAACAATGCGTTAAAACATTCCTATGCTAATACAGTTGAAATCCATTTACTGGGCACCGAAGAGGGATTCCAAATTTTGTATAGCGATGATGGTGTTGGTTGTAATATAGATGATATTTTACTTGCCGATTCTATGGGCATACAAGGAATGCAGGAGCGCGTTCAAGCTTTTAATGGGAAATTCGCATTAGATAGCAAAGTAGGAGAAGGGATGACGATTCGTATCCAAGTAAGTGAAACCCAACATACGAATCCCTATACCTATAAGACCCTGACCCGACCAACTTATATGATACGAGGATAACCAGATGAAGCGGAAGCATAAGTGCATATATTTTTTTAACACCTTTTAATCTCTTCGTAGAGGCTACGAATGTGGGTTAGAAGGCTTTTGTTTGAAAAGTATTTATTTATAATCAAAAATGATAAAACGTTATCAAAAAAATATTATTTGGTAAATAGTAAATCAGGAAAAAATACACTTTTTAGAGTATTTACCTAATATTCAAGGAAATTATGGCCATATGACCGATATAATTCAGGAGAAGGATTGAGGAGGTCAATAGATTTGAATAAAAAATTATTTTTAACAGCAGCAGCTATTCCTGTTGCACTTATCGTTCCCACTGTAGCAGGTGCGGCCGAAACAGTTTCAGTCACTGGAGAAAATATTGTCAATGCAACATTAAAAGTAGAAAAATTACCAAATGATACAATCGTCAATGCCTATCAATGGTATTATCTAGAGGAAATTACTGGTGAAGAGGGTTCAACAAATAAGCCCATCTCTGGAGCAACATCTATTTCCTTAAAAGTGCCCGTTGAAGCAGCTGGAAAAAGCATTTTTGTGGAAGCAACTACGACAGACGGTAAAAAATTTAAAAGTGCACCGCGCACTATTCAGCCATTAGAGCTCGATATCACCATTCCAACGTTAGAAGGTCAATCCGCTGGTTTTGTAGCACCGGGAGAAACAGTGAAAGTGGCTGGTATTACTGTAACTGATAAGAATGGTGCAAAATTGCAAAGTGATCAAATTACATATAGTTATCAATGGTTTTATAAATTAGGCGATAACTCCTTTACTATCATAGAGGGAGCTGCAGGTAGTACATATACGATTCCGAAGGATGCCATTGAAAAGGATATTAAAAATATTGCTGTTACTGTCAAAGCAAAAGTGGGTCTTTCTTTTGCGGAATCTAAACTATCTGATACCATCACAGTCTCTAAACAACCCACTGATACTTTAACGAAAGAGATTAAAGCTTTACTGGTCAATGATAATAAATACAATGTATCAAGCTTAGCAGAATTTAGTGCTAAAGTTGCGGAACTAGAAAAAAACTATCAATCCTTATCAGCGGCAGCTAAAGGTAATGTGTCTAATTATGATGTCTTAAAGCGAGCACTTGCTGATGTTGAATTAATAACTAAGTTAAATGAAAAATGGAGCAAAATAGAGACTAGTAATGAAAAAGAAATAAAGGAACTAGAAGAGGCTTATAATAAGCTAGATCTGTTACAGCGTAGCTTAGATGTAGATGAGACCCTATATACGAGCATTAAAAAACTATTAAACGAGCCAAATGATCTTGAAGAGATAAAAGAGGTCAGAAAACTCAATCAAGCTATTATTAATTTATTATCTTATGAGAATTCACTTGTGAAATATGTAGCTTCGGATGTTGATTCCTTACAAGCGAGCGTGAAGACAATCGAAGCGGATATTGAGAAATTATCACAAAGCTACCGAGCCGCTGTTCAAAACCAAGCAATTTTGTCTGAGGCTAAATCGGATATTAAAAAGGTCGAGCAATTCATTAAATCATTTGATAAATTAGCTACAAATAGTACGCCTAATAAACAAGTGACGACTGCTAAATCAATCCGTACAGCCTATGAAAAATTAACGTATAAACAATTAAAATTAGTGCCAGATGTGTATGTGCAGCGTTTGACTACAGCAGAACGTGCAGAAGAAAGCCAAATTATAAATTTAAATAATGTTATAGATAGCTATATTAGCGATGATGTTTATCCGTTCAATCCGTCTGCTGGTTCATGGCAAAGTCATGTCAATAATGTGAATCAAATGATCAAGGAATATAAGAGCTTAACAAAAGCCTCCGCAGCACAAATTAATGGCTACGATAGTCTTGTTACCTTACAGAAAGATTTAAAAGCAGCTGAAAAAGTAATTAAAGATATGGATGCCTATCAAAAATTATCTGCAACAACTGGTGTAACGGAAAGTAAACTTAATTCAAGCTATACAAGTACTTTAAAAGCTTATAATAATCTTACAAATTTACAGCAATCACTTGTATATAATGCTGAAGAATTTTTACTAAACACGCCAAAGATTTCAGTTGATGGCAATGGTAAAGTGCCTACTGATAAAGCAGCAGCAGAGGCGTTAAAGGCGGATATTGCCAAATTTGCGGATGTTACGAAATATTCATTCAATCAATTAGAAACCGCTGTTAATACAGCTTCTGATTCCTATAAAAAATTGTCTTCAGCTGCAAGAAAATACGTGACAAATTATTATTTATTAACAGCAGCAAATAAGGATATTACAGGAGTAAAATCATTCTATAAAAAAATACAGACTGCTAGAGAAGAAACAGATGCTGCGAAAAAGGCTAAAAAAATTGAAACAGTGCAAAAAGCTTATGCGAAATTACCTGCGAATCAGCAGTATTTAGCAAAAGAACAATATGAAGCTTTATTAAAAAATCAAAATATAGATGAAAATGCATCGAAAATTACACAGCTAAATAATGATATTGCCACAATTGTTTCCAATAATCTCTATGTCGTAACGATTGAACGTATTAAAAATCTTTCTACACAATATAGTAGCCTTAGTTCAAGTGAGAAAAAACTGATTACGAACTATGATATTTTAAAAACTGCGCTTGCAGACGTGAAAAAAGTGGAAAGCTTTATGAAGACCTATGAGAAATCCTTTGCTTCAAATCCAAGCACTGTGATCAAGGCATATGAAAAGCTTACATCTAAACAAGTGAGCCTGATTGATGCAGGAACTAGACAATTGATCATTGATAAGCAAAAAGGACAACAGCAAACGAATGAAAATTCATTGTCATTAATTGAATCCATCAATTCACTTCTTGTAAAAGGTGAATATATCGATGGTTTACAGGAGAAAGTAAGTGAAATCCGTAAAGCCTATGATGCTCTGAGTGATGCTGATAAGAAGGTTGTTAAAAATTATTCGAAGCTCACGCAAGCAGAGGGTGATTTGAAGAAGGTTGAAGAGGTGCATGCTATATACGAACCAGCAGGGAGCAGTAATGATGCTGCACGTAAAGCATGGCAAACAGCCTATGGAAAGCTCTCTAAAAGATTAGAGTTACTCTATACAAACATGTATCCAACCGAGCAATAATTATTACTTCCAGATGGCCTCGAATAGTTTTCGAGGCTTTTCTTTATACATAAGATTTGTCTAGTAATTTGATTGTCCGCTATACTATGTACAACAAAGGAATAAATTTTTTACATAAAGATTGTAGTTTCACAAAGAAGGTAGGAACAAAAGATGTATAAAATAGGTGTTGTTGGTCCCATTCAATCCGTTGAAAGAATTATTGCCTTAGCACGAGAAATCGAACAGGATATGGAATTTATTCCGTATATATATGAAGTGGCGACGGAAACAAAGCATCTTGTGGAGACACATAATCAGGCTGTCGATTTCTGGTTGTTTTCTGGTTACATCCCTTATAAGCTTGCCAGTCAAACGAATGTATCCAAAGATAAATTGACCCATATTATTTTTTCCGAAGCGGCTATTTATCGGGGTTTTTTAGAGCAATCCTATCAGCAAAAAAAGTTTATAGAAAATGTTAGTATCGATATTATTCCTTCGCCTTCTCAAATGGCTTCAGAAAGTCTTGCAGAGATTCAGCATAATGTCCATCATATGTATTTAAAGGAATTTGATGTCGCTATTGATCCACAAGAGCTATTTGATTTCCATTATAGTCTTTGGCAGGCGAGCAAAATTGATTTTGCGATTACTTGTTATCCCTCTGTTGATGAAGAGCTGAAGAAACGAGGCGTTCCATCTTATTGGGTTTCCCCGACAAAAACAGAAATTTATCATACAGTTCAGCTTTTTACAGAGAAGATCAAAACGTCCTACTATAAAGAGACACAAATTGGTGCAGTCATGCTTGAAATTAAGGACTTTGATTCATTAAAAGAGCGCATGAAGCAAGGCTATCGTATTCAATATTTAGAATTGCGTACGAAGGAAAATCTACTACAGCTCTGTGAACAGATTGATGGCTCTCTTATTGAAGAGGGGAATGGTAAATATACGATCTTTAGTACAAGAGGTGCGATTGAAGGGCAAATACGATTTTTACAGGAAAAAATGTATCAGTTGTCGATTGAAATGGAGACGAAGGTGACAGCAGGCATTGGCTTTGCTCAAACAGTGTTCAATGCTGAGTTACATGCTCACCGAGGACTAAGACAGACGAAGGAAAACGAGGCTATTGACATCGTGATGATACAGGATGATGGCACCATTATTGAATCGGTAGGGAATGTAGAAGAGCTATCCTATTCCTACCGAGCAGAAGACCCTTATATTTTAGAAAAACTAAAAAAGGGAATATTAGTATTAAAACCTATATGAAAATCCATGCACTTGTACAAAAAATGCATTGGAAGCATTTTACCACAAAGGATTTGGCGTCACAACTGCAAATGAGCGAGAGAAATGCCCAACGAATCGTAGCAGATTTATGTAATGTAGATTTAGCGAGAATTTGTGGGGAAGAATTACAGCATACTCGAGGCAGACCTATTAAAATGTATCAACTTGTCTAAAAACAAAAATGTCCCAAACCAATATATGGTGTGGGACATTTTTTTATGCTTTTTGAAGCCTTAAATACTGATAAATTAATGAATTTAGCGGTTATTTAGGTAAATAATATGGATTTACGAAGACGATTATCTATTAAAAATTTTCAAAAAAATATTGTCTTTTTATTGAACTTTGATTATTATACGAATATATAACGAAAATGTCGGTATATAAAAGGGGATTTACGGACAAGGGGGCAAGCATATTCAAGAATAGTCGTGGCAATAAAGAGAGGATTTCTATATATGGGAGGGATATGAATGACAACAAATGAAATAACGAAGAAATCTAGAAATGTCATCCTTGCACTTTTATTTTTAGGTTGGTCTTTAGGGAATTTAGATCGCTATATTATGAACTACGCAGTAGTTTCGATTACAGGGGATTTGCACCTGGATGCATCTTCAACGGGTATTATTTTAAGCGCTTTCTTTTTAGGCTATGCCATAATGCAAATACCAGGTGGCTGGCTTGCCGATAAGTTTGGCGCAAAACGAGTTTTATTAATGGCTGTTATCACGTGGTCTATTTTTACTGGCCTAACAGCTATTGCTTGGTCTTTAACAGCGATGATTGTGATTCGTTTTTTATTTGGCATTGGTGAGGGTGGTTTTCAGCCATCAAGCTCTAAAATTATTGCTACGATTTTCCCAAAAGAGGAAAGAGGTAGAGCGATGTCCATCATGCTTACTTCTGGTGGCATTGTTTCACTCATCGTCCCTTTGCTAGCTGCTTATTTATTAGGTACGATTGGCTGGCGCATGATGTTTATCATCATTGGGGCAATTGGGGCAATAATTGCCTTTTTATATTGGAAATACATTCAACTCCCGCAAGATGAGGCAGCTACTGCTGGAACAGAAAATACTACGAACAAAGTGAATTTTAAAGAGTTATTGAAAACACCCCTAATGTGGAATTTAATCATTGCTTATTTTTGTATTTATGCAGTGAACTGGGGATTAGTTTCTTGGATTCCAACATATCTTCAAAAAATCGAGGCTTGGATTTAATGTCCATTGGTTGGGCGCAAACAATACCTGCCATTACAACGATAATTGGTGTATATGGTAGTGGCTATATCATTGATAAGCTACCAAAAGGTATGGAGAAAGTGTTAGGCTCCATCTCCTGCGCAGTCATTGGTCTTTTATTGTATTTAATGTTTACTGCCAAAACAGTGACGTTATTTATTGGTTACCAAACAGTCGTTTCGATATTTATTGCGTTTGTCATTACATTACTACCTGTTATTGTACTCAAGAAATTACCTTCTTCTATTACAGGTTCTGCAATGGGAATTGCCAATACAGGGGGACAATTAGCAGGGTTTGTTACACCGATGGCAATTGGATTTATGGTGGATGCCTTTAATGGCTCCTTTGATGCAGCCTTTTGGATGTTAATTGGCTTTGCGCTTATCTGTATTGTGTCGCTTGTCACACTAAACGACCAAAAAGGAACATTGTTAAAAGCATAATGAAATTGGAGGGACAAATATGAGTTATCATGAGAAAATTTCAACGTTAATTGAAGCAAAACAGCAAGCTACAGTAGCATTAAGCGATGCGATTTGGGCTGTGCCCGAGCTTCATTTTCAAGAAAAGAAATCGATGGAATATATGAAACAGGCACTAGAAAAAGAGGGTTTTCAAACAGAAGTCGGTGTTGCGGGTCTTGACACAGCGCTTGTTGGAACTTATGGTTCTGGCAAGCCTGTAATTGCCTTTTTAGGTGAATATGATGCGCTTCCAGGCTTGAGTCAAAAAGGTGGGGCGACACAACATGAGCCTCTTGTGGATGGTGGAAGCGGACATGGCTGTGGTCATAACTTATTAGGTACTGGCGCATTCGCAGCTGCTGTTGCTGTAAAGGATTATTTAGAGCAAAATCATCAGTCAGCAACAATCCGTTTTTACGGTTGCCCTGCAGAGGAGAATGGATCTGGTAAAGCTTATATGGCAAAGGCTGGCCTTTTTGATGATGTTGATATCGCGATCTCTTGGCATCCAGGTACGTTTTCGACTGTGATGACGTGTAGTTCTCTAGCAAACTATGCCGCAACGTTTAAGTTTACGGGCAAAAGTGCTCATGCCGCAGCTGCACCACATCTTGGACGAAGTGCTTTAGATGCTGTTGAGCTTATGAATGTTGGGGTAAACTACTTACGAGAACACATCATTCCAGAAGCACGTGTGCATTATGCCATTACTAATTCTGGCGGAACTTCGCCAAATGTAGTTCAACCATATGCAGAGGTAACGTATCTAGTTAGGGCACCTAAAAAGCAGCAAGTACAGGAAATTTATCAACGCGTTGAGAACATTGCAAAGGGTGCCACAATGATGACAGGGACGTCAGTGGACATCGAGTTTGAAGGTGCTGCTTCGAATCTTATTACAAATAAAACACTTTATGATGTGATGTATCAACAAATACTTGAAATTGGTATGCCAGACTATACAATAGAGGATGAACAGTATGCGCAGGCTATTTTCAATACGTTTACACCAGAAGTACAAGCAGCTTCATTAGTAGGCTTACGTAAAGAAGATGCCAAGCTATTACAAGGAAAAGTGATTGCTGATCATGTTCCAGGCATGCTACCTGAATTTATTATGGGTGGCTCTACAGATGTTGGAGATGTTAGCTGGAACGTACCAACCGTACAGTGTACAACTGTATGCATGGCATTAGGGACACCATTACATACATGGCAGGTAGTGTCTCAGGGAGTGACCCCAATAGCGCATAAAGGAATGCTACAGGCTGCTAAAATTATGGCTTGTACAGCCTTAGCGTTGCTGGATAATCCTCTATACATTGAAAAAGCGAAAAAGGAATGGCAAGAACGTCTAGATGGTGAAACATATCAATCTTTAATTCCAGAGGGAACACAGCCACCTAAGCGCTAACAGGATAGAGTCTTCATAGGAGAACTATGAAGGCTCTGTTTTTGCCTCATTTTGAAAGGAGAACGCGACATGTCAACACAACCCAATCATCAGCATCATCTTCTAGCACAGTGGGTATCACAGTATCGTGCAGCTACCAAAGAAGGGCAATGTGCTAATTATATCCCTGCTTTAGCCAAAAAAGATCCTAATCAATTAGCTGTGGCGATTGTTGGGACTGAAGGCCACGAAATCAAAGCGGGAGATACCGAAGAACTATTTACCCTTCAAAGCGTTTCCAAGGTTATTACCTTTATTTTAGCCTGTATGGATCGAGGCTTACCATATGTTTTAGAAAGAGTAGATGTTGAACCAACAGGAGATACCTTTAACTCAATTATTCGCTTAGAAAGTCATCAGCCAGGTAAACCCTTTAACCCGATGATTAATGCTGGGGCTATTACGGTATCCTCCATGTTGGCTGGTCATTCTCCACAAGAGAAGGTCACAAAGATTCTACAATTTTTAGAACAAATCATAGGCAAGCAATTGAGTATCAATGAAGAAGTATTCCAGTCAGAGTGGCAAACGGCTAATCGTAATCGAGCATTGGCCTACTACTTAATGGATTCAGGGTTTTTAGATTGTCCAGTAGAGGCGGCGCTTGAGGTTTATTTGAAGCAATGTGCAATTGAAGTCAATGTATCAGATTTAGCCATGATTGGCCTAGTTATTGCGAATGATGGCTATCACCCACTGTTAAAGAAACAGCTATTCCCAAAACAAGTGGCAAAATTAGCGAAGGCTTTGATGGTAACGTGTGGTATGTACAATGCCTCAGGGAAGTTTGCAGCATTTATTGGTCTCCCTGCCAAAAGTGGTGTATCAGGTGCGATTCTTGCGGCTGTTCCAGGACATGCAGGCCTACACTCGCCGTTTCCTACTGGCTGTGGTATCGGAATTTACGGCCCAGCGATTGATTCAATAGGAAACAGTGTTGCAGGTGTACAGTTGCTGAAACAGCTAGCAACAGAATGGGATATGACTATTTTTTAATAAGTGAAGATGATTTCAGCGCTTAGTCTGAAGTCATCTTTTTTTCATTTTATAAATAATAAATAAAACGATAAACCAAATTGGTGTTAACAGCAGTGCTGTACGCGTAGCCTCAGAAATAAACATCACTATTAATAAAAAGGCGAAAAACGCAAGCACAACGTAGTTGATAAAAGGTGTCAGTGGTGCTTTGAAGATTGAAGCTTCATGTAAAGCACGTTTTTTTCGTTTGTAGATAATGTGCGAAATGATGATAATGCTCCACACCCATATAAAACAAATTGCACTAATCGTCGTCACAACACTAAAGGCGTTCTCTGGCATCAACTTACTTAACAGAGCACCAGCTGATACAACAATAGTAGAAATAACGAGTGCATTACTTGGTACACTGTTTTTGTTGAGTTTGGCGAATGCTGGAGATGCCTGTTTATTGTTACCAAGATTATAGAGCATCCGACTTGTGGAGAATAACCCACTGTTACCTGCTGAAGCCGCTGAAGTAAGCACAACAAAATTTATAATACCAGCAGCAATCGGTATACCTGCTAATGTAAACACTTGGACAAAGGGGCTGCTTGAAGCAGACATCTCATACCATGGGTTAATACATAAAATGACAAATAATGCCCCTACATAGAAAAGTAAAATGCGAAATGGAATTTTATTAATGGCAGAAGGAATATTTTTTTGAGGATCTGCTGTTTCAGCTGCTGAAACCCCCACTAATTCCACACCAACAAATGCAAAGACAACCATTTGGAAGGCCATTAAAAAGCCGTATATTCCATTTGGGAACATGCCTCCATGTGCCCACAGGTTTTCAACAGATACTGTTCCTGAGCTAGTTTGGAAGCCAGTTACTAGCATAATAAGACCAATAATAATAAGTGCTACAATTGTAATAACTTTAATAATAGCGAACCAAAATTCTAGCTCACCAAAAAGCTTAACAGTTAATAGATTTAGTAGTAATAACAATACGAGGCAACCAATGGCTGGCACCCATTGTGGGATATCAAACCAATATTGTGTATAAACCCCCACCGCAATAATGTCTGCCATCGCAGTCATAATCCAACAGAACCAGTATGTCCAACCTGTGATATAACCTGCCCAAGGCCCTATGTATTCGGATGCGAAATCCGTAAATGAAGTGTAGCCTGCATTGGATAGTAACAATTCACCTAAGGCACGCATCACAAAAAATAGCGCTGTCCCTACAATTAAGTAGGCTAGGATGATCGAAGGCCCTGCTAAGGCAATAGCTTTTCCAGAGCCTAAAAATAAACCAGTCCCAATTGTTCCACCAATGGCAATAAGCTGTACATGGCGATTTTTTAAATCTCGTTTTAATTGTTGCTGTTCCACGTTAATCCCCTCAAAGATGCATAAAAAACTATGACTGGAAAAATAAAAAGAGACTAGTTGTGACACTAGTCTCGGAAAAACGTCAGAATAACAAATACCATTTATTCGCAGATGTCTACATGAAATAGTGTAGCATCGCTTATAAAAGCTGTATTACTCCTCTGTCCTTTTGCCTGAGATAGTGAACCCTTCGGCGACGCAATGTGCGCTCTCTCCAGAACTGCTCCTGCTATAGTTTGATCCATAGCATTCATAGCTTATTAACTTGATAATCAATTATTATTGTAAGATATTATACATCCTAACAGTGCTTCTAAAATTATTCAACAATAAATTTTAACTATTTTCAGAAAAATAGAAGAATAGGGTTCGTAACTGGCATATCTCTAACGAAAAATAGTATTTTTGGTCATACAAAGTGTTTCGTGAAGGAGTTTTTAAATATGAGGTGGTTTATTGGAAGATTGCTTAACGTAGCTTTCGAAGTGCTCAAACATAAGTGAAAACCGCTCCAAAAAGACACCAAAGCGCTCATTTTTATGAGGACCCGAACTCGTTCAAAGTAGATTTTGTATCAAATAAGGGGACTATAATGCGTTTTGTTGCTTTACTTTTTTATTTTGATGACATGAAGCTTGTACAGCATCTTTTGAAATAGATATAATATAGTAGAAACTCTGAATTTTTTAAAAAAGAAGTCGTCTCATAGTACTTTGAGACGACTTTTTTTGATGAGAGCATTAATATTTTTTTGCTTTTATTTTACCTGTCCAAGTTTTGAAACCACCTTGAAGTTGGTAAATTTGGTTATACCCACGTTTTTTAAGAAATAGTGCAGCACGTGAGCTACGGCCTGTATTTTGACAGTATAGATATACTGGTAAATCTGGGCGGATTTCTTTATAACGTTGACGTAGTGTTGTCGAAGGCACATTTCGTGCACCAAGAATGTGACCAGCATCAAATTCTTTTTGCTCACGAACATCGATCAGCTGGGCTTTACGATAGCCTTCTATGAATTGCTCTTGTGTTAGGTTGGTTACGGCTTTTTTGAGTCGTAGTGCATTAATTCCGATATATGCAATTGTGACTACTAAAACGACACCGATTGTGATAAGTATGTCCAAGATTTTCTTACCCCTTTCTATCTTCTCTATTATTATAAAAGATGCGCTAGCGATAGTCCAATGAGTTTGATAAAATTAACTAGGTTGTAGCGAATTCGCTTTTTTCGTTACACAAGCAATCGTTCGCAATTTGAACTGTAGTATAATATTCGTTAAAGTTGACCCACAGGTGGGGCCTGATGGATCATTTTATATTTGTAGGAGATGAGCATATGACAACTTGGTATTTTTTAAATTCAGGGAAATGTAGTCCTTCTTTTAATATGGCACTAGATGAAGCCTTACTTGATTGGCATAGTGAGGGGTTAATTCCACCAGTAATTCGTTTCTACGAGTGGGAGCCTGCGACATTATCCATTGGTTATTTTCAACAAGCTAAGAGAGATATTAATTTAGATGCTGTGCGTGAACAAGGCTTAGGTTTTGTACGTCGACCAACTGGTGGACGAGCTGTCCTACATGAACATGAGCTAACTTATAGTGTCATTGTGACGGAAAGCTATCCGAATATGCCAGAATCTGTGACAGAGGCATATCGTGTGTTAAGTGAGGGAATTTTGCAAGGTTTCCATAACCTAGGTATGGATGCCTATTTTAGTGTACCTGATACAGAGGAGAAAAGAGCGGACCTGAAGAGTCCAAAAAGTGCTGTTTGCTTTGATGCACCAAGTTGGTATGAACTTGTCGTAGAAGGGAAAAAAATAGCTGGAAGTGCTCAAACACGTCAAAAGGGTGTCATTTTACAGCATGGCGCCATTTTATTAGATTTGGATCAAGAGAAATTATTATCCGTATTTAATTTCTCCAGTGAAGAAGCGAAGAATCGTATGCGTAGAAAGCTACCAGAAAAGGCTGTTGCCATCAACAGTCTTGTAAAAGAGCCAGTGACAGTTGAACAATGTGTGACAGCTTTTAGAGATGGCTTTGCAAAATCGTTGCAAATTGAATTAAAACCATTTACACTTTCTGAGGAGCAATTAGAATATGTCCAAGCTTTAGAAGAAAAAAAATATGCTTCAGATGAGTGGAACTTTAAAAAGTAAAAAATGGTATGAAAAAAATATTTTTTAACGTTCAATCCTAGTCATAACAAGTAGTTCTGAATCTATTAAAAAAAGCAAGAGTTGAATTAAAAAACTATATATAGTATCTTTTTTAAAGACATATACACAATATGTAGTGTTTAACGACACAAGATATTGTGTATTTATTTTGTAATGAAGAAAACAAGGGAGGCTAAACGATGGTACTCACAAATCATCAACCCGAAGTAAACAATCAATTTGAACAGTTAAACAAAGATATTGAACAATTCCCGCAGGTACACCCCGTAACATCTGATATGCATATTACACACAAAGGTGTATCAAGACTTGTCATGATCGATCGCTATTCGTTTAAAGACACAGAAAAGAAAACATTGAAAGCCGGCGACTTTGTTGTATTAACGGTAAAAGCTGATCCGAAATTTCCTGCACGTGGTTTAGGGACAATTCAAAAATTGGACATGTCTACAAAAACAGCAGAGATTTTGATTGAAGAGGATTATCGTAGCGCATTAGACGATCCGCAAGAGCAAGAAACGGGTGTGATTACGCGTTCAATTGACGTGTTAGAAAAGCCTCTTGAGATATTTTATGAACAAATTGCAAAACGAAATGCAACGGGCCTTGCCGCTGTTGAAAAAACACCAGAAAAACGTCAAGAATGGTTTGAAAAATTTTATGAGCAATTAGTATCCTTGAAATTCATTCCAGCTGGACGAGTGATTTATGGAGCTGGTTCTGAAACAGATGTAACTTTCTTTAACTGTTACGTGATGCCATTTGTCGCTGACTCTCGTGAAGGTATCAGTGATCATCGTAAGCAAGTAATGGAGATTATGAGCCGTGGTGGCGGTGTAGGAACAAATGGTTCAACATTACGTCCACGCAACACATTAGCTCGTGGTGTAAACGGTAAATCATCTGGTTCTGTTTCCTGGTTAGATGACATTGCTAAATTGACACATCTTGTGGAGCAAGGTGGATCACGTCGTGGCGCACAAATGATTATGCTAGCAGATTGGCATCCAGATATTGTGGAGTTTATTATTTCCAAAATGCAAAATCCACGTATTCTGCGTTACCTGATCGAAAATACAACGGATGAAACAATCATCCGTCTAGCCAAAGAAAAATTAAACTTCAAGCCACTTTCTATGCAAGAAGAAGCGATGTATCAAGGCATCGTGAATTATAAAAACATTGAAGGCTTAGGTGGATTTGATACAGCTATCATTCGTGAGGCTGAAAATAAATTACGTGATGGTGGCACGTACACTGTTCATAACCCAGAGTTTTTAACAGGTGCCAACATTTCTGTGACATTAACAAAAGAATTTATGGAAGCAGTTGAAAAAGATGCTGACTTCGAGCTTCGTTTCCCAGCTGTTGAAGAATATACAAAGGAAGAAATGAGCGTTTACAACACGAAATGGCATGAAGTTGGTGATGTTCGTGAATGGGAGAAAATGGGCTATAAAGTCCGCACATACCGTACAATTAAAGCAAAAGAGTTATGGAATTTAATTAATGTATGTGCAACATACTCGGCAGAGCCAGGTATTTTCTTCATTGACAACGCCAATGACATGACAAATGCAAAGGCATACGGTCAAAGTGTTGTAGCGACGAACCCATGTGGCGAGCAACCACTTGCACCATACTCTGTGTGTAACTTAGCTGCTGTGAATTTAGCACAGTTTGCGAATAAAGAAAATCAATCAGTTGATTACGAAGCACTACGTGAAACAGTTCGTGTTGGTGTTCGTATGCAGGATAATGTGATTGATGCGACACCTTACTTCTTAGAAGAAAACCGTGTACAAGCTCTTGGTGAACGTCGTGTTGGATTAGGCGTTATGGGCTTAGCCGATTTGCTGATTTACTGTGAAAAAGAATACGGTTCAGAAGCAGGTAATGCGTTAGTCGATGAAATCTTTAAAACAATCGCTGAAACTGCGTATGAGGCGTCTACAGAGCTTGCGAAAGAGCGTGGTAGCTTCCCATTCTTAGTAGGTGCTACAGACGAAGAAACAGCTCGTTTACGTAAAGCCTTTACAGAGACAGGCTTTATGCGAAAAATGCCTGCTCATATCAAAGAGCAAATCTTAGCGACTGGAATCCGTAACTCACATTTATTAACGGTTGCACCAACAGGGTCAACAGGAACAATGGTAGGGGTAGCAACAGGTCTTGAGCCATACTTCTCCTTCACGTACTATCGTTCTGGTCGTCTAGGTAAATTCATTGAAGTAAAAGCTGAAATTGTCCAAGAATATCTGAACCATCATCCAGAAGTAAATGAGCAAGAGCTTCCAGAATGGTTCGTTACAGCAATGGAGCTAAAACCAGAAGCGCATGCGGATGTGCAATGTATTATTCAAAAATGGATCGATTCATCTATTTCTAAAACTGTAAACGCACCAAAAGGCTATACAGTACAGCAAGTTGAAAAAGTGTACGAGCGACTATATAAAGGTGGCGCTAAAGGTGGTACGGTCTATGTTGACGGTAGCCGTGATTCACAAGTACTTACACTAAAAGCAGAAGAAAATGATATGGATCAACTTTCATTTGAAGAGGAATTGGTTGAAGAACATACAAAACGTCCAGTCGTATTAGTAGATACGATTCAAGCGTTAGAGTCAACAACTGTTATTGGCTCAGACGTTGGGAATACATGCCCAGTATGCCGTAAAGGCACAGTCGAAGAAATGGGCGGCTGTAATACATGTACAAACTGTGGCGCACAGTTGAAATGCGGTCTGTAATTAATATTTTAAATTAATTTGTTGTGGCTTTGAAATAAAGTTGCGATCTATATAATGGCAATGAAATACCTCTTTAGATATTTTATCTAGAGGGGTATTTTTCATGTCTAACACAAACAGAACATCTAAAATTATAATTGGCTGTATAACAAGAAGAATTTTTTGAGGTGCAAATTACTTCAATTAGGCGACTCTTGTTGAGTTGTAGGGGAATGTTAGTACAATAAAAAGAAGTGTTGTTAGATACATTAAATAAACTAAATGAAATGATTTTGTGCAGCAATTCATTCAAGCCAGGGGTGGCACTATCAACATCATTGGTGATAACATTCAAGCAAAATAAGATTTTCCTAAGCATGTCTGTAAAGCAACGTGTGCAGACAATGCGGCCATGGAGAACTTCTTTGGCTAAATGTATTACAGAGAAGAATTGATCTCCTACGAAGCGTTTAAGAAGAAAATAGAAAAGTATATCGATTACTATAATAATGATCGAATTAAACAAAAATTGGCCGGCATGAGTTCAGTAAAATACCGAACTTATGCCAGCCAATTAGCTGCATAAATAAAACTCTAACTTTAAGGGGTCACTACCAATACAAGCGATCTAACATTTTTCTTTTTTGTCTCAGCCTCTTGTATTTGGCTTTTTCTATTCTGAAAGCTGTTCTTTTCCAACTGTATCTTTTATATAAGAGTGAGAGTTTGCGGCTTCTTCAATTTCCTTGAATGCCCAATGTGTTGCTTTGACATCTGGGAAGCTTGGTTTTGTCACACCGTTTAATGGACCACGTTCAAACATGCGGTTCATCATTACGACTACTTGTGCACGTGTTAAAGCAACATTTGGTGCAAAGCTTCCATTCTCAAGGCCATTGATGATGCCTGCAGTACGGTTTGCTTCAATAATCCACTGTGCCCAATGGCCTTTAGTATCCGTGAACGTAATTGCCACACCTTCTTCAACATAAAGCTGTTTATAGTTGGCTACAACTGCCGCCATTTCAGCACGTGTAATGTTGGCATTTGTATGGAAGTTACCATTGTTATCACCATTCATAATGCCCTGTTCTTTTACAAAGGCAATTGCTCCTGCAGCACTATGGTTTTTGGCTACATCTTTAAACGGTGCTTTCTTTAATGCTTGTCCTTCTGTATAGCCTAAAATACGAGCCATCATGATCGCTACTTGTGCACGTGTAACATTCTTATCAGGACCAAATGTGCCGTTTGGGAATCCTTTAATATAAGCTTCATGCTCGCTTACCTCTGGCTTTTCAAATTGAATAATGGTAAACGTACTAAATTTATCTACAGTGAAGCGTAGACCAAGCTCACCCTTTGCCATTGTGACGACTTTAGGAAAGACCACTTTTTTCTCACCATCTGAGTGTTCAATAAAGACGGCTAGTTGCTCTAAGAATCTTTGACGTGCTACTGCTTCTGTTGGTACCTTTACATCTCTTAGTGGTAGTGTTACTTGTACTGGACGACTTGGCATATTCGTTTCTATTGTCATTGGACGAGCTACCACACCCCAATCGTTACTTTGTAGTGTCTCTCGGACAACTTTTTCTACTTTAGCGCGTTCTTCAATCGCTTGACGCTCGCTTTCTTTCTTTACTGGTACTAAACGGAAGTAGAAGTTATCGTCAATACCTTCCATTGAGCTTTGTGGAATTGCAATATGACCATTTACTGTTGAAATTTCTAGTGATAAACCATTGTCACGTAATGTTTGTAGAGATTGCTTTGGTATTTCTACTGTTACTTTATCCACTTCATCATTCACATCAGGAATGACGATACGTGCAATGTTATTGCCAATTTGTTTTGCTTTTTCTACAGTTTCTAATGCTTGCGATGGTGTGAAGTTGACGAAGTCTGTCATTTCACCATTGGCATGTTTAGTGCGTTCAATTTCCACTGTTGTTTTTTCAAGTGGATGGTTACCATCAATTTCTAATGCTACTTGGATTTTCGTTGTTGTCGAGCTTGGATTAGTTGTTGCAGGGATAGAATTTGGCGTCCATGTATCACCATTGCTACTTGATTTTTGAACCGTAAAATTAATTTTATATGTTTTTGTTGTAAATCCATCTTCTGCTGTGACAACAATTGTTGTTGTACCTGGTAAACTTGTTGCATTCGTCACGACTGCACTCGCTTTATCCTTATCTGCGACAGTCGGAATTACCTTAGGAACCATAGTAGTGTATGACGGTAATTCGACATTGTATATTTCTTTTTGAGATTCGAACTCTGCTACAGTTGAGGCGTTAACAGTTAGATTACTTAATGTTGCATTATTGCTTAAAGTTGGTGTTAAATTTTTAACCGTAAAATTAATTCTATATGTTTTTGTTGTAAACCCATCTTCTGCTGTGACAACAATTGTTGTTGTGCCTGGTAAACTTGTTGCATTTGTCACAACAGCATTCGCTTTATCCTTATCTGCAACAGTCGCCATTACACCTGGAACCGTAGTAGTACCTGCTGGTAATTCTACGTTGTATATTTCCCTTTCAGATTCAAACTCTGCTACAGTTGAAGCATTAACTGTTAAGTCTCTTAATGTTGCATTATTGCTTACAGTTGGTGTTGAATTATTTTCAACATCCTCTAAAGTCTGTTCAATATTGCTATCTAAACTATAAAAATACTCAACTGTTTTAGCTTCACCAGGTTTCATGTTACCAACAGCAAAAGTTAAACCAATCCATGAATCATAAGTTGTTTCAGCTACTTTACCGTCATCATTAAATGCAGTTGGATCAAATGGATTGGAACTATTAATGGATGCGCGTGATTTTGAATCTGTAGACATCAAAATCAATGCATTTCCAGTAATAGGACCCTTCGATAATACAACAGATTTAGCATCATTCGGATAGTTAAATGGAACCGAATTGATAGTATCAAAATTATCATTTTTATCCGCATCAATATCAGGATCTACAGAACGCATATAACGTACATCTAAAAGTTCTCTATCTGTCATATTCGTCATTTTAACTGTAGCTTTAAAGAATTTATCATTTGCTTTGAATGAAACAGTTTGTTCTATTTTTAATGCACCATCAGACGTTACCCCACCCGTTTTTGCTACTAAATTATCTTCTGTCGATAAATCTTCATTAGTGCTCATTAGAATTCCTATAGATCCTAAAGCATTTGCATTTAAAAATACTTTTGTGCTATCATCACTTTCTTTATAACCAACATAAAATCCTTCGTATGGGCTTCCAGGTAAGAAATAATCGCCACTGTTCATTGCTTCCCCACTATCAAACCCATCAGAATCCACTGTAAATCCTAAATTTTGACGTCCAGTAGGATGGAAATCTATTGGGGCTGCACTTTCCGTTCCAAACGAACCACCTTTTGAAATCCCCATCTCAATGTATTTTCCTCCAAGGAAGATATCATCACCAACTTTTTCATGTCTCGCATAGGAAACATTTTCCGGAACTATCAACTCTTCAGTTTGAGATTCTTGTGGTACTATCGTCTCTTCTGCTTGTGATTCTTCTGCTCCTACAGAACTTACAGGAAACAAGCTAAGTAATAACATACAAATTGTCATTATCAATAATCCTTTGCTTTTTTTCATAACTTTTTCTCCTTTCCGAATAGGATAATGCCTCGTTTTATATTTTTTTATAATGAGGATTCATTAACAAAGTTATTATAAATAAACAAACTCTCAAATAACTCTCAAAAAAATAATGAATTTTCCTATTTAGATAGAAGAGTTTTACAAGTCTTTAATAAATACATTTAATCCATACTTATATTTGAATATGTAATCTTTTCGTGTTATTCAATAATTTATCAGATTTTTATCAGTTATTTTAAACATGCTCCTAAATTTTGCCCTTTGTTTTTAAATGAGCAGTTTTACAATTATTAAAACAATCATGACTACTCCTTGTTTTTTTTGAGGGAATAGAGAGAGCCTATCATCTAGCTAGATTTGTAGAACGAGATAATTTTTGGATATTTATGTTAAATCCACTATAATGTATATGGAGCAGGTTAGTTTATTGATTTGCTTAGAATATTTTGAGTTTCATTTATTAAAGCTTAAGGAGACAAGCATATGACGTTATATTCTGTCCTAGTGGCGAACAGTGCTTTACAAACAGTTGATTGTACAGGAATTGCTGAAATAACAGTAAGAGAATTAAAAAAATTATATCCAATTACAGAGAGTACACCAACACAGTCGTGGCATTTGATGGATGATGATGCACGAGTTTTACATGCAGCAGATGAATCAGCTTTTGAAAATTTGAATATATTTGAATGGAATAATCCACCTTATGACTTAGGGCTTTATAATGAAAAACCCTTTGTATACGGCATCGAGGGAAATTGGGGTCCTCAATTTTAGAAGATTTTTTAAGTTATTTGAAGGAACATATACAACCAGAGCAAGGTGCTGAATTAATTAGGTTCTGGGCAGGGGATTATGATAAAAAACTAAAAATCCGTCGTATTACGATGGATGACCTTGAATTGCATCACCTTGAAAGCTTAAAGAACGAGGAATACATACGTGTCGCTTTTGTATAGCTACCTCTGAATGATGGAGCTCCACATAATAGACAAGCAAAAACATAAAGCAATAGATGAAAAGGCAAATCAAGCCCTATTTCCAAATTCAGAAGATGAGGTAGAAATTTTATCAAAAGAAGTAGATGAATTATTTCAGGATAATTAATCTTAACTATCTACATTTAGCAAGACAAAATTGATTAGCCCCATTCATAGAGTGGAAGAGGTTAGAAAATGGGATAGGTATAGTTACTCGCCATTATCAAATCCACCTCGAATAATATAGAGGTAGGTTGGAGGGAACAGATACCTAATCGAAAGCTGTCATTTTGTTTCAAAACGGCAGCTTTCTAAGTGTTGAAAAATAAAACAGTCAATTGAAAGGTAGAAATGGATTTCCGTTGCAAGCTACTTGCTTTCCTGTGGGCGACCGCCAAGCCGCTTCCTCCGCTACCGCTCTGTTTAGTGGCTCGCCTGTCTCTCTATCCCACGGGAGTCAAGTAGCCTTCCACTCCAACCCACCAAAGTGTTACCTTTTTAGCGAAAGTTTTTTAGTAAATTGAAGGTGTTCACTACTCTTTATGAAGTGGTGTTGTCAAGCATCACATCTCCACATTGAAAATAACCCTCTAAGAATATAGATAATGGGCGATTTGATCGCTCCACTACTATGAAAAAAGTAAAGACATTTTGCAGAATAGTTGATTGGAGTGGAGCCAGCGTCACAGATGAGACCCTAGAGCGAACGTAAGTGAGTGAAGCGGCTCATCGGACGCCCCCTGGAAAGGACACTGGCGGAACGGAAATCAACCTCTCACCTTGCAAAGTTACTTTTTCTGCTGTTGACATCATCTTTTTTCAACAACAAAGCTGTCATTTTGTTTCAAAATGGCAGCTTTTTATATACAGCACAATCAATGCTCTTTACATTTAGGGATTACATCAGGAAGGTTTTTTTATTTGATGATAGATTTTAGAAGGAGTATTCTTCAAAATATGGAATTAAAATAAAGTTCGCTAAAAAGATGCATTTTACCATCGTCGAGACTCAGTTTTAGTGGTTTGGCACATCACTTTATTAATCATTACATGTTTGGAAACAGAATGAACAATAAAAGGAGAGAAAAACATGAGTATAGAAATTTTTAATGGAGAACGATCTGTAGAGAGTGTGCAATTTGAAAAATTATTGTTTTCACAAAGTAATAAAAAGAGCTTTTCTAGTATTGAAAATGCTCAACAATTTATTAAGCAAAGAGGAACAGAAAATATTCACCCCTATGTGATTGGGGAGGATGTCAATCTTTTAAGCGCTTTGAAGGAGCAAACATTCGAGGATATGCAGGTTTTTATTTTAAATGACCAAAAGTCTTCATCACAAATGGTGATTCTTTATATTCATGGTGGAGCTTGGACGAATCAACCTTTAAATTTACACTGGTTGTTCATGGATAAAATGGCACAAGCCTTAAATGCAAAAGTTATTGCGCCTATCTATCCAAAAGTCCCTCATTTTAGCTATCAAGATACTTACCCAAAGATGCTCAGCTTATATAAAGAGATTCTAGTATCTATTGAAAGCTCCAATCAATTAACCATTATAGGAGACTCAGCAGGTGGAAATATAGCACTTGGTCTAATTCAACTGTTGAAGCGAGACGGTCTGCCTCAACCACAAGATATTATGTTATTGTCGGCATGTGTTGATATGAGTTTAGAAAATCCACTTATTCAGGAATATGAAGAAAACGATCCCATGTTAGCTAGTGAAGGAATGGAAGTCATAACAAAAATATGGGCAGCTGATAAAGCTCTAAAGGATCCAATAATTAGTCCAATTTATGGCGATTTTCAAGGAGTTGGCAAGATAACTCATTTTATTGGGTCCCACGAAAGCTTATATCCAGATGCAATACAGTTTGATGAAAAGCTAACAGAACAAGGCGTTGCAATCAATACCTTTGTTTATCCTAAGATGAATCATGTGTTTGTTGTGATGCCAATCCCTGAGGCAGTGGATGCGCAACAGAAGATTATCAATATCCTAAGTAAATAATTCACAGAAAAACGTGTTTTGAGCCATTCAAAATACGTTTTTTTTCTATGTACATTTTTAGCAAGGTTTATTTATCTGTAGATGTTTGAAAAATAAAATTTGTGAATTGCAGAAATCGCAGAAGGATTTGTCAAAATTAGTTGGTGTTTCAAAACAATCAATCATTAGAGCTTACCCCCAATATTTTAAAAGCTCCTGAATATGATGGGTGTTTTTACAGCCCTACTAGTAAGTAAAAAAAGATTCTAAGTAAGCTAAGTTGTACGTTTAACCCCTTTGGATAGGCCTATCTAAAGGGTGTTTTTATTGTTCGCCAGAATCTTTGAGATTACCACTTATTCCTTGATAACGACCAGTTGTCGATAATCCATTTACAACATGTATGGAAAAATTTATAGTGAGGCGTAGAAAGGACAGTGATCATATGAAGGTGGAAATATCGATTGACCCTACATATAAAGAACCCAAAGTAATCATTCTCACAGATAAAATGACTGATGACATTGAGCATCTTATGCAAATTATTACTACGACAGCAGAAAGCACTTTATTAGCTTTCTCCCATAAAGGTGTTGAATTGATCGATAGTAAGGAGATCGTGCGTATTTATACAGAGCAAAAAAAGGTTTGTGTCCAAAGCAATCACGGTGTTTATACGGTACGTTTGCGTCTTTATGAGCTGGAGGAAAAGCTCAATCCTGAAATGTTTCTCCGTATTTCAAATGCTGAAATAGTCAATCGCTACATGATCAAGCATATGGACATTAGTAGAACAGGTACAATCGGAGTTGAATTGAAGAATGGCACGAAAACATACGCTTCTAGGCGTTATGTAAGCAAAATTAAGAAGCAATTAGGAATCTGAGGTGATAAATATGCGAAAAGACATTTTAACACGTATTATTGGTGGATTTTTGATCGGTATAGTGATGGGACAAATTGTGCAATTCTTTGTATCAATGGGCATAGGGCAAGGAAAATATGTTTGGGTGGTACCAGAATTTCGTGCTTACTTTACAGATGAAATAAGTGCAATAATTACTCAAATTCTATTAACGGGTGTTATTGGCATTACCTTTGCTCTTGCTGCACTTATTTTTGAAATGGCTAGTTGGGGAATGTTGAAGCAATATTTCGTCCACTTTTTCATAACGGCAATGATTTGGATACCGATTGTAACGCTACTATGGATGCCAAAAACGATGGCTAATATTTTTTCTCTCGTAGCCAGCTTTCTCGGAACTTATATTGTGACATGGGTTTTACAATATAGATTTTCACAACGTGACATAGAAAAAATTAATGCGATTCTTACCAATCGAGGTGAAGAGCAGGATGATTAACATAAGAGATTTAACAAAGCTTTATAAAGAGCGTGTAGTCGTTAATCAATTAAATTTACAAATCCATCAAGGTGAACTTTTCGCTCTTTTAGGACAAAATGGTGCTGGCAAAACAACCACAATCAAAATGTTGTGCGGGCTCCTTTCACCTACAGAGGGGGATGCCACAATAGATGGAAAAAGCATTGTGCAAAATACACAGGCTGTAAAACAAGTTATTAATATTTCTCCTCAAGAAACGGCCGTTGCGCCTAATTTAACGGTATATGAAAATCTATTATTATTCAGTCAGATTTATGGCTACGAAAAAGAAAAAGCACAACAACAAGTATATGACAAAATGGCCTTATTCGGACTGACACCACATCAGCATGACAAGGCTAAGACACTATCTGGCGGCTACCAGCGTCGTTTAAGTGTAGCAATGGCTTTAATGTCAAACCCAAAGGTATTGTTCCTCGATGAACCGACTTTAGGGATGGACATACGGGCAAGGAATGATGTATGGAACATATTGAAGCACTTAAAAGGACATGTCACGATTATTTTGACCTCCCATTATTTAGAAGAGATAGAGGCTTTAGCTGATCGTGTAGGAATTATGCACCATGGGCAAATATGTGCACTAGGCACGATCCAACAATTGATCAGTGAAACAGGCAAGCATTCTTTAGAAGAGGTATTCTTGGAAAAAACAGAGGAGGCGTTATTGTGAGGGTAGCTGCGTTTGCAACAAGGAATCATAAAGAGATTGTCCGCGATCCAATCACTTTATTATTTGGTATAGGCTTACCAATTCTTTTATTGGGCTTATTTTCTGTTATGCAAAAAAATATGCCATTTGCTTTATATGAAATGAATAACCTAACACCGGGCGTTATTGTATTTAGTTTTTCTTTTCTCACACTGTTTTCAGGAATGTTACTAGGAAAAGATAAAAGTTCATCTTTTTTAATGAGGATTTTTGTTTCTCCTTTGTCTGCAGCTGATTACATTTTAGGGTATATGATACCTTTGCTACCAATAGCTCTGCTACAAATTTTTATTTGTTTAGCTACCGCCATGTTTTTAGGGTTGCCATTTAATAAGTCTATCCTCTTTATGATTCTTGTACTTCTAATAATTTCACCACTCTATATTAGCTGTGGATTATTATTTGGGACATTATTTACAGATAAGCAGGTAGGAGGGATATTTGCCATCTTTGTTAATGTGACAACTTGGTTAAGTGGAACATGGTTCGAATTAGATATGATTGGTGGAACATTCCAAAAGATTGCGCAGCTTTTACCTTTCATGCACGCAGTCAATGCAGCTAGGGCTATCTTACATGCAGAGTATGCGAATGTGTTTTATTCACTTATTGTTGTCATTGGTTATACAATAATTTTGACAATTCTCGCTATCTTTATGTTTAAGCAGAAAATGCAAGGCAGTACAAAATGAAAAAAAGGCAGCTCCGACGTTGGGCTGCCTTTTTTATTAATCATGATTTAATGTCGCAGCGATTTCAGGTTGCTGCTCTACTTGGCGTAGCATATTAAAGGAAGCAATCGCTACTTCTACTTGATCGTCCTTCGGTTCACGAGTTGTTAGTAATTGGAGCCATAAGCCAGGGTAGCCAAGGAAGCGTAACACTGGAATATTACGGCAGGCATTTGTCGCTTGTAAGACTTCAAATGAGATCCCTAGAACAACAGGAATTAATAGAATACGATCTAAAATACGAAGCCACAGTGGATCTGTAGGCACAAAGAAATATAAAAACATCCCAACGAACACTGTGAATAATATGAAGCTACTGCCGCAACGATAGTGTAGGCGTGATTGAGCTTGAACATTTTTTACGGTAATGTCTAATCCAGCTTCATAGCAATTTATCACCTTGTGCTCTGCACCATGGTACTGAAATACTCGTTTAATGAGGGGGGTTAACGAGATAAAATATAAATAGGCTAGCAGTAACATTAATTTAATACCGCTTTCCAGTAAAATTTGTCCCGTTTTTCCTTCAATCCATTTTGAGAAAAAATCAGCTATAAAAACAGGAATTAATGTAAAGGCAAATTTTCCAAATAAAAAGGAAAGAATACCTACTACAGCAACGCCCAGTATCATTTGAAGTTTAGAGCCTTCTTCTTTATGATCTTCCTCTTCACCAGGTGTCACATCATAGCGATCCCCAGCAAATTGCATGTGACGAGAACCTAAGCCAGCGGATTCAATTAGCGCGACAACGCCTCGTACAAATGGGATTTTTTTAAGCTTTTGTAACAAAGGTTTTTGTACTTTTTTGAAATGATAATAATCAATGGAATCATCGTTACGACGAATGGCTGTAACAGTATGTTCCTTTCCTCCGAACATCACACCCTCTAATTGTGCTTGTCCCCCGTATACAGGTGAATTGCTCAAGGCTAACACCACTCTCTTTATATATTTCAACTGTACCATTGTACTAAATTTAGTGAAAAACCTCTACCGTTACGCATAGTAAATTTTCTATATGGCTACACTAATCGTACATTTTAGGAAATAATTAGTGTGCATAAAGGAGAGGTATAGGGTGAAAGTAGCGACAATTACAGCACTTGTCAATGCGCTTGTTTTAGCGCTGTGCTTAAAAGGTTTACATTATTTCCATCTCATTAAATGGCATCCGATAGGGTTTTATAAAAAATGGAATTGGTTTGAAGAAAGCTCCAAATTATTTCAATGGACCTTTTTATTTTTCTACTATTTATTATCGGCTTATTTTTATACATGACTATGCGCTATGTATATATCATCCCAGCTGTTTTTTCTTCCCTTTTATTAGGTCTTTTGGTGACCATCTCATTGGAATGGATTGCTTTAGATTTACCATTACAGCTTACGTCTTTTAAAAAACTGTCGATTCCCTTTATGGTGACCGTTATTTGTTTATTACGTTTCTTGCTTGAAACCGCCAATTTCCATCAGAAGGAACATACAGCACAAAAACAAAGTTGAAGGTACAAAATATCCCCTTCGTTTAAGGGGATATTTATGGCACCACTAGTTGAAATTAGTTGCTGAATGCACGGTGTATGATAAAATAAATGGCAAGTACATAGAAAGAGGCGAATAGAAGCGTGAAGTTATTATGTTTGAATGGACCGAACTTAAATCGACTTGGTAAACGAGAGCCACATATTTATGGACATGAAACATTGGATGATGTTCGAGAAAATGTTCAAAATCTTGCGGCTTCTTTAGGTGCTACAGTTGAATTTCGTCAATCCAATCATGAAGGGGTACTAGTAGATTGGGTGCATGAAGCAGAGGACGAAAAATATGATGGTATTATCTTTAATCCTGGTGCATATACCCATACAAGCATCGCATTGCATGATGCGATAGCAGGTATTTCTGTGCCAGTTATCGAAGTACATATTTCCAATATCCACAAACGTGAGGCTTTCCGACATCATTCCTATCTTGCTCCGGCCTGCCTTGGTCAAATTTGTGGACTAGGTACGAAAGGCTATGAACTGGCACTACGTACATTTATCGAGAGGGAGAATTGATTATGTTGAAATTACAAAAGCTACGTAAAGCACTTCAAGAACAAAGCATCGATGGTATTTTAATTACGAATGGGTACAACCGTCGCTATATGACAGGTTTTACAGGGACAGCAGGCGTAGCAATTGTGTCTCAAAATGATGCTGTATTTATTACAGATTTCCGTTATACAGAGCAGGCTGCTGCACAAATTCAGGACTTCCGTATTGTCAAGCATGAAGCCACAATTATTGAAGAAATTGCTACTCAAGTAAATAATATGGGTATCAAATTATTGGGCTTTGAGAAAGATACTGTAAGCTATGGCACTTATGAACTGTATAAATCAAAGATTCAAGCAGATTTAGTGCCGATTTCTGGGCTAATTGAAAAAATTCGCTTGATTAAGACGGAACAAGAGATTAATATTATTAAGGCTGCGTGTGAAATTGCAGATCACGCATTTACACATATTTTAGGCTTCATCAAGCCTGGTAAAACCGAGCTTGAAGTTTCGAATGAATTAGAATTTTTCATGCGTAAACAAGGAGCAACTCAGTCTTCGTTTGACACGATTGTTGCGTCTGGTCTTCGTTCAGCATTACCACACGGCGTTGCAACGAATAAAGTGATTGAAAAAGGCGACTTTGTTACATTAGACTTTGGTGCGCTTTATAATGGCTATATTTCGGATATTACACGTACTGTGGCTGTGGGAGAACCATCTGAAAAATTGGTAGATATGTACAATACAGTCCTTGCTTCTCAACTGTTAGCACTTGAAAAAGTGGGTCCTGGATTAACAGGTATTCAAGCGGACGCGATTGCACGTGACTACTTAAAAGAAAAAGGATATGGCGAAGCATTTGGTCATTCTTTAGGACACGGTATTGGTCTTGAAGTACATGAAGGCCCTGGCTTATCGATGCGTTCTGATACAGTGCTAGAGCCAGGTATGGCCGTGACGATTGAACCAGGTGTTTACTTACCTGGAATCGGTGGTGTCCGTATCGAGGATGATATTTTAATCACAGAAACGGGTAATGAACTACTAACACATTCGTCAAAAGAACTCATTATTTTATAAACTTTGGAGGAACACAAATGATCTCAGTAAACGATTTCCGTACAGGTCTAACAATTATTGTTGATGGCCAATTATACCGCGTGTTAGATTTCCAACACGTAAAACCAGGTAAAGGTGCTGCGTTCGTACGTTCTAAATTGCGTAACCTACGTAACGGCTCAGTGAATGAAAAAACATTCCGCGCTGGTGAAAAAGTTGAAAAGGCACAAATCGATAATCGTAAAATGCAATATTTATATGCACAAGGTGACGAGCATGTATTTATGGACTTGGAATCATATGAGCAAACTGAACTAGCTTCATCTGCTATTGAGTATGAATTAAAATTCCTAAAAGAAAACATGGAAGTGCATATTCAATCTTACCAAGGTGAAATGTTAGGTGTTGAATTACCAAATACTGTTCAATTAGAAGTAACAGAAACAGAACCAGGAATCAAAGGTGATACAGCTTCTGGCGGTACAAAGCCTGCTACTCTTGAAACAGGTCTAATCGTACAAGTACCATTCTTCGTTAACCAAGGTGACGTTTTAATCATTAACACGGATGAGGGTTCTTACGTTTCGCGTGCCTAATGATCAGCCTACTCTTTTCATTAAAGAGTAGGTTTTTATTTTTTTCTTATACATATACTGTCAAATCGTTCATTTAATGTGATAATAGATAGAAGCACTATTTAATTTTTATTGAGGTACTATCAAGTTTCTATCATCAGATAGATGGTCATTACTGGTAGAATTGTTTACAATCAGAGTAAGGAGTGAAAGGTATGCTACAAACAACATTTGATATGCGATATCCAATTATACAAGCACCAATGGCAGGCGTGACATCACCTAAATTTGTGGCGGCTTGTGCTGAGGCAGGCCTATTAGGTTCAATTGGTGCAGGTTACTTAGATGGTGAACAAACAAAGCAGTTTATTCAAGAAGTGAAGAAATTAACGACAAAGCCCTTTGCGGTCAATTTATTTGTGCAAGAAGAACCCAAAATTGATGTCGAGGTTTTACAACAAGCCAGAATGGCACTGCAACCTTTTTACGATGAATTAGGATTATCCCCTGTACAGAGCGTAACATCAAAGGAAGTTTTTGCGGGACAGGTTCAAGCTGTGATTGAAGAAAAGGTAGCAGTTTGTTCATTTACATTTGGGCTGCCATCTCCGGCTGTTCTTAAACAATTAAAAGATCATGGCGTCTATACGATTGGTACTGCTACCACATTAGAGGAAGCCATACTGGTGGAGCAAGCAGGAATGGATGCGGTTGTATTACAAGGGGGAGAGGCTGGCGGTCATCGAGGCTCTTTTACTGACCCTCTGCAATTAATTCCATTACATGACTTACTACAACAAGTAGTGGGAAAAGTTGCGATTCCGATTATAGCTGCGGGAGGCCTTGTAACCAAAGAGGATATTCAAAAGGCACTTGAAAGTGGGGCACAGGCAGTACAAATTGGTACGGCTTTACTAGTAGCAGATGAATGCGAAATTTCGCCACTCTATAAAAATGCTGTATTGGCATCAAAAGAACAACAAACGACGATTACGCTTGCATTTACTGGTAAACCAGCAAGAGGTTTAGCAAATGATTTCACGAAACGTATGGAGGATGCGACAGTAGCACCCTATCCACTACAAAATTATCTAACGACTACCATTCGTAAGGAAAGTGCTGAGCAAGGTAATGCGGAATATTTATCCATGTGGATGGGTGAAAATAGTCACCTCATACAGCAAACGGATACGGTGAAAAACATTGTGAGCAAACTATTATAATTTTTTATCGTAGAAGATCTCTATACATCTGTATAGAGGTCTTTTTTTTTGAAGAGCGACATATATTGCTGTACACGAGGGGGCGTAGGAATGGAATTACAAGACGTATTAAGAGTTGCTGGAGTGGGACTAGTCGTTGCGCTTCTTCATGTTTTCTTTGATCAAACAGGGAAGAAGGAGTTTTCATTTTTCCTCTTTTTCATTGCTTACTTATATATGACAGCAGAATTACTTCGATTTTTACGTCTATTCTTTAATGAGATTTTAACCTTCTTCCAATGGCTTACCTCATCCGGGTAATGTGAATGGAAATTGTCATCGTCGCTGTTGTCATGCTGCTTTTATTATTGCTGATAAAAGAAGTTATACAGCCACTCCATGCGCTAATCAGTGTGATGTTTTCTTTTTTGCTTTTTGGCATGTTGTTCTCGACGCTTTTATTGCCTTTCGCCAAACAATTGTTAGAAACACTTGCGTTTTTACCTTATGCGAAGGCTATTTTAATCAGTGCAAGTATGTTCTATGTCGGGCAGTGGGTGGCATTGCTTTTGGCAGAACATAATTATAAAGTGCTCGGGAACATCGTTTTTGCTGCGGTGAAAATTGTGATTTTGCTGTATTGGTTTAAAGAATTTCTGGCTGTTCTACAGGAGGTGTCGGCCATTTTAAAAAGGCTAAACTAAGGAGCGAAGCCATTGCAGGAGCAAATATTATCGTTTTTAATCGACCCATTCTTTCTCTTGCTCAAGATGACGCTCATGCTTTGCAGCTACGTCATCATCATTTTGATTGTGAACATGCTATTACCAGAGTTTGAAAAAGGGACAAGGATACTTTTTTTTCTTATCGTTTTAGCAACAATCGGTCCTGTTGTTGTCAACTCCTTTACATTAATTGATGAAATTGCACAAGGACTAGCCCATCTATTTACGGCATTTTATCCGATTCTTACATCAAGCTTTTTATTATCCAGTAGTATTACAGCGATTGCTTCCTGGCAGCCTTTTTTACTGTTTTTTGTACAAGTCCTCACCATTATCAGTAGTAAGTGGCTTATTCCTGGCGTGCTTTTGGCCATTGTCTTTGATGTATGCAGTGTCATCGTAAAGGAAATATCCTTTACTCGAATAGCTGAATTAATTCGCTTTACAATTATGAGCATCGTGTCGGCCTCAGTTATTTGCTATGTCTTACTGATGACCGCAAGTGGTGTAGCAGCATTTAGTGTCAATGCGGCTGTAGCAGAGCCCGTCAAAAAATTAATTGAAGAAAATATTCCAGTTGTTGGTTCTTTTATTGTGGATAGTTTTTCGATGTTTCAGCATATGACTCAATTTACATCTTCTCTTACAAGTATTAGCGCTTTTATCGCCGTCATTACGGTGTCTTTTATCCCAACCGTGCAGCTTGTAGTTAGTGCCTATTCTTTGAAAATGCTCGCTGCTATTTTAGAACCGATTGCCTTTGATGATATTTGTAGACTACTAGATCAAGTTAGCAAATCACTATTTACTTTATGTGCTGTATCATTTTTAATTGCTTTTTCATTTATGTTTTCTTGTTTTTTCCTCATTGTGTTCGTACAAGTCATGGCAGGGGGGAGATAGATTGATTCTTTTATTGGCATTGCTGTTTGTCTGTCAGATTTTTGTGTTTCTAACGGATGATAAGGAAATAATTTCACTGACAAAGTTGGTCATCACGTTAGTATTTTTGCAATTGCTATTAAAGATTCCATTTATCAATTCATAGGAAGAAACAAGCGTACATACACTTGAAAAAGAGAAGATGAAAGGAGGCAATGTACAAGTGATGTGGAAAAGACACGAAAAAAAACAACGTCATTGATGGTTTTAATTTTGATAGCTGCCTCCGTGGGAATTTTCATTATTTTACCTATGTATCAAACGAATTCAACAAGCGACAATGGTTCACAGCTCACGAATGAAGAAAAACTTGAGCAAACCCTGAAGGCAATGGAAGGTGTTGGGAAGGTTAAAGTCTACTTTTATTATGGAGAGATGACAGATGATCAGAATGCCAATAAACTATTCAGCCAATATTTTCGAGGGACTGAACAAGGCACGAAAAACGTGACAGGAATGCTCGTTGTTTCAGAGGGTGCTTCCGATATCTTTGTGAAAAATGAAATTCGTGCTGTCGTCAGTCAAGTGATGCAATTACCGATTCATCGAATTATTATCGTTCCAATGGAAAATAAGGAGGAAAAGTAAATGCGCGTACGTAGAAGAACAGTTTGGTTTATGACATTATTAAGTTTAGTAGCAGTCATTTCAGTGTATTATTTGGTAGATCCAGCAAAGCAATTCAATGGTCTTACTATTTTTACAGATGATACACTGCAACAAACAGCTGTCACAGGTGTTACAGATCAGGAGGCAACAAATGATATAACACAAGAAGTATCTTCACCAAGTCACTTATTTGAAGAAATGCGTATGCAGGTTAGTGATGAGAGAAGCCAGCTTCGTGAACAGTTAACACAAAAGATTGCCTCAGAAGAATATTCTGCCGAAGAAAAAAATGAGGCATATAATGAAATGGATGGCCTTATTAAACGTGAATCAGCTGAAGCTATGCTTGAGATGCTCGTAAAATCATTAGGCTACTCTGATGCGTTTGTTCGTGCTGAGGGAGAAAAGGTATCGGTGACAGTGATGGCAGAGGAATTGTCAAAAGCCCAAGCAAACGAAATTATTTATCTGGTAAAAACAGAGATGGAAGGCGCAAATGATGTGCAAGTCAAGTTCAGTGCAAATAATTATTAAAAAAATATAGAAAAAAATAAATTTTTAGTTAATTTATAAAAGGTTGTTATATATCAGCTTCATGAAAAGGCTTTCGCTTAGTAAAGGAAAGCCTTTTATTTTGTTCATATTTACTTAATTTTCATTTAACTATTTCAAATTGATACGAAAAAATATAGAATAGTTATTGTAGTAGATTTTAATTCATAAGGAGAGTTAGAAATGTTCAAAATTCAAGAAATTCGTGAAATTATCAAATTAGTGGATTCTTCTTCTATTGACGAGTTTGTGTATGAAGTAGATGGCGCAAAAGTAAAACTTAAAAAGAATAATGTTGTTGTTACAGAAACTGTAGCACCTAAAAAAGAAGTAGTAGCCCCTGTTGTACAACAATCTGCACCAGCAGAAGCTCCAGCAGTAACACCTGCACCAGTGAAAGAAGAAGCGCCAGCACCAGCTGCAGCGGCACCATCAGTTAACGACCCATCGTTACATAAAATTGTATCTCCAATGGTCGGTACTTTCTATCAAGCACCAAACCCAGATTCTCCTGCTTACGTAAAAGTGGGTGACAAAGTAGGGGACGAAACAATCGTATGTATCGTAGAAGCAATGAAATTATTCAACGAAATCGAAGCAGAAGTGCAAGGGGAAATCGTTGAAATTCTAGTTAAAGATGGCGACTTAGTAGAGTACGGCCAACCATTATTCCTTGTAAAAGCTGAGTAAGGAGTGCAAAACAAATGAAAAAAGTTTTAATTGCAAACCGCGGTGAAATCGCTGTGCGTATCATTCGTGCTTGTAAAGAGTTAGGCATTCAATCGGTTGCTGTGTACTCTGAAGCAGATGCTGACGCATTACATGTGAAGTTAGCAGACGAAGCTTATTGCATCGGACCGAAGCTATCAAAAGATTCTTATCTTAGCTTCCCAGCGCTACTTAGCGTAGCTGAAAAGACAGGTGCTGATGGCATCCACCCAGGATATGGCTTCGTATCAGAAAACGCTGATTTTGCTGAAGCTTGTGAAAACGCTGGCATTAAATTTATCGGTCCATCATCTGATTCTATTAAAATTATGGGCATCAAGGACGTTGCACGTACAACAATGGAAGCAGCAGGCGTTCCACTTGTTCCAGGTACTGGTATTGTACCAGATATCGAAACTGGTAAAGAATGGGCTGCTAAAATTGGTTACCCTGTCATCATCAAAGCAACTGCTGGTGGTGGCGGTAAAGGAATCCGTGTAGCACGTACAGAAGAAGATCTTGTAAAAGGTATTGAAATTACGCAAAAAGAGGCTGCTGCAGCATTCGGTAACCCTGGCGTATATTTAGAGAAATTTATCGAGTACTTCCGTCACTGTGAAATCCAAGTTTTAGCAGATGGCTACGGTAACGTGGTGCATTTAGGCGAACGTGACTGTACGGTTCAACGTCGTATGCAGAAGTTAGTAGAGGAAGCTCCATCTCCAGCCCTATCCTCTGAGCGTCGTGCTGAAATGGGTGCAGCTGCAGTAAAAGCGGCACAAGCATGTAACTATGAAGGTGCTGGCACAATCGAGTTTATCTATGACTATCAAGAGGACAAGTTCTACTTCATGGAAATGAACACTCGTATTCAGGTTGAGCACCCAGTAACAGAAATGATTTCTGGTGTAGATCTTGTACAACAACAATTAAAAATTGCATCTGGTGAGAAGCTTCCATTCACACAAGATGATATAAAATTAAATGGTTGGGCGATTGAATGCCGTATTAACGCAGAAAATGCCTATAAAAACTTCATGCCTTCAGCAGGAACTGTTGATACGTATATAACACCAGGTGGCTATGGTGTACGTATTGATTCTGCTGTCTATGCAGGCTATACAATCCCACCATATTACGATTCAATGGTAGCAAAACTAATTGTTCATGCGGATACACGTGAAGAAGCGATTGCGAAAATGAACCGTGCCTTAAGTGAATTCGAAGTATCTGGTCCTGGAATTAATACAACGATTCCATTCCACCAAGCACTAATGAACAATGATGTCTTCAAATCAGCGCAATTCAATACGAAGTTCCTAGAAGAGAACGATGTATTGGGTGTAGCAGAAAAAGTGAAGTAAGCGTTCGCAAGTTTAAACCTCCTAGCTATTATTAGTTAGGAGGTTTTTTATGTCTAAGCATAACTAGATGGAAGACTTACTTGCAGGTAGGAAGATCAATCATAGAAGAAAGATTGACCGTTATAGAAGCTTAAACCGTTACTAATTGAAGTGTGGTGAAAAAGATTATAAAAGTTCTATTTTATAGATAGAAGATCGTTATCTGGTGTTAACATACCATTCTTTGTTGAATAGTCTCCTATGTTTCTGTAAAGCACAGCTGTCTTTATCGCATGGCCTTCTTTCGCAAATACAAGAAGGAAAATATCTTCCCGTACATCTAATCCACTAATACTACCTTTAAACTGTATGTGCATTGTTTCTTCAATCGCATCTTTCGTTGTATAAGGTCCAAAAATTTGCGCTTTTTCCCAATCAAAATCCGTTAATTTATTTAGTGAAACTATAGTTGTACCATTATTTGCTTTTTCCATTATATTTTTCGCAAGCAATGTATCTTCACTAGCACTATTCCCCAAAAATAAAAAAAACATTGTAAACATGAGGACAACCCCACCGATGCCAAACAACCATTTTTGTAACATACTCTACCTCTACTTTATCTCAAATTAATTCTATATTATAGAAAGAATACTATATAATAGAAGAAAGAAATAGTCATCCCCCTGAAAAGGAGTGAAACAATGGATGCCAATATACAATAAGCTAGTGAGGGATAAAATTTTAGAAGTAATTGAAGCGAAGGGTTTATCCTATCATGCACGCATTTTAGAACCTAGTGAACTGATAAAGGCAATAAAAACTAAAATGATAGAAGAAGCTACAGAATTTTACGAAGCCGAATGTAGAGAAGAAAGTGTAGAAGAGCTTGCAGATATACTGGAGCTCCTTCATATCGCTATCGGTGTGCTAGGTGTAAGCTTTGAGGAGCTAGAAGAGACGCGTGAACACAAGAGAAATGCTCGTGGGGGATTTGAAAAGGGAATTTATTTAATCGATGTAGTGGATCAGTAAAGTCGGTTTTAAATTAAAACGGCTTTCGACAGCCAAACCTTCCTTTTTATAGTATAATAAATGTAAGTACAGCACTTGTTTGTGATGTGTAAGGGAAAGGATGATATTTGTATGGCAGAGAAAGTAGGACAATCTTTCGTACAACCAACACCTTCTGGGAAAGAAGAGCTTGGAAAAATTGAGGTAGCGGCAGAGGTGATCGAGGTTGTGGCTGGGATTGCTGTCAATGAAGTAGAAGGCATTGCTGCAACTCGTGGGAATATTGCGACGGGTGTCGTGGAACGTTTCGGTAAAAAAGTACACAATAAAGGCATTAAATCAGGTGTAACGGAAACTGGTGAAATTGCGATTGATGTATTTTGCTCTGTGAAATATGGATATGCCATTCCTAAAGTAGCAAAAGAAGTTCAAACGCAAATCCGTCAGGCTATTTTTAATATGACGGCACTAGAAACAGCAGAAGTAAATGTGCATATTACAGGTATTCACTTTGAAAAAGAAGAAACAGTAGTGCATGAATAAAAAAGAAAAGGATTGCCCAATGATGATTCGTTCATCAAAGGGCAGTCCTTTTTATATGGATTTCTCTAGGATGTTCATGTGGATGTATCGCTATTTTTATAATTCTATATGCTTTGGCTTTCTCCAGAATAACGCAAGTATGACGCCTAGCACCAATACGATTGTAGCAAAGTAGTATGGATAGTTCAGATTGATATCGAACAATACCCCACCTAGAATTGGGCCAAAAATATTACCAAGACTTGTAAACATAGAGTTCATGCCACCAACAAATCCTTGTTCATTTCCGGCAATTTTCGATAAATACGAAGTAACAGCAGGTCGAATTAAATCGAAGCCTACGAAAATAAAGAATGTCACGAATAAGATGGCAAAATAATGACTCACGATCGTCATGGCGAATGTTAATACTGCTGAAAGGATTAGTGAGTAACGAATAACATTAATCTCACCCATTTTCTTTGTCAGCCAATCAAATAGTATTAATTGAGCTAGTGCCCCAACAATACCACTTCCTGTAATAATTATGGCAATATCCGATGGTGTAAACGCAAATTTGTGATCGACGAATAAGCTAAACAATGATTCGAATGCAGCGAGGCCAAATGATAACACGAAAATAAGAATGAATGGTATGAAGTAGAGTGGACTAAACACACGCTTGACACTACCTAACATGGATTGTGCTACTTCTTCATTGTCTGTAGCACGTGTTGGCTCTTTTAAAAACAGCAATGACAGGATAGCTGCGAACAGACCAAGTACCCCAGCTGCATAAAATGGGACACGTGTACCAATTTCAGCTAAAAAACCACCGATCCCAGGGCCGATAATAAAACCTGTGCTAATGGCTGCACTCATATAGCCAAGTGCCTTAGGGCGCTGTGCCAATGTCGTAATATCAGCTATATAGGCGGTTACAGCTGGCATAATGAAAGCGGCACTCACGCCACCTAACATACGAGAGACAAAAAGAATTTCAACAGAACGACCAAACCCAAATAAAAACTCAGAAAGTCCAAAAATAAAAAGACCTGCAACAATCATAACTTTGCGGCCAATATTATCAACAAGCTTACCTGCAATTGGTGATGCAATTAATTGTGTAATGGCAAAGGCTGCCACCATATAACCAACAACAGAGCCAGAAATATGTAGCTCATTCATGATGGTTGGTAAAACAGGGATGACTAAACCAATCCCTAAAAAGGCAATGAAAAGATTAGATAATAAAATAGCTAAGGTTATATTTTGTTTCTTGCTCATAAACTTCTCCTTCTAATTGTTCGCGATACATGTTTTCAATCTACTAGAATATTTCCATGTAATACGATAAACCCTATAGTAACTATAGGGTCAAAAGATTTGTTTTTATTTTTTAAAATTTTTATCAGTTTGGGAGTTCTGGCTGAGAGTTATACGAATGTGCCACTACTTTTTCGGAGGAATTTTGTGTCTCTTGTTTTTGCCTAATCTTTAATTCTACTATAAATTTCTTTTCTTGTTCCATAGTGAGCGTTGCTGGCATGTATAGCTCATACACTTGCGATTCAAATAGTTCCTGCTGAGCTAGTACATGATTTCTCAACTTTTCATAGAATGAAAAATAAGTATCAGGATCGTAAATAAAGGCAATGCATACATATTTACCGCCAGGAATAATGGTTTGTTGTATGTTTGGTGAAAGCTGCGAAAATGTGCGCTCCGTTAATAGGGGAGTGAAAATAGCATCATAAATGATGTCATTGACATCTTTATAAGGCTCTAGTGGATAAATACAACCATAACGACTGTTTAAGACACTGCCTTCCTTTTCGATGATTTTAATTAAAGTGGCATAGTATGTACTGGTGCTCGATGTCGGTGTTAATTCAGTAGTGGTTACTTGAAGAACGGGCATTGCTTCCTCTATTTGCACATAAATCTCACCGAAAACTGGGATATCAATTTGCTCTTGTAATTGCTTTTTTGTTTTCAGTAAGGTATTTTTTGCTTCGTTTAAACGTGAAATTTTTTCATTGATGCGTAGCTCCTGCTGAGCTAAAAAATCAAGCAATTCCTCTGAGGTTAATCTAAGTGCTTTTTTTATATCATCGAGCGTCACGCCGATATATTTAAGGGACTTTATAATGTCTAAATAGAATAGCTGATTGCCTTTATAATACCGATAATTGGTGAAGGTATCGATATAAGCAGGCTTAAATAAATCAATTTGATCATAATAACGTAATGTCTGAACCGATAAGTTTGAAAGTTTGGCAACCTCACCTATCGTATAATAATGTTCCTTCATAAATGGCCTCCACTAATAAAAGCTAAAAAAGTTTCGAATGGCATCAAAACGAATTTTATGCTTGCATCCACCCAGTAAAATAGGTGAGATGTACGTTCCTTCATTTGTTGATATTGTTCTTCACTGTCAACCATTTTAAATGTTTTTTGCAGCTAAGACATATAGCTTCAGTTTGCATTGTGACACCTCTAACGTTTTTCTTTATTATACCATTACGAACAGGAAACATTCATTTTTGGAATACCACTATTCGATGAGAAGTGGGCTTAAACAAAAAGTTCCTTGAAAAAGGTTCAGATTATTGAAAACTTGCTTGAAATCGTGTTTCTCATGTGATTTTATGCTATTATAAACCTTAATGCCACTTAAGAAGGAGAGCTTTACATGAAACGACATGAAGCACGCGAAAAAGCGTTGCAAGTTTTGTTTCAGCTAGACAATACGGATCTTACAGTTGAAGAAGCAATGGGCCATATTAAAGGTCAACCTACCAATGCCTTCTACGAAAAGATCGTAAATGGAACAGCTGAACATTTGGAGGAAATCGATGCTACATTAGAACAGCATCTTGAAAAGTGGTCACTTGCCCGTCTACCCAAAATTGAAAGAACGGTTTTACGTTTAGCTGTATATGAATTGTTATACATGCCAGAAACACCAAAAAGAGTAGTACTAAACGAAGCAATCGAGTTATGTAAAACATTTGGCGATGATAGTTCATCTAAATTCGTCAATGGTGTACTTTCTAAATTTACAGAACAAGAATAATGTGTTGAATTGGAAGGAGTAACGAAGGTTTATGTCAAGTGCAATTATTAATGGTAAAGAGATTGGTCAAGAAATTCGTAATGCTGTAGCAGAGCGTGTCATTCGTTTAAAAGAGCGAGGATTGACACCTGGTTTAGCGGTTGTGTTAGTTGGAGACAACCAGGCATCAGCTACATATGTGAGAAATAAACAAAAATCTTGTGAAGCGATTGGTATGTTTTCAGAACTCATTAAATTACCCGAAGAGACAACGCAAGAGGAATTACTAGCACAAATTGAGCTTTTAAATCAACGTGAGGATATTCATGGTATTTTAGTTCAATTACCACTCCCAAAACATATTGATGAGGATACAGTCATTGCAACGATTGCTGTCGAGAAGGATGTCGATGGATTCTCACCTGTAAGCGTTGGGAAAATGATGCTTGGCCAAGAAACATTTTTACCTTGTACACCGTTTGGCGTGATGAAGCTTCTTGAGTATTCAGGAATTGAAATCGCAGGAAAGCATGCTGTAATCGTAGGTCGCAGTCATATCGTTGGTAAACCAATGGGACAACTACTTTTACAAAAGGATGCAACGGTAACCTATACACACTCTAAAACGCCAGATTTACCTTCATTTACAAAACAAGCAGATATTTTAATTGCCGCAGTTGGACGTGCAAACTTTATTACAAAAGAGCACGTGAAAGAAGGGGCTGTTGTTATTGATGTAGGCATTAATCGCGATGACAACAATAAATTATGCGGTGACGTAAACTTTGCAGAAGTAGATGGAATTGCGTCTCATATTACGCCTGTACCAGGTGGTGTAGGACCAATGACCATCACAATGTTACTATTCAACACAGTGCAAGCGGCTGAAAATACGCTTGCAAAATAAAAAACCTTTTGAAGAAAGTCATCTCAACATTGTGTGAGGTGACTTTTTTGTTGTGTAAATTCAGAACTTTTCTTCGATTTTGTCGTCTAATGTAACGTTTGGGACATACATACTGAGGAGGAGGTTTTTATGGAAAATATCGATATTATGTTAATTGTCAAGCATATCATTATTGGACTTGTCCAAGGTTTTACAGAGCCAATTCCTGTATCGTCGAGTGGACATGTAATGATTGCTAGCGAAATGCTGGGACTAGGTGAACAAGGTTTTACTTTTGCCATCTTAACCAATACAGCTTCGTTACTTGCTATTATGTATATTTATCGTGAGGATATTGTTCGTCTGATCAGTCATTTTTTTCTTTACTTGAAAACTAGAGAAAAGCGGTATAACGCAGATTTTCGCTTTGCTCTCTATATTGTCATCGGTTCAATTCCTGCTGGCGTTTTAGGGGTGTTATTAAGTGATGTTATTGCAGATAACGTAAGTATGACGACGATTGCGCTCATGCTATTTGTGACAGGGACTGCATTATGGTTAATTCGTAATATGCGTGGCAAGAAGAAAGATGCAGATTTACGTGCTAAAGATGCCATCATTGTAGGGCTGGGGCAAGCAGTTGCTTTAACGCCAGGCATTAGCCGTTCTGGAGCTACGATTATTTCCGCCATAGCAGTAGGGATGAAGCAGGATACAGCCTTACGTTTTTCCTTTATGCTTTATATTCCTGTAAGTTTGGGTGGGGTAGTCCTTGGCATTACAGATTTTTTAGACGAGCCGAATAAAGGTGCCTTAGCTCTTCCATATGCCGCCACTTTCTTGGCAACACTCATTATGACTTATTTTGCGATGCGTTGGTTTATGGGCATTATGAAAAGTGGCAAACTTAGCTACTTTACGTATTATTGTTTTATTGTAGGAACTCTTTTATTACTATTTTATTAAAATATAAAGTCTCATAACGTATGAAGTTATGGGGCTTTGTTTGTTATTTGTCATAATATACGATTTCTAATAGTGAGAACGTGTAGGAATGTGTTATAGTTGTTTTTCGATAGAAGAAAGACAGTCATTTTTTCTATCGAAACTGCATTTTGGCACGTCAACGACTGCAAAAAATGTTATGATAGGTGTAGTTTTGTGAAAAACTTGATTTTAGTAAAGGAGCCGAAAACATGTCCTCTGCTTCTTATTTAACAGTAAAAGCGTTAACAAAATATATTAAACGAAAATTCGATGCAGATCCACATTTGCGTGAAGTGTATGTAAAAGGTGAATTATCAAATGTGAAAATTCATCAATCCGGCCATATTTACTTTACATTAAAGGATGATGGTGCCCGAATAGCTGCGACGATGTTTAAAGCAGCGGCTACCAAATTAGCGTTTGAACCAAAGGAAGGTATGCAAGTATTTATCCGAGGGGATGTAAACGTTTACGAAGGCTATGGAACCTATCAGCTATATGTACAGGAAATGCAACCAGATGGCATTGGTAGCTTATTTGTTGCCTTCAATCAATTAAAAGAGCAATTACAAAAAGAAGGTCTTTTTAAACCTGAGTGGAAGCAACCGATACCAAAATTTCCTGAAAAAATTGGTGTGCTCACGTCAACAACTGGTGCAGCTATACGGGATATTTGTTCAACATTAAAGAGGCGTTACCCACTTGCTGAAATTTTGATTTATCCAACCCTTGTACAAGGAGCTCAGGCTGCACCGAATATTGTGCAAAATATTCAACGTGCTAATCAAGAGGCAAGCTGTGATGTGTTGATTGTCGGGCGAGGAGGAGGCTCCATCGAGGATTTATGGGCTTTTAATGAAGAAATTGTGGCAAGAGCTATTTTTGAAAGCCGAATACCTATTATAAGTGCGGTTGGCCATGAAACAGATACAACGATTGCCGATTATGTAGCCGATTTACGTGCACCTACTCCAACAGCTGCTGCTGAGTTGGCTGTGCCCGATCAAGCGGATCTCTACCAACGCGTGCTTACGCAGAAATCACAGCTACATCAAATGGTTAGGTCGCAACTTATGGCAGAGCGACAACGTCTAAATAAGCTCCAGCAGTCTTATCCATTGTCAATGCCAGAAAGACTTTATCGACCTTTTACAGAAAGATTGGCACAGCTTGAGTCAGGATTACAGGCAGCAATGCAAGTGAGCTTGATGAAAAAAGCTGCACAACTTCAACAATTACATAGTACGGTGGAGCAACATTCACCCAAAAAGGCACTTGCTTTTCATCAGAGAGAGCTTGAAGCGCGCGTTCAACAATTATCACGTGCTACAACGTATTATGTGGCAAAAAAGCAACAACAATTTGAGTCAACCGTTAGAACATTAGAAGCTTTAAATCCACTGTCCATTCTAACAAGAGGATTTACAGTAGCATATAAAGATCAGCAAATGATCAAATCATCCACTGAGGTGCAAAAGCAAGATAAACTGACACTGACTTTCCATGATGGAAAGGTTGTGGCTAATGTGACGAATATCTTGCCAAAGAATGAGGGGGAATTGTTGTGACTGAAAAACAACAAACATTTGCAGAAGCCATGACGGCACTAGAAGAAATCGTTCGCCAGTTAGAACAGGGTGATGTGCCATTGGAAAATGCGATTGATTTATACAAGCAAGGAATGGAGCTATCAAAGTTTTGCCATAGTAAGCTGCAACATGCTGAGGAGCAGCTTGTATCAATTGTCCAAGAGACTGGTGAAACAACAGCATTTGATCCACTAAAGGGAGAGAATTAGGAAATGAATGAGCCATTAAAGTACTTTATTGAAAGCAATACACCACAAATTGAAGAGACGATGTTTGCACTTGTTGAACAAATTGATGCACCAGCAGATTTAAAGGAATCCATGCTTTATTCATTAAAGGCAGGGGGTAAACGAATTCGTCCGCTTTTTGTGTTAGCAGTACTAGAACTTTACCGTGAAAATCTTCAGGACGGTATGATTGTCGGTTCGGTTATTGAAATCATTCACACATATTCTTTAATCCATGATGATCTACCAAGCATGGATAATGATGATTTTAGAAGAGGCAAGCCAACAAATCATAAAGTTTATGGAGAAGCGCTGGCTACGCTTGCTGGTGATGCATTAAACACACTGGCATTTGGCATTTTAGCACGCATGGATATCTCTGCTGAAAAGCGTATTGAGCTTGTCCAGTTGCTAAGCGTTGCAGCAGGTGCAGAAGGCATGGTTGGTGGTCAAGTACTAGATATGGAAGGGGAGCAACGTCAGCTTAATTTAGCTGAATTGGAACAAGTCCATGTCAATAAAACAGGTGCTTTATTGCGTTTTAGTATTGAAGCGGGAGCCGTACTTGCAGATGTATCAGCACAAGACCGTGCTACATTGAAAGAATATGCGCACCATATTGGTTTAGCTTTCCAAATTCAAGACGATATTTTAGATATTGAGGGAACGACTGAAGAACTAGGAAAAACAGCTGGAAAAGATGTCGCTAGTGATAAAAGCACTTATCCAGCACTCTTAACCCTAGAGGGAGCAAAAGAAAAGCTTGCTGAGCATTACCAACATGCCATTAACGCACTCGATCAATTACCAATAGATGTCAGCCTATTACGTGACTTTGCTGCTTATATAGTTCATCGTAAAAACTAAGAGAAAATCAAGGCGTTGAAGGAAAAGAATATGCTAGAATAGGTGGGAACGTTTGCAATATGTAAACAATGAAGTGCTCGTACTTTTAGCATATTGATAACACTGCTATAATGGTGGAAACACAATTGCGGTGAATATTTTATTGAAAAGGTGTGTGAGAAAGGTGGATTTAAATAAAATAACTAGTCCATCCTTTTTAAAAAACTTAAATAAGAAGGAGCTTGAGCAGCTTGCCCAAGAAATTCGTACCTTCTTAATCGAAAAATGTTCTGTCACAGGTGGGCATATCGGGCCGAATTTAGGCGTAGTTGAGTTAACGATGATGCTGCATAAAATGTTTGACAGTCCTAAAGATAAGTTTTTGTGGGATGTTGGCCACCAAGCTTACGTGCATAAAATTTTAACAGGTCGTGCGAGTCAATTTGACACACTACGTCAGTTCAAAGGGCTTTGTGGATTTCCAAAGCGCGTGGAGAGTGAACATGATGAGTGGGAAACAGGTCATAGCTCGACATCTTTATCAGCAGCCATGGGTATGGCAGCAGCACGTGATATAAAAAAGAAAACAACTTTGTTATTCCTATTATTGGTGATGGGGCTTTAACAGGTGGTATGGCACTTGAGGCATTAAATCATATTGGCCATGCAAAAACAAATATGATTGTCATCCTCAATGATAATGAAATGTCGATTGCACCAAATGTTGGTGCATTACACAATGTTTTAGGTCGTTTACGTACAGCCAAGGAGTACTCAAAAGCCAAGGAAGAGCTGGAATCACTTATTAATAAGATTCCTGTATTAGGTGGAAAGCTTGCCTCTACTGTTGAACGCGTAAAGGATAGCTTAAAATATTTAGTAGTATCTGGAGTGTTTTTTGAGGAGCTAGGTTTTAAATATCTTGGTCCAATTGATGGACATGATTTTGAAGCGCTTGAAATGACATTATCACATGCGAAAAAAGTAAAAGGGCCAGTCCTTGTTCATGTTATTACGAAAAAAGGAAAGGGCTATAAACCAGCCGAGGATGATACAATCGGGAATTGGCATGGAACAGGTCCTTATAAAATTGAAAATGGTGCCTTTGTGAAGTCTGAGACTACTGGACCAGCTTGGAGTAGTTTAATTGCTGAGACGGTTCGTAAAATTGCTCATGAAAATGAGCGTGTGGTAACGATTACACCTGCCATGCCTGTAGGTTCAAAGCTACAAGGTATTCAAAAGGACTTCCCAAATCGTTTCTTTGATGTAGGGATTGCGGAGCAGCATGCGGCAACGATGGCTGCAGGATTAGCTACGCAAAAGATGAAGCCATTTTTAGCGATTTATTCTACCTTCCTGCAACGTGCATATGACCAAGTATTGCATGATATTGCTCGCCCGAATTTAAATGTCTTTATTGGTATTGATCGGGCTGGTTTAGTGGGAGCAGATGGGGAAACACATCAAGGTGTATTTGATATTGCTTTCCTTCGTCATATTCCAAACATGACAATCATGATGCCAAAGGATGAGAATGAAGGGCAACATATGGTAAAAACAGCAATTGATTATGATGGTGGTCCTATTGCACTTCGTTATCCACGTGGTAATGGAATTGGTGTGCCATTAGATGATGAGCTTATAGCTTTACCAATTGGTAGCTGGGAAGTTTTACGTGAGGGGAAAGATGCATCTATTTTGACATTTGGAACAACGATTCCAATGGCAATGGCTGCTGCTGAAATGCTTGCGCAACAAGGAATCGATATTGAAGTGGTCAATGCACGCTTTATCAAACCGATGGATGAGGATATGCTACACCGTATATTATCTAGTCAAAAACCGATTTTAACAATTGAAGAAGCTGTTCTACAAGGTGGATTTGGTAGTGGTGTATTAGAGTTTGCTCATGACCACGGCTATTTAAATGCGCTAGTTGATCGAATGGGCATCCCAGATCAATATATTGAGCATGGCAACGTAGATCAGCTACTCGCAGAAATTCATATGACAGCAGAAGATACGGTTGCACGTATGCATGTATTACTTCAACAAAAACAGCAAGTGGGTTTGAATAAATAATGACAAAACAACCAAAAGAACGTGTAGATATTTTACTTGTAGAGCGTGGACTATGTGAAACAAGAGAAAAAGCAAAACGGTCCATTATGGCAGGCCTTGTCTTTTCAAATGAAATACGAATTGATAAGGCAGGCGAGAAAATTGCCGTGGATGCACCGCTACAAGTAAAGGGCTCAGATTTAAAATATGTGAGTCGTGGAGGCCTTAAATTAGAAAAGGCGCTACAAATTTTTGATATGTCTGTAGAAGGGAAGCTAATGCTTGACATTGGCTCCTCTACAGGTGGCTTTACAGATTGTGCCTTACAACATGGTGCAAGACATTGCTATGCACTAGATGTTGGTTCGAACCAATTAGCATGGAAAATTCGCTCTGATGAACGAGTGACAGTAATGGAGAAAACGAATTTTCGTTACACCACGGCAGCTGATTTATCAGAAGGTTTACCTGATTTTGCAACAATCGATGTTAGCTTTATTTCGTTATCACTGATTTTACCAGTATTAAAAACATTATTGCTGCCAGGCGGGGATGTTATGGCATTGGTGAAACCTCAGTTTGAAGCTGGGAAAGATAAAGTAGGTAAAAAAGGAATTGTTCGTGATAAAAAAGTACATTTAGAAGTTTTGGAAAAAACGGCTGCAATGGCAACTGAGGTTGGTTTTGTAGTAAAAGATGCTTCATACTCTCCAATCACAGGTGGAGAAGGAAATATTGAATTTTTATTCCATTTAGTGAATCCTATTGGACAAGAAGTGCTACCTGCATATACAGCTTTTAATGCACTCGTTGAAGAAGCGCATAATTCATTAAAATAACACGTGCTCGCTTATAGAGCCGTGTTTTTTCTTGTGCTTTTTTGTTGAAAATGGTAGTGTGATTATACACATATACAATTATTTATAAGAGGTGATTTCGTTGAATAAGGGACAACGACATATACGGATTCGGGATATTATCGCCAATCATGAAATTGAAACACAAGATGATTTAGTCGATTTTTTAAAAGAAGCAGGCTATAATGTGACACAAGCTACAGTATCACGAGATATTAAAGAGCTTCATTTAGTAAAAGTACCATTACAGGATGGGCGTTATAAATATAGCCTACCCGCAGATCAACGTTTCAATCCAGTCCAAAAATTACATCGTGCATTAGCGGATGCTTTTGTAAGTATTGATGGGGCATCACATTTTTTAGTCATGAAAGCTCTTCCTGGGAATGCGAATGCCATTGCTTCCCTACTTGACCATTTAGATTGGCCGGAAATTTTAGGTACAATTTCTGGAGATGATACCATTTTAATTATTTGTCGAAATGAAAATGAGCGTGAAAATACAAAAAATCGTTTATTAGACATGCTATAAAAAATGGTTAATTTGATTTAGAGGTGACAATTTGTGTTAAGAGAGCTTAGTATTCGAAACTTTGCCATCATTGAGGATTTGACTGTCAGCTTTTTAGAAGGCTTAACAGTTCTCACTGGGGAAACAGGTGCCGGAAAATCTATTATCATTGATGCGGTGCATTTACTTGCAGGAGGACGAGGCAACACTGAATTTATTCGTCATGGCGCAAGAAAAGCAGAATTGGGTGGCTTATTTCAAATTTCGAGTTCAGTTCATCCTGTTCTGAAAAAGTTAGAAGAAGCAGGCATTGAAATAGAAGAAGATACAATTATTTTACGTCGTGATTTGAATGATACCGGTAAAAGTATTTGCCGAGTGAATGGTAAGCTCGTGCCTTTGTCGGTACTAAGAGACATTGGGGCAAGTCTCATAGATATTCATGGCCAACATGAAAATCAAGAGCTAATGGATGAAAAGCAGCACATCAATTTGCTTGATCAGTTTGCAGAAGAAGAGCTGTCGCCGATTCAAAAAAACTATCGCGCCCAATATGATGAATACCGTTTGCTCAAAAAAGACTTAGCTTCTATATCCATTGATGAGCAGTTGATGGCACAACGTATCGATTTGTATCAATTTCAAATTAAAGAGTTGGACGAAGCTAATTTAAAGTTAGGTGAGGAAGACGAGCTTCTAGACGAACGCCGTCGTCTGATGAATTTTAATAAAATTTTTGAACGTTCTAGTGCAGCCTATGAAGCCATTCAGGGCGAAACGAAAGGGCTTGATTGGATCGGAACAGCAATGGGTGCTTTAGAAGATGCTGCAACGGTTGATGAGCAATTCAAAGAATCATCTGAGGCAGTGACAACTGCGTTTTATGCATTACAGGATGCAGCCTATCAGGTCAAAAATGTGTTAGATGAATTGGAATTTGACCCTGCACGTTTAAACGAGGTTGAGCAGCGTTTAGCGTTGTTGCAAACTTTAAAACGCAAATATGGAACGACAGTGGAAGAAATTTTAGCTTATTATGAAAAAATTAAAAACGAGTTAAATGAGCTGTTGAATCGTGATGAGATTTTGCAGGTGAAAGAACGACGTGTGTTAGAGATGGAAGCTGTACTCAATGAGCTGGCTAGTGAACTTTCAACTGTACGTAAAGCTGCAGCTCAACAATTGAGTGAAGCAATTATGGCAGAGCTACGTGAATTACATATGGAAAAAGCAAAATTTATTGTCAATTTCGATGAATTACCCTATTTTGATGCCAATGGGAAAGATCAAATTATCTTCTACATTTCCACAAACGTTGGGGAACCACCAAAGTCTTTACCGAAAATTGCATCAGGTGGAGAATTATCACGAATGATGCTAGCGTTGAAAACCATTTTCTCTTCTTCCAATGGAATTACTTCCATTATCTTTGATGAGGTGGATACAGGTGTCAGTGGTCGTGTTGCGCAGGCGATTGCAGAGAAAATTGCCGCGATTTCTGTTAATTCTCAAGTTTTATGTATTTCACATTTACCTCAAGTTGCAGCGATGGCTGATCATCATTACTTCATTAAAAAAGAAGTCGAGCATGATCGAACGTTTACTTCCTTATCAGAAATTGATCAAGATGCTCGTATAGAGGAAGTTAGCCGTATGATGTCTGGAACGGAAATTACAGCGTTGACACTACAGCATGCGACGGAGCTTTTAAAAATGGCAGATGAACGAAAAAAACAAATGCGTTAACCATTATTCCAGAAACAGTTTCAGCTGTTTCTGGCTTTTTTCATTTTGCGCAAATATTTACCGCTTATAAGAACGTCACAACAACACATAGTAAAAAGACAAAAATGAAAAGGAGGTGTCGTATGAATCGTCATTGGCGTCAATTAGTCATTTTGCCTATGCTCATCTTTTTATTAGTGTTGCCTATACAAGCTTTAGCCGCCAAAAAGCTTATACCAATGGGCGAAGCAATTGGAATTCAACTTCAATTGTCCCATGTATTTGTCGCACACGATGTACTGTTAGCTTCCAATCAGTGGATGAAAGGAGGCGCTGTTATTGAAAAAATAAACGATATACCAGTAAAATCTCTTGCTGATGCCAAGCAGGCTGTGGCAAAAGATGGCCAACAGACATGGACGATCAATAGTGAAGGCCAACAAATTACATTGGAATTACAAAACCAAGAAGCAGAGCATGTCATTTCCTTTTTAAAAGATGAAACAGATGGAGTAGGAACACTGACTTATATTGATCCAGAGACAAAAAATTACGGTGCATTAGGTCATCAAATTGTCGATTCAACCCTACAAGAAGCCCCTGTTTTTAGAGCTGGCTCCATTTTTTTAGCTTCTATTCAGCAAATCCGAAAAAGCACACCAGGCCAACCTGGCTATAAAATCTCCTCCATTGAAAAGCATCAAGAACGTCTAGGTAGTATAGATAAAAATACTATTTATGGTATTTTTGGCCGCTGGGAAGACGGTTATCAACAAAGATTACCCAAAGCGATAGAAATTATGCATGAAAAAGATATAAAAACGGGGAAAGCTGAAATCTATACAGCCATTGAAGGCAGTAAGGTGGAAACCTTTTCAATAGAAATTACCAAAGTGGAAAATGAACGCCTTGAATTTATAGTATCTGACGAGAAGCTCATTGAAAAAACAGGTGGCATTTTGCAGGGAATGAGTGGCAGTCCTATTATCCAAGACGGTCGTTTTGTCGGTGCTGTGACACATATGTTTGTGGAGGAGCCGAAAAAAGGTGCAGCGCTAACAGTAGCGGAAATGTTAAGAAGGTCTTCATAAAAAGTTATGAAAGGTAAAAATCCGTTTAATTTTCCCCAGGCAGGACAAAAGCCGCGGGAAACTACACGGATTTTTTACCTTTATTTCATCGAATCCAACATGTATTTCCGATAATTTCCTGAAGAAGGCATGATATTTAAAAAAACTGTAGTTTTATCTACTAAATTTATCTAAAATAAGTTATAAGAGCATTCGACAAGTCGCGTCATTTAGCGTAACTTGTCGATATTAAAAGAAAGTATCGGACTACATACTCATTTTTGGAAATAGAAAAGGTTTTTAAAACAAAAATGTCGAAAATTCCACAGTGTGCCAAAAACGGCATTTAGGGGTTTAGGTTATCGCTTTGAGGTGTTCAAAGCAAGTCCAGAAGGAGGAATTGAAATGACAAAGGTAAAAGTAGCGATTGCAGATGATAATCGTGAGTTATTAAAAACAATGGAGCAGTATTTTCAAGGACATGCCGAAATAGAAATTATTGCAACTGCTTCAAATGGAAAAGTATGTCTACAAATGCTTGAGGAATTTACACCAGATATTTTACTTCTAGATATAATAATGCCTCATCTTGACGGTTTAGCTGTATTAGAGTCCATGTATCAAAATGAGAAAATGTCATCAATTCAAGTCATTATGCTCACGGCTTTTGGCCAAGAGGATGTCATGAAACAGGCGGTGGATTTAGGAGCTTCTTATTTCATGCTAAAGCCCTTTGAATTCGACCAATTGGTACAAAAGATTTTACATTGTGCTGGACAGAAGGCGACACTTCCGAAAAAGACAAGCGTATTACAACCGACAGTACCTCAAAATTAAATCAGCATCAATTAGACAGTACGATTACAGCCATCATCAAAGAAATCGGTGTACCTGCACATATTAAGGGCTACTCCTATTTGCGTGAAGCCATTCAAATGGTCTTTGAGGATATTGAATTATTAGGATCTGTGACAAAAATTTTATATCCAGAAATCGCTAAAAAATTTAATACGACACCATCCCGCGTGGAACGTGCGATTCGTCACGCCATAGAGGTAGCCTGGAATCGTGGCAATTATGAATCCATTTCGTCAATGTTTGGCTATACAGTCCATCACTTGAAATCCAAACCAACAAATAGCGAATTCATCGCCATGATCGCAGACAAAATTCGTATTGATATGATGGCTAGCTAGTACCGATTTATATCATTAACATATACAGCAATTATACTTCGCATAGTATAGCGCCTTTTTAAATCTATAGTTTAAAGGGGCGCTTTTTTTGTTACTTGAACAAATACTGTGGAAATTTCTGTGGCTGACCTTTAACATTGAAATCGTTAAAAGAACGTCAAATCAGCTAAAAATACGCGATATATACATGTATAGTGGATTTAACGTCATATTCTAAAGATGAAGAGTAAAATCATTTGAGACCTTTCTACAAACTTATAGTAGGTGATTACAATAAAAAGTATAAATTTTCAATTAGAGGGAATGAATTCGCTCGAAATCACACAGATAACAGAAGAGCTATTTGAGGTGCGTTTAGCATTCGATGGTAAAATAAGTATGCAATATATGAATCAACAGCAATTGATACAACTAGGTTCTACTTTCCGAATTGAAAGGAATATCAATACATTGTTAGTTAAAAAGACCTATTTAGACCTATAGTTTAGTGGGAAGCACCCGTGGATACCTGTACTTGGAAGATGATATATTAAAAATAGCCTGATGGAATTACTTTGAATTTATCGGTAATTTTAATAAAAAAACTCAAAAACAAACAATTTATTAGTACTAAATATCTATACCATTTTAGGGTAAATAAAATATTGTCTTATATTTTAATGATTAAGTGGTACTATTTTCTTTCTCGGTAGTGACAATGGTCTCTAAACAAATGTAAGTGGATTGTATATACTTACATATAGAGGGAAGGAGGAGGTAGCTTGATTCTAGTTCGAAATGAAAACTTCGAAATTTCTGAGGAAAATGGCAAGGTATTTATGCTTACTTTTAGCGCAGGTTTCCCATTAAAAGAATTTGATAGCATCCTACGTAGTCATCCACGACTGAAATTATCTAATTTTTCAATTTTAAAAAATGTGTTATCAACCCAGAATACCAATCCTGTTGAAATTGGACGCTGGCTTCCGAACATTGAAGCAGAAGTGGCACGTGATAAGATGTCAGCCTCTGTTTTTATATATGAAACGCATGATTATATTCAAAATAATAAAGAAAAATTAACACAACAAATCCGAGAAACACTCAATGAAAATGGAATTATACATGGCATATTAGATTTTGATATATTGAAGGCTGAACCAGGAAAAGCATTCTTAATTGCTCAAGGTGAGCAACCTATAGCAGGAATAGATGCACAAATTACATACTTACCTAAACCCGAGAGAAAGCCAGTCATTCGTGAAGACGGTAAAGCGGATTACTATGATATGAATTTTATTTCGGAAATTTCAGAAGGCTCTTGGCTAGGTGAAAAGATTCCTGCTACATTAGGTAAACCAGGGAAAAATGTGCTAGGTCAAGAAGTTGCTGCTGTACCTGGACGAGATTATCCTATCAAATATGATACAAAATCTGCCTATGAAGTGGAAGAAGACGGAAAAATCGTCATTCGCTCGAAAATTGCTGGCGTTTTAGATGATGTCAAAGGCATGATTGGTGTAAACAGGCACCTTCCTATAAATGGTGATGTAGGAGTAGAAACAGGTAACCTTGAATTTAATGGTTCACTTAGTATTAAAGGTACAGTAACAAATGGCTATACAGTTATTGCGACTGGAGATATTTCCATTGAAGGGGCTGAGGGTGTAAGCGGTGCCAAGCTTATTAAATCCATTGAGGGTGATGTATATATTCGTGGGGGCATCTTTGGTCTTGGTTCAACAGTGGTAGAAGCAGGTGGCAATATATTTGTTAAACATGTAAATGAAGCAAATTTATTTGCAGCTAATAGTATTCATATTGGTTTTTACGCACTAGGTTCACAACTTTCTGCTCATTCAATATATGTGGATGAACGAAAAGGTAAAATTATTGGGGGACGTGCAGTAGCTAAAAATACGATTGTTACGGCCATTTCAGGAAACCGATTAGAGCGTCGAACAGATTTAATAATAGAAAGTATTAATAAGCAGGAAAATAACACCGTGATGCAGGAAAAAGCAGCACAGCTAAAACAATTGCAAACAGAGATTTCAGCACACGAGAATAGCATGAAAAATTTATTACCTTTTCTCAATCAAATGTCCAAAGAACAATCAGCGTCATTTGAGGTAACAAAACAAGCCTTAACTAAATTAAAGGCTGAAGCGATTACATTAGATCGTGAAATAAAACTATTAATGGATGAAATGCGTCATGTAGGGAAAGAAGAGATTATTGTGACAAAAGAGGCGCACCCTGGAACTTATATTCAAATTGGTAGAAAATCATCTTTATTAAGCAAAATGACGAATGGTAAATTCCTACTAGAATTTGGTGAGTTAAATGTCTAAGGCAGCTTTTATCCCTGTTTTTGCACATCGAGGTGCTTCTGCTTATGCATTAGAGAATACCTTTCAAGCTTTTGAAAAGGCATTAGAGCTAGGTGCTGATGGGATTGAACTAGATATTCAATTCTCAAAAGATGGATTACCTGTAGTGTATCATGATCCACAATTATCGAGGTTAGTAGGCACCAATAAATTGGTGAGCGATTGTACGATGGAGGAGCTTCTGCGCTTTAAACTTGGCAAGCCTTGGAGACGTCTATTTTCGTCCTATAAAATGCCAGCGTTTGAGGCAGTTTTAGCATGGGCAAATATACAGCAGATGCCGTTGAATATTGAATTAAAATCAACGATATTGGACAATAAGAGTGGGCTAATTCATTTTCTTGGAGGCTTGGCTCTGCCAAAAGGTAGTCATGTTTCATCCTTTCACTATGAGCTTTTAGAGATCGTAAAAAAGCATAGACCTGAATTTGAAACGGCCCTTATTGCTACGAAAAAAATAAAATGGGATCTTCTAGCTGATTATAAAGCGGCTGATAGTGTGCATATGCATAAAAGGTACTACAAACCAAGATATTTGGAGGCCTGTGTTACAAGTGAAAAAGCATGTCGTTTTTATGCTATTGATGGCACGGAACCATTTTTAACTAATCCGCACCCTTCTGTTATTGGTTGGATTACGGATTATCCTGATAAAGTTATCACATCTCAGCAGCGGATATAAAAAGAGCTATCCAGTAAGTCTTGCATGACTTATTTGGATAGCTTTTTTTATTTTTTTTGGAAGCGTGGTGCTACTTTTCCGTTTTTTCGATCGCGATGCAGTAAAAATCCAGCGAAAAAACCAAAGCCTATGACGAAGAAAATGACACCAACTACAAATTGCAGCCATAAAAATGGGAATGGTGAAATAAGCTTACCAAATAATGTATCACGCATAAATTTAATGCCACCTGCAGCCATAAGACCTGGAATAAGCATTACAATAAATGCAGCTAAACGGGCCATGTATACCCCTCCTTATTCCTATGATTAATTTTACCTGTGGATGGGGGAATGTCAAGGAAGGGTATAAACCAATATAATATTTTTAGCTAAAAACGTGACAGGACAGAAAGTAGCAATTGTAACTGAATGTTTAGAAAATTCTTACTTAAATAAGAATATGTAATAATAGTTGCGAAATTGTGAATTTGTCAGTATTGTAAAAATAAGTGGAGCAATATTATCCATTACTAAACAATTTCTTCTTTAAGTATTAGGGTCTAAACACCTACTACCGAATAGGAGCTTAGGAGCTCAGAATTTGCTGAGTGAGGACGCTATGAAGATTAGATTGTTAGATAAAACTTGATTGGATGGGCATTTGGGGATGCACTTTCCAAAGCAAAGGGGCGAGTTTCATGGAAATCTTCAAGTATATGGAAAAGTATGATTACGAACAATTGGTATTTTGCCAAGATGAAGCATCAGGGTTAAAAGCGGTTATCGCTATCCATGATACAACACTTGGACCAGCACTAGGTGGAGCACGTATGTGGACGTATGCGTCGGAAGAAAATGCAATTGAAGATGCATTACGTTTAGCACGAGGAATGACTTACAAAAATGCTGCAGCTGGTTTAAACCTTGGCGGTGGAAAAACGGTCATTATTGGTGACCCATTTAAAGATAAAAACGAAGAGATGTTCCGTGCGTTAGGTCGTTTCATTCAAGGATTAAATGGCCGCTATATTACAGCTGAAGATGTAGGTACAACGGTATCAGATATGGATTTAATCCATGAAGAAACAAATTATGTAACAGGAATTTCTCCTGCATTCGGTTCTTCAGGTAACCCATCTCCAGTAACAGCTTATGGTGTTTACCGTGGTATGAAGGCAGCTGCAAAAGAAGCATTCGGTTCAGACTCACTAGAAGGATTAAAAGTTTCTGTACAGGGTCTAGGAAATGTAGCCTACAAGCTTTGCGAGTATTTACATAATGAAGGGGCAAAACTTGTTGTAACAGATATCAATCAGGCAGCTATTGATCGAGTTGTTAATGACTTCGACGCGATTGCAGTGGCACCAGATGAAATCTATGCGCAAGAAGTAGATATCTTCTCACCTTGTGCATTAGGGGCAATTTTAAATGATGAAACAATTCCGCAATTAAAAGCGAAAGTGATTGCTGGATCTGCAAATAACCAATTAAAAGATTCACGTCATGGAGACTACCTACATAAATTAGGTATCGTCTATGCACCAGATTATGTAATCAATGCTGGTGGTGTTATTAACGTTGCGGATGAATTATATGGCTATAATCGTGAACGTGCAATGAAACGCGTTGATGGCATTTATGATAGTATTGAAAAAATCTTTGCTATTTCAAAACGAGATGGCATTCCAACATATGTGGCAGCGAACCGCTTAGCTGAGGAACGTATCGCTCGCGTAGCAAAATCGCGCAGCCAATTTTTAAAAAATGAAAAAAATATTTTACATGGTCGCTAATTTAGACAGTTGATACATGAAGAGAAGTCGCATTGTCGACTTCTTCTATTTTCAACAAGAAATTAGGGCTTTAATGAAGTAAAGCTAAAGTTTTTCTAAAGCACTGACTGTTAAAAAAATCACTTGGTTATTGTTTAATAGAATCCTTTAGCACTTTTCTCAATAGGGGGAATAAACATGGCTCAAAATTATGATGTTGTCATTTTAGGTGGAGGTACAGGTGGATATGTTGCAGCCATCCGAGCTGCTCAGCTAGGCTTAAAAACAGCCATTGTAGAGCGTGAGCGTTTAGGAGGTACATGCTTGCATAAAGGCTGTATTCCAAGTAAAGCGTTACTCCGAAGTGCCGAAGTATATCGTATGGCTAATAAAACAGCTAGCGAATATGGTGTCGATATTGAAGGTGTAACATTACAATTTGACAAAGTTCAAGCTAGGAAACAAGCAATCGTTGAGCAATTAAGCCAAGGTGTGAATACACTGATGAAAAAAGGCAAAATAGATGTTTATCATGGTACAGGGCGAATTTTGGGTCCATCTATTTTCTCACCTATGCCTGGTACAATATCTGTAGAAATGTCCAATGGCGATGAAAATGAAATGCTTGTGCCTACGAATGTTGTCATTGCAACGGGCTCAAAGCCTCGTGGTATGGCAGGGTTATCGATAGATGGGCAATATGTGCTGAATTCAGACCACGCATTACAGTTAGAAAGTTTACCAAAGTCACTGCTAATCGTTGGTGGTGGTGTTATTGGAATTGAGTGGGCATCTATGCTATGCGATTTTGGTGTATATGTAACAGTAGTAGAATATGGTCCATCCATTTTACCAGCTGAAGATGCGGACATCGTTAAAGAAGTGACGAAACAACTTGAGAAACGAGGCGTTCGTATTGTTACGAATGCTCGCTTAGATACAAATACATTCAAAATTGAAAATGATAACGTTTTCATTTCTGCGCAAGTGAATGAAAAAGAAGAAGTTTTTGAGGCTGATAAACTATTACTTTGTGTAGGACGTGAGGCGAATACGCAAGGTATTGGTCTAGAAAATACAGAGATTGAAGTGGAAAATGGCTTTATTAAAGTGAATGGTTCCTATCAAACGAAAGAGTCTCATATGTATGCCATAGGAGATGTGATTGGTGGCTTACAATTAGCGCATGTTGCTTCTCATGAAGGGCTTTCAGCTATTGAGCATATAGCAACAGGGAAAACCGAGACATTGGATGCACTAAAAGTACCGAAATGTGTTTATTCCTATCCAGAGGTTGCTAGCATTGGATTAACAGAAAGTGCTGCTAAAGAACAAGGATTTTCATTAAAGATTGGTAAATTCCCGTTTAAGGCCATTGGTAAAGCATTAGTAAATGGAGAGACAGAAGGCTTTGTCAAAATTATTGCTGATGAAGAAACAGATGATATTTTGGGTATTCATATGGTAGGGCCTCATGTAACAGATTTAATTGGTGAAGCATCCTTAGCAAAAGTGTTAGATGCAACACCATGGGAAATTAGTCAGGCAATTCATCCACATCCATCCTTAAATGAGGTGTTAGTGGAGTCTGCTCTAGCAGTGGATGATCGCGCTATCCATTTTTAATTTTCTGAATTTCATAACTAACATATCCAAATGTGGGGATATAGGATAAGATAGTTATTTCTCTATAATACGAAAGGGGTGTTCGTATGCAAGATGTTCAAATCAAACATGAAGATTTAGGTTTGTCAAATGAAGATGTACTTGCTATGTTCGAAACAATGTTAATGGCCAGAAGACTAGATGAGCGTATGTGGTTGTTAAACCGTTCTGGTAAAATTCCGTTTGTAATTTCCTGTCAAGGTCAAGAGGCGGCACAGGTTGGAGCAGCCTTTGCACTGGATAAAAGTAAGGATTATATTGCACCTTATTATCGTGATATGGGTGTTGTTTTACATTTTGGTATGACACCAAGAGAACTGATGCTATCTGCGTTTGCTAAAGCAGAAGATCCAAACTCAGGGGGTCGTCAAATGCCAGGCCACTTTGGTCAAAAGAAAAATCGTATTTTAACAGGTTCATCTCCTGTTACGACTCAAGTTCCACACGCAGTGGGCGTTGCACTTGCAGGACGTCTACAAAATGAAGATTTTGTTTCTTTCGTTACGCTTGGTGAAGGTTCATCCAACCAAGGAGACTTCCATGAAGGAGCGAACTTTGCAGGTGTGCATAAGCTACCAGTCATTATTATGGTAGAAAACAATCAATATGCGATTTCTGTGCCAGTAGAGCGTCAACTAGGCTGTGCAAAAGTATCTGATCGTGGGATTGGCTATGGAATGCCAGGAGTGACCGTGGATGGGAAAAATCCGTTACAAGTGTATAAAGTGGTGAAAGAGGCTGCAGATCGTGCACGTAATGGGGAAGGTCCAAGCTTAATCGAAACAGTCACTTATCGTTTAACAGCCCATTCTTCAGATGATGATGACCGTCAATACCGTACGGCTGAAGATATTGCAGAAGGCAAAGCGAAGGATCCAATTGTATTATTTGAAAAGTATTTAATGGATACTGGCGTGATGACTGACGCGATACGTACTGAAATCGAAGAGCGTGTTATGGCAGAAGTAAATGAAGCAACTGATTATGCTGAAGCGGCTCCATATGCACAACCAGAGCATGCACTTAAATATGTTTATGCACCAGTGGACGGAGGTGACATGTAATGGCAGTAATGTCTTATATTGATGCGATTACATTAGCAATGAAAGAAGAGATGGAACGTGACGAACGAGTTTTCATTTTAGGAGAGGACGTTGGTCGTAAAGGTGGTGTATTCAAAGCCACTACTGGGCTATACGATCAATTTGGTGAATACCGCGTGCTTGATACACCGCTTGCAGAAAGTGCAATAGCTGGTGTGGGTATCGGTGCTGCGATGTACGGTATGCGTCCGATTGCTGAAATGCAATTTGCTGATTTTATTATGCCAGCTGTCAATCAAATCGTCTCAGAGGCAGCCAAAATTCGTTACCGTTCTAATAATGACTGGACTTGTCCAATGGTCATCCGCGCACCTTTTGGCGGAGGTATTCACGGGGCACTTTATCATTCACAATCCGTTGAAGCACTTTTTGCTGGTACACCTGGTTTGAAAATTGTCATTCCATCAACACCGTATGATGCAAAAGGCTTATTGAAAGCTGCTATTCGTGATGAAGATCCAGTATTATTTTTCGAACATAAACGTGCCTATCGTTTAATTAAAGGGGAAGTACCACTAGATGATTACACATTGCCAATTGGTAAAGCAGATGTAAAACGTGAAGGAGATGACGTGACAGTCATTACCTATGGTTTAGCAGTCCACTTTGCTTTACAAGCGGCAGAACGCCTAGCTGCGGATGGTATTTCCGCTCATATCCTTGACTTGCGTACAGTTTACCCTCTGGATAAAGAAGCGATTATTGAGGCTGCAAGTAAGACAGGTAAAGTATTGCTTGTCACAGAGGATAATAAAGAGGGTAGTATCATGAGTGAGGTTGCTGCAATTATTGCAGAACATTGTTTATTTGAGCTTGATGCACCAATTCAACGTCTAGCGGGACCTGATGTGCCAGCCATGCCATATGCACCAACGATGGAGAAATATTTTATGATTAATCCTGATAAAGTGGAACGTGCTATGCGAGAACTTGCTGCGTTCTAATAGATTACAACAAGGCTGAATGAAAAAATAAAAGCCTCAGACGGAACAACAGATTTTGACTTTGCACATATGAAAGTCAAAATCTGTCTAAATGCCTGTCTACGTTTAATGTTTTTAGCGCTGCATCAGGTACAATGACGCCTAGGCTTAATTGATGGGAGGAATAAAAGATGTCGGTTCAAAATATTACAATGCCACAGCTCGGCGAAAGTGTAACAGAAGGTACAATTGAAAAATGGCTTGTAAAGCCTGGAGATACAGTTAAAAAGTATGATCCATTAGCAGAGGTTGTTACAGATAAAGTAAATGCTGAAATCCCGTCATCATTTGAAGGGGTTATCACGGAGCTACTTGCGCAAGAAGGTCAGACATTACCAGTTGGAGCAGTCGTTTGCTCGATTGAAATAGCGGGAGAAGGTGAATTACCAGCACCGCCACCTGAAAAAAAATCAACGGTAAGTACGGCTATTTTAAATGCAGGTGTTCAAAAGAAACAGGAGGCACCACAGCAGGTAGCAGCTCCAGTATCTGCACCAAAAGAGGCACGTACGGGTAAAGTACGTTATTCACCAGCTGTTCTTCGACTTGCACAGGAGCATGATATAGCTTTAGACCTTGTAACAGGTACTGGCGAGGGTGGTCGTATTACACGAAAAGACCTGTTAAAGCTCATTGAAACAGGTAATATCCCAACGGCAAATGATGTAGCACAAGCAGCTCCAACCGTTCAAACGACATCAGCACCTACAGCAGCTTCTGCACCACAGCAACAAGTGGAAAAAGCAGCTGCACCTGTACAACCTATTCATCCAGGAGATATCGAAATTCCAGTGACGAAGATCCGTCGTGCCATTGCGAATAATATGGTGAAAAGTGTACATGAAGCGCCGCATGCTTGGATGATGATGGAAGTGGATGTAACAGATTTAGTGACTTATCGTGATAGCTTAAAGAATGAATTTAAGCAAAAAGAAGGCTTTAATCTTACATATTTCGCCTTCTTTGTAAAAGCGGTTGCTCAAGCTTTAAAGGAATTCCCAATGCTGAATTCGATGTGGGCGGAAGATAAAATCATTCAAAAACATGACATCAATATTTCGATTGCAGTAGCAACGGATGATGCCTTATTTGTACCTGTTATAAAACACGCAGATGAAAAATCCATTAAAGGAATTGCGAAAGAAATCAATGAACTGGCTATCAAAGTTCGTACAGGAAAATTAGCAATGGATGACATTACTGGTGGTACATTTACAGTGAATAATACAGGTGCATTTGGCTCTGTTCAATCAATGGGCATCATCAATTACCCACAAGCAGCGATCCTGCAAGTGGAAAGTATTGTAAAAAAACCTGTTGTTTTACCAGGTGGAATGTTTGCTGCACGTGATATTGTGAATTTATGTTTATCATTAGATCATCGTGTGCTTGATGGACTTGTCTGTGGTAAATTCCTAAATAGAGTAAAAGAAATACTCGAAAATACAAATAAATCTTCAACGTCAGTCTACTGATGACTTGTCGGAAACCTGCTGTATAAGGGTTTCCGATTTTTTTTATGCTTTTCGAGTCGCAATTTGTCATGTAGAATAACAAATAGAAACTACTAAGGGGGGAAGCTGATTAAGCGTCCGCATGTCAAACAACATGAAAAATATTGAATTTGAAATACCAGCCTATTCAGACTGGCAAGATGCAGCAATCAAAGCTTTAAAAGGGAAACCATTTGAGTCACTATTCACAAAAACAAATGAAGGTGTTACACTACAGCCGCTTTACACGCAAGAAAGTTTAGTAGCTAAGCTTGGAGAAGAGCTTGATTTACAAGTTGCCACAATCCGTTCCCTACAAAATGATCAAGTATTTCAGGTGGCACAACAAATTCACGCTGATTCAAGCGAAGCTTTTTTTGCACAGCTTGAGGATAGTCTAGCTCGAGGCAATGAAGTTATTACAATTGATAGCCGAGTGAGCTTTGCTTGGACAGAAGAAGTATTGGTCAAATTAGCATCATATTTCTCAGAATATTCGTTTAAAATTACTATTGAAAATTCAAAAGACCCATTATTAGCAGTATTCGACAACATTCCAGTAGATCAACAAGAAGCCATTAAAGGTTACATTATTTCAAAAGACCCTATCACTTTGACTGCATTTCCGAACGTGCGCTCAGTCAGTGCAGACACAACGGTTTATCATAATGAAGGTGCTAACGCTGTACAAGAATTAGCCTATGCACTTGCATTAGCAGCCAAATTTGCAGAACAAGAAGAAAGCTTTGAAGCGTTCTCGAAGAAATTCTTTGTATCATTTGCCATTGATACACAATTCTTTACGGAGATTGCAAAGCTACGTGCTTTTAAAGTACTTTGGAAAGCGTTCTCATCCGCTTATGGCGTAACAGATCATATCAAAATCCCTACTGTTGCTGAAACATCATTAAGAAGCTTTTCTAAATTAGATGTGTATGTAAATTTACTACGCTCTTCAAATGAAGCGCTTTCTGGTTTAATCGGTGGTGCTGATCTCTTTACGGTTCATCCACATGACGTGTTAACAAAACCTACGGATCAATCCATTCGTATCGCTCGTAATGTATCATTAATTTTAAGAGAAGAAACAAATGTCTTAAAAGTAAAAGATCCAGCAGGGGGCTCTTACTTTATCGAGTCGTTAACAGCAGATTTTGTGAAAGAAGCATGGGCACTATTTTTAGACATCCAGGCAGCTGGCGGTATCGATGAATATACAGCCTCTGGCAAGCTTGCAGAAGAAGTGGAAGCATCCTATCAAAAACGCATCAAAGCTGCCCAAACACGTAAGCAATCATTAATTGGAACGAATATTTATGCTAATCCAGCTGATATTCTTGAACAGGATACAAATCCATTATTTGCTGATATTAAGCGTATCGCTGCTCCATTTGAGGACTTACGTGCAGACATGACAGCAGCAGATGTAAAAACAGGTATTTTAGCATTAGGATCATTAAAAAGCTCTAAACCACGCGCAGATTTTGTAGCGGGCTTCTTAAACACAGTGGGTCTTGTACCAGAAAAAAGTGAGCCAGTGACAACTGTAGAAGAGGCAGTAGCTTGGCTGAAGGCGACAGAGGCTAAGTATGTAGTGATTGCAGGCAATGATGATGATACAAAAGCATTTGTATCGGCCATTTTAGCTGAAAAACCAGCAAATGTGCTTGTAGATGTAGCGGGCAAATTTAAAGACGAAGAAGAAGCATGGTTAGCAAATGGCTTAAACGGCTTTATTTTCGCAGGACAAAACATCATTGAAAAATTACAGTCCGTGTTTGCGAGCATGAAGGAGGTCCAACGATGAGCAAGCCAAATTTTAATGCAGTAGAAATAGAAAAGGTTTTGACAGCTGAAGCACCTCAAGCGTCTGAAGACAAGTTCATGACAAATGAGGGGATTGAAATTAAAGATATTTACACAAAAGAAGATATTAAAGAGGCTAAACATCTAAATGATGTGGCAGGGATTGCACCCAACACACGTGGACCATACCCTACTATGTATGTAGCACGTCCATGGACGGTTCGGCAATACGCTGGTTTCTCAACTGCTGAAGAATCCAATGCCTTTTACAAACGAAATTTGGCCATGGGACAAAAAGGTCTTTCTGTCGCGTTTGATTTAGCAACACACCGAGGCTATGACTCTGATCATCCACGTGTAACAGGGGACGTAGGAAAAGCTGGGGTTGCGATTGACTCAGTTGAGGATATGAAAATCCTTTTCGATCAAATCCCGTTAGACCAAATGTCAGTTTCAATGACAATGAATGGTGCCGTATTACCCGTCCTTGCATTCTATATTGTAGCAGCAGAAGAACAAGGGGTAACGCCAGATCAATTAGCAGGTACTATTCAAAATGATATTTTAAAAGAATACATGGTGCGTAATACATATATTTACCCACCAGCTATGTCAATGAAAATCATTGCAGATATTTTTGAATATACAGCGAAGTATATGCCAAAATTTAACTCTATTTCAATTTCTGGTTACCATATTCAAGAAGCAGGCGCAACAAATGACATTGAGCTTGCCTATACATTAGCAGATGGCTTGGAGTATGTACGAACAGGATTAAAAGCAGGCATTGATATTGATGCATTTGCACCTCGCTTATCGTTCTTCTGGGCAATTGGTATGAACTATTACATGGAAGTTGCTAAAATGCGTGCAGCACGTCGTATTTGGGCACAAATGATGTCTACGTTTAACCCGAAAAATCCAAAGACATTAGCATTACGTACGCACTCCCAAACATCTGGCTGGTCATTAACTGAGCAAGATCCATTTAACAATGTTGCACGTACTTTAATCGAAGCAAATGCCTCTTCGATGGGACATACGCAATCCCTTCATACAAATGCATTAGATGAAGCGATTGCACTTCCAACAGATTTCTCAGCACGTATCGCGCGTAATACACAGTTATTTTTACAAGAGGAAACAGCGATGACAAAAGTCATTGATCCTTGGGGTGGTTCGTACTACGTAGAGAAATTAACAGAAGAAATTACGAAATCTGCTTGGGCGTTAATCGAAGAAATTGAAGCGCTTGGTGGTATGGCTAAAGCGATTGAAACGGGACTTCCAAAAATGAAGGTTGAGGAAGCTGCAGCAAAACGTCAAGCGAAAATTGATTCTAAAACAGAAACGATTGTTGGCGTGAATAAGTATCGCTTAGCAAAAGAAGAGCCAATCGATATTTTAGATATCGATAATACCATTGTTCGTCAAAAACAAATTGAACGTTTAGAAGCGATGAAGGCAGCTCGTGATGAAGCGGAAGTTCAAAAACATTTAGCTCGCTTAACGAAGGCGGCTCAAGATGGAGAAGAAAACCTGCTAGCGGTAGCAGTGGATGCAGCGCGCGCTCGTGCTTCTTTAGGTGAAATATCTGATGCGATTGAAGCAGTTTCTGGTCGTCATAAAGCGGTCATTCGTTCGATCTCTGGTGTTTACTCTGCAAACTTCTCTGATGAGGAGCAAATTGCGGAAGTGAAACAAATGACAGAAGAATTCCTTGAAAATGAAGGTCGTCGTCCGCGTATTTTAGTTGCTAAAATGGGACAAGATGGACATGACCGTGGTGCAAAGGTTGTCGCAACTGGTTATGCAGATTTAGGCTTTGACGTAGATATTTCTCCATTATTTATGACGCCTGCTGAGGCTGCTCAAATGGCTGTTGAAAATGATGTTCATGTTATTGGTGTGTCTTCACTAGCAGCAGGACATAAAACATTAGTGCCTGAATTGATAGCTGAGCTTGAAAAACTAGGTCGTGAAGATATTATCATTATTGTGGGTGGTGTTATACCAGCACAAGATTATGATTTCCTTTATAATGCTGGTGCAGTAGCCATTTTCGGACCAGGTACAGTGATTCCTGTATCCGCACAAAAAATTATTGAAGAAATCTACAAACGTTTAGGCTATGAGGAAGTGTCTGAATAATGGACAAAAATAAAGGAATGGAAGAAAGTGCGCTATTTGTCATGGACGGAGTAGAGGCGACTCACGACGGGATGCAATATGGTACACCCAAAAAGTTCCGAAAGAAAAAGGCAGACACTCTAAATGTAGGAGAGCTTGCACAACAAGTACGTGCGGGCTCTCGCACACATTTATCAAAAGCCATTACCCTCATTGAAAGTTCAAACGCTACCCATAAAGTACAGGCACAAGAACTATTGCAGGAGCTTCTTCCACATACAGGCAATAGTATCCGAATTGGCATAACAGGTGTGCCTGGGGCAGGAAAAAGCTCATTCATAGAGGCTTTCGGTACTATGCTTTGTGATATGGGGAAACGAGTTGCTGTTCTTGCCATTGATCCAAGTTCTTCTCTATCGGGAGGAAGTATACTTGGCGATAAAACGCGTATGGAAGAGCTCGTTAAGAAGCCTAGTGCATTTGTGCGTCCATCGCCATCGGCAGGTACCCTAGGGGGTGTTCACAAAAAGACACGAGAAACCATGTTAGTTTGTGAGGCAGCAGGCTATGATGTGATTTTAATTGAAACAGTGGGTGTTGGACAAAGTGAAACCTATGTCCGTGGCATGGTTGACTTCTTCCTGCTTCTTGTTTTAACAGGAGCGGGGGATGAATTGCAGGGCATGAAAAAAGGCATTATGGAATTAGCAGATGCAATTGTCGTGCATAAGGCGGATGGTGATAATGTACGTCTAGCTAAAAAAACGGTTGCAGAGTACAAACAAATTTTGCACTTTTTACAGCCTGCTACACCTGGTTGGATGTCAACTGCCATGCCTGTTAGTTCACTAGAAAATCGAGGACTTGATAAGGTTTGGGAAACAATTGGGGAATTCAAGCAAATCGTAGAAGCAAATCACTATTGGGCTACCCGACGCCAGCAACAAACAAAAGAATGGTTCCAATCGATGATTACCGATCATTTAATAGATATCTTTTATGGAAACCCGCAACGTAAAGCACAAGTACAACAGCTTGAACGTCAAATTTTAAGTGGACAGTTGACAGTTACACAAGGTGTGGATCGTTTATTTAGCGAGGAGCAGGAAGACAAGTAAACGAGTCTTATTGAAATCGTAGTAATTTCAACTGAAATGTGTTGAGCAAGTAGGTGCACAAATTGCTTGCAAACTGCTATGATAAGAGATGGATAAGCGTCAAAAATCTACTATCTGAAATATAACTAAATTGGCGCGAACTTGAAAGGAGCTATCGCTATATGAATATGGATTACGATTTATTTATGCAGGAAATTTTAAAAACAGCACGTGCTGAAATTGAGGCAGCTGGTTATGAACAATTAACAACACCAGAAGCTGTAGAAGAGGCGTTTGCTCGTCCAGGTACAACATTAGTAATGGTGAACTCAGTGTGTGGTTGTGCGGGTGGTATCGCTCGTCCAGCAGCAGCACAATGCGTTCATTATGATAAACGTCCAGACCATTTAGTAACAGTGTTTGCAGGGCAAGATAAAGAGGCAACTGCAGCAGCGCGTTACCATTTTGGAGAAGATCATCTACCTTCATCACCATCATTCGTTCTATTAAAAGACGGACAAGTTGTCGCAGAAGTGGGACGCTATGAAATTGAAGGGCATGACCCAATGTCAGTTGTGACAAATTTACAAGCAAACTTTGAAGAATATTGTGACGAGCTTTAAGTCTATTCTTGCATAAGAAAAATCATTTTCAATCAAGTAGAAAAGCCTCATAGATCATGCTATCTATGTAGGCTTCCTACTGATCCTCATGTATAGGTAGTTTCATTATTATTAAAATTTTTGTAATATTGGCTAAATAATTAGCTGAATGAGTGAAGAGTACTAAAGGATGGGAGGCAGTCGGCCTGAAGAAGTTTTCAATCGGCTATCGAACTTTAAAAACAGCAATTGGTGCGGCCATCGCTATTGCCATTGCACAGTATTTTGATTTAGCCTCATATGCATCTGCTGGTATTCTAACCATATTATGTGTGCAGCCAACAAAAAAGAAATCCATTTATGCAGCCTATACACGATTGGTTGCAAGTATTGTAGCAATGCTTTTTGCCTTTGTAAGCTTTGAGTTATTTGCTTATCATCCACTTACACTAGCAGGCATGCTTATACTCTTTATTCCTACTATTGTATCTTTAAAGGTTGCGGATGGATTTATCTCCAGTGTCGTGATTATTATGCATATTTACGCTGCTGAAGGTTATTCATTAACACTTGTTTATAATGAATTAGCGTTGATGGCTATCGGTTATGGAACAGGGATTGCCATTAATATGTATATGCCAGACATTCAAAAGGAATTAAATTACTACAGAGTCAAAATAGAGGAGCTATATAGTAAGATTTTTTTAGAAATTGCCAGCTATTTACGGCAAGGAGATACGTTGTGGAACGGCCAAGAAATTATCGATGCAATCAAAGCACTAGAAGAGGCAAAATCATTAGCGTTTAAAGATGTTCAAAACCATTTTACAAGACGTAAAAATGATTACTATGTATATTTCGATATGCGAGAGCAGCAGCTAGAAATTATCGAAAGAGTGCTACCCAAAGTGACGACATTACCTGTTATAGTACAAGAGGCTGAAATTGTGGCAGATTTTTTACAAGACCTAGGTGAGCATGTTCATTCGGGGAATACGGCTAGTCAGTATCGCGAAAAACTCGAACATGTTAAGCGCGATTTTTCTCAGCTTCCTTTACCACAAAGCCACGAGCAATTTATCGCTCAGGCAGCCCTCTATCAGTTTATAGAGGAAATGGACAGGTATTTAGAAATAAAGCAGTCATTTAAAGGGTTAAAGGCTAAAAAAGAGCGCCCACAGTAGTGTGGACGCCTCGTGCTTTGCCTTAAATTATCATAGATAATCCGAATGCTAGAGATGAGATTAGCATAATTGCGATCATACTATAAATAACGACTTTTTGAAATTTTTTATTACTCATATGCTCGTTCGCTCCTTCTTTTCTTATAAATAGTTTAGCAAATCTGAAAAATTTCTCAAGTAGTAGAGTTTTGACAAAAAAGTCTGTAAAATAGAGTATGTACCATAACAGAAGGAGATGTCACCATGGAGAAAGTAGACCATATTGGGATTGCAGTGCGCGATCTTGATGAACGCATTACATATTATACAGAAACTTTGGGCTTAAAGTTGATGAAAGTGGAAGAAGTAGAATCTCAACAGGTTCGTGTGGCATTTATCGATGCAGGGAACGTGAAAATCGAGCTATTAGAACCAATGAGTGATAAAAGTGCCATCCATGGTTTTATTGAAAAACGTGGAGAAGGAATTCATCATGTTGCGTTTGGTGTGACGGGAATTCGTGAACGAATGGCAGAGCTTCGTGAAAAAGGTGTACGTCTCTTATCCGAAGAGCCAGGGCCAGGTGCTGGAGGGGCAGAGGTTGCGTTTATGCATCCTAAATCCTCATTTGGGGTGTTATATGAATTATGTGATAAAAGTGGAAAAGGGGATAAGTGATTAGTATGGATATGTTCGACAAAATCAATGACTTGTATGACCGTAAAACGGTAATTGAACTTGGTGGTGGCTATGATCGCATCGATAAGCAGCATGAGAAGGGGAAACTTACTGCTCGTGAGCGTATAGACTTGTTGCTAGACGAAGGTACATTTTTCGAAATCAACCCATTTATTACACACCGTACAGTAGACTTCGGCATGGAAAAAATGGAGGGACCTGGTGATGGTGTCGTAACTGGATTCGGTAAAATTAACGGACGTCCAGTATACTTATTCTCTCAAGATTTCACAGTGTTTGGTGGGGCGCTTGGAGAAATGCATGCGAAAAAAATGGCAACAGTGATGGATCTAGCTGCTAAAAATGGTACACCATTTATCGGCATCAATGACTCAGGCGGTGCACGTATTCAAGAGGGTGTTCTTTCATTAGATGGCTATGGTCATATCTTCTACCGAAATGCCATTTATTCTGGTGTGATTCCACAAATCTCTGTGATTATGGGACCTTGTGCTGGTGGAGCTGTTTATTCTCCAGCTATTACTGACTTTATTCTAATGGTGGATAAGACATCTCAAATGTTCATTACAGGACCTAAAGTAATCGAAACGGTAACAGGAGAGAAAATTTCTGCTGAAGATTTAGGTGGTTCGAAAGTAAATAATGCGGTCAGTGGGAATGCTCATTTCCGTGCTCCTTCTGAAGAGGCAGCGATTGATGAAATTAAAAAACTACTAAGCTACTTACCACAAAACAATAAAGAAAAGGCACCTCGTCAAGCTAGACCTGAAGGGGATGACTACCGTCCAGAAATCGTAGATACAGTACCAATCGAAACAACACGTCCATATGATGTACGTAAAGTTGTTGAGCAAGTAGTGGATGAAGGTTCGTTCATGGAAGTACATGCAGAGTTTGCTAAAAACGTAGTAGTCGGTTTTGCACGTATTGCTGGCGAATCAGTTGGACTTGTTTGTAACCAACCAAAAGTTCTTGCTGGTGGCTTAGATATCGATTCTTCTGATAAAGCAGCTCGTTTCATTCGTACTTGTGATGCATACAATATCCCAATCATCACATTTGAAGACGTTTCTGGCTTCTTCCCAGGTGTTAAACAAGAACATGGTGGTATTATTCGTCATGGTGCGAAAATTCTTTATGCTTACTCAGAAGCGACTGTTCCAAAAATTACAGTGATTTTACGTAAAGCTTATGGAGGCGCTTACGTTGCGTTAAACTCTAAATCAATTGGTGCTGACCTTGTATTTGCATGGCCAAATGCTGAAATTGCTGTTATGGGTGCTGCTGGCGCAGCTAACATCATTTTTGCCCGTGAAATTGCAAAATCAGATGACCCAGAAGCAACTCGTGCAGCAAAAATCGAAGAATATAAAGAGAAATTTGCTAACCCATATGTTGCAGCATCTCGCGGTATGGTAGACGACGTAATCGATCCACGAGATACACGTATCAAGCTGATTCAAGGACTTGATATGCTGTCAAACAAACATGAAACACGTCCAGAGAAAAAGCACGGTAATATTCCTCTATAATAGTCATACAAGCCTAGCAGCTCAAAAGTTGCTAGGTTTTTCATTGCCAAAAAGTGAAACATTTTTGTATGTCATCCGTACTGATAGATATGAGGAGTTGAGATGAATGGAATGGCAGCAATTACAAACAGAGCAAGAAAAGATTCATGCACAACTTAGAAAAGCATCTAGATTAAACGAACAAAATCAGTTAATTGATGGGCAAATTAAACATACACAACAGGAAATAGACACTCATACAACAGCAGCACTCCACCAAATTCGATCCAAACTTGATAAATTGGATGGTTTCTCGTTTATGAATATGATTCGTACATGGACAGGGCAACAAGATGAACTGAGGGCAGAAAAAATTGATAAGGCGGCAGTACTTGAATTAAAGCTGAATGAAGCAAAGAAAATGCAAAATGATTTAGCAGAGGACAACGTGCAAGTGATGAATCAGCTTGCCCAGATTGATGAAAATGCGCTACAGCAATCACTTCAACAGGTCTACCTTAAAAAGAAGAAATATTTACAGATTCATGATGCTGCCCAAGCAGAAAGGCTAGAGCATTTAGCACATGAGGAAATGCTAACAAAGCAGCTCATTAGAGAAATTAAAGAGGCGGAGGAAGCGGGAGAAGTAGCTCTTACAAGGCTAGGGCAAGCAGCAGCTTCATTACATTCGGCCAATGGATATTCCACATGGGATACATTTTTTGGCGGTGGGCTGATTGCTACGCACTTAAAGCATGATGCACTCGATCAGTCTGAAAACTATTTACATAGTGCTCAAATTGCGTTACAACGGTTTCATAATGAATTATTAGATGTTCATGAAATGTCTACGAAATCGCTGCATATTGAAACAGATGGGTTTGTTAAGTTTGCTGATTACTTTTTTGATGATATTTTTTCAGCATGGTCTGTTCATTCTAAAATCTCGACAGCAAGGGAACAGGTCTCGCGTGTTCAAGATGATGTACATAATACGATTTGGCGCTTACAGGATAAACATAATAAAGCTGTCAACTACCTACAATCATTAGAAAAAGAAAAAGAGCTTATTTTCAATGACTAGGGAAAGTCTGAGATTTTTCTCAGACTTTTTATTTTGGTAGTATTGTTCAATGATTTCAACTCTTCTGACGTTGTGCTAAAATGATACATATACTATAACGTGGAAATACACGTAAACTAAGGGAGTTTTACAACATGACAAGTCGTTTAGTAGAAGAGTTTTTTGAGCTCGTACAAATTGATTCGGAAACAAAACATGAACAACTAATAGCACCAATTCTTGTAGATAAGTTAACTGCACTTGGATTTTCAGTGATTCAAGACGATGCACATACGCGTAATGGACATGGGGCAGGTAATATTATTGCCACATTAAAAGGCACATTGGATGTAGAGCCAATCTATTTCACTTCTCATATGGATACTGTCGTTCCAGGAAAAGGCATCAAACCGTCTTTACGTGAAGATGGCTATATCGTATCAGATGGTACGACGATTTTAGGTGCCGATGATAAAGCAGGACTAGCTGCTCTATTTGAGATGGTCAAACGTTTGAAAGAGCAAAATATTGCACATGGCGATATTGAATTTATTATTACGGCTGGTGAAGAAAGTGGCCTTGTTGGCGCTAAAGAGTTAGATCCAGCTAACATTAAAGCAAAATATGGATTTGCGGTTGATAGCGATGGCAAAGTTGGTGGTATCGTGACAGCAGCACCATTCCAAGCGAAAATTTTCACAAAGATTATTGGAAAAACGGCACATGCAGGGGTTGCTCCTGAAAAGGGCATTTCTGCCATAACAGTCGCATCAAAATGCATTGCTCAAATGAAACTAGGTCGTTTAGATGAAGAAACAACAGCGAATATTGGGCGTTTTGAAGGTGGACAAGCGACGAATATTGTTTGTGACGAAGTGACAATCCTTGCAGAAGCACGCTCTATAGACAAAGCTAAATTGGATGCGCAAACAAAGCATATGCAAGATACGTTTGAACAAGTAGCTGCTTCTTTAGGCGCACGTGCAGAGGTAGAAGTGAAGCTAATGTATCCAGGCTTCCGTGTAACGGAATCTGATAAAGTAGTTCAGGTAGCTATGGCTGCTGCACGCAATATTGATCGTACACCGACACTAGGCATTTCTGGTGGAGGCTCAGATGCAAACGTCATCGCAGGCTTTGGTATTCCTACAGTTAATTTATCTGTTGGATACGAGGATATCCATACAACAAATGAAAAAATACCAGTAGAAGAACTTGAAAAATTAGCAGATTTACTAGTAGAAATCGTCAAAGAATCGGCGAAAAACTAACAGTCGAATAAGGATGTGACCCTATGGAAAGTGTCAAAGCAGTCGTTTTTGCTTGTGGGACAGAGGAGTATGCTGTGCCTGTGGAGCAAGCGATTTCAATTGAAAAATTAGAGCAAGTAACACCTATTCCTCATTTACCTAACTATCTTCTAGGCTTTACAAGAATTCGCGGTGAGCTTGTACCTGTTCTTGATTTTGAACGCATACTGTACAATCGTTCATCGAATACAGCAACTGCTCGTATCATTGTGTTGAATACAGATGTTGTTAATTATGGATTACTTGTTACAGAAGCACGTGAAATTCTTGATTTCGATGAATCAGTACTTCAGCAATTGGGTCTAGTCAATTATAGTAAAACACGCTATTTTACTGCGGTAGCTAATCTTGAAAATCGAATGATAACATATGTTGATCCAAAAATACTGGTTAATTCATTAGAGGGCATTCGAGAAATTATCGATTATTTACACAAAATGCTTGAAAATGAAAAGGAAAACGTAGAGGCTTAAGTACTCTACGTTTTTTTATGTTTGAATAGTAAATTTAACCTGTATTTTGTCGTTTTTACGTGATCATACATGTGACAATTATGCATTATACCTACAGACAAACAATTGCTAACCGCGTATGATAATGATTAAGAAAAAACTGAAAAAGGCAAACTTCACCGAAAGGGAGGGACGCAAAGCCATGAGTCTAAACACTATAATTTCAGTGCAAGATTGTCAGGTTGCCAGGTTCTGTTCTAGGGGCCGTGGCGAGTAGAATGGAGTTAGTTCGTATGAAGAGACAATTAAAAGTATGGACCGCACTAATCGTCATCATGATTAGTTCATTAGCTTTATCAAGTGGAAAGGTTGATGCCATGTCTATACAGGAAAAGGCTACATGGCTGTGGGATACATCCCTCATCATGGATGACCAAGAAAAAATATTATTATTTTTAGAACATAACGATGTCAATAAAGTTTATCTGCAAATCGATCAAGGCATAGCGAGCAATGACTATAAGCATTTTATTAGTAACGCTTCTCACAGAGGTATTCGCATTTATGCATTGGATGGTGCTGCAAGCTGGGTTTCAGCTGAGGGTAGTCGAAGCCAAGACGAATTGTTTAATTGGTTACATACATATAATGAGAATTCAACTGAATCTGAGCAATTTTCTGGGGTTCACCTTGATGTAGAACCTTATTTAAATAGTGGATGGAGCTTACATCAAGCACAAACGATAGAATCCTATCAAGCACTAATAATGAAAGCAAGTGAGAAGGCAAGTCAGTTACAACTTACTTTAGAAGTAGATATGCCATTTTGGTTTGATGAAGTTCAGTATAATAACCAATTTGGAAAAGGGTTATTAGCTGATTGGGTCATTGACCATACGGATAGTGTGACGATCATGGCCTATCGTGATGCTGCAAAAGATATTATCTCTATTGTAGAACATGAAATCGCTTATGCTTCCACTGTGAATAAATCAATTGTAATTGGTGTAGAAACAGGCGCTTCAGAGGAAGGGGAAAATATTACTTTTTATGATAATGGAGAAGCCTTTATGAATGAACAGCTTATACTTGTTCAGCAACATTTTTCAAATAACGATGCTTTTTATGGAGTAGCCATTCATTATGTGGAGAATTGGATGACCATGCGTCCATAAAAAAAGTCCTTCCAGTGTTAAACTGGAAGGGCTTTTCTATTGGTATTAGGACAGTCGACCACTGTAGTCCTCGAATTTAAATTCACGAATGACTTTAATACCTTCTTCATCATTATAAGAAACGATAGATGGTAAGTTGACACCGTTAAACATATGGTTTTTCACCATTGAATAATGAGCCATATCTGTGAATACAAGACGATCACCTGGTTTTAATGGCTGTTCAAACGAATAATCGCCAATCACATCACCAGCTAGACATGTTAGTCCGCCTAAGCGATATGTGTGTGCTAATTCATTTGCTTGTCCAGAACCAATAATCATTGGACGGTAAGGCATTTCAAGTACATCAGGCATGTGACATGTTGCTGATGTATCTAAAATAGCAAGATCCATTCCATTTTCTTGAATATCTAGCACCGTTGCTACTAAATAACCTGTATTAAGGGCTACTGCTTCACCTGGCTCAAGATAAACAAGCAGGTTATACTTTTCTTGAATATAATTAATGATGTTCACAAGTTTTTCTACATCATAATCATCACGTGTAATATGGTGACCGCCACCGAAGTTTAACCATTTCATTTGGTGTAAAACATCACCAAATTTTTCCTCAACTACTTCAATAATACGCTCTAATGTATCAGAATTTTGTTCACACATCGCATGGAAGTGTAAGCCATCGATACCATCAAGCTGTGATTTATCAAAGTTAGCCAATGTTGTACCAAGGCGAGAGTTTGTGTAACAAGGATCATAAAGAGCTGTTTCAATTTCAGAGTATTCAGGATTCACACGAATACCACATTCAATTGTTTTACCAGCAGATTTAACTTTATCCTTGAACTGAGCCCATTGGTTAAATGAGTTAAATACGATGTGATCCACATAGCCTAGAAGCTCGTCCATTTCATGCTCAATATAAGCAGGTGCATAAACGTGAACTTCTTTGCCCATTTTTTCATAGCCAAGACGTGCCTCATGCAGTGAGCTAGATGTAATGCCCGCTAAATATTCCCCTACTAGTGGGAATGTTGAATGCATAGAGAAGCCTTTAAGGGCTAATAAAATGCGGCAGCCTGTTCGATCTTGAATTGATTTTAAAAGCTCAAGATTCTTTGTTAATAATCGCTCATCCACTACATAAGAAGGGGATGGAACTTTTGAAAAATCAATTGGTTTCATCGGCTTAATTCCTTTGCATCTAAATCAAGGTCTAATAATTCTGGGTTATGGCTTTCTTGCCATGGTAGACCCCATTTATTTAGTGCATCCATGAATGGATCTGGATTGAAATCTTCCACATTCCATACACCTGGTTTACGCCATTCACCGTTCATCACAAGCATTGCACCGATCATAGCTGGTACGCCAGTTGTATAAGAAATCGCTTGTGAACCAACCTCGTTGTAGCACTCTTCGTGGTCACATACGTTGTACACATAGTACGTTTTTTCTTTGCCATCTTTTAGACCGCGAATGATACAACCAATGTTTGTTTTACCTTTTGTACGTGGTCCAAGTGAAGCTGGATCTGGTAATACCGCTTTAAGGAAGTGGATTGGTTGAATCATTTGTCCTTCAAATTCGATTGGCTCAATTGACGTCATACCTACGTTTTCTAACACTTTTAAGTGTGTTAAGTATTTTTCAGAGAACGTCATCCAGAAGCGGATTTGTTTTAAACCTTTGATATTTTTTGCAAGGGATTCAAGCTCTTCATGGTATAGAAGGTAAATATCTTTTGGTCCGATTTCAGGTAGGTTATACACTTCTTTTTTCTCAAGTGGTGCAGTTTCAATCCACTCGCCTTCTTTCCAGTAACGACCATTCGCTGTAATTTCACGAATGTTAATTTCTGGGTTGAAGTTTGTTGCGAAATGATATCCATGATCTCCCGCATTGGCATCCACGATATCGATATAGTGGATTTCATCAAATTCATGTTTTTGTGCATGAGCTGTGAAAACGCCTGTTACACCTGGGTCAAAACCGCTTCCAAGTAATGCAGTTAAGCCAGCTTTTTCAAACTTCTCTTTATAAGCCCATTGCCATTTATATTCAAATTTTGCCGTTTCAGGTGGCTCGTAGTTTGCAGTATCCACATAGTGCACACCTGTCGCTAAGCAAGCATCCATAATCGTTAAGTCCTGATAAGGTAGAGCCACGTTAATCACTACATCTGGTCCGAAAGCTTTAATAAGCTCAATAACCTCTTCTGTATTGTCTGCGTCTACCTGTGCAGTATGAATTTTTGTTTTTCCGCCGTCTAGTTTTTCTTTTAGAGCGTCACATTTTGAAACAGTTCTACTTGCGATACAAATTTCCTCAAATACGTCCGAATTTTGAACACACTTGTGTACCACAACACTGGCAACTCCGCCAGCTCCGATAATCAATGCTTTACCCAATTGTCTACCCCCAAGTTCATATAAAGTATTGTCAAACAAGCTGATTATACAGAAAATTGATATACTACTCAATCATTGTTTTAAAATTTTCTACAAAAAATTTTATTTTTCTACAACAATTAGACGTATACGGAGGGGATTGCCTCGGAAAAGAAGGGAATCATGAATAAATCTACAACGCCATTTTAGTAAAAATAGCTGTTGTATAGACTTAAATAATTGGTGAAGTTTCATCACAATTCATCCAAGATACTACGACATCAAGTAAATATTTTTCTAAATGAATGTTTTGACATAGTATCTCTTCCGATTGACGATTTGATACCATCTACTAAATCATTTCTACTAACTTTACATAAAAAAATCCCTCTACATATAGAAAGGGAAGGAACCACATTAAACGTGCTACAGGTATCTGTGTACTGGAAAATGATGCATATTATTTCAGAAAACGATTGGATACTTGTTGTTTTTCTTCCCCCCATATATAGAAGAAAATCACAAGCAAAGTACTAAAAAAACCCATCACAAGAGCATACGTACTGAGGGCTACTCCCACTTGACTTTGCATGGCATAAATAAAAATGGCCCCTATTGTTAACAAGTTGCCTGTAACAATCGATACTAGATGAAAGCGTTTATTCATAGCAAGCCCTCCTATTAGATGAATTGGTAATGCTCAGGATTTAAGATAATTAACTTCAATTATCGCACAATTCAGAACTTTTTCCAATGTTTTTATCTTACTAGAATAATTAAAGATGCTTTTTTAATACATCTTTTTGTAGTATGATGAAACACAAAAGGAATATTCATAGATTATTACAAGAAAGGGGAGAGGATGGATCGTGAAATTACGCAATTCATTAACTTTTCAACTTGGGACGATTATCGCTGGTATTTTAGTGGTGATGCTAGGGATTACTTCGTTCGCTACATACATAACTGCTTACAATAAACTTTATGATGCTGCTGGTGTTGAGGCCTATGGCTGTGCCAATATTACGACAGGTTTGATCAATCCGCAACAATTGGACAAGGCCATTCAAGGCGACAAGGCTGTACAGGAAAGCATTGGGAACGATTTGAACTGGACAACAGGTCATAAAGATATTTTCCAAACACAATATATTTTATCGTTGGATGGCACATTATTAGCGCTTGATGATCATTTGGCTGAAAAAGGTTATGCCCCTGGTGATCAATTTTATTTAGATAAAGAAGCTATTGATATGTTGCTTACACATAAGCATCCAACATATTCACAGCCTTATACCTATGCAGGGATGGACCGTTTATCTGGCTATGCCCCTATTTTTAAAGACCATGATTCCAGTAAAGAAATTATTGCCATTAGTGTCATCGACTTTGATGCTAATATCGTGAAGGAGCGAACATGGGATGTTGTACGAAATGGGATTTTAATTAGTATTTTCCCTATGCTAATTGCTTCCATCATTACAGGCTTTTTAATTCGTCGTAAAGTAAGACCGATTAGTGTGCTGATTCAGCAGGCGAAAGAAATTGCCAATGGTAATTTAGCTGTACCTGAAACAAAAATTAACAGTAAAGATGAAGTAGCGGATTTAGCGAATACATTAAATCGAATGACAGCTAATTTACAAAATATGATTATGACGATGCGTTCCACTTCTAACACTTTAACGAATAACGCAGATGAAACCGCTTCCACCCTGAACGATATGAGCAATACCATTCAAGGTGTCGCTAATAATATCGAAGAGGTAACAAGTGCCGTGACGGCAGGGATGCACCATGCTGAAAATGCGACAGATGTTCTTACTTCTTTAGCGCAGGACCTTCAAATGATTCAAAGCAATACCAATAACAGTGCTGATAATGCTAGACAAACGATGGAATTAGCAACAGAGGGTGAGCGACTAGCAAAAGATATAAGCAATGATATGGCATTAATCCACAGCGGATCGGGTGAGGTACAACAAACAGTAGAAAACTTGGTTACATCTGCAACCAAAATTCAAACGATTACAACGTCTATTGCAAACATCGCATCACAAACAAATTTGCTAGCACTGAATGCTTCCATTGAAGCGGCTAGAGCAGGGGAGCATGGCAAAGGCTTTGCTATTGTTGCTGAGGAAGTACGGAAGCTTGCTGAGCAATCTAATCAAGAGGTATTGCAAGTTGAACAGCTTATTCAGGATATAATGAAGCATGTGCAGCAGGTCATGTCATCTACGAATGATAATACGCAATATATTGAAAAAGGAACAGAGACAGTACGTCTAACCGCACAATCTTTAGGAAATATTTCTACAGCAGTGGCTGCCACAGTAGAAGAAATGATTACCATTTCTAATGCTATGACCGCTGAAAACGAAAAATCTACACGTATTGTGCAGATGATTCAACAATTAACAGAATCTATTCGTGATATAGAAGAAACGATGAATATGATTACTGTCGCAGCACAGCAAACAACTGCAAGCATTGATGAGGTGGCACATGGCTCTAATGAAACAAATCACATGGCACACACACTCGAACAGCATGTAAAGGCGTTTAAATTAAAAGAATAATAGAAAGATTAGGACATGTTGGCTTTTGCTAATACTACTTAAATGGTAAACTAGCAATAAGATTTTTCTTTTGCGAAGGTGAGGATTTTAATGGTGGTAAAACAAATGAACGAGCAAGTTCAACAAGTCAATGACTTATTTTTGAGTGGTCAAGTAAAGGAAAGTTATCAACTAGCCAAAGAAATATTGGGCAATGATACAGCGATCGCAGAAGAGGCCTATCAAGTCATTCAGCAGCATGTGGCAATGCTAGAGGCAAATGGGTATGCAAATATGCCTCAGCCTACTGATGACAAAGCAAAGCAAAGTGTGGAACGTATAGATGGTTCATATCCAGAACGAGATGTTCTCGCAGCTTATATAGGTAGTCAGGATGATGAGCAATTTGGTAAAGTGGTCGATGAATTATTAGCAGGACCTATAGAAGCGCAGGCGAACGCCTACTATACAATGGCAGAATATTATGTCCTTGCAAAAGAACAGGATAAGGCATCAGTACAGTATGCGGAGGCAATCAAATTGCAGCCTAATAAGGCATTGTATTGGGGAGCATTTGCACAGTTTTTAAATCGTCACGAAGGTAGCCCTTATTCGGCATTAAGACTGATTGAAGAAGCAATACTCCTAGATGGAATGAATCCTCGTTGGCACTATATTCAAGGTAATATATTTTTCCAGCTAGTAGCAGCGACAAAAAATTTAAGCTATTTACCTGCCTTGGAAGAAGCATGGGAGAAAGCTGAAAAACGTTGTACAGCTAAGCAGGTCACATTGAAATTGGATTTGGAGAAGTCAAAAGATTTGTTAGCGCAATGGAAAAAGCAAATGCTCTAACAGGTATCTATTAATAATTATTTCCTTTCAAGTATAATTATGCTATAGTGAAACCATAAACGGACGTATGAAGCTTATCGATGACATGAAAGAAGTGTTTTTTTGAGTTTATATGTAGCGTATGTATTGGTAGGACTTGCCATTGCCATGCCTGTAGGAGCTATTACAGTAGAAATGACAAAGCAAGGACTCAAAAATGGTTTTATGCACGGCTGGGCAGTTGGACTTGGTGGCATGACCATTGATATTGTATTGGTTTTTGCTTTGTATATGGGACTAGCTTCCATCTTGGCTATGCCTTTAATTCAACTACCTATGTGGATTATTGGAGCGGGCTTTTTATTCTTGTTAGGCTATGATTCTATCAAGAACGCTGACCATGATATTACATTGGCAGGAGAAAAAGTAACCAAATCGTTTTTTGCCTCTTATTTTAACGGCTTACTAGTGGCCATTTCGCCTGGTAATCTTGTTTTTTGGGTCAACGTATTTGGTGTGGTGCTAGCAAAATCTTATGGACAAGGGGAGTCAACGAGCTTTTTAATTATTGCTGCTGGTGTTTTAAGTGGAATTTTACTCCACGATATCGGTTTGCTGACCATTGTCTCGGTTACTCGTAAAGCTATGAATCGGAAGATGATTAGGACATTTACCATTGTCGCAGGATTCTTATTGATTGGTTTTGCTTGTTATTTTATCTATGAATTTATACAAGGAATTAAGATTTATATATGAAAAGTGCGATCCCTAAAGATCGCACTTTTTTTATTGCGCAATAGCCTCAGTATGCTCTTTTAAACAAGCTAAAATTTCTTCTGCTACTTCATGCGCTAATGCTAGTTCTGAAGTAAAGCCAACACAAGAACAATTCATCTCACCTAAAATATAGCAATCTTCTCCGACTTCATTGGTATCTAGCATAAAGTCGGCTGTCCAGATTAGCGGTAAATCATAATTGCCTAGTAGGTTTGTTACTTGAGGGAGCTGCTTTAAAAAGTTTTGTACCAGCTCTTGCCAGTCTTCAGGTTTGTCATAGCGATATTGAGCGCCAGAGAATAGAGTTGCACTAAAGGCATCCTCGGTAGCAGCTGGTTTTTTATGTACGACGTGTACAGGATGATCGCGCAACATGAATAAGCGGATTTCGCCTTCTGTAATCCTTGGAAGAAAGCGCATATCGATTAACATACCATTCGTCCCTGTAATATACTGCTCACAAAATGTCATAAAGTCGCCAAGCTGCCAATATTCTACATGATTATCTTTTGCTTCAGTACATTTGATTTGTGCATCAAGTGGCACTTCAGTGATACCCTCTGCTAGCGGTTCCACCAATTTTACACGCCAAATACCTTCTCCAGTTGAACCACGATTTTGCTTCAAAACACGCTCTGTTAAAGCTAAGGAAGTAGGGAATTGTTTTTTGAATGCTTCGATTGTGTAGTAGGCAAATGTATCATCAGGTACTAAATTTGTTGTCGTCAGTTTTGATAATACGTCTTTTGAACCATAGCTAATCATGGCGTCTGGATGTGGCATCCCTATAACGCCAGCTTGGCATAGCTCGCGTAGCATAGCAAAGTACTCTTCCTCATGCTGTAAGTTGCCTGGGTTAATGCGAGATACATAGGCAATACCATGTTCCTTAACATAGTGAAAGATTTCCTGCTTTTTTGTGATATCAAAGAAGAGTACCTCTGCATCCTGTCCACGTTGCTGTAGCGCTTCCACCATTGGCATTGTATCTGGTCGATAGCCATCTGGGCCTTTATCTGTGCCGCCTTCCACCTCGAAAAAAATAACTTTTTTATCCATAAAATACCTCCTTATATCTGTTGTTATGTTCAGTATAGTAGACAAATAAGGAGAAAAGATAGATAAAATATGTAAATTTTATGTATAAATTCATATATTACTATCTCGGTAATAGGAGGTATTGACTATTAAAATTCATAACTCTCTTAATTTTCTGTTTTCAAGCTTGCTTTTTCTGAAATACTGTAAGGTATAAAATCATAAGAAGAATTAGCAATGTACCAATAAACTGATAGCCACCAAAAGCAATCTTTAACCACCAAACACTTGTGATGACAGCCATTAATGGTTCAAGACTACCTAGTAGGCTTGACTCCTTTGGTGAAAGATAGTGCAAGCTAGCAATATAAAACCAAAAAGCGAGCATTGTCCCAAAAATAACAATAAAGAGAAAATAGGCAATGGTTGAAAACGTCCAATCAGATAGATCGATAGCCCATGGTGGGTGAGCTATACTCATTACTATACCACCGATGATCATCGACCAGCCGACAACTAGTAATGAATGGAATTGCTGTAAAAGTGGGATGGCATAAATGGTATAAAATGCAACAGAAATACCAGATAAGATACCCCATAACACAGCCATTAAAGGAACGGACAATGTTGAAAAAGAACCGTTTGTTAATAATAAAAAGGTCCCCACAAGTGTAAGTGACACAGCTATACCATCCTGCTTTGTCAATGGACTTTGCCTCGTTAGAAAGTAATAAGCCATGATAAACAGTGGTGCTAAATATTGCAATAATGTGGCTACAGCTGAATTACCAATAGCGATTGACATCATATAGGTGTATTGGACAGCAAGCATGCCGAGTAGGCTAAATAAAATTTGTCTAAAAGCATTTTGCTTTGTGCGCCATATGACGAAAATGGATTCATGCCGATGGGTCATTTTATAAATAGCTATTAGTAACAGACCTGCTAAAAGTAAACGACTAGAAACAAGCCAGCCGACCTCTAAATTGTCCTGCTGAAATAGTCGTTGGGCAACGGTCCCTCCGATTCCCCAGAAACTTGCTCCAAGAATAACTAGTAGAAAGCCCAGTGTACGTTTATTTTGGATAATTTGATTCATCTGTTTACATCTCCTAAACTATCAATATAAGATGATTATAAAGTGATTAAGTGGAAATAAATATCGATTTAATCCAATAAAATATCAATATATTGAGGTGTTAGAGATGCCGTTAACACATATTAAAATTGCCAAGGATTTACAAGAATTAACCTTGCATGGAACAAAAGAATTTCCAGTTGCCTTGTATGAAACGATTATGCGATTAGAAAGCATGGATTTTCTACCTCTCCATTGGCATAAAGAAATACAATTTGTTTTTATAAAAAAGGGATGTGCTCAGTATCGAGTGGGGACCGACGTTTTTGTTTTGAACCAAGGCGAGGGGCTCTTTATTAATGCCTCTGGATTACATGAAGCAAAGCCTTATCAAATTGAGCAAGCGATCGTTTATTGTGTAAATGTAGATCCAAAGTTAATGGGGGGGCATGAGGGCAGTATCTTTTTCTCAAAATATGTAGAACCGTATATTACAAGAAATCGAATACCTTATGTCAAACTAACAGGAGAGTTGGCACAGAAAGTAGCAACGATTGCGGAATTAATGCGAGAGCAAACCGCTTTTTTTGAGTTAAAGGTACGGAGAGAGCTTCTATTTATTTGGGAATCCATGCTAACCCAATCCTTATTGACAGAACAAATAATGGATTCTGCCACTATTGTGCAGCATGAACGAGCAAAAGCTATGCTAGATTTTTTACATGCACATTATCAGCAGAAAATAGCATTAGAAGATTTAGCTAGCCATGTGTATATAAGTCGCGCTGAATGTAGTCGTTTTTTTAAGAAAATAGTGGGCATGACACAGTTTACCTATTTATGCCAATATCGACTGCGCAAAAGCATAGAATTATTGAAGGGTAATGAGCTATCGATAACAGAAATAGCTGTTAATACAGGCTTTAGTACCGTCAGTTATTATATTGAAAAGTTTAAAGAATACACTGGCTATCCGCCACATGTTTATCGTAAGAAGTTTTTAAGTGTGAAAAATAATTGAACGTGAATGGAAATAGGACCATCTTTTATTCTCAAATTCTATACAAGATGAACCATTTGGCATAAAGTAAAATTATTAGTAGAGAGGGGCATTGTGAATGATGGTCTTAAAAAGTAAGCAAAATATTTGGCTAGCCTTATTATTAGTGGTATTAGCGAGTAACTATACACTCTATAATACAGGATTTGGCACATCCCTTTTACCTATCGAAACAAATGGTGTTGTCATGGGCTCATTAATTGACTGTATTGTGGTGGTGCCTGTGCTATTTATGCTTTATAAAGGTAAATTTTCATTAAAGCAAGCCATCCTATTAGCTGCAGCTGGCTGTATTGCTGCACGTTTTATCATTCCTATGGAACACCTTCAGCCTTATGTGGCAGTGACATGGGCTGGCTTTGCGATTGAAGGGTCTATTATTCTATTAGAAATTATCCTAGTGGCAACACTTGTACGATACCTGCCAAAAATCCTAGGGGAAGTGCGGAGAAGCTCTTTACCAGATCTCTTTTCATTTTCAAAAGCTGTAGAAAAACATGCACCCAAGCATCCAGTTATTCAGATGATCTGTGCTGATTTATTAGTGCTTTATTATGGTTTCGCGAGTTGGAAAAGACAAGAACGACAAGGTTTATCTTTGCATAAAAATTCTAGCTATATCGCTTTTCAGCTCATGATTATTCATGGGATTGCTATTGAAACGATTGGTATTCACTGGTGGCTACATGAAAAGTCAATGATACTTTCCATTGTGTTGCTTGTTTTTAATATTTATTCAGTAATCTTCTTTCTTGCGGATATGCAGGCTATTCGCCTAAATCCTGTTTATGTCACAAATGATACATTGTACTTATCTCTGGGATTAATGAAACGTACTGAAATTCGTTTTGATCATATTGCTGAAATCATCGAAGACAAGGAGCGGTTAGAGGGAAAATTATCAAAAGATACGATAGACTTTATAGCACGTGATTTTGGTGAGGCCTATCCGCATTTTATTTTGAAAATGAAGGAGCCTGTGGAAGTAACGTTTATGCTAGGGATCAAGAAGCACTATAGTCACATAGCCATTAAAGCAGACCAGGTTCAAGAATTTAGACAAATGCTTGTAGAAGGAATGGCAATGAGCCAACATCATTAAAATTACTTATAAAAAAGTAGTAGTCAATGTTTTGTAATCAAAACATTGACTATTTTTTTATTGATTGATTTTAATACTATTTAAACTAATTTTAACCTTCGGATTTTATAGTTTTAATGTACTGAGAATGATTGATTTACAGGAGGGCTTTGTTTTAGCGAAAGATTGAGAAAATTGTATGCCTGAGATAAAAGGGGAAGTGTAATAACAGCACGAATTAGTACATGATTAAAAAACCGCAATGTTCAACAGGGCTATATGGAAGTTCCAATAACGAAGAGATCAATCAAATACAGTCTATGACAGAGCAACAGCCATCCTTTGGTATGTAGTGAACGGATTGAAATGACAAAATTCCAGCCTGCACTAGCAGAATTAAGGACAGAAAGACGATATGAGCAGATTACATATTATGTAGAAACACCAGATCACTTGTTCCAAAATTTTCTTTATTAAAAGGCGAAGCGCATTTATTGGAGAAATATTATAATAAGCTTATTGAACAACATACCATTTCTGACAGCATTACAAAAATTTTTATTCCCGTACATCCAATCGATGTTCTTAAAGAACAAGTAATGTTAGAAAATGAAAATGTAAGAGTAACAAAAGATACGAAAACAAAAACCTCTGCATCTTTCTAGTCGATCAAAATCTACGAGCAAGTATTCCTTTACTGGTGTTTTTTATGTAAAGGATATCCGTCCTACTATGATCGACACTACAACAAGTAAAGAGGAGTTATTGAGAAACGCTACTATCTGTTCATTCGAAGAGTAGCATTGCAAAAATATAAAGCGGTTACAAAGATGATAAATAACTAGCATAGAAGAGGAGGGATTGTGTATGAACGATTGCATTCTTTTACAGTCTAGTCAAGATTGGCATCTACAGAGAATGTATATGAAGAAGTTTAACAAACTGGTACTGGTAAAAAGTGTTCATCATAATTCAGCAGAGACAAGAGCCAAACTACAATATGAATTTTCCTTGTTTTCGAATGAGCAAAATCCTTGGTTATTAAAGCCAATAGCTATTGATTATATAGATGATCAATATGCAATCATCTATGAAAATTTTAATGGAGTCCCCTTAAAGCAATTCAGTAATAACTTGATTTCTTTGCATCAATTTCTCCAGATTGCCATTGACCTTGTCAATATTTGTATGAAAATGCAACAAAGTGGTTTACTTTATCTACACCTACATCCTAATCAAATCTTAATCAATCCTAATTCTTTAAAAATAAAACTATTAAGCTCTGAATTTAGTACAAAATATGATGTAGAATCTCCAGTTGTGATTGAAAATCCCTATGAACGACTAGAACAGCTACCCTATTATGCACCTGAGCAAACTGGCAGACTTCATTTAGAGGTAGACTATCGGACAGATTTATATGCACTGGGGACCATTTTTTACGAAATACTGGGCGGTCAATTGCCTTTTCAAGCAAAGGATGCTGTCGATTTGATTTATGAAATCATCACAAAAAAACCAGAACCATTGGTAAGTTTAGACAGTCGTTATCAATCATTGCTTTGGGAAATGATTGAAAAGCTATTAGCTAAAAACCCAGCTGATCGTTATCAAAGTGCCATTGGTTTGAGAGAGGATTTGCTACAAATCCAACAGAAACTTTTAGTAAACGAACCGCTTGAAAATTTCCTGCTTGGTGAACAGGATTTGCATCTGAATACGGGACTGTCTACTAAGCTTTATGGGAGAGAATCGCAATTCGCAGAGCTTTCCTCTGTTTTTCGTCAGGTTGCAAAAGGTGACAAAAAGATGGTTACGATATCAGGACAAGCAGGGTATGGAAAGTCCAAGTTAGTTCAAGAATTAAAGGGTGAAATAGCGGCCGCAAAAGGCTATCTTATTACAACTAAGTATGAGCAATTGCAATTAGAAAATGACTATTCCATTGTTATCCATCCTTTAAGGAGTTTATTGAAATTTATTTATATGGAAGGTGAAAGGTCTGTCCATTTATGGAAAAAATTATTTCAAGAGGTTAAATTAGTTGTGACAGATGAACTTATCCATCTATTACCTGAACTTAAATGGTTTGTGAAGGAGGAAGTACACTTCCAAAAAGAAGTTAGCCAAAATACAAAACAGCTCCATTCCTATACGTTTATATCGATTCAAAAAATTTTATTAACATTTGCTATGCAGAAGAAACCAGTTATATGGTTTGTAGATGATTTGCATTGGGCCAATCAAAGTACAGTTGAAATTATGACCCAAATTTTTGAGCAACACCGAGCAGGATACTTTATGATGATTGGTACATTCCGAGTGAATAAGGACAGCGCAGAGGAGGAAAATCAGCAAAGAACTTCTAGTTTTTCGAGCGGTCATCATATCCATTTACCCTTGCTTCAGGAACAACATGTTCAACAATGGTTGGAGGCATCTTTCCAGGCAAAGCCTCATACCATACAGATAATTGCCAAGCAATTATTTAATTTGACCAAAGGGAATCCGTTATTTGTGAAAGAGGCGTTTCGATCACTCCAGCAAGATAACACAATTTATTTTAATGCAACAACAAAAGAATGGGAGTTTAATCGTAAGAAATTTAATTTATCCCGATTGAACAACGAGCTACTTGTCTTTATTGAAACTAGAATGGCTAATTTAACAACAGAAGCCCATGAGATTTTACGCATAGTTGCATGTTTTGGTCAGCGCTTTGAATTTACAGATGTCTTAAAGCTCGTGTCCTTATCAGCTCAAGCGTTATTAAAACACCTGGAAACACTTGTTGAGAATGGCTTTATTATTCCGTTAGATGCCCATTATAAATGGGCAAGTACGTTAGAGCATGAAGGAATTTTACATACATTTTCTACCAAATTCCGATTTGTTCACGATCGTATTCAACAAGTAGCTTATCAGGACTTATCAGGGCAATTGCGTGCTAAATACCATTATCAAATTGGCCAGCTTTTAACAGATGACTCTCAAATGGCTGCAGATCATGATCGATTAAGCGAAATCGTCATGCATTTCAATTACAGTCGCCACTTATTGACTGGGGAAGAAAAGCAAAAGCTGGCTATCTGGAATTATCAACTCGGTATTGAGGCTAAAAGAATAGGGCTCTTTGATAATGCGCTAAAATTTTTTACAACTAGTAAAGAACTATTAACGCCTGATCATTGGGAGACTAGGAGAGAACAGTCGGTTAAATTATATGCAAATTTAGGTGAATGTGAATATTTAACTGGCCACTACGAACAATCGGAAATGCATTTAACAGAAGCTTTGCAGCACGCAGAGACAAAATTAGAAAAACTGATGATTAACAATTTGAAAACGGTATTATACATTGAGTCCGATAACCCTACTATTGGTCTAGAAGCAGGCTTGGCAGGTTTTCAAGTTGCGAATCTTAAAATTTCAGCATATCCTAAAAAGTCACAGCTTCTAAAAGAGTATCTATTGTTGAAATGGGCATTGCGACATATGTCTGACCAAGACTTGTTGCAGCATCCGCCAACGAATAGTAAAGAAATTGATATTTTGATTCATTTAATTATTAATATGACGGCAAGTGCTTTCCTATTAAATCCTAACTTAACAGGCATTCTTTTAATGAAAGGGCTGCGTTTACAGTTGAAGTATGGCGCTACATCGAAAAGCGGCATGGTATTGATTAACTATGCTATGCTTTTAAATGCAGGTTTTGCCAATATAAAAGAAGCCACACGCTTTGGCAAACTTGCCATCATTGTTGCGGATAACCAAGAAAGCATATATATCAAGGGCCATACTTATTATGTGTATGGCGTGTTTATCAGTCATTGGACAGAGCCCTATGAAACCAGTATTCAATATATTAATGAGGCTCAAGCAAAAAGCCAAGAGCTCGGCTTATATCATTTAGTATCCTCAGCATCATGTTTTATTGTCGCTATACGCCTTATTCAGGGTGTTAACCTAGAGGATTTACAACAAGAAATTAGACGACAACAAGATGAATTTTCTATTCATGCAAGTACCCTTTCGATTGACTTTTTAGCCGAAATGGGGAGATGGATGAATATCCTCCGCTCTCCTCATCATCCTGTACATTGGGCCTGTTCTATCACAATACAGGATCAGCCTGCTATTAAAATCATGCATTATTCAGTGCGTTTACAAATGTCCTTTTTATTAGCGGATGAAATACAAGGGAAAGCGATTCTGGTTGAATTAAAGAAGCTAAGTAAGGACAGCTATACATTACCAATCACCACAGTCTATTATTTTTATCGGGCCATGTGGCAATTTCACTTTCTGCATAGTCAAAATTGTCAGGTACAGGAGCAGAGGTTATTTTTAATGGATATACGTCAAAGCCTCAAGAAATTTAAGAAATGGGCTGTTTATTCTTCAGAAAATTATGAGCATCTCTATGCTTTATTAATGGCAGAGAATTACCGTTTACACAACAATGACAGTGAGGCAGAACTCTATTATGACCGAGCAATACGATTAGCAAGTATGAATGGTTTTGTCCAGGATACAGCCTTAGCATATGAACGAGCTGCTAACTATTATCTCGCAAAACAGCAAAAGAAAACGGCAAGGCATTATATATTGAATGGTATTCAAAGTATTGAAACGTGGGGAGCAGAAACAGTTGCTAGCAGATGGGCAAGAGAATATCAAGTGCATCGCAAACTGGAGAATCACAGTAGAGAATCACTCACGTTTGATATGATGACGGTTTTTGAAACGACTCAATCATTTGCAACAGCTATTCGTATGGAAGAATTACTGCATAAAATATTGTTTTCACTGTTAAAGCATGTGGGGGCAGATAGTGGCTATTTCATTCATAAACAGCAGCATGAATTATTGGTGTTAGCAAAGGCGGAAGCTGCGGAAAAAACATTTACGATGTATGATCAACAAAGTATGGAGAATTTTAATGCGAATATGCAATCGATTATACGCTATGTTCTTAATAGTAAAGAGCATGTGATTATCGACAATACACAAATAACACAGCATCCTCTTTTCTCCTATTCGACGGCTAAATCTATTCTTTGCCTGCCGATTATCCATCAAAATGAAATTATTTCGATATTGTATTTTGAGAATACTTTAATGACGAATGCCTTCCATCCATCTCATGTTCAGCTATTGAAAGTGATTGCGGCTCAAATTGCCGTTTCTTTTGAAAATGCGAAAATATATGGAGATTTAGAAAAACGTGTTCAGTTGCGTACTAGGGAGCTAGATGAGACGAATCGGCATTTGATAAAAATGAATGAACGTTTAGAAAAAAATGAACTGGAACGTAAAAAACTCTTGCATAGTATTTCCCATGAATTACGCTCCCCGTTAACCTCTACATTAGGGTATATAGAACTTATGCTAGAGGGCGTGATTGATGACGCAGTAGCCAGAAAGAAATATTTAATACGAAGTAAAGAAAGGCTATTATCATTAAATAACTTAATTCAAGATTTGTTTGATTTAGCAAATCTAGAAGCTGGTAGAGCAGAATTTTCTTTTACAGAGGTAAAGGCAAAGGAATTATTTTTACAAATGGCAACCCGTTATGAGGATGAAGTAAAACAATCAGGATTAACATTCAGTGCTCACTTTTACGGTCATGAAGAAGCTCAGCTACTGATTGATAAAACGCGAATCAATCAAGTGATTGAAAATATCATGACAAATGCAATGAAATATACATCAAATGGTGGTATTCAATTGTCCTTCCATGTAGAGGACAAGCACTTGATTTGTTCGATAGCAGATAGTGGCATTGGTATTGCTGAGAGTGATCTTCCCTTTATTTTTGATAGCTATTATCGAGCAACTAACACTCATGAAGCACATTCGCATGGCATTGGCTTAGCTATCTGTAAACAAATTGTTCGCCAGCATAATGGTGAGATTTTTGTTGAAAGTCTTGAAAATGAAGGAAGCATATTTAGCTTTACATTACCACTAGTTAAGGTATTGGCAAAAAATTAAAAAGGGGTGGTGAGTGTTTTCTTACTTCTCACCACTCTCTTTTTTATAAACGAATTGGTAGCCAAAACCTCTCACTGTTTGAATCCATTTCGGCTTTGAGGGGATATCTTCAATTTTACGACGAAGCGTACTAATATGGACAGATACGGTTTTCAAATCAGTGACACCGTCATAGCCCCACACATGATCAATGAGTTGATCGACACTAATCACTTGATTCGCATGCTCAATTAGAAAAAAGAGGAGTAGCTTCTCCTTCGTAAATAAATTTAAAAGCTGTCCATCCTTATAAACATTTTTCTCATCTAAATGTATGGACAGATTATCTATATGTACAATATTACTTTTCTTTGTTGGGTTTCTTCTTTTTAAATTTGCTTGGATACGGGCCAATAATTCTTTTGGAATAAATGGCTTTGTCATATAATCATCTGCCCCCACCTCAAAGCCCTCAAGTTTCTGTTCAATTAGATGATTGACGGTCACAAAAATGATAATGACATCCGATACATCACGGATTCTTTTGGCTAACTCGAAGCCTGTACCATCTGGTAAATTAACATCTAACAAGATTAAATCTGGTTGTTGCGTGACAGCGAGATGCCAGCCACTGGATAGAGATGATGCCTTTAATACATTATAGTTAGCATTAGCTAGCGTGAGCGATAAAACCTCCATAATATCTATATCATCTTCCACTATTAAAATTTTCTCGTTCGACATATCTATTAATCACCTTCCTATTTCAAATATACCAACTTTTGTCTAGGTTGGGAATTAGAAGACTTAGGACTCGAATGATTTTAGAATCCCTCATAACCTTAGTCAAAATAATCATGCAAGTTTACTAAAAAAATAAAGACTTCTATTTCCCATGAGAAAATGAAGTCTCTAAAAAATTAATCTAGGTGTGCGATAGCATGGAGTAGATCGTCACGGATGGCCTCCCAAAATTGCTGTTGAACACTATCACTGTACGTATAAAGCTCTTTATGTTGAACATGCTCATAGATGGCAGCAATCGTTTCTTGATGAAAAGAGAGACGATGGTTTAATAGCTCTCGTTCTTCTTCAATACAAAATAGTTTATAAATATCGGATAAGCGTTCAAACTTTGCTAATTTCTGTGTCATCACTTCATATTGTGTTTGATGAAAACGTCCTACGGCAGAAGTCATTGAGATTTTTGCCCGATGCTCTGCTTGTAATGTCCGATACTCCTCTTGACGGATGGCCACACGATACCAAAATTCATAACGATTAGGTAATTCTTTTAGTTCATAGGTAAGTAATGATTTTAAAATTGAATGCACTTGTTCATATGTATCGATGATCTTCGCTGGTTCTTTAAAAATGCCAAACATACTACCACCCCCATGTAGTTTAATACTACGAGTGAAGATTAAAATCCTTTAAAATAATCATAATATTCAAAAGCGAGAACCTGCTAATTATTGAAACCCTGACTCCGTAGTTACGTAAAGATTTACAGGGGGTGAGTGAATGTATGAGTATAAATTTGTACAAACACATTTAGGTAGCTTTTTTCAGGAATCTACCTATCGGAAAACAATCGAAGAATACGCGAAGCAAGGTTGGCGTTTAGTGCAAGTATTGCCGATTGCTTATAATGGTCATGGGAAACCAACAGACTATGAAATCATTTTTGAGAGATTATTATCATGACTATCAATGAACGCTAGATTCTTGCCATAAATGGTGGGAGTTTAGCGTTTTCTTATTTTAATACAAAATTTGCTGTTTTTATTAACAAAAATAGTGTATTCAGAAAAATATAGAAATAGCATTTACAAAACAAAAATATATGTGTTAACTTAAATATTGTTAATGGTTAACTTAAAAGAGGGAGGTTAACAATGCAACATTTTTGGGTTGTCGGTACAGATACGGATGTTGGGAAAACAATTGTCACCACCATGTTGATGTGTCATTTACAAAAACAAGGCTTGAAAGTTTCACCATACAAGCCTGTGCAAACAGGAGAGGTATACGAAAACGGTCGTGGCTATTATCATGATACAGCCATGTATGAAAAGTATTCCTTACAAAAGCTTCAACAAGAGCATCTCAATAGCTATTCATTTAGAGAAGCTGCATCGCCACATTTTGCTGCGCAACTGGAGGGGCAGCAAATTGATGTCAATGAGCTATTATTGCGGATTCAATTATTACAAGCGTCCTATGATGTTGTGATATGTGAAGGAGCGGGTGGGCTTTTTGTTCCTTTTACTGCTCCTCATGGGATGACGCTGCTTGATGTCATCGTTAGTAGCAAGCTGCCAGTAGTGCTTGTTACAAGGACATCCCTAGGGACGATTAATCACACATTATTAACAATAGAGGCATTGCGCTCTCGTGAAGTTGACGTTCTTGGCATAGTGTTTAATGGGAACACAGGTAGCAGTATGGAGCAAGATAATATACAAACGATTTTACAGTACCATCCCTTGCCCTATGCGATTATTCCAAAGCTACAAAATTTGTCACAGCTAATGGATTATGCCATGACGCACACCACACTGTTTGAAAGGTTTTTTAACTATGAAACAAGCATTAACTGATTTACAGCTAAGAGATTTACGTCATGTATGGCATCCATGCTCACAAATGAAGGACTATGAGGCATTTCCACCCATCGTCATAAAAAAGGGGCAAGGCGTGTGGCTTTATGACGAACATGATCAGCGTTATTTGGATGCTGTATCTTCTTGGTGGGTTAATTTATTTGGACATGCCAATCCGCGTATTAGCCAAGCTTTAAGTGAGCAAGCATTTACATTAGAGCATACAATCTTTGCTAATTTTACACATGAACCAGCCATACAATTGGCTGAAAAATTAACTGCATTAGCACCACAGGGATTACATAAAGTCTTTTTTGCCGATAATGGCTCATCTGCTATTGAAGTTGCACTGAAAATGAGCTTTCAATACCATATGCAGACGGGGAAACCAGCAAAAAAGCGCTTTCTCGCCTTGACGGATGCCTATCATGGAGAAACTATTGGTGCTTTATCCATAGGAGGGGTAGGGCTTTACAATGAAGTTTACCAGCCTCTGTTATTAGATACTGTTCGTGCCAAAGGGCCAGATTGCTTCCGCTGTCCATTTCAGGAAGATCCAGCAAGCTGTAATGCACCATGTAGTCAATTTGTTGAGGAACAACTTCAAGCGTATCATGAGGAAATCACGGCAGTTATTATTGAACCATTAATTCAGGCTGCAGCAGGTATGAAAATGTACCCACCTGTCTATTTACAGCGCTTACGGGCGTTGTGCTCACATTATGATGTGCACTTCATTGCAGATGAAATTGCTGTAGGTTTTGGTCGGACCGGTACATTATTTGCCTGTCAACAAGCGGACATCATGCCAGATTTTATGTGTTTATCAAAGGGGCTAACAGGTGGTTATTTACCTTTATCAGTTGTCTTAACGACGGAGCAAATCTATGACGCTTTTTATGATGATTACGGAACAATGAAGGCTTTTTTACATTCGCATAGCTATTCAGGCAATACTTTGGCCTGTCGTGTGGCACTAGAAGTATTAACGATGTTTCAAGAGGAACAAGTGATGGAGATGATTCAGCACAAGGGACAATACATGCGAGCGTTAGCCATGGAAGCTTTTTGTGATATGCCTTATGTGGGTGAATACCGACAAGTTGGTTTAGTGGGAGCGATTGAACTAGTAAAGGACCGGCGGACAAAGGAAGCGTTCACAAGTGAGGAGCGTATCGGCTATCAAATTTATCAACGGGCTTTAACGAAAGGCTTACTCATCAGACCGCTCGGCAATGTTCTGTATTTTATGCCACCTTATATTATTTCTGAAGAGGAAATGTCATTTATGATTCATACAACGAAAGAGACAATCGAACAATTTTTCCAGGACAGGGGGGCTAAGGGTGGGTAAGCGACAACAAACATTAGCGCTAGTCATGATTGCCATGTTTGCTGCTCTAACAGCAATCGGAGCTTTTGTTAAAATTCCATTGCCTGTCGTACCGTTTACATTACAAATTGTTTTTGTATTTTTAGCAGGCTGTTTATTGGGAAGTCGGAATGGTTTTTATAGTCAACTTGTCTATATCAGCGTGGGCTTAGTAGGCTTACCTGTTTTTACACAGGGTGGTGGTATCACATATGTCTTACAGCCAACTTTTGGTTATCTGATTGGCTTTGCCCTAGCCGCCTATGTGATTGGGTTCATTATTGAAAGGATTGAGACGCCGACGAAAAAGCATTTTATTGCAGCAACCATTATTGGGCTGGTTATTATTTATGCTGTGGCTGTTCCTTATTTGTATGTAGCATTGAATTTCTGGTTAGACATGAAGTCAAGCTGGTCACATGTGTTTGTTGTCGGCTTTTTAAGTAGTATTGTCGCTGATTTTTGCTTAGCTATTACATCAGCGCTATTAGCTGAGCGCTTGTATAAAGTATTTCAGTCAGCAAGAAATGTGAAATTTTCACACGTAGAGGGGGAGAATGTAATATGAATTATTACCAATTAGCACAAGAAGTTATTGCTGGAAAGATCATTAGCAATGAAGAGGCACTTGCCATATTAAATAGTGAGGATGATGAGCTATTACAGCTTATGGATGGTGCTTTTACGATTCGTCGTCATTATTATGGTAAAAAAGTTAAATTGAATATGATTATGAACGCCAAAAGCGGATATTGCCCCGAGGATTGTGGCTATTGCTCCCAGTCCTCTAAATCAACGGCTCCTATTGAGAAATACCCATTTATTACAAAAGAGGAAATTTTAGCAGGTGCAAAACGAGCGTTTGACAATAAGATTGGGACGTATTGTATTGTAGCCAGTGGTCGTGGGCCAACACGTAAGGATGTCAATGTCGTGAGTGAGGCGGTTGCTGAAATAAAAGAAAAGTATGGCTTGAAGGTTTGTGCCTGTCTTGGCTTACTAAAAGAAGAACAGGCACAGCAACTAAAGGAAGCGGGGGTGGATCGCTACAATCATAATTTAAATACATCGGAACGTCATCATTCCTTCATCACGACCTCACATACATATGAGGATCGTGTCAATACGGTAGAGATTGTGAAAAAGCATGGAATTTCACCTTGCTCGGGTGCCATTATTGGGATGAAGGAAACAAAAGAGGATGTCGTCAATATTGCACGCGCCCTCCATCAATTGGACGCTGATTCTATTCCTGTAAACTTTTTAAATGCAATTGATGGCACAAAGCTAGAAGGGACAAAGGATTTAAATCCCCGTTATTGTTTAAAGGTTTTAGCTTTATTCCGCTACATCAATCCGACAAAGGAAATCCGTATTTCGGGTGGTCGTGAAATCAATTTAGGCTCACTTCAGCCACTTGGTCTCTATGCAGCTAATAGTATTTTTGTTGGGGATTATTTAACAACAGCAGGACAGGAAGCGAATAGCGATTATCGCATGCTGGAGGATTTGGGCTTCGAAATTGAATTAACACATAAACAAGAAGAAGTATTTTGTTAAACTTATGACATGTAAATCTACTACTACAGCAAAAACCGTACTTTTGTACGGTTTTTTGGCTATAGATGAAAAGAGACGGATAGACCTACTTCACTGGCAGTGGATATACCTATAAAATCAAGGTTTTCACAAATTGTTCAATGAAAGCGTTTTGAAATTGAACAGTTTGTGAAGACCTTCACATAAAGCTTTCTTTTTGAAAAAATCAGCGTAAAATAAGAATCAAGTAAGGAATTGTTATAAAACAGTTGATAAGTCGTATCACAAATTTTGGTGGTTGTTATATTACAAAAATAATGAGTGAAGGGAGCTTTTCACATGTGGGTTATTACAGTTTTTGATAAAAAGGACGTTCGAATTTTTGAGTACGCGAGCAAAAATGAGGCAACAGAAGCTTTAGCAAAATTCAAGAAAAATGCCGTTTTAACGTATACAAAATAAGTTGCTGATAAAGCAGCCCTCTACCGACAGAGGGCTGTTTTTTAATGTACAACAATGGAAACAGCACTGTACATTAATAATAGTGCCATGATCATGTTAAATGGTTTTCGGTATTGCTGTAGTGCTTTTTGAAAAACGGAGCCACATAATGCCCAACTAAATGTACTGATTACCCCTATTAGCGCTAAAAAGAACGAGAAGAGTAGATAGCTTATGTAGGATGAGTAGTAGGGTAGGATGTAAGTTGCGACAACAGTAAGACCAAATAAAATACCTTTTGGGTTAATAAATTGAACGAACGCTCCTAAAAAAAATAGGTTTCGTTTTTTTTCTTCGTTGTCGTGATCCTCTATTTCTTTGCTTGTTAAAATTTTATAAGCCAGGTACAACATATAGCCTACACCAAATATGGTTAGGGGTAATTCAATGGCAGGTAAAATGTTTAACATGATCGTGTTAAAAAAGCTACTAAGACCAATAATGATGAAAAAACCAATCCCTACACCTAAACAGAATGGAATCGTTTTCGCTAAGCCATATTGTTTAGCAAAAACCATCGCCATAAAATTATTAGGGCCAGGTGTAAAGCTTGTAATGATGATAAATAATAAAAAGGAAAATACAGGCAAAACAATCCCTTCTTTCAAGTTGTATGATATAATGCACGAAATAGACTGTATAACGTCGGTCTTTTTATTATACAAAACGTGCGTTATATTGTACATGCAAGGAGGGCTTTTGGATGGAAGAAATTCATCTCGTCTTTGCGAGAAATTTAAAGGCAATTCGAGAAAGGGAGAAATTAAGCTTAGAGAAAGTTTCTCAGCTTAGTGGCGTGAGTAAAACGATGATTGGTCAAATTGAGAGGGGAGAATCCAGTCCAACTTTGACAACAATTTGGAAAATTGCAAATGGATTAAAGGTTTCGTTTACAGAGCTTATTCATCCTCCCCAACCTGAGACGGAGGTTATTCGCGGTAAAGAAATTCAAGTATTGAAGGAAGATCATGGCCGATATATGGTTTATCCTCATTTCCCCTATCAAAAGGATAGTCGTTTTGAAATATATACAATTGAAATCAAAGAAAATGGAACGTTAGATGCTGAGGCTCATCGAGAAGGAACGGAGGAATATATAACCGTTTTTGATGGGGAATTAATCATCCATATACAGGGGCAGGATTATCGATTAACAAGTGGTGATGCCATACGATTTAAGGCTGACCGTCCACACACATACAGCAATCCAGGTAGTACAGTAACACGACTTAGTATGACTATTTACTATCCACATTAAAAAACGTATAAACGCTTTTCACAGCGTTTATACGTTTTCGTTTTATAAAATACTAGCTAAACGTTTAATTCCCTCACGGATGACTTCAGGTGTTGCATTTGTATAGTTAAGACGCATTGTATTCACATTCGTTTTTGATGTGTAGAATGGATCGCCAGGCACGAAGGCTACCTTTTGTTCCATCGCTTTATTGAATACATCAAGGGCCGGTGTACCGTCCTTCATTGTTGCCCAAATGAACATGCCACCCTCAGGTCGAGTATATTCAACATGGGCAGGGAAAAACTCCTGCATAGCATCAAGCATCGCATCCGACTGATTTTTATATAAAGCAATAATTTTCTTTACATGTTCGGTATAATCATTACTTGCTAAGTAATCGTAGATAACATATTGTGAAAAAATATTAGTATGAAGATCAGACGCTTGCTTCGCTGTTTCAATATGCTGCAATAGCTCTTTGTTTTTTGTGATAATAAAGCCAAGACGCATGCCTGGTGTGACCGTTTTAGAGAAAGAACCTAGTAAAATACTATTTTCTAATTTTCCAGCACCGATATATGGAAGTGGCTCCCCTTGGAAACGTAGCTCCCCGTATGGATCATCCTCAATTAAAGCAACATCATATTTTGCCACTATTTCGCAAATTTGCTCACGCTTTTCTTTCGAATATGTGAGTCCTGTTGGGTTTTGGAAGTTCGGCACCGTATAAATGAATTTTACATTTGGTTGTTGTAGAGCACGCTCTAACTCTTCTAAGTTAAGACCATCATTTTCTAGCGTAACACCATGGAAAGTTGGCTCTGTTAAAGTAAAGGCTTGAATAGCCCCTAGGTAACCTGGCTCTTCGATGATAATGCCATCGCCTTTATTGATAAGTACTTTACCAATTAGTTCAAGCGCTTGCTGTGAACCTGTAGTAATAAAGACATCGTCAGCATGTACATCAAGTCCATGGACACGTTGATATTTCGCGGCAATATATTCACGCAATGGTGCATAACCCTGTGTGGATGAATATTGGAATAATCGGCTGCCATTTACTGTAATAGCATGGTCTACGGATGCTCTCAATGCATCAATCGGGAAAGAAATCGGGTTTGGAAGCCCGCCTGCAAAGGAAATAACGTCCTCGGCATCTGTCACTTTTAAAATATTTCGAATAAATGAGGATGGTGTTTTTAAGATTCTTTCAGAATATTGCATAATTATCGGTCCTTTTTTTCTGATTTTTTAAAAATTATATCATTGTCATCGTGTGCATACAATATTATCATTGTATGCAAGACAATTAAACTATTGTATGCAAATTAAGAGAAAGAAGGGCCTAGTGAATGCCTATTAATTCATTTGACGAGTATCCAATGAGTTGGAAGCCGGATATTAGCAATATTTCTGCTCCGTTATATATAGCCATCGCACATCAGCTAGAACAAGATATTAAGGATGGAAAGCTAGTACCAGGCACAAAATTGCCACCCCAGCGTGAATTAGCTGATTTTTTAGATGTGAATTTGAGTACGATTACAAGAGCCTTTAAGCTTTGTGGCCAAAAAGGATTAATTTATGCCTCGATTGGCAGCGGTACATTCGTTTCAACAGATGCGGCTAGCAATAAAATGTTACTGCCAACCAACCATGCCACACCTATCATTGAAATGGGCTCTGTTTTACCAGATAATTTTGTTAATGATGATATTACACGCTTTATGAAGAAAATGATAAACGAACCTAGTTTTAGCATGCTATTTCAATATGGACGACCTGAGGGCAATGCATGGCAAAACGAAGCCGTGATGAAGCTACTCGAACTAGTAAATTTTCAAACAGACCAGCCTATTCTTCTAGGAGCAGGTGGACAAAATGCCATTGTGGGAACCCTTGCAGCTTTATTTCAGCCAGGCGACCGCATTGGTACAGATCCAATTACCTATGCAGGCATTAAAACAGCTGCAAATATGCTTGGTATCCAGCTTGTGGCTATCCAACAATGTCAGGGTGAAATGACAAAAGAAGGATTACTATATGCTTGTAAAAATGAGCATATCAAAGGAATCTATGTGATCCCTGATTTTCATAACCCAACGACTCATACGATGTCAGTAGAAACAAGAAAAATGATTGCAGACGTGGCAAGACAGAAGGATTTGCTTGTGATCGAGGATGCTATCTATAGCTTTCTCAAGGAGCAACCGCTTGCTCCAATTGCTTCTTATGCACCCGATAAGGTTATTTACATTGCTAGCCTATCTAAAACACTATCACCTGGTTTACGATTATCCTTCCTTGTGACACCGCCTGCGCTACGTAAAAAAATAATGGAAACGCTCTATAATATCAACATTTCTGTTTCTCCTATCATGCTGGAGCTTGCAGCACGATTAATCCATGAAGGTGTTGCCAAAACGATATTAGAAAAACACCGAGCATATGCCAAGCAGCAAAATGCGCTTGTCGATCAGTATTTAGGGGATTATCACATATTAGGGGATGAGGAATGTATTTTTAGGTGGCTCCAATTGCCTGACAAATTTACGGGTGTTCAATTTGAATTGTTAGCTTCGAAAGCTGGTGTACAAGTCTATGCAGCGGAACGTTTTGCCGTAGGGAATACAAAGCCTGTCAATGCCGTTCGTTTAGCCATTGCAGCACCAGAATCTCAACTTGAGCAAGCGTTAATTATTTTAAAGGACCTTCTCGAAAGTAATGGTGATTATGCATTTGTTGATTAGAGGTTATGGGGCGTATAATAAGGCTAAGAAAGAAACGAGGTGATGAACATGGCATATAAAGGGCGTGTTATTTTGCATGTGGATATGAACAGTTTCTATGCTTCTGTGGAGCAAGCACATGACCCAAGTTTAAAGGGGAAGCCTATCGCAATTGCAGGGAACCCAAAGGAACGGCGTGGCATTTTAGTAACTTGTTCATATGAAGCAAGAGCGCTAGGCATTTATACAACTATGACTGTTCATGAAGCGAAGCGTAAATGTCCTGAGCTATTGTTATTACCTCCAGATTTTCAGAAGTATCGTCATGCATCTAAAGAAATGTTCACCATTCTTCGAAGCTATACACCATTAGTAGAGCCTGTTTCGATTGATGAGGGCTACTTGGATGTGACTGAGCTAAGCAAGGAACGGCATGCCTTAAGTATTGCCCAGGAAATACAAGCGCGCATTTTAGCTGAGCTGGATTTACCTTGTTCCATCGGTATTGCACCGAATAAATTTTTAGCGAAAACAGCCTCTGATATGAAGAAACCAATGGGGATTACCGTACTACGAATACGGGATATTGAACAGCAATTATGGCATCGTGAGGTTGTCAACATGCATGGGATTGGAGCAAGTACTGCTAAAAAATTAAATGCACAAGGCATCTTTACAATAGGTGATTTAGCTAAGACAGAAGAATTTAAAATGAAGCAAATTTTAGGGAAGAATGGGGTACGGCTTCGAGCAAGGGCCAATGGGGTGGATCAGCGCATGGTCGATCCTGAGGCAATCTTTGATACGAAAAGCGTTGGGAATTCAACAACATTACCAGAAGATGTAACAGATGTTCGTACACTTCATAAAACAATCGAAGGTCTATGTAAAAAAGTGGTGGAGCGTCTTGATGCCAAGCGCTTAGCAGGTTCAACTGTGAGCATTCAAATTCGGGATGCTGATTGGCATAATCATACACGTTCGAAAACAATGTCCAATGTCCTGTATCGTTATGATGAAATTTACGACATTGCTTGTACTTTATTTGATAAGCATTGGGATGAATCTCCTGTAAGATTACTTGGTGTAACGGTTTCCAATGTGGTGGATCGTAAAGATTATTCACAGCAATTATCGATATTTGATTTTCAGGAGCATGCGAAAGATGAACCGATTCTCAAGCTTGTCGATGAAATTGAGGGACGGTTTGGCAAGGGGATTATAAAACGTGGTGTAGATTTAGGGAAACGTTCCTCCTATCAATCCCAAACAAGCTTTAGTAAAGATTTTTTAGATGACCATGAATGAGAAAGAATGAAAGTAGGTGTATCTATGCAATACAAGGAGTATGGGGATGCTAACAATCCTTTCATGATGTTTATTCATGGAGGGGGCGTTGGAGGGTGGATGTGGGATCAGCAAGTTCACCATTTTTCCCATTATCACTGTGTTATACCTGAGCTAATGACACACAATCCATTTTCCATTGAACAAAGTGCGAAAGAGCTTCTTCTGCTTATTGAGAAAAAAGCCAAAGGGAAGCCTGTTATAGTAATTGGTTTCTCTTTAGGAGCGCAAATCGCTATTCAAATGCTAAGTCTACAGCCTAGTTTAATCGATTTTACGATCATCAATAGTGCGCTCGTGATACCCTCTCCTACTGTAGAAAGGATGCTTCAACCGTTTATTCGGCTGTCATTTCCGCTTATAAAAAATAAAACATTTGCGAAACTTCAAGCAAAAGCCCTGTACATTCAAGAAGATTATTTTGAGCGTTACTATCAAGAGAGTGCCACGATGAAAGTAGATACATTGATTCAAATTTTGCGAGAAAATATGTCGTTTTCCATCCCAGCTGACTTTAACAAAGCTCAAGGAAAGATTCTAATAACTGTGGGAGAAAAAGAGAAAAGCAACATGAGAAAATCTGCTAAAGCACTTGTGCGAAGTCATCCAAATAGCAAGGGTGTGTTATTGAAGAACATCGGTCACGGCGTCTCATTAGCCCAGCCTGCATTTTTTAATCGCTTTGTAGAGAATTGGATTAAGGATGGTCAATTACCTGAAGGGACAGTTATTCGGTAGGGGAACCCCATTACGAATCGTCATCCATAATGGAGTTGATGTATGGATCATTGAAAATAGTGAGGATATAAGTGTTTATGCTGCAATATCCATTCCTTCATCTCTATCATCATTTCTTCGTAGCTAGGGACAATAAATGAAAAGTCATTTCTTGTATTTATTAATGTTTTATTGATTTGAACAACGTGATGAGGAAGAATTTTTATACTGTTGTTCAAGAAGTGCTTATTAAATAGATGCAGTAGATCGTGTTTAGAAATATTTGTCGTATTGACGAGATGATAGAGTCCTGTTAAATCTTGTTGTGCAGCACGTTCAATGGCTTTAGCCAAAGTAAGTGTTGTCACTCCCGTCCAAATAGCACCCGAATAGCCATAGACGGGACTTTTTTGTTGCATAAACCAATTGAAGAGTCCGATGCCATCCTTTTTCAAATCAGGACCAATTATGGAATTACGAAATGTTATGTGCTTGTCGTTATTCACTTCCCCTATACCTTTGGTGCGGTCATAAAAGGTTTCCCCGTCTAGTACACTATTTTCATAGTAGGGAGCACTTTTGCCTGAAAATACGCAGTCGGTACTTAGATGAATAAGCTTTGTGTGTCGATTTTCAAGGAGAGATACAATGGCATGCGGTAAATAGCTATTCAGTAAAACACTTTGGGCAGGATGAGCCTCACAAGCATTGTTTAAAACACCAATACAATTAATGACGACATCTACCTCATTGTCTAGTAGTAGCGACCTTAAAAAATGGGAGTCTGTCACATCACCTGTTCTATTATTGCCATAGGGAAAAGGGGTTCGAGAGTATGTTGTTACATCATGCCCTTGTTCACATAAATAGATGGCAATGGTATGACCAGCCATGCCTGTAGCACCGAGCACTAAAAATTTCATGGTTTTCCTCCTGTCCAATGAAGGAGCTCTTCTTGTATAAGAGGCAATGTTAATAGCTTTACTTTAATGTCAGCCACACTTAATTGTTGGGTATTGTTCGAGTTATATTCATCCGTTAATGTAATTTTTGGAGAGCCTTCATCGAGGTATTTTCCATAATTTAAATCCCGATTATCCGCGGGGATTCGATAGAAATGGCCCATATCAATAGCTTTTGCCGCTTCTTCTTTCGTACATAATACTTCATACATTTTTTCTCCGTGCCGTGTTCCGATAATTTGCATGGCGTTGTTCGCTTGAAAGATCTCAAGTAAAGCCTGTGCTAAATTTGCTATTGTGGCAGCAGGTGATTTTTGCACCATAATATCCCCGTTTTGAGCATGCGAGAATGCGTACAATACCAATTCTACCGCTTCCTCAAGGCTCATCATAAAACGTGTCATATGAGGGTCCGTAATCGTTAAAGGTTTCCCAGCCTTTATTTGTTCAATGAATAATGGGATAACCGAGCCTCGTGAAGCCATGACATTACCGTATCGAGTGCCACAAATTAGGGTATGGTGAGGGTCAACCATTCGTGACTTTGCAATAAACGTTTTTTCCATCATTGCCTTGGATATACCCATCGCATTGACAGGGTACGCTGCCTTATCTGTTGACAGGCAAATGATTTTCTTGACGCCAGCTTGAATGGCGGCTGTTAGTACGTGATCTGTTCCTAAAATATTGGTTTTCACAGCTTCTAAGGGAAAAAATTCGCAGGAGGGAACTTGCTTGAGAGCGGCGGCATGAAATACATAGTCAACATTATACATCGCATTGTGAATGCTTTGAATATCGCGGACATCCCCGATATAAAATTTAATTTTTGTATGCTGATAGTGTTTTCGCATATCATCTTGCTTTTTTTCATCCCTTGAAAAAATCCGAATTTCCTTGATATCTGTATTTAAGAATCGCTTTAATACGGCGTTCCCGAAAGAGCCCGTGCCTCCAGTAATCAATAATATTTTATCTGTAAACATTGTATAGTTCGTTACACCTCCTGCATGCTATTATTTCAATCCTCTTTGATGTAGGTCACATTCTGAGTTCTCCCTAGGGTAGTTGTACCAATAAGCAAATTCGTTAGTATATTTACTTGTCGGATTTTTATCCATCAGGGCACAATTAAAATCCCAATCTCCTGCAATATCTTTGCGTATCGTAAATTTCGCATCTCCAATTAAACTTCTCCTGATAATCTTAAATTGCCCAGGTAAGGAATAGCGGTTGGATTCATCTTTAATAAAAGCAAAGCCATTTTTAATAATCATGTTGTAATAGTAAATATCAAATGTGCCATCCACTTGTGCTAGTACATTGCGAATAGCAGGTAAATAGTGGTCATCACTATCGATGATGGCTATATAATCTCCTGTTGCTTCTGCAATGCAGCGATTGTAGGCAACACTCGCACCTAAATTCGTTGGGTGAACGATGATTTTTAAAGCTGCACAGTTTTTCTGATAATCCTGTAAAATGGCTAGCGTATTGTCTGTAGATCCATCATCTACCACAATAATTTCATAGGCATATTCTTTTGGAATACTATCAAGCATCGTTACGATCCATTCTTCGCTATTAAATGCAGGTGATAAAAAACTAATCTTCATCTGATCCCTCCATTCTATGTTCATTAGTAGAGTTGTTCCATGTGACTGAGTAGATCCTTTAATACAATATGCGTAGACGTAGTGCTACTGTAGGCAATTGCTTATTTTAGGATGTTTTTAAGAGAGTGTTTTTAGATAGAATTTTTATGTTTACTAGAGATATGGCATAAGAAAGACGAAAATTTACTAACATAAGCACATTTAGCAAGAGAGGTCATAAACTAGCGAGAGCGCTTTTTTTAGAAAGAGGGATACGATGACAAAAAGGATAGCATTTATTTGTAGCGTAGAATCTTACAAACTTTCGGATGCCCATATTTTCAAAGATTTGTGTCTAGTGCCTATTTTGTTGGGGGAACATTTAGGCTATGAGGTCACTATTGTCACGACAGAAATGAATGAAGCTCTACTTCAACAAGTCTTTCCCACTGTAAAATTTGAGTCTGTACCATTTGAAGATGATTATGTGGTGAATATGAATGCCTATTTAGCCCAGCATGCAAGGGACATCGACATTGCCTTTGCTATTGGACCCTATCCATCCTATTTAGCTATTTTGAAAACCTATAAGCATTTTAATCCAAATGGCAAAATTTATATGAAATTAGATGTTAATCGATTTTGGCTAAATCGATTAAAAACCTATCCCTATTTTTTAGAGTTGTTGCAGCTTTGTGATCTCCTTACCTCTGAATGCATATCTATTCAAACAGCAATCAAAGACTTTTCACAATTGGATGTTAAACATATACCCAATGGTTTTTATGAACATTTCCCCACAGAGCCAGTGCCGTTTCACGAGAAAGAAAATAGAATTCTAACAGTTGGGCGATTGGATGCACCAGAGAAGCAAACAATTTTGACAGTCAAGGCATTTTTAGCAGCACAACTGCCAGATTGGGAGCTTCGTTTAGTAGGGCCGATGTCAGTCTCATTTCAAGAAGAGCTGAGACTATTACTAGATAGTCATCCGTTTGCCGCTCAAGTAACGATGGTAGGACCTATTGTTGATAAGGTCCAGCTAGAAGAGGAGTATCGTAAGGCTAAAATTTTTTGCTTAACGTCTTTAGTCGAATGCTATGCCCATGTCTTTGCGGAGGCAGCTAAAAATGGTTGCTATATCGTGACAACAGATGTGGATGGTGCTGCTGATATTACACAACAACAGCGTTTTGGTACAATCCATCCTACACATGATTGGGAGGCGATAGGTCGGACATTGCAACAAGTTGCAGCACAGGAATCATTATTGGCAGATACTTGTGTCCAGCTTCAAGCATTTGCCCGCAAGGAATTAAATTGGAGGCAGATCGTCAAGAAGGTTGCCAATTATTTAGGTGAATAAAAGTGAATCTTTTCTGGATTGAGAGGAGTATTCTTTTCTTTATACCAGTATTTCCTATATAATAAAAACTAGTTTTATAAAGCTAGACAATCATGGGTAGACACAAGGGGAGACTAGAATGGAAATACTACAAGCAACAATGGATGAACTAGAGGACTTAGCAAAACTGTTTGATGAATATCGTCAATTTTATGGAATTGAGTCAGATATAAGCAGTGCCAAGGCATTTTTACAATTACGATTGGCCTTGAAAGAATCCGTCATTTTTATCGCGCTGATGGATGACAAGATAATTGGATTTACACAATTATATCCAACATTTTCGTCCATTGCTTTACAGCGAGCCTATATTTTAAATGATATTTATGTAACAGAAGATGCTAGAGGCCTAGGGGTGGGCAAGGCATTGATGGAAAAGGTATTTCATTATTGTGAGCAACAGTATGCTCGCTATGTCACGTTACAAACGGCGGCTGATAATGTAAATGCACGTAAGCTTTATGAAAAGCTACAAATGAAGCAAGATGAATATTGTAATTATGTTAAATATTTTATGTAAGCCGAAGTGGTGAATCTCATCGTTGGATGAAAATGCTTCTTTCAGATCATAAATATCCCCTAGATCGTTTTGATCTAGGGGATATTTTTAATTCTAACTATTTTATTTCAAGCGTATAGGGTTGTGTGCTAGCTTTGCCATCAAACTCACTTACTTCAATATAGTATTTGCCTGCATCAAGCTCCAACGTACCAACCTCGGCATCACCAACACCATAAAGATCGAATGTTTTGACGGTTTTTCCGTTTGCATCTAACACTCGAATAACACCATCCAACGCTTTTTCTGTTTGGAGTGAGAAGAAGACTTCGCGTTTCTGATCGTTATTCCATTCAAAATAGTCTTTATCACCAAATGGTATACCTGCATTTAAATATTGCGTTGCAACCCATTTCTCATCCTTTTTCACAAGAACAGATGGCTTGCTAGGTACTCCATTTACTAATTTTGAATCCGCATCTTCATCCACATGCTTATGATCAAACAATGTTAATGTATAAGGCTGAATCGATACTTGGCCAAGCCCCATGCTGTTGACTAGAATAAAATAGCCTCGATCCTTCTTCGCCTTAAACGATGTATTTACATCGTTTGTACCCATCATTCCAAGTAACATTTCAAGAATATTATCACCTAAGCCAAATGGAATTTCTGTCTCCATTTCTTTGGCATCAATCTTCATATTGCCGTTCGTATCTTCGATAATAGCTCCTGCAAATTTCAAGTCCTTTTGCAGTTCTTTAGGTAGCTGAGCCAATTGTTCATTAGTAAAAGGAACTGAAGAAAGAAGCAGACTCATGACTTCATCATTGCCTTGTTGCTTATAGTAGTAATAATCTACATCATCTTGATAAATCAGGTGGTCTCTATAAGTAGTACCTGGTTGAATTTTTAGCGCTTTTGCTTCCTCATGATTGTTTGGATTGTACTCTGCTGGAATATCGCCTATTTTCTTTGTTTTCAATGTATAAGGTTCAACAGATCGTTCTCCAGCATTGACAACGGCTACCACGTATGTTTTGTCCTTTTTCAATGGTATGACCTTTGCATCGTCTTCGTTACCAGCTGAACCAAGTAGTAGTGCCAGTATACCAAGGTTATTAGTTAAGGAAGAAACGGGAATTAATTCTTTTGTTTCTTCATCATATTCAAACACTGTACCTGTCGGCATTTGGTTCATGCCTTTCAAAAAGCTGAAGCTATAAAGGGCGTCTTCCTTCGCTTTAAATAAGAAATAATCCTCATCATAATCTGTTTGGAAATAAGCTTTTTGATCGTCACCTATTTCAAAGCGGATTGCCTGCTTAATGATAGGGTCAACATTTTCTAGGTTGCCTGAAGCCGTAGGATTCAATAACATACTCATCAGGCTGTCAATTTCATTACGTTTTTTTATGTTGTTTTCTATAAGCGGTAATTGGCTCTCTGGAACATTTTCTTCGATCATGGCTTCATCTACAGGTAGACCATCCTCATCAGGTGGGAGGGAAACTACTTCACCTTTTAATGTGTAAGGGATCATCGATTCACTGATCGTTTCTTCTTTTTCGATGCCGCCACTAAAGAACATCTCCATAGAAAACTCGCTATTACTTTCATTAGATACACTTAAAACGTACTCTTGATCTGGAACAGCGTCGATAATCATACGAACCGGTTCACCTTTTGCTGTACCATAAGCGGTCTGCATTGGATAGGCTTCTTCTTCACCTTCATCATTTTCAGCTTGATCGATTTCTTCTGGTGGCACAGGATTAAAGTCATCTTTTAGATAAAGCTCCATAGAGGCAGTGACACCTGGAATTCCCGATAGATCAAATTGTAACGTCGTCGGTTTTTTGACAGAGAACGTGAAGTAATCTTGATCTTGTTGTTGATCTTTTGACAGTAATGTATAGTTTTTACCTGCTGTACTATATGGGAACTTTTTAATAGGCTCCATCGTAGACTTGTCTATTGTATCAATTGGCAAGTCCTTCGTCGTTTGTGCTGTAAAAATGTAAGTAGATTTGCCTTTTAAACTATAGCTTCCATTATGATCTTTGACACCAATGACAAGCGTTCCCTTTTGATTTGCTTTAAATAGATAACCTTCTTTTTTTCCTACGCGAACATCATTGACATGGATAGGCTCTACATCACCAATCCCGCTATTTGGGTAGAAATATAAATCAAAGGCATAGTCGTATTTGTCAGCGCCTTTTAATGTTAATTGAGCATATTCATTTTCTTCTAAATCGACTTTATACCATTTCTTTTCGTCTTGCTGTTCAAAAGCACCCTGTTCTGTATTTAGCTTATTTTTAGCAAGGATCTTGGCGTTCTTAATACGATCTTCCTTTGTCTCTGAATAATGCTTAGGCAATTTATTTAAATCAAATTGTAATGCTTTTACAGGATCAACTAATCCGTGACCATAAGTAAGATCATAGCCTTTCTCGCCCAAATCTTGTGCGGTCATTTCTAAAATCGCTTCTATTTGATGCGGTTTTAAAGATGGGTCTTTGGATTTAAGAAGAGAGGCGATACCTGCCACGACAGGAGAAGCCATGGATGTTCCACTAAACTTGACAAAAGATGATCCTTTCTTCGCATCATGAACGGTACTATAAATGTCTTCACCTGGTGCAACAATATCCACAGATGGTCCGTAATTGGAGTAGCTCGATAGTTTGTTACGTTCGTTTGTTGAACCAACACTAATGACACCTTCGAAAGAAGCGGGGAAGGAATATTCATCTGTCGATTCATTTCCTGCGGCCGCCACAATTGTAATCCCACTATCAATCGCTTTCTGCACGGCTTCCTTCATCAGGGGAGATTCACCATAGCCTCCTAGACTCATATTAATGACGTCAACGCCCTGCTCAATTGCATAAAGAATACCCTGTGCAATGATGAAATCATTAGCACCTTCTTTGCCGTTAAATACATCAATTGGCAGTAACTTTGCATTCGGATTAATCCCATGCCCACCTACGCCATTATCTTTTGCTGCGGCGATAATACCTGCCACATGTGTTCCGTGATCGCCTGAATAGGTAGTATTAGCAGGTGCTGCTGCATTATAGGGTGGGAGTACTTGTGACTTTAGATCGGGGTGTTTAAAATCTACACCAGAATCAATGACAGCAACTGTGACATCATGGTTGCCTGCTAATTCTAGTGCCTTATCCATTTGCAGTAAGTTTAAATGATACATCTCTTGTTTTTTAGGATCAGCTTCTTTATTAAAAGAATGATAGATGTAACTAGGAGATACACTTGATATTCCGTTTTGCTTTAAATAGTAAGAGACGGCTTTTTCGATCGATACGCCCTTATTTAGTTGTACAACATCATACCCTAATGAAGGAATGGAGCGGATGACCTTGGAGCCAATTTTTTTATGTACGTTTTTATCAAGACCTGAATGCTTGATAACAATTGTATCCTTACTCATCCATTTTTCTTCATTCTTCTCTGTTTGTTTCGCACTGTTTGCCAGCATGTTTTTCGCTTTATGCTGAGGTGCCTCAGCAAAGGCAGAAGCAGCAGGAACCATGAGTGCAGCAGATGCTACAACAGCGACTGATTTTTTATACCAACTTTTCAATTGTTATCTCTCCTTGGTGTTATAAATTAAATCTCGACTATATTAATACGGACAAAGATTAGAAAAGTTTCGTAATGGAGGAAAATTTTTCTTTGCTATTTTAACTTTTGGTAGGTATAACGAAAAAACCAAGCCTTGTTAAAAGCTTTAGATCTGTTCTATTAATTGTTGTAGCTCCTGCTTGGAACGAGGGATGTTGATATTTTCCTGCAATAGCTTCTTTTTTTGCAAAGCTATGACCATTTCAAAAATCCATGGACGTTCAAGATGCGCGCGATGTAACAATTCGTCTTCATAAAACAAGGTGATTGGATCACCGTTATAAATAATTTTTCCAGCCTCCATAACAATGATTAGATCTGCCCATTCATAGGCGAGAGGTATGTCATGGGTTGCTAGTAAAATGGATCTCTCACCATCATCTAATTTGGCTAAGTATTGTAATACTTGTGTAGCATAATAATTATCAAGACCGGCTGTTGGTTCATCTAACAAAAGGACAGAGGGCTCCATCGCTAAAACACCTGCCATTGCTACACGTTTTTTCTGACCTACGCTTAAAAAATGAATGGGTTTATCAAGCAAATCTTCCACTTCGGTTTGCGCAACGGCCCATGCTATTTTTTCTTCCGTTTTTTCAGTAGACCAGCCGAGATTCAATGGGCCAAATGCTATATCTTGCTTGACGGTCCCTGAAAAAAGCTGATGATCTGCATTCTGAAAAACAATGCCGACTTTTTGGCGTAGGGCCTTTAAAGCTTTTCGACTATATTCCAGATCGTTGCCTTCGAATACAATCGTCCCAGCTGTAGGTTTTAAAATACCGTTAAGATGCTGAAATAAAGTCGATTTTCCTGCGCCATTATGTCCGAGTATGGCGATTTTTTTACCTTTTGGAATGTCTAATGTAATATCTGACAACGCCTTCGTACCATCCGCATAGGCATAAGATAATTGGTTGAGTTCAAAATAAAATGCTGTCATGTAAAATACCCTCCATATACGATGAGGACTAGTAAAATAGCTGCCATGCCTAGCCAATTTTTCTTGCTATAAGAGCCCATCTCTTGCCAGTAGACGGCATCGCCTCCACGTGATTGCATGGCATTGTTGAGCTCTCGGCTACGCTGAAACATTTCCACAAATAATGCCACAATAAGCATGGAGACAGAGCGTAGCCATTGCATCGGTGAATGATAGCCAAGACGTGCTTGTTGGGCGAGATGTATATTTTGCATACTTTCTAAAAACATAAAAATAAAACGATAGGTTAGTTCGACGAGCTCCACTAATAAAGAGGGGAGTCGCCATTGTCGTAGCACATAACATATTCCTTGTACGGAAGTGGTTAGAATTAAAAAGTATAAACAACTAATGCTTCCAAGGACAATAAAGAACAGCTGTTGCGCTGCTAACACACTTGCATTCCCAATAAAGACAGTCCAATTCCTAAATGTAAACGACCAAATATGGGCAGGGAGTGCATTCGTTGATGATGTAAAGGAAAGTAAAATAGATACGAGACTTGTTAATAAGAAAAAGCTAGGTAGCAATAATAATTTGCCGTAGTATGCAAGCGGAATTTTTGCACCTAAAATGATAAAAGCACTCATTACAAAAAATGTAATGAGTGAAAGTCGTTCATCTCTCATGATGAGCGTTATGAGAAGTAGTCCAAGTGAAAATATCATTTTTTCTAGCGGATGAACGGACGCTAGCTTATTCAGATAGGCATACTTATCAATGAGTAACATAATGGTTAACCTTCTTTGTGTTTGCCACGCATATAGCCGATGAAGTAGCCAATAAAGCCAGCTCCTATAGCTGCCTGTAGCACGAATAATAAGCTTTCGATTTCACCACTTGGTGGCTCCCATAGACTTTCAAACCATGGTTCATATTCCGCATTGATTTCACCAATAGCTGCTTCTGCTTCTCCATCAGCACCACCAAATTCAGCACCTTTTTGTATGAATAAGGGAATGATGGCTAACAACACAACAATTGCTAATAACAATAAATTTTTTTTCATTTGTTAATGTGCCTCCTTTGTTGAGAAAACACGTAACGTTTTTAATTCGCTAACATTGTATTTTTTCAAGAAATTCATCACAATGACCGTTAAAATTCCTTCACTCACTGCTAAAGGAATTTGAGTTAAGGCAAAAATACCTGCAAACTTTGTAAAGGATGCCATAAAGCCTCCAACCTCTGAAGGAAAGGCTAGTGCTAGTTGTACAGAAGTCACAATGTATGTACCTAAATCACCAAGCATAGCTGCAAAGAATATGGCTAGTGAAAATGACAACCCTACTTTTTGAGCCCCTTTAAAGACAAAGTAAGCAATAAAAGGACCAACAATAGCCATAGAAAAGGCATTAGCCCCTAAAGTTGTAATTCCTCCATGAGCTAATAATAAAGATTGAAATAATAAAACGATTGTTCCAATTACACTCATTGCTAGAGGGCCAAAGAGTACTGTCCCAAGTCCTACACCAGTTGGGTGAGAGCAACTACCTGTAACTGAAGGGATTTTTAGGGCGGATAGCACAAAGGCAAAGGCTCCTGAAAGCCCCAAAAGCATTTTTGTTTCAGGATTTTCATCAATGGTTTTTCGAATAGAACGCAATCCTAGAATGATAAATGGGATAGAGATCACCCACCAAAAAATAGCCCATTCGATTGGTAAAAAACCTTCCATGATATGCATGGCAAAGGCACGTTTTGGCACGATTAAAAAGGCCAGTAAAAAATAACTAAGTTTCCACCATGATAATTTCAAAAAGCTTTCCTCCTAACTATTTAATAGATTTTTAGAATATTGCGTGCGTAATTAAAAAAAGCACTTCTCCTTAGGTGGAAAAGTGCATAGCTAAAAAAGCAAATAACAGTCTCATCTGCTAAGCCGCACACCTATCCTCGTAGGTTGAAACGATCACTTATTTTTCGGCAGGTCTCCTGGCTCTAGTTCAATGCTTTATAGGTCTTCCCATCCGTTGGACAGTGACATATTCTATAAAGCTCCCTATTACAGTGGCGGGACCGCGCCGGACTCAAACCGGCTTCCCTTTTAAGCAAAATGACAAGCACTTTGCACCGAAAAACATTCAAATTGTGAGATTTCACGACAAAGTGTAACATGAATTTCCATAAATATGCTATACCTTTTATGAAATTTTTTAAATTAAAGGTCAACGGTGAATATTCTGATAAAATTTTGTGCGCAAATTATATAGATTGTATAAATTTCATACCTAGTTCCATTCAAAATTGATAAATTTGTCATAAATTTTTAAAGAAATATTGAAATTTTAAAATAATAAGATATGATAAAGACAGTTTTCTATTTAAAATTCTACTAAAAATTTCATATAAAACGTCAATAAGTGCTCGAATAGCTCGAGATAATAGGGAAATTGGTGAAAATCCAATACAGCCCCCGCTACTGTAATAGCTGATGAAATCGCAAAGCCACTGGTACAAACTTGGGAAGGTGCGACAGTAAAATGAAGCTTAAGTCAGGAAACCTGCTTATTTGATTGTGCATGCAAACTTTTCGGAGGGAGAAGTTGAAGCGAAAGCGGGTACCTGTATTTCATTCTATTCGTTTTTATTTGGCTTCTACAAAACCTTTACTCTTCGTTATAGAGTAAAGGTTTTTCTTTTTCCAAAAAGCAAATGAGGGGAGACAGAAGATGACAACTTGGAATTTAGAGGGGATGAAAACACATCTCTTTATTTGCAATGGCAGTAGCTGCATGAAAAAGGATGGGGAGGAAATTACCTTAGCCATTCGAGATGAGATACAGCGGCAAGCACTCGATCAGGAAATACATACGACAAGAACGCGCTGTAATGGACGCTGCAAGGATGCTTGTGTGGTAATCGCTTATCCTCAAGGAAACTGGTATCGTGTGCCATCAACAGAGCATGCTAGAACACTAGTACAAGATTTACATCATGAATCCTTATACAACGAACATGTCTTTACACTTCGTGAAGGTACATTACAGCGTACTGCTCAAACAACTGCCATTAAAGGGATCGAAAAGGTGAAAGAGGGGTAACAACATGGCGCAAAAAGGAAAAATTTTCGTAGTAGGCTTTGGACCTGGAGATTTTAAGCATATTACGACACGTGCAGTAGAGGCTTTACAACAAAGTGATATGATTATAGGCTATAAAACCTATGTAGAGCTGATTCAAGATTTAGTAAGTGCAAAATCGATTGTTAGTACAGGCATGACAGAAGAAGTGTCGCGTGCACAGGAAGCCGTTCGTCAAGCCGAAGCAGGGAGCATCGTCTCAGTAATTTCGAGTGGTGATGCAGGCGTCTATGGCATGGCGGGTTTAGTCTATGAGGTGTTAATTGAGCTAGGCTGGACAGAAGCAACAGGAATTGAAGTAGAAATTGTTCCTGGGATTTCTGCGATTAATTCATGCGCTAGCATACTTGGTGCACCTATTATGCACGATGCTTGTACAATCAGTTTGAGTGACCATCTAACACCTTGGAATTTAATTGCAAAGCGTGTCGAGGCAGCTGCAATGGCGGACTTTGTCATTGCTTTATACAATCCTAAAAGTGGACGTCGAACAAGACAAATTGTCGAGGCTCAACGAATACTCTTAGAATATCGTTCGCCAGACACACCAGTAGGGCTTGTGAAAAGTGCCTATCGAGAACGTCAAGAAGTGACCATGACAACACTAGCAGAAATGCTAGAACATGATATTGGTATGTTGACAACTGTCATTATCGGGAATTCGTCAACATTTTTCTATGACAATAAGATGATTACGCCCCGCGGTTACCAACGTAAATATACCCTGGGTGAAGAGAAACAGCCATTACGTCCACATCAACGTTTACGCGAAGAAAATGAACCTTGGGCAATGAACCAAGAGACGGGAACAGCGCGAAATGACTTTACGGCTGACCCTAATGCAGGGCGCTTTAATAAACCCAGTATAGCCGTTACGCCAAAGCCGAAAAAAACAGCTCTTGAAATGGCTACAGCGGCACTTGCAATGGTAAAAGGGACAAGCGCAGTCAAAGTAACACCGAAGCTTGTACAGCAAAAAATAGAATCTATTTTTGAATTAGCAGTAAGTCCTGGTGTAGCCAATAAGTTTTTTACTCCCCAGCAAATGATGACGTTAGCGGAGGTCGTTGGGGATGAGGGGACGATGGAATACACACCAGATCATCAAATTCATTTGAAAATACCAACGACTGCCCCTGAACAGATCACAGAGAAATTACAGGAAGTAGGGTTTTTATTAGCCCCGATTGGTGATGTGTTATCACTGAAGGCTTGTGATTTTTGCTACGGTGAAAAGGCTGATTCAATACCATATGCAGAGGAAATACAAGAAAAACTAGGCGGTATGTCCTTACCGAAGACATTAAATATTGGCTTTAATGGCTGTGGTATGGCCTGTTATCGGGCTGTATTTGATGATATTGGCATCGTCTACCGCAAAAGTAAATTCGATGTCTTTATTGGAGCAAAACCAGTCGGTCGTACAGCACACGCAGCACAGCCTGTTGTAGAAGGGCTGGAGCCTGAGCAACTGATTCCACTCATTACAGATATTATTGAAGAATATAAAGCAAATGCTCATCCAAATGAACGCTTGTTTAAATATTTTAAACGTGTGAAAAAGATACTGCATTTTACGTATCAAGATATGTCTTCCAAAATAAAAGTAGAGCCAGCTCCGTGCGGCGACTAGTAAGGAGTAGAGAGATGAAAGCTATTTTATTTGTCGGCCATGGGAGCCGTTTAGCAGCAGGAAATGATGAGGTTCGTACATTTATCGAACAAATGACACCGCGTATTGATGAACAATTTTTAGTGGAAACTTGTTTCCTTGAATTTGCTTCACCTAACATCGAAGAAGGTATTACAAACTGTGTGAAAAAGGGAGCTACAGAGGTACATGTAATTCCAATCATTTTACTGCATGCAGGCCATTCAAAGCTGCATATTCCAGCGGAAATCGAGCATGCGCGTGAGCATTATCCAGCGATTACCTTCACATATGGTCAAACAATTGGTATCCATGATGAAATCTTTGCCATTTTACAAGATCGCCTAGCTGAAATTGGCTTTAATTCAGAACAAGAGCAGGAAGACACAGCGATTTTATTGATTGCACGAGGTGGCAGTGATCCATCTGCTAATGGTGATTTTTATAAAATTACGCGACTCTTATGGGAAAAACTACCCGTAAAATACGTAGAAAGTGCTTTTATGGGTGTCACAGATCCACGAGTTGAAGAAGGAATTGAACGTTGTGTCAAACTAGGTGCAAAAAAAATCATCATGTTACCATACTTTTTATTCACAGGCATTTTGATGGAACGCATGCATGGCATGTGTGAGAAGTTTAATGAACTTTATCCAGATTGTGATATTCAAATTGCTAACTATTTTGGCTACCATGAACGGTTACAAAATGTTTTATTAGAGCGTATTGAACAGGCAATCAACGGTACATCAACAGGTATGCAAGATCTAGAAGATTATCGCGCCTATGCGGCAGTACATGGACATGCACATCATCATCACCATCATGATCACGATCACGATCATGGACATGCGCATCATCATCACGACCATCACGATCACGATCATGGGCATGACCATCATGACCATGACCATCACCATCATCATGAAGAGGAGCCGGTAAAATGATTTTCATGTTAGCAGGGACAAGTGATGCAAGGGATCTAGCCCTAGCATTACAACGTGCAGGTTATGCGGTAACCGCTACGGTCGTCACTGAGTCGGCAGCCTCTAGTCTTGCTGACGTTGGCCTGCCACATTTAATCGGTAGACTGACAGCTGAGGAAATGGCGACCATCATGACAGAGCAGGGCTATCAATTGGTGGTAGATGCTTCTCATCCATTTGCGGAGGAAGCCTCTAAAAATGCGATGGCAGCGGCAAAGCAGGCAAAGATTCCTTATATTCGCTATGAAAGAGCTCATGAACATTATGCCCATCCTTTGATTACTGTTGTAAAGGATTATGAGGAGGCAGCTCAGCTAGCTGCAGAAAAACGCGGTGTCATTATGCTAACGACAGGTAGTAAAACACTCGCTACATTTACAAGGGTTTTACAGGGCTTAGAAAACACAAGAGTAATCGCTCGTATGCTTCCACGACTGGATAATATGGAAAAATGTGAGGCACTTGGCGTGGCGCAGCGAGATATTGTGGCTATTCAAGGTCCGTTTTCAAAGGAATTAAATGAAGCTCTATTTCGTCAATACGGAGTGACATTGATGATTACCAAGGAAAGCGGTAAAGTGGGCTCAGTTGATGAGAAGCTAGAGGCAGCTCTCGCATGCCAGATTGAAACGATTCTTATTGCACGACCAAATATACAGTACGGCCAACAATATTCAACATTTGAAGAAGTATTACAGGCTGTTGAACATACAATTTAGGAGGCATTTTCCATGGATTTTAAAACAGATTTTAAACCATTAACGGTAGACCCAGATAAAATTTACGATTACAGTTTCTCTATTATTGCAGAGGAAATGGGCGAGCATGACTTCTCAGAAGATGAATGGAAAGTTGTACGTCGCATTATCCATGCATCAGCTGATTTCGAGCTAGGTCGTAGTGTCATCATTACACCAGGTGCTATTGAAGCGGGTATCAAGTCTATTCTTGCAGGACGTCATGTCATTGCAGATGTGCAAATGATTGAAAGTGGCTCTGGTAAAAAGCGTTTCCAAAAACATGGTGGTGATTTGCATTGCTATATTGCGGATGAAGATGTATCAATAGAAGCGAAAAAACAAAATACAACACGTGCCATTATTTCGATGCAAAAGGCATCAAAATTACATGAAGGTGGTATTTATGCCATTGGTAATGCACCAACTGCATTGCTGGAATTGATTCGATTAATTAAAGAAGGGCTAGCAAAACCAGATTTAATTATCGGTATGCCTGTTGGTTTTGTGTCAGCAGCTGAGTCAAAAGAAGAGCTGCTTAAACTAGAAGGGATTCCGTACATTACAAATGTTGGTCGTAAAGGCGGTAGTACAGTGACGGTTGCTGCTTTAAATGCCATCTCACTTTTAGCGGACGAACAGGCGAAAAAATAATGGAGCGGAAGCCAAAAAAGGACCCCAAGGACATGCGTCACGGTTATACGACGGGAGCCTGTGCAACTGCTGTATCAAAGGCTGCACTGCTTGCCCTTATTACCAAGGAGGAGCAAGAGACAAGTACGATTCATTTACCTATTGGTCGAGATGCAACCTTTACAATTGAAAAATGCATATTTGAAGAAAATGCTGTCAGCTGTGAGACGATTAAAGATGCTGGTGATGATCCTGATGCGACCCATCAGGCACTCATCGTTGGCACAGTGAGCTGGGCAGATACACCTGGGATTCATTTAGATGGAGGTATTGGCGTCGGGCGTGTCACAAAGCCTGGCTTGCCAGTGCCTGTCGGAGAGGCAGCCATTAATCCTGTACCCCGTAAAATGATTTATAGCACGGTCCAAGGTGTGTTGGACGAATTTCACATTACACGAGGCGTGAATGTGGTGATTTCTGTACCTAAGGGTGAGGAGATTGCTAAAAAAACGTTAAATGGACGACTCGGTATACTTGGGGGCATCTCAATCTTAGGCACAAGGGGAACCGTCGTGCCTTTTTCGAGTTCTGCTTATATGGCCAGTATTGTCCAAGCCATCAGTGTAGCGAAAGAGGCTGGCTGTGAGCATTTAGTGGTGACAACAGGTGGACGAAGTGAGAAGTTTGCGATGAAACAATACCCACATCTAGCAGAAGAAGCGTTTATTGAAATGGGTGACTTTGTAGGTTTTACATTAAAGCATTGTAAGCGTCTAGGCATCAAACAAGTTTCACTCGTTGGGATGATGGGGAAATTTTCTAAAGTCGCACAAGGAGTCATGATGGTGCATTCCAAAAGTGCACCAATCGATTTTAATTTTTTAGCACAACTGGCAGAGGATATAGGGGCAGATAGAGAAACGATAGCACAAGTTCTGGAGGCAAATACAGCTTCACAAGTGGGTGAGATTATGATGGAGAAGGGCTATGATGCGTTCTTCCATCGTTTATGTGAGGCTTGCTGCTATTCCTCTATCCATCATATTAAGGGCGGTTTAACGCTTTCCACATCGATCTATTCGATGCAGGGACAATTATTAGGAAGGGCTGATGACATTGCATCGATCGATGAAGTTGATTGGGATCGGGGATAACGGATTAGCAAGCTTATTACCTCAATACCTTCAGTGGATTGAAGACTGTGAGGTACTTGTTGGTGGTGAGCGAGTACTTGATTTTTTCCCAGACTATAGGGGTGAAAAAATCCTGATAAAAGGAGGTCTTTCAACACTTGTTGAAAGATTGTCTGAAGAAACAAGAAATACCGTGATTCTTGCATCTGGAGATCCATTATTTTATGGCATCGGAGGCTACTTAGCAAAAAAGCTACAAATAGAGGTTTATCCATATATGAGCTCCGTCCAGCTGGCCTTTGCGAAAATGGGAGAGAGCTGGCAGGATGCTTACGTAACGAGTATTCATGGACGACCAATGAAGGGCCTGGCACAGCGAATTGATGGCAAAAAGAAAGTGGCACTTTTAACCGATGCAGAGAATAGTCCGAATGCTCTTGCTAAATATCTAAAGCATTTTGGTATGACGGAATATCGTGCGTTTGTCGCCGAAAATTTACAGGGCGACAACGAAAAAAGTGGCTGGTACTCGCTCGATGAAATGGAAGTTACTCATTTTTCTCCTTTAAATGTCGTGATTTTAAAACAAACAATAGCACCGAAACGCTACACGCTCGGGATTGATGATGAGGAATTTTCACAACGAAAGCCAGATAAAGGACTTATTACGAAGAAAGAAATTCGAGTTTTAAGTTTGCAAGCCATGCAGCTTCAACGGGATAGCATTATTTGGGATATTGGCACATGTACGGGATCAATGGCCATTGAGGCAGGAAAGCTTGCTCCTGAGGGACAGGTTTTTGCTGTAGAAAAAAATGCCCCTGATTTAGAAAACTGTCTTCAAAACCAACAAAAATTCCGAGTTGATATGACAGCTATTCATAGTAAAGCACCAGAGGGTTTAGACAACTTTCCAGACCCTGATGCCATTTTCATCGGTGGCACTGGGGGTGAAATGGTTGAGTTACTGCAGTTATGCTGTCAGCGTTTAAAGCAAAATGGGCGCATTGTCTTAAATGCGGCGACTATTGAAAATTTATATAAAGCTGTTGAGGCATTTAAAGCTTGTGGTTTTGCTGTTGACATTTTACAGGCTCAGCTGGCACGCAGTAAACCAATTTTAGATATGACACGCTTTGTTCCATTAAATCCAATATACATTATTTCCGCTTATCGAAAGGAAGAAAATCATGAGTAATCTAGGAATTTTATATGGCTTGGGCGTTGGTCCTGGCGATCCAGAATTAATTACAGTAAAGGCATTTCGAGTGATTCAGGAATCACCTGTTATTGCTTACCCAAAAAAACTAAAAGGCAGTAAAAGCTATGCCCATCGTATTGTAGATGTGTATATTAATCCAGAAGAAAAAGATATGCTTGGTCTTGTATTCCCAATGACAAAAGATGAGGCTGTTCTAGAACGTGAATGGACAAAGTCAGTAGAACTTGTCTACGAAAAATTACAAGCAGGCAAAGATGTAGCCTTTGTTACAGAGGGCGATCCATTATTGTATAGTACGTTTATTCATATGATGAAGCTAATGCAGGACAAGCATCCAGATGTCGAAATTCGCACGGTACCAGGGATTTCTTCGTTTAATGGCTCTGCATCACGCTTAGGCATTGCGTTAGCGGATGGTGATGATCGTGTTGCGATTATTCCTGCGTATGACAATTACGAAGCTATGCGTGAAGCGATTGAAACACATGATGCTGTTGTTTTTATTAAAGTGGCGAAAGTGATTGATTTAATGCTTGAAGTGCTACGCGATTTAGATTTATTAGATAAAGCATCCGTGGTGACAAAGGTAACATCTGATGAAGAAATCATTTGGGATGTGCGTGAGTTGGATGGTGTCGATTTAGAATATTTAACATTAATGGTGGTGCGTAAATAATGAAAAAAATCTATATTGTCGGCGCTGGTCCTGGTGATCCAGATTTAATTACAGTCAAAGGTTTACATATGTTACAAACAGCGGACGTTGTCATGTATACAGATTCTTTAGTGAGTGAGGACCTTATTGCGAAAGCTAGACCAGATGCGGAGGTCATTCGTACAGCTGGTATGCATTTGGAGGAAATGGTTGCTGTGATGGTGGACCGAGTCAATGCTGGTAAAACAGTGGCACGTATGCATACAGGTGACCCAGCGATGTATGGTGCCATTATGGAGCAAGTTGCGCTATTAAAAAAGGAAGGCATTGGGTATGAAGTCATTCCAGGAGTTAGCTCTGTATTTGCATCGGCCGCTGCAATCGGAGCTGAGCTAACAATTCCTGATCTAACACAAACCCTTATTCTAACACGTGCAGAGGGGCGCACACCTGTACCAGAATTTGAAAAGCTGCGTGATTTAGCGAGCCATCATTGTACAATTGCCTTATTCCTTAGTGCAACGCTGACGAAAAAAATTGTCAAAGAGCTACAAAGTGCTGGTTGGGCTGATGACACGCCTGTAGCAGTGATTCAACGAGCTTCATGGCCCGATCAAAAAATCGTACGAACAACTTTAATCGAATTAGATGAAGCGATGCGTGTGAATGGTATACGTAAGCATGCGATGATTTTAGCGGGCTGGGCATTAGACCCGAACATTCATGATAAAGATCAATATCGTTCGAAGTTATATGATGCAAGCTTTACACACGGCTTTAGAAAAGGTGTGAAGACAAGTGATTGAGTTACAAGAGGGTGTGTTACCAGAGGTTGATCAACGTAATCCTTATGCCGTTGTAGCCATTACGAAGCATGGTGTCCAAATAGGACGTCGTCTGCAGCAAACCTTTGCAGCAAGTGATTTATATTATATGAGTAAATTTGAACAAGGCGATGAAGAAGAAAAGCATATTCAACTATTTACAGGAACAGTGCGCCTGCTATTGCCAACACTTTTTAAGCAATATAAAGGGTTAATTTTAATTATTTCACTAGGGGCAGTTGTACGAATGATTGCGCCGATTTTAAAGGATAAAAAGACAGACCCTGGTGTTGTGGTGATTGATGATCGAGGGGAAAATGTTATTAGCGTATTATCAGGGCATTTAGGTGGTGCCAATGAGCTAACACACGAGGTGGCAGCTGCACTTGGTGCAAATCCGATTATTACAACGGCTTCTGATGTACAAAAGACGATTCCAGTTGATTTATTTGGAGCCCGCTTTGGCTGGGTATGGGATAGTGCGGATAAATTGACACCAGTTAGTGCATCTGTTGTAAATGAGGAACATGTAGCCATTGTACAGGAAACAGGCGAACGTGATTGGTGGATGCGTGAAACACCGATACCAGAGCAAATTAAAATCTATCCATCAACACAGGCAGCCATCCAAGCAACTCCCCATGCCACATTATTAATAACAGATCGAATCATTGAACCTGAAGAAGAGGTTCTTCTAGAAAACGGTGTTATTTATCGCCCAAAATCCATTGTGCTAGGAATGGGCTGTAACCGTGGTACATCTTTAGAGGAAATTGAACAAGTAATCGATGAAACCTTGGCAGAGCTAAAGCTTTCGAAAAAAAGTGTGAAAGCCTTATGCACGATTGATTTGAAGAAAGATGAGCAATGTTTCTTAGAGATTACGAAGAAATATGATTGGGAGTTCGTTACGTATACACCGGATGAATTAAATGAAATCGAATTTCCATCACCCTCTGAAACAGTCTTTAAATATACAGGTGCATACGGAGTGAGTGAACCAGCAGCTATGCGCTATGCACAGGTTCCATCACTTCTATTAGAGAAGAAAAAATCGGGTAATGCTACGATTTCAGTTGCTAGATACCTATTTTAAGGAGGAAGTCCATGCAAACAAATCGCTTTGTACTAGCTGGTACGGGTAGTGGTGTAGGCAAAACTACTTTTACCATTGGACTGATGAAGGCACTTCAAAACAAAGGGAACGTGGTGCAGGGCTTTAAATGCGGTCCTGATTATATCGACCCAACCTATCATACAGCTGTAACGGGCAGAGTATCACGTAATATTGATAGCTGGATGTTTTCACACGAAGCAGTCCGTGATATTGTGGCACGTGCAAGTATAGATGCAGATGTATCTATTATTGAAGGTGTGATGGGTTTTTATGACGGTAAAAGCCCTTTATCTGACGCTGGGTCTGCTGCTGATATTAGCGTAGTGACAGAGAGTCCTGTTATTTTAATTGTCAATTGTGCTAGCATGGCACGTAGCGTAGCAGCAGTTGTGAAAGGCTTCCAATTACTATCAGATAAGCCGAATATCGTTGGTGTTATTGCGAACCAGGTTGGTAGTGTCGGTCATTACGAAATTGCGAAGGCAGCTATTGAACAAGAATGCGGCATACCTGTTATTGGCTACCTAAAGCGTGAGGAAGGGATCGATATCCCGAGTCGTCATTTAGGGTTAGTACCTGCTATTGAAAGAGGAGAGCTAGATTCATTTTTGATAAACTAGGGAACCTGATGGCGGAAACGATTGATTTGGATCAATTAATACATTTAACAAAGGCTCCTATCTTGCAAGAATCAGGCCATTTATTTAGGGAGGAGCCTTCACGAAATATTTGTATAGCAGTTGCAAGAGATGCAGCTTTTAATTTTTATTATGAAGAAAACTTGGCTTTGTTACGTGCGAAAGGTGCGACACTACAGTTTTTCTCACCGCTTGCGAATGAGCCTGTACCAGCTGAAGCAGATGGCTTGTATATTGGTGGTGGCTTTCCTGAGGAATTTGCAGAGTCACTTGCTACCAATACAGTCGTTAAAGACTCTATTCGTCAAGTCATTGCTAAAGGTCTTCCAACATTAGCTGAGTGTGGGGGCTTTATGTATTTAACAGAGGCCATTACAAATAGCCATGGCGACCGCTATGACATGGTAGGGGTAATTCCTGGAGAAGTGGCGATGCAAACAAAACTAGCAGCACTTGGTTATCGTGAAATTTTTGGCACAGCCGATAATTTCTTAATTGGTGCTGAGGAACAAGCGAAGGGCCATGAGTTCCATTATTCCAAATATAGTGGTTCTCACAATACAGCAGCCTATGAAACGATTGGTCGTTTTGGCAAAAAGAAAGAAGGCTATCAAGAAGGAAATTTAGTGGCTGGCTATACTCATTTCCATTTTGTATCAAACCCAAAGCTAGTTGACAATTGGTTAACAGCTTGTAAGAAGGTGAAAAGTAATGACTAATTATTTTCCTATTCATATCAATCTAGAATATAAAACAGTTGTGATTGTAGGCGGGGGTCACGTGGCAACGCAGAAGGTAGCATCCCTGTTACCAGCAAAGGCAAACATCGTGATTGTCAGTCCAACCTTACATAACACATTACAGTCACTTGCAGAGTCAGGGCAAATTACTTGGAAGCAAAAGGAATTTGAACCTCGTGATTTAGATGACGCCATTCTCATTATCGCTGCAACGAATGTGACAGCAGTTAACGAAGCCGTTCAAGAAGCAGCACAGCATTGGCAATTAATCAACCGAACAGATAAACAAAGTGAAAGTGATTTTATTACGCCTGCTACTGTTCGCCGTGGTCCGTTGGTGGTAACTGTTTCGACATCGGGAGCAAGCCCAAGTCTAGCCCGCAAGATTAAAGCAGATTTAGAAGAGCAATTCGATGATGCTTATGATGACTATGTATGCTTTTTACAGCAAGCTCGATTAATGATTGCTGCTAAGTATGATAAAGGTCCACAAAGACGTGCGGCATTACAAGCATTGCTAGAGCCAAACATCCTTGAATGGACACGTCATGGTGAGATCGATCGACGAGAAGCATATTTACAACAACTATTGATGGGAGCAACGCAATGAAGGATGGAATCGTATATATCGTGGGAGCAGGTCCTGGCGATCCGAAGCTCATTACTGTGTATGGACTGGAATGTATTCAAAAGTCTGATGTAATTGCTTATGACCGTCTTGTAAATCCTAAATTGCTTGATTTTGCAAAAAAGGATGCGGAGCTAGTTTATTGTGGCAAATTACCTGGGAAGCATCATCTCATTCAAGAGGAAATAAATGCATTACTCGTTGAAAAAGCACAAGAAGGTAAAATTGTTACACGCCTAAAAGGTGGCGATCCCTTTGTTTTTGGACGTGGCGCGGAGGAAGCTGAAATATTAAAAAATCATGGCATTGCCTATGAAATCGTTCCGGGGATTACAGCAGGAATTGCAGCTCCTGCATACGCAGGAATTCCAGTTACACATAGAGACTTCGCGACAAGCTTTGCCCTTGTAACTGGACATGGTCGTGAAGAAAAAGGACAAGATTTTTTGAATTGGCCCGCTTTAGCTACGGGTATAGATACCGTTGCCTTTTATATGAGCGTTGGTAATATTGCCTACATTGCTCGCAAATTAATCGAAAATGGACGGAAGGCAACAACGCCAGTAGCGGTCATTGAGTGGGGAACAACTGCTCAGCAACGCACGATTACAGGGCCGCTAGATGAGATAGCCAGCATCATTGAGCGTGAAGGGTACCATAACCCTTCTATGATTGTTGTTGGCGAGGTTGTCAATGTACGGGAAAAAATTCAATGGTTTGAAGAGCAAGGTCTTACCTTTTCATAATCATTTCTTATAAGCGCACAAGGAGGAAGCACTATGACTGTCATTGAAGCATTAAAAAAACGTCGAGCAATTCGTAATTACACGACACAACCAGTAGAGAAAGAAAAAATTGAGCAAATTTTACAGGCAGCAACCTATGCACCAAATGACCGGATGCGTGAGCCCTGGCATTTTTATGTCATTCAAGATGAAGCCATGAAGCGTTATGAAGAAATGGCAAGTGCTTATTTACAAGAACGCTTTCCCACGAAGCCAAATTTAGTGGAAAGTTCATTAAAGGTTGTACAAACAACCCCTGTAGCCATTGTGGTGACAGCTGACATAGTAGAAGGGGACACAGATGCGACAGAAGATAATGTCTTTGCTGTATGTAGTGCCATTATGTCTATGTGGTTGACAGCAGAGGAGCTAGGTCTTGGCTTTGTTTGGCGTACACGTGGTGTTGGCCTTGTACATGATCCTCGTATGCATACGTTTATTGGTGCAAGCGACGCTCAAAAAGTAGTTGGTACAATATTTATTGGCTACCCACAGGAGCAAGAACAAACAGACAAGAAACGAACACCGTTTGCAGAAAAGACAACATGGCTGTAAGGAGGCTATCAGCATGGCAAGAAAAGGCTTGTTTTTAGTATATACAGGTGAGGGTAAGGGCAAAACGACAGCATCTCTTGGCGTTACATTGCGTGCAGTTGGTCGAGGCTTAAATGTGCGTTATCTGCAGTTTATCAAATCCCCAGAACGTACTTATGGAGAGCAAATTGCCCTTCGTAAGCTAGGCGTAGAAATGGAACAAATGGGCATAGGTTTTACATGGACAAAAACACCTGAGGAGCATCGAGCTGCATTAGCCAAGGCTTGGAAAAAAACGAAGGCAGCTCTACAGGATGACAGCATTGATTTATTGGTCTTAGATGAACTCAACAATGCCCTAGCGATCACCAAGTTTCCAATCGATGATGTCCTTCCCCTAGCAGAAGTCATCGAGGCAATCCAACACCGCCCTTCTACAATGCATTTGGTTGTCACAGGACGAAGTGCGAATCCAGCATTACTAGCAATGGCTGATTTAGTGTCAACCATTGAGGCGACAAAGCATTACTATGATGAAGGGATTCCAGCGGTGAAAGGGCTCGAATTTTAAAGCCCTTTACAATTGCTGGAGGAAATACACACGAAGCGAAAACGAATACATGCGTTCTGCCATAGAATAATTACGGAGGAGAGTGACTATGCCAGCAAAATCAATCATGATTCAAGGAACAGCTTCCGATGTTGGAAAAAGTATGATTTGTACTGCACTATGTCGTATATTTTCAGATGATGGACTGAAGGTAGTCCCATTTAAATCACAAAATATGGCTCTTAATTCATTTGTTACAAAGGATGGCGGTGAAATCGGCCGTGCACAAGGGGTACAGGCAGAGGCGGCTCGTGTTGTTGCAACGACAGATATGAACCCTATCTTGCTGAAACCGAAGCAAGATATGATGTCAGAGGTTATCGTTCATGGTAAGCATTTTTTAAATATGGATGCCAAAAGCTACCGCAATAATTTTGTGCAAGAAGCGATGCCAATCGTAGAAAAATCAGTTCGCACGCTTCAACATACATATGATGTTATTGTCCTAGAGGGCGCTGGTAGCCCAGCAGAAATTAACTTAAAGGATCGCGATATTGCGAATATGCGAATGGCTCATTTAGCAGATGCAGCGGTAGTCCTCGTTGCTGATATTGATCGTGGCGGTGTCTTTGCCTCGATTGTTGGTACACTGGCATTGTTAGATGAGGAAGAACGAGCACGTGTTAAGGGATTAATTATCAATAAGTTTAGAGGCATGCGTGAATTACTGGATGATGGTTTGGCATGGGTGGAGCGCGAAACTGGTATTCCGGTACTTGGTGTGATTCCTTATGTCGATGTCAATATTGAAGCAGAGGATTCTCTTGCATTATCGTCACTACGTTTTAAAAAACCAAAGCCAGGCGAATTTGCTGTAGATGTAGCCATGATTCGTTTACCTCGTATTTCAAACTTCACCGATATTGATCCATTTTTCGATGAGCCTGAGGTGGGTGTACGTTTAATTGGTCATGTCAATGAATTAGGTACACCAGATTTACTCATTCTGCCAGGAACGAAAAGTACAATGGATGATTTAGCTTGGCTAAAAGCACAGGGCTTCGATCAAGCCATCACACATTTACGTGAGTGCGGTACTAAAATTATTGGCATTTGTGGCGGTTTCCAAATGCTTGGTGAAACATTACTTGATCCAGAAGCAGTGGAGGGGAATGGTGAATCTGCAGATGGTCTTGGGCTATTACCGATGGAAACCATTTTTGTAGGCAATAAAAAAACGGTGCAAATGACAGGCGTAAGAGGGCAGGACATATTGACAGGCTATGAAATCCATCTAGGGCGTACAAAAATTTTACGTGGTGCGGTATCACCGTTTTTACTATTAGAGGATGGAAGAGAAGATGGTGCGGTTAGTCAAGATGAGCAAGTGATTGGCACATATTTCCACGGCTTGTTCCATAATCGTCCCTTTACCCGCCAACTCGTCAATGAAATACGAGTGAAAAAAGGGCTAGCAGCTTTACCAAGTGATGTGAAAAGTGACGCAGAACGAAGAGAAGATGCCTATAATATGTTAGCCGACCACGTTCGTGCAAATCTTGATATGAAAAAAATATATGAAATATTATCGTTAGAGGTATCTATATGACGAGAAAAGGACCGTTAGCCATTAACTATGAGGCATTATGGCAGGAAGGCATGAAGGACTGGCATGGCAATATGCCTGAACGAATGGTGAATGATCAGCTAGAGGAGCAATTTTGGGCCCAATCAGTGGCACGTAAAAAAGTGGGACAAACAGATCCTTATGCTGCATTGATTTTTCAGGAGCTTCAAAAAAAGATTGAACCTCAGCATTCTGTATTAGAAATTGGTCCTGGGTGGGGCAATTATACATTTCCATTAGCTGATAAAGTAAGGAAGCTCACATGTGTGGATAGCTCTGAAAGCATTTTGCATTACTTACAGCAGTGTATGCCGCAGGAGGAGCACGTTTCCTATATTCATGCAAAGTGGGAAAGTTTAGAGCATGATGAGATTGAACCACATGATATCGTCTTGGGCGTGAATTGTTTTTACCGAATGTATGAAATAAAAGCAGCTTTATATCACATGAATCGGCTGGCGAGAAAGCGTGCTATCATTGGGATGACGACAGGCCCCATTCAGCCACACTATGAAAAGTTATATGAAAAGTATGGTTATGACATTAAATTTCCGCGCAGAGATTATATCGAGTTTTTGAATCTACTCTATGAAATGGATATTTATGCGGATTGTCAGATTATCCCTCTAGAACGTGTCTATGAATATGAAAGCTATGAGCAGCTTGTGACAACGCAGAGTAAAAAAATATTAACGACGAATTTTCAGCGAGTCCATGTAGAAGAATCACTGCTACCTTTTATCGAAGAAAAGGATGGACGTTATTATTATCGTCATGATTTCCATGCGGCGCTTGTTTCATGGCAACCAAAATAATCAAGAAACCTTTGGAGAAACTGTACACCAAAGGTTTTTCTTATGGGAATGGATAAGGTACAATAAAATGATATAAATAAGAAGTGAGGTGGCTTATGTTGCAGCTACATTTTCTAGGGACAGGCGCAGGCATGCCTTCAAAAGAACGAAATACAAGTGCTCTGATGGTAAAGCTATTAGACGAAGTGAGTGAAATGTGGCTATTTGACTGTGGGGAGGCGACACAGCATCAAATCCTTCATACGTCGTTAAAGCCACGGAAAGTGACGAAAATATTTATTACACATTTACATGGGGATCATATTTTTGGACTTCCAGGCTTTTTAAGCTCGCGTTCCTTTCAAGGTGGGGATGAGCCGCTAACGATCTTCGGACCACCTGGCTTACAACAGTGGATTGAACAAACATTGGCCCTATCAAAAACCCATTTAACATATCCTTTACGCTTTGTAGAAGTACAAGAAGGCATTATTTTTGAGGATGCTCATTTTACAATTCATGCTAAGGAATTACGCCATGTTGTACCTTGCTATGGGTATCGTATCGAACAAAAGGATTTACCAGGCGAATTATTAATCGACAAAGCACAGGCACTTGGTGTTCCAAAGGGACCTTTACTAGGTCAATTAAAAAATGGCCACGATATTGTACTTGAAAATGGTGATGTGGTACTTGCGAAAGACGTGGTGGCACCAGCCAAAAAGGGCTTTACATTGTCAGTCTTAGGCGACACGAAATATTGTGAAGAAGCAATCCAATTATCAATGGGTGCTGATATCATTGTCCATGAAGCAACTTTTGATGGTACAACAACAGATTTAGCAGCAAGCTACGGTCATGCAACAAATGTGGAGGCAGCAAAAGTCGCACAGCAAGCTGGAGCACACTATTTATTATTAAATCATTTAAGCGCACGTTTTCTTCCATATGACTTACCTCAATTTTTAGCTGAAGCACAGGGGATTTTTCCGAATACATTCCTAACAGCTGATCAAGCCGTATATACATGGCAACATAATAAATTATTTTGATATAGTTATTAAGTAAGAAACATCTATTAGAGGAGATTCTTCTATAGATGTTTTTAGTTTATAGTCCTAAAGGTGTGTAGATAATTTTGTTTAAATATTACTGTTTAATCATGAGAATAATCCTTTTTTGCATGCCTCTACTAGTACAAAATAGTTAGATTTATCCTCCTGGCTTATCTATTTCGGAATTTTTACAAATTAATGACAATTTAAACTTCTTCAAAAATTATTATTTTATATTTAATAAATTGTTAATGAAATATATGGAAGTAATATTGTATGATGAAGTGGAAATAATCGTAATTTTTAGGGGGATCTCATCATGAGAAAGTCAATGAAATGGAAAATGCTTCTGGAGATTATGGGCATTGTGGTGTTCATTATAGCGGCATTTTCTATTTATGTTTATCAAGCTACATATAAAAGTGAAAAAAGCAATGGAGAAGCAATCGCCAACTCCATTGTCATGGGGTTGGAAGGAGCGATTCAATCTAGAGAAAAAGCAGAAGAAATTATGGAAAAAGAAATGATTGCCGAGTCTGTAATGGCTTCTTACATTATTGACAAAGGTGCTACATATGATGATTTAAAGGCCATTGCTGAGCGTGGTGGCATCGATGAGATTTGGAGTACAGATGATAAAGGGAATACAACGGTGACATCAGTAGCTCCAACTGTTGATTTTAACTTTGGCGCTGATCCAAACGGACAAGCTGCCGAATATATGCAACTTTTAGATGGAAGAGCGAAAGAAATTGTCCAAAAAGCACAAATTCGCGATGTCGATGATCAATTTTTCAAATTTGTCGGGGTAGGTAGCTGGAATCCGGCAACTCCACAAATTGTACAGGTGGCTCGCCATGGACAGCAGCTACTAGATTTAGAAGCAAGTATCGGCAGTGAATCTTATATCGATCAACTGAACAACTATTTATCCTCAACCGTATTATTCGCCGCTATTGTAGATGAAAAAGGCCAAGCCATTGCCGCTACAGCAAAACAAAATTTAGCGAATATTGGTTTTGAGCCAGCCCAATTTTCAGCACAAAAGTCGACTGAATTTTCAGGACGCTACGATGGCACACGTGTCACGCAATATGTAAAGCCATTATCAAACGGTACATACTTAGCTATTATTGTATCCAATGCTATCCTCTCACAAATTTTGGTAGGCACAATTGTAGCTTCATTGATCGTTGTCTGTGTGATTTTCTTCACTACGGGCCTGTCTATTTCAAAGCAAGTATCGCGTATTTTAAGCGTGCGCAATTCCTTAGAGGAAATTAGTAAAGGAGAAGCAGATTTAACCAAGCGTATTCCAATCCATGCAAAGGATGAGATTGGCCAATTAGTGACATCATTTAATGGGATGATGGATAATTTCCAACAAATTATGTGTGAGATAAAGCAAGGGGCCAATCAAATAAAAGAAGCTACCTATACAATTCAAGAAAATGCTCATGAAACACTTGAATCAGCCGCAATTATCCAAGGAGAATCTAGTCAGGTGGCTCAGGCCTCCTTTGCACAACAGAATAATACGGCAGACAGTGCGCATTCAATGGAGGAATTGGCGCGCAGCATTCAATATATTTCGGAATCCATAGCAGAAATTTCTAGTATTTCACGTAATACCGAGGAAAACGCAGATAATGGATTACAAATTATGCAGTCCTTACAAAAGCAATTAGTAACTGTTCATGAGAAAACGAATTTTGCGGTGATTGGAACACAGGAGCTTGAAAAACTATCTACAATGATCGGGGAATTTACCAATGTGATTACGGGAATTTCTGATCAAACGAATTTACTGGCATTAAATGCATCTATTGAAGCGGCGCGTGCTGGTGAAGCGGGGAAAGGCTTTGCCGTTGTAGCTGAAGAAGTTCGGAAATTAGCTGAAGATTCTAAGAGTGCGGCGGATAGAATCACCCAGGTGGTGATGAATGTCCAAAAGGAAACAGCCAATATTGTGGCAACCATCCAAGCAACAGCAGATGTCTTACATACAGGACGTGCTATCGTACAAGAAGCACAGCAATCGTTTGAAGGAATTCATAATGATGTACAGGTGTTAGCAACACAAGTGGATTTAGTATCAAGCTCCACTGAGGAAATTGCTGCTAGTACAGAGGAAGTAACAGCTACCATGGAAGATGTTTCGCTCTTGGCTAAGCAGACATCGCAAAGTGTTGATGCCGTTGCTCAAAAGGCTAAACATCAAGCGGAAAATATGGAGAGCATGACCGCATTTATCGACCAATTAAATACAACAGCGGCAAACCTCCAACTATCAGCAGGCAAATATAAAGTATAAAAGGAAAAATATAGTACGATAAATCACTAGATTCCCGTATAATTGAAAAAAGGGGTGTGGTTTAAATGAATCAACAAAAGATGCCGCCAGCATTATTACGATTAATCGTCATTTTTCCCAATGTGCTGAGCTATTTACTATTATTCGGTCTAATTATTTTTGTCATGACAAATTATGAAACATTAAAAGCAACAAATAATTTAACTGTGTGGATTATTTTTATTGTCGTATTAGCACCCGCTGCTGCCTACACGACTTTCAGCATCGTAAAGAAAATCCGAGCAGGGCATATGTAACTCACAAGTGTTGTTATTAGAGCATGTTCTAATAACAACACATTTTTTTTTGACAAATTGGGTTCAATCCTCTATATTTTTGTTAGTCATAACTAACATTTAGAGGGCGTGTAAAATGAAAAAAGATACAAAGGATAAAATTCTTGCCGCTGCAACAAGCTTAATGACTGAAAGGGGCTACTCCAATGTCTCTGTGAAAGACATTGCTTTAACTGCTGGAGTGAGTGAAATGACTGTTTTTCGTCATTTTGAAACAAAAATGGGGATTCTACAAGCTGTGCTAGATAGAAATTCTTATATTCCATACTTTGAACAGTTATTTGCTCGAGATTTATCAGGAAATCTAGTGAATGACTTACAGCAAATTGCTAACGCTTATCTAGCTTTTATGGAAAAAAATAAAGCGACATTTCTCATTACTACACAAGATAGAAGTATACTACCAGGAGTAATGGAGCTTATTTCGGATAGCCAAACCAAACAATTACTAAAATTATTGGAAGGTTATTTTCAAGTCCAAATCCAACAGAGAAAGATGAAGGATATTGATACAAATGGGCAGGCCACTGTTTTTTTAACGAGCCTTTTCGGTTTCTTTGTATCCAATGCATTTTGGGATGATCATTTTTTAAAAAACCAAAAGGAAAGTTTTGTTGATCATTTAGTAGCTACTTTTGTGGGTGGAGTCTGTATTTAATGCTCTACCCACAAAGCTTTCATATATTTTTTAAATAAAATGTTAGTTATAACTAACTAACAAATTAAAGGGGATTCAAACATGAAGGAAAAAAGAAATGTTATAGTAGCAATTTTACTATCTGCAGCATTTGTGTCCATTCTCAACCAGACTTTATTACTCATAGCTATGCCGCCCATTATGGAAGATTTTAAGATTCATGCTAACTTAGCACAATGGCTCACGACGGTTTATTTATTGACGAATGGAATTCTCATCCCCATTACAGCATTTCTAATCGGTCGTTTTTCAAATCGATTGCTGCTAATCGTTGCCCTCACGTTATTTAGTATCGGTACATTTTTAGGTGCCTTTGCACCAACTTTTACAATTTTGCTTCTCGCAAGAATTATTCAAGCAGCTGGAGCAGGGGTGATTATGCCGTTAATGCAAACGATTTTATTAACGATGTATCCAAAAGAAAAACGGGGTTCGATTATGGGGCTAGCGGGTCTTGTAACAGGTTTTGCGCCAGCAGTTGGCCCAACTTTATCTGGCTGGATTTTAGAACACCTTACATGGCGACATTTATTTTTTACTGTCCTACCTGTTTCGGTCATTGTGTTAACAGTAGCGACGATTTTTATGAAAAATGTAACGACTACAAAAGAGGGAAAGCTAGATGCTCTTTCAATCGTGTTCTCTTCATTAGGGTGGGGAGGTTTGTTATATGGTTTTAGTATTGCAGGAACAGCAGGCTTCCAGTCAATGCAGGTTGGTGTCACATTAGGGATGGGTGGGACGATGTTAGCTTTATTTATTAGGCGACAGCTACGATTACCCAAACCCATGCTTGAATTTCGTGTCTTTCAATCTACTATGTTCTCTATCACAACCTTCTTATCAAGTTTGGTCTATGCCATTATGATTGGTACACAAATACTATTAACCTTTTATATTCAAAACGTGCGTCAACTTTCTGCACTTGAAACAGGATTAGTTTTATTAATTGGTGCTCTAGTGATGGGCTTTATGTCTCCAGTGACAGGGAAGATTTTCGATAAAGTTGGAGGAAAGGGCTTAGCACTAGTAGGATTCACATGTATTTTTATTGGAACAAGTCTGCTTACAGTGATATCAATGAATACGAACCTTTTGCTACTGGCAGGGGTGTTTACGATGATTTCCTTTGGGATTTCAATGATTATGATGCCCCTAACAACGGCTGGCATGAATGCGTTACCTACATATTTAATGGCCCATGCAACAGCAATGACTAGCACATTGCGTATGGTTGGGGGTGCATTAGTGACGGCATTACTTGTAACCATCATGAGTACTGTGACTACTTTACAACATGAGTTGGGAGAAGCTGATGCGATGCTAAATGGTATTCGAACTGCTTTTATTGCCACAACGATTTTAAGTAGCATTGGACTACTATTGTCTCTATATGTAAGGAAAGGGCCAAGTACTCATTAACCTCTATTTCTAATACGCATAAAAATAGCCTAAATAGAGAAACTAAGGGGAGAAGAGGCTTCACGATTTTAGAAAAGAGGTGCTTTTTGTGGATCCAACAAATTGTGATTTTTCACCAATGAAAGAAACTTTAAAAGATGAGCTTCTCGAAGTGATCATGTCCTTACAGCAGAGTGTGCAGGAAATGGATACAGATGCAAATTGTCTCCTCGGTAATTTTGAAAAAATTAAAGAGAAGTTTATGACAATTGAAATGAAAGCTGCAACGTTCTATTTAAATTGTTATCTTTCCCCGTTTACTGAAAAGTATCCAGAGCTATCACACAGTGTGCAAAATATGTCTTTGAGAAGGCATGGTGGTTTAATTGTTATTCAAAGACAGGATGCTTTAGAGAATTTAATTCAGCCTGGTATTCATATTGGTGCAGATTTAACCCATTCTTTATTAGAATCTATTTTCTTCCCTGGTAATCCCCTTCACGATGGAGCGGTACTTGTCCATCAAAATCAAATTGAGTCAGCTGCCAATGTACTGCCATTGTCAGAGCGGTATACAGGGGAAAAGAAGTTAGGAACAAGACATCGTGCAGCGCTGGGATTGAGTGAGCAAAGTGATGCACTTGTAATGGTTGTATCAGAAGAAACGGGTAGAATTTCTTTTGCTCTTAAGGGCAATTTATATCCTGTTACAACACCTGGCATCATATAGGGGGTCTCCCTATGTTAAAAAAATATCTTGAATTCGAGATATTTTTCTTGCGGAAGTATCACTTGCGTGGTAAAGTGATAACTGAAGGGAGGGTGAAGTCATGAGAAATCATACACTAGGCACCTTAACGTGGATTCGGATGATGCGCTTTACAACGCAAAGTAATCAGTTATCGAATGAATTTTTAAAACGTTTCGACTTAACGACAGCACAATTTGATGTGTTAATCCAGATTAAAACATATGCCCCGATTACACAGTCTCAATTAGCAGAAAAAGTAACTGTAACACAAGGTGGCATGTCTCGCATGCTTGCCCGACTAGAAAAAGAGGGACTAATCGAGCGTAAACAAAATTGGAAGACGAAAACCATCTCATTGACATCAAAAGGGGAGCAAATGATTGATGCAGCAACACCTAGTCAACTTCACTTCCAGTCTTCGTTTTTTGAAGAAGTATTAACAGCTGAAGAAATTAAATCTTTATATATTGCGATGACAAAGCTTGAAAAACATAGTCGAGAAAAAAAATTGCCACCCGTGTAATTTTTTTTGTAAAATCACTTGCTTAGTCAAGTGAAAATAATGAGGAGGAACAATTATGATGAACAAATTAAGCGGACACCATCATATATCAATGCTAACGAAAAATGGTAAACAGAATAATCATTTCTACACAACTATTTTAGGGTTACGACGTGTGAAAAAAACGGTGAATCAAGACTCACCTTCCATGTATCACTTATTTTATGGAGACTTAACAGGAGCAGCAGGTACAGAATTAACATTTTTTGAAATGCCTGTTGCAGGACGTACAGTGCGAGGGACGAATGCTATTACGCGCATTGGCTTACTTGTACCTAGCTCCGAAAGCCTACTATATTGGAAAGAACGCTTTCAGCAGCTAGAGGTAGAACATAGCGAAATCACTACTTATGCAGGCAAAGAGGCTTTATTTTTTGAAGATCATGAAGGTTTACGGATGGTATTGTTAAACCACCAAGGACAAGAAACCCCTGCTCAATGGCAACCATGGGATGGAAATGATATACCGCAGGAACATCGTATTTTAGGCATGGGAACTATTGAAATCACTGTGCGATATTTATCAAGAACGGTCAATTTATTACAAGATTTATTTCACTATACAGTTATTGCAGAAAAGGACAAAGAAACGGTCCTACAATCGATAGAAGGGGAAGTGCTTGGCGAGATTGTTGTCAAAGAATTAGAAGGACCAAGCGAGAAACCTGGTAAAGGCAGTATTCACCATCTTGCGTTACGTGTTGCAACCGTTGAAGAATTACAGCAATGGGATACCAAAATTAAGGAGCTTGGATTGGATAGTACTGGTGTGGTTGATCGTTATTATTTCCAAAGTCTATATTTTAGAGATCGTAACGGTATTTTATTTGAAATGGCGACAGATGGGCCAGGGTTTACGGTAGATTCAGCAGTCGAAGAACTTGGCAAAGAGTTAGACCTCCCGCCATTTTTAGAAGAGAGACGTTCAGAAATTGAAGCTATTTTAGAACCGCTAGAATAAGGAGAGATAACACATGATGGAAAAATATCGTATTGATCAAGCACAAGGACTCGAATTCGGACTGTACTCTTTAGGTGATCATATCCCTAATCCGCTAACGGGCGAGCGTATTTCTGCTCAACAACGACTAAAAGAGCTAGTCGAGGCAAGTCAATTAGCAGAGCAAGCTGGAATTGATGTATTTGGCATAGGTGAAAGTCATCAGTCTTATTTTACAACACAGGCACATACGGTCGTGTTAGGTGCTATCGCACAAGCAACTTCGACCATTAAATTGTCTAGCTCCGCAACCGTATTAAGTGTTTCAGACCCTGTACGAGTATATGAGGATTTTGCCACAATTGATTTATTATCAGATGGTCGTGCAGAAATTGTAGCAGGACGTGGTTCACGTGTAGGTGCCTATCACTTATTAGGTGTTGATTTACAAGATTATGAAGAAATCTTTGAGGAAAAATTAGAGCTTCTTATGAAAATCAATGACGATGAGCTTGTGACTTGGGAAGGGCAATTTAGAGCACCTCTCCACCATGCACAAATTTTACCGCAGCCAAAAAACGGCTCGTTGCCAATATGGCGTGCGGTGGGTGGACCACCTGCCAGCGCCATTAAAGCAGGTTATATGGGCATTCCGATGATGCTTACAACATTAGGTGGACCTGCTATCAACTTTAAACCATCAGTGGATGCCTATCGCGAAGCGGCAGAGCGCAAAGGCTTTGACCCAAATGAATTACCTATTGCCACAACAAGCTTGTTTTATGTAGCAGACACAACAAAAGAGGCATTGCAGGGCATGTATCCACATTTAAACGGTGGTTTCCAAGCTATTCGTGGTGGGGGCTATCCAAAGCAACAATTTGCACAAGCGCCTGATACACGTGATGCTTTAATGGTGGGCAGTAAAGAGCAAATTATTGAAAAACTACTTTATCAATACGAACTATATGGCATGCAACGCTTTATGGCACAAATCGATTTTGGTGGCGTACCATTCGAAAAATTGATGAAAAATATTGAAATCATTGGTAATGATATAATTCCAGCGATAAAAAAACACACAGCAAAATAAGGAGTGGCTCATTATGAAAATTGTCGCACTTGCGGGTTCTATTGTCGGCTCAAAAACAAGAACAGCTACGCAAAAAATGGTCGAGATGTTACAAGAAAAATACCCACAGCATGAAGTAACATTACTAGATCTTGCTGACTATCAGCTAGTTTTTAGTGATGGACGTAATTACTTTGACTATGAAGGCGATACAAAATATGTGACGGAAACCATTATGGCTGCAGATGCAATCGTTATTGGGACGCCAACATTCCAAGCATCTATACCAGCTACATTAAAAAACATCTTTGACCTTTTACCTGTCAATGCCTTCCGCGATAAAGTCGTCAGTGTTATTGTTACAGCAGGTACATCCAAGCATTATTTAATGGTGGAACAGCAACTAAAGCCGATCCTTGCTTATATGAAAGCGCACATCGTACCGACCTATGTATTTATAGAAGAAAAGGATTTTTTACGTAAAGAAATTGTCAATGATGATGTCCTTTTTCGTTTAGAACGGTTAGCGGAGGATACCGTGATGGTTACAGAGGCTTTTGCAGTTATTCGAGCCAAAAAAGATGCTGAATATGATTTTTAAAGATTAATAGAAGAAACGCTGTGAAGTAGTCTGACACAGCGTTTCTTTTTGTGTCAAGGCTAGCTATAAGTTCGTGACAATCATGATAAAAATAAAACCCAAATCACTTTGAGTTTTTAATAAAGGTGGTTAAGGGTAAATAGAGGATAGAACTGGTTCTTCTGTAGCTAACAAAGCCGTATACTTTCATATGGAGAAATGGATATAGAAACTTCTAGTAGTTCCCAACGTTTTAAAATTAAAGAGTACGTGTAGGAAACTTGAGATTTGAATATTGTTAGGGGCGATATAGAATCCCTACTAAAGTAATTATATAGTGTAGTATACTTCAATGCAAATGATGGGAGAGATGGAAATGGAAAACGATTGGGATAAAGCTATAGGTTCTCTTTCTAAAATAAACGTTTATTCAAATCCAAATAACGAGCCGGTTACCATAAGTGGTGAAGCTGATGATTTGAAATGTATAGGTGTTGGGACAGATGCGGCTGTTTTTCAAGCTCTTTCCGCCCCAGCGTATGCATTTAAACTATATGCCAAAGACAAAGTGCACAAAGTAAAAGTTGAAGCAAATGTGTATCAAATACTTGGAGATTCACCTTTCTTTTCAACATGCTTTGCTTCACATGACGAATACCTTGTTTTAAGTTACGAAGAAGGAAAAACGCTTTTTGATTGCATTCTACAAGGTATTCACATTCCAAAACAGGTTATAAATGAAGTAGAGGATGCAAGAGAATATGTTCGGAAGAAGGGCCTTAACCCTCGTGATATTCATTTGAAAAATATTTTGCTACAGAATGGAAGGGCAAAAATAATTGATGTCTCTGAGTACACACTACAGGGTAATGATCATCGATGGGAGCATTTAAAAAAAGGATATGAGCAATACTATCATTTAATTGATGGAAATTCTGTGCCGTTTTGGTTAGTAGAAACAATACGAAAGTGGTATAACCAGCGTGGAAAGAATACTTCATACGAAGAGTTTACAAAAAATATTTTAAAGTTTCTATTAAAAAATAATTGAACTTACGGGAGCTACCTTTTACGAGATGCTTTAATAGAAATAAAGAAAACAGACAACAAAATTTCATTGACTGTTTTAAAAAATACTTATTCGCTTATAATAGTGGGTTTATCGAATGAGACAATATCAATAATATGGTCTAAACAAACAATCTGATAATGGAATAGCTCCTTGTAGGAATAGATATCGAGAGCTATAGTTCCTTTACTTATAAAATCTAAATAAGTTGATTTTGTAAAAAGACGTACTGAGTTACCCAAGAAATCATCTTCTTGATTGACAAAATGAAATGATTCGTCAAAAACAGTATAGGCTACATATGAATCGAATTCTATATGTATGACCGGTAATGTCTTATCAATTTCAATAGGTTAGACATCATTTATAGTATATTCCTCAAAACTTATATCCTCGCTTTCGGCGCTGACGGAAGCTCTAGAAATAGAAACTCTCAAAGAGTTTGTCCCTGGCTCTACTATATTATCTAAAAACAAATAACCTTTCCATTGCATTAAATCTTCATAGTTCATACAAATCACCCTTCCATATTATCACTTGAGATTATGGTCATTTTATAGTTAGAATTTCAAAATGTCAATTTTGAGATTGGTTGAATTAGAATAAAAATTTATTGATTATCAATAAAAAATGATTGACTTAGAATATATTTTGGATTTATGATTGTTACAGCGAGTTGTAGAAAGCTGCCGTGTAGGAATTAAACATAAAAATATTTAGGAGAGAAGAAAAAGTTATGAAAAAATATATTTTTGCATTAATGCCAATCATATTAGGCGTACTTAGTTTTTTAATCTTTATGGTGAAAGGGAGTAATGTAGCACCTGATGGTACATTAGAAGAACCATTCTTTCTTATTCCAATAGGATTTTTATTGTTATTTATTGGATTTATATGTGTAGTAGGGGTGGCGTTAAAATCGGTTATTAAAAAGACACAATACGTTAAATAAGAGATAAAACAACCAGGTCATACATAAGAGGCTTGGTTGTTTTTAATATTTACTTTATAAAAGCACTACATTTGTGTGGGAGTTTTGTTTACACGATGTATGGATCAGACTGATGATTTGATTGAACAACATAAATAGCTATTTTAGTTGACTGCAAAATTGTACTTGAAGGTTTTGCAAGATAAGTTTGTAACTACCTTTTTTAAGGCAGTCATCTTCGTTTAATGGTTGTACATTAATTTCATAAGAAAAACTTATGTTGATTGAGCTGAAAGATTAATAGTATTTTATGATAATCATTTTGCTTAACGCTACAGTTTTCATGAAGTTTATGGAATTGTGGTATGATTATTTTTAGAGAGTAGGGGGGTCAATAAACATGGTATTTTCTCTTTTTAAAAAAAAGAAGGAACCACAGCAGCTAAAAAATAGAGTGGAGTTTTGTATCACTAATTTAGCACTTGGTGCGGCAGATGCGTATGATGTATTAGTGGAACGGGATGATATTGAGATAGAGGAGTCTGGTTGTACATCCCATTGTGAAATCTGTGAGCAAGGTATTTTTGCAATAGTAAATGGAGAAGTCGTGACAGCAGATGACGCGGAGACATTGGTACAGGCTATTGATGAAGAATTAAAACAAAATCCACTTTTCTAATGAAAAAACAGCTTGCTGGAGCACAAGCTGTTTTTTGATGGAAATGTAATTACCAACCACGGACGTATTGTACGGGAGGCTGCACGTCTTCTCCTAGCTCTTTAGCTGCATGTAGTGCCCAGTAAGGGTCTCGTAATAAAACACGCGCTAAGAATATTAAATCTGCACGATTATTTTGGAGTATCTCTTCGGCTTGAATGGCTGTGGTAATAAGACCAACTGCACCAGTAGGAATATCGGCCCCATGCTTAATTGCTTCTGCATGTGGTACCTGATAGCCTGGAAAAACATTGATGGCTGCTGGTACAACGCCCCCTGTTGACACATCAACTAAATCAACACCCTGAGATTTCATCCAGCGGCTAAAAACAATAAAGTCATCCATTGTTGTACCATCTTCCGCATAATCTTCCGCAGAGACACGTACCAATAAAGGACCATCCCATACACTGCGAACAGCATCGATGACTTGACGTAGAATGCGATATCGATTTTCCTGTGAGCCCCCATATTGATCTTGACGTTTATTCGTAGCAGGTGATAAAAACTCGCTAATTAAATAGCCATGTGCGCCATGAATTTCTAGTACATCAAAGCCAGCCTTTGCGGCACGAATAGCTGCTTGTTTAAATGCCTCGATGACATAGTGAATGTCCTCTTCTGTCATTTCTGTTGGCGTTTTATAGTCTGAACTAAAGGCAATAGCTGATGGAGCAAAAATTTCGCCATCTACTGTTGCTTTGCGACCAGCATGTGCAAGCTGGATGCCTGTTTTAGCGCCGTACGCTTTCATCCCCTCAACTAATTGACTTAATCCTTCAATATGTGCATCATCCCAAATCCCTAAATCCTTATTTGAGATACGACCTTCTGGCACAACACCAGTAGCTTCTAAAATGATTAAGCCTACTTGACCAGCTGCACGTGTTGCATAATGGACCAAATGAAAGGGTGTTACCATGCCATCGTCTTGTGCTGAGTACATGCACATAGGTGCCATCACAACACGGTTTTTTAAGGTGATAGATTGCAATGTATAGGGTTCAAATAATTTACTCAAAATAAAGCCTCCTAATTCCTAGTGATACACTCTATTTTGCACATAATGCTACCCATTTGCAAGTGAACGAGATCGTGCCTCGGCTTCTTTAATGCAAGCTTCGATGGCTTCATTAAATTGATATTGCTCTAATGCCTGTATCCCTGCCTCCGTCGTGCCACCAGGACTCGTCACCTTTTTGCGTAAGACATCTGGTTCATCTAATGACTGCTTGAGCATCTCAGCTGTCCCCGCAAGTGTTTGAGTCATCAGCAAGCGCACCGTATCTTTCGATAAGCCTACCTTCGTCCCTACTCGTTCAAATGCTTCCATTAAATAATAGATATAGGCAGGGCCGCTACCTGAAAGGGCTGTGACTGCATGTAACTGATCTTCATCGACTTCAATAACGGAGCCAACAGCCTCTAATAACTGGAGGAATAGGATACGCTGGTCTGCAGATACCTCGTTATTGAATGCAATGCCACTTGCTGACATGCCGATTGTAGCGGAAGTATTCGGCATCACCCTTGCTACTGGGCGACTCCCTAAAAATTCTGTAATCGTATCAATCGCAATGCCTGCTAAAATAGATAGTACAGCAGTGTGCGCTGTAAGTTTAGGCTTTAAATCACACATAGCAGCAATAGCATCTTTTGGCTTCATCGCTAAGATAATCAGATCTGCCTGTTGAAAAATCGCAGGATCAAATACACAATGGACACCATATGTTTCATGTAAGAAATGTAAGCGTTCCTTGTCTGAGCGATTGGTGACGTAAATTTCCTGTGGTGTGAACACCTTTTGTTTAATCCAGCCTTGCATCAATGCTTCCGCCATTGAGCCTGCACCGATAAATAATATTTTTTTCATGAACAAAACCTCCAGTTCAAAATAAAAAAGCGCTCTCGTCCTTATCTAGAAGGACGAAAACGCTCTCGTTTCCGCGGTACCACCTTTGTTTGCCAATTGTTGGCACAACTCTTAGCCCTCTTATCGCAAGGGAAACGGTTATGTTTGCATAACTGCTCAGAAGTAGGTTCGGTAATGGGAGCGGGTGATGTTACTCTCAGCAAATGTAACACTCTCTAACACCTTCACCAGATACGTACTCGTCTTCTTCAACGCACATAAATAATTAGATTATTCAAAATTATAGTGAGGAATAGGCAACCTGTCAACAGGAGGATGACGAAAACAGAAAAAACTTGTAAAATAGAATGAATCAGTATTCACAAGTGCGTGAAAAGGGGGAGACAACTTTGTCTATATACAAAATAGAAATACCAACACCCTATGCAGTAGGGGATGTCAATGCATTTATTGTAAAAGGCGATGCACTTAGCATTTTTGATGTTGGCCCAAAAACAATGGAAGCCTATGATGCTTTAAAATGGGGGATTCGAGCAGCAGGCTTTGACATGCAAGATATTGAACAGGTTGTGTTAACCCATCATCATCCAGATCATGCGGGATGGGTCGATGCTTTTCCATATGCAGAAATTTTAGGGCATGCCTATAATGACAAATGGCTTCGTCATGATGAAGACTTTTTACGCTATCATGAACAATTTTACAGTGAACGTTTATTGGAGCATGGGGTACCACAAGAATATATTGCAAAAAGTGTCCATGTTCGTCGTGAATTGGAGCTTGTAGGGGAACGACCATTAACGCAAATTTTGGAAGATGGAGATGAAGTTCCTGGGCATCCAGGATTAAAGGCAATCGAAACATTAGGTCACGCACAAAGTCACTTCATTTTTTGGGATGAAAAAACTCATGATGTGATTGGTGGAGATTTATTGCTTGAAAAAATAACGCCCAATCCATTAATAGAGCCACCATTGGATCGTACTGTAGGACGTACAAAATCTTTACTACAATATAATGCATCCCTTGAAATTCTACGTCAATTACCTGTCAAAATGATGCATACAGGGCATGGAGCAGAGCTAGAGGATATTCCGTTGTTAATTGATAAACGATTAGAGCGACAGCACCAACAATCAATGAAAGTTTTTGAATTATTAGGCGATGATCAATTAACAGTTGTCCAAGTAACAAAACGCTTGTATCCGGCTATCTTCCAGCATCAGCTTGGTTTAACTTTATCTAAAACACTTGGTCATTTAGATTACCTAGAGGCCAATGAGTATATTACGTCAACAAAGACAGAAGCAGGTATCTATTTATTTCAAAGGAAGTAGGTTTATACATGAAACATCCTAACAAAACAATCTTTGTGACAGGAGCTACAAGTGGGGTTGGCTTAAAAATAACTGAATTACTAGTAGCTCAAGGGCATATCGTTTATGCCACAGGTCGCAATGCCGTTGCACTAAAGGTGCTAGAGCGTTTAGGTGCTCAAGTGATCCAAGCGGATTTAACCAATCTACATACACTTGATGATGTTTGTGCGCAGCTACCACCGATTGATGTAGCGATTCTTTCAGCAGGTGTAGGGAAGTTTGCTGTAGCCCCTGCTTTACAGGATGAGGATATTGCGCAAATGATCGAATTAAATGTTAGCGTACCCATTTATCTTGCCAAACGATTAGCCTCTAAGATGATAGAGCGCAAACAGGGCCATTTAATATTCATTGGTTCTCAGGCTGGGAAGGTGGCCACACCAAAAGCGAGTGTCTATGCTGCGACGAAACATGCTATTGTCGGTTTTACCAATGGATTGCGTATGGAATTAGCTCCGTACAATGTAAAAGTGACAGCCATCCATCCTGGTCCCATTGATACACCATTTTTAGATAAAGCCAATGATACAAGTGGCTACCGAGAATCCTTAGGGCGCTTTTTATTGTCAGCGGAGGAAGTAGCTCAAGAGACAGTGAAAACGATTGATCGTCCTGTTCGTGAGATTAATCTACCTAGAATTATGGGATTGTCGAGTAAATTGTATGCATTAGCCCCTGCGACCATTGAATGGCTAGGCAAATCATTTTTCCATAAGAAATAACAACATTTGAAACTGTAAACATGCTTCACGTGCATGTCTACGGTTTTTTCATATTTACATATAATTGTAGCTATAGTAGTAAAAAGAAAGAGTTGAAAAGGAGACATAGATGTATACAATTGGTCAAGTTGCAAAATTTCTAGGAGTTTCTAGAGATACCTTAAAATTTTATGAAGAAAAGGGGTTAGTAAAGCCCCAGCAAAATAGTGAAAATGGGTATAGAACATACAATCATTTTGATATATACGATATCACAACAATCAATTTTTATAGAGAAATTGATTTTGAAATCAAAAAGATTCAGGAATTGAGAAAAGGCAAGAGTATAGAGGGCATCCAATCATTGTTAGTAGAAAAAGAACAAGTAATGTTAGAGGAAATAGCTTATAAAAAGCTACAATTAAAAAAGCTCCAGCTTGTAAAAGAGGATTGTCAAAAAATTAGCCAATATCTAGGCACGTATACTATAAAGGAAATGAAACCATTAGAAATAATGGGCGTAATAGATCATTATACAGCCTATGATGAATATGATTCGCTAAAAGAAAATGCAGACAGTATAAAAAAAGCGGTAATTCTTACTTCTTTAAGAAGAGTTATTAGATTCGATGATAGCGGAATGCTCGAAAATAAATTTATGGTTGTCAGGAAAGTAGAAAATAGCGATCATCCAATTAAAGGTGAAGTTTTAGCGCATCCCAAATGTCTTTATACAGTTATTGAAGATGGGCGCTGGTCAACAGGTGGCAAAAATACAGACAATAAAGTAGAGGCTAGTATAAGAAAAGTAGCTAAGGAAAATGGCTATGAGCTTTTAGGGCTTGTTTATATCAACTTATTGCTTACCACTTATGAAGAAGGGCTTGAACGTATTTTTTTAGAAATGTATGTACCGATAAAATAAAGGCAAAATGGGTTTGACCTGTGAGCAACCCCTAGGTTTATGCTGAAGATATTCAGATGAAATGGGGGATCTACTTGCGTAGAAAAAAGAAATTAAAAAAACCAGTAGCAAGCTTTATTATTTTAACCAATATTATTTTTTGGCCACTTTTCTGTGTTGTAGGAGCCGTCAAGCTATTAGGCTATCCTACTTGGCTATTTGATACCGTACGCTGTCTATCGGCTTGGTCATCCACCTTTGCCTTTGCGTTACTATTTCCAAGAATCTATCCTGGGCAACGTTTTATACACTTTGTCAAACAAAAATTCAAAAACAAATTGTCACTTTCAGTAATTGTTTTAATCGTGATGATACAAACAGCTATCTTTATCATGATTTTGTTTCATATCATGAATAATTATGAAGAAACCTCTATTTTTACGCTGTCTTCATGGGGCATGCTCAGTTTTTATTTTGTTAAAACGCTTTTGTCAGGACCACTGGGTGAGGAGTTAGGATGGAGGGGCTTTGCACTGCTGGAGCTGCAAAAGAAGTATTCGCCATTAATAGCTTCAATTATCATAGGCTTTTGGTGGGGAATGTGGCATTTACCGATATGGCTTACAACAGGGTTTATGGGAATGGATTTGATCAAATATAGCTTCTTCTTTATGTTAACGATTATAGCTACAACCATCATCATGACAGTATTTTATACGATCAATCAGAATTTAATCATTCCTATTATTATTCATCAGCTCTTTAATTTTTTTATCGGCTCCATTAATGGAAACCTAATTGATTTAATTATGTATAATGCCATTTTATATTCGGCGGTGGCCGTTCTACTTATTTTGATTAATCCTAAAAAAGTATTGTATAAGATACAATCAGCCAAGTAACTAGAAAGAATCCAGTTTGTATCATGGATTCTTTTTTTCGTCCGTTGCTAAATTTATATAGTATACATTTATATATATAGTAAAAAAACGTTTTTTCGAGTGAATTGCCATGGATTTCTTGTCAACCTTATACAAGGAACGACTTACTTTTGACAATAAAAATAAAAGTCTATGAATTTATAAAAATACACTTGTATTTATTTTTATAACATGATACTATTCGTGTATAAACTTTTAAATGAATGTATAAACATACATATCGATAGAGCAATGGAGGCGCATTTTTAATGGCAAATAAAAAAGTAGTATTAGCTTATTCAGGTGGACTTGATACTTCGGTAGCAATTCCATGGTTAAAAGAACAAGGTTGGGACGTAATTGCAGTATGTCTTGACGTTGGCGAAGGGAAAGATCTTGAATTCGTAAAAAATAAAGCTCTTCAAGTAGGAGCGATTGAATCTTATATGGTGGATGCGAAAGACGAATTTGCTGAAGGGTATGCATTAATTTCTTTACAAGCACATACTTGGTATGAGCAAAAGTATCCATTAGTATCAGCACTTTCCCGTCCACTTATCTCGAAAAAACTAGTAGAGATTGCTAATCAAGTAGGCGCAGATGCTGTTGCGCATGGTTGCACAGGTAAAGGGAATGACCAAGTTCGTTTTGAAGTATCGATTAAAGCATTAAATCCAGATTTAGAGGTATTAGCACCAGTACGTGAGTGGGGCTGGAGCCGTGATGAGGAAATCGAATATGCAATGAAGCATAATGTACCGATTCCTGCAACATTGGATTCACCATTCTCAATCGACCAAAACCTATGGGGCCGTGCGAATGAAGCTGGCATCATGGAAGACCCATGGGTGTCACCACCAGAAGAAGCTTATGGCTTAACTGTTTCTGTTGAAAATGCACCGAATGAAGCAGAGTATGTGGAAATCGAGTTTGTAGCTGGTAAACCAGTAGCATTAAACGGAAAAGAAATGAAGCTTGCTGATTTAATTCAAGAATTAAATGCAGTAGCAGGTGCTCATGGTGTAGGACGTATCGATCACGTTGAAAATCGTTTAGTTGGTATTAAATCTCGTGAGGTTTATGAAATTCCAGGTGCAAAAGTGCTGTTAACAGCGCATAAAGAGCTTGAGGACTTAACGCTTGTAAAAGAATTAGCACACTTCAAGCCAGTAATCGAGAAAAAACTATCCGAATTAATTTACGACGGTCTATGGTTCTCACCATTACGTGATGCTCTGGAAGCATTCCTTGCGCAAACACAACAATATGTGAATGGTACAGTACGTGTGAAACTATTTAAAGGACATGCGATTGTAGAAGGACGTAAATCACCAAATTCATTATACAGTGAAAAGCTAGCAACATACTCGAAGGAAGATCAATTCAATCATGCTTCCGCTGTAGGCTTTATCGAGTTATGGGGTCTACCAACTGTAGTGAACTCATCTGTGAATAAAAAGTAATGTTGAACAAGCAAGGTGTGGTGAGGCATTTGTGCTTATACTACACCTTTTGATAAGTAATCGAGGAAAAGGTGAGCTGACATGACAAAACTTTGGGGTGGACGTTTCCAAAAATCAGCAGAAGCATGGGTAGACGAATTTGGCGCATCCATTGGCTTTGACCAGCAACTTGTGCTAGAGGACCTTGAAGGTAGTGTTGCACATGTCACAATGCTTGGTGCCACAGGAATTTTACCAGCAGCTGATGTAGAGGCCATACTAGGTGGTCTTGCCCAATTAAAAGATAAGGCAATCGCAGGTGAGCTTGAATTTAGCGTTGCCAATGAAGATATACACTTAAATTTAGAAAAAATGTTAATTGATTTAATAGGTCCTGTCGGTGGCAAACTACATACAGGACGTAGCCGAAATGACCAAGTAGCAACGGATATGCATCTTTTCTTGAAAAAGCGTGTGCAGGAAGCAATTGATTTAATTGTGACGTTCCAACAAACACTATTAGACAAAGCACAAGAGCATATTGAAACGATTGCACCAGGTTATACGCATCTACAACGTGCACAGCCAATCTCCTTTGCACACCATTTAATGGCTTATTTTTGGATGCTAGAGCGTGATAAACAACGTTTTACAGAATCCATAAAACGTATTGATATTTTACCTTTAGGTGCTGGGGCAATGGCAGGGACAACTTTCCCGATTGACCGTTTAAAATCAGCAGAGCTATTAGGGTTTAGCGAGGTTTACGCAAACTCCATGGATGCTGTAAGTGATCGTGATTTTATCGTGGAATTTTTAAGTCATTCCTCCTTACTTATGGCGCATTTATCACGCTTTGCTGAGGAAATTATTATCTGGTCTACAGATGAATTTAAATTTATCGAACTGGATGATGCCTTCTCAACAGGTTCTTCGATTATGCCACAAAAGAAAAACCCAGATATGGCAGAGCTTATTCGTGGTAAAACAGGGCGTGTTTATGGGAATCTAATGGGCTTATTAACGGTGTTAAAAGGCACACCATTAACATATAACAAAGATATGCAGGAGGACAAAGAGGGGATGTTTGACACTGTTCATACGATTCTTGGTTCACTTAAAATCTTTGAAGGTATGGTTCGTACAATGACTGTCAACACGGAACGCTTACATCAGGCTGTTCACGCTGATTTTTCAAATGCAACGGAGCTAGCAGATTACCTCGCTACAAAGGGGATGCCATTCCGTGAGGCACATGAGGTGACTGGTAAGCTTGTCTTTACATGTATTCAAAAGGGCATTTATTTATTAGACTTGCCATTGGAAGAAATGCAGCAAGAAAGTACGTTAATTGAAGCGGATATTTATGATGTACTAGCGCCAGAAGCTGCTGTTCGCCGCCGCCATTCCTTAGGTGGTACTGGCTTTGAACAAGTAAAAATCCAAATTGAAAAAGCGAAAGCCTGTCTTGTAGCCATTTAATTTTTGCGTGCATGTCCTTGTGACTTTTTGCATAGATATTCATTAAAGCTGTCCTGTGAGGCACTATGAAAACCTTTATCCTTTTTCACTGAGCCAGAGGGTGACGTGAAGAAGAGAACCTTACATATGTGAAGGACAATCCCCAATTCTGGAGACGCGGAATTGGGGTTTTTGTATAAGTAAATGTAGGAGGGATGAAGAAATGAATGAACGTTTTACAAAGGGGCTCGAAACAATTAAACAATATGTGACAGAAGAAGAAGCAGCACGGATGATTGAATCCGATGCATTAGCCGATATAGCACCCGATTTACGCAAAATGATTATTGAATTTGCTTACGGTGATGTCTATGCACGGCCTGGGCTGGATGCAAAGAGTCGAGCACTCGTCGTGATAACAGCGGTAGTTACACAAGGTGCTGCACCACAAACCAAAACGCATATTCAGCGTGGATTACATGCAGGCTTGACACAGACAGAAGTGGTCGAGGCACTTTTACAATTAGCACCCTACATCGGTTTTCCAAGAGTGCAAAATGCTTTAACGATAGCCCAACAACTCTTTGCAGAGAAAAGCTAAAGCATGTATAAAAAATAGAAGAAGGCTCATAATAAGAGAGGAACCACTTATTAATCTAATCTGATGGGGAGGATGCAGAATGAGTAGTAATAGTCAAACACCCAAAGACCAAGAATCTCAGGAAAGTCCGCCACAACTGTTGAAGGTTGAAGCTTCATAAATCTTAAGCCTAAAGGTGAAACAGAACATTCTGTTTTGCTATAGATTAAGAAGAAGTGTAAACCATATCAGTTAAAAATCAAATAGAAGCAATAAGTGTCCATGGATCCAGAATTATTCTGGGTCCTTTTTGTTTCTTATTTGGGGTCTAAGTACTCAAGATATCCGCTCTAAATGAAGTTCAAAGCGCTCCTAGGAAGGAGAACCCGCTCTAAATGAAGATTAAAGCGCTCCTAAGGAAGGGGGATCCGCTCTAAATGGAGTTCAAAGTGCTCCTAGGGGAGGAGAACCCGCTCTAAATGAAGTTTAAAGCACTACTAAGGGAAGGCTCCCGCACTTATTGTGAAAAAACCTCTACTCAACACCATAAAAAATTCCTTCATTTGACATTAAAGAAAATCTGTATTACTCTATACATAACAGATTTCTGTTTGGTTACAAGCAATACAGATTGGAGGGTTATTATGCAAATACAATTAGATCCAAACAGTGAATTGCAGCTATATAAACAATTGGCCAATCAAATAATAGAATGCATTGCGCAAGGTGTGCTGAAAAATGGTGATACTTTACCGTCTGTACGTTCGATGGCTACAGATCTAGGCATCAATGTTAGCACGGTCAGTAAAAGTTATCATGAGCTTGAAGAGAAGGGCTTAATTGAATTGAAGCCGAAAGCAAAAGCGGTCATTATTGGTGGTCAAAAGAGAGAGCTGGAAGAAACGGAGGTTGAAAAAGTCGAAAATGCCTTGAAGCCTATCATGGCGGAGGCTTTTGCGCGTGGCCTCGAGAAAGAGCAAATGACAAGTTTGTTCCAGCGAATTTTAAAACAATGGAAGTAGGGGTAGTATGCTTATAATTGTAGGCATCTTTATCATTGTCGGAATTATGGAAATGATGACACCACATTTAACAAGAAAAACACTTGTTTTTGGTGTTTCCATACCCGAACCTTATGTCAAACATCCACAATTAAAGCTGTGGAAGAAGCATTTTAGCCAAATCATCGCAGGGGTTGCTGGCTTATTCTTAGTAGGTCAAATCGCTCTCTATCTTTCACCTATACAAGAGGAGAAGGTATCTTTAATTTCCTTTATCCTTTTGTATGTCATGCTCCTTTTATCATCAGGTCTCTACATGAGCTATCATGCTAAAACAAAAAAATTAAAGGTGCAGGAGCAGTGGGAGGCACAAATAAAAACAGTATATGTGACAGATTTGTCTATCCGTCAGAAAGAGGAAACATTATCACCTATATTTTTTAGTGTACCCATTATCATCACACTTGCATTAATCGCTTTTACGTACATGAACTATGAGTCAATCCCTGAGGTTTTCGCAACACATTGGAATGGGGTAGGAGAGGTCGATGGTTGGACTCAAAAATCGCGGCTCTCAGTCATCAGTATGCCACTTATATTATTGGCAATACAAATTAGTTTTTTCATGATGAGTCAAGGCATGAAAAGTGCCAAAATTCAATTAAGTGCACAGGCCAAAGAAGCATCCATTCATCGGGAGTTAACTCAGCGGAAATACGGAAGCTGGTACCTGGCAGCCATTAATTTTAGTATGACAATTCTATTTGTTGTTTTACACTATACAACTGTTATTTTACAAGATCAAACGGCTCCCTACTTCTTCCCACTTTTTCTTGTCTTCAATGTCGTTACGTTTGGTGGTTTACTAGTGTTCATTTGGAAGCTCAGTAAAAGTAATGAACGTTTTGATGAGGTACATACAAATGAAACAGCTGCCACAGATGATCAATACTGGAAATGGGGTATTTTTTATTGCAATAAAAATGATCCATCCTTATTAGTGCCTAAAAAGTTCGGGATTGGTTGGACTGTAAATTTCGCGAACAAATGGTGTTACATCTTAATAGCGATTACGTTACTGCCAATTTTATTGGTGATTTTCATATAGAAAGGAAGATTAGATGAAAAAATGGTTATTGATTTGCTGTACAATTTTACTTTTAGCTGCCTGTGGGCAAAAAGAGGTCACTGCACAACATCAAGGAACAAAGGGGACAAATGCAATGAATGAACAGTTTATTGGAAAATGGGAAGGAACTATTGAAACGCCAAATGGACCATTACCGATTATTATCGATTTAAAGAAGGAAAGTGGTACATTATCCGTGCCAGCACAGGGCTTATCTAATTTTCCATTTCAAAGTGTGACGTATATAGGTGATAAAGTAAAAGTGTCCATAAATTTAAACGGCTCTGCTATTGCCATTAATGGCACAATCAAAAATGAACAAATAGAGGCTACATTTCAACAAAATGGTGGGAAATTTCCTTTAATACTAAAGGCTTATAAAGAGCAACCTGTTACCTATGACACATTAAAAATTCCCGTTCAAAACGGTAACTTAACGGTAGCTGTACAAAAGGCTTCTCCATCACCATCACCAGTGGCACTGATAATAGCAGGATCGGGGCCAACTGATAAAGATGGTAATTCCGCTTTGGCTGGAAAAAATAATAGCTTGAAAATGTTGGCCGAAGGTTTAGCACAACAGGGCATTGCGACGGTGCGTTATGATAAGCGAGGACTTGGTGACAATCAAGCGCTCTTAACAAAGGAAGAGGATGGAACGTTTGACCAATACGTTGATGATGCTGTACAAATTATCCAAACATTGATGGCTGATAAAGCCTACACAAGTGTCCATGTGATTGGTCATAGCGAAGGCTCACTCATTGGTTTGCTCGCGGCTCAAAAGACAGGCGTAGCATCCCTTGTCTCCATTGCCGGTGCAGGTAGATCGTTAGATGAAGTGCTTTTAGAGCAATTAAAAGGTCAATTAGCACCAAAGCTTTTTAATGAATCCACGAATATTTTGACAGCTTTAAAGCAAGGGGAGCAAGTGAAAAATATTTCGCCAGAGCTACAGGCCCTTTTCCGTCCATCTGTACAGCCTTTCCTGATTTCCTTGCTAAAATATCAACCTGCTAATGAGCTTGCAAAAGTAAAAAGCCGTGTATTGCTAGTACAAGGAACAACGGATTTACAAGTGAAGGAAGCCGATGCTGAGGCATTGAAGAAAGGCAAACAAGACTCAAAATTACTTTATCTAGCGGGTATGAATCACGTATTGAAAAAGGCACCGGCAGATCGCGCCAAAAACTTAGCAACCTATGCAGACCCTTCGCTGCCACTGCATGAAGAATTACTACCAGCAATTGAGCAATTTATTAAAAATGAAAAGTAGGATGATTAACCTTGGGAGTACTTGTCTATTTAATAATCATGCTGCCGTTTCTCATCTTCGCCATTGTTCTATCGCAAGGTAAAGGAGCTTTTCTACTTGAAGGCTTTCATACGATGGCACAGGAAGATAAAGAACAATATGATGAAAAGGCACTGGCAAGATTTATGGGAAAAATGATGTATGGCTACTGTTTTTGTGTCCTTTTATGGATACTAAACGAATTTTTCCATACACAATGGTTATTTCATGTAGGTCTTGTACTTTTTGTCGCCCTTACGATATTTTTATTGATCTATGCGAACACAGGTAATCGTTTCAAAAAATAGCATGTAAGAAAAAGTAGAACCATTTTATAATGGTTCTATTTTTTTGTAAGCGCTTTATGAAAATTCTTTAAAATCTAAATATTTGGAAAACCGTAATTTTAATGTCACGAATATGCTCGTTCATGCGCTGTTTTTCTCCTTTTCTGTAAAAATAGAATTTTAAGAATAATTAGTATTATTATAGATGACATTAAAAAATTACTAAGTTAGGAGAATTCTTTGATATGTCGCAAATGTTAGCACTGACGATAGTACTTGCTATTCTTTACATCGGAGATATCGTAGCAACAAGAACGAAGGCGTGGATTCCATCTGTGTTCGTCTGTGCGGTATTATTTTTAATTGGCTATTGGACATTCTTCCCGAAAGATATTGTTAGTATTGCCGGGATTGGTCCAGTCGTTGCCACGATGTTAATGTATTTATTAATTACGAATATGGGTACACTTCTGTCCCTTAAGGAATTGAAAAACCAGTGGAAAGCCATCGTTATTTCTTTAGCTGGTATTGTAGGCATCATCGCCATATTATTTACAATTGGTGCCTTGCTATTTGATTTAAAAACGATGATTGTTGCAGTTCCACCATTAGTCGGTGGTGTTGTGGCAGCGCTAGTGATGTCAGAAGGCGCTTCTGCAGCTGGCTTAGAGGATTTAGCCGTCTTTGCCATTGTAATTTATGTTATTCAAGGTTTTGCAGGATATCCCATCACGTCCATTGTATTGAAGCGTGAAGCAAAACGTTTATTAAAAGAACATCAGCAAGGGAATATACAATCGGTAACACAGGTAGAGGAAGATGTTGAACAGGCATCTGAGCAACCAAAATTATTTAGGAAAATTCCTACCAAGTACAATACAGAATACTTTAAATTTTTCCGTTTAGCGCTTGTTGGATTATTAGCGTATGGTACATCTACAGCATTAGCACCTGTTGTGACAGTCAATGCGTTAGTGCTATGCCTAGTGTTTGGTGTCCTTGCATCGACATTTGGTTTTTTAGAAAGACAACCATTGCAAAAAGCAAATGGCTTCGGTTTTGCCATTATGGGGTTAATGCTCTTTATATTTGATGGCTTAAAACAGGCTTCCCCTGAAATGCTGATGCGTATTATTGTGCCATTAGTAGTGTCTATTGTCTTAGCAGTCATTGGTATGTATATTTTCTCTTTCATCGCAGGAAAAGTTTTAAAGGTCAGCCCGAATTTAGCGTTTGCTGTATCCTTAACAGCGCTCTATGGGTTCCCAGCAGATTATATTTTAACGAATGAAGTAGTGAAATCGTCCACAGCCGATCAAAAAGAACGAGAAATGCTGTTAAGTCATATGTTACCACCGATGCTTGTGGGAGGTTTCATTAGTGTAACGATAACATCTGTGATTTTAGCGGGTATTTTTGTCAATTGGCTATAAAGAAGGAGAGAGTCAGCATGAATAAAATGAAAGAAATTATTGCGGAATTAAATAGTGAGCTTGTGGCAATTCGTCAAAAATTGCACAGTGAGCCAGAGCTTTCTTGGGAAGAATATGAAACAACGAATTATGTAGCAGCATATTTAGAGAACCTTGGTATTCCGTATAGACGAACAGAGCCAACAGGCATTATTGCGGAGTTAAAAGGGGGCAAGGAAGGAAAAACCGTTGCCTTACGTGCAGATATGGATGCATTATCAGTTTATGAAATACGAGAAGATATTCCGTATCGCTCTAAAACGGATGGTAAGATGCATGCCTGTGGTCATGATGCGCATACAGCCATGTTGCTGATTGCAGCTAAGACATTACATACGGTACAAGAAGAAATTGAGGGAACAGTTCGTTTTATTTTCCAGCCAGCGGAAGAAGTAGCTACAGGCGCAAAAGCGATGGTAGAGCAAGGAGCAATGAAAGGTGTAGATAACGTCTTTGGTATTCATATTTGGTCACAAATTGACACAGGGAAAATTCAGTGTAATAAAGGTCCTGCCTTTGCCTCTGCTGATATTTTCAAAGTGCGCTTTAAAGGGCAGGGCGGTCATGCCGCAGTCCCACATGATGCCATTGATGCCGTGATGATTGCTTCAACGTTTGCTTTGAATGTCCAAACAGTTGTGGCACGTACAGTCAATCCACTTCAACCTGCCGTTCTTACAATTGGAAAAATGGAGGTTGGCACACGCTTTAATGTAATTGCAGAAGATGCCATTTTAGAAGGGACTGTGCGTTGTTTTGATAAAGAGGTTCGTTCACATATCGAAACGCAAATTCGTCATTATGCTGACCAGATTGCCTCACTTTATGGTGGCACAGCAGAGGTCGTTTATGAATATGGTACACAAGCCGTCAACAATGATGTGGCGAGTGCCAGCTTAGTCGAGCGCCTTGCAGCTGAACATTTTGGCGCGGATGCTTATCATATTGATGATCCGACAATGGGTGGAGAAGACTTTAGCTTTTACTTAGATGAAGTACCTGGCTGTTTTGCTCTAGTAGGCTCAGGCAATACAGAAAAGGATACACGCTGGGCACATCATAACGGCCATTTTAATATCGATGAAGATGGTTTGCGCGTTGGAGCCGAATTATATGTACAATATGCGTTAACTTGGTTAAGCGAAAACTAATAAAGTGAAGTAACTAAGCTTCTTATGAAATTAGTATAAATTCACCTTAGCTGGTCATAATAAAGAAGATTTCACTTATGAAATCTATAATGATGAGGAGGATGAAAAATGAGTAGGTTCGAACAACTAGACCCCAAATCTCAAAAATCCACCGCAACTGGTCAAGGATTAAGCGATCAAAATCGCAAGTAAATGGTGAAACGGAGATTACTCTCCATAACCGTCTCTTGCGAAGTGAAGCAAAGGCCCGTCAGTTTTAATCATGCTAGAAAAGTAAGTGTCATCAAGCCCAGAAAAAATTCTGGGTTTTTCTTTATGACTAAGAAAGATGTATTATATTGTAAGGAAGTAATTTCTAACAGAAAAGGAGAGGAAAGCTATGATTAATCCTATTCCCATTTATCTACAGCAATTTGCAGGAAACGTCCAAATTATAGATAACGTTGAATCCCAGTTTCAGCTTCATTCTAGTGCAGGCAATGAACAATTTGAAATTTGGTATTACGGTGATTTGCTAATGATTGAAGGGGAGGAAATGCCTTATATTACAGGCTCAACCGCTAGAATCGTTGCTAAAGATCCTTTATCCGCCGAGGAAATTTTGCTCTTTGATGCGACTCTACATGGTTATAATGCGCTATTTTGTGAGGCGTATACAGAGAATCACCGTGACAACCGTCCTCTAGAAAAATATAATTTACCCGAAACAAAAGTCGTATTATCATTTTTCTATAACATCGACTATGACGGAGAAATAGACGACTATGAGGTAGATGAACAAGAAAATGTTCAACTTATAAATGGAGAAACCACTAACTGGGAAACGATTAAAAGAAATGGCTATGATGCATTTGCTTTTTATTTTAAAAAAGAAGATGGAACACTTTTAGCATTTGCTGAAGAAGAACTAGCCTAATAGGAAGGGATTTTCGCGAAATGCAACTCATACAATTTACACAAGATTTAGCAAATCCAATTCATCAATACCAATCCATCGATACATTTTATAGAAAAATCACGAAAACGGAAGTACCTACGACGATCGGTTTCATCTATATTGAGCAAGGCGGTGTGGTTGGTTTGCATGACGCCCCCATTCCACAGCTTTTTATCGTTATTAATGGAGAGGGATGGATTAGTGGTGAAGATGGTGAAAAAATCACGATAAAAACAGGACAGGGAGTACTATGGCATCAAGGACAGGCACATGAATCTGGTAGTATAACGGGCTTAACAGCACTTGTTATCCAAGCGGAGCAGATAAATCTTACATAAATAAAAGTGTAACGGTAGTTGCAAGAACCGTTACACTTTTTCATATTGTTTAACCAATTTAACTGTTTTAAGTAGATGGCCATCAAATTGTTCATCAAATTCTTCTATTGCTACAAATCCCTTTGCTTGATAAAAATGCATACCAAGTTTATTTTCTTTCTCTACACAAACAAATAAAGACGATAGATTTGGGAGCATGCGTAGTCCTTCCTGTAAAAGTGCAGTACCCACGCCCATACCATGCATATCAGGATGTAAATAAATCGCATGTAGCTCCGCCTCACCTTGTGTTACATTTGAAAAATTAGCAAAGCCTACTAGCCATTCATCAAAAATTGCAACGAGAAACGGACTATTGATAAGACGTTCGATTAATCGTTCTCGACTATAAGCTAGTTGTAAAAAACGATCTTGAATGTCACGTGGAATGATTCCTTCGTATGTATGATGCCAGCTTATTCTAGCAATTTCTTGTACAAAAGTAATGTCATTTTCTTGCATCTGTCGTATAATAAGTGTCAACACTTTTCACCTGCTATTCCAATTTTTCTCTTTATTGTAACATTCAATCATTCAAAGGGGGTCACTTTCATGCAAGTAATTGAAAAAGCTTTTGGCTATATCACGAGAACGCATGAGGATCAATTACAGGTACTCGTATTTGAACAGAATTCAGTTGGGGCAGGTATCCAGGTGCCCAAAGGTACGGTTGAGGAAGGGGAAACACCTTTAGATGCTGTGAAACGTGAAATGCTAGAAGAAACAGGTCTAACCACACTTGTCGTTCAAGCGCTAATAGCACAGGACTATTTTAATCATCCATCAGGTGTTTTACAGAAACGGTATTTTTATCATTTAACATCCGATGAAACACGGGATGCATGGCAACATCATCCAACAGGCTTAAACGAAGGGGATTTAATCTTTTCTTTCTATTGGATTTCAGCTGAGCAAGATGCCCTGCTAGCAAAGGGGCATGGCGATTATTTATACCGATTGTTAGCAAAGGTGAGAAATTGAACCTATTATAATAAAACCGCGTCAATTGGACGCGGTTTTTATGTTGATTCAATTAAGCCTTGGCAGCAATCTCTAGGGCTTGTGCAAAATCAGCAATTAAATCATCAACATGCTCAAGTCCTACAGAAAAACGTAGAAGACCATCTGTGATGCCTCGTTTAGCACGCTCTTCAGGCTCCATAGCAGCATGACTCATTTTTGCAGGGTAAGAAAGAATAGATTCTACTCCTCCAAGAGAGACCGCAAATACTGGAATTGTCATCGCCTCAACCAATGCCTTTGCAGCTGTATAGCTTGGTAGTCGGAAGGATAAAACGGCCCCAGGACTTGTGCTTTGACGTTGATGAATAGCGTAGCCAGGGTGTGAAGCAAGCCCTGGATAGTAGACCTGCTCAACTAGTGGATTGCTAGCCAAATAAACAGCAATTTTTTGTGCAGATTCAGCAGAACGACTAAAACGTACATCTGTTGTTTTGATGTTTTGTAGTAGTGTGAATGAATCCTGTACACCTAAAATATTACCGAATGAATTTTGGATAAAGTAGAGATCCTGACCTAGCTTTTCATCGGCAGTAACCGTTAAGCCAGCAATAATATCAGAATGTCCAGATAAAAACTTCGTTGCACTATGAATGACGACATCTACACCAAGTTCTAGTGGGCGTTGGTGTAACGGTGTCATAAAAGTATTATCCAAGAATGTAAGGCAGTGGTGTTGCTTGGCAAGCGCCACTACACCACGAATATCTGTAATGCCTAACGTTGGATTTGATGGTGTTTCCATATAAAGTAGTTTTGTAGCTGGCGTGATTGCTGCTTCTACAGCTGCTAGATCCGTAAAATCTACAAATGTATGGGAAATCCCAAAGCGCGGCAACACCTTTGTTACAAAACGATAGGTTCCACCATAAACATCCTCAGTCATGACGATATGATCTCCCTGCGATAACAGCATTAATGCTGCTGATACGGCAGCGATACCAGATGAAAATGCATGGGCACGAACGCCTCCCTCAAGCTCTGCTACAGCTTTTTCTAACGCATCTCTTGTAGGGTTGCCTGAACGAGCATAATCATATTCTCCAAATTCATCTATACTTTCTTGATGGAAAGTAGAGGACAGATACATCGGGACGTTAACAGCCCCTTTTTTATTACTATAGCCATCACGAACACCTGCGTGAATGAGGTTTGTTTCAATACGTTGCTTCATCAATTACGCCTCTTTTCTAAGGATATCAAACACTTGTCGTAAGTCTGCAATTAAATCTTCTGCTTCCTCAATGCCAACAGAGAAGCGTAATAAACGATCACAAACGCCACGCTCCACACGCTCTTCATAAGGCATATCTGCATGTGTTTGTGTAGCAGGATACGTAATAAAGCTTTCGACACCGCCAAGACTTTCAGCAAAAGTAATTAACTTTAAGTTACGAAGGAATGGGTCAATCCACTCAGGCTTTTGCAAGCGGAATGACAGCATGCCACCTTTTCCAGTATAAAGGACATCGGTCACTAACTCTTCTTCCTCTAAGTAAGCAGCAATCGCCTTCGCATTGGCATCATGTTGCTTTAAGCGTAGATGCATTGTTTTTAGACCACGAATAAGTAACCATGAATCCATAGCTCCTAACACCATGCCACTACCATTATGAATAAAGCCAATGCGTTCGGCTAATTCTGTGCCTTTAGCAACCACTAGCCCAGCTAAAACATCATTATGACCACCAATATACTTCGTTGCAGAATGAAGCACAATATCTGCGCCTAATTCAATAGGGCGTTGGAAGTAAGGCGTATAAAAAGTATTATCCACAATTAACCATGCCCCATGCTTATGTGCTAACTCCGCATACACTTGTAAATCAAACTCCTGCATAAGTGGATTTGTTGGTGTTTCAATAAATATTGCACGTGTATTTTCATTCATTAATGCTTCCACCTGTTCAACCGATTCAAATTTTGAATAAACAGGCTTAATATTATAAGTATCTTGGAAGAAATTAAAAAGTCTATATGTACCACCATATAAATCATCTGGCACGACTAATTCATCGCCTGGTTTAAATAGGGATAACACCAATTGAATGGCAGCCATCCCGGAACTACAGGCAAAGCCCATATCGCCACCCTCTAAATCAGCAATTCCTGCTTCTAAAAGAGCACGTGTTGGATTTTTTGTACGTGTATAGTCAAAACCAGTAGATTCACCAATCCCAGTATGTTTATAAGCAGTCGATAAATGAATGGGTGGGCTTACAGCTCCTGTTGCTGGGTCACTTAAATTACCAAGTTGTACAAGCTTTGTTTCAATACTTCTGTTTAATGTCATGACGTCACTCTTTTCTCCAATATTATTAAAAGCAACAACTTTTGCTTTCAATTTAATAGTATTCTCAATAATTGTTACCAATTTAACATGGATACTAAAGAAGAACAAGTTGATTTCTGAAAATTAGCTAGATTATTTATAGTTAATCACCTAGGAATAGTAGGAGATTCTAGAATAAAGATAGAGCTAAAGAGAGGATAGTTTCAAGTTAGCAGATACAAGATAGAAAGTAGCGGATAGAACGTGAAAAGTGATGGATAGAGCAGACAAAGTGGGGGATAGGTTTTGAAGTAGCGGTTAGAACGTGAAAAGTAGCGGATACAACGCGAAAAGTGGTGGATAGAGCAGACAAAGTAAGGGATAGGTTTGAAGTAGCGGTTAGAATACAAGTAAAGGAAACAAAATAAAAACATCTGCCTCCTTTAAATGAGAGACAGATGCTTTAACAACATGTTAGGCTTGTTCTTTTTTTAGCAAGTCGCGAATTTCTTTGAGAAGCTCTTCTTTGGCATCGAGTTCAGGTGCCGGTTCTTCCACGACTGCTTCTTCTTTTTTACGTGTGAGCTTTGTCATAATTCGTAAGGCCATAAAAATGGCAAATGCTATGATTAAAAAATCAATGATGGATTGTAGAAATACACCAAAATTGATTTGGGCTTCACCTGAGCCAAAAACAAAACTCTTTGTTAAATCAATACCACCTGTTAAAACACCGACTAATGGCATGATGATATTTTCAACTAAGGAGGTAACAATTTTACCGAAAGCACCACCAATGACTACTGCTACTGCTAGATCGACAATATTGCCTTTCATCGCAAATTCTTTAAAGTCTTTCCACAAAATAAATTCCTCCCTATTATTATCCAATAAACGAATCAATCTGTATTTTACTATATTTTTAGCAAACCTTTCAACTGCTTTCATGGTGGAAATGATGTACTTTCATAGATGTGGAAGACTTCATTCTTTCAAAATGAAAAGATATACTGCACATTACGGAAAATTTGGTAATATAGAAAAAGAATACTAGATTAGGTGTGACGTATGGCAAAGAAAAAGAATAACAAACCTCTGTTATCACCCGCGACAAAATTGGGTATGATAGCATTATTGATTCCAATTGCAATTACCGTGTATGTTCTCACATTTTTTGCTTGGAAGGAGCTTCAAACATTACCGATATTCGAAAAGCTTGTCCAGCAAAAGGCAATTGAGGAGATTCAACAGCATTTCGATATGAAAATTCCTGAGCAATACATTCCCGTTTATGTAGCTGCAGAAGAAAAATATGGTGTACCCTGGACATTACTTGCTGCGCATCATCGTATTGAAACACGGTTTTCTACGGTAAAATCAATGGTATCATCTGCTGGGGCAGAGGGGCATATGCAATTCATGCCCTGTACATTCGTTGGCTGGCAGCATCCCACATGCTCAGGTTTGGGAAAAGGAAGCATCACAAAAACTGAATTGATGAGTCCTGAGACGATTGCTAAATATGGAGGATATGGCGTTGACGCAAATGGGGATGGAATAGCTGATCCCTATGATATTGAGGATGCAGTATTTAGTGCTGCGAATTACTTATCCAAATACGGTGCTGCGACAGGGAATATTAAGAAAGCTGTTTACCAATACAACCATAGCGAGAAATATGTTGAGGATGTGTTATATTACTACCAGTTGTATGATGATTTTCACGATGAGCTCCAAGCAGCTGTTCTCTTACATGAAAAAAAATAAAGAGCCATCACATTGGATGGCTCTTCATTACATATTTAAGTTGCTTTACGCATACCTTTTAAAATAAGGCTGACGATAAAGATCAACACGATGGCACCGATTAGTGCTGGGAACACGTAGAAATCACTTACTCTCCAGCCCCAGTTCCCTAAAACCATACTACCAATCCAAGAACCGACAATCCCTGCAATAATATTCCCGATGATGCCGCCTGGTACATCTTTACCTAAAATGACGCCAGCTAGCCATCCAAGAATTCCTCCAATAATTAAATACCAAATGAAACTAATCATTACTTTCATCTCCTTAAATTTAAGATATAATGGCGATTACTTAGTTATACCCTGAATGGAGTAGATTAAACACTGTGATTTTGTTTAGTAATTATTACATGTTGTAAATAAGGCTGTAGACAAGTGAATGCAGCTCCTTTGCTGTGCTCACTTTATAGCTAATCCACCTGCATAAACTACCGTGAAAATGTCCACATTAACTACAATTACTTCTATATTGTACATACACCGATTATCGCTTACTTCTATAGTATGTTCATGTATTCAATTCGTACCAGAAATGCATGCAACGCCCAATCGCCAGTAACAATAAAAAACAGCCATTTAACTAAATTATTTACTACAATAACCTTTTCATTCGTGAAAAAATACATTATTTTTTATTGAAACAGAATGTCAATTCTATGTGCGATTCCTTATTTCTTTGGGAGAGTTTTTTGTGTAGAAAAAGAAAAATGGGTAAATTTCCACTTTTTAATAGTTTGAAAATTCTGTATAAAGGGATTATAATGTAGAAAAGGAGCGTGGTCATATGAATATGGCTGTTATGAAACGTTTAAATCGTCAAGGCTTTTTAATTGCTGGTTTGCATTTATTAGTAATGCTAAATCTTGCAGCTGATTTCTTATTCGCATCGTAACCAATTTAATAGAAAGGTGAATGAAATGTTTATCCCATATTAAAACAACCGTGTAGTCTTATTGTAAAACAGGCTCACGGTTGTTTTATTATGCTTAATTAACTGAAAAAAGGAATTATTCTGCTAAATGTCAAATACATAGTTTATACAAGGGAGTGATGAAATGACGTCAAGATTGGATCAAGCATTTTGTGATTTGGAAAGACCATTTGCATGGTTAGATTTAGATGCACTAGATAAAAATATACAAATGGTTCAAGATGCTTGTGGGGGAAAACAAATTCGTATTGCAACAAAATCGATTCGTTCTATTGAGGTCCTTCGTTATATACAAAAAAAACTTGTGAATGTTGTGGGGTTTATGACATTTACTGCAGCAGAGACCCTTTTTTTATTAGAGCAGCAGTTTGATGACTTATTGCTTGGCTATCCAGTAATGGAGGAAGCAACGATTCGTCGATTGTTGCATTTTGTAAAGGAGGGAAAAATCGTCACCTTTATGGTAGACAGACAAGAACATATCCAACTATTGGCGAAATTAGGACAAGAGATTGGCGTACGTGTACAGGTTTGTATTGATCTTAATGTTTCTAATGATTTTAAAGTATTGTATTTTGGAACAAAACGTTCGTCATTGTCTTCTCTTGAAACGTTGACACCTTTTTTACAAACCATTCAAAACACCCCTGTAATTGAAGTGGTAGGAGCGATGGGCTATGAGGCTCAAATAGCAGGGGTTGGCAATCGTCCTGCAAATGCTTTAAAAGGTAGAGTCATAGAAGCCATGCAAGTACAAGCCAAAAAGCAAGTAACGCAGTTTCGTCGATTAGCGATCGCCCATATCAAGGCTTATTTTCCAAATCTACGCTTTGTTAATGGTGGAGGATCAGGAAGTATGACGTACACCAATCAACAGAAGGAAGTAACGGAAATTACAGTTGGCTCGGCTTTTTATGCACCAGCATTGTTCGATCAATTTACACATTTACAGCTAGAAAAGGCTGCTGGATTTGCCTTACGTGTAACAAGAATGCCTGAAAAAAACATCGTTGTTTGTCATGGGGGAGGCTATACGGCTTCTGGAGCCATTGGAATGGATCGTTTGCCTGTATTCTATGACCCTACCACTTTTGCATATCTTAGCCTAGAAGGCGCAGGGGAAGTGCAAACACCTATTAAGGTCAAAGGGAAGAGTATCAATATTGGCGATACCATTTATTTTCGACATGCGAAGGCTGGAGAGCTTTGTGAGCGTTTTCAGGTCCTACATGTTATTCGCGGGGACAAGTATGCAGGACATTACACAACATATAGGGGGGATGGACAATGTTTTCTATAGAAAAATGGCGAAATGGTGAAAAGTGGACAAACTGGGCTGGTAATGTTATTTCCTATCCGAGTGAAATGTATTTACCACACTCTATTGATGAAGTTTCAGCAATTGTGAAGCATGCATGTCAATCAGGAAAGACAATCCGTGTCACAGGTGCTGCTCATTCTTTTAGCGCTGTGGCTATGCCTGAGCATATAGCAATTTCCTTACATAATCTGCGTGGATTAATCGCTGTGAATGAGGAAAGGCAGGAGGCAACATTATGGGCGGGGACCTACCTATATGAAATTGGACCAATGCTAGCGAAACACGGTTTTGCGTTAATCAATATGGGCGATATACAGGAGCAAACCATTGCAGGGGCAGTGTCAACTGGCACACATGGCACGGGGGTTACACTTGGTTCTCTATCGTCAGCTGTCCAGGCATGGGGATTTGTAGACGGTACTGGTACTTATCAGGAACATAGGAGAGGTATGGATGATTTATCTGAAGCGCTGCATGTATCTCTTGGGATGCTAGGTGTTCTGGTCAAAGTAACGATTAAGGTCATACCACTATATGGTTTGCATTATGTGGGGGCAAGAGAAACATTGACAAATGGTCTCTCGTTATTTGCGGAGGATATTCGTCAACATCGTCATGTGGAGTGGTTTTATTTCCCTGGTAGTGAAACAATTCAAGTAAAACGGATGAATGCGGTCGCGCCTGTTTATCAAAGTGAATGGAATAAAAAAATAGAAACGTTAAAGCTACAAATAGTAGAAAACGGGGCTTTCTTTGCGATGTCAGAGCTTTGTAAGTGGAAACCTGGTTTAAGTAGTGCCATGAGCAAGATAGCGGCTGCCAATGTGGTAGAAAGTGAAAAAGTAGGGATAAGCTATGAAATTTATCCCTCACCTCGTAGCGTGAAGTTTCAAGAGAGTGAATATGCCATCCCTTTATCACAGTTTGAAGCTTGTTTGGAGGAAATCCATGCAACCTTTAAAAAAGGGACTTTTAATGTTCATTTTCCTTTAGAGTGTCGAACAACTGCAGGCGAAGCAGGTTTTTTAAGTCCAACACAAGGGCGTGAGTCGGCTTTTATAGCCTTTCATATGTATAAGGGAATGGCAGAAGAGCCTTACTTTAAATGGGTGCATACATTGATGCAAAAATATGAAGGTCGTCCTCACTGGGGAAAACAACATCATTTAACAGCGCAAACGGTCTATGCGTTGTATCCAGAGATTGAAAAGTTTTTAAGCATTCGACACCAATACGATCCTGAACAAATATTTTTTACAGGATACTTAAAAAAGTTGTTTCTATTGTAAGCGTTATCTCTAGGATTGGATAACTTAGCTTATTCAAATATATGGGAATTTTTTATTTATCCATTTTTGTTTATTATTAAAAAATTAAAATTTGAACGAAATGTCAAAATTTTTATCAAAGCGAGATAAAACTGATGCTTAATCAGCATGTAAACGATTTCAATTTTGACAGATTTTTTGAATTGTTTAAACAATTCAAAAAATGGTGTTGACGAGACCTTTTTTTCGTACTATGATAACAACAATTTAACACGTTCGTTACAGCAGTAGTCGTCTAAGAGGCTATTACTCTATAAACAAAATTAAAAAGACAGAACATTTTGTCTATAGCAACGAACATAGTATGGATAGCAATGAGGGGCGTTTAAAATGAGAAGTGACATGATTAAAGTAGGCGTAGATCGAGCGCCACATCGAAGTCTTTTATATGCAACAGGCAAAGTAAAAGCAAAAGATCTAGGCAAACCATTTATTGGGGTTTGTAACTCTTATATCGACATAATACCAGGTCACGTTCATTTACGTACGTTCGCTGATGTAGTGAAAGAAGCTATTATTGAAGCGGGTGGTATTCCATTCGAATTTAATACTATTGGTGTCGATGATGGTATTGCAATGGGGCATATTGGTATGCGTTATTCCTTACCAAGTCGTGAAATTATAGCAGACTCTGCTGAAACAGTTATTAATGCACATTGGTTTGATGGCGTATTTTATATTCCAAACTGTGACAAAATTACACCAGGAATGCTTATGGCAGCAGTTCGTACGAATGTACCATCTATCTTTGTTTCAGGTGGTCCAATGGAGGCAGGCACTTCTGCAGCAGGGAAACAGCTTTCCTTAACATCTGTGTTTGAAGGTGTAGGAGCACACAAATCAGGAAAAATGTCTGCGGAAGAGCTGTTGGATATTGAGAATAATGCTTGTCCGACGTGTGGTTCATGCTCAGGCATGTTTACAGCAAATTCCATGAACTGCTTAATGGAAATGCTTGGTGTTGCTTTACCTGGAAATGGTACAATCGTTGCCACTTCTGAAGAGCGTCACAAGCTGATTAAAGAAGCAGCTAAGCAATTAATTCGCATGGTCAAGGAAGACGTTAAACCTCGCGATATTATTACAAAAGAGGCAATTGATGATGCTTTTGCTCTTGATATGGCAATGGGGGGCTCCACAAATACAGTTCTTCATACATTAGCAATTGCCAATGAAGCCGAAATAGATTACAACATTGAAGATATTAATAAAGTAGCGGAAAGAGTGCCTTATTTAGCAAAAATCATGCCTGCTTCAGATATTTCAATGGATGATATTAATAAAGCGGGTGGAGTAAGTGCCATTATTAATGAATTAACATCTATTCCAGGTGCTATTCATCCAGACCGTCCAACCGTAGCAGGCGTTACAATGGGTGAGCTTGTCAAAGATTATCACATCACGAATGATCAAGTCATTCGAACAAAAGACAATCCATATAGTGCTGTAGGTGGATTATCAGTTTTATTCGGTAACATCGCACCAGATGGCTCTGTTATTAAAGTTGGGGCCGTTGATCCTTCTATCAAAGTATTCAAGGGCGAGGCAATTGTCTTTGATTCACAAGAAGCAGCACAAGAAAACATTGATAATGGAACGGTGAAAGAGGGCCATGTAGTCGTCATTCGCTATGAAGGACCTAAGGGTGGCCCAGGGATGCCAGAAATGCTTGCACCAACATCTGCCATTCAAGGTCGAGGCCTTGGTACAAAGGTTGCATTAATTACAGATGGTCGTTTCTCAGGTGCATCTCGTGGTATTTCAATTGGCCATATTTCACCAGAAGCTGCTGAAGGCGGTCCAATCGCTTTAGTAGAAAACGGAGATATTATCGAAATTGATCTACCAAATCGTACGATTAATTTACAAGTTTCAGATGAAATTTTAGCTGAACGTCGTGCAAAATTACCAGTCTTTGAGCCAAAAATCAAACGTGGTTGGTTAGCAAGATATTCAAAATTAGTGACGAGCGCTTCCACTGGAGGCGTAATGAAAATTTAACAACTAGATAAATAAAAACGTTGATGAGGTTAAAGGTTCTAGAGCCTTGTATCTACCAGAGAGCCGGTCGTGCTGGAAGCCGGCGATACAACTAGATCCGACATCCCCTCGGAGTGGGCTATTAAACGTGTTTACACCATTAGATAGCTCCGGGCATAGTCGAAAGTGCTCGTTATTAATGAATAAATGTTTTATGGCACTATATTGGATGCGATGTCTTTCGCATTGGTGCATAAATGCTGTCATTTATTCGCGAGGTAGCAATTATTTGCTATAAAAAAGGGTGGTACCATGGAAAGTCTTTTTCATCCCTACGTAAGGTAGTTCTTTGCGTGTGGAGAAAAAGGCTTTTTATTATTTTCACGATGCAATTGAACAGCCTCTCAACGAAAAGGATGAGAGGAATAGTCAATCCAGCTATTGACACTTCACTAATCTACAACACTGATGTGTGAGTTTGAAAGAAATGAAGGAGGCATAATTTGATGAGTGCGAATGTTTCAATCAATGAACAAGAACAATTAGCTACAACAGCAACAGCTGAACAAACCTATCAAGCGAAGGACGGTGCAGATGTATTAGTGCAGGCATTGCACGATCAAGGGGTTGAAATTGTCTTTGGCTATCCAGGAGGAGCCGTATTACAAATTTATGATGCGATGTATAAAAACCCAATTCGCCATATTTTAACAAGACATGAACAGGGTGCTATTCATGCGGCCGAAGGCTATGCTCGTGTTTCAGGTAAAACGGGCGTTGTTATTGCCACAAGTGGACCTGGTGCAACAAACCTTGTAACAGGTATTGCGGATGCCATGATCGACTCTATTCCATTGGTTGTTTTTACAGGACAGGTTGCGACATCTGTGATCGGAACAGATGCTTTCCAAGAAGCCGATATTATGGGGATTACAACACCGATTACAAAGCACAACTATCAGGTGCAGGATGTCAATGATATTCCCCGCATTGTGAAGGAAGCTTTCCATATCGCTAGCACAGGTCGTAAGGGACCAGTTGTCGTGGATTTCCCAAAAAATGTTTCCCAAATGTTGTTTGATGTAGAGAATCCACCGCAAGCACCTGATGAAATTTATTTACCAGGCTATCAGCCAACATATAAACCAAATTATTTACAAGTCCAAAAGGCGATTCAAGCCATTTCATTGGCAAAAAACCCAATCATCTTAGCGGGTGCAGGTGTTCTTTTTGCGGATGCACGTGAGGAATTAACGACTTTCGCAGAAAAATATCGTATTCCAGTAACGAACACATTGCTAGGATTGGGCTCCATCCATGGTGAACATGACTTATTCCTTGGGATGGCAGGGATGCATGGTACAGCTACAGCAAATACAGCGATCACAAAATCGGATTTATTACTCAATATTGGGGCACGATTTGATGATCGTCTAACAGGTAATCTAGCTACATTTGCACCAAATGCAACGATTATCCATATCGATATTGATCCTGCTGAAATTGGCAAAAATGTACCGACAGATATTCCAATTGTTGCTGATGCCAAGGAGGCTTTAAAAGCACTATTGAAAAAGGATTTCCAAGGTCCTGATACAGCCGATTGGTTAGCTTATTTAAGGAATCATGCGATGGAATATCCGTTATGGTATTGCAAGGATACAAATACGCAAGAAATCCTACCACAAGAGGCATTGCAATTAGTGCACAAGGTAACTGAAGGTAATGCCATTGTGACGACAGATGTTGGGCAGCATCAAATGTGGGCAGCGCAATATTATCATTTAAATAATGATCATTCATGGGTAACGTCTGGTGGACTTGGTACGATGGGCTTCGGCTTCCCGGCCGCAATTGGCGCCCAATTTGCGAAGCCAGACAAAAAAGTTATTTCGATTGTAGGAGATGCAGGATTCCAAATGACGGCACAGGAGCTATCCATCCTACAGGAATTTAACTTACCAGTAAAAATAGTGATTTTGAATAATAGCTGTCTTGGCATGGTACGTCAATGGCAACAAACATTCTATGAAGAGCGCTATTCATCATCACTTATGCCGATCCAACCAGATTTTGTTAAGTTAGCTGATGCTTATAACATTAAAGGTTATCGTATTAACACAATCGATGAAGCAGAGTCTATTTTCCGTGAGGCACTGCTGTCTGATGAGCCAGTATTAATTGACTGTCGAGTGAAACAGCTTGAATGTGTTTACCCAATGGTAGCACCTGGCACAGGCTTACATGAAATGATTGGGGTGAAAAAAATTGAAGCGAGTAATTACCGTAACTGTGATTAACCAAAGTGGTGTATTAAACCGTTTGACAGGTTTATTGATGAAGCGTCAGTTCAATATTGAATCGATTACAGTAGGTCATACGGAGCAACCGAATTTTTCAAAGATGACCTTCGTAGTCAACATAGAGGACGAACGCAAAATTGAGCAACTAGTGAAACAGCTATCCAAGCAAATTGATGTGTTAAAGGTCAATGACATTACCGATAAATCGATTGTTCTGCGAGAGCTAGCACTAGTAAAGGTGATTTCCCCACCAAATTTACGTTTGGAAATGAATTCAATTGTTGAACCGTTCCGCGCCCAAATTATTGATACAGCCAAAAATGTTGTGACGTATCAAGTAGTAGGGCATCCAGAGAAGATTGATGCCTTTATCGAACTCATTCGACCATATGGCATTAAAGAACTTACACGTACAGGGGCAACTGCCTCCGTTCGTGAAACACAAAAAGTCTCAAACCCGCAGCTCTCTATTTTAAAATAGTTTGCATATAAAAATGAATAGCTTTATAGACAGAGCAAGTATCTAAAGCTATAAAAAACAAAACATATTCTAGGAGGAAATTAACAATGGCTACAATGTACTATGAGCAAAATATCAACGAGGACGTATTAAAAGGAAAGAAAATCGCAATTATCGGTTACGGTTCACAAGGTCATGCACATGCTTTAAACCTTAAAGAATCAGGTTTTGACGTGGTAGTAGGGGTTCGTCCAGGTGGATCCTTCGATGCGGCAAAAGCAGATGGTATTGACGTGAAAACAGTGGCTGAAGCAGCACAAGAAGCAGATGTTATCCAAATTCTACTACCAGATGAGCGCCAAAAAGCAGTTTATGAAGCGGAAATTGCGCCACATTTACAAGCTGGTAAAGCATTGATGTTTGCACACGGCTTCAATATCCATTTCGGTCAAATTACACCACCAGCAGACGTTGACGTATTTTTAGTAGCACCAAAAGGACCAGGACATCTAGTTCGTCGTCAATTCCAAGAAGGTGCTGGGGTACCCGGACTATTCGCTATTCACCAAGATGCTACAGGCCAAGCAAAAGATTTAGCACTTGCGTATGGTAAAGGAATCGGTGCTGCACGTGGTGGGCTTCTTGAAACAACATTCAAAGAAGAAACAGAGACAGATTTATTCGGTGAACAAGCGGTACTTTGTGGTGGTGCAACACAACTAGTAAGAGCAGGATTCGAAACATTAGTAGAAGCTGGTTATCAACCAGAATTAGCCTACTTTGAAACACTACATGAGCTTAAATTAATTGTTGACCTAATGTTTGAGGGCGGTATGGCAACAATGCGCTACTCAGTTTCAGATACAGCAGAGTGGGGAGATTATGTTGCAGGACCACGCATTATCGATGAGTCTGTAAAAGCTCGTATGAAAGACGTATTAACAGATATCCAAGATGGTACATTTGCTCGTCGTTGGATTCAAGAAAATGAAAATGGTCGTCCAGAATATACAAAATTCAAAGAAGCTGGTGCGAACCATCAAATCGAAGAAGTAGGCGCAAAACTACGTGCTATGATGCCATTCATCAACGAAGGTAAAGAAAAAGTTGTGAGAGAAGTGGCGACAAGTGCGAAAAATTGATATTTTCGATACTACGCTTCGCGATGGTGAACAATCTGCTGGGATCAACTTAAACACAGCCGAGAAGATTGAAATTGCCAAACAATTAGAGCGCCTTGGTGTGACAATTATAGAAGCAGGATTTCCTGCTTCGTCACCCGGTGACTTTGATGCAGTCCATCGCATTGCAGGTACAGTAAAAAATTCCATTGTGACGGGGCTAGCTCGCTGTATCCAAAAGGATATTGATGCTACATGGGAAGCGATAAAAGTAGCACAACAGCCACATATTCACATTTTTCTAGCCACATCACCTATTCATATGGAATACAAATTAAAAAAATCCCCTGAGCAAGTGGTGGAGCAAGCGGTAGAGGCTGTTAAATACGCTAAAAAGTACTTCCCACTTGTACAATGGTCTGCCGAGGATGCATTCCGCTCTGATCGTGAATTTTTAGTGCGAATTATGAACGAAGTGGTTGCTGCTGGTGCAACAACGATTAATGTTCCAGACACTGTAGGGTATGCATCCCCGCAAGAATATGGTGCATTATTTAAGTTCCTACTGGAAAATGTCAAAGGTGCTGACAAAGTGAAATTCTCTGCCCATTGTCATGATGATTTAGGGATGGCAACAGCTAACACGATTGCCGCAATAGAAAATGGTGCTGCACAAGTCGAAGGAACAATCAATGGTATCGGCGAACGCGCAGGTAATGTGGCACTCGAGGAAATTGCTGTAGCACTTCATATTCGCAAGGATATTTATCAGGTGCAAACGGGCATTCAGTTGCAAGAAATTAAACGTACGTCTCAATTAGTCAGTAAATTGACAAATGTTGTGATTCAGCCAAATAAAGCGATTGTAGGAAGAAATGCATTTGCACACGAATCGGGCATCCATCAAGACGGTGTCTTAAAAAATCCAGAAACCTATGAAATTATTTCACCTGCTTTAATCGGCGAAGGTGAGATTCCATTAGTTCTCGGGAAACATTCTGGTCGTGCAGCCTTCCGTGATCGTGCGGAAACAATGGGCTTCCATCTTTCTGATGAAAAGTTGAACAAAGCATTTGTGGAATTTAAAAAATTAGCTGATCGTAAAAAAGAAATTACAGAGGAAGATTTACTTACTCTTCTTACTGAGCAACAAGTTCAAGTAGAAGATGTACCACTCTTTGAGTTGAAAATGGTGCAGGTGCAATATGGTACTGAAAATATTCCTACAGCTACAGCCATTGTGCTTACACCTGAGGGACTAGAAAAAACCGTTGTAGCTACTGGCTCTGGTTCAGTAGAAGCGATTTTTAATACACTGGAGCAACTTGTACCTGGAGCTGTACATGTCATTGATTACCGTGTGACTTCGGTTGGCAAAGGACGAGATGCACTGGGTGAAGCGGTTATTAATATTCGCTATGATGAGGTTTCGACTACAGGCCGTAATTCCTCTCAAGATGTTTTAGAAGCATCGGCAAAAGCTTATTTAAATGCTATTAACCGTCATTTAATTCAAGCAAGCCTTCGCGCACATCCTGTATAGGTTTCTGAGGTAGTGAATTGTATGAAGTACCATTCACAAGTCGGATGCAATGATGTCATGGCGTATTGTATCAATTAACCAAAAATTACGCTTAGACGTAATGACTACGCTCACCTCGATAAAAGGTAGGTGAGCGTCTTTACTAAATTAGCGAATACGCTATACAAAGAAAGGTGTTTTGACGATGGAGAGAAAAATTACAGTACTTCCCGGTGATGGAATTGGGCCAGAGGTTGTTGCTTCTGCTGTACGTGTATTACAGGTGATTGGTAAACGATTTAATCATACATTTCATTTAGGATATGCAACAATTGGTGGTGCTGCGATCGACCAGCACAATAATCCATTACCGGATGAAACAATCGAGATGTGTGAAAATAGTGATGCGATTTTATTAGGAGCTGTAGGTGGTCCAAAGTGGGATCAAAACCCTCCTGAATTGCGCCCAGAGAAAGGGTTACTACGAATTCGGAAACACTTCGATTTATTTGCCAATCTACGTCCAGTAAAGGCGTTCCCGAGTTTACTAGATGCTTCACCATTAAAGCGTGAAGTGGCTGAGAACGTTGATTTAATGATTGTACGTGAACTAACAGGCGGCGTATACTTCGGGGAACCACGTATGCGTACTGAAAATGGCGCAATTGATACAACGGTTTACTCTAAAGCAGAGGTAGAGCGTATCGTTGAAAATGCCTTTGAACTAGCACGTTTACGTGGTGGCAAATTATGCTCTGTTGACAAGGCGAATGTGCTTGAAACAAGTCGCTTATGGCGTGAAGTTGTAGAAGCAAAGAAAAAAGAGTATCCAGATGTAATCGTAGAACATAACCTAGTAGACTCTGTCGCAATGAAACTTATTACAAATCCTGGACACTATGATGTAGTCGTTACTGAAAATATGTTTGGTGATATTTTAAGTGATGAAGCATCTGTTATTACTGGTTCTCTAGGTGTTTTACCATCCGCATCCATTCGTGGTGATAATTTTGGCTTATATGAACCAGTACATGGCTCCGCACCAGAAATTGCAGGGCAAGGTGTAGCAAATCCTGCTGCAACCATTTTATCCGTAGCGATGATGCTGCAATATTCATTTGGCTTAAAAGAAGAAGCAGCAGAAATTGAACGCGCGGTAAGTGCAGTATTTGATGATGGCTACTTTACAGCAGATCTTGCTCGTGACGGCAGTCGTATTTTATCAACTAATGAATGGACAGATAAGGTAATTAACGAAATTGATACTAGCTTTGTATCACAAAGTATTATGACAACATATATTTAAAGAAATAGGTGAAGACAATGGGTAAAAATATAATTGAAAAGATTTGGGATAAACATGTTGTTTATCAGGAAGAGGGCAAACCGGACCTGTTATATATTGATCTTCATTTAATTCATGAAGTAACATCTCCGCAAGCTTTTGAAGGGTTACGCATGAACGGACGTAAAGTGCGTCGTCCTGATTTAAGCTTTGCGACAATGGATCATAACGTACCAACAAAAAATTTACCAACTATCCATGATCCCATTGCGCGCAATCAAATCGAAACATTAGCTAAAAATGCTGAGGAATTTGGCGTTGAGTTAGCAGGCATGGGTCACCCTGACCAAGGGATTGTCCATGTGATTGGGCCAGAGCTTGGATTAACACAGCCTGGTAAAACCATTGTTTGTGGTGATTCTCATACATCGACTCACGGTGCCTTCGGGGCCATTGCATTTGGTATTGGAACATCAGAGGTGGAGCATGTATTATCGACGCAAACATTATGGCAAAATAAGCCGAAAACGATGGAGATTCGTGTTGAAGGGGAGCTACCAGTTGGGGTAGCGGCAAAGGATATTATTCTAGCCATCATTGCCAAGTTCGGAATAGGTGTTGGTACAGGACATATTGTGGAATTCACTGGAGAGGCTATCCACAAACTATCTATGGAAGAACGCATGACGATTTGTAATATGTCAATTGAGGCAGGCGCAAAAGCAGGGCTTATCTCACCTGACCAAACAACAGTCGATTATATTCGTGGACGCAAATATGCACCGCAGGGAGAAAAATTGGAAGAAGCAGCCGCTTACTGGTTAAGTCTTGCTTCAGACGAAGATGCAACGTACGATACGGTTCGTATTATAAAAGCTGAAGAAATTGAACCAATCATTACGTGGGGAACAAACCCATCGATGGGTACTGGTGTTTCTGGGCATGTTCCAACACAAGCAGATTATGAGGATGAATCAGACAAGGCGGCACTTCAAAAAGCACTTGCCTATATGGGCTTAGAGGAAGGCCAGCCATTAACATCCATTGACATCCAGCATGTCTTCATTGGCTCCTGTACAAACTCACGCATTAGTGATTTGCGTGCAGCTGCTGATGTCATCAAAGGGCGTAAGGTGCATGACAAGGTCACAGCCATCGTTGTCCCAGGCTCACATACAACGAAAAAACAAGCAGAGGCAGAAGGTTTAGATAAAATATTTATGGATGCAGGCTTTGAATGGCGAGAGTCTGGTTGCTCGATGTGTCTTGCGATGAATGATGACGTCGTACCAGCTGGAGAACGCTGTGCCTCTACCTCAAACCGCAACTTTGAAGGACGTCAGGGCGCTGGAGCTCGTACACATTTAGTGTCTCCACCAATGGCAGCAGCCGCTGCGATTGCAGGTCACTTCGTCGATGTACGTGAATTTGTGAAGGAAACAGTGTAAGTCTTGCTTTACTCGGGAAGGGATGATTGAAAAATGGAACCAATTAATATCGTAAATAGTGTCATCACACCACTTGATCGAAAAAATGTTGATACCGATCAAATTATTTCAAAAGAATTTCTAAAACGTATTGAGCGCACAGGTTTTGGACAGTTTTTATTTTACCATTGGCGTTTCGATGCACAAGGGAATGAAATAGCTGACTTTGTATTAAATAAACCTGAATTTAAAGAATCTAAAATTCTAGTGGCGCAAGATAATTTCGGCTGTGGCTCCTCTCGTGAACATGCACCATGGGCAATTTTAGATTACGGTTTTAACGTTGTGATTGCACCTTCTTTTGCAGATATTTTCCATAATAACTGCTTCAAAAACGGTATCTTACCGATTAAGCTAACAGAATCGGAATGTGATGCTATTTTAGCAAAAGGCTTAGCAAAGCCCTATAGTATGGAAGTAAATCTTGCAGAGCAAACCGTAACAGGGGAAGATGGTACAGTCTATCATTTTACAATTGACCCATACTATAAAGAAACGTTACTGAATGGCTGGGATGAAATCGCCTTAACCTTTAAATATGAGGACCACATTGCCGCATATGAGGCGAAGCGAGTAGCCTATTAATTGATATGACTGAAGACAAGTTTTATGTTGTCTTCAGTTTTTTTGTGTTTGTAGTGCATTTCCTATATGAAATTATTTATAATAAAGGAAACATCAAATGCGAAGGTGGCACTATGTTATCATTATAATAATATTTGTATATTAAAGGACAAATCCAGCCAGTTTTTGAAAGCGTCATCTCAAGCATTGCTTCGCATAACAGGAAGATAGCCTGAGTGACTAGATCGTTTTCATTTAACGAGTAAAAGAAGCTCGTATCGATTTACAGTAAGTGAAAGAATTTAGGGCATCCCTAAAACAGTCGATAGGTTTTTAGTTTATACGAATTTTTATATTGTTAAGCTACTGAAATGATACTACTCATTTCAGTTGTTTTTTGTTCAAAAGATGAAAGGTGGAATTCCATGATTACAGTTATAGGAAGTTTAAATATGGATTTAGTTGTACAAATGAATGCTTTTCCAAAGCAAGGGGAAACCATTCTAGGTAACTCGTTTCAAACAGTTCCAGGAGGAAAAGGGGCTAATCAAGCAGTTGCCGCAGCTCGTCTTGGCAGTGAGGTGGCGATGGTTGGCTGTTTAGGGAATGATCATTTTGGTGAGACATTACATGCTGCTTTACAGCAAGAGCAGATTCAGACAAACGCCATTGTAAAAAGCACCACTGCTCCTACAGGAATTGCTAATATACTTATTTACAATAACGATAATCGAATTGTTGTCGTACCTGGAGCTAATTATGACCTAAGCATATCCCATCTTGAAGCTTCAAAAGAGTTGATACAAAAAAGTCACTTGGTAATTATACAGCTTGAAATCCCTAAAGAGACGACAGCCCATGCCATTCATTTATGTAAAGAAGCGGGTGTTCCGATACTGTTAAACCCTGCTCCAGCAGCCAATTTTGATGTGCAGTGGATGGACGATATTACCTATTTAACACCTAACGAGACAGAATGTGCTGAAATTTTTAACGAGCCAGTGGAACAAGTTTTAGAAAAATATCCTAATAAATTAATCGTGACGCTAGGAAGTGATGGTGCACGTTATTTCGATGGCTCCTATCCAATTCATGTTCCAGGTTATATGACAACAGTCGTGGATACAACGGGCGCAGGTGATACCTTTAATGGTGCTTTAGCCTATGCTTTAGTAGAAGGGCAATCGTTGGATGAGGCTGTATATTTTGCTAATATCGCTGCTTCCTTATCTGTAGAGAAACTAGGTGCCCAAGGTGGAATGCCATTACTTGGAGCTGTTTATGCACGTATGGCTGGTTTGGAGGGATAGGACAAAGGTCAGCTATTCAGCAACCTTGGAGAGAAATCTCCAAGCCTAATACTTCTAAACTCATAGCTGGGACTATTCCCTTTAGTCTGTGTAGCAATCATATATGAAGCAGACAGGAAATAGGTGTAAGGATGAATTCCTATTTGTCGTATAAACGTATAAGTATATTGTCCTCTTTTCATCAATCCATGTATTAGAAAAGCCATAGTTTCATTTATAATGGTCTTATAGATACATACGAAAAGAGGTTTTGAGGATGACGAACATTGACAATACGCCAATCGAAAATACAACCTCAGCGAATAATATTTTGCCGCAATTTGTTGACCAACTACGACACTTGTATGGCATCATCGTCCAAAATACATATGTGAAAGATACAGCAAAACATTTAAATCGAATCATTCAAGATGCCAATAACCAGACGATGATTTTAATAGTTGGAAAAGAGCGGGTGGGCAAAACAACACTTGTGAATGGACTTCTAGGACGCGAAATATTATCGGTAGATGATCAGCATCCAACAAGTGTAAATACGTTTATACGCTACGGCGAGCAAGAAGAGATTAAAGCTTATTTTTTAGATGGTGTTGTCGCTGTATTTGATCTCAGTAAATTAGAGCTACTAACAACTGGCGATACGTTTGCTTCCCAGATTTTACGTGAACACTTAGATTACCTAGAAGTCTATTTGAAAAATGATTTATTAAAATCCGTGACAATAATTGATTCTGTGTCATTAGAAGCAGGCGGAGGAGAAATGGCTTATTTTTCAGAGGCGCTTATGAACCGTGTTGATGAAATTTTCTGGGTGTTACGCGCTGGTTCAATGGCAATGGATGCTGAACTTCTCTTGATTGAAACGTTAAAGAATAAAGGTGTTGAACCTTTATGTGTCATCAACGGCATCGATGATGAGGAACATGCCACAGCATTTATGGACTCTGAACAACAACGTATTGGTCATTTGATGAGTGATTTTATAGGGATTTCAGCAATTAATGCACTAGTAGCCAAACAAACAGACAGTCATGAGCTTTGGCAAAAAAGTCAGTATGATCAATTAATTGCTCACATTCATCGTGTGGCTGAAAATAGTGATAAAAAAACATATGCCATCCTAATTCGCTTCTTACAATGGCTTGAACGATTCCGCTTCGAATTAACTGTAATTCCACAACGAGATCCATTTCAATCTGCTGTAGAGAATATTGAAAAATATGCAGGCGATACCCAATATGAATATTCTCGCTATCAACGTGACTTAGCAATTGTCAAAGAATATGAGCAAGAATATGAACAGGTAGCGAACACGTTTAAACAGGTTCAAACACTGTATCAGCTATTACAAACGATAGCACAACATGATTATTTACACGATTCCAAGGTGGAAGAATTTACCGAAATTGCTGTGCACTATCAACAAATGTTGCGTGAATACCGCAACATGCACAGTGAGTATTTACGCGAATATGAGCGTTTAGATGCACAACATAAAAAAATTCATGGTAAAGGTCTTATGAAAGCTTTCTTTGGCCAACATACGCAAAATGAATTTTTCAAAGAGCGTGTTCAAAAACTAAATGAGCAGCAAGAGGTTTGTGTCGCCCAATATGCCAAGGTACAACAAGCAGAGGTTTCAATGCTACAGGCGATTCGAGATACCCAACCTTTTTTGATTGATTTAGTGAAAGTACGCATGAGCCGTATCGAACAAAAAGTACAGAAACTAAATCAACAGCGTGCAAAAGATAAGCGTCAGTTAAAGCGCTATGCTGAAAAATTAAATGAATTTTCTTGCTTAATCGAAGCACAGGGTTATATAAAAGAGCATCTTCAACCATTTTTAATGAATGAGCAAATGCCGTTGAAATCGAAGGATATTGCCATGCTTGAGGAAACTGTGCAGGCTATTTTAGCCATTGATTTATCAAACAATGGCTTACTCGCAAGAAGTCAAATGAATAATAAAATGGAAAGTATTGCAATACCTTTTGAGGTGCGAGAAAAATATCCCCTGCAAATGCTTGACTTAAGGGAAGAAGATGTAAAATCAAATGATATACCCGAAATACCTAAAAAATTAGTTGTACAATATGAAGATTAGGTTTTCACCAAACGTTCTAAAAGTAGCATGCTTTTAGAACGTTTTCTTTATGATATGAAACAAATCATTCCAGTTTTACGTATAAGTAGTAAGGAGGGATACACTTGATTGAAATAAATGGACGCTTCACGAATGCAAAAATCTTTGCGCAAACAGCATTACAAACAGCTGTGGATCAGATTCAAGAATTAACAGACCAGGCTTTTATGGCAGGCACTAAAGTACGTATTATGCCAGATTATCATGCGGGTAAAGGATGTGTCATTGGCACGACCATCCAATTGCAAGACCGTGTTGTACCCAATCTTGTCGGCATTGATGTGGGGTGTGGTGTATTTGTAGCACAACTTGACGTAACAACAGTTGATTTTGCTCAACTCGATGCCATCATTCGCACATATGTACCAAGTGGGCAGGATATTCATAAAGAAGTATCGCCAAGCCGACATTTTGTAGAGTTTGAAGGTAAACAATTTCGAGCAAGTGGCTTGAAAGACGACTATACGAACTTGTCATTAGGTACACTTGGGGGAGGCAACCATTTTATTGAACTTGCCAAAGATGAAGATGATCAGCACTATTTGCTCATCCATACGGGGTCACGCTATGTAGGGGCAAAGGTTGCTAATTGGCATCAAAAAAGAGCTTATGAAAATTTACGTCGAGAAGATTTGACAGAAAAAATAGAGGCAATGAAACAGCAAGGACGACAACAAGAGATTCAATCCATGATACAAGCCTATAAAGAACAAACACCGTTCGTTCCGAAAGACTTGTCATATTTAGAGGGGGAAGCTTTCCATGATTATATCCATGATATGAAGATTGCACAGCAATTTGCACGGATGAATCGTTGGACCATTGCAGAAACCATTGCTAAACAGATGGATTGGCATTTTACAGATACGTTTGATACGATTCATAACTATATCGATACAGAAACGATGACGCTTCGCAAAGGGGCTGTTCGTGCAAATAAAGATGAAAAGCTAGTTATTCCAATGAATATGCGGGATGGATCTCTGATTTGTATAGGGAAAGGCAATGCGGAATGGAATTATTCAGCCCCCCATGGAGCAGGACGCATGTTTTCACGACGCGCAGCGAAAAAAGCTTTGAATATGGCCGATTTTAAAGATACGATGCAGGGGATTTGGACAACATCAGTCAATGAAGAAACATTGGATGAGGCACCAATGGCCTATAAGCCGATGACAGAAATTACTTCTGCGATTAGGGAAACTGTAGATATTGTCAAAGTTATTAAACCTGTTTATAACTTTAAAGCGAGTGAAGCTGCAAAGCCATATGAGCGAAAGCGTTAAGGTAGAGAAGGAATCATCACTATAATCATTATTCTATAGATGATATAATATAGCTTCACAATGATGAAATGGGTGGTTTTTTTGGTATCTTCAAAAGATGTGGCGAAGCATGCTGGTGTCTCACAAACAACTGTATCTAGAGTATTGAATACACCAGAGCTTGTAAAGCCAAAAACAATTGAAAAAGTAATGCAGGCGATAGAGGAACTAAACTATGTGCCAAATGATATAGCAAGATCGCTTGTTCAGAAAAAAACAGGTATTATTACATTGATTTCGGGGCCCTTACACAACCCTTTTTTTGTTGATACAACTACAGCCATCGTGAATTATGTTAATGCACGTGGCTATAAAGTTAATGTCTATTTTGGCACAGAGGATAATCTTAATTCAATCTACAATGCCGTTTTAGAAACGAAAGCAGACGCAATTATATTGTCTTCTATGTTGTATCAAGATGATTTATTTTATAAACTAGAAAAACTAGCTATTCCATTTATTATGTTTAACCGTAAGCATAAAGAGAATAGACATTTTGTAGAAATTGATAATGTTCAAGCAGGTTACCTTGCGACCAAGCATGTCCTATCATTAGGGCATGACTCTTTATGTTGGATAGGGGGTCCACATCAAATGAGTACCTTCTATGGACGCTATCTGGGATTTGAACAAGCTTTACAGGATTATGGGCTAGATGCAAAATTAGTGCCTACTTTTTTAACGAACACCAATAAAATGGATATTGAACGTGCGTTTGCAGAGCTTTTACAACTCGAAAAAAGACCAACAGCTATTTGTGCTGCTACGGATGCCATTGCCATTGAAATATTGAATCTTTGTTTAGAGAGAGGTTTTCAGGTTCCGAGAGATTTTAATATCATTGGTATTGATAATGTAGAGCTTAGTAAACATCACTCTATTGCCTTAACAACTGTAGGTTTAACATCAGAAGAGAACTTAGGTTTTATTGCTATCGAAAAATTATTTGAGGTAATGGAGAAAAAAAGTACTTGCATTAGACAAACAGAGTCTGTTAAGATTTTCCCAAGAAATACAACGTGTAAAATAAACTGATAGACCATCAGTTTATTTTTTACACCAAAATGGTTACGTATTCATTTCTTTATTTTCTGAAATGAATACGTAACCATAAAAAGAAAGGAGTGAATTACGATTGAAAAAGGGCTTATGGATTAAAGGAGAATGGAAGATGACTGCTGAATGGATGGAGATCCAATCTCCCTATTCACAAGAGGTATTGGCACACTTTGCGATGGCCACTGAAAAAGATGTACAGGAGGCCATTGAAAGTGCGCATGCTGCAGCTCCTCAAATGGCTGCATTAACTGCTTTTCAACGAGCAGAGATTTTAGAGCAGTTATCCACCCTTTTTGCAGAAAATAGAGATGAAGCAGCAAGTATCATTGCAATGGAATCAGCCAAACCGTTAAAGTATGCTTACGCTGAAATTGATCGCACAGTTGAAACCTATAAATTTGCGGCAGAAGAAGCAAAGCGACTTACTGGTGAAATGGTTCCAATGGATGCATCAAAAAATGGAGAGGGGCGCTTTGCTTATACATTAAGAGAGCCAATCGGTGTTGTGGCAGCGATTACACCATTTAACTTTCCGCAAAATCTAGTAGCACACAAAGTTGGGCCAGCATTAGCTGCAGGCAATACGATTGTATTGAAACCTGCCACACAAACAGCGCTATCCGCCCATTTTTTGGCAAAATTATTGGCGCAAACAAATTTACCAGCAGGTGCCTTTAATCTTGTAACTGGACAAGGTAAATTAGTAGGCGATGCATTTTTAGCACATCCAAATGTTAAGATGATAACGTTTACAGGAAGTCCAGCGGTAGGGATTTCTCTACGCAATCGTGCAGGCTTGAAGAAAGTAACCTTAGAATTAGGTTCCAATGCAGGCGTAATTATCGATGAAGGGGTACAGCTAGAGCGTATTATGGATCGCATTGTGATGGGGGCCTTTTCCAACCAAGGTCAAGTCTGTATTTCTTTACAACGTATCTATGTCATGGAAAGTATGGTGGAGGAATTTTTAATTCGGCTGAAGGAAAAAATAGAGCAGCTTACAATTGGTGATCCAATGGATAATCAAACAGATCTTGCTATGATGATTTCACAAGCTGAACAACAGCGTGCTTATCAATGGATTAAAGAGGCAGTAGCTGAAGGGGCACAAGTAATTACAGGTGGTCACATTGACAATCATATTTTATTGCCCACTGTTTTATATAATGTTCAGCCACAGAGTCGTGTATCCTGTGAAGAAATTTTTGCACCTGTTGTTATCGTTAATACGGTATCCACCATTGATGAAGGGATAGCGGCTATCAATAATTCTCACTATGGCCTACAGGCAGGCATCTTCACTCCTTCTATTCAGACAGCTTTTCAGGCTACAAAAGCATTGCACGTTGGTGGAGTCATCATTAATGATGTACCTACTTATCGAGTAGATCACATGCCATATGGTGGTGTAAAGGAAAGCGGCACAGGCCGTGAAGGCATTAAATATGCGTTAGAAGAAATGACGGAAATGAAGCTAGTAATTTGGAATAACCAATAACTAATAATCACGAATGGAGATGGGAAAATGAAAATGATTAAACAACATCCAAAATTGTATGTGATGGACAATGGTACGATGCGAATGGATAAAAATTATATGATTGCGATGCACAATCCCGCAACCATCGATCATCCAAACCAGCCAAATGAATTTGTTGAATTCCCTGTTTATACAGTATTGATTGATCATCCAGAAGGCAAAATTCTATTTGATACTGCATGCAATCCAAACTCGATGGGTCCAGAAGGGCGATGGGGTGAATTTACGCAAAAAGCATTTCCTATTAATATGCCAGAAGAATGCTATTTACATCATCGTCTAGAAGAATTAAATGTTCGTCCAGAGGATATCAAATATGTTGTTGCTTCCCATTTGCATCTCGACCATGCAGGGTGCTTAGAACTCTTTACAAATGCCACAATTATTGTACAGGAAGATGAGTTTAATGGCACATTACAAACATATGCTAGAAACGTGAAAGACGGTGCCTATGTTTGGGGTGACATTGATATGTGGATTAAAAACAATCTACAATGGCGCTTAATCAAACGTGGCGAGGATCATGTAAAACTAGCTGAAGGGATACAAGTATTAAATTTTGGTAGTGGTCATGCTTGGGGAATGCTAGGTTTGCATATTCAAATGCCTGACACAGGTGGCATTATTTTAGCCTCAGATGCCATTTATACGGCAGAAAGCTTTGGGCCTCCTGTCAAGCCACCAGGCATTATCTACGATTCTGTAGGCTATAATTCAACAGTGGAACGGATTCGAAGACTAGCAAATGAAACAAATTCACAGGTATGGTTTGGCCATGATCCTATTCAATTTAAATCATTTAGAAAATCAACGGAAGGCTATTATGAATAGATAGGAGTAGAGAAGCCATGCATAAATTAACCTTTACGCCTGCTAGCTATACTGGCTGGGGCTGTTTGAGTCAGCTTCTGCTAGAGGTAAAGAAGTTTAACGCTCACAATATTTTGATCGTGACAGATCCATTATTAAAAGAAATAGGTCTAACGGACAATGTTGAAAAGCCTTTGATTGAGAAAGGCTATACAACGACCATTTATACGGATATTTCACCAGAGCCTCCGCTTGCAATTGGCGAAAAACTGGTTGATTTTACGAGAAAGCATCCATTTGATTTGGTGATTGGTGTAGGTGGGGGCAGTGCACTGGATTTAGCGAAGCTTGCCGCCGTATTAGCAAAACATGATGGAAAAGTTGCAGATTATTTAAACCTAACAGGAACGAAAACATTGGATAATAAGGGGTTACCTAAAATTTTAATTCCTACCACTTCTGGGACAGGCTCAGAGGTTACAAATATTTCTGTGCTATCACTGGATACGACCAAGGATGTTGTGACACATGATTATTTATTAGCGGATGTAGCGATTGTAGATCCTGCCTTAACGATTTCCTTACCATCGAAGGTAACGGCTGCGACTGGGGTAGACGCGTTAACTCATGCGATAGAAGCCTATGTATCAGTAAATGCGAATGCAGTAACAGATGCACTTGCACTACAAGCTATCCGTTTAATTAGCCAGTCAATACGAACAGCTGTCCATAATGGGCAAGACAAGCAAGCGCGCACAGATATGAGTTATGGCAGCTATTTAGCAGGGTTAGCCTTTTTCAATGCCGGTGTAGCAGGCGTCCATGCTTTAGCCTATCCCCTGGGAGGTCAGTTCCATATAGCTCATGGTGATTCCAATGCAGTACTATTACCATATGTCATGGGGTATATTCGTCAAAGCTGTGAAAAACGAATGAAAGATATTTTAGATGCCATGGGGATATCATCTTCCTATTTATCGCAAGAAGAGGCTTCCTATAAATGTGTTGACGCCTTACAACAACTCGTTCAAGATGTGAAAATTCCCTCAACATTACAAGGATTCAATATCCCTGCATCAGCACTTGAACAGCTAACAGAGGATGCTACAAAACAAACGCGTATTTTAGCGCGAAGTCCAATGCCATTAAAGCGTGAAGATATCTATCAAATCTATCAAGCTGCCTTTGATGGAGTGGTAAGGGAACCATAAAGAACCTGAGAAACGTTGATTTTTCAACGTTTCTCTTTTATTGCATCTTTTGAAAATCCCACAAGCAAGATAGATACCTAAAAAAATCTGCCTTAATGGCAGATTTTTTATAAGAAATATTATGCTTCTGTATCTGGTGTAAATGTACGTGTAGCCAATTCTGCATCTAGCATAAAGATTGCGTTTGAGTCAGTTTCGATACGCTCGATTTTACGAATTAATGTATCAAATGTAGATTCTTCTTCTACTTGCTCGTCGATAAACCATTTTAAGAAGGCCATTGTCGCATGCTCACGTTCATCTAAAGCAATGTCTGATAAATTGTAAATACGGCGTGTTACTTCTTTTTCGTGTGATAGAGCCGTTTTAAAGGCATCTAAAATGGATTCGAAATGATTGCCTGGGCTTTCAAAACCTTGAATTGTTGCGCGGTAGCCCATATCACTTAAGAAATTATAAAATTTCATGGCATGGAAGCGTTCTTCTTCTGCTTGTACTAAAAAGAAGTTAGCGAAGCCATCATAATCTTGATCTGTGCAATAGGCTGCCATTGCCATATAGGCATGCGCAGAGTAGAATTCAAAATTCATTTGTTCATTAAGAGCTGTGTGTAGTTTTTCAGATAACATAAAAGTTTTCCTCCTTTTGCAGTAAATGACTTCTTTACTAGTATACAGCGTAGAGGCAGTAACATACAAAAAATTTAATTTTTAAAGCAATTCATGCAAAAAATAATTGATATTCGTTCTCAATTAGAAAATAACTTCTTTTATATTTTTAAGAAAATAAAAAAATCGCCCCGATCGTAATCGAAGCGATTTTTCATTATTATTGTTCTTGTTTCTTTTGATTTTTGACACCGATTAGGTAGCCACCTAATGCGATAGCAATTAAGACAATCCAGAAAATAGCTTTCCAAAGAGTGGAGTGGGGGAATTCGTGTGGAATCACACCCAATTTTTCATGTGCTAATGTTAATACAGCTAATTTTACACCAACCCAGCCGACAATTAGGAAAGCAGCTGTTTCAAGTGATGGGAATTTGTCGAGAACCTTTACAAACCAACGAGCTGCGAAACGCATCATGATGACACCAATAATACCACCTAAGAACATTACTGCGAACTGACCTGCGTTAATACCGCCAATATCAAAATCACCGATATGTGGAAGTGTGACAGCAATGGCAACCGCCGCAAGAATAGAATCCACAGCAAATGCGATATCAGCAAGTTCTACTTTTACAACCGTCATCCAGAAGCCAGATTGTTTTTTCGGCTCTTGAATTTCTTCGGAGTTTTGAGATGCTTTCCGCGAATCATAAATATGCTTAATAGACATAAACAGTAGATAAGCGGCACCTATTGCTTGAATCTGCCAGAAATTAACGAGCGTTGTAATAAGGAATAATGCGGCAAAACGGAAAACAAATGCCCCCACCAAACCATACAATAAAGCTTTTTGTTGTTGTGCCTTTGGTAAATGCTTAACCATAACAGCCATTACGACGGCGTTGTCTGCTGCTAACAAACCTTCTAGTACAATTAATACGACAAGTACCCATGCGTATTCTAAAAATATTGCCTCCAAATTTATTGCCTCCTTTAATTGTTGAACAGAAATGAATGGCTTGCTAACTTATTCTTTCCCTATTTTAAGCAAAAGAAAAAGACCCCTGCCTAAAAAATAGGCAAAGGTCTTGCTAAGCAATTAACTGTTCGTTGCACAGAAAGTGTTCTGTGTGACAAGAAATGCCATCACACCCGATGGTAATATACCATGTAATGACGAATGTGAATCAGATGCTTCGATCGCATCTGCTAGCTACTCCCCTTTGACAATAAAGTCAAAAGCTATTCAATTCTTACTAACATAGTAACATGCAACATTTTAAAAGTAAATAAAAATATACTGCTATGGAGAAAAAATACTTTTCCGTTACGTTTGCACAAATGGTACTATTAAAAGATAGGCAAAATTTTTACAACTTAGAGAGGAGACAAACATGTATAGAAAATTTTTTTCCTACTACAAGCCACATAAACGATTGTTTGTCATCGATTTTTCGAGTGCCATTATTGTAGCAATCTTAGAGCTTGCGTTTCCATTGGCTGTTCAATGGTTTATCGATGAGTTATTGCCAACAGGGGATTGGGGCATGATCGTGAAAATAAGTGTCCTATTACTGCTTGTTTATGCCATTAGTACATTATTGAACTTTATCGTTAACTATTTAGGGCATAAACTAGGCATAAATATCGAAACGGATATGCGTCAGGAATTATTTACGCATGTACAAAGGCAATCTTTCCGATTCTTTGATAATACGAAAACAGGTCATATTATGAGTCGTATTACCAATGATTTGTTTGATATAGGCGAGTTTGCCCATCATGGACCAGAGGATCTCTTCATTGCAATCATGACCTTTGTTGGGGCCTTTGCCATTATGTTTAATGTCAATCCAACACTCGCTTTGATTGCAGCGATTATGGTGCCATTTTTAACATGGCTTGTGACATTTAGTAATATAAAAATGAACAATGCTTGGAAAACGATGTATGGCAAAATTGCTGATGTGAACGGACGTGTAGAGGATAGTGTATCTGGTGTCCGTGTTGTGAAATCCTTTACAAATGAAGATTTTGAAATTAAACGCTTTAAGGAGCAAAATGGATTTTTCCGTACGGCTAAATTATATGCCTATAAAATTATGGCAGGGACACACTCCAGTATTTACATGATGACGCGCCTCCTTACATTAATGGTGTTAGTGGTCGGCGCTTGGCTAAGCTTTAATGGGAAATTATCTTATGGGGAGCTAGTGAGCTTTGTTTTATATACGAATGTCCTGATTAAACCAATTGATAAAATTAGTGCTTTATTAGAGCTTTATCCGAAAGGAATGGCTGGCTTTAAGCGCTTCCGTGAATTAATTGAACAGGAGCCAGAAATTCAAGATCGTGAGGATGCAAAGGTTATAAAACATTTAGATGGAAATATTGCCTTCAATCACGTTCATTTTAATTATGATGCATCCAAACAGGTTTTACATGATATATCATTTGATGTAAAAGCTGGCCAAACTATTGCCTTTGTAGGGCCTTCGGGTGCTGGTAAAACTACAATCTGCTCATTGATTCCTCGATTTTATGAGGTGACAAAAGGCGCTATTACGATTGATGGTATCGATATACGTAATATGACACAAGCGTCATTACGTGCTCAAATTGGTATCGTACAGCAGGACGTCTTTTTATTTACAGGTACGATTCGTGAAAACATTGCCTATGGAAAATTAGATGCAAGTGAAGCGGAAATTCGAGAGGCAGCGAAAAAAGCACATCTAGAGGCATTTATTGCAGAGCTGCCCGATGGCTATGATACACAAATAGGTGAACGTGGCTTAAAATTATCAGGAGGACAAAAGCAACGACTAGCGATTGCTCGTATGTTCCTAAAGAACCCGCCTATCTTAATTTTAGACGAGGCAACCTCTGCCTTAGATACAGAAACAGAAATGATTATTCAGCAATCGTTAACAGAGCTTGCTGAAAATCGTACAACACTAGTTATTGCCCATCGACTGGCAACTATTCGCAATGCTGATCGTGTATTAGTTGTGACACCGAAGGGCATTGAAGAGGATGGTACCTATGATGAGCTAGTGGCTCAAAATGGGATTTTTGCAAAGCTTCATCATATTCAATTTCGCAAGGGACAAACAGAACAAAGCGTTCAGAAAGAGTTTGTGGAATTGACGTAAATGAAGGAGGGGGAGATTGTTTTTTTAAAACAATTTCCCTTTTTTGGTTGCTTCCCTAAGTTACTTGTACAACTGCTCATGTGGTAGCCAAAGGACACTGACATGCATAGTGAAGGTTTATTTGGAAAGAGGGAATCGATTGAAGGTAATGCCATCGAATATGCATAGGGTAACAGGTCAAATCTTTAATATGGAAAATGGAACATTCATTTATGAATCATAGAAGGAATGTTTAGCAGGTAAATCGAATAGAACATTACAGTTCACAATAAAGGTCATAAAATAGAGGTGAAGCAATGGATAACGAAAAAATTATCGGTCAAACGAAAAGTGTGGGTTTTCAAATCGGGGTTAGAAGGACATTTCCAATTTCGCAGGAGCAAGCATGGGCATTGATTACGACAACAGAAGGAGTACGTACATGGCTGGGGGAAGACACTTCAGTTATATTCGAACCTGGGTACAAATACCATTCAAAGACAGGGACAGGCGAAATCAGGATTGTTAAACCATTAGAGCAGCTTCGATTGACTTGGCAAAAGGAAGAGTGGTCAAAACCATCTACCGTACAAATACGTATTTTACCCAAAGAGCGTAATAAAACAACCATTAGCTTTCATCAAGAACATCTTTCTGATCAGACAGTACGAGAAGAAATGAAAGGTCATTGGGAAAGTGTACTGGACCTTATAAAAGAAAGAGTCCAAAATAGTTGAGCGAATAAAAATAGCATCCCTTCACAATCGATAGGGATGCTATTTGTTTTTATGTGGAGAATCTTTGTTCTCATGCCCTTTTGAAGTTCGTGTATAATCCTGAGGAGCAAGCGCTTTGTTCCGCTCTGTATAGCCTTTGGGTGATAATCGAAAGATGGATTTTTTAATGGTTGCCCAATTTAGATCTGTTGCTAGATTCATGTAAGAGTAGCCGTAAATTCGAATATTACTTAAATAAAGCAGTGTCAGGTATAAAGAAACAAAGAAGCCAAATAACCCGAAAAAGGCACTAGCAAAGATAAAGGCAACGCGTAATATGCTAACTGAAGTAACAAGTGACTGATTCACTAATGTAAAGGAAGCAATGGTAGAAATGGCGATGACAACGATCATTTCAGGACTCGTTACACCTGCTCGAATGGCTGCATCCCCAATAATTAATCCACCTACAACACTGATGGTCCCACCAATAACGGAAGGGAGACGCAAGCCTGCTTCACGAAATAATTCAAACATCAGCAACATCAGCAACATTTCAAGCGAAGAGGGGAGCGGTAAGCCAGCCTTCGCTTGCACGACGGTTGCGAGTAGTTGAAGCGGCAATTGGTTTTGGTGATAGGTTGTCAAGGCAAGCCAGAATGCAGGAAGTAGTAAGCCGATTAAAATACCAAATATTCTTAATAATCGTTCGAGTGAACTGAAAATAATAGGATATTCATTATCCTCAGCTGATTTCAGTAAGAGAAACAAATTGACAGGGGTAATGATGGCATAGGCGACGCCATCTACAAAAATAATAAAACGTCCTCTTGCTAAGGCCTGAACCGCATAATCAGGTCGTCCAGTATAATCAAACTTCGGAAAAAGCTTGGAATTTTTATTCACCCGTTCCATCAATAAATCGCCACTAAAAACAATATCTGTATCAACAGCAGCAAGCTGCTTTTTGATGCCATGTAAAATATCCATATCCACAATATCATCAAAATAAAGAATGGCTACCGTAGTTTTTGATCGTTTCCCAAGCTCCACTTTTTCCACACAAAATGAATTGGTCGGCAAACGTTTTCTTATAAGTGCGATATTGACGCGAATATCTTCAATGAAATTATCTCTGGGCCCTTTAACAAGAACCTCCATGCGCGTTTCTTCAGGCTGGCGATTCGGCTTTTGGGCAATATTGCTTGCATATAAAAGATTGTCTTCGTCAAAATACAACAACAAGAAGCCACTATAGACAAAAGTTATCAGCTGTTCCTTGTCTTGTACTTTTTGAATACTTGGAACATGAAGATGCCTTGCGATATTCTCTTCAAAGGGAACCTCATCCAAATGATCATATAAATATTGAATACGTTGAATAATCACTTCATTAAGCATTTGTTGATCAATCATAGCATCACACGTAATAAAGTGTACTTTCTGCTGATTAAACATATATTCCTGAAATTGAATATCTGCTGATTTTTGAAATAATTTTCTGAGCGTACTAAGATCTAGCGCTTGTTCTTGCTGAGGCATTATGATTCACCACTTTTCTTATCTTGTTTTTCAGTTTTCCCCTTTTTAGAAGATTTATCCGACAAGAAAGCTACGACTACGAAAAATATTGACAGTAAAAAGAAAAAAATAAAAGTGGCTGCCAGAATATAATTTCCTTTTACTTTTAAAAATAGGCTTTCATTTAGCATGATTAATGGTAAACAAAGAATAAAGAAGGGAGGAGCAAGCATTTGCCATATACGCTTGGGATCTCCTGTCATCTTCAATAAATCTGCCACAATGTACAAAAGGAAGCTAACACGAATAAAGGTTCCTGTCAGCCATTGATAAATGGAGAAAAAGTCAAGATGCTCGATATAGCGACCGATTGTCACTAATCCCCATTCTTCGTAGGCAGGATAGCGTTGCTTAGCCGCTTCATTCGGTCCAAATTCTGTAATGGCTCCAATTAAAGGTCCTAATGTCAGTCCTACTAAAATGGCCAGCATAATAGCAAAGTGGTACCAGCGAATACGTTCCTTAAATTGATGCTGTAAAAATAGCAACATTAAAAGCTCAATAAACCCTGATGCAGGGAAAATCATACCTCGCAAGACAGGCTGGAATCCATGTTCAAAAAATGGACGTAATAATTCATAATCTTTTACCTGCATGTTCGTAAAGGCCACGAAAAAGCCAAAGATAACTACTCCGAATAATACAAAAACGTTTAAAATGACGAGCGTCTGTAAGCTAGTCGTCACAAGAAGAATACACAGAATGACGTAGATAAATAGTAAGATAATTACAGGGGTTTGCGGTAAAAATGTAGTATTAATCCATTGCAGTGTTTCAACCATTGTAAAAGCTGCGATAATCATTAAAAAAATAGCAACTGTATAAATAACAATAGTAGAGCCAATTTTCCCGATTTTTGAATCGAGCCAATCTCGGATGGGCTCCTGATTAGATTTTGATTGAATATATACTAATAAAAATAGCCAAAAGAAAATAATTCCTCCAGCAAACAATACCGATAGCCAGCCATCTCTTTTGGCCACATCTAGTAGTGGAGGAATAATGGTTACATGATTTTTTAAGCCAATAACAGTCATTGATAGGAAGATGACATGTAAAATACTGATTGATCCTACACTTTTCATGTTGAAAACCCTCTAACATTGATTGATACATATTAGCTTTGACAAAAAAAGTCGGCTTTATAAGCAGAAAATGGTATGGTTTCATGAAAAAACGAGGTATTGGATGACACCATCATCCAATACCTCGTCATAGGAAAAGTAAGCTAAATTAATGAATATATTTTGTGCTTACAAGATCTTCTTTTAAGACATCTGTTGGGATTTCAAACTCTACAACGCCCATATAGCCAGGTGCCACTTCATATTTATCAAAGGAAATCACAAGCTTGCCTTTATCAGAAATGTAGAATTGCTGATCAGGTTTAATAGTTGTAAATTCCTCCATTAACTCTTCATCGGCAAGGCCAGCACCCTTTACCCAATAAACTTTATCTTGATTCGATTCAGCTATTTGTGTACGCATTTGTTCTTTAATATTTTCACTAATTGTTTCAATATAGTGTTGATCTTTAAAGAGCATAGGTAAAGTAATTAAAATTTCGTTTTCTTTATCGATCGTATCGTATTCCATCACCGTTGAAGAAGAAGCAACGGTATTCACTACATAGCGGCCAATCGACAAAATTTGTTCGTTATCAGTTTTGATTTCGTAGCCACTATCAATACCTAAATGACCACCGCCATTTAATTTTAAATCGCCCACTTCTGCCATAAATTCATCGTAAAGTGTCTTACCTTCTGCACGATATTTTTCATTTAATGTATTCGCCAGATCTTGATTTTCTAAGTTTTCAATAGAAGGTACTTTAATGTTGGCATCATAATTATCTTCAGCCACTTCATATTCTGTCCAAGTCAATACTTTTATCACACTACCAACCACGGGAATTTCTGAGAGTGTGCGTGCCATTGCAGGACTTACATTTAAACCAGCTGTAAATAGCATGGCTGCAGCGGCAGATCCAAGGACCCATTGAGGTGTACGATTTTTTTTCTTTTTTCGACCTTGCTTAAGTGCTTTTTCAACCACGAAGTCTAGCTCTTTTGGAATCGGGACTTTCATATATTGTTTTTCTAACTCCTGTAATTTTTTATCCATGTGCAGTTTCTCCCTTCACATCTTCCAATTGGATTTTCAATAGTTTTAATGCTTTATAAAGACGCGATTTGGCTGTACTCAATTTAATGTCGAGGATGTTCGCCACGTCAGCGAGTTTTAAATCCTCGAAATAATGGAGAATGACAACCTCTCGATACATTTGCGGGAGTTCATCCAACGCATGCTCCAAGTCAACATTCTCATAAACATCCTCTTGAGCAGGTGTTAAATATTGTAATGTATCATCATCTGTCACTTGTAAGCGTTTATGCTTACGTAAAAAATCTATGGCTGTACGGACAACTATTTTATAAAACCAGCTTTTCATATAGGTCACATTCTCAAGTCGATCTAATGAAAGCATGGCTTTTTGGATACTGTCTTGTACAACATCTAGTGCGTCCTGTTCATTTTTTGTATAGCTATACGCGAGCAAATAAAAACGCTCTTTTTGTTCTCGAATGAATTGGACAAACACCTCTTCATGTTGAAATGCATTTCTTGTTCTCATGTCCAAAGAAGCTCCTTTTTTAACATTGTCAAATTGTATACATTTACTAGACGTACGAGGAGAGGGAAAAAGTTGATACCATGAAAAAAACTTACCCCAATTGAGATAAGTTTGATCCTTCTATAGTATTGGCATACGTTAGTATAACGGCTGATCATGAAAAATAGTCATATGTATTTTTCAAGAGTAATAGAATGGTCACAACGATAAATAATTTACGTACATAGCCACTGCCGCGTTTAATGGCAAATTTTGAACCAACAATAGCTCCTGCAATTTGCGCAAGACCCATTGGTAGTCCATAGGCATAATTTATTTGTCCTAAGTATATAAACATAAGGAGGGCAGCTACATTACTGCCGAAATTTAAAAATTTGGCGTTTCCTGCTGATTGTAAAAAATCAAAGCCAACTATGAGAAAAGCAAAGAGTAGAAACGAGCCTGTCCCAGGACCTAAAAAGCCATCATAAAAGCCAATAAGTGTAATCACGAAAACAAAAATAATAGAACGCTTAGGGGTTAATTGTTTAAAGGTGGTCATACTGCCCCAGTCTTTTTTAAAGATGGTATAAATGGCAACGACTGCAAGCATAATCAGCATTAATGGCTTCAGTACACTTGGGTCCATTAAGTGGACAATCCAAGCACCCAGCATAGAGCCAAAAAAGACGAAGGGGAATAGCTTATAGACGGCTTTTATATCTAGTTTACCAGAGCGATAAAATGTCACTGTGCTAGTAAGGGAACCCATTGTACCTGCCAATTTATTGGTTGCTACTGCAGCAGAGGGAGGAAGGCCAACGAACATAAGAGCTGGTAATGAGATAAGCCCACCTCCTCCAACCACTGAATCAATAAAGGCTGCTAAAAAACCGAAGAGGATTAAAATTAATAAAATATTTACATCTAAATCAAAAGGCACAAAAGGTCATCTCTTTTCTATCATAATAATCTGATAGTAGCGAACTGAGGATAGGCTGTAAATACTCTAGCTGCTATTTTTTAATAGAAATAAATGAAGTGATTCAATAGGAAATGACGATAATTTCTACATAACTCAAAAAAATTCTACTTGGAGTCATTATTTTGATGTATTATGTAGATAATGGTGTTTTTACGTAAAGGGGACGTGATGACATGAGTTTAGGAAATCATATACGTGTATTTCTCTGTGTTGTGTTTATGGGAGTACTTGTAGGGTATGTCTTTAATGCAAAAAAAGATATAACAGATCATGAGTATATTGATACCGTAAAGGAAGGCTATTTGGAGAATTTTTCAGATGTCACAGTTCGAAATGCGTTTAATTACGCTTTTTATGAACCTTACTGGCGCTATTATGAAGCAAAAACTGGGGAGCAAGTTGTAGAATTGTCAGGTGATATTACGTTTCAAGACGAAAAAGGACATGCTATTCTCCAATTTGTCGTGAACGAACAAACGCAGCAATTTTCCCTAGAGGCAATGAAATTTAAAGAAGTCGTATTAAACCAGCAACAACAACAAAAGCTTGTTGGCATGGTCTATCACACTTGGGAAAAGAAACAACTAGCTTATGAGTAAGGTTTTTTATTTTGTAAATCATCCAAACTGTATTACAGTAAAAGGGGGAGCTAGAGACAGAGAGGATGTTTTACATGAGATTAAGTATTTTAGATCAAATGCCGATTCCAAAAGGTCATTCTGCAGAAGAGGCCTTCCAACGTACAGAACAGCTGGCATTGCTAGGTGAAGAGCTTGGCTATCACCGTATGTGGCTTGCTGAACACCATAATAGCCAGTCATTGGCGAGTTCAGCTCCTGAAGTAACTGCTGCTTTTTTAGCTGCTAAAACACAGCGGCTTCGCATTGGTACGGGTGGTGTCATGATGATGCATTATTCACCCTATAAGCTAGCAGAGGTCTTTAAAACATTATCGGGGCTGGCACCCAATCGTATTGATTTTGGTGTGGGGAGAGCTCCTGGTGGTGATCATGCCGCTATCTATGCCTTGGCAGAGGGAAGGCGACAACGCTTCACAGAACAGTATGATAAGCTAGAAATCATATTAAAACTAATGAATAATCAAAAAACAGGTGAACATGTCTATGATCAAGTCATTGCAGCTCCTGCTCATATTTCATTACCAGAGGCTTGGTTACTAGGTTCTAGTGGTCAGAGCGCAATGCAGGCTGGCCAGCTGGGAGTAGGCTATTCGTATGCACAATTTTTCACGGGCAATATGTCAAAGGATATCTTTGATGCCTATAAAGCCTATTTTACGCCTTCTTATTATATGGATAAACCACAAATCATTGTGACATATGCAGCAACAGTTGCCCCAACCCTAGAAGAAGCGGAATATTTAGCTAAACCGATTGATATTTCTCGTCTTCAATTAATGAAAGGGCAAATCATTCAAACAATGTCACCCGAAGAAGCGAAAGATTATCCATTAACTGAAATGGATAAATTGACGATTGACAATAATCGCAAGGCGAATCTTGTCGGGACACCCCAAGACATTGCTGCTTTTTTAAGCGCTGAGCAAGAACGCTATGGCTTTGATGAAGTGATGCTAAATTGCAATCAATATGAATTAGAAAGTCGTTTAAATACCTATAGATTCCTTGCAAAGGAATTAATTGGATAAGAGGAAAAGCCATATTCATCTGAATATGGCTTTTATGTATTTAGCTGAATTAGAATAACGGCTTTACAATTAGAAAAACCCGGAAATGAATTTCCGGGTCTGATTACCACTTACATTTTCTGCTCCATGACACACTGCCTCGCTTCCGCATAGGATCTTAAGATATTCCTAAGAAATCTGTACTTTAGCTTATTCAGTTTTGATGGTCCTTCTGAGTTATCGATCAATCGCACTCATCGGGTTAACCCTCCTAGTCATTGGATTTGAAGTGAAATCTTTAATAGTATAGCTCAACTTCTATTTCTTATACCTCTTGTGAACATAAAATATTTTTGTGCTAAAAAATAATTACAAGAAAACATACAGTCATTACCAGTTAACAATGAAGATAAAAACACTCGTCTGTTTGAAGAAAAGTATATTGGCATCCATGATGTACATGCTACTTGTACAACTGGCTGTGATTTTAATTATTGATAGATATTTCCATAAATGTGGTTGACTTAAAATGTGTATTAAGCATATAATACATTTCAAGAAGTGTATTAACTGTTTAATACATTTTTTTATTGTCGGTGTATTAAGCGCTTAATACACTGAGGTGTTAACGAGAGAAAAAATATGTCCATGTTGATAGGTGCAACCCATCATTCTACATACTGTGTATTAAGTGGTTAATACGCGGAATTAATTTTTGAGGAGTTGAGTTATTTGACTATAAATTTTAATAATCGGGACCCGGTGTATGTCCAAGTGATTCGGCATTTGAAAGAACAAATTGCCAAGGGATTTTATGAGCCAGGTCAGGAGATTCCATCCAGAAGGGAATTAGCCAATCAGTTAAAGATTAACCCAAATACTGCGCAACGAGCTTATAAGGAAATGGAGGAACAAGGATTGATTTTTACAGAGGGGAATATGCCTAGCTGCATTACGAAAGATGAAGCAGTCCTTAAAAATGTCCGTGAGGAATTGATTATCGAAGCGGTTGACTTATTTTTAGGCTCTATTAAATCTATCGATGTGCCTTTAGCCGAAGTATTGGAACTTGTAAAGAAAAAACATGATGCCGAAAGCGGAGAAGCGGAGGAATCGAAATGATAGAAGTAAAAAATGTTAACAAGAAATACGGCAGGAAACAGGTTTTAAAAGACATTTCTTTTACTGCAGAAAAAGGAGAGATTACTTGTTTAATAGGAATAAATGGTGTAGGTAAGACGACCATTATGAAAGCTATTATGGCGCTCACACCAATTAATAGTGGTGAAATTTTAATGGATGGAGAAAAAATCACAAAAGAAAGTTTTGAAAAAATAACCTTCATCCCAGACACAATAACGATGTTGCCACAAATGAAAATCAATGAAGCTTTTGCGTTCATGGCTGATTTTTATAAAAGCTGGAATCCTCAGAGGGCAGAAGAATTACTACAATTTTTTAAACTTGATCCGAATGAACGTATTGCTAACTTATCGAAAGGAAATACAGCAAAAGTGAATATGCTACTGGGATTGTCACTTGATGTCGATTATTTACTGATGGATGAACCATTCTCTGGCATTGATATTTTCTCTCGTGAGCAGATTGCAGAGGTGTTTACAAGCCATTTAATTGAAGAACGTGGTGTCATTATAACAACGCATGAAATTAGTGATATTGAGCATTTGATTGATAAAGCAGTCCTTATGGATGACGGTGCAGTATTGAGGGAATTTAGCGTGGAGGAAGTACGTGAAAATGAAGGGAAATCAGTGGTTGATGTGATGAGGGAGGTATATCGAGCATGAAAAACTATTTAAAACTTGTTAATTTTGAAGTAAATCGATTTTTTAAATTGTATTTGATTTTAATAGGCTTGACCATGCTCAGCCAGCTTATAGGAGCGGGAATTATCTCACAAACCTATATGAAAAATGCTAAACAGTTGATGGCAGAAAACCAGTTATCCATGAACCAGTATGTGGAGCAATACGGGACTTTTTCTTTCGATCGATTCACTGATTCAGAATGGTTTCTGCTGCCAATCTTTTTTTGTATCGCCATGTTGATGATTTATGTTTTCTTTATTTGGTATCGTGATTGGCTTGGTAAAAATACATTTATTTACAGATTATTCATGTTACCAACTGAAAGAATCGCTATTTATTTTGCGAAATTAACGACGATTATGCTTTTAGTTCTTGGCTTGATTGCTTTGCAAATCTTGCTAATTTTGATGGAAAAACAAATAGTGAATAAGATTATACCAATAGACCTCCAATCAAATTTCTCAATTTATGCTAGTTCTACTTTAAATATGTGGAGGTGGCTGTATCCGACTAGCTTTACAGAGTTTATCCTGGTATATGCACTTGGGTTACTTTTCGTGGCAGTAATATTTACCGCGATTTTAATTGAGCGAAGTTATGGTTTAAAAGGGATTTTTTACGCTATTTTTTATGGCTTACTGTCACTTGGGGTATTTTTTGCTCCAATCCTATTAGTTAATGTTTATACAAATTACTTTTACCCACTTGAAATTTTCTTAATGGTACTGGTAACGAGCATGATCGTTTTAGGCAGTGCCATTTGGATTGCGAATCATTTATTAAAATATAAAATCAGGGTCTAGAGGAGGTATAACAATGAAAAAATATTGGAAAACAATCAGTATTTGTTTCTTCATCGTGGTGTTTATCAGTTCTTACTATATCCAAAAAACAGCAATGGCTTCTAAAAATGATAGATCCTATAAAATTGAAACGATCAGCGGAAATAAGGAAGAAATCGAAAATCTTATTCTTCAAACAAGTTATCAGAGTAATGATCTTTATCATATGTTGTACATATCAAAGGATGGTTCCACGAATCCCAATAATCAGTCTTTTTTTAGAGATTTGATGGCACCGAATGAACCTATGATTCTTCGAAAATATATTGAGGAACACCGTAATTTTATGCGCGGGAAAGAATTTGATCCAAGAAAATATTATGAAGACAAATCACGTTTGATTTACACAACGTTTTTAGATGATGGTGGAAAAGAAGCTAGCAATGTCGTAACGCTTCAAATTGATATACTTGATAAAAATACAAATGACAGTTCTTCCTTTAAAATCGATATACCAGTTAAAGCAAGCTATGATTGGATTAATGTGAATAACGTTTACGTGGGAAATGGAAAAATAAATATATTAACAACCAACTATTTATCAGCCAATTATCTTATAAAAGGTAGGGAAGAGTTGCATGTCTATTCGATTGATGAGAACAAGAAGGAATTAGTAAAGGATGCCATCCTTGCAGAATTAGTGTCAGAAGAAAGAGGCACTTCCAGTATCCGTATTTTTAATGAATACAATACTACTACTCAAAACGAAAATTATTATTTATATATGGTAGAAAAATACAGTGATCGAAAAGAAGATACTGAGCTAGAAGTTATCTCTAGTCAAATATATCTCTATAATAATGCCAAGAATGAAGCAGAGGAATGGACTATGCCAGAAGAATTAAAACCCTATCGGAAGTCAATGCTGATTCATAAAGAAACGATATACATTCCTGTTTATTCAGCCAATGGACTAACATTGAACCGTTATCATATTGAAAAGAAGCAGTGGGAAGAACCCTTAACCCTTCAATATTCAAGCATTGCGAATGAGAATGATGCTCCATATTTACGTATAGCAGAGGGGAAATTTTATTTAGTATATCGTGTTTCTGATGGACAGTGGTTGTCTATCGTTGATTTACGTACAGGTGGATTGATTTATGAAGGGAAAATCATTTCCGAAGACAAAAAAAATCAAGAGGCGGATTCTTCTCTTAGGATCGAACAATTATATACGATGCATTAAAGAGCAGGCATAAGGACAACCTACAATTTATAACGCCATATGTAAAAGAAACTCCATGTTGATCAGTCTTTGTTCAACATGGAGTTTCTCTCGTTATCGATGAACTTATACACGAGCAGAGCCACTCACAAACGCGGCATCAGGATAATACATATTTTTTACAAGTACATTTGGCCCTAAGCATTTGACTGCTGGACAATGGCAGTTAAGCGATTTTGCCAATTCGGTTGCCATCCATTTATCAAAAATCAATGGTAGTTCGTCATGCACAATATTGCCGAGGGCTGGTGTGTCACCAAAGTCGGTAATTTAACTCCTTGTAATTACAAAGTGGCGCAAGAAAAATTAATTGTATAGAAGATAAAAGAGGATACGAAGATAGAGTTGTCAGAAATAGAGCAGATGTAAACAAAATAATAAAAAAGTTATAATAAAGATTAAGTTCGATTCCGAGATAATTTATAAATAAATGCACTTTAAAAATTATTTTATCTGTGCGAAAATTATAAGCATGGAAAGGAAGTTTTTTATATGTTTACAGTACAGAAAACTCATGATGAATGGGAAAGTTACCATGACATTGATAGGTATGGGAAATTAACTTTATCAAATATTGAATTTACTACAACACATTTATGTAATATGAGATGTTCGCATTGTGCAGTTGGCTACACATTATTAACCAAAGAATTACCAGCATTACCTACAGAAGAAATTATCCACAAGTTAGATGAGGTGGAAACTTTACGTACAATGAGTTTTACAGGTGGAGAACCTTTAATGACTAAAAAGGGAATAAAGGAAAATTTGTTACCACTTTTGAAATACGCTAAGGGTAGGGGAATTAAGACGCAAATTAATTCGAATTTAACTTTGCCTATGTCTCATTACGAATTAATTGCTCCTTATCTAGATGTTATGCACATATCGCATAACTGGTGTGATGAAAAAGAATTTGTTGAAACAGGCTTCGCTATGATGGATAAGCAACCTTCAATTGAATATAGAGGCAATTTATATCGTAATATTTTCGACAATGCAAGGGAACTTTCCAAAGGAGGGATGTTTGTATCAGCAGAAACAATGTTAAATCGTAATACTGTCCCCTATATGGAGAAAATTCATAATGAAGTGGCTAACGAAATGTTATGTAAGCGACATGAAATTCATCCTATGTATGCTAGTGACTTCGCTGAAAATTTAGAAGTTATTAGTTTGGAGGAATACAGAAAAGTTGTGAATGAAATTCTTGATTATAGAAATAAAGACATATGGGTATTGTTTGGTACATTGCCATTTTACCCTTGTAGTCAAGATGAGCGAGATTTAGCGTTAATCAAGCGAATCAATAGTGAACATAATATAACAATCAGAAATGATGTTGATGGACGATCAAGAATGAATTTAAATATTTTCACAGGGGATATATCGGTTACGGATTTCTCAGATGACGGTTCGGCTTTCGGAAATATAAAAAATGAATCATTACCTCAAATTTACGAACGGTGGTTAGATTCCAATATTTCTAAATCAATTAATTGCCACTGTCCAGCAGTCAAATGTTTAGGGCCAAATGTAATTGTAAAGAATATGTATTATCCTGATAAAACATTTATTAGTGGCTCAGTTAAATAATGAAATGAAGACCTCCATTGGAATAACCATTGGAGGTTTCTTAGGGATATACTATATAATTTTTCTACTCAGTTTAAATTTAAAAGTTTGTCAAAACACAATTTACTTGTACCTTAATACACAAAGACAAAGGCCTACAGCCTGTTATCACAGGCTTTGTGTCTTTGTAAGACCATTCTTTTTAAACAGTCGTTTTACTCTTTATCTGAATTTGAGGTTTTGTCATAAAATGTAACAAGAAATTGTTGGCTGATCTTAGTTTACTGACATGGTGTTGATTGATTAAACAGCAGTAGTACCCCAAAATATACTGATTCCAAAAGCTACTACTACTCCAGCAAAAATCCAACCCATAGCGTACTTCCTTAGTCTAAAGTTATTTATACTCAACATTAAAAAGCAAAAAGTCATAACAACTTGTATCCAAATTGGTCTATCAAAACTCTCTTTATGCCAAATGAAAGAATAAAGAACCCCGATAACCATAATAGACAGCACTACTAACGCAATTCTATTAAATATGCTAGACTTTTGCAAACCTATAAACCTCCTTAATATGGCTTTGTATTAAAATACCAATCACCAGTACCTCTTAATTGTTCATTCATACTAAAACCTGCAACGGAAGCAATTACTCTAACGTTATCGTTTCTAATTGCATGGTATTTTGTTCCATATCCTGTATCAACTAGACCCTTAGTTCTGTACTGATCATATGTGGTTTTCCCAGAAAATGTCTTAGATACTATAAGTGTGGCGAACCCTACAGCCCCAGCCCAATTTCCTATTACTGATGCAATTTGTTTTTTAGTAATTGCAGCTCCGATAATTCCTCCAATTGCAATAACACCACCAATTACTGTCACAATATCAGATACATCTGTGACCATTTTATCGAAATTGATTTTTGCAGTTGACATATAGACAGGTGTATAATCATCTGCTTTATAAGCACTAAATATAGGTTGGGAATCATCATTGACTTTAGTAGGGTCAACAAACTCTTCAAAAGATAATTCCACTTTTTCTCCGTCCATTATAGCAAAAGAATCACCTTCATTATATTCAAATGTATGAATTTTGTTACCAGTTGTAGTAGTTAACAACATTTTATCACCATTATATTCAATGTTAAAATCTGTTTCACCTTCATCATAAACTAATGTGAATGTTTGGCCAGATTCGGTAAAATTTAAGTTCTCTATATTAGAAAACTCATTCTCATTAGAAGCTGCAAACGTATTTTGTGTACCAGCCAATGATAATGGACCAGCTAAAAGTAATGCTGCGACTATGTTACCTGTAAGTATTTTTTTTGTGTGGACGGATAAGCATGTGTATAAAGCGCATACATGTTCTAATATTCTGTCATAGGGCATTTTACTGTTATTTTTCATAAAAAACGTTATCATGATATAGAGTAAATAGTCACAATGCATCGAAGAAAGTGGGAATGAACATGACGAAATATGAGATATTATTGTTTGACGTAGATGATACATTACTAGATTTTGATTTAGCTGAAAATGCAGCACTTGACCGCATGTTCAGAGAGGAAAAGATAGCCACTACGCCCGAGATGATTGCGCGCTACAAAGAAATTAATGAATCGATGTGGCGAGCTTTTGAGCGTGGGGAAATGACAAAAAATACACTACATAATACAAGGTTTGCGATTGCATTAAAGGAATTTGGGATGGAGGTCGATGGCGTCTACTTTGAATCGCTATTCCAAAAATACTTACAGGAAGCACATCATTATGTAGAGGGAGCCTATGAAGTCATCGCTCAACTAGCCAATCACTATCATTTGTATGTCGTATCAAATGGCGTAACGCTGACACAGAATAAACGACTAGTGGATGCCGATTTAGCACAATATTTTAAAGGCATCTTTATCTCCGAGCAAACGGGCTATCAAAAACCAATGCCTGCCTTTTTTGATTATGTATTTGAGCGGATTGAGCATTTTGATAAAGCTAAAACGCTTATAATCGGCGATTCTTTGACATCAGACATTAAAGGCGGATTGCTGTCAGGCATTGATACATGCTGGTTTAACATCCGCAATGTTGAAAATACGAGTGATATTGAACCGCATTATGAAATTAAAAAATTGCATGAGTTACATGAGCTATTGCATACAAAAATAGCACTATATTAAGACAGAAGGCACTTCCTTTGTTCCGTGGACAGAGGAGGTGTTTTTTTATGTCTTTAAGATTTATTTTTGAATATCTACTTTACAAAAAGTCATGAATCATTTAAAATTCGATTTTGAATGATAATAGTAATCATTACTATTTAAGTGAAGGGGAAAGTTTATTGAAAAAAATAATGAGTTTACTAGTTCTATTGATTGTGAGTGGAAGTATGCTTGTGGCCTGCGGAAATTCAGATGACAAGACAAAAAAAGACAAGGCAAAAGGTGAAAATGAACATGTTTTAACCATTTCTTGGCCAAAGGATATTGGAGAAGTAAATCCACACCTGTATGCACCAAATGAAATGTTTGCTCAGGCCATGATATACGATCCGCTTGTACGCTATGGAAATGATGGGCAAATAGAGCCAGGATTAGCAACAGCATGGGAAATGTCTCAAGACGGTAAGAGCTACATATTTACATTACGAGACAATGTCTTGTATTCAGACGGCTCTCAGCTTACGGCAGACAATGTTAAACGTAATATCGAAACTGTAGTGGAGAATATTGCACCGCATAGTTGGCTAGAAGTGGTGGCAGTCATTGATCGGGTAGAAGTCTTAGATAAGCTGAAATTACAGATTCATTTAAAAGAGCCTTACTATCCATTTTTACAGGAGTTAACGTTGATTCGTCCATTACGTATGTTAGGGGATAGTGGCTTCCCAGCAAGTGGGACAACCAAAGATGGCATTGAAAAAGCGGTTGGAACAGGTCCTTGGATTTTAACTGATTACAAGCAAGACAATTTTGCTGAGTTTTCACGTAATGAGCATTATTGGGGAGAGAAGCCTAAGCTAGAAAAAGTCATCGTCAAAATTATTCCTGATTCACAAGCACGTATGATGGCACTTGAAAAAGGAGATATTGATTTAATTTTCGGAAGTGGTCAATTAGCACCTGAGGAACTCCGAGTTTTGGAGAAAAATCCCCAATATCAAACGCTAATTTCTGAACCTTCCTCTACTAGAATACTATCTTTCAATTCAGACTATGGCGTGACGCAAGATAAAGATGTCAGACTTGCTTTGCAGTATGCTTTTGATCGACAAACAATTATGGAACATGTATTAAATGGCATTGAACAAGAGGCCAAGTCTTTATTTGCTCCAGGATTTCCGTATAGTGATATTCCATTTGAGTCTTACAGCTATGATTTAGAAAAAGCCCAGCAACTATTGGATAAAGCAGGCTGGATCTTTGAAGAAGGGGCTCCGTTTCGATCCAAAGACGGTCAAGCACTGACCATCACAATTCCATATAACAGTAATGACCAAGTGCATAAATCTATATTTGAATATTTACAGGGCGCATGGCGTGAATTAGGCGTAGATGTCAAATTGATTGGAGAAGAAGATCAACTTTTCCGAACGCGAAGTAAAACAGGTGAGTTCAATGTCATTATGAATGATACGTGGGGGGCACCTTATGATCCCCATATGTATTTACGAATGATGACGGGGGAAAAGCAAATTGGCCATTATGCGTTAAAAGGCACAGCACATTCAGAACAATTAGCAGCAAATATTGCGAAAGTGATTCGCTCAACTGATGAATCAGAGAGACAGAGCCTGTATGAAGCCATTTTACAAACCATTCATGAAGAGGCGATTTTCATGCCATTATCTTATCGGACAAATTATTTGGTGGCCAATCAACGTCTAGCCAATTTATCGTTTTCTATGCAGCAATTTGAAGTGCCGCTGAATCAATATGAGGTGAAGTAGTCAAAATGGTGCCATTTTTTGTTAAACGGATAGCAAGTATGTTACTGGCGTTGTTTGGTATTACCATCATCGCCTTTGGATTAATTCGCTTTATTCCTGTTGATCCTGTTGAAGCTTATTTTACAATCAATCAAATTCCTGCTACTGAAGAGGCCATGACAAGTATGCGTGAAGAAATGGGGCTAGATCAACCTTTGTGGATGCAATATATTGCTTGGCTCAGCCATGCATTGCAATTAGATTTTGGAACATCCTTTGTATCGAAAAAGGCCGTGGCAACAGAACTATTTCAACGCTTTGAGACAACATTACTTTTAGCGGTAACAGCATTGGTCATAATTATTGTCATTAGCTTTTCTATTGGCATTTGGTCTGCAAGAAAAAACGGTGGATGGCTCGATTGGTTTACACGTACAGCTATCTTTACAATTGCCTCTATGCCAAGTTTTTGGCTGGCCTTTCTCTTCATTTATACAGTGGCCTTGAAATGGGGCGTCTTACCACTCATGGGTTGGGGAAGTTTTGCTCATGTCATTTTACCATCGATAACACTGGCTTTAGGATTTATCCCTTATTACATTAGGCTCATCCGCTCAAGCATGAGAGAAGAAATGAAGAAACCGCATGTTCTATTTGCCCGTGCTAGAGGTGTAAAAGAAACGGTTATTTTGCGTACACATATTTTCAAAGGCATTTTACCACAACTTATCACATCCCTTGCCATGACCTGTGGAGGCCTATTAGGGGGTGCAGCGATTATTGAGAATGTTTTTGCCATTTCTGGCGTGGGACACTTTATTGTGGAGGCCATGTTAGCAAGGGACTACGCTGTACTACAAGCTTTTATAGTCATCATTGGGGGATTGTATATCACTATCAATTTTATAGCAGATATACTATGTGCGGTTGTTGATCCACGTGTCAGGCTGAAAGGAGGCGCTCTATAGTGAAAAAAAATTTGCCACTCATCATCAGTAGCTTGCTCGTACTCATGCTGGTGGTAATGGCTCTATTTGCTCCTTGGTTAGCGCCTCATGATCCTTATACAACAGATATAGCCAATAAATTACAGGGATTTTCTATGCATTACCCCTTAGGTACAGATCACCTGGGGCGCTGTGTGCTCTCTCGTTTATTATTTGGTACGCGCACCTCTCTGCTACTAGCCTCTGGCGTACTATTCATTACCTTAATCATTAGCATCATCGTAGGGTGTCTGGCAGGGTACATCGGTGGGCTGGTTGATCTAGTATTAATGCGTATTTGTGATGTTCTTCTCTCCATTCCTGATTTTATTTTTGCCCTTGTCATTGTAGGTGCGTTAGGTGGTGGCGTTAAAAATATGTTTGTGGCAATTTGTTTTGTGTCGTGGGTAGGTTTTGCGCGTATTATTCGCAATATGGTGCGTTCTTTAAAAGAAAGCACCTATGTACAATATGCACGGCTGACAGGTGTACCGAAACGAAAAATTATAAGGAGGCATATATTGCCGTTTGTCTTTCCACAAATATTTTTGTTAAAACTAATCGGGCTTGGCTCCACAATACTTTTAATTTCGGAGCTGTCGTTTTTAGGGCTAGGTGTTACGGCACCGATGGCAGAATGGGGCATGATGATTAATGATAGTAAAACCTATTTAATGAGTGAACCAACGCTTATGTTTATACCAGGTATCATGATCTCATTAACCGTTCTTATTTTTAATTGGTTTGGGGATGCCCTTCGTACGGCTATGGACGCCAAAGTATAAGAAGAAGAGGTGACAATATGTTAGAGATAAGGGATTTGTCAATTACGCTTCAAACAGCACAGGGACCTAAAAAAGTTGTGCAGCATGTTGATTTCCAGATTCCAACTGGTACAACGCTTGGTATTGTCGGGGAAAGTGGTAGCGGTAAAACGATGCTATGTTATGCCATCTTGCAACTGTTTCGGGAGTCCCGACACTATGGGGGAGACATTTTATTGGAAGGGCGTTCCTTACTGGGAATGGATGAACAGCAGTTGCGAGGCCTTCGGGGCAATGACGTGGCATGTATATTGCAGAATCCTATGGCTATGTTTAATCCTATTATAACAATAGGAGACCATATGATTGAAACAGTACAGGCACACCGATCGCTCAGTAAAAAACAAGCATTGCACATAGCAACTGAGCAACTTGCTTTTTTTCAATTGACCGATTCAAGACTGTTAAAAAAATATCCTCACGAGTTAAGCGGAGGCATGCTTCAACGTGTCATGATTGCCATGGCTATGAGTCTTCGTCCAAAGCTTTTGCTTGCAGATGAGCCAACAACAGCCCTTGATACGATGACACAGCTCAAGGTTTTAGAGGAATTGTCTCATTGTCAGCAACAATATCAGACAACGATGCTGATTGTGTCACATGATCTTGGCGTCATTGCCCGCATGGCAGATCAAATTGTTGTTATGCGAAGAGGGAAAATCATGGAATATGGTCCAGCCGAACGGCTATTACAAAACCCTGTTCATTCCTATACCAAAGCATTAGTCGCAGCTAAAAGGAAGGATGATCAACTTGAAAAACTTGTGGATAGCTGGTCAGGTGATACAAACGGAATTCTATATGAACTAGACATGAACTATTGGGTAAGACAGGAGGAAAACCGATGTTAGAAATCCAACAAGTATCTAAAACCTATCGAAAAAAGAGATTGTTTGGGGAACATGAAACAATAGAAGCTGTGAAAAATATGTCATTCACCTTGAAGCAAGGGGGTTGCTTAGCCATTGTCGGAGAGAGCGGTAGTGGCAAAACCACACTAGGAAAGCTGATAATAGGTATGGAAAAGCCAGATAGCGGTACCATTCACTTCGATCATATTAATCTAGCAACGACATCTAAAGAAGAGAAGAAGCTATTACAAAAAAATATTCAAATCGTTTTTCAAGATTGCCATAGTGCTGTGAATCCGAAAATGAAGATTCAAGACATCATTGCGGAGCCAATGAATTGTCATTTACAGTTGACAAAACAACAGCAGCTAGAAAAAATAAAGGAGCTTTTAGTACAGGTGGGACTATCTGAGAGAGATGCTCAAAAATACCCTCATCAATTAAGTGGTGGTCAGTTACAGCGAGTGACCATCGCAAGGGCGATAGCAACAGAGCCTAAGCTCATCATCTTAGATGAATCCATTAATAGCTTAGATATATTGGTACAAATCAGTATCCTAAAACTCCTGAAACAATTGCAACAGGAGAGAGGCTTCAGTTATTTATTTATTACTCACGATTTACACGCAGTTAGTTTGTTTGCAGATGAAGTAGCTGTTGTAGACCAGGGTGAAGTGGTGGAATTTCTTCATGATGTGTCTCAAATTCCATGTATGACCCATCCGATAAGCCAACGCTTATTAGCCTCTAGATTACCTATAAATCGTCAAGAAATTTCTTCGTTGCAAGGGGAGCAAGTCTCATGAAACTTCAGCCTTTATCCCTTCGCATGATGCAATTATATGGACTTGCGGTTATTTTTTTTACCGCCAATGCCGTGTTGACAGTTATTTTTCCATTAGAAGCAGCGGATGGGGGGTACTTGGAGGGGGAAATTGGAGTCATGATGGCCATGTATATGCTTGTTTGTATGCTATTAAGACCTTTTGCTGGCCAAATGGTCGCCAAGCATAGTCCTTATACGATTATGCAATGGCTGTTAGTAGGCCATGCACTTGCACTGCTTATCTATGTAATATTTGGTATTGATAGTGTCTTTTTAGTACGAGTCCTACAGGGTATCATCACCGCTTTCTTTTCTATGGCGATGCAGCTAGGTATTACAGTTGTCTTACACGACCATGATCGGGGGCAAGGCATGTCGATGTATTCCTTATCCAGTGTTGTACCTGGTTTATATGGACCTGCAGTAGCGCTACTCTTGTGGACGCAATTGGATAGTCAGGATTTATTAATCTTTGTGGTTATGTTGGCTCTTCTGCCACTACTGTTTTTTATTGGCTCCCCTTTACCAAAAGCAAAGGAAGACACAGAAGTTGTGACAACAAGAGAGCTGTTAGCCGCCATGAAGGGGGTAAAACAACACAAGGGGCTAGTCATATCAGCAATCGTTATGGTTCTTGGTGCTGCTATTTTTGGCGCCATCACCACCTTTTTACCATTGTTTATGCTGACTGAGGGAGTGGGGAATCCAGCTATTTATTTAACGTTACAGGCATTGGTCGTGGTGGGTAGTCGCTTTGTATTGCGACGCTCTATTCCTTCAGATGGACAATGGCATCCGAAATTTATTGCATGTGTGCTTTTCAGCTCCATATTGGGCACAACGTTGCTTGCTGTTTTACCTGAAATAGGATCTTTTGTCTATATTTCCGCTGTTTTCAATGGCCTTGCCTCAGCGATGCTATATCCGACAATTACTACATATATGTCGTTTGTTGTACCACAAGAATCGAGAAATGTTTTGCTAGGTTTATTTTTAGCTACCTATGATTTAGGCTTTGGGTTGGGCGGGTTTTTGATGGGCTTTATTGTGCAATTTACATCCTATATGGTCATGTTTATGGTTTGTACGGTTTTAGCGTTTATCGCACTCTGTGTTGTATTGCGTAACGGTAATCCCGAGAGGCAAATTATCACTACCATACTGACCAAATAATCGTGTGCTTGCTATGTATAAAATACAATAGAAAAGGCAAAACCTTTTATGAGACTAGTTTCCATGAAAGGGGAAATATTCGATGAATATGGTTTTAACTGCCAGTAAACGTCAAAAGGGACAACAATCTTCTTTAACACAACTTCGACAAAATGGGGGCATTCCAGGTGTGGTTTACGGCTTTCAAATGGAATCAACGGCAATTATGTTAGATGCGAGAGCCTTTGCAAAAATGTTAGCTACACACGGTACGAAAAGTGTTTTCCAATTAGATGTTGAAGGAAAACGCATTAATGCAGTTTTAACAGAGGTACAACGTTGTGCATTAAAAGGGAATGTTAAGCATGTGGATTTTAAATCAATCAATATGTCAGAGGAGCTAGAAGTGGATATTCCAGTGACTGTAATTGGGGATGCAGTTGGAGTTGCTGATGGCGGATTCCTGCTCCAGCCTAATCGTGAAGTGCGTATTAAAGTGAAGCCAACTGACATTCCAGAAACCATTGAAATAGATGTTACAAATGTTGCAATTGGGACTTCTCTATACGTCGGAGATATTCGTCAACAGTTCTCGTTTGATATTTTACAAGAGGATGACTACACACTGGTGACGATTACACCACCGGCTGCTGAAAACGTACAGGAAGATGATACAGTGGACGATACACCAGAAGTGATGGAAGCAACAGGACAAAATACTGCTGAACCAGAAGCATAAATGAAAGAGGAGCCTCCTTACACTACGTAAGGGGCTCCTCCTGTTGTTGAAAAAGATATGTCACTAGCAGAAAAAGACCTTTTAGCAAGGTGAGAGGTTGATTTCCGTTCCGCCAGCGTCCTTTCCAGGGGGCGTCCGATGAGCCGCTTCACTCACTTACGTTCGCTCCAGGGTCTCCTCTGTGACGCTAAATCCCCTAGGAGTGACGCTGGCTCCACTCCAATCAACCATTCTGAAAAATGTCTTTACTTTTTCATACTAGCATAGCGATCAAATAGCCCATTATCTGTATTCTTAGAGGGGATAAGTTCTTATTTCCAAGGTGGAGAAGTGATGCGTGACAACACCTCTTCATAAAGAGTAATGAACACCTTCACTTTATTGCCCACAGGAAAGCAAGTAGCCTTCAACAGAAATCCATTTTCACCTATCACAAAAATTCTATTGATTGTTTTGTTTTTCAACACTATGAGGAGCCTCCTTACACTACGTAAGGGGCTCCTTATTATTTGCTATAAAAATTGCTGTATGGATTTACGATAACGATAATAGAGTGTGATGTAAATACTACAAGTTGCTAAAAATAGCCATGGTGGAAGAAAGCGCATGATGGCAAAGGGTGTTTCAAATAAAAAAGCAAAAAGGAAGGCAGAACCTTCTTTATCCCATAAACCTGGGGTATAATATGCGCTTTTTATACTGAAAAAGGGAGCGACGTTATCGGTGCCATTAAAAATCATTAAGAAGATAAGTGAGAGTATTGCCCAATTGCTTGCATGTTTCATTAAACGTTTATATTTCGCAATGTGGGAATCATGATCTGAAAATAATTCATCATTACCATCTTTACTTTTTGTCCAATAAAAGTGCCATCATATGATTTTTCTTTTACTATACGCCAGCCAAAATCTTCATGTAATTGCTTATAGGTAGCTTTCTTTTCTTTGCGAAGCTCCTGCTGACAATCAATCCGAATAACTTGTTCAAGATTTTCAGTAGGCTGAAATGTATAAATACCTGCTGAGTTTATGTGAGAGCATAGCCAACCCTTGGCTAACATTTCGTTTAACCAACGCTCTTCCTTTTCGATATCAAAAAAGATTTTAAACTTTATCATGTTCGCCAGCTCCCTCGTATAAAGATAAAATGCGCTGCAATCTTTGTTGCTCTGCCGCTAATATTTCTAGACCCTCTTCTGTGGTTTGATAAACCTTGCGTCTTGTATCCTGGGTCTCAACAGGCGCGATCCAATGATATTTTAATAAATTTTCAATGGCTCCATACATAGTGCCAGCAGCAATCCTTACACTACCTGCGCTCATTTCCTCGATTTTTTGCATCATGGCATAGCCATGTAGCGGTTCACGTAAGGCAAGTAGAATATAATGCATGGTTTCGGATAAAGGTAATAATTTATGTTTTTTCACATCTTCACCTCAAATATACAGTTGGACTATATAGTTTGATTATATATAGTTGAACTGTATATTTCAACTGTAAAAAAGACAATGCAAAAATGCATTGTCTTTAAAGTTTAGACAACAGCGCTTTTCACGCCTGTCCATCGCATAAATAATTTTTCGTTATAGGATAAGGCAAATTGTACGATTGGTCCAAGCCCAAATGCCATAAATACCGTACCGATGCCTATAGGACCGCCAAGTAGGAAGCCAATGATTGCAACTGTTACTTCCATTGTTGTACGAGAGCGAGTCACACTCCAGCCAAGCTTATGAACCATCATCAGCATGAGTGTATCACGCGGTCCAATACCTAAATTTGCTACCATATACATTCCACAGCCCCAGCCTAGTAACACTAACCCTGTAAGGTAAGAAATAAGTTGCATCCAAAAACCATCAATATCAGGTAACCAATAGTTGAAAATATCAATAAAAATGCCTGCCAAAAACATATCGATAAACGTTCCAGGTAAAGGGAACTTTTTCGTAATCAGCATATCAAACGCTAAAATAGCAAGTCCCAAAATAATGGACCATGAACCGATTGATAGGCCTACTGTTTTTGTTAAGCCAATATGTAGTACATCCCATGAGCCCACTCCAAAGAGTTGGCCTTTAATTGTTAATGTGATACCAAAAGAAAGTACGATAATGCCTGTTATGAAAAACAAACAGCGCGTAAAAAAAGCTTGTTTCATTTTTAACCCTCATTCATTCGAAAATTCCTGTTGTCCATCCAGTTATTATAACAATAGATTTTCAATATGCCCGAAGATTGTCATTTCACATTTTTCAAAAAAGACCGTTTAGCTTTCTTGGGAGAGGGCAAAATAGATATATAGATGAAAGGATGGGATATTATGACTTCTGTACGTGATGAAATTCTAGAAGTGTTAAATCGAGAAAAGATTGGCACAATGGCGACTGTAGAAAATGGCAAACCTTACTCACGATACATGACATTCCAGCATGAAGATTTTGTATTGTATACAGTGACGAATAAGCATTCAGAAAAAATGGAAGAGCTGCGCAAAAACCCATATACCCATATTTTATATGGCTACGAAAATGGTGGCTTTGGTGATACGTATGTGGAAATAGAAGGCAAACTTACTGAAGTACATGAAGAAGGGATAAAAAATAAACTAGCCGAATTTTTTACAAGTATCTTTATTGGCAATCAGGATGAAATGGTGACATTAAAGATTGAGCCTATTCGTATGCGCTTGATGAATAAAAAAGGGCAACCACCTAAAGAGCTAGAATTTTCGAACGACCATTGATCAATGGTCGTTTTTTACTGATGTAGCGATAAATAGTTGCAATGGCTAGCATCTTTTTGGCATGATAGTTCTTAAAAGAAAAAGGAGTATAAGTTATGTCGATAAAATTACAGCAGCTAACACAAAATGTATTATCATCTCAAGGAAAAGTAGAGGCAGATTTTATACTGAGAAATGCGCAAATTGCGGATGTTTTTTCGTTAACATGGCAAAAAGCAGATATCGTCGTGAAGAATGGGATGATTGTGGCTCTAGATCGCACGAATAAGTTTCACGCTAAACAGGAAGAGGATGCGGCAGGAGGCTATGTCATTCCTGGTTTAATTGATGGTCATATACATATTGAGTCTTCTATGTTGACACCAGGGGAATTTAGTCGCGTTTTACTTCCTCATGGGATTACAACGGTAATGACAGATCCTCATGAGATCGCCAATGTTGCAGGAGCAGAAGGCATTCAATTTATGCTCGATGATGCACAAAAGGCAGATATGGATATTTTTGTGATGCTGCCATCAAGTGTGCCAGGTACACAGTTTGAAAATGCAGGCGCTACACTAACAGCTAAGGATTTGGCACCATTTCTACAACATGAACAGGTTCGTGGATTAGCTGAGGTGATGGATTTCCCAGCGGTATTAAATGGGCAAGAGGACATGCTTCAGAAAATTTTATTATCGCAGGAAGCAAATTTAGTCATTGATGGGCATTGTGCAGGCTTACAAAGCGAACAAATTACAGGCTATCGAGCTGCGGGTATTCACACAGATCATGAATGTGTAACGGCTGAGGAAGCCATTGACCGTGTAGAGCAGGGGATGTATGTGCTAATCCGAGAGGGCTCAGCCGCGAAAAACTTACGTGACTTATTGCCAGCTGTCCAGTCGCATAATGCTCGTCGCTTTGGATTTTGTACAGATGATAAATATGTGGATGAATTAATCGACGAAGGCAGCATCAATTATGATATCGCCATGGCAATAGCTGAAGGGATGCAACCATTGCAAGCAATCCAGTTAGCAACCGTTAACACCGCAGAATGCTATCGTTTATTAGATCGAGGTGTACTTGCACCAGGCTATAAGGCAGATTTTGTGTTAATAGAGAATTTGTCAACAATGCAGGCAAAGGCCGTATGGAAAAATGGGCAGAAAGTGGCTGAAAATGGTAAAATGCTGACAAATCATCAAGAGCCAGTTGTGCCTGCTCATATCCATCAATCTGTCCATTTACCAACCATTACAAAGGATAGGCTACAACTAGCATTCACAAAGGGTACAAAGGCAAATGTAATGGAGATTGTGCCGAATCAGCTAATTACCAATCATGTAATAATGGATGTACCTGTAAAGGATGGTGTTTTCGTCCCTTCTGTAGAACAAGATCTACTGAAACTAGCCGTCATCGAACGTCATCATCAGCTACACACGACAGGTTTAGGAATTGTTAAAGGCTTTGGCTTACAAAAAGGAGCAGTAGCCACAACAGTAGCTCATGATTCCCATAATGCCCTTGTTCTAGGAACAAATGATGAGGATATGGTCCTGGCGCTTACACGCATTCAGGAAATCCAAGGGGGCTTTGTGATCGTTGCGGATGGCCAAATTCTAGCGGAGATGCCATTAACCATTGGTGGCTTGATGACAGATGTACCAGCTCAACAGGCAAAGGAGCAGCTAGCAGGCTTGCACAGGGCATTAAAGACGCTTAATCCAACATTAGATTTCCATTTTCTACTAACGTTTTCTTTTGTGGCATTACCAGTTATTCCTACTTTAAAGCTAACAGATACAGGATTATTTGATGTGACAACCTTCCAGCATATCACGGTAGAAGCATAGACGGTAGAACGACCTAATTGCGGTAAGCGATTAGGTCGTTTATTATCATTCTGTATACCGTAATAAGGTAAATCTTTTTTTACGTCGTGGAATAATATATTTTCCCAGATGCTCCTTCTGCTCATTCATCGAGCAATATGCAGCCATGCGATTTATCGTCATGGAGACGAGGGGAATGTTAAAAAATTGTCGGTACCATACCACCATCCATACGAATTGGTGAACCTTTAAATGCAGATGCAAATGGACTACATACAAATGTAGTTATTCTCCCTATTTCGATGGGTTTGATAAATCTTTGGATTTCTGATTGAGGTAGGTTTGTCATCATAAATTCTCTCTCTTTCTCAGAAAAACTCATGTCTTTATTAGGAAACATACCATCAATTATTTGATACACATTCTCAGAGAGTGTTGGTCCTGGCATGATTGTATTAATTGTAACCTCTCTTCCTATTGTTAATTTAGATAGGCTTTTTGATAAAGATAATAGCATCGTTTTTGTCATGCAATATTGAGGCATTTGTCCCGAGGGTATAATTGCTTCTTCACTTGCAATAAAAATAATGCGACCAAAATTATTTTCCAACATTTTAGGCAAGTAAAATTTAGATAATCCATTTGCCGCAAGAACATTCGTACGAAAGTATTTTTCCCATGTATCATCATCAACATCTTCATAAGGCATAATTTCATAGATACCCATATTGTTCACTAAAATATCAATACAGGGATATTTTTCAAATAAAGCTTCTCTTTGATGTATATCAGCAATATCGGCTGTAGCATTTTGTGGAAAAGTAGATGGATAAGTTAATTTAATTTCATTTACAGTGCGTTGTACTTCTTCATCATTTCGTCCATTTATTAGTACGTTCACACCTTCTTTGGCTAGTTCGATAGCGATTGCTTTCCCTATACCTCTTGTAGATCCGGTCACTAAAGCTGTTTTATTGTTCAATCCTATATCCATATTACATTGCTCCTCTATCTATTCTGATTTTCTAAAGTGGATGTAAAAATAAAACTCCAACTTTTTTGAATGTCTGACTATTGCTATTGTGTTTCAAAATTTTATATTTATCTAATTTGTTCCTACATGTTTAGAACGCCAATTTGAAGGCGTATCACCTTCCCAAAGGTGGAAGGCACGGTAAAATGAGTTCTGATCTTCGTATCCAATCAGGAAGGCGACATCTTTAATATCAAGCGAGGGGTCTGCTAGATACTCGCGTGCCTGATCACGTCGAACTTGTGTTAACAAAAACTTAAAGCTCGTGCATTCGCTAGTAAGCCTGCGCTGCAAAGTACGGTCGCTCATTCCTAACTCGCTCGCGACTGTCTGTATGTCAGGGCGTCCTCCTGCTAAGCTACGTTTTATTATCCATTTAACCATCTCAGTGAAGGAGCTGCTAAGTTGGTGCTCATTCAACGATTGATCCAGCAGAGGGGTCAACATTTCCAGTAACTCTAAGTTATATGAGGCAAAGTGACGATCCAGATCCCCGCGGTGTATCGTCAACCGGTTACACGTGGCACCCATTTGGATACTGCAACCGAAATACTCTTCAAGGGTCTGTACATCGCCCATAGGATGTGAAAATTCAACTAACTTTGCTGCTATCGGTTGACCTGTCCCCCGACGTCCGAGCTCAAGAAGAAATGCAAGTGTGATACCAACTAGCATAGGTGGACCAGGTTGCTCAGTATAGGCCCAATCTAGTTCGATTGTACAATCCTCACCTTCCTCAGTGATACGCAAGCTTTCAGGCGGACACAGTTGTTTGTACCGTACCATTCTCTTTAACGCATCACGATAATCACGTGCATGGTAGGCTACTAGGACAGTAGGTGGGTAATGAGTTGGTTCAAAGCTAGTCGCTAGTTTGATGATTCCTTTAGCAGTGTCGTCAATGATATCGGAATAAGCCTGCCACATCGAAAAATATTGGGTTATAGAGACGACTGGTTCCTTAATAATAGTGATAGGTAGTCGTGCTTTTCGAACCACGTCTTGCGGGGCAATTCCTACTTGACGTAATCCTTCCCAAAATCCCAAAGGCATTTTAATACGATTAGAGGTATGTAACAACATCAATTTGAGGCTCCTTCATCATATATATTTATTGTTCATATCGTGATTTTTGCCCTGCTTTGTTTGAACGGGACAGTTTATATAGTATCTTTTCAATCACGCCTTGTAACTAGCAAACAGTGACTACTAACTTGCTATGTGCGACAAATTTTTAGAAAACAAGAATATTAATGCTTGGATCAATGCAATACTCTGTTAACTTTAGCACATCTTAATCACTATCATTCGCAGTATTCTTTTTTCTCTTTTACAATATCCTCGTTTCTTAAAAACTGAAGAGGCATTTTGATTTTTCTCAAGATATTTAATACAGAATAGGGTATAGAAGCTCAATACAGCAAAAAAATGTTTATATCTTTATCCATTTTGCAAAAGAGCAACCCCTTTGAAATCATTTTTTTCGATTGATTTTATCGAAATAATCATCTTTATCGAATTGTAATTTCATAATAAGATATAGGTATACGGGAACAATAGTAAAAACTTCAAGGAAACGGGGATATTCTAAATGTCAATAGCAGTTATTTATGGTGGCAATCGGTCGAATGGGAATGTAGAGACTTTAACAAAATTAGCCACTCAAGGCCTAATGATTGAAGAAATTTATCTAAAGGACTGTGTTATTCAGCCAATAATCGATAAGCGTCATGCTGCGGAAGGTTTCACAGATGTCAGCGATGATTATAACGCCGTCATTGACCGTATTCTTCCACATGATATTCTTATATTTTCTACGCCTATTTATTGGTATAGTATGACAGGAGCGATGAAGAACTTTATAGATCGATGGTCACAAACCTTAAGAGACCCGAATTATCCTGATTTTAAAGCATTAATGTCTTCTAAAAAAGCATATGTCATTGCAGTTGGTGGAGATGAGCCTTATATAAAGGGGTTACCAATGATTCAGCAATTTCAACATATTTTTGATTTTGTTGGGATAACCTTTGAGGGATATATTCTAGGAGAAGGAAACAAGCCAGGCGAGATCCTTCAAGATCTAAAAGCATTGTCTGCAGCTGATCATCTTAGAAAAGAATTACAATAAGTCGACCTTATTGGCTTTAGATGATATTGACTATTTTTATAGCACAATACAATGAAACGAATTTGGAGGGAAGAAGTCTCCAAATTCGTTTCTCTTTATATGATGAAAGGTTCTTTTGATGTTAGATATTTACTTGCGCTATTGGTAAATGCAGCCTTCTCTTTCTTTCAGCTACAAACTAGTGTATATTGGATTTTATTATCGAAAAGGATGAATGTTTCAACAAAAACTATCGAAGAAATAGATGAAGGGGTTCAAGTGATGGATATTAAGCAGCTTCAAACGTTTTTTACAGCAGCTGAAACATTAAGCTTTACACAGACAGCCCAGCTTCTTGACTACGCTCAATCGAGTATTACAGCTCAGATAAAAACATTAGAACAAGAGTTAGGTGTTCATCTTTTTGAGCGGCTTGGCAAGCGTATTATTCTCACAGAAGAGGGCAAGCGTCTACAGCATTATGCAAAAAAAATGCTTGAGCTAGACCGTGAAATGAAAAAAGCTATATCCAACGAGCAGGAGCAAGTCCTATTGAAGGTAGGAGCACAGGAAAGTCAGTGTGTCTATCGACTACCAAGTATTTTACAGCAATTTCAACAAGCACACCCGCAAGTGAAAATCATTTTCAAGCCTGTGCATACAACAGCTATTGCAAAGGATTTATTACAAGCTGGTAAACTTGATATTGCATTGATAACGGACACTTATCAGGAAACAGCCATGCTCAAGCGAGAGCGATTGATTCAGGAACAGCTTGTTTTTGTGAGTGCCCCCAAAGAAATTAGTCAGCCTCTATCGGCTCAACAAATTTCAACTGAAACGATGTTGTTAACAGAAACAGGGTGCTCCTATCGTAATCATTTAGAAGCACAGCTACAGCAAGAGGGTGTCAATCCCTTACAAATGATTGAATTCGCCAGTATTGAAGCAATCAAGCAATGTGTGATGGCAGGGTTAGGTATTACATTTTTACCTAAAATGGTTGTAGAGAAGGAGCTGGAAAGTGGGCAATTAATGGAAGTACCGTCCACAATTGATTTAGCGCCAATTTATACAGATATTGCATGGCATAAAGATAAGCATATGCATCCCTGTCTCGAAGATTTTATTGCCATCGCCAAACATAGCTATGAAGCTTTTAAGGATGAAAAAAGAGCCTGAATGATTCAGACTCTGTTACAAATTATTGCTGCTTGAGGGTACCCGAAAAATTGGTGCCTTCATTACGTTCAGCACGACAATCAATCTCGGACACCTTTAGGGCATTATTGGATAAACGTTCAAACTCGACAACACAACGATTGCCATTCGAGGATGTATTCATAAGGGCTTTCGTATTGCTTGTAATTGTGGCTGTGCCATTTACACTACCTGAAGCGGAGCCATCATTCGCCGTTAAAGCAATAGAAAAGCTCTTGTTTGTGGCATTGGAGATTATAGCATCACGGCGGTTAAACTCATTTGTACCCTTGCCCCATTTGTAGTAATAAGTATACACACCTTCCCATGCGCTTTTACTAGGAGTAGCCTGCTGTAATGATTTGTCGAGCTGGTTTTGAGCATTTTTTGCCCTATTATTTAAGGATACGTTGTTGGCATTCTCATGAATTGCTTGTGCATCCGCTGAAATTTCATAATAATTTCGTTCGTCCATACGATAGAGCATCGTAACAACTTGCGCACGGGTCATGTTGCTTGTCACGCCATAAAACTTTTGTAAATTACGCTCTTCATACTGTGGATTTAGCCCGGAAGAAATATAGGTATCAAGTAAAAATTGAATAGATTGATCTAAGCCCTTCTTACCGCTAGCTAAATGAGCAATAGCCTGTGCCACTACACCACGCTTCACAGTAGCCGCTCGGATTCGGTTGTCGAAATAGCCATTTAAAGGCACCCCATAGCTTGCGAGCTGGTTATAGAAATCATCCGACCAGTTTGCCGAAGGCGTTTGCTTTTTTAATTCGTCGATGGGCGTTTCAAGCTCATAAAAATTGGCTAATAATTTTGCTAATTGCTGTTCAGTAATGGTAGCATTCGGTTTAAATGTACCGTCTGTAAAGCCATTAACAATATCATATTCTTCTGCCCATAAAATAGCTTCATATGCATAATGATCCTTTGATACGTCCCGAAAGCCAGCAGCTTGTACATTGCCTGCACTAGCTATAATCAGAATAGAAAATAATAATGTACCTATTAATTTTTTCATTTGTTGTCTTCATCCTTTCTTGCTCGCTTTAGTAATAGTTTGCAGGAAATGGATAAAAACTGCAAATTTTTCTAGTGAAAAAATAATCGCTGCCCTTAGTCGGGTAGCGATTATTTTAAACGTCGTTATTGGGCTGTGTAGCCACCATCTACTGTTAATGTGTTCCCTGTCATAAACGTTGAATCGTCACATGCCATAAATAAAACAGCTTTCGCCATTTCCTCTGGTTGTCCTAGTCGTTGCATAGGTGTGATTTGACGTAATGGCTCCTTACTTTCTTCTGGGATAATTGGTGTATCAATAAAGCCTGGACATAGGGCATTGACACGAATCCCTCGCGTAGCAAATTCTAATGCTAATGAACGTGTTAAATTAATCACGCCTCCTTTTGCTGCATTATAAGCAGCTGATCCTGGCGAGCCAACCCAACCATACATCGAAGCAGTATTAACGATTGTACCACCATTCGCTTTTAGCATTTCTTTGATGGCAGCCTGCGCCATTAAAAATACACCATCTAAGTCTACATTTACAGTTTGACGCCATTCCGCATAAGGAAGCTCCTCAGTTGGCGTAACACGACCAATCCCTGCATTATTAAAAAGGACATCGACTTTGCCAAATGCCTCAATAGTTGTTTGATAAATAGCTGCTACTTCCTGTTCATCCGTTACATTTGCTTTGATAAACATGGCTTCTGCTCCTGTTGCCTGTAGTTCAGCTGCAAATGCTTGGCCTTTTTCCTCATTTAGGTCCACAAGCACCACTTTTGCACCTTCTGCTACAAATAATTGGGCTGTTGCAGCACCGATACCAGAAGCACCACCTGTAATAATTGCGACTTTATCTTGTAATTTCCCCATACATGACACTCCCTTAAACAAACTTTTTTCTTGCACACTGTGTAAATCACGGTGTACTTTTATTGTAAAACGCCTGAAAACGGAAACAATCATTAATGTCGTAGTAAATATCTAACTAGTAGACATATGTGCCTGAAATGTCTAAAAGGGGGAAGTAAAATTGCCAAAATGGACACAAAGACAAGAAAGAACCCGCCGTCATTTTTATGAAGCGTTTGTCGATTTAATGAAACAACATGGTTTTCAAGCCATTACAGTGAAGGATATTGTAGAACGAGCGGGCTATAACCGTAGTACCTTTTATGTGCATTTTCAAGATAAATTTGAACTAGCAGAGAATTTGCTAGAACAAATGCTGAATGGTCTGGAAGTGGCAGTAGGTGAACCCTACCTATATGGAGAAAAGGTATACACGACAAAATTGAAAGCACCATCCTTTAATATTATTCATTACATTTATAAGCACCGTTTGTTTTTCGAGCTGCTGAATGTGGAAGATACGATTCCTGGGTTGCACACCCGAATGCCCTTAACGATCACAAAAATTTATCAAGAGCAATTTAAATTTGAGACGATCAATCAGCAGCCTGTCAACATGAACATGTTCAAACATTATACTTCCTACGGCTTTTATGGATTGATGATGCAATGGATTGCAAGCGGCTATGAAAAATCAGAAGAAGCTTTAATCAAGGATATTATTGAATTAACAAAAACACATATTTATGCATTTGAATTTATAGGAAAGTCGCTGGAAAAAGAAAGATGAAAGTATATTAACATAAATCTATGTATTTTTATAAAAAATCTCTAATGTCTGCATTAGGGATTTTTTTGTTTGGGCTAAACTAATTTTTTTATAAGAAAAAAATTTTTTTAAAGAAATTTTCATAAAGTAGTTGAATTTTCTTTGTATTAAGCATATATTTTTCCTAAGGGAAACAAAATATCTCCAAAGAAAGAAGAGTGCGTGAATGAAAGATTTAGGTGATTTCAAGCTGACGATTCTTCCAATGGCCATTTTAATTATTTTAGCAATCGTATGGAAACTGACCGATTCAGTAGGCGCAGGTATGATGTTAATCCTTTTCTGGATGAGCTGGCGCCAGCTTATCAGGAAAATGAATATAAATTAAGGTATTGTGTGGAAAAAGTTGGGATATTAGTTGTATACGACTAGGGCGGGCATGACAAACGATTTACGGCTTGTCCGCCGATTGGTTACTTCGTAGTTTAGGCACTTTTTTCTAACAATTGCTTAAAAAAGAGAAAGTTGAGGTAGGAAAATGAAACAATGGTTAGGTGTGGTGATATTATCACTCTCATTTCTATTATTTGGCTGTTCAGCAGAAACAGAGGGTGAAAAAGAAGGCATTGTGGTTGCAACCACAGGACAAATTGCAGATGCGATTAAAGAAATCAGTGGTGATCATTTACAGGTATCAGCATTGATGGGTCCAGGCGTAGATCCCCATCTCTACAAGGCGACTCAAAGTGATTTATCGAAATTGGATAAAGCAGAAGTCATTTTTTATAATGGCTTACATTTAGAAGGACAAATGCTCGATATCTTTGAACAAATGGCGAAGGATAAAACGGTCTTGGCAGTGGGCGAGACATTAGATGAAAAGCAACTGCTTGCCAGTGATACGGATGCCATGCTCCATGATCCACATATTTGGTTTGATGTTGAGCTTTGGAAAGGTGTTGTCAAGGCAATCAGTACGCAGCTTCAGGAAGAATACCCTGAATTTAAAGAAGATTTTCAAACAAATGAAGCAGCTTACTTGAAAAAGCTGGATGATTTACAAAGCTACGCAGAAAAACGTGTGAATGAAATACCACAGCAACAAAGAATATTAGTAACGGCTCATGATGCATTCAATTACTTTGGCAGAAGTCAGGGATTTGAAGTACGTGGCTTGCAAGGGCTGAGTACGGATTCAGAGTATGGTGTGAAGGATGTTCAGGAGATGGTTGATTTCTTAGTAGAAAATAAGATTAAGGCTCTTTTTATAGAATCCAGTGTGTCCGATAAGGCAATGAAAGCTGTTATTGAAGGGGCTAAGGAGAAAGGTCACGACATTGTCATCGGTGGAGAATTATTCTCAGATGCTATGGGAGCTGAAGGAACAACAGAAGGTACGTATATAGGTATGTATCAACATAACATCGACACAATCGTCGATGCATTAAAGTAGGTGAAGAATATGTATGCATTAACAGTGGAAAATCTATCAGTGGCGTATGATAAAAAAACAGTATTAGAAAATGCCTGTGTAACAGTGCCTACAGGCCATTTAACTGCCATTATTGGCCCAAATGGTGCAGGGAAATCCACATTTTTAAAGGCCATTTTAAATCAGCTTCCTAATAAAGTAGGAAAGGTAGAAATTTTAGGGAAGGTGTTTGAGCCAAAGAGTTTAGTCGTAGGCTATGTGCCTCAGCGTAATGCGGTGGATTGGGATTTCCCAACAAATGCGTTGGATGTGGTGCTCATGGGGCGTTATGGCCATACAGGCTTATTTAAAAGAACGTCTAAGCAGGATAAAATTGTTGCTCGACAAGCTTTAGCAAGTGTTGGGATGCAGGATTTTGCAGAGCGTTCCATCGGGCAGCTTTCAGGAGGCCAGCAACAACGTGTATTCCTAGCTAGAGCCCTTGCACAAAATGCAGATATATATTTTTTAGATGAACCATTTGCAGGAGTAGATGCTGCGACAGAAAAAACGATTATTGATATTTTAAAGGATTTAAAGGCACAGGGAAAAAGTATTTTTGTTGTGCATCACGATCTTCAAACCGTCAAAGAATACTTTGACTATACGATTCTATTAAACAAAACGATTTTAGCATCAGGCGCAACGGAAGATGTTTTTACACCAGAGCAATTACAAAAAACATATGGTGGTAAACTTTTCATGATGCAGCATGTGTAAGGAGGGACATAATGTTAAGCGGTAACTTATTGTGGGTACTGAGTGGAACGATGTTACTTGGCATTGCAGCAGGCATCACAGGCACGTTCTCCTTCTTACAGAAACAAAGTCTAGTTGGGGATGCTGCTGCGCATGCAGCATTACCAGGTATTGCCCTTGCGTTCCTGCTAACAGGTCAAAAGGAATTGCCAATTTTAATGCTAGGAGCGGGCATTACATCTGCATTATCTGTGTATTGTATTCAATGGATTGTGTCATTTTCAAAAATGAAGGCTGACGCTGCCATTGGATTAGTCCTCACCGTATTTTTTGGTGTTGGTGTTGTATTTTTAACAGTGGTTAACCGTAGCCCACTGGGGAATCAGAGTGGTCTGAATAATTTTATTTTCGGTAAAGCAGCGACGATGACCAAGGCAGATTTAATGTGGCTCTTTATTAGTGCAACCATCATTATTGTGGTTAGTCTCTTGCTTTATAAGGAATGGAAGCTACTGATCTTTGATCCTGTTTATGCAAAAGGGATTGGCTTACCAATAGAGGCTTTAAAGGCAACATTAACTGTTTTAATTGTCATGACAATTGTTACAGGTATACAAGCTGTTGGCGTTATTTTAATGTCAGCTTTATTAATTATTCCTGCTGCCAGTGCCAAGTTATGGACAAAAAAATTGAGCACAATGCTCATTTTAAGTGCTGCGATTGGAGGTATCGCTGGCATAACAGGAACCTTTATTAGTGCGATTCGAACAGGGTTATCGACGGGTCCTATAATTGTCTTAGTGGCAGCAGGTATATTCTTTCTATCGTATTTTATAAGTCCAACTGGTCAAATTAGTAAATATCGTAGGAAAATGCAATTTCGAAAGCAGGGTGATGTAGGATGATCGAATTTTGGGTTGTATTCACGGGACTGTTAGTTGGGGTAACTTGTGGAATTGCAGGTGTCTTCCTCATCTTGCGTAGAATGTCCATGATTGCAGATGCGATCAGTCATACAGTGCTCTTTGGCATTGTGATGGCTTACCTTATTACCCAAACGTTGAATGGTTTTTGGATGTTGGTAGGTGCTGCGTTTGCAGGGATTTTAACAGCCTATCTTGTGCAATTATTACATTCTTCTGGTATTCAAGAAGACGCAGCGATAGGCGTAGTGTTTACATCTCTGTTTGCAGCAGGTGTTCTCCTCATCACCTTATTTGCAGGCAATGTGCACTTAGATGTTGAGCATGTTTTAATGGGAGAAATTGCTTTTGTTCCTTGGGATAAATGGACATTGCTTGGGCTGGCAATGCCTAAGGCAGTATGGATGCTCTTACTCGTCCTCGTCATTAATATTGCGTTCCTACTCCTATTCTTTAAAGAAATGAAGCTTGCAACGTTTGACCCTGTGTATGCAGCAACCATTGGCATTCCCGTTGTCTTTCTTCATTATGGCTTTATGACATCGATTTCGTTTACAACAGTGGCAGCTTTTGATAGTGTAGGGGCCATTTTAGTGGTTGCCATGTTGATTGGGCCAGCTGCTACCTCCTATTTAATCAGCAAGACGATTAAGCAAATGTTCGTCTATAGTATGCTCTTTGGAGCTGCTGCTTCCGTCATTGGCTATTATTTAGCGAAATTTTGGGATACCTCTATAGCAGGTATGATGGCAACAACAGTCGGCTTCATTTTTATCGTGACGTTCATCTGTCAAAAAATCGTTGAGCGTAGAAAAAAAGTACTTGTTCATAAACTAGAAACTTCTTAATGAAAAACGTCGTTTGATACGCCCATCAAACGATGTTTTTTCTTTTGAGGACAAGTTCAAACTTTTGAATGAGTACTACTTCTAGGAAAAATAGTATACTCGTTAAGATAAACTAGAAAGAGAACGAATAGTAGCATCTAGCAAATTTTTCTATATTTTTATGTACGAATATTTAAAATTTTGTTACGATAAATTTTACGATAGCAACAAGGAGAACAGCATGTGGAGAAATCGAAACGTATGGATTATTTTATTAGGTGAATTTGTCGTAGGTCTCGGCTTATGGGCTGGCATTATTGGCAATTTAGCCTTTATGCAAGAGGTAGTACCTTCTGACTTTCACAAATCATTAATTATTTCTTGTGGTATTTTAGCAGGCTTAGTTGTTGGTCCAATGGCAGGACGTATCATTGACCAATCGAAGAAAAAAACGGTTGTCCAGATGGCGAGTATCGGACGCATCATCAGTGTTTTATTTATGTTTATCGCACTTTATACTAATTCGGTCATTTGGATGATTCTATTTTTAATCACGCTGCAAATAGCGGCAGCATTATATATGCCTGCCTTGCAATCTATTATTCCCATGATTGCGAAGGAACAGGATTTAATTACATTAAATGCTTGGCAAATGAATGCGAGAACCATTTCAAGGATCATCGGTACAGCCGCTGCTGGATTTATGCTCAGTTTTTTTGAGTTAAAATGGTTATATATTATTTCATTTATTGTCTATTTAGGCATGTTTGTCATTACTAGTTTATTGCAATTGGATGAAGCATCTACTGAAACGATGACAAACAAAGAAAAAGGGAATTTTAAAGAAGTGTTACCGATGATCAAAGAGCATCCAGTCGTCTTGATGACGCTTGTCTTAATGTTAATTCCTACATTATTTTTAGGCTCTTTTAATTTAGTGATTATGAAAATATCTGAAATTCATCAATCTACCACAATTTCAGGATTATTGTATACGGTGGAAGGTATCGGATTTATGCTTGGTGCAGCTGGTTTGAAAATGATTGCTGACCGTGTACAAATGGGTACACTGCTTTTTTCATTAGCCTTTATTATCGGCTCAATGGAGCTCCTATTATTACTTGCAGAGACTCCATTTTTCGCTTTAGTGGCATTTGGCGTTTTTGGCTTTTCAGTTGGCTGTTTTTTCCCAACGACAATGGTAATTTTCCAAAAACAAGTACCCAAACAGTTTCATGGACGCTTTTTCTCATTCCGCAACATGATTGATTCCGTCGTCTTTCAAATCGTGCTTTTATCAACAGGTATGATGCTAGATTTAATTGGTTTAAGTGGTATGGGACTTGTTTTCGGAATCATAAGCTTAAGTTTAACCACTACTTTCTTATTTTACGCTAAGAAAAAGAAAGTCGTTATGCATGCACATTCAATCAATTAAAAAGGTAGAACATGTTTCTTCGGAAGCATGTTTTATTTGTGCATAAAAAATATTGATGTGTAGTAACAAATGATTGACAATGGTAAAATAAAACATTATTATTCAACTATTCAATTAATTTATTGAATAGTTGAGAGGGGTAAGTATTAATGAATGAGCGTAACTTAAGGGATTTGTTATATCAAGAATTCGCTAGAGTAGGAAAAAGTTTGTCTAGTCCTAAGCGATTGGAGATTCTCGATATTCTTTCTCAAGGTCGGAAGTCAGTTGAGACATTAGCCAAGAACACCGAAATGTCAGTGGCAAATGTATCTCAACATTTACAAACACTTTTGAACGCCCGATTAGTAAAATTTACAAAAGAGGGTAATTTTGTTATTTATGAATTAGCAGATGATGTGATAGCTGATTTTTTATCAACATTACATGCCTTATCTGAAAAGCAATTGATTCAGGTTCAGCAAATAAAAGAAGCATTTTTTAATGAGCACCTTGGTATAGAGGGAGTAACACTTGCCCAGCTTGTTACTCGTATGGAAAAAGGGGAGGTTTTATTGATAGATGTTCGCCCAAAAGAAGAGTTTGAAAAAGCGCATATTCCTGGAGCTGTTTCGATCCCTATTGAAGAGTTAGAGGAACAGCTATCTTCATTGCCAACCGATTTTGACATTGTGGCTTATTGTAGAGGCCCTTACTGCTTACTGTCGGCACAAGCTGTAAAAATGTTGAAAGCAAAAGGCATAAATGCTTTTCGGTTAAAAGAGGGTGTTCTAGAATGGAAAAATTTTACTGAAAATAAATAAAGTGTTTGAGCACTGATAAAGATTAATAGAAGGAAGGTTGAAAAATGGTTGAAAAATCTCAAGAGTCAATTGCGTCCTATATTGAGTCACCAGAAAAACTAAAAAACCTATATAGGCGTGTACTGATAGTTGTTAGCTTATCCCAAATTTTTGGGGGAGCTGGACTTGCGGCGGGTATTACGGTAGGCGCTCTACTGGCACAACAAATGCTTGGAACGGATGCCTATGCGGGTGTACCCTCTGCATTATTTACGTTAGGCTCTGCGGGTGCCGCTTTCATTGTAGGAAAACTATCACAGCGTTATGGTCGTCGTATAGGCTTATCAACAGGTTTTATAGTGGGTGGACTTGGTGCAATAGGTGTAGTCCTTGCTACTTTAATGAATAGTATTGTGTTATTGTTTGCCTCTCTATTAATCTATGGAGCTGGTACGGCAACTAATTTACAGGCACGCTACGCTGGGACAGATTTGGCCAATAATAAGCAACGTGCTACGGCGATTAGTACAACCATGCTTATGACCACATTTGGTGCTGTTTTAGGTCCGAATTTAGTAGAATGGATGGGAAAAGTGGCGCTGTCTATCGGTATTCCAGCTCTAGCGGGTCCATTTCTATTATCTGCTTTGGCCTTTATTATGGCGGGGCTTGTATTGTTTACTATGTTGCGTCCTGACCCGCTAGAAATAGCGAAAGCCATAGAGGCACATAAGCAAAAAATGAACAAAGAAAATCAAACACCATCCATGCCTATATCTAGCAATAAAAGAGGCCTAGCGGTAGGAGCAACAGTTATGGTTATGACACAAATTGTCATGGTGGCTATCATGACAATGACACCTGTACATATGAAACATCATGGACATGGATTAGCCGAGGTTGGTATTGTGATAGGGTTTCATGTAGGTGCTATGTATCTGCCATCACTTGTCACAGGTATTCTTGTTGATAAAATCGGACGTACAGCAATGAGTATAGCTTCAGGTATTACGTTGCTACTCGCTGGCGTAGTGGCTGCATTTGCACCAAGCGATTCAATGGTGTTACTCATTGTGGCACTTTCTTTACTGGGATTAGGTTGGAACTTTGGCTTAATTAGTGGAACTGCTCAAATTGTTGATGCGACGGAGCCTTCTACCCGTGCAAAAACACAGGGCAAGATGGATGTTTTTGTGGCATTGGCAGGTGCATCAGGTGGTGCGCTATCAGGTATGGTAGTGGCGAATTCAAGCTATGCAGTGTTGTCCTTAGCAGGAGGGCTATTGTCGTTAGTATTGATTCCTGTTGTCATTTGGTCTAGGAGAGCAGCTTAAAAAGGAGAAGGGGAAATTGGACTCTAAGCTAATTATTATTCGAGGAAATTCAGGTAGTGGGAAAACGACAATTGCAAAGAAACTTCAGCATCATCTTGGACATGGTACACTTTTGATTGCGCAAGATGTTGTCCGACGTGATATGTTAAAGGTGCATGATCGAGAAGGCAATCTTTCTATTGAATTAATTCGTCAAATCGCAGAGTATGGTAAAGGTCGTTGTGAAGTTGTCATTGTAGAAGGAATATTATATGCCAGTCGTTATGGAGCTATGTTAAAAGATTTAATCCACTTCTATGATCAGAAGGCCAATACTTATTATTTTGATTTATCTTTTGAGGAAACCGTTATTCGTCATCATTCTAGCTCCAAAAAAAATGACTTCGGGGAAGATTCTTTACGTGCTTGGTGGAATCCGCATGATTATCTTGGGGTGGATGGTGAAACGCTCCTGACGGAAGAGATGTCACAGGATGATCTATTAAAATTAATGGTAAAGCAACTGTAGAAGTAACAAAAAACTTACCCTCCTTAGGGTAAGTTTTTTCATAGTGTTGAAAAATTTCCGTGCAGGTTACATGCTTTCCTCTGGGCGAACACAGATCCGTTTAGAGGTTACCTGTATCGCTATTCAAGAAGATTCAAGTAGCCTTCAATTCTAACCCATTAAAATGTTTTTTAGAAAAATTTTTCAAATAAAACAAAGGTATTCACTACTCTTTATGGCGAGGGTAGTCACTCATCACTTCTCCACATTGGAAATAATCAACCTCTCGCCTTTTATAATTACCTTTTATGGCGTGGACAGCACATTTTTTCAATTGGAACTATTTTATTGAATAAGCGTTACAATATTAAATCGTTAGAAAGCAAAGAGTAGGTACATATGTGGATTTAATAACAGAAAAATTAATCATGATTGCTTTATTTATTTTAATCATTCATGCGATTGAAACGCTTGCATATGCAGTTCGTTTATCAGGAGCACGTGTCAAATTACTAGCTTCGGCTTTATCTCTTTTTAATGTAATGGTCATGGTGTCGAGGTTAGCCAATATGATGCAACAACCATTCACAGGGAGCCTTGTTGATACAGCACCTACGGATAATGCCATGACATTTGTAGAACATCAATTTCGACTAATTATTGGAGCGGCTTCGCTTGGAACAATAGTAGGAATCTTACTTATCCCCACCTTTGTAGCCATTTTTTCAAGAGCTATCGTTCATTTGGCTGAGGAAAGAGGTTCAATCCCGGCTTTATTGAAAAAGGGCTTTACATTTGACTATGTAAGACGGGGGATTAAGCATATTCATACACCAAATTTTAGTTATTTAAAAGGCATTCGTCTACAGGATATACCGATTAAATTATTTGTTATCAATATTGTTATTACAGCTATCTATACGATTGGCGTTTTATCTGCATTGTATGCCACATTATTAGTACCAGAATTAAAGACTACTGCTGTTATGGCATCTGGATTAATTAATGGCATTGCAACAATACTATTAATCCTATTCATTGACCCGAAAATATCCATTCTAGCAGATGATGTGATCAATAAGAGAGGAAGCTATCTAGACCTGAAAAGAATGTCTGTTATGATGATGTTCTCCAGATTTTTAGGAACCATTGTGGCACAGTTATTATTGATTCCAGGTGCTCATTACGTTGCATGGTTTGCAAAGTTAATTGCTTGATTAGAACCACTTCCTTTATGTTTTTAGGAAGTGGTTTTTTAGGCCACAGCAATTATCGTAAGGTGTGGTAGGGGAGAAGTAAAGAAATTATATAGTATAATGTGGGTGAATAATAGATTCGAAAAGAGGGGAACGGATGTATGCCGACGATACTTGTTGCGGATGATGATGCGAACATTCGTGAACTTGTTTGCCTTTTTCTGCGCAAAGACGGGTTCACTACAATGGAGGCAGGAGATGGTAAAGAAGCATTAGCCATCTACGGCTCAACACCTATTGATCTTGTTGTACTAGATATTATGATGCCAACGATGGATGGCTGGACACTATGTAAGGAGCTCCGCAAAACGAATACGGATCTTCCTCTACTGATGCTGACTGCAAGAGGGGAAACTTGGGAAAAAGTGAAGGGCTTTGAGCTTGGAACGGATGATTATTTAACAAAGCCATTTGATCCGTTAGAGCTAACTGTACGAGTAAAGGCACTTTTGAAGCGCTACAGGATTGGCCATTCGCAGACCATTCAACTTGGTCAAGTCACGCTGGACCGTCAGACCTATAAAATCATGAGAGGTAAAAATGTTATTTCACTACCGCTCAAGGAATTTGAATTATTATATAAGCTTGCCGAAACACCTGGACAAGTCTATACAAGAGAACAACTGATCGATCAAATTTGGGGGATTGATTATGCGGGAGATAATCGAACCATCGATGTACATATTAAGCGCCTGCGTGAGCGCTTCAACACCATCACTGATTTTCATATCGACACAATAAGGGGTCTGGGCTATAGGCTTGAGGTTGAGGAATGATTAAATCTTTATATACTCGCGTCGTTTTAATCTTTCTAGTTGCTGTCATTGGGGGAACGGTTATCTCTTTTTTCATGGCAACATGGGTATTTAAAGATAAATTAAATGAAAACTTGCAAATTCCCTTATTAAATTTTGGACAAGACATGGTACAAATTTTTGACACATTGCCATATCATGAAGCCGATCGTTTTATACGTGATATGCATCAGCTTGAATCCTATCATGTTCGCATTTATGAAGAAACAGGGCAGTTTACGGCTTACGGAAAGCTTCATGGCAATCAGTTAGCCCCTGTAACAATGGAACAAGTACAAGCTGTACTGGATGGAGAGGTCATTCAAGTAATTCCAAGTGGTATTTCATCCATACTTGTCGGCATACCTCTAACAACTGAAATGGGAACGAGAGCGATGTTTATCCAAACGATTGCTTTACCTTCAACCTCCTTTTCCATCAAGTTGATTCTGAATTTTGCTACTTATGCCCTTGTTATTGGAAGCGTTGTGTTTTTAGTTGCAGCGATGTTTTTAGTCAAGCCAATCAAAAAACTAACACAAGCAACTAAACATATTGCTGGTGGTGATTTCAATGTTGAATTAAATATTAAGCAATCAGGGGAGTTAGGTACGTTGGCTAAAAGCTTTGAAGATATGGCGGAGGAGTTACAGCAGCTAGAGCAAATGAGGAGAGATTTTGTCTCGAATGTGTCCCATGAGGTGCAGTCTCCACTTACCTCCATTTCTGGTTACGCATTAGCACTGAAACAAGTTGATGTATCGGATGACGAGAAACACCGTTATCTCGATATTATCATTTCGGAGGCCAATCGAATGTCTAAGATGAGTGATAGCCTTTTAAAGCTGAGCTTACTAGAATCAAAGACACAGCCAATGCATCTCGATACGTTCAGTCTAGATGAACAAATTAGACGTGTCATTGTCTTCCTCCAGCCACAATGGTCCTCTTGCAATATCGATTTTGAGCTCCAGTTGAAGGCTGTTCGCCTCATGGCTGATTACGATCAATTACATCAGGTATGGACAAATATTCTTACGAATAGTATTAAATTTTCAAGTCCTAATGATACGATTGAGATCAGCATGAAGCAAAGTGCAAATCATGTGATAGTCCGAATAACGGATAGAGGCATTGGGATTTCTTTAGAGGATCAGCAACGTATATTCGAACGGTTTTTCAAGGCCGATCGTTCCCATAGTCACAAGTATGAAGGAAGTGGAATGGGGCTTGCTATCGTGAAGCAAATCGTTTTACTACATCGAGGAGAAATTGAAGTCGAGAGTGAGCTTGGGCATGGAATGACAATGATTGTCAAATTACCTATTACCTTAAATGAAAGAGAGCATGTTACGACTCCTATAGAGATGTCGTAACATTTTTTTGTTGTTCATCTTGTGTTCATATTGTCGTCATTCGGAAGACATCTCTCTCCTTTATAGTTGCACTAACAGCTCAAAAGTAGCTGGAATAATCGTAGTAAAGGAGGAGGCACGAGTAAAGGTGAATCCCCCCTCGTGCATCAAACATGAAAAAATTTATGCGTGTTTTACTGAAATCAATGGCAGTCCTAGGTATATCCATTGTGGGGCTACTTGTCATTGTTTTTACAATAAACATTATTTGCAACAAAATAGAGCAAGGAAAAATAGAACCCTATGGTCAGCTCGTCTCCGTGAATGGGGAAAAAATGAATGTCACCATTCAAGGTAAGGGTGCTGAAACCATCGTATTACTACCAGGCTTCGGTACTGCAGCACCAACGCTCGACTTTAAGCCATTGATAGATGAACTAGCTCCCTATTATAAGATCGTTTCAATAGAGCCCTTTGGCTATGGCTTAAGTGAGGATACAGCTAAAGAACGAAGCACAGAGAATATTGTTAGTGAAATCCATGAAGCTTTACTGGAGTTAAAGATTGATCGGTATATGCTAATGGGACATTCGATAGCAGGCATCTATGGACTCGATTATGTTAATAAATATCCGAATGAGGTAACTGGATTTGTCGGGATTGATAGCAGTGTCCCTACACAGGGGGGGATGGACACGAAGTTTCCAATTAAGTCGTTACAGCTGCTAAAAAAATCAGGGATTGCAAGAATTCTTATAAAATTTTCAGATGATCCCTATGCAGGTCTTCCGTATGATGACGACACAAAAGAGCAAATTAGGATGATTACACTCAAAAACTTTTATAATACAAGCACTTCAAATGAATTAGAGCATATTAGCAAAAATTTCACGGCAGCCAAAACTCTTACATTCCCTAAAGATTTACCTCTTCTCTTATTTGTCCAAGCGAAAAGTGGTGGAGTTGAAAAGAACTGGATACCGCTGCATGAAGAACAAGTCAAACATTCCGTATACGGCAAAGTAATCACACTGGATGGGGATCATTACTTACACCATACAAAATCAGAGGAAATCGCAGACAACGTCAGATCGTTTATGCAAAATAAATAATCCATAGTATCTTACCTCTTTGCTTTTGGAGGTAAGATTTTTTAATACTATCCTCTTCCTTACGAAATCTTATAAAATCTTTCAATTGAGTTGTAATCCATACTTCGATGAGCATTGAAATACTTCCTGATTATAATGTACGTAGAACAATTATTCTATCAGGTAAGGAGCTATTGGATGAAAAATTATCAATTTATTGCTTTATTAGTAGTAACGACCTTTTTAATGGGTTCATCATTTGCCATTGTTAAATTAGGCTTACCGTATGCCTCGCCTTTATTATTAGCTGCACTTCGCTTTATATTGGCTGGTATAATCATGGCTATCGTTGTTATCATCTTGAAGAGACCTCATCCTATTACAAGGAGTGAGTGGTTCAAGTTATGCATGATCGGGCTCTTTCAAACAGCAGGTGTGATGGGGTGTATTTTTTTAAGTCTCCGCACCATTACGGCAAGTGAGTCTTCTATTTTAACATTTACAAACCCATTACTAGTTGTAATTTTTGCCACCATTTTTATGAAAGTGTCCTACCGTTTCTATCAATGGATCGGGGTTTTGTTTGGCTTAATCGGGGTGATGATTACGATGGGGGCACAAGTCGAATTGAAAGTAGGCATCCTTTTTGGCTTGCTATCAGCTGTTTTTTGGGCTACTGCCACCTTGTTAGTGAAAAAATGGGGTGTGTTATTTGATACGTGGGTTTTATCTGCTTATCAGATGCTATTTGGTGGCTTACTCTTATTACTAGGAAGCGCATTGTTAGAACAGCCATTTTTTATTGTGAATCCACAATCGTTATTGATTCTGTTGTGGCTTAGTATTTTTTCCTCGATCATACAATTTGCAGGGTGGTATTATCTTCTGCAAAATAGTGATCCAGGAAAAACAAGTGCCTATTTATTTTTAGCTCCTTTTTTGGCGTATTAACAGGCTGGGTGTTATTGGAAGAACCGTTAAAACCATCACTAATGGTTGGCGGCTTATTCATCATCATGGGCATTTATTTAGTAAACCGAACTTTTAGTGGAGAAAGGGCTAGGAGATAACCCCGTGCCCTTTCCTATTTTACAAATCTAAATGAAAGACCTCTTTAAAGCCTATTTTCCCTTTCTCCGTCACTTTAATGGCGCGAATAGAGGGAACTCGTAAAAGCCAACCAAGGTTGAAAAATTGATTTAATAGCTCACAGCCTAGTGCACCAGCTAAATGATAACGCCGTTCACTCCAATCTAAACAGGCATGAGAAAAGGATCGTCGTTTTCTCTTTAAAGCATTTAAATCGATTCCGAATGTCGTAAAAAATAATATGCCCTCATCTGTCAGGACAAATTGTTTACCCTCCAATGTAAGATAGCCTGCCTTGAGCATCGATTCCGTTAATTGGACACCCAATTTACCAGCAAGGTGATCATAGCAAGTTCTAGCATCCTGTAATAACTTGATTTGGCTCGATTGCTTTAATGAACGTACTTCAGGTGGTGGAGAGATGGCTAGGAATGACTCTAAAAATTGAGCAATGTCCTCACCAGCCAATTGAAAATAACGATGACGTCCCTGCTTTTCAACTTTTATCAGCTTTCCTTCTACTAATTTAGCAAGATGAAAGCTAGCAGTTTGTGGTTTGATGGCAGCCATATATGCTAGTTCACTAGCCGTATGAAAACGACCGTCCATCATACTAGCAAGTATGGTTGCCCTTGACGTTTCACCAAGAAGTGCCGCTATTTCTGCCATGTTTGGATTAATTCCCATTCTGTCACAATCCTTTCAGTGTCCTATATTTAGATTTTAGTCAAAGTCATTATGGTTTACAATAAAAGTAATAGAGGAGGAGAAATAAATGGAAACATATTATGCAGTGATTTTTACATCGCAAAGAACTGAGCAAGATGGGGATGGCTATGGCAAGATGGCTGACCTAATCGATGCCTTAGCACAGCAACAGCCTGGTTTCATTCGTGTTGAAAGTGTTAGAAATGAGGAAGGAAAGGGCATAACGGTGTCTTATTGGGAATCGCTAGAGGCTATCCAAGCATGGAAAGACAATGCCAAGCATTTAACAGCACAACAATTGGGTAAAGACAAATGGTACACAAACTATAAAGTGGAAATCTGCCAAATGATAAAAGATTATTCATTTGCCAAATAGCAAGTGAGAAGGAGGCTTATTTTTTATGACGATTGTGGAAGAATGGCACGAACTAAGACAAAAATTTAATCCTTCCAATCCGATAACCATTAATCAAATGCATATTTTTAAAGATCAATTAAAGCAGGTTCAACAAACAGAAGAAACATTAAGGATATTAGTAGAGGTCTACTGTTTACTTAGGATGTATCATGAGGCATATCAGTTATTTACTGTCATTATGAATAAAGACGATAAAAAGGATCGAAAAAAGTATGGCGTTCTCCAGACCTACATAGATAAACCAAATTCGGTGAATCCTCTGCTGCCAAGAAAAATTAGAGACCATCAGCAGCTTAAAACGAAAATTCCAACGTTTAAATATCTACCAAACCCTCTAGAGGCTGAAATTTTTGAAACAGATGAAATCGTTGTATGTGATTGTTGCGAGCAAGAAGTGGATGTCTATTATACTGGTGGTATTTATGCAATTGAGGAAGTAGATTATCTTTGTCCTTCCTGCATCCATAGTGGGGAAGCAGCTCAAAAATATGATGGTTCTTTCCAGCAAGACTTAATGGAGGATGAACAGGTTACGAACCCCAAGTTTGCTGAGGAAGTACTCTTTCGGACGCCTGGCTATGTAAGCTGGCAGGGCAATAATTGGGTGGCACATTGCTCTGACTATTGTGCGTTTATCGGCTATGTTGGTTGGCGTGATTTAGTAGAGCTAGGAATTGAGGATCAATTTGATAATTATACCGGCTTTTCAAAAGAAGAACTTTCTGCATCCTTAATGAACAATGGTCATCATCAAGGCTATTTATTTCAATGCTTGGAATGTGACCGTTATGTGCTTTATTCAGATTTTAGTTAGTCGTTGTTTGAGGGGGGTAGAGAAGTGGAACAATTTCTACAACGATATATCGATTCATGGCGTTTAAATGGTTGGCTTATCCACGATATTTTTTTCTGCATCGTGCTAGGTACGGGACTTCTACTATTTTTGTTTATCGTCATGAAACGAAAACGACTCGTTATTTCTAGCATTTTGCTCATTGCCTTTTTATTCGTCAGTAATCTATTAATGATTGTTTTTGGCTTAGCGGGGAGAGGCTTTCCCATTAAATCCGATTCGCCGATTTATACAGATGATTCACAAAGCATTGCTGTTCAAATGGTGCAAGGCTCAGAAAATAATGGGACATCGAATGGAATTACGCATTTAATCGCACATCATCTCCTAGTAGCTGTGAATTTACAAACAGGTGAAAAGCAATGGACAAAATCAGCTTCCTATAAAGAAACACTGCTTGGGGAATTTATGGGGGGTGTTCTTGTCCATCATCGTGATGATGAGTTTGGTCAATTATCCTTGGTAGATATGGAAACAGGCAAAGAACTACTTTCTGAAAAAGATTTTCGAACGCAACATCCGTCATTAATAGCGATATTGAGCAATAATGCACATCAAATGGCTGTCCTAGAGAACCATTTATATTTGGAAGGGGTCGATGGCAAATTCTATCGCTTTGATGGTAAAACATTAAGTGAGGATGCGAAGGCTCAAGATTACCTATCTGCCCGTTTTTTCATCGAGACAGAGTTGCCGGGCTATTTTGCTACACATCCACAGCCTGTAGAGGATTATCAGGCCATTCGCGATTTTAGTCAAGCTGTCCTAACCGAGCCAGCCATTCAAGCCTATGAAAATTTACAACCAAAAGTGGTGGATGTAGATATCATAGAAAAAACGGCTCTTGTTTCATATAGGCAAACACAGCGAGAAAGTGCTGAACACATGTTATTGCTCTATGATATGAACAAACATCAGGTATTGTGGGAACGCAATATTGGCATCATTAATTCCCAACAACAACAGCCCACTGTTCGGACATTAGAGAATAGCTACGTTATTCAAGCTGGTGATAGATTACTAGTATTCGATAAAGAAACGAAAAAGAGGTCTGTTCACTATCATCTACGTTGGAATCGTCCTATTGATGAGTGAAATCTACTGGAAAAATCGTTCTTTTTTTGATTCGCCAAAAAAGGAGTATAATTTAATAGGAAGAAACTCTTTTTAAAAGGACGGCGTGCAAATATGAATGAACAATTAGTAGATTGGATTATACGCTTTCAAAGGGATAAGGATATTGAAGCACTGGCCCATTTAAAAGATTATTGTTATGAGATGATCGAACCTTTGATGGAAGAATTTACGATGAAGTATGGCGAAGAAGCAGGCGAGTTATTACGCCTAAAGTGGGATAAACGATTTTATTTTATATTTACAAAATATCAAGTGAATGTAGGGCTACCTCTAGAGACATTTGTAAAAAATACGTATCGTTTTTATTTCATGCAGGTGTTACAAAAGGCTGGTTATAAGTGATCGAAAAAACCCTTCATTTGGGAACTGACTATCGTTTTTGAGACAGTCAATCCCATAATGAAGGGTATTTATTTTGTCTTTATACTCTTATAAGTAACTGATAATAAAGTTTTTTATAAATAAATGCGTTTAGATGAATTGGCTATGTTCAATTCTTTACGATATTTTGAAACTGTGCGTCGTGAAATTCGAATACCCTCAGTTTCTAATTTTTCAGTTAGTTGTTGATCTGATAAAGGAGTTTTTCTATTCTCATTTTCTACTAATTCTTTAATGCGACTTTTTATATAGGACACAGAATCAAGCTTTCCTGAATCGTTGATAATTCCTTTTGTAAATAAAGACTGGAGTGCAAAGATTCCATGTGGTGTACGGATAAATTTATTTTTAACCGCACGACTTATGGTGGATTCATGCATATTTAATGCTTGTGCAACATCTTTTAAACGCATAGGAGATAAGGCTTTTATTCCATGTTCAAAGAATGAAGCTTGTAAATCAAGAAGTAATCGTGTCAGGCTGTATAAAGTTTTATCACGTTGAGCTATTCCTTGCGTTAAAGCTATAATATCGTTCATGCATTGCTGGTAATAGGCATAATCTTCAACGGACTCTTTTAATAGATCTACGTAATCTTGATTAATTTCTATTTTAGGTAAAAACCGATTATTTAGTTCTATTATCCATTCTCCATTCAATTTGCTAATGATTATATCAGGTATAATATACGCGCTAGTAGCATTATTATCCAATGAAGCTGGGATGGGTTTTAGGTTTCTTATATATAGAATTGTTCGTTGAGTTTCTTCTATTGAAATGTCGTAAGTTGTACTTAACAATTTAATTGATAAATTAGCTACTTGTTCTAAATGATGTTGAATGAATGGAGCTGCAAATGGTGGGGCTTCTATATCATTGTAAATTTGAATTAATAAATACTCTTTCATATTTCTAACGCCAACGCCAAGAGGTTCGAATGTTTGTAATAGATCTAACAGTGTATTTATATGGTCTAAAGAGATGTTAAATGATTTAGCAACTTTGGATAAATCTACATTTAAAAATAGATGTTCATCGAGGTTATGTATGAAATATTTTAAAATTTCTCTGTCATGTGGTGTAAGATTTAGATGTAAAGGTATTTGATCGAGCAGTTGGGTAATATATGAATGTTGCTGTGTTAATCGAGTTTGAATGAAATCATACTGTTGCTTTTGCTTAGGTTGAATACCTTTTATGGACATTGTGGCAAGGTCTACAATATCCTTTGTGTGATTCATGTTTTTCTCAATGACAGTTAATAGTGGATTTTCATTTGATTTCTCATAAATATGTTGTTCTAATTCGGAGCTGGAGTATTGTAGTAGTTCCAATTGATGAATGAGTTCAGTTGTCAACGTTTGAGTAATTTGTTGTGAGACGTTTAAATTCATTTTCAAGGGAATCACCTCATTTTCTCTATGTAATGTTATTATTATCTAATCTACATATTTTGTCTATAATGGATCAGATATTTAGTAAAAAAACATAATGCTTAAAGGTAAATAGTTCTTACAATGAGTAGCAAAGCAGATAAAGATCAATGACGTTGTTGAATGAGATAAACTTCTTATTTAGAGGATGATATAGAATATAGACACAGTTATAAATGTTAGCTACACAGTCATGGAATGCCCCATTTAAAGTTAGATTTTCCTTTAACTTTTATGGGGCAATTCAATTTTGCATGGCATTTCTCATGCTCTATAATCCTAACTTGAAGAAAATTATAAAGGTAAGATGTAACTTTTGGCGAATTAAAAAAGATAAGATAATTAAATTAAACTTCCGTAAAAGGTGTAATTTTCATGAAACCTAATCTATTAACTATTTTACGGACTATTACGAGCTATTTTCACTATAAACAATTTGGCTATATTACTTTTTCGATTTTTGTGGGGGGAATATCATGTTGAATGCCGAAAAATTAGTGCAATCTATGCTGGATGCATTTGGTGAACTATTACAATTGGAAATGGCCTATTTCACTTCGAATGGTGAAGTTTTTATAGCAACGGAAGAATATAGAAAGCAAAAAGGGATACAGGTACACCTTCCGTTCTTTCAGAAGTATTATTCTAAATCTGTTCAATATTTACAAAAACCTGGTCAAATGAAAGTGTGTTCTGGTTGTAGGTTCCAAAATAACTGTCCATCTAAAGTCGAAATGCTAATGAATTTAGTAAAAGGAGATCGTCACTTCGGATATTTGACATTTGTCAGTTTTACAGATGAGGGGGAGAAAAAATTTTCATCTGAGCCGAAGGAATATCAGTATTGGTTAGCTCGGTTGGGAGATATGATTATTAATGCCTTGAACAACGAAGGATCCTATTTATTGCTTGAAAATAAAAAAGGATTTGATACGAAATATGTATTAGGCAACGCACCTCACTTACAACTTATAAAGAGTAAGTTAAGTAGTATTGCAAATAGCCCATCTTCAATTGTCATAACAGGAGAGACGGGAACAGGGAAAAGTTTATTAGCGAAATATATTCATTCAAATAGCATTACACACAAAGGGAAATTTATAGAGTTGAATTGTGCAAGCATTCCAGAAAACTTGTTTGAAAGCGAGTTGTTTGGCTATGATGAAGGGGCGTTTACAGGGGCTAGAAGAAAAGGGAAAATGGGCTATTTTGAAGTAGCAGATAAAGGTACTTTATTCCTCGATGAAATTACAGAATTACCATTACATTTACAAGCGAAGCTATTAACAGTTTTGCAAGATGGGCTTATTTATAGAGTCGGAGCAATTGAGCCTAGAAAAGTAAATGTAAGGATTATTGCTGCGACAAATAAACCTTTAGAAGATATGGTGAGAAAAGGTGAGTTTCGTTCGGATTTATATTATCGACTAAATGTGATCCCTTTAACATTACCTCCTTTAAAAGAAAGAACAGATGAAATAGAATATTTGATTGTAAAATTACTTGAAAAGATTCAGCATAAAACAGGGAAATTTATTAAAGATTTTTCGCAGGAATTTTTGGAGGAATTGAAATCATACTCTTGGCCAGGGAACATAAGAGAGTTAGAAAATGTATTAGAGTACAGTATGGTAATGGAAAATTCCCTACAATTAACAAGGGAAAGCTTACCGAAATATATCATCGAGAATAATCAAGCACAAAATCTTTATAGCAATTCTAATCTATTGAAAGATACGGAAATGGAGGTCATCTACCAAATGCTCTCTATATATGGAAATGACACTGCTGGAAAAGAACGTGTTGCTGAAGAATTAGGCATAAGTACAAGAACGCTTTATAGAAAACTAAAAAGTGTAAATTTATAGTTTAAGTTTGACACAAATACCTTGCTTTTAGAGATTTTTAAATTTCTCACCTCCTTAATGGGGAATTTAAAATGAACTTCCTAGGTATTTGTGTTTTTTTATGGCTAATTTTAATGACAAAAGTGACAACGGAATTGACAAAAATGGCAAAAAGGAAATTTAGTATACTTTTGAATCTTTTACTATACACATTTTGAAAACCTTTTAACGTCAGAACTTTCTGACATTTTGTAGATTAAAATTGTAAATGGATTTGTATTTCTACACTTGGCACGTATTTTGCTAGATATATAGTAAGCAAAGGGAAGGAGGAAGATTTATTTGGTAGATTATTTTGAATTGGAAGGTAAAGTGGCTGTGATTACAGGAGGGGCCTCAGGGATTGGCCTTGCAACAGCTAAATTATTAAGTGAGTTGGGAACTAAAACTGTGATTTTAGATATTGATCAACAAAAAGGTAAGGATACTGAAAAAAGCTTTCAAGAAGCTGGTTTAGATGTTGAGTTTTTAAAATGTGATGTAACGAATACACAAGATTGCAAAAGTGTGGCTGATTCTATACAGGAGAGATACGGAAAAGTAGATGTACTTTTTAATAATGCAGGCATTATCCGTAGAAAAACAGTGGTGGATTTAGAGGAAGCGGATTGGGATGCTGTTATTAATGTTTCTCTAAAAGGGGTCTATCTACTTTCGAAATACTTAATTCCACTCATGAGAGGAAATGGTGGCAGTATCATTAATACTGGTTCTGGGTGGGGAATCAAAGGTGGAGACAAAGCTGCATCTTACTGTGCTGCAAAAGCAGGGGTTGTAAATTTAACAAAGGCTATGGCTATTGATCATGGTCCAGAAAATATTCGCGTAAATTGCATTTGTCCTGGAGATACAGATACGCCATTACTTCGTGGAGAAGCAAAACAATTAAATATAGATGAATCAAGTTTCTTACGTAGTTCAGCTATTGATAGACCGTTAGCAAGATTAGGAACACCTGAAGATATTGCTAAAGGGGTACTATTCCTTGCAAGTAATTTATCTGCTTGGGTTACAGGAACGACATTAACAGTTGATGGTGGCGGCTTAGCCTAAAAATAATTATAGAGGGAGGCAAATTAAATGAGTAAAAAGGTCCATCCATATATCCCTAATATGGTATCTGAGGTAAAGCAAGAAATGTTAGATGAAATTGGTGTTCACTCCGTTGAGGAGCTTTATTCGTGTATTCCGGAGGATTTACATTTTAAAGGTACCATGAATATTCCAAAAGCTTTGAATGAATTAGAGTTACGACGCCATATTGAGGGTCTTTTAAATAAAAATGTAAGTACCAATGAATATATTAATTTTCTAGGAGCTGGTTGCTGGCAACACTTCATACCAGCCGTATGTGATGAAGTGAATCAACGTGCAGAGTTTTTAACAGCTTATGCAGGAGAGCCTTATGAGGATCATGGACGCTTTCAAGCATTATTTGAATATCAAAGCTTAATGGCGGAGCTTGTGGATATGGAAGTAGTGAATGTTCCTACATTCGATTGGGCCCAAGCTGCATCTACATCAATTCGTATGGCGAGTCGGATTACAAAGCGTACGAAAATATTACTTGCTAATACACTTTCTCCTGAACGCAGAAAAGTTATCACAAACTATGGTACACCACAGTTATCATTTGAAGGGATAAAATTCAATCTTAATACAGGATTAATGGACTTAGCCGATTTAGAAGCAAAGTTGTCAAACGAAGTTGCAGCTATTTACTTTGAAAATCCATCATATTTAGGTTTTATTGAGTCGCAAGGTCAGGAAATTTCACAACTTGCTAAAAAATATGGCGTACTTATGATAGTAGGAGTTGATCCAAGTTCCCTAGGGGTATTGGCACCACCAAGTCAATATGGAGCGGATATCGTCTGTGGAGATCTTCAACCATTAGGTATGCACATGAATTATAGTGGAGGGCAAGCTGGATTTATTGCAACATATAATGATCCAAAATTTGTTAATGAATATCCATCACGATTGTTCGGTATTATTCCGACTATAAAGAAAGGTGAATATGGTTTTGGTGACATTGCCTATGATCGTACGTCCTTTGCAGATAGAGAAAACGGTAAGGAGTCTGTAGGCACACAAACAGCTCTTTGGGGGATTACAGCAGGTGTGTATTTATCATTAATGGGACCAAATGGCATGTACGAGTTAGGTCAAGCCATTATGCAAAACAGTCAGTATGCAGTAATGCAATTGAATTCTATTAACAATATTCGGGGTTCAAGAATTACCTCTCCATTTTTCAAAGAGTTCATTATAGATTTTAACGATACAGGATTAACAGTAGAAGAAATAAATTCACGATTACTTGAGCAAAAAATCTTCGGTGGTAAAGACTTATCGTTGGAATTTCCTGAATACGGTCAAGCAGCACTTTATTGTGTAACGGAAGTTCACACTAAAGAGGATATTGATAAGTTAATCAATGCTTTAGCTACAATTGTTGGATATTAAATAGGGAGAAAGGAGTTTTAACGTGGATAAGATTCTAAGAGAGAATGTAAATAAAGATTTTCATCAAGCTAAATGGAATGAACCTATCATTTTTGAGTTACATCAATCAGGAGAAGTCGGAATAGAAGTTCCGCAACCTTCAAATGAGATTGTAGAAGCAGTCGGTGATGGTGTTTCATCCTTACCTCAGAAAATGAAAAGAGCAAATAAACCAAATTTACCCGAAATAGGACAAGCGCGGGTGTTACGACATTATGTAAGACTATCACAAGAAACATTAGGCTCTGATTTTAATGTTGAGATTGGACAAGGCACTTGTACGATGAAGTATATTCCAAAAATTAATGAATTGCTTATTCGTAATCCTAAAATAATGGAATTACATCCTTTACAAGAGGGTAGTACTGTCCAAGGAATGCTAGAAATCATTCACAATTTGGACTTAGCGATGCGTGAAATTTCGGGGATGGATTGTTTCTCTTTCCAACCAAGTGGTGGTACACAAGCATTGTTTGCGATGGCATCGATTGTACGCAAATATTTTGAAGTAAAAGGTGAAGCAGATCAACGTAATGAAATTATTACAACCATCTTCTCACACCCTTCTCAAGCAGCAACCGCAGTAGTAAAAGGGTATAAAATAATAACTATTCATCCAGATAAAAATGGTTTTCCGGATATTAATAAATTGAAAGAAGTTGTATCCGAAAGAACAGCTGGTTTTGTTGTAGCTAACCCTGAAGATACAGGGATTTATAATTCTAAAATTAAAGAATTTACGAAAATAGTGCATGATGTTGGTGGAATTTGTTACTACGATCAGGCAAATGCCAATGGACTGTTAGGAATCACACGTGCAAGAGAAGCAGGTTTTGACATGTGTTTTTTCAATCTACACAAAACATTTGCAGCACCTCACATGTGTGGAGGGCCAGCGACAGGGGCTCTTGGGGTCACAGAAGAATTAAAGCCTTATTTGCCAGGTCCAATTGTTGAGAAAGAGGGAGACCAATATGTGTTAAATGATCAATTAGAGCATTCGATTGGAAAAGTACGATCATTCCATGGGGTAGCTCAAACGATTTTGCGTTCTTATGCTTGGATTAGAGCTTTAGGCACAGATGGACTTAAAGCTGTGGCAGAAACAGCCGTATTAAATAACAATTATCTGTATAGTAAAGTATCAAAAATTCGTGGTGTAAGTGTGCCGTATATACAAGGGCAAAGATTAGAGCAAGTTCGTTATAGTTGGGAGCAGTTGGAGAAAGAAACAGGTGTTACAACAGAGGATGTACAGCGCCGAATGACTGACTTTGGTTTACATTACTGGACTAGTCATCATCCTTATATTGTTCCGCAACCATTTACACTTGAACCAACAGAATCTTATTCTAAGGCAGATTTAGATGAATATATTCAAGCGCTTGAGCAGATTTCTAAAGAAGCATACGAAACGCCAGAAATTGTTAAAGCAGCACCGCAAAATAGCACAATTCATCAGTTAATTGAAGCAGACTATTTAGATGACCCTTCTAAATGGTGTATTTCATGGAGGGTATATCTACAAAAGGTGAAAAATAAAAAAGAATTAATTAATAACCATTAGGGGGGTGTTTGAATGAGAACCAATCATAGAAGTTTAAAAAATAAGAGAGTAGTTATTACAGGAGGTGCTAGTGGTATAGGATTAGCCACAGCACAGCGTTTTATAGAAGAAGAATCGATAGTGGCTATTTTAGATATTAATAAAGAGGGTATTGAACAGTCGATAAAAGAAAATCCTGGAATTGCTAAAGGCTATGTAGTAGATGTAAGTAATCCTGAAAATGTAAACGCTGTTTTTGAGAACATAAAGAGAGATTTAGGTGGTGTAGATGTTTTTATTGCGAATGCAGGTATTAGCATTCGCAATAAGTTTCTTGATATTAGTCCTGAACAATGGAGTAAAGTATTAAACATTAATCTTAACGGGGTATTTTATACTTCACAAGCAGCCGCAAAAATTATGGTGGAGCAGGGCAAGGGTGTCATACTTATGACAGCGTCTACAAATGGAGTGACAGGACATCCATTCTATGCTGACTACAATGCTTCAAAAGCAGGGGTTAATCTTTTAGCACGAACAATGGCATTGGAGCTTGCTCCAAATATCCGAGTTAATACGATATGCCCTGGATACGTACTAACCCCTATGCAAATGGCTGAGTATACCCCAGATATGTTGGAAGTTGTAAATGAAGGTATCCCTCTGAAACGACATGCAGATCCTAAGGAAGTCGGAGCATTATACGCTTTCCTTGCTTCGGATGATTCATCTTATATTACCGGACAAACAATTGCTATTGATGGTGGAGAACTAGCTTAATTAAATGGAGGGGTTATTTGATGAAGAAAAATATATTCTATTTATTATTGGTGTTGGTTATTTCGCTAATGGCAGCATGTTCGGAAAATAAAACAAATACACAAGTTCCAGCTACTGCGGATGCAAAAAGTAAGGGTCAGGATAAAAGTGTAACAACAGAAATGAAATTGGTTAAGGATGGCAAGTTAACATTTGCAATGAGTGGTTTACTAAAACCATTAAATTATAAGGAAAATCAAGAATTAGTAGGCTTTGATGTTGAGATAGGGAAAGAAATTTCAAAAAGGATTGGCCTTGAAGCAAATCCTGTAACAAATCCATGGGAAACAATTATTCAAGGGTTACGAGGTAATAAATATGATGCCATTATTGGCAGTATGACAGCTACTGAGGAAAGGTCTAAACAGGTCGACTTTTCAATCCCTTATTATGTTTCAGGTGCTACAGTATTTATCTCGAGTGAAAATAAGGAGATTAAAACGGTAGAAGATTTAAAGGGAAAAACGATAGGCGTGATGCAAGCTAGTACGTATGTTGAAGATGCAAAGAAATATACAGATAAAATCAAAGAATTCCCTAGTGAAATCTATGCATTACAGGATCTTCCACCAGGTCGGCTAGATGCAGTAATTACTGATAGAATTGTTGGTATTTCAGCAATGCAAGAATCAGGATTGAAGATTCAAGCCTTAGGAGAGGTCATTAAAAGAGAAGAAATTGCAGTGGCGATTAATAAAGATAATGAAGTTTTATTAGAAGCGATTAATAAGGCGATTGAAGAGATGGTTAAGGATGGAACGTATAAAGAAATAAGTATGAAATGGTTTGGGAAAGACTTGTTAGAATAACTGTTAAAAATAGTGTGCCTAGTATGCTAAAGACGTACTAGGCATAGCTACTAATTGTTCTAAAATATTAAAATTGCAGACTAAATAGATGGAAAATTCTTTCTACTTTGCTTCCTACCAAAATCTAATTTTATTAATAAATTTTAGCTATCTATAGGAGAGTTTATCCTTTACGTCCACATACTTAAAAGAGGTTAGGTGATTAATATGGATTTTCTAACAAATGTAACATCTATATTCCAAAAGCATGGCATTGAGTTTTTAAAAGCGACAGTTTTAACGATTGAATTAACAATTGTTTCTTTATTTATTGCTTGTGTGATTGGGTTAGTGTTTGCCTTCTTCAAAGTATCCAATATAAAAATCTTGGAAAGTATTGCTAACGGCTACATTTTTGTTGTTCGAGGTATGCCATTAATCGTACAACTTATGTTCTTGTACTATGGTATTTCTAGTATTTTCACTTTATCAGACTTTGCAGCAGGATCCATTGCGCTGGGAATACATTCAGGAGCATATATTGCAGAAATTTTTCGTGGGTCCATTCAATCTATTGATAAAGGCCAAATGGAGGCTGGTCGATCATTAGGAATGACATATTTTAAAACAATGAGAAGAATTATTTTACCACAGAGTTTTAAAAGAGCTATTCCAGCATTAGCTAATCAATTTATCATAGGGTTAAAAGATTCGTCTTTAGTAGCTTATATCGCAGTATCAGAATTGTTTAACCATGCACTTTCAACTCAAGCATACAACTATATGCCTCTTGAAACATACTTTGTTGTGGGAATTTACTATTTAATTTTAGTCTTATTATTCACGCTGTTATTTAATAAACTTGAAAGTCGACTGGATGTTGGAAGGAGGAAAAAACGTGATAAAGTTGAAATCGCTTTCTAAATCATTTGGTGACTTAGAGGTTTTAAAAGGCATAAATCTTGAAATTAATAAATCAGAAGTGGTTGTTCTAATAGGGGCTAGTGGATCAGGGAAGAGCACTCTATTACGATGTATGAATTTTTTGGAGATATTAGATTCAGGTACGATAAGCATTAATGATGAGATTATTGATGTAAAAAGAACTAATTTAAATCATGTAAGAGAAAATATGGGGATGGTATTTCAACATTTCAATTTATTTCCCCATTTAAGTGTATTACAAAATGTAATAGAAGCACCAATTCAGGTGAAAAGGCAAAGTAAAGAGGAAGCGATTAAATTTGCTATGAATTTGTTAACACGAGTAGGTCTTGCTGATAAAGCCAATTACTATCCTGAACAACTATCTGGTGGTCAAAAACAACGAGTTGCTATTGCTAGAGCACTGGCAATGAATCCAAGTGTTATGTTATTTGATGAACCAACATCAGCATTGGATCCTGAGTTGGTAGGAGAAGTCTTAGAAACAATGAAAAACCTTGCTAAAGACGGAATGACGATGGTCGTCGTAACCCATGAAATGGGCTTTGCTAAGGAAGTTGCGGATAGGGTGATTATGTTAGCAGATGGCAAAATTATTGAAGAGGGCTCTCCAGTAGAAATTTTTAAAGCGCCAAAACAAGAAAGAACGATTAAGTTTTTGCAACAAGTTTTATAATTTTTATAATTATTATCTTTAATTAGGGGATGATGAGAGATGTTAAAAACGTATGAAGAAGTATTAAAGGTTACGAACGAACTTGTAAATATTGAAAGCATTGTTAATACTGAAGGGGAAATTAACATATCAAAGTCATTGGCTAAAACAATTTCTAATTTACCTTATTTCCTGAAAAATCCTAAATATGTGTTTACTTCACGAACAATAGATGATGAGGTTGAAAGGTACAATGTGTTTGCATTTGTAAAAGGTACTAAAGGAGATAGTAATAAAACGGTTGTGCTAATGGGACATACAGATACGGTGGGTATCGATGATTATAATAGTTTGAAAGAGAAGGCTTGTTTACCTAATGAACTTCATGATGCGTTAAAGGGTGAAAAAGTTCCGCCGTTGGTTCGAGAGCATTTAGAATCAAATGAATGGTTATTTGGAAGAGGAACACTTGATATGAAGAGCGGTGTTGCAAGCCATTATTATCTATTAAAATATTATTCTGAACACCCAGAGGAACTGAATGGGAATATCGTATTTTTTGCTGAATGCGATGAAGAGGATAGTTCTCATGGAGTATTGTCTGGTTTAAATGATTTAAAAATGTTAAAAGTAGAGCATGGATTTGATTACGCGGCATTAATAAACTCCGATTTTGTTGCTCCTAAGTATGAGGGGGATGAAAGTAGATATATATATAAAGGTAGCGTTGGTAAGCTACTCCCTTCTTTTTATATAACAGGGGTGGAAAGCCATGTAGGCTCTAGTTTTGAAGGAATCGACCCTAACTATATTGCTGCGGAGTTAACTAGACAAATTGCATATAACCCAGAGTTATGTGATAAATCGTTAGGAGAAACACCGATGCCACCTGTAAGTTTGAAGCAAACTGATTTTAAAGAGACTTATACAGTTCAGACAGCTCTTGCTTCATATGTATATTATAATTTCTTTGTACAATCATGGTCACCTAAAGATGTGTTAGAAAAGTTAAAAGTCCATGCTGAAATTGCATTTAATAATGCAATAGCTAATTTAAATAATCATTATAAGAGATATTGCGAAATTAGTGGGCAGGAATATACAAAATTGCCATGGAAGACGAGGGTATTATTCTATGAAGAATTAGAACAATCAATTATTGTTGAATATGGGGACAATTACAAAGAGCATATAAAAAATTTTAAACACGAATTATTAAAAAATAAAGAGTTAGATGTACGCATGTTTTCTGCAAAAGTGGTAGAAGAAGTTTGGAAGTGGACCAAGGATAAGAGTCCTGCAATCATTATTTTTTATTCTTCGTTGTACTCACCATGTGTAGAAGTAACTGGTAAAAATGAAAAAGAAAAAAATTTACTAACTGCTTTAGATTATGCAGTAGAAAAAGTTCAACCACATTATGATAAGCCTATTGTACAGAAAAATTATTTCCCTCATATTTGTGATATGAGTTGCGTGGCTATAAATGTCGATGAAGATAGTGTGAATTCAGTTGTTAACAATAACCCTAGCTGGAGAACTAAACATTATGTAAATTATGATGCCATTAGAGAACTAAATATCCCTGCAATCAATATTGGACCATATGGATATGATGCACATAATAGATATGAAAGAACAGAATTGAAATACACTATGGAAATAATGCCTAATTTAACAAAGCTAGTAATAGATAAATTACTTGAAAATTAAAGAGTTAATATTCATTTAAAGTAGCATCATGAACATGCAAAGGAGATAACTGCTGTAATGAATTAATATGACCTTCAATGACCTGTTCTACATGTTTTAGTGATTATAGAACGTTTCGGATCTAAGCGAGGGTTAGGTCAGAAACATCTCGATTGGGGGATGATTAATCGTGCCATTACGGGACGTCATTCCTTTTTTACTTCTTGTTGATAATACAAATTATAGAGTCTTAATCTATATGCAAGGTAACTTTTTCTGACAGATGATGTGATTGAAGAAGTGTACAAAAATGTAGACGCAATAATTTTTAAACTCTAATTTATTCTCATACTTGTTTGGCGGGGCTTTTACTTATCTTATTTTTTTCTTCTATATAATAACTTATTCTTGTTCACATAAAAAACACCTTCACGTTGATTGTTCGGGATGCTTATCCCCTTATTTCAACGTAAGGTGTTTTCATTTGTATCAGTTTTTAGATTAGTGCATGGTAAAAAAACAAATCAAGGGTTATTTATAGAGTAGATCTTCTGCTAAATGAGTAAACACTTCACCGATTATCGACACTTCATCATAGACCGAGGAACCTGTATTTTCCTCAGGTTGAGCAAAAGGAATTTGAGCGATTACATCTGTCTGTAATAAATCTGCTAATTGTTCGGCTCCGCCTTGTCCAAATAGATAGTTTTTTTGACCGTCAGCACCTTCAAAATAGGCCATGTTTTCAACAACACCAAGAATCCTGTGTTTCGTATGTTGCGCCATCAAGCCAGCACGAGATGCAACATGAGAAGCAGCAAGGTGCGGTGTTGTCACGATGATTTCTTGGGCTTGTGGAATCATCGCAGCCATATCAATTGCAACATCTCCTGTACCAGGTGGTAAATCGATGAGGAGGTAATCTAAATCTCCCCATAGCGTGTTGACAAGGAAATTGCGAATCCACTTATTGAGCATAGGACCACGCCACATAACAGGCTGGTTGTCATTTGTAAAAAAGCCCATCGACATTATTTTTACGCCGTTACGTTCTACTGGAATCGCCGTTTGATCAAGCATGGTAGGCTTTTGATCAATCTTCATCATGGCAGGGATACTGAAACCATAGATATCAGCATCTAAAATACCTACACGTTTGCCAAGACGAGCAAGTGCAACCGCTAAATTAATGGTCACTGTAGACTTTCCAACACCGCCTTTACCACTTGTAATGGCAATGAATTGAACACCAGAATTAGGCAGTAGCATGTTTGGCATTCCTTGTTCAGTTACATTTTTTGCTTGTAGAGAGGCGGTTAAAGTGCGACGCTCCTGATCTGTCATAGCACCAAAGCTAATGGTAACAGTGGAGGCACCAAGCGCTTGTAAGGCCTCCTCCACATCTTGCTGTATTTTTGCCTTTAACGGACATCCTGGTATGGTCAAAATAATATCCAGGGCTATATGGTTGTCATGTATTTGAATGTTTCGCACCATATTCAAATCTACAATACTCTGATGTAGCTCAGGATCATTTACCTGTTTCAATGTGTTTACAACATTTTCTTTTGTTAACATTTAGGAACCACCTTATTCTTTTAAGCCTTTGCCGAGTCCCTTTAAGAAATGAACCCCAAAATTGAGCGCACGATTGACATCTGGATCGTTTATCATTTTCATGAGCTTAAAGGCACTGACCTTTTCATTAGATTCAAGTGCTTTGCTTGCTTCATCTACGCCTGTATTTAAGCCTTCAATAAGCTTAGTCGTTGTTTCAGGATTGAGCTCCGTCAATGCTCCCGCAACACCCATTAAATTGTTAATGATATTGGTTACAGGCTTACGTGTTAATTGTCCAAGTGCAATATGTGCCACTTCCTCTTTGGCTTCAAGTAGCTTCATTGCTGCTTCTAGTGCACCGATATCATTTAATTCAGCCATAATACTAAACACCTGATTGACGGCTTCTTCATTTTCAGAAAGCAGTTCTTTTAGATTATCTAATTTTTGTTCTTTTAGTTGTTCTTCTGTTAATTGTTGTTTTTTAATGCCTGTAATGGGTACAGCCATGCTCTCACTCTCTTTCGTTTATGGTTGTTAAGTGAACGTAGCCAGGACGATTCCATTTTCGTTGTACCTCAACACCATTTTGAGGATGACGCTTTTTATAGCGTGGGTTTGTGCGAGGAAGTGGTGATTTACCTTTTGCTTTTAGCACTTCTACTCGTACTTTTGTTTGTTTATAAGCTGGTGTTGACGTATTCACATCTGCTGCAGGGCCAGTTAGGAAGTTGATGGCTGAATCTTTGCTAACAGAGTTCATTGGTAAGAATAATTCGTTTCCTTGTACGCGATCTGTAACAAGAGCATTTAGCTTCAAGGCACCATATGGAGACACTAAACGAAGTAGGGCTCCATCTGCAATGCCTCGTTCTTTCGCCAATTCTGGTGATACTTCAACGAAAATTTCAGGTACTTTCGATTGAATACCTTTCGATTTATTTGTTAGATTTCCTTCATGGAAGTGTTCAAGCATACGGCCATTATTAATATGACAATCGTATTGTGCTTCAAACTCAACAGGCTGCACCCAATCATTTAAAGCAAAACGAGCTTTCTTATCAGGGAAGTTAAAGCCATCTTCATATAATAATGGTGTATCTTTACCATCATGGCTACCCCAACAGAAGCTTCCCCAGCCTTCAAGAACATCATAGTTGGCTTGTGAGAAGAGGGGAGACAGGCTCGCCATTTCATCAAAAATGTCGCTTGGGTGATCATAATGCCAATCTGCCCCTAAACGACGAGCAACCGCTTGCAATATTTCCCAATCTGCTTTCGACTCACCAAGTGTTGGTAATACTTGATACAGGCGTTGAACACGACGTTCCGTATTCGTAAATGTACCTTCTTTTTCAAGCGAAGGCGCAGCAGGTAAAATCACATCTGCATATTGTGCTGTGCGTGATAGGAAACAATCTTGGACAACGAAAAAGTCAAGCTGTGAAAGCACCTCATCTACATGGTTGGCATTACAGTCAACAAGTGCCATATCTTCGCCCACTAAATACATCGCTTTCATTTTTCCTTCCATGATCGCATCTAACATTTGCATATTATTTCGACCAGGCTGTGGTTGAATAGGGACACCATAGGCTTTTTCGAATTTTGCACGTGCCTCGTCATCTGTGACTCTTTGATAGCCTGGCAATAGATTTGGAAGTGTCCCCATATCGCAGGCACCTTGCACATTGTTATGGCCGCGAAGTGGGTAGGCCCCAGCACCTGGACGACGATAGTTTCCAGTTGCTAAAAGTAAATTTGAAATCGCTGCGGATGTATAGGAGCCACCAGTATTTTGTGTTACACCCATGCCCCAAAGAACACATGTACCATCTGCATCACGAATCATTTCAGCTACTTCGATCAATGTTTCCTTACTAATACCAGTCATTTCTTGTGCATAATCAAGTGTATAGGTTGCAAGTACTTGTTTAAAATCATCATAATGAAGGACGTTTTCTTGAATAAACGCTTCATCATGCCAACCTTGATCAATGATATATTTGGTAACAGCCATTAACCAAACTTGGTCAGTACCTTGCTTTGGACGCATAAAAATGTCGGAACGCTCTGCCATTTCATGCTTACGAATATCAGCAACAATTAATTTCTGACCATGTAATTTATGTGCACGTTTCACACGTGTTGCTAAAACAGGATGTCCCTCAGCTGGATTAGCCCCAACAATAATGACAAGTCCAGCCTTAGCAATATCTTTGATCGTACCAGCATCTCCTCCCATGCCAACTGTACGTAATAAACCATCAGTTGCAGGAGATTGGCAATAACGAGAACAATTATCGACATCGTTTGTGCCAAATAATTGACGGGCCATTTTTTGAATTAAGTAATTCTCTTCATTTGTAATTTTAGAAGAGGAGATAAAGCCAACAGAACCTGGACCATATTGTTGTTGAATGCCACTTAGTTTTGTTGCAATTAAATCAAGTGCTTCATCCCACGATGATTCCACAAACTCATTATTTTTACGAATGAGTGGTTTTGTAATACGTTCCTCAGAATTGATAAAATCCCAGCCGAATTTCCCTTTGACACATGTAGAAATCGCATTTACTGGACCATCGGAAGGCTGTACTTTTAAAATTTTACGACCCTTTGTCCAAACTTCGAACGAGCAGCCCACACCACAGAAAGTACATACTGTTTTTGTTTTTTTGGTGCGCTTACTACGCATGGCTGCTTCCACTTCAGAAACGGCAAAAATACCGCTATAGCCTGGTTCAACTTCCTTAATCAAACTGATCATCGGATCTAACATATCCTGTTTGAGGCCAGTCATAAATCCAGCCTCTCCAAGCATGGATTTTTCCATTAAGGCATTACATGGACATACGGTTACGCATTGACCACAACTTACACAGGAAGAATCATTGATAGCAACGCCCGTATCCCAAATGACACGTGGTCTTTCTGCTTCCCAATCAAGGGACAATGTTTCATTTACCTGTAGATTTTGACAAACCTCTACGCACTGACCACAAGCGATACATTGGTTAGGATCGTATCGATAAAACGGATGTGACATGTCCACTTCATGAGGTTCAACTTTTGGTTGATAGGGATATTTTTGATGCTCGATTTCCATCATTTCGGCTGTATTGTGTAATGCACAATTGCCATTGTTGTTATCACAAACTGTACAATACAGTAAATGATTTTCGAGTAGACGGTCCATCGCTTCTGTTTGTGCCGCTTTTGCTTTGTCAGAAGTTAGGAATACATTCATGCCGTCTACTGCCTTTGTAGAGCAGGAACGAACTAATTGGCCATTCACTTCCACGATACATGTATCACATGTTTCAATGGGGTCAACAGCGGGCACATGACAAATCTGTGGATGCGGAATGTCATGTTGATTAATGGTATCAAGGATTGTAGCTCCTTCTTTTACTTTATACGGTACGCCATTAATATTAATTTGAGTCAAGGTAACTTCCTCCTTTTGCACTTTGAGACGAATCGGATAACATGGTACAGCTTAAGACAAAAGGGAATAACAAATCGAGTTGGTGATTGTTGAAAAGATTGTCTTGTTATCATTGTAATTCCCAATGGTTCTTGAAGCTACCTCAAAATAGGTAAATTGCTAGATCATAACATGTTATCCATGTCTCGGTTTTGAAAAAATAAAAAAATCCACCATGAAATTACATGTCCGAGACATGCTAATAATTCATGGTGGATAAAATTCTTAGCAGGTCTTGCTAAAAACTCAATCTACTTTTATTTTTTAATTACAATAGAATTCAACTATTAAAAACACTATGCAACATCGTAACATAGGGTTCAAAATAAATTAATTCCATTTGTGATATGAATATTATAGCCCTTTCCTTCAAAATGAACAATATTTATCATAAAATTTATTAAATGAGAATTATTATCAAAAAGTATTTTCTCTTTTATTTTTTTTAAAGTTGCTATATCATTAACAAACTGTAAGGGTGGCCTACATAACCATTTGCCTAAAAAAGTTTAATTATGATGGGAGAATCGTTGCTATGTCTAAAAAAATCCACGAATTTAATGACATGATTCGAAAGTTAAGAAAGGAAGTATTTGGTAAAGGTCCTGAACGTATTCATACTGTTTTTGTCGAGAATATGGCTGTATCTACCTTATACGGAAATATCACTCCGACAGAAAAATTTATTGCCAGTACACCAGAAGGGCTGAAAATGGTGCATGCTGCAAGGACGAGTATGATTCAAGATTTATATAGACAATCGCCACCAGAGGGTATGGAAGAATTGATGGGCAGCAAATTACTTCACTTATTTTCAGATATTAAAATTGAAGAGGATTTTGCGATTTCCGTCTTTGTTTTTGAAAAGCATATCAGTGAATAAAGGGGATGCCTTATGGATCGAGCAATGACAAGAAAAATTGTGCGTGTTGAAGGACAACGAGTGACAGAAATGGTTGATTTAATTGTTTCAGAATACGCTGTTACCGTAAAAATTAATCAGCAGGAATTTGTCACGATGGTCTGTACACCCGAGTATGTAGAAGATATGGTTATTGGCTACTTAGCTTCTGAACGAGTGATTCGTAGTTTTGAGGATATTGAGGAAATTTGGCACCAAGAGAAAGAGGGTTTTGTGCATATTAAAACAAAGCATATTAATCCTTATTACCAACAGACGCAAAACAAGCGCTATATTACGTCTTGCTGTGGGATGAGTCGACAAGGCTTTGTGTTTACGAACGATGCATTAGTAGCAAAAAAAATGGATCAAGTCCATGTGCAAATAACGACCGAAGATTGCTTCCGTTTAATGCATGCGATGCAGGATAGTGCCGATATTTTTAAGAAAACGGGTGGGGTGCATAATGCTGCACTATGTGATGTAAATGGCATCGTCCTAAGTCGCATGGATATTGGACGTCATAATGCTTTGGATAAAATTTACGGCTATTGCCTACGCAACAACATCCGTATGGAAGATAAAATTATCGTCTTTAGCGGACGAATATCATCGGAGATTTTACTAAAGGTTTCCAAAATAGGCTGTGCCATCGTGCTGTCTAAATCAGCACCCACAGAATTAGCATTGCAATTAGCAGAGCAGCTTGGTATTACGACGGTTGGCTTTATTCGGCAACAGACATTGAATATTTATACACATCCACAACGCATCCTATTACCAGCTAATGAATTGAAAGAAGGAGATTAGATGACGAATCTACAAGACCAATTACACAGACCGTTAAGAGATTTAAGAATATCCGTGACAGATCGTTGTAATTTTCGATGTCGCTATTGTATGCCAGCAGAAGTATTTGGTCCAGATTACGCATTTTTACCGTCTGATAAAATATTAAGTTTTGATGAAATTGAACGATTAGTAAAAATCTTTGTTTCATTGGGCGTGAAAAAAATACGGATTACAGGTGGGGAACCCTTACTACGTCGTGATTTGCCCGAATTAATTGCCCGTATTCACCGCATAAAAGGTGTAGAAGATATTGCTTTAACAACCAATGGCTCGTTATTAAAAAAATACGCACATTCATTGGCACAGGCAGGCTTAGCCCGAGTTTCTGTTAGTTTAGACTCGCTTGATGATGAGCGTTTTTTCGAGATGAATGGTCATAGAGGCAAGGTATTGCCAGTGTTAGAGGGAATTGAAAAGGCTGCAGAAGCGGGCTTACAAGTAAAAATTAATATGGTTGTTCAAAAAGGGAAAAACGAACAAGATATTGTTACCATGGCGCAGTTTTTTAAAGTAAAACAGCATATTCTACGCTTTATTGAATATATGGATGTAGGGAATTCGAACGGCTGGCGTTTGGATGATGTGGTGTCCAAAAAAGAGATTATTGAGCAAATCCATCGGTTTACGCCGTTACAACCAGTAGCGCCCAATTATAAAGGAGAGGTGGCAACGCGTTATCAGTATCAAGATGCTCAAGGTGAGATTGGTGTAATTTCATCTGTAACGGATTCATTTTGCTCCAATTGCTCACGTGCTCGTCTCTCTGCAGAAGGTTCATTATACACTTGTTTATTTGCAACAGAAGGCACGGATTTAAGGGAATTGTTACGTTCAGGGCAAGATGATGCTGCCATCATCAAGTGCATTACGAACGTTTGGGAAACAAGAAATGATCGTTATTCCGATGAACGCAATGAACAAACGATGGCAAAAAGGAAAACGTCAAAAATTGAAATGTCTCATATTGGGGGGTAGCGTGTAAAAAACAGAAAAAAATCGGCACAATAATGCCGAATTTTTTCTGTTTATTTATGCACAAAAGTGCCACTTTTCCCACCTGTTTTTTCAACAAGGTAAGTTTCTTTGATGACCATTGTCTTATCAACGGCTTTGCACATATCATAAAAAGTTAGTGCTGCGACAGACACAGCAGTGAGAGCTTCCATTTCAACACCCGTTTTTCCACTGCATTTAACAGTGGCTTGAATATGGAGCTCATAGCCATTCTCTGCTTTTTCATAGTCAAACTGGAAATCCGTACCCTGTAGCATGATGGGATGGCACATGGGAATAATATCAGCTGTTTTTTTAGCTCCCATTATCCCTGCAATTTGCGCAACTTGCGTCGGATCACCTTTTTTAATGCCACCTTGTTGGATGGCTTCATAGACCGCATCGGATAAAAGAATCGTACTGCGCGCAATGGCTGTACGTGTTGTGATTTCTTTTGCGGAGATATCGACCATTTTAGGACGACCTTCTTCGTTCCAGTGTGTAAAATTATTCATTATTAAACTCCTTTTTACTTGTTTGTGACCAGTCTTGTTGTGCGTTGATATTGATAAATGTTGAGCTATCGTCATCAAAAGGGACATAACAAACACGAAGTTGCTCTAAAAGCACTTTCATACTCCGTTTGTTTTGTGCCGTTAATTGTGTCGCCTTTGGTAAAGCAGTACGTCGATATAATGCAGCTAATGGCTGATCGCGTAGCCCTTGCGTCGGAACAATGGCATCATAAGTGTCATTAATCAGCCCTAACATTTTTTGGATAAATTCTGCATTCATATAAGGCATATCGCTTGCTACGACAAAAAACCATTCCACATCAGGATAGGCTGTCATGATATGATGCAAAGCAAAAAGAGGGCCTTGATGTGGCTGCTTTTCAATGACCCATTGGACATTTTCCTGTCCAAACTGATATTGTAAGTGCGCATTTGTAGCGATAATAAGAGGATCCAGCTGATTTTTTTGCAGGGCTATGAGACTATGTTTATATAATGGCTGTCCAGCAAACATCTCAAACATTTTTGGCTGACCATAGCGAGAGGATTGACCACCAGCTAACACAATACCAGCAATTTTCATAAGCGCTTCAGCTCTCCGACAAAATGTTGGACAGTAGGTACTATGAGCTTCGACATAGCCAAAGTCACCGCATTTGTGGAGCCTGGTAAAACATAAATGGCTGTTTGCTGAAGGCTTCCAGCGGTGGCACGACTAAACATCGCCTTTGGGCCAATTTCTTCATAGCTGAGCATTCGAAATAATTCACCAAACCCCATCATTTCTTTTTCAAACAGAGGCAGAATGGTGTCATAGGTTTGGTCTCTTGGTGTAAACCCTGTTCCACCCGTAACGATAATGGTATTAATTGTTGGATCGCTGCACCAATTTTTAACATGACGAGCGATATCGAGCGGTTCATCCTTTGTTAGTTGGTAGTCTACAACTTCAAATGCAGCTTCCTGTAGTAAGGACTGAATACGCTGACCAGCATGATCATCTGTCTTTGTGCGTGTATCACTGACCGTTAAAATGGCAACTTGAATTGGTTGTTGCTGATGTGTTGGATGCACAGTAAGACCTCCTTCAAATGCGTTTTTGCTAAAAAACATTGCTTTTATTATAATGCTATAAATGAAAAGGTCAAACGAAAATTCATAGAAAGAAAGGCCACATACGTATGCAAAATAGATATTCTAGACAACAATTATTTCACCCTATCGGACAAACTGGGCAACAATCCCTTCAGCAAAAACACGTCCTTATCATAGGTGCGGGGGCATTGGGGAGTGCTAGTGCAGAAGCGCTTGTGCGAGCAGGTATTGGCAGGCTGACACTCATTGATCGTGATTATGTAGAGTGGAGTAATTTACAAAGACAGCAATTATATACAGAGCTAGATGCACAAGAAAAAATGCCCAAAGTTATCGCAGCTAAAAAGCGTCTCCAACAAATAAACACAGAGGTAGAAATTCATGTCGGCATTATGGATGCTTGTACAGAGACCTTGCTACCATTACTAGAAGATGTTGATGTGATGGTCGATGCGACCGATAATTTTGATGTTCGTTTTGTCATGAATGACCTTGCGCAAAAATATCGTATTCCTTGGGTATATGGCTCTTGTGTTGGTAGTTATGGTGCGACTTACACGGTTGTACCAGGTAAAACGCCTTGTTTGCATTGTTTATTAAAGGTGATGCCCCATACAGGGATGACTTGTGATACCGTTGGCATTATTAGTCCAGCAGTTCAAATTGTTGCTGCTTATCAGGTGGCAGAGGTTTTCAAGCTGCTTGTTGGAGATGACAAGGCCTTACGAAAAAGCTACTTAACGTTTGATGTTTGGCAAAATCAACACTATGAAATCAATGTGGAGAAAATAAGGCAGGGTGATTGTCCATCTTGTGGCGACAAGCCGACCTATCCTTACTTATCCTACGAAAATCAAACGAAATTACAGATCCTTTGTGGCCGAGACGCGGTACAAATTCGACCACCAAAACCCATTTACTATTCGCTTGATCAGCTGGCAAATCAGCTCTGTTCCCACGGAGAAGTCCAGGTTAATCCTTATTTGCTATCTTGCCAAGCGGACGATTACCGAATCGTTATTTTCCAAGATGGGCGAGTTGTGATACATGGTATACAAGATATACAGAAAGCCAAAAGCATTTATTATCGTTTATTAGGTTAAGGGAGTGTACCAAATGGTAGAAAAAAGACAACCAATTCCTGTGGCAGAAGCCGTTCATCGTGTAATGGACTATGCCGTTCAAGCAAAAAAGGAGCATGTGTCATTAACGCAAGCACATGGACGCTTTATAGCACAAGCTATTAGAGCCGATCATGATGTACCTGCTTTTGATCGTTCACCGTATGATGGCTATGCCATTCGTTCCGTCGATAGCCAAGAGGCATCTTCACAGCATCCAGTCCGCTTTCAAGTCGTTGGAGAAATTGGCGCAGGCTATGTCTATGAAGACGTAGTTGGCGATCATCAAGCAGTCCGCATTATGACTGGGGCGCCGATACCGCAAGGATGTGATGCAGTGGTCATGCTAGAATTAACCCAAACATTCGAAGAAAATCATCAAAAGTATATGTCGATTAAACGACCTTTTGAAGCAGGTACTAATATTTCCTATAAAGGGGAAGATGTACAGCAAGGCGCAGTCCTCATTGAACAAGGCCAATATATTAACCCGGGTGTGATGGCCTTACTTGCTACTTTTGGCTATGAGCAAGTACCTGTTTATCGTAAAACAGTTATTGGTGTGCTTGCCACTGGTAGCGAATTACTAGAGCCAGGTGAAGCTTTACAGCCAGGCAAAATTCGCAATAGTAATGCCTATATGATAATGGCGCAAATTGAGCGTGCTGGGGCAGAAGTGAAATATTTCGGCAAGTTGAGCGATGATCTTACATTATGTATTGAAAACGTAGAAAAAGCCTTACAGGAAGTAGATATTTTAATTACAACGGGTGGCGTTTCCGTAGGTGATTATGATTATTTACCAGCTATTTATGAGGCGATCGATGCAAAGGTATTGTTTAATAAAATAGCGATGCGTCCAGGTAGTGTGACAACGGTTGCTGCTCGCAACGACAAATTATTATTTGGTCTTTCTGGTAATCCTTCAGCCTGCTATGTTGGCTTTGAGCTATTTGTACGTCCGATTATACGTTCTGCATATGGGCATACTCAACCACATTTACGCAGAGAGCAAGCGATTTTAGGGGCTGATTTTACAAAGCCAAATCCCTTTACACGCTTTGTACGTGCTCGTATCGAATATGAAAAAGGGAAGCTCGTAACTGTCCCATCTGGGTTCGATAAATCGAGTGCAGTTTCATCTTTAGCGACAGCTAATGCATTCATTGTTTTACCAGGTGGCTCTAGAGGCTATGAAAAGGGTATGCAAGTGGATGTCCTTTTGCTAGAAGATCTGCAAGGAAGTGAGTGGCCTTGGGACAATATCGAAAAATCTTACAGATAGTTGGCTATCAAAATAGTGGGAAAACAACATTGATGGAGCAATTGATCAAGCAGGCTACAATGGAAGGGCTAAGGGTAGGAACCATTAAGCATCATGGACATGGTGGAGTACCGACGATCGAAACTTCCAAGGATAGTAGTCGGCATGAGCAAGCAGGTGCGGTTGTTACAGCAGTGGAGGGGGCGGGTACTTTACGTATGAGTATCCACCAAAATAGCTGGCAATTGGCTGATATACTAGCGATTTATGAGTCCCTTCCACTGGATATCATGCTAATTGAAGGGTATAAAAATGAACATTATCCGAAGGTTGTGCTGCTGCGCACTGCACAGGATCAAGTACTACTACAGCAAGTAACCAATATCCTCTGTGTGATTTATTGGCCAAGCTGTCCGCTTGATCTATCCCTTGCAATCCCTGCTTTTTCGATTTATGAAGAATCACAATATATGGAATTTTTGTTGACAGAAATGAGGGGAAAACTATGACGACAGCGTTATTTGAAGTTATCGATCAACCAATAGATGTGGAGGAAGTAAGACAAAAAGTCCTTAGTCGAAATGCTGGAGCCATCACATTATTCATCGGTACAGTGCGTGAAATGACAAATGGTAAAAAAACGATGCATTTGGAATATCAAGCCTATCCAGCAATGGCGATTAAAATGTTTGAACAGATTGCAAAGGAAATACAAGAAGAGTGGCCAGAAGCAAAAGTGGCCATCACCCATCGTGTCGGTCATTTAGCTATTTCCGATATTGCCGTAGTGATTGCTGTGTCATCACCGCATCGTAAAATAGCTTATATGGCGAATGAATATGCAATTGATCGCATAAAACAAATCGTGCCCATATGGAAAAAAGAACATTGGGAGGACGGGACAGAGTGGATTGGTGATCAATTAGAAAATGTTCCCTATCCGCAAGGGAAACCAGCCATTCAGGAGGAGGAAAACCTGTGATTAACATTTTATTATTTGCTCACCTACAGGAAGCACTAGGTGAATCAAAGCTATCAGTAGAGCTGTCAGATGTGACAGTTGCGCAGTTAAAAGAGTGGATGGAAAAGCGCTACCCTCAGCTATCATTACAACAGATCATGACAGCGGTTAATGAAGAATTTGCAACGGATACGACGATTGTCAAATCTGGCGACACAATCGCCTTTATTCCACCGATCAGTGGGGGATAAGCAAAAAGAGGTAGTTGGCTTGAGCCAACTACCTCTTTTATACTTTCAGGATATGGATACTAAGAAGTAAAAGGAAGGAAATGGCGATCATACACAGAACCCATGTCCAGGCAAGGGGCATGTTTCCAGAATCGATGGCCATATATATTGCTAGCGGTGTTGTTTGTGTTTTCCCTGGAATATTTCCCGCAAACATAAGTGTCGCTCCAAACTCACCCAAAGCTCGTGTGAAGCTTAGAATCCCACCAGAAACAAGTGCCTTTAATGCAAGGGGAATGGACACGTAAAGAAAGACCTGCCATTCATTCGCCCCATCCACACGTGCTGCATTTTCAATATCTCGATCGACAGAGGCAAAGCCAGTTTTAGCTGATTGATACATTAATGGAAAGGCAACGATTGTAGAAGCGATGACGGCCGCCCACCATGTGAACATGATAGGTTGATCGAATAGCCAGATAATGATATCTCCTAACATACTATTTTTCCCGAAAATGACGATAAGCAGGAAACCGACTACTGTAGGAGGTAATACCAATGGTAATAGCAATACCGTTTCTAGCACTAGTTTACCTTTGAAATCATGGGTTGCCATCCATTTTCCCATTAAAATACCTGCTATAATAGCGATGATCCCTGCAACAAAAGCAATTTCGATCGAAAGCCTAAGTGGAGACCAAAAATCGGTACTCATCTTTTATTGAGCCCCTTTAAATCCATACTTTTCAAAGACATCCATAGCTTCAGCACTTTGTAAGAAGTGATAAAAATCCTCCGCCTCTTGCCCATGCTTACTAGCTTTTAGAACACCTACAGGATAAATAATCGGTGCGTGCATAGCATCATCGGCAGTTGCCACGACATTGACCTTATCAGAGACAAGGGCATCTGTTTTATAGACCATTCCCGCATCCACATTTTCTGTTTCTGTATAAGTAAGTACTTGACGTACATCTTTTGTATACACTACTTTTGATTCGAGTGAATCCCACAGTTGCATATTTTTTAATGTGTCCACACCATACTGCCCGGCAGGAACCGTTTCGGGCGTACCGAGTGCAATTTTTCCTGCTTGTTGTAAATCTTCAAAGGATTGAATTTGCTTTTCATTGCTTTTAGGCACGATTAATACTAAATCATTGGCTAAAAGATCCGTTCCTAGCTTTTGATCAATCATTTCTTTCGCTACAAGCGCATCAAATTTATCCTTTGCTGCTGAAAAGAAAAGGTCTGCAGGAGCACCTTGTAAAATTTGTTGCTGTAAAGCACCTGAACCTCCAAAGTTATAGAGGATTTTGATTGTATCGTGTTGTTGTTCATAAGTTGTTTTCAGTTCTTCTAAGGCATCCTGTAGACTAGCTGCCGCAGAAATTGTTAGTTCAACTGGTTCGTTTGTTGCCGCCTCTTGGTTACCACAGGCTGCTAATAGTCCAACTAGTACTAACAGTGTCGCAAATAAACGATAATATTTTTTCACGATGAGTATACTCCTTTTATTACTCGTTATAACAAGACATAACTAATTATAATCAGATATAAATAAAAAAGAAAGTTAGTAAGGGTAGAAAATGTCAAGATGTTCATAAGGCTATAAATACGTTACCATGTAAAATAGAGGCTTATAGGAGGAGAACTTTTACATGTCACAAGAACAATCCTATACGATTGAAGAGGTTGCACAATTATTAAAGGTTTCAAAATTAACAATTTATGATTTAGTGAAAAAGGGTGATTTGCCAGTTTTCCGCGTAGGACGGCAAATGCGGGTAGATCGTGCTGACTTGCAAACCTATATACAAAAACGAAAAACAGGTAGTATGCCAGCTGTGGCACAGGCTTCCATAGCCACTCCTACTAAAAATCATGCGAAAATTATAGTGAGTGGGCAAGATTTAGTATTAGATATTTTAGCAAAATATATCGAGAAACGACGATCTACGAAAGTATTACGCTCACATGAAGGTAGTTTTAATGGTGTAATGGCGTTGTATCACGGAGACTGTGATATTGCGAGTTTACATATGTTTGATGGGGATACAGGAGATTATAATACTCCTTATGTAAAAAAAATCTTTGTCAGCCATGCCTTTGTTCTCATCAATGTTGTATCACGTAAAGCAGGTTTCTATGTTCAAAAGGGGAATCCGCTGGAGATACGCACATTTGAAGATTTCCAAACAAAGACATTCACATTCATCAACCGTGAGAAAGGCTCAGGTGCTCGTACTCTGTTAGATGAGCAATTGCGCATTCACGGTATCGCTCCATCCACGATTGCAGGCTATACCCATGAAGAAATGAGCCACCTCGATGTCGCCTCTGCAGTTGCCAATGGACGTGCAGATGTTGGGATTGGCATTGAAAAAATCGCCAAGCTTATTCAGGTCGATTTTATACCAATGGTCACTGAACGTTACGATATTGTGTTATTAAAAACACCAGAAAATCAACCGCTCATCGATATGGTGAAGGAGATTTTAAATACACCTGATTTCCAATCGGAAGTAGCTGCATTAGGAGATTATGACATCTCTTTAATGGGCCAAGTCATGTATGAAACGCTATAATCAAAAATTCATATTGAGTTTAATAAAAAATCAATTACAATTCTAACTAGGAAATTTTATGGTCGTTGTGTCAATTAGTATGGCACAGCAGCTATATTCTTTTAGGATACATGGTGAGATGGATAAATTAGTAGGTACTACTGCTAGGATATTAGCCCACCATAAAATAGCTTGCGTACTCAATGCGCAACTATTTTATGGTGGGCTTTTTTGTATAGTAAAAAGGAGATGGATGATGTGACATGGTCAGTATTACATATCATTGGCATTATTGCCTACGCCATTAGTGGAGCATTTGTTGCGTTACAGGCCAACTATTCTTTTATTGGCATATTTGTGCTTGGTCTGACAACGTCTTATGGTGGTTCCATTATCCGCAATGTTGTACTGGATATCCCTGTGTCAGATATATGGGAACGGCAATCCTTATTAGTCGTTTTAGTCACGCTGACGACCATTTTATTTGTCAAAAGGAACTGGATTCATCATTGGAACCGCTGGGGCTATTTCTTTGATTCAATTGGCCTAGCTTCTTTCGCAATACAAGGCGGATTGTTAGCAAAAAGCTTACATCACGACCTAGGTATCATTATTATAGCGTCGATGTTTACTGGTGTTGGTGGAGGGATGGTTCGAGATTTGTTAGCTGGTAGAACACCGCTTGCATTAAGAGAAGAAATCCATGCTGTTCTCACATTTGTATGTGCCCTTTGTATATGGTTAGGGTGGGACAGCCCGCTTGAATTGTCAGTCATTGTTATTTTTATAGTAGTGATTCGCATGTTATCGGTGAATAATAAATTAAAATGGAAGCCTCCTTTTAAACATTCCTATAAGAATGCAGAGGAAAAATAGGCTGATTGTCGAAATAGGTGAAGGTAGTTTTAATTCGAAAAAAGGAGGGGGGAAAATGACAATAGAACGTTTACGTGAGTGGTTACTATCCTCAAATAATACAGTGATTCTAACAGGAGCGGGCATGTCAACGGAAAGTGGAGTTCCTGATTTCCGTTCAGCATCTGGTTGGTGGAAACAAATGGATCCAAGAACTGTCGCGACAACGGAAGCATTAACAGATCATTACTCATTATTTCATGAATTTTATAAAACACGTATCGAAAACCTAGAAAAGGTGGCTCCCCATGAGGGACATCATATATTAGCTGATTGGGAACGAAGAGGTTTAGTGTCTCTAATCGCTACTCAAAATGTGGATGGTTTTCACCAATTGGCAGGAAGTCAATCCGTCGAGGAGTTACATGGTTCGATCCGGTCTATTCGTTGTCATCGTTGCCAGCAGGCGGCTGTCATGGCAAGCTTCTTGAATAAGGCTAGTTGCGCCCATTGTGGTGGGAAACTTCGTCCAAATGTTGTGCTCTTCGGAGAAAGCCTGCCACAAGCAGGCTGGCACGGTTCTATGGCGGCAATTAAAACAGCTGAACTTGTCCTTGTCATTGGAACGAGTCTTGAGGTATATCCCGTCAACCAACTACCTATGATGACAACAGGAAAAACCGTGTATATTAATATGGATATTTCACAGCAGACAACCCCATTTGATCTGACAGTGAGGGGAAAAATAAAAGAAGTGTTGCAAAAACTTCAAATTTAAAAAAGGCGCCCTTGCAATTTCAAGTGGCGCCTAAAACATTTGAGGTAGAAATTCCCTCATGAATCGTTGATTTTTTCGTAACCATATCTTCAAAATCATGCGATGTGTTAACAGTTTATGCCTTTTATTTGGTCTCGCCTTTGCTTCTATGAGGCTCTGTAAAAGAATACAAGTTTCAGTTGCAAAAGCTTGAGGTTCAACGAGAACATCCAGCTTGTAATTAATTAACTGGGCTGTCTGAACCTTGGCAAGTAATTGCGCAAATTGTGTATTCATGGTAGCGTAATTTTCCTCTAATTCTAGGTCAATCAATGCATAGAGCGTTTGCTCTATTTCAACTTCTAATTCCTCCAATAACTCTTTTGACGGCTGTGTCACTAATTCACCCTCTTTTATACGACTAGATAACCAATAGCTGCACAAAGTACGCCAATTAGCAAGGTACTGGCAATATAGCTAATGGCTTGTCTCCATTTTTGTTGTTCTATAAGCTGTAGACATTCAAATCCAAAAGTAGAAAAAGTTGTGTAGGCTCCTAAAAAACCTATGCCCATTAATTGCCATAACCAATCACTAAGATGTAGGGCAAATAAGAAACCAAGCGCAAAGGAGCCTGTACAATTAATAATAAAAGTCGCCCATGGATAGGGATGTACAAGTAATTTTCCTAAATAAAATCTAGAAAGAGCGCCAAAAAATCCACCAATTCCAACTAAAATCATGCAATACGCCCCCTAGCAAGTCGTATTCCCAGCCATGTGCAAGCTAATCCACCTAAAACACTCACTATAACATAGAGTACAGCCTGTAGCCACTCGCTATTTTCTAGGAGTAATAGTGTCTCTAAGGAAAATGTCGAAAAGGTAGTAAAAGCTCCACAAAACCCTGTACCTACTCCTAGTACAATAGGTGTGCGTTTTATAAATGAAGTAAAAAGCCATGCTAAGCAAAAGCAGCCCAGTAAATTAATAAACAGTGTTGTGAATGGAAATATTTCTGTATTGGGAACGGCGAGACTCAGACTATATCGACAGATGGCACCAAGAATTCCACCAACTCCCACGGCTAGAAATGACCTCAACATAAAAACCCCTTACTGAAAATGACTATAATGAAAGTGTATCATGAGACAAAAATTTTAGAAATATTTCAATTCAAGTTATGTCCCAAAATCGATTGTTGAAATGTATATAGTGTATAGAAAGTTATAGATGTGCATGAAATAATATTTCAAAATATTATATGTGGAAAATGAAATATCTTTTATTACAAGGACAATTCTTTGTCCCTCTTATGTGTAGCCGTTGACGGAAAACCCGGTGACGGCTCATCCATAAACGGAAATCCCGACACTACTAAATAATAAATAACTAAATAATAATTAACTAAATAAAGATGATGATAAGCATATGGAAGGAGTGCAACAGACGCAAAAAGAATATTCTATTGTCTACTACTGGGTATCAAAATCACTAGTCGTGTATTTCAGTCTTTAGGTTAATGTTTGTGCCGTAGAATTATTGTAAGGTTATAGACAACACTGTAATTTTAAGCATGTTCTCCCTTTGATTCCTTAGAGCATTTCAATGCTTTAAAGCGCTAACTATTTCCTGAAAATGATAAAAAATAACAGGGTGATAGTTGACAAATATTTCTATAGTGTGATAATCTTCAAGAACACTATAACAAATAAACTAAAGGAGGGCATGACAATGTTAATTTTATCAGTATCAAATTCAATCACAGTTACATACATTGTCCGTGCCTAACGCTTTATTTACTATTGCAGAACTAGGTATGGAATTATCCTGCCTTTTATAAGAGACACTTACTCTTTTAGGGTATGTGTCTTTTTTTGTGCAAAAAAAGGTTGTAGTGCAAACAAAAAAGGAGTGTATGTATATGACAAAAACAGTTAGAAGAATGATTTTCAAAAAGGAATTTCTAGAAAGTGGGTAGTCATCCACAACAGCACGGAGGAAAGAAGGTTATGATGTATGTTTGATGTGTTAAGTAAATTAGGCTGGTTCTTTAAAAAATACTGGAAGCAATATACGGTGGCCATTGTTCTACTAATGGTTGCCAGTGGATTAGAGGTTGTCCCTCCCTATTTACTCGGTTCTATTATAGATCTATTGACAGCAGGAGAAATGACCCCAGCTATTTTAACAAAGTATGTCTTGATTTTTATTGGGATTATTATTGGGGGCTATTTATTAAATTTTGTGTGGCAATTCCGACTATTTGAAGGAGCTATCAACCTTGAGAAAATTTTACGTCGTAATTTAATGCAGCATTTTTTACGTATGACCCCAACATTTTATGAAAAAAACCGTACCGGTGACCTGATGGCACGTGCAACAAATGACTTGAATGCCGTATCCACGACAGCAGGTTTTGGCATTATGACGTTGATTGATTCAACGATTTATATGGGCTTTATCATTTTTGCGATGGGCTATATGATTTCGTGGAAGCTTACATTTTTTGCTATGTTACCAGTTCCTATTATGGCGATCCTCATTCAATATTTAGGGAAAATTGTTCATGAGCGATATATGAAGGCACAAGATGCTTTTGGGGAACTAAATGATAGTGTGCTAGAATCTGTAGCAGGAGTGCGAGTGGTGCGTGCCTATGTGCAGGAAAAAAAGGATGAGGCTAATTTTGCAGATATGAGTGAAGTTGTGTATGAGAAAAATATTCATACAGCGAAAATCAATGCTTTATTTGGTCCAATTACAAAAGTCGGAACAGGCATTAGCTATGTTGTAGCACTTGGTTACGGGGCTCATTTAGTGGCAACTGAGGCGATGACGGTTGGACAACTGGTCACGTTTAATGTTTATTTAGGTTTGGCTGTTTGGCCGATATTTGCGATTGGTGAGCTCATCAATGTTATGCAGCAGGGGAATGCCTCACTAGATCGCGTGCAGGAAACCTTGAACTACGAGGCGGATGTTCAAAATATTCCGAATCCACAAATGATTGCGACACCAAATGCGATTGGCTTTGATGCCTTAACATTCCAATATCCGATGAGTCAGGTGAAAAACCTACAGCAGATTTCACTTTCCTTGAAAAAAGGCCAAACGCTTGGCATTGTTGGCAAAACGGGAGCAGGTAAAACAACCTTCCTACGCCAATTATTGCGAGAATACCCAATCGGTCAGGGACAGCTTTCCATTGACGGTATCGATATTACCGCTCAAACGAAGGAGCAGATCCTCGATTGGATTGGTTATGTGCCACAAGATCATGTGTTATTCTCACGAACTATTCGTGAAAATATTTTATTTGGGAAAGAAGATGCAACACAAGCAGAGTTGCAGCAGGCGATACGTGCCGCGTATTTTGAAAAGGATTTAGACAATCTACCAATGGGCCTTGAAACACTTGTTGGAGAAAAGGGTGTCTCTCTTTCAGGCGGTCAAAAACAACGTGTATCTATTGCTCGTGCTTTAATTAAAAATCCTGAAATTTTAATGCTGGATGATTCACTTTCCGCTGTCGACGCGAAGACAGAGGCAAGAATTATTGAAAATATTCAGCGTGAACGTCAAGGTAAAACGACGATTATTACGACACATCGCTTGTCTGGTATTCAGCATGCCGATGTCATCATCGTACTGGATGATGGGCAAATTGTAGAGCAGGGAACACATGAGGAACTTCTTGCGCAACAAGGATGGTATAAAGAGCAATTTGACCGTCAGCAGCTAGAAGGAGGTGCCTCATGAGTACGAGTCAACGTTTAATGCGCTATGCGATGTATTTTAAAAAGCCGATACTATTAGGCTTATTCTTCCTAACAATTGCCGTATTCACGGAGCTTGTTGGACCGTTTATTGCGAAACATATTATTGATAATTACATGACAATCGGTCATATAGAAATCAAACCGATTACATGGTTGCTCATTGTGTATTTACTTTTAGCCATTGCAACAGCCATATTACGTTATTTTATGTATATTTATTTGCAAATTGGGGCAAACCGTGTTATCCAAAAATTACGTAAAGATGTCTTTGAACATATTCAAACTTTACCAATCCAATACTTTGACAATTTACCAGCGGGTAAAATTGTTGCGCGTGTAACAAACGATACAGAGGCAGTTCGGAATTTATATGTACAGGTACTATCCAATTTTGTGACGAGCTTCATTTCTATTTTTGGGGTGTATATAGCGCTCTTTATTTTAAATTGGAAAATGGCAATGCTTGCTTTAACCATGATTCCAATTGTTTATGTGTGGATGATTTTATATCGAAAATTTGCCTCTAAATATAACGATGTCATTCGTACAAAAATTGCAGATATTAATGCCATGATTAACGAATCCATTCAGGGCATGACAATTATTCAGGCGTTCCGTCGTGAGCAGCAAATGACGAAGGAATTTGATGACATGAATAATGAGCATTATGCGTATGAACGTAAGCTGCTGGTGCTTGATTCAGCTACATCCTTTAACCTTGTGAATACGCTAAGACTTATCATGTTTACGGTCTTTATTTTCTACTTTGGTACACGCTCATTCACAGCAACTGAAGTGATTACAGCAGGGACATTGTATGCATTTGTTGATTACTTAACAAAGCTATTTAATCCGATCACGAATATTGTGAACCAGTTTTCACAGCTTGAGCGTTCACTCATTGCAGGTAAACGTGTCTTTGAGGTGCTAGATACGAATGGTGAGCCTGTTTCTGAAAAGAGCATCCCACGATATAAAGGAAATGTGGTTTTCGAAGATGTTTCCTTTGCCTATAAAGATAATGAATATGTGCTGAAAAACCTGTCATTTGAAGCACATCAAGGTGAAACAATTGCCTTAGTTGGTCATACAGGTTCAGGGAAAAGTTCCATTATGAACTTGTTATTCCGCTTCTACGACCCATCAAAAGGCAAGATAACCATTGATGGCATTGATATTACTTCTGTTCCACGTCAAACGATGCGTGAACATATGGGTATTGTGCTACAGGACCCTTACTTATTTACGGGTACGATTGCATCCAATGTTAGCTTAAACAACCCGCGCATCTCTCACGAGAAAATAGAAGCTTCCTTAAATGCTGTAGGGGGAGAACGTGTTTTAGCTAATTTACCAAATGGCTATGAGGAACCAGTTATTGAGAAGGGCAGCACATTATCTTCAGGACAACGTCAGTTGATTTCGTTTGCACGCGCCCTGGCGTTTGATCCAGCAATTTTAATATTGGATGAAGCGACATCGAATATTGATACGGAAACGGAAGAAATTATTCAGCATGCGATGGATGTCCTGAAAAAAGGACGAACAACGTTTATTATTGCCCATCGACTTTCTACCATTAAAAATGCAGATCGTATTCTTGTACTTGATCGAGGAAAAATTGTAGAAAACGGCACACATGATGAACTGCTAGCGCTTGGCGGAATTTATGACAAGATGTATCAAATGCAGGCGAACTCCTTACAATAATAGCTTAAAAGCCCCACTTCAACTGTGAAGCGGGGCTTTTCTATTTATCTTACATATTTGAAGACATTGATAAAGAATAACAGGACAGACAGCGCTACAGCAATTCCACCACCAGACACGAAAAGCTCAAATAACCAGCGTGGTACATCCCAATACACCATCATCATGCCAACAAAAAGGAAGGGTAAACCGAGATTGTAAAGCCAGAACTGTGCTTTGGCGAGACCTGTCTCCGCAGCATTTTTATAAGTCGAATAAATTAAACCAATGAATCCAGTAGTCAGCCAACCTACCACACCAATATGAGCATGTGTCGCTTTCCATTGAAGTTGAACCGTATAATGCATAAACAGGCCAAAAGCAAAAGCAATTAATAAATAAAAGACTGAAACCTTTATCCATTTAGCACCCATTATCCACAACTCCTTTCTTGAAAGTGATTTTAGCTAGCTGCTACAGTATATTCTTGTCAAATTAAAAAGATGCTTGTATGTATTTGAAAATAAATGTTGTTGGTTTTCATTAAACTAAAATATTTAATGAGAACTTTTTGTAATATGTAAACTTTTCATGGAGTTCTGCGTTGTATAGGCAGAAGGGAGGTGGACATGGTAAAGCAATCAATGAATGCGTTTCTACAGCAAGCAGGAACGCTGCTATATCGTTATTTGAGAAAACGAGGATTAGCCCATGAGGATGCAGAAGATATCGTCCAAGATACATGTTATAAATTTTTATTACATAAAAATGGAATTCAGTCAGACAAAGTAATGAGTTGGTTATATCGTGTAGCAACCAATCAATTTTATGATCTCAAGAGAAAAGAAACACGTCATCCAACAACAGAATTAGAGGAAGTTCAATTGACTTCATTCATTCATATTCCTGAGATCCAGATGCTAAAGAAAGAAAAATTAAAGGACATACAGAACACACTGGAAACGCTATCCATTTTGCATCAGGAATTATTAATCCTGAAATATGAGCTGGGATTATCGTATAAGGAAATTTCAGCCTTGATGAATAAGAATGAAAACACACTAAAAACGCATGTCAGACGTGCTAGGGAAGAATTTACTGAACGATTTAAGGAGGATATTCATGATGAATAATGAAGAAAATGAATTTTTGTTTGATGATAGACAAACGAAAAAAATAATGAGAAAGGCAAGGTTTTGGTCAACAGTCAAAATGATTGGGATTACATTAATCGTTACCCCCGTTGTGCTAATAGCATTATGGTATGGGCTGAGGGCTTTATCGTTAAATAGTGCGCAAAAAGTAATGGATGATATTCATTTATTTAACGAAATAAGTGGGTCCAATGTCCAAATTAGTAATCAGGTTTATGACGATCATTTGCTGGGAGGGAAAATAACAACAACAACCTATAAGGTGCTTGGAGATCAGCATCGGCCATATATTTGGCAGCCTATCAAAAGCGATTATAATTTATTTGGAACGCTTACACGGACGGCCATTTCTAGCCCCATCCAAATAGAAGGTTCAGAATCACTGGCCGAAACATATCAATTCGAACGGTTTAATGACTACACAGGTGACCGAGAAATGTTTTTTTATCATCCAAGGATTTCCTACGACCATTATCAAGATAATATTAGTGAACTGCATCAATTGGAGAAAAATACTTTAGTAGAAATAGCTATTTCTTTTGATGATGCCTATGATTTTGGTGAAATTAAAAGCAAGCTACCTTCTGAAGTACAAGTAGATTGGTGGTGGGTGGATGCCTATACAGATGATACACTAGATTTTTTTAAGCAAGGACAGAATACTATTTCAGCCAATGATCCATACATTTATGGCTTTCAATCAGAGCAATCCAAACCAAAACCCCGACGCTCTTCAAACGACGAAGTTGAGACCTTTATTCGAAACATTGAGCTTCTGCGTAAAAGCAAGAACTTTGAGTGGGAAACAAACCAGGTTTATCAAGCTTTAGTAGGGGGAAATGGCACCTTGGAGAAAAGTGATGTGAAAATAAGTGGGGCTGTAGTAACTGGTACTCCAGAGCAATTGCAGTCTTTACAAGGACAAACCTACATTAAAGGGTCTATATTTGGGGTAATATCAAATCAGAAATAGAGCGCTGGAAAAGAGAATCAGCACAATCATGTAAAAAGATCAATTTTAGAAAAGCTTATTTTGGATGAACCCTTCTCCAGAATAGGCTCTTTTATCGGAAGCAATTTAGTTTAAAATTAAATAGTTTAGTGTTAAACTATTAACAGATAAACAAGAAGGAGATGTTGTTGCAATGGGTAAACTACAAAACAAAGTGGTCATCATTACTGGTGGTGCAGGTGGTATTGGTAGTGGAATGGCAAAAGCTATGGTAAAGGAAGGGGCGATTGTTACAATTGTTGACTTAAATGCAGAAGCAGGCGAGGCAATGGCAAAAGAATTACAAGCAATGTCTCCGAAGTCTATGTTTTTACAGGCTAATCTAATGGAACGCGACCAATTACCAAAAATTATTGATACAGTCGTAGAAAAATACGGTAAACTAGATGTGCTAGTTAATAACGCTCATGCTGCTAAACAAGTTACAATAGAAGAAACTACACAAGCAGATCTTGATTTGTCATTTGGAACAGGTTTTTATCCAACCTTCTATTTAATGCAAGCAGCCCTACCGCATTTAAAAGAAACTAAGGGTAATATTATTAACTTTGCATCTGGAGCAGGCATTCAAGGTCATGAAACACAGGCTGCTTATGCCGCTGCCAAGGAAGCCATTCGTGGTATTTCCCGTGTTGCCGCAAATGAATGGGGACGTTTTGGTATTAATGTCAATATCATTAGTCCGCTTGCTGATTCACCAGGTGTACAAGCATGGGCAAAAGCACAGCCAGAGTATTATGAAGCGGTGAGAAGTAAAATCCCGTTAGGCCGTTTTGGTGATATTGAGCAAGATATTGGTCGAGTAGCTGTTTTCTTAGCTTCTGACGATTCTCAATACATTACAGGTCAAACGATTATGGTGGATGGAGGCTCACTAATGCTTCATTAATTCTCAGCGTTTGAGGAGGATTTTTTTGAAACAGACAAATATTTTTAAACTGATTCATATGATTGAACAGGTGAACAATGCGAATATTATACGTTTTACAAAAGCGTTCCCATATCCTTTAGGAATTTCACCAATTTTAGTTTTAAATGAGCTACATGTCAAAGGCCCACAAAAACAAGCCGAATTAGCTGAGACAATCGGCTATACAAAAGGTGCTATGACGAGCATTGCTGAAAAGCTGGTCAAGCTTGGATTAGCAGAAAGACTATATGATCCATCGGACCGCCGCACCATTCGCTTACAAATTACAGATGAGGGTCAAAGTGCTTTAGCAAAGGCTCAATCTATCGGAAAAGAGGTCTTTGTACAGCTTTTTGAAGTATTAGATGATGAGGAAATTGCCCAATACTTGCGGATTCAAGAAAAATTAGTACAGGGTATCCAGCAGAAATAACCATGTAAAAAAATCAACCTACCTTTTAAGAGGTGGGTTGATTTTTCTTTGTTTAGGCGGATAACTGGCGGATAAAACTCAAAATGTGACGGATAAAAAGAGGAATCTAGCGGATAGCCTTCTTTTTTGCGTGATAGAATGGCTCTAAGTGGATAGAATGTCCAAACTGGCGGATAAAACTCAAAATGTGACGGATAAAAAGAGGAATCTAGTGGATAGCCTTCTTTTTTTGGGTGATAGAATGGCTCTAAGTGGATAGAATGTCCAAACTGGCGGATAAAACTCAAAATGTGACGGATAAAAAGAGGAATCTAGCGGATAGCCTTCTTTTTCTGCATGATAGAATGGCTCTAAGTGGATAGAATGTCCAAACTGGCGGATAAAACTCAAAATGTGACGGATAGAAAGAGGATTCTGGCGGATAGCCTTCTTTTTTTGCGTGATAGCCATGCTCAGCACAATCCGAATGTCCATATGAACTGCTTGAAATGAAATAGTTCATTTAAAATCTAATTGTAAAATAGTTGAATTTATTGAAAATTGTCCGTCTTCATTTTATAATCAAAATACGGTTCTATTATAGAGACATTTGAGGTGTGAAATGACATTAAAAACATTAGATAACTCATTGGAGGTACTGAAATATTTTAATAAGGAAAATCCTACATGGGGTGTTCGTGAGCTAGCAAAAGAGATGGATATTAGTCACTCCATTATTTATCGGATTTTAGCAACCTTCGAAAAACAAGGCTTTCTTATTCAAAATCCTGAGACAAAAAAATATGAATTAGGGCTTCGCTTTCTAGAATATGGCCAGATGGTTAAAGATAAATTAAATCTTTCTGACTTTGTTTTACCAATTATGATCAACCTTGCAGATACCATCAAAGAATCCGTATTTTTAACATGGCTGGATGGAACAGATGGTGTCACAGTAGAAATAGCTGAGAGCTCTCAAACCATTAAGTTTTCAGTGTCGATTGGCACGCGGACACCACTACATATCGGGGCATCTTGTAAAGTCATCATGGCTTATCTACCTGAAGAGAGAAAAAAGGAGATCATGGAGCATGGGATGAAAAGATTAACTCCTGAAACCATTACTGACCCTGATGAAATGTTAGCCGATTTAGAAAAAATACAACAGCAAGGCTGGTGCTTTTCAACAGGAGAGTACTCTCATTCAGTATTTGGGCTAGGTGTACCTCTTTTTAATAGTAAAAAAGAAGTCATTGCCTCTTTAACAATTGCTGGCCCTATTTATCGTAAGCCAACAGAGGAGAAGTTACCTGATATGGTGAATGTTCTTCAATATGGAGCGATGAATATTCAACGGTATTTCGATCAATACAGCTTTAAATTATATCATGAATAAGCATGAAAAAGAGGCTCAAGATAGACATTAACTATCTTGAGCCTTTGCTTGGATTTTTTTCATGATGGATACGGCCTTGTCAATTTCTTCAAACGTATTAAAATAGTGTGGTGAAAAACGGGCCATTTTAGAGATTTGATTGCGTTCCATAATGGTATTTGCCATAAATGTGCCAGCTTCAATGATGACCCCATGCTCTGCTAAAGCATTGGTTAGCTCATCTGGTGACAGCCCTTCAATGTTAAACGGCGTAATCGATAATCGATGAGCACTATTTTGAGGACCATATAAGACAATGCCTGGAATGGTTGCAAGCTGTTCAATTAAATAGTTTGTTAGCTGCTTTACACGATCATATATGTGGTGGATACCGATATTGTTCGCATAATCAATAGCTGCCCCTAAGCCGAAAATACTTGGAATGATCGGACAACCTGGCTCAAAACGTTTAGCTGTTTCTACAAAAGAATAGGCATTGTTTTGATAATCCCACTGGGTGCTGCCCCAGCCAATCATAATAGGTGTCAATGTTGGAATGAGTGCTTCTCGTACGTATAAAATACCTGATCCTTCAGGGCCGCGTAGCCATTTTCGTCCACATGCAACTAGAAAGTCACAGCCAAGCTCTGCAACATTCATTGGTGTTAAACCAAGTGTTTGATTGGCATTCATCAATGTTAGTACATGGTGTTGCTGGGCGAGCTGACATATTTCTTTGGCGGGCTGGAGTGCCCCAGCAGCGTTAGACATATGGGCAAAGGTAATCAATTTTGTTTGTGGTGTGATGAGTTGCTCAAGTGCATATAAATCTACCATATATTCATCATTGGTTTCTAACACCTTCAGCTGAACCCCTTGCTGCTGAAGGGCAAGCCAAGGCACATAGTTACTCAACATTTCTGTGTCGAGCACTATGACCTCATCTCCCTGTTTCCATTGCAAGCCACCTGCGACATAATTAATCGCCACTGAACCGTTTGGCACAAAGGCAATCTCCTCTTTTGTTGCGCCGATGAACAATGCTGCTTTTTCTCGAATACGCTCTACTTGCGCATACGTTTCTTGACGAAAAGAGGGCAAGTAGGGACCAATACTTGCTTGTTTTTGGAGATAGCTAGTCATTTCATCCACTACTGGCTGTGGCATGGCAGATGCAGCAGCTGTGTTTAGATAAATATAGTGTTCAAGTAGCGGCATATCCTGTTGTATTTTCCTCATATCGATCATTGTACACACCAACCTTATAAAATGATTAATTCTTTCGAATAGGTCATTAAATTTTCGTAACCATTTTCTGTGACGATTAAATTATCCTCGATACGAACACCACCAACATCCTGCACATAGATACCTGGCTCCACGGTAAAGGCCATGCCTGGCTTTAACACTAGCTGATTACGCTGCATCATATAAGGCTCTTCATGTGCACTTAAACCAATGCCATGGCCAAGTCGGTGTGTGAAAGAATTGCCATAGCCGGCATCGCGAATAATGTCTCTTGCCAGATCATCAATGGCATGAGCTGTCATACCTGGTTTTATGGCTGCTATGGCTGTTTCATTTGCTTGCTTCACAATGCTATAAATTGTTTTGAGCGTTGGAGAAACTTCTCCTAAAGCAACTGTTCTAGTCATATCCGCCACATAGCCCTTATAAATCGCGCCAAAATCTATGACGATTAATTCACCTGTCTCTATTTTCTTTGTGCTCGCTCTACCATGAGGAAGTGCACCTCGATAACCAGAAGCAACAATGGTTCCAAAAGGTGTTCCCTCTGATCCACGTCGTCTCATTTCATATTCTAATTGGGCTGCGACTTCCATCTCTGAAATACCAGCTTGAATAATCGGTAATGTGGCTGCAAGACTTTCTTCGACAATCTGTACAGCCTGACGCATGAGGGCTATTTCGTGTTCATCTTTTTCCATACGTATATCACGAATGGTTTCACCGATATTACATAAAGTGTCATATGTAAGGTTTTCGATAGCTTTCTGTTCCTTCACGCGCATGGTGTCAAACTCAATGGCAAGTGTCTGCGCTGTTCCTAGTTCTTTTTTTAGTTGCTGGATGGCCTGTGACGGTCCTTCCTCATCCGAATAGGATAGGATTGTCCCTCCATTACCCAAGTCAACTTTTGTTAATTCTACTTGTGGAACGAGAAAGTATAATTGATGATGAGCAGTAATAGCGACTACTGTTAGGCGTTCACTTTGCTTTAACTGAAGACCTGTAAAATAATACATGTTTGACCCTGGCACTAGCACTGCTACATCAATTGACTGTTGCTGCATACGGGAAACGAGCTGCTCTCTTCTTTTTTGAAACATTGAGTGATTCCTCCTAAAAACGTTTCTATTATAGAGACGTTGTATCTGAAAAATAGTATATATCAACAATAATGAATTTTCAATAAATTAAGATAGCACCATTTTGATAGAGGGCAATGAATGTAAAAGGAAGATAATTGACAAATGAGGGAATAGTATGTTGTAAATTTAGTAAATACTAGTGTACGTCTTTTTTTCGTTCATTATGCATATAAGTAGACTAGATAAACTTTTTTCCAACTTAATACGTCAAAAAGAGGGGCAAAATTGTTAAGCAAGAAAGGACTTATGTATGGAAAAAAACATGAAACGCTCAAAAGAGAAAAAGAGCAAGAAAAAATTATGGCTGTGGATTGTTGGTAGCCTATTAGCAATTTTTTTAATTTTTATAGGTACTGCCTACTTTACCATCCAAAAAACTATGAATAAAATAAATACACCACTTATTCAAACAACAGATGCAGCACAACCAGAAGAAAAAACAGTGATTAAAAAAGATCCCTTTTCGGTTCTAATGCTTGGGGTCGATGAACGTAAAGATGATAGTGGACGTTCCGATACCATGATTGTAATCACTGTAAATCCTGAAAAGCAGACGATGAAAATGCTTAGTATACCCCGTGATACTCGAACAGAAATCGTTGGTCATGATACGGTAGATAAGATTAATCATGCCTATGCCTTTGGAGGCGTCCCTATGGCTGTGGATACGGTCGAAAATTTTTTAGATATACCCATTGATTATTATGTATTTATTAATATGGAGGGCTTTTTACAAATTATTGATACGCTGGGTGGCGTAACAATCGATAATGATATGGATTTAACCTTTGACGAATACCATTATCCAAAGGGAGAAATCACATTAGATGGTAATGAGGCCCTTATTTTTTCTCGTATTCGTTATGAAGATCCTCGAGGTGATTTTGGACGCCAAATTCGACAACGTCAAATCATTGAAGCGGTGATGAAAAAAGCCTCCACACCATCAACATTATTAAAAGCAACTGATATGTTGAATGTACTAGGCGACAATGTTCGCATGAACTTTTCGGTGAAGGACCTTATTCAGCTGCAAAGTATTTATAAAAAAATGGATAAGGATATTGAGCAGTTATCGTTCGAACAGGGAGACGGTGAAAGGATTAACCGCATTTGGTACTATATTCCGAATGAGGCAGAGCTTCAAAAAATACAAACAGATTTAAAAAACCATTTACAAAAGTAAGTAAGCAAGTTGCTTACAAATGTCGCATACTAGTTGTAAACTTTTTGGCCACGAAGGGAGGGAGATGAATGAATGGGAGGACCCAGGTGCTGAGGTATACAGCGCTGAATCATTGCATGCAAAGCTATGTACCTAAACGTAAAGTGCGAAAAAATCCAGTCCAATCAGCAATAAGAGGCCTACAAGTATTATGTTTAAAATTATTTATGTAAGGGATAAAAAATCATTCAGGTAGGGTGCATGCCTAGTTGAATGATTTTTTTGCTGTTATTCATCATTTTTCGATATTTCTTGAAATATCAGAAAATTAAGTGTATACTGACATTAGAAATGGTTAAAGGAGTGATTGTGATGATTGTAGGCACAATTTTATTAGCATTTGCATTACCAGTGGGTATCGTATTAGCAGTAGATTTATTAAACGAGCAGCATCACTCTGCTACACAAACTAACCATTCATAACGTTGAAACAGTAAAATATCAATTTCTAGACAATGTTACTTTGTAGCCTTGTCTATTTTTCTATGAATAGGAAACAATTTGTGTGATTCATTCGTCAATAATAGTGAGAAAATGTTATACTATTAAAAAAACAGTATCGGGGAATGAGCATGCAAGCGGAAAAAACATCCAATCTTAAAAAGAAATATTATCCTACATCAAAATTATTGTCATTACAGCTGTTGTTGTTTTTGGCTGTAAGCAATTCTTATTTGCGCCGATTAAAGTACAGGGAGCATCTATGTATCCAACTTATCACGATAAGGATATTATTATTGTAAGCAAAACAAGTAAAATTGAGCGTTTTGATCAAATTGTTTTCCAATCTCCTGTCGAAGATGAGTTATATATTAAACGTGTCATCGGTCTTCCAGGGGATAAAGTGGAAATGAAAGATGATGTATTGTACGTCAATGGCAAAGCATATAAAGAAGATTATGTGAACCGTCAAACGGATGATCCTAATCAATTACGCATTACGGAAAACTTTACATTGGAACAATTAGTGAATGAAAAAGAAGTGCCAGAGGGCATGTATTTTGTGCTTGGTGACAATCGCCTAAAAAGTAGTGACAGTCGCCATTATGGTTTAATTTCAGAGGATGCTGTATATGGTGAATCGAAATTAATACTATATCCATTTAGTCATTTTCATATTGGCTCAAAATGATGAAAAAAGAGGTCACTCCATTGAGTAGCCTCTTTTTTATTGTTGGGGTAAATCGGTACAGCTTTTATAAGTGGGATAATAGACACAAATCCTTGAATTTTCAACGGTTTCCTTGATGGGCGATGGCTTACTTTTCATGGGAGATTGCATTGCTGGTTCTTCATTTGTGAACGCTTCTTCTACTAATTCTACGCCATAAAATAGTATTAAAAAATAGCAGACAAATCCTACTATACGCAAACAATCACCTCGTAAAATAGTTATTGTATGTTTATATATATGGTCAAATTCGTCGAAATATAAGCAGAAAATCGAAATTTTCTCTTGCCAAAAAGATTTTTAGAGGCAATGAATTCTATGAAAAAAGCTATTGTCAATGAAATTTTGATGTGCTACTATAGCTAAAGTAAATATTTGATCTGTATAACCTCAATAATATGGATTGAGGGTCTCTACCAGGAACCATAAAATCCTGACTACAAAACTTTGCTTCATTTTTGTAGTCAGGATTTTTTTAGTTTGTTTTAAAACAATCTCCTACAAAAATGAACGGTATCGAAGGGGAGATTACGATGAATTGGAGAGTTTATATTCTTGCTGTGACTACCTTTGCAGTAGGGTTAGTTGAATTAATTGTTGGTGGAATCCTGCCAAATATTGCAGAGGATTTAGATGTGTCTTTAGCGACAGCAGGACAATTAATTACTATTTTTGCACTTGTTTATGCGATTTCTGCGCCTGTCCTACTATCCTTGACAGCCAAGGTGGAACGGAAGCGCTTATTCCTTATTTCTTTATTTATTTTTACGTTAGGAAATCTAATGACCTTCTTTAGTACAACGTTTATCATTGTGCTAATCGCACGTATTTTCACAGCTATGAGTACAGCGTTAGTGATTGTTTTATCATTAACGATTACAACTAAAATCGTAGAGCCTCGCCATCGTGCTAAAGCACTGGGGCTTGTTTTTATGGGTGTAAGTTCTGCGCTGGTGATCGGTGTGCCAATGGGTATTTTTATTACAGAAGCGTTTGGCTGGCGAGCTGTATTTTTAGGTATTAGTATCCTATCAACGATTTCAATGATATTAATTGCTTTATTACTTGAAAAAATGCCAATTGGAGAAGTAGTGCCACTCAAGGCGCAAATTAAATCGCTGGCGAATTTAAAAATCCTGACAGCACAGTTAACTACCCTATTTATGCTAGCGGGCCATTACATGCTCTACGCCTATTTAACACCATTTTTAGTAGAGGCATTTGATATGAATGCTTCATGGATTAGTATTTGTTACTTAATCTTTGGTATTGCCTCTGTTAGTGGAAATGCTGTAGGTGGATGGGTGAGTGATAAAATTGGCACAAGTAAAGCCATTATTTTAATTGTCTCAGCTTTTGCCATTGTCTTATTTAGTATTCCTTATACAATTATTGCCCTTCCACTGTTTTTAGTATTTACGGTTTTATGGGGTGCGTTGAGCTGGGCACTGACACCGCCATTACAAAATTACTTAATTCAGGCGGATCCTCAATCATCGGATATTCAGCAAAGCTTAAATACAGCTGCCCTGCAAATTGGTATTTCTATCGGATCAGCAGTTGGTGGCGCAATGTTTGCTTGGACAGGGTCCGTTATGCACCTAGCTAGCTTTGGTACGATTCTAGTTCTTTGTGCATTAGGCTGCGCGATCTTTTCTATTAAAAGGGCACCTCTTGGACAGGAGCAGCACGTAGATTATCAGTCAGCACATCATCATTCATAATCGAACGATAGCCCTGAAAGGTATTGGGAAAGCCATCCCAATACCTTTTTAATTGGTTTGCATGAATCTATTTTCGTACACTTCCCAAAATTAAATTCTCTATGGTTTCTTAGCATACTCTAATTACCTATGGAATAGATTGTTGTAGTTAATGAATTTACAGATTTGAGGAGTTTGAGATTTTAAGAGCGAATATTATTTTTAAGAAAAATAGTAGGAGACTTTCAAATCTTGTAAATGGAAGGAGAACTCAATGACTGAATATCATCAACAATCAACTGCTGAAGTCATGAAGATATTGAACGTCACCACGCAAGGTTTGACTGATGATGACGTCCAAAAGAGGCAACAAGTCTATGGCTATAATGTATTAGAGGAAGGGAAAAAGACAAGTACGTTGGCTGTTTTTATGGGCCAATTCAAAGATTTATTGGTCATCATTTTACTCGTTGCTGCCTTCGTTTCCTTTCTACTAGGAGAAGTAGAAAGCACCATTGTGATCATGATTGTGGTTATTTTAAATGCCATTTTAGGTACAGTGCAGCATGTGAAGGCCGAACAATCATTAGATAATCTGAAAGCATTGACCTCTCCCATTGCCAAGGTCATGCGTCATAATCAACTAGTAGAAATTCCTTCTGAAGAAATTGTAGTAGGGGACCTTCTGATGTTGGAGGCGGGAGATTATATTAATGCGGATGGAAGACTACTAGAAAGCCATAATTTACACATCAACGAAAGCTCTCTTACAGGCGAATCAATTGCTGTGGCAAAAAGTACCGACCCCATTCGGAAGCAGAATATCACCATTGCGGATAAGAAAAATATGGTGTACTCAGGAAGCTTTGTGACCAATGGACGTGGCATCGTGATGGTTACGGCAATTGGGATGCAGACGGAAATCGGAAAAATTGCGAACTTACTCGATACAGCCAAGGAAAAGAAAACGCCATTACAAATTAGTCTCGATCAATTCGGTGAAAAATTAGCCTTAGGGATTACGCTGATTTGTTTAGCAATCTTTACGATTGATCTTATCCGAGGACGAGCCTTAGTAGAATCCTTTATGTTTGCTGTATCTCTTGCTGTGGCGGCTATCCCTGAGGCTTTAAGTTCTATCGTGACCATCGTATTAGCTTTTGGCACCCAAAAGATGGCAAAGGAAAATGCGATCATCCGCAAGCTTTATGCTGTGGAAAGCTTGGGGAGTGTATCGGTCATCTGTTCTGATAAAACAGGTACTTTAACAGAAAATAAAATGGTGGTACAGGAAGTTTTTGTGGACCAGAAGAAAATTCCTCATGATTGGCTCAATCCAATAAATCCAGTGGAAAAAGAACTAATGGTAAAAGCGCTTTTATGTAGTGACGCTGTCGAGCGTGACCACAAAGAAATTGGTGATCCTACAGAAATTGCGCTCGTGAAATTGGGGAAACAGTATGGGTTAGATGAATTGAAGATACGTGAGCAATATCCACGATTGGCTGAAATTCCATTTGATTCGACGAGGAAGCTTATGAGCACTGTCAATCAGATGGACAAGCAGCCCATCATGATTACCAAAGGGGCTCTGGATGTACTCTTACCAAAAGTGACACGAATCAAAACATCAACAGGTATTTTTGAGATAACCCCGCAGCATCGCCAGAAAATCGAGGCGGTGAATCGTGATTTTTCTATGAATGGTTTAAGGGTGTTAGCCATTGCTTATAAGGAGGTATTGCCTCTACAAAAAGTCGATCCACGAGTGGAACGAGATTTAATCTTTGTCGGCTTAGTAGCGATGATGGACCCTCCAAGAAAAGAGTCGAAAGAGGCTGTGGAAAGCTGTATAAAGGCAGGTATTAAACCCGTCATGATTACAGGAGACCATAAAATTACAGCAACCGCGATTGCCGAACAAATTGGTATTTTGCAAAATCCAGCTGAAGCTATAGAGGGACATGCGCTCGAAGGCTTAACTGATCAAGAGCTGCAAGAGAAAGTACAGGATTATTCTGTTTATGCCCGTGTTACACCAGCCCAAAAAATTCGAATTGTTAAAGCATGGCAGGATAAAGGACATGTGGTTGCCATGACAGGAGACGGTGTCAATGATGGACCTGCTTTGAAGCAAGCAGATATTGGGGTGGCTATGGGCGTAACAGGCACAGAGGTTGCAAAAGATGCCTCATCCATGATTTTAACGGATGACAATTTTTCAACAATTGTTAAAGCAATCGCCAATGGCCGTAGCATCTATACAAATATTAAAAATGCCATTCTGTTCTTATTATCTGGAAATGCAGGCGCTATTTTTGTCGTGTTATATGCAACGGTTCTGGGCTTACCTGTTCCGTTTGCACCTGTCCATCTTCTATTCATCAACTTATTAACAGATAGTCTGCCTGCTATTGCCATCGGTTTAGAGCCAAATAATAAGAAAACAATGAAGGACAAGCCTAGAAACATTCATACTCCTTTATTAAATAAAAAATTTACCACACAAGTTGTGCTTGAAGGGATATTAATCGCCATCTCCACCATTATTGCGTTTCAAATCGGTTTATCGACAGGCGATACGTTAACAGCAAGCACGATGGCCTTTACAACACTATGCCTGTCAAGGTTAGTGCATGGCTTTAATTCTCGATCCAAACAATCCATCTTTGCGATTGGTGTATTTTCGAATAAATATACGTGGTTCGCCTTTATCATTGGTGTGCTAAGTTTACACATGGTCTTATTTATGCCGATGCTTACAACGGTCTTTGAGGTAGCTCCATTAACACCAGCACAGCTAGGCTTTATTTATAGCCTATCGGTGTTACCATTCCTAGTCAATCAATGGTATAAGCTACTGTTCGTGAGAAATCGATAAAGATTAAAAAAAGAAGCTTCCGTTAGTTATTAAAACGGAGGCTTCTTTTTAGTGTGTAGAGGCTAATAACCAGCCTTTACTCTTACTTAGGTCAATCAATCTCGCTCCAAGTAGCGCATAACGCATATGGAGTTCACTATATTTGGTTAGATGTGTTTTCTTTACTGCCAGCTCTAAAGCTTGGCTTACGGCAATCAAAGAAGAGGCAATATTCATCGATAAAATAGCACTTATTTCGCCATCATTAATGAAAGATTTCCCACGAATATCCGTTATTTTCATTTTACTGTATTCTATTGATGCTGTTGGTGCCAGCACACCGTTTTCCTTTAATAGCAGTGTTAGCTGTTTATTTTCCTCTTTTAAACATTGAATAAATTCCAATGTAAGGATTTTTAAGTTTTTATCACGCGTATGCTTAAAAAAAGCATGACTGGAAGCAATATAGCCTTGATTGATCCCAAGCTGTGACCAAAGCTTGAAAACCTCCTTAAATCGTAGCGATGCTAGATTTTCATTTATCATTGTCATCCTGACACTTCCTAACTCTTAGGTTGATTTAAGATTAGGATGTAGCAGTAAATGACATTCTATTCATCTTTTACAATAAAAAATGTATAAGAGGTCGCTAATAGTAGGTGCCATAAGGGTACATAGGAGGGTAACGATAGGGATAAGGGTATGGACATGGTTTCATATATTGCTGTGGCATGGTTGGTTTATAAGGGGCTTGATCGGTTGCTGATTGGACACGATTGCAGCCTTTTGCTGGTCCGATATAAGTCGTAGGAACAATCGGTGCAATCGTTTTCTTCCATTGTTCTTCATCTAAACAATACGTATGGGCCATAATATTGGCTGGTGTGAATTTTAAGATATCAGAGCCTAAAATGACCTCTGGCGTTGGCGCATCAAAAATAGCAAGTAGATGCGTGTCATCTTCTGTGGCTACTTCATAATGCCACCAGCCCTGTGGTACATTCGCAACCTGCCCAGGCTTGATAGGATAGTTTTGAATTTTCTTGGTAAAGGGATTCAATATAGAAACCGTTGCTGCTCCTGCAATACAATAGACAAGCTCTGCAGCATTTTGATGGTAATGTGGCTCGATGACATTGTCTTTACTTAAAAAAATATCAAGCAAAGATGTATTTTCTAATGTATTTAATTGTTCCACACCGAGAATATTAATGTAATTTCGGGAGTCTTTTTTAAAAAGCGTACTTTTATTGACATCAAAAGTGAACGCTGCAGAAGGGGAGTTATAATCGATATTTGAGCTGATACTTACATCCTTTCTCATATAAATTGAGCTATTCATCATCATAGATTATGTTTTAGGTACTTCTAGACTTACACAAATGCCTAGCTACAGTCAGCCTCTGTCTGGAAAAAAATTAGCTAAAATTACCACTTCTATTTCAGAACATACGTGCGTATAATAAAAACACAAACGTTTGTTCTTAGTTATCAAAAACTCTGTTCAACATGAACGCAAACAGAGTCAGTAAAGGAGCATTCAACATGAAAGAACAGTTGATAAAAGCCATGCATCGTCACCAAATCGTTCACATGATGTATATAGCGAAATCAGGTGCCATTACGAAAAGGCGCGTGAAAATTATCCACATTAAAGGTGATTCCTTTACCGCCTTTTGTTTTACAAGGCTAGCGAAGCGTACGTTTCATATTAACAATGTTCTAGCACTTCTGCCCATTCTCCAACGGGAGTCTGAGGTGATATGAATTACAACGACTTCCCACAGAAAGATATTTTTTGTATTGATATGAAGTGCTTTTATGCAAGCTGTATTGCCATGCTAGAAGGGCTAGATGTGCTGACAGATCCAATTGCTATCATCGGTAATTTTGAACAACCTGGTAGTATTGTGCTGGCTGCATCACCAGTGATGAAAGAAAAATTTAACATTAAAACAGGGAATCGGCGTTATGAAATTCCCAAACATCCAGATATTAAGTTGTTTGAACCAAAAATGTCCTTTTTTCTAGAGATGTCCATGGCCATTACGCGTCTGATTGCACAATATGTCCCTCCAGAGGCGATCCATGTTTATAGTGTGGATGAAAGCTTTATAGATCTAACAGGCACGGAGCAACTTTGGGGTTCGCCTGAGCAGGTAGCCAAATTGATTCAGGAAGACATCTATGAAAAGTTTCGCATTCCGTCCGCCATTGGCATGGGACCAAACATGTTGATGGCTAAATTAGCATTAGATTTAGAGGCAAAAAAAACAGGCTTTGCCAAATGGACCTATGCCGATGTCCCAACAAAGCTTTGGCCAGTGCGTCCTTTATCTGATATGTGGGGGATTGGGAAACAGATGGCAGCCAATTTAAATGCGATGGGCATTCAAACAGTCGGTGGATTAGCCCATGCCGATTTAGCCGAATTAGAAAAGCGCTTTGGTATTATGGGTAATCAATACTATTACCATGCATGGGGCATTGATCTCTCCACATTAGGTGAGCCATTGGTGAACAATGCGGCATTAAGCTTTGGGAAGGGCCAAATGCTCATGAAGGATTATCACACACGAAAGGATATTGCAGTTGTACTCCTAGAAATGTGTGAGGATGTGATGCGACGTACACGGGAAGCAGGCTATGTCGGGCGGACTGTTAGCTTGGGGCTCTCTTACAGTCGCAATGCGATGACGAAGGGGTTCCATCGCTCAAGAACCATCGAAAGTCCAACCAATGAGACCCTTGTTATGTATCAGACTTGTCTGGACTTACTAGATGAGCATTTTGCGGGTGAGCCAGCGCGTCAATTATCTGTTGGACTGACAAATTTAGAGGCAGAGCGTAGTATTCAGCTTGATTTATTTGATGAGCGTAAGGACCAGCGACAGGTCATTGGTCATGTCATGGATGCGATTCGTAGAAAATATGGAGTGGTGGCCTTATTACGCGCAGCCTCCTATACCAGCGCTGGTACAGCTATTTCACGGAATCGCTTAGTGGGCGGGCATTTAGCATAAGGAGTGGAAAAAATGATAAGAGATAGAGGAACGATGAAATGGACAGCGATGATGCTACCAGAGCATTTAATGCTTTTGAAGGCATGGAAACAAGAGGTGTTGACAGAGTTGCCTCGGGAACATGCTGAATGGGAGCTTGAAGAATTACAGCAAATAATCACACAAGCATTCACACAGCATAACTATATTATGTTAACTATATGGGAACATGGTAACTATGTGCAATGGGGAGGTACCATTCAAGCGATGAACGAGGACCAGCTGCTACTAGAAACCATTACCACAACGAAGCACATCCCGTTAAGATACATTTATGCTGCTCGTATAGAAGATGATGGATGTGATTAATGGAGAGCAACGACGATTATTACATCAATATTTGCTGCTTGATTTAGCTGTGAAATCCTTACAGCACGATCTAACAGTGGCGGAGCATTTTAAGATGAAGCGTGTATTTTTACCTGCTATGGATGCTTTATTAAAGCAGCTACACAAAGATTATTTTCAATTAAAACGTCAGCTCGCCCAACAAAAAATACGATTAGTTGGCTGGCATCGAATTGATGATTATTTTAGTGATGTGCAGGTGGCTACCGCAGGCAATGATGAGGTACTACGCTATGCCAATCAAGCGTTAAAAACACAAGTCGAAGAGCTAATGAATAAACATTTACACAATGCCTAGGCTTACGTCTACGACGAAAAAGCCAAAAGCTGATGACAGGAGTGGTCAGCTTTTGGCGGCTTTATTTCTCGATAGGTTTCACATCAATTTGCTCAACAAGAAACTCATTGTTAGTACGATTAAATTGATAGGTAATACGAACATCGGCTACATAAATAGGTGAGATGCCAATCGATCCAGGGATGTTTAACATTATTTTTTGATTTTCTACTGTATAAATAACCACACCACCGAAAGCAAGTTGCGCTTGATTGATATCTGGTACTGGATCAAAGTCATAATCAAATGTAGATTCTTTTCCCTGTGCTTTCATCGTAATCGCTAATGTGCCATCATCTTTTTTCGTAATCGTTGATTCAATAGTATGTGCAACGATGTCTTCATAATGTTGGACATTCATCTCCGATAAATCCTCTCCATTTACCACATGAATCTCATAGTGATTGAGGCCTGTCCCTCGTCCAGTTTGGATAATAATAGCAGCCTCTTCCTTATGATCATTTGTCAGATCTGTATAGAATAACTGAGGTTTAGTTCCTGTATCAGGGATTGTCCAGTCAAAATTTTTCCGCTTACCACCAATATCTAAAGTTACCTCTGTAATTTCATTTTGTGCTTCATTTCGTGCAAATAATTTCACCTTCTCATCATCGGAAACGGCGATCAATGGAGCCTCATGCTGTATCTCCAGCTGTGATGAGACCTGTTCAGCAGGGGTGTTTACTGTCTCATTTGGAACAGTAACACTACATCCAGCTAGTAGAGAAATTCCTAATAACCATAGCCACATCTCTTTTTTCAATGTCTAGTTCCACCTTTTCTATAGCTAATTGACTTTATTATACTGTATAAACATGCCCCATAGCAGTTGAATTCGTGAAGGAAAAGCTTATATGCCAGGGAGTGGAGGTGTAACAATGAAATTCTTAGAGATGGTAGGGGAAAATAGAATTCCATTGTTTGTAAGGTACGTCTCGCATTTTGAAAAGCAAATGAGTGACGATTTCTTTACAATGGCAAATTCATAACGATTTGCTCACCAATAGGTCCCATTCTTCTTTCTCCATGATCCATAAAGCCCACTTTGACATATAAATTCTGTGCAGCTATATTTTTATGATTGACGACTAACACTACTTCATTACATTCTTTAAACTCCTGCTTCACAAAATCAGCAAGTGCAGACATAGCCTTTTTAGCATAGCCCCTACCTTGCTGCTGATGATCGATGGACAGGGCAGTTAGTAACATTGCCTGAGGATTACTAGAATATTGTTGGACTCTGTCCGTTGCATGAAGCACAAAAAAGCCGACAGGTACGCCACCACTTAAAATCACAATTGGATACTGTCCGACCTTCTCGATTGAAATCTCTTGAGGAAGTGCCGTAAATTGGTGTTGTTCTTCAGGTAATTCAAAACGATTTAACTGCTCTACATAGCTTTCAGAGAAATGTACTAACTCAATATTCGTTGTTTCTTGCATAAAAAAGCCCCCTTTTCTAATAGTTTAACCAGAGAACAAACGTTCGTCAAGGGGGCTTGTATTAAAATAATGTGGGGGTAGGTCATTTTAACTTAAAAGGGTACCAAAAAGTAAAATAAAAGAAATACTAATCATCACAATAAGTGTAATGACCATTGTTAAAATTCCTCGAAGCAAGGTCGTTAAATTTTTAACATTTTTCATACCGACCAGGCTTAGGTAGAAACAGGCAATAGACAAGAGTAGTGTCAACAGTAATGGATGGAAATGAAGATAGGTGTCAAAGAAGTCTTTCATTGAACCTGATAGAAAAAATAATAGAATACAGCCCAAAGATAAGATAAATGACCAGAGATTCAAATTAATTCCCATTGTTTTCCTCCTTCCTATAAAAACGAATTTGTTGTAGGAATGTTCCGATGATTCCGCTTGATAGGGAAAAGGAGAAACTAAATGTGTGTTGCTAGAACAGGGTCACTCGGACGAAAGTGACCCCAAGTACCAAAAGGAGTGTAAAGTAAAGTTACAAGAACTTTACACTACTATTATTATGTGAAGCTAGCGGTTTAAGATAGTTATCTATCTAAATTACTAACTTTTAATTGTGAGTAAAAATAAATGAGCTAGAAAAAAACGAAAAGGGAGGAGATTTGAATAGCTGTGGTAGTGATTCATGCTAAAAAGGCTTTAGCTTCTGTAATGGAACAGAGGCTAAAGCCTGAGACGATCAATTAACACATGAAGCTAGCACCAACGATAATAAGAAGGATGAATAGTACAACAATAAGCACGAATGTAGAGCTATTGCCGCTTCCATTGTCCCCGCCACAGTAATTATTGAAATTACAGTAACTCATGAAACACACCTCCTTTCTTTCTTTTAAAGTATGTATTGGACAAAAGGGGGGTATTAGCGAGTAGAGAAAAAATGAGTTGTCCCTTCATTCGGGAATAAAGCGGTGCAAGCTTTACTTTATTATTATGATGGAATAGTAGCTTGAGTTAGTTGTTAGCCTGTATAGCATCAAGAATAATGAAACAAATACTACTAATTGTTTTGGTATTCAACACGATGTAAAAAAACATCCGTTCTAGGATGTTTTTTTAGTATAACGGCTGCTGCGTATGACAAGGGGGGAAGCCGTTCACATTATGAATCATATGAAGGTCGTATTGATTTAAGGCAAATTGACTTTGATACAAATATTCAAGAACAAGCAGTTTTCCTCCTGATACGCCACAGAGGACACCAGAAGTTCCTTGACCATTTGTAAAAGAAACACCAACAGGCTGACCGATTAAATACGGAATTTTATGTTGCCAAGGCACAATAGCCACTCCTTTCACTATAATATATGAAAGGCGTAGCTAGAGGTTCTTACCTTCACAAAATCGTACACTCCGTTTGTGGAGATGCTAACTAAATACTGACAAATCAATCATTCTTTCATTACTATTTTTATGGTAATATAAGTTATATATGGGGTTATAAAGAATTTTTAGTTATTAACGATTGGGAGGAGAATGGATGAAATTTAAAAAGGGAATCACCTTTATTCTAGGTCTCTTACTACTTATGCTTGCTGCCTGTACACCAACAGAAAAAAGTGAGAGCCAACTTCATGAGAAAAAGCAAATAACAGATGATGAAGAGATGGTGTTCTCATTTGAGCACCCTCAAACCAAACAAAAATACAAAATCATTCATGCCAATCAACTGTTTTATCCGTATATGGAAAAGGTCAAAGAGAATCCGAATCTTTCAAGCTCGGAAACTCTGGATCTGTATAAAAAGGAAGTTATTCAACCGATCTACCAGGATTGTTTTGAAAATGGGGAATATTATCATATGGCAGAAACTCTGCTTAATACGGTTCCTAGCAGGCTAACAGAAATACAAATGGTGAGTGAAAAAATGGAAACACATAAAGCAGAAATCAATCAACTCATTCAAGAATCGCTATTGAAATCCGCAGACCTCTTACCCTCTCAAAGCGATGTAGCTGTTTGTGTATTCCCTTCAGCAACCAATAATAGAATACCCTTCGCAGTAGGAGCGGGCAAAATCATCCTCCCGCTTTATCTAAATGTTTTGGATGATGGTATAAAGTCAACTGTTGCTCACGAATACCATCACAGCGTTTGGGCGGAAAAATATTTAAATAAAGATGTCGGAGCTTCGGTATTGGATAGTATCGTCTTTGAAGGAAAAGCGGTCATGTTTGAAAAAAACGTTTATCCTGACTACGGCTATACAGCAAAGAATGTAACTTACAACAAGGAATTATGGTCTAAAGTAGAACCTGATTTACATAAGTACGACAGTAATCGTACCTCAGACATCTTATATGGTGGAAAAGGGTTACCGAAAAATTATGGTTACAGTGAAGGCTATAAGATGGTTAAAAACTATCTTGACTTGCATCCTGAACAAACACCAGAGGATTGGACAGCCTTAAGTGCACAAGAAATTTTCGAAGAAGGAAAATACTTGGAACACTATCAATAACTATTTTATGACACTTATTTGTGAGAGTACAAAATTAAAGAGCACTTTTACTGATTACAACATGAACTAGTAAAACATGCAGCATAATGATAGGACTTTCTCAATCGAAAAAACAAACAATAAGTCACTACGGTTTTAAATCGCAGTGGCTTATCTAATGCCGCACAGTCCTATTAGGATGATTGGAATGAGGAGAACCTTCCCAAGAACAATGCAACGGCTTTTAATGAATTAAAACTTGGGGAAATCTCCAACTAAACAGAGTATGTAAAAAGGGATAGCATTGTACAAAAACATCTTGGGGGCGATGTTAAAGGTGCTATCCCGACATTAATGTATGTGAAAGAACTTATAAACATTACCACTGTAAGTAAATTGAAAAGTAATTGAAATAAGGGTGTAAAGCTTTTATTATAGGTATAATCCTAGGCATCATGGATAAAAAAGGTGGATTTTCCTTGTCTGCTATGGATGAATTTATATTTTCATTTAATAGAAAATTTTTAGTACATATTTTAAATATAATGTCGATTATGAATTGGTTGATTCGCCACCATCTACATGCAAGACTTGCCCTGTAACATGCCTCGAATCATCTGATGCTAAATAGACAAAAGTAGGGGCGACTTCAAAGGGCTGAGCCATTCGGTTAAATAAATTAGTTCCATGTAAGGCGTTTTCATCAGAGGAAAAGCTAGAAGGAATAAGTGGTGTCCAAATACGGCCAGGGGCTATCGCGTTGACACGAATCTGTTTTTTGGCAACGCTTTTAGCTAGGGAACGAGTCCAGCCTACGATAGCCGCCTTTGTAGCAGAATAATCGATGAGTAAAGGTTCTCCTGCATAAGCCACAACGGAGGCAGTGCCAATAATGGAGCTTCCTGCTCGTAAATAAGGGAGAGCGGCTTTTGTCGTATAGAAGTGAGCATATACATTTAATTTAAAGGTTTCATCAAACTGTTCATCCGTGATGTCTGTCAGCTCATTTTGCTGAAATTGAATCCCAACATGGTTACATAAAATATCCAATTGACCAAAAGTGTTCATCGTTTCGGAAACAATGTCTACACATTGTTTTTTAAAGCGAAGATCTCCAGGAAGCAGCAGACATTTTTGTCCTAATTCTTCAACTCTTTTTTTCGTTCTTAGCGCATCTTCATGCTCATCTAGATAAGCAATGGCCACATCGGCCTCTTCTTTCGCAAAGGCAATGGCAGCAGCTGCACCCATCCCGCTATCACCCCCAGTAATAAGCGCAACTTTTCCCTTTAATTTACCACTCCCTTTATAATGAGGATTTTCTATGATGGGCTTAGGAACCATTAAGCTTTCCAATCCCGGTTGGCGTAATTGTCTTTGTTCAGGTTGAGTAAGTGGCACTTCTTTATATTGCGTAATCTTCCCATAGACAGGATATTGCGGGTATGGATCTTCCTTTTTATTGTCCTCAAACCACTTTTGATAAAAGTGGATTTGTGCTAATAATTCACGATAGTCCTTGTCATTCGGATTAGTAATAACCAATCCCTCCTTTTCCACATATACTATGAAAGTTTAGCTTTTTGTGTTAAACATCCAAACAAGCAGTGAAGGAAACAGGAGGACTGAAAATGGAGGTTGAATTTTTCCCAGAAGTTACGCGATTATTAGAAAATGAAGCGTCTACACTTGAGATCCATTATTTGAATGACACCTGGTTAACACCAACCATTGGCGTAAGACCACCTTATTATAGCTACCCAATCTACGAGTCATATTATCCGATTTGGGACAATGAATAAACTGTAAACGAAGAAGCCATCTGATGCTGAAAAAACAACACCAGATGGCTTCTTTATTTATAAGAATATTAATAATTTTTAATCTCTTCGAAAGTCCCGAACGTTGCATCCCGTAGATTAATTGAACCATATATATTTTTCTTCCCATCAATCACTAGCACCTTTGGATGCATGTATTGTCTGGGAATACTTGATTTTTGTCCGTCCGTTTTGTGGAATGCTAAAATTTGTTGCAATGTCACATCATCGGTATACGTAAATCCACCGAAATCATCATTATAGGTATGGAAAGGTACCGGCCGAATGATAGGTAAATAATAAAATGTGCGATCTTTTAGTACTTTTCCTTCCAATAGAACATCTCCATTATTTGTTACTGTGTAACGCTTATCACCGATATGATTCATGGCATCTGTATCAGATACCATCACACCTTGATAGTCGAAATAATATCGGTAATGCACCGTCTTGGGTGTTCTTATAATTTCTTCATTTTTCATAGATAATACATTTCCATTGATTGTATGCTCTATTATGCCAGAATCACTGTTTATGAAATACATAGATATACCTTGTTTATCTAAATATCCTGCTTCTGATCCATATTCTTTTCCTGTATCTAATAATTTGTAATGCGCATCTGTAAAACTATGCATTAAGAAAAGGTTCATATTGATATATCCATGTTGACCTGGAATGTATTTTTTTACAATGGAGAAAGCATTTGATTGCATAAATTGATTTCTTAGCTGTAATCGTGATTCGTGAGGACGACCAAAAAGGCTAGTCCCGTCAATTAGCACTTCTTCGTCGATGGCAAAGTTTCCATCATAGCGTGCATAAATATGAAGAAGAGAATTAGAAAAGGACACATGTAAATGGGATTTATTGATCGTTGTTACATTTGAAATTTTTTGAAATCCTAGCTCTTCAGCTGTTTTTTCAAAATGAATAACATGGTGATTGCGCTCAATTAATTTGATTGTTCTTGATAAAAAAGAAGCAAACTGCACACGTGTCACACTGTTTTTGGGATTGAAAGTATCTACATTGGAAATGCCTAAAGCATTAAGTGCCTCTATATAGGGTCTAGCTTCTTTATTTGCTTTCTGTATATCCACTACATCACTTTGCAAATCATAGGCATAGTCAATCAATGAATAGTTTCGGGCTAATACCATAAGTCGGTTTAACGTTAGTGCCATTTGTTCTCGTGTCATGTGATTATATGGATTTAGGCGTCCATTTTCTCCTTTAAAGATGCCATTATCGTAAAGTAAAGTTGAATACTTTAGCAATTCACGATCCTTCACACGAAGGGGCATATCCATAAAACGATCCATTTCCTCCCAATTTTTATCAACCTTCGCTATGCCGTTCTGTTCGATATATCGTCCCATCATTACGACAACTTGACCACGAGTAATCGTCGTGTTTGGGGAAAAAGTTGTCGGTGTTGTTCCCTTAATAATATTTCTTTTTGTTAGATCCTGTACTTCTTGTTGCATTTGATTCGGCAGTTTTTTTATATCATCAAAGCCACTTGCAGAGACAGAAATGAGATTCATTAAAAAAACGAAACAGAATAAAACGAACATTATTGTATAAATAAGCTTTCTTTTCATCTTTCACCTGCTTTAACCAATATCCACAAAATGATAGCATGTTTAAACAGATAAATTCTATTGGTAATGAATAACAAATATAAAGTAACCCAGAGCTAACTAGATTTATAAATGCTACTGGTATTAAAGAAATAATTATTGTTGGTTTATTTGCAGAAGGCTGTGTAACTGCAACTACTTTAGGTTCTCTTCACAATAATTTGCAGTGGCAAGTTCAAGTGATAAAAAGAGATTAATAGCATTAAATACGTTAAGATCAAATAAGGTGAAAGTTATTCATTCTTTTCAGTTAGTAGCGATAATTTTGAAAGGCAGAAATTCCTTTCACTTAAGAATATATTAATCGGCAACAAGCTACAGGTTTTCATTACATTTTGTCATGAGAAAGGATGGTAATATGAGTAGGAATTTTATTATCTTTGGAGCTAGCCAAGGATTGGGAGATGCATTTGTTAAGGGGTTACCTGTCAAAGGAGATACAGTATGGATGGTAGCACGAACGAGACCCAATAGTTTAGAGCTAAATGATGGAGTAAATCGTCACTGGCTATCCATTGATCTGTCTAGTCAACAACAAATTTCCACTTTAAAAGAAGTGTTACAAGGCATTCCGCTCGATGTATTAATTTATAATGTGGGTGTATGGGAAAAGCATGGTTTTGAAGATGATTATACATTTGATAAGGATGAAGTAGAGGATATTTCGAAATTAATCAATATCAATCTAACTTCTACTATTACATATATTCAGGCACTTTTACCCAACTTAAGACAAGCGAAGCAGGGAAAGGTTATTTTAATTGGATCTACAGCAGGCTTAGATCACACAAACAATGCACAAGTTTCATTTGTCACATCTAAATTCGGCGTAAGGGGCATTACAAATGCACTGCGTGAACATTTAAGGAAAGATAAAATTTCTGTCACATGCATTAATCCTGGTGAACTGGCAGCAGAAGTACCCTATGAAGAAGGAGCGGAAAAAGCCATTCATTTATATGAAGGTACACGAATCCCCGTACAAGATATTGTCTCTCTTGTGCAATGTGTAATTAATCTATCAGCAGTCTCCTGTGTAAAAGAAATTAATGTCCCAGCCATAACGGATTTAAATGCATGATTACTCAGTGAACGCTACTCAATATTGAGTAGCGTCTTTTAATAAAAAGGACAAATAGATTCCGTGCCTTAGAAAAAATTTTCACGACCCCTTCACACATAACACTACAATTAAGCTCATATAAATAAAGGTAGTAAAAAAATCAACATCCTTTCATCGTCATAACCAATTCTAAAAATACTTCCAGCCTATTAAATCTTAAGAAAATCTTCAGGTTCTACTAGGAAATATTTAAGATTCGCTGTGTATAATTATAAAAAAAGGAAATTCACGAAACCATTTGAAGATTTAAAACGTATTGGTAGTAGGAGAGAGAATATTAAGTAGGTGAAGATATGGCACATACGATTTACATAGTATTAACCAAAACAGGGACGTTATTATCAAAAGCGATCGGCATGTATACGGGCAAGGAGATGAATCATGCATCCATAGCCTTTGATGAGGGGCTATTTGAAATGTATAGCTTTGGTCGAAGGCAATTGAACAATCCGTTAAGTGGGGGCTTTTTACGAGAGGATGCAGAAAGAGGGCTATTTGAGTGTGCGGATTGTGTTATTTATCGCTGTCGTATATCACATTATCAATATTTAGACATGATGAAAATTGTCCGTTATATGTACTGGAATCGAGATCGCTATAAATATAATTTTATCGGACTTTTTGGTGTGGTGATGCAAAAGGAAGTGAGACGTGAGCGTGCTTATTTTTGTTCCCAGTTTGTAGCGACGCTACTAAAGGTGGGAGGGCTAAAAATATATCAAAACCCAGCATTAATGACGCCTCATTGCCTAGCGCAATTACCGTATTTAGAGAAAGTATTTGCAGGGAAATTGGCAGATTATTTACAAACGGTTCGTGAGCCAGCTATGCTATATGGTTAAGATGCACTACCTGACGTTTAAATAGTAAAATAGACACTCATGCGACAATCTTCTATTTTGTAAGAGGATTGTCTTTTTATCTTTCAGCGAAAAACACCCTTCTTTATCAGTGGTGCGATAAATGTACAAATTGTATTTTTTGATTCAATGGTGTCCCGATACTTTTCGAGCAAGCTCGAAAAAAATGAACGCAATTACGCTAAGGCGTCATCAATATTAGTCATATTTACCCCATATAGAATGTCAATAAACCTAGTTGCTGGAAACTGGAAAATGAGTCCTATTCCTGTTAAAAGAGTCACCATAAAATTGCTATCATAAATAATAGATACGTACGTTCTACGAGTGATATCAGCAAGGAGGATATGGAAATGAGTGATGAAATAGCAGCAGTTGGCTGGGATGCGATTGATCAGGCATTAGCACAGGTATATGGTGAGCAGGAGCCAAAGCATTATGGAACTTTGATTCCCTATTCACTGGGAGGACAAGATCCTTTAGATGGAATTAGTGTTTATAAAAGCGAAACATCCATTCCGCATTGGCATTTTGTTACATATGGCTTCTCGGAACTATATGAAAAGGAATTTGAAAACAAGGACTATAGTGGATATGGATTTGAATTAACATTTCGACTAGTACGTCAACTAGATGAGGACGAGCCACCTGCTTGGGCATTGAATTTACTACAGAATATGGGCAGATATGTGTTTAATAGTGGTAATGTATTTAGAGCGGGAGATTATTTGGATGCAAATGGTCCGATTTGCCTCGATGCCGACACACAATTAACGGCACTAGCCTTTACACATGATCCAGAGCTTGCTGAAATCGATACACCAAATGGCAAGATGGAGTTTATCCAAATGGTCGGTATTTCAGAGGATGAGTTAGAAGCGATGCAGACATGGAATACACTTGGTGTACTACAGGCTGGCATGAAGCAAATACCAAGCTATACTACGGATTTAACAAGAACTTCTCTCCTACAAAATCCTGAAGTTGCCGAGGCAGTTGTGCGAGGAATGGAGGAAGATGGCTCTAATACGGGGTTTCTTTTCGTAGATCAACTTGCTTGGGAAGTAGAAAAAAAGAGCTGGTTTAACAAACCGTCTAATGTTGTTCAACTTGGAGCAAAGCAAGCAGCTGTCATTAGTAAATTATTACGTGGACGTATTCTGAAAGATAAAGATCTTACCTTAGTCGGTCAACAAATAACGATAATATTTAAAGCAGGCCCTCAAATAGGCTATTCAGAGAATGGTCAAGAGAATACGATCACATTGAACAAGGCAGCGGTAGAAGAATTAAGTCAGAGGCTGATACCGCAAGAAAGTCAATTCACTATTTCTTCTTTAGCTGGTGTAAGTTTTCAAATTTTGAAGACACATATTAAAAATCAAGAAGGAGCGGTTGTGAAAACAATCGGATAAGATGGATCTCTCGCTAAGGCTTTAGCGGGAGATTTTTCTCTAACAATAGAAAGGGAGGATGTACAGTGAAGCAGTGTGTAGAGCATTTTCTAGCGGCTGTGTGGGAGCAAATCACGGCTGTTTATCAACAAGAGAGTAAACGAATAACAGGGCTGAAAGAGCAAAGTAGGTTACAAGCAGGCATCCTTCAATATTTGAAAGTTGCCTGGAAAAAAGGAAAAAGTCCTAATGGCACAATCTTTATAGATGTTTATGAGCCATTTAGTTGGAGTGATAGCTCCTATAAGGTGGAAGCGGGTTCATACATACAAGAATTTACAGATGTCCAGCATATTGAAGAGCTTTTTAGTGCTTTATGTACTAAAACAGAGGAAGTATTTCAATCTGAGCAATACGGTCCCCGATTTTTTGATTACTGCTTTGAGGTTGTGCTGGAATTTGAACATGATAAAACGGTGCTTCATTATCAAAAGGAGCTGTTGAATAATCGTAAACTAGCGTCAACGAAACAAGTGCTGGCAAGCTTTATAGAAACAAAGGTGATGGCAGAGCTACCAGTAAGACCAAGTGACAATGATGAATTTTTCCTTGCGAAGCATTTGGTCAATCCACATTTTTTCCATCAAACAGCTGAGGAAGTCGAACCACTTATTCATCGGCTTCAAGAAAAGCATCGGGCGAATAAAGAACGTTTAGACAAATGGATTTATTATTATACAATGGCCTTTAAGCAGTGGGCAGAGGAGCATTTTTTAACGCACTATTTTGAACAAGCAGGCGATTATAGGAAAGAGTGGGTATTGAAAACAGAGGACTCGGTACAACAACTAGAGAAGGAAAAACTAGATTTCTTTCTTTATGTCGCGTTGAAGATTGGTCAAAAAGAGCCAGCCAGTCGATTAGAATACTTGGAACTTGCGAAGCAGCTTGGCTCGCTGCAGGCAGCTAATTATTTGGAAAAAGGAAGCGGTCGTTTTGAAAGTATAAGAAAGCGGGATGTATTCGAAGGACAGGCAAATGATATTTTACAAACGATTGATATACGAGTGATGGTAGAAGAGGAAAACGCTTATCGTGAAGCCCTTTACTATATCATTCAACTGCTACAAGAAGGTTTTCCAAAGGGCTATAAGCTGACTTTAAAGAGTAAAGCGAAAAATTATCTTCCTATTAAAAAGTTAGCTAAATCAAAGCTTCATCAATTTTTCGCCAATTGCCTACAATATCCAAATCTTTTCCCTTTATTAGCGGACTATGCCCAGCTTGCTATGGAGGAATTTGCTTGGTATCAGGATGTTGAGCCGAGTGAAAAATCAGCTATGCCCAGCACCTATGCGGTTTTTGGATTAGGACTTTATAGCAAGGATTATTTTCCACTTGTTCAACGATATATGTTACTCGTTGATACAGAGCATCAATCCGTGCAAGATGCTTATGCGGAAGCCTTTCTTGAAGCACATGGCTTATCAGTAGAGATGATGCCTGTGTTTGTAGCTATTTTACTTGGTGCAAGTGAATCAGCTAAGCCAATAAAGAACATTGACATCATGGATTTAGATTTGCTCGTGGCACTCGGACAAGAACTTGAAAAGAAAGCAGATTATCAGCGTCCATTTGTTTTATATCGAATATTCGGTAGTTCCAAGAAGCTTGCTCAGCGACTAAAGCAAGAATCAGCACCAATAAGGGATGAACTTGAGAAATTACTGCAATGGATGGATTCCTGAAGGGGGTAGACGAATGGAATGGACGGAAGTGAGTAAATCCAAGGATTTAGAGGTCGTTCGGGAGGCCCTTACTAAATTAGATGTAAATGAGCGAGATGCACGTGGGAGAACACCATTGATGCTTTTTATAACAAATCGAATGCCACATGAAGGAATCAAGCTTCTTTTGGCACAGCATATAGACTTGGAGGCACGAGATAAGCTTGGTGATACAGCACTGAAAAAAGCGGTAAAGTTTAAGCAGAAAGAAGTGATTTCTTTACTACTTGCAAAGGGTGTAAATTTATCTGAGCCAGAGGGGATTACCGCTACAGCTTGGTTTGCGGCAAGGGAGCATGCAAGAATCGCTGATATATTGGTAGATACACCAGGTGCAATCCGTCTAACTTTGAATGCACAAGAACAACAGCAAGCTGATGCCATTTTATACGAGGATTCTCTCAATACAATGTGCCAGCGCATAAGCAAGGTATCATCAGCTGTTATTTTACATGCCATTGTCAATAGCTATAACTGGGATGATGGCCCCGAGCCTATGCTCGCAGCATTAGCTAATCCAGTTTGTGCCCCTATTACCATGATAGACATGTTTGAGCTAATGGAAGGAGAATATTGGCTAGCACTAACAGAGGAAGAGATAGCGAGTTCCGATTGGAAGCGACCATGGAAAGAGATGGCACTAGCCTTACAAGAAAAATTAAAGTGCTAGCTAGCGAGGAGAGAGTAATGGACCAAAAAGCAAGGAAAATATTAATGCAAACCTATTGGCAATCTGGTGGATGGCGTTCAGGTGTTTATACCTATACAGAAGAAGATTTTCAATATGCTAAAAGTAAGGGCTTGATGTTTGATCGATTAACGATTTCCCATGATGAATGTGTACAAAGATTGCAACAGCTTCATGAGAAATTCTTAACAAAGGAGCTTGTGGTAAAGGCATTTTTGCATAGCTTATCGACGCGCAAAGTACATTTACGCAGTGCCTTATCGAGCTGGGCTCTTACGCATGATTTACCAATGCATACGTATGATGAACAACCTGTGGCATTGGTCTCCTATAGTGGCTGTGGCTACTGTAATGAGCAGAAAATCATGTCCAATGATACGTATGTCAATGAAGATTTAAATGTGCTTAATTTTGAACGCATCAAGTGGGGAGGAGTTCGCCTCAATTGGCTCATCTATTGTTTACTAGACTTAGAATGCCTAGTGAAAGAACAAGAAGCATTGAATGTAAGTGAGGATGACGTAGCCATCTTAAAACAGATGGTAGCAGCAATAGAATCCTGTAACGACACAGATGCAGCTAGACAGCTTGAAAAGCGCTGGAAAGATGTTTTCAAGTCCAATCAACATGAACGAGATGTGGTCATGGAAATCTGGGGTTATGCGGGACTACTAGTATCAAAGGATGATTATCGCAAGGAGCGTGGACGTGGAACTGATTTTATGTCAATGGCGACTTGGAGAGGACAGGATGGCTATTCACAGGAAAAGATGAAGTTTTACTTTGGCTCCTACCTATAAAGCTGAGGATTATTGCTATAGCAAAGGAATTTTAAGAGCGGCTACTATAATGAACAGCTGCCATGGTCATGCACTAATAATGTGCAGATTTTACTTTTACCAGAGCTTTACTAGAATAAGAAAGAGAGGTGCAGTGAGATGGGGGCTTGGGGATACAAAGCATTGGAAAGTGATGAAGGTTTAGATGTAGTGGCGTTTTTGCGGGAGTATATGGAACAGCATAAGGAATCCAATCAGCTAACTTTATCGGAAATTGTACAGGCCATGAAACAGCAAGGCTTTTTTGGTAAAACATTGGAGGATATAGATTTTTTCTACGATATGAGTGCCTTGGCTTTGGCAGAGCTTTATAGTCAATATCTGAATACGGGAACCATTTATGGTCAAGAAAGTAAGGATAGACAAATACAATGGGTAGTAGATGAAAGCTCTTTGACATTTATATTGCGGTATCTACAGGACATTAGAGATGAAGTACCTGATCAACATGGTAGTAGAGAGATTGTAGAATTATGGCAAGAGTCCAAGAGTTGGCCAGAATGGCAGTCCAACTTAGCCTATCTTATTCAGACGGTGGAACAAGCGATTAACCGTTTGCCACAATAAAAATAAATGGAGTGATTGGAAATGACCTATGATTTTTGGATGATGGCTTCCATCATGGAGTTGGTTGAATATCCAGATGAGACAAGTGATGACTATATAGCACATCCAACTTTACAGACGATCATGGATGTGCTTGAAATCCAAGTACCGATAGCAGAGATTTACGAACGTTATTTTGGTCAATCCATTCATACAGGACATGTTTTAGTATTTGCGAATAAGCAGCAACCACATGTCTGTGTGGTACTTGATACTTATCGAGATCCGCTCGATCAGCTGGATTTAATTCAATTTGGCTGGAGAGTGAACACAAAAGATGTTCACCTAGTAAGACAGCTGACACGAAAACTATTTGATAATTGTGATGAGGGGATTCGCTATGAGGAAGGTCAATCCATTCTCTATCAGGTATTACAAGAACAACGCTATCCTCGAAAACTTTACTATGAGACATTATATGAACAACAGCTGAAGAAATTTTGGGTATGATAGCATCAAAAAGGATTCGTAACACTTTCTATAAAAAGTGTACGAATCCATTTCTTAGAACCTATACAAAGAAAAAGCTGAATAGAGATAGCGCAATCGAAATGATTACAATAGGTCCAATCATTTTCATATGTCGTTTTCGTGCCATTACAACAATCGCTACATATTCACGAATCATCGCATTTGGCCAATAATAAAAAGCTGTCTTAGAGCCAATGCCCTGACTATCTAAGCCCGCAAGTCTTGCATAAATACCCGCACGAAAAAGATGGAAATTATTCGTGGTGAAAATACTGTTATAGGCCTCACCCTGTTTCCGATCATCCATGAGCTGCTTAGAAAATAACATATTTTGATAGGTATTCACAGAGCGGTTCTCCTGAAGTGTATGCTCAATGGGAATGCCTTTTTCTATTGCATATCGTTGCATCGCTTCAGCTTCGGGTAGATTTTCATCAGGACCTTGTCCACCAGAGAAAATAATGGTAGGTGGAGTAGTCACTGCTGCTTGCTTATGATAGAAGTCAATTGCCTTTTGAATTCTACTAGCTAAAAGTGGAGGCACCTTATCATTAATTAATCCACTGCCTAGTACAATAATAAAATCTTGATTCAATCGAGGGCGATTGAATTGGTAGAGAAAATAAGCAGATAAAAAATTGGATAAATGGATAAAAAAATAAAACGTAATGAGTGAAATTCCACCAAAAATGGGCTGGAGGTGGACTGAAAACAAACTCGCTGGATTGATAATCGGTAATAGGATAAAAAGTAAAATGCCAATCGCCACAAGTAATGTTAAGGAATTGGCTAAACGTCTACCTTCTCGCTTCATTAATACTCTCGCATTTAAAAATAAACCAAACATTAAAGCAACAATACCAAAAGGAATTAAAATGAAAAGAGCAATCAGTGGAATAATGACAATAAGCCTTAAAAAGTAATGGTCAGATGCTAAAGATAGAATGACGCAGAATAGCAGAAATGAACAGACAAATAGATTAAATAATAGTCCGTTGATCATTTTTCTTGGGTCTTTAAAGTAAGAAATAAGAAAAACGATGAAAAGAATCAGTGGAATAATGCCAAAATACATACAAAATGCACCTCTAGTGATGGAAGTTGGTTAATGATATCTCTATATTATAAGTAATTATTGGATGAAATCAACCATCGATGAAAAAGTGGAGGGGGAGCATCTAGAAGCTCCCTCTATTTTTTGTGTGTACGATGATAGGTTTTATTGAGGTAATGAATATATTGGGTGCGGGTCAATCCACCCGTTTGGCGATTAAAGTCATCGTAGGAGATATCATCTGGAAAACTAAATTCAGCGAGTGCCCGCTGACGATCTTCGCGGAAGTGTGGATGATCTAGCGACTCTGTTACAATTCCTTCCTCTTGCTTCAACCAATCACTGGCAACGCCTGCATAGACACCATGATTGGTAAAACGGCTAGCTGTTTGATAGGAGGTGGAAGGTGCAGGTTTACTAATTGTTCCTGTCCCCCAGGATAGACGATATCGAGGCTCTTTCCCATAGTTTAGTGTCACGCCATAGCCCATTGGAAATACAATATCGGATTCTGTTAACATTTTATGGCCTATCTTTTCATAGCATCCTCGCATAAAATGGTCATCCATCACAATATGGGTTTGAGGGGCCAATGGAGCAGATATGATTTCCTCAAGAGAAGGCGGGCGCTCTGTCGTTGTCAACAAATAGGGCCGTACAAACAATGGCATTGTCATTACATTATGCCAAATACTATCTTCTCCAAAAAGATGATCCTTTTGCATTTGACGTAAATCGCCAATGACAAGCACATAGCCATCTACAAATAAATCGATTTCTACACGAAAAATATCACCTGGCACAGTCTTATAGCGTAGACTTTTCATCTTGGTTAGCTTTTCTAGCTTGTCTGAGTAATCAGCAGGAAGCTGGGAGGGAAATTGCTCTAACCAATTCAAGAGAGCCGACTTAGTCGTTAAATGCTCAAAGCCTGTTAATGGTAGCTGGTAATATGTTTTAGTGTTACGAGCTGTGATATAGCTAGATGGGTGGTTTTCATTACCTAGACCAACAGAAAAAACAACGCCTGCAGCTTTCACAGCGGAGATATTGGTATAATTCAATTTCTTTTCTTTTCCACGCGCAGTTTGAGGGACAATGACTTCACGATTACGTGTTAAAATGTCGACATCCGCTTCTTGGTAGCTATGCTCATTCACGAAAATTCTTTTTTTAATGAGATCGCCTTCAAGGCAAATAAAATAATCCTCTCGAATCGGAATCGTTTCCCAATGTGCTTCTAAAGTATGTAGGCCGAAATAGGGGCGCAATGAATTCGTTAACCAACTAGTAAATGGTGTCAATCGAATTTCCTCCTAGCTATTGTTTTGTATTTTGGTCAAGTATACTGAATTTGGTGGGTGTCGAAAATAGCTTAGATGGAAAATAGTTACTTTTATGCAGTGATAATAATTGCTTTTGGAGCAGATGCCTACCTTTTTCTTCAGGCTATAGAACTGCTATAATGACAGACAGAGGTGATGAATATGCATATTGTGACGATTGAAGGCATACCCTATGCTTGGCTTGAACAATTACAAGAAATCCACGCTCACGTTTTTGATGGAGCAAATTTGCCACTCGAAAAGCTAGAAAAGAAAGAAGGCCTTCTTTGCATATTGGCAGTGGAAGGTGACACATTGATCGGCTTTAAACTAGGCTACCCACAACCAGATGATATTTTTTATAGTTGGTTGGGTGGCGTTCATGTAGCACATCGCGGTCAGGGAATTGCAAGTCAATTAATGAAACAACAGCATGAGCATATCAAGACTTTAGGCTTTCACAAAGTTCGTACATACGGAAGAAATACATTCAAAGCCATGCTCATTACCAACCTCAAGCATGGTTTCGATATACTATCAACATTTATTGATGAAAAAGGCAGACATAAAATTATATTTGAAAAAACAATTGATTAAGGAGTTTTATACATGAAAGCATATTTAGCAAATGGGTTATTTTCGTTAGGCGATCGTTTTGTAAATGAACAATTGGCAGCAGCTATTCGCGAGGCAGTACCAGGCATCGCATTATATGTACCTCAGGAGAATGAGGCCATCAATGATAAATCTGCCTATGCAGATAGTTTAGCGATTGCCCAAGCAGATTTAGAGATGCTACAAGATAGCGATGTTCTGATAGCTGTATTAGATGGGGTGGAAATTGATTCAGGCGTTGCCGCAGAGATAGGTGCGTTTTCGATGCTGAATCGTCCCATTGTTGGGGTGCTAACAGATGTTCGTCAGCAAGGGCGGGACAATATGCAAAAAATAGAGGCACTGATCCGAGATGGGCTAGAGAATCAGTTTGTTTATCGTAATTTATTTGTTGTGGGGTTAATTAAACGCAATGGCGTGATTACATCTTCTATTGAAGAGGCTGTGAAAGCCATACAAAAACTACAGAACGGGGAGGCATCATGATGCTATTAGCTACATCAGACATGGTGGCAGGAAAAGATATCATGGAAACATTAGGGCTAGTGAAAGGGAATTCTGTTCAATCTAGAAATATTGGTCGTGACATGATAGCAGGTCTTCGCAATATTGTCGGTGGAGAAATGAAGGAGTATGCGGAGATGCTTGTGCGCTCTCGTGAAATTGCCACAGAGGCAATGGTAGAGGAAGCCAAACAATTAGGTGCAGATGCAGTTGTAGGCGTTCGTTATGCTACTTCATCTGTCATGGATGGTACATCCGAAGTATTGGTATATGGAACAGCTGTAAAATTCAAATAAAAGAGTACAAGGACTTTCATTCAATGGAAGTCCTTTTTCAATGGTTAAAAAGTGACACATTCATCTAAAATGCTGTAAAATTTTAGTTAATTATGTCAAAAATACAGTCTATTGTGCTGCTTGAATGGTGATTTATTATAGGATGCGTATAGTACAAATTATACCAATAAAGTAGAAGTTTTATCTTGATTCAGTTTATAGATAATGAGATGAATGCACAAATGGAGTGGGTGTCAAAACACCAACTGAATCAAGATAAAAGCCCAAGCGGAGGTCACAGATTTTGAAGAGAAAGCTTTTTGAGCAACTCGCAAAAAATCTGGGCGCAATCAGTAGAAGGGCTATTTATGGCCAATATACTGCAAGCTGGGCATGATAGAAGAAAGAGTGGGATATATGGTAGATTCACAACAAGGCAAAGGCTATCGCGTACTATCGATGTTTGATCGATTGATGGATGGCCAAGGAATCAACAAGAAGCAAGAAGCATTGACACATCAGGTTGGTGAAAAAACCATACAACGGGATATCGATGAAATTCGTACGTATCTGGAAAAGGCTAAGCTAGATTACCATTTACAATATGTACGTACAGAAAAAGTGTATAAATTAATGCATAAAAAAAACAATCGTTTATCTAAAGAACAGGTACTAGTCATCGTTAAAATACTGATTGCCTCAAAAGCACTCGTAAAATCGGATATCGGTGAGATCGTTAATCAACTTCTCTCACGTGTAGCAGACGATCAACTGTTATTAAATGAAAAAATTGTATATGAAGATATCCATCAAAACAAGTCATTATTGTCCTTGATATGGGGAATTTCAACAGCCATACAAAAGAGAAAGGTCATTACAATTGATTATTTACAGGAGGGTGAAGCGATTCCAACTACAAAAATTTTAAAGCCGCTCGCTGTTATCTTTTCAACACATTATTTTTATTTAATAGGAAATAATCAAGAAACCCCAACTGTTTACAGAATGGATCGTATTCAGCATTTTCGTGAAATGACTATCCATTTTGAATTTCCATCTGTACATCCATTACAAGTAGAGGACACTAATGACCTTACTCATATCCGTCTTCTCTATAAAGGCCGTTCTCCTCAAATAGTCTACAATCGTTTCCCAACAGCCCACCTAGTTTCACAAAACAATCATGAATATGTTTTTGAGGCAGAAGTGTTAGAATATGGCGTGAAAGAGTGGTTGTTAAGTCAAGGAGCCGATATGGAGGTATTAGAGCCAATTGAACTGAGAGAAGAGATCATTGAGACCTTACAAGCTATGCAGCAAAATTATCGTTACATATAAAAACCCGTGTATACATGCACGGGTTTTTACGCTTACTGAAACAATTGTTTGATAAATGTCATATCGATATCCTTAGTGAGCTTATAATCTTTCATGTAATTTTCCTCATATAAATACACGAATAAATGCTTGTCATCATCTAAACGCAAGCCAATTTCCCTGTTGTCATTAATTGAGAGTGTTAGCCAGTATGCTTCATGAGAATCAGAATTCGAAAACCACACCTTTTTTAAAGGTAGGTCCTTGAATGGCTGCATAATTTGATTGATTTCTGCTGCGTCAGTAATCGTTACTGTTTTTTCATCTGAGGAACGAATAATTTCAATCTCATGAATTTCCTCCATTTCGAGACGTTCTGTTACCTCTGTTGTAAAATCAGTGTCTCGTGTTAACAGCATTGTCGAGATATACAGAATAAGTAGTGGTAGTAAAATGCCTAGAAGTAGTTTGTATCTTTTTTCATGCTCGTCTCCTTAAATTCTAAAAATTCACACATATGTATTCTTTTCCACGCTATAATTGAGCATATACTGAAATGATGAAGGAAGGCAATTAAATGACACATAATCATGAAGAAAAAGAACTATTTTATCCAAGTGGAATCATCATGTATCGAGGTGGCGTCAAGAAGAATGATTTCGGTCATGATATTTATGACGGCAAAGGCACGCTATTTGATCAAGAGGGAGAATTATTATTCGAGGGTGAATTCGTCAATCATATGAAGCAAGGCAATGGCATTATGTATTTGAAAGGACAACTCATTTATCAGGGTGAATTCATACAAAATAAAAAACAGGGTCATGGCATTTTATATAAGGATGGTCATATCCATTATGAAGGTCATTTTCGCAATGATTTAATGGATGGCTATGGTGTTTTATATTATGAAGAAGAAGTAATTCGCCCTTATCAAACGCTACGAGCACAGTATCCACATTTAAATCAACCACAGTATGAGGGTGACTTTGTCCATGGCATGAAAAAGGGAAAAGGCAAGCAATACTATCCAAATGGATTTTTACAATATGAGGGCGATTTTATTTGGCATCATATGCAAGGGGCTGGGAAGCTATATTATCCTACGGAATCACCAACAGCTGAGGAGCTTGCACGTGGTGTAACTAATCTCCACTATGAAGGTCATTTCTTTGAGGACCTAAAGCATGGTAAAGGCAAAGTATATTCTAGGAATGGAATTTTAGAAGCGGAAGGGCAATTTAAAGAGGATATGATGACAGGGCAAGGAACGCTCTATTATACCAATGGGCAAGCTTCCTATATTGGTGACCTCGTTCAAGGCAAAAAACATGGACGAGGTGATTATTATAATGAAGAAGGCAAAATTATCTATAGTGGTGAATTTATTAACGATGAGCGGTTACGCATTACACCTGAAGTCGAGCAAGAGATTGCCAAGCTACAAAAACAATTAGATAGTCTTGTAGGTCTTCCGAATGCAAAGAAGGAATTACATAATTTAATAAACTTTATTAAAATTCAAAGTCTGCGGGTGGATCATGGTTTAACAAGCTTTCCTATTACGTATCACCTTGTCTTCTCGGGCAATCCAGGCACAGGTAAAACAACAGTGGCACGCATTATTGGCCAAATCTACAAGCATCTTGGCGTCCTTTCAAGTGGGCATTTTGTGGAAACAGATCGTGCAGGGTTAGTCGCTGGCTATGTTGGACAAACAGCGTTAAAGGTTCAGGAAGTCGTTAACAAAGCAAAGGGCGGGGTACTTTTTATTGATGAAGCCTATTCATTAATGAATGATAAACAGGATGCATTTGGGAAGGAAGCTATTGATAGTTTATTAAAGGCTATGGAGGATCTACGTGATGACTTAGTAATTATCGTTGCGGGCTATACAGAGCTAATAGAAGATTTTTTACAATCTAATCCAGGCTTTAAATCTCGCTTTAATCATTTTGTTCAATTTGATAATTTTAGCACGGATGAACTCTATGATATTTTTGCGATGCTTTGTCAAACGAACGATTATCAATTTGGCGAAGCATTTGCCCAACATATGAAAACACAGCTACGTCATATACCAATTGAAACCATCCCTAATTTCTCGAATGGTCGTTATATTCGAAACTTGTTTGAAAAACTAGTGACGATCCAATCAAACCGATTGATTCAACAGGCAACAATCTCGAGAGAAGAACTCATGACATTTGAGGAGCAGGATATTTTACAGGGCATTGCAGAAAAGTTGTTTGACAATACTTTTTAAGACAAGGAGTAAATTCATGAAAAAGCTATTAGTGTTTATTTTAGTGTGTGCATGTATTTTACCACGACTAGTAACAGTTCATGTTACAGTGAATAATCATATTAATGTACGCCATAAAAACGATAAAAGTTGATGAGTGATGTATAAAGTGGTAATATAAGACAAAACATACGCTAACGTATTTTTTGGAGGGCAATTATGCAAGTAACGAAAGAGGATTGGATTAGAGCGGGTCTAGAGCAATTAGCAGAAGCGGGGATTCATAAAGTTCGTATTGAAGCACTTGCTCGATCGTTAAACATTAGTAAAGGTAGCTTTTATCATTATTTTCGTGATCGTCAACAACTTTTAGATGCCATGCTAGACTATTGGGAAAACCACGCAACAAAGGCCATTATTCAAAATATGGAGCAAGTTGATGCTACTTTAGAGCAGCTTTTACGGATAAGTTTTCACAAAAATAAAAAGATGGAGATAGGCATTTATGCTTGGGCCAAATATGATTCAGATGTCGCAAAGCGTATCGTTCAAATAGAGGAGCAGCGAATAGCCTGTGTGGCGACACTCTATCAAAAAAGTGGTATCAGTATAGACGAATCCACTGATCGTGCAAGATTAGCTTATTTAACCTATATAGGCTGGACGACACGATTTGAAGCCAATCCTCATTTCGATCTTGAAAAAATGATTAAGCTGTTAATACAGTAAGAAGGTCTCTCAGAGCTAACATGGGCTTTGAGGGACTATATTTAACGCTAGAACATACGGTAGCGTATGTAAATGTGAAGAGGAGGTAGAACATGTTTATTTTATCAATTGTCGCAGTGGGACTATTAGGGCTCATGAGTATCCTACATATTTATTGGGCCTTTGGTGGTCGATGGGGTACAGAAGCTGTTATTCCTATGAAAGAAGGCAGCCAACAAGCGGTTTTTACGCCGAGAAAATGGGGAACGCTCTTTGTTGCAATGCTGTTGATGCTAGCAAGTGGTATCATCCTTGTTCAAGGAGGCTTCATGCCATTTTTTCAAGCCTCTATTTTTTCAAAAGTAGGAAGTATCGTTTGTGCGCTAGTATTTTTGCTACGAGCAATTGGTGATTTTAAGTATGTTGGTATTTTTAAAACGATTAAGCATTCCACATTTGCTCAAAATGATTCAAAATGGTATAGTCCTTTATGCTTGTTTCTTAGCTTTGTTTATGTGCTGGTGTTAGTTTAACAGCAATAATACTTTAACAGGGGGAGCAGAATGGGGGATATAAAATGGAGCAAATGATCTACTTACTTCGCCATGGTGAGACGAATTATAATACACAAGGGAGATATCAAGGACAGCTTGATTCACCACTCACTGAGCGTGGTCGGGAGCAGGTTCAGCAAAATGCGCGCATGCTGAAATCACTCATTGGCGATGCAGATGAATGGACCATCCTATCAAGTCCAATGGGAAGAGCCATGCAAAGCACAGCCATACTTTGTGAAACACTGGGCTATGATAGCAACAAGGTGAGGCAGGATTCACGTTTAACAGAGGTTGCTGTGGGACAATGGGCTGGATTAACCATGGCGGAAATACAGCAACAATGGCCTGCCTTGTTAACGAACACAGATGCCTTCAATTGGTATTTTCGTGCACCAGATGGGGAAACCTATGAAGCCGTTGTAAGCAGATTAACTGCTTTGCTTGAAACGATTCAACCACTTTCAAAAGTGATTGTTGTCTCGCATGGCTTAACTGGTCGTATTTTACGCGGCGTCTATGCAAGTCTAAGCAAAGAAGAGACGCTCAAGTTAGAGGTTTCTCAAGATGTAATGTTCAAATTAACAAATAAAGAGATTACAAGAATTAGTTCAAATTTCGATGATGATTTTTACCTGTGAAAATATTTGAGCGCATCCCATTTTTCTCAAGGAATATTCAGAAATGCCGCCTCTTATAATGTGTAGGAGGCGTTTTTTATGAAAAAGTGGATGTTAGTAGGCTGTATTTGTATCATGGTTTTCTTATTTTATTATACAAGCAGAACATATGAATTCACGCATCTAGAACTGCCATCATTACATAGTCAAAATGCTTTGTTACTCAATGAACAGGGCGATGTATTATACGAAAAAAATGCGGATGCTATTATTTATCCTGCATCTTTAACAAAGATCATGACAGCCATCGTTGCCATAGAGATGACAGATAATTTACAAACTCAAACCATTGTAGAGCCCCAAACGATTGCGAACTATACGGCACAAAATGCTTCGATGGCAGGCTTTCAAGCAGGAGATTTTGTCACGATGGAGGATTTATTGTATGGTACACTCCTTGCCTCAGGTGCCGATGCAACAGGAACACTTGCAGATGCTGTCGCTGGCAGTGAGGACAAATTTGTCACGTTGATGAATAACAAGGCGCAAGAATTAGGCATGCATGACACACATTTTGTTAATACCAGTGGCCTACATGATGAGGCACATGTATCCACCGTGCGGGATATCAGCAAGCTTCTGCGATATGCATTAGAAAATCCTACCTTTTATCAAATATTTACCTCAAAAAACTACACAACCTATGTTCCCAATCAATTAATCATCACAAACTCATTATTTACAAAATTACCGGGTCTAGACAGTCCGATAATAGGTGGAAAAACAGGCTATACCCCAGAAGCAGGACTGTGTCTGGCGACCATAATCGAGAAAGAAGGGAAATCTTTTTTATTCATTACAACCAATGCTCCTAGCTATATATGGAACCCACCCCCACATATTGAAGATGCCCTAACGGCCTTCGAAGCTTTATAGCAGGAAAAATAATGAAAAAACCTCAACTTTTTCATGGTTCCTAACGTCTTAATAGAAAGGGGGATTATATAGCTGAGGTTCGGTGGTGGATAACCAGCTTTTTATAGGAACCATCAAATACGGGGAGAGCCCGCTCCCAGTAAGGAGAAGGTCACTCACCTAAGTCCATAGGCCGTTTAGCAGCATGAGAAAAAGGAGCTAACACAAAATCTACAAAATAAGCCACCATCATTTAATTATCATAACCTATGCATAGTTTCTCAGTAAAAAGGGAAGGAGGAATGTATAAGTATTTACTAAAATATGAATTTTAGCAGCATCGTAAAAGGGAATCTAGTTGATTATTACTATTTTATGGCAGGGTTGTTTACTCTATAATAAAAGTTAAATCTTAGCAATTTTTTAGCAAACAGACATGGAAGACATCTAAGGGCGGTGTAGAACAATGAAAAAATTTTTACCCTTTGCCATCGTTTTGACGTTTATGATGTGCATCTTGGCAGGGCAACTTTCAGTAAATGCTGAAGGGTCAGTGGTGATTCACAAGGTAGTCAAAGATACGGTTATTTTTGAAGAAGCTTCTACGAATAGTGCGGAGATCGGGGAACTTTCGAAGGGTAGCTTTGTTTCAGTAACAAAAGTAAGTAAAGGTTGGACACATATTCAAACGCCAGAGCAGGAGGGCTATGTCACATCTGATGCTTTAGTCAAGTTGAAGTCTGAGGGATACCTAGTGATTCAAAAGGGTGGTACAACATTATTTACAGCCCCAAGTCAACATGCCCAGCATGTAGGACAGCTCTATGAAGGACGAATAATTTATGTATATGGCACAGCACCTGGTGGTTGGTCTTTCGTTCAATATGGCGAGGAGATAGGATATGTAGCGACAAACGCATTAAAAAAACCAGCTCCAACGAAGAAAAAAATTAATGCTGTTGCTGGTGCTGAATTACGTTTAACAGCTAATCCAAACGGAGAAGTTCTTGGTACACTTCCCAATAAAACAACTGTCCAGTATTACATAACACTTGCTGGTTGGGCTTATGTAGAAGCAGGCGACCTAAAAGGGTATGTCAAAGCTTCTGAGCTAGCCGATATTCAGTTAATAGATAATAAAGTTTATAATAAAGGCGTGCCAGTAGCGAAAGGCGCAAAAAAACGGGTAGCCTTAACATTTGATGATGGGCCAGATGCTAAGGTGACACCACAAATTTTGGCAACGTTAAAGAAATACGATGCCAAGGCTACATTCTTTATGGTAGGTAAAAATGTGTCAAGAAATGCTGCAATCGTTAAACAAGTCTATGAAGCAGGGCATGAAATCGGAAACCATACCTTGAGCCATAAAAAATTAACGACCTTATCAATAGCAGGCGTTAAACAAGAAGTCAATGGTACAAGTAACGCTATTTATGCAGCCATCGGGCAGTATCCAACTGTTTTCCGCCCACCCTATGGGGCGACCAATGACCAAGTACGTTCTGTCATGACAATCCCCTCGATTTTGTGGTCGATTGATACACTGGATTGGAAACATCACAATCCAGATAAAATTTTAGCGTATGTCAAAGCCTCTGTAAAAGATGGGAGTATTATTCTAATGCACGATATCCATCAAACGACAGCCAATGGTTTAGAAAATGTTATTCTTTATTTACAAAAACAAGGCTATGAATTTGTTACAGTAAGTGAGATATTACAATAATAGAAAAGCTTTGCAATCGTCTACTCAGAACGAATGCAAAGCTCTTTTTTATTTAAATAAATTGATAGTCGTAATAATAATAGGAATCCCAAATACGTCAATTAAAAATGCGCCGACAATCGGTACGACAAGAAAGGCTTTTTTAGAAGGACCGAAGCGTTGCACAACGGCTGACATATTAGCCATGGCATTTGGTGTTGCGCCTAGACCATGTCCTGCAAAACCTGCTACCATAACAGCAGCATCGTAGTTTTTGCCAAGTAATTTAAATAACACAAAAATACTAAATACAACAATAAAGAATACTTGCGCAAAAACAATGATGAATAATGGTAGTGCCAAATCAGCAATTTCCCATAATTTAATACTCATGAGAGCCATGGAAAGGAATACACCTAATGTGACATCTCCAATTAATGAGATGCTTTTCATATTAATGGCTTCAGGTTTGAATTTATCCATAATATTGCGCACTAATACAGCCACAAACATTGCTCCTACATAGCCAGGTAGAACGAAACCTGTTGCTTCTGAGAATAGTGTGCCGACGTACGTACCAACAGCCATACAGAAAGTAATTAATAAGACTTGTGTAAAGAACGAATCCGATGTAATTTGCTCATGTTTATTTTCATATTCGACTTCTTCCGATTCTTGTTCATCTGGTGTTAAATTATATTTACCTACTAAATATTTGACAATTGGACCACCAATTAAGCCACCAGCAACTAGACCACATGTTGCGGCAGCAGCACCAATTGTCATAGCTGAAGAAATCCCTAAATCTTCTAAGGTTTGGCCAAATGCAGCTGCAGCGCCATGACCACCCTCCATAGAAACGGCACCCGCCATCATACCGATTAAAGGATGGATCCCCATAAGTGAGGCCAGAGATACCCCAATGACATTTTGCATTAACGCTAGGAAGCCACATGCTAGCCAGTAGATAATCAGTAATTTACCACCGAGCTTTACAAGTTTAAAGCTTGCACCTAAGCCAATTGTCGTAAAGAAAGTAATCATAAATAAGCTTTGTAAAGAAGTATCAAGTGATATTTCTAAAATACCCGTTGTTTTTAAGATAGTGGCAAGAGCAGCGAACAATAAACCACCAACCACTGGTGCTGGGATACAGAAACGCTTTAAAAAGCCTATTTTATTGATAAGAAAGCTTCCTAATGCAAAGAGTGCAACAGCTAGGAATACCGTTGTAATTTGATTAATTTCGATCATGAACCTTGCCCCCTAAGTAAGTTGTTCAGTGCCTCATATACAAAATAGGCACCTAATTTCACTGTACGTCCGTTTTCATCTAATAACGGATTGACCTCACATATATCAAATGAATGGGTGTGAGGGTGTGAAGTGACTTGTTGCAAAATTGAGCGCACAGTCGATGGGTCAAGCCCAAACGGTGATGGAGCACTTACACCTGGAGCAAATGCTGCATTCAATACATCCATACATAATGTTAAAAGAATATAATCATGCTTATCCATAAAATGTTGTAATGCATCCGTTAATTGTTGTTGGTAGGCTACCGTCATTTGATCCTCATAAACATACTTCACGTTCAATTCATCAGCTTTTTCGAAAAGTTCTCTTGTATTGCCGTAGCGTTGAATACCAACAACAAAATAGTCAGCGTGTGGATCCTGCTCTAAAATTTGACGGAACATCGTACCTGACGAAGGTTGTTCATCATATGGTCGTAAATCAAAGTGAGCATCTATATTGATGATGCCGATTTTAGCTTCCTTTGGTAGAGCAGAACGAACACCTAAATAATGGCCATACAGCGTTTCATGCCCGCCACCTAGCACCACACATGATATGTTTTTTTGTAGTACTGTTGCTACGACTTCACCAAGCTCACGTTGCGCCTCCTCTAAAGCATGGTTTAGACAAACGATATTGCCAACATCAATAATTTGCTGATCGTCCTCAAATGTCCACGGTAAGCTGGCTAAGCCTTCTCGTAGGGCGTTTGGACCATTTGCTGCCCCTACACGGCCTTGATTTCGACGTACCCCTTCATCGCAGATAAAGCCAACGAGAGCAGCACTTTTCTTATCTGAAGCGCTTACATCATTAATCGCAACTCTTTTTACTTGTTGATGTAAACGAAAGCTGCTTGTATTTGTCGTTGAATCTATTCGGCCTTTCCATTGTTTTTGATCGGTCATTGTGTACATAAACTTATCAACCCCATTGTGAATATTATTGTAGAAAAAGTATTGTTGTAATTCATTATATATTCACATAATTATAATTACTAATATATAATTAATATTAATCTATAGCTTTTAACTATAAATCTGGGAGGTATCTATAGGTGGACATAAAACAATTACACTATTTTATCGCTGTTTCAGAACAGATGAATTTCTCAAAAGCCGCAGAAAGACTGCATATTTCGCAGCCTTCCTTAAGTAATGCGATCAAAAAATTAGAACAAGAGATTGGCTCCCCTTTATTAGAGAGAAATACTAGAAATCTGCAATTAACAGAAGCTGGAGAGTTACTTTTTGAACGAGCAAAAGTTATTGTAAAAAATATGGAAGTGCTAAAAATCGAAATGGATGAAGTGATTGTTCATGGCACGAGAGACATCACCATTGGTGTCATGGAATCTATTAAGCATTGGCTGCCAAAGGTAATCGCCAACTATAAAAAAGACTATCCTCACATGAAAATTCACTTAGTCGATATTTTAGGTAGTAAGCGGGTGAAAAAATCCTTGAAAAGCTATAAAACTCATTTAATCATCACCAATCAGCTAATGGATGATCCAGAGTTGGAAGTTCAAACTTTATATGAAGAACGGTTGGTCGCAGTATTACCTTTACATCATCCGTTAGCCCAAAAGGATATTTTAACCATCTCAGATATTTGTGAAGAACCATTTATTATTAGTACCGAGGGCTTTCAAACAAGACGAGATATCTTAACGTCATTTGAACAGGCTGGTAAAAACATCAATATTCAATTTGAAATTGAGCGTTTTGAAACCGCTGTATCGCTTGTACGAGAACATTTAGGAGTGACCATATTACCTGAAAATTACTTGCAAGGACCGACTGCCAAAACGATTGTAAAAAAAGAAATAGAGGGTCTGAATTTAAGTCGCAATGTCTATCTAGTGTACTTAAAAAACCGTCATTTACCATTAGCCATCCGACAATTACTGAAGGATATAGTACAGTTTTTTGAAAATAAATGATGTAAGTCCATAGTAATGAATTTTCTCTTTTATTAGAAAATTCAAAAATAGAACATTGCTTTACTAGAAAAATAGCGGTAACATTTATTGTAAGAATGAAAATGAACATTCATTCATTTTGCGAAGTTCAAGCAAAGGGGGTATCTTCTAATGAATTTTTCCTATAGTGAAAAAGTTGAGAAGTTACAGGACAAGCTGAAGAATTTTATGGAGCAATACATTTATCCAAATGAGGCCGTTTATGCTGCACAGGTTGAGGCAATGGAGGATCGTTGGGGAGCGATTCCACCGATTATGGAGGAGCTGAAACAGAAGGCGCAACAGGCAGGTTTGTGGAATTTATTTTTACCAGATAGTGAATATGGGGCAGGTTTAACCAACTTAGAATATGCACCTTTATGTGAAATCATGGGCCGTTCACTTCTGGCCCCCGAGGTGTTTAACTGTAATGCACCTGACACAGGCAATATGGAAGTACTTGTACGCTATGGAACGGCACAGCAAAAAAAACAGTGGCTAGATCCATTATTACGAGGTGAAATACGGTCCTGCTTTGCGATGACGGAGCCAGCCGTTGCATCCAGTGATGCTACAAATATTGAGGCAAGCATTGAACGCGATGGAGATGAATACATTTTAAATGGCCATAAATGGTGGACAACTGGTGCTGGGGATCCTCGCTGTAGGGTGGCTATTTTTATGGGCAAGCATAAAGATACAACGGCTCCTATCCATGAGCAGCAGTCTATGATTCTTGTACCGATGGATACACCAGGAGTAAAAGTGGAGCGTATGCTAACGGCTTTTGGCTACGACCATGCGCCAGAAGGACATGGTGAGGTTACATTTACCAATGTGCGTGTACCGGTGGAAAATATTTTATGGGGTGAAGGTAAAGGCTTTGCCATTGCGCAAGGCAGACTAGGACCAGGTAGAATTCATCATTGTATGCGTCTTATTGGTGCCGCAGAGCGTGCATTAGAGGAAATGTGTGTACGTGTACAAGCGCGACAGGCATTTCATCGACCACTAGCAGATCAAGGGGTAATGCGGGAGCGCATTGCAGAATCTCGGATGGATATTGAGCAAGCAAGACTTTTAACATTGAAGGCTGCTTATATGATGGACACAGTAGGCAACAAAGAGGCAAAAGCTGAAATTGCTATGATTAAGGTAGTTGCTCCAAATATGGCACTCAGAGTCATTGATCGAGCTATCCAAGCATTTGGTGCTGCTGGGGTAGGTCCCGATACTACGCTTGCTGCACAATGGGCGAATTCTCGTACATTACGTTTAGCGGATGGACCAGATGAGGTGCATCGTAATACCATTGCTAAACTAGAATTGAAAAAGCATGCCAACAAACAAGAGGAGCTGGTGAAATGACGGTCCTAGAGTTATTTAGCTTAAAAGGTAAAACAGCGATTGTGACAGGTGGAGGACGTGGACTCGGTGCGCAAATTGCTCAAGGATTTGCAGAGGCTGGAGCCAATGTGGTCTTATGCTCACGAAAGGTGGAGGCATGTGAGGAGGTTGCCGCAGGACTCGAAAAGCTTGGTGTTCAAGCATTAGCTCTAGCCTGTGATGTCACAAAGCCTGAGGATATTGCCAATGTGGTAGCCCAAACGATTACAACATTTGGTAGAATTGATATTTTAGTCAATAACAGTGGCGCATCATGGGGAACACCTGCCATTGATATGCCCTACGAAGCCTGGCAAAAAGTATTTGATGTCAATGTCAACGGGACATTTTTATTCAGCCAAGCCGTTGGCAAAATTATGCTAGAGCAGAAAAGCGGCAAAATCATTAATATTGCTTCTATTGCTGGACTAGGTGGGACGCTACCAGCCTTTATGGATACGATTGCCTATAACGCGAGTAAAGGGGCTGTCATTACTTTAACGAAGGATTTAGCCGTCAAATGGGGGCCACATGGAGTCAATGTCAACGCTATTGCACCAGGTTTTTTCCCTACGAAAATGTCCAATGTCTTAATCGAACGTGGACAAGACTATTTGATGGGTGTTACACCGTTGAAACGCTTAGGCTCCGAAAATGATTTGAAGGGCGTAGCTTTATTTTTAGCAGCACCAGCTTCGGACTATGTAACAGGGGATGTCATTGTAGTAGATGGGGGCATGAGCTCCATTATTTAAGGAGGGAAATAGAATGGATACGATGCAAGTAAGGTCAAGTGAACGTTTGGATGTTGATAAACTACATGCCTTTTTAGAGAGTTATTTCACTGAGCTTCCACAGGGGAAGCTTGAAATAGCACAATTTAGTGCAGGGCATTCCAATTTGACGTATTGTTTAAAAATAGCTGATTTTGAAGCTGTTCTACGTCGTCCTCCGCTTGGACCAGTTGCCAAAAAAGCGCATGATATGAAGCGGGAATTTACGATTTTATCGGCACTGCATCCATTTTTACCATCGGTTCCAAAACCATATGTCTATGTAGAGGATCGAGACATTATCGGTAGTGATTTCTTTTTAATGGAGCGCAAAAAAGGAATCGTCCTTGATACACATTTTCCAAAAGGCACAGAACCAACAGAGGAGCTAGCACGTCAATTGTCCGAACTGATGGTTGATTCTTTAGTTGCATTACATGCTATTCCTTATCAGGACACTCCGTTAAAGGATATCGTGAAGCCTGAGGGATTTCTTGAAAGACAAGTGTATGGCTGGATTGAGCGTTATGAAAATGCGAAAACAGCAGAACATGCAGAAGTAGCGATGTTAACAGAGTGGTTAAAAAACAATCTTCCGTCCAATCATGAGGCAACCATTATTCATTATGATTATAAATTGAATAATGCAATGTTCTCTGAGGACTATACCGAAATGATTGGCCTTTTTGATTGGGAGATGGCAACAGTAGGGGACCCACTTGCTGATGTTGGTGTAGCAATGAGTTATTGGATGCAAGCGGATGACCCGAAGATGCTATTATATGCACTTGGTGAACCACCAGTAACTGTATTACCAGGCTTTTATACCCGACAGCAATTTATTGATCGTTATGCAGAGAAAAGTGGGCGAGATGTGTCAGCTATTCATTATTACTGTACATTTGCTTATTTTAAATTAGCCGTTATTTGTCAGCAAATCTATTATCGCTATGTTCAAGGACAAACGCAGGATGATCGCTTTGCTCAGATGGATAAAATGGTCGCTGCCCTCATACAACAAGCTTCTCAATCAATATGATTTTATGGAAAAACGGTTACTTTTAATAAAGTAGCTGTTTTTTTATAGCCCATTATAACAGATTATCCGACATTAATTTATATAATTATTTATACTAACTCGCACAAAATTTACTCAAAAAACATAATAAATCACGTACAAGAAATTAAAAGAGGAGGGAACGTTTGTTCTTTTAGGCGGGAGTGTTAATCAATAACTATTTATTGTTTTTCGATAAAAAATAATTGACTTGCAATAAAAATAACGCTATCATCAATTACAACAAGGATTTAACAAATGGAGGAAGAAATAATGGGGAAATATTTACTTGCCACAATTCCGATGATCATGGGGATCGTATGTTTATTTATAAAAGGCCTTATAGGAGATGAAATACTAGCAGATGGTACGATAGTAGAGAAAAACTTCTTTTTAATTCCAATGAGCTATTTATTTTTCTTTAGCGGTATACTTACATTCTTGATTATGGCGTTATCTTCTACATTCAAAAAGCAATCTTCCATATAATAATGCTAAAAACAGGCTCTAAATAGGGCCTGTTTTTTATAACCATGTTTGATCTAGCTTATCACTGTAGTAGTGAATAGCTTTTTTATAATCTTGAATGCCTTGATGATTGGCTGTGCGTAATATCGTGTTCAATAATGTTTCCATTGATTTTGCATGTTCGCCAAGATTATAGAGTGTCATGGCATAGAAGACCTTGATATGCTCAGCCTTGGGGAACTCTTGAATGGCTTGTTCAAAGATCCGTTTTGCTTGCTCGTATTGTCCTATAGTCCGATAGGTGCTCCCTAAACCAAGATAGGCATCCACTAAAACTTCTGGTTCTAGCCCCAACTTTATCGCTTCTTCGTAGTGCGGAACAGCCTCTTTTTCCTGCCCTAAAGAATCAAATGTCCAAGCACATTGAAAGTGATAATAAGCATTTTGAGGCTGTTCCTTGACCAGTGCCACCATACATTGATTTGCTTCCTCAAGCTGTCCGTTTTTTCTTAATGTAAGTATGTGTTCTAATTGTTTGTCCATTATATTTAACCTCTTCTTTACTTAAGTAACTTACCATTCATAAAAACAATCTTCTATCAGCAACTCAAATGAATCAGCTATTCGCTTAATTTCTCCACAATCATGATCGCAAATAAAAACATGGCCTGATGGATCGATGAAAATGGGATTACCCCCACCATCCATTGAAATAACATAGCTCGTTTCTAAAACATTTGGAGATAAGAACTCTTTATATTGTTGACGGAAATCCAGTGTTAAATCGACAACGGTTTCGTTTCCTAGACTTGAGCCGTTAGAAAAAGCATGGATTGCTATACCTGCATATGCCCCACCAAACGTTTTAATGAACGCTACGTAGTCGCTGTGAAATTGTACATGAAGTTGTTGCTGTGCCTCTATTATTTCCCTTTGACTTGCAGGTTTACCCACTAACGTTTGATGCTTCTCATTAAATAAAAATAACCGCAAACGCTTTATTAGATCTTCCTTCATAGACATTCTCCTTTTATTCAGTATACACGATCCTTCATTGCTAGGAATCTGTGGGAATGATATTGTTAATGTAAATAATAACATCTACTGGGGTGATAGAATGCTAGAGCGTTCAATGGAAAAAACACGGGAAAACCAAGAGGGAAGGGAGTGATGATACAAAAATAGAAAAGAGGATTAAGAAAATGACATATCAAAAACTTATGTGTGATGGATTTGAATTAAACTATTGTATAAAGGGGCAAGGCCAACCAATTTTAGTGGTGGGGAGTAGTGTTTATTATCCACGTCTGTTCTCAGAAGACTTTTATCAACATTTCCAGGTGATTTTTTTAGATCATCGAGGTTTTGGTAAGCCAGCTCAAGCATTTACGCAAGAAGATTACACATTAAACAAAATAGTGAAGGATATGGAGTATGCGAGACAAATCCTACAGCTAGATAATTTAATAGTTTTAGGACATTCAGGACATGCATTTATGGCAATGGCGTATGCCACAGCTTATCCCCAGCATGTTCAAAAACTCGTACTCTTAAATACAGCAACATCGAATAGTCAAGAAAGACAGCAACAAAGCTTGTCTTATTTTGAGGCACATGCAAGTATGGAGCGTAAACATCAATTTGCGCACGAAATAGCCTTATTGGAACAGGATCTAAAGAAGGAGCCTGAACGACGCTTTGTTCATATGTGTATTCGTATGGGGGCGCATAGTTTTTATGATTTTATGTTCAATGCTACCTCTATGTGGGATAACGTTCATCCGAATATGGAAATTATTGATTATCTATGGGGAGTAGCTTTTGCGGAGCAGAACCTTTTACAACAAATGCTACAAGTTAACAAGCCAATTTTTTTAGGTCTAGGCAGGTATGATTATTTAGTAGCCCCTATTTCATTATGGGATGCAGTAGATCATATTCCCTATGTAAAGAAAGTCATTTTTGAAAAAAGTGGTCATAATCCTATGTTTGAAGAGCCTGTATTTTTTAATGAACAACTAATTCAATGGATAAACGAGGGGTAGTCGAATGGCTGGTTATGCTTGTATAGCAATTAACCAGCCTATTTTAATAATAAAAAGAGAAAAGCCAAAGTATCAACTACCTCAACAAGTTTTACGTATTGCATCAATGTTTTGACAGTCCATAATGACAGTCCGTGCCATATCATCGATTTGAAGGAAGTACCCGCAGCAGCTTTGCGGAATAAGATAAATAAAGTATATTCCTAGAAATTGGCTGCCATCTGAGAGGTATACATCTACTAAAGTCCCTGGTTCAAAACATTCTAAGTGACTACAAATACAGCTTTGACAATGCTTTTCAATTTGATTTTGTTTCTGATATTTTTTTTCAAATTGGGGACTATTATAATATTTTATTTTATAAGAATCTTCCTCAATAATAGGATGATCTACGCTGGGAGAGTGACCAAAGTAAACATTCTTTGAGTCACAATAGCATTTAGAAAATTTATGATAATTGTTAAATTCCCAATTCATTCGTGTTAAATATCTGTTTCCATCCATTTCTAAAACGCTCCTTTATGATTACAATGTCATGCTAGCATGAGTCATCTATTTCTAGTCTATGTTAAAGAGCCCTTTAGGAGATGGTAAAATGTCCATTTATCTGTACAATATAAGAAAAGACTAAACTAATTAGTAGAGTTTAGTCTTTCAAGTTGTAATCGCCTTTCAATAAGCCATATATCTCTAAATCAACAACACCCTTACCAGACCATAATGAAGCTTGTCTCAAAAGACCTTCTTTTAAAAATCCATTTTTTAACAGAACCTTTTTCGAGGGTTCATTTAAAGGCATGACTTCTGCCTGTATTCGATTAACATTTACCTCTTCCAATAAAAATTTTACGATTGTTGCAACTGCCTCTGATGCAATGCCTTTTCCCCAGGATGCTTCAGCTAAATAGTAACCGATTGTTACCATATCTACTTTTTGATTAAAGTCCATCGCTTCGATAATCCCTACTAGTTTTTCACGCTGTGATATTTCGAAGATCCCCCATTTAATCCTGCTTTTCTTCGTATAATCACGTTCAAAATGGCCAATCATTTTTTGAACGGTTTGAAGGTTATGTTTTGGGATGATGCCACAATACTCAAATACCTTGTCATTATCATAAATAGCAAATAGCTCTTGTATATGTGAGTCTTCAATTTTTTTAAATTGTAAATTAGCTGAATGTAGGGTAGGGAACTGCTTAAATACTTTCTCAATAATCATCGACCTTGCTCCTTTATTATTCTTTAATGGGAATGTAGATTTTCATTTTCATCTCCTGTGGATAGATCGATTGCATGACATCCGTTATTTCAAAATCAGGACCTGTATCGCGCTCATAATTAGAATTCGGCAACCATACTCCGTAAATGAAACGTCTTGTATTTTGAATTCCTTCCGCAGTACCATTCAATGTAAATTCTGCATATTTACCAGCAGGAATTTCAAGGTGGGTGAAGCCTTTCTCTAATTGCTCCTCAAAGATTTCGACTTCCTCTCCTACAATAAAAGAAAACCGGCCATCCTCCTGAAAGTTTGTAGAAATGCCATACGCCATATTAGGGGCTACCTTATGGGAGATTCGTTCATAATATTGCTGCTGACCAAAATCCAAATAAAAGCTAGGGATTTCTGCATAGTATTGTTCGTCTTGTAAGGACGTTTTGTATTCATAGCCTGTAATACGTTTTTTAGATAAGTGAAGTATTTCCGGTCGCTGCATAGGGAGTTCTCCTTCCAGTTTATAATCCAAAAAGTTTATTTTGGTTTGAAATGGTATGGAGTTGGCTCCTTTTCGGTATTTAGCAGGTGTGACACCAAAATACTGAACAAATGCCCGTGTAAATGCCTCCTGAGAACCATATTGAAAGTTGATTGCAATCTCAAGTATATTCTGCGTTGTTGTTGCTAATAAGGAAGCTGCTTCAGAAAGCCTCCTGTTGCGAATATACTGCTGCACAGAAAAACCTGTAATGGCTTGGAAAAGGCGTTGGAAATGAAATGCTGAAAAGTAAGACTGAGAAGAAATATCTGTAATCGTTAACTTTTCACGTAGGTTTTTCTCAATAAACTCTATGGCGTTTTGAATTCTTTCAAAATAATCCATACCATCATCCTTTCTTAACTCAATGGTACCGTTTAATGGGAAGGGTTTTTTGATAATTTGTGCTAATTTGTACATTAAATTGTAATGTATAGGAAATCAATAGAAACATTGATTAAAACAACAAATAAATGTATAATTTAACTAAATTTACAAGAAAGTGAGTGATAGATGATGATAGTCAGCTCTGTTTTCCCATTGAATATAATTAAGGTGCGGGAGAATAAATAGATTAGTTGATTTCTTCCGCAAACAATCGGAGGAGAATATATGTACAAAAATTACGGACCGTTAAGCACAGCACTTTATGATTTTACGAAACCAGTTGGATACTCGCTTGGTGGAGATATTGAATATTATCTAGAACGACTGCAAGGTGTAAAGGGGAAGATTCTAGAAGCAGGGGTTGGTTCTGGACGTTTCTATATTCCTTTTATGGAAAAAGGCTTTGATATAGAGGGAATGGATCATTCCCCAGAAATGCTAGCATCCTGTCGAAAAAGATGCCAAGAACGCGGATTGACGCCAGTGCTGTATGAAGGGAATGTTTGCCAATTTACCTTATGTCAACAATACGAAGCCATTGTTATGCCTACAGGCTCATTTTGTTTAATTGAAAATCATCAAGAAGCACTATCAGCTTTAACCTCTATGTATCAGCACCTTGTCCCTGGTGGGAGACTCCTCGTAGATTTATTACTTCCTACAGACTGGAAAACAGGAGAAATTACGACATCTTACCATCAAATTTCACAAGATGAAGGAATTGCCCTTGAAAGAAAATCGATTACCATGAATTGGGTGGAGCAATATACGCTGATGGTTTTAAAATATGAGAAGTGGCAACAAGGCACATTAAGTGATACGGAACTACAAAAGTTTTTATTACGCTGGTATGGAATTGAAGAATTTAAGCTTCTATTACAAAGTGTTGGCTTTTCTGCAATAACTTGTTCTGCGAATTATAAGTTCCTTCAACAACCAACTGAAGAAACGTCACTCATAACGTTTGAAGCGGTACGTTAATTAAAATGACCAGTACTCAATAAAAGAGTACTGGTCATTTTTACGAATTAGTCAAGCTTTAATTTTGTTGCAGTTCCTACTCCTTTTGTATGCACATTGACTTCAATTTGAACTTCAAGATTAGGGTAGAGGGTTTGCCAGTTCTTTTTAATTCGATTCCATGCTCGATAGTCCTCTCGGTGTAATACATTACTAAATTTTAATAAATCGGCTTGATAGGTTTGTTGAATTGTTTGAAGCGTACGTTCTAATCGTTCCTTGATTTGTTTGCTCGTTTCTTTATTTAAAGCATCGATGGTTTTTGATTTTGTTAAATCCAAAGAGCAACTTACCTCTGCAACGTTTTGCTCAATATCAAGTTTAATGGAAATCGAGGGTACATCATTTTGAAAATGACCCGTCATTTTAGTAGAAGAATTAATAATTTCTGTTGAGATTTTCCCTTCTTCAGGACAAGCAATAATTTCAAATGTACTTTTTATATTATTATTTAAAAAATTATAGTCTCTGCTTTCTTGTTCTGATAAATAGCCGATGAGCTTATAATTTTTAAAAATAGCCAGTCCACCATATTTTAATTGTGCAGGGCTATCAATTTTTTCTATATTCGAGTTAAAATCTCCAGCATCTGCATCACCGTATATATGAATAGAGGGTAAGACGGCACTATGATCAATACTGCCTAACGATTGAATTAAATCATCAAGAATAACAGATTCTGTTGTGCCCAATACTGCTTCAGAAACCTTTAATGATTTAAACATTTTGCTAGCAGGCACATCCTCTAAAGGGGTTAAAACACTTAATATTTCTTGTGCAGTCGAATCATGAGAAACAATAAAGTTAAAATCACTTCGTCCTTCTGGGTCTCTTTGAAATAAATCTAAAATGCTATTCATACCTTCCTCTGCCATTTCTTCACCAATAATAATAATTTGGGCATGCGCATAATAAGGCTTTCTAGGTGTTAGCGCTGTTAATTTTCGAATGGCATCAAATAATGATTTACCTTTTGCATGGTGGGTAAAAACAGGGACTTGAATGCCAGATGCTTTGTTCGAAGCCACTTGACTTGGATTAACAATCTGAACAGAAATTTCGAATTGCTCGTCCGATTTATCCACACCAACAGCCGTAACAATAGCTAGTTCGTTTAACTCCCGCTTATTCCAGCATCCACCTAGTAAAAGAAGTACTGACAGCAATAGGATGAATGATACCTTGTGTTTAATGGTGGACACCTCCTCCAGGAAAAGAAGACATTTCGGATACTATTAAGGATAAGCAAAAGACAGGCAAAATAATCAATAATGAAAATCTCAATGAATCTTTTTGAAGGAGAATAAAATGAAGAAAACAAACTGTGAAATGGAGGGCTAAATGGTATGAGGAAATACTCGGATTTAAGCTTCAATATATAGAAGAGGGCGCAGCAGTTATGAAAATCACTGAACAATCCCCCACGGTCATTTGCTTAGTAAAAGCTAAGGAGCATCAGCCATGTCATTTTCCAGACAATCACTTTGGTGTGGGGAAATATGTGAACTTCCTCTCTCAAAATATTGAAGAGACCTATTTATTTCTAGTGGATCATCATGTTCAGGTCGAGGCTTTAGAAGGAGAAGGGGACACCAAATTTTTTACCTTCTATGACCCTGATGGGAATCCTTTAGGTGTTTGTCAATCATTATAAGCGGGTCACTGCGTTAACAGTGACCCTAGTAACAAATCTAGGAGGTGTAAGGCTAATTAGCTTTACACTACTATAGTATACTAATTCTCTATATTGAAATAGTTAATTGCCTGGGTAATAAAAAGAAAATTTAGAATTTTATAAAATCGAATGGGATGGACCTATTTTTTAACAATATGCATGTAATGGATAGTTTCAAAAGCACATAAGTAATCTGTTCGATTTTGAAAATACAGCTCTTGAATCGCTGTAGGAGATAGATGTTCATATATAAGCAAACCTAATCGATCTAGCATCCTCTCCATGTCCTCATAAGCATAGCATGATTTCATTGGTTCACCACCAACTGCGGCCATTTTGACCATGTTTTCCACTCTATTGGAGAGTCCTTTTTCCGTGAAGAGTGTTTCATCACCATAATCCAAAACAATGGAACTACCTGATGGAACTAAGGCAAATAGATGATTGAGTAAACTTGCTAATTCATCTTTTGTTAAATAATAGGACACACCTAACAGACTAAAAAATGTTTTTTTAGATTGAAAGCCTTGCTCTGAAAATAATTGAGATTGAAATTGCTTTGTAAAATCCATCGGTACAAAATGCAGATAATTCAAGAGGGGGAGAGAAGCTTCCTGTAATCTTTTCATTTTTGATTCCTGTGTTGTGGGATAATCCACCTCAAAAATTTCCAGCATGGTTTGTCCTTGCTCCTGACGATAGGGAAAAGTATCAAAGCCAGCACCTAAGATGACATATTGCTCGACACCAAGCTGTATTTCGCTATGCAAGACCCTTTCACAATAAGCAGCACGTGCCAAAGGAGTCGGTGAGAGTTGAACTTGTGTTATCCATTTTATTAATTCCTTTGAATCGTCTTTAAATTTTGTAGCGATATCTTTATTAAAAAATTCAATGCCTTGTATCAAATTAGCTTGGATATTTTGATATTCTTCTTGTGAAATCAATTCTTTGGCTATATAATCATCAAAAATTTTCGGCGTATCAAATTGGCTATGGTAGACTCTACTAAAGGCAGCAACTAATGAAGTGATACTAGATTCCTGTTGATTCATACCAACACTCCTTAACAAAAAATAGGATTCCCCTGGCCAGGAGAATCCTATTATATATAATATTTATTGAAATGTAAATTTTAGCATAAAAACATTTTTTTGTCAAGTTTTAGGTACTGAGAAAGAGGAGTAATATGAAAAAATTTAAAATAGGCTTATCTTTACTCTTAGCAGTAATTGTTAGTGTTATGCTCATTACATGGAAAGATCAAAGCTATTCTGCTATTGATCTATTAGAAAATGCTAATTTTCATGTGGAAAATTCCACTGTTACGCTACATCGTATAGATACAGATACAGAAGCTATCTTTTCTGAAATGAAAATATCAAAAGAAACACAGCAAGAATTGATACAGTCTTTTCAACAGGCAACATTCAAAAAAACAGCCATAAAAACTATTGATTACGATTACCGAATGACAATTTCACTCAGTACAAGCTACCCGATGTTCATTGATTCTAAAAATAAAATATTGGTTCTCCTTAACACAAATGAAAGCTTTGAACTGATAAAAGATCACGCTTTTTTTAGTCTTTTAGAAAAAGCAATGGAAGATTCACAGAATTAGTTAGTATCCAACACAAGCTAAATAAGTAGGGATACAGCATAGATCTTCCCTGTGAATTATGTAGATGAACCAACTGGGAATGGTGAATTTCACACCTCCTTTTATAGTGACCATTCTGATGAAGAACTCGGTATCTGATATGAGGTAAAAATAAAGGCACACAACAATTTAACTGGAGTGTCACGGCTTCGGAAGGGAAAATATGGGCTAAAGGTAGAGTAGCTGCTGAAGGATAAATATCTTTACTGGAAAAAGAAGCCTATATAAGTCAGAGGAGCGTGTGCTATAGATGGAGCTGACGGCGTGTTTGATTTGCCATTTAATTAGTAGAGTAAAAAATTTTTAAGAATGTGTAACTTTTTAAAACATCAGCCGTCTAACTCATCAGTAGAATACAAAGAACTAAAGCAAACTAGTAACATTCACTTTTCACAAAAGGGCCAGGATTCACATTTTTTCGTGTTTCCTGGTCTTTTTGTGGTGGTAGTCCTATAATTTAACGAAAAAATAAAGAATTTATGAAACCTTTAGCCTGTTCATTCGTATTGTAATTTGAATCTAAAGCTAGACAAGATTTAGTAAGATTCACTTTCACTTAAAAGACTAGAGCTTACATCATCATGTGAGAGTCTAGTCTTTTTTGTATGGTTGTTCAGATATTGTTCATTATAATATGTTAATCTGTGAATGAAGATATTTCATAGTCTTCAACCTAAACGCAAAATGGCCAGTTCTCTTTAAAAGAGTGACTGGTCTTTTTGTTTAATGTTCCTTTACAGACGTGTTTCTTCAGCATATTTTATGAATAGCACGAAAAAGTTAGTAACTTCACCTATCATAGTTAAAACCATAGAGACCTGTATGGTTGTAACAGCCATGTCTTGCTTTCCCATCACCAAGCGAGAATGATGAAGTGGATTTCACCCTTTCAGCAGAAATTTTTCAGTTAGAGCAGGGAGAGCATTGTTATCAATTTCAGTTTGTAGAAACATACTTTAAATTATGTGAAAATAGCAAACAGTCACCCACCCATACATTGGGGCTGTCATTGGTAAATGACCCTGTGTCATGAGCTACGTTCAGTCATTTTCATTATTTCTTATTTTAATGAAACTAAGAAAGACTTAAAATTTGATAGAATGATTTATTTTCTCGAAAAAGCATTAATTCCCCCTAAAATCCTATTGGAAAATATTTTAACTTGTTCAGCGCCTCAAGTTGTCGTAGTATTATAACGAATCAAAACTAAGTAAGTTAGTAAGATTCACTTTCACAATAAAACCAGGTGCTCCCCAAAAGAGAGCATCTGGTTTTTTGTTTATATACGATATAGCTGTATACTTAGCGATACCCGATCCATATTGCCTAAGCACACAGTGATTATTTTTTCTCAGCTACAATGATTAAAAACATAGGTCTCCGTAGTTCATCTTGCATGTCCGGAATATTTTTTAGCATTTCCTCTGAAGGCATAGGTTCCTTCACCGCACTTATCGTAAATCCAGCTTGTATTAAGACATTCATATAAGTAGACAGTGTGCGATGGTATTTAATAACATTTTCGGTAAGGAAGGTCGTTTCTCGAATGCCTTCTGTCTGATAATGATCAACTGCCCAATGCAGGCGGTTGCCATTCTCATCGTAGACCCAATCTTGTTCATTGCGTGATGTGTATATAGGATGCTCTACAGAGAAGACAAATGAACCATTAGGTTTTAGATAAGCATAAACCTTCTTACAAAGTGCTTCGAAGGATTGTACATAGTGAATCGCTAATGAACTAATTACTACATCAAATTGAGAAGCGGAGAAATGGATATCTTCGATCGGCATCTTTAAATAGGTAATAAAAGGATCATTCGTTTTTTCCTGCGCTTTTTGCAGCATTTTTTCTGATAAATCCACACCAATTACTGATTTTGCCTGTTGTTCACGGGCATAGCGACAATGCCAGCCGAAGCCACAGCCTAGATCAAGTACGGTCTTATCCTGGAAATCTGGAAGAAGTGCTTTTAATACGTGCCATTCACCTGCCGCGTCTAGTCCTTGAACAGAACGTGGCATTTTTTCATATTCGGAAAAGAAATTGATTTCATCATATTTATTTTGTTTCATGTATAGAACACTCCTATCAATTAAGTTCGCCCCCTAAATCTACTGACAACCTAGGAGGCTAGCTATCTTCTTCTAACCATTGTTCCACCTCATGTAACTATTTTTTTTACTATAACACATGATCATTCAGGCGTACCTAAAAAATAGGAGAAGAACAGACTTGGCGTCACTTGATTATGAGTAAGAAATAAATAATAAGTATTAGAGGAAGCTGAATACACTCCTCGTCAAATCAAAAAGATCCCATCTCTAAAATTTAGAGATGAGAGCTAATGTCCTTTATATACTTTTAATCTAACCACTCAATTGAACAATCGTTAAGGAGCGGTTAGCATAACTAGCGACGAAGGAATCTGAAGCTGCACTGGCTCCCACCAAATCCCCTGCGGCTAATGTAGCTTGGACCACATAGGCCGAGCTACTTCTATTGACAACATTAAAGACTGCAATGCCGTTTAGAAAAATCGGTTGACCATTGACGGTAATGCTAACTGTGAAAAATGGTTGATCAGGATCAGGGGCTGCTGTTGCTTGCGCATTAATCGAAATGGTGATTTGATAGACACCGTCATTTTGAACGACCAATTCATTCCCAGATGGGCTAACCGTAACATTTGATAGCGCACCAACCACTTGGAAAGTGACGGGTGTTGGATCAGGTGATAAAGGGCCCAATGTATCTCCTCTAAGGGATCCGTACGCTAAAACACTTCGATCTGGTGAAGGGACAGGAACAACAGGACCAGGAAGTGCAACAATTTTTGGAAAATATTTCATTTCATTTGGACAACAGTTCTGACATGTATGTTTACCGAACATTCTCTAACCCTCCTCTATGCTCTCAATATAAATATTATATTCAACTCTCTTATCTTTAATTGAACGGACACCTAGGCTACAGATTAGATAAAATCTAAAAACACTAGTATTTTTAAGTAGTTATTTGTTGATGGTGTCCATTTTGTTAGAAGTATTCCAAAGTTTGAGATGTTATTTCAACTCATATAAAAAGAAAGCCCAGTATCAAGTCTGGGCTTTCCTTAGTTAGCGGTATCAAAAAAGCTACTTTCTCGCCTGAATCAAGGTGAACCAACTTTTTCCATTTAATGTACCAGAAACTCTGTATATGGGTTGATAGAAATCTTTTGTATCATACATATACGAGAGCTCTATTAAATCGACAGTAAGCTGATCGCCTTTTTTATCGACAGTTCTTCTTCTGTTACGAGTGCATTATATTTTATCTGTGGAAATTTGCCATTTTTAATTCGCTCATACACCTCTGCAGGTGACAAAATATTTACTTCACGGATCAATTGATGCTCATGAATATTATACGATAATGAATACAAACTACCATCTGGCTTCAAACCGAGCTCTACCTCACCAAGCCAATAATCTTGGTTCAATTCAGCTTGGTCAGGAAGCGTCCATTCAAATACGCCATTATCCAAAGCTGTAAACTCCCCATCTTTAGGAAGGAGAGAAAGCTTATCCATCATACTCTTTGCCTTCTTCACAAGTGTCTCTTGCACAGCTAAGGAAGGTTGCACGGGCGTATAAAGATCGTCTGTTAGCGACCAATTTCCCTCTGAATTAATAAATAGCGTATACGAGTTCTCGGCTTTATCTTTCAATAAGAGCTCACGATCACCACTAATATCCTGCCGACTTAACTCTGATAAATCAAATTTCTTTTGCAACAAAGTCTCAACTTCATCTGTATGAATTATTTTTTTATACACGGGGGCAACGGTAGATGCTGTATGTAAATCTAATGAGGTTGTTACATCAACATCCGACATATTTGATTTTGTGTAGGCATTAATTGCTAAATGACCAAATTCCTGTTGAGCGTAGACAATCATCATGCCAATAAAAATCAAACCCATCATGAGAGGAATGGCTAGGTTACCGATCAAACTTTTCATTTTTATTTTTTTATGCTGAACAATGGAAGATCCTAGTCTATAGAACTGGTATCCAATAATCCCACCAAGCGAGTTGTTGATTAAGTCATCAAGCTCGAAAATCCCTGCTCCTGTAAGTGTTTGATACGTTTCAATGGATAAGGTTGCCATCACCACTACAGGAAGAAGCCATTTAAACAATTTAAATTTAGAGAAAAGTAAAGGTAAGAAAATGCCTAGTGGCACAAACATTAAAATGTTAAAAATACAATTTTGAAGATCACGTAACGAGTATTTCTTCCATGCATCTATATAGCCACTAAATGGTTGTAGATTCATTTGCATGAAATGGGAAGAACCACGCCCAAAAATCGTTAGTTCACACACAAATACAATATAGCCGATAAAGAGTGCTACAAGTATCAGTTGCTTAAAGTTTATTTTTTTTCGATTTGACTGATGTTTTTTATGATAGAGGAAATAATAAAGTCCAATAAGTAAGAACTCAGCACCAACTATAAGGATGACTGGCAACATTAAAATTCGAATGTTATTCATAATATCTGTAACGCCCAAGACAAGATGCTCCTAACTATGTTAATCTATTGTCGACTTTTCTTATTGTAAATGGTAATTATTAATAATTATTGAGAAAAATTATGAAGATTTCTTAAGATTTTGTAGCATACCTAATTGAGGGAAAATGCTTTTATTTTCCGTGAAAAAGGGGAGGAACAGTCTAGGGATTATCAACAAAGTTTGTGAAAATTGCACGTTTAGAGGCAAAGATAAACCTTGCTGTTTCGATTTATCAGCATAATTTTATGGGCAATAAAGTATAGGTAGGCGTTTTTTATAAGACTTCCGTTGTATTGTCTTGTCAGTCCTTGTAATCAAAATTGACATAAACAATTGTCAGAAAATATCAATATACCCTATAATAAATAAAAAAGCTGAGAATAAGAGGTGAACTTATGGGGAAACCAGTAGATTACAATCTATTTCCGGGTTATCAAAACACACTTGACTCCAGACTTGATGAACGTAAAGAAGAATTTATTGAGGAACTAGAAAGAGCAAAAATTGATGGACATATACTTGAATTTGAGAAAGCACCAGAAGAATTGCCCCAATAGTAAGAGCAAAGCATCTTGAAAAAAGATGCTTTTTTCTTTTGTTTGGAGCTTGTTTATATGTATAAATTGGGCTTTTCACTGCAAGGAGCTCTTCCTTTTTAAGCGATAATAATTGAGAGAAATGTCAATAATCAATAGGATGTAGAGTACACTAAATACATTTAAAATTAACGAAGGCAGAGGGAAAATGACCTCTCTAATCAATATTAACCAAATAGTGGTTGATACTAAAACAATCGCATCCAATAAAATAACCATAGTATGTTTGTAAGCTTTAAAAATAAAATTAAATACAACTAGCCTTACTATAAGTGGCGTTGTTAAGAAAAATGAATAGATCTGTGTAATTTCTTCAAGGCTCACATGCATCTCCCTTTGGTGTTATTTGAGTTAAATAAGCGGCAGCACATAAAAATAGGACTATTAACAGTAGTCCTATTTTAAGAGTATAGCATATAAATGTCTATTTTTCCATTTTACGTAAATAGGCGAGCTGTCCAATATGATAGGCATTATGGGTAGCGGCATTAGATATGATGGCCCACCATTGCGCCTTCACAGGGAACCCATTTACGATAGATAAAAGTTGCTCTTCCTCAATTAATTCTTGCCACGTAAGTAGGATATGTAATAACTTTTCTTTTAATTCATAGAAAGTTACCTCCTCTTTAACTAGAAACGTATTCGCATTATTTGTTTGCGAAGGAGCCTTCACTTGATTTTCTCGATACCGTATTTGCCAAATTTCATTCCAGTAGATTAGATGCTGGACAATTTCAGCCATACTATGGCTAGAAGAATCGGGTTTCCAAAAGGCTTCTGCTTCAGATAACCCTTCTACGACTTCAGAAAATGAGATATACCAACTTGGGTCATTTGCATTAGCTAAAAGTTGATCTAACAAAATGGTCTTCGCCTCCATCATTCACGTTCCTTTCTTCAAAGTAATTTATTGAATAGTATAACATTTTAAGTTTTAATATACCGATAAAATAGTAGTTCTGACTAGCTTTTATGAATGCAACAATAAAAAAGCTGCAGCTTATTAGAGCTACAGCAAATATAGATGCGGATTTTAACACTAGTTAAAACAGGCAAATCAGCTTCTATTTTCAGCTTTTTCCGATTCTTCTTTTTTACTTCTGAGTAGTAATGCCATGAATAAGAAACTGGCCACCCAAAAGGCAAAGAATAAATTTTCTAGCAAAGCCCAATGACCATTTTTAATATAATTCCAAATGGTTGTAAATAAAAAAATAATGATGAAGAATGCGATATATAAGCATTTTCCGAATGTAGTCACTTCAAGCACCTCTATTATTAATCATCACACATAAGAAAAGAAGAACGTAATAAAACCCTCTGTTTCACTCGTTATGGGTAATACACTCAAGGTTAGTGTGTGTAAATTTTGGTTACTTATACATCCACCGAAAAAATAGAAGGTAACACTTACCATATAACAACTTTTTTAAAAAAAATTTCAAAATTAGCGTATTCGCGTTATGTTAGACTGAACTTAAGAAATAGGTGGAAGGGACGGAAATAGAGTGAGACAGTATGCCAACAAAGAAGAATTGATTAGTACGATTAACGAAAAGTATAAAAAATATATTGCCGAATTTCATGATATACCAGAAATCTTGAAAAACAAACGGATTAAAGAAGTTGATAAAACGCCGTCTGAAAATCTTTCTTATCAACTTGGTTGGATAAATCTTTTGCTTCACTGGGAGCAAAAAGAACAAAAGGGCGAAGAAGTACATACACCTGCAGAAGGCTATAAATGGAATAATCTAAGTGGATTGTATAACTCTTTTTATAAACAATACGGAGAGTACTCTTTGAAGGAACAACAATCAATGCTTAATGAAGCTGTCAATCATTTATGTGAGTGGTTAAATACCCTTTCAGAAAAGGAATTATTTGAAGTTGATCAAAGACGATGGGCAAAAACACAAGCTAATTGGCCTGTTTGGAAATGGGTTCATATTAACTCAGTTGCTCCATTTACAAATTTCAGAACCAAAATTCGTAAATGGAAGAAGATGAACCTTTAAAAGATTAGATGTTCCTTACTATTTGACTTTAGCCTTCCACAAATGGAGGGCTTTTTATTATCCACTATGACAACAAGTGCGATGGGTTATGGTACGTTTTACTGTATCTCGATGCTTCCTATGAAGGAGGTGGAAGGGAATCAGTCAAGCAACAATCTTTCAGCGAGCTGCTATTATGGTGTCATGTCAGTCCTTCTCTACAAAAGTAGTGAAGTTTTTTTATGCCGCCGGAACTGAGCTGGTACATTAGCTCATACGAAAATGTAATTACATAATATAAAACTACTATTCGAATGACTATTGTAAAAGATAAATATGTACTATTTTACATAGAATTTAGAATATTCATATTAAATAACAAAGTATTTATTATTTTTCTGTTAAAATTATTATGTTAAACAATATTTTGGTATTGTTTGATAATTACCAGTAATTTTGTTAAGAGGATTTAAAACTTATCTTTACTAAACAGGAATAGGGAGGGATTACTCAAAGTATGAGTAAATGGGGAAAATCCAAGTATTTAAACGCATTAACAGCTTCAGCGGTAGTGGTAGCACCTATTACATCTGAAGCCAGTAGTTTTAAGGATGTTCAGCGAACGCATCCATTTTATGAAGAAATTAAAAATTTAAATAATCGTGGGATTATTAAGGGATTTAAAGATGGGACATTTAAACCCGAACAAAACTTAACGCGTGGTCAAGCCGCTAAAATTATTGCAGGTGTTTTAGAACTGGATACATCAAATGTGAGCAATCCAAACTTTAAAGATATTCCTACTAATCATCTATATTTTGGTGCAATTGCTGCCTTAAGGCAAGAGGGAATTATTGATGGCTATGAAGATGGTACATTTCGTCAGCATGAATTTATTCAACGTAACCATGTAGCAAAAATTTTAGCGAATGCTTTTAAATTAAAAGCTTCTAATACGAATTCATTACCATTCACTGATGTGCGTGTAGAATACAAAGATGCGATTACTGCTTTATATGAAAACAACGTAACGACAGGTAAGACAGCTACCTTATTTGATGGATCTTCAAATGTAACACGTGGTCAAATGGCGGCATTTATTACTCGTTCAGAAGGTATTGTTAATCCTCCTACTCAACCTTCTCAAAGTGTAACGTTTAAAGTTGAGGAATATACAGCAAATGAATTAGCTATTCATGGTAAGACTTATTTATTTGGTGATTCAGTAAAGTCAATTTTTACAGCTGAAAACAAAACCGCACTAACAGGGGCAAAAATTACAGCTACTATCGAAAATGGGACCATAACAAAAGTAAATACGATTGTTTTAAATCAGACAGATCCAGAAAAAAAGGAAGTTGTATTTAATACAAATGCAACGCTCGATTCTATTACGATTAATGCAGATAATATGACGGTTAAAAATGTAACGGTTACAGGAAATGTAATTATAACTTCAAATGTTAAAACTAAAATTGAATTTGATGGTGTCACACTTGCAGGCGATTTAATTATAGCCAATCCGAGTGATGAGGCAATGGCTTCTTTAGAAAGCGAAAAGCAACGTACACCTGTATTGAAAATTAAAAATTCGCGAGCTGGAAAAGTACAAGTTAAGCGTAACTTTTCCATAGTGTCAGACACGACGATTCCAGAACTTATCATAACAGGTAACATATCCGCTATAAGTATTGATGGAGCAGCAACGAAGGTAATAATTGAATCTACGGCAAAGCTGAATATGACTGGGAATGTAAAGTTTGAACAATTATTGCTTCCAGTAGCAGTAAAATTATTATTGAACGTGGATGGTGTAATGAATGATTTAACGGTGTTAAATGCTGATACTCGACTCACAATTAGTTCAGGTTTACGCATTAATAACTTAACAATTCCTGCAGGCTCTACAGTAACAAATATTATTACTAACTTTACCTCCGTTGCTTCCCAAATTAAAGCAATTATTGGAGGCTCTTCGCCAAGTACGGGGGGCTCAGACACAGGGGGAGGAAATGTGACGCCTGATCCGGTTATCCCACCAGAAAAAGGGAATGAATTTCATGTAAAGAATGCTGAGGAATTAAAACAAGCACTAAATAAAGCTAAAGTAGGAGACTTAATTAAGTTAACAGCTCCAGTGACTGCAGATGTAACGCTAACAGATTTAGTAGTAATAGATTTGAATGGTCATACCTTGAATGGGAATGTAACGCTAACTGCACCAACAGCTTCAGGGAGGTACTCTTTAATGCCATCTGGTAGTACAGGTACTATTTCGGGGGATTTAATCATTTTTGCACCGAATGTAACCCTCTCTTTAGATGGGTTAACCGTTGTAGGGAACACAGTAATTGAATAATAACTTCCATGTAAAACCTAAGGAAAAGATTATTTTAGACTAAAATCATAAGGAGCTAAGCGAATGAAGAAATATGAATGTAATGTCGTTACCAAAATAGCGTTATCATTTTTACTTGTAATCTCTATGATTTCACCTTACTTCACAGTTGTAAAGGCCGAAACGACAGAAGCAATTGGAGTGGGGGAAGCGGTCAATCAATTTGATCCAACCGCAGTAAAGAGTAATGTTACTGTAGAGGGATATATAGTAGGGTTTGCTAAAAGTGAAACTTCATATTCTGTGATAGCAGATAGTGACACAAATATTGCGATTGCTGATACACCAGATGAAACAGATGTCACGAAAATGCTGTATATTCAATTACCAAGCTCCTATAGAGCCAATTTTGGATTATTTACTAACCCAAGTAATCTCGGGAAAAAAGTTAGAATAACAGGTTCACTGGAAAAATATTTTGGCAACCATGCAGGGCTAAAATCACCAACTTCAATGGAGTTTGTTGGGGACGATACTACTGAACCAAATCCTCCCGAGACAGCAACAATTGCCGAAGCTCGTGCAGCTGTTGGAACAGACCGCACAGTTCAAATTCAAGGGACGGTTACGACATTACCTGGTAGCTGGGGAGGCAAGGCCTTCTATGTACAGGATGAGACAGCAGGGGTATATGTCTTCTCTAGTTCTGCAGAAGCAGGGAGCTTAGCTGTTGGAGATATTGTCGGCATCACAGGGAAAACTAGTTTATATAGTGGAGAAGTTCAATTTAATTCACCGACAATTGAACGGATTTCTACAGGGACGGCACCTACACCGCAGACAGTAAATTTACCGATTGCGGATGATAGCACACAAGGAAGATTAATCACACTTGAAAATGTGAAGATTAAAGATTTAGCGCCATCTGGTACGTATGGTACATTTGAATTTAAAGCAGTCGATGCAGCAAATAACGAGCTGTTAATTCGCCATGATAACCGTACAGGCTATCAGTTCTCTCAGTTTGAAGCAGATGGTTTCAATAACAATGATGTCATCACAGTGACAGGGATTGCGTCAATTTTTAACGGGACATATCAATTAAAAACGTTAAGCGCGGAAAGCTTCCAATTAGTATCAAACTATGAGCCAACACAAGTAGAGAATATTAAGGCTTTACCAGCAACAGGCGAAGTTTATGCAGGAACGAAAGTAACATTATCTACAAATACCCCAAATGCAACCATCTATTACACAATCGATGGTTCTGAACCGTCAGTAGCTAGTGAGGTTTATGATGCAGCAGCGGGGATTGTTATAAATGAAGCCATGACTATAAAAGCATTTGCTACTGCAACAGGCCTAGACGATAGTGACATTGCATCCTTTAATTATACGGTTAAAGAAGAGCCAACTGTTATATCCATTACGGAAGCTCGTAATAAAGAAATCGGGCAAACTGTTATCGTATCAGGGATCGTGACAGCAAAATTAGAAACGGCTACAGCGCACATTCAAGATGAAGATGGGGCGGCGATAGCCATTTATCCTGTGGATAGTCTTGCCGCAAATGTCGGTGATCGAGTGACGGTGCAAGGACGAGTAGATGAATATAGCGGTCTAAAGCAATTAACGAATATTTCACTTGTTGGTATGCCTGTTCCTTCGACAATACCAGAGCCACATCTTATTAAAAGTAATGAGGTTGCGGAAGACAATGAATCGAAACTAGTTACAATTAAAAATGTTACCGTTACTGGTTCGGGTCAAAACTTTACAGGTACTGACGAAGTAGGCCCATTTGCTATTTACGATAAAACAAGAGATTCTGGTTTAGTGAGTGGAAAAACGTATGGGGAAATTACAGGGATTGTTGGTCAATATACAAACCATCAATTGCTCCCTCTTCGCGTTATTGAAGATGTAACAAAGGTGCAGGATATCAAAGCTTCTCACGTCGGGGGCGTAACAGCTGGCACGAAAGTCTCCCTTTCTACAATGACTGAAGGAGCAACGATTTATTACACAGTGGATGGCTCAACGCCAACAACAGCTAGTGCAAAGTATACAGAGGAAATCCTTGTTAATAAACCAATGACGCTTAAAGCGATTGCAGTGAAAGAAGGTTTAACGAACAGTGCAATTGCTACATTTGTTTATGAAATTATTGATACTAAAAATGCCAAGATTAGCGATATTCAAGGGGCAAGCCATAAATCACCATATGTCGATTTAACAGTAAATGATGTGGCAGGAATTGTAACATTCGTTTTAAATTCAACTAGCTTTATTATGCAAGAAAACGAGTCGTCATTTGATGGCGTAAAATCAACTGCTATCAAAGTAAATAAGACAGGACATAATGTAGCAGTAGGGGACGTTATTAACGTTTCAGGAAATGTAGTTGAGGCGGGTGGCAACTCTCGATTGACAGATACACAAATTGCAGCAACAAATATTACAAAAACAGGTACAGCAGGAACTCCAGAAGCCCTTGTGATAGGGGAGGATCTGTTGCCACCAAATAAAATTATCGATAATGATAGTTTTGCAATTTTTGACCCACAAGAAGATGGCATCGATTTTTGGGAATCTATCGAGTATATGCTGGTATCATTCCCAGAAGCGAGAGTAATAGGACCGATTTATAATAATGATTCTCCAATTGTTGTACCGAGCACAACTAATAATACATTCAATGTGAATGGTGGTTTAAATATAGCGGCCGATGATTATAACCCAGAAAAAATTATGCTTGAAGGGGTAGCAGGGAAAAACTATGATTCAGGTGATCGTTTTAATGATGCCCTTATCGGATTTGTAGAGAATTTTACAGATGGCTATCGACTGAACACAAATAAAGTCTTCCCAGAAGTGACAAAAGCGAATCTTCAGCAAGAAGTGACTCATCTTGAACCAGTAGCGGACAAGTTAAATGTCGCTTCCTATAATATCGAAAACTTTTCAAATAATCCTGCCAATACATCAAACGAAAAAGTAGCCAGAATAGCAGCGACATTTGTGAATAATATGAAATCACCAGATATTATTACATTAGTCGAAGTTCAAGATAATGATGGACAAACCGATTCAGGAAATGCAGATGCATCGGAAAGCTACATGCGATTAATTCATGCAATTAAAGCTGCGGGTGGTCCTGCGTATGATTGGATTGATGTCATGCCAATTAACAATACAGTAGGTGGTGCACCTGGCGGTAATATTCGTGTAGGTTACCTATATAATCCAGAACGTGTTTCATTAGTGTCAGGTATAAAAGGGATGGGTGACCAAACCAATACGTGGACAGCAGATGGAAGCCTCGCTTTAAATCCTGGCTTTGTTGATCCATCAAAATTTGTAGATACACGAAAACCAATTGCAGCCGAATTTGAATTCCAGAAAGAACGTGTAGTGATTATCGGAGCTCACCTAAATTCTAAAGGTGGAGATGGTTCACTTTGGGGACCAACTCAGCCACCAGTGCTAGAATCAGTAAAGAAACGTATTCAGCTTGCTCAAGCCATCAATGATTTTATCGATGAAGGACTTGCCATTAATCCAGATTTAAATATCATTGTAGCAGGGGACATGAATGACTTTGAATTCACACCAGCTCTTCAAACGTTAAAGGGTGATGTTTTAACGAATATGATAGATAAGGCCCCGGAGCAAGATCGTTTTACGTACTTCTTCCAAGGAAACAATCAAGTGTTGGATCATATTTTAGTTTCGAATAAGCTTGCTGACGTTACAGAAATTGACTTGATTCATATAAATGCGAACTTTACAGAAGCACAAGGCCGTGCATCAGATCATGACCCAGTATTAGTTCAAATTGATTTGAAAGCAGACAATGAGGAAATACCAACACCAATAACACCTGAAAATGTATACAATTTTGATAACTACAAAACAGGTAAACTGATCATGAATCGCCCAAGCATTTCGCTGTCGTTAGGGAAAAATACGAATATTAAAAATGGAATTGCGGTATTTAGTCAATATGCTGAATTCCATGGGGAAGGATTTGCGGATAAAACAGTAACGATTAGTCCAAAAAAAGGAAATGCGATTATTGACTTTAAAGGTACGAAAATTGGTGAAATTATTATCGAAGGAAAAAATGTAAAAGAAATACGAAATTTACCTGATGGAGCGACCATTACGTATACTAAAGGGGCTTCGGCAGAGGAAATTGAATTTAAGTAGTATCTAAAAAACAATCCAGCACTAGTCTATATTGATTTGGTGCTGGGTTGTTTGCTAATTAACCTAATATGTTCAGAATTCCCTGGCTCATTTGATTAATTTGCGCCATCATCGATTGAGATGATTGCAAAAGAACTTGATCTTTTTTCAATTTAGACGTTTCTTTTGCTATATCCGAATCACGTAAAGTTGATTCAGCTTTCATTAAGTTTTCTTCAGCGTTTTTAACGTTATTGTAGGCATGTTCAAACATATTTTGATATGCACCTATAGTTGATCTTGCAGATGACACTCTCTTAATTGCATTTTCAATAATAGTAATTGCTGAATTTGCATTCTCTTGAGAATTAACAGATAGAGGATCGATATTTAGTTGCTCTACCGTTACGTTAGGTATTAATACTTTAACACTTTGTCCAGTATTACTCCCTACTTGTATATCTAAATGTAAGAACAAATCTTTTTCTTTCCCTGGTTCACCAAAAACATTAAGTTCAAACACTCCACTACCATTACTTGGCCAATTCAAACCATAATTCTCAGGTCTAAAATCGTATATATATAATTTTCCACCATCAGAAGCTAACTGTGAAAAGTGCTTTACAAAATTTGTTGCGCCATTTGGTAGAGTATTCGAATTAGGTGGAGTTGGATCATATACGAATCCTGGCTGACCATAGGCTGTTTCAATTATCTTGTTGACTAAATCAGTCCCGTTTGTAATTGTACTCACATCCACTTCCATTACCGGATTAGAATCATTTAATCTTGATGTATCTGGATTACCATTTACAAATTTAATACTATAGGCTTGATTACAAGTACAACAAGTATAGTTAACTCCTTCTCCATTTAACTTAGCTACATCACTAGCTGAGTTAATATTGCTAAAATCAATAATAGCGCTAGCATAATCAATTGAATTATATGTATATTTATCCGTTATTCCACCACTAGTTGTAACTTGTTGAACATATTGAGCTAAAGAACCAGATGTTATACTATTTCCATTTTTATCTTTCGTTCCAGCAAGCAAAACCATACCATTAAATTCCGTATTAGAGGCAATATCACTTAGTCCTTTTATGATTTGGTCCACCTCTTGTTGAACCTTTTGCCTATCGCCATCTGTTAAAGTATCATTTGAAGCTTGCACTGCAAGTTCTCTAAGTCGCTGTAGATTAGGATCTAACATATTTGCTAAGGCTCCATCAGCTGTGTTAATTAAAGACAATCCATCTTGAATGTTCTCCCCAGCTTGATTCAACCCTCGAATTTGCGCACGCATTTTTTCACTAATAGTTAAACCGGCAGCATCGTCAGCAGCTTGATTGATTTTATAGCCTGAAGAAAGTTTATTTAATGTTTTATTAATTTCCGAATTTGTTTGGTTATATCGATTTTGTGTAAACAAGCCTTGATTGTATTGAATCCGCATTTTCTAGCCCCTTTAAATATCTGTATTAGTAAAATAATACTGCAAAATTCTACTATAGTCCATTAATTTGTGTGTAATTAGTTTTATTGTGTTAGGAAAATAGTCATTAATTATTCTAGGTTGATTTAATCGAATAATATCATTTCAAATGAATTTGGCTGAAGCGAAAATTTTATTGTTAAAATGCACTTCAACTAAATAAACGCAACTAATTACTCAATAACATGGCGTCAATAATAACTGCAATAATGAGTAGAACTACAATACCCCAAACGAATTTTTCAGCTGCGCGTATGTTTTCTTCGTTTGTGACTTTGTTTTGGACTTCCTTTCGTACTCTCTCTGACACTTCTCTCTTTTTTCTCGTTAAAGTATCTTCAAAAATCGTATTACAATATTCACATTTTACAAATACTAAACCATCTCTATATACTTTCTTAAAAGGGTTACTGGCTAAACAATTAGGACAATTATTCATTTGTATTCACCTCAATATATCTATCTACTATTTACCATTTTAGGAAAATTAACATGTTTTGTACATAAAAATAAAAATCGGTAATCGATTTAATAGCAGACTATTTAACCTTCTTTATGGAAGTACCTGTAAAAATAGGACAGATATATTAAACTGTGCAGTAATAGTATCAGTATGCTCTTTATTCAAACTTGAACCTGACAAAGTACAAATATAGGTTTGTCACCTTACTTTTTACACATAAGAATATGAAGTACTAACAAATCCCTCTAATCTCACCATTCCAATTTCCTTAGAGCAAAAACTCGACCAAATCAATACTTTTGTGCAGATGAAAGAATGAATGACTATGGGAAACGAAAAAAGCATTGCAACGAAGCAATGCTAAGTACGTGGAGTTTTTGACAACCTTACTACATTAAAAACAAAGCCTATAACTCCACAAATAAAGAAAATATAGGCTACTAGTATGGACATAACTTCTAAATTGTTAGTGAATATCCTGTATCCTCCTAAAGTAAATAAAGCCAAACTGCCAACCGAACTAAGTAATATTTTATTTTTGTCAGTCAACACACACACCTCCAAATAATGGAATGTATATAGGTTAACACAAAATGTATTTTTAGTTAACCTATTCTATGTTTATTGGTGAGTGTCATAAAAACAAAGAAACTTTACTGTACACTTTGAATAAAATGTTCAGCAAGGAAGAGGATTCTTGCTGAACATTACTATAAATATAATAATTTTTTTATTAATTAATAAAATTTTGAGGAATACATTCACGAACACCAGAATTTCTCAATGAGTTAAATAAAGCTGCACTGATTCTTAAAATAACAAAGTTATCAGTGCCATTTTCTAATTCATAGATCACAAAGTATGAATTATCAACTGTAAAAATACATTTTCGTTCTAATTCAAATCCAGGTGGTACAGGAGGAAGATTGAAACGTGGTACAACTAAAGGTGTATCTCCTTCATCTCTGATAAAATCAAAAGTTTGTTGGTCAATCTCATAGATATTAACTGGATCAATCTCCACACCTTTTTCTGGAATTGTAATTTCATCTTCAACTAATACGAAAAAGCGTTCGTTTCGAAAATTGAAAAGACCTCTTGCCCCAATTTCAAATGATGCCATTTTATATTCACCTCCTATTCTCTAAATATCTTATTCATATCAAATCCAGTTGTTTGGACATTAAGGAGGGGGGAGTGAAAAATAGTTTCTGGTCTGAAGTCATTAGAAGCTAATTATAGGGTGAGATAGATTTATAATTTCGGATATGAATGAGGATTAGCTGGACAATTTGAAGTTCATGTCAGAAAGAATGTGCTGTAAGGAGTGACAAGCTGGAGGTAAATGAATGAATATGGAAAGCCCTATACACTGGTATAGGGCTTTTATAATCTTAACATTAAATTCTAAAGAATCTGTGTTAATTCTGAGTTCACAAACCGTTGGGCAGCAATAATTACACCTGAAGCTGTTCGTCCATAAACGCTATATATTCCACCATTTTGATTTGGAATAATTTCAACTTCATATTGTGCTCCAACTACACCAGGAGTTACAAAAGTAGAACCATTCGCAATAGCGGCAAAAGGAGTTGTTGATAATAATTGTCTTGACCCATCTAGTCTAAAAACTCTTACTACGCCAGTTAATAATCCTCCCGTAAGGTTAAGAATTTTGACACGAACACTAGCTGCATTAGCTGGTTGATTTCCTGTATTTTCAATTGGGCCAGTAGTTAAACTCATTTATTTCACCTCCAAATAAACAAAATTTGTATAATCTGCAGATTATATTTTCATAGTATGTAGTATTCTGTATACTCTCTAGTCTTATTAATCATTTCTATAAATTAAAGAAAAGTGTGAGTTGGTTTAGTAAGCAATGCGAAGTATGTAAGTGAAGGTTAACCTATTTCTCATGACATAGTACCTTAGTAGAACATCGAATAGTGGAGCTATTGAACAATATGAGGAAAGTAACTAGTGTCACTGGGTTGGTAGTGACCCTAAAATGAGAGAGGCAGTGACGGTCAACTAACGCCACAAACGAATAAGTGCGTGCGATACACACAATTATTAATTTGCAATTAAAGATACATAAAAAAAAGCCGTAGCGTTTGCAGACGCTACAGCTCGAATTGGTTGATGCCTTTAAAGACAATCTAGTAAACGTAGTATTTCGTAACTTAGGAGGACGAAACTATGTTAACAGGCAAACAACAGTTACTAAAGATGGCTGAAACAATCGAGGAGGCAAGGTAGTCAGTAACGAAAGCTGATAACAATAGCTAAATTGGAGTGATTGAATCAACATTACCAAAGGCATATGATGCAACTGTTGTATACAGGAAATTATCGAATTAAGGAAATGGTGCAAAAGCGCATTTCGATAGTGCATCAGGATAGAGAGGTTGAAGTATTTCATAGATTGCTTGATGGGAAAGCCAAGTACGACAACAAATGATGAAGTAGCCGAGAGACTACTTCTTATAAGATATTCCTAAAAGTATTTTTAATCGGAATTATTTTAGTATGAGATCTGGATAAACTATGTGCTTTCAAATAAGGTCATTCAGTCTAGAGCTCTTTATTTTTATGCCATTTCATTGGTTTTTTCAATATCCTCTACTTTGATAAACTTTAAGACAACAAACAGGAGAATAAATCCTAATACACCTGCCGTAATATAGCTGGCATGGAGATAATTTTTCATGACAAGTGACATAATAGGAGGACCTGCTGCAACCCCTATAAATCGTGCCGAGCTGTAAAAAGAGGATACGGTTCCTCTTAACTCTTTTCTAATATTGTCAGTAATAATTGTGTCAAGTGCGGGCAATAGTGCACCAATAGCAATCCCCACTATACTCGTAACGACTAATAAAAGAATCAGTTTTTTACTTGTAAACCCAACAAAGACAATACTGACAGACATTGCAATCAAGGAGGCAATGATTATTTTTTTAATCCTTCCTAGGTTTCCTTTAATTTTTCGACCAGATATAAATGAAGCTATACAAAGTAATAAAAGCGGGATGGCCAAGACAAACCCTTTTTTAATCCCTTTTATATCATGAACTTTTTCGAGGTTTTCTGATAAGAAAAATAGCATACTAAATAATATGAGCATCACAAGGACCCCGTTAAGGAATACGGTATATAACCATTTTCCTTCCTCCTTGAAAACTTTTTTTGTATTCCGTAAAAACTCTTTGAGCTTCAATGGTTCATCATCATCTTTAGGAGCTTTAACGAAGAAAAAAATTAGTACAATTGAAATCAAACTAAGCGCTGAAATGGAGAAGAAGGGAAGGAACCATAAAAACGCAGCAAATATTGATCCTAAAATGGGACTTAACACTTTCCCAAACGTATTAGACGTTTCAATTATCCCTAATGTAGAACTTATTTTTTCGTCATCATCCTGGTAAAGATCACCTACAAGAGGCAATACGATCGGCATTGCACCAGCGGCCCCAATTCCCTGAATAATTCTTCCAGCGATAATCATTGCGTAGGGGTCATCCATTTTCCATGAAGCAAATCCAGCAATCAGACCACCGATTAAAGCTAAAATTAAGCTTGGTAATATGACCATTCTTCTGCCGAAGCGGTCCGATAAATAGCCAGCTACGGGGATCAGAAAAATAGCTGCGACTGAATAGCTTGTTATGATCATGCTCGACTGAAATGATGTGATCCCGACCTTATCCTCCAGTATAGGGAGCACGGGAATAAGCATTGAATTTCCAAGTGTCATGATGAGTGGAATAGAAGTCAAACTTACAATACACCAGACACTTACATTAACCTTCTCTTGGTCCATTACCACACCTCGACTAATATTCTTTTAAAGGTATGGTTTCCTTTCGTGTTTATTTTATGCGCTGTCGGTGAGTTTATTGGAATAACACTTGGTAAGCCTGCATCCCAAAGTAGATCCCGAAACCAATCATTAATAAGGCTGAGATAAAAGAGACCGTTTTCAAAAGCTGTATAGATAATAATTTTCGAGCGACACTGGATAAAAAGGCATAAATAAAATCTACAAAAATAATGCCCATTAAAATGGCGATACTCACCAAAATGATTTCATACCCTGTTGAGATACCAGCCGTTTTTGCGAGTATGGAGCCGTATATTCCCAGCCAGAAAAGGATGGTTAGCGGATTCAAAAAAGACATGAAAAATCCAGTCATGAGGGATTGTCTCAGTCGTGTCCTTTTCCCTGTTTTCGAATCCATCTCAATTTTATGTAGCGACAGTAAATTTTCGATACCGGTGTACAAAAGAACAAAACAGCCGAAGGACCAAAGGATTGTTTTTAACCAGATGGAATTGATAAATTGGCCAATTCCAAAATATACGATAAACATATAGATAATGTCAGTCGCTATGGCACCAAGACTAAAAAACCATGCATGAAAAAAGCCATTTTTTAAACCTGTATTCAATAGGACAGTCTTAACAGGTCCAATTGTTGCAGCCATTGATATGCCTAAAAAGATAAAGGTAAATATAGAATCCATAAAATAGCCTCCAATAATCAAATGTAATTGCATTTTATTCGAAGGCAATAACTTTTAGGACAATCTAAAAGGGCATAAAAAAACATGCGGATTTAATATGTCCTTATCACAAGCTAAACTAATTATATATAGCATATTTATCAAAGAATATAGTTTCGTTTTTGTCTTTAAATTTATCCTTTAAAACAAATAATTCAATCAAATTCGTTCATAATAATGAAAAGGACGTGATGACTATTCTAAATGAAAAGAAGATATCAAAGCTAAAAAATATGTTAATTGAGCAAAAACACTCGCTCCAACGAAGAATGGATACAGATGATGAATATTTAGAACGAGGTAGTTTACGGGATTCTGTTGATGAGCTGTCAACAATCGATAATCATCCAGCAGATCTGGGTACCGAATTATACGAGCGTGAAAAAGATATGGCGTTAAAAGTCCATGACAATGATGAGTTAGCAAAAGTAAATACGGCCTTACAAAAGATTGAGGATGGTACCTATGGCGTATGTGAAGTTTGTCAACAAGATATCCCATATGATCGATTGGTGGCACTGCCTTATACCTCTTTTTGTATTGAACATACTGCAAAAGACGTTCCAACAGATCGACCGGTTGAAGAGCAAGTGATGCTTCCTCCAGTAGACAATTCTTTTGCTGGCCGAGATGATAAGGATGATATTCATGATTATGAAGATATGTTTCAAGTTGTGGCGAAATATGGAACTTCTGAAACACCTTCCGATTTTGAAGGGGATTTTGAAGATTATGATGAATTATATGAAGATCCTGAAGAAATTGCCGTTAATGACGAATGGGATTCATACCATATCTCTGAAACAGATGAATTAACACGCCAAGTTTCCATTCAGGAAGTAGAACACGCGAGAAAGTTTGATTATTTAGAGGATTAAATGTGGGATTCAATAAAATAGGCGCAATTGTTATAAATGAGTGCTTTAATAAACATACATGGCCAGCCCATATATTTTAAGAGAAAAGATATTACCCCAGTTTACATGTTTTATTAAGAATAATATGTAAAAAATAAATTATTTCCTTGTTAAAAAGATCACTTAATATAGTGGTCTTTTTATAATTAATCCATAAAGGTTTAGTAAAATTGTCTATTTCATTTGTCCCTTCATTGAATAATGTATTAAAACAAGGAGGATGATAAAATGGGTTTCGACAATTTTAATAGAAGTGAAAAGGAACCAACTAATAAAAGAATTAGCAGAATTCATGATGATTGTGAAGAAAGTTGTAATAACAAAAATATCCATCAAGGAGTACAGGTACCACAAGAACCTTTAGGTACAGGTCTTCCAGGGTTTGCTTATATTTATGATACCACTGCTCAACCAGGTATCCCGAATAATGGTTCCGTTACTTTCAATACAAATGGTAATATTACTCCTGCAGGGTTTGTAACACATGTACCAGGAACAGCACCTATCATTATAAATCAAACGGGTATTTATCTTATTACCTACGAGGTGTTTGTTACAGGTGGCCCTAATGCATTTGCTCTTTTCAATGGCGACAACCAAATAGCCGGTTCCAATTATGGAGACAATTCTGGTAACTTGGAAAATGGTCAAGTAATAACGACTTTAAATTCATCGGATGTTCTTACATTGAGAAATATTCATCCAAACCCAACAGCTTTATTAAATTTAGTTATTCCTGACATTCTAGTTATCAGCGCGTCTATTGTCATTTTAAGATTAGCATAAAGCTTTTATTGCGAGTCACATCTAATAGGTGTGGCTTTTTGCATTTATAGATTGGTTTTGAAATTTGAAAGTGAACTGCACCCCATTGTTACATTGGGTCTAACAATTGGGGTGCAGTTCAAAATAGGGTGTTTTTAAGCTTATTCAGAGAAATCATTGTAGACAATTTCGCTGGCGGGGTGGGGCAAGTACAGGGATTGAAATGGCTACTGGAGACCGTTTTATACTTTCGACACTAGTAAAAGAAGAAAAAAAGTAATTGATATTGTGAATTAGGGTTTTAGAGCCACATGAATTATATGCAGGACAAAGATTCCCAAGTAACTATAACGCAAACGGGTCTAAATACTGAAAAAGGAGCAAATAAAGCGTGTCGGAAATGTGCCTCCTGACTTGCCAGAGGCTCTTGTAAGAGAGATTTACCTGAAATGTGGCTAGCAGCAGTCGATATACTGTGAATATATTAAAGAAAATTTGAAGGAGTAAATCGAATGAAAAAGTGTAAGAAATGCAAAATCACTTCGAATTAAAGATATTATTCAGTAATATAAATAAAAAACTGACAACTAATGTGCCAGTAAATAGAGAGAGGTTACCTACCTTTATGTTTATTTATAGACTTTTGAACTTTGATATTCCTAATATACTCTTTACGTTCATCTTCAGTCGTTTGTTGCTAATTGATTTTTTTACTTTAACTTGTTTGAAATGTAGAGATTTAAATACTGCATAATATAAGAAAATTACATAGTAAATAAAAAAGCCGCAGCGTCATCACACGTTACAGCTTATATTTTTATATTTATTTTTATTAAAAATTTGTAATACCAGTACAAAAATAGATAAGGGAACAAATACGAGAAAAACGTCAGGTAGACATTCCAACCGTTTTCGTAAATTACTCTTCCGAAATAAAAGAAAATCATTTCTAAAAAAGTAGTGAACAACGACATTAAAAAGATAATCAAATAAGCTCTGTTAAATTTTTTTATGAAGTAGATTAAGTAACATCCCAAGACTGGGTAAATCCCTAAATCAAAAGGTAATGTAGCTATATGTTTCTGATTAGGAAAAGGTAGTACTTCCCAAAAATCATAATAAAAACCTATGGCATTTATTATATAAGCAGAAACACTAAAATATGGAGCAAATAAAAAGAGTAACATTTTATCTCTCTTATAAAGGTGCAGTATACCTATAATCCAAGGAATTAGAAAGGCCAAAAGTAGATGCAGGATCATTTTTTTCATTCCTTTGATTTTATTATAAATATGTACTTAATCGCTTTTTATTAAACAGCGTGAGTTTAAGGAAAAATGTGAAAAAATGTGCAGTAATTGCCTTTTGTGCGTTATGAAGAGTGGAAGAAAAAATTTAATGGTGAGGTATAGTAAGACCGAATATACACAATCATCTGTTGTTTCTTTCAAGGCTGTTCTTGCAGTTATAAGTGAAAATAGTGTATTATAGCTTTCATGTTGTAAACAAAAAGGACGGATGTAATGAAATATAATAAGACAGTTATGCTAAAGCTTATAAATGAACATCGAACATTGCATGATGAATTAAAAAAACTAAAATCTGAAATGGGTTTAGAGAAAAATTTCGCAGTAAAGGCATTGTATCATTCATTTGTTGCAGAAGATGGTCCTTATATGAAAGAATATCAGGATTTAGAGCGATTACAATAAATGTAGTGCCACTAACAAAATTGTTGGCAAGATAAGTAATAATTTTTAGTCCGAGAATTTAATACTAAGTTTGTGATTGAGCCATTCATTTTGAGTGGCTTTTTATTCTGTTTTTTTACTGGCAGACGCTATAAAGAACGATAGGAAATACACGTTTGAACAGTTTAGGGATTCTTACAGATCACTAAATTGGGCAAGCAGGAAAATACAAAAGAATAAATACTTGAAATGTATGAAAATGAAAAGGGTAACCGCCTGAAAGTTGAAAGGGAATTGGAAAACCTTAAAACAATGATTGGCTATGCGAAAACGCAGATGCAAGGAGCATTGAACTCAATTGGTATTGGTTAATCGATTACTAGAAAGATATTGTTCAGTAACTTGAGTGGATATAGAAGGAAAGCAGAAAGACAATAATCAGATACAAGGAACAGAAATAAGGCACATATACTACCCTGTTTTCCTACAGGTTAGTAAAAAACACCAACTAAAAGAGATTAGTCAGTGTTTCGTGTTTTATTTATATAAGAAACTCTAGTTTATTTTCTACAAGAGTCTGAAATCTATCCATAAATAGAGCTGCATGGTAACCATCGCAGACAGAATGATGAACCTGCAAGGATAAAGGTAAATAAATATTACTAGTTTTATTGATAAACCTACCTGCAGTGATTATCGGCAAACAATAATTTGGGCTATTATTCACGTTTAAGTTAAAACCAGTAAAAGAAGTCCATGGAATCATAGAAATATTGACGACATTTTCAGGTATCGGTGTTTTAGGAAACAGTTTTCCTGTACCATTGTACTTCTCAGTATCGGAAATATAGTTCTCATAAAACTTTTTAAAACCTTCATCTGTATTTGTATAAATGGCTGAAAATAACTCTGATGTCTTATCAAAGATAGTATACATTGGGACTACCTTATCCCAGTAGCCAAACTCTCCAGCAGAATTAAAGTTCATTCTAAAATGTTTATTTGAATTTGCCACGTGAGTAATTAAAAAGATGAATACAGGATAGAATTTATATCCCTTATCTTTTGTAATTTTATAAAGTTCAGTAATTTCAATATTTCTGGTGATGCTAAAGCTCGTTTGTTGATTTAAGAAATGATTGAAAATTTCTTTTCGTTCCCAATTATTAATATCAATTTTATTGAATTTCATCTTATAAAGCCTCCTAAAATTTAAAATCTAGATAATTTTAGGAAGCTAATTTGACTGCTTTTTTCATAAGATCATTCCTTTAATTTTATATAAGTCAATCTTAACATATTATTACGGTTTCGATTATTAATTTAGATTAGCATAGAGAGCTTAAACTGCTAATCAAAAAGCTACTGCACAATATGAGAAATCGTCTTCAGGGAGGGCATCTTTGGAAAATTCTAATATTTCTTCGCCGAAAAACACAATAGATAGTAGTATTAGTACAATTAAAACGGCTCACTAAAGTCTGGATGTCATCACTTGATACAAGGGTTCGTAAGTCACATAGAAAGCTAGATGGTCAGAAAGCTGATAATGAAGGCTACTAACATTATGGTATGGGGCATTGCATCGATGGATAGTCAGTGTCGCTGGCACAAAATATATATGGAATGGCAAGTTACCAGAGTATCGATGAGGCAGAGACTACATGGACGATATCTACCAAAAGCAATCGGCTGTTCGTATTGATGCTTATATGTCTGATTTAGGGTTAAATTACAAACAAGCTTTTAATAAGGCGTACAAAGAGGTGAAGCCTCCACGTGTTGTAGTACCATTCGTAAGTTACGAGGAATGGAGTCAACAATTTAGCAGTAGAGGGTGAGTGTAGTTGGATAGGAAGTAGTTATTCCTAGGAATAAGTTTTTAGATATTTATGTTAAAAACGATATTGAAAATTAACACTTAAAAATCGTAAAGACATGTCGGAAATGGTACGCTTGACATAACAGTAATCATAGTAACTATTTCGTACCGTATTGTTAAAAAACAAAATGTAACTTCGTAGCTTAGGAAAGGATGTGTGATATATGGACAAAAGAAACTCAATAATGGAAACATATTTTAATACAAAGGATATTGCTAAACGTAATGTATTATTAAAACAATTAGTATTTGACTTGCCTGAGAACGGAAAGGACTTTTTTCTCAAAGTATATAAAAAAGAGAGATATTTGGATATGCGGCTAACTGCGATTAGAGGATATGCTGCCTATGCAAGCGAAGAAGAAGTTGCGATTTTAATGAAAAGGATGTTGGAAATCTTAAAAAGGCGACCAGAAAGTACACCATATAATTATCAGGAATACGAAATCTTGCGTTCATCTTTTCTGATACCTTATTTATTGGAAAAATATCAATACGACTGTTTCAAAAAATTTAATGAACAGTTAAAAAAACAGTACGACGCTATGCCTGAAGTTTTCAAAGGAATTTTTACATGTGACGATAAAGGGGAACATATTCAACTAATTTCCCCAGCAGTAGTACAGAAAAAGATTGAAGATTTCATGCAAAGTGAAGGATGTATCTAATGGATTTTGCACCCAAATGATATATTGGAGATTTATGGATTTTTTCCTGTATTAGTCTATTAGCTATTGTAATTATATCATCTCGCATTGCACATTCAACCTTTGCAAAGAAGGAAGATTGGGTAGGAAAGCTGTTAACAAGTGTGTTTGCTAATATAGGTATGTTTACTTTTGTCATGGGTCTATTTAGAAGGATGGAAAAGAGCGAGTGAATTGCTGTCATATGTAAATGTATTAATTGCTATAGGTTCATTCGTAATGATGTTTTTTATTGCCTTTTTTATAATTTTTGGATAGTCAATAAAATAATAAATGAATAAAAGACAACTCTGTGTGTGAACTGCCCCGTAAAGTTAGATTGTTGTTTAACTTTTACGGGGCAGTTCTAATAAAGTGATGAGTGGTTTTTCTCAATCATATTTATCGAAAACTTATAAACTAAAACCTTTTTTTGCTTCGAATTCCATTGTTAAAAAAAATTACATTTTTGATTTCCAGTACCTGACCAGTATCTTTTATTTTAAACTTTTGTACCCCAAATAAGTGGGGTACAACGGGTAAAAACAGAAAAAACATTTTTCACCAAATATTTTTCTGAATCTAATTTCAAATTTTTTTAAATTACAATTTATTAACTTTTTCTAATCAGTAGAGCAAAAACCCCACCAAATCAACACTTTTGCGCTATAATGTAGGACGAGGTGAAGAAAATGTTTGTGAGTGAGAAACAGATTGAAATACGGTACGCAGAGACAGACCAGATGGGCGTGGTGTACCATGCGAACTATATTATTTGGATGGAAATTGGGCGTACCCAGCTTGTAAGTGATGCGGGCTTTGAGTATGCTGCCTTAGAAAAAGATGGCTATGTATCGCCAGTGATGGATTTATCGATTTCGTATAAAGCAGCCATGCATTATGGACAAGTGGCGACGGTGCGCACTTGGGTAGAAAAGCATGATCGTTTACGAACGACGTATGGCTATGAAATTTTACATGAGGATGGCACGGTAGCAGCCACAGCTCAATCCGTACATATTCTTGCGCATAAGGATACATTGCGACCGGTATCATTAAGTAAGATTGACCCAGCTTGGGATGCCAAATATAAAGAAATTGCCGTAGAGGCAAAATAGGAGAACAATAGATGGAAATGTTTATAGCTTTAGGCGCTATTTTAGCAGCTCTTGGTGTTGTTTTAGGTGCTTTTGGTGCACATGCACTCAAGGATAAGTTTGCCTCACCGCATTATGCAGCCATTTGGGAAACGGCTGTGCAATATCAGATGTATCATGCTTTAGGGATTCTAGCCCTTGGCATTCTATCCAATGATGCATTTTTAGGAAGCTCTAGTTTGCTTTCTTGGGCAGGCTACTTGATGTTTACAGGGATTGTATTCTTCTCTGGTAGTCTATATGTGCTAGCCGTGACAGGTGTGAAAAAGCTAGGTGCGATAACGCCAATTGGTGGCATGTTATTTATTGTTGCGTGGGTGCTTGTTATAATTGCTGCCTTATCCTGATACAGAAAAAGTAACGAGAACGTTCTGATGATTTTTATCATAGGAGCTTCTCGTTTTTTTGTTGATAGGAAGAAAATGAAACAATTTGTCTGATTTTGCGTATTACATAGTATGAAGAGATGTTAAAATAAGCTAAACATCAATGTGAAGGTGGGAATATTTATGGGTTTATTGAAAGCAGGCGTAGGGGCATTAACAGGTGTTTTAGAGGATCAATGGCGTGAATATTTTTATTGTGAGGCATTATCCTCAGATGTTCTAGTAACTAAGGGTATTAAACGCACTTCTAAACGAGGTTCAAATAGAGGAAATGACAACATTATTAGCAATGGCTCGATTATTGCCATCAATGAAGGGCAATGTATGATGATTGTTGAACAGGGGAAGGTTGTAGAGTTTTCTTCAGAAGCTGGGGAATATGTCTATGATACATCTACAGAGCCTTCGATTATGTATGGCTCAGATTTATCTCATGGCATTATGGAAACATTTAAACAGATAGGCAAGCGTTTTACATTTGGTGGAGAACCTGCTAAAGATCAGCGAGTTTATTATTTTAATAAAAAGGAGATTGTTGGCAATAAATATGGTACTCCCGCACCAATTCCATTCCGTGTTATTGATCGTAATATCGGATTAGATATCGACATTGCCATTCGTTGTCATGGTGAGTATTCTTATAGAATCATTGATCCGTTATTATTCTATACAAATGTATGTGGAAATGTAGAGCGTGAATATACGAGAGAGGCCATTGATAGCCAGTTAAAATCAGAATTAATGACAGCGTTACAGCCAGCCTTTGCACAAATTTCAGCAAGTGGCGTTCGTTATAGTGAAATACCTGCGCATACGGTTGCGTTAGCAGACGCACTCAATAAGGTATTATCAGAAAAGTGGCTTGCTACACGTGGTTTAGCTGTTGTGTCATTTGGGATTAGTACCCTAAAGGCTTCTGAGGAAGACGAAGCCATGATAAAACAACTACAACGCAATGCGGTTATGCGTGATCCAGGTATGGCTGCTGCCCATTTAACAGGCGCTCAGGCAGAAGCGATGATTGCAGCTGCTAACAATGATGGTGGCGCTATGGCAGGCTTTATGGGGATGAATATGGCTGCACAAGCAGGTGGAGTCAATGCTGGTCAGCTTTATCAAATGAATGAGCAAAATAAGCAAGCGCAAATGGCTCAGGCTGCGATGCAAAATCAATCAGCCAAAGCATCTGGTACATGGACATGTGCATGTGGTCATGACAACACAGGGAAATTCTGTTCAAATTGTGGCGCAGCAAAACCAGCGGAAGAGGGCTGGACATGTACATGTGGAGCGGTGAATAAAGGAAAGTTTTGTAGCGAGTGTGGCTCTAAAAAACCAGCTGGTGCTTTACTCTATGCATGCGATAAATGTGGGTGGGCACCAGAGGACCCTGCCAATCCGCCTAAATTCTGTCCAGAATGCGGCGATGTTTTTGATGAAAAGGATGTCAAGTAAGGAGATGATGACCTATGTCAACGCAAGAAGTTGAACATGTCAAACAAGTAAAGCTTGACTTTGATGCGGAATGTCCATCCTGTAGTGCATCAATTGAGTTTAATCCTGCTACAGGTAAGCTGACCTGTCCGTATTGTGGATTTGAATCTGAAATTGCAACCCCTGAGCAAGAAGAGGAAAAGGTTGCACAGGAAATGGACTTCTTAAAAGCAGAGGAACGTGGGAATTTCAATTGGGGCGTGGAGAAGAAAACAGTTATTTGTAAAGCTTGCGCGGCCGAGACAATTTATGATGCTCTGCAGGTCGCTGACAGTTGTCCTTACTGCGGCTCAAATCAGGTCATGGAAGCGAGCGCTGAAAATACGCTTGCTCCCAATGGCGTATGTGCTTTTGAAGTAACGGATAAGCAGGCAGGCGAACATTTTCAGAAATGGATCAAAGGTCGATGGTTTACACCAAAGGCTGCCAAAATAAGTGCAAAGCCTGATGCCTTTAAAGGGGTATACCTCCCGTATTGGACGTTTGATTCAAAAACAAGCTCCAGATACTCCGCAAGATATGGACGACATCGAACGGTTACGGATAAAGATGGTAAAACGCATACTGAAACGGATTGGTATTCAACAAGTGGGTTTTATCAGGAATTTATAGACGATCATTTAGTGAGTGCCACAACACGCTATGATCGAGATATGATGCGAAAAATTGAACCATTTAATCTTCTTAATAATAAGGCCTATAAACCTCAATATGTAGCTGGATTTTTATCAGAGCGTTACAGTGTTGGTTTGCAGGATGGCTGGAGCCAAGCAAAAAGTGAAATCCATGATCACCTCCATGCGCAGATTACATCCAAAATCCGTTGGGAAAATAGGGCGGATGTAGTATCCAATCTACGCTTTTCCACAAACCATGATGATATTACATACAAATATTTAATGTTACCGATTTGGTTATCTTCTTTCCGCTATAAGGAGAAGATTTACCGCTTTATGGTGAATGGACAAACGGGTCGAGTTGGTGGTAATGCCCCTATTTCACCGCTTCGGGTGACAATTGCAGTTATTTTATCATTAGCAGTAATCGCTCTGATTTGGTATTTCTTTATGTCTGAATAATAATAAACAGTATGCCAGTAGGAGCCTCTTATTGTCCTTTTGGGATACTGTTTTTTTCATAAAATTGTCCTTAAATACTGGGTAAATGACTGAATTAATTGACTGGTATAGGATAATCATCATCCATTATCACGGCTGTCATTGCGTCAAGTTGCATAGATTAAAGGGAGAGTAAAATATCAGAACAGCCTTGGTTGGACAAAAGCATAACGTTGCAAGATGGTGTAACAAGCAACCTACTATGTAGGAAAGTCGTTAGAAATAATGCAATTATGGTGGTTAAAAATTAGGACGGATTTCCATTAATGATGAGAAGTGAAGTTGCGATTTTACTTTAAACAACTTATTATACAGTCAGAGAGCATTTTTTAAGCTAGTCATGATAAATGTAATGTTATTTTTGAATAACAATGAAAACGTTATTCATATTGGAGGTTTCGATGATGGACGCAATTGAAGTGTTAACAAATTTAGATCAAATACATGGGTATTATCAACCGATATTTAGCGCAGATGCGCATACGGTGATTGCCTACGAAATTTCCGGATATCTACAAATTCAAGGTCAGCAAATTAATTTAAAGGATTTTGTCAACAATGAAGATATTCCAGAAGAATATCGAATTGATATGGAACATAAAATTTTACATGCGGCATTAGCCAAAATTGATGAAATTGCACCAGAAATTGATATTTATATCCCAAGCAATCCAAATTTATTGATGCAAGATTTTGGTGAAAGTCATTTTAATATTATCCAACAATATATAGAGGAAAAAGATTTACAGCGTATCGTACTTGTGGTATCAGAGCATCGTTTTATAGGGGATATTAACAAATTACATCACGCCCTACGCTATTTTACGACGTTTGGGGTAAAAATTGCCGTTCAGGAAGTAGGAGCCGAAAGTCATTTAGAGCATATTGCGCTATTGGCACCACATATCTTAAAGGTCAATACACGTGATTTAAATTACGATTCTTGGTCTGCTCAATCGGACATGATTTCTGCCATTGGTAGCCTAGCTTATAAAATTGGAGCAAATCTATTATTTGAAGATATTGAAACGGTTTATCAGCTACAATTTGCTTGGAAAAATGGCGGTAGATTTTATCAAGGGCCATACCTAGCAAATCCAGCTATGACTTTTGTTGATAAGGATATATTAAAGGAACGTTTTAAAAAAGAATGCCAGCAATTTATTACTTCCGAAAAGAAAATGCTGGAGGCGCAATATTTGCAGTTGAAAAAATTAAGGGAGGAATTAGAGGCGATTGTTCACCGTGTGAAACCAACAAGCGACAATGTCTCCCATTTAGAGTATTTAGCTGAATTATTGGATAACTACTCCTTCCGTCTCTATATTTGTAATGAGGATGGGTTCCAGTTAACGCCTAACGTTATGCGAATTGATGGGAATTGGGAGCTACAGCCACGTGCCATCAATAAAAATTGGAGCTGGCGCCCTTATTTCCTTCAAACGATTATCAAAATGCGCAACGATCAAAGTGGGGAAATCTCTGAATTGTATCGGGATATTGAAACAGGAGAAATTACAAGAACATTCTCCATTGCGATCAACGAGCATGAATATTTGTTTGTTGACCTTTCCTATGACTATCTTTATGAGCATAAAATCTTTAGATAATATTAGTAATTTCTTTAGTGACAACATTTAATGGGTACAAATTGCAATTCGATCTATTTATTTTAATTAAATGTATTAGGTATTATGGGGAAGAATCCTAAAAGCCTAGTAAAATACTGAAGTTGCCTTCTATATTTGCAGAAGGCAATTTTTTTTGATTTCAATCAAGAATGCTATTTAAGTTCTCATAGAAAATTAACTACCTCTATCGAAACAAAAATGGCAGTCTATACATTTGTTAAATTTGTAATGAATGATTTTGTTTTTTCAGTATTTTTTCATTTAGCTTAATTAAGATGGAAATATCATAAAGGAGCTGAAAAAATGAGGATTATCAAAATACTGCTAATTATTAGTTTAATTTGGCCATTTGTTGATGCCAACATAGCAAATGCGGATGATGAAGAAGATTATAAAAAATACGAGGGTGATGTTCATAAAAAGCACAATGATGATTATGATGATGACGAGGAAGATGATGATTATGATTATGATTATTATAAAGAAGAGGATGAATATGAATATTATGACCAAAGATACCCTGAAACAAATAGTAATACATGGAATATTTGGACGAGATCGACTTATGTAAATAAAGGAGAGTTACCCCTAAAAGAAGCGAAAGAAATTCAATTAAAACTAGAAAATAATAATAATACAGTGTCACTTTACTTGATTCCTTTAGATGGTGAAATATATGTGCCAGGTAAAATTGTTGCTGAACTTTTAGGTGCAAAAGTAGTTAATTATGATAATAGTAAAATATTGGAAATTAATAAAGCTGGTACAGAACTAATTTTTCGTGCGGGGACAAATGTTGTGTACTATAACGAGATAAAAACACCTTTACCAGCTGTTACATTTTACTTGAATGATAATATATATGTTCCAATTAGTGTAATTTCAAATGGTTTGGGCTATGTGGCTGAATGGCAAGAAATGAATAACGCTGTTGTATTGAAGTTATTAAAATAAAAAAGGGAGATGATTGAATGAAAGATCAAAAGAAAGCTAAATGGATATTAGGCACTTCTGGAGTAATATTATCTTCTTTACTATTAACGCAATTTAATAATGTTCCATCAGATATAAACATAGCTGATCTAAATTTGACAAATGAACAATCAAAAAAAATGTCAGACCGAGAAAAGGAACTTGTTCAATTAGATTGGACAAATTTTGAAATTGTAGGAGTGAATCAACTACAACAAAATAAAATTCGTACCGATCGAACTACCAAACGATCCTAAACTTAGTTTGAAGTGGAGTTGAAGTTGCTTGGATACCCTTTCATTAAACACGATGAATACAAACTTTTATATTGAAATTGCTGGAACGCAAAAAATGGATTGGAAAGACAAAGTGGTGAAATGGTTGCAATACGTTGCAAGAGAGTGGTCGAGATTTGAGCCAAATAATGAGTTAAATCAAATTAATCAACTAAAGGTAGGAGAAATAGGTAGAATTTCTCCTGCATTATATGATTGTTTAAAAGCAGCAGACAACTATTATACATTAACTAATAATATATTTTCTCCGTATTTAAAATTACATTTAGAACAACATGGGTATGATCGATCCTTTCCTTTTCAAGAATCAACGTATAAGGCAATACAAATAGAAAAAAAGACAAATAAGCCATTTCTTTTTTTGGATCACAATGAAGTTTTAAAAACGGATAATCAATTAATTGATTTAGGTGGATTTGCCAAAGGATACGTAGTTGAAAAAATAGCTGATTGGCTTAGACAGGTTTCTCCAGAGTTTGGAATTGTAGATGGTGGTGGAGATATGAAAATGTGGTCGTCAGGCAAAAAGACATGGACCATTGGGATTGCTCATCCATTTCATATACACGAAGAGATCAGTTCAATTAGAATTCAAAATGGAGCAATTGCCACATCGAATCGTATATTCAGAAGTTGGAAACAGCAGGGGAAAGAAAAGCATCACTTATTAGATGGAAGAACCGGAGAGGTAATCATTAGCCCAATCCTTCAAACAACGATAATAACAAACTCATTATGTCAAGCAGAAGTGGCAACAAAACTGGCTTTTTTATTAAATGAACAAGAATTACAAGTATGGTTTGACAAACTACAGATGCCTTGTACTTGCTTAATAGCAAAAGATGATGGAAGTATATATTGGCTGAAAGGAGGAGAAAAATTAGATGTTATTTAGTACTTGGGAATGGATTCGATTATTAGGGCTTTTAAGTTATTTTTACTTCAGTATGTCAATTTTTTTTGGTTTACTAAGGAAATCTTCTACTCTCAAGTCCAATAAAAACTTATACTTTCAATTACATCAAATGAGTGGATGGATGGGATTTATAACTGTTATTGTACATTTACTTTTACTAATGATTGATCAATACGAACCCTATACTATTTCTGAAATCGTATTACCTTTTAGCGCTAACTATCAGGCATTGTTGTCTGGGCTAGGAACCATAGCTTTTTATTTATTTTTAATAGTTCTTTTAACATCAGATATATGGATAAATAAAATGAACTTTTCACTTTGGAAGAAGATACATTTTCTTGTTTTACCTGCTTGGATATTATCACTTATTCATGGGCTATTCATTGGTACTGACTCTAATCAAATGTTGGTAATTTTATTTTATAGCAGTACGGTAATGGTTATAATTACCGCACTACTTGTAAGATTGATGAGTGATGGATTTAAGAAGAAAGATCAAAAGCAAGGGGTTAGCAAGTAAGCGGTGCATGAATGGATGAAAGGCAGTTTCTCCATGTTAGCTAGACTGCCAAAGTAGCTCAAAAAAATAAACTAGTTGAATGGCACTACTGATACATGGAATGCCATTCTATGGTTTATCCATCATGTAACGATTTAGTATAAAGAGGAAATTGAATACAAAATGTTGTACCTTTTTCCAATTCGCTTTGAACTGTGAGTGTTCCTCCGTGATCTTGAACAATAGAATCAGCTATAGCAAGTCCTAGTCCTGTTCCGTTTCTGTTTCTCACAGCATCACTCCGGAAAAATCTATCAAAAATAAAAGGGAGGTCTTCCTTAGAAATCCCAATGCCTGTATCTTCAATGTAGATATATATCATTTTATCAGTTTGTAAAAGCTTTAGATAGATTGATCCTCTTTGTGTGTACTGAGCGGCATTATCTAATAATATATAAATTAATTCAGTTATATTATTTGAATTTCCAATAAATTCAACATTAGGTTGGATTTCTGTTTCGAAAACGATTGATTTCGGTAACGCTCTTTTAAACTTCCTACTAATCGTTAGTAGCAAATCTGTTAAGGAGATTTTTTCTTTAGTTGAATCAATACGATTTTTGTCATGTCGGGCTAAAAATAATAGTTTATCTAATAGCTCTTTCATTAACTCTGCTTCATGCTTTAAATCTTCGATTAATTCTTTACCGAAATCACTCATATTACTAGCTTCATCAGATTCTAAAATATCGAGTGAACTATAAAATACGCTTAGCGGTGTTCTTAACTCATGAGAAGCATCTGAAACAAAGCTTTTCTGTTTTTCAAGTGCATGTTGAATGGGAATCATGGCTTTTCCTGCCATGTAGTAACTTAAGAATCCAATTATTATTGTAAAAATTATAATTAAAACAATAAACAGTAAGATCATTTTTTGAAAAAAATGATATTGTGATGTGGTCGATTTGCCTATAACAATATATCCAAGGAATTCATCGTTCGGCTGAATGGGTTTCGATAAAATTAAAAGATGTTTATCGCGCCACTTAATATTTTTTACAAAACGTTTAGAAGGATCTTCCGTTCGAATGATTTTTTCTAGGTCTTTAAATAAACCTTGATAGTTTTCGTCACCGTGGACTAGTATCTGGTCTTTTGTATAAATATAGTAAAAATACATACCATTTGGGTTAAATTCTAATTTCCCTTCATTATCATTTTTGTGCTCAAAAAAGTCATGATATTGTTCTTTATAATAAGTTTCTAGTTCTTCTATTTGTTGATAATCCATTAGTTGAACTAATGAAAAATATAGAATAATAAGAAAAGCAAAGAAAAAGCCTATAAAATAAATGGAGTTAAATAAAGTTAGTTTTTTACGAGTTTTCTTAAACATGCTACCTCACTCTGTATCCTATTCCTCTAATGTTTTCAATAATGGATTTTGGACGATTATGATCGATTTTTTTACGAACTAATTTTACTAACGCATCAAGGTTGTTGTTAGTCATTTCATGATCAAAGCCCCATACTTGTGTGTAAATTTGTTCTCTAGTAAGAATGATGCCTTTGTTGATAAAAAGGTACTCTAACAATAAAAATTCGTTTTTAGTTAATAGTATTTCTTGATTATCTTTAAAAAGTGTTCTGGAATCCAAATATAACTTTAAATCATCAATTTGAATGATTTGATGAATGGATTTATTTTTTCTTCTTAAAATGGCACGTATTCTAGCTAAGAGTTCTTCCATTTTAAATGGTTTAACAACATAATCGTCAGCACCTGCATCTAATCCGCAGATGATGTCATTGCAATCATCCTTTGCTGTTAGTATTAAAATGCCACCTTCATAACCATTTCTTCTAGCTTCTTTGCACACATCAATACCGCTTATTTCTGGCATCATCCAATCTAAAATGACTAGATCGTATGTATGAAACAGTATGTATTCTAATGCATGCTGACCATTATCTACAGCATCCACCTGATGAAATTCTTTTTGAATGATGTGAACAATGTTTTTTCTTAATCGATTATCATCTTCTGCTATCAGTATTTTCAACGAAGCTCCTCCTACCTTTTTTATATTCAATATAACTAATTTATAACAACATTATGAAATCCACCTGAATTTTTTGTGCGACCAATCTTCTACTTATTCTAAGCCAAAAAAGAAATTTAAATTAAATATCGTAATTTTTTCTAGTACCGTTTTTCAGATTTTTTTCATATTGGTTGCTTAGACTAATGTTGAACCTCAATATGGAAGGAGATCTCCTATGCGATATTTAAAAATGTTTGGGATAGTATTGGTAGTTATGTTTTTTTGTATGATGTAAATCCCATTTATGCAGATGATATTTTTGAAGGAAAAGATGAGTATGATGAGGGTAACGGTAGACAACAACACGAAGAAGGGCGTTATGAGGACCTTGGTGAATTAATTGGTTGGTGTACATTCATAGGAATTGGTGCAGCGGGTATGATTTTTCCTATTAGAACTTTCTTGAAGTCTGTAACTCGTACTTTCCCACAATCTAAAGGGCTATATTTATACGTAGCAAAGTTAATAGGTAGATATCATATTCTTTTTGGCACAATGGCATTGTTGTTAGGTATTGGTCATGGGATAATCATGTACTTTAATGAGGGTGAATTGGAGAATGAAGGAATTATTGGCTTAATTGCAATTATTCTTTTATCAATTACTGCTATTATAGGAATGAATTTATTCAACTATAGAAAAAATCGAAGCTTGCGAACAATCCATATCTCAATAGCGGCATTAAGTGTTATTACAGGAGGGATTCATATTTTTATCTCTTAATTATGTAAACATGACTCGGCTCATAATTACTAAGCTTAACATTTTTGTTGCATACTGCATTCATTTTCTATATTTGTTGTATAAACAATGCTTAGACAAAGAATCTCTAGTATTTGAGCTTAAAGCAAAAGGATCGCATTAGGGAAGTGTGCTGTGTAATTATATTTAAGTTTATAGTTCTTGTATTGGCTATGGTATATTTCCGTATAAGAATTCTACACCTCAGCATTACTTGCAGATGAATTAAAACTAGCTGTAATGCAGGTGGACAAAACTTATCCAACATAAGTGCGACTCGACCCCAAATAACTAAAAAACTAGGTACCGCCAAAGAGGGGTACCTAGTTCTATTATGAAAGGGACACTTGGGATGGAGTGACCCTAGTAACAATTTCGGAGGTGTAAGGCTAATTTAGCTTTACACTACTATATATATGTTGTGATTGCTATGGTTGAATAGTTAATTGCCTGAGAAATAATCGATGAAATGCAAAAGAGTTTGGGTATTTCATTGATTGTCTAGGATAGAAATGGTAAAGTGAACATAACTTTAGGGACAAGGAGGAGAATTCATATGAAAAAAAGAGCTATTCGTTTTTTAAGCATGGGTATAGGGTTCTCCACAGCTGTTTTTTTCTAAAATCAACAAACAAGGGATAAGTCTGCCCTTTTTTAGAAAAAAATACAATCCTAAAGGAGAAAAGAATATGAAAACAAACATAGTACGTAAAAATCCAATGCAGGTACCTAGCCCTGTTGGAAAGTATAGCCACATCACAATCATTCCGAAAGATGCAACAATGTATGCATTCTCTGGACAAATTGGGGTTGATCAAGATGATCAACTGCCAGTAGATTTAATTGAACAAACCACCAATACATTTAAAAATATTGGAGCGCTTTTAGCGACTGAGGGATTAGATGCTTCTCATGTGGTAAAGGTGAATATATGGGCGACGGAGGAGATTGATTGGCATCATTTCTATCAGCAATGGGAAGTAATGTTTGGTCATTCCTATCCCTCTATGACTATTGCTTATGTATCTGCATTGGGGCTACCAGATATAAAAATAGAGATTGAACTTTGGGCTGCTAAATAGCCTAAAAAACGACAATATCCATGTGGTATTGTCGTTTTTGTGTACAGACGGTATTAACGTAACATCCTTTTTAATTGTTTCATTTCATAATTTAATTCGTCAATTTGCTTTTGTAGTTTGTCAATATCATTGCTATTACTTTCAATTTCCTTCAACTCATCCTCTAGAGCAAGACCAGCCGCAATGGTCGCTAGAGCGTCTCCAAGTGTTGTAATCGCCCCCGCAATGACAGCCAACTTAGCTGCTTGACTCACGGATTCCAATCCCTCATTATTCCGATTACCTTTATTTTGCTTCATATAATCCTCCCTACAAAAAAGGGTATTATTTGCATTGTATGCTAAGAATAAGAAACAGGTGAAGAATTTATGGGCATCAAATAGGTAACAAGGAAAAGTTGGATTTTATAAGGCGTTTTTTAGAAGTTTATGGTCTTTTCTAACAGGATTCTAATGACATTCAGAGAATAAATAAATATTTTAACTCATGTAAAAATGTGTTGTCAATAATAAATTTGTAATTTTATTAAAAAATGTTATAATAGTCTTACGATCATTTTTTTTTATAAACGTATTTCGAATTCCGATGTCCTATTTTGCAGAAAGAATTTGGATACGTTTTTTTATTTTTAAACAGAAGAAAAATTCGAAATTGTTTTAAAGAAGTTATTTGAAATTTTACTATCTAATAGTAACTTAATTTTTATTCCATAAGGAGGACTAGATGAATGAATCTAATTAATAAGAAAGTTACACACAAGCGTTTTGGCATAGGTAGTATAGTTAATCAAAATGATTCAAGTATTGAAATACATTTTGCATCAGAAAATAAAAGGTTTGTTTTTCCAGATGTATTTGGAAAGCACCTAACAATACATGATAAAAGTGATGCTAAGTTACTTGAGGAAATTATACAAAAAAAGAAATTGAACGAAAAGAAGAAGAATCGCGGATGGAAGAGGCCAAAGAACTTCAACGGAAAGAACTCTTGCTTCGCTTGGAACACGAAAAACTTATGAGTAATCATAAACTTCATCCCGCATCACAGATGGTTTTTTGGTGTGATTCAGAGGAACAGAATAGTTCTGTTTCAGAGTGGAATGTTTTTTCAGGTATATTAAAGAGTGGTAATAATAAAGGGAAGCCAAACAAGCCGAGCCGCTTGCACCAAAATAGCGCTGTCCTTTTAACAGCAAGAGATTCCAGCCAGCCTGAAAGTGATAGACGCATCTTAGGTGTCTATATGGTGAATGAAAAATTCGTCGGCAAGCTGTGTGAAGATGGACATATTCCTGCTCATTCAAAATACAGAATTCAACTGACAGAACAGGAGTCGGATCAGTTACTTTTCTGGCAATATTATATCAATGAAAAATTCCCCGAAAAAATGACATGGAAGACAGGGAAATATCGTTATTTCGAAAATTTATGGATGGCTCAAATTTTACTTGATATCATTTCGTTGAAAAGTGACCCAAAAGAACTGGAGTTGGCACAACAATTCTTTAAACATTTTTGTAAAATGAATCAGCTAACAGTTCAAGAAATTCCCAAACCTGATGGCGCATTAACCCGTATTTAGTACAGTGAACCAATTATCAAGATGAAGAGCTATACTTGCTTGCAAGAGAAAAATAATGGTAATGAATACAAGTCACTGGATTTTAAAATCCAGTGACTTGTATGTTTATGTCCCAGTAACTTTATTAGCTTTTAATACCTATTCCCCACAAAGTAACCCCAATGATTCACTTATTAGATGTAATAAAAGTAAAAAAACAGCGTTAATAATGGCTTAACGCTGTTTTTAAATTAGTCACTTTGGTGACTAAATAAAATGGGGATGTGTTTCTTGCTGAAGATATGAGCAAAGATGGAAAGCGAGTAGGGTACATTACCAATATATGATGTTTACCACCAAGCTGATAGGTGTTTATCCTTTACGATAAATAATCTTTCGTACTTTGTCGTAGGGGAGGAATTGTCCAATATGTCCCGATTCGCCATAGCCATTCCATAGGGCCAAAGCGGAAAAAGTATAGCCATAGCTTACTAAAGAGCAATTGGCAACCATAAATGCCTAGACAAATCCACAAAGATTCAAGATAGCGAAGTTGTCCAATTAAACCGAAAGTATGGCCAATTAAGAGAATGAGCGCTGTTTGCCCCAGGTAATTAGTCAAGGCCATGCGCCCATATGCTTTTAACGGTGCCAATAGTCGCTGGAACAAAGTGCTTTGTAATAATAGGATGATTGTTCCCATGTAAAAGGCAGAAGCGAATGGGCTAAACTGTAGTCCAATTAATGAAAATTGCTCAATATTTGTAATATGAGCCGCTAGCTGATCCTTGGGCAAATGCTGGATATTAACAAGAGGCTCAGGGACATACTGCCATTGATAAAACCAGCTAGCCATGCTTATAAAGCCCATTACAATCGTCACGAACATGATTTTATTTCGATGTAACGAGATATTTTCAAATAAATGATATTGACCAGCAGCTAGACCAAGCAAAATCAGTGGAAATGGCATTAAAATTTTTAGACCAAAATAGGCAGTGATGGCTAATAGGATGAATCCAAGGATGAGATTGATGTCTTTGCGCATTTTATAAAAAGGTAAGGCTACAAAGCCAAAGATAGCATAGACAGTTAAGGCTTCACCTGGTTGGAAATAAAAATGCACTAGCCCCATAAACAGTAAAATCAAAAGCCTACGACTAAATAAGGCATAGGCTTTTTCGCCCCTTGCCTGTGCGCGTGAAATAAAGAGATAGAATCCTATTCCAAATAAAAATGAAAAAATGATAAAAAATTTACCCTCTACAAAAAGTGTCAGAAAGCGGTTATAGGCAATATCGTTTGCCAATTCAGGTGGTTCAATCCACATTAATGAGGGGATATTGACTAAAATAATGCCCAGTAAGGCGAACCCTCTTAAATAATCTAATGTGTCAATTCGTTTATTACTGTTGGTCGGTTGCAACGTATATCTCCTCCTTCAAGACCAATTATAAGGAAGATCTTTTAAAAGTAGTAACGATGAATGTTACGTGAATCTAACAAAATTGTCATCTTATAGAGGCTCTATTGGCTCAGTGTAAATCGCTAATAGCTCATATGCATGCTGACGTATAAGCTGAATTAGTGTGTACGGTTCTTTGACAATCGCATGTTGACCAAGGCGAAAGAAAAGGGAGCTATTAAAGTGGAGCTCATGTTGATCGATAATCGTATCGATATAGCCTGTTCCATCACTATGTCGAACAACCGCTTTTTCAAGATGGGGCTCACTTAAACATTGACGAACGCCCTCGCTTGATAATTCTACATATAACCGAATAGGCTGCTGAGGCTCATAGTCAGTTTCAAGCCATTGCTGCAAATTCATCGTCGTTTTATGGTTTGCTTCACTAATTTTTATCCCTTTAATTCGATCTACACGGAAGAGTAATATTCTTTCATTTGATAGCAGTAGCGCAGGCATATACCATAAGCCATCATGAGCGTACACGCCAATAGGCTGGATATGCTTAGAGGTGATACCAGATTTCGATTCATACTGGATATGCAATTGTGATTGGTTAATGATAGCCTCTAAAACGTCTGTTAAGAGTGGTGTTGTAATGGCTCTTTTAGGGTTCCAAAAGGCAATATAGGATTGCAGCGTATCCACCTTTTTCTTGGCTTCCTTCTGTAAGGATTCATACAGTTTTTGAGAGACAGACTTCATTTCAGTATTAAAGGGTAAATCACGATAATAGTGCAAAGACTGGAATGCAAAGAAAATGGCGACCGCCTCTTCCTCAGTAAATAATATCGGGGGGAGAATGGCATTGGATAGCACCGTATAGCCCCCATGTCTTCCTTGTTCCGCGTAAATGGGTAGCCCCATATCACTTAAATCCAAAAGGTAACGATGCACCGTTCGCACGGAAATATGGAAGGTGTCGGCAATTTCCTGCGCTGTAAATTTCTTTTTCACACTGACGAATAGCAAAATATCAATTAATCGTTTAGCTTTGGTCATATTTTTTCACCTTTTTATTTAATCATGCCAATAGTTGTCATGTTTTATATTTAGTATAGAGATTGTACAAGAGATTTTCAAAAGAAGAGGAGCTGACGTAATGTCACGAGAAATACTGGTATTTATTGCAGGGAGTTTAGATGGATTTATTGCCAAGGAAAATGATGATCTACAGTGGCTAGAGGAAACAGAGGGAGAGGGTGATAATGGCTACGCTGATATGTATCAAACTATTGATACCGTCATTATGGGAAAACGAACATATGATTATATCCTAGAACATCTTAAACCGTTCCCTTATCCTGATAAAAAATGCTATGTGTTTTCAACAACTCAAACTGGAGAAAATGAGCATGTGACGTTTATCCAAGAGGATGTCATCACATTTACTCAACGTTTAAAAGAGCAAGAAGGCACAAAGATTTGGATGGTAGGGGGAGGGGACCTTCTAGATGCTTTTTTACAGGAGCGGCTAATTGACGAATGGATTATTACGATTACACCCCATTTACTAGGCTCAGGGATACCCTTGTTTAAATCTCCCCGTCCATTCGAAAACTTAAGGCTATTGGAAACAAAACGATATGGTCAAATGGTACAACTACATTATGAGGTAAGGAAAGAGGCTTGAATCAAGCCTCTTCTTTATTGGATAAAGGAACGATAGATTTCTCCTAAGAGACCTTGCATTTGATGTACGCCTGTATCGGTGTTAGTCATGGCAACAAAGCCTTTGCCTAGGTGGGGGTAGGCCACTAGCATACATTGATAGCCAACGCCCCAGCCAAGCGAGGATATTTCAAGCTGCTCACCAGCACCGTCAAGAAATACACCAAGGCCCATCCATTCTTTACAGCCCTGAGGACGAATTAGCTCATGGATTGAAGCTAAACCAAGTGTACCCTTTCCCTTTAAGGCCTGCATTACCTCTTGTAATAATTTTGCTAGATCTGACGGTGTTGTCCATAATCCACAAGCTGCATCATACGGGTAAATAGGGTATCTTTGTGCTGTTAGGGTGCCATCTTTCTGATGACCACTTGCTGTATTGGCAGTTGGGACTGCGGAAGAAAAAAAGCTATTTGTCATGGCTAGTGGTCGGAAAATCACGTCTGTCATGAGTGTTGAAAAACTTGAGCCTGTTGTATCCTCAATCAGCAATTGAACAATGCAAAAGCCAGCATCTGAATAGTGAAATTCTTGCTCAGCCTCAAAAGTACTATCGATTGGTATGGAACAATAAGGAGTTGTACCTTTTAATAAGTCGACCATCGAAGGCCTCTGCCATCGTGAATGTAAGGGAGAGAAGCTGCCTTTAGGGTCAATAATTCCGGCCTGATGACTTAACAAATGTCGTAATGTTACTTTTTTTCCCTGAGTGTAGCTATGATCTGGCATCTTCCAAGATGTGAGCTTTTGATTAATATCCTCATCTAAATCTACTATACCTTGCTCGACCAGCTTCATCACTAAAATGCTTGTAACTAGTTTACTAATTGAACAGGCATTGAAGATGGTTTCGGTATTGATTCTGTTAGTTTTCCCGACCTCTAATAGACCAAAGCACTCTGCCTTCTGAAGCTCACCATCCTTTATATAGGCAATGCTGAGGCCAGCTATTTGTTGTTGCGACATTTGCTCATGTATTGTCATGAATAAAGATCTCCTAGTTTTTCCTTTATTATACCATAATTAGGAACGAATGTTCTTGGAAAACTATCGTTATGTCAGCTGAAATCTATTGTATAATAAAGGAATTATTTCTACAAAGGTACATACAATGGAGGGGTTTTGTGACAAAAGCGTTTCCACAAAAAATACATATCATTGGGTCCGTTGGCAGTGGGAAAACAACATTGGCGAGGAAGTTATCTAAAACCTTGCAGATTCCTTATTATGAGCTTGATAATGTGGCATGGATGCGAAAGGAATCAGGGGATATTCTAAGAACAGATGAAGAAAAAAAGGAGCACTTACAAACCATTCTCCAAACGAACAGTTGGATTATAGAGGGGATCCATCAGGAGAAGTGGGTTGTTGATAGCTTCCAGCAAGCTGATTGCATTATCTTTCTCGATACGCCTTATAAAATTCGAGTCTTTCGTATAATAAAAAGATTTATAAAACAAAAAATGGGCTTCGAAAAAGCTCACTATCAACCTACTTTTTCGATCTTTTTTAAAATGTTTCGTTGGAATAAACGCTTTGAAAGGGTAGGAAAGCCTAAATTCTTTAAACAGCAACATGCTGTATTGGCTAAACTTTTAATGATTCAGCGCAAAAAGGATTTAGATTCCTATTTTCGACAATTCTAAAGCGTATCCCGATGTCAGGATACGCTTGTTCTTAAGCATTTTTCTTTGTACGTGTAGTCCGTTTTCTTGTAGCGGGCTTTTTTGTTTTTTCTAAAGAGGCCTGTAGAGCTGTCATTAAATCCGTGACATTTTCAGGAATTGGACGTTGTTTATCGCTTGTAGATATCGTATTTGTAGCTTTCTTTTCTTCAATTAGTTCTAATAAAGCATTGCGGTAATCATCTGTATATTTTTCAGGGTTGAATGTAGTTGTTAGTTGTTCCACTAACATGAGGGCTGTATCGAGCTCCTTTTGTACTACATCCTGTTCACTTGGAATATTAGGGACATCGCCAATGCTTCTTACCTCATCTGGATAGTGAATTGTTTCCATCACAAGGGCATTTTGATAAACACGCACAATGGCAAGCTGCTCTTTAGAGCGGATAACGATTTTGGCAATGCCAATTTTCCCTGATTGTTCTAATGTTTTTCGTAACAATGAATAGGCTTTGGCTCCCGTCGAATCGGGTGATAAAAAATAGGTGCGTTCAAAATAGATGGGATCGATTTCAGTTAATTGCACAAAATCAATAATTTCCACAGCCTTATCTTCATTTTCCTTACGCAAGTTTTCTAAATCCTCTTGATCCAACACAACAAATTTATTTTTGGCATATTCATAAGCCTTCACGATATCCTCATCTGTTACCTCTTGGTTACAGCCCTCACAAACCTTTTTATAGCTAATCGGCGTATGGCAGTCTTTGTGAAGCTGACGCAATTTGACATCTTTATTTTCAGTTGCAGCATGTAGTTTCACAGGAATATTAACAAGTCCAAAGGAAATACTGCCTTTCCACACTGTATGCATTGTTGTCACCTCGTTTTTCTTACTATGATGTATTTTGAGGTTTTTTATGTATCTTAAAATGAAATCTTCAAACACTGAATATAAAAAGCAAAGTAGGTATAGCGGAATGAAACCAATGCTTTTATCCGAAACAAACGATATTCCTAGTGGAGATGAATGGCTATTTGAAACAAAATATGATGGTTTTCGCTGCTTATTAGTTTGGGATGAGGAGCCGAAGCTCATTAGCAGAAATGGACGACATTTAAATCACTTGTTTCCCGAAATTTTAGCTTTTTGTCAGCAAATATATACATCCATCCAAACCTTTTTACCCCTAACCTTGGATGGGGAGTTAGTTTATTTACGCAATCATTATAAAAGTGATTTTGCCGTTGTTCAGAAGAGGGGGAGAATGCAAAATCAAGACGTGATTCAGGAACATGCTCATTCATGTCCTTTTCACTATCTAGCATTTGATGTTTTAACCCTTAAAGGAGAATCTCTCCAAAACCACTATTTAAAAACGCGTAAGGAGCAATTGGTCAAGCTTGCTACGAAGTTCAAATGGCCAAGCGTAAACTATGAGAATCCAACGCCTATCCAAGTCATACATGGTAGTGAGGAGCATGAGAGCTTATGGCAGTCCATCAAGCTTTACAATGGGGAAGGCATTGTAGCTAAGAAGAAAACAAGTAAATGGCTTGAAAACATACGATCAAATCATTGGTTAAAGATAAAAAATTGGCGTTATGTCACAGTCATTGTCACACAATATGACCATAGCAATAGTTATTTTCATGGTGCAGTTTTTGAGGACAATGAATTACGAGAAGTCGTTACGTTTAAGCATGGTATGACAGAAGAAGAGCATCAAACACTTGTCAAATTCTTTCAGACTAATGGACTGCGTAAAAAGGAGCTATGGGCACTTGAGCCTTCGATTTGTGTTGATATTGCCTGTATTGATTTTGATGGTAGTAAGCTTCGGGAACCTAGATTTCATGCCTTTCGATTAGAGATATCACCTGAGGAATGTCATTGGCTGCACATGCAACGTCAACTGTATCCTATCCCTGATTCAGTTGCTATCACACATCCAGACAAGCCTGTATGGCCGAATATGGGTATTACAAAGGATCAATACTTGTTCTATTTGCAAAATATTTCGCCCTATTTAATGCCTTTTCTAAAGGATCGCCCTCTAACGCTAATACGCTATCCACATGGTGTTCCAGGCGAAAGTTTTTATCAAAAAAGTAAACCAGAAAAAATGCCTAATTTTGTGGCAACAGCTGTGATGGATGATATTGATTATATCGTGTGTAATAACTTGGAAACGTTATTGTGGCTTGGAAATCAGCTGGCATTAGAGTTCCACATTCCATTTCAAACACATCATTCTTCGTACCCGACAGAAATCGTTTTCGACTTAGATCCTCCCTCAGTACAAGATTTTTCATTAGCCGTTTCAGGAGCACTTGATTTAAAGAACATTATTGATTATTTTCAGCTCCAATCCTTTGTCAAAACATCAGGTGGAAAAGGTTTACAGCTGTATATTCCTTTACCCGCAAATACATTTACTTATGAAGAGGTACGTATATTTACAGAGTTTGTTTGTCGCTTTTTATGTGAGCAAAAGCCAAATTTATATACAATTGAGCGTTTAAAAAAGAATCGTCATGAAAAATTATATTTAGATTATGTACAACATGCAGAGGGCAAGACTATCATTGCCCCGTATTCCACTCGTGGCAATGAAATGGGTTTAGTAGCAACACCGCTTCTATGGGAGGAGGTCAATGAAAACCTAACGCCAACACTTTTTACGATTCCCTTTGTCATGGAGCGCATGAAAAAAATGAGCAATCCCTTTCAATTATTTCGTGAAGTAGGGGAGCAACAAAATTTTCAAGCAGTTCTAGATCAATTAAAGGCATGAGGACACTTATGGAGATAGGGAAAGCATGGACAGGCATAAGCGCAGTGCGATGTAAAGCGAGCGGTTCACCTGAAAAAAGAGCGCCTTCCGATGTAAAAGGGCAGGTTTTACAAAAAGCTTGCATTGACCAGTACTATAAGCGCTTCTAAAAAAGAGGTGTCCCCAATGTCATTGGGAACACCTCTTATTGCCGTTAAAGTGGAATCTGCGCATTTGCTTTTTCGAGATAATCCAGTATGCCCATTGCGGACACGATGGTATCGAATGGGATGGTTTGATAGACAGGATGATCGGACGGAATGTCGTTTTCCTGTAGATAGTTAAATAAAAGTTCCTTTAAGCGAGCATCTAAGTAGTGAACTTGTTCTTGGAACTGGCTGGATGCTGCTTGCGCTTTTCTACCTTCTTCTAAAAAGAGTGGTGTCCAATAGCGCACCTGACGGTAGGCTTCAGCTGGATTTTTATAAGCCCCATAGTGACCGAAGTACAATTCACTTGCTTGTAGCTTTTCGTACAATTTTAAGGATTGTTCCATTGTTTCAGGGTTGTATTGATTTGGAGAGGTGGACGGAATGATTAAATCAATTGCTTCCTCATCCATTTCGGGATAGCGAACACCTGTTGTATCTCCTACAAACAAGCCATTTGTTGCGGAATAAAGCATTGAAACATGATGCTTAGCATGCCCCTCAGTATGATAAAACGTTAAATGATGTTGACCTAATTGTAAACGCTGTTCGTGAAGAACTTCAATAATTCTTGTAGCGTCAATGGGTACAATTGGATCAAAAAGGCGGTCAAATTCAGCGCCATAAACCCCTTTAGCACTGCGGATAAGACGACTGGGATCAATCATGTGGGCTGCGCCTCGTGGATGAACCACTAATTTAGCATTGGGACAGCTTTGCAAAAATAACCCTGCTCCGCCTGCATGGTCTAAATGAATATGTGTCACGATGACATAGTCTATATCCTCTACGGCAATATTTAATTTCTGTAACCCTTCCATAATATAAGGTACGGATGGACTGGCCGAAGTTTCGATAAGAGCAATCTTTTCATCGATTAATAGATAGGAGCTTGTTCGCTGCTCTCGACCTAAATCATGTGTATCGATACAGTAGAAATTTGGTGCGATTTGTTGGACGCTAGTCAATTCAATTTCCCCCTTTTATTTCAAAAATAAGCTAATTCTGCTTATAAATGCAATATTTAGCTACAAAAAGTAGTTGTTATACTATATAATAATAGAAAATTAAACTGAATGTCTATTCATTTTTTTAGGGGGATAGTAATGGAGCATAAAATTCGTTATGATACACGGAAAGTTCATCGTGTAAATTTGGCTATTATCTCAATTTTGGCCATTTTAATATGTGGACCAATGATTCTATCAAAGGGCTTGCATTTTTTATTTATTGGGCTAGCTGTCATTGCCTTGGCAGTATGTAATTATTTTTTACCTATTAAAACGTATGTCAAAGGCTTTATTTTTGGCCTCATTCCATCAAGTGTTGTGTTTACCCTATTTTTGCTTGATAGCTTTTCATTAAATAAACATTATATTTTACTGTGCACAGTGGCCATCATTGCTCTGTATTTTAAAAAAGAATTGATTGTCTTCTTTGGAATTCTAACAAATCTTAGTTTTTTCATTTTATATCTGGTCAACTCGTCATCATTGTTAGGGCCATTCGATGACACCATTGTCTTTGTGACACTTTTGGCGATTATGAATGGGGTCATTATTGCCTTTTATTTGCTGGCAAAATGGGGGAATGAACTGATTCAACATGCAGAAATTCAGCAAAATGAAGTACAAGCATCCTTCAATCAATTACAAAATACGTTTCAGGAAATTGAAAAGAGCAGTCAGGCATTAGACATGCATGTCACGCAATTCCAACAAACCATGCAGAGGATCTCTGGCTCTAGTAAGCAAATTTTAGTAGCGACAGAGGATATATCTGCAAGTATTCAGCAGGAGGTATCTAGTTTACAAATGATTAATGGCACTATGGGCGACTCGGTTCATTTTGTCAATAAAACTTTGACGATCTCAAAGGATACGGTCGCTAAATCTACTGAGCTACAACAAGAAGTATTAGCGGGATGGGATAAAATGCAGGATGCAATGACTCAAATGAGCGTTATGAGTCATGCAATGGCCTCAACTGCGGAAACTGTCAACGAGCTACAACATAGCCTACAAACAGTGGATAGTCTTTTAAAGGGGATTACCCATATTGCAGAACAGACTAATTTATTGGCATTAAATGCTGCGATAGAAGCGGCTAGAGCGGGGGAGCATGGTAAAGGATTTGCGATTGTTGCAGATGAAGTACGTAAGCTAGCAGAGGAAAGCGCTGCAATTACTGTCAGCATTACCAATGTGACGAAAACCTTGTTTGAAAAATCAACAGAGGCTCATCAACGCTCTGATGACGGTGAAAAGGCGCTACAGTATGGAGAACAGCTTTTACAGGATGTCAGTCATTTCTTTAATAGTTTAAAGGATTCTTTTACGGAAACGAATACAGATTTAACAAGAGGGATGCATGAATTAAGCAGTGCCATCTCACAATTCGGGGTAATCCAAATGCAAATTGAAAAACTGAATCACATGACCGAGCAAAATGCGGCTTCTACTGGTGCTATTCTACATTCAGTGGAGGACGAAAATCAGCTTCTAGTAAGCATGACAGATACGACAAATCATATTCAGGCTTTAAGTAACACGTTAAAGGCATTAGTGATGGCAAAGGTATAATAGAACCATTGATATTGAAATAAATGGTAGGGTAAAATAAGAGTAGGATTAACCTTCCTAGATGGAGGGTATAGAGATAGTATTCATCTACATTGTTTTATCCATATCTGGTTGTGGTGATTGTTTTTGAGTTTGTATGAGCCTCAGCACAATAACTTAAATATGCATTTGTAGTGGGGTATGCTATGGTGATTGTCACCATTTATATATTAGCTGTAGATACATTCAGGCCATAAATCAGTTGTATGACTTGAAAAGGAGGACGGATTCCATGAACATTCGTAGTGTACAGAGTTCAGATTACTATACTTTATCTCCATTGATTAATGAGTGGTGGGGTGGTAGGAATATGTCAGACAAGCTGCCTAAATTATTTTTTGATCACTTTACAAATACAAGCCTTATTATGGAGAAGGATGGCGAAATTATTGGCTTCCTCATTGGCTTTTTATCGCAGTCCAAAACAAATGAAGCGTTCATCCATTTTGTTGGGGTCCATCCTGATTACAGAAAACAGAATATTGCAAAAAGATTATATGATGTATTCTTTCATGTGGTGAAGCAATACCATCGAAATATTGTGAAATGTGTCACGTCGCCTATTAATGAAGTATCCATCGCCTTCCATACGAATCTGGGTTTTAGAATGGAAAAAGGTGACAAAGTGTTAGATAATATGTCCATTCATAGTAATTATGGTGGTGAAAATCAAGATCGTGTGTTGTTTTATAAAATTCTACCGTAATTTACTTTCGATAGTTGGCATATAGTCCCGAATAAGGGGGCTATACATGTTTATTAAAAGGTTATTTACGTTATGGTTTCTACTTTTAAGCATTGTTTGTGGTGCATTTTTCTTTTTGGCAAATGCACCTATTCAATATGCTGAAAAAACCAATGTTTCTATGTCACAGCCTAGTAATGATGAATTATTGCGTTATATTCAGCAATATCAATTTTTAATTAGTGAGATTTCCTATACATTGCGCAAAGAATCCTATAGCTTTCTATTAGATTATGGAATTTTACCTAATGGAAAAATAGAGCTCCTTGTGTCATTACCCGACAAGGTCGATCACAAGACAAAGCAACATATAGAAGAAACAATGCTGGACGTTATCAAAGCTAATGAATTAAACCCCATCTCTTTTCAAATAACGTTAAAGCAACTCTATGAGCCAGTAGAAGCGATCTCAACTCGGCTAAGTTATAATGATGTCATGGCCAATCTATTTGAGGCGATGTTTGCAGAAAATTTTGGCACTTTCAGCATTGACCATAGTATGACGTCTGAGGAAATTCAAGTAAGAATTAATTTAACACAAGAGAAAAATCACAAGGCTAAAAAGAAGGCTCAACAGTTAGCGGAAGATACGATAAAGCAGCATCAATTTGATGTAGAGACCTTTTCTATTGATGTTCAAAATACGATGAAAACTTTAGATTAAAAAATAATTCAGATTAGATGAAGAGGGGAATACATACTCTACATGTGACAAACTCTGTATCTTTTTCTTTTATAGGTGTGTGTCAAGGTATGATGGTCATTTTCAAAGAAGTGCAGTGTAAGGGTTTTGATTTCTAAAAACGGAGCGGACCATTATGGTGATGCTCTTTTTTTATTAATAATCTCAATAACCATGGGGGTAAAAAGAAATGAATAAAACACAACATAAAATAGCAATCATTACGGGTGCAAGCCACCCTCAAGATATTGGAACAGCTATTTGTAGAAGATTGGCTACGGATGGTGTCAATGTTTTTTTCACACACTGGCATGCTAATCGTAAGTGGATAGGAGAATTCAAACAGGAAATTTTGAGTAAGGGTGTTTCATGTGAAGAATTGTCGATTGATTTATCAGATTCCCAAGCTCCAAAAACGATACTCCAAACGGTTTTCGAAAAAATGGGTGTACCTTCCATTTTAGTGAATAATGCTGCCCATTCAGCACAAGATGGTTATCTAGCATTAGATGCTCAAACATTAGACGAGCATTACGCGGTGAATATAAGGTCAACCCTACTACTTTGTGTGGAATTTGCACGTCTTTTTGAAAAAGCTAATTTAAACTCAGGGAGAATTATTAATATGACTTCTGGTCAAGATTTAGGTCCTATGATGGGAGAGCTAGCCTATGTGGCAACGAAAGGGGCAATTTCAGCCTTTACTAGATCATTAGCACAGGAGCTAGCACCGCTGGGCATTACCGTCAATGCTGTCAATCCAGGGCCAACAGATTCTACATGGATGAATGATGAGATTAGAAGTTATCTGTTACCCAAATTTCCAATGGGGCGGATTGGGACACCAGTGGATGTGGCCAAGGTGATTAGCTTTCTTGCTAGCGAGGAGGCTACATGGATAACTGGTCAAATAATCCACTCAGAGGGCGGATTTTTAAGAGGATAATTGATTAAAAGCCTTGCTTCAGTTGTGGCAAGGCTTTTCTACGTGCTTATAAGTACGTAAAAAGGGTCACTCCCGAAATTGGAAATGACCAAGGTTTGTTAGGTGTGTTCGTTGGAGGAAAAAATCTTAAAGAACAGATACACTACTATTTTATTCGGTTAGTATAATAATTTCTAGGCTTTAAACCAGTGACAGCGTATCTTCCTAAGGGCTTTATTTTTTCCCCACATCAACACTTTTATAGTCCTCCTACTTATGTATAGCAAGGCAAAAAGGTTGCTGTAGACCCACTCGATGTTGGGTTGTTATGATGATGATGTACGTAAGTGGGAGGTAAGTGAATTGGAAGCAGAAAGATATAATAATCTTAAATTAGGTGAACGTGGTGCCATTATCAGTATTATTGCATATATAATTTTATCCATCATAAAAGTTGGCATTGGTTACTTGAGTGGTTCAGAAGCTTTAAAAGCTGATGGTTTGAATAATACGACAGATATTATTGCCTCTATTGCAGTACTTATTGGGCTAAAGCTTTCACAAAAACCAGCAGATCATGATCATCGCTATGGTCATTGGAAAAGTGAAACCATTGCATCAATGGTCGCTTCATTTATTATGATGGCCGTTGGTATTCAAGTATTGGTCGGTGGTTTTTCTTCCATTTTTCAAGGTGGAAAAGAATCGCCGGATATGGTCGCAGCCTATGTAGGGATAGGATCAGCATTGGTGATGTATTTAGTCTATCGTTACAACAAACAATTGGCTAAAAAAATCAATAGTAAAGCCGTTATGGCTGCAGCTAAAGATAATTTGTCAGACGCTTGGGTAAGTATTGGAACCGCTGTAGGAATTTTAGGGTCACAACTACATATGCCTTGGTTAGATACGGGTACTGCCATTGTCGTAGGTTTCATCATTTGTAAAACAGCTTGGGAGATTTTCAAGGAAGCCTCTCATGAACTATCGGATGGATTTGATGAGAAAATTCTTCAAACATACAAAGAGATTATTTTAAAAATAGATGGTGTTAAAGGATTGAAAGAAATCAGAGGAAGAAATTATGGGAATAATGAGGTAATTGATGTCGTTATACTTGTAGATGCAAAGTTAGATATCACGAAAGCGCATGATGTTGCTTCGGTTGTTGAAAAAAATATGGTGGAAGAGCAAGGGGTTTATGAAGTGCATGTCCATGTAGAGCCTAAGGATGCAAAGGGCAAATAAGTCCTAAAATGTAATATTCAGCTTCAAAAAATATACGGATTAATGAGGTAGGGAATGTCGCTATTGAAATACAAAAACAATTGCCTCTAGCTACTTAATGGCGGTGAAATAACTAATTTTAACCTTTAAAAATGCTGGTACGTGCAGGTTTTAGCCTTCATTGATAAAAAAATTCACTTTACACTGGACTAATACGATTTTTTATCATATACTGTATGTAATAGAATCTTTCTTAAAGAAATAATAAATTCACATATTACAAAGAGTAATCGTGTTTTGTTAGTTACTTTTTGTAATATGTGAATTTTTTTCTTTGGAAGTAGTATGATTTTATTTAATAACATTATTGGAGGTCATTTAAATGACACAAGGTACAGTAAAATGGTTTAACGCAGAAAAAGGTTTTGGTTTCATCGAAGTAGAAGGCGGACAAGACGTATTCGCTCACTTCTCAGCTATCCAAGGTGAAGGTTTCAAATCACTTGAAGAAGGTCAAAAAGTTGAATTCACAGTTGAAGAAGGTCAACGTGGACCACAAGCTGCTAACATCGTTAAACTTTAATTTTTAAATGAAGAAAAACATTCTTAAATAGAGTGGTTTCAGTAGACAAAGTCGATTTTTTCGACTTTGTCTTTATTTTTTTTCATTACATTTCAAATCGGGAAATACATTTGTTACTTGCCTATTCTCGATGAAAGAAGTGAGGATATGAGGTTTTACCAAGAAGAATGTAAAAGCAACACGAGGGAGTTTGTTCAGTATGATCTGTTTACAAATCAAAACTACCTAAAATCATAAAATCTACAATCACGCCACTTACTGGATTTTCCGATCCTAATACATTAATTCCTAATACTGTCACACCACTAATATTTGTAATATTAGCAGAGACATATTTCCCACTAATATTCTTCTCTCTCATTTGAACTCTCGGTCTTAAGTTTATCGTTGGATTTGTCGAGTATACACTTGCAACTGCATAGTCAATAGTAGTTAAAAGAGCATTGCCATTCGCTAATGCATTGTCTGTAAAATATAATGTGGCTATTCCATTTGCATCAGAGGTAGCTTGTCCATAAACGATGCGCTTTACTTTTTTTGGATTTGCATCTCCTGCTTTAAACACCTGCATGACAGTTGGGGCAAGTGTAATAAAATCAATGCTCATAGGCATTCTCCTTTGTTATTTTTAGCCCAAATTATGCTTGATATATTCTATGAACTGTTTGTTAGATTAGTACACTAAGCAACAAACTTCCTACATACATTCTTATATGCAACAAAGTAAGTAGTAAAAAAGGGTCACCAGGGTGTAAGACGACCCTTTGATCATAGCATGAATATTTGAGGATAATAGAAGGTAATTATTAATGATATAAGAAAGTAGCACCAGCAATAATTAAAAGAATAAAGAGGACAACAATTAGAGCGAATGATAAATTATCATGCTTGCCATAGTTTGAACCGTAAACTTCATATCCCATATGAAAGTCCCTCCTTTCGAAAATCTAGAATATGTAAAGTATAGAAAGCTTCAGGCAAAATAATCTCCTTTAAAACGAAGTTTATATAAATATTTAAGGGTCACTCGGCTGAAAGTGACCCTAAGTAACAATTCGGGAGGTACATGTTAAACTAGATTAGCTTAACACTACTATTTATATGAAAAGTTAACTCATTGTGCATAGTTTATTGCCTTTAAAATAAAAATAAGACTATGACGGTCAACCAACGTCACAGTCTATGCGATACACTTATTAATAGTTTGTGTAAATACAGTCTATTTTTACATTCAAAAAGCCGCAGCGTCGACAAACGCTACAGCTAAAAGTATTTTAGTTATTCATATCCTTCAGGCCAGGACTGTGTTCATTTGGCATCTCTGGCATAACAGGTACTGGGAATCCTTCTGGTGGAGGGGTCACATTTAATTCTCCACCATTTCTACTTGGAGTTTGTCCTTGAAAGATTTCCCCGATACGAGTTGGATCTAATCTAAAGTTAAATTGAGCATTGTGATAACCCATTTCAACAAACTTTCTACACTCTGGGTATTTGTTGATATCGTAGTTCGGTACAGGGAATAATTTTCCCCAATCTACCCCTAAAGTTTCTAATGCTTTGGCAAATGCATTTTGATGAGCATTGTCACGAACAATTAGAAAAGCAAGTGTTTCTCTAAATGTCTGATTAGAGCTCATCTCATATATACGTGTCTTTTGAAGTACACCCGTTGACTCCAATACTAAATTATCCAATAAATCTGCAATAAGGTTTCCATGTGCATAAACCCACGAACCATTCCAGGGATTACCTGCTGCATCTACAGGCAAAGATGATTGTGCACCCACAATATAATGGTGTGGATTGGCATGTTTAACTGCCTCATCTAAAGGTGCTTGGTCCATGCCGTTATTTCCAGGAGCAGAGGATTCCCCAGAATCATTTAGTAATTGGTTGATTGTATTTTGTACAAGTTCAACGTGTGCAATTTCTTCTAAGAAAACACCCCGTAATAAATCACGATATTGGGTTTCTTTGCCTCTAAAATTAGAGCTTTGAAAAAAGTACTGCATCATGGTTCTCATTTCACCATAATGACCACCAAGTATTTCTTGCATTACTCGTGCTGCTTGAGGATCTGGTTTGTCAGGTTTAATAATGTTTATCAATTCTTCTTTATAATAATACATTTACTTTCCTCAATTCAGGGGAATAGTCTTTATTTTTCAGGATAATTAACATGTAATGGTGGTGGTACAAGCCAGCCTTTATTTTTGTTTAAACGTAAAAGTTTTGCGCCAAGCTGAGCTTTAGCCATATGGAATTGCCCAAACATTAATGCGACATCTTCACGAGTAGAAGTGCCCATTGCCTGACTACATGCAACTAATCCAGCTGCAACGTCAGCAGTAAGGGCAGCGCTTATTTCTGGATCATTAAACTTTGCACCTGGAGGAATATCTTCAAGTCTTGCTACAGGTCTCTCAGGTGATGCAGGAGGTAGTGCGATCCCGTTTGTTTTTAGAATTTTTTCTAATTGCTTTACTTCTTCCCTGCATGTTTCGATGATATCTTCAATAATTTTTTTAAGATCTTCATCACCAGCATGATTATAAAACGTTTGATAGCCAGAAATCATGCCATAGTCTGCAATTAAACCCGACCAAACACTAAATACCTCACCATAATGCAACGGTTCATCTTTTGGATTTCCACCAAGAATACCCATCTGTACACATCCTTTTCTTATTATTCGCCATTAAAGCCATGTTAGTATGGCTGAAAAAATAAGTAAAATTCACTTTTAATAAAATTTTTAATGTAAAAATTAAAAGAAGCCACAGAGAAAGAAATCTCTGCAGCTCTTTAAGTAGTGAAACACTACGCACTTATAGAATGGGTGTTTTCTGTTTAGTTATACGTTTAATGTAGCTTTGAAAAAGTGAAAAGTATAGATTTTCTTAAGGAAGGCCACTTTAAAGCATATTGGAGGTGAGTGTTTTGACAAAAGAAAAGCAAAAGAATGAAGTAGAGCAAGAAGAAATAGCAATGGAATTTAATCCTGAAGAATTAGAAGCAGTAAAAGAGGAACAAGAGCAACAGAAAGAACAGCCCTTCAATAAAAAAGAAAAGAAGTAAGAAGGTAAGTATGCCATCATTAATGGTTGTGGCATTTCCATATAGTTTATGCTTGAACCTCCAATGACTTAATTGAAAGAAGATGATTTAAAATGGACAAGAATTTGAATTACGGGGACGATTATAAATTTATCCCAGCAACTTCTGTTGGAAGCGGTGTAGGTATAGACATATTACCTGATTTATATCAATACACGATTCAAATTGTAAATATTGTACTTTATGGTGAACCGCAGATGAAAGATTTTGTGCTAATAGATGCGGGGATGCCCAAAAGTGCGGATGAGATCATTTCAGTTGTTGAAGAACGTTATGGTTCTAAGTCTCGACCGAAGGCAATCATACTGACTCACGGTCATTTTGATCATGTCGGAGGAATCATAGAATTAATAGAGCGGTGGGATGTTCCTGTCTATGCGCATACATTGGAAATACCCTTTTTATCTGGAAAACAAAATTATCCCGAGCCTGATCCAACGGTAAATAACGGCTTGGTTGCTAAAATGTCACCTATTTTTCCAAATGAAGCTATAAATTTAGGTGGTAACCTCAAAGTTTTACCTTCTGATGGTAGTGTTCCATTTATGGCAGGTTTCAGATGGATTCATACGCCTGGCCATTCACCAGGGCATATATCTTTATTCCGTGAGAAGGATAAGGTGCTTATTGCTGGAGATGCATTTGTTACGGTCAAACAAGAATCTCTTTATAAGGTGATTACGCAGACAAAAGAAATCAGTGGTCCCCCTCAATATTTTACAACAGATTGGCTGGCTGCTCGAGCATCTATCGAAAAATTAGCAATACTAAAACCTTCAGTTGCCATCACAGGGCACGGATTACCAATGAAGGGCGAAGAGCTGACAAGCAACCTAAAAAAACTTGTCGATGATTTTGAACAAATCGCACTACCCAAGCAGGGCAAATATTTAAATTAATCACGTAAGGAAAAAACAAAGAAAAAGCCGCAGCGTCGTCACACGCTACAGCCATTGTCTTGCCAATTTAGTCAGATGATTCATTATATCATAAATTATCAGATTGCAACTGCAGAATGAACATATTTGAATGACAAGACACAATGAGTGGCCAAGTTGTTAATAGGAGCCTGTTTTGATAATAGCTATCAAAACAGGCTCCTTCTTTGTATTGAATGTCATAGATCATTTCATGGTATAAAATTTCCTTTTTAAAAAAAGTGGTTGAACAAATTTTTTATTTGTGTATATAATGTTTATATAGTATATATACAATATAATGAATTTGTGGGGGGAATTGTTTAAGTGATAGGCACTGAAAAAGCGGATGAAAGTAATCTGTTAAAACGATGGATCATCACTATTGGTATATTTTTAATTGTTCAATTGATCTTTATCGCGGTCGATGGCACTGCTCTTGAGCCGAACATGAACGATAGTAATAATTTAGTTGCCAGAATGGGAAGATGGATTTTAGATTCGAGGCTTTTCACCGAATGGATAACGCCTTATTCCTTTCCTTTTTTTAATATGTTCATCACAATCCATGTTATTGCTATACTGATTGCAGCACTAGGGAATATTATTTCAACGATATTCTCAAAAAAATAAAGAAGAGGGATTGGCATGCAAATAATTATTTCGAACAGTTCAAAGGAGCCAATTTATGAACAAATTACGAATCAAATTAAATCACTTATTTTAGCAGGTGAACTACAGGAGGGCACAGCTATACCTTCCATGCGTAACCTCGCAAAGGATTTACAAATTAGTGTAATAACGACAAAACGGGCTTATGAAGAATTGGAGAAGGCGGGCTTTATCTATTCCATTGTTGGTAAAGGATCTTTTGTAGCGGAGCAAAATTTGGAGGTTATACGGGAAAAGAAGCTGAAGGTTATTGAGGAACAGCTAAGTGCGGTCATTGCGAATAGCAGAGAAATAGGCCTGTCACTTGATGAGCTAAAGGAATTATTGAAGATTTTATACGAGGAGTGAAAGGGATGGAAAATGTAGTTGAATTAAAGAATGTCACAAAGAGGTTCAAGGGCTTTTCCGTAAATCATATAAATTTACAGGTAAAGCGAGGCTTTGTAACGGGTTTCATTGGAGCAAATGGAGCTGGTAAGTCTACAACGATAAAAACGATGATGAATCTATTAAGGCCAGATGCTGGAGAAGTAAAGCTTTTCGGATTAGACTACAAGACGCATGAGAAGGAGATTAAACAGCGCATTGGGTTTGTATACGATGGCAATATATTTTTTGAAGGGTTGAACTTAAAAGATATAAAACGTATAGTTGCACCTGCTTACAAACGCTGGGACGATACAATATTTTATCAATACGTAGAACAATTCGAATTACCACTTAACAAAGCAATAAAAACATTTTCTAAAGGGATGCAAATGAAGGCTTCATTAGCAATAGCCCTCTCACATCATGCAGAGCTAATCATTATGGATGAGCCGACAGCAGGATTAGATCCCATTTTTAGACGGGAGCTGTTAGATCTATTACAGGAATTAATGGTTGATGGCAATCGCACTATTTTCTTTTCTACGCACATTACAACTGATTTAGATCGTATCGCAGATTACATAGCTTTTATACAGAAAGGGGAATTAGTATTTAATCAATCTATACACGATGTAGCTGAAAACTATGCGCTCGTTAAAGGTGAGTTGAATCTACTTGATAGAGACACTGAAAAAGCATTTGTCCATGTTCATCGTGCATCCACAGGATTTGAAGCATTAACGGATAATATTAAAGCAGCGAAAAATATTTTCGGAGACACAGTTATTATTGAACGTGCCTCTCTGGAAGATATCATGTATTACTTTAAAGGAGGCCTCCATCATGCTTAACTTAATTAAACGCGATGTCATACTACAGAAAAGGCAGCTATTGCTTTTTATTCCTTTTATCTTAGTTTTTATTTTGTTGGGGGCACCACCCGTTTTAATTTTTCTGGTCGCCAGTATTTTTATTCCCTTTAACACGTATGCATACGATGAAAAAGTTGAGACGAACATATTATTAAACTCCTTGCCATACACACGTACAGAAATTATCGCATCCCGCTATCTTGGAGCGATTGTCTATATGATTTTATCCATAGGTGTTACAAGTCTAGCGCTGCTAGCTTTCAATAAACATTTTACGGTATCTGACATTGCCATTGGTAGTGGCTTATTCTTACTATTTGCTGCGCTTACCTTCCCATTATTTCAGATTTTTAAACAGGGTTATATTACAACGGTTATACTTATTAGCTTTATCCTCTTAACTTGGATTTCAAGACCGATTGCGTTGTATATGAATGAACACTTAACAACAATTATTGATTTTGTTGATAATACATCCGTTACGGTTTTATATACAGGGGCGACGTTTTTTATTATGCTAATCTATATTATTTCTTGGGGGATTACACATATTATTTATCAACGAAAAGCCTTCTGATTGTGTGCTTTTGTTTACTTCTAGCAAGGAAAGTGGTCAATTTTAGAATGGTGCCCACTTGATAAAATATCATTTGGAACTAAATGTAAGATGGATTTAAATGTCTTTATGCAAAAATGAATGAAGTAAAAAGGTTATATTGCTTAATATAAGGGAAAAAATGAAAGCCTCCATATGCCTACAAATCGACATATTTAGGCATGTTTACTTAGTATTTCGAAAGTGGTTTTATAGTAATATTTGGTATATAGTCTGTAGGAGGTTTTATATGCCTGATTTATTACTCGTTCTTTTTTTATTTAACTTTTCTTTATTTCTTTTGCACGAAATGGATGCAATAAGACGCTCTGAGTGGCGATTGTTTATAATACTTAAAGATATGGAAGATTCAAAGGCTTATAAAGTATTCACTTTTATTCACCTGTTTCTATACGTATTAATCCTTTCCTTACTTTTCAGTCAGTATCAAACCATCATTTTTTGGGTCCTTGATCTATTCTTTATCATTCATGCAATCCTGCATTTATTTTTTGAAAGGCATCCTCGAAATGAATTTAAAAATAGCTTTTCAAGATCCATTATTTATCCAATGGGGGTCCTTTCTGTAATACATTTAGTATTATTAATTAATATTTCTACTTAATTGTATTATAAAGGAAGTTTTCAGCTAGTAATTTGCAGAAAATTATTCCAATTTGTTGGTTTTCTGCTTATTATAAAGATGGAGGTGATTATCAGATGTATAGTAATACGGCAAATATGTTGAAGCAAACGAACAATCTTATCAATGCGTTGAAAAAATTAAAACAAAATCTATCTTTTGTGAAATTGTATATTAATAGCGATAGAATACTGGCAATCTATTTTTTAAGTAATGCGTATAGTGATTTTAATTTATTTAAAACAATTTATTTATCTGTAACACCTGGTGATCAAACGATTGATAAGTTTTTACAGGAGTATGAAAAATTCTTTGTAGAAGTGAATAAATACTTAGAGGTCTTTAATGATGATAGCGTTGTCGAGGATAGACTTCATAAGGAAGTTTTGTTTGCGATTAATGAATTAGAAAGATATTTGTTAAATCTGTTAGATGTGTATAGATAAAAAGTTAGACATTCCTTATTTCTGAGGGGTGTCTTTTATTTTAAAGAAGCTTCTTAGATAAAGCCTCTCTGGTTGTAGGGAGAAATGAATAAGAAATGTTAAGGGATGGGAGAAAAATATGATTAGAAAAATTGAAATGGGTTTGTTTGTAATTGGAGTAGTAATGGCCTTAATAGGTATGCCTTATTTATTGGGGTATTCAACGAATGAATGTTTAAAATATCCTCTCTATCTAGGGTTAATATTAATGGTTGCCACTCTCCCTGTAACAATATCCAAAAGAAAGTAATCCATTGAGATTTAAATACTTGGTGTCTAGAGATTGTAGAGGCACACTTGTGATATTGATCCTAAAGAGTAGTATTATTCATATGTAACGAGTTATCTTGCTGATACGTTCTATAAAAATGATTTTAAGTAATAGAAAATTAAACAGTCACAAAAGTATTAAACAAAAATGCTATCTTGCTTTGAAACCTAATTTTAAAGAGAGACAACACTAAATGATGAAGAAATAAATACATACATTGTTAAAATAACAAAATGAATGCAAGAAAATAAGAAGCTCCATATAACTAAAGAAATACTACTCAAATCCCCTGGATAACTTTCTGCAGCTGTAAATCAAATACCTCCCATAAAAAGCACAGTCACCCATTGGATACAATAAGTTAAGAAAAGTACGATTACAAAATAAACAATATACGATAAAGTAAGAAAAATGTCTTATGAACTATTCCAGTCTCCTCCAACAATAATGATATTACTTAGTTGCACATTTCTAAAAGTAATGCTCCTTCCATTTATGAAGAAGAGAAGTAGAAAAAGGAAAAAATTACATATATAAAATAAGGTGAGACATTGTTAAGATTTGATAGGTAAAGTATTCGATGGAATTGGAATAGAACGCTAGTTAGTCATTATAAACTTTAAAAAATGGTACATAGGTCTAAACTTAGGGACAATTAAAAAAGTAGTCAAAATAAAATATAGGAGCAAAAATGGCAGTACTTACGTAATAAAGAAAGGAAAAACAGAGCTGATAATTGAGAATAGACAAACTATTGTAGAGAAATTATCCGAACTTTTCTTAGTGCGACCATAGCTTTTAGAGGTTTGTAAAAGGAAGGAAGTATTTTATGAAAAATCAATTGATACGAATAATCGCTATCGCTCTACTTGGTGTGTGTGTATATATTAATATGTACGAAATAGATGAATTAGGGTTGATGCAATTTTTTGCATATGTTGGCTTATTAGGTTTTACTTTTGCGGTGGGTATTCCAATTATCTTTATTAAAAATAAGATTAGTTTATCCAAAAAATTTGGTTTGTTGTTTTTAAGTATGATTATCGCAGCAATAATTCCTTTATTGGGATTTGGAAATTTAAAATATATCCTTGAAGAACATTTAATGAATAAAGAGATGAATAAAGTTGTAAATCAATATAATGTAAATTTGCAAACTGATGAGGTGTTTTTAACCTTTCAAAATCATCTTCTCGTTGGAAAAAGAGATGATTTGCTTGGAAGTATAGACATAACACTATTGGTTTATAATGCCGTAGGGAAAGAAACGAAAAGAATTAAAATAACGGAATTAGCAAAAGCAGCCGTTCCTTATCTGCCCCTTACTGATAAAGAAAAGGAAACAACTTATTTTGATGGTATGAAGACACAAGGAAATACATATGACCTTTGGGAAAAAATAGATGATAACGACATACAACTATTTTTTAGATACGTTACAACGGAAGTTCCTGAGGATTATCAACCTGAACCAGATATGCCAGCCGATGCAAAGGACATAAAGTTCCATTATGACATCACCTATTCACCGGTTTTAGATGAGAACGGGGAATTTGTTTTTAGTTCGGATACTTTCCATTTATATAAAAGCAACGACTCAATTCGAGTTAGCTACAAAGCTTCGGGCATTGAAGCGATTGTTGCTCCAAATACTGCAGTGTTAGTGAACGAAATCAAGTAAAGATTACATACATTGCTAAGTACAACATGAAGCCAGTAGAGTGTTAGCGGCAAATCCACAAACGTAACTAGTATGAATATACTAAGTAACAACAAAGCCTAGGTACTCAAATTAATGTTGAGCCTGGGCATTTTTTTCGTGATTTATTTATCTAACGAACGTCTTGTTTTTCGAAATTTCAAATAAATGAATGACCACAACCTAATAAAGTGGTAAAGTATAGAAAAAGTGAATGGAGAATTATGTAATGGAAAAACTGAAGAAGGTTGAATAGGTTGAATTAAAACATTTTTTAAGTGAATATATGCAAGGACTGAACGCTTTTGTACTTACTGAAGAGCAAAAACAATTTTCTGCACTGCCGAGCAATTTTGAGGAAATTAATGAAGGACAGCATCGCATTGTAATTCTAAGTGAAAATACACCTGTTGGTTTCTTTCTCCTAAATGCAAATGAACGAGTTAAGAAATATTCTACGAATAGAAATGCGATGCTATTATCTGCATTATCAATTAATCATACAGAACAAGGGAAGGGCTATGCAAAACAAGGAATGACATTACTAGCTGAGTTTGTTAAAGCAGAATTTCCTAATTGTGATGAAATTGTTTTAGTTGTAGACAAAGCTAATATTCCAGCACAGAAACTATATGTAAAAGTAGGGTTTGAAGATACGAATGAAAGGCTAATAGGACGTATCGGCGAAGAAATAATCATGAGGCAATTCATAAAATAAAGTTAGACCACCATTGTCACCAGAGTTTATGCTACATTTTGTAGATGAACTCTGGTTTTATGTTTTGGGGAAATGTCGCATCCATTCTTGAAAAAGAGTTTCATCGATCAAGATTAGCAAAGAAAATTATTTAAAATATCCTGATTAAAAATACACCGGCTATCATCACCATTAAACCAATTATTTGTAATGGTTGAATTCGATTCTTTAGCGAGTTAAACAATCCGAATTGCTGTACCAGCAAGCTACCAGTGATTTGACCGAATAAAGCAAGAACTACAGTTTGGCCATTTCCAATTTGATTGACAAGAAATACATTGATGAGAACATAAGATCCTCCTAAGATCCCGCCAATCCATATCCACCAGGGAGCAGCTTGTTTAAAAGGCTCTTTAATACTTGTGTAAGATCGATCTTTTAACCCAACAATTATAATCAAGGTAATAGTACCAACAAAGAATGAAACAAGGGCAGCATGAGAAGAAGAGTGAAGAACTTTTCCTAATTGTCCATTAACAGCGATTTGGATAGCTAGTAACATTCCTGCTAGAATCCCTACTATGCGCCAAATCCATAGATTCCGCACACTCTCCTTATTTGTTTGGGGAGAATACTGTTCATTTTTCTTGCTTCGTATAGCTGTAGCTAAAAGGACGCCTAGTAAGACTAGTAATATGCCAAAGATTCGATTCCATCCAAAGGAATATTGTGTTGCATTAAACCAGCCATTATGATCGATTAACATACTCATGAGAGTCATGCCAAAGATCGGTAGGATAGTTGTTTGCACACTTCCCAATTTAGGAAACAAGAGAATGTTAGTAGTTATCGCAATAGCGCCACCAATTCCCCCCAACCAAATATAGATAGGTTGGTTCAACAATAAATCTAATGGAATCCCCAGTGATGAACCACTACTTACTAATGTAATAGTTAAGAAGATGACACCAACAGCGAAGGAAATCATTGAAGCTAAAAAAGGAGAAATCACAAACTTTCTTAATTGAGCATTAATGGCTGTTTGCACAGCAAGAATAGCTCCAATACTTATAGCCAAAAGTACTGCAAACATAAAAATTCATCACAACCTTTGTTGAAGAAAATGTAAAGAAAAAGAAATGTAAAACAACGCATGTTTGATTATATCAAAGTACGTGTTGAATTTTATAAAATTAAGCACTGAACACTAAGTAAGAAATAGATTTTATTTATATGATGTGGAACTTCACCAAACACATTAAGATAACGATAAAAAATCAGTTTCTCAAAAAAGAAATGATTTTTCATGTATAGAAGCGGTTAAGAAATAGAGCTTTATGTTAATAAAGTATAGTGTAATCTCTTCATATTCTGTATATTGGTGTATGAGGAGGAGATTTAATGGCAAGAAAATGGATACTACCATTATTTATATTACTAGGTGTTTTGATCTCTGGTTGTAGTGAGGGTCAGGAAAAAGGTAGCAAAGATGGTGGAGATGTAGAAGTAACTATTCCAGCTCTATTTTTTGAGGGTCAGGACATTGATTCTGTTATTTCAAAGGCAAAAAGCAGTGGGATGAAGGAAGTCAGTAAGAATGATGATGGTTCTTTAACTTATAAAATGTCTGAAACAGAACATAAAGAAATGATGAAAGGTTTAAAAGAAGGCATTCTAGCAAGTGTAGAAGAGCTTAAAGCAAGTGAAGAGTTCAAATCAATTAAAGATGTAACCTATGACAAGTCTTTTTCAGAATTCACTTTATCTGTAAACAAAGAAGAATTTGATAATAGTCTTGACACCATGGCCTCATTGGGGCTAGCTTTAACAGGTATGTACTATCAATTATTTAATGGTGTGGATGAAAAGGATTATAAAGTCAAAGTAATTTTTAAAGATGAATCAAATGGAGATGTAATTAACACGATAGTTTATCCAGATGATTTAAACAAGAAAAAATGATCGGAAGAGCACCTAACATAGGTGTTCTTTTTAAATGCTTTGAGTGCAATCGAGTTGGGCAGTAGTAGTTGTTCCTGATTCTTGATGGCTTTTTATTTTTGCAAAGGTTTTGTGTTCAAAGTAGAATGTCAGCAGCAAATTCTTAATGCAAACATGGATAGGCATAAGAAAATGATAGAATTTGTTTTGAGAAACGACTGACGATAGCATAGATGTAAGTAGAGATAGAACAAAATGATTCCACAAAGCCCAGATACTCATTAATTTTGAGCCTGGGCTTTATACTTATTTAACTTGTAATCCCTTTTATTATTCTCAAGATCTGCTGAAGGAGCTATCTAAAGAAATTTTTAATAGCATCCATACGAATTTTGCTATAACAATCTTCGCAACGAAAAATCTTATCGGTTCTTTCCTTTAACTGTCTAAATCTCAGTGACCCCTCGTATACTCTGAATTTATTTCTACAACTAGAACAAATTACCTCATAGTAATGCATAGCTATCCTCCTCAAGTTTTCTGACATATTACTTTTTAGTTGATTTATCGAATATTGTAATCAGTTCTCTCGTATATTCCTCAACATTTAACTGGGGATTTCTCATTAATTCAATAGTGAATCCGTCAATGGAATTTCGTATCGTTAACGCCATTACTCTTGAAGCCAATTTGGTGAATTCTCGGAAGACACCCGCATGCATTCCTAGTGTAAGTATGTTTTCAATGGGTAGAAAAATAGTATCATCATGATCCGCCGCAAATCGAAGTTTGCCATCAGCAATTCTTTCATTAGAAACAATTTCAATGACAGCGAAAACATGTTGCCGATTTTCATCTATGAATCTAAGGTTTGATTCAATATAAATGCTAAGCATATCTATAGGAGATTTTTGATTTTCGATTAGAGGAGCAGTATAAGCTTGACACGCCATATAGTAATCATAAATTACTTGCTCTAACAATTCCCCCTTACTAGCAAAGTGATAGGAGATAACCCCCTTACTGATTTGTGCACGTTTTGCAATTTGACCTAAAGAAGCTTGAGCGTAACCCACCTCTGCAATGGTTTCAATAGCACATTCTACAATTTGAGTTCTACGAGCTTTTTCAATAAATGACATTTCTTTTTGATTAGTTGTTTTATTTTTTTTACTCATGTATTTATTTTAGCACGGTTGTACTAATTAAGCGATTAAAAAACATTTAGAGAGGTTCCTAAATGGAGGCTTTTCTTTTACTTTGAAATGTCAAGGGCTAGACTAGGGCGTTTCGTGAGGAAGATTATGATACTTGAGCTTAATGGAACTATTTCTTATCTGTTGACATGGAGTCGGCTCCATCTTTTAAGATGAATGAAATCAAAGAATGGAGTGATGGGATGGTAATTTTGACAACTATACTAATTGTGTTATATGCGGTTTTAATAGGAGTGGCAGGGATAAAAAAATGGAAAGAAGTTGGATTTGAAGTACGAACATTCATATTTGTTATCATATCAATTAGTATTCTCTTAATATTATGTATACCAAGCAAAGGTTGGTTATTTATATTACTGATAATTGCGTTTATCTTGTTACATATACTAGCAGTTATAGAAGGGAGGTTAACAAATGGACGAATTACTTTCAGCCATCATATCATTCGTTTCATTTTCCATTGTATAATTACCCTAATGGTTTATAAATTTATATTATAGAAGGAGATTTTAATGAAAATTGGTGAATTTGCAATATGTACTGGTCTTAGTAAAGATACTATTCGTTATTATGAAAAAATGAATTTATTGCAACCGGAAATTAAAAATAAGCACCGCTATTATAACAAGAAAGACATTGATACAGTGGAAGCAATTCTTAAACTTAAACAAACGGGATTTTCTCTTCAAGAAATCAAAATGCTTTTTGATTGGTCGGGAAATATTGATCAAAATAAAAAACTGACAAAAGAAGAAATACAAAATCTGCTTGAAATAAAAGTTATATTCCAAGAAAAGTATGAGCAGATGTTACAAAGAGAACATCAGCTTAAACAAATTAAACAGGTTTTATTAAATATAGATAATAAAATAAAGCACCTTTTAGAGAAAAATAAAGAAGAAAATTGCTGGTTTTAACGATGTGTTTAGAAAATAAAGAAAAAGAATGTACCAATAATTAAAGCTGTTTGACGTTCTAATTGAACGTTTGAAACGAACGTCTGAAGGTGAGAAACAATATTTTAAGCTGCTTCTATTTAGTTATTTCTAAAAGTGTTGTTTTTTTATCGGGTAGGTGTGCAAGAAGGAATAGTAGAATATCACGTTGAAATAGAAGTAGAAATAAATTAGTAAGGAGGATGTATTTGTGACTAGCCATGACTATAAATCACCAATAAAAAACAGAATCGGCGGTGTATTTGTTCCAGTTCGTAACCTAGAGAAAGCAAAAGAATGGTACAGAAAAATACTTGGTTTGGAAGGGGGAGAAGAATATTTTGGACATTTATTCGTGGTACCCATGAAAGGTACCGCTGGATTAATTTTAGATTCCATGCCAAAGTGGAGAAAAGAAGATGGTGATATTACCACTTACCAAGTTCCATCAATTCAGCTTTTGACCGATGATATTGAAGCTTCTTATCAATTTATGAAAGAGAATAATGTTGAACTGGTTACAGAGATTCAGGATAATTTTTATTTTGTGTTCAAAGATTTAGATGGCAATTTACTAATGATTTGTAAAGAAACTACTTAAAAAAATGCGAAAATCTCTTTGGACTACTGGAAAGAAAGTGGGGAGTCAATAGCAGCTGAATATGCATTGTACAAAGTGATAAACGACAAACAATTCAAGATTGATGATAAATTAATCAAGTTTTACATGACATTAAAAGCGTACTAGCGAGGAGAAGATAGACAATTAATTAAGTTAACCGAGGATTAATCGAAAGAAAAAGGTCACTTCTATTAAAAGTGACCAGAAATGCTTATTTATGCTTTATTAAAACTCTAGGGGATTAGGTGTTTATACGATTTTATTGAATTTTAATATTTCCTTTATATGTTGCAAAGTAAATACCTGCATCAGGATCGTATGCATAATCAAATCTTGTTAGGTATCCTGCGTATTTAAAATCTCCATCCCATTCAACATGATAAATTTGTCCAGGTGGAAACGTTGAAGTTCTTGTAAAATTATAAATCAGATGTTTTTTACTTTTTGTTATTAAACAACCATCTATATAACTTATTCTATTTTTTAGTGTAACTTCTGATTAATAAATGAGTAGTATTACTAATATGGCGCTTTAAAAAAACTTCTCTGTGTCTTCTATTCTAGAAATAAGGTTAGGTATATCTCTAAACGAAAGGTTATTTAGACAACTTTTTAAGAAGTATGTTGTTTCATTATTCTTTTTATTTAATCGAGAACCTAATCGGGCGTTAATAAAACCTGTCTCTTTGAGAATAGGGTTTTCATCCAAAAACCTTGCTATTTCGTTAGATTTAACGGTATATAGTTTTATATCTTCCATTTGATTAACATACTGACCTACTAAATACCCAACAATCATAGAACCCTGGGTTACAACGGAAGAAATAAAGAAATCACTTAATGGGTTACCTTTTTCAACTGAGTATTCTTCTGATGTTAACTTCAATAATTTTATGTAAGAATCTGGATTGGGTAATACAATTGTTACTCCCTCAAACTCTTCAAATTTCCCTAGTGAATCAATTTCATCCTGAGTGTAGTAAACCTTTTTCTCTTCTTTTGTAATACCTTCTATACTAGTACTGGCAATCTCTTGAGAAGATCGTGAAGTATCTATATTAAATTTTTCACTAATTACTTCAGATATTGCCTCTTGAATACTCTTCACTATTAAAGGGCGAGAGGTGTTTATAAACTGCTGAGTTACCTTAAATTTAAACCGTTCTTTAATAACAAATTTGATAAAATCATCATTTGGGGATTCAAAAATTTCTTTAATTACAGATTTAAATGATTGAAAATATATTAGCGATTCGGCAAGTGTTTTTACGGTTTCTTCATCATACAGATTTTTAGAAAACTTAATCAGATTTTCAAAATCTTCTTCATTATGATTTATAATATTGAAGATAAAAAAGGGCTTAGAATCCATTATATTTGAGTTATTTAAATCAGTAAAAAAGTGATACTCAATTCCGTTTGTTAAAATCCCTAATTTAACACTTGGAAATGTACTGAAATATCTACTTAATTGTGGGGCACTTTTATTGATTTTCGTATTGATCGATTTTGCCTCAATAAAAATTCGAGGTTGCCCATTGATAGAAATAGCATAATCTACTTTTTCATTTTTTTTATGAAAATCAGCTGTGAATTCTGGAGTAACTTCTTGGGGGCTATAGGTATCGTAACCTAACCCTTTAAGTAATGGTAAAACAAGAAATTGTTTTGTAGATTCTTCGTTTTTAATCAGTTCACTATTCTCGGATATTACATTGTTTAATACTTCTATTGTTTCTTTAAGATTCATTTGTACCCTCTCCCTTTGTGTTTGAATTAATGCACAGCAACTATTTTGTACACTGTAGTCAAATAGATTATCTTCCCTGGCCAAGTGAAGTTTGCTTCCTGAATAAAAATTTTTCAATAGAGTATAAGTATTTAATCCATTTATATATTAGTAGTCAATAATTCTTGCGTAAATATACCTATATTCATTATAAAAATATAGCATAAATAAATAATATTTCCAATAGAGGTAACATCCTTAATTAATACTTGTTTTTCAAGCTTCTTACTCTTGTGTACCTCTTCTTTCAAAAAATTTTGTATATAAGTATCCTAGATTGAATGATATTTTGTTCAGAAGTTGTACAGGTAGAAGTGTTAATCTAAAAAAGCAATACTCCGACGACAAAAAAGCCCAGGTACTCAATTAATTATGAGCCTGGATTTTTTTGTTTTTAATATTTTAAATCTTAGTTCTTATAGTAATTAGAAGAAGGAATTTAATCACTATCATATAACAAAGTTTTTTTATTTTTATAAATTTCTCCTTGCTAAAGAGCGAATGTTTGTTCTAATATAAATACAAACAAACGTTCCGTAGAAGGAGAGGTCAAAATGGCGAAAATATATAATTTTCCAACTAAAGCATTTCGAGATATAACAAAAGAAAGAGTCGATGTTGTAACTATTGCTTCTGGTTTTATGGGTGGTGTTGTAAAGGTATATGAATGTGAAGGGACAGTCATTATTCATAGTGAAAATAAGAAATCCAGCCATGCTAGTATTTCAAATGATCTTGGTCAGGTTAAAGAATGGGAGATTAGATATGCAATAGAACATATTTTAAAAAGAGGCCTTACAGAAGTGAATATAAAAGTTAGTAATACAGGAGTTGTTCATATTCGTAATAAAGATATTAATTCACTTTCTCAGTAAAGTCAGGTCACTTATAAAATAATATGAGTACTGGTTATATCGTTAATGGTCTTTTTAAAACGTAGTTTGCAACTATCCCTTCGACTGTTAGAGCTTTAATTAAGTAAATTTAATGTACATTATAATAACCGCATTATGGTTCTTTTTGTTTAATTACGAAAAAGTTAATTATAGTTCTAAAAGTAGAAGTTGTAGCACAAAAGCTCTTACCGTTGTGATTTCTACTTATATCTGTCAAGGTGAAGTTTTTATTATTTTCTTCTTGTGCGAATTTTAATCAAAAATAAATGTATCCTAGTTCGTATCCTACATTATGCTCCAGTTAGATACACTGCATTAGACAGGTATAGAAACCCTCATTATTACAAATCCTTGATATTATGCACATCAAAAAAATAAAAATATCAGGATAGAAACCAGGACAAAGTTGTGCTTGTAGTTCCTTTTTTATAATTCCTTTATTTTTCAAGGGATGGGGAGGGGCTAACCTACAGGTCAATTGGAGCTAGCTATTTGATAGTAAATGTTTAGTACCAGGAGGTGTTTATATTGTAAAGAACTCAACTAATTTGGTTTGAGCAAAAGGAACAAACTGAATTGATCATTAGTAAAATGCCAAGCCACAAAGTGTATGTTGAGCCATTCGGGGGGGCAGATAATGTTATCTCTCGGAAACCAAGAATGAATCAAGAGCTATAAAACGATATTGATGGATTAGTAGTGAATTTTATTATTCAGAGTATCGAGAATACAGAGCGTTTGATTGAGACATGTCAACAACTATCATACAGCAGAGAACTGTACGATAAATGGCGAAAAAACCTTTGCCAACAAATCCATTCTGGAGGGCCGTTAATTGTTTTACTTAAACAGAGCAGCAATATCTAAAGGTAAAGTTGAAGAAGTACCTAATACAGGTTGGCAGCACAGTACCAGCTCGTGTCAAAATCCAGCAAAGAATTTATAAATGCATGTAAGGCCATTAGAGATTATGCAAAACGCAAGCAAGTTATAATAATCAAACACCAAGAATACAAAGAAATCACAACTAAGTACGATTCGAAAGATGCCTTATTTTATATTGATTCCAATCTTTCATGAAATTAATAAAGGCTGGCGTGTTGAAAAACATCAAACTTTTAAGCAAGTGGTGGGTCGACAAAACGTAGGAGCAGATACTAGAGCGGCATTAGGATAGTTAATAAACAAAAGAGTAAAGTATATTTATTAAATTTTTAGTCAGAAAAAAGAGAAAGCCTAGCTTTCTCTTAGGTAGATTAAAAGGTTATTGAACATATTTAAAAATTGATAATCCTAATATGGTGTTGGGTAAGGTAAAGGGTCACGATACAAATTGCCTTGATAAACTGCAGAATTACCGTAAATTACCTCTTGCACAGCTAGATAACCACGGTACAAGTAACCATTCATTGGTCTTTCGTAATATTGAGGTTCAACTGCACAATAACTAACACTTTTACATGGTAAAAGTACATTTTTTACAAATATTGTGTCAGGTGCAGAAGTTGCCTCGGTAGTTTCTGGAACAGCGATAAATGAAACTAATAGTAAAGCGCACATTGAAAGAGCAACCCAAAGATTTCTAAACTTTTTCATTTCATTATCTCCTTTGAAGTTATTTTATTACAAATTCTATTATATTATCTAAATATTTGAAATACAAGTAATAAATAGGAAATTAAGATAAAATCAAACCAACATATTAACAATTGTTAATAATGAAGATTTATTTGGCGAGTAGTATGAAATTTAGGCTATCAGATAATAATTAGTTTGTTTTATTAAACCATTTATGTTACGTCATAAACTGGGTTGGCTACCTAACAAATTAGAGTATCACAGAACCTATATCATAGGTTTTAAAGGAGAAACAGACGAAAGTTATACTTTCATGCTAACAAAGAATAGTATGTAAGATTAGTAAATAACAATAAAGAAATGGTTGTTAGGAAAAGAGAATTAAAGAGATATTTCAAGGATGGTTGTTTACAGTTTCTAACTACACAATATGAGGAACATGCTTGAAAGATATGGAATGGTAAACGTTTAACTTTTTTCTTTTTTGGGTTTAACAAAGTAAGAAATGAGCATTACAGAAACGCCCATAGATATGTATAGTAGTGTCAACAGATTGATTTGGAATAACTGAATCATATTCAAAGAAACCAGATAATCTTGAATCCAGTTATCGTCAAAGTAATGCCAAAAATAAATATGATATATCTCTTTGTAGAATGTATTTTCAACACATGACAACCCCCGAGGCTAGGATAACATAAACTGGTAAATATTTCACTATTCAGATTGAGTCAATATACATTATGAATATGTAAAATAAACACGTTCACTTGTACGTGTATGTCAGAAACGAGCAATTGATACAACTAATCATAAAGGCTTTCAAATCAAAGTGACAATAATGTTAGCTTAAGCAATTAATTGTCACCTTTTACGATGGTTTAAAGATACATTTTTTCTTAACATAGCTTTATTAAGCTATAAAGGAGAGAATGTCTTGAATATATTAGAAATAAATAATGATTTATTTAGAATGCTTAATAGTCTAGGAAAAGAATTTCAATTCTTCAATTTACCAATGATTATTATTGCTGAATACACAGTTATTTTCTTAGCTATTTTTGTTATTCTGTTCTGGTTTACCAAAGATAGAGAAAATAAAATAATGCTCATGTGCGCAAGCATAGCTTTCGTTTTGGCTGAAATTATAGGGAAATTTGCAGGGTTATTACATTTTAATCGCCAACCATTTGCTGTCCTTTCGAATACAAATCAGTTGATAGAAAAAGCAATAAATAATTCATTTCCAAGCGATCATACCATATTATTTTTTTCATTCTGTATGTCCTTTTGGTTATTTAAAAAAGGAAAATGGATTCTATGGATTTTGCTTGCTATATTAGTCGGAATTTCACGTATTTGGGTAGGAGTTCATTATCCATTAGATGTAATGGTAGGTGCTCTTATTGGAATTACTTCTGCAATAATAATTTACTTTACACTTCCGAAATTAACACTAATAAAAAATGGAATTACCAAATATGAATCCATTGAAAAAGTAATTAGAAGAAAATTCCATAAAACAAATCTAATGTAAAACAATATTAAAGGTCACGTCTAAAATTAAAGTGTACCCTCTACAAAGGGTACACTTTAAAACAGGTGTGACTTTTTCTTTTGCTTTGAAAACATCAAACAGCCAAAACGCTATGAGTTGAGATGGCAGGGTTTGGTGATGTTTTGAAAGTGGAATTTGTAGAAAATTGTTCCAATTTATTATCTCTCAGATTATGATTTAGTGGGAGGTTAAATAATGTCAGATAAAATTAAAAACATTTTTATTGGAATCATATTTTTTGTTGTCCTAATTTTAGGGACATCATTCGTAATTGATACAATATTGATCGATGGATTAAAAGTTGATAATGGACTTATAGGTAGTATAGTGGGTGGGATAATAGGAATGGTAGGCGTAATTGTAACTACTTATTTCATTATCGAAGCAAACAAAAAATCAGTGGAGGATTCGTTAAAAAAACAAGATAAGCAGGCAAGGGATAGAGATTACATTGCATTAATCCTTACCAAAGCAGAGGAGTTGAACCATGAAATTATAAAATCTACTCAAATCTACAAAAAAATAATGGATAATTTCAGAATTACTAAAACACACCAAATCTTAATTAACACATATGAGGATAGATTTTCTTTAAAACGTAAAGATGACGGAATTTATGATATGGCTAAAAGGGATTTGGTCGAAAACAATCTGAAACTCGAAAAACTGCGAAACGAATTAACAGTTTGTTTAAATACTTTAATTATAAAAAATATTTACATCGGAATTTTATCAGACCAAATTAATGGTTACGAACATACAGTTAATCAGAATATCGAAATAATAATTAATAGTTTAGATTCAATAGGTAATTTAAATGAACTAGAAGAAACGTTCCGATGGCAAAATAAGTATTACATAAATGATTCAAATAAATTACTAAAAGATTTGAATGATTTTGTTGTAGAAAAACTGAGCGAATTAAGAAAAGGCGTAAGTTGAATACTTTACTAATCAATAAAGGGTTGATTTCAAACAAATTTTTCTAATAGGAGCGTGTAAAATGAATTTAAAAGAAAAGTTGATATTAATAAAAGAAAATGGGTACCAAGCACCTCCCGATAGATTTCAGTTGATACTAGAAATGATAAATAACATTGGCTCTTTGGATGCCCAACTACGTGATGAGCTAATTTATACAACCTTATCACACTGGATTCCTGATAAATCTCTCACCGCAAACGAACTAGAACAACTTTTACCGGTTGTTTTGGATAAAAACCATTTGCTTTTTAAGCTTGGTGAAACAAATACAGACTCTGTCTTCACTCGGTCTTTCTCCATGCTAGTCATACCGCTCCTCTTAACGAGGCATAGAGAATCACCATTTCTCCCAAGAGAGCAAATTCATCACATAAAAGAGAAAGTATTTTACAATGTACAAGAAGAGCGAGATTACCGTGGGTATGATGAAGAAAAAGGCTGGGCTCATGCCATAGCCCATGCAGCAGATGCTTTAGATGATTTGGTTCAATGTTCCGAACTGGATAAAAGCGACCTCTTAACTATCCTCGATTTGGTTTACGAAAAGATGACTATAACAGAGCGAATTTACTCCGATGGGGAAGATGAGAGAATGGTCAAATCCATAATTAGTGTTTTAAATAGAAAAATACTTAGTCAGACTTGTGTAGAGCAGTGGATTCAAAGTTTTGGTGATGTGGAGAAAAATTCAGAATTTCTCCCTGCCTTTAAGCAAAAAAATAATATAAAGAACTTTTTGAAAAGTTTATACTTTCGAGTTAAATTTTACAAAGCGGATGCCGTTCTCTGCTCCACTATCGAGCAGACATTATATAAAGTAGAAAAAGTATACTATTCCTAATTTAAAAAGTGTCGAATAAAAAAAGAATATCTTCATAATGAAAAGAGAATTATATTATTTATTTAGTAATATAAGTATTGGTTAGAATTAAAAGGAGAGGTTCTGTGGATTCTAAAGTTCCTATCCAAGTTCAAAGTTTTTTAAATGAATATTTATTGTTATTTGAAAATCAAATTCCTAATACACTGGATGCATTATATTTACATGGTTCAATTGCTCTTCATGCTTACATAGAAGGTTCCAGTGATATTGACTTTATTGCTGTTGTAAATCGATCCCTAACTGAATCAGATGTGAAAATAATATCTGATCTTCATGAAAAACTAAATCAAAAATATAAGAAAACAGTAATGGATGGGTGTTATTTACTAGATAAAGATTTTGGTAAGAAACAATCTGAGATAAAGAATTGTTTATACGTAAATGAAGGTAAAACAAAATGGAGTAATGATTGTACTAACCCTATTACTTGGTGGATTTTAAAAAACAAAGGAATCACTATAAAGGGTTCAGATGTTACCACATTAGTTTTTAATGTTGATGAAAGTATATTAATTGAATATGTTTTAGAAAATATGAATACCTATTGGTTAAATCGATTGAAGACAATAAAAAAATATAAGACCATAGCTCTTCTGTTACCAAATAAATTTGTCGATATGGAAGTAGAGTGGTCTATTACAGGGATGTTACGTCAATTTTATACACTTAGAGAATGCGATATTGTTTCAAAGGTAGATGCTAGTAAATATGCAATCAATCATATACCAGAAAGATGGCATAACCTTATAAAAGAAGCTATTAGTATTAGAGAAGGATTGAACATACGTTATTATAAATCTAAAAAACAACGTATTGATGATACTATCCAATTCATGAATTACATACTTGATGCTTGCAATAGTATTGAGAAATAATAAACGAATAAATGTTTAAATGTGATATATGTTACAAACATTATATACGTTACAAATTAGGTAGTAAAAAAATTTATCTTGTAAAATGGGAGGCAGGACGGTGCGGTAAGGTTTTCCTCCCTTGGTATTTATAAATTACTAATTATTAGGGAAAGACAGACCGACCTGCGCCGAGCAAATTAGTTCGGACTTTTCATAGATGGAAAATGAGATTTGAGGCAAGTGGACGTGAAGGATTACAAGAAGCTACTTCATGTAAGTTCTATTCAAAAGAGTTAAAATTAGCGGCAGTGGAGGACTACATTCAACAAAGTTATTCACAGATGGAGGTGTAGGCGAAATACGAGATTAGCAGTACCTCCGTTTTAAAAAGCTGGGTAAAAAAGTATACTAGTCATAGTGAAATAAAAGATTCAGGTAAAGGAATGAGTCAAGCTATGACAGAAGGAAGAAAGACAACTTTTGAAGAACGTATTGAGATTGTCGAGTACTGTTTGAAGCACCAGAAAAATTATCAGTTGGCAGCGCACACCTATGGTGTTTCGTATCAATAGGTATATCAATGGACGAAGAAATTTGAAACAAACGGTGAAGAGGGATTACGTGATCGTCGTGGTCGCACAAAAGATGAAGTCGAATTAACCGTTGAGGAGAAATTGAAATTAGATATTCAACGTATTGAACGTGAAAATGAACGTTTACGTGCAGAAAATTTATTTTTAAAAAAGTTAGAGGAAAAATCGAAAGGAGGCGTCGTTAAGCCAAATACGTCTACAGCAACGCTATTTAGCGATTCAAGAATTACATCGAGAGGAAGAACTTTCGATTCTTTTACTATGTGAAATAGCTGATGTTTCCTATAAGTGGCTAAGTCGCAAGCCTTCTAACAGAGAGGTTGAAAATGAAGCAATTTTAAAGGACATTCATCTCCTTTACCAACAAGTAGATGGTTTACGGCTATCGTCGTACAACGTTGACCATCAATCGTCAGCGAAAAGAAAATAATCAAACGATGGTTAGCGAAAAGCGTATTTATCGTTTAATGCAGATTAGTGGATTGAAGTCTGTTATTCGTAGAAAGCGCAAGCCTTATCGTAAATCCCCAGCACATCATGTGGCGGAGAACGTATTAAATCGAGCATTTACATCGAAAAAGCCAAATGAAAAATGGTGTACAGATGTCACAGAGTTTAAGTATGGAAATGGGAAAAAAGCTTATTTAAGTGCAATTATCGATTTATATGATGGTTCAATTGTGAGTTATGTGTTCGGTCATTCGAATAATAATTCCCTTGTTTTCAAAACAATAAAATCAGCTATTCAATCATTACAATCAGGCGAACAGCCATTAATACATAGTGATCGAGGTTTTCAATATACATCGAAGGAATTTAGGCGAATAGTGGAAACTGCCAATATGACACAGAGTATGTCCCGTATTGATCGATGTATTGATAACGGACCAATTGAATCATTTTGGGGCACATTGAAGTGTGAGAAGTATTATTTACATAAGTACAATTCATATGAAGAGTTAAAACTAGCGATTGATGATTATATTCATTTTTATAATTACTATCGTTATCAGAAACGATTAAGCGGCTTGAGTCCGTTAGAATTCAGGACTCAAGCCGCTTAATACATTTTTATTATTTCCACTGTCTACTTGACGGGGGCAGTTCAACATGCCGTCTTGGTCTAAATAATTTTTCTAGAGTAGTAGGATAAGAAATGATTTATGATTACCATATTAATATTTCCTTTTTGTAATTAATCCGAATTCATATATAGCTTCTAACTTACCATTATAAAATTCTAAACTTACCCTAGAATTTTCTTCTACACCGTTTTCTCCCTTATAATTAAGTTTATCTCCATCTTTGTGTAAGGCACCGTATCCTACGATTTCTTTTACGGTTTCTTCACTCATACCTACTTTGAGCTTTCGAAACTTTTCGGGCGTAATGGTTGAGATTTGTTTTATTGGCTTTTCTTCATCTGAAAAAAACAATTCTATGGATTGTCCAATTACCAATAATCCTATTATACTAATCAAAATTAGTGCGATTTTTTTCGGCCATTTTGATGGAGTCACTTCTCTATAATAGTAGGTTCTACTTTCTGACTCTCTTACTGTTTCCGAATGATTAAATTCTATATGAGTTTCTATTGTATAATCTTCTGATACTGCACCACAATATTCACACACGTATATTTCAGTGTTTTCTTTGTGAAACTTTTTATATGAGTTTGTAGCTAAACAGTTAGGGCAATTTTTCATAAATACCCCTCCTTTACTTTTAATGGACTATTTACCATTTTAGGAAAATTTATTATGTTTGTACATATCAAAAAAGCACAGGTACTTAGTATTTGTGCCTGGGCTTTTTTCATTCTTTTAACAGAAAGACTGAGATAGCATAAATACCCTTGTTCATATAACAAACTTTTATTTTATAATTTAATAAAGTTTAGATATAGTATCAATAATAAAATAAAGGATCATAAGTCCTATCACAATTGCTAGAGCCTTACCTGAAGATTTTTCTTTTTGCACATCATTTTGGACTTCGTTTCGTACTCTCTCCGACACTTCTCTCGTTTTTCTCTTTGTAATATCTTCAAAAATCGTATTACAATATACACATTTCACAAATACTAAACCATCTCTATATACTTTCTTAAAAGGATTACTGGCTAAACAATTAGGACAATTATTCATTTATATTCACCTCAATATATCTAACTACTATTTACCATTTTAGGTAATTAGATATGTTTTGTACATAGAAATAAAAGTATGTCATCGATTTTATGGAGGGGAATTAACCTAAAATGTAGAAATATCTATAAAAAGGGGTGTGGATTATGAATTACGATATAATAGTACCAGTAAAATTTTTATTCAAACGCAAGCCTGACAATGTACCAATTATAGGTTTATCAAGCTTACATTTAACACACGGTGAACATGAAGCACTAACAGACGATGTTGCTCTAAACCTTTTAAGAGCACAGGGTTACAACGTAATCAGAATGATCTAAAGAGATGAAAATATTATAAGTATTAACTTCAAAGAAAGGTTTTAAAGGCTGTCAAATATGATAGCCTATAATAAAAACACCAACAAAGAAAGAGCCCAGACACATGGATCGTGATGAATTTGATTTAGAAGAAATTTCAAAATCATAACTGAAGCAGTGAGAGAAATCAAACAAAATTCTTTAGCATCTACAAACAAGATAAACCACTAGAAGGTACCATTATAAAAATGTATTAATTATAGTAGAAAATTGTTTGTATAGTAATAAATCAAAATAAAAATGCCACAGATTGTGTCAAAGAAATAATATTAACTTTAAAGGAATTTATATTGTTCTTTCCTTATAAGAAAGTACCTGTTCAAACCTCCTTTATATACATTTTTACAAACTGAGGTACACATTTTACAAAAAGTCCGCGTACCCCAGTTTGTACCCCACATCATACCCCAGTTAAATACATTTAGATAGGCTTCGTTAGATAGGTATAGAAACCTTCATTAATACAAAACCTTGATATTATGCACATCAAAAAATTAAAAACATCAGGATAGAAACCAAGGTCATAAGTTATGCTTATCAACACTATGTATTGAAACCCCTTGATATCAAAGGGGTGGGGGAGGTTCGGTGTAAACCGTACCTCAATTCGTACCCCACTTTTAATAGTTTTAGAGAGATTTATCAAAATGAAGGAATTGACTCATTACTTGCATCGCTTGTTTTTCTCTTTCAGCGAAGGAATGTGCATATGTTTTCAAGAGGGTAGATGTAGTCATACCAAGAATTTTGGCAATCGTTGTAGGCGGTGTACCAGATGCAATTGAAATTGTAGCAAAGGTATGTCGTAATCCATGTGGGGAAATAAATTTTGCCCCATGTAACTCATGCATACGTAACAAAGTTAATGCCGCAGCATTTTGATTCAGTGGATGACATGTTTTACTAATGAAAACTAAATCATCCACTGCATGTTGTATACCGTAGGCTAGCTTCCTTTCAATACACCATTTACGGTATTGTTCCAGCTGTTCTGCTAAATTATCAGTCATATCAATTGTCCTGATACTATTTAGTGTTTTTGCTGACCGCTCTCCATGAACGTCTCTAGTGCGACTTATATTTATTAATTTATTTTTAAAATCAATTTCTGACCAACGTAAAGCCCCAGCTTCGCCCCGCCGCATTCCTGTAGCCGCAAGAAGGGATATTAAAGTATATCTAGTAATATCACAAGATTCTTTTACGCAGCGCAATAAATATGCTAACTCTGTAGATGTTAAATAATTTCCTTCTACTTCGTCAGTATTTTGCTTCTCCGCACGTGGTAAATCAGCCTTTGCAATTCGATTTTTATCTATTATTTCATCTTCTACAGCAGCATTTATACAACCTATAAAAAAATTATGGTATGTTACAATACTTTTTGGTGCAGCGATAGGTATTAATCTATCAATAAATTGTGATTGATAAATACTTTTTGTTAGACGTGAAAGTTTATGATGACCAATGAATGGGTGAATATAAGAATCAATGATATTACGATAAGTTTTAGGGGTAGTTCCTTTCCATTTTGATTTTTTGCGATCAAAATAAATTTCTACCCATTGTGAAACCGTCATATTATCATTTAAAGCAATCTTTTCTCCACCATTTAAAATGGTACTTTTAATAGCAATGAGAGCTCTTTCAGCGGCAAGGATAGTATCAAATCTATATTTTGATTTCTCTCTACGCTTACCGTTATGATCGTAATATTTGTAACGGTAAGCATATTTCTTTTTCTTATCGGCATCAATGTACCAATAAATATCCTCTTTTTTTGTAGTGTTTAATTGATATCTAGCCATTTTATCCACTTCCTATCTAACTAACCCGGACAGGCATATTAGCGTATAGGACAACTATTTACATCACTCCTTTCACAGTGGTAGCTAAAGCGGTTAACATGCTCTTATGACCTGTCCTTATCACTCATCATCTCATATTTATAAAAGTCAGATTATGCAACCTCTGCATAATCTGCTTATTGTTATATTGTGTTAATCTCCTGAAAGCAAAATCGTATTCAACGTTAAAGATTTGCATTACCTTCATAATCGTTTGTTCTGTATGATTATGTATTGACAATGACTCCAACATAAAAGTAGGAATACAAGCGTGGTACATAAAATTGTTGGCCTTGAATTCCTGGTACTCACGAAATAGGGGATACATATGAAATTGATCACCTGTATGTAACAGAACATGTGATAGCTCATGGCAAAAGTCTTGCCATTGTAGCTGTGGCGATTGATTTTCATTAAGAAAAATATAATGCCGTCCATTAATAAATAAGGCCTGACTCTTATCTGGCCAATAAAAAACTTTTAATCCCATTCTAAAAGCCACTTCTTCAACATGCAGCAGGGTAGGGTCTGTAATGCCCAAGCGAGTGTAGAATTGTTGAACATAATCTTCAAGATGTGTATAGTGCATGTAAATCAACCCCTAAAAAGACAATAAAAAGGAACGTGTGTTCTATTTTAATATACAATAAAACCCCACTTTTGAAAAGCGAGGTTACAAAGTTTTTAAATACAAAGAAATATCTTTTGGATCTACTTTTTTGAAAAGAAAATAAATTCTTCTCCTTTAATTGGCTTGGCAATTGAGTAATTCAAACAATATTGATGTGGTTTATAGTTTTTATACATTTTTTCCACTTGTTCAGCTATATCATAAGTTAAGATCCAATAACGATTTCTCATTAATTTCTTAATAGTTTTAGCTAATTCAACATGATCATCATGTTCATAAAAATTTGTATATAGATCTGGTCCTTTCACATAGTATGGGGGATCAAAAAATGTAAGTGAGTTTCTCGTGTGCTTAATAACCTTAGAGATAAAATGCTTTGCATCTTCATTATAAACTTTTATATCATTAGCCCTAGCTGCGATCGCATTTATGCGTTTAATTATTGTAACTTTATTAAAACGACAATCCAGTTTATAATCCCCATTTTGATCTTTTCCGCCGATTACACCGGCCTTTATAATCCCAGAACGATTTGTACGATTTAAAAAAAGGGTAGAGAAGGCCAAGTCTAACTCATAGGCAGTATCTTTGTTCAATTGAACTTCTCTTTGCCTATACCATTCTTCTATTGTGATTTCTGTATTTTCTATAAGATTAATAAGTGCTTCATGATTAGTTACTATTGTATTCCAAAGTGCATAAATACTTCTATCATAGTCATTAATTATAATCCGTCGTACATCATTATTTAATAAGAGCCTAAGAGCTACAGCTGCCCCCCCTGCAAAAGGTTCAATATATGTTGTTATGTTATTTTCTTTTACTAAATATTGAATATATCTATATGTTTTATTTTTTCCACCAGGATAACGTAAGGGAGAAGGATTAGTCATGCTATCACCTCACTTTAATTAAAAAATGCTTTTGGATGATTTAGAACGTCTAAGGCCAGATGTTTTTTCTTATACCGTGAGCTAGAGCGGTTTTCTTAAACATAATTCTAAAATCTTTAAAAAATGAATTTATTATATTATTATTAGCTGGATCTTTGACCCAAAATTTAAATAACTCACTAAAGAAATATTGATGCTCGTTAAATAATTCTTTATATTCTTCTCTTCTTTTCCCTTTAGTAGATTCGGAATTTTCTGTTAAACGTTGTATTTCTTTTTCTATTTCTTCATGTTTTGACAAAATATCTCTTCGTACTACACTTTTTTGATATCCATTTTTAATAACCATGCTTGTAGCATCCCAAAAATCTTTATAATAGTCTTTTTTCTCTTCAAAAACATCTGCTAAATAGCTCAATAAGAGCGCCTCTGGATTTTTATTACCAGGAAGAACGATGATGTTATTGCTTAAAGATTTTCGAGAATGCTGATCACCATCTAAAATACAAATTGATCGTAAAAAATTATTTGACAATATATAGTCGCTAAATATATTATAAAGTGCTTCTGAGCTTAAACTTGCGTCGACAATATGAACCGAATTAACCACCGTTGGGAAAAAATCTGTGTGGGCTTCTGCATAGTAATCAAGTAAAACTTTTAATAACATCCTCGCCTCAGCATCTTCAGTGAAAATTGGGATTTTACTATTTTGATTCATTTGCATAGCTGTTTGCTCTTGTAAGAACATTTTTATTGATATTATATCTAAATCCTTGTTAAATGGAACAACAGTATTACCTGAATCTAATAAATATATAACATTATCTTTCATTTCTAAAGCGTACTCTAAAAGTGAAAGACTGTGGCTTGTACCAATAAATTGAATTCTGTATTTCAGGGAAAAATCACGTATTATTTTTAATAATTTAAGCTGATATGACGGATGGAGTGTAGCATCAATCTCATCAATTAAAAGAATGCTCTCAATTGGACGGGTGTCCTCAGTTTGATTAGTTTCAAAATAATATTTTAAAGATACTAAGGCAGTTATAATCATATATAGATTATCTTCTCCAGCTGAAATAGTATTTGAGTCTACTCCTTGAATATCAGATACAAAGTCAGCCCTATGTTTTATATTTGCTACTTTATGGTATGTATTTTCAATAACTTGAATACCAGTGAATTTGTTAAATATTTCATTAATTTCCTGTTGGTAATTTTGAGGCAACTTTTGCTTAATATTTTGTAATTTTAGATCACGAATTTCTTTATTTAAAATGGCCTCAACGGTTGCTAAATGCTCATCAGGTATTTTTTGTTCTAATAATTTTTTTATTCTTTCAACATCAATATCACTATATTCACCATACGAAATTAACCTAGATAAACCTAAATAAATTATAGGCATTTCAGGTAGTTTATCAGAACTAGACTTTTTATAGGCTGGTTTTAGTGAATATCTATCTGAACTTTGAGAATTATGTTTTCTAAACTCCAGTGTAGTATCATCTGTATAAGTTACATCAAATAATTTACCTTTATGGTTAGGTGCAGGGTCATTATATTCTTTATCCCCACGTGTAAGCGATTCAATCTTAGGATTCATTAATGTATTAATATCTTGGATAATATTTAAACAATCCTGAACATCTTTTTTTACCTTGGTTTTTACAACTTTTTGATATGAATTACTTACTAAGTATAATATTGACGTTTTGCATGTTCCATTTGTACCAGAAATTAAATTAATATTTTCACTAAAATCAAATGGTATATTTTCAATTTTTCTATATTTAAAAATATCTAATTTTTTTACCATAAAGCTCACTCCCTAGTCTAAATACAATTTATTATATAGTTAATTTCACTTGTGTGAATATACCTATAAAAATGATAAAAAAAAACTGAAAAATGGATAACAATAACAAAGATGACGCTTTTAAAGGACATGTATTAAGCATGTCCTTCTAAGTGATAATTTTATTTACTTTTAAATTTTTTTTAAATAGTTTATTTAGCTTTTTTTTTAAAATGATTAAACCTTACAATTCTCCATTATCCTTCAAAATCTCCCACATCTTTCGAAGCTTCTCCAAATCCTCTTCCTTCGACTTCGGCAACTCCTTGTACCATTTTTGCAGGGTAGGGTTGTTGGCGAAAGCCTGGAACTCAGCTTCGTCTTTTTCTTGTTGAGAAAGTTGTTCAGATTTATCTGTATTACCAAGTAAATAATCAGTTGTTACATTGAAATAGCTCGCTATTTTTTGTAGTAATTTAAAATCAGGCTCTCTTTTCCCTGTTTCATATTTGGACAATGCAGAATATGTAATGTCTAATGAATTAGCTAAATGTTCTCGACTAATATTTTCTTGTTCTCTCAGCTTTTTTAACCGTTCATGAAACATTAGAGCCCTCCTTTATGTATTTATTTAATTTATTTTACACTCATTGTCCAATAAATAATTTATTTTGGACAAAATGTGTAAAAATATTTGACTTTGGACAAAATGTCTATTATATTTAGTTCAAGGACAAAATGTCCAAATGAAATGAGGTGAAAGTATGCGGGTTTATTTGAAAGAACTTCGCATGAATAAAAATTTAAGCGTAGAACAAATGGCTCAACTATTAGATATTTCGCAGTCACACTACTATAAAATAGAAAGTGGTGTTAGAAATCCTAATTTTTTGCTTGCTGGAAAAATAGCATCTCTATTTGACTGTAGTGTAGATGAAATTTTTTTGGTAATGAATTAGACAAAACGTCTAATTTTTGTAGAGCTGAAAGAGTAATTTAGATTTTTTACTTTATCCTTCCTCATAGCTCACGAAGCGGTAGCAACGCTAATCCAACAACGAAAGGGGGTGTGAGCATGACTAAATCAAAGCGTAAAAAGAAACGCAAAGAGCAGTTTCCTTCACAGCAATTTCGAAATCTTAAAGGTTCTAAACGCGAACGAATGATTGCTGAACGAAAAGCCAAGGGTCTTTCACAGGGACAACTCGGAAAATTAATTGGTTGTTCAACTGCTCTGATTAGTCATTTAGAGCTTGGACGAGCTAATCCAAATATAGAGCTTTCAATACAACTAGAACAGGTTCTAGAAACACCATTTTTTGAATTGTTCCCAGACTTATAAAAAAGTTCTTGACTTGAGGTTGTCTCCTTTTTTCCAATTTTAAAGTTAAATACACTTCGTTGGATAAGTCAAACTCGTAAATGAAGTTAAATACATCAGAATACATCAAGATAATAAGCGAGTTAATTCCAAAAATGTAAAAATTCCAATTTCTATAATAAATAGTATTAGAGAAGGAGGTCTCAAAATGAATCAATTATCAAGGAATATCCCGAGTACAGAAGTTGCAGAAATGGTCGGACGTGACCATAACGAAGTCTTGAAAGATGTGAGGCGCATTATTGCTCAATTAGGAGAGGGGAATTTACCCCAGTCCTATTTCATCGAATCTACTTATACAAATAGTCAAAATAAGCAGCAACCCTGCTTCTTGTTAACTAAGAAGGGGTGCGAATTATATGGCACTCGCATGACTGGCAAAAAGGGCACACAATTCGCGGTTAAATACATCGAACGCTTCAATGAAATGGAGCAACATATTGAAAAGCAACTATCACAAGATCCTATCACATTAGCGCTTGAATCAGCGTTAAATACGCGGAAGCAATTGCAGAGCATCCAAATGGAAGTTGTTGAAGTTAAAGAAACTGTACAAAACCTTGTTGTCACAATGCGTATTGATGGCAATCAAGAAGCGCAGATAAGTAAGCGTGGCCGAGAAGTTGTGATAGCTGCGTTAGGCGGCAAAGAATCGAATGCCTATAAAAAAATAAGCCGTCAAGTATTTTCCGCTTTTTGGAGAGATTTCAAAAATCACTTTGAAGTCCCACGTTATGGAGAAATTCCTAAAACACGTTTTGCTGAAAGTATCAAATTTATCTCCATGTGGCAGCAATCTACTACGCTGAGAATGGAGATTAACGCATACAACCAACAAGCGTTAAAACTTGTTGAAGGTGGTGCCAAGTAACTGTGATTAAAAATGATACGGACATTACTCAATTAGTTCTGGAGAACGCTGGCGTTTCTAAAAAGGAATTGTTAGAAAGATACGACCAAATAGTACAAGCAACCGTTAGGCAACGAACACTTTATTGGGATATCGATGATCTAGTTCGAGAAACTAGATTTAGTAAAGCGTCATTAGAAAAATATATTCTTTGCGATCCTCGAATTAGGGAGCACCAAAGACAAATAGGTTCAAGATATAAGCGAGTTTGGTTAGCAGAGCCAACAGCAAAAATAATTGATGAAATTCTCAACAATAATTAAAAATACAACTACCCGGACAGGTATGTATAAGAGATCGGGGCAAACAATCTCATATCTCAACTATAAAGATAACTTAATAGAGAAACCATGCGTGGTAAGCATAATATGCACTTTCTGCATAAGGAGGTGATTTCATTGCATGTAGATGTTGGAGAGTTAATCAGAAAGTGCCGCAAGAAAGCAAAATTATCACAGGAAGCCTTTGCGGAACTTATGCATACTACGCAATCAACTATCAGTCGTATCGAGCAAAATATCATCGCTTGCGAAGTTAATTTTTTAGCCAGAACTGCCGCAATTACAAATTCTCAAGACACAGTAGTAGCAGCATTATTTAGCGCAGATGCAGCAGTGCAGTTTTTACAGACAGTACCAATGTTTATAGGAGGAGGAATTTTCAATTGGATCATGTAAAGAAATTGGAGTTAGAGATAGCCGCAAAGAAAGCATGCATTGAGGATTTACAAGGAGCCATGGCATTTCATAGACAGCACGGTACATACAACTTAGCAGCTGAATGTGCTTGGCGGATTAAAAAGGCAGAACATGCTATCAGACGTTTAGAAGTCCAGCTACAAGATAACAAAAATTTTGGTGGGTTAATTCAAGATTTTAGTAGGCGAGGTATTTCCCTAAAGGTGGTGAAGAAACTTGCTAATGAAAATATTAAAAGTTAATAAATGGAGTAATTTGTCATTGCAAGAACGCTTAGTGTCAGTAGGGAAGTGGTGGTCAGCATGGTGAAATGGCTAGTGAATTATTTGTATATGCCAGATGACGGCCGGGATCAAGAACATAAGGAGTTCTGTGTGAAATGCGGAATTGTCATGGTTGCTATTGGCGTACCAATCATTATTGCTTGCTGGCAATAAAAAAGCTGCTTAATCGTTGGCGCGATTAAACAGCAGAACTAAATTAGTCTCAATAATTATATCACAAAACTAGATGATTGCGAGTACGATACTCGCTCTCGTCAAGCAGTCTATAACCCGTTCCTCCCCTTGACGGATTGCTTTGCAGTTATAGGCTGCTTGATGGGATTCCATCAGAAAGTAGGTGATTGAAATGCGTATTGTTTTCTTCAAGCGTTTATCAGATCAGAAAGAATTTCGATTTTTACAAGTAAAGAACACAGGGCTTGAAGGAATCGCTAAAGATGGAGAAGTTGTGACGTTGAAATTTGCAGAACGTTCCACGATTTATTCACAGGCCTATACAAAGTAAAAACCACTGTTTGCGGCAGTGGTCTAAAAAATTATTCGAAATAATAGTTACTTTGTATTTTACGCCCAAGACTTCAAAAAATCAACTAGCTAGGAGGAAGAATATGCTTTTTTCCGAGAGTAATGTCAATATTTCGGCAGCATTAGCTAAAGCATGGGCTACTATTCAAACACCAAAACATAATGCAAAAGTAAATGTTCGCACCAAAAATGGTGGTTCATATACGTTTGAATACACGGATCTCAATGGCATTTTAGATGCTGTCAGACCTATATTTGTTCAAAATCATTTATCCATCATTCAGAACAGCTATACAACCGTTGAAGGCAATTTAACCATGGCTTGTGTAGAAACCATATTCCTGCATGAATCAGGAGAGTATGTGAAATCTTATCCACTCAAATTTCCAGCAGCCAACAGCATGCAAGATTTCGGTGGTCAGATTACTTATATGAAGCGCTATAGCTTGTCGGCTATGTTAGGGCTGGCTACCGAGAAGGATGATGATGCAAATGGAGCGAGCGGAAACGATTATCAATATATGAATCAGGCTCCTCCAAAACAGCCAAGTAACATTGGTCAGCCACAGCAGCAAAAAAATCAACCAAATCACACAGGTTTAAGGACTCAGGAACAGTTCAATGAAATAGCAAAATTGTTGAGTGAAGTTGCCACAGCATATGGTTCCGATCCTAACACAGTTTATAACGGTGCTATGCAGAGATGCAAAATCCCTGATAAGAATTCAGATTTATTAACAATGAAAGAAGCAGATAGCTTAATTCAATATTTACGCGCTATCAAGATGCAAGTGCCTCAATGAATTCTGTACCGCACAGAGTGTTGTTACCACATTGGATTTTTGAACAGGCGGCAGACGATGAAAAGGAAGTATATCGCCTTGTACGCCGGTACATATGGCAGAGCTACCCTGATTACAAGTTGATCGAAATCAAAGGCAGTTTTGCCATTTGTAAGCGAACAGATGGATTTTTATAAGGAGGGCAAACCAAATGTTTACAACAGGAAATACAACAGTGGATGCAATTGGACAGATGCATTTAGAAGGGAATGTCATCCCACATACTTGGTATGAAAGCATCCGATTAAGCACAGGTAAGCCTGATTTAATTGCTATCACATTGCTCAGTGAAATTGTTTATTGGTATCGCCCTACACATGTGAAAGAAGAGGCATCAGGGCGTTTACTGGGCATAAAAAAGAAGTTTAAAGCGGATGCGCTACAACGTTCTTATGATAGCTTTGTTGAACAATTTGGCTTTAGCAAAAAACAAGTCAGAGAAGCCATGGATCGTTTGGAGCAACTTGGTTTAATTTCTCGTGATTTTCGGACAATCACATCAAATGGAACAAATTTATCCAATGTATTATTTATCGATTTAAACATAGGACTTTTAGAGGGTATTACCTTTTTAGGTAATAGGGTGTTACCCAAAAAGGAAAGAGGGTATTGCCCAAATGGGAAAGAGGGTGTTACCGATATGGGCAATAGGGTATTACCCAAACGGGAAACACCTATTGCCCCTGAGGGTAATACGTATACAGAGATTACTACAGAGATTACAAATACAGAGATTACTAAAAAGAATACTAGTCGCAAACGAGTTTACGACGAATCTTCTGTTGAATATCAATTAGCAAATAGGCTTTATGAAAGAATTCTTGCTAACGATGCCAATTTTAAAAAGCCAAATTTGAATAGCTGGGCTGATCATATTCGTCTCATGATGGAACGAGATCAACGGACAGCTCAACAAATTGAATACTTAATTGACTGGTCACAAAACAACAGCTTCTGGCAATCAAATATTCTTTCAACCAAAAAACTACGTGAAAAAGCAACCACATTAATCCTTCAAATCAAAGGGGAAAGGGAGAAAGCTAACGGAAGTATTCCTCCGCAATATCAACGGGTGCGGAGAGAGATTGTTCCACAATGGTTTAAAGAGCGGCAACTTAAAAAACCACAAAATGGAGAAATCATCGAATCATCAATACTTATTACGGATGTAGAGGCGGAGCCGTCGGAAGAACAGAAAGCTTACTTTGAAGCAGAACGACAAAAAATCTTAGCAACGCTAGGGAAGGTGGAAGAAAAATTTGAGCAGACATGAAGAACATATGAAAATGCGTGACCATTTCGCCAAGGTTGCTCAGGCTAAAGGTACTTTTACTAATGGCACTGACCAAGCACTGGTACGGGCAGTGACACATGATGAAGTAGCGAAGCGTATTAACCAGCTTGTCAGTGATTATCAGTTCCCGCTTCCAGTCCTACAAGACGTACAGAAGCGGTTAAGTGACAGCAACTGCCCCCATTATGCAATGCAACAACTTAGATATTTAGAAAACAATGTGCATGCTGGTATCGCCAAAAAACGGGAGGATTCAAACAAATGATTAATCGTGTTGTATTAGTTGGACGTCTTACAAAAGATCCTGAGTTACGTTACACACCGAACGGGATTGCATCTTGCCGCTTCACAGTAGCCATTAACCGTACATTTGCCAATCAAAATGGTGAGCGTGATGCAGATTTTATTAACTGCCAAGCATGGCGTAAAGCAGCTGAAAATCTAGCAAACTATCAGCGCAAAGGGGCACTGATTGGTTTAGAGGGACGTATTCAAACACATAGTTACGAGGATCAGAATGGACAAAGAGTGTATACCACAACGGTTGTAGCGGACAGTATCCAATTTTTAGAGTCACGTAGTCAAGCTAGTGGTCAACAGCAGCCTAATTCATATTCATCACAACAGCAACAACCTCAATATGGCGGACAAGCTTACGGCAACAACCAGCCAAACTATGCCGGCGGGCAATCACAGCAACAATTCGCTGGTCCTATGCCAGGGCAAGGTGCTTATCAGCAAAATCAGCTGCCTATGAATCAACCTGGCTATACAAGAGTAGATGAGGACCCATTTGCGAATAGTCGGGGACCGATAGAAGTGTCTGACGATGATTTGCCATTTTAGGAGGCTGATAGTATGAGTCGTTGTAAAAGATGCAACAGACCCTTAAAAAATGGGGAATCAATTGTAAGACAGTATGGGGTTACTTGCTGGAAGCGGCACTTGGATGATCTTGAGCAAGAGTTTTTGAAGAACCAGCTCACCATTTATGACTTGCTAGAGGCAGAAAATCATGAAGAAATGAGGGCGTAGAATGTTTCATACTCAGACAATTAAACAACGTGCAAAATCAACAACACATGCCAATCGAGGTAAATTTTTAGAACGTATCATTGACATGGCTAATACAAAATATCGTAATGCAGGTTTAGCAGATATTCGTAAAATTCCAACCCCTGTGCAAATTACAAAGGATAAGGGCTCTCAAATAGAGGGACGGAAGGAAAAGCCTGTATGGGTGGACTACGCAGGTGTCTGCAATGGACGAGCAGTCGTATTTGATGCAAAGGAAACGAAGGGAAAAAGTTTTCCGCTCCAAAACTTACATGATCATCAGTACGAACTACTCCGCTCCTGGTACGAAAAAGGCGCTATCACATTTTTGCTTGTGTATTTCAGCGAGTTAGATAAATACTATCGTTTACCATTTCCACCGCTTCAAGCAGCGTGGCATACAGCTAAAAATGGTGGGCGCAAATCTATTCCGATTGAAACATTTGAAGAACATGCAAGCGAAGCTGTATCGATGGACGGCTATACATTGCACTACTTGCTACCATTTATCGAAAGTAGGTGGTGAGTATGTTTCAGGGAAAATGTATTGATACGGGTGGTTCTACTAATCTCACAAAAGGTGAACTTTACTATCTTTTCCCACATGGCGGTCATGCATATTGTGCTAGCCGCTTCCCTAGACCTGGGTCTCACTTTGGGGCCTACCAAGAGAATCACTTTGAGCTAGTGGATGCTGTTGTTGATGCGCCAGCTAAAGTACTTAATAAATATTTGGCACGTGTAGTGAAGCCACCCTCACATTTTTATCTGATCGATGAGGAATACATCATTACGGAGCCAAGAGCAGATGGATACTACAGTGTGCTTTTTAAGCATCGTCCAGATGGTCCTCCAATTGGCGCATATAAACGTACGGAATGTTTTGAGCGTATTGTGCTTTTTGAAGAATGAGCAACAGACATAGCTAGTGTATTAGAAGCGGCTACAGTGAACGAAAAGCTGGAAAAGGTGCAAGAAACGGTAGAAATGGTGGACGATATGCCTGCAATAATGAATGCGCCTGTCAAAAAGCAAAAATATGAGCAGTTGAGCTTGTTTTGAGATAACGAACACAAGAAAGAAAATGTTCAGTAACAGGAGGTGAGTTTTTGAAGCGAATCTTAAATTATGTAGGCTCGAAATGGAATATGGCCAGATGGATAGTTAGCCAAATGCCTGAGCATGAAGTATATCTTGAACCATTCTTCGGTAGTGGTGCTGTCTTATTTAATAAACCAGCTGCACGTATTGAAACAGTGAATGATTTAGATGGTAACATCGTCAATCTGTTCAAGGTTATCCGTGAACAACCTGACGCATTAGCAAGGGCAATTGAGCTTACACCATACTCACGCCAAGAGTATTATCAGGCATTTGATTCGTTAGAAAGTGATTTATCAGAACTTGAACGTGCTCGAGTATTCCTGGTGCGCTGTTGGATGGCGAGAGGCGGTAAAACATCCGACAGAACAGGTTGGCGGCACAATATAGATACAGTTACAGTTAATGCTTTACCTGATTGGATAGGGCTTCCTAACACAATTTTAGAGGCAACGAACAGACTTAAAAGGGTACAAATTGAGAACCAGGATGCAGCTACATTAATTGAACGTTACAACCGTGATGATTGCTTAATTTATGCTGATCCACCGTATTTACTAGAAACCCGTACTAAACGTCATTATGCTCACGAAATGAAAGATTCAGAGCATGAAAAATTACTACTAACTTTAAATAAACATCAAGGATTCGTTCTTTTAAGTGGTTATGATAGTGACTTATATAATGATCTGTTACAAGGTTGGAGTAAATTAACGAAGATGGCCACAACTGAAGCAGCTACTTCAAAGCAAGAAGTTCTATGGTTGAATCCAGCTTTTACCGAACGGAGTAAGCAGTTGAACATTTTTGAAGTAATTTAGTTACTGCACAATATGAGGAAATTGTTAAGGGGAAGGTGATAAAAATGAATGTATATTGGCTATGCAGTTGTGGAAATGCAAATAAATTTGAAGCTAAAGAATTGTTGGTTTTTACATCAGAACAAACAGAAAAATTCATAGGTATTGATAATTGCATTAAGTGTAATAAACGACATGAATTTAATTTAGAACTAAAAATATCAGACCGAAATGAATGAACAATATGAGAATTAAACGATATACCTTAAGGGGCCAGAGCAACCGTTACTACAGCTGAGCCGCACATTGCGGCTAAATGTCCAACAACAAGTACCAAACACTCATACCAAAAGTTATTTTTCATATCAACCACCGTCCTTTTCATTTTTGCTAATAAAAGCAACTGTAATGTTACTAACAACACAAGTAAGGCTACTAGCTCTGCTCCTGGTCTCTTAAAGTATATCTAGATACATTATATAGCAAATGTTTAATGCTTTTCCATTATTAACTCTTCTAAAAATGAAAAAGCCGCAGCGTCGTCACACGCTACAGCTCGAATTGGTTTATGCCCTATAATGGCTTGTCTGATAACGGTATTATATCACAACTTAGGAGGGCAAACCTATGTTAACAGGGCAAACAACAGTTACAAAAGAGAATTTACTTCAGTGGATTGAGAATTATCGATGGATGGTTGAAACGATCGAGGAAGCAAGGCAGCCAGTAGCGAAAGTTGATAACAATAGCTACATTGGGGCGAAAACAGCTATGTATGGCATAGAAGCGACATTACCAAAGGCTAGTGGAGGTACAAGTGATCCAGTGTATACAGAAGTACAACGTCGTGTATATTCTCTAAATTATCGAATTAAGGAATATGAGCAAAAGATTGCAGAGGTGCAAAACCGTATTCCTCTTGTAACTGGTGACAGAGAGGTTGAAGTACTTCACAGATTGCTTGATGGGGATAGTATGCGTGCTATTGGTAAACACATGAATTTATCAAGTACAACAATTTTTAGAATTAGAAATACGATATTAATTAAAATGTTAAAGTAGCCATATGGCTACTTTAATTTTTTTGTTTATCTTTATCATAGTATTTAAGATGTTTATATTTCATATCTAACAAAATGGCTATCTCTACTTTTTCATTGATATTCACGGGAACACTTATTTCTTGAGAAGGGTTACGAGTAATTTTCTTCTTTCTGTTCATCATTGGTATTAAAGTATAATAACTTGCTAAAACATAAATTATCATTGCAATAAACATATAATAATATGCAGAGTTATCAACATTGATATTTTTATTATCCTCAACGGGTTTAAATGCTTCTTCATTTGGTTGTATTAAATGAGATTCAATATTTTGAATTCTCTTTTCTAAATATTCCGTATAATTATTACTCTCGTTAGCACTAAATGTAGTATAAAATAATAACAACATTGTAACAAGAAATGTTAAAAAGTTTGTAATTGCACTCAAATTAGTTATCGCATTTTGATCTAAATCACTATCTAGAAATGACTTTTTCATAGGTGAAGTAAAAACAAAGAGTAAAATTATCGAAGCAATAAAAGATATAATCATTGCTAATATTAAACCAATAAAATTTACCCAAATTTTCGTTATAATCCACACAAAAATAAGAGATAAAGCTGGTACAAAAATACCAGCGAGACCTATTTGACAAACTAACATAACAAATTGTTTCTTAGTAACAATTCTTTTTTTAGACATTATGTATTGTGCTAGTAACAATGAAAGTATAATAACCAAATAAAAAAGAGATGTTGCTATGTCTATGGTATGGATAATATATACCCAGACTGAAATAGTTATTAATAAAAGAAATATTAAGAGTATATTTTTCATTATCTTATTTATCATATTTTACCTCCTATTATTTACTATATACCGGTTTAATTTTCATGAAAAGTTATAATTACCATTTGATGTAACAAAAAGAACAAATGTAAAACATGTAGCATGTTTTGTGATAGAAAAAATATGATGTAAACTCGGAGGTAGGTCGGTGCGGTAATGTTTTCCTCTCTTGGTATTTATAAATTACTAATTATTAGGGAAAGAAAGACCGACGACCGACCCGCGCTGAGCAAACTTGTTCGGAGCAAGACATACATGGCCGGCCCATATTTTTTAAGAGATATAGGGAACAGGCAAATAAACTGAAGGAGTGGTTTATATGTGAACTTCGTCCACTTTCCATAATTTCAGTCAAACTTACTACATCAACAAGTGCACGGAAATGACTATAAAATTAGAACACAATTCGTTACAAAATAACGTGGTGTCGCTCTACCACGAGTCAGAAAAGAGCACTCGAAAATAGGATTACCACAATATCAAAGCTTTCATCTTATGATGGAAGCTTTTTCTTATGCATTCGGAAGGAGAAAACAAATGAAACCACAAATTGAAAACAACTTTATGTATCATGCACCAAAAGAGGGACAACCAGCAAAGTATGAGGCTATTCGCGAAAAGGCGAAAGAGCTTGCTTACCTAATCGATGAAGAATGTCCAAACAGCCGTGAGAAATCAGTTGCTATGACTAACCTCGAAACTGCTGTAATGTGGGCTAACGCTTCAATTGCACGTAATTAAGAGCCCTTCACAGGGCTTTTGCTTTTACTTATAGAGGTGGTGTATTAATGGCAAAAAGATTGTTATGGCTATATGTAATAGGAAACATGTTCAATCATGTACTTTCTCTATTACTAGGGTATGAGCGTGATGTTTATGCTCTATCGTCAATATGGATTGCCATTGCTGTAATTGCAATTTGTGAGTCCATTGAGAAAAAGAAATAAGAGCCAAACGTTACAAGAGGGGCTTTTATTATGCAAGAAATACCTTTCGCTTTATCATAAAGTAAAAGAGAGGTGATTACATGCAGCTTTTAAAACCAGAAAAAGCGTATTTTAGTGAAAGTGCCATTAGTCATTTGAAGGAAAAATATAATATACCACCAGATTTTGCTGATAAAATGTTACAATCAAAAATTCAACAAGTCCTGCAGTTTACAGGAAAAGACAATTGGTATTGGGAACAAATAGTTTTTAAAGAGACTAACGGAAGTATTTTTCTATGCAATGACTCGGAAGAATATGGGCTACCTAAAGAATTATATTTAGGAGATGCTACTGATATTGTTTGTCTAGTTTAAGAAATCAAGCCTGCATCAATGTGATGAGGCTTTTTCTTTATCCGTTTTTTACTATACATAGGTAATGAGGTATGTTTATATTTTTTTTATAAGAAAAAAGTTTATTTGTCTTGTCAGACCTAATAATCAAATGTATCTAAATGAATTGTCAGAAAATATCAATATATTCTATAATGAGTAAAAATTTGAGAATTTGAGGTGATTATTTGGGTAAACCAGTAGATTACAATCTATTTCCAGCCTATCAAGACTCCCTAGATTCCAGACTCGATGAATGTAAAAAAGACTATATTGAAGAACTAGAAAAAGTGAAAAATGAGGGTTTTGTATTAAAATTTGAAGAAGCTACTGACGAATCGCCCCCTTAAAGCATCTCTTACTTATCGAGGTGTTTTTTATTTTGCTTTGAAAACTGCATCAAACAGCCATACAAATAAAAAGGACTGGTTTACGGGTGACCAAGTATCTCAGGAGTATTAGATACCGAGGAGCGCTGGCATGTACTAGTAACCGATAGGGCAGGGTTTGGTGTGGTTTTGAGAGTAAGAATATATATGGTATCATCTCCAATTTTTAGGTATGATAAATTGAGAGGTGAGGTCATTGGAGTGGAGAAATAGAGATTGGAAATGGGTAACAGGAATTTTAATAGGTATCATTATTCTTTTAGTAGCTACAATTTTCGCTAAGAATACGGGAATCGAAGTGAACTTTAGTATTATCTCTAGTGCTGTGTCAATTGCATTAGCTTTGGTAGCAATATTTTTTGCTTTTAAACAAGATAGTGATAACCGTAGGGGAAATGATAATTTAGAAGCAACTTTGCAAGGTATTAGCAAGGAAGTTGGTTCAGTGAAAAATCATGTAGTCCAAATTACTAAAACTGATATACAAGAAATTAAAGAAAAAACATATGAAACAACAAAGTTAGATGAACAGAAATCGACATATACCAAAGAAGAAGTGGACTCACTTATTAAGGATACAATATCAGCTTTTAGTGATGAAATTGAAGAGAAAGTAGACAATAATCTATATTTAGATTCATCGCAACATCCAACGAGGGAAGATATTTTAAAACGAGCTTTAGAAGAAATTATAAGGAGAAATGGAAGGTTTAGCTCTGTTGAGAGGATTCAAATTGAATTGAAAGAATTCTATAATATAGAAATGGAGAAGAAAGATATATTTGCATTTTACAAGAAATATGTTAAGTAATTCTATTTTGAATCTGACACCCTTCGGGGTGTTTTTATTTTGCCCTGAAAAGTGAGTATCGAACAATTTCCCCCTTTAACTGCTAGGGCAACGGTACTTACTTTTGAGAGTGGAATAATTTAAAAAAGTGTAAAATTCGACAATCAGGACATAATAATTATGTAAAATAATTTATTGGAGTGATAATTATGCCTGTTAATACATCGTTCAGTTTTGATGTAGATAGTAAAAGAAACTTAATTGATCCTATTAAGGAAAAAGTTACTGAGATGCTTGAAACATATTTCAAACATTTAGCTCGAGGAAATGAAGGTTATGCTAGGGTTGAAAAATTAGATATAGAAGGAACTAAATTTAAAGCAAAAATCCTGATTAGACACAAACATCGAACTAATGGAATCACCATTTATGCAGCAAAAACATACGTGGAGCTTGATACTGATGTTTTCAATCCAGATTTAGAAGATCTTAAAATATGTATTGATACTCCTTTAGGAAAAATTTGTGCAACAACAGATGATTTATTTAGATTAATTGCAGGAGTTATAAAATAAGTAAAGAGCTGATATATCAGCTCTTTTTTCTTTTTTGTAATAAACAAATAATGGAGGTGGTGCATGTGAGATATGGCTAGAGCAAGAGATCCAAGACGTGACCAAGCATATGACATTTACAAAGCCCATAATGGTGATATAAAGCTTAAGGATATAGCAGAGCAACTTGGTGTATCTGAGGGAACTGTACGTGGGTGGAAAAACAAAGATAGCTGGGATGATCGTCTTGAAGCGGAACCGAATGGAACGTTCCAATCAAAACAGCCGAAAAATACGGAACGTTCCGTAAAAAAGAAAACGAAAAAAATGCAACGTAGCAAAGAAACGCCAGAAGCGGAACCACAAGCAACTGTACAGTTTGAAATCGTCCCCAGTGACGGTCTCAATAGTCAACAGTTGCTTTTTTGTTTGTACTACACAAAGTATTGGAATGCCACGAAAGCATACCAAAAAGTGTATGGATGTGACTACGCTTCAGCAATGAGTAACGGCAGCCGATTGATAAGAAATGATAAGGTTCGAAAGGAGATTCATCGATTGAAGGCAGAATTAGCAAACGGTATTATGCTGGATGCACGCCAGGTCTTACAAAAGTACATTGACATTGCATTTGCTGACATCACCGATTTTGTGGACTTCGGCATGCGTGAAGTGGAGGAGCCTATGCTAGATGGCATGGGGGGCGTAATCTTAGATAAGGATGGAAACCCACGAATGCAGACATACAAGGTAAATACAGTGCACTTCCATGATGCCACAGAGGTAGATGGCACGATCATAACCGAGGTCAAAAAAGGCAAGGATGGTATCAGTGTGAAGCTTGCTGACAAAATGGCAGCACTTGCAATGCTTTCAAAGTACACCGATTTATTAAGTGATGAACAGCTAAAAAGGTTACGTGAAGAAAAATTAAAAGTAGACATTGCAAAAGTACGTTCTGAAACAAAAGGTGCTGGAGGTGGCAACACCACAGGCGTTGATTTAAGTAATTTAACGACGGAGGAGTTGAGAGCCATTGCTAATTCTAAGCGATGAGGAAATGAGCGCATTGGAAAACGAAGCGGACAAAGAACTTGCACGCCGCTTCTACCGTGATTATGTTGAATATGTACATCACGGCCATTATGAGCACTTTCGTCATACTGAATTAATTTGTGATGTGCTCCAACGTGTGGCCGATGGTGAACAGTTATCTATATTAATAGAGATGCCACCACGACATGGCAAAAGTATGACGGTAACAGAATCATTTCCGTCGTTTTATTTAGGGAAAAATCCTGATAAAAGGGTAATAGCTGCTGCCTATTCGGATGGGTTAGCAACTAAATTTGGTCGTCTAAACCGTAATAAATTCAATGAGTTTTCAAATGAACTATTTAAAGTGCAATTATCTGAATCCAATGCAGCTACAAAAGATTGGGGAATTCAAGATAGAAGGGGCGGAATGATTTCAACCGGTATAGGTGGTTCTATTACTGGTCAAGGCGCAGACTTGATGATTATTGATGACCCAATCAAAAATATGAAAGAAGCTATGTCGCAAACAATAAGAGATAGTATTTGGGATGAATGGGAAGCTACTTTATCAACACGTCTACACGATGGGGCTTCCTTAATAGTTATCATGACACGGTGGCATGAGGATGATTTAATTGGCCGTTTGCTAGCTCGTAGTCCTCGTAAATGGATTAGGTTGCGCTTACCTGCAATTGCAGAGGATGAAAATGATTTATTAGGACGTAAGATAGGTGAACCATTATGCCGCGAATTGGGTTATGACGAAAATTGGGCGAATGATAAAAAAACCGAGGTTGGTAGTCGTACTTGGAATGCATTGTACCAACAACGTCCATCTCCGGCGGGCGGATCTATCTTTAAGCGAGCGTGGATGAAATATTATGTTCGTACAAAGGAACAAAAGCAAGAATGGGGCTTAAGTGATGAAGTCCTTGTATTACCAACCCATTTTGATAAGATGGCTCAATCTTGGGATTGTACTTTTAAAGGCACCGATACAAGCGACTTTGTGGCCGGAGGTGTTTGGGGACGTAAGAAAGCACAATATTTCTTACTGGATGTAGATCATAGGCGAATGGGATTTGCTGAAACGATGAAAGCAATTCGTGCCATGTCCGATAAATGGCCCAATGCAAGAAGTAAATATATAGAGGATAAGGCAAACGGTTCAGCTATCATCGAAATGCTAAAGGATGAAATTAGCGGTATTGTTCCAGTAGACCCTAATGGCGGTAAGGAGGCACGTGCAAATGCGGTGTCTCCTTTATTTGAGGCCGGTAATGTTTATTTACCTCATCCAAATATGTGTCCATGGGTCGAGGACCTCGTAGAAGAGCTTGTTTCATTCCCTAATGCTGCTCATGATGATTTAGTTGATATGACAACTCAAGCATTAAATCAACTATATACAAACAATTCTAATCCGATTGTTCGCTATAAAAATCTATTAGGAAAGTAGGTGAGAACGATAAAAACGATTGACCAAGCTAAACAATTTAAAGAGGACTTTATGCAAGGTAACGGCAAGGCTAATCATAAAGATAAGTTGACTCGTCAAGTTGCTGGCGTTGGACGCAAATTAACTCATGATGAAATTACAAACTTATATGGTGATAGTCGTATTGTTCAGAATATCATCGATATACCTGCCGAGGACATGACACGTAATTGGTTTACATTGCGTATGAAAGATGAAAAATTAGCACGTAACATTATGAGTAAGCTTGCTGACCTAAAAGCTAAGAAAGCATTTAAAGAAATGTTCACTTATGACCGTCTCCGTGGAGATGGTTTTATTAGTTTAGGAGTAACCCAAGCCTCCAAATTCGAATTAAGCGAAGAATTGAAAATGGATAAATTATATTCAGTGGATTATTTGCATGCTTTCAGCTCATTGAAGGTAAATGAATTCTTGATCAATGAGGATGTATTTGATATTAAATACGGCCAATTAGAAAAATTACGTATTAATCGGGCATCTAGCCATGGGATGCAGACACAAACAACAGAATCATCTGTACACGTTTCACGTTTGCTCCATAGCCAGACAAGGCGATTTGAAGGGGAAGCGCAAGGACGTTCACTCCTAGAGCCGTTATATGACATTCTGACGGTTTTTGACACGTCTGTATGGTCAGTTGGTCAAATACTTCATGATTTTACGTTCAAAGTTTATAAATCAAACGATATTGAGAACCTATCAACGCAGGATAAGCAACAACTTTCTATGATTATGGACTTCATGTTCCGTACTGAAGCATTAGCCATAATAGCGGCTGATGAGGATCTAACAAAACAAGGCACATCAGTTTCAGGTATCAAGGATTTACTCGATTTTGTTTGGGATTTATTATCCGGTGCTGCTAGGATGCCTAAAACGGTTATCAAAGGTCAAGAATCAGGTACCATTACTGGTGCTCAATACGATGTGATGAACTACTACTCTCGCATCGTGGCAGACCAAGAAAATGAAATGAAGCCCCATTTAGAAAAACTTATTCGTATGTTAATGATGGCTGAGAAAGAGCTGGGGGGACGTATAGACCCCGAATCCTTAGAGTGGGAAATACAATTTAATCCTCTTTGGAACGTTGATGCTAAGACGGATGCTGAAATACGTAAGTTAGTTGCTGAAACGGATCAGATTTACTTACTCAATAATATTATTACCGCTGATGAAATCCGCGAGGCACGCTTTGGTCAGTTTGGGTTATCAGATACTCTTAAATTCAGTGGAGATGAAGCTGATTTGAAGAATCTTGCTGATAAAGTATACAAAGGGTATCGTGACCGCCATGAGTAAAAAGGTTCCGATAACACGTTTCCCAGATGCGGCAGCCGTTACGTACAGTCGAGACATCCGAAAGATGTTACTTGAATTAGGAGATGAAACCTTTAAGCAGTTAGAAAAGTATGTAGTGCCACTATTAAACGATCAAAGGCAGGACTCAAGAGAATACTTAGTTGATGGGATATTCGACAACGTTAAACGAATGTTTAAAGCATTAGCGAAGAAGGCTTCAAAGTCGTTCAGTGAGCGAAGAAGGCTTTCGGCAGCTAAAAAGTTTGTAAATAGCGTTAATCGGTTTAATAGACATAACATTGCTAATCAACTTGCTGTAAGAGGGATTGATCTAGCGCAACGAGAACCATGGTTAGAGACATTCCTAGTCAATAAAATCAACGATAATGTGACCTACATCAAGAATATTGAGGATGATTACCGAAACGAGGTTGAGAATGTCGTTCGAAAAGGCGTTCAGGAAGGGCAATCTATCAAACAGATACGTCAGTCCATACTAGAACAAGTGGATATTGCTGAAAGTAGAGCGCAATTCTTAGCTGTTGACCAAGCAGGATCAATACTAGGTCAGATGACGGCCGAAAGGCATCAGAGTATAGGTATTGAAAAATTCGAATGGTATGATTCGGCTGATGAACGAGTACGAAAATCACACAAAGATCTTAACGGAAAGATATTTTCATACGATGATCCACCTACTGTAAATGGTCGTAAGGTGTTGCCTGGTGAGGATTATCGTTGTAGGTGTGTGGCGATTCCTGTTTTTGATTAACTTTGACTAATATAACCTAATGAAGTTAAAATTAATTTTAATGAATTTAGGGGGGATTAATTATGCATTTATTTTTAGATACTACTGTCTTTTATGATGATCCTTTTTTACAAAAGCCGCACATGAAAAATCTTTTGAATATCTTTAAGCAACATGATTTTAAAGTTTATGTTTCGAGTGTTGTATTAATGGAAACTAGACATCATTATGAGGAGAAAGTAAGAGAAAACATTAATTCTTTTAATAAATCTGCTAAATATTTACAAGATAAGCACCGTGGTTACTTTAGAGATATATACCAAGATGTGGAAAAAGAAGTTGAATATTGCAGAGATAGGTTTGATAGATATTACACTAATTCTGAACAGATTATTGTATTGGAATATGATAATAATTTATTACCTGAATTGGTCAATAGATCTATTTATAGGATAAAGCCGTTCACTGAAAAAAAACAAGAATTTAGGGATGGAATAATTTGGCTTACCTATGCGCGTTACGCTGAGGAAAATTGTTTAGAAAATTGCATATTTATTACTAATAATTCTACAGACTATCTAAATAAACAAGAACTACACAAGGATTTACAGAAAGATACAACTAGAATAAATATTTTCCAACAACCATACGGAGTTCTTTATTCAAAACTTTTAGAACCTTATGTTGAAACAAATGAACAATTTAAAGAATTTGTGAAGAAATGGAATGAAATGGACAGTTTAGTTAGACACGATATCTTAAGTAAGGTGTTAGAAAAAGAAGAAGTTCAAAATGAGATAAGGAATTACATTACAGAATATATAGAAAAAAGTACTTTCAGAGAACTATATTTCTTTGGTAAAGGAGAAGGAAAATCAAAATTATTAAACATAGAACAAGTGACTTTGGAGCAAGGGAATTTTAGTATTATTAGTGGAAATTTAACTTTCAATGGAGAAATTGAATTAACATCCTCTACAGAAGATGTAATATTCTTACAAGATAATCAAACTAAAACAGAAATAAATGAAGTAGAGTTAGAAATGTATTTTACTTGTGATTTTAATAGTGAAACTTATGAAATGACGAACTTTATAATAAATTCACATTACAATTTAAAAAATGTTCAAGAAGAAATGGCGCATGCCATTGCATCTCAACATTTGTAAAGAGTTGTGTTAACAACTCTCTTTTTATTTTTGAAAGGGGGTGAAACATTGAAACTGCAACGTTACGACACATCTTATATTAAAGACTACATGGAAACACCAGAAGGGTATTTAACGGTTAATGTACCGATTACTCGTCCTGGTGTTTTTCCATATCAACGACAAGACGGCACAGTCCAAATGGAGGCAAAGTTGCCTGATGAAATATTCAGTGACAGAACCATTCGTTCAGCCCGCTCTAAGCCCGTTACTGACGGCCATCCTAATGAGCCAGTAACAATTGATAACTATCAAGCCTATGCAAAAGGTATGAGCCATACAGATTCTCGTGTAGAGGATTTCAAACTCTATATTTCGTTAACTGTAACAGATAAGGCTCTCATTGAAAAAATTCACGAGGGGTACAACGAAATTAGTATTGGCTTCTTATCGGATGTTGTTGCAGAAAGTGGAACATATAACGGTGATCAGTACGAATATGTACAGCGTAATGTTGAAATTAATCACATAGCGATTGTTGAAAAAGGACGAGCAGGTCCCGAGGTTGCTATAAGGGCAGATTCAGACGCATGGCAAATCGATGAAAAAGAAGGAGGAAACACTGAGATGGCAAAAATCAAAATTGAAGGTGTCGAGTATGAGGTAGACCCAGCAGTAAAAGCACATATTGAAGCTTTAAAAGCAAAAGAGGAAACAGCAAAGGTGAAAGGCGATAGTGCTGATGCTTTGCAAGGTCGTCTGGATGCATTAGAGGTTAAATTACAATCCAAAGATCAAGAGATTGCAACTTTAAAAGAAAAATTCTTCTCTGCTGATGAATTAGATAAGAAAGTAGAAGAGCGAGTGGCTTTAATTAATGCGTCACAGCCGATTCTAGGTGATTCATTCGATTTTACAGGCAAATCAGAGAGGGAGATTAAAGAAGCCGTTATATCGGCTGCAAAAGCGGAATTTAAAGGTGATGGTAAGTCAGATGACTATATCAACGCCTTTTTTGATGCAACTGTGGAGCAAGTACAATCAAATGGCTTTTCAAGCACAGGTCACAATAGTGCTTACACTGGGGATGCATCAAGTAATAAAGAATTAGAAGAACTAAAAAATCAACGCTTAAATATGCGAAATTAAGGAGGGCCATTTCATGCCTATTACAAATTATCCTGATTATATGCAGCCGGCAGGGAAAGCTGGACAATTATCTAGTTATCAAGATTACACAGCGGACACATACGCTGTTGAACAAACAGTACCATTTGGTGCAGCAGTACAATTAAACGCAACAGGCACAGCAATTAAGCCTATTGCCACTGGTGGCACAGTAATCGGTATTGCTTTAGCTCAAAATATCCATGATTGGGTAGAAAAGAAAGACGATCAAAACTATCCAGTAGGTGAACCGGCAGCGATTGTTAAGCGTGGCCGGATTTTTGTTGTGGCAGGCGGTGACGTCATTAATGGTCAAGCTGTTACAGTGGACCCAACTACTCAAAAATTCACTGTAGATGGGGAAATTGGCATCAACGGTGCAGTATTCAAAGCCAATGCCTCAGCAAATCAATTAGTCGAAATCGAAATTAACTTACCATAAGGGGGAAACTTTACATGACAATTCAAGCATATCGCGGAGATGCTTTAATCCGCCCACAAGACTTAAACGCAATTGATAAGCGTGTCTATGAACCACACGCATCAGAGTTAAAGGCTCGATCTATTTTTTCTTTAAAAACTGATATTCCAGCAGGTGCGAAAACGTATAGCTATGATGTTTTAACACGTTCAGGCGCTGCTAAAATTCTAGCTCCGGGTGCAACTGATGTGCCTTTAGTAGATGCGGATTTAACAGAAGAAACGGTGAAAATCTATTCCATTGCTGCAGCTTTTAATATTTCTATTTTTGAAGTACGCGAAGCTGAAATGGCAGGACGCCCGATTGACGTCACAAAGGCAGATACAGTACGTAAGGCAATTGCCGAGAAAGAAAATCAGGTTGCTTTTTCAGGTGATAAAAAACATGGTATTAAGGGATTAACAGATTCCGTAGGCATTCAAGTGTATGCAACTCCACAAAATAATGGAGGTACTTCAACAAAATGGGCTGATAAAACAGGTGAGGAAATCATTGACGACATTATCGAAGCAAAATCAAAAGTCGATATGTTAAACGGCCATGAGGCTGATACTTTACTTTTAACACCTGAAGCAAAGAAACAACTTCAAAAGAAAGTGTATAACGAATTTACGAAGCAAACTGCTCTTCAATATCTACAATCAGAAAATATGTTCAAACGTATCGAAACAATTAATGATTTAAAAGGTAAAGGTTTAGCCAATACTGATTGTTTCGTAGTTCTTGATTCTTCTCCTGACGTTGCGGAACTAGGTATTCCGTTAGATATTACACGTCATCCGCAAGAATACGCATTCCCGAATACCAAAGTACCTTTTGAAGAGCGTACTACAGGCTTAATCATTCGTTATCCAATGGCTATTTGCCGTGCGGATGGAATTTAAGGGGGAATAATTGATGTTAGTTCAAAACAAAGGAAATCACTCCTATACTGCCAACGGTTTAACGCTTAACCCAGGTACAAATAAAGTGGATGAGAAGGATTTTGAACGTTTTCTTACTCATCCATTAATGAAGCACCTTGAATCTAAAGGTGAATTTGCCTATGATAGCGAAAAAACAAGACCAACAGCAAAGGACACGATTGCAATGATTGAAGATGCATTTGATATTGAAATGTTGGAGGCCTTAAAAGAAGAAGAGGACAGAAAAACTGTACTGGATGCTATTGATAAACGCATTTTAGAATTGAAAAATCCCGAAAAATAGGAGGGATTCACAATGTTATTAACTTCAATTGAGCGTATTCGTATGCTTAGTGATGAATTTACTTCTATATCTGACGAACGATTAACAATGTGCATTGAGGATGCTTCCCTTGAAGTGTCCTCTTTGCCTGTTCCAGAGTTATATCAAGAGCGTTTAGCACGTTACTTAGCTGCTCACTTAGTAGTTTTAAGTGTAGCCAAGGACCAATCCGTAATCCGTGAAAAAGTCGACGTGATTGAACGTCAATACAGTGATCCGAACAAAAATATTGGTTTGCTTGGAACAAAATATGGTCAAGAATATCAACGAATTATGGATGAGTTGGCTGATCAATTAAAACCAAAGAAATCAATTAATTTGGTGGTGCTGTAATGTGTAGTGTAAGGATAAGGGGTACAAATCGTATTCCTCAATTAATTCAATCATTGAGTGAATTAGCAGGGTATGAGATTGAAGTCGGTATTTTTGGGAGTGATGACTCTTTTTATGCCATGATTGCAGCTGTACATGAGTTTGGTATCACCATCCGTAAAGAAAGAGGTGCCATAGTGATTCCTGAACGTTCTTTTTTGAGGTCTACATTTGATGAAAAGAATGGTGAATGGGCCAAATTCGTGAAAAAACAACTACCTAAACTATTGGATGGACAAATGAACGCTCGTACTATTTGTGAACGATTGGGGGCAAAGATGGTAGGGGATATTCAAAGGAAACTCACACAATTAGATGATCCGCCTAATGCTCCGTCAACAATCGCTCAAAAAGGGTCTAGTAATCCATTAATTGATAAAGGTGGTTTACGTATGAGAATCACCTACAAGGTGGTGAGTCGTTAATGCCAGAAAAAATGTTATTTGCATCCGTAATTCATGATCAAGGAGTACCCTTTATTGCTCATTTACAGGATGAGGGTGGTTATGTAGACGGTGAATGGGCAGAAGGCAAAGAAACACCTACAGAATTAACGGGAATCATCCTTCCTCTTAGCAACGATGACTTAAAATATGCTGAAAACGGTACTTATACCGTGAAAGAAAAGAAATTGTTAACAGTTGATCACATACCGGAAGGCACAAAGGTTGAGTACAATAACCAAAAATACGCTGTACAAGCTTTCAAAGACTTTTCAGCTTATACAGATGTGAATATTTACTTGATGAGGTGGCGAGAAAAGTGGATTTAATTAAATTAATTCGCAAACAGCTCTCGGACGACACTGATTTAACAATTATAAGGGCAGATCAAACAGGTGATATACCAAAATTACCTTATGCCACTTATAAAGTAATAGGTGACCGCAAAGGAGTAGGGCAAGTAGATGTATCCCACGTTAATAAGCCTGATGCCTTATCAGAAACTCGAATACAAGAACGCAATGCAACTATTTCTTTTAACACTTATGGAACTTCGCATGATAACGCTTTTGAAGTAGCTACTCAACTTCGGAAGTGGTTTGAGTGGCGAGGTTCTTTATTTTTAGATGAAATCAATGTTGCCATTGTAAATCTAACTGATGTAACAAACCGTACTACCTTTTTGTTAGATTCCTATGATGAAAAGTGGGGATTTGATGTAATCATTCGTTATCTTGATATTGAAGAACACGATATTGATTACTTCGACAAAGTAGAAGTAGAAATGAAATTAGGAAGGTGATTAAATGCGCTATGTTGATGTGCAAATTTCAAGAGAGACAAAGCCGATTTCTGAAAAAGGTTTTGGATTATCATTGTTATTAGCGACTAGTAAAGCTATAGATTACAAGGAATATACAGGGATAGAAAGTGTAGCAGAGGATTTTGAAGAAACAACAAATGAATATAAATTACTATCTCGTATGTTTGGTCAAAATCCGAGGCCAGCGGAAATTGCTGTTTTTGGTGTTGCTTATGATTCAGCAACGGCAGAGCCAACTGCCTTAATATCATCTCTAAACGAATTAATTAAAACACACAACGACTTCTATTATGTTGTAAGTCCAGAGCAAGGAGATGAGGAAATCACTGCCTTAGCTGAATGGACTAATACTAAAGATAAAATTTATGGTGCTACAACGTCAAATGTTGAGCTAGCTGAAAAGTTAAGAGGATTATATGATAATGCATTCCTTGTAGTTCATGATCAACCTAATACGTATGTAGCTGAAGGGCTTATTGGTGTTTGTGCACCAAAGAAAATTGGGGCATACACATGGACATTCAAAAATGTACAAGGTGTACCTGCTGTAAAGTATGACAATACAATGATTAATCGTATTCATGCTGCAAACGCTTCTACTTACATTAATGAAGCAGGGTTGTTATTGAACTCGAAAGGGGTAGCAACTAGTGGTGAGTTCATTGATGTTATTCAAGCAACGCATTATCTTAAAGCACGTATGGCTGAAAGCGTATTTAGATTGCTTGCATTGAGAGACAAAGTTCCAGGTACCGATACAGGTATTGGTTTAGCTGTTGCAGAGGTGGAAAGCGTACTTGCTTCGACAGTAGAAAATACAACAACTGGAGAAGGCATTATTGCCCGAGATGACGCAGGTAATCCAATGTATACAATAACTTTTCCTAGAAGGAAAGATATTCCAAAAAATACCCTAGCACAACGTATTTTGCCCGATATTCAATGGACGGCTACTATTTCAGGAGCGTTCGAAAAAGTGCAAATACGTGGTGTATTAACTGTTTAAGGAGAGGTTTAGATGGCAGAAACTTTTAATTTTAAAGACACTGTAGCGATTGTTGGTGGCATAATCCTTACTGGTTTTATGGATGGCACTCCAATCGAAGCTGAGAAGAATGAAGATACATTTAGTCAACATGTAGGCGCTGATGGTTCTGTTACTTACAATGAATCAGCAGACGAAACAGGTACCTTCACATTTACATTAAAACAAGATTCAAGTGTAGTACCTATGCTAGATGCGTTATTAAAATCAAAGGAATCATTCAATGTGTCACTAAATGATGCTAAACGTAAGAAACGTGTGAACGGTTTAGATTGTCGTTTTGCGAAGAACCCAAATTTTTCCCGTGGAGCAGAAGTAGAAGGCGTCGAATACACGATTTTAGCAGCACAATATAAGGAGGATTAATTCAAATGGCATTTACACCAAAAACAAAAGAATTTACGTCAACAGCCGGTAATGATTACACATTCCAAAATGTACCTAATTCAAAGCAAGCTGAAATTATGGATGAGGGTACAGGATTACATGGGAAAGTTCTAAATTCAAGAATGATGCCCCTTATGCTAAAGCATGTGGTAGTTATTCCAAATGAATTAAACATGGATGATTTTGAAACATGGGAGGAGTTAGAGGAGGTCACTAACGCAGCCTTTAACTTTCTTCGAACAGGAAAGTAATAAAATAAAAAATCTTTCAGGGATGCAAAGCATCCCTTCTTTTTATGAAAAAGCAGCAGGCGAAAAATGGTGGAAGTACGTAATTGGGTATCACTATAAAATTGATCCACATTCGGTGGAAGATTGGGATAACGATACTATTTTAGAAACACTCGCATCCTTAAAAATGCTAGGGGTGATCAAATGAGTAGCGCTATGCGTGACATGTTTGTAGGTATATATTTCCGCGATGAAGCAACAGCAACCTTACAACACTTAAATCAGGTCATGGATAACATTGAGGATGAAATAGTTAGTGTTGGCCAAGGATTAACACATACAGCACAAGGTTTTAACCATTTCGGTCAAACAGGTCATACAGCTTCACAACACGTTGCAAACGGATTAAATACTGCTGAAACAGAGGCCGGACAATTAAATCAAGAAGTACAACATGTTAGCAAAACATTAAATGGTTTTAAATCAATGATGCGTGGTCTTGTAGGGATTGTTGCAGGTGTTTTTGCTGTTAATAAGGTTAAAGAGTTTGGATTAAGTGCAATTGAAGCAGCCGCAGGTTTCCAAGCAATGGATGCACAATTTGAGCAAGTTTTCTCGGATGCACAACAACATGCATCTGAGGGACTGAATAAAATTGCAAAAGATACTGGGATGCTACCAGAAAGGCTTAAAGGTAGTTTCACTCAAATAGCAGCGTTTGCCAAAACAACTGGAGCGGACACTGCAGATGCTTTGTCTTTAACAGAGCGAGCGACTTTGGCTGCTGCCGATAGTGCTGCATTTTATGACCGATCTATTGAAGAAGTAATTGAAAATATGCAATCATTTTTAAAAGGGAACTTCGAAAATGATGCGGCATTAGGTATTTCAGCAACAGAAACTACACGTAATGCTAAAGCAAATGAACTGTATGGTAAATCATTCACTAAATTAAGCGAATCCCAAAAGCAACTAACTTTAATGGCCATGGTTGAGGATGGTAACAAATTGTCAGGGGCGATGGGACAAGCATCACGTGAAGCAGATGCTTATGAAAACCAATTAGGGAATTTAAAGCAATCTTGGACGAATTTAAAAGGGAAAATTGGTGGCCCACTCTTACAACCATTTGTTGATGGTATGGCTTCTACGTCACAGTGGATCGAAAACCTAGATACTGATAAGTTAGTCAGTAAAATAGATCGAGTAGTTTCTTTTGTGGGTACAGCTAAAGATACTTTCATGTCATTGGTTAATGGTTCAGGTAATGTATCCAATTTATGGCAAAATTTTGGTCTACCTAAAGAGACTAGTGATAATATCGCTTCATTTGCAGACACAATGAGTAGTACAGTGGCTGTGGGAATTAACGTTGCAAGTGTTGCCTTCGATGGTTTTAAAACTGGAGTTAGTTGGCTTATACAAAATAAAGAATTAGTAATAGCTGCCACAGCGGGTATTGCGGGTGGTTTTGCCGTAATGAAAACAATCTCATTTGTAAAAACAGCATTAGATTTATTTAAAGCCAGTACAATTGCCTCTACTTTTGCTACCCAAGGCTTTAACGCAGCTTTGAGAGCTAATCCAATAGGAATGGTTGTGACCGCCGTCGGTCTACTAATTTCTGGAGGGATACTGTTATATCAAAATTGGGAGACCGTTAAAACAAAAGCTATACAACTATGGCAAGTTATTGATAACAACCCTATATTATCTTTTTTAGCAGGACCTATAAAAGGGTTGATTTCTGCAGGTATCACAATTTATAAAAATTGGGACACGATAACTAGTAATTTCAATAAATTCAAAAATGCTATCACAAATTTTAAACTCCCAAAATGGGTTTCATCAATTGGTAGTACTATAGGCAAAGCAGCCGGTGCAGTAGGTAATTTTATTAGTGGTTCTCATGCTACTGGGCTTGAACGTGTACCTTATGATGGCTATGTGGCTGAACTGCATAAAGATGAATCTGTTTTGACTGCAAATCAATCGAATATGTTACGTCGTGCTGGGATTTTAAGTCAAGGTAGTTCCGGTACTCCAGAATTAAATATAGATAATAATGGCGGTTCTACTACAGGGATACCTCAGGCCACTAATGTTGAAAGTGGAAACAACGCTTCTAATAGTGGTGGTGGACATCAATTTAATTTTTATATTTCAGGAACTAATGCCATCGATATTGGCCGAGAAGTACGTGAAATCATCAGTGATATTATTGATACAGAAATGCAAACAACGTAGGGGGGGCATGTAATGCCATATATTAAGGATGTTTTAATTGATGTTATTACGAAGGTATCTATGCCAGAATCTTCAACAGCTACGGAGCATGCACTTGAAGATGGTGAGCAGATAACTGACCATGTGAAAAGCAACCCTACAACAATTTCATTGACGGGTGTAATTCTTGATGGTACTGAAGCAAAAGTCTTGAAGTTACGTCAATACCGAGAAAAAGGTGTTATTTTTGATTTTGATTACATGACATCATTAAAACATGTAATCATTACTGATTTTAACCGCGATTATGAAGCCAAAATTAAAGACGGCTATGCTTTCACAATGACTCTGAAACAAATAAAAGTCGCTAAAGTCGGTAAGTTCGTAAGTGTTTCTATCCCAGTTAAAAAACAAACAAAACCTGTAACAAAAAAAGGGCGTCAGCAGACGAAAAAGACACCTACTACAACAACAAAATCCAATAAAGAGAAATATACAACACCACCTAAGAGTTCATCAAGTGGTGGTTGGGCAGCAATGGAGGGGCGTAAGTAATGGATGAATATATTGACATTGATAAAAATGAGATACCTTATTCCTTTGAAATAGAGTTAGCTGGTGAAGTATTTGAAATTGAAATCAACTACAATCAAACACATGATTTTTTCACTGTGGATCTATTCAAGGATGATGGTGTTTTGGTTATTGGAGAAAAACTAATCCTTAATCGCCCTTTGTTCAGAAACCATGTCAACATAGAATTGCCAAAAGTACAAATAATTCCTAAAGACCGAGCTAATTCAGTTACTCGTATTACCTACGATAATCTGAACGAGACGGTCTTTTTGTACGTGGTAGGTGAATCAGATGAGTAATTTATATATGCGTAAAACTACATTTTTAGTGGGTGGCAGAGAAATTACAGATCCATTAACTATTAAATTTAGTGTTCCTTTTGGTGATAACGAAAAAGTTGATACAATTGATATCCAAGTTTACAACCTTAAAGATGAAACCATTAATTCTATTTCTACTAATCAAGCAGCTATTTTAAGTGCTGGTTACATTGATGATAATGGAGTGATTTTTAGTGGTTCACTAAAGAAAAAAGAAACGAAGTGGGAAGGGCTAGATAAAATCACAACATTCAAATGCATTGATTGTAGTTTGGACTATACAAACGGTGTTGTAAAACGGACATACGGACGAAACACCCATGCATCACTTATATTGCGAGAATTGGCTCGAGATGCAGGTCTTGCGATTGGTGATATAGATTTACCAATCGACTTTATTTATCGTTCTGGCAAAACTCTTAATGGAAAGATTAAGTTTCAAATTGCTGAAATTGCGAAAGATTGTAAGGCAAAACAGTATGTAAATAAAAATCGACTTTATGTACGTGATCGAGCTAAAGGTGACAAAATAGGGCTGGATATATCGAAAGAAACTGGCTTGATTGATGAACCGGAGGAAGTCGAAGAGGAAGTAAAGGATGAGAAAAAGTCTAAATCCAAGAGTCCAAAGAAGAAAAAGTTAAAAGGCTACAAAATTAAGTTGTTGTTAAATCATAAAATCACAACAGATGTCATTATTAAACTTACATCTAGAAAAGTTAGTGGAGTATTCCGTGTATCAAAAGGTGAGCATAAGGGGGATACGTCTGGAACAGAGTACTATACGGTATGTGAGGTGGTGCCAGTATGACGAAAACATCAATGACACAATTCGTGAGTGAAAACATTGAGGAAAATTTGATGAATATGAATACATGCCTAATATGCGAAGTACTTGAAATAGACATGAATTTGTATAAAGCTGATGTTCTTCCTAAAAATGATCCAGAAGCAACGCCAATTTTAGATGTGCCTATAGCATTTCATCAAACAGACCAATTTACTATTCAAATCCCATACAAAAAAGGAGACAAAGTGCTCGTTGTATGCTCACAAGCTGATATTGATCCAATTATGTTTGGTGGAGGAGAAGCTTCTAGTCGCTCATTTAGTGCTGACGACGCTCTAATAATAGGTGGCCTGAATCTTTTTAACACACCGATACAAAATGAACATCCTAATGACGTAGTAATTGGTTCGAAAGATTTCTCTACAAAAATAGTTATAAATGAAGTTGGAGAAATAAGTATAAAATCTTCTAAGTTTAAAGTCGAAGCTGATGATATAGAGTTTGTTGGTGGTACTATCACTGCTAATGGTGAAGATTTAACTACTGATTTAGTGTAAGGGGGGATTACATGCATACCCTTAAATATAACGATAATGGAGATTGGGTGCTAAACGAGCTTGTATATGGTGATGACCAGTTAATTCAAAACTATAAGCAATTATTACGGACCCGAGTAACAGAATGGATGTTTGATGATTTCCATGGTTTTAGACGAGATGTAATCGAAAAAAAACTACCGAATAAAAAGGAAATTGTACAAGCTATGCACGATTGCTTGTATCAAGAACCTCGAACAGCAGAGGTACTTAGTGTGGAATATGAATTTAATCGTATTAAAAGGTTTTTATCTATTAACTTTAGAGTTCGTACTACAAATGGCAAGGAGATAGGAGGGGAAGCAGTTGTTAACCAAATATGGGTTTAAAAGAATGCGCACAGCAGATTACTTACCGATAATTCAAGAGTTAGCAAGAGAATTGTTTGGTGAGGATGCTGACCTATCAGACCTTACTCCTTTAGGAAAATTTATTTATCTGATGGCACAGCAAAAAGCTGAAGATAATGAGGAACTCGAACAAGTTTATAATGCTCGTTTTGTTGATACATCAGAAGGAGCATCATTAGATGCTAATGTTAAACGTGTAATTACTCGCAAACGGTGGACTAAAGCAACTGGTGAGGTCATTGTCAATTTAGACAAAGGCGCAAAGATTAATATAGGTGATTTATTTCGAACAAAGTACAATGTGTATTTTAAAGCGTTAGAGGCCATAGACGCTATTGAAGACGGAAGCTACCGTGTAAGTGTAGGGGCCCTCGAATATGGCGTTATAGGTAATGTAGAACCTAATGATATTTCTATTATTGTAAATCCTCAATCAGGCATCAATTCGGTAACGAATCAAGATGCTTTTTTTAATGGTCAAGATGAAGAAATGGACGAAAAATTACAAGATCGTTATTACGAATCATTGGGAAAGCTAGGCTCTAGGCGTGTTGAATCTATTGAAGCGAATGTACTTGATGACGTTGAAGGAGTACGTGCTGCTGTTGTGATTGAAAATGACACAAATGTTGAAGATGCAGATGGCCGCCCTCCAAATTCGTTCGAAACGGTGGTATTAGGTGGCCTAGATGAAGACATTGCAATGGCTATATTCCGTAAAAAGGGCGGAGGAATTCGTGCATATGGGTCAACTGTTTTTACCTATACAGACAACAGAGGTATTGTGCATGAAATAGGTTTTACACGTGCCTCAACCGTCAGTGTATATGTAAGGGTATATATCAAAAAAAATAACCAATTCCCAATAAACGGTGACGATTTAGCCGTTGCTCATATTGTTAAATATATTGGCGGAACATACAATGACGAAGTTTATCCAGGTGTAGGCATGAGTAAAGATGTTGTTTGTACGAAAGCAGAAGCTCGTATTTCATCAATTGATGGAGTTGATGATGTAAGAGTAGAGTTTTCAACAGATGGAGTTACTTTTGAACCACATAATGTAGTCATTGCATTTCCTGAAGTTGCAGAAACTGATGAGAGTAAAATTGAGGTGATGAACCTTGTCTAATCAACGATTGCAGACATTACTTGATCGGATGCCTCGCCAATATGCAAGGGATGAGGATAGTAATAACTATAAACTCCTAAAGATAATTGCATCTAATAGTGTTGAAAACTTAGCTATACAACAGACCATTTTAAAGTATTGGGATGTAGATCAAGCTGAGGGGTACGGATTAGATAGACTTGGGAAAGATGAGGGCATTTCTCGTGGTAGCTGGGACGATGAGGAGTATCGCAAAATGATAAAAATACAGTGTCTCCTCAATCTATCCGAGGGTGACATTGAAACAATGAATCAAATCATGGATGCTTATATGGGTCATGATTTTATTGGCTTTGAGGAAGGTTGGCGAGAGTTTGAGCCAGCTACATTGTTACTTAATGTCCGTGCATCTGCTAAAACAATACCTGATTCCTTAATCAAGAAAATAAAGGTTGCTGGAGTTGGAATTTATATTTTTTTAAATGAATTAAATGAATTTTTGATACTTCACGGTGGCACCTATGCATGGCAAATAAACCATAAAATTTGTGGCCGTTTTAAAACAGCAAGAACTCATGGTGCACTTGGAAATGAAGTATTAATTGTTTCAAATAATGCTTATGGTTTCATTATGAACAATCGAGTTTGTGGAAGATTTAGAGCAGGAGGTGTGAGGAGTTGAACGAAATACAGCCTTTGATGATAGATTTAACTCAACAATTTTTAAGTAACCTTGTTGTAGGTGCAAAGATAACGATTGATGGAGTCGTTTATGACAAAGAAATCTATCATACTAGCACAAAGTATGGATTAAGAAAGTATGTGAAATTAACTCTGGAACAAGGCTTGGTTACACGTGCTGCTTTAGTAGATAGTTATGGGCGTGAATTGTATGTAAAAACAATGAACTATCAAAAAGGTTCACAGGGATATGTTATCGCATTTCCTCTACAACTCGAGGTGAAGGAAGTGAAAGTAAGTGAGTAAACTAATGAATGGTGAAATACCTTTAAATTTCAAAAAGAATCCCTATGAGCGTACCCAATGGCATGATGATATTAAAGATCCAGTCACAGGCGAAATTATAGATGATGGAACACCGTTCATGTCAGAGTTTGCAAATAACTTTGAGTGGGGAATTTTTAACGCATATCGCTTTATGATTGAAATATATCGGCAAATGGAGCGTATGCGTGTGCAATTGGAATTGGACGGGCGAGTACCTGGGAACTCTGGGACATTTGCAGATGTTTTAGATGGCAGCTCAAACAAAATAAGCTTGGATAAAGCCTTAACGGACATTATTGAGGCTGTTGAAATAGGCACAACTACTTTAAAAGTGGCTAGTATGGATGGTTTTACACCATTTACACAAGTCACTATTTTTGATGATGAACACATTGAGGACGTTGTGATCACTGAGGTAGGAACAAACACTATCAAGGTGCAAGCTTTGAAAAATGCGTACAAAAAAGGGGCTAAAGTGGCTCGTAGTAATGTAGCAATTGACATTGTGAATGCTGAAATGGGCGTAGGAGATTGGCAAACATATAGCGTTGAATTGGTGGAGGTGGTTTAAGAATGGTACAGCATTATTACGATAAATTTAATACGATAACCAATTATACTTATTCACAAGGCCCATGGAGTAGCGAAGCTGGTTGGACGCCAATGACATTTTGGGATTTGTATAGAAACTATACATTTTATAATCAGAATGGGAGTTATGGTGTATCTAATCAGATAGGGTACAGCGTACCACTTAATATAGGTGACGTAGCCTATAGAATAAGCGGTTCAACTTTGCAGAGATTTACTATCTATGCGCAAAACGAAGGTAACTTATCGGGGGCATCGCATAATGTAACAATAGCGGAAAAAAAGGCGAGTGAGGTCACGTCAGTACCGAGTTACAACAAAGGTTCACTAGTGCAATCTAACATCGTGGCCGAGAATGGCACATATCCGAGCAACGGTAGGCACAGTGATGGTTATTGGTACGTTAGAGGCGCTGAAGTGGTTGGTGAGCCTGGAACGATAACGACGTCCGCAATCACATACGAAAACACAGGCGGCAGAAAAGTCACACGACTAAGCAATGGGTGGCTTGTTATGGTTGCAGCGAATAAAGCTGTAGGTACAGTGTATTGGCATGTATCTAAAGACGGCGGTACTACGTGGTCTGAATTATGCTATAACAATGGCAACTGGGCCGCGCACTTTTCGATAGCTAGTTATGGTACAAACGTGTATACAGCCGTGGCGACTAGTGGTGGCCTGATTGGGGTCGTGAAATTTGATGCCGCAACTGTTAGTAACGCAGTACAACCCGTTGTAGTCCTCACACCATCAGGGCAGACAGGCGTCAATTCGATGGCAATTGCTACAGACCCATTAAACGGTGCAATCCACCTACTGTGGGTAGCTAAAACAACGACGTATCCAAACTCGTGGAATTTACGTTATACCAAGAGTACCAATGGCGGTAGTACGTGGGACGGTGCTGCAAATACAACCCAATTGAACGCAAGTACAACTAACTACTCATACGTTGATCTGGTAGTAAGAAATGGTGTGCCGATTGCATTAAGTCAACATTACAATCAGTCAATTGGCACTTATACCATATATTCTCATGTTATCAATAGCAGTAATGGTTCATCTGTAAATTACGAAGTGTTTGCTCACAGTTTACCGCTAGGCAAACTATCGTTAGCAGTAGACAAAAACGGGGTTTTACATGCCGTTTGTAGCGTCTACACAAGCGCTAGCAATTCGACATACAACGTGGTATACAGCCGTAGTGTTGACGCGGGCGTTACTTGGGGCGGAACTAAATATCTAACCAATTCCGTAGGTGGTAAACATAGCCACGATGCTACTATTTCGGTAGACGCCTCTAATAAACTTGTAGTTGTAATGTCTACAAGCGCCCTCATACAAAGTGATGGTTATAACGACATTGCAAGTTTTTACAGTAGTAACGGCGGTGATAGTTGGACACAAGGTGAATTTGTCGCCACATCTAGTATAGACAACCTAACAGTGCCTTTCGTAGTTTATGACCCTACGTTTTCGGTAACATTGCAAAACTCGCCCGCCACACTATATATACAAAACATCAGTGGAGCTTCTAATGCACCTCGTCCGATGTTTAGAGGGACATTAAGTATCAACAAAGTGCCATCAGTTACCCTAATATCACCTTCTGACAATCAGACGTTGTATGAAAACGATACAATAAACATCACAGGCGATGCTTATGATGCAGACAAAGATCAATCAGTAACAGTTTTCTACCAAATTAATGGGGACCAAAGAAAAGTCTTAGCAACTAATGTCAGTCAGAAACAAATTACTTTATCTAAGCAGCTCACATTTAAAGATGGCAAGTTGTTTGATGGTGAAACGGTACTTACTGGAACACTTACTGAAGGTGTAGCCCACACATTGAAAGTATGGGCAGTAGATAATGAAAATGGCCAGTCTGCTACTATTGAGCGAACATTTTATGTCGTACCTAACCGAGCTCCACTTTTATCGGTAGATGCCATTGTGCCAAGTGGAATTATTAATACTGATAAATTTAAAATCAGTGGTACAGTATCAGATCAGGACGCTAATTCCAATCTTAAAGTAAATTATCGAATTAATGGAGCAAATCCAATTGAAATTTATGATGGCGCAGGTGGGACTTGGGAGTTTGAGGTATCACTTGGCCAGCTACAAGTCAGCGAAAATTTAATCGTTGTTGAGGTAATTGACAACTATGGTGCAAAAACAAGTAAAACGATTAAACTCAATAAAAATGCGGTCAAAACGCCTATTTTGCAATCTGTAGCGAGGTATAAGATTTCCCCTCCTAAAGGTTCGGCAAGAGGCGTTTTAATATTTGTACAACGTGACGAGGAATTGGATTTAAAAGTTGAATTATCAATGACATTGGTTGGCGAGCAGGAGCAATATATATTACTTGAAGCAGACCCGGACAACATCGTACCTGTTACTGATGGGATTGTGGAAGATGAATACTACCATGAAACTGTAGAGCCAAAGGACAATATCATCCTTAAATTAACCACAACTAGACCCAACATAAATATTGACAATAAAGTTTATTTAATTATGGGGGTGGTTGAATAATGCAAAGACGTAGAAGATTACCTGATGGTTCATGGGGTCCGCTTGAAAAAGTGGGTTCAATACCTACTACAGAAGATCAAGTAATGTCTTTAGGTGAACAACTGGCACAAGAAAAAATGAAGAATATACAAAAAGACCTCCTGATTAATAGCTTAGGTTCACAGCTAACCCAAGTAAAATTAGATGTAATTTCAATAATGAAGGGTGATGGTGAATAATGGAGTTTTGGCAAATCGCTTTTATGTTCAAGTGGGTGACTGCTGAACAATTAAGAATTGCTGTAAAAACGGAGGACAATCCGTTTGGTGAGATTACACCTGAACAATACAAAGCTATAACAAAACAAGAATTCGAGACGCAGGCAGAAGCTTAGCGTTATTTTTATTGTCTTAAATAAAAGGGAAAACTTGTATTTTGTCGAAGTGTAATGTGATAAGGAGGGCGAGTTTACTATGAAATATCAGATTGAATATATCTATGGTGATTTGCATGAAGAAAAAAGTGGAATAGTTACTGTAGAGGCAGTTATTCCGGAAAATTCAACAGCTGCAGAACAAAATGAAATTTTTAAACCACTAATAGCAAAAAAAACGGGACATTTCGATGCGAAAATAATGACCTATGAAGAACTTTAATTATTTTATTTTAACACTCTCAACAGAGAGTGTTTTTTATTTCATTTAAATGCTAGGAGAGCAATCGAGATGTGCAAAAAATGGTACATGTTAATGAATCTCGATGCTCCTCATAGCTTTTTATTTTAAGTGGCGAAGGAGAGGGAATAGGGCATGAGTCAAGAAACAACCTTTCAACAAGCAGTTACTGTGGCTGATCATGAAAGACGATTGCAGGAACTAGAAAAAGACGTATCAACAATTAAGCCAATTGTGTACAACACAGCTTCAAGTGTTAAACAAATCGAAAAATCTGTTGAAAAAATGGAACAGAACAGTGACAAAATCAAAGGTTATTTTTTAGCTGCTGCAATTAGTGGTGTCGTTGGAGTTTTATTTATTGCATTACAAAATTCTATTTTTGGAGGATAATTTAATGAAAATCAACTGGAAAGTACGTTTAAAACACAAACCATTTTTAGTATCACTTTTTGCATTTTTGTTATTACTTGTTCAACAAGTAACAGCAGCATTTGGATACAGTTTACCTGAAGCAGTTGGCGAACAAGCCACTGCTATTTTTAATACCATTTTAAGTATTTTGATTTTGCTAGGGATTGTCGTTGATCCTACAACAAGTGATGTCAGCGATAGTGTTCAAGCATTAAAATATGAAAAACCAAAGGATGATGAATAATGGCTTATATGTTCAAACAAACCTTTCTACCAGCAAATAAATACTCAATCAAGGCGCCATATACAATGGTGCCTCAATATATCACAGTACACAACACAGCTAATGATGCACCTGCACTTAACGAAATTGAATATATGATTAAAAACAACAACCAAGTATCTTATCATGTTGCTGTAGATGATAAAGAAGTCATTCAAGCTATTCCATTCAACCGAAGTGCTTGGCATTGTGGAGATGGCGGCGGTAGCACCGACCCTAATTCACACAAAAAAGGCAACCGAATATCTATTGGGATAGAAATTTGCTACAGCAAAAGTGGTGGTGTTCGCTATGGAGTGGCAGAGGAAAACGCAGTTCAATACATTGCAAAGCTTTTAAAGCAATACGGATGGAGTATTGAGCGAGTTAAGAAGCATCAGGATTGGAACGGAAAGTATTGTCCGCACCGTATATTGGCAGAAAATCGTTGGAATAGTTTCTTGAAACGAATTGAAGAAGCAATGAAGCCGATGGAAATAGGAAAACCAACAGAAAAGGATGAGGATATTATGAAATTCACTAACTCAACAACTAAAGCAGCAGTACGTGATTACATTAAACAGGCTGTAGATAAAGGGAAAATTGATAAGTCATGGCTTGAAAATTTTGACCGAGGTACTATGACAGGTGGGGATTTTGAAGGTTTGAAGATTATTATTGAGCAGCGTAGTAAATAATGCTCGTTTCCGTAAATTCGCTAAAACCAGCAAAGCTAAAATTTAGCCGAGCTGGTCTTTTTGTTTAACATTATACTATTAAGAAGTATAAAAGTAGTAAAAAACAAAAAATAAATACACCAATAAATATTAAATTAAAGGTATCTATATTTTTTTGATTATACTCTGGCGGTTGTTCGAGTGTAGTTGTAAAAATCTTTTGTGAAGGCAAAGCCTCATCAACAATTTTCTCCTTCGAAATTGGTGTTTTTTCAATTACAGAATTGCAATATTCACATACATATAAACAGTAACCATCTTTATTTACTTCTTCAAATGAATTATTGGCTAAACAATTAGGGCAATTTATCAATTACATTTTCCTCTCTGCTCATATCTGCTATTTCCCATTTTAGGAAAATCAGGATGTTTTGTATATAGAAATAAAAGTTAATATTCTATTTAAGAAGAAATCGCTAAACAAATCGTTATCAAGGTTGAGAGACGTGACGTGGATGGAGCCAATGCTACATTGTAAAGTTCAATATTTAGAGAAAACCGTATCAGGATCATTAAGAATTGTATCGTTTAAGGGTTTTGATTTTGATAAAGTTCCAGAAGCTATAAACTAAAACCAGGCGCTCGAATGAGTACCTGGTTAATTTTTTTATTTTAATACAGCATCATTTAACAAGACATTAAATTGTTCGACTTTACTTTCATCTGAATAGTCTTTCTTTAACACGTAGTTAGAAATAATCCCTTCCACTGTTATTTGTTGTCCAACTGTTAGTTCAGCTTCTTGATCTAAATCAATTACTGCAAAGTTTGTTATTTCTTCTGGATAAACCCCAAGGAAAAAATCTTCTTTATTCTTATCTTTATCAAAGAGCTCATCGTAATCAATGAACTCGTAGTTTTCAATGTCTCTATTGCCCATATAGATAATAAACTTATCAGCACGTATAGCAGTAGTTGAACCTTCTCTTCTTCTTTTTTGACCAATATTTGAACTTTCAAATACAAATTCAGTGATTACACCAGAAGCAGTTGCTTTCCTACCAAGTAAATCAAAATCATCTTCAAATTGTTTTCCATTTTTATGGCCAAGAATAATCATATCCACCAATTTTTCATCTTTTACAGTAAGTAGTTTATTTGTAAAATCCGCTATTGTTTTCCCTTCTAAATTTTCATCTATAAATTGTTTGCTTTGTTCTTCTAATGATACTTTCTTCACAGTTTCTTTTGGTTTTGAGGATTCACTTTCACCGCATCCAGTTAGTGCTAGTGTAAAAATAAGTGATGCACTTAAAATGAGTTTCTTCATATAAATATTTGCTCCTTGTATGAGTTGTAATAATAAAATTGTATCAATATTGGAAGGTTTTGTCAGTAATATAAATGTAGATTAATATAGTTTTTAAATAGCCATATTATGTGGGATCTTTTTGTTTAACTGCGAAGAATTTAATTATAATCTTAAAGTAGAAGTAAGTATTCTACATAATTTTTGTTATGATTTCTACTATTAATATGTACCTGTCCGGGTGAAGGTTGTATTATTTTCTACTGGGGTACACATTTTACAAAAAGTCCGCGTACCCCAGTTTGTACCCCACATCGTACCCCAGTTAAATACATTTAGATAGGCTTCGTTAGACAGGTATAGAAACCCACATTAATACAAAACCTTGATATTATGCACATCAAAAAATTAAAAACATCAAGATAGAAACCAAGGTCATAAGTTATGCTTATCAAAAAAGATAATATTAATGTAATTTACTTATGAATATAAATGCGCTATCATGGGTATTGGAGAAAAGATGCTACACATTTTTAAAGCCTTTTCAAAAAGATATATTAGGGGGATCCGCAAATGGCACAAGGTAATTTACACAACAGCCGTGCATCATTCGAAGTGAATGGTAAAACTTACAATTACTATGACTTAGCTGCGATTGAAAAAGCTGGCGTTGCAAAAGTTTCAAACCTTCCTTACTCAATTAAAGTATTATTAGAATCTGTTTTACGTCAATATGATGCTTATGTAATTAAAGAAGAACACGTAAACGAATTAGCAAAATGGGGTAACGGTGCTGACCCAGAGGCAGAAGTACCATTCAAACCTTCTCGTGTTGTATTACAAGACTTTACTGGTGTACCAGTAGTTGTTGACCTTGCATCTCTTCGTTCTGCAATGAAAGAAATGGGCGGCGACCCAAGCAAAATCAACCCTGCTATTCCAGTTGACCTTGTAATTGACCACTCAGTACAAGTTGACAAATATGGTAATGCATCTGCATTACAAGCAAACATGGACCTAGAATTTGAACGTAACGCTGAGCGTTATAACTTCTTAAAATGGGCTCAAACTGCTTACAATAACTTCCGTGCTGTACCACCAGCAACAGGTATCGTTCACCAAGTAAACTTAGAGTACTTAGCTCCAGTTGTACACGTAAACGAAAATGCTGACGGCACATTCGAAACATTCCCAGATTCAGTAGTAGGTACTGACTCTCATACAACAATGATCAACGGTATCGGCGTTCTTGGATGGGGCGTAGGTGGTATCGAAGCTGAAGCAGGTATGCTTGGTCAGCCTTCATACTTCCCAATTCCAGAAGTTATCGGTGTTAAATTAGTTGGCGATCTTCCAAACGGAACAACTGCTACTGACTTAGCATTAAAAGTAACACAAGTATTACGTCAACGTGGCGTAGTTGGTAAATTCGTTGAGTTCTTCGGACCTGGCGTATCTAAATTACCACTAGCTGACCGTGCGACAATCTCTAACATGGCTCCTGAATATGGTGCTACATGTGGTTACTTCGCAATCGACGAAGAATCATTAAACTACATGCGTTTGACTGGTCGTGACGAAGAGCACATTGCGGTTGTAGAAGCTTACCTAAAAGCGAACCACATGTTCTTTGATCCAACATTAGAGCCAGTTTACACAGACGTTTTAGAAGTAAACTTAGCTGAAATCGAACCAAACCTTTCTGGTCCTAAACGTCCACAAGACTTAATTCCACTATCTCAAATGCGTTCTCGTTACAAAGAAGCAGTAGTGGCACCACAAGGTACACAAGGTTTCGGTTTAACAGAAGATGAATTCGAAAAAACTTCTGTAGCGAAATTCGCTGAAGGCGATGTAGAAATTCCAACAGGTGCTGTTGCGATTGCTGCAATCACTTCTTGTACAAATACTTCTAACCCATACGTATTAATTGCTGCGGGCTTAGTGGCGAAAAAAGCTGTAGAAAAAGGTCTAACAGTGCCGAAATGGGTAAAAACTTCTTTAGCACCAGGGTCTAAAGTTGTAACTGGTTACCTTGAAGATTCAGGTTTACAAACATACCTTGACCAAATCGGTTTCAACACTGTAGGTTACGGTTGTACAACATGTATCGGTAACTCAGGTCCATTATTACCTGAAATCGAAGAAGCAATTAAAGCAAATGACTTATTCGTAACTTCAGTTCTTTCTGGTAACCGTAACTTTGAAGGTCGTGTACACCCACTTGTAAAAGCTAACTACTTAGCTTCACCACCACTTGTTGTTGCTTACGCACTTGCTGGTACAGTGGATATCGATCTACAAAAAGATTCATTCGGTAAAGACAAAGATGGTAACGAAGTATTCTTCGCTGATATCTGGCCATCAACTGAAGAAGTTAATGCAGTATTAGGTACTGTTGTTAACCGTGAGTTATTCCAAAAAGAATACGAAACTGTATTCACAGCGAACGAAAAATGGAATGCAATTGAAACATCAACTGAGTCTCTATACACATTTGATGACAAATCAACTTACATCCAAAACCCACCATTCTTCCAAGGTCTTGCAAAAGAGCCAGAAGCTATTAAAGGCTTAGACGGCTTACGCATTATGGCGAAGTTCGGTGACTCAATCACAACTGACCATATTTCTCCAGCTGGTGCAATCGGTAAAGATACACCTGCAGGTAAATATTTAATTGAAAACGGTGTTGCAATCCGTGACTTCAACTCTTACGGTTCTCGTCGTGGTAACCACGAAGTAATGATGCGTGGTACATTTGCAAACATCCGTATCCGTAACCAAGTTGCTCCTGGTACAGAGGGTGGATTCACTACTTACTGGCCAACAGGCGAAGTAGAGTACATCTATGACGCATGTATGAAATACCAAGAGCAAGGTACTGGCTTAGTCGTACTTGCTGGTAACGACTACGGTATGGGTTCTTCTCGTGACTGGGCTGCGAAAGGTACATTCCTACTTGGCGTGAAAACTGTTATCGCACAATCTTACGAGCGTATCCACCGTTCTAACCTAGTAATGATGGGTGTTCTTCCACTTCAATTTATGCCAGGTGAATCTGCTGATACATTAGGCTTAACTGGTAAAGAAGAAATCTCTGTTAACATTACTGACAACGTAAAACCACGTGAAATCTTAACAGTAACTGCTAAATCTGAAGACGGCACAGTTAAAACTTTCCAAGCTTTAGCTCGTTTCGACTCAGAAGTAGAGGTAGACTACTACCGCCATGGTGGTATCCTACAAATGGTTCTACGCGCAAAAGCTGCTGAGTAATCATCACCATAAAACCGATCTCTTAGGAGGTCGGTTTTTTTATTTATTAAGAGAGTGTTGGATAGAAGTGACCAAAATATGTATAAATAGCACCAAATGACGGATTTAATGGATAATTATAATTTAATTTCCAATGAACCTAGCATTTTTCCAATTCTTTCGCTAAAATTAATAGGTAAGCATTAAATTTACATAAACGGGGGACGATTGATTATGACAAAGAAAAAACATAAGTTTTATACAGCGGCAACAGCTGCAATGGCGGTTACTGCTGTTGCGGTAGTACCTGTATCGGCGGCTAGTCCATTTTCAGATGTGAGTGAGGATTATGCGCATTTTAATAGTATTTCTACATTGCATGCAGCAGACATCATTAATGGTTTTCCAGATGGTACATTTAAGCCTTCAAAGGATGTGACACGTGGACAAGCAGCAAAGATGATAGCAAGTGCTTTTCATCTAACTACAACGGATACGGCTGTCGAGAATCCGAATTTCAAGGATGTCGACTCATCTAGCCCATACTATAAAGCGATTGTTACATTAGTTAATCTTGGCGTTGTACAAGGCTATGAGGATGATACATTCCGTCCAGATGACACAATTACTCGTGGTCAAATGGCATTAATGGTAGCAGAGGCTGCAGGTTTAACAGCAGAAGGTAAAAGTCCATTCACAGATGTACAGCAAGATAGTCCATTTGCAGATGCAGTAACAGCTCTGTATGAGGCAGGCATTGCGAAGGGTGTAACTGCCACAGAATTTGGTGTAGATAAAAATGTTACTCGTGGTCAGTTAGCAACATTTATTGTGAACGCATTAGGCTTAGCTGAGGATACGCAGCCTACAACAGAAGTAAAAGAGGAAGAGCCTAAAGAGGAGCAAGTAACAGAAGAACAACCTACTACAACAAAGGATAGTGCTTTGTTAGAGGAAGTATTTACGAAAACATTAGCCAAGCAAAAAGAGCTAAAAAGCATGAAGGCTACCATGACGATCTCTCAGACAGTAGAGGCAAACGATGGTAAGGAAACCATGAAAATGGATTCTAAAGGCAACATGAAGATGGAAATTGTTACAGAGCCAATGCAATTCTTTGCTGATGGTTCAATGGCTTTAACAGATCCAACAAGTGGTGAAGCGATTAATTTGCCAATTAAAATGTATATGACGGCTAAAGATGGTATGTATATGTATGAGGCAGAACAAAAGGCCTGGGTAAAGTTCCCGAAACAATTATTTGAAGATGTACTGAGCCAAACAGGGATGCAGCCAGATGCAACTGAACAATTGGAGATGCTACAAGCATTTGCTGAAGATTTTACATTAGTAGAATCAGCAAACCGTTATGAATTAACATTAAAAGGCTCTGGCGATAAATTCACAGAGCTAGTGAAGCAGCAGCTTGGCGCAATGGATTTAGGAATGGAAGCGGATCTAGAGGCACAATTAGGCAATATTTCCTTTGATGGTCTCACATATAAATTATTGATTAATAAAGAAACATTCGATGTAGAAGAAATTGCTATGGACATGACATTAAAGATGCAAGTAGAAGGCAATTCGATCAAAACAAGACAGCAAACAACGATCAAATATCATGATTTCAATGCGGTAACGACAATTACGATTCCAAAAGATGTGCTAGACAATGCAAAGGAAATGGATTTAAGTGCATCAGAAACAGCACCAGTAAGTAAATAATACAAAAAGTAGGTTTATGCCAAGTATATTGGTATAAGCCTACTTTTTTATGCTTTAGTGGAAGCCCATTAATTCTTTTACTTTCGCTGTGTTTGGAGCAGATGTTAGAGTTTCTAGTAAGCGAAAGGCAACATCAAAGGCTGTTCCTGGATTGGAGGAGGTGATGATATGATCAGTTTGCACAATGCGCTCGTTGACAATTGCTGCACCATAGCCCTTTAGCTGTGCTAAACGTTTACTTGTTGGATGATTATAGGTTGTTGCTTGACGATGCTGAAGAATTCCACTGTGGCCTAAAATAAGAGAAGCTACACAGATTGTTGCAATCGGTTTTTTCTGTTCATCAAAGTGACGAACGACTGCCTGAAATTCCTCGCTAAACGCATCCTCATAAAAACCGGCTTCCTCAAAGCCTCCAGGAATCGCTAATGCATCAAAATCCTCTAATACAATTTCATGGAGCAATTTTTCAGGAGTGACTTTAAAATTCCAGGTGCATTGCAGCTGTTCATGCAGGCCGACCGTAACCACATCTGTTGTACCATCACCTTCCCACTTATTCCAGCCGAGCACATCAGTAAAGACGCTTGCCTCCACCGCTTCAAAGCCATTTGCTAATAGTAACAATATTTTTTTCATGTTTGATTTGCCTCCTTTATTGATATTATTGTAAACAAAAGGGAGAAAAGATTACATACGTTGTATAATGGATTTTAGGTAAAAAACTTTATTTGAAAAGGTATTATGTCATAAATAATTTATTTAGAAAGGTGAAGGACCATGGATCATATTGATACACAAATATTACAGCAGTTACAGCAAAATGCCAAAATCTCTATGAAGGAATTAGCCACTACCGTTCATTTATCCTCTCCTGCCGTTATTGAAAGAATCAGAAAGCTAGAGGAGCAGGGTGTGATTGAGGGCTATCATGCAAAGGTAAATCTGAAAAAGATGGAGCGTACGATTGAAGCCATTATTTTATTTAAGTCCATTGATTGTAAAAGTCTTTCTTCATTTTGTAATGCTCATCCTGATGTTTTGGCATGTTATCGAGTGGCTGGGGAAATTAGCTATATTGTTAAATTAGCGACCTATTCAGTAGAAACATTAGAACAATTTATTGATGCGGCTATGCCCTATGGCACACCTTCTACTAATATCGTGTTATCTTCAACGGAAAAACAAGTGATTACACCATTTACTGACAATGATTTGGAGTAAATGACAAAAAAAGCAAACCTCGAAGCCGGGAGCACCGTTTATAGGGTAGAGAGGAGGAAGAATGTTGCTAATTCATGAACTGGAAAAAATAATGGAACAGCATACAGAGAGGCTTATTCGTCTTGCCTTTTACTATGTGAGAGATTTACAAAGTGCTGAAGATATCGTACAGGATGTCTTTATTAAATTCTATGATAATCAGCAAAACTATGAGGAACGTGGGGAGCTAAAGGCGTATTTATCGAAATTAGTTAGTAATCGAAGTAAAGATTATTTACGCAGCTGGACCTATCGGAAAATTCAAGTGCAACAGAAGATTTTTCCGCAGCAAACCGTTATGAGAAGAGATATGCTTGTACAGCATGATGAACGTACTTTGATTGAAAATGCGATTCTAGCTCTCCCTTTCAAACAGCGAGAGGTCATTATACATTTTTATTTTGAAGAAATGCCTGTGGTAGATATTGCAGAGCTGTTAACGATTCCTGAAAGCACCGTCAAAACAAGGCTACGTCGTGGGCGAGAGTTATTGAAGCTACAATTACAGCATGTTGAATGGGAGGTGCTCCTGCATGAGTAAAATGGATGCTCGCGTAGTAAAGGATTTATCAGAAAGTAAAAAGCGTGTGATGACAAATGTGGTTCAGCATTTACAGCAACGCCAAGAAAAAAAATCTGCAAAACGCTGGACATATGGTGTTTTGGCTATGATTTTAAGTGTCTGCATAGGGCTGTTTATATATCAGCAATATAATGAACAACAACAGCAAGCTTCTACTATTCCACCCGTATTAGATGAGCGGATTTTAGAGCTATATTTACAACTTGATTCTTTTATGAACGGAAAGAATCGTTTATATAAGGCAAGTTTTGATAATTTTTTATATTTTGAATCGACCTTTGCTTATGCGCAATCGAAAAAACTAGTACCTACACAAGAGCAAGTAGATAAGGCACTCGAACAGTTCATGGAAGAGTGGAGCTATGAGGATGATACTCGGCCAACTTATGATAAGTTTCTGCAAATGTTGCAAGTCACAAACGAAGGGTTTATAGAGAACTATGGCAAGCCAATTGCCTATAAAATGGCTACATTTGACTTGTTATGGGAGGCAAGCCAAGCCGATTATAAGGATGTAAGTAGTCCCATTCGTACATGGTTTGTCGAGCAAGAAGCCATGAATTATTTAGAACAACATTATCATAAAGACATTGCTTCCTTACGAGAAAAATATAAAATCCCTGAAAAGGACAGCCAAATGAAGCTCATCAGAAGTGGAACCGTCTTAGCGATCAAGGAACATGAATTTTTAGTTGTCTCAGGCGTCTTGGCTAGCGAGGTTGGGCAAAAATCTGTCGATGAATTAGTGCAAAAACATAGTAATGGTACATGGTTTCCTCTAGTGGATGTCCCGCAAACACTATCAGTTGGTGATCGAGTAGAAGTTCAATATAGACAGTCGATTGGGAACGATGACGCTCAGCCATTCATTGATTATAAGGATATCGTAGAAATGAAAATAGTAAAGGAATCTCCCTAACAAGAAGCTAGACATTCTCGTGCTATTCAATAGTAAAACATTGCTGAAGAGCTTTTTGATTCAAACCATTCAACAGCCACAATATGCTGATCTCCATTAAAGTATTGCCACTTGTCTCAACGAAATTTTTTAAGATTGTCCACCGTTGACAGACAATTGGTAATTTGCTAAGATGAAGGACAATAAAAGCATACAAATTCGTTGATGAGAAAGAGTAGTGTTTCATTTTGTTCTACAGAGAGCCGACATTTGGTGGAAGTCGGTGTGCAGGTGTTACATGAAAATCCTCTCTGAGAAGATTAGCTGAATGGAGTAAGCTAATCCGGGTGTCTACCGTTAAAAAGAACACGTATGATTGTACGTTGCTGAGTGCTATTGGCCATCGTGTCAATAGAATTAGGGTGGTATTCGCGGTTAACCCCGTCCCTTTTCCTTGGGACGGGGTTTTTTGTATGCCTTTTATACAAATTTGCTTGTATAGGAGGAACTAATATGCAGAAAGAACAAAAGAAAGAAACAACGGTTGAACGAGAAACAAGGATTCGTACATTATGGGCGCAAGAAGGGACCTTCGCCAAATCCGTAAGTAATCGTGCTGAACAGCAGCCCTTTGTATTTTATGAGGGACCCCCAACAGCGAATGGTTTACCACATGTTGGCCATGCATTTGGTAGAACCATAAAAGATGTGGTGGCACGTTATAAAACAATGCAAGGCTATTTAGTTGAACGCAAAGCAGGTTGGGATACACATGGGTTGCCTGTGGAATTAGGGGTAGAAAAGGCATTAGGAATCTCAGGAAAGCAGGAGATTGAGAACTATGGGGTGGAGCAATTTATTCAAGCATGTAAGAAGAGCGTTTTTACCTATGAGCAAAAATGGCGTACTTTTACAGAGCAGCTTGGCTACTGGCTTGACATGGATGATCCTTACCTAACATTAAGTAATGACTATATTGAATCTGTGTGGCATATTTTAAGCCATGTTCACAAGGAAAAACTGTTATACAAAGGACATCGCGTTTCACCTTATTGCCCTAGCTGTCAAACTTCCTTAAGCTCTCATGAGGTGGCACAGGGCTATAAGGATGTTAAGGATTTATCCGTTACTGCAATGTTTAAGCTAGAGGATCGAGACGAATATATCTTAGGCTGGACAACGACGCCTTGGACATTACCAGCCAATGTAGCCTTGGCTATGAATCCTGCTCTTCGATATGTCCGTGTAAGGCATGCAAACAACATCTATATACTAGCCAAATCATTGGTATCAAAGGTTTTTTCAGAGCCTGTAGAAATATTAAGTGAGCATGACGGACAGGAGTTTGCAGGTGTTTCCTATATATCGCCATTTTCCTATGTAACCGTCGATAAAGGGCATATCATTGTCATGGCAGATTATGTGACAGAGCATAGTGGAACAGGAATTGTACACATAGCACCTGCTTATGGAGAGGACGATTATAAAACGGTACAGCAACATGGCTTGTCCTTTGTCAATGTAGTTGATCTTAAAGGCTGTTATACAGAAGCGGTACCTGAGCTTGTTGGACGATTTGTGAAAGATTGTGATGTCGATATCATTAAAATGCTTGCAGCAAAAGAGCTTTTATTTGCTAAAGAAAAATATGAGCATAGCTATCCGCATTGCTGGCGCTGTGATTCACCATTATTGTACTATGCAACAGATAGCTGGTTTATCAAAATGTCGGCATTAAAAGAGCAGCTTTTACAAAATAATCAGCATGTGACATGGTACCCTAGCCATATTAAGGATGGACGATTTGGCAACTTCCTAGAAAACTTAGTGGATTGGAATATTAGTCGTAATCGTTATTGGGGGACACCACTCAATGTGTGGATCTGTCAGGATTGTAATCATGAGGAGGCACCTAACAGTGTTGCTGCGCTACAACAATTAGCCAAAGGAGCTGTCAATGAACAATTAGAGCTCCATAAGCCATTTATAGATGCTATTGTCTGTACCTGTCCTGTCTGCCAGGGCGACATGAAACGTACGCCTGAAGTTATCGATGTTTGGTTTGACAGTGGCTCGATGCCATTTGCCCAACAGCATTATCCTTTTGAAGACGTAGCGAACTTTCATCATCAGTTTCCAGCAGATGTGGTCATTGAGGGCATCGACCAAACGCGAGGATTTTTCTATAGCTTATTAGCAGTATCGACCTTGTTTACAGGAAAACCACCTTATAAAAATGTGCTATCGTTAGGGCATGTACTCGATGAGCATGGACAGAAGATGTCCAAAAGTAAAGGCAATGCATTAGAGCCTGTTGAGTTAATCCAGGAGTATGGAGCAGATGCTCTACGTTGGGCATTTTTAGTTGATAGCTCACCATGGAATCCAAAGCGTTTTTCGAAGAAAATTGTCTTAGATGCGAAATCTAAGCTGGTGGATACACTCGACAATACGTTTAAATTTTATGACATGTATGCCCAGATCGATAATTTTACGTATGATGCTACAAATACAGGTACACGTTCACAGCTAGATCATTGGATATTGTCCCGCTTACATCACACTATCCAGCTTGTCACAACCTCTATGGATGATTATCAATTTACACAGGCTACAAGGGAAATTGGTCAATTGGTGGAAGAGTTAAGCAATTGGTATATACGTCGTTCACGTGCTAGATTTTGGGCAAATGGAATGACAGCAGATAAACGAGGTGCACTTAGCACACTTTACGAGGCACTGACATCCATTTGTCAATTAATAGCACCGTTTACACCATTTATAGCAGAGGATATCTACCGTCAACTATGTGGAAAAAGTGTTCATCTTGAGGAATATCCAATATTCGACGATCAACTAGTGGATGTGAAGCTTGAACAAGAAATGGCAACGGTCTTAACAGTTGTGGAACTTGGACGTAGTATTCGCAATAGTCAGGGAATAAAGGTCAAGCAGCCTTTAAGTGAACTCATTGTTGCCCTAAAAGGTGAACTGTCGGATTACCAAGCCTATAGCGAACTCATTCAGGATGAGTTAAACATCAAAGCTTGTAGATGGACACATGATTTTTTAGCCTATGAAAGCGTGCATTATAAATTGAATTTTAAAACAGCGGGAGCGGCATTTGGTCCAAAGGTTCATCAAGTAAAAGAGTATGTGTTGGCATTAACAGAGGAAGAGAAACAAAGGCTACAACATCATGAAACTGTGGATCTCATGATGGACGGTCAACAGCTAACATTATTAAGAGAACATGTAATAGCTGAATCAATCGTCAAGGACCATTATATTTTAGCGGAGGATAGCACTTGCCGTGTCTTGATGAGTGTTCAACTTACAGAGAGCTTACTACAAGAAGGGCAAATACGAGAATTAATTCGTACAATACAAGATGCACGAAAAAAATGGCAGCTACCAGTGGCGCAATATGTATCGATTGCCTTTAATGGTAGTGCAGGGGTACTTTTCATGATTCAGCAGCACGAAGCTTTATTACAAGAAAATGTATTAGTCAAAGCTATTCATTATGGTGAGCAATGGTCTCATGCAAAATCCATTGAGACGGCATTGTTTAATGAAAAGCTCACTTTATTTGTTTCTCTATAAAAGAAAAGCTCAGGGTTACCTCCTGAGCTTTTTCTATGTACGTTAAAATAAGCCACTTGCCAGATAACATGCTGTGGCCCAAATAAAGACGGCGGAGCATTTATTAAATAGTCGCATCAATTTTCCAGAGCCGTCTAGTTTTTTGAACGAGGCGCCAGTCAATGTGAGACCGAAAAACCATAGCCAGGAAATGAACACACAAGCAACAGTGAACATTATTTGCTCGGTTCCACTATATTTTAATGCGCTAGTACCAATAACACCGATTGTATCTAAAATAGCATGTGGATTTAGAAGTGATACAGAGAGTGCGAAGAGAATTTGTTTTTTTATAGGCAATGCTTCGCTATTTTCAGTGTTTGCTGGATTTGAACGCCAAATGCTATAGCCCATGTAAAGTAAAAAAATAATACCAATAGTCATTAAAGTGATACGCAACCATTCAAACTGTAGAACAATTAATGACAGACCGAATACCGCAAGTAGAATAAGCAGTGTATCACAGATCGCAGCAGTCACACCTGCTGGCAAAGCGCGTAATAAACTTGGTTGTGTAGCACCTTGTGAAAAAACAAAAACATTTTGTACACCTAATGGCAAAATGAGTCCAAATGCTAAAATGATCCCATGAAGAAAAGCTTCCAATGACCATTCCTCCTTTCTTTACTTATTTTAGATATGGTATAACTAAAAGAAAACGACCAATTGGATGGTTTTTTATCCACCCAATTTCATTGCATGGAAGGAGAAGGAACATGAGCTGGCAGCCGAATAGACGAAGTGATAATACATTACAGCAGCAGATTGTACAGTGGATAACAGCCAATGTGGAGCGAGGAGACTGGGCGGCAGGGACAAAACTACCTACCCAAAGACAGCTGGCCATGCAGTTCGATGTGAATCGTAGCACAGTTCAGCAGGCTTTGGAGGAATTAAAAGCAATGGGCATTCTTGAAGCAAAGGTAGGCTCTGGTGTTTATGTTACGCACAATTCCTGGCATGCATTAATCCAACAAACACAGCCGAATTGGCAAACTTATATCGAAACAAGCATCCACAAGCCAAACTACCACACCATCCAATTAATTAACGAATACGAACAGCGCGAGGATGTAATTCGTTTAGGAACGGGAGAGCTAGCACCCAGTTTGTTGCCTACCGAGGAAATAGAAGCTTCACTGCGAGAGCTATCCTTTCAACCGAAAGCATTAGGCTACTCTTCGCCACAAGGTAATGATCAGCTTCGTAAAGCTATTTGTAAATATGTTCAAAAAGAGGCATTCCTGCTGAACCTCAAAACGTCTGTATTGTTTCAGGTGCACTTCAGGCACTACAATTAATTGCTGTTGGCTTATTAGAGCAAGGGTCTATTGTGTTTCAGGAGCCAACCTCCTACTTAAATTCTGTTCACCCTTTTCAGTCAGTTGGCATGCAAATGATTAGCATTGAACGCGATGTACAGCTTGCTCAAACATTAGCGCAAAGGAAACGAAAGAAACAAGCCGTGTTTTATGCCATTCCTACTTTACATAATCCAACAGGTCATGTATGGACAACAAGAGAAAAAGAACAGCTATATGAAGCTTGTCAGGCATCACGGATTCCAATTGTAGAAGATGATGTTTATCATGAATTGCTTTTTGAAGAGGCATCACCGCCGCTTAAGGCCATGGATAATAGCGGACAAGTTCTTTATATTGGCAGCGTCTCTAAAACCTTAAGCCCAGGGTTACGCATTGGCTGGCTCATCGGTCCAACCACTGTGATTGAGCGATTAGCCGATATAAAAATGCAAACAGACTATGGCTCAAGTGCCATTTCTCAGGAAATTGTCCTACATTGGCTGCAATCAGGAAAATATGAAAAGCATCTCGCAGGATTACGTCAACAATTACAGGAGCGAGCCGATTTTACGGAACAGCTTTTAAAGGAGAAGTTTACAGATGTGGCGAATTGGAGCAAACCAAGGGGAGGCTTTTATATTTGGCTCAAGTTTCATGAGCCGCTTGTAGATAAAGACTTCTTTATGAAGCTGTTGCAGCGGCAAGTATTAATCAATCCCGGCTATATCTATGATCCACAAGATCATCATCATATTCGTCTATCCTACGCCTATGCAACCTATGAAGAATTACAGGAAGGCTTACAAATCCTACATGAATGTGTGGTGGAGGCTATTGGACGAAAGAGTAAATAAGGGCTTGTCCTGAAGTTAGGGAAACGAGAGAAGGTTGCTCTAAGTGATCAAAGAAGTGAGAAACCCGCTCTAAAGTGGTTGAGAAACGATCAAACAAGTAAGGAATCCACTCCAAAGTAGATGAGAAGTGATCAAACAACTGAAGAACCCGCTCGAAAATTAGCGAAAAGTGATCAATATAGCAAGCTCCTCTCTCAATAAAGTATCTATGCTTAGTAGCCAACCCACTGCCAGAAAAGAAAGTGAATAATCCAAGCTGTGTATCCATACATTTTAGAAGAATAGAAGTATTTTATTTTGATTACAAACATAAAGAGGTGAACGATTGGAAAATTTGCCACCGGGTTATTTTCAGGTGCCTCAGCCTATTCGAGGTGATGGGGCTGGAGGGGTGGATAAGGGGCCACGGGATATTATGAGGGACTTAGAAAACCCTGATATGCTAGTGCCACCAACGACTGATGCGGGTTTGATTCCTAATTTACGATTCTCGTTTTCAGACACGCATATGACCTTAAATCAAGGTGGGTGGTCACGGGAAATTACGGTTCGTGAATTACCGATTGCTACGACTTTGGCGGGTGTGAATATGAGTTTGACACCAGGGGGCGTACGTGAGCTGCACTGGCATCAACAGGCAGAGTGGTCTTATATGCTGCTTGGTCATGCTCGCATTACAGCTGTCGATCAGAATGGTTGTAACTTTATAGCGGATGTGGGACCCGGTGATTTATGGTATTTTCCACCTGGCATTCCTCATTCCATTCAAGGACTTGAGGATGGCTGTGAATTCTTATTAGTATTTGATGATGGGCATTTCTCCGATCTGAACACACTGTCAATTTCAGATTGGTTTGCTCATACGCCAAAAGAAGTGTTATCAGCGAATTTTGGGGTTCCTATTCATGCTTTCGATCACATCCCGAGTGAACAGGTATATATTTATCAGGATCGGGTTCCGGGGCCAATTGATTCTCAGAAAGTGCAATCTCCTTATGGGGAGGTTCCGCAAACCTTTAAACATCGTCTGTTGGCACAGCCTCCATTAAAAACACCTGGAGGCAGTGTGCGCATTGTCGATTCGACTAATTTCCCAATTTCTAAAAATATCGCGGCTGCACTGGTGGAAATTGAGCCAGGGGCGATGCGGGAGTTGCATTGGCATCCTAACAACGATGAATGGCAATATTATCTGCAAGGAAAAGGCCGTATGACAGTTTTCACAGGGAATGGAACGGCTCGAACATTTGATTATCGGGCGGGAGATGTTGGCTATGTCCCATTTGCGACGGGGCATTATATTGAAAATACTGGAACAGAGCCATTATGGTTTTTAGAAATGTTTAAAAGTGATCGATTCCAGGATGTATCCTTAAATCAATGGATGGCGTTAACGCCGACAGAATTGGTGCAAAGTAATTTACAGGTCGGTCCTGAGCTGCTTGAGGCTCTCAGAAAAGAAAAATGGCCGGTTGTAAAATATCCTGGTTTTTCCTATTATCCGAAATAATTAAAGCAGGTGGGAAGTTCTCCACCTGCTTTTTGTTTAATATTGATATTTTTTGCGTGTCATTAGCAAAATAGCGATGGCTGGTATTGTACAAATGAGCATGGCTGCGAAGGACAGACCTGGTGATATTTCGTATAAATAGCCACCTAAAAATGTAAGGATGGCGGTACTTAAGCCCATAGCTAATGCAGAGTATAAACCTTGTGCATTGGGGATTTGTTCCTTTGGTAGCGCTTTTGTTAAGTAGCGAATAAAGGCAAAATGGGCTAATGCAAAGGATAATGCGTGCAAGGTTTGAGAAGCGATAAATACCCAGACATTTGGGAACAAAAAGATAAGTAACCAACGTAGGGAAGAGCCGCTCGCTGCTAAGAGTAATAAGGATGATGAGCGCCATTTCGTCAATAACGTATCAGCCTTCATAAAGTAAAGAATTTCGCAAATAACAGCGATATTAATAATCATACCCATATAGAATGGATCAACCTGTAAATCTTCTAAATAAATATAACCGTAGCTATAATAGGAGGCATGTGCACCCTGTAGCAAGATTACGATGAATAAAACAATCGGGAAGCCTTTGATAGTCCATAGTGTTTTCATCGACAATGATTTTGCACGCTGTTCTTTTGTTGGTACTACGAGTAATTCCTTTGGTGTTGCTAATTGTTGCATAAGTAACATGCCCACCAACCCTATAATCATGCTCCAGAAGATGATGTTCTTTCCAAAAATGCCTGTCAGCATACTAATAATTAAAACAGCGATGACAAAGCCAAATGAACCATAGGAACGGCTTTTACCATAATGAATATTGCCATACTGCACAAGCGTAGCGGCACTGCTTTCCACAGCAGGTAATAGCGCTGGGTAAAAAACACTAAATAAAATGGTCACGATTAATAATGCTGTAAAGCCTGTGCTTGGAATATAGAGCAAGGCAGTTAGCAACGAGCCTATTGCTAAAATTGTAATGAGTCGTTTATTGTGTACGTATTTTGCAAGTGTTGGGAAGAAGAAGAGATTGGATGTGGCACGAGCTAGGAGCCCACAGCCCATCACTACACTTGCCTGCGAGACGGTTAGATGTTTCGCATCCACCAGCCAACCTGTCCAGTAGGGTAAGAAAATGCCCCAAGTGATAAAAAATGTAAAGAAATTCTGAGAAAGCCATCGTTGATTGTTCATATAATTTCCGTACCTCCATTAACTATGTTGAATAATAGCATGTTCATCGCTACAATAATGTGAGATATCTCATATTTTTTATAGGAGAGAGTAAAAAATGCATATTTTAACAGCTGAAGCCCGTACCCATTATCTTGAAAAATATCCGATCGATGATTTTTTCTCATTTGATATCAATCCCTATTTAGAAGTCCGCCAGTTTGACAAGGGGGAGTGGATCTTCCAGGAAGGCTCCTTTCCAGACACCGTGTATTACATGATAGAAGGAAAGGCGAAGCTCTATATGACACATAAAAATGGCAAGGTTTCACTTATTGAATACCTAGAGGCTCCTCTTTTTATGGGGGAAATTGAATTGTTAAATGAGGCTAGGTATACAAAGGGGATACAAACCGTCACCAAAACAATTTGCTATTCGATTACACAGTCATGTAAGGAGAAGTTACTTGCGGATGCTTTGTTTTTACGTAGACTTTGTGTATTTTTAGGGGAAAAAGCGACAAAAATGACATCTAAATATACACAAAATCAGGCCTATCCGCTGGAAAATCGCTTAGCAGCCTTTATCCAATTATCAGCCGACCAAGGTGTCTACAAGGAAAAACATACGGAAATCTGCGAATATTTAGGGGTCTCTTATCGCCATTTACTATATGTCTTGGCACAGTTTTGTGATGAAAGGATATTGGAAAAGCGTAAGACAGGCTACCAAATTATTGATAAAAATCGTCTCGCACAACTGGCACAGGAAGTACTATGAAAACAACCATTCCATAAAGGTTGTCTATTAGTGCAGATCAGCTGAGGGAATTAATTCAATTTTATAAGTTATAAATTAAAAAGGATTTGACTTCTTTAAATGAAGTCAAATCCATTTTTGTTGTATTCACTTTTTTTAATTAACCAGCGAGCGATATCCTTACCACTATGGTAAAAGTCCACTTCATTTACCTTGTTTTTTTGGATGGAGAGGTCAGGGATGTTTTCTAAAACGTCAAAAGGTAAAACGCCGATACATAAATGATTATTTGTTGGAAAATCTCCTTGTTGCTTACTGCCACTTTGTATCGATTCACTATGCTTGTTCATTGAGTTTTGTGTCATATGGAATGCAAGTAGTTCTCCTTGTGCCAATGCTGTGCTTGATGAGTAACCAGTACTTTTCATTCAACATGCCCCCTTTTGTCGTTACAGTTATTGTACAAGACTAAGTGGGAAAATAGCCGTTATTTACAAGCCTTTTACAATAACTTTAAGGTTCATGGAAAATTTAGTGATTTGTAACCGTATTCATACCATTATGGGATAAAAACCATAGAAAACTGATATAAATTCTTTTTAAAAAACTCATACTCAAACTATTGTGAATTTTTCTAACACGAAGTATTATTGTAATTAGATTTAACGTGAAAGTTTTCACAAAGTCGCGAAATCGTTAGGAGGAATTTTTAATGAGTGCAATTCGAGTAGGTATTGTAGGATATGGAAATTTAGGACGTGGTGTGGAGTATGCCATTTCACAAAATCCAGATATGGAATTAGTAGCAGTGTTCACACGACGTGATCCTTCAACAGTAAACGTAGCAAGCAATGCAAGCGTATATTTAGTAGATGACGCTGAAAAATTCCAAAACGACATTGATGTTATGATTTTATGTGGTGGTTCTGCAACAGATTTACCAGAGCAAGGTCCACATTTTGCACAATGGTTTAATACAATTGATAGCTTCGATACACATGCGAAAATTCCTGAATTTTTCGATGCTGTAGATGCAGCGGCACAAAAATCTGGTAAAGTATCTGTTATCTCAGTTGGTTGGGATCCAGGTCTATTCTCTTTAAATCGTCTACTTGGAGAATCAGTATTACCAGTTGGTACAACATATACATTCTGGGGCGATGGCCTAAGTCAAGGACATTCAGATGCTGTTCGTCGTATTGAAGGCGTAAAAAAAGCTGTTCAATACACATTACCGATAAAAGAAGCGGTAGAACGAGTTCGTAACGGTGAAAACCCTGAACTAACAACACGTGAAAAACATGCACGTGAATGTTGGGTTGTATTAGAAGAAGGTGCAGATGCAACAAAGGTTGAACAAGAAATTGTCACAATGCCTAACTATTTCGATGAATATGACACAACAGTGAACTTCATTTCTGAAGATGAATTTAAAGCAAATCATACTGGTATGCCACATGGTGGTTTTGTCATTCGCAGTGGTGACAGTGGTGCAAACGATAAACAAATTCTCGAATTCTCATTAAAACTGGACAGTAATCCAAACTTTACATCTAGCGTATTAGTGGCTTATGCACGTGCAGCACACCGTTTAAGTCAAGCGGGTGATAAAGGTGCGAAAACAGTATTTGATATCCCATTCAGCCTACTTTCGCCAAAATCAGCTGCTGAATTACGTAAAGAATTACTATAAACGTAGCTAATAATCCCGATTATCATTGAGTTGATAATCGGGAATTTTTTTAAGCCTAATTTTTTGCTAAAAGTAATGCTTCCTTTATAGCAAGAATAGCCTTTCTAGTTGCCACTGTTAAATTTTCTTTCATAAATGGTACTAAGTCTTTTGGAATTGCAATAACCACATATCCATACTTCACTCAAATTCCTTCGCTCGGTAAAGCAGTTCCATTATAATCGGAACTCGTATAATCTCTATATTTAAAGGCGGTTCATTTAGCCACTTTCCTTCTAAATTTTAGTAATATAACAGGATACTAAAATTGGGAAGAAAATACCAACTAAATTCTACTTCCATCCCACAAGCAAAAAATGGGGATAAAATCTATAAAAATACATAAAAAATATGGTAAACTGTCAATAATTTAATAATCTGAATTTTTGTAGAAATTTTTGTAACCTTACAAAATATGGAGGTTATGTTTATATGACAGCAGATATTATTATTCAATCAAAATGTATGGCCCCCAATCCATCCACGCATTGTATTAATAGAGCAACACTAATGCGAACGCTAAAGAAAAGTCATCATCATACTTGTACTTTCTTGCATAGTGGAGCAGGGTACGGTAAAACAACCATTCTAACTCAATTTCTTGCAACCGAATCAAGTACGTTTTCTTGGTATAGTATTTCTGATGAAGATGATAATTTATTACCCTTTTTGAGGCACCTCTTTTTTAGTATACAGCGCGTCGTACCGAATTTTGGTCATACATTTGATGGGTGGAACCAATTATCGCGCTTTCCAAAAATGGATGAGCTCAATCGATGGTATAAGCTTTTTGTCAATTGCCTCTGCGATATAGATGAGCCTCTTCTCATCGTGATTGACGATTTTCACCTAGTAGATCATGTTTTTCCTATTAATTATTTCATGGAAAAAATCATTGAATTTGCTCCACCCAGCATTCATTTTATTTTGGCTTCCAGAACACTACCCAATTGGGATATTATGAGGAAATTAAAGCTACAAAAAAGATGGCTCGTTATAAAAGAGGACGAACTGGCATTTTCAACTGAGGAGATTGCAGTGTTTTTTGAAGAATATGTAGATGTACATTTATCCGAGGCTGAAATGAAAAAAGTATTAGAGATCACTGAAGGCTGGGCCATTAGCATTTCCTTATTGGCAGAGCAATGGCATCATGCTTCGCTAGATCATTGGCTGACGATTCCCACAAATGAGCTATTCACATATTTATCAGAGGAAGTTTATAGTAGGATGACTGCTACTGAGCAGGAGACCATCTTAAAATTGGCGATTTTTCCTACCTTTTCTGCGGAGCTATTAAAAGCGTTTTATGGCGCTGAGATTGTGCAAATGCTGAATGCATTAACTCAGCGTCATTTATTTATCCAACCTGTGACAACAGATGGCTACTATCGTTTTCATGCATTGTTTAGTCGATTTTTAGAAATGAAATGGCGACAGTATCCAACACAACATGCGGACCTTCATAAACAAGCAGCATTGTATTATGTAGAACATCAAAATATTCAAGCTGTCCTGTATCATGCCTTTAAAACGAATGATCATCATTTTTGCGGAGAGCTCCTACAGCTTCATGCAGAATCAATCGTACGGGCTGGTCAATTTGAATGGTTGCTCGAAAAAATCAATCGATTTAGTGCACAGGAAAAAGATAAATTTTATAAATTAAATTATTTTGAGGGTGAATGTCATCGCTACCGAGCTTATTATGAGAAAGCGAAACAATCCTATGAAAAATGTGCAATCCTCGCACAGCAGCAGCGGGATCACCTATTTATGACAAAGTCACAAGCTGGGATAGCCCATATTTACTTAGACACCATTCAACCTGCTTTAGCAGAGCCATATCTCGAGAAAGCATTAGAGCTAGCGAAACATACACCATTGCGCAAAGAGGAATTACTAGAACTTCAACGGCAATACGCTGAAAATTTAGTGAATCTAGGGAAGGCCAAGGGTGCACAGCTCTTTATGGAGGACGTCGCATTGCCAGAGGATGTCATACAGCGAGCAAATGTTGATGTACGTGTTTTACTACGAACAGGACAACTACGGGAGGCCAAGGAGTTATTAGCGCAGCGCCTTGAATTACCGCCTCAGCTTGTTGCAACCCATCGAGAAAGTGAACTGCTGGCAGCTTTCGTTTATGCACTGTTAGGTCAAGGCAAAGAAGCCTGGTATGCTGCCCAGCATGGTATTCGAAGAGGATTAAAAGAGAAGTCTATTTTCATAGAGGCGGTTGGCTATATCAGAAAGGCTCATGCTCTGCTGTTAATGGATTTCCCAGATCATTATGGGGCATGTCAAGCCTATGAAAAAGCGTTGACCCTCATGAATGCCATTAATATTTCTCGTGTGAAGGCGGAGCCATATATGGGTTTAGCCATTGTCAAACATTTGTTAGGAGATATGGTAGCGGCTAAGAAATACTTAGCACTGGGCTTACAGGAAACGGAGCAAGTTCAAGATGCTTGGATGACAGCGCTTATTCTTTTAGCAGAAGTAAAAATAATACTTTCTGAGCAAGAAATAGGGAGAGCGAAGCAATTATTAAAGAAGACACAGCAACTATTTCACGAGTGCGGTGATCGCAATGGCTTGATGCATGTCTTATTTTATCAATCAATGATTGCCCTGAAAGAGTGTAATAAGAAGCCGTTTCAACAGTATTTTCAACAGTTTGCACAACTATGTGTCTCAAATGGCTATGAATACTTCTTACAAAGGCCAACGATACTTGGTCCGAGCAATCGAATGGTTTTTTACGAGCTATTGCAATATAGTCAAAAATGCCAGATGGAGCATCCAGCTATATTAGCTTTGCAAAATCATTTTCAGGTCGAGGATAGTATTAGTTATCCGCATGATGAAATACAGATAAATCTTTTCGGGAGTTTAAATTTAATTCGTACACAACGAAAGCTGGAAGACAAAGAATGGCAACGTGATAAATCAAAGGAATTATTCGTATATCTCTACTGCCATCGCCATCGCTTTACACCAAAGGAAGAAATAGCACAGGCATTATGGCCAGATCGTAGTGTCGAGTCCTTGGATCGTGATTTTAAGGTGGTGTTAAATACGTTACTTAAAGTGTTGGAGCCGCAACGACATGCAAGACAAGAGAGCTTTTTCATTCAGCGGAAAAATAATATGTATCAGTTACAAAATATTGCTTTTCTCCAAATTGATGTTGAACGTTTTCACTATTATTACAGCTTAGGAATCGACGAATTTGATCCACAGCTGTCCAATGAGTGGCTCTTATTAGCAGAAGCGAGCTATACGGACTTGCTCTATGCGGAAAAAAAGCAAATCGACTGGCTTACGCAGGACCGTGAAAAACTACAATTTTTATATATCGAAGTCTTGGAACGACTAGCACAAAATGCAACAAGACAACAGCAATATAAAAAAGCCATTTTTTTCGCAGAAAAGATGTTACGCGAAGATGCACTCTGGGAGGAAGCGTATCGCCTGCTCATGTACAGCCACTACCAACTCCAAAACCGCTCCCTGGCCTTAAAATGGTATGAAAAATGTGTCCAACAATTACAACAGGAGCTAAACACAACCCCGATGGAATCCACCATGACGGTCTATGACTTGATAATGGGTTAGCCAGTGTTGTTTAGGCTAAGCGAAGTGATTCGAACTGCTCCTAAGTAATGTGAAAACGCTCCAACAGAGGGGGTGCCCCTCCTAGTCAAAGCGCTCATTCTATGAGGAACTCACTCATAAACTATGTCAATCCGCTCCAACAGTGGGGTAGACAATACTATAAAAATGTAACCTATATGGAGGAACAACAATGCCATTTTGTCAGACGAAAAAAGCGAATATTTACTACGAAATAATTGGAACAGGGATACCTATCATCATGCTACATGGTTTTTCTCCTGATCATCGTTTGATGAAGGGCTGTATGGAGCCTGTTTTTAAAGAACGTGAAGGGTGGAAACGTATTTATCTGGATCTTCCAGGAATGGGGAAGACAACAGACTATTCATCAATTCAAAACTCGGATGAAATGCTAGAAGCGATTATCGAATTGATACACACAATCATTCCGCAAGAATCATACCTGTTGGTTGGTGAATCTTATGGTGGCTATTTAGCGCGCGGTATTATGAGGAAATCAGTGGATCAACTTTTAGGTACTGCCTTTATTTGCCCTCTTATCATTCCTGAAAAAGAACAACGTACGGTGCCACCGCATTGTATTGTACAAACAGACACTGCTTTTTTATCAACATTAAGTCAGCAGGAGCAAGATGACTTTATGGCTAATCAAGTTGTCTTAGATGCCTATAATTGGGAGCGTTATTCAACAGAGGTGTTGGCAGGGTGTAATCTAGCGGATCAGGCATTTTTAGAAAAAATTCAGCAAAGCTACGGATTTTCCTTTGCCGTTGACGAAAAGTCCTTTGATAAGCCAAGTCTCTTTTTGCTTGGTAAACAAGATTCTGTGGTTGGCTATAAGGACGCGTTTTCACTTCTAGAAAAGTTCCCCAGAGCAACCTTTGCAATCTTAGATAGTGCTGGTCACAATTTGCAGATCGAACAACCTGAATTGTTTACCGAGCTGATGAGTGAATGGTTGAATCGTGTAGAGGGAGCGATGGATTAAAGTGATACTTGCAAATGATAAATTATTTTTAAGAGAATTCAGGCAGCAAGACTGGGTTGATGTGCATAAATATGCCTCTCAGGAGGTTGTTTGTAGGTATCAAACATGGGGACCGAATTCAGAAGAGGATACAAAAGAATTCATTCAGGATGCTCTCGATGAAGCAACACAAACACCAAGGGAACGATATGTTTTTGCTATTATTCATCAAGAAACATTAATAGGTGCGGTAGAAATCATGATTAGGGATTTTGTAAATGAAGTCGGGGAAATTGGCTATATCGTGAACCCTGATTATTGGGGTAAGGGAATAGCAACGCAGAGTGCTAAATTGATGATGACTTTCGGCTTTGAAACATTAAAGCTCCATCGTATTTATGCAACATGCGACCCTCGAAATATTGGATCATCCAAAGTATTAGAGAAAATAGGAATGTCAAAGGAAGGAATATTACGTGAAAACATGTTAATGAAAGATGGCGTTTGGCGAGATTCATTATTGTATAGTATATTGAAACAGGAATGGTTATCATGAAGCGTACGATTAAAAGTCATCTTTATTTAGGGGTATAAAGCTATGCAGAAGGAAAAGAGCAATAAGAATCCGATGTATCACTGCAATTAATGCAGTAGGGAAAGAGAAACGAATTATAAGAAAAAAATAGATGTGGACTCTAAAAAGCAAGAATGTTGATTTCTAAACATTCTTGCTTTTTGTTTTAAGAAATGTTGTTTTAGTTGCCATTCTGCTTCGCTCCCTTTTCGGGACAGAGCTAGGTGGCTCATATTTTAGCCATTTAGCTTGTAACTAATTTGTAACTGGACTTTTATATAGTGTTGTCATAGCAAGAAAGCGCTTTCTAGGGAGCTTATTTTGAAGGGGGATATGGGATGAGGAAGCAGTGGTATTGGTTTCTTTTAGTGATGTTGGCTGTGGTGTTGGTGGCTTGTAATGGGGATACGAAAGACGGCGCAACGGAAGCGGATTCTTCTGATGGGGAGACGAAGGCGGTTACTGCGGAAGGCGGCACAATTAAGATTGGTGTACTTGCATCGTTAACTGGGGCGCTTGAGTCATATGGGAAGCAGACGCAGCGAGGATTTGATTTAGGAATTGAGTATGCAACAGGGGGCACGATGGAGGTCAATGGTAAGAAAATAGAAATTGTATATGAGGATACCGAAACAAAGCCAGAGGTGGCTGTGCAAAAAGCGACAAAGCTTTTAGAAGATGATCAGGTTGATTTTTTAGTGGGCTCTTCAAGCTCGGGTGATACGCTCGCTGTTCTACCGCTTGCCGAGGAGTATGAAAAAATTATGGTGGTAGAGCCTGCAGTGGCTGACAGTATTACAGGTTCAGAGTTCAATGAGTATATTTTCCGAACAGGTCGTAATTCATCACAGGATGCCTATGCGGCAGCAGCGGCTATTGCAGGCAAAGGTGTGAAAATTGCTACATTTGCGCCAGATTATTCGTTTGGCTGGGATGGTGTGAATGCCTTTAAAACGGCAGCGGAGAAATTAGGGGCTGAAATTGTACTAGAGGAGTATGCAGATCCTGCCGCAACAGATTTTACTTCCAATTTGCAAAAAGTGATTGATGCGAAGCCAGACTATTTGTTTGTGGTTTGGGCGGGGGCAAATTCACCATGGAATCAAATTGCAGATCTTAAAATTCAAGAAAAAGGCATTAAAATTTCGACGGGTGCGCCGGATATTATTGCGCTTCAATTTATGAATCCATTGGTTGGGATGGAAGGCTTCTCGGTGTATTATCATACACTTCCTCAAAATGATGTCAATCAATGGTTAGTAGATGAACATCAAAAACGTTTCAATGAAGTGCCCGACTTATTTACTCCTGGCGGCATGTCTGCGGCGATTGCTATTGTGGAGGCATTGAAACAATCGGATGGGGATGCAGACGCCAACAAGTTAATCGACGTTATGGAAGGTATGTCCTTTGAAACACCAAAAGGGACAATGACATTCCGTGAAGAGGATCACCAGGCTCTACAATCCATGTATTCGATTCGCTTAGAGCAACAAGATGGTGTGGATTATCCAGTACCAGTACTTATTCGGGAGCTTAGTCCTGAAGAGACAGCACCTCCCGTTATGAATTAAAGAATTGAGAGGCAGCATAGCTGTCTCTCTACATAAATGTGAGAAGGAAGGGAGTAGAGAATGGAGCCTATATTATATACAGATAATTTAACAATTCGTTTTGGGGGACATACGGCTGTAGATGGCGTTAATTTTCAAATGCCTGAGAAGCATTTAAAGTCCATTATTGGGCCGAATGGTGCTGGGAAAACAACCTTCTTTAATTTGATTAGTGGTGAGCTAAAGCCAACTGCAGGTGATGTTTATTTTAAAGGTCAATCACTTGCACAAAAGTCGGCCATTGAAAGAACTCGAATGGGATTGGGACGATCTTTTCAGATTACCAATGTTTTTCCAAACTTAACGGTTCTCGAAAATGTTCGTTTAGCCGTCCAATCCAAGGAGAGAATTCGTTATCAGCTATTCCGCCATTACAAAAGCTATCAGGCGATTACGGACAAAGCGGAGGAGTTATTGGCACTTGTGTTACTCGACAATAAACGAGATGCCCTGACAACAATGCTATCCCATGGAGAGAAAAGAAAGCTTGAGATTGCCATGCTACTCGCATTAGATACAGAAATTCTACTGCTCGATGAACCCACTGCAGGGATGTCATTAGAGGAAGTACCTACGATTTTAGAAATTATTCGAAGCATAAAACAGCAGGGGGATAAAACCATTTTGCTCATTGAACACAAAATGGATATGATTTTGGATTTATCGGATTCTATTATGGTGTTGTTCAATGGTCAGCTATTAGCAGATGGCTCACCAGAGGAAATTATGAATAATGATACTGTGCAACATGCATATTTAGGAGGGCTGTACGATGACCACCTTACTGACATTGAATGAGGTTCACACGCACATTGGTCAATATCATATTTTGCAGGGCGTTAATTTTGAAGCGAAGGAGGGGCAGGTGACTGTACTGCTCGGACGCAATGGCGCAGGGAAAACGACCACCCTGAAAACAATAATGGGTTTAACGCCTGCAACAAAGGGTGACATTGCCTTTCGCTCCCAATCGATTAAAAAAAGTCCTACCTATAAGGTGGCGAAATTAGGAATCGGCTATGTACCTGAAAATCAAGGGATTTTTGCAGATTTAACGGTAGAGGAAAACATGAAGGTAGCGATGCGCAAGGAGGATACAGCCACATTAGAGCGACAGCAATATGTGCTAGAGCTGTTTCCTGATTTAAAGAAGTTTTGGAAAAAGGCTGGTGGGCATTTATCGGGTGGTCAAAAGCAAATGCTGTCCATGGCTAGAGCCTTTATCAATGATAGCCAATTAATATTGATAGATGAGCCTTCCAAGGGACTTGCTCCGATAGTTGTGGAAAAAGTGATGGAAGCGATTGTGGAAATGAAAAAGAAAACGTCCATTGTTCTAGTGGAGCAAAACTTTATAATGGCTAGTCGAATTGGTGATACCTATACATTAATCGATGATGGTAGAACAGTAAATTCGGGCAATATGCAGGATTTGATTTATGATGAAGAGCTAAAACGCAAGTATCTTGGCATTGGATAGAGGGGGGTGACTATCATTGGAGCTATTGGTCAATTTAATCATTAATGGCTTGGCCACTGGGATGTTAATTTTTCTGCTAGCAGCTGGTTTGACATTAATTTTCGGTTTAATGGATGTATTGAATTTTGCGCATGGTGGGCTCTTTGTTTGGGGGGCCTATGCGGGCATCTTTACCTATATGTTGACAGAAAGTTTTATCGTTGGGATTATAGGCGCGATTGTGACTGGAGCGTTGCTTGGACTGCTGACAGAGAAATTCATTATTACGCCTGTTTACGGCAATCATATTCAACAAATTTTAATTACCTTAGGGCTGATGCTCGTTTTGCAGGAGCTTATTAAGGTGGTCTTTGGACCAAATGGGGTGGCAGTAAAAACACCAAGTTATTTAGCAGGAAGCTGGGAAATTGGTGATGTGATCATCATTAAATATCGTTTATTTATTATTGTCATAGGGTTTGTGATTTTTGGTATTTTCCAATACATGCTGAAGCGCACGAAGATTGGCTTGATCGTTCGGGCTGGGGTGCAGGATAAGGAAATGGCGCAGGCTCTCGGTATTCATATTAAGCGTGTATTTTTATACGTCTTTATGGTGGGCGCTGCTCTGGCGGCACTTAGTGGCATGTTGATGGCTCCCTATTCAGGTGTGATTTATGCGGAAATGGGCATGGAGTATGCCATTTTAGGCTTTATTGTTGTGGTAATTGGCGGTATGGGTAGTTTTTCCGGCTCCCTGCTTGCAGCGATTTTAGTAGGGCTAGCAGGTAGCTTTATGGCTTATTATGTCCCTGTGCTGTCACTGGCGGTCAATATGATTTTAATGGCCATCGTTTTAATTTTCCGTCCTCAGGGGCTGTTTGCGATGCGAAAGGAGCGGACATCATGAACAACAAAATATCTTTACGAGCTTTCGCTTTTATCCTGTTACTTATCATTTTTATTATCCTTCCTTTTGTCAATGATTCAAGGACACTACTTATTTTACTCACACAAATCTTTATTTTTGGGATATTGGCAATGAGCTATGATATTTTACTAGGCTATACAGGCATCGTCTCCTTTGGGCACGCCATGTTCTTCGGCATTGGTGCCTACACAACAGCAGTCATGCTTAAGCAGATGGATCACACACTCTTGATCTTTGTACTGTCCATCGTGATTGGTATGCTACTAGCAGGCTTCATTAGCTTTTTAGTAGGTTTATTAACCTTACGCTTAAAAAGTCATTTTTTTGCGATGCTGACGCTAGCCTTTTCGGGGTTATTTTTAGTCTTAGCTGAAAAGTGGCGCTCTGTTACGTATGGCAATGATGGCTTTACATTCAGAGCACCTGATCTATTTAGAGATCGAATGACCTTCTATTTCTTTGTGCTAGCAAGCTTGGTGGTCATCTTTTTGGCGCTCTATCGCTTTGTTAATTCACCAACAGGTCGTATTTTAATTGCCGTTCGTGAAAATGAACAGCGGACGAAATCATTAGGCTTTAATACGTTGCACTATAAAGTCATTGCCTCAGTTGTGGCAGGCATTGTAGCAAGTTTTGCTGGCTCCTTATATGCAGTGTCATTGCGCTTCGTTAACACGAGTGTGATGGCCATGGATATTACGCTGGATGCATTGTTAATGACGATTATCGGTGGGGTTGGTACTTTAGTGGGGCCGTTATTAGGCTCGGCGGTCATTGAATATGCGCAACATGCACTGTCGGGGCTTGCACGAGATTATCCTATTTTCGAACGTTGGATTATCTTCTTCGGGATTCTCTATATTTTAGCCGTTATCTTCTTCCCAAAAGGTATTATTGGCTCATTAAGATTGCTCTTTTGGAAGTGGCGAGGAAGGCTAAAGCAACGAAAAACGACAGGTCCCTTGCCTCAGGAAAAGGAGCGATTTGAATGACAGTTGGTATTGTTAGTACAGGTATTTATCTACCTCAACAGAAGATGACATCGCAGGAAATTGCGGCTCTTTCCAATATTCCTGAGGCCATTATCCGTCAAAAAATGGGCATTCATGAAAAGCCAATTCCTGATAAGTCTGATCATACCGTGCAAATGGGTATATGGGCAGCACAGGAGGCGATTCAAAAAGCAAATATAGACCCTAAGGATATTGATGTTGTCATCTATATGGGGGAGGAGCATAAGGAATATCCACTCTGGACAGCCTCCATAAAAATGCAGGAGGAGCTTGGTGCTGTGAATGCATGGGCATTTGATGTGCAATTACGCTGTGGCACTACAATTATGGCGTTGAAAGTGGCGAAAAGCCTAATGGCCTCAGATGACACCATACGAACCATTCTATTAGCAGGTGGTTATCGTAATGTTGATTTTATCGATTACAGCAATCCCCGAACGCGCTTTATGTACAATTTAGCGGCTGGTGGAGGGGCCATGTTATTACAAAAAAACTATGAAAAAATTTGCTACTAGAGGCAGATATTATAACGGATGGTTCTTTCTCAGAGGATGTAGTCGTGCCAGTCGGGGGAACGAAAAATCCATTAACCCCAACCCATTTAACCGAAAATTTATATAAGCTTGACGTTTTGGACCCCATTGGGATGAAGGAGCGGCTAGAACAAAAATCTTTAAGCAATTTTTTGAAGGTCATTCGCAGTTCTTTAGCGAAAAGTGGATACAGTGACGATCAGCTAGATTATTTAGCGATGTTGCACATGAAAAGATCTGCACATGATTATATTTTAACGGAGCTTGGCTTACAGCAGGAGCAGTCTATTTATTTGCAAGACTATGGACATATAGGTCAGATCGATCAAATATTGTCCCTACAGCTAGCACAGGAGCAAAAGCAAATTCAAGCAGGCGATATTGTGACGCTTGTTAGTGCTGGCATTGGCTATGTATGGGGAGCTATCACAATACGTTGGGGATAAGGGGGAAATGGCATGGTAAAAACGATTCAACTAGCAAATGGAGAAACAATGGCCTATCGCAAGCGATCAGGTGGAGGTCATCCTTTAGTGTTGGTACATGGCAATATGACATCTTCTAAGCATTGGGATATTCTGATGGATGCTTTAGACGAGAAATACACCATTTACGCGATAGATTTACGTGGTTTTGGTGAATCATCCTATCTTAAGCCAATTACTGCTATTAAAGATTTTAGTGATGATGTCAAACTATTTGTGGATGCACTGCAACTGCAAAGCTTTGATATGATTGGCTGGTCAACAGGTGGAGCTGTCTGTATGCAGTTTGCAGCAAATTATCCAGGACACTGTCAACGACTAATTTTACTTGCGTCTGCTTCTACACGTGGTTATCCATTTTACACGGATTTAGGAACAGGCAATCCAGCCTCCTTTAAGCGAGCCTATCATTATGAGGAGGTATTGGTGGATACATCCAAAACAAAGCTTATTCAAGGCTTCTACGATGAAAAAAATGCGGAAGGCTTACAGTCTATATGGAATGCATTAATTTATACGCATCATCGACCAAACGAGGGAAAGTATCAAGAATATGTAGAGGATATGCTTACACAGCGCAATTTAGCAGAAGTATATCATGCACTCAATACATTTAATATAAGCGCTGTTGACAATGAGGTGGCAAAAGGCTCTCGGGAGGCCATGTTGCTTCATATCCCAATTTTAGTGCTCCGAGGGGATCGTGATTTGGTGATTACAGAGGAAATGAATGCAGAGATATTACATGATTTAGGCAAAACAGCACAGTTTGTAAGCCTAAAAAATTGTGGGCATTCGCCGTTGGTCGACGATTTAGCACAATTGACAGCTGAAATTGAAGCCTTTTTAGAAATTGGAGGAAGACAGTATGCGTTTGAACAATAAAGTGGCTATCATTACAGGCGCTGCAAATGGTATTGGCTATGCGGCTGCTGAGCGTTTTATCGAGGAGGGGGCATGGGTGTTTATCGCCGATTATGACGATAAAGCAGGCATTCTAGCAGCACAACAACTAGGCGAAAATGCTGTATTTATACAAGTAGATGTTGCAAGTAGAGAGAGCGTTAATCAGCTGGTGACGGCAGTGATCGAACAGGCAGGACGGATTGATATTTTAGTGAATAATGCGGGGATTACAAGAGACGCGATGCTGACAAAAATGACGGAGGATCAATTTCAGCAGGTACTAGATGTCAATTTGACAGGTGTCTTCCATTGTACACAGGAGGTCATTCCCTATATGGTGGCAGCAGGTGGAGGCAAAATTATAAATACATCCTCAGTTAGTGGAGTATATGGCAATGTTGGTCAAACCAATTATGCAGCGACAAAAGCAGCGATTGTAGGTATGACAAAAACATGGGCGAAGGAATTAGGGCGTAAGGGGATTAATGTTAATGCAGTGGCACCTGGCTTTACAGAAACAGATATGGTCAAAAAAATGCCTGAAAATATTTTGGCTCAAATGCGATCAATCGTCCCCCTACAACGCCTAGGGACACCACGTGATATTGCCAATGCCTATTTATTTTTAGCATCTGATGAGGCCTCCTATGTTCATGGGCATACTCTGCATGTGGATGGCGCAATAATGATGTGATAGGGGGTAGTCAAGATGTTTGTTGAGCAAGAATGGATTTTAAAACGTGCAGCTTTAACACCTCACCACATCGCCTTAATTAATTTAACATCAAAGGAACAATGGACCTACCAGCAATTATCTGAGGAAATCGGCAAATGGAGTCAATTTTTCGAACGGCAGCAGCTACAAAAGGGAAGTAGAGTCGCTGTTTTTGCGAAAAATCATATCCAATTGTTTGCTGTTTTATTTGCCTGTGGGCTACGTGGGCTCATTTATGTACCGTTAAATTGGCGCTTAAGCAAGGAGGAGCTAACACAAATTTTGGAGGATGCGACTCCTGCTATCCTATTATACGAAGAGGATAGTCATTGTCCCTTAGTTTTAGAAAAAATGTTTTCACTTCATGTTAGCCAGCATGAGAAGGAGATACAACCAAGTAGGCAAGACGTGGATGTGGATGATCCATGGTTAATGATTTATACAGGAGGCACGACGGGTCAGCCAAAGGGGGTAGTGTTATCCTTTCAGTCGGTCAATTGGAATGCCATGAATACTATTATTAGCTGGGGTTTACATGCTCAAGATCGGACATTAAATTATATGCCGATGTTTCATACTGGTGGCTTAAATGCTTTATGCATTCCCTTACTGATGGCGGGAGGAACGGTCATTATTGGCGATAAATTTGATGCAGAAGAGGCACTGCAAGCAACGAACCAATATCAAACGACAATTTCTCTTTTGTGCCAACTATGTATCAAGCAATGATTGCTACGAAGTATTTTCAGGAAAATCAATTTCCTTCCATGAAGGTATTTTTATCTGGCGGTGCCCCGTGCCCTCATCCTATTTACGATGCTTTTTATAATAAGGGATTATTTTTTAAAGAGGGATATGGTTTAACAGAAGCAGGACCCAATAATTTTTATATTGACCGAGAGCGTGCCTATGCAAAAAAGGGGGCTGTCGGGAAAAGCATGCAATTCAATGAAGCTAAAATCATCAGTCATACAGGAAAAAGCTGTGCACCTGGAGAAGTAGGAGAGCTATTGGTAAGAGGGAAGCATATGTTTCGCTTTTACTGGAATAACAAGCAAGAAACTGCCAATATCCTGCAAGATGGCTGGTTGAAAACAGGGGATTTAGCGATGATGGATGCGGAAGGCGATTTTTATATTGTTGGGCGTAGAAAAGAAATGATAATTTCAGGTGGTGAAAATATCTATCCTCAGGAAGTAGAACAATGTCTACTACGGCATCCAGATGTGCGGGAGGTGGCCGTGATTGGTGTAGGTGATGACTATTGGGGTGAGATCGTGACAGCTTTTATTGTTTGTCCCCACCAAGTAGCCTCTCTAATAGATGATCTTAATGAGCTATGTCATCAACAATTAGGACGTTATAAGATTCCAAAACAAATGATTTTCTTAGACGAACTACCGAAAACAAGCGTTGGTAAAATCGATAAAAAGGCATTGTATAGGCTTGTCGACTCATCTATCTGTTAAGTATGATGAGAAGGAAGAAACGCTCGTCTTTCTAAATCCGAAATAAGAGAGGGACACATAAATGGCCCACGCATTAGTTATTGGTGGAACAGGGATGTTGGCTGACACATCCCTTTGGTTAGTGAATGATGGCTACCATGTCTCAGTAATTGGACGTAGTGCCCATCGAATGGAAGATTTGCGAAATAGAACAACCAAACCCGCCCTTCTAACGCCGATTTTAGTTGATTATTGTAATATAGCCTTATTAAAAGAGAAGCTAGAAGAAACGCTTAAGCATAATGGGCCCATTGAATTGGTCGTTGCTTGGATTCATTCCTATGCGGACACTACATTAGAGAACATCTCCAATGTAATTTCAATAGAGAATAATGGGGAATGGAAACTGTTTCATGTGTTGGGGAGTAAGGCGAATTTAAGTGAAGTCCAAGAGAAATTGAAGCTCCCTGCTCGTTCGCAATACAGGCAAATCCAGCTAGGTTTTATGATAGAAGAAGGTCATGCGAGATGGCTTACGCATGAGGAAATATCGCAAGGTGTCGTTGCTGCTATTCAACAGGATCAACCTATCCATATCGTCGGGACGCTACAACCTTGGGAAAAGCGACCATTATAAACTAACTAACCTTCGTCTAACTAGATGGACGAAGGTTTTTACTTATCTCCATTATCAGTTTGTTGTAGATGTCTACATAATTGTGAGGGATAGTTAGGTTTGTGTGAAAAACGTCAGGATCAAGCAACTTTCTTCTCCTTACCTTTTACTTAGTATAACAAAATCATTTCCATATAACTTATCCTTATTTACTCACATCTCTTCCCATCAGACCGACATATCAGTAAAATAGAGTAGGTTAGGGGGATTACATGTGAAAGATCAACGCTTTAAAATAGCGCATCGAGAGGCGCTTATCGGAATTGGACTCGTCCTTGTCAACTTTGCGATTTGGTTTGGCTTTGCCTATGGATTAGGTTCAGGAGATCCAAGAAATTATACGTATGTATTTGGTTTTCCTGCCTGGTTTTTCTATAGCTGTATCGCTGGGACAGGCTTTATGATCCTTCTTATCTGGATTGTGATGAAACTCTTTTTCAAAGAGGTACCATTCGATGATGAGGAGGTGGATCGCTAATGCATTGGCAAGTTGTATTTCCATTGCTATTATTTTTAATTATTATTTTTGGAATCGGTATTTGGGCCAATAAGCATGTCCGCTCCTCTAATTCATTCCTGCAGGAGTATTTCCTAGGTGGTCGTGAAATGGGTGGTTTTATCCTTGCAATGACGATGATTGCTACATATGGCAGTGCGAGTAGTTTTATCGGAGGACCGGGTGTAGCCTATACAAAAGGACTTGGGTGGGTATTACTGGCAATGGCTCAGCTACCAGCAGGTTATTTTGTACTCATGATTTTAGGGAAAAAATTCGCCATTATTGCTCGTCGTTACCAGGCCATTACGTTAATCGACTTTTTACGTGAACGCTACAAAAGCCATGTCATTGTTATTTTATCAGCCATTAGCATCATTGTTTTCTTATTTTCGGCTATGATGGCTCAATGGGTTGGGGGTGCACGCTTAATTGAGTCATTAACTGGCTTAAGCTACACAGCAGCACTGTTTATTTTTGCGATTTCCGTGTTAGTATATGTGATTATCGGAGGCTTCCGTGCGGTTGCACTTACAGATACGGTCCAAGGTTCAATTATGGTGATTGGTACAATTATTTTATTAATCGGCACCATTGTGGCAGGTGGAGGCATCGACAATATAATGGCCTCACTGGTCGCTGAAAATCCTGACTTTGTGTCACCATTTGGCGCACAAGGAGATTTAACGCCTCTGTATGTCTCAACATTTTGGATTCTCATTGGTGTAGGGGTTGTAGGACTTCCGCAAATTGCGGTTCGTGCGATGAGCTATAAGGATTCCAAAAGTATGCATCAAGCGATTCTTATTGGCACGATTGCCATAGGGACAATCATGTTTGGCATGCATTTAATTGGGGTGTTAGCCCGACCTGTCTTACCGGGCATTGAGATTGGTGATAAAGTCATGCCGCTCCTGACGTTGAAGGTATTACCGCCATTTTTAGCAGGAATCGTTTTAGCTGCACCAATGGCTGCGACAATGTCTACGGTTAATGCTTTACTAATGCTTGTCAGCTCTACAGTTGTCAAAGATATCTATTTAAATTATATGAAGCCGAAAGCTAGTGATGCAGAGATAAAGCGTGCAAGCTTTATTGTAACAACAGTCATTGGCCTAGCCGTTGTCATCTTTGCACTCAATCCACCTGATTTATTAGTGTGGTTGAACTTATTTGCCTTCGGTGGACTAGAGGCTGTCTTTATTTGGACAGTCGTTTTAGGATTGTATTGGAAAAAAGCGAATAAATACGGAGCGATTGCGTCAATGATTTCAGGCATGTTGTTGTATATTATGATTGATCGGTTTTATCCTTCTGTCTTTGGTATGCATACAGTCACGATACCAATTGTCGCATCCTTCTTTATTTTTGTGATTGTCAGTTTGTCCACTAGTCATAAATTTAAAAACGAAAAGCTTATGATTTAACGCCAAAACGCCACAGATTTCAAATTCTGTGGCGTTTATTTTAATGCATCATAAAATCATAGGCATTTTTCGCAAGTAATGTCATTGTAACGACAATAAATAGTGTGCGGACAAAGCCACTTCCTTTCTTGATTGCCATCCGTGAGCCAAGCATAGCCCCACCAATTTGCGCAATGCCCATGACTAGACCATAAACATAATGAATTTGACCTAAGTAAGCAAACATACAAACACCAGCCACATTACTCGCCAAATTTAAAAACTTCGCATTACCAGCCGCCTTTAAAAAATCGAAGCCTACCAATAAGAAGCTAAAGATTAAAAACGACCCTGTGCCAGGACCAAGAAATCCATCATAAAAACCAATAGCAAATAATAGCAGCATAAATAAAAACAAATGTTTTTTAGATAGATTTTTTACGGTAGAGACGGCACCCCAATCCTTTTTAAAGATCGTATATACCCCAACAGCCGCCAGCATAACAAGCATTAATGGCTTTAGTAATGCTGGATTAATCAGATGCACAGTCCAAGCACCACATAATGATCCGATAAATGCTAGTGGAAAATATTTGAGGACAGAGCGAATGTCCAGCTGGCCAGAACGATAGAAAGAAATAGAGGAAGTGAGCGAGCCCATAGCTCCTGCTAGTTTGTTCGTGGCAACCGCAGCAGCTGGATTGAGCCCAACAAATAGTAAGGCTGGTAGTGAAATTAAACCGCCCCCTCCCACTACTGAGTCAACAAAAGCCGCCAGAAATCCAAAAGAAATTAATAGTATGAGAATATGTACATCGATTTCAAACAACATATGACACCTCTTTATAATTAGTTACTACTGAAATAGTAACTAATTTTATTTACGCTGTAAACCCCATTTTTTCATTGGCAAATCTTCACATTGGTAGCCTATAATAAAGATAATGGAGGGATTACATGGAGGAATTAATCACCCAGCTGAAAGAAATGGGTTTTACAGAATATGAAGCGAAGGCCTATACGGCACTTGTTCAGCAAAGTCATGTCAGTGCTTATCAGGTTAGTAAAAATTCTGGCATACCACGTGCAAGAGTGTATGATATTTTAAATATCCTTGTAGAAAAGGGCATCGTGTTAAAAGAAGAGACCGCAGAACAAACGACCTATTCGGCAATGCCTGTGTCTGTGTTCTTACAGCAAATGCAACAGCGCTGGGAGTCGAATTTTACGTCTATAAGCGGGAAATTAGAGAAATTAGAGGAAAAAGTACAGGAAGCTGAGCCTAAAGTGGTCATGCTGAAGGGCAAGGAATCCATTATCAACTATTGTCAGTCACTTCTAAAGAAGGCGAAGAAAAAAGTGATGCTGTCGATGTGGGAAGATATGTATGATGCCTTACGTGAAGATTTGCAAGAGGTGGCGCTGCATGTTCCTGTTCATGGCATTACGTTGTATGTAGGAGAGCATCTCGCCTCAATTGACCAGCATAGAGCCACACATTATACAAAAAAAGCGTCTACACCGCATTGGTTTATCTTATCGATAGATGGTCAGGAAATGATTTATGGTCATTCTCCATCTACCCAAGAGACGGCCTTTATCACCAATGATCCGGTTCATATTTATTTGTTAGAGGATTATATATGGCATGATGTGCTCATCAATCGGTTAGTAAAACGTGATGATCAGGAGTTAGAAGACTGGATTGCTAAGGAGCGTAAAGCTTTTTTCTTAGAATAGTCGTATAAGGAAGGGGAGGAACTTGAAAAAATTCGTGTTGCTAGGTTTAATGAGCCTACTAATGCTAGGAGCCTGTAATGCTACACCACCTACCGATCCACCAACGATTCATGAGCTAACGGTTGTCCCAGATAATGTCCAGAAAAATATCGTTTCTAATGAAAGAATACAACTATTGCATGAAAAGGATGCTCCATATTACCTTGTTTATTATTCAAAAGGGAATGTATTGGCAAGTATTACAGCTGAGGGAAATAGGCTTATTATCCAGTTAGAAGAAGGCAGCGAGCAAAGGAAAGAGGCTCAACCCTATGTTTTTAAAATCACCGTCAAGAATCCTGAGCTGGATACCATTGATTTGCGAATAAACGGTCAGAGTACGCCAATTGATCGTATGACCATTATGTGATAAAAGAAACCGAAATCCCTTTAGAAATGAGATTTCGGTTTCTTTACGTGATGTCTAATAAAAGACTTTGTCTACGTTATATTTAGAGCGGAAAGTATTAATCGCATATGTTTCGTAAATTTCACGTTCCATTGGATCTTCTACTTCATAGACTTCAATTTTGAACACTTCATCACGATGGTTTTTCATCGGAGATACATTATCCTCGAAATGTTTTTTAATACGTTGACGAATTTTACGTGCTTTCCCAACAAACAATAGCTCATTCTTGTCATTATAGAATAAGAAAATGCCGCCTTTATCACGTGTGATTTTATGGAAGTCAATAAAACCAAAGTAAGGTGTGATCGGCACATCACCTGGTTTTAAATCTTGTTCACGTTGACGGATTACTAGATCTGGTTTTGGAAATTCAATTTTAATCAAACTATTCACGTTCCTCTCTCTTACTAAAAGTATATGGTAACATAATTACGGCATGTTTACCATAAATTTTAAATGTAGAAACCCCACAGATAGCAAGCTTAGTGTACATCAAATGACCAAGAAACATGCGCGTGAATCACAAAATATTCTATGAATTATTGATATTCTAACAAGTTCATGTTACAATTCAAGATAATTAAATAATCTTATCAAGAGAAGCTGAGGGATTTGGCCCGATGACGCTTCAGCAACCTCTAACAATCGTTAGAAAGGTGCTAATTCCAGCAAAGGATTTTTTCCTTTGAGAGATAAGAGTGGACGTGAAAAAAATCCTTCTCATTCTATCTCGTATGGAATGAGGAGGATTTTTTAATTTCGTTGCATCCTACGCAAGCAAGATTTGCTAAAAGAGAGTGATTATAGAGAGGGGAAAGCAAGATGCCAATTAATATTCCGAAAAATTTACCAGCTGGAGAACATTTACGTGAGGAAAAAATCTTCGTCATGGAAGAAGATCGTGCGAAAACACAGCAAATCCGTCCATTAAATATATTAATATTAAATTTAATGCCTGAAAAAGAAAAAACAGAGCTCCAATTATTACGTTTATTGGGGAATACACCATTACAAGTCAATATTACCTTTTTGAATACAGCCACACACGAGTCTAAAAATGTGAGTAAATCCCATTTGCAGCTTTTCTACACAACGTTCAATCAGATTCGACACCGACGCTATGATGGTATGATTATAACTGGTGCGCCAGTAGAAAAAATGGCTTTTGAAGAGGTCAACTATTGGCAGGAAATTTCAGAAATTATGGATTGGTCTAAAAAGAATGTGACATCCGTGCTACATATATGTTGGGGGGCACAGGCTGCATTGTATCATCATTATGGCATTGGGAAGGTTGAGCTTTCTGCTAAATGCTCAGGCGTCTATTCCCATGTGATTACAGATTTAACTGTAGATTTGGTACGTGGCTTTAGTGATTTATTTACTGCACCTCATTCACGCTATACATCTGTTTCGATTGACGAGGTTCGCAATCATCCAGATCTACGATTATTATCCTATTCAGAGGATGCTGGGGTATTTATTGTACAATCAAAAGATAATAAAAATATTATGATTACGGGGCATCTAGAGTATGATGCGACAACGCTAGCCGATGAATATAGTCGCGATGTGGCGAAGGGCATAGATATCGCCGTTCCTGTAAACTACTTCCCGAATGACGATCCGACACAAGTGCCGATGAATACATGGCGTGCCCATACGCATCTATTATTCTCTAACTGGTTGAACTACTATGTTTACCAAGAAACACCATATGAATGGGATTTTGTAGATGAAATCGAATATCATATTTAATTAATAAAAAGTCTAATTTCTTTTCTAGCTTAGAAGAAATTAGACTTTTTGATTGTCATCTTCTGTTTCCTGCTGAGGTGTTTCGTTTTTTTGAGCCTTGGATTTACGATTGCGAATAACTACCACAATCAACAAAAGTATGGGTAATAAAATGGTGAAAATAAAGGAAAAGATTGGCCAAATTTCATTATTATAATTAGTAGAATGCACAATATCTGGATGAACAATTTGAGAAAGTCCAATGACAATTATACCCATCGGTATAATAAGCGGACGATGATCCTTAATCTTCAAAATTTGTGCAAGGCCAACAACGGTCGTATAGAAATACATAAATGTACGAATATATATAGACGTAATCCACATAAATGCCATAATGATTTCTATGCGCTGTAAAAAATTCCCTATAGATATTCTTTGCGCTAAGGCATAGCTAGGAAATGTCCTTGATGCAGTGTTTTCAGGACCTAATACAAGAATCGATAGGACAATCAACGTAACTAAGACGATTCCGCCAAGGATTGCCCCAATATATAGCCCTTTCTGTGCAGACGGCTGTACATTGACGCCAGTAGGATAGAGCATCAATAATACAATTAATGGAAAGGAAAAGATACTCATAAAGCGTGCAATACTATAAAACATAGATGCTTTGGTCGCTTCTAGTAGAGGCTGAATATTCTCAAATGTAATTTGAGGGGTAATACTAATGACGAAAAAAATAAAAATAAAGATAAACAATGGGAAGAGGATTTCTGCCGAACGGGCAAAGGTCTCAATCCCTAAATAAGCGGCATACATAATAAGGATACTGAACAGTAGGGCAAATGCTAATGTCGGTGTCTCTGGCATAACTTCCGTTTTCATGAAAATACCGATAAAATAAAGTAATTCTCCAGCCGAAAGAAAGGTCATAATCAGGAAACAAATCGCTGTGATTTTCCCGAAAAAACGCCCAAGAATTTTTTCATTGGCCTCGATAAAGTTTAGGGACGGTGTTTGATTGGCCAGTGTTAAAAATAATTTTAGAACCAGTAAACTGAGCAGAACACCAATGCTTGCCGCTATCCAAGCATCTTGCTTAGAGGCACCAGTAATACTCGAAGGGATAATTAAAATCGCTGTACCGATAGAATAGAGAAAGGTAACGATTGTAAACTGTCTTGAACTAATTATCTCTTTTTCCATCAAGCTACCCTCCGTTTCTCAGTCCATCTTTCTATTTTGTGAATGACACAATGTAATCCCTAATCGGTGTGAAGATAAAGGTAATCAAATCTAATGGGCTAGGAATATGGATTTTAAGGGCAATCCCCATATTTAAAGCCGTTCCAATAAATAGCAAAAAGGAGAATACAATAATGGCTTTTCTATCCTGTTGCTTTTTTAGCTTTGGAATAAAAACAAGAGCAACAATGATTGCAATAATCAAGATAGCTACTGCTAGTACCATCTCATTACTCCTCCTTTGGCTTGTTTAATAATGAATTTTGCATCGTACCTGAACCTTGGGTTGTTACCTTTACATGAACAGCCACTGCTAAATCTGGAAAAATGGAAGTCCAGTCATCCTTAATTTTTTTCCACTGCTTTGGATCTGCCCGATGTAGGGCATCCCCAAATCCAAAAACATCGACTTCATATTGCTGTTGAATTTTCTCTACTGTTTTTTCAATGCGGTCATCAATCCCCTGGGCTGTTTTTTTATTAACGTAATCAATCGATTTATTTTTGGTAAGATCGATATCACATTCGACCTCTCCAACATTCTGCTCTACATTAATATGGACATCGATTTTCGGTTTCCCGTTTTTAAATGACCCTTTCACCTTTGTAGTGGATTGGGTGATTTCAGTAGACAAGGTCCCTTTATTAGGACAGGCGATGATTTCTATCGTACTTTGAATTTTGTCATTAAGAAAACTAATACTTTTGCTTTCGCTTTCAGTCAGTAGCCCTATATATTTATCCCCTTTAAATACTGCTAAACCTGTATAACGTAATAGCACAGGTGTTTTAACACGTTGCACATTTGTTTGATCTACACCTAATTTCTTATCGCCATGAACTTCAATAGCAGAAATTAACGCCCCTTTATGCTTATTGGTTAACGTATTGACTAATTCATCAATATTAACAGCTATCGTGGAGCCCCAAGCCTTTTCAGAGACATCAAGGGAATTCAAGATTTTATTTGCAGGAACTTTTTCGATGGGTGTTAGTACATTTAATACTTCCTTCGCTGTTGCTTCGTGAGACATAATGACGTCGAAATCCTTACGAAATTCATGGTCCCTTACAATTAAATCAAGTGCATCACTAATGCCTTCTTTCGCGAGATCTTCCCCTAATACAACCACTTGAAGGTGGGCAAAATAAGGTTTTCGAGCTGCAATAGTCGTCATTTTCCGAATGGCTTCAAAGATGGTCTCGCCTCTCGAATGATAGCTAACGACAGGAGAGCGTTGAGTGGAAGCTTGGCGCACTGAGACTTCACTAGGATCAACAATTTGAACTGTAATTTCATATTCCTCATCTATTTTGTCAATGCCAAATGCTACGACTATGGCCAATTCATTTAATTCACGCTTACTCCAGCAGCCACTTAACAGTATTGTGAGGATACATAGTAAGCAAATCCAGTTTATTTTTGCCATATTTCATTCCTCATTTATCCAGTTGTTATTTCCTGCTTTTTACATTGATATATTTATGTCCTCTAACAATATTTTTTTGATTGACCAAACGAGGTCGTGTAAGTAACTTTCTACGCGGGAACAGCAGAAACGCATCCTTCTGATCCTGTAATACCAACGGTGCGAATGGGCTTAAATAAGGTACACCAAATGAACGAATGCTACATAGATGAAGAATAATTAGCATAATGCCAAACATTACACCGAATAAACCAAACATAGCAGCTAAAATCATTAATGGGAAACGTAGTACACGAATCGTATTCGATAAGCCATAGGCAGGGAATAGAAAGCTACAAATCGCTGTTAAGGCTACAATAATTACCATTACAGCGGAAACGACGCCTGCATCAACTGCTGCCTGACCAATAACTAAAGTACCTACGATGGATACCGCAGGACCGATTGTTCGAGGCATACGAAGTCCAGCTTCCCTTAAGACCTCAAAGGCAACCTCCATAATAAGCGCTTCTACTACTGCAGGAAAGGGTACGCCTTCCCTTTGTGAAGCAATGCTAATTAACATGGGTGTCGGTAGCATTTCCTGATGAAAGGTAGTAATCGCCACATACAAGGATGGTGCTACTAATGCTAGACTGATACCAAAGAAACGCAAGATACGTACAAGTGAGCTAATCATCCAATGCTGATAATAATCTTCTGCTGATTGTAAAAAGGATGTAAATAGCGCTGGAACGACTAAGACAAAAGGTGTGCCATCAACTAGAATCGCCACTTTGCCATCTAATAATTCACCTGCGATGACATCAGGTCGTTCAGAGTTGTAGACGGTAGGAAACATAGAGTTTTTTGAGTCTTGAATAAAATCCTCAATATAGCCACTTTCCAGAATGCCATCAATATTAATACGATCTAATCGAGCCAATACCTCTGCGACGATTTTGTCACTGGCGATGCCATTTATATACATCACTGCTACATCTGTTTGTGTCACATCTCCGATAACGCGTGATTTTATCCAGAGATTCGGACTTTTTATTTTGCGACGAATGAGCGCTGTATTCGTACGCAAGGTTTCCGTAAAGGATTCCCTCGGTCCGCGAATTACGGATTCCGTCGATGGCTCTGTGACAGCTCGATCCTTGGCACTTCTAGTACTTGTCACAATCCCTTCGGCAAAGCCATCTAATAAAATAACCGTTTCACCATTGAGAATGGCATTGTAGAGTGTTGTGAAATGCTCAATATTCGTCACATCGCCTACCGTTAAATAGGAATTCCGAACATATTGATTAATGGTTGTTATTTCAATATCTTGTTCTTCTTCAATATTTGCCATCAGTTTATCGATAACAGAATCAGAAATAGTCGTTTTATCCGATAAGCCATCAATGGAAATAATGGCGAGGCTATGGGGATCAGTTTCTCCAATCGCAATTTCACGTATGATAATATCATTACTATGCCCTAGTGATTGTTGAATGATTTTTATATTTTTAGATAGGGAAGTATACAATAAATCGTTCGTTGTATGGGATGGGGAGGTCTCGTTATTGTTAGACATGGACATGTGTTTTCCTCCTCAAATGGTCGTTCATTACCTTTAGAATGGACAATTTTTTTGAGAGATAAACGAAAGAGATATGAAAAATCTAGCTATTTGTGGCAATATCACATTCCTTGCAACTTTCGTGTGTCTTGTTTTGTAATAAATAAAAAAACAGTCTGTCCTTTCATGTATGGAAAGGACAGACTGCTTTATGTACGATAGTCGTATTGTAATTCATCATTACTTGTATCAACATCAACATGTAAATTGTGATCGTTAAAGAACCAAAGATCTTTCTCATCAATGTAATAGATAACACCATCAATTTCTGTTTGCACACCTATGGCAATAGGTTCCTCACGTGTCATTCCTAGTGAAAAGCCTTCGTGAAACGGACTTGAGCCACCATAACGTGCATAAAAACGAATTGTATCACCAGGTTCAACTTCCATTTCATGTTTGAACCATTGTAGGGCTTCATCTGTCAATGCAATATTCATTTCAAATGCTCCTCTCTTCCTACAGCCATTTTACCTTTGGTTCGGTGCCGTTTTTAATACGAGCAATATTGGCACGGTGACGATAAATAATAAAGGTAAATAAAAAGGCTACCAAGATGCCTAATGCAAAGTCACCTGTAATAAAATAATAAACGATTGCATAGATAAGCGCTACTAAAGCGGCTATCATTGATGTTAAGCTGACGATTTTTGTGATTTTTAATGTCACAATAAAGGTAATAAATAGTAGGACAAAGAGTGGCCAAGAATAGCCTAATAATACACCAGCTGACGTTGCCACAGCTTTCCCACCACGGAAGTTGGCAAAGATCGGGAACATATGACCGATAACAGCGACAAGACCCAGTAATAAAGAGTGGAGTGTAGTATCAGAGAAAACAGGAAGTGTCACGAGTAAGACAGCGGCAGTTCCTTTTAAGACATCCATCACCGTAACAATAATACCAGCCTTTTTCCCTAATGTTCTAAAAGTATTGGTCGCACCAAGATTACCGCTCCCGTGTTCACGAATATCGGTATTATAAAAAATTTTGCCTATCCATAATCCAGAAGGTATAGAGCCGATTAGATAAGCACATAAAATAATAAGTCCATTGATCATAGTTGGACTCCTTTCATTCATAGTCCATCACTTGGTACTAATAGTTTGTAACAAGTATTTTACACTTTTTCTTGCTAATCTACAATGTTATGAAGGAGATTTCATCCGAAGTCTTGAATCAATACAAAAGAGAATCTATTAGTGAGGACTAGGCTTTTAGACATAAATTTGTAGGAAGCACTAAAACCTTTATAAAAATATAGGCAAAATGGCAATTTTGTCAATCGCTCATTCCTTTGGTAGAATAGAAGTCTAACTTTATCCTGTTTAATCGCAAGGCACGAGTTAGTGTGCTTTTATTTGCAAGCATCACAACTTTATTTTGCAACTAAGTAGGCTTCAATGCGTCAAATGATGATGGAAGCTAGAAGCAGTCTGTCTTGCTCAAATACCAATTTTAAGCAACTGTTGAAGATGTTTACTATTAATAAAAAAGATCAAAACTGTGAGCAAATTTTAAAATTTTATTGGACCTGTCGCTAGCTATTGACAGGAAATGCTATTATTATTAGGATGAGAACATAAATAGAACATGTGTTTGTTTTTTGGAGGGGAATTTTTTTGACGAATAAACAGTCACCTAGCGTCTATAATGATGACGCTATACAAGTATTAGAAGGATTAGAAGCGGTACGCAAACGACCTGGCATGTATATCGGTTCTACGGATGGCCGTGGACTTCATCACCTTGTGTATGAAATCGTAGATAATGCGGTGGATGAAGCACTGGCTGGCTTTGGATCTCATATTATTGTCACAATTCATAAAGATCAAAGTATGAGTGTGCGCGACTTTGGCCGTGGGATGCCAACCGGTATGCATAAAATGGGCAAACCGACACCAGAAATTATTTTTACAGTGCTACACGCTGGTGGTAAATTTGGTCAAGGTGGCTATAAAACAAGTGGAGGTTTACATGGTGTTGGTTCTTCCGTTGTGAATGCGCTCTCAACATTTTTAGAGGTGACAATCCATCGCGATGGTAAAAAGTATCGTCAACGCTTTGAACATGGTGGACAGCCTGTCACAACACTTGAAAATATTGGGCAGACCAAGCAGACAGGAACGCTTGTTCATTTCCTACCAGATGAAACGATCTTCTCTGTCACAAAATTCAATTATGATACGTTAGCAGAACGATTACGTGAATCAGCCTTTTTATTAAAGGGCTTAAAAATTGAATTAATTGATGAGCGCGAGGAAGGCAAGAGCGATGTGTTCTTTTATGAGAATGGCATCGAGGCTTTCGTTGCGTATTTGAATGAGGAAAAAGATGTCCTTCATCCAGTAAAATATGTAGAAGGCGTACAGGATGAAATCGAAGTAGAGTTCGCTTTCCAGTATAACGATGGTTATTCAGAAACGATTTTATCATTCGTTAATAATGTCCGTACACGTGATGGTGGTACACATGAAACGGGTGCAAAGGCAGCATTGACACGTGTCTTTAATGAATATGCAAGAAAAATTGGCCTATTAAAGGACAAAGATAAAAACCTTGAGGGGACAGATATTCGTGAGGGCTTAGCAGCGATCGTGTCTGTTCGTATCCCTGAGCATTTACTGCAATTTGAAGGACAAACAAAGGGCAAGCTTGGGACAAGTGAAGCTCGTTCTGCAGTAGATAGTGTAGTGTCTGAGCAAATTTTGTATGTGCTAGAGGAAAATGCAGAGTTATCAGCTTCTCTTGTTCGTAAAGCGATTCGAGCGCAGCAAGTGCGTGAAGCAGCTCGTAAAGCGCGTGAGGATGCACGAAATGGCAAGAAAAACAAAAAGGGTAGTACGATTTTATCTGGAAAATTAACGCCAGCTCAGTCACGTAATGCGGCAAAAAATGAGCTGTATTTAGTCGAGGGTGATTCTGCGGGTGGCTCTGCTAAACAAGGTCGTGACCGTACATTCCAAGCGATTCTGCCATTGCGCGGGAAAGTAATCAACACAGAAAAAGCCAAGCTACAGGATATTATGAAAAACGAAGAAATTTCAACGATTATCCATGCGATTGGGGCAGGTGTTGGTACGGATTTTGCGGTGGAGGATTCTGCCTACAATAAAGTAGTCATCATGACCGATGCGGATACGGATGGGGCACATATTCAAGTCTTGCTATTAACATTCTTCTATCGTTATATGCGTCCGCTCATTGAGTCTGGGAAAGTCTATATCGCACTACCGCCGCTTTATAAAGTCTCAAGAGGTACAGGGAAAAAAGAAGTCATTGAATATGCTTGGACAGAAAGTGATTTACAAAAGGCCATCAAGAAGGTTGGAAAGGGTTACATATTACAGCGCTATAAAGGTCTTGGTGAGATGAATGCAGACCAACTGTGGGACACAACGATGAACCCTGAAACACGGACATTGATTCGTGTCACAATCGAGGATGGTGCACGAGCGGAGAGACGTGTCACGACGTTAATGGGTGATAAGGTGGAACCACGTCGTAAATGGATCGAAGCCAATGTAGACTTCGGTATGGAGGATGATTCTAACATTTTAGAGAATGAATTCATCCAACAAGAGGAGGACCAAGCATGAGTAGTACAGAAAAGTTTCAAGATTTACCGTTAGAAGAAGTAATGGGTGACCGTTTTGGTCGCTATAGTAAATATATTATTCAAGACCGCGCGTTGCCTGATGCACGTGACGGTCTTAAACCAGTACAGCGCCGTATTTTATATGCGATGTTTACGGAAGGCAACACACATGATAAGCCGTTCCGTAAATCCGCAAAAACAGTGGGTAATGTAATTGGTAACTATCATCCGCACGGCGATAGCTCTGTGTATGAAGCGATGGTACGGATGAGTCAGGACTGGAAGGCACGTCATATGCTTATTGAGATGCACGGGAACAATGGCTCGGTAGATGGCGATCCTCCAGCTGCAATGCGTTATACAGAGGCGAGACTATCAGCTATTGCCGCTGAAATGCTACGAGATATTGGCAAGAAAACGGTCGAATTTGTGCCAAACTTTGATGATCAGGATATGGAGCCAACTGTATTACCAGCACGTTTTCCTAACCTTTTAGTCAATGGCTCTACAGGAATTTCCGCTGGTTATGCGACAGATATTCCGCCACATGCCTTAGATGAAGTACTGGATGCTGTGTTGATGCGCTTAGACAAGCCTAATGTTACTGTAGATGAATTGATGACGGTGATTAAAGGACCTGATTTCCCAACGGGTGGAATCATTCAAGGTGTTGATGGCATTAAAAAGGCGTATGAAACAGGTCGTGGTAAAATCATCGTCCGTGCACAAGCAGTTGTTGAACCAATTAAGGGTGGTAAAGAGCAAATTGTTATCACTGAGTTACCATATGATGTAAATAAAGCGAATCTTGTGAAAAAAATTGATGAGCAACGTGTAGATAAACGACTAGAAGGCATTGCAGAAATTCGAGATGAATCAGACCGTACAGGCTTACGTGTCGTAATTGAGCTGAAAAAGGATGTACCAGGACAAGGAATTTTACAGTACTTGTTTAAAACAACGGATTTACAGGTAGCTTATAATTTTAATATGATTGCCATTCATAATCGTCGTCCAACGATGATGACATTGCCATTATTGCTAGATGCGTATATTGCCCATCAAAAAGAAGTGGTAACAAACCGTTCTATTTATGATTTGCAAAAGGCAAAGGATCGTTCCCATATTGTAGATGGATTAATTAAAGCCCTTTCCATTTTAGATGAAGTCATTGCGACGATTCGTTCTTCAAATGATAAGAAGGATGCGAAGCTTAATTTACAAGCAAAGTTTGATTTTACAGAGGTACAGGCAGAGGCCATTGTAAGCCTGCAATTATATCGTTTAACGAATACGGATATTACAGAGCTTCGTCAGGAACAGGACGAGTTAAATAAGCTAATTGCGAAGCTAGAGGGGATTCTGCAAAGTGAGGCTAAGCTTGTGCGTGTTATTAAACAAGAGTTGCTAGATATTAAGAAACGCTTTACAGAGCCTCGCCGCTCGAAGATTGAGCAAGAAATTGAAGAAATTAAAATTACATTGGATGTCCTTGTGCCAAGTGAAGAGGTTGTCGTAACAGTAACGAAGGATGGTTATATTAAACGTACATCCACACGTTCTCATGCCGCTTCAAACGGGCAAGATTTTGCCATGAAGGATTCAGATTATTTATTGTATGAAGCAAACTTAAATACACAGCACCATCTACTGCTTTTCACAAATCGAGGCAATTATATTTATCAGCCTGTTCATGAGCTGCCTGATATACGCTGGAAGGATCTCGGCCAGCATATTTCAAGTATTGTACCAACAGGGGAAGATGAATCGATTATTGCGGTTTATGGTTTCGAAACATTTGACCAACCAAATACGTATGTCTTCACAGCCACAAAAGATGGCCAAATTAAGCGCTCACCACTCGCAGACTATGCGGTAACGCGTTATTCAAAGCCAATTAAAACGATGAATGTCAAGGCTGGTGATGCGATGATCTATGCATCATTTGTAACAGATGACGTGGAGCTGATGCTCACAACGGATACAGCCTATGCGATTCGTTTCCCAATGGAGGAACTACCTGTGACAGGTGTGAAAACAGGTGGTGTGAAAGGGATCACACTAAAAGATGGAGAAGCCTTAGTTGGAGTCAATGTATTACAGCCTGATGTTACCCACTATGTAGTGATTGTGACACAGCGTGGGGCCGTGAAGAAAATGAATGTCGCTGAAGTTGAAGTAGCAAGTCGTGCAAAACGTGGACTAAAAGTATTAACAGAGTTAAAAGCAAACCCTCACCGAATTGTGGCAGTTGTTCAAGCAACAGACGAGGAGCAGGTTGTGATTGAAACTGAAAAAGGTGTTCAAGAGATGATTGACGTACAAGCATTGTCTCGTGCGGATCGCCATTCCAATGGTTCATTTAAAGTGGATATTGCAACAGATGGAGCAATTTCTCATGTTGTAACAGCCAAAAAAGAACAGAAACCAAGCTAAAAGCATGCCCAGCCTCTTAGGAGCGCTGGGCTTTAAGCTCTATTCAAAAATAGCACCTTGTCATTTAAGTGAAACTATGGGTATAATAATCATCGAAAAGTTCATAGCGAAAGAATGTAGGGGGGCTAGTAATTGCTAGCTGAGATTGTGTCCGGTAGACGCTGACCCTTTGAACCTGATTTGGCTCGTACCAGCGTAGGGAACATCTATTCAAAAAGCAAAGTTTTGAAGATTGATTGCAATACGTCTGGGAGGAATCCTAGGCGTTTTTTTATGTTTTCAAGCAACAGCTTGCCAACATTGTATACGCTTTCTTCTGGTGACAACATTCATTCATGAACACTTTCATATTACAAACTGGGAGGCTTTCGCATGAAAAAATGGTTTTTTATTTTATTGGCAGCACTATTGACATTAGTAGGCTGTAGTGACAAGGATGACAAGCAGGCTGCAGACAAGCTGAAAAAGGTGTCTGTGGTACTGGATTGGACGCCGAATACAAATCATACAGGACTATATGTTGCCAAAAAACTCGGTTATTTTGAGGAACAGGGTTTAGATGTTGATATTATTATGCCTGGTGAGGCGGGCGCAGATCAGCTTGTTGCTTCTGGAAAGGCGGATTTTGGCGTGAGCTATCAGGAAGGCATAACACAGGCACGAGTCCAAGATGTGCCGCTGGTCTCCATCGCAGCAATTATACAGCATAATACATCTGGCTTTGCTTCTATTGCTTCGAAGGGCATTACATCACCAAAGGATTTTGAAGGTAAAACCTATGGTGGTTGGGGCGCACCATTAGAGCAAGCCGTTTTACAATCACTCATGCAAAAAGAAAAGGCAGATATTAATAAGCTAGATATCGTCAATGCAGGGGATTTAGATTTCTTCACAATGATGGAAAAAGATATAGATTTTGCTTGGATTTATTATGCATGGACTGGGATTGAGGCTGAGCTGCGTGGGGAAAAGATTAATATGCTATATCTTACAGATTATAGTGATCAATTGGATTATTATACGCCAGTTTTAGCTACAAATGAAAAAATGATACAGGACAACCCGGATGTAGTCAAAGCCTTTGTGGCAGCTGCATCGAAGGGCTATGAATACGCAATTGAAAACCCAAGTGAAGCGGCTGATATTTTAATCGAAGCGGCCCCTGATTTAGATAAAGCGTTAGTGCATAAAAGTCAGGAATGGCTGGCTGATAAATATCAGGATGATGCCAAGCAATGGGGAGAGCAAAAGCTTTCTGTGTGGGAAAATTACGCGAAATGGATGTCTAGCAATCAAGTATTAGAGGGCGAATTTGATGCGAAAAAAGCCTTTACTAATGATTTCTTACCTAAAAAGGAGGCCAAATAAGATGGCAAATTCATTAATCAGTGTACAAATCATTCCGAAGACAGAGAAATATGAAGATGTTATACCATATGTCGATGCAGCAATTGCGGTGATCGATGCTTCTGGGGTGAAATATGAGGTACATCCATTGGAAACAACGATGGAGGGTGAGCTTTCAACATTGCTCCAAATCATTGAAAAAATGAATGAGAAGATGATCGAACTTGGTGCCATTAATGTCATTACACAAGTGAAAATTTTATATCAGCCAACGGGTATTACGATGGATACATTAACGGAGAAATATCAGTAATGAAACGTGCATTACAGAAGGGAAGGACGATAATTTTTATCGCCTTCCTCTTGTTCATATGGGAACTAATCGTGCGGTTTGCTGAAGTTCCTCATTGGTTAGTACCCACACCAAGTAGTATTTTGTCAGAAGCCATCCAGTCGTATCAAACCTTTCTACCACATGCATTCGCTACAGTACAATTAGCTCTACTAGGATTAGCCATTGGCATCGCTTGTGGGCTAACGGTGGCAATAGTGTTGCATCGATTTACATTTATTCGAGAACTGTTTTATCCAATTCTTATTATGTCGCAGAATGTTCCTATTCTAGTCTTGGCACCGCTCCTTATTATTTGGTTTGGCTTTGGCTTATTACCGAAGCTTATCATTATCTGTCTTGTGTGCTTTTTCCCGATTGTCATTGCAGCGATGGATGGATTTAGACAAACTGCTCCAGAATTAAAGCATTATTTTGCCATGGTTGGTGCTACAAGGGCACAAACCTTTTGGAAGCTGGAATGGCCTTATGCCTATCCCGCTATTTTTTCAGGCATTAAAATTGCGGCTACATATAGTGTGATGGGGGCTGTGATTGCGGAGTGGCTTGGTGCAAAAAAGGGTATTGGTGTTTACATGACCCTAGCCCAATCCTCCTTCCGTACGGATCGCGTATTTGTGGCAATTTTTGCGATTGTTCTCTTGAGCTTACTATTGTTTAGTGGTATTCGTTTAATTGAAAAATTCATGGTGAAGGGAAGAGGCTATCATGCTCAGCATTCAAAACATCGCTAAATCCTTCGATGCGCTCAAAGTCCTTGATCAACTTTCTTTTGACGTCAAGGATGGAGAGTTTGTGGCCATCGTTGGTCCTTCAGGCAGTGGTAAAAGTACACTTTTTCAATTAATTGGTGGTGTTTCGCCAATTGACCAAGGAGCCATTTTATTAAATGGAGAGGATATCCAACAAAAAAAAGGAACGATTGGCTATATGCCACAGCAGCCATGTCTATTACCCTGGCGTACAATAGTAGAAAATGTCACGCTTGTAGAGGAATTACAACATAAACCAAATGTTGAACGTGCCAAGGAATGGTTAGAAAAGGTTGGTCTTGCCTCTTTTATCCATGCCTACCCGAACGAACTGTCTGGAGGCATGCAGCAGCGTGTGTCCTTTATTCGAGCAATGGTCAGTGATAAGCCGATTTTATGCTTAGACGAACCATTTTCTGCGTTGGATGAATTTACTCGACTGGAAATGCAAGCATGGCTTTTATCTATCTGGGAAGAGTACCGCAAATCCATTCTATTTGTTACACATAGTATTGAGGAAGCTCTCTTTTTAGCAGATCGCATACTTGTTTTAACCAAACGTCCAGCTACCGTTAAAAAGGAAATCATCGTGCCGTTTGAGAGACCTCGGAAAGAGGAAATTCGACATTCTGCAGCATTCACAGCGTTAAAGCAACAATTATTTATGTATTTACAGGAGGAAAAGGGTGATATGTATGTTGATTGATGCGCATATTCATTTGGATCAGTACACTGATGAGGAAATTCCTTCCTTATTAGAAGAAGTGAAAGCTGTAATCGCGGTTAGTATGCAATTTTCCTCTTGTGAAAGAACGTTGCGTTTATCGAATAGCTATCAGCAAGTAAAGGCTGCATTTGGCTTTCATCCTGAACAGCCTTTACTAAGTCCAAATGATGAGACAGCTTTATTTGATTGGATTCATTCGCATCAGGATGATATGGTTGCTATTGGTGAGGTGGGTCTACCTTATTATTTAAAACAAGAGCAAGCGATTGATGAACGTCCCTATGTGGCGCTATTAGAGCGTTTTGTTGTATTGGCGAAGGAACTGGACAAGCCAATTGTGTTACACGCAGTATATGAGGACGCCCATATTGTGTGTGATTTGCTGGAAAAACATCAGCTTCACGAAGCCCATTTTCATTGGTTTAAAGGGGATGAAGCTATTGTGAAGCGCATGATAGAGCGTGGTTATTTTATTTCCATTACGCCAGATTGCTTGTACGAAGAGGAAATTCAACAGCTAATTCATGCTTATCCCATTGAACTAATGATGGTAGAAACGGATGGTCCTTGGCCGTTTGAGGGACCGTTTACGAAGAAGCGTACATCTCCCTGGATGATGCACTCAACGATTGAGGTGATTGCCTCCATCAAAGGGCTATCAACACAGGAAGTGGCCAAAATTATTACGCAAAACACGAAAACATTTTATCGGCTTTAATAAGAAAAAGCAGTATAGGGTACGAGTTATTCGTCCTTATACTGCTTTTTATATTTCGTATAATCATGCTCCAATTTTTCGTTTTTTGTTTTCGTTAGACGTTCATGTGTACTAAAAGAGATAGATTGTCGTTTTTTTTCAACATCTTTACCAACTGTGCGTTTAATGTGCATCCGTTTCTTTTTAGCTTTAGATTGTGACATGAGCATCGCCTCCAATTCATTTTTAATTCTATAGTAGCGAATAGGGAAGAAAAAGTAAAACCTCGTAAGCAAGATACTTACGAGGCTGTCGAGTGTATTAGTGAGATACGTCCTGTACAGAAATACCTGTGTTTGCTTTAACGTCAACTTCACGATACTTCGCATCATCTGTTTCTTTAGAAAGTAATGTGCCGATGAAACCACCAAGGAAACCAAGTGGTACAGAGATTAAGGCTGGGTTCGTTAACATAATTAAAGGATCACCAACGAAAATTGCCTTACCTTCAACTGGATTCCAAACGTTTGGAGACATAGCAACTAATACTAACGCAGAGATTAAACCTGTTAACATCGCAGTAACAGCACCCGCTGTATTAAAGCGTTTCCAATAAATTGTGTAGATGATAACTGGAAGGTTAGCAGATCCTGCGATACAGAATGCTAAAGATACTAAGAATGCAACGTTTAATGTTTGTGCACCAAGTGCTAATAGGATAGAAATAACAGCGATTGTAATCGAACCGATACGAGCTGCAAGAACTTGCTCTTTTTCTGTAATTTTACCCTTTTTGATAATTTGTCCATAAATATCATGAGATAGGGCAGATGCACCAGAAAGTACAAGACCTGCTACTACCGCTAAAATTGTTGCGAATGCTACTGCACAAACGAATGAGAATAGAATGTCGCCACCAAGTGCTTCCGCAAGAAGTGGGGCAGCCATGTTACCTGCAGCGTTTGCTGCGATAATATCTTCTTTCCCAACGAATGCTGCTGCACCGAAGCCTAAGAAAATTGTTAGAACGTAGAAGATACCTACGATCCAAGTAGCCCAAATAACAGATGAACGAGCTGTTTTCGCGTCTTTTACTGTGAAGAAACGCATTAAGATATGTGGAAGACCCGCAGTACCTAATACTAACGCAATTAACATAGAGATTGTATCAAGTCCATTTGTATATTTAAGACCTGGGTTTAAATAAGCAGCTCCACTGTCAGTAACCGTTGTCATTTCTTTAAACATTGTAGAGATACTGAAGCCAAACTCTTTTAATACTAAGAACGAAATAATAACTGTACCCAACATTAAAAGACAAGCTTTAATAATTTGTACCCAAGATGTTGCTGTCATACCACCGAATAGTACGTAAGTAGTCATCATGAATCCTACGATTAATACGGCGATCCAATAGTCGATTCCTAAAAGTAATTGAATAAGTGCTCCTGCACCAACTAGTTGTGCAATCATGTAGAATAAAACAATTGTAATAGTGCTTAAAGCAGCTGTTCCACGGACTTTGGCGTTATCAAAGCGCGCTGTAATCATGTCAGCTAATGTAAATTTCCCAAGGTTACGTAATGGCTCAGCAACGATATATAATACCACTAAGTAAGCTACTAAATAACCAATAGAGAAGAAGAATCCATCAAATCCAAATAATGCTACAGCACCAGCGATACCCAAGAAGGATGCTGCTGATAAGTAGTCACCAGCGATAGCTAGTCCATTTTGCCAGCCTGTTAAGCCACCACCAGCAGTATAGAAATCACTTGCTGAAGATGTACGTTTAGATGCCCACCATGTAATAACTAATGTTAAACCAACAATGGCTACGAAGAAGAATATGGCTGTAAGACTCATTCCGTTACTCATCGGCGGCCACCTCCGTTCTCGTATTCAGCGATAATCGCTTTTGCTTCTCTATCGAAGCTGTTTGCCTTTGCTACATATAAATGACATAACCCCCATGTCATGATGAAAAGACCTGCTGCATAGATCCACACCCAAGTAATTTCCCCAAATGCCTTTTGGTGTAGAATTGTCGTGTACGATGTCAGAATTGGTAACAACATGTATGCCGATAAAAATATGGCAGTCATTGACCAAAGAAAAGAGTTCTTTCTTCGTACAAGAGACTTAAATGATTCTTGATTTGCAATTGAATCATAGTCAATCACGATACCTTTTTTTGCTTGATTGTTCGCCATTAACATTCCCCATTTTGTGTATATTTTTTCTACCTCAAGACTTGATTTTGCTAGTTTAGTGAATTCACATTTTCATTTTATGTAACAGTTCACAAAATTGCAATACATTTCAGAAAAATTATGTAAAAAAAATTTTTCAGAAAATACTCCTAAGAGAGAAAAAATGGCGCAAAGCCAAGAATATAAAGGGTTTTAGAAAATTCAGATAAATAAATGAAGTGAAGAGAAATCTAGATTCTTAACAAAAAATGAAGGGTAAATTTACAAAAAAATCTTGTTTTTTCAATTAAAAATAAACACTATTTACCTAGTGAAAATTGGATTTTTTCTGTTTTTTGGAAGTAAAATAATATTGTTCGATAAATAAATTGGTAGATATTGAATAACAAAAAAGGCGAAAAACTCGACCAAAAATCGAATTTTTTGCCTATTTTTTTGCATTTTTTGAATTGAGATTCATTATGCAGGAGGTGTATAAATATTAATGTGAAATATCAGAGACAGACACGCCTGTATTTGCTTTCACACGAATTTCTTTATAAATACGTTCTGCTTCTTCCTGTGGCACTTTGTTAGATGAAAGAACAGTACCTAAGTATCCAGCAATAAAGCCTAATGGAATTGTAATAATCGCTGGAACAGCAAGTGGCACAAGGGGTTGTCCAACAAAGATAGCCGCACCTTCAACAGGGCTCCACACATTTGGTCCCATTGCTCCTAAAATTAAACATGATACTAACCCCGTTACCATCGCAGTTACAGCACCTGTAGAATTAAATTTCTTCCAATAGATTGTATAAAGGATTACAGGTAGGTTTGCTGACGCACCGATACAAAAGGCGAATGATACTAGGAATGAAACGTTTAAGCTTTGTGCAAACAGAGCGAGAATTATAGACACGATCGCAATTGAGATAGAGCCTGTACGAGCTGCTACTACCTGTTGCTTCTCTGTTAATTTACCGCCCTTAATGATTTCTCCATAAATATCATGAGAAATGGCTGAAGCCCCTGTTAGTACTAAACCAGAAACAACGGCTAAAATAGTCGCAAATGCCACTGCGCCGATAAATGCCATCAATACATCTCCACCTAAGTAATGCGCAAGTAGCGGAGCAGCTGTATTACCAGCCTTACTTTCAGCAAGAATTTGATCTAAACCTACAAAGTTTAATGCACCGAACCCTAAGAAAATTGTTAATGAAAAGAAAATAGCTGTAATCCAAGTTGTCCAAGAAATAGAGGCACGTGCTGTCTTTGCATCCTTTACTGTAAAGAAACGCATTAAAATATGTGGTAAACCAGATGTTCCTAAAACTAAAGCCATCATCATCGAAACGGAGTCGATTGTGCTTGTATACTTAATTCCAGGTACAAGGAACTTTTCGCCATGATCTACTGCAATTGTGTCGAACATCTTCATAAGAGAGAAGTCAAATTTCATTAACACTAAAACCGCTAATAAACCTGTTCCGAATAATAATAGACTTGCTTTAATGATTTGCACCCAAGAAGTCGCTGTCATACCACCAAACAATACATAAGTTGTCATCATAACACCGACAATTAAAACGGCAATCCAATACTCAATACCGAATAATAGCTTAATCAATGCACCAGCACCAACTAGCTGTGCAATCATATAAAGAATTACGATAATAATGGTCCCAGACGCTGCCACACCACGAATTCGCTTTTCATTAAAACGAGCCGTTAACATATCTGCTAACGTGTAGCGGCCTAAGTTTCGCATTGGCTCAGCAATGACATAAAGCAGCACTAAATTCGCTACTACATAGCCTACAGAGAAGAAGAAACCATCAAAGCCAGTTAAGGCAATTGCACCAGACACCCCAAGAAAGGCTGCCGCAGATAAATAGTCACCAGCAATCGCAAAGCCGTTTTGCCACCCCTTTAAACCACCACCAGCAGTGTAAAAATCAGCCGCAGAAGATGTACGCTTTGCTGCAATATAAGTAACAACAAGTGTTAAGCCAACAATAGCTAAAAAGAAACCTATAGATACGATATTCATTTATTTTCCACCTTTCGCCTGATACTCTGCAAGAACAGCGGCTGCAGCTTTATCGAATGAAGCAGCTTTTTTTACATATACTGTACAAAGCACAATGGTCATGATAAATAATCCTGCAGAATAAACCCATACACCCGTAATATTTCCGAAGAATTTTTGTTGTAGTACAGGCTGGAAAGCAAGAATCGGAAGCAGGATATAAAGAATTAAAAACACTGCTGTAATCGAGAAAAGAAAGGTATTTTTCTTTTTTACAAAGCTATTAAACGATTCCATTGCTTCAATTGCATGATAATCAATTGATTGGGCCTGTTTTTTGCTTGAAACATTCGCCATTATTATTCCCCCTAAAGTTATATATTTCTGTTTTAAACGACATATTTCTTTTTCGTTCGTCGTTATATTCACTTATTTTATGGGGGAGAATCCTATAATGCAATACTAAATTTTGAGTTTTTATAATTTTTAGTCACTTCTGTTTTGTGGAAATAACATAGAAATAATAAGGATTTATTAGAAAAATTCTGTTTAAAAGAGCGTGTAGTTTTCTGATGAAATAATATTGTTAAAATAGTTTGTTGTTGATAAAAATGAATGTAGGAGAAAATACAAACATAAAAGAGAATTTTCTGTATTTTATTATTCTGCTATTAAATTCCATGGGAGCTTGTTAAGTAGAAAAAATTTGTTATATAACAATTATCTGAGGTTTTGGGAAATAACGAAAATGATAAAAAAAAGCTATGAAAAAATTTTTAAAAAGGATGTGTCATTTGGAAGAATTAGTGAGGAGGAATTCCAGAATCAGTTAATGTTCACATGTTATACAAATAGCCATCTGGGTGTAAGTCCATTATCTTGTGTTTAGCTTCTATAATGAATAAAATAAGGTGATGAAATGAAGGGAAGTGGGCACCACTAATGACAAAGAAAAGTATATTGCTAGTTTTAGTTCTAGCATTTAGTAGCATTCTAGCTGCTTGCGGTAGTTACAAGTTTGAACCAACATTAAATCTCGAGGTTCAAGATTTCACAGTAACGAATCAAAAAAATGAACAAGTGACCCTAGATGATCTTAAAGGTAAGCCTTGGCTAGCCATGTTTATTTTTACAAACTGTACGACAATCTGTCCACCCATGACATTTAATATGACAGAGGTTCAACAAGCACTACAGGATGAAGGCCTTGAAGATTATCAAATTGTGGCATTTAGCGTCGATCCAGAAGTGGATAAGCCTGATGTTTTAACAAATTACTTAAATACGTATAATGTTGTAGATGAAAGCAAATGGCAGCTACTAACTGGCTATCAACAAAAATTCATTGAACAATTTGCACGTAAATCATTTAATTCATTAGTTAAAAACGATCCTAACTCAGACCAAGTCATACATATGTCGAGCTATTATTTAGTAAACGCAGACGGCACAGTTGTAAAAGACTATGATGGCGCGACAAACGTACCAGTTGAAACAATCGTTGGAGATATGAAGGCTCTTATTAAGGAGAGCAAATAACACAGAAGTCCATGTGACTTCTGTGTTTTTTTATGGAAAGAGGGGAAAGTGGAAGATGTACGCCTTTAAAAATCATTCGTCTCGATTTACTTTCCCAATATTGCAGCGAATACGGCAATATTATATCGTTATATGCAGCAATGGTTCATTAACTTAAACTATTCAACTGATTAGTAAGAGGAGGGATTTTAATGAATAAACAGGACCAGCTTAACTTGATTAAGGACGACTTTATAAATTCTCAAAAGGTACTATTAGCAATTGGTGATGAAACCAGACAAGCTATTTTAATGGTATTAATGAGCACAGATTGTCAAACGGGATTGCGTGTAGGTGAAATCACAGAACAAACACATCTATCTCGACCAGCTGTGTCACATCATCTTAAGATTTTGCGAGATGCTGGTGTTATTTTAATGCGCAAAGAAGGTACAAAAAACTTTTACTATATAGATATACGGACAAAACTAGGTTCGTTAAAAAATCTGGTGTTGGATATTGAGACGTTGTTAACGGAATTTTATTGACAATTAGTAGGTTATCTGGAGGAATGAACGATGAAAGCAATGGTGATAGATCAATATGGCAAAGCCCCAATGCACATGGCAGAATTGCCTACACCTGAAATTGATGAATATGAGGTACTTGCTGAAATCCATGCAGCAAGTATTAATCCGATTGATTTTAAAATCCGTGATGGGAAAGTAAAGCTGTTAATCCACTATAAAATGCCACTGATCCTTGGAAATGATTTTTCAGGAGTCATCGTAAAGGTTGGCGAAAAAGTGACTCGCTTTAAAGTAGGAGATGAAATTTATGCACGTCCAAGGAAGAGTAAAATTGGTACTTTTGCGGAATATATCTCGATTCATGAAGATGACATAGCCCTAAAGCCTAAAAATTTGAGCTTTGAGGAAGCTGCATCAATCCCACTGGTTGGCTTAACGTCATACCAAGCTTTACATGACATCATGCAATTACAAAAAGGTCAAAAGATTTTAATTCATGCTGGCTCTGGTGGTGTAGGTACCTTTGCTATACAACTAGCAAAAGTAATGGGCGCCTCAGTGGCAACAACGGCTAGCGAAGCTGGTGCAAACCTAGTTACATCTTTGGGTGCAGATAAAGTGATTAATTATAAGAAAGAAAACTTTGAAGCTATACTGAAAAATTATGATGCAGTCTTTGATACGCTTGGAGGAAAGACCTTAGAAAAATCTTTCGAGATTATCAAGGATGGTGGGAAAATTGTCTCCGTATCAGGCACGCCGAATGCACGTTTCGCCAAAGAATATGGTTCAGGATTTTTCAAAACATTATTATTTTCAGCAGCAAGTCATAAACTGACCTCACTTGAAAAGAAATATCATGCTCAATATTCCTTCTTATTTATGAAACCAAGTGGCGATCAATTACGCATAATCGCCGATTTAATTGAATCTGGTAAAATCAAACCAGTCATTGATAGAACTTTTTCATTTGAAGATGCTCAAAAGGCGATGGAATATGCGGAGTCAGGTAGAGCAAAGGGGAAGATTATCGTAAAAATGAAATAGTCTTTATGTTCCCTGAAATTCTTTAATTCAAACAGCCCTTTTCAGTTTTCACAGTTCTTGTTTGGCAGGATAGATGAGATTGGAAAAGGGCTGACTGTTTATAGCAGAGTTAAAATTTCAGAAAAAACAAAAAAATAATGTTGACTTATAATAAAAGTATTTTGTATTATGTATACATAAAACATAAAGAGTTTAAACCATTCATATAAATTCAAATTTTTAATTTCGTATGGTAAAGACTTAATAAAAAGGATGGATTATTATGGAAGGGGCAAAATTAAAGCCGATTGAGAAGGAAAAAACAACGCAAGACAAAGTGTATAAAGAAATTAAAAAAGCGATTTTATACGGTGGTATAACGAGTGATGAGATCTTTACAGAGGTTCAATTAGCAGAGAAATTAAATACTTCAAGAACGCCAGTAAGAGCAGCTCTTCAAGACTTAATAAAGGAAGGTTTACTTGTCTCTATTCCCAGAAAAGGAATGACTGTAAAAAAACTGACGGAAGATGAGCAAAAAGAAGTGTTCTTATTAAGAAGTGCTATTGAAGTGGAGGCAGTAAAGAAGCTAATTGAAATCATAACATCTCCTGAGCAGCTAAAGTCACTCAAGCTAATTTTGAAGCAACAAGATGAAGCGCTCCAAAATGATGATGCTATCCGATTTATTGGGTTAGACCATGAATTTCATTTGTCGCTTACAAAGTTGGCTAAATTCACGATAATGGAACAAATTTTGACCAATTTGCACAATCTAACACAGCTAATGGGCTTAAGAGCAATTAGGCAGCCTGGAAGAATGAAAAGTGTTTTAGTTGAGCATCAACAAATTATTCAAGCTATTGAGGAAAAAAATCCTGATTTAGCTTCAAAAATGATTTTAAATCATTTAGAAAAAACAAAAGAAACATTAATGGTTATTGATAATAGCTAATAGTCATGAATGTTTTGAAGGGAGGTGTTAAGGAAGTTACTACTATCGTGTAGGGTGTACTTCAATGAAGATAAATTTTAAAGCGTGAGAGGTTTACTTATTTGTTCGTTGTAAGCGCTTGCGTCTTCGTCTGTACTGAATTATTGTAATTTTTTGAATTATTTCAGAGATTTATGTATACACAATACAGTATACGAAATGCTTGATGGGGTTCATTAATTTCTGAAAGATTGTCTCTTATAGCATCTATTTAAACAACACATGGGGAGGAATTAAATATGGTGAGAACAAGTCAAGAGTACTTACAAGCATTGAAAGACGATCGTGTGATCTACATAAATGGGGAAAGAGTCAAAGATGTAGCAACACATCCTGCTTTTAAAGGTATTACAAATACAATTGCAGGTTTATATGATTTAGCGTTAGATGAATCAAACAATATGATTTATCAAACAGAAGATGGAACGCTAGCAAACAAAATTTATATGATTCCCAAGAGTCGTGAAGAACTGAAAGAACGAAGATTGGCCATTTCAAAATGGTCTGAGGCCACATGTGGTTTTGTTGGAAGAAGCCCTGATCATGTTGCTAGTTTTTTAGCTTCATTTGCTAGTGCACCTGAAGTATTCGAACATGGAGGAAAAGCCTATGGAGAAAATGTTTTAAATTTCTATAAGCATGTACGAGATAATGATTTATATGTAACGTACGTAATTATTCCTCCTCAAATTGATCGAAGTAAAGCAGCTCATGAACTAGAAGATAAATACCTTCCTGTAGGCGTTTATGAAGAGGTAGAGGACGGTATTATTGTGAGAGGTTCTCAAATGCTTGGTACAGCTTCAGCAGTATCCGACTACTTATTTGTAAGCTGTCTTACGCCACTCCGTCCTGGGGATGAAGACTATGCATTATCCTTTGTCTTACCGATTCACGCGAAAGGATTAAAATTCTATGCAAGACCTAGCTATGCGGAAAAATCACCGAGTACATTTGATTATCCGTTGTCTTCTCGTTTTGATGAAAGTGATTCGTTAGTGGTTTTTGATGATGTATTTATTCCATGGTCAGATATTTTTGTGTATAAAAACATTGATATTGTAAGAGCTCAGTTCCATGAAACACCAGCTCACGTATTAGGCAATAATCAAGCTCAAATAAGATTTAGTAATAAATTGAAATTCTTAATTGGTGCAGCACGTAAAGTAACAGCTATGAATGGCATTGATAAAATTCCTTCTGTTCAAGAAAAGCTAGGTGAGTTGGCATCCATTGCAGCTTCTGTTGAAGGTAACCTATTAGCATCCGAATATAACTGCACGATTGATAAAAATGGGGTCGCTCGACCGGATCCACGTTTCCTTTATGGTGTAGTTGGTCAACAGGATATTATTTATGCTTCTACGATTCGGATTTTAAGGGAGCTTTGTGGTGGAGGTGTTTTACAATTACCTTCTTCCTATAAAGAAATGATTAATCCTGAGACGAAAGATGATATCTATCAATATATTCGTTCCACAGGAGTTGGAGCTGAAGAGAGAATCAAATTATTTAAGTTAGTGTGGGATATCATTGGCTCAGAGTTTGGTGGTAGACATCAACAATATGAATTGTTCTATAATGGTGCACCATTCGTTACGAAAGGCTATTCATTTAGAAATTATGGATATGAAGAGCCAGTAAAAATGGTTGAAACATTTTTAGAAAGTTATTCCCTTCCTACGCAAGTGGAGGAGCTGGTTTAGGAAAAATAGATAAAAGGATGTTGAAAAAATGAAAATTGCATCAATACAGTTAGAGATTAAAGATCAGGAATCGAAAAATGCTCGTATCGATCGTGTCGAAGCAATGATTGATCAATTAAAGGGACAAGATTTAATTGTACTACCCGAAACATGGGCGACAGGGTACTTTGCATTTGATCGTTATGTTGATGAATCAGAAGAAATAAACGGTGATTTTGTACAGCGATTTTCTTCAAAGGCAAAAGAAATCCAATCCTATCTATTTGCAGGCAGTTTCATAGAAAGAAACAATGGAAAGTACTATAACACAAGTGTTCTATTTTCTCCCGAGGGTACACTCATTGGAACCTATAGAAAAATACATTTATTCCGTTATGGTTCGCAAGAGGGGAAAATTTTAACAAGAGGTATCGAAACGACTGTAGTAGATACGGACTTTGGGAAGGTAGGATTATCAACTTGCTATGATTTACGTTTCCCTGAATTGTACCGCGCAGAAGTTGATTTAGGAGCAGAATTACTTCTTGTGACATCTGCTTGGCCACATGCTAGATTAGAGCATTGGAAAATATTTAATACAGCACGCGCATTAGAAAACCAATGTTTCTTAATTTCAAGTAATTGTGTAGGTAATACACATGGCATCCAATTAGGTGGTCACAGTCAGGTGGTTGATCCTTGGGGAATTGTTATGGCAAGTGGAGGCGATGAGGAAACCATTGTAAAAACAGAAATTGATCCTTCCCAAATTGCTACTATTCGTGATGCCTTCCCTAATTTAAAGCATCGAGTTTTAGATAGACAGGAGGAATTGATTTAATGAATATTATCGTTTCTGGAAAGCAAATGGAGGCTACACCTAAACGCTTACTTATTGCTGGCTATACAGGTAAAGATCAAGCATCTGTAAAAAAACATATTGATGAATTAAGAGAGATTGGTGTTCCAGCCCCACCTCAAGTGCCAATGATTTACGATGTTTCAACTAATCTTCTTACAACAAGTCCATCCATTTCAGTAGTTCAGGAAAGTAGTAGTGGAGAAGCAGAAGTCGTTATTATGAACGTGAAAGGGAAATGGTACGTAGGACTGGGTAGTGATCACACAGATCGGGAGCTTGAAAAATTGTCCATTCAAAAATCCAAACAGGTTTGCAGTAAGCCGATTTCCACTCAATTTTGGTTGCTAGATGACATAGAGAGTCGCTGGGATGACATTGAAATGCGAAGTTGGATGATTGTGAATGGTGAAAAAAAGAATACCAAACTGGAACACTTGGAGAGTTTTTGCATCCAAAAGAGCTAATAAAAATTATTACAGAGCGTGGATATTACAGTGAGGATTTGATGGTTTTTTGTGGGACTCTACCAATCGTAACTGGAGAATTTATTTACGGTGATGGTTTTTCAGCAGAATTGTATGATGCTTTAACAGACCGAAAAATTCAACTAGATTATAAGGTTCATATTTTAACAGATGCGGAGGTAGTATGAAATGGGGAATTCAGAAATAGAAGTGGTTATTAAACCAGAACATGAATTTGTTGATTACAAAACATTTGAGGCTGTCCCATCAAAAACTGTAGAGGGTTCCTCCCAACGAATTATTGCACAGATTCCAGGTACTGAAGTAGCAACACGTATTCTAGAACTTGGGGTAGGGACAGATACATCTCCAGACGGTGTACAAATTCATGATTTCTGGGAAGAATTATACATTATCGAAGGATCGTTAATTGATTTACGTTTAAACGAGGAATTTACAGCAGGAATGGTTGCATGTCGTCCTCCTGGAATGGAGCATGGGCCATGGCAGTCCCCAAATGGCTGCACAATTTTTGAAGTTCGTTATTATGCTGATCAGGAAAAGCAAGAGCATGAGTTTGTTGACTTCAAGACGTTTGAGGCTGTCCCATCAAAAACTGTAGAAGGCTCCTCCCAACGAATTATTGCACAGATTCCAGGTACTGAAGTAGCAACACGTATTCTAGAACTAGGAGCAGGGACAGATACATCTCCAGACGGTGTACAAATTCATGATTTCTGGGAAGAATTATACATTATCGAAGGATCGTTAATTGATTTACGTTTAAACGAGGAATTTACAGCAGGAATGGTTGCATGTCGTCCTCCTGGAATGGAGCATGGACCATGGCAGTCCCCAAATGGCTGTAAAATTTTCGAAGTTCGCTATTACGCCAATAAATAAGCGATTCAATTTTAGAGAAGCTAATTTTTTAGATGGGGTCAAGAATCTCATCTAAAATTGCCTCTGATGCATATAAACTTCTACATTTTTATTGTTCATCAATGTATACACAGTACAGTATACATTAAAGATTAGCTAACTTGTAAGGAAGGTGAAGCGTAGTGGAAATTATCCATTTAACACATCCAATGAAGGAGCATTTTGACATGCAAGAACCCCATGTAATGGCGTTAGGCTTTTTCGACGGTGTTCATATAGGCCATCAATTTTTACTGCAGCAAGCAAAGAAAATTGCTCATAAAAATAATTGTAAATTATCAGTCATGACTTTTGATCCTCACCCTAGTGAGATTATCAAAGGTGAAACAGATAGAAAATATTTAACCCCTTTGTCTTCTAAGCTTGAAGAAATGTCTCAAATCGGTGTTGATAAAGTTTTTGTCATGAAATTCACATCGCTTTTCGCTTCACTTCCTGCAAGTGAATTTATTAACCAATATATCATCAAGCTCCATGCTACACACATTGTTGTGGGCTTTGACTTTAACTTTGGCTATAAAGCGCAAGGCAATGTAAATTATTTGCGCAAGGCAAGTAGATACAATCCCTTTAAAGTGACAGTGATCTCCAAAAGGGTCACGAATGATAACAAAATAAGTTCAACATTCATTAGAGAGTTAATAAGTGAAGGGGATGTTCACCTAGTTCCATACTACTTGGGCAAACATTATGAAGTAAAAGGATTTATAAATTATCCGAAAGATTTGTATAGACAACCGCAATTGAATAGTATGGCTTTTCAAATTCAGGGTAAATATGTTTTGCCAAAACAAGGTTTATACAAAGTAGAGATTACTAATGGCTGTAAAACCATTCAAGGTTTTTTAAACCATAATAGCTCTCACGAAATCAGATTTGAACTGCTTAGTAATAAATTAGAAAGATTGAAAGAGGTACACCAAAAGGAAATAACGGTGAAATTTTTTAACAGAGTCGCTTATATGGATACAATCCCTATTTGGAATTAAAGTTTATCCACAAATCTGTATATAAAAAACAAATAGTTGGGGGAATGTGATGAATGGGAAAAGAAAAATCAACTGCAAGTTCCCGAAAAGTATTATTCGCTAGTTTAGTTGGCAGTACAATTGAATTTTACGATTTCTTTCTTTATGGTACCGTGGCAGCGCTTGTCTTCAATAAATTATTTTTCCCAAGCCATGATCCATATGTAAGTCTGTTACTCGCTTATGCTTCGTTTGGTGTAACGTTTTTCATTCGACCTCTTGGTGGGCTCATTTTTAGTCACATGGGCGATAAATTTGGAAGGAAAAACACCCTTGTTGTTTCACTTTTATTAATGGGGGTTTCAACCGTATGTATAGGCTTGCTACCAACATATAGTTCAATCGGCATTTTCGCGCCTATTCTACTAGTATTCTTGAGACTCCTCCAAGGTATAGCTGTTGGTGGGGAATGGGGAGGAGCTGTTCTCCTAGCAGTTGAAAATGCACCGAAAGAAAAACGAGGATTCTTTGGAAGTTTTCCTGCAATGGGAATACCTCTAGGTATGCTACTTGGCACAACGGCTATTTCAATCGTCAGTTTGCTTCCAGAGGAGCAATTTCTTTCATGGGGCTGGAGACTTCCTTTTCTATTAAGTGCCGTTCTAGTGATTACGGGATTCTGGATACGCCGTGGCATCGAGGAGACATCGGCATTTAGTGAAGAAAAGCAAAAAGGCAATGTTGTAAAAGTACCCCTTTTTGAGACATTACGTTATCACTGGAAAGCTGTATTAATTTCCTTAGGGGCAAAATGTGTGGAAGTGGGACCATTCTATGTTTTCACAACATTCTTTATCTCCTATGCGACAGATAACATTGGTTTCTCAAGGACTACAGCACTGAACATTATTACTGCTGCAACTATTGTGACGACATTGTGTATTCCAGTCATGGGGAAATTATCTGACGTACTGGGACGTAAACGCCTATTCATGATGGGAGCGGCAGGAATTGCGTTATTCTCTTTCCCTTACTATTATTTATTATCAACAGCATCAACGTTTTGGGCTTATGCCGCTTCTATTATCGGTTTAGGCATTCTATGGTCAGCTATTGCCAGTATAATTGGCACCATGTTTACAGAAATGTTTAGTACGAATGTCGGGTATACAGGAATAACACTTGGTTATCAAGCAGGGTCGGCGTTGTTTGGAGGAACTGCTCCTATGATTGCGACAGTTTTACTTAGCACTTACAATAACTCCTGGATTCCACTCGCTATTTTCATTGTGATTCTGTCAGTGGCTTCCTTTATCTCTGTTACATTTTTACGCAAAGCGCCAGTAATAGAAGAGAGCTTAGTAGAGCAATCATTGCCTCAAAAGGAATTGGTTATTAAATAGCTTTTTATATATCAGAATATTCAAATAATAAATTCGGGAATTTTAAGGAGGAAATAACATGATGGATGATAGAACTTTTAGAAATGCAATGGGTAAATTTGCTACAGGGGTAACAGTAATTACGACTGTGATTGAAGGGGAAGCACACGGTATGACAGCAAACGCATTTATGTCCGTTTCGCTTGACCCGAAATTAGTCTTAATATCCATTGGCGAAAAAGCTAGAATGCTAGATAAGATTAATACTTCAGGCAAATTTGCTGTGAATATATTATCAGAGGAACAAAAAGAGCTATCCATGCATTTTGCAGGACAAATTAAAGAAGAACGTGAAGTTGAATTTGACTGGGTGAATGGACTACCGGTATTAAAAAATGCATTAGCAAATATTGTATGTAATGTTCATAGCAAACAAATTGCAGGAGACCATACACTCTTTATTGGAGAGGTAACCGATATTGAGATGAGTGATGGTTCACCACTTGCGTTCTTTGAAGGCAAATATAGCAAAGTTAGTCAGCCAATAAGCTTATAATTACCTATCTCCTAAAAAGTAGAACCATCGTTTGAGCATTCTTTGTTGAACGGTGGTTTTGTCTTTGTTTCAAGTTGGAAAATGGATTGCTTAATTGCTGTAGTTATGGACGTTTTTATTCAATCCAAAGGTTGATAAAATCACATCATACTATAAGTAGGAGTGATAACAATGGATAAGGTACGTTATAAAGTAAGAGAAGTGTTGGACAAGAACAAAATTGATGCATTTTTGCAGCAAGCTCGCATTGGGCATTTGGGTATGGTTGATGGTCATTTGCCGTATGTTGTCCCCCTTAATTTTGTGTGGACAAATGGAGTGCTTTATTTCCATGGAGCCACTGGCGGGAGACGAAATCAAGTGATGGAAGAGAACCCAGAGGTTTGCTTTACGGTTTGCGATGAATATGGAACCATTACTAATCCAGTACCTGCAAAAACGGACACGGCTTATATGAGTGTCATGGTTTTTGGCAAGGCTCAGCCTATTTTGGATTTGAATGAAGCGACACACATGTTGCAAGAAATGATAAATAAATATGTACCTGGTTACTATAATCGCCCCTTATCCCAGCAACACGTGGATAAATATCGATCAGCCGTTTTCGGAGGGCCTGTTCAAGTTTACCGTATTGATCCTCAACATATTACCGCGAAAGAAAATCCAATTGCCTTAGGGGAGATGTTCAATATTGAGAAAATCCCACATACATAGTATTGGTTTTAGAAATTGGTAAATCCAATCACTGTAAACTAGAATAAAGATGGATTAAAAAATATCCCATCCCTTAATCCTTATCTAATAGCAACATCAAAAACTCCATTTTGAAAAAGATTGATCAAAATGGAGTTACTCTCTTTAGATAAGTTTGAGATTTTTATAAAAAAGTTTGAACATTTTTCAGCTATGTTGTTCCAAAATTGCGCCTGATTATTGAATATCCTTATTCATCCCAAAAAGCCGCTAACATCTTACAGTACAGCGTTTTCTAAAATAGTAAAAGAGCTTGTATTACAATTAATTTCTGCTAATGCACCAAGAGGTAAAATGAATTTTGGTTCAGTATGTCCAAAGTTCATATTGTATAGAATGGGTGTATCATCCAAGTTAAATTCTCCCATCACTTTTAAAATCTCTTCTTTATATTCTTCTAAATACTTTTCATCTTGTGGTTTACCAAATATAATTCCGTTTGCTTTTTGTAAAATACCTTGTACACCGTAGTTTCTCAACCAATATCTGAGTAGGTTAGGCTCCGGTTGATCTTCAGATGTTTCAAAGAAAAGGATGCAATTTTCCCAGTATTTTTCTTCAGGCCATAGCACGGTACCTTTAGCAAACTCTAATACTTCAATGCACCCTCCTATTAAACGTCCCTGTACTATACCTTTACCTTGCAGCAATTCGTATCCTTTATTAGGTTGCATTGTGCGTTTTTGATTTTTATTTGATTCTATCCATTCTAAATGCTCACTTGTCCATTCTACAGAAGGAACAATTTCACCTATTACTTCATTAGAAAATAGCGTTTGCTGAATAGATTGAACGGTATATGAGTGCATTTCAACGTTTTCTGCAAAATCGGTTAAAATTGCTGGTCCATAAAATGAAGATATACCCGCCTTCAAACAAAATAAATGAGCAATCGTTACATCTGAATAACCCATTAAAATTTTAGGATTTTTAGTTATAACCTCAAAATCAATGTAAGGGAGTAAACGAACACTATCATCTCCACCAATATTTGCAATAATAGCTTTAATCTTGGGGTCCTTAAAAGCCATCATTAAGTCCTCTGCACGTGCTTTTGGATTTTTGTCTAGATAATCTGCACCTTTCAAGCTATTTGGCATTGCTATAACTTTCAGTCCAAAAACCTCTTCAAGTCTTTTTACGCCTTGTTCATAACGCCATTTTAATTCTGGATCTCCAGCACCTCCCCAAGAAGGACTTATTGTGGCGATATAATCTCCTTGCTGGAGTTTACTTGGCTTTAATAACATTTAAATTCACCTCAAATTAGATTTAATTTCATTAAAAATAACATATTAATGGAAATTTTTAAACAGTCTATCATTTATGTTAAATAAGCTACTAAATACTTGTTTGGTAACATTGCACAAAATGATTTTATTTCACAATCTGGCCCGTTTGTTGAACAAAAAAATCCTACATAGCAACACAGGATTTTTAATCAAACTTTAAAATGAATGATCAATCTTTGTTTTAAACGTTCAATTCTTTTTTAAAACTACAATATAAGGATAGTGTTTTTTTATTGTACCTATTTTTATGGACTGCTAAAATTCGTAGTTTTGGATGTTTTTTATCAATCCGTATTACGTTATGCTAAGACCGTTCATTTATTAGCAAGGAGGGGAAGTGCTACTGTTTAGTTCAGGTAGATTGACATTTTATCAAATAGCGGCAAGTAAGGCGTTACTTGGAATCAAGCAAATTGAAATTTTAATGGAATGACACGTTACATAAAGAGGGCTAATGACAATAGGAAATTGACATTCCACAAGGGAACAGTCCTTAAAGGACGAGAATACGTGATGAATTTCTAGTATGAAGAAGAGATTAACATAATTTGTAGAAAGGTAGGAAAGTGTATGAACTCAACATCCGTTTCACTGAATGTACGGGATTTCCTGTCGCCCACCATCGCTGCTTTTATATCTGTCTTAGTTAACTATGGGGGCACTTTTATCTTGGTGTTTCAGGCTGCCAAGGTTGCCGGTCTAAGTCCAGAAATGACTGCATCATGGATATGGTCGATTTCCATTGGTGTGGGGGTAACGGGTATCTGGCTAAGTTACCGATATCGTGAACCCATTATTACAGCTTGGTCAACACCAGGCGTGGCGTTTCTTGTTTCGGCTTTAGCTGTTACCCCATATGCTGAAGCCATTGGAGCTTATATTATTTCTGCAATAGCATTTGTTTTGTTAGGTTTATCAGGTATGTTCGAACGTTTTGTCCAACTTATTCCTCCAGGTATTGCTTCAGGTCTACTGGCAGGTATTTTATTACAATTTGGTATTTCAGCCTTTGGTGGTGCGAAAGTGGAACCTTTACTTGTCATCGTCCTGTTTACTACGTATATCGTATTAAGAAGGTTTACATCTCGCTATGCAATTGTCGGTATTCTAGTCATTGGCTTGATTTATTTAATAAGTATGGGGCAGGTAGATTTCAGCCATATCGAGTTGGCCTTCGCGTCTCCTGTATTTGTTACGCCAACATTTTCTCTACATGCATTATTGGGTGTCGCTTTGCCGCTTTTTATTATTACCTTAACAGGACAGTACATGCCAGGCATGTTAGTGTTGCGAAATGATGGATTTAAAACGAGTGCCAATCCGATTTTGATTGTAACAGGATTGGGATCACTCCTGACAGCACCCTTTGGATCACATGCTTTTAACATAGCAGCAATTACAGCAGCCATCTGTACGGGGAAGGACGCTCATGAGGATTCAAGAAAACGTTATATTGCAGGTATTGTCTGTGGCATTTTTTATATAATTGTCGGAATTTTTGGGGTAACATTGGCTGCATTGTTTTTAATTCTTCCAGCTACGTTCATTGCAACATTAGCGGGATTAGCGTTGCTAGGCACAATTGGTAGTAGCCTTGCCAATGCTTTAACAAATTCTATTGGACGCGAAACAGCACTCATTACTTTTTTGGCAACAGCCGCAAATGTTACTTTACTTGGAGTTGGCGGGGCATTTTGGGGGCTTGTAGCTGGTTTGGGCGCACATTTATTAATGAATGTTCCATTGCTCAGAAAACAGCAAAGCATAAATGAGGGACAACAAATTAGACAAAGATAATATCACTACGAAAGGTGGTTTTTAACATCGATACGACGAAATCAATAGAAGCCTTCGAAATAGCAAAAAAACTTATGCCTGGTGGGGTAAATAGCCCAGTGAGAGCATTTCAATCAGTTGGGATGGAGCCAATTTTTATGAGTCACGGGAAAGGCTCAAACATATATGATATTGATGGCAATCGCTATATAGATTATGTTCTATCTTGGGGGCCATTAATTCATGGACATGCAGATAAGGAAGTTTCAGATGCACTTCTTGAAGCCATCAAGAGGGGGACAAGTTTTGGATTGCCAACTTTACAAGAAAATAAGCTAGCAACATTAATATCTACTCGCATACCTTCCATAGAGAAGATTCGAATGGTTAATTCGGGTACAGAAGCGACAATGAGCGCCATTAGACTAGCTAGAGGCTTTACTGGCAAAGACATGATTGTGAAATTTGATGGAAACTATCATGGGCACAGTGATCATCTATTAGTAAAGGCAGGCTCAGGAATTGCTACCTTCAGCCTTCCTGATAGTCTGGGTGTACCTATAGAGATCACTAAACATACAATCTCCATACCTTATAATAATATCGAAGTCCTGAAAAAGATCTTTGATAAATATGGCTCACAAATAGCAGCAGTCATCGTAGAACCATTTGCAGGCAATATGGCGGGAATACCAGCTAACCCTGAATTTCTTCAAGCTATACGTTCTTTCACTACAAAGTATGGTGGACTATTTATACTCGATGAGGTCATGACTGGTTTTCGTATAGATTACCACTCTGCTCAAGGGCTTTATAACATAAAACCAGACTTAACATGTTTAGGAAAGATCATTGGTGGAGGGATGCCTGTTGGGGCATATGGTGGAAAAAAAGAAATCATGAATCACATTGCACCTGAAGGTAGTATTTATCAGGCTGGAACCTTATCGGGTAATCCAATCGCTATGGTAGCAGGGTATACCACAATCAATAAATTAAATCATAACAGTTATACGTATATCGAAGCGTTAGCAGAGCGGCTTATTCAAGGCTTATCACAAGTAGCTCATAACAATCATATTCCACTTAAAACAACGAAAGCTGGGACAATGATTGGCTACGCATTCATCGATCATCCCTTACAAAATTTTGATGATGCTCAAAAAATAGATGCTGAGATGTTTCGCCGTTTTTATAAAGAAATGCTTAAACAGGGTATACTTCTACCTCCTTCTCAATATGAAAGCATATTTATCTCGACTGCACATTCCATACATGATATTGATAGAACGATTCATGCTGCGGATGTAGCCTTTAAAAGGATGTTATCATGTAATTAGATGATGGAAAGTGGACTACAAACATCCTATATCTATAAAATGATCGATTTGATAGTATAATACTTATTGACGGTACAAAACGATTAATTTTCGCATATTTTAACAATCTCTATTCTAACTGGAAGTGAATTGAATGTTACAAGTTAACCGAGACGATAAAAATCCTATATGGCAACAGTTACTTGACCAAGCTATTCATTATATTACAACAGGCAAATGGCCACCAGGGGAGTTACTTCCTCCATCCCGAGAACTCGCCTTATTAGTAGGTGTTTCACGCTCAACCATACAAATTGTTTATGAGGAATTATTTAGTCGAGGATATACTGTGACAAATTGGCGTGGAGGAACAAGAGTAAGTGAATGGGGATTTAAAACCAACTTGGCAGAAGAGGTGATTCCTCAAGGACCATCTACGCCAACATTACCTTTATTAAACGTGGCAGTTGATGAATTAAACAGTTGGTTTAGAGGCAAAGAAAATGGAAACGTCGCAATCGATTTTTGTCCCCATGAGCCGTATTTGGACGAGCATTTCCGAAAAACTTGGCGACAATCGTTTTTACAGGCTTCAGCAGAAACAGATCTGACCAATTGGGGCTATGGCGATGCCTACGGTTTCACACCGCTCCGTGAACAGATTCAACGTTACCTGACATTTGAAAGAGGTGTACATGTAGAGATTGACCAAATCATCTTAACCTCTGGCGCACAGCATAGCATCGATCTGATTGCCCAAGCCCTTCTTAAGGAAGGAGAAACGGTTTCTGTTGAAGATCCAGGCTTTCCTGCAGCCTGGATGACCATGAAATATCGGCGTATGAATGTTGTTGCTGTACCCGTGGATGAGTATGGCGTACAAGTAGAGCAGATTGATCCACAAACCAAGCTTATTTTTGTTACACCTTCTCACCAATGTGCGGTTGGTGTCATAATGTCTGAGCCACGCAAACAACAATTGCTGCAAAAATCCGCGAAAAATCAATTCTGGATTGTAGAAGATGATTATGATGGTGAGTTCAGGTATCGAGGTGGCCCGCTTCCTACCTTGTTTAGCCAACAACCTCACAACACATTATATATGATGAGTTTTTCTAAAATGGTTGCTCCTGGCATACGAATATCGGCTGTTATCGGCCCAAAAGATGCCATTCGCCAGCTTGCGCAAGTACAACAATTAACCTATCGGCATCTTCCCATTATGGAGCAACTAACGCTTGCTCATTTTATTGAGCACGGTCATTTTATGCGTCATATGAGAAGAGCCAGAAATGTCTATCGACGTAGACATGAAGCGATGACAAAGGCAATCATGGCGACAGGACTAGCCGAACGTTTCAAGCTAAGTGGCATTGAAACGGGTTTGCATATGCTTCTTGAGGCGGAAGAATCGTTTGATGAAGAAGCAATGACGAACCTCGCACTCGAAAATGGGATACGTGTTTATCCACTGAGCAAGTATTGCTTAGAAAATACTCGAAAAGGATGGGTACTAGGCTTTGCTAAAATTGATGAGCAAGCCATTGAGGAAGGCATGTTTCGTCTTGCAAAGATTCTCTTGCAAGAAACATAATCATTAGCTGGGCAATAAGGGAATTGGGGGTTGCGATACTATGCCATACATTCATGAGTTTGGAATCATTGCTTGTATAGAAAAAGACAAGGAATATGCTGCTTATGAACCTGAAAAATACAATTGCATCGGTGTAGATGGTGACCTCTTTGATGAACTGCTTTCTAAGGATTTTGGCAAAAAAATACATCACCTCGAAACTTTTGCACACAACACAAATAGGCCATTTAAAAGTCTCGTCTATTGGGGGATAACCTTGATACCACCGAGCTCTCATAAACAATTTTTCAATATGGTGAGTGAAGCCAATGTCGAGTACCAATCTGCAGAACTTGAAGAATTAATCAAAAAAATAGCTGAAGCAATAAAACAAGATAAATGGATGATTCATTATGGTGTTTAATGTTTACCAATACATACAGCTAAGGGGAAGAGGCGATTGTTCAATTAGAGCAATCGCTTCTTATTATTAATGGGGAGATGAATGACAGTTCCCTGAAAAGTTTCAAAAATTTTGAACGAAATGCAACAATGTTGAGTCTAATGAGAGAAGGAGGCGAAAAAGGATGAAATTTGAATTAGAGCAGCGTGCTATACGTGGAGATCAAGAAGCGATACTTTCACTGATTGAAATGGATGAGGATATTTTATATCGCATGGCCTTTACATATATGAAAAATGAGCAAGATGCTATGGACGTGATGCAGGAGCTTGTTTACAAGGCACTCAAAAAATGCATACCGTTCAACAGCACGAATATGCCAGAACATGGCTTGTGCGCGTCTTAATCAATTGCTGTAAAGACCATTTACGAAAACGTCCGCCGACTGTTCAGATTGAGGAACACCACTTATCTGAATGGGTCATCTACTCAGATATGGAGAGATTATTGGAACATTTATCTTTGTCAGAGCAGCAACTCGTCTATATGAAGTATTTCCAGCAATTGAAAAATAAAGAAATTGCTGAGCTCAATCAAATTCCTGAGGGTACTGTGAAATCGAAGCTTCATCACATTTTAAAGAAGCTTAGAAGCTTTGCTAGAGAAAAGGAGGACTGGCTATGAGTAAACCATTAATTGACGTTCCAAAGGAGAAACTGCAACAAGTTCGCATGAACATGTTTCGAAAGGTTCAACAAGAAAAAAGAAGAAAGAAGCGCATTGTTTCGGTTGCATGCATCTCCATGCTTTGCCTAAGCCTTCTCTTTTCAATTCGCGTCTCGCCAACGATTGCTAGCCAAGTTGCCAAAATACCCGGCTTTCAAGCAATTGTAACAGCGATTGCAATAGATAAAGGAATAAAAGATATTGTAGACCATGAATACTATGAAGAAATCAATGTGACGCAATCTAGAAAAGGTCTAGCACTTACATTGCAGGGCGTGATTGCCGACAATTTAGGATTTGTCCTGTTCTATGACGCTGATGCCTCATTTGATATTTCAAAATTAAACTTAGAGAAAGTTCAATTGTTTCAAGGAGCTGAGGAGATTGAATGCGGCTGTACGTTTACCATGAATGCTAGCAATCAAACATACATCTCTTCATCCGTGAAGTATAGTTTTTTAAAGCCTATCGCCTATACTTCCAAGGATTTTAAAGCAGTTTTTCACTTTCAGGATGAAGAGAAAGGTAACATTGTAATATCTTTACCGTTTTCACTGAAAAACGAGATCGCAAAGGAGAAAATTTTTACTGCAAATCGTACGATCGATGTCAATGGGCAGAAATTTACGATTACACAAATTCGCCGTTCGCCATTAAAAGTGGCACTCGATATTGAGGTAGCCAAAGATAATACAATGCAACTATTAGCGCTAGATGATGTTGCCATCATGACAGAAAGCGGTGAACGTAGAGAAAGTATTAGAAATGACAGTTCAACAGACGGGAATATTCGCGATGGCAAATTTACGCTCTATTTGCAAAGTAATTATTTCGATGATCCAGCGTCATTGACGGTTATGATTGGCGCCGTTCAAGCTGTGCCAAAGGGTGAGGATTTTATCGAAGTTGATTTTGGCACAAAAGAGATACTCACGAAGCCTACTTATTTTAAGGGGGACATTTCAATAGTGAAGCAAAGTGTAGCAGTTAAGATGAAAAAAAATAATGAAGGCAAATTATTAATGCTCTCTGACGCCATAAAAGAAGATGGCACGCCATTAGAATTCAAAAGTTTGACTATTTCTCGAGACGAGCAGTATGTAGTGGAGACATCACAATTTGAAGAATATAATGGAAAAGCAAAGCTATATTTAAACTATTACCCTAATCCGATTGGGGAGAATATTGAAGTAAACATTCCATTGCAATAAAATGCAGCAGCTGTTCAAAAAGACGAACCTTTTTGAATAGCTGTTTTGCTATTTTGACTGCAAGGGTTGGGGGTTTCTTTTTTGAACAACTTGATAGATGATAGATTAAAGAGGCACTTGATTTAGTCATAACAGGGGTAACGATATGTTTAGATTCGAAGCGGTTATCTTTTCTAGAATTAGTTACATAGCTAGCTCTTTTTCTTTTTGAACTTACAATGGTTGTAGAGCGATGATGGTATAATTACTTTAAACGGAGGTGGAAAATGGACTCTTTAGAATTAAACAAATCAAAATATATGGTCTCTAATATCAAAGACATTTTGCATAATAAGCTTATTCTTGCAAAACCGTTGACTAAAGATGACATCAAAGAATTAAACCTAGTCAATCCCCCTGTATACAATAAAGAAAAGTATCTTATTCAGGAACAGTGGTTATACAGCATGAATATTGGGGAATGGGAGGATGTAGAGATTATTATCCAAGGAAATAATGAAAATCCTGAGGTGAGAATAATCGAACTAGCAGAAAGAATTTTCGATGAACTCCATTTACATATAAGCCGCGCATTGGCGTATTTACATAAGTTTTTTCCTAATCAAGAAATAAACAGTTATTATTTATCCACAATAAGCTTTGGAAATATGGCTAACTTTGATAGTTATATCTTTTCAGGCTTTAGTTTAGATTTTATTTATGAGGGTCACTTTGAGTTTCAGTATAAAGTGAAATTTAAAGAAAATGGTTGGCCTATTGGTTTTGAGGGTGGACCACTTTAATTCAAGGGGGAAGAAATAGTTATCCCATGACAAAATCGTTTTGAAAAGAGGGAGTTGAATGGAAGGTTTTTTCTTCATACTGATAGGCTTTTTAATTGTTGTTGCAAATGTGATTGGGTTTGTATTCTACAAAAAAAGAAAAATCTATATAATGCTGCTTTTATCATTTTACTACTGGCAGGTGTATTTGGTGGACTAGGAGGTGTATTAGCACTAATTATTATTCGTGATCCCTTTGCGTTATTCTATGGATTGAACATTGCCTATTATTTACTCATTAATAGTTTGATTGTATTTATTCTGGCCATTTTAGTTACGATCATTAAAAAATATACTAGTAGTAGAACCATATAATTAACTATCGTGGTGCGTGAGCATTAGTTGTTTATGAACGAATTACTATTAAAAACGTTAGGGTGGACGCTATGCATAACTTGTCAGGAAAGGTTATTCTTATCACGGGTGCAAGCTCTGGGATTGGATTTGCCACGGCTGAGCTAGTGGCAAAACACGGGGCTAAAGTAATTATTAATTATCATACAAATGTGGAAGGTGCCAACGAAGCTGTCCAACGAATTCAAGAACAAGGTGGAGACGCCATTGCTATTCAAGCTAATATTGTGAATAAAGAAGATGTGAACGCAATGATTGAGCAGGCTATTTCTACATTCGGCACGATTGATGTTTTAGTGAATAACGCTGGAGGCGGCATCCGTCAAAGTACTTTTATGGAGATGAGTGAAGAGCTATGGGAAGAAACATTCAAGCTAAATGTCAATAGTGTGCTCTTATGCTCTCAAGCTGTATTAAGACATATGATTCCGAAGAAATGCGGAAAAATTATTAATGTCTCTTCTGCAGCTGCACGTATTGGCGGGGCGGGGGAAAGTATTCATTATGCATCTGCTAAGGGAGCTATCAATACAATGACGATTGGTATGTCCAGAGAATTAATTGAATATGGAATTATCGTGAACGGGGTAGCTCCTGGAATGGTCGAAACACCCTTTCACGAAAAATTTGCTCCTGGTGACAATCGGCTAGAACGGATGGCTTCCGCTGTACCAATTAAACGAGCTGCAGCGCCTAAAGAGATAGCAGAAGTAATTGCCTTCCTTTCTTCTGATGCCTCAAATTACATCCTTGGAGAAATTATACATGTGAGTGGCGGTAGATAAATAAAAAATAGGCAAATTATTATTGTTTTCGTCTATTATACTAACAGTCGTAAATTGCGGATTCTAAACAAGCTCTACCATAGATGTCCTTAAATTTTGGGGCAAAAAAGGTAGGACTTGTTTCGCTTATTTTATTAAATCCGACACTACTTGAACAATTAAGAACAAAAAAACGATTGGTAAAATAATTTGAATCCATTTTGTTTGGATATACGGAATGATCTTTAAACCTAAGAAAGAGCCAGCAATAGAGCCAAGTGACACAGGGATAGCAATTCCCCAATTAACAATGCCAGTAAAGTAATAAAAGAGAAAAGCACCTGTACAGCTTGATAACGAGAGCATTCTCGTTAACTCGACTGCTTTTAAATAATGGTATTGTTTTTTCAAGAAATAGGTTATATTCATTAGAGCTGAGCCTGGTCCAAAACCACCGTCATATATGGAAATTACAAATGGAATAAGCTTGTTCAAGGGTTGTTCCTCTGTTTCTTTTACATCTTTGACAATCCATTTATTACTGCAAAGGACAATCAGAAATGCAAAAATTAAGCTTATACAAGCGACGATATTCATGATTTGTTCTGATAAGAGGATTGCGAATAATGCCCCAAATACTCCACCTATACTAGCAACAAACATGAAAGAAAAATACTTTTTTACAGATAAATGTCCTTTTATGACAAATGAAACAACATTTGATAGGGCTGATAAGCCTGTCGCAAATTTATTAACAGCAACGGTTGTATGAATTGGAATGCCGACGAGCAACAATGAAGGCATCAAAATAAAGCCTGCTGCACCAAAAAGAACGCCTATTATGGCTGCGAGTAAACCAATTGTAAATAAAATAACTCCTTTTACTGTTAACCATTCATGTAGTAAAATTTCCATTCAATCACCTCAATACTTAAATTACTGGTAAACTATACATAAAACAAATATATAATTATTGCTTATTCATAAATATTATTTATGGATAGAAAGGTTGGAATGGAATGAATTTACATGCATTGAGGATCTTTACGAATGTAGCCAAGCTTGGGGAATTACTGCAGCGGCGAATAGTATGCTACTAAGTCAACCTGCTGTTACCATACAAATTCGAAAATTAGAGAATGAAATAGGGGCAAAATTGATTGAAGGTAAAGGGCGTGGAATTCAATTAACGCCAGAGGGGAAGTTTTTATACAAGCAAGGCATGCGTTTATTTTACTTAGAAGCACAAATCGATGAGAAGCTTGGTAAGTTTTTAGCAAAGGAAGACAAAATACATATTGCGTCCTCTTACATCCCTATTAATTATATACTTCCGCCAATCATAGCTAAATACAAGCTTGCGCATCCTCAAATTGAATTTTTTGTATCGTTAGGCAATGTTCAATCTGTGGAGGAGCAAGTTCTGAATTATGAAGTAGATTTTGGCTTTGTCGTTCAAAGTAAATTTGGTCATGAAGATTTACAATTTGAAAAGGTATTGGATATCCCGTTTTGGTTTATAGTCCATCCTTCACATCCTCTAGCAAATCAAACTGTCTCCATCTATGAATTATCGAACGAGGACTTTATTTATCGGGAACGTGGTAGCTCGACACTCGATTTATTGGAGTCCATTTTTTACACATTTAATGCGCCATTACCTAAATTAGGGCTTCAAATGCAGGGCTTACACGAATCCATAAAAGTAGTGGAAGCGGGGTACGGCATGACTTTAGCTCCGTCCTATAGTGTAGATGAAAGTATAGCAAACGGGAAACTTGCTCAAGTGTATGTTGAGCAGGCAGCTATTCAGCAAAGTTTATTTATTTGCTCTCGAAAAACCGATCTCATGGAGCAACCATTTTTGCAATACTTAAAAACGCATTTAAATGCATTAAACTAACCACTTTATTTGCCATAAATAAAACTTCTCTAAATTTAAGTGAAGAATTTAGAGAAGTTTATTTTATGATGATAATTAACACAGAAAATTCAGAAAAAAAGTATTATAAAAGTATTTTTCCTTCTATTGAAACAACTGCTGCTCCCGCTACTTCAATAACAGCGTTCTCCCCATCAGGTGTAATCGTGACATAAAGAGTTCCAGGTCTATTAATCGTATGTCCTTGTCCAATTACTAATTGATGTTTTTCTTGTGGAGCTAGTATATTTTCTAGATATAAATAACCACCTAATGCACCGTTTGCTGCCCCTGTAACTGGATCTTCATCGATCCCTATATTTGGGCAAAAATCTCTTGTATAAATATCAAATTCCCCATTTGTGTCAAAGGTAAAGAGGTGAGTGGTTGATATGTTAAAATGATTGTTCATCTTTTTAAGCTCATTTAATTTAGGTTCTGCTTGATCAATTGCTTGACGTGTTTTAACGGGAACCATAAGATGTGGGACCCCTGTGTTCGCTATTTTTATCGGGTATCGATCATCAATGTCCGTTTCCTCTAAACCCACAAGGTCCGCAACGACTTCAGGGCTAATGTCTATACTTTTTACATGGGGACGTACTTGAGTCATGGACACGCTCTTTAAGTGATTGTTTTCCGTAATCCATTTTACAGGAATTAGTCCAATGTTTGATTCAAAGATTATTTTCTCGTCCTTATCAATCCAATTGTACTTATTAGCCATTAACCATGCTGTACCTAACGTAGCGTGACCGCAAAAGTCAACTTCTTTTGTAGGAGTAAAATATTTTATTTGATAATCTGCATTTACATTTGTTGATGGTAAAAGAAAGGCCGTTTCCGAAAGGTTTAATTCATTGGCTATGTTTAGCATTTCCTCATCTGTTAAATTTTCTGCATGAGGTATGACGCCAGCTGGATTTCCTCCAAACGTTTCTGTGGTGAATGCATCAACATAAAAAAACTCTACCACTTTTTTCATTGCTATCTCCTCCTTCATTCTAAGATTATTGTAGTATGATAGAATTGATAAGTAAAATTCATGTTTTTAATCTTAAACATGAGGAAGTCGAATGGAAAGTTAAATCTTATACGGAGGTTATCTTGTGAACCTTTTGCAAATAGAAATATTCGTCAAAGTAGTCGATATTGGGAATTTCACAAAAGCAGGAGAAATATTGGCGATGACCCAATCGGGCATAAGCCATAATATCGCTTCATTAGAGTCAGAACTCGGTATTAAACTTTTGAATAGAGGAAGAAACGGCATCTCATTAACAGATAGTGGAGAACGTATCATCAACAGTATGAGAAATATCTTATCCGAAGCAGAAAGCATTAAACAAGAAGCGGCATCTATTTTAGGAATACAAAACGGAAAAATAAATATTGGCAGCTTTTCAAGTTTCGCTTCAAAAGTGTTGCCAACGATCATATCACGGTTTAAAGGAGAGTTTAAGGGAATTGAAATAAATTTTTATGAGGGGAGCTATGACCAAATTACACGTTGGGTAGAAGAGGGGAAAGTGGATATAGGTTTTACATCTTTAAGTAACCCTCTGGATCATTTGGAGGCTACCACCATAGTAAGAGATAGATTAGTAGCAATCGTACCGATTCATCATCATCTTGCCATCAATGAACAAGTAAAAGCGGAAGAACTTCAAGGGGAGGCTTTTATTATGCCTCAGCTAGGATGTGAAGTGAGTGTTAAGAAGTTTTTACAGGAACAAGAGGTATCCCCAAACATAGAGTTTAATGTGGAAGAAAATCAAACAATCATTGCAATGGTACGTGAAGGATTAGGCATTACAATCATACCAGAACTAGCTTTACCCTATAATTTAGCAGGTACCATTGTAAAACCTCTCTTACCCGAACCTTTCCGAGAAATAAGCATCATTACTCGCTCAAAGAAGCAACCCCTTCCCGCTGTCAAAGAGTTTATAAAAACAACCATGGATTGTATTAAAGAATTACGGCTATAAGAATTCTGTGTCCATTGCGATTGTTCATCATCAATGTGCTTTTGTAGAAGCATAAAACATACCTACGTAAGAGCATGTTTTGGTTCATTTTTTCAAGACATGCTCAAATCAAGGTGATGATATTTAGTAAAGAACACGCCATAAATAGAAGGTAGCGTAGGATTCCCAGTTTTGCCATGGTATCGAGAGCGCTAAAATTTCCTCTTTCGTAGGCTTTTGGTTCATATTACGTAATGTTTTTATTGAATTAATCAGACCCACATCATCGATTGGAAAAGCCGTCTGAAACCGTAGGCAGCGCATTAGCACGTAGTTGGCTGTCCAAGGTCCGATTCCTCGTATTTTGATTAAGCTTTTTTCTGCCTCTTTAAAATCCATTTTCTTTAATTGTTCCTTCGATAAATCTCCGTTTGCCATTAGTCTTGCAATGCCAATAATATATTCACTTTTTTTAACTGTCATTTTAATAGCTGCTAGGTCAGTAGGTTCTAACTGTGCAATTCGTTCGTACGGAGGGAATACCCAATACTTTTTACCATTCCATTCGATAGAATCGCCAAAGCTTTCTACAAATTGTCTCTTTAAAGAGTAGGCAAAGGCAAGGTTGATTTGTTGCCCTAAAACGCCCCAGCATAACGCTTCAAATAAATCGGGAATGCCGATAACTCGTAATCCATAGAATTTTTGGGCAGGTATTTGAAGTAATGGATCTGTATTTGCCATTTCATAAAATGGCGTTAAATCGTTATCAAGATCAAACCATTCAATTATATATGTTGCAATTTTTTCCCGCTCCCTCTTTTCAATAGGCCTAGAACCATTTAGGAATTGAACAACCATTTGTTGATTATCGATTACGCTTATCTGTACTAAAGACTGCATTTCTCCAATGGCTATCACTTTTGTGATGATATTGTTCTCTATTTCATACAGGCATTCATTTTTTTCTCTTGTTAAATAGCCTAGATTTGCATTCATATCAAAATTTGCTGGTAAGGTAATGATCATCACATCGTCAACGTCATGCCATATCACTTTTTCATTCTCCTTTTCAACATACACGGTTTGTTAGTTTACTTTATCATAAAAGTAGCTTTACTCATTTTGTTATCTTGCTATTCCATTCTAAACGCCTTATTTTTTTCTATTGATGAGGTTATAGTGTTAGTTATTAAGAAGGCTAAGGAGGGAATAAAAATGGTCCAAGATATTCAAACACGTGTTGGCAGCTTGGAGTGGGATTCCATTCAACATGAACTAGACAAGCAAGGATTTGCAAAGCTTCCAGTAATTTTAACAAAAGAGGAATGTGAATTTTTAATAGGGTTGTATGGTAAGGAAGAGCCATACAGAACGACCATTAATATGACGAGGTATCGCTTTGGGGAGGGGGAATACAAATATTTTTCCTATCCATTGCCTGAAATCATCCAAAGTTTAAGAGAGTCCTTTTATCAAGAATTGGCCAAAACAGCTAATCGATGGTTAGGTTATTTAAAGAAAACAGCACATTTTCCAGCTCAGCTTCAAGATTTTTTGAACACTTGTAAAGAATATGAACAAACTAGACCGACACCGTTACTCTTAAAGTATGAAACAGGTGGCTTTAATTGTTTGCATCAAGATTTATATGGCGATGTGTTTTTCCCGTTTCAAGTAGTATTTGTATTAAATCAACGCGAACAAGACTTTTTTGGTGGAGAATCACTCCTAGTGGAACAAATTCCACGTGCTCAGAGTAGGGGACATGTCATTACGTTAGATCAAGGCAGTGCGCTCATCTTTCCTACAAACCATAGACCTGTTCTAGGGAAAAGGGGATATTATAAACATACGGTTCGTCATGGAGTAAGTACCATTACTGCTGGAGAACGATACGGTCTTGGCATCATTTTTCACGATTCTAAATAAAAAAACTTCAATATCTTGCTATTCCATATCTAGAATTGTACATTGTGAATTTTTAGGGAGTATATTGTAAGGAGAGGTGAGATAAATGCTGGATCCTATGAATGATGAAAATGATATTTTAAATAATGTAGAAATGATGACAGATGAAAAATGGCAAGCCATTATCACGAATGATACAGCGTACAACAATCAATTTTTTTATGCTGTCAAGTCAACAGGGATATTCTGTAAACCATCCTGTAAGTCTCGCGTTCCGAAAAAAGAGAATGTATGTATTTTTGCAACAGCAGAACAAGCACTCCGTGCAAATTTTCGCCCTTGTAAACGTTGCAAGCCTACTAATGAAAATTTGCCTGATAGCGAGTGGGTTGATATTATCACAGCATACATTGATCAAAATTTCACTGAAAAATTAACGCTCGAATCATTAGCAATGATTTGTCATGGGAGCCCCTATCATATGCATCGAACATTTAAAAAGATTAAAGGCTTGACGCCCATTGAGTATATACAACAAGTTCGCGTACACGCGGCTAAAAAGTATTTGATTGAGACGAATAAAGCAATAGGCGATATTGCCCTATGTGTGGGTATGGCGAATGCGCCCTATTTTATTACTTTATTTAAAAAGAAAACAGGTCTGACCCCAGCGCAATTTCGTCAAATGAGAAAAATGGAGGAAATGAATGATGGAAATAAAAAATAAACCAACCCTTTTTTGGTCTTTACTCAAGTTTGAGGAGTGGCATTTTTATATTGCTGCTACCTCCAAGGGCCTTGTGTTTGTAGGTTCACAGAACAAACCAATTGAGGAAATGTTTGAATGGGCGAAGATACGCTTTCCAGGAAGTCCTTTTGTTGAAGATGAGGAAAAGCTTGAACCCTATGTCAATGAAATCATTCAGTATCTAGCAGGAAAGAGGAAAACCTTTACTATTCCATTTGAGTACGTAGGTACGCCATTTCAGCTAGCAGTCTGGCAAGCACTTTGTGAAATTCCTTATGGGCAGACGAAATCCTATTCAGACATTGCCCATGCTATTAATAAACCAGCAGCTGTTCGTGCTGTTGGGGCGGCTATTGGGGCTAATCCAGTGTTACTTACTGTACCGTGCCATCGTGTAACAGGAAAGAATGGCTCTTTAACAGGCTATCGGGGCGGATTAGCAATGAAGAAATTGCTCTTGGAACTTGAAAAGCGAGGTTCATCTAGCAATGCGTAATACTTGCTTTACATGGAATGGAGGTTTCGTATGAAAAGCGAATTATTCTATAAGCATCCAAAAACCATTTTGAATAAAGGAACTGGCTTTCTTTCTGGCTATACGCATTCGCTCAATCCTTATACAGGCTGTTCATTTGGATGTTCTTATTGCTATGTACGTCAAATGCCTGTATCTCTTTTTCGAGAAGGGGAATGGGGTAGTTGGGTCGATGTTAAAAACGGTGCGGCGAAAGTATTAAAAAAGGAGCTTCATCGTGCTAAAGCCAAAGGGCCTGTATCCATTTTTATGTCCTCAAGTACAGACCCGTATCAGCCAATAGAGCATAAGGAAAAAGTGACGCGATCTTTACTAGAGGTTATGCTAGAGGATCCCCCTGATTTCTTATTTGTACAGACGAGAAGTCCACTTGTCAGTCGAGATATTGATTTGCTGCGACAATTTAAAGAAAAAGTGCGGGTAAGTATGACAATTGAGACAGATTCGGAAACGATACGTAAACATTTTACGCCAATGGCACCTCCAATCCAAGCGCGTTTTAAGACATTGGAAAAATTAGCAGCTGCGGACATACCGACCCAAGTTGCTATCGCTCCCATTTTACCAAGTGGAGAATATTTTCCTTTGAAATTGAAGCAACTCGTCGATCGGATATGTATAGATGACTACTTCATGGGAGATGGCAGTGGTGGAAAACGCACAAGAAAACTTGAGATTGAGAAAAAATATGACCAACTTGGTTTAGAAGAATGGTATGGACCAGATGTAATAAAAAAAGTATACAACCGATTTATTGAAATCTTTCCAGAAAATCATGTTTATATAAGTCAGGCTGGGTTTGAGCCGTAAAATGCTGTAATAGATGGATTATAAAAATAGCCCCAATACCCATCTTTACTGAAGTGAGTATTAGGGTTTCTTCACATGATAGTTTGATTAACGTTTGTTTTCATTTTGAATTTGACTGAAATCTACTTCTTCAGCAAACTCTTCTCTGTTTTTACGCTCATTGTTAGCATTTTGATTTTGATTCTGCTGTTTTTTGTTGTCTTGCGTTTTATTATTTTTATGTTTATTATTTCCCATTTTCATCTCACCTCCACCATTAGTGTGAGTGGAAGATGTTTTTTTATCCGTAGAACTTACATTTAATTCTTCAAGTAATGTGCTTTACTTTATTAAGGAGTACAGTATGAATGAAAATTATCCAAATTTAATTCTACGGTTCAAACTAGGGTAGGAAGTAATTGATAATGATAGCAGGTGGTTTATAAAAGGGCTATCACGCTGTTTGAATTACGACATTGACAAGACGAGAAAATAATTATTGTAGTCGATTAAAAATTGAAGCATACAGGAATGTCTTATATTTTTCCAGAAGATGTGAGGAAATACAAACTACATAGGTTTAGTCTTGAATGTAAAATATTTGATTTAAAGTATATTGCATTGCTAAAGTCGTATGCAATCAGGATTTAGGAATCCAACCAAGTATTTTTCATAAGATCTATTTTTTACATTATGCTTAAGGAGGCATCGTAGTGAACCAACACAAAATAATTATTACGCAATATACCCACCAATACGCTGAACAAACAGTTGCTATGTGGCGAGATAGTAAGGAACAGGCGATTGGTCAGAAAGAAATTCACACCTTTGAAAGTCATGTATATTTCTTAAATCATCTATTAGCTGAGCAGTTTCACATCGATTTAGCGTTAATGGATGAAAAAGTAGTTGGCATGATTGCCTATAACGAAGAAGAAATAAGCCAACTATATATTCATATTGACTATCAAGGGATGAGCATAGGTCATACATTACTAGATAAAGTAAAAGCACAATCAAATGGGCGATTAACTTTATACACATTTGAGGTTAATGAAAATGCCCAACGATTTTATGAAAAACATGGATTTAAAATCATAGGGAGAGGACATGAAAATGAAGAGAATTTAGCTGATATTCAATATGAATGGATAGCCAAATAAAAAATTTCACTAACGAGCTACTAAAAAGCGTTGTACATTTTGTATATACGCTTTTTTGTTTTTGATAAGATCTAAAAATGATGAAGAGGCAAACAATTTCCTTAACAGCTAAGATCACTCGAATGAGTAGTAGTCGAGCTTAGTTGCTTTTAATGCTCTTAAGAAGTTAATCAGTATCATCTGGTATAATAGAAAATAGATTTTTTTAGAACGGAGTAATTGATATGAATGGAGCGCAAAAAGCATTTTTTGAAGAAAAGGAGTGTTCACTTGGCGTTTATCTAAATGATGTGCAGAAGCAGGCCGTATTGCAGACGAATGGACCGCTGCTACTATTGGCATCTCCTGGTTCAGGAAAAACGACGACGATTATTATGCGTATTGGCTATATGATCGAGGCGCTTAGTGTCAAGCCTGCTCGCATAAAGGCTGTTACGTTTAGTAAGGCATCAGCAAATGATATGAAGGCACGTTTTGCAAAGTTTTTTCCGCATTTGCCACCAGTTGATTTTTCGACGATTCATAGTTTAGCATTTCAAGTTGTCCGGCAGACACTTGAACGTCAGGGCATTTCGTACGGGATTATCGAAGAAGCGGACGGGCCTGGTGTAATGTCAAAAAAACGAGTGCTTCGTGAGATTTTTGAACAATTAAATGGCTCCAAAATTACGGAAGATCAGTTAGACGAGCTACTGACGTACATAACGTTCATCAAAAATAAAATGCTGCCAGAACAGGAATGGGCAATTGCAGAAGTAAAGGTGCCAAGAAAAGTCGAGATTTTACAGCATTATGAGGAATATAAGCGCACAGCTAGTGACCGATTGCTCATTGATTTTGACGATATGCTGTTAATGGCGAATGATATTTTTACGAAAAATCGAGAGGTGTTGGCGCAATATCAGCGTCGATACGATTTTTATTTAACGGATGAAAGTCAGGATACATCGCCTGTTCAACATGCGATCATCGAGAAGCTTGTCGCTGTCCATCAAAATTTATGCGTCGTTGCCGATGAGGATCAGGCCATTTATAGCTGGCGCGGTGCAGAGCCAGATTATTTGTTGAATTTCCAAAAGATTTATCCAGAGGCATGTGTTTTACTAATGACACAAAATTATCGTTCTTCTGCCTCGATTGTAGAGCCAGCCAACCTTTTCATTCAGCGAAATAAAAAACGGTATAACAAACAAATGTTTACGCAGAATCCTGCAGCAGAGCCAATCTCGTTTAAAATCCTAGAGAATTACAGCTTACAGGCCAAATATGTAGTGAATCAGTTAAAAAGCTTGTCTAAGCGTGGCTCAACGGCTGTTTTATATCGAAATAATACGTCAGCCATTCCTCTTATGGACGCATTAGACAGAGCGGGCTTGCCTTTCTATATGAAAGATTCCACCATTCGCTTTTTTACGCATTGGGTTGTGGAGGATATAATGAACTTCATGCGTCTAGCGTACAATACAAAAAATATCTCGATATTTGAAAAAGTTTACAGAAAAATGAATGCTTATATTACACCAACGCAATTAAAGGCACTGCAGAAAGTACCGGAGGATGGCTGTGTATTCTCACTATTACTAGAGCATGTGGAATTAAAGGATTATCAGCCTGTATATATTAAGCGAATTCGCAAAACGTATGATAGCATTCAATTTGATCAAACAACACCAACAGCCATGCTAGAGCATATCCGTTATGACTTTGGTTATGAGCGTGTCTTAAAGAAAATGAGCGAGGACCTCGGTTTTAATTATGAAAATTTACTAGATATTGTGGATGTACTTGGACTAATTGCTCGCCATACGTCGACGATGACTGAATTTGCGGGTCGTTTAAAGTACCTTGAAAATTTAGCACGTACATCTCATCTGAAAAATGAAATGAATGCCATTACATTAACAACCTTACACAGTTCAAAGGGCTTGGAATTTGACCGTGTGTATTTGATTGACTTAATTGATGGGATTTTACCTACTGAGACGGAAGAAGCAATAGAGGAAGAAACAAGGCTCTTTTATGTCGGTATCACACGTGCAATTCGCCATTTGGAATTAATTTCGTACAGCAAGCGCTTTAAAGCAAGTGTGGTGCCATCAATATTTATGAAGGCGTTAAAGCAAATCGTTTCTCCTCAGGAATTACCAAAGAAAGCGTCGAAAAGTCCGAGAAAAGCATTGAAGCAATACCGTAATGATCAGACAATTACAACGGAGTCAGCGTTAATCGTTGGCTCAAAGGTGAAGCATGTGATGTTTGGAGAGGGGAAAATTTTGGAGGTCACAAGTAGCACGATCAAATTGTCATTTGATGCAGGGATAAAGCAGTTTATGACGGATACATGTTTACAGCAAGGCTATTTAGAAGCGGTGGAAGATTAATGCAGCGTATTCGAGATTTTATCGAATACGCTTTTTATAGTATGCAAAATAATAGCTAAACTTCTTATTTTCTCTTTCTATAGGATAAATATTCTATAAATCTCTTTGCTGCAAGTGACAGCGATTTTTGCTCCCTCATCGCAATCCCAATAGTTCGAAAAGCAGGGATCTCAAGCTCTTTCGCGATAATTTGGTAAGGAATGCGTTCTAAAATCAATTCAGGTAATATACTGATTCCCAACCCGTTTTCCACCATTGACATAATGGCATAGTCGTCCCATGTTGTAAAAGAAATGTGCGGCGAGATATTGTGCTTCTCAAAAATTTCGGAGATTTCAGCTTTTGCGCCTTTTTCTAAAAGCATGAATGGACTGGTCAATAGTTCACTTATAGGAAATTTATCGCAATCAGCAAGAGGATGATCCTGATGAATGACTACCAACAAACGGTCTTGCTCTACAAAGATTGTTTCCATTTTAGCTTTTGTTGGTAGTCGCAAAAATCCAAAGTCGACCCTACCTTCGATAATCCAGCTTTCGATTTCGGTGTAATCTCCTAAGAGTAGCTCGAAATCAATCCCTGGATAATCCTGCTTAAAGAATTTGATCATATGAGGTAGCCAATGTGTTGCTACACTAGAAAATGTACCAATTCGGATGATTCCTGATTGGATATCATGTAAGTCTTCGATCTGCATCATTAACATTTCATGCTCATTACATATACGCTGTAATTGGGGCAGTAGCTTTAAGCCATCGGATGTTAAACTGATTCCGGCACGACCTCGTTCAAAAAGGGAAATTCCCCATTCTATTTCTAAATCGTTGATCATACGGCTGATACCAGACTGTGTATAGTTTAATGCATCGGCAGCTCTTGTAAAGCTCCCATATTCTACTGCTTTGACAAAGGCCATATATTTTTGGATATTCATAACGCTATCCCCCTTGCATGCTATTTTGTTATGTATAGCATGACAAACATTCAATTTTGTAATACATATAAGTATGCTATGCTATTCCCATTACAAAAGCAAGTTGAAAGGGAGTGGAAGGAAAGGACGGAAAAAACACCTAATAGTTCCTATTAAATTGCGGTAGGTTAGGGGAGTAGGCCATGAAATCTAAATTTCAATTTATCGTATCAATGATTATTTTTGGCACAATCGGTTTAGTTGTGCGTTACATTGATTTAGCGGCGAGTGAAAGAGCTTTACTAAGTAGTTTACTAGGATGCTTATTTTTATTCTTCATCTTCTCCATAATGAAGAAAAAAATATCCTGGAATTTAGTGAAATCGAATGCTTTATTTTTGTTTCTCTCAGGCGTTGCATTGGGAGGAAACTGGATTTTTCTCTATCAATCCTACGACCACACATCACTTGCCAATGCCACACTAGGATATTACTTTGCACCAGTAGTTGTAATGATTCTTTCACCTGTTGTACTTAGGGAACAATTATCCATAAAAAAAATAATATGCATTGTCATAGCAATTATCGGTATGATAATGATTGTAGGAGAAGGAGTGAGTGCAACGGAATCAGATGATTTCCTTGGACTTACCTTTGGATTGATGGCAGCTGCGTTTTATGCGGCATTGTTACTTTTAAACAAATTTATTAAAGAGATGGACAAGCTAGAGCTGACCATTATTCAACTTGGAACGACTGCATTATTACTGCTGCCGTATGTTTTTTTGACAGAAGGCTTGGGGATTTTTGAATTATCACGCGCATCTATTCCTTTTATTTTAATTTTAGGTATCGTTAATACAGGGATTGGATTTTGGTTGTTTTTCTCGGGAATGGAAAAATTGAAAGGGCAGAGTATTGCGATGCTAAGCTATGTCAATCCTTTTGTAGCAATATTGATTTCTGCAATGATATTGCAAGAGCAAATGACCCTAGTGCAAATTATCGGAGGGGTATTTTTATTAGGTTCTACATTTGTTAGCGAAATTCGATCTTTTAACTTTTCAAAACAACTCATGAAAAAACAAATAGAGTAACAATTTATCACGGGAGACTTAAATCGATAGTACATGGTATTTAACATTTATAGGGTTGTTCAATTACTAAGACAACAATCAGCCAATTCAAGTTGGCTAATTGTTGTTTTTTAAACTCTTGATAAGATGCTTGAGCTTCTTGATGAGTTTCTCCAAAACGTTAACTGCCCTTAGCTAAGAGAGTTTAAGAACTTCAATATATCTATACATACCCTTTAACATAACAGATTCATCTCTTATAATTCTGAGCCTTTGATCATTTTGTTTAAACAGCTCCTCAAAACTTCTACCAATATCTGTTCCTAACATACTTATAAATGGCCTTACCAATTTTTTTGTTAGCGTTAATTTTTGATTTTTAGGAGCAAATTTATCAAAGATAAGAATTCTACCATCCTTCTTTAAAACTCTTATCATCTCTTCAAAGCATTTATTTTCATTAGGAACCACAGAAAGTATTAAACTAGCTACAATATAGTCAAATGATTCATCTGCAAAAGACATTTTTTGAGCATCCATTTCTAAAAATTGATAGAAGAGTGCTCGAATTTATGTTGAGCTTTCGCTAGCATATCAGGAGAATAATCAATGGCTGTTATATCATAATCAACATAGTTGATTAATTCTAAATCAGCCCCAGTACCAATACCTACATAGAGGATTTTTTGTTTACGCTGAAAAGGTACTTCTTGAAAAATCCTCTTTCTGGTCTTTAAAAAAGTACCTGTATTAAAAAATTTATCGTAAAAGGAAGAGCCAATTTTATAAATAATTTTGTTCCACGTATTATTCAATGCTACATCCAGCCTTTCTACAGAGCGTATGAACTTCTAAAATCCTGTGTCCCCTCCGAAAATAGGAGTGACCCACGCAATAATCTTTGTCATCATGTCAAAATATAATAAAATCCCATTAAAATCAATAATCATAAATGGCTTCTTTTTGGAAGAAACGTAATTTGAGACAGCTTAAGAAAGGAAATTGAAAAACCAAGTACATTAATAAGTATGTATAATAAGCCTTTATCAGGGTTTGTTAGCTCTAAAGCCATTATTACAAGTGTCCAGCCAGTTGTGAAACCTGTCCCAAATTTAATCTAATATTCCTTTTCAGACAGTAAAAAATCTAACTTGTGGATGCCTACGTTTATTAGCTGAAGAGAGACCCATATGTTTTAAAATTTTTGACAGACATATTAGGTAGTGCTAGTATGTTTGACACACATATTAGTGATATCGAATATGATCATATCAAAACATATTAGCTAAGTCTAATATGAATTGGAGGAGATTTTGTGACAGAAAAAAATATTGACTTAAAAATTAAACTAATTCATGGATTTTCAAACAAGGTAAGACTTCAAATTTTAGAGTGTATCAAAGAGAAAGAGAAGACAGTATCTCAAATCGTCGAGGAATTAAAGGGGAATCAGTCTAATATCTCTCAACACTTAGCCTGTTTAAAAGGGTGTGGCATTATTGTTGGTCGTAATGAAGGAAAATATTGCTACTATAGTTTGAGAAATGAGCGTATTCGCGAACTTCTTGAAATGTTTGATACGGTTTTAGAAGATGTTCATTCTGATGTTGCGTGCTGTGCAAACCATGTAGATTAAAGATATATATAAATAAAAGCAGATTCCATAATATATAGGGAAGGATGCAGGAGATTTGAAATTATGAGGAAATAGGTGTTCCTTAACTATATGAATGAGCTGGTACAGAAAAAATCAAAGATAGAGGAACATCTTTACCAATAGGGTTAGTGGTCGTAAAGGTTTAATTAAGGTTAGTCCAAAGTAGAAAACTACCTGATCTGAATAGAATTTATAAAAGGGTTACTGAGATAATGTAACCCTTATTGAGGGAGGTCGTGACGGTCAACCAACGCCACCACCGTATAAGTGCGTGCGATACACTCAATATAAATTTGTGCAAATAAAGGCTAATTATACATAAAAAAAAGCAGCGTCGTCACACGCTACAGTAATTTAATGAACATGTTAGGTGATTCATAAAAGAGTTTAACAAAGATTATGAATGGAACCATGCTATAAAATAAGTTCGATACAGAAGATAACTTGGATCCAAAAGGTTGTGAAGATTATTTTTTCGTCAAACTCATATTCTGACACTTGTGTGATTTTGGTAAATTTTAGTAATGTTTTATTTTTACTTAATATGTGAGCTAATAATAATAAGTGTTATACCCGTAAATAAGCAAACGATTCTTGTCACAGGTATTTTATCTGCTAGTCCAAATAATGCAATTGCTGTCGTTACGATTAAAACTGTTGGACCAACCAAAGCAAGCATTGTATTAATATAAAATGCTTTTTCTAGATTATTTAACTTTAGCATCAACAATCCAGCACTTACTTCAATACTCCCAGACAATACACGTAAAATAACCATAGCAAGAACCGACTTTTCAATAATTGTCATCATCCTATCTTTATAGAAAATTTAATATAATTCCATCATGAATAGAATAATAGATTTTTGTTTTAATGAAATACTAAAATCAATATATGTATGATTCGTGTCTAATATTCTTGTTAGATTATGCTTTAATCCTTAGACTAGGAATATAATTAAAGATTTTTTCAATGTTTGGAATTAGCATAAAAAATGAGCTGTGTTTCTATAGTTGAAACACGGCTCATTTTTTATTTTTAATCCCTATTTAGATTAATGTTCAATTTGAAAGCTATCAATAAAATTCTAATTCTTATATCACGCTGCATATGCATATATTCTCCATATTTATAGTCTATACTTTATTTTCAAATGGACTATAGAAAGGTTGAGTGAGCGTATTTGTTAGAGCAATTAAATTTACTTCTTGCATTTGGTGCTGGATTATTATCATTTTTATCACCTTGTTCATTACCATTGTATCCAGCTTTTCTATCTTATGTAACAGGAATATCCTTTAATGAACTGAAAGAAGAAAAAGGGATTTTGAGGCGAAAATCTCTGATACATACCCTGCTTTTTTTACTTGGTTTTTCTATTATTTTTATGGCACTAGGTTTTTCAACTTCTTTTATCGGACAGATTTTTATTCAGTATAAAGAGTTCCTAAGACAAATTGGAGCAATTATCATGGTCTTTTTTGGATTAGTTATTCTAGGTTTTTTTAAAATCGATATTTTACAATCTGAAAAAAAGATTCATTTTAAAAAAAGGCCCAAAGGATATTTTGGTTCGGTACTTATTGGTATGGGTTTTGCAGCTGGATGGACACCTTGTACTGGACCAATTCTTGCAGGAGTAATAGCTTTAGGCGTGTCTGATCCTGGGAAGGGCATGTTGTACATGCTATTTTATGTGCTAGGTTTCTCTATACCTTTCCTAATAATGTCTTTATTTATCGGAAAAATGAAGTTTCTTCAAAGAAAAAATGGACTGTTTATGAAAATAGGTGGTGCAATAATGATTGTGATGGGGGTTTTATTATACTTTGATATGATGACTAAAATTATTGCGTTTTTAACACCGATTTTTGGAGGATTTACTGGTTTCTAGTTTTACATATATAAGAAAGGAAGGAGCCTAACTTCATTATGGATAAAAAAAAGAGAAGATTTCTTATGCGTTCAATTATATTAATTATATTATTTGGGGCAATATTCTTCACAGTCTATTCAACTTTAACGCAAGATAAAAATGAAGTATTAAAAATAGGGGACGATGCTCCAAATTTTACTCTAGTTGATATGCATGGTGAGAAACATAATTTGGAGGAATACAAAGGACAAGGCGTCTTTTTAAACTTTTGGGGTACTTGGTGCAAACCTTGCGAAAGAGAATTTCCAATTATAGATAGATATTATAATGATTATAAAGAAAAGGGTATACAGGTACTAGCTATAAATATAGCAGAATCCGACTTCGTGGTTCAAAATTATATTGACCGAAAAGGTCTAACTTTTCCGGTTTTAATAGATAAAAATAAAAGTGTAATGGAAGCATATAATATCAATCCATTACCAACGACTATTCTTATTAATTCTGAGGGGAAAATAGAAAAAATAATCACTGGAGAAATGAAAAAACAAGATATAAAGAATTATATGGAACTAATTCTACCAGACTAAATAATGATTCTTAATATCACTAAAGTCAATTTTGGGTAATTCAAAAATTGTTACATTGCATGTGCAGCGAAGACAAAATGAAGGAGATGAAAGAGGAATCAATTCCGCAGAAGAAACAACTGTGTATATGGTTAACTACACTTCTACTTCTGGTGTAAAAGTAACAATTCATAAATGGCTAACGGAAAGTGATGATCTACTCCGTAAAAATTAAATACTCAGAGATGTTCGACGAGTCAAATCAATTTTGACAAATGGAACATCTTTTTTTATGTAGAAATTCTAAAAATTCATTTCATTTTAATTTTAATCCATAATTTCTCCATAATTATTCGTTATATTCATTTTGAATCATGTAATAATAACGGGAGGAGGTATGGGGCATTAGAAAGTGGGGAATTATTTTCACTTTAGGATTATTAGCAGTTATTTTAGAGGGTTGTACAAATGAAAATACAAACTTGAATACCATAACAGTGTTAACCGTTGAATTTTTTAGTGGAGATCCACTTAATGATCTATATGTGGTGTTACTTAATGAAGAAGGGAAAGAAATAGATTCAACAATTAGTTTGAATAAAGGTGAGGCTCAATTTAATAATTTGCAACCGAATGAAACCTATACAGTAAAAGTAGGGAATCCAAACAATTTTACAACAGGAATGTATTTAACAGAGAAAAAATTTACGTATACGTCATCTACACAATCCATATTAGTGCAAACATATGCAGTAAATCATAATAAAGGATTTGGAGTTCCTGTAATTCTACAAAATCCTGAATTACCAAATGGGTGTGAAATAACTACTCTTACAGCAGTACTTAATTACTATGGTGCAGAAACATCTAAATTAGAAATGGATCAAAATTATTTACCTAAACAATCGTTTGAATACAAAATGAAAAAAAAGTATGGGCCAAATCCTAATCAAGCATATGGCGGCGAGCCAAGCAATCTAGAAACGGGTACATATGTTTTTGCAGAACCAATTGTCAAAGCAGCTAATAATTTTATCACCGAGAGAAAGTTAGATTTACATGCAAAAAATAGTAGTGGAAGTACAATAAAAGAAATAACAAATTATATTAGACAGGGAATACCAGTTATTATATGGGTAACATTGGACCTCTCACCACCAAAGGTTAAAGGGGGATGGATTATGGAAGAAGCAGGTGAGTACCATCAAATGTATCAAAATTTACATACAATGGTACTATTATCTGTGGGAAATACGACTGTGGAAGTAATGGATCCACGTAAGGGATTGATAACATTGGATAAGGGAGCATTTTTTAATAGCTATGAAGCATTAGGCGAACAGGCAGTTGTTGTTTATTAACAATAGTTCATTATATGCAAGTAATAGGTTAAAAAAGATAGCGTTTAATCATGGAAGAAAAATTACTTCAATTACTTGAACAATCTGGATTATTTGCAATTTTGGTTAGTTTAATGATAAATACTTTGGTTAGTATTATAGGTGTACTACCAAGTGTTTTTGTTACAGCTACTAACCTTGTGTTTTTTGGCGTATTCAACGGTTTGTTGATTTCTATTATCGGTGAATCACTTGGTGCAGTTATTAGCTTTATTTTATATAGAAAAGGAATCAATAAATGGAAAAGACCGTTCGTATTACACCCTAAACTTTTAAAATTAAAGGAGTTGGAAGGGTCTGATGCATTTTGGATAATTGTCAGTTTAAGGATTTTACCTTTTATGTCATCAGGTCTTGTGACTTTTACTAGTGCATTTTCTAAGGTGTCTTTAGGCACATTTGCGCTTGCTAGTACGATTGGAAAAATACCAGCCTTAATCTTTGAAGCAGGAGCCGTATATGGTTTTATGCAAGTAAATTTAATAGGGAAAATTGTAATAAGTATCTTATTAATGTCAATTATCATTTTGATTTGGAAAGTTAAGAAGTAAAAAAGTCATATCAAAGTTTTCTTAGATAGAGTGGTTAATACTTGTCTCATTTAATTACAAATCCATATTTTCTCCATACTTCTTTGTTATAGTGCCTATGTAAAGAATAAAAGGAGGAAACATAATGAAATCTAAACTTTTGATTGCTTCATTATTGGTAGGCGCTATTATAATGGGGGGATGTAGTGTGGGTAATTCGGAATCTAATAATAATTCAAATATGGACCATTCTACTATGTCTGGTATGGACCATTCCAATATGAGTGATGAAGAAATGAAAAACATGGAGGGTATGGATAATAAAGATAGTAGCATGGAAAATGGTCATGCGAGTCATAACAATCCATTAGCATTAAATAATTCAACTGGGGAAAATGAGCTTGCGCTTCCACCTATTATTGAACCTAAAAATGGAATTGTTGATATTACTGCTCAAAAAGGAACGACAGAAATCCTTAAGGGAACTAAAACAGAGACATTTGGATATAATGGTTCCTTTTTAGGGCCAGTCATTCGTATTCATAAAGATCAAAGGGTAACGTTTAGAACTAAAAATGCTTTATCTGAACCAACAACATTTCACTGGCATGGATTAGAAATTCCCGGAAATGGTGATGGCGGTCCACACCAAGTCTTAGAGCCAGGTGTAACAGAAGATGTAAATTTTACAGTTAATCAAGGAGCATCTACGCTGTGGTTCCATCCACATCCAGAAGGTGCTACAGCAGAGCAAGTATATAAAGGTTTAGCTGGCTTAATTTATATTGATGATGAAAATTCGCAAAAAATCAATTTACCGAATGAGTATGGTGTGAATGATTTTCCGTTAGTATTCCAAGATAGACAATTTACTGAAGAAAAGCAATTAAATTATCAAGCAGTCCTTAATGAGGATGGTACAATAGGAGATACTTTGTTAATTAATGGTACTTTGAATCCTAAACTTACTGTCGGTAAAGAAAAAATAAGACTTCGATTATTAAACGGTTCTAATGCTCGTAATTATACGTTTAAATTGAATAATGGAGCTACATTCCAACAAATTGCTACTGATGGAGGTTTCTTAAATCAACCAACTGATATGAAAGAAATTACCTTAACACCAGGTGAGCGAGCAGAGGTAATAGTGGATTTTTCAAGGATGGATGACAAAACTGATATAGCATTAATAAATGAAGAAGGAATTACCCTTTTACCATTTAAAATTGAACAAAAAGCTGCAAGTACAAGTAACATTGCACAAAAATTAAATGATTTTGGTGTTACGGAAGAGGAAAAAACCTTACCAGTTACAAAGGAACTTGAACTTTTTGGTATGGGCACAATGGTTTCAATCAATGGTTCACAGTTTGATATGAATCGCATTGAATTCACTCAAAAACAGGGAGATACTGAAATTTGGGAAATTTATAATAAACCTGATATGATGGGTGGCATGACACATCCTTTCCACATACATGGCACTCAATTTAAAATCGTGTCGATTGATGGGAAAGAACCTCCTTTAAATTTAAAAGGGTGGAAGGATACGGTTTCAGTTGAAGCTGGTCAAACAGTTAAATTAGCAGTGAAGTTCATTAATAAGGGCATTTACATGTTCCATTGCCATGTCCTTGAACATGAAGAAAATGGGATGATGGGTCAAGTTGAAGTAAAATAAAAATAGTTTAAAAACCTCCATATATTTGGAGGTTTTTTAGATGTTCAAGAGTGGATTTTAAACGACTTAAAACACCAGATAAAGCCATTTCGAGCCATTTAAATGCTTTCTGTTGCTTTAAAGACTTCTAGGATACGACCTTTTTGTAACTTAACAATTAAATAAGCTACCATTAGTCTGAAAACTAATAGTAGCTAATTGTACAACTTCAAGCATCTGTCATATTTTTATTCTTTAATCAATTGCTTAAGCTGATTGTATTTTTCAACCATTTCATTTAGATTCTGAGTTCGAGTATCCTTTTCTCTTAGAGTAAGATAATCATGTGCACTTACAACTACTTCATTAATGAATTCATTTTCTTCACAAACTCCTTTTAACCGACTTTTCATACTATTTTTTGAAGAAAAAACCACTAAATTATTTCGTTTATTTATAATTTTTTCTAAGGTCCATTCAATGTTATTCTTAGATAAATTAGTTTCTGATATTAGGATTAAAAAGAGTTTTTCCAGTTGATCCTGTCCAATAAAGTGGGTGGTGATTTTGTAAAACATGTACCATACTACTTCTTTGTAAAAGGACCGTATTTCCATTCCCAATGCTTACAGTAGCAGACTTAAATGTTGCAGTTGCAGTTTCAATTTCTGCTGCAGTAGCAGGTTTATTAAGCATACCGATAATTTTATATTTTATTACTTAACATTATGATTATCTTGGGAGCGAGGTATTTTATCGGTGAGTGTATACAAACCATGTAATGCTGGCTGTTAATAATGCTGACGAAATCAACGCTGTAAGAATACTATATGTTTGCCAAATAAGTATCGTTGACCAATCGATAGCATAGCACAGTATACCAAGGACAATCGTAGCCATCAGGAAAATAACTGTTATGATTATTCTCTTTTTTGTCATTGGCTGTCTCTTATTCATTTTCTTTTTTCGTAATCCTAAGAGAAATAGCAGAACAGCCAATAGGCAAAGAATAATAGTGATAGACGACAAAATGATATCCAAAAGCTGTGTGCCACTTATTTCATATGACTGAGTTAGATTGCCGTCTAATATATCTTTAACTTTTAGTACCAAGTTTATATTGGTATTTGCGCCGTTGCTCAGCAAGCAGACGGCTGTTCTGTCATTTAGCAGTATGGCTACTTCGGTTCTGAAATTTGGATTGCCCCCAGTGTGTTCGATAATTGTTTGGTCGGCGTTTACCGACCAGCCTGCCGCATAATACATATCATTGACAGCCGAGACAGACATATCACCCCTATGTGATTTTTCGATAACCGTGTGAAATATTTCGGGTATGTCCTGCACAATACCCATCTGTATGCCCATCCAACGTGCCATATCTTTTGTATTAGAAATGATGTAGCCTGCGGGTTTGTTCCCAGTATAATCCGGAGCTTTAAATGGAGTTGTCATAAAAAAGGAAGAACGGTAGCCTTGTGCCAACTGTCCAGTGGCTTGGGCATCTTCTTTATAAACATACGTCTGGTAAAGACCTAACGGCTGAAATACTTGTTCCTTCATAAAGTCTTCATAGCTTTGTTGCGACACAATCTCAATAACCAAACCCAATACGTCATAATTAACGGTTCCATAGTTATACTGTTCACCAGGAGGGAACGCCAATTCAGCATCTACGAGCATTTCCACAGTCTTTTGCAACATATCCGGTGTATTGCCTTGTGGAATATTTTGAGTATGCCTAATATTTGTTAGACCACTGGTATGTTGAAGAAAGTTATTTAGTGTAAGGCTTTGCGTATCAACAGGTTTTCCTTGATACTTTAACGTAAACCAAGGTAAATATTTTTGCACAGGATCCGTCATTGAGAGCAGCCCTTGCTCTTCCAACAGCATAATACCCATACCAGTAAAAGCTTTACTGACAGAAGCTAACTCATAGAGTGTATTTTCACTTGCAGTCAACCCCTTTTCACGGTCAGCATACCCTGAAGAAAAGTAGAACACTTCATCATCGACAATTATTGAGATTGAAATTCCTGGAACACCTGATATTCGAGAGGCATCATCTAGCAACGCTTGTATTGCCGCAGATTTCGAATCTGACAGTGCATAACTTTGTGTTGTGGATTCTAAGAATAATATAAATATCATTAATACAACAACAATAATCTTTTTCATAAACACTCCTTTTTGAAAAATTATAAGAGAATAATATAAATAACATACTTTTACAACTATTAAACTAAATTATAACTTATCTTTCTATTCACCTTTATAATATTAAGTAAAATGTGAAGAGTTACCTTTAACGAACAGATACGTTAGTTCAATAAGTAAAACGATCTTCAACAAAAGGGTGCATTCTGTAATAAGGATCAGCGCTTGTTTGCATTAAAGGGCCAGATTGTGGAATAAAAGTTGTAAAACAAACAAGAAATCTATTACCATGAGGGAGGCTTTGCTGATAAGACTTTTAAATCTACTAGATGACGAGAACTCGAATAAGAGTCAGAAGCCTCATTCTTTTAAACGGACCAATATGCAAATTCCAAATATATTCTATTGGCATAAGAATGGTTACTCGTAATATATTCTACAATTGATGCAACATAAAAAACGTATATTTACCACGTTTTAAAATCTATTTCCGGTTTGTTGTATAAGAGGGATTTTTGAAACAGTGTAGAAAGTTAATATTAGGTGATAAATTGCATTTAACAGGAGATGGGATAGATATATGCAGACGATTTTTGTAGACTGGGGTGGAAATAATGTGAAGCTAACTTGGATGCCTCGAATGAAATTAACAGAATCTTTAATAGTGACGAGTGTTCATGCAGTGTGCTTTAGAGATGGGAAAGTGTTATTATCACAAATAAAAAATCGAGGGTTTAATTATCCAGGTGGACACGTAGAGATTGGGGAGAACGTAGAAGAAGCTATACTACGCGAAACATATGAAGAGGGGTATGTAAAGGGAACAATTAAATACATAGGTTCTATTGAAGTAAGCCATAAAGAAAATCTGTCCTTTGATTCAAGTGGAAAATATCCATTGATTGCTTATCAGGCATTTTTTAGAATGGATGTTACCGAATGCTTACCTTTTCTCCGAGAACATGAATCATCTGCTCGAATTTGGGTAGAACCCTCTGAAATACCATTTGTAATTAATGACCATAAACTTTCAAAATTAATCTTAGACGATGCGTTAACCTTTTGTTCTTCTTAAACTAACGTGTGCTTTAATTTAATAACAACGATCTTCAACAATCGGACTCTTTCCTGGAAAAAGGAAAGCTCATTTTTCAGTTTAAGGGCTATTTAATTGAATAACGTTTTTAAAGGAATTATGTTGAAAATTAGGTTAGTTGGAAAAGTAATGTACTTAACTAACTGGGAAGGTTAAAGTAATAAGGATTTAATGAATTTCTAAGCAAGAAGGATCATCACTGTGTAGTCTGGAATAGTTAGTTTATAAGTTTCTTTTTAACTTAATTAACATTGCGATTGGAGTAAGCAACCCGTCCTAGATTAGAACGGGTTAGCTCAACTGAGATTATAAAATTAGCTATATTATCACTTTATATTACTTCATCTGGTGGTTGTGTCTTTCTCCAGCCATAAAACTGCATGACGTCTTTTGATCATATAATACATTTCAATTACCACCTTTCATGTTTTTTAATTAACAAGATTAATATTGACGAATACGAATATAATCGTCAATTTTTTTTCGGTTCTCTTCAAAGATTTTTTTCACATATTCATCATGAAGTGCTTTCTCAAGAGAGACCTTACGTTTTGTAATAGTTATCGTGAGCGCAAAAAAGTTTAATATCATTTATTATCACCTCCTTAAATTGTCATGAAAAATGAAAAAAACCGTAGAGAGACTCCTCTACGGCGAAAAAAGGCACAAAAATACCGCAGGGGCACACTTCTCCCTGCGGTATGGGTATGCTTATTTACAAAAAAACCTTAAGCGATCCATTCCGATGCGGTCGAATGTGTGATTTTCATTTTTAATGAAGTTGTAGCTACCAATGACATCAATTTAACGATAACGATCATTTTATTCGACCTCCTTAAGAATTTTTTGTTTACTTTGTAAGTATATCTAAATTTAAGTTGTTTGTAAACATCTTTTACAAAGCTTTCCTAATTATTGAAGCATGAGCTGTTATTAATGGGCGGGTACATGGGGGAAGCCAAACCCTGTAATTTCTACAGGGGTATGGCTACAAAATGAAAAAACGAAACCCATAGTATTTTATCAAAATTGTAGTTCCAGAACTTTAGGAAAGTTTAAGGATTTTACTACAATTTTGATAAATAAAAGAGGTAAACGTTGAAATGATCGGGTATGTTGGAGGTCTATTTTAAAAACGAAGAAAATAAGACAAAAAATACGTGCCAAAAATAAACTACGATGATGCAACTAACTGTGAACATTAAAAAAGGGACAATACAAGTTGAATGGAATCATGAAGAAAAATAAAGAGGTAAAAGTTACAATAATGAAGACATAACTAAGGAATGTAATTGTTCAATGGAACTGTAGCTATTCACGAATGTCCAGGTTAGTTCGATACATATATAAGTAGGTTAGTTAAAGAAAGAACAAATTAATTTTAAGGTTATTTTTGGAGGAGATAAGCAATGAGGGCACCTTATCAAGTTTTGGTATTTCCTTATACAATCACTGATCATTCTATTGAATATGCAATTTTTAAGAGAAGTGATTATGGATATTGGCAGGGATTAGCTGGTGGTGGAGAAGAGGGTGAGAATCCTATTGAATCTGCTAAACGAGAAGCATTTGAAGAGGCTGGCATTACAAGAGATTATCCATATATTGAATTAGATTCTATTTCTTCACTACCAGTAGAAGATGTAGTGGGGAATTTCCTTTGGGGAGAAAACGTTTATGTATTAAAAGAATTTTCTTTTGGAGTTAAAGTTCCTACAAAAGATATATCTTTATCCAAAGAGCACCTTAACTATAAATGGTTATGTTTTGAAGAGGCAGTAACACTTTTGAAATGGGATAGCAATAAAACGGCGTTATGGGAATTGAACAAAAGATTAGTTAATCAGTTGAACACCAAACAAAGTTTATGAAAAAAAATATTTAAGCTAACGAGTGCTTTGTTTGAAGAACAAGGAATTGCAAAGGCAGCTCATTTTTATTGAATTAACGAAGCATAGTATTGAATACCATTCTTTTATATGACTTTTTGGGAAGTAAAAATGAATTAATTAAATAAAAAACAAGCCTGCTCAAATTAATGCATAAGCAGGCTTGTTTTTATTTAATTAATAGTGGTTATAAAGATTTCAATTTACTGTGGTTTTACTTCTATTGACTCTAGATAACGATAAAGTGTTGATTTACTTATACCTGTTTCATTCTTAATATCCAATAATGTGTTTCCAGACTGATACATCTCAATTGCCTTTTTTATATTTTCATCTGATTTCTTAGGTCGCCCAATTGATTTTCCTTTTGCTTTTGCTTCAGCCATTCCCAAAGTAGTTGATTGCTTTACGATATCACTTTGAAATGTTAAAAAGAATTGTAAAACTTGCTCTAGTGGCATTTCAAGAATTTGTGTGGACGTAATATTTTCCTCCATAAAATGAATTGTTACTTGATCTCTTTTACAAATTTTTAGTAGGTCTTCTAAATGCCTAGTTGTATCCGCAATGCTAAAGAAACGAAGTACCTGAATGGTATCGTTTTTTTCTATAGTCATGAGTAATTCTTCAAGAACTAATCGCTTTTTCGCACGACCATGATTTTCAGTAAATAGATAGTCACAATTCTTTAAAGCAGCAGTTTGAATTTGCATATCCTCATCATTAAATAAGGGTCGTTGATAACCATAAATCATATAATTTCACTCCATTTTAGTTCCGTAAAGGTTCCTTTTTGGGAAAAGTGTGCTATGATATTCAAAGATTATATTTTAGTAAAGAAGGAGAATATCATGCAAAGTTTAAAGCAACAATGGCTTGGTAATGTGCGTGGTGACATCTTGTCAGGGATTGTCGTTGCCTTAGCACTTATACCAGAAGCAATTGCCTTTTCTATCATTGCTGGTGTCGATCCAATGGTCGGACTTTATGCGTCATTTTCTATTGCTGTTATTATAGCATTTGTTGGGGGAAGACCGGGAATGATTTCTGCCGCAACAGGAGCAATGGCACTCGTGATTGCAGATTTGGTGGCAGACCATGGGTTACAATATTTATTAACAGCAACCATTTTAACAGGAATTATTCAAGTTTTATTTGGTGTATTTGGAATTGCTAAGCTCATGCGTTTTATACCAAATTCGGTCATGATTGGCTTTGTTAATGCACTAGCAATCTTAATTTTCATGGCTCAAGTACCACACTTTTTTCGAGAAGGGTATATAACGTATATATTCATCGTGGTCACATTATGTATCGTATACATTTTACCTCGATTCATTAAAGCAATACCTGCACCGTTAATTGCGATTATTATGTTAACGGCTGTAACATTCATTTTTAATTTTGAACTAAAAACGATAGGAGATCTAGGTGCAATTTCACAGAGCTTACCGCATTTTTTCATTCCAGACGTACCATTTAATTTTGAAACGTTAGTAATTATTTTCCCTTACGCACTAGCATTAGCGCTTGTTGGGTTAATGGAATCACTAATGACCGCACAAATTGTTGATGATATGACGGATACAAAATCCAATAAAAATATTGAGGCACGTGGACAAGGAATTGCAAACATCGTTAACGGTTTCTTTGGTGGTATGGCAGGATGTGCAATGATCGGACAGTCGATGATTAACGTAAAATCAGGTGGTCGAGGACGCCTATCAACACTTGTGGCTGGGATGTTCCTAATGTTCTTAATCCTGGTACTTGGCAACATCGTGGTCGATATTCCAATGCCAGTACTTGTAGGAATTATGATCATGGTAAGTATTGGTACATTTGATTGGGGATCGTTTAAATATATTGTCAAAGCACCTAAAAGTGAGGCATTCGTTATGCTTGCAACCGTAGCTGTAGTTGTCTATACAGATAACTTGGCGATTGGAGTTGTATTGGGAGTCATTTTAAGTTCTTTATTCTTTGTTGCAACGATTTCAAAGGTACGAATACATCAAGATAACGATAAATTTATAGTAGAAGGTCCTTTATTCTTTGCGTCTACTCAAAAATTTGTTCAAACAATTGAAGCAGTTAAGGAAGATATCGTTACAATCGACTTAACAAGTAGCCATTTATGGGATGAATCAGCAGTTGGTGCTGTCGTAAAAGTCGTTACGAAATTAGAAGAGCAGGGGAAAACTGTGAAGGTCATTGGCATGAATCCAGCGAGTGAAAAATTATATAACCAATTATTAAATGTAGGTGTATCACATTAAGGAGGATACTTTATGTATAAACATATTTTATTGGCTGTTGATGGTTCTGAGAATTCAGTGCGTGCCGCAAAAGAGGCAGTCAAAATTGCTTCTGAGAATTCACTGATTGAAATGGTGTACGTGGCAGATTTTGAAAAGGCGAAAACAGAAGTGTTACATGCTGTATCTAGTGAAAGTTTATTATTAGAACGTAAACGAAAGGTAGCACCAGTAGAAGAAGTTTTAAGAGTTGCTGGGAGTAACTTCAAATTAACGATTTTACATGGTACACCTGGTCCTATAATTGTGAAGTATGCAAATGAAAAACAAGTTGATCTAGTTATCATTGGTAGCAGAGGCTTAAATACTTTACAAGAGATGGTGTTAGGAAGTGTAAGCCATAAAGTTATGAAACATGTTCATTGCCCAGCTTTAATAGTGAAATAGCATGCTATAGTGATTCATAGAATATGGGGATATTATGGAAAAATTTAACTTGTGTATGAAAAATTCACGGGTAGCCATAGTAGTTTTATATAAAAGATTGATTATTTATAATAAAGTTTGTTTAAACATCCTGTATCGATATGCAGGATTTTTTTGTTTAACAAACGGGGCAGTTTAGTACAAAAATTTTTAGGAAAGAAATATATCTGCAAATTGAGACTAGGGATGATTAAAATTACTGAAGAATTATTACGTGAATACCTGTTTTAACAGGGAAATCTAGTTGAATGGTGTTTAAAACCTCTTAATCGAAGCAACTATTTAATTGTTCCAATAATGTGTTGTACTATGATTCTAAGCAAGCTTTGATATCATTAGGAGGCATACAAACGAAACCAGGGATATCCCCAATACATTGCTTGCTGTTATTCAATTATTGGGCAAGTACTGTAATAGAATGCAGAAATTGTGGAGGAAAAAAATGAATAAAACGGAGAGGCAGCTTGCGATCACGCTTGAATTACAGCGAAGCAAAACATTGAGAGCAGAAGATTTAGCTTCTCAATTTGAGACAAGTGTACGTACGATATATAGGGATATTCAAACACTAAGTGAGGCTGGGGTTCCCATTTTAGGCGCCCCTGGTCAGGGTTATTCCTTAATGGAAGGATATTTTCTACCCCCGGTTAGGTTCACAGCAGAAGAGGCCGTCTCCCTGCTCATGGGAGCTGATTTTGTCGAGCAAAGGTTGGATACAGATTATGGTATTAATGCAAGGTCCGCTAAACGCAAAATCGAGGCTACTTTGTCGGAGTCAGTTCGTAATGAGTCAAGGCTTGTTCGGGAAACAATGCGACTGCTTCATATAGGTGAGCAGTCAACTGAAGAGCGGGTAAAAACATATCTTAATCAAGTTCGCGATGCAATTTTGAAACAGTGCAAAATCAGTTTTATGTATATTAAAAAAATGCCAGGAACAGATGGGAATCGGAAAAATAAACGTGTGGTCTCTCCATATGGATTAACACTTGTCCATGAAAATTGGGTTTTACTAGCATACTGTGATATGAGGCAAGAAATGCGACATTTCCGTTTGTCCCGGATGTCCGACCTTTCTGTGTTGGAAGATCAATTTCTTCTACCAAATGATTTTGACCTAAGTAGCTATCGGCCACCTGACAATCGAGATGAAAGAATAATAATGAGGGCAAACCCCGAAATTGCCGACAAAATCATTGAGGCAGTTAATTTTTATATTGAATCCATTGAGGAGCGGAATGAGGAGGTAATCTTTCAATTTCGTGTTCGGTATCCAGAGGAACTATTACAGCATTTACTTGGCTGGGGCGGAGATATCGAGGTGATTGAGCCGAAGTCTTTACGCTTCAAGATTCGGGAAGTAGCGAAAAAAATTCTAGAACACTACTGACATACACCTGTCAGTAGTGTTCTTTTATACTGTGACTATACCAAGATGAAGAGGAGCTGCTTGAAGGATGAAAAGTACAAAGGAAGTATTGAAGTCATTTGAACTTACAGTAGAAAGTTATTTGGCAGAACTGACAAAACTCAATATGGATAAAATACATAGAAAGCTGAACGAAGAAGATTGGTCCATAGGACAGATGTATGTACATTTAATTCAATCAGCTTTCATGCATCTACATAATGTCGAGCAATGTTTAGCTGGTAGCGAATCGACATTGAACCCAGCGAAGGAAAAAACTGAGCAGGGTAAGATTGTTTTTAAACTAGAACAATTTCCTGCTGTTCGTATTAAGGTCCCTGCTTCGCCAAACTATACTCCGCAACCACCAGAGAGCATGGAGCATTTGGTAGAAGGACTTCACAGTGTAGTGGAACGGATGAGGAATACGGAATCAGTTCTACTTCAAGTGCCTGTAAGTAACAAGATACTTCATCCGGCGTTCGGTGCTTTAAACGCGAAGGAATGGTTTATGTTGATTGAAATGCATTACAGACATCATTTTTTACAACTGTATCGGTTGAAAAGTTTAGCATTTGAAGAGTAGGGGGATGCATCATGTCGAATATAACAAGTCAGAAAAGCAGATATTGGATTGGCGTTGTATCCGCTTCTCATGTGAATTTAGCCATAGAAGGTGGTTTTGCACAGTTATGTCACGGTAAGGCAGCACCTTTGCGTAAAATGTCTCCAGGTGATTGGCTGATATACTATTCCCCTCGCACAGACATGTCCAAAGGGAAGCCAGTTCAAGCATTTACTGCTATTGGTCAGGTTACGGATAACGGTGCTTACAAACATCAAGTGTCGGAGTCGTTTGTGCCATTTCGCAGAGATATGCGTTATATTCCTTGTCGAGAAGTTAAGATTGCATTGTTGTTAAACCAGCTCACTTTTACGCGTGGAAATCGCAATTGGGGGTTACCATTCCGTCGAGGTCATTTTGAAATTGGAGCTGAAGATTTTATGACAATCGTTACTTCGATGTTAGATGGTGAGGAACAGGCGTTATCCGTAAGGTACCAAATTCAATGCCAAACAAATTAAGAGAAACAAGAAACTTTTATGCTACTAAAGTAGATTATACTGAGAACAGTAAAAGAAATTCTGAGCTTAGATTGAAAGGTGAATTATTAGTTATTAAACATCTCCAAAATGTATTAGGTTATGATACCATTCATACTTCATTAATAGAAGGTGATGGAGCTGGGTATGATATAGAAGCTACTAAAGAGGATGGTACTTCTATATTTATAGAGGTAAAAACAACAAAAGGTGGTATCAATACGCCATTTATGATAACTGCTAATGAACTTGCATTTTCCTCAGTTTATGCACGTAACTACGAATTATATAGAGTCTATGAATATGACCATGAATTTAATTCTGGCAAGTTCTTTAGAATAAAAGGTGACCTAGGAGCCTCCTTAAACTTAAAACCTACTGTTTATAGTGCAAAGTTATAAAATAAGCTACCATTAGTCTATAAACTAATGGTAGCTTACTTTATTTGGTTTAAATTTTTTCTTCAATAAGATATGAAAATTTAATTATTTGTGAAGTTTTTATACGTCTAAGATTACTAGAAGGAGAGGGATTACGATGACAATTTATGAACAACTATTAGAGCTCCTCAAAGAAGAAAAAGGTAATATTTTAACATCTAAAGAGGTAAAAGATAGATTATCAAAAAAATTCAATACAAATCTAAAGAGTATTATTCTATCAGATTATTGTTATAACCGTTACAATAAAGGTATATCTTTTAATAAACATCTATTTATATATATTAATCGAAGTACATATAGATTTGTTGGTGAAAATTATCCTTATACGGGACTAATCTTTCACAATCCTAAAGGCGCAGAGTTTGAAAGTGTTGTAGGAGAGTGCGATAAAGGGCAACTTCTACTCTATAATGAACAGACTGTTAATAAAGGTACAATAGGAATATCACAAATAGAAAAGTTATATGAGGAATACTTAGAAATGTTACGATTTGAAATGAATGTATTTGGATGCAAGGCTACTGAATTAAGGCATCTTATAGGGCGGCTAGGTGAATTCTTTTGTGTTCTTTACACGAAAGGAGAACTAGCTAAAGTAACTAATCAACATGGATTTGATGTGGTGAAAAACGGTAGAAGAATTAGTGTTAAAACAACTGCCCAAGAAAAAAGTTTTATTACAATCAATAAAAATACATTCAACCAATTTGATGATTTGTTCGTAGTTCAGTTCACAGAAGATGATTTTAAAATCTTATTTTTTGGAGCAAAGGAAGAAATCCCTTCACCGAGAACATGTGGCAATAAATATGAGGTAGATATAAGTTCATTGAAAAGAATATCGAAAATCCTTTATTAAAAAAGTTTAAGTGTCGGTAATTTTGTTATTCATTATGAATTTACAAAAAATGAGAATTAAGATGTCAGACGCATCAAGATTCGTTAATTCGGATAGATACCTGTCTCGAAACGTCTGAATGTCGCATATTAATGGATTTCAAACATCTAGATTACTATTGAAAGTAGCAATAACTATATTCCATAATTGGGCGCAGTTCTTTAGTAAGAATGCGTCTCTCTTCATCTAAAGGACCAGATTGTTGAGAAGTGTTTTCGATAAAATGGATATTGTTGAAAATTGAGTAAGAAGGTGAAGTTTTTCACTTGAACTAACAGAGGACTTTAGCAAATTATTACTGCGTTACATAAAAGGTCCTTTATTTATATTGTAGAAAGAATAATGTAAAGCTTATAATTTAATTAGGTGATTAAAAGTGACGATACAACATAAAAAGTTAATCAATGTTTATGATAGGCGTATACTGTTCAATAAATATCGTAAAAATACACCAAGCGTAATCTTTATTGCAGGGTTAGGCGATAGCCATGAAACATGGAAAAAGGTACAAGAACGAATAGCGGATGAAACATCTACCTTGTCCTATGACAGGGCAAGTATTGGCAGGAGTCAGGACGTAGCTGTCTCGCGAACTTGCTGTGATCTTGTTGAAGAGCTCTCCGAATTGGTGCAAGCGCTTGACGTGGAAAAGCCTTATATATTAGTAGGCCATTCCTTTGGTGGTTTGGTCGCCAGATTGTATACCAGTCTTTATCCGCAGGACATCTGTGGTATGGTTTTGGTTGACGCTGCACCGGAATATAAAGAACTTGCCTATGAAAAGGTTCTACCAGAAAATCTACTTGCAGGAAATAGGGAATATTTCGAGAATCCTATGTTGAATAGTGAGAAAATTGATAAAATACAGAGTTATAAGCAAATTGCTGATTATTCAAAAGAAAGTGACATCCCTCTCTCAATTATTACAAGAGGTTTACCCGATAATAATGAAGATGGATGGCCCTCTCTAGAAATATTAAAAATTGAACAAAGTCTACAAGCAGAATTCCAACGGCTGTCAACGTCAAGTAAGTTCCGGATTGCTAATCGTAGTGGACATTATATACACCATGATGAGCCTGATATTGTAATAGAAGAGATTTTATTAATGTTAAAGGGGATGGGAAAGTGAGCGATATAAGGTTAAAACTTATGGAAGATTTACAAAGAATTGAGGAGAATGAGTATCAGTTAGGCGAAGGTGAGCAGCATCAAGATTTCTTACCTTTGTTACTCCAATACATTGGCGATCCTCATCCAGAATTGCGGGATAATTTGATTTATCCGATGTTTTATATGTGGATTAAGGAAGAGAATAGGTTCAGTGAAGAGGAGTTGCGTAGTCTCTTAACTGTTCTGACTGATGAGAACCACTTGTTCTATAATATTGGCAGCGAGGATGATCAATCAGTTTTTACAAGGACGTTTTCTGCCTTGCCTATCGCTTTGATTATACAACACCACAGAAAGAATCCATTTTTAAATCAAGAAGAAATTGGGCAATTAATGCAAGTAATGCTACGTTATTACAAAGAAGAGAAAGATCTGCGGGGTTACCTTTCAGTAGGAGGCTGGGCTCACAGCGCGTCTCACGGTGCAGATGTTTTTGTTGAGTTGGTGCAGTGCGAGGAGAGCAGCGTTGCAATGCTGCGTGAGGTTCTAGTCGCTATTTCTGGCAAGCTACATAATGGAATACATATTTTTAGTGATGAGGATGATGAGCGATTAGTCAATATCGTGGATACGATGATTCACAAAGAATTACTTCCACATCAAGAAATTGCTAATTGGATTAGCTGCTTAGCGCAATGCTGCAATTTGCCGAGAAATCGCAGTCAGGTGATTGCTCGTGTGAACAGCAAGAATTTTTTACGCAGTCTCTATTTCAGAAGGGGACAAGATAGCCTAGGGAATGAGCTTAATACTGCCATACTTGGCACAGAGGCAAAATTAAACAGGTTTTCTATCAGTTAAAGGATTAAGGGGTTGTCCCCATCCATAGGAATTGGCTGAGAGATTTCCTGGTTTATTCCGCCATTAAACGCTTTGATTCCCTAAAATATATAATGAGCATGTTTTGATTAATCATTTATTAAAACATGCTTTTTCATTTTCCTGTTTATTTTCACAGACATCTCCATTATCTTCTCCAACTAAAAGAACGGTTGTATTTTCTTGTGAATTGGAAATAATAGCTAAATATTCTTGACCACTTAAACTTTCTATACCACAATATGTCGCAATGTTTATTCCAGTAATATCAAAAACTGCTCTTACCGACGTAAATATTGAAGCCTAAAGCCTAATAAAAATAAGTGTAGGGTTTCTAATCGAATAACGATTTTCAAAAATCGAGCGCTTTCTCGGAAAACTAAAATAGTGTCTTTGCCTAAAAGGCATTAACAAGAAAGGAGAAATCCTTTTCGTTAATGCCTTTTATATTACTTAGCTTAAATGGATCTTTTATAAGCACTCATTGTCGAGGTATATTGGAATATTTTAGGGTTAACTAGTCCATCACGCAAATCCATCATCCCTAATTGTCCCATTTTGTTTAGTAAAGGAATCAACCAACTACCACTTGGAGCACCTTGTAGCACTTTGATTTGATCAGATGATAACTTTGAAACTTTACTCGTATCAATCGGTTCTTTTGCATTTTCTATTGTTTCTCGAAAAGCTTTCAAGTCTGTTTTATACATATTCTCGCCAGTTTGTTGAGTAAAACCTTTATATCCGTAAGCTCCTTGAAGGATAGTTAACCTTATACTCATATCTTCCATAGAAACCATCTTTAAATACACCTCTCTTCATAGTATTCCTACATTATAAATGTGGAATATTTATCGTTCTTTCAATGGTATTCCAAGGGGAATTTTGTGAAGTTGATCTAAACTTATATAAAGCAGAAGTCCCACTTGAAATTTTTAAGTCTGAATTAAAAGTTACTGTATGATAAAACGCATCTATAATTTTGTCATTATTAAAATCTATAGCAGCTTCATTAAGTTTATAATCACGATTTTGATATGTAATACGCTCATCATCTAACCATTGATTTTCACTTCCATAGCCAACTTCCATAACTGCTACAGTAACAGTTCCTGAAACTGCATGAGAAGTTTGCTGCATGCCAATATCCTCAGTTACTTGATTGCTTGTTCCAACTTGAGATACTACTTTGTCAATATAAACAGATGTTAAAGGTGGTGCTGGACCTCTTAGAACGGGACTATTTTGACTGTTTTTTAATTCCTCTTTAATTTTAGCAGCCTCATCTGAAGTAACTAATGTAACAGTCCAATCAGGATGTTTTGTTTTTAAATCTTCAATTAATGGATCTACAGCAATCTGATCTTTTTCTATCTCTGAAGCCTCAGCTGTATTTAGCCCCAGCAAACCGCTTGCTAAAATTCCTACAGTTAGTAAATATTTCTTCATATACAACTTCTCCTTTTACATTATTTGTAACACATTATAATTATCGGATAATAAATCGGATGTTTAACACTATTTTCCAAAATAGATAATTATTAATTAAATGCCCCTTCAGAAAAACCAAGTAGTACCCATGTAATGAATCATTAAACTCGACCAAAACTTTCGATTCCAAAGGTTACACTGCAGCTTCTGAAATGCTGATTGCCAGCATGTGTCTATAACAATGTGATAGGGGAGTAGTTGTAGTTGCTACATTACTTATCAATATCTTTTATATTAGATATAACCGCCAAAACTTTCAGTATCCCACTCATGAATAGCATTTTAATCCATCTCCAGAACCTTTTCCATATAAATAATGGTAGCTTCAATCTTCTCATGTCCAAGTGATTTCATAATTTTATAAATATCGGCACCATTCAAATGTGAATAGTTTAAAAAACTAATATTATAAATCTATTTATAATATTAGAATTTAATATACCTTAAGAACACATATGTATTCCTGTGATAAAGTGCTCAAAACTTTCAAAGTTAATTACAAAAAATTAACACTCTGGTGTTCTGATACGAATTGAAATATTGTTTAGTGAATAATGATATGTCTCAATTTTTCTCATAGAGTAGTTTTCAAAAAAGGTATTTAATACAGGATGGATACTAGTAGAGAAGCTTACAATTTCGGATTTTTTGTGAATAAGAGAGATTCAAAGAAATGATACTTCGTATAAAATACGGAAATATAATATCTAAAATATGGTCATATTATCCAAACTAATTCAATAAAAAAGATGTAGCCTTAGGAGCTACACCTTCCTTCGTTGCAAAAATTTTAATGCTATTTGTAATTCGAAAAAACAACATTATACGTTATTAATGTATTATCTGGCATTTTTAAGATAAGGGTTGCATTTTGATTAGTATCTATTTTATTAGTTGGAAAAAAGGAGGTATGATTCTCATTATATGATGGATCATTTGGCCAACTTGTTGTTCTTTGAACACCCAAAGATATAGTGCTTGATGGATAAATATAGTTATCTCCTTGTTTTAAAACAATATTTATTGGGTTAAATATTACATCAATTGAATTACCATATGTCTCAATTGTAAAATCAATACTTTTTGATTGCTTATATATATCAACCCATTTTTTAGCTTCTGAAAAAGACAAAGTTTCATTTTTATTAGTTTTTAATGCGGCTACAGATAGAACAGTTAAATATGGAGTATTAATATTAACAATAGGTTGATAATACTTTAGTCCAAATCCATCTGATGCTACAGGAACTATATATTTTTTTCTTATATCGTGGAGGTGATATACACCTTTATTCCCTTCTTGAATTGCTTCTTTAATCTCTGCGTCTGTAATGTTCAAAAAATTCCTATTTCCCTCTTGTTTGGGAATTTCTACCTTTACTGAGATAGTCTTATCATTTTGCTCGATTGTAGCGGTTAAAGTTTTATTATCCCATTTAACGTTAGCACCTAGAGCTTCACTAATAAATCTTAAAGGTACTAAAGTTGTGCCATTTCTAATTTGAGCAGGAACATCGATAGAAACTGCTTGTCCGTTTATTACAGCTGTTTTCGTTCCTAGTTTTAATGAAATGTTAGTTGTATCTTTAGTTGCAGAAATGGTTTTTGTATTTTGATTCCATATTACAGTTGCTCCTAATTCTTCAAAGATTGAACGTAATGGGACTAACGTACGATTGTCAATCATTTTCCCACCAGTGATAGTAACGACACTTTGTGCACTAACCGTATTTGTAGAAATTAAAATGAGTGCAAATAAAATATATGAAACTATTTTTTTCATTTAGAATTTTCCCCCTTTAAATATGATTATAAGGGATATTAATGGAGATTTACCATTTTTAAATTATTTTTGAAAATTTTATGTTCGTCTTAACTTTTAATGTTTACTTTTTAATTTTCATAATTAAAAAGATGCAGCAATTATTCTAAAAGCAGTTGGAAAATAAGCGTATTATCATAACTTAATAATATTGGTTTTAAACTTAATTTGGAATTTCAATTGTTCAACCTGGCGTATCGATTCTGGAGATCTCAAATTCAATGAAACAAATTATCCTGGCAACTGATGCTGATTTAAAGGATACGTATGGCTTACGCTTAACATATTATTTTAGCAATTAAGTGGATAGTCTACTCTCTTTGTTCTAATCTATATGAATTTCTATTATTTCTCTCTTTAGCGAATTAAAAAAGGGACTCTCCAATTGTTAATGGAAACTCCCGTTAAGAGCAGCACTTAGCTCAAATTGGGTAAAAATCTGTTGCAATTCAAAACATTAAATCATAATATAAGAATATAGTTATATATGGATTAATTCACCTTTCTTTAACGAGGTGATTTTATTTAAAATAATATATAAGCAAATAATTATATAAGGAGTGCAGATAAATGGAAAATACACTAATTGAAAAACAACTAAAAGCAGCTGCAGATTTAAACCGCATTAAATTACTTGCATGCATGAAGAATGGGGAGGTATGTGTATGTGATTTTGTAGATGTTCTCGGAATATCGCAACCAGCTGTTAGTCAACATTTACGAAAATTAAAGGAGGCAGGCATTATTACGGAACGAAAAGTAGGGACTTGGAAACATTACCGTTTAGTAGAGGATCAAACGCCATTGATGAAGGGCATCTTAGAACAAATTCAGCCTTTAAAGGGTTGCAACTGTGGCACAGATTGTTGCCATGTAGGGGGAAATATAAATGAGTAATGATTCTTTAACCAAGCAGCTATCTTTTCTAGATCGTTACCTTACCTTATGGATATTTGTTGCTATGGGAATAGGTGTTTTATTAAGTTTGACAATGCCTAATATTGGAGAAGCATTAGAGGCCATGTCTATTGGCACAACATCCATACCGATTGCTATCGGGTTAATTGTCATGATGTACCCACCATTAGCGAAAGTAAAGTATGAAGAAATGTGGCGTGTGTTTAAGGATTGGAAAGTGCTTTTACTTTCTCTTTTTCAAAACTGGTTACTCGGACCGTTCTTAATGTTCTTTTTAGCCATCATTTTCCTGCACGATTATCCAGAGTATATGGCTGGACTGATTATGATTGGTTTAGCTCGTTGTATTGCAATGGTCATTGTATGGAACGATTTAGCACGTGGAGACCGTGAATATGTAGCTGGTTTAGTTGCGTTTAACTCCATCTTTCAAATCGTGACTTATTCAATTTTTGCTTACTTTTTCTTAAATGTATTACCTGGTTGGTTTGGTTTAGAGAATTTCCATGTATCCATTTCTATGTGGGAGATTACTAAGAGCGTACTTATATACTTAGGTATCCCGTTTGCTGCAGGGTTCCTCACACGTTGGATAGGGATTAAAACAAAAGGGAAACATTGGTATGAGGAAAAGTTCTTACCGAAGATTTCACCACTGACTCTAATTGCACTGTTGTTCACGATTGTGATGATGTTTGCTTTAAAGGGTGAGCAATTAGTAGAACTGCCACTTGATGTAGTGCGAATTGCTATTCCATTATTTATTTACTTTGTGATTATGTTTGCTGTGTCATTCTTCTCTTCCCGTAAAGTTGGGGCATCTTATCCTGTCACAGCAGCTCTTTCTTTTACAGCTGCAAGTAACAATTTTGAGCTAGCGATTGCGGTTGCAGTGGGTGTGTTTGGCCTGCATAGTGGCGTGGCATTTGCTGCTGTTATTGGTCCACTTGTAGAAGTACCTGTTCTCATAGGACTTGTATGGGTTGCCCTACGTTGGCAGAAAAAATACTTTAAAACCATTAAATTATAAGGAGCAATTACTATGACAAATATACTTTATTTCTTATGTACAGGAAACTCATGTCGAAGTCAGATGGCTGAAGGATGGGCAAAGAAATTACTACCTACCAATTGGACAGTTAAAAGTGCGGGTATTGAAGCACATGGTGTAAACCCGAATGCTATAAAAGCGATGGCCGAGGTAGGGGTTGATATTTCAAATCATACATCCGATTTAATTGATAGGGAGACATTAAACAACGCCAGGTTAGTTGTCACGTTATGTGGGGATGCAGCAGATAAATGCCCGATGACGCCTCCTCACGTTCGTCGTGAGCATTGGGGATTTGAAGATCCTGCGAAAGCGACAGGTACAGATGAAGAAAAATGGATTGTATTCCAAACTGTACGTGATGCAATTGGAAAACGGATTGAGCAATTTGTAGCTGAGGAGCTGAATTAAATTGAAAAAAATTCATATCTATGAGCCAGCAATGTGCTGTTCTACAGGCTTATGTGGACCCTCTATTGACCCAGAATTATTGCGTATGTCATTTATTATGAATAATTTAAAGAAAACAAACATTGAAGCTGAAAGGTTTAATCTTACAAACGAGCCAAATGCTTTTGTAGAAAACGAAGCTATCAATCAACTATTAATGTCAGAAGGAATGGATGCCTTGCCTGCAACGTTTGTGGATGGAGAATTACTTTGTAAAGGGATCTACCCAACAAATGAACAATTTTCACTGTGGTCAGGACTTTCAGAAGACGAATTACTACAAAAGCCAAAAGTACGCTTGTCACTAAAAGGAGAAGCCTAAGATGGAACGCTTTACAAGAAGTCATTTCCCTGACACCCCATTCCTATTTTTCACGGGGAAAGGGGGCGTTGGGAAAACATCGGTTGCTTGTAGCCTATCAATAGCCATTGCAAATGAAGGGAAAAAGGTACTTTTAATTAGTACAGACCCCGCATCCAACTTACAAGATATTTTTGGCCAAACGTTTTCTAATAGTCCAACAAAAATTGAAGGCATAGATAATTTATTTGCGATAAATTTGAATCCTGAACAGGCGGCACAGCATTACAAAGAACAAATGGTTGGTCCGTATCGTGGAAAGCTACCTGAAGTGGTATTAAAAAATATGGAAGAGCAACTTTCTGGTGCTTGCACAGTAGAAATTGCTGCTTTTAATGAATTTGCAACACTATTGACTGATACTTCAGTCATTGGGAATTTTGACACTGTCGTGTTTGATACAGCGCCAACAGGGCATACGTTACGATTATTACAATTGCCTTCTGCATGGTCTACGTTTCTAGATGATAACACGACTGGTACCTCATGTTTAGGTCCTTTAAAAGGGCTAGAGCCACAACGTGAAATCTATAAAGAAGCAGTTGAACGTTTAAAGAATGCCAAACAAACGACGTTAATGTTAGTGACGCGTCCTGAAGAAAACCCTTTAAAAGAAACTGCACGTGCTTCTCACGAATTGTTTGAAATAGGCATTCAAAATCAGACTCTACTAATTAATGGATATATGAGCAATACCGATTCTACTGATGATATCGAAGAGGCTTTCATTGCGTGTCAAGCTAATGCATTAGCAAGAATTCCTGAAGAACTAAATCGATTTGAACATTTCTACTTACCATTTGTACCGTACTCATTATCAAGTATTGAGCGTATGCAAGCATGGATGACTGACCAAGAAGTTATACAAGAAGATGAATCAAATGAAGAAACTAAGATTCCAGAGATAGAAGAAATGATTGCAGATTATTTAGAACGTAAGCCGAAACTCATTTTTACGATGGGTAAAGGTGGGGTTGGCAAAACAACTGTGGCTTCTTATATTGCATTACGATTAGCAGAAGAGGGTACTCATGTACATTTAACTACAACCGATCCTGCCGCACACCTCGATTGGACATTTGGTGATGACAACGTTAAAAATTTAACGATCAGTCGTATTGATCCAAAAGTAGAAGTGGAAAACTATGAAGCAGAAGTGCTTGCAAAGGCAAGTGAAACGATGAATGAGGAAGGTTTAGCATTTGTGAAAGAGGATTTGGCTTCTCCTTGTACAGAGGAAATAGCTGTATTCCGAGCATTTGCTAACGTTGTAGAAAATCATCAAGATGAAGTCATTATTATTGATACTGCACCAACAGGGCATACGCTGCTGTTATTAGATGCAACAGAAGCTTATCATCGTGAAATAAGCCGTTCACAAGGGGATATTCCTCCAGCTGTTTCAAACCTGTTACCAAGGTTGCGTGATGCCTCTTATACGAGTGTCGCCATTGTAACTCTCCCTGAAGCAACACCTGTCTATGAAGCTTCGCGCTTACAAGAAGATTTACATCGTGCTGGATTATCTGTTGATTGGTGGGTTGTTAATCAGGCATTTTCATCTATCTATACAACAAGTCCAACATTAATTCAAAAACAACAAGCAGAATCGAAATGGCTAAAAGAAGTTAGATCCATCAGCAATAATCAATTTGTGGCCATTCCATGGGTAAAAACGCCACTGGTTGGAGCACAAGGCTTACATGAATTAAAAGGAGAGAAAATCAAATGAAAATGAGTCCAGAAGGTAAAAATTATTTAGAACAGGTATTAGCTGATTCCGAGGTTAAAACACTTCGTTTCTTTGGTATTACAGGCTGCTGTGGGGTTAATTTAGGTGTAGGCTTAGAAGCACCAGCAGCAGAAGATGCGATTCAAACAATTGAAGGTATCGAAATCGCAATTCATCCTGATATTGCACCGCAATTAACAGATGTTACGATCCATGCAGAAGAAGAGAATGGTGAACTAGGTTTAGTATTAGTTGGATACTCTCCGACATCTTGCTAAAGAGTAATTCTAAATATACTGTCTGTCTTAGCAATTATTCTATCTGTGAATGGAGGATACAATAATGACAGTAAATCATGCTAGCGTATTAACAAAAGATTATTTTATCGCTTATTTAAAGTTAATTATGAATAGTAGAGAATACACATTGATACAGGCTAAAGAATTTGCTTTTGATTTCTTCTTTAAAGGAGATATGGAGCGATACGGCCCTTCTACATGGTTGCAATTTGAAAAAGCTATAAAAGAAATTGATAAAATCATGTGTGAAATTGAAGTGTGTTCATAACTATTACAAAAGCTTAAATAAATTACGTCTAGCTAACTGCTAGACGTAAAAAAATATATTTTATATAAGAAAATGCTTATATAGAGAAAAGAGGAGAAATTTATATGAAAACACTAAAAGTAATCAACCAAAATCAATCTTGTTGTACTACAACTAAGGATATTGAAGTACAGGAGAGTGTTAATATCCCAAATAAGAATTTACCGATTGTCATAATTGGTGCAGGTCCTATAGGGTTAGCTACTGCTGCTCATCTAGTAGAGCAGAACCAGTCATTTATTTTACTTGAAGCTGGCAATGAAATAGCACACAATATTCGTACTTGGGGTCATGTCACATTATTTTCTCCATGGCGTTATAACATCAATAAAGCTGCTAAATCATTATTAGAGGGGGCTGATTGGATAGAACCTAACTTAGAAACAATACCTACGGGGCATGAATTAATAGATCTTTATTTAAAACCTTTGGCAGAGTTAACACAAATAAAACCAAGTATCCGATTGAACTCAAAAGTAGTAGGTATATCAAGACAATTTAATGATAAAATGAAATCAAAAAATCGATTCAATCAGTCCTTTAATATATATGTTGAAAAAGAGGATGATATCGATATTATTGAGGCAAAAGCAGTTATTGATGCAACAGGAACATGGGGGAATCCAAACCCAGCAAATTCTACAGGTGTTTGGCTAAAAAATGAAAAAGCAATAGCAGATCACATTGAGTATGGTATTCCAGATATAAATACGAACCCTAAGAGATATGCAAATAAGAAGGTTGCTGTCATTGGTGGTGGTCATTCAGCGATCAATACTTTATTAGCTTTGGCTGAATTACAAAAAGATAATCCTGCAACAAAGCTTGTGTGGATTATGCGTAAAAAATCTGTAGAAGAGGCCTATGGCGGGGAGGAAAAAGATGCGTTGGCAGCACGTGGCGCACTGGGTATTCGCATCCATGAGTTAGTAGATACAGGTAAGGTTGAAGTAATAACTCCTTTCTATATCTCACAGGTGAAGAAAGAAGAGAACATCCATATTGTTGGTACTATAAACGGAGAACAAAAAGTATTAACAGGATTTGAAGAGCTTATTGTCAATACAGGAAATCGACCAGACCTATCAATTAACAGCGAATTACGCCTTTCGATTGATTCAGCAACAGAAAGTGTGCAAGCATTAGCGCCCTTAATTGATCCTAATGAGCATAGTTGTGGCACAGTAAGGGCGCATGGAGAAGAAACACTACGACAACCAGAAAAGAACTTCTACATTGTCGGTGCAAAAAGTTATGGACGCGCACCTACATTCTTAATGGCCACAGGCTACGAACAGGTTCGTTCCATAACAGCTTATTTATCAGGAGATGAAGAAGCGTCGAAACGTGTGGAATTAGACTTACCAGAAACAGGCGTATGTAGTATTAATCTTGTTAATCAATCCAATACATGTTGTTAAAAATTTGACTGTTAGCGCAAGCTAGCAGTCCTTTTAAAATACCAAGGGGGAAATGGGATGGACACACTTATTATTCGTAAAATGGAAAATAAGGATTTACAAGAGGTATTAAAGATTTATAAAGAGGGAATCGAAACAGGAATGGCAACTTTTGAAACAATAGTGCCAAGTGAACAGGTATGGGATGAAAGACACCATGCGACCTTGCGTTTTGTTGCAGAAGAACACAATAGAGTGGTTGGTTGGATTGGCATTTCACCCGTCTCTACACGCTCCGTCTATTCTGGAGTTGGAGAAGTTAGTGTTTATATATCGAGTGAAAGTAAAGGGAAAGGTATTGCCTCTAAGCTATTTAAAGTACTAATTGAAGAGAGTGAAAAGGAGGCGTTTTGGACACTCCAATCATCCATCTTTGCGATCAATTCATCAAGTATCCAATTACATAAAAAGATGGGCTTTCGAATTGTTGGTACAAGAGAAAAAATTGCTCAATTAGATGGGATATGGCATGATACAGTTTTAATGGAAAGAAGAATGTAACTTCGAAATAAAGTTACGTGTGCAAGATTCACAAATTAGAATAAAGTAAATTCATGGGTAGCCATTTATAAGCGATCTTAGACATATTTTAGGTATTCCGTTAAAGTGTACGATTGTTCAATAGAACAGTCGCTTTTTACTAACGGAGCAGGTTAGTTTAATAAATTTTCGTAAAATTCAAGGATTCTTACCCAATAAAAAAGAATATATATTTATTAAAATTTTAAAAAGCGTTACTTGAGAAAGGAGATACTGAATTGGAGGATTTAATAAAGGAGTACAGCTTAGGATACACAATGATTTGGGATGCCATCGAAGGATTAACAGAGGAGGAGCTTCGATACAAACCCGCACCAAACAAATGGAGCATTCATCAAATTCTCATACATGTAACGGATTCCGAGATCTCAGCCACACCTAGGCTAAAAAAAGTATTGGCAGAGGATGAGCCAATACTGGTCTCATTTGACCAAGATGCATGGGCGAATACCTTGAGTTATGACTTATTGGACCGTGAACAGTATTTGCATCTTTTCAAATTGTTACGTACTAGTATGCAGCCTATTTTGGACAATCTAACGAGTGAACAAAGCAGGCGAGTGGGGATGTACATAGATCAGGAACGATTCACATTTAAGCAATTACTTGAATTTCGCGTACAACATGTTCGCGACCACCTTGATCAAATTGAACGGATAAAGAATTCATATCGAGAGAAACAACCAAATTAAACCTATTTAAACCACAGCAAAAAGGGAACGACATGTGCTTTTTATAACGGGTTAAATTAAAGAGTATTCCTCGAAGATATGTAATGAACCAACATAGAAAACTGGCTTGAATGGTAATCGCTATGAACTAAGGGGGACGGAAAAAGGGTTTTTAATAATGAAATTTCTTACATGGGGTGTAATTGGAGCTGCTATCTTGGGTAATAACAAGAGGTTGCAAAGTGGAAATCTTCAGCAATTCACAAAAAATATATCGAACAAATTAAATTTACAGAACACACAACAAATGATGCAACCTCTACAACAAATGGCACAACCAATGCAGCAAATGACTCAGCCTTTACAACAGATGAACCAATAACAACAGCAAACAACTCAATCGTCGCAACAGATGAAACAACCTTTACCCTGTCATCTAAGTTCTTCAGAGTCTTGAGTTAGTTCGGAAGATGAATCAGCTGCTGATTGAAAAGAAGTAATAAAAACAAGTGTGAGTACAAAAGTGATTAACATTTTTTATTTTTCTTTAATCCTCCTCTTATACCTTTATCAAAATTTATTGTATTTTTTCCTATACTGAATAAAGTATGTCTTATTGAACAATCGGGCCCTTTTCTGAAAAAAGAAAGCGTCTTTCTTCATGAAAAGGGCCCAATTATTGAAAAACATTTTTTAACGAAAGGCTCCAAAACGGCGCTTGGGGACGTTCCACTACACTTGTTAGGTGTTTTTAATAAATCTAAAAGGCCTATACATAAAAATTCCTTTTTCTTTCCTTTTATCATGAGTTACATGAATAAAGGAAGTTCTATTTTGAAACGAAATCGCTCCAAATGTTCACTTAAAAACATGTTTTGCCACATGGAGAAATTCCTTAACTGCAGGAGAAGCATTTGCAATAGAATGACAGGCAAGTGCTACTTCACGGCTGTTTTCAATATTTAGTTTGCTGATTTTTATGTTTTGCTGTGTCTTTAAGTATAATTCTGGACCTATCGTAACGCCAAGTCCTTCCTGTACCATATTAGCGATGGTTGTACAGTCGTGTACTTCAAAAAGAATAGATGGTTTAATTTGCGCTTCTGCAAATAATTCCTCAACATGTGATTGGTACATCCCTGTTGGCATAATAAAGGATTCATCCATTAAATCATTCATTTCTACAATTTCTTTAGAGCGGAAATGATGAGCAGAGTGATAAGCGACTACCATCTTGTCTTTAATCAAAGGAACCAAATCGAAATTTGGGCTTGATTTTCCTTTTACTACAAATCCAATGTCAATAATGCCTGAATCCAACCATTCCGTAATTTCCTCATAGGTTCCTTCATAAAATTTAAATTCTATTTTAGGATGCTTTTTCCGGAATTTTGCAAGTAATTTAGGCAATAGGCAGGAAGAAGCACTTGCAAAAGTGCCGATACGAATAATACCTGTTTCCAAGCTTGTCATAAGTGCAATTTCTTGATTAATGACTTCCACTCTTTTCAATATTTCTCTGATATGCGGCAGAATTTTTTGTCCCATTTCTGTAAGTGTTATTCCTTTTTTTCGATCACGAATTAATAAAGAAACTCCCCATTCAGATTCTAAACTCGCAACTGCATGGCTCACGGCAGATTGAGTCATATTTAATGTTTCAGCAGTTTCTGTAAAGCTTCCTAGCTCGACTACTTTTGCAATGATTTCGTAGCGCACGATAGTCATGAGTAATTACTCATCTCCCTTATCAAAAACATCAATTTTACTTATGTTAACATGGAACTTAAAATAAAAACAGCAGTTCAAATATAAGGAGATGTACAAATTGAAAAATAATATAAATCAACTAATCATCATACTTTTAGCTTTAGGAGCTTTTGTAACAGGAACAGCAGAGTTTGTTGTTTCTGGAATTTTAGAACTGATTTCTTTTGAATTAAATGTTTCAATTTCAATAGCTGGCCAGTTGATTACGATTTATTCTTTATCTTATGCTATTGGAGCATTGGTATTGGTCATGCTAACGTCTAAATTTGACCGTAAAAAAGTGCTTTTAAGTGCCATCTCTATATTTATTCTAGGAAATCTAGTTGCATTTTTCAGTTATAATTTCGTCATTCTTATGTTATCCCGAGTCATTATGGCAATGAGTGGAGGGCTGTATATTGTTGTTGCCACCAATTATGCCGCTCAAATTGCAGTTCCAGAAAAAAGAGGTAGTGCAATGGCAACAGTCATTACAGGTTTCACTGTTTCATTAGTACTTGGAGTGCCTATTGGAACATTTTTAGCTGGACATTTTGATTGGCACTATATTTTCTTGATCATTGTGCTTGGTACAGTTTTTTTAATGATAGGTCTTTATAAATTATTACCAGCTATAAAAGGAAACCAACCGTTGCCATTTACACAACAGCTACAAATAATGAATGATAAACGAGTCCTAACTGGTTTAATGACAACGATTTTTTGGATTTTAGGTTATACGATGGTGTTTGCCTACATTGCTCCATTATTAAGTCATACTGCTGGTTTTTCTATAGAAATGACAAGTATCGCATTATTTGTTTTAGGCACATTTGCTTTTATTGGCTCACGCTTTGGAGGATATGCGGTAGATAGATGGGGACCTAATCGAACAATAACATTAAGTTTATGTGTTCATATCATCTCTTTGTTTGTACTAGCATTTACACAGTATAGGGCAGTGGGTGTATTTGTCACACTAGCTTTTTGGGGAGTAGCAACTTGGACAACGACACCAGCAAAGCAGTTTTATCTGATTTCACTAAAACCACAATCCTCCGAAACAGTACTCAGTTTTAATACCGCCTTAATGAATGTGGGAATGATGCTGGGCTCTGCATTAGGAGGAATCATTATTCAATATACTAATATAGAAAATTTAAGCTGGATTGGTGGAATATTCGTAATACTCTCACTTATTTTTATCAGATGTTCTTTCTACCTAAATAAAAAAGTTATGAAGCACCATCGACTTAATTTCTAAACTCAACTGCCTTGATATTCAGGGAATATTAGGTATTGTTTATATTGAATGAAATAACTGATTTTACTAAGGAGACTATTTCAGTAATTGGAGATGAAGTTTTGTTAATGGTTTTTTCGATGTTTTTAAACACTTATAGTATTGAGACAATTAATAAGATTCAATCTAGTATAACTGAACATTCAACAGTTCAAGAAATACAAAAATTATCGTAAATCTAAATCAGATTATTTACCTTATGATTTAGGGATATTACGTAATGGAAGTTATATAAGATTTGGGAAAAGCCGACAATCTAGACTATTCAAGAAACAAAAATTCCTAAAAATACAATAGTTGAGGTAATAGAAAGAAAAAATAATTGGGTAAGAGTGCAAATAGAAGAAAATAATAGCTGTTTAAATGGATGGATAGAGGAGTTAAAAATTAAAAATTGTTGATTGATATTAAAAATTTAAATAGAATACTTAAAAATCAGAACTGTCCTTTAAAGTTCCAAACTTTCTAAGGGCAGTTTCTTGTTTCAAAAGCTCTTTTTTAGAATTTAATCATTACTCATTTTTAATAAACAACAAAGCAGCAAGGAACGGTTTCTGTAACCTTATTCCCGCAAGTTTTTCCTCTTGTTCAGGAGCTTTTACTAGAAGCTGAATTGCTTTACATTGAGAGAACGCTTGAAAAGCGCTTTGGTAGACCTCAAGTGAAAATAAAATATGCACAAACGACGAAAAGAATATGAAATTGAAGGGAGTTTTAGAAACTGCATAAATTTTTATGCAGTTTTTTCTTTACTTTCAAATAATTATTTTGTAAGATAAAGCCAACTTCAAAAGTGGCCAGACCACTTTTGAATTCATTCAGTAAGAGACGCCATCATCTGAAGGTGGTGGATTTTGTTTCTTTTTAGTAGGTATCCAAACACCTACTGAATGAAGATGAAGCCTTTGGATGCATTGTTTATCTGCGCGAAAGGAAAGCGACAGCAATAATTATTCCAAGGCGAATAGATTGACCGAGGAGTTGATCGTATGGATAAAAAAACCGAACAAAAGAAAGTGTTTTTAGATATCGTCCAACAATTACGACAACTTATTAAAATAGAAAAAATACAGGCTGGTGAAAAGTCACCTTCCGAAAGAGTCCTTTCAGAACGTCTAGGTGTCGGGCGATCCTCTGTGAGAGAGGCATTGCGAAGTTTAGAGTTATTAGGTCTTATTGAAACGAGACATGGGGAAGGACGTTTCTAGCTTCTACAAAAGCATCAGCTCGTAGAAATATTGTCGATGTTTATATTAGAAGATGAAAAATCAAAAAGGATGCGAATTAACGCGACAAATTCATGATAAGGAAGCCATTCGCTTTATAAAGTTGTACAGAGACTCTGCGAATACTACCAGTGTGGGGCAGTTTTTTTTGTAAAGCTAGAGATAGAAAGTACGATTAATTGTCAGGATGTTTAACGAGAAATAATCATCACGTCAGGAAATCGTCTTTCACTAAAAGTTTGGTTTCAGTTAGCAGTTTATGCTGGTGACCGTTTAAATCGAAACTCAACAGAAGAAGAAAAATTAATCATTCAAACTATGTTGAAATCGATACAGTTTGGCTATGAAAAAGAAGCATTAAAAGCTTACCAACAGTGGATGAATGCTGAACAAGGCATTTAGACAACAAAGGGGGAGTAAAACATGGTAGTACGTAGCTTATTTAGTAAAAAGAAAGAGGACAGACAGGAAATGGGATTTCCAGAAGGACTTATGACAAAATGTCCAGAATGCCGTCACATTCAGTTAACAAAGGAATTAGAAAAAAATCATAAAGTGTGTACAAAATGCGACCATCATTTCAAAATGACTGCACAGGAGCGCGTAGCATATCTCTTAGATGAAGGTTCATTTGTTTCAATGGATGATCATTTACAAACAAGTAATCCACTTAATTTCCCTGATTATGTAGAAAAAATTTCAGTGGCTAAACAACAAACGGGATTAAGCGAAGCTGTACTGACTGGGTTAGGTACTCTTGATGGAGAAGAAATTGTTGTAGCCATTATGGATTCTCATTTCCGTATGGGCTCAATGGGCTCCGTTGTAGGAGAAAAAATCACACGTGCCGTTGAAAAAGCTATTGAATTACGTGTACCGGTTATTATTTTTACTGCTAGTGGTGGAGCGCGCATGCAAGAAGGTATTCTATCATTAATGCAAATGGTAAAAACGAGTGTGGCATTAAAACGTCATAGTGAAGAAGGACTATTATTTATTTCGATCATGACGCACCCTACATACGGTGGCGTTTCAGCAAGCTTTGCTTCTGTTGGAGATATTAATATTGCAGAACCGCAAGCATTGATTGACTTTGCTGGTCGCCGTGTAATCGAAGAAACATTAAGAGAAAAATTACCAAATGATTTCCAAAAGTCGGAGTTTTTACTAGCGCATGGTCAGCTTGATGCAATTTTCCATCGGAAGGATTTACGAAACCAAGTAGCAATACTTGTAAAAATGCATACAAAAGGCGGTGTGCAATATGTCTAAAAATTTAGCTTTTGAAGAACCAGTCGTACAATTACGAGAAAAAATTGATGAATTAAAAACGATTACTACAGAGGCAAATGTAGACATGACAGGCGAAATCGAAAAGCTTGAAACACGTCTAACACAGCTAGAACAATCTATTTATGCCAATATGAAGCCATGGGATCGTGTACAGGTTGCTAGACATCCAGAACGACCAACTACTTTACAATATATAGAAGCGATGTGTGAAAACTTTATTGAGTTACATGGAGATCGTACATTTGGTGACGATGCAGCTATTCTTGGAGGAATTGCTCTCTTTGAAGGACAGCCCGTAACCATTGTTGGACATCAGCGCGGAAAATCAACTAAAGAAAATATTCGACGAAATTTTGGTATGCCACACCCTGAAGGATATCGTAAGGCATTACGCTTAATGAAGCAAGCTGAGAAATTTAAGCGCCCAATTATTTGTTTTATTGATACAAAAGGAGCCTATCCGGGTAAGGCAGCCGAGGAACGCGGCCAAAGTGAAGCCATTGCTAGAACTCTCTCTGAAATGGCGATTCTAACAGTACCAGTTATTAGTATTATTATAGGGGAAGGCGGAAGTGGTGGTGCCATTGCATTAGGGGTAGCTAATCGCGTCTTTATGTTAGAGAACTCAACGTATTCGGTTATCTCGCCTGAAGGGGCTGCATCGATCTTATGGCGAGATGGTAGCCTAGGGAAGCAAGCTGCAGAAGCAATGCGGATAACAGCACCTGACTTAAAAGAGCTTGACGTTATTGATGGAATAATCCCTGAAATAACGGGTGGAGCACACCGCAATGTTGTGAAGCAAGCATCTTATATAAAAGAATGTATAAGCGTCACACTAAAAGCATTGAATTCTCTAAATGGCGAACAATTAATTGAAGATCGCTATGAGAAATTCAGAAAGATTGGACAATATACAGAAGTTTAAATTCATTTTTAGGTTATTGGACATGTGAATTTGTTCATAAAGAGATAAAAAATGTTTCCTAAATAAATTAATATCCTAATGAATTAATATCCTAATGATGGAAGGAAAAAGAATTGTAGTTGGTAAAAAAGATTGAGCATTTATAATAAAGTTCGATTATTCGATTATTTGTAATATAGTTTGATAAAATAACTTCGTATTTAAATAAAACCCACGCATTTTGATCAAATTTTTTTCAAAATGCGTGGGTTTCTTCTATTATAATATATAATATAAAATCAACGATTGCAACAAACTTTTAATCAAACTTTATTCCAGACCAACACTTTTGTGTCTTATTAATTTGCTTTAAGTGACCATTTACACAGAGTAATTTAAACTTTATGAGTTTTCATCTGTCCATAAAAATAAAATGTCTAAAAGTTCTTGTCCAAAGAATCAAAATGCTTTAAAATCCTCGTGCAAAGAAAGAAGGTAGGTTTGTGGCAGTGTCTAAAAGTTCTTGTCCATATACAAGTACAGATATTATGGGTAGTTGATGAATCAAGGACCTCCTCCACGCCAAATAATTTTAGTTTACATAATATAAATTATAGGAAGTTACGTTTCAATGAAAAGTATACTAATAATAGTGAGACAAAATGGATTTAAAATGTAAAACTAAAGCCACCATCATTTCAACTGCTCTTTTAATCCAAGATAGTCATTGATGGCAAATAATAAAGAATCCAGCTCTCTTGGTGCAACGTTAATTCACCTAGCAAATTAACAGTCAATTGGTCTTCTATTATTGCATCTGTATGAACCAATTCTTTTGTCGTAATCCTCATTCTATTGAACCATTGAATAACTTGCTCCATCCGTTTTTGACCTGCATTTCCAAGGGTATTCGCGGCGAAAGTTTGCGCTCTCGCATTCAACTTCTAAATGACTTTCTCATCTTGGGGTTGTTTATCCTTTGCATTTCCTTCCAAGCTTGATCTCATGAGGACCATTCCTTGATACTAACAGTTGTCATAACATTCAACTCCTATTTTTATTTTTTGTTTTAATTGCTTGTACGCGGTTCATCCAATTGCTTCGAATCTCTGAATCGCAGACTTATAAATACTAAGACCAATGCAATAACCGTTAGGAAAACTCCCAGCAATCGGAATCCTGTCAAGTTGAACGCACCTCCCATAATGATACCTGTCAACAGTGAAGATAAAATTGTTCCCAAGTATCTCGATGTATTAAATAGACCAGATGCTACACCAGCAATTTCTTTTGGAGAGCTTTTAAACAAAGCTGCCTGCATACTAACAGCGTTTAGCCCGTTGCTAAAACCGAATGCGGCTAACGCCAGGCACACACTGATGACTGGTGAACTTTGCGTCCATGTCACAATCCACACTGCCCCCACTACCATCAGTAATGAGGATACAATCAATGCAGGTCTTGGTCCCGATTTACCGACCCATTTCCCTGCTATTGGCGAAGCTACAATCGAGCTCAAGCCCAAGGTTAACATAAGAATCCCTGTCTGAAATTCACTGACATGACGCACCATTTGCAGGTATGATGGAATCCCAAAAAAGAGTGAATAATAAAGTAAGTTAACTAGCAAGTATTGTATATTGACCCAAGTCATCCCTGGATATTTGGCGAAGGTGCGTAAAGGAATAAATGGCGACATTGTTTTTAACTCATGTTGTACGAATATTCCCAACGCAATGAGCCCGATTAGCACAACAACGATATTCCACATAGAGAAATGCCCAGATGACTTCGCTGATAGCAAGCCAACTAGAAGGGCAATCAGACCCACCGCAAAGAGCAGAATTCCTGGCACATCAATCACACCCAGTAATTTTCGAAACGACATGTCACGTGAAACCGTTGCTGCCGATCCATCATTAGGAATCATTTTCCAAGCTAATATAAAGCTCGCCACAACAAACGGGATATTGACGATGAAGATCGCTGGCCAGTCCCACCATTGAATAAGTACTCCTCCAGCAAAAGGTCCTATAGCTGCCGCACCGGATAGGAAAATCGATAAACCTGCTAAAGCATCTGCTTGCTTTTCTGTAATATGAATGCGTACGATAGCTGTTCCAACTGCAATCAGCATACTAGTTCCGATTGATTGTACAATTCTGGACACTATAAGCCATCCGAAATTTGGAGAAAATGGTGCCAGAATAGAAGAAATTAAGGATACAACAAGACCAGCCAGAAATATCTTTCTCCGACCGAATAAATCACTAGCCTTCCCCATTACAGGTTGGGCGATAGCACTAGCGATATAAAATGAAAACACAATCCAGGAAACAGCAGTAAAATCAATGCTATACACATGTTGCAACCTAGCAATAGCAACAGAAATCATTGATGAATTTAAAGGGTTTAATAATATTCCTAGTCCAACGGATATCATTAACCACCTGCTACGAGAATTCATAGTTTACCCCCCTTTATATTTGTTACATTGATATCTTACTTGAAATTTTACATTCATTCCAACGCATTTAAAGTTATGATATCATTGACCAAAAGGAATGATTGGAGAGAAAAAGAAATGGAACTTCTTCAACTACAATATTTTCTAGAGGTAGCTCGATTAGAGCATGTAACCGAAGCTGCCCGAAGTCTCCACGTTACGCAATCGTCGCTAAGCAAAACGATTCAGCGTCTGGAAGAAGATTTAGGGGTACCTTTATTTGATCGCACAGGCAGGAAACTGCGATTAAATGAATTTGGCAACAAATTCATTCGTCGCGCGGAAAGGGCTTTGTTTGAGTTGGAACAGGGGAAGCAGGAGATTAGCGATTTGTCCAGAGCGGAATCTGGCACACTTAAGCTTGCAGTAACCACAGCAAGTACTTTACCCCAGATTATGCGAGAGTTTCGTAAAAAACGTCCTAATATCCAATTTCATGTGCAAATGCTGACCACACTGGAAATGGTCACGCTTTTACATCGAGGTGAAGTCGATTTTTGCTTGTCGTCCTCTCCTTTTCAAGGGCAAGACATCGAATGTCAAGTTGTCTTTGTTGATCCCATTCTTGTTGCAGTTCCTAATGGGCATCGGCTGGCAGACCGAAGTAGCGTATGTTTAACAGAACTTAAGGATGAAAGCTTTGTCGGTGTGAAAAGAGGATACGGCACTCGTGATTTAGTAGACGCTGTATGTAAATCGGCTGGAATTGACCTTAAATATGTGTATGAGGGCGATGAACCTACACGTTTGATCACTCTTGTAGAAGCTGAAATTGGACTTGCCTTCATACCAAGCACAGCAAAAATATCATGGGAAAAGATTAAATATTTGCAAGTTGAGGATCATGAACTTGTACGTGATATCGCTTTATTATGGCATAAAAGTCGATACATGACGCAAGCTTCATTGGAATTCCGCAATGTAGTTCTAGACTATTTTGAGGCAATATCAAGCCAGTCCAATTAATCTTATTGCATGACTCGTACCGATTCGATGAGGTTATGGAACAACCTACAATTAAATTGAGTATTATAACTTCTAACGAATAACGTACATAGTATATTTATTAGTTAGAAGTTATGTCCTGTAGTTACTCTACAATCTGGCCCAATTGTTGAATGAAAGTTTAATATATGTTAAAAAACTTAATACATTGGTGCCTAAGATAGTATTACTTTAAAATAGTTTCCCCATTTCATATAATAAAAAAGTTGTTTTCAGCTGCCATATCCAATAAGAGGACAAATGAACATAAGGGATTATTTACGAATGCTCATTGAAAAAGATATTAATCCTCAATCACCTCGATATCTATTAAATCGTTTTATAAAAGATCTTGAATTATCTTCAAATAATTCTTTTAATGTCTCTGTTGGAATATGAATAATTTCGTAGTCCCTTTCGTCTTCCCCATACTCTAAAAAAGAATTTTCTTTAAATAAAACAATATACTGCATCGAGTTTCCTTTTATTAAATCGTTCTTCTTGATTCCTTAATTCTGAAGAATAATACTAAATAACCAGTCGTCAAATAAATTTCGACAACTGGTTAGGTATATACTTTTTCGGCTGTAATATATCAGTAATTTTCACTGCTACCTGTAGAAAGGACACTAAATAGTAGTTTTACCGAAGCAAGATCTCAGCTTCTTTTGCAAATTCATTACTGTTTTTTATGACCAAATTAGCCGTTTCACTCGGATGGCTAAGAGGAAAATGATGACCATATGGAACAAAATCAACCTTACCCAGATGTGAAGGAGCAGAATAGCCTCTGTCAGAATCCCCCCAAATAATGTGAAGATTATACGTTGTTACTTCATTGAAATCACCTTGAACGTTTTTCGTTAGTAAACTGTTAAGCTGAACCGTAGTATTTAAAATTCTAGGAGAAGTAAAACTTTTACTTAGTTTTTCAATATAATGTTCAGGGATGCTCTCTATACTTTCAAATAAACCATTACTTAATAAATATCGCTCTATCAAATTAGTAGTTGCCAATTTCAATGTCCATTTGTTCATAAATTGAGGAACATATATCGATTTAGCATTTTTTTTAGCAATAGGTGGCTGAAGTAAAGTAATTGTATACTTCTTATCTATGTACTTTTGTACTAATGCTTCCAAAAGAATATACGCACCAAATGAATGGCCAATTAGATGGGCGCCGTTAGTAGCTTTCTCCAATAACTTTTTTACTACATTCAAATAGATATTTAAAAGATTTTTCTCGCGTTTAAAAGGAGAACGTCCCAAACCTGGAAGATCCAAGATCCATACAGGTTGACCCGTTTTTTCATGAAGCTCTAGCGCTAAAGGAAATAAATCCTCCCCATCACTCAATAAACCATGTAATAAAATAAACGGTTTTCCCTCTCCGTGTAATTGGTAAAGGGTATTGTTATCGCATAATGTTCGCTCAAATAAATGATGATGCTCCCCATTTTGATACATCAATCGATAATCCAGATCAGCTACTACGGCAGGGAAAAAGTTCATGACACTCATCTTCTTAAACCAATCTCCCCCCCTCATGGTTTTCACCGAACCATTTGAAAATGTTCGTTTTGTGATAAAATTCAGTCCATCAGAAGGAATGTTTGTTATTTTACTTACTCCACTTTTCATTATTGTTTTCATAAGCGGCATTGGAACAGAGATTTTTGGTGCCCTCATATTCATACTTTCCGACATAACACTTAATAATTCAGCAATGTTCGGATCGTTCTCTTTGTCATCAACAAGTGTATATGTTTGAATAGCCGGCTGCTCCAATTTGAAAACCTGCACAATAAACTTCGCAAACTCATCGTTTGAAATCAGTGGCAACCTATATCCCTTACCTCCCGGAATCACTGGCATGAGCCCTCTTCGCATACTTGTCACAAGCAAACCTAATCCTGCTATCTGCTCTGTACTCCCTGTTTTACTACTACCAACCACAGTTGGCGGATTAATGACAGACAGCGGATAACCTACTGCTGATGCCTGTTGACGGATATAAAGATCAGCTAAAAATTTTGTTTTCTCATATGGATTTTTTATTTTTAAAAATTTGTTTCCTTCTTTAAATACATCTATCGCAACCTTGCTATTATTATCATCAAAGGGACTCATGTAACCTACAACATGAATAAATTGCTGTAAGCCCTTCAATTGATGAATACTTTTAGCGAATTCACTAATATGTTTGGCGCCATTCAAAAATACAGAAGTTGCCTCTTTGTTTGTCGCTTGAATATCCATAGAGCCTCCTGCGTGAATAATCACATCCGTTTTCAATACCAACTCCTTATCTTCAGCACTTAGACCTAAGTCTATTTTCGTTAAATCACCTTCAATAAAGTGCATATTTTCCTCTTTTAAGATGCCTCTTTCCTGAAAAATGTGTGTTGCTTTACTTTTCGACCTCACTAAAAGAAGAATGTTCACATCCTCTTTGGCTAATTCCTTCACTAATTGCTTTCCAATAAAACCTGTTCCACCCGTTAAAAATACTGTCCTCATAAAAATCCTCCTAGTAGTACTGCGTAGTACTAATTTGATGTAAAAAAAATGCTTCTTTTACCGAAGCAAGTTAAACAAATGATCTGCTGTTTTCATGATTACAGTTGCATCCTCCAGTGTTTCTGAAATAAATAGCGCTCCTTCAAGATTTGTAATAAAAAGAGATGCAACCTCGTCAATATTTATTGTCTTTCTAAATTCACCATTCTCTACCCCTTGTTTAAGGAATAGAGAAACTTTCGTTTGTAAGCCTTTAAAAAAAAGACCTATTTTTTCTTTTACTTTTGTGGCATTTGTAGGACTTTGAATATAAAGCGTAATAAATGGACAGCTCCCCTTATATTCTCTCGTCTGAACTCCTTGTGTTATTTGCTTTAAAAATAGTTTGATACGATCTTCAACTAATAAATGGTTTTGAGATAGTAAGTCATCTATTGCAGATTGATACATTTCAATCCAATAATCAACGACCCCTTCCAACAATTCTTCCTTATTAGAGAAGTGATAATACACATTAGACTTTGAAACTTTGCTTACACGAACTAATTCATCCATGCTTGTATAAGCAAACCCTTTTTCTAAAAATAATGTTGCAGCTACTTCAATTACACGTTTTTGATTCATTAATTTTACCTTTGTCATAATTAGTACTATACGGTACTACAATGTGTGTTGCAAGTATTTTTGTTAGTTTAAAAAAATTTTGATTAAAAATGCGGAACTTTAATTGATTTTAAAAATGTCATTTTGAACAAAATTGAACGGATCCCCAAAACTGTTTTGGATGGCTTGTAATTATTCACTTGTGTTATTTTGCTTTTATGCCCGTTAAGGATGATTGACAAAATTGATTCATTAATACCCTTCATTCAATATAAAAACTCCATTTTGATTGATGATGATCAAAATGGAGTGTATTTACCATAATTTTTTATTATCCCTAGCTGTTATTCAAACAATGGCATCATATGCTTTCTAATAAATTCAACACGATCCTTGGCACGTGGCATAAAGCGCGAAGCAATCGAAATGACCATCTTCTTTTGAGGATTTATGAATATTACATTTCCCCCATCCCCCAAAGCTGCATAGCAATCATCAAGTATCCACCACAAATAACCATAGGTCAGCTTTCCTGATCGACTTTGTACTTTAGTGCTGTCCTCTATCCATTGAGAAGAAAGAATTTGGCGACCGTTCCATACACCCTCATTTAAATAGAGCTGACCTATTTTGGCCATATCCCGGGTTGTTAACGTAAGTCCCCAACCAGCGGTATTTACTTCCTTAGGATCTACTATCCAGCCAGTGACATATTTATCCTTCAGAAAAGCGAAATAGTCTTCTTTATTTTGTATAGTTGTATTTGTGGGAGCTTTGATTGCAAGAGGTTTAAACAAGTTTTCTGTAGCGAAATCAAGAACAGATTGACCAGTGGCAGTTGTAAGAACACCTGATAAAATATGTGTGCCAACGGTAGAATAGTTAAACACCCCAATACTACCTTTGCCCCCTAGCAAATCCAATGCAGCTTTTACCCAGTCATCACTTGAATATACTTTCGTATAAGGCTCTGACTTGTATTTATAGGGTGCAGTCATTGACAACAAATTTGCTATGGTGATGTTTTGAATGGTTTTTTCGCCACGTTTCACTGTATAATTTGGAAAAAAATCTAACACATGCTGTTCTATATTTTTCATATATCCTTTATCAATTGCCATTCCAATAAGAATGGAGATGATACTTTTAGTGACAGATGCTATATGCAAAGCATCATCTGGGGTGTACCCATCAAAATATTTTTCGTAAATTAAATGATTATCTTTTCTAATAGCGATGCCTGCTATATTGGAATACTCTTTTTCTATTAAATCTTCAAAGTTATTCATCATTCTGATTGTTAGGGTTTGACACATTGACGTCAGCTATATCAATCCCCATCCTTTCGCTAAAATGAATCATCAATATTGATGTAATAAAGAATAATTTATTATAAAAAATTATTCAATTCTTTTCTTTTTTCCAGCTAGTGTGATAACAAAAAAACGTTAATCCTTGTTCGATTAACGTTACGGTTTCTTTTTATCTATCTTCATTTTCATAATATGCTTCATTCGCATGTTTCTGATCTGTACCTTTAAGGTATGCTAGGATCATTTTAGGACGTTTAAGTAAAACCCAGTCTCCATGCTTATCAAATTTTCTGCTTGAAGTGATCATTCCATTTTGAATTGTTCCGTATTTTTTTCCGTTCTTTTTTCCCCAATCTTTTAATCGTTTAGCAAAATCGGCATCTTCTGCCATGAGCATATTTTCATTAAATCCATTAATTGCTTGAAAATCTTTTTTGTAGCACCAAAAGATGCCTACAGAAATTGCACCATATTTTAAAAATATTGGTCCGATTAACAACAAAGCTGAAACAAAAATTCCTAAGGACATTCTTTCAAACTTTCCTGTAACGCCCCCGCCAATGTACTTACCTGTGATTAAGTTCTCCACTGCCTTCGATAACACATGTTCGTTCATCTGTGTATCGGCATCAATTGTGACGATGATTTCCCCTCTTGCTATATCAACGCCAGCGTTCCTAATCTTCGAAAGGTTCTTATCGCTATTTTTTAGTAGGATACAATTATACGATTTTGCAATTTCCTCTGTTCTATCTGTACAGCGATTTAAAACAACAATAATCTCTACTTGATTTTCAAAGGATTTGGAAGCCTTTAAAATAGATTCTAAGCATTTTCCAATGTATTTTTCTTCATTATGGGCTGGTATGACTATTGAAATTTTTATATCCTCTTTCTTTTGCACTTCTAAAGAGTTCTCCATGTCGTACATACAGCTCCTCCCTTTTAAATGTCTTCTGCATTTATAAAATAAACCAGCTGATCAGTCCACTTGTTGTCCTCGTATATGAATCCTTTCCTCGTGCATTCATAAAGCATCCCAACATTTTCTGCTAATTTTATAGATGCCGTATTGTCGAGGTTTATATGAGCTTCTATTCGATGATAATTTAATTTTTCAAATGCTAGATCAATCGCTGCCTTTACAGCCTCTTTACCATAACCTTTTCTCCAAAAATGGTTATGAATGGTATACCCGAACCTAGCCCATTGAAATTCTTCCCTCATAATTGTGGAAAAGTCTACAAAACCAATATGCGTATTATCTGTTTTTCTAAATACTCCAAATACATACACCTTATCATCCTCAGCCATCTGATGATGCTTAGTAACTAAATCACGAAACCATTCTTTCGTACAGATGCTCATATCTAATTTACCTTCATCGTATTTATGCTGGGAAGGTAAACGATTTTCATATTGCGTAAGCCAAGAAGAGTAATCTCCCTCTTCCATTAATCGAATAATTAATCGTTCTGTTTTCGTCATTATCTTAGTCAATCGAACACCTCATACCTTTCTAAATAGCGATTCATGGAAGTAGTTTACTAGGCTTCTTCGTCTGCAGAGGGGCCGTAGATGCCTGGTACTGGAATATCGAGAAGTCGCAAGTATACCCCAAGTTGCGCCCGATGATGGACCATGTGGCTTAATCCGAAGGTGCGGAACGCAATTGCTCGAGGCTCTTGGAGAATAATATGGTCACCATGACGTAGTGTCCATTCCTCTCCGAGCGTTTTCTCATCACATTCAGTAAGCATCATTTCCAGTTTTCTTACGTTTGTATCGAACTCATCCAGAATGTCAGCTCGCTTTTCTAATGCCTCTCGTCGTAACGGAACGGTGGAAAGATCAAAGTCTAAGTACTGTAAAATAGCCATTTGCCAGTTTAGCAGATTGATTAGGTGCGTGGCCAGACCTCCTAGTGTCATTGATTTCTCATGTGGCCTCCATGTCATATGCTCGTCGGGCAAGCGTTCCAGCATGCGACGAGTAGAAGCCAATTCCTGTGTTGTATCCCCAACAATCAATTGTTTAACCATAAAATCCCTCTCCTCCCTTTTAATCAGCATACTATAAATTCCATTCAAGGGGAAAGCTCTCAGATAAGTTTTTATGCTATGGTTAAACCTTTTTTAGACTGTTAGAATATGTAAATACTTCGAGGGTTTTGCAGTTTGAAGAAATGTTCATAAGGGAATATACTAGATTGAACAAAAAGGGGTGAAGACAAGGTGAAAATAAGAACATTTTTGTTGTTAATGATTTGTTCCTTAGCGTTAGTTGCTTGTAACGATCAGAAAGAAGCATCGGAGGTGATAGAAATTCAAGAATTAATTAATTTCGATGAAGTGCAACCCGATACTTTACAACAAATCTCCGATGCGAAAGATATTAAAATTATAGAAAAAACATTTAAAAAAGCTAGAGAATTCGGTGAGGTCGATAACGAAATTGCTCCGCAGTATAAGATCAAACTAAACGATGATGAATACTATCTATGGATTGATAATACAATCACTGGGACAATAGCAAACGTAAACAGTAAAAATATGTTCTACAATATCCTAGCTACCGATGAATTTAAAGAGGCCATTAATTATCGAGAGCAGAATAAATGATTTTTAAATAATTGTAGCAACGATCTGTAAGAAACATAGATTGTTGCTATTTTTTTAGGGTATGTTTCATATTATCTAGCTTCATGTTGCTGGGAATGTTCTCTCACTTTTTCAACGGATATAGAGCCCCTCCGTATTAGCGATCTTTTCTAATAACTCAAGATTATGTTGGCTGAAAATTAAAAAGGCTAAGCCATTCCCACTAAATACAATATTCTCCTCAGGTAAAATAAAATGTAAATGGAGATGGTCCGAAACAGCTAATTTTATTAGTGAAATTAATATTGTGTACTCATCAATGTTTAATAAAATGCCTTCTGTAAGATCTTTAGGTATAATTTTATTCCACTCATTCTCGTAGACTTTATAATACAATTGATCCTTATATAAAGGATCTGGTAAATAATAAAATGCATAAAATTCAGATGATTTTAACCACATCAATTCAAAAAATCTCTCAAATTTTTCTAGGCTTTTCTGGTACGAATGATAATCCTGCGTTTTTTGTTGGAAATCGACCATCTCTAATTTATCGAAGAATACTTCAACTTGACTATATTTTTCATTACTTTTTATCTGATAAGGGTAAATATCAAGTATTTTAGCACTTTCATAATCATACAATTGCTCTAGTAATTCTTCTAATTTTTTACTGTCTTTATTAGTTGCTTCCTTGCAAATACAATCGATTATATTTTCTAATGACATACCTTTTGACTCCTTTAATTCCTTCTTCAGCACAGCAATGCAACGATCATAGTATACCATCTTTCTATTGTTGCACCATGCCAGCGTTTTACAAGCTATGCAGCTTTTCCTACTTTCTGATACCAGCCCTCCCCATCTGTCACTAATAAAATTTGTCCAACTTTATGGTAGTGCTTTTTTACACAGTTTAAATAGATGGAATATTTAGATTTTTATTGATGGAATGGAAATGATTAATTATACTTAAATGATTAACGTTCGATTAGAAACAAATAATACTAGAGTATTGGGGAGAGAAGAATGGAAGAATTAAAAGTAGAAAAAGCAATTCAAGATATTTATCCAGATGATATCGCTTGGTGTTATGGGTGTGGCCGTTTGAATGATGATGGTCATCATCTTCGCACGGGGTGGCATGGTGATAAGACGATTACAATCTATACACCTGAATCAAAATATATGGGTATTCCAGGATTTATCTATGGTGGTTTAATTGCTTCATTAATTGATTGCCATGGAACAGGGTCGGCAGCGCTTGCCTTGCATCGTAAAAATGGACATGAAATTGGTGATGGAGCGGAGCCACCTCGATTTGTAACGGCTAACCTTAATGTAGATTTCCTAAAGCCAACACCCCAACATGTTCCATTAAAGGCAATTGGCACTGTTGAAGAAATTCATCCGAAAAAATGGAAAGTAGAAACTGAAGTTTACGCGCAGGATACGCTCTGTGCTCGTGGAACAGTAGTTCTTGTAGTCATGCCTAGTACTTTTCTAAATAAAAATGATTAGCATTTTTTATCCTCACTAAAATAAAGAAGAGCACATCTTATTCATAGATGTGCTCTTCTATTGCGTTTTTAATGGATTCATAATCAAGGAACTGTATTACTAATAACTGTCACAAAGCCATTTCTCGTGGCAGTTTCCATTAACGAATAAATAGAGTCACTGGCAGTTTTGTTAAACTCATACCATTGGTCAACAGCTGCGTCATAAATCAACACGTCTGGCTGTCCAGTCAAAGGTTTATCTGAAGATTGCACCAACGAATAGAGATCATAACGTGCTATGCTACTACCTTCCTTGTTCAGGAAATCATATTGGCCCATTTTATAATAGCCCCCAATTACGGTGCTATGGACAGACCATGTGTAGTCGTTAGGCTGTTTTATCTTCTTGCCCATATTTTTAGTAAATATACGGTGCATTTCTTGCATATAGGCATTGCCATTGATTTGCTCGACTACTCCCCCCATTGTCATGTGGTATTCATGAAGTAATGCTTTCACTTCAACACCCTTAATCATCAATGGCTCTGTATCGATTGAGATCGTTAAATGATCGTATTGAACTTTACAGCCAAAGGTTTCTGCTAGAAAACGTAATGGTACAATGGTGCGTCCATTCTTTAAGTATGGCTTCGCATCCAATAATACCGTTTTTCCATTTACTGTGGCTTTACTACTGTTCAACTTTAAACTGACTTTCATCTCACTTTGGGTCAGTATTACTTGCCCATCCGACCAATGCACCTTAGCCCCTAAATTTTCACTAATCACGCGTAAAGGTACCATTGTTCGATTGTTTTTTATTTCGGGCTTCACATCCGTTTGTACTGTCATACCGTCCACTTTTAGTTGACTACTAGCTGCTGTAGCAGTTGTGATCGATGTAAGAATGACAATCAACATAAGGAAAATACCTGAACATATTTTTTTCATGATTATTAGCTCCTTTACTTCGCTATCATTACTTCATTCCATATGAACCCTATTATTTCCTTCTGCTATGAGCTACGATAACAAAAAAATCCTGCATTTTCGCAGGATTTTTAAGTAAACTTTATGCGGTTTATATATAGGTACGCTATTTCGTACCACTTGCACCAAATCCAGATTCTCCACGGACCGTTTGAGATAATTCATCTACTTCCACTAATTGAATAGAAGGAACAAATTGTATAACCATTTGAGCAATGCGCATTGATTTTTCTACGATAAACGGTTCTTGACCATGGTTGATTAAAATAACACCGATTTCGCCTCTATAGCCTTCATCTATAGTGCCTGGGCTATTCAGTACGGTTACACTATGCTTTAATGCTAGTCCACTTCTTGGTCGAATTTGGGCTTCCGTTCCCTTAGGTAACTCAATCTGAATACCTGTCTTAATGAGTTTGGCTACGCCTGCTGGGATTTCTACTGCTTCTATGGAATAGAGGTCCATGCCTGCATCACCAGGGTTGGCTTGTATCGGTAGCATGGCATCAGCGTGAACTTTTTTAATTTTTACTTCTAGATTCATTGTTCTTCATCCTTAACGATTAAAATTGAATGTGTCATCTGTGATTGGCGCAACTTTTGCCTTGGCATAGGTAGCACCCTTTTGTGAAAAGAAATCATATGTGGAGCCTTCATTACGAATACCATTCATCACAATTGGATTGACTTCCTCTTCTGGGAACATGGCTTCAAAGCCGACATTCATTAAAGCTTTATTAGCATTATAACGTACATATGCTCGCACTTCAGGTGATAATCCTGTTTCCGCATAAATATCATCTGTATACTTCATTTCATTTTGATATAAATCTAATAATAGCTCATAGCCCCATAAATGTAGCTCTTCTTGCTTTTCCTTTGAAAATTGCTTGAATAAATTTTGAGCAAAAAATCCAACTGCTACCCCATGGATAGATTCATCGCGCAAGATGAGTGAAATAATCTCGGCACTGTTTCGTAGGAAGCCTTGTCCTCCTAAGTATAATGGATAGAAAAAGCCAGAATAAAACAGGAAAGATTCAAGCATAACGGATGAAAACATCGCTTTCCATAAGCTCTCTGGATTGCCTTCTTCAATACTATTATAAATGTCTGCTATTTTATTGGCCTTATATTGTAGAAATTCATTTTTCTTGACCCATTCAAATAGCTCGTCGATTTCTTCGTTTGTACAAAGCGTTGTGAAAATATAAGAATAGGACTTGGCATGTATCGCCTCGAATGCATCAAAAACGGTTAGGACAGCCTTTTCCTGTAAATCGTCTGTATAAGCAGCAACACGATTCATCCCGATATTTGTTTGTACAGTATCCAGTAAGGTTAATCCTGCAAATACTTTTTTATATGTGTCCTGATGCTCAAAGCTTTTCCATTGTTTAATATCTTTACTGACCGCAATTTCTTCTGGAAACCAAATTTGCTTCCATTGCTGGTCCCAAAATATTTGGGCAAGCTCACTTGTTGCCTTATTCCAATTGACTGCCTCATAAATTATATTTGACATGCTACACACTCCTCTAAGCTTTGTAATCGTTGACGAACATAGTAAACAGACTTAATGCCCTTTATCCACGCATAAATGTATACTTTAGCCAATTGTTCGGTTGTCCAATTGTCCGTTACATAAAGCGTCATGGAAATACCTTGGTCAACGTGCTTTTGAGAAGCTGCATATAAATCAATTAAATCATACGGATTTACATCATACGCCTCCACATATAAATGACTATTGTCATTTGTTAAATGAGGCATTGGATAAATGGTTCTACTATCGGCGTAATCACGAACCTCTACGCGCTCTGTACATGGTGCGATTGAAGCCGTACAGCTACGAATATATGAAATACTACCAGTTGGGGCAATAGCCAAACGATAGGAATGGAATAGACCGTACTGCATTACATCCTGCTTTAACGTTTCCCACATCTTGTTTGTGATGATTGGAATATTGCCAAGCGCCTTCAACACAGCAGGCGATAGTTCTTCTTCAGTTTTATTGATATATTGGTCAAAATAGCTACCTGATGCATAATCACTGTCCTCAAATCGGTAGAAGGTTGCAGCTTTTTCTTTCGCCATTTCCATCGAAGATTTCAGAGAATAATAGTTCATCGCTTCCATAAAGTGATCCATGAAATCAATGGAATCTTTTGAGCCGTACAGGATGCCTTCTGTCACGAGATGCCCATGGAGGTTCATACAGCCAAGCCCTACAGAATGCATTAATTGATTGGCTTTTGCAACAGACGGTACATTCTTAATGTGCGTCATTTGCGATACATTCGTTAATAGGTGCATGGCTGTATCGACTAATGCGCCGAAATCATTGACTTTACTTGCTGCATGGATATCGATGGAACCTAAGTTACACGATACATCTAATCCATAGTCATTTGGTTGATCCTGGTCCGTAATGATACTTGTCTCTTGTACTTGTAAGATTTCTGTACATAAATTGGACATTTTGACACGTCCAATATTTTTTAAAGGATGTACCTTATTGACATTATCATCAAAGATTTCAAACGGATAGCCTGATTCAAATTGTGCTTTTTTCACCTCTGTGTAAAGCTTACGTGCATTTAAACGTTTAATTTTACGAATTTTAGGGTTATCAAGTAGCTCGTAGTACATGTCTGAAATGGAAATTTCAGACATACGTTTGCCATATTCTTTAAAAATATCATATGGGCTAAACAAAACGATATCCTTATCACGTTTCATCAGTTCGAAGAAAATACTAGGTATAATAATCCCTGTTGAAAGGGTAGCGAGGCGAATTTTATCATCAGCATTTGGTTTTTTTGATGAAATGAAATTTTCTATGTCTGCATGGAAAATATTTAGATAGACAACACCTGAGCCATTTCGTTGCCCTAGCTGATTAGAATAACTGAAAGAATTTTCTAACAGTTTCGCTACTGGGATGACACCACTTGCACGATTTAATATCTCTTTAATTGGATCACCTAATGGACGTAAATCTGTTAAGTTGACCCCAACTCCACCACCAAGGCGTGATAGCTCTAAACAATAGCCAATATTTTCAGCAATACTATTCATGGAGTCATCCATTGATAATTTAAAGCAGCTGACTAATTCACCACGTGCTTTCTTACCACTATTTAAAGCAGTTGGTGTTGCAGGCTGATAGGCTTCCATCATTGCTTCGACAGAGCGTTCTGCTAGAGCCGTGTTGCCTTGAGCTAAATACAAAGCAATAATGACAATACGATCCTCATACTTTTCTAAGATCTCTTCCCCATCACGACTTTTCATAGCATAGCTATCGTAAAATTTGCTTGCGCTCATAAAGGATGGAAAGCGGAAATTATAATCATAGGCTTTCTTGTACAGCTTCTTAATAAATTCCATTTCGTACATGTCGATAAATGCTTTCTCATAGTAGCCCTCATCAACTAAATAGCGTATTTTTTCCTCAATATCTATAAAATAACGCAAACGTACGTTAACATACTCTAAAAAGTAGCGGCGCGTAGCTTCGCGGTCCTTTTCTAACTCAAGTAATCCAGTTGTACTATAACGATTCAGTACGTCATTATTAAGCTTTAAATAGGTTTTCATCTCATTACCCTCGTTTCATAAAACGTTTGTATTGCTTCGTAATCCGTTTGATTACCTCGTAAATCTAATTTCCTTACTAAGGGTACATGATAGGTAGCAGCGATTTTCTCACCAGCAGCACCAAATACATGATGACCGAAGTTACTATTACCACTGGCAACTACTCCTTTACAAAAATCCCTGTTTTTTTCTAAGAAACGTTGTACCTTTGCTGGAATGTCACCTAAACCATCTGTGTAGGTAATTAAGAGATATGGCTTGTTCAATCGCAATTCTTCCGAGAGCTCGATACATTCTGCCTTTAATTTGGATACAACATTTCGGACATTACCTGTACGACTCGCGTAAACAATCATAGGGCAATCAACTCAATTTGAGAAACAATTTCCTGAACATCTCCTATGAAAGTTTCATTCATCTCTAAAACAGGCACACTTAAAAAACCTGCGTCAATAATCGTTTGCTTTGCTTGTTCATCGTGATCGATGTTAACAATTTCAGCTTCAAGTCCTGCACGTTGTAGTTCAGATTTTACCCATAGGCATTTTGGACAAATTGTTTTCGTATAAAGTTTCATAGAAATCCCTCTTTTCATAAAATAAAAAAGCCTATCTCCTCTAAAGAGATAGGCTAAATGGAAACGTTAACATACCAAAAATACTGACGTTCCCATCTCTTAATCCCCGAAGAAATGATAAATTTGTTTTATAAAGGCAGGTCTCCTGGCTTTGCTTCATTCTCTGATTCCCTTCCCATGCAAATGCACAGTGGTTGCAATCATCGTCAGCTTCACAGTTGCGGGGACAGCGTCGGAATTGTACCGAACTTCCCTTTTAAACTACATGTAGTAGTACCTTTGTAAAACGAACACAATATATAGTTGTTGTTCAATAGTTTTAAGTGTACCATCCTTCAAATGAAAAGTAAATCAAGATTCTAAACTTCTTTATTTTTGGATTATTCAGTATTTTTAATTATGTAGTTCCAAATAGATTACCACTAATCACTTATACCCAAATCAAAAATCTATTTTTAACGATGTACGTGATTTTCTATTAAAATGGATCTAGAATTCTAATTTGAGTTTAAAGAAATTTTCTATTTTATGTACCATTGAAAAATAGTTGTCTCTATCGTAAGTCCTGAAATAATGATCATCTCTTACCCATTTCAAATGATGCTCATTACATTAATAAAGAGCATGCTTTTATCATAACATGCTCTTACCATTCTATCATTGGGATTATAGTCTAACCTTAACCTCAGTCCCGTCCTGAGCTTTGACATCGACTAGCACAAGTCCTTTATAATTTTGTAGTTCCTTGATAATCGGCTTTAGCATTTCTTTGTCGATGAGGGGAAAGGTAAAGTCTATTTTCTTTTTATCGAAGTATGCCTTTGTCCACTTATTGGCTTGTTGCTGAATCCATTTAGAAGTTAAAATGGAGAGGACAATGGTTAGCACAGTATAGGGAACAGGGACGGTAAAGCGAACGTCTTTTGCTTTCACTTTTACATGCATCATTCGTCGCCTCTACTCAATGAAGACTGCAACGGAATCTCCGTTTGCTGATTTTATATCTACAATTTGTCCATCTAGTTCATTTTCAATTGCTTCAAGAAGAAGATTGATGTCGATATCTTTTACGTATTTTTCAGATTGCGGAATACTTGCAGCGATGCTGTGTCCTGCCATCAATACGGCTTTGACAAGTTTAATTGGTAAATTTACCGTGACATTATCATTTTCGGTGGATACAACACGGACCTTTAACGTTTTATCTAAATACTTTGTTTTTTCCACAAATTTATTCTCTGATTCTTCTTTCTGTTGTAGCACTTGAATCAGCTCTGATCCTTTATCCGCATCAATTTTGCCCTCTTGAATCATCGTTAACACTTTTGTAATTTCCTCTTTCATGGTCGTTCCTCCCTATTCGTCTTTTAAGAGCTTTATGGCTTCATCTGTTGTGATTTCGCCATTTTCAAGCATGCTTACAATTTTTTTCTCATCTACTTCATTTTTCTTCTTTTGAGCATAGCCAAGGGATGAAATAATATCATTTAGCTTGCCTCGAACTGTTGGATACGAAACCCCCAGTTCCTTTTCAACCTCCTTAATATTTCCTCGGCAGGTTAAAAATACTTCCACAAAATGAAGCTGATCCTGTGATAAGGATGCTAGCTTCGACAATTCAAACTCATTTTCAATGGTCGTGTGACAATGAGAACACTGTAACTTCGTAATTTTCAATGTTTTACTGCAGACAGGACAATTTGTGATTACTTGATAAGCCATAGTGAACTCCTTCCTTTAAGTTAAGCTGATTATATAACAAAGAAATTAAAGATGTAAATAATAAAATTAATAATTTTGATTAAAAAATCAATAAAGTTAATATCATAATTAATTTCATTGATTTTTGTTTCTGTATTGCTTTAAAAATTAAGAAAACGCCATTTTTAATTTCTCAAAATGGCGTTTCTGTTTAATTGGGTCTATCCTTCTTTTTTCTTTCCCGCGGGTGTGATGGCAAAATTGCATTGTATAACGCTTGTGAAGCGGGGTGCTGATATGTCCCATCCTTGCCTATCTCCTCCACTAGCTGACCATGCTGCATCACAAGGATGCGATCTGACATAAAACGTGTGGCCTGTAAATCATGTGAAATGAATAGATAAGCAAGCTGTAGCTCTTTTTGAAGTCTTTGCAGTAGCTCTATAATCGTCTTTTGCAAAATCATATCAAGACTACTAATGGCCTCATCTAAAACAATCAGTTTCGGCTTTAATGCAAGAGCTCTAGCAATGTTGACTCGTTGCTGCTGTCCCCCACTTAACTGTGAGGGATAGTTTTGAGCCATTGCCCACTCTAACTCTACATAGTCTAGTAATTCTCTTACTTTCTGTTGTCGCTCTGCTTTGCTAAAATGCTCGAAATTCAAAAACGGTTCTTCGAGTATTTCGAAAATCGTCTGTTTTGGATTAAATGAATGATAACTATTTTGAAAAACAGCCTGTAAATTTCTTCGTATCATTTTTTTCTCTTTGCTGGGTGCTTCGTATAAATTGACACCTTGAAAGATCAGCTCTCCGTTTGTTGGTCGTTCAATCCCTAAAATAATGCGCCCTAATGTGCTTTTTCCAGAACCACTTTGACCGACGATGCCAAGACATTCTCCTTCCTGAAGTGAAAATGTCACATTCTCTAATACAGGGGCTTCCTGTCCTCGTTTGAATAGAAATGGTCTTTGCGCATAGTATTTCTCAATATTTTTTACTTCTAGTAGCGTCATTTTATCACCTCATAGCATTCTCGCTTGTAAAAGTTTCTTGGTATAGGGATGCTGAGGCGCATCAAAAAAATCAAAAACATTTGCTTGCTCAACGATTTCTCCTTGATACATCACAGCCACATCGTCCGCAAGCTCAGCAATGACACCTAAATCATGCGTGACAAGGAGTATGGTAGCATCTGTTTCTGAGCGAATTTGATTAAATAGTGTTAATACTTGTTTCTGATTGATGGTATCCAGAGCAGTCGTAGGCTCGTCTGCGATGTAGAGGGAGGCCTGTATCGCCATTGACAGAGCAATCATCACTCGCTGTAGCATGCCTCCACTTAACTGGAAAGGATAGTAGGACAAGAGCTGCTCTGGCTGAGGTAAATGAACTTTTTTCAAAGCATCAAGGGCGATCTGTCTCATTTCTTTTTTTGTAAGCTTAAAGTGTGCTTTTAATGTTTCTCGAAAATGACTTTCAATCGTTTGAATATGATCAAATGCAGCGGATGGGTTTTGCAAAATCATCGAAAGATGTCTGCCACGATAAGCTCTCCATTTAGCAGCTGAAACGTTTAATAAATTTTCTTGCAGATAGAGTACTTCCCCTTGGCTGACATGGGCAAAGGACGGTAATGTTTGCATGATGGCATGGCAAAGCATGGACTTGCCACTGCCACTTTCCCCGATAATTCCTAGGACTCGCCCTTTATAAGCTGTCAGGTTGATATAGGTTAATATATTTTTCTCCCCTATTTTGACTGTGAGGTCTATCACTTCTAAAACTTTCTCCATAACTTCCCCTTTCCTAGTCAAGCCTTTTTAAACGATTTGCTAATTGATTAAACAATAACACAACAAGGATGATGGCAAGTCCTGGATAAAGCATTAATTCAGGATGCTGTCTCATGTATTGCTTTCCTTCATTGATCATCATGCCCCATTCTGGGATCGGTGCCTGCACCCCAAGTCCGATAAACGAAAAGCCTGCAATTTCTAAAATCACCTTCCCGATATCTAATGCGACAATCGTGACAATAGATGGCAATAGATTGGGTATATAATGGCGTCTAATTAATTGGATACCTGTAGTGCCCGTTATCCTAGCAGCTTTAACAAAGTCTTTCTCATTGATGCCAATAAACAAACCTCGGATCATTCTTGCATAATAAATAAGCTGTGTGAAAATGAGCGCTATTAAAACATTTTTTAAGCTAGGACCTAATATACCTAACAGCCCAAATGCAAGTACGAGTGTCGGAAAGGCTAATAAAATATCACATAATCGAATAAAAAGAAAATCAATTAATCCTCTTTTCAACGCTACAAAAGCACCCAGTAGGATAGCTAAAACAATAGCGACTAGCTGAATGATGAGCGCTGCACCTAAAGAATAACGAATACCTAAAAGAAGGCGTGACAAGATACACCTTCCTAAATGATCTGTACCTAATGGATAGTCCCAAGACGGGACTGAAAATTTCTTAGCAATATCGACAGCAAAAGGGTCGTGTGGCATTAAAATTGGCGCAAACAGTCCTAATAAGCCAGTAATGACAAGGAGGAATAGACTGATTAATCCTGTTAAGTTGCCACTTTTTGTTCGTACAAATTTCATTTTTAATCTCTCCTACCCCTCATCATTAGATGAGGGTCCAATAAACGATGCAATATATCTGTACATAAATTGGCAAGCACATAGATAACCGCAATAATTAACACATAGCATTGTACAACTGGATAATCCCTGTTCATAATGGATTCTATTAAGTACCTGCCGAGTCCGGGCCAGCTAAAAACCTGCTCCACAATCACGGCTCCACCTAAAAGATTGCCAAGGGTCATGCCTAGCAAGGAAGTCAAGGGAATAGCGGCATTTCGCAAAACATGACGGATAAGAATCACGGAGCTTTTTAATCCTCTTAGCCGTGCATATTGAACATATTGCTGCTGTAATTCTTCTAGGATGGTTGAACGGATAAGCTGAACGAATAATCCAATTGTTGGTAACGCCAGTGCGAAGGCGGGTAAAACTAAATGAGCAGGTGTGCCCTTCCCGTTTGTCGGAAAGAGTCCTAATTTTAAGCTAAATAAATAGAGTAATAGGAAACCTAACCAAAAGGCTGGAATCGACACACTCAATATGCTAAAGAATCGTATGATTTTATCGATGATGGTGTGCTTATACAATGCGCTTATTACTCCGAATGGAATACTTAGCCCTAAAATGAGGATAAACGCAGCAATAGCTAATTCAATGGTTGCGGGTAATTTCACGAATAGTTCATGTGCCACAGGTAATTTACTAACAAAAGATGTTCCAAAATCTAGCTGGATTACGCCCTTTCCCCATAGCAAATATTGAAGAAAAAACGACTTGTCCGTTCCCAGTTCCTCACGTAATGCCTGAATGGCTTCCTCTGTTGGCGCAACCCTTGCCAAACGTAGTATGACTTCAGCAGGCTCTACAGGAACAAAACGAATAAATACAAAGGTTAGGATGGAAACGCCTAATAAGACAAAGGGCAATGTTAAAATTCTTTTTAAACAAAAGATCCATGTTGATTCATACATGCTGTCACTTCCTACTCAATCCTATGATAAAGAGAGAGCTGTCTCTGCTAGACACACTCTCTCCTCCACTTTTATTTTTCTTTAGCCATTTGTGCATAAGGTATATCATATTCAGATGCACGTGGTGCAAAATCCTTTAGAGATGGTTGATAAATCACATTATTTGTTTCGTAAGAAATAGGGTAAAAGAGTGCCTGGTCATGAAACATCGTTAAAATATTCGTGTAAAGCTGCACGCGTTCCTGTTCATCTGTTCCTACTAATAATTGGTGAATTTTCGTATCGATTTCTTTGGCGTTTGCTAGGCCTAATTTCGCCTCGTACACACCACTAGCATTTGGTGTAGCTGATTCATTTGCAAAGCTATGTGGATCTGTAGGTGGTCCATTGGTACGCCAGAAATTAATATCCACCTGGTCATCCATCAATTTTTGAAGACCGACCATTACATCTGCCCCTTCTAAATTCAACTGAACGCCAATTTTTGCGAGTTCACCTTGCATTAATTCTGCCATTGGTTTTTGAATCGCATCGGATGCAATGTAAATCAAATCTAAAGACAACAGCTGTCCGTTTTTTGAACGAATTTTTTCACCCTTAGGTAATAACCACCCTGCCTCATCTAGCAATTGTTGGGCTTTTTCTGGATTGTATACAATAGGTGCTAAATCTATATTGGCATAAGGAATCGCATCCCAGAACAATGTGTTCGCTACTTTTTCCGTACCATGTGTAATACTGTCGACCATTTGTTCCTTATTAATAGCATATTGAATGGCTTGACGTACCTTTAGCTCAGATAATGGACCAGATTGTGTATTGAATAGCAGTGCTTTCGTAGATAAAGGCTCAGAGGTAGCAGTTTTGTATTTGCCACTGTCTTTTAAATACGTATAGTTATCTAAACTAATAATGCCACGCCCATAAATTAAATCTAATTCTTCGTTTTCAAATGCTAATGAAATAGATTCTGAGTCAGGAATAATTTTTACTTTTATTTGTTCAACTAGTGGTTTTTCTCCCCAATAGTTTTCATTGCGACTAAATAATGCATATTCGTCCTTTTTGTATTCAGTTAATACCCAAGGGCCTGTTCCAATCGGTGCTTTGATAGAATCTTGCGTCATATCATCCTTTGGGAATCCTTTATCCCCTAAAAAACGGAAAGGTCTGACGAAGGCAAGTTCGTTTAAGACTGGATAATAAGGCTCATCCAATTGCAGACGAATTGTAAAATCATCTACTTTTACAACCTCTTTCATGTGGTTAACCATGCCCATCCAAGAATGCATGTCTCGATTCGCTAAAACGGCGTCAAAGTTACGAATGACATTATCTGCATTAAATGCAGTGCCGTCTGAATATTTCACGTCTTTTCTTAGATGGAAAGTATACGAAGTTTTATCCTCAGAGATGTCCCAGCTTTCGGCGAGCTTAGGCGTAACAGTACCATCATCATTGTATTCCACCAAGGATTCATAAACCATTGCTTGGGCAGTCATTTGATTCGGTAAATATGTATGAGGATTCAATGGACCGACATCTAATGGCCAACCAATCGTTATTATTTTTTCATCTGTTTGGTTTGCTGAGGTCTTTTCCTTTTCTTCATCCGTGCCTGTACAGCCAGCAAGTAAACTGAACGTCAGGACAAGCAGGAAAGGAAGTAAATACTTTGTCAATCTCATTTTCTGTCTCCTATCTCTATTCGTAGTACAAATACATCTACTTGTTGAAGAAGAGAAGGCATAAAAAAACCTTATTCTAAAAAAGAATAAGGACAGAAAAACCCACGATGAGCAAGTCTCCATCCATCTCCCTATCTTTCGTAGATCATCAATGAATCTTCTTACAAGCAGGCATTCTGGCTCATGAATCATCATTTTGTTTCACCTTCCCAAGTACTCACTCAGTGGTATTTGAAACAAAACTCCTCATTTACAGCTGCGGGACAGCATGGGATTTTCACCCATTTTCCTTTTAATTGAATGAAAGACGATTTCACTCAAACTTGTAATGATTGCTATGAAATTAGTAATAAACATAACATGCTCGCCTGTTCACGTCAATTTTACTTTCTGAAGATAATATATATATCGACGTAACATAAAAAGACTAGGGATTTACCCTAGTCTTCGTTATTGGAGAGTAGATGTAGTAGATTAAAAATCATTTCGTTAGCTTGATGTAGATTGCTGTACAGCTTGACGCAACGTTTTAGTAGCAGCAACCATATTCGCTAAAGCTGCAACGGTTTCATCTTCTTTTCTCGTTTTTAAGCCACAATCTGGATTCACCCAGAATTGATAACGGTCCAGCACCTGTAGACTATCTTTCATAATAGCGAGCATTTCATCCTCGCTTGGTACACGAGGGCTATGAATATCATAGACGCCTAAGCCAATTCCTTTTTTATAGGGCTGTACTTGTAGTGAGGTAATAAGTTCCCCATGACTTCGTGATGTTTCTATGGAAATCACATCTGCATCTAGTGCGCTAATTGGTTCGATGAAATCATTAAACTCGCAGTAACACATATGTGTATGGATTTGTGTTTCATCTTTGACACTAGATGTCGCAAGCTTAAAGGAATTGACAGCCCACTCTAAGTAAGCCCCCCATTCCTCCTTTCTAAGCGGTAAACCTTCTCTTAACGCTGGCTCGTCCACTTGAATAATTGATATACCTGCGTTTTCTAGTGCTTCCACCTCTTTACGGAGTGCTAATGCAATTTGATAAGCGACATCTTTACGGGACAAATCATCTCGCACAAAGGACCAATTTAATATTGTTACTGGCCCTGTCAGCATGCCTTTTACAAATCGCTTCGTTAGGCTTTGGGCATAGGCGGATTCTTTTACGGTAATTGGTGAAGCCCATGCAACATCTCCATAAATGATCGGAGGCTTCACACAGCGTGATCCATATGAAACAACCCACGCTTTCTCTGTAAAGGCAAAGCCAGTCAGCTTTTCACCGAAATATTCGACCATATCTGTACGCTCAAATTCACCATGAACAAGTACATCGATATCTAATTCCTCTTGTATGGAGATCCAGCGCTTTGTTTCGTCTTCTAAAAATGTTTCATAGGCTTCATTCGATAATTGTTTCTTTCGCCACGCATTACGATTTCTTTTCACTTCATCTGATTGCGGGAAGCTACCGATTGTAGTTGTTGGAAACAGCGGTAATCCTAAGGCTTGTTGTTGGATCATTTGTCGCTTCGTAAAATTACTGTGTCGTTCAAAATCTTGCTTTGTCACAGTTTGAACGGCTTGATGAATTAACTTATTTTGGCGGATTGGATGATTTTTTAGAGCCTCAATCGCCTTCATACTTTCTGAAAAATTATGTTGTAAGGAACCATCTTTATCTCGTCTATATTTAGTCAGCCCCGTGATTTCTACGATTTTCTCATCTGCGAAGGCCAGAGACTGCTTTAAAACAGGGTCAAGTTCATTTTCAAGAGAGGTTGTGATTGGAACGTGCTGTAGGTTACTTGATGGTTGAATCCATAGTTCAGCAGCATGACTTAGCTGTTCAATGGCTTGAATTGTCGCATTGACCTCCGCCAGGTTTGAACGCCAAATATCACGGCCATTCACTACCCCTATTCCTAATACTTTATCCTGCGGGAAACCAAATTGACGAAGTGACGCCATATTTCCTTTATAGCCATGAACAAAGTCCAAACCGAATCCTTGAACAGGCAATGTACTTAATGCTTCATAGGCACTTAAAGCTTCGAAATAAGTCTGTAGCATTATTTTAGCCTCAGGAACGGCAGTGGCTAACTGGTCATACATTTCTTTCACCAGCTTTATCTCTGCTGGATCAAGTGTTAAGACGAGGGATGGCTCTTCTAGCTGAATCCAAGTGGCACCTGCATCCACTAATTCTTTTAATACCTGCGTATAGAGTGGTAATAAAGCTAATAAGTACTCAACCTGTGTTAATTTGTTGTAGCCTTTCGTTAACTTATAAAATGTATAGGGACCAATTAGTGTCGGCTTCGCAATGATACCGAAAGTTTCCTTCGCCTCTAAAAAGTCGGCTAACACTTTATTTTCTGTTAGTTGTAAGGCTTGTCCCTCATACTCTGGAACAATGTAGTGATAATTTGTATTAAACCATTTTGTCATTTCACTAGCTACGGCTGTTTTGTCTCCTCTTGCTACACTGAAGTAGGTATGAAAATCGACTTTACCACCTTGCCAGTTAAAGCGCTTTGGAACTAAACCAAACATCAAAGCTGTATCTAACATTCTATCGTAAAACGTAAAGTCGCCAACTGTCACCATATCGATTCCAAGTTGCAGCTGCTTGTTTATTCTTGATAAACGGATTTTCTTTAATTTTTCCTCAAAGTCCTCCTCAGAAAGTTCATTGCGCCAAAATGCTTCTAGTGCTTTTTTCCATTCGCGTTCCTCTCCTATATAGGGATAACCGATCAATGTACTTGTATAGTTCATGTTTTTAAGCTCCTTTTTTAGAAAAAATAAAAAGCCATTCTCCTATTAGGAAAATGGCTGCATGTTAAAATTAATAATGCTAAAACAATACGAAAAAATATCTACTTTCGCATAAACGTTATCGCACAGTGCCTATTTGGTCACTTTTCACCACCTATTTCCACGTAGGGATTTGGTGTGTACTAGAAATTGGCAGGTCTCCTGGCTTTCCATCAACACGCCTCACAGCCTTCCCAGTTTCCCCAGTGGCATTTGTGATTTGCTCCGAATTACAGTTGCGGGACAGCGTCGGATTTGCACCGACTTCCCTTTTAAGCCAAACTTTCATTTGGCACCAAGTCTTACACAATATTCAATTATGCTCCTACTATAGCACATATTTCAGAATAGTAGAAATTATTTTTCAACTATTATATAAATTATTTCTATAAATATTATAGGAATTATTGTATAGTACTAAATGAAAATAAGGTTACATTGTATTCTGTAAAAAAATTTGTTACTATAAAAAGACAATTATGAGAGGACTGATGAATGGACAATGAAGAACTAAACTATATTTTTATTTGAATTGAATGATTTCAAACACAAAATATAGGGTTAGTCTATCCATTTTTAACTATCAGTTTGCATTTTATTTGTCATGACACAAATGGCAAATCGCATTTATTCAGAGAAAGACTAATCCTTCCAATGTACAATTGGAGGGTTTTTTTCTTGCTTTCATAGTTGATTTTGTACCTTTCATTTACCCATAAAGGAGAGGAAAAATATGAGCGATTCAGAAACTATTGTAACGCATGTAACACTCCGTATAAGTCGTTAATATCCATCTGCTTATACGGAGAAATGAACCATAGATGGATAGACCGACTTTGTATGAAAAGTAAACTGTTGCAATACAAAGGAGGAATTATCATGTCCATGATACAAGTACAAAACCTAACTTTTTCTTATCCAAGCAGCTTTGACAATATTTTTGAGAATGTCAACTTTCAAATCGATACGGATTGGAAACTTGGATTTATCGGTAGAAACGGACGAGGTAAAACAACATTCTTTCAGTTGTTATTAGGAAATTATGAGTATAGCGGAAAAATCATCTCTTCTGTAGACTTCACTTATTTCCCCTATCCAGTTTCTGATCCAAATAAATATACCCATGAAATATTTGAGGAAATTTGTCCTCAGGCAGAAGATTGGGAATGTCTACGTGAAATAGCTTACCTACATGTAGATGCGGAGGTCATGTATCGTCCTTTTAAAACATTATCCAATGGCGAACAAACAAAGGTGCTGCTTGCTGCGTTGTTTTTGACAGAGGGTCAATTTTTATTAATTGATGAACCAACCAATCACCTAGACACGGATGCAAGAAAGACGGTTTCCGATTATCTTCGCAGGAAAAAAGGATTTATTTTAATTTCACATGACAGAAGCTTTTTAGATGGCTGTGTTGACCATATCCTATCGATTAATAGAGCCAATATTGACGTTCAAAGTGGAAATTATTCTTCTTGGAAGTTAAATTTTGATCGTCAGCAGGAACACGAAGAAGTAACCAATCAACGACTGCAAAAAGATATCGACCGATTAAAACAATCCTCAAAGCGTTCGTCAGGTTGGTCTAATCAAGTGGAAGCCTCCAAAAACGGCACAACCAATTCAGGTTCCAAACTGGACAAAGGCTTTGTTGGACATAAAGCAGCCAAGATGATGAAACGAGCGAAGAACCTGGAATCCAGACAACAAAGAGCTATTGAGGAAAAATCAAAACTACTAAAAAATGTTGAAAAAACCGAGTCATTGAAAGTAGAGCCATTGGCATATCCATCAAAAGAAATGGTTGTTGTCACGGATGTATCGATTCGGTACGATGACCATATCGTGAATAAGCCTATTAGCTTCAAAGTGGCACAAGGGGATCGAGTTGTTTTAGATGGCAAAAATGGAAGCGGAAAAAGTAGTATGTTAAAACTTATTCTAGGTAAGCCCATCCAACATACAGGCTCGATAAAGTTAGCTTCAGGTCTAGTCATTTCCTATGTTCAGCAGGATACATCCCATTTAAAGGGATTGCTCTCGGAATTTATTGAAGAGCATGGTATTGATGAGACGTTATTTAAATCAATCCTGCGCAAGATGGATTTTGAGCGTATTCAATTTGAGAAGGATATCTCTCATTATTCTGGTGGGCAAAAGAAAAAGCTGCTGATTGCTAAAAGCTTGTGTGAGAAGGCTCATTTATATATTTGGGATGAACCACTCAATTTTATTGATATCTATTCACGCATGCAGATTGAAGAGCTCATAAAAAGCTCTCATCTCACAATGGTGATTGTTGAGCATGATCAGGCATTTCAACAAACTGTAGCAACGAAAACGATAGCGATGTCATAAAGAGAAGAATCCATTTATGGATTCTTCCTTTTTAATGATATTGAAACCAATGGATCCATTTAGAATTTGTCTCTTTTACGATATATAGCTCACCTAGTGATGCACTTTGCGCTGGCAGTAATCTTGGAAACCTTAATCGAACAAACCAGGAGTGATTAGCCACATTTTCTCCACAGAAGTTCACCGCCATTTTATAGTAATTCTCCTCCATGCCAGTTAATATGGGCATGGGCTTTATCACCTCAATTTGCCACTCCTGATAATCAGGGCTTGAGCCATATACTTTTGGAATGATGTCAGCTAATGCTTGACTAAGCTCGACTTTGTCTTTCACCGTTGTTTTCATCAATACATCTGGATTTGGACATTTTAAGCCTTCAGGTTCTGACCCCGAAGTAGCTGTTGGAAATAACAAAAGCATACATAAAAAGGGCAGTATTATTTTTCCCATTGTTCAATTCCCTTTCTTTAAAAATGCTCGATAATTTGCTGTGATTGGTGCACTCTATAAAGTATCATCCTGCAGAAAGGTCACTATTCCATGAAAAAATTTGCTTATGTTTTAATGTTTATCTTCACTATGTTCATTCTGCCATGTAAGATTTATGCGCAAAGTGAACAAGCTGATGAGCAACTAATCAGGGACACATTCATTACAATCCTTAATCCATTTATTGAAAAGGAAATTGATCATTACTATGGCTATCCTAAGCAGTATGGCTTGTATGATGTGAAAATTTTAAAAATTGTCAAAGAAAGTCAGTTTAGCTTTAAAGTTAGCGTGGAAGTTACGACCTTTGAGCATGCGCATTCCCCACCCTACAGTAAGGAAATCATTACGTTTGAAGTCAGTCCAACTGGTGTCATCACACTTCGCTATATACATGAGGCAGATGATGTAGAAAAGGCAATAAACGCATTCTATAGGGCAACACTGTTAGATATACAGCAGAGTTTTAAGCTGGACTTAGCATCTTATACTTCCTACCGATACGATCAATTGCAATATCAAGCTGAAATTAATAATGATATGAAATCCCTTGCTATGATTGCAGAGGAAATAGTGACCAATATTTTATTTCCTGAGCGAAAGATTCCCTACAAAAATGTCATAGACCCTGTCACTTTTATCAAGGGTAATATAGGTTATATGCTCTTTAAAAGGGCGGATGGTACAAATGTAAGCTATCAGCTGCAAAAGAAAGACGGCACATGGATCGTAACAGATAAAACAAGTAAGCCAGGTAGGAAAATGGAGGATCTGTTACCGTGGTATATATAGAAAAATGAAGCCAACTGATTCCATCAGTTAGGCTTCATTCTTTAAGAGCGTTTGCATCATACTTTTTATAATTCCCATGTGAAAATTTTCATGGTTCATATGAAAGACAACCATATCGCCTAATGTTTTCATACCTAAAAAAGTTTCTTTAAGCGGTTCATGTAGATGTCCTGCACAAGCTTGTTCAATAAGAATTGGTTGTTCCTCTAGGAGCATAATTATTTGATCCATTGTTGGCGGTTGCTCAGTCCAGTCATCTGGTTTACTGCCACTAGGAAACATTACATGATAGGATAGGGGCAAATGCCTTTCTTGTGTGACAGCTTGAAAAACGGTATGATCCCAACCAACTAATAGATGACCAGCATTCCAACGAATATTGTTATGATGTCCAGCGGGTATCTGATCAGCAATATTCTCAGGGATCGTACGTAGAAATTCAACAGTCCAATTACGCCACATTTTCATTTGCATAAATAATTGCGCTTCGTTCATATACTAGCTCCCTTTCTACACGTTTTCAGTATTCTATATCCTAGATTAAATTAATTTATAGTAAATTACGGTTGCTTCTAATTCTCCATCTGGTGAAATAGTATATTGCGGAATTTTCCCTACTTCTTGATAATCTAATGATTTATATAATTTATTAGAAGGATCCCCTTCTCTCGTATCTAAAACTAACAAGGAGCGGTTTTCTTGTTTTGCTCTTTCCTCTGCTTGTTGCATCAGCGCTCGTCCAATACCGTTGCGTCTAAAGTTGGGGTGTGTCATTAACTTGCAAATTTCAGCACGATGAATGCCATTTGGTTTGCTAGTTAAATGCATTTGAATACTACCTGCAATTTCATTATTTATTTTCGCAATGAACAGTAAGACATCTGACGCTAAGACAGATTGCCAATATTTTATCGCTTGTTCTTGTGTGAGTGGAGGTAAAAAACCTACGGATGCTCCTTCATCTACGACCATAATCAATAATTCAGTAAGCTTCTCCAAATCTTGCTCAATATGGTGAAGCTCAATTATTTCAATCTTTTGCATGCCGAAAGCATCTCCTTTTTATAAAATTATTACCTACTATTAAAACAGAAATTACTTTTCCGAAATCGTTTCTAAACGTTGAGTAAGAACTCGTTGTATTTTCTATAAAATTTTTCTGGCACAGCGAGATCAATTTCAGCTAATTTTGCCTCTATAGATTCAAAGAATTTTATACATTCTTGTTTCCTATTTTGTTGAATTAAGAATTCTAACAATTGAAACATATACTGTTCATTGTATTCGTCTAGCTCTAAAAGCTTTTGTAGGCAATTATACTTTAATAAAGTGTGGGCAACGTCTGTACGTGCAATATACTGTTCAAGCACATGTAATACAGATTGCTTTAAGCGGAGCCTGATTTGATTAACCCATAAATACTCCTCATCTATTAAAAAATCACCCTCATAGCAATTCAATAACTGCTGAATGGATTTCTCATCATGTTGATCCTGCTCCAATAGTTGATTCAGCTCATCATAATCAGTTTGAATTTCCGCATTTAATTTATAGTGATTATTGACCAAGAGTATAGGATCTTGAATACCATTGTCCTTTAATATCTTTCTTAAATGATAAATAGTTGTATGTAAATTACTAGCTGCCTTTTCAAAGTTCAAATCTGGCCACAATTCCTCTAAAAGAACTGCATTTAACATAGGCCGTTTTTGGTGAAATAGTAAATATAAAAATAGTTCACGTACTTTTCTTGTTCGCCACTTAATCACATTATGTTGAACATCCAGTAGATAAAAGCTGCCTAATGTATGCGCATATAATGAGTTTTTCTTCTCATCCCTCGGCGCCACCGTCACGACCATTTTTTTCTGTGCTTTTGTTAACGCATTAATCAGTCGTTTTTCCTGTACTGGCTTTAATAAATAATCTGTTGCCTCAACTTCAAAAGCCTCCACGGCAAATTGTGTATGAGCTGTAACAAAAATGATTTGTAAGGATGGTTGCTTGTGTAGGAGATGCTTTGCAAGTTGCATACCGTGTGTGTCAATCATTTCAATATCTAAAAACACTAAATCAATTATTTCTTTTTCAAGAAACTGGAGGGCCTCAGTTGGATTTGTAAATGTTCCCTTAATGTTAATCTGAAATTGGGCAAGTTGTTTAACCATAATAGATAAAACATCAATGGCCAATTTTTCATCATCAACGATCATTATATTCATGTGACACCACCCTCTGGTAATAAAATGACAATTGTTGTTCCCTTTCCTTCTTCGCTGTAAATTCGTAAACTAGCATTTTTTATTAATTTAAATTTTTTTAATGGATTCATAAAGCCAATTCTTGTACTTTCTTCATTTAGCAATTGGTGCAATTTTTCTTCTGAAATTCCTACACCATTATCATAGATTTTAATTCTTACAAATTGTCCCTCTCTCTGTAGGCTTAATTCTATGGTCCCTCCCTCTACTTTCTTAGAGATCCCATGGAACACTGCGTTTTCAATTAAAGGTTGAATGGACAATGCAGGGATTCCTAAATGTATCGATTCGTCAATATCATATTTAATACGTAAACGATCTCCAAAGCGCATTTTTTCAATTGATAAATAGGCTTTTACAAGCTCCATCTCCTCATCAATGGGGACAATGCTATTTCGATAATGAACATTCAGTTTTGCACGGAAATAAGTGGCTAAACAATAAAGAGCTTCACGTGTGTTTTCCATATCTGTATAACTTAAACCAATAATCGTATTAAGTGTGTTATATACAAAATGTGGTGTGACCTGTGAATATAAATAGTTCATTTCTACTTCGATTGCATCGATTGATGATTGTCGAACAGCCAATAAAGATTCAATACGAATAAAAAGTTCATCGGTAGAAATCGGCTTTTGTAGATAATCATTCGCCCCTACTTTTAACGTTTGCAGTAAGTCAGATTGCTTCATAACTGTAGTTAAGATAATTATTGGTAGTTCCAGCATATCATATTGTTTACGTACACGTTTACATAACTCATAACCCGACATGCCATTCATCATTAGGTCGATTAACATACAATCTACATGATTGGTTTTAATATAATCGATCGCATCAAAGCCGTTATCTAAGGCGATCACTGTATATCCCTTTAAACTTAGTGCTTCCGTTAAAGTTTTTATATTGACATGGTTGTCATCTACCACCAGTATTTTTTTATCACTTCCTTTATAAATAAGGGGCAGTCGAAGCTGTATTTCTGTATCTGTATGTGATGTAATGGTAGCTTGTTCATTACTTACGTTTTCTAGTGTTGAGAGGGGCATTGTAAATGTAAATGTTGTCCCTTCCCCTACAGTGCTTGTCACATAAATGTTACCATTTAATTTTTCAACAATATTTTTAGTAATACTTAGTCCCAAACCTAGCCCTTCTTTATTATGATGATTGTTTCCTTGATAAAAGGCGTTAAAAATACGATCTAATTCTTGTGTCGGAATTCCACAGCCTGTATCACTTACTTGGATGACCATCTGCTCCTGTTCAACATGCGCAGTGACTATGATTGTTCCATTTTGTGTGAATTTAATTGCGTTATGCAGCAAGTTATATAAAATTTGTTTAAAGCGTAATTCATCCGTGTAGATCTTTGGCAAATCTAAGTTTATCTCTGCTGTTACCCTTACCTGACTATTTTTGGGCATAAGACTACGAATTTCGGCTACTACCTCATGTATAACAGATAGAGATACACTGCGTAGACTAATCCTTACTTCCCCTGTCATTTGATTAGAAGAAAACAATAAATCTTCTACTAAATGACCTATGCGCTGTGTAACGCTGTGAATTAGAATAACTTGCTCCTGTTGAGATCGTTTTAATGGTCCTTGAGCACCTTCCATTAAGGATCTGGATATATTTAATATTCCGTTTAGGGGGGCACGGAGTTCATGCGAAGTTTTCAGAAGAAATTCATTCTTCATTTGATTATGTTCAAGCAATTCCTCTGACAATGCTGCTATTTTTAAAACAGCTTGATTGGCACGATAATTTAATAATGAGGCAAAGCCAAATAATATTAGTAAAAATAACATGAATTCTGTATAGTCAAAAGGCATCCCAAATAAAAAGTTACAAATGAGTAAAATAGAATAACAACTAATCGCTGTAATAACTATTAGCACATAACGCACAGCCTCTAAACGTTTTAGCATGACCTTTATAAGCAACCATATATTATAGAAAATAACTGGAGCCGTGACACTGATATAGATTATTTTTCTCATAATCATTTCAAATTCTGAGGAGGCCCTTTCATTTTTTGTAAAGGGATTATAGATACCGTACATAACAAACACGATACCAAGTAATATGGCAAGCGTGTATAAAATTTTTCTTTCTAATAATTGTGGATACATCGCATTTATAAAAAATGTTAAAGCAAGCAATGCGAGTGGAATGATTCCTAATTGCAGACGTATTTGATTGACCGTCGATAGATCAGTAAATAACAGAAAAAACACTTTTTGATTGATAAACGACATATAAAATCCTAATGAAATAGTAAAAAGACCAAAGAATAACTCTTCCTTACGCTTGCGATTCTGTAAAAATGTAAAGACATAGATCGCACCAACTATAATATGACCTATACTCACTACTATATCTAAAAAAACTTTCCAGTGATAATGCTTTTGAATAGCCTTCATTGTACCAAATTCAATAGGATAAACAATTCCAGCCTGAGGATAATTGTAATTTGCAACATGGATGACAACGTCTAGTCTTTTATTGACACTAGGAGAAAAAACGGTATATTTATCATCATTTTCAGATGCATATGCGCTTAAAACAGTACTTGGATTTCCTTTAGCCCCCACCTCAACGCCATTAATAAATACACGACTAGCTTGACGAATCGTTCGAATATATAGGCCGTAAACTCCATCTGATGGTACCTCTATGTTGACGTGATAGGTTCCCACCGAAAGCCCCTCTTCATTTGGCTCTACATATGCTTGCCAATTAAAGGGTACATTTAAATTCAGTTTTTTATGTTGATAGCTATCAAAATTTTCCCCCAAAGAAATTAATACATTTGGATAAAAGGCCCATTCTCCTTCTAGCTTTACAAGCTTTAATAATTGCTCTTCCTCTAATTTTCCTACACCTTTATGTATAATTTTTGGCTGATTAGTGGAGAAATAATGCCAATTACCAATAAAAAAAACAATCACAAAAAGCATGATTATACTTACAATAATTATGATATTTTTTTTCATTTTCGTGCCCCCAAAGATCGATCATTTATGATGTATCTTTACATCATATTGCTCACTGTTTTTACAATCAACCCCTTTTGAGATAGTAGCATACTGTGTTTGAACAAAATCTAAACAAGCAATAATAATACCTTTCTTGATGTTTTGTTTGTTGTTATTTTAAAAAAATGATTGTGAGCGGATTAAAAATTTTTATTAGCCTCTGGAAACATGTGAAGTGAATTGTTTTCAATAAATTACTATTGTCTAAATAGACTTTCCACATTATTGAAGGGAAATATTAATCATTAAAATTTTTCTAAAAAAATGTTATTATCAGAAAGGATTTTGATTGATGGAGGATTTTGATGAAGGTTGATTTTGAAGAGTTATTAAATGGTGTTTTTTCATCTTTACAAACTATTGATGGAGTAAAATCCGTGAATTCCATTCTTGAAGTACTAAAGGATCGAATTATTTTCCCTGAGATTACCACTTTAATATTGAACACTAGGTTTGAACTGGTTTATTTATTTAACGAGCAGAAAGTAGTGTTTAAAACATTAAAAGAAGTATTGATTGATTCAAATTATATAGAAGAAATTAATTTAATCAATCAACATTGTCATTCAATTGAAAGTATTCTAAATGACTTTGTTCACACAGATACATTTAAAAATTATTCTTTAAGTCTCCTTTCCTTTAAATATAAAGAGAAAATTCCGAATAGTTAATATTGTGATGGTGAAAACGTCCTAAAAATGGAGCGTGGCAAGTGCTTTTTCTCCAAACTCCATTTTCCAGACGCTAGACCTAGTATTTCTGTTGATATAAAATGGTTTGGGCAATTCCGATAAAATATTCGGATTCTACAATGATATGATTTAATACAACTTTAGCTGTAGGATTTGCGTTTATCGGTTGACTTTCTTGCATAAGCGTTCGGCAAAACTGGATAAATTGATCACTCTGTTGCAAACAGAAGGAAGTAAGCTGTAAAATATCCTGAAACAGAGCTGGAGAAACTTGTCCCTAGGAACGATTGACGGTTTCTATATATCTCACAACTTGCTGATGTGTTTGAGCGAAAGCTTTTTCCCATTCCTTTAACGCATCGACATATTGCTGCTCCAAATCTTTCACAAGCTCTCTTATTACTACTGTATGCTCCTCTTCTTGATGTTTCCAAAATTCAGCTTCATCTAATACACGTAATGGCATTTGATGGCCATAGTAAAATTGCATAAAAATCCCCTCCCACTTATCTCTATTATGTATATACAAGAAATGTGGAAATAGAACTTTGAAAGAGATTCACGTCATAGTAGAACTGTTAAACCAAGCATTGTTTAATAGCTTAATGCCTGTGTCAATCTCATCTTCCGCTAGATTAGCAAATCCAAGTAATACCTTTGCAGGCTGAACAACCAATGGATTTTCATAAAAAATAGATGTTGGGTAGACCTTAACACCAGCCATTTTTGCTGTATCAATCAATTCCTCTTCAGTCATCTTATTTTTTGGTTCAAGTAAAATATGTAAGCCACTGCTGGCTCCATAAATTTTCCCATTTTCCCCGAACTTTTGTTGAATGGACTTTAGTAATGCCTCATATCTTCGCTTATAACTATTTCGTGTTTTATTCAAGTGTCTCTCCCAATACCCACTCTCTATAAATAGCTGTAACGTATGCTGATGGAGTCTAGACACAGTTTGAACATAGTAATTGTTTTGATGAAATAAATCCATTAATTTTCTAGGTAATACCATATAGCTTAGCTTAATGGCTGGAATCAAAGATTTTGAAAAGGTGCCCATATAGATGACGCGATCACTTGAATCTAATCCCTGTAGTGCAGGAATCGGTTTTCCAGCATATCGAAATTCCCCATCATAATCATCCTCGATGATATAAGCATCTTCTTCCTTAGCCCACTCTAGTAATGCTAATCTTCTTGAGATAGGCATAACCGTTCCAAGGGGAAATTGATGGGAGGGTGTGACATAAACAGCCTTGATGTTATTGTTTCTTAACGGATCGATATGAATACCATGCTCGTCAAGTGGGATTGGTTTCACCTTTATACCATTATCTTTAAACAAGTAACGAACGCGATAATAACCTGGATCTTCCATAGCAAAAAGTTCATTCCGTCCAATTAGGTTACATACGATACCAAGAAGAAACTGCAAGCCTGCTCCTATAACGATTTGCTCTGCACTGCATTGCACCCCTCTTGATTCATAAAGATAGCTTGCCATATAATTTCTTAATTCCAGCTCTCCCTGTGGATCTCCATATAAAAGGAGTTGAGCCTGTTCTTCATCAAGGCTCTGCATTGATAATTTACGCCATATTTTAAACGGAAAATCTTTTAAATTAATATCTCCATAATTAAAATCGTACTTAATTGCTGGTCGTTCTTGTTTCTGCTGAGTCGCTAATTGTGGTTCAAAATGATGAGGGCCTCCTTGAAAATAACCTTTTTCAAGATCAACCACATATAGTCCATCTCGCTCTTTACTTATCACATAGCCCTCTGCAAGGAGCTGCTGATAAGCTGCATCTACAGTGTTGCGACTAATCTGTAAATGTTTAGCTAGACTACGCTGAGACGGCAATTTGCTTTGAGCCCTTATCTTTCCATTTTGAATTTCTGCTTTTATATAGTTATATAATTGAAGGTAAAGTGGTTCCTCATTATTCAGGTTTGGTGTCATTTCGAGCATGATTCTTGGCTCCTTTAGAAATAGCGTTGTTGGCACTTTTATGAGGTGCCAGTGATTGATTATAATAAAATCTACATTGTTGAGTAGAAAATGTAAAGACGTGCCTACGCAATTATTTGTTTATTCGAAAAACTCACGATGATTTTATGTATAAGGAGAGGTTTCCATGTATGTTCCTAAGTATTACAAAGTATCGGATTTAGAAGAAATCAAAGAATTTATTCAACATAATTCCTTTGCAACAATCGTTTCAATTCGAAAAGGTAAGCCTTTTGCAGCCCATATACCTGTGTTGCTGAAAAAAATCGAGGATGACTATTATCTGACAGGTCACTTAGCCTATGGTAACCCTTTATGGAAGACCTTTGAGGAAGTACAAGACATTCTCGTGATATTTAATGGTCCACATGCCTATATCTCTTCCTCTTGGTATGAGCATGAAAATGTGCCCACCTGGAATTATCAAGCTGTCCATGTATATGGAAAGGCAAGTCTGATTGAAGGAATAGCTTTAGAACAAGATTTGACTAGCTTACTTGAAAAATATGAGTCATTCCGTGAAAACCCTGTGTTGTGGGATAAACTATCTCCTGAGCTTTTGCAGCAAGAAATGAAAGGAATAAAAGGGTTTAAAATAAAGGTGGAAGAAGTGCAGGCAGCCTATAAATTAAGTCAAAATCGAAATGCTAGTGATTACGCCAATATAATAAAGGAACTTTATAAAGAGGAAAATCCACATGCTGATGCGTTAGCTGAGGCGATGAAGAAAAATAGAAGCCATTAAAATAGCAGGCAGAAATGTTGTGAATCAACGTTTCTGCCATAAAATTTAGGCAAGTGTTTTCGTCATGATAAGATCAATTTGTTCTTCATCACCCATATAAAATGAATGGGCGCCTGTTTGGACAAAGCCTATTTTCTGATAAAAACCGATGGCACTGTCATTTTTCTCCCAAACCCCTAGCCAAATGCTTTTTTTGTTTTGAGCCACAGCCTCCTCTATTGCTTTATTCATAAGGTATTTGCCAAGCCCTTTTCCTTGATATTGATGTCGAACATAAATTCTCTCCACCTCTAATGACTCATTCCCCATTAGTTCGGATTGTGCTTCGTTGACATTTACTTTTAAATAACCAGCTATTTCTTCCTCATAATAGATAAAATAGAATGCTGAATCCAAATTGGCCAATTCCTTCTCTAGCTGTTGCTTATGAAAGGCACGCTCTAAATAAGCCTTCATATTTTCAGGGGAGTTCTGGTCTTTAAATGTATCATTAAATGTTTCAATACTTATTGCTTGAAGCTGTTTTAAATCTGCGTGCTCACACTTCTCTAATTTAACTGACATTGATTCCACTCCTTTGTTGTAAACTCTTTCTGGATTTTATATTGCAAATGCAATAAAAAGAGTATATAGTCAATTTAACGCAATTTTGTTGTATTTGCAATAAAAATAGTAGGAGGAGGTCTTTTAGTTGAAATATGTCTTTTATGTAGTGGGCATTTTAATTTTAACGCTAGGTATTTCGCTCACGATTCAATCTAAACTCGGCACATCACCTTTCGATGCGCTTCTAGTAGGATTATCTAAAAATGTGGGGCTAACTGTAGGTAGTTGGGAAATCATCTTAGCTCTCCTATTAATAGGTAGTAATTCCCTATTAGCTAGACAAAGACCTGAAATTTTAGGGTTGGTTACTGCATTCATCACTGGCATAGGGATTGATATGTGGTTATTTTTATTACATGATATAGTATCCCCAGATCTTTGGTTTAGCCAAGCTGTCTGTTTTACCACTGGATTAGTTGTGGTTGGGTTAGGAACGGCAACTTATTTACATACAAATTTTGCACCAATTCCTGTAGATCGACTTACTTTGATCATCAAAGAATTAACAAGAAAAACGGTTTTCTTCTCAAGAACCCTTATTTATATTTTATTTTTAATGTTAGCTATCATTTTTAATGGCCCTATCGGTGTCGGGACATTATTAACAGTTTGCTTAGGTGGCTATATCCTCCATTTTTTTATGCCGATAACTGGAAGAATACTAGATAATATACTGAACAACTCCTAAAATATAAAACCAGATTCTCGTTCAAGAATGAGCTCTGGTTTTGATGACTAATTTTCCCCAAATTCCACAGCGTATTGATTGAAAATGGCTTGGTATTTATTTTGAAAAATGGACCACCTCTGCTCGGTTCCATGCTTCTTCTGCAATGCATTATAATAGAGCTTTGCTGTTGTTACATCATTGGCGTGTAATAACAAATGAAAACTTTCTTCGCCCAAGTGCAAAAATGGCCCTGCTATATAATAATCAACAATGGATCTTGCAGAAGTCATCGTTTCATAGAAATTATGAACCTCCTCTAACCCCAGCAGCAATATTTTTGTTAGTTCGTCCAAATTTGTAGTGGCTGTGATGGAAAATCGATCAGGTGCATTTTCGACAATGGAGTTAATCCTTGCTCGGAAGTGACATTCTGCTTCTTTGGGTGCTGTCACCATTTCTCTTGATTGTAGCTGTGCTATCTCTGCTGCATATATCCCACAGTTCACATAAAACATCATAGTGTCGGCTGTATTACCAGAAGATTTTTGGAAATTGATCAGATAGATAAGGTTTTCGGTTGTTCGATAGAAATTCAATCCTTTCTTTTTAAAGCCTAGCTTGATTAGAAATGGCTTGATGTCCTGTTTTATTAATTCATTAAAAATTTGCTGCAATGGAGTGCCTCCTTCTCCTTTAGTATTCATTCGATTTATGTTTCCTTATTATTTCATTAGCTCTCAGCTGTATTTCTTCATGTTAAACCTACTTATTTTATTATAGTTTAACGTATCCATTGCTCAAAAACATAAATTAAGGCTAACTTTTTCTATCTAACAAAATACGACTTTGCAGTTACGGGAACTACATAAAAGCAGAATTTTCTACCACTATCCTTAGTGTCATAACGTGAGTATCACACATAAATAATAATGTTTAAATAACCGTTATGTTGGAAAGCCACTATTACAATAACGATTTTTCGATTGGATAAAACGTTTAAATTAACCCTTATGTCCCTATAAATCCATTAATTTCATATATTTTTAGTAAAATTGCCCATTATTATTGCAAAAGTTTTACACAATTAAAATTAAGGTTTCAATTTTGGTGATGAGGGGTAATTGGTAATATTATTGAAAAATAACTCTGCCCTATTTCATGCTATTCTTACTTTAGTTCAAAGGCGAAAGCTTTTTGAGAGGAGTAAGATTGATTTGAAGAAAAAATGGTTACTACCCATTTTCGCATCGTTTATGTTCTTTACAGGTATGGGTATTCATGATGCGAAAGCGGCAACAATAGCAGATATAACAAATACAGCCAAAGCATATATAGGAGCTCCTTATAAATATGGAGGAACGGATATTAAGACAGGTGTGGATTGCTCAGCATATACACAGTTAGTTTTTTCTAAGCTAGGCATTTCATTAGAGCGTACATCTAAAGCTCAATACCAACAAGGTACTTCGATCGCAAAAGACAATTTAAAAACGGGTGATCTCGTATTTTTTAATACATCTGGAAGCGGTGTTTCACACGTTGGTATATACATAGGTGACAATAATTTTATCTCAGCTACTACAAGTTCTGGGGTTAAGGTAGATACAGTGAATGACCCATACTATTGGGGTTCACGTTATGTAGGAGCAAAACGTATTGCCAACTTCTCTGATTATGGAGAAGTAAAAGATGCGGAAATTGACTTTAGCATATATGCATCGCGTGGAGAGGTAGCTCTTCGATTAGCTAATAAATTACATTTAGATACGAGTAATACGAATTCAAGTTTCCCAGATATTAAGCCTTCGTCTAAATATGCAGGTGCTGCAGAGGCACTTAAAAAAATTGGCGTTTTTACGGGTGATGATAATGGAAAGTTCAATCCTGGTTCTCCAATGACACGTGGACAACTATCTAAAGTCTTAGTGGAAGCATTTCATTTAACACAGCAAGGAACAGCTGAACAATTTATTGATGTTCCAGGCTCACATTGGGCAAATAATTATGTAGGGATCCTTGCTTCGAATAAAGTAACCGTAGGTAAAGGTGACGGCACATTCGGTGTGAACGACAATGTCACATTGGTCCAATTAGAAGCCTTTATCCAACGATTAGCTCAATAACTACTAGAAAAGGTATTTCATCTATGGATGGAATGCCTTTTTTTATTCTTACTAGGTTTCCCCACCTCTATATAAAATGTCTTAAGAAAAAACGGGCGTTGCTAAACTGAAGCAACACCCGTCTACTATTATTCCTCTACCTGTTTTCCAGCAACTTCCCCACCTGAGTGATTATCATAGTTAGGCTTAACTCGCTTTATAAAGAAGGCAAGTATGAGTGCGATGGCCGCAATCAATGTGGAAAGGAAGAACGTATAATTGATGCCATGCAGCATGGCTTCGTTTAAGATTTGCTGTTTTACTTCGCTGGCAGACTGTGTCGTAGCCTGTGCTGCATTGGCACTCATATTGTTCATCGCACCTGCAGCCAGTTCCTCTGCCTTGGCAGTTGTTTTATTGTTCATAATCGTAATCAGCACCGCAGAACCAATCGCACCAGAAACCTGTTGTAATGTGTTGTTCATAGCTGTACCGTGTGGATTATTGTGTGCTGGTAGCTGATTTAAACCATTTGTCATCACGGGCATCATTACCATAGACATCCCAAACATACGTAATGTATACAGCAGCACCAATGTAGAATAAGCTGTATCCATGCTAATTTTACTGAAGTAATATGTCGTAACAATGGTAATGATCAAGCCAAATACAGCCAAGCTTCTTGCCCCGTATTTATCAAAGAGCTTCCCTGTAATCGGAGACATAATGCCCATCACAATGGCACCAGGCAGCATGAGTAGACCTGAATCCATTGGGGAAATACCACGAATGGTTTGTACGTAAATAGGCATTAAAATCATAGCCGAGAACATCGCCACCGAAATAACGATGGAGATGGCTGAGGATAAGGCAAACATTGGATATTTGAAAATCCGAAACTCAAGCATGGGCTCATCCATTCGTAGCTGACGAAGGGTAAACGTAATTAAAGCAATCGTCCCAATAATAATAGTTCCATATACAAGGATATGATCCCATCCTTTTTCACCTGCGGAACTAAAGCCATAAAGCAAGCCGCCAAATCCAATGCTTGATAGAATAAGAGAAATTACATCGAGCTTAATGGCACGTTGTGGTGTCACATCCTTTAATTTAAAGGCTGCAAAAATTAAAGTTAAAATGGCAATTGGTAGCACAAGATCAAATAACATTCTCCAACTATAATGCTCGATTATCCAACCAGAAAGCGTCGGCCCGATCGCTGGAGCTGTAATCATGACAAGACCGAACATCCCCATTGCAGCTCCTCGCTTTTCAACTGGAAATGCAGTTAGCATCACATTCATTAATAAAGGCATCATGATTGCTGAGCCTGCAGCTTGGATCATACGTGCTGCTAATAACACACCAAATGCAGGTGCAATACTAGCTAGAAATGTACCTAATGTAAACAGAGCCATCGCTGTAATAAATAATTTTTTATCTGTAAATCGTTGAATGAAGAATGCACTGGCAGGAATTAAAATACCGTTAATTAGCATATAGCCTGTTGAAAGCCATTGTACTGCAGTGGCTTTCACATCGAATTCGTCCATAATGGCTGGTAGTGCAATGTTGAGTAAGGTCTCATTTAAAATAGCAACAAAGGCCCCGATAAATAAAATGGCAATCATGCCATAAGGCGCTTTTGTCTCAACTGAAATGGTTTTCTCTGACATATAGTATCAGTCCTACTTTCTTTATCTTTTTCAATTTCATTCACATCTTTAGGAAGCCATTTGATTGTCTCAAACAATGGAGCTTCTTCGTGTGTTTGTTCCCCCAATCTGCTGTTTTGCCCCTGCTGATTTCATCGCAACCACCCCTCAAAAAATTTAAATTAAAATTGTTGACGACACAATAGATTGTATTGTATAATTAAAATAGGGATAATGCGCGGTATAATAATTATACAGTGTCTATCTCTATAAATTTATCACAAGACTATACATATTTCAATGTATTTCTCATAAATTTTTTCCCAAAAAGTCGATCCCTGAACTACAGGAATGCGGCTTTTTTTGTTGTCGTTATTTTTTAAATAATCCTTCCCTAGTGTTAATTCATAATGTAGTGGCGGCTTCTTGTAAGTGTAGCGGCGATTATGCAAAACACTAATGATAGCTCCACCAAATTGTCTTCTTGTACTACTCAACTACTTTTAATGAAAAAAAGCAGCCACCTAGCATCGATTGAATATCGAGACTAAGTGGCTGGATGGTGTTTTTTTAACTAAGATTTAAGTGTCCGTATAGAAGGGGTGCCTATTTCCCCACTATACCTTTGTGGGAATTAAAATATAATAAGGTGTGACTGCCTTGATGTTTTCTCATCAGCAGCCTAAAGCTAACGATTGAGACTGTTTGAACAGGTAAAACTGAGAAAACCAACGATACTTGTTGTGAATTTTTTAAATCTCTTGATTAAAGTGTTTGCCTATTTTTATAGCGAATCAAGTGAACTACCTCTTCACTGATATCTTTCTCTTGCTACTAATAGGTTTGTCCTATCACCTTCCAGATCATAAAAAATTTCATTACTTGTGTGAATAATTGTGAATCAATCCACACTGCCATGATAGTAGTTAGCCTTGATGGATAGTTGTTATCCATGACTCTATCTTAAATACTTTCTAGCGAATTTAAACCATCCACTTAAGCACTTTCTCAGCCATCCACTTGGCTATAATTTACAAAATTACTAGAAGCTATTTAGAGCTTGTGCAAACCTTTTAATCCCCTCATTGATTGAATGAACATCCTCCCTCGCATAAGTGAAGCGTACAAAACCCTTTTTGGAGCCCATCGTAGATCCAGGAACATAAATGACGCCTCGCTTAATGGATTCCTCAAGTAATTGCGTTTCGTTATATTCCTTGAGAACATGACACCATAAATGTATCCCACCTTGAGGAATGGAAAACGTCACTTCGTCCTTTAAATACATATCGAGGCTCTGTACAATGGTATCTCGTCGTGTTTCTAATTCCTTCACTAAATGCTTAATATGCAAATTAAAATTAGGGGATTCTAAAAAATCATTGGCAATCCATTGCGTGAAACTAGAATGCCCAAAGTCAATTTGTTGCTTGGCATCGGATAGTCGTTCGATTACAGATGTAGGACCAACAATCCATCCTATTCGTAAGCCTGAGGCTACAATTTTGGACAAAGAGCTAATATATAAAACATTCCCGTTCTTATCGAGCGATTTAAGCGTAGGCATTTTATCCCCCGAAAAAGCTGTTAGGCTATAGGGGTCATCTTCTACTACTGGTATACCTAGTTTAGAGGATATGTCTAGAATAGCTTTTCTTTTCTTTAAATCTAAGGAAGATCCCGTAGGATTATGAAAATCAGGATTTAGAAAAATCATTTTAATTCGATGTTTTTTATATAATACTTGCAAATCATCCGGGTTAATGCCATCCTTATTGACAGGAAGATAATGGATTTGTAAGCCTGCTGTTTTAAATATAGGCAGATTAAAGTTGTAACAAGGATCTTCTATGGCGACTGCATCTCCAGGCTTTAACAGGCATTGGACAATCAAATGTAGGGCTTGCTGTGCTCCTGAAGTAATCAGTATGGAGGAAGGCTTTGTCTCAATTCCTCTGCTTTTTTTAATATGCCGTGAAAGAGTTGTCCGTAATATGTCACTCCCTAAAGGATGGTCATACCCAAGGCTACCGATAAATGAACGCGTTGCGGTAATTTCTCTCAAGGCGCTTTTGGGAAAAAGATCCTCGGATAATTCGCCAGTAGCTAGATTAATTAATTTATGTTCAATAGCCTCTTTTCTAATTTTTTGGGTAACAGGAAGGTTCGGTAAAAAGGAACCTGCCTCAATATAGCGATTCCAGCTAGGAATTCGTTTCCTCGTAATGCCCCAGATGTCTTTGCTAATGGTTGTGCCACTTCCACGATTTCGTTCAATCAGCCCCATTGCTTCCAATTCATCGTATGCATTAACTACCGTACTTCTGTTTACACTCAAAGCGTTTGCTAAATAGCGCTCAGATGGTAAGGGTTTATCGGGCGGGAATGTCCCATCTGCAATCCCCTTTTCAATGTATTCTGCGAGCTGCTTATAAATCGCTTTTTTTACTGTTCGATCAGGTTTCCAATCCATGTTTACTCACCTCAGTTATGCCTTATCCTTTCTTAGCTCTAGTAAATAAGCTAAAAAGACAATCATACTATAACAATATTTGAAACTAACCATCCATTTCCTTATTAATTTCACCATCCACTTTCAATTTCAATCCATTTTTTTTGATAAAAGCCCTTATTTGATGCGCATTTCCCTCTATAAAATTATACTGAAATTATTTTTCTCGTTTGAGAACATTCTGTGTTATCTTGGAAAACGCCTTGTCTTTCAAAAGAAGTCCCCCTATTATAAAAATCAATTGTGAATCGAATTCCATACAAACCCGTAGTAGCCTATAGCACTTCAATGAAACAGTTAAAGGGGTTTGTTTATGAAAAAAAGTTGGCTCAGATTAATTGGTCTTTCCACTATTGTCACTATGCTAACAGGCTGTGACCCATTGTTAGTATTAGATCCAAAAGGACCTCAAGCTCAAGTGCAAGCCAAAGATATTATGCTTTCGATAGGGATTATGTCCTTTATCGTACTCATTGTTTTTGTGTTGTTAGCTTATATGTTAGTGAAATTTCGTGCATCTAAGCAAAGCCCTGACTATAAGCCTCCCCACATTAAAGGGAGTACAAAGGTGGAAATCATTTGTGTAGGTATACCCGTTTTAATTGTAGCGTACCTATCCTTTATTTCTGTTGAAAGTAACTATAAGGTGGAATCTACACCAGAGAAATACAAACAGGAAGAACCGTTAATCATTTATGCTTCAACATCGAACTGGAAATGGCATTTTAGCTATCCAGAGGAAGATATTGAAACGGTGAATTATTTGTATATTCCTGCAGAGCGTCCTATCGAATTTAAACTTTATTCTTACGGACCAATTACAAGTTTCTGGATTCCTCAACTGGGTGGTCAAAAATATGCAATGGCCGATATGGTGAATACATTGCATCTGGCTGCGGATCTACCTGGGGAGTATATGGGGAGAAATGCAAACTTTAATGGTAAAGGGTTCGCTGAAAATACGTTTAACGTAACAGCAGTGACTCAGGATGAGTTTGATGATTGGGTGAAGGAAGTAAAAGCAACAGCTGAACCATTAACAGAAGAAAAATTTAATACGTTGCTAGAACCAGGACACGTTGGCCAATCAACCTACACTGGTACACATTTAACATTCCTGCCAGCCCCTGAGGGTGAGAATGGTGGACATCAGCATGGCACATCACACATTAAAGATCATGCTTCTCAACAAAACGATCATTAATTAAAAGGAGACATAGTCATATGGAGTACTTCGAACGATTTGCAATACCCCATCCAAGCCCAGCTATCTATGCATCGATGGTTGCGATTGGACTGACGGTGATAGCAATTATAGTTGGCTTAACCTACTTTAAAAAATGGGGCTACCTTTGGCGTGAATGGTTAACAACCGTTGATCATAAACGTATTGGTATTATGTATTTAATTTCTGCCCTTCTGATGCTTTTCCGTGGTGGAGCAGATGCGATTATGATGCGCGCCCAAATGGCTGTACCTGACAATACATTACTTGATGCGCAGCATTATAATGAAATCTTCACAACACATGGAACAGTCATGATTATTTTTATGGCCATGCCTTTTATTATGGCCTTTATGAATTATATTGTGCCCTTACAAATCGGTGCAAGAGACGTTGCTTTCCCGCGATTGAATGCATTAAGCTTTTGGCTATTTTTCATGGGGGCCATGCTACTAAATATATCCTTTGTTATAGGTGGCTCCCCTGATGCTGGCTGGACGAATTATTTCCCTCTAGCAAATAATGAATTTAGTCAATCTGTAGGAACAAACTATTATTTATTCGCCTTACAGATTTCAGGTCTTGGCACATTAATTACTGGTATTAATATGATTGTGACGATACTTAAAATGAGAGCACCAGGCATGACACTTATGAAAATGCCGATGTTTACGTGGTCTTCATTAGTAGCAAACGTGATTATCGTTTTTGCTTTTCCAGTTTTAACGGTAGCTTTAACGATGGGAACTTTTGACCGACTATTTGCTACTAATTTTTTCACAACATCCGATGGTGGTATGGATATGCTGTGGGCAAACTTTTTCTGGGTCTGGGGGCATCCCGAGGTTTATATCCTGATTTTACCTGCGTTTGGGATCTACAGTGAGATTATTTCTACTTTTTCAGGACGCAATCTCTATGGCTATAAATCAATGGTCGGCTCCATGGTAATCATTTCCTTCCTTTCGTTTTTAGTATGGACACATCATTTCTTTACGATGGGACAAGGTGCTTTAACAAATAGTATTTTCTCGATTACAACGATGGCCATTGCCGTCCCAACTGGGGTTAAAATTTTTAACTGGTTATTCACCCTTTGGAAAGGAAAAATTGTTTTTACAACGCCAATGCTTTACTCCATGTTATTTATTCCTACCTTTACAATAGGTGGCGTAACGGGTGTAATGCTTGGCATGTCAGCCGCTGACTATCAATACCATAACACAATGTTCTTGGTTGCCCACTTCCATATGGTGATTATTCCTGGTGTTGTCTTTGCTATGCTAGCTGGCTTACATTACTATTGGCCAAAAATGTTTGGCTTTATATTGAATGAAAAAATCGGCAAGTGGACGGCTTGGATTATTGCCGTCAGTACGCTGCTAGCCTTTATGCCAATGTTTGTCTCTGGCTTAGATGGACAAGCACGCCGTATGTACACTTATTCTGCCTCTACTGGTTTTGGGCTGTGGAATATGATTTCATTTATCGGTGCAATTGGCTTAACAATTGGTTTTATCTTAATTGTTTACAATGTTATTTACAGTATTCGTTATTCACCAAGGAATGTTGGGTCGGATCCATGGGACGCTCGCACATTAGAGTGGGCTACACCAAGCCCTGTGCCTTATTATAATTTTGCCAAGGTTCCACACGTGATTTCAACAGAAGCGTTATGGGATGCAAAATATCATCAGCATGAACTGTTCCCAGAGCCATATGAAAAGATTCATATGCCGAATAATAGCGGTGTACCTTTCATATTAGGCTGTATTTTCTTTGCATGGGGCTTCTCCTTTGTTTTTGGTATGTGGATACCAACAATTCTCACAACCATTGGTATTTTTATCTGCATGGCTCACCGTTCATTGGAAAAAGATCCAGGACACTATGTACCTGTCGAAAAAGTGAAAGCAACGGAATCGAAATTGCGAGGTAGTCAATTATGAAAATCGATCAATCACTTCCTTTAGAATATAGTACTCAGCAAAATCAATTGAATATATTAGGCTTCTGGGTGTTTATTGGTGCTGAAATTATGCTTTTCGGCACATTATTCGCAGGTTATTTTGTTTTAGTAGACCGTACTGGGAATGGTCCAACAGGAGCGGAGATTTTTGAAATTACACCTGTTTTATTTGAAACGTTTATTCTTTTAACAAGTAGCTTTACCATTGGCTTAGGTATACATGCTATGCGTAAGGGCTATACGAAAGCAATGATATGGTTTTATGTTTTGACATTAGTACTCGGTGTCGTATTTATTGGTTTTGAAGTTTACGAGTTTATGCACTATATTCATGTTGGTGCGAGCTTACAGACGAGTGCCTTTACGGCTGCCCTTTTAACAACATTAGGAACACATGGTGCACACGTTACCTTTGGGGTATTTTGGGGAATGTTCATCGTCTATCAGCTCATCCAACGTGGTTTAACACCAGAAACAGCCAATAAATCGTTTATCTTCTCTTTATACTGGCACTTTTTAGATGTGGTCTGGATTTTTATTTTCAGCTTCATTTACTTGAAAGGAATGGTGTAACATGAGTGATTTATTCCCGATGAAACAAGTCATGGGGTTTGGTGTGTCCATAATCCTTACGATCATTGCGGCATGTGTATATTTTTTCAATCTATCTTTTCCAATTACCATGACTATTTTATTAGTCACAGCATTTATTCAGGCAGGCTTGCAGTTAGTTGTCTTTATGCATGCTGGTGAAACAAATGATAAACCAGCCATCTATACCAATATTTATTATGGCTTAATCATTGCGCTTGTGACCATTTTCGGAACATTATTATGTATGATTTGGGGTTATATCTAAATAGAAAAAAATCGTCCTTACTTAACTTAGTAAGGACGATTTTTGTATGGAAATGCATGATATATAGTCAAAAGACAATGAGGGTAAACAATTCTTTGAAATTTTCACCATCAAAGTAAGAGTCCACAATTTCATTCATTGTGATATCAAGTAATCATTGTTGAGATTGATTGAATGGGATAAATATAGGATTGCCTTTATCAATGTTTATTTTTATAACGCCAATTTTAACGATTTCCTCGTTTAAATGATTGGCGTGTAGCACATCCTTTACAAGCTTTTATTGATATTCATGAAAATAATAAACAATGATGAAATCGATAATCAGAATTATTTTTTTCCTCCCCAAAATAGGATCATCTTCTGCTTGATTATTGTAGAACAATCATGGGGTTGTATATGTTAATGACAGCATTAAATGTACTTTTTCATCCGAGTGATTGATATACGTGTGAAGTTCTTCACCCTTGAATTTAATGACATCCCATTGGTTTAGCTGATGGGTTTTCTCTCCGACCTTTAGCTCCAATTGCCCATTTAATACAAGCACAATTTCCTCGGAACCTGCTAGGTGACACTCGCTGTATTCACTATTCGGTTCAAGACGACCTCTAAACCACTCAGTTCCATTTGCTTTGAATAATGGATCAACAAACCAGTCGTTATTATGACCTGCGAATTGGTAGTCTGAGCCAAAACGATGAACCTCTATATTTTCTTCAAAAGATAGTAAAGCGACAAGCGGAATATTAAGCCCTCTACAAATTTTCCAAAGAATATTGACAGTCGGATTCGTTTCCCCTCGTTCAATTTTCCCTAACGTCAATTTACTAACATTGCTGACATTCGCCAGCTCCTCTAAACTCATCCTTTTGCTTTTTCGAATTTCCCGTAAATTTCCTCCAACTTGTCCAGATAAGTCGATATTTTCCTCCTGCATTCTGCGCACCCCTCCCATTGACTTTGTATAAATAGTATATTATAGTATACAAGTCGATTAATTATAGTTTATTTTTAAATTTAAAAGTTAACTATAGTATATCAAATAATAACTAAAAGAGGTGTTTTCAGTGATGGCGAAATCAAAAAACTTTCCGATTATTTGGAGCGTTTTTTCTTTGTTTATACTATCTATGAATTTACGAGCTTCGATCACATCTATCTCGCCGGTATTGAAAAATATTCAAATGGATTTGCAGATGACAAGTGTTGTTGTAAGTTTATTAACAGCACTTCCCGTATTTTGTATGGGGATTTTTGCACCATTGGCTGGCAAGCTAAGTGAACGATGGGGTATCGAATGGACGATTGGGCTATCCGTTTTATTAATTGGTGTATCAACAGCTTTACGGTTAGTGGCAACTTTTCCTTTATTTTTATTAGTAACAGCTATTCTTAGTGGGATAGGTATTGCTATTACAGGTCCACTGATTTCAGGCTATATCAAAAAGGAATTTCCTAAATATTCTTCTACGATGATCGGTGTATATTCTGCGGGTATGGGAATTGGAGCGTCATTAAGTGCTGGGTTAGTTGTGCCTGCTATGCATGCTTTTCATCAATCATGGAACGCAGCTTTAGCAATATGGTCGGTATTTGCTTTTATGGGTATTATTGTTTGGATTCCAATTATCAAAAAATCCAAGCATTCTCAAGAGTCATTAGAGAAATCTACAGGTCAAAAAAGTCGACTACCTTGGGGAAACCGATATGTTTGGCTCCTTATGGTCATGTTCGGTTTACAATCTGGCGTTTATTATTCCCTCGCGACATGGCTCGCTCCAAAAGTACAGGATATGGGATATAGTGACGCCTACGCCGCAACAACGGTCACTATTTTTTCTGTCATGCAAATGATTTGTAGCTTTATCATCCCCATCTTAATAAATAATAGTTTCAAGAGAAAGCCTTGGATGCTACTTTGCGCTTCAAGCTCCTTTATTGGCATTTTGATGTTAATTATGGGCGGCATCTCGCCAATTTTCTGTGCGACGTTGACAGGGATCGGTGCTGGTGGTTTATTCCCGTTAGCAATGATTTTACCTTTAGATGCTACGACTACACCAAAAGAGGCAAGTGAATGGACAGCGATGATTCAATTCGGTGGCTATATCATTAGTGGTATCATTCCTATGCTTGTTGGTGTCATCAAAGATATGACGAATACATTTGACGTTGCCCTTTTCACTTTATTATTTATCATCATCATTATCATGGGTCTGACGTTAAAGGTTAAAACAAAGACGGAATCAGCTACTATTCGCGTTCTTCCTAGTAGATGAAGTAAGGCGTCTTTAAACCGTGTTTCAAACAGTAGACATTCTATTTTTGAAGATGTCAGATGCTAAAATAGTTTGTCTCTTGCTTTTTGGCAAATTTACCCAACAACATTTTTACGTAGTTCTTTTTATGCTACAATTCACTATAAATGAGGAAGGAAGATGTTTTATGAAAATATCTGTTTATGTTGCAAGTGCATTTAGCAAGGATCATCAAGGTGGGAATAAAGCAGGAGTGGTATTTAATGAGGATACATTGACCACTACTCAAAAAATGGCAATAGCCAAAGAATTGGGCTATGCGGAAACCGCATTTATATCAGCATCTGAAATGGCTGATTATTTGAGTATTTTACACCTAAGGAAGAAGTAGATTTATGTGGACATGCCACAATTGGCGCTTTCACGATACTGATGCATTTAAATAAACTTTTCAAAGATCGCTATACGATTGAAACAAACAGCGGTGTTCTTACTATTACGATAAAAGATGACATCATTTTCATGGAACAAAACAAACCGATATTCTATGATGTTATATCTCCAAACGAGTTTATCGACTGTTTTGACATTAAAGATATAGATAATAAATACCCAATTCAAATTGTTTCCACGGGCTTAAAAGATATTTTAATTCCGATAACAAGCGAAACACAATTACATGCACTGCAACCTAATTTTGAAAAATAAAAGAAATCAGCGAGTATTATCATGTTGTCGGGACGCATCTGTATACGTTTAATGACAATCGAATAATATGTAGAAATTTTGCTCCACTATACGATATTAATGAAGAAGCAGCAACTGGAACTTCTAACGGTGCATTAGCTTGCTACCTTTATGAACAGCACCACTTGCAAAAAGAAGTCTATGTATTTGAACAAGGTTATTCTTTACACTCTCCTTCCGAAATATTAGTGAAATTAGCAACCAATAGCAAGAATGAAATAGAAAAAGTTTATGTTGGCGGCAAAGGCTATTACTGTGAAACAAAATATTTAAATGTAGAAGATATGGTGTGAACAATTAATTTCTCAACCTCAGACTGTAGATTTTTTGAATTTTAATTTAAAAATAGATAAAAAGACAAACACATTTTTATAATTGAACAATGTGTTTGTCTTCAATTTCTGCTACCTTTTATGAGCTTGTGGGACATAACCGATTCGTTTCCATTGCTTAAGTGGCACATCCTCAATGAATGCCTTGCCTTTTTTCCACCCTAGAAGCCCGTCATGCATTTCAACAAAGTCGTTTTCCCTGCTTCATTATAATAATAAGCCTACTTTAATCCCCTTATTTAAAATATTTTGATAGTCAATATAGTCATAGATATCGTCATCGATGAACGAACTTAATTCTTTCAATTCATCCATTGTTAAATCTTCAATGGCTTTGTCATGATCTTCACAATAAATAACGATGGAACCCACGATGCTGTGTGCATCTCTGAACGCAACGCCTTTGCTCACTAAATAATCAGCGACCTCTGTTGCATTCAGAAAACCTCCTTTGACTGCTTTTTTCATGTTTTCACTGTTCACCTTCATCGTAGCAATCATTTTTGACATAATTTGTAGACAAGATAATACGGTGTCCAATGCATCGAAAAATGGCTCCTTATCTTCTTGCATATCTTTATTGTAAGCAAGTGGTAAGCCCTTCATTGTTGTTAAGAGTGAAGTCAGTGAACCATATACACGTCCTGTTTTGCCTCGTATCAGCTCAGCGGCATCAGGGTTTTTCTTTTGTGGCATAATACTGCTGCCAGTAGAATAGGCATCATCAATCGTAATAAATCTAAACTCTTGACTACTCCACAAAATAAGCTCTTCACTTAATCTACTTAAATGCATCATAATGATTGAAAAATCTGACATTAACTCTAATAAATAGTCGCGATCACTTACTCCATCTAAGAAATTATCTACAGGCTTAGAGAAGCCTAGCTCAATAGCTGTCATCTCACGGTTAATCGCATGAGTAGTTCCTGCTAATGCGCCACATCCAAGCGGGCTTTCGTTCATAATTTCTATCGCTTTCACAATTCTTTTTTTATCGCGGTTTAACATATGATAATAAGCCATCAAATGATGTTGAAACGTTACAACCTGCGCACGTTGAAGATGTGTGTATCCTGGCATCATAACGTTATTGTCTTTTGCTTTTTGTTCTAAGCTCTGTTGTAACGCTTCAATTGAGGCAATCACCTCAAACGCCTTGTTTTTTGCATAAAGTCTAATATCTGTTGCTACTTGGTCATTACGACTTCTCGCTGTATGAAGTTTTTTCCCTGTGTCACCGATCCGTTGAGTCAAATTAGACTCTACGAAACTATGAATATCTTCATAATTTCCTTCAATTTGTAATGTGCCATTATCAATATCCTCTAAAATGGAAAGAAGTGCATTCTCAATATCTTGTCCTTCCCTCTCAGTCAATAAATTGCATTGTACTAGCATATGGACATGGGCAATACTGCCTTTAATATCTTCTTTGTAAAGTCTTTGATCCACCTTTAATGAACTATTGAAATCTTCCATTAATTTGTTTTCTTCTTTTCTAAAGCGACCGCCCCAAAGCTTCATCATTCATTCTCCTTCAATCAATCTATTAAACGTTATGATATTTCAGAAATGCTTTCCTGTAATTCATCAATATTTCCTCTTTTACGCATATACCAGACACCATTGTAAACAGCAAAATAGTAAAAGGCTAAGCCAAATATAGCGACAATTACGGACATATAAGGGTCAGGAATGATACCTTTCCCACCGAAATTCCCTAAGAAAGACATCAATACAAGCATTAAAATATAAATAATAATGTAGATACCACCAAAAAATTCAACTGATTGGTGTTTTTGAATAAAGAAAATTACTAAATAACAAACAATACCTATTATTAATCCAGTAATGGCTAGCTGTACCTTACTCCAATTTGTCCAATAAATAAGCAGTGTGGCAAAAACGAATGCCATTGGTGCAATGAATTGCATACCAGGTAGCCCATTATTTTTTGTTAGACCTACTCTACGGAAAACCATAACCGTTACACATGCTGAAGCATATTTAAAAATACCGATAGCTCCTACAATCGCAACGATAGCTGTCCAGCTTTTCAGTGGGAATAAAAATAATAATCCTACTAGGAAATTGAGTGCAAGTGCACGTGTTGGAACACCGAATTTTTTATTAATTGTTCCAAAATAAGATGGTAGGAATCCACTTTTCGCCATACCAAATACATGTCTTGACGTACCAGCTGTATAAGTAAGAGCTGAACCTGTTGGCGAAACCATCGCATCAGCTGTAATAATCCAAGATAGCCAAACCATATTAGCCATCATTGCTAAATTAGCAAATGGTGAATCAAATTTAATGCCACTCCAACCATTCGCTAACATTTCTGTTGGAACTGCGCCGATAAATGTAATTTGAAGTAACACATATAATACTGCCGCAACACCTAATGATGTAATGAGGGCAAGTGGAATATTTCTTCTAGGGTTGACGACTTCCCCACTCATCATGATGACGTTTCCAAACCCAGTATAAGCAAAAAATATTCCGGTTGTTAAAATGGCACTTAAACCAGCGCTATAGCCATTTGGTGCAAATCCTTGGCTTGAAAAATTCTCTGGATGAAAGCCTGTCATAAAAAATGCAATGATTGTTAGTACAGGGACTATAAACTTAATTGTTGTAATGATATTGTTCGTGACTGCGAATAATTTCACCCCAAAATAATTGAAAACAACAAAGAATATCATTAAAACCATCGCTGCAAGAATACCTGATGTTGTTAGTTGTTCTTTTGCTACATCATATAACCCTGGCCAAAACTGATTGGCATATTGAATAACACCGGATGATTCTACGGGAGCTGTAGCACAATAGCCAAACCAGATTGAATAACTAGTAACGGTAGCAAGCATTTTACCGTGAGAATAAAGCGGATATCTTGCTAGGCCTCCTGTTTCAGGTTTTACTCTTCCTAATTCAGCATAAACAAGCGCTATGAGTGTGATAACAAACGCACCAATAATCCAAGAAAGTATGGCTGCCGGGCCTGCTAATTTAGCAGCTACCCATGGTCCAAAGAGCCAACTAGATCCTATTATTCCCCCTAGAGATAATGTTGTAAGTGACCAAAACCCCATTTTCTTTTTCAAATATTGTTCTTGACTCATGAATGTTCCCCTCTCTGAAAAGAGAATATTGGTATGACCCTTTTAATTTGGACGCTTCAATAAAATGACGTTTTGACAGAAAAAATTTACATATTTTACTCTGCAGTGCAATGTAGTGTAGGTGACTAATATAGATTGTGCTCCTTTCTAGATGATGAAACATTGCACACATTTTTTAAGTACCATTAATTAAAGGTTATTAAAAGGTGTTTACCTTAAAATGATTTTATTTTAATCGTTTGAATTTTTCAATACTTTTTTCGCAAAAAAAATAACCATCTCACTTAAGATGGTTATTTCAAACGATAAATTTTACTTGGTCGTCCTCTGGATATTTGTGCGTCTTTCCCTGTGTATTCGACGAGATCAACCTCACATAAACTGGCTAAAATGCGTCTAGCATTACTTTCATCCCAATAGAGATGTGCTGCTAAATCTTTAATGGTGAATTCCTGCCAATTCATTTTTTTAATAAGTGTGTATAATTTACTGTAATTTTTTAAACTAATTTTTGCTTTTTTTAATTTCTCCAATAAAATGTCATCATTAATACGGTATGAAAAGCTCACTTCATCTTCTTCACCAGCCGATTCAGTAATCGTTCCATTTTCTTGGACAATCACAATTGGTTGCTCCGATTTCTCCTTGGAGAGCTGGATGGCTCGCTGCGCATTGATTTCCGCAGAGTGAACAGTTACCCCATAGCCAATTCCGACAGTGACTGTTGTATGGGATTCATGTGATAGCTGATAGATGGTATCCTGTAAATCCTTGATTTTACGTTCAATGGCTCCTCTCGAACTAAAAATGATATAGCGACCATTTCCTTTTTCTAACAAGGAGCCATCTAGTTGCTCACAAAATCGCAATAACGTTTCCTTTAATTTTAATTCCAAATACTGTAAGTGATAGGAGCTCTTCGCTTTTTCAGAGATTTTATCAAAATGTTCGATTTCGATAATTTGCACACCGATCTGTGTATCCTTAAAATAGAAGGCTCTGAGTTTTTCTTCCAGTATTCGTAATGTTTGGCGGATTTCCATATCTGTAGTGGAAATGTGATAAGCAGGGACACCTGCCTCTTTCAGCCCGCGATAAACAGCTTCAAAGCAAGTCAAAGCACCTGCTGTTTTTTGTTGATTCCATAAGTCGATATGAAAATCCATTAATTCTTTTGTACTGGTATTTACATCAAAGGTTTTCACATAGATTTCTTTAGGCGCAAAATCTAGCTGTTTGACGGCTTGCTCCAAGTGTGAAGTCGTGATTTCATCAATGCTTACCTTGTTCAAAAATTCTCCCTGATAAAAGCCCATATGCAATAGACATTTATAAATGCCGGATTCAGTATGTTGAATATAAACTAAGTTTTCACCTGATTGTAACGTATTTTTCGCAACCATATACGAAATTTGGCCAGAAAAAAACCATGCATCAACAGCGTGATGATTATCCTTTACGATATTTACGGTTTCATGAAAATCATGATAGGGAAATGCTACGAAATTCATAGTCATTTCGTATTCTTTGCCTAATTGAATGATGCGCTCTACAGATGAATTAGGGCCAATGACTCCAACTGTATACATTATTTCCTCCTAGTAAAATTACTTTATATATACCATTCTATAGAGAATTGCCCAATATTTATAGTGTCAATTAAAAAAGTCTGTTTTGGTAAAGGACAAAGGGACAGGAGTCGCTCATATTTTATTCAAAAGCGCGCTCATTCTTTAATTCACAAAGCTCCGAGATAGCCTTCGGAAACCCAACCTAGCAATGGGATGTTAAAGGAAACATAAAGTGCCCTTGTAAGAAGGGCTTTTTCGAGAGAATGAATAAGGCATCGTCATCATTTGTGGTGATGGTGGCTGTCATGCCTTTGATTGTAAAGTCAGGTGTAAAATAGAATACTACTTTTTTTGTTGTATCCTTAATAATGCTTGCTAATACAGTCTCTGCATTGGTTGCCTGTAAAGAGATGATATCATAAATATTTAATACCCCTTCCTCCTCCTCCATTAATACTATTGTGTCAAATTCTTCTAAATAGTAAATAGCATGAGGGAAAACTAACGTAAAATAAAACATTAATAAACTTTCATTTTCCTCAACAGCAATCATACTAGAGTGGATATAACGATTTTTTGCATACTCTTCAAGAAGTGCTAGATCCTGCTCAATTGTTAGCTGTTGGACGCTAGTCTGCTTTGGTTGAATAGGTCTTGTGGTAAGATCTAAGCTGTATTCACTTTCATGGATTCGCGTAAAGCCAAACTTCGGATAAAAATCTAGTACTGTTTCATTGGCAAAGAGATACATGACATCACAGGCATCTTCGTACTCTTTCATGAGATGCAACATCAACTGCTTTGCCAAGCCTTGATGACGATAATGTTCATCCGTCATCACTGTACCAATCTGAATTCCCTTTAATCGCTCACCATTTACGCGAATCGACATCTTATAAATAGAAGCATTCGCAATTACTTTTCCTGCTTGTACAAATGAGTAAGGAATATATTGGTCATTCCAATAGCCTTTGTTATACCAGCCTCGAAAGTCCAAACCAAATGTTTTCATTGCTAAATCATTAAAACTTGCCTTTAATTTTTCATTGTGACGATAATCACTAACTAATTCATATTTTGCCACGTCTATTCCCTCCTATTTTATGTTTTAATCGCTAATTTTTGTGGGAATCATCACCTCCTAAAAACAGAAAAAGACCCTATGAGAACTAGCTCATAAAGTCCTTTGTTATACAAAATATAACTGTGGATTAGACATCATTATGCTTCTCTTTTATCGCAAAAGGGCATTACCAAATAAACCCTATAATTTTCAAGAAATTATAGAATAGCCCATTTATTAAATTCATTGGAATTTAATTTGCGATAATTAGTTTTAGCATAAAAAAGCTAATCTCCCTTCTGATTTTAAGAATACTATTATATTACCGTTATTTGTTAGATATGTCTACATGATGAAATAAATGAAATAAGTATAGAATACCCCTTTAAAGCCTATTCTATAAACGAGTTAGCAATGAAGGGAGCTTACCATTTACTATGAAATTTAAACTACCTTTCACCAAACAACAACAACAACCAGTTCAAGAGGCGCCTAAAGAAAATCTTGTGAGAGTTGCACATGCCACAGATCATTTTATTCAATCCATTAAAAATGCAACGAATCATCCAGCCGATTTAATCATTAAATCTCTTCCACCAAACGTCACCCTTATTTACATCGATAATCTGATTGATGATCAGACTTTAAATAATGATATTATTGCTAATTTACAGAGCAAGCCTCACGATACACCCGAGGCAATTGTGATGGCCCTTTCTATTGCAGAAGTCAGTCAATCCAGTCTATTAAGGGAAACAGTAGAATTGATGGTCAATGGTCATGTTGTGATTCACATAGGTGGCTTCCCGCAGACTATTTTAGCCAATATCGCTAGCAGAGAGTCTAGAGCATTGTCAGCGCCTGAAAATGAATCGCAGGTAATTGGTACACAGGTTGGATTTAATGAGAGTCTATCTACCAACATTTCCTTGATTCGTCGCTACATAGTGAGTCCTAATCTTTGTAATGAAAAAGTAAAAATTGGTACACGGACAAGTACCTCTGTTTCTCTTTTATATATGCGTGGCATTGCCAATGATCAAATGGTTCAAACAATGCGTCAACGAATCACAGATCTTTATATCGATGAGCTTATCGATAGTGCCGTATTAGCTGAAATGATTGATGATAATTCACTATCTGTCTTTCCACAAATGCTTTTGACGGAAAGACCTGACAGATTTTGTGATGGCATTTTAGATGGGAAAATTGGGGTTCTCGTAGATGGTAGTTCAATGGCAATAGTTTCCCCTCAAGGATTTACTGAGTTTTTTCAAAGTCAAGAAGATCAAAATCTAAGGTGGCAAATTGCTACTTTTCTTCGTTTATTACGACTGGCTGCCTTCTTTTTATCTGTTTATTTAACACCATTTTATGTGGCAGCTCTTACCTTTCATTATGAAGTGATTCCACAAGCCTTTCTCGTACCATTAAGTGAATCAAGGGCTTTAGTTCCTTTCCCGCCCATATTTGAGGCTTTGCTGCTGGAATTTATTATTGAACTACTGAGAGAAGCAGGAGCCAGATTACCAACTAAAATTGGACAAACAATCGGTATCGTTGGTGGTATCGTTATTGGAACAGCAGCTGTACAGGCAGGGATTACCAGTAATATATTGCTGATTATCATTGCGTTAAGTGCTCTAGCCTCTTTTACGTCGCCAAGTTATATGATGGGCAATGTGATTCGTCTTATTCGCTTCCCTATTATTATACTTGCAGGATTTTGGGGTTTTTATGGTATCATGTTGGCTTTTTGTTTTATTCTGATTCATTTGTTACGTCAGTCAAGCTTGGGTGCTCCGTATATGTCTCCCTTCTATCCACCGAGGTTGAAGGAAATGCGGGATAGTATTATTAGAATGCCTGTCCCATTAACATCAAAAAGACCTGCTTTGACAAGACCAAAGGATGAACATAAATTTGTGCCAGAGCCAGTGAAACCTGATAAAAGTTGAACTGAAGGTGAAATAAATGGCAAAACCTATACAACTTAGCCCTAAAGATATGATTAATGCTTATTTGCTTTTTTTTGTGGTACACGGTGCTCAAATTGGGGTTGGTATACAGGGATTTCAACGCATTATCTATCAGGATGCTAGACAGGATGCATGGATTTCTGTTCTACTGGCTGGGATTGCCACACATCTTGTTACGTTTTGTATGATTAAAACGTTAGAAATTTACGGCTCTGATGATCTTTACGGAATTCAAATTGATATTTTTGGCAAATGGATTGGCAATTTTTTAAATGCAATTTATGTCATCTATTGCTCCGTAGCGTTCTTTTCTGTTTTACGAAATTATATTGAAGTTATACAAGCATGGATTTTTCCTAGCATCGAGGCCTGGTTCCTGTCCGCAACTTTATTAATTATTATTATTTATGCCTTAACGGGAGGGCTTCGTGTCATTGTAGGCGTGTCTTTTTTTAGTATCATTCTCTCCTTATGGATTTTCCCAATGCTAGCATTTCCGATGAAATACGCTACAGTAGAAAGTCTTCTCCCTATTTTAGAAAATGATATTCGCTCCATTTTAAAAGGGGCACAATCAATGACCTTTACGATTATCGGCTTTGAAATTCTAAACGTGATTTACCCCTTTGTAAAAGACAAGAAAAAATCAGAAAACCTGTTCATTTAGGACTATTAGCTACAACCATCATCTATTTAGCCGTGATGCTGGTGTCCATTGCTTATTACAGTGAGGGCAAGCTATTGAAAACGATATGGGCAACCTTGACATTATTTAGTTTTATTAGCTTCCCCTTTATGGAACGCTTTGAATTTGTAGCTGTTTGTTTTTGGATGCTAATCATTTTACCGAATCTATGTCTATACTTATGGGCTGCGTACCGCGGAGCAATTCGTTTATTCCCGATAAGTGAAAAGACATTTGTTTGGCTCTTTTCATTCATCGTTTTAATTGGAACATTATTGGTTCAAACACGGACACAGATTAATACAATTAACACGGTGTTTGGACAGATTGCTTTTTACGTAATCTTTGTCTACCCTATTTTACTTTGGCCAATAGCACGACTAAAGAAGAACTTCACATCAAAGAAGGTGAAAAAGAATGAACAAACTTAGAGGAAGATGGATGATTCTTCTATCCTTTGTTTTTTTATATGGATGTGCACAAACCAATATTTTGGATAAAGTTGGATTAACTACTTTAGTCGGCTATGATGTAGGAACAGAGGATAAAATAAAGACAACAGCTGTTATTCGTGAAGTAAATCCCGAATTTCAAAGCAATGTGGAAGTTCTGTCTACAGAAAACGATACGAGTAAAGGAAATCGGATGGAAGCCAATCGTAAGCTTTCGAAAAAAATCATGGTTGGTCAAATGAGAGTCATCCTATTTGGAGAGGAATTGGCAAAAAAAGACCTTCGCTATTATATTGATACAAACCTAGAAAATGCTAGTGTCAGCAATGGAATCTTTATGGCTATTGTGGAAGGTGAAACAGAAACATTACTGAAATACGAATATCAAAATATTGAGGATATTGGGCAGCATATTTTTAGGTTAATTGAACAAAATGTCAAGCAGGAATACATGATTTCCTCTACACTTCATCAAATTGCCCATGATTTCTATTCATCTGGAAAAGAATTTGCCATGCCTATTATTAAAAGAGATGACGAGCTGGTGGAATTAAGTGGGATAGCTCTTTTTAAAGGCAGCAAAATGGTCAGCACCCTTCCAGCAAAAGATAGCTTTTACGTAAAGATTGTCAGAGATACCTTTAAAGTAGGTTTATATGAAACCGTTCTGGAAAACGAAGATGTACCTTCCGAAATTCTTCAAAAGCCTGCCAATAAAATAACGGTAGCCTTTGATGCAATCCAGTCGAAACGAGAAATGAAGTTAGTTGATGCGGATACGCCAACATTTGACCTGAACGTCAAAATCAAATCAAGAGTATTAGAGGTGTACCCTGACATCAATCAAGGGGACCCCAAAAGTGTGGCGGCACTGGAAAAAGCAATCGAGAAAAAATTATCAAAGGAAATACGTAGAGTGATTGCTCATAGTCAGGAAGTTGAGTCTGATATCTTTGGCTTTGGTGAGAAATATCGAAGCGAAGTAAGACATTCTAAGCTAACAAAGGATAAATGGCAAAAAATATATAAAGACATGAAGGTAAATGTCCATGTTGATTTTACAATTTTAAGGGATGGTGTTTTTGAATAACTAGTGAAATGGTTGCCCTGTCATAACCGATAAAAAGTTTTGGAAAAAATGTTCATAATGAATATCAAAGGCAATACGATGCTTTTTTTCGCCATTATTATTTTCATAAGGTCTTGTCTCGGCAATACTTTGCCCCCTTGCAGGTCCTTCTAACTTGTCGACAACGGTTACAGGATAGGACTCATAAATAAACATGTCAGGATAAATGACTGCCATTAGTGTTAACGCATCATGCACGGGACTTCCTAGAAGTGAGGGGTCCCGTTCTTTATAAAAACGTGTATAGTATTCCATTAAGGGCTTTAGAATTTTTGTTTTGCCAAAGGAGTCAATATAGTCCACCATCCCAGGTGTGACAATGGCCTTTTGTGTCGCATTTAAAGGGATGATTGTCACATTCGTTGCATAGGTAAGCACAATATTAACGGCAAAGGGATCACCATGGAAATTCGCTTCAGCCACTGTCGTTACATTACCTGGCACCCAAAATGCTCCACCCATAATATAAAATTCCTTGATATTTTTCATAAGCTCTTTATAAAGGATAAGCATCGTGGCTAGTGAGGTTAATCGCCCAATATTAACAATAATTAGCTCATCATGCTTATACCTTTCAATAATGTTGACGATTTCAAAAAAGTTCTCAATTTTTAATTCGTGATTATCATTTGGGATGATGGGTCCAAGACCTCGTTCACCATGAATTTCTGGGTAATAGGTCGGCTGCTCTCCTGTTAAGGGTACTTCTGCTCCTAAGATCACAGGAATACCTTGAGGGAAGTCGAACAATTTCATGACATAATAAATATTGGATACCGCATCCTCTCGCGATACATTGCCATAATCTGCAACGAGTCCCACAATTTCTATTTCTTGATTAAGCCGTGCATAGATCAATGCCACCGTATCATCAATACCAATATCCCCGAATAACAGCACTTTTTTTACCAAACCATGTCCTCCCTTTTACTACCATTACTGTTATCTTTATAGTAATCAAAGATGACACGAATTATGAATTTTTGTGGAAAAATGATGAGTAATTCTAGTCCAACGAAAGAAACCCATATGCCGAAGCACATGGGTTTGATGATTTAGTGATTTGATTGAAGGAACTGATAGACTGCCATCATTTCCTGCTTATTCAATTGGCGTATACGATTAAAAATAGGAATATTGGCAACGGCCTCAAGATGGGAGCCCTCTGTAACAACATCGCTTACAGTACCAGTTAGCCATGTTTCCACATCAATGCCATCAACGATTTGCTGGCGTCCCTCCTCATTAATGCCACTTGCGCCACAGCTTACACAGGGCACGGTTAATTTATGGACTCCATCATGCAGTCCATCTTCAGAGAGCACCTTTTTCCCTTTACAGAATGGACAGGAATGACTGGCTTTGACTTTATTGATTTGGGTTACGATTTTCTTGTAGCCAAATGCTTCATATACATATGTTAGTTTTTTATATTTACCATTCGTAAAATATTGATCGATGATGGTTTCTCTTGTCTCCTGTATATTGGCAAAATCACAGATGGTCACTTGATTTTTATGGCTGATGCGCTCTAGATTATCTTTGATTTTGGCCCAAAAAGGAAAAGCATTTTGTAGTACGATTTCATAGCCGACAAAGCTTGCTAGCTCTAATTCCAGCATTTTTAGGGATACCTGTGTTTCCCTTGGCAATAAGGAAACATCCTGTAGCAGTGACATGTCTCCGCCCACGATGGCTTTGATTTTTTCTAGTTGTGGTAAGTTGCCTACAATGTTGATGACTTCATCAAGCGGCTGGCGAATTAAGTCACGAATATCTGTGTCCCCAAATCGTAATTTCTTTTGGTGGTTGAGCACAGTCCCATGACAAATTGGGCATGGTACCATTTCTCTTGTTTCCTTCATTTGCTCTTTAATAATGGATTTTGAAATCACGATATAACGACCAATGATAAAATTAAAGCCCTCCCACTTTTTCGAGGATTTCGTTGCCTTATCATAAAAGGACTTGTCCCAATAACCATATAAAAATGTATGCTTTTCTTCCTCAGTCATATCATGATAGCTTTTACTAATGTCCTGACCCAGCTCAATTTTAATCTGCTCAAAGAGAAATTCTAATTTAGAATGTTGATAGTATTTTAAAACCTCCATTATATCGGGATGTAATAGGCCGTCCCAAAATGGCACGTTTTTGTCTTGTACCACAAGATCAAAATCGAATTTTTCAATTTCCAATCGACCAGAGCAGCTAGGGCAATGATTTTCTTGGCTATAAAAATCGAAGCTTCTCGTATCCTTATTTGTTGGATGAGCAGCCACAATATGATTGATTAGGCCACCTATTTCATACAGGAAGCTATATTGGCTATATAAATGTCTTTCCAAATCAATGGCAACAACTGGGGCAATTTTGTTCGATTCATATTCACCGTAAATCAGACGAGCCATGGAAGATAAGCTTTTTAAGATGCCACCCTTATATATATTTTCCGCATTTTTGAAATAGCTAATATGGTTGTCTTCTAAGTATTGAATGCCCTGCCTTAATGCGAGTGTAGATGTGATTTGTAATGGAGTTGAACCCATGGAATGATTATCCTGATTAAAATAATCTTCATGGCTAACTACATTTAGATGTGTTACAGGCTCCTGCTGTCTTTTACCGAAGTCAACAACAAAATCAGAGCTTTCCAGCATATAGGCATTATGCTCAATCATGATGATGGAGATAGATTCATCCTCTAGGATGTCCCTGACACTATCGATGAATTGGTTTAAAATGTTCTGAGATAGCCCTTTAGAAGGCTCATCAAAAATAAATAATGTATGGGGATTACGAGCGTTGGCAAATAACTCTGAAACTAGATGCACACATTGGAATTCACCAGTCGATAGAGATTGCGTTTTTCTCTCAAGCGTTAAGTAGCCTAGTCCAAGCTTAATCAATAAGCTTAAGCGTTTATGTGCGATATCCTCATTAGGTAGTTCGTTGATTATATCTTCAATCGAGCGCTGGAAAATATCATCAATGTCCTCACTATATTTTGTTAGTTTCTTTTTAATATCAAGGAATGTCGCGACAGTGGAACGACTCGTAATGGATTGGTTACGATCTTGCCCAACCATCACAAGTTTATTCTTGGGATAGCGTTTGATAAAATCTTTAGCAATACACTCATTAACAAGCGTTGATTTCCCACAACCAGACTCTCCTGTAAAGGTAACAAGTCGATTTTGTGGAATGTCTATCGCATCCATTTGGATATTACGGCAATATAAATCGCGGAATTGATAATAGGATGTTGGTGCTGCTGGATTTCGTTCCCAATAGATAGGCTTTGGTCGTGGAGATTCTTCAACGATTTTTCCTCCGTATTTTCCACTACCTGGTCCAAAGAATAGATGCTCGTCTGCCGTGTCTAACACAGTATCAGAATGATCAATCAACCAAATTTGGTTTTTAGCGCCTAGCTGTTGTATTTGCTCTAAAATTTTTAGTAAGGTGTTATGGTCCAGACCCACAGAAATTTCATCAACAATAATCACGGTGTTTTCGCTTGTTGCCATGAATTCTGCTAAGTACAGCCTTGTTAATTCTCCACCTGATAAAGTCCCCATAATACGATTTAAGGTTAAGTAGCCAATATTCATTTGCATAATATTATGCAGAATATGCTGTTTTTCTTCACTGATATTTAATTCTTTTGATAAGGAATAGATGGCCTCTATACTTAAATGATGAATATCAGAAATACTATAGAGTTCATTCCATAAAGTGATTTTATACTGCTCCACTTCTGGACTATAGCGCTTACCCAAACATTTTTTACATTCTACATTTTTTGTCGTGCCTCGCCCCTTACATGCAGGACACCAGCCTAACGCATTGTTAAAGGAAAACATCTCTGGCGATAGCTGAAACTCATCTGCCAGTCGATTACGAATTTCTTTAAAAACACCTGTATGTGTACCAATTGTGGAACGTGGATTGCTAGAGATTGAGGATTTTCCTAGAAAAAGTACAAGGGGCATGTCCTCCATTTTGATGGCACTGAAGTTCGTTTCCATAATGTTTGGAAACAAATATTGATATTCAGCCTTTGGCAATAAAGAAACAAGACGTTTTTTGGATTCTTCTCCAATCGTTTGACAAAATGTCGTCTTCCCTGAACCAGACAAACCTGCTATGGCTAAAGATTGATCGTCGGATAAAACGACATCTAGACGGTTAATATTATTGGCAATTAGTTCATTAATTTTCATTTAGTTATCCTTCCATTTAAGAAAATTAAAAGATGAGACTGAACATGAAAGAACACAATTCTTGCTACGGAATTGCGCTCTTCTTGCTGTTATTTAATTTATACTACGCTAATACTTTTTCAAGCTGTGCACTCATATTTGTCCAAGCATATTTTGCTCCCTCGATTGCACCTTGACGTGCCTTTGTTTCTTCGCTGAAGCCACCTTGATCAAGATGAAGCTGAGTCGTACCATCTGCTACCTGTGTTAATGTCCATGTAACTGTTGTTGTTTCGCCAGCACTTGTCCAAGTATAAGATAATTTGTGAGGCTCTTCCACTTCCAGTACCTCACAGTCTACAATACCGTCCCACCATTCATTTGGTTCAGCACGGAATTGGAATTTATGTCCTACGATTGGTTGGAAGTCATTGTTCCAGATCCATTTTGCTAGTGTATCTGAGTCTGTTAAAGCATGCCATACTTGTTCGATGGAACTTGTAAATTTAAAATCTAATGATACATCTGGTTTCATTTTTTTTCCTCCAATAATAGATGTAATTTCGCGATTCTTTCTTTCCAAAAACCTTCATAAAACGATACCCAATCTTGTATTTCTTTCAATGGAGCTGCATTCAATCGATATCTCGTCTCCCTACCTTCCTTGCGTGCAAGAACAAGGCCTGCATCTTTTAGAATGGCTAAATGTTTCGAGACAGCAGTACGCCCCATATCAAATTGAGCGGTTAATTCGTGAAGCGGTAACTCATCTACCTCTGCCAATAAACGGATCAACTTTCGTCTTGTTGGGTCAGCAATGGCTACATAAACGTCACGCTCTTGATGATTGTTATTCAAAACCACCACCCTTTCTAATAGGACACTGATTGGTGTCTTAATTATATGACACCAAATAGTGTCTAGTCAAATACTATTTTGGTCAAAGTGGTAGGAGTTCTATACCTACAAGGAAAACTAGCTGAAATACAAAAAGTACAGAGGAGGAGCCTATGTACTTTCGGGTAATTATTCATTTGTTAACTTCAGTTGTTATGGAGTCACGTAACAGAATAACAATACGCCTTAAAAGAAAAACCTTTATTGACATGAATTGCGCATCCCAATAAAGGTTTTCTGATGTGAATTTATGCTAGCTCTAAGGGTAAAAAGGCGTAGTCTCCATCTCTTATAACGGAACCTTTACGCACCGCAATTGACTGCTTGAATAGAGGGCCATCAATGACGGTCGTATGGAATTCGCCGCCTTCTCCGCATGGGTCAATGCTACGGGCTTCAAGCTCCTTAACATATTCAGGGGTAAGCACTCGCCCTAAATCGTCCTCCGTCATGCCCAAGGATAGGTTGACCGTGACAATCATTGTAATAAATCCTAAGTGAATAAATTCATCGACAGCCTCACGATGGTTCATCTCCCACAATGGCATGCCTAGCTTTAAACCTACCTTTTTAGTGACTTTATCGTGCCAGCAGCCATGTGCAGGCATATCTAAGTCTCCTGTTACTAATACTTCAGCTCCCTGTTGCTTTGCATTTACTAATAAATCTACAAATACTTCTTCATAATCCGCCCAGCTTGCTGCAGCAGTATAGACTGGCAGCCCAATAGAGTCAGCTTGTGCCTGGATAAGCGCAGGTGGCATCCCGTGGGACCTTGAACGTTTCCCTTCTTCCTCTAGCATCACTATGAGACCCATTGCTTGGCCCACCTGTGATGCTTTATATAAAGCTAAAACACTATCCTTGCCACCACTAAATGAAGCAATAAATGTGCGATTTTGTGCATTCTGTTTCCAGCCTGTTGTGTTGGTCATTTCCTTGTCTCCTTTTACTGTTCATCAAGATATATGCTTCTAGCATCCTCGTCAAAAAACTCTATAATCATTGGATAATTATTAAGGTTAATATTGGCCTCTTTCAATATCTTTTGCATAAAGATGGTATCGACAAAAATTTTATTGATAATCCTCCTACATATTGATGGTAAGTCATGGAAATACGCTATTAACTGAATAAGGTCATCAAAGTGAAAAGTCAAAATATAAGTGACATAATTCTGTAATAGCATACTAAAGCAATGCTCACGATAAGGATTCGATTGATGATCGAATAGAAAGCTATGAAGCAATTGATAGAATGCCTTATTATTTTGATTAAACATATGTAAAAAATCATCTACATTATTAATTAGATGTAGGTACTCTATGCCATCTTCAAAAGGCATAACGAGTCTTTTTGATTTTCCTTCGATGCTTCTCAAAAGTTCGATTGTCAGCTTCTTGCAAGCATTTATCTCATGTGGTGTTAATAATGCTCTGTCATGCTTATGCTGACAAATATAATCATGATAATGAGAAAAATATTGCTCCATATTGATATTCGTTTTAGCATGAATTAAAGTTCCTTCTTTGAACGAAAAAGCATAAAGTGTTTCCTCGTTCACTGGATGGCTATACAGATAGAAAAAGTATAAAAAGTCCTTTAACTGTTGTTTCTGCTCTTTGCTGAGTATCGTGACATGCTCTAATTGAGCAAGTTGAAAGAAGCAATAGTTTTTCATAAAATCATTCATTTTGTTATACGGGTTCCGTGGAATTATTCTAGTCGTTGCATTTATTGTGTAGAGCAAATAATAGCAAACTTGCTCATCATAAACATCTAGCTGCTTGAAGCAAGATGTAAGCATAGGCTGCCAGTCTGGCTTTTGAACATAATGAGGGTTTTGCGGTTGAAATGCCTCTGCCCATTCCAAAAATGTCCCCTGTTCGTGATCAATAAAAAAGAGCTCTGCGCTAGTATCTTCTAATAAAACATATTCAAAGTCATTCATTTGAACAGCTGGTAAACCCCGATTAAACTTGATATTTAGGTAGTGATCAAATACTTCTTGTAATACTGTCATTCATATCCCCATTTCTTTAGGATTTTTCAGAAGCGAACGTCCCTTTATTTTATCACAATCATGATGAGAACTTGGCGATAGATGCTAAGGTGGAACACCATTATGAGTGATTAAGACAGCTCGTTGGATCAATGCCTATTTGGAGGTTATCTGGAGGAGCCATGGAGAAACAAGAGTGAGAATTTTGACTATCTAAATGGAAATAAAGTCTTTTTAGCAGAACATCAAAAGCCCGAACTAAATTATAAAACAACCTAGTGTGCTTCATAATTGTTCGGGCGTTCTGTTCATGCTTTGTTAATTAATACGCTTGTGCAAACCAAACTGTATGTTTGGCTTCGTTTCCACAGCCAATACATGTGGTTTTCGTTGTTGGTGGATTAAAAGGAATATTGCGAGATGTGTATTTCGTTTCTTCCTTTACTTTTTCCTCACATGCATCCTCGCCACACCAGCCAGCAAGCACCCAGCCTGGAATTGTGCCATTGTCTTTTGCTGTGTCAATGTGCTGCTGTAATTGTGGAAGTGTGTCAATTGTTGTGTGAGCATTTGCTTCACGGAATTGACGAGCTTTTTCTAATAAGCGCGTTTGCATGGTTGTTAATTCTTCTTCAATAGCTGTAATGATTGTAGCTAAATCAACAGTTCGTTTTTCTTCTTCATCACGCGCTTTCAGTAAAGCTTGCTTGTTTTCTAGGTCACGTGGCCCTAATTCAACACGCACAGGCACGCCCTTTAGCTCCCATTCATTGAACTTATAGCCTGGCGATTGGTCTGAATCATCCAAACGTACTCGAATACCCTTCGCTTTTAAGGCTGCAAAAATCTCATCTAAATGCTCCATGATTTGAGGGTTCTTTTTCCATGGTCCTACTGGAATTAAAACGACTTGCGTTGGTGCGATGCGTGGAGGTAAAACAAGTCCCTGCTCATCACCATGCACCATAATAACTGAACCAATTAAGCGTGTAGATGTACCCCAAGATGTTGTGTGTACGTATTCGTGCTGGTTCGCTTTATTTAAATACTTGATATTAAAGGCTTCAGCAAATTTTGTTCCTAAATAATGCGATGTTCCTGCTTGCACAGCCTTGCCATTTTTCATCATTGCCTCAATAGAGTACGTATCGACAGCCCCTGCGAAACGTTCAGAAGGTGTTTTTTGTCCATCATAGACAGGAATTGCTAGCACCTGTTCTACTACTTCTTTATAAATGTCTAGCATTTGCATTGTTTCCTGCCGAGCATCTGCTTCATCCACGTGCGCTGTATGCCCTTCTTGCCATAAAAATTCTGATGTCCGGATAAAAGGCAGTGTTTTCTTTTCCCAACGGAAGACATTTGCCCATTGGTTGATTAGCACTGGTAGGTCACGGTAGCTTTTAATCCAATTAGAGTAAAGATGACCAATCATCGTCTCAGATGTTGGACGAAGGGCTAGCCGTTCTTCTAATTGTTCCCCTGCTGCCTCGGTTACCCAAGGAAGCTCAGGTGAGAAACCTTCGATATGATCCTTTTCCTTTTGAAAGAAGGATTCAGGGATAAGCATTGGGAAATAGGCATTACGATGTCCTGTCTCTTTAAAGCGACGATCCATTTCCTCCTGAATATGCTCCCAAATTTCATAGCCGTCTGGCTTAAAGGCGATACAGCCTCGAACAGGTGTATAATCCATTAAATCGGCTTTTTGGATGGTCTCGATATACCATTTCGAAAAATCTTCTAGTTGTTTTGACATGTTTTCTCCTCCAATTTTGTTAAATGAATACTTGTTCAACCCGTATAAAGATTTAGCTGAAGCAAGAAAAAAAGCACAAAGCTGTCCTCTGAATAAGGACGTCTTTGTGCTGGAATGACGTGGTACCACCTTGATTTAGCTTTACGTAGATTATAAAGCCCTCTCACGTTTGGTAACGAAAACGACTCGGTTATGTTTGCATAACATCTCCGTGGTAGGTGTTCAGTCAAGAAGCGGTGATATAGCTCTCAGCAGGTGCTATATTTTCTGTTTCACAATTCTTACTTACTTGGCCACATCATCAAATGGTTTATCATGTTAACAGTTTTACTTTATCCCACTTTAGCAAAATCATTCAGGAATAGCAATTAATAACTGGATTTATTTGTGACAGTATTAACAATGAGATTCGTAAAATCTTCTACAGATAAAGGCTTACTAAAATAATAGCCCTGCACATACTCACATCCATGCTCACGCAGAACATTTAATTCAGCTTCCTCCTCTACACCTTCAGCTACTACTTGGAGATTTAAGGCATGTGCTAATGAAATCATGGCTGAAATCATAGCGATTCCAGACTTCTCAGGTACGATATCACGGACAAAGGCACGATCAATTTTAAGTACATCCACTGGGAATTTTTTTAAATAATTTAACGATGAATAGCCTGTCCCGAAATCATCTAATGAAATAGTTATACCTAGTTCTCGTAATTGCTTGATAGTATCAATTAAATCTTCCGTATAATCAAGCATACTCATCTCGGTAATTTCAATTTCTAATAAATTAGGGTCAATGCCTGTTTCTGCAATGACACTACGCACCATATCTACAAAGCCACCTGTACTAATATGAATTGGTGAAATATTTACAGCTACCCGCAATGATAAATCATGTAATTCATTCCACTGACGAGCTTGAGCACAGGCTTTACGTAAAACCCATACACCAATATCATTAATCAATCCACAATCCTCTGCAAATGGAATAAAACGATCTGGCGGAATATGACCTAATTCAGGGTCATACCAGCGTAGCAATGCCTCCATACCAATAACAGAATCCGTTTTTAAGTCGATCTTAGGCTGATAATGTAATTTTAGACGATCTTGCTTTAATGCTTGATGTAATTTCGTTTCCAGCAAAAGCCATTTATCATTGGCCTCGTCCATATTATCACGATATAGTCGATATTGATTACCTCGTGTAGATTTTGCAGCATACATAGCAATATCCGCATTTTTCAATAATTCTTCCACAGAGTTTGCATGATCTGGGAATACACTGATGCCGATACTAATACTCGCATAAAATTCATAGGTATCGACAATAAAGCTTTCATTGAAGACGCCAATAATTTCCTTAGCCATTTCCTCAATGCGATTGACATCATTTAGAATCATGACAAATTCATCGCTATTGTGGCGATAAAAAGAATTCGAAGTATGATCAATATTGCGCAGACGATTGGACATTTCCACTAAAAACATATCGCCAATAATATGACCAAGTCCGTCGTTAATGTGTTTGAAACGATTCACATCAATGAAAAATAACGCAAACTTCTCTCCTGTACGTCGAGATTGATGAAATTCATTTTCTAAACGCTGTTCTAATTTGCGACGATTTGGTAGCCCTGTTAGTTCATCGTGATAGGCAATATGAGTAATTTTTTTAATGTCCTTTTGCGCTGTAATATCTACGCGAATGGCAATATATTGATAAGGCTTTCCTCGTTCATCTAGGAACGGAAAAATCGTTGTTTTCACCCAATATAAACTGCCATCCTTTGCACGATTGCACACCTCGCCATTCCACATATCGCCATTACCGATTGTTTTCCACATCTCTCTAAAGAAAGATTTGGGATGAAAGCCTGAATTTAGTAAACGGTGATCTTGACCAACTAATTCTTCACGCGTATACTTCGAAATTTTACAAAAATGATCATTAACAAAAGTAATTTTTCCGGTACGATCTGTAATCGCTACAATGATGGAACTATTCATGGCGGAAAAGATATCTTGTAATTCTTTTAGACTGTAGTTCATTTGATTAACACTACTAGGCGTGATATTCATCATTTTCATTCTCCATTCATTAAAATATGAAGGGTTTGGTACTTTTGCTTTATCTTACAGCGAGGTATAAAGTTGTGGTATATCGCCCTTTTTTATGTAATTATATTATAGTCTTAGAAAAGCAGTTAATTCAACCCAAATCTCAAAAACATTCAAAGCTGCATTTGATAGTTTTTAATAAAATAGACAAAAATTAGTGGATATAACCTCCTTGTAATTGTCTAAATATATTGTTATTCAATACTTTTGAACTATATTAAATAGTTTATTTAGGCTATTTATCTTTTTAATACAAAATATAAAAGTTTTATATAATATGTTTGAATGTCTTGTAAAATTTTTGTTAAAGTAAAATGCCTTACTGTCCCACATAGGAAGTAAGGCATTTTAAATGTTAAGAGACCTCATATTCTATTGAACCCCCTATCGATTTCGCCTGCATGTTGTAGGCATCTAATTGCTCTTGGGATAAACTTGAAATGTAATAGTGAAAATTAATAGGCTCTAGCCCATGCTCCTCACATACTTGACGATAAAATTCATAACCTTCTCGATAATCTGTCATCCTCATAACTTCCTTTCACATACCCTATTTTACGTCTAGTTTTTTGTTATATAACAGAAATATTATTTGTTTAAAAATATATAACAGACTACTGTACTTGTCAATGAATTATCTGAAATTTCTTGCTGAAATCACGAAAGCCCAGACCATTTTATTTAGTATGGCTGGGCTTTTCATAAAATATTCACGGCGGCTTCCGTCATAATCACTCCTTTTAAATTCCTAATTGTTTTGCTTGCATATTGTAAGCCGAAAGTTGTTGCTGTGATAATTGTAATACATAGTAACGGAAAGAAATTGGCTCCAATCCATAGCGCTCACACATTTCACAATAAAATTCATAACCATCACGATACTTTGACATTTAAATTTCCTCCTCTAACTAAATCTGTTTTATAACAGTTGTTATTATTTTTATTTAATATATAACAGATTATGTAGCACGTCAAGAGATTATAACAGAAAAATTGAATAACAATAAAAGGAATTTAGCTCCTCTCCTGTGCCAAATTCCTTTCATACATGTTATTCTCTAACGATTTCTTGTAATTGCTTGATATGACGCTGCTCGTGCATATAGACCATTTCAATCCATTGGTCGAGTGGTAATTCTCCTAAGGCTGGGTGCTTCACAGCGCGCTTAGCTAATGCTTCAGGTTCCTCGATTGTTTGCAAAAAGGCGAGGAGGTTCTTTCTTGTTGTAGCTAGTAAATCCAGCATCGCTTGAACAGTGAAAGGCTCTTCTGCTGGCTCTACAATAGGCGGTGCTTGGAACTTTCTTGATCGATCTAAGATGAGATGAACATTTTTTCGAGCGGGTGTTGACTGTTCCTCTGCCTTTAATCCCCATGTAATGGCTTTCTTTGTTGCTTCCTCTACTAATACGAGATGATGACAGATTTGTGCCACACTCCAGCTTTGTTCATCTGGTTTCTTATTAAAGGTTGTATCGTCCAATAAGTGAATTTCCTGAAGCAATTGTGTTCTTGTGGTATCGAGATGTTCTTTGACGTTTGACATCCTTGGCTCCCCTTTCATTAGGTCTTCTACTATATATTCGATATGGAGAGGGGAAAATCATCTTTCACGAACAATATTAAATGGATTATTCTCTAAAACATGCTGTAGCTGCTCATCTTCAATATGTGTATAAATTTGCGTGGTTGCGACGCTAGAATGCCCTAAAATGTGCTGCAAACTACGGATATCTGCCCCTGCTTTATACATCATCGTTGCGGATGTATGGCGTAGCTTGTGTGGTGTAAGTCGTTCTTTTTGAAGACCTGACTGCTGATTAATGCGTTTAACGATTTTGGCAACGGTTTGACGTGTAAAGCGTGTTCCCTTCTGAGACACAAATAGGGGCTCCTCGCCTTCGCCTTTATAGGGTGTCTTCCCACTGTTTTCATAGTCAGCAAGTGCCTGCATACAGCTATCATTTAAATAGACTGTGCGCTCTTTGTTGCCCTTCCCAATTACGGTTAAATAACGTCCTTGAATGGATGTCTTATTAAGCTGACATAGCTCGGTGACACGTATTCCTAAATTTAAGAAAAACATCATCATACAATAATTTCTCGGGGATGCCTGATTGCTTTTAATCCCATCTATAAATTGTGTAGCTTCTTGTAGGTTCATATAAATAGGTCGTTTTCTGCCTATCTTTGGTGTCTCTAATTCATCTGCAGGATTTTCCTCGATAAGTCGACGTTTGCCTTTTAAATATTTAAAAAAGGATTTTAATGTGGCCACTTTTCGTGCTCGTGCAGCAGCTGAATTGCCTCGCTGTACTTCGCAATATTCCATGAATAAATAAAGATCCTCTAATGTCATTTCGCGTATTTCTTCTATTGTAATAGTGCCAATATCAATGGCGGATAAATTCTCTATATCCAAATCCTCCTGGACAGCTTTGTGGAAGCGGAAAAATAAGGTCAGGTCATATTCATATTCTTTTCTTGTGCGCTGAGACTTTCCTTTGATGGTTGTTAAATAGACAAGAAAATCCTTCATGAATTTTGGTTGTTTTGTTTTTTGCATGCTCATCACCTCTATTTGCTCTATTTTACCATGAAAAAACGTTCCCAAATATAAATTTGGGAACTTTATTGAAAAAAAATGCCCTTTTTCGCACGTCAGAACAAATGTTCTGTTCGAAGGTAATAAAAAAAACCCTTTTTAAAAAGAGGATTTTTGTTACAACTATTTTGTGACAGTTATAGGATTTTAGGCATAAAGTTCTCGGTAAATGAATATTAAAATCTAGTAGACTTTATTTGCTGTGTGAGACGCTTCGAAAAAACAATAGATGGGTAACTGTCCATGTCGATTCGTCTCACAACGCGCATGGGATTATTTTACAAAAACTGAATAATTCCCATCCTCTTGTTTTGTTAGTGACCAGTTTGTCGATAACATTTGCTGAAGTCTTGTGACTGTTTCCTCATCACACGTTAAATGCTGGATACCTGTTTCTAATAGTTGGTAATCCTTCCCTTCTTCTAATTGAAAGCGTAGCTGCAATAAACGTTGGATGCCTGGTAATGTTACATACTTGATTCGATAATGGCCATGGTATGCATTTAAGAACTGTTGTTCCCCTTCCTGATATAGAGCCATTGTCTCGCTAAATTCATAGTTTGGCACTTGTTCTTGCCAAGCTGACACATCCCCCGAACGCAAAGCTCGTAAAATTTCCTCGTCTGATAAATTTAATTTGGATAGTTTATCTAATTCATACGCTTGCATTAAATTAATGATGGTCATGGTTGTTAGCTCCTTTTATGTATTTATTCACAGTGTAACATGTTTTCACTACTACTTGAATTCGGAGGCGATCCATATGATGAATTTATATGATTCTAGTCTGTTTTTCGATGAAATGTTTGATGGCAATAAGCCAAAGCCTCATTATCGATCTTTTCATCATAAGCTAACCTTTTTTCGCGGGAGCAACTTGAAGAAAAATACCGACAAGCGCAAGCGAGCTTTCTCAGACAAGGGATTACTTTTACGGTATATGGTGCACAAGATGGAACAGAACGTACCATGCCTTTTGATTGTGTCCCAATTATTATTCCTCAAAGCAAATGGGCCATGATTGAAGCAGGTGTCAAGCAGCGCGTGGAGGCACTCAACAAATTTTTACAGGATGTTTATGGACAGCAAAAGATCTTTCAGGACGGTCTTATTCCGAGGCAGCTTGTTGAAAATAATCCTTATTTCAAACCAACCATGAGAGGACTTCAAGTACCAATTGCGAATCATATATTTTTAGCAGGGATTGATTTAATTCGGGATGAAAAAGGTGATTATCATGTACTCGAAGATAATTTACGCAACCCTTCCGGCATTTCCTATGTCTTTGAAAATCGGGATGTGATGAAGGAAGTATACCCTGAATTTTTCTCCAAGCATACGATTCGACCTCTTGATAAACAAATGGCTTATATGAAAAAAGCACTTCTTGCCCATCGTCCACCTTCCATGCAAGCAGAAAGAGAGCCTAAAGCTGTACTTCTGACAGCAGGCATGTACAATTCTGCTTATTACGATCATGTTTTTTTAGCCCAGCATTTAAACATCCAGCTCGTCGAGGGCCGTGATTTAGTTGTACAGGATTTGAAGGTCTATATGAAAACCATTTATGGCCTACAGCAAATCGATATTATTTATCGGCGGATTGATGATGACTTTCTAGATCCTACTGTCTTTCGTGAGGATTCTTTATTAGGTGTTCCACATTTAATGGCTGCTTATCAAGCAGGTCATGTATCCATCTTGAATGCTGTTGGGAATGGAGTGGCAGATGATAAAGCAATGTATGCCTATGTGCCTGAGATGATTCGCTATTATTTACAGGAAGAACCTATTCTACCGAATGTGAAAACCTATCATCTAGGAGATGACAGTCAGCGTGAATGGGTGCTAGAGCATATACACGAGCTCGTTATTAAAAATGTAGGAGCCTCTGGTGGCTATGACATGTTAATTGGTCCACATGCGAGTAAGGAAGAGATTGCTTTATTTAAGCAAAAAATTGTTGAACAGCCCTATCAATACATTGCCCAACCAACGATTAAATTGTCCAGAGCACCTGCCTTCCAGAATGGGCGATTTTATCCTTGCCATGTTGATTTACGTGTCTATGTCATGAAAGGTGAGGAATGCTATGTGTTGCCTGGTGGTTTATCCAGAGTGGCACTACAAGAAGGGTCTCTTGTGGTGAATTCCTCTCAAGGGGGCGGTGCAAAGGATACGTGGATTTTAAAGGAGGAATTGCAGCATGCTAAGTCGAGTAGCCGACGCGTTGTACTGGATGGCACGTTATAGTGAACGTACACAAACAAATGCACATATATTACAGGTACAGCTGTTGAATATGTTGGAGCAATCTGGGCAAGAACATGATTATATTGATCATTGGGAGGCTGTTTTAAATATTTGTGCCTCTAAGGAGGAGTATTTAGCAAATTACACAACGATTCGTGTTAACCCTTTGATTGATTATCTTCTGTTTTCTGAGAAAAATGGCAATGCCCTTCATGCCACATTGCGTGCTATTCGGGAAAATGCACGAGTTACACGTGATAGTATGCCAACGGAACTTTGGGAAATTCAAAATTCCTTTTATTTAACAAAGCAACAGTCCATACTAAAAAGAGAACGACCGATTCCACTCATTGCCCTTCAAGATTTTTTACAGGATGTACGAAAGACTTTATGGATGGAGACAGGGTTAATTGAGGGCTCGATGGATCGCGATCTTCCCTTCTATTTTATGCAGGTCGGCAAATGGCTTGAACGAGCAGAAAAAACCATTCGGATGATCGTGATAATCGTAGAACAACAGAAGCGAACAGGTACGTCACTGTTAGAGGATGATGGTACCTTTTTATTGGATCTTTCCGCAGCAAGAGAATCTTTCATGCGGAAGCATCGCCAGACCAATTTACTAACGATCATTCGGTATTTAGTCCAAGATGCGCATTTCCCATGTTCTGTGATGTTCTGTGTAAAGAAAATAGAAGAAGCCATAACGGCTATTGAACATGATTCTTTATCCCCACGATTTTTAACGCTTCAGTCGGATATTAGTAGCCTTGTTCTTGCAATCGATCATATCGATTTTTGGCAAATGACTATTGAGGAAACCCTAAAAATGATGGAGGAAAGATTGTCTCAATGTATGGCTTTTAGTGATGCCTTTTCGACAATCTATCATTTATATGAACCCAGCGTACAACCTTGAAAGGAATTCACCACAGCTCCCTTTCAACAGGCAAGTCAGTAAGCAGAAGGAAGCGGACACGATGAAATTTGAAATTCAGCATACAAATATTTTTCAATATGAGTCTGAAGTCGATCAAAGCTTGAATACTATTCGTTTAAAGCCGCGTAGCGATGAGCGTCAGCGATTATTATCTTATCGAATTGCCATAACGCCATCCTCCCTAACCCGTGAGCATACGGATATTTGGGGCAATACTGTTGGTTCCTTTTATATACCAGAGCAACATCAAATACTAGAAATTCATACATCTTCAATTGTAAGTATTCAGCGTGCACCATTTATTCATCGTATTCAATATTCGCCCGAAATGCAGACCATCTTTCACTCACAGCTATTCTATGAGCATTATTTACCGTATTTAAAAGCAACACATTTTACATTTATGACAGAGCAGCAGCTAGAGGAAGTTTATCATGCGATCGGTCATGCTGAAAATCCTGTGCTCTTTTCGCTTAATTTAATGCAGTATTTATATTCTAGCTTTGAGTATGACCCGACAGCGACCAATGTAACTACAATAGCAAGTGAGGCATTTGCATTAAAACGGGGTGTTTGTCAGGATTTCACCCATGTCATGCTTGCTGTTTTACGGGCGAAAGGAATACCAGCTCGCTATGTCAGTGGCTATCTATATGTCGATGAAAACTCAGCCCTCATCGGAGATATCGCTACACATGCCTGGGTAGAAGTCATGATTCCAGGTATTGGCTGGATCGGTCTTGATCCCACAAATAATGTGGAAGTATTAGAAAACCATATTATTTTATGTATTGGACGCGATTATAGTGACATTAGCCCTGTGGAAGGGGTATATACAGGAGGCAAGCATGATTTAACAGTCAAAGTAAATGTCAAAGCATTGAATCATTTATAAAAGGCGTGCAGTAATGGTGATAAATCGCGATTACTGCACGCTTTTATTCTAGGCGCTGCTGTCTTTCTGTTAGCACCCATTTCCGTACATAGCCCATTTCTTGTTGAATGTGCTCCAGCGTTTTTTCCTGTTGAAACGCCCGTTGCATCACAGTATAACGCAAGTCAGTGGCTCTTACATTCTTCCCTATATCTTGTGACATCGTTTGAAAAATGCGTTCAACTGTTTTCGTAGTAATCGGCTTCGCTAAACTTGCCTCGCTTACCCAAACCCATTCCCCTATCTCTTGCTCATGTAAATTGGTCGTCTCTTTTTTATACTGTGCGAGCATGTCCATGAGGATCGTTGAACACTTTATTTCTCGACGTCCATTTCGGTTGGCTATAAAAAGAGTCGCTTTTTCTTCATTAAAGTGTGTCCATTTCATGCGAACGAGCTCGGCAGGCTTACAACCTGTTTCCATCAACACTTGAACGATACAGCCATTGCGTCTTGCCAGCCATGCATGCTCCTTTGTTTTAGCATATTGAAAATAGGTGGGCCATACGTTTGCAATTTGCATGATCTGCTTATTTGTCAGTGCTTGCAGTGTCTCTTTTTGTCTTTTTTTCGGCTGTAAAAGATGCTGATAATCAAAAGGCTCCACCCATTCTCGTAAAAAAATAAAGTCTACAAAGCCTCGTAATGTCGCTATTTTATGGTTAAAAGTATTGATATTACTGTAGGTTTCCTTTAAATAGTCGCAGTAGAGCTGTAATAAATTTTTCAATTGATGATCTACATACAAGTAGTTTTGCTTATGGGCGAAAGTTAAAAATTGCTGTCCATCCATATTGTATTGTTTTTTTGTGGCAGGACTTTTTTTCAAAGATTGTAGCAATAAATAGTAGCTATTCCATGCGTCCCTGAGTGTAATCAAATCGTCCCTCCTTGTCTACTTTGCGTGAGTTATTTATATTTTACTATATTTTGGGTGCGTAGGTTCAACTGCATTTTATCATATTGTAATGTCGGATAATCTGTATTTCTATAACAGGAACCCGCTTCTACCATTCAAATGCCCTTTACGTAATAAAGAAACATATGTTCCTAAAGTAGTTTCTCATAATTTTTGCTTTCTTACAATAGTAAATTCCGCTCCCCTGTTGTAGTACAATAATTGCTTACTATTCCCTACATTCTTGTATAACAATGCAATTTTATGTGAAAATTCGTATCATTTCGTGTTTATGGTTAATTGTGTTATATAATAAAGATAGACACTAACATGTAGGAGGCTTTCCGATATGCAAGTAAAAACGACTCGACTGGAAGCAGAAGATGCAAAAATTATTTATCAAGAAACAGCTGGACTAGCGATTATTACGATTCATCGACCACAAGCAAAAAATGCATTAACCGCAAACATGTGGGATCAATTAGCCAAAATTGCCCTACAAGTATTAGATAATCCGAAAAATAAAGTACTAATTTTACGAGGCTCTGGCCAAAACTTTACAGCGGGCTCCGATATTAAAGAGTTCAATGCCATTTCTCTTGAACAAGCTGAAGAAGCCTTTGTACATATGGAAAAAACCATTTCTACCATTGAGCGCCTCCCGATTCCAACGATTGGCGTCATCAATGGGCCTGCGATGGGCGCTGGCTTGGAATTAGCCTTAGCCTGCGATATCCGCATTGGCTCTGAAAAGGCCAAGCTCGGCATTCCTGTCGGTAAATTAGGAATCACCTTAAATAACAAATTTGCACAGCGTTTAGTTCAGCTTGTTGGCCCTGCCACAACCAAGGATTTAGTCTTTACAGGACGAATGTTTAAAGCAGAGGAAGCCTTCAAGCTTGGAATGCTTAACTACCTAGTAGCTGAAAAAGATTTAAATAAATACATGATTCGAATGGGTAAGCTGGTTGCAGGAATGTCGCCTGAATCCTTACTTGCCGTGAAGCAATCTGTTCAAGAATGTCTCGATAGTGCGCCGACCTTATGGCAAGGCTCTTCACCATTTGTAGGCAGTGATTTCGCAGAGGGTTGTCGTGCCTTTGTGGAAAAACGCCAGCCACAGTTCACTCGCCAGCCTAAATAAAAAACAGGTACTCTTAACGCCAACGTGCGAGCGGAGTACCTGTTTTTTACGCTTTTTTCTTTTGCAAAGCCGTTTTTACATGTACATGAATAGCATCTAATTCATAGCCAAAATGTAGATAAAAATCTTGTTGCACAGCTTGTTGTAATTCCACTAAACGCGCTGCTAATGGATAATCGATCGGCAGCTTTACTTGAATAGTGAGGATAGCTTGAACCTGATCCCCTAGCACAAATTGTGCTTGCTCGACCTTTTGTACAATTGCCTGTTGGCTACAGCAGTATGTCAGTAGCTGTACATAAACATGCTTGCTGATTTCTATATATTCCCGCTGAAAATCAGGACGTACAATCGTCGTTTCCCCGATTTTTTCTCGTTTCGAAGAAAAAATCTCCATGCCCTTTTGCACCAATCGTTTAAAGAAATTTTGCTCCACTTGTCTATATGGAATCGGCATAACATGCTTGCCCTGTGTTTGACGGATAAAGCGTGCTTTTTGAATTTCTTTCAATGAACGGACATCTTCTACATTATAATAGTGTTCAATCGGACCCAGCTCTAGCTGCTTGGCAATACTATTCGTCATTTTAGTCGATGTACCTATCAGTAAAATAGATTGTACCTGATGATGAGCTAGCGCCTTTTGGACAGCCTCACGATGAGCTGGATCTGTAAAAATGGCACGTCGTACAGCAGTAATTGTATTCTTTTCGAATTTAGCAGAAAGACCTGCCACTCTGACGCCATTCACAATGAGTAATCCATCATCAACAATGGCCTCCACCCCTAATTTATGGGCAAAGGCCAGCGCACTTGTACTTTTGCCTGTGCCGCTTGGTCCACTTAATGAATAAACCTTCAATGCCCTCTTCCCCCTTACAAAATCGTTTTCGCATCTGGTGGTAATGTACGTACATGCTTCAAATAGGCTGACATACGAGCATCATCCTCGTGAGGGTACGAGAACTGGAAGTGATGGGCAACCTCCTTTGCGATGCTTCGAAAGAGTGTACATGCCGCAAACAGGGCATTCCACATGTTAGCATAATCAGCGTCGGCATAGGTTTTTACGTACAATGCCCAATAATTAGCTGGCACATAGTTTTTTAAATACTTTCCCATTTTGCCTGTAGATATCTGAAAATGATGATGCTGACCAATCCACCAATTAAGCATTTGATGTAAGGACTGCCTTGTCGTTTCCTCAAACATTTGCTTGGCATATGGGAGTTCGTCTCGCCAAATGCCCTTGGCTATATTTTGTAAGCACCACCAAAAATCATTGGTACAGCTGGCAAATTGCCCCACAGTCGGTGGACTAATATGATAGCCACAATCTGAAGATGGAGAGATAGATGGCAAAAGCTGATCCTTATCGAGTAAAGGGACTGTCAGCTTGTCTTGTCCATATTCATCCAGCATAGCTTGTGTCGATAATAAGCGAAGGTCAATGCGATGCCCATCCTTTAATAACATTAAATATGTATAGCTATAAGAAAAGTCTTTGTCCAAGCCAAGCCCCTTATCCAATCGATCAGGCTCCTGCACCATCAGCTGCTCACCAAATACTTGAATCCATTTATCATCTTGTAAGAAAGAGGCTATATCTGTTACGACATACACAACATCAAAATCCTGAAACATATCCCTTGGTACATTCGGATTTGCTCTTGAGCCATTTAGGTAAACAGCACGAATTCTAGTGTCCTGTTGTGCAGTGGCTAGGATTAAATCATACATTTCTTGCTCTGTTCTCATAAGACTCACCCCACCTGAAAAGCTTTATACTCAGTATAATACACTTTCCTCTTTGAAGGAATTTATAGTAGCATCTCCCAATGGCAGAAAATCTTTTTTCGCTAGTCTATGCACACATCCTCTCCATTATATAAATATTTTCTTTTTTCAGAATATCTGTCCCTTTCTGCGCTTCAGTATGATAAAATGTGAACTACTATTCTGTTATACAACTACAAGGAGTGTACTAGTTTTGAAAATCGTACCATCTAAAAAAATGTCATTATTTACACCAGCAATTTTCGGAGATTTGAAAAATTTTGCTCGAGAGCAGCAAGCAAAGGGCATGACCTTAATTGACTTAAGCTTAGGCAGCCCTGATCTTCCTCCGCATGCCAAAATACGTGAGCATCTTTCCTATCGTGCAGGTTTAGCCGAGTCTTATGGCTATACACTGACTGGCACACAGCGTTTTTATGACGCGGTGAGTCGCTACTATAAGCGTCGTAGTAATGTTGATCTAGATCCCGCGACAGAAATTATTCAAACAATTGGTTCGCAAGAAGGCTTAGTGCATTTACCAATTGCCTTTTGTGATCCAGGAGACATCGTCTTATCCACAAACCCAGCTTATGTAGCGTATGACGCAGGGATTCACTTAGCTGGCGCAACACCTTATTACATGCCTCAAACAGCCGACAACGATTATTTACCTGATTTAGACGCTGTACCAGAAGAAATTGCACAGAAAGCAAAGTTATTGATTTTAAACTTACCAGGAAATCCTGTACCAGCGATGCCGTCATTAGCATACTTTGAAAAAGTCATCGCCTTTGCTAAAAAGTATAATATCATCGTCCTCCATGATGCTGCCTATTCAGAGTTCTATTTTACGGGAGATGGCCCTATTAGCTTCCTAGCTGCACCAGGAGCAAAAGAGGTCGGTATGGAGATTAACTCCCTCTCTAAAAGCTTTAGCCTTGCTGGAACGCGTATTGCCTATATCGCAGGAAATGCAGAAATGATCGCTGTTATTAAGCAATTAAAATCAAATTTAGATTTCGGTATTTTCGAGCCTATCCAGGATGCGGCTGTCGTAGCACTGGATAACGCAGAGGAAATTACGGAAAGCTTACGTGCCACTTTCTCAGAGCGCCATAAAACGCTGATGAATGGCTTACAAGCTTTAGGCTGGGAAGCAGCACCCTCTGATGGTGGAATGTTCGTATGGGCTAAATATCCCTATGCTATCGATTGCACAGAATTAGCCTTTCAATTGATTGAACAAGTAGGCGTTGTCACAGTTCCAGGAACCGTATTTGGTACAGCAGGACAAGGCTATTTACGTTTAGCATTAGTTCAACCAAAGGAACTTCTACAAGAAGCCGTGGATCGCTTAGCAAAAGTACAATTATTAGCAAAGCAATAATTAGTCAATGTAAAAACCCTTCTAACATTTTGTTGGAAGGGTTTTTCTATGATGGTTAAATCCACACATCATTTTCAGCGGTAAGCTCTGATTGCTCCTCACCTGTATTCACGACACCCATTGGCTCTACAATCAGAATTTTACACTCCGAAGCTGCAAAGGGTTTATGTTCCACATTGCGTGGGACAACAAACATCTCTCCTGCACGCAAGCTTACCTGGCCATCTCGGAATTCGATGATTAATTGCCCCTCAAGGACGATAAATACCTCATCCGTATCCTCATGCTTATGCCAAACAAAATCCCCCTGAACTTTGACGAGTTTGAATTGATAATCATTCATTTCAGCAATAACCTTTGGAGACCAATGCTCTTGAAATTTAGCCAGTTTCTCTTGAAAATTAATCGGTATGTATGCCATTTCCTTTTCCCCCTTGCTTTGACTCTACTACTAGAATAGCATAATGCCGTTTTCTACAGCAAAAACCAGCTACTGCGTTGCTAGCAGTAGCTGGTCGTTTATTAGATATCATATTTTTGATGAACGTCATCTTCGTAGCGATTATAGCGCTGCTTAAAGAGCTTGAATAAATGCGTGACAAGTACCTTAAAGATTGCATAGCCCGGAATCCCTAAAATAACGCCTGGGACACCAAATAACGAGCCTGCCGTTAATAGTACAAAGATAATCGTAATCGGGTGAATACTGAGTGATTTCCCCATAATTTGCGGTGAAATGAACTTTCCTTCGATTAATTGAACGATTGTCCATACAATTGCCAGCTTAATCAGCATCAATGGGGATGTAACAAGAGCGATAATGACTGCTGGTGTGATCGCAATAACGGGTCCTAAATAGGGCACCACACTTGTAATCATGGCAAGGAAGCCGAGCAATAAAGCATACTTCATGCCAATAATTAAGAAGCCAATCGTTACCATTGCCCCAATACACATGGATACTAAAATCTGTCCCTGTATGTACGAACTAATTTGCTTGTCCATGTCATGGAAAATGTCAGTTACCTCTTTACGCATACGTGGTGGGCACACTTTCAGCATAAATTTCGGTAATTTTTCGCCCTCTTTTAGTAAATAAAACAGGATGAATGGCACCGTTACAAGTGATAGCACAATACCTGTTAACGTTGAAAGGAAGCCGGTAATACCAGATGCCACACCCTGTGCTACATTGGTCGCCATATCCTTCACTGTTTTTACCATATCCGTTGTGAAGTTATTCAAAACTTCATCAAAATTAAAACTAATTTTATCTAAGTACTCATTAAAACGTGAATGATTTAGGAATTCTACAATGTTTTGTGTAAATGCCATGAAGTACTCTGGGAATTCCTGTGCTAAATTCGTGAACTGATCGCGTAAAAACGGATAGACTAGCACCACAAGTAACGTAATGACACCAATGACCGCAATATAGAGGATTAAAATACCCCATATTCTTGGTATGCGCCATCGTACTAGAATCGCCAGCAATGGGCGTAATAAATAGTAACCAATGACGGCTAGTACCCCTGGTAAAATTACTACTTCAAATAAAACTTGTAGCGGGGTAAAGATAAAGGAAACTTGATTAAACATAAAAATAACACATGCCACCAGTAATAAAATTACCAGTGTAAATAATAGGTTTCTACCACCTAAAAAACGAATAAACTTGGTTGCTAACAGGCTTGAACGCTCTTTTGGTCTCTCTTTTTCCATATATCCACCCCAATCCAAATGCTCTCCCTTTATATTACAGGATAATGCTGGTTTTTGCGAAACATCACTCTAGTGAAATACCTAAAAAATCACTTAAAAAGGCTTTGTTTTGCTCCACATCGATGACAATAGAATCGCCCGCATGGCTAAAGTTTTGGAATTGATAGCTACCCTCGATAGGAATGGTTGCTTTCTCAATGTTTACCTTGCCCTTTGATAGCAATTTAAGTACTTGCTGCATTTCCTCAGTAGATGAATAATCTGTTGTGATATAGCCCTGTGCAGCACCAACAAATTTTGGTAAATGCAACATATTCGTAGGCGTTAATAACTCTGTTTTTAATGCCTCAATCACTTTTTGCTGACGTGCAACACGCCCAAAATCTCCTTCTGCATCATGACGGAAACGCGCATAACCTAGTAACTCCTGTCCATTTAAACGATGAACACCTTGCTTTAACTCTACCCCAATATTTTCAGACATGTCCTTTTCAACATCCATTTCCACACCATTTGGCGCTAAAATATCCACTAAGGATTCAAAGTTTTTAAAATCAATTAGTGCATAATGATGAATCGGTAGGCCAAACATATTTGTTAATGTATCCTTTAATAGCTGAACACCGTCTAGGTAGTAAGCTGTATTAAGCTTATAGGATTGATAGCCTGGAATATCCGCGTAAATATCGCGCATAAAGGATACGAGTTTAATGTCGTTGTTTGCTTTATTCCAGGATAATACCATCATTGTATCAGTCCGTGATTTTTCCTCTCCACGTGTATCGACCCCTAAAATCAAATAGTTTTCGATATCCCCTTTGATGCTATCACCCGTAAAATCCTCCTGTGCAACTTTGGTGTCGTTGGCTAATTCAAGTCCGCTGCGATATTGCATGACAGAATAGCCCACAATCACAATAATACACAATAGTAATAGTGTAAAAAATGCTCTCCCTTTACGTAATCGACGCTTTTTAGGACGTTGGGAGCGTCTCGTATAATCTTGCTCTTCCATAACAACTAACTCCTCTATTTTGATATAGTTAATGTAACGATTGATTAGCTAGAAAGTTTCATTATAAAAAGGATCTATTCCATGTTTTTCTATCTAAACGTTATTTTACACCCATTTGCACAGTTTGGCGTAAAACAATGCTATAATATTTTCACAAAAGAAAGGATGATTCAAATGATAGAAAAAGCGACATTTGCTGGCGGCTGTTTTTGGTGTATGGTCAAGCCATTTGTCGAGTGGGACGGTATACATAAAGTCACTTCAGGCTATATGGGTGGCCACTTAGAAAACCCAACCTATGAAGATGTCAAAAAAGGAACGTCAGGTCATTTAGAAGTAGTCGAAATCGAATTCGACCCTGCTATTTTTAGTTATGAGCAGCTCCTTGATATTTATTGGATGCAAATTGACCCGACGGATGCGTATGGACAGTTCCATGACCGTGGCGAATCCTATACTACAGCAATCTTTACCTATACAGATGAGCAAAAGCAAATCGCAGAGGCATCGAAAGAAAAGCTTGCCAATAGTGGACGCTTTGATAAACCTATTGTAACCCAAATTCGCGATGCTGAACGCTTTTATCCAGCAGAGGATTATCACCAGGATTATTATAAAAAAGAGACAGCACACTATCAGCAAGACCGTGCCGTTTCTGGGCGTGATACGTTCATTGCGAAGCATTGGGAAAAATAATATAAAAGAGGTGTCTCCAGCTTGTGGGACACCTCTCTTTTATACAATAGCAACAAATTTATTAAACAGAGGCTTCTAAAAACGATTGTAGTGCGTCAAAGAAGCGTTGACCATACTTCTCAAATTTTACTTCGCCTATACCACTCACCTGTCGTAAATCCTCCAGTACAGTTGGTCTCTTATCACATAATTCACGTAACGTTTTATCAGAAAATACAACAAATGGTGGGACCTTTTCCTCGTCAGCAATCTCTTTGCGTAATACCCGTAAGTGTTCAAATAATGGATCATTATCCACCAGCTTCTTCACTGTGACAGCTTCCTTACGCATGACCTGTCGATTGCCAAGCAGCACTTCCTTGCCTTCAGCAGATACATAAATTGTAGGGAATGTACCGTGCTTCACGGCCAGCAAGCCCTCTGCAATTAAAAATTCGATAAAGTTGGAGACATCCTTTGAGGTATATTGTCCTTTTAAAATGCCATAGGTCGATAAACGGGCAAAGCCAAATTCAGCGATCTTTTGATTTTTAGAGCCAATTAGCACCTGTGCCACCATGGTCTTCCCGAATTTTTGTCCCATACGCACAACACAGGCCAGCACCTTTTGCGCATCCTCTGTCACATCTGTCACTGCTCGCCCGTCAATACAGTTACTACAACGCCCACATGGCTCCTCCTCAACTTCTCCAAAATACGCTAAAATCGCATTCTGTAGGCAACCCTCAGTATGGCAATAATCGACCATTGTTTGTAGTTTAGCTAGCTCCTGTGTAATACGAGCCTCATCCTGTGACTGTTCGATAAGAAAACGCTGTGTTTGAACGTCCCCTGAAGCATACAATAAAATACAAGCACTTGGCAGACCATCTCGGCCAGCACGGCCCGCTTCCTGGTAATAGCTCTCCATATTACGAGGCATTTGATAATGCAACACAAAGCGCACATTACTTTTATCAATACCCATACCAAAAGCATTCGTTGCCACCATGATACGTGCCTCATCTTTTAAAAACCGCTCCTGCTCAGCCATTCGTAAATTCTCTGATAGACCTGCATGATATTTCGCAACGTCTTCACCAGAGCGACTCAGCACATCATAAATGGCATCCACAGCTTTTCGAGTAGCTGCATAAATGATGCCCACTTCCTGTTTATTTTGTTGAACATAATTTTTTACATAGCGTTCTTTATTTTCACCAATTAACACCGAAAGTGCCAAATTCTCACGTGAAAAGCCTGTCATGACCGTTGCCTGCTCATCAATCGCTAACAATTGACGAATATCATCACAAACCGTTGGCGTTGCAGTAGCTGTCAGCGCTAAAACAGTGGGTTTTTGGGGCCATAGCGTAAAAAGCTTGTGGATCGAACGATAGCTTGGTCTAAAATCATGCCCCCATTGCGATATACAATGAGCCTCGTCAATCGCAAGTAATGGGACAGATAAATACGACAATGCTTGAAGAAACGTAGTACTTTCCAGTCGTTCAGGTGCAATATAGAGGAGCTTTAAATAACCCGCACTAGCAAGCTGCATGGTTTCATCCACTTCCTGTGCCGTCAGCGTACTATTAATATAGGCTGCTGGAATATTTGCTGTACGTAAAGCCTCCACCTGATCTTGCATCAGTGAAATCAGTGGCGAAATCACGATGGTTAACCCCTCAAGCATTAGCGCTGGAATTTGATAGCAAATGGATTTCCCTCCACCTGTTGGCATGACACAAAGACTTGACTGCCCTCGTAATGTTTGTTCAATAATCTGGGCTTGTCCTTGGCGAAAGGTATCATAGCCAAAATGATGCTGTAGCATTTGTCTAGCTTGCTCCATGCAAAATTCACTCCTTGTTTGTGAGACCAAGTAGCTTGTACTCGCCCTGTTCATTTTTTTCTAACTCATACAACATGTTGGAGTAGGCAAGTGCCTCCTGTCCAGCAGCATTCGTCAGGATATATTCCGTTTTAGCCTGTACGATAAGACGCTGTCCCTCTACACGAATTGCCTGAATATCCGTGTCTGAGAAATGAATTTTGGCTTGCTTGGAAGCATAATAGGCAACCATACTAGCCAAGGTTTCCTGTATAGCCTCTGTCCCGACAATCGGTTTCAAAACACTTGCATCCTGGGTTGTCACAGCCCCCTTTAAATACTTGTGAAACATATCTAAAAATAGCATAATTTCATCGGTATTATACGCAAATATATTTTCTCCATATTGTTCGATTGCTTGCTGTACAGCTTCTTTATCCCCTTGCTCAATATAGGGGTATAAATTTTTCGATTGGGAAAGTCGTACACTGGCTGTCATGCCCTCCTCAATCCATTCATCGATGGATGCTTGGAATTCCTTTATAGGCAATATGTATGGCTGCGATGCTCCTTGCTGTTGTCGATTAACATATAATCCGACAATGGCTCCGTTTTCAGCCTCCATGACAGGGCTTCCTAAAGGTATCGATTGTTCCGCTTTTATATAATAAGCCGCTACTTTATCTTGGTATTTTTGAATCGTATAGGGTAAGCCATTCACATAAACAGCTAGTTGATTTAGCTCACCTTCATATAAATTAGGCACTTGCACATCCGCTTGATAGGTTACTCGTAGCAGGGCCATATTATAGGCTGTTGACATGACATGAATAGTCGCTGCTACCAGCTTGTCCTGACCAAATTGAACGAGGGCAGTTGGTTTGGAAGCCACTAGTGCGCCATTCGTTAAAATATACAGTTGATCATCCTGCTGCCTGATAATAATGCCTGCTCCAACACCATACTCTCCAATCACTTTGACCTCTGGGACAATTTTTTCCTGTTGCTTCGTCACAGCTCCCTCTGTTTCCACCTCTGCCTTTTTATTTTGAAACCATCCTGTCCCTATTTGACTGTCACAGCCTGCTACCAGAAAAGCTGCCGCTCCTAAAATGAGCACTTTTTTATACATACCTTCACCAAAACTTTCTATTCTACATTCTCTCTTCTCTATCATAATCAAGGACTAGTAATGTTTCAAGTTTACATAATATTATTATTGGAAAATTAATATTAGAAAAATGCAGCAACTTCCCTAAAGTCATTTCTTTCTACCCATTAATATTGATGGAAGACAAAATTTGCTGTGAGGATGGAAGGATATTATACCCTCAAAATAATTTTCACATAAAAAGACATGTGCAACCTCACACATGTCTCTTACAATCATTTTTTTCTTAATAGTCCTGTCGTTACTAGAATGCCGAGCATTAATAATACAAAGATCAGATACGTCCATGTATGGTTGCCCGTTAGGTCATAGCAAACGCCTATTAGAATGGGGATAATGGCACTTACCATAAAGCCACCTGCCAGCACCATAGATGACCAACTAGTGGCCTCCTGATCATTTTTGGCTTCATCAAGAGGCAGCAATAGTCCGATTGGAAATAGCCCGCTTAGCACAATGCCAATTAATAAAACAGCCAGCCATAGGTAAATACCCGCTGTCAGCCAAAGTAGCATAAATCCAATCACGCCGACAAAGCTAAACACTAGTAGCCAGGCCATTCGACTTGGCCATTTTTCCATAAGAATTGGTACCGCCATATTCCCTATCATTTGTACAATAGACATAATTGTTAGCATAGCACTGGATGCCTCTAATGACAGGCCTTTATCCTGCAATAGTGGCGTAAGCCATGACATGATTGAGAAAAAGAGTGATGTTTGTAAACCAAAGTACAGTAAAATTACCCAGGCACGTCTAGATGTCCACGGATTACGGACTTCTTCTGACGTAGTTACTTGTTGGAGCTGCTCGTTGTGTTCGGATGGAATTGCCGCTAGCCAGATAACGAGAGCAACTATAGCAAGGATTGACCACATACCAAGGGCCATTGTCCAGCTATTACTGAAACTCTGATAAAAAGTCACGGTTAAGGCTGCACTTAAAGTAGCCCCTACGCCTATACCGAATGAATAGATACCGACTACTGTCGTAAAGCGTTCTGGAAACTTTTTCTTAATATAAGCATTTAGAATAGGACCAATCATTGCAATTGCTAAGCCTGCCGCAAAGCTTGTCACGATAAGCAAGAGATAGCTTGCTTGGAAAAAGCGTAGCCCATTCGCAACGACAAGGATGGCCACTAAAAGGGTGATAGCTGATTTCGTGCCCATTTTTCGCTGAAGCGGGACAGCCAAAGGTGCGAATAATCCCATACAAAAAACGGGGATAGCTGTGAGAAAGCTCATGCTTGTATTCGAGACTTGTAAGGATGTCATGAGGACATTAAAAAGCGGTCCTATTCCCGTGACAGCTGGCCTCATATTAAGAGCGACAAAAAATATACTAATGACCACGAAGGTGAGTGATAATGTCCAATGTTTTTTAACCAATTGTTTGATCCCCTCTATTATTACGCAGCCTTCATTTATGAAAAGCTTGCATGGATTCCTCTATCCTTTTATCATGTTTTCGATGGTTGGTCAATGATTGGACAGTTTACCCTTTACATGGCTAAGGCTTCTTACATATTTTCAGGTGATTCAATACCTAATAAGGCTAATGACTCTTTTAAAACAATAGCAACACTCTGACATAATGCAAGACGGGATGCTTGCTGTTCATCTTCTACTAATATTTTGTACTGTGCATAATATTTATTAAATAAACGTGCCAGTTGTAAGGCATATTTCGCTATTTGGGACGGATCAGCCTGCTCAAAAGCCATAGCTACCGTTTTAGGAAACTGTTCTAGTAATAAAATAATCGGCCAAGCCTGCTCTCCTAAAGATTTGAATAGCATATCTTGAGTCGGAGCTTTCTTTTTATCTAAAATAGAGCAAATACGTGCATATGTATACTGTACATATGGCCCTGTTTCGCCTTCAAAATTCATCATTTGCTCGATTGAAAATTCAATATCGTTGAGACGATGGGATTTTAAATCATTAAAAATTACCGCTCCAACCCCCACTTGCTTTGCGACTTGCTCTTTGTTAGGTAGAGAAGGGTTTTTCTGCTCCATATTACGCTGTGCCGTCGTTATAGCTTCTGCTAGTACATCAGCTAATAACACCACTTTACCTTTACGAGTCGACATTTTTTTGCCATCCTTCAGCATCATGCCAAATGACACATGTTGCAGATTCTTTGCCCAAGGATAGCCCATTTTTTCGATGACCTGAAAAAGTTGTTTAAAGTGGAGGGACTGCTCATTGCCAACAACGTAGAACATCTTTTGGGGCTGGTAGTGCTGTTGGCGATACAGGGCTGCTGCTAAATCACGCGTCGCATAAAGCGTGGCTCCATCCGTTTTCGTTATTAAACATGGAGGCATCTCCTCCATCTCCACAACATACGCACCTTCTGATTCCACAAGGAGCCCTTTTTCTTTTAATTCTGTTACAACGGACGGCATTTTGTCATTGTAAAAGGCTTCACCTATAAAGGCATCAAAATGAATTCCTAATAGCTCATATATTGTTTGAAATTCTATGAATGACACATCTCGGAACCATTGCCATAATGCCTGCGCCTCTTCATTACCGTCCTCCAATGCTTTAAAGGCGGCACGAGCCTGTTCATTGAGCGTTGGGTCTTGCTCGGCCTCTTCATGAAACTTCACATAAATCTTTAATAACTCCTCTATCGGGGAAGCCGAAATAGCTTGTTTATCACCCCAAAGCTGATAAGCAACAATAAGCTTGCCAAATTGTGTACCCCAGTCCCCTAAATGATTGATACGAATGGCTTGATAGCCATTTTTTTCTGCAATATTTGCTAAGGCATTACCGATGACCGTTGAACGTAAATGTCCCATCGAGAAAGGCTTGGCGATATTAGGAGAGGAAAAATCCAAGACGACCGTTCCCATCTTTGTTGGCGTAGTACCATATTGTTGCTTGTCGCGCAGAATCTTGCGTAACACCTGTTGCGTCACCTTTTGTTGATCAAGAAAAATATTGACATAGCCACCAACAGCTTGCACACGCTCGATACTGTCATGATTTAATTGACTTGCTATCTGTGCTGCGATACTTTGCGGTGATTTTTTCAACACTTTTGCTAGAGTAAAGCATGGAAAGGCTACGTCCCCTAGCTCCAAGCTTTTGGGTTTTTCTAATAATGACAATATGTCCTCTCCTATTATTTGCTGCTTTAATGCGACTGCTATACTGTCGGCGATTTGTTGATTCATTTTGCTCCTCCTCCTGTTCAAATAAAAAAGCCCTCGCCTCTATAATTAGAGACGAGAGCATGATAATCCCGTGGTACCACTCTAGTTGCCATGTCACATGACCACTTTCCGTTGTTAACGAGGTGACGCCCCGCTATTCTCTACTATTTGTTCGAGAATCTTCTCCAAAGTGCGCTTCATTCATGGTTCCTGCATTAGGCTCCCACCATCCCTAACTCGCTTGCCAGTCATTCCATCAATTACTCTCTTTTTCATCGAATTTTTTATGATTTTGACATATATTACAGGACTTTCTAATTGACGTCAACCCTTTTTTACGTTGCCGTTTCAGCAAAAAACGCTCCTCACAAGGAGGAACGTTTTTTTTCTACATAATGAATCACATCAGCCATAATCGCATACATCTCTTTTAATTTTAATTTCTTATTATCAGAGACTTTCTTCGCTACTTTCTCCGTGACAATTCCTTTTTCTACTAATGTATCCCAGCTAGTCGCATTGGATTCACCCATGAGGACGTCAGCCAAATATTGAGCTAGCTCATCTCGCTCAATAGCTTCATCGCCTTGATTATAAACTTTATTGATGACAATTTCGAGCTGGTCCTTCACTCCTGCTGCACTTTCTCCACCAGCACGTAGCATGCTCTCTTTTAACATTTTAGCAAACTTTATTTTCGTCGCCTTACTGTCTACTTTTAGGTCATTATCATAGCCGCCCACAACAAGGCCGTAATTAATGAGGGTTTGAATGGCTTCATCATACCATTCTCCTTGATATGGATACTCAATTGAAAATGAATCAACATAGGCACCTTGCTTAGCCAATTGCTTTCGTAATGTAGCGATTAATGGTTTATCCTTACTCATGTCTCTAAAGGTTACATCGTGCTTCTGTGCAAGAGCAGCCGCAGTCCCAGCCGCTTCACCTGTCACCATCCCTGTTGGAACAATACGTGCACTACCAGCTGCAAGTGAGGAATAACCAGCAGAGCGTCCGACAACCAATAAGCCATCAATATCCTTCGGTACTAACGACCGGAAAGGAATAGCATATTGCTTGGGTGAAGCGATCACATAGCCGTAATCATGAGGCGTTTGCGCTTGCACATCGACTGGATAAGAGGCAATGCCAATACTATCCCACTGATCACTATTTTTCCACAGGTCTGCCATTGGTAATTGATACTCTGCCCAAATATGTCTCGTTTCTCGGACATAGAGCTCTTCTGGATAGCTGACAATTTCAGCTTTTTCAAACCCTGGGAAGTTTGTTTGTAAATATTTTAGAATGTGTAACGTTTCTTTCTTCCCAGCGACAATCGCCGCTTGTTTTGAGGATTCATTCAAACCATCAATACCAAAAATCTGTAAGGCATTGATGAAATATTCATCATCTACACGAGCTAAGTTTAACCCTCGTAATCTAGTACCCTCTTGTAATGGCTTGTATTCATCATGTAGCTTTGTAAAGCCCCACATCACCGTATGATTTAAATTAGCACCGCCAAATACACCGGAATTAGCCGCTTTTTTGACTTCATCCCAATTGACATTTTTTAAATGTAGCATTAAAGTCACAGCCATACGCTTATCCTTTATGCCAATATCTTCTCCGCCCACAAAGAAAGGAACGCCCGACAAGGCTGCAAAATCAGCATCCTGTGTAGCATCTATGAATGATTTCCCCGTCACAACATATGTACCGTACTCATTTTTTAATTCCACAGACGTTAATTGTTGTTGTTTGACATTTGCTTTCACAACCTCGGTTTGCACGGATAACGTTAAGTTGGGCTCTTCATCGATCAGCTTTTTAAAGGCTGCCTTAGCACCTACAATACCAAAAGCGTCATTCCCTCTAACAAGTTCATGCCATTCCTTAAATATTCCCTCACTAATCGAGTTGTTATGGCCATCACGAGGAATGTCGAGGAAATTCAGCATACCATATGTAAATAATCCACCTAACTCTTGTCGTTTTTCGACCAGCAATGTTTTCGCACCATTTCGAGCCGCAGCTACAGCCGCAGCCACTCCCTCTGGTTCACCACCGATGACAATAACATCATATTCTTCCTCTATATGTTCAATTGGTTCTGGCTTTTTATACTCATCTACTAATTTATCGTATGCCATAGAGTTTGTTATTTCTTTAATAAAATAGTAGCTACCAAACCCAACTAAAACTACTATTACACAAGTGGCTGTCCATAATAAGCCCTTACCCATAATATACCTCCAATTGTTAAAATTTCCATCGATATGTTTATTTAATCATCATTCCCGCCACAAGGGCTGAATGTCCTAGTTGAACGCAGGCATAGCATATCATTACCACAAACGAATAATTCTTTAGCTTACAGCATTCTCTATGAAATTATCATCAAGATAAATGAATGAAATCATTTATGAGGATTGTGATGTTTTTCGTCTAACTTTAGCAACATCTATCTAGTATAAATGAAAGAGCCACGAATAGCTGGCATTCAAAACGGGGATGGGCTTGTGGGCACCAGTGATGATTTACTTGATATATAAACAGTCAGAATCATTTTAGACGAAACCTTTGTGAATAAGCAACTAAAATCCCCGTGGAAAATGATGTCATTTTTCTATTCTTTTTCAAAAATAGTTAATCACACTACAATAGACGCTCCACTCTCAAAGAAAGTTACACCAAATTTAATTTTTTTATTGTATCTTTATTCAGTTTATGTTTAACAAAAAATGTGGAAAGAACGCCAAACCTTGATTTAATAATGTTTATAGACTATGGAACATATTTCATGCTATACTAGAGCCATTGTGAAAAAAAGGAGGAACTTGCATGATTCAAGTTAGTAATGTAGGTCTTCGCTATGGCGATCGTAAACTATTTGAAGACGTAAATATAAAATTCACACCAGGCAATTGCTACGGTTTAATTGGGGCAAATGGTGCTGGTAAATCAACATTTTTAAAAATCCTTTCTGGTGAAATTGAAGCGCAGGAAGGAAATGTATCGATGGGTAAGGACGAACGTTTATCTGTCCTGAAACAAAACCACTTCGAATACGATGAGCATACAGTGCTCGACACAGTTATTATGGGGAATAAACGCCTATATGACGTGAAAACAGAAAAAGACGCTATCTATGCAAAGGAAGATTTCTCAGATGAGGATGGCATGCGTGCTGCAGAGTTAGAAGGTGAATTTGCAGAGCTAAACGGTTGGGAAGCTGATTCAGAAGCGGCTACACTATTAAACGGTTTAGGTATCTCCGATGATCTTCATTACATGCTAATGGGCGATCTTGAAGGTTCTGACAAAGTTAAAGTATTACTGGCACAGGCACTGTTTGGTCAGCCTGATGTACTATTACTCGATGAGCCTACCAACCACCTTGACTTAAAGGCAATTCAGTGGCTGGAAGAGTTCCTGATTAACTTTGAGAATACAGTTATTGTTGTATCCCATGACCGTCACTTCTTAAATAAAGTATGTACACATATTGCGGATTTGGACTTCTCTAAAATCCAATTATATGTAGGGAACTATGATTTCTGGTATGAATCTTCTCAATTAGCACAAAAAATGGCACAAGACCAAAATGCGAAAAAAGAAGAGAAAATTAAAGAATTACAAGCGTTTATCGCACGTTTCTCTGCCAATGCTTCTAAATCGAAGCAAGCAACATCTCGTAAAAAAATGCTGGATAAAATTGAGCTGGATGATATTAAGCCATCAAGCCGTAAATATCCATTCATCAACTTCCAAATCGGCCGTGAAATTGGTAACGATGTCCTAACAGTAGACGGTCTAACAGCAAGTCATGAAGGCGAAACGCTTTTCAAGGACATGCGCTTCTCGATGAACAAAGAAGATAAAATTGTTTTACTTGGTAGCCCAATGGCGAAAACAGCACTTCTTGATATTTTAATGGAAGAAAAAGAAGCGGATGCTGGCACATTTAAATGGGGTGTAACGACATCTCAAAGCTACTTCGAAAACGATCATGACAAGTACTTCGAAGGTTCTGAAAAAACATTAGTAGAATGGTTACGTCAATATTCTCCAGACGATGAAACAGAAAGCTTCCTACGTGGTTTCCTAGGACGTATGCTGTTCTCTGGTGAAGAAGTGAAGAAATCCCCTGCTGTTCTTTCTGGGGGCGAAAAGGTACGTTGTATGCTATCGAAAATGATGCTTGCGACAGCAAATGTTATTTTATTAGATGAACCTACGAACCACCTTGATCTTGAATCTATTCAAGCATTGAACGAAGGCTTAATTCGTTTCAAAGGCGCAATGATTTTCACATCACATGACCATCAGTTCATCCAAACAATTGCTAACCGTGTCATCGAAATCCGTGAAGACGGCTCTATTTTAGATAAGCAGTTAACATATGATGAATTCCTAGAGTGGAAAGATAGCCAAGGTTTAAGCTAAGCTTTACAAAAATCCTCTACCCATAGTGGGTAGAGGATTTTTTTGTCTTTTGTGTTTATATGGTTTTTAAAGGATTAAAAGGATTTTTATTGAATGATATAGTATAGCATTAATGAGGGGGTAATCTTCGTGAAGAAAATTGCAATTATATCAGATATTCATGGGAATAAAACGGCATTAGAGGCCGTATTAAAAGACATTCGCTTAAGAAAGATTGACAGAATTTTTTGTTTAGGTGATTTAATCGGCAAGGGCCCTCAAGGTTCTGCCTGTATAGAACTTATCCAACAGAATTGTGAACAAGTCGTACGAGGCAATTGGGACGTATTTATTCAATCCCCTACTGACAATGATTTTCTCCAATGGTTTAAAGATCGATTAACAGCAAAAGACTATCAATATCTCGGGTCATTACCCTTCCATATTGATCTAGAATTAAATGAACAGCTCATAAGATTTTTCCATGCGTCTCCAAGAAGTGAATTTGAACGTATCCTACCAAATCATCCACTTGAAAAGCGTTTATCTATGTTTGAGAATACTGCAGTAACCAATTCAAGCCATTACAAGAAACATCCTGATATTGTGTTCTATGGCGATATCCATACAACTTTTTTACATACATATAAACAAGGAATTCTTTGTAATGTAGGGAGTGTTGGTAATTCACTTGACCTAACTTCTGCTTCCTATGCCATTCTAGATGGAACACAGTCAAACAATGCCATCCAATTTATTAGAGTAGCATATGACCGAGAGGCTGAGCTAATGATCGCAAAAGAACTAGGTATGCCTCAATTAGATCAGTATTATAATGAAATTATGTTTGCCAACTATCGAAATGCTTAGTACCGTCATAATTAAAAAAGAATCCATTTTCATGCCAACATGGATTCTTTTTATATTCAACGCTGAAAATACCATTGCAGCGCATTCTTGTAGAGGATTTTATCAGCAGCCTGTTGATCAAATAGCTGTTGAATCAATTCCACATCCCCATAATTAAAAGGTCGTTTAGCTCTAGTAGACGGGCAATCCGTTCCAAACATGAGGGCATCTGGATTAGCATTATAAATCGCTTGTAAAGCATGCTTCACATCCAGCTCCACACGACCAAAGCCAGTCGCCTTGACACGTACTCCCTTATCAACAAGCTTTAATAAATGTGGCAGCCCTTCTTCCGACAACCCTAAATGATCGATGGAGATGGCTGGTAATGCTTCAATTGTCGAAGCTATCTCCGGTATTTCCTTCGCATCGATATATAATTCACTATGCCAGCCCACCAAATCATAAACCCGTCGTGCAAAGGTTTCTAGCTGTGATAAATCCTCTGAACCACCTCGTCTACTATTAAAGCGTAATGCCCGTACCCCATTGTTATGTAAATGTACAATTTCATCATCCGTGACCGTATTAGGTAATTGCGTTACCCCACAAAACGTGGGACCCAATTGTTTCAATGCTTTTAAAAGATAGGCTTGGTCAAATCCTTGAAAAGATCCTGATACAATGGCGCCTCCCGCTATCTGGAGACTCACTGTGTCCTTTTGATAATCCTCTACTACATAGCTTGGTGGCGTATAACCTTGATTTTCGATAATCGGAAAATTAAAGTCAATGATATGAAAGTGTGCATCAAAGATTCGCATCATTTATCCCCCTTTTCCTTTGAATTTACCATACTCTAACTATAAGTTATAATACGAATTTCCAGCTATTTATCATAAGGAAAACTTATTGACTTGCAATAGCTTAAGTTCCCTCTTCTCTTTTCAAGTTGATAAAACAAACGTAAAAAATGGTATGAACAATTAATTTCATACCACTCTTTTTAGCTAAGCTAATGCCTTATTCCTCAAATTTTTTAAATGCTAGCACAGCATTATGACCACCAAAGCCAAACCCATTCGATAGCGCAAAGTTAACGTCTTGATGAAGTGCCTCATTAGGAACATAGTTTAAATCACATTCGGGATCTGGTGTTTCATAATTGATGGTTGGTGGAATAATGCCCCCCATTATACTTTTCAATGTAATAATGGCTTCAATTCCACCGGCCGCGCCAAATAGATGTCCTGTCATCGATTTTGTGGAGCTAACCTTTAGTTGATAGGCATGGTCACCAAAAACGTGTTTAATAGCCTTTGTTTCAGATTTATCTCCCTCTGGAGTACTTGTGCCGTGTGCGTTGATATAATCGATAGCTGCCCCATCGATAGCACCCATTTTTAATGCCAGCTTCATGGCATTGGCAGCACCCATAAAATCAGGAGCTGTAATATGATAAGCATCTGTTGTCACACCATAGCCAACAATCTCACCCAGAATCGTAGCACCCCTTTGTTTGGCGTGTTCATACTCCTCTAGGAATACGATGCCAGCTCCTTCAGACATGACAAAGCCATCCCGCTCGCTATCGAATGGTCGACTGGCCTTTGTTGGCTCTTCATTCCTAGTGGACATGGCTTTCATGCGGGAGAATCCTGCAAAGCTAAGTGGATTAATCGGTGCCTCCGCTCCGCCTGCTAAAATGCCATCCGCATAGCCATGTCGAATCGCTAAGAAAGCTTCTCCAATCGCCTGGTTTCCTGTCGCACAGGCAGAAACAGGTGAAAAGCTTGGTCCTTTAAAGCCCGTTTTGATTGCTAGTATTCCTGCAGCCATATTGCTAATCATCATCGGCACCATAAATGGTGACACCTTCCTAGGCCCTTGATTGAGCATCGCTTGATGATTTTCTAAAATCGTTTCAATGCCCCCAATGCCAGAGCCAATGTAAACGCCTAAACGCTCCTTATCTACCTGATCCATATTTAAATTGGCTTGTGTCAGAGCTTGCTGGGCAGCGGCAACAGCATATTGCACAAATAGATCATATTTACTGATTTCTTTTTTATCCATATACAGCGTTGCATCGAAATCCGTACTCGTCCCAGCAATTTGCGTATTAATGCCGCTAAATGCCTCCCCTTGAATTTTTTGAATCCCTGATTTTCCTGCTTTAATATTCTCCCATAAGGCTGATACCGAATTACCTAACGGGGAAACAACACCATATCCAGTAACAACGACTCTTCGTACCATGCACATCGCTCCTTCTCGTATCATGTCTTACTTTAACAGTTCCTTTAATTGCTCCAGCATCTTTTGAAAGAACGCTTCTCCTACAACACGTTTATATTGTAATGCCCCTTTCGTACTTGAAATAAGTAATACAGCTAGAGCCTCCAAATCATTAGTAGCTTGGAGTGCGCCCTGTTGTTTAGCTTCTTTCAATAGCTCAACAAAGACATCGATTTCCATTTGACTAAGCTGCTGAAGCTTTTCTTGCATTGGTTGCGGTAATTCTTGATAATCCGCCTGTAAAGCTGATATAGGGCAAATGCCGTCTTGCTCTAGAAATTTTATTCGCTGCATAATAAAGGCAAATGGCTTTTCCTCAGCTGGCAAAGTGGACTCCTTCATCAATGTAAAAGTTCTCTCTAATCCTTGTTGAATTCTTTCGCAAACAGCAATCCCTAAGTCTCCCTTCTTCTCGAAATGATAGTGAATACTGGCTTTCGTGACGCCAAGCTCCTTTGCTAAATGCTCATAACTAAATGATGTGAATCCTTTTTCCTGAATATTCTTCAATGTTAATTCTATAATTTGCATTTTTCTATTTGTCATGGCTTTATACTAACTTACTAGTAGGTAAGTGTCAATCTAAAAAATGCAGCAGATAAACGATTTATCTGCTGCTTGCGTGATTATTGCATTTCCTTTGTTGGTCCCATCACGCCAGGTACTGGTAAACCTGCTTGACGTAGTAGGACCGTCATTTGTCCACGATGATGTGTTTGATGGTCAATTAATACACGTAATAAAGCCCCTTTTGGCATCGGCGCTTTAAAGCCTGTTACTACCTCTAGTAACTCGTCATTCGAAAGCTTAGCCACTTCCTCTTTAATACCATTTGCTACGCTTTCATAGGCTGTCACGATCTCAGCCGCAGTCGATGGCACAGGATCTTCTTGGCGAATCATTGGTACTTTTAAGCCTGCTAGATAGCTAAAATAACCTGCTGCTCCAACTAAATGCCAGCCTAACCAACCAAGTGTACTATGACCCTCTACAATACTTTGCTGAAGCTTGTCATCTGTTAAAGCCTGTAATACCTGTAGTGTCCCGTTTGATGCATTTGACCATTCTTGTAAGAAATCATCTACATGTCTATACATGTCTTTGCCCCCCATTTTTTCACTTCATTTCTATCATAGATAATTTTCCATGCTGTTACAAGTTTTCATTAAATAGTTTACATAATAATATTATTTATACAATCTCATATTATTCGTATAACACTCCTCGTTCACGTATAATGAAAGAAAATAGCGAAGGAGTGTGCCCATGAGATACCCTGTTCTAGTACTTTCTGTAGTATTTTTGCTGGCTGGCTGTCGTGAAGAAGTTCAGGAAGAGCCTGTGCCAGCTCCAACACCATCTGTGGAAGACAAGCAAGCAGTGGAACAAGATCAAACGTCACTTCTCTCCTATTTTCCACCTGATGGATCTGTTGCTTCTTTTCAAGGGGAAGGAAATGAATTTGCTAGCTTCACACTAAAAACTACCTACCTCGATACACAGCATATCGTACAAATAGAGGATAATGGTGGTGTGACACTATCAAAAATCTACCGCATAACGGATACAAGTATTGATCTTGTCTATCGAGAACCTGTTGACAGTAATCCAAGCATGCCAAGTGCAGCTGAGGCAGCATCTTATCCTGTACTGGAAACCGTACTTCAAAAGCCTTTACAAGTCGGGACAAGCTTTCAAGGTTGGACCATTGAATCAACGACCGCTACTGTTGATACTGGTACAACGGTCTATCAAGATGTCATCCAGCTAAGTCGCTCTGAAGATCAAATGACCACAACCAAATATTTTGCAAAGGACATTGGTCTAATTCGCAAAGAGGATACGATGGAAACAGAGCAAGATGAGCCATTTGTTGTGACATCAACCTTGCAAAAAATAGAATAATTGAAAGAAAACAGGCGTCCTGCTTGGGCGTCTGTTTTTTAGCAAAGGAGGCCAATCAATGAGTGATATACATAATGCAACACCAAAGCAAGATGAATTAACGGAAGAAGAATTTATTGAACTTGTACTCGAGGAACAGCAAAAAGCATTAGCACAGGCGCGAGAAGAACGCATTTATGGAAAAAAGCCAAAAAAACAAAAGCCTCTTGTACGCTGGATCGTGTGGGGTATGGCACTAGTGCTGTTTTTCAATACATTTGCCCTCATTTTTCAAATCTACTCCATACCTGCGCTTGAATTTATCAAGGTTTCAACGCGGCTCTCTGCACAAGAAGATATACAAACCTATAAAAAGGCAGTCGTTGAAATTTCAACAGGCTCCAGTAAAGGCACTGGTTTTGCCATCTCACCAGATGGTCTGATTGTCACCAACGCCCATGTTGTCGAACATGCCACAACATTATCAGTTGTCTTTCCTGATGAGGGACTGATGGAAGCAACATTAATCGAGAGCTATCCAGCCGTAGATTTAGCCTTTGTACAGGTGCAAGCTGAGCAACTTCCCTATCTACCTCTTGCAGAAGATCCACCTTACACTGTTAATGAACATGTCTATTTTATTGGAAATCCACTTGCTTTCACCGGCATCGCTAATGAAGGAACATTGCTAGAAGCCATTCAATTAGAAGATTGGCAGGAGCCAGTTAGGATGCTAAAAGCTCCTGTTTATCGTGGCAATAGTGGTAGCCCTGTAATCGATCAACATGGTGAGGTCATTGGGGTTATCTTTGCCACGATGAAATATGAGCCCATTGGAAATGTTGGCCTATTTGTTCCTGTACAACAACTCCGAAATTTATTAGAAGAGCAATAAAAAATGAACCTGTAATAAGCAGGTTCATTTTTTATAAGGCGTCTTAGGTTTACATAATATTATTATTTATCTTTACTTTCTTGCTTGACGAACTGAGCAATTGGCGATTTTACAGGAATTTTACTGACAACCTCATCACTCACTTCTGCAACCTTTTGTAGCACATGTAAAAGCTTGTCATCCCCTGTCCAATGCTTTTCCACTACATCTGGACCCAACTTATTAATAATGGTATTTACCACAAAAGTTGCTAGTACAACATCATCTAAATAGCCACCAAAGCCTAGCAGTCCTTCTGGCATTAAATCCATCGGTAATACAAAATACGCAATGGATGCCCCAATTAATGCACGACTCTTTTTATCTACACCCGCATCGGTTACTGTTTTAATTAACAAATGAAATAAATCAGGCACAAACATTAAATACGGAGTAAACTTGTTACTTTTTCCCTTTTTCGACCCAAGGAAAGCTACTAATTTTGTACGTAGTTTCTGATAAAAATCCTTTTGCTCCTGTTCTTCAGGCAATTTTTCTTCATTATTCACATTCATCTGCCTCCTTCTTTACAGCTATGCGCTATTTTGGCGGGGCTACCCTCCATTTTATGGGGTTATCCGCTACTTTTGTGCAGCTATCCTCCAGTTTCACATGGCTATCCGCTGCTTTTATAGCGCTATCCTTTACTTTTGCATGGCTATCCGCCACTACTATATATTTAACCTAAAATAGGGTTTGTAATCCTTAAACTTGCAAATGATACAAAAAAGACATCCTATTTGCATAGGATGTCTTGGGTTTAACGAAAGTAATTTTAATTACTGAGAATTAAAGTTTAGTTACGTTAGCAGCTTGTGGTCCGCGGTTGCCATCTACAACTTCGAATTCCACTTTTTGACCTTCGTCAAGAGTTTTGAAACCTTCGCCTTGGATAGCTGAGAAGTGTACGAATACGTCGTTTTCACCTTCAACTTCGATGAATCCAAAACCTTTTTCTGAGTTAAACCATTTTACTGTACCTTGTTTCATTTAAGAAAACCTCCAAAAAATAAAAGTGAACAATATGTAATTTCTTCAGCGATTGAAAAAATTCACATATTACAAAGAGTACCGAACTAACGCGATCACTTTTTGTAATATGTGAATTCATGTTTCCGGTGAAGCAATTAAATTGTTAAGTTAAGTATAACTGCCATCCATAATTTTGTCAAATAAAGAAAAAATCTTTTTTACTTTTTTTCAAAATTTTTTTACTTCTCTTCTATTTTACACGCAATTATCCCATGATATACTTGTGCATCATCATCGCAAGCCTCACAGTAAAAGCTCTCATCCTCAGACCAAAAAGCCCAATACTGCTCCTCTTTCGTTGCCTCATTATCGTAAGAGGAACGAAAATGCGCTAATTTTTGCTGTAATGCACGTTCAAAGAGCTCCTTCGTGTCAAATGTATCTTCAGTTTGAATATAAGCTTCCCAGCCTTCAAATTTCCACCAAGGCTCATAGTCCGCTTTCATGTAAATAATTGTATACATATTTGCCCATTCCTTGCTGTCATAAGATAGTTTCATTTTAGCAAACACAACTGAAATGTCTATTAAAACCACCTGAATTATGCTATTATTACCTTATTATACATACTTTTTGGAGGTATTTTTATGTTTTCAAGTATTCGACCTAAAGCAGAGCTAGAAGAACTACTCAAACGTGGTACAGATTTACATGCAACAGGCCGATTTTACCAAACACTGGCATTCAATCATTTTACTTCACAAGATGAGGAGCACTTAAAGGCACTCTATCAAAAGCTCAAAGACATTACCCCTTCCATGAATGCCATTTTTCATCATTATTTAAGCGAGATATCCCCTACCTCTCAATTAATCATTAGTGAAGAAAATATTAATCAATACTTAACACAGTTTTTCTTAGCAACTCGTGATGATCATTATGTAGATGAAACTGTCAAATTTTTCAATCTATTCCGCAAGCATCAATACGAGCCTGGTAAATTAATTGTTGTCTTCAACCAATTTGCCTTCTATATTACTACATATATTTTATACAATTTTGGTATCAAACCAAATAAAGCATTTCAATATATGAAATCCTTCCAATCCGCTGTCAATGTCGATCAAGAATTATTAGTGGAAGTGTTAACAGAACGCATTATTGAAAATGTGGTAGGAGAAGTATCTTCTTTAATGGATGTCAATGCCAAAATTATGTACATGAAAGATTTAGTTTTTAGCCTAGATAAGCAAAATGAAGAGATTCAATCCTCTACTGCTGCCACAGAACAGATTGCAGCTTCTATCAATGAGGTTGCACGCATGTCTTCTCATATATCAGAGAAAACAACTGAATCTGTTGACCATGCTACAAAAGGTAAAAATGCTATTGAGCATGCCCTATCGGAGATTTTTAAAACAGAGGAGACCTTTACATCCATTGTTGACTCATTTTCGGAATTACAAAAAAGGGTAAATGATATTGAGCAGGTTGTCACATTAATCAATCAAATCGCCGATCAAACGAATCTACTCGCACTTAATGCCTCCATTGAAGCAGCGCGTGCAGGTGAACATGGGAAAGGCTTTGCGGTCGTTGCACAGGAAGTACGAAAGCTTGCTGAAAACACGGTAGCTGCGCTAAGTGAAGTATCCGCAAATGTTCATCATTTAAAGAGTTATTCGAATGATGTTTCTAACTCAATTACCGATACGACAGCTATTATTAAAGAAGCAACCGTTGAAGCAAAAGATTCGTTACCATTATTAAACGCCATTGTTCAAGCGATTGAGGGTATTAATTTAGATGTGACAAATACGGCTGCCATTTCCCAGGAACAAGCAGCCGCGATTGATGAAGTTTCAGCAAGAATGATTGAAATTTCAAGCTTGCAGGAAGATATTCGTGATTATAGTCATAATACATCCAGCGATATTCATTTATTAGGGAAAGAAATTAACCGTTTCCGTAATGATCTTATTGCTAACAATAATGTACAACTTTCATCTATTGCCCTACTACAATTATCGAAGGCGGATCATATTTTATGGAAATGGCGCATTTATAACATGTTCCTTGGCCTAGAAAACGTTGATCCAAGCGATGTTTCTTCTCATAGAGACTGTCGACTTGGCAAATGGTACACTGCGCCTCGTACAGTCGAACGTTTCGGTCATTTACAGGACTATCATGAATTAGATGGCTATCATTTACGCGTCCATGAATCAGCGAAGCTTGCGGCTGAAGCTCATAAAGCGGGTCATATCGAACAAGCTGATATTCATCTAAAAGAAGTCGATGAGGCATCTAAGCATGTACTTTATCACATTAATAACTTAATTGCCTATTTAGAAAAAGAACGTGTCATGCAATAAAAGGAGAGGTTCGCCCCTCTCCTCTATTAAGTAGGAGGTATTCCCTTGAACAAACGAGCAAGTATAAAATTTTTTGGTGATGTCTATGGCACAGGCTACCGATTCTTCATCAAGCAAAAAGCTATTGAATTAGGGTTAAAAGGATACTGTCGATTGAATGACGCAGAGCAAATTGAAGTGGAAGTGGAGGGCTCAGAAAAGGCACTCAATGAATTTCTCCTTTTTGTCCAAAAAGGCGTTAGTCCCCAAGCCGATTCCAATTCATTTTCTTTAGAATTATACGATGATTTAAAAGGCTATATACGTATGGAGTCAGACATTGTTTAATGTCTGGCTTTTTTGTAGTGTTGTTTTAGAGAGGGGTTCAACAATTTTTAATCTTAACACTGATTTTGTCATAAAGGAAGTATGATAAAATTATCGAAAAATATTTGGGAGTGATTATAATGAAATTTACTTGTCCTTGTTGCGGATATAAGACAATGAAAGGAAAACCACCAGGTACATACGAGATATGTGAAATTTGTTTTTGGGAAGATGACGGCGTTCAATTTTATGATTATGACTTTGGAGGTGGAGCTAATACGCTATCCTTAAGGCAAGCACAGAAAAATTTTAATATATTTGGTGCATGCGAAGAACGATGTATTGCGTTTGTAAGAAAACCAAACGAAAAAGACGAAAAAGATTCAAATTGGAAGCCGTTTTTCTAGAGAGCTGACACTGGGCTATGGGTTCTTTGAATGATGCCTCCTCTCCTAGTTATTGAAATCAAAAAAGTCATGCTCTTAAGAACATGACCTATCATCATTTTTTGATTTTTATTTTTTGAATGGCAGCAACTAATATCGATTCATCAGTGATTTTCACATATTGATTTTTAGATTCCTTCATATAGCCTTCTTTGTTTAAATAGGCTTTTAATTTTGATTTTTTCTCAAAGACTTTTTCTTTCACTTTCTGTTCACTTACTGGTTCATCCATATTTTTTGTAATAGACACCAGAAAAATTTTCGTCATCCTATATCCCCCTTTGTATCAGTTACGAATTCATTTGGAAAAAGTTTCATACAAGACTCATTCATTTTGGATGAAGATGCTCTTCTTAGAAAATAAACCGCTCCTTTTCGAGTTGGAGCCGCTCATGGATCTCACTTAACCGCTCGCTTTGAGGCAGAAGCCGCTCTTGAATCAAATTACGCTCCTCTATTCAGTGACCGAGATGCAAAAAATCGCTCATTCCGATGCCAGAATGGCTCCTTAGGATAACAAAACCGACTTATTCATCGAAACAACTCACTTATTCTATGTATTATCATTGAGAAAGTTCACAAATAGCAGTAAAATTTATGTAAGGGATTAATTTTCAATGAAACTTTATGTCGATTATTTCGTATAAGAAGATAGACATATTGAAAAGCAAGGAGGATGAAACAATGCTTAGTGTCGGACAGTTTTTCTCTAGACATAGTGCCAGCTTTCTTATTTCGCTCACAACTGTTTCTATCGCAGCAATTGCGGCAAATCCTGGATTCTTCCTTGGTGGTTTACTGTTTGCGGGTTCCTATGCGACGAGTACAGCGTTGCTGAAACATAGACAAAAAAAGAAAGTCATGCAAATAGCAGGCATCACAAAAGAAGAATTCAAACACATTGAAACACAAGTATTAACAGCTAATAAGCATATTCAAACATTGAGTCAAAACTATTTACGTGTACGTTCTGTTTCAGCGTTTAAACAACTACTTGAAATGACGCGTATCTCCAAAAATATCGTCAAAATCGTCAAGACAGACCCACGTAAATTTTATAATGTGGAACCATTTTTCTATGCACACTTACCTTCTGCTGTAGAATTAACGGATAAATATACAATGCTTTCCAAGCAGCCAGTGAAGGATAAGGAAATTCAATTAACTTTATCCAAAACACGTGAAACCCTAACTGATTTGAATGACACAATTCAAATTGATTTAAAGGATGCACTTGCAAATGATATCGATCATCTGCAAATGGAGATTGAATTCGCAAATCGTTCCAATCTTAGACGTAGAGAACAATTGGACTGGCGAGGCGATGATAAATGACAGCAAACGAACACGCATTTCAACTAAATACCATACCAGGGCTTTCTCCACTAGTCCAATCCTATTTAGAAACAACTCCGCAAAACGAGGCGATGGCGACTTATGAAACGCTATCGCCTCTTGCACAAAGTCGCGCATTACTGTATGCCAGTCAAATCGATTTGACTGATTTTGAATCATTGCTGTCCCTTGGGCAAGATTCACAGCGAGCTCTGTCTCAATTTGCCGACCGCATGCTTGCTCAAGTAAAGCAAAAGGATGTCACTAAAATAGGTCAAATGCTGGATTCTTTAATGCAGACGTTAGATCGAGTAGATCCGACTGCTTTGGAACCAAAAAAGCAAACCTTTTTCAAAAAAATCTTTGGCAAAACCGAGCCTAATGTGAAGCAAACACTCACAGAATTTGAACGTATTAGTATACAGGTGGAGCGCATTGGCGTTCAGCTAGAACGTGCACAGCTTCAGCTGATAAAAGATGTTGAAAACTTAGAGGCGCTTTATGCCCATAATCGAGGATTTTTTGAGGAATTGGCAACGGCGATTGCCGCAGGACAAATGAAAAAGCAGCAAGCCATTGAGGTAGAGCTACCTGCACAAATAACGAGTGTCCAAGCTACCAAACAGCCACTTGCGATCCAGCAATTAAATGACTTTGCTGCTCAAATCGAAAGACTCGATCAACGTATTTATGATTTACAAGTATCACAGCAAGTCGCTCTGCAAACAGCTCCTCAAATCCGTATGATTCAGCAGGCCAATCAAACATTAGCTGAAAAAATTGAGTTTTCTATCGTTACCTTGATTCCGCTCTGGAAAAACCAACTGGCGATGATGCTATCGATGCATATGGATCATCATTATGCACGTTTAGAGGAGCGATTATCAAGGGCTCATGATCGCTTCTCAAGTCCCACGTTTGAACAGCAAGTTTCGAAGTTTAAAGAAACACAGCAAGAGCTGCAAACAGCAATTAAAGATGTCTTTGCCCTGCATACCGCAACTGAACAAGAGAAACAACAGCTACAGGATGTGGCGGGTGCTAGCAGCTATCAGCGAGATTAACAAAAAAATGGGTGGCTCAGCAAATGTTCTGAACCACCCTGTTTGTTTTTATTCAAAATAATCTTTATAGTAGCCACCGACATTACCTGTGTTGTCGATGATAAAAACGAACTCTTCTGTTTCATTTTTCACTTCATACTCTTTTCCTACTGTTAATACGTTTGATACTAAGTATTTCGATGCATTTGTATGTTTGCAAGTAACCGTTCGTAATGTTGGCGCATCTTTCCATTTTAAATGTAACATATTCTCTCTACCTCTCTTTACTAGCAAAAGCTAATGTCTATTGCTTATTTTATAATATTTTTGGTCTTTTGTGGAGAAAAAAGAAATACTATACCTATTCTATCCAAAAAAAATGAAAATTTGAGGTGTTATGATGAGTTTTGGTGGTGTACCGCAATGGTTTTTTATCATTGCTGTAGCATTCGCAATCTGCTTTGTACTTTATGCAGAATGGAATTCTAGAAAATAAGTGAGTCCAACAGGTTGGACTCACTTTTTTGTGCTTATTTTAATGTACGCTTTAAAAATTCCTTCGTACGTTCATGTTGTGGATTGACTAATACTTGTGCTGGAGGGCCTTCTTCCACAATTACACCTTTATCCATAAAGACAACACGATCTGCTACTTCTTTGGCAAATTCCATCTCATGTGTCACGATGAGCATCGTATTGCCCTCGTTTGCTAGCTGACGCATTACCTTTAATACCTCACCCACCATTTCTGGGTCTAATGCGGATGTTGGCTCATCGAATAGCATTACATCAGGATTCATTGATAAGGCACGAGCGATGGCCACACGCTGCTTTTGTCCACCCGAGAGTTGACGGGGCTTGGCATTCACATATTGATCCATGCCAACGATTTTCAAATATTTAAGCGCCGTTTCTTCTGCTTCTTTTTTCGAACGTTTTAACACTTTGATTTGGCCCACCGTGCAATTACTTATGACATTGTGGTTGTTAAATAAATTGAACTGCTGGAACACCATGCCTAAATGTGTGCGATATTCTTGAATATTGTGCTTTTCATCTAGGATGTCTTCCCCTTTATAAATAATTTGACCGCCACTTGGCGTTTCTAATAAATTTATGCAACGAAGCAATGTGGATTTACCAGAGCCAGAGGAGCCAATTAAACAAACTACCTCTCCTTTTTCCACTTGGAAATTCACATCTTTTAACACTTGGTTACGTCCAAATGATTTACTTAAATGCTCGATTTTAATGACTGCCATTTGTGCGTCCCCCTATACGGCTTCTTTTTGTTCTTTTTGATAGGCATCAGGACCATCTAGACGTTTTTCAACATACAGAAGGATGCGAGATGCGGTAAATGTCATGATGAAATAAAGAACACATGCAACGAAGAATGATTCGAAATAACGGAAGTTGTTACCCGAAATTGATTTTGTTTGGAAGAATAATTCCGTTACTCCAATGACATTTAATACGGCTGTATCTTTAATATTCATGATTAATTGGTTACCTGTCGCTGGTAAAACATTACGCGCTACTTGCGGTAAGACAACATGAAGCATAATTTGGAAGTGATTCATGCCAATTGCTGATGCTGCCTCGTATTGACCATTATCAATGGATACAATACCGCCACGAACAATTTCTGCCATATATGCCCCTGTATTGAGGGAAACGACTAAAATACCTGCTGTAATAAAGTGCATATCGATACCGAATGCGATATCTAATCCGTAGTAGACAACCATAGCTTGTACAATCATTGGTGTACCACGGAAAAATTCAACATAGCATGTTAGTATAAAATTAATGAGCTTTAAGCTATAAAATTTCACACCTTTTTTACGAACTGGAATCGTATGCATAATTCCGATGAAAAATCCGATAAATGCACCAATAATTGTACTAATACTCGAAATCAGTAACGTATAATACGCACCTCGTAAAAACATTTGCCAGTTGTTTTCAATAATTGAAAGTATCCATTCAAGACTCATGATGTTCCTCCTAACAATGTCATCTTGCTCGCTTATTTCTTTTGTGTCCTAGCTCTTTCTACCATTCTATGATTTGTCACGCTAGGACATTATCATTATGTAGAGAGGTTCTCATTTTGATAATGATGAAATGATCATGCACGGACTAATTGCTAGTCCGTGCCATGTCATTATTGTGCTGCGGGTTGTTGAGAAATAGCTTCTTCCATAATCGCTTGACGATCATCTTCTGAAATGCCTTTTAGGATTTCATTGATTTTTTCACGATTTGCGTCATCTTTACGTAAGCCTACAGCAATTGAAGTATTTGATAGGTCTGTATCAAAGCCTTCTTCAAATGCTACATATGTGAATTTATCGTTGGCAGCAGAAGCGGAAATGCCCTCTGGACGTTCAGCTACATAGCCATCAATTTTACCTGCTTCTAACGCCACACGCATTGCTGGGAAGCTCTCCATTGCTGTTTGCTTTTCTACGCCTTTAATTTGATCGATAACTGTGTAGTTTGATGTATTTAATTGTGATGTAATTTTAGCACCTGAGAAGTCTTGAATCGATTTTGCGCCTTCATATTTGCTACCTTTTTTAATAACCATAACAAAATCAGAAGTATAATAGTTTTCTGTAAAATCAATTGTTTTCTTACGTTCTTCTGTTGGTGACATACCTGCAATAATTGCATCAATTTTGTTTGATTGTAGCGCTGGAACTAAACCGTCCCACTCCATTTTAACAATGACTAACTCTTTGCCTAGACCTTCAGCGATTTTCTTTGCCATTTGTACATCATAGCCACCTGCATACTCTGCATTATCCGCAATTTTCACTGCACCATTTGCATCGTCTTGCTGTGTCCAGTTGAACGGTGGGTAGCCAGCCTCCATTCCAATTCGGAATTCACCGCCACCTTCTTCTTTGTCAGTTCCAGCATCACTTGAACCGCCCTCTTTTTTGTCACTTGTGCCACATGCAGCTAGCACAATTGCCGTCATGATAGAGATCATTACTAACAACCATTTTCTTTTCATGAAAAACTCCCCTTTTCTGTAAAAAAATAAGACAACTGTACTAAAAAAGACCTAAGTTTATTGAACTTAGGTCTTACCTTTTATGACAGTTGCCCAAATCCTCACTATAATTTCCATGTTTCCGAGATAGCACAACCTAGTAAATCTGGAAATCCATTTACTAGGACAGTCCTGCACTTATTCACTGCAGACCCAGTATAAAAGTACGAGCTCCTTTTATACTTCGGCGATATTTCCTTCTTCATTGCGTCTTCGCTTGCTTTTACTCAACAATGAACTAATAAATACCGCGCCTCTACCTCACTGGTAACAATTCGTGAGGTTTGTTTATTTAATTGATATTTAGATACTACTATAAAACTAATATGTTCGTCAAGACGATTTTAACATTTTTCTGACTAATGACAATATTAGGATATTGTGCGTTCTGCTTCCACTTTAAATCGTTGAACTTTTGTTGATATTTCTGAAAATTACAACAAATATTTATTATAGAGTATGTTCTACATATGAGAAAAGTTGCGTTTTTTTCTTTCTTTGCTCCTATAAACGATGTACCATTCGTACTCTTTCAAGCATAGAATCGCTCAATACCTTTCGTCATACAAAAAACCCTGCTGAACATTGTTCGCAGGGTTTAATGGAATTATGAATTTAATAATAAATCTTCAGGATTTTCGATTAATTCTTTAACTGTTTTTAAGAATCCTACAGAATCTTTACCATCGATGATACGGTGATCGTATGAAAGTGCTACATACATCATTGGACGGATTTGAACTTCACCATTTACTGCAACTGGACGGTTTACAATTGAGTGCATACCTAAAATACCAGCTTGTGTACCGTTCATAATTGGTGTTGACATTAATGAACCGAATACACCACCATTTGTGATTGTGAATGATCCACCAGCCATGTCATTTAAGCCTAATTTTTTATCACGAGCTTTTGTCGCTAAGTTAGCAATATCTTTTTCGATTTCTGCAAAGTTTTTGCTATTAGCATCGCGTACAACTGGTACGACTAAACCTTCTTCAGTCGATACAGCAATACCGATATCAAAGAAGTTATTTAAATGAATCTCATCGCCAGAGATTTGAGCGTTTACGTATGGGTATTTTTTCAGTGCTGCAACAACAGCTTTAGTGAAGAATGACATGAAACCAAGTTTGATGTCGTTTGCTTTTACAAACTCTTCTTGTTTACGTTTACGAAGTGCCATGATGTTTGTCATGTCAATTTCGTTGAATGTTGTTAACATTGCTGTTGATTGTTTAACTTCTAATAAACGTTTTGCAATTGTTTGGCGACGACGGCTCATTTTTTCAATTGTTACACGGTCAGAATTAGCTGCTGGTGTGAATACTACTGGGCCACCTGAAGTTGCTACGGATGTAGGTGCTGCTGCTGGTGCTACAGCTGGTGCTGTACCATGAGCTGCTACATCTTGTACACGTACACGTCCTTGTGGATCTACTGGAGATACCGCTGCAAGGTCAATACCTTTTTCACGTGCAAGACGACGTGCTGCTGGAGATGCAACTACACGCTCACCAGAAGTTTCTTCTACTACTGGAGCTGCTGCAACTGGTGCAGGTGCTGCTTGTGGCGCTGCTGGTGCAGGTGCTGCCTCAGTTGGTGCTGCCGCTGCTGGAGCTGCTGCTGCGCCTTCGCCTGCTTCTACTACTGCGATAACTTGACCAACTAGTACAGTATCGCCTTCTTCAGCTAAAATTTGTGTTAATACACCTGCTTCTTCAGAAATGATCTCAGCGTTTACTTTATCTGTTTCAAGTTCAACGATGAATTCACCTTTTTCAACGCGATCGCCCACTTTTTTTACCCACTGTGCGATACTACCTTCTGTAATCGATTCTGCTAATTCAGGGACTTTAATTTCAGCCACTTTCATTTCCTCCTTTGATTAACGTGCATGACGCACATAGAAGGGCTACTGCTTAAGGGCAAGTAGCCCGGTTTCAAAAATTGATATATGTTATTTAACCTTTACTGGCTCAGCAACCGCTTCTTCAATAAGAGCTGCTTGTGCTGCTTTATGAGAATCTGCATCCCCTTCAGAAGTTGAGCTCATTGCAGGACGGCCTACATAGCGAAGTTTTTTACCTTCTGAAAGTTCATATAATGTTTCTAATGCATAATTCCATGAGCCTTGGTTTTTAGGTTCTTCTTGTACCCAAACAATCTCTTTTGCATTAGGATACTTAGCAATGATACCAGCTACTTGCTCTTTTGGGAATGGGTAAAGTTGTTCTACACGAATAATGTGTAGGTGATCGAAGCCTTCGCCGTCTTTCACGCGCTCTGCTAAGTCGATCATCACTTTACCTGTACCTAAAACGATACGCTCTACAGCTTCTGGTTTAGCCCCTAAGCCTGGTTGTTCAATCACTTCTTGGAATGAACCATTTGCTAATTGCTCAGCATTCGCCGCAGCTAATGGGTGACGTAATAATGATTTTGGTGATACGACTACAAGTGGACGTACCCCTTCTGTACCTAATAATGCTGCTTGACGGCGTAATAAGTGGTAGTAGTTTCCTGCATTTGAACAGTTCGCTACAAACCAGTTATTTTCAGCTGACATTTGTAAATAGCGTTCCATACGGCTTGAAGAGTGCTCTGGACCTTGACCTTCATAACCATGAGGTAAAAGGATAACTAGACCAGATTTTTGACCCCATTTTGAGCGTGCCCCTGAAATAAAGTTATCAAACATCACTTGTGCCATATTCGCAAAGTCACCGAATTGTGCTTCCCATACTGTTAGTACATGGCTATTTTCTAGGTTGTAACCATACTCAAAGCCTACCACCCCAGCTTCAGTCAGTGGAGAGTTGTGTACTGTAAAGGATGCGTTCGCACCAGAAATATGGTGTAGTGGTGTGAAGACATTGCCATTGTTTTTATCATGCAGTACTAAGTGACGTTGAGAGAATGTACCACGTTGTGCATCTTGACCTGTAAAGCGTACTGGTGTTCCATCTTGAATAATCGTTGCATACGCTAAAGTTTCAGCATGACCCCAGTCAACTTTTGCAGACGCATAAGCATCACGGCGTTTTTCTAAGATTTTACCAAGCTTTTTCTGTGGTTCGAAGTTTTCTTCAAACACTAAAAGCTCTTCATTGATTTTTTCTAAACGTTCCGCACCTACTGCTGTATCAATTTGTGGGAACTCTACTTTTAATTCTTCTGGCATTTCTAAATGATGATGATCATCTTTTTCTGCCATTTCTTTGACGTGGTCATAGGCTGCTTGCATTTCTGCATAGATAGCTGTATCTAGTGCTGCTACATCATCAGCAGTTACAAGACCTTCTGCCACTAATTGTGCACCATATAATGCACGCACTGTTTCATGTTTAGACACTAATTTGTATGTTTCTGGGTTTGTCACTGTTGGGTCATCTGTTTCATTATGACCATGGCGACGGTAACCTACTAAGTCCACAATAATGTCTTTGCCAAATGTTTGACGGTAGTTTGCCGCAAAACGTCCAACTTGCACTACTGCCTCTGGGCTATCTGCATTGACATGGATTACTGGTACTTCATAGCCTTTTGCAGGGTCAGAAGAATACACAGAAGAACGAGAATCATAATGTTCCGTTGTGAATCCAATCATATTGTTTGCGATAATATGGATTGTTCCACCTGTTGTAAAGCCTTCTGTTTTAGCGAAGTTTAACACTTCTGTTACAATCCCTTGACCTGGGAATGCAGCATCACCGTGTACAAGAATGCCTAAGCCCTTTGTACGGTCAAAAATAGGTTGCCCTGGTTTAGATGTATCATCTTGTGTTGCACGAGTAGCACCAAGTACTACTGGATTGCCCACTTCTAAGTGAGATGGGTTGTAAGCCAATTTCACATTCATACCGGATTCACGGTTGTAAGAAGCACCCATGTGGTATTTCACATCACCTGTCCAACCTTTTGTAATTTCTAGGCGGCCATGCTCTGGCATAAATAAATCATTGGAAACATGTGCAAAATCAGAGAACATCATGTCATAAGGTTTATTTAAAATGTGTGTTAAAACGTTTAAGCGACCACGGTGTGCCATACCAATACGTACGTTTTCCACATTTTTTGCTTCTGCCGTTTTAATAATTTCATCAAATAGAACGATTTGCGTATCTAAGCCCTCACCAGAGAAACGCTTTTGTCCTACAAAAGTTTTATGAATAAATTTCTCGAAATTTTCAACGCGAGTTAAACGATCTAATAAGGCTTTCTTCTCATCCGCAGATAATGCTTGTTTGAATGAGCCTGATTCGATTTGCGCTTGAATCCAATCACGTTCTTCAGTAGCTACTACGTGACCATATTCAAATGCTACTTTATCTGTATAAATAGCTTTTAAATAGTCGATTGCATCCTTACCATTTTTCACGTTTGCTGGCACATCTTTGAAGAAGATTGCTGCAGGAATTTCAGCTAAATCTGCAGCGCTTAAGTTGAACGCGCTTTCTTCAATTTGAGCTGTTTGTAGTTCACGGTTTTTCAGAGGATAGATATCTGCTGCTAAATGACCGCGTGAACGAATTGCATCTGCTAGTTTTACAGCGGCTAACACTTTTTTGTAATCGCCAGCAGGAGCCGCTGCTGTATGACTAGCTACAGCTACTTCACCTTCTACTACTACTGGTGCACCAAATTGTTGGAATAAAGAAACTAACTCCGGTTCTACTTCTTCAGGAGACTGTAAGAATAAGTCGTATTGCTCCATCACATATCCTAGGTTAGGACCAGAGAAAGCTGACCATGGAGAACTTACAGTTGTAACGTTGTTCGACATGAAAAATGACCTCCAAATTTTGCCTTTCGGCAGTTCCATTAATTAAATTGCAATTAATTATATAATATTTAGCCGTTCTTTAAAAGAATGTTTCTCACTACTTTTCCATATTTTAAAGAACGTTTTTTCCATCTCAATCTTACTACTCTTCACAAAAAATACAACTCTTTTTAGCAAATTAAGCAATTTTTTTCGCAAAGGATAGAATAATGAAATAAAGCGTGTATTTTTCTTAATATTTTAGCGGGATTTTCAGCGAGAAAACGGTTCCAATATTAACCTCACTCTTGACTTCTACTGTGGCATTGTATTTTTCAAGTAACATCTTCGAAATACTAAGCCCTAAGCCTGTTCCACCAATTTGGCGATTTCTTGCTTCATCCACTCGATAAAAACGATCAAAGATAAACGGAATATTGTCTTGTGCTATTCCTATACCATTATCAGTAATTTCTAAACATGCATAATTTCCAGCAACAGAAATAGAAATTTGTATCTCAGGAATTTTTTCACAATAACGAATGGCATTCTCTATTATATTACGAACGATTTGACTTAGTGCATTTTCGGTGATAAATAACGGACCAATTTCACCATGTTTCGACAGCAATATTCGCGCTTGTGGATGAACAAGCTTTACCTCATCCATCACTGCTTCGATGACCACTAATGCATTGGCCTCACTTGTTTCATCTTTTTCCTCACGCCGTGCAAGTTCTAATAATTCCTCAATCATTTTGCGCATACGAGCAATTTCTGTTAAGGAGGTATCAATGGATTCCTCTAATATGGCAGGATCATGCTTGCCCCATCTTTTTAAAAGAGAAAGATGCCCTTCAATTGCTTGAATCGGTGTACGCAGCTCATGAGAAGCATCGGCGACAAATTGCTGCTGCTGGGTAAATGAGATTTGCAGCTCGTTCATCATGGCATTATACATCTTCAGTAAATCACCAATTTCGTCATGTGATGTATAGGTTAGCTGTATAGGCTCCTTAAATCCTTGATCCATCACAGTTTTCATGGATGCACGCAATTCGTGTAGTGGCTTCATTAAATAGTTCGCTAGATAATAGCCAATAGAGCCAGATAACACTAAGGCTCCTAACCCTGCAATCAGCATGGCTGTCAAAAGATAATGCATGAGAGATTGAAAACTAGTTAACGGATGAATCACCTGAATATAGCCTTGGAAAAAGCCCATCCGAATCGGTTCATTGATGACCAGCACATCCTGCTTATCAATGGTCATCTCAAAAATTTCTTGCAACGAATTAAGTGGTGCTGCAGCAGAGGTATCATTGATTCGTAAAATATCCACCCCATCAGCATTAAATATTCGGACCGTCTCATCACGATCCGCAATCGATTTGAGCAAGCCTGTATTTTGCTGAATTTGCTGAATGGTAATTGTAGGACCTTGGGACTCTAAAAATGAGATGATATCCTTACTTGTCCGATTGACCTTACTCTCCTCATCATTTAATAACCATGTATGCAGAGAAACATAGACGACTACACAAATAATCGTAAAGCTAATAAAGATGACACTGCTTGAGGTCAGCATCCATTTTTTTTGCAGGGACTGCTGACGTAAATAATTTCTTAACTTATTCATTCTCGCATCACATACCCAACACCACGAACGGTTTCAATATAATCATTCATCGCCCCAGGGAGCTTTGTACGTAAATGTCTGATATAAACATCTACCACGTTGGTCTCGATATCCGTATCATAGCCCCAAACGGATGTTAAAATATGCTCTCGTGTACATACTCTATTTTTGTGCTCGATTAATAGTTTCAATAAGTCATATTCTGTCTTTGTTAGATCAAGTTTATTCCCCTGAACGAAAACTTCATAGGCAGCTACATCTATTTCAATATCCCGTAGGCATAAAGATTCACTGCTTGTCTGCTCTGGCGTGACACGACGTAAAATCGTCCGTATCCTAGCCAGCAGCTCTTCTATCGCAAAAGGTTTGACGATATAGTCATCAGCCCCTGCATCGAGTCCTGCTACACGATCCATCACAGCATCTCGTGCCGTTAATAAAATGATCGGTACTTGTGATTGTGTTCGGATACGACGGCAAATCTCAATCCCATTAATACTTGGTAACATCACATCCAGTAAAAGTACATCAAAATTTTCCGATGTTGCCAAAGCCAATCCTTCTCGACCATCAAAGGCAGTTTTTACTTCATAGCCTTCGTGTTGTAATTCAAGTTCGACAAAGCGAGCGATATGCTTTTCATCTTCTACCAACAATATCTTCTTAGGCATCATATCACCTTCTATTCCAAAATAACGATGTAGGATTTTTATCCCTATACTGTTATAGCATAACATCAAATAAAAAGTCTGTCTCACAAGGAAAACCTTGTGGACAGACTTTTTAGTGTATATCTGAAATGGAGAGGTTGTTTTTCCCCGACTCTTTTGATTTATATAATGCTTGGTCAGCTAAATCCATTAGCTCATCCAATGTTCGAGCATGGTCTGGGTAATAGGCAATGCCAATTGAAGCAGTTGGTGTAAAAAGATGGTCCTCTATCATCCAGCCTTCTGCTAATTCATCGCGAATCCGTCGAATAATATGCATAATTTGATGATGTCTTTTTTTCTGATCTCTTGTTAAGCCAGTTAAGATGACAATAAATTCATCGCCACCTATTCGAATAACCATATCATGGCTTCGAACTGTTTTGTTCAAGGAACTGCCGAATCGCTGAATAAACGCATCGCCCGTCTCATGGCCAAAGCGATCATTTACTTCTTTAAAATCATCACCATCTATATAGAGCATCGCCACACAGGTTTGATTTTCATTTGCTTCTGCTAGGATTTTAGGAAACTCCTTTTCTAAAAAACGCCGATTAGGTAGCTGTGTTAAAGCGTCGTGATAGGCTAAATACAGCAAATCATTTTCCCTTTCTTTGCGATGTGTAATTTCACGAGACACCATCATAATTTGAGAAACTTTTTCACGTTCAGGGTCGTGCACAACCGTGACATTTCCTTCTGTCCAAATCGGCGTTCCATCTTTCGCCTTCAGTAAAAGCTCAAACTGTGAATCTGTTTGCCCTGTATAATTATTCAAGAATGTTTGCCATTCGCCTTTACTTTCTCGATCAATAATGTCACTGTAAAACTGTCCTTGTAGCTCTACATTTTCATAACCTAAATAAATACCATAGGACGGGGAAGCATAGATAATGATGCCATCCTCATTTGTAATCACAATTAAATCATTTGTATTTTCTGTGATGAGTCTGAAAGTACGTTCAATATTTTTTAATTCTGTGAACATTCTTTTCTTATCCGTAATATCATAGTTAATGGTTAAAATTTGTTCGATTTGACCAAACTCATCTTTTAATGGAACGATGGTAGTTTCTACCCAGTAATCTGCATGATATTTCGTTCGATAGCAAAGTTCTCCACGCCACATTCCCATCGTGTCCAGCTTATCTTCAATTATTTGAAAAAGGTCTTGCCCACGGAATCGTGGTTCGATCAATGCGTAGGGCTGACCGATTAACTCCTCCGCCGTGTAGCCAGAAGCCTGTAAAAACATCTCACTCACTTCGGTAATGTTACCCTTATGATCTAATACAGCAATGGCTGTAGCTGAATTTAATGCAGATTTAAATACTTCTAGCCCGTGAGACTTCGAGCGTAATTCTGCTTTTTGTAAAGTAAATTGTGTAAAATCTTGCATGATAAGAAATATGGCAAAGGAATTATCATCCTGCATCACTGGTGATAGTGACAGTAAATACATGCGTTCCTGCTGGTCCAATGTATGCAATTTAATAAACTTCTCGCCAACGTTTTCCCCTCTTGCAGCTTTCTGCAAACAAATTTTTATTTGTTCAACTTCTTCCTTTGGAATAATCGGTAAATCCACAAACATTTTCTGTTTGACGGTTTCATTATCTAATTGAAAATCTTCCATAAAGCTTGAATTCACTTCGTATATCATTCCTTCAGCCGATAAAATGACTGTTGAGAAAAAGGCATGGTCAAACATGGACCGCATAAATAAAAATTTATCTTCAATACTGCGGTCATAAAGTATTTCCTTCGTGATGGCTAAAATATAGTCTTCGTTCTTATATTTCAACGGTCTGACGGATGTTTCATATTTACGAACCTCCGACTGAACATATGCATAATCTACATAGTCTACCTGTTTATGTTCTCTAATGGCCTCATGGTAATTTTTCTGAATGATCAAAAAATTACGCTTTGAGGTAACGGTCGAAATCATTTTACCAATCGCCTCATTCGATAACAGATCTTGAGCTGCTTGATTTAAGCGAATATATTGATAATCGTCCCCTACTTTTTTCACGAGAAAAACAAAATCCTTGCCAATAAATAATGAGTTAAAGAAATCTTCGCTTAAAATATACTCCATGCTGTCACCTCCAGAAAAGCCATTGCCATCATGATAGAAATGTTCGTATGTATGTGTTGTTAGATTAAAAATAATACTACTATTATAACATAAAAATAAAAAATTACCTTTCTAGAATCGTAAAAATTATATCCTTTTAAGGATAATATTTGATATATTACCTATTATAACAAGCCAACAATCCTACTAAAGATGTAGATAAATGATTAATATTAGTTAAAATTGATAGGTTAGTCTTAATGCTAAAAAACAACAATATTATGGATAATCACATTTCATTTATCAGAATTCACTGACTATTAAACTCAAATTTTGTTTTTTTACGAGCAAAATGATTGCATCAAGCAGTTTATATGTTATATTATATTTAAAAAACTAGCCTTTTTTCGGTATGGTCGAAATCAGTAAGACAGCGGGAGATTATGGAATATCATAGTTATAACGTCTAGTTCTTTGGGTTTTAATTCCAGTACGAATTTTAGTTTTCTTCTTTATGCTTCAACGGAATTGTTTTAACTACCCTAGTAAAGGAGGCGTTTCGTATGCTTAAACATCGAGACCTGCATGAATGTACAGAGCTTTATGAGCTATTATCACACCCTTCTGTATTCCCTTTTGTCCGTCAAAAAGCCACATCCGCTGATGAATATTGGTTTATGACAAAACAACTGATTGAAGAGGAAGCGAGAGGACTCGCTATCTCGAGGACCATAACTGATGATTGGGGTCAACCAATCGGCACCATTAGTATTCACGATGTGGAGGACGGTGCAGGCTTTCTAGGAACGTGGATTGGACTCCCTTACCAAGGTAAAGGTTATAATCAAAAAGCAAAAATGTTATTTTTGAACGAGTTATTTTTTGACTATAATTTTCATACGGTCTTTCTCCGTATACGTGTTGAAAATTTAAAATCACAGCGTGCCGCTTTAAAGCTTCCCTATGTGGTGAGTGCCAATGAAAGTCATCCAACATTATTAGCGCAGGTTAATAGCGGTGAGGCACAATTTAATTTATTTAAAATTCCAAAAGATTTATTCTACCTAACAACGGCACACCAAATGCAAGAAGGCGAAGAGCAAGCAATGTAGTGTGTATATATAAAAGAGAAGCTATAAGGTTTTGTCATTTCGACCTACCTCATAGCTTCTTTTCTTTTTTCAAATAGCACTTATTTCTTGTACCGTAAAATTAATGACGCCATTTCATCTGGTGTTTTTGGTTTTTGCGTTTTTGCCATTGTCTCCACCATTTCCACTTTACGCTCTGTTAGTGTATGAACAGACTTCATAAAAGATTCCTTTGTCAACTCGTCTTCCTGTAACACTTCTGCGTAACCTTGTTTTTTAAACAAGTTGGCATTTAAAATTTGATCTCCACGGCTTTTTTGCGCTGAGAGAGGTACTAATAGCATCGGCTTGTGAAGCGCTAAAAATTCAAAAATGGAGTTAGAGCCTGCTCGTGACACAATAAAGTCTGCAGCATGCAATAAATCAGGTAACTCTGTTGTCACATACTCAAATTGCTTGTAGCCTGGCATTGCCTCCAGTGCTTCATCATAATTCCCCTTCCCACATAAATGAATGATGTGAAATTGCTTGAGGAGCTCTGGTAAGTTTTTACGTAGTGCCTCATTTAAGACAACAGAGCCTAAACTCCCTCCCATAACAAGTAAAACAGGCTTTAAAGTAGAAAAGCCGCAGAAAGCTAGCCCCCTTGCTCTTTCTCCCTCAAATAACTCAGGACGAATAATGGAGCCTGTGCAAGTAGCCTTCTCTTGAGGTAAATGCTTCAGAGTTTCTTCAAAAATTGTGAATACATGTGAAGCAAAAGGTAAGGCTATTTTATTAGCAAGACCAGGTGTTACATCAGATTCATGGATGACGACTGGCACACCTGCTAATTTCGCTGCCATCACAACGGGTACAGAGACAAACCCTCCCTTTGAAAAGACAACCTGTGGCTTCACTTTTTTAATAATACGAAAAGCCTGCATCATTCCAGCAAGCACTTTAAATGGATCTGTAAAATTTTTCATGGAGAAATAACGACGCAATTTACCACTCGCAATGCCATAAAACGGAACATCGGGGAACGCCTCGCCAATTAATTCTTTTTCAATACCTTGCTCTGAGCCAATATAGTGGACATCATAACCAAGTTCTAGTAAAGACGGGAGTATCGCCTGATTTAACGATACATGGCCAGCTGTCCCACCACCGGTTAAAATGATTGTTTGTTGTTTCACACAAATTCTCCTATTCCTTAAAAACCATTGTAGTTAGCACTACTTTTTGTTTACAGTGTTCTATTTTACTATATGCTGACGAAAAGATATAGATGAAGCATGAAAATTTCAGCTTTTCTCTCTTTACATATGCTATACTTGTTCATTATGTTCATGAAGGAAGTAGAAAATATGTATCAAACATCCACAATTAAGGAAAAATACGTGCTACTCTTAAAAATGATTGTCCCTATTTTAGTGACACAGGTAGCTATTTATCTTATTTCATTTTTTGATATTTTAATGTCCAGTCGTTACGGGACGGTTGATTTAGCAGGTGTTTCGATTGGTTCCTCTATATGGATGCCAATTTATACTGGACTTTCAGGTATACTCCTAGCTATTACGCCCATTGTCTCACAGCTTGTGGGAGCGAAAAAAGAGATGGATGCAAAAAAGGCAGTCCAGCAAGGCATTTATGTCGCCATATTGCTGGCGATCCTTATTTTTACAGGACTCTTCTTTGGCATTGATTGGATACTTAGTAAGATGAACTTAGAGTCTGCTGTACATAGCATTGCAAAAGGCTACATCTATGCGATGTGTGCGGGTCTTTTGCCACTTTTCTTATTTTTTGTTATGCGTTGCTTTATTGACGCCCTTGGTCAGACACGGGTCACGATGATCATTACCTTAATGACAACACCCATTAATATCGTGCTGAACTATATCTTTATTTTCGGCAAATTTGGTGCGCCTGAGCTTGGCGGCATCGGAGCTGGTGTAGCGACAGCAATAACGTACTGGCTAATATTCATGATTACAGTATGGATCATCGCTAAACGAGTACCGTTCGAACGATTCCGTCTGTTCCATGATTGGCCTAAGCTTGAATGGCTTCGATGGAAGGAAATTTTATTGATTGGGATTCCGATCGGTATTTCCCTATTTGCAGAAACAAGTATTTTTTCTGCTGTGACCATGATGATGAGTAATTTTAGCACAGAAATCATCGCAGCCCATCAGATTGCCATCAATTTCACTTCTTTGTTATACATGGTTCCGCTCAGTATTTCTATGGGTGTCACAATATTAGTAGGTTTTGAGATCGGCGCTGGTCGCATGCGAGATGCTCGTATGTATAGTTATCTATGTGTAGGCACAGCCATTTTATTTAGCTTTATATCAGCTTGCATCTTGTTTATTTTACGTGAACCTGTAGCACATATGTATACGACAGATCAGATGGTACTTGAGTATGCCGTACAATTTTTAGTCTACGCAGCCATTTTCCAGCTATCTGATGCAATACAAGCACCAGTACAAGGCGCATTGAGAGGCTATAAAGATGTTATGATCACGTTTATCATGGCCATTATATCTTATTGGGTGATTGGCTTGCCAGTTGGGTATACCCTTGCCACACATACGGATTTCGGTCCATTTGGCTATTGGATTGGCCTTGTGGCAGGTTTAACAATGGGCGCAATTTCTCTTTTAATTCGTCTATTGGTTGTTCAAAAAAGAGTCACTGTTTAACAACAAAAAATCGCTTTTCTCTAACTTGAGAAAGGCGATTTTTTTAGCGTAAAACACCTGTGCGAATGATTTTCACTTGAACAGACGGCACTAGCTGTAAGGATGCATAGACAGCATGCCAATCCTTCTGAAATATTTTGGGGTGATAGGCACGAATATATCGACCAATCCCCAACGTATCTGATTGCTGACCTTGAAGAATCCGCAAAACCTCCTCAAACTCTCCCTGCACATGATCTTGAATCAACTGCTGAACCTCCTTGAAAACGGGGTCTTTATATAAATGGTCATGTGCAAACTCCTCAATTTCTACCTCTATGAGATAATCCATGTCTATTCTTTTTAATTCCTCATTCACCGTCCATTGACGCTTGATATGAATAACATCAGCCGTGATTGGCATCGATTTTCCATCATGCTTCCACATATAGCTCATCCGCGCTTGTTTGCTAGGTTGATTCATGAAGAGAAGCATCGTGAGAGATTGTTTTGGTGTTAATATTGTACCCGTAAACGTTTGACCTGAGAACAAAGCGACACCTGCCGCAACAGCATGCTTTTTATCCTCACTTAACTGAATATACGGAAGTGCTATATCAATTGTCTGTTCAAATAGCATGGAGCCAACCGTCTGTAAATCTAATTTCGGAAAAATTGTATTTTCCTCTGTGCTTTCCATAAAACGTTCATAATAGCCTCCTGCCCCCCCTGCTAAATCCTTTGTTAGCTCTATAAACGGCTTGACATCCCCTTCTGTTACAGCAATTTTTATCGAAATCGGGTTTTGGGGATCACGAAAATAAATATCCAAAATATCATAAAGAGGCTCTCTTACCGTTTGGTCCGATACAAGGATGGTCGATAGCTCAGATAAATCAAGTGTTTGTTCTACTTTTAAATTGGCTTGATTCCGTACATCTCTTGGTGAAATGCCGTCCGCTTCAATCACTTCATTTTGCTGAGCTGCTGTATTCGGATAGGCATAATATCCCTTGTATGCCCCTATATATCCGTCCACCCCAACGAGCGTCACAACGGAAGCGTTTTTATAAAGTCGTTCATCCCAACAGCCAGCTAAAAGTAACATAGACAAGAGGAGCATAATCCCTTTACGATACACGTTTTCCCCTCCATTTATTCCAACAAATTATCATCATTGGTAGTAGAATCGTAAACACAATGAGTACGTAGTGTATAGAATTTTTGATAAACTCAATGCGCTGAAATTGCATGACAAATAGCGGCAGAATGGCTAAGAGAAGATGAAAAAAAACAATACTTCGTTTCGGATGCTTCCGTTTTTTGACAAATAAAGCACACGAAAGGACAAACCGTAGATCATGACCGTAACAATGGACCAAGAAAGCCAAATATAGATGAAAAAAATATCCAGCCGTTTTACAAAATTCACTTCCTGTGATTTTAAAATATACATAATAGGCTCTGGTATTAGTTGAACCTCCTCCAAAGCAAAGAACATTTGTGTAAAGACAACCGAAATAAAATAAAAGATAAAAATGACGAGTTGATAAATCAATAAGGGCTTTCCCTTCACCTGTAAATCCTGTTTGAGAAATGGACGATAAAGGAGGTACATTTCAATCCCAAAAAAGGCATACATGCTATGAATCATGCCCGCCATGATTTGCCTAGTATTGTTCCACTCAACGGGAAAAAGATTACTCCACGTTAAATCTGGAATAGCCAGCATTAAAAAATGACAAAGAGGAAAATAATAGGAATTAGCATGACACCAATATTGATGATGGTTTCTGGTCTAACTAAATTGGCATACAAAGATAGCCCTACAATCATCATGACAACAATCCATTCAGGTGTTCGGGGCAAGACCCATGAGGCCAGAACATACCCCATATAGGCAATTAATACAGCTGTTATTAATAACCAATAGATCAGATAGACCCAGCGAAAGAACCCATTTAAAAAGAAAAATTGATAATAACGTTCAAAAAATAACAGCAAGCCGTAATGGAAGATGCTAGCAAGGAAGAAGACATACCATGCACTATGTTGACTGTATATGATTAACGGTGTTTGAAAGGCAATGTAGACAACACCTGTCTGAATGATAAAGAGTAGTAAAAAAAATTGTGCCTTTGATAGAGAAAAATTCATGGTGTATCCTCATTTTTTCCCTTTTCATCCTTCGGTGGTTGAAAGGAAGTAACTTGGACTGTCGGTCTAATAAATGGCCAGCGTAAAAAAATTTTATAAACAGCTTTCGGTTGAAATGGTACGATAGGTGAAAAATACGGCTGTTTCAATGACGTTAAACTAATTAAATGAATTAATAGGATGACAACTCCTACCACAATGCCTAAAAACCCAAATAATGAGGCAAGTAGCATAAACGGAAAACGGATCATGCGAATCGTGCTATTCAATTCAACGGACGGGACAACATAGCTTGAAATGGCCGTTAAGGCGACAACAATGACCATTAAGTTCGACACGAGTCCCGCACTTACAATGGCATCTCCTATCACTAATCCCCCTACGATCCCAATCGTTTGCCCTACTGATTGTGGTAAACGAATACTTGATTCTCGAATGAGTTCCATAATAATCTCAAGTATCAGTGCTTCAATTAACGGTCGATAAGGTATATCATTAACATCATTTTTTACTTGATTACTTAATTCTAAGGGTAATACCTCAAAGTGAAAGCTAATCACAGCAATATAAAATGCTGGTAAAAAAACCGCCGTTACAAACGACAGTAAACGCACTATTTTATAAAAAGAGCCAACCACTACCCGACTATTATAGTCATCAGGTGTTTGATAGAAAGAGAAAAATGTCACAGGGCCAATCAAGGCAGACGGCGAAATATTGGTCATGACCACAACTTTACCCTCCACTAAGTGGGCTACCACACGATCTGGATGCTCTGTATTTAACAATTGTGGAAATGGCGATAACACGGAATCCTCTAGTGCATCACTTAACTGGCCAATACTATAAAAATAGTCGATTTTAATGTCTGCAATCCGCTTTTCCATCTCTTGTAAGGTTTCAGGCTGTATAACCCCATCCATATAGAGATAATAAGCTTTAGTGTTAGTTTGTTGTCCAATTGTAAAAGATTTGACCACAAGAGCGGGATTATTCACTCGCTTTCGTATCAATGTTAAATTGGTATCCGCCCGCTCCACAAGACCCTCATGGGAGCCTCGCAGAATATGTTCATTGTTTGGCTCCTCAAGATTACGACGAACTTCATTGGTAATCGCTAACGTCAGCATTTTTCCCGTATCAGGCAAAATCACGAGCGTTTCACCTTGGCAAACCCGTTCAATCGCTTGCGGTAGCGCAAAATTATCGAGTGTTGTAAGTAGGGTTTCACTCCAAAAAGGTTTTTCTGTATCTAAACGTGCATAAATGGTATCCAGTATTTTTTGGACTTCCTTCGCATCAACAAGAGAAGCGTAAAAGCATAAAATAGCCGTGTCCCCTTCATGCCAATCTATTTGTCTGACGGTCAAATCCGAGGAATGGTAGAATGCTTTTTGTAGGCTTTTGATCATATACTCCACTTTATCCATAAAACGCCTCCTCTACTGGAGAGTATAAGCATTTTTCGTGTATTTCAAACGCTTAGTTCGTGTGATTCCACGCCATGAAAAAAAGATGCCCTCTAGAACATTTGGGCATCTTCATGATCAGCTATTTTTTAAAATAAGCTTCAATATCCTCATACATAAAGGGCGTTCCCTCTATTTTTTCATGGTGATTATGCAAGGCTGTCATTCGATTGATGATCGGGGCTAATTTTCCTTCATCCTCCTGCGTCAAATTAAAGGCGACGCCATAAGAATAGATTTGGTATTTTTCTTCTAAGGTCCATCTAAAAGTACCCTCTAGGTTAAATGATTGATTCATTAAAATAAAGCTAAATTTAAATTTCATCGTTTGATTAACGGGTAGCTTCAAAGAAGAGCGAATCTTCATGCCGCCTAAGCTAATATTTTCAATGATGATCGGGGTATGACTGATATTAATTTTTTGCTCATTCATTTCGATAATTGTCATGAAGCCCTTCACATAGGCCGGGAATTGAAAACGATAATATTTGCGTCGCTCCACCACAGGTTTTTTATGAACAATCGCTTTTTGTGGTGTTAAAATGCCTTGTGCCAGCATTTTTTCAAAAGCTTTCGCGGGAACAGCCTTCGTATAAATACTACCTTGCAAATAATCACATTCTTGCTGCTTTAAAAAGATAAATTGTTCGTAACTTTCAACTCCTTTTGCCACAACCTGAATACCAAGCATTTTGGCTAAATAAATCGTTGCTGAAATGAGTCCATTTTCAATCGGACGGTCATGACGAATTTCACGGATAAACGCTTCATAGATATGGAGTGTCGTTGGTTGGAATGTTCGCAATGATTCTAAGGATGAGTAGCCTGTTCCAAAATCACCAATAGCAATTTTGACACCGATGTCTTGTAATTCTTTAAGAACGGTCATCACACTTGTACTATTTTTTAAGATGGTACTTTCGCTAATCTCGAACTGTATATAATGAGCGTCAATCGAATTTACCTGTAATTGCTCTTGGACAAACTGAATAAAGCCCTTTTTCATCAGACGGATTGGCGATATCTTAATACTAATTGTTCGCAGCACATGCCCTTGCTGCTTCCAGTGCTGTAACAACGCACATGCTTTTTTAATCACCCAATCTGTAATGATGTGAATCATATGGTTTTCTTCCGCTAATGGAATAAATTCACCAGGTGACACAAGGCCCCATTCTTTATGATGCCAACGAATTAACGCTTCTGCACCGTTGATAACCCCCTTTTGCGGCTCCACCAATGGTTGGAAATATAATTCGAATTCCTCATTTAACATGGCTTGTCGCATATCTCGGTCTAACACATACTGTTTATAGGAAGTAATATCCTCTGTAAAGGCATAAATATGAAAACGATTCCTTCCCTGCTGTTGCGCATAGCATAAAGCTGAATATGCATTTTCTAATAAAATGTTTCTCGTTAAGCCCTCCTCTGGATAAAAAGCAATACCAATGCTAGCAGATAGGTGCAAGCGATAGTCTTTTATCGAAAAAGGTGTATCAAAGGTTTTCAGTATACGGCTAGCCAGCGCGTAAATATGTTGCTTGCTCACATATTTTTTAATGACAATGATAAAATGCTGATTGTCTAAACGTGCCATGTAACTGTGATCATCTGTTAGTGTTGAAAAGTAGTTAGTCACCGTGCGCAGAAGCTCATCACCGATTTTCGTACCTAGCGCATTATTTAAGATATGAAAGCGGTTAATCGAAATATATAATAGTGCGAAGGGTTCGCCAGCTAAGCATAAGGTATCAACTTTATCATGTAAGCTCAAGCGATTTGGTAAACCTGTCAATTCATCATAATACACTAAATAATTAAGCTTCTTTTCTCGTTCAATCTCCTTTGTAATATCAGTTACTAAGCCGAAAATATGGTTGACCTCCCCTTGCTGATCTAGTCTCGGCACAATTTGCTCCAGCAACCACTTTGTCTGATTATCCCCCGTTAGGATACGATAAATCACTTGATAGCTTTTGCCTGAAGCGAGATGATCAGTATACGCTAATACCTCCTCACGATGTGCAGTATGAATCATATTAATCCATACTTCTGAGTCATCATAAAGCTTAGCTAATGGAATACCAAGAATTCCTTCCAACCCTTTAGAGGCGAACAGCATATTGCCACGAATGGAATCTCGCATCCAAATCCCTGCATCTAAATTGTCAAAGATAGAATGATAGTTGGCTAATGTATCATTTAGTGTTTTCTCAAGTAGTTTGAAAGCCGTTTCGTCTTTGACAACCCCAATCATCTTAAAGGGCTTGTCATCCTTCCATATTACTTCGGCGGCTGCCTGTAGAAAACGCAGTTCATTGGTTTTACCGTGATAAATTCGGAAGTCACTGTCAAAATTAGTCCCTTTTCGAGCATGATTAAATGCATCATATGTCCTTTCATAATCATCTGGATGAATGAACTGGAAAACGTGATCAATACCATCGTTATCTGAACGTGCAAAGCCAAAAATATGATAAAAGTTATCTGAGCAAAACAGTTTGTCATGCTGAATAAAGTACTCCCAGCTCCCAACTGCCGCAATATGCTGGGCGTAATTTAAATGCTTCTCATGTAGCATTAACTGATGCTTCATGGCTGAATACGTGGACATATCTTCAATGATTAAATAGAGCCCCTCGGCCTGATTGTCGTCATTTTTGATTGGTATAAACGTCAGTACGAGGCTTAGGTTTTGTCCTTGATGCTGTAGTCTTTCAATATCAATCTTGACCGACTTTCCTCGTAATGTTCGATTGAACGCTCTTTTTAATCGTTTATAATCTACATCAGTCAGAATTTTCTTAAAATCTTCTGCATGACTAGGTCGATATTGTAATAGCTCATAGAGTGCTTCTTGATTGACGTAAATAATTTCGCCATCTGCCGCAAACACAATCATCATATCGGGGTGATACTTGGCAAAGGACATGGCATATGAAAATAAACGATGATCTTGAGCTGTTGCCAGCGCAAACGTATGCGGTCTTTCTTCTTTTGTAAAAAACTGCTTTAATAGATTCGGCTTTTTCATCCATCTCACCTCTCCCTACTTTTTACCCACTACTTATTTATCAATTCCCCCAAAATACAGTTTAAAAACTACTATTTATAAAAGAGAAAGAAAAGTTTCATCGACCGTTTTTCGCTGGAGAAGCGCTCTTTTTTATTAGGTGATGCCCCTATCCAAAGAAATAGTTCATATGTTTTTCTTAAGGTACTACGATTAATTCCATATCCAATAGCCAGCGATCAATGGCTTGCTTTGGATAATAGACTTTGTCCCCTACCTTCACATGAGGGATTTCGCTTATGTAACTATTTGATCCATCTGGCACTTCTGTTAATTTTAGCACTTCCACTAAACTGATTCCTAAATAATCAGCTGCCTCTTGTTGTGACAATAGCTGATGTTGCACGGATTCCTTTGGCTGCTCTTTTAAACTAGTGGCGATGAGCCAGCTTCCTATTAAAAACGACACGGCTAATGAGAAAATCGCTATTGCTATGCTATATTGTTTCAATTCTATCCTCCCTTTCTCATCAAATTTTACCATTAATTCAATAAAAAAAGATGCTCTATAAGCCTTTATAGACTTATAGAGCATCTTTCTATTAATAAATGATTATTTTTGGATAAATTGTTGTGTCCAGTAGTTACCCGATTTCACATAACCTACACCGATGTGTGTAAATTTACCGTTTAAAATGTTCGCACGGTGTCCTGGTGAGTCCATCCACGCTTGTACTACTTCTTGTGGTGAACGTTGACCTTGAGCAATGTTTTCACCTGCAGCTTTATAAGCGATACCTAAAGCTTTCATACGATCAAATGGTGAACCAAATGTTGGGCTCGTATGTGAGAAATATTTATTTGTTTGCATATCTTGTGATTTTTCACGAGCTGCAGCCATTAATTTTGCATCTGTTTGAAGTGGTGATAAACCAGCTTTTGTACGCTCAGCGTTTGTTAATTTTACTACTTCTTGTTCAAATGCGTCCACATCTGAAGTTGTTGTTGATGGTGTTGAAGTAGTTGGTGGTGTTGCTGGCTTTTCATTTTGTGATGATTGATTATTATTTGGCTTTGTTGTTGTATTATTTGTTGTTGGCGTCTCATTAGATGGTGTAGATGCCTGTGGAAGTTTAATCGTCCACTTATGATTATTGTTTGACCATTTATAATAATAAACATTACAGTTTGTTGATTGCTGTACTGAATTCCCCTCTGTTGTATTTGCAGCAGCAGAAGCTATTTGAATTGGAGCTGCTAAAAGAAATGTTGCACAAATTGCAGTTAGTGTTTTTTTCATGTTTGCAATTCCTCCTTCTCTGCCACTAATCGTAAGGGATGATTTTCATTAAAATCTTACCAACATCTGCTAACTACGCCAACGAAGAAGAAAATGCGCGAAAAATCACGTTTTTTTCGCGTTATTTTTAGCAGGTTTCACCAATCTATGAAATACTTACGTTTGAAAGAGGGTTGACACCCCTCCTAAACTCGTAAATATTTTAGAAAATAAACAGCTGATATGAATAAAAAATGTATGTTTTATACACTCATTTTTTAATCGCCTTTCTTCATTACTTTCTTTGCATCACCCTAGAGATGGCTAGTGTCGTAGCCTCATGTTAGCCTAATATTACAATTGTGTTACAAGAGCGTTACATTTCATTTACATAAAAATAAAACAACCTGTGTAAAGCTACACAGGTTGTTCACGTGCAGAAATTCACTGGTTGCTTTATTCTTCAATTAGCCCCAATAATAGGTAAAGCACTAACATTCTCTCCAATAATAACAAGTTTTGCTGGCATTTTTATATATTCTGGGAGCCATTGCACCATTCCATAGGCATATTGGAACAACATTGGGTTTTTGATGCCCTTAATTGGTACATAGCCTTTCATACGATAAATCGTTTCAGGTAATGCACGCACCCAATCTTCAAACTGCTCCTGTGTAAATTCCTGATCTGTAAAATCTACTAAGCGAGAGCCCAGCTGCATTGAGGCTATTGGCGCTTTAACTATATCTGCTTTATCGACCTGTGTTGTTGCCTTCAGCCCCTCTAATAAGCTGAGTGGTACGCGTCCATTTGTCGTTTGCAATATAAAGGCATGAGGGTTCAAGCCCTGTAGTTCATAGACGACCTGACCTTGCTCTGCCTCTGTTAATAAGTCTGTTTTATTTGCTAACAATAGATGTGCATGGCGAATTTGCTCCAGAAATAAAGAGCGCACTTGTGGTGTTAATGTATCACGGTGTAGCCAGAGCTTAGAATCCGCCACCGTGATAATGCCTTTCACATTGAGCTGATCTGCAAAAAGCGGTGAAAAAACGGCATCCAAAGCTTCTACAGGATGTGCTGCACCTGTTGTTTCGATAATGAGCACATCAAAATCACTATCTAATAGAAGAGATTGAATTTGTGCCTCTGTTTTTTCAGCACCTGAACAGCAAATACAGCCCTCTAGCATCTCCTTTAGCGGGATATCCTTTTCCACTGCCTGCGAGTCAAATGGCAGCTTCCCGAGCTCATTCATAATAACAGCAGGCTTTAATTTCTTTTCTTTTAGCTGGCGAATGACATCTGTCAGCATGGATGTTTTGCCGCTCCCTAAAAAGCCACTAAATAGGTACACATCTTTCATATTAGTTCCTCCCATAAAAAAAGCTGTCGCAGATGCCGTGAAAGACAACTGTTGCGACAGCTACATTGTTAGTTTGTTGTTTCCTCTGTTTTTTCGGCTGTTCCTACAAGAAGCTCTTTCGCTTTTAGTAACTGAGGATCATCGGCTTTCATTTTTGCACGTAACGCATCCATTAATGCATACGTTGTATTACCTGTTAGAATGCCTGTTTCTTCAAGGTTGTTCGCAGCTTGTAGTTTTTCTACTGCCTGTGCTGTATTGTCATCAAAGATCCCATCTACTTCACCAGGCTCATACCCTAGCACCTGAAGCATCTCCTCTGCTGCTTTCACAGAGTCAGATTGTAGGCCTGTCTTCATTTCTAAAGAGGCATTCAAGTATGGTAAAGAGGCATAGGATGGATACGCAACTTTGACATCAGGCTCAATTCCTTTTTCATTAATCCAGTTGCCCTTCGGTGTTAACCATTTACCTGTCGTAAATTTCAAATTAGAGCCGTCTTTTAATGGTGTAACATTTTGGACAGTTCCTTTACCGAATGATGTTTCACCAACAACTTTAGCACCAACTGACTCTTTTAATGCTCCTGCCAAAATCTCAGAGGCTGAAGCACTGCCACTATCAACTAGTACCGTAATCGGTAGGTTATATTTTTTACCTGCAATGGCATTTGTAATTTGAGGCTCCGCATCTTTTTCTTGTACCTGCACAATCGCCTTTCCTTCTGGTACAAAGAAATTAGAGATATCGACTGCAGCCTTTAGGTAGCCACCAGGATTTTGACGTAAATCTAATACAATGCCCTTCATTCCTTTGCCTTCATACTCAGTAAGGATTTTTTCAAGCTCTTGGGCAGTTTGTTCACTAAATGATGTAATTTGAATATGGGCAATATTGCCATCCAGCATTTCACCATAAACGGTTTCGACTGGGATGTCATCACGAACAATTGTCATTTGAATAGGTTCCGTATTTTCGCCACGTTTTACCGTTAATTTTACGGGTGTTCCTTTTTCGCCACGAATCAGTGCAACTGCCTCTGTTGCACTTAAGCCCTGAATACTTTTCCCATCAACTGTTAAGATAATATCTTTTGGTAATAAGCCTGCCTTTTCAGCAGGAGAATTTTTGATAGGTGACACTACTGTAATATAACCATTACGTTCTTGGATTTCTGCACCAATTCCTTGGAAGCTTGAAGATAAGCCAGAATTAAATTGATCCGCTTCTTCCTTTACCATGAAATCGGAATAAGGATCGCCTAATGCATCAAACATACCATTGATCGCACCATCGACCACTTTTTCATCGTCAATATCTTGGTAATAGTTATTTTTCAGTAAATCAAATGCTTCATATAATTTTGTAAATTCCTCTCGTTCAATCGGAACTTTCACTTCTACTACTTTCTTATCACCAAAGGTTAACGCAAATATTGTTAAACCTGCCGTAATAAGAATTGTAAAGAACATTAGCATGATAAATTTAAACGGTTTCAGTTGTATAAATTGTCCTGCCGGCTTTATTTCAGCTGGAGTCGGCTCCTGCTGCTGTTCTGTACTTTCTTTTTTCTGTTCATCCATCTTGATTGTCACCACTCTCATTTACACTAACTTGTTGTCACACTACTACCATCTTAACAGGTTATCCAGAAGACGAAAAGAAAAAGACTGTCAAAATTTCATGACAGACCTTGTCCGATCATGCTTCATTATAACTAGCATTCCAGCACCTATTCAGCCATCATACTACTAAGTTTAGGCATATTATGGTACTGCCTTTTAATTTTACTCATTTCCTAGTAGCAGTCAACAAAAAACTCAAAGAATCATAGAAATGCTATAAGAATATAACGTGCCAGTGTCCAAAAAAGTTGCATCCTATCAGAAATTATTCATGAGTTTTTGCAGTTTTTTATATACGGAATGCACGGTTAATCGATGAAAGGCAATCAATTGTCCTTTATAAACTACTGAAAAAATACCATATGGTGTCGGTGATTTCTCCATCAGCTCTTCTCTCGTTTGAAGATCCACCAGCACTGGCTGCAATCCTAATTTTTCGGCAGCTAATTGAATATTTTCCGTAGCGACGTCTACATATGGACATTGAAAGGAACGTAAAATCGTTAAATGAGGAAATCTCGTTAATCGTTCCTGCCAATTATCAGGAAAGTATGGCCGTTCAACGCTTTCATGAAATGGAAAGACCCATAATTCAAAATCATTGAGTGCTGTTGCCAGATGTTGAAACTGGTGCTGTAAAAATAAATCCTTGCTTGGCGTCCAGGAAGTTTGGTCATTTGTAATGACCACCACTCCCTTTTTCCCACGCTCCTTGGCATCCTTTAAGCACCTCTTCAGTAATTGTGTACCATAGCCCTTCCCCACTGCACTTACCCATAAACAGTGAATCACCACATAGCCATCTGCATGTACAACTCTTGAAGAGTATTCCGCGTCTGTATATTCTATAAAACCTACTTGTTTTTGATTTTCAAATACTTGTATGTAATGTAAGCCCTTTTCAAATTGTTGATTAAGCCATTTGTTTTTGTTCTGATAGCCCTCTGTTTTTTTCTTGCTTCGTAAACAAAAGCTGCCCTTTCCCTCTAACAGCTCACTATTCATTTCAATCAGCTCTATATGTTGTGTCAATGCTAGTCCCCCAATCCGTTAATTGTACTAATTTTACCATTTTTAGTGAATCATTCAACGATCATCGGAATCGCCTTTTCACTTGTTGTCGCATATGATGCAAGTAATGACAAATGTAAGGAGGAAGAACAATGGGGAGAAATAATAAACCGAGCCAAGGCAATGAATCCATAGAAATTTATGCGGCTAAGCTATCCTATATTGGCACAGCCATTTCAACATTAGGGGATGGTTTACAAACCATTGCAGCAGGACTCGCATTAGAAGCGCTCCAAAACGCGAACAATGATTCTTCTCAAACTAATAATGGTAATGGAAATGGGCATCAAACAGTTAAAATAGATAATATGCAGAAACAAATTGATTATTTAATTGCTGAGCTTAAACACATCAAAAAAATGTTTAAATAACCTTTACATAAAGAAAAGTGTTGAAGACGTTTCTGCTTCAACACTACTGTTTTTTTTCCATTTTCTTATGTGTCCTTTGGATTTCCAATAATTCAGAAACCGTCACAAACTGATAGCCCTGTTTTTCAAGCTCCGGTATGATTTGTTCCATTGCCTGAACCGTTTGTGCTCGATTTCCCCCACCGTCATGAAATAGGACAATATTGCCTGCTTTCACACCTTTTAAAACGGTATTCACGATGCGATGAACACCTGGGCTTTTCCAGTCGAGCGTATCTAAATGCCATGACCACATAACAACCTTATAGCCTTTTTTTGAAATTGCATCAATCATCACATCGGTATATTGTCCTTCAACTGGTCTAAATAATGTTGGCTGATAGCCTGTAATCCCTGCAATCACTTCATCTGTTTGCTGTATTTCTTTCATTAAATTGGTAACATTTGTTCTTAAAGGGTGTGTATAGGTATGATTGGCCAATTCATGTCCTTCTTCGTACATTCTTGTAATCAGCTCAGGATTTTTTTCTGCATTTTGACCGACAATAAAAAAGGTTGCTTTTGCATTATATTTTTCCAATACATCAAGGATATTCGCTGTATATTTGCGATGTGGCCCATCATCAAATGTTAAGGCAATGATTTTTTCATCTGTCTGAATTTCCCAAAGAATTTGACCTGCTTCCTCATAATACTTTCTTCCTTTATTTTCAGAAGAACTCACTTTTACATAAAAAAGCGATACCGTGATTAGACTAAGTGGTAGTAAAAGCAATAAAAACTTTTTCACATTTTCACGTCCCCAAATAATTATTTTCGTACTTTATTATTTGAGGATTTCCTAAAAAAATGCTTATGTTTCACATTCATTCATTAAAATTTGGTGGTGGATATGATGTGCCAGATGTTGCATATACTCCTCTATCAACCATCCCAATGTCCTTTGTTGTTGATTCATCACACATGGCTGGGCCAATGTCTCTTCATCAAGGTGGTCAAGTACATACATGATTTTTTTGTTGATGCTTGTCCACAACATTAAAATATCTTCTATCGGTAATTCCTGATAGCCCTGTAACGCGACCCATTGTACTTGGTCGTATGTAGTCACTACATAGGGTGAAGCTTCATTCTGAACTTGAAGAAATCGTTCAAGATTGACAATAGCCGAATCACATAAATGACCGATTACTTCTTTTTTGGACCATTTTTTTGGAGCAGGTCGTTGTGTTATTTCCGCTTCTGTCATCATACGAAATACTTCTGGTACTTTTATAAGCCAATAATGTAATTGTTCAACTGTCTTTTGCACGAAGGTCACTCCCTTCTGAAACAATTGTTACGTAATAATCTAATAATGCAATCACTGCCTGCACCCGCTTATGTTCGATTTCAATTTTAAAGGAAATCCATATAATGGCGACATTAAAACTCAAGACGGCTAATGCAACGATTTGGACAAGCGACATGCCTATCATGAGCTTGCTATTCATGGTTGTAGCAAGCAATGTAAACATGGATAAAATAACACCACTCATGGTAATAAACATGGGCTTCATGCGTATTATCTCATTTGCCTGTACCTTTAACAGATGGACAATAAATCGCAGCTCTTGCCTTGTATATTGTTGCTGAAGGATAACAAAATAGGACTGATACACATCCTCATCAAGCTTTTTATGCAATATATTTTTATGCATCTTTTGCACAAAATGATCACAGAAATCGTGCGCCAACGCTTGCTCTGGCTGTAGCTGTTCTTCTTTATGTTCTATAAAAGCGACCCTCAAACCTCCTCACCCTCTCATATTAAAACTTTCACTCCATTTACTATATGAAGGAAAGAGAGCCGTGTAGTACGAATTGAAGCAAAGTCGTTTATTTTTGAGTGTCTTTTTGCCGCGCTCTACTTAATCCAAATATAGCTGTTGCGAAAACAAAAACTACCGTACAAAGCCACATTGTCACCCCATTCCAAGCGCCTTTAGCAATCGTAATATTCGCTAATAGCGCTATTTGCATGATACAAACGGCGATATAAAGCATAAATGTGTAATTCAACCGAGAGCCTCCATTTTCTAAGATCCAAAAGCGAAAACAAGATCCGTCTCGCAAACTATTTCTCCATCTACCATTGCAATCCCTCTGCCTTTCCCAACAGCGCCCTTCACACGCGTAATCTCCACTTCTAGATGTAGCTGATCACCAGGCTTTACTTGCTTTTTAAAGCGACAATGATCGATTCCTGCCAATAAACCTAATCTTCCCTCATTCCCAGCCTTTGTCAGCATAATCACTGCACTAACCTGTGCTAATGCTTCAACAATTAGCACACCTGGCATCACAGGATACTGTGGAAAATGACCTTTAAAAAACTCTTCATTAATCGTTACATTTTTCAACCCCATTGCGCGCTTGCCCTCTTCTAACTCCACAATACGGTCTACCAAAAGAAATGGATATCGGTGTGGCAAAATAGCTTGTAATTGTTGACTTGTTAACATATGAATTCCTCCAACGTATTTTTTATAATCTTATTCTAACACTAAATATTAGTACTAGGTAATAAAATTTAATAAGTATTATTCATTAGTTTTCTGAATTATTTTTCATTATTTTTTCAATATTTCTTTATCGACAGCCACACAATAGCTAGAATATAATATTCCATGCATTCACCCTAGAATGATTAGTTTATTAGAATAGGATGGTTTCGCATGTTATCTTTTATCGCAATAGTTCTTTTATTATTTTTAATTCCAGGTCCTGCAGTAATTATTACCATTACACAAACATTAAAAAGCGGAAAAAAGAATGGTATTTATACAGCTTTAGGTATCGGTCTTGGTGACTTGGTTCATACATTAGCGGCTGTTTTAGGTCTCTCTGCTATTTTAATGAAATCAGCCACTGCCTTTGAAGTGGTGAAATATATTGGTGTGGCATACCTTGTTTACTTAGGCATTCAGATGCTCCTCACAAAGCCAAAGAAAATTGAGCAACCGACTGTCGAACAAAGTCCTGCTAGTACTTCATTCCGTCAAGGCTTTTTAGCAGAAATCCTCAATCCAAAGACGGCACTGTTTTTCCTAGCCTTCCTACCGCAATTTGTTCAGCATAACGAGCAATCTGTCACAAGCCAATTGCTAACACTCGGTATAACATTTGTCGTGATGAGTGCTTTATATACAATCCTACTCGCAGTTATAACAAGTTTCATTGGCGAAAAAATCTTTACAAAAACAAGCGGTAGCTCACGCTGGCTCGAAAAGACAGTTGGCTTCGTTTATATCGGTCTCGGTGTCCGTTTAGCATTACAGACACAAAGTAGATAAATTGGAGAAGAACACAAAAAGTGTTCTTCTTTTTTTGCAGGAAAATGGAGTTTTAATAGCCAATAATATTAAAAAGGAGGGTTACATTTGAATCAACGTCAAGAAAATCTATTTCAGCAGCTAGCCAATTATCGTGGCGAGCTGCTTCACTTACTCGAGCATGTATCAGAAGAAAAAGCGAACATCATCCCAGCTGGATTTCATAATAATATTCGCTGGAATATGGGTCATGTTTATCTCGATCAATATTTATGGATAGAGGCATTAACAAAGGAAAAGGATACAGATTTAGAAGCTCTCAAGAAATGGTTTGGCTTTGGTACATCGCCAAAGCATTTTGACGACGAAACGCCATCCTTTGAGGAATTAAAGAAGTATTTAGCTCAGCAGCCTGAACAATTAAAGGAACAGTACGGTCATCGATTGTCAGAGGAATTCCCTCCTATTGATATGGGTATGCAAACCATTGAACAAGTACTGTTACGCACCATCTTTCATGAAGGTATGCATTTACAAGCGATTTTAACCATTTATCGATGCCTAAACGAAGCAACAGACCGAGTTTGATACTGGGTCTGTTGTTCTTGTTTTAATAGAACAAAAATCTTTACATAACTCATGCTTTTCACCCGTCCTTTTCATCACGCGATATGCATTTGTTTTTTGGTATCCTTTCCGTTCAAAAAATGGTCCCGCTGTAAGACTAGCATCCGTGTAAATATGTGTTAGACCAAGCTTTTTTGCGTCTGCTTCTATTCCCTTGTCCCTGAAAATCCTTATGTGACATGAAGGCTGATCCAAATTTGTCAATTCGATGATGCTCCCTTGCGACATAGGTCTTATTATTTCTTAAAGACTGTTGCCAAAGCCGCTACTTTAAATGTTACATTGCTAACGGTGCACAAGACTACAATTTGGCCTGTGAATACCTATGTACAGTTCCGTAAAATAATTCAAAATTTCTTCCAAGCCATCGTCGTGATCGTTTGTAAAATTGAGTTCTTCTCACCATCTATATGCCAATAATAGTTATTTATATAAAATTATAGCAAGCTTATAGACCCTATAATCTATAAGCTTTTGTTTTATTGTTTCGGTGTATTGGCTGTCAGCGGATTTGCATTGGCTACTAATTGTACAGGCGTAGTTGTTTGTTGAAAGCTATCCTTTTGTCCTTGATTCGATTTTCCGTAGCCTTTCATCACAGCAAATAATGCTGCACCAACAATGCCCCATGTCAAAAACTTCATTTAAAAAACCTCCTTTCAGCATTAGTATTCGAGAACAAATACAGATTATACACTGTCAAAAAGTTGCTAATAGCGGTGGTGATTTTGTGTTATTTTATTTCAACTTCTTTACTTTGATATCTAGCAACACGATGGTTTTAATCTAAATGACACACTGCGAAATCAAGTCCAAAATATTGATGATGATACACAACCTTTTCCAGCCAAAAGAAAAAATAGTAAAGTTTTTATTATATACATAAGAATATTATGGTAAAATTTCCGATGGTGGTAAGTGTTAAAGTATAAGGAGGTTATATACCATGAAAAAATTTTTTACAGGGCTATTTTTAACATCTACATTATTTGTAGCAACACCTGCTGATGCCGCAACGACACAAATCAAAATCGACGATGTTGTGGTAAAATCTGATACAGCACCCGAGCAAAAAAACAATCGAACAATGGTGCCATTACGAGTGATCAGTGAAAATCTTGGTGCGCAAGTTCATTGGCAGGATTCACAAATCACCCTTTCAATGCATCAAACAACCATTAAATTGAATCTTAATAACCGAACAGTCATTAAAAATGGTCAAAAAGAGCAATTGGATGTACAACCATACATGAAAAACAATCGCACCTATGTACCAATTCGCTTTATTGCTGAAACATTCAGCAGCCAAGTGCATTATAATGATGGCACAGTGAATATTACGACTGAACCATTGCTAATTGAAGATGAAAAAATCAAGGTACTACGCTATGAATACCATATGACAATGGGTGGTGTCATTCAGGACATCAAGGGCAATGCCTATCACCAAGCACTTTTCAAAATTTTCCAAGAAAAGAAAGGCGACAAAGTAGAGGCTCCGAAAGATTATTATTGGCACCTCAATCTAGAAACTCCTGGATCTTATTACAAGCTTGGTCAATTTGATTTTATGAGCCAAGATCAAAACAGTGTTCAACAATATGATATCTATACATTAAATCAACCTTTCCCAGAGGAATTATTACAAGGCTATCCTGAGTATTTACTCCATGATTTCGATGGCGATAACTGGTATATTTTCTCTGAGCAAGCAGTGAAGTCAATACAGCAGCTGATTAATAGTGCATATAATAATGGCTTTAGCAAAATAATTAGTAATACAGTCGCTTAAAAAAATTATTAATGGCAGCTATACACAACATATTCTGTAAAAAGATGTGCAAAATATTCATATCAACGATTGATTGATGGAGGTTTGCCTCATGCAGAAATTCCTATCATTAAGTATAGCGCTACTATTCCTTTTATCTGCTTGTTCTTCGGAAGAAGCTCCGCCCAGCGAGGAAGCAGAAGCCAAAGAACAGACCGTAAATGCGCAGCCAAAAGAAAATCTAAACGTTTTGAACGATGATCAAGGTTGGGTAATGGCTGAGTAATGAGAAAAGCGTGTTTTGATATTTTTTATCAAACACGCTTTTCTATACTATTTTTGTATAATCTGAATAAGGTTGCCACATGTATCATTAAAAACTGCTATTGTGACTTCTCCCGCTTTTGTCGGCTTAAGTGTAAATTCAACGCCTTTCTCCAGTAAACGGCTATACTCCTTTTCTAAATCAGCAACTCCAAACATTGTTGCTGGAATGCCTTCAGCGAAAATCCTCCTTTGATAGTCCTTTGCTGCAGGATGCTCATCTGGCTCAAGTAATAGCTCAGTGCCCTCTAAATCATCAGGCGACACAAGCGTTAGCCATCTATGTTTTCCTACTGGGACATCCTCCTTTTTTACAAACCCTAGCTTTTCCGTATAAAATGCCAGTGCCTTTTCCTGATCTTGTACAAAGATACTGTTGACAATAATATTCAATTGCTTTTCCTCCTTTTAAGTCGCTTAAGAAGCATCCTTCACACGTAAACTTTATTCTACCCATCCTTTCAGTAAATCTTTAAGTGGTTCCTTATTGAAAAGAATGACTCGATATTTTCCCTTCCGCTGTGATAGGACGAGTCCAGCACTCTCTAAGACAGACAGATGCTTAGCAATCCCCTGCCTCGAAATGGAAAGTTCATGTTTCATTAGAAGACGCACCGTCAATTCATACAACGTCATCTCATCACATTCAGCCAGTTCATCTAATATAAGTCTCCGAGTCGAGTCCCCTAGTGCTTTAAAAACAGCGTCTTTATCCCAATTCATAGCTTGATTATAGGCAACTCTATGGTTGCATGTCAACTATAAGCAACTTGTGGGTTGTATGATTTTTGTACGTGTGGTCTCCTTATTTGAACAGGGTGAATCTTTAGGAGCGGGGCTTTACTCATTTAGAGTGGTAACTAACTTTTTAGGACGACTTTCTACTCGTTTAAAGCGGCTGCTTACCTATCATGAGTAAAAAAACAGCAAGCCTGAGTTAGCTTACTCAGACTTGCTGTTTTTCTTCGATCGGTAACACTGTAGAATATTTAATTTCTCGTAAGGATAAATTCGTTTGAATTCTAGAAACGCCAAGCTTATTTAATTTTCGAATAAATTGATCTAAGTCTTGGCGGTCTCGAATTACGACCTTTAACAAATAATCATAGGCACCTGTTAAGCAATGACATTCCATAATTTCGGTCATTGTTTTCAAGCTGTTTTCTAACTCCTCTATTTCCTTCTCCTGATGAATATTTGTGCTCATAAATATATAGCACAATAAATCAAACCCTAGTTTCTCCTGATTTAAAATCGCGACTTGTTGATCAATATAGCCTTCATTTTCTAGACGTTTCACCCTTGTATGGGTTGCTGGTGGGGACAAATTCACCCGTCTAGCTAATTCCGCATTGCTAATCTGAACCTCTCGCTGCAAAATCGCTAATATTTGCAGATCGACATTATCTAATCCTTTATTTTTTATATCCTCCATTGTTTTCTCCTCTTTTGATTATTTTTAGACAAGGAAGTTTTTAATGCGATTTCAAAATATTATTTTGATATTCATTAAATAACTTTCGATTATTTTGATTTTATTCAATTATACAAAATATTATACTGATAAATCACTAATAGTGCTATGATTCTTATTATACATAAAAGCAAAAGGAGTGTACCTATACTGTGGTTAAATTTTATATGGGCTTAATGCTTGTCACGAGCTTACTATGGGGAGGCAATTTTGTTGTGGCTAAGACGCTAGTGGCTCATGCCTCTCCAATGACCTTAACGTTGGTCAGATGGCTGATCGCAGTGATCGTCCTGCTACCGTTAGTTTGGTGGAAAGAGAAGAGATTGGTTCCTGCTAAAGCCGCTCTTGTGCCATTATGCCTGATGGGCATTACAGGTGTTGCCTTATTTAATATATTTCAATTTTTAGCGTTGGAACGAACAACATCCACGAATGCTGGTCTTATTTCTACAATGAATACCATGTCTATCGCCCTTTTTTCCTTCGCCTTTCTGAAAGAAAAAATAAATGGCTTGCAACTTCTGGCGATGGTACTCTCTATAATTGGTGTTTTTCTTGTCCTTTCGAAAGGAGATTGGCAGCTGTTATGGCACTTCCAATTGAATACAGGAGATTTATGGATGGTGGCAGCCGTTTGCGTATGGGGACTTTATTCAGTATGTAGTAAGTGGGCTATGCAAACAACCTCTCCGTTAATGGCGACATTGTATGCAGGTTTGTTTGGGGTACTCATCCTAGTCCCATTCACAATTACGGATTTTACCTTCTCCGAAATCGACTCCTCTTTCATCCTTTCGCTACTTTATACAGGGGTCATCTCTACAGTAGTTTGTATGGTATTTTGGAATATTGGCGTTCAACAATTAGGTGCCACAACCTCTGGTATTTTTCTAAACTTTAATCCTATTTTCACAGCATTGCTCGCCTTTTTATTTATCGGTGAACAGCTAAGCTGGCTGCAAGGCATTGGGGGAATCATCGTGATTTTGGGATGTTACTTATTCACACATTTTAAAACGAAGACGCCTCAGGCTGTGCTCTAAATTTCTATTTTTCAAACTTGCAAATAATAAAAGATGCATTCCCCCTCTTAAAACTCATCGAGAGGCAATGCATCTTATGATGTAGATGTTTTTTGCTACTACCACAAGTGAAACACCGTTCCTTCGTGAAGCTTGCTTGTCATCCGTAGACCTTGGCTTAATGGTGTTGCAATCTGATGGATAAAAGTTCTTTAGGCTGTAGTAGTTTTGCCAATTGCTCTTCATCCATTTCAACGCATTATCCGCTACGGTGATTTCGAGATGGGTATCAAAATTGATAATACGAATATGTATCGTTCCCCCGTCAGAACGCTTTAACATTCCATGCTTTAATGCATTTTCAATTAATGGCTGGTTAGTCAGTGATGGGATGAGGACAGTTGTCTCCGACTTTAGTTGCCATACAACCTGAATACGCTTGCCAAAACGCTCCTACTGTATATAGAGGTAGACTTGAACCAACCTAAGTTCATTTTCTAGTAGAACAAGTGCTTCCACATTTTGAAAATTACTGGACTCTCTTAAAAAATCTCAATGCCTCTACTAATTTACTTGTCCGCTCACTATTTAATTCACTAAACCCGACAGGAAGTGGGTCTTTTTAATGACGGTCCTTTTTTAGTGGATGGCTGAAAAAGCAAACCAATATTCATGTCTATCCCTTACTCCAATGCGCTCAGTATCAAAAACATATTATTCACTTTTGCCTATCTCACCCTCCCAGGTCACGCTCCAATAATAACTAACCAACGTTCCATGAACGCAACCATTGTACTAATCGCACATCTACAAAATCTGAACAATCAAAAAACTGGTGAGATTAACCCTAGACTACAGGTATAATGAAAGAAAACCAAAATTGATTGGAGATGCCATGAAAATTCGATTAGAAACATTAACACAGGGTGATTTTGAAAACTTATATGCATTTGAGGTTAAAAATAGGGCCTATTTGAAAAAACAGTCCCAAGTCGAGGGGATGACTATTACGAATTACCAAATTTCATAAGAAAAAATGACATGCTTTTAGAGGAACAAGCACAACAGCTATCCTATTTCTATCTAATAAAAAATGAACTTGAAGAAATTATAGGAAGAATCAATGTAATCGATATTGATAAGGAGCAACGATTAGGCCATATCGGTTATAGAGTAGGACAAGAATTTAGTGGGAAAGGGGTTGCCCATACAGCCTTACAATTAGTATTAGACCTTATGCGCCAGCAAGGCATGCTCATCATTGAGGCACAAACAACAACGAACAATATAGCCTCTCAAAAAGTATTAGAAAAAAATGGTTTTAAACCATTGGATAGAAGCGGAGAATCATTTGAAATGAATGGTCAAAACTTCACTTTTACTTATTACCGGTGGATTAATTCCTAGGATGATCTGACAAACCGTATTGTCAGATCATTCAATTTAAATGAATGTGCCTAATCTAATGAGACCTCTTTAATCGCTGTTTTCAATTCCTCTAAACTCTTAATCATTTGCAGTAAAGAATGATATTCAGCTGCATTCAAGTGATCACCATGCACTGTTATGTATCTTTTTATGCTACTTTCCATTGTTTGAATCTCTAGCAGAGCATTATACTGAACGTCAGGTTCTTGGTGTCTACTCTTCTCTCTATTTTGTTGGTTTGGATTTTGGGGCACTGCGGTTTGATAGCTCCTTTAACATATTGTATACCTCCATAGATATACATATTTTGCATGACAAATTACTAATAACGAAGGGTAATTATAGTACAATAGTTACCTTTTTATTCCTTTTTAATTGTAAAAATACAATTATCGAAGCCTATTTTATAATATCGCACTCTACAAATTCTATACAACGCAAAAAAATCAAAATGAGCACCTAGCCATCTTGATTTTTTGCAGGTGGAAGCCAATAACTTTCACACCTTTTGTGGTGGAATAATGCCTGTTACAAGTAAAATAAAGAATACCAATCCAATAAGGAAAAATATCAGTGACGCTATAAATACGGGCCCAAGTTTAACCTTGAACCGTTCTCGCTCATGAATGATCCCTGTTTGTGCACTCACTTGGGATGTATAAAGCCTTGACATCGCTCCACCGCTACTCGAAAAGTAAAACGTTCCTAAGGTAAAGGCAATGCCGGTGAAAAACATCACTTCGATAAATCGCACAGAGAATATTGTGGCAACCCAGTACGTCAACGATATTTCTACAATCCATGCAATGATGATAATAATCATGTGTTTCCGTGGCATTAAAGGAGCCCCTTCCTTTTTTGTTTAGCTACTTCTACGCATTTTTTTAGAAAAAGTTTCATTTTTCTAAATATATTGTCTATAAGACTTATTTTGTTCTTAGAGATCATCAATCAATTGTATTAATTGTTGTTGAGTGAGTTCGCCTTTCACGCTGTGCTGTAATTTTCCTTCTTTATCAAAGATAAAGGTACTAGGATAATTCACCACTTCAAACGTTTTCTGTAGTACTCCCTCTTCGTCTAGGAAGATAGGAAATGATAAAGCATAAGTATCCTTAAATGCTGCCGCCTTCTTATAGCTATCATAGGCTGTGGCATTGATGGCTAGCAGCTCGACATCCTTTGATTTTTGTTGATAGAATGCCTCTAGTTCAGGTGCTTCCTGTTGACAAGGCCCACACCAGGACGCCCAAAAATTCACTACTACTATTTTGCCCTTATATGCTTCAAACGTTGTGGAGGATTGATCTAGCTTTGTTAAAGCAGTTTCATAATTAATTTGTTTGGTGCCATCCTCCAAAACAGTCATTGATGGTGTAAGAGATGCTTGGAAAAAAACATTTTTTAATGCCACACCAATAAAGATTGCTATGATAAGTGCAGAGATAATGAAACTTATTTTTTTACGATTCATACTTACTCTCCTTTTAAAATATACAAATATTTGTATATTTTACCATACTATCAACTAACAGGATATGAACTTTTTATAAAAAATAGCCCCTACTCTAAAAGTAAGGGCTACTCTTTCTTACGTGAATGATGTTTTATTTTTATAGGCAATCACACTTACGAGAAGTAGCATACTAGCTGAAAGGAAAAAAACAACTCGTATCCCATACCATTCTGACAACATGCCCATCATTAAAGATGAAAGGCCGAATACCCCTGTCACAATGACATTCAACGATGTATACACCGTTGGTAATTTCTCCTTTGAGACACTTGTTTGAATGATGGTTTGCTGTGGAATGTTTTTTAATTGCCCACATAAGCCAATCAGCAAAGAACAGAGTAAAGCCATCAATGGTGTGATACTAACCGCAAAGAATAATGTAAAAATAGCGGACAACAGCGCACCTCCACTTATGAACATAGCTTTCTTACGCTCAATAAATTTAGTCCATTTTAAACAAATCATACTCCCTATAATCATGCCAATAAAAAAAATGCCGTTGAGATAACCCCACCATTGAGAAGAAGCCTGCAATGCTTCTTCTACAAAAACAAGTAAAATCGCTGCGACCCACACTGCACCTGCCATTGATTCCAGTAAATCCATTCGTGCAGCTACCTTTAGTACAGGTGTTTGATGGATGGATTGCCACCCTTGCATAAATAACACCCATTTCTTTTTTTCTGGACGTTCCATACGTGCCACATCTGGTAAAAGCTTTAAAAGCAATGTTGCCATGAAAAAAAGGACGACAACGCCCCATATAAGCTGTGATGGTGTAAAGAGAAGCAGCAAGGAACTGCCAACAAACCAAGAACCCACCTGAATGGATTGGATAACCGTTTTGCAATACTATTTGCTCGCAATAAATCCTTTTCTTCCACATAATGAGGCAGCAAGGATTGACGAATAGGATTGGCACAACCATCCAAAAACGCAACCATCCCAATCAATAAAAACACAAAGCCAATCATCGGCTGGTCGCCTACCCATTGTACATACAAGGTAAGGCCCAAAATGACAGCGGTTTTAAAGCCTTGAGAAATAGTTAGCAGTTGATTCAACGACACTTTTGTCGTAATAAGAGGTGTTAGCAAACTGGAAATCAACATACAAGTAGTAATAATAAACGGTACGAAGGAAGTAGCAATCGCTGAGTTGGTGAAACGATAAATTATACTAATCACGCTTACTATATAGAGAATATCACCAATATCCGCTAAAGATTGACCTGTCAATAAAAGTGAAAAAGATCGGTTTTTAAACACGTTTTATCCCCCAAAATTAAGATTTTATTTTTTCTTGGGAGATTTTTAAATTGGACGAACCTGCATGTCTGAACTCCTTTTTACGCCTAGTTGAAAAAACGATGGGGGATTTCATTTTTTTCAAATTTCTATGCGTGATTTTGATTAAATTTCATGAAAATTCTAAAGTATTTATCTTATTTTAGCATTACTTCCACTTTGTTGCCAGCACGCAAAAAGACCAGGTGTTCTCAAAAATTTGAGCCCCGGTCTTTTTGTGAAAAGTGAAACCTACTAGTTTGCTTTAGTGTTTTGTATTCTACTAGTATAGTAGTCGTGCCAGCTTGGCAAAGGTTACACATTTTTGAAGAAAAATTCACGAAAATTATTTTTTAGTTTTAAATTGTTCGCCTTCAAAAATGAATTGATAGAGATTCGGTTAATGCCTGGTTGAATGGGGCAACTTTCGACATACGCTTTGGCTTCACCTATTATAGTTTTTATGAATTTAAGCTACTGCTCACATTTTCCTTACAATATAATGCTACGGACAATGATTCAAGCTATCCTATTATTTCACAAACAGTTTTGATATTTCTTCAGGTGGATATGGTTTGGTTAAGTATTTTTTAATTTGAAATTGGTCCACCATTTCTTTTACCTCATCTAATGCTGAGGATATAATAATCGGTATCTCTTTTGTATGCTCTCTTTCCCTTAGTGCACGGACTAAATCCCAGCCGCTCATTTCTTCGCCCAACATTATGTCAATCACAATACCAAGTAAAGGCGTATTGAGTGTATCTTCAAAAGCTTTTTTTGGGTCATGATGATGAATCACGGTAAAGCCCTTGCTTTTTAGCTCTTCAGACAACAGTAGAGCTAAGCTTAAGTCATCCTCAACAAGCATAACGTTTAAGCCATTGCTATCCCCCATTACATCCTCTTCATCGAAGGTGATAGTGTTATTTGCAAGTGGTAAAGTAAAGTACACAGTAGTACCTTGTCCCTCTTCTGACTCTATCCATATTTCTCCCTCATGCTTTAAGATGATTTCTCTACAAATGGAAAGACCCAGTCCAGTTCCTCCTATTTTACGTCTTAAACTATTATCGATTCGTTTGAATTTTTGGAACAACTGAGCAATATCCTGTTTAGATATGCCAATGCCCTCATCTTTTATACTCACTTGGATGCTATTATTTTTGTTTTCTAACAAAATCTCCACATCCCCACCTTGTGGAGAAAATTTAATCGCATTTCCTATTAAATTAATAAATAATTGGACGAGTCTATCTTGATCTGCATTGACATAGACCTCTCTTGCTTTATCAATTAGATGGACATTATGCTTTTGCTCATGTCGGAAGCGATTGACAATTTCAAAGGCTATTTCATTTAATTGTAGTGTCTCCATGTTATATTGCTGTTTGCCTGACTCCATTCGCTGTAAATCCAAGAAGTCATTTATAAGATTGGTTAGTCGTACCGCTTCTCTATGAATTGTATCGATATATTTATTTTGTCGTTCGGGTTTTATATTTTTCGTTAACAGAAGCTCTGTAAAGCCAAGTACGCTCGATAAAGGCGTTCGCAGTTCATGACTTACCGTACTCACTAATTCCGATTTCATTTGATCTACTTCATATTCTCTTGTAATATCACGATGCACAAAAATGGTGCCTACTTTTTCCTGTCCATCAAAAAGACAAGTTGCATACACCTCGACAAAGATTTCATGTTCAGCTGTCATACAATAGCGGCATTTTCGTGTCTCCTCAAAGCTCTCCATAATAGATGCCTCTAAAAATTCAATTAATTCATCAGGTTGGGCACTACATTTTTGAAAATGCTGTAGCCAATCCTTTTTAGGGATACTTGTTTCTGTTGTCAAGTTAAGGAGGTTGACAATACCACATAGCGCTCTATTGATAAGAACGGTATCGCCTGTAGCAGAAACTAATTGGATTCCTTCGTTGACATTATCAATAATCGTTTGATTTAACGTCCTCGATTTTTCTACCTCTTCATACATAAGAATACGTTCAAATGCGATGGACACACGATTTAATAGTCCGTTTAAACTATCTATATCCCGATCATTATGGGGATGCCCCTCTCGTGTTGCCATTAAAATAGCGACTAGCTCCCGTTTAGAATTAAACACGGAAGAATACAAGTCATAGGCATAATAAGACTCTTGCGCAATTCCTTTTTCATTTGCTGTCAATTGACGTGTAATAACAAAGGATTTTTCCTGCTTTAATCGTTCTTGTTTATCCATGTCAAAATTTTCAACTAGGGCTGCAGCAGATTGGTGTGATAAACCTTTTGTCGCATAAACATTGCCCTCCATCCAATACAGTACACTCATATCATATTGATAAATGTCGTTTAAATAATTATGGAGATTATCGATTAGTTTCTGTTTATTTAACGTAAAGGTTAGTACATGATTTAATTGATTATACTTTTCTAAATAATTTAATGAATTTTGTAATTGTAGCTGATTTTCTTGAAGCTCGTCCTGCTGCGCTAAAAGCTCCTCATTTTGAGTGGTCAGTACCTCTTCCTTATCCTGAATGGAGAGTATCATTTTAAGAAATGAGTTCGCTAGAATGCCTAACTCATCCTCCTTTTGTACAAGATTACCTAAATCAATGGATTTCCCTGACGCCAAAGCGTTTGTCGCAAGTGTTAATTGTTCAATTGGTCGAATCATATTATTCAGCACTCTTCGTAAAATGACCCCAACAAATAGTAAAATGAGACCGCTAATCATGAGCGAAATAAAAGTAAATAATTGCCCCTGCTCCACTGTCTTGCTAAAAATTTGGTTTAAGGAGTGGTCTGTTTTTTTCTTATAGGATTTTGTATAGGCAATAAATTTATTGACAAGGTCATTTGCGCCACTATTCGAAAGCTCTCGCAAAGCCTCATAATCCCCCATCTTCGCAAAGCTTAACCCTTTTGGGAGAGTAACCGTTTTATAATTATAATGAAAATCAACTAGCTCATTATAGAGCCCTCGTTCTTCTTCCGTTAAATCCAGTTGCGAAAACTTCTGTAATAGAACTTCGAAATTCTCCAAATTTTCATACAATAACTTTAATTCCTGCTCATTTTGAAAGGCATAGTAGCCCCTTGCTCGAAAAAATATGCCATTAAAATTTTCTTCCAATTCATCCACAAGCATTGATTTTTCATACATTTGCTCTCTCTTCTGCTGTAAGGCATTTTGACTTGCATTGACTACGACAAGAAAGGCAGCAATGATGATTAAAAAGCTAACAACTAGAAAAAGCAGCATTTTAAAGAATTGGCTGCGTATACTTTTATTCAGCAAGGGTGTCGACTTAATCATTTAAGATGTCCTCCACCAGGTTCATTAGCTTAATGGGACTAAACGGTTTGGACATAAAGTAATCTACCCCTAAGTCAAATACCTTTTGACGATCACTTTCCTGTGATTTTGCTGTCAGCATGAGAATAGGCATTGACATTTTAATCTCTTGTGGGAGAAGCTCGATCACCTCAATTCCTGTTAAATTCGGCATCATATAGTCGAGTATCATTAAATCATAGGAGCTTTCCATCATTTTTTTGAGGGCTTCTTCGCCATCCTCTGCCTCATCAATATCAAATTCTAAATCTTCTAATGTTTCACGTATTAACATGCGTAATATTTCTTCATCATCTACTACTAAAATTCTAGCCATCCTGTCTTTTTCTCCCTTTCCCATTAAAGAAACATTTGATGAATTAAACGAACAATACGTTCCGATACTTCAGCCACATTAAACGGCTTCACAATATAATCATCCGCCCCATTAATGAAAGCCTTCATGACGTATTCTTCCCCCACACGTGAAGTTAGCATGGAGACGATTACATTACTTGAAGCATGCTGCTCTCTTATCTTACTCAGCACCTCGATGCCGTCCATTTGCGGCAATATCCAATCTAATAAGATAATGTATTTGCATGCAGGGTCATACCAATTGGATTCCAGAAAACTAATGCCATCAGGAAATGATAATGTTTCAATCCTATAATCGTCATTTTCCTCCAAATGCTTAAAATGATTGGTAATCAGATCACGAATAATATACACATCATCAATGACAACGACCTTAATTTTCACCTTTCTTTTCTCCACAGCAGCTACGTTATCAAAGATGATCGTTTGATTTCTCCCTAATTGCTTGGCCGTATAAAGTGCTTGATCTGCCTCTTCTAGCATCTTTTTAGGATGTAAATTGGTAGAAGTGGCTTCCGCAATTCCACTCGAAAATGTAACATGGAAGCTAGTTCCATTTGCTGTAAATGTCTTTTTCTCCATGGAGGTACGAAGTTTTTCAATAAAAATAAATGCCTCTTTTTTAGTTGTACGAGGCATTAAAATTACAAATTCTTCTCCACCATAGCGACAAGCAATTTCTTCAGCTCCTTTTAGCTCCTTCACCAATGAAGCGAAACCCTTAAGCACCTCATCCCCCACTAGGTGACCATATGTATCATTTACTTTTTTAAAATAATCTAAATCGATCATCGCAATTGAAAAATGTTCTTTGTTTTGCTGATGGTGTTTAATGAAAAGCTTCATTTGCGATTCCATAAATTTACGATTATAAATTTGGGTTAATTCGTCAATGACGATAGCCTGTTCTAATTCTCTTTTATAGGCTAAGCGATTGGAAACATAAGCGATTAATAGCTCTTCATCAATGGGCTTTGCCATAAAATCCATAGCACCCATTTCCAATGTGCGAATACGATTTTCTTTACAATCATTACTACTAATCACTGTCACAAACATGAGCTCTTTTTTCGTCTTTTTAATATTGTCTAAAATAGAAAAGCCATTAGAATCTGGAAGCATGATATCTAGAAATACGATGGATGGTTGCAATTCATAAATTAACGCTAATCCTCGTTTACCATTATGAGCTGCAATGACAGAGTAGCCCTTTTTCTCTAAAACATTTTTTAAATAGGAAATAAATACAACATCATCATCTATTATCAGAATAAAATCTTGTTTTGCTGGATTTTTAATGATGGTTGTAGGATGTTCCATATGTTGTGTCATTGAATCATTTTCTTTATAAAAATGAACGCTTTCAATAAATGGAGCAAGAAACTTTTTCCATTCTGATTGGGTCCATTGCTTGTTACTATCTTCATTCAAAAGCTCTAGCTTTTCACGAGCAATCGACGTTAATTCATGTAAACCGATTGATCCAGCGGTGCCTTTTAACGTATGTAAAAATGAATAGAGCTCGTCTTCTCTAACAAAGTCACTATTATCCCATTTTTGTAAATTTTCACATATACGTGTATAAACCATTCGGTGATATTTAGCTGTTTCCATCCTATTTCTCTCCAATCAATCATACTTCTATAAATTATAACTTACTATTTTGTAAAAACCACGGCAGATTTTGAACGTTTATTGTAATGAATCCCTTACTCTAAGCCCATCTTTAGCTGGTCTTAAAAGAAAGGGTTCAAACTTTGCTCTTTTGGATTGACTTATAGAAACGTTTAATGTTAAATTTACTAAAGCAGTAATTTACTAAATTACTAAATTCGAAATGATAAGGAGTACGGATACATGAAAATTCCAACACATTTAAAACATAAACCTGTCATCGTGGCAGAAAATTATGCCAATATTGATGGGCGCACGGCTTATCAAACAGATGCACAAGGGCTTTCCCTTGGTCTGGCACAATGGAATGATCGAGGAAAGGTTGATATTTCTGCGAAGGTTTGGCGGCATACAGGTGGCAAGTGGTCTCGCCAATCAGAAGAACTTCCCCTACACCGCGTACTTGATCTCGCTATTTTAGTGTGTGAAACGGAACTTTATTTTAAGGAGGCTTATCGTCATGAGCATTTATATGATGAAGAAAACCCTGTAATTAATCGTGTAGGCTTACAGGGAGATGCCATGACAGTGGAAGTTTGCACAGAAAATGAACAGATTAAAGAGGATATTCAGCTTTTTCAGCAAGCACTTAATAATGATGGTGAGCTAATTGGTGAACGCCTACGCACACTTTCAAGAATCTTAAAAGAAATGGGTTATTAAAACTCAAGAGGAACTTAATGATGAACGAACAAATGTTACAGGATGATCAACAGCTACGCAAAGCTTTTTTAATTTCTTAATTCCCGTGATGCTAGCGAATGTGCTGCAATCTGTTGGCCAAGTTTTTGCTATGTTTATCGTCGGACGCAATTTAGGGGTCGATGCCCTAGCAGCCATTTCGGCATTTTTTCCATTTTTCTTCTTTTTAATGGCCTTTGCAATTGGCATTGGTTCAGGAAGCTCTATTTTAGTCGGGCAAACATTTGGGGCTGGTAATCATGCCAAAATGAAAGAGGTTGTTGGTGTAACACTCGCCTTTACAACTATTTTATCCATCGCTGTCGCGATTTTTGGTGGCTTTTTCATCGAATGGATTTTACGTTTTATGCAGACACCTGCGAATATTTTAGACATGAGTATTAGTTATGCCCAAATACTTTTCTTCACGTTACCGATTATGTTTTGGTATTTGGTGTATACAACCTTTATGCGAGGAGTCGGCGATTCCAAAACACCTTTTCTATTTTTAGTAATTAGTGTTGTGTTAAATATCGCCTTCCTCCCCCCTTTAGTATTCGGATGGTTGGGGTTGCCTGCGTTCGGCTTAAATGGGGCTGCCTATGCTTCTGTGTTATCAAACCTGGTGACAATGATTCTGTTGTTAGCCTATTTGCATAAGACAAAGCATTTACTACGTTTTGATAAAATAATCTTACAGCATTTTAAATTAAAGAAAGATATTTTAACGTCCTTATTAAAGCTAGCCATTCCATCCAGTATTAGCATGGTTGCCATTTCAGTAGCCGAAATTGCCGTTATTGGCTTTGTGAATGGCTATGGTTCGGATGCTACTGCCGCTTATGGCGTTGTCAATCAGGTAGCTAGCTATGCACAAGTCCCAGCAATGAGTATTGCCATTGCAACATCTGTCTTTGTAGCACAGGCGTTAGGGGCTAATTCTACAGAGATGATTAAAAAAATCCGTCAAATGGGTGTGCGCATTAATTATCTTCTAGGTGGCGCGATCATACTCATTATGTATCTGTTTGCAGAGCCTATTTTGGCTTTCTTTATCGATTCACATGAGACTGTGCTTATTGCCAAGAATTATTTATATATCGCCTTTTGGAGCTATTTAATTTTCGGACACACACAAACTGTTTCTGCTACAATGCGTGCCACTGGTGTCGTATTATGGCCAACTATCTTCTTAGTCATTACGATTTGGGTTGTACAGGTACCATTAGCGTTCCTATTATCTCACCATACGTCACTAGAACTAAATGGCGTTTGGTTAGCCTATCCAATCACCTTCTGCGTCCACTTCATTATGCAATATGCATACTTCAAGCTAGGCTGGCAAAAACGAACATTAAAAGCTATGCTGAGCGAATAAAATGGAAGAGGGCATGCCATATGTGCGTGCCCTCTTTTTATTATGGCAACAAAATAACCAGGCACTCAAAATTGAGCCCTGGTGATTTTGTGAAAAGTGAATGTTACTACTTGCTTTAGTTCTTTTGTATTCTACTAATAGAGTAGTCGTTTAACATTGAAAAAGGTTACAACCAATTTCAATTTTTTTCTCGCTTTTTAGCAGTTACCAAAATAAGGCGAAATATAGAAAACGAACTGTATACTTTGAATACAAATCTCCTTCTAAACCGTATCTAGATGTTTAATTCTCCTTGCAATGCTGTAACTGCTGCGCCTGCAATCAATACCTTGTTGTGATGAGGGGCCACATAGATTACACCTCCACGTTTAGAAAGCTGCTTGCTGACAAGCTGTTGTTTAGATAATTTCTCACACCAATAAGGGCCTAGTGCGCCATGACTTGATCCATTTACCTGATCCTCATCAATGCCTTGTGCTGGAGAAAAAAAGCGAGATACGATATCGATGTCTTCTTCCTTCGATTGACTAGTTAGGCATATACCTCGAACAGGAAACTGCTTCATCGCAGAAAAGTCAGGTTCAAACTGTACAATTAGGTCTTCATTGCCTACTTCCACGATATAATCCAATTCGGTCCTCCCTACAAAGATGGGCTTACATCCTAACCAGTCCTCCAATGCTGAAGGACATTCCATTTCAGCAATTGTATACGTTTTGATGGCGATTTCCACTCGTTCATGTTGCCACTTGGCATGTAAAGGACCACTTGCTGTATGAAATGTAATTGTGTGCTCCTTTGGCACAATTCCTTGTTGCCAAAGGACAAAGGCACTAGCAAGGGTGCCGTGACCACAAATGGGTATTTGCCTATTTGGCGTAAACCATTTCAGCGTAAATTCAACCTGTCTTTTTTCAATAAATGCTGTTGTCGGGACAGGTATCTCCTGTGCAATTTTTTGCATGGTCTCCTCAGAAACTTCTTCATCTAATAGACATATTGCTGCAGGATTCCCTTTATATAGCTCATTCGTAAATGTATTAATTAGCCAATATGAAATACTAGTCACCGTTCTCCCCTCCTTGCCTCATCATACCTGAAAATTGTTTCATTGGATATAATTTTCCAAATACTATTTCCTCAGCTAGCACTTTATAAAAAAGCCATCTTTTGTCTAAGCTAACACTATAAAATACAACTGAAGAGCAATTCGAGTGGAGAAACCATGAAAACTTATTTCAAATTTTTATTGATCATCGGATTGACGACATTACTCGCAGGATGCTGGGATATTACGGAGCCGCAAAGAATGTACTATATAAATGCAGTAGGTGTAGACTACGAAAACGACGAGTATATTGTCTATTTACAAGTGATTAATTTCGCTGATGTCGCGAAATCTATACAACCTAGCGCAACGGTGGCGCCTGCTGAAGTAGGACGTGCCACTGGTAAAACAATAGAAGAGGCAATTTACAAATTATATCGCTCCTCGGATCAAGAAATTTTTTGGGGGCATATGCGATATATGATTTTTTCAGAGCAGGCTATGGAAAATGAACACATTATTCCTGTCATCGATACATTCATACGCTTTCGTGATACTAGGTATCAAATCTGGGTGTATTGTACAAAAAACCCAGTTGAAGATATATTGCTTGTCACACCAATCTTAAGAAATTCGTTATCCTCATCAAAATTAAGTAACCCAATCAACCCAACAGAACAGGAAACATTTATCGAACCAAAAGACTTAAGAGATGTTGTCATTGGCTTAAATGAGCCAAGTTATGAAGTAACAATTCCTTATGTGTCCATTAAAGACGATTGGGAAACAGATGAGGAGCAAGTTGAGGAAACCTATTTTTCAGGGGTTGGTGTCCTATCGAAAGATGGCTTTAAGGGGTTCGTGCAAGACACTGCGGCTCGCGGCAGTCAATGGATGCATAACTATACTAATCGCGGGGAGATTACCTTTCAATTAAACACAAGTGACCAGGAAGAACTAACGGTTAGTATTGAGAAAATACATGTCGATGTGGAACCACTTGTCAAACAAGAGGCTGTTACATTTGAAGTCAAATTGAGAATCAATGCGACCATCAATGGTTTTAAAGGAAAAGTAACCGAACAGGAGCTGAAAGAGCTTATTGTTAAAGAAGTGAAAAAGGAAATCCAGGAAACCTATAAAGAAGGCCTAAAATTAGATGTGGATATCTATCGATTGTCAGAATATCTCTACCGCGATAACGTCAAGGCTTGGAAAAAGCTTGAGAAAGATGGAAAAATCCCATTATCAGAGGATTCAATTAGTAAAATTGATGTGGATGTAGCCAAAATCAATCCAGGTCGAAAAACTTTTACAGAAACAATAAAAAAATGACCAGATGTCCTCATAGGAATCTGGTCTCCCTATTATTTTATAAGTGAGTATATATAAGTATCATGGGGCACATTATGTTGATGCATATATTTTTTTAATAATCCTTCTTGTTCGAAGCCTATTTTTTGCAATAGTAGATTGGAAGCTTCATTTTCTTTAAATACAATGGCTCCAATACGTACTAAATCCATTTCTTCAAAACCATAGGAAATAGCTCGTTTAACAGCTTCCTGAGCATAGCCATTTCCCCAATATTCAGGAAAAAGGGCGTAGCTGATTTCCGCTCTTCGATGCTCTATTGACCACTCTTGAAAGCCGATTGTACCAATAATTCCTTCTTGATCCTTTAATGCAATGCCCCATTTAATACCACGTTTTTCAGCAAAATTGTTGGCAAAATTTTGAATGATTTGCTGCACTTGAACTAAGCTGGTTAAAGGTTGTTGGCCATAATGGCGCAAAACTTCAGGATTCGAAAAGCACGCAAGAAGAGCTTGTCCATCAGAACTCGTCAATTCCCTTAACACTAATCGTTCAGTATGTAAAATTGGAAACATCATATACCTCTTTTATTGTAGATTTATTAATCAAATTTTACATTTGTCAACTAGCTATTGCAATCCCTATTTCCATTTGATGCCACTTTGTTAAAAGGACAAGGCTAGTTGCCCTGTCCTTTTTGTGCGTGTTAGTTTGCTTGTGCATCCCGACAGAGTAAGTCTACCAGAGCTATCTATACATTCTCTCTACAAATCCTCCATGATTTCTCAATACACTACTGCATAAAATTTTCCTTTATGTCCACAATAAGTTCTAAATAGTCAATGAGAGGTGAATGGAATGGAACACTTTCCACTCATACATACAAATTTTTGGGATGCCGTCGTTGCAGTACCTGTAGTTATGATGATTACCCAACTCATTAAGAAAATGTGTCATATAAAGCCTTTTTGGGTTCCAACCATTGCACTAGTTGTCGGCTTATTCATTTCTATTTTCATCAGCCACCGACATAATCTTCTTGCAGGACTATTCATGGGCTGGTTTTATGGCTATGCAGCAATTGGAAGTTATGCTTCCTTAAAAACTTCTTATCTTACCTATAAGCAAAAGAAGAGAAGAAAACAGAAGTATACTGCTCCTTAATGGTGACTATTACACCTACATGTACAAAAGCTTATACTAAATTTCAACAAAAATACTTTATAAATTTCATACTTGTTACATTACCTTTTGACAAACAATGAATTGGAGAGGAGGAAAAAATATTTCTGAACGAGATCTTACACCTAAAGAAAACAATGCTATTTGAGCTAGACAGAAAAAATTCAAGCGCCCTGCAAGCCAATTAGATATACTAAATATGACGGCAGCAATCACTCTTGAACTAGCAAAAGAACAAAAGCTGAAACACCGAATGAACAAATAATCTAACCGTTAAAACAATTGCTAGAAAATTATGCTACTTACACTGTCTCTATTCATGATAATTCAGCCGACAGCATTTTCTATTCTTTTTACCCAAAGATAAATAATTTACAAATATCAACGACATTCAATTTCTAATAATTGGCTCATAAATGTACACGCTAGAAAACGGAGGAAAATCAACGTGTCTAAACTCATTACGTTTACCTTTAATACGAAATATACCGATCAAATTCAGGAAACATTTTCGTTTGAACAATTAGGGATTAATGAGCAATTACCTAGCGATGAAATAAAAAAACAAATTGATCATCTATTTAAAAATTGGGTATGTGATCGTCTCAACCTATCCTATAGCATCGTTGTAGAAGAGAATGAATGACCGTTGTATCACCTTTTACTTTTGAATTTCTTTACTTGTTCTCGCAAAGTGGTAATGAAGACTCGGATTTGTTCCATCGTCACAATAATACATAATGCAGGCCCACATTCTCTTGCACCATGATGATTCTTCTCATAAGCATCTAGTACAAACACTAATTTATAACGTTGCTCTGCTTCCTCCCTCTCCTCTTCAGGAATTTGAAAGATACCGTATCCAGGAAAAAAATATTCACCATAATGAGGGATATGATAGATGCATAGGCCAGGATCATGCGGCTCCAGCATACTTAAATAAGCAGGCTCCAATTGTGTTATGTCTTCTAATAATTGAAGGAAATCTCTTTTTAAACAATAAATCTCAGTATTTATCGCTGGGAAAGCTGGCCCAAAGCGAAATTCAATACGAAACTTTACACTTTCCTCGTTCACCATTAAAATATCTAGCTCTACCTCACAACTCGGATGACTCGAATCATCTTTTAAAATTGCCACTATACCGCCCCTTACACTTGCTTAATCGTTGTTCTCTCTACAATATACTAGGAAATTATCATTTTACCAAAAAAACGAAATTATACATATTTATGTATGGTATAATAGATTTTATTCATTTTTGGGAGGTGAAGGTGTTGAAAAGATATTTGGTGACAAGCATTGTAGTAGGAGCCATCTTCCTAACAGGCTGTGAAAAGGATGACAAAGCAGCCTCACCACTATCTACATCAGTAGATAAACAAATAATAGCAATGGAATCTGTCATGGCACCTGTTCCATTAGTTTTAACGCTACCACAGAAAGAATACTACTATAAAGAATATTCGGCTATTGTCAATAAACTAAATGAAGAATATGGTACAGGCTTTAAGCTAGATCCCATTACAACATTTTCAGCAAATTATTGGCTTGAATTAAAAGATTTTGAAGACATGTTAAAAGGCAGAATAGACACTTCTTATGTCGTGGCCGATAATAAGGAAGTTTTTTCTCCAGTTAAAGTACCAAAATTCGTTGAATTACATATGGGGGCACATCGAACAATCATTCGAGTTGATGGTTCATTTGACACCCAACTAAGCATGGACATTCCTGGTGGAAGACAGTTATTTTCGGTTATGCATTCCTTGTCTTCTAAAATTGAACAGGGTAAAGGCTACTGGACGCAAACGGGGTATGACCCTTCCATTAAAGATCATGGCAGTGCTTACAATATTGCAATCGGTGGTTACTATTCATATAATGGTGTATCCTCACCTCATATTATTGAGATCGAGTATTATTGTAATATACATGGTGGCATTACTTAATAACTAGCAATAGGCTTGCCTGTAATCTTTTTCACAGACAAGCCTTATTCTTTTATAGGATAGCCTCTATTCCTTTCATCATATCAAGAGCGCCCTTAGATTTATTGGAACATACGACAACTTTGATGGAAGAAGCAGGATAATAGGCTGAATGGAAGCACACGCCAGGATCATACCCCATCACATGGTATTTCAGTATTGCTTGTTCACTATTCTTCTTAATCCATACACCATAGCCATAACAATCATTTTCATTCAGTTCGACATGAGGCATTAACAGTTGATTCGTTAACTCTTCATTTAAAAGTTCGAAATTCATAAGTGCACTCCAGAACTTTGCCATATCCTTCCCTGTTACGAATGCTCCCCCATCAGAACCCCCTTTTACAGGTAAAGAATAGATATTTGTTTTCCAAGTTCCATCTGGGTTATCTATGTACCCTAATGCTGTATTAGCTGGCAAAGAATCTAACGAAAAATAGCCTGATTCCGTCATATTCACCTGATCGAAAAGATGTTGTTGAATGTAAGCGGAAAAATCCATACCAGTTGCATGCTCTACAATTAACCCTAATACAATATATCCTGCATTATTATAGTGAAATCGCTCACCAACTTTATACTTCATTGGACGATTCTGAAATAATGGTAAAAAATCTCGCAATGTTCGAAGCTGGTACATCGGATTTTCAACCCATAACGCTTCAAAATTCTCCATTTCTTCCTCATCAAAATAATCGGGTATTCCTGACGTATGTGTTAGCAGATGAGCGATGGTTACTTGCTTATCAAAGTGCTTAAATAGTTGAGGCAAACAATCGCATAATTTCGTATCAAATGCTAGCTTCCCTTTTTCAATAAGCTGACAAATAGCGACTGCAGTAAAAATTTTACAGCCAGAGGCAATGCCAAAACGAGTTTTGGCATGATTGTCGATTTGTTCTGAGCGATTCGCATAGCCAAAACTTTGGCTGACTAAGGCAACCTTCTCCTGATTTTCCACTAGCACCGTTCCTGAAAAATTAACCTTCTCTTGTATGTCGATAAGAATATTTTGTAATTTTGTTTGCATAGATATTCTCCTGATTTTCTTAAAATTACTAAATAATAGTTTTTTTATTTTAACAATATCGTTTTGAACATATTTTTACAAGTCTATTTCGTTTCAATCCAGAAGATCCGCATAATCATGTAACGGAAGGAAACAATAAGAAAAAAGGAGATGTGTCGCTGTGGAATTTTTTCATAGTCAAGAATCACTTACTGCTACTCAATGGATTCTCCGAGCCATTGTCGCTTTTTTCTTCCTACTTTTCGCAACAAAAATTATGGGACAGCGCTCTATTTCTCAGTTAAGAATGCTGGATTTTGCAATGGCTATCACACTTGGGAATATTATCGCACATCCCTTATCTGATGAAGGGTTAGGAATGAAGGGTTCCATGATTACCATGGCCGTTTTAGTTGCGCTCTACCTCATCGGTGTTTTTTTGAGCCTAAAATGGGTTGCCTTTCGTCATTTAATAGACTCCCCGCCGATTCCCCTGATTAAAAATGGGCAAATTATTAGCGCCAACTTACAAAAGGCTAGAATATCTGTTGATTTACTTTTATCAGAGTTAAGAAAAGAAAAAATTGAAGAAGTTCAAAATGTAGCACTCGCTTTATGGGAACCAGACGGATCGATCTCTAGTTTTTTGCATACACCCTACCAAACACCAACACGAGCAGATATAAGTGTACAGTCTAATCCTTTTTTTCTTCCCACGGTTCTTATTAAAGAGGGAAAAATTGATTACCGTGAGTTGAATAAAACAACGCTAACCGAGAGTTGGTTAAAAGACCAACTATCAACTTATAACATTGATGTAAAGGATGTCCTATTAGCAACAATCAACCAGAATAATAAATTGCATATCTTTCCTTATTAACTTCCCCTCAAAAAACTCACAAATTAAAACGCGTAATTAAACTGTATTAAAAAGTATCGTTGCTGAAACACCGTTTGAAAATGCTCCTCCCGTTGTACTTACTTGTACAGAAAGAAGTGTACAACTATTAACTGGGTAATTTGCAATCACTTTTGCACAACAATTGGGTGTTGTAGATGAATTTGGTCCTGATACGCTCGCAATGATACCTGTAGCAACGCTAGTAGATCCGCAATTTGTGCTGATAAATATTTGTGCTGAAGCCGTTTGACCTGCACTTAAAGCATGGTCGCGAATATTCAATGTTAAGCTTCTAATTGTAGCATTTTCAGGAATAACAATTGAACTTCTCACGAATGAAGCTGACGAATTACCAGTACCAAGAAAATCATTATTACCAACTGATTGATCTGTAGAGAGGAAAACTTCCATCAAACCTGAACCACTTGGACCTGTTGTTCCAGTAACACCTGTAGTCCCTCTAGCGCCAGTCGCTCCTGTGCTTCCTGTTACGCCTTGGGCTCCTGTCGCCCCTGTTATTCCCTGTGAACCTGTTGCTCCTGTACTTCCTGTTACGCCTTGGGCTCCTGTTGCCCCTGTTATTCCCTGTGAACCAGTCACTCCTGTGCTTCCTGTTACGCCTTGGGCTCCTGTTACCCCTGTTATTCCCTGTGAACCAGTTGCGCCTGTGCTTCCTGTTACGCCTTGGACTCCTGTCGCCCCTGTTATTCCCTGTGAACCAGTTGCTCCTGTACTTCCTGTTACGCCTTGGGCTCCTGTTGCCCCTGTCATTCCTGCTAGTCCCCGTTCTCCTGTTGCTCCTGTTATTCCCGCAAGTCCTCGAAGTCCAGTGGCCCCTATTATTCCCTGTGGACCCGTTGCTCCCGTTACTCCTGCTACTCCTTGGAGACCCATTTCTCCCTGTGGACCTGTTGCCCCCGTCACTCCTGCTACTCCTTGGAGACCCATTTCTCCCTGTGGACCCGTTGCTCCCGTTACTCCTGCTACTCCTTGAGGTCCTATTTCTCCCTGTGGACCCGTTGCTCCCGTTACTCCTGCTACTCCTTGGAGACCCATTTCTCCCTGTGGACCTGTTGCCCCCGTCACTCCTGCTACTCCTTGGAGACCCATTTCTCCCTGTGGACCTGTTGCTCCCGTTACTCCTGCTACTCCTTGAGGGCCTATTTCTCCCTGTGGACCCGTTGCTCCCGTTACTCCTGCTACTCCTTGGAGACCCATTTCTCCCTGTGGACCTGTTGCCCCCGTCACTCCAGCTACTCCCTGAGGGCCTATTTCTCCCTGCGGACCTGTTGCCCCCGTTACTCCTGCTACTCCTTGGAGACCCATTTCTCCCTGTGGACCCGTTGCTCCCGTTACTCCTGCTACTCCCTGAGGGCCTATTTCTCCCTGCGGACCTGTTGCCCCCGTTACTCCTGCTACTCCCTGAGGGCCTATTTCTCCCTGTGGACCTGTTGCCCCCGTCACTCCAGCTACTCCCTGAGGGCCTATTTCTCCCTGCGGACCTGGTGCTCCCGTTACTCCTGCTACTCCTTGAGGGCCTATTTCTCCCTGCGGACCTGGTGCTCCCGTTATTCCTGTTACTCCTTGGGGACCCATTTCTCCCTGTGGACCCGTTACTCCTGCTACTCCTTGAGGTCCTGGTGCTCCTGGGGGACCTTGTGCTCCTGTAGCACCAGTAGCTCCTGTTGCTCCTGTTACACCGATTGGATCCTCAATACCATAAACATATGGGTAGCCATTACACCCAAATTCATTACATTTATATTTCATTGGATAATTACATTTTGCATCACATTTAAAATTATCAAAATTACGATTGTAACTAAACCTCAATGCGACTTCACCTCCTGTCCCTTTTTATCATATTCAAAAGTCTACTTATTGAGATAATTAATGTACCTAGAATATTAGAATGAATTAACTATGTATCTTAAAATAAAAAGAACATTAGGCCATGTAGAACCCAATGCTCAATAATATGTTTCAACATTATCCATTTGTCTTTGCCATTTCTCAGTAAGCTGCAAATTTAGGGAGTTTCTGCTGGATATACCATTCCATCACGATTAAATTTGGCACCCAACATAGCCAAGCGATAGAGGCATAACTATACTCAAAATTATCAAAGCCAAATACTACCGTAAACAAAGGGAGCCAAATTCGCAATGTGACAGCTGCGAAGGTTAAAGCATAATTTCTTAGCATCCATTTCTGATGGCCTTGGATATTTCTTTTTTTAATATGGACCAGCGCTTGAAACATGGTGAAGAGCCACCCTATGGCTAATAAAGCAAAGCCTAGCTGTGCTACCCATCCCCCTGTTGCGTTCAGCGCTAAATAAAGTCCTGCCAAGCCACCAAACAAAATACTAACCATATAGATATTGCCTAGTAGTCTATGGCGTTTCACATTTTTCTCTCGTAACTTTGATGACAACGTAAAAGGACCGATGACGAGGGCTAATATACCGAATACAATATGTATATAGAGCATGATATACCAAAATGAATGCAATGTTGCACTAAGCATAAGCTTTAATTGAACAAATCCCGCCTGCCGTGCATCGAATAGTAAATATTGAACAACCGAATAGCCTGCTATGAACAATGCCAAGCCACATACAATCCACCACAATTTTTGTTTCATTTTTATAGCTCCTTTCTATGTTAGCGTACCATTCAAATCTCCGATCTTTTAACACAGACAAATAACAGGGCGTAAAAAGCATATAAGTGGACGTTTATCGACAGTACAACGAATTGACCATTAGATAGTGCAGGTTAATAGACAGCCAAAACGCTCCACTCCAGGGTATTTTTCTCCTAAACTTGTAATGTGAAAGCCGAGATTTTTATAAAAGAGGACGGCTTCTTGATCTGTTTCTGCATAAATGGAAGAAAAAGCATGATGTTCTTCTACATACCGAATCATCTCACGTCCAATGCCTTTTCCACGATAAGCAGGCGATACGGCTATATGTATAATTTCACATTGATTTGCCTCTCTTTTAACAATCCCTATACAACCGATAGTGTCTTGTGCAAAGGTATAGCCATACAATACTCTTTCTGGACATGCAATGTACAATGGGTATTCCTTCTCCACTTTCTTTTCGGATGTGGCATAGGATAATAATGTTTTCACATCGGGATGTATCTTGCTTGAATGGATCATTTTCATGGACTTCTACCTTTCTGGACATCATCTCAACTTACTAATAATACCTTTAAATTACTATAATTGTAAATAACGCATTCGTATTATCACTAAATATTTCCATAATATACTAAAATATTTTCTTTTATGTTATGATGGCTAAAAAAATGGGGAGGGTGTACCTTGCTGGTGAAAGGCTATAAATTTAGTTTACCCCGCTTTTATTGGTTACTTTTCATCCCTATCTTTTTGGGGACGAGTTACAAAGCATTATTTTTTGATTGGCACATACAAAAATATACTTTTCATGAGTTAGAAGATTTCGGTCGTTATGTAATGATACTAGCAACAAGCTTTATTGAGGCCTTTTTCTATCTACTTATATTTCGATTGATTGTCTATTTGCTTCATCTCGTTTTTCAAAAGTTTACTAGGAACAATAGCTAATGAGCTGAAGAAAGAAGCGTGTTTGCTCCATTGAAAGAATCCTTTGGTATGCTGATAGAATGATTTTTTTAGGGCAGTGTTCAACAAATTTTCCAGAATAACGATGTATGATTTTTCCATTACTATTCAATTTGCGACAAAAAAGGGTAGCCAGCTACTCAGCAAACCCTTTTTCTTTTCCCACCTCAATTAGTATTCATGCTAGGATTATGTGGATTCCATGAAATAATTTTCGCCTCGTCTACGTTGACATTGCCTAAGCTGAAGAGATGCGGAACATACGCAAAAAGCCCAAAGTTCTTCCCTTTTTCTTTCTCCGTTTGGAAATAGTCTACTGTTGCTGATGGTAGCTGTTCTAGTTCTCTATAATCAGGTAACGACAGTAGTTTTATATCCTCTGCAGCAATTGCCCCTGCTGGCCCTTTATAGTGTTCCTTGGAATACAGGTACATCGCATTACGATTAACCGCTAGTTTTTGGATTGGAATTTGATAAAACATTAGGCTTTCTCTCGTTGCAATACCAAGCTCTGTTAAAGCCTTATATAGATGACTAGGATGGATTGGTAGGAAATGAACAACATCATTCCACAAGCAATTTAAGTGAGGAATTTCTTTCATGAATAATTTCGGTCTCTCAGGATGATCAAAATATTTTTTCGAATATCGTTCATATAAATGTGGAAATAATGCCCCTAACCTATTTAATGGCATAAGCTCAAGACCCACCATTTCCCTTGGAACCATATGATAAACATATCTCTGCATGACAAGCACCTCCACCTAACTAATTCTTCGAACATTTGGAAATTCCTGTTACAATCATTGTATAAATAGAAAGTAGGTGCACAATGGAATTATTAGTTATCATTCTTATTTTTGCCGGGATTTTTGCTATATATGATTCGATTAGACGAGTTAACAATTCTATTTTGGAGCAAACGGAGGAACTAAAGAAATTACGAGAAGAGCTGAAAGGTAAGAATAAAAATTAGAGGGGCTAATACTTTTGCTTTGGATAATCAATTGAATTAGCAATATCAATCAGGACTTCAGCCGTTACTTGATCTGCCACATCTCGATCAATACTAAAGACATATTGCCAATTGTCTCTTTCAAATACAAGTAGATGAAAACCAATTCGTGGATTTTCAATATAGGCTGCCTCACTGCCATTTTTCAACTTAAATACATCTGTTTTATATTTTTCAAATGACATTTTATGCTGAACTGGTCGAACCTTGATTTTGAAATGATTTTGTGGCAATTGATCACTGATCATTACCACCTCCAGCTGATCATTCATTTCTCCTTCTAAATCACTAAACCTTCCAAAGTGATGCGTAAAGCTGATTGGCGGTACTCGTAGGGGTAGCTTCAGCTCTTTATTATAGTGGTGTTCGAACTCTTTTACGGCTATTTCTACTGTTTTATAGCCGATTTCAGGAAGAAATTCTTCAAAAGGTTGTGGCGACTCACTGTCCTTTGCAAAAACCAAATTAAAAGTGGAAACATACGTAAATAAAGCTAGTCCAATAAGAATACGCTTAGTCATTTTACCGCTCCTCTAACCTATTTAGGTATAGGTTAACCTGCAGAATCAGAATTATGCTGACACATAACACTAACATGGCGTGGTCTTATCGTTAAAAATGGACGTAAAGTAGCGAAGTGTCGGTACTACGTTATTCGCGTGAAACATTTTTTCAAGCTCTAGCTTTGTGACCCATCGAATTGCTGTCACTTCTCCCTCTTGAAGGATGGTTTCACTAATTTCAAAGCTTTGGTCAAATAACCACACGTCGTAAAAATCATTGAAGCAATCACGACGTTCACTCTTTACTAATTGTCCATTGGTCCTCAATAATGGTATCCCTATTTCCTCTTCCACCTCACGAACAGCCCCATCCAAACTACTTTCACCAGTTACTATAGAGCCTCCTGGACATTCCCATAAATGAGGATAATGTTTATTGGGATGTCTTTTTGTTAAAAGGAATTCTCCTTTGTTATTGCGAATCCATACGTGCACAACGATATGGTAATCTTCAGCTGCTAATTTTGTCCCTCGCACATGACGCTTATTTGTTTTTTGGCGATTTTTATCGTAAATATCCCATACTTCCATAGAGCATCTCATTTCTGAATTTGAACAAGCACATACTGCTTCGTCCACATTTCCGTTGTCACAATGGAACGTTCCCCATTTTTTTCGAAAAATAACCCGCTCCCCTCTTTTTCAAGAAATGCCCATCCTTCATTAGCCATCATTTGCTGAATGTCCTCGTCCACCTTCTGTATGCCCCTAGCTGAAATGGCTGCGAGGTACCAAGTTGCCTTCTTATCATTGGAGAGCGCCACTAAATCAACGGGGGATGCATTTAATTTTTGGATGGCTTCCTTTGGTGTAAGGGAATCGATTGGCAAAGAAGGATATAATAATTTATTGCTATCAATAAAGACCCCACTTACTACGAAAAGAGCTACTATTAGTAAACCTATTTTTTTCAAGGTTCACCCTCCTCCTTGTCTGGTTAAGAATCGGCTGCTAAAATTTATCTGTAAAATAGAGCTTCTATTTTGAAGCGGTCATACTTTAATTTTTTCATTCTATATGAATTGGAAAATCTCCTAAAGCATCTTTCTAAATTTATTTTATCCTTGTAGCGAGTATAGCAGACGATTAAGTTGTTACGTATATCTCTGTAGCCATTAAATGAGGGTGATTTAACCAAAATTCTCGTACCTTATCGGGCTTTCCTTTCCACTCTTCAGGAAAATGCTCTTCAGGTGTAAAATCATCCATTAATAACATGCCACCCATGTCTAGGATGTCAAATAAGCGTTCAGCCTCAATCGTTTTGGCTGCTGCCACATCTGCAAAAATAAATTGAAAGGGACCACTTTGAATCATCTCTTTCCAATCCCCATAAACAAACTCTGCTTGGGCATGATGGATGTTTTGATTAATAAGCTCTATCTTATCCTTTGAATGATAGACGGATATAAAATGTATAGATCGAGGAATGCTAGAGAGTATCCATGAACTGCCTACACCATAACCAGTACCTATCTCCAATATTTTTCCTGTTTTTATTTGTCCAACAAGAACTGATAAGAGCCTGCCAACCTCATCTGTACAGGAATGTTCAAAATGATGTTTTTTTGCCAAAGCCTTACTCAATTGCACCAATTCAGGTATTTCCCTATTCGACAACTATGCTGCTCTGTTTGAATGGCAATGGGCTCTGTAGGAATGAGATCATTGGAAACGGCCCTGTCAGCATAACAGGACTTATTGTTCCTTCATCAGCTAGTAGCCTTGTATCCAAAAGTTCATAGGTGAGCATGCTATTCAATCCTCTCCTAATTTCTTCTCAAAGCTGAAGATTACTTTGCCTTCGTAAATTCTTTCATCAAATTGAATAAACCCAAGTGAAGTCCAGAAGGTTAATGCTTGCTGATTTGTGGAATGAACCGCTATTTGAATACAGTTAACTTTTTGCATTCTCATTAATTCTTCATAGGTCAAATATATTTTTTTAGCATAGCCTAATCCTTGGTATTTTTTGTGCATAGCAAGTAAACTTAACCAAGGTTTTTGATAACGCGGACTTGACATGCCGTAATCCAATATGGCTAGATATTCTTCCCCTTTTTTTACTATGTATCTCTCAATCTGTAATTCCTCAGCGTCTTTAAATATATCTAATATATCCTCAGTTCCAAGTGCTTCTTTATCATATGCGATTAAATTATAGTCCCTATTTGAATTTATAATCTCTTTTTCAATTTCAATGAATCTTATATCATTTTTAATCAAGCTAAACATCTTCATGTCTCCTATGCTTTTTAGTTTCATCATACTGCATTTTTTAGAAGAACCGTACTCAGAAGTTTAGAACTATTCCAATAACAAGTAAAAATGGTAAAAGAGAATGGCTAGGTAAACGTACAACAAGCCTAGCTCTTTACGCATAAAGTAGCCATATATGACTGAAAGGATGTCCTGTGTGGGGAAAGAACATAAATATTTTCAAAATTCAAGTTTACGTCAAATCCAAATTGTCATTGTCGCTGTTGTTGTCCTTGTTGTCGTTGTAAATGTAAGCCGCCATTTTTACCCATACCACCAAGTTGTCATTATCTCGTCTATGTGACAGATGCTGGACAGCTCGCAACGCCTGATAATAGAGTTTCTGTAATCGATACCGCAACAAACACAATCGTCGCTACCATTCCAGTAGGATCTGCTCCGCTAGAAGTAGCGATTACACCTAATGGCGCTTTTGGCTATGTTCCAGCGCTCTTCTCGGATAATGTAACGGTTTTTAGCACTGCCACAAACTTGCCAATCGCTACCATTCCTGTAGGCATTGACCCCCTTGGTGTCGCCATTTCACCAAATGGAACACTTGCTTATGTATCCAATCACGGATCGAACACTATATCGGTTATTAATACAGCCACCAATACCGTAACAGCCACTATTCCAGTAGGGCTACAACCTCAAGGTATTGCCTTTACGCCAAATAGTGCGTTTGCTTATGTTGCCAACGAGAATTCCAATTCAGTATCTGTTATTAATACTGCAACCAATACGGTGATTGCTACAATCCCTGTGGGAATTCGTCCTAGATCCATTGTTTTGACTCCAAGCGGGCAATTTGCTTATGTGACAAATGAAAATAGCAATTCGGTATCGGTTATTAATACCACTACCAATACAGTAGTGGCTACCATTCCTGTTGGTACAGGACCTGTAGGAACAGCGATTACCCCTGATGGAACGCTTGTTTACATTGTGAATAAAGGCAATAATACCGTATCTGTCATCAATACAGCCACCAATACGGTGATTGCAACTATTCCTGTAGGTGCATCTCCAGACCAAGTAACCATCTTGCCAGATGGTACTTTTGCCTATGTAACAAATCAAGTAGACAATACGGTGTCTGTCATCGACATAGCAACAAACATGGTAATTGCCACAATCCCAGGATTTAACGGGCCTACTGGTATCAAAACTGGAACAATCTGTCTATAATTACACCAAAAAAAGCAACCGACTACTTCCACCCCATCTTAGAAAATGGGCTGTTTTTTGTCGGTTGCCTGCATTCTTTATAAAGTTAATTATGGCTACAGTTAGCTTAGTCTTGAATCGCTGCGTCTAAAGCGACCACGATCATGTCATTGAATGTTGTTTGACGTTCTTCAGCTGTCGTTACTTCACCAGTGATGATATGGTCACTTACTGTTAGAACAGCAAGTGCTTTACGGCCGAATTTTGCCGCTAATGTGTAAAGAGCTGCTGATTCCATTTCTACCGCTAGTACGCCGTATTTAGCTAATTTTTCGTTTTGGTGCTCATCTGAGTAGAATAAATCTGCTGTGAAGATATTCCCTACTTGTAAGTTAAGACCTGCATCTTTACCTGCATTGTATGCTTTTAATAAAAGATCAAAGTCAGCGATTGGTGCGAAATCGATAGCACCGCCCCAGATGATTTGGTTCATACGTGTATCAGATGTTGCTCCTTGTGCTAAAATCACGTCACGTACTTTTACATCTTTTTGAATTGCACCACAAGTACCTACACGGATTAATTTTTGAACATCATATTCTTGCATTAATTCTGTTGCGTAGATTGAAATAGATGGCACACCCATACCAGTTCCTTGTACAGAAATACGTTTCCCTTTATACGTACCAGTGTATCCGAACATATTACGTACTTCGTTGTAGCAAATTACATCTTCTAAAAATGTTTCCGCAATGTATTTTGCACGCAATGGATCTCCTGGAAGTAAAATTGTGTCAGCGATTTCACCTTTTTTTGCATTAATATGAATACTCATACTGCAATCCCTCTTTTCTGTCAGTTATCACTATAAATAATACTGTGTTTCTGTCATTTACGCAATGCTAGACGTCTAGCAACTACAAAATTATTTATAGTTTTCGTACAATTATGCTTGTTCCTCATAAAGTGTCCACAAAGTATCAAAGGTCTGGATTGTTAGGTTTTCCGTTGCATAGGTTTCTATATAGTCGGACAACTCATTAAAGTCTGTGCTCTGCTTTGGAAAATTATGCTCATGAAACACTTCCTCTGCAAAGCGTACTTTAGGGTCAGACCAATCGCCACCTCGATAGGTTAGGACATATAAATAAAAACTTTTCTTCATCGAACAAATTCCCCTTTTTATGCATTGGCTTTTCGCTAGTGTATCAAAAAAAATAGCATTCGTCATAAATTCCACTACTACTATATTTTACCCACTTATGATTTTAGAACTATTTTCATGGTCGATCCTGACTTTTGTCATAGTTATTTTATCTGAAAAATTTTAATTTTTAGAAATAAAGATAGAAAAATCTAGCAAAATAAGATAAAATTGAAATCGATTATTTAAAAAATAGGAAGGTGATGGCGATGAAAAAGACTAAAAAAACCCATGGTACAGCGAAAAAACGCCCGTCTCTCTTTACTTTTAGCTTTTTTAAGAAGAGGAAAGCTTCTACACAAGGGGAAACTGGGAAAAATCCCCCTCCTATTAAAGAAAAACGACAACGTTTTTACCATTTAATTCGGGGTAAAGTGCTTATTATGTTTGCACTTCTTATTGTAATTAACGGTATTATGGGTATATTGTCCTATGTCAATATACAAAACTTGCAGCACCAAATGGAAGATTTCACAAAGAAAAATGTGCAGGAGCAACTAACGGTGAATCAACTTGCCTATGAGATTGCTAGACTGACCAATTTAGAACAATCGTATTTAATTACGGGTAACGGCATTTATTCTACTTCTTATCATTTAAAAATAGATACCATTAATAAAAAGCTAGCCGCTTTGAAAGATCAATTTCAAGATCGCCAAGTGGAACTCGGACATATGCAGGCAATCGAGCAATATTATAAAAATTACCTTGATTATTCAGATAAAGTCATGACAATGCGTGATGAGCTCGGTCTTGAGCAGGCTCGTAAACTGATGATGGGTGCTACTGGGGAAACAATGAAAACACATATCGATCAAAACATTGAGACTATTAATACTGTCATGGACGATTCCAATAAAACAAAATTAGACAAGCTTAACCAGCAGGTAAATATTTCCATAACTACATTCTTTCTCGTTTCAATCGTTGGCTTTTTAGCGATTGTAATTTTTGGCTTTATGCTATTTAAATCATTAAAACGTAATACACAAGCGATTAATGACTCTATCCTTGATATTGCACAAGCAGGAGGCGATTTGACAAGACGTGTAAATGTGCGTAATCGTGATGAATTTTCGATTATTGCAGCCTCGACAAATACGTTAATTGAGTCGATTTCTAACTTAATTCGACGCGTAAGTGAGTTGGCGGATCATGTATCAAGCAGCAGTCAGGAGCTAATGTCCTTAGCAGATGAAAATGCGCGTACAATTCAGGATATTGCGGATGCGACAGCAGATATTGCGAGTGATAGTGACAATACGATTTCCAGTATGAATAGTGCGCAGCAAAAAATGAGCGACTTAGAGCATTCAATGCATCAATTAAATGAGCAAGCGAGTGCTGTCCATCGTGCCTCTATCGCCATGCAGCAAGCAGCCGATGAAGGTAGCCGCTCTGTGGAGCAATCATCACTCGTCATGCAATCCATTGAAGAAACAATGGCTTCTACAACATCTACTGTGGAGGCGTTAGGTCGTAAATCTGCGGATATTACCTCTATTATTGGTACAATCACGGCCATTTCTGAGCAAACGAATCTCCTCGCTTTAAATGCGGCGATTGAAGCGGCAAGGGCTGGTGAGCATGGACGAGGCTTTGCTGTCGTAGCCGATGAAGTTCGCAAACTGGCAGAGCAATCCCAAAGTGCAGCGAAAGAGGTGACATCGATTGTCACATCTATCCAAGATGAGGTCACATCCATCATTGCTCAAAATCACGAGGGTGTGACAACGGTCATCCGAGGCGTTGAAGTAACAAACGAAACAAATCAATCCTTAGCCAACATTTTATCGCATACCGAAGAAACAACGTCAATCATCGCGGCCATGGTGGATAAAATTGCAACAACGCTTGAAAATAGCAATGCGGTGGCAAGTGACTTCATTCATGTCAATGCCTACGCAGAACAATCTGCGGCCAACACTGTGACATCTGCGGCAGCAGCCACTCAAGGCTCCGCCTCTATGCAGGAAATCAACGCTGCAGCCACTGAGCTTGCCCAACAAGCAGATAGCCTACGCAACCTCGTGAGCGAGTTTAAAGTTTAAGCGAACTGAAAGAGAGAGGGAGAACCAATTTTTTATTGGTTCTCCCTTAACTTTGCGGGGCTATCCTTCTAATTTGCAGGGCTATCCCTCACTTTCAGCAATCTATCCGCTACTTTTTCAGGTTTATCCTCCACCTTCAGATTTCTATCCAATTATTTGAGGGCTATCCCCCTAATTTGCGGGGCTATCCTTCACTTTGAGCAATCTATCCGCTACTTTTTCAGGTTTATCCTCCACTTTCAGATTTCTATCCTTCTAACCTGCTGTGTCTCATGACCATAAAAAAACCTAGCAAGGAGCTACCTTGCTAGGTTTTTACTATTTAAATAGTGCTAGGTATTCGCCATAGCCTTCCTTTTCTAAATCTTCTTTTGCGATAAATCGAAGCGCTGCTGAGTTAATGCAGTAGCGTAAGCCACCTTGCTCACTTGGGCCGTCTGGGAAGACATGTCCTAGATGCGAATCCGCTTCTTTGCTGCGTACCTCCACACGACGCATACCGTGAGATGTATCGAAATGCTCGGTTACCTGTTCTTTTTCAATCGGCTTTGTGAAGGCTGGCCAGCCACAGCCTGAGTTGTATTTATCGAGTGAGCTGAATAAAGGCTTGCCAGACACAATGTCTACGTAGATGCCTTCTGCAAAATGGTCATCAAACTCATTACGGAATGGAGGCTCTGTGCCATTTTCCTGTGTGACATAGTATTGCATCTCTGTTAGTTCTTTTAAACGTTCTTCCTTATTCATGTTTGTTCCCCCAGTGTTGCTCCTGAAACGCTCGACGACCTGATCCAATCGAATAGCGCTCATAGTGCATTGGATTTTTCTTATAATACTGTTGATGATAATCCTCAGCCGGATAAAACGTAGTGGCTGGTAAAATTTTTACCATAATTGGTTTATCAAACTTGCCAGACGCTTGTAAATCTGACTTTGAACGTTCAGCTAGCTCACGCTGTTCTTCGTTATGATAAAAAATGGCCGTTGTGTAGGATTCTCCACGGTCGTAAAATTGACCCCCTGCATCTGTTGGGTCAATTAAAGTCCAATAAATCCCAAGTAGCTGCTCGTAGCTATATAACTCATCATCAAATGTGATTTGTACAGCTTCCACATGCCCTGTTGTTTCCGAGCAAACCTGTTCATAGGTAGGATTTACAACATGTCCACCTGTATAGCCTGAGATTACGGAATCAATCCCAGGTGTTTCGTCAAAGGGCTTGACCATACACCAAAAACAGCCTCCCGCAAATGTTGCATATTGCTTTGTCATTTATTTCACTCCTTATTCACCAGGAACAATAATTTCCAATAAGATTTTATCCTTTGGTAAGTCCAACTCTTTAGCACGTACACGTGAACCAGAGGCAATGTTAATGCGCGATAAATCAATATATATTTCTGCTTTATTCGGATTCACGGTAATCCATGAGGGAAATTCCACCGAATCGCGCATGATTTTCATTGTCGTTTCTGGTGGAATGTTTAATAACCCTACATTCATGCCTGTCTGTTTTAAAATAATATTCCCCTTGTCATCCACAATAGGATCAAAATTCATGGAAATGGGGATTTCCGTATAGAATACCGTCAGTGTGCTACGTAGTTGAATATCATCCCCAATTGTGAAATCAAGTGGTAAAGGTGAGCCTTTCGCAGCATCCTTTAGGTATTTTTTTGAGATCGATTCTAATTCCTTTGTTGTGGTTTGCACCACGAGTACATTTCCTTTGCTTTCACTTTCACCTGCTGAACTCTTCGCAACATGGACGCCATCCACTGGTCTAGTTGCTAAAAAAACGACGAGGAGGATTGCAAAAAGCACTGTGCCCGCTAAGGCGAAAAACGCGACTTTCCATTTATTCATTTTGTCACTCCTCGAAGCCTATTGCCTTGTTAATCTTTTTTTCCATACCACACTGCTCCATTGCTGCTAGTATACGCTCTGTCATTTTTTCATACCCCTTTGCATTCGGGTGGAAAAAGTCTGTATGATAGACGAGCTCTTCATTTGAATCAAACAAATCTTCTACTGATACGTAACAAGCATTGGAATCCTTGCTGGCTACTTCCTCTATCACATTATTCCATTCTGTGATAATCGTATCAAATTCATTCGCCTCATTGGTTACAATCGAAAATGGATTGTAAAAACCAATGAGTAATAAGGGCACTGTCGGATTTTTAGCACGAATGCCTTCTACGATTTTGCTGTAACGTTCCTTGTATGCTAGTAATTCCTTATCAAAAGCATCACGTTTCAGGTTAAATAAATCCTGCCTGACGACCTTCATGACATCATTGCCACCCATTGTTAAGGAAATTAGCTGTGCTTCTTGCAGCTCCTCATCATAATGCCCTTTTTTCACTAATTTTAGTAGCTGATCGCTGCGTCTGCCACGTTTGCCCCGATTATCAACCTCTACTTCCGAAATCGAAGGCCATGCGAGCAATGAATCTGCTAATCTTCCAACATAACCGTCTTGACTATACTCATCACCGACACCATCTGTCAACGAATCTCCCAGTGCCAAGTAATGTAGTTGCTTTGCTTGTTCTTCATCAATTTGCGATAAATCCTCTGCTGATGGCTCAAAAAAATGTTCAAAAATTTGCGTCAACATATTCTTAGATGTTTTTTCCTCATCTTCTGTTTGTTGCTCATCCTGCGGTATATCTTGCTCCGTTCCTGCTTGCTCACCTTCAGGTTCTGCTTGCGGATTCGGTTCATCGATTGATATTGCACAACCACTTAGTACAAAGACGGTCAAACATGACAACATAAATCGCCAAATGTCCATTTGACCACCTTCCATCCCTTTCTATTACTTCTATTATAGAATAGTTCATGCCGCAATGAAAAGTGACTTCCCCTTAGTTCTCCATAATTTTGTGTGCTTGCCAAATTTCCTCAGGTGTATGTATGGAAAAATGTGTGTTTATACAGTGTGCCTTTATGCAGAAGGGGTGATAATTAGTAGAACGTCTGATTATTTTTGATGGCAACGTGATCACTGTTTGATTGAAGCTACTGTTCAAAACGATTACTATTTAATTGAAGCCGCTCAAGCTCATAGTTAGTTGAAAACTGATCACAGCTAAACAAAAACTGCTCATCTTTGAATAATCCGCTCATCCTGCTAGGTGATCCACGCATAATAAAAAAGCCACTACATTTACTTATGTAGTAGCTCCTTCCTGTTATTCTGCAAAATAAATAAAACCAATTGCTCCTGGACCTGTGTGTGTCGAGATGATTGGAGATGTAAAGGCAATTTCAACATCGTTAAAGCCAGTTTCTTCGATTAGCGCTTTTAATGGGTTGCCCATCGTTACTAGGCCATCTGCATGGGAAATGCCGACTGCCTTAACTGTTTTTCCAGCTGTATCTGCTTGGAATTGTTTAAATAAAAATTGACTACTTGTTTATGACTACGTACCTTTGACACAGGATTGTATACGCCACCTTCAAGGTTGGCAATGACTTTGATGTTTAGGAGGGAACCGATAAAGCCTGTGCCTTTACCAATTCGACCGCCTTTGATTAAGTTTTCGAGCGTGTCTACAATAACGTATAAATGTGTATTGTCTCGTACCTTTTCTAAACGTGCTACGATGTCCTCCACAGTGGCGCCTTCATCTCGCATGCGGATGGCCTCTCGTAGTTGGATAGCTAAACCAATCGCGATAAAGCGTGAGTCAATGACTGTCACATCGGCATCTGTCATTTGAGCTGCTTGACGAGCTGATTCTACTGTGCCACTCATACCACCAGTCATATGGATGGAGATAATTTGATCGCCATCTTTACCGAGCTCATCATATATTTCCTTAAATTTACCTGGTGCTGGTTGTGAACTTTTCGGTAAATTTTTTGCATTTTTCATTAAGCCTAAAAAAGATTGTGGCTCTAAGTCCACTCCATCTGTATATGTTTGACCATCAATTTGAATCGTTAAAGGCACGATATGTATGCCATGTTGTGCTACTTCTTCTTTTGTTAAATCACAAGTTGAGTCCGTTACTATATGAATTCGTCTCACTTCGACACATCCTTTTACTTCATTAAAATTTATTATATAGACTAATGAATCATTATGTAAACATGACATTTGTCATTAGGCAAAGCTCTGTCCTAGCTAGCATGTAAACGCTACCTTGGATACTATAGCGTTTTCACCTACCTCTTGTCTATCAATGCCCCTCAAAGAATATGACAGGCTTATGACATTTTTGATATGAACTATATGACAAATGTAAATGTTCATCTATAAATTATTGGGGTATAGTAAATGTATGAACGAAAGGAGTGTTTCAAATGGTTGATTCATTTGACTATAAATCATGGAGGGAAGAGCTGTGGAATGCCATAACACACGGTATTGGTTTCATTGCTAGTATTCCAGCACTGGTTGTTCTACTGTTAGCAGCCGTACAAACAGGAAATGCCCTACATATTACAACCTTCAGCATTTTCGGTGCGTCTGTCATCATTCTGTTTTTAATGTCTACATTACTACACAGTATGCCAGAAAAATATAAACACTTTTTCGCTATTTTGGACCATTCGTCCATTTATATTTTAATTGCCGGCACCTATACGCCATTTTTATTAATTGCCGTTGGTGGTTCCCTTGGATTGACGCTACTATGTATTATTTGGTCATTGGCTGTGCTTGGTGTATTGTTTAAATGTTTCTTTATTAATCGCTTTGAAGTACTTTCATTAATTTTTTATATTGGCATGGGCTGGTTAATTATTTTTGCCATTAAGCCCGTTTATCTGTATTTAGGTTTACATGGCTTTGCTTTACTGCTAGCAGGTGGGCTATTCTATACGATTGGAGCCATCTTTTATGCATGGCGCTCTCTGCCCTTTAACCATGCAATCTGGCATCTCTTTGTGCTAGCTGGCTGTGCCTCCATGTATGCGTGTGTTTATTTTTATCTATAATAAAAGCAATCGCTCATTGTGAAGGGAGCGATTGCTTTTTCGTCTATTTACGTTCAAAAATTTGATATTGGAATGTATAACCTTCTGGTGCTGTTTCAGGCTCCTCTGAAGAGACTTGAACAAAATCATGCTCATAGCTCGGGAAATAGGTGTCTCCCTGAAAGGCATGATTAATTTTTGTGATATACAAGCGATCAGCCATCTCCATCACTAAACGGAAAATTTGCTCGCCGCCAATAATCATCACCTCAGGTACATCTCCAGCTAGCGCTAAAGCACCTTCCAAGCTAGTCACAATTTCAATGCCTTCTGCCTGATAGTTTTCGTCACGTGTAATGACGATGTTGCGTCGCCCTGGAAGTGGTCGACCGATGGATTCAAATGTTTTACGTCCCATAATCATAGGCTTGCCCATTGTTTTTTGTTTAAAATACTGCAGATCCCCAGGTAAATGCCAAGGCATCCCATTGTTATATCCGATGACGTGATTGTCATCATGTGCCACAATTAAAGAAATCATACTGTCCCTCCAAATACTTTCGTCCCTTTTATTATAAACATAATGCGCTTATTTCACCTATTTTTAAATAAATAAACATTTGTTACACCTAAATCCTAGTAAAATTATATGAATAGTTTATAATAGGAATAACAAACCTCTCTATAAAGGAATGATGAAGATGATAACTTTAAGAAAAGAAGCTGTTCAATATCTAGAAGCTCAGCGTACTGGTACACCTTATTACAAAGTTTCACCTCAGGAAGCGAGAGCCATGCGGACGGTTACACAATGGCAATCTGCACACAAACCGAAGCTAGCATCCATTGAGGATCACAAAATTACAGTGCGAGATGGCGAACAAATTAAAGTTCGGCTTTATACGCCCGTCCTCGGCAAAACTTTACCTGTTATTGTTTATTATCATGGTGGAGGCTGGGTCTATGGCAATCTAGAATCTGTCGATGCAGGCTGCCAGTTATTAGCAGACCAGGCACAGGCGATTGTGGTATCAGTGGATTACCGCTTAGCACCTGAATATCCTTTCCCAACACCCTTACATGATGCCTACGATAGCTTAGTATGGGTGCACGATCATATGGAAGCCTTAGGTGGCGATGCAAGTCGATTATCAGTTGCTGGGGACAGTGCTGGCGGAAATTTGGCTACTGTAGTTGCATACTTAGCTACTGCACTCGAGGGACCATCGTTACACGCTCAAACACTCATCTATCCTGTCACAAATGTCGATTTTTCAACAGTATCTTATCTGGCATATGGTGAAGATTACGGCTTAGATACACAAGCCATGCAGTGGTTCTCTCATCACTATACAGAGGAAGCAAACTTCACAAATCCACTTGTGTCCCCTCTTCAGCTAGAGGAAGTCCGTAACATGCCGAAAACATTCATTATAGCTGCAGAGGCAGATGTTCTCTTTGATGAGGGTCTAAGCTATGCACAAAAGTTAAAGGCTGCTGGTGTGGTAGTGGAACATATTACAATGCCAGGTTTAATCCATAGTTATTTCAGTAAAATGAATTATTTTGAAGAAGCAACAATTGAAACCGTGACAAAAATTGCGCAATTCCTGAAATAAGTTTGGCTATCCCGCGCAAACAGTGCGATAATAGAGCAAAACGTTTTTTAAAGGATGACACTATGACACAAACAATAGCTCTACAAATACAACAGCCCTTTTCTGATCAATTAAAAAAAGGCTTCCCACTTATTTCAAAGGATGCGGTTGATGCACGACGTTTACCTGCTGAGCAAGGAACACTCCTCAGGCTCATGGATCATCATAACCGTTTTATTGGAACAGGTTACTACGGCATCCAAAACAAAGGGATTGGCTGGGTGCTAACGACCGATACGAATGAAACAATTGATAAAGCTTTTTTTATAAAAAATTTAAAAAAGCCATCGACAATCGTGCTGCATTTTTTAGCAATGAAAACACAACAGCCTTTCGTGTGTTTAATGGTGAAGGAGATGGCATCGGCGGTCTTACGATTGATTTTTTTAACAGCTACTACATGGTAAGCTGGTATAGTGAGGGCATTTATTCATTTAAAGAAGTGGTGTATGAGGCGCTTGCTGAGACAGTAGACTACCAAGCGATTTATGAGAAAAAACGCTTTGATAGCAAAGGACAATATATCGAGCAAGATGATTTTGTAATGGGCACGCCAGGAGAATTTCCTATCATGGTGAAGGAAAATGGTATGACCTATGCGGTGCATTTAAACGATGGCGCCATGACAGGGATTTTCCTCGATCAACGTGAGGTACGATTGGCTATTCGAGAGCGTTATGCCAACAATACAGACATGCTGAATACGTTTTCCTATACAGGAGCATTTTCTGTGGCTGCCGCTCTAGGAGGAGCCATCAAGACAACGAGTGTAGATGTGGCAAAGCGTAGTTTAGCCAAAACGATTGAGCAATTTAGTGTCAATCATATTGATTATGAGGCACAGGATATAAAAGTCATGGATGTCTTCCATTATTTTAAATATGCACAACGCCATGCTTTACAGTTTGACCTTGTCGTATTAGACCCACCTAGCTTTGCACGTACGAAGCAAATGACCTTTTCAACGGCAAAGGACTACCCTAAATTACTAAAGGACACGATTGCCATTACCGCTAAAAACGGCATCATCGTGGCTTCCACAAATAATGCCAGCTTTGGCATGAAAAAGTTCAAAGGCTTTATTGACCAAGCATTTAAAGAGACTCGTACACGCTATAAAATTGTCGAGGAATACGGTTTACCGAAGGATTTCCGTGTACCACGTGAATACCCTGAATTTAATTATCTGAAGGTCGTGTTCATCCAGAAAATCGACTAACCAATTGAGAATCACACCAAGGTGTGATTCTTTTTATGTAAGGAAAAGTTGATTCTACCTAAGGAGGTTCGGTACCTCTACAATAAAGGTTCCAAAAGATTGAAACGTTATAAACAAACAGAGCCTTTCTATTAAAAGTAGCCTAAGAAGATGTTCTCTTCTTAGGCCACCCGATTATAGATATTTCACAAACCAATCACGGATATATTCAAGTCGATTAATTCGTAATGTGGGTTTTCCACTTCTTGAAAGTTCATGATTCGCCTCAGGGAAACGCACGAACTTTGTTTGTTTTTTATGATATTTTAAGGCGATAAACAATTGCTCTGCCTGCTCAATTGGACAACGATAGTCTTTTTCACCATGTAAAATCAATAATGGTGTCTCCACTTTGTCTACATACTTCAGTGGCGAATGATGCCATAGCTTCTCTATATCATCGAGTCCTGCTTGAATTTGCCAGTCTGTAAAGTAATAGCCGATATCACTGACACCAGCAAAGCTAATCCAGTTCGAAATGGAGCGCTGCGTCACAGCTGCTTTAAAGCGATTTGTATGGCCCACAATCCAGTTGGTCATAAAACCACCGTAGCTTCCACCAGTTACACCTAGACGATCTTGATCAATAAAATCATAGTGCTCCAGAGCGTAGTCTATCGCTGCCATTAAGTCCGCATAATCATTACCACCATAATCGCCACGTACTGCATCAACAAATTTTTGGCCATAGCCATGACTACCACGCGGATTAGTATAAAGCACTGCAAAGCCTTGTGCAGCAAGGATTTGGAATTCATTAAAGTAGGTATTGCCATACATAGCATGCGGACCACCATGGATTTCAAGAATGAGAGGATATTTCTTCCCTGCTTCATAGCCAACTGGCCTCATAATCCAGCCATTGACCTTCCAGCCTTCTGCACCTTCAAATTCGATACTCTCTGGAACAGCTAATGTTTTGGTTTTTAAAAAATCTTCATTAATGGACGTCAACTGTTCTTTGTCACCTGTTTTTAGGTTCACATAAAACAGATCGCCTGGATTGGTCGTTGTGCTAATAGCCGCAATAGCCTGATCGTTTTGCGCATCAAGTGAGAAGCCATAGACATATTGATCATCATGGATAGCTGGGTAAATTTCGCCATCTACATTTCCGTAATAAATCGCCGCATTGCCGTGATCTGTGACTTGGAAGTAGAAGCTATGATTATCATTCATCCATTGCACACGTGGTGACGCTACACCTTGCAGGAAATCACCGATGACATAATCACCAACAGGCGCATCAAATTCACTTGTTACACAGTTTAGTAGTTTTTGCTCCATGTCATAAATCCAAAGCTTTGCTTGTGTGGCATTTTCAAATTCACGTTCTCCACCTACAAAAGAAAGATAGCGACTATTCGGAGACCAAGCTGTTTGGTAATATGCACCCGAACCTTCTGTTAGCTTGTGACTCTGCTTAGATTCTAACTCCAATAAATAGATATCCACATTAAATGAGAAATCTAAATCCTCCGCTTTATCTGCTAAGTACGTAAGGTATTTGCCATCTGGCGACCAAGTACCCAGATGGCAGTACTCTTTGCCTTCTGTCACTTGTTCTAGCTCTCCTGATGCCACATTGACAATGGCAATATGGGTAAACTGCTCCATATCAATAAATCCACCAGCATCCGATTTGTGTTTCATTTTCTCGATTTCTAGTGGCTTTAGTTCTTTGTCCTTTTTCTTCTCATCCTCCGCTTTATCTAGGATGGTTTCATCTTTCCCTAGCACGACTGAAAAAGCAATTTTCTTGCCACACGGTGACCAGACAGGGGAGGTCGCTCCATTTTTACAATGTGTCACCTGTTTTGCCTCTCCACCTGCTTTCGAAAGAACATAAATTTGCGACTTACCTGTTCTCGTTGACAAAAATGCAATTTGACTGCCATCTGGTGACCAAACAGGGGAACTCGTTCTATCTTCACCAAATGTCCATTGCTGTGGTGTTTTGTCCTTCAAGTTTATGTAAAACAAATTCGATATATAGTCATTTTTCTTCTCGTCCATACGAGTCTCTACATAAACTACCTCTGTCCCATCTGGTGAAAGCTGTGGATCTGCTAATGATTTTAAGTGATAAAGATCTTCTGGTTGAATCCCTTGTTTCGATGTCATGTTCTTGCTCCTTTGTATTGTAATTTTCTGTGCCTTACTACAATACTTCGACACCCTAAGTAATATTCCTGCTATTTATTGAATTTTTTACTAGTTCCCAATATTCTGCTGACTTTGTTCTGCGATAAAATTTATAAAAGGGCTCATTTGGGCGAGCATGCTCCTTATAAAGGTTTATCAGGTGCAGTAAAAAATCTTCAATTTGTGTGACGTCTACCCTCTTAGCGAATAACGTGCCAGCCTGTGCCTTTGCTCCCATCGGTACTGCCCCTAAATAGACATCAAAGCTTTCTTGTTGGTAAACGAGTCCAATATCATCATAGACTGCATTGTAGCAAGCTGATGCACAGCCATTAATATTGACACGCACTCTTGCAGGTACCTTCATCCCCTCTATGGCATGATAGAGCTGTTCGGTTATCGGAGCAGCCTCCATTTTCTCCCCATCACAAAAATCGCAGGCCTTCATGGCTATGATTGAACCAGAGGGAGCAACATAAAGACCTGCTTCCTGTAAGGCTTGCACCGCTTCCGTGGCATCGCACGTTGGTATGGATACGAGTATACTATAGGAAGCAGAATATTTTATCGCCCCCTTTTCGCCAGCAATTTCGGCTATTTTTTGGAATTGTGCAGGAGTATAATGCTTATTAATAATGCCAGGGCTAACGGCTAGACGGGTAAACTCACCATGACGGTTCAGTGTTTCAAATGTTTGATCTGGTACATTTTTTTGAAATGCGTTCATTTTTATCGCTCCTTATAAAAAAGGAGCTAGCAAAACGCTAGCTCGAATGAATTAAAAGTTTTCAGGATAGAAGCCCTTTGCTAAAATTCCAATGGCCTCTGCCGCACGAACCCCTTCAGACGCTGCTGAAAGTGGCAGGATAACAAAGCGCTCATTTTTGACCGCTTCCATCTCCTTTAAGGCTGGATCATTTTTTAAGAATTGGATCTTTTGGTCTGCCGTTGTTTCACCGTAATCAATCACGACAACTACCTCTGGGTTGCGGTCTACTGCATCTTCCTTCGACACAGTTGTCCAGCCTGATTCCACATCACCAAAGATATTTTGTCCACCCGCGATTGTCACAAGCTCATTCATAAAGTTTTGACCAGCTGTAAATACATCCTTTTCACCGCTATCAAACACAAGAACACGTAATTTTTCGCTATCTTTTGGTAATTTAGCTTGTACTGCCTCTACATCTTTCGTCATTTGCTCAATTAAAGCTTCGCCACGATCCTCAATACGGAAAATCTTCGCGATATTGCGAATATCAGTGAAAATATCCTCTATGGTTGGCTTTGTCATGTTGGAAGCCGTATGTAAATACGTATGGATGCCTAATTCTTCAAGCTCTTCTGGTGTGCCTACACCCTTTTCGCCAAAGCCACTTTTCCAGCCAGCATATAGGAAATCTGCCTCGGCATCGATGACTTGCTCCTTCGTTGGGTATTGATCGGAAAGAACAGGGACCTTATCGTATGCCTCTTGCAGTGGTTCATAGATTTTATCATCTAAGTAAGCTGTCCCTACCATAGAATCCTCTAAACCAAGTGCTAACATAATTTCTGTCACATGTTGATTTAAGCTAATCGCTTTTGTTGGTGCTTCCGTATATGTTTGAGTTGTGTCATTATTTTTAATGGTTACTTCTGCTGCCGCCTCAGATGGCTCAACCTTTTCACCTTGTGCAGCTGATTCCGTTTTGTCCTTTGCGTTACAAGCCCCTAAAACAGCGACCAAGGCAATGATCATCATCAGCCATATACTTTTCCATTTCTTCATGTCCTTTTCTCCTTTGCTTTTAAAATATAGAAAGAAATCAGAGACTTCTTTACTACTAAGGTAGTTGGAAGGGCATAAAAAAACCCTCTTGTCGCCAAGAGAGTAGCATAGTGAAATAACGGTATCATTACCTTCATCACTATCCCCATCCTCGTGGTTCTTAGTCAAAAAATACATACTGGCAGGTATCCTGGCTTAGGTTCATCATCTATACGCCTTCCCATAGTTTCACTACAGTGGCATGCTGTATAGACTCCCCATTTACAGTTGCGGGACAGCATCGGAATTGCACCGATTTCCCTTTTAAGCAAATGACAAATGCCATTTGCACCAATACGTTCTATAATGGTCAATACTATTGATAGACTAGCAGAAGAAAATTTATCGCGCAATCAGTAGTATGACACTAAAAGTATAATCATCATTATATTAGCACTATTTCGACATAAAGACGAACTATTTTACAAGAAATATAGAAGCTAGTATTCTGTTACAATAAAAAGATAGCATTCTATAGAAACGAGGATTTCTTATGTACAAAACGATCGGTGTACTTGCGCACGTGGATGCAGGAAAAACGACCTTCTCTGAGCAAGTGCTTTTTCATACAAATAGTATTCAAGCACGGGGGCGTGTTGATCATCAGGATACCTTTCTTGATCATCATGAGCTAGAGCGCAGACGAGGCATTACGATATTTGCCGAGCAAGGGCGCATGAATATTGGCGATGATACATACACATTGATTGATACGCCAGGGCATGTCGATTTCTCCCCTGAGATGGAGCGTGCCATTCGTGTGATGGATTATGCCATTATTATCATTAGCGCTGTCGAAGGGATACAGGGCCATACAGAAACAGTGTGGCAACTTTTACGTCAATACCATGTCCCTACCTTCTTCTTTATCAACAAAATGGATCGTGAGGGTGCCAATATGGAGGCTGTCATCAGCCAGCTTCGCAAAGATTGCTCTCAGCATGTATTGTTCATCGATGAGCCACTGCGAGCAGACTATGTATCAAATAATATCATGGAATGGCTGGCGGAGCGCGACGAAAAATTGCTTGATGCCTTTCTAAATGAGTCATTGGAGCATGAACAGTGTCTTGCTCAATTAAAGGAAATGATTAAAAATGAAGGTGCCTTCCCTTGCTTTGCTGGCTCGGCCTTAAAGGATGAGGGCATTCAGGAATTTCTTGACCAGCTCCCGCTGTTAACGGCTACCCATTTTGACAAGGATGCCCCGTTTGAGGGCGAGGTTTTTAAGATTCGTCATGATGGGCACCAGCGTTTAACCTTTATGAAGGCAACCAAGGGCTCGTTGCATGTACGAGATGAATTTTCATTTGACGAAGTAACAGAAAAAGTGACCGAAATTCGCCTTTATAACGGCAGTCGCTTTGAGACCGTTCAACAGGTAGAGGCAGGAGAAATTTTCGCTGTCAAAGGACTGAGCCAGGCAAACATTGGGGATCGAATCGGTACAACGATGCTATCACAGCCCTATGAGCTTGTCCCAACCTTACAGGCAAAGGTTCAATATGAGGGTGATCAGCATATCAAGGAAGTGCTACAGATTTTCCGTTTACTCGAAGCAGAAGAACCGTCCTTGCGTGTGGTCTGGCAGGAAAAATTTCAGGAAATCCATGTGCATATTATGGGTGCTATTCAATTGGAGGTCCTGACAGAGGTATTAATGACGCGTTTTTCATTAGCTGTCTCCTTTGGTGAGCCGCAAATTTTATACATGGAAACCATTGCGACGACCGTAACGGGCTATGGTCATTTCGAGCCCCTCAAGCATTATGCAGAAGTTCATTTATTAATGGAGCCAAATCCACGTGGAACAGGTAATACCTTCACCAATGCCTGTCATGCCGATCATTTATCTGTAGGCAATCAGCGCCTTGTTGAAAAGCATCTGTTTGAGCGTGACCATCATGGGCTACTGACAGGCTTCCCTGTAACAGATATTCATTTTACACTTCTAACAGGTCGCGGGCACAATGAACATACATCGGGGGGAGATTTCCGTGAAGCCAGTTTCCGTGCCCTGCGTCAGGGGCTGGAGCAGGCACAAAATGTCCTACTTGAACCCTATTATCGCTTTAAAATGAAAGCTTCAAATGACTTTATCGGTCGTATGATGACTGATATTCAGCAAGCAGCTGGCACGTTCGATGACCCGATTTTATCCGAAACGGATGTTATCCTAACAGGTCGTGCACCTGTTGCCACTTTAATGAGCTACAGCACAACCTTTGCCGCCTATACAAATGGGAAAGGTGCACTCACACTCCAATTTGATGGCTATGATGTGTGCCATAATACAGAGGATGTGATTGCACAGATTGGCTACGATAAAAATGCCGACCCTGAGTATAGTTCCTCTAGTATCTTTTGTGCTAAGGGCAAAGGATATTCGGTTCCATGGCAAGAAGCACAGGCAGCCATGCATTGCCTGTAGGGTGGGATGAGCCTGCTCGCTTCGGGTAATCCGCGGGTATTTCTTTCTTGGGCATCAATATATCTCTACCCTACCATAAGATATTACAAGCCCTCCAAAAAATGGAGGGCTTGTTTTTATAGTGCACCGACAGCTTTCTTTGTTGGATTGTCCAACAAATATGCGGGTTCAACTATTACATAGTCATGCTTGTTCGTAAAATCAATTAGTACCTTACCAGGTTGACTTTTTAATAGTTGTAGATGATCAATTAATTGCAGTAAAAGCTCGTGACCGTTGCCACGTGGATGCCAGTTGAAATGATAATCATTTAACGCTTGCACCGCTTCAATAAATTGGGCATATTCCTGCTGCACAAATGCAATGAGTTTGTCATGATGAGATGCTAAATCATATAAATATGTTTCGTAAAAGCGCATGACAATCGAGCATAATAAGTCATTGACACGAGCGGCACTTAAAACAGGCTTTGGCTCCAATGATAGACGGTCAAGGTTGGGCTTTGCGCGTGTAGAATCAATGCGCGTAATTAAGTGATACGCTTCTCCGTTGACCTCATAGACAATCGGATTGGTCGGCATGTACATCATAAAACTATTCGTCTTTGTTTTTAGTTCATCTGCTATGGCTGCTTTCGCTAAAAGATGACCGTCCACATCCCCATTTTGTATCCAAATAATTTCTTTATTATATAAGATTTGCTCAAAGAAGCGATCATTGCGAATCAGCTTCGTTGCTAATAATTGATCGATCAGAGACTCGACCACCATTCTTGTTTTCGCTTTCTTGGCAACTTCTGTTCGTGGTTGCTTACAAATGTTCAGATCTTCATAAGGCGTTTCCAACGTTGTCGTTACATGAATATTTGTCATACGTGCATCCCCTTTGCGTACATATTTTCAAAACAAAAAGGACTCCCTACTTTTGAGGAAATCCTTCATTTTATCTTCTTTCATCACACAATGCCAAACAAACCCTAAGTATGTGTGAACGAGTTCGATTATGAACCCTTTCATTTACTATGGGCGTTTGACGTACTGTGACGAACAGAGCATTCTGTTTTGTCAACATGCCACCTCCTATTCCTCGTAGGTTTATGGTGTGTACTCGTAACAGGCAGGTATCCTGACTCATGATCATCGCTTCTTTTCTCCTTCCCGTCCAAAGACAGTGGATACTGAAAAGTCGCTCACATTTACAGTTGCGGGACAGTGTCGGATTCGCACCGACTTCCCTTTTAAGCAAATTGCACGCAATTTACACCTCTTACTACACGCTATTCAGTTGTCATAGGAATGAGTATAAGCACATTCCTATTAGATTACTAAAATCAATTGTAAAGTAGTGTTTTTCCAAAGTCAAATATCACAATATTTTCCAAACTACTAATAAAGTTAGAGGGGGATATAAAAAAGGTGAACTGCGTATTTTTTATCTTTCATTGACTTTATAATGAAAGATAGTGTACTTCTAATAGTGGAAGGATGAAAAATATGAAAACAAGTCAACAATTAGTGACGAGTAATTTAGAGGAAAAAATGAAACTATTTACTCGAGCCGTTTCTGGACAAATTATAGAGGAAGCTCATTTTGTCATAGCCAATACGAATATTCCAACTGATACATTTAATTTGTTAGTAGCGAAATCGCCTATAATTCATAAGGAAAATCATCTTAAACAAAGGATTAATCATTTCATTGTGAATAAACTTCCCTTCAGTACGTGGGTGGATGCCAACTATCTAAGCGATGATTGGCTACAGCTGATAAAAGACTGCAATTTACAGGAAGCTGAACGAAATATGATGATGAAGCTTGACCATACACTTCACACAGGTCCACGAATTTCCAATTATCTTACCATCACAGAAGTAAGTAACAAGGAAGAGCTTCTACAATATAAGGAAGTTTTTCTAAGTTTATTTGGAGAAACAGCAGAAAGAGATGCATTAGAAATTTACTTTCATCAATTCTCACAGGAAAAACTAGCATCAAATGCTCGCATGTTTATTGGTTGTATAAAGGAAGTACCTATCGCTACGGGATTATTAATCGACAGTAAACATAGCTATGGGATTTATGATGTGATGACAAAAGATGCGTATAGGGGCAACGGCTATGGCAGTGAGATGTTTCAATTCCTACTCAGTCAAACAATCAATAAGCAAAAGCCCGTAGTCTTACAGGCATCAGAGGATGGAAAAAATATTTATAAACGCTTCGGGTTTAAAGAAGTCGGAGAAATGATTGTATTTGAATAAGGTCTCGGCAAGGCGCTCTTATTTACACTTGACAGTATTTTCGAGCTTACCGTAATCATGAAGCCGACTTAAAATCCGTTACACCGACCCCTTCCCGGCACGACAAAAAAGCCTCGCAAATCTGCGGGCTTTTGGTTGTGCACATGTACTATTAGCACCTTCATTACGTCCCCAAAACATACTGTGCTAAGACGCTTTGCACCTTATAAATATTTGTCGCCTTATTGAAGTTTTTTTGAATCGGTAATGGACTGCCAGACACCCATATTTTAAGCTCTGCATCTAAATCAAATGTTCCAGCTGTTTCGACTGAAAAATGAACGATATTTTTATAGGGAATGGAATGATACTCTGTTTTCTTGCCAGTCACTCCTTGCTTATCAATGAGGATTAATCGTTTATTGGTAAAAATAAACGTGTCTCTAATAATTTTATAGGCGTTCTTGACTGTCTCGTTTGGAATTAATAAATTATGGACCTCCTCCTGTAGTTTTTCTAAATTCACCTCGCTTGCATTGCCGATCAATCCATCAAATAAGCCCACTATCTGTCCCCTTTCGCTCTCGTTTATTTAATGTATTACAAAGAAGTGAGAGCTACGACAGGAAATGGTGGTATTATTTAGCCTATAAAAGGGGTGAGTGGTTGCGAATAATGATAGCTGCCTTAGTGTCTCTACTAGCCGTTGTTTTACTAGGATGTAATGAAAAACCAGATGATGAATTAGCTAAGGTCAGCATTTCTATTGGTGCTAAATTTAACAAGGTGAACACTGATTTTTTTAAAGAATATACGGATGAAGAATCACTTACACTATTCCAACAAGCCATTGCAACAACAGTCAAAAACGAGGGTGTTGTCAATATGGCTTCGCCAGAATATGATGTACAAATAGTGGACAAGGCAGGAAACAAATATGGCTATCATCTTTGGTTAGGTGATAAAGGGCAAAACAGTAGTTTGATGCATGTCAAGGATACGCATACGATCTACACAATATCTGAGGAGTTCACTGAAAAATTAGCTGCGCTAGTTCACTCATAAAAAAACACTTCCCATTCAAGGAAGTGTTTTGCCAAATCAATGATCCATTGCCTGAAACAGCATTTTTGCATAGCTGTCCGTGAAGGTAAAGCCGTTATTCTCTTTGTTGCTCTCATCAACAATGGTTCCAGCCTTCATCACATAAATGCGATCGCATAAATAGGAAACAGCCTTTAAGTCATGAGAGATAAAGAGAATGGCCATTGCCCTTTCTTTATTCAAGGTCTTTAATAAATCAACGATTTCTCGTTGAATCAAGCGATCTAGGCTTGAAATAATTTCATCACATACGATTAATTGTGGCTCGACCAAAAGGGATCGTAATAAATTAACTCGCTGTTTTTCTCCGCCACTTAGCTCAGAGGGCAAGGCATGTAAGATATCTGTGGGTAGCTTGACCTTCTCCAGCATGGTCTGTAAATAGGTGTCCGTTATAGGTTGCTTATGCTGAAGCGGCTCTCTTAATAGGTCCCTTACAGTCCACACGGGATTTAAAGCGGCTGTTGCATTTTGAAAAATAATCTGGCAGCTGTCATAAAAAGCTGCGCGACGATGCTTGGTTATTGGTTGCTGTTGAAAGTATACTGCCCCTTTTTCAGGAGCTTCTAGCTGCATAATTACTTTGGCCAATGTGCTTTTGCCACTGCCACTTTCTCCTACTAAGCCGACTATTTCCCCTTTTCCTACAGTAAGATGAATATGATTTAATATTGGGCGTCCCTTTCGATAGCTTTTACAAATATTGTGAACCTGAAGTAACAAAGCCCACACCTCCTCCTAAAAATGATGCGCAACTAGCTGCCTAGTGTATGGATGCTTAGGCTGCTCAAAGATTTCTGTTACTCGCCCTCGCTCCACAATTTCTCCATTTTTCATGACGAGGATAAAATCTGCGATGGAAGCAGCTACATCTAAATCATGGGTAATTAAGAGTACGGTTGTTTCTAGCTGTGTATGAAGCCTTTTCAATTGTTGAATAAATTCCTGTTGATGCAGCATATCTAAGGAAGAGGTTGGTTCATCCGCTAATAAAACAGCTGGCGCCAGATAGAGAGCACAGGCAAGCATACAGCGTTGTAGCATCCCTCCTGAAAGCTCGAAGGGATAGCGCTCCAACACATCTGCTGGTAAATGTAAATCCTGTACAATATGCTTCATTTTAGCTAGAAATACTGCCTTTGTCTGCCCCATCCGTAAGGCAGTTAATCCATACAATTGCTGTTTCATTTTTTGCGTTGGCGAAAAGCTATTAGCAGCATCTTGAAAAATCGTAAAGAAGTGCCTTTGGCGTAGTACAGCTTGATCCTGTTTTGCTAATTCCACTATATTTCTTCCATTAAAAAAGATTGAGCCTTCAACTGTTGCTTGCGCTGGAAGCATGCCTAGAATGGCAGAGAGCATGGTGCTTTTTCCACTACCGCTTTCACCTATCATCACGGTAATCTGACCTTTTGGCACCGTAAACGAGAGATCGTTCAATATAAATTTTTCGTTTATTCGAACAGTAACATGCTCCATTTTAAACATGTGTCTGTCCCCCTCTCTGCTTAAATCTACTACCAATAGCTTGCACGCATAAAATCGTTACGAAAATGAACATCCCAGGAAAAAGGCCCATCCACCAAGCCCCGACAAGTAAATCATTTTGTGCCGTATAGAGCATCGTCCCCCACGATGGAATGGACGGTGGAACACCGATACCTAAAAAGCTTAAGGATACTTCCGTAAAAATAGCACCAGCAAAATTAAATATCGTCACGACAAAAATGGCGGGAAGACTATTACGCAATAGATGACGAAAAAGAATCTTCCACAGCGGAGTGCGGAACATCTTCGCCATGTGGATAAACTCTAATTCCTTCAACCGGATAAATTCAGAGCGCACGATACGGGCAGTGACAAACCAGCCTGTGCACCCCATAATCATTGCCATGCGCCATACACTTCCTTGCATAATCGCTTGAAGAGCTAGCACAATCACTAAAGATGGAATTGTTAAAAATGCCTCTAGTATACGCATCATCACTGCATCAATAGCTCCACCGAAATAGCCACTTATACCGCCATAGATAATGCCAATTATGCTGGATAGAACAACCGATAACGTAGCGATAAAAAGGGTCACTCTACCACCAACGAGTAGGCGGGAAAGAACATCTCTACCTAGCTGATCTGTGCCAAGGAGGTGTGTTCCATTAGGTGCTTCATAAATATGATTCATATCCATCGCGTTTGGCTCAAAAGGCACTAACCATGAGGAGAATAGGGTGAAGCCTACTAAAAGACCAAGAATCACTAGCCAAAAGATGAGCATTTTTTGCTCTTTTCTCATACGATTCCCCCTCTTCTTAAGCGGGGATTGAGACAAATCATGAGGACATCAATCACAAATAAACAGATAACGACTACTACGCCAGTGATTAAAATGGCACCCATCAGCACAGGAAAGTCCTTTACCATCACTGCTTTCACTAAAAGCTGACCTAAGCCTGACCAGCCAAATAATGTTTCAACCACGATGGATCCTCCAAAAAATGATGGGATGGTCACACCGACATAATTGATATATGGAATAATGGCATTGCGTAAAATCATCTTACGAATAGCTCGCTCTGGTACTCCGTTGGCACGTGCCACCTCTACATAATAACGATGCTTCTCTGCCTTCACATTTTCCTGTAAAAAACGTGCGAATACCCCGACATGTGCCAGTACAAGGACCGATAATGGAAGAACCATATGGTGTAGTCGGTCCACAAGGCCGCCATCCCCTCGTACATCCTTCATCCCCGATGAAGGAAACCAGCCTAGTTGTACAGAGAACACCATGATGAATAAAATGCCAAGCCAAAATGGAGGAATGGCTGAGCTAGCAATACTTACAAAGGAAAGTCCGCGATCTAATAACGAACCCTCCTTCATGCCTGCCTGTAAGCCGAGCCATGTTGAGGCAATGGCTACGATGCCTAAAGTTCCAACAACGAGCTGTAATGTATTTGGTAAACGTTCTTGTATAATTGTCGCTACTGGTCTGCCTTCTTTTGCCGAGTAGCCTAAATTTCCTTGCATCGCTTCACGGAGCCACACACCATATTGATAGAGTATCGGTTGATCCAGACCAAAAGCTGTTTCAATGCGTTCTTTCTCCGCTGTCGATAACGTTTGGGCATTGCCACCATAATACGCTGCAGCTGGATTACCAGGTGCCGCATGCATCAGGAAAAAAGAGAGGAAGCTCACGATAATGAGGACAATTGTCCCCATTATCACGCGCTTCCCGATCCATTTAGCGATCATGCCATTTCCACTCCTCGACATTCCAGAGGAAGCCTGCCCCATGATGACCTAAAATGCGCTCTTTGACGCCACTAATCTGCTGATTAATACCATACACAGCATCCACATAGGCAAAGTAGGCGAATGGTGGATCTTGTGCTAGCTCCTCCTGTAATGCCCCATAGACTTCCTTACGTTTTTCAGGATCAACGGTTGTACGCCCCTCCTCTAGCAAGGCATCCACTTTCGGATTGTTATAGCTACCGTAATTGTAGCCAGCACTTGTGAGACTGGATTCACCAGAATGGAAGAGACTATACGTATGATGGTCAGCATCATATGGGCTTCCCCAGCCAACCATAAAGGCTTCTGTTTCTTCAATGACAATATTGCTCCAATCGAGTGCAGCTACTTGCACATCTGCCCCAATCTCTTTATAGCCTTCTGCCACATAATTAGCCATGTTCACACGCACTGTGTCAGTAATAGGTGCCGTAATAGTAAATGCTAATTTTTGATCATTCTTATAGCGGAAACCATCCTCAGCTAGTTGCCAGCCCGCTTGGTCGAGTAGCTCGTTTGCTTTATCAAGGTCATATTTATAATGCTCAATGTTGGCGTTTACAAAGGCATGCTTTTGTAGCGGTGAGTATGCTTCTGTACCGTATCCATGTAAAATGCCTTTGACAATACCTGCACGATCTGTCCCATAGCTAATGGCCTTGCGAACAGCAACGTCTTGCCAAATAGGATACTTCATATTAAAGAGAACACCACGATAATCTGCTGATTCCACCTCGTATAGCTTTAAATGCTCAACCTTCGATAGCTCCTCTACCTGATTCGGGTCTAGTAACGCTATATCGACCTCACCCGATTTTAGCTGGAGCGCACGCACATTACTATCGGGGATAAATTTAAAAATTACTTTCTCGATAGAAGCTTTTGTGCCAAAGAAAGATGGATATGCCTTTAGTGTCAGGCTTGTCCCTTTGTCCCATTGTTCAAACATATACGGACCCGCACCGATTGGCTGCTGGTTAAATGTAGCGGTTCTCATCTCTTGCCCCTCAAAGGCATGCTTTGGTAAAATTGGCACCGTTAATTTGTCTAATAGCGGTGTAAATGGCTCGTCTAATTGGATAGTCATCGTCATGTCATTGACCTTTTCCATTGACACAACATGGCTAAAATCAGACTTTAAATAAGAACCGTTTGCATCATCCAAAATACTGTTAATGGTAAACATAATATCGTCCACCGTTAATGGATGCCCATCATGGAAGGTTACATCCCTGTGAATCGAAATGGTATAAGTCATCTGGTCATCTGATATTTTAATACTTTGAGCAATATCATTGATGGGTACATTATGCTCATCAAAGCGCATCAGACCTCTAAATAAAAAGGCATCTAAATTGGTTTCCTCCAAAAGAGGATTTAAGCCTGCAAACTCAGACTCTGAGGCAAAAACAAGCTCATTTGCCTGGGCAGATGATGTAGCTGTCGGTTGTTTCTCTCCTCCTTGATTAGACGAGCAGCCCACAAAAACTACCGCTAGCACCATCAAAAGTATCAATACGGAAAACTTTTTCAATTTACTATCTCCTTTATCACAACAGAAATTACAGCAATGCTGCGATGTACTCGAACATGCGGTTTATTTCTTTGTGAAGTGTTCGTTGCTCCTTGGCAAGCCATCTACAATGAATGGCTTGATCTGTCAATTTTGTCACACTCGCCTGAAGGGACTTTTCCTGTTGGATTTGATCCTGTAAATCCCTTATTTGAAGATTGTTAACCGATGGAGAGACAATCCACAAAGAACCAATATAGCGTGCCTTTTCAAGCAAGCCGATTTTGGCAAAATTCATCTCCTGCGGCTTAAACTGCAACGAGTCATAAGCTATCAAAGTATCCTCTACATAGATCTTGTATTTGGCTTGGAATGTTTGATAGTCAAAGATTTCTCCTCGCATTTCTCTACCTGGAGCAACAATTTCTCCCCAGACCAATGTCGAGCTTTCCTTCATACGAATGGTTGTATGTACCTGAAATTTTGCTCGTTCAAATGGAATCGTCACTTCAGGGAGCCATTCTAATCTCGCCTGCTCTGCAAGTTCAACCGTTATAGCTTGTGTACAAAACTCACCATTGTGAGAAGGGTAAATTTTTAATGCTGATTGTTGCTTTAACTTCACCTGACTATCTGGCGCTAGTGTAACCGTAATTTCATTGCGATCTCCTGCAACCATGCCTCCTGAGGATTCCATGATAAAAACGGTGGCTGCTGGATGATTGCCTTCGTATAGTTCACGACTAGCCTTTAATGGGGGTTGCTGGTACACATGAACAAGTCGTGTATAGCCCCGTCTCGGTTCAAAGGCCATCTCTAATTTGCCAAAATGATTAACTTTGCTAGGGTTAAACATCTTCTTCAACTGCTTCGGCACCTTCAAGTAACAAATGGTGCTGAATCCATTCAACCACCTTATCTACATTTGTTTGGGAGCGAACATCCGCAAAAATATATGGACGTCCACTACGCATTTTTTTCACGTCCTGATCCATGAGCTCCAGATCAACCCCAACATGAGGAGCTAGCGAAGTTTTATTAATTAGCAATAAATCTGAACGTGTTAGCGCTGGACCACCCTTACGTGGGATGTCCTGTCCTTCTGCCACATCAATGACATAAATATAGCCATGCACGAGCTCAGGACTAAATGTTGCCGATAGATTATCGCCACCGCTTTCAATAAATATAATATCTAAATCTGGAAAGCTTTTATTCAAATCATCAATCGCAGCAAAATTCATCGAGGCATCCTCTCGAATGGCTGTATGTGGACAACCACCTGTTTCTACTCCAATAATTCGCTCCTCTGCTAACACACCGTTTGTGATTAAATACTGCGCATCTTCTCTTGTATAAATATCGTTGGTAATGACAGCTACGTTGTAGTGTTCATGCATTACCCGTGTTAATTGATCGACTAAAGATGTTTTGCCTGATCCAACAGGCCCACCGATACCAATACGTACTGGTTTCATGTATATCCTCTCGCTTTCTATGAAATAAATAATCTCGAAAATAAAAACTCATGCTTCATGGACGCCAGTTCAATACCTAGTGCATTATTGGCTAGATCATCCATTGTTAACGTCAACACCGTTTCGGCTGCTTCCTCCACAGAGGCTAATAGCTCATGTAATGCTTGCACACCTGTATTTTGACCAAACGGTACAGCACGGACAGCATTTTGCACTAAACCACTAATTGATGCGTACATAAAGGTCATAATTGCATGAAAAACGTTCACACCTAGTGCTTCACAATAAATCCCATAGAGAACTGCATAATGGCCTTTTACTTCTTCATGGTCAATCTTCTCTTTCCATTGCAATAAAAAAGGGCTCTCCATTAGAGGGGCTACTGTTCGCATAAATTGCTTCCCTACATTGACACTAGTATCTCTAGATTCTTTCGCTAGCTTCATTGCCCCACAAAGTTGGTCGAGCTCAATAAGATGAGCAACATCTCGTCTTTTAGCTGCATGGAATGCCTCTTGTATAAGAATTGCATCACCGTAAACTACATTGTGAAATAAATAGACCTGACAAAACTCAACTAATTGTTCCTTTGTGCGAATGATATCTTCCTGAATATACGTTTCCATACCATAGGAATGTGTATAGGAACCGATTGGAAATGCGGAGTCATGAATTTGCAATAATTGTAATAAGGATAAATTAGTGAGCGTGTCCACGGTATTTGAACGGTTGCTTGAAGCGTCGTTCAGTTGTTTCATAGTGCACCCCAATTTCATCTAATAATGGATTAATCGTATGATCTGCTCGTACGATGATTTCATTGTTTGCAATCAAGCTAGGAGTATGACGGTTGCCCAATTCAAAGGCAGCTTTCCCCATTTCATACATATCTTTTGGTGTAATGACGATAACTGGCTCCAATTTTGTACGAATTGCAATTCGTCGTTGCTCATCCTCGAATAATAGGTCACCATATTGTAGAGGCTCTTCACCCTCTATACGTATAGCGATATCTGTTCCTTGATCCGTTGCTGTGCGAAGAATGCGTTTGCTTAATTCCTCCCACTCTAGCTCAATCCATTCCGTTGCCTTTTGTGGATGTTCTTCTTCATTCGCTATATTGCCAATAATTTTTTCTATTAACATATGGTTTAGCTCCTCTTTTTCTTTGTATTCGCTGTTACACTCATATCATGTGCTTAGAATAAGAAATAGCGTTGTGCCATTGGAAGTACATCCACTGGCTCACATGTTGCTAGCTCCCCATCAATTTTCACTTCATAGGTTTCTGGATTAACATCAATCTGCGGAGTGGCATTATTAAGCTTCATGTCAGCTTTACGAATATTTCGGCAATTTGAAACCGTGCCAATCATTCGTTTTAGGCCTAATTTTTCTGGCAAGCCTTCTTCCACAGCAATTTTCGGTAAAAATGTCATGCCGCAATGCTGTGGCCCTTGACCGTAGAAGCCATATGTTCGACGGCCTTTCATTGGCTGTGGTGTAGGAATGGAAGCATTTGGATCACCTGTTATGCCATACACAGCAATACCAGCCTTAATGACAACTTCCGCCTTCACCCCAAAGAACGCTGGGTCCCATAAGACAATATCCGCTAATTTACCTTCTTCCAGCGAGCCTACTTCATGGCTTATGCCATGGGCAATAGCTGGGTTAATATTTAGTTTTGCTATATAACGCTTAACGCGATAATTATCGTGATCCTTGCCTTCATCCTGTGGTAATGGACCACGCTGTTTTTTCATTTTGTCTGCTGTTTGGAACGTTCGGATTGTGACCTCACCAACACGTCCCATCGCTTGTGAATCGGAAGACATGATGCTCAAAATCCCTAAATCCTGCATAATATCTTCTGCTGCAATTGTTTCTGGGCGTATGCGTGAATCTGCAAATGCCACATCCTCTGGTACATCATGCTTTAGATGGTGACAAACCATCAGCATATCTAAATGCTCATCAATCGTGTTTGTCGTAAACGGTTTCGTAGGATTCGTCGATGCTGGCAAAATATTAGGTAAGGATGCCATCACTAATTGGTCTGGAGCATGACCGCCACCCGCACCTTCCGTATGGAAAATATGAATGACACGGCCATCAATCGCATTGATTGTATCTTCTACAAACCCTGCTTCATTCAATGTATCGGAGTGGAGGGCAACTTGAATATCATATTCATCTGCCACCGATAGACTTTGATCGAGTGCAGCTGGTGTGGCACCCCAGTCCTCATGTATTTTCAACCCGATCGCACCTGCACGAACCTGCTCGATAATAGGCGCAGGATCAGATGCACTACCCTTTCCAAGCAAACCAACATTGATGGGGAATCCCTCTACAGCCTGTAGCATGCGATGCAGATGCCATTCACCAGCCGTTAAGCTTGTCGCTTTTGAGCCTGCTGCTGGACCTGTTCCACCGCCTATAAATGTCGTTGTCCCTGCTAATAATGCTGTTTCCACCTGATCAGGGCTGATGAAATGGATATGCGTGTCGATTGCTCCTGCTGTTGCAATAAGCCCTTCGCCTGCATAAACCTCTGTTCCCACACCTATGATCATATCCTGGTCCACACCATCCATACTGTTCGGATTGCCTGCTTTCCCTATACCGATAATACGACCATCTTTGATACCGATATCTGCTTTTACAATCCCTGTATAGTCGATAATCATAACATTGGTAATAACTGTATCCAGCACACCTTCATTACGTGTATTTTTACCATTTTGCCCCATTGAGACACGTAGTGATTTACCACCACCAAAGACCCCCTCATCACCGTATGAAGTATAGTCCTTCTCAATTTCAATCCATAAATCCGTATCGGCTAAACGGACTTTATCACCAACAGTGGGACCAAACATTTTTGCGTAAGCTTCATGTGTTACCTTCATTTTTCTTCCGCTCCTTTAAAGCCACCTTCAATTGCCTTGTCCAAAATTTCGTCCTTATGGTGGGTAGAGCCCTCTGTTAGCATATTTAAGCCAAAGACATGTTGTTTACCACCAAATTCGACAAGCTCCACCTCTTTTTCTTCCCCAGGTTCAAAACGCACGGCTGTTCCTGATGGAATATTGAGGTGCATACCAATCGCATCTTGTCGATTAAACGCTAGAAATCTATTAACCTCAATAAAATGAAAATGGGAACCTACTTGTATCGGGCGGTCACCTGTGTTCGCCACCAATACCTTTTTCGTCGCTCGACCCACATTGATCTCAATCTTTCCGCTTTTCGGTCGAATTTCTCCAGGAATCATTCACAAACACCCCTTTTACTGAATTGGACGGTGAACTGTGACCAGTTTCGTCCCATCTGGGAATGTACATTCAACCTGCACATCTGAAATCATGTCCCCGACACCTTCCATCACATCTTCCGCTGTCAGTACATGCTTGGCATCACTCATAAGCTGTGCTACCGTTTTACCATCTCGAGCACCTTCCATAATAAAACTGCTAATTAGAGCGACAGCTTCTGGATAATTCAGCTTTAAGCCCCGAGCTTTTCTTTTCAGCGCAAGTTCTCCTGCCACATGGAGGAGTAATTTTTCTTGTTCAACTGGTGATAGCTTCAATCCAATCTCTCTCTTTCTTTTATTCAGAATTATCTTTCAATAATATTTTTTCGAGGCATGACTTCCTTTCAATTTTTTGTAATGGTCTTACGATTCAGTTTTAGTTACATTTAGTTGTTGTCTTACAAATTATAATTTCGCAAGGGATATGCGAAGAGAAATAGAAATGACTTGTTGACCCGGCGAGTGCGGGTTGCAATAGTTGAAGTGAGTAATAGAGGTAACAGCTAGTCCATTATAAGAAACTCGATTAGAAAATTCAACATTTTTATTTATCTGTTAATTTACAAGTTTACGAAATAAATAATAAAAAAAGAGGCATATTTTACAGAAAATTGGTCGTCTGTAAAAAAGCCTCTTCTCGAATGTGTGACAGGAAGATAAAAATTATACTAAAAAACTTATAAAATTATTAATATGTGATAGTTATTTCAGGGCTAAAAAATCTTGAAAATATCAATTTCTTACCTAGACATGAAATTGATTTGTTAACTTTTGTAAGTTATCCGCTTGGACACTTAAATCCTGTGTGACATGATTAACTGCTTGCATTGAGGCTGTTTGCTCATCCATTGAATGTAAAACAGCTTCTGTATAATTCGATAGCTTGCCCATGCCAGCTGCGATGGTTGTCACAGTGGATGCCACTTCATTGGCGCTACTTGAAAGCTGCTCAGCTGTCGTCGAAATATCCTCCAGCTGACTTGTCATCTGACTAACATGCTGTGAAATTGTGCCAAATGATTTTGTCGCTTCGTCAATGACATACACTCCTTGTTGAACATTTTTCAAATCATCTTCTACTGATGAGGCTACTTGTTTTGTATCACTTTCTATTCCTACAACTAAATCCACAATTTGCGTAGCAGAGTGCTTTGATTGTTCTGCTAATTGACGCACTTCTTCAGCTACAACGGCGAAGCCTTTACCATGCTCCCCAGCGCGTGCTGCTTCTATGGCCGCATTTAATGCTAGTAGATTTGTTTGATCTGTAATGGTAGTAATCATATCTGTCATTGATTTAATATCTGACATTTTAAGGGATAATTGCTGCATCAATCCACTTGTTTTTTCTGTTGAAGAGGAAATAAATTGCATTTGCTCTTTTGCCACATGTAAAATATTTGCACCATTTCCTGCTATCTCGCTAGCATCTTTCGCATGCACAAACACATCTTGTGTGGCTACTGTAATTCGCTCAATGCCATCAACGGTTTCTTGCATAGATTTAGCACTATCATTAGCCGATTGTGCTGCTTGCTTCAAGCCCTCTGACGTCTTCTCCATTTGTTGATCTACTTCTTCCACAGCAAGTGTAATTTCATTCGTACTCGCAGATAATTCTTCGATGCTTGCTGATAAATCTGTAGAGCTGTGCGCAATTTTTTGTGTCATTGTTCGTAATTGTTCCTGCATCTCTAAAAAGGATTGTGCTAGTTGAGAAATTTCACCATTATCACGAACCTCAATGACAACGGTATCTAATTGACCTGCCGTAATTCCTTGTGCAGCCTCTGTGATTTGTTTGATAGGCTGTATCACTTTGTAGTGGACATACACTGTGTAAGATAGTGTAATAGCGATGCCTACAATCGTTAACACGGTAGAAAACCAATCTAATGTCGTTACATTGGCTAAATCGATAAATAAAATAACGATCATTAAAACATTTAAAACGGAAAAGCCAAGTAAACTCTTTTTTCGTAAACTCATTACAAATTCCCCCAACTAAAATATGTCTTCCATACCATTATTATAGTTGAATAATCCTAAAATACATAAGGATACGCTCTATTTTATATGAGAAAAGGTCTACAAAAAAAGACTATAGACAGCCTTTTAGGGCATGTCTACAGTCCATAATTGCTCGTTTTATTTTAATTTCATGATACTAGAACCCGCAATACCTGGGTGTGTCATTTCATATGGATCTAAAATCAAGTCTAATTGTTCTTTTGTGAGGACGCCTTCTTCAATGCAAAGCTCACGAATTGAACGACCTGTTAAAATAGCTTCACGTGCTAGACGAGCAGCTACTTCATAACCGATGTGAGGGTTAACTGCTGTTAGCACGCCTACACTTTTTTCTACATATTCTTTCATGCGCTCTTCATTTGCTTCAATATCTTTTAAGCAGTTTTCTGTAAACGCACGGAATACATTATTCATAATGCTAATCGATTGGATTAGGTTGAACACTAATACAGGCTCCATTACGTTTAATTCTAATTGACCAGCTTCCGATGCTAGAGAAATTGTATGGTCATTCCCAATTACTTGGAAGGCTACTTGATTCAGCACCTCAGGCATAACTGGGTTAACTTTACCTGGCATAATTGAAGAACCTGGTTGACGAGCTGGTAACAGGATTTCTCCTAAGCCTGCGCGAGGACCAGAAGCCATTAAACGCAAGTCATTAGCAATTTTAGACATATTAATCATACAGATTTTTAAAGCGCCTGATACTTCTGTGTAGGCATCTGTATTTTGTGTTGCATCCACTAAATGCGTTGCACCTTTTAATGGTAAACCAGAAATTTCAGCAAGATGCTCATCAACAGATTTAATGTAGTCTGGGAAGGCATTTAAGCCTGTTCCAACAGCCGTTGCACCCATGTTCACATCATATAAATTCGGGCGAGTTTGACGAATGCGTACGATGTCACGGTTGATCACGCGGCAATAAGCTTCAAACTCTTGTCCTAAGCGGATTGGCACGGCATCCTGTAAATGCGTACGTCCCATTTTAATGACATGAGCAAATTGCTCTGCTTTTTGATGGAAAACGGATTGCATATAATCCATCGTTACTAATAATTCATCTATTAAATTTAACACAGCGATATGAATAGCTGTTGGGAAAGCATCATTTGTTGATTGTGACATATTGACATGACTGTTTGGGCTTACTGTGTGATAGTCACCTTTTTCTTTCCCTAAAATTTCTAGGGCACGGTTAGCGATGACTTCATTGGCATTCATATTGATGGATGTACCTGCACCACCTTGAATTGGGTCTACAATAAATTCAGCATCCCATTTGCCATCAATCACTTCTTGCGCTGCTTCGACAATTGCCTCACCAATTTCTTTTGATAATAGGTGTACTTCCATATTACTTAATGCAGCTGCCTTCTTCACAATCCCCATTGCTTTAATAAGTGAAGAGTGAATTGTGTAGCCTGTAATTGGGAAGTTTTCCGTAGCACGTAGTGTTTGAATTCCGTAATACGCCTCTGCTGGTAATACGCGCTCACCTAAAAAATCTTTTTCTATTCTTTGTGTTGACATTATTGTCGTCTCCTTTTATGTAATACTCACACTTGATAGTAGCTAATAAAAGTCGTATTGTAAACAGTCATTTTTCTGTAAACGAAAAAAATCCTTCAAAAAAGCAAAAAAATCACAAAAAACCGAGCGCATTTCCTACGCTCGGTTGCATTTTATTATTTATTTGACGTTACTGTGAAACGGCTATTAACGTGCTGAGGGTTTTCTAATTCATCGACGACAGCCACTGCGTAATCGGCATAGCTGACATAGCTTTCCCCCGCCTCATTTACTAATAAGTGGTCGACTCCTGCTGTATAGTGACCTGTACGTGGTCCTTCTGGATCGAAAAATGCAGATGGACTAATAAATGTCCAAGTAATGGATGATTGTTGTAAATCCTGTAGGTTTTGTCCTTGATTTTGCGCTGTTGCTAAATACATGGCTGGGAAATCTGGTGTATCCATCACACGTACTTTTTTCTCTGGGTCCACAAATAGACTGCCCGCTCCCCCTACAACCACTAATTTTGTAGGAATACCTTGGAAAATCGAGATCAAATGACGACCAGCTTTGACATGTAAATCTTCTTGTCCAGCTGGAGCACCGAATGCATTGACAATGACATCGAAGCCTTTTACATCATCTTGCGTCACATCAAACACATCTTTTTCAATTACTGGAATAGCAGCTGTCACTTTTGCTGCTGAACGAACGATGGCTGTGACCTCATGACCACGTTGTACCGCTTCCTCTACTATTTTTTGTCCAGCTTTTCCTGTTGCACCAATTACGGCAATTTTCATGATTTATTCCTCCTAAGGTTTAGTTGTAACCATTTTAGTTACAGGTTAGATACAAGAAGACCATCTCCGTCTAAGTACGAAGCTGATCTAGCACATCCTGTAGCGTCTGTGCTTGTAATTGCTCTTCCATTGCCAGCCACACAGTTGTATAGACACCCTCTAATGTATGCTTGATTTTTTGACCTACTGCACACGCTGGATTGGGCTCATCATGAATGGCAAATAGCTGCTCTGGCCCATCAATTGCCTGATAAATCGCTAGCAGTGTTAAATCCTTTGGCTCTACTAATAGCTCATAGCCAGCCATGCCAGAATGAGAAGAAAGTAAGCCAGCTTTTTTAGCACACCAATCATTCTTCTTACAACTACTGGATTGGTATTCACACTACCAGCTATAAAATCGGACGTAAGGATACTTTTATCAGAGGTTGTAGCAATGAGCGAAAGAATATGGATCGCCACCGAAAATCGACTGTTCACCATATGTATCACCACCTGTTGTAACTATTATAGTTACAGGTGCAGAAAAAAGTCAAGCCCTGTCACCTGTATATATTGTGCCCCGTTATGCTGTTGCTAATGTATCGCTTATATTTTTTTTACGTAAATGACTAATTCCTGTCGTATTTGACCGTTGTCCTCATAAAAATCTAAATTATGAAATTCATATTTAAAGTGACCTACAGGAAATGTCACACTTTCTCCTTGCGCTGCTGCCAAAATGCCTGCTACATCTTGTGACACCATATGTAGCAGCTCTTCCCCAGAATAAGAATCGATAAAAATAACGTTCATAAAAAAACACCTCCATAGCCATTATAGCTTAGGAGGCGCTTACATTTATAGTGTATCTTTATAACCTTTCAAACGAATCTCTTCGATGATTTGCATCATTTCTTGAATTTGCTGCTGCGACAATTCGATCTTGTTACAAGAATATGCATGTTGCACAGAACCCATGCTTTGTTCTGGCTTGCTTTGCTGTCGATCATATTCATCTACTAGAAGTACCATTGTATTTTTCACAACTATCACCCCTACAATATAATGGACTATTCCCATTATACCAAATAATGCTAATTATACCATAATAACTATAATCAAATTCTTTTCATCCAGTCATCCAACTAATTGCCTATTACGTAAAACAAATAGTTAGACCTAGATCTTTGTTTGAAAAAAACAGCAACCAAAATGGCTGCTGTTAGCATTATACGGCAATTGGTGCTTTAATCGCAGGATGTGGATCATATCCTTCAATCGATAAATCCTCAAGCTCTATATCAAAGATGGATGCTTTATTTGGATTGATGTGCAATGTTGGTAGGTTTCTTGGCTCACGTGATAGCTGTTCTTTCACTTGCTCCACATGGTTTGCATAAATATGTGCATCCCCAATGCTATGAATAAATTCGCCAACCTCTAGGCCACACTCATGTGCGATCAAATGTGTTAATAAGGCGTAAGACGCAATATTGAATGGACAGCCTAATAATGTATCAAGGCTTCTTTGCATTAACTGGCAGCTTAATTTACCATTTGCTACATAAAATTGGAACATCACATGGCACGGTGGTAATGCAGCTTTACTGCCCTTTGCGCCCGCATTAATGACATCCTCAGGATTCCATGCATTGACAATGATACGGCGTGAATCAGGTTGATGCTTAATCTGATGAATGACATCCTGTAGCTGATCAAGGCTATCGCCATCAGAGGTTGTCCAATGGCGCCATTGTTTGCCATAGACATTTCCGAGATCTCCATATTGCTGTGCAAAGTCATCATCTGTTAAGACACGTTCACAAAATGAGGCAAGTTCTTTTTGATACAATGCGTTAAATGACTCGTCTACTAAACAGCGTCGACCAAAATCTGTCATATCAGGACCTTTATACTCATTAGATTCCACCCATTTTTTAAATGCCCATTCATCCCAGATGTGGTTATTATGCTGCAATAGGTAACGGATATTGGTATCCCCTTTAATGAACCATAATAATTCACTTGCTACAAGCTTAAAGGGCACACGCTTTGTCGTTAGAAGAGGAAAACCTTTGCTTAAATCAAAACGCATTTGATACCCAAAGACACTGTATGTACCTGTCCCCGTTCGATCCTCTTTCTTTGTGCCATTTTCTAATATATGTTGTAGTAAATTTAAGTACGCGAATTCTGGATGCGTCATTTTTCTTCAACAGCTCCTTCAAGTTTGCTGTTGATCATTATACCATTTCACAACGAATTATTGTTGAGCTCCCTTGAAATTTCACTCTCTGTTGTGACGAAAAAAGTGGGCAGCAGGATGATATTTAATAAAACAGGTCCAACAATCACTAATAAATCAATGCCAGGACTAAAGTATAATCCAAATGCTGTAATCAGACCCGATAATACAAGGAACACGATTTGTGCGACAATGATCAAAATCGGCACCAATTGATACAGGTAATTGAGTTTACGGAACTGATGCATATTGTCTGGGTTTTTAATGATTTTCCTTTTTAACCGTCTGGATAAAATAAGACAAGCAAGCAGTTGGATAGCCATAAAGCAAAAATAAATGACACTGTATAAAAGCAACTGACTTTTTTGAATGGTGCCATCAAAATGGCCCACTCTTTGGTTTAATAACTCTTGGACTGCTCCCTCATAGACATATTCACGTTCACTTAAAAAAGTAAAGGGCTCCATAAAGCCAAGCGCTGTCCAATCCTTTGTATTGACAGTCCACTTGGATAATTTACTTGCTAAAATACGCAATTGAATAGGATCTTGCTCGCCAAACATCCCTACTAGATGACGATAGGGAATGGCTACTTTTAGCTGACCATCCTGCTTTTCTTGAAATAAATCCTGAATATAAAAGGTATAGGCAACATCGGATTTATTGGCCTCATAACGCGTCTCACCAATTTTCCAATGATTAGCTAAGGAAGCTTGAATGCCATTTTTCATTTCTGTATAGGGCATATCCTTATGTAAATGCTTCGGAATCTTATAGACAAAATGATGATCACTACCTATGAGACCAATTTCTACCTCGACTTTATCCTGATTCACCGTTTTGGCCTTCGTGGTCAATGGAATGGTGATCATAGCGATGAGAAAAAAAAGTAAAAGTGTTAAAATGCCTTTTTTCACGCAGAAGTCCCCCTATTCGTCACTAATGATTAAATTTACCCTATCATAGCCATGTCCGAAAACACTATTTCGTTATTCCGAAAAAACAATAGTGGTTTTCCGAAACTCGTTATTTCGGTATTCCAAATTTATCAATAATTAGCGATAATATATAGGAGATTATGATCATAAGCAAATTAGAGGTTTAACAATGAAAAAATGTACTTATTGTATTTTTCTTACATACTTAATACTCGGTATTTATGTGTTAGGTATTACCATCAAAACACCCTTTGTGAGTCTCACTCTCGATACGACAAACGGTCAGCCTGTTTTTGTGGATAGCTATTACCCTCTATGGGCAGAACAAAAAAATATTGAAAAAGGGGATATTATTGTGGCTATCGATGGGCAGCCAGCCATGGAGAATCGCTACGTTCAACAGCAAATGATCGTTAGAAGCGCCAATGCATTAACGATCCAAAAGGCTGATAAGAGTATTCAAACCATTGCTGTCAAACATCGAGACATGCCAGAAGAATTATATTTGCAAATTTTGTTCCCTATCTTTTATTTTTTCCTAGCTTTTGGTGTCGCACTTTATGTTTGGCGACGCAATCAAAATAATCTTTCAACGTTTTTATTGATCCTATTTTTATTAACTTGTTCGACCGCCTATATCAGTACTGGCGCATCAGCTAGAGGAAATATGATTGGGATGTTTGTCATTAGTAGCTGTATTATTTTATGCATGGTTCTCTTTATTCACTTTTTACAACACTTTTTCAAATACCTACAAATTAAGTGGACCTACCCTCACAGCAAATGGCTGTACTTATTAATACTGTTCATCCCTGGCTTTTATCTAATGGAGGAAGTTAAGCCATCATTACGTGAGTTCACACCTATATTGAACCTAAGTTTATTTGCTGTCCTGGTAGTCTATGCAATTTTTATTTTAGTAACGAGTTATTTACGTACTAAATTGGCCAAAATTCGTTTAATTGCGCTTGCCTTTATCGTGCCGTTTTTACCCTTTTTATTATTCTTCGTTACACCTGAAATATTAGGACATAAGCCGATATTACACGCTGAAATCGCCGCATTATTTTTATTATTTATTCCGTTCTCTTTTCTGTTCATTCAGGTGAACGAACGATTATTCGATATTGAATACCAATTATCACGATTACGCTATTATTCAACGCTAGCCTTTTTCAGTGCGCTTCTGTTGACAGCAGGGATTGCCCTGTTATTCATGGGGGAGCTATCCATCGTCCATGTCACAAGTATTTTTTTACTTGTCTTTATGGTGATCATTGCAAGCTTTTATATAAAAGAACGCATTGATTTTAAGTATCGAAAAATTATCTTCTCTTCTACTGGAAATTATGTACATAATTTATATGCAGCCGTTCAGCGTATGGGCAAAGCAAAAAACCAACAAGAATTATTGGATCGTTTTAAATATGAAATCACCGAGAAGCTTGGAACCACAGCGTTTCATATCCGGACAATAACAGACGATTCTCCACAGCATGTAAGCTACTATCCGCAATTACTGTTACATGATGCTGGTGAGGAAAAGATTATGTTAGAAATACGCCATGCTCTGCAAAAGGAAGAGCTGCTTTGGTTAGAATTGCTTGCACTGTATGTGTCCATGTTTATCAATAACTTACAGCAAATTGAGGATTTAGTGCGTGAAATTCAGCATATAAAAAATACCAGCGATACACCGCTTCCTTGGCTCGATAAATTGCTATGGAATATTATTGAGAAGGAAAAGAGTATTTTAGCACAGGAATTACATGATACCATTTTGCAGGAGCAGCTTCATTTAGCCAGAGAGCTTGATGTCCTAGCTGGCTCCCCTACTATTCAGAAGGAGACCGTGCTAGCTATACGCGAGCAGCTATTGAATGCAACGAAGGACTTACGAGAATATTGCGAGAACTTAAGTCCCCCACTATTGGATACCTTTGGTTTACAAATGGCATTAAAAAAACTCATTCAAAAGGTTAAAATAAGGGCTGATTTTTTATTAAGCGCCCAAATTGATCGTGTAGAATTTCAGGATGTCACCCTGCATCTCGTAGTCTATCGTCTTGTTCAGGAGCTGTTAAATAATGCAATCAAGCATGCCGAAGCAACAGAGGTTTCGCTTCAATTACAAGCAATTCCTCAAGGCTTTATCCTTCGATACGATGATAATGGTATAGGCTGCGACATTGACGATTTAATACAGTCCTCTGCATCAATGGGCATTAATGGCATTCGCGAACGTGTCCGTGCTTTTAATGGTGACATTACCATTCAATCGGGCCTTAACGAGGGCATGCATATTTATATACAAATACAAGAGGACGGGGATTCATATGATGAACATACTTATTATAGATGACCATCCTGTCGTTTTAGATGGTACGAAAACATTGTTGCAGGATTTAGCCAATGTTCAAATCGAAACAGAACAGGATTGCGCAGCCGTTTTATCAAGAATGGATACAGCTACCTTTCAGTTGTTTCTCATTGATATCAATATGAAGCCAATCAACGGCATTCAACTATCAGAGATGATTAAGAAAAAACAAGCAGATGCATTGATTATTCTTTACACAGGCTACGAACTTTCCGATTATTATGAGCTATTGATTGAGAAAAAAATTGACGGTCTATTATCAAAGCTAGCGACAAAGGAGCAAGTGATCCAAACCATTCAAGCAGCCATAAGAGGTGAGATTTTACTAGCAGCCGATTTTTTAGACTTTGTTCAGCAACGCACCAACCTGCCGAATGTGCAGCAGGAGGTTCTACTGAGCGATAAGGAACAGGAAATACTACAGCTCGTTGCCCAAGGCTGTACAAATAAAGCCATCGCCTCTGCAATTGGTGTCACCCAGCGCACGGTGGAGAACTATTTATCGAAGCTATTCGTCAAGCTGAATGTAGAATCGCGGGCAGAGGCTGTCATTGTTGCGAAGGAAAAAGCATGGATTAAATAATGAGGAAATAGCGTTTCTTTACTATTAGATTACAAATGTAAATTTTTCCTTACTAAAAACGGAATTTACTGGATATACAAACAATTCTGTACTATAATAAGGGTAATAATTACATTACTTCATTGCTATGATTAAAAACACGTATTCAAAAGTAATACGAGCTTTTGAATACGTTTTTTATATGTGATAGAAGCAATTGATTGTTGAATTTTTTTGGGAGGGTGTTTACATGACACAAGGTACAGTAAAATGGTTTAACGCAGAAAAAGGTTTTGGCTTCATCGCAGTTGAAGGTGGCAATGATGTATTCGTACATTTCTCAGCTATCCAATCTGATGGCTTCAAAACTTTAGAAGAGGGCCAAAAAGTTGAATTCGGCGTAGAAGAAGGCAGCCGTGGACCTCAAGCAACGAATGTAGTGAAACTATAATCTTCACTTAACATAGACGTGCATATAAAAAGAGACATTCGTAAATGGATGTCTCTTTTTCCTGTGTCAGGATTTATTCATCCTATCAGCTTGCACAGGTAGCCCCACCGTATGAGCCATTCCATCCTGACTAATATAAATGAATTTGATAATACTTTTTTGGACGTCCACGTGTGGTGGACGTGTTGCTTGGTAATTCGTGTGCTAAATTTTTCTCATGGAGCTGCTTTAAAATGCGGTTTGCAGAGCGTACCGTAATGCCGAGATGTGTGCTGAGCAGTTCCCCACTAACAATCGTTGTCGTTAGTTTTTCCAGCATCGCTTCTATTTTTTGTAATTGTAATAAGGGAATATCATATGTCGTACTTAAATTTTTTAGATGCTGTTGTTTTTCATCGTCAAACTGTAGCATCGTTCCATATAGTAAAGGCCCAATTTCTCGTGAATTTTCAATAATGTATCCCTGTGTTTCCTTTGAAGAGCAGAGGGTTGCGGCTTTTTTAGCAAACTCCTGACTTTCAATTAGAGAGTCACCAATTCCCCACCCTATTCTGACAGGAAACGATAGCTTCTCATTTAAAAAATCAACTAAATGACAATGTGAATAACGATTCGTTGTACTTAAAAATTGCTTATACGTCGTGATAATTGCAATAAACGATGCCTCACGATGTACGATAAATGAGCTAGCATACAGTTGTTTGAAATCTAATATAGTTTTATATAAGGCAATTTGCCGATATTCTAGGTCTTCTATATTCGATTTATCTATCGGAATTAAAATATGCACTACCACTACTTTATTTTGGTTAAGCTGTCGAATTTGCAGTTGATTGAGAAAATGATCTAATGTTAATTGCATGGCATATTGAGACGGGTAAAAAGCGATAAAGGGTATATTTTGATCAGCTAAGCGCTCACGTATTTCTGCAATGCGGGTAAAGCTCAAATCAACCTTGTTTTCCTTATGCAATTGTAGATGCCATTCAGCAGCTTTATGGACAATATCGCTACTTGCGTACTCGCTCATCGTTTGGCTAAAAAGATAAGGTTTTTTTCCTATCGACCATTCATGAATGCCCAAATAGCCGTTTTCCTCATAGCAAAAGTCGATGGCAATGCGATTCATAGCAATCTTTTTCTCATAAAAAAGCTCCGTAACGGTACGGTAAAAATCACGCTCTGAAATATCAAAATAATGCATGGGTACCGTTGCTTCTTGAAAATGCGTTTGAGCATAAAAATATGGAATTTGTCCGCTAAAAAGCGCTCCATCTCCCCCTTCCAAATACTTTTCTAAAAGCTCATTCAAATGTTCAAAATCAGTATAAGCATAGTAATGAAATTCACAAAAAGAGGGTTTAATTTTTTCAAGCTGTTGAACCCATGAAAGTGAGCGTTTAGCGGTAAAAACATTAATTTTATACATACATATAGCTCCTTAATAAAAAATAAATATTGAAAATAGTCAGAAAATATGGTTTCTTTGTATAAAGGACATAGATTTTCGATGTCTTAAAATAGAGACATTGGATTTTTAAAGGTTAAGTCTAATAAAGTATAAAAGGAGATGAAATTTATGCAAGGGAATTCACAAACAATTAAGAAAAAATCTTGGATTGACAATATGTTAGATAAAATCGAGCGTGCAGGTAATAAGCTACCAGACCCTATCACGTTATTTATTATTCTAGCAGGTATAGTACTAGTTTTATCATGGGTTTTATCCATGCTCGGTATTTCAGCAGTTCAACCTGGGACCGAAGATGTCATTCAAGTAAAAAATCTGCTAAGTCAAGAAGGACTTATCTTAATTTTAACGCAGATGGTTTCAACATTTACAGGCTTCGCTCCATTAGGGCTAGTAATCGTGACAATGATTGGTATTGGCTTAGCTGAGCAAACAGGCTTAATTTCAGCTGTCATGAAGAAAATTGTAATGTCAGCACCTACAAAATTAATTGTACCTTTTATCATTTTTACAGGTTTAGTTGGTAACTTAGCGGCTGACGCGGCATTTATCATTTTACCACCGATTGCAGCCATGATTTTTATGAGTATTGGTCGAAATCCATTAGCAGGCTTAATTATTACATATGCAGCTGTAGCTGGGGGCTTCAGTGCGAACATATTAATTAGCTCTCTAGATGTATTATTATTAGGGATTACAGAATCAGCAGCACAAATAGCAGACCCCGCGTACACTGGTCGTGCAACGATGAACTACTATTTCTTAATTGCTTCGACGTTTTTATTAGTCATTATTGGTACATGGGTTGCAAAGAAGTTTACAGAGCCTCGCTTTGGTTCGTTTCACGGTGAAATTGAAAAGCTAGAGCCATTGACAGCTTTAGAAAAGAGAGGATTAAAATGGGCTGGAATCGTAACGCTAGTTTATATTTTAGTCATTGCTTTTACAGTCATACCGTCGAACGGTCTTTTACGCGATCCTGCAACAGGTGGCTTTTTAAACTCACCTTTCATGGCAGGCATTGTACCTATCATGTTATTCTTCTTCCTATTACCTGGGCTTGCCTATGGGATAGCAGCGAAGGAGGTTAAAAACGATAAGGAAGTTGCAGAGAAAATTTTTAAATCCATTGCAGATATGGCACCATTTATTGTATTAGCGTTTGCCGCTTCACAAATGATTGCCTTTTTCAACTGGAGCAATATTGGTTCTATTTTAGCCATTAAAGGTGCAGAGCTTTTACAAGCATTGAATTTTACAGGTTTACCAATGATGATAGGTTTTGTTTTAATATGTGCCTTTGTCAACCTATTAATCGCCAGTGCTTCTGCAAAATGGGCTTTACTTGCACCAATTTTCGTACCAATGTTCTTATATTTAGACTATTCCCCAGCGGTTACGCAGATGGCCTATCGTGTAGGGGATTCGATTACAAATCCAATTACCCCTATGTTACCGTATTTCGCGATTTTACTATCTTTTGCAAAGCGCTATGATAAAAATATCGGAATTGGTACGCTTATCTCTTCTTTATTACCGTTCTCGGTGTTTTTCGCAATCGGTTGGATTATCCTCTTCGCCATTTGGTTCCTACTAGGTTTACCGCTTGGCCCTGGAGATTATATTTACTTAAAATAAGGAGTGTTAGAGAATGACAACATTACAACAACAGTTAGCAGATTTATTAAAACATTATGAAGAAGAGACAATACGGCTTCGTCGTCATTTCCATGAAAATCCTGAGCTTTCCTTTGAGGAAGTTGAAACGCCAAAAACCATTGCTGCCTTTCATCGTGCCTTAGGTCATGAGGTTCGTGAAGGTGTAGGTGGCAATGGAGTTGTGGCAAAGCTAGTTGGTGGAAAACCAGGGAAAACAGTAGCGTTACGAGCAGACTTTGATGCTTTAGCCATTACGGAAGAGACCGGCTTACCTTTCCAATCGAAAATTAAAGGGCGTATGCATGCTTGTGGCCATGATGGACACACAGCTTCCCTCTTAATCTTAGCGAAGGCGTTTAATCAAATGAAGGATGATTTAGAAGGAACAATCGTCTTTATTCATCAGCATGCTGAGGAGCTTGCGCCAGGTGGAGCTATTTCGATGATTAGGGATGGCTGCTTAGAAGGTGTAGATGTTATTTTTGGGACACATTTATGGGCACCCACTGATCTTGGCAAAGTGCAAACAGCTAAAGGACCATTAATGGCTGCAGCAGATGGTATTTATATAACGATAAAAGGCAAGGGCGGCCATGGTTCAAACCCAAGTGACACCAAGGACTCCATTGTCCTTGCAGCTCAGTTTATTACAAATTTACAGCAGCTTGTGGCACGTCGCATCAACCCATTACGTCCAGCAGTAGTATCAATTGGCCATATTGAGGCATTAAATCCATTCAACGTCATTGCTGATCAAGTGTACATGAAGGGTACGGTGCGCACTTTCCACGAGGAGGAGCGTAGTTTGTTAGAGCATGAAATCGAAGAGCTTTTAAAGGCAACTTGTTATTTAACAAAAGCCGATTACGAGTATGAATATGTGCGAGGCTATCCGCCTGTTGTGAACCATGATGCAGAGACTGAGCATATAATGGCGTCCGCAGAGAAAATTGCAGATGTTGAGACTGTTGAAATAGTTGATCCCAATATGGGCGGTGAGGACTTTGCCTATTTCTTAGAGGAAATCCCCGGTGCGTTTTTCTTCACAGGGGCGAAAAACCCTGATTGGGAGGAAGTCTATCCACACCATCATCCGAAATTCGATATCGACGAGCGCTCCTTACGAATTGCCGCCAACGTTTTAGGTCAAGCAACGCTAGACTATTTCGCAAAAAATAATTAATAAAAGGCATTACGAAGTGCTACATGCATTTCGTAATGCTTTTTTCGGTTGAATATTTTAATAAGAAGAAAAGGATGGCCAAAGCTAAGAGGTTCTCTCACTAGTTGGAGCAGTTACCTGACTAGCTTGAGCGCTCTCTCCTCACTTTAGAGCGGGCTCCTCCTCACTCAGTCAGGATCACTTAGGAGTCAAGACCCCCCTACCTTTAACTAGGCATAGGAATGTAAGCCGGCAATGACTAGATTGACAAATACTTGGTTGAACACAATAATGCCGAAGCCGATGATGGCCAACCAGGCTGTTTTTTCTCCTTCCCAGCCTTTGGATAAGCGGAAATGGAGGAAGGCTGCGTAGAATAAAAAGGTAATTAATGCCCACACCTCTTTCGGGTCCCAGCCCCAATAGCGACTCCAGGCAATTTGCGCCCAAATCATGGCGAATAGCAGGCCACCTAATGCAAATAATGGGAAGCCGATAACCACTGCGCGATAGGAAATCTCATCCATTAATTGTGGCTGTACGCGGCTTGTCCATGGCTTTAATAAGGCACTCACTGATTTTCTTGTGATGAATCGAATGACACCATATAAAATAGTACCCACGATAAATGCCCAGACAATCGAGTTTAATTTCTTGGCATCTATTTTATTTGTGATTTCGACACCACCGATTGCTTCACCATTCTCGGTGACGGCTCCTTTACTTACAATCAGGGGCATCATGGAGTAAGTGGCTTTTTCTTGCTGTCCCTGTGCATTATCGAATTGTACCTGCACCTCTTCTGTGGCAAGGCTGAAAAACGTCGATACGCCAATAAAGCCAATGACAACCACCAAACAATACAACACAAACTCAAGACCGTATGTACTGATAGTTTTTTTGGAAACATCCAGCGTTCTTAATAAGTAAATTAAACCTGTAGCAAAGGATACAGATAAAATGGCACTAGAAAAGGCCACAGTCATGACATGAATTGTTAACCAGTTACTTTGTAATGATGGAACAAGCGGCGATACTTCCTTCGCGAAAACGCTTCCATAACCAAGGATGATTAAGGATACAGGAATCGTGAATAAGCCAACCACGATTTGCTTATATAAGAAATGGATAATTAAGTAACTTCCTGTAAGCATGATGCCAAAGAACGTCATAAATTCATACATATTACTGACAGGTGCATGGTCAACCGCCACCCATCTGACAACAAAGTACACGAGCTGTAGGGCAAAGGCTATATAAGTGAGCAATAGTCCTAGCTTACCGAATGTTTTTCTCTTTGATTTGACTGCTAGCCCTAATGGCACAATAGCAATGAGTAGTAGAATAAAGGCAATAAATAAGGCATTGCTACTAATGGATAATAAACTTTCTTGATTCAATAGAATCCCTCCAACGTTTCTTTTTCGGAATATGCTTCCAAATAGTAAGAACGTTAAAGCGTGTAAGAAGTGCCATGTTTTCCCTTTAAATATTTTTATTTTTTCAAATTGTTACATTTTTATGACATGGAAATGGGGATGTGCTTGGTAGGTTCAATCATTATGTAGAGGGAACGAGAAAATATCCCATTAAATGGAAGATGACTGTATCAAAAAATGGTATGCCTCTATCTACATCTTACAAAAAATTGTAATAAAAGTCTATTTCTTTTTCTAACTACATGGGACAATAATGATGCGCACAAATAACATAACGTTATGTTTCATAAACTGGAGGCTTTTAATGAAACAAAATATTTATGATAATCCGATATTTTTTCATCAATACAAGACATTGAGACAAAAAGCATCTAATTATAACCGTCTTTTGGAGCAGCCCACGATGAAGGCTTTACTTCCTCCGTTGACAAATTTACAGGTACTCGATATTGGCTGTGGTATGGGGGATTTCGCCAAGTATTGTATCGACCATCAAGCCAAGCACGTAACCGCATTAGATGTTTCGAGCAATATGCTGTCCGTCGCTAAACAGGAGCATGCCCACTCACAAATTGACTATCAGCTACAGGCAATAGAGGATTATGAAGCTCCTTCGGCTAGCTTTGATTGTATAACCAGCTCCCTATCTCTTCATTATGTCAAAGATTTCGATGCGGTCATTGGTCAAATTGCTCACATGCTACGTCCTAACGGTGTATTTATTTTCTCTGTAGAGCATCCTATTGCTACAGCTCGTCATACAACAGATGATAATTGGGTATATGATGACAATCATCAACGTCTGCACTATGCTGTGGATCATTACCAGGAAGAAGGCTTGCGTGAGCAAACCTGGTTGGTGGATGGTGTTGTCAAATATCATCGCACTATAGCGACACTGGTCAATACATTGATTACCCATGGGTTAACCATTGATAAAATCGTAGAACCAATTCCAAGCACAGCAGCCATTCAACAGCTTCCTTCTATTGAAAAGGAGCTACGCAGACCATCCTTTTTATTCATCAAAGCAAAAAAATAAACGAAAGCCTCACCCTATGTTTGTGGTGAGGCTTGTTTCATATAAATAATTTCTGGGTCTCCCTCATCCAAGTTGTCGATAAAACCGCTTTTGACAAAGCCTAGATTATGAAAAAGCTGGTGCATACGCCTATTGGACTGATTTGTAGAGGAGAAAACCTTTGCTGTTTTAGCCATTTGGATATAAGCGGTCATTAAGGCAGATGCGATTCCCTTTCTGCGCTCGGACGGCTTGACAATGACTAAGGAAATAAAGCTATAGCCAAAAAAGTCATTGCTAAATAGCAAAAACCCCCCAATGGTATCAGCGGATTGGTATAGCAAACAGCGTTTCTCTTTGATAGCTTGCTGAATTTCTTCCGCTCTGGATGAATCTCCAATTACTTCTTGATCGATTGTACAAAGTGCTTGTAAATGCTCCATTCTTGCTTCAATTATATGATGGCTCAATTTTCAACCTCCTTCATATAATAGCTCATCACCTTTAGCTCATCTCGAAGTCCCATTGCCTGTCTGCCTTCATCGACAAAGCCACATCGCTTATAAAGTTCTTGAGCAGCTCTATTTGGTACATTGACCCCGAGCACCAGCTCATTGATGTATGGGAAATGCTTGCGAACAAAGTCAGGCAATAATTGAAGTGCTGTCTTGGCATAGCCTTTGCCCTGCTCATAAAAATCAGTGGAAAAGGAACGGATTAATAGCGCCTGTTCATTAGAGGAGTAAGGCGTCACCCCCTCTTTTTCATGTAAGACAAAGAACGTGACTAGCTTGTTACCGTCCATTGCTAAAATGGCATGTCGACTATTATCCTGCTTAGCAAGTGCAATGCTATCTTTTGGAGACTTTGTATAGCGTAGCTGCTCTTCTGTTAGGGTATATTGTTCTACTAAATTTTTTGCTTTGTCCTCATAGAACATGAGCTGCATAGTCACTCGAATTCCTCCTCGTAAATAGCGGTGAATTCATAGTCTCCCTCTATAAGTTGCTGTAAATAATCCTCAAACGAAGCTGCAATCACCTCAAAGCTATCAGGATCATGGACATAACGAACCACCTGGCCAACTTGTCCCGCTTCATTTGGCGTAAAATCAATATATAGGCTTGATGTGCCCCCATTATTCATACAATCAGCAAAGCAGAGCCGTTCATTTAACGGGACATGCATATTAATCTTTTCATCTACTTCCACATACGCTAAAAATTCCTGATAGCGCTCATAAATTGTTTCACGTTTATCATGATAATCTTTCACGATTTGCTCCACCGATTTTAAATAATACGGATAATCCCCTAAATCAGAGCCTAGGACTAAAACACAGATCGTTTCTTGCCCATGCTGACAATAATATGTACCATTGACATCCTGTAATAGCTCCACCAAAGCTTGTGGGCAGTTCGGAAATACTTCTAACAAGGCCTGAATTTGTGCCTCTGAAGCACCAAAAGCCTGTTGTAATTGTTGCTGCTCTTCTTGTGGTAAGTATTGTAATAAATTCGCAAAATATGTTGTGCGCATCTTAATCCCTCTCTCTCTCTAACTATGACATATTTTAACATAATTTCTTCCATTCTCTTAGTCCCTCATGCTACTATGGAAGTATGCACAAAAAAGGGGTGGGTTTATGAGTGTAAAAGATGCAGTAGACGTGAAAATATTACCAACAATCGTAGGGTTGTAACGCTACTTGCAGCCCTTCTATAAGGGAGAATACAATAATGGAACATTATTTGAAAACATTTTTAACAGGTCAATCGATCACTTTACAACAAATGACTACTGCTGACCTAGAGGCTTTTATAGCAATCGAAAGCGAAATCACCTCTTTGCTACTTGCTAATGATGAGATTCCCTTTCCACAAACTGTAGAGGATCACACAGCTTTCTTTAACAGTATCAGCGGAAAGAAGGAGGAATACTTTTTCGGTATCTATGAAAAAGCGTCACATCAGTTAATAGGCTCCTGTGGCGTTTATGCAGTGAATTGGCAAAATAGCACTTGCTCAGTGGGCATTTCAATTGGGAAAGAGTGGCACGGCAAGGGCTATGGCACGGATGCAATGAAAACGCTTATTGATTTTATCTTCCAATATATAGCTGTTCAGAAAATCAAGCTTCAGGTTTTTAGCTTTAACCCAGCAGCTATTCGCTCCTATGAAAAATGTGGCTTCACAAAAGAAGGCATTTTACGCCAAGAAATTTTCCGCTTCGGTACATTCCATGACGTAGTTTTATTTGGCCTCTTACGCTCCGATTGGGAGAGGGATTAACAGAATAGCACAAGAGAGATACTATGATTGCTGTAGTATCTCTTTTTTTGTTCAGTCCTCTTGCCACACGCGTGTTACTTCCTGTAAGGATAGACCTTGAAATGCTAATCGATAGATATCTGGCATACTTAACGCTTGCCAAAATGCATAATCGTACTGGGCATCAAAATATTGCATCATCAATGCCATGATATTGCCATGTGTACCGATAACGACAGACTGCTGTGGATGCGTGAGAAGGATGTTTCGCAAACTTGGAATAGCGCGAGCCATTGCCTGTTGATTGGACTCCCCACCTGCCCATGCAAAGCTTGGCTCCTGCCACACCCGTTGAACTGCTGCATGAAAATCCTCCAACTTCCCAGTAGCAAGTTGTCTTTCTTTTAAAGCATCTATCGTTTGGATGGGTAAATGACGCGCCTGTGCAATCCCCTCCACTGTTTGAATAGCTCTTCGATAGGGACTAGCATAAACGGCATCGATTCGATAATGCTTCAAAAGATTTGTGACACACTCTGCATCCCTTTGTCCCTGAGCAGATAGTGGACGATGATATTCATCCTCTGAATAATGAGCATGTGCGTGTCTAACAAAATAAATTTCAGTCATCTGTTTCTCCTCTTTGATCTTTAGCTAAATGAACCTTCCAAATCCCCTCTTGCTGTTGCAGAGCGTATGTTTTTATGTAGAGCTGACTCCCAACGGAAATTTCCAGTTGAACGACCTGTAAATCAGGGGTGCTCGATTCATTAATCACTATTCGATCATAAAATCTATACATGAAATAGGTAACAAGCAAATCACCTGCAAGTGAATCGGTATAGTATTGCTCAAACAATTCTTTTGTGGGGAATGCATCATTGCTGTAAGTAATCGCATACAATGCATCCATACGAGGTTCCTCCACTAAATCAAACATAATTAGCAGCATTTCCTCTGGCGAAAAGGTCTGCAAATGACGAATTTCTCCATCGTTTAAAAATGCTTGATAGGCCTCTCTATTTTCCAAAGATAAATCCGCTACATAGCTAAATTCAGTGGATGTCGATGTCGTATCCATGTCATACACAATGGTCGGTTCCTGTAAGGGCTTCTCCCTTTCACATGCCGTTAGTAAACTTAAAAAAGCAATGATGGAAACCAGTTTTTTCATCATGCGCTGCATCACCTCATCTACTATCCATTATTCCATTAATTTCAAAAATTCTCAACATTTCACCATAGACAATGAAATGTCCCCATTTCTAAACAACAAAAAAGGGAATTTGCTAAAATGTGACAAGATATGAATTCTGCGCTTAATTATCGGAAAATTCAATCTCTAATCACAACTTTTTTCTTAGTATAAAAGACTTAAGACTTCTCCATTTTCCCCTTAATATTTTCTAAAACAAAGAACGTGAATAACCCTATCCAGTACATGAATAGGGTTTTAAGTCATATATTAAGTTCTATAAAAGGGGAATTTTACAGTAATTTTTATCTATAATATATAAAAATTTTCAACCAGGCTAAATAGGATGAAGTACCCTATCTATGACTAAATTACGAATTTAAGAAACGATACACAATGTGACATTTTTTTTAATATAAGTGATATACAATGAAAAAGTTGAATCGAGGTCATAAAAATTTATTTCAAGAATATGGATAAAAAATTAGGAGGAAAATATCTTGGTTAACTTATTACTTAAACAATTCTTGAAGGCGGAAATTGAGATCAAACGAAGAATTATGTATAAAAAAGCAAAGGATCTTGGTTTCACCCACCCTATTGTAGTAGATTACAGTCAAGAATTGGATGTCTTACTTAATAGATATTTAAAACAAGCACAAGCTTCCTAATCATAACGAGGCATATAATAGAAGAAAGTATAGATATGATAAAGCCAGGCCATGTTTTATTGGCTGGTTTTATCGGGGATGATACATGCATTCACCTAGCCATTTCTCAGAATGTATAGAGAATGAAAAAGTAGGCGATGTTTTTGATAAGAAAACATTTGGAGGTTGAATGATGCACGTATTCATCTTAACTTTTATGGTTGTTTCCAAAATATTATTGCCACCTCAACATTCAGTAGACCATACATCACCCACACTTTGCACACCAACTGAAATAAATACACTATATCAATACCCAAACAACCAATTTCAATCGTTTCGTGATGAGGACACATTTTATCAGCAGCTTAATCGTGCGATTTATGAGGAATATACCAATGCTTCATTGAATATTCGTCAAAAGATGGCTTTTAAAGATGTAGCAAATGCGACAAAACGTTTTTATTTACAAACAGATGGTAAACAGGAAACAATAGACCTCTCTCAACATACTTTTATTCATCCCAATCGACAAGTTTATTTTTTAGCATCCTTTCAGCACAATACCGATGAATCCTATCGCAAATTTCTTGTCATCGACGCTGAAACACAAGAAGTAATACTGGGACATTCGCTTTTTCAAGAAAGTTCCAAGCACCTTTAATTCATTGTATGCACACCATGTAGATTCTAGTAGTCATTTCAAAAAAATAGAAGTAAAAATTTCTTAACAATTAAAAAGCTTGCGATGAATGACGAACATTCATCGCAAGCTTTCTTTACTTAAATTAAGCTAAACTTTTTTGTTGAATGGCTGCTGTGACTTCTTCTATTAATTGCTGTAGTGACTTATCAGTGGAATTTTGCTGACCATGTCTGCGAACAGCTACAGTTTGGTTGGCAACCTCACGATCACCAATAACCACAATATATGGTATTTTTTGCAATTGGGCTTCTCGTATCTTTTTGCCGAGCTTTTCTTGACGGTCATCTAATTGCACACGGATGTCTGCCTGTTGTAAAGCTTCAACAACTTGCTTGGCATAGCCTTGATGTGCCTCAGCTACTCCAATCACTTGGACTTGCTGTGGTGCCAGCCAAGTTGGGAATGCTCCGCCAAAATGCTCGATTAAAATACCTAAGAAGCGATCAATTGAGCCAAACACTGCACGATGGATGACAACAGGTCTCACCCTTTCATTGTGCTCATTAATATACGTTAAATCAAATTTCTCTGGTAGCTGGAAATCAAGCTGAACCGTTGCACATTGATGACTGCGCTGAATCGCATCTTTAATATGGATGTCAATTTTCGGTCCATAAAAAGCCCCGTCCCCTGCATTAATTGTATAGGCAATACCTAAATTGTTTAGGACATTTTCAAGTGCTGCTTCTGCTTGATCCCACAGTGCCAAATCACCCATATAATCATCTGGTCGTGTCGATAATTCAATCGTATACGCAAATCCAAAGACGTTGTACACTTCATCTATAATCTTTAAGGCCAGTGCAATTTCATCCTCAATTTGCTGTGGTGTTGCAAAAATATGGGCATCATCCTGACAAAAAGTTCGTACACGTAACAGACCATTCAAGGCGCCACTAAATTCATGTCGGTGCACTTGCCCAAATTCTGCCATACGTATAGGTAAATCCCGATAGGAATGTAAGGCATTTTTGAAAATCAGCATATGCCCAGGACAGTTCATCGGCTTTAAGGCAAAGCTTTGGTCATCCACCTGTGTGAAATACATATTGTCCTTATAATGATCCCAGTGACCTGACTGCTCCCATAAGCGTTGGTTCATCATCAGCGGTGTTCGTACTTCCCTATAGTCATATTTTGCTTGTAAATGTCGCAAATACGATTCCAGTTCATTGCGTAAAATTTGACCATTGGCTAAATAGAAGGGCATGCCAGGTGCTTCCTCTGAAAACATAAATAACGATAGCTCTTTACCTAGCTTGCGATGATTTCGCTTTTCTGCTTCCTCCAAGAAGATAAAATGATCGCGCAGTTCCTCTTTTGTAGCAAAGGCAACGCCATAAATACGCTGAAGCATTTGATTCTTGCTATCGCCTCGCCAATAAGCGCCTGACACATGCATTAATTTAAAATGCTGTAATTTGCCTGTAGACGGGACATGTGGACCACGACATAAATCATAAAAATCTCCCTGCTCATAAATCGTAACTAGCTCATCTACAGGAATTGCCTCCAACAGCTCTAGCTTTAACGCATCATGGGCGAATAATTGCTTTGCTTCTTCACGTGAAACCTCGCGTCTATGAATCGGGATATTTTCCTGTACAATTTGTTTCATTTTCTTTTCAATTTGCTGTAAATCACTCGGTGTCAGTGTATCAGCAATATCTATATCATAATAAAAGCCATTTTCAATGACTGGTCCTACTCCAAATTGTGCATGTGGATAAAGTCGTTTAATTGCCTGAGCTAATAAATGGGCCGTAGAATGGCGAATGACCTCGATCCCTTCCTTTGAGCTTGCATCGTACAATGTAATTTGTGCATCTTCCATAATCGGGCGCGTCAAATCAATGATGGTTCCGTTAACACTCCCTGCGACTGCCTTTTTACGAAGCTCTGGACGAATCGCTTGTGCAATATCGGTTAGTGTCACACCTTTAGTAAATGCTTGTTGTTGACCATCTGGAAATTGAATGTGAATACGTTGATTTGACATGTTTCTCTACTCCTTTTAGTAATAAAATCAATTACACCTTGGCATAATTGTGTAGATAAAAAAAACACATATCCGCCCCTAAGAAGGGACGAGTATGTGTTGATTACCCGTGGTTCCACCCAAATTCCCACTAGTTTATAAGCTAGTGGCTCATTGATTTTGCTGTAACGCCGCAAAAAACGGTGCAAGTTTCCAAGCACGGCTCCAAGGTAGTAAGATGGGAGTACGACATTAGGAAGCTTGCAGCCAAGGCCCCCCTCTCTATAAATGGTTAATCGCATCTCTTGTCCTTATCATTGCCCATTTCATTTTGTATGAAATTGTTAATTACTATAACGAATAGTGAATTCTTTGTCAAACACTAAAAAAGAAAAAAATTTAGCGACGGACTTGCAATGGGCGTTCTGGACGTTGAACACAATAGTGACAATGCGGGTCATCACATGCCTCCTCTTGCCACTCATTACACATCGCACAAAAATAACTATCAAACGTGTCATCATAGATGATGGAATTTTGACAACTCGGGCATTGTTGATTTTTTTGAATCGTACCGATGATTTCTAGCCCATCAATAATCACTATATCTTCGCGCTGTTCAATTCGCATTTTATTATTATCTCCTAATGATTTTTCACTTCTAAGGTCTCATCTTCAGATTGCCATTCTACATGGATCATTGGCTTTGTTTCTCGTTTAAAGATTTTCTCACTTTCTTTTTTTGTGAAGGAATAATAGCCATCTTTATTTAACTGAACATCACTTAAATTTTGGGATTCTTTTGTCCCCTCAATTGTAATTTCTAAAGGCCCCAAATCATCATCATCTCCCAGATAAAATAAGCGTAAGCCCACCTCACCATTACTATGATAGATGGCTTTCCAATGCTCACTTTTGGCGATATAATGTATCTCCTGCTTGGGAATTTGACAAGCTGTCAATAGGATGATGAGGGCAAGTGGAAACATCCATTTTTTCATTAAATATCCCCCTAACCTTGTATGGTGATAGCCCACCCTGTCGGCTTTTCTTCAAAGGCATCCTCGTATTCTGTAAAAACAAAATGAAGTCCACTTAAATCATCTGGCAAGGGTGGTGTCACCACATACGTACTGCTTTCATGTCCATTTGAGCCACCTGTACCTTTACTTCGGCATTCATAGGACGCATCAATGTATAGACCAAAATGTTTTCGTTCTAATTTTTGCTGAATCGTTAGCTGAGGTTCTTGCTGCTCATCCCAATCGATTAATAATTGCACTACACTTGCATTGTCATATTGACGAACATAAGAAACCGTATACAAACGCTCTCCCTTTGCTACCGTTTTCAATACAGGGATATAGTGACGGAAGCCTGAAGGTTCTACCTTTGAAGTATAGTATTTTTCTGATTTAATCAACTGGAAGAACAACGCTAAAAAAGTATCATCGAAACCATATTGCTGTGCCCATTTCGAAATGGTATCATCCGAAGGCAAGCCTGGAGTAAGAGCAGTTTGCTCTTTTCGTTGCTGCAAAAGTGCACATATTTGCTCATCTATTGTGACAAGCCTTGAATCATTGTATTTGCTATGTTGTTCGGACATCTATATCCTCCTTCCTCCTGCAAGTCCTTCTTCTTTCTATACGTTATTTTCCGCAATTGGTTCCATAAACAGCCTATTTTTACTTGTAAATACCAAAAAAGCTATCCAATACATTGGATAGCTAGTTCGCTAGCATATCATTGTGCCAGCTAGTCGAGTCTGATAATTGATATGTAACCATATTGGCTGTCACAGCGAGAATAACACCCGCTCGGGACATATGAGAGGTATTTGGCTTTTCTAATACAAGGACCACGTAGCCCTCTCCACGTCCTTGCTCGTCAAGCGCATTTGTCGCGTTGATTTCAAAGGTGGAATACGTTTGCTCATTCGTTGCATACAGAAGTCGTTCTTCATCATACACGCCATGTTCTTTTAAATTATAGCTGACAGGCATCCACCCTTCAGACCATTCAATACTGCCTATCATTTCTCGTTTCCTTCTGGCAAGACGTCCAATGGAATACCTAAAATATATCTTCATAATCGCTTGATTGTCTTCATTTTTTCCTTCACAAGTGGCTGTCACTTCAAGCATAATATCATTTTTTAAAAGCTTTTTCATAAACACTAATGTCACAGTGATAACACAGATAAATAGTACTATACCCAAGATGATAAATGCCATTAGGTCCCTCCTAGTATCACAATTGCTGTTAATACAATATTACCATGTTCTAGGAGGGATAGGAGCTTTTCACCAAACAATCTTAGAAATTGACACAGGCATAAAGGATAAGACAAAAAGTGATTATTTGTTGGCTTGAAGCTCAACTGTAAGCGTAAAAGGTATTTTTAAGTATTCATAGTGTATCGTTACTTTCTGGTTGTTAGATGCTAGAACTTGTACTGCATAATGCTGTGGCTGCTCGCCAATAGCTTGTTGATTTATGTATCTTTGAGGTACGATCGTTCGCTGTGCTAATTTATGAAAAGATAGTTGATCATTTCCCTCTAGCTTTGTTTCCGCCTCAAAAGGTTCTGACATACTTATTACAAGCTTCGTGTTATCAGGACGCTGATCATTCACCAGTATTTGCTTTAGCTTAATTTCACGCAGCCCTGTATTTTCAAGTGCGATGATTTTGATTGCTTCATTGCCTTGTTTGCTGCTATAGCTTTGAATAACAAGTGGTGGATTGCTCTTGAGATAAATCATAAAGATTGCCCCGACCACTAGCACACTCAGTACTAAAATAAATAGTATTTTTTTCATACTTTCCCTCTCTTTCCTCCCAACTAGTATAACAAAAACAACCTGACTTATTGACAGTCAAGTTGTTTTTGTAACCGTAATTCATCTCGTATTGGAATACCATCATTACCAATGAGTGGGATAGAAGGCTTATAGGCTCTTGCTTTTTCCACTGCATTACGCAGTATTTCTATTAAACAATAGCCTCGTTTTTGATAGAATTTCAATGCATGTAAATTATCGTTTGTTGTAATAAGTGATATGCTTGTACAGTCCTGCTCCATTGCTGCTTGTTCTACCGCTTTCACAAGAGCAGAACCAATACCTTTCCCCTCAACCGTACTATCTAACGAAATGATTTCACAGTCCTCTTCCCGCATGATATAGGTGATTAAACCGATCATCATTTGTTGCTCATTCATAAAAGCAAAGCCCGCTAATTCACTACAATCATAAATGCCACTGGAAATGACCATCTCTGTCGTACCCCAATGTTCCTGAAAAAATTCGCTTACAGTTCGTTTTGGTAGTTGATGTATGGCAATAATCGTCATTTTATAAACTCCTTCTTAAATGGAAATATGAAAAACCCCTGCAATCGCTTTTTGTATGCCTAAAAATACAGCCCAGGATAGCACACCAAGTCCAATAGCTAGTACAATATGTACAGAGGATTTCATCGCCATGTAAATCACAAATAGCATGCACATCGTTGCGGGCAAGCCAACGATAACGCCTACCGTAAAGCGTTGAATATGCTCACTCGACTCACTTTGCACTGTCAGCCAAATAATGCTTAAAATACTCACCAATGGCAACGCAGCAATAATGCCTCCATAGGTAGGGAACCGTCGTGCAACCTCCGTCACAACGCCAATGATGGCTGCTGAACTCAAAATTTTAAAGAATGTATACATTATTTTGCCACCTCACTTAGACGTCGAAACGCCTGTAGAATGGCTTGCTGTTCCTGCTCAGTTAGCTGATTAAGTGCATGCTGTAGCTTATCATCATCTAGCTCCGAGTTTTTCTTCAACACTTGTAGCCCTTCTGCTGTCAAATGTAGCATGACCTTACGCTGGTCGTCACTTGCACGCTCCTTCATCACCCAGCCATGACGCTCTAGCTTTTTCACATGCTCTGATGCCGTATTAGGAGAAATATTTAGTAACCCTGCTATATCACGCACCGTCACTTCCTCTTCCTTTTGTATCATTTGCAAAATACGCACACTCTGATGGGAAATAACATCTTCATGGGTTGTATGTAGATGATAGAATATCGTTGTAAAATAATCATTTATATCTTTAATCATTGTAATAACCCCTTTAATATATCGTTCAAAACGATTATATCGTATACAACGATATATTAAAAGTGACCTCGTTAAAGTTTTTATTTTCAGATATTTTTCTTCAGTAAGCTTAGCATCTGATAGCCATCTGAGGGTAAACCTGCATAGGGCTTATACCATTTTGGATAAATTAGCGGGACTGCTGTTGCAAGAAATTGAAAAGTATTCAAATAAAAAAGGCTATTGAAAAAATAGTGTATCCCTGCATAAGCAGCAAAATAACGGGCTAGATAGCTGGCAAAAAGTAATACTGCTAAAGTCATGATAGGACCACCCGCTATAAATCCGAGCGACTGCTTGCGCGTTAAGCTACTCCCTTTTTGTGGGGTACAGAAGCCAAACAATCCCCATCGAATATGTAAATGTATACGACCTATACGCAAGTTTTCAGGAAGATTTTTTGCACCTAAATAAACATGGGCTCGTTCCTTTGAACATACTATAACACCCAATGCATGCCCAATTTCATGCAGCAGCGTAGAGATTGGTATGCCTACTACATATAAAAGCATAAAGGATAGAATGGACATTACTACTCACCCCCTCCCAAAAATTCTATCTATTTTCATAAACATCTATCTTTCTGCGCTTCTCGCTAAATAGTATCAATGGGTACTTGTGAACACTTACGTTCTACAGTATTATTACTCTATTCTGAATTTAATTGAGGGCATCCCATGTTATACTTTCTCTATTTTTAGTAGGTGGCACAATCATGGTGCTCGCGCTACTACTTAACCAATCTAAGTATTTATTTTTATCAGGTATTATTACGGCCTTACCGATATTGACGCTCATTAATATGGGCATGCAAATGAAAAATATGAAAGAAGATACCTTTCATGCTGTTCTTCAAAACACAGTATTTGGAGCGGTTGGCATGCTGTTATTTACCGTGCTCGCGTTCCTCCTAACAAGCTGGTTTAAACCAGGCATTTCCGTTATGAGTGCGCTCGCTGTCTATGCCGTATTTATGCTTTCTGGCAAATATATTTTATCCATGTTTGCCTAAAGAAAGGAGCTGCCCTATGACAGCTCCTCATTGATTATTTTCACATAAACTCCCTGCTCAAACCTTTCCAAAGCAGAGACATTCATTGCTTTGACATAGTTAGATACCTCGCTCGCCTTCCATAGTCGCTGTTGATGATAGATAGCTGGATCGATGAGTCGCACTTTATTGCGAAAATGAATGTCATGATTCTCTTGTTCTTCTCTTACCTCTACATTTTCATGTAATTGTTGTAAAAGAGCTTGAACGTCTCGATCATGTGAAGCCTTCATCTGCTGCAATACCTCATGATCAGTCTTTAGGAAATCTTCAAGCGTTAGAATTTGTTTTGCTAGCGACAGTTTTAATACATTCGCTAACGAACTTGTCGCATAGATATTTAAAGGGTGCAAGAAAAAATCTAACACTTCCTGATAATAAATTTTTACAAACCATTCTGCACGCTCAATCGTTTTAACACACAATTTTCCCTGAAAAACGAATAAGTCCTGTAAAAATTTTTGGATATCTTCAAGGGCTAAATTTCCATAAAAATACATATCTCTTAATGTATAATCTATACGATCCGCACACAATGCTGGAGCAGGTTGTTCAAGTAACGACCATCTGGATGTATCTAGTATGTTCTCTACCTCGTAGCCATATTTTTCAAGAATCGCAGGTATTGAAGACTGTTTGATAACATCCATGAATATCGCTTCATGGTAATCTTCCGCCTCATTTTCAAGGACCACATCCACCACATGGGAAAAAGCGGTATGGGACACATCATGTAATAAGCCTGCCACCTGCTCCTGCAATGAACCGCCAAGCTGTCTAATAAGCAGCATGACACCTACAGAATGCTCAAATCTTGAAATAGTCCACTTGCTATTTACTAGAAAGCCTGCCCCAGCCTGATGAATTTCCTTTAAGCGTTGAACTGGCTTACTTACAATCAATTCCTCTAACAAACCATCTATCTCGAACTCCCCATATAAGGGGTCACTAATCAGCATTTATATTCTTCCGACTAATCACAAAGACTCCACCACAATGCGATAGTGGGTAAAATGTTAACTCACAAATTTCCTGTAAGGCAACCTTTAGCTCCTCATGGACAAAGTAAAATTCATCCTCATCCCAGTATCCCTCGCTATCTTGACGACATTGCTCCAGCTGCTCTCTTGTCTGGAAAGCTACATCGCCAATTAAAATTTTCCCTGTTGGTGATAGGTGCTGTAATAATTGTGTGATATACAAAGCCTTTTGCTCATCTGTAAAATGATGGAGCGCATACGTACTAATAATCGCATCATAGGGCTGCTGTAATAGCTCCTGTGGCAAGCCATTCATTAAATCCCACTCCATTAAGTGAGCCTCTGGCATTTTTTCCTTGGCAATGGCAATCATGTTCGCAGAAAAATCAAAGCCATAAATCGAATGCCCCTGTTCATAAAGCTTTGCCGTTAATACCCCTGTTCCAAAGCCAATATCTAAAACAGTGGAAGCCGGAACAGCCATCACTTCATTGAAAATTTTATTTAAAATCTCTTTATAGCCTGCAAATGGGTATTGATACTTTTCCTCACTGTGTTGTACCGTTTGGTCGTATCCATCGGCCCATAAATCAAAACCTTCTTTATTTAATAGCATAGCGCCTCCTACAATGTATAAATTCTCCAAGCATTCATTAATTTACGTTCAGTCATCTGTTTCATCATAAATCCCCCTTCATTAACCAATTCAGTCCATTATACCAATTTATTACCTTTCCAACAATTCAGAAAATAAACAGTGCATTATCAATTTTCAAATTTTCATAAGCTGTTATAATATCAATATGTATAAAAATTACAATAAACATTCTGGATAATATTTTATTATAAATTACCAAAATATTACCACATTCAACTTTTTACGATATTATAATACTGGGTAGTTAAAATATAAAAGGAGATGACTTAATGCAAGGTACAAACAAAAAGGCGTTGTTATGGATTAGCATTATAATGAGCTTAATGTCCATTTTCTTTGCATCTTTTGGTTCTAACAAATTTGGAGCCCCATTCCCCTTTATAAGTTACATCGGTGAGAATGAGTTATCATCCGCAATTGCTCTATTTACTAAAAATGGCATTACTCAAATTAACTTTAATATACTTTATTTCTTTATAAATGTTACACTAATTTACTTTATTCTTTTTTATGGTAGAAATATAATTAGTTCATTAAAATTAATTAAACAATCCTAATTCTTATACATCAAGATTACAAAAATTAGCCTAACAAAAGAAAAATAAATAGTGTCTTACATATAATGAAGATGGAAATGTTGATTATAGACAAACAATTTCGTCTAATAAATTTGCATGAACCTTTGCATCTTATCCCATTGTAAAGGGAGTAAATTTCAAAACAATTCAAGAGCAATTAGGGCAATCACATGTTACTATATCTATAGACACTTATAATTTTTAACAAATTAATGTAAATTGGTTGTCTGTTTAATTCAACCAATTATAAAACCCATATAAATCAACGTTTCCTTTAAAAGAGGGATCTAAATGATCGCATTCATTTATAATGCTCATTAGTGGTTATATAGGATTTTATGAAGTTTTTAAGGGTTGATTATTCCTTGTGAGAACGCTTTTAATATATTTTTTTTACTTGTTATAGATTGTTTAAACTTATTTCAAAAGGTTAAGTTGGTCGCTACTTATTATAGAGACTGATCAAAAGGATTTAGCCAATGAAAGACCCGAACTATATTACAAAACTCTAATAAGTGTTTTGTAATAGTTCGGGTTTTGTTAGTTATTATTCAATTCTTTTCATCCTTTGATGTAATAAGCCATCCGTACTGTTATTTTCACCATAGTTAAAATCTTTCATGTAGTAATTCAAATATTTCCCATAATCACTTTGCTTATTTATTAATAATTCATCGACATAATAAACACCTAAAGGAATATTATCTAAGATTAAACTCGCAGTTCCAGCATATATTCCACAGGCAACTTGAAAGTAAGTCGCGCTAGTTTTATATTTCGGGTATATATCGCTACTTTTCATTGAATTATACATATAAATTTCCTTATCATTGTATACTAATAGAACACCGACAAGATCCTCTCCCTCAACCTCTCCATCAGATGGATCAATAAGTTTTTGTTTCCAATTCCAAAGATCATCTACATTACCTAGATTTTTTCTAATTAATTCTGTTGTATATTCATTGACTCGATAGATAAATCCTATTTCAAAATCATATTTTTCACCTAAAGTTAGCACTTCTTCATGAGGCATAAGACACCCATAAAATTCCTTTTCTCCTAATTTCACCTTAAATTCAGTAGCATAAACATCATCGTATAAATAAAGTGGTAAATGATGTTGGACAAACATTGGATAGCTTAAAATTGCTTCATCCAGAAAACATTCTACAGACCAAGTAGAATAAATAGTTTTAGGTAGTATAAGGTTTTTGTCTTTATAAAAAGAACTGTCATGCTCAATAATGTAACAAGCTAGTGGTATATTATTAGAATTTTCCTCCAATAATTTAATTGCCATCCATTGAACGACCCCAGGGTTCATACCAGAGCCAATAATCGCCCTTGTATTATTAAGTGTTTCTTTCTTATCTTCAAATCGATAATAGCGTTCAGTCAACGGGAAACCATATAAACTCTCATCAAGATCAACCGCAGTGTTTTCTAAAGCAGAGTTAATATAATGAACTCCAAGTTTATTACAGCATTCTAACATTTCAATTGTATCAGCCCATGATACATCAATAACTAATTTAGTGTTTGTTGATTGTAAATGTTCAGTAAATTTGGCTGTATCACTTAAATCAAATTGTAAGAGGGTTATTTTATCTATTAAATTTGGTAACAATGAATGATAATAATCTATTTTCTTTTGATCGATATCTATTAAAAAAAGCTTTGATTTTGTAATAACATGATGGATAGGATCATTTTTATCTTTAACGCTATGATTTAGAATTGATAGGATTGACTTTGCAACACCACCCTTACTTCCAAGGATAGTGATAGAGTATTGGTTAAGTTGTTGTTCCACAGCAAAACATCCTTTTCTTGTAATTAACATAACTTATGAATTTTCGTATGAGTATGCTTGTATGAAACAACTAATTTCAATAAATAATTAACATATGTACATTATGAAGGGTTAAATGTCTTACTTAATGAATTACCTATCTAATTATATGTAATTAACGTTTAAAAATTATTTAGCTTAAACCAACTTTCCATTGCTGGAGGTTTATCGACGTATAAATTTTTTTATTTTAACGATAGTAACTTCTGAACCGCCCTAAGATGCATTTGGCCTAAGCTATCGCAATAATACGATTAAATGAAAAACAAAAGACCACACAGAATATCAAAATTTTTGTGTAGTCCTTAATTCTAGGTAATTTTTTCTCTCATACTCTTTATATATTTATATAATTTCAAACTGTATATTTGGATATAAATAACTTTAATGGAATTAAAAATAAAAATATCGTTTTTTCTAATTCAGAATCAAGGAGTATGAATAGTTTTTATATGTTGGAGATTATAGTAGATGCTATCCTTAGCTGTTCGAAATTCGATGATTGATCCTTTTACTTCAGTTATTACACCTGTAAAATTATTTTTTTCATTTATGTTTAATACTGCAAGTTTATTTCTTAAATTTTCAATTTGTGCCTCAAAAGTTTTTGGGAAATTTTCATTACATGCATTGATTAATAATTCTTCGTCAGATAATTGATACGGTTTCTGATTAAGACTATAAGGTACTATTGTTTTTATATGTTTGATGGGGATATACATTTTTTTATAAATGGGAGATTGGAATACAATATAATCATCTAGAATACTGGAGATATAACCATGTAACGGCTGATTATTTAACACTTGAATTTCTAAAAATGTCCCTAAAGATTTTGTAAGAACTTTTGCAAAAGTCATTTTTTCATTTGTATCGTTAAATATTTTATCCTGTGTTATAGATGATGGTATTTTGAGACCATCCTCGTTATAATAATCTATTTTTATCTCATGAATATGATTAACAGGAATATAAAAAAATTCTTTACCGTTAAATAAAACAACCAACTCACTACTGTTATCAATAATTATTCCTTTGAGTATTTTTTTCCCTGTTAATTCTAATTTAACAATTTCTTTATCAAAATCTTGAATCAAATTCTTCAATGTCTCCCCTCCTCTATTCAAATATTAAAGTGACCCATAAATATAGACTAATTAAGCTTACAATTAACCCAATAGGAATAACAAGTATTGTAACTTTCAGATAATTCCCCCAAGTAATTAGGATTCCATGTCTTTTTAAAATAAACATCCAAATGAGAGTTGCTAAAGTGCCAATAGGTGTTAATAGGGCGCCAATATCACTTCCAATTACATTTGCTAAATAAGCGACTTGTAAGAATAAAGGATCGAGTCCCATTTCCATAATGGACAATGTACCGATCATCACTGTGGGAAGATTGTTAAAAATATTTGACAAAAATGTAGATAATAGACCCATAATCATGGCTGCGTTCAAAATATCATGTTCTACTGAGGTCTTAAAAGTTTTTATGATAATATCATTCAATCCTACATTTTTAAGACCATATACAAGCACATACATATTGAATGCGAATAAAAAAATATACCAAGGCGAATTTTTTATGATATCTGAAAGTCCCGTTTTCATTCTTAGCCATCTAACTGCGATTAAAATTGCTGCACCAAGCAAACCAATAAATTCTATTGGAATACCTATTGGAGATAGTGCAAAGAAGCTTGCCCTCGTTGCAACAACAATAATTAAGCATACCTTAAACATTTTCCAATCTATCTCCACATAATCTGTGCGAATATCCAGCGGGTGTGAATACAAAAGCTGTTCATTTGTATTCACATTGATTGGGATAGATTTAGTTCTTTTTGGGATTGATCTTTTAAAATAAAAATATAACAAAAACGTAATAGTAAAGATTCCAATCATTGATGGAACAAATACCATTTCTACGTAACTATTCAAACTCAGCCCAACAATTTCTAATGCAATCAGATTAGAAATATTACTTACCGCAATAGGTGCGCTGGCGGCCGTAGCTATAAGTGCTCCTGAAATTAAATACGCAAAAGCTTGATGGGGTTTAAAGCGAAGGAGCTTGACTATGTGTATAATTATTGGCGTTGTAATTAATATACTTCCATCATTATTAAAAAGCATTGTCATTAAAAAGCATAGTAAAATAATATATATATAAAGTCTGACACCTGATTCCTTTGATTTAATGACGATATTATACGCAATCCAACGAAAGAAACCTATACTTTCAAGAACGATTGACATCATAATTGTAGAAAGTATTGTCAGTGATGGACCACTGACAATACCCAATATCCCTAGGACATCATTCCATGATACAATACCCGTTATCAACACAATTACTGCACCGATAGTTGTTGGAATAGTTTCGTTTATTCCAAATGGCCTCCACAGCATGAATATAATAGTAAAAATAAATACAACCAACATGATTGTAATTGAACTATCCCACATTCACATCAGCCGCCTTATGTTTAGTAATAGTTGATGTGGTAGAATTTATTGTTATTTCCGTGGTACGATCTTCAGGTGACACAATAAACAATTTATAAAATAATCCACCAACGATAGAGAAGTAAAGGAGCATAACCACAATCCTTCCTCCTTTCTTTAGCTAGACTCTGTATAAAAAATATTATCTTTTTCGATTTCTTGCATTTCTTCCCTTATTATTGGCTGTATTATTGTTGTTCACTGTATTATTGTTGTTCATTGTATCATTGTTGGCATTATCTTTATTACCTTCACTTTTCTCTTCCTCAGCTTTTTACTAGTTCCTAAACTAATATTACGAACGTGATACATGGCAAGTCGGACAATTTCATCTTTTGCAAAAACGGTAATATAATCATCTGTGACCTCTTCCATTATTCCCTCTAGCATTTCTGGTCCACCACGATTTACTTTAACCCAATGGTGAAGAAAATTACTAACAACTGTTTTGAAATTATTTGGGAGTAAGTAGGAATCATCTTCTGGATCTTCAACATTAAATTCCATCCCATCTCTTGAATTAACCGTAATACTTTTTATGTGCTGCGTTTTATAATAAACCATACCGTCTTTTTCTGTTAGTAAAACAAAATGATCGTCTCCAGCATGCAGTAACTTTCCAATTCGTGATTCAGGACCTCCCCGATCCACCCTCACAACTTTATCAACTAAGGAAATAAGCAGATTTCTATTCATTCTTTCAGCCTCCTATTTTTATTGTCTTGCTATCTATATGTGTACTTGCATAATTAACCTATTGAAAATGCCTATTTAGGTAAAAATATACTTTTTACTTTCTTACACCTCTTCTTACATAGGTAAAGTCACAATTACCGTTATAAATGAATTATTTATTATTGAGACAGACGATAAATAATTTCGTCTGTTTTTATTTTCTTTTCATATGTACTTTCTATATATTATAATGTAAACTATTATCTCGATTTGTAAAAATTAATTAAATAAGGTGAATAATGTAATGAGGTTTCTCGGTAAAAGTATTCGTTTTGTTGCAATACCTATAATGGTTATAGTGGCATTTTGTTTGTGGATTGGTTTCTTTTGGGAGCCAGCATGGTACGTTCCAGGAGTTTTCTTTGGTTTTATGATTCTGGTATTTATTATTCTTAACGTTTATACTTGTATACTATCTTTCATTAAATTTAAGAAAAATTATAGTACGAACTCGCAGTATACTCGAAAAAAGTATTTAACAACATTTATTTCTATTACTGTTTTAATATTTATAATTGTCAGCTCAGTTATAATATAAAAATACTTACGATAAGTTAAGTCGTTCCTGTCGAGACTATTCCTAGTAATTACATATTAACTTTAGAAAACATCGATATTGAAAATAATTCAGTAGGACAAGATTTTGATTTAGAAGCTGTTATCGATCATAAAGAATCCACTTTATTCAATGGTTCTCAAATTATGCTGGATGGTGCTTACACTCCCTCTTTCATACGTTTTCAATTATAGGCAATCGAAAAAGATTCAATCCCCGAAGTCGGCTTGATTGATGAGGAATTTACTATACAAAAAATGATGATGGATGGACAATTTTATTTACAGGTATTTGTAGAGGAAAACAGAGGTTGTTATACTGGAAATGTAGCTACTGTAAAATTCTATTTTGATATAAAACGAGAGGTTGAATCAAGCGAAGTTTGGTCACATATTTTTAATTGACACAAAAAATACCCAGGCTCGAGTGGTAACCTGCTTTTGGGAAGATGGAACAGAAATGGACTTATTATATAACAACAATTTCGGTTATCCTGTACTTCCCAACTCGTTATCCAGAACATGGTCAAAGTTTGTGATAAATTTGCATGACTTTCGCATCTTATGCCAATGTAAAGGGAGTAATTTCAAAACAATTCAAGAGCAATTAGGGCAATCACATGTTACTATATCTATAGACACTTATAATTTTTAACAAATTAATGTAAATTGGTCGCCTGTTTAGTTCAACCTATTATAAAACCTCATGTAAAACCCATATAAATCAACGTTTTCTTTAAAGGAGGGATCTAAATGATCGCATTCACTTGTAATGCATGCTCTAGAACGACTTCTTTAGGTCAAAGAGGTCAAGATTAAGTTATAAACTAACAGAAATTGAATGATCTCTTTAGGCCAAAAAGTAATCAAATAGCCTAATAAACAGGAGAGATTTCAAATGGAACAACAAACAATTCAGCCGTTTTTAACGGTTGCCAACTATCATTTACTAGAACAGCAATTAAATAAAATTTTACATGCACTGACAACAACAAAGGATAAAAACGTTATCCTAGCAGTACGTGGCCTTGTTGATACGGAGGTAACGACAAAATTAGCATTATCAGCAGCAGAAACAGAGCTGATTGACCAGCTTTTTGCTGTCACAGATCGTGCACAAGGTGATGCATTTTTAGAGCAATTAAAACCATATGTCATCCCGTTCAAGCCGGTGACCGCTAGTACGCTTAAAGCCTTATTTAAAAAGGAAAAGAAGCTCAAGCTACCAAATCTAGAAGCACTCGATTTTCAGCAAATTTGTTATCTTGCTTGGGATGATGCTGGCACACATCGAAAATATGTTGTCCTTGAGCAAAATGGGCAGCTAAAAGGGATCAAAGGGATATTTGCCAATAACACGGTTCGCGGCATTTGCGCTATCTGTAATCGCCATTCAGATGTAGGCTTATTTACTACGTCCATTAAAGGACAGGTGGTTGGCACGTTTACCAACCACAGTAATTACATTTGTGCAGATAGTCAAACATGCAATGAACATGTTACGGATATGAACAGAACACTGGAATTTTTCGAGCGTATTACACAAAAATAAATGAACGAAGGCAGAAATGTTGTGCAAACAACATTTCTGCCTTTTAACTTTAAAAGATTAACTTTTCGGGTTTAGAAAAAAGTTATCGGTTGGGATTACGATCAATAAATTCCTCTATTTCATCGGCTAATCCGTACACAAGATGGAAATAGTGTTTCTCTGTCATGACACCCTTTTGTCGCCATTTTTGCATTTCTTCATAATGAAATTGATAAAAATAGCCTTCTACATCTCTTCTAGCAATTCCTTTTTTCTCCGCCATCTCTGCAATCGAAAGACCTTTCCTCCACTCTTGGTCGTATTCCTGCACTGTCATGCCCAAAAATTCACTTATAGCTTCATAATCATATTTCACATGGTATACAAGAATACCTTCCTTATTTTCTTCTGCATATACGGTTGAAGAAAATGAGAAAACTACGATAAATAAAAGCACATACACTCTATTGGCATTTTTCATTTTGGAACCCCCATACTTTTTGAGGTTAATGTGTGTGGTTCTCATCATTACTATGTATGAAGGAAATCGTGGAAGTGATGAAGAATGTTAGCGAAGAAGAGAAGATTTTTTATTCATCCTTCGTGAATGATTTAGTCCACAATACCAGGGCTTGTCATTAGTCATGTAATACAAAATGAAGCATGATACTATTCACGCAAATCTTCAATTCTACGTTCTTATCGATCGATATCTCTTGTCTAAAATCGATTAAGTCCTTTTCCTCTACATGAATCATTTTCGCGACACTAGCCGTTGAAAACATGTAATCCTTAATGAGGTCATTCAAAAGCAATGCGGCTCTTTCCCTTGCATCAAAGCCTTCAAAGCCAACACATAACATAACTATTTTTCGTTCAATCTTATCTAGCTGCTCTGTCGTGATGCTGCCCTTGTTATTCAATAAACTATCCAGCTCAGTCATTGGTAAATCAAATATTTTCGCAAGTTGCTGATGATTGAAACTGAATTTTTCAGCCACTTCTTGAATTTGCTGTCTCAGGTAATCGAATCGGGAAATCTCCGTGACAAAAGATACTTCTGCCCTATCCTTCCATTCTTTCACAGTAGTAACCCTCTTTTCATTCTTTTTGATGTATCAAATTTAAACTATATTAAAAATGAGGACGCCAAAAAAGTGGCAGTATTAATAAAAAAACGGAAATCGTAATAAAAATGGTAGTGGTTGTAGGGGATAATTTTTGGCGATATGGACCATTATAAAATCCCGAAAATTGCAGTTTATTACGATAGAGGACAAACAATAAACTATATATGGCGATTCCCCCCAGCCACCCAGCGTATGAACCATCAACATTTATTCCAAAAGAGGTATACATAAGCCTGGCGCCTCCCCACATCACGCATCCAATAATGGAAAAAAGGATAATAATTCTTATTAATTCTAAAAATATTTTAAATGTAATCATCCATAGTTCTCTTATTTCCTTCACAAGCTCTCTCCACCTCCACAATATGTAAAATTATTATAACACTTCCTGAATTAGTAATTCACTTAAACCGAGAATGTATAGTCGTCTATGGTGAGCTTACTTGTTGTTTCTTAATACGGGTTTCACCATGAATCAAGCAGAAGCAGGAATTATAGATCAAATTTTAATTGGTGGAAAATGTATACTTTTATTATTTCCGCTTTATGAAAAATGACACGATTCCACCAAGTATCAAATATTCACTGACAAAAGAATGAAAAAACTTAATGCCCTCACTAGTATTAATGGCCAGCGAATACAAAAGAAAAAACCAACTTTATGCTAAAAAGCTGGTCTAGTTATTCAATCATTCATTTATGACTTGCTGTTTTGCATCTTCATAAAGAGCCAGAAAAGGTTGGCTATTTCTTCAGCTTCATATTTATAAATCGTTTCAGCGAAAGAAGCACGAAATGGCTGTAGCATGATCTCTAAAACACTCATGCGGGGTGTTTCTCTCTTCACTTCATCCAAAAGTAAGCTAGAGAGTTCGAGTGATTTTTGTGGAAGTTCGATTGTCGAGATTTTTTTACAAAATTTCTCTAATTTCTCTTGTATTTCTTTATTAGTAATGGACTTATAGGCTAGATCCTTTTCTAATAAAAACATTTCCTGTGGCTCTAATAGAATTTCTCCACTCTTAATCATTTCTGGCAGAAAACTTTCTACATATTTCAATGACCGAGTAACCACTTTTTTTAGATCTATCGTCATATTAGTAGCCAAATTCCAATAAAAAGATAAATATTGGAATGTGCCAAAAAAGACGACCGCACACTCATAATAATAGTGCTTTCCTTCTTCTCCATAAATATCATAGAATCTGTTTTTTAACCAGGTGATTTCATGGAAGCGATGTTCCGCAAGAATTTCTTGCAGCTCTTCATCATGCAAAAAGGAGATTTCTCGAAATAAAGGCATTAAATTATATTTTTCTTTAATTTTTAATGTGGCGATTAATTGTTCAATTAAAACGTCTACATCATCTTTTTTCTTACCAACTAAAATTTCCTCTTTTAAAACATTTCGCTCTTGGCGATTTTGCTCTAATACGGCTTTCAGGCATTCGTTTTTAGATGAAAAATAATTATAAAATGTACCTTTCGAAATATTTGCCTTATCTAAAATATCCTGAACCGATGTATGCTGATATCCTTTTTCAGTAAATAATTGTAATGTTGATTCGATAACGATTTGTTTACGATCTTTCATACATTTCTCCAATCTCTAAACACAATAACGAACTTACTACAATTATACTAGGAAAACTAGATTTCTTAAACTATGCAAATTTGATACTAGAGGTCCTCACTCTGTAGTGCCAGTCCAAATCGGTTAGGTTTTTCTAAAATGTATGGATAGTAAAAAACCTTCTGCACACACTACTTTTCAGGAGGTGATATTTAATGGCGAATAATAACAACAACCAAAATTTCAACTCAAAAATTCCTAATGCAGCTCCAAACGCAATGAATTCAATGAATGTTGAATTCGGGAACGAGACTGATGTTAACCAAATCAGACAACAAATTCAACAAGCTGAAGCTAAAAAGCAACAGGCTTCTGGTTCTATGAACGCAATGAAGTCAACGAACGTTGAATTTGGGAATGAAACTGATGTTAACCAAATCAGACAACAAATTCAACAAGCTGAAGCTAAAAAGCAACAGGCTTCTGGTTCTATGAACGCAATGAAGTCAACGAACGTTGAATTTGGGAATGAAACTGATGTTAATCAAATCAGACAACAAATTCAACAAGCTGAAGCAAACAAAAAATTTGCTTCTGGTAAATTTGCTAACGAAAATAATTCAAAATAGCTTTCATTCAACATCCGCAGCCGGCATCCTTGCCGGTTTTTTGTTTTTCACAATTTTGGTTAATTCCTTCAGGATAAAATTCCCGCTTTAGATTTTCATTCAGGTAAACCGAATTTACATACATCCAAAATGATTCGATTCAAGTTATCAATTTGTTTTTTTAAAAAAATTTTTTGCTTCTTCTATTTGCTCCTTTGGTAGAGTCCGCAGTAATTCTTCTTCTAACCACGCTATCGTTTTGCTTCTTAAATAATTTCGCATGTGTTCTTCCGCTTCCAGCATGACACTATTGATCGTACAGTTCGATTGACTTGAACAAGACTCACACTTTTGTTTTTTATTTTGATAAGCAAAATTCGCTTTAATATTCTTACACTGAAATATCGGATCTTCACCTTCAACAGCTCGCACAACATCCCAAAATGTAATATCTTCAGGTTTTCTATTGAGTCGATAACCCCCTTTTACACCAGATACCGAGCTAACAATGCCTTCCTTGGACAATTTCCCTAAAACTTTTGAAAGATAGGTCTCCGATAATCCTTGAAATTCTGATAAATCCTTTATTCCTATACTTTCATTTTTTGGTACATCAATTAAATAAACAAGACTGTGTAGGGCATATTCAACCATCACACTATATTTCATTATTCCACCCTCTTAAAACATTTTGCTTACCATGATAGTAACACATTTTAGCTATACATAAATGAATCAGTTTGACAAACGAAAATGAAAAGTGTATATTGTAGACAAAGTTAATCAACGATTAAATTAATCGACGATTAGTAACAACTTTATTTAACTGGAGGATTTTTATGCGTAAACTACTTGTGATAAATGCACACCCTAAAGTGGAGTCAAAGACATCTTTGAGCCTTCAAGTATTAGATCATTTTCTAGGGAAATACAAAGAAAATAAACAGGATGATGAAGTAATTGAGCAAATTAATCTATATGAAGACGTTGTTCCGATGATAGATAAGATTGTTTTAAGTGGCTGGGAACATTCACGAAATGGAGATCCTTTAACACACGAAGAAAATGAAGTTTTGGAACGCATGAATGAAATTTTAGTTCAATTTAAAAGTGCCAATAAATATCTAATTGTAATGCCTTTGCATAATTTTAATATTCCTTCAAAGCTAAAGGATTATATGGATAACATTCTAATTGCGCGAGAAACATTCAAATATACGGAAAATGGTTCTGTGGGCTTATTAAATGATGGAAGGAGCATGATCATCATACAGGCAAGTGGTTCAATTTATACAAATGGCGATTGGTATACCGAAGTGGAGTATTCCTACAAATACCTTAAATCAATGTTTGCCTTTCTTGGAATAGAAGATGTTAATATTCTTCGTGTCCAAGGAACAGCCTTATTGAATACAGAAGATGTCTTGCAAAATGCACTTTATCAAGCGGATCAATTATCCGTTGAATTAGCTAATAAATAATGGAGGGATTCACAATGACACAACGTATGAATTATTATGAAATTGCACCAGATGCTATGAAGATAATGACGGAAATGGAAAAATACACTAAAAAAAGTAGTATTGAGAGAAAGCTTCGTGAGCTCATTAAAATTAGAGCTTCTCAAATTAATGGCTGTGCCTATTGCATCAACATGCACACTGCTGATGCGAAGAAAATGGGAGAGACTGAACAGCGCTTATACTGCATTAGCGCTTGGAGAGAATGTACTTTTTATTCAGATGCTGAAAAAGCAGCATTAGAATTAACGGAACATATTACGCTTATTCCAGAAAAACGCGTTCCTGATGAATTATATGAGCGTGTGCGCAAGCATTTTGATGAAAAGGCTTATGTCGATTTGGTTATCTTGATTAATCAAATTAACAGTTGGAATCGAATTTCTATTGCTATGGGCAATGTTGCGGAATAATAAATGGCTGCCTTAACAGGTAGCTATTTTTCTTATAGTAGTTGGATATCAATTGGAGTCGTACTTTCATTTGGCAGTCCCCCCTAACTCCCTTTAACAAAATGTTCAAATGTAAGTTTAGGCAATAAAAAAATTTCCCGGGTAAGCGCAAGAAAAGACAAATTCAACCCCACATTCCTCCATCAAGCGACTGATTTCTTCATTTTCCTTGCCTTTTGAAATACTGGCAGAAGTCAGGGGCTATAATTATTTCCTGTTAAATGTCTTCTATGACCATGCAATCTTAGAAAATTATTAGTGTACATACTTTCACTTACCTCTCTCAGTATTGTGTTTTCGCACAAAAAACACTCGTCATGTAAACGAGTGTTTCGTATTTATTATGACAACCACTTAGGTACTGTGTTTGTTTTTAAGGTTTTTTAAATTCTTGCAAGTTTATTAAGATTGGGGTTAAATATTGAGTGGTCTTTCACTTGTTTCCAACATACACGTACAGTGAACATGTTTATTTTGTAATGGAAATTTGATTAGCGTATTTCCGTATGCTTTTGATAAAACTTAATAATATCAACTTACACCGTTTTTTAGCGTAATTCTCTATATCGCATAGTTCATTGTATTTGTTTAACCTATGCAACTTTTGTTACTACCAATGCAGCATTATCATAAGTTATGAGTCCCGTTGAACTTACTATGGCAACTCGTATAACATCACCCTGGTTTAACGCTAATTGGTCTGTTCTTGATACTAAATCTACTTCAATATTAGCAGCAGTTACAAAGGTTTGATATTCAATCTGTTTTGTTGCAAGAGGAGTCCCATTTATAGAGAGGCGAAAAATAATATTATTCGATATTCCTCCTGAACTTGCTCTTAATTCAATTGTAAACGTAACAGTATATACCCCTTGACTATTAACAGTAATAGAATCATCAATTGTACTTGGTGTTGTTCCACTGGAAGGTCCGACTGTGTCGAAATTAACATTTGGATCAATAGTAGGATTTCCTCCAGCTACGTTATATATTGAACCATAAGCTGGGATAAATTGTACTGCTTCTTCTTGAGTTGGCACATTGGGACAACTAGAAACCCTAAACTTGGAGAAACTTTTACAGTCTTCACACCCCTCGCAATCATTGCAAAGCTTATTGAATCCATGATTATTAGACAAATGTATCCTCCCTTCTATTATTTCGATTAGAATATTTTATGTTTTTTAGGTCATATTCGTTTGTACATAAGAAAGGAGTTTGCCCATGACATTTTTCCTTTTAATAAATACTAAGTCCATCCCAGTCATTTAGCTGTTTCATCAATCAGCATATTTCGTTTAACTAATACCTTTTGTACTGAAACTCAGACAAAAATGGTTTGAGTTTTTTTGTGTATGTGAATCCTTTAATTTATCAAAATATTATAGGTGTGTAACTTTTTCTCCAAAAATGAGCATCAAATGGCATAAGCTAAATACTATTATTTTATGTCAACAATTATTCTCGCTACTCTATATTCACCTTCTATCTCTATCGCCATATTGCTATCAATATCATTCGTAATTTCCACAGCCCTTATTTTATATATATTCGTTCCGGTATTCAGCCTGTAACCCTCTTCGTGTTTTGTAGGTAAATCTGTTGTTTGTTCTTTTATTTCTCCGACTTTTTCTTCTATTTTATCATTTGGGATCGGTTCATTAGTAACAATATAATTATGACCATTCCAATTAAATACAGGGAAAGAAATATTGTCTTGATTTCGTTCATTGCACCCAGTTAACAGAAGGAAAGTAACTAAAAATAACAAAATTGATCTTTTTATCATATTTGTTCCTCCACCAAAGAAGATGAGGGTATTTAACCAAATCTTCTTTTGCATCTTTTTATTTTTTAGTATTCATATAATATTTTTTCATAAGTTCTATCAGCCTATGGATAGTTTTTATAAGTTGTTGAAAAAATTTTCCAGCAACGTTGTATTTTACTTCTTTATAATTTGTCACCATATATACGACTCCACCTACTATAATCTGCATGAATATAAAAACCCGTAGAAGCAGATTCGGCTGACTTACTGATACATATACTCCAAATGACAGGTTTTGTTACACTAACACCCCTTTCCCCGAATCATATGTTAGGGCTATCATTTATCACTCTACCCTGTTAAATGAAAGAAACATTGAATATTACCCCTATCCCAAATATTGGGTTTATGATAACATATATCTGAATCTTTTAACTTTGGAAAATATGAAAGGAAGTGTAATAAACAGATATGAAAAAGATATTGAAACCATTGATTAGTGGTATTGTCATTGGTGCCCTCTCTCTAACTATAAATATAGATAAAAATGTATTAGCTAATGATATTGCAAATACATGTAAGTATGATTCGGCATCGAAGGTCAACCCTGATTATTCCACAATGAACTGTTTGTTAACCGAAACAGCACTGAGTTATAATGTTCCTCCTGAAATTGTGAAGGCAATAGCGGAAGGTGAAAGTGGAAATTGGCGTCATTTCGATATGAATGGTAAAGCGATTGTGACAGCTGATAATGGAATTGGCATTATGCAAATTACCAATCAAGCTGACTACAATCAAGATAGACTAAAAAGCGATATTGTCTATAATATTCGAGCTGGTGTGGAGACTCTAGATGATATGTTTAAGCGTAAGGATTTGCCTAGCATCAACGGTGGGAAAAGAGATATATTGGAACATTGGTACTTCGCTATCATGGCTTATAACGGTACTAAGCCGGTAAATAGTCCATTTGTCCAAGCAACTGGGGAAAGAAATGCAAATGCCTATCAAGAAAAAATTCTCCAAATTATTGAGAGATTAGAATTAATAGACTTAACAGAGCTGCCTTTTACACGCGAACATTTTCAATATGACTCTAACAGCAGGGAAAATATTAAATTTTCAGTGATGAACTACGATTTTGATTTACCATTAACAAAATCAAAGTACTTTTTTAAAACAAATCAAAAAGTTAATGCAACAACTAATGTAACAGTTAGGACAAAACCTACTACGGATAGTCCTTCTATGGGTACTTTACGTAAAGGCGAAATTGTTACCATTACGGGCCCTTTTGAATATGAAGCCGTATCAACTAAGAAAAACCATTTTGTTTGGTATCCTGTGAAAAGAAATGACGGGACAGAGGGGTATGTAGCATCAAGTTATTTAAACTACTCAGCTTCAACACCTACAACTCCTACAACTCCTACAACTCCAGTAGGTAGTATAGATGTATCAAAGTTCGCTGATTACAAGGCAGACCAGTACTGGGCAGAGGATTTTCAATGGGCAGTAAACAAAGGACTTATCAGCGGTTATCCAAACGTATACAACCCTGCAACAAAGAAATACGAAAACTTACTGAAACCAAACACGAATTTAACAGAAAATCAGATGTTATCTGTACTTTTCCGTTACTTTAAGTCTGATGAATTAGCTTCAACAAAACCTAGTTCTTCATGGAGTGCAGATGTAAACTATCAACTAGCAAGTAAGTACGCTCTACCAACGCTTGGTGGTATATCAGCGTCTAAACAGGTATATGCAGTCAAAGACATCACACGTGGTAATTTTGCTCGTATCCTAGCATCTATGCATTATGGAAAAACAGTATCTCAGCCAGAAGCCATCCAGTTTCTACGTGACTTCGACTTAACAACTACTAAAACGGATGCAGAGTTTAAACCAAATGATTCTCTAACAAGAGCGCACGCTGTGGCATTCTTCCACCGTTATGAGCAAATATTCAATAAATAAATTGCTATCTATAAGTGGTGCTATAAAGCCCTATGTGGAGTTACGGGAGAGGCTGTGAAAGCATAACAAAAGGACTTGCATATAGGGTAATCAATCATAAACAAAAGTCCTGTTCATATTGATGGAAAGCACCTTCAATCGAGAGTGCTCAATGTAGCTATTGATATCAGCTATCGCTACAATTCAATTGATAAATCTAAGAAAATCAAAAACTTAAGAGTTTGGGGTACTTTTTAGGGTACATGCTTTCCCCTACCTCCCCCACTCTGAAAAATTAAAAGTTATAACTCAATGACATTTTACAAACGCTGAGATATTCACAAAAAAACACTCGTCATGTAAACGAGTGTTTCGTACTTATTATGACAACCACTTAGGTGGTGTGTTTTTTTCCCAATAGATATCGCCAAGGTTGTTGTGTGCCATGAAGTTGTCCTCGACACTGTGGTAATGGAAGTTGTAGTAGTAGCCTTCCTGCGGTCTTTTTTCTGTGCGCACATGGAAACGAATTAAATCTGTGCCTGTTTCATTGTTGATGACATTGAAAATTTTCTCACCGTAATTACCACTTGGCCTTTCAGAGATGGTTAAAGATGCAGCAGTTTGATCATCAAGATTAGCCACTGTCATTGCAATAGCTTCCTCCATTTTTGGGAAGATGATGCTGTCGAATTCATTGCTAATTTTTGGACCAATTTTTGTGCCAAATTTTATGTACGATTGTTCTCTAGCTGCATCCACCAGTAAGGCATTATAATCAATCGCTTCCTCTTGTATCTGTAGCTGCTCGTCACTGCTGTCATCATGCTCAGCCGCTAAAGCAGTGCTTGTCCCTGATGAAGGGCCGATAGATGCACGGTTCGAGGGATTTTGATCAAATGCTTCCCAAATCTCATGTGTAGGCGTTATTAAACCAAATGTTAAAAACGCAACCATGATGACTATACTTTTCTTAACCCACGTTTTCATTTATTGTCACCTACTCTTTATGTACAAATTGGTAATTCTCCTATTATTATATACGTTCTCGCCATTAAAAGGTTTCATATTTCTATAATTCATTGTACAATATTTATGAATAATGTGTCGTTTTTTTAAAGGAGGTACAAAGCATGAGCATCGCAATGGGTATTGGTCTTTTATTAATGTTAGGTTACTTATCATCTTTATGTTTCACGGACTAATTTTTATATTTTGTAATATGTACCCTACTAAGCCCTAAAAGCCTGTTATATGCAGCTTTTGGGGTTTTTTATTTTTCTTTACATTACAATGTATAGTAATGCATGCACACAGTTGGCTTGTTGGGACTAATATAATATTAATAATTCTTGGCGGCGTGTTAAGCAAATTTATGGTTGCATTCAAAAGATGATGAACCATTGAAGCTAAAAGCGATATATCCAGAGTTATTGGGCTTGTTTGTTGTCTTGAAGTTTACCAAAGTAGAAGATATTAAAAAAACAAATGAAAAAGTATAAAAAATAAAGACCTGACAGCTATAGAGACTGAAGGTCCTTTTTTATAACCAATTTTGAATAAATTTATCTAAAAAAAGTGTTGCTCCCTTCTTCCATCACATAGGTAATGTAATAAATGGGTTGAGTGAAAAGAATGGAGGAAATTCAACTTTAAATCAGATTCTAGCTATCAATACAGTCTTAGATTTAATCCAATGCGAATTTGCATAAATAGACTTGCTACAGGGAAGACTTTTTAAAGAAAATTATGGAGGTGCGAATTACGTGTTTGAGAAAAAATTAGCACTTCATGAAACCATGGAATTTCATGAAGTCATTAACTTTATGACAACTAGTTTACTTAAATCGAAGCTGAGTCAAGGTGTGGTCTTTGATGATGATTTAAGAGCGTTATTGGACAAAAATGTAAAATTATCTACCCCGGCACTCACTGCTATGGTTAAGCTCTACTCAAAATCGGAATTGGAATATTAGGAGGACAATTGTATGCAAGACTATTTAGATCCTATAAATTCAGTTGGAATGCCTGAACTAACTGATTCGGGGATTGCTCTTGAGTTTTTACTTACAACCAAAACAGGTATTCGTAATCTTTCAATTGCCCTAACAGAAACAGCTTCTCCTGCTCTTCAGAAAATCTTGAGAACTCAGCTGGATGTCATGGTCGATTTATATTTCGAAATTTCTGAACTGATGGTAAAAAAAGAATGGCTGAAACCTTATGATCTTGCAGGTCAAAAGGAACTGGATATTAAATCAGCAGAAAATGCGATTAATATTGCCCAGTTGGATTTATTCCCTAAAGATATGAATCGAAAAGGAATGTTCCCTACCCCACCGAAAAAATAAACGAAAATGAGGGATTTTTTTAATGAAAGCTGTCACTTTTCAAGGTGTAAAAAATGTTGAGGTTAAAGAAGTACAAGACCCTAAAATAAAAAAAGCCGATGATATTATTGTTCGTTTAACCACTACTGCCATTTGCGGGTCAGACTTGCATTTAATTCATGGTATGATTCCGAATCTTGGACAAGATTATGTCATTGGTCATGAACCAATGGGTATTGTAGAAGAAGTTGGAAAAAATGTGACGAAGGTTAAAAAGGGTGACCGGATTGTCATTCCTTTTAATATTGCATGCGGGGAATGCTGGTACTGCAATCATGATCTGGAAAGTCAATGTGATAATGCAAACGATAATGGCGAAATGGGTGCCTACTTTGGTTATTCAGACACAACAGGCGGTTTTCCAGGAGGACAGGCAGAGTTTATGCGAGTGCCCTATGGTAATTTTATCCCTTTCAAAATTCCAGAGAAATCAGAAGTTCCTGATGAAAGTCTTGTTCTCCTTGCTGATGCCGCATCTACTGCTTTTTGGAGTGTAGATAATGCTGGTGTAAAGAAAGGAGATACTGTTATTATTCTTGGCTGCGGACCTGTTGGACTGCTAGCACAAAAATTTGCTTGGCTGAAAGGAGCAGAAAGAGTAATCGCAGTTGACTACATCGGGTATCGTCTTAAACATGCAAAGAAGACAAATAACGTGGAAATCGTTAATTTTGAAGACCATGAAAATTGTGGTGAATACTTGAAAGAGATTACCAAGGGCGGTGCAGACGTTGTCATTGATTGCGTAGGGATGAGCGGAAAAATGACACCTCTAGAATTTCTTGCAAGTGGGGTAAAACTTCAAGGTGGTGCTATGGGAGCCCTTGTCACAGCCAGTCAAGCTGTACGTAAAGGAGGAACAATCCAAATTACCGGTGTATACGGCGGTCGATACAACGCCTTCCCACTTGGAGATATATTCCAACGCAATGTAGCGATTCGTACTGGACAGGCTCCAGTTGTTCATATCATGCCCCATGTCTATAACTTAATGGCTGAAGGAAAAGTGAATGTCGGTGATATCATTACACATGTACTCCCCCTTGAAAAAGCAAAACATGCTTATGAAATATTCGATACAAAGCAAGAAGGTTGCATTAAAGTGGTTTTAAAACCCTAATATAGAAGTTTTCAGGTACTTTTGTCTCTGCATTGCAAAAGTACCTTTTTCATTGACCTAGGGGTACATATTTATATGTATTACATCTGAAAGTGATTCTTCAAAATGGCATTAATATTTGAGCACCAAGCCTCTTCGACTGGCGAACTACATTTTGATCAACAGAACTAACCCCTCCCTAACCAAAAATCATTATGTAACGATTCCTTTCATTGAACAACTTCTAATGAACAACTCAACATCCCATTTGTTTTATTTCCATGAGGAAAGACGCTTTCCTTATTTGAGAAAAGCGCCAAATTTCTGAGTAAATAATTAGTTTGGCAAAACAGTTGAATAAGTTTTTGAACTACCTTAGATATCCACCATTATTAATATCAAATGTCGCACCTGTGTAATGCTTTGATCTATCTGACAAGAGGAAAATAACAGTATCAGCAACATCTTCAGGCATTACAGGTGTATCGATAAGCTGATGATTTAAATATTCCTCTTTTCTCCAAATAGGTATTGCATCCATCATAGGAGTGTTTACCATTGTAGGGGCAATGGCATTAACTCTGATGTATGGTGAGAAATTCACTGCACAGCTTTTAGTTAATCCCAATATAGCAGCTTTTGAGAGTCCATATATTGCATCTGAACTGCCTTCCATACCTGATACAGAAGACATATTCACGATGACTCCTGTACGTTCGCTCTGAAGTAGATATTTCCCGAACATTTGAGAAAAATAAATACATCCCTTTAAGTTTATATCTATGACTTTATCAATTTCCTCGGTTTGATAATCCAGTATATTCTTACCCAAATAAATCCCTGCATTATTAACTAAACTATCTACATCACAATGTTCTCTTTCCAAATTTCCAAAAAAATTGACTACTTCTTCATAAATACTTACATCTAATTGATATGTATACAAATCTGAGGGGACATTCATTGATTGTTTTAATTCCCTTAAGGCGTCTTCATTAATATCACAAGCAAGTACTGAAGCACCCTCATCTAAACATTGTTTAACAATTTCTTTCCCTATACCAGAAGCTGCACCTGTTACTATTACTTTTCTATTTTTAAGCATCATCTATTTTACCCCTTTATTAAAAAGTTAGGATGTTATGAAAAACTCTACCTAAATTCTATCTTTGGCGCAAGAAGAACATTGTTTAACCTCTCTTTATAAAAGACCTGTTTTTTTAACTTATTACAAATTTGATTGATTTGTTGTCTTGGTTTAATATCCAATTTTTCAGAGAGACAATCATCACAATATATATTATTTTCACTGTTAATAAAGTTTTGGACAATCTGTATATTAGACGTAAGCTAATTATCTTCCTTAAAAAGAAATCTTTGCTCACAACTATATAAGCCTTCCACTATACTTCCATTAGAACAGAGATAATGTATAATGTCTGTTGTTGAGTTTACATTAACTTCAATCTTTTTATTATTGTAGAGATTCCTTTAGAAAAATAAACTAATAAGTGCTAAAATAGCAGGTCCACCTTGTTTTAATAGAATCGATTTAGAGCTTGTTAAGCTACCATACAAAGCGACAATGATTACAAAGATTAAAAAAATGGCAACAATTTCAGTTTGCTGATGTGACAAAAATAATCCATACAATAAGGCGATCGCAATCAGACCATTATAAACGCCTTGATTTTTGAAAAGAACTTGAACATTTGCATTTTCTAATGCTTCTTCAGAAAGACTAAATGTTTTTGCTGTTCTTTTAGAAGTAGTTGCAAACGTTTCTAAATACATAATATACAAATGCTCAGCTGCTACGACTAAGCTTAAAATAAAAGTTAATGAAGACATCCTATTCCCTCCTAAAAAATCTTTAAAAAAGCAATGTCCTCAAGTGTATCAAGGACATTGCTTGAAACTATTTATTAAAACGAACAATGCGGTCTATTGGTAGGCGTGAAGAACCATATGCTGGGGCTGCCGCTTCACCAATGGCTAATAATAAAATAGGAATTTCATTTGCTGGTAATTCCATGTATTCAGCGAATTTTGCTTTATCAAACCCACCCATCGGAACGGTATCATAGCCCATTTCCTTCGCTAATAGCATGATTTGCATCGATACTAAGCCAGCATCAAAGTGTACGATATTTTCTAATGTTTTTGTTGGTGCTGAACCATACATTGTCAGCGCATCTTGTGCAAGCTTATTGGCAATTGGTTCTGGCATATAGCCCAGCTCCACGTTTTTTGCATAGATTTCCTCAGCATTTACATACATCTCTATATCACCAATGACAGCAATAATGGCAGAGGCTGTTTCGATTTGCTCTTGATTAAATGAAAAGAAGTTGATATTCTTCTGAATTTCCTTATCATCAATGACAAGAAAGCGCCATGGCTGCATATTACTTGAAGAAGGTGCTGAAGTAGCATCCTGCAGCAGCTGCATGATTGTTTCACGCGGAATTTTAGTCTCTGCATTGTATTTACGAACAGATTTACGCATTTGCATAATTTGTTTTAATGGTGTATTTGATAACATGTAGTTTCCCTCTTTTCACAATTTAAACTGCTTTTATTGTTACATTAATATTGCCCATTGTTGCTTTTGAATATGGGCATACCGTATGTGTGACCTCTAATAATTCCTGTGCTTCCTCCACTGCTAGTCCTTCAATATGCCCTTCGATTTCCACTGCAAGCACATAGTCAAAAGAAGCTTGCTCCATTAATTTCACTGTTACTTTAATGGTTGATGCATTTTTTAGTTTCTTTTGGCGTTTGATTAAATCTAATGCACTATTAAAGCAAGCACTATAGCCAGCCGCAAATAATTGTTCTGGGTTTGTAACATCCGCTAATTTGGAGCCTGGTGGTGCAATTTTTAATGATAAAGATTGATCTTCTGCATAGGATGTGCCACTACGGCCACCTTCATTAATCATTGTAGTTGCGTATAATTCTTTCATAACTGAAAACCCCTTATCTTTTGTTATTAATTAAATTGCATACAATCTAATTTTTACAAATTGAATTGTACACAATTTAATTGCGTTTGACAAGTAGGAACTTTATTTTTAATATAAATGGTAGTAGAAGAACTTTAAGAGGGGATTTTTATGCCTAATCATTTAGATAATCAGCTGTGCTTTCTTTTGTATGCAACATCTAAGGAAATCACTCGGCAATATACATTATTATTGAAGCCTTACGATCTTACTTATACAGGCTATATCACTTTATTAGCTTTAGAGGAAAACGAACAGATAACGGTGAAAGAATTGGGCCAACGTTTATTTTTAGATTCAGGAACATTAACACCGTTGTTAAAAAAATTAGAGGCAAAGAATTACATTTGTCGTGAACGTTCTAAGGAGGACGAACGATTAATGAAAATATATTTAACCAAGGAAGGCGTAGATGTAAGAAGGAAACTACCTGAAGTGTCCCGCCAAGTGATGAAGCAATCTAATATCTCAGAGCAGCAATTTGTACAACTGAAAAATGTACTTCAAGATATCGTTTATAACGATTGGAAAATAAAAGATGAAAACTAACACATAGCTATTCCATTAATAGGATGAATATGTAAATAAGAAGGATTGGAGCTACATTGGCTTCAATCTTTTTTTGTTTTTCTCTCCCTTATCTCCTCAAATGTTAATAATCATGTGGCTACCGTTAAAATTTAGTATACTTACATTTATTAATTAGTTTAATTTACAGCATAGATAAGTAATTTTGAAAGTAGAGGTGTTTGGATGAAAACATGGACAAAGACTATAAACATAAATGCCCCCATCGAAAACGTTTGGAAATTACTTGATGGCTCTTTAGCTGATATGCAGAAGATTATGCCACAGGTAATTGAAAACAAGCCTGTAAAAGTAACAGAAGAAGGGGTTGGCAGTATTTATCGCCAAAAATATAAAGAAGGAAAACGTATCGAAACGTATGATGTAGAAACATTGGAATATTCGAATACACCTGATAAAAAAATATTGAAAGTAGGCTTTGTACTCGCTAATTTGTTTGAAATTACGGCTTACTATGAATTAAATAAAATAAATGAAACAAAGACTTCCTTTACTTATTCCGTAACAAATAATGCGTTAAAATGGTTCGTCAAATTATTTTTATTGTTTGCATCGGACAAAGTAGTCGTACAATTTTTAGAACGGGTCAAAACAGTTGCTGAAGCGCAAGACTAGCACCTAAAAAATAAACCGTAGAACTCCCCTTGAGGTGAGCTTCTACGGTTTATTTATTACTAAAAGTCTGAACCTGTAATTTCTTTTAACTTACCGTTTTCTTTAATCTTTTTAAGGCCTTCATTTAACTTATCTAAAAGCTCTTTGTTCCCCTTTTGAACCATGAAACCATAGTATTCTTTTTCGAAGGAATCATCTTTAATTACTTTGATTTTGTCATTTGGATGTGCCTTGATATATTCATAAACAACTGAATTATCTCCAATCGCCGCTTCTACGTTGCCATTTAGCATCTCTTGAATAGCAATTGGTTGATTTTCGAAAGCAAAAATGTTGGGACTAGATTCACCCTGTAGCTTCTTGGCAGCCATATGACCAGTAGCATTAATTTGTACAGAAATCTTTTTATCTTTTAATTCATCCAATGATTGGATCTTTGAATCTTCTTTCACCACGATTAATAATTGAGATTCGTAGTACGGCTCAGTAAAATCAAATGTTTCCTTACGCTCGTCCGTAATTGTAATCCCTGCACCACCAATATCTGTTTCACCATTTTTAATTGTTTGGAATACAGGCTCCCAACCAATACTTTCCCACTTCACTTCAAAATCCATTTCATCCGCGATTGCTTGTAACACATCCACATCAATCCCTACAATATTCCCTTTATCATCAAGAGATACGATAGGTGCAAATGTAGCCTCAGTACCTACCTTATAAACTTTTTTACTATCTCCATCACCTGATGATGTATTGTCTTTCGAGCCGCAACCCGCTAAAACTAGCGTGAAAGCTGCCATAATTGTAAGCAACACCATTAAATTTCTTTTCATAGCCCATCCCCCTAGTATGATATTTTTTCCATAATGCGTATTATTTTTCGCAATTCGGAAATGTAAGACTATTACGTAAATTATAGTGACAATATTCTCTTTAGACAATACTTTTTTGTATAAAAATAATCATTTCTTTATAAATAGTATTATTCAATCTCGTTTTTAGGATAAAAAGGAATAAATAGTTAACCAGAAGCTATAAAAAAAGAATCTCCCCTCGGAAATTCTTTTTTGCGCATCTAAATCTTTATCGTATTGGATGTTCAAAATTCCAATTTGTATAAATGGCAGCAGCCTGAACTGGGTTTGAGGAGGTATCTTCTGTATAGCCGCCAATTAAATTACCTACTCTAAAAGTAGGCTCAAATAGCTGTTCCTCCTTAGGTGGTGCTGTCGGTCCATCTATTCCTATTTTGGTTTTATCTGTCACGACTACTTCCATACCGTTATCCAATGTAAAGCTCAGCCCATCTTCTCCGACTTCTGTAATGGTCCCTTCGATATTTACTAGCGCACTTGCCGCAGGAGCTGAATGGTCCGCAACAATTCTCTCCGTCAAATCAATTGGTGTATCATGATTTATATTTACCATAGCAAGGACAGCAATCACTGCACAGGCTACTAAGCTTCCAACACTAATTCTTACTTTTTTCATAAAGGACCTCTTTTCATATTTCATCATCTCTTCCTGCATCTTACGCTTAAATTCCTCAGAAGCATGAATCTGCTTCATCACATTCTTATAAGCATTCATCATACTTTGCTCCCCTCTTCTAGAATCGTTTTCAGTTTCATTCGTGCCCTTCTGAGCTTTGAGCCTACTGTATTTACGTTGATCTCTAATAAATCAGCAATTTCTGCCGTTGTATAGCCCTCGTAATAATGTAAATAAACAATGACTCTCTCTTCTGAAGGAAGCTCAAAAATTTCAGTAAGAACCATCTGCTCCTCTTTTGCAATAAAGGCCATTTCGTCTGTAATGGGTACCGTCTTCTTCACACGTGAGGACTTAAAATAATCCTTGCACTTATTAAATGTCACCTTTATGAGCCAAGCCTTTAAATGTGCTTCATGAGCAAAGGGCTTGTTCTGCCTCATCAGTGTCATATAAACCTCCTGCACAATGTCCTCCGCCTCAGCCATATTTTTGGTCTGTTGCACAGCAATTCGTATGAGGGTGTCACTATATGTTTGGACAATTTCTTGCACACTTAAGCCAGCAAACTTTATCATATTTTTCACCTAACCTCCTTCATGACATAATACGATTCAACTTTATTTATTCGTGCAACAGATACACTTTAGCTACATTTTAATAAAAAGAAGAAACCATTCATGAGACATACAAATGTATCCCCCTAATAAATTACTGAATAATAGCCATGCAAAAACCCGCAAACCGTAGATGATTTGCGGGTCCCTCTCTTCATTGCCATGCTCGATTGTTCCATTGCTTGAAAAATTCGTCCTCAGCCAAAATCGCTTCATAAATAGGGATAAAGAATTGTTTCAGAATCCCTGTCATCTCGAGTGTAGAAGTTAGCTCGATTGTAAAATGATGACGATCAAATAAGTCCACAATATACGCCTGCAATCTTCGTCCTTCAATAGTTTGCGTTTGTAGCAATTGTTGTACTTCATTTATTGTTTTTTCAGTCTTTTCTAATGCTGGGTACTGGTAAATTTCGATAAATTTTTGTGCCAGTACGAATTCTGTTGGATATGTATAAACCACCGCAGCCTTATTGTCTAGCAAGCTTGGAAAATTAATGGTCTTTGGTGTTATTCGCATGTTTTCTTTAAAGGTAATCCTAACTTCTATGTATACAGTCATTTTGCCCAATGTAGCTGGTATGCTTAGTTGAATATTGTCATTCGATACAGACGATTCGATCCGCTGTGCATCCCATTCAATACCATCCGCTGGTATTGCTAGTGAGCAAATTTCTTTAAAGGCCTGTTTCACTATATCATGTTGATGAACGCTTGCTTGCGCAGTCAGCGTGACTTCTTTGGAAGGCTTCACCAATCCATTTGTTAAAGCAAATAATAATAGATCCCCATCTAGATAAAATTGATCTTCATAGGAGGATATGGATAGACGATAAAGCAGTCTTTCTTGGCAATAGCGTGATACTAGCTGATCCATATTGTCTTTCCGTATAGCCATTTCTTCTAATTGTGTCACGACATTCGTCGATAGTGTGTCGATATTTCCCATTGACATCCCTCACCTTTTTGATTTTTCTGATTTTTTTATGCAGAATTTAGATTTTTACTAAAATTCATGCTTTTATTATCACTTATTTATGGAAGAGAGTAAACGGTAATGTATACCAAAAAGGCCTGTCATGGTTGGACATGACTGGCCTTAAAATTAGACAAGGGGCAGCCTCGCTGTTGCGAAACTACCCCTTTAGTATTTATAGGTAACATTCTCGTAAATTGTAAAAGTCTCAACCCAATCGTCTGGGGAATATTATCTTGAAACCAGATTCGTTTCATCACCGCGGTAAAATTCCACTGTGTGCTTTCTAACTTAAGCAACGCAAACCCTACCATCTTTTGCGTCCTTGCAGCCCCAAAGCATGCGCCAGTGTGAATAAGTATCTACAAAAACAAAAAGCAGAATGCCAGATTACGGAAATATGCTACCTAAAATAGCACGTGTTCTATTATAGCACCTTATACTACAAAAGTAAAGGTCTATAAAAAATTACCAAGGAATCTCCTTAGAGCATTTAATCTGATAACCCTTTTCAGTTGTCCATTGGAGAAGTGTTTGCCAAAAGTTTTCACAGGCAGCTATGATTTGCTGAGGATTCGTTAGATTGCCTGTCATGACCATTTCAGCTAATGCTTTTAACCCGTGTGGCTGATCATCCATCGCTAAAGCCTCAGGTAATACTTGTGCAGATGTTGTATAGCACTGCCTATGGTGTAATCCTACTATCATGGCACCAGTCATCGCTATTTTCATCGCCAGTATCGGCAAAAATGTGGTGGGACCCTGAACAGCTATGTTCCTTAATTTCCCCATGTATTCATACATTTCTTCTACAATGGTTTTGCAAATTGCTTCCTTAAATCGGGCATTCTCCACAGTGGCCGCTTTGTCTTTGAGTTCTAGAAAAAAGCCAGAAGGATCGTAAAGTGGCTGTAAATCGAAAAACTTCCCATTGGTTAATGGCCAATCTTCCTCAACCGTTATTGCCTCTTCGATAATCACTTCTGCTTGATCGAAATTAACCTCTGCCTTCCAATCTCCTGCTGTCCATTCATAGCTATAGCTGTGATCTAATTGATGACAGACACACTTAAGCTCAATGTCAGAAAACGGACCATCTGATTTTCTAGCCAACGAGCCATAAATACCAATTGCTCGAACATTTCCTCCATATTTTGCGAGAACTTGTTGCGCAATCGAATGGGCAATCTGCATGCGTTCATCACTTGTCTTTTTTCTTGGTCCAATCATTTACATCGCTCCTTTTATAAGTAAGATCGTTGTTATTGAACCAAGGTGGACCACGGGCTTAACGAGGAATTTTTGCTGGTAACATCATCAAAACCTCCTTTCATCACATTTCCTGTAATTTAATAGAGCATACAAAATCGATATGAAACGCTTCATGGCTTACAGATTGAATGTGACCCTCATATTTCATGTCATATAGTAAAATTATTGCATTATAAGCTTTCTGTAGTTCATTCCTCATTTTGGCTAGCACTTGATGTTTAAATTGCTGCGAATAGGAAAATTCATCACAAAGCAGTTGCTTAAGTTGGTTTGAAGCTGCTTCGTAAAATAGCGCTTCACAAAAATCCTCGTCGAAGGTTAAGCCGAAATCGTATTCAAATTGATTGTAGAACTCATCATAAAGTGCTTTAAACTCTTCCTCACAAGTACGGTGCTGATTTTCTGGTAAAAAAAGCTTTGCTAATTTTTGTGAAAAGGCTTCGTCCGTTTCATCTTCTCCCTGATAGACAGTGGCAAGATATGTATGTAACTGTTCTTCGCTTGTAAAATTACCAGCCCATATGGAAACATAGCCATTTTGTTCATCATCCATGACCTCATCCCTTTCTCGAATAAATCAATGCACCGCCTGAGCCCATTATTATTAAATGCTTGCCAGATGGCGAAAATCCACATTTAATCATGCCATCCAATCGCTGTAAATCAATAGCTGTCGCATTTTTTAAATAAGTATAATTAGTTGTATAAAGATAATCGAGTACTACTGTGGCACGTGGCCACCAAGGATAAATAACTTCAACCTGCCAGCCATCTGCTGTCATATGAATCCCATCCCCAGCTTCAAAGCCGAAAATAGATATTGTCCCCTGAGGCAATTGAAATGTTAAACGGTCATCACTCATTCTGTCGTAGGTTTCATCCACATCTCGTTCTCGATGAAGACGACGACCTGTTATAGGCTCAGTGATACTATAGCCAGAGCCACTAATTAACACAATGTTTTCCTCATGATCCCAACCGCAAGCCAAAACACCATTGGCAGCAATGCTCGTTTCATACGCCCATGGAATAGGAGGTTTCGTGCAGATCAACGACTGTGCATTCGCCAGCAAGTCTAGCTCAAAGGGAGTTCGTTTATCATTGTTCACCATATTATTCCACCCTCCTCTTTTATTACCATATACTAAAAAAAGGCTTGTCACAAGAACAAGCCTCTATACCTCTAACACACCATAATGAAATTTTGCAGTTATCCGTTCATGCTGCTGAAAGTCATAGGTCGCAAACCACTCTGAGCGAAAATGTGCCTTTAACACCACACGCTTTTTCGCTACACGCTTGGCTTCATAAACCCATTCATCGGTTAATGTGACGTGCTCCCCTGCTAGCCGTAATGCCTGAAAATTATTGGCCTCTTCTATAACCTTCTCAAACATTGGATCCATATAAACCACATCAAATGCGTTGTCTGATAGGGTTTTTAAATAGCGAACAGCCTCAGACTGTATTACCTCGATGTGTCGCATACAGGCAGTTAACGGTAGCTCGGATGTATCATAGGCTTGCATCCCCTGTCTAACAATAAACGCTACATTTGGATTTGCTTCCAGTCCCACAACACGACCTGCTTCACCCACTGTATAAGCCGCTAACATGGCATCTGACGCTAAACCTAACGTACAATCCAACACCGAATCCCCCACTTGAAGCTGTGCCGCTTCCAAAAAAGGCTCTGCCTCACCACGGGCCACACGCTTTAATCGAAACGCCGCAGAATTGGGGTGAAAGAAAAACGGCTCCTGCGCCCCATAGGCATAATACTCAAAGCGATTCTTCCCAGCGACCATCACATGTGCCTGCAACTCCTGCGAAATTTTGCGAACAGAGCGCTTGTTTCGTGGCTCAAACGCAGCACCTAATTCTTGACACGCAAAAGCAGCGAGCGCCATCGATACATCGTCTGGTCTGCCCGCTGTCGTCACAATCGTTTTTAGTTCTCGCATGTTTGCTCTAACACGCCAGTTAAATGAGAGACAATCTGCTCCACAGGGAATCCCTCAATTTGTTCACGTGGGATAAAGTAAGCCAACTCCCCATCCTTTAAAATCGCCATAGATGGTGAGCTAGGTGGCACATCCTCAAAATAACCACGCATCGCCGCAGTCGCTTCTGGATCCTGCCCCGCAAACACCGTCACAAGATGATCTGGCTTCACCGCTGCAATTGCCTCACGCGCCGCTGGACGAGCAAGACCTGCCGCACAACCACAAACCGAGTTAATCACCACTAACGATGTTCCCTTTGTCTCCGCCATAAATTCATTCACCGCATCCGCAGTCGTTAGCTCCGTAAAACCAGCCTCCACAAGCTCCTCACGCATCGGCTTCACAACCTGCTTCATATATTCATCATAAGCGTTCATGCTTTTACCCTCTTTCCTATGTATTCGCAAACCTTATTATAGCAAGGTTTTCTGTGAATGTACAAAGACATGCTTTTCGCCTGATTTCGTGGGTTTTCGGGGGGAATGTGACTTTTTTGTGTAACGGATAGTGGTTTTATTTGGGGTCGTTACACCTAAAAAATGAAATATATACAATCATAGTAAATTATTTTATGGAAATATAAAAAGCCCAGGCTCAAATTAATGAGTTCTCGGGCTTTTTCCAGTTAGTTTGCTAAAAAAAATAAAAGAAAAGCTAAATACTATTCATTTACATTCTTCTAAGAGAATATTATATAAACTTCAAAACTTACACAAAAAATAAATTATAAATTGCAATACTCACGGATAGTAGAAATACAAATATTCCTGTGCTTAAAGACTTAATAAAGTTTCTTTTATTTTCACTTTTAAAATCGAAACTTTTATTAATTACGACTAACCCTAAAAGTGCAAATGCCAGATTAATATATATAGGATTGAATGCACTTGGTATAACTAACAGGACCATTATCAATAATAAAAATTTGCTGATGTATTTCCTTTTTTGGGAATTCAATAACAAAGCCCCCTTTAATTTATATCAATAGGAAAATATAGTTGAATATTCTCTTTTAGCAATATATATTATTATATGTTATACCAATTAATTGGAAAACAGGGAAATAAATAAAGAAAATAATTACTTATGGTCTTAGTGCAACACTTGTGCTTTCTTCAATTACACCAGCTATAGCACAAGCTGAAGAAAACAGCGCGTACAGCAATCAGTTGACTCTTCGGAAAATTCAATTGTTGAAACTTTCGAGAACTATACAATTGAAGCTACAAAAAATGGTGATATATCAAAAGTATTGTTGAATGATGGAACAAAAACAGACGAAGTAATACATAACGCTTCCAACGGCGTAGTATTCCTCAATGGGGAAGAAATTTCTGCAGAAACAATGGAATATATAAACAACTTAGTAGAAGAAGTTCTTAGGAATGAAACTATTGTAATAGAAGAGCCCAGTGCTCCAACCTTTGAAGGCATACTTATTGGAGGACCTAATTCAGGTAATCCACAAATTGCTCCTGCAGCAGTAGTTGTAGATGCAGGATTTGGAGGTTCTGAATGGAAATACATTGCAACTCATGAAGGCTCTTTTAATGTAGCTGGCGCTACAGCAACTACTTTGGCAATTGCCATGGGAATTGTATTCTCTCTAGCCGATAAAAAAATTGATGGTGCTGTTACATTAACAAGTATTGCAGCAGGCATTTTAGCAAGTATATCAAACTCATGGACTACTGTTTACTATAAGAGAAAACACTATACTAGACCTCATCCAGATTGGCCACTTTTATACACACAAGATTTATCTGAAGTTCATATTTATAAAGACTCTGCATATAAAAATAAAATTACTACTTTCAATCTTCTTCATTAATTCTCAAACAATGCCCAGGTCCAAGATTATTAAGCACCTGGGCTAAAAAAATTATTTCATACAATTTTGTTGTTTTGCTCTCATTTTTTTTAACAAGTTATAATCCTAAAAGATCGGCTAGCTCTCATACTTGAAACGTGTGTCCTACCATCTATAATCACTGCTGGAATAGTTTTTGTATCACTAAGTATAACTTTCGCTTCTGTAATTTCCGTCCCTTTTACTTCCTCCAAGCCATTAAAAATGTCTAGCTTGAATTGTGCCTCGGAGATTCCCATACTCGCTAAATAAGAATACGGATCTCTATTGTTGTACCTTTTAAATTATCTGTATAATTCAGTTCTAATGCTGAACCTATCTGACGACAAACGGCTATTACAAAAGGATTAAAAGAAGCGTTACCCACAACTTCTACTTCTAATCGGTCATCTTGAACATCAACTCCAGCCGTCAATACTAATACGTCCTTTGGTACTTCGCATTCATAGCCAATACGTCGAGAAATAGGTTTATCATGATCTTTGATCATTCGTCTTTTTTTCTCACGACTCACCAAGCGTTGTATTAACCCTCGTTTTTAAGGTTTCTATACCTTTACGCTTTGCTTCATTAAATTCATCTAAAATCTTTGCCCATTTCTCCCAAGGAGATGCAAGGGCGTTTAAATGAAATCCACTTTTCTTTGCTTCAGTATTTCGAGCAATCCATTTCCCCTGACACGATTTCCATTCAACTTCTGTATATAGATATTAAATAGTAAATATACGAGAATATTAGAAGTTAAAGGTACCTATTGCATCTCCCTACTCAATCGCTATTTGGCGAAAAAGAAAATAACCGCAATCACGTCTATCGAATTACAAGGATAGCTCAATCATCTATTTGATAATGGAACAGCCTATAATACGCTACGCGGTACTCATAATACAGCCAAAATGTTATTTTCCTATGCCAAAGAATCTGGATTGATTGAAATGAATCCTGTGGAAGCTACTTTTGTGCCGAAGAAGAAAATGACGTTAGAGGAAGCAAGCAGTGAGGACACAGCGAAGCTTTATTTAGAAACCAATGAACTGAAGGAATTTTTAAGTTACGTGGACAAACATCGTAATATCATATATCGCACGTTAATCTACGCTATCGCTTTTACAGGAATGCGACCAGGCGAAGCTGTTGCCTTAAAGTATGAGGATGTGGACTTGGAGAAGAAGGTCATACACATCAACAAAACGGTGTATGCAAAGAAAAGTATAAGGGGTGACTTCGAGCTCACTCCACCCAAAACTGCAGGCAGCATCCGCTCCGTCGATATTGATAATATTGTAGTGGAGAAATTAAAGCAGCTTTACAAATGGCGCGAGTATCGAGAATGGGCTAAGTCCGACTTTGTTTTCGGCGATAAGGAGGGCATCCCCCCTATCGTCAAAATGCTCAACCAAACCGTCCGGCGCATCGGTGCACTCACCGACATCAACAAACAATTCCGCACCTACATCCTCCGGCATACACATATTAGTCTGTTGGCAGAGGCTGGGGTGGATTTGAACTTTATTATGAATCGGGTTGGACATAAGAATTCTGATACAACAACGAAGATTTATTTGCATGTTACATCTGGGATGCGCATGGCCGCTACTGAGAGGATGCATGATAAGTTTACTGAGTTGTTGGAAGAGTGAAGATAAAAATGGGGATACTAATTTCTTAAAGAGTATCTCCACATTTAAATTATTATGGTTTATTTATCTTTATTAGTGATAAATGATAAGAAATCAAATATATTATGTTTTTTAACAATTTTCTCTTCAACTATTTTAAGATATTTATGAATATAGATTTGAAATTTAATGCTATTTAAAATACATTTGCTAAATTTGTCAACTAAAAACTCATCGTTTTTTGAAAAATAAAACGTATTAAAGGATTCTTTTGTAATAAAAATACTTTGCAGTATTTCTGAAATTTCTTTTCATCCATTTGTTTAGAAAATTCTCTTTCTAAATCATAACAAACCTTATGACTAATCCCGAAAGTAAATAGTTCCAAATTGGAATTTTCGACTTTAAAATTATTGATTGCTTTTGCCAATAATGAAATTTCATCAATATCAAGTAAATTTTCTAAATAAAAAGCTTTTTTATGTATTCTATTTTCAATAAAATCCTTCTGATTATTAATAATATATCCTACATTTTGGTTAGCAGTACGTAACGCCCTATAAAATAACCCTTTATGTTTAAAATGAAATTCAATTTGCGTTTTTAAATTATCTTTATGAACAGCTTTTTTTGTAGTTCTTATTAATCCAGATGGGCTTAAAAAATAAAATGCTAGAACAATTATTAAAATTACTATTAGTGGTGAGGCTAAACTTATCCAAGTTTTCAACTCTTTGAATGTTGGTAAATTAATATTAAATATGTAACTAACTATCGGTATTTCATAAAATAATTGTAATATACATAATACTATTAATACGTTAAAAATATTAATAGGTAAGAACTTAATTAAATAAAATTTATAGTATTCTACATTTCCATTTATAAAGTATGTAGTTTCTTCATTTGTGTAATTCTTTACCTCTTTAGAGGGGAAACCTTGAATAAATTTATTAAGTATATTTAATAAAAAAAGTTCTATTTTATAGTTTTAATGAGATTTTTTAATTGTCTATTATTTAAGTAGTTCAATTGTTTTCGATTTAAAAATTCTTTTAATTTATTTTGTACCTTTAGCATAACAAAACTAATTTTTTTCAAAATAAGCAACATTATACCAACTGTTGCTAAATACATAATAATTCCATTTACAAGTATCATATTCTATCTCACTCGCTTCTTAAAGTGTTTAAATTAATTAGTAAAACCCATTTATTACATATATTATACTTTATTTTTAATGTTGCTCTAAATTTTTTTTAGACCTAAACTTTATTCAAAAAGAACTTAAGAATAAATGTTTACTTTCCGTGACTTTTTCTAAAAAACCAACCTCAAAAAACCCCTATAAACGTTGATATATCAAGACAGCATGAACGCATACATTCATCATAAGCATTCATGCTTTTACCCTCTTTCATATGTATTCGCAAAGAGGTTTTGTGTGTATGTACAAAGACATGCTTTTCGCCTGATTTCTTGGGTTTTTGAGGGGAATGTGACTTCGTGATTGCTCAATTTGAACAACCAAAGCTTTCATTATGTTTCATCGCTTCTAGTATGTATTCATATAAAGTAATATTTAATTACTAAATATACCAATAATACAAAAGGAAAAAGCCCAGGCTCAAAATTATTGAATACCTGGGTTTATCACAAAATTATTTACTTTTGGACTTTCTTATATTTCTTACATAATCCATTATTAGAAATACAACCATAGTGATAATACCGTACATTATCGTCTCTTTACTATCAAAATAGTAGTCCTCTTTATTATAAATAAACTTAGAAATGTTTATAATTATCGCACCGACTATAAAATAAATTAGAAAGTTTCTGATTAATTTCATATTTTATTTTTCCTTATTCACAATTAGAACTTCCTGGGAATAGTTTGTTCATCTTAGTAGAACAGCTTACTGAGATAACACTAAGATTTATTACTAAACCTGGAAGTGTTGCACCTGCAACTTTTTTAGGAAACTCTTTTAAAATTAATTTTGCAGCTTGTTTGAAAAAAATTCCATTGTTTCTCTTTTACCATGCCATTCACAAGCTACTGCAAATAGTGTAATTTGTGGTTCAGAAATTATATTAACGTCTTCAGAAGAAATTAGTAGGTTTTCTACTTCTAATCCCTCAATGATCGCCTCTTTCATAGAATTACCTTTTAATTCTGTCTCTATTATTTCTCTATCATAACCTACAATAACTTCTTTATTATTTTTTAAAACTGCTTTGTCAAATATCAATTCAAGTGCTTCCGCTAAATCATTTTCTAATTTTTGTTCTTGATTCATACTTTCAACAGTACTAATTGCATACGAACTAGAGACCCCTGAAAAAAGTAACGTTATTGTGATCATTAAAATAGTCATTAATTTATATTTTCTCATGAAATAAACTCCTATTGTAATCTATTTAGTAATAGTTGTTGTTTACTATAGTAAATATCCCTCGAGGTAATTTTATCCTAACATTCTTAACTTTTCTAAATCAACACTCAATCAACGCCATTTTTTTGGCGTTTATTATGTATATTTTGGTGTAATTTATAAATAAAAAACAAATCACGCCAAATCACGTCACTTATCCTTCCTTATTATTGGCGTACAAGGCATTACTTGTACATCTAAAGTAATATTTACTGTGAATTTTCTTCAAAAACCCTTGAAAACAATTTAAAGTTAGTTAGGTAAAAATATTCACATAATTGTCAAAATGAACAACTGTAAGTAGACAGGACTCAAGCCGTTCAAACGTTTCTGCTAACGGTATGCTTATAATATTTACATAAGTCATGCTTTTGCACCAAAATGCTTCAATCGGTCCGTATCATTACATTGACCAACACGCGACATGCTTTGTATCAAACTGGCTTTGTTTTCGCTTCGCTTAATTTACTTGGAGGTTCACTATATATGAATGGATGCTCGCCAAGCTGTGATGATTTTATTGCCGACTTTATGCTGAAAAAAGAGGGAATGATTAGTCAATGCCTCTTTTGAACGACACTATAAAAGGACACGTCCATAGACGCATCCCTTAGCTTGTAAAATTAGTTCTATTGGAAATTAAAAATCCATGTCATCGACCCAGTATTATTGTTAATATCTGTGTAATCAAATGTTATCTGAGCTTCTCCTGTACCAATCTTCTGCACATTTAAAAAAACATGTCCAGAAGGATTTGGACCCGTAATCGTTGCAGTGGCAATATTGTCATCATTACTTCTCGGATTACTGAAAATGACAGTTGAATTGTTTTCCCCTGTTATGGCAACCGTCAAATTCACATTAGTTGACATGGAATAAGGTCCACCAAATGTCCCACCATCAACATATGGTGGTGAAATATTAACTCTTGGTGTATCTGGAATTGTTACCGTTACGGGTGCTGACTTGTAAGCTACTACTCTAGTGTTATTATCTACTATTTTATAGTTTACCGTTACATCACCAGCTGTAACACCTCTTATAGCCCCTGTACTTTGCTGAATTGTTGCAGCTCCTGTACCATTTGTTACAGTCCAGATGATGGATTGTCCGACTCCTGGAGGCGTAAAATTAGTTGCTGCTGAGCCCCAGCCAATAACTGAATAAGGTGCTGGCACCATGGGTATTGCTGCTACTGTTGCTTGTGGATGAACTGCCACAGTTGTCGTACCTTTTTCAATTACTACGCCATTAGCATCCATTCCTACATACGTAATAACTGAGCTACCTGCACTTATAGCTGTTACTTGGCCAGTTGTAGCATTCACTGTCGCTACACTTGTTGGTTCAGCTACAAAACTTTTGTTTGTTGCTGTTGCAGATAAGCCTGCTCCTACTGAAGCTGTTATTACTTCATCCATTTGCAGTACTTGCGAATATGTTGGGCTTTTTGCTGTTGCCTCATCATATACAGTGAGACTCACAGAATTCATTTTACCATTACTACTTGTATACGAAATGGTTGTGTTGCCTGGTGTGTGAGCAGTAATTTCACCTGTACCTGAATGAACTGTTGCAACACCTGTATTGCTTGATGACCACGTTATTGTGCCTGATTCGGTTGTTTCTGCTGTTCTACTAGTAGTTTCTCCCAGTTGTAAAACAGATGATGACGTTCCTACGCCAGTAATCGCTGCACCATTGCTATGGGTCACTGTGAAAGTAACTGAAGCCGTTTTTAGTCCATCTACCGTTGTTGCTGTTATGGTCACAGTACCTATACCAGTCGCTATTACTTTCCCCTGCCCGTTAACAGTTGCAACGTTTAGATCTGAGGAAGTCCATCTCACAAGTTTATTTGTCGCATTTGCGGGTACAACATTTACTGTTAATATCTTTGTTTCACCAATTTTAAGATTTTCTATCACCTCATTCAGTGTAATCCCGACTACAGGAATTACACTTGGTGTTGGTGATGGAACTGAGTCTGAGTCTGAGTTTGGTTCTGGCTTTGGTACTGGTTTTGGTACTGGTTTTGGTTCTGGCTTTGGTTCTGGCTTTGGCTCTGGTTTTGGTTCTGGCTTTGGTTCTGGTTCTGGTGTTACTTTATCAATCTGCTTTAAAAATCGAGAAGCAACAAGGGCAACTTGTTGTCTTTCAGCTATTCCTTGTGGATTGAAACGATTTAATGTATCGCCTGTCATTAGGTTTGATGCTACTGCAAAACCTACCGCATCCCTTGCCCAAGCAGAAATTTTATGCTGGTCAGCAAAAGTAAGTTGTTCGCCAAGGCCATTAGTTTCACCACCTAATGCTCTAGCAAATAGAGTGGCCATTTCTTGACGTGTTAAACCTGAGCCAACGCCGAACTTCCCATCACCTATCCCATTTATTAATCCGGCTTTAACTGCTGCTTCGATAGCTGGATAAGCATAATGAGTTGTTGGAATATCTGTAAATGTTGGAGTACTTGGAGAGTTAGTTAGATTCAAATTCAGTGCTTTTGCTAAAATTATAGCAAAATCTTGTCTTGTAATTGCTGATGTTGGTCTAAATTCACCATCTGGATAACCATTTATAATGCCTTTTTCAACTAACTCGTTGATAGCATTTTTTGCATAGGAATTCTCAATATCAGAGAAATCAACTGCAGCAAAGGTGACTGTATTTATTGAAAGAAATGAAACGACAAAGCTTAATAAGAATACTATGCTAATAATAATATTTTTCAAAATAACACTCCTTAGTTTAGTTTGGAATAAGTATCTTTCATCTTCACTTATAATTTTTATAGCCATTTAATGTCGTTTCTATTAACAAACGTTAATAGTACTGTTAATTGTTTAATTATTAACAGCTTAGAATTATTCTTTGCTTGTACAGCGACTTCTCACTTTACTTAGAGCTCTATTTCACATCACAAATTACTTGTTAAATTGTATCCCTCCTATCAACAAACTCATCTAGTTTTAATAGGGTCTTCCACAATAAATATTCTTTACCTATTACTTTTTTTCCTTCTGTAATTCAATCCATCCGTTCAATATATATTGCAAATTTTTCATATTCAATATATGCTTCTTCGGCAGTGGTAGTTATGATAGTTTATATCCAACTGACTTAATACTGTGTTCTTAATAGTATTTCTCCACGTTTTTTCAATGCTTACTGGTGCCATCATCTGGTCTGCTTAAACCTGACAATCAATTACTAAAAAAAGTAAATATACTAAATCTTTTCAAGTTCAGTACGATAACAACTATGGAACTAAAAATGTGATTAGGAAGGTGATAATTTATCATGATGACGACCAATTTCTCTACTATGCAATATTTAATGTCACGAAAGTCCTCGTCTAAGTATTATGGGTTGACGCGACAAATGAGCAAGGAAGTTAAAGCTACATCAAAAGAGAATCAAGAAAAATTAAATAATGTAAATAAAATTCTTGAAGAAAGTAAAACTTCTAAACTATCTAGCAAACAAATTGAAACGTTAAAAAGCGCAGTAAAGCAAGGGTTATTAGGATCTAGTTCTAATCATTTAAGCCCATTAGGTATGTATAACTATAAAAAATCAATCTCAAGTTCGAATTCAAACTTACATTCAACTTTGAGAGCTTATCGAAATTCTATCTAGTTTTTAAACACCCTTTAACCTATTAGAGGGTGTTTTGTCTTGTAAGACAGCTTTCATATCATGGTATTCAATTAACCAGGTTCGAACATATGTATGCTTTTAAATCCTTTTCCCCTTTTAAACCTCCACTATATAAAAAGGATCACTTTCCTATCAGTGACCCTTTCAACGATTATTTAAAATTCTGTGGTTTTACCACTTTAAATGAAGCAACTTCCCCGCAGTTTTTACAAAAAGTCATTTGGAGTGGTGACCCTACCGCCATAATTGCGCCAATAGGTCGTATATTGCCTTGGCTTGTAGTACCACCCACCTGTCCAGTCGTAAAGGTATCCCGCCCACAAGCTTTGCAAACTAATTTTTCATTCTCCATTATATCACCTCATTTTATGTAATTTATGTAAATTATAACATATAAATATCTGGTATGAGCGATGAGCGGGTCTGACCCATCAAATCTATAAAATATCTAGGAAAATAATGAAGAAAATATTCTTATTATTTATTTTGTTATTGCTGGTAGGGTGTAATGAAATCAGTTAAAACGGAGGAAAAAACATTTGCATTTCCTGATGAAATCCTAAAAATAATAATGATGGGACAAGGGGCAAATCGTGAGGTAAAGACGAACATTTGAACATGACATCGACAGAAAAAAATGCCATGCAAATTTTAACTGAATCCCATCCAGATGAAGGGCCATTATATACTTTGGAAGTGATTTACAAAAATGTCTGGAAGGACTTGATTGATGTATGGTATTACGAAAATTAACAGTGGTTGCTTCCTTTAAAGCAAGACAAAGCTCTGAACGGACACATAGATTGAAAATATAGATACCCCCATTAGGAACCAACCATAAACTGTTCGCTGTTTTTGAAATTCTTGAATACCTAAAGTGAACATGAAAAAGCCTAAGAACAATATCATGAGGTAATTCAATTGGAAATCTCGTGTGATTAATCCGTAAGCTGCTAAAGATATGCCTGTGATGGAAAAAATAATTTTTAAACAATTTAACATAAATTCCCACACCCTTTTTAGTAACTACAATATAAATTATTTCGTGCAGTGTCAATATACTTAGCTACTTCTTTTCATTTTCTGTATACATCTACCTATACTTTCCTATATAGTAATATAAAAGGAGGTTGTATGGAAATATGTCGTTATTATTGGCATTTTTGGGTTTTTTAGGTTTTATTGTAGGTCTCGTATTAATAGTGATTGGACTTATTAAAAAGAAAAAAATGAAGGGCGGACTTGTATTAGGTATCTCAGTTGTTATATTTATTGTTGGATTCATATTAACGCCTGTTGATGGAACAGAATCAGGTAAACAAGCTGACACCCATGAAAAAGTGGAAACTGTGACAAAACCTAAAGAAGAAACCCCAGAAGAGAAAGCTGCTCGTGAAGCAAAGGAAGCTGAAGAAAAAGCATTGGCTGAACAAAAGGCAAAAGAAGAAGCTGAAGTTCGAGCAAAAGCTGAGGCCGAAGCAAAAGCAAAAGCTGAAGCTGAAAGAATCGCTAAACTAGAAGCTCTAAAAATAAATGGCTCTGGTGATACAGCTACGAAGAAATTCAAATTAGAGAAGGGTTTCGTTATTGTAGATGCAACTCATCAGGGGTCTAGCAATTTTGCTGTTAAACTATTAGACGCTAATGCTAACATGATCAAATTAGTTGTTAATGAGATTGGTAACTACACTGGTAAGAAAATTTATGCTGTACCCACTGGTGAATATCAGTATGAAGTAACAGCAAGTGGTCCATGGACGATTAATATGTCCCAAGAGATTCCTGCTGAGGTTGCACCTGAAGGCAAAGTTACAGGTACAGGTGATAGCGTAGTATTTATGAATATTTCAAAAGGTGCTAAAACCGTTGCTTTCACGCATGACGGCTCTAGGAATTTTGTAGTGAAAGCTAATGACAGCGTTTTATTAGCTAATGAAATTGGTACTTACAGTGGCTCAAAAGTTCAAAAAGTAGAGGATACTTCAATTTACTACTTTGATATAACGGCTGATGGGAATTGGTCTATGACATTTGAATAAATATCTGTTTAAGTAAATTTATCGCCAATACAGAAAGGAAGCGTCGTAAATGAAACAGTGGCGACATAGTAAGAGTTTTGTTATCTCTTGGTATGCTTTACTTTTAATTTGGATTATCATGCCAATTTATTTGTCGATTCCAAGTATCATCACTATTTTATTCATCATGTTTTCAGCATTTGGAGCCTGTGTGAATCACATTAAATATATCAAAAGAAGTAAAAGGCCATATGTCAAAATTATTGATTTAAACAAATAAAATTCTCTATAAAAAAAGGCATATGCTCATCCACAGATCGGACATATGCCTTTATTTCTTAAACTCTTAACGATCCACGGAAGCCTCTTGCTGCGTAGTAGGATTCTGCGCCATTGTGATACATAAAGACCATGTCATAGCGACGGTCGCAGAAGATGGCACCGCCTAGTTTGCGAATGTTGTCAGGTGTTTGTACCCAGCTTGATGTTTTTAAATCGAACTTGCCAAGCTCCTGTAGTTGGCGATATTGCTCCTCTGTTAACAGCTTAATGCCCATTTCCTTGGCAACATCCATAGCCGTATTTTCAGGCTTGTGATTTTTTCTAGATTCCCATGCTTCACGGTCATAACATAAACTTCTGCGACCTTTAGGACTTTCCGCAGAACAATCATAAAAAATGAACTCGTCCGTGTTTGCATCATAACCTACTACATCTGGTTCACCGCCTGTTGCCTCCATTTCGTGGAGCGACCATAGTTTCTCCCTATTAGCCTCTAGCCTAGCTTGGACATTTGCCCAATCAAGCCCTTCATGACGAGATGTATTTTTCTCGAAGCGAACTTGCAAAGTATTGATTAGTTCCTCGGTTTGCTCTTGTGATAATTCTTTCGTTGACATTGTTGTCTTCCCCCTCACTTATTTAAATGACAAGCCTTCTTCTTTCAATGATGATTTCATAATCGGTAAGGAGGCTGGTCCAATACCATGCAATTTTAAGATATCCTTTTCCGTATACATAGATAGTTTTTCCAACGTATCAATACCTGCGTGTACTAATGCATTTCTTGCAGGTGAACTCAATTTGGAAAGGAAACCACTGCTAGGTTTATTTTCCTGATCACAGGTAGGGCAACTTGGACAATCTGTGCTTTTGTAAAATGGATGTCCTTTTTCACAAACTTTTAACCTTTTTTCTGCCAACCTCATCCCTCCAAACCTTATGCTTTTGTTCATTTTACCATATTTCCTCAAAGGGATTGAAAAGGGACACTTGAATTTTTTCATCAATTCATGCTCTTTTAAAGTTGGTGCTACATTTACTGACTTAGCAACTTTTCATAGGAATTGCATCTGATAACTTTTCGCACCAACTTTTTGTTTCTATCATTTAATATTCTCCAACTCCTCAAACAAGTCAGCTATATCTTTGTCCTCTTGTATTTCCTCATAACAAAAGAAGGAATTTTGACAATTGCGACTTGATTTTTTTACATTTTCTTTTTTGAACCTCGTTTTTTAAGGTACTCTTCTTCTTGCTTCTTCATATTTTCCGTAAATATATCGATTGACTTAACAGCCTCTTCCACAGTAAAAAAATGTTCGTAAACGTTCCATATTTCTTCTCCACTTCTCCATGCCATATACACAACAAGCTCAGCCATTTTCTGAGCAAGTTGACCCTCAGATTGTGATGTTTCCTTAATCAATCTCATTCGATTTGTCACATACCAATGTCTTGCTTTTTGAGAATAAAGGCTTAAACCCTCTTACTTCATAGCTTTGTTCCAGTGTCTATACCAAGAGTGATGTGTAAGAGCAAGAAGAATCCCTTTTGAAAAAAGTTTGATCAAAAGGGATTCTTCTTTAGCAGTTTTAAGTTAGGTTTTTATAAAAACGTTTGATTATTTTCTACCTGTGTTGCTCCACAATAGCGCCCGATTGTTGAATAACCTAGTATTTGACTTTTAAAAATTAAGTAGATATTATAGATATATTAAATCTATAATAGGAGTAATCATATGAAGTTAACAAAAGCAACTAACTACGCTCTACACACCATGCTATTTTTAGCTGTTAATCCCCCCAATGAGCATATTGGTGTGGCAAAATTGGCTGAACGCCAAGAAGTTTCAACAACATATTTATCTAAAATACTAACAATGTTAGTAAAGTCCGGTATGATTGAATCTGTCACAGGTGCAAATGGTGGCTATAAATTAAAACCGGGTTGGGAAAAACTTTCTTTACTCGATGTTATAAAAGCTATTGAAGGTTTGACGCCTATTTTTGATTATTGTCTAGGTCATAATCCTGATTGCTTAATTCAGAAAGCGATCGAATCAGCGGAGGAAAAGCTTTTAAATGAATTGAATCAAACACGTATAGTTGATTTGGCTAACAAAATGAATGAGAAATCTATGTAAATCATGATTTCTTTTACCCTAATTATAGATATTACAACTCTACAATATACATTATAGAGGAGGAGGAAAATAATTGATGAATAAATATGATTGTATTGTAATTGGTGCAGGACCAGCTGGATTAGGTGCAACCTTAACTTTAGGGAGAGCACGTAGAAAAGTTGCCATATTTGATAATGGAACAAATCGAAATCGTGTAACGCAAGAGTCACACGGTTTTTTAACAAGAGATGGAATTAAACCACAAGAATTCAAAAATATTGCAATTAAAGAATTAGAATCTTATCCTTCTGTGTCAATTTCAAATGAGACAGTTATAGAAGTAAATAAAGATGTACAAAATAATTTATTTTTAGTCAATACAACGAACAATAAATCTTATATAACAGAAAAAATACTGTTGGCTACCGGTATTCAAGAAGTATTTCCCTTGTCACAGATTAGGGAATATTACGGTAAAAGTTTATTCAGTTGTCCATATTGTGATGGCTGGGAGCTTAGAGACAAGCCGTTAGCTATAATTGCAGAAAATGATGACCACATTATTCATATGACTAAATTGGTTTATAATTGGTCAAAGGATTTAATCGTTTTTACTAATGGTCATCAACTATTCAATAAAATACGAAATGATTTTGAAAGTAAAAAGATTAATGTTTATACAGAAGTTATTAAAAACTTACATGGAGATAATGGTTACTTAGAAAGTATTGAATTAAAATCAGGTGAAAACATTCTAAGAAGTGGTGGTTTCGTAGTTCCTAGTTTTTATCGCCCAAATAAATTTGCGGAACAATTAAATTGTCAATTTGATGAAAACGGAGGAATTATCACAGACGGTGCTGGACGAACAACAGCAAATGGGGTTTATATTGCAGGTGAAACTGAAAAGGCAGGCCCCTCTTCTTTGATGATTGCTGCAGCCGACGGCAATAAGGTTGCTTCAAGCATAAACATGGATATAACAATAGATAGATTTTAAAGTATAAGCTGTTGAGTTATAAATGCAAACTCATCAGCTTTTTTATTATTAGGTCTAATAACTTAAAAGACTTATTCCGTTAAATGGGTATTTAATAAAAAAAGCACTATCCTTATTACAGGAAAGCGCCCGTTAATTGAATAACTATAAAGCTTATGAAGCTTTTTTAAAAGCTGAGTTATATAAAGGTGAGGTGATGTAATTCTATTACTACAAATCGGAGGATAACATTCCATAGACAAGGCTATCAGTCCATTCATTTTTATTCCAATAATTTTGGATGAAATGGGCTTCCTTTCTCATACCTATTCGTTCACACAATTTTTGTGAAGCTGTATTCCGTGCATCAAGATTGGCTTGTATACGATGTACATTAAATTCACTAAATAATTTATTAACCAAACTACTAACTGCTTCTGTTGCCAAACCTTTTCCAGCTACTTCATTAGAAAAACCATAACCAATCTCTACAGTGTCTTTCATATCTGTATACCATACGGATAGATCACCAACTACTTTAGTCTCGTATACAACTGCCAAACTTAACATTGATTCTTTAGTGAGTGCACTGTTTGCTAGCTTCTTATTAAATCTTTCCCGCATATCTTCTTGAGTCCATTTATTATGTAATAAGAATTTACATGTATCCTCATCATTATAAATAGCAAATACATCCTGTAAATCCGTACTCTTAAAAGGTCTAATTGTTAATCTTTCTGTTGTGAATTCCAAGTCAACTTTCCTCCCTTATATTCATTCTACAAAACAATTTTTCATTAGTATGTAACCCCTCCTTCTTAGATTTTACTTGGATTACATATCATTGTAAATTAACATCCTTCTCCCTCTAAACTGCGCCGTTAGTTTAAGTACTTTTCTCGACAATCTCCACATTCAATTAAATGGCCCGTTTGCGGAATACTGACTTTTTATAAAAATCCTTTAGTCTAAGCGTATCTAAAGGGGTATAACTTCGCGACTTTGTTTTAAACATCGTGTCTTTTTTATAAACATCGCAACTTTATATCAAAACCACATCTTATTTATGTTAAATGATAGCTGAATAAGGGCTGCTCCATAACTTAGTTTAAAAAGAAAAGAGATGGGATTCCGTGGAACCCCATCTCTTAGTAAATCCCCCATTAGCTTAAGTAGAAAATTAATAGGGTTAACTGATTCATTACTTTTGTTTGTTCGCTTTAGGAAAAGAATCTGTTTTTTTTGTCTCCAACATGCATATCATTATTTGAAAATCGTATCATCAAAAGGTTCCATCATAATTTCTTCTTTTATTTGAATTTGAGTATTTTCCTTTACATATTTTGATTTGTTTGAATTTGAGTCATTATGATCTCCCTGATTATCTTTTATTACAATTAGTACTCCTAAAAAGATTAAGAAAGATCCAATCCAAAAAGTGATACTAATAGTTTCACCCAAAATTAACCAACCCAATAATGTTCCAACAACTGGTTGGAAAAAGAAGAATATCCCTCCGCTAGAGGCATTTAACATTTGTAGACCACGATTCCACAATAAAAATGCAATAGCTGTAGATACTATTCCTAAATATAGCAACCCTCCCCATATCGTAGGGTTAGTTATTTCGTTTATGTTTAATTTAGGTAATCTTGTGATAACAAAAGGAGTTAAAACAACAAAAGCAATTAAAGTAGCATAAGTAGTTACCACAATTTGCGAGTAACCACTAGGTAAACGTTTTATAAGCACAGACATTAATGCCCAAGTTAATGCAGCGATAATAAGCGAGATTCCGCCTAGTAAACTAGACATGTCAATATTATCTATCCCAACAATAATGATTACACCAATAGTGGCTAAACTTACAGAAATAGCCTTTTTAAAAGTTAAACGTTCTTTAAGAATAAAGCTAGCAAACACAACCATAAATGCAGGTGTTGTAGCAGTTATAATAGCTCCCATTTGTGCGCTAGAAAGCATGGTACCTGTCTCTTGGGTAACAATTGAAATAGCGTATCCTACAATTGAAATTGTAATTATTAAACCCCAATGTTCTCTTTTAATTTTCCATTTTTGTTTAGAAACAAATCCAATGAATGCTAACGCAACAATTGCGACAAGGTAACGTAACCATACAAGTTCTAATGGTGGTATGACGTCTACGACTACTTTTACGACAACATACATACCTCCCCATATACTTGAAGCTATTATTAAAAATATAGAACCGAATATTGTATTTTTCATATTTATATACCCTCCGTAGTTTTAGGCTTGTTATGCCCTAACGGAGAGAAATATTATTTTTGTTCTCTCCGTTAAGATTGGAAGAGTACATTTGGTACATCGTTTTCAAATAATGGAGCAAAAAACATATAAACCACCTCACAATAAAAATATCTGCACCTATTGTAACAAATGCAAAGTTAATTAACTATGTTTCTTTTCGGTAATTCAAGAATATGGCCAAATAGCTGAATAAGGGAAAATCTTGCTTATAAACATAATTTTTTATCCAACCCTTTAAAATACCCCGCAAACCCTTATTTTATGATAAATAAGAAGAATCCCTTTTGAAAAAAGATTGATGAAACTGGATTCCTCTTTAGCAGTTTTAAGTTAGGTTTTTATAAAAAATTTGATTATTTTCTACCTGTGTTGCTCCACAATAGCGCCCGATTGTTGAATAATAAATTAGTACTTATACTTTTAATTGCTATCTAAGGATTTTTCTCTTTATAAATTCGCTCATTGAGTAAATTTTTAATAAAATAACCCGATATCTAAAATATCGGGTTACTGTTCGTTAATAAGTTGTATGGTTATTTAGAAAGGTTCTAGCTTACTTATTCAGAAACTCGTTTTTCTTTGATTCGTGGGGAATATTTCTTTTTATTGCTAGTCTTACTTTCAGCTTTCTCTTTTTGTATTGAAGTACCTTCAACATCAATATTTGGCAGGATTTTATCTAACCAACTTGGTAAGTACCATGCCGCTTTCCCCATCAACGTCATTACAGCTGGTACGATTGCCATTCTCACGACAAATGCGTCAAAAATGATACCAAACGTTAATGCGAAGCCCATGGATTTAATAATTGGGTCCGGAGCAAGCATAAATCCTGTGAATACTGCAATCATAATTAGACCTGCAGCCGTTACTACTCCCCCACTATCTTTTATCCCTGCAAGAATTGCCTTTTTGGCATCTTTGGAATGTGTAAATTCTTCACGCATTCTACTTACCAAGAATACCTCATAATCCATTGCTAGCCCAAATAGGATACCTATGACGATAACGGGTAAAAAGGCTAAGACAGGACTTGCAGTTGGGAAACCAAATAAACTATAGAAGTTTCCATCTTGGATGACAAAAACAACAAACCCTAAAGTGGCTAAAAGTGAAAGCAAGAAACCTAAAACAGCTTTTAATGGGACTAGGATTGATCTAAATACTAAAACTAATAGAATAAAAGCAAAACCTACAATAAGAGAAGCAAATAAAGGTACCGCATTATTCAACTTTTCAGATATATCAATATTAACTGCAGTTGCTCCAGTAACGTACAATTCTACTTGTTCTTTATTTTTATTGGATAACTCTCTTATTGAGTGTACCAAATCGTTCGTTTCAATATCATTAGGTCCAGTTTTTGGCGTAATTGAAATCATGAAAACATTTCCTGATTTACCCGGAACCGGAGGACTTACACTCTTTACATTCGGTAGATCTCCTAATTCCTCTGTTACTTTATTGATCTTCGGCTGAATATCTTTACTACTTTTATCTGTCTCAGCCAAGACTACTAATGAGGAATGATATCCGGGACCATATGCTTCACTTAGTAAATCATATGCCCTTCTTTCTGTTGTTTCATCTGATTTTGTTCCATTATCAGGTAGACCCAGTTGCATATGGAAGAATGGAATACTAACTACTACAAGAAAGAGAATCCCTAAAATCGTTACTGTCCAGGGTCTTTTAGTAACAAAGTTCCCCCATTTATTTGATTCTTTATTCTCCTTTTTCCTAGTGAATCTTGCTAAAAATTTATTTTTTCTTGAAGGGCCAATTTTATGGCCAAATACCACCAAAATTGCTGGTACAAAAATAACCGCTATTAAAATCGCAAACAATACACAAATTGCTGCAGAGATTCCCATCATTGTTAAAAACGGAATTTTTGCTACTCCTAAACCTAGCAATGCAATAATAACTGTTATTCCAGCAAATACAACCGCACTCCCGGCAGTTCCATTTGCAATAGCTATTGCTTCTTTCACACTATGCCCTTTTGCTAATTCTTGTCGGAATCTTGACATAATAAATAAAGCATAGTCAATTCCTACTGCAAGTCCTAACATGGCAGCTAATGCAAGTGCGAATGACGGGATATCAAAATAATTAGTTCCAATTAGAATAGATAAAATTCCTATACCCAAACCCATGACTGCTGTGATAATCGGCATTCCAGCTGCCAAGAAGGATGTAAATGTAAGTGCAAGAACAACATAAGCAAATGCTACCCCGATTACTTCTGAAATCCCTCCAATTTCTAATTCAGAAAACGCAACCGTCCCTGCTAACTCCGTTTGAATGCCTGCATCTCTCGTATCTTCAATACTCTCTAGAATGATTTCCTTTGATTTCTCTGTTACCTTAAATGCTGGTACATCATAAGTCACTACTGCATAACCAATTTTTTTATTTTCATTGTAATTACCTAATTCTGCAGGTGTAGCAACAGAGACAACAGATTTGTCCTCCTTAATTTTATCAATTGTCTCATTAATGGCATCCACAACTTCACTAGACTCTAATGTTTGGCCTTTAGGTGCTTTTAGTACTAGATTTACAGTACCAGGTGTGGGCTCATTTGTTGCCTGAAATTCTTTCTCTAGAATTTTACCTGCCTCGGCAGATTCTGTATCTGGAATAGACATCTCGTCACTAAAAGCCGGACCCATACTTAATGCAACAGCCGCTATAATAATGAGAATACCTAAAGTTCCTCCAATAACTTTCTTGTTATGATTTACAACCCATCTTCCAAGTTTATATAAATACTTCGCCATACTTAACTCCTTTCGAAAGCTTCTTTATTTCCTTACGTTCTAATCATAAAGGAGTGAGAAAAAAAAAATCGTACATACGGGTAAGTCCCCTATGTACGTTTGGGCAATTTATTTATCTAGCAAGCGGAATAAACCTTGGTCAATTGCAATTGCAACGGCTTCAGCTCTGGAGTTAACACCGAGTTTATTGTAAATATTAGTTAAGTGCGCTTTTACAGTACGTTCGGCAATTCCCATATCAAAAGCGATTTCCCTACTTTTAAAACCTTTTGCAACTGCCTGTAAGATGAATAGTTCTTTATCTGTTAAAGAAGCTGATTGCTGAGTATGACTATTCGATTTTTCCTGCTTGTATTTTAAAATTTTCGCCATAACATCAGGCTGTAAAAGAGTTTCACCTCTGATTGCGGATTCTAGCGTCCTAAACAGATTTTCTCTACTTGTATCTTTCAATAAAAACCCCTTAGCTCCTAACTCTATTCCTTTCACCATCAAATCATCTTCATTATACGTAGTTAATATAATAACCGGAATCGTCATACTCAATTCGCTCATTGTTTTTAATGTATCTAATCCACTCATTTCGGGCATATTTAAATCCAGCAAAATAATATCTGGCTTTGATTTATCAATCATATCCAGTGCGACTTTACCATTATTGGCTTCACCCATCACTTGGAAAGAATCATTGGTCTCTAAAATTAATTTTAGCCCTTCTCTTACTACTAAATGATCATCCACAATTAGTACTTTATATTTCAATGCTTATACCCCCCTAATCAATAGGAACTGTTATAACCAATTTCGTCCCTTCCCCTGGTACACTCTCTATTGTTATTTTTCCTCCTACTAACCTTACACGTTCTTGTAAGCCTATAAGGCCGTATTTCCCAGTTTGTTTTCCAATATTTTTGGTAGAGAATCCAATTCCGTTATCAGTGACTTCCATATATAACTGGCCATCTTTTGATTTAATCTTTATCCTTACCTGATTTGCCTGTGAATGCTTCATTATATTGTTCAAGGATTCACGGATTATATAGATACCATATTCCATTGATAAATTAGATAAAGAATAAACCTGATTGATATCTTTTTCCACATCGATGCCGGTTATTTCTTCGAATTTCTTTATTTCCTCTTGAACGGCCCTATGGAAATCCGCATCCTCCAATGCCCCTGTTCTCAAGTTATCAATCACTGTTCGGGCATCCTTCAATGTTTCTCTTGCCTGCTGCATTGAATTATGAATAATTTCATTAGATCTAGCAACATTTCCATTCTTTATATGAACACTAACAGCTTCTAATTGCATAATGAGACCTGCTAGACCTTGTGCTAATGTATCATGTAAATCCCTGGCCATTCTCTGTCTTTCATTTGACAAAGTGAGTTCCTCAACTTTTTGATAGGCTATTTCTAATTGCTGCAAATAAAATTCCATCCGCTCTCTTGCACGAACTTGGCGGTTATAGCTAACCGTATATACTATGACGATAAGCAAAATAACGAAGAAGATTGGAATAAAAATTGGAAGCTCACTTGCTCCGTAATTTATTGCCATAGCAATACAATATAATCCATAAGATACTATAAAAAATAAAATAGCCTTTCGTTTGCTATTTAGAATAATGATGCTTTGTGCTATTAATACTGGCAGTAAACCGATTAAGACGACAGGAGACCCTTTTGGTAATATAAAAGCTGAAATAAACAACAAGCTAGCCTGTGCAAAAAAGTAATACCAACTCTTACCCAAGCTAGAGGAACTTGTGAAAAAGTATAACACTACATGGACCGCTAAAATTAAACTAAAGATTAAGCTAGATATAAAAGTTGGTTGTTGAATATTTTGCAGTATTAATGCACCTACATAAACTAAAAGAATCCAAAAAATATTAGACAACTGCGAAAATATTATTCCTTCATTTGGCTCATGATCGAGCTTTTTCGATAATGGATGCGGTTTCTCCAAATCCTTTCACCACCTTACTACTAGTTTATACTACATCATTAGTTTATTAACTGTCCTTTCGTACAGGTCCTAAAGGGCAATTAGTCTAGTCCTTTTCACTAGGTTTCCTTTAACTATAAGAGTAAGAACACCCCGAAGGATGCATCTTAGTTAAAACCAAGTTTCCTTTTCTGCATAAGTACTTACTCAACAATATGGCCCTATAATGAGATGCTGATCCTTATTACAGAAGGTACTGCACCCCAAAAGTTAGAGTGAAAACTAACTTTTGGGATGCAGTACCGAATCGCGCCCGATCATTGAATAATGAAAATGCATGCAACCAAAGGGGTGTTTGTTTGGGTGCATTTTTAAAACACTTCTTCACAAAAAAATCCACTAGTTTAAAAACTGACTATATATTAATTCATCAAAATATTTATCTGATTTAGAAACAGTGTATCAATAAAAAGCTTAGCGTGATGCTTGAACATATCAATATAAGCGTCTTTACCCATAGCTAAGTCGCCTAATTCATCGACGTTGCCTTGTACGCTTACGATATCATTTTTGACATCTACAATTACCGTCATATATGTTTTTCCTTATAGACAACAATACAGGTTACTTGTTGTTTAACTAAATCGATAAGAGGATATTTGTCACGTACTCCCGTTGGTTTAAAAATCGTATGACCAATATTAGACTTATTTATATCGTTACCCATTCTCGCACCTCATTTCTTTCATAACTTTAAAAACATTTATTTTCCTTAATGTAAAAAAAGCTGCTGTGTCAAATATAGTATATCCTTCCTCAACCCTTGTTTGGTAACATTTCTTAAAACCTTGTTATTCCGCAATATGGCCCGATTGCTGAATAAGGAAAAATCCTGCATATAACAGGATTTTTGTTCAAACTTTTTTAAATTATCATTCTAAGTTCTAAAAAACAGTTCATCTTTTTATAAACGGTTAAATTTTGTTTAAAAAATACAAGTGGTCTACAAATAAAAAAGTACATCACTATTATCTTAGTGATGTACTGATTTGATAATACATTGTTCAACATTATATACCAATTCACTATTTTTCTAATTCTAACTATCATTAATAGGAATAATGTTTACAAATAGCTGTCTCTCTTATTTTACTTGAATGATTCCGTTTGGAAAAAGCCTACATTCACTTATTTTTCATTTACTGAGTAGAACGGGTTTAGCTACACACGCACTAGCCCTTCTTACGCTACTGATCATTTCCTTCTAATTTTCTGCATTTTAGCAAATACATAACCTGATAATCCAAATGACGCACTAATAACATAGAAAGGTCTCGTGAATTCCGTTATTTATATTTATTTAAAATTTCTGCGGGAATATGACAATAATCATTTGGACATCTGGTTAATCTATCTTGATGTTCCTCTGCACTTCTGACATAGTTTGTAAGGGGCAATATTTCAACCATTATAAGCTCGTAATCATTTTGCTCTCTAAGAAATGCCTTCGCCTCTTTTAAATGCTCAGGATTTTCACTATATACGCCCGTTCTATATTTCTCGCCAACATCCTGTCCTTGTTTATTCAAACTGTAAGGATCAATGATTTCGAATAAATAGCCCATTAAATCCCGAATGGTTACAACTGTTGGATCAAACCCTGTTTTTACACATTCAGCGTATCCATCATAATCGCCCTCAAGCGTACGACTTGTTCCATTCGCTCTTCCTGCTTCTGTAAACGTAACTCCTGGTAGCGTTTTTATAAAAGCTTGTACGCCCCATAAACATCCACCAGCCAAATATACTACTTCCATCATGCCCCTCCTTTTTTGTCTAAATACAGATCAATTTTATTATGAACCTATTCATAAAGGAAGGCACTCATCACATTCTTTACTAATGGCTAAAAATTATTAAACCTTAGATAAACGTAACGAATCGAGTATACCAAAATGATTTTTTAACAATTTGCGCAGTAGAAGTATCAGTATAAAAAGATGTAACTACTTTTTAACATGTATTACTTTGTAGCCAATAAATAAGATGAAAAACCAAACTGGTGCCACATATAGGGCAACACGCATATCTGGAATAAACGCCATTAACACAATCACCATTAATAAAAATACAATAGCAATATACGTAGAAAGTGGGTAAAGCGGAATTTTGAATTTCAGTTTGGCTACTTCCTCTTTCGTTTTTGACTTCCTAAATTTCAACTGTGCTAATAAAATAATCATCCAGCTTGTAATGACTGCAACCGTCGCAACAGCAGAAATATAGATGAACACTTTTTCAGGTACTACATAGTTTAAGACAACCGCGATTAATAACACAGCTGACGAAAATAATATCCCTCGACTCGGACTACCGTTTTTGCTTACTGTTTTAAAATATTCTGGACCATTTTTTTGAACCGATAAGTTGTGTAGCATACGTCCTGAACCATATAAGCCACTATTAAAGGCAGACATTGCAGCTGTAATGACGACAAAGTTAATAATGTGAGCCGCAGCAGGGATACCAACGTAATCGAAAATTTGAACGAACGGGCTACCTTCTGAGCCAACTTCGTTCCAAGGATAAATAACCATCATAACGCCTAGCGCCCCAATGTAGAAAATTAAAATACGCCAAACGATGTTGTTAATCGCTGATGGAATGGACTTGCTAGGATTTTTTGCTTCTCCTGCAGAAATACCCACTAATTCAACCCCACCGAATGAGAACATAACTAATACGAGTGACATTAAAATACCATGGAAACCATTTGGCATGAAGCCACCATGTGCCCATAAATTATCAAAGCCAATTGCTTCACCGTGATTGCCGACACCTAAGAAAATAATGGCTAATCCTAGAACGATCATCCCGATAATTGCCACAACTTTAATCATCGCAAACCAGAATTCGAATTCTCCATATGCTTTTACATTTGCTAAGTTTACAAGCGTCATCATCACAAGTACGACAAGGGCAGTTACCCATTGTGGAATATCTGGAAACCAGTAGTTAATATATACACCGACAACTGTTAGTTCTGCCATGCCCACGACAATCCACATGAACCAATATGTCCATCCAGATAAGAAGCCAGCAAAGCGCCCTAAATATTTATTCGCGTACATACTGAATGAGCCTGATACAGGTTCTGCTACTGCCATTTCGCCTAATGCACGCATAATGGTGAAAATAACTAACCCGCCAATTAAATAAGCTAGTAAAATAGATGGTCCCGCCATTTGAATGGTTGAACTAGAGCCATAAAATAAACCGACCCCAATGGACCCGCCAAGTGCAATTAATTGCATGTGACGAGTACTTAATTCCCGCTTTAGTTGTGAATCTTGATGATTATCTTTCATAATGCTTACTCCTCATACGTTTAGATTTTCAAATACTTGCTCAAAAAAGGAATAAAAAAAACGCCCTTTTGGATTAACCAAAAGGACGATTCAACTCGTGTTACCACCTTTAATTTATAAGCAATTCACATTACTTACCTTAAGAAGTACGGTCATTTGACGATACTCTCGCACATGATTACGGGTGCTTACCGGCGTAGCCTACTTAGAATAATCCTTTCGGTACACAGCTCCAAGATGAATTCTCAATCGTTTTACATGCACCTCTCATCGACCGGTAACTTTCTGTTCGTAAAAATAATTGATACTACTTCTTTTCATAGCCTTTGTTCTATACAAATATTTTTGAATTGTTTTTCATTTTACAGAAAAAAAATAGTTTGTCAATATAATTTTCAAAAATTCTTCATAAACCGCATAAATTACATATGACAATTCTATAGGCGGTTTAGTCCAGCTAATTTTTCCTGGTGCTAAAATTCTGTGTTATTCTTTCCCACTAAACTCCCATATATTTAAACCCTCGAAAGCTTCTGGTGCTTCAAAAAATTTAGTAACTTCAATAAACGTCGCTTCCGTGTCAAAAGCTGCTCTTTCGGGTTGTTCGTTACGCCTTTGCGCAATTTGACGCAAGCATTGCTGGTTATTTAAATTAAGGTAGATTAGTTGATGGTTTGCATTGACGTCTGACGCTATATCCAAAAACCACTTTCGCTGTTTTTGAGTGTTACCTGGAAAATCCATTACTACATGTGTACCAACACTCAAAATGTTTTGGACATGCTTTTTCACCATCGGCTTGAGCTGTGCTGATAATTTTAGATAGTCCTCAAATGATGTGATCTGATTGGGATAAAAAGAGGAAAGCCATTCATCCTCAGATAAAAGTACCGCATTTTTTTCTTTAGCCAATTGTTTTGATTTTGTTGATTTTCCTGCTCCCATTTTTCCACAGAAAAAGTATAGAGTCCCCACTTGTTTCATGTTTTTCTTCCCCCGAGCTTTTTTATTGGTTTTAGTTGTTACCCTACCCTTGTAAAACTATAATTTTTGGAACAACAAAAACGGATTCTACAAGCAAAATCCGTTCTTCGTCATTTCTTATAGTAACTCTAACACAATATTTGAGAATACATTAGCTGATATGTTATTGCTAAGATCCTATTCCAAGTGTTTTGGCGTCATCAAAAGCGTTCCATCGTTAAATCAGTATTTACTGAAACAGCAGCTTTATTACCTTTGGCAGCTGAAATCATTAAAGTGGAAGGTTTAGATCTTTCGGTTTCCCCTGCAATATATACATTTTTTTGAGTTGTTCTACCAACACCATCTGTTATGACTTTTCCATCTTCGTCAATATCACAGCCAAGCTTCTCAGCAAACTGATTGGGGCGATAATAAGAGGGGGCCACAAATCCACCCGACCTTATAATGGTGGCTCCTGATTCAAACTCTATTTTTTGCAAGTACCCATCATTACCTATGAGATCTTTTACCTTTTCTGATATTATTTTGATATTGTGTTTTTGTAACTCCATTTCACCTTCTTTAGATAAGTGAGCTCCATTCGTTAAGACAACCAAATCCTGTGACCAATTATAAATCAACTTAGTCAAATGCAGTACATGCTCTTCTTTTTCTGCCATCACCACTAATGGCTTATCCTTTTGCTCCCAGCCATCACAATACGGACAACTAAATAGACTTTTTCCATAAAACTTTCTTATACTTGGTATAGTAAATATTTCTTGAACACCGGTGGCGAGGATGATTTTTTCTGAAACAAATTCCTGACTCGTAGATGTTTTGACAGTAAATCGCTCATTACCTATATCCTTTATAATTTCAGTAACTGTCGCATTAAGATAGGAGACGGACGGGTAATTCACCAACTCTTTTAAAGCTATTTCTTTAAATGCTTGTGGTTTTATCCCATCACGCGTAATAAATCCATGTGACGCCTGTGTCACTCTATTCCTATTTGTCCCATCATCCATTAATGCAATATTTCTCCTAGCTCTTCCTAAAGTTAAGCCAGCACTTAACCCAGAAGGACCTCCGCCTATTATGATACAATCAAGAACAGTCATTTTTACCTCCGTATTGATTTGCTTTCTTTTGAATTGTAATTTGCATTCGAGAACTACATTATTTCCTACATCATGGATTTCCATTCTTTACACACTAATAACGCGAAGTTTTTGTTTATTTCGTATTAAAAAAGACGCATTCCTTTTTAAAGAAATGCAATTGTGGAAGATTTTTTAAGATAAATTTGATAATAGTTGTTCATAGCTCCTGAGTCTTTTGGGTATGTATGAATAAATTTTGAAATTTCATTGCTATCCTTTTTTGTGTGTTTCCAATTGTATTTGGAAAAGTTATTAGGTTTATTTATGTATACGTTGCACTCCTTCCCTCTTAAAGAACTTAACTTGTTAAAGGCTTTCTAATTAGTTCAAAGGAACTTCAGATCTACTGACAAAAACATCACCTTTAAAAATCCTTCCATCAGATGTTGTGACCACTATTGTATGGTCACCAGAAGAAGCAGCTGATTGGATCCATGTAGTAGAATCATTAGCCGCTAAATTATAAGTTTTTGTGTGACTACTCTGTTGAATTTGCACGGTTACATTTGTCCCTGTATTGTTTGTAACATGAAATTTATATTCCTTCGAATCTGATGGTTGCGCCCAGGACATTTTATAGATACCATTTCCTTTAAAAATATCTTTATCAGAAATGATTAAATGGTTTTCTGTTCCTTCCAAATCTTCAACAACATCACTGATTAAGGCATCTGACTCAATAGTACTCTCATCAATATGCTCAACCACCTGGATTTCATAGGAAATATCTTTGTTTGGTAGTTTAGCGCTCTTGGAAGCTAATACATCTTCTAGCTCTTTTTTTATGTTTTCGCTAGAACGTGTACTGGACTTAGGAATCGATATTTTTAGTATCGGTGAAGGTTTAATTGAAGGGACGTAAATGTCCACATCGTGATAATTATTTTCTTGTAAATAATCAAATACAATACCTGAAACCTCCATCATAAAACTCTCGGTCTCAACTTCGTGTAAACTTTTCTTAGTAATTTTAATATTGTATTGATTCAAATCTGTTTTATTTATATTTTCCTCTAAATACTTTATCAATTGTAATTCACTTTTAGTTTCATCCATTTCAATAAAAATTGTTGAATCTGGGGTTGCTTGAAAACTAAATAAACCAAAATCATCCCACGCATTCTCAAGGACAGATGCAATACGATCCCATTTTTTCTCAACATCAACATTCTTATTAGAGAAATTATCATTTTTATCGATGTTTACGTTGATTACCAATATGACTATAACAATTATTATGAAAACAGAAATAAAATTTCTCACTACATTCACTCCCCTCTGAATCTATTTCACTAATTTAATCGTCTCTTTTTTGAACTAATTACAAGAATGTTTTCAGCATTTTTTAGAACCATAGGGTAAATACCATTTCTCCTTTCTGCAAGCATACATATTATAGGTTGTAGAAAGGAGGGATTTTCAGTGGGATACAACGGAAACGTAGGTAACATGAACAACAGCTGCTATTACGGCGGCGACTCTGGCGGTGGCGGCTATTACGGTTCAACATTCGTATTAATCGTCGTTCTATTCATTCTTTTAATTATTGTTGGCGCTTCTTTCTTGTACTAATCATCCCAATTAGCACCTAACCCTTTTACAGACTTTAGGAGTCTGTAAGGTCAAGGGTCACTTTACCAGCCTAGTGACCCTTTTCCTTTTCAGATAATCGTGCGATAATCAAATTTGAGGTGAATTCTACATGTTGCGAGTAATTAAAGCATTGCTAGGCATCGCATTGATTATGGTTGGCCCTATGTTGATTGTCATTACGGTTGACGATACTGTATTTCTCAAAAATATATTATTAAGAATCATTGGTGGTCTGTGCGTTTTACTGGGCGTTCATTTATTACATAGACAGTTTCATCCGAATTCATACACAAGTAAACCCACGAGCTCCAAATAAAGAGCACTTGGGTTTACTTAAATATTTAGAAAAAAATTATTCCTTGGCAAAATATTTTGGATCTATTTGAAGAAGAATTGTGTTCATATCATAAAAGAATCCCGATTTTAATTTTTCCTCATGAGTAAATCCTTGTTGTTGTTGAATAAATGCTAACCATTCCTTTTCTAACTCACTACTACTCTTTCCGTAAACTTCCTCTAATTTTTGCGCTAGTTCTTTCTCGTTATATATATGTTCAAACTTTTCGAGTCCGTAGGTATCAATTAAGTATTTAACAAATGATGCCGCATGCGTGTAGCTCATCTCCATCATGACTCGATTCTGTTCTTCAGTTGAAAGTGCTGGGCGAAAATAGACATCATCTTGATTTGGATCAATTAACTTACTAATAGGAATTAACTTATCTGAATCCAGATAATGCTTCATGAATTTTTCAAAGGAAAATTGTTCTTTTTTCCCATATTGTTCTTCCATATAACTCGCAAAACCCTCTTGTGTAAAATAGCCATGGTCTGATTCGAAATTGTTGCCATAGCCAAGTAAAGAATGGGTCATTTCATGGACTAGTGGATAGATATCTTCTTGAACACCAGTTAGTTCGATTTTCGATGCAAACCCCCAGGATAGACCGTCTTCCTTAAACCATACGTTGATATGCTCAGATGGCGTGTAGGAAGTATGTATAGAATTCTTTATGTGGTCGTATGCTGTCACAATTTCATCCTTTATAGCCTCTACTTTTTCTTGTGGAACACCAATCTCATTCTTAATTTCAAAGGTTATTTTGCCATCCTTTGTGACCACAATATTTTCATCGTTTTTCTCTTCCTGTATTTGTTCTTTAGGTTGAACGGTTTCTGCTGTACAGGCTGTTAATAGCAACGTACAAAGAAGGATTGCGCCTCTCCATTTAGCCATAATTACCTCCTAAAAAAGTATTTTCCAGTTTATACGAAACTTAAAATCCAAAAGTTTCATTTTTAAAAGAAAAATAAGGAAAATTAGACAAAATTATTTATAATGTTAGTAGACATGGCAAAAAGGAGGTCGCAATGAACAAAAGTACATGTATTCATTACAATCCACGCTATGGCTGGGATTTAAATAGTGATGCAAATTTAGAAATGCGGTTATTTGCCAAAGCACAACGTAGACAAGTAACTATTCTCAGCTATGGATGTGACTTAAATCATCACACCATTAAAAAAATTGCTCGGCACTACCTCACTAGGAAAAAATCTGACGAAACCGAAGAAACATTAGAAATAAGATATGATACATATGATGCTAATTCAAGTAAACATGAAGAAAGTCAATACTATTGGAAAACCTCTTTCATTAGTGAAAGAACATTAGCTGCTTTCCTACAAGCGCTACGTCGATTATCTGGTACACATATTCACTGTGAATTTAATGTGCGGGGACATTTTGAAGTAAACCTAAATGGTGTGGAATTTTCTACACGTGTATTAAAAGCCCTTGATTATCCATCTATGTATAAGGAAGATTTAATCGGACGCTATCTTTTATTTATCGATACAGAATCACCTGACAATGAAATGATACGCCATAAAATACACTTGCTCCCTAAAGAGCTGCAAAGTCTTTCTCTTCCCTTAGATAGTTCACAGCTCCAATGGCAACTATTAGTAAAGGACTGGATAACAGCTATTCTTCGCTACAATGTGTAAATTTTAGCATATGCAAGATGATGGTCTATAAAACCAAGTAATCTTATCATATAAATAGAAGTAGTGTTAAGCGAATTCGTTTAACATGGCACCTCCCGATTTGTTACTAAGGGGCACTTCCATCTGTGCCCCTTCTATTTTTTGCCTATTGCACACTTCATCGCCATCCCATACATATAATACTTTCGTTATGATGGAACGCAGATTTATGTTAGAGGTTATTTTAAATTTTTTATCGAATACCTATGTTGGTCAAAGTATAGCAAGGCCCCGTCAAAATGATTGGTTCCACACCATTTATTGTGATGAACCGTATCGCAGCTTATTTTTTGCAAATCGTCATGTTAGAAAATATCTTCAATTATTTGTATAACCTATACTCGAACACCTTTACTTCGATCATACATACTTCATTCCATAAAGGTAACAATACAATGCATTAGGGAAAGATCACAAAGAGGTGTAGAAGAAAATGAAAAAGATGTTACTCGTCTTTATATTCCCCCTTGTACTAGTTCCTTCATTTCAAACAATATCCGCTTCAACAGCTGAACCAACACAGGATTCTAACGAGCTGAGATTGCAGGATATGCTCATGCTTTTGCTTACTCCTTATATTGAAGAAGATTTGACCAATTATTATTCAAAGATTAGAAAGGATGTTTCCCCTCATATTACGCCTTGGAAAATTGAAGTAATTGATACAAAAAGAAATCATTTCCGAGGCTTTCAAATGCAAATTACATTTGAAATTGAACCTACGGATGGCGGACAATGGATTCCTATTGGAAAGGATCGAATGACCTATGAAATTTCTTCAGGACCTGATGTTAAATTGATTCATCACACACATCTCAAAACGTATAAATATCCGCCTGAATAATACCTTCCCATTAAAATTGTAAGCTTGTCCCTTTATTGAATGTCATGCGATTTTTTTATCTGTGAATCATAAAAGCACCCCATCAAAGCTTGTCTTACTTTGATGGGGTATTTCATTGTTATACTAAACTTCGTTGTTCATAGACGATCTATTTATTTTCTATCTCTTATTTCTGCTAGTATTTCTATTATGCGATTGTTTTGCCTTTCAATCGATTTTAACTTTCTCTCTATTATGCTTGAAGAGAAAAACACAATTAGTACAATTGCTATTCCAATTAGTAAATCCATTTTACTTCCCCCACTGTTTATTTATGTAATTTCACTTCATCCTACATAGATTTCAAAAGAAAAAGATGGCTCTATACGGAGGCCATCTTTAAGTAAAGTATCCATGGTTGCGTACTAATTAATGCTAAACAACGATGAATTAACGGATTCGAGCCTTGCGGAAGCCGTCGAATATACTGATTGCCGCAGATACAACAAATATAATAATTATGCCGCCAATTAGCCATATTTCAAATTGATTAGTAGAGGTGGTAAATAAATTACTCATGTACGCGATACTTTCTTGGTTCATTAAATTCGGATTACTTACTATCACAATGAATACTCCGGTTGCGAAAAGCTCCACAATTGTATTAAAGATTGCCACCTTTTTCGTCCATTGACCTTTCAGTAGTTTGTAGAGAGCTAACCCAATTTCGAGAGCAATGACAACGATCACAATGGGCCAATAATGAAGTAAAACATCCTGATTTAAAGCTGGCATTACGAATTCGAGACCCTCTCCACCATCTTTATATATACCTAAAAGATGATTTGCATAAAAATAAAAAGTTGCCCAAATGGCCGTCCACATTAAATAGCCAAATACTTCAAGCTTGGTAATTGCCTTTTTCTTAGGAATATAAATGACGGTTTTCAGATCTTCGGGAGTCCATTTTTTTAGGCTTGCTGATAATGGATGCTGCTCTTTTCCTTTATCAGTACGTTCCAAAATGACGAATACGACCGTTAGCCAGAAAAAGACATGTATGCCTACTTCAATGATTCTCCATATTCCTTCACCCATCATATTGAGGACAGCATTCATAACCGCCTCTTCCCCACCAAAACTAATAAAATATTCAGCAATCATTGAGATTACCGCAATGACAGCGGCAATGGGAATAATCATTTTTAGTAACGAGAGGTATACATCAAAATAGCGAGGGCCGATTAAATGCATTGGTTGATCACGATAACCGCTCGCTAACGCCGCTGGATTCCCTAACTTTTCCAGCACTTCCTTTACATCATGCTCATGGTAATCATCAGGTAACATATCCTCAATAGTTGATCGTAACTCAAGTGCGATATCCTCACGATTTTTTTCAGGTAGCCTCCGCGTGACTTCTTGAATATAAATTTCAGTCAGATTCATCTTTATCCTCATCTCCTTTTAGTAGCTCATAAAGTTCTTTTGAATTATTAATCCATTCTCGTTTCAATTGCAAAAAGACGTCTAATCCAAATTCACTTAATACATAATACTTGCGGGGTCTACTCTCAGAGGTTTCCCAGCTACTTGTCACTAACTCTTGTTTTTCTAAACGGCGAAGCAATGGATATAAGGTACTTTGATCAATGTTAATGCCCGAATCTTCCAATAATTGAACAAGTGAATATCCATACTGCGGTGTTCGTAATTGACTTAAAACGGCTAATGTCAGTGTTCCTCTCCTAAGTTCTGTCATTAATGAATTCAGTAACGTACTCATTCACTCACCTCAATTTCACTTACTATATGACATACACTGTATAACTTATACTATGTATCGTACACTATTGTTGTTACAACAACAAGCAATTTTATTGTCCTTTATAGAAAAATTAGCTGTTTTCAGGAGTCTTAGTCCCTTTTTCAGCTGCTTGGTTTCTACCAATTAAATCGGAAAGGCAAAATTTATAGCAACAACCTTCTGCTAATTAAAGGTCCAATCACTGTATTATCGTCAAATTTCCAATACATAACATTTCAGACATTAGTCTGAAGACAATCATTGATGTTAGACGTTATATTGTATTTATACTTTTTAACGATAAAAGTATAAGGAAAAATCCTAGACAACCATTACGTATAGAAAAAAATTACTACTAAAACGTTCAAGTATCTTAATTTATAAAAACTATACGTAATGTGTTTGTTAGATTTGTACTTGAAAAATTACCAACAGGTAGAACATCTTGTACAACGTAGCGTACAGTGATGTTTTTTTTATGCGTTTTTGCTATGAGCAAAAACTGTATGTTCAGACCGATTAACTATTTATTAATAAGGAAATACAAATGTGTCGAGGTGACTTCTATGAAAGAGAAAATGCATTTTACAATTTTAAGTAACGATTCAACTGACGGAGATGGAGGTTACGGAGTAGGTACCCTTGATCTAAATAATGTAACGTCAATTATTATAGATTGTGAAAAAGAGCACGTGTTTATAGATTTAGAAGCCTTACACGGACGAAGTAAAATTGAAAAAAAAGTTCGTTTTTCACCTGATCTAGCTCATGCTAGTAGCGATTATTATCGTTATTGGATAGTTTGGGTAGCGATTCAGGTTAATCAAAATGGCCCCTATTATGCGGGATGTACCGCAAGTGAAGTACGGGTATCAAAAGAAGAACGTCGTATTAAGCTTGGCTATAAATCTTTGCCAGAGCAGGTAAATTATTTAGATAAGGCACTGAAAGGGAAATTTCTCTTGCAGCATATGGATAGTCATTCTAAAAAGCTACTTTTTCAGTTTTTATCTAAATTTAATGAAGCGTATTGGAAACACTCACCCGAAGAATTAAAACACCAGTTGTCTGTATAGGAGGATTTATAATGGCATTTGTAATTACAGAATTATGCAGGGATGAAAAAGCGGCTGTCTGTTTGGATGTCTGTCCAGTAAATTGCATTGTTATGACAGATACCCAATATGTAATTGATCCAGATCTTTGCATTGATTGTGGAGCTTGTGAATTAGTTTGTCCAGTAGAAGCGATTTATTTTGAGGATGATTTGCCTTCTGAATATCAGTCAGCAACCCTTCTAGTACGAAATCATTTTCGAAATTAGCATTGTCTTTATCCATATAGATTGAATAGAAGCGAGAACAAGTCGATTTCCTATACAATAAGAAATCGACTTTTTCGTATGGCTTATTTGATAATGACGAATTTAGCCTAACTGGCGTTTAAATTGTTTAATGGCGAAAAAATATGCGATGACCATGATGCCGATGCACCACATAAGAGCGGGCCAGATATCATTACTAACAGAGCCTTCATATAAGAGAGCGCGAATTGCATTGACGATTGAGGTAACGGGCTGGTTCTCAGCAAACGCACGGATAATTTTAGGCATGGTTTCCGTGGGAACAAAGGCCGAACTGATAAAGGGCAGGAAAATTAGCGGGTACGAATAGGCTGTTGCCCCCTCCATAGACCCTGCTGCTAATCCAGGAATGACTGCCAACCATGTCAGTGCTAGCGTAAACAGCCCTAGTATGCCAGCTACCGCAAACCAATCCAAGAGATCCGTACTAGAACGGAAACCCATCAAGAACGCAACAAGGATAACGACTACAACAGTAAGTGCGTTGGAAATAAGCGAGGCCAACACGTGAGCCCACAATACAGACGACCGCTTGATGGGCATGGTGATAAAACGTGCCATCAGCCCACTCTTTCTATCTGTAAACAGCCGTGCGGAAGTGTAAGCGCAGCCCGATGCAATGGCCATCAATAAGATTCCTGGCAATAAATAATTGACGTAGTTGGCTGTACCTGTCTCTATTGCACCACCAAATACGTAGACAAATAGTAGCATCATCATAATTGGCGTAATCGCCACCGTAATTATTGTATCTGGGCTGCGCATAATGTTACGCATTAAACGCCCTAGCAATACCCATGTTTTACTCTTCATTTAAATCCTCCTTTTTGCCAATGATGGCGAGGAAAATGTCCTCAAGTGTTGGCTGCTTCTCAATGTACTCTACTTTCGCAGGTGGGAACATCTCTTTAAGTTCTAGAAGGGTGCCTGTCGTTATAATTTTTCCTTCATGTAGGATGGCAATACGATCCGCCAGTTGTTCGGCTTCCTCCAGATACTGGGTCGTTAGCAAGATGGTCGTGCCACCATCCGCAAGCTCCTTGACTGTTTCCCAGACTTCCATTCGTGCTTCAGGATCAAGCCCTGTCGTTGGTTCGTCTAGAAAAATAACCGCTGGCGACCCAATCATGCTCATGGCAATGTCAAGTCGGCGCCGCATCCCGCCAGAAAAATTGTCTGCCCGACGATTGCCCGCATCTGTCAGGCTGAATCTTGCGAGTAGATTGTCTGCTGTTTGAGCGGGATTGGAAACCCCTCGCAACTTGGCAATCATGATCAGGTTTTCCCGCCCTGTTAGCATACCGTCTAAAGTGGCGAACTGCCCTGTTAGGCTGATGCTCTGACGAACATGATCTGGTTGGTGCTGGACATCAAAACCGCAAATCCCTACTTTGCCACCATCAGATTTCATCAATGTGGAGAGAATATTGATTATCGTCGTTTTCCCTGCTCCATTTGAGCCTAACAATGCGAAAATTTCGCCACGCCGCACCTCAAAATCCACGCCCTTTAAAACTTCCTTTTCTTTAAAAGATTTTTTTAACCCTTTTACAGAAATCGTATCTTTGCTCATCCTTTTTCCTCCCTTTTTAAAAATCTCTTTGCAGAGTTAGATTACCCTTCCTTAACTACTTAGTCTGACTGATAATCTGTATAACTTAGTACCGTTTAAAATTAAAACTGAATAGCGAAGGCAACAATGAACAAGTAGCTATTCAGTCGGTATTACTGACCCATTTATTTTTTTCCTAATCGATTCAAAATACTTTGATTTAAATCTTCACGATACTTGGCGATATAGGTTTTTGCGTTTGCCACTAGCTCATCAGCAAAAGACGCTACATCTTCGCCAGTGATTTCCAGCACTTTCCTGCCTTCTGCTGCCCCAGCCTCGAACAACTCGATCAATTCATATTGCATATGCAGCATATCCATCCCATTACCCACTGTGAAATTCCACATGTAGTTTTGAATTTTTTTAAACACAAATTGGTAATCCTCTGGTAGTTGTTCGACCCGTGCCATCATCATCTTGTACTCTTTTTTATCACCCATCATTTTTTTGAACAATTCGATCACGTTATTTTCCTCCTTTGTATTATCAAACTAAAGTTCAGACGCATTATCATATGAAACTAAAAAGACTTTAGAGCATTGATTTTTGACGAGATAAAATCCCACTTTTCCCAAAATAATTTTAGTTCGTCACGTCCAGCCTCATTAAGTGAGTAAAACTTGCGGGGCGGTCCCATATCTGATGGTTTCTTTTGAATATTCACCAGTTTTTTTTTCTCTAAACGCACGAGGATGGTGTAGACCGTCCCTTCCACGACTTCAGTGAACCCTAACTCGTTCAGGCGTCGGGTAATTTCGTATCCATAGGTTTCATGACGGCTAATGATTTCCAGTACGCAGCCTTCCAGGGACCCCTTCAGCATCTCCGTTAAATTTTCCATATGCAGAACCACCTCTATTTGCTTTACTATTCTGTACAACTTAGTACTTAGGTAAAATTTTTTCGCTTTCGAGAAGCTATTAAGTATTACTTATTACAACTACATAGTAACACCGAGTAGTTTGGGTGTCAATTACTTTTCTTATAAATTTTTTGATGCCACTATTCAAGAAAGAAAAACAGAGCTGCCTACGCAACTCGCAACTCCATGTTCCTTCATTAAGTTTTCACATTCTTATGAAGCGACTGTACTTATCCATATCAGGTGAGCCATTTATTTACGTTCAATATCCTATCCCATGTGAGTGTAGATTTAAGGAATTTGACTGTCTTAATCTTCTTAACTATTTACCTTCCTCCTACCATGTAATAGACAAAGATGGTGTGAAATATAGGACACCATCTTCTATTTTTCATGCTACTTAACGATTGCTAAAATATCCTTTGGCTCATAAAAAACGTAATCTGCCTCCTCAAAGCCAATGGTGGATTTGGTTCCCCAATGGGCAAGGGCAAATTTAGCGCCTGCTTGCTTTGCGCATTGGAAATCATAGATAGAATCACCAATATAGATGGCCTCTTCTGGTGCTACCTGTAATGCGTCCAGACATTTTAACAGCGGCTCTGGGTGTGGTTTATGCTTTTCCGTATCACTGGCACTTACAATATGCTGGAAATACTCACTTAACCCAAACGGCTCAAACTCATCCACTACCTCTTGCGCTGTTTTAGAAGTGACAATCCCTAATTGTAGTGGCTTTGTTGCAAGGTGCTGAATAACTTCCTCTAGACTTTCGAAAACAGCCACTTCATGTGAAAAATCAAGCACAGCCGCAGACCATTTCTGATGCACAGCCTCTATGTCATCCACATTAAGCCTCTGCAATGCATCTTTTCCTGGGATGCCTAAAGCAAATCGTAATGCCTCAAAGGGATAGTCCTGTTTTGTTTCTTCTCGTAAGGTTCTTTGCAAAGACTGTAAAATCGCTTGCTCCGTATCCAAAATCGTTCCATCTACATCAAATATAATCGCTCTTAACATGTATAACCCTCCTAGTTAAAGCACGTTATTTATATATGTGCATAATTGCTGATACAATTCCTCTTCATAATCCTTCTGGCCTCTTATAAATTTCTCCTTTAAATTATAAAAACATATTTCAAGATATTCCTGATTATGATGCTGTTGAAAGGGTCTCCTATCCTTTACTGGGCCCAAACCCTTAAAGTAGTTATTCTTTTTTCGTAGGTTCGAATTTGATAACCCCGCTTCTTCATTTCATCCATGACTTTTTCTGTATACAAATACAAATCTTCTTTTGGGTATTCGTATATATAATTAATCAGTATATGCTGATCCTCTTTCGCAAATATGCTATTTAGCTCTCTCCACTGCGACAGTAGTTGTCCTTTTGGTAGATACGCAATTAAATCTATATGCCATAACCTCATGTGCCTTCTCCTTTCTATTAATCAACCATTAATGTAAAATATTACTTACTATGATACTAAACTGACGGAGGGATAGTATGGAAATAAAAACTGCAACGCTCGATGAAATTCCACAAATTGAGCGTTTATACCAAGAGCTTTTTTTAGAGATGTCGATTCTTCAACCTAAATATATCAAACCTGCCAAACAAGATGCCAACTTTATCAGGTTTACGATCATTGAGGATGATTCAGATATTTTAATCGCAACATTCGAGAACGAAGTAGTAGGCTTTTTGCTTATTAAAGAAACGACGACCCCACCCTATACTTGCTTGGTTGAACACAAATATGCTTTTATTGTGGATGTGATTGTTGGCAAGTATTACCAAAACAAAGGAATTGGGTCTGCTTTATTAGATGAAGCGAAAAAATGGGCAGCCTATCGTCACTTGGACTATCTGGAGTTAAATGTATTGACTGAAAATAAAGGCGCTAAATCCTTATATGAAAAACACGGGTTCAAGGATACGAACCAAACGATGCGCTTAGAATTTTAAGTATGTGATGGGAAAGAAGGGATTTCAATGGAAGAAATGAAAACCGTACACAAGAAAGCCAACCTCATAGTGCCTGTCTTTATTGGCATGGGGTTAGGTGCGTTTATCGGTTTACTTGCCTATGTAAAAGACTGGCTATAAAAAAAGAGACAAAGCCCCTCAAACTGCTTTGTCTCTTTTTCAACACTATATTAGTTTACTTTCTTTCAGTAAATCATAAATGATTGTATCCTTTGTTTTATGAATACCCAATTTACCGATTTGCTTTAAGATAAATGGTGCATCAATATCTGTTAGTTTTTTACCATCCAGTAAACGAGCCGTTGATGCTAATAATGTGCGAACATCAAAGGCAGACGCAAACACCTCTGGCACACCTCGGTCAATCGTTAATAGTTGATAGACTGCCTCCATCGCCGTTCTTACGGAATATTCAGTAGTAAAGACTGTATCTTTTGCTGTTTCGCTGAAGTTGCCAATAAAGGCTAAATTAGCTGATCCTTCTGGCACAACAAGTGGACGATCACCCATTGCTCTTGGCATGAAATAAGAAGTGATGTAAGGCATATAGCATGGAATCGTATTGCAAGAATTTTGTGCAATGTCTGGAATTTCATCCACTGGTACACCCATATGGTATAACCACTCTTGTGCAATCTCAATACCTGTACATTCCGTAATACTTTTTTTAATAAAATCACCTGGCTTGTTTGATAGTAAGCCATAAATCCAAACAACTAATTGGTCCTTTGGTTGATTTTTAAAGTGAGGTTGTCGGTTCAATGTATAGCTTAGCATCCAATTAGAATCAGTAGCTGTAACAATCCCTCCTGTTACGACCTTACCAGCGTATGGGTCCCTTTTACTGATTTTTTCAATATATGGAGCCACACGATCATCTAATGTTGTAAGGGTAGCTGAAACAAACCAGCTTTCCTCTGGTAGATTATCGCAGAACTTTTCTGGTCGACCAAACTCTTCACCTTGGGCAGCGATATTTTTCCACAGGGACCAGCTGCCACCTAAATCTTTATTGATAGGGGCTGGCGTATTATTATCCCCGTATGTTGTACTTTCTGTAATACTACCATTTGTCACAAACACTAACTCATTTTCTGTTAGTTCAATATTCTTTTTCACACCATCTTTTCGTAACACCAATGTATGAGCTACTTTTTTGTCTCCTACCTTATCAACTAAAACATTTTCTACAACCGTATTATATTGGAAATCAACATCATGACTTTCTAAGTATTTAATCATTGGCAGCACGAGCGATTCATACTGATTATACTTTGTAAATTTTAAGGCCGATAAATCTGGTAATCCGCCAATATGATGAATGAAACGCATAATATAACGACGCATTTCCATCGCAGAATGCCATTTTTCAAACGCAAACATTGTGGACCAATAGAGCCAAAAATTCGATTCAAAAAATTCATCTGAGAAAACATCTGTGATTTTTTTGTCCTCTAATTTTTCCTCAGGCGTAAAGAATAATTTAATCATTTCTTCTGAGGATTTGTCTGATAAAGTGAACTTGCCATCATCCTCAAGTCTTTGGCCTCTATCCTTCATTAATCGACATTTTGAATAATTAGGATCCTCTTTATTAAGCCAATAAAATTCATCTAAAACGGAAGCATTTTCTACTTCTAACGAAGGAATGGAACGGAATAAATCCCATAAGCATTCAAAATGATCTTCCATTTCTCGTCCACCGCGAATAATAAACCCTCTCGTCGGATTAAGTATGCCATCTAGACTTCCTCCTGAAATATCTAACTCTTCAAGAATATGAATGTTCTCACCTTTCATTTGGCCATCACGAATTAAAAAACATGCTGCTGAAAGTGAGGCTAGTCCCGAGCCAATCAGATAAGCAGACTTTTTATCGACTCCCTCAGGTTTTTTAGGACGTGCGAAAGCTTCATAGTTACCATTGCTGTAATACATATTACCGCCTCCTAATTTATTATTCTAATATAGAATAACACAGGTTATCGACAAAATGGTAAAATGAGCTAATAATTAACAAAAAATTCAAATCCACTAATTGTGCGTTAATTTATCTTCCCTTCTCATTGGACAAAGCAAGTGCTTGTATTTTTATAAAAGAGAACCATACAGTAAATAATCGTAATAACCCCCTTAACGCCTGCCTTAAAAAGGAAAAACCAATTCAATAAGTTACTATTAGCTTTGCATAATTATTATCTCAATAAATCTTTTTTAACCTTCATTCCCTTTTTGAGGTTTAGCCAATTTCTCGTTACCTCGTTTAAAATTACCCGTAATTTTAGCTAACAATAGCTGGACTTCCTTTATCTGCCCCTCCACCTGCTTAATTTTTGCTAGTAGACGCTCAGCCTCTTTCTCCTTGACGATTTTAATTTGCTTGCCTTCATAATAAATAACGACAGTCCCCTTTTTTGTCGTTTGATATGAGAATGGTTCCTTGTTTAGTCTATTACGTTTATCGATTTCACTCACAGCTTCATCCCCGATTTCTTAATAATTAGATTCAATAATAAATGAATCTTAGCTTACAACTTTTTCTAATATGTTATTATTAACATATATTATATAAATATGGTATTTCTAGTAACACTTCCAGCATAGTGATAAGGAGAGAGGTATTCATATGGAATGGTCGAATGTTCAAACACTAATTTGGTTGTTTCCTATTTTATTTATTATTCATGATTTTGAAGAAATTATTATGGTAGAGAAATGGTTACATCATAATCGTCATAAGCTGTATGAAAGATTACCTCAAAAAATAGCCGATAAAGTGGTGAAACAATTTTCAATGAGCACCGCACAATTTGCTGTTGCTGTCTTATTTATCTTCTTGTTTGTCAGTCTCTCTACCATTCTGGCTAACTACTATTTTCTAAATGGAGTCACTTTTACTATCTATTTTTTCACAGCTGTTACACTTGTTTTCTTTATCCATGCTTTTACCCATATTGGACAATCGCTCTTATTTCGTTCTGTTACACCAGGAGCTATAACATCAGCCATCATCATTATTCCCTATAGCATTATTTTATTTAAATCTTTGTTTACTAGTGGCATCCTTACTTGGCATATCGTTTTGATAAGCCTGCCTTTTGGCATACTATTTTTCCCCATTGTCTTTACTGCGCATTGGATAGGTAAAAGAGTGATATAGATATATATTCATGAAAAGATAGAAAGGAGGCAGGAGAATGGCAAAAACTCCGATTTATTTAAAATTAATGATTGGTATTGGGATGGTTATTATCCTAGCTTCGTTGTACTTTTTAAAAGACCAGCCTTATTATTTATGGGTTAGGTGGACAGGTAATATTTTATTGATCGTAGGCATTGTATGGATGCCGTTCACTAAAGAAACCAATAAAAAACATGTAAATTCTTAGCAGGAGTAAATCTTCTGCTTTTTTTGTGGTAAATTTACCTACGATTATAATAAAAGTGATAAAATCAGATAAAAAAAGAAGGTCTTTGTATGTTAGAAAAACTAAATGTATTTCTCCAAAAATACATTGCGATCCTGACACCATTAAGTTTAATTGTAGGTGTATTCTTAGAAAGTATTGGACATCATTTATTATTCCTCGTCTCCTGGCTATTTGCCTTCATGACATTCTCAGGAAGCTTACATATGAAATTTAAAGATGTAAAAATTTTCATGAAGCATCCAGTTCTCATTTTATTCTCCATCCTTTTTCTTCATCTCTTGATGCCTTTATGGGCTTATTTCTTATCCACTGTTTTGTTTGATGACCATTTGTTGACTGTTGGTTTTGTCTTAGCAGTTGCACTTCCAACAGGTGTAACGAGTGTTATTTGGATCAATATTTGCAAAGGGAACTTACCGTTAGGCTTATCAATTATTTTAATTGATACGCTCCTTTCTCCCATCATTCTCCCCTTCATCCTCTATATCGTTTCGGGTGAAAAAATTGAGTTGGATGTGGCATCCCTGATTCTGAATTTACTATGGATGATTGTCTTACCCACGATTTTAGGTATTTTAGTGAATGAACTTTCGAAAGGAGCCATCCCCAAAAAAATCGGTAAAAAACTTGCTCCTTTTTCAAAGCTTTGTTTATTTGCGGTCATACTGATTAATAGCAGTGCCATTGCTCCCTACTTAAAGGATATCAACATGCATCTCTTCTTCGTGGTGCTTTTAGTGTTCTTCCTTGCAGTATCAGGCTATCTATTTGCTTACGTCATTGGTCGATATCTGTTAAAAGACGGTCCACAAATGGCAACCTTTGTTTTTACTGGTGGCATGAGAAATATTGCAGTCGGTGTCATCGTGGCCACAACGTACTTTCCAGGTAAAGTCGCCATGCCTGTTGTGTTCGGTATGCTGTTTCAACAGGTACTAGCCTCCGTTTTTAGTAAGATGGTGAATCCTTTGTATAAACCAGATAAGAGCACCGTATAGACGGTGTTCTTATTTTAGGTTTGCACTTATACTAAATAGAAGAAGCTTTTATTTATATTTGAAGGGTGTGCTAATATGTCATACAATTTCCAACTTATATCACCAAAAATATCCCCGAATCTTGACAAAGCAAATTTTCAGGATATTTTTTATGAGGAGGAACCCTATTTAACAAATTGCAAGATTACGGATACGGTCATTGCTCACGAGGATATTGAACGATTAATCGTCTCTAATGTTATCTTTAAAAATGTCACATTCATCGATTGTACCTTTCAAAAAATTGATTTAACGGACGTCATTTTTGAAAACTGTGATTTATCTAACACTAACTTAAGTGAAGGCATCATTCATAGAGTGGTCTTCAAAAACTGTAAATTATTAGGGTTGAATTTAACTGAAGCAAACCTCGGCAATGTTTCATTTGAAAATTGCCTTGCAAACTTATGTAATTTCCCCGAAGTGCGCTTTAAACAAGTGCTATTTGATAGCACCTCCCTGCAAGGTGCGAATTTTTATGATTGTTTACTTAATAAGGTGGCGTTTCAAGAAAGTGATCTAAATGATGTGGATTTCTCCCAAACTTCCTTAAAAGGAATAGACATCAGTACATGTAAATTTAAAAGACTTCAAGTAACTCCAGAAAGTTTAAATGGGTGTGAAGTCTCTACTGAACAAGCCATAGGTTTTGCTTCATTACTAGGGTTGAAGGTTAAATACTAGTTTATGGGCTTAAAAGTTCAAGAAAAAAATAAAGCGCTTATCCTTCTGCTCGGATAGCGCTCAATTTTTACAATTTGTTAATCTGCTATTTTATCGTCTTTTAGAATTCTATCCTCCTACTTGAGGGCTATCCTCCACTTTAAGCGTTCTATCCGCTACTTTTTCAGTGTTATCCTCCACTTTTAGAATTCTATCCTGCTATTCGAGGGCTATCCCTCACTTTGAGCGTTCTATCCGCTACTTTTTCAGTTTTATCCTCCACTTTTAGAATTCTATCCTGCTATTTGAGGGTTATCCTCCACTTTAAGCGTTCTATCCGCTACTTTTTTAGTTTTATCCTCCACTTTTAGAATTCTATCCTGCTATTTGAGGGCTATCCCTCACTTTGAGCGTTCTATCCGCTACTTTTTCAGTATTATCCTCCACTTTTAGAATTCTATCCTGCTATTTGAGGGCTATCCTCCACTTTGAGCGTTCTATCCGCTACTCCTTCAGTTTTATCCTCCACTTTTAGAATTCTATCCTGCTATTCGAGGGCTATCCTCCACTTTGAGCATTCTATCCGCTACTTTTTCAGTTTTATCCTCCACTTTTTGAATTCTATCCTGCTATTTGAGGGCTATCCTTCACTTTGAGTGTTCTATCCGCTACTTTTTCAGTTTTATCCTCCACTTTTTGAATTCTATCCTGCTATTTGAGGGCTATCCCTCATTTTAAATGCAAGGTGTCTGATAATTACAGCCTTTTATATAGCATTTCTACATGTTCTATTCCATCTTCTAAATATACTTCTGATGTCTTTTCAAATCCGAAGCCCTCATAGAATTTTAGCAAATATGCCTGCGCAGAAATGCGGATTGCGTCTTCTCCAATATCATCTAGAATATAATCAATTGCTCTTTTAACCATTTCCAGAGACAATCCCTTTTTTCTGTATGTTTGCTTTGTTAACACTCTTCCGATTGCTGCTTCTTGATATGCTATTCCTTTGGGTAGAATTCTTAAATACCCAACTACCTCTCCTTGGTCTTCACCAAATAAATGATAAGCATTTTCGTCTTTTGAATCTAGATCCTGATAGACACATTCTTGCTCTACCACAAAAACTTCCGCACGAACCTTCAGTATCTCATATAGTTCTTTTACTGTTAATTCATCAAATTTTTTTATCTTCCAATCCACTTTTATTGCCTCCTATACTATTCAATTTCATAAAGTATAGCAAAAGTAGAATAAAAGTGGATCAGCCCCCTTAAAAGATTAAACTACATATCTATTTAGAAATTTTCTTGCGTTACTATTAAACTTCCATAGGATACCGAATTCTAACTGATAGGTTCTCCATCTCTTCTATGCGCAGTTTTCGTTTGGCTAATATCACCATATCATCCATCTCAGACCGTTAAATCATTTTCTAATTTTATATTCGTCACTTCTTGTAGAAGCCGCTGGAGGACAGTCGCAAAAATGGCGATAACTAGTGAGACAAAAATGATGAGGAGTCCCACTATTCCAAAAGGAGGATCCATTTTGTTTGTTATAAAATGAAAAAGTGGTGAAGCTAATAGGTGCAAGCCAGTGATTATTATTGCACACCACTTTATGTACTTTAACGCTTTTACAGATAATTCCGAGAACGCTGTATTCGCATCAATGTACCGTAAAAGATTAAAAGCCTGATAGAGAGCAATGTAAAAAGGTACAGCCGATCCATACATCACAATGAAAATGAGATAATTCATTGGGTAAAAATTCGGATACAAACTCGATGCGAAATGAGCCATAGGAGGTACAAAAAATATACATAGGGCAAGAATGGCCATCCCAGCCAGAAGAATTATTACCTTTAAAAAAGATGTTAAACCTGGTTTAACATTCATTGAAAGCACCTCACTTATTTAATGACACTATAAATTTAACACTAAATTTATTGATTAACAATAAATAATAATTGTTTTTAATTATATTATTATTGTTATTTGTATATTTAACATTCATTGAAATATTCACAAGCTCCTTACTACATTAGATTGTAGTAAGGTTATTTAAAAAGCATTTGACTTTCCCCTGCACAGGAAACTGTATACTTGCATTAAGTTATTAGATTGGAGGTGATATTTTGTTTAAAATCAGTGAATTTTCTAGGCTAAGCAAAGTATCCTTAAAAACATTGCGCTATTATGATCAGATTGGCATATTAAAGCCGAGAAAGGTGGACCATGATACTTGCTACCGATACTATTCAGCAGACCAGCTACTAGAGCTCAATCGGATCTTTCTCTATAAGGAATTGGGGTTTACCTTGCCACAAATTATACGTTTGCTCCACGAAGATATTTCGTTAAAAGATATACAAGGGATGTTTAAGCTGAAAAAAAGTGAGATTCAACATATTATCCAGACGGAACAGGCCAAGCTTGCACGAATTGAAGAACGTATGCAACTTTTAGAACGAGAGGGTCAGGTGGAATCAGATCAAGAAATCCGCATCAAGGCAGTGGATGCTCAGCAATTCCTTTCTTTGAAAGCACGCGGGAGAGAAGAAGATATTCCAGATCTGTTTCGTACATTTAATCAATTACTAACAAAGGAAATGCGCCAATTAGCTCAAAGTCCTCAGGTTGTTTTATGGAAAGAAATAGAGGAGAAAGAAGACGAGTTCGAATTTGAAGTCGGTTATTTTTTAACCAAGGAGCTTTCATCACTCCCTGATACATTTCAACTACGGACTCTTCCTCCTGAGCCAATGATGGCCACAATGACCTTTCGTTCAGATTCTAACTTTGCTTGTACAGCCTGTGTTGATTTAGCTAACTGGATTGTAGAAAATAACTATCAAGTCAAGGAAAACGAACCAGGTAGAGAAATCTATTTACCATTATCTACAACCCAAAACGTCCAATTAATGGAGATACAAATACCTATTATAAATAGCTGAAGGAAGCGTGAATTGAGTTGAAAAATAAGCTGATTATCTATGTTTTATCACTCATTGTTTTTCTAATCGGAACCGTTGAGTACATTATTACAGGCGTTATTGAAATGATTGCCGTCGACTTTGGAGTAACGATTTCAGAAGCTGGGTTATTAGTGACTTTATTTGCCCTAGCAGCAGCCATTTTCGCTCCAATTCTCATTGCGCTCACGATCAATGTGGATCGCAAAAAGTTGCTTATGGCTACCGTTAGTGTGTTCATTATTAGTAACGGATTCATGTTTATCGCCTCTTCTTTTGAGTACGCACTAGGGATACGAATTATTCAAGGGGTTAGCGGAGGAATTGCTACAGTGGTAGCCATGGCAGTAGCTACTCGATTAGTTGAAAAAGAACGAAGAGGCCGTGCTATCGGCATCATTTTGATGGGACTAAGCAGTTCGCTCGTGCTGGGTGTTCCAATTGGCACATTTTTTAGCGAAATATTTGGATGGAGAGTTTTATTTATGTTGATCGGTTTATTAACTATTCTTCCACTGCTTATCATCTATAAAAAAATTCCAGTTATCAAGGAGGAAGAAGCTGTTACACTCAGGTCGCAGCTTTCGATTTTAAAAGATTCAAAAATTCTAACTGCCCTGACGATTACTTTATTTTATGTCGGTGGCTACGCTACCCTATTTACTTATATTACGCCTTTCTTGCAAGCCACATCCCCTCTTTCTATGACCGAAATTAGTGGCATTCTATTTTTAGCTGGCATCTGTAGCTTTCTTGGCTCAAAAGTGGGCGGGCAATTGGCTGATGCAAAGGGTTCGCGTTTTACCATTTGTTTTGGATTGCTGTTACAAGCAGTAACGCTCCTCTTATTCGCACTAGCTGGTATCAATCTCTTTGTATTGATCTTGATTTTAATGATTTTTATGGTAGCAACTTGGAGTATTTCTCCTGCCCAGCAGCTCCTCCTTGTTACACTAGTACCTCGAAATCCAGACATTGCCCTAAGCATAAATACCTCCTTTATCCAATTCGGTTTTGCACTGGGGTCTGCATTAGGCGGGTTTGTCATCAGTCATACCTCTGTCCTAAATTTGAATTGGGTCGGTTTTGGTACTGTAAGCATGGCTTTATTCCTTGCTATCTGGCTATTCCAAAAATTGAATAGTAGAGTTGAAACCCCTATTATCACTAAAGTCAAATATTAATTTTTTTATCCTACCTTTATATTGAAAATGGCATATTCAATATGAAGGTAGCTTTTCTAAATATGTACTCTTGATTAAAAACATTTATATTTAAAAAATAACAGGTAAAAGCCCGATTGGATATACCTGTGGCAGCTTCCACATGAATGCCATAGAGTGAGCAAAAGTTTCGGCTCTCTGCTATTCCTTCCTTTTTAATAATAATCTTGGTCTTCAAGAATTTTTTAGGCAATGGATCGCAAACTTTTCTTAAAAATTCCATTTAAAATCATCTGTGGTAAAAATAGAAATATACTGGTATATTATAGGTTATATTCTATTTATTTCATGAAGGATGGTGCGTTGATGGATAAAACACTGGAAGATTTACAAAAGGAAATGATCGTTGAAGTAAAAAAGGGATTTCCCATTTTACTTTCTGGTGCGGTTGTCTTTTTACTTTTTACTCTAATGCCCTTAGTTTTGCCAATCGAAGCAGTTCGTTTAAGTTGGATATTTGGCCTAGGTGCCATTTTCCCTATCGGTTTAGGTATTAGTAAAATTCTTGGGATTAATTTAAACGCTACTGGCAATCCTTTAGGGACGTTAGGAGGAATCGTTGCCGCTCCTCAAGCTTTTTACATACCTGTATTTATCATTGTGTATATGAATATACCTGAATATCTTCCCTTTACAATTGGTTTACTTGCAGGCTCTCATTTTCTGCCATACATATGGATTTATAAAAGTAAGGCTTATTTATTTGTGACTCTAGGCGTCTGCTTTTCTGCTCTGATTTTAGGTGGCTTCTTTGTCGATCAAGCCTTCACACTTGTACCTTTAGCCATTTCTATTGTGTATGGAATGGGCGTTCTTTTAATTCTAAGAGAACTTAAAGTCAATCCGATTTAATCACCTTCCTCTAGGTGATTTTTTTAATATTCCAGACCTCCTTCAACCGAAGAAAAAAGGATTCATTTCCTATCCCGTGCTTGTTCCTATACAATAAACCTATTAATAAATGAAAGGATGTATAGATGTGCTATATCCATATCGTAATGATCTTAGGAAAACGTTAATACCTTACCTAAGCACACTTGATGAGACGTTTTGGTTTAAGACATCTGAGTTTTATCCAAATAATGTAGCATGGATTATTTCTCATTTATCAAGTAGCGAAGACTATTGGGTGAATGAAATTGGACTTAAAAATCCTTGTATATTAAACCTTCACGATGATTGTTCGCCTAAGGAAATACTAGATAGCTATATTCAAATTAGAAATTATACGGATGACATTCTACATACATTAGACGAATCGCAGCTCAATGAAATAGTCGAGGTGCCGAAGTTTTCCGATGGTTGGACGCCACCTTCCGTCCCTACACGTAACTGGTTGTTTCATCATGTTTACTCACATGAAGCTTACCATATTGGGCAAATCTCTGTTATCGCGCATCTTAGTGGATTGCCAAAGCCTTTATTTTAATAAAAGGCAACGCAATGAAAGGAACAGCTTTTTAAATGGAGGAACAGTAATTTGAAAAAATTTCGTGGGAAAAGGCGTTATTTCCGTAACTTATGGCGACAAACAACCACAGAGCTATCTATTGTAGACTTTGACGAAGAAGGTTGGTTTAATTTGTGGCACACTCACCTTGATTTTTACGGGTACGGCAATGATGGTTTAAAGATAAGAAGAGAGCACATCAAAGCACATATAGCCCTATATAACCGCTTATCAGAAAGGCTCTCGACATTCGGAAAACCTTATCAAATATGGATGGAGTTTGTAGAGGAGGATGCTGGTTTGGATTCAGTTAATATCCATACACCTAATCCGGCTGAGGATAATTTCCCTCTAACAATAGCAAATGTAGATTGGAATTGCCCTGTCCCCAAATTCCTTAAGGATTTAATCAACCTGAATGAGTGGAATGTAGGGCACTATAAGCAGGTATCCACTAACAGCTATTTCATCCAGTCTAATTATAATGAAATAAAATTGTAAGGTCGGAAACCATTTGTGGGTTTCCGACCATTTCCTTTAATCCAGATATTCTTGAGCTAGTTGCTGATTTTTATAGATGGCCATACCTGTTTTCAATTTTCTAAAGCCCATTTTTGCATAAAACGGTTCATTCCCTGTTGTGGCGATTAACTGAATGCAGGATACCTCCCTTAACTGTGCGATCATATCCTCCAGAAGTAAACGAGCAATCCCTGTGCCTTGATAGGCTTGATGCACAACCACATCGTAAATGGCGGCATTAAATACGCCATCTGACAAAGCTCTAGCAAAGCCCACTATTTTTCCATCAACCACGGCGAAAACTTGATGTGTGCTTGCATCGAAAACTTGTTTGATAATCTGTTCATCATGTTTCATCCACCCTACAGATTGATAGACCTCCTTTATGGTTGGCAAATCCTTCTCTTCCATCTCGTATTGAAGTATTACCATTTTCATCCCCCTCTTTTTGCTTTCATGAAATCTCCCTATGAAAACGATTTGTATTCTATTATACTAATAAAAAATGACTTGAGGATGGTGGGATTATTATGATGTTTGCTCCATTATTTGAACAGGACGTACCAGCACTTCTTCTTCCTTAACGGTAGAAGCGCTTTTTCTCCGTTAAGGGCATAGGTATCTATGAAAACGGAGGAAAAAAACATGAGAAATCTAATAATCGGTGCTATCTTTTTATCGCTTGCTGCGAGTATTTGGGGTGCCATGTATGTAGTTGTTAAAGTAGTGGTGGAGGTTGTGCCACCATTAGAGCTTGTTTGGATGCGATATTTGATCGCGGTGATTGCACTCGGGATCATTGGAATCATGATGAGGCAATCCTGGAAAATAGCTAAAAAAGATTGGCTGATCATTTTTCTTGTTGGCCTTATTGGGAACACGATTTCAATTGTGACACAGGAAATGGGCACAATGCTATCCACCGCGCAGATGGGGGCAATTATTACTGCTACAACCCCTGCTTTTATGGTTGTCTTCGCCCGTTTGATTTTAAAAGAAAGCATTACGCTGAAAAAATGCTTGTCTATCGCTCTTGCCACGATTGGTGTCGGGATCGTTGTAGGCAATGGTCAAATCGATGTGACACAGCAATTAGGTGGACTCTATTTACTGCTTGCTGCCTTAACGTGGGCATTGATGTCGGTATTCGTCAAAAAGGTACCAAGCCATTACTCACAAATTGTTGTCACAACCTATACATCTATGATTGCCGTGATGTTATTGACCCCTTTTGTCCTTCCAAGGCTAAAGAATTTAGATCTGGCAAGTGTTTTACAACCGACCATTTCAGGGGGCTTGCTTTACTTAGGCATTATCTCAACAGCTGGTGGTTTTTTATTGTGGAATAAAGGGCTTCAACTAATGAATGCGTCTAGTGGCGGCTTATTTTTCTTCTTTCAACCAATTGTTGGCACATTTTTAGGCTGGCTCTTATTGGGAGAGACGATTGGGCTTTCCTTTTGGATAGGCTCCCTATTAATTTTTAGTGGCGTTTTTATTGTCATTCGAGACGAATAAATCGAAGTGCGTTTCTATGTTAGATAGAGACGCACTTTTTATGTTGGCTCAGCTTATGGTCATTGAACGTCTTGTTGACACATATATTGCAAATGCCTAAAGGAGTTGATATTCTGAACATCTTTTTAGATAACTTAAAGGATTTTACTTTATTAATTTTTTTACTTGCTAGTATGATCTATTGTCGACAGCTAAAATTAACGAGGTGGCAACGAAAATTATCGATTGGTGAATGGAGCATGTACCTCCTGCTCTCTATTGCCCTTCCCCTTTATGCAGTACTTTATCTTGCTTTTCTTTTAGGAGCATAGGAAAATAAGACATCATAGGCTATTTTTGGAGGGATTTCATGTTTCAAACAATCGATCATTTTTTACAGTCTTGGGCATTTGAAGCCGCTGCTACGCAAAAATTACTTAATCACCTTACAGATGAATCGCTACATCAGGCAATCACTCCCGAAAACTGGACTTTAGGACGGGTTGCTTGGCACACGGTTACTGCAATTCGAATTATTACCTCGAATTCGAATTTAGCGTTTGAAGCCCCAGCAAAGGATTTTCCAGTTCCTACTTCTGCTCAGTTCATTGCAGATGGCTATCACCAAGCGAGTGAAGCCTTTGTGGAAGCGATACAATCGCAATGGACTGACAAGACAATGACTGAAACGATTGAATTTATTGGTCAACAAATGCCCAATGGTTCCCTGTTATTATTTTTACTACAGCATCAAAGTCATCATCGCGGTCAAATGACGGTTCTGATGCGTCAGGCTGGTTTAACTGTTCCAGGTATTTATGGTCCAGCGAAAGAGGAATGGGCTCAGTTTGGGTTGGAAGCTCCTCAAATGTAGCTAAGCTTGTGCCAAATAATAAAGAGGTTGTCTATTTTAAGACAACCTCTTTTATTTATTAACTATAAAGATGCTAGCCAGTTATTAGTATCAGCGATGGTTGGGTTAGCGAGGTAATGTCCGCCTTCAATTTGCAGTGTTTGGCCCGTCATAAATTTTGATTCGTCAGAGGCTAAAAATACAACTGCATGACCAATATCATCCGCTTCCCCATGATATGGTAGCGCATTAAATTTCGCATAAATGGCCAGCATTTCTTCTGGCATATTGTTTTTCGCGGCAGGTGTTAATATAAGACCTGGTGCAACCGCATTACAACGGATATGATCCTTCCCAAATTGTGTGGCAATGTTTCTCGTCATATTCACCACACCTGCTTTTGTTGCCCCATAGGCTGTACGTATTTGGTCACTGGCGAATGCAGCCATAGAAGCCGTATTAATAATTGAGCCCCCGCCCGCTTTTTGCATATGTGGAATGGCAAAACGACTTCCTAGTAATATGGATTTTAAATTCACATTGACTAAGCGGTCCCACTCATCTAAATCAATATTTAATATATCTAAATCTTTCTTCAGGTTAGTTAGACCAACATTATTAAAGAGCACCGTTAATGAGCCGTATCGTTCTACAGTGAAGTTCACGGCCGCTTCAATGGAGGAAGCATCCCCTGCATCAAGGAAAACGGCTGCTGCCTCATACCCATTATTGACTAAAGTTGCTGCTGCTTCTTTAGCACCCTCTACATTAAAATCAGCAATGACTACTTTTGCGCCCTCTTTTGCTAACAAGCTAGCTGCTGATAAACCAATACCAGAAGCTCCACCTGTCACTAATGCCACTTTATTTTTTACTCGATTCATCTTCAATTCCTCCTTCAAATTACACGAAAAAGAGCAAATCAGCTCTCCTGACGTAAAATAGTTTAACATTAAACTATTTATTTTTAAACTAATATCCACTTAGCATTTTTATAGCTCTACTGTAAACTTGCTAATTTTACAAAGATCATGAAGAGGGCATACATGATTCATTAAACATTCTCTATGTTCATAACGCAGTTAAATAGCATATTTTCAGGAAAAGAGTATACACTGCAAGATGGTAGTAAAGGGATTTATTTTGATATCTTCTTGGCATTTATAAAGATAGCACGAATCAGGAAACACCCAATCTATTCGTTCAAATAGCCAATTCGATAAAGTCAAATGAAGTCGCAACATTTATATATTTTCCTTCATCTATACAATGAATAAGTTGTTATGCTATAATACTTTAGAAAACCTCAAGGGGTATCAACCAATTCTGAGCTACAGTGATGCATATCGCTGTAGTTTTTTCTATGCTATAATTTCCTTAAACTTACATTACGAGGTGAGACTATGGAAACAAATACATATAGTTGTAAAGCCTGTGGCAGTCAATCTTTTTCTGAAGGGAAATTAGATGGCTATGCTGCTTTAAGACCCGTGAATACCATCTTTTCCTCAGGTTCACCCCTTATTTTCACTGTCTGTACCCAATGTGGAGAAATTGCCTCTATTAAAGCCACCAAACCTGAAAAGTTTAAGTAAAAAAAAGAGATCATCATTTCAATAATGAAATTTGCTCTCTTGCTTTATGTTTCTTTATTATTCTTCTTTCTCCATTGATACGGCTTTTTGGACCAATTCCACATCCAAACAAAGAAATAGATGATGACCATTGTGATGACCATCATCGTCACATTTTCTCCCCATGCAATCGGCTCATGCTTCCTCCATTGATTCATTGTTCTAACAATGAAGTACAAAAAAGGATAAATAAAATAACCTACTTGATCCCGTCGCATTCAAACACGCCTCCTTATAGAAAAGATGAGTTTCCCTACTCACCAATCATTGTCGCAAGCTTCATCATCGTTTTCCAATTGCGAGCTGTAGCGGGCACCTCTAGCTTAGGCAGTTGTTGACTAAGCTTGGCATTGCGAATGCTATCGTGAAATAACAGATAGACATCTCTCCCCTTGATAATGCAGCGCTCTTTTTCACTTACATATTGTAATAACTTAGCTCCGTTCTCTTCAGTTGGAACTGTTGAAAGTAGTGCAACATGGAGACTTTCCCCTGTAGCTGTAGCACTTGCATCTGCTAAGTCTTGTTCTGAGAAAGGACAATTGTTCACAATAGAGCGGAATTCTTCAGCTGTACGGATAATTACTGTACTCGTGATAGTGAAGGTACTTTGGATGGTCTCTTGAATTTGCTGTTGCAAAAATTCTTCTGATTCACTCGATTCAAACAGGATATTGCCACTTTGAATATATGTCCGAATGTTTTGGAGCCCCAGTGGTTGCAGCGCGTCTCTCAATTCAGCCATTTTTAATTTATTGTGCCCACCTACATTAATACCTCTTAAAAGTGCTACGTATTTAGTCATTCGCTTCCACCTTTCCTGTTATCTATAGTATAGCAAGAGTTAGGGAATAATAGGAAAAAACTGCACCCTTTGACGGAAGGTGCAGCTTGATTGATTATATTAAACGGTAGATGTCGTCTATTAAACGATCCACATTTTCTTTGGTCGTAGCCCAGCTTGTGCAAAAGCGCACAACCGTATGGGTATCATCGTATGCTTCCCAAATGGAGAAGGAATATTTTTCTTCTAACGTTGGAAGTAGATGGTTTGGTAAAATTGGAAATTGCTGATTTGTTTTTGAATCATAGCGCATTGCGAAGCCTTTATCGAGAAATGCCTGTCGTATAAGCATTGCCATATCTACCGCATGATGCGAAATATCCATATAGAGCGTATCTTCAAATAGCGTTTCGAACTGAATGCCTAATAATCGACCTTTGGCAAGTAGCCCTCCTCTTTGCTTAATCATGTAGCGGAAATCTTTTTGGTACGCAGGATTCACGATGATGACTGCTTCTCCAAACAATGCACCCATTTTAGTACCACCAATATAAAATACATCACAAAGCTGAGCCATGTCAGCGAGAGATAAATCACTGTCTTGTGCCACTAGACCATAGCCTAAACGAGCACCATCTATAAACAGTGGTAAGTCACAGTCTCGGCAAACTTCACGTAAGGCTGTTAATTCTGCCTTACTATAGGTCGTGCCATTTTCTGTAGGGTGTGATATGTACACTAAGCCTGGCTGCACCATATGCTCATGAGTGCTATCCAGCCAGTGCGCATCATAGGAGGCTTTCACCTGTGCCGCAGTTAGTTTGCCATCATCGCTAGGTAATGTCAGTACCTTATGACCCGTTGCCTCAATAGCTCCTGTTTCATGCACCGCAATATGTCCTGTACTCGCAGCAATGACACCCTGATGAGGACGCAAAATAGATGCTATCACGGTTGTATTCGTTTGTGTACCACCAACTAAAAAGTGAATGTCTGCCTGCTCCGCTGCAATCGCTTTTTTTATATAGGCTCTTGCTTTTTCGGAATGCTCATCCATACCATACCCTGGAGATTGTTCTTCATTTGTAGCCACTAACCGCTGCAAAATTTGTGGATGGGCACCTTCTGCATAATCATTTTCGAATCGAATCATATCAACTACTACCTCCAAATTCTCTCTATCTATTCCTCTATCTTACGCCTGTTGCTTCATTTTCGCTATATCTTAAAGAACAGTTCACAGTAGTTGTTAATTATGAGGTGATGAAATTTTACATATGTACTTCGGAAGAGATCGTGCAAAACAGACCTCCTCCGCTTTTGAGCACGTTATAAAAAATTTGCTCTTAGTTCGATTACTTTGAATCCTCGCCAATTTACTAGCAATATCTCCATAATTCAGAATGGGCCACCTTCATTCCCCACCAGAGCCACAGGATGAGTCACTCGTAGTAGCACTAGAATCAGCACACTGTTGGCTGTCCTGGGAGGAAAGATATGCATCATTTGTTGAAAATTCGTTAGTGGAATGGATATGGTGATTGTGCTCATTTGATTTGCTGTGATTTTTATTTGCATTACTGACGATGCCTATGACAACGACAACTCCAACAAATACGATAAATAAAATCATTTATTCCAGCCCCTTTCATTCATTCTATAAATTGTAACATTAAATCAACGCTCAGTAGTACAGTTCTATGTAAAAGTGGCAATAGATAAAATAACACCACAATCGGAAATGATTGTGGTGTTTACGTTATGATTGCGATTTGCGTGTGGCAGATTTTTTTGAACGATTTCCTTCGCTCGAATTTTTCTTTTGCTCTTGTGTTAAAGCATTTTCTTCGCGCACATCTAAATCATCTGGACTTAAATCTGTCGCTAATTCCGCCAACTCTGACTGACGTTTATATTGCTTGCCCTTTGTCAAAATGATCACCTCCAAGTAGTATTACATTGCCCTATTTGGTTTGATCTATTCCCGCGACGGTATGAAATGATTATTTCTAGCTAAACTAATTGCACCATCTGCTGGTTCAAAAGATGGTGATAAGCTTGTAAATCTTGCTCATATAAACGCTGATAGGTCGCTAGGCTATGCTGTTTGATATAGTCAAAGTCCTTTTCAGGAACTAAGTGATGTGTATGGTTAAGCATCCATGCATTTTCCCAAGCCGTTTGCTCAAATTGAATATTCATTTCATGTTCTTCAATCAGCATGGCTAGTAGTTGTTCCTGACGATATATTTCTTTTAATGCGTGTTGCTTTTTCATCGTAAAGATTTCAATTGTACGTGGAAGTGACGCCTGTAATGCTTGTCGATCCACTGCATGACCTAGCTCATGAAGGGTCATTGTTTTGACATAAATTTCAAGTGAAGTTGGAAGCATTAGTTCATTTCTTGCCTCTACTAATCGTTTCGCATCAAATCCTACATAATCCCCAATAAAGTTATAGCTCATATTAATACCTGAATCATCTTGTTTTATCTTGACCGTCATGTTCACAGCCTGCACGACGGATTGAATTACATGAAATAGTTCTTTATCTTTAAATAGTGTCATTCTCTCTATCCTCATTTCCTCTAAAAACAAATAGAAGCGGATTAAATATATACTACAATTAGGAGAAATTCAACAAATTTATCCTGTGGATTGAGAGGAACTTAACAACAAAAAAGGCGCCTGTAGTTTAAAACTACAAACGCCCTGTGTGTGAAGGGTTTCAAGCTATTTAAAAGTGATTAGTTATTATTGTTATTTCGACGATTTTGATTGCCGTTGGAGTTGTTACTACGCTGTTTACTGCGTGCTTCTCCACCTTTACGTCCTATTTCTTCATAAAAATCGTCGTCGTGCTTTTCAGAGGTAGCTTCTCCGCCTTTGCGGCCAATTTCTTCATAAAATTCTTCGCCGTGGTTTTCAGCCGTAGCTTCTCCACCTTTGCGACCAATTTCTTGATAAAATTCATGTCCATGATTTTTAGACGTAGCCTCTCCGCCTTTACGTCCAATTTCTTCATAAAAATCACGGTCATGATTTCTGGAGGTAGCTTCTCCGCCTTTACGTCCCGCTTCTTCGACAGTCATGTTTTCATTGTTGTTTCTGTTGCGATTGTTTTGCTTGTTAGCCATTTCTATTCCTCCTAAATATTTTTTTGAGCTTTTTACTAGCTCGCTATTTATATTCCCAGTCAAAACACATCTAAACATATTTTTTTAAAAAATTGATTTTCTTATTGTAATAGAATACTGTTAGGAGCTGATTGTTAACAAGCCCATCAATCATATACATGTACCCTTTCCAATATAATACTAATCTATAGTATGTCATCGATGATGAAAGAAGGGTGATGGAAAAATGACGACGCTCACAAAGCCATCTATTGGTTTAACACAATTTACAGACTTCACAATGAAGGGAAGTGCAGCAAAGACAAAGTTTGTGAAGGATATAAAATATCAGGGAGAGTACCATCCAATAAAAGATTATTGGAAAGCCTTGCGTGATGGATTAAAAAAATACCATGAGCATCGTTTTAATGATACCTATTTACTCGACATCGTGGATAACGCCCTTCCTGCACGCCAGAAAAATTACCAAGAAGCCGTCAAAGCCTATATAAGATTCTTAAAAAATAAAAACGTACAGTGGTTTGAACCAGGTAAGGCGAATTGGTATTGTGACGATTTAATTGTGCGTTCCAATCCTGAGCTCGGTTTAATCATTGACGATGTGCCCTATTTAATTAAGCTGTATTTTAAAGGAAAAAATGAGCGCATCGATAAACATAAATGTCGATCTGCCCTCACTCTTCTAAAAGACTCCCACTATGCGATTGAACATCCAGACTCTGTTCAACATGCCATTTTAAACGTGCAAAAAGGTCGCTTGATTACAGATGATGATTCAACAGACTATCATCAAATTGCCCTTGAATCGGATGCAGCTCAATTTATGTTTATTTGGAATAGGCTCTAGCTAATTGGAAATAGGTACTTCCTTCAATATAAAATGACTGACAAAAATATATTCAGATATGATATTTTATATTCTAATATGATATGCTTTTAATCCATTACAAAAAGACATTCTTTATAAGATAATAAAAATAATCTAGAAAACAGAAAAAAAGGAAGTGCTATTATGAATGCTGAATTGGTGATGCAGGAGCTAGAGGCTCTTGGCAAGGAACGGACGAAAAAAATGTATATGTCAAATGGCGCGCATGAGCCGTTATTTGGTGTGGCAACAGGTGCTATGAAGCCTATTGCGAAGAAAATTAAAATCGATCAGGCTCTAGCAGAAGAGCTTTATGCTACTGGCAACTATGATGCGATGTACTTTGCTGGCATCATAGCAGATCCAAAAGCCATGACTGTGGAAGATTTTAATCGATGGATGGAGGCAGCTTATTTTTATATGCTGTCGGATTATGTAGTAGCGGTTACTTTAGCAGAGGCACCGATTGCTCAGGAGGTGGCGGATGCGTGGATTGCCAGTGGTGAGGAACTGAAAATGTCTGCGGGCTGGAGCTGCTATTGCTGGCTATTAGGGAATCGCAAGGATAGCGAATTTTCCGAGAGCAAGCTGGCTAACATGCTGGAAGTCGTGAAAAATACCATCCACGACGTACCCGAACGTACAAAATCGGCCATGAATAATTTTTTATATACAGTGGCTATTTCCTATGTGCCGCTCCACGAACAAGCAGTAGCAACCGCACAAGCGATTGGTCCTGTAGAAATGAAGCGAGACAACAAGAAAAGCACACAGCTAAATGCTTATGAAACAATTCAAAAGGAAATAGAGCGAGGCAGAATTGGCTTTAAACGTAAATATGTAAGATGTTAATCATCCCACTTAAAAGGCATCTATCCTATAAGGATAGATGTCTTTTAAAACGAAAAAAATCAATGAATAATAATATATTTTTATTGAAAATCGATAATTTTTTTTAAAATCAATATATCATTACCAGTGAGGTGTTTTGTATGAAACATAAAAAGGGGTCAACCATTTTCCTAAAGAGTGTGATTATGCTGCTAGGTATCCCTGTATTAGCTTTAGGACTATTTTGGCTACCTGGGATAGCCAGTAGAGATGCAGCGGCACATCCCGAATCCTCCTATTTGTCTTATCTTTTTTTACTCTATGTGTATGCACTATGCATTCCCTATTACACGGCGTTGTATCAGGCCTAGCGCCTCTTAATGAACATCGACCAGCATAAAGCGTTCTCCAAATCATCTGTACGGACTTTGAGAGCGATCAAAAATTGTGCTCTTACTATTGTAGCCGGCCTTGTGCTAGGTATTGCATCAATTATGATAATGTTTACTGGCAAGGAAGATATTACAGGAATTATTACGCTGACACTTATCAGCATCTTTGTAACCAGTACGATTGCAACCTTTGCAGCCGTTCTGCATCGACTGCTCCAAAAAGCCATTGATCTCCAAAACGAAAATCAATTAACCGTATAACAAAATGGCACTACCAATCTTGACTGGTAGTGCCTTTTAATGGGTTAAAACTAATTTCCTATAAAAACATATCAAAATTCTCTTTTCAATAGTATAATAATTACATATTTTGATAATTGGAGGATTTATATGAAGAAATTGGTTTTGTTGATGGCGATGCTTACATTATTTTTCACCACTGCCTCTATTGCGAGCGCACATCCAGGGCGTTTAGATAGCAATGGCGGTCACAACTGTTCTGACAAATCAAAGGCTAAAGGGCTTTGTTCTGGCTATCATTATCATAATGGCAATGGTGGCAATAATGCAGGGTCTTCTTCAGGCGGTCAAAGTTATTCTGCGCCAGCCCCTAAAGCAACTGTAGCACCTGTAGCACCTGTATTAACGAAGGTTGCTGTCTATTTAAATGACGTGAAGCAAAATTATACGCCTAGCGCTTATATGAAAAATGGCACAACCTTAGTGCCAATGAAGGCAATCTTTGAATCTCTTGGGGCAACGGTTAGCTATGATAATGCAACGAAAAAAGTAACGGCAACAAAGGACAGTAAAAAAATTGTGATTGGTGTGGGGAATAAAACGGCTTATGTTGATACAAATGGTTCTGCATCAACAATCACACTCAGCCATCCTGCTGAAATATATCAAGGTACAACAATGGTGCCTTTACGCTTTGTCAGTCAAGCACTTGGCGCAAATGTAACATTTGATGAGGCAGCACTTGTTGTTTATATCTCAACTAAATAATGGACAAGCCTTAAGCAGTATGCTCCTACAAGGTGCTGCTTTTTTTATTGTTTCTTAAAGTTAAAATCATACTTCTTGTTGATTTTACCAGCAATCGTTTCTAGAAATAAAGCCACTGTCATATTCTCGACTTCATTTGTATACCATGCTAGCTTTGCACCATAGTTCTTTTTATTATAATTCACTTCTAATGGCCAGAAATTTTTTGTTTTATACGTATAATCAAATTTTACATAGAGTTGCTTACCATCGGGACATTCCATCACCACCTGGTATAATGGATTTTTTCTTTCCTGTTCAAATTTTACTTTTCTTATTTTGGTTAACATCAAAACCCCTCCTCTCTTCTACTACATTCGACAAAATTTTGAAAAAACCTTTATTCAATGAAAAAGGATAAAGCTCGTGATGACATAGGAGCTTTATCCTGCACAATTAGTTGGCTATAAATTTGTCGTAATAGCGTTTCAGCATGGTCGCCATTTGCTCTCTTGTTAAGGCGCCTGCTGGATTCATGTTCTTACTTCCATCGCCTCGGATAATGCCTTCGCTAATAGCCCACTCCCAAGCCTCTTTATGGGCTGCTCCCACTTCTCTGCTTGTTTGTAAACTAGCTTTTTCAGCTAGTAAGCTTTTCAACGTCTCTATTTCTTGTTTTAGCTCATTATATTGTGACACAGTTAATCCCTCCTCAAGCCCATTTTTAATATCTTGCTGGAACTGTGCTTCTGTAATCCCCATACTTTTTAAATAGTCAAAAGGATCTTTGTGCGTAGTGCCTCCTAGATTTTCCGCAATCCATCGATGTGACTTAATGCCGTTGCCGCTACCATCTAAAACAGTGGGAATCCCTGCCTCTATCGCAAGCTTACGTAACAGCCAAATATAAGCCGCATAGTCCTTTTTAAATTGTTCCTTATCAGCAGTCCGTGCCAATTCCACCTGGGCATAGCTATACGGATTTCCCTTTGGTCCACAGCCATATTGCACGAGATTGACTGGGGCTACTTGTACGATTCTTCCACCACCGCCTACCCAGTGAGAAACAAAGGCATTGGCTTTATTTCGATTCATATAGGCAATTTCGTTTTCCAATGCATTTGGACCTGTATTGCTGCCATTACCTGATTCATGCGCCACAACGTATTTGACTGCCGTTAGCGCTTGATTCGGTAGCCCTGACATCATCTGTTTTTCAATAACATAACTCATGTTGCACCGTCCTTTCCTATTATTTTTAGCGACTGACGCTATGTTATTCTTTTCTTCTTTTTGGTTTTTTTAGGGTAAACAACAGATAATTAGAGGTTCCTTTTGAGGCTTATTAGCTTCTTTTCGCGCTTAAGGCTACTGCGATCGTTTCACCTCTCTTTCCTCGAAGCTATGAAGTGTGAATGTCACAAGGACATCCACTTACTATTAGTAAATGCGCGCACAAAAGTGTTTTCTAGTTAGTTGTGCTCTTTTACTATTTTTTCATTATGATTTTATAACCTCTTTTCTCGCTTCCAAGCATTGACAAAGTATTGTTTTCTGTAGTATTTTAGTTCTTCTAAAATATTGAAAGCGAGGAAAGAAAGTGTGCAGGCAGTAGAGATTATTCGTCAATTACCAAGCTTACACGGCTTTACACAGCTAGTGAAAATTAACAAAGGCAATTCACCTGATAGCAAGTATCTGGTAACAGTTGGTGAAACGCGCTATTTGGTGCGCTTGTCAGATCTAGCACATCATGACAAACGTGCAGTAGAGTTTTCCTTGCTCCAAGAGTTAGCAAAGCAGGGTGTAAGAACACATAAAGCCGTTGACTATACCTTGTTTCAGGAAGCCAATATATCCGCAATGGTCGTTAGCTTTTTAGAAGAAACACCAGCAGATGAAATTATTCAGGAACTTTCTGACTCTGAGCAATTCCACCTTGGGCTTGCGGCGGGGAAAGAATTAAGAAAAATACATCAAGTGAGCCCTCCGCAAATAATTCATTGGGAGACAACACAGCTCAAAAAGTTTTCTACCTATTTGAAGGCATACCAACAAGATGCCTATCAACTTCCACAAGAAGCTAAACTATTGCGCTTTATTGAAACGCACTTACCACTGTTAAAGCAACGCCCCATCACCCTGCTTCATGATGATTTTCATCTCGGTCACATTATTTGTAAAGGACATACTTACAATGGGGTGATAGATTTTAATGGCTATGATGTGGGTGATCCTTATCATGACTTTTATAATCTTGCCTTGTTTAGTAGACGACAAAGTATCCCCTATTGTATTGGGCAGATTGATGGCTATTTTTCATCTTCACCAGACGATATGTTTTGGCGGTTATATGCCCTCTATGCAGCCATGACTGTCTTTTCAACCATTGTTTGGACTCGTCACTATGACCCACGCTCCTTTGACGATGCGTTGGAAAGAATTCACATGATTTTACAGGATCATGATAACTTTTCATCGATTAAGCCTTTATGGTATGCGGAGAATTTATTCACTCCGTAAGAGGGCTAAAATTTTTTGTCGTTCTGCTGCAAAATCAATTGTTGGCTGAGATTCTTGTTCCTGATCACCACGCTGCTGAAACCACTGCGGAATGATTTCCCGTCGTCTGGCTTTAGAATGTGATGACACTTGCTGCTTGCGGGCTTGAAAACGCTGCTGGTCGATAGCAATATCTGCAAGACTCTTTATGTTCTGATGGCACCAATTTTGTAAGATGCTCTCTACATACCGCCAGCGTAAAACATTATGCTCCACCGCTAGCTTCATCGCATAGATGACCATGTCCTCTGAAAAAATAGTGAGCCAGTGACGAATTTTACTAGCAATATAGGCTGTTTGTTTGCCAAAGCCTTGGTGCCCATAAAAGTGGTAGGCAGTGTTAGTAGACTCCTTATCATCTTTATCTTTTAGTAATTGATTATTTAGTAAATTATTATTTAGTAGTGTGGGCTTTTCCGTCGATGGTACGACCGTTGACGAATTTCCCGTTGACGGTATAGCAGCACGTTTTGATGCTTCATAGACGAAAAATTCTACCCTACCGAACTTGCCGTCTTTTCCTCGTTCCTGTACTTTTTGAAGATAGCCCGCCTCTATGAGTTCATCCAAAATTTTGGCTGTCGCTTCCCGCCCACATTTACTACGTATTGCTAAATCTGCAAGACTAAATGACCAATCATCTGGCAAAGACAGCATATAGGCAAGCAGACCCTTTGCTTTCCAGCTTAATTGCTCATCATTTAAAAATGCTTTATCCAAAACCACATAATTCTCCTTTTTGGCTACTCGATAAATCATGACGATCCCTCTTTCCATCTAAATGTCCTTTCTAACTATATAAAGAAAATTTTTAAAAATGGGACATAAAAAAAGAACATGCCATGAAGCATGCTCTTTTAAGCAGGTGAAAAAAATTTTTTAGCGAATTCCTATCATAACAAGCGAAAGGTGGTAGAAAGAATGAATTTTGTAACGTCCCCTCTTACCAAGAAGGTGAATAATGTTTTTATTCATGTCCGGGATTTACGTCAATCAGCAGAATGGTATAGCCAACTTCTTGGTCTGCCCTTTTGTGAAGAGAAGGTAGTTTCGCCTGTCTACAATTTACCCATTTCCTCTGAGACGGGAATTACCTTAGACGATCACATATTTGATCCTGGCTTTCAATTACAGCCGTCCAAGCATGTGTTGTTTAATTTCTACACAAACAATATTGACGATGCCTATCAGTCTATGAAAGACAAGGGCATTCCGATTGTTCGGCCTATAGAACGTTTTGATGACTTTGCTTACTTCAACATTCAAGATTTAGATGGAAATATAATCATGATCTGTAATGGGTAATGCAAGCAGCAGAAGCAAACAATTGCTTCTGCTGTTTGTTATTCATAAAGCTCTTTATAGACAATGACTTTTAAAGCTGCAATCTCTTCATCGGATAATTTGCCTTCCACCATTTGTAGAGCTTCTTCCTGCGTCATCGAGCCGTCCTGCAATTTTACACGCATGTCGTTCAAATCGGTAATGCCCACTTTTTGAATTAAGACTTTCGTTGCCTCTTCTTTTGTCGTAAACGGTAATGTACTGCTATCGACCGTTTTCGCCTCTTCCATATAGGCTTTTAATTGTGGGTCATTTTCAATGGTATTTTTGATTTCTTCCTTTTGTCCGCTATTTTCTAATTCTGTCGACAAGGTATCTACAATTTTTTCAGAGGCAAATTTTGTGCCGAAATGTAGTACACCATACCCCACTACACCAACAAATATAGCAATTACCACTAGAAATTTAATCAATCTCAACTACGCTCACTCCTTTATACACGTTCATCATACTATATGGAGCGGTTGTTGAGAAACAATTCTCCCTAGAAATTATGTAAAAAAACCCCATCTTTGTAGATGAGGCTTATTTAACGTATTTCAAATACTTCCGCACAAATTCAACAATGTAGATAACTTCCTCTTCCGTCATCGTTAGCAGCTTGCAAACACGTTGTAGTCTAGCTGGTAATGCTAATTGCTGACGTACCTGATGAATATACATATATTTGCATTTCCGCGGATTTACTTTGTCTCGTATTTGCTTATATCGTAGGTATGCATAGCGGGCAAAGGCGTTGAGCATCTCCCGCTCCTGCTCATCACGCTCCCTCTTTTTAGCAGCCTCATCAATGATGTCCGTGTCAAATATCTGTGTACCATCTGTTAATTGCATAGTACCACCTCTCTATTGCAAATGTACTCCTCTCTATTAAATGCAACAAAAAAAGCCACACCTAGGGTAGATGTGACACTTTTTATGATTTTTATATGTAATGATTGGTGGATAGAATTCTAAATGTGACGGATACACTGTCTAATTTGACGGATACAATGCTTATTTTGATGGATAGAAATGCTTAGAATGGATTGCTCATGCAAATCGGTGGATAGAATTCTATATTTGACGGATACAATGCTTATTTTGATGGATAGAAATGCTTAGATTGGATTGCTCATGCAAATCGGTGGATAGAATTCTAAATGTGACGGATACAATGTCTAATCTGACGGATCCAATGCTTATTTTGATGGATAGAAATGCTTAGATTGAATTGCTCATGCAAATCGATGGATAGAATTCTAAATGTGACGGATATACTGTCTAATCTGACGGATACAATGCTCATTTTGATGGATAGAAATGCTTAGATTGGATTGCTCATGCAAATCGGTGGATTGAATTCTAAATGTGACGGATACCATGTCTAATCTGACGGATCCAATGCTCATTTTGATGGATAGAATCGATTAGAATGGATTGCTCATGCAAATCGGTGGATTGAATTCTAAATGTGACGGATATACTGTCTAATTTGACGGATACATCGCTCATTTTGATGGATAGAAATGCTTAGAATGGATTGCTCATTTCAAATCGGTGGATTGAATGCTAAATGTGTTGAATGCAAGGCTTATTCTTAATTGATGGCTGCTATTAGCTTCATAGATAATACACAAAGATTGCTACGATAATGTTTGGTATTGCTAATAGTAACGCATTATTCATGAGAAGATTGCGTTCGTTTCTGTCTTCATTGGTTTCTGTTGCGAAATTGGCTCGCATTCTATCTCCGCTTGCGATGGCTCCTGACAATAACATGGCAGAAACGATGAAAATTCCACCGAGTAGCCCTGAAAGCAAATGGGCTTTCTCTGTACCCCATATGAGAATGGAGCATATAACACCTAGAATGGACAAGATGGTGCCAATGCCTATATACTTCATTTTCAGCCCCCCTTCGTTTATTATACGGCTAACCGCTCTTTTTCGTTTCAATAAATCCCTATTTACCTATACAAAATTTTTCCTTTTCCAGTAAAATAACTATTAGGAGGGAGGCTATGCAAATGAAAGACAAAATAAGAGCATTAACGAAAATGACCTTAGATGATTTAGTACATAATAGATATGAAAAACTTCAACAGGAGAAGATATTAACAGAGGATACTGCTATATTTCTGCAGGAGGTTTTCGCCTTGCAAGGTACCTTAACATGGCCGCTGGATGAAGCTTCCGTAGCTATTGATGTGTATGAAATGAATGACCAAAGTTGTTTTACAACAGAAATTCGCTATTTATGGTTTGATGATGAAGAAAGTGCTGTGGTTCTTTTTTGCAAGGCCTATACAAATGCAGATCAAACGGAGATCACTGCTTTCATGATTGATACGGTTGATGCCTAGTATAGTATCCGCGCCAAACGTTCATAGTAAGTATGGTGTGAAACTCACGCCGAATCATACGACGGAGGGATCAATTTATGAATGGAATTCGTGAAGGTTTAATCCCCACTATACTCGGGTCAGCTGTTACGGCGGCAGGCTATGCAATGAAGCAAAAACATGGCTCTAACAAAATGGTGGCCAATACGATTTTTGGCTTTGGCTTAGCACATATTGTGTTAGGTGCGATTGACCTGGTAGAGCATCGTCGTTAACGAGAGAAGGGCACGCAATGTGCTCTTCTTTTTTGTATTTTTTTCTATTAAATGCTAACATTGTCATAAAAGCTTAAGGAGTACAGTGATGGCGACAATAGAAGATTTTATAGCACTTGATATACGAATTGGCACGGTTTTAGAGGCGGAGGAACTGCCAAAGGCTCGGGTTCCTGCGATTAAAATGAAAATTGATTTTGGTGAAGAATTGGGCATTAAACAGTCTTCCGCACAAATTACGAAGCGTTATACACCCGAAGTCATTATTGGGAAGCAAGTAGTGGCGATTGTTAATTTCCCGCCACGTCGCGTTGCGGGTTTTAAGTCAGAGGTATTAGTCATTGGTGGTGTACCTGTGGAGGGAGATGTAATCCTGTTAACGCCCGATCAGCAGCTGCCCAATGGAACGAAAATACAGTAAAAGCCTCTCGCATTATGCAAGAGGCTTCTTTTTCTGAAGTGGTATCCAGATTTCACTTGTAAAGGTTGGTGAGGAAAAATCCGTGCTTGTATGGCGCACGATTTCTGGACCAGCAACCTGTTCATAGCCAGATAATGGGAACCACTCCGCATAAATGCGCCCCCATGTTTCCTGCAGTGTTTGTGGGAATGGTCCAACCGCTTCAAAGACAGCCCACGTACAAGCGGGTACATCCAACTGTGAAAAATGGTGAGACGTTTCGGTTGTGGCTACGCCGATATAATGATCAAGCTCGCCCTTTTCCTCCATTCTGCCCTCAGAAAAGTTTGTGGAGGCTTGGATGATTCCTGTTGGTTCTAGATTCGACAGCTTTTTTAGTTGCCCAATATCCTCCATTGTTAATGCACGTGCCATTTCAGTTATCGCTTGATTTTCTCCTTGAAAGACGATAGGTACTCTTTTCATAAGACCCACGATGTGAAACGCTTCTTTTTGTTCGAGTCGGTAATTCATTTCACAACCTCCTTGTATGGTAAGTTGGAAGGTCATTCGTGGAAACGATTTTAGGTGCTGACCATTTTGCCTCGCCTCCGATGGTGTGATGCCATGCATTTGCTGAAAGGCTCTTGTAAATGCATCTGCAGAGCGATAGCCATAACGAATCGCGATATCGAGAATTCTCATAGATGAATCTGATAGTTCCAGTGCGGCAAGCGTCAGACGCCTACGACGAATATACTCTGATAGCGAGATGCCTGCTAGAAAGGAAAACATACGTTTAAAATGGTATTCCGAGCAATAAGCTAATCTCGCAGCTTCTTGCACATCAATTTCCTCTGTTAGATTGGCCTCGATATACGTAATCGCCTTATTCAACCTTGTTAAAGAATCCACTTCTTTCACCTTCCTTATCTTTACTTTAGCAGGAATAGTAGCCCTTCATCCGACAATTGGTGCCCCATTTAGTCGCCTTCCAAAAAATAATCTATCGAGCAGGCAGATAACTAGCTTTTGAAGCTACTTTCACATACATATAATAGTGTAAAGCTAATTTTAGCCTTACACCTCCTGACTTGATACTTAGGGTCACTGCTCGCACAGTGGCCCTATGAAAATAAAAGATCATTGTGTCGGATCATAATTTTCGTTACAATATTTGTAAAAATAGTCTATTGAGCTGGAGGCAGCAACATGGATCGTCTTTTCCAGTGGTACAAGTATTTAAAATACATACTCATTCCTATAATTATTTTAAAATACTTTCATAATGGGGATATACCGAATGCGCATCCTCTAATCATTCTTGAATATACTCTCCTATTTGGGGTGAGCTTTTTACTCATTATTCTACAGGATTTTTTCGCCATTCGTAAAAAAACAAAATTCCTACTACGTCTCATCATACTGATTATTTTACTGTTTTTGGCTATAACTGCCATTGTCTATCAAGCGACAATGTCTATTATTTTTTCAATCCTACTACTAGGCGTGTTAGGTACGGTACTTTATTTACATAGAAATGATGAAGGAGAACAATAAATGGTTAATAGTAAGCGATTACTTTTAATCATCGGTTGGGTCAATGTGGTAGCTGCCCTTCTCCTATTCCAAGCTTTTTGTGGGCTCATGGCTATCTGTATGGGGATTGTACTTAAAAAGGATTATCAAGCACCAACCCATGGGCTGGTCTTGATAGTAGTTGGTATCTTGAGTACTGTTATAGGTTGGTTGCTCAATCACTTCTATATGTAAAAATGACCAAGAACCTTGATTCTTGGTCATTTTACAATTAACGATAACTATTATGTGTGGGTTCAAATAATGCTTCGTCGGCGTTTCGTACAAGTGAGAAATGATCCACATTGTAATGGCCATGTAGGATGTCGTTATGGTGTGCAACCGTATCTTCTGGTGATAAGTAGTCGGAACCATTTGTTGAATGGCCATCTCCCACTAAAGTGACATCAAAGCCCTGTATAGTTGCTGCTCTAACTGCTGTATCCACGCAATGCTCGGTTTTGCAGCCCATCATCACCAAATGCTCTACCTCATTGGCCTGTAAGTAATCGAGTAATCCCGTCCTATAAAAAGCGTTTGTAGCCAGTTTATCAAAATAAACAGCGGTAGTAGGTACTTGGATCGCTTGATGTACCTGAAAGCCTTCCCCTTCTCCACCCGCTACATCCTGATCACGCACAAAGATAATATGTGCCTCTACCTCAATAGCTTTTTGAATAACGGCATTGATTGTTTTAAGCAATTCATCCTTGCGATAGATGGCTTGTTCATCCTGATTTCCCTCGATTAATTCTTGCTGTGCATCAATGACCACTAGTGCTTGCTTCAAAAGCATCTCTCCCTTATCGTTTGCTAACAATATTTTACCATTAATAGTTAATTTCTGATATGCATTATTTTATAACTTTTGAAACCGTCATACCATCCCCAACGGGTAAAAGAATCGAATCCAGCTGCGGATGATTAGCCACTGTGACATTGAACTTTTTCATGATGGCTGTATAGCGCTTGGGTGTCGCCATAGGGTCTGCTACACTGCCTCCTGCTAGGACATTATCTGTCACAATGAATGCACCAGGGCTTGCTAGCTGTATGCAATAGGCTAAATAATTTTCATAGTTATCCTTATCAGCATCAATGAAGAAAAAATCAAAACACTGTCCCGTTGCCACAAGCTTTTCAAGGCTATCCAATGCAGGACCTGTCATATACGTTACCTGCTCGGCAAAGCCTGCCTTGGCAAGATTTTTGGCGGCTAGCTGTGCATATTTATCCTCTAACTCTAGGGATGTCAGTTTGCCTTTCCCTTCCATTCCTCTCGCCAGACAAATATCACTAAAGCCGCCAAGAGCACCAATTTCTAAAATAGCCTTTGACCTAGTAATCGATACAAGCATCGTCAACAGCTTTCCTGATGATCGAGAGACAGAAATAGCAGGCATACCATTTTCGGCAATAGAGGACAGGACATCCTCTAATAGGGCATCGTCCTGATAAAATACCTCATCTATATAGTTATTCATTTGTTTCATGTGCGTTATCTTCCTCTTGTAGACTGTCGTTGGTTTCATTTTCTTGAATATCAAACAACTGGCAAAATTCTTGGATAACTAGATCGATGGCTTTTAATTCACCGACTAAAATTTGCTGAATCGATTGAAATTCTGGCTGTTCTAATTGCTGTTTAATGGTAGCTCGCTTCACATGCAGCATCTCTAAAAATGAAATCGCTTTGCCGCGTCGGAACGTTTTTGCTCCTCGCTGTGGCGCGCCTTCCATGCCTCTGTGGCGTCCTCCACGGTGATGTCCCTCTCTCATATGCTCTCTAAATCCAGATCCTCTCATTTCTAAAACACTCCTTTTGTATACGTTTGTATACATTAATTTAAACCAATTGTATACATATGTATACAAATTGTCAATTAAACATAATGCTTTCATGCTTCAACATATGTTAGACAGTAGGGTAAACGTATCGAAATGGAGGTTAGACGAGTGAAAAGGGTTATAAAATATGTGTTGGGCATCGGTACATTATTGATACTGTCAGGCATATTTTTGATTGGGGCACAATCTCACTATAATCAGAAGGAAATTAAAATTGCCAGTAAGCTATGTCTTGAAAATGGCGGACAGCCTACTATCATCCGCGATTATTTGGCTTTGAATTACTCCTTTTCATGTCAGAAGAACTGAGGTAGTACATATATGGATAGTGAACTGAGTTGCTAGAAAATCGAGTAAATTTCATCTATCTTTCAGGCAAATGGCTAGCTAACAAGATTACTTTTACATACAAATAGTAGGGTAAAGCAAATCTAGCCTTTCCACAGCTCTCCTGTTTTGAGGTCACTTTCCTTGGAAGGTGGCCTTTTTTGGCATGAAAAAAGACGTCATGTCGACGTCTTTAATGTTTGATCGATATCCTCAATCAACCTATCCACTTGTTCCTTTGTTATCTTGATGACATATAATTCTGTCGTTTCGATTCCATCAAGGCTTGTTAGGTGTTTAGGATATTGATAGTTATTTGATATCTCCTTGTCCATACAATCACCTCTTCAATAGATATATTCGACATAAAGTATAGCAAACCTTCTATAAAAAGGAAAATAACAGTATATTTTTTCACTAAAATAGCTATCATTTGGACGATTTAGGATAAAGAATGGTTAAAGCGATAAGTCCATTTAGACTATCCGTGTGTAAAAGTGCTTATTGCTTACCAAATTTCGCAATTTTTTTGAGGTAGAAAACCCGATGGAAACAATGATAGCTCCATAGACTTTCAGCATCACATTTCTAACAGGCGCCTCCTCTATGGTTGTACTGAGAAAGGCACATCCTACGACAATGATTACCATCCCGATGATGGCATGAATATATTTCACTATATTTCCCCTTTTCTAGTAGGCAAGTCCGACGCGTGTTCTCAAAAATTCCTCACTGAAGATTTGTTGGTAGGCAAAATCTGCTGTATCCGCTACTGAAATTTCGCTACCTCCCTCTGGCAAGAAGTTGCGTTCAACGCGGTAGTTTCCTGTCCAGGCCCCATCAGGTAAATAGGTAGGACAAACAATTGTCCAATCCATTGCAGATTGCTGTAGTTGTTCGAATACACGTTGGTGCTCCTGTGCAGCAAAGGTCGATTTTCGTTTCGATTCCGTTGATTGGTAACGAAGAAGAGTCGGCGTTACACGACTTTGTAGAATCCCTGCTGTTCCAATCGTAATGATTCTTGTCACCCGTTGCTTTGTCATCGCTTCAAGAATCAATGGTAAGCTAGCCGATAATGTAGTGCCTCCATCTGTATTTAATGCACTCACTACCACATCCACATGATGCATTGCCTGCTCGATATCCTGCTTGTTTAAAACATCCCCTTTCATTACACACAGCTGTTGATGATGGTGCGGTAATTTATCGGGATTTCGGACTAATAGGGTGACCTCATGCTGATCCTTTATTGCTAGTTCTACCAAATGGCTGCCGACACGTCCACTCGCGCCTAATATTAATATTTTCATTTCTCTCACCTCATTATCATTATATTACAATTCCCTTTATATGTAAAAAGGCACAGATCACAGTGCCTCCCCTCTACTATTCACGCTCTAGTAATTGAACATCAACCATAAATAGATGCATATTATTCTTTTCAGCTAGCTCATCGATAATCGATTGAATTTCACTTTCTGTACTTACATCAATTTCTTCCCCATCGTGTAATTGAATAGTGATGACTTGATGCGCTGGAGAGTCTATTAGATAACCAACTGTACTATCAGGCGAGTAGCCTGCCGACCGTATCGCCTGTAACACTTGTTTTGTAAAATTCGTAGCTTGTAATTTTTCGCCAAGCTCTTCAGCATAGGGAGTTGCTCTTTCGGTGCTCGGAGCTATAGCTAAAGGCTCCCTTTGTGCCATCCACAATGACATCACAACCAGTAAGCACATGAATAAAAAGAAGATTTGCAGGACACTTTTCATACACTCGCTCCATTTCTCCATGAAATTTACAGGCGGAAGTCTAGCAATCTTTTGCCCTGAAATTGTTATTATTCTCACAGCTATGTATGGCTATTTCTCTCTTTTTAATTATTAAAAAATAATTTTCTTTTTGTACAAAGGGCAAATTACCAAGAAGTTTTGTTTGTGGCTTCATAGATTAGAAATGTAAAGGTTAGCGCTACCATTACTAAAAAACTAACAAAAAGGGAGATTAAAAGATGCAGGATAGTAGATATAGTCAATATATGAATTGGAATCATAAAAAAGAAAAGTGCTGTGAACAATATGTAAAATGCTATTGTCATTTAGAAAAAAAATGTGAACACAAACAAGAAGGATGCAAATGCAAACACAAGCATGAGCATTGCAAATGGGAACAGAAGCACCAGCGATGTAAGTGTCATGAAAAGGATGACCATTGTAAATGGGAACATAAGGAGGATTCTTGCTCTTGCAAAAAAGAGGAGGAAGATTACTACTACGAGAAGGATTATTCCAAAGATCACAAGTGTAAAGGCTGTATTTGTCATCTATTAAGATGCTTATCTCCTGGCACTTTGGTTGATGTTATTTTAGCAGGTGGCGGTAGCTTTGCAGGAATTTTATTCATCAGCTTAGATCCTAAAACTTGCTGTGCTACATTCTTAGAGGTAGATGCTGCAGCAGCAACACCACTTATCATTGATTGCCAGCAAATTATTGCCATTAGAAACGCGTAACTGTTCCATTATCCTACTTGACACCAATTCATATACCATAATCCTACCACTATAAGGGCACATTTAATCTTCTGCCAGGTTCGTGAAACCATACCTGGCAGAATTCATATTTTTCAGCTATTCATTGACAATGACTTTGACAATGGGCTCTAATTTCCCTCTATTCACATCGCCAAGATAATCAACATCTACTACGACAGCTCGTGGCTCAAAACGTTGGATACATTCTATGAGGCGTTTTGTGTTTATTTTCTTCATACGCTGGAAGGGTTTACGAATATCAGACCTTGTCACATATTCGCGGAGCGGACAAGGAATCGTAAACGTCGATAAAATAAATGCTACATTTTGTAATATACCTTCCACGCCTGTAGCATTACCATTAACATTACTTAAAGCCGTTACTTGATGTGTCATTCTATCAACCTTTCTTCTACGTTCATACAATTGGTACTTTGGAAAAGAGCACTTTGTTATTTATGCTTGCTCATTAAAAATTATGAACGCTTTGTTTTTATGTACCCAATGTTATTTTTATTCAAACAACATCTTAGTTGATAGGCTGACCTACAAGCTTAGCGCATGATGGCGTAGTAAATAACATACAGCCAGCTAAAACAGCCATGGATGATTGCCCAAATGATGGAGTGATGCACACTCCAGGAGATCGTAATCGCTAAAACCGAACCAAAGCCAATGCCATTTTTGACCACCGTTTTATGCTCCACTTTTTTCACCTTCCTAGTGCTTTTTAACTCTCCTTCTTGCCATCGCAATCGGTTTCCCTCCTATCGTTTTCTATGTTTATGCAGGAACGAACAAGGGCAATCTGAAAGAAAGGATGTGATGTTATGACAATTGTCATGCTGACTGCCACGATTGGTATCCCCAGCCTTATGGCATATCTTCAGCACAAATGGGCTAGCTTTCGCCTTCTTTTCAACATACTAGGTGTCCTTGCTGCGATTCTGTTTAGCACGATTGCCGCTACAGCTATAACGAACATTATTCTTGAGGATGTAGTCTTTATGACAACGATCCATGCTGTGTTCTTAAACCCTGTCTTTCTAATTACAGGGGCGTACCTTGGCTTATATCTGATTTACCGGTTCATCATGATGACAATTCATGAAAGAGACAGGCCGCCATCCCTTTAGTAGAAATCACAATAGACGTGCCAAGTCTGGATTGTTGGATTGTAGAAAAAATAAAAATTACCATGATCCACGATGTTCAAACGCGCTTTTGCATCGGAGGCAATTTGGAGGACAAATGGCGCATCGTCACCGAAATCAACGCCACTTTGACAAAAGCTTGGATAGCCACCAATTTTATGGAGTGGATAGAGGTCTTCAACAATATCCTCAAAATAGTCGAGCTGCTCTTCATGCTCCAACGTCAAAATCTCTTCCTCCAATTGAGCAGGAATACCGCCCCCATCCCATGTTGGATAGTCGTTCGTGATATGTTGTGGTATGAGTGGAAACGCGCGAATTTGTTCATGCTGCCATTCGCGCTTTACTAAGCCTTCCAAAGTGGTGTACGTTCTAATATCAAAATAAGAACAAAGATCATCCTCCATCAGATGATCTAATAGACGTTCATCGACAAAGACTGTGACTAATTGAAAAGGCTGTAATGCCATCGGTACATAGGGTAGACCTTTTAGAAAAAACGTAGCGAGCGGCTGATAGCCAGATGGTGGCTGCTCTTCTGGTAAGGACCAGCCCACATAGCCAATCCAGCTTTCCAATAAATCATGTGTAGGTCGAATACCACCCGTTTGAAAAATCGTGGCCTGCGTGGCTAGTTGAGCCCGAATTTGTTCAATTGCCATCCGCTAGCTCCTTTTGTCGACAGCAGCAATCTGTTGTATGGTCGTTTACCATGCCCACTGCCTGCATAAAAGAATAACAAATTGTACTACCGATAAATTTAAAGCCATCTTTCTTCAATTGCTTGCTCATACGATCACTAATTTCTGTCGTCACAGGCACCTCTTTGATGGATGCCCACTCATTCATAACTGGTTTGTGATCTACAAAGCCCCAAATATAATCTGAGAATGAGCCATGCTTTTCCTGTATTTGGAGATATGCTTTAGCATTTGTCACCACGCTAGCTATTTTTAATTTATTGCGTACAATCCGTGTGTCTTGCTGCAATTCCTCTAGCTTGTCTGCTGTATAATGAATAATTTTTTCCACATCGAATTGATCAAATGCCTCACGATAGCCTTCACGCTTTTGGAGAATCGTCCACCAGCTCAAGCCAGCCTGTGCCCCCTCCAAGCAAAGCATCTCGAATAAATGCTGGTCATCATAGACCGGTACACCCCACTCCTTGTCATGGTATTCCACATACAAAGGCTCATCTAGCTTGACCCAATCACATCTTTTCATTTTTATACCCTCCATTTTATGTATCCTTTACTTAATAGCTGTAATGCAAAGCCATCCTTTACTTGATTTTTCGGTGACATACACGGTTTGAAAACCGATACGTTCTAATAATTGCTTCGTTGCCTCAGGAGTTTGATAGGCTTTCATATGATAGTTCATTTTGTAGAGCTCTGCTATAATAATAAATTTCCCACCGTTTTTCAGAACCCGCCATACTTCCTCTACATCCTGCTCCAAGGATGGCCAAAAATAGTGCGTTTGAAAGGCTGTAATCCCATCAAAAAACTGATCATCGTATGGAATGCTTGAAACGCTTGCCTCTTTCACAATGACGCTACCCCTGGCAACATTTGCTTTATTCAATTTGATTGATTCCTTCACTGCCTGTGTGGAAAAATCTATCCCATATATTATACCATTTGGATTCAATTTGGATAAAATTTGGAGCGTTTTCCCACCACCACAACCTATGTCTAACACACGATCACCGTCATTGATAGCTCCTTGCCTGATGAACCATGCATTCATACCACGATGGGCAAAATTCATAATTTGTAGCATCGTTGAGCCAATCCATCCATTTGGCTTTTTCGCTTGTTCAATTAACGTTTGTAAGAGTGACATGATTGGATTCCCCCCCAAGTAAGATTGTTAAAATAGAATTAGAGCTTTAAAATAAAAACGCTTACTAGTTTGTACGTACTTCAAAACAATTTGTTTCATTTTTTACAAAGGAGGAAGATTTTATGATTCAACAAGCAAACCAGAAGAACGCTCATGCTGCAGCCTCATTAGCCTTACTGCTCTGGCCCAATCATACACTAGAGGAATTTACCGAAGAGATGACACAGCTGCTAAAGGAAGAAAACGCAGCTATTTTCCTTGCCTATGACGATGACGAAGCAGTTGGATTTGCCCAATGCCAGTTAAGAACAGACTATGTAGAAGGGACTGACTCGAGTCCAGTCGGCTATTTAGAAGGCCTTTTTGTGAGAGAGGAATATCGCCAGCAGGGCTATGCAAGACTGCTTGTGGAGAAATGTGAGCAATGGGCAAAGCATAGGGGCTGTCTAGAGTTTGCCAGTGACTGTGAATGGGACAATGACGAAAGCCTAAGGGTTCATCTTCAGCTCGGTTTTACAGAAGCTAATCGCATCATTTGCTTCACGAAAAAATTATAAAAATGGCTGACAAAAAAATCACAGGCGTTGCAAACATAGCACCTGTGATTTTTCGACATTTTTTTAGTTTAGATATGTATTGTTGGAAATATTTCGTTCGCGCTCATCTATGATTAAATGGATCATTAATGCGAGTTGTTGTTCGATTCGCATATTATTTAGATGTAAGATATCAGCAATCACATTCTTGTGCTTCTCTGCTAATTCCATCTCCTCTAGCATTAACATAATTTCCTCTTTTGTCAGCCCAAACATACTCATATCACCCCAATACTCTCTCTATTTATTATTGTAAAATCATTACTCCCATTTCATAATTAACGAAAATTTATCTTATTGCATGAACCATTTTTACTAATTATAGGTTTAAACATAGAAAATAATCAATCTATTATCCACATTTATTTAATATTTATTTTACATTAAGTAAAAACTTTTATTATGTAGGTTATAACTTATACAAAGATTGTATAAGTTTTCCTGTGGAATATTTCAAAATATTGCAGTAATTGCAACAAGACATCTATACCATTATAAAAATATTCTTGCATTTTGTCGAATTATAGATTTTTTTGCACAAATTAAAATTAATTAACAGCCCAAACGTATTCCTTTACCCATTTTTCACATATATGAAATATCAATACACGAATCCATAAAAAAAGTAATTTCAAAATTGAAACTACTTGTCTTATTTGTATAATCGGCTTTTATATTATTTTTTAATATCATATTTCACTATTTCTAATTTCATGTCCTCAATTTGAGAAACCTTTGATGCTGTATCCTTCTGCCATGTCGCTGTCTGCACATGTCCTTGTACAAATAATTGGCTGTTTTCCTGTACCACCGCTGGAGCCTTTACTGCGGCTATATCAGTATGACGCATTTCCAATAATGATTTATTGGACAGCGCTAAGAATGGTCTAGCCGCCTTATCCACCCTACAATTTTCAATACGCCCCATTGATTGATCTGACCAAATCATGGCATAAGAGCTTTCTTGACCATCTTTAAAATAGCTATTAGCTATCTCAAAAATTGCATCAATGCAAGTAATTCCGTTTCCTTCCATTTGTTCAAACGTGCAATATTGTGTAAATAATCGGGCATTGTTGATATAGATATGGTGGCTTTGCAGCTCTCGAATCGTTGTATGATGCATCATGATTTTGGCATGTTCATTACCATAAACACCACCTGATTGCCCAAATTGAATAATCGATTGCTGTAGCTTTAATCCACTAGCATCAACAATAATATGAAATTGCTGATGGTTTTGAATTTTACATTGGTTCATCGAAACATTTGCCTCATCCACAATGGTAAGCCCGACAGCCATGCCATTACGAACATGACATGTATGAAATTCCACCTTGCTATTTTCTATCAACACCTGTGCCTTGACATGCCGAGAAACTTGACAATCATAGAACTTGGCTTCGGTTTTTTCTCCAAGATACAACCCATGACTTTGACCATCTGAAAAAATAGAATCAGATACCATTAGTTCACTGCGATGAACCACCATATTCGTATCAAGATGCTCTTTTATTTCACAGCCATCCATCCTGAAAGTCGTGCTATCAAACAATTGAATGCCTACCCCTTGCCCTTGGTGCACTAAACAATTGGTCATCGTCATCTCACTCGACGCAGCTATTACTTGTGCCTTGTCATGCCCATGAATTTCACAGTCCTCCATTGTCATCTTGACATGGCGAATCGCAAAAATACCATGCTTCTTCCCTTCCAACAGCATACAATTCGTCAAGGTCAGATCACAGTTTTGAGCGATAATCTGTGCCTTCCTATGATGCTCAAATGTCGTGTCGACTAGAATAACACTGGATCCATTCGCCACACGCAAACCAAAATGATTCAGTGGCGTAGCAAGCACTGCACAATTTTTCATCAGCAAACTACCATAGCTCACCATCATCTGCGTTCGAATCAATTGCTCCTCAATGACACAATTCTCTAGCTGTAAATCACCTTTCACATATAGCCCTTGCCCTTGCCGGAACCGTAAATTACGCATCGCGACAGGAGTTTGATAGCGAATAAATACACCACCCTTGATGGTCACATTGCCAACCCCATACAACGTCAGCCGCTTAGCAATATCCAAGCTTTCCTCATAAATCCCATCCCGAATTTCAATCATATCCCCAGGCGCCGCCTCTTCAATCGCCTGCCCGATACTTTGATAACGATGCATTATGCTCCTCTTCACCACAAGTACAGCCATTTACACACTCCTAACCAAAAAATGTTCGTACCCTATTTATATACCGAACATGCTTGTGCTTATTCAATTTTGTGTAAAATTGCTGGAATATGCAGGTGTTTATTTGGAATGTTTGACGGTTTAATGAAAGTGGGGAAAAATGAAAAAACCAACAACAACCGAATTCCCTCGGTCATTGCTGGTTTTTTTCATTTACATTATTTCTTGCGTTTCACAAATACAATAACAAAAATAGCGGCTAGTGCTGCTAGAATGGCGATCATCCATACTGTGTTTGAGTTGGATGCTGTGTCATCTGCTGCGGCTGCTTGTTGCTCTTCTCTTGGTGTAGCGTTCGAAGACTCCATTTCTTTGGCATCCTCTTTCACCACTTGTGCAGTGCTAATTTGCACATATTGTAGTGTTGCTTCATTCGAGTCGGATGCTTCATGCTCGTGGCTGTCGCCATGGCCTTCTGCATGATCCCCGTGGCTTTCCTCTTGCCCACCGTCATGACCATGATGGTGATCCGCTGCTGTTGTAAAAATAGAACGTTCTAGCTGTTGCCCTACCCAGCTTTTGGCATCTGTTGAATCGGCAAAGATGCGAGGGTGTCCTGACAGCATGTATGTTTTACCGTCGATGATGATTCCTGTTTGGTCACCTGTGACAACGTCTTCAATCGTACCCGTTGGTCCTTCTGCAAAGCCGCCCATTTGAATAAGCGTATGTCCGCCCATATCAAATGTTAGGTGCTCTGTTAAGAATGCAATGTACTCTTCTTTCGTCATGGTTGCGTCAGGATTGGCTAGCTCAAGTTTATGATGAAAAAGTGCTGTATTTATTTCCTTGTACGTAATATCTCCCTCTAGCGAAGACACGTAATCCTCTTTTTGAGCTGCTTGTGCTAGCTCATCCACTGTTGCTCCCTCAAGGCCGAAAAAGCCACCTACCCAGCCTGCAAAGTCCTTGCGTGAAAGATTGTCTGTTGGGTTTAAGGCCATATCTTTGCCATTGTACCCAAGAAGCCCAATACTGTGTAGTACCATAATGTCCTGAATATTGGCGGCTGTTTCAGGGACATCCGTGAATAGTGTACTTTTATCCATCGTATGGGCGTAGGCAACGGGTGCCATGAATAAAGTACTCATCAATAATAAAAGTAAATATTTTCTCAAAATGATTCCACCTTCCAATGCCTTAGTATACAGATGAAATGTGAGGGAAGTTTGAAATCCACAGGTATTTTCTATAGCTTAAATTGACGAATCAGGGCATTTAGTTGTTCAGCCATTTCTGCTAAATGCTCGGCACTATGTTTAATTTCCGCCATGGAGCTTGCAGTTTGCTCAATGGTAGCCGATGTTTCCTGAATGCCTGCCGCTGATTGTTCGGAGACAGCAGCAATTTCATCGACTGCTTTATTAATCGTGACAGTATTGTGAACAACCTCAGCTAGCTCCACTGACATACCTTCAATGCCTGTCGCAATGGCCTCAATAGCATCCGCAATTCGATTGAATGTTGTATTGGTTGCGGCCATTTGTGTTGTGCCCTTTTCGACTTCCTCATAGCCTTGCTCTAGCGAGGAGGTTACTGTATCGGAATCATCCTGAATTTTTCTGACAATCGCTGTAATATCATCGACGGAGAAGGCGACCTGTTCGGCTAATGTTCGAACCTCGTCGGCCACCACGGCAAAGCCTTTCCCCTGTTCCCCAGCTCTAGCTGCTTCAATCGCTGCGTTCAATGCGAGTAAATTAGTTTGGGCAGCAATCGTTTGAATGACCGCCACAAGCTTAGAAATCTCCTGTGTTTGCTTACTTAAGCCATTTACCTGATTCACTGCGTCCTTCACTGTATGCTGGATGGCTTCCATTTGTTTTGTGGAAGTGGTCATTAAGCTTCTACCTTCTTGTGTTAAAGCCTTCACATTCTGCGAATACTGTTGAACATCTTTACTGCCGTGATGAACCGTAGTGACTTTGCTAGTAAAATCATTCATGGCGGAAGCGACATCAGAGGCATGATCTGCCTGTAATTCTGTCCCACTTGCCATTTCTGTAACCGTATGAACAATTTGCTCTGTCCCCATTTTGACCTCAGAAGTCGACTGAAGAAGCTCCTCACTATGTGCCGCTACATCATTGGACACCGTTTGAATGTGCTTTAATAGACGATTTAAAATATCTGACATCGTATTGGTCGCTTCCATCAGTTGCCCTACTTCATCCTTCGATTGAACCTTCAAAGGCGGCTCACTTAAATCACCATTGGTCATTTGTTGCATACGCTTGGTTAACGTCACGATTGGTCTTGAAATACCACGAGCACTTAATAGCTCAATTATCACTGCTAGAAGAACAATCACAATACCTACGATAATGGCGATTCGCTGTTTCTGCTCTCCAGCAGCAATACTGTCCGTCCCTACCTCATTAATGGCTAGCTTTCGTTGCGCCGCTAAGTCTTCGTAGCCTTCACGAATGGTCGTAGCTGTGTCATCCATTTTTGTGAGGTTTTGGGTAGCCAGCTCGGTGTTCCCTTGATCATATACCGCAAATACCTCTTGCTCAATATAACGGTTCCATTCCTTAGACATTTCCGCAAATTGTCCGAATTCGCCTGAGGAAGATAATGCTGATCGCTTTTCTTCATTGCTTAGTTCCTTTGCAACATTATCCTGAAATATCTCTTTATACTTTTCTCTCCCAGAAAGCACATAGCCTCTAGCTGCCGCTATTCTTAAATCAATGGACTGTGCCTGCTCGTAATCGATAATTAATAGTTGTAATTCTTGCTGTACAATTTGCTCTATCGCATCATTGCTTTGCTTGATGGCAAAGTAATTGTAAACAATGTATCCTATCATGATTGCAATCACAATGCTAAAGGAAAAAACAATGCGTCTACTGATTGTTTTGAACTTCATTTGCAAAAACCCCTTATTTTCCTAATCTATTCCATCCTTAAAAATCTACCATTTAATTAGGACGATTAGAGGTTTTAGGAATTTTTGCTATATTTCCAGAAATAACTTGGTCAATATAATGTTTTTTATAGCATCTTTTATCGCACGCCTATAGTACTATCCTTAATCCCAGCCATTGAACATTACATCGCCAATTGTTTGACTATTAAAATAAGAGACGTATTTCCATTCTGTAGCAGATAGGCTATGGAACGCCTCATCCTTTGTTAGTAATGTTGTAAGTGTCTCCGCTTCCAAGCATTTTCGCATAGGAAAATATTTATGCAGGTGAGGCTTGGATAAAAAGGTAAAGCTATTCACCTCCTGCTTGGCAAATGCGATGTACGGCATCAAACGATGATGAAGAATCGTCAGTGTTTCTCCATCGATTTCAATCACTGCCTGCATATAGACAAAGGGCGCTTGATCAATAAATTGCCTTACTTTCGCTCGTTGTTCGCTTGTCACTAAATGGTACACCATCGACTGAAACATGCGCATGTCCTGCTCAATTAAATGCGCTGCATCGAAACCAGAAATTCCTTTTGTTAAACGCAAGCCTTCCATCACTCCTTGTTATTTGTCTCTATAATAGGACCTTCTCGTTCGGTTGAGGAAATTCCTGCCAATCTATGCATTTCTTTTAATATGATAATCAATTTGTAGGAATGGAATACCAAATAACGTCATCTGATGGCGTGCTGACAATGTCTTGTCATCTACCGCAGAAATTTGAAAATCCTCCTGTAGGGGTAGCCTCATCACATTTTTTCCTATCGCCAAATAAATTCCTGCATCTCCATCATGGCGACTTGTTAGGTGTAGCTGACCATTTTCTTCATAGGCATACAAAATGCCAACCATTGTTGAGAACGGGAGTGGTAAGGCTATATTCATATAGGTCGTTTCGTCGCTTGTGTGCTTCGAATAAATCGCGACAAAAACGGTTTGCTGATGAATTGTCCGAATCCATGCACGTGGAGACGGACGGCTATCTCGTGCAGAATCGACCTGAACAATGCTACCCGTCATCTCAACTGGCTTACTGGAAAAGGGTAAATTGAGCTGTTGGAGCAAACGGCTCATTCCTTGATACAGAAAGGCAAAAGGTCGAAACCAAGCCTTCCATTGCACCGTCGAAAGCAGCCGATAGGTCGTCGTATACTCATAAAAATGTGGAATGACAGGCGGTAGCTTTGCTGTATCGACAAAATCCTGTAAGGCATCGGCCAAGCCAGGGTGTGGTATATTCTCATGATGTAGCTTCCCACGAATTTGGCTTACAGGGAACTCAAACGGACGCTGTGTTGTTGGGGGGACAGCCATTAGCCAGGCGATGACCCCTATCCCCCCAAAGAAAACACCATTGATCACACCATGGAATTGAAGCATTTCTGGAATGCCGATGGAAACGTTTCCGCTGACACGACTGTAAACATACAGACAAGACCCAAGAATCGTCAGACAGAGCGCTCCATAGGAAATCCTCAGCAATAGCCCCTGTCCAAACGGAAGCTTTGTTTTGAGCGCTACGAAAAATAAGCCGTAAATGGCGAAAATATAAAGAGCGACTGCGATGATTTCGATGAGAATGGAAAAGGCAATACCTACCGCAACAAGGATTGGTCCTGCCAGCAACATCATCACCATCACACGGTAGCCGCTACTATCATGTAATCGACCTAAAAGCCCGACTGAAATGGGTAATAAACAAGCCGAATAATGAAAGTGAATGGCCGTTAACCACGTTATTAATGGTGAAAAACCAGTATCCATGTTGGTGACATAGGCGAAAAACCACAGTCCACCGAGGGATAGGTAGAAAAGCCCCATGTCGATAGCAAACTCCGCAATATTCGTAAAACCTCGTTGTAAAAATCTTTTCACGCCTTGTATGGCGATATAGAAGGTATACAGTAAATACATACCTGCCAAGATATTAGCCAAAACGCCATCCGTCGACCAATGCAGCAGTGTAACGGCTAGCATCATCCCCATAATAATGGCTGTGCCGACTTTCTGAACATCCACAACCATTGATACCATGGTGGGAACGAAAACTAGTTGAGCAACAGTTAGTAGCCATAAGTAATTGGGTTGCCCACTAAGCACAAAGCAAATCACCGTGAACAAAATCCCTAGTAAAAAAATAAAATTACTTCGATTGTTGTGTAAATTCACCAGCATACATCATGAGCCTCCCTATGAATGGATTATGGATGGAGACATGAATGGTAAAGACATTTTTCGATTCATCAAAGCCTTCCTCTACAATGACTCGACCCTCTAACAGTCTAGGCATCGGGCATTCGAAACGCGAGAGGACAAAGCGCTGCTTACCTGAACGAATGACCAATGTCCCCGCTCGTGTCACCGTAAAGTGCAAATCGGAATAAAAAAGAGCGGGTGTGCCTAAATAATCTTTCACAATTTTTTGGATTGGATTAATGGTCATCCTTGCATCAAAATGCCTTGTTTTCTGCGGGAAATAAAAGGTGCGCTCCCATAGTACCTCTAGTTCCCCACTTGGCAGGGCTCTGCATGTATTCGAAATAGTAAAGGGGATATCCTCCCCTGACTCTGGGAACAGAAATCGCGTTTTCGCTGCCAGTGTATAGAAGGGACACATCCATTTAGCACCAGATTTTATTTGATGCATCACGCCCTTAGCAAAAAATGGTTCATCAATTGGTAACGCATAACGCTGTTGTAGCATCGGATGAAGTCTTGCAAAATCATCCCCTAATAATGTTTGATAGATCGTCATCCTTGTTATCCTCGCTTTCTTTTACAACTTTTAGCACTCGGTACATCCTTACTTAAGCTAAATCCGACAATCGACAACACCCATAAAGCACTATTAAAGGTAAGTGGATTAAAGGGTGCTTGTACACTTGTCGGGTCCGCAACAATAGCAGCTATCGTCAAGAGCGGAAAAACGATGATTTGCATGCCAAAGAGCCAGCGTTTTCCTCGCGGGTAAAGCCAACAAAAAGCAAAGAGAATTTCCGCAACCCCTATCCACATAACTAGCTGATCAGCATGTTTTAGTAATGAAGCGGTCATCTTTAATTCCTGCGGATGCATATGGATGATCTTCGGTACAAGACCATGATAGAACCAGACAAAGCAAAAGAATAGACACAGAAGCATCGTTAAAAAGAATCGACTATACTGTGCGGTAGGATTTTCTCCTTTTTCTAGCCATCTTTTTAAAACGTCAAAGCTGAGTGCCGTCGCCCACCCCATTAATGGACGAAAAAATAAATCAAAGAATACGCCAAGCTTGCCATAGCGTGTATCATAATCATATTGGGTCAGAAATGTCAGCCCCTGTTGATGCGGGATATATTGCCAATAGCCTTTTCCCTCCGCTATGGGTGAGCGCTTTTGAGGCGTACCAAAATGCAGTGAGGATGTTCGCGTGCCATTTTCTTTATGATGCTCCCCCTTGCTTTCTCCCCAGCCGCTTACCTGTAAGCCTGGCATTACCTTCGTTTCATAGGTAAAACGCTGTGGCTCCTCGGGTGCTTTTTTCGGAATATATGTAATCGATGTAAAACGTAAATCCCATTGCTCATGCAGATGAGGATTTTGTGTATAATCCCACGCTTTCTCTATAGGAGCCTGAATGTCTATCTCGACATAAATAGGCTTTCTGCTCATAAACTCACTCCTTTTTTGATGAAGCCATTATCATTATAGCAGTAAATTGATAACCTTCTATTAAATGGGTATGCTTATGACGTTTCTCAATAAAAATAAAAAACTTGAATCGAAATGATGACTTGCTGAGTCTAATGGTCGAAAAGGAGGCGATTTTCATTACGAGCACCCAACAAACTCTTGTAGCCTTAGCCCAACAAGGTGATGAGCAGGCGTTTTATCAGCTCATTGAGCAGGAGCAGCATAAGCTTTACCGAATGGCCTATGTCTACGTACAAAATGAAAACGACGCCGTAGAAGTTTTTCAGCAAACCATTATTCGAGCCTATGAGGGGCTACCGCAATTAAAGGAGCCTCACTATTTTGCCACTTGGCTTACCCGCATTATGATAAATTGCTGTAAAACCTATATTGCGAAGAAAAAAACAGTTATGCCTTTTGAACCACAAACTTTCGAGGATTTAACAAGTGCATCTCCTACATACATCGAAGAAGAGCTGGATTTATGGCAGGCTCTTTGCAGGCTTGAGGAAAAGTACAAAACGGTGCTATTACTACGATTTTATCAAGACTACTCTGTCAAGGATATTGCGGCGATTTTGCAATGCCCTGAAGGTACCGTGAAAACACATATTCGCCGTGGCTTGCATGCATTACGACAACAATTAAAGGGGGCATATCTCGATGAGTGGGTTCAATCCGCTGAAAGAAGTCATTAATGCAATACCCATCCCTGAAGGACGTTTAACAGAGGTGCTACGTGTTGAAGGGATGTCCAAAATTTATCAGCAAAAGCATCATACTGTGAATGCCTTGAAAAATATCCATTGCACCATTTATCAAGGAGAAATGGTGGCGATTATGGGGACAAGCGGCTCTGGTAAAAGTACTCTTCTGAATATGATCAGTGCCATTGATGAGCCAACAGATGGAGCATTATTTTTATTTGGCAGGGAAGCTCAGGCTATTTATCAAGAGCCAAAAGCATCGCAATTCCGAAAAGAAAATATCGGCTTTATCTTCCAATCCTTTCATCTGCTAAAGGATTTAACCGTCGAGGATAATATTGCACTTCCCCTTATTTTAAATGATATTCCTAGCAAGGAGATTAAGGTGCGTGTGCAGCACATGATGGAAACCTTAAACATCGCTGCTTGGGCAAAGCATCGACCACATGAGCTTTCTGGTGGACAGAAGCAACGTGTCGCCATTGCGCGAGCGATTATTGCCAATCCTCCTATTTTACTGGCAGATGAGCCAACGGGGGCTTTGGATGTTCATACAACAGATGAAATTTTAGAACTGCTTGTTGCTCTGCAAAAAAAGAACCAGCAAACGATATTACTTGTCACACATGACCCCTATGTGGCTACCTATGCCAATCGGGTATTGTTCTTCCATGATGGGGCGATTGTGGATTCCTATCAAAACCGGCAAAATGAAGAGGATTTAGATTGTATTCTAATGAAATTCAAGGAAATAACGAGGGGGGATCGCTAATGTTTACGATGCGCAATATTGCCCTCAAGCTTTTTCGTGCCGCTTGGGCAAATGTCCTAACGAGTATTAGTATTATTACGATCTCGATTTGCCTGGTGATGACGATGACCGTCTACATTTGGAATGCGAATAGCCAGATGAAGGCAGACATCCAAGCGTTGTATGGGGAAATGGATTTAATGGTTGGTTATAATCCCGATCAGCAAAAATTGTTGACGACAAATCAAATAGAGGAGCTTTCTACTCTAGCCGGTGTCACACAAGTGTCCCGCTTATCTATAGCTCATACAATCGTTGAACATGAAAAGTACACCGCATTTTATACCGTTGGCGTCGAAAATGATGACCTTGTGAAAAGTCGCTACCATTTTGCGGTCAATCTTGGACCGAATGATGCCATTCTTTCGGAAAATGTTGCCCGTCTTTTCAACAAACGAGTTGGGGACTCCATTCATATTCAATCAAAGGATTTTATCGTGCAAGAAATTTTACCGACAATGAAAGGCACTGACAGCCCTAATATCATCCTCTTAGCGAATGACGTAGTTAAGGCATGGATGAACAACAGTCAGCCACAAACGGCAGGCATATTTGCGCTCATTAAAACTGATGAGGGGCGTGCCAAGGCTGTAGGCGCAGAAATCAAACAACTGGATGAAACATTACGTGTTGATGTCATGAGTGATTACGATGTCATTAAAAGAAATTTACAGAGCTTAATGGTTTTTATGATTGTACTATCCGTTTTTATTTTACTCATTTCAAGTGTCCTATTGCTGTCCACATTCCAGCTATTATTTTATAAAATTAAAGAGCAGCTCATGATCTTACGGGCTCTCGGGGCATCCGTGAAACAGGTTGGACGTATAGTCAAGCTCCAACTATCACTGATCATTAGCTTTGGCGTTATGCTTGGAACAACGCTGAGCCTTGTGATAATAAAAAGCTGGCTACCACAATTAATTAGCTTTTTGCATTTACCCGAAGCTAAAACAGAGCTTCCTATTGTGTTTATTCTTTTAATTGCCCTTTCCAGCTTCATCATTCTTCAAGTGATGACAAAATGGCAAGTAGCGAAAAGTTCTCGACTACTGCCATTACAAATCGCGACAGATAATGAAAATTTAGAGCTGCGTTGGACAAAATGGAAAACAATTATTGTCAGTATTGTAGGTGTGTCAGCTACCTTCTTCTTTTTACAAGCCTATTTAGCTGGGACAGGAAGCGATCAAGGTGCCTTATTTATTTTACTCGGAACACTATTTGTATGTGGGATTTTACTGTTACTAATCCCCTATCTATTTACAGCCATCCTTCATCTGGCTTTAAAGCCGATTCGAAGGGTACTTGGCAAGGAAGCCTATTTAGCATGCCAGCAGCTCATGCCACAAGTACGCAAAAATATGCCCGTGGTGCTCAGCATGATAGGATTAATGGTTATTTTAACCTTTGGAAGTTCATTAATGAAAACCTTACAACACAATGACCTTGCCTACACAGAATCACAATACGAAACAGCCATAAAAATCAATAATGAATTAAATGATCCAACTATCACGCCTGCAATTATAGAGGAAATAGAAGCATTGCCAAGTGTACAGTACGCGTATACACAAAGTAATAATGCGTATATTGCTCTACAACTCGGTGATGAATGGCTACCAGAGAACTATACAACCATTGATATTAAGAAATTTATGCAATTAAAGAAGTTGCCTCAAATTGAGGAAGGAAATTTGCAAAATGGCCTTGTCGTGACAAAGGGCTTTGCCGAGCGTTATCATTTGGCAGTGGGTGATCGTGTAACGATGGGTACCTATGATTTTACTGCCCAGCAGGATATGCCTACTGGTGAGTTACAAATTATAGGAATTACTGATACACCTATTCACCGTGCTGATTTAATCGTTGATTGGTCATCATTCCTCACGGCACAGGATCACCCAATTATCGAAGACATTATGGTCGAAACATCCCACCCAGAGCATGCATTGGCGGAGCTGTCATTCTTGGAACAGCGCTGGCCAGCCCTGAAGTTGACAGATAAAGCGACCATATTAGCACAATCCAATGAAATGTTCTTCCAACGGTGGAGCTTATTTGTTGGCGTCTTTGTTATTTTAATAGCTGCCACGGGGCTTGGTGTCCTTCAAACTTTACTGCATGCGATTTATACAAAACGCAGCGACTATGCCATCCAACGATTAATTGGTCTGTCACCAAATGGCTTAATGAAGCTTATATTGACACAAGTCCTATCGTTTGTCCTTTATGGTCTCATAGTCGGTACATTTCTGGGGTTCGTCTTAACGAGGATGCTAGGCTTCATTGATGATGGCTCGCCGATGTCCTATGACTTCCTAACATTGGGCCTCACAAGTATCGCCTTCCTAGGGTCAACACTTATTGTCTTTACCCTCCAAGGCTACTGGATGAGCAGACAAAAATTAGCGAATGAGATCGTGGAAATATAAGTAAAACAGCCCCTCTATGGATAGAGGTGGCTGTTTTTTTAGAAGCGGGGCTCTCTCTTGAATGAGCGCTTTTACCCCTCTTTGGAGTGGAGTACCCCCACTCCTTTTATAAATGAAATTCTCCCTAAATTTGAAGAAATTCTATCATTTCCTTTATGATAGCCTCTTGATCTCGTCCTAATGTCATGAGATGCTTAGAATTTCCAAAGCCTTTCTTCTGCTTTCTAGATGAATGAACATGTTGAGAGATCATTTCAGCACTTTGCGCATATAAGGCATCGTCCTTTTCACCATAGTAGATAGCGATAGGAATGGTAATTCTATCAAGCTGCTCCATCGTTGCTTGGATAAATGTTTGGAATGCGTTCATTGCATGTAATGGCATGTTCTCAAATGGCTCCATTTCCTGAGCGATTTGAAGTGGTGGCTTCCCCTCTATTGTTTTGTAATTATGGGCATAGTCAATAATCCTTTGTTTTAATTGCTCTGGCTCCTTATCAAACGGCACAGATAAGACAATGATTTGCTCGAGCCTTTCTAATTGAGCAAGCTTCAACGCGAAAATTCCCCCGATGGATAGACCAATGACCGAAATCTTTTGATAGCCTTCATCCAATAAAAATTGATGAGCATTCACTACATCCTGCCACCAGTCGTCTACCTGATAGTGTAATAACTGTTCTGGATGAGTGCCATGTCCACGATATAGCGGCGCATAGCAAGTATAGCCTTGGTTATGTAGTGCAGTGGCTACTGTCTTCATATCTCTTGTATGACTTGTAAAGGAATGTAAAAGCAATAGGGCATGCTCATTTCCTTGTAAATAAATCTCTTTTGCTGGTAATATGTTTAGCATTTCATCAAGCCCTTTCTTCCATCTACCTTTATTTAAGCCCCAACAAACAGCACTGCCTGTCCGATGGCAATAAAAAAGGCTTCCTGCTGAATGGGACTGCTGTCTTCAATTTGTAGTGTAATGTCAAAATGCGTCTCGCAGAAAGTCGCTTGCCAGCGTGCGATAGGCTGCTCATTCACAGTAAAAACAGACCAGTCCTCCATTTCTTTGTTGAGCTTGATCTGCTGTTCGCCATCGGTAATAACTAAATCAGGAATCATAATTTGCCAGCCATCATAGGCAATCATATAGTCTTTACCTGTTACCAAATCCTTGCCACGGAAATGCACGCGCCCGCGACGGGATACTTTTTTACACGTAAAAAGCGGCTGATCATTGCGATCGTGAACATCAAAACGAACGAAATAACGATAGTCCATCGTTTTATCGAATGCTTTTTTTAGTGCATTGGAATACACGCGTTGAACGGTGGATGATACCTCCCCCGCTTCATTTAAAATAGTAACGGTGTCTGTTGACTCGATGGCCGCTGGTTGCTTGTATGTATAGGTCTTCATCTATTCGCTCCTTTGAAACATTGCTTTCTTAAAACTACCATAAAATAAGCGTCAAATACAAAGGATGTATTTGACGCTCCTATTATGGTTATTGCGGTTATTTCAATCAAGTAGCCTACTCCATTTTCTATCGATCTAACTTAAAGGTAATTTCCCCGATGCCCAATTCCGAATTGACCTCTAGCACGACATCCGCCTTGTCGTAAGCTTCGTTGACATAGACACCATTCCCTTTTGATATAAGGCCCTCCACATTAGACGAGCCAATGCCTTTTTCTGTCGTTAATTTCACGCCAACCTTTGAAGGTAAAATAACTGTTGTTTGACCGACACCTGTTTCAATAGTCGTTGTAAAGCTCTTTTTCCAGTCGCCACCTAGGTTAACCGTTAGATCACCGACACCCGCTTCAATATCGAGCTTTTCCAGCTGAAGACCCTGTAAATCAAGATTGGCAAGTGAGGCACCCGTTTCCACATTTAGATTCATGGGGATGCTGTCGTTCAGTTGAATCGCCCATGTGTTTTTAATATTCGAGAGCCCCAGCCTTGTTGAGCCCTTATGCTTGATTTCCACTTCTCCTGTATCGCCATGTAGATCATAGTCTATCTGAGGGGCTAGCTTTTTTACATTATATTCTGCGTTGCCCTCAACCCATTCCTTTGCACCACTCGATACATTCATTTCGCCAACACCTAAATCAATGTCTACCTCTAATACTTTCGCTTTATCCTTTTCCACCAAAATGGCTTCCTCTCGCATTTTATTTGGAATAAAGGAAAAGCACCCCGATAATACCAATGCTGACGTGCCTATCACGACACCTAAACCCACTAATTTTTTCACTATTATTTCCTCCCACCGTATAATCTACCAATAATTTCATTATATAGAAGGGAGGAAATTAAAATACGACCCTCCGCTCGAAATTCATCTAAGACCTAAGACGTAGAGAGGCTTACTGATAAGGAATGTCATGCCCCTCCAGCAATGCCTTTAAATTCGCAAGAGAGGCATCATAGCCTGACGAATTAAAGCTCACCGTAGTGCCATTACCCTGTTGGGCTAGCGTAATAGCAATCAATGTTTCAGGAACTTCTAGATAGAAGGAAAATTCCTCATTTTTCTTCACTTGTTGAATCGTTAGCTCCATCGGCAGTTTTTCAGAAAGCTGGTTATGCGCATTTGGCATTAAGGTAAATGTCATCTTTTCCCCAGCTGTTAGTATAGGGATGTCCCATATGGAGCCTGGTGCGTACCATCGGGAGAGGGATTGCTCCTCTGTAATCGCCTGCCATACTTTATCAATCTTTGCCTCAATCCAAATCGAACTGGTCATTCGCAGCAACCTCCATTTCCTCTTTTCCATTATTTTACCGAACTTTCAGAAGTTAGACTACCTTGGGATGTTCTGTATAAGTGAAATGCCCCCAGTATAACCATCACAGCGATAACATCCAAAGCGAGCTGATAGCTGGAAAAAACAGTAACCAATAAACCATAAACCGTTGGTGCCAAGACAATAAAGAACTGATTAATCGTTAACGCTGCACTAACAGTTAGTCCTACTGCTTGCGAATCGGATTGCTCCGTGACACAAGTGATATATATGGAATACCAGCCAAGCGCTAAAAACCCAAATAAACTGCAAAATAAAATCATGAGGCCCTTGCTATGTATGACAAAGGGCAAAAAGCCAACCATCAGGAATGTAGCGACCATGACGAGCACTAATAATGGCTCTCGTTTTTGAGCGAAATAATGATCACTCATCCAAGCAAGTACAATTCTCCCAAACATCCCACCAAATAAAATCAGACTTAAATAGCGCCCCGCCTCGGTTAATGTATACCCACCTTCATGATGTAAATAGCTCATAAAGTGAGCAATGATAATCATTTGGAGGGACATCATGACCATGCCCACAAAAAATAAAGGATAGAGCGCTCGATTGTGCCGAATAGCACGCATCTTCTCTTTAAAAGGAATGAGAGGTGCCGTAGCGGTGTCATACTGTTTTGGTTCTTTGTACAGCAATAAAAATAATAGTCCCCCACCAACCGCCATCAAGCCCTGTGCTAAATGGACAGAGGATAGATGATGATGTTGATACAAATAGGTCAGCAAAGTGGAAGCCAATGCACCACCAATCGGAATACCTGTTTGGCGTATCCCAATAGCAAGTCCTCGATGCTTGTTAGGAAACCATTTCACAATAGCAGTACTGCCACCTGTTTGCGCACTGCCATACCATATCCCCACAACTATTAATACGAGAAGCAATGTCGTATAATGATTCACGGGTATTAGCAATAAGGCTGACATGCCTAGTAGTATCGAGCCCCATCCAATAATCTGCTTTTCTCCCTTTTTATCCATGAGATAACCAAATAGCAGCATGGAGAAAATTGGCCCTATATTGACGGCTGAAACAATTAGCCCTGTCTGGAAGGACGTTAAGTGCCATTCCATTTGATAAAAAGAGGCAACTGGCCCCATTCCGTAGGTCACAAAGGTTGCGGCTGTTTGCGAAAGTGTAGCCACAAGCAAGATGACCCATCGATAATATGTATGCATAAAAACCCTCCATCAGGTTACTGCTTTTGCAGTCTACCTTTTCATTATCTAGAGTGTACGTGGACAGCTAGCGAACGTAAAATGGAGGAAAATGATAGCGGCTATTAAAAAAATCTATAGGTATGTGAGGAACAACATGAACATTGAAGAAATTGCCTTAAAAATGGAGCTTTTAGAGAGGCAAAACTTGAGTAAATCGGCTGAAATCACCAATTATACACAATCTGCCTTAACAGCAAAGGTGAAAAAAATGGAGCGTGAAATTGGGCAGGACGTCTTTAAACGAACACCCCAAGGCTTAAAGCTGACAGAGGTAGGTCAACATTATTTACAGTTTTTAAAGAAAGTTGCCGAGCAGTATGAAGACTTTTTACATACCATCGGCCCTACACAAACGAGCATTTTGGTTGGTACATCTCATACAACCATTAAAATATATGGACCATCCATTATGAACGCACTGCAAACTAGTCGAAGTCCGATAGATGTTGATTTCACTGTGGAATCAAGTACAGCCTTAAATCACAAAGTCCATCTGGCGGAAATAGATTGCGCATTGACAAGTAATCCAATCAAGCATTATAGCGATCTACACTATGATGTACTAGCCACAGAGACGTTTGAAGTTATCTCAAGCTCCGCTCATATCATTGACTTTGATCAACGAACACCTGTCACATTGCTTGTGTTAAGTAAGGGCTGCATGTATACCCATGCATTAGCACAATGGCTCACTGACAAGCAGGTACCTTTTACGATGAAGGAAATTAAATCAGTTAGTAGTATTTTAGATTTTCTTGAAATCGAGCATACATTGGCTGTATTAAATACCAAATTACTAGCACTTTATCCTTGTCCCGACATGCATTTTTATGATTTAGATGGGCTTCACAGTGTGATCGAAACAGTTTATATCTATAAAAAAGATGACAGTAAGCAGCCCTTCATCCTGCAATTAAAACAGGTCATTGAATCCTTGCTTGAGCAGAATTAGCACCATAAACCTATTTTGTGCTAATATTCTAAAAACCCTATATTATTCATGCGGACTACACTATAATAGGTTTGTCATTATTAATCTTGTAAATGCTTAGGAGTACATCATGTTTTATTACATCTCGTTATTTTTTGCAGTATTTGCATTATCTACCTCAGCAATCTTTGTTAAGCTAGCTGATGCACCACCAGCGATTACAGCCTTTTATCGACTATTTTTTGCGATGCTAGTTCTTCTTCCATTTTTATTGGCACAGAAGAGCTTGCGGCAGGAGCTTACAAGTCTCTCGAAAAAACAATGGGGACTCGGCATTTTATCAGGCTTATTTTTGTCCTGTCATTATGTGTTATGGTTTGAATCATTAAACTACACATCTGTGGCTAGTTCAACCGTCATTGTGACACTACAGCCACTATTCTCTTTAATAGGCAGCTATTTTTTATTTAAAGAGCGATTTTCAAAAGGAGCGATTGTTGGCTGCTTCGTAGCGATCATCGGCTGCTTCATTATTGGCTGGCAAGATTTCCAGATTAGTGGACAAGCCCTTTATGGCGATATTCTTGCCTTTATTGCGGCAGGTATTATTACAGCCTACTTTTTTATTGGGCAATCAGTGCGCAAGGATTTATCGCTCATTCCCTATTCTATTATCGGCTATGGCAGTAGCTCGATCTTTTTAGCCGTTTATGCCCTCTTTATGAAAGAATCGTTTTTCGAATATTCAGCCTCCACCTGGTGGTCCCTTGTAGGGCTGGCTGTCATTGCAACGATTTTCGGGCAAACCATTTTTAATTGGCTATTGAAATGGTTAAGTACAACGGTGATTTCCATGAGTATTTTAGGCGAAACAATCGGCACATGTATATTAGCTTATTTTATTTTAGATGAGATGATTTCCGTTCAACAGGGGATCGGTATTGTGGTCATTTTACTAGGACTGGCCCTGTTCTTACTACAGCAACGAAAATCTGTGTAAAAGAAAAAACAACGGCAAAGGCTGCCGTTGTTTTTTATTGGTGTGTAAAGTAGAAGATCGTGCCATTTTTGTTTGATTGTAAGGAAGCTTCGATATTCAATGTTTTAGCAATATCCTGAATGATTTTAAGCCCAAGTCCGCCATGCTCATCTTCTGTCGTAAAGCCAATACCATCATCACACATGACAACTTGCCCGTCCTTGATCGTCACCTCTAGCTTGGATGCTTGGGCATGCTTTAATGTATTTTGCAAGACATTATCGAATAAACGCTGTAGCCACAATTCATTGCTAAGCCAAGTTGCTTGTAAATCATCGTGCTGAAAATGCAGCGTAATATTCTGCATGCGATATAGATACTGCCACTTCTTTATCATCATTTGTAACAATGGGACAAGTTGAACCTCCTCCTGCATGACATAGGACTGTTCACCCGTATCAAAGGACTGTAACTGAAATGCATTAGTTAAATTCGTGATATATTGAATTTGTGCATGTAAGGATTCCACCAATTTGGGCTGCCCCTGTAGCTGATCCTCTAGATAAAACAGCTGCAAACGGATAGCCGTTAACGGCGTATGAATGTCATGTCGCAACTTTTGTAGCAGCTCTTTTTGAAGCTCCTGCTGCTGAGCAAGCTCTAACTCTCGGTAAGTTGTACGCTCAATTAAAAGATTGACAGATTGGCTAAGCTGTCCAATTTCATCCTCACTTTTTATCGTTAACGTGTCAGGTATTCGCTCATTACTTGCTAGTTCTCGTATTGTTTTATTAAGTAGTGTAATTTTGGATAGTAACGAATGAATCGATGTGGAAAATAGCCATGCGAGCATTCCTAACGCTAGCACAAACGCAATCAGCATCACAGGATAGGCATAGGACTCATGAAACGGAATGCCGTCATTTTTCATTTTAAAGGCCTTGTCATACAAAATTGACATGGCCACACTAATGCCTAATAGTACAACAGGCACACTCCCAATGGCTACAAATAACAAAGTACGGTATTTTGTTTTTAAGGTCATTTTTTATTATAGGTATTTAAACGATACCCTTCTCCATAAATATTTTGCACAATAGTGCCTGCTGGGTCTTGTAGCTTTGTTCGAATTTTTTTAATATGGACATTCAAAATATTATGATTGCGTTCATCGAGCGGCCAAAGATAATCAAAAAAATGTTCCTTTGTTAATACTCTGTCTCGATTGTCAAATAAATAAAAGAAAATTTTTCGCTCAATCGCTGTTAGGGCGATTTCATCATGGATACTATGATGAAATACTTGACGGCGCTCCCCATCAATCAATAAATGCTGAATTTGCGTAAGTGTACCATACTGTTGTGCTAGCATTTTTTGCATTCTTAGCAACAGTTCTCGCGGATCAAATGGCTTTGTCAGGTAATCCTCGCCAACCATCAACCCCTCTAGCTTACTTTCAATATCATTACGTGCCGATAGAAAAATGATTGGAATATTTAAGCCTAATCGTTTAATATTTTTGCTCAATTGATAGCCATCCTCTCCTGGCAGCATAATATCCATTATGACTAAATCCACCTGCTGAATCAGTGCCATCATATCCTTGCCGTCTGTTTTCCAGATTGCCTCATAGCCCTCACGCTGTACTATTTTTTGCAGTAGATCACCAATCATGTGATCGTCTTCTATAATTAAGATTCTAAATCCTTTCATACTTATCGACCTTTCTCATCACCCGTTGTTTTCATAAATTCCATTGCCAGTTGATAGATTTCATCTGGCTGATAGAGATAAATACTATGTGTCCCACTGACCTCTTTCACTTGTGCATTAGTGAATTGCTTTGCAAAGTCAGCATAATCCTGCCGATTTTGCTTCGTATATTTCGAATGTTTATTTTCTTCCGCAATCGCATCAATCAGTAAGATAGGCGTGTCTTGCGGCTTTTTGAGCTGTTCTGATTGTAAACTATTTTCGTAGACCTGCAACAGCTCATTTTGCATATCTTCATTAAAAAATTGCTTAAAGGACAACGCCTGATAGATTTCCTTTTCCTGTGCTGTTAAAAACGACATTTGAAGTACTTGCGGATTATAGACCTGTGTTGGCAAAAGTCGATGTAAGCCGAGTTTAGTAGCGAGGTGCATGCCTCTCACCATCCAACGATCGACCGTCCCCATTTTATGCTTTACATATTGACTAGGTAGGCCAATGTCTAGCGCGATGATGCCTTTTACTTCCTCTGGGTATTTTTGCGCCCAGTAAATGGCCTCTAGCCCTGAAATGGAATGTGGCACAAGAACATAGGGCGGTTCTAGCCCACTTTGCAGAAGTGCCTGTCGTCTTTGCGCTAAAATCGTATCGATTCCTCTATCATCATGGGCTACGTCGCTATAGCCATAGCCAGCTCGATCCACTACTGCAATTTGATGATGCTGTGAAAACTTACGATACAGCCCTTTTAGCTCATATACGGGTGCTGCGATACCTGAGCCAGCCATAAAAATATATGTATCCTCGCCAGCCCCCTCCTGATAAACATGGAGATTTTGACCATCTACATTATTTAATGTGCCGTTAGGTTGTAAAATAGCTGACTCCTTCTGTATTAAGCTATAGTGATAAATACAAATTATCACCATTCCAAGCACAATCAATGCCCCCATATAGACAATCATTTTCTTTGCTTTCTTTTTCATACGTATCTCCTCTTTTCGTTGATACTTGCAAGGATACACGGTAAAAATAAATTTCTACTAAACTTTTGAAGAAAATAGATAAATTTCATACAAAAAAGCTACCTAACTAATAGGCAGCTCTCTTGATTAAGCATCTGGATAGGTTTTTCGTAAAAAATCGATCGTTTGTTGTATAAGGGCTTTTAAGATGTCTTCATTCACATCAGCTAGCTTATTAATATAAACGCAGGCTTTTCCTGTTGTGTGTTTACCAAATTGTTGTAATAGTTGCTCTCGTTCATCCCCTGGAGCAAAATATAAGCTAATTTTCGCTTTGCGAGGGGAATAGGCAGCTAGTGGGGCATCCCCTTCATGGCCTGTTTGATATTTGTAATGATATTTACCAAAGCCTATAATACTCGGTCCCCACATTTTGGCTTCATAGCCTGTGACCTCTGTAAAAATGTCCAATAATCGATAGGCGTCTTCTCGCTTTTTTGGATGGTCTACACTTTCAATAAATTCAATGACACTTACATCGGTTTCTTTGGTCTTTAATTCATACATGTCAATCCCTCGCCCTCTGGAAGATGTACCTTTATTATTCCCTATTCTACCTGCTCTAACAATAGTTTTTGTTGAAGATGACGATAGATCCCCTGCTGCTGCATCAGCTCTTGGTGATTGCCCTGCTCGACAATTTCTCCCTGCTGAATCACGAGGATTTGATCGGCATTTTCGATTGTTTTCAGACGATGGGCAATGACAAAGCTTGTGCGTCCCTGCATTAAATGCTGTAAGCCTTTTTGAATATCGACCTCTGTTTGGGTATCCACGCTAGATGTGGCTTCATCCAAAATTAAAATATCGGCATTCTCTAAAATTGCACGGGCGATCGCAATAAGCTGACGCTGCCCCTGACTTAAATTGGCTCCTCCTGCCTGCACGGGTGTTTCGTATTGGGCAGGTAAATATTTTATAAAATGATGGGCATTCGCGATTTTTGCCGCTTCCACAACCTCTTCATCTGTCGCATCTAGCTTACCAAAGCGAATATTTTCACGAATCGTTCCCGAGAACAAATAGGTGTCCTGTAAAACCACACCAACTCTTTGGCGAATCGTCGCCATCTGATAGTGTTCAATATTATGCCCATCAATTAAAATCTCACCTTGATCGACGTCATAAAAACGTGTTAATAAATTGATAATCGTTGTTTTGCCTGAGCCTGTTGGGCCAACAAGAGCAAATGTCTCTCCTGCCTTGGCATGGAAGTCAATGTTTTTTAACACAGGCTTATTTGGCTCATAGCTAAATGATACTTGCTTGAAAACAACATCCCCCTTGAGCGATGCTGTCTTGATAGCATTAGGCTTGTCGGCTACCTCTGAGGGTTCATCTAGTATCTCAAAAACACGCTCTGCCCCAGCAATAGCAGACTGGAAGGTGTTTAATAGATTAGATAGCTGATTAAGCGGACGGAAAAATTGCCGTGTATAGGTCACAAAGGCGGCAATAATCCCCACTGTAACAATACTCTTTACTGCTAAAAAGGCACCTGTTCCGATGACGACAGCAAGGCCTAAATTATTCATAAAGTTATTAATCGGACCTAGTAAGCCAGAGGTAATTTCTGCTCGTTGGGCAGAGTTTCGTAGATTTTCGTTTTGCTGATGGAACGTATCAATCGTTTGCTGCTCCCTACCAAAAAGCGTAAGTACCTCCGAACCTGTAATCATTTCCTCAATATAGCCGTTCAGCTTCCCAAGATCCCGTTGTCGTGCTGCATAATTTTTACTGCTGCGTTTAATGATTTGCTTGGTTGTGAAAACGATTAGCGGAATAATAATCAATGTCACGATTGCTAATTGCCAGCTTAATGTAAACATGGCAATACTGACACCGATTACAGTTAAAATGGACGACACGATTTGCGTAACACTTTGCGCAAGTGCTGTATTTAAATTATCAATATCGTTGGTCACACGGCTCATTAAATCCCCAAGTGCACGCCGATCAAAGAAACGTAATGTCAGTGTTTGAAGCTTTTGAAATAATTCCAGACGCAATGTCCGAATGGTTTTCATCGCCACATGAATCATGACATAGGTTTGCAGCCATGTCAGAATAGAGGCTACTGAAAAAATAACGGCCAACAGGATGCCTAAACGAATCGTTCCGTCGATATCCTTTTTCATAATGTAATCATCAATAATATGCCCAATCATATAGGGCCCTGCAAGGCTTAAAAAGGTCGAGGCAATGACAAAAAAGATAGAGAAAAACAGCCCTATTTTTTGTTGCTTGACATAATGCCACACACGTGACAATGTCTCCCTTTGATTTTTCGCCTTTTCAGCTGGTCCCCCCATACGCGGTCCACGTCCAAAATTCATTTGCTTTGGTTGACCTTGACTCACCCTTGTTCACCAGCCTTTTGCTGTGACGCATAAATTGCTTGATAATGCGCATTTGATTGTAGAAGCTGCTGATGGGTTCCTTGCCCAACAATGTCGCCATCCTCTAGTACCAAAATAACATCTGCCTGCTGAATGGAGGCAATTTTCGACGCTACGATGAAGGTCGTTGTGTCTTGATAATAGGTGGCAATAGCTCGCTGCACTTGTTGTTCTGATGCACTATCTAACGCTGACGTTGTATCATCCAACACCAAAATAGCAGGCTTTCGAATAAACGCACGACTCAATGCAAGGCGCTGCTTCTGCCCACCCGAAAGATTCGTAGCACCCTGTGATAATTCATGTGCTAAGCCCTTATCAAGTCGCTCTACAAATTCACTGGCGCAGGCCGCCTCTAATGCCTGTTGTATGTCCTCAGCTGTAGCATCATCCTTACCGAGACGAATATTTTTTTCAATCGGTCCAGAGAACAATAATGCTTTCTGTGAGGTAAATCCGATATGCTCACGTAGTGTTGCGAGTGAGTAGGATTTTAGCGGTTTTCCGTCTATGCGGATTTCGCCACCAGAGGGATCAAATAAGCGAGGTAATAGCTTCACCAGCGTCGATTTACCACTACCTGTTTTCCCAATAATGCCGACCGTTTGCCCTGGTTTCACCGAAAATGAAATCTTTTTGAGGACATCCTCAGCTGTTTCATAGTAACGATAGCTCACCTGATCAAAGTCAATGGCCCCTTTTATTGGATCGGTCAGCACATGTTCCGCTTCCTTAACAGCAATCTCTTTGTTTAACACGTCCACAATGCGTTCTCCTGAAGGCAAGGCTCGCGCTATTTGCATCAGCACCATACTAGAGGACATCAGTCCATTTAAAATAATCGTTAAATAATTGATGAATGCAAGAATAACGCCCACTTGCAGCGTACCCGCGTCTACCTTAATGGCTCCAAGCCAAAGCGCAGCTACAATCCCTAGATTGACAACAAACATCGTAAAGGGTACAAGCACGCCGACAATTTGCTCAGCTGTAATAAAACGTTTCGTCAACGCCTCATTTAATTCTCCAAACTGTGCTACCTGCTGTGTTTCACGGCGAAAGGCTTTAACTACACGAATACCCGCCAAATTTTCCTGTAGCTTCGTATTGACGGCATCAATGGCCTCCTGAACACGACGATACAATACACCCGAATACTTCGTAAAAAAATACATCGCTATAACCAACAATGGTACGATAATGAGCAATATGGAAAAAAGCTCACGTGCTGTGACAAACACAATAATCACTGCGCCGATAAAGAGCAAGGGCCCACGCACAAAAATACGCAGCGTCATCATAAAGGCACGCTGAATACTTTCCACATCACTCGTTAAAATCGTAATCAGCTTCCCCGTTGTAAAAGCATCTCGCTCCTTGGCTGAGTAAGTCATCATCTTCTCATAAAGAGCCTGTCGAATATCCGAGGCAAAATGAATCGCCGCCTTCGAGCTATAATACGAGCAACCAACCCCACCAATAAGTCCAAGCACTGCACTGCCAAGCATCCACACAAACATATTCAATACGTAACGATTATCCCCATTGGCAATCCCCGTATCAATCATATGTTGCATGATGGTCGGCTGAATTAAATCCATCGTCACCTCTAGCACCATCAATAACGGTGCAATCAGCGTGAAAAATTTATAAGGCCCCAAATACTGCCCTAATTGTTTAACTGCCTGCATACATTCGTCTCCGTTCTATTTAAATCCCATTCGTTCCTTATTATAACTGAAAATCATTCCCATTTGATAAATAATTTTTCGGGTCTCGTAATATTATTGGGGTGGTTTGATTGTGGTGTAGTGTCTTCATAAGGAGAAAAAATCTAATTTCTAAGCAGATTTTGGAGGGTGGTGACTTTTTAGAGCGAAGTTCCACTTATTATGAGCGGCTTTCATTTACTTTGGAGCGGGTTGCTCTGCTTAAGAGCGACTTCCTCACCTTTCAGAGCGGGCCTATTCCTTTACAAGCAACAGCCAGCTACTTTAGATTCAGCGTCATCCTGTCAATAAGTAAGGAAATACCCAGAGCAAGAATCATATCGAAGTAAAATAACACTTGCTCTGGGTTATCTAGCCCTGTCCCAAGATGCGATCATTTGCTCAAAACAAGCCCCATCACTTTTCAGAAATGCGTAGTTTCTCAAAATTTCGCAGGAAAATTTTTTGTGCCTGTGACTCATTGTCTGGAGAAATGCCTAGCAAAATGACTGTACAGGGGCCTGCTGATTTTGCACCATCAAGGGCGCATTCCACATGTCGCTCCCCAAACAGACGGGCAAATTCTCCTTGCACCCCCCTCGATCCGACTGGCCATACTTGCTGAACAATTTCTGACTGCCATGCCTTGAAAACAGGCAGCAACTGCGCCACATCTTCAGGCTGTGCCAACACCTCTTCACCCACAAGCGGCAGGCCATAGGTGTACCAGCTAAGCTGATCGTGGTCAAATGCTCGACGCTGCTGCTGAATTTCTCCAAGCATCGTAACAGCTAAGCCTGACTGCAATGTAGGCATATTGGATTCCGTACTCCCCGTAATGGCTGGGCATGTAAGACCTGCCTCTGCAAACACTTGCTGTATACCTTTTTCATAGCGAGACCATGCGGCATCTCCAGAAAAATTCGCAAGTAGAACTTGAATAGGTAGTGCCTGTGCAGCAAGCTGTTCTAAAAACGTTACACGGGCTGTCATGTAGGCTGTCAATTGGTCTGGTGCCGACACAACATCTTGCGGTTTTTGTCCGATGGCTGCGGCATTATCCATGGTCGCAATGAATGCCCCTACTTTCATCGCATTTCTCACTGTGCACGACCTTCCTTACGCACAAAAACCTTTGAGAGGACGGGCATTACTACCGCAACAATGATTAAATTGATCACCGTTGCCATTAGAATACTACCTAAAGCACCCCAGAAAAATGCTGGACTAATAATAAAATAAAATGGTAGTGGCGCAACAATACCATTTAATACTAAGGCAACTGGCCATTTCCAAAAGTGCATGCCTTTTTTATGCATCATTCCGAAGACCCATACGACAATCAACATTTCTACCGCAATAATAATATGTAAAGGTCCTAGGGGGAATCCAGATGTTAATGCTGTAATAAAATGGCCGATTAATCCAGCAACCCCTGCTAAGATGGGGGATAGAAAGACAACACCTAAAAAGGCAGGAGCCGAATCCAGTGCAGCCGTTGAAATAAACGCTGGTACCTTAATCATTGCTCCTACTGCACAGATGGCCGCTACCATCGCCGTCAAAATCAATTTTCTTAATTTTTGTCGTTCCATTTCATTCCCTCTTTTCTGTTGAATGTCAACTTTACTTCAATGGCTCAGCTATTCCATACCAAATCCGTACAACTTGCTCCGCTTCCTTGAACAAAGCTTGGTATAGTCGACCACAGGTATCGCGTAGCTGTCGGGCTTGTTTTTCCATTGGCACAACCCCACGCCCCATATCCGTCACAATAAGTACGAGTGTACAATGGTGTTCAAGCTCTTGTAATGTGGCTAGCACCTTTTGTACGATTTGTTCATCTTCCTCCAAGTTTTGTGTCACAAGCCATTTTTCTAAGTTCTTTAGGACAAGGACATCACAGGCGGGCGCTACCTCAGGTAGTTCGCCAGCAATCATAACCATCTGTTGCGGTTCATACAAGCGCCTCACATAGTCGGTTTTGCCGTTATAGGCACCTCCGATAAAGACATGCATCGTGCTCCCTCCTCCCAAGCCTTTCTAGTAAATGTTAAAACAAATTGTTTATCATGTGGCACTTGATAGGACCAAAAGGGCTGTTCTGTTGGCGCAAAGACAACAAGTAAGGCACGAATAACCCCACCATGAACCACTAAATAATAGCTATCCTCATTTTTCGGTAAATAATGAAATCCATCTACAACACGTTTCATAAAATCATCGAATGCCTCACCTTGTGGAGGGGGTGTACGGATTGGATCATCTATCCATGCCCGATAGTGAGCATCCATTTTTAGCTCCTCATAGGTTTTCCCTTCGAATGCACCAAAGTTCGTCTCTCGAAGGGATGCCTCTGCCTGGTAGCTAGCATTGGGAAAATAATGAGCAGCCGTTTGTCGACAGCGCTTTAGATCACTGCCATATACCTTTTTAACCAATGCATCTACAACAGCAAGCTTGGCTGTATCTGCTAATGGTGCGTCCGTCCACCCAAGGTAACGCTTTTCAAGATTCTCTTTTGTAGGCGCATGCCGTATTAAGCACACAGTAACAATGTCACCCATAGCACAACCTCCATCCCTTCAATGGAGGCACCCAATAAATCGCCAGATACTCCACCAAAATTACGCAACGTAAATTGTCGAAAAATAAAAAGTGCAATGGCTAAAACGACGACTAGGACAACAGGAAGAAGTAAGAACTGCGTGCTGATAAAAACAAACGTCATCGCCAATACGAGCGATAACAGCATGATCACTTTTAATCGATTAGCATTCATATGAGACTTAAAAAAATAAGCAAGACCTTTTTCCTTTGAGCACTGGAGTGACATAAAATAAAAGCTCATGCCCACCCTTGTTAGAAATGGAACGAATAGTACCATCCACAAGTCGAACTTCTGCTGCACAAAAAGCTCATGTAGAATAACAAATTTCCCCATTAATAAAAACACCACAGCCAATACTCCGAACGCTCCCACACGGGGGTCATCTAAAATCTCCAATCGTTTTTCTCGATCTCGATAGGAAAAATAGGCATCGCCCATATCAATAAAGCCGTCTAAGTGCAAACCACCTGTCCATAAAGCAAATAGCCCTATCACAGTGAAAGCTAGCATCACTTCACTGCTGGCTGTCCACTGCATAAGACTATAAAGCACAGCTGCCACCGTTGTTCCCATTAAAGCACCTATCCACGGTAAGCAAGCAAACATGCCTGTGATGGTGGACCTTGTTAGCGGAAGCTCTTTATGTACTGGCAATACCGTAAAAAATTGAAATGCCAGTAGGAGGCTATGCCAAAAATTTTTCATCCTCTTGCCTTCCTTCTTGATTATTTCCATCTCTTTACAATGCCATAGTTCATTTCATAGGCCTCCTGTGCCATAGAAACCAACCATTGATGGAACTGTCCGAGCGTTCGTCGGTATAATTCTACTTCATCACTAGCATAAGGAGGTTCATCAAACAGTTCATTGGATACCACAAAAAAAGTCAAATCCTTCTTCAGTAGTGATTGGATCGCCTGCTTGACGGCCTGTAGCTTCTTAGCTAAACAACCAGGCTGTTGTAAACAGGGTGTCCCCTTGTCATAGCCTTCGTAAAAAGCATTGGTCAGCCAAGTTGTCACGCAATCCCACAGCACCACATCTCCATCCTGAAGTGTCTCAAATACTTCAGAAATTGCATAGGGAGCCTCCACCGTCAGCCATTGTACAGGCTGTGCCTGGCGATCTGCCTGATGCCGTAAGATTCTTTTTTCCATTTCATGATCTAAGGCAATACCCGAAGCCAAATAGAGCAAGCGTTTCGCTGTACATGCCTGTGCCTCATAATGCTGAAGCGCTGCTTGCTCGGCAAAATGGGATTTACCACTACGTACACCACCTGTAATAAAAATAAGCGCCATGTAGGACACCTCCTATTGTAAATGATGTAAATTACCAATATCCTTCACAAGCCATTGTTGACCTTGCCGTTCAATCACTGTCACACTTGTCCCATGAATGTATGGGGCCGCCCATAGCTCACTAATACTGCGCTGTAAAATAGCATTGATAATGCATTTAATCGTTACAGCGTGGGAGACAATGAGGATCGTTTCATTGTGATGTTGGGCTGCTATTTTTTTAATGTAAACATCGCTCTTTCTGTTACAGCTCCAAAGCTTTCTGTATGACTCGCCACAAACTGCGCAGGGTAGTTCGTATATAGCTCATAATCAAGCTTATGTGTCGCCAGTATATCGTCGATTGTCTGCCCCTGCCATTTCCCTAAAAAGATCTCCCGTAAATCATCTTCATAGGCAATAGGCAGCTTGCGATTGGCCATCAAAATAGCCATCGTCTCTCTTGCACGACCACTTGAACTACAATAAGCAGCGGTAAAAGGAATCTGTTGCAGTTGCTTGTGAAGTTTTTCAGCCGCTGCTCTACCGTTTTCCGTTAATGGAGAATCCAGCCACCCCTGTAGTCGATGCTCCTGATTCCATTGTGTTTCCCCATGTCTTACTAGATAAAAAGTTGTCACTTTTCTCTCCCCTTATTTAGGTTAAACCACGTTTGTAGACAATTATGTAAAGATGTCATGGCTGCAATGTCTTTTATGCCAATACGGAACCACTCACCCTGCAAGCCTTGAAAGTTTTTTGTGTGACGCAGCACAACACCCTGTGCAAGACAATAGGTGAAAAAGGCGTCCGCTTGCTGTGTTTTCGGTAAGGAGAAGCACACATAATTCGTCACACTATTCGTTACTTGGCAGCCATTGTCCTGTAAGTAACGATGCAGCCATTCCCTTTGCGCTGAGGCATAGGTAATTGCCTGCTGACAATAGTGCTGCTCGTCTAAACAGCTTGCCCCAATTACAAGCGCAAAGGCATTTAAATTCCAATGCGGTAGCATTTCTTTTAAGGCGCTCACAATTGTAGCATGCGCAACCAAATACCCAAGTCGTAAACCTGGAATCGCATACATTTTAGTCATCGAACGAACGACAATAACATGTGGGTTTTGTGCACTAAACTGAATCAGCGAATGCGCCTCATCTACCCAATCCATAAATGCCTCATCGATAACAAGCTCACAGTTAACGATTGCTCCGTGTGCGATTAAGGCAAGTAAATCTTCCTTATTTGGCAGTACGCCAGTTGGATTATTAGGTGTACAAAGATATACAGCATCTGCCGTCAACATTTCCTGCTGTAGCTGCTCTAATGGCAATGTGTAATTGATAAAATCTGTCACGACAATAGGAACGATCGTAGCACCTGCTGCACGCAATGTTCGCTCATACTCTGAAAAAGTTGGATGCACAATGATAACACGCTTATTGGTATAGCGTCTTGCTAGTACACTAAAAAGCTCTGAAGCCCCATTGCCTAGTAAAATCGTATTCTTTGCTACTTGATGAAAAGCAGCAACCTTCGTTAAAAAAGGCTCCCCATCTGGATCTGGATAGCGCTGAATTAGTGGATAAAAAGTACGCCAACGTGCCTCCACAAAGGCTGGTGGTCCTGCCGCATTGACATTTTCGCTGAAATCATACACCACCTCAGGCATCGTTAAGCCTAATTGCTGATAAACATTTTGCGGATTTGCTCCGTGATTAGGTAACCGCATAAATTAACACCTCCACTGCTAACATAACAAGCGCAAACAGCACTGTGGCAATACGCATATGAATAATGGACGTTGCAATATGCTCTTTCGTTAATGGCACTAATTTTTCCCCCATAATTGCTCGATGAGAGACAACGCCCTGATACGTATTTTTCCCTCCTAGCTGTACACCAAGCTGCACTGCAGTCGCTGCCTCTAAATAGCCACTATTTGGACTAGGATGCTTCTTAGCGTCCTGTACCCAACGCTTTAAGCGCTTGCCAAGCGAACGATCTGTTTCATTTTTCGTACCAAGCACGATCAGTAAGCCTGTAATGCGACTTGGAATAAAATTCAGGACATCATCAAGCTTGGCTGAAAACATACCAAAGTCTTTATATTTTTCATTTTTATAGCCCACCATCGAATCTAAGGTATTGACAGCCTTATAGCCCCATAAACCAATTGCCCCAAATAGAAAGGCATAAAAGAGTGGAGCTGTCACACCATCACTTGTATTCTCAGAAACCGTTTCTACCACACCACGCACAATTTCATCCTCACCTAGTTTATCGGTATCACGTCCGACAATCCAAGATAGCTTAACTCGTGCTTCGGCAAAATCCCCTTTGACAAGCGGCTCATAGACAGCCATCGCCGCCTCCTTCAAGCTCCGCTGTGCCAGTCCGATACCAATCAGCAGACCCTCTACAAGGATGCCAAAAATGATACTCACCTGATAGCTTAGTAATAGAATTAGCGTCACCACAAACATGGTCGTGCCAACAACAGCAAGTGCCATCACTGTCCCACGTAGCTTGCGCCATTTGCCCTTATTCCATAAAGCTGTTTGCGATTGAATCAAGTGTCCAATCCAGCGTACAGGATGAGGAAGCTTCGGAGGGTCCCCTACTACTAAATCAAAAATAAGCCCTATGATGCAGGCAATCACGATAGCAATCATTTAGACCTCTCCTCTTTATCTTTTTTGTATTTCCTAACCGCCTCACACATCGTTTCATAAACACCATAGCCAATGACCTTACCAAGCATAGTGATGGGACCTGCATATTGATGGAAGTCCCCTTCTTCAGTCGAGGCAATAAGCAAGCTATCAGTAGATGTACCTGTAGCTAGCGTGCCTGTCGTAGGATCTGTAACACCCTCATCTACTAAAGCCTTGACCTTGGCTTCCGTAGTTGAAATCATTGCCTGAAAAAGTGCCTCATCAGACAGCTTGCCATTGATCAGCACCCAAGTATTAATGGTGCCTGCATGGTACTGCTCCTCTCGTTGAAAAGCACGGGTAATATCCACCGCATTGCCAAGCCCTGCGGTAATCATAATGACAAGGTGGATTCCCTCATATGTAAAGTCACGAATAGTCGCAAACTTGGCTTGGACAGCCGTCATCATAGCCACTGTATTGTCATGCGGGAAATGCTGTGCCTGCAAAAACTGCAGCAATTCCTGATGTGGCTGTCGTTCATCATAGGTAATAGGCACCGTTCGATTCATCAGATGCGTATAATGACCAAAGCCTGGGTTATGCATGGCTGAGGATACAACCTTCATGGCTGAAGCTGTTTGAAGGGCAACATAATTGTCAAAAATATGAATGCAATCCTTAGTAAGTATAGGCAATCAATCGCCTCCTCGCGATAAAGTTATGACGGAACATAAAAAAACAAATTCTTACAAAGAAGAATTTGTACGGTCGATTCTTTATTAAAATTTGAACCTTCTGAACATTTGTACAGAATAACAACTTCATAATACTCAAATTATTTATTTTCTTTGAAATTGTATCATAACTTTGGCTATTGTCACAATTCCATTTTCAAAGTGTTATTGCTGCTTTTGTTTGAGATTCTTAAAGCGGATGACAGAGCCGACGATAATAAAGACCCACCCAATGCCTATGTAAACAATTTTCATTGTTTTTGTCGATGACGGTAAAATATCCATAATCGTTAAACAGACAAAAAGTATCCCGATGATTGAAAAAAGCATACCGATTGTTAAATTCTTCACGAATAACCCTCCCAACTATGTACGCCCTCGATTTTACCGTATTCTCGGCAAAAAGAAAACACTAATCCAAGCAAGAAACACTTGGATTAGTGACGATTGTGTCATTATGCTTTTGCATGGGCAAAAAACTCTTCATATAACGCTTGTAAAATGCGGTTTTCATATTCCTGAAGGACACCAAACACGAGGCTCACTTCAGAAGAACCTTGATTGATCATTTCAATATTTGCGCCAGTTTTTGAAATCGCTGTGGCAGCACGGGCAGCTAATCCTGTGTTATGACGCATCCCTTCGCCCACAATCACGATCATGGAAAAACCGTGACGCATTTCTACATACTCTGCATGTAGCTCTTCTTTCACACGACTAAGAATGCGTGCTTCATTTTCTGGTGTTAGTTGATTCGAACGCATGATGACAGAAATATCGTCTAAACCAGATGGTGTGTGTTCATAAGAAATATTTTCATCTTCTAAAATTTGGAGTAGCTTACGTCCAAAGCCTACCTCACGATTCATCAAATATTTAGAGACATATAAAGTTGAAAAGCCACTGTCTGCCGAAATACCTGTAACTGGACGACCTGTTGCAGGACGGCTTGGTACAATACGTGTACCTGGGGCTGATGGATTATTTGTATTTTTTATGTTAACGGGCACCCCAATCTTGTAGACAGGCATTAACGCTTCATCATGGAACACTGAAAAGCCTGCATATGATAATTCGCGCATTTCGCGATACGTAATTTCTTTAATTTCCACTGGATCGTTGACGACTTTCGGATTCGCGGAGAACACACAATCCACATCCGTAAAGTTTTCATACAGCTCCGCTTCAACGGCTGCTGCTAAAATAGAGCCTGTAATATCAGAGCCACCGCGGTCAAATGTTCGCAATACGCCCGCTTTAGTGTAACCGAAGAACCCTGGGAACACAATAATTTCTTTTGTGTCTTTTAAAGGGGCTAAATTAGCATACGCTTCAGGTAATGCAAAGGTTCTTTCTGGTAAATCATTGACCACTAAACCTTCTTTAGGACTGACATAGCGTGCGGGCATACCAATGGCATTAAAGTAAGCTGCAATAAGCTTGGCGTTATTATCTTCACCTGCTGCTTTAATACTATCGATGAATAATTCCACATTTGTTTTGTCACCTTGTACACGTTCACGTAAATCTTCTGCGATTACGTCACAAATGGCATTATCTAGCCCCAAACCATCAGCAATCGCTCTAAAACGATCCACAACAGTTTGCAATTTTTCCTCTGTATTCTCTTGTAGTAACGCTGCATTTGCTAATTGTATTAATAGGTCAGTTACTTTTATATCGTCACCAGAACGTTTCCCTGGTGCTGAAACGGCAACAATCTTACGCGCCGGATTAGATTTTACAATGTTTGCTACTTTTTGTATTTGTTCTGCACTTGCTACAGATGTTCCACCAAATTTACACACGATCATATCTATCAAATCCTAACTTTTTCAAATTAATTGTATTCCTCCACAAAACAATTGACTGTACACAGTGTACAAATTATCGTTTCCTACGTCAATACAATTTAAAAAATTCACGCAATTTTTCGAGAAATATGGACAATTTTCGTACTGTTTGATTTATTATACGGATTTCACATGAAATAGTTAAGGTTTTTGTGAATTTTTTTTCGTGACGTTGACATAATCGTGAAATTTTCGATTTTGACTTTCTTCTATATAAATGAAGAAAACGCTTACTCCATTTATGATATGCACAAATATGCACTATGTCTGTGCTATTTTTGTATGTATCGTTGATTCCTTCAGCAAGGCTTTTTCTTTTATTTATGAGGTTTTTCGCTCGTTCCTGAGGCCTTTATGGAGTGACTGTGGATATAAAAAACTAGGCTCACGTCGAGTGATGCCTAGTTTTGATTTTGCTATTGGATTAAATGGCTGTCCAGCCGCCATCGATTACGAGCTCTGCGCCTGTCATAAAGCGGGATTCGTCTGACGCTAAGAACACTACGCCATAAGCTACATCTTCAGGTTCACCGAAGTATGGTAATTGCGTGTAAGCTTGATAGTATGGCAATGCACCGCCCTCTTCCATCGTGGGCGCTGTCATTGGTGTTACAATAATGCCTGGATGAACAGAATTCACACGAATTTTATCTTTACCATATTCAATCGCAGCCGATTTAGAAAGCACACGAAGCGCTCCTTTTGCTGCTGTATAAGGGCTTGTACCAGCCATTCCCACGATTCCACCGATCGAAGAAATATTGATAATTGAACCACCGCCAGCTTTTTGCATTTCAGGAATCACATATTTCATGCCAATGATACAACCATTCAGGTTAATATCCATAATTTTATTCCATTCAGCCATTTCCATGTTGGCAATTGTTTTAGGTGATGAAACGCCCGCATTGTTGACGAGGATATCCACTTTGCCATATGCCTTTACAGCCTCGGCAATCACTGCTTTCCACTCATCCTCAGAAGTAACATTATGTTGAAGACCAATAATGTCCCCACCATTTTCTTTAATTTCTTTTACTAAATTATTCAAGGGCTCGATTTGTACATCTGTTGCAATGACCTTTGCGCCTTCTTGTGCAAATAGTTTTGCCTCAGAAGCGCCCATTCCCATTGCTGCTCCTGTAATAATTGCTACTTTCCCATTTAAACGACCCATCATAAAACTCCCTTTCTTCTATATAAATGAACAATTCGTGAACACGTTAACAACTAGTTGTATTATCGACACGGTGTCGTTAATATAATTATAACGCGCAATTGAAAAAGGGCAAACAACACCAAAGCCCATAATGATGCTTTCACAACACTTGCAATCGGACTGTTGTTTAAATAGAAAATTTAATACAAGGAGCTTCAAAATGTCGAAAAAAATGGACCCTCGTGTCATCAGAACGCGCCAATTATTAAGAGATGCACTAGTGGCATTAATTGATGAACAAGGCTATGAAAAAATTACGGTACAAGATATTACACAACGGGCTACATTAAACCGTGCCACTTTTTATTTACATTACCGTGATAAATTAGACCTTCTCTATCAAAGCTCAGAAGAAGCCTTGCATGAGCTTGTAAGTAGCATCCATCCACCCTTCGAAGAGAAGAAGGATTTTGATTTATTACCAAATTATGACCAGCCACATGAGACATTTATGCATTTATTTGAACAAATAGCGCTGAATAGTAAGCTATACAAGGTCTATCTCACAGAAAAAAATATCCCTTATTTCTCCGATGGCCTTAAAGACATTATTATCAATTTTGTCTCGAGCGGCATTCAAATGATGGAGCCTGACGACCAAAAGCTGACCGTGCCGCGCGAAATGGCCGTCCGTTTTTATGCAGCCGCCTTTCTTGAAGTAATCGTCTGGTGGTTAGAAAATGATATGCCCTATACCCCCAAATTTATGGCGACCCAGTTAATGCGTATTACCCTTAAAGGCCCTTATATTGACAACCCTTTTGAAAGATAAAGCAAAACACCAAATTTCAATTAACAACAAAAGGTAATCACAACGCAAATGTGATTACCTTTCTCTATTTGTCTCGAAAGTTATACGATTTTCATGTTTAATTCTCTAGTAGGGTTATAGAATTGTAACCATTTATCCGCTTCACTGACCATCCACGTTCCAAATTCATTTAAAAACAATAACAAAACGTTCGTATCGATTATGGGTGTTATTGCATATTCAAGTGCCCTTCTCATGTCGCTTTCCTTGTCAGGGAAATATTCTGAGAACCGTTTATAGGCGGGGTATAAATCCCTTGTATAGGTGTTTTCCTTTGTTATGACAAGTGCAAGCCCTGCTCTTACTATAATTTTCATAATCCACTTACAACAATCTTTAATATCCTCTCTATCCGAATTATCTTGAAGATCATCACAGGCATTTTTTATTTGCCCCTGCAAATGAATAAGGTGGTCATTCGCTAAAGCCTCGTTCGCTTTATATCTTGGTAATCGAGGTATTAAATCCTCTCCAAAGACACATATACTATGGGTTTGGAGGATGAAACTAATGATTGAAAAAGATGTCGTATTTAAAATATCTTCTTTGCCGAATACACTTAGCTCAATCCCATCTACACAATGATGGTTTTGAGTTAACGCTTGTTCTACTTCTTTTATCCGCTTTACCTGCTGTTTTTTAGGCTTATGCTTCGTGACCGCTATCGTGTCTAAGTCAGCTACTCCTTCAATACCTATACCCTTTGGAATCGATCCCCTTATATAAATGCTATGTAAGTCATCTTGGAGAAGGGTGCGATAGGTATGAACCACATCGTTGATGACAGCAAGAAAAATGGGGTTGATTTTATTCCAATCTGCATGATTAATTATGTATCCATCACTATCCGTCAGACATAAGCTGCCAATTTCTTTTATAGTCGTCATTACATCGCTCCTTTTAGGTGACTGATTTACTTAATAATGGATAGCATGTCCTATACAAACACACTATCCTACTTTCATGTTGGAAGTCCTTTGAAACTAACAGCATTTACTTTTCTTTAAATTCAAATTCAATTTTTCCTTCTACCAAACGTAGGGCTGCATTAAATTGTTTGCCATTCTTTGATTTAAAGCCTTTCATCATAGCAGTTTTCCCACTCTTACATAAATCAAGGATGTTTTTTTCCGTTAGTTTTTTTCCTAATAGCCTTTGTGGGAACGTTTGCTTACAACCATTTTTATAATTCGAACATCCGTAAAAGCTTTTACGCAAGCCTATTTTCCCTTCCTTGCATGCTGGGCACATGGCAATATCTTTGACCACAGCTGGTTTAAACTGCTCTGCTTCAATTGTCAGTGACTCTAACTGTTTAGGCACCTCTGCTATTAGTTGATGAATAAACTTGCCTATGCTCTCAATAAAATGCTTGGCAGAGCCTTCCCCATGGCCAATTTTATGTAAGTAAATTTCCCATTTGGCCGTCATGGAAGGACTTGACAGTAATGTTCCTTCAATTGCCTGACATAAAAGCTGTCCTTTCGGTGTAATGCTCACGATATTTTTTCGTACTTCAATAAATCCATGCTTCTTAATCGTCTCGATAATGCCACTTCGAGTTGCTTCCGTCCCAATCCCTTCAATCGATTTCAGCACCTCGATTTCCTCTTCATCCTCAACCGATTTACCACAGGTTTTCATCATCGTAATGAGTTGACCTTCTGTATAGGGCTTCGGAGGTGTTGTCGTGCCTTCTAGTATAGCAATCTTACTTTGTACCAGCTCATCTTGGAAGACAACAGGTAAAGACTCCTCACGCGCCTGCACCTCTGTCTCATTTGAAAATAATTCTTTCCAGCCTTTGACAAGCTCTGTTTTCCCTACTGTTTTAAACTCTACATTTTTGACATTCGTGATAATCGTTTTTTCATCGTATTCATAATCCTGATGAAACATAGCGAGTGTCGTATTGAGGATTTCAAAATAAATATTTCGTTCATCAGCATTCATGGATTGCAACGCTTTGGCGGTCGGTATTTTTTTCGTTGGAATTATCGCATAGTGCTCCCCAACATTGGCACTGTCGACATAGCGCTTGTTCTTCCCTCTATTGATTGGTTGAAATGCTTTTCCCACGAGCTGCTGATAGTTTCCTAATGATTCATTTAAATAAGCAAACTCATTATGCGTAATGAGCTGTGAATCGGTACGTGGGTAAGAAACGAGTTTTTTCTCATAAAGTGATTGCGTAAGTTTCAACACATGTGATGGACTGTATTTCCAACGTTTATTGGCAGCCGCTTGTAAAGTTGATAGCGCATGTAGTTTAGGTGGTGCCATCCGCTTCGTTTTGTTCGTGACACTTGTAATGAGACCTGTATCATTCGGTTCAATCCCATGCTGTTGCAATAACTGCACTGCCTCAGCCCGCTCTTTTGTCTTTAGCTTCGCCTTCCCTTTATATACACCATGTTGAGCTTTAAATACCCCTTCGATTTCATAAAATTTTTCAGGCTTGAACTGTTCAATTTCCTGCTGTCTTTTATAAATTAAATAGACGGTTGGCGATTGTACTCGTCCGATGGAGATACTGCCCTTGAAGCCCTTTTTCTGCAACAGTAGCGTATAGAGGCGACTACAGTTCATACCTACTAGCCAATCGCTAATTTGACGCGTTTTGGCTTCTTGGTACATAAGCAAATCACGCTCATTACCTTGCATATGATTAAAACCTTTTCGGATTTCCTCCACTTCTAATGAATTGATCCATAATCGTTTAACTGGCTTATTTACTTTTGTCATTTTCAAAAGGGAGTAGAAGATATTTGAACCCTCACGTTCACTATCACAGCAGTTATAAATCATTGTTACTTGGGGATCACTAAAGATTTTTTTGACTGCATTGAATTGTGGATACATTTTAGAGACCACTTTATCTTCAAATTTTTGCGGAATGATCGGTAATGAAGCAAGCGACCACTTCTCCCATTCCTTTTGATATTCTTTCGGCTCCTTTAATTCAACAAGATGACCAACCGCCCAGGTAATAACTGCACCATGAGGAAAAGTAGCACAAGGTTCCAGTTCAATAAAGGTTTTCTCTTTTTGCTTCACTTTAAAGGCGTCTGCATATGCTCTTGCTTGAGATGGTTTCTCTGCTAATATAGCAATTTTCCCCATTAATCATCACATCTTCTTTACAATATTTTAGTAGCTTTTCTATAAAAACATAAAACTCAACTAATCAGATTAGTTGAGTTGATGGTGAAATACCTAACTACTATTTTACTTTAAACCATATAAAATAGCACTTACTAAAATCTTTGTACCAGGAACTTTAGATTCCTTTGTTGAGATTTGTCTACTTATTGCTACAGTAAATATAAGATGTTGCTTTAAAATAAAGTTTGAACAAAAATACCTCCCCAACTCTTATTTTACAAACTAATCATACCTTCATGAATATAGCTAATATTCCGAGCCATTTCTCTAGTACTCTCCTAATCTGTTGCAATGACCCAATCAATTAGCCTTCGCTCGTAATAAACTCGTTCAATCTAAAACTTTTCAATAACTCGTTGTTATAACAATCGTTGTCTTTACACTGGCTCATTCGTTTTAGAGTCTGGAGGATGTTTTAGACCTAATTCATCAGCAATGACAATTGTTTCTTCCAACAGCAATAAAGGAGATTGTTCTGGATTATCAACAACAAAAACCGAATATTCAAATAAATAAAAGATAAATTTTATTATTTCAATGCAAGATTTTTTCATATAAGGATATTCAACACCCTAAAAAATAGTGATAGTTTCGAACTCTAATTAATCTAAAAGGAACTTTCTTGTTTCCAGGAAAGCGGCCGATTGTGGAAGATCATTATTGACTAAAGCCCTTATTAGTTCAAGAATCAATATTAGGAAATTTATTTACTTCAAACAAGAAAAAGCCAGTAAAATCGGAATTCCTTGTCTTCTAATAAATTCTTCTTCACTACTAAAATGTTCACGCTTTGGTGTACCTTCACGTAAATCTAGAATTGAAAACCAACTTGTGTAAGTGCTATTAAAATAATGTTCGATTGTACGATGATAATTCACCACTATTTGGCCAATCCAAGCTCTTTTCTTTCCCACTCACAGAAATAGTCATTGATGATCCAATTATCACGTTTATCCCCTGATTGCTTATTAGCAAATGAACCTCGGCTGGCATAGAGTCGTTGTACTCCTGATTGTCTTCCTGATTGATGGCCGCCGACACTCAGCTGTTTGCAAAAAAACAAAGAACCGAACCTTTTTTTGATAAAGAGACAATATAGTGTGTAAGCTTACTTAGGAGGATCCTCTGAATGCAAAATGAATATATGTACCAATTACTCCAAAAAATGAAGGAAGGTGATCAACAGGCGTTTCGTACGATGTATGATGCCACCTATCAGGACGTCTACCGGACAGTCTCCTTTCTGGTGGATCATCAGCAGGATCGGGAAGATGTCATGAATGAGATATATATGCAAATGTGGACATCACTTGCTAACTACGATACAAACAGACCTTTCCACTTCTGGCTAAACGGCTTGGTAATCCGTCAAGTGCAGAGATTTCGTGTCAAGAGCTGGCGGAGATTCCGAATTTTTGAACGCATCCGTGCCTTTTCTCAGGAAGAGCCTCATTGGGATCAACCTTCTGTGTTGATGGATGGGACGAAGCAAATGATAACACAGGCAATCCAAAAACTGACCGATAAACAACGATCGGTGATTGTCCTCCGCTTTTTTCACGACTATAAACTTGAGGAAATAGCGACATTGCTCGAAATTCCGCTGGGTACAGTCAAGTCCAGGTATCATGCTGGCCTTCAGGTGCTACGAAAAAACTTAAGTAATCTCCCCCCAGAAAGGATGGAAGAAATCAATGCCAATTGAACGTAAAATCCGTGAATATCTGCACAAAGAGGCAGAAACTATGGAATGCCCTCCGGCCATTTCCAAACGAATAGAACAATCCTATTCTCAATATTTCCAACGAAAAAGGAGCGAAATAAATATGAAAAAACGATTAATTAGTGGATTAGTTGCTACTGCGATTTTGATTCCAACCGCAGCATTTGCGGCCCCTAACCTGATTGAAATGCTTACTAGAACACCAATGACTGTTGAACAAGTCAAGGTGGATGAGGTTGGCAAAGCAACACTAGAGAAGCTGTATAACGCATTTCCCGAAACAAAATCATTTGAGATTATCAATGCAAGCAAGGTTCAAGGTGTCCAAACAAGCATCATACTGCAGGAAAAAGGAGGAATTGGCAAAAAGATTTCCCTTCATACAAACGGTATTACAGGTGCGCTTGAACACGTGAATCAGGAGAATTGGGAGCCAAAGGAGAAACCACTCACTGCCTTAACCGATCAGGAAATCAGGTCGAAGGTAGATTATCTAATTGATAAAATGTTTGGCAACATCGAAGAGTACGAGTTTGCTATGGAGCAAATGGAGAACCCGAATCAAAAAACGTTTATGTTGAATTACACCAAAAAGGGATCAAAAACACCTTTCTACCAGGTATTTGTTCAAGACAATACAATCAGTGTTTCTCTAATCGGAGGTGAGACTACACCTTTAAACAATAAAGTAGAAGGTTTTTTCTCTACAAATGGTAAGCCTGATTATACTGCTGATTCTTTTTTAAACGATGAAAAACTGTTTTCTTTACTAAAAATTAGCCCAACAGAATTAAAACAAGAATTAGCAAAAGGTAAATCTGTTGTCGAGATTGCAGCATCTAAAAATGTCTCTAAACAACAAGTGATTGATGTGATTGCAAATACACAGGCTGAAGGACAAATTCAAGGTGAAAATAATAATGATGTTCCTAAAAGCAATCGTTCAAGTGAACAAATGTTAAAAGCTGTTGAACCGAAAGTAGTACAAGTTATTGAACATAAAACTGAAACACCATGGTAGAAATAATAAATCCTAGACGGATGAGGTTGCAAAATATCGCTTGAGTACATCTAATTCAATGGTTGCTTCTTAAATATGAATTTGAATGGTGGCATGAGGTGCTTTTAATCAAACTTTATTACAAACCTGTACTTAAACAAATTGGCCAATAGTACAACTAGGGTTTAAAAAATAATTAAACTTTTTTAGATAGATTTTAATCTGCTACATTAAATAAGAGCATGTTTTGATCAATATTTTTTCAAAACATGCTCTTTAGATCTATTCTCATTTCAAAGTTGATATCCATTAATTTAATCAAACTTTATTACAAACCTACAATTGTATTTTATTCAATTAAATGGCCCTTTAATGAAAACGAGCGCTGATCCTTGCTACAGAATCGCGCCCAATTGTTGTTCATCCTGTCTGATAAAATTCCTGATTCTTTTTGCTACAATCCTATTTAGAAGTTACAATTCCAACTTTTAAACTTTATAGACAGTACGACTTTATTCTAAAACTACTTAGTGCTTTGTACTGAAAAAGCACAATTCAAGGAAAGCGCCCGATTTGTCGAAGACCGTTCTTTATTCATGAGGTATAAATTCAACTGATTTTACTTGATACATTTTGTCTTTGAATATATAGGTGATTTGAATATCCCCTATATATCCTCCTACAGGAGAGATTTGTCCTCCGAGCTTTGCAACAAGTTGATTGTTTTCTATTTCAAAGTTGATAAGATTACCAAAATATATCTCATCAAATAAATGTCCAGGTTGGATACCCAAAGGTTTAATATCAACTCTATATTTCCTTACTACTATTTTACTTTAAACCATATAAAATAACACTTACTAAAATCTTTGAGCTCTTTTAAAGCAAATTATAAAGAAGCAAAAATTTTCTTTACCCATTCAAGATACGCTCGCATATAGTATTCCTGCTTAAAGCCATGATTCTGGTCCTCTGCTACTATCACAGTCACATCCGTGTCTGCGTTTCGTGCAGATTGGATATATTCCTGTGGACCTTTTACCCCGATTGCTAAATCCTTTGTCCCATAAGCTATAAACTGAGGTATATGAGCTGTTCTGAAATGCGTAGATAAATCTGTCTGCTGCAAGAGCTCTTCACGTTTTTCTGGATTTCTGACATCTTCATCATTAAAAGAAGCAAAGAGCATGGGCACATTATAGCGATACGTCAATGCAGGGTAAATCATAGCAGCAGATGCTACTTGATCATCAACAGCATCAATGGCATCAGGCTGATAACTAGCAGGAAACAGATTTTCTCCCTGAATAAGGTTAATAAAGCTACCCGTTTGATAGCCTCCAGCACTAAAACCTATTAAACCAATTCGATCTGGATGGAGACCATAATCATTGGCATGATAACGTAGAAATCGGACGGCACGCTGAACATCTAGCTGTGGAATAGGCCACTCATAGGGATTGGAACGATAGTGGAGAACGAATGCATTAATACCTGCTTTATTTAATGATGCAGCTACTTCCTTTCCTTCCGCTGTTCCTCCATCCATTTCCTTAAAGCCATAACCACCACCTGGCATAATAATGACGGCACTGTCACTGTTCGCGACCGTATAAGGAATCAGATAGGGCTCATCTTCATAGGTTGATTTTTCATAGCCCCCTTCAATTTCATGGACATAGGTAAAGGTATCAATAGCCGCTTCATTGTCTTTATAGTCTTCTCCCACAATGCCAGTGGAAAATTTGAATGTCGCCAAAAGTCTGTTAGGATTGCCCTTAATATTCATATCGTCAAGCTTACTTCCCGAATGATTACCTGCCACTTCTTCTCCCCAAATCTCCACCTTGTCTTCAATATCCGCAACTGGCTTGCCTGGTTTATTTCCGAACGGATTAATCACAAGAATAGCGTATCCAATCCCCATAAACAAAGTTAGTATAACTAGAAGGATTCCTGCTATCTTGGCTATTTTCTTCGCTACCCTCATCATCATAACCCCCATTAAATTTACTTATGTATCGTTTACTATTTATTATCTCGGGTAAAGGATTATTAACCTTTAGCTCATTCTTTAGCAAATAACGATTGAAGATCTTGTATAGCATCAATACAAGGTTGTATTCTTCCATTTTCTAAAGGATTAAAGTGACCCTTTAGAGGAAGCATGACGCATTCCTTACTAAAAAAATGCCACAAATTTTTTAAAAACTGCATACGTACCTTGTAATGACGTAAACTATAAAAACACAACAATAATTCTTTCGGAATATGAGGTAGGTATTGTAAAAAAGAAGGAGGGATACGATGTTTGATGAAGCTGCATATTTTATTTTTAGAGCACTGTTAATTTTAACTGTTTTGGTTGTTGTGGTTGGAATCCCAATTGGTGAAACACTGATTAGAAAAAAATAAAACTGCATCTAAATGGATGCAGTTTTTGATTTTTATCCTACTTTGTGTCGATAATATTGGAATTGGTGAATTAGTGACCATATAGAACCCCGTTTATACTATCATCCACCTTATGGAACTGTATTACTCATAACCGTCACAAAGCCGTTCAACGAGGCTGTATCAATTAATTGAAGTATTCCCAGTCTTGCGGTATCACTGTAGACATACCAATGATTTGCAGTAGTATCATGCACCAAAACTCCGCCCAAGTCCCCCGTGGAAAAATAAATATCAAACCGTTTGATACTGTTCGAGTCTTGGTCTAAAAAATCAAATTGCGCAGTTTTATCATAGTCTCCTACTGGAATGGGATGAGAATTCCAAGGATTATAAGTAGGTGCTTCGATTTTACTTCCATTATTTTTTATAAAAGTATTATAAATAGCTTCGTTATAACCATTCCCATTGATTTGCTGTACGACTCCGCCTAATGTCATATGATATTCGTATTGCAATGCTTTTACTTTTATACCATCAATAAAGAGAGGATGTGTCTCAACCGTTACTGTACCGTTTTTGTAAGTGATATTGCTGCCAAATGTTTCGGCAAGAAAACGCATCGGAACAAAAGTACGATTATTCTTCATATATGGCTCTACATCAAGCAGTTCTGTTTTACCGTTTTTCACCACTTGATTACGATTAAGTTTTAGTGTTACCTGTATATCGTTTTTAGTAAGGGTGATTTGGGCATCCGTCCATACAACATTTACCCCTAAATTTTCACTAATTACACGTAAAGGAACCATTGTCCGATTACTTTTAACTTCTGGATTTACATCAGATGCAATTGTAACACCGTCAACTTTTATTTGAAAATCGGCTGCATATGCCGGTGACGAAGTCATGATTAGAATCAACCCAAGAAAAATTCCTGAGAACACTTTTTTCAACTTTGAACACTCCTTTTCTTAAAACTCACTATTCTCCCCAAAAATACATTCCACTAAATATTTTACCATAAAAATCCACCTATATCGTTAAACTATCATGCTCTTTATTCAATCTACATGACCCATAAAAGAAGACGCGTTTCGAAATAAACGCGTCCGATTGTTAGATAAAGATACTGGTGAAAATTAGAATTGATGTCCTTTCTAAAAACCTAATAAATTCCCCAACTAAAGGCTGGCTGCCAAATTCCTTGGGCATTTTTCTCCATACCTAGCTCTGTTGGTCCTTCAAGTGAAATAAATTTTACAACCCCTGTTGTATCTGTTTGTTGCTCAAACTCCGCATGTTCTAGCCCAGCAAAGAGGTTTGCAATAATAAGGCGATTTATTTCCTTTGTAAACAACTCCTGACGTACGATTTTCGTTTTCTCATAATATCTTCGAACACTTTCTGTTTCTTCGTTCTTATTTGTTGTAAACAATGCTTCATATGTTTCATAATCTTTCTCAATTTCACTCAATAAAAACATTTTAGTAATCGCTTGGGGTGTCATATTTTTTAACTTTTCAATATTATAATCCTCTTTAAAGGCATCAAAAACTTGCTGCTCCTGTTCAGACAATTCAAATGTTAGCTCAAAATTTTGGAAGCCTACGACCTTACCGACTAATTGCCCCTCACTAATTTTCATAATCGTATGGCCTTCGTCACTGTCATAAACAACCATTTCTTTTTCTTTCGCAGAAATCGATTTGTCATTGAATGGCGCTGGTCTTGTTCCATAATTATGAAAAAAGTAAGGATTCTTAAATGGGTCATTAATTTCCTCTTTTTTTATTTGCTCATTTAATCCATGTACTTTTAATGGGGTATCCTCTACTAAAATTTGCCCTTGCTTCATTGTTACATGATCATTCCCTAATCCTAATACAGTTGAAACGACAAGCCCATCCGTTCCATAAAAAGCAATATAATCTCCATACGTAATGGGGGCTTCCTTATCGATAATCATTGGTAAAAAATGCAGCATCCATTGTTTTCCAAGTAGATGGGCATATTTAGGTTGAATGATGTCTAACGAAGAAACATCATCGACAATCGGTAGTAGCTCATTTTGCTGACTTGCGGTTTGTAGGTTATTCTTTTGAGAAAACTCAACGAATAGCATTAACCCAATAATGAAACAAGCTGCAATAGATACGGTGACAACCTGCCAGTTAAACTTTCTTTTTATGGGTTTCTTTTGCAATATACGTTGCTTGATGTCGTTTGTAAATGGGGCATCTTGTCGCAATTCTTCTTTTAGCTTGTCTTTAAATTCCTTCATAAAATATTGCCTCCAGTTCCGGATTTGTTTTCAACAATTCTCTCGCTCGACGAATCCTTGTACGAACGGTGTTTTGTGAGACGTTTAATAAACTAGCAATTTCAGAAACATCAAATTCTTCATAATAAAACAGTACAATGACTTCCCTATAATGAAGTGGTAATGCAAAGACAATTTGCTTTAAAGTTGCAAAATCTTCAGTTGCTATATATGTTTGCTCTACGGAGGGTTCAGTTCTACCTAGTGGTAAAAGCTTTGAAATAAATGATTTTCTCTTTTGTTTACGTAGTTCATCGTGACAGCAATTAATAGCGATACGGGTTAAATACGTTTTCAATGAAGCATCTTTTCTAAAATCGTCTTTATGTAATAAGTACTTCATGAGTACGTCCTGTGTAATCTCCTCTGCAAGCTGAAAATCCTTCATATATAAATAGCTAAGATGATACAAATATTCACCATATTGTTCTACGATTTGTTCCAACAACAACTCACCTCGTTTCAATCCTACTACTTAGACGCTCGTTTTCTAAAAAATTGTTCAATCTCCTGGAAATATTTTAGAATAGCCTTTTTATCAAGATTGCAGTAGTATGCAATGCACTTCTAGATGATGCAACAGTACCTATGTATTAGATGGGCTTACTGATAATGGCCTTTTCATGAAGAAAGACGCTTTCCTATTATTTCAGAAAAGCGTCCGAGAAGATCGTTATTCAACTTTACCTATAGTTCTTTCAAGAAGGACTGTTCTTTTTTCGATTTGTTAAATAAATCTATTCTTTCTTTTATACTTTCGTTCTTACTAGTATCCCACCATTCAACGACCACATAAATCTCATGTATATCTTTCAGTGTAATAAAGTCACCATTTTTATTGATGTATGGCCCTGCAATAGCACCAGTTGTATATTCTGCTATATTCGTCGCACCAGTAACTGAATCAGTATGAACTACTGAATCATCACTCTCGATAACCACATGCGTTTCAAAGTGGAAGAAATCTGTCATATACGTATTGACGTTTTTCATTTTTAAGGTCCCAAATCCTGCTTTAAAGTCTTCTGGTGTTATAACAATTTCATACCCAGTTAGATTCCAGCTTTCACTTTCACCCATCAATAATAAATAATAAGTATTACCACTTTTTTGAGCATTGCAGCCAGATAGTACAAAGAACGACAACATCAAATAAATGCAAGGCACTAAACCTTTTATATATTTCTTCATTCAATCCCCCTTATAACATTCCTTCTATAAAATAAATATCTAATTCCATGCTATTCAACTCTTTAAAAGAAAAAGACACGTTCCTATATTAACGCGCCCTTTTCTGGAATAAAAAATGAGTCACTAACTATTCATAAACTTTTGTAGGCAACTTGAACGATTTGTTGTTCACCATTCTTCTCAAAAATCTTATAATTTTTCATCCCGATTTTTTCCGCAACTTTTTGGGATGGGATATTTTTTAAGGTCGTGTATGAAAATATTTCAGGATAGCCCAGAACATTCCATGCATATTCCTTACAAGCAGATGCCGCTTCTGTCGCATACCCCTTATTCCAATACGCTTTAATAATGTGAAAACCGATTTCAGGTAACCATACACCGTCAATGTTTTGCATGGTTATTCCACAATCACCGATAAATAGATCTCCTTCTTTTAAAACAACTGCCCATAGTCCGTGATTATATTGCTTATAATTTTTCTCATTCCATCTGATCCAATTTTTAACCTCTTCTTGATTAAAGGGATGAGGGTAATATTGCATAGATTCAGGGTCGGAAAGCACTTTTGATAATTCATGATGATCGTCCATTTTTAACGCTCTAAGGTATAATCGTTCCGTCTCGATTATCTTCAAAATGCCCACCCTTTGCTTTTAATATATTTTGCTACAATATTTCATTTAGAAATGTGCAGTACCTGTTTTTACCCATTTGAAGCCAAAAAGTTACCCAAAGTAATGATGGACACACCAAACAACAAGAAACAGACTTACTATCCCCCAAGCAGTGGTACTCCATATCCACCAAACTACAGCTTTAGCTTTTGATGAATTTCCCTCTTCTTCCATATTCAATTTTATAAAAGCGACCTTACTTTCCATATCTTTTTTCATAGAAGCGAGCACAACAAATCCAATTATTATGAAACCAATAGTTACCCAAAGTAGTAGGTCCACCTTTACACTCCCTTTATAGAATTGAATTCCACCGCAATTTATTATAATAATTAGATTCTACAAAGATAACAATATACCTTGTGTTAATTCAAGTGCGTTTAAGTATATCATGTATTAAAATGCTGAAACTTAAAGTGCCAGAAGCTTTGTTTGGAAACTTTACTTAAAAGAATGTTATTCAACAATTGGACCCAATATATGCCCCTTAAATGAAAAGGAGCAAAATAGATGGCCCTATCCCTCACTTTGCCTACTCTATCCATCACTTTTCACGTTGTATCCGCTACTTTTCATGTTTTAACCGCTACTTTAGAGCCTATTCCTCACTTTGCCTGCTCTATCCATCACTTTTCACGTTGTATCCGCTACTTTTCATGTTTTAACCGCTACTTTAGAGCCTATTCCTCACTTTGCCTGCTCTGCCATTTGAGTGGTTGAACTAGAGTCATAAAATAAACCGACCCAATGGATCCGCCAAGTGCAATTAATTGCATGTGACGCTTACTTAATTCCCGCTTTAGTTGTGAATCTTGATGATTATCTTTCATAATGCTTACTCCTCATACGTTTAGATTTTCAAATACTTGTTCAAAAAAGGAATAAAAAAAACGCCCTTTTGGATTAACCAAAAGGACGATTCAACTCGTGTTACCACCTTTAATTTATAAGCAATTCACATTACTTACCTTAAGAAGTACGGTCATTTGACGATACTCTCGCACATGATTACGGGTGCTTACGGGTGTAGCCTACTTAGAATGATCTTTTCGGTACACAGCTCCAAGATGAATTCTCACTCGTTTTACATGCACCTCTCATCAACCGGTAGCTTTCTGTTCGTAAAAATAATTGATACTATTTTTTTCATAGCCTTTGTTCTAGCCATCTCACGAGAAAGAGTAGATTTTCGCTAAATAAAGCGCCCGATTGTAAAAGGCCCAAAAATTACCATTCTCTTCATTACACTCTCTGAAAACCAAAAATAAATTTCAATCATACGAACAGGCAACGAATATCTTACTTTTTGTTCTTTTGATATACAATAAAAGTAAGTCCATTTAATATAAATGTAAAAATGAGAAGAACTGCTGTGGCTATCACGACTGCACGTGTCGTGTCCATGAGTGCCGTCCAATCCTCAATTTTTACTAAATGATAATTATAAAACATCTGAAAACTAATTGAAATAGCGCAGGCACTGATGCTGAGAACGGCAAGGATACCCCAATTAGAATGTTCATGTTTTTTATTTCCCATTAGATAGAAAACTGGAAGTATCCAAGCGACTAGTCCAAGTAAGAGACTGCCAATATTAAGCCAACCAATCATAACGAATCCCTCTTTCTATTTGTATTACCATTTAACAATACTTAACGGTAAATTGTAGGAAAGGTTTCAAATAACTGTATTATTCAACAATATCGACCTTTAAAAGAAAAAGACACGTTTATAAATAAACGCGCCCAATTGCCGAAAACTATTATTCAATTAAAACTACCATTATAAACTTTATCTTTTCGCTTCATTTGTATGTGCATAAATATTTTCACTATTAATATACCAATTATTCCACCAAGTATATTACATAACAAGTAGATAGCATCTATAGAACTAATGTTCCTAGGAACTAAACTAAACGACCCTAATAGTAGACGTAAAAGCTCTGTACCTAAACAACACGATATCACTAGAAAAATGGCTTTATTTCTATTTTTAAAATGGAAAAGAACGCATAAAAATATCCCTAAAGGAAGTAATAATAAAAAATTATAAACTATAGATGAATAGCTCCACAAATACATATTGAAGTGGATACTATCAAAAATTCCAAACCAATCATTAGCTGTAATAAAACGTCTACTCTTGTCTTCTGGATTTAGATGTAAAAGTGTTATTCCCCCTACTTTAATTTGAAGTAAACATAGTAAATAGAAAAGAAAGCTGTATAAAGTAACACGTCTTTGATTACTCTTGATTTCTTTTCTAAAGTAATCAAGAAATACATCTATAAAAATATAGACCAACAACACTAAAAATCCGAAAGGAACAATATTATATAGAACATAGTTTGTATGCAAGTAAACACCTCCCAAATTCTGTAACAACTATCATTTTACTTATTTTAACAATGTTAGTCAAAACCATTTTTCCATTTAGATGCTTTTAATGTCATATATAAAAAAAACACCCCTATAGACCACCATATCTATAGGGGAAAAAACGGTACGATATTAAATGAAGTTTAGTAGGTTACCTCGGAATCTTTTCGCTTCGGAATAAGTGCAGTAAAAAGTGCAATTAAATTAGGTGGAATGCTAAATAATAAAAACAGCCAGTTTGTCGTCAGGATCGAGATGATCGTGAATACAATAATAGACGTCATGAAGACGAATAGGCCCACCTTCACACGCGAGGGCTGTAACGGGGCTGCGCTGGACATATTGATGGTCATCATAATTCCGATGATTCCCCAACTCGCTACTTGTGTTAATAAAAGGATACCTAAAACCATGGCAGTGCTTAATTCAATCCCAAAACTGAGTAACGTAAAGAAAACATACAGCGCTCCTAATGTCACATACCATGAATAGGATCTCGCCTTTTGCCAAATATGATAGTACAGCTCGTCTAAACCTCTATTTTTTCTAGCTTTCTGTCGCCCGAACCACCATCCAAGGAGTCCACCAATCACTCCCCCATACAATCCAATCATACCCCAGATATTAATCTCCATCATTCATTCTCCCCTCTTCAAATATAAACACTTCTTCAATTGTGCTATTGAACGCTTTGGATATGTTGTAGGCAAGCTCTAAGGATGGATTGAATTTGCCTGATTCAATAGCAATGATTGATTGCCGTGAAACGCCAACTTGTTTCGACAACTCTTCCTGCGTAATCTTGTTCAATTTTCGTAATTCTCGAATTCTGTTTTTCATAATGCCTCCTTTATAAATGTAAAGCAAACTATACATTTAATGTTAAGTAAAGTTTACTTTACATCACTACGTATGTCAAGCAAACTTTACAATTTGATTTTGAGTTAGATGAAATGGCAATGTCGAGTAAAGAACAACAAAATTCTATTACTATGTACTATTTTCGGAAAATTTGATAAATTAATAGTAAGGAATGTTTTGAGCGTTACAAAAAGGAGGTTATCCAAATGAGTAAAAAAGAGCTCTTGCAAAATGGAGTCAATCAGGTTTTTTACGAAGAGGAATGGTACCCACCGTTATCAGAAGCATTAAAGAATCTCACTGCTGCGCAAGCTAGTTGGCAACCAGAAGGAAATGCCGCTAATACGATATGGGAAAATGTAAACCATTTATTAATCTTTAAAGAGCGCTTACTTTCTCGCTTACATAAAGATGAGACATTTGTTGCTCCACAAAATAATGATGAAACGTTTGTCCAAGGCGGTGCTCATGATGAAGATGCTTGGCAAGAAACAGTGAATCGAACCCTTCACGTACATGATGCCCTACAATCTTCATTAGCATCCTTGCAAGAAGAGGCATTAGATCAACCTAGTCCCGCTCTTCCAGTTTGGCAACAATATCTAAATATCCTTTTGCACGACGCTTACCATACAGGACAAATTGTTCAACTTCGTAAACTACAAGGTTCATGGCCAGCTAAGCGCTCCTACTTATAAACGAGGATTCCAATTGGTGATTGAAAAGCAGATGCCCCCTTAAGTTAGAGACAAACTACTAACTTATAGGGGGCATATCATTTAGTTCGTTTTCATTATCTATCTTAAGCTGTTTCTCCACCATAGCCAGTGGAACATCCCTGATGTCGAGAGTGGTTTTAGTAAGTTTATAAGTCTATCGGCTTACCACCTGTCACTCCATAAATCTGACCCGTGATATAACTTCCTTCATCCGAGGCAAGAAGAACATAAACGGGTGCAAGCTCTACTGGCTGTCCCGCACGGCCGAGAGGAGTATTTTGACCAAACTCAGGTATTTCTCCTTCTAATTTCCCGTTATCTAGCTGAAGCGGCGTCCAAATCGGGCCAGGTGCAACACCATTGACACGGACACCTTTAGAAGCAAAGTACGAGGATAGGGATACCATAAAGTTGCTTATTGCACCTTTTGTCGCGGCATAATCCATTAAAGATGAGGATGGATCGAAAGATTGAACCGATGTGGTGGTGATAATTGCACTTCCTGGTTCCAAATGTTCTTCAGCAGCTTTTACGGTCTCGAACATGCTGATGATGTTTACTTTGAAAGTGTCTTGCACTTGTTTAATTGTTAAGTCACTTAGGGATGGCTGTGCGATCTGTTGCGCAGCATTTAATACAAGAATGTCCAATCCGCCAAAGGCTTCTACGGTTTTTGTAACAATCTCTGTCGCTGTGCCGTCTTCTCGCAAGTCATACGGTAGCAGTAATGCTTTTCTTCCTGCTTTTTCAATTAATTCTTTAACGACGTTGGCATCTTCCTCTTCACCAGGGAAGAATTGTATGGCTACATTGGCTCCTTCACGTGCATAGGCAATAGCGGCAGCACGGCCAATCCCAGAATCGCCTCCTGTAATTAAGGCATTGCGCCCTTCTAAACGATTGTATCCTTTATATGATTCTTCTCCGCAGTCAGGTTTGGGGATCATTCCATGCTGTAGCGCTGGCGTGTTCTGTTCCTGATTTGGGAATTTTTCGGTATGAAATTTTTTACGTGGATCGGTTAGATGTGGGTTTCCCATCAGCTATCATCTCCTATTTTGATTAATTAGTGACAAACACTTTGTGTGCTTACACTGTTACATTTTGTTGAATACCCTCTGAACATTTACTTTAAACAGCATCAGATTTCTTCCGCCCTTCCACCAATGATGGAGTCATTTACATTTTCCTTACAAAAGAAAAAACACCCTATATAAGCGAGCAGACTAGTCCACTGTTGAAATGGATAGTTTGAACACTTACATTGAGTGTTTTAAGAACCTCTATAAAGTAGGTTATGAAAGATATTTAATAACGCTTTGTTTGTTTAAATTAACGCCTCAATTGCTTGAGCTACTTGCTCTTCTGTTAAATTGTGACGCACGATGTAGCGATTGCGCGCATGCTTTGTACATTCGATTGTACAGCCACCTAAATGCTTTGCTTCATTTTCTTCAGATGCGATAATTTGCTTGTTACATTCAGGATTTGCACAGTTAATGTAGCGTTCACAAGGTTCACCGTCATAGTGATCACGACCGACAATCACATGCTCTACTTGATTGATTGGCACCGTTAAACGCTCATCGAAAACGTACATTTGCCCATCCCATAATTGACCTTTCGCCACAGGATCTTTTCCATATGTTGCTACACCACCATGTAATTGACCGACATTGCCAAAGCCTTCACGTTTCATCCAACCCGAAAACTTCTCACAACGAATACCACCCGTGCAATATGTTAAAACATTTTTCCCTTCGAATAGCTCACGGTTTGCACGGACCCATTCTGGTGTATCACGGAAATTTTTTACCTCTGGTCGAATCGCGCCACGAAAATGGCCGACATCGTATTCATACGTGTTACGCACATCTAATACTACTGTATTTTCATCTTGCATTTCAGCAAGGAATTGTTCTGGTGACAGGTAGCGACCTGTTAATTCATGTGGGTTGACGTCTTCTTCTAAGCCTAAGTTGACTAACTCAGGACGTGGGCGAACGTGCATTTTTTTGAATGCATGTCCTTCTGCCGCATCAATTTTAAAGACAATGCCTTCGAATAATGGGTCTGCTTGCATGTTTGCCATATATTGCTCTGTTTGCTCAATCGTCCCCGAAACAGTCCCGTTAATGCCCTCATTGGCTACTAAAATACGACCTTTTAAACCGATTTCTTTACACATTTCTAAGTGCGTTGCTGAAAACGTCTCTGGGTCTTCAATCTTCGTGTAATGGTAATATAATAAAACTCGATAATTCATTGTTTTCCACCTATCATTTCAATATTTGCAGGATATTCCTGATAGTGTCTTTTACGACCTATTAACCATAAAGGATAATCCGTTAATATGCTATCGGTAATTAGACTGAAATGAGTAGAAATAATTTTCCATATGCCGCTAGATAAAAAAAGACACATTCATTCGTTAAACAAATTTTATATTTTTCTTCACCGCATTTTCTACTAAAGCATAGAGTAAACTCGCAATACCAAAAATAAGCATCGAATTGATAATACTTAAATTATATTCTTCTATAAATCGCGAATCATAAATGATTACGAAAGAAAAAGCCCCTATTGCCCCACCAAATAAAGTGAAGGTAACCACTTTAAACAGCCAATTTTCATAAAACGACTCACAATAAATGTTAGCGGTAAAAACGAAATCGGATAGAGAATAAAAGCAAAAGAGCCCATTAAGAACATATAGCCAACGCCTAAATCACGAAATCCCGTCATATATTCTGATGTCCTGATTTTTCTTCCTTCTAAAACTTCTAAGCCAAATCCAGCTAAGGCAAACAGCACTATAAAAGGTATCCACATGATTAAACAATGATAAAAAGTTTTCATTCTTATCCTTCCCCTTATGAATTTTTACTGCTGGTACAATTCAACCTCTTAATAGATCAAACGAAAATCATGGAAGAAAGTTACAATGTTTCTCACCTGACAAAAGATCAAAAAAAAGCATATTTTAGGGATTGATACGCCTAAAATATGCACCTCTCATTTCTTCTCTTTAAAACACAATCCCAATAATGATGGCTGATAGAACACTTACAAGTGAGGCACCGTATAGCAATTTTAATCCAAAGCGTGCCACTACATTGCCTTGCTTTTCATTTAACCCTTTTACGGCACCTACAATGGTACCAATTGAGCCAAAGTTAGCAAAGGATATGAGGAATACAGAGACAATCGCTGCTGTACGCTCACTGAAGCTATCTTGGATTTTAACGAAGTCCAGCATGGCAACGAATTCATTTGCCACAAGCTTTGTCGCCATGATACTCCCTGCATTCACAGCTTCATGCCAAGGTACACCCATGACAAACGCAATTGGGGCAAAGACATAGCCTAGGAAACCTTGGAATGTGATACCGAAAATGCCATCAAACACACCATTAATGAGGGCAATTAACCCTACAAAGCCTACTAACATAACCCCGACGATGATGGCTACCTTAAAACCGTCCATAATGTATTCGCCTAGCATTTCAAAAAACGTTTGCTTTTCACCTTCTTGCACTTCGATTATATCTTCCTCCGCTTGTACTTCATACGGGTTAATGATTGAGGCCACGATAAAACCACCAAACAAGTTTAATATGAGAGCTGCCACTACATACTTTGGCTCTAGCATCGTCATATAAGAGCCCACAATGGACATCGATACCGTTGACATCGCAGAAGCACATAAGGTATAAAGCCGATGCTTTGGTAAAAAGCCGATTTGATTTTTCACTGAAATGAATACTTCATTTTGCCCCACGATTGCCGCTGCAACCGCATTATAGGATTCTAGTTTTCCCATGCCATTGATTTTACTTAATACGAAACCTATATATTTAATCATAAACGGTAGAATTTTATAATGTTGCAATATGCCGATGATGGCTGACATAAATACGATTGGCATTAAAACATAGAGGAAAAATGTATGTGCACCCTCATTCGCCATCCCACCAAATACAAAATTTGTGCCCTCATTGGCATATTCAAGTAGTTTTGCAAAGCTATCAGCAAATCCTTTAATTAAAAATTCCCCAATACCTGTTTTCAGTAATAGAAACCCTAAAACAAGCTGGATAACAATCATCACAATGATTGGGCGGTATTTAATCTTTTTCTTATTATTACTTGCAAGCCATGCTAAAAATAGCACGAGTAGTAGACCTACTATCGAAATAATATAATGCATGTTGTCCCCTCCGTAACGAACAATGTTTTCAAATGCTTTTTCTTCCCATCCCTTGCAATCCCTTACGCATCGATGATTGTATGAAGAGCAATGTCCACCATATCAAAAAAGGATTTTTCACTTTCCTCGTGCGTTAAGCTTTCATTTGTTAATAGTTGACTACCTACCGTCAAAATAGACAATGCCTTTACTCCATATTTTGCGGCTAACGTATAGAGGGCGGTGCTTTCCATTTCTACCCCTAAAACACCGAATTCCATAAACTTATGAAGCCTGTCTAATGTTTCACGATAAAATTCATCTGAATTATAAATATTGCCAACAAAAACATTGCCTTTTTTCCCTTGCGCTAGTTGAAACGCTTTCATTAATAAGGAAAAATCCGCAATTGGTGCGTAATTATTGCCGTAGAAAATTTTCTCCGTCAAATTGCTGTCTGAAGACACTGCTTGGGCTAGAATGATATCGCGGATTTGAATGTCCTGTTGCATCGCGCCACATGTGCCAATACGAATCAATTTTTTCACGCCATAATCGTTGACCAATTCAGTACCGTAAATACTCATCGATGGATTCCCCATGCCCGTCCCCTGCACGGAAATCGGTACACCTTTGAACGTTCCTGTATACCCATACATTCCTCTTACTTCGTTATAGCAATAGACATTCTCTAAAAAATGCTCTGCTACAAATCTTGCACGTAAAGGGTCTCCAGGCAGCAAGACACGCTCAGCTATTTCTCCCTTTTTTGCTCCTAAATGTCTACTCATTTTCATTCCTCCAAAAACTTGTCATTTATCTCCAATCCAATTAGGTAACCGTTTTCATTTATCAATAAAAAATACCCACAGCCATTTCCAAAACTACTTCTTTTACAAGAAATCTGTTCAGAAACTACTATGAGTATAAGGTTTAATAATCCTGACAAACTAGACCAGATTATTACGTTGTGTACGGGAAATAATTGACCAAATTACCGAAGCAATTCTTGACGAATATTATCTAAGTCCCTTTTGGTAGGAATCGTAGATATAATAACAACCGGCACTGTCGTTAAGGCAACGGGAAAATTACTTATGACAAAATCAATGTGATGCTGCTGTACCATCTCATCCGTTAACCCCTTCATAATAGAGGTATTAATAATCAGCTGGTCCCCAATTTCATTCTTGATTAAATTGGCGATATAATGGCGGATTGAAAATTCCTCTCCAATGACCAAGAAGGCTCGTTTACTTTTATAACGTAACCCTGAACGAACAAGCAAGGTAAGCTTGGTTAAATGAAAGTCATTATACAGGATAGAAGGGTACGCTTTTTTCCATGTTTGCATACAGACCTGCATATCTTGGTAAATTTGCTGACATTCAATTTGAACATAGTTTGTTAAATTACTTTTTGAAATCATCAGCCATTCAGGGATGGCATTATCGATTAAAAGCTTGTCTAAAAACTCATATACCTCCAAGCTAAACCGCTCATTCATATGTAGATTAGGGTAAACCTTTGCCAATAAGGTGAACAACTGCTGCGCCATTTGATCAATTTCTTTATTTTTATATAATTCGATTTCCTTCATTGGCGTCATGTCTGATCCTTCATAATAATGATATTGGCTTAGACTAAATAGAGATTGCATAAAAAAAAATTCACGCTTTGGTAATTCAATCGAAAATTTTTCTTCCAGTGCCTGTGCAAAGTCTTTTACTGGCAAATAGAACATTCCTCTTTCCCAGGCGTAATCATCCTCCGTAATTTTGACATAGTTCCCCTTTCGTACTCTTTCCAAGACAATCGCCACTAAAAAGGATAATTTCCTCTTGGAGTTAATAAAATAAACAATGTTTTGCTCATGCTCTATTTGCGTGATGCATTGATTGATAAAATCAAAGTCACTATTGGTAAATGGCCATCCTGTATACTCATAGGCATCACCATATAATTTCCAATAAAAATAGCGGATATTCAATTCATTTCCCTTTACGGCGGGCGTCGAGTATGTAATGCGTAGCTTATACGGCTTCAAATCATGATTATTTAGTTGCGTAATCAGCTTCTTCAACGAGGAAGTGCTCATAAACATCGCCTCTGCTAGCTCCTCCATCGAATAAGGTTGCCCATTGATAAACAATAAGTGCATGAAGCGATAGAAGATGGTTTGCCTGAACATGCTCGAAAGCACTTCACTAACGGTTGTACTTCGCCCATCTCGTTGTAGAAAAATTCCCTTTCCTCTAGATACGTCAATCGTCATTGTTGCTGGTAATTGCCGATTGATCTCTTCTACGAGCTTCCGTATGGTCTTATCTGAAATATGTAAGCTTTTTTCAACCTCCCCTAAAGTAAACCATCTTTGTTCAGAATCTAGTAACAGTAATAATTGACTAGCTAATTTGAATTCCTTATCCACGTTCTCACCCTATCCATCATTCACAAAAAGGAACATACACTGGTAGCTGTATGTCCCTTTTTGCGTTTATTTCATATACGTATTCAAAACTTTTTCGATGTCCGTATTAAGCTTGTTGATATCAACTGCTGGCACGGGCTGATTGACAAGCTGATATTTTTCTTTTAGTTTTAGGATTCTTTGGACACTTTCATTGATGCGTTCCTCTGTTATTTCCCCATTGCTGACGGCTACCTTCACCGCTTCTATCGCTGCTGTAATATTGGCATATTCATGAGCGATTAAAATAATATCACTACCAGCCTTGATTGAATCGACAGCTGCTTGCCCGATCGCATAATGATTCGTGATGGCCTTCATCGTCATATCATCAGTCATCACAACACCGTCAAAGCCCAGCTGCTTTCTTAGCATACCCGTGATAATTTCCTTCGACATGGAGGAAGGATACTGTGGATCAATTTTTGGCAATAAAATATGTGCGACCATGACGACATCTGCACCATTGTTAATGGCCTCTTTAAATGGGACAAGCTCTAGCTGATTCAAGTCGTTCAAGCTTTTTGTCACCTTTGGCAATTCTAAGTGGGAGTCCACAGATGTGTCACCATGCCCAGGGAAATGCTTCACGACAGGAATAACCTGCTCCGACTCCAGACCCTTCATTGTTTGAATGCCCAATTTGCTGACAATAGCTGGATCATTGGAAAACGAACGATCCCCGATAATTGGATTATTCGGATTGCTATTGACATCTAATACAGGCGCAAAGTCCAGATTGAAGCCAAATGCCTTTAATTGCTCCCCTAATAATTGGCCTACTTCAAATGAAAACTTGGATTGGTTAATGTCCCCAATTTTTTGGTTCGTTGGGAAATTTTTTAAAGCGCCTGGTAATCTGACTACTTTTCCACCCTCTTGATCGGTGCCAAGGAAAAGTGGTAGCTGATTATTCGAATTGGCAGCCATTAAGTCATTCATCAATGTGACCGTTTGCTGGGGTGTTTCAAGATTATTGCCATAAAGAATTAAACCACCTACTTTAGCCTTTTGAATAAGGCTTATTGTCTCCTGCTGAAGCGTCGTACCTGAAACACCTGCAAACATCATTTGACCGATTTTCTCGTCCAATGTCATTTGTTCCACCGTATCTGGCGCTTGTGGCTTCAGTTCCGTATAGACCGAAATATGATGAACAGTAGGATTGGCATCACTGTCAATCGGTTTCGGTAAAATCCACTTTAATTGATAGCTGGCATTTACTTGGTAGACAAGAATAATTTGATCGGTTGAAGGATCCTGATAGTAACGAACTTCATCAGGTTCACCCAACTTATTTTTAATATCTGCTAAACGAATGCTTTTGATATTCTCTTTCGATGAACGGATATCGAAGGCCTGTGAACCTCGATAACCAATCGTCACATCCTCATAATCTTCATATTGTCCATTGGCGGATTCCGTGACCTGCTGCGGTTCTCCCCATTGCTCACGAACCGCTTGTTGTTCTGTATCTCCTGCTGCAAATGGCACATCAGGTACTTTTCCTTCTCGCGCTAATTGAGCAATATCCTGAATGAGGACCTCTATATTGTCTGAACCACCTTCCTGTTCGGACGCATCCTCTTGAATGGGCGTTGTCTCAGGATTTCTAGTCGGTAGTGTGACTGGCCTCATTTTCATGCCGATAAAAAAGGCTAGACCCATTAACATCAGCACAAGAACTAGCAGCACACCACGTCTTCTTTTATGCATGTAAAAACCTCCTTCACCAAGCCATTTGGCGACATCGAAACAAATCTATCAACTAACGTTATCATAACTGCCACCTGAATTCAAAGCTCACGCTGTGAACAGAATCGCAGCCTTCAATAGAAAATATTATCGTAAGCTAGCAAAAATGCAAAAGAAGATGTTAAAATATTCACATAAAGGGGGATATAACACATGGGGAAATTAAGTAAAAGAAATATACTGTGGATTGTGCCAATCGGTATCTTAGCGGTATTTTGGTACTTCTATGGTCCACAAAAGGATATTACAGACAATGAATATATTACATACGTAAAAAACTATTCCTATGAAAATAGCGCAAAAACTTTGGAGAGTGCCTTTGCCTCTGCCTGTGAAAATCCATATTGGGTCTATTTTGAAACACAAAAGGGACAGGATGTTGTAGAGTTTGAGGGTGATTGTACGGTTAACAATGAAGTAGCCAAGGTCAATGTACAGTTTCTGGTAGACAACGACATCACAAGTGTTCAATCAGGTGCAATGCTTGTCGATAGTAAAATGCAGGAAGAAGCAGACCGCGATGAATTTTTGCTAGCACTTGCTAAATAATCCCTTGTAGTGATGCTATGAGGGTTTTTTCTGGGAAAGCGGATAAAATGTGCAAAGTAGTGGATAGCAATCCTAAAGTGACGGATAGAAAGTTAAAAGTGGCGGATAAATCCTGTAAATTGACGGATAGCTCTGTGAAAGCGGAGTAAGATTTTGATGCTGTAATCGAATAAAAATGGAGAGGGTTGATCCTCTCCAGAAGGTGGTTATTATTTTTTCTTGGCGATCCAAATCGTCCATCGATCCTTTTCAATGATGGAACCTTCAGTGGTAATTGCATTCCTTATATGTTCAAGAAGAGTCGATAATTGGTTGTCATTCAATTCATGCAATAGACTACGCCCCACTCTACCTTGTAAATCAGCCAATAATTGCTCCTTATTGGCATAGACCTGTCTCGTCTCCCATAGTTTGAGTTCACTAATTTCTTGAAAGCCTACTTCTTGTAAGCTTTCTGCCACCAACTGACTAGTGTGTCTGCGCTCTACTTCCTTTTGAATAAGCGAAGGAAAACTTTCAAAGAAATAGCCCCTTATATGATGAGCATCCCCTGGAAGTAAGCAATCCTCTGGGGTGCGATCCTGTACGATAAAATAACCGCCTTGCTGTAAAAGCCGAAATGCCTCTTGAAAGCATGCTTTGACATCTTGTATATGATGAATTAAGGCTCTTTCAAGCACGATATCAAAAGTATCCCCTGCAAGCCCTGTATTGAAAGCATTTCCTTGAACAAATGTGATTTGCGGATATGCTCGACAATTTTCTTTCGCTCCGTCTAGCATGGCTAGTGAAAAGTCTACACCTGTTACAGATGCCACCCCCATATCGACAAGTGCCTTGGCATAAATCCCTCCGCCACAGCCGATATCTACTGCCTTTCCCATACTATGAAAAGGAATATGTTTCGCTAACGCTGCCTTCCATGAGCTATCTGCCTGTCTAGTTGTATAAGACGTACGATGTTGCTGATTATGGAAATCAATCCCCATTCTCTTCACCCTCCCCTTTTATTTTAGTGTACAAGTAGATCACCCATAAGAAAAATCTATAATTATTATAAAAATACATAAGCTTACCTTATCAAACGAAAAACCCATGCTGGGATCTGCATGGGTTGAGCTACCATTAACTATTTCTAGTAGGATGGGAGGACTTTAATATGGTCCGTTCAATTATTCTAATTTCGTTATTTAGTTTTGTAATCGCCGCTTCAATTTGTTGATAGCGCTCCATTCGCTTGACCTTCTCTGTTGGAATGGAATCCTTTAAAGCAGCCTGTCCCGCGTATAAGCTAGACAGTAAATCTAGCTTTTGAAAATAAGCTGTGCTATATTGCTCCATAACACCCAGCCCCTCATCTGTTACTTTTTTACACGAACTTATGAATTGTTGTTCATATAAGAACTATAACCGAAAAAAGCAGCCTCAAAACTCCATCTAAATTATTATTTATTATCCATTTCCAAGTAAATGATTATTCTATAAAAGCGCTAAAGCTATGTTATTCATCTTTTTTTAACAAAGAATAGATAAATGTATCATGTGCTTGTCCCTTTTGATACATATAGTCCCTCAATATGCCTTCCTGTTGGAATCCAAGCTGAATTAAAAGCTTGGAAGATGCCTCATTCTCTAAAAAAACAACGGCTCCAATCCGGTTTAAGTTCATATCCCCAAAACCATATGCAATTACTTTCTGCACAGCTTCTTTTGTATAACCCTGCCGCCAGTAATCAGGGTGAATTTCATAGCCAATTTCTGCTCGTTGATGTGCCGCCGACCATAAATGAAAGCCAACTGTACCAATCACTTCATTCGAATCTTTTCGTTCAATTCCCCAACGAATCCCACGCTTTTCCTCAAAATTTTTAGCAAATTGCTTAATTAACTGCTCAGCCTGCTGTGTGTCAGTAAAAGGCTCCTGCCCATAATAGCGTGTTAAAGCCTCATTGGAAAAGCAACGAAAAATCGCAGGAACATCCTCCTCTGTGAGCTCTCTTAACCTAAGTCTTGCTGTTTCTAATTCTGGAAACATGCTGTTCCCTCCTCTACCATCCATATCATTCTCTACTCTTCCTTCAAAATCCTTTTTTGACAATACAAACGTGCAAACCCCAAAGTAGGCTTGCACGTTTGATTACCCGAAGGCTTGTGCTGCTAGAGCATATAATGTTTGATTTCTTGTAGGTATTTTTTTGGCATTACGGATCATGACAGGTGGTGTTGCAGCCATCGTAAAGCCACTTTGTTGTAAGATTGGAGCAAGCTCCTTTTGAACAGATGGGCAGTCGATACGTAATTTCCCCTGATAGCCCTTAGCCAATTCATTGATAATATGATGCGCTATTTCTTTACTTGGCGCGACGATTGGTCCTAAAAGTAGATAAATTGGCCCCGCGATTGTTAAGCCATAGCCAATCATTTGGTTGTCTTGATTTTTGACAACAACACAGCGCTGTGACTGCTGTATTCTTTTACGCAAAAAGATTCTTCTACTATCCCCAAAGGCTGCTGCGTCAAGTTGGGCCAGCTGTTCAAAATCCTGTTCTTGAAATTCTTTGATGGTACCTAAAAAATCGGCTTCGCTGGTCGTCTCAACATATTTGTCTGCCAAATATTTATGTACATGCTCAACAGTTGTGAAGCCCATTTTTTGATATAAAGGTTGTCCTTCTTTTGTAGCTACGAGCATAATCGCTGTTTCCGCTGAAACACTATCGATACAGGCTTGTGTAACGATTCTACCTAAGCCAAAACCTCTGCATTGCTCATGCACAATCACCATGCCAATGGAAGCTACATTTGTGTCGTAGGGAATAATGGCTGCACTGGAAACAATTTTTCCTTCCATATTTTTATGTCCAACTATTCTACCTGCTGCCATAATCGTTTCAATTTCGTAGGCATCGTAATCCCATCCAACGGAAGCTGATAGCTCGATTAATCCCTGAATATCACTAGAAGTAAATAAAGTTAGCTCAAAATTCAATTAGATACACCCTCTCAAAAGAACATATGTTTCATTTTACAAAATCCCCCTTCCATATACAAGCAATATCTCTTAGCTTTAGCAATTATTACTATATAATTATTGTAAAATAGCCTATAATAGTTGCTAGACTATGCACTCCTACTTCAAGCATATAAAGGTGATTTCAACATGACATCCTATGAACGTATTCTTATAATGGTCCCGCCGTTTCCCTAGCTACGCAATCTACTTGAAACTAACAAAGTAGAATTTTGCTTGTAGGAGGGCAATATGTTGAAAAAACAGGCAGTACCATCTTTATTATTAATGATTGTTCTTGTGGCTTTTCCACAAATTAGTGAAACAATATACACACCATCACTTCCGGATATTGCCGCTGCACTTGATGTAGCCAATAGCTCTGTCCAATTAACATTAAGTATCTATTTTATTGGCTTTGCGTTCGGCGTTTTCTGCTGGGGATGGATTTCTGATTTTATTGGCCGTAGACCTGCCATGCTAGGTGGTTTAATTTTTTATGGAATAGGTAGCCTACTCTGCTTTTACGCAGAGACAATCCCTTTTCTATTAGCAAGTCGATTGCTACAAGCATTCGGCGCTGCAACTGGCTCCATTATTACGCAAACCATTTTGCGTGAAAGTGTGACGGGAAGTCAACGCCATGCTATGTTTGCTCAAATTTCAGCCGTCATTGCCTTTACCCCAGCTATAGGGCCGTTAATTGGTGGTTGGGTGGATCAAGCACTGGGCTTTCGAGCCGTGTTTTTTGTCCTTGTCATCATGAGTATCCTGTTGTTTATCTATGCTTATTGCAGACTTCCAGAAACAACCAATCCTGCAACAAGACAAAGAACAGCGATTTGGCCTGTCGTCAAACGCATTTTTGCTTCACCCATCGTGCTTGTCTATGGGCTACTAATAGGAGGCATTAATGGTGTTCTATTTAGCTACTATGCCGAAGCACCCTTTATATTCATCGAGCATTTCCAGCTGTCACCTGGCCTGTACGGATTTCTTGGCATTATCGTTGCCCTTGCTTCCATAATTGGGGCTATGATTTCAAAGCGACTCGTCATCAGCCATTCGCCACAAAAAATCATCCATGTTGGCTGTTTGGTAATGCTTGGTGGCACTTTGCTTTTGACCATCGTTTGTACCCTGCCATTGCACGCGAGCATGATGGCCATTGGTATGCTGATTACTATTTTTATCACACTGCTAGGCTCGGGCATCGCACTTCCTAATTGCTTAAGTTTAGCGTTAGTAGATTTTCAGGATGTGATTGGCACAGCAGGCGCTATCTTTAGTCTCGGCTATTACTTACTCGTCAGTGCCATCACATCTGGTATGAGCTTACTGCATAACGGTTCTTTACTGACAATGCCACTTTATTTCTTAGGTCTATCCTTGATAATGTGGCTTTGCGGGAGAAAGTTTATTCGATAATGGAAGAAAGCGGGCTTCCAATCGCTATCGCTTTTAGATAGATGAAAGACTAGAACAAAACCTCTTCTCCGAATAGAAAAAGTGGGTGAAATTTTACTCTTCGTAAAATTTCACCCACTTTGATTATAGGATAGCCTAGCTCTAAATTTTTCCCACTGGCACCTATTGAATTTTCTCACTCAAAGTGTAAATACTTAATGACAAAGATTGAACTATGTCAGTAGGCATCGTGCAGTGATCTAACTATCTCCTGATGCATAAAACTGATATAATAGATATACCATTAAAGTGAGGGGTGTTATTTATGAAAGAAAATTCATCCTTAGAACGTAAAAAGCAAGTGCAATTCGCAGTTGGTATGGCTGCCATTGACGGTGGAAAACCGAGCGCATTTACACAGAACCTCTTAAACCAATATGAAAATGGTCAAGTATCATCCAGCCAATTGAAACAAGCGATTGTTGAAAAATATACAAGGGCTTCACAGTAGTTTATGGATCCATATATTTATCCTAATACAAATGTCTTAATCAACAAATTAAATATTCGAGATGAACAACAATTGATTGACGTTGAAGCACAACTGTTAATCGCTGGGATTATAGATATTTCTTCTATCACGCATGAGATTGACTTCCAAAAATATAAAAGTCTCCAAAAGATTCATCACTTCCTTTTTCATGAGCTATATTTATGGGCAGGAGAATTCCGCACAGTCAATATTTATAAAAGCGAACATGTTTTAAGTGGATTATCTGTTGCTTATAGTGATAAAGATCACATTGTATCTGATTTAAAAACTATTTTCAGTTGGTCTAAATCTAAGCAATGGAAGTATTCTAATCCTCTCCTTGTTGAGGACTTTTCTTCATTTATGACAAAACTTTGGCGTGTTCATCCTTTCCGAGAAGGAAATACACGAACGGTATCGATTTTCATGAAGCTTTTTGCTGAAGCAAATAGGCTAGACTTCAATGCTCAATTGCTCTCACAGTATGCAGGATATTTACGAAATGCACTAGTTCTTGCAGCAGTAGAAGAAGCTCCGGAACCACAATATTTATTGAAGATGATGACAGATGCTCTGGATGTAGCTGATTTCAATAAATTCAAGGCTGACGATGAAACGTCTAATTATCAAGTAATTGGGCGTTATGATGTTTCCAAGTATAAAGAAAAGCCCTTTGAAACGGATTAAGGAATGATTTATTTACAGATTTAATACGCTAAAAAGGATGGTGATTTGTAATTGAATCATCATCCTTTATATATATATTTCGCAAATGGGATCAATTAATTCATTTAAAACCTTTTACTCTTAGAAAAATCACCTCCTAATTGAAATTTAGTTTTTAACCCCATATTCAATCGAAGGTGTATTTTTTTATTTGTCTATACTGTTGAGGTCAGTCCTCAACATCAATTTTCCACTTTTTATACACCTACTAGTTTTTTCTAGCTGCTTCTCCTATCCTTGAAAATAATAATCCAACACTTCCTGTGGGGTATGAAAAACTTTGTTGCTTTGCGTTTTATAAAGAAATTTGGGATTCGTACAGGCTTTCTCTAGACTTTTTGCTTGCTTTAGCTTATCCGTCATTTGCTCTATAATATCTGTGTAGCCATCGAGCTGGTTTGAAATTTTCGGTAGCATCGTTGGTGAGATATCGAGTACAATAGAGACTTGATCCTCAGCATAACTATTTAAATTGATAAAAAAGCATTCTTCCAAATGCTTTGAATGTTTATCTACATTAATGACAGCCTCTTGATAATTGGCGATTAACCCTGTTGATGTATTCGTAATTGTAAAGCCTTGCTGTGTCAAATGCTGTTCAACTAGCATTAAAAACTGCTCGACCTCTGCATCTAGCTTTGGTGTAACAGTTGATTGAATTAAATCATTACATTTCTGATAAATGGTATCAATTTCGGTCTGTTTTTCGACAAGTAATTTAAAATTGGACATTGAATACACGCTTCATCTCCCCTTTTTACTAAGGTAGACATTCATGAAGCGTTTTAGTCATGATCACGAAAAATAACAATTAAAAGGAGAAGTCCATGATTAGAAATTCTGTCAAAGCCATCATCATCGTGGATGGGAAACTATTGCTAACAAAAAATCAAGATATAGAGGGCTACTTTTACCTTTGTCCAGGTGGTGGACAGGAGCATGGAGAGACCTTTCACAAGACGTTGCAAAGGGAATGCCTGGAGGAAATTGGCTCCTCCGTTCACATTGGAGAGCTGTTATTTATCCGTGAATACATCGGACAAAATCATGAGCATGCCGCCTTTGACGCTGATGTACATCAGGTAGAATATTATTTCCTCTGTCAGGTAAATGCGCAAACTTGTCAACCAACGAATCCTGATAGTCTTCAAATTGGGACACAATGGATACCGATTGAAAAGCTTCATACATATAGACTTTACCCCAAAGCGCTTACCCAACCATTACAGAAATTTATACGAGGACAACAGACAACAATCTATTTGGGCGATGTCAATTAAAACAGGCTGTCTATCTCCTTAGACAGTCTATTCTTAAGGAAGCACTTTCACCATCGTATAGTAGCTACTGCCTGGTGGATAATCTTTAATTTCTCCCACTACTTGATAGCCATGTGCCTCATAAAAGGTACGCGCTTGAAACTCGTAGGTTGTCAGTAGAGCTTTTGTTGCCCCCATGTCCTTGGCTACTAACTCTGCCTGTGCTAAGAGCTTTGTGCCAATTCCCTTTCCACGATATTCTTCACTAAACCAAAATTTATGTATTTCTATCCATCCCCAGTAGACTTCAGCTGTTATACCACCTATCCATTGCTGCTGTTGATCTGTGACGATTAACTGTAAAGGAAGAATCGTACCCTTCTTTCTACTTTCGCGATGATAAGGAGATTGCTCATTATTAAAGGCACGAATTTTTTCGCTTAAAAAATTTGTAAAATCCTCATGCTGTCCCCGTAAAACCTCTACTTGATATTCCATCTCGATCCTCCTATTCCTGGTAACGCTTTATCAGCTTGTCTTGATGAGCTGCAAATATTTCTTCTAATGGAATATCGTACTGATTGGCAATCACTATAAGATTTCCTAAGACATCCCCTAGCTCTTCAATTAGCTCCTGCTTATTTTCTTCAAAGGATGGTGTTTTTTCATCTGGTCGATCTCTACCAATCTCGATTGCTCGAATCGCCCTGGCTACCTCACCTGTTTCTTCTGCCAAGAAGCCAATACGTGTAAAAATATTAAGCTCTGACCAGCCACGTGCTTCATAGTAATCCTTTACCCAGCGTTGAAATTCATTTAGTTCCAATTCAGTTTCCTCCATTTCCTTCCTCTTCAAAATAAATTATACTATAAAAGAATTCGATCAGATATGGAGGAAATCAGCTATGAAAAGTATTGCCTTATTTTGCGGATCCAGTCTAGGCGCTTCCGATGCTTATCGTCAAGGAGCGATTTTACTAGGAAAAGAATTAGCCAAAAGACAAATTACTCTTATTTATGGTGGTGCTTCTGTAGGCATCATGGCAACAGTAGCGAATACAGTGCTAGAAGAAGGCGGCAAGGTCATTGGGGTGATTCCGACATTATTAGAAGAACGTGAAATTGCGCATCAACAGCTGACAGAGCTGATTGTTGTAAAGACAATGCATGAACGTAAAAGTAAAATGATGGAATTAGCAGATGGCTTTATTGCCCTTCCTGGTGGACCTGGAACATTAGAGGAATTTTTTGAAGTATTTACGTGGAATCAAATCGGGCTGCTTCAAAAACCTTGTGCTATTTTCAATATGGAAAACTATTTTGATTTATTAATATCTTTCTTTGACCATATGCAAAATGAACAATTTTTAAAAGCACAATATCGTGATGCACTTATTGTTGATGAGGACGCAGCAGCACTATTAGATAAATGTGAAAGCTTTGTTCCTCCAGCTGTGAAAACTTATGAATTAAGCAAATAATAAAATGGTGAGGGTGGACCTAATTGGACTATCCTCACCTTTTTCATAATTCTGCTTTCTTTTCCCGCCTTTTCACTGCTACCACAGCAATCAATACCATCCCAAGCTTCACCAGCCCAATAATGGCATACAGACTAAATGAAAGAATCGCTGGTAATAATACCAGCCACCACGACCATGTAATGACATTTGTTAGCTTTAATACGACAAAGACAATGGTCAACACTTCTGCAATGCCCATCATTTCACCACCTTACAGCCCATCCTTGACTATATAGTAACTATATATCTTACGATAAGGAACATTACAGGAAAAATTTTCACTACTTTTTCTAAATCATACAACAGGAGGCAGTAAGATGACGAATATTTTTGTAAAAAGTGAGTTTGCTCCTTTAAAACGAGTTGTCATGGCGCAATCGGAATTTGCTTTTCCAGCTAAGGAGGCTCCAACAGATGATGAATTTTTAACAGAAGAAACACTAGCACTTTATGCAAGCGTAGATACACTCGGTAAAAATTTTAAAGATGTCTTTCCAGAAAGACAGCAGCAATGGGAATTGGAACGAGCAAATTTAAAAAAAGTATTAGAAAAATACGGGGTAGAAGTACAAGTACCAAGACGTTTAACAGACTATGAAAAAGAAGTAGGAAAAGAAGATGGCTATAGCAATTTCTTCGTTCGCGATCCCTTTTTCACTATCGGCCATTTTTTAATCGAGGGCTCCCTTCGATTCCCACATAGACGCAACGAAGTTTTGCCCGTACGTAATCTTTTAGCACAGGAAGCAAATGAAAATCAATGCTTCTATGTCTCCATTCCAAAGCCTGATATGGCAGATGGTTTAGATTCTGAAGTTGGCCCGTTCTTAGAGGGCGGTGATGTGTTAGTGTTAGATAAAACGATTTTTGTCGGGAATTCAGGACTAGCCTCCAATAAAAATGGTGTGCAGTGGCTGCGTAATTTAGCGAGTAACTTTGATTATACGGTGGTCGAAGTGCCGCTTCATCCAACCATTCTTCATCTCGACTGTGCGCTTAGCCTCGTTAGAGAGGGTCTAATGATTGTCTGCGAGGAAGCACTCATTGATGGTATTCCCAAACAGCTAAAAGATTGGGATAAAATTCACGTTTCCCTAGAGGATGCCGCAAAACTTGCTACTAACGGCTTACCTATTAATGAAGAAGTCTATATTACAGACAAAGAATTTACATGGATTGGCGAGCAACTAGCGAAGAGAGGTATCACCGTAGAATATGTTGACTTTACGATTTCTCGAAGCTTTGGCGGTTCTTTTAGATGTAGTACACAACCCCTATTACGCACGGATCTCTAGAAATTATCTCTCCCCACTAAAAAATAGTATGAATAATGAGCAACCTGAAATGGCACATTATTTGTAGGAGGTGGACAAGAAATGTCTAGAATTATTGGTGTGGAACAATCATTAACGAATATCGAAGATGCTTTAAAAGCACAAGGCTTTGAAGTCATCCAGCTTCGCAATGAAGAGGATGCGAAAAAATGTGATGCTTGTATTATTACAGGTCAGGATCGCGATGTCATGGGAATTAGTGATCCAGTTATGGAAGGTCCTGTGATTGATGCGAATGGACTATCGGCAAACGAGGTCGTTGAACGCGTCCAAAAATATTTCCACTAAAATCATTAGTGCTGTCTCTACGTCATTTTGACGAGAGCAGCACTTTCATACATACAAATGGTCTCTACTTATAATACCTTGCGTTCTTGTACAAACTAATATACACGAACTTCAAAAAGTAGGGAGATATATGAGCCAAAAACAAATTGCGATTGTTATTTTAATGCTGACGACTACACTACTGCTATCAGGCTGTTGGGATGTAACAGAGCCGCAACGCATGTATTACGTACAAGGTGTGGGGGTTGACTACAAGGATAATGAATATACAGCATACTTACAAATTATCAACTTTGCTAACGTAGCGAAAACAGAATCAGCTAACCCTAATGCAGCGCCTACCGAAATTGGTCAAGCGAAGGGTAAGACAATAGAAGAAGCCATTTACAAATTGTATCGTTCAATGGACCAAGAAGTATTTTGGGGACATATGACCTTTCTTCTCTTCTCAGAGAGTGCCATGAAAGCTGAACATGCGATTGCGGTTATTGATACTTTTCTACGCTTTCGAGAGACAAGATATCATATTTGGGTTTACTGTACCCAAGATCCTATCGAGGATGTTTTATTAGTTTCTCCATTGTTAGAGAAATCACCAACTGCCACCAAATTAAGTAATCCTAAAAATACAGCGAAGCAGGAGTCATTTGTAGAGCCTGTTAATTTAAGACAGCTCGTCATTGGCTTAAATGAGCCCAACCACGAAATGAAAATTCCTTATGTAACCGTCAACGAAAACTGGGAGACAATGGATGGCCCCAAAACAGAAACCTTTTTTGCTGGCGTTGGTATTCTTTCAAAGGATAGTTTTAAAGGCTATATTAAAGGCAAATCTGCACGTGGAATAGAGTGGATGAATGATGAAACAAAGCAAGGAGAAATCACCGTCGAATTAGAAAATAATGAAAAAAGTGATTACTTAACCGTCGATATTAAAAAGCTAGATGTTAAAGTCAAGCCAATTGTGAAAGGTAATGATGTAAAGTTTGAGGTAAATTTAAAATTCGATACGATTTTAAATGGTTTTAAAGGAAAGCTGACACCCAATCAGGTAAGAAAAAAAGTAGAAAAAGCCGTCAAGGAAGAAATCCTAACTACCTTTGAGGAAGGACTAAAAATGGATGCGGATGTCTTTCGTCTGTCCGAATATCTCTATCGTAGTAATGTAAAGGCTTGGAAGAGATTAGAGAAGGATGGCAAAATTCCTTTAAGCAAAGATTCCATCAGTAAAATCGATATTCATATTAATAAAGTAAGCCCTGGCCGTAAAACATTTGCAGAAACGATTACCGAATAATAGGTAGAGATCATCCAAAATGGCATGGTCTCTTTCTTATGGCCACCTTGTCATGCTATAGTAATGGAAAAGATGAGGAAACGTTAAACAGACAGGAGATCGAGACGATGATAAAAGGCTTTGGAGGTATACTTTGGCGAACAAAGAATCTAGATTCTGTAAAAAAGTGGTATAGCGAAACCTTGATGCTAGAAATAAACGATTGGAATGGGACAATCATTAAACCCCAAGAAGGCAATGAAACGATCCTTTCTTTTTTCACTGAACAGGACAATTATTTTCCAGCAGAACAGCAAGTGATGTTAAATTTCCAAGTTCATGATGTAAACGAGATGATAAAGCATCTTGAACATCTTGATGTCCCACTCGCAAAACCTCTAGAGTGTAACGAATTTGGAAAGTTTATTTGGATTAAAGATCCAGAAGGTCGACTGATTGAGCTTTGGGAGAAATAGTTTACCCTTGCGTTATATAAGTCAAAGAAAAAAGGACCAGACACTTGAGACTGGTCCTTCTTCCTATATTAATGGTTTGTTTTCTTATTAAGAATGTAATCCCGATAGACTAACAGAGCGACAAGAAGAAAGCTAAGGCTAACAAGTCGGAAAATCATTTCTATACTTATCCATTCAGCTAAAATTCCTAAGATAAATGCGCTCATACCTACTCCAACATCAAAACTGGAAAGAAAAGTGGCATTGGCTGCACCACTTTTGGCTTCACTTACTTTTTGAACAGCCCAGGTTTGTAGGCACGGCATAACGGTGCCATAGCCTGCACCAAATAAAATCGCAGCGATAATCAATGTGAAATTATTTGTAGTATAGGATAACACGATTAAAGATAGAAAACCGAAAATCGCTGACACAATAATGATCGACCATGGTCCATGCTTATCAAACCATTTCCCTGTAAAAGGACGTATTAAAGTGGAAACAATTGCATTGATAAGAAAGAATAGAAAAATATGCTTTAATCCCTTTTGTTCACCAAAAAGGACTAAGAATGTAATAATAGCGCCAAAACCAAGCGTCGTCACAACAGTCAATACTGCTTGAAACCTTACTTCTTTTTCAAATATCGCTTCCATAAACCGAAATGGCTGCTTGTCATTTTGAATAGGTGTTGTTGCATGCACAAAGGAAAGCATTATGATCGCAAATAGGCTTAGGAAGGCTGACGACCAAATCAGCGTGTGAAAAGAAAAGGTACTGTAAATAAGGATACCGAGACTTGGTGCAACAATCGCTCCCACGGTTGTGGATACCGAGAAATAGCCCATTCCCTCTCCTAATCGAGCTTTAGGGATACTATCTACAGCCATTGTACTATTGGCTGTCGTGGATACACCCCACGCTGTTCCATGGAAAAGTCGGAGTAATAGGAAAATCCAAATCGTGTTAAGCAATGGATACAGCATTGTAATTATGAGTAATGCTATACTTGCCACAATTGCTAGTTTTTTCCGATTATGATCCATTAAATAGTACCCTACAAAAGGTCTTATCGTAATGGCACCTAGTGTAAATACCGTCGTCACCAAGCCTACTTGCATCGGATTGGCGTTTATGCTTAATAAATAGGCTGGTAAAATAGGCAATAGCATTTCAAATCCTATAAAAATAAAAAAATTACTTATGAATAGAAAAAGAAATGATGAAGTAAAAATTGGTTGTTTTTTCATAGTAAATTCCTCGCTTCTAATTATTTTTCTAAATTAGAAGCGCTTGGAACACTGCAACATTCCTTAATTGTCTTAGTTTTTTTAGCAATTCACTCACCCTCTCTCAGTTTTATCACAACAAAAAAGACGCCATAAAACCGGCGTCTACCAATTACTTTGTATGGTTAAAAAGTCATTTTTCACACATGACTGACAAAAGCAAAAAGCTTCCGGTTACTACTTTCACTATGCTGTTTTCTTAAAAAACCACAGACTGGTCCCTTTGAGCCTAAATCATCTAATTGTAAAAATGTCTTTACCTCAATCGCCGTTCTTCTGAAAATAGTTTCCATGACTTTTTGCCTCCTCTCTCAAGATCAATTCATAGCTTACTATAATTTAATACAAGTTTACCACAAAAGCAAATACAATGTTGAAACTATGTATAAGACGCAAAATATTTTCCACGCATGGACTATTTATAAAGTTCTTTCCTTGTCACCGTCTATTAATTGAACATGCACCTTGGAGGAGCCACCTCCCTCTATATGATTAGGAACATTTGTTAAATTGAGTAATTCCTTTAGATGAATAGCTTTTTCACGATTGGCCTCGATGGTCACATGATATGGCCCTGCTATATTCATCAGTGAATTCATCCGCTTATCGCCTTTAAAAAAATTCGTATCGATAAATTGTAAATCAAAGGACACAGCTTCATTGCTTCGATTATGTAAGACAATGGTACATTCCCCATTCATTAAGTCTTTTCTCACCATATCAAAACGACATTCTCCATCCCCTTTGTATGAAATGGCCATAATGCCACTAGCAAAGGTTTCTTGATACGCCACGATAAGCAAATGAGGTAAAAATGAATAAATTAATACTACAATAACAAATGTTCGAAAATGATATTTGTTGATGCTCCTAAGTAGTAAAATCATAGCAATTATAAATAAAATCGAGCCAAAGATGCCAAGTAACACGTATCCATCTTGTGTTTCGATAGGAATTGACATGAATGTAGTATGTGCCATACTTGCTTCATTGTAAGGATACGGAAAAAACAGACACATACAAATACCCAACATAACGATTGATCCTATAAACGTCTTTTTATTGTTCATCATATGCTGCCTCCTTTCTTAGGTAATACATAATATGCACATACCAAATTTACCATATATACCCTAAACAAGGAATGAAGCCTATGAAAAACTTCTATTTTTAAAATAGTCAATCCGTCTGTAGGCTGAGATGTAGGACCGTCTATAGGACATTTCCAAATTTAAGGTAAATTGCTATAATTAAGAAACGCGAGGGAATTACATGAAGAAAGAGGGTGCCATAGTGGGTATGAAAATAATTTGGTGGGCTGTAAATATTGTATGGTTATTGATCTTTTCTGGCATCGCCGTATTTATTGGGGCAAGAAATGTTGATGGTGCAGGAATTGTGCAAACACCTGAAGTAAAAATGGTTTCATTCGTTATTCTGGGCCTCATGTTTCTGATCGTTTTGCTTGTGCAATTAATTTTTCTTTACTTTATTAAAAAAGCACACAAGCTCACTTTACGAAAATCACTTAAAAAGAAGCGAGAGGCTATATTAGCACTCGCTTCTTTTTCACCTTGATGCACATAACTCCCTAAAATTACAGCCACGACAATGCCATTTTTCTTGTGTTTGTTCAAAGTCCTCGATGTCCACGGGCTCGTTGGAAAAAATATCAGCCTGATAGTTAACTATAACTTTCATAAAGTTTCAGTGTAAATCAAAAGCTGTATTTATTAACGATTTTCAATCATTGTGTTTTCATTATTAATCACCAACTGTTACTAAAAGTCATTTGGGGTCACCTTTTGGTCACTTTTTAGTCACTCGAAGTCGCTTGTTTTTATGTATAAGAAATTAAGACCACCCATCACGGAGTGGTCTTATTTTATAATTTTTTATCTTCTAATAAAGTTTTTAAAACCACACTGCCAGCACCCAATGATATTGCACAAACAAAACCAAAAATAGCTTTGATGTGTTTTCTTTCTTTTTCCTCTCTATTAGTTTGATAAGTACGTTGATTCTCTTTTTCCTCTTTCATTCTATTTAAAATATCTTCTCTTTGTTTGTGTAAACGAGACTTTTCCTCTGAGGAATCACTCTCTAGAATTTCTTTATTTACATTACTAAGTGTTTCACCAAGACTGCCCATGTATTCTGAAGTTGAGATAGTATCATTTTCTGTTATTTTTACACCATTCGTATTTCGTACTATTTCCTTTGCTAATTCACTAATATTTTTTATTACATCTGAATTGAGTTTAAAATCGTTTTTATCCATAGTAAAACACCTCACAAGAATTATTAGATAATCAAATTATACACTTTCATTTCTAAAATAAGGTATTTATGTTACGTTTCATACACTATATTTTTCATTAATTTGACTGTTAAAATTATATAGCATCTCTAATCGTTAAAGTATCTATAAAAATAATGGAGACATTTGAATTAATACATAACCTAATCCAGTGTTCATAATGTATTACAAGCACTCACTATTACGCAACATCGGGTATACAAATGGACATAAAAATCACTGAACAATATACACTCTCCTACGAGGCTCTATATACATCTTTTTATCATTATCAACAAGCTTATTAACATTTGTGGATGGCTTCTCGAACTGCATCTCCTCATATTGATCCAGTAAATCAAAGATTGTTAATTGACCTTGTTGTTGCATGTATTCAAAATGAGTCATTTCTCCATCTCCTTTTACCACAACAACCAGTTATCGATTGTTGGTACTGTATTTGATTGTGGATGGCTATCTCGTTCTGTTAACCAATTGTAGAAAGGCACTGGACGCTCTCTATCTGCCTTTTCTTCTATAGATGATGAATTATTCACCTTCTTATTAGAACGCTCTATAGCCTTGTTATACGACCCTACAAATACGGCTCTTAATGTACTAGTGATAGTTAATGTACCGTTCGCAATATCACGGATAATGTTAGCTAAAACGTCCTTAGCATTCACAAAATCACGTATATCGTTCATTTTTGTAGCCAAGATACATTTGTGAAGTTGATCTTTCAATTCATCTTGTAAAGGCATCGAGTGCATGAAATCGTATAGCATCACTTGGTACTCGTTCATGTACTCCTTTTTCTTTTCAGCTTGCAAAGCTAATTCATTGCCAAGACTCATAATATTATTTGCTTGTTTAGAACTAAAAAGATTAAAAGATTTAGATGCTTGGTTTTCAGATTGTGGATGGCAAACCGCGTCATCACTGACTTCATCGACTGTCTCTCGTTGGGACACGCTCGATGGGACATAAGGTAAAATGCGATAGATACTAGCCCCTTTAATGCCATTTAATTTAGTGCTTGGTACTTTTTCGATGATGCCTAACTCTGCTAATTTCTTCATTGATCGATAAACAGTTTTTGTACTGATTTCCAATGATGCAGCAATAGTACTTGCTTTTAAATGGCATACTCCTGCGTGTTCTAAGCTGTGTGAGGCAAGTTTGAATACGATTGCTCGTTCTGATTCTGTTAAGTCGTAATAATGAACCGCCATGTGGTCCTCCACACTCTTATCCATATCTGCTACTGAATCGAATGTTATGTATTGTGCTAGGTATTCGAATGCCATTTGTGTTTCACCTCACTCAGAATTTACTTAAAAGAAATCGAAGTATAAAAAATATAAAAAATATAAATTAGTGCTTAAATAATTTCGATTAAGTAAATCATAATTTCGTTTAAGTAAAATGTCAACATTTAATTTCTTTTAAGTAAATTATGGTTTATAATAAAAATAACATAATAACATGAGAGTTGGTGAATAATGGGCGCTGAATTAAAATCTAATCTTGGAGAACTATTGAAAAAACGAGGTTGGGATCAAAAGAAACTTGTGGAGATTACAGGTTTAAATCCTCGCACCATAAGTGAATTAGTTAATGACAAAACAATTCGTATAAATAAGAATGCACTAGAAAAAATAGCCGATGCCCTAAACATTGAGGATATTTCAGAAATAATACAATTTACGAAAACAGATGACTAAGTAATGTTGTCTGTTTTTTTATATACAAATTATACCGAATTACCTAAAATGGAAATGAGAGGAGAGATTTCAATATGTCTGAAGAAAAAGAAAAAACTGTAGTGAAAAAGGAAAACACTGAAACTCCTAAAAAAGGAGGTTGCCTAAAAGGTTGTTTAACCTTACTAATACTTTTCGTTATTCTTGGTGGTTTGATTGGTGCTTGTTTTGGTGGGGAAGATGATAATGATAAAGAGGCAAAAAAAGAAGAAGTACCTGTAACTACAGAGCCGAAGGATAATGAAGAAAAAGAAGTTAAAGAACAAAGTTTGGCTGAAAAAACTGAAAACGCAATTGTTGATGCGATAAAAGCTAAAACTAATATGAAAGAAAAGCGAATAGTATCTATTGAAGGAGATGCTAATCTTTTAAAAGTTACAATGAATGCTGACGAAAGTCTTTCAACTAAATCCACTAAAGAAAGCATGTGGATAGACACAGCAGATGCTTTAGAGGCTGTACATTCTATTGAAGAAATTAAGCAAATCGCAATCATATGGAAGTTCCCTATGGTTGATACTTATGGTAATACTGAATCACTAGAAGTTATGCGTATATTTGTTAATCGAGAAACATTAGATAAAATTAATTATGAAAATTTCAACTATCAAAAAATACCTGATATAGCCTTTAACTATTATATGCATCCAGCATTTAACGAATAAAAAATAGGTCACACAATCGAGTGGCTTTTTTTATTAAATATGTAAGAAACTTATCATGGTAAATAAGTACCATATTGGTTAAAGTTGTTTTTATAGGATATTTATAATATCCTTGTTAATTTAAAGGAGGATACATAAGTGGTAAATTTTTTAAGAAAAGTTTGATTTATTTAGCGTTAATGCTGCTAGTACTAGTTAGCTTTAATGTTGAAAGTGCATCAGCAGCAGAAGTAATAGATTATGAAGAAGGAGTAACTAATTTAAATAATACTCCTGAAAATAGTGCAGTAATAGGTAGTCAAATTGTTAAACCAGAAATCGGTTGGAAGCGATACGATGGAAATAACCCTAAAATATTAATAGCTAATCCTTCAGATCATTATGATGTTTTAGTTAACGCGTATTATAACGGTATTTCATCTTTTTTTACTAAGAGCAGTACAGCAACTTTCTATTTCAGCGGAACTAAATTTAGGATTATTGGCGCTATTTTCTCTAAAAGAAGTGACACTATTGATGTAAGCATTGATGGACATTCAGCTGATATTTTTTCACAAAACATATCAAATCTAAATATAAATCAAACACAAAGATTAACTTATGAAAAAAACAGTTTATCTCAAGGTATTCATAAGGTAGTTATAAAAAACTTAAATATGTACGAACCATTTGAAATAGATGCAATAGATGTTGATGGATTTTTGCTATCTGAAAATGATGTACCAAGTACTGAATCTATTACATTAGATAAAAGTAATCTAGAATTGTTTGAGGGAGATTCCGCTAAGTTAACTGCAACAGCCACTCCAAACAGCGCAAATATTATTTGGACAAGTAGTGATAATAGTATTGCAACTGTAAGTCAAGACGGTCATGTAACTGCTATAAAGGAAGGGACAATAACTGTCACGGCACAATTAGCAAATACAAATTTAACTGCAAACTGCATTATAACTATTAAGAAGAATGGAAGTCTAGAAACTAAAACTATCACATTAGACAAGAATGCACTTGAACTACTAGAAGGTAATAAAGATAAATTAATTGCTACAGTCTTACCTGAAGACTCTTTGAATAAAAATGTAATTTGGTCAACAAGCGATGAATCAATAGTCAATGTAGACCAGAACGGTAATGTAACAGCAATTCGTGAAGGCGAAGCAATGATTACCGCTAAGGTCGAAAATACAGAATTATTTGCGACCGCTACAGTTATTGTTAAGAAACCAAACAATGAATCTTCAAGTGCAATTTTGAGTATTACTTTAGTAAACGGCATGACAAAAGAATATGATGTAACCAATGCTGTTTTAAACAATTACTTAAATTGGTTCGATACTGCAAAAGGTACTTCAACATTCAAATTCTCAAAAACAATTTCACCTTATAAAAAGGTAACAGAATACATCGTACATGATAAAATTGCTTCATTTGAAGTAAGAGAATATTAATCAAAAAAGCCCAGGTACTCACTTTTGAATGAGCGCCTGGGCTTTCATGGTTTAATTTATAAACAAAATTTTTTCACATTAAATCTCCAAATTAGGCATTGTTATCCTTACAGCTAATTCTACTATTGGTTTTGAGAATGTACTTGGAATCATGGGACTTGGTAAATCTCCATCATGATTGGCAAGTCCAAAAGATGCTTCTCCTATATGAATCCAATCTATATCATCCGTACCCTCTATAAAACCTATAAAATGATAATCTGCACTATAAGTATCATATCCATCCTTATTGGGGATTGCTCTCCAAACTTCGGCTTCTTTTGTAGGATCTACTCCAAATTGTTTAAAGAAATTTAAAATTTCTGGACTAGTGAGCTGAATTTGTTTCGCGTAAAGTTGACAATCTTCACAACCACAATGAGCTTTTTCAGAAACCTTCGGAAGTGTTTTGTATAATTCTAAAGTTTTCTCTTTATCTACTTTTACAACATAATCATTTATCTTAATTTCTTCCATAATAACTCCTCTTATTTAGATTATTATTGTGGAATTAACCAAATCACATTACCTGCATCTTTACTTGAATGATCAGGAAAAGCATTGAAACTTAATAATTTTCCATCCTCTATATAGAAACGGATTTCTAATTTTTTATCTCCTTTTCCGTAATACGTTTTGATTGAGTTCCAACCATCTTTTACTACATTATCTTGATCTGATCTACGTATATCTTCTACAATATATTTTACAAGTTTGTCCATATCACCATAATCTTTGAACCGATTACCAGCATTTATATGTTTACTAACATCTACTTCTAATTTCCCGTTTCTTACATCCTTTATTTTATTACCTTTACTAGTTACTTTAACTACGTAATTAACGCCACTTCTCACTACTGAAAACGCAAGTCTAAAAAGATTGAATTGCTCTACAGAAGGATGATCATTTGAATATTGGTTTTCCAGAATTTTATTATTAAATATTGCTAAAGACTCTTCATCTGAAAGAGGGTCTTCAAAATCTCCTATTCCAAGTAAGAAATTATTAGTTAATTCATCAAAATCAGTTTCTTCGTGATTTAAAGAATCATTAGTTGGTAATTCCTGAATTTCACTAGCATTTGCAAGTGCTGGTGACATTACACTAAATACTAACATAAAGCTTAACATAAAGATAAAACCTTTAAATAGGTTATTTTTCATAATTAATTTACCTCCAAAATTTTGTTTAAACCTACTATAGTAAATTAAGTTCCCTCGAGTTATTAATATCCTATCATTGGAAACTTCCCAAATCTATTATTGAAGAACGCCATTTTTTGGCGCTGAATTTACATTAAATTTACAATAACCGCCACATCCCCCCATCAATAACGCCATTTTTTGGCGGTTCTCGATTAATTTTGCTATACTAAAGTTACATTTCCAACGTTTTATAAACATATTATTTGACATTAATTACATTGTAGTAACTATTCATTTTGTAATCATAAATTAACAATTTGTACTTAAATATCTGTTGACAGTAAATTGACTTTCAGATACTCCAAATATAAAAAGCCCATTACCAATTTAGGTAACAGGCATTTGATTACACACTACGTTGTGCAATGATAATTTCTAATCCTTTTAAATCGCCATTTGTTAATGTACCAGCGTCAAACTTTTCAAGGTGGGATTTATCAATAAGTTTTTTATCCACTGCTTGCTTTAGATAATCCCGTACTGCAGCTTTAAGTGTTTCATTTGTAAATTGCATTTTATCATCATCCTTTACAATTGGTTTCGTTGCATTGCCTTCCACAATTAATTGCACTTGGTATTTGCTATTGGTTGGAACAATTACCTGTCCTTCAATTTTGTATCCCTTTGGCATAATCCAAGTTGGTTTAACTTCGAAATGAGGACGATCAATTTTCGCTTTCCAATCTCCACCCCATGTAATACCAAGTTTTTTTGCAATAGCTCCTACTCGACTTAGTGTAGTTACATCATACAAAGACTGTGGAGGACCAACAGCAATATCCCATGCTAATCGTGACTTGTGATTGCTATCTAATGTCCAAGTAACAATCTGCCCTGGTCGAGTCCTGCCTTGTGCATATAAGTATTTCTGTCGTTCCTGTGAGCGATATGTTTCAGTAATAAAGATGTTCTTAATCCCTGCTTTAAAACACTCCTGAAACAATAAACGACAGGCTGTTTGTGCAGCAGGTAATAGTTCTGATATATCACGACATGTTGTAGTAATGCTTGTCATTTCACATCATCCTTTGGCTTGTCATAATTCAATGCTTGAAGGCTGTCTGAAGCACCTTTTGTAGTTGGGTCGATAATAATACCAAGCAAACCTAAAATGCTTAAAACAGTCTCTGAAATGGCTGTAATTTGAGCATTGTAAATCGTAATATCGACATTAAAAATGCCCGCTGTTTGATTAGCGAGCACTAGTAATAATGCGATTAATGAAACCCAAAATTGTTTATGCTGTAGACGTACTTTCCAGTTGATTTTCATTTATATTTCCTCCTAAAAGATGTGTTTTTCCATACGATCCATACGACCCTCAAGTGACGTTAAGCTTTTACTGATCTCACGCATAGCATTGGCTTGTTCGCCTTGTGCTTCGGTTAATGTTTCTAAGTTTTTCATTAGTCGTTCCTCACGTTTGTTTGAATTCCAAAAAACATATACAACTAAGCAAATACATAAAATCGACCAAACGACTTGAGAATTTGCAATGTTACTCGCTGCTGTTACTGTGGCTACGATATCCATTTAATCACCGTTCCTTTCCCAATATAAAAGCCCTTCACAGATGATTGTGGAAGGCTTATGGTTTATTTAAATTTGTACATTATATATTTATCTGTTTGGTACTCAATAGTTGTATTATTTTTTGATAGAAACTCTATTAAATCTTTATTTTCTTTCGCTATGACCGCTTTATTAATATCATAGTTTTCTATTAAAGCAAAAAAATTAGTATAGTCCATTATATTTCCATTAATTATTTCATACAAAACTACACGATCATTAAACTCTGAAGACTCACCTAAAAATCCTATCATATAAGCATATCTTGTATATAATAACTCTACATTACTAGCTATACTACGGATATACATCGATACTTCTTCACTTGCTACTATTTTTATTTTTTCTTCGTTTTTTAAGTAGTTACTTACCTCTACTACTTCTAAAGGAATTTTATAAGGATTCCACTCAGCGATAAATTTATTTTCTTTAGAATATATAAAACTTCCTGAAAAAATTAATAAAAGCGAAAATAAAAGTACACTAGTATATTTAAGTATTTTATTTTTGTTGATCTGAGTATAGATAAGCACGCCTGCTAAAATTATAATTGTCCCTAATGGAATCAACCAGAATATTCTCCAATATGTTTGCGCAGAAGTGAAATATTCTGACAGAACTTTTGCAGAAAAAGGATTAATAAATAGTACGAATAAAACTATTGTATAAATAGACAATACTCTAATGTTTTTCTGTTTATTTTTCAATAGCAGTATAGGTATTAACAGTAAGAAATAAAAGTAATACCCTTTAGGGGAGTAGCCCATGCAATTATATGATGACTTACTGATTGAATGTGACAACTTGGATGTAGAGGTAAATGAAAAAGATGATATGAAAAGCAAAGGTTTATATGCTGATAACATCATTTGGGTAAATAAATTATTACCTTCTATCATCGAAAAATACTGCGTACTCACTGAGGAGATAGGACATCACTACACAACGGCTGGTGATATCCTTGATCTAACCAGTATTGCAAATCGTAAACAAGAGTTGAGAGCACGTAGATGGGCTTACATGAGACTTGTTCCCTTTTCGAAAATAATACAAGCTCATAAATTATATATAGTGAATCGTTATGAATTAGCCGATTTTCTTAATGTAACAGAAGACTTTTTAGATGAAGCTCTTGAGTGGTACAAGAGTAAATACGGTTTATATGTATCTATTGATAATTTCACAGTTTGCTTTGAACCCTTGGGCGTCATAGAAATGTTTGAATGGCTTGAAACATCTTTTAATCGTTATGGAACATAAAAATTTTTTGCCCATAAACAGAACGTATATTCCCTTAAAGGTGGTGGTTATTATTTAAATTTAACAGCAACTATAAGAATTTAAGAAAGGAGAATAATTATGGCAAGTTATACAGTTTTATCACCTACCAAGAAAGGAGAACCTCGAATAAAAGTTACTGTTGAACATGGGTATGATGAAGATACAGGTGAACGACTTAGATATACTAAAACCATACGTATGAAATCCATGTCTGATCGTGCAATAAAGAAAGCTATTACAGATTTCGAAATCGAAGTATCAAATAAAGAAGATGAAAAGTTAAAAAAAGTTGAAAATATTAAATTTGCAAATTTCATTGATCAATGGATGGATTTGTATGTTAAAGCTGAATTGTCTTTTAAAACACGAGATACTTACAAAGTGAGCTTAAATAACGGTATTATAGAGGATTTAGGTGACTATAAACTTTCTAACATTAAAACTCTACATTTAGTGGAATGTCTAAAAAGATGGCGAGAAAGATGTCCTAGTGTAGCAAAAGGACAATATACAGTTTTAAAAAGCATCTTCTCTAAAGCGATTGAATGGAAATTAATTAAAGATAATCCTATGGACAACATTAAATCACCTCGTTTGGACCCTAAAAAGAAGGACTTAGAATTTTACGATGAAGAACAGTTAAAACATCTTTTTAGAGTATTAGAAAACGTAAATCCTAAACACAAGCTCCAGATTAAGTTGGCAGCAATGGTTGGACTACGACTAGCAGAAGTAGCAGGATTATGTGTGGAATCCTTTGATTTTGAAAATAATACTATCTATGTAGACAAAACCCTTCAATTTGACATTGAAGTTAGAAAACTAAAAATTTTACCTCCAAAAAACAAAAAGTCTCGATTAGTTAACGTCCCAAAGAGTTTAATGCGTGAACTAAAGTTATTTGTAGATGGTTATTTGGAACTTAAAAATGAAATGGGTGATGCCTGGAATCCGATAAAAGATGATGATGGAACTCCCTTAAATTTAATCTTTACAAAATCCGATGGTTATCCATCAAAACCTGCTGCTATAGATCTTGCTTGGAGAAGAATTATTGAAAAGTACGGTTTACCAAAGTTGAATTTTCACGCTTTACGACATTCATATGCCTCATTTATGGTCAGTCGGTATGTAAATTTTAAGATCATACAGGAGCAACTCGGTCACTCTGATATAAAAATGCCAATAAACACATATAGTCATTTAACCAAAAAGGATAAAATGAAGCAAGTGACCATTTCGATGATTTAAATTAATTGGTCACTTTTTGGTCACTTGCTCATTTTTTCATCATATTTCTGCGCACATAGCTCCCTAAAATTACAGCCACGACAATGCCATTTTTCTTGTGTTTGTTCAAAGTCCTCGATGTCCACGGGCTCGTTGGAAAAAATATCAGCCTGATACTTTTTCATTTCTAAAACACTGCGCTGAAACGTATACAAAATGTTCTCCATATCGATGTCTGTAAAACTATATTTCTTGCGCTTGCCTGTTAATAAATATTCATTATAGACCTCGATTTGCGCTAGAGACACACGGTATTTTTGCTGAACATAGTAAGCGTAGAGGGCTAATTGCTGACGGTCATCATCAGATTCTCCACCGGTCTTCCAGTCAACAATAATCCATTTATCCCTCAGTTCATCATAATAATGAAAGTCCATAACAACGAATACCTGGACATCTTCTATTTTCATGGAGCGGAATTGCTCTGGTTCTCCGATACGAAGAGAGCCTTTTTGTGAGGTGATTTGCTGGAATGTTTCACTCATTAAAAAATGATTAAAAACAAGTCGTAAACGTTCTTTATAGTCTTGCACAAGCTCAGGAGAAAGGGTGCCATGATAATAGATTTCCTGCATCATATAATACTTATTTGGTTTTTGCCTCCAAAATTCAAGACGACGAGTGGAGTCAATAAAGGCTGCATTCAGCTGTCCGCGCCCCAATTGAATTAGCTCCTCTACAGTTGGAGCTTTTCCTGTTTGTAAATAATCATTAATGGCCTGCTCAATGTATCGATGGACAATTTGCCCAAATAAAATAGGCATCGATTGCAGCTTTTTTAAGCGATACACCTGTTGATGATATGGCTCCACATTGTAACTGAGCCACCCGTTATGTGAAAAGTAATATTCATAGCCGTATTTGCGGGCGCAGCTTGTCAATGTTTTATGACGCGATAGCGACCACGAAAAGGTTGGATAGGGTGAAATTTCAAACAGGACAATCACCTCCTAAAGCTGATGGATGAAATCATAAACAAGCTGTATAATCAGCACAATCGTTACAATACGCAGTAAAAGCTTTACCTGATGTGCCTTCACTTTTCTGGCTAGCACAAGCCCAATTTGTGCACCAATCGTCGAGCCAATCATTAAAATAAGCGTTAACGGCCATTCGATTTTCCCTGTAGCAATATAGGTAATCGCTGCTCCTGAGCACATTGCAAATACCCCTACCCGTGATAGCCCCACGGCTTTAATATAGGAAATCTTCTCATGTGCATATGTATAAAGCGCCAATGTACTACTGCCCGGACCAAACATACCGTCATAAAAGCCAACTCCAAGAAGGATAGGACCGTTTTTTCGATTCATCGTAAAACGTTCCTTGTCGCCAAAATCAGCTCCCCCCATAAAGGACATGACAAGCGCAAAGCCAAGTAAAATAATAGCAATGAACGTTAATGATTGACTACTCATGAATGAAGCGAAAAGTCCCCCCAATGTACCTCCGATTAAAGAGACAAGTAACACCGAACGCATTTCGTTCCATGCTAATTCCTTACGTTGATAAATTGTATAAAAGCTTGAAAAAGCACTCACCATATTGGACACTTTATTTGCGCCAATAGCCGAATGGACGGGTACACCCATTAGCATCATCGTTGGCAAGGTAATTAAGCCACCACCCCCAACTAACGTACCAATGACATTCCCAATGATGCCAATAAGTAAAAACAACAAGTATTCCATAATATCCTTCTTTCCCTAACACAAAAAGCAATCATTCTATGATACAGTATAACAGATTGTTATTATCAATGATGATGGAAATGAGGAGCAAGGATGCATATACAACAAAAAACACCTACACCACGCTTTTGTCACCAGTTAACGGTTATTGTGGCGACTATTTTTCTAGCTGGCATTACAGCGACACTCATTCAATACGGCAAGCTCCCTGCCATGATTCCTGTCTTGCAAAGCTTCACGAGTGAACATGCCCAATTCGGTCCGAAAATTGCTATTTTTTATTTACCCTTTGTCGCTCTTATGCTCTTTCTACTTTTACACTATTTAGAGATAAAGGCAGCTTATCCTGTGATGCGTAAAAATAAAGCACCTCTCTCCCATAAACAGCGACAAAATGGCATCCTTACGTTTTGTCTCATCAAAAATAGTATTCTATTGTATTTTACCTACTCCCTATTCAATGACCTGACGGTAGCTCTAGGTCGTGAACGTATTTTACAACAATGGCATGCTTACTTATTTTTACTGCTGTTATTTGGCATCTTCATGATAGGGATTGTGCGAGGCATTTTGTTGGCTAAAAAAAGTTAATGTAAAAAAAGAGAGCATGTTTTAACAATGAACATGCTCTTCTTAGACTAATTATTATTCAATGGATGTCATTAATTCATAAAAATATTTTTTCTCCTGCGTCTCATAAAGCTTATACCAAGCATGTAATGTTTCAGGTGTAAAAACATCGAGCAGCCTCAAAACATGGTAGGCAAAATCCAACGGTGCAATGCCAGATGCCGTTACTAAATTCCCTTCAGTTACGGCTGGCTTCTGTTTAAAATGTTCATCCCCAATATAATGTTGACAAAGCATCTTCAAGTATTCGAGATCGTTGCTCGTATGTTGTCTTGTATCAAGCAAACCAACCTTTGCAAGACCAAACGTTGCACCACAAATTGCAGCTACGAAAACATCTTCATTCAACGCTTTTGAGACTTTATTCAATACAGGCTCATGAATAGATTCTAGCCATGTATTGCCTCCTGGAAGAATCAAGACATCCATGCTATTCAAGTGACATTCAGCAACGGCCATCGTTGGAAGTATGGTGATGCCACCCATCGTCGTAACAGGACTTCTATCAATCCCTACTGTCATCACCTCTAAAGGCTCTAACCCCTTTTTAAAATATCTACCTGTATTTAATTCGGCCATTAAATACCCTATCTCCCAATCTGCCATCGTATCAAATACATAAAGATACACTTTTCTTGTCTGCATAATAAACACTCCTTTTATTGAAACTATGCTTAGTATAAAAAAACTTTACTGACATTCTCCGTCAGTAAAGTTTTCATTTTCATAAAAATGAATGAGCTCATATAGAACGTCAATTATCTTTTGCTTTAGACTTATGGGTTCTACTACTTGGATTGATTTTCCATAGGGAAAAAGTAAATAGGGTACATAGGTATGTAATGCTTCCTCATCTACTAAAAATATAGCGTTCTTATTGGTGCGTTCTTGGAGGTGATACTTTAAAAACCAATGCTGACTGATCGCATCCACAGCACTTGTCTTTCCACAAATGATGAAGGGCACAAGGTTCTGTTTATGTTCGGCTTGGGGAAAAAGGCTTTTCATAAAAAAATCACTGGCAGAGAAAGATTGTGGTCGTTGGAAAGGAATGCCTGTTTGATGCAGACTACTAATTCGGCCTACTTTAAAAGTACGGATTTCATTTCTTACATGACAAAATGCAACGACATACCAGTTTTGTTTCCAATAAACCAAACCATATGGATTAACCACCCTAGACTTAGATTGCTCTTCATTATTAGTATGGTATTCCATTTCTATAGATGTTCTCTTTACTATACTCTCTTCTAAATTTTTTAATAGTGGCTCCAAGGAGGATTCATCAGGACCGATTATCTCGAAACCTTGTAAATGCTGTTGAATCATTTTTTCTTGCTCTTGATTTGAATACATTGTAAGCTTTGCTGTTGCACTGTTTAATGCCTCATCTAAAAAATAGCCAGCTTCTTTTGCAAAAATAGAAGCATGAAGTAATGCCGCTTTCTCATCGACATCAAAAATAAGAGGACTTTTAATAAAATTATTTAACAGGGTATATCCTCCATGATGACCTGTTTCAGCTATAATCGGCACACCGCTGGCAGAAAGTGAGTTAATATAGCGGTAAACGGATCTAATATTAATCTCTAATTTTTCAGCGATTTCTTTCGCGGTAATTTTCCTACCTGAATTCAACATCCATAAAATCTGCATCAGATGATCCATTTTAGACAAACATTTTCACCTCATTGAATTAATTTATGATTTCTGACACAAAATCAGGCTACCTGATACTGTTATCAAGTAGCCCTTCGATTATGCCTTTACCAATTCATCTTCCATTTGCTTAAAATTATGTATTAAACCGTATTTCTGTATGCCACGTGCTTGTTGAATGCTGGCATCCGCGAATTGGCGGAAATTAGCCTGATCCTTTATTGTACAGGCATAGACCGCTTCAATTGCAGGTTGCATCCACGGCTGTGTTAATTTATCACTTCTCATATCGGCCGCTCGACCTTCCAGCGCAGCAATATAGCATAGTGCATAGCTAGTTAAAGGCTCTTTTTCGATTTGTCTTGCGGCTACTTTAGCAGCACCAAGATTCTCCTCCATAATGGCCTTAATAAAGAGGTAATTGTACTTAATGGCTGGCTGCTTATAATGATGGATGATGACATCGATTGCCTGAATCTGTTCCTCTTTTGTCCCGTAAGCTGATGCATAGAGAGCAGCAAATATAGGCTCTTTTCGGTGATTTTTAACCCATTTATCCACCTGCTCCATATTGTTTGTGCGATATAAAATATGTATATGGCGATAAATCATCCCTACCGCAATTAATGCAAATATCCCAAGAGAGATGGATAGACGAACACCCGCTAAGGACAGCGTCAATGCCAATAAAATAATAGCTAAATAAAAGAATGTTAATTTAACAATTTTCATATTACCTCCTACTGTAATTTCCTACGCATTTTACGAGAAAAGATATAGCCTGCCCCTATAAAAAAGATAAGAGCCATCACTTTCATAATAGGAATAATAAACAGCTTGCTAATAACGACTACAACGAGGATATAATAGACAACCATCGCCAGTAAAAACAATGTCAGCTTATTCACGAAGTTCCCTACTTTCCTTTAGTGCCGCCTCAATCGCTGCTAAAGCTTTTGGACCCATTCCATGAAGATGAGCTAATGTAGAAAGCTCAACTCTTTCTAGCTGCTTCAATTCTGTATAGCCCGCTGCATGTAATGCGCGAATTGCTGGTTTTGCTACTCCCTTAGGCCACTCTGTCATGCTTGCACGTCCCTTCACGAAAAAATCTTCTCTGCCCTATTATGCAAGTGACAGCAAAGAAATGCAAATAAGTCAAAATTTAAACATATACAAGCACGCCGCTATGAAATTTACAATACTATGGATACTCCAGCTAGTGACAATGGAACCTCCAGCAATTCGTTCGTTCACCCAGCCCATCACATAGCCAGCAAGCGCTGTAGTAAGCACAACTAATAAGATTACATGAAGCGGAAGCACCGACCATAGCATGGCCCCATGAACACAGCCAAAAACAATACTTTGCAAGAGATTTGCTACTTGAAAATCAAAAATCTTCATCAATCTCTTTAATAAAAAGCCGCGAAATAATAGCTCCTCTGATAAACCTGTTTGAATAATAGCGTAGAAAAGTGCTGGAATGACGGCAGCAGCTCCAAGTCCCGCGAATTGATTCGCCGCTAGCAAGGAGCGATCAATATAGAAAAAGACTAGCGCAAAGCTCGGTATTAACATCGTGAAAATAGAAAGTACAATGTACATAGCATACCTTCCCTTGTGCACAATAATAGGCTTTTGCAATCCTATCCACGTTAAAAAGGGCTGTTTTTTTCTCGCTGTACAAAGCCACCAAATAAACGGAATCACTGAAAATAACATCACTTGCAAAATGGCACTGATTAAACTATTCATCATCTTATTTCCCCTCCTGTTTACTACAAGCATAGAAGAAAGTGCCATTTTTTTCAATAGATATTTAACGATAAACATTAAATTATTTATCTTTATTGTTAATTATTAAATGTTTTACAATAAAAAACGATGTCTAAGGGCTTCTCCTTTGTCTTTTCAGTTACTTTCATTTATACTCAATTACAGATATTAAAGGTCTTTAATAGAGATGATAAAACACTGGAGGCTATCACAATGCGTACATTATCTACACATTTATTAGAAAAGGCACGAACATATGAGCACAGCACAAGAATTTCAGTGCCTGCCTATGACACATTATTTGCCGTGACACAAGCCTATTTCCGCATGCATTTAGGAGAACATGAAGCATCCCTGCTTGTTGTAGGAGCTGGTGGGGGTAACGAGCTTTCTGCATGGGGACCAACAAACCTTAAATGGATGTTCACTGGGGTTGATCCATCTGAGGAAATGCTCCAAATCGCACAACATAAAGCCGTGCAACTGGATATTGAAAGTCGCGTTCAGTTACTACAAGGAACAATTGAGCGCTTACCCCAATCAACACCGAAATTCGATGCGGCAAGCTGTATCCTCGTTCTTCATTTTATTGAAGATCGACAGGAGAAACTCCATTTACTGCAAAATATTCACAAGCAATTAAAACCTGGAAAGCCCTTTGTCCTCGCTTGTGCCTACGGAGAACGAGAAAGTGACGAGCTACAAGACCGCATCAAAATATGGCAAAGCTACTTTTTAGAGGCCGGCTATACAAAAGAAAAGGTAGATAGCATGGGCAAGGGCATCATGAATATTTCCTTCCTCTCCGATCAAGAAATCCAACAGCTATTAAGTGAAGCGGGCTTTCAAAACATTACCCGCTTTTTCTCCTCAGGTCTCTTCGCAGGATGGATGAGCCACGCATAACCACAAAGCCCCCACCATAGTCACAATCAATGGTGGGGGCTGAAACTTAGATTTATAGTGGTATTGAGCGGGTTCTCCACCAACACCCATCACATCGAAAAAATCACCAATAAATACTGTAATAATAAACAGTGTCATCAATCGTCATGCCCATTTTTTCATAGAGCTTCTGTGCTTGGACATTATCTCTGGCAGTTTCTAGCATCATGTAACGCGCATCTTCCTGCTGACAATAGATAAAGCATTGCTCCATCAACGCCTGTGCTACACCTTGTTTTCTGGCTTGTTTCGCCACAAATAAATCATTTAAGAGAAACGCTCGTTTCATAGCGACGGATGAAAAGACTGGAAACAATTGTGCAAATCCAACTGGCTCCTCATCCAAATATGCCAGGAAAATAATAGACTCTGCTCCCATTACTCGCTCCTGTATAAACTGCTCAGCTTGCTGTAAATCAGATGATTGTCCATAAAATTCACGATAGGCATTAAATAATGGGACTACGTCTCCCATCGTTTGCTGTGTCACCATACAAATTTTCATGTTTTGATCTCCATTTCCTTTTGATTGTCCTTCTAGTATGATGGTAGTAAATAATCTGACATTTCAAAAGAAACAGTTCCAAACATTTTAACATGTCAAGGTGGTGCCTTATGGACGATTTAATCTTTCTATTAACAGAAAAAGAGGCAAAATATAAGCAAGTGTACCAGCAAATTAAAGCACTTATTATGCAAGGTACACTTCAAACAGATGATTCCCTGCCCTCCATACGAAAACTTGCAGAAACTTTACAGGTCAGTCGTAATACTACATTAACTGCTTATGAACAGCTTGTGGCAGAAGGATACATACGTGGGGAGGGACGAAAAGGCTATTTCGTCAATGCACTAGAGCAGGTTTTTCTAAAGGAGCAGGAACAGTCCCCTATGACACAGCCAAAAAAGAAGGCTGCATCCTATCTTGTAGATTTTCGCGCTGGGGCTGTCGATCAGCAACATTTTCCCATGAAAACATGGCGCCAAATTGCCAATCAAGTATTACAGGAATCAACCTGTTACGAATATGGAGAACTGTTTGGAGAATCAGTGCTAAAGGAGCAGCTTGTGCAATATTTACTGCAAGCAAGAGGGGTTTATACAACGAGCGACAATATCGTTATTGGTAGTAGCACACAGCAAATGCTCTTGTATCTTGGATTTTTACTAAAAGAATCTTTCCCAAGCATTCTTTTGGAAGACCCTGGCTATGATGGTGCACGGGAAGCCTTCCAGTTACATCACTTCGAAATAGAGCCACTACCTGTAATGGAAACAGGAGCTCAACTTGACATACTCCAAAACTGTCAATCACGCTTAATGTATGTCACCCCGTCACATCATTTCCCATACGGTGTGTCCATGTCTATTCAGCAGCGACAGACCTTAATACAATGGGCTCAACAAGTCGATGGTTATATTCTAGAGGATGATTATGATGGAGAGTTTCGCTATACACAACAGCCATTTCCTGCCCTTGCTTCCATCGACTCATCAAGGGTAATCTATCTCGGCACCTTCTCCAAATCGTTTTTACCAGGTGTGCGTTTAAGCTATATGGTGCTACCAAATGCACTTGTTCAGCCCTATAAAGAGCGTTTTGCTCATTTTGAACAAAATGCTTCATCCCTCCATCAACGCACAATGGCCCAATTTATGGCGCAGGGGGAATGGACACGCCATATTAAACGAATGCGTTTGACCTATAAACAAAAAATGCAGCACCTTGTACAGGAGCTACAACGACATTTTGGTCAGCAAATAACCGTGTTAGGCGAGCAATCAGGACTCTATGTATTAGTGAAGATAAAGTCTCCACTTTCTGAGCAGCAGCTGATCCAACGAGCGGCGACTTACGGTGTGAAGGTTTATCCGACAAGCCCCTTTTTTATCCATCAAAAAAATGAGGAACCAATGCTGCAATTAGGCTTTAGTAAATTAGCGCTGGAAGAAATCAAGCTGGGCATTGAGCTGTTAAAAGAGGCGTGGCAGCCATAACCGTCAACGTTATGGCTCTTACCATACCACTTAAAAATAATCAATAAATGTTGGGATACCTACTGGTAAAACCGCCTCGAGCAATGCAATTTCCTCTGTACGTCCCTGTAATCGTTCAATTCTTTCTAAATAGGTTGGACGTTTGTAGCCTAACAGCATAGTAGCCAGTGTTTGCACTGTTAAATGCACAGCATTCGCGTTCAACGTCTCACTTACCTTCTGCACAGAAAGGTTTCCATCTTTCATTTTGATGATGTAGGTGCCATTATTCCACGCCACAGTGCGATCACTGACAGCTAGCTGAAGCTCGAAATTCTGACCAATAAATGGATAGCGCAGTAAAAATTCTTTGACATCGACGATTCTTGCCATGAAATAAGGCGATACCTTTTGAATGATCTCACTGTCCTCTAATAGAAAGGCTACCGCTTCATTACCAGTTGTTTTCCCGTAGACATTGTAGACCATTGAGCTGTGAGCCGAGACGAAATTCCATAAACCTTTACGAGCCTCTTCCTGCAAATAGACGATTTCATCAATGTAATAATTTTCCTCCATAATACGATAGAACATGTAGCCCTGTGCCACATCTTCTTCATCATAGTAGACCGCCGCCTGAAGGTTCACATCACTATCTATAAATTTCTCCTCCCAGAAATCCTCCTGAAATTTCTCGTTCCAGGCAATACTATTGCGCACCATTACCCCATGCGTTTTCTGCGCATAGCGTGCGTAGATAGCCACCACATCCTCATGCTTGGGATCAACACGGCGAATTTTCCCATTAAGCCCAGCATAATGAGGAAGCTGTGTATCCTTCACTTGAAATTCCACAATATCACTCATAATTTCCCATCCCTTTTTGCGGTAATAAGGGATAGAATATGGAAATAAATATGATATATACTGTCCTTCATTTCGCATACTTTGCAGACTTTCAATTATCAAGCTCTCCATTAAGCCATGCCCTGAATATTCAGGGTATGTCCCAACTGCTGTGATGCCACCCATTTCATAAATCTTGCCATGCACATTCACCTCAAAAGGCAAACTTAAAATTTGCGATACTAGTTGTGGACCATCAAACCACCCGATCGCATGCCCTTCATTAAATTGCCTACTCTTCGCATTCACAAAGCGACGATCCTTGTGAATGGACATTGACATTTGAAAGACATAATTCAGTAAATCAATGGACTGTGCCATTTCATCCAATCGAATTTCTCGCATGATTAAGCCTTTTCGTTGATTCATGATTCCCTCTCCTCATCAAATAACTCTCTTAATATCGACTGTGGTGCATCCAAAAAACGTTTGGTCACGATGTAATGAATGGTATCCTCATAGCGAATGGATTCAATTTCTCCTTGATCAAAACTATAAATCGTGGCATTCGGATAGCCAAGCAAAATGGGTGAGTGTGTAGCAATAATAAATTGTGCCTCATGCTCAAGGTCCTTCATTATTTTCAGCAAGCTCAGCTGCCTCGTTGGTGACAATGCCGCCTCAGGCTCATCCAATAAATAAATGGCTTTACCCTTAAAACGATTCATAAATAACGCAAGAAAGGATTCACCATGAGATTGATGATGTAGTGATTTCCCACCAAAAGCGTTATATCTCCTTGGATCTTCTATCAAATCAATATGACTGGCAAATTGATAAAATGTTTCTGATCGAAGGAAAAACCCATTCGATATTTTCGGCAGCCACGACAAACGGATATATTCCCCCAATGAAGATTCCGCCTTATGTACTTCATATAAATTTTGACGACCGCCACCAGCCGTATTGAAATCGCAACGATCAGCAATCGCCTCCAGTAATGTTGATTTCCCCGAACCATTTTCCCCAACAAAGAACGTCACATTCGTCGGAAACTCCAGCTCATGCAAATCCTGCAAGCTTGGAATATTAAAAGGATACTCCTGTTTATTGGGAATCGTATCCTGTAACACCTTACATGACTTTAAATACATTTCATTTCCTCCTTACTCTTATTATAGCGAACATCCCTCAAGCTGAAACGTAATCCACCCACCTGTTTGATTGAAATGTCACCTTTTTATGTATCCACCCGAGCCTGCCCAACATAAATAGCCTAAAACAGCTGACGAAGACCCTACCATTTTCACAACTAGCTATGAGATATTTCCCGAGAAATAAATAAAAAACATGTCGAAAGTTGCAATTCCTACATGTAGTATCATGTCATATTTTTGATTTTTTTATAAAAAAAGTGGACATTGACCTCCTCTCTAACTGATTAAGTGAATGATTTCCCTGCAACATGCAGTAGTGTTTTCCATTGCAATTTTATTTCGCAGTGGCTTGCTGAATAAGCGGGGTGCCTCTCTTTTCGATCACCTTGGGTTCCTTTCTGAGCGATTCCATCCACTTTTGGATTACTTTCATTACCTAAATTGATCCGATTCAAAAAAAGGCTCAATACCTATTTCTTTTAATAAGAATTTCCGATGACTTCTTTTATCTACCAAATGTTGTTTAGGTATTAAAATTTCTTCTCTTAATCGCTGAAACAAATTCGGGTTATGCTCTGGAAACCATTCCTCATATCTGACCCCTTGATTTAATTCTATTTTTATTAAAAATAAAACAATATCTTCATACATATAGGGGAATTCTTTCTCTATCTGCTCATGATGTGCTAATAATGCATAAAGATAATCTTTTAAACGATAAAATCGCTTCTGGTCTAATGGATTCGAGCTCCATTTTTTATTTTCCTCCCACTCTTGTATGGGCTGAAATATCTGAAGAGAACCCGTTTCCCAATTACCCAGCATACAAGTAAATGCAGCTATAGCGTATTTTCTCGTTTCATCATCTGGATCTCCAAAATATTTATAGTATTCCTCCCGATACTTACTAAAATTTCCGCTAGTATGATAACCTCCAATAGCAAAACCCTCCAACCCCCGTTTTGCTTGTTCGATGATATTATTTGTCATTCTACTTACTCGCCCCTTTTTCTAAATTTTTTGTCATGGTAGTCTAATAACAATAACCTGTCATAAAATTCCATAGTTATTTTAACATAAATATCCAACAAAAAAATCAACTCACCTCTTAATCAATCTATCGAGGTAAGTTGATCTAAAATTAAATTTCATCAAAATAAATCAGCCTTCTTTACAAAGAACAATTTATTTAACTATATTTTTTAGAAACCACAAACTCAGTAATTGGCATAGTAATCCAAGCAAGTCCTATGACAATAACAAGTGGAATATTCTTAATATCATTTAAAGCGGTTACTCTTTCTGAGATCACTAAAACAATAACCATAAATAACAGTAAAAGATAGTAACTAATTTTTGAACTAACAAGTGTTATATGTTTTTCTAACTCATCTTTTTTTCCTTCATTTACTCCGTTCATTTCTCCCCAAGTAATGGACTGAAATAAAAGACCTATTCCTAAGAATACAAAGAAAATTGTCGCTGCCTCAATCATTTCTTTCGTTATCCATTCATATACACCGTAACTACCAATAGAAACAATAATAACTAAAGAACCGATTAAACTTACCTTTTTTGTAATCGTCACTTTTTCTCATTCCTTCCATATGTAAAAATAAATAGTTCTTCTATAGGAGTACTTAAAATATAGGACAAAGTAAAAGCCAATTCCAAACTTGGATCATATTTATTATTTTCAATGGCATTAATGGTCTGCCTTGTCACATTGCATAACTCCGCTAATTTACCTTGTGAGAGGCTATTTTTTTCACGATATACCCTTATTTTATTTTCCATTTCTAACACCACTCCGCTCCTGGCTTGTAAAAGATCTTTTACACCATAATATTAATGTAAGACAAATAAGGTGTCAAACATATTTTACACCCAATTATTTTATTAGCTCTTATCACATAGTTTTATGTATTTTCTATGTAGTGAACCAAAATACTTCAGTTTTAAAAAACTGTACAGACACCTTTCAATTTTTAATTATCTTAAGCATCTATTCCTTGTTCTTCATTTTTTGCTCACCATCTCCAAAGTTCTAACTATTATCCCTCGCTCATAAATTGAGTAACAATCAAAAGTCAGAAGGAGAATCGCGATGTTTGTGACGCATTACTACGAAAACAAGACGTCTGTTTTAAGTCAATTGCTCGTCAAGCTACCTACTGTGGAAGAAGATATTCGCATTAAAGGGCGCAAGGCAAAGGTGTTGGAGGTACTTCAAGTTGATGACAACAATTTTCATGTGAAGATATTATTCGAAAAAATCCCTAAAAAGCAGCCTCTTAAAGACCTTGGAAAGAAAAAGAGATAATCAACTAAAACATGGTTTATTCCCTTAATTTTCGGGAATAAAATAGGTAATGATTGCGAATCATTCACTTTAAATTTCTTCAAGCAAAACCGTTGACTTTTTAATTGATAACAATTATCATTATCAATAGATTATTTCTTTCTCCAAATTGCTTCATTCAGAATCCCCCTCTTTTTTGAATAAGCATGTATCAAACGGATATTCTTACATCAGACTAAGAGTATCCGTTTTTATCTTTATATGAGGAGAACTTTACATACTAAAGGAGCTGTTTTGACATGGATTATCGTATTGAAAAAGACACTATGGGTGAAATTAAAGTACCTGCTAATAAAATTTGGGGCGCGCAAACACAGCGCAGTAAAGAAAATTTCCAAATTGGTACAGAACAAATGCCAATCGAGCTTGTGCAAGCTATGACAATCCTAAAGAAAAGTGCGGCGATTGCGAATAATAAACTAGGCAAACTTTCTGATATTAAAGCAAATGCCATCGTGCAGGCTGCAGATGAAATTTTAAATGGTCAATGGGACGATCAATTCCCTCTTGTAGTTTGGCAAACTGGTAGTGGTACACAATCCAATATGAATGTGAATGAAGTCATTGCTCACCGTGCGAATCAACTATTAGAGGATGCTGGTGAAGCAGACCGTATTCATCCAAATGATGATGTCAATAAATCACAAAGCTCAAATGATACATTCCCAACAGCATTGCATATTGCGGCTGTTTTAAAAGTGGAAGATTATTTATTACCAAGACTACGTTTACTAAAAGCAACTTTTGAAGATAAAGCAGCTCAATTTAAGGACATTATTAAAATTGGTCGTACGCATTTACAGGACGCGACACCTCTCACATTAGGTCAAGAAATTAGTGGTTGGGCAGCCATGCTCTCAAAATCAGAGCATATGATTATCCAAAATATTGACTATATGAAGGAGCTTGCAATTGGTGGAACAGCGGTCGGTACAGGAATCAATGCTCACCCTGAATTTGGTGATCGTGTGGCTGAGGAAATTAGTGAGCTAACAGGCAAACAATTCACATCAGCTGCAAATAAATTCCATGCCCTAACGAGTCATGATGAAGCAGTTGTAGCACACGGTGCATTAAAGGCTTTAGCGGCTGATTTAATGAAAATTGCCAATGACGTTCGCTGGCTAGCAAGTGGCCCTCGTTCAGGTATTGGGGAAATTACGATCCCAGAAAACGAACCAGGCTCTTCCATTATGCCAGGTAAAGTAAACCCTACCCAAAGTGAAGCAATGACAATGGTTGTCACGCAAGTAGTTGGAAATGACGCAACAATTGCCTTCGCCGCTTCTCAAGGTAACTTTGAATTAAACGTCTTTAAACCAGTCATCATTTACAACTTCTTACAATCAACTCGCCTATTAGCGGATACAATGAAATCATTTAACGACCATTGTGCGGTAGGTATTGAACCAAACAAAGAAGTACTCGATCATAATTTACAAAATTCATTAATGCTTGTAACGGCATTAAACCCATACATCGGCTATGAAAACGCAGCAAAAATCGCAAAACAGGCCCACAAAGAAGGCACGACCTTAAAGACAGCAGCCATCGCAAGTGGATTACTTACAGAAGAACAGTTCGATGAATATGTAGACCCAGCAACAATGATTTATCCCAACGTAAAATAATGAAAGCGACCATAAAAAGATTGAGGCTAATGTGCTTCAATCTTTTTTTGTTTATGAGAAATATTTTTAGCATGGATGGAAGCAAAATTAAAAGACATGAATCTCGATAGACTATCGAATCCATGCCAAATAGCTTCCTAATGAAAATAATTGTATCTATCCTATGCAGTCACTTCATCGGAGAGTGGTTTATTCTGCCTCCTATGTAATCCATACTCCATTACAGATGCTTATAACTAGTTAAAATTCTCTCAGCTTATTTTATCCAGCTTTACATTAAACGACAATTCATCGTCAAATAGATTAAACGTATCAGCTTTATCTTGTTTAGATAATTTAGAGATATAATGATAGTAGTTTGGTAATATTTCAAAATCATAATTTAAATAATCTCGTATTAATTGGTCATCTTGAAATTTTGAAACATCCCCGTCTAACAAATCATGTTTTATTAACTCTTTAGTATTGTTAGTAAAATCAGATACTACGTATGACAGAACATTGTTCTCATATCGTAAGTTTTCAGAAGCACCTGAATAATTTAGTAAAGATAGTAATGTCGCATTATTAAAATTTTGTTGGTCAATTAAAGTTGAAACCTCCATTAAGTAAATCGATTCAAGGTGGTCATGATAAGGATTTTCAATATCTACTCTTTTATACATTGCTTGTTTCTCATAGGGTCTAATTCTCCCCGTTTTTAATAGTAAAAAATGGTGATGATTGCTTAAATAGATGTTTTTGGACGTATCTAATCTAAGTAAATTATCTCCGTTTGGAAGGTAAGGATTTAATCGTTTTATCTCTCCTGTTGAAGTGTTTATCAAAAAAATACATTGATAAAAAGGACGTCCATAGTTAATTTCTCTTTTCGTAATAAAATACAACAAATATTGAGGATTAAGGTAAATTAACTTGGAATAATAGCTTTCATCCTTAATTTCTTCAGAAGAAAAATAATTATTTAAATTTAATGTGATAGCATGTATTTGATTAAATGTTTCAAGATTAATTCTATAAAAGTTTATGTTATTTTTTTCTTTTAGACTAAAACAAAATTCATTATTCATAATATCCAAAGCAAACTCGTCATAGCGGGTGTCTAATCGTTGTATATTTTTGATCGTGCCGTTTTTTAAATTAATCTCACAATGCGCAATACTAGCATGTTCTAATAAAATAGCCTCAAACTCTTCTTTAATTTCATTTTTAGAAAAAAGTTGTTTATTATTCAAAAATATTCCCCCTTCAATATAGCTAATAAATATTTCACTTTGAGCTTTTACTCCTTTCCGGCCTCTGAATAAAGAAGTTTTTCGAGTTCGTCCACCTTGCTCCCGTCTAATTGGTGTGTGAGCCCATATGTTTCACCCTTGCCATCGTTATTGATGATTACGTTGAGATCGTGAAGTAATTCAGTGAAATACGTAAAACACTTAGTTAATTCTCCATAGGACTCAGCTGTATCAAGACCTTGCTGTTTCTCAACCGATATTACATAATCCAGATGTCCCATCAAAATTTGCAGTACATTTAAATTTTCAAAATCCTTTTGAAGGTCTTCCCCTTGAACCCTAAAATATAGCATTTCCTTCGTGAGACGATCTGCCCTTAGATAGTATTCGTCTACGTCTGTTGTTTTGTTAATATCTTGGGCATGATAGGCAATCCAAGCTTCCAACGTTGGTTCAATCTCATAGTTATTGAAGCCTTCAGGGGTTGATACATCACTCCAGATTTTCGAAGGGTTTACTGCTGCTACGTGTTTGATTGTTGTTTCTTCTGTTTTTACCTGTTCCCCTTTCGTTTCTCCTTCCTCGGTACAACCTATTAACAATCCACTTATCAATAGTCCTGTCAATACAACATTTACGAGCTTCATCTCTCTCACTCCTCTTTAGAAGGTTAGCCATTTATTATAATAATACCTTAAACTAGTCAATTTTTATAATATTTTCCATTTAAAAGTTGCGTTTAACATGGCTGATTCTCTATGTATCTCGCAGTAATAGCAAAATTAAAAGCCACCCTCATGATGAGAGCGACTTTCCTAACCTCCTAATATTCACTTTTCAATAGGGAAAAGATAGCGAGATCCACATACTTCCCTTTTTCAAATTCATGTTGCCTCAAAAGACCTTCTTGAGAAAAGTTTAATTTTTCCAATAGTTTGATAGATGCTGTGTTTTCTGGCTCTATTTTTGCTTCGATTTTATTGATTCCCATGGATGTAAAGGCAAAGTGGATGATCGAACTTAAAGCCTCTTGCATCACACCCTTCCCCCAATAGTCAGGGTTTAAATCATAGCCAATTTCTATACGATTATGCTCTTTTTCATAATTCAAATAGCCACATGTGCCAATCACCTTGTTGGTCTGAATTTCCTCGATTACCCATCTTAAGCCTTTTTGTTCTTTAAAAATTTTCTCATACCAATTGATTTCATCAATAGCATCTTCAACTGAAGCAAACAATGGTAATGGCAGGTACTTCACTACATTTTCATTAGAATAAAGTCTCAAAATATCTTGGCCATCATCCATTATCCCTTTTCGTAAAATAAAACGTTCTGTTTCCAATTGAGGAAAAACCGTAAATTCGAATTGTGTATGCATACTACTCCCCTTTTTCACCATTTATTAGCATTTTACTCTTTAAAATAATAACATATTAGTTTTAGTATTTTTTCCTAATTTGACCTCTTTCTCTTGTCTCTCCGCAAAAACGTTAACATATTATTGATAGAAATCTTAACAATTGATAGCATTTAGATAATTAGTTTAATATTGGAATTTAAAGGAGTTGAAAAGAACAATTAGAAAATCAAAGTTAAATAAAGCCGTATTTATATTGTTAATCATTAGCATACTCCTGAATATATTTTTTGTAGGGTCATGGGCAAGCAATAATGCAAGGAAACAAGAATATTTTATTTATAACCTTAACCAAAAATTGTATGAATTAAATTTAGCTATAAATAAACAAAAAGAAAACGATTGGCAAGATCCTCAAGTTTTAATCAATCAGATAGAGAAGATAAGAGTTGTTATCGTTGACTCGGTCATCACAAATAATTTTGCAAGTAGCGTATTAAATGATGGAGAAAAAGAGATGCTTCGGCGTATATTTAATTTTTTAGAACCTTTACCTAAAACCGATTTATTCGAGGTAGAAGAATGGGATGAAGCAGATACAGAATATATCATAAGGATCGGAAAAGTTTTAAGTTTGTCTAACTATACAACTAATAGTTTCCCTAAACAAAATTGGAACACAATCGTAAAACAATGGGCACAACTTGATAAATCGTTAGCTATAGAATTTAATCAATAAAAGTTAGCATATTATATGCTAGAAAAAAATGTAAAGATGATACTATTATTTTTAGTAGTATCTTCTTTACATTTTATAGGAGATTTTATTAGTTTCTCACCATCATCAAACATTTCTCAACTATTTCTACCTCATCTACTGACAGTTGGTCTAACAGCAGTGCCAGTTTTTTCTCATGTTCCTCTCCTTCTTCTCCTATCCAGCAAATGTAGATTTCGCAATAATCTCCTTTGGGAAGGAATTTTTTTAGAAAGTCACATACATGGTGAAAAGTTCTTTTGGCTTTTTCATAGTTATGGGGGGAATACACTTTATTTTCGTTATGCATTTGCCAAATAGGCTCTCCCTTTGTTTCGATTTCATATACATAGGGTGTTGTAAAATGCTTTGCCTGTACAATTTGGCGATTCTCTTTTACCGAGAAAAAATAATTTATGTCAACTTCATTTTCTGTATAGTCATCCTGTATTTCAACTGGAAAATTGAAGCCTATATAGGTTGTCATACTCATATTTTGCTCCTCCTATTAAAAAAACCCTGTAAATGTACAGGGTGTCAGCAACGTAGCTGTTGATAGTGTAAATAGACACGCTTTGGAGTTCGTGCTTCTACGAATTTTTCTTGCATCACCAATTCCTGGACCACGCTTTGAAGAAATTGCTTGAAGCAAAAAGGCTTCAAACGACGGGTTGTCCGCTTCCTTTTGTGAGGCTTGCTACCGTAGTTGGTCTACCGTGATGGCTGTTGCTTTGATGGTTTGGTGTTGCGGCGGTGTTTTTGGTTCAATATAGAGCGTTGTGTAATACGCATCCGCAATGACAATCACGTAAATAATGAATAGTACTCGTTTTGTTCAATGGTTCAAAAAAATCATTTCTCCCTTTTTTATAGCTGACAATGAAAACTTGTCTACTTATCATACGAGCAATTGATCAAAAGGTTTCAAAAATATTTAAAGGGAGACAAATTTCTGTCTCCCTTACGCCTCTAGGCTTCTGCCACCATCATTTTCCCAGCGATCAATGTCCCAGTGATCCTCATCTTTTTCTCTCCTGATACCCATTGCATTCAATGGAACGAATGACATTTTGTCCCTCACCCTTTTCAAGCGTTCTTCTCTAGTTTATGAAGGGAAAGGGGTTTTCGTTCATCGTAAAATAGGCTTAATTTTAAAGCCTAAGGCAATCGCAGCTCCAATGCAGCTAAAAAGACAGCCTAAGATTAAATAAATACTGAGTGTTGATTCGCCAATGACAACAGACGCAATACCACCAATCACGGGGAATAATGCAACCATATAGCCACTTTTTGCCCCTCCAATTCGTTCGACTAGTTTTAAGTAAAATAACCATGCGAAAAAGGATGCAATAAGCGTTAAATACAAGAGCGCCGATAAGTAGGTAAAGGATTTGGGTATTACGACTGTTTGTCCCTGTAGCCAAACAATGGCACACATGACTGCACTACCCACTGCAAAACCAATGGCATTCGCATAAATCGGGTTGATTTGATGCTTGGCATTTCGGGCAGAGCTTGCATCCCCAATGGCTGTTAGGACAGTCCCTACGAAGGCAATTAACACTCCTTTTAACTCCATATTATGTAAAGATGGATAAATCAGCACCCCCACGCCGATGACGCCTAAAATACCGCCAATTAAAACACGACGATGCAATGGCTCCTTGAGAAATATCCGTAGGGCGATGGGTGTTAGTATGACTTTTAATGAAAAAATTAATGTGACAATAGCAGCCGAGCTCCATATCGTCGCATAATACAGCGCTAAATAGCTGAATGCAAAATTACAAACGCCAAAAACGATGATAAAAGGTACATCGCCCTGTTGTGGTTTACCCTGTGGCTTCAAGAACCAAGCAAGGATGAAAAATAAAAGGGCTGTCATGACTAAACGATAGGTTAAAGATAATTCTAAACTGACTGGCGTTCCTTGAATTTTGACTGCAATAAAATTAAGACCCCAGACAATCAAACAAAAGATATACATAAAATTTGTCATGCTGTTTTAAATTCCTTCTCCGATGCTATTCCTGCCATCTTCCCATAATGATCGTGTGATAGAACCTGCCATCTGCAAGGCATTTATCATTTTTCAGAATGCCTTCCACTAAAAAGCCCATTTTTTTATAGAGCTGTATCGCTTTCTCATTGGTTTCTAACACTTCTAGTGCTATTTTGCGAATACCATTGGCATCTGCCCAATCAATGGATTCTTGCAGCAAGGCTTTTCCTATGCCATAGCCCCAAAACTCTTTACTGACTCCAACACCAAAGGTTACTTTATGGGCAAGCCTTTTGAGTGCAGAGCCCTCACATCTTGAGAACCCAACGATCCGATCACCGACAACCGCTACTAAACATAAATTTTTTGAGCTTTCGCTATCCTGTTGAATAAGCTGCTCAAAGCCTGCTCGATCAATCAATGCCTCGCCCTGTTTACGATCGAAGTTTTCCGTTTCACCGTCTAATTGCAAGCGTAAATCTGATAAGGCTTGGGCATCTTCGCGTCGGGCACAGCGAATTGTATAGGATAGCTCTTTTATCTGGAGCTCTTTCTGATCAATCAGCATGTTGGAATCCTCCAATTGACTGAATCCGCACAAAACGATTATGCCAAATGGATTCGTGATGTTGAATAATTTGTGGTGCTGCCAGTACATTACTATCTAAGGTGCTATGTGCATCTTCTATTAAAATATTATGATGGTAGCCATGACTAAAAGCACTACGGATTGTTGTATCAAGACAAAACTCTGTTTGAGCACCCGCGAAAATCAATTGGTCGATGTGATGCGCTTGTAAATAAGCTGCAAGCTCCGTTTGATAGAAAGCGTCCCACGTTGTTTTTTGAATCACTTGATCCTCCGCCTGTCTAAGTAATCCATGATACAGTTCCCAGCCTGGTTGACCTAATGCAAAATCCACATCATCTGCGTCTGTATGCTGAATAAAAATAACGGGTACTTCGTTGCGCCGTGCCCATGTAATGGAGGCATTAATATTTTTGATAATAGCTTCACTGTTCCAAAGATTTTGCTGGCCATCTAGAAAGAAAGCCTCCTGTATATCGATAATGATGAGTGCTTGTTTCATCGTATCCTCCTTTGTGCATCAGTAGTAACTTTTTTAATTGTACAGAAAACGATCTTCCATTAAAAGAAAATTTTGCACAACAAAAAGCACCTTTACAACATCGTAAGGTGCCTCAACTATGTACACTACCATCTAATACATGCCACTATTAGATGGTGTCATGCGCTCGCATCATTTGATATAGGCTAATGTTTGATAAACTTGGTGAACCGAATGATTAAATGCTTGCTGTTCCTCTTCGTTTAAATGCAATTCAATTACACTTTCAATACCAGCTCCCCCTAAAACAACAGGGACACCAATGCAGGCATTGTCTACTTGATATTCGCCCTGTAAATACGTAATGATGGGCATTACTTTCCGTTGATCCTTCACAATCGCTTCAATCATTTGGACAATGGCGGCAGCTGGGGCATAATAAGCACTGCCATTGCCAAGTAGGGCGACAATTTCGCCTCCACCTTTTCGCGTTCGCTCCACTAATTGCTCAATCTGTGCTTGTGGCATTAATTTTTCTAATGGTATTCCTCCGACATACGTATAGCGAACGAGTGGCACCATTTCATCGCCATGTCCACCCAAGACGAAGCTCGATATATCCTCGACAGCAAGCTGAAGAGCCTGTGCGATAAAGGTATTAAAGCGCGCTGTATCTAAAACACCTGATTGTCCCATGACACGATTTTTGGGAAAACCCGTTGTTTCCAGACAAACATAGGTCATAGCATCGACAGGGTTACTTAAGACGATAATATAGCTAGTTGGCGCATAACGTTTGATTTGTTCGCTTACCGTGCGGATGATTGCCGCATTTGTATGAATTAAATCCTGCCGTGTCATGCCAGGCTTTCTTGCAATACCTGCCGTGATAACCACAATATCAGCATGAGCTATTTCCTGATACTTTGAAGTAGCCGTCACCTGTACGTTAAATCTTTCTATTGGTCCAGCTTGGAGAATATCTAATGCCTTCCCTTTCGCAGCATTTTCGAAGTCTGGTAAATCGATAAGCACAATATCCCCGATCTGTTTCTGTGCGACCATTAACGCTACGGTTGCACCTGTATGTCCAGCGCCAATGATGGCGATTTTGGGTCGCCTAAAGCTCATTTGCCTCCCCCTCCTAACGACATAGATTCATCGACTACTTATCTGCCTGCTCATCCTCTACAAGTTTTGTTTGTTGAGGCTTCTGGCGAGTGCTTGTTTTTTTGGCTGCTGCCTCCGTCACTTTTATCGGCTGTGTTTCATCAATAATCGCTGTGAATACTTCATTGGCTGCTCGTGGAATTACATGTGCGCTTAGTAGCTTGCTCGTTCGCGTTGCTGCCGCTTTACCAGCATCAACCGCAGCCTGTACTGCACCAACATCTCCCTCGACAATAATGGTTACGATACCACCGTCTACTAGCTCCTGTTTCACTAATTGGACATTGGCTGCCTTTAGCATGGCGTCCGCAGCTTCAATGGAGCCAATCAAGCCATACGTTTCGATCATTCCTATCGCTTCTGTCACTGTGCTCACCTCACGATTCATCTGTGCCATCTATAATGCCAACAACAATGGCATCAATTGGACAAATACTGGACGTAGAAAAACTTCGTACAGCAGCACTGCCCATTGTTAAAATGACGTTATCTCCCACACCTGCACCTATACGATCTGCCGCAACAATTTGTTCATCACTCAGTTGACCATCCAGCTTTATTGGCTGGATAATGAGTAATTTCAATCCCTGTAGCCCTTCCTCTTTACGTGTTGCCCAGATATTTCCGACCACTGTTCCTATCCGCATGCATCCTCATCCTTTTTCGTGAAACTGAAGTTCAATTTCTAATTTTTCCACGGCCTCCTTCGCCAGTGCCGTCAACCTTGCCTCTTTGGGGACTATCACTGTCTCACCTTGATAACGGCTTACATCATTTGCCGTTATTATCTTGTGGTTAATTTCAATTGGAGGACTGACGAAGTTATTGTAAGGCTCTCCTGCCATCTTGCCTGTTATAATTGTACCCGTTTCACCCTGTTGGATGAAGCCTGCGTTTGCTTCATCTGTATCAATATGCATTTCTAAATGATAGTGATCAGCCACACGAATTTTCACTTGCTCAAAGGTAATGGGACGTCGCCCTTGCACCTTAACGGAGACGTATTGACCGTTCTGAACCCCTAACTGCTGTGCATCAGCAGGTGCCATATGAATATGTGCTTGTGCGATAATGACCCCTTCTTGTAAAATCAAACTTCCTCTAGGTCCTACCAATATACAGCTAGCTGAGCCAGCAATTTCTCCCGATTCACGCAAAGGTGGTTGAATTCCTAGGGCAATGGCATCTGTATGACTAATTTCAATTTGTGTGAAGGTGCGAGCAGGACCTAATACACGTACATTTTGGATGCTTCCTTTTGGTCCCACCACCTGTAGCGTTTCATGTGCTGCAAACTGACCGGGTTGAGCTAACATTTTTTTTACACTCAGCTTAGCACCTTTGCCAAATAGCTGCTCGACATGCTCTTGTTGTAAATGAATATGCCTTGCTGAGATACCTATAGGAATTTCATTGGGTGTAGGCGCTGCTTCTTTTTTAGGTAGTAATTCGGCTATGACATCATTAACAATTTTTATTATTGCTTGTTCATTCATATAGCCACCTCACTCATTATTGCATTTTTAAAATCGCTTCCAATTCTGCATGTGGTCGCGGAATCACATGTACAGATAATAGCTCTCCAACACGTTGTGCAGCTGCTGCTCCTGCATCTGTTGCGGCTTTCACAGCCCCTACATCCCCACGAACAAGCACCGTGACAATACCGCCACCCACATGGACTTTACCCACAATATTCACGTTGGCAGCCTTGACCATTGCATCAGCTGCTTCAATAGAGCCCACTAAACCCTTTGTTTCAATCATTCCTAATGCGCCTAAATCCATTTCGTATCCCTCCTTCTATTAAAATGCCTCTGCATCTTCAGGTAATGTTTGGCCACCATCAATAATGATCGATTGACCCGTAATAAAGCCTGCCTCCTTACTACTAAGGAACAATGCAGCATACGCTATATCCTCCACACGACCAAGGCTGCCAAATGGAATCGCCTTCGCCATCTTCTGTAGATAGGTGTCACCCAGACCATCTAAGCCTTCTGTTGCGATATTTCCTGGTAACACGGCATTGACCGTAATATGATAGGGTGCTAATTCAAGAGCCGCAGTTCGCATAAACCCTAATTGAGCTGCCTTACTTGCGGCATAATGTGTCCATCCAGCATAGCCAGTCACTGGACCCGTTATCGACGAGGTAATAATGACCCTGCCAGCATTCGCTTTCTTTAAATGGGGCACGCAAGCTTTGACAGCAAACATCGTTCCTCTGGCATTGACATTTAATACCTGATCCCAATGGTCCGTCGTCATGTCCTCTAGTTTCCTCGAGGGAAAAATACCAGCATTGGCACATAAAATATCGATGGAACCAAAAGAGCTAGCAACCTCCGTAGCCATGCTTTCAACAGATTCATAGTTTTCAACATCAACAGTGGCAGCAGAAGCGGAGAATCCTTGCGCTTGTAATTGATTTGCTACATCTGTGGCAGCTTCCATACCTCTTGCTGCAATCACCACATGAGCACCCTGTTCAGCAAATACGGTAGCAATCCCCTTCCCAATTCCTTTACTACCACCAGTAACTATGACAACCTTCCCTGTTAAATCGACCTTCAACTCGTTCCTCCACCTTTCCTTTTATTCATTTTAAGTACTTGGCTTTTTCGCAATTTCTGTTACTAATCCATTCACCGCGATATCTGGCCTTAAAATAGTTGAAGAGGCAATCCATTGATTGGCTGCTTTAGCTAGTTGTGTACCAATGGCTATCGCTTCCTGAATGGCCGCTGTGTCCCCTTCAATGGCAATGGTTACTAGAGCCAAATCGATGGTTTCTTGTCGAAGTATTCGAATATCCGCTGCTTTAAGCATAGCATCTGCGATTCGTATTGAAATCGCAAGTCCTCTTGTCTCCACAATACCAATCGATTTCATCATGTAACAACACTCCTGCTAATATCTTTGTATCGTCATCCCTTTTTCCTGAATCATTTCTTGTGCTAGTGGTGTAAGTTTTGTGTGGGCAGGTAGTGTCAGCCGCTGCCCCTTGTACGATTGAAGCATCTCTGCTGTCAAATAGTTTGCCACTATAGTCGAACGAGCCGGTTCCTCTTGCTGCTTTAAAAATCGAATAAGCTGTGCAAATAACTGAATGTCACAGCCAAACTCCTTTAAGCGCTCTATATGATTCAGCAACATTTTCATGTAAGGATTCGGTTCCTTTGCTGTGACAACAGCAGATAATTTTTCATTTGGAATTAAAATTGCTGTTTGATTGCTAACCAGCAACTCAGACAGGTACAAGGCTGCCGGTGTAGTAGGCAAGCCTTGGGCACTGCTGACGATAAATGCTTGATCCACTTCGAGAAAAACAATAGCATCGTAGAATAGCTGAGTGGGACTTGTGGTTTCATTTGCCTGCCACTCCTCAACATGGCAATAGCTTTGTAATACGTCCACCTGTTTCTTAGAAATGGTCGTATGAGAATGGACAAGCAAAAGTCTTTTATGCTTTTTATCCATCATTGATATGACTACTTCTTCGATGATTCTCTGTAATTCTTTTATATCCATACCTGTCACTCCATTTTGATAAGCTTGCCAATTGAATGCTGTTGAACAGCGGCGGCATTCGCTTCATCTGTATCTACATGCATCTCAAGGACGAATTCTGAGGAGACACGCACAACCACATTCATTAATCGTAGCTGACGCCCATCCCCACAGATTTCAACCGTCACGATTTCCTTATCTTGGACATTGAAGGCAGCAGCATCGGATACAGCCATGTGAATATGTGCTTGTGCAATAATCAATCCTTGTGTTTTATGGCGAGTTCCATGAGGTCCAATCAATGTGATTGATTCAGATTTTTCTAAGTCGCCTGACATAAGAATCGGTGGTGTTACACCCAGCTTGATGGCATCCGTTTGACTGATTTCGATTTGGGTTGCAGTGCGAAATGGGCCTAAAACCCGAACCTTGTCAATTTGGCCTTTGGGTCCCTTAATCGTTAGAACATGCTGTGAAGCAAATTGACCTGGCTGGGAAAGTTCCTTCCATTTCTGTAACGCTGCGTCTCTACCAAATAAATAATAGAAATCCTCCTCATTAACATGACAATGACGGGCAGAAATCGCAATCGGGATACTTTGATTTGTAACTTCAGTGACATGTTTTTGATTGTTTGTCATCACAATCCCTCACTTTTCACTTAGGTAAAATTGCGTATAATTCCGAATGAGGGCGTGGAATAACATGTACCGATAATAGCTCACCTACTCGACGTGCGGCCTCAGAGCCTGCATCCGTCGCTGCCTTGACTGCCCCGACATCACCTGTCACCAGCACCGTCACAATGCCGCCACCAACATGTACTTTCCCTACAATATTGACGTTTGCTGCCTTCACCATGGCATCTGCCGCCTCAATTGATCCGATTAAGCCTCTTGTTTCAATCATGCCTAAAGCTCCATTTATCTCTACGCTCATTTCCTTTTCCTCCTCTAATTACTTAGCTTTGTGAGTACTTCCTCTACAATCTTTTCAATGGACAACCTGTCAATAGACACCCCTTCAATTGCTTGCATCGCTGGAGCCTGTATATTTTGTGGATGCTTTGGGGGTGGAATCGTTAGTGCCTTCACACCATAGGCCACTCTTTTTTTATTTAATAAATGATGTGCAGAAATATTATCACTCGTAATATTTCCCCCATAGGCCCCACAGCCCAATGTAAAGGAAGGCGTTAAACTTGTCGTACCGCCTGCAGCCCCAACAGATGCTAAAGTATTGACTAATATTCTGGACACGGGCATTTGAGCGGCAAACTGCTTAACAAAATTTTCGTCCTGTGCATGAATAGCCAGGCTATGTCCTCTCCCTCCAACGTCAAGCAAGCGACGGCAAATCTTTACGGCTTCTTCCTGAGAACGAGCCGTATAAAGACCTAGGATGGGAGAAAGCTTTTCCATGGAAAATGGATACTCCTTCCCAATCTGATGTTCCTCCGCTACTAATACGCGTGTATGCCGAGGGACATCAATATTGGCCATATGGGCTATTACGGTTGCTGGCTTCCCGACAATTTGGCTATTTAATGTACGAGCTACTGGTGAAATCACCTTTGCTAATTTTTCCTTATCCTGCCCACTTAGAAGGATGGCCCCATTTTCTGCTAAAGCAGCCATCACCTGTGCTTTGACCTCCTGATGTACGACAATAGCTTGTTCTGTGGCACAGATCGTACTATTATCAAATGATTTACTATCGATAATTTGCTTCATTGCCTCGTTCACATTTGCTGTGCGATCAATATAGACAGGAACATTCCCAGGGCCAACACCATAAGCTGGTTTCCCTGAGCTATAGGCAGCTTTGACAAGCCCTGCTCCACCAGTTGCTAGAATGAGCTGTACATCACGATGATGCATTAATTCCTCTGTTCCTTTTATTGTTGGATGGCTAATCCATTGAATAAGTCCCTCTGGTGCTCCTGCATGAACCGCTGCCTGCTGACAAATTTTCAATGCCTCGATGGTGCAGTTGACTGCTGTTGGATGAGGACTAAAGACAATGGCATTTTGCGCCTTTAAGGCAATTAGCGTTTTAAAAATGGCTGTAGCAGTCGGGTTCGTGACAGGTGTAACTGCCGCAATAACACCGAATGGATAAGCAATTTCCACCTGCCTTGCTACCCTATCCTCGTGTATAACGCCAATTGTCTTTTCATGCCGAATGGCTTCATAGACACCTTGAGAAGCCAACTCATTTTTTATTTTTTTATGTTCAATAATGCCCATCTTTGTTTCTGTAACAGCTAATACAGCAAGATTTTCTGCCTGTTTATACGCAGCTTGGGCAATGGCCTCGACAATTCGATCGACCTGCTCTTGCGTAAAGCTGGCATACATTTTTTGGGCAATCGAAGCTGCTGCTATTCCGTCTCTTGCCTCTTGTATCGAAACCAAATCTTGGTCTCTCACCATATGACGAACCTCCCGTCAGGTAAATTTTTTTAGGGCAATTAAGTCGCTCGAATTAGCTACTGAGACAGTGCCTGATGATTGCTGGTGCAGACTTTGCCAATGCTGTAATTCATGCGTAGATAATGCTTCATAAGCAGGTTCAGTTGTTTGCAGCGTCTGATGTTGGTTTTCTTTTATTAATCGAAATGATTGCCATTCCTGTAATTCCTCATTTGATAACGTTTTAGAAGCTTGTTCAGGCTGAGAGCCTTGCGTTAGTTTTTCCAATACCAATTCAGTAATCTTGGCAATTAGCTGATTGTCCATATGCTCACTCCTTTTCGATTAGCATGGTGAGAACAGATTCGTCATACGCTTCAATAATTGCGGTTGCATCAGGTAAATAATCCTTTGGGTATGTGGCACTAGGAATGATGCCAATTGAAAAGCACATGCCAGCATTTTTAGCAAAGAGCATATCTGCATTCGAATCGCCAATCATCACGGCTTTCTTAAGCGATACTTGAAATTGTTCCTCTGCCACATATGCTAAGTCTGGGAAGGGCTTACTGGATGTAGCTTGGTCACTTCCTAGAACGAAATCAAACAAAGCTAATAACTCTAGCTGTTGTAAATGTGATTTGGCTCGTGCCGTTTGATCAGCTGTAATCACCCCTAATTTCATCCCTTTATTTTTTAAGGTTATTAAGAGATTACGAATACCTGGTAATGCCTGTACCTTGCTATTTTCCTGCTGCGATGTGGCTAAGTTGGAAGCTGCTCTCGCAAGTGTTACCCCTTTGCTCCATGGGATTCCCTGCTGATAGAGTAAAAATGCCACGATCGTCTCAGCTTCTTGTATACTTCCAATGGCTAGAGGACTCGTTGGGTCAATCGTTGCTCCATTGTCGTTAACCCCTATGTTTCTTAAAAAAGTTTGTAAGGAAAAACAGATTTTTAAGTCTGAATTTTCTGTTAAATTAACATATAAATTTTTTGCCCAGGCAATCCATAAAGAATCCATTTCAATAATTGTTCCATCCTTATCAAAAATGACCCATTCCACTTTTGTCATAGGAAAACCCATCCCTTTATTTATTCTCGTATAGCCTCTATTGGCGATACCGGTACTTGCACCTCTAGCTGCACCGTAGTGTCCTTGGCAAAGCGTTCCTCTGGTGCATCTTCATTAATATGGTGTCTTGCCCACACCCAATAATAGATCGTTGCCACAGCAAAAACAGCCAAACAAACGATGAAAAAAGTCAAATTCGCAAAGAAGCTCGCAAAGATAGCAATGACGGCTAGCACAAGTGAGACAATAGGCGTAAATGGATACAGTGGTGTCTTAAAGGTACGCACTAAATGAGGTTCTTTTTTACGCAAAATCAACACCGATAAATTCATCGTAATATACGATACTAATGCCCCAAATGTAGAAATTAAAATTAAATCATCTGGATTAAATAAAATGACTAACACTAACCCGATAAAGCCTGGCAAAATAATAGCCATATATGGTGTCTGACGCTTTTTATGCATCTTCGATAACATGCTTGGCAAATAGCCTGCACGTGATAAAGCATAGACCTGACGAGAGTAAGCCAAAATCACACCAGAAAAGCTTGCGATTAGTCCTACTAAGCCAACAGATGCTAAAATCTGCGCCAACCAATACGTATTTCCAAACACAGCGGCAATCGCTGCTGGCAACGGATCTTCAGCAACCGTCATAACATCGATGCCAGCTAGCCCAATGGCAACAGTTGTTGTCAAAATGGATAAAATCAGCAAGGTCACCATACCTGAAATTAACCCCTTCGGCATGTCCTTCTGTACATCTCTCGTCTCCTCCGATAACATAGGCAACATCTCGATTGCTAGGAATAGCCACATCGCATAGGGCAATGCTGACCAGATACCTTTAAATCCACCTGGTATAAGATCGCCATTCTCAGGGAATAAATGGCCCACATTAATTTGCGGTAAACCAACGAAATACATTAATACTAATAACCCTAACGCGATAAAGACAAGCACCATTTCAATTGTGGCATATTCTTTAATGCCCATAATGTGAACACCCATGAACAGAGCATACATAAAGGCAGCTGCCACAACTGTCGGTACGGCTGGAAATAAAAAGCTAATATAACCTCCAATACCAATCGCGATAATTGGTGCGGCAATGACATATTGCAGCACGACACCAACCCCTGTAATAAAACCGATATAACGCCCCATCGCCCGTCGAGCAAAGGAGTAAGGTCCTCCTGCATAAGGTAACATCGTCGATAATTCAGAAATACCTAAGGTCATCGTTAAATACATAATCGCCATAAATAATGTGGCAATGAGCATTCCTAAAAAACCAGATTGACTTAAACCAAAATTCCAGCCAAAGTAGTTACCAGAAATCACAATGCCGACGCCAATTGTCCATAAATGGATGGGTGTAAGGGCTTTCTTTAATACGATGATTTCATCCTTTTTCGAAGACATGTTATTCGCCACCTTTTATCGTTATTTAGTTGTTATGGTCTTGATACTTTTCTACATAGGCTTTCACTAATGCATCACTTTGAAGGGTGTAATTTTCACCAAGTAAGCGCGTTGTCTCATTATCACGACTACCAATCCATGAAATAAGCTGTAGTCTTCTCATTAATATAAAAGTTGGGATCATCTCTTTTTCTGCGTCTGTTAATAATCGAATTTTGCTATAGCCCTTAACCCATGAAGCGATCAACTCATCAAGATAAGGCATATGCTCAATAAAGCTCACCGATGTTGCTAAATCATATAAAAACCACCCAAAACCACAATCATCAAAATCAATCACTTTAATTTCGTCCCCATAGATGAGTAAATTAGCTAAGCGTAAATCCGCATGGATAAGACCAAATCGTGTTTTATCTTTCCCAAATGCCTCAAGCTTCTTTTGAATGATATGTGATGCTTCCTCATATAAAGCGATTCGTGCAGGGGTCATTCCTAGTCCATCCTGCCATCTCGCCCATTTTGGAGATTGACCTAGAATCGTGTCATAGTCCCATGTCATGCGCTGAAAGGCTTGGTAATAATCATGCTGCTCGATTGTGTGTTTATGGAACATGGCTGTAATTTCGCCTAATGTTTCAAATTGCTGAATTAAGTCATCTTCATTATTCTCATCAGGAGCATTGCCCTCCAAAAATGTAAATAATGTGCTATAATATATCGTGTCATTATACGAATGAGCATGTACGTAGTCACCGTCATCTGCTCGCATCGGTAGTGATACATCAATAGGAGATTGCTCATGGAGCGAGTTTAACCAGGCAATCTCCGCTTCGATCTCCTCTTTTTTATGGTAATTTGGTCGGCTGATCCTCAGAATATATTTTTTGCCCTGCCCATCTTCTACGAGATACGTCGCATTTTCGGAATAATCAATCATTTTACAAGATGCTTCTAGTAAACAACTAAACTCCTTTAATGCATCATTTGCTGCTTGATGAAAGTTGGAAAGGACCAATTCTAAATCAATGAAATCCATTTGACCCATCTAGAAAACCCCCTGTTTACTAAATTGACAAGCTTTCTTTCCTTTAATAGCGTGCAAATTTTACAAGCTGCGCTGCTTCTTTAATGCCCGCCTCACATTTTTCAAGCAATTCATCACAGTATGCTTTATCACATAATAGCCCTGGCTTAAATTGCAACACACGTGTATCCAGCATTGAATAAATGGCCCATACACCATGTTTGTACAAGGAGCTCATCACATATTTAGCCCCTTCAGGATGATTAAATTCTAGGCCCATAACAACGCCAAGCTGACGAATGCCCACAAAGAAATCAGGATATTGTTGTTGAATACGCTCTAAACCACTTCGTAGATAACGAGCAACATATTCTACATTCTTTACTACTTCAGGACGTTGGGAGATTTCTAATACTTTCATCGCCACTACACAACCTAGTTCTGCTCCACCAAATGTAGAAATATGGGCTAGTCCATCTTCTTCCATCCAGCCGCCTGCTCGTTCATTGACCACTGTAGCTGCAATTGGATAGATACCGCCACTTAGCCCCTTTGCTGTCACCAGAATATCCGGTTTCACGCCATAATGCTCAATTCCCCACAGCTTACCTGTTCTCATCAAGCCCGTTTGCACCTCATCTGCAACATATAATGCCCCGTATCGTTCACAAAGTGATTTGACATCAGCCAAGTAATTAGCAGTGGGCAAGGGGAAACCATATGTCGCAGGAATAGTCTCGATAATTACGCTAGCTACATCCCCTCTAGCAAGCTCTCGTTCCATTGCCGCAAGATCATTGAATGGTACGTGCACAAATTCATGGGGACTGCCCTCACTTAAAAATGGTTTTGAATAGCGTTCATTGCCAAGCGAAACTGCAAGACCTGTGTGTCCATGATATCCATTTTTAATGGAAATCGTTTTTTTACGTTTTGTAGCATAACGCGCACACTTTAGAGCCACATCAATTGCTTCACTTCCACCACTAGAGAAAATAGAATATGTTAAGCCTTCTGGTGTGCAGGCTGCTAATTTTTCAGCTAACTGTGCACGTGCAGTAGATGGAAAATGATGATTGCCAATGTCAAAATAATTGGTTCCTTCCACTAATGCAGCAATGACTTCTGGATTACGATGGCCAAGGTTATATGTTCCGCCATTGAGATGCGCATTCATTAATTTTTTGCCATCCACATCGTAGAAATAATAGCCCTCTCGTTTCCCGATAACGACATCAACACCATCGATTTGCCACTGTTTCGTTTTTCCTGGATTCCACCAGTCAATTGATTTTTGTAAGGTTGCCTGTTTATTTGCAAAATAGTCCATAGTTTCCACCTTCCTATACATTGACGTCATCCAACATTTCACCTGCAATGAATAATTCCACTTTTTTCTGCTGTAATCGTTCCTGCCATTGTGTGGAGCTCTTTTGATCTGTAATCACCATCGAAACGTCCTCTAAATGACAAATATGCGCAAATGTAGAGACACCAAATTTCGTATGGTCTGCTAAAATAATCGTATTTTCTGCCCGCTCTATTAATTTCTTTGAAATCGCTGCGCCCGTAATATCATAGTCGGTAATACCATCTGCTAACGAAATTCCGCCTGCAGCAACAAAGGCTTTATTTGCCTTTAGTTGATTAAAAAATAAATCAGCTAATGGACCTCCCATAAATTTTTGTCGATGTTCATATTCTCCTCCCGCAAAGAGCACCTTCCCTTGAAAGCATTCTGCGGCTAATGATAAAACTGGGAGTGAATTTGTGACGACAATGACGTTGGGCTTATCACCTAAATAACGAACGATTTCATAGGCTGTTGTACCATGACCGATAAAGATAACATCACCGTCTTCCACAATACTTGCAGCAGCCTTACAAATCCTTCTCTTCTCTATATTGTTAAGTGACGTTTTCTGTTCAAAGGTCCTCTCATACTTTTCCTTTGCCTTCACAGCCCCCCCATAGACTTTGTGTAGAAGCCCTTCCTTCTCCAATCGATCCATATCTCTACGTATAGTCTCGCCTGATACATTTAATAGCTGCTCTGCATCACTTACCTTCACTTTTCCTTCTAAATCTAAAATATCTAAAATCACTTTTTTACGTTCCTCAAACGAAAGAGACATACATCATCACTCCAAACACAAAGTTAAATCCAACAAAATCCACAAATCCAACACTTTATTTCTGTATTTATGTGGATTTGTTTTGAATTTTAAATAATAGTTTAACAATTGTCAATACTCTGAATTTTATTTTCTGTATGAATTTTTCTCTCTAAAGCCACTTATTTCTCTTAAGCGTAAAATGAAAACTCCACAAAAAACCAATTTCAGTTGTCTCCAACTGCTCTCTAAAACCTTTTTTAAAATATTTTTCTACAACTATTTTTTCCCATAAAAAATCCCCCTTTATGGTAGAAACCATAAAGGGAGATGACGAGATTATTTTGTTAATTCCTCTACAAATTCAACAGGTACGTATGTTTTGCCAGATTCTAATAAAGCAGGGGCTACTTTAAATTGGCGAAGCGCTTTATTATAACCATATTCTTTTTGACCTCGCGTAATTGTATACGAAAGGGCTCCTTTTGAAACAATGGCACCTTTTGGCGTTACTTCTACTTTAAAGCCTAGCTTTTCAGCGATTAAGCGTAGCGGCACCATTTTTGTCCCATCTACTTCGTAAAAGTCTTTATTGATAATTTCTTGAACCGCTGAATCAACTGGAGCTGGAGCTGGAGCTGGTTCTGGTTCTGGTGTTGGATCCACTTCAACAGGCTCTTCCTTCTCAATTGTATCTAATACTATCACTTTTGATGGCGGTGTTTGAGCAGGGATGCTCATCGTTGCGATTGTGTAGAACACCACTAAATGTTGCTCTTTTAAATCGTCCACTTTCACAGCTTTGCCAGTAGCACTTGCTAGCTTCGTGTCTTCCCCAACATTTAACTTGAGGTTATTTTCAGTATCCACTAAATCTTTATTGAAGAAATCCACTTCCACGCTACCCATTTCTTCTGTTTCTACAATGATTACTTCTGGGTTGTATTGTGGTGGATAAATCGCAAGCATCGGCTTCTTGGCATATGAGTAAGCTGACACCTTATCTCCTTTTTGAAGCTTGGCTTCTTTTCCCATATTGTCAAAAACTAATGAGTCTTTATTGGCAATCACAATATTTGTATTGTCACCATCAACCACTGTATAGTATGTGGCATTTTCACGTACTTCTACGTTTTCAACTGTACCTGTCACTTTAATAAAAATAGGCTGCACTTGTTGCTCCGAAGTTTCTGCGTTAATCACAGTAGCCTCTCCTTCGTTCGCTGATGCAGTTGGAGCTCCAATCGCGCCCCCTAATAATAATGCTGACATAGCAAATGGTACGACTTTCGTCATTTTCATACAAAAAGCATCTCCTTCATTTTCCCGAATTCAATAAAGTAGTCGTGTTCACACGAAAAAGGTTACAAACTGTCTCCATTTTTATGGCTAGAGCTTTGCTTCCTCATTTTGAGCTATAGCGAATTGCGAGCGACTTCTCTTGAATATTCGATTTACTAGATGGCGGTGCTTTGCTTTTGGATATTCGCTTCTTCGCAATTTTATTCTCCCCTGATCAAAAGATAAATCTCAGACGATTCAGGATGCGCTGTAAGAAATACTGGTTTTCGCTTTGCTGGGTTCTTAGCTCACGGGCGACGTCGGGGTGGTCAGTGATGACGCCGCTGACATTTTTTTCGATAAAGGTTTGCAGGGAGCGGTCGTCATTGAGTGTCCAAACAAATAAATCGGTCGGATGTTGCTTCAATTCTTGGATAAGCTGCTCCGTTACCCAGGATTCCTCCAGTGCGATAAAATCAACATTTTCCTCCATCGGTCCAATATTGAGTGCATAGACAATACCGACTCGCAAATTCGGCACCAATTTTTTTAATTGCGTCATTTTCTGTCCATCAGCGGATTGCACATAATAGGAATCTAGCACCTTGTATTTTCGTAGCTTCTCTACTAATTTAGGTAAAACATCTTCTGTTTCTTGACCATGCACCTTTAATTCGATTAGAAGCGCCACATCTAACGCTTTGGCAATTTCAATACAATCATCTAATGAAGCAATTTTATCGCTAAAGCCATTTTGATGAATGGTTAACGTTTTTAGTTCGCTCAGGGTCATATTCGCAATAACACCATTTTTACCTGCTAACCTTCGTAATGTTCGATCATGGAAGACGACGAATTCCCCATCCACCGTTTGTTGAATGTCGATTTCAATTAAATCTGCCCCCGCATTGGCTGCACTCACCAATCCACTAATTGTATTTTCTACATTGCCTGCTACATAGCCGCGGTGGGCAATAATTTTGGTATCTGGCGCATAGACACTTTTCTCTAATGAATTGATATTCATCATACTTAATACGAGAAACACAATGCCACTGATCAATAGTAATGGCTTATAGCGCCGCTTCCGATGTGTAGTCCCGCTCACTTTGCCTATAACTAGCGTATTATACGTAATGGCGACCATAACTTGTGAAAACATCGCCTGTAATAAACTAAATAGCACCACAAAGACCATTTCTAAAAAGGCTAGTGTCAGCCCAGCCGTAACCAAGGCTGCACTTGGCATTAAACGTTCAATTAAATAGAGCGGAAACGTAGCGACCACTGTGATACCAAGCATCATCAACAGATGACCTGTTAAAAGCATAGCTAGTAGCACGACTAGTTCAAATAAACCACGCTTGGAAAATCGCCAGCTTTGCTTAAAAGAACGCAAAATAGAGATGTTCGGCTGGATTGTAAAGATAGGTAACGTTAAGATACTTCGAATACCTATCATCACGATGATGCTTGCCACCGCAGCATATGCTAGCCTACCCGCTCGACTACTCATGATTTCTTCAGTTAGAAAATGTGGTAGGGAGATGGATTGAGTCAATGTAAGGGGTAGCATAAAGGAAGCTAGTGGCATTAATAGTGCTAAATAGACGATGAGAAATAGAACTTGCACACTAAAAAAATAGACAACCTTGCGATTTAATTGTTGCCATAAAGGAAGAAATCGGTAGCGAAGTCCTCGTTGCTGATGAAAGGCCATGAGAAATAGAAAGCCCATCTCATAATATACAAATAATAAAAACAGCAAAATTAATAGACAAATCATTATCATCACAAAGGGATGCGTCACAAAGCTTTGCCAATTTTGCTCAGTAATATGTGTAAACCCTGTTACTCGTAGCATGAGCTTCAAAACGATAGAGGTTACAGGGATCATTAATAAAAACTGAAAGATTCTAATTAATGCGAAAACCTGTACATAATCGAATCGATAAACATAAATATTATGGACAGCCTGTCGCATTACTTGTCCTGCCTTGTGCACATACTCACCCCTATCATGCTGTTAAAATCGCTCACTACTAACGTATGTTTTGACTGCTATGACCCATTCCTCGAAGCCAATAAAATAGCACTCCTCTACACCAAAGTAGGCGTCAATTTTTGTATTAATCGTGACATTCACCATTTTTTTGAAACTTTTTAGCAGGCCACCCTGTATATAACTAGATACCCACTACAGAAAGGAGCGCAAACATGAAATTCAACCTTGGTGATATCATTAGTACAACCGTTCTTTTATGTATGTTTCTAGCGATCTTTTTCGTAATGATCCATATGATCAAAAAAATGAAATCCACTGCCCCTGTGTCTCCTCCACCAACCATGCAACAGCAAGTAGAGGACTTATCAAAACGTGTGTCGACCCTAGAACAACAAGTAAAACAATTAACTGACAAACAATAGTCCCATAAAAAAATCGCTGGGAAGGATAACCTTCTCAGCGATTTTCATATACTATCTGACCATTCACAACCGTACATGCGACTTGAATGTGTGGAAGCTGCTCCATCTCTACCGTAAAAACATCTTCTTGTAAAATCGTAAAGTCTGCAGCAAAGCCTTCTGCAATTTTGCCACGCATCAATTGCTGTCCAATGATTTCAGCCGCTCCTACTGTATACAAACGGACTGCCTCAAATCGGGAAATTTTCTCATGAGGGTTATAGCCATCATGTGTTTCCTCAAAATTTCTTCTAGTGACAGCCGCATAAATACCATGCAACGGGTTTGGCACTTCAATTGGCGCATCACTGCCGCCTGCGACAATCATCCCTCTGTCAAGAAGCGATTTTAAAGGATGTAAGCCCTGTGCGCGCTCCTCTCCAAGTCTCGTTAGCTCTGCTTGGTATTCTCCCTGTACAAACTGCGGCTGCATATCCACTGCCACTGGTAATGCAGCTAGCTTGGCTAATAGTTCCTCATCGACTAAGCTACAGTGAATTACGCGATCAAGCTGACCTTCCTGAGGAGGATATGCCGCAAAAACGTCTAAAATCGTGTCGATTGCTAAATCCCCAATGGCATGCACGGCAACGGTTTGTCCATATTGACGTGCCAGCTGAACATAGCTTGTTAATTGCTCAGTTGTATGAATAAGCATCCCTGCATTGTCCGAATCATCGCAGTAAGGCTGACGTAGTGCAGCCGTACGACCTCCAAAGGCTCCATCAATAAAAATTTTCATCGCCCCAAACTCCAAAAATGGTGAGGAAGCTAAATCCATCTTCGCAACCTCTTCAAAGACTGTATGATGCTGTAATACATGCACCTTAAAGGATTGCTGTGCCTCTACTATTTTGCGAAAAGCCTGAATCGGCTGGCTTGGCGGTCCATAATAGCTTAAATCCTCTGAATGTCCCCCTACTAAACCATAGGATTGCAATGAGGTCACCGCCTTTGTCAGTGCATCCTCAATATAAGCAGGTGTAATATGTGGCATCTGGTTAACAATTAAATACAAGGCAGCATCCTTTAGGATCCCTGTGAGCTGACCATCTACTTTGTCAATGACACCCCCCTCTGGCGAAGGAGTCCTATTTGTAATTCCTGCAAAAGCGAGTGCCTTGGAATTGGCTAGAATCAAATGATGACAGCTCCGTTTAATGATTAAATGAGCATCTCCAAGGGCATCTAGCTCTGCTAAGGTCGGAAAAACGGGCTCTTCAAATTGGTTTTCATTTAGTCCAATCGCAATGACCCATTCATGTGCTGACGCCTGAGCCATTCGCTCCTGAAGCTTCACAAGTAACGCCTCTTTACTCGTAACTGCCGATACATCAAGATGCTTGAGTTTTTCTCCGTAGCCAATAATATGTAAATGGCTGTCGACAAAGCCTGGATACATGATATTACCCTCTAAATGTTGGATAGAAGCAGCTAGTGGCGACAAGCTCTCCACTGAGCCTGTCGCCACAATTTTTCCATCTTCAACAAGGACTGCATCCACTGTTTCACCAACCTGAGCCATCGTGTAAATCTTACCACCTGTCCATAATGTTGCCAAAACAATTCCTCCCATGTCCTATGCTATTGCTTCAATTAAGTGCGCTCTTTCTAAGCGACGTCGAACGATCACACCAATCCATGCTGCAAGTACCGCTTTGACGATACCAACCACGATAAATGGTGCAACACCACCCATAAAGGCAGCTGTCCATGTATAATCTGCTACAATTTTTAACCACACTGTCCCAAACGCTAATGTAACAATCATCCCAATGATATTCGCAATAATAGCTTGAGTAAATGTAATACCAAATTTATCTAAGTATAAGCCCATAATAATGGCTGTGGCAAGGAAGCCTACAATATATCCACCTGTTGGACCAACTAAAATTCCTAGTCCACCTGACATACCGCTAAATACAGGTAAACCTGCTGCCCCTAGTAAAATATATAATAGAACAGATAACGTGCCTAATCTTGTCCCTAAAATCGTCACGATAATTCCAACCGCTAACGTTTGACCTGTAATCGGGATAAGTGGTAGCGGGATTGTTACCTGTGCTAAAACTGCGATTATTGCTGCCCCAAATGCTGCTAACACATATTGATATGTACTTCCTTTTTTCAATGTAAAAAGCCTCCCCTTGTGCGTTAACTAATAATAAAAATAAGTTAACACAAAGATAAAGCAAATGAAAACCATTGTCAATCTATTTTAGAATAAAAAAAGAAATTGCTAGATTAGCCTAGCAATTTCTTGCCAAAATCATTACCATAAAGGTTCATTCATCGGGTCTTTCTCTTGTAGCTTAAACACATATGGCGCAATTTGATAATGGTAGAAGAACATGCCCACTAAAAAGAAAATGAGACCGATAACAAAATGATGGAAAACATGCTGTAGCATAATCAGCAGTGGCACTGGCATCGTCATTACACCACTGATTTGCATGGATTTTTTTGTGCGATATTGTTTTTGTCCACAATGAGGGCACACAATTTCACTATTTTTGCGATATAATTTACGTGCATCCTTCTCAGACCAACTCTCCCCACATTCAATACAAACAGGTAAACCATACCCCTTTTTCAATAGATAGCGTTTGACAATAAATGTAGCGCCTATAAAAATGCTCAGTAAAATCATTCCTCTTACATAATCCGAAGCAAATAGTGACCACCAATGCCAATTATCGGACTGTAGGCTAGCCGCCTGATGGCCTGAACCCTGTTGCCCCTTCTGTTGTGTCAAGATATAGCTAAAACCGATAACAAAAATAGTAAAGGTTGCGAACACGATGCGATACGTCCATTGACCATCTGCTTTACGTTGAACTTTTCGTCGTGCTTTTTCCGCGATTACTTGTTTGCGCTGCTGTGAGAGCTTGACATCTTGTAGCTCCTTTAATAGTTCCTCTTTAAATTGATTCATGGCGTAGCACCTCCCAATCAAAGTCACCCATTGCTGTTGCTAATTGTTTACGAGCTCGCTGTAATCTTGTGCGAATCGTTGCTTCCGGACATTGTACAAGCTGTGCAATTTCCACTGTCGACATCTCCTCAAAATAATACAAAATCAAGACCTCTCGATAGGCAACTGATAATGTAAACAGTGCCTCCACCAGCTCTTTTTTTACAGTTTTCTCTAGCATCTCCTTTTCAGGTGTCATAGCTGTTGTGCGCCCCGTGATCTTTTCAAACAATGTCAGTCGTTTACTTTTCCAACTTCGTAAGTAATCGTGACTTCGATTAACCGTCATTTTCACTAAATATGTACGTAAGGATGCTTCCTGACGAAACTGTCCCTGCTTTTGATAAAAGGCGATGAACACATCCTGCACGATGTCCTCCGCCGTTGCCTTATTTTTTACATAAAGATAGGCGACCTTTAGTAAGTAATCACCGTGCTCCTCGATTATCTGTTCAATAGCCATCATTGCCCTCACCTACTTTCTACACTACTGACGGTCGCCGTAACGAATGCGATTCATTTTATCAAAAAAAATCCGTAATTTTTAAATCATTACGGATTTCTTCAAGCTAAATACCTATTTTTTGCATAGTAGAGACAACTTTGAGCATTCGATCGTCTAAATCGGCGCCTGTGAATCGAGGCAATCTCAATTCATTCACGATAGCACCATCAGACATAAAAAGGATACGCTCTGTTCTTGCGGCAATCTTTGGATCATGGGTCACAAGCATCACCGTTGTGCCTTCACTATTGATGGAGGCTAATAAATCCATGATTTCCTGAGCAGACGTTGAATTCAATGCGCCTGTGGGTTCATCTCCAAAGATCACCTGCGGGTTGCTAATCAAGGCCCGGCAGATGCCTGCCCGTTGAAGCTGCCCACCAGACACTTGTGTAATATCTCGCTTTGCCAAGTCTGCAATCCCCATTTTGTTCATGATCTGTAGTGCCCTTTCTGTCAAGGCCCTGACATTTTTTCGCTCATCACGCATCGCAGGTAACAGGATATTATCGAGGATATTTAAGCTTTTTAGAAAGGTCGGCTGCTGAAAGACAAAGCCCATTTTCGTTCTACGCAAATCAGCCAGTTCTTTGTCACTTAATGTCGTTAAGTCCATTCCATCAAAGATGACCTGACCTTGATCAATACTGTCCATCCCGCTAAGGGCATACAACAGTGTCGATTTACCACAGCCTGATGGGCCCATGATGGAAATAAACTCCCCTTGATTGATGGCAACTGATACATCCAGTAAAACGGGATGCTGTTCTTTGCCTACCTGAAACGTCTTTGCTATTTGCTCACCACTTACGATATTCATAGGTTCTACTCCTTTATATGCTCAATAATTTTTACCTGCCCTGCCCTTGACGTACCAAATAGCGTAGCTAGCAGAACAACGCTTGTAAGCGCTAGTGGGCAAAAAACATACGCTGCTAGTGGATTAATCATAAAATCAAAGGAAGCCGCCCCGAATGAGGCAATGACCGTACTAGTTAAATATTCACCTAACGTGTTTGCGAGCAACGTCCCCATCGAGATAGCAAGCAGTAATACAAAAATCGAACGTGCAGCATATTGTGTAGCTATATCGACATTCGTGAATCCCAATGCCTTCATGATAGCGATGGGCGCTTGATCCTTCGCAATCAGCATATTCATAAATAATAATGTCACGAGCACACACAGCAATAAGGCAATGACGAGTGCTGCACGAGCTGCCTTTTCGATGGCATGAATCGTCGTACCAAAAGTTTGATAAATATAATCATCAATACCTGACACTTTGGCAAATGAGAAGGTTTTTGCATATTCCGCCCTTTTATCTGCAACAAGGGATGGATCTGCCATCGTACTATAGACGACACTCCACATGCTATCCGTAGACTGGTCAGAGAAAGCTGCCTTCGCAGTCTTGCCTCCATTGGTAATATCTGAATAAATACCGCTAATCCTCAAATTTTTCTTCTGTCCATTAATGACCACTGCTAAACTATCGCCAACCTTTTTTTGAAGCTCCTCTGCATTGAGCACCGAAAGTGCCACTTCATTAGGAGCAACTGGAGCCTCTCCGTGTGCATATTCTAAGGGAAAAATCGTATGGTCACCCAGCTCTATTTTTAGGTTTTGCGCTGTTCCGTCCTCGGCAATCGTTGTGAATTTTTTTGTTGTCAAAACAGTGTAATTCTTAATGGCTGTGTCATGCTCAAGCCTATCCATCACCGCTGCCACCTGTTGTTCATTTTGCTTGCCTTGTGGGATATCAATTCGGATGTCACTGTTCCCAATACCCATATACGTAATAAAGCTTTTAGCTGCAATTGTGTTGTGTAAGTTTTGAGGGACGATGATAATAAATGTTGCCAATACTAATACTGCGAGCATTGTCGCATAAAGTGTTTTTCGTGATAGCACATCCTTTATGCCAAGGAAAAGATTAATCGGTAGCCTTTTATTGGCGCTGAGGTTCAATAATTTTGCATGTTGCCCTTTTCCTTGCATTGTGCCAAAGCGCAGAGCCTGCGTGGCTGATAGCTTGCGAAACTGTTTCAGTACCGATTGTACATAGCCCATAATCACGATAAACACGAGCAACAACCCCAGACCTGTGAACAACCAAATGAGTGAAACATTGTCCGTTTCTCCCATGAACAGACGGATATTTTCTAATAGAATATCTCGAAGGAAGAAGGAACAGGCAAAACCGAGCATACAACCAATCACAGCTATAACGCCATATTTGGCTAAATACATTTTCTGAATATCTGCCACTCGTAGGCCAATTGCTTTCATCACACCGATTTCTCGAGTATCCTCTTCAATTTTAGTGAGCAATGTAAATCGAATACACATAAACGCAATAGCGACTACAAGGACACTGATGAGCAAGATCACAGCAATCATAAGCCCATCTGATATGGCATTCAGCATTTGAAAAAGCTTATAGGTAATGGTTGGTCCATTTGCTTCTAACCCTGCACTTGTATAGGCTTCCTCAAAATTCTTTAAATCCGCCAAATTTTTCAAACGAAACTCAATTAAATATTCAACTGTTCCCGCTTCCTGGATTGCTGCATAATCTTGTTCACTGACAAGAAAGCGTTTGGAGGAAGCCAGCATTGAGTTCATCTGTGAATCCCTTAGAAATCCAGCTATTGTAAAGGTTTGATCTTGAACGATGACAGTATCCCCCAAGTCGGCAATACCGTCCTTCCAATAGCTTACAGGTACATAAATATCACCATTTGCCACTTCAATCACATGACCATCAAGATCAAGTAAATAATCAAATTTCTCACTTTGTGTGCTGAAACCATTGTCCTGCACACTATGTGCCAATGTGGTACCCGCAATATGGATCTTTGAGCCCTCCACATTTAGAAATTCATTCATTTGATATTCATCTACATATTTATTTTGCTCTGCAAATTCAGAAAGCCGCACTTGATCGATTTCCCCTGCATGCATCTGAAGAAAATGAGACGTTTCTGCTTGTTTCATCAGTGTGTCAATTGCGCTTGTCAAATGGACCATAAGTACTGCTGATAGTGTGACAAGTAAAGCTGCTACCGCCACAAATAGCATGGTCATACCTGTAATTAGCTTGCTATTTGCCATATCATTTCGCACAATTTTCCAATACATAAGTCACCTCTTTGTATATTGTTAATCGCCATCAAATCTAACAAGACCTAAAATATTTAGTTCGGACTGCCTTCTCCTTTATTTCCAAACATTTGCATCATATACAATAAGCTACCACTTTCCACCCCTAGCATTCGTTCAATATTAAAAATCAATGCCGGAATACGAGCAGCTCTTTCCTCATCTGTCATCAAGACGAGATCATCATCGAATACCGTATTGGTATAAGCGATAATCATTTCCATACACTCATAGGGATAAGGCGTTTGGTAAATACCTTGCTCAATGCCCTCCCGAATAATGGCAGTAAGGATTGGTGGCACTTGATTGATGACCACTTGCTGTATTTTACGGTGCATCAAGGCATTTTGCGGTCTATGAACATGCTCCATCATTTCCTGTCCACCCTGTTCATTTTGCATATTCAATGCCATGACAACGCGCAATATCCGCTCATTTACAGCTATAGTCTTGTCTGCTGCAACGGTTTTCGCCTTTGCGAGCATTGTGCTTGTATAACGCTCAATGAGCGCATCCATAATATCTTCCTTAGATTTAAAGTGATAATAGAGGGTGCCTCGAGCAATGCCCACTTTTTCCAAAATATTACTCGTACTAGTGCCATCAAATCCCTTCTGTGTAAATAATTCATCCGCTGCATCTAATATTTCATTTCTGCGTTCTTCCGCTTTTTTTATTTCTCTCATAAGACAACTCCTTATAATTGACCGACTGCCTGTCGATATATCTTTTCTTTATCCTAGCATATGACTACTTCTGTTGGCAATAATTTCTACAAAAAAAGAATCTGCTTTATGCAGATCCTTATTTTTGTAGTTCCTCGTTCTTCCGATATTCCAAAATATCGCCAGGCTGGCAATCCAATGCCTCACAAATAGCCTCTAATGTTGAAAAGCGGATGGCTTTGGCCTTGCCGTTTTTTAAAATCGAAAGGTTCGCCATCGTGATGCCAACTTTTTCTGAAAGCTCTGTTACACTCATTTTTCGTTTCGCCAGCATTACATCAATGTTAATGATCATTGCCATAGTATTCACCTCAAACCGTTAGATCATTTTCTGATTTGATATCGATGGCATTTTTTAGAAGCTTTTGCAGCACAGCAGCAAAGACTGCCACGACAAAGGAAGCAAAAATAATGACCATTCCGATAAGGATAAGACCTGGGGCATCGTCTACTTCCGCAGCATAGTATATCAGTGGCATGCCAACCACGTAAACACTACTAATAATAATTGCACAATATTTGATCTTGATTAAAGCTTTGACAGACAGCTCTGAAAATGCAATGTTTTGGTCAATATAGCTTAATAGTTTGATCGTCGTAAATAGCGCAACAAAATAAGCAATAGCCGTTGCATAGACGCCAATTAAAGCAACAATGGTTAAAATGGGAGAATGCTCCACTGTATTCAAAGCAACACGAGGCACCACCCATACACATAAGGCAAGAACGGGTATACCTATTAGAAAAACAGCTATCTTTAAAAAGAGCGTTTCTCGTTTCATCTTACGCACCTCTTTTATTTATTCTCCTGTTTAATTTATCATACAATTTATCGTTTTTCAATAAATTTTTATTCCAATTCAAGATACTTTATAACACCCATTATTTGGTTTACTTTACTTTTTATTGTGCTATAATCAATCCAACCATTGAAAAGGGGGTATTCGATGATTTATTCGCCAACCGAAAAGACGATAGAAACGACACGTTTAATACTTCGACTTTTTACGCAAGCAGATGCACAGGAAGTAAGTGTTTTATGTAACAATTATGCGATCTATAAAAGCACATTGAGTTTACCTTATCCTTATACATTAGAATGTGCATTATCATGGATTTCCACGCATCAACAAAACTTTGAGGAAAATCGAAGTTACGAATTTGCGGTAACAGACAAACAAAGTGGACAATTATATGGAGCGATAGGACTGTCAAATCAATCCCAACATCAAAGAGGAGAAATCGCTTATTGGATTGGAGAGCCCTATTGGGGTAATGGCTACGGAACAGAGGCTGCTCAAGCGATGATTGAATTTGCATTTCAGGTGAAACAGTATCATCGTATTTATGCCCGGTATTTCCAATCTAATCCCGCCTCTGGGAAAATTATGGAGAAATGTGGCATGCACTATGAGGGAACCTTAAAGGAGCATATTTATAAAAACGGGACTTTTGAAGATATTGTGTTTTATGGCTTGCTTAATCCATCACACTAGCAACACGTTTACGAAAGAGGCACTTCCCTCGTAGATATGCCTCTCTCTCTTTTAAATACCATTTCCCACATCGCAATAATGATTATAGTGCGTAATTTGGTTGCGGCCGTTACGCTTTGATTTATAGAGCGCTTCATCCGCATGCTGGATAAGCTCCTCTACTTTCTGAATTTTGCCATGATCATTCGTACTGACACCAATACTAAATTCCAACTGAACCGTTTGATTATTCACAGTTAGTGACAATGCCGTTAAGGTTTGATACAGGTTGTCAGCCAATGTTTGCACTGATTCACCTTCCTTTACTTGACTCAACACAATGAATTCATCCCCACCAAAACGGGCAACAATGGACTCAAAGGGCTGAAAATAGTCCTGTAAAGTTTTGGCTGTATTCGTCAAAGCATCATCGCCAAATAAATGGCCATTCATGTCATTGATTTCTTTAAAATGGTCTAAATCCACCATCATCAGGGCCAATTGCTGATGATTTTCAGTCGCCTTTTCGACCATCTTTTTGGCCTGTTCATCAAAATAGCGACGATTGTAAATATTCGTCAGAGGATCAATATAGGCATTTTTTTCAAACTGCTTCTTATGATCGTTATATTCCATTTCAAACAATACATGTGAATAGTTTTCACGCTGGATTTCTAACAAAATATTTATATATTCCTTTTGTATCGCACATAATACAATTTTATTGCCTTGCTCCTCAATTAGCTTCACTAAAGAATTATAAATTAGTTGAAGTAAAGAAAGGTCATTGTTTTGTAAAGCATAATGCTTTGTCTTTTGATATAAATCTATGGCCTCACTTATACGTCCCTGTCTTTCACATAGGAAGGCATAGGCATTGAGTACCTCAAGTTGTACTTTCGAATAGGGTGGATGATGAATCGTTGCCATTAATTCTTGTAATATCGTATTGGCTTCCTCAAATTCTTCAAGCCAAATAAGTGCAACAGCTAGGTTTGTCTTCGGATGGATAATCCCTGTATAAGGCTCTTTATGCTTTATTTCAAACGCATTCGCATAATATAAACTCTTTAAGGCAAATTCCTTAGCTGTCCGATAGCTTCCCATGGATATTTCTAAGTCGCTCAGATTGTTATAGATTTTCCCCATGCTCTCCACGTGCTGGATTGCTTCAGCAATTTTTAAGCCTTTCAGCATCAACTCTTCTGATTTCTTTAAATGACCAAATGTTCCCCAATAAATGGCTGCTAAATTGTAATATTGAATTACATCAATATCGTTGCCATGTTGAAAGGTTAACTCACGATATTGTTCAAGGACACTTATAGAAAGCTGTAAATCACCCGTTTGAAAATAACTGGCACAGCTATAACGTAATAGAAGGATAGCCTTATCATACATTTCAAGCTTAATGGCACTTTCAATTGCGGCACTACTTATTTCTATATATTCTAAAAAACGATCCGCATTATATAACTCATTAAGCGTAATCCATAGTTCTTCAAATTCTTGTGCGTTCATACCGCCCCTCCTTTTCTTCATCCTTACTTCTTTAATACTACCTTTGACCTTAAAATATTACAATTCTTTAGACTCATTTATTTTTTCGACATTAAGTAATTCAGCCTAATAAAGAAAATCACTGTGTATTTTTTCCTACATTCAATTAAAGGTTATTTTAACATGGTACTTTCACTATAATTTTCCCCTAAACAAAAAACAAGCCTCTTTCAAGAGACTTGTTAAGATTCTTCTATGCCTAGGATGGCTATTAATGCCTTCGCTCTGTTGGCACTAAGGTGAATTTCTCCGCTTCCAGCCTTTTGGAGATAAATTGAACCCCCATAGCCCTTCCACATTTCAATACGGACGCCTTCTACTTCAAATGAATATTCGGGTGGCCTTTTCATATAATTTGCGGGCTGCCAAGGGATATCCTGTAAAAACTGAGCGACCTCTTTGTCATTTTCTAGCTCAAGCTTTTTTGTAATGGTTGGCTCTAGCTTTTCCAGTTTAGATAATAAACCATAATTTCTTACGACCCCGTTTTCCTCTATACTGCCTGTTCCCATAGAAGTTAAAGTAATATAATCCCCCTGCTTGACAGGAAAATCATCCAGCACAGGATACCAATTGGCCTGTTCATATTTTTCAGCAAGCTGTTCTTCCGTCATATGATCAAGGTCCTCGGGAATCACTCCTTCAATAAATAAGAAAACATTCGCTTCAACCTCTGCAACTGTTCCAACCATTGAAGAGCCATGTGAACTAGTCCGTATTACGATGTTATGCTCCTCTTGAAAGGCTGTTGCCTGATCAGTATAATGCGCTTGGAAATATCGTTTGGCATCAATATTGGCTACTTCTTGGTAAGCATAAAAAGTTGGATATTTTTCTTTATAGAAGGCATATAGCTTTGTTCGCGTTGTATACATCGGCAGTAGGGGCTCGAGATATGTTTCAACATACTGTTTCGGTGCTAATCCCTGAAATAGTGCTTCGTATTCAGATGCTTGATAAAGCATTTCCAACTGTTCTACCTGCTTCTTTCTCTCCGCCTCTAGCTCTGCCTTAGAATAATCAATTCCTAATGATTTCGCAAAATAGTAGGCGGCAACGAGCTTCTCATACGATAGATAGGCTTCCTCTTTATAAAATTCCTGCTCTTTCCCTGGCCACATTAGCCGATTAATCCGTTCGAAATGCTCAAGCTGTCTTTCATGAAATAGTGAGGTTGTTTGCTCTGTTTCGTTCGTAAGAAGCTGCACCATCATAAACCCCACCACACAAAGTGTCAGTAGGATGGTTAATAGAGTGAAACGAAATGGCTTCCTTCTATTGATAGACTGTTGTAGTACTTGTTTTTTGACTCGTTCTTTGCTTGCTGTCATATCACCAGCGACTTTGAGTAATTCCTTCTGTATCTCATTCATGTCTAAGCACCTCCCATTCCTCCTGCTTTAGATGAGGCTTTAATGCTTCTCTTGCCCGCTTCAGTCTTGTTTTCACCGTATTCTCCGCAATGCCAAGTAGCTGGGCAATATCACAAATTTTCATTTCTTCAAAATAATAAAGGATAATAGGCTCCCGATAGGTAAGTGAAAGCTTTAAAATAGCTGCCCCAATGTGAGACCGTTCCTCTGCTGCCACGAGCTCATCTCGTTGTCTATTCCCCTGAATAGGAAATATTTTTTCTTGTAATAGTAATTTCTTATAATGCCAGCTTTTTAAATAATCCTTGCTTTGATTAATCGTTAGAGTGGATAAATACGCACGCAACTGCCCGCGTTCTTCATAACCACGCTGAGAAAATTTAATAAAGACCTCTTGCACAATATCCTCTGCGGTTTGTCGGTTTTTTACATAAAAATAGGCGAGACGTAATAAATGTGCTGCATGTTCTTCGATCATTTCCTCAAGTATGCCGTCCACCTCCCCTTCTTACACTATAAACGACTGCCACTGAATGACCGTTTCATTTTTTTAAATTTTTTCCTCAAGCACCTTGACCTTGGAGCATACTCCAATGTTAGGATGAATTTAGGAGGTACTTACATGAAAATTAAACAATTCGCCGAGAAATTTCAATTAACAACTGATACCGTTCGCTACTATGAAAAAGAGGGACTCTTACAGCCGCAAAAACAAGACAATGGCTACCGTGTGTATGATGCCATGTGTGAACATACAATGAAATTTATTATCGTTTTACGTCAGCTAGGCTTTACGCTTCAAGAAATTAAACATTTACTGACACTCGAACAAAAGCCTATTTCAACAGCATGTAATGAAGAAACGGTACAGCTATTTTCCACAAAGATTGCCCAAATTGAGCAGCAACTACGATTCTATCAGCATGCGCTTCATTCGTTACAACTGACAAAAACATTAATGGCTGACGGACAATTTGAAGAAAATCAAGAAAAAATTGCCTTACTCATTGAGGATATGTATCAAAATTTACTGGAAGGTCGTGGTTAAATGTCACTACGTAAAATCATCTCAATCGAATATATCCTTGCTTTCATCATCACAGCTTCTTTCTATGGTCATCTAAATTTTCCATGGCTTTATTTTATTGTGTTTTTATTGCTCCCAGACATCACCATGGTTGGCTATCTCATCAATACAAAAATAGGCGCTCTTTTCTATAATATGGGGCATAGTTTTGTGCTACCTGCCATGTTGATGGTGATTGGTTTACTAACGACTACATCAATACCTCTGATGGCTGCCCTGATTTGGCTCGCACATATTTTCTTAGATCGCGCACTTGGCTATGGTTTAAAATATGATGACGCTTTTAAGAAGACACATTTACAGCAGATTGCGTAATGAGGAGGAAAGTATGGCTAGCCATTTAACACTGCGATTTTTAGTAGAAATGGGTTAGAAAAATCTCCCAATTAAATGCTCTCTTGGGGTGGGATTCTCTCTTTAAGCTAGCTGTTCTTGTTTTGTATAAAACAGGCAGAACACTAATTCCAAGCATGGTCATTTTCAGTCAACTAGTCTCCTTTCTCTTGCATCAAAAAACCAGCCGCCCTGCACAAACAGGTGGCTGGTTTTAGCGAATTAAACTAATAATAGTATGTGGTTCATGTTTTATATCGTCATATTTATTGACCATATCCAACACGATAGCTCCATCCTGTGTTATAGCATACACCCAGACGGCATGAGGATTTTGTTCTACATAATCCTTAAATGTAAATACTTCTGTAATTTTCGTTTGACGAAGTTGTGCACCTTGCTCTATCAGTTCATTGAGCTGATGAATATCATGCTGTGCATCGACAAGAAGCTGTCCCCCGTACTTCCGTGAGTAATTTTTAGGGTCTGTAGAATGTAAAGCCGTTTGAAAAATATTGAGACGCCCTAATTCTGGAACAAAGTCTGCACAAACAAGGACATTATAGGCGTCCTGCTTTGTTGCTACAATTAGTTGATCATATGGGGTTAAATCAACATAAAACTCAGTATGCTCGCTTAAAATATCACCTGTTTCCGTCTTAATACCATTTTGTCGAGCAGCAGATAAATCTTCCCATGCACGATCCATCATCAACACATCAATTCCGTTATTTTGCAGGGACGTTGCGAGCTGTGTTGTAAATGGAGAAGCGCCTACAATCACAATACCTTTCCCAGTGGAAGCTTGTAGATCTAATTTTTTCGCAAGCCAGCCAATGCTAAAGCCATGGGCAACCACTGTCGCAAAAACAAGTGCTAATGTGAGCGCTGTTAATAATTGTGCACTTTGAAAACCTACGTCTTGTAGTGCCGTTGTAAAGTAACCTGAAACGGTTAATGCTACAATCCCTCTCGGTGCAATCCACCCAATTAAGGCCCGTTCTTCCAATGTTAAGCCCGTATTAATGGTTGCAATCCAAATCGATAACGGTCGAACAATAAACATCATTGCTAGCACGAATAGTAGCATACGCCAATCAACGATTTGCCATAACGTATCGATGGTTAAAGACGACGTCAGCATAATAAAGACACTTGAAATTAAAATAACCGAAATATTTTCTTTAAAATGCAACAGCTCATGATGACTTGTTAAATGCATATTTGCCATCACAAGCCCCATCACTGTCACAGCCAATAAGCCCGTCTCGTGCATGATGGCATCGCTTAGGGCAAAAACAAGTAAAATAGTAGCAAGTAACAGAGGTGATTTCAAAAACTCTGGAATTAAACCACGCTCCAAGCATTGCCCCATTACATAACCGACGCCCCCTCCTAACAGGGCGGCTAAAAAGGCGGAAACAAAGAAAACGGTTAGAGATGTCCCACCTTCTAAATGATATATACCCAAAACGACCTGATACGCAAATAGCGCTAACAATGCGCCAAAAGGATCTACAACGATGCCTTCCCACTTTAAGATAGCTGCTGGTCGCTCCTTCAATTTTGCTTGTCTCAATAAAGGCAAAATAACGGTTGGACCTGTCACAATAAATAATCCACCAATGACAAAAGAGACTGGCCATGATAGCCCTGCAACAAAATGCGCGGCAGTAGAGCCTGCAATCCAAGCGATGGCTGCCCCTACTGTGGAAATACGCAATATGGACTTCTTAAAGCCACGTATTTCTCGAAAATCAAGGCTTAAACTTCCTTCAAATAATATAACGGCAACTGCCAGAGAAATAATGGTATGAAAAATAGGGCCAAATGTCTCTTTTGGAGACACTAACCCTGTAAACGGACCAATAATTAGCCCAGCGATACTCATAATGACAATGGCAGGCATGCGAAAACGCCATGCTAACCACTGTGAAAACAAACCGATAAAAATAATAAAAGGTAACTGAAATAGTAAATTGTCAAACATATGTACCACCTACAATATCCTAGGATGAATGTATATTCCCTCATTTTAGAAGGACTAAACCTGTTACCTTACATTATGTACGTATTGTGCCAAAATTATCACTTTACCTCATCATGATCATGAACGTAATCACATTATAAAGCGCTGGTGCAACCAAAGCGAAAGCGAAACACACCACTGCAGCCCATTTTGTGTTCTTAATACCACGATCATCGCCTGTCTTTAGATGATGAAAATAAGTTAATGTGAAATAAAAGCATAAAATCATAAACAAGGGGAAAATGAGTTGTTGAGCAAAGCCATGTAGAAATGTAGCCATTGAAGAAACCTCCTATTAATATCCTCTTTACATAAATATTGTAATATACCAACTCTATTTCTACCATAAAAAAAGCAGGATCCTCCACTCTGATCCTGCTCCAAATTATTTAGATGAATCTTTTTAACAATGATTCATATAGACCCACCATTAACAATCCAATTAATATTGGAATGAGGGATGTAAAACTGAAATAAAAGCCTACATCCTGATATTGTCCCGTAAAGTGAAATTGTAGCCAAGACACCTCATATGTTTCTCCTACCCCATATAAGAAAATAGTGGTAAATAAAAATAATGCCAGACATTTTAGTCCTTGCGCTTTTTTCATAGTATCACCTCATTGTACAACGGTCATTTGTTGCGCATAGCTTAAAAGATCCTCAACTGTTAATTCTGGATTTTGTCCAACCATACTATATTGGTAGCCGTTTTCTTGCCAAGCAAGGGAACGGAAATTTTCACCATCCATAACAGTGCCTTTTTGTCCTCGAATATCTATTTCTTTTTCATTTAAAATGGGACCAATATCTGCAACACTAGCATCTGCTTTAAAAATCGTGACAAAAAAGGCTAGCTCTCCATCTAAAACATAATCGAAAGAGTATTCTGGTCGTTCCTCTATCCCTTTAACCATGGATATGTTGTCTAACGTTAGACCATTTACTTCTGGTACTAATAAAAATTTTTCAAGCTGCTGCTTTACGTGGTCCAATGAAATGGATTCAGAAGTATCCTGTCCGCTAATTTCCTGAATCGTTACATCCTTTGGTAAATCTAGTGTAAATTGTTGAGCATCTATTTTTTCACCAAAATTAATCTTAGAATATTCAGTGAGCATATGAGTCCCTGCACTATCTGTCTTCATTTTTAATGTCAGCCAAGTCTTTTTATCAATCCAAGCTTCAATATCGCCGAATAACGATTCCGTATTCTTCGTTTTTGCGACGATTTTATAGGTATCTCTACCTGCAACCTTCTCTTCTCCTGCTATCTTAATATCATGCGTATCTTTAACCATATTAAAAATAAGCTGTACCTGATCTTTAGGTGATTGCAAGCTGTCTAATTCAGGTTGTGAATAATCCATTGTGTAGGCTGTCTTTTCAGTGACATCATAGCTAATCACTTTAGCATCATTTTTAACTGTGATAACATGTTCACCATTATCGCCTGTCATTTCTATCCGTCTATTGCTATCCTTTACCCATTCCTTCACTTGAGCTTTACCACCTAGCTCTCCCATATCTAACGTATATTCGCCATAATAAGTGAGTGGCTCTTTCGATTCTTGAAGGGCTTGGTCGATAATTTCCTGAGGTGTATAAGTTGCCTCTGAATTACAGCCCACCAAGCTAAATGTCATAACAGCAATTAAGCCTGCTGCTCGGCAAGATCTTTTCCAATTCATCATTCATTTACTCCTTTATAAGGTGGTAGCCAGCAAATTACCGCTGTTCCAATGTTCTCTCTAGAAAGCAGTTCGACAGTACCCCCATGTTTTTCAATAATTTGTTTTGTAATATTTAAGCCTAGTCCTGTTCCTCGTTCACCAGCCTTTGATCTCGCATAATCTGCTTGATACATTGGCTCGAATAATTTAACAATGTCCTGTTGTGGTATGCCTCTTCCGTGATTTTGCACAATTATATACATGCCTTCTTGCTTGTTTAAAGCAGCCTTCAAGAAATCAAAGCCCCATTCGGGATCATTTCCAGCATTGACTGCCGCTAAGCCTATTGTTGTCCCCTTTTCCCCATAACGCCAGGCGTTGCTCAATAAATTATCAATGACACGCTGAAGTTGTTTAGGATGCACAGCATAGAGTCCATCCACGGCACAGAAGACTTTTAATGTAAATCCTTCTTCCTCACATAACGGTTCATAGTCAGACAAGGCCATGTCAAAAAATTCTTCTCCATCCACAGCAATGAGCTCTAATGTATAGTTCGTTGATTGAAGTAAGGTAAACATCATTAAATCCTCTAGCATATGCTTCATCCGATCTGCCTTCGTAACGATGACCTGCTGATATTCTGCCACCTGCTGTTCTGATAAGCCTTTATTTTGTAAAGATTCCGCATAGGCTTGGATGGCTGTAAGGGGTGTTTTCAAATCATGGGAAATACTTGCAATCATCATTTCTTTTTGCTGTTGTTCCGCTTTTAAGGAAGCTCGAGTCTTTTCAATTTCAACCTGCATCGCCTCAAATGTTTTGGCGAGTGCCCCAATCTCATCTTTTCTTACGCTTAGAGTTGATTTAACATGCTGACCTTTCGCAAAATGACGCATGTGCTGCATCAGTTCACCTAATGGCCGATTCAGTTTCCGATGAAGCAACAAGATGACAGTTAAATAAATGATAAGAAACAACAGGATCGTGCTTGCGATGACAAGCCATGAACGCTTTTCTACACCCTTTACCCAATCTGTTCGTATTAATTGAATTTCATAGATGCCAAGCAAATCACCTTTTAGATATACAGGCTCCTTGTATGTAAAGGCGTTGTATGCTTGCTGTAAATCATATAAACCATTTAACATGCGCTCTTTCCCTACATAGCCCGTTAGCAAAGGGTTGGAGGAATATAAAACATAGCCAGATTTCGTATAGAGGGTAATCGCCAGCTTCTCATTGGTAAGTTCCTCTATCTCCTCAAAATCGGCATTTTTTTGATAAAGCACTGGATTGTCAACGACATCTTTTACCTGATTTAGCTCTGTCCACTTGTCAAAGTACTCCGCCACATTTTTATCTTGGTAATAAGCATTAATCCACACATAAAGGCTATAAGCTCCTACTATGGGTATGACCATTACAATAAAAAACATAATTAGTAACCACGCTTTTATTTTCATAATGGTTCACCAATAAAACGATAGCCCTTACCCCACACAGTTTGAATGAAATTTGGGTTTTTCACAGAATCCTTGAGCTTTTCGCGCAATGCCTTGATATGCACTGTGACAGTATGAGTGTCCTCTAACGTTGCTTGCTGCCAAATATGCTGATACAGTTCTTCTTTTGTAAAGGTTTGACTCGGATTTTTAGCTAGCAGCCTCACAAGAGCAAACTCCTTTTGAGTTAATGCAATTTCTTGCTGATAAACACATACTATTTGTCGTTGCCAATCTATTGTTAATCCATTCGCATAGGCAGTATGCTCTTCTATCACGTCTTGCTTGTGGTAGCGTCGCCAGCGTCTAAGATGAGAGGCAACTCGTGCCTTTAATTCTTCTAAGCTAAATGGTTTAGCGATATAATCGTCTGCCCCCTGCAAGCCCTCCACCTTATCCGCATCTTCCTTGCGGGCACTCATCATTAGGATTGGCACATCACTCTCCCAACGGATATTTTGACAAACCGTTAACCCATCCATTTCTGGCAGCATCCAATCCACTAGCACTAAATCGAAAGGTTGCGTTTGAAAATCTTCCAGTCCCTCAAGGCCCGTAGTAGCCCATGTCACACAATAGCCCTCCTGTTCTAGCGTATCCTTCACAATGCGCCCAATCGCTGTATCATCCTCAATCAGTAGTAATTTTTCCTTCATCATTTTCCTCCTGCATTCACCTTACTACGGAAAAAACGATTTTCTCCGAACTTTACACTTTCTTTATAATTACCTTAGAGCGTATCCGCACTTTACACAAGGGGAGGAGGCTATCGATTTCATCGAAGCAGTTTTCTTCCTGCCCGGGCTATCCGCCAATTTTGTGTGGCTATCCTTCACTTTGCCGGTTCTATCCGCTACTTGACCGAGCTATCCGCCAATTTTGCCGTTCTATCCACTACTTTAACCGGGCTATCCGCCAATTTTGCCGTTCTATCCACTACTTTAACCGGGTTATCCGCCACTTTGCCGGTTCTATCCACTACTTTAACCGGCTATCCGCCACTTTGCCGGTTCTATCCGCTACATCCTTCATTTTTATCCCATTAAAAAAGGAATGCACTGTGATTGTGCATTCCTTAGCGAACTAGAAAAATAAACTTAGAATATAGTAAATCAATGCTGCCATGACAGCAGAGATTGGCATCGTGATGACCCATGTTGTAACGATTTTACGTGCCATCCCCCATTTAACGCCTTTAACACGGTGTGCTGTTCCGACACCCATGATGGATGAAGAAATAACATGTGTTGTAGAAACTGGTAAATGGATTAATGTGGCACCAAAGATAATCGATGCAGAAGCTAAGTCTGCCGCTACCCCATTTACTGGGCGGATTTTCATGATTTTACCGCCAACCGTTTTGATAATTTTATAGCCTCCGACAGATGTACCAAGACCCATCGCAGTTGCTGCAGCAAAACGTACCCAGAAAGGAATATCATCTCCTTGGTGTAGGCCGCCGGCGATTAGCGCCAAGGTAATAATACCCATTGCCTTCTGCGCATCATTTGTCCCGTGTGTAAAGGATTGTAAGGCTGCTGTCCCAATTTGCATTGTACGGAAGCCTTTATTCGTTCGATATAAATTCATATCTTTGAAGATGACTTTTAATAATGTCATCATCAGGAAACCAGCTGCGAACGCTAGTAATGGTGAAAAAATAAGTGCTTGAAGAATTTTAATAAACCCAGCATAGTTCAAAATATCAAATCCTGCTGCGGCAATAGCTGCCCCTGCAACAGAACCTATTAATGTATGAGAAGAACTTGATGGAATCCCAAAATACCATGTTAATAAATTCCATGTAATGGCAGATAATAAGGCTGCTAAAATCACAACAGAACCTGTAATATCGCCATCATAGGCATTTAAAGAAAATGGGTCCACAATATCTTTTGTTAGGGCTTTGGCTACCCCAACGAATGTAATCGCTCCGACGAAGTTCATTACTGCTGCCATATAAACCGCAGTACGTGGCTTTAAGGCACGGGTCGATACAGAGGTAGCAATCGCATTGGCTGTATCATGGAAGCCGTTAATAAAGTCGAACACAAGTGCGAAAATAACGACTAATATGGTGATTAATAAGATCGTATCCATTTCGTACACTCCATCTTATGCATTACGCATAATTATTGTTTCAATTGTGTTTGCTACTGTTTGACAGCTGTCCGCAATGTCTTCAAATTGCTCATAAATATCCTTGAAAACAATCAAACGCATTGGGTCTTTTTCTTGGATGAATAATTGCTTCATTGAAGAACGGAAAATTTCATCACATTCACGTTCATTGTCCTTAATTTGAATAGCATGTTTACGCATTTCCACAAGCTTTTTACTATTTAACAGTTCCATGGCTTGTACCATTTCGTCCGTGCTTTTCGCAATATATGTGAGGAATTGACGCATTGGCTCTGTTACTTCTGTTAGGTTGTACATATTGAAGTGCGCAATACAGCCTTCCATTCCATCAATCACATCATCTAATTTATTGGCTAATGCTAAAATATCTTCACGCTCAATTGGCGTCATAAAGGATTTATTCAGCATAACGATTAGCTCATGGATTAATTTATCGCCACTTGTTTCATATTGCTTCATTGTATCTGCAATTTCTTTTAGCGCATCTATATCTTGAATACGGGCATTATGAGCATAATAGATACCCTCATTCACGTTTTTCGCGATTTTTAATAGTGACTGAAAAAATGGATCTTGCTTATTTGAGTTGAACATCCTGTTCCTCCTGTTGAAAAAATATTGTCAATTTCTGAACCATCATAACAAAACATTTACACAATTCTACAAAATTTTAAACACTAAGATGTTGATTTTACAAAACTGTAATATAAAATTTGCCACATTTATTTTTAAGCTATTTCGCAAGTTGTAAACGTTGGAAATCAAATATTAAAAATCACTATTTTTTCTTTAAAAATGACCATTTTTTCTTTTATTTTTATAAAAATACTTGAAATAAACTTTTTTCTGCTTATTTGTTTGTCTTGTGAAATGTTAAGGAATTGTAAACGAAATTTACATGAAAATGCTGGAATTTCATTGTTATTTTTTGACTTCCGCAGTACGCTATGTTAAAACGCAATGAGGAAAGATGGGAGCATATTTATGGATATTGATTTACTTTCACTCACAATATTATTATTACTTGCTTTTATCGCATCTTTTTTAAATGCGATTGTTGGAGGTGGTGGGCTCATCTCCTTACCTGCATTAATGGCTGTTGGTTTACCTCCAAGTACAGCCATTGCCACAAATAAACTGGCCAATACCATTAGTAATGGTACAAGTATGCTAACTTTTTTACGTGCAGGTAAAGTTGATATCAAGAAAATCGGAAAAATCCTCCCCTTTATCTTTGTAGGGTCTTTACTCGGTGCCTTTACTGTCCATCTTGTATCCCCTGCTATTTTAAAACCACTTATGCTTGTTATGCTCGTCCTTGTAGCTGCTTATACAATGTTTAAAAAAGATTGGGGACAGCAATATCAAGAGCGTGTACTTAGTACAGCCAAACATTTAGCCTATATAGGTGCATTTGCGGCTATTGGCTTTTACGATGGCTTTTTTGGACCAGGTACGGGTTCATTTTTTATTTTTATTCTATTAATGATGGGCTATGATTTTCTCCAAGCTGCTGGTAATGCAAAAGCTTTTAATTTCACCTCAAATTTAGCGGCATTAATCATGTTTTTAATTTTAGGAGAAGTTCATTTTCTCTATGGTTTTTCGATGGGCTTTGTCATGATCTTTGGGGCAATCCTTGGATCCAAATTTGCACTGAAGCGTGGAACGAACATGATGCGGGTCATCTTTATTGTCATGACATGTTTATTGATTTTGAAAAATGCCTGGGATTATTTCTTTCATTGAGACCGCCAATTTTCAGTCAATTGACAAAAAATATTAGCGTGCTATAATACTTTTGGGCTTCACCGCATTGAAGCGCAGAAGTATTTATTAGGAGGATTCACATGTTTCGAATAGAAGCAAAGAGTAACCCTCGATTTCTTGAGGCAAGCTTTATCACTATTTTAATTATCGCCATAATGGCTTATAGTATTGGCTATTTAAAGGCTACGCCGCATATCCCGATTTTTCTGGTGATTGCCATTTTACTGGCTTATGGATTACTGAAAAAAGTACCCTTTCGCGATCTTGAGGGTGGTATGATTGCTGGTGCTAGCGCTGGACTTGGCGCCGTTTTTATTTTCTTTTTTATTGGCATTTTAATTTCCAGCTGGATTATGGGTGGAACGATCCCAACCCTTATCTATTATGGCTTTTTAATTGTGTCGCCAAACTTTTTCTTTGCTATCGTGTTTTTAATTTGTAGTATCGTTGGTATTTCAATTGGAAGCTCTCTGACAACTGTCGCAACGGTTGGTGTAGCATTTATGGGCATTGCCGGAGCTATGGATATCTCGCTAACCATTACAGCTGGAGCGATTGTTTCTGGGGCCTTCTTTGGTGATAAAATGTCTCCATTATCCGATACAACCAATCTTGCTTCTGGTACAGTTGGTGTAGACCTTTTTGAGCATATTAAAAATATGGGCTGGACAACCATCCCTGCTTTTCTTATCTCCTTTGTGCTCTATGCTATTATCTCCCCAACAGGAGCTGCTACATCCTTTGAGACAGTGGAGCAATTTAAAGGGGGTTTACTGTCTACAGGACTTATTCATTGGTATACATTATTGCCAATTGTTGTTCTCGTAATCATGACTTTTTACAAGGCACCTGCAGTCATTACATTGGCTGTTGTGTCCATTATTGGAGTAGGTCTTGGCTCTTTACTTGACCCAGTTCCCGCTTCGGATGTCTTCAAAATTCTGTTTGATGGCTATGTCTCTCAAACTGGTAATAAAGAGGTAGATGCCTTGCTCACTCGTGGTGGGATGAATAGTATGCTATTTACAATCGCGCTTGTCTTACTTGCTTTAACAATGGGTGGCCTTTTATTCACACTAGGCATTATTCAAAGCATTTTAGCGAAGGTCGAAAGCTTATTTAAAAGTGCTGGTTCTGTTATTACAGGTGCTGCCATCACAGGCATCGGTGTTAATACATTGATCGGTGAACAGTACTTATCCATTCTATTAACTGGTGAGGCCTTTAAGGCACAATTTGCAAAGGTTGGGCTTGCACCAAAAAACCTTTCACGCGTCATGGAGGATGCAGGTACGGTCGTCAACCCTCTTGTGCCTTGGAGTGTTTGTGGTATTTTTATCACAAGTGTCCTCGGTATTTCCACACTGGATTACCTACCATTCACCTTCTTCTGTTTACTAGGACCAATTCTAACGATCTTGTTTGGCTGGAGTGGCAGAACATTAACAAAGCTTTAACCATAGCAAAAGGTAGCTGAAAACAACATCAGCTACCTTTTTATTTTATTCAAAATTATTGTGGAAACACCATTTCTTACTACCTTGACTATGTGTTGTATAAAATAATTTTAATCCCTTATCGGCTCGGAAATTTGATAGCGTGTAAAGCTAGCTGTTGGAGAGAAAGCTATCATTCCAATTTGGAATCAAAATTCATGATTTTTCGCATTTCTGTTGGATGACCTCCTTTGCTATGCTCTACTAAAGGAGATGAAATAGGATGACAACAAAAACAAAATGGAATGCTCATTTATATGATGAAAAGCATGATTTCGTGTCAAAATTGGGTACAAGCTTAGTCGATCTACTAGCGCCTCAAAAAAATGAATATATTTTAGATGTGGGTTGTGGTACAGGAGATTTGGCTAATGACATATCAGCACTTGGAGCTTCTGTGCTCGGAGTAGATGCGTCGGCTACAATGATTTTAGCTGCTCAGCAAAAATATCCTGCCATTAACTTTCAAACGATGGAAGCTACAGCGATGCACTTTTCTCAGCAATTTGATGTCGTTTTCTCCAATGCCGCACTTCATTGGATGAAGGAACCTGATGTAGTTATCGAAAATGTCTATGGTGCACTGAAGAACGGTGGACGCTTTGTTGCTGAAATGGGTGGACAAGGCAATATTGCATCTATCATTTGGGCTCTGCAAAAAAGTATGGAATCTTTACAATTTCCCTATATCGACCACTATTTCCCTTGGTATTTTCCAAGCGTCGAGGAATATCAATCAAAATTAGAAAAGGCAGGCTTTCAGGTCGAGAATATCACACTCTATAAACGCCCTACACCACTTCAAGGGCAGGATGGGCTTCGCAACTGGTTGGTCATGTTTAGTGAAAATCTTCTACAGCACTTAAAGGCTGATGAGAAAGAGCAGGTTTATGTGACATGTGAGGAATTATTAAAGCCAACTTGTTTCCAACAGAATGAATGGGTCATTGATTATTATCGTCTGCGCTTTATTGCTCGTAAAAAATAGATTACAAAAGGTTACTATTCTGTTGTAGTAACCTTTTTTCAATGCTAAGAGCGAGGCAGCAATATTACAATGACGCCTATTAAGCATATCCCTGCGCCAATAAAGTCTAAATGATCGGGCTTTTTGCCATCAATGCCCCACCCCCATAAAATAGACAACACGATGAATACCCCACCATAGGCTGCATAAACTCTGCCAAAGGTAGGGAAGGACTGGAATGTTGCAACAACGCCGTACAGAGCAAGTGCAATACCACCAATAATGCCCCAATAAAAAGGTTTACCCTCTCGTAACCAAAGCCAAATTAAATAGCCCCCACCTATTTCACCAATTCCCGCAAGAATAAATAATAATATAGCGATCATATTGTATCTCTCTTTCTCATTTTCACTCTATTATACATGTCCTACATACTCCAATATGTAATGGTGTCCGTTATTCCGATTAAAATTAATAGGATACCTGCTGTTAGTTGAATAGCTCTTCCCATCTTCATACTTTTTCGTAGGATAATACGCTTGGCATCAAAGACATAGATCAACAGAAGCATGATGATGAGCGGTACAGCGGTCGCTACGCCAAAAATACTAGGTAGAAGCAGCCCATAGGAAGTGCTCGCCACAAGGGGCATTAACCATACAAAAAATAGAACAAACATAGTGGGACAAAAGGCAATAGAAAAACTAGCGCCCATTAAGAACGAGCCAAATTTCCCCTCTTTTACTACAGGCGGCAGCAGCGATGTTAAACGTTGTAGAAAGGTTAATTTGAATAAACCGATTAGCACCAGCCCTGTTAGCAGCATCATCGGCCCAATAGCCTGACGAAAGATTGGAAAATAAACGGTCATCTTTGTTTCAAATGATTGTCCAAAAAGCCAAGCACAAAAGCCAAGCACACTAAAAACAACCACTTTCCCCACTATAAAAAACATAATTTCTTGACAATTACTGCTCTTTTGAAGTGTTCGATTGCCGTAAAATGTAATGGCACTCATATTACCTGTTAACTGACATGGAGCAAAGGCGCCTATCAAGCCAAGAAGAATGGCCATCATCAGGGCAGAATGCTCATAGCCCTGTAGAAATTGCGTAAGCGGTTCACTAATAAACTGACTAATGGTGGACATCTAAACACCCTCTATCTATTATTTATACTAAAATAGTATAAAGGTACATTATGAATAAACAGTGCAGAAAACGGCTTTACCCATACACGCTATTACACGCTACTAAAAAATCATCATAATCAGCCGAGACATACTTTGTAAGCAAGTAAGTATCCGATACAATGTGAGAAAATTCTTTTACTGAATAGCTATGTAGAAGATTTTGCTGACAATCTGGTTCAATTACACTCTTAGGCAGCAAGGCAATACCAAGACCATGCTTGACGAAATGCTTGATTACCTCTGTTTGATTAATATGCATTGTTTGATGGCTAGTAAATTGCTGTAGCACCTGTTGTACTTCCTGCCAATAGGGCGCATATTCATGTGTGAAAAGCGTTTCCTGCTGTAAAAGGGTGAATGCATCATATTCCTTTTTAGCAATAGGAGCAATTAAATGCAATGGTTCCTGTGCGAGCATTACCGTGTGAAGCTCACGAGTTGAGGTTAATTTGGATAAGCCCATATCGATTACACCAGTAAATACCGCTTCCCCAATTTCATTGGATTTTAAAAGTTCTATCACTACCTGAGTAGAGGGCTTTCGATGCTGGAATGCTGTAATAATAGCTGGTAATGTTGAATTCGCTATTTGCGGAGCAACGCCAATCGTAAGCTTAGCGGTGTAGCCTTTTACGAAGGAATCCATTTGTTGTAGCCCTTCATCTAAAGCGGACAGGATTTTTTGTGCCTGCAGACGAAAATAAGCACCCTGCTGATTTAACGTCACCTGTTTGCTCTGTCGATTAAATAATGGGGTTTGCAATGCCCTTTCTAAATGTTGGATATGCTTCGTTACGGTCGATTGTGTAATAAATCGTTTTTCAGCTGTTTCTCGAAAGTTTTCAGTTTGTGCTGCCACTATAAATGTGCGTAGCCACTCTGTCTCCATCGCCATCCCTCTTTCGTTTTCAACTAGTATAACGAAAAATTTGTAAGTCTTGAAACCTTTTTTCAACATAAGCGTATGTATAGCTAACGATGTCAGTAGGAGGAATGAAAGATGTCTTTTTTTCATAAAGCATTAGCAAGTATTGGTATAGGTTCAGCGACAGTGGATACAAGATTGGAGAAGGATACTTATCGTGCTGGAGAGGTCATGCAGGGTGAAATCATTGTGCGTGGCGGTCAAGTTGAGCAACAGGTCGACACGATTTACCTATCCGTCAATACGACCTATATCCGTGAGTCGAATGATCACAAACATACAGAGGTTGCCGCACTGCAGAAGGTCAAAGTAACAGAGCCTTTCACACTGGGCGCCGGCGAGGAAAAAATCTTCCCTATTTCATTAACATTGCCATTTGAAACACCGATTAGTGCAGGTAAAACACAGGTATGGATTCAAACGGGCCTTGATATTAAAAATGCGGTCGATCCGAGTGATAAGGATTATATTCGTGTCGAGCCAACAGCACTAGCAGGTCATATATTAGATGCAATTCGTGGATTAGGTTTCCGTTTACGTGAAGCTGAATGTGAACAAGCTCCTTCACGCTTCCGCGGCTACTATCCATTTGTCCAGGAATTTGAATTTGTACCCACTGGACAATATAGAGGCCATTTAGATGAGCTTGAATTAGTTTTCCTTTCTCAATCCAACCATTCTGCAGAGATTTTCATGCAAATTGATCGCAAAGTAAAAGGCATTGGTAGCTTTTTTGCTGAAGCATTAGATATGGATGAAAGCTATGTTCGCACAACGGTTACGATGCATGACCTACCGACACTGCAAGCAAAGCTTCAGCAAATCATTTCAAAACATGCCTAATGAACTAAAAAGTAGTTGAAGCCTAACTTCAGCTACTTTTTTTATGATCAAATAGGAGGGTGAAAAGGATGATGATGAAAGCGGCATTATTTGATTTAGACGGAACATTATTAAATAGAGATGCATCTGTCGAACTCTTCATTAAGCAGCAATATGAGCGATTAAAGGGAGTACTAGGTTTCATTCCAAAAGAACAATATATAGCTCGTTTTATCCAATTAGATAAGCGGGGCTACGTTTGGAAGGACCATGTCTACCAGCAATTGGTAGAAGAATTTCACCTTGTTCATATTACGTGGGAAGAACTTCTTCAAGATTACCTAAACGAATTTAAATATAGCTGTGTCCCTTTTCCTAACCTTATCCCTATGCTAGAACAATTGAAAAGGGATCAGTTGGCTTTAGGCATGATTACGAATGGCTATGGGCATTTTCAGATGGACAATATAAAGGCATTAGCAATTGAACATTATTTTGATGTCATTTTAGTTTCGGAATGGGCAGGAATGAAAAAACCCGATCCCCAACTGTTTTTAAATGCCATCGAAAAGCTGAATGTCCTTCCTCATGAATGTGTTTTTATCGGCGACCATCCTGTGAATGATGTCAAAGGTGCTCAACATGTGGGAATGAAGGGCATTTGGAAAAAAGATAAACAATGGCAACATGTTCAAGCGGATGCCATCGTGGAGGATTTATTAGAAATACCGATATTCATTGACTCTTTCAGCCAATAATAAATAACCCATCTACTTGTTGGTAGATGGGTTTTTGTTTTATCCTATTTCACAGCTTGCTTTACTTTTTCCAGCACTTCTTCAGCTGTCGCTAGCTGTAATGCCTCTGTTGCTAAAGTCTGCATCTCTGGGACAGATAATTGCTTTAGCAAGGCCCTCGTTTTTAAAATAGACGTAGCACTCATCGAGAACTCATCTAAGCCTAAGCCTAGCAATAGTGGAACAGCATGCTCATCGCCAGCCATTTCTCCACACATTCCTACCCATTTTTGTTCTTGATGGGCAGCTTTAATGACCATTTGAATTAAACGTAATATGGCTGGGTTATATGGTTGATATAAATAGGAAACTTTTTCATTCATCCGATCTGCCGCCATTGTATATTGAATTAAATCATTTGTCCCGATGGAGAAGAAATCCACTTCTTTGGCAAAATATCTGCCATTACGGCTGTCGAGGGAATTTCAACCATCATCCCGACCTCGATGGAAGAGCCTACTGCAATCCCTCCAGCTATCAGCTTTTCCTTTTCCTCAAGCAAAATGGCTTTAGCCGCACGGAATTCTTGAATGGTCGCTATCATAGGGAACATAATTTTTAAGTTTCCGTAGACAGATGCTCGCAGTAGTGCTCGCAATTGTGTGCGGAATAACTCCTGCTGGTCAAGACATAGACGAATGGCACGGTGACCAAGGAATGGATTCATTTCTTCTTGCAAAGGTAAATATGGCAGGTGCTTGTCGCCACCAATATCGAGTGTTCGAATAACAACTGGCTTGCCCTTCATTCCTTCCAAGACTGTTTTATACGCTGTAAATTGTTCTTCCTCAGAGGGTAAATTTTCTCTGCCCATATATAAAAACTCTGTTCGATATAAGCCAATTCCCTCTGCTCCATGACGCAATACACCATCCAAATCATTTGGCGATCCAATATTAGCCGCTAGCTCAACATGCACGCCATCTTTAGAAACGGTATGCTCATTCACTAAAGTAGACCATTCCGCCTGCTGTACCCGATATTTTTGTGCCTTTTCCTGATAGTCTGCAATCACATCGGCACTTGGATTCACTAGGACTTGACCCGTCAAACCGTCAACAATTATAGTATCGCCATCCTGAATTGTTGTCGTAGCAACCCCTGCTCCTACGACTGCTGGGATTTCTAAGCTACGAGCCATGATGGCTGAATGGGATGTACGCCCACCAATATCGGTAATAAAACCGAGAACATAGTTGCGATCTAATTGGGCTGTCTCTGAAGGTGTCAAATCATTCGCTACGATAATTACCTGTTCGTTAATATTGCTTGGATTTGGAATATGTACTCCGAGTAAATGTGCTAATATGCGATTTGTCACATCTTTAATATCTGATGCACGGGCACTCATGTATTCGTCATCCATACCTTCAAATAATGCCACAAACATAGAGGTTACTTCATGCAATGCATACTCCGCATTTACCGCTTCGTCTGCAATTTTTTGATTGATAGGCCCAATTAATTCGGGATCATGAACCACTAATAAATGTGCCTCAAAAATTGCGGCTTCTTCTGCACTAAATTTTTCTAATGTTTGCTGTCCAATGACAATCAGTTCTTGCTCTGCTTTGGCAAGAGCGGCTGCTAAACGTTTCTGCTCTGCCTCGATATCATGAACAGTTGTTTTAGCGAATGTTAAATCTGGTTGGACGAAACGATATGCTTTCGCAATGGCAATGCCGTCTGAAGCGGCAATACCAGTGAGTCGTGTCATTGTGCAAGCCCCATTTCCGTGATGAGTGTCGTTAGTGCTGCTAATGCTTGCTCTTCGTCTTCCCCCTCTACAACAAGTGTAAATTGTGAACCTTGCTTTAAGGCTAATCCCATCACACCTAAGATTGATTTCAAGTTAGCTGCTTTTTCTTCTGTACGTATTTCTATAGATGAAGTAAATGGTGTTGCTTTTGCCACAAGTTGGCTCGCTGGTCGTGCATGAATACCTAAAGGATCGACTACTGTAAATTGTTGTGTTTTCATAATTTATTCTCCTCTTCTTGTAAGTCTGTTAAAACCATCACATTTGGATGTTTCGATAAAGCAGTTGCAGGTACGTCTTCTGTATAATCAGATGCCAGTAAACGCTCTAACACCTCACGCTTAGCTTCTCCCACTGCGAGTAACAAAATGCATTTTGCCCGCATAATCGATTGAATACCCATCGTGTATGCCTGTGTTGGCACTTCATCAATGGATGAAAAGAAACGCGCGTTAGCTTGACGAGTAGATTCTTCGAGTGTTACAAGATGTGTTAAAGAAGCAAATGACGTACCAGGCTCATTGAAGCCGATATGACCATTTTGACCGATACCAAGCAGTTGGAAATCTAAGGGATATTGTTGCAGTAATCCTTCATAGCGAGCTGTTTCCACTAAAGGATCTACTGCTAATCCATCTGGTAAATACGATGCTAAAAATGGTTTTTGGTTAAATAAATGTTTGTTCATATAATAGGCGTAGCTTTGCTGATGAGTTGCCTCAAGACCAACATACTCATCCAAATTAAAGCTAATACAATGTGAAAAATCAATATCTGTTTTACAGATTTTAGCATATAGTGGTTCCATTGTTCCACCAGTAGCTAACCCGAACGTTGTGGCGCCATTATTTTTGGCTTCCACGATGGTCGCTACTGCATGTGAATATAAATCATCCATTGAGGAAAATCTTTTTACTTTCACCACATATCCTCCTTTGTATCCTAGAAATGAATACGCTGACCATACTGATCAATGAGCGCATCGTTATTAGTTTCCCCTAAATTACTGCTACCAAACACTGGTACACTAGTGCCCTGTGCATGCATAAGCTCAATGATTTGAGCGAATAAAGCATTTAATAAAGTCGCACCTAACACCGTTGATACAGGGGCATATTGCAATTGGTCAACGGTTAACACACCATCACCTAATGGCACATGCGTATTCAATACTTCATCTACTACTTGCTCTAAACGCTTGCCTGACGGATGGCGCGACGGCTGGTGCTGATATTCCAGTGATTGGAGTGAAATAGTCAAAGCGCCCGCTTCCTTTGCATAGATAGCCATATCAATGGGCACTGGATTATTGGCAGAGGTTGAAATGATGATACAAACATCTTGGTCATCAAATTGCAGCTGATCCTTATAGGTGGCTAAAAAAGCCTGTTTTTTTTCATTTTGTGAGGATTGCCGTGCACCCTGATGTAGCATTAACGATTCTATGTGTATAGGTTTGACAGGCACTAAGCCACCTGCTCTATAGTAACATTCCTGTGCTAATAGCATGGAATGACCAGAGCCAAAGAGCTGGATAATGCCTCCCTTTGTGAGACGTTTAACAATTTGCTTTGCAATATGCATAAGTTGGTTGCTTTCCTGCTGTGCCACCATTGTTAAATATCGATTTACTTGTTGAAAATAGGTATTCATGTTCTATCACCTTTTCATTTCCATCGTTTCATGCAAGATGTTTGTATACCTGCTGCATATTAGTAACTATTGTCCACTTGAATTTGCATCATATAAGACCTTGCCCGCCTTAATCGTTTGGTGGAGCTTTAAATGTTCATCTAAAATCACTGCATCCGCATCAAAGCCTTGTATAAGCTGACCCTTATTACCTAGCTTCAATTGTTCGGCAGCATTAAAGCTGGACATTTTGACAAGCTCCTCCAGCGTACAATTCGTAATGTGATGCATATTCCGTACAGCCTGATCCATTTTTAAAATACTGCCTGCTAACGATCCATTTGACAAATGGGCACCAGCTTCTGTCACATGAACTGTTTGACCGCCTAAATCATATGCTCCGTAGGGCATTCCCTTTGCGCGCATCGCATCTGTAATTAAAATAAGCCCGTCTGCTCCCTTTAAGCGATAGGCCATTTCCACCGCGCCTTCATGCATATGGATAAAATCAACAATCAGTTCTGCCTTAATCGCATCTAGCAGCAGGACACCGCCAACTACACCTGGATCTCGATGGTGGAATGGACGCATCTGGTTGTATAAGTGTGTCCCCTGAGTGGCACCTAATTGAGCCGCTTGTTGCATTTGCTCAAAGGTAGCATCCGAATGACCAATTGAAACAATGACACCGCTAGCAGAAATACTTTGCACAGCTGCCATGCCATTCGGTTCTTCTGGTGCTAGCGTAATTTGCTTAATTTTATGGCCACTTAGTTGCTGCCATTTTGTCCATATATCTAAATCTAGCTCGACAATATATTCAAGAGGCTGTGCCCCTGCTCGCTGCTTTGAAACAAATGGCCCTTCGATATGAATACCTAGTACCTCTGCTTCATCTGGCTGTGGCTGGAACTGTGCTACATTTTCAATAGCTCGTTCAATGTTGTCATAGCTTTGTGTCATCGTTGTAGCTAAAAAGCTTGTCGTTCCTTCTTTTAAAAGGGATTGAGCCATCGTATGAAGCCCTTCATCAGAAGCATCCATCGTATCCATTTGAGCGGATCCATGAATGTGCATATCAATAAATCCTGGCAATAAAAATTTCCCTGAACCATCAAGCTGTTCTACATCGTGGATATCAAGCTGAGGAGCAATTTGCGCAATTTTACCATCCTTCATCCATACATCTACCTGTTCATCTCGTCCATTGCCATTCACTACTGTGATATTTCGAATGAGTAAACTCAAGAAAAACATCTCCTTCTTGAACAAGGGCTGTCGAAAGGGCATCCGTGTGCAATAGCTCATTGCCTCTGTATACCTTCGCTAACAGCCCCATTAGTTGTTACTTCTTCATTGTAATAATATTCGTTGAGCCTGCTCGTTGATAGCCAGTCTTTTCAAGTGTAATCTCTTGCCCCATTAAGCTTGTAAAGACAACTGGTGTGATGACAGAAGGTACTTGCCCTTCAATCTGTACAAGGTCTGCTTTTAATAACGTATCCCCACGCTTAACTTTTTGACCATCTGTAACGAAAAGTTCAAAACCATCACCATTTAGTTTGACCGTATCTAAGCCTACATGAATTAATACTTCAATGCCCGTATCAGATTTTAAGCCAATTGCATGCTTTGTTGGGAACACCATCACTACTTGACCATCAAATGGTGCATAGACTGCTCCATCTGTCGGACGTATCCCGAAACCTGGTCCCATCAAGCCTGCTGAAAATGCCTCATCAGGCACTTCTGTTAAAGGCAATAAATCACCCGTCATTGGCATTTCGAAATCACGGAATGTCATCGTGTCATTCTTCACCGTTTCTTCCATGACAGGCTGAGCTGATGGAAGTCCTACATTGGCTGGTGCTGGATTGCCTTTTTTCAAACGTTCTTTTATGGCTTCAGCTAAAAACTCCACAGATGTCCCAATGATTACTTGGACATTGGTTTTACTAATACGCATAACTCCTCTTGCACCTGTTTGCTTCAATGTTTTTTCATCGACGCTAGCAGAATCCTGTACTAATAATCGTAGGCGAGTTGTACAATAATCCACTTGCTTAATATTGTCTTTTCCACCTAATGCTTCAATTGTATAATATGCACGTAAATCGACATCATCAGCAATAGCATTTACTTCGCCATCTTCATCCTCATCGTCTTCACGTCCTGGTGTTTTTAAGTCTAATTTTTTGATTAAGAAATAGAATACCACAAAGTAAATCGCCCCAAAGCCTAAACCTAAAGGTAATAAGAGCCATGGTTTATCTGCCAGACCAAGGTTGAGTAAGTAGTCAATTAAGCCTGCAGAGAACCCAAAGCCGTCACGGAATCCAACGAGATAGGCCACCGCCAATGAAATACCTGTTAATACAGCATGAATACCATAAAGAACTGGTGATAAGAACATAAAGGAAAATTCAATAGGCTCTGTAACACCCGTTAAAAAGGCTGTTAAAGCGATGGAAACGAACATCCCTCCAACGATTGGACGCTTTTCTTTTTTCGCCGCAAAATACATTGCTAGACAGGCTGCTGGTAAGCCAAACATCATGATCGGGAAGAAACCAGATTGGAAATGTCCAGCTGTCGTGTCTCCTGCTAGGAAGCGGTTGATATCCCCTTTCACGATTTCGCCTGCAGCATTTGTAAATTCACCGAAATCAAACCAAATAATTGTATTGATTACATGGTGGAGACCCACTGGAATTAATAGACGGTTGAAGAAGCCATACATCCCTACGCCGAGTGATCCTGCACCGATCATCCAATTACCGACAGCATCAATACCACCTTGAATTGGTCCCCAAACAATTGCTAATATACTACCTAAAATTGCCATGGTGATGGACGTAATAATCGGTACAAAGCGCCGTCCACCGAAGAATGATAACCATTCTGGAAATTTTACATTATAATATTTGTTATATAATAAGCCTGCCGTAATACCGGCAATAATACCACCAAACACACCCATATTTAATTCTTCGTTAACAGTCCCTAAAACGGCGACTAAAACAAGATGCGCAATCGCACCTGCTAGAGCTGCGCCACCACTGCTATCATGTGCAAACCCCATCGCAATACCGATAGCAAAAATAATTGGTAAATTCCCTAGTATAGCATTACCAGAAGCGGCCATAATACTAGCAATGTACTGGATGGCTTCATTCGGTACGGCCCCAAGCATATCCGCTGAACCTAAACGCAATAGTAATGCTGCTGCTGGTAATGTTGCGATTGGAAACATGAGCGACTTACCGATTTTTTGTAAGAAAGCAAACATTCATTATCCCCCTTTGGTATAGTTGTCTAGACCACTTTAGTAAAAAAAAAGCGTTTTCACTAAGTTGCTATTATTATAGGCGCAATTCAAAAAAAAATAAATACTTTTTTAATATTTCGTGATGTTAAACAAAAAAACCGCACCCTAATCCAAAATTAGGGCACAGTTCTTCTTTAGCTTATGCCGTGACATCACGTTTCATAAAGGTTGAATAACTAATGACAAGGAAAACTACTGCGTATATAGCAAGTACTGTTAATGAGAAGGGTAACGTCACATCAGCAATCATGGAGCCACCACCATGCTCATACTGTGTTAAATCAGAATGTGTGAGCCAAATATATTTGACGATGTCGTATCGGCTTAAGAACATAACTATCATGCCGCCTGTAAAAGAAAGGAACATCGTTAAACCGATTGCTAATGAGCTTGAACGGAATACTGAGCCAATCAAAAAGGCAAATAATGTAGACATCACAAAATCGCCACCAGATAATAGGTAATGATAGGCTAAATCGCTCCATACAGCCTTTTCAACGACCTGTCCATTGACCATTTCTAATTCCACACCTGTTCCCATGCCGAACAAGACTAAGCCGATAAGGGCACTTACCACAACATTGACCACATACAATAACAAACCAAAAAGGAATGTTGTCAGTAATTTAGACGTTAACACTTTTGCACGGGACATTGGGCGCGTTAAGAGCATTTTAATCGTCCCTGCTGAAAATTCGCTCGATACAATACTAGCTGCGGTAATGACTGTAAATAAAGTAACAAGCGTAAGCATACCGCTTGTAAAGGACATAAAGCTTGCAAGACTACTATCTTTTTGACTTGGTGCATCATTCGCTAAACGATATTCAGAAATAGCCATCTGCTCTTGAAAGTATGCCTTATCTTCCTCCGTTAAATCTTCACCTGCTAGCGTCTCTTTATAAGATTGAATGGCATCCTGCTCTATGTCCTGCCAAGAGCCTTCCGTCGGGGATTTTACTTCATAATATTTGGTGATTCCAGCAGGAACAAGAATGACAAGAATCAGCATGGCCACCATTGCCCATGTTCCTTTTTTATGCCATAATTTCATCCACTCATTTTGAATTAGCTTCAGCAATTTGTCCGCCTCCAGTCATTTCTAAGAATTGATCCTCTAATGTTTTTTGATGTGGCTGTACAGCAAATAATTGAATACCCGCTTGGACTAGTTGTGTAGTCATAGCTGGGACATCCTCTTTCTTCATTTCCACCACATAGCCTTGATTCTCTGCTACAAAGTTAAAGTCACACTGTTCCAGATAAGCAGACACCTGCTCTTTTGGCTGTGCCTCCACATAATAAAATGATGAGCTTTCATTGTGAATATCGCGCAGATCAATTAGCTGCCCATTTTGAATCACGGCCACTCGATCACACATCAATTCAATTTCTGATAATAAGTGACTTGAGACAAAGACGGATACGCCCTCTTCTGAAGCAATCTTACGTAGGTACATACGAAACTCACGAATACCAGCAGGGTCTAAGCCATTCGTCGGTTCATCTAAAATCAAAAATTTCGGTCTGTGCAATAACGCCTGGGCTAATCCTAGTCGTTGTCTCATACCAAGTGAATACGTAGAGACCTTTTCATGTATACGATTTTCGAGCCCAACCTGTTGAATGACCTCCTGAATTCGTTCCTTTGTTACATTTTTATGCATACGTGCAAAATGTAGTAAATTTTTATAGCCTGACATAAATTTATACATTTCTGGATTTTCAACAATCACACCAACCTTACTAATGGCTTCCTCGTAATGCTCCTTCAGTGAAAGCCCGTCGATGATGACATTGCCCTCTGTTGGATGCATAAGCCCTGTCATCATTCGGATTGTTGTTGTTTTCCCCGCTCCATTCGGTCCTAAGAATCCTGTAATTTGGCCTGGATATAAATCAATGTTTAACTGTTGAATTAATTGCTTGCCTCGAATAGTTTTCGATAAATTTTGCAATTGTACAATCGGTTCTGTCATATTTTTCACCCTTTCTAATCTATTTCGCCTGAGCATTATGCAGTCTGGCACGACAACATTGCTTTATTGACGATTCTTTCTTCACCTTTAGCTGTCTTTTACTGAAGGACGATAAAACCCTTTCATCCACTCAACTGCATCCTTATTAGCCACATCGCGTAATGTTTCCACATTCTCGTAGGCCATGATTGATCCTGCCTGCAATAAAATAATTTGATCTAAAATAGGCTCTACCTCATATAATTCATGTGTGGATAGCAAAATCGTTTGATTTTCGATGTCCGTAAATTGAATTAAGCCTTTAATCAACTGCTCTCTCACAATTGGGTCTAGCCCAGCAAATGGTTCGTCCATGACATAATAAGGAACCTCTCGTCCAAGGGTGGCAGCCATTTTCATGCGACCACGATTACCCTTTGATAATTGGCGTAGCTTTGTGCGCGTATCTACCTGTAAAAATTGTGCGACGATACAGGCTTTATCATAGGAAAAATCTTCAAATTGCGAAGCATAATGCTGGAAAAGCTGTTCACCTGTGTAGTACTCAAAAAACAAATCTGTATCTGGTAAATAAGCAATTTTGTCAGCACTTCTACGTGTGACTGGCTTACCCTCTAGTGTGATCTCACCAGCAGTGGGTCTCAGTAAACCAGCTAAAACTTTCATAAGCGTAGATTTACCACTACCATTTTCCCCAACTAGTCCAATGATTTGTCCAATCGGAAAGGAGAAGGATAGATCCTGTAAAACTGGCTTTTTCTTATATTGAAAAGATACATTTGATAGCTGTAACATCCCTTCACCTCACGCTTTATTTTTCAAAACCACAAGCATCTCTTCCTTCGAAAAGCCTAATGCCTCAATCGATGTTAAAAAATTTTCAGCCAGCTGATTTTTCATCTCTTCCCGCAATAACTCAATGCGCTCCTCATTGCTCGTAATAAATGTACCCTGTCCTCGTTTGGTTTCCGTTATGTTCATTGCCTCTAACTCCTTGTATACACGTTGCACCGTATTGACATTGACACCTGTTTCTACTGCATATTCTCGAACGGAGGGAAGTCGATCACCTAGCTCCAACTCCCCCTTCAAAATGTCTCCACAAATTCGATCGACAAGCTGGCTATAAATGGGTTTGTCACGCGAAAAATCCATCGTCATCGTAAAACCACCCTTTCAAGCCACTTCGATGCTGCTAAAAACAGCAGTAGTAGTAATAACGTAATGGCTATTTCCTCAACGACATATATCGAGCCAAGCATCCATTCCATCGTCATTTCTTTCGCTTTTGGTAGATAGTGTTCGATGTTTTGAAGCGAAACTTCTCCATGGAGGAAGATCGCTCGATACAGCTGACTCTCCGTTACCCGCGCCCAACCAGCTGTGGTTACATAAAACACAATCATTGTCAGCACAATTGAAAAACGACCTATTATGCGCTTCAATTGCAAATAAAAAGCTAAAAAGAATAAAAGAACGATGAATAGCATTAATTGTAAAATCGTCAATATAATAACAATTATTACTAAAACTAATAAAATTTGTCCAGCGCTCGCGATCAGCTCATCCTTAATATTGAAGATGGCTATACTCGTGAAAAGGATAGTGAAGAGGACATAACCTACTAATGAGCAAACCAATTTTGCTCCGATAAGCTTTGTGATAGAGCTTGTTGAATGGAGCCAGCTCTCCTTTGCTTTAATATCCAAACGCATCGATGCTAAAAATTGTAAGATAGAATAGAATCCACCTAGAAAAAGGACGAGCATTGTAAATGCAAATGCTAGCTGATGCTCATGTGCAAAGAGATCGACATACTGATGTAAGATATAGGGAACGATCCAAGATAGCATAAGTCCCATAAATATCCCTACTAGAAACCATGAGCGATAAAGTACCCATTCTTTTTTAAAAGTCCTATAAAGCTTTTCAATCACAACACCTCGTGTCATAGTGTACTAGTTACATATTACACTATGACTTTTTTGTTGGCAAGTGGCAAATACAAGAAAAAGGAAATTTTGTTTACTCAACAATTACGATTATGTTCAAAGAAGGTATTCACCTATTAAACACAGAATATATGGATAGCACTCTAACACTAAGCGTAAGGTGGTACTTGAATGGATAAAAGAGTTGTCTTTGATTTTGAAATTGAATTTACCAATGGTGGTGGTATACAAGGGCAGGATTTTCGCCTTGATATTGAAGGAGATGACATATCGGACGAAGAGCTAGCTAAGTATATTGTGGAAGATATGAGGTTGCTCATGGTTGGCAAGGTAACGATCCTAAACAAAAAAATTATTAATGAAAAACATAAACGAAAACCTCTTGACGAGCAAGAAAGGATATGAAGATCGTTGAAAGCGATACTATTTGATTTAGATGATACCTTACTTAATCGAGATCATGCTGTCGATAACCTGTTTTATATTATTTTGGAAAAATACTATGGTGCTATTCAGGGTATGCTCAAAAAGGACATGCTGGAAAAATTTAAGGAATACGATAAAAGAGACTATGGGATTGCCGATAAAACCAATGTTTTATCATCGTTTTTTGATGCGTTTCCATCAACCTTTCAATTGCCTCGCCATGACATGCAAGATTTTTGGGATCAGCAGTTTCCATATTGCTTTTCTATCGATCAACATATGTTGAAGGTTCTCCAAACGATTAAGAAGCAAGTACAAGTTGGCATTATCACAAACGGCTCTACACTGCGACAAAAGGCTAAAATCACACATACAGGTTTAGCTAGCTATTTTGATGTTATTCTTATTTCTGAGGAAGTAGGCTTAACTAAGCCTGACAAACGCATATTTGAATTAGCTCTACATCAGCTCCAAGTTCAGCCAAATGAAGCCTTATTCGTTGGGGATGACTTAGCAAAAGATATTGCTGGTTGTCAGCAAGCAAGGATGAAGGGCATATGGTACAATCCTCATCGGCTCACGAATCCTACTGACATTAAACCTGATGCAGTGATTCATTCATTTGAGCAATTAATAAAAGGAAGAGCCCTGTTTAACTAGGACTCTTCCTTTGACTGTTACACCATTTTCCCTACTACTTTTACCTTCAATCTTGTTGCATTTTCTGGATGATACGCGAGAGGTGTTTCTTCTACTTCCACTAGCTCAATGGTATCCTCAAGAGCACCTGCTAATACGGCTTGTTTCACAGCCTTGTTTTGTGCATCCTTTAAGGATTCCACACGCGGTTCTTTGGAATAAATATAAATTTGCTCATATTGACCACTAATTTGTGCAATCGAGGCTCCGATGGCATTCGCAACACCACCGTATTCAGATTTTACAATTGTGGAAACGCCCCGAATATTTTCTGGCACAATGATACCACCACCCCCTACTAAGACTAATGACACATCCTCTGAGGAAGTTTTCATCTTATCAATCGCCTGTTCTAGTAACGAAGAAATTTCTTCTTGAACGGCTTTGGCAAAGGCTTCATCAATATGTGCCACTAACGTGGAATCACCTACATCTGCTAAGCCTAAACGGACAGCGATATCTGTTGTCGTTAAGGTCGAGCCACCGAAAACAAGGGCCTCCTCACTGATTTTATAGCCTACACTATCCGGCCCAACTGTAATTTTGTTGCCGTTCACACGAACAATACTTCCCCCGCCAAGTCCGACTGAAATAATATCTGGCATCCTAAAGTTTGTCCGAATGTCTCCCACTTCAACTGCGACCGAGGATTCTCGCGGGAAACCATCCTGTAATACACCGATATCTGAAGTGGTACCCCCAACATCCAATACCATTGTATTTTGAATTTGAGATAAATACGATGCTCCACGGATACTATTTGTTGGTCCACAGGCAATTGTTAAAATTGGGAATTGCTTGGCGTAGTCGATAGACATTAATGTACCGTCATTCTGGCATAGATACACCTCTACATCAAAAATGCCTTCCGCTTGTAACGCCTGTACAAAGCCCTGTGTTGTTGTCTCAATCACCTTACATAATGCAGCATTTAGAATCGTAGCATTTTCACGTTCTATTAACCCGACTGAACCTATTAATGAGGAGCAGGAAATTGGGAATTCCTCGCCATAGATTTCTTGAATCCATTCACGAACCTGCAATTCTTGATCATTTTTAATAGAGGAAAAGACACCAACAATCGCAATGGATTCTACTTGACCACGCCATTCCTCCAGTAATTTTGTAATTTCCTGTTGATCAAGCGCACTCAATAATTGGCCGTCATATTCATAACCACCATGGGCAATGGCATAATTACCAGATAATTTATCAATCATATCTGCTGGCCAAGCTGTATAAGGGAGTACGGAAGCCGTCGCTGGATAACCTAGTCGAATGACACCAACCTTTGCAAGCTTTTTACGTTCAACAATGGCATTGGTGCATTGTGTTGTCCCTAACATCGCATGGGTAATTTTTGTTTTATCAATATTTGCGCCCTCTAGTAATTGTTGCAGTGACTTTTCAATCCCTGTTTTAATATCTAAGCTTGTTGGTGATTTCACACTGTAAATAAGCTGGCTATTATGGTCTAAAAGGATGGCATCTGTGTTTGTTCCACCTACATCGATTCCAATTTTATACATGCTCTGCTACCTCCTTTTTCACCAATTCCTCAATTGGCGTATACTCATATTCATAGCCAAAGTATTTGGGTCCAGCTGTTTCAATACCTTTTGCTGTACGCCATTTTTCATGTGCTGGTAAGCCAATCACACGCACACGTTTACCATATTTTAAGCTCTCTGTTGTAACAGGCAATAAAGTTTCATAATCCACCAAACAAATTAAGTCTGGTGTCATCGCTATAACCTGCTCGTTTTTCTCAGCTAATAAGTTTTCATTTTGGAAATGAACCTTCATTTGATCATTTTTATAAGATTCAATACCTTCAAGATTCATTTTACCTAGGTTAAAGCCACCCTTCGTTTCACGAATAACATCCACTATTTTTCCTTGGAAAAGCTCATATCCATCCGTAAGCTTTAAAAGGCTTTGTAGCTTATCGTTCACCTCTTGGTCTTTCGAGGCAATAATTTCACCAATTTTTTCAGAAAGCGTCACTATATGATGAACACCGCTTTGTTTAATTTGCGCACCCGTTGTTGGGTAGAGGCTCACTAAAGAACTAGCGCCCATTTCTACTGTTGCTGTTCGGGCGATACGCTCGGTCCATTTATTATCAATGGTTTCAAAAATACCAATATTCCCTTTTTCATCAGTGATGGCCATTGGCGTTGCCGAAATCCCATCTAAGTGGAATGTCACCATTTGTAATTCCGGAAATGCGCGCCCCATGCCATCACAATCAATCAATGGTAAGCCAAGCTGTGCTGCTACTACAATAGGAATCATCGAATTGACCCCACCTGCTTCCATTGGATAGGTACCTGCAATTTTTTCTTTCCCTAAATATTGGGCAAGCTTTTGGAAAACCTTAACAAACTCATCGCCACGTGGGAATTTTTCTACTAAAACTGATGGTGCCCCCATCATTGCGGCTGGAATGAAAAAATCATCATCCGCAATTTCATCCACTGAATACAATTTTACAGGGCCATTTTTTTCGATAGCAGAAAGCGCCATTAATTTTCCAATATAGGGATCTCCTCCCCCACCTGTTCCTAAAAATGCTGCCCCTATGGCAATATGTTCAATAGCTGCCTGATCTAAATATCTCATCTATGTTCCTCCAATATGACCGTTTTTTGTACAGATACACGATACCCAACATAATAAATCACGAATGAAATAATGATGCCAATCATCGGTTGGTTTGGTAGTGCTGGCAATGCAGGGAATAAGGAAAATACCACTGGCATACAGGCAATTACAGCACCTACTAGCCAAGAAAATACACCTAATCGATTGACCCCTTCAACTTCCTGCCAGCTATCTGTTTTGCCTTTATGAATGACCCAGTAGGAAGCAATCATCACCCCTGCAACAGGCGGAATCATCGCCGATAAAATTGACATGATAGGTGTAAAATAATTTAAAATCCCTACAACGGCTAAGATTGTGCCAATTGTACCCGCCACACCTATGGCTAATCGTTCTTTGTTTTTAGCAACATCAAATACATTAATTAAGGCAATTCCACCTGAAATTGCATTGACCAAATTGGTTTTCCATGTTGCTAAAATCAGACCCACTCCACCAATAAAGGGTGTTGCGATATGCAGAAAGACTGCTGTAATATCACTTGTTTGATAGGCAATCGTTAAGACAGCTCCCACAGCAATCATTAGCACCCCTGCAGGAATAATCCCTAATGTAGCGGCTTTGAAAACGTCTGAACGTTTTTTTGAAAATTGCGAATAATCGCCCGCGATAACAGCCCCTAATGCAAAGGACCCAATCGTTACAGCTAAACCATCCATAAAGCTCATATTGCCCTGTGGCTGATAATCCCGAACGAGCTGTAGTTGCTCACCAGCTAATATTTGACCTAAACCATACAGGCAAATGATGACGAGCAATGGTACGGCGATATAGCTTAAAATACGCAACACCTTCATCCCATAAAGTGCGGATACGACCATGACCATACCACTAATGAGTGAAGCGATTGGAATAGGTATATTCAAATGATAGATTGCTAATAAATTTGCTAAGGCTACGCCACACACATTGGCCTGAATGCCAAACCACCCTAAGCAAGCAATAGCTAAGATAATGGATAATATTGTACGAGAGCCCTTTTTTCCAAACACTTGTCCTGCTATATGGACAGTGGGCTTTCCTAAATCACTGCTTTGCATGCCTTGCAAAATCATGATGATCACGACAATAGCATAGCCTACAAAAGCAACAGCCAGTGCCTTTGATAAACTCATATTGGTAATCAGTGCGTTACCGACTAATAAACTGGGAATACAAATCATGGCACCAGCCCAAATAATGCCTAAGCTATACCAAGATTGACCTTTATTTTCATTTTGCATGTGACTCCCTCCTTATTTGGTGATGGATTAATGTTTTTAATTATAGAAGATAGGTAAGAGTTGAGTCTTTTGCGCAAATGAAAAAAATAATCTGAAATTTTGTTCAAAATGACAAAATTTCAGATTATTCTAATCATTAATCAATCGATATAGCATGCAAGCCATGTAGGCATCATAAAATTCCGAATATACGGTAACATCTGTGCCAATCAGCTCACTAATTTTTTTGATGCGGTATTTCACCGTGTTTTTATGGATATAGAGGAGCTCTGCACAGCGCTCCACACTAGCATTTGCATCTAATAAAAAGGTTATCAAAGTCTGCAAGGAATCATGGTCGCGTAAAATGGGTTCAATTACAGACAAATATTCTTCAATCATTTCCTCGCCCTGCTTACTGACATCAATTGCCCTTTTCATGGAGCGCACTTCCGCTGCAGTAAACAATTTTCGCATCGGATAAATCGTATGGGCTTTGTCCCCCACCTGATTGACCAATTGATACATTTGACGAACAGACTTTGTATTTCTCATTTTAGGTGCATAAACAATTTCTGCGATTTGGGCATCATACTGAGTAGTTTCACTATATTCAATGGCAATCTCAAACTCATGATACTTATAAAAGCAATTGCCTACCAGTACAATCATACAATGGTCAATGCATTGGATGACTCTTGTTTGATAATATTTGGACAGTTGCTCTTCTAATTCATCGCGAATTCTTTTTTCGTCTGCTAAATCATGCATGTAGACAAGCCACATCATTTGAATGGCGGAAACATCAATATGAAGAAGATTGGCTAATCTTCTCATTTTCTCCCCTTCGTCATTGATAATAGCTTTAACTAAGGCATATTCACTAACCTCATCATGCTTGTCTCCCCATAAATTTATGGCTACTTGCACAACCTCACTTACTTTTTCAATTGTCTTAGCAGGTAGTTTTGTATTTTCTTTAATCAGAAATAAAAATAGCGGCTCGCCATTTTTTTGATGTACTCTTTTATAGTCTACGACACAGGCGACATCACTTCTTAGCAGCTCGAGCTTGCCTGCTTCCCTCTGAAAATTGGATTGGGAGCATTCTTCGATGACATTCGCTACATCTAATGATGAATTTCGTGGCCACATCACTTGGTTCACAATGTCAAAATGACTATTGGTGAGCACAATATTCGCCTTTAAACGATCTGAAAGCATTTTCAGTGTAATTTCAACACTTCTTAAATGCTCAGGTAGTAACGATACCTTTTCTAATGTCTCTTTGACAAAATGATCATTAACGCCTTGATTACTAACAATCGCTTCCATAACCTCATAAATAACCTCATTATAGCGCAGTGAATAATCATTTCGCGGCATACAAATGATAATAAAGCCTTGTGCCTCCGCTAACGCAAGCACTTCTTCTGGAATATCAGGCAATACAATGCCGACATAATATAAAATAAGCCCCAGCTCTCCTAAATCATGTAAATGCTGAATCGTTTCACATTGCTGCTCCACACTATCTCGAATGGAGTAAAAGGAGCTAATGACAAGCTCCTCTGCATACCATTCCTCCTGTACACGGTTAATAATTTTCGAATAAAAATCAACATTCGATACCTCTAATACAGATAGAGATGATACGGTACGGTGCAGATTATCTCGCCCTGTTAACACCTCTGCCCCTCGAAAAGATGGCAATTGTAATAATTCATTGACCGTTACCCCATGTTCCACCACCACTTTTCTTTACAACTCTTTTGAAGAAGAATACCATATCCCCTACTATCTTTCAAAATACAGTTTGCTCTCTATTTTAACTGGTAGCTTGTTAGTGTTAAAATAGTAACTAAATGGATAAGATTAGAGAGGAAAATGAGAATGTCTAATCAGACAAAAAAAGATACAACCATTGGTACAAAAATCCGACACAGTCTACAGGCAGATTGTCAAAGCTGTTTTGGCTTGTGCTGTACCGCTTTAAATATTGTGGCTTCTAGTGATTTTGCGATCAATAAACCCGCAGGCACGCCATGTCCTAATTTGCAGGATAACTATAGCTGTCACATACATAGTCAGCTACGAGAGACAGGTTTTAAGGGCTGTACCGTTTTTGATTGCCTAGGCGCAGGTCAACAGGTTTCACAGGTGACATTTCATGGACAGGATTGGCGACAATCTCGTGAGCATGCTGACAAGATGTTTCGTGTTTTTCCTATTATGGAACAGCTTTACGAAATGATTGCATATGTGGCGGAGGCTTTGTCCTATCAGGTGGATAATATGCTTTATGAACAGCTAATTGCTCAATTGAAGCACCTACAGCAGACAATAGCTCAGGATGCAGATACCTTATTAGCATTGGATATGGTAGCTATTCGTATGCCGATCAATGCACTATTGCTCCAAACTAGCGAACAAATTCGCCAGCACAGTGTGAAGGGAAAGGCTTCTAGAAACTTGAATCAGCGTGGGGCTGATTGGATGGGCAAAAATTTAAAAGGCAAGGATTTACGAGCGACTGATCTAAGGGGGAGTTATTTAATAGCAGCTAATCTTCAAGATGCGAATTTACAGGGAGTAGATTTCATCGGGGCTGATTTGCGAGATACCAATTTACGCGGTGCTGATCTTTCAACAAGTCTGTTTTTAACCCAAATGCAAATCAACGCCGCACAGGGGGATCGTTCGACTAAATTACCTTCCTATATAAAACGACCTGCTCATTGGCAATAAAAAAAGGTAGATGGCGTTTTACGCTCATCTACCCTTTTTCATTAGGCTTGTTTCTTTTTATAAAGCATAGTAGTCGCCACTAACACAAGTAAAATAGACTGTCCTATGATTGTTTCCATCGTTGGATAGAAGCCCATCAAGCTAATAACAGGTAAGCCATCAACAATCGTTGTGGACAGATTATCTGTCAGCTGCAAAGTATGCAGACTGACACCAATAATTTTAAAGGCTAGCACATAAATTAAAATAGTTGCTACTGCAAAAAATTTGTGAATTGGAATTTTGCCACTTGCTTTAAATAACACAACTGCAAGTACAGCAAGAATGAGCAGTGCCACCACAATTCCAAGAATAAACTGCGACGTTTCCATTTTAGGTGCAATCCCCGCATAAAAGACTAGTGTTTCTGCACCTTCACGGAAGACCGATAAAAAGCTAATCATAGCCATCGCAAAAATAGAGCCACTCGAAATGGCATTACCCATTTGTTTGGAAATATAGCGATTCCAACTGACCACACTTGATTTACTATGCAGCCAAATACCAACACCGATCATCATCGCAGCAGCAATTAACCCTACATAGCCTTCCATTAACTCGCGATTCGTATCAATCGTTGCCGAATTTAAAATCGTCGACATAAGGATGGCAGCTACGGCGGATAATAGAACGCCGACAAACGCTCCGACATAAATCCATTTGCGCATCTTGTTTTGTCCTGATTTATTAAGGAATGACACTAAGGCTAAAATAATCAGTAATGCCTCTAGTCCTTCGCGTAATAAAATTAACGCAGCGTCCCAAATTGTGTAATCGGAATCCCCTTGAATTAGCTCAATTTCCGTACGGAATGTATTTAATTGTTTGGTAATAGCTTGCTGATCGACGTTGGATTTTAATAAATCACTCGCGATAATCGGCATATCACTTTCAATTTTCGTGTAAAGACTACCATTGCGTGTGGAGATTTCAATTTCTACGCTTGGCCAAATGGTAATAAACTCACGTATTTTATTTGAAGCTGCCTGGTAATCACCAGCATCGACAAAATCATTGGCCTCATCTATATAGGCAATTAATGTCGCTAATGAATACTCTCCCTCTACCACTTCGGCTGTTTCTTTACCAGCTACAAAATCCTCAATCGTTTGCTTTAAAGCAGCAAATTGAGATTGCATAAGCGCTACATCAGGCTCCTCAGCAGAAATAGAGATACGAAGAAATGCCATTTGTGTTTCGATTTGCCCGTACATTGCGATACTTTGTTCACGCACAGGTCGCTCATTTTTATTCCATTTACTATTAAAATCTTTATAGGCTTCATCAATGGCCTGAATATCACCACTTGCTAAAGCTTTTTCAAAGTCTGCCATTATCGGCTTAAATTTTTGTCCAAACTCTGCTCGTTGTGCCGCTTCATCCACTGGATTTTCAAGCTTTTCTAATGCACGCAATGCATTGGATAGTGCTGATAGCGCCTCTAAACGTTCATCCTTGGACGTTGCCTCAGTAGCCTGTGCAAGGATTTCATCAACCTTTGCTTTTGCCTCTTTCTGCTCTGAAGATACTTTAGCCCAATCAATAGCAAATTGTTCAAGTGCCTGCTTGGCCTCCGCCTCTTTATCCTGCTTTGTATTCATCAGTGCATCACTAATCGCAATATAGAGATGACTATAGGACTGCGCAGCTTGCACAGGTAAAGCTAAAGTCAGCATAAGGGCAAACACGATACTACAGCGCGTTAAAAAGTGCTTCACCTAAATAACTCCCCTTTTGTACACCAGGGAAGCAAGCAAACACGGCACTGCCTCGATGGGTAATGTACTCATTCATTTTATCCATACGCCCTAAGCTATTTTGGATGGTTGTAAATTGGGCTGGGTCTTTTTGAAAAGAGATAAAGATTAGCCCCGCATCATGGGTCCCTGTATTCGACATCACGCCTGACGCATAAGAATAAGAGCGTCGCAAAATACGCGCACCTGATTTCCGTGCCAAATGGACATGTGATGTATCAGGCATAATATAATTGCCCTTATCATCCTTTGCCTCTACATCAAAATCATCGAATTCCTTTGTTTTGCCAAAAGGTGCCCCACTGTCGCGGTAACGGCCAAATGTTGCCTCTTGATCTTTCAATGATGTACGATCCCAAGTTTCAAGATGCATTTGAACTTTACGCGCAATTAAATAAGAGCCACCCTTTAACCAGCCTTTATCCACCCACACGACCTCATTTAAGTCTTTTTCATCCGTAATGGCTGGATTTACAGTACCGTCCTTAAAGGCGAAGAGGTTTCGTGGTGTCCCTCCACTAGCTGGAAACGAGTTAAAGCCCGCCTGTGACCATTTTATTTCTACTTTACCTGAAGCAGCTCGTACTAGATTACGAACAGCATGGAAGGCCACCTGCGGATCATCTGCACAAGCCTGAATACACAAATCACCACCTGTGTATTCTTTCTGTAGCTGATCTTTGGGGAAATGTGGTAAATCCTTTAGCTCCGCTGGTTTTAAATGCTGGATGCCCAGTTTATCGAATAATGAAGGCCCGACACCAATGGTAATGGATAGATTAGATGCATCTAAGCCCTCTGCCTCTCCAGTATCGCCAGTTGGCACTCTTGTATTTGTCGATACATCGACCATGACTTCACCATTCATTAAACGCACAACAAGGGGTGTCCATTGCTGGAACAACGCTTGTAGTTCCTTCTTTGATGTCACTAATACATCTAAAGAAGCAAAATAAATATTCGTCTGTACAGGTGTCACAATACCTGACTGATGCTTGCCATAGAAATTGACCTTATTGCTAGCCGTCGTGCTATCTGCTACTGGCTCAAAGACATCATAGCCCATTGCTTTCATGACACCACCCAAGCCAGAGGCACCGATGGCAACACCTGCCACACCGATACCTGTTAGCTTTAACATATCACGTCTAGAAATTTTTTTATTTATAAATTTTTCCTCGTTTGACGTTGTCATTGTTTATGTTCACTCCAAAATGATACCCATTTGACTTAATGGTTCTCCAAGCTGATTCACCGCTGCTGCCAGTGCTTTTGTGTTTTCCTCCGTTAATTCTTCGTAAGATATATAGCCACCATCAGCCGTTGTATGCTGTGCTAATAAATCGTCTACTGCTTTGAATTTTTCATCAAGTGTTGCCACTAATGTAGAATCTTTTGCTTCTAATTTTGAGCGTAAAATCTCAAAGATTTTTTCTGCGCCTTCAATATTCGCTTTAAAATCATAAAGGTCTGTATGAGAGTAAATTTCTTCCTCACCTGTAATTTTAGATGTTGATACTTCATTTAATAAATCTACTGCACCTGTAATCATTAAGTCAGGTGTCACTTCCACTGTTTGCACAAGTGCATGCAATTCCTTCGCATCTGCAAGAAGCTGATCTGCTACAGCCTCATAACCTTTTGTTGTATTTTCTTCCCAAAGCGCATACTCAAGCTTATGGTAGCCTGACCATTCTTCCTCACCCTTACCTTCTTCTTGAATATCTGCTAAACGTCCATCGATGCGAGGGTCAAGATCACCGAAGCTTTCCGCAATTGGCTCAGAGCGTTCAAAATACATACGTGCTGGCGCATACGCTGCCTTTGCCCCTTCAATATCGCCTGCTTTGAATAGGTTCACAAATTTCTCTGTATCTAGTAAAAATTGATCCATTTGCTCTAACGCAAATTGTTGATAGGCTGATAATTCAGAAGATAAATCCACCTCTTTTGTACCTTGCTCCGCCTGTTCTGTTGCTGGCTTATCTTCTTTTTTTACTTCTTCTGTATTGCCACAGCCAGCCATTAAAATGCCTCCTGCTACTAATACCGACAAAAATGATTTGTTTTTCATACTTCGTACCTACTTCCGAATTTGTTTTATATTGTGATGATAATGATTATCATCATCTATTGCAACAACTATTTTTGTAAATAGAAAAAAACGTCATTTTTCAGTTATTCTTTACGAACAACTAGAAAAAAGACGTTTTTTCTACAATATAATGATTCTAATCTACAAAATTTTTGCTTGTTTCAAATTTTCATGTTTTCCATGTAAAAGGTAATAAAGCACAATCGACACTAAAATAACAAAGACCATCGAGAAGAAAATCGAGCTGTAGCCCATAGATGGTACAAATAAGCCTAAGAAATAAGGCCCGACACCTAAGCCTAAATCATAAAAAATAAAATACGTAGATGTCGCAAGTCCTAAACGCTCATTTGGTGTTACTTTGATGGCAATTGCCTGTGCCACCGAGTTGAAGTTCCCATAGCCAATCCCGATACAAGCGGCAGCGATTAAAAAGGCAATCGTAGTTGTTGCTGAGCTAAAGGCATACATGCCTATTGCAAACAACACTAAGCATGGATAGATAATGATATTTGCCCCTCTTGTATCAAGCAATTTCCCTGTAAATGGACGTGTAGCCAAAATGACAATAGCATAGATAATAAAGAAGTAGCTACCTGCTGATACTAAATCTAACTCCTTTGCATAAAACGTCATAAACGACATCACACCTGAATAAGCAAAGCCAATCACAAGTGCCACAAAGGCAATCGGTACTGCACGCATTTCAATAAAGTTCGTCACTTTAAACCCAGCCTTTACAGCTGTATCCTTTGCTTTTTTCGGTGCATCTGGCACGGTCACAATGTAATACATAAAGAAACAAATAATCGCTAACACAGAATCTACTGCAAAAATCATACGATAATCTGCAAATAGCTGTGTTAATAATATTCCAATAAATGGGCCAATGGCTGTGGCTAGAATAGCGCTTAAGCTATAATAACCAATCCCTTCTCCACGACGCTCAGCTGGTAAAATTTGTGCAATAATGGTACCTGTTGCTGTACTGGCAATCCCTAGTGCAATCCCCTGTACTAAACGATTGATCATCAGCAGTGGTAAATTGCCTGCTATAAAATAAGACATTGTTGATAACATAAATAATAATAGTCCACAAAATAATGTTTTTTTGCTACCCCAGTCTCCAATAATACGCCCTGTCCCAAGACGACCTAATAGTGTCCCGATAATAAAAATACTCGATACAAGCCCCGCTGTACTTGTAGAGGCATTAAAATGCTCAACCGCATATGCTGCTATCGTAACCATTAATAAATAAAAGATTAACGTAATGGTAAAATTAATAAGTGAGACAATTAAAAAATCTTTTGTCCATAGTTTCTTTCTGGTTGCTTCCACGCTGCTCTCCCCTATTGATTAATATTCATACAAATTCTTGCTAAAACCTGTGTCGCAATGTCAATATCTTGTTTTGGCACGCCTGCCAAAGCCTGCTCAAAAAATGGATTTAGATGCGACTTTATTTCCAGCACAAGCTCTTCCCCATGCTTTGATAGGTGTACCAGCTTTTCACGCTTATCCTTGCCCGTCATCGTTTCCACATAGCCTAGCTCCACAAGTTTATGTACAAGCTTCGTGACACTTGGCTTCTCTATAGACATGAAATTCGCGATATCTACAAATGAATGTGGACCCTTATCATTCAAGAAACGAAGCACTGCCCACTGTGAGCTATATAACTGATAGGGTTCAAGCTGCACATTCAACTGATTAATAAACGGCCGATACATTAAGCGGTACTGATTAAAAAATTCCTGTTCAATTGTCACACTATCACTTCCTTTTATATTAGTTAGCCTAGCTAACTATATACCTAAAAACTCTATTTGTCTAGTAGGAAATAAGCGAAACATCGCTCTTGGGAGTGAGTGGTATCCTGCTCTATCCACTTAAACGAAGCGTATCCTCCACTTTCTCTGTTCTATCCATCACTTTGCGCGTTCTATCCGCTACTTTCCTTGTTCTATCCGTCACTTTCAGCACTCTATCCACTTACACGAAGCGTATCCTCCACTTTCTCTGCTCTATCCATCACTTTGCGCGTTCTATCCACTACTTTCCTTGTTCTATCAGTCACTTTCAGCATTCTATCCACCTACTTCAAGCGCCCTTTCTCTCTACAGCGCTAAAAGCTACAATTCAGACCGCTTGAATTGTAACGCTTAGTTCGCTATTCCTTAATCCAATATTTCCGATGCTTTTTGACACCCTCCGCTTTCAAAGGGAGTTGTTGCATCAACTTGTACGCTAAATCGGGAGAGTCAATGCCAAAGAATTCGCGGAAGCTTCGATTGGTTACCTGCTGCCCGACTAGTAACCTGTAGTCCTCTAATGTTCGAACCAATGCATCATCGTCCTCCAATCCACAGCGTGGGCACGTCCATTTTTTATAGTGATACGATAATCGCTGCCCGTTAACACATTGTGGACATAACACACCCTTCACCATCTCCTTAAGAGGCACCTCTACCTCTTTTTTCAACTTTGTGTGCAGGGATAATAGAAGGTTGGCTACTTGTAAAAGATCAACTCTTTCTCTAGGTTGATAATGCTCTATCCACTTTTGTAGATGAAATCGTAACCCTTTCACATGAAATATCGGTTGCCCCTCAAAACCCTTTGTTAAAATTCCATTTTTCGTTGCCAGCACTACCGCATGGACAACAGGTAATTCGATACGTTCTCGCAGTAGAAGCTTTTTCATCCATATGACATGTCGATCCAGCTGAACAAATGGATCAGTCATTCCTTCCACCGTGCCATCCAATGTCGTCCGTGTAAACTGCGCAAAAGGGACATCATATGAGAGATTTCCTGTTATATTTTTGATTTCAAGAATAAGTAAAAAATGAGGGCAGAGAAAGATGGTATCCATTTGATGGGTAGATCCGTAGCTATTTGTGGTTTGAAAATCATGTAGAAAATAATGTGGGGTTGGTAAATCGATTTCGAGCCATTCTGCATCAACACGCTGTTCCCCCGCAAGACCTGCTTGGACACGGCTCAAACGTTCACCATAATAGGCGTAGTTATTATGCGTCTGTGGCAATCTACGGAGCACCACCTCTAGTATTTTTTGCGAACCCGATGGTTGTCGTGCTAATAGAATCATGTATTCACCTCCTGTTCTAATTATACAAAAAAAGAACCTCAATAAATGAGGTTCTCAAAAACTTGAAAGGCAGATGATGTAAACTCTTTTTTTCACTATTTTTATTAAATCGAAAGACTGTTTTTGTGAGCAATAACTAATACATTTCTACACATTTTTGCGCAATAAATATAGAAAATAAGGTGCGCCAATAAATGCAACAACAATCCCAGCAGGAACCGTTGCACTTGCAATAGCAACACGTCCAATGGTATCAGCAAGCATTAGCAAGCTTGCGCCAATGAATAGCGTCAGTGGTAAAAAGAATTGGTAGCGTGGACCAACGAGCTGTTTTGCAATATGGGGAGCCATCAAACCGATGAAGGCTACTCCCCCTGTTACGGATACCGCGGCAGCCGCTAGTGCAACCGCAACAATTAATAATCGGAAACGTTCTCGCCCAATGTTCATACCAAGTCCGACTGCTGTTTGCTCCGTCATGGCCAAGACATTTAAAACGTTGGCTTTATAGAAAATGTAAGGGATGCCCAGTACAAGCCAAGGCATTAGCGCCCAGAAAAATGGCCAATCTGTGCCCCATACATTTCCGGCTAGCCATTGTGCAATAAATTGTACATCGCTCCGCTCAGCAGAGGATATTAATACCATCATGACCCCTGATAAGGCTGATGCTACGCCTACCCCTACTAAAATAAACTGTACGGGATGGACACCCTTATTACGCTGATAAGAGAAAAAGTAAATACCCAGTGCTGTCACTAAGGCACTACAAAAGCCGACAATCGGTAAAATATAGGCAAAGTGAGGAAGGTCGCCATCTACTAGCAAATAAAAGACAGTAATCCCAACACCTGCGCCAGCACTGATACCTATAATTCCTGGGTCTGCTAAATCATTGCGGGTTACGCCCTGTAATACGGCCCCTGCCAGTGCTAATGCCATACCCGCAGCCGCTAGCACAAACATTCTAGGTAAACGGACTGAAAAGAGTACAAAGGACTCTTTAAAACTACCATCGCCCAGTAAGGTTGGAAGAATTCGGTCAATAGAAACCGAAGCAGCACCTAATGAAATCCCTAAAATAAAAATGAACAAGGTTACCACAAGCCATATGAGTAACCATTTACGCTGTTTTTTGCGACCTTCTTTAAACAAATTGACGTCCTCCCTTCCGCACTAATAATAGGAAGAATGGAAGACCTAAAATCGAAATAATAGCGACAACTGGCGTTTCATAAGGTGCGTTAATCATGCGCCCTGCGAAATCAGCCAACACCATAAACCAGCCACCAACAATGGCGCTCATTGGTAAGACAAAACGATAGTCTGTCCCAACAAACGCGCGGACAATATGCGGTACCATTAAGCCAACGAAAGCTAGATTTCCGACTAGGGCCACAGCAGAGCCAGCCAGAATAACCACAACGAACATCATTACACCCTTTACGAGCGTAGTATTTTGTCCGACACCCACTGCTACTTCTTCATTTAAGCTTAAAATCGTTAATTGACGACTAAAAGCAAATGAAAGCAGTAAGCCAATAATAATAACGGGTACGATCAATAATGCCTGCCATGTTGTGCCAATGAAACCGCCACTTGTCCACATCGAAACATCTTTGGAAATTTGAAATAAAATGCCCGTCCCTTCAGCGATTGCCTGTAATAAGGCTGTGACAGCCGCACCAGCTAAAACAAGCTTTAAAGGGGAAAAGCCTTTTTTAGTAGAAGCACCAATCCCATAAACTAACATCATACCGATTCCCGCCCCAACAAAGCAGGCTAAAATTAACGTATAATACGAGAATTTAGGGATAAATGCCATTGTTAAAGCAAGGGCAGCATTTGCCCCTGCCGTTAAACCAAGCAGCCCTGGATCAGCTAATGGGTTCCGTGTAACCCCTTGCATAATCGCCCCAGCGACTGCGAGGGCACTCCCAACAAAAATAGCTGCAATGATACGAGGAAATCGAATTTCACGTAAAATCGTGTAATGTTTACCTCCACTTTGTCCGACAATTGCTTGAAAGACATCTTGAATGCTTGTATTCGCTGCCCCTAAGCACAGCGAGATACTAGCAGTACCAATTAATACAATCAATGCAAGCAATACTTGAAGCCAAAATGGAAGCTTTCGAAACTTTGTCATTCGCCTTCGCTACTCTCTACTAATTATTGTAAAAATTTCTCTTCAAAGAACTTCAGTTGATGTTCTAATGTGATAGGGTCATTGAAATAAAAGGCATTTGCATTCACTTCAAATAAATGACCATTTTTCACTGCTTCTAAATCTTTAAACCATGCTGCATCTGTAAAGGAATTATCTTGATCTTGGAACATACTGAAGATCACGTAGTCACCTGCATATTCCCCTAAAACTTCTTGAGAAATAGCATAGTAGCCAGGCTCTAACGCTGTTTCTTTTACTTTCTCAGGCATTTTCAAGCCCATTTCTTGATATAAAATCTCTGTTCCACGACCCCAGTTATCGCCATAAATATAGAACTGTTTATTAAAGTTCTCTGCTACTGTTACAGTCGCATCTTCACCGATTTTTTCTTTAATCTTTTTACCAGCTTCTGCTGCACGTGTTTTAAAATCTTCTACCCAAGCAGTTGCTTCTTTTTCTTTATTCACCACTTTACCGATTTCGATGAACTGCTGTAAATAGTCTACTTTACCATACGTAAATAATACAGTTGGCGCGATTTCTGCTAATTTATCAGCATTTTCAATACCATTTAAGCCAATAATTAAATCTGGTTCTAGCTCAAGAATTTTTTCAATATCTGTATTTTCAACTACAACAGCATCTTTAATCGCATCTTCGAAGTTGGGATTTTTTGCTGCCCATGCATCCACACCAACAACATTTACATCAAGCTGTAATAAGCTTCCTACAAAAGAAGATAGTACAACAACACGTTTCGGATTTGCTGGTACTTCTACAGGACCTGACTCTGATTGATATGTGATTGTTTCTGTTGAAGCTTCTTCTTTTGAGCCTTCATCAGCCTTCTCTGTTTTTTCTTCCTTACTGCCACATGCTGCAAGTACGAGCACAAGCATCATAAACATTGGTAATAGCCACTTTTTCATTGTTATTCTCCTTTTAAATGGTTTGTAATAAGTCATATGTAATGCACATTGGTTTGTTCGTTCGTGGATCTTTGCCAATAACTGCATCTATATTAAATACTTTTTTCAATACTTCTGGAACCATCACTTCTTCAGCCGTTCCGAATTTTACAAGCTCACCTTGTGAAAGCGCTACAATATAATCTGAAAAACGTGCCGCTTGATTTAAATCATGGAGGACCATGACAATCGTGCGCCCCTGTTCTTCATTCAGCTTGTAAAGTAGCTCTAAAACTTCTAGCTGATGAGCCATATCTAAATAAGTTGTCGGTTCATCTAAAAAGATAATGTCGGTTTCTTGGGCCAAGGCCATCGCAATCCATACGCGCTGACGTTGTCCACCAGATAAAGCATCTACAGATTGTAAACGGAATTCTTCTGTTTTGGTTACCTGTAAAGCCCAGCCAATAACATCTTTATCTTTTTGTGATAAATTCCCGAAGCCCTTTTGATAAGGAAATCGACCGTAGGATACAAGCTCTTCCACTGTTAAACCATGTGCACTTTCTGGACTCTGTGGTAAGATTGCCAGTTCTTTTGCTAATTCTTTTGTTTTCATCTTGGAAATATTTTGACCATCTAATATGACCTGTCCACTCTCATGCTTTAAAATCCGTGTGATAGCTTTTAACAAGGTTGATTTTCCACAACCATTTGAACCAATGATTGTGGTGATTTTGCCATCAGGAATTTGCAGCGATAAGTCATGCACAATCGTTTTATTCTCATAACCAACACGAATCGATTCAACTTCTAAACGCAAATCGGACCCTCACTTTCTTTTTACTTCTTTCCATGCTATGATATTCAAAGCTAAAAATGATAATCATTATCACTAGAATTAGTCTAGTTACCTGATAAGATTTTGTCAATTACTTTTTTACTATTTGTTAAGGATGTGGCAATAAAAATGCAGCATGTGTATGATGTGACAATTATTGGCGGTGGCCCAGCTGGCTTATATAGTGCCTTTTATAGTGGTTTACGGGGTTTAAAAACAAAATTATTAGAAAGTCAACCACAGCTTGGCGGTAAAGTATTACTTTATCCTGAAAAGCTGATATGGGATATTGGGGGACATCCTCCCGTTTTGGGTGAACAATTTGTTAAACAATTAATCGAGCAAGCCAAAACATTTGATCCTACAATTTTGACCGGTACAAAAGTAGATTTAATTGAACGTCACAATGATATTTTTGTCATTCATACAGCAGCTGGTGAAAAGCATTATTCTAAAACGGTACTGTTAGCTGTAGGTGGCGGCATTATTAGCCCTCAAAAGCTAACACTTGAGGGCGCTGAAAAATATGAAATGGCCAATCTACATTACACTGTGCAATCGTATAAACGTTTTGTCGATAAGGATATCATGATCTCAGGCGGTGGTAATGCAGCCATCGATTGGGCTGTTGAATTAAGTCCGATTGCCAAAAGCGTAACGGTTGTTTACCGCAAAGAGAATCTATCAGCACACGAAGCCACTGTACAGGAAGCACTGGATGCAGGTGTGCGCATTGAGTGTAATACAACGATTACAAAGCTTTCCGCAAATATTGATAAAACGGCTATTCAATTAGTCACATGTGAGAATACGATAACGAAGCAAAGTTATACGCGTCAAATCGATGAGGTAATTGTCAGTCATGGCTATAATCGTGAGGCGTCTCTTGCATTTGATGAGGCCATTGCCATTCCGAAAAAGGATGATTATTATGTTGAAGGAAAGGCAACAGGTGAAACAGCACAGCCAGGTATTTTTGCAGCAGGTGATATTTTATCATTTGATGGAAAAATTAATTTGCTACTTGGCACATTCCAAGATGCCGCCAATGCAGTCAATTCTATTAAAACGTATTTAGAACCAACTGCCTATCGTCATGGCATGGTGTCCTCTCATAATGAGCTATTTAAAGAGAAAAATCGCTCTATTATCGAAAAGCAATTTGCACCAGCCCATTAAACCTAAATATAACCCTCTTAAGAGCCTGATCTTAAGAGGGTTTCTAATTTTTATCTAAATAAACTTAATAACGCTCCCATCTGTCTCAACATATTTACTCCATTTGTAATCGTCCCAGCATGCCCCATAATTGTATTTAAATGATCTGGTAAATTTCCTAATCTAGGACCTTGCTGTTGTTGATTGGGAGAATAGTATGGTTGCACCATCCTACCTCGAAAAGGTGGGCCAAAATATTGCCTATTGTTTGGCGGATATGGACCTCTTCTAGCATTCGGCTGAAAATATGGCATTTATACACCCCCTATCTGAAAGCTTCTCACTAGTATATGTAAAAATTTTTATAGCGAATTAGACTTTTGAAGAAGAGGTTAAAAATAATAAGGGAACCATACTAGTTTCCCTGTCATACTATAAGAAAAAAGAAGGTGGTACTATTCAAGACTCTCATTATCTTACCTTTTTAGCTAAGTTCGGGGTCGGAGGCGCACATCCTGGGGGTATTAATCTATCAAAGGCTGTTTTGCAAGCGGAGAAGATCGAGCAAAACACACATATTTTAGATGTGGGATGTGGTACAGGGCAAACGGCTGCTTATTTAGCATCTTCCTATCAAGCAAACGTCACAGGTCTCGATATTCAGCCCATCATGATAGAAAAGGCTCGTCAGCGTATGCATAAAGCACGTCTACCTGTTAAACTTTTGCAAGGCTCTATTGAACAAACCTCGTTATCGAACGAGACATTTGACTTGATTCTAGCTGAGTCGGTTCTGGCCTTTGTTAATTTGCAGCAGGCTTTGCAGGAAATTTATCGTTTATTGAAAAAAGGTGGCCGCTTCATTGCTATCGAATTTACCATTCCTCAAACACTTCGTACCGAACTTGCAGACGACCTCCAACAATTTTACGGCTTTCAGTCTCTCCTCAGGAAAAAGGATTGGGTAAGACTACTGCAACAGGCTGGTTTTTATGATATCCGTATACAAAAAAACAAATTCATCTCATCCAAGCCTGAATTTCAAGTTTCCACAGATATGGAATCCGAATTCTATAAAATCATGGATCAGCATATTGCCATGAATGAAAAATACGAAGACATTTTAGACTATCGCATCTATACCTGTACAAAATAATGAGCCGGCAGCAAAAGCGTTGCTGGTTTTTGTGCTGTCTCAGCATACTTTATGACACCTGTCATCAAGATTCTTTGACTGGTGTGAATAGGTTTTCTCTTGAAATTTTCTTATCCTTAAGGTAAGAAAACAAAGAAAGAGTGATCGAACTTATGCAAACACAACAAAGACTTCCCTTTATCGATATGTTAAGAGGCTTTGCCGTCTTAGGAACGCTTGGCACAAATATTTGGATTTTTGCTTATCTTGGTGATTTATCGTATATAACAACAAGTGATTATTCTGGTTGGTGGTCCTTCAATGATTTTTTACGTATGGTCGTATTATTTTTCGTTAATGGCAAGCTGCTTGGGTTGTTAACAATTATGTTTGGAGTAGGCCTGCAATTAAAATATCAGCAAGCCTTACGGAGAGGTACAGCCTGGCCAGGAGTGTACTTGTGGACGATCGTCTTCTTAGGGTTAGAGGGGCTACTGCACTACACGCTTGTGATGGAGTATGATATTTTAATGAGCTATGCTGTCACAGCATTCATCGTCGCTTTTATTGTACGTTTGGGTGATAAGGTCATGACGGGAGCCTTTTATTTTTTTGGTGGCTTTCACATCCTAATGATTCTGCTTATTTTTATCAGTACCTTACAAGGAGCTGGAGTTTCATTAAATGGTATGGCATCCGTTTCTGAGCTCTATGAACATGGCACATGGTTTGCGCAAGTGCAGCATCGTCTCACAAACTTTTTATTTTATCGCTCAGAAGCTATATTTATTATCCCGATGAATGTCTTTTTATTTTTACTTGGCGTGAAGTTCATGCGTAATGAGGTATTTTCACCAACAGACAAAGGACGTCAAACTCGACAAAAGCTCTTTAATATCGGTGTATTCGTTGGCTTTCCTATCAATCTGCTTATTTTTATTCCTGGTGGGCTTTTTGATTTACCTGTTCGCTATCTTTGTGCCCCTCTTCTATCCATTGGCTATATTGGAATTTTAGGTAAACTGGTAGAATATAAGAGGCTAGACTGGCTTTGGCAGCGCTTTGCTCATGTTGGTAAAATGTCTTTAAGCTGCTATGTCCTCCAAAATGTGCTTGCGTCGATTATTTTTTATGGCTGGGGGCTTGGCTTAGGTGGGCAAGTCAATAGCTTCACTGTCATTGGTATTTGGCTATCTCTATCAATCTTACAACTTGTTATAGCGTTCGCTTGGTTACAGAAATTTCAAATGGGCCCTATGGAATGGATTCGTAAAAAAGCCCTTCAAGCGATGACACAGTAATCAGCAATAAAGGATGGTGCTAGTAATAAAAATATATCCTAGAGAACAAATTAAGCATTATTTAATCATTGATGCAGCTTCTGTCATTTTCCTATTCGCATTAGTATTAGGGTCTCATTCCCTTCCCTTAGCTATGAAAATAACAGTGCTCCTTTTATACCTAATAGCCTTCTACATTGCTTTATGGCATCGAGATTGGAGGCTACTTACCGCATCTCTAGTAGCCTTTGTCCTTATCACCTTACTTAGCATAATTGTCGATCCTTTTATGCTTATTTTTGGCTTTACCTTTGCCGATTTACTAGGACGTGCAAAATCAAAATGGCATATTGCCTGTGGGATTGTAGCCATCGCTGTCATGTTTTTGGCGGTTTTGTACATGACAACAGATTCCCTTTTACCAAAGGAATCACAGGTACTAGTACCGATTATGATGTTTCAACTGGTGCTCCCGATTCTCATTTATTTTGTGGAAAAGTCGAAAAATCTGCAGGCTGAGCTGGCAGACGTAAATACACAGCTTGTTCAGCAAGAGGAACGACAACGGATCGCTAGAGACCTTCATGATACAATTGGCCATACGCTCACAATGATTAAAGTAAAAACCGAACTAACGACCAAACTGATTGACCGAGATCCTTCAAGCGTGCAGCCTGAGCTACATGACATATTAGCCACTACCCGTACCGCCTTAAAACAAGTACGTGAGCTTGTGTCTGATATGAATTTTATTTCGTTGCAAACGGAGCTTATCCATTGCCAACAGCTTTTACAAAGCGCGAATATTACGACAACCCTTGACAATCAATGTCCTCAAATCGTACTTTCTAGTGTGGAGGAAACGATGCTTGCTCTATGTGTACGAGAAACGACTACGAATATTCTCAAGCATAGTCAGGCAAAAAAATGTCATTTCACCATTCAATGTTGTGCTGGACACTATACACTTGTGATGAAAGACGATGGCATCGGTTTACAGTCACAAGGACGTGGGAATGGCATCCACTCCATAAAAGAAAGAATGCATATGCTGCAAGGCTTTGCCCTGATTGAAAGTGACACACCAGTAGGCACCAGCGTCACCCTCACTCTACCAATTCAAGATGGAAAGGAGCCTCTAACATGATACGTGTATTACTAGCAGAAGACCAACAAATGTTACGTGGTGCCCTAACTTCGCTACTAGCGTTTGAGCCTGATATTGAGGTCATAGCTGAGGTGGCAGATGGACAACAAGCATGGGAATTGATCCAGCAGGAGCCACCAGATATTTGCCTAGTCGATATTGAAATGCCCCATCTATCAGGGCTTGAGCTTGCTGAAAAAATTAAACAGGCCAACCTCCCTTGCAAGGTAATGATTGTAACAACCTTTGCACGCCCTGGTTATTTGCAAAAGGCAATGGATTGCGAGGTACACGGCTATCTATTGAAAGATGAACCCATCGATTATTTAATTGCTACTATTCGAAAAATCATGCAAGGAGAAAAGGTGGTCAGCAAGGATTTAGCCGCCTCCTTATTTATGAAGGAGCAAAACCCTTTAAATGAACGAGAAATTGCGGTGCTTCAGCTAGTCAAAAAAGGCTTGACCACAAACGAAATCAGTAAGCAGTTATTTTTAACGAAGGGCACGATTCGCAATTATTTATCTACCTCTATTCAAAAGCTACAAGTTGAATCTAGACAGCAAGCCGCTCAGGTAGCAGGTGAAAAAGGCTGGCTATAAAAAAAATCTCGCCACAGCTGTGACGAGATTTTTACAATGTTAGCATAAAATACGTTCCATTTATTTAAGCTTCAAATGACAGATTCATTTTTTTATTAAGCAAAAGAACGTTTATTTTCCTTGTAGAACTAAATCTGTTGCTATAGCCCAGTTGTTTAATGGGATTACAGTATAGCTGACATTTGCTTTCAACGTACCACCATTCGTTAGATCAAAAATGCCCACAGTACCTTTACGTGATGAATAACGATATTGTGCTTGCAATGTACTCCCATCACTGCCTTTTAACGCTACACTTCGGCCAGCAAGTAAATCAGATTGCGGATCGTTTCTTAATTGTAATTCAAAGGATTTTTCATCCATGGCTTTCGCTGTTTGCAGAGTGATTGGCGCGATTTCTTTCGCTACAAAGCTCCTTACATCTATTTCCGCCCATTGTGCGTACACACGGTAAGTCACACCTGGTTTTAAAACCTTGCCAGCAGGGAGTCTAAATTGAGGAGCCTGTCTGCCATCAGCTGCTTGTGTAAATGGTACATAATTAGCAACAAACTCTTCTCCCTCACTTGTTCTCACCGTCACATAGCGATCACGTAAGGAAGAAATAACATCAAAGCGTTTGCCGCTTGCATCTCGATTATGACCATCTAAGCTAAATGCTAAATCTCCACGGCCTGCGCGATAGGCTTCAATAATATTAGCATAATCTACTACGCCATCCTCCTGAAAGGATTCCAATGTAAATGTATCATTTGTGACTTGCTCCACATTGCGTACATATACCTTTTCATCTGTGCCCTCAAAAACTTTATTGCGTTGCTCTTTATAGCTCAATGTATAGATAAAATCATCTTCTTGGAATGTTGTTGGTACAATATATGTCCTCTTAGAGCCTGTCATTAAGCGTGGCACATTGACAATCTCTAAATCTCCATTAAACGTAAAATGTTTTTTTATAGCATCTAAATGATTTAGGTCTACATCAGCTGCTGCTAATGGCTGATTAAATGTAATTTGTAGTGTCATTGTATTTAATGGCTTGATGTTTGTAATTTTAGCTACTTGCTCGTTTTCCGCTACTACTGCTTTATTGCTTGCCGCATCTGCATTTAATGGCTCGCCTATGGTTACTAGACCTGCTGATACTACGGATAAAGCCAATGCTGCTGGGACAATACGTTTTCTTAATTTCATTTGTTGAACTCTCCTTTATGGTGTAATTTGGTTTACAAAATTTATCATAAAGTCCATATCTAAACTGCTAATAAATAAACTATTAAAAAAGAATTAAAAAATAGGAAAAATAATTTAAGAACAAAAAACTGTAGAAAGTTGTCTCTACAGTTTGCATGTTGTTGAAAAAAGATGATGTCAACGCCAAAAAAAAGCAACTTTGCAAGTCGAGGGGTTGATTTCCGCAAAGTGTCTTTACTTTTTAATAGTAACAAATCGTCCATTAACTGTATTCTTAGAGGGGATAAGTTGTTATTTTCAATGTGGAGAAGTGATGCATGACAACACCTCTTCATAAAGAGTAGTGAACACCTTCCCTTTATTTGAAAACCTTTGCTAATAAGTTAGTGGGTTGAAGTGGAAGGCTGCTTGACTCCCATGGGATAGCAAGACAGGCGAAACTCTAAATGGAGCGGTAGCGGAGGAAGTGATTCGGCGCTCGCCCACAGGAAAGCAAGTAGCCTGCAACGGAAATCCATTTCTACCTTTCAATTGACTGTTTTGTTTTTCAACACTAAGAAAACTGTAGAGAGCCGTCTCTACAGTTTGGGTTACTTTGCGCCTGCTGCAAGTAGAATTTGTTCGATTGCTTTAAATCCTCGTTGTTTTGCATGTTGCAGAGGTGTCACGTTATTTTGATCGGGAATATTTACATCAGCACCATGTTCAATTAGTCGTTGTATTACGGTTTGCTGTGTTGGATTGCCGTTATTTAAGACAATCGCCTCCATCAGGGCTGTCCAGCCTAAATGATTCACATGATTGACGTCAATATCGGTATTGCTCAATAGCTCCTCGATGACCTCCACATGACCATGCTCTGCTGCTGGTATGAGTGCTGTTCCTCCATATCGATTTAAAATAGTCGGATCAGCACCAGCTTGAATGGTCATCTTTAAAATAGCCAGATAGCCCTCCGCACCTGCATAGAGAAATGGCGTATTTTGCTGATTATCCTGAATATTAACATCTGCTCCTGCATCTATTAATAATTTAACTGCCTCTATATCCTGATTATAGGTAGCTATCATCAAAGCTGTTCGATTATTTGAATCTTGTACATTGATGTCCCCTTTTTGTTTCAAAGCATGTTGAAGCCCATCGATATCTCCCCTTTCAGCTGCCTTGAGCAACTCACTCGCCCATTCTGTTCCCACCACTTCACTCCCACCTTTATCATGCTGTATTGTTTCTGTATCAATTGAGGCACACCCTTGAAGTAAAAATGTTAATGCAATGATTACTGCCTGCCTTTTTTTCAATTTTAATACACCGCCTTTCCTTCCTCAGTGTAAGCGGTAATGCTAAATTGCCCATTAACGAATTCTTAAAAAAGTCTAAAAAAACTACCCCGCCACAAGGACGAGGTAGTTTTACTTAAACATTGAAGCGATAGCCTGCACCCCATACTGTTTCCAAAAACTTGGGATGCGCTGGCTCTCGTTCAATTTTTTCACGTAGCTTTCGTATATGAACAGTGACAGTCGAAACGTCTGCAGCTGATTCATAGCCCCAGTTTCGCTCATATAGCTGTTCCTTACTTAATACTTGATTGGGGTGTCTAACAAAAAGACAAGTAAATCAAATTCCTTCGTTGTAAAGGCAATCTCCTCACCATTAACAAACACCTTTCTAGCCGAAGTATCGATTGTAATACCATGAATGGACATCATATGATTTGTTTGTTGATGGGTCGCCAGACGCTCATATCTCGACAAATGGGCCTTGACCCTTGCCACTAATTCACTCGGACTAAATGGTTTTGTAATATAATCATCCGCTCCTAGTCCAAGACCACGAATTTTATCAATATCCTCCTTTTTAGCTGAAACAAATAAAATGGGAATATTGTGTACCGCTCGAATCTGTTTACAAATGTCAAAGCCACTTATCCCTGGTAGCATAATATCCAAAATGATTAAATCATAATTACCTTTAAGTGCCTGCTGTAGCCCATCCTCTCCATGATGTTGGATATCTACTGTAAAGCCATTAATCTCTAAATAATCTCGTTGAAGCTCAGCTATGCTCACTTCGTCTTCAATTAGCAGAATTTTTTTCATGATGATTCACCTTCTCCTCAGCCTTTTTCAATGAAATGAATATGCTCGTCCCCTTTGCTAATTCACTCTTTGCCCAAATATCGCCACCCATTTCAACAACGATTTGTTTGGCAATGGCTAACCCTAAGCCACTGCCTCCTGTTTGCGAATTACGTGAAGGCTCCGCACGGTAAAATCGATCAAAAATATAGGGCAATGCGACAGGATCAATGCCTGCACCATTATCTGTTACCTGAATAATCGCATCCTCTGCTCGCTCATGCAAGGAAATAATGATTTGCTTATATGGCTTATCCATATATTTTTCGCTATTACTTAAAAGGTTCGTCAGGACACGTCTTAATTTATCTCGGTCCACCATTGCCAAAAGCGGCGAGCCTGCTGATAGATATTGTAAATGAATATCTCGTGCAATAAAATCAAAGCTTGCATCCTCTACATAATCATGCATATATTGGTGGAGATTGATGCTTTCCAATTGGAAGGGAATCTTTTTTAAATCCAATTTAGAAAATAAGAATAGCTCATCAATTAATACATCCATATCCTTTGCCTTTGTATAGATAGTTGTTAAATATTTATCCATCTTTTCCTCTGTATTTGCCACACCATCTTTAATGCCCTCCACATAGCCGATAATGGAAGTCATCGGCGTTTTTAAATCATGGGAGATATTGGAGATGAGCTCCTTTCGATTTTCCTCATATTGAAGCTGAAGCTGGATGGATTCTTTTAATTTGACTCTCATTTCCTCGAATGACCGATTCAACTGACCAATTTCATCCTTCGAGTGGGTCGCAATTTCAAAATCCAAGTCGCCCGATTTAATTCGTTCTGCCCCTTCCTTTAATGCCGAAATCGGTTTAATAATACTTCTTGATACTAAATAATTTAAAAAACCAATAATCATCATAAACAGGACAAATAAAATACCTAAAAGAATCGGTAGCAGTTCCCTCGTTACCTCTGCATGGGAACTAACCTCTCTCAATACGAAAATACTGCCCTCTGTTTGATCTGGAAAATAAAAATCAAATTTAACATACGTATAAAAGGCTCGATTTATCATGATGGTGTCACGAGAATTAATATTGGTCTCTTCAAAGCTAGGTAAGCTTTGAAGCAATAATTGTTTATGCTCTTTCTGTGTTGAATACACGATTTGATGATCTTTTCGTACCACAATCTCTATCGAAGGCGCATTGATTTGTTCAAGCTGTTCGAGATCTAAAAGCTGCTGGGGACTTTTTTTAGCTAGTAATTTTAAATCTAGAAACGCATTTTCCTCTACTGTCGTCAAAGGCTTTTGGACATAAGATTTTTTATAAAAATGCTCAATCGCTTTGACATCACCTGTAATGGCAAAGGAAAAAAGAAAAACCGCTGCTAGTAATAGTGTGATGGCAATGATGATGACACCCACATAAGATAGCAAAAACCTTGTTTTTATTGACATCTACATACCCCCATAAGCTGAAACTACTAGCAATGTACCATACAAATCTTAAAACTTTATAAAATCATGCTGAAAAATCTATAAACATTTTTGCTGCTTCAGTATAGTATTGCGTTCCTATAAATGAAATAAACAAAAAAAAGATACGGCACAAACCCGCTGTGCCGTATCATCTTTGCTTTATTTAGTTTCTTGTGCTCTTAGCTTCTTCTTTGTTTGCCAACCTAAAAGGATAAATTCAATTACTACCACAGCGATTAATGACGCACCAAATAGCGGCATCATAATCCCTAATATGACAAGGAAAATAATGAAAGGCATGGATATTTTATGAGAAATTTGCGGTGGTGCAGACAGCTCCCCTTTTTTTCTACGTAAAATCCAAGTGCGAATGCCCCACACGATTACGGCTAAGAAGGCTAGACAAACCACTAAGTTTAAAAGCTTATTCGGCCAGCCGAATAAATGCCCCTCATGTAATGGTATTCCCCATGTAAAGAATTTAGCTAATGGGCCATAATCGTCATAATTCACTTGATCGATAAACTTGCCACTATACTGATCAAAATACATTGTGGCTTCAGCTGTGGGTTTTACATCTAGCCCTGTTACACCAGAATTACTAGCCTTCGCCACTGTATAGACGCCCTCACCGTTTGACGGATAAATTATAGAGTAAGGCTTAGTAATGTTCATCGAATTGATTTCTTTTTCAAGCTGAGCAATCGTCATTTGGCTATCGTTCGTATAACGGACAGCTCCACCGCCATGATGTTGGGCATGTTCTCCTTCTGATGTCGGTGCCTCTAATTGACGAGTCGCCCATGGTATTTCAGAGACATCAGATGTTGGTGGCTTTTGTTGGAGTAATGGATACCCAAAAGTAGGATTTTCTGACGCTATATCTGCAAGCATGGAACCTTGAAAAGCAGACCATAATAGCCCAGTCGAAATGAACATCACCATTGGAATGGTAATGATTGTCCCAACAAGTGCATGCAATCTCTTACTTTTTTGCCTCTTATTCTCCGACTTGCCCTTCTTTAGGAGATTTCCTTTGAATGTCATATAAAGACCTGACAGTAATAAAAAGATCGTCCAACAAGCTGCTAGCTCTACTAAATAGTTTACAAAGGTACCACCAATAAAGAGGGAGCTATGCGTATTTCTCATAATATTTGAAAATGTATAATCGGCGTCCTGACTACCAACCATTTGATTGTGATCATCTAAAAATACGTACTTTTGTTTAGTGCCATTTGATAAAGTTAAACGCGTATTATATGGCTCCTCCAACATAATCACTTTCGTAGTAGAGTATCCTGCAAATGCCGACTCCGCTTTTTCCACGGCATCATCAATTGTTAAGACCTCTTCCTTATGGCTCTCACCAAAGAAATAATCGTCATATAATCGATTTTCTACATCTGTAAAAAACAAATAACCAATCCCACTTAATGTGAGAGACAGCAATAAAGGCGTAATAAAAAGTGCTGCGAAAAAATGAAGTCGCCAAAACCTAGAATAAAGCAAATTTTTCATATTTAATCTCCAATCTCTCTATTTATAGCAGATTAATTATATAAGTAAAAAGTGAAATATGAATGAAGTCCTAAAGGCAGTTTTATGACAAACAAATGTATTCCAATTGGTATTATATTATTAAGGTAGCCAAAAAAATCATAGCCAAACCTCAAGTTCGGCTATGATTTCAGACAATTACATGCTCATATTCACAAGAATTTTACATTGGCTACGATCCTTTGTTAAAGCTTCAAAACCTTTTTCCACGATATCCTCTATTGCAATCTGGCTTGTGATAACAGCTTGTCCATCAATTACACCACGAGCAAGTAATCGAATCACTTCAGGGAAAATATTCACATAGGCAAACGAGCCACTGATTTTTACCTCTGGAGAAACCACCGCATTAGGGTTAAATTCTACAGGTCTTTCCCATACGCTGACGATTTTAAATTCGCCGCCTGGATGAACAGCACTCACACCGCTTGTAAATGTTGCTTGCACACCTGCTGCATCATACGCTACATCGACCCCACCAGCTGTTTTTTCACGAATAAACGCTACTGCATCCGTATCAATTGGATTAATGACATAGGTCGCGCCTAATTCAAGTGCTTTTTGGCGTCGTTCATCCGAAACCTCTACGACAAAAATTTCACTTGCTCCCGCTGCCTTCACAGCCTGCAAGACCAATAATCCAATAGGACCCGCACCAAAAATAGCAGCTGTATCGCCTAGCTTTAATTGACTTTGACGCACTGCATGTACCGCTACTGCTGTAGGTTCAACAAGTGCGCCTAGCTCTAGGCTCATATTGTCAGGAAGAAGGTGAATATTTTCTTCTTGTACAACTGCATATTCTGCAAATCCGCCAGAAATTGTATAGCCATAAGATTGACCACGTTTACATAAGTTGGAATAGCCACGTCGACAATTATCACATTTACCACATGGAATTGGTGGCTCCACTGCCACACGATCTCCTACTTTTGTCTGTGTAACGCCTTTTGCAACCTCTACAACGACACCTGCAAATTCATGCCCTAATACGGGTTGTGTACGGAATGCATAAGCCCCACCAACATATTCATGTAAATCACTACCACAAATTCCAGCAAAGGCAACTTTTACTTTCACCATGCCTGGCTCTAGTGCTGGCAGTTGTGCCTCCTCTACTCGAATATCTTTTACACCGTAAAATTTTGCTGCTTTCATTCTATTACCTTCTTTTTATAAGTTTGTTTGAAGACCATGTAACACGAAGTTCACTGCAAGCTCCGCAATCTGATCGGGTGTTGCTTGTAATGAAGAACGGTTTAAAAAGGGATTGTTCAACGAATACATTAATGTTCCCATAATAAAGTTCAGTGCAACATCAAGTGACTCGAAGTAAATGGTCTGTTGCTCCTGACAAGCCAATAAAATTGTCCGAAGTTGCTCCCAGGAAGGTAAAAACACATCCTTTAGCATCTCAAGCCTAGGACTATTCATGACTATTTCTTGCTGTAATATATCAATTAACTCATGCTCCTGGATTCGGTAAAGAACAAAGTTACGACAAAAGCTACGAAGCGCACCGATTGAATCTTGAACGTCATAATGAGCATTCATAAAGGTGTGGCGTAGCGGTTCAAATAATGCATTAAAGACATTTTCCTTGCCACCAAAATGATAGGAAACAAGTGCAAGTGACACATCTGCTTCTTCACAAATTTGTCTCACCGTGGTGCCATCAAAGCCCCTTGATGAAAACAAGGTTTTTGCCGCTTGTAAAATTTGATCCTTTACCTCTTTATTTTTTTCTTTTTGATCGATAGTTCTCACCTCTTTTTTTGAACAAACGTTCAAAACAATTGTTCAACGAAATTGTACGCCTACTATTATTAATTGTCAAAACATGCGCTTATTAAAAAATGGCTACTTCGTTTTTCGAAGTAGCCAAACATATTCTATCCTCTTAATTCTTTCAAAACATTTGCGTATGCTGCTAAAATAGATTGCTCATGTGAAGCATCATGCCCAACATATTGTTCGACAAGCTCCTTTAAGGGTTTAGGCTCTTGCATAATTTCAAATTTGAATAAGCTTTCATAGTACTCAACAACTTGTGGATTCATGTGGACCGCTCCTTTAATTTTTTACATAAAAAAACATCTTTCCCTCATCAGAAAGATGTCTACTATGACAAATACACGACATAATACGGTGATTGCCAGATGGAAAGAAGCTTTCTATTAAACATAGAAGCACCCTTTTTAGCAATCATCGTACTATGAGCATGCAGGAGAAATTCTCTAGTCACACTCAACACCCCCTATCCGCGTAGGTTTTTTGGCTGTACTAGATAAAGGCAGGTCTCCTGGCTTATGTTCATCACACCTTTCACCTTCCCATTACGACTCGTAACAGTGGCCTTTTGAAATGTGCTCCCATTTACAGTTGCGGGACAGCGTCGGATTCACACCGATCTTCCCTTTTAAACAAATTAAAAAATCTAATTTGTACCTCTATCCTATTATTCCGTTTTTATTATTATACCATAGTATTAAATCTTAACAGAATAGAAATGTTGGGCTTTTGAAGTTCTAAAGATTAGATTTAGAGCTCTATCCCTCTCTTTTGAGGTTTTATCCACTTAATTTGAAGCGCTATCCTCCACTTTTAAAGTTCTATCCACCAGTTTAAACTCTATCCTCCCATCCATTTCAAATATTTAGAAATTACTCTATAATTAAGAAAAAAGGGGGACAGTCTGAGATGATTATGGGTTTACATCATGTGCAAATAACAATTCCGAAAGGTTGTGAGGAGCAAGGGAAGGATTTTTATTGTCATGTCTTAGGACTTCAAGAATTAGAGAAGCCTGATTCTCTTAAAGGACGTGGGGGATTTTGGTTACAGCTTGGTCAACAGGAGGTCCATGTAGGGACAGAGGATGGCTTCGATCGTTTGACCACAAAGGCGCATATTGCATATCAAGTAGCGGATATTCAGTATTGGCGGAAGAAACTCGCAGCTCATCAAATCAAAATACTCGATTCTGTGCCTATTCCTCATTACGAGCGTTTTGAATTCCGTGATCCCTTTGGTAATCGTGTAGAAATGATACAGAAAATCGTGTAGGCTGCCTCGTTTTGGGGCAGCTTTTTTCATGGAATTGTTCCATATTACATCTTACTGAAACATTTGTAATAAAACTGTAAATTCCCTTGATAAAGCCTTTTATAGCAAGTGTTGAAGCCCTCCCTTCAGTTACCCTGGTAACATTTACCGCCCAGAAGCCCTACTTTTTCATGCTACGATTATTTCCATGGCAAAGGTATACAGGAGAAATCCTACTAGATGCTTTAGGAGGTTACACAACATGAATAAACGATTTTTATCTACAACACTTGCATTAACAATTGGATTTAGTTCATTTGGAATGGTGCAAACAGCGATCCAGCCAATACAAGTAGAGGCTGCGACTACAAATGCTCAGAACAACGCACAGGCGGTAGCTGCAAAAGCAGACCAATTAATTCAGACTGGTAAAAGCTTAATGGGGCAAGCAACATACAGCAATTCGGTTTACAAGCCTACATACCCATACAAATTTTCTTGTGCTTCATTTTTAATGTACATCTTCGAGAAAAACGGGGTAGACCTTGGTACGTATAATGAAAATTATATGATTCAGCAAGGGACTTATGTAGCGAGAAACCAATTACAAAAAGGCGATTTAGTGTTCTTTAAAAGTAAAAAAACAGGAACTGATCCCGATCATGTCGGTATGTATATTGGCGACAATAAAATCATCCATATGGCTGATACCAAACAAAATATAGTTATCTCTGATTTAAATAGTAAGCCGTATTATAAAGAAAACTATGTATCGGCACGTAGAGTATTACCTACTCTGCTATCAGCCAACCCTGCAACAAAAGGCGATAAAATTGTTGAGAATGCGCTGACTTATAAAAATAAAGTATCGATTAGCTCGACAACAAATGAGTCAAGTCTACGCTTTACCGCTCCAGCATTTGTCGATTTCATCTATCGTAAAAGTGGCGTTAAACTCGGATCAACTTCTTTAAGCGGTTTAATGAGCAAAGGATCAACTGTAGCGCGTGCTAATTTGAAAAAGGGTGATTTAGTCTTCTTTAATAGTGTGAAAGGTTCAAAAAAACCTTCTCTTGTAGGGATTTATGCAGGCGATCACCGTATCATCATCCCTAATTCCGATGGTGTCATGACAAGAGTATTATTTGTTGATTATTATGCTCAACACTATATTACTGCGAAGCGTGTTATCTCTACTAAATAACTCTACGCCCTGTTAAGTGCACTGACTTTTACAAGTACAGGTTTTACTTACTATGTCTTTAAGAAACATGGTATTGAGTTGAAGAATAAATTAGCAAACACAAGCTTTAGTTGGTAAACGTATTCAAAAATCTCAGTTTCAAAAAGTAGATTTATTATTCATCTCTACCAATAGAAATCACACAAACGAGGATCTATTATAGGGAGTAATCAATATATTAAAATGACAACGAACTGTTGTGAAACAAAGTTTAAGCATAACATGGGCACAAAAGTTTGTAACAGCTCGGCGTGTTTTAAAATAAGTAAGAATTGGGTGTCTCAATCATGTTGAGACACCCTTTTTCTATGCGTTTTTTAGTTTATTGGCAAATTCGATCATGGATCTACTAGACATCGGTCCCTTAATTAAAACTATCGTGTCCGCATCTAGCTTTGGTTTCAATAATTCTAAAACGCCTGCTACCTCTTTAAACGTATGAACCTCTGCGCTGGTTCCATCCTTTTGCGCTTGATCGGCAATCTTCTCTGCCCTTTTGCCGATGGTAATCAATGTATCGATCTTTCTTACTGCTACCATGGAGCCGATTTCACGATGATATTTTTCTTCAAAATTGCCTAATCGCTTTATATCCCCTAAAACAACAATGACCTTTTTGTCTTTTCCCACCGTATCTAGCACTTTTAAGGCTGCCTCTACAGATGTTGGGTTATTTGTCCATGTATCATCAATAATCGTACTGTCACCAAGTCCTGTCGTAAACTCTAAATGTCTTGCCATCTGTTTAAATGTTCTTAGTCCTGCGATTGCCTGACGAATGGTCAGCCCCATTTCATGGCTCGCTGCAATCGCGGCTAAGGCATTATAGACCTGATGCTCTCCATAGCCTGGGACAAACACATTGTATGTTTCATCCGCTACCTCTAAAACAAACTTCATGCCCGTATTGGCAAACTCCACTTTCGAAGCCTTGTAATCTGCCGTATCCTGTAAGCCAAACTTGATAATCTTCCCTTTAAATCTTTTCAATGAGATTTTTTTAGTATTGGCATCATCAGCATTGATGATTAACGTGCCATCTTCTTTAATGCCTTCCACAATTTCTGCCTTAGCCTTAATATAGCCCTCCAAATTGAGACAGCCATCTAGATGATGCACACCAATGTTTGTAATGATCCCAATAGTTGGCTGATAGATCATACATTGATGTTTAATATTCCCCGTATTCCCTAAGCCTAATTCAAAGATAGCGGCTTGTGTTTTATCGTCAATGCCCGTTAAATAAGGTAATGATTGCCTTGGCTCGTTTTTACTACTGATGGATGCTTGCACTTGCCAATGCTTACTAGCAATATGTTTTAACATCTCTTTTGTCGTTGTTTTCCCACAAGTTCCTGTTAAAGCCACAACGGGAATTTCAAAGAGCCCACGATAATACTCGATAAATGTCCAATATGCCTGTGCAACACTTTTCACTTGTAAAACGGTTGTATTCTCCAGTGCATTTTTTAACTCTGTAGACGGTTTATCGGATATGATAAGAGACGGACCTTTCCGATCAATCTCTTGCCAGTTGATTTGATCGTTTCGACTAACAAACAGGAGCGAATGGCTCTTTGTTAAATCATGCCGATTATAGTAGATCGCCTGCTTAACAGACCATTGTTCAGATCCGTGAATGAGCTTTCCCTGTAGGACATTCCTAAGTTTCTGCACACTAATGGATTGCAAGTGTACTACGCCTCCTCTCTTTATCAATCTTGTAGATGACTTATTTCTTCTCTTGATCTAGCGTGCTGCTTTTTGATCAATTACTATACCTTATTAGAAAGCTCTTCTATGTGGCACAGTCAATATCCTATATGGAAAGAAGCTAATCAGCAGGTGGTGGAGGCTTTAGCTTTAGCTCCGTTGCTAGTTTAGAGACCTGTTTGCTATACATATCTCCCTTTATGAGAATGATGGTATTTTCATCCACAATCTTCTGCAATAACGGATAGACTAGCGTACTATTTTTAAATGTATAAACAGGCGCGCTAAATCCTAGCTTTACTGCATGATCAGCCATAATCCTTGCGTGTTCTCCAATAGTAATCAGGACATCCACGCCAATACGTTGAATTAATTCACCCGCCTGTTCGTGAATAATGTAGCCCCACGAACCTAAATCGGTAATCGTACCAATAACCGCAATCTTTTTCTTTCCGTCACCTAATTCATTCAACACTTTTAAGGCAGCCTCTAAGGAAGTGGTTGTAATACTCCATGTATCATCCAATAACATGGAATGATTAATGCCCTCAAAGAGTTGCAGTTGTTTTTTTAATTGACGGAATGATTGAAGCTGTTGTGCTGCGACTGGAATAGGGATCCCCATATCATGGACCGCTGCAATGGCAGCAAGAGCATTATAAACCTGATGCTCTCCAAACCCTGGTACAAGTATGTCATAGCTTTTTCTATCATGATGCAGAATAAATTTCATCCCTTTTTGATAGTAGTGGATATGGCTTGCGCGAAAATCACAGGAGTCATGCTTTCCTACCCTAATCAAACGCCCACGAAATCTCGAAACATCTATTTTTTTCGTATTCATATCTTCAGCATTGATAATTAACGTACCTTTTGGATGAATGATATCTAGCATTTCTCCCTTTGCTTGAATATAGCCTTCTAATGTTTTGCAATAATTTAAATGATGGGCTCCGATATTCGTAATAATACCGATTGTCGGTTTGAAATATCTCCCTGCATTCGTAACGTCTCCAGGTGAGCCCACTGCTGTTTCAAAAACGGCAGCCTCGGTTTCATCCTCAATGCCCAGTAAATATTGCAAAGAAGCCGTTCTAGAATTGCTGCTCAATGTCGTCGCAGTCACTTTCCGATCAGCCGAAAGAATATGTTTAATCATCTCTTTTGTCGTTGTTTTGCCTGATGTACCTGTGATCGCGACAATCGGAATATGAAACTGGCTGCGATAAAAATGGACAAATTTCCAATAGGCCTCTTCTGCATTCGCTACCTGTATCATAATGACATGATTGGGAATGTCAGTTGGCCGATAAGCTCTATCGGTCACTAGCACTAGAGGAGAAAGTGGCTCAAGATTTTTCCAATTAACAATACGTTTACTTGTAAAAAGGGCCGTATTGGACTTTTTCACTTGCTTTAATCGATAAGCCCCATGCTGAATCAGTGTATCCTCTGACCCGTGCACTAGATAGCCTGCCGTAATCATTGCTAAATTTTTCACCGAAAGAGGCTTCATATCTTTTCTCCCTCCTTTCTTTTCTAGTATATGTAACCTTTTAAAAGTTGCTTGGATGTAGACAAGATACATAACTAGAGGAAATCTATTTCATTGCATATATATAAAGGTGATTAAGTATCTAAGTACCAATAGAAGGAGTGATATACCTGAAAGCCATTGTATTTATCGGTACAAACAAATCTGGGTCTAGTCGTGAAGCAACAAGGGCAGCAGAAAAATTAGGCTACTTCACAGTACTTTTCACAAATAATGAAAAACAACTTCAGCAGCGCAGAGCCTACCCCGACATCCATAAAATGATACTCATTGATACTTTTGATATCGAGAGCATGAAAGATGAAATTGAGAAACTAGGAAAAGCTGGATTAAATATTAAAAGTATCGTTAGTTTTGTTGATCCATTTGTCCATATTGCTTCAATACTATGTGATGAATTTTGTCAGAACTATACATCCTCCAGTGCCATTGAAACTATGGAGGATAAAGAAAAAACAAGAAAGTTTTTACAAGACCAACCATACTCACCAAAATTTTCGCTCATGAAACCGAACGAACCTATAGCTAAAAATTTAACCTTTCCATTAATCGTAAAATCTCCTAAATCAACTGGCTCAAAAGATGTCTTATTAGCAACGGATGCCGACCAGCTCAATAACCACCTCAAAGCACTACGCAGTAAAAATCCCTATGAAACCATCATGATTGAAGAATATCTAGATGGCCCTCAATATTTAGTAGAGGCGGTTGTTTATCAACGACAACCACATGTCATTGGTATAATTGAGCAAGAAATTACGCAAGGAAAACGATTTATCATTACTGGCTATGGTGTTCTAGTGAAAGCCCCTAAAGACATCCAATCAGGCATCGAGGAGGTACTCCATTCCATCGTGAAAGCCTTTGGTATTGAGAATGGGGCTCTTCACTTAGAGCTTCGATTAACCCAAAATGGTTGGAAACTTATCGAGATCAATCCTCGAATTTCAGGTGGCGCTATGAATAATATGCTACAAGCAGCTCTAGGTTTTAGTTTAGTAGAAGAAACACTGAAGATTTTGCTAGGAGAACAGCCTAATCTGCAACCAAGACACAAGAAATTTGTGTATACAAAATATGTCATTGTGGAAAGTAGAGGTATTTTAGATAAGGTTATTGGCAAGGCAAGAGCGACAAGATCAACTGGCGTCGTTGAAGTATATGTCAAACCAAGAAGAGGCACCCTCCTTACCCCACCTTTATCGATGGGTCATCGTTACGCCTATGTCATAGCAGAGGGAGCAACCTTGAAGGAAGCAAGAAATCACGCAATCACTGCAGCGAAGGAAATAAAATTCATTTTGAGAGTTTGAAAAAAATAACCCGAATAATTGCCGCTTGCCAGTGGACAGTTACTCGGGCTTTTTTATCTTCATAAGTCGTAAACAATTATTCTTCTTTAAACGTTTGATCTAAAAACTTCACGGTTTCAAACATATTGGTTTTACTTGCACCCTTCACAAGAATGGTATCATGGGGCTTAATGAGCTTTTCAAGGAGGGCATGCAATTGATCTTTATTAATAAAATGATGTACTCTGGATGGGTCCATGCCCTTCGCGATGGCAGCATTACTCATTTCATCTGTCCTAAAGCCATAGGTAATAAATTCATCGATGCCTATCTCATACACGTACTCTCCAACCTTACGATATTCCTCTTCCCTCAAGACACCAAGTTCTCGCATTTGCCCAATAATGGCTACCTTGCGATTTGTCGCGATATTCTTCAGTACATCGAGCGCAGCACGAACCCCCTGCGGATGAGAGTGTACTGTATCATCAATAACCGTTATATCATCACGGCAATTATAAATCGTTAAACGTCTTGGTGGTTTTTTAAAGTTGAGCCCTGCCTGAATATCAAGTGGACTAAATCCTAAAAGATCAGCCACTGCCACTGCATTCAATGCGTTGTATACATGATGTTCTCCTAAAATAGGAATATATAATTCTATTTCTTGCCCATGCAGCTTCATTTTAAAGGACATGCCGACATCTTTATATTGCAAATCATATGCACGGTAATCCGCTTCTTTTTTAATGCCTACCGTGATGATTTTCCCTTTAAATTGCTGTGTCTCTAAGTATCTTGAATTGTCATCATCTTGATTGACAATGAGTAATCCCTGTTGATCCATGCCGTGAATCAATTCCGATTTTGCCTTGGCAACACCCCTTACATCTCCATCAAAGTTCCCAACATGGGCTAAGCCTATATTCGTTACAATACTAATATTCGGCTGGATGATGCTACAGTGATTGGTAATAATGCCTGGGTAAGCCATACCATACTCTAATACAACGGCCTGATGTGTATCATTGATTTCTTCCTTATGCTTTTTCGTATGCTCCGTCGTATTCCAATAATCCTTTGATTCAAATACATTCCACTTTTTCGATAAGATCGAACCCACAAATGCCTTTGTTGTGGTTTTCCCTGCACTTCCTGTAATCGCAATAATAGGTAGGGTTTTCTTTGCCTCCACCTGCTTCGTTTTTTGTTGGACAATTTTCTTTTTCAGCGGTTTTTGATTTTTGGCAAGATACATCGCATAACGGATGGAATGGATGACCACATCTAATTCCAAGTAAAAGGCAGGAGGACAGCCTGGGCGCCAATTGACCTCATACATCCAAATTTTTTGATTTTGATCTAACCCTACATCAATGCCAATTTCATCAATAACTTCCCCAAATTTCGCCATTTGAATTTCATCCAGATGATGTGCCAGCGCCAGTGAAAAATGCTCAAGCATTCGCCGAATATTATAGGCCTCATCCTTAAACTCCTGCTCCAAAAAAGGATCTAAATAATTGGTATAGCCACCATTATTAATATTCGGTATGATGGAGCCATTCGGTGCAATGCGTGGATACACCGTTGTCACTACCCATTTACCTTCTCCATTTTTTTGAACATGCAGGCGGAAATCATAGACCTGACCAGATTTTGTAACAGATTGAATATACGGCTGCATAATAAAGGTGCCAGACGCAAGTTGCTCCTTTATCAATGCATCCAATTGTGGCTTTGTATAGGTTGTCGTGGTGCTATCCTTTCGCACCTCAAAATATTTGGCTCCCGCCTTCGTTATAAAATAAATACCCTTCCCTTTTCGTCCATCAATTGGCTTAAACACAACTCGTTTATAATAATTAACGAACTTATGAAATAAATCGGCATCCTTTACAATTTCAGAGGGAATCAAATACTGTTCAAATTCCTTCGCTTCCTTTAATCGTTTCATCACATTCCATTTGTTCCCGATTGAATGGGTTGTGAATGGAATCTCCTCTTTTAAACGGTCAATAATCTCCTTCGAGACAGATAATTTCTCAGGGCTTCCTGCATTATAGATAACATCAGGAAAGGGCATTGTTTTCTCTTGCCATTGTCCATTCTCATAGACCTTTGCTCGAATAGAACGTTTGGCAAAGTCCACACTTTTAGGTGTGAAGTAAAAAAATGTTGCGCCTTCAGCTTTCGCAACTGCTGCAAAGGCATAGGACTTGAGCACTGTTGTTGGATCAAGTCGATGATGCAGCATACCAATAATCGTCATAGCTAAACTTCCTTTCATTAGATTCTCTCTCTATTACATTCACTTTGTATCCCTTGCATATAGACAGATGCTCTAGCTTTAGTAGTTTAATATGGTACTACCATTTCGGCTCTATGATAAATTTCCCCTTCAACATGTCTGGCTTTAAGAGCTGAATGGCCGATATACCACTGAGTTCAATAGATTTCTTTGTACTTGTTTTTTCTAACCTCACCACATCTGCAATCGAATTTGTATCGTTTCCTTCATAATCAAAAGCACGCAACAATGATACTGTGCCACGGCAACGCTCTCTATCAACATCCTCAATGCGGAAAAACTCTGTCTCAAACTGTTTCACTGTATCCAATAAGCTTAAATGAGCACCACTATGTGTAATTAAAAAAAATGGAATCGTATCACTCCCGACAATTTTAATAAGTAGCTGACCAAAATATTTAGAATGAAAATTCATCATAATATCCTGAAGATCCTTTAAATCACTTAAAGCTTCACATAAAAAGTGATTTCTTTTCTTATCACTATTCAATTCGTAGCCCCCTCTCTTAGTTTGACTATACGATTTGATCCGTGTAAGTTGCCCTCTCGTTATCATATGTTGCGACAAAAAATATGGCGACTTCTTCCTAAAGAAACTAAAAAAACCTCCACCAATGAGGGGGAGGCTTTTGCAAAAGCTTATGTTGCAAGGAGATCATGTATTGTGTATTGTTCTAATGCAGTAACGGTATGGTGTTTTGTATTGAATGGTAATTGCTTGGTAATCTCGTTCGGAATGACCACTGTATAAAGTCCCGCTGCTACAGCGGCTTGTGCGCCATTCGGTGAATCCTCAATTGCCATGGCCTCATCAGCCTCTACTTCTAATTGTTCAAGCGCCTGCAAGTAAAGCTCTGGATCAGGCTTAACATTTGTCACCGTGTCAGCGCTACAAAAGCAATCAAAGTAATGTCGGATACCCAGCCGATCCATATACACATCAATCCATTGACGACTGGAGCTACTAGCAAGTCCAATCTTCAAACCCGCTTCCTTTGCCTGCTGTAGCAATGTTAAAATACCAGGTCTTAGCGTTTCCGTTTCCATCCATTGTGCATGGCGTTGCTGAATGGATGTTTGAAAAGCCTCCACATCCAGTTGTATGTGATGATGTGTAACAAGATATGTATAGGGATTAAAGGTTTGAAGATTGGTCCCAAGGCACTTAGCATAGGTTGCTAACGATAATTCAACACCATATTGTGCATAGGCATCCTTAAAAACGTTATACCATGCTGTTTCCGTATCAATGATTGTACCGTCAAAATCAAAAATTAGAGCTTTTATCATCAAATTCCCCCATTCTATTGGTTTGCGCTGAACTAAGCCTAGGTTTTGGCAGACCTCTCCATCGATTTTCTAATCCTATCCATTACTTTCGCATCTCTATCCGCCTATCCTAAAGCATCCAACTCTTTTGCAAAGCTATCCATCAATTTGCTAATCCTATCCATCAATTTAGACCCGCTATCCGCTACTTTCGGATCTCTATCCACCTATCCTCACAGATCTAACCCTTTTCCACCACTTCTTCACCTTTATCCCCCTGATTCAACAAGATAACGCCTCCTATAATGAGGACAATACCGATCGCAGAATAAACAGTAAAAATATCGTGCCAAATGACAATGCCTACCAGAACGGTTAAAGCTGTGCCGACACCTGACCAGATAGCGTAGGCCAAGCTTAAAGGCATGGTTTTTAAGCAGAGGGATAGGCTATAAAACGAAATACCATAGCCAATTGCTACCGCCAAGGATGGAACGAGAACAGTAAAGCCGTCTGAGAACTTCAGCATGGTTGTTGCAAAGACCTCGCTTATAATCGATAGTGTTAAAAATAAATAGCCTTTCATCCTGTTCAGCCTCCTAATGACCACCAGCAAGATTGAGTACCACAACACCCAAGATAATGCATAAAATCCCTAATACCTTCTTGCGATTAAATCGTTCCTTATAGAGGACAACTCCCACAATAGCGGTTAACGCTGTCCCTAAACCTGCCCAAATTGCATAGGCTGTGCCAATAGGAATCACTTTTAATGTTAAGGCTAAACAATAAAATGCCGTTCCATAGCCTACTACTACGCCAATTGATGGCCCAATTCGTGTGAAGCCCTCCGTACGCTTGAGCAAGGAACTGGCAAAAACCTCTGCTATGATAGCGAGCATTAAAAAACTAAAAGCCGTCATTCAAAAAATCCTTTCTGCTTTGCTTCTAGATGTCATCTTCTTCCTCTACATACTCCAAAATATCTCCTGGCTGGCAGCCCAAAGCTTTACAAATGGCATTTAATGTAGAAAAACGTACGGCTCTTACTTTGCCTGTTTTTAAATTAGAGAGATTGACAATCGAAACATCTACCCTCTCAGCAAGTTCACTCAGCTGCATTTACGATCCGCTAGCATACGATCTAATCGAATAATTATGGTCATGTTTTCACTTCCTAAGCTGTTGCATCATATTCATCCTGAAGGAATGCACCGTATCGGAAAATATGTGCAAAGGTCCAAATCACCACACCACATAGTAAAAGAGTCCAGTGAATGCCTATAAAATGATAGCTAATCCCCTTGATCAAACCCGTCTCTACAAATCGGGACTCCAATTGGAATTGTTGCATAATCAGATAGACGGTATATGTACGAAATGCATTTACTGTCAAGCTCAATACAATCACACAGTAGGCAATTCTCTCCATTTTTTTACTATTAGCGAGTGAAAATACAATACCTTTTGATAAGTTACTTAATATATTCCTCACTTGTACAATAATCATTAATAAAATAGCTATGTATATTGTAGCAGTAAATAGAAAGGTCATGACATCTTTTTTTGAATAGTGAATGTCCCTTGTCACATTTTCTGCCAGCTTCATTTCCAATCCTTCTAACTGAACGGCAGCGGTCACACTGCCCTTTGCTAATAAATGATTCACTTGTTGCTCTGATACCACCATTGCTCCCACCATAAAAATCGCGAGCATCGTCAAGACAAAAATCATCATCACCATGATGATGGTAAAAGCGGTACGAAGCCCCTTTGTCATCCATCGAAATTCTTTACTTTGAATTGTTTGCCCCATTATCAACCTCTCCCTCCTTTCTCTCTATTATACATCCCCCTTTATCTCTATCAATAACTTTTTAATGTTTATCATTAATAAATTATTGATAAAAATAAACCCTCTAAAGGTAGAGGGTTTATTTTAATAATCCTATCTTTACTAAATATTCTTTTGCTACTTCTGCTGCAAGCTTTCCTTCTACATTCACCTGATAATTCATTTCTCGCATTTCATCATCTATAATGTGATCAGCTAGTTGATTTAACGCTTCTCCAATCTCTGGATAGTCAATCAGCGTTTCTTTCCTTAGTAAAGGCGCTCCCTGGTATGGTGGGAATAATGCTTGATCGTCCTCCAATACACGTAGCTTGTATTGACGAATTTCACTATCCGTTGAATAAGCATCTAGCAAATTAATATCACCTGATTGTATTGCCTGATAGCGAAGCTTTGGCTCCATCGTTGCAAGTGTCGTAAAGGCTATCCCATACCGTTTTTGTATGCCAACATAGCCATCCTCACGGTCATTAAATTCTAATGTAAAGCCTGCTTTCACCTTCTGCTCTATCGGTTTAAGATCAGAGATTTTTTGCAGTTGATAGCTCTCAGCCAGCTCCTCTGATACAGCGAGTGCATACGTATTGTTATAGTTCATGGGGCTTAGCATGACCATATCGAATTGCTCCTGCATCCCCTCTTTTGCCTGAAGATAGACGTCCTCTTGGTTATTATTAATGGCTTCTTCCTTTAAAAACTCCGAAATAGCGGTGCCTGTAAATTCAGGATAAATATCAATGCTGCCCGATTTCAAAGCATTAAATACAAATGAAGTTTTACCAAGCCCTGGCTTTAATGTCACCGTTAAGTCGGTCTCCTGCTCAATTAATAATTTATACATATTGATGAGAATCTCAGGCTCCGCACCAAGCTTTCCTGCAATGACAATTTCATCTTGCTGTTTACTGCTTAGGAGCGGGAAGAAAATCATTACCAGTGCCGCTAAACTAATGAGACTCAACGTCGTTATTGTTTTTTTAAAGGACAGAGATTCTAATTTTTTAAGCGCCACATCAAAAATCAGGGCTAAAATAGCAGCGGGAATGGCTCCTATAAGAATGAGTGCCGTGTTATTTCGGTCAATCCCAAGTAATATAATATCTCCTAAGCCTCCTGCACCAATTAAAGCGGCTAATGTTGCTGTCCCCACAATCAGCACCATTGCTGTCCGAATACCAGCCATCATAACAGGCATAGCAAGTGGTAGCTCAACCTTTACTAAACGCTTTGATCGATTCATTCCCATAGCTAATGCCGCTTCTTTCAGTGATGGGTCAACCTCATTGATGCCCGTGTAGGTGTTTCGTAGAATAGGCAACAGCGCATAGACGACTAACGCAATAATTGCGGGAACTTTCCCAATACCGAATAAAGGGATTAATAAGCCGAGCAACGCTAAGGAAGGAATCGTTTGCAGCACAGCACTGATTCCAATAATACTCTCGGCTATTTTCTTTTTATTGGTTAAATAGATACCTAGGGGAATAGCGATGAGGACAGCAAAAAATAGCGCAATAAAAGAGATTTGGATATGCTCTAGTAATGCAGCCAGCAGCTGTGCCTTCCGTTCCTGAAATACATCTACCACATTAGCCACCATGTACATGCCCTCTTTTCTTAGAATCCGCTGCTAAATAACGAAGCGTGGAAGCTCTTGTCACCATGCCAATGAGCTTGCCATTCTCTTCGACACCTAACACGTCATGCTCGGCTAATTTTTCAAGAATCGTCGGAAATGGGGCATCAACAGGAATGGTATGCCCAAAGTCGTTTGTCACTGTGATTGGCTGTAACACATCATGGATCGTAAACAATTGATCCGACTGCTTACCTCCAATAAACTGTTGGACAAAATCATTTACAGGATTTTGTAGTAATTGCTGTGGAGTGCCTATCTGAACAATTTCGCCATCTTTCATAATACAGAGACGATCTCCTAATTTCAGTGCTTCCTGCATATCATGTGATACAAATACAATGGTTTTCTGGATGGTACGCTGCATCTCTAGTAGATCATCCTGTAGTTTGGTGCGACTAATAGGGTCTAGCGCACTAAAGGGCTCATCCATTAAAATAATTTCTGGGTCAGCTGCCAAGGCACGAACAACGCCAACCCTTTGCTGTTCGCCTCCTGACAGCTCCTTTGGCTTACGCTGACGATATTTCGCTGGCTCCAGACCCACCAACGCTAATAGTTCGTCTACACGCTGATGGATTTTCGTTTTACTCCATTTCTTCAGTTCTGGTACAACCGCAATATTTTCCTCTATTGTCATATGCGGAAATAGGGCGATTTGCTGTAGTACATAGCCAATACTCCAACGCAGCTCATGGATATTATAATCGCTAATTCTTTTATCATTGATCCAGATGGTGCCTGCTGTTAAGGGTATTAATCGATTAATCATCTTCAACAAAGTAGTTTTGCCGCATCCACTAGGGCCAATAATAACAAAGAATTCACCCTTTTTAATTTCTACATTTAGCGCTTTGACAGCTATTTGGTTGTTATCATATTGTTTTGAGACATTGTCAAATGTAATCATCTGTCATCTCCTTTAAAATGTGCTCATGAAATGCGTTCACTTTTTATATTTCACCAACAAAAATCATTTCAAACATTTGTAGATAGCTGCAACTATTTCATTCTAAATACCTCGCCTTTGGGCACAAACGGTAGCTTGGCCCCCTGTGGTAGTACGAAGGCATGCTCTCTTTTAATGGCTAAACGATCACATTGACCATCTGTAATAATCAGGATAGGACCATCCTTGGGAAAATCCTGTGCTTCTTCAAGTAGCTGTATACCAGGCTGTAATATCGTGCCTCCTCTACCTCTTACCTTCACTTTCGTTAGTAGCTCTTCAGGTGCTAGATAGCCTGCGTCATAGGCAACAGCATCACAAAATATAACGCGAACAAAGGGAACATCTCTAGCGATGCTATAGCTCGCTATTGTGCCGAGTGCTTTTCCTAGTAAGAGGCGATCCATGGAGCCTGATGTATCAATAAGGACTGCGAAAGTACGTCCATCTTCCTCACCGCTTTGATGAATCCATCTTGGTCTAGCTATATCAGGTGTCGATGCTTGCCTTCTACTGGGGCGGGTATACGTTCTAACTTTCTCTATCGGTTGAAACATCCGATCAAACCATTTGGCTAATGCCACATCCCAGGCAATAGGAGGCTGTGCTAGGCTACGAATTTCCTCAATGAGCCCTTGTGGCAAATATCCTCTCTCTTGGGTTATATGATAGCTTAACCCTTGACTCAATGCCCTTCTATAAAAAGCATCTAAATCCACGCCAACCTTGCCTTCCCAAAAATCTGGTGGATTCGTTTCGATCATATCTCCTATGCCCTGCCCTCGAAAGGTTCTTAATTTGCGATACATCCTAATATCTGTAACTATACGATCATAAATAGATTCGGCTGAAAGTCCTTTTAATGCTGGATCATATAGCCCGCCAAATGCTGGCATCTCGCCGATTTGCATATCGATGAGCCAGCCATTGATAACATAATCACAAGCAACATTCCATAAGTAAGGATCACGTCCTTGTCTGCGGGTCGCATGGCTTAAACCTGCATGCAGCAATTCGTGTGAAATGAGAAACCGCATTTCCTCATCGGTCATTCCCACCGCCGTATTCAAATAAATTTCCTTTGTTTCAACTGCAATGGCTGCGACCGAAATATCCATTCTTGTGCAAATAAGTGGGTCTTCAATGATCGTAAAATCTGCTGCCAAAGCACCAAATAAGGGATAGGAGCTCATAAACCAAGCCTTTGCGCGCTGTGCTTGTGTTACCCTCGTTGTGCCTCCCAATGTATTTTCTACCCCTCCCGCTACTCGTATGGCACTTTGTACGGCTTTCGATAAACCTTGTGCAAATAATGCAGCGAAATTACTATTCCCTCGATAAAAATAGCCTGTTTGATTTTGTGATATAACAAAGTCCACTTGACCTGGCATTGTACTATAACCTTTCAAATCATCTGGCACACCTTCGCGTAAAAATCTTTCATATAATTTTTCCTCAGAGCTAATGGCCTCAAAAAGAGGATTACTCATTTCCTTTGGTGCTTGACCAAATTTTAGCTCTGCTAAAAATTTTGTTATATAGCAGTCACAGGCAATATTCCACAGCTCCTGCTGCTCTTTTGGTTGATGATGATGTAAGCCTAGGTGTAGCAAGCAATGCGCTATCACATAAGCCCATTCATTTGGCTGACCTTTTTTATCCTGATTCACATAAATAACACCTGCGCTTGTAATGTAAGCCCAATCCTTTTGGGGCATACTTTCGTATTGCATGTAAACAGCATGACATAACGCCTCGAACAGGGGATGTGTGCAGACAATGTCATGCCCTCGTGCGATGGCTTTCTCATTTTTATGCTCCTGCTGTGATGCTTTCTTCTTTTTGGTCATACGCTACCCTTCCTTTTTGGCTACTAAACGCGGTAAATCTCGGATAACCTCCAGCATAAACCAGGCAGGTAATGCTTCACCCTTTTGCTCTGACACAACCATCTGTGCAATTTCTAAGCTGATGGATGATAGGTCCTTGATCAAGTCTTTGGCACGAAAGGCTAATTGTCGTTGATTGCCCTTCAATGTGGTATGCTCGTTCGGAAGCTCCTTCAGTAACTGAGCCCGGAAGGATTGTGCCATGAAATAAAGCAAATCTCTTTCATCAGGTTGATCGGGCCAACGTAATTCTCCTTGAATAATTTTAGCGAGATCATATTTACTTTGCACTTGCTTGATAAAGGCTTTAAATTGACTGGCAGTATGCGCGGACAGGCAACTACTTGCTAATAGATCAATTGTTTGTTCTTGTAAGCTATTGCCATATGCATACAAACAATCACTTAACATATGCCATGAACGAGGCGTGGAGAAGGGTTCTTCTGTTTTCGGTGGTTCGTTCCATAAATGATCGGGACGCATTTGAATATACTCAATCACATATGGATGTATTTCATGTGCATAGGCCCATTCAAGCCAATCTTTATGCGATGCCCTAAGCTGAACATGAACCATCCGATTGATTAATGCGGAGGACATCGGCTTCACAATCGCGTTATCCTGAGCCCGATTGCCTGCACCAATAACAATCGTACCCTCTGGCAATGTAAACTCTCCAATTCTGCGTTCATGAATAAGACTATAAAACGCTTTTTGTACTTCCTGTGAGCAAGCATTTAATTCATCTAAAAAAAGGCAATAAGGTTCATCGCGTGCAATCATTTTGGGTGGACAAAAAACACTGTAGCCATCCTTAATCTGCGGAACACCAATAATATCCTCAGGTGCTAGCTGACTGCCCAATAACGATACACAATGTAGCCCTAATTCACTAGCAAAATTTTCAACAATCGCTGATTTCCCAATGCCAGGTGCTCCCCATATAAAGACTGGTCTTATTGTCGCAACATTCAGTAGAAAATCATATAGCTGTTTTTGTGTCACATTAAAAATTGTATTCAATCAAAACGCCCTTTCAACTCATTGTTTTAAAGGTTAATAATACCATTTTCTATGAAATTAATCTTGTCTCTACCATTCTATGAAATTGACTGCCAATTACTAGCTGTGAGAAAATAATAAAAATTGTAGTAGAGAGGTCGTGACCTATGCATAATGGCTTTCAGTTTTTGGCGATTTCACAACTAGCAAAAAGGTTTCCAGCAGACTCTTGGTGGGCAAAGTTTTACAAGGATTTTAGTGAGGATGATCTAGTAGCGTACTATGAGGGGGATTTAACACTTCCCTCTCTTGATTTGGACTGGGATATGCCATTCCCACAACAGGACAAGACCATTCTCATTTTCATCAATGGTCATCTAACCGTAGACACCCTCTATAATTTAGAGACAGATGGGGCAATTGGGCTGATAGTGATGGGCAATGTACTTTCTAAAAATATAGCTGTAGGTGGTCAGGAAATCTATGTGCACGGGCATCTGACAGTCGAGAATATATTATGTGGCTCCTACAATCATGGCGAAACGATCGTTAATGGCAATCTTCAGGCAGCAATTTTGGTTCAAGATGATGAGTATCGCATCAACGTAAAGGGTCAGAAGTCGATTCCTTGTATCGTAAATATATGGCACGGAGATGGCGTTTTTCAGGAGCTCCCTATCCGTATTGAAGATGTATTAGTAGACGAGATATTTTTACCTGAGGATGAGGATGACATCGGCTTTTCCTTCACTTCACTCGTGGAAATTCTAAAACAAGGGCGTTCTGCACTCACTCAATTTACAAGCGTTCCTCAAAGGACAATAGCAGCTCCTATTTATTTCACGCACCATTCGATCAATGCGGAAAACATACTGAAACTGACTTCATGTATTCTGATGACACCTGACAAACCTTCTTTCGATTTGACGGAACAGGATGTTTATTTTATGATCCAACGCGCACATACCAATGCTGATGGAGATGTACGCAATGATAGTATTTATATATTGACCTCGCAGTGTCATTATTTTATTTGGCTTAATGAGGATCAATCCGTCTCTCTCTTGACAAAAACACTAGATGAAGAAGCTGAATGGTGGGATATTACAGCATCCCCCCAGGAGGATTTAGTGGATTTACAACAGCACTGGCTGATGTTGTTAACCTGCATCAATGTAGCAGAACTTTACTTGCATAGTATCGAGGTGCGAGATGTACAACAAATTCTCCAGCATCCTACGATTCTGGATTTAGACGATGAACATGATGGATTGTGGGATGGTTCCAAATGCTATAGCTTCCGTCAAACCTATTTGGATGATGAAGGCGATAGGATACATGCTCGCATTGAAATTATGACGCCTGATGAAGCGTATTATTTTTATACGCTCGAAAATCAATCCTATGTTGCTCGCCACTATCAGCCTCCTAACGTTTTTGGTCGACAAGAGCTATCTTATTTAAACACGATTCAATGGGAAGCGTCCGAGCGATATTTTGAGAGATTCAAACAATTTATGTCTCAGAATTTTAAGATAGATTTAGGAACTAATTAAGGCAAGAAACGTTCTATTAATGATGAAGTCTATTCAACTATACATCTCTTTCACTCTCTGTAATAATGAGAGATAGCTAAACTTTTAATAGAAGGGAGGGAGATGTGGTCACGACCAACATCCAGCTACAATGAAATACGTGCTAAACTTTTTTAAAGGACTTATGATTGCCGTTGTTGTTATTTGTATTTCGTTTTATATGGTGACACAGTTATTTAATACGACTGAAAGAGAAGAGTCTGTGGTTATTGATGATCGTCCAAGTGTGGAAGAGTTTATCGGTGAGATTGCAGAGACCGCACGAGATCTTGGTGCTGACAATGACTTATATGCATCCGTGATGATTGCTCAGGCGATTCTAGAAAGTGAGCATGGGCAAAGTGGACTTGGCTCTGCCCCTAATTATAATCTTTTTGGAATGAAAGGCAGCTACCAAAATAATTCCGTCACACTCGAAACCACAGAGGATGATGGGTCAGGCAACCTTTCTACCATCATGGCTGACTTCCGCAAATACCCTTCCTATGAAGCATCCATGCAGGATTATGTAAAATTAATGCGTAATGGCGTGTCATGGAATAAAGATTTTTACGCAGGCGTTTTCAAAAGCAACACAACTACCTATACAGATGCGACGAAGTTTTTAACAGGCTCCTATGCAACTGATTCGGCTTACAATGAAAAATTAAATACATTGATCGCAAAATATGACCTTCAGCAATATGATAGCCCTGTAAAAGATAAGAAAACCATCACGGTGGCTGATGGAGATTCACTTATGAAGATTGCCGAAGCCTATAATGTGAAGGTGACATCACTTAAGCAGTGGAATCAGCTTCGAACAGAACGTCTTGAAGCAGGCCAGCAACTTAATATTTATCATTATTAACATAGAACGTCCATGACTCATCAAGGAGTATGGACGTTTTTTCTCATGAAACTAATTCGTTTGTCTAAACGTCTTAGTGTAAAAATACGGAAAGGATAGGAACACAGTGAAGCGTACACAATTGCTCAGTCTTCTCGCCGTTAACCTTATGCTATTGCCATTGATTCAGCTTAGCTACAACCTATATTTCACAACAAAAATAGCAGAGGGTTCCTTTTATCTTATTATTTTCCCTGCTCTTATTATTTTATCGAACCTCTTACTATGTTGTAGTCGGCAAAGAGTAGCAGCTTCTATCCATTGGACCTTTGTCTATGTGGGACAAGGCACCTCTATAGCCTGTTATTTTGTGTGGCATTATGGGCAACTAGAGCCCTATCCAGATATGCCCCCAGGTGAAGCAGTGTTTGATTTATGCATGAGTACATTTTTAATTGGGCTCTGGCAGTTTATCGTGTTAGCACTGATCCATCTCAGTACGTTTATCATCCTCAAGATGGGACTGACCTTTAAAAAAGCTTAACTACTCTTCTATGAGTTATATAAAGTACCTACTGCTAGTATGGTCGTGGCTAAATCCTGTCGATAGAGGGGGTGTTTGGCATCTAGACTATTAATCGTTACTTCATTACCACCTAACGATGAATGGACATACAAATCATCACCCATGTATAGAGCAATATGACCTGGAAAATAGATTAAATCACCCTTCTGCATTCGGGCTTGCTCTATGTTAACGATAGGGAAGCCCTCTACTATTCGGGCATCACGATAAATATAGACACCGTTTAACATATAAGCCATTGAACATAAACCAGAGCAATCAATACCTAGTGGCGATTTGCCACCCCAGCGATAAGGGGCCGTTAAATAGCCGAGCGCTGTGTCCACTACATTTTCTCGGAACTGCTGCTCCGATAATGAATGTGCTGTTATTTTTGGTTGTAGCCATTTTGTTCGAACATACCCTATTTGCCCTGCCACTAGCTGTACAGCTGACCATTCTTCAGGTACTGCATCGTCTGACATGACACGAATGGAAGAGCCTCTAACAAGCGTTAGCAGCTTTGTACTTTGAATACGTGGCTGCTGCAAAACATCTGCAAAGCTTTGACACACTACATACTGTGCATCTTGTTGCCATGTAGATGCAAGTGCTTCCTCTTGCAGTAAGTCTGCCTTCTGACAATAACCCTCGTAACGATAGGCCGTTTGAATAGAAACCCAATCTTCATTGACATCCCTGATGATCTCTACGGTCATCCCATAAAGCACTTCATCGACTAGTTCAGAAGCTTTATCTGGCATGGCATGCAAGCTAGCAATCATGGCTGTAACGATAGCCTTCATCCTTCTCCCCCTTCCGCTTCACCAGCTGGTCATAGACAACTTTTGATAGACGACCAATGAGTTGGCGTGCCTGATCATTGTCCGTTACATTTGTTATAAAAACACCCATACTATAATCGACTGCATTCGTGTAAAATATCCCCACATCATGATCGACTGTATCCAGTCCGCCTGTTTTATGTGCCAGCCTCACATCCTCTACTAGATAGCGCTTTAGAGAGTCATGTATACGCTGACGGCTTAAAATATCAATGACTAGTTTATTGTAGGGAGGCGATAAAAGCTCTTGCTGATAGATTTGCGTATAAAGATGTGCCATATCCCTTGCTGATGTGCGATTATCTATGCCCTTTGCTAGCCGCTCCACATCCATCATTTTTCGCTGTAGCAGTGTGTCCTGTAAACCAATATGCTGAAAATAGACATTCAAATATTCCATGCCAACTACATCGATTAAGACGTTCGTAGCTGTATTATCGCTAGTAATAATCATCCACAATAGCAGATCATAGAAAGTGCTTTGTGTAAGTCTTTGTTCACTAATCACACTAAAATCCACCCAGTCAGTTGGTGAAATCGTGAGCGTAGAATTAAGTGATAATTTGTTTTTCTCTATATATGAGAGCAAGGCTAACAGAATCGGCACTTTGATTAAACTTGCACTTGAAAATGAAGTCTCTAGCTGATGACTGATGAGCAACTGATTCGTTGTTAGATTTTTAATAAACAAATGTACGTTGTAGGGCGATTCTTGAATAAGTGTAGTAATTCTCTGCTCCATAGACCACCTATCCAACTACATGGATACGCTGATTGTCCGCATCCATCTTGACGCTTCTTCCTAAAGGAAGCGACATCGTTGGTAAACAATGACCACATGCCAAATCTGCAATCATAGGCTTCCCTAAAGGCACTAGAATTTCTTGAAAAATAGTTTGTAATGATAAGCTATGAGCTGGCTTTTCGGGATTTTCAGGTTCGCAATTTGTCCAAGCGCCCAATAAAATGCCTGCCACATCATCTAGCTTTCCTGCCAGTTTTAATTGTGTCAGCATACGATCCACCCGTTGCTCCGTTTCATCGATATCTTCTAAAAACAGAATTTTACCTCGTGTATCAATTTCATAGGGTGTGCCAAGTGAAGCTGTCACTAATGTTAAATTGCCACCGATGAGTTGACCTGAAGCACTCCCAGGAACCAGTGTAGACATGGGCTGGTGAGAGGGATTTTTTAAGTAATACGCCTTTCTTTCATTCTCCATAATCAGCTGAATGAACGACTGCCAAGTATAGTCATCCATCTCCTGTCTAATAAATTCTGTGGATGGCATCGGCGTATGATAGGTTACAAAGCCACATAGCTGATTAAAAGCTATATGTAGAGCGGTCACATCACTATAGCCAGCAAATACTTTTGGATTGGCACTTATCAAGTCAAAGTCTAATTGGGCTAAAATTTTCGTCGCACCATAGCCCCCACGTATACAAAAAATACCATCAATCATTGGATCATCAAACATACGATGAACATCTGCTACCCGTAAATCATCTGTGCCTGCTAAATAGCCATGTCTTGCGTGACAGGTCTCCCCAACGACCACATTGAGCCCTAGCTTTTCGATACTAGCAATAGCAGGTTGCAGCTTTTCGGGTGGCGTTGCTCCAGAAGCACTAATAAGACCAATTGTGTCACCCTTTTTCAATGCCTTTGGACAAATCATATCTTTTCCTCCCTTTTCAGTGAAGTACGATAATGGGCAAGTTCCTCTTCATTGGCTAAAATAAAATGACCTTCCTCTATTTCAACAAATGAGGGGGGATTTTCCTCATAGCGATGCTGTGACGGATCATACACTTCTACAACTTTCTCCCGCTCTTTATAGGGATTCGGCTCTGGTACTGCTGATAATAAAGCCCTTGTATAAGGATGCAGCGGATGAGCGAAAAGCTTTTCTGTTTCCGCTAGCTCCACAATCTTCCCCTTATAAATGACTGCCGTACGATCCGTAATAAAACGGACAATCGATAAATCATGGGCAATAAATAAATACGTTAAATGATTTCGCTGTTGAAGGCTTGCTAATAAATTTAATACTTGCGCTCGAATGGATACGTCTAAGGCGGATATTGGCTCATCTGCAATGACAAACTCTGGCTCCATCACTAACGCACGAGCAATGCCAATACGTTGGCGTTGACCTCCTGAAAACTCATGCGGAAAGCGGCTTGAGAACTCTGGAAGTAGCCCAACGTTCAATAACGCATCGCACACCTTTTGTTGTCGATCTGCCTCATCTTTATATTTTTTCGAAGGGTATAAGCCCTCTGAGACAATATAATCTACTTTTGCTCGTTCATTCAGAGATGCCATAGGGTCCTGGAATATCATTTGGATTTTTTGCGTAATTTCTCTATCCCAATCTTTCGGGATTTTCCCCTGAATACTTTTACCATGGTACAAAATTTGTCCCTCTGTGACCTCATTGATGCGCATAATCGCTCGACCAATCGTTGTCTTCCCTGAACCTGACTCACCTACAATGCCAAATGTTTCGCCTTTAAAAATTTGAAAGCTGACATCATCAATGGCTGTAAACTTATTTTTTCCTTTGCCAAAAACAACAGATAAATTTTTTACTTCTACAAGCACCTCTTTATCAGTCATTCGCATACTGCCTCCCCTCTGCAAAAAATGCTTGTAAGGCTGCTGGAGGCTCTACCTTTGGTGCAAGTGGGTCTAATAACCATGTACGAGCATAGTGGGTATCACTGACCTGAAAAAAAGGTGGCCGCTCGATAAAGTCAATTTTCAATGCATATGGATTGCGTGGGGCAAAGGCATCTCCCTTTATTTCCTGAAAAAGATTCGGAGGTGTGCCCTTGATGGAATACAATTGTTCCCCTTTTGAGCCAAGCTGTGGTAAAGAGGAAATAAGCGCCCACGTATAAGGATGCTTACTATGAAAGAAAATTTCATGTGTTTCCCCAACTTCGATGACATCGCCCGCGTACATCACGGCAATACGGTCAGCCACTTTTGCGACTACGCCTAAATCGTGCGTAATATAGACGATTGTTAAGCCGTATTTTTGCTGAAGACTTTTCAAGAGCTGTAAAATTTGTGCCTGAATGGTTACATCCAAAGCTGTCGTGGGCTCATCACATATTAAAATATTCGGCTTACACGCAATGGCAATCGCAATAACGATGCGTTGGCGCATCCCTCCTGAAAATTCATGCGGGTATTGCTTATAGCGCTTTTGCACATCGGTAATGCCGACATCTGTTAACAGTTTTAGTGTTTCTGCATAGGCTTCCTTACCTCTTAAGCCTTGATGCATAACCACACATTCTTCAATTTGCTTTCCAATGGTTTTGAGCGGGTTTAACGATGTCATCGGATCCTGTGTCACCATCGCTATTTCCTTACCACGAATCCCTAGCCATTCTTGCTCTGTTGTGAACTTTCCTAAATCCTGTGCATTGTAGATAATTTGCCCCTGCTTAATACGACCATTTTTATCGAGCAAGCCCATAATGGATTTCATCAGCACGGATTTACCCGAACCTGATTCACCCACAATGGCTAAGCTCTCTCCCTTGTAAAGGTCGAGTGAAATACCGCGAATCGCTGTTAAAATTCGACCACGTAGCGTAAACTGAATCACTAAATTTTGGATGCCTAATATGCTTGATTTTTTCACTGTCACTCGCTTCCTCTCCTTATACATGGTTTTTCGGATCTGCTGCATCTGCAAAGGAATTACCAATAATATAAAATGCGATCGTAATAACGCTTAGCACAATACTCGGGAAAATAAGCTGATACCGTAGATCTGGTGACATCATAAGGACACGTCCTTCATTAATTAAATTTCCTAAGGATGGCTCACTGATCGGAAGCCCTAAGCCAATATACGTCAAAAAGACTTCGGCCCCAATTGCAAAGGGTATCGCTAAGCTCATGCGGAGCATAATGACAGAAATTAAATAAGGTAATAGATTTTTTAGGATAATACGATAATCAGGTGTGCCTAAGCACTTCGAGGCTAGATTGTATTCACGGTCACGCAAAATAACAATTTGATTGCGGATAAACCTCGCCATTTCCACCCATCCCGTAATACACATGGCAATAATAATGGTTGAAATACTTGGCCGTAAGATATAGGACATTAAAATGAGCACAATGGTTGTGGGGATATTATCGACAACATTATAAAGCTGTGTAATAGGCGCTTCTAATTTCCGTGAAAAGCCCCATAGCGTGCCAATTGTAATGCCCACCACTGCCTCCACTAAGGCGACAACACAGCCAATAAAAAGTGAGGTTCTCGTCCCCGCCCAAATACGAGACCATAAATCCTGACCGATTGAATTCGTGCCAAACCAAAATTCTGCACTAGGTGCAATATTACGTGCCTGCATCCCTGTTTGTTCATCCAAGTAAATTTCAGTTGGTGATTTTTGCGCAGGTAAATAGGGCTGTAGAATCGTAAAGCCAACAATGATGATCACCCCAACTAATAAAAAAACGGCCAGTCGATTTTTCAAAAAGGATTGCCATGTAGACCGCCAATAAGAATAATTTGAATAGCCCGTTTCCTCCGCATGTCTTGCGTCCACTTCGGCAAATTCAAATAAGGTTTCACGTGATTTATTGGAAATATTATTGATTTCATCTGTATACATCCCCATTAACGCACACCCCCTCCCTTGCCTAATTTAATACGAGGGTCGACAAGTGCCATGGCAATATCCCCTAAAATAAGGCCAATGATACCAAGGGAAGAGAACACTAACACTAGGCCTTGCACAATCGTATTATCCTGTCGCTGAATAGCATCCACAAGTAAGCCCCCCATCCCTGGAATGGAATACAACGACTCTATATAAATCGAGCCTGTAATCGTAAACAGAATTGTTGCAGGTAAATATTGTGCCATGGGAATAAAGGCATTACGTAATACATGTTTGAACATCAGTGTCCGCTCCTTTACGCCCTTTGCCCTAGCCAGCTTAATATAGTCCTTGTTCAGTTCATCCACCATATAGCGTCGCATCCACATCGCGTAGGAGGCAGTTGGAGCCAATGCCATTGACGTAAGTGGAAGAATCCAAGTAATCGGCCTGTATTCATCAAACAGCATCGGTAATTGAAAGAGTTCTGTAATATACATTTGAATAACTAAGTAATAAACCGCTGCAGGGACTGCAACAACAAATACGATATAGCCTGTCCCAAGTCGATCCAGCCAACGTCCCTTACGATAGGCCATCATTATTCCTAGCGGCACACCAATCAGGAGTGATATAGCGACTGCTCCTAAACCAAAGAGCAGAGAATACGTGATTTTATCTGCAATAATCGTCACTACTGGGACATCGGTACGATAAGTCACTGATTTACCCAAATCCCCCTGCAGTAAATTCTTGTAAAAATTACCCAATTGGACAAGGATTGGGTCTCGCAAGCCGAGATTTGTTAAGTAAATTTCCTGCTGAGCAGGTGACATTTTATCAGCTGCCGCTCCTAAATAGCCTTCCTCTGGCATTAGCCGTAATAATGAAAAGACAATGGTGATGATAATAAAAAGGGTTAAAACGGATTGTAAGAGTCGTTTTCCTATATACTGCAACATCGCGCCATCCTCCTTTGTCAAAAAGACGAAAGGAGATGCCGACTATTCTTTTCGGTATCTCCTTTTCATCTACGAAATTCTACTACTTTTCAGCATTGGCTAGTGCTTCCGCACGTTCTTGTTCCCACTCGGCAAGTGCTTTTTTAAATTCTTCATTACTCATTGGCTTTTCTAGCACTTGCTGGCCTTTAAATTTCTCTGCCGTTACACCAAATGGCGAATATTGCGCCTCGAATGGATTTAATTTAGATGCCATATAGCCACTACCACCAACTGAATATGGAATAACAAAGGCTTCCTCAATTAAAAACGCTTCTGCCTTCGCAAATAGCTCATAGCGTTTGGCTGTGTCAATTGTTTCTTTCGCTTGATCCACAAGATTTTGATAAGTTGTTTTACCATTCGCCTCTTTATAGCCCTCTGCTAATTCTGGTTTATTATAGGTACCATCGACTGTGAAAGGATCTGTATACGTTGATGGATCTGCATAATCAGGACCCCAGTTCGCCTCTAAGAGCGCAAATTTACCAGGACGACGTACCTCTGATAAGAAGCCTGTGGATGGACCAGCCTCTACGATAATGTCGACATAATCTGTCCCTAGTAGTTTTTCCATTTGCTGCTCGACTACTTGAGAGCGATTAGCCCAATCTGGCATACCAGCGTTATAAGGCATTAAAACCTTTACAGGGAATGTGGCCTTACCTGCTAACGCTGTTTTTGCCTTTTCTTTATACTCTAGGGCCAGCTCTTTATTGAAGGAATCCTCATTGGAAATGGATGTAAGTGGTGCTAGTTGTGTATAATCCACTCCTTCCACATCAACAAAGTTTTTCGGTGTAATGGTATTGCTCAGCAAATCTGCTGGATTATAAGGCTCAACCGTTAGCATCGCGGAGACACGGTCAAGCGCATGGAATAAGGATTTGCGGAAATCTTTATTATTGACGGCGATTTTCCAGTTATCAGGTTCGTATTGTGCGTCAAATTGTGGGTTGAAGTTGAGTGTATAAAAGTAGGTATAGAAGTTATTTTGTGTTTGACGAACCTGAGATTTTTTCTTTTCATCTTTAAACCATTCATCAATGATAGAGGTCGGGATACTAGCCGAATCGATTTCGCCACGTAAAAAGAGCTCAGGCGCCACAGTTGCCGCTTCTTTATTGTATTTATAGCGAATACGGTCAATCAGCACCTTGTCTTTATCCCAGTACGTTTCATTTTTCACAAGAACGCGTTCATTTTGTGGCTCAAATTTATCTAAAATATAGGCACCGTTATAGAGGAAGTTTTCACGTGTTGTGCCAAAATCCTCTCCCTTTTCCGCAATGAACTTGCCATTCACAGGGAAGAAACAAACATAATTCAACATAGAAAGAAAATAAGGTGTCGGCGCCTCTAAAGTATATTCTACTGTATGTTCATCTAGCGCCTTTATGCCTACCTCCTTGAAATCGTTCATCTCGCCATTATAGAAGGCTTCCCCATTTTTCACCACCGTCGCAATCCAAGCTGTCGACGATTCATTTTTAGCATCAAGCACATAGTGTAAGCCATCCACAAAGTCTTGTGCCACAACATCTGCATATTCCTTGCCCTCATGTGTCACCCATTTTGCGTCATCACGCAACTTGAATGTCCACACCGTAGCATCCTCATTCGCAGACCACTCTTTCGCTAATCCTGGCTGGACCACCCCATAGTTGTCATATTCAATGAGCCCATCCACCATATTCGCAGCTACCGCAAATTCATTTGTTTCTGACGTCTTTAAATAATTTAACGTTTTAATTTCCCCTGAATACACCACTCGATATTCCGATGCTTTTTCACTCGCTGACTTGTCATTACAGGCTACACAAAATAATACGACCAGACATACGAACAGCAACCAATATTTTCTCACAAGCATCCCCCTAGTCATCTTTTTATAATGAAAATCCTATTGGTAGGATGGATTGCATCTTCAATAGGATCATTCAAACATAAGCTAGGTCTGTCTAAATCGACCATCTATCGATGAAATGAACAACGGTACATACTCATTGTCACAGTTATGAGATTAAATTTTTGGTTCTATCAACTATCAAACCACTCAGACAGCGTGTCCCACTGCTTTTTGAGCGGGTCCACCACTTTTTTGATCACTTCTCACCTTTCATGAATTAGAATCCTCACTTGATATAAAAGCTCTCACTAAACCTTTCCATCATGTTAAAAATTGCAGGACACGCAGCACCTCATAAAAATCATGGGTCATGAACTCCACGGTATTATGCGGTTTGAATTTGGCATTTGGATAAAATGAATTACGATAGGCTCGTGTATGATCACGATAAATAAGCTCTACCCTAAAGTGTTCTGGCAACGTTACCTGTAATGCGGTACGAGGAACCTTCATAGAAGACTCTACCAGTCGCTTGGTTTCCATGATAGTTAGTTGTGGACTGACACTAATCGTCGCATTGCCGATTCCTTCCTTAGTAGCAAATGTGACAATGTGTTCGTTTACGGATTGAATCTCTTCTGTCAACCCCACATCCCCACTCACAAAGGACACAGGAACACCGTGTAAGGCTGCTGCATAGGTATTGATCAGAAATTCACTCGCATATTCGCCATTGATTTTGACATCCGCGTATGTGCAAAGTGTATGGGCTAGTGGGTTACGCTCACTGCCACCCTTGCTGTGATAGCCGATAAAAATAGCACGATCGAAGCTTTTATCGAGACCCGCTACCATACACATAGGGTCGTATGTCCAGCCACGGATAACTTTACAGTTGATTGGTAAATTGGAAATGTCTAGATTGCGGGCTGAATCATGTGCGTCCTTTACTAAAATTTCGGTTGCGCCCCCCGCTATCGCTCCTTCAATGGCAGCTTCTACTTCACGTGTCATTTGTCTTTGGAAAAACTGATAGTCAGGTGCGTTTAACTCGGTCTCACTCCACGAAGTTGTACCTGTAATCCCTTCAATATCTGCACTAATATAAACTTTCATAGAAATCGAAACTCCTTTACATGGTGATTTTGAATTGTTGCGTGTACTGCTCCGTAATGCGCTGCCTGTGCTTGAACACGTCTAGCCCATGCCACATTGCCATAATCATAATGCCACCATTCCTCCGCATAGTTCGTAAATCCAGCAAGTGTCATACAGTTATACAGCAAACGTCGGTACTGACAGGCAAGCGGATTTTCATGCGTATGTTGTTCAAAATAACGGGTCGCGGATTTTTCATTCATTTCATCAAACGCTGTCCCAAGATCGAGGGCTTTACCATGAACATCAGCCAGTGTTACATCGATGGCACCCCCTGTTAAATGGGGGGCTAAATGGGCTGCATCTTTACTTGGAAATGCTACATATTTTTTGGTCGCCTGCACAATCTCTTGTGATGTTAACTGCGGCATCCTTTTTGCTAATTGCTGAGAAAAATGGCTAAACAAATGCTGCTGTACTTGAAATGGACGATAGCCATCATAAAGTAATAAGCAATACTCTTGAGGTAATAATGTTAACACCTGTTGCAAATGCTCATAGACTCCTTCTCTTACATGTATAACTCGTAAACTATTAGAAATCTGTTGCTGATAGTAGATGGGTTCCATAAATATCCTAGGATGAGCACCTGTAAGCTGGATAAGCGGCTCATTGTTTTCACAGACAACTGGTGATGGCGAGGGGCTTCCATTTAGAGAGGGTGCTATCGGTTGAAAAAGGTTCATAATAACAGAACCCTCCTTTAAATAGTTAGATAATTCAGTTTTTTAAGTTGAATGTTATCATATCTCTCTACCATTGACTAGATAAAAAAAGAATAATTACAAAATAATGGATATATTCTTACAATGATACATATTCCAGCAATTGACGGGTCGAAAAACCACTTATATCCTCTAATTAAGGATTTTATTCATCTTATAGCTCGCTCATGCTAAAAAATTAACGAAACCTGTTTGGTGGCCTAAAAAAAGCCATTGAAACACAATTGCTGTTTCAATAGCCTTTTCTTTTATGCCTGTTGAAAGGAGTAAGCTTGTACTGTATGTCCATTGCGGCCAGTTGTTGTCTTAGCTTGGGATAATGAATTTAGTATCGCTTCCTCTGTCGCTTCCGCTGCGGCTGTAAACAGTTGATTCATGATGGGATGATCCTCACGAAGCTGAGTTCTAGTCTCAATAAGCTGATCAGCGGTATGAGGAATACAATGTGCCGTCGTGAAGCCAATCACAATATCGCCACTACCATGTGAAAAATGACTGCCTGTCCGTCCCAAACCGATACCACAGCGTTTAATGACACGTGTTAATTGTCGATTACTTAGCGGGGCATCTGTCGCAAGGACAATGATAATGGAGCCATCTGTTGGTGATAGAGTAGATTGGTTTTGCATAGTTGAGACTTTGTAATGCTCAGCTAAAAACTCCCTGTCTTGTCCAAAGTTACTAAGAACTAGGCAGCCTACTGTATAGTTCACTTCATTTGATTCTACTTTGACGATGCGAGAGGAAGAACCAATTCCTCCTTTGTAGCCGAAACACATCATCCCTTTTCCTGCACCAACAGCGCCTTCCTGTGCCGTCTTTGTAGAGGCTTGGCGAATGGCTTCTATGGCATGCGCAGGTGTTACTGGACAAGCTCGAATCGAATTAAGATAACTATCATTACACTCGCCCACAACGAGATTAATGGTTCCTGTTGTCAGTCCAATGTCTTCATTCCTATCAAGCATATAGCTTAATGTACCTTGTGTCACAGCGGGTACGCCAAAAGTATTGGTTAACATAATGGGCGATTCCAGTACACCTAGTTCATTCACTTGCACAAGTCCCGTTGTTTTCCCAAAGCCATTTAGTACATAGCTTGCCGCTGTTACCTTTTGCTGAAATACATTGCCTCCATGCGGTAAAATAGCTGTAACGCCTGTACACGCATAGGCCCCATTCTGATCTAATGGCTCATCCAATGTCACATGCCCCACTTGAACTCCTTCTACATCGGTGATGCAGTTTTTCTGACCAACTGGTAACACACCAATTTCAATGCCCAATTGTCTTACTTTTCCCTGCATATTATGCATCCTCCTGAATCGCCATTAACACAGCAGCCTGTGCATGGATAGCCGTTGTATCAAACACAGGAATGCTGACATCCTCCTGCTGAATCAGTAAGCCGATTTCCGTACAGCCCAAAATTACCCCTTGCGCCCCCGCATGTACAAGCTCCTCGATCACTTGGCTATAGTACCTTTTAGATGCTGGTACAATGGTACCAAGACACAATTCATCGTAAATAATTCGGTTTACTTCCATTCGGTCGTTGCTGTCAGGCACAATCACCTCTATGGCAAAGCTTTCTACCCTTGCCTTATAAAACGCTTGCTCCATTGTGTACTTTGTGCCAAGAAGCGCTATTTTCTGTAACCCCGCTTCTTTGATTTGCTTAGCTGTGGCATCCGCAATATGTAAAATAGGGATGGTTATAGCAGACTCGATAACATCAATGACCTTATGCATTGTATTGGTACAAATGATGACTAGGTCTGCGCCTGCCCGCTCAAGTGCTTGTGCAGCTTGAGCTAGAACCTCACCTGCTTTGTCCCACTCCCCGCTAGCTTGAAAATGCTCAATTTGCTGGAAATCTACACTAAACAAAATACATTTCGCAGAGTGTAGGCCCCCTAGCCTATGTTTAACCTGTTCATTGATAAGTCTGTAATATTCAGCAGATGACTCCCAGCTCATCCCACCGATTAAGCCGATTGTTTTCATGTCTACATCACTCCTTTTTCTATTATTATACGCCTCCCTCACACAAAAATAAGAGAATTTTCCAAAAATAATATATAAGGATTGGAAAATAGTAGATAAAATGAGTTTTCTCAATTAATAAATTATAAATATCAAAATTTTAGTATAATTCATTATTTTAGAAAAGTTGATTTTTAATAAAAAAACAGTGTAGACTAAAGCGTATTGTGAAAGGAGGACAACTTATGGAATGGATCTCAACAATAGTTGACAGTGGAAATAATATTTTATGGACATATATCCTCATTATCTTACTTTTAGCAGCAGGACTATATTTTTCATTCGGTACGAAGTTTGTACAAATTCGTCTTTTTCCAGAAATGTTTCGTTTAATTGTAGAAAAAAGAGAGGGCGATTCGGGGGTTTCTCCGTTCCAAGCCTTTACCATTAGTGCTGCTTCACGTGTCGGCACAGGAAATATTACAGGGGTAGCCTTAGCCATTGGTGTAGGCGGTCCTGGTGCAGTATTTTGGATGTGGATAATCGCGATTTTAGGGATGGCCACTGCCTTCATTGAAAGTACCTTAGCACAGGTCTATAAAGTGAAGGATGGCGATACATTCCGTGGTGGGCCCGCCTACTATATGGAGAAAGCATTAGGTCAGCGAAAGCTTGGCATTATTTTTAGTATTCTATTAACATTAAGCTTTGGCTTTATTTTTAATGCTGTGCAATCTAACACAATTGCCACTTCAGTAGGCGAAGCCTTCGATGTAAATCCAAAGATAATCGGGGCTATACTTGTCATTTTAACTGGATTAATTATTTTTGGTGGTGTCCATCGAATTGTAAAGGTGACACAAGTTCTTGTTCCAGTTATGGCCATCTTCTATTTACTTGTAGCTCTTTTTGTAGTGGTGACTAATTTATCGGAAATCCCACATGTTTTTTCATTAATTTTCACTCATGCATTTGGCCTACAGGAAGCTGCTGGTGGCGCAATTGGGGCAGCAATCATGCAGGGCGTACGTCGCGGTTTATTTTCCAATGAAGCAGGGATGGGGAGTGTACCGAATGCTGCTGCGACTGCTAATACTTCGCATCCTGCTAAACAAGGACTTGTACAAAGCTTAGGTGTCTTTTTTGATACGATTATGATTTGTACAGCCACTGCCTTTATCATTATTTTAGCGGGCTTATATGATAAAGGTGAGAGTGATGGTATTATTTTGACGCAAAATTCTTTAGCTGTTCATGTTGGTGATTGGGCTCCTTATTTTATTGCCATCTCCATCATTTTCTTCGCTTTTAGTTCGATTATTGGTAATTATTATTATGGTGAATCCAATATTGAATTTATGGATGCCCATAAAGCTTGGATGTTTTGCTATCGAATTTTAGTGTTAGTTATGGTCATGTTCGGCTCCATCGCACAGGTACAGCTTGTATGGAATCTCGCTGACCTCTTTATGGGGCTGATGGCGCTTATCAATATCGCCATCATTATGATGCTCGGTAAAATTGCCTTCCTCGTGCTAGACGACTTTACTGAGCAACGTAGAGCAGGAAAAAATCCTGTCTTCTATGCAAAATCAATCCCAACCTTAAAAAATACAGACTGTTGGGAAGAAGAAGATCGATAAAATACTGAACGCCACTTCTAAAATTAGAGTGGCGTTTTTTCGATATTTAAATAAATGGTAATTTTATAAAAAACGGTTACTTTGCTCTACTAGTAATCAACACTTAACGCCACCCCAAAATTTTGGAGTGGCGTTGTGCTTTAATATTTAAACTGACTAATCAGTAGCTTTAATTCATCCGCCATATGTGCGAGTGCTTGCGCAGAGGCATTGATTTCCTCCATTGAGGCTAATTGTTCCTCTGTTGATGCCGCTACATCCTCAGACGCCGCTGCATTGCCTTTCGCGGAGAATGCCAAATCTTCTGTTACTGCCGCTACCTCTTGAACACCTGCAGACATCTGTTCAGAGGCTGAGGAGACCTCCTCCATTTTAGGGGTAATCTCATTCATACTTGTCATAATGACTTGGAATTTTGCAATGGCTTCATCGGAAATATGCAATCCACTTTGCACATCCTCTGTAACCTTCGCCATAATACTGACAGATTGCTCCGTTTCTTGCTGAATCCCTCGGATAAGCTCAAATATTTGTTTAGCTGATTCCTGTGATTGCTCTGCAAGCTTACGCACTTCGTCTGCCACGACTGCAAAGCCTTTCCCATGCTCTCCTGCTCTCGCTGCTTCGATAGCTGCATTTAAAGCTAGTAAATTTGTTTGATCTGCAATGCTTGTAATCACATCTAAAATGGATGTAATTTGCTGAGAGCGTTCATGCAATGTCTGGATTTTCGCATTGGAGTCTGCTACGGATAAATGAATGGATTGCATTTGATTTTTTGTATTTTGAACAGCTTGTCCGCCTTCATCCGCCTGTAATGTCGCATGCTGTGAAAGGTCCGTCACAGCGGAGGAGATTTCAGCAATATGCAGAATGGCAGTAGAAAGCTCATGTAAAGAAGCTGCATTTTTATTGGCACTAATCGTTTGAGAATCAGCACTTGTTGCAACATCCTGAATGGAAATCGCCACTTTTTCTGTTGCAATGCTTGTCTGATTGGCATTGGCAGTTAGCTCTTCTGCTGAAGAAGCAACCTCCTCTGCATTTTGTTCAATTTTTTGTATTAGTGTCCGTAAGCTTTCTTGCATATCATTAAAGGCTTGTCCTAATTGGCCAATCTCATCTTTTGACGTAATCGTTACCATTTCCGTGAGATCCCCTTTGCTGATCGTAACCGCACTATCCTTTAAGGCTTTAATTGGTTTAATGACAGCCCTCATTACAAAATAAAAAATGATGGAACTGATGATAATTGCTGCTATGAGGACTAGAATCGTATGGTATAAAATCGAGGAAGCAGACTCATCAATTTCTTCAGCAAAAATCGTTCCTGTTATTTTCCAATTTGTCAGTTCATTTGTCGTATAGAATAATAGACGATCATCACCATTAAAGACATATTCATACGTACCTGATGGACTTTCGTACATTTTATCAAGGAAACTTTCTTTCAGTTCTCCTCCCGCTTCAAGTGTAGGATGTGAAATGACCATCTTGTCTTCTCCAAAAATTGAAGGATACCCATTTTTTCCGATTCGAATTGAATCAGCAATTTTTTGAAGATCGGTTAATTTAATATCGATTGCCACAACTCCAGCATGATCCTTCGTCTGCTTAGCAACTGTTACCACCATATCACCCGTCCCCGCATCCTTGTAAGGGTTGGTGATTAAGGTTTCACCTTTTAAAGCTGTCGCCTCTTTATACCAATCTCGATCTAATGGATTATAGTCTGCACCATTCAATTTTGGCTCCTGTGTAAATCGACCGTCATTCATGCCAATATAAACACTCAATACATCTGCATTAAGCTTTGTATATTGCTGAAATTTAGCCACAATCGAAGCTTGTGCTTCTTCATATTGACGCGCATCTATTTCACTACTAAATACATTGATGTCACTCATTTTCTCACTAATTGTTTTGTCAATGAGCTTATTTAAAATGCCTACACTTTCATTGGCACTAAATAAAATTTCTTCTTCAATCGAGTCTTTTGCAGATAAATAAGACAAACTCCCAACAGATATGACAGGGATAAGTAATACTAGCGCGAATAGCGTATAAAGCTTGCCCTTAAAACTGCTAAATAGTTTCTTCATATATCAATCTCCTTTTGATTTTTTCTAAACCTCTCCCTCTCTTTATCTGCTTAACATTTCTCCCAAAGCTTTTATCGGACGAAAAAAATTTTTTCTAACATTTTTACGATTTTCATATTATTCAGGCTTTACCGACAAATAAAACCCCTGTAACTAGACAGGGGTCAATTGAATTTAGTATTTAAACGATTGAATGGATTCTTGCAGGTCTATTGCCATCTTTGCTAGATGGGTAGAGGCTGCTGCTACCTCCTCCATAGCTGCATTTTGTTCCTCTGAAGAGGCTGCAACACTTTGCACATGATGGCTTGATTTTACCGACACTTCACTCATATAGTCCATTTCCTGCACTAACTTTTCAATATCTTGATGAATTGCTTGAATGGCTGCCGTTACTAGCTCGGTCTGTGCTTGTACATCATTAATGGCATCATCAATTTGTATAAAGTTATCCCTTGCCACATTAACCTTTTCACGACCTACATGGACAGAATCATTACTATTAACCATATCTTCCTCGATAATCCTCGTGCTATCTGTAATTTGGGCCACTACTTTTTCAATATCGACTGCAGCAAGATTTGACTCATCTGCTAGCTTGCGGACTTCCTCTGCCACTACCGCAAAGCCTTTCCCATGCTCCCCGCTCCTTGCGGCTTCAATAGAGGCATTGATTGCTAGTAAATTGGTCTGTGTCGCTATACTCTTAATGACATTTACTGCTGATACAATCGCCGCTGTATTGTCATCTAAATCTTGTACACGTGTATTTAGCTCACTTGTGTTAGTAGAGATTTCATTCATTTGCGCTGTAACATCATGTACCGAAGAACGACCTGTTTGTGCCATATTTTTCGTGTTGACTGTTGCTTGATTCACGCTTTGTATGCTTGTAGAAATATCATTCATTTTCTTCAAGATATGGGCAGATAAATTTCGTACATCACTTGTTAATGTATCCTGCTGATCAATACCTTGTGCAATATCATGAATAGATTCTGTTACCACCTCTGTCGCCTGTGTAACCTCCATGCTACTTGCTGTTAGCTGTTCGGATGTTGCGGCAACTTGCTCAGAGGAGTTTCCGACTTGTTTCATCATCAGTCGAAGCTTTTCTGACATACTATTGAAGGAATCGGCTAAGTGTGCAAACTCATCCTTGGTTTTAAATTGTAAATGCGTATGCAAATTCCCTTCCGAAAACTTATCCATTTCAACTACTGTTTGTTGAATATTTTTTGCGATTCGTCTACCAAATAGTGTTGCAATGATAATGCTTATAAGTAGAGAAATAGCCACTAGAATCATAATTTCCAGGCCACTTCTTTCTCCTTTTTGCTTGGTAGCCTCAATATGAGCCTGCATATCTTCTTGCTGAGCTGTTGCCATCGTTTTTCCAAAGACAACCAATTTCTGAGAGCCCTCACCTAAAATCGGTAAAGCTATTTGTTGTGCTTGCTGATGATCCCCTCGCTGATAAAGAGGCACAATCTGCCCATCTATAGCCTTTTCCCAGTCGTCAAGCTGCGATAAAAATTGATCAAAATCTTGATTACTATCGCCTACTTCTTGAAGTCGATTAATCGACGTATGTAAGGTATTTCGGATTTCATGATGATTGTTGAGCATTTCTTCCTTGCCATATAACATATACCCACGAATAGCCGCATTCGCTCGTACGGTTTGGAACGAGATATCTTGATATAAATGGATTAATTCCGTATTGTCTTCGATTTCTGCTAATGTCTGATTATTATTATTCAAGTAGTACATAGCAATCCCTGATATAAGCAGTAAAAAGATGAGGACAATACCAAAAGCAAATTGCAATTTCCGTTCCACAGTTAGTCTCATATGATTCCCTCTATTCTTCTATAATCCACTTGAGTATAGCCTACCTAAACCTATTAGCCTATAAAATCTATGCTCCTCCTCCTAAACTATCGCTAAAATTTAACAATAATGAGAATTTCGCATCTAATCTATTGACAATAATATCCACTATTTTACTGGTTGAAATAGGAAGTAATCATTTGGAAACCATAGAGATAACACCAAAAGAGCGGAAGAAGTAGGAGCATTTTCAGAAAATGACCTCTTTTTTCTAAAAACTCTCGAATGCCTGAAGTCAGAATCATCGCACTCAGTAGTAGTAAGCTATGTTGAGCCCCATAAATCTGCATAGAGAATGTGATGACCAAGGGCAGGATGGCTGGATAAATAGAATCTGCTAGTGATCTTTTTTCCCTCGTATTGGAGGGAATGCTTTCTTTCTCTGTGGATTTAGCGGCTATTAGTTTCTTTACAAGCATATAGACAAGACCAAAAAATAAAATTGTATAAACAATAAATAATAGCCACGACATTTTGCTTTTCTCATTTAACAAATGAAAATAATCCTCAGCTTCTTGTGCTTGCAGTACATAATACAATCCTGTTTTTTGATCCATTAGGAAGAATCGTTCATCCTCGACTATTACTTTCAAGGCCGTTTCCTTGCCATTATGGAAGTGTATGTATAAATCACTTACTGCTTCATGGTCTGCTGGTCGACTGCTAAGATCCTTTTTAGTTTGTAAAACTTGCTGAAGGCGATCTGTATCTTTCACCTCATAGCGGTCGACGTAGAATACTTGCTTTAATGGATATAAATATTGCTCTTTGCCATTACTTCCAGACAAATACCAAGCCTCTTTAATTGATTGAATGGGAGTATGCAGCGGCACTAGCTCCTCCCGCTGCCTTTCATTGTAAATGAAGAGTAGTAGTGTGCTTATACTTAGAACAATGCCCAGAATAAGTGTATGAATATAACCACTCTTGTACACTTTATCACCTCCTTTACCACTTTACATTTATAGTAATTATTGTCATATACGATTTACTACTCTAATAAGTTTCAGCTATACTTAAATAGAGGTGATGATGTATGAGTAGACCAGAATTATACGTACATTTAGTAGTTGGTCCTGACTGTGATTTTGAATCCATGGCCATTCGAGCAGCACTGGAATCCTTTGGTGCAGGAGTGACACTCGATTTAATTGGCAGACCAAATGATTTAATTGATATTTTATCTGGAAATGATCTTCCTCACAAAATGGATTATTTGCTATTAAACTTTCACGGCGATGAGGGGCGATTTTGTCTGCCTGAGCTAGGAGAAGAGGTATATGAAGAAAATGAACCAAGGAGTATCTATTTTGAACCTCAAGATGTCTTAACCTATTGTCAGCTACAGGGTGTCAAGGTCATTGCGGCAGGCTGTACATTAGGCTGGCAGCAGCTAGCGACAGCCTTTTTAGAGAGTGGCTGTCATTCCTACCTAGCACCTGATGATTATATTGAGGGTAATGCTAATCTCATGTTTCTAATTCACTTTTTCTATGAGATAATCACAAATCATAGAAGTCAGCAGGAGGCATTTGAACTCGCTCAAGCGACCGACCTAGAAACAGCCTTATACAAGCTCTATTTAGCAGAAAAAAGATCGTAGCACCTACTACTTGGCTACGATCTTTCTTTTTTAGCGTTGATGTTTATCTAGCATGGCTTCAGTAAAAGCTTGTGACTGTCCTTTAGGAATACTGAGTGTTTGCCAATCAGAGCCCTTTACCAATTTGGCGATATAAATGATTTGACCGACGTGCTGTGCATAGTGTGCCATTTGTCTTTCAATAGCATCAATGACTGCTAGCCGCTCCCCTCTAATCGTGACATGTCCCTGTAAATCGGATTCTGTTAAACTCGCCAAGGCCTCTAATAACACTTGCCACCCCTTGTCCCAAGCTGAGATGATTGCTTCTTTGGTGTGAAGACTATCCTCAAACTCATCATCTCGATTTCTCGTTGGCTTTTCTCCATCTGTCGTTAAAAAATCTGACCAGCGGGAAACCATATTTCCACTTATATGCTTTACAATCACTGCAATACTATTGGATTCTTCATTGTATGCCCAGTGCAATTGTGCCTCTTCCATTTGGGCAAGTGTTTTATCCCCTAGCTCTTTCACACTTTGAAATCTTTTCTGAACAACTTGTAAATAGGTTTGTGCAATTGTCATAGTCGAACCTCCATCCCCTCTTTTCTATCATTCTATTATAGCTCAATTGAAATGTCTCATGACTTATTCGCCAAGAATAAAATCTCTTGCAAGGATCGCCATTTTTTCTTGAACCTCCTGTGGATCTCCATCAAGTTGATACCCGATATGATAAACATAGCCGTTATAGTAAGAATAAAACTCATTGGCTCTAGTAGTCATTTGAAAGATTCGCTTATCCGTCTCATCATAATTATAATAAGTATATACATAACCTCGTTCTGGTGACATCTCCAGATAAAACAGGGGATTCATAAAATTTAAGCCTATATTCGAAACTTTCATCCCTAAAGATTCTTCCATATTTTTAGACTTCACATAGCTCGCTAAGGGATTATACTTTACATTTGTCACGGTAAAATTAATAAATTGTAAATCCACCCCAGTGGAGGATTTTTCTTTATAGCTAAATTGAAATTGCGTTTGTTGGCTACCATCCTCCATTTTTGCTGAAATTGCATAGACCTCATGTATATTTGGTTGAAATGGTAAATTTTCAGGATCAGTGAGATGAACGACATCCTCCAGTGATGTTGCTACTGATTGCATCGCCTCTAAACCTTGAAGTGGTGCATAATATTGGATATGTTTTGCCTGACTTAAATAATTAGCAAGTGGAAGAAAATTACTGTATGCTGTGGCTTTTCCCTCCACTTCTGTTTGAAATAAATCCGTGAATGTAGGTGTTTCTCCTTCATCCTGTGTAGCCAACTCGCCCATCGGTTTTGCAGCTTGCCAGGCAATGAATAATAAAATAGAGCAGGTAATCATTATCGTAACGGCACGATATGTCCATCTTGGCTTGGGCATAACAGGCTCTTGCTGAATTTGTTGTCGAACCTTATGAATAATGGCTTCCTTATGTGCTGAAACATCTTGTAGTACCTGCATTGTATGCTTATCCATGGAAAAGCACCTCCCATTCAATATGTTGTAACTCTATTTTTAATAGCTCCTTTCCTTTCTTTAAACGTGATTTCACAGTACCTTCAGGAATCGCAAGTAGCTCCGCAATCTCTTTAATCGTCATCTCCTCCAAGTAAAAATAGACAATTGCTTCTCGTGGTTTGAGAGGTAAGCTTAAAATGGCATCATCTAACAGTGCTTGTTCATCTTGACGAATCAGTGTGTCCGGCAATGTTGATTTTTGTTTAGTAAAAAATTTATGCTGAAATGTTATTTTTCTGTATGCCCAGCTTTTTAAATAATCTTTGCATTTATTGATTGTCATGCGGGCTAAGTATGCCTTCATCTCTCCTCGTTCCTCATATTGTTTTTGATGATAGAACTTAATAAACACATCCTGTACAATATCCTCGGCTATTTGTAAATCCTTTGTATAGTAATAAGCAATTCGAAACAATTGCTCCGTATGTATAGCCATTAACTGCTCGAAATTTTCATGATCAGACACGCCCTCATCCTCCTTCTACACTATAAACGACTCACAACCAGAAAAAGATTATTTTTCCAGATAGAAAAATACATAAAAAAACCGCCTCAACCATTTGAGACGGTTTACTGTTACTTTATAAATTTTCATCAATATATGTTTCGATATCAGAAGCTATCGTATCTATCGGTACATCTTCAATGTTTTCAGCATAGCCATTATACATTTTGACGAGGACACCATCTTTATCGACTAAGAAAAATTGATTGCCATGAATGACTTGGTCACTGTTAGGGTCGTTTTTCACTAAAATCTTTGTATTTTTCACCGCAAATTGTTCGATATATTTCTGTGAATACCCTGTAAGAAGGTTCCATTTAGATTCATCTGGAACATTGTATTTACTAAGATAATCCGCTAACACATCTGGCTGATCAACATCAGGATCTACTGAAAAGGCAACAATGTTATAGTCCTCTACGCCTTTTTTCTGAAGCTTTTCTTGGACTTGTGCCATGTTTAATGACATGGGCGGGCAGATGGACACACAGTTTGTAAAAATATACATACCAATCCAAGGCTTACCTTTTAAGCTTTTAAGCGAAACCGTTTCACCACGTTGATTAACATGTTCAAAATCGGGTATTTCTAGACTATAATCTGCTTTAAATTTTAAGTTTCCACATGCGCCTAGCACAGATGCACAGGCTAACAGCAGCACTAGCCCTATTAATTTACGTTTCATGTCAACACTCTCCCTAACCTACACTATCCCCATCCTAACGTAGGTTGTAAGCGTTGACAAGAACTTCTAAGTGACAGCTTTCGTACATCTTTGTGAAATCCATTTCATTTTAATGAAACGAGTGCAGCATGAATCGCATCAAGCTTTACTTCGACGCGGTGCAATAAATAAAATGACACTAAAATCGGAAAACCGATATCGGATATCATGTTCAACCACTGTTCCATCCTTCTCCTCCTCTCTCACGTTAAAAATGGTCTTTGCACTTCTCGTAGCAAAGACCATTGTTGAATTATTCTGTTACTACTTCAAATTCTGTGACTTGACGATCTACAATACGAGCTCCCTTGATGGCTGACATTGCACCACCTTGCCCAGTAAAAACATTTTTAGCCATAATCGTTGCCATTGCCTGCTGAATGTCAGTCACCGTGATATTCGGCTTCGGTGCATCAATCGAAAGGGTTGTCGTTTTCCCATCAGTTGTGGCAAATTGCAATTCTAGAACTTGTGTCATTCTGTGATCCCTCCTTAAGATAAATCGTGTGTTTCCTGTTTCGCAATGCCAGCCAGTGATTGTGATGAAAGACTAGCAATAGCATAAGCAACAGCTAACAAATCGTCCGCGCTATGTGTGTTGTTAATATTTCGATACGATTTCGTGGTGAACGTAGGTTCATTGTTCTCATCGTAGCCATCCACATACTTGAGACGCAGTGTAGCATTTACAAAGTTAACATTAGCCATGTAGCATCACCTCCCTTCTGCACACTATATAAAGGCGAATTGCTAAAAAAGGGACATTAAGGATGAATTTTTTTTCGGAAGCTTTTATAATAGAGTGAGAGAAGGCAAAGAGGTGAACGATTTGTTACAAGGTTGGTTTTTATGGTTTATTTTATTTTGGGTTGTCGTCCTCATTTCATTGATGGCTATTGGCGGATTCTTCATGTTCCGCAAATTTTTAAAGGCACTCCCAAAGCAGGATGGAAAATCAGATTTAGATTGGCAAGAATATTATTTAGATAAAACCGTTCACTTGTGGGGACAAGCTGAAAAAGAATTACTCTATGAACTCGTAAGCCCCGTCCCTGAGCTTTTTAGACAAGTGGCGAAGGAAAAAATTGCAGGAAAAATTGGCGAGCTCGCATTAGAAGAAAAAGCAGCTGCCATTAACAATGACCTCATTATTCGCGGCTATATCCAAGCAACACCAAAACGCGATCACAAATTTTTACGCAAAAAATTAGAGCAAATGCAAATTGACATCTCCCCCTATGAACATCTATTCGAATGAGTAAACGCTGCACAAATCTTTGTGCAGCGTTTTTACTTAGCTATGGGATTATTGTCCTAAGAAGCTATCCTGCACTTTCCTAGCTTTATCCTCTTTTTTTGGACCTCTATCCGCGCTTTGCTACTCTATCCTCTACTTTTGAGATTTTATCCGCTACTTTTATGAGGCTATCCTGCACTTTGCTAGCTTTATCCTCTCCATTTGGACTTCTAACCGCGCTTTGCTGCTCTATCCTCTACTTTTGAGTTTTTATCCGCTACTTTTATGAAGCTATTCTGCACTTTTCTAGCTTTATCCTCTTTAGTTGGACTTCTAACCGCGCTTTGCTGCTCTATCCTCTACTTTTGAGGTTCTATCCGTCACTTTTATGAAGCTATCCTGCACTTTTCTAGCTTTATCCTCTTTATTTGGACCTCTATCCATGCTTTACTGCTCTATCCTCTACTTTTGAGATTTTATCCGCTACTTTTAAGATGCTATCCCTTACTTTGCTAGCTTTATCCTCTTTATTTGGACTTCTATCCATGCTTTGCTGCTTTTTCCGTCACTTTTATGAGACTATCCAGTTCCTCCAGCGCTTAAATGCATAAAAAAACTACACTAGCTTCAGCACTAGTGTAGTTTTGGAATTGTTTTTTTGACCCGTTTAAACTGGATAAGCATTGCGATACGCCAAGGTACTAACATGGCAAAGGCTAATATCCAGAACATACCTGCTAATTCACCGACATCGATGGAGCTACTTAAAATCATTTTCGCCACCACTCGGAATATTAACAATCCGATTAATATAAAAGCGAATGCTTTTGAACGTTTTAAATAAATATCTCGACCCTTTACTTCAAATTTAGAAGTAGCAATTAATATTGTCGAGAATACCATTCCTACAGCTGCCGCCTCTAAGATTTGCATCGGTGGTACACGGAATTGCTCGAATAAAAACATCAGTGCACCTGAGGACATCGCTATTGGTGGAATAATAATTTTCTTCTCATTTGTCGGCATTTTGGAAGCTCTCATTCGTATGACCATCACAAAGCTCCCCATAAGAATGGCCATAATGGTCGACCCTATAACATAATAGTGAGAAGGGATGCTGCTTAACATAAAAAAATCCTCCTCTAATGTCTAATTAACAATTTTGTCCAAGTAATTGATCAGCAACAGCCTTTAATCGTTCTGGCTCGAAAGGCTTTGTAATAAAATCCTTTGCCCCACTCTCAATCGCTTCTACGATTAATTTTTGCTGCCCTAATGCTGTTACCATAATGATTTTTGCATCTGGAAATTCTGGGATGATTTTTTTTACGGCTGCAATACCTGTCATAACGGGCATCGTTACATCCATTGTGACTAAATCTGGTTGTAACTCACGATACATCGCCACAGCTTCCTTACCATTTACTGCCTTACCGACTACCTCATAGCCCCATTCTGTAAACATATTACTGATTGCAACACGCATAAATAGCGTATCATCTACTACTAAAACTGTAGGCACATGTTCATCTCCCTCCACGTTAAAGTTCGGTATGCCTCTTTAGTTTAACAAATTAAAACCCTGTAAATCCACCGAAAATAGGCTGTAAAACGCGTGTAATATACGTTAAGCCATCAAAGAATAATAAAATCCCAACGGCAATCATGATGTAACCGCCGATTTTTACAATTTTCTGGCTGTGTGTACGAATCCAAGTCATTCGTGAAATGAAGAAAGATAGCACGAAGAATGGAATGGCGAATCCTAAATAATACGCAAACATATAGCTAAAGCCCGCACCTGGGTTTGTACTTGCTAACATGATAATCGATGCAAGGATTGGTCCTGTACATGGTGTCCAGCCTGCCGCAAAGGCAATACCAATTAAGACAGACCCAAAATAGCCAGATGGTCTATTTTTAAATTGGAACTTTCGATCCTTCATTAAGAAGTCTATCTGCAATAATCCCACAATCATTAAACCGAATACGACGATTAAAATAGCCCCAACCTGTCGTAATAATGTTTGATAATTTAGGAAGAATTCTGCTGCATATGAAGCACTTAGTCCAATAATGATAAAGATAATGGAAAAGCCTAGTAAAAAGAATAGTGTGTGGAAAATGGCACGTTTTTGTAGCATACCTTTTTCTGATTTTAGCTCATCTAATGTCATACCCGTTATGTACGATAAAAATGCTGGATATAGTGGAAGAGTACATGGTGAAATAAAACTTAAGAACCCTGCACCAAAAGCTAAAAATACGTTAATATCAGATCCCATATTTTTTATTCGCTCCTTACAGTTACTGCATCCATCGTACCAAAAAACAAAATAAAAAGCGCCCTTCTAGTTTGTGAACGTTTCATGGCAAAATGATGAGATTTCTGAGAAGTCCCACCAAGCTACTTCTGCATTATGCGCTCCTGTTGATTTTCTGTCAACAAAATCCGCCATTCTTCTCCCTTTTTCAAAAAGAATATAGCTAATTTTTCTACCTTTTTCTTGACAGTGTCGATTACTTGTCATTAATGTTGAAAGAAGCTTTTGTTTTTCATAGACACTATCACGCCCATGTTATAGTAAGAAACTATTTATTTTATACTCATCTTTTAAATCATCTGGAAATACAGTCATCTGATGACCTTATTATATGTTTATATGTTTCATTATTTTTTCTTTAAATTTCGACAGTCCTCTACTCTACACAAAGTGTTCATGGTAAACCATGAGTAAATGACTTATTTTCATGTATAATGATGATAGCAAATGAGCGAAAAAAAGAGGTGTAGCCCTTGGAATTAAGAAAGATTAGACCAAAAAAGATCTATGAAGAAGTATCCGAAATCTTGCATGAAAAAATACGAGCTGGTGTCCTAAAGCCAGGTGATCGGCTTGACTCAGTTGAGCAGCTTGCCGAGCAATTACAAGTGAGTCGTTCCGCTGTACGGGAGGCATTATCTGCATTAAAAGCAATGGGATTGATTGAAATCAAACAAGGCTCTGGAACGTTTGTCAAAAGTGTGCCAGCCCATCAGCTTGACTTTCCTTTATCCACCGCTATGTTAACGAATAAACAGGATATTGCTCATTTACTAGAAGTGCGCAAAATTATCGAAGTGGGAGCGGCAGGACGTGCAGCCCTCCAACGTACAGATCAGGATATTCAGGCAATGGTACAAATTTTAGAGGATATGAAGCAGGCACATGGTGATGGCGAGCTTGGTGAAAAAGCAGATTATCAATTTCATGCAGCTATTTCCAATGCCTCTCAAAACCCCCTACTCACTACAATTTTAGATCAAATTTCTGGTTTAATGATCGAAACGATGAAAGAGACACGGCGAATTTGGTTGTATTCACAAAAAACAACGAGCGAACAATTATATGATGAACATATGCAGATTTTCCTCGCGATTAAACAGCAAAACGAAGAGCTAGCCAAACATGCAATGGCATCTCATTTAAGCAACGTTGAAAAAGTGCTATTACAATATTTCGAAACAACAGAATCCAATTCACACTAAAAACTACCTAGTACAAGCTAGGTAGTTTTTCTTTTCTGAAAATTCATAAAAAAACGTTTTCACTTTTTCAAATTTGTTGTAAGATTAAATTATTGACAAGTCATCAGATGACCAGTTGTTTACAAAAGGAGCGATGAATATGAAAGTCACACTATTCGCCACTTGCTTAGTGGATATGTTTCAAGGGGATGTGGGAAAAGCAGTTGTTGAAGTATTAGAAAGACTTGGCTGTGACATCGACTTTCCAGAGGATCAAATTTGCTGTGGACAGCCTGCTTACAATAGCGGCTATGTCGAAGAATCGAAAAATGCGATGAAAAAAATGATCACAGCCTTTGAGCATGCTGAATATGTAGTCTCTCCCTCTGGTTCCTGCGCTTATATGTTGAAGGAATATCCAGAAGTTTTTAAAGGAGACCCCCTATGGGAGTCAAAAGCGCAAGCATTAGCAGCTAAAACCTATGAATTCACAGAATTTATTGTCAACGTATTAAAGATAGAAGATGTTGGAGCGTATCTAGAAGGTAAAGCTACTTATCATACGTCATGCCATATGACAAGATTACTTGGTGTAACAGAGGCACCCTTCCAATTATTAAAGAACGTCAAGGGCTTGCATTATGTGGATCTCCCTGGTAAGGATCGATGCTGCGGATTTGGTGGTACATTTTCAGTTAAAATGGGCAATATTTCTGGAGAAATGGTCAATGAAAAAGTACTGAATGTGGAAGAAACAGGCGCTGACATTTTGATAGGAGCTGACGCAGGCTGCTTATTGAATATCGGTGGCCGCATTCAACGTCAGGGTAAGCCAATTAAAGTGATGCATATTGCAGAAGTGTTAAATTGCCGATAAAAGGGGGAAATAAACATGGCCATGAAAACAAGTGATGATCGGTTTCAACAACGTGTCACGAAAGAGCTAGATAATCAGTTTATGCGTCGTGCGGTTTCGAGTGCCCAAGAACGCTTTCAAACACGTCGCCTTCAACAAGCAGAGGAATTAGGACATTGGGAAGAATGGCGTTCTCATGGAGAGGAAATTCGCAAGCATGTTTTAGCAAATCTTGATTATTACCTTTATCAATTAAGTGAAAATGTTGCCAAACGAGGTGGGCATGTGTTCTTTGCGCAAACTGCACAGGAAGCAACCGACTATATTCAAAGCATTGCTAAAAAGAAAAATGCAGCAAAAATTGTGAAATCCAAATCAATGGTAACAGAAGAAATTAACTTAAATACAGCTTTAGAAGCGCTTGGTTGTGAAGTGATTGAGACAGACCTAGGTGAATATATTTTGCAGGTGGCAGATCACGAGCCCCCTTCGCATATTGTGGCGCCAGCCTTGCATAAAAATAAGGAGCAAATTCGAGATGTTTTTAAGGAAAAACAAGGCTACAGTCAAACAGAAAAACCAGAGGAACTTGCCCTTTATGTACGTGAAAAATTAAGACAGGAATATTTAACAGCCGATATTGGTATTACAGGCTGTAATTTTGCTATTGCTGAAAGTGGATCGATTACACTCGTTACGAATGAGGGCAATGCTGATTTAGTAACAGCGCTACCAAAAACACAAATCACAGTTATGGGAATGGAAAGAATAGTTCCTACATTTAAAGAAATGGAGGTCCTTGTTAGTTTATTAACAAGAAGTGCTGTCGGTCAAAAGCTAACGAGCTATATTACAACGTTAACAGGCGTAAAGGACGAAGAGGATACGGATGGACCAGAGGAATTTCATTTAGTTATTGTTGATAATGGACGCTCGGCTATTTTAGGTAGTGAATTCCAGCCTATTTTACAATGCATTCGCTGTGCTGCCTGTGTTAATGCTTGCCCTGTCTATCGTCATGTTGGTGGGCATACGTATGGCTCTATCTACTCTGGACCTGTAGGTGTTGTGCTCTCTCCACTTTTAGGAGGCTACGATGATTTTAAAGAACTGCCCTATGCTTCTACATTGTGTGGTGCTTGTACAGATGCATGCCCTGTTAAAATTCCATTACATCAGCTCATTCATCGCCATCGTCAGGTCATTGTTGAAAATGAGGGTAAGGCACCTATCTCTGAAAAGCTTTTAATGAAGGCATTTGGTCTAGGGGCTTCCTCCCCTACCCTTTATAAAATGGCGACAAAAATGGCTGCACCTGCCATGTCTCCATTTACCAAAAACAAGACTATTTCTAAAGGGCCAGGCCCATTAAAAGCATGGACTGAGGCAAGGGATTTCCCTGCACCAAGTAAAGACAGCTTTAGAGACTGGATGAAGCATCGTACAAAAGGAGGCGGGCAATAATGACTGGTATGATTCAGCATCGAGAAACCTTTTTAGCAAATATTGCGAAGCAGCTCGGACGTTCGCCTAAGACAGAACTACCACGACCAACTTGGCAGTATCAGCCACAAGATCGTGTGCTCAAAGATGCGACAAAGGATGAATTGGTGGAAATATTAATTAAACAGTGTGCCAACATCCATACCAATATTGTCATTTCTAATACTGCCACACTTCCAGAGGATTTACAGGACGTTGTTGACAAGTATGGAGGTCAGTCTGTTATTACATGGAAGGATAAACGGTTCCAGGACTACGGATTATCTGCACTTATGAACGAACAATGGCCACAAGCCAATATTCAGCTTTATGAATGGGATTCACAGCAACCTGAGGAAAATATCCGTCAAGCTGAAAAAGCAAATATTGGCGTGACAATTAGTGAAATGACGTTAGCAGAATCGGGGACTGCCGTGCTTTTTAGTAGCAAAGATAGAGGGAGAAGCATTAGCTTTTTACCTGAAAAGTCGATCATTATCATTCCTAAAAGTACAATTGTGCCTCGTATGACACAGGCAGCTCGTTGGATTAGTGAAAAAATCCGTCAGGGTGAAAAAATTGCTTCCTGTATCAACTTTGTTACGGGACCAAGTAACTCAGCCGATATCGAAATGATTCTTATCGTTGGTGTCCATGGCCCTATTCAAGCAACCTATATTGTTATTGATGATCAGTAAAAGAACAGGCATGCATTTCACCGCATGCCTGTTCTTTTAAGTTGTTGTGTTCGCAACACCTTCTGGGAGAGCTGCTTTTTCATAATACTCTGGATGTGCCTCTTTTAAAATAGATGAGCGCAGCATCACAAGTGAAATGATAATAATAATGACACTCGTTACTGGTAAAATAATAGTTGCTGGTAATGTATCATATAACATGCCATAGACTACCATACCAATCGGCATCATGGACATCGCCATCGTCTCCATTAGCCCAAAAACACGCCCACGGTACTCTTCCGCAATGATTTTTTGCATATACACCCCGATGGGCATATTTATCCCCATTTCGAAAATTGCGAAAATAAAGTAAATGATGAGATAGAAGATCACAATAGCTATATAGGAAAAATCAGTAACTAAAGGGATGACTGCTAAGCCAACACTTCCCGCCAATAGTAATAAGCTGATTTTCGAAAAGCGTAAAGGTACCTTTACTTCAGATCTTGTTGCGAAATAAAGGGATGCTAAGAGCATACCTAATGCACCAGACGCTTCAATAAAGCCAAAGTGTGTGGATTCTACTTTTAGCAATTCAATAATGATGTACGTTCCTCCAACAGCGATGGCAGAAAAGAATAGGTTGATCCACAATGCTACCCACATAATGGTCTTAATGACGTTACGTTGCTTGATATAATGAAAACCACTTTTCAGCCCTTCCCACATCTTTTCTTTTTTCGTATCTTCCCCTCTTGTACTATAAAGGTTAAAATCCATTGTTGCCTCTAAACAAAAGGCAATCGCATAGGCCACCATATTCACCATTAAAAATACATCCATATTAAAAAATCCATACATCATACCACCAATGACTGGTCCTCCAATTGCAGCTACGGACATTGACATTTGGTTAAATGACATCGCACGTTGTAATCTCTCTGGATTGACAAGTGTGGCAATTGCTGATGAAAACGTTACACCAGAAAAGGCTGAGCAAATAGTATTAAAAACAGTAGCTATGTATATAGCATAAACGGACATTCCTACTGTTTCTGTATAAAGCAGTAATCCCCCTACTGTCAAAATGGTTCCTGCCTGTGCTATTAATATTGTGCGTTTTTTGAAAAATTATCTGCGACATAGCCTGCTAAGGGTGCCACAAGTGCGCGGGGTAATACTGAACAAATCATATTGGTAGCGAAGCTCATTGCCGACCCAGTCATCGCTAAAATATACAAGCTAATACCGAATGCCATGACGTTTGCACCCAACATGGCAATCATTTTACTCGCCGTGAACGTCCATAAGTGATAGGTCGCCTTTTTTAATTTTTCCGCTTCATTCATCTAAATCCCTCCATTATTTAACTAAATTAAAAAGTTTAATTATGTTAAACAAAATATACCACAGCTTCCTCTTTTCATGCAAGCAAAAGTTTAATATAATTAAACAAAAGGAGGCGAGGCAGTGGACTCTTTAGGCACACGAATTCGCAAATTAAGGAAAGAACAAAAATTAACATTAGAGGCACTTGCCGGTGATCGTCTAACTAAAGGAATGTTAAGCCAAATAGAAAATGATAAGGCTAAGCCTTCTATGGAAAGCCTTGACTATATTGCTGAACGTTTAGGTGTAAAAGCTAGTGAATTACTGGAAGAAGTAACCCCATCCTCCATACGCCAGCTATTAGAGCAGGTGGAAAGTTTATTTGCAGAAGTAAAACGTGGTGATGCTCATCATCATCAAGAAATTGTCGATTTAATTAAGCCGTCTGTGGAGGGCCTGCCTCAAAGTTATGAAGCTGGCCGTTTATTGTATATTTACGCAGATGCCCAGTATGAAGCTGGATTAACAACATGGGAAGTCCCGCTTCAGCAAGCCCGCACTATTTTTAAGGAAATTAATTTACTCAGCCATTGGTTCAAAACCTTTATCCTCGAGATGGCTATTTTAGCAGCAAAACGTCAATATACATTGGCGTACGATCGTATCTTACAGGCAAAGGAAATTATCGAACAAGAGGACTATCAGCTCGATTCTCGTGATGCCTTATTAATGACTTATTATACAAGTATTTTCCAACTTGCAATTGGTGAGCATGAGGAAGGGAAAAAATTAATTCAAGAGACGATTGCCAATGCTCATAAAAACCAACTGTTCTATCAGATTGATAATATGTACAGAATTGGTGCCTATTGTGCCATGATTGATCGTGATTTTGAACAAACCAATCATATGTTTATGAAACTGGAGCAATATCAGGCATTTGCTGAACGTGTTGAGGTTGATGCTTTTATTTTTGTATTGAAGGCACATTATTGTAATAATTACAGCAATAATTATGAGCAGGCTCTGATGGAAATAGAACGTTTTTATCAGCTTAGACACGATGATTATTTAGACAAGCTAGATCCAAACTTTTACTATGCTGAAAAAGGAAAATCCTTATATTTACTTGGACAATATGAGGAGGCGAAGGCTGCATTCGAACAGTATAAACACAGACCGATCTATATTAATCATCCATATGATATTTTAAGCTTAAATGAATGCTTTTCCTATAAAGCCCTTTGCTATGCACATTTTGGTGAGCTAACAACAGCCTATGAAATTGCGAAAATGGCCTATACAGATTCACTGGATTTAGTGGATTTGCCCTATAAACGAAAAATTGAGGAAGTCTATCGAACGATTAAGGCACAGATTGATTCCATAACTTAATTAGTAAAGGGATTGCACGAGGCTGTGCAATCCCTTGTTTTTATTGCTGACGATCACTCTTTATTTGTTTATGGATCTTGCGTAACGCTTTTTTCGACCCACGTTCGATATCGTGCTGAAGCTTCCGATCCTGATAGTCTACAAATAATGTCTCTAAATCATAGCCTTCAGGGTATAACTCTGTTGCAGGTAATTCAAGGGCAAGCCGCTTTACATTCATCTCTAGTATTTGCCCCTGATAGAATACGCTGACATTATTGTACGGATTCATTTCTTCATATACCAATCCCACATCATCATAGTCCAATAATTTCACACGATCCCCCTTTGCAAATGTATAAGCTGCTGCCAAGCTTTTTTTCTCTTCTTTAGGCTTTCGAATTTTACTGTCCTGAACGATCGTCAGTTGATATTGTTTATTATTTATATAATCCTTTGCTCTTTGTAAAACACCTTCGCGGACATTCATTTTTTTAGAAATCCATAAGGCATTGCTTTCTCCAGAGGTGCCGATGAGTAATTGGTACAAAGGCTCTAATGTATCAGCATGGAAGCGCATTGCCGCATTCATAAAATCAGGATGCATTTCAGAAAATCGTTTAATTTCACCATAATGTGTAGTTGCCACAGTTATACAGCCCATTTGATAAAATTCTTCTAATATCGCAATGGCTAGTGCAGCTCCTTCATTTGGCTCTGTTCCACTGCCAATTTCATCAAACAGTAAGAGTGTATGATTATTAGCAGCTCTCATAATATCGGAAAGATTTTTCATATGAGAAGAAAACGTACTAAGTGCATTCTCTATACTTTGATTATCGCCAATATCAACAAAGATATGATCAAATACAGCCATTTCCGTTCCTTCGTCCGCTACAATATGGAAGCCCGACATCGTAGCTAATGTTAAAAGGCCAATGGTTTTCAACACAACTGTTTTCCCACCAGCGTTTGGACCTGTAATAATTAAGCTACGGTAGTCTTTCGCGATGGAAAATTGAAGGGGTACCGCATTTCCTGGTAGTAATGGATGCTTACCATTGATTAGTTGAATATAACCGTAATCATTTATACGTGGCTCCCTACCACCAATTTGTCTACTGAACTTCGCTTTGGCAAAAACCATATCGTATTGACTAATCAACTCCATGTTAATGGTGATGGCATGAAGATGTTCCATCAATAGCCCTGATAAAGAAGCTAAAATCTGATATTCCTCCACGGCTTCCTCAGCCTTTAAGGTAGCTAATTCTACATTTAATTTAGCGACAACACTTGGCTCCATAAAAACGGTTGCCCCTTTTGAGGAAATTTCAACGACCGTACCCTGTACATGATTTTTATAGGTCGCCTTAATCGGAATCGTATAGCGATCATCCTTTTGACTAATAAAAAATTCCTGAATATACGGTTTATTGGCACTGTTATTTAAAAATTTCGTTAAACGTTCTTTAATTTTTTCCTCTGTCGTTTCCATATGATGTCGGATGCGTTTTAATTCACGACTAGCAGCCGAATCTACACGATTGGCTTTGATCGCAAAATTAATTTCCTCCTCCACGCTTTTAAATTCAGCCATAGAATGAGCGTAAGAGGAAAGAACAGGCGCAAAAAATGCCTTATCTAACATAAATTTTTTGATATTGCGGCAGCCTCGTAAAAAATCAGAGATACTCACTAGCTCACTGGGATCTAGAAGCATTCCCTTTTCAAGCTTTGTCATAATATGCTCAATATTCGATACCCCTAAAAACGGAACATGCCCCTCTGCATCCAATATTGCACGAGCTTCTGTTGTTTCATTCAACCGATTTTTTACCACTGTTAAGTTTGAGCTTGGCATTAATTTATCTAAAAGCTGTTTTCCTAACCCGCTGACACAATAGGATTTAACGATGTCCTTTAATTCATGATATTGTAATTTTTCAAGTGTAGTATTATTCATTTCTTTTTGCTCCTCATTGTAATGTTTTATCATACATGAAGATACCTACCCAATAATAGATAGCAATGATGGTTTAAACAAAATAAAAAAGCTGTGAGGAATCCCCACAGCTCTATCTTTAAAAGGCGCGTTTTCCTGGCATCACAAATAAAACTTCAGCTAATTGAAGTTTCTATCCTATCTGCCACGCTTAATAAAGTATTGTAGGTATCTACATAGGTTGTTGAAATAGATCCATGACAAAATAAGGGGTGTTCATAACATGTATCCCCTGCTGTCGTCATCGCCACTATTTCATTCAATTTTTACCTAGTTAGAACCTACCGCACTCACAAAAAGCACCTCTCATTAATTGATCATTGTTATCTAATTATTGACATTTTACTATATGCTAACAGGAAAGTAAAGGTACCTACCTTCAAAAGGTTTTCTCCTATTTTGTCGAATCTATCAAAAAGACTCTATTTGGAGGGAGTACCCAAATGCAACAAAAGACTCCCCATTGCCTGTTTACCTTCATTTTCTTATTTATTTTTATAATCCCTACAGCCTCTGCCACATCAACTGTGAGTGGTGAAATAAACGCTAGGGGCTTTCATTATGCAGTCTTGCATTTAGCGCAATATAAAGCAGCGGTGAATGAGTTATTCATTGTTAGCCTCATCGATCTTTAAGATACGATTAAACAAAATAGAAGACAATCTAGCAGCCTAATCCGATAAGGAATAAAAAAGTTTTGTGTATTCCATAGCGAAGTGGTAAAAGTTACAAAAAAAGACCTGTAGAAAAATCTACAAGTCTTTTACGAAACTGATTTATGATGGGCTTTTCTTGTTTCTATAATTTTCGAACCAGAAAATAAAAGTAAAGCAGCCCAAATAATGCTGAATGCAAGGAGCTCAACCTGACTAAATGGCTCTTTGTACAGCACGATGCCTAAAATCAAGACAATCGTTGGCGATACATATTGGATAAACCCTAGTAAATATAAAGGAATATTTTGTGCCCCCTTCGCAAATAAAATAAGCGGGACGGCTGTTACTAAACCACTAAAGATCATCAAAATATCTGTTTTAACATCGACATGTAAAAACGAGGCTTGATGTGTAGCAAAAAGATAGACATAATAGCCTAATGCAAAGGGTAAAATCAATAACGTTTCAATGGCTAGGCCTCTTGTAGCATCCAGTGTAATTTTCTTTTTCAGCACACCATAAATAGCAAAAGATAGCGCAATCAATAAAGCTACCCAAGGTACTGAGCCGTAATTGATCGTTAAAATAATCACCGCAATAAAAGCAATTCCTGTTGCTACCCATTGTGCACGACTCAGCGATTCTTTAAAGAAAATCACCCCGAAAATTACAGACAATAGCGGATTAATATAATAACCTAAGCTCGTTTCAATGAGATGATTATGCGTCACTGCCCAAATATATAAATACCAGTTCATTGAAATGACAAAGGATGCACCCGCAAGCTGCCAGAAATGCTTTTGATGTGACCATAAATATTTTAAATCTGCTACGAGATCCTGACGCATTCGAAATACGAGTACTGCCAGCACCGTAAAGACAAAGGACCAAATGACACGGGATAATAAAATCTCCATACTTGGTACATGCTCAAGTAATTTCCAATATAGAGGGAATGCTCCCCAAAAGGCATAGGCAAAAAAGGCTGCCAAAACTCCTTTTTTCTCATTTGACATGATATTAACGCTCCTACTCTTACTGAAATCGGTTAACGATTTCCTATAATCTTAAACTAGTTAAAGAATAGACTCATTATAGGACTTTGAGTAGCTGCTGTAAATGCCAAATTTCTAGTTCCTTTTATAAGCTGTTAACCTTTTTGTTCCGACTCTAGCTCAGAAATATACTTGCGTACAGTACTATAGCTAATCTCTGGATTGATTTGGCGCTTGATGCGAATATGGATTTCTTTAATTCCAACCCCTTGCTCACGCATATCTCGAATCATCGACTTCAAGGGCCCCGTCAATGACTCTCTTGACATCGCTGTATATTTACTTAGTTCAATGAGAAGGTCTGTATTTTGTTGACGGAGCACCTTCATCTCCTCCACCACACAATTATATTCAGTGACCTTTTTCTGCAAGACCGTGTTTTGCTGCTTTAACTTTTGTAGATCCTCTGTTAGCTGTGCATTTTGTTTTTTTAGCATTTTTCGTTCTCGTTCTAAACCATTTTGCTTGTTATCTAAATCCTTATACATAGCATTATATAACTCTTCCATATGCAAAAGCTCTAGATAGCGACTTTGCGGTACAATCATTAAGCTATCTGTCGTGTATAGAGCAAGCGTTCCATCTTTAAACGGCTCATACGACAATGTAGAGGGATTTATTTTATTTGCCATTTATTTTTTCACTCCTCCACGAATAATTACATGTAATCGAATACCTTTGTGTAGCATCTTTCCGCTTCCTTTTCTATTTGATAATCATTCTCATTTAACATTATCATAATCACTATTTTGCTTTTTGTCAAAGATCATTTCCCTTGTGTGGAAGGAGCCTCTATCTGCCTACCCTTTCCATAAAAAAAGCCTCTTGCAACAATAGCTGCAAGAAGCTTTAGCCTTACATTTTTTTCAGTTTCTCATACTCCAATTGCAAACGCTCAATACGTTTACGACCTTCTTCACGGTTTCTTGCTGTTTCTGCTTGAATTTGCTTTGTTTCTTGAATACCAGCCATAATTGTTTGCCATGTTGTTTCAATGGTTTCGATTTTAATGCTTGGGCTACCAGCTTGACGAGCAATATTCACACTGTTCTTACTAATATTTTCTGCATTACGCACAAGCATTTCATTCGTACGGCGATCTAGTTCCACCATAGAATCAGAAATCAACTTTTGACGCTTTAATGTCACTGCGTGAATAAGCCCCTGCTTAAAGATCGGAATCGTTGTGACAAAGGCAGAATTAATCTTGGCAATTAGATGATTGTTCCCTTGCTGCATTAAGCGAATTTGTGGTGCTGATTGGAATGATACTTGTTGTGCCATTTCTAAATCATAGCGACGTTGCTCTAATAATTCCACAGCGCGAAGCATTGTTTCATATTCCATAGCTGCCAATTGATCACCACTTTGAGCCTTTTGTTCAAGTGCTGGTAAAGACGCACGAACCTCTTCTGTTTTCACTTCAATAGCTGCAACAAATTTACTTAATGATTGGAAGTAGTTTAAGTTTTGATCATACAAATTTTCAAGGTCAATGGTATTACGCTTCATTTCCCCTTCATATTTTTGGATTTCACGGTAAATGACATCCACTTCTTTATTCATGCTGTCATACTTAGATAAGAACCTTTCCAATTGCTCTTTTCCTTTGTTAAAGAGCTTGGAGATGAAACCGCCCTTTTTCTCTTCCGCAAAATCCTGTGGATCAAATTTATCCATAATTTTATTCAGGTTATTTAAAAGCACACTCGATTCTTCCAGCTTACTAGCTTTCATCGTTGCGAGCATTTTATCAGAAAAGGTTGAAATGCCACTTGCCGTTTCTTTACCGAGCTCTAGCATGGCAATTTGATCTTTGACATCAATTTTTTGTGCAAGTGTATGAACCTCTGGATCCTGCTTTAACATTAGCTGGTTTTGAGCGATTTGTGATAGTTCCTGCTCAGATACAAGTACTGGCTTTTGCTCAGCCGTTTGCTGTAAAAGTGGATTTGGCTGTAATAAAGGATTTTCTGAAGCGAATGGGTCCTTGGATTTTAAAAGATCATTGTTGAATTCAGACATATGTTTACCCCCTGCAATTTATCTCTACTAATTACTTACGATTACCATGTAAAAAAGTTTCATTTTCTATAGGATGAAAAAATACGAATCTGCTATACAATAGCCATTCTGGTGTACCTTATATTGCAAACTATATTGATTAGGGTGAGCATTATCAACAAAAATTTCCACTTCAGTGCAATAGTGAAGAATTTCTGCTATTTCTTTAGCGCACAGCTGTTGAAGCTTTTGAAAGAGCTGCGCTTTTTCTTCGATTGTTGCTAAACGCTGATTTGATGATCGGTCAAGAATTGCCTCCACCTCTGATTTAGCTAACATCATCTCATCCCCTTTTATAAATTATAGCTTCTTTCTAGCCAAAATTCGACTGATTCCGTAAATTCCTTTACATTGTTTGCTAACAATGGCACCATGACACCAAAAAAGCAGCTACATTATCCATGTAGCTGCCATTATGTTATGTTGTTACCTTTAATACCGTTTTAATTTTTTGAATGACGCCGCCAGAGCTATATGTCAATACACTACGTTTATAGAACGATAAACTGAATAGGTATACGACAACAATCGTTACGACTAAAATTCCTAAAGAAAGTAATGGTACAATGCCACCGATATCTGTAGCGCCAATACGCATTGGCATGATCATTCCAGAAGTTAGTGGGATATAAGAGAATATTTTAATGATAATTGTATCTGGATTCCCCATGCCTGTCAGCATAACATAGAAGCCAATAATCGTAATAATCATCGCAGGCATTAATACTTGACCCGCCTCTTCTACTTTCGATACTAAAGAGCCAAATAATGCACCGATAATAAGATAAAGGATAACTGTTAACAGTAGGAATACGATAGCATAGATGACATAGCCAACGGACAATTCCTTGACAATGCTAGCAGCTGCATCCCAAACCATTCCACCTTTGATAAACTTCGCATAGATAAGGAACACAATCGCAATAATACCCATCTGTGTTAAAGCGAGCAATAAAACTCCAGCAATTTTTGCTTTAAAATGTGTCCCAGGTTTGACACTAACTAACAGCATTTCCATTGCGCGTGAGCCTTTTTCAGAGGCTATTTCAGTCGTAATCATCGATAGGAAAGTAGAAATAAAGAAATAGATTAAAATCCCTACCGCATAGGAAACTACTAGCCCTGATTGCTTTTCTTCTTCACTTTTTCCACCTGTTGATGCCTCATTTAAGTTTTTCGTTGAAATTGTTGTTTGAGCTGCCATGATTTGTGCCGCTTGCTCAGGTGAAAGCGATAATTGTTGTACGGCATAGTGTTGTCCTGCATATTGTAATAAGGATGATAATGTAGATTGATCGTTTAATTTCAGTGGTGTAAACGTAGCAATTTCAGCATGTAATTGACCATTTTGGTCGTTAATCGTCACAATCGCATCCAGCTTGCCGTCCTTTACTCTTTTTTCAAGGGTCGATACATCTTGCTCATCTTGAATAAAATTCATATCTCCATTCGAGACAAAAATACCACTTAGATCAGCAGAGGTTTTATTAATAATCGCGATTTGCTGTGCTTCATCATCACCTGTGAATAATTCCTTAATTTCTGACCAGAAGACAGCCACTGACATGACAATTACATATAAACAAGTCATTAAGATAAAGGATTTTGATTTAATTTTAGCTTTATATAATTGCTTCATTAATAAACTAAACTTCGACAACATGGCCACCTACCTTATCTTTAAAGATTTCATCTAACGATAAATAATCTAAGCTGAATTTTTCAATATACTTCCCATTGGATAGCTGCTCAAAGATACCTTGAGCAAAGCTTTCGTCCACTAATGTAAGCACTGTTTGCTCCTTCTCTACACGCACATCCTTGACACCCTCAAGTGCCAATAATTGTGTTGTTGACCAATCCGTACGGACAGCAAGCTTTGTTTTACCATATTGTTTCTTTAAATCTAGTAAGCTTCCAGAAAATAAAGAAACACCTCGTTTTAATAAACACAAATGATCACAAAGCTCCTCGACATTGTCCATTTGGTGACTGGAGAACAAAATCGTCGTGCCTTGCTCTTTCAATAGTAAAATAGCATCCTTTAGTAAATCTTTATTGACGGGATCTAGCCCACTGAACGGCTCATCTAAAATTAAAAACGCAGGTTTATGGATAAAGCTTGCAATTAGCTGTACCTTTTGCTGATTCCCCTTTGACAGTGTTTCTGCCTTATCCTTGCGTTTTTCCTCCAGTTCAAAGCGTTGAATCCAAAAATCTATTTCCTTTTTCAGCTCTGCTCGTTTCATGCCACGTAGCTCACCAAAAAAGTAAAGCTGCTCCTCTACCTTCATTGATGGGAAAATACCACGCTCCTCTGGTAAATAACCAAGGACATCTCGGTTAATGGCATTAACTGGCTGCCCATCCCAAGTAATCGTCCCCGCTGTCGTCTCCTGTAAATCTAAAATCATTCGGAATGTCGTTGTTTTTCCTGCACCATTTTGACCAATTAGACCGAAAATTTCCCCTTTTTCAATGGTAAAATTTAAATCATCTACAGCTGTAAAATCCTTGTACTTCTTTGTGACCTGCTGTAACTGTAATGTCATGTTGTCTTCCTCCTTATCCTTCAAATATATGTAAGTCTTGTTTCAAGCCCTTTTTACGATTTTCATTTTTTACTATAGGAATGAATAGCAGTAAGGCGACAATCAAATTCATGCACCCCACACTTGTATTCATAGATCCTACAACGAATTCCCGTAAACCTAGCGATAGATTATAAATACCAATGATTAAATTTAACAGTAGTACGAATATAAAAATGCGATTCATGGATTTAATATAGTTTATTTTCGAGGAAGCATCTGAAAATATCTCAAAAGGGCCCTCCGATTTTGGTTTTCGATAATAGGCCCACCCACCAAACTTAGACACACACTCGATATGCATTTCGTCTAGAAACTCAAAATAATCCTTCGACTTTCTATTGATAAATTCATTTCGATAAATATATTGACCTGGTGTCCCTTTTTCAAAAACAAAGTAGCCTACTACTGTCTTTTTAAGATTCCACCCCCGATCTGCCATGTCATTGACCCATCGTTCTTCCTTTTCGTAATCAATAAAAAAACGATACATTCTTTTTTTCATTTTGCATCACTCCTACTATAAAATCATGCTTCCTTTTTCATTATTTTCTGATTTCCCGGAAAATAATAGACGCTTCGTTAATCCGAAAATACATTTAATTCTCTCTTTAATCGATTACGTATACGCATAAGCTTATAGAATGGGAGGGCAAATACTACAACAACCACAAGATTCAGCGTATTTAACGCAAAACCAACCCAGTCTGTTGTTTGCTCCGAAAAATCGCCAATTAAACCGATCAGTCCAATGAACAAATTAAGTAGAATAAGAGAAAGCAGGATCCTCATCTTTTTTGACAGGTTACCAATTTTCGTTTTTTTATCTGTATACAGCTCAAATGGACCTTCCTGTGCTGCTTTTCTAAAAAATACAAAATTTCCAGAGCGGTCTACTTGTTCAATGTCAGAGGATTTGAGAAATTCGAGAAATTCCTCTTCATAGTGCGTACCGAATCGCTCTAATTCATCATGGCGATAAATATAGCTGTTTGGTTCTCCACGCTCAAACGTAAAACGAATCCATGTAAATTTTTTTAAGTGCCAGCCCTGACTAGCCATGTCATTGACCCACTTCTCTATTGCATAGGGATTAATCATCAATCGATATTTATGCATATTATTCAACTCCTCTCGTTATACGGATACCATTGTCAAAAAGTTCCCTTAATCGTAAAATTTCATATTCCACCACTGTTTTTCCAATTTCAGTAATAATATATTCTTTCTTTCTGCCATCTCCATCAAGTGCCTCTATCCATCCTCGTTCCAACAATGTTTTAATCGCACCATATATGGTTCCGGCCCCTAAGCGCACTCTTCCATTGCTCATTTCTTCCACCAATTGCATAATGCCATAGCCATGCCTCGCCTCATATAATGCTAATAAAATATAATAAACGCCCTCTGTTAATGGCGGATGCTCCTGTGTCATACAAATCCTCCTTTATATCGTCTATCAATATATCGCCAGTCGATATATTCAAAATATATCAGCAGTCGATATAATTGTCAACGCTCATTCACAGTGTTGCAGATCCTCGTACACTATGCTAGGATGTAAGTAATTACTTGCATGGAAGGAAGTATGTTCTTGACAACGAAAGGAACTGCGCAACGAATTATCGAAGCTGCTCTACAATTGATTAGTGAAAAAGGCTATACAGCTGCAACTACCAAAACCATTGCAGAATTAGCAGGTGTCAATGAGGTCACTCTTTTTCGTCACTTTGGCAACAAACGTGGTTTATTAAAAGCCATTATTGAGCAATTTTCTTATTACCCTCTTCTACAGCAGGAGATCAATCAAAATGTAACGTGGGAATTAGAAAAGGATTTATTAAATTTCTCACTGAAGCATTTTCATTTTTTAATGTCGATTAAAGATTTTGTCATGATCGGCTTTAAGGAATCTATTCAATTTCCTGAAATTAGTGAGGAAATCGCCAATCTCCCGCTCCTCATAAAAAAGGAGCTCATTCACTATTTTCAAGAGATGCATCAACAAGGAAAAATAAGAGAAGTTGATTTTGAAGCAGCAGCGTTATCGCTTATAGCTTTGAATTTTGGTCATTTTATGTCACGTGCTCGACTTGGAACTATCGTGTCTGACTTACCAACTGAAGAACTTTTACAAACTAGTGTTGCTATTTTTTCTAGGGGACTCGTTTCCTAGAAAAAATTTTTCGAATCAATGCAAGTAAGTACTTACTTAATTTTAGGGGGAATAAAAAATGACAGGTTTACAAGCACTATTGCGAGTTCGTGAAACCTATATCGGCATTGTTGCAACCATTGCCTTCCAATTAATATTCTTTACAATTTGGATGACTGCCTATGATGGTGTCAATGAAAGAGCGGAACAGTTAAGCATTGGTATTGTTGTGGAAGATTCTGTAATGGGTCAACAGGTAGCACAGAACATCAAAGGCTCCATCCCCTTTGCAATGGAGGACTATTCTTCGATGAAGGAAGCTGAGCGCGCATTAAACGAACGACAAATTAATATGATTATGCAAATTCCATCCGATTTTACAAATAAAATTCAAGCAGGGAAAGAGGCTGAAATTATTTATGCGATTAATCAAGCCAATGCAAGTGTAGCGAAAAATATGATGGAGGGTGTAGCAAAGCAATTAACAGAAGAAATCAATCAAGCCCTCTATCCAATGCAACAAAATCAAGCGGTTGCAGTCTTTGCTCAACAATTTGCTCAGCTTCCTTTCGAGCAACACACTGCTCAACAAATTACCACTTCTGTCAAAACGACTGTAATGAATGTCAAAGACCATGCCGTCGATGGTACGATTGTAAAAACCAATGATGTAAAGGGATTTGCTGCAAACTTTGTCCCACTTATGGTCATCATCTCCTCCTTTGTGGGAGCGATGGTTATGATTATGCAACACCAACAAGCAGCACAGCTCGTTCAAGACAGCCTATCAAAATGGCAATTGTTTCTCGCACGACAGCTACTCAATGTGGGCGTAGCCTTTACATTGCCATTCATAACAATTGGTTTGATGCACCTTTTTAATATCAATAGTCAAGAAAGCCTGTTGTCGATTTATCTCTTCCAATCTGTAATGTATCTTGCTTTCCTTAGCTTGGCCCAAGTATTTGTAATTGCCTTTGGGAATATGGGGATGATATTTAATATTTGTGCTCTCTCACTCCAATTAGTAACATCAGGTGTACTTGTTCCAAAAACCATGCTATCTGAAGGATACAAACAGGTCGCTGCCATGCTACCTGCCTCGTATGGAGCAGATGGCTACTACACAATCATCTTTGGTGGTAGTTCTGATAATCTCCTGCAAAACAGTAGCTCATTGGCCATCATCATCTTTGTGACACTAGCCATCGCTACGTTGATCGTCACATTTAAGCCAGCTCCAGTCCGATGATTTAATAGAAAAGAGAAGGTCTACAAGTTGATGTAGACCTTCTCTTTGAGTGGTTATTCGCTACTCTTTCTCTTCTATCCTTCACTTTGAGCTGGCTATCCGCTACTTTTCCTATACTATCCTTCAAATCGGGCGTCCTATCCACTGCTTCTTACTCTATCCTTCAAATTGAGCGTTCTATCCGCTACTTTTTCTCTTCTATCCTTCAATTCGGGCGTCCTATCCAATGCTTCTTACTCTATCCTTCAAATTGAGCGTTCTATCCGCTACTTCTCTCTCTATCCTTCAAATTGGGCATTCTATCCGCCACTTTTTCTCTTCTATCCTTCAATTCTGGCATTCTATCCGTCACTTCTTACTCTATCCTTCAAATTGAGCGTTCTATCCGCTACTTTTCCTATACTATCCTTCAATTTTGGCGTCCTATCCGTCACTTCTCTCTCTATCCTTCAAATTGAGCGTTCTATCCGCCACTTTTTCTCTTCTATCCTTCAATTCTGGCGTCCTATCCACTGATTCTTACTCTATCCTTCAAATTGGGCATTCTATCCGCCACTTTTTCTCTTCTATCCTTCAATTCTGGCGTTCTATCCGTCACTTCTCTCTCTATCCTTCAAATTGAGCGTTCTATCCGCTACTTTTCCTATACTATCCTTCAATTTTGGCGTCCTATCCGTCACTTCTCTCTCTATCCTTAAAAGTGAGCGTTCTATCCGCTACTTTTTCTCTTCTATCCTTCAATTCAAGCGTTCTATCCCCCACTCCTCACATTCTTTAAAATAGCTGCTAGCTGTTGATTTAACATGGTCACGCTATCGCTGAAATCGCCGCGATACCATTGGATGATGAGTCCGATGATGGCGTTTGCTTGATAGGCACTATAATAGTCGATCGAGATATGATCCTCCATTTGATGTATGTGCTGTGTGGTAATATCGCGTTTTAGCAGGGAATAAATCCCATCAAATAGCATGTAATAGTAGGTCAGCGGGACATTTTTAGAAAAGACGATACGGTAAAACATTTTAAAGCGTTCAATATGATGAAAAATACGGATAGTATTGGGATCTAATTGATTTGTATCCAATGTCGTGACGGCACGATAGGGTTCTTTATAGGATTGATATAAATCCTCCATTATCTCCTGAAAATATTCTTCAAAGAGCCCCTCTTTTTGCTCGTAGTGTAAATAGAAGGTTCCTCTATTGACCTTTGCTTCTCTACAAATTTCAGCAATGGAGATTTGCTCCAATGGTTTTTGGCTAAGCAAGGTCAATAAAGCATCGTGGAGAGCTTGCTTCGTTTTAATAATCCGTAAATCCGTAGTGCGCAATTTTTTCAACTCCTTAATAAACAGATTGTCCAAATGTGTTGATTACTCAACACATCCCGTTTTTTTGCATATTGAAATCGCTTTCATCTTTATTATATGATTTTAATGAACAGATGTTCAATAAGTAAAGAAATTACTATGAGGAGGTCTTTGAGATGAGATTAGAAGGTAAAGTAGCCATTGTGACAGGTGCAGCTTCAGGTATGGGGAAAGCCATTGCAGAAGGATATGCAAAAGAAGGCGCTAAGGTTGCCGTTTCAGACTTAAATTTAGAGGGTGCCCAAGCGGTTGTGGAAGGTATTCAAGCTGCAGGAGGAACAGCATTTGCCATTCAAACCAATGTCGCATCAACAGAAGACTTACAACGCTTATTTGATGAAACAAAAACGAATTATGGTCAATTAGATATATTAGTCAACAATGCAGGTATTATGGATGGTATGGAGCCAGTTGGAGAAATTTCTGATGAACGATGGGAAAAAGTATTTGCAGTGAATACAACAGCTGTTATGCGCTCTATGCGTATGGCTACCGAAATTTTCCTTGCACAAGGTCATGGTGTCTTTGTCAATAATATTTCTGCAGGTGGCTTATATGGTGCACGGGCTGGGGCTGCTTATACAGCTTCAAAACATGCGGTAGTTGGTTTAACAAAAAATACAGCCTTTATGTATGCTGATAAAAATATTCGCTGTAATGGTATTGCTCCAGGAGCAGTGATGACCAATATCGCCTCTTCTATGACAAATATGAGCCAAACAGGTGCTGCACGACAAGCATTAGGACTATCCATCAATCCGCGGGCTGGTCAGCCAGAAGAAATCGCTCAATTAGCGATCTTCCTAGGCTCAGATGAGGCTAGCTTTGTGAATGGACAAGTTATTGCTGTTGATGGTGGCTGGACAGCTTACTAATCCATAAGGAAACACGCACAGAGACATTTTCTGTGCGTGTTTCTTTCATTATATAACTTTTCGAGACGGAATCATGCTTCCAATTACTGCCCCTATTAACGCTGGCAGTATCCATCCTAAGCCAATATCATAAAAAGGTAGCATCGCAGAATAGTATTTCTCTACTGCATCCAATATACCTAACTTCGCATCTGGCACACTTTCTACCAGAGCTTTATAGCCATCAATCAGGCTAATGAAAAATGTAAAAATCATCGCTATGGCATACACTGTTTGCTTATTCTTAAAGAAGGATGAGCTTAGAGCGAGCAAGATTAGGACGATTGCTAATGGATATAAGAACATTAAAACTGGAATAGCATATTTGATAATATTGTTTAAACCAAAATTCGCAATCGTAAAGGATACAGCACACAACAGAAACACAAACCATTTGTAACTAATTTTTGGAAATACCTCATGGAAAAACTCACTACAAGATGTAATTAAGCCGATACTTGTTTTTAAGCAAGCGAGAACGATGATGACCGCCAATAAAATAGCTCCAAATGAGCCGAAATAATGATCGGCCACTGCCGCAAAGATTAAACCACCATTATCAAAAGTCCCGACAGCATTAATACTGGAAGCGCCCATATATGTTATGAGACCATAAATCAGCGTCATTAAAGCCATCGCAAAAATACCTGATGTCCATGTAGCCTTGGCAATTTCCTTACGATCTGTAATCCCTGCACTTTTAATTGCATTAATGACAACAATCCCGAAGGCTAGTGAGGCAAGGGCGTCCATCGTATTATAGCCTTCTTTAAAGCCTGTCATAAAGGCGGCATCCATATATTCACCAATTGGCTGCTGGAAATGGCCCATTGGCTTCGTAATGCTTGTAATAATTAAAATAAATAAAACAACTAAAAATGCAGGCGTTAAATATTTACCGATATAATCCATTATTTTCGCTGGATTTAAAGAAAAATAGTAGACAATGGCAAAAAATATAAAGCTAAATACAGCAAGTAGCAGTGTTGCATGCTGTGCTTGAATATATGGCTCAAACCCTACTACAAAAGGTACAGTTGCTGTACGTGGGATGGCAAAGAATGGTCCGATTGTTAAGTACAGTGCCAATGAAAAAATAATACCAAATATAGGATGAACACGATTGGCTAGATCACGTAAACCATTACTACCTGATAAGCCAATTGCCAAAATTCCGAGGAATGGTAAGCCGATAGCAGTCACTAAAAATCCGATTAATCCAAACCAAAAATTAGTCCCAGCAAATTGACCCATTTGAATAGGAAAAATTAGGTTCCCTGCTCCAAAATACAGTCCAAATAACATGGTACCAATGACTGCGTAAGTTGAAAAAGGTATTTTTTGTTGCATAATTGATGTGCTCCTTAGAAGTTTTAGACTATAGCAAATTATTTTAATCGAATGATTTTTCACTACAATTTCATCATGTTATCAAGCATTTATTATAATTACAATAGTTTTTTCGTTTATCCAGTGAGATTCAACAAAAAAAGAGCTGTCTACTGACAGCCCCTTCTTAGTTTGCAACTGACCATTCAATATGATCTAAAAATTTATAAACATCTTCATACACTTTATCGCGTTCTTTGTCCAATGTAATAATGTGGCCAGAGTTTTCATACCAAATGATTTCTTTGTCGTCTGTTTCCACAGTATTTAAAATAAAAGGTGCGCTTTCTTGATATAGGTCATCATCTAGTGAGCCTTGTAACACAAGAGTTGGTGCTTTGATCGTTGATAATTCTTCACGCGTTTCTGTTGTTAAACGTGTTACGCCGTCCAATGAATCCTTCGGTGAAATACGTAATTCATGTAATTCTGAAATAATTTGATCTTTTGATTTATTTTCAAAGTGTTTATATAAACGAGCATAGTGGTACAAACGTGTAAATAAGCCTTTTGAATTATCACGTGTAATCGGTGCACACATCGCTACACATGCTTTTACTGGGAATGTCTCTGCGACCTTTAACGAAAAGACGCCTCCAAGTGAAATCCCAACAACAGCGATTTCTTCATAGCCTTTCTTTTGTAGGAAGTTATAACCTTCTACTACATCGTTCCACCAATCTTCTGGTTTTGTTTCTAATAATGCTTCTGGTTCTACGCCATGCCCACTATAAATTGGTGCATGCACAGTGTAACCTCGTTGAGATAAAAATTCTCCTAGCTTTTTCACATCTTTTGTGCTACCTGTGAATCCATGCAGTAATAGTACGGCTTTTTTGCCTCCCTCGATTGTTAGAGGTTGTGGCTTTGTTAACTTCATTTTATGATATCCCCTTCACGGAAATTAATAATTGTGTATTTTATGTGTCTATCTTATCACCCTTTATTCATAATGTACAATTTATAGTTTTTATCAAATCAATGTTTATTGTGCATGAATGATGTCAACTTAACGGCTGTACTATCACACTTTCTGCTACTTAACTTTTCCTTTCTGCTAAATAATTGCAACGTCCTTTTAAAAATTTTTTGTTACCTATACTTCCCGTCTGTTTCCCGTTATAATGCAGATAACTTAAAAATCACAAGAAAAGAGGTGAAAAAATGGAGTGGCAACAATTAGAATATTTTGTAACCGTTGCAAAGTTAGAGCATATGACACGGGCTGCCGAAGCATTAGCGATTTCACAGCCAGCACTTAGTCGTTCAATTTCAAAGCTGGAGGAAGAATTAGGTGTACCGCTTTTCGACAGACAAGGGCGCTCGATTATGCTAAACCGATATGGAGAGCTATTTTTATATCGTGTCCAGCGCATGCGTAAAGAATATGAAAAGGCTGTTTTAGAATTACAGGAGCTTAATAATCCAGAACTTGGAGATGTATCACTCGGTTTTTTACATACACTTGGAACGAGTATTGTACCCGACTTGATTCGTGCCTTCCGTCAAAAACATCCCCATATCCGTTTTCATTTCACACAAAACTACTCCCATTCACAGTTAAAACAATTACTGGCAGGTGAGTTAGACTTGTGCCTACTAGCCGCGATCGATACAGAGCCGCCAGTTTGTTGGAAGGAATTATGGCGAGATGAGCTCTTTATAATGGTCCCAATTGACCATCCATTAGCCCATCGTAAAAGCATCAAAATGAAAGAATTGGAGCATGAAAGTTTTGTCTTAATGAAAAAAGGCTATGCATTACGCCGCTCAGCTGATCGCTTATTAAATGCTGCGGGCATTAAGCCTAAAATTTCTTATGAAGGTGATGAAGTATCGACAATCGCTGGATTTGTTGGTGCGGGGCTTGGCGTTTCCTTACTACCCGATGATGAGGATTTAAACCCCAAAAAAATCGTTAAAATCCATGTTGAGGATATGGTATGTGAACGAATTATCGGCATGGCTTGGATAGAAAATCGTTATTTATCGCCATCTGCACGTCAGTTTAAACAATTTGTCTTTGATTTTTATGACAATAAATAATATAAAAAAGATCAAGGCTTTGGCAGCCCTGATCTTTTTTATGCTACAGTAATTTAACCTGATAGGAAAAAATGTCATTTGTATCGCCTTTCATTGCAAATACTCCCTGTTCGACGAGCGTCAGTAAGCGATACTCTACAAAATCATTTCCTACATAATGGACAAATGTTTCAAATGTCTGTGCCAAAATATGCGTAGGCATTAGCCACTCTTCATTTTGCTGTAAATGCAAATTTTTTGCACTGGCGATAATGTATGCATCCATTGCATCTTCCTCTACATGCAATAGTTCACTTTTCCATAACCGTAATGTACTTGGCTGTTCTTTGATGTTTTCCCATTCCTTAGCGAGTTGCTGACATTCTTGCACAGAGAATCGTTTTGCACTAGGGCGAAGCTTCATTAGCATTTCCGAGGAAAGCTCGCCTGTATGGCGAATGTCTAAATTGGGGTGAATACTCTTCAGATTCTCCGTTGCATCAATACCATACACCATACTGCATTTATGAATTAACTCACTCATCACATAGCGCAGTCCTATCTGTTCATGCGTATTGTGACTATACCAAATCCACACATCCACATCACAAGGTAAATTAGCGATTTTTTTCCTCCAGTTTTCATACATCTCATCATACAATTGCTGGTCATCATCATCTAAAATATGCGTGGCTAACCAAGTTTTACGTTCTTCAAAGTTTTGAAGAGGTCCAATCGAGAGATCATCATGGACACTTAGAACTGATTCACTTCGCTGCAAACGATGTTGACGAATTGCAAGTTTCATAGAACCCTGCGTTGCTAAGCTAAAGGTAATATGTAAAATAGCCATGTCCATTCCTCCCTACTGTTTGCTGATGGCAATCTGTATCCCGATAAATGTGAATAGAATACCTTGAACTGTATTTAGTCGTTTAGCAATCGCAGGTTTACCAATAATGACTTGTCTAACTTTCCCTGCAAATATACTAAACAATGAAAATAATACAAGCGCTTGTATTAAAAATACAATACCCAAAATAAGCATTTGAAACGCCACATGTCCTTGCGATGGATTAACAAACTGTGGTAACAGCGCTAGGAAAAATAACGATACTTTTGGATTTAAAATATTCATTAATATTCCTTTTTTATATAATTTAATATAGGCTTGCGTATTTTGCTGTTGCAACGTAAAAGGGTCTCCTTTAGCACGAAATGATTGCCAAGCTAAATATAATAAATACGCTGCTCCTGCAAATTTGACGATGGTAAAAATAATGGTCGATTGATAAATTATCGCAGAAATACCAAGTACTGCTGCACTAATATGAACAAGTAGCCCTGTACACAATCCAAGAGATGTGGCAATACCCGCTTTTTTATCTTGTGTAATACTTTGGGCAAGCACAAATAAATTATCGGGCCCTGGCATAATGGTTAAAATCATCGCAGCCCCTAAAAACGCAAATAACGTTGAGATGTCCAAAACTTTCCCTTCCTTCAACTTCTTTTAAAAAACTATATACATTATACTACATGACGTTGTTCTCACTAGATGTAAGTTTATGACTTTATCCAAAACTTTTTTTAAATTTTGGTTTCACAATTTATGCTCGCTCAAGCGATACTTTTCTTCCCTAATCCATTATAATAGTAGAAACTCATGATAAACCAGATAACTTCCATAAGAGGTGATTGATAATGGCAGTAAGTGATATTGTCACGCAATATGAGGATGAGCATGGACAGGTTTACTATAAAATGAAATCCCATGACATTGAGGTAAAGGCCACACAAAACGCAGGCTTAGCACCTGTCATCACGTATTGGATGGCTGACAAAGAGATTACAGATTCCATTCGAAATTTACGCTTCAGTCCACGTGCCCCATCTAGCTATATACAAGATTACGAAGAATTTCAAGCAATGCTTTATGCGAAAGAGCAACGGGCCATTAACCAGCTGTATGAACAAATGAGCATTAAACCCAAAAATATGTCTTCGGGGAAACAAGTCATTTGGAGTTTCTTTGTCATTGTACTGGCTATGCTTCCCCTTTTCATTGCGATTTGGTGGTTTAAATAATTGAATAAGCGACCTCTTTAGCGTTTTAGCGCATCCCTTTCTTAATTTATCAAAACTTTCAAGTAATTTATCCATTCAGCTTGACAGACTTATAGAAGTAGTGCATCCTTTAGTCAATAGATGAGAAAACGAACGAAGACCAGTAGTTAGCCACTGCTTGAAAAGAGAGCGATGCCCATCGGCTGAAAGGCATTGTACAAGAAAGACTAATGAAACCTACTTCGTGAAACGTCCTAGCCAAACTAGGCGCAGTCTCGAGCGTTATGAGAAAAGTGGAATGTCGCATGATATTCAATGTAGGTGGTACCACGGAAGGCAAGTCTTTTCGTCCTAATTTTTAGGATGAAAAGGCTTTTTTTATCTTGATTCAGCAATGATGGAGGTAGTGAGATGGAGAGAAAAAGAATTGTTGTTAAGATTGGTAGTAGCTCTTTAACGAATGTGAAGGGTGAAATCGATAAAGTTCGCTTAATGGACCATGTGCAGGCAATCGCCGAGTTGAAGAAATTGGGTCATGAAGTGTTGCTTGTCTCGTCAGGTGCTGTAGCGGCGGGTTTTAAACAACTAGGCTACCCTGCTCGCCCTGTGACAGTGAAAGGAAAGCAGGCAGCTGCTGCTGTAGGACAGAGCCTACTTATTCAAACGTACAGTGCCTTATTTAGTATTTACGATATCATGCCTGCACAGATATTATTGACACGAACAGATTTTTCTAAAAAAGAATGCTATAAAAATGCCTATGCGACTTTCGAGGAATTGTTAGAACGATCCATGCTACCGATTATTAATGAAAACGATACAGTGTCAATTAGTGAATTAACCTTTGGAGATAACGATATGCTTTCAGCACTCGTCAGTGGACTTGTCCACGCAGATCAGCTCATCATTTTAACAGATATCAATGGCCTTTATAATGCCAATCCCAATAAAAACCCTCAGGCAGAGCGCATTGATCGATTAGCAGCTATTACAGATGATCTACTAAGCTTTGCGGATGGTACAGGATCAAAGGTTGGCACAGGTGGCATGGCCTCCAAGCTTCTGGCTGCACGAACAGCGCTACGTGCAGGGGTGAAGGTATTTATCGGAACAGGTCATGGTGCACAGAAGCTCGTCGATATTTTAGCAGGACATGGTGATGGCACTTATGTGGAGCATGACGAGCTTGCTGTGTTAACAAATCATAAACAGTGGATTGCACTTACGGAAATTTCTGGTAAAATTTTTATAGATAGTGGTGCTGAACAGGCTTTAATGAATAATGGGAAAAGTCTATTACCTGCTGGCGTCTATCGTGTAGAAGGTGATTTTGTAAATGGTGATGTTGTTGAAGTCTATAGCGAGAAGGACTTACTAGGACGCGGCGAAGTACTGTACTCATCCCAAGAGCTTATCTCTGCCATGGGAAAACGGACTGATACATTGCTGAAAAGCCCTATTGAGGTAATTCACCGAGACAAATGGCTGAAAATTCAAACGAATTAAGGAGGAATGACAAATGACAAGTGAAATTCAAGAAAAAGGACAACGCGCAAAAGCCGCAAGCTACATGTTAAATATTAAAACAACCTGCGAGAAAAATGAGGCACTGAAAAAAATTGCAGAACAGCTATTAATCGATCAACCTGACATCATGGCTGAAAATGCAAAGGATTTGGCACAGGGTGAGCAGCAAGGTATTCCTGCGTCTACGTTAGATCGCATCATGCTCAATGAAGAACGGATTGCGGCAATGGCCGATGCCATTCATTTACTCATCTCCTTAAACGATCCAGTAGGTACAATTGTTGAACGCATTGAAAAAGACAATGGGCTGCGCATTGAAAAACGAATTGTGCCACTTGGTGTTATTGGTATGATCTATGAAGCTCGACCAAATGTCACGATCGATGCAGCAACACTTTCCCTAAAAACGGGCAATGCAGTTATTTTGCGTGGAAGCTCCTCTGCTAAGTTTTCTAATATGGCTCTTGTTGCAAGTATTCATCGCGCGCTTGCTAAAACATCCATCCCTACAGATGCTGTTCAATTAATTGAGGATACAAGCCGCGAAACAGCCAAAGAACTCTTCCATTTAAAAGAGTACTTAGATGTGCTCATTCCTCGCGGTGGCAAAGCCCTGATCGATTTAGTTGTCAATGAAGCGACTGTTCCTGTACTGGAAACAGGTGCAGGCAACTGTCACATTTACGTGGATGAAATGGCGGATTACATAAAAGCAGAAAAAATCTGTCTGAATGCTAAAACACAGCGTCCTTCTGTTTGTAATGCAGCAGAAAGCTTACTCATTCATCCTACTTGGTTTCAAGAACATGGCGTCCAGCTTTTAACGTCCCTTCATCATGCAGGTGTAGCCATCATCGGTGATGAGCAAGTATGTCAGCAATTTGCAGCTGCCCTTCCAGCTACGGCGGAAGATTATGCGACAGAGTTCCTTGATTTAAAAATAAGCGTTAAATTGGTGGAAAATGTCTATGAAGCGATTGAGCATATTCAATACTTTGGCACAAATCATTCTGAGGCCATCATTACAGAAGATCAATTAACCGCCGAGACGTTCTTAAACAATGTTGATGCAGCAGCAGTGTATCATAATGCCTCCACCCGCTTCACAGACGGCTTTGAATTTGGCTATGGTGCAGAAATCGGTATTAGTACACAAAAGCTACATGCCCGTGGACCAATGGGCTTGCCTGCATTAACATCAACAAAATATGTTATTCATGGCAACGGCCAAATTCGTGAATAGTTCTTATAGTTTCATAAAATAATAGAAGGAAGGTTTCGTATGAACATCTCAGCAATCATTAAACTAACAGTCTCCATGGCACTGTTTGGTTCCATCGGCTTTTTTACCGTTCACACTGGTGTTCCCGCTACAGAGCTTGTCTTTGTTAGATGCATTTGCGCAACCCTCTTTCTAGGTGGTATGTGGCTCATCACTGGTGGACATAAAACAGAGGTATGGGATAAGAAAGAAATTTTTCAAACGCTTATTTGCGGTGTCTTTATTGTGTTAAACTGGGTATTTTTATTTAAAGCCTTTGAGGAAATGTCCATTTCAATTGCCATTTCCATCTATAATTTAGCCCCCATATTTGTGTTAATTTTAGGCGCTATCTTTTTGAAGGAAAAAATGACCATTCAGGCACTTGTCGCAACAATCACTTGCTTTATCGGTAGTATTTTTATCATCGGTCTCAATAATTTTGTGTCGTTCTCAGAATTTATGCAATCTGGCTTTATCTGGGCATTACTGTCAGCAGTATTTTATGCCCTTACAATGCTAACAAGCAAAACCATCACGAAGCTTAGCTCGTATGCGTTAACCTATATTCAAACAACAGTTGGAATCGTGATACTACTGCCTTTTATCGACTTCTCGCTGTTTGATGGATTAACGTCAACCAATTGGTTTTATATACTCGGCACAGGCTTTATTCATACAGGATTTGTTTACTATTTATTTTTGATAGTATTCGTAGCCTGTCTACGATTCTTGTCTCTGTATTGGTTTTTGTCGACCCTGTTGTCGCCATTTTACTGGATATGCTATTGCTTGATTTTATGCCAAGCTTTACGCAAACGATGGGGATCCTTCTCATTTTCGCTGGTATTTTTTATACCATTTATGTTCCTAAGAAAAAGCGACTACCACAGGAGGTCTCATAATGGGCAAGCTCTTCACAATTGGAGAATTATTAGTTGACTTTACACCGACACAGCAGCACGGCTCCCTAGCCAACATTGAGCATTTTACTAAACATGCAGGAGGAGCACCTGCCAATGTAGCCGCTGTCTGTGCAAAGCTAGGACAGCAGGCGGCCCTTCTTACACAAGTCGGTCAGGATGCCTTTGGTGACTTCCTAATCAAAACGTTGCAGCAAGCAGGTGTAGATACACAGTTTATTCGTCAATCAACGGATGGTGAAACAAGTCTTGCCTTTGTTTCATTAAATGAACATGGCGAACGAGATTTTCAATTTTTTCGCCGACATGCTGCAGATCTCTTATACAAACAGGAATACCTCCCCTCGCAGCTATTAACAGCGCACGATATCGTTCACTTTTGCTCTGTTAATCTTGTAGAGAGTCCTATGAAACAAGCACATCTTGCCCTTATTGAACAGGCACATCAAGCAGGAAGCCTTATATCCTTCGATCCGAATGTGCGCCTTCCTTTATGGCAGGATAAGACGGCGTGTTGTGAAACCATTCTAGCCTTTTTACCAAAAGCCCATATTGTCAAGCTTTCAGAGGAAGAACTGTTGTTTTTAACAACTCTAGAAGATGAACAGGAAGCTGTTCAAACGTTATTCAAGGGATATGTAGAAGTTATTATCATTACACATGGTGCTGCTGGGGCTGCCTTATATACGAAAAAGCATCATATGAAGGCTCCTGCTAACAAGGTACAAACCGTTGATACAACTGGGGCTGGTGATGCTTTTATTGGCGCGATTTTAAGTCAATTTCTTCATCATCAACTAACAGTAGATCAAGTGGTAGCTCATTGTGAACAGTATGCAATGTCTCTGCTATCTTTTGCAAACGGATATGCGGGCATTTCAACAACAAAGCATGGGGCAATTCCATCCTATCCTGTACTTTCATTAGATATGAATCTAGGATAAATCGAAACTTTTTGTCCTTATTGTTCGTATGTACTAGTGACAGGTCATTAAAGGAGGGCTTATATGGAATCGATGACAAAAAAACGCACAGCTGCATTTTTAATCGATACAGCTGTTTCAACAGCTGTCACGTTTGGGGTTGAATACTTCCTACGAAAAAAAGTAAAAAATGAGGCTGTTCATGCACTCGTTACGCCAACCGTGGTATTGTGGGCGCTAGAATATGCACAACTCCGTAAAAACGGACAAACGATTGGCTACAAAGCAATGGGATTGACACTCGAAAATGAAGATGGTCGTCCATTATCAGAATGTCAAATTATTAAACGCATGGCTTATCGAGACACTATCAGTACGTTCGATTATCTAAAAGATCGCCAAGCCTTCGAGCAGCAGCATGGTCAACGTCTTCCTCATGATAGCTTTGCAGGTACGGTTGTAAAGAAAAAATAAAGGAAAGCTGCCTTATCGTTTGGGCAGCTTTCTTTAATTGGAGCATTTTGCTAAAGTGTTAATCTTCCTGATCGCCTAACCATTACAGAAAGTAGCATGGAATTCTCTTTAGAGAAGTATGCTAATCTTTGGAAATAAACTGCTGTATATCATTCGATAAAATCGCGTTTTCTGACGGAAACCAAAAATAAGTAGTACCATCAAATTGTATGCCATATTGAAAAGCAATGGCATCGTCTGTATAAAGGAGTACATCATAACGGTTCGTATCCCCGTTTGGCTCAAAGGATGGGGCTGGTTTACTATTGACTAAAATTGCCTTTATATCTGCCATGTCAGACTGGTTTGTATAGCTAGCCGTTTTCCGATTGCCTTCTTCCGTAGATGAGTAGAATTCTATTTTCTTCACTTCTTCTAATGGAACCTGATCAAAATTCCGTCGCGGCGGAGCTTCAGCTCTTATCATATAAATTCGATAGCCATTAATAACCGACTGATCCTCTACCGCAATGGCATCGTCAAGACCCTTTATCGCATAAAGCTTTGTTCCCTTCTCATGGAATGCTGCATCGCCATCCTTAAAGCGATAGGAAGTTCTTTTGATATGATCTGCCACTTTAAAATCAACTTCCCCTATTTCCTTATCAATGAATGAACGATCGGCTAACGCTACTTCATATACAGCTTCATATTGCTTACCATCCCATTTGATTAAATCAACCCATTCGATGATGACTTGACTACCGCAAGCAGTCAGTAACAACAAACACATGAAACAAAGGCATATCCATTTCTTCAACAACATCCCCCCTTTCAGCAGTAGACCCAAGCAACGATTAAAAAGTTACAAAGTATGACGCTAAGTCTGGCATGTTCTATAATCGTGTGAATTTCGTCTGTTACCAGTATTTTTTCATTAAAATATGGGGGATGCCACAATCCATAAATTCTTCACCTTCACGCTGATAGCCTAATTTTTCATAAAAGCCTTCTGCATAGGACTGAGCATTTAATTTTGCTTTTGTTAGCCCTTTATCTCGAGCAATTTGCTCTAGGCCCACAATAACTTCCTTACCAAGGCCATATTTGCGGTATTCTTCTAATATACAAATACGCTCCAATTTGCCATAGTCCTCTAAAACTCGAAGTCTCCCTGTTCCAACAGGTTGCTCATTGTAATACACCAAAATATGATCGCATGGAGCATCCAGTGCATCAAATTCATCATATTCTTCTTCCTCAGGGACTTGCTGCTCTTCAATAAAAACGCTTCGTCTAAAATCAAACGCTGTTTGTAATTCTGCTTCAGTTGTCACTTTTTTTATAGTCATTACTATTCCTCCTAGTTTCTCCTGCCTTATCATCTTCTCTAGGTGCAATTTCACTTTGAAGATGATAGTATTAGTATAGAATGATTTTTATTGCAATTACAACAAAAATCTCAGGAGGATCGAACATGAAAGAAATCTTACGTGAAATAGGTGCCATAGCACGGGCATTAGACTCGATAAGCAATATTGAATTCAAGGAATTGGATTTGACAAAGGGGCAATATTTATATGTCATCCGTATTTGTGAACATCCAGGTATTATTCAAGAGAAAGTCGCAGAGCTATTGAAGGTAGACCGTACAACGGCTTCACGAGCTATTCAAAAATTGGAGACCAAAGGCTTTATTGAAAAACGAATTGAACAAGGTAATAAGAAAAATAAATTACTTTTTCCTACAGCTAAAAGCATGGACATCTACCCTTTTTTAAAACGGGAGGGCGAATATTCCAATGCTCGTGCGCTTGAGGGGTTTTCTAATGAGGAGATTAACTGCATTCACAGTCTTCTAACACGTGTGTTGCATAACATCGAAATTGACTGGGAAGAGGTGAAGAAAGGGCATAAACGACAGTATTAAAGGCGATTCCTCGTGTTTTTCGCACATTTGGAATCGCCTTAGGCTAGACATTGGCTGCAAATACTCGTTTTAATACAGCAACCATAAAATCAAAGTCCTCGTCTGTACAGCACAGCGGCGGACTTAACGTAATGATATTATTGAAGCCTTCAACTGTATCACCATTTCTTCCAATAATTAAGCCATTTGCTTGACAATCAGCCATGATTTTCGCGATTAGCTCAGGCTTAGCAGGTGTTTGAGATTGTTTATCTTCGACCAGCTCGATGCCAATGAGTAACCCAAGCCCACGAATATCGCCAACGAAAGGCAGCTCTAATAGGTCTTGCAAATCATGTAGGAATTGAATACCCAAATCTCTTGCTCGCTGCACAAGTCCTTCCTCCTCCATGATTTTTATATTTTCTAAAGCCACTGCACAAGCTGCTGGATTGCCCCCAAACGTATTGATATGGCGAAAATGACTATAGCCGTCCGTCTCTTTAAATTTTTCATAAATGTCTTTCCGTATAGCTGTAATGGATAGTGGTAGGTAGGCACTCGTTAATCCTTTCGCCATGGTAATGACATCTGGTCGAATATCAAAATGCTGATGGCCAAATAGCTTACCTGTCCGTCCAAAGCCACAAATGACTTCATCCATGATGAGTAATACTCCATGCTTTCTACAAATGCGCTCGACTTCTTTGACATAAGTTGGATGTGGAATAAGCACTCCACCACCCGTGATGAGTGGCTCCATAATGACAGCCGCAATGGTTTCTTTTTGCTCCCAAATAATTTTTTCTTCCATTTCTCGGGCAAGTGCTAGGCTGTATGCCTCAATTGACTGCCCTTTTGGACGACGATAGTGATCAGGTGGAGCAACATGTAAGAAGCCCGGTGTCAGCGGCTCGTACTTAAATTTACGTAATGCCTGACCTGTAGCTGCTAATGCCCCAAGTGAACTGCCATGATAGCCCCGATAACGAGCAATGATTTTGTAGCGGTTCCCTTCCCCATTTTGTTGATGGTATTGACGTATTAACTTAAACGCTACTTCATTCGCATCTGAGCCACTAGTGGAATAAAACATCATATAGTCATCCTCAAGTAAGCTGTTTATTTTTTCAGCGAGCCTGATGGCAGGTTCATGGCTTTGTGTTAAAGGAGCATAGCAAAGCTTTTTTAGCTGCTCATAGGCAACCCTAGCAAGACGCTCACGCCCATACCCTACATTCACTGCCCATAAGCCTGACATGCCATCTAAAAAGCGATTGCCTAAACTATCTGTAATCCATGCCCCTTCTCCCTGCTCAATAATGGGAGGTGCTTTGTCGTTATAGATAGACATGTGATGCCAAATGTTTTCATGATCTTTTTGCTGTAAAGTATGTGTAAACTGATCGTTTCGCTCCATATCATGACCTCCAATCGTGTATCATCGGTGTCTTTTTGTCTATCACCATTTTCCCTATTAAGCTAGTTAATATTGAAATTTTCTGATTTCTCTAACATAATGAAATAGACATTGTACATTCGAAGGGCAGGTGCTAATTGATGTCGAAACATCCTCTACTCGTACGTGATGTCCTCAAGCGCAAGCATTTTGAATCGGCGAAGCTTATTGCAGGGCAGCACGGCCTAGATCGCCAAGTATTGTGGACACATATATTAGAAATTAAAGATTTTGAAACCTTAATCAATGGTGGTGAATTAATTTTAACCACGGGTGTCGGTTTACAGCTAGAACGAGAAACACAAATAGCCTACTTACAAAACCTTATTCGTAATGAGGCAGCTGGTCTTTGTATAGAAATTGGCGACTATTTTGACCATGTTCCCGTAGAATTGATTGCCATGGCAAATGCCCATCATTTCCCTATCATCATCTTTGAAGAAATTGTACGATTTATTGATATTACGCAAGATTTGCACACGTACATAATTAATCAACACCAGCAGGCACTTACACAGCTAGATACACTATCCAAAACTTTTATGGAATTATCATTAATGCCAAATGGTATTTTAAAAATATTACAAGTGCTCCATCAAGATACAAATGCTCCCTTTCTATTTGTTTCAGAAGATACAAAAAGCTTTTATTATCCTATGGAGGCTAAAAAATACTTACGTGTCATGGAGGAGCATTGTCAGCAGTTAGAACTACAAGAGCCCTTGCACCTTCTATCCTTGGGTAAAGACCATTTTGTCATTATTCCTGTTAATGGACTTGGACAAGTGTGGGGCTATTTATGTATGCATTCTGAACTGCCAAAGCAGAGTGATTACACCTTGTTAAATCTTGAACGAGCAACTATGTCGATTGCCCATATTTTAATGCGTAACCGCATGCTTCAGGAGCGACAGCAAAGCCGGGAAGATGAATTCATACTAGCCTTAATTCAAGGTCAGCCAGTAGATATTCAATACTACCAAAGCTATTTACCAATCGAAAGTCGTAATTTATTTTACCGAGTCGTCGTGTTCAATCTACATGATGAAGCCAATACTGTACCTGAAGAAGAATGGCAGGAAATCCAGCTACAAAATGCCATGTATGTTCGTTCGATTCTGAAAAAGCTTGGATTTTTCCCTACTGTTTCAGTAAGACAGCACGAGATAATTATTTTAGCCTTTTTCATTGCCGCAGATTATATGAAAGACAATCGCGACGCTTTTGATCAAGCAATTTCACAAATCATTGCAAGAAAAGCAGCACAATTTTTTGAGCAACTTACCCTTAGCTGTGGTATTAGCAATGTCTATCAAACGATCGAAAGTGTTCATCTGGGCTATAAGGAAGCCAAATCAGCCATCCAAATGCAGCATCATCAATTGACGAGCTCCATCTATTATAAAGATTTAGGTGTTTATCGATTGTTATTACAGCAGGATCAAACAGCTCTCCTACAATTTGTAAAAGATTATTTACAGGAAATTTTAGTATTAGATCAAAAAAGTAGCCATGATTTATTTCAAACATTAGCTGTTTATCTGTCCTGTAATGGAGCTAAAAATGATACAGCAGAACAGCTGTTTATTGTCCGTCAAACACTTTACAAACGAATAGAACGCTTAGAAAGTATACTAGGTGCTGATTTTTTACAAGCTCCCCATCGCCTCAATATTGAGATGGCTGTTAAGGCATATGAACTGTTGCAAAAGACAGCACCTGATCTATTACGATTTTGAACGCGGGTCCATAAAATCTCGTAAAGCATTACTGAGCATATATAAGCCTAAAACAAGAATCGTAATGGCTCCTCCAGGGGCATACGTATACCAAGGGGCACCGATTAAATAGGCTTGTGAATCTTTTAACATTCTGCCCCAGCTAGGGTTTGGTGGCTGTACCCCAAGCCCTAAATAGCTTAGTGCTGCCTCGGCTAACATGGCTGTTGCAAAAGTCACGGTTGCTGCCACAATAATTTGCGACGAAATGTTTGGCAAAATATGACGAAACATGATGCTATAAGGCTTAACACCAATTAATTTCGCTGCCAGCACATATTCCGAGTCACGTTGTTGCACAAAGCCACTGCGGGCAATCCTCGCAATAGCAGGTATCGCGATAATCCCCAGCGCTATCGCAGTATTCGTTATTCCTGGGCCGAATACTGCTACAAGCATTAATGCTAAGATGATTCCTGGAAAGGCCATTAAAGCGTCCATCGTACGCATAAATATTTCATCGATCCAGCCACCAACATAGCCTGCAATTCCGCCTATGAGAATACCAAATATCGTTCCAATCGCAACCGTTAATAGACCCACGGCAAAGGCTGTTTGTGTCCCCTTCATAATGCGACTAAAAATATCTCGCCCAAATTCATCTGTTCCAAACATATAGGCACCACCTGGACCACGCAATTTTTCAGGTATATTCATCGCGTTGACATCATGGGGTGTATAAAAAAAGCTAACAATCATGACGAGCAGAAAGCCAACAATGACGAGGAGACCAATGACTAAATTGATTTTTTTAGTATAGCGCTGTAATTGTTTCATGGTAGTCACCTCTTAACGTAATCGAATTCTAGGGTCCAACACAGAATATAAAACATCGACGATAAAATTAATCATGACGACAGCTACTGTAATATACATAACGATCCCTTGTACGAGTGGAAAATCACGATTACTGATAGCCGTAATCAATAACTGACCAATCCCTGGCAATGAAAACACCTGCTCCACAATAATCGTTCCTGCCACAACCTCCGCCATAATCAACCCAAAAACCGTCAATATCGGAATCATGGAATTTTTCAAAACATGCTTATACATTACATTTTGTTCAGACATCCCTTTACTGCGTATCGTACGGACATAATCGAGCTGGACCTGCTCCAAAATGGCTGTACGAACATAACGAAAATTCACCGCAATTTGTGGAATCGCAATCGTTAAGGCTGGAAGTATTAGGGTACTGAGCGCCCCTGCTACACTTTGTGTCCAAGGTATATAGCCACTTATTTTAAAGAAGCTGAACTGTAGGCCAATGTAAAGAATAAGCATCATCCCTAGCCAAAAGGAAGGCACTGCCATACCGATCTGGGTTACAGTCGATAATGACACATCACTTAATTTATTTTGTCTTCTTGCTGCAAACATCCCTAAAGGTAATGAGATGATTAAGACAATGATAAGGGTGAGTCCTGCTAATGACATGGTGACAGGAAGTCGATCAAATAGTAATTCTTTTACTGGCATGGAAAATCGAATGGAATTCCCTAATTGCCCTGTCAATAAGCCCTTCATCCAATCCACATATTGTTCATAAAGAGGACGATCCAAGCCAAGCTCAGATCGTAAATTTTCAATTTGAGTGGGATCCGCCTCTGTTCCTAGCATTGTGCGAACTGGATCACCAGGTAAAATTTGAAAAACACCAAATGTAATAATGGATACTAGAAGGATGGTTGTTATTAACAGGATGATTCGACGTAGGATATACATCATAAGCACTCATCCCTTTCTAGTTTGAAAACTTGACCTCTGACATATCGTGGAACCAGAATGGATAGCTCTTGAGCCCCGTCACCTGTTTGTCAGATCCCCAAACGATTTGATAATCCGCAATATACACTGCTGTTGCCTGCTCAGCTAATATTTCCTGTGCACGATGATAGTACTCTATTTGCTTGGCTTGGTCGGTTTCCTTTAAAACATCAGCCATAATTTTGTCGTATTCTTCATTTTTAAATAAGAAGAAGTTTTCACTATCGTTTGTAGAAATGTAATCATTCAACACTTCAAAAGCAGATGCACGACCTGTTAAGTCAATCGTTGTCATTGCATAGTCACGACCAAAGTAAACGCGATCTAGCCAAATTCCCCATTCCACTACTTCAATTTCTACATCAATTCCGATCTCTTGTAGATTAGCTACGACAATTTGTGCAATATTTGAGTAAATATCATTGTGTGAAGACACTGTAATTTTTGTTTTAAAGCCATCCGGATATCCTGCTTCTGCTAATAACGCCTTCGCTTTTTCCACATCTCGCTCATACATGCTTTCTAAGCCCTTCTTTTGGAAATCGCCCATCGCTGGACTCATATTAGAGCCAAGTGGCACAGCATAGCCTGCAAACACAGAGTCAATAATATCGGCTTTACTAATTGCGTAATTGATTGCTTGACGAACCTTCACATTGTCAAATGGTGCCTTTGTTTCGTTAAATGTAACAATAAGAGAAGAGTTATTATTTTGGTGTGATAAATTATAGCTTCCCTCTACCTCGCTTACACGGTGCCAAGGAACACTCGTTAAATCAACTTCGTTTGCCATTAAGCTCATAATGGCTGCCTGATCATCTGATTGGAAGGCAAAGGTTACTTTATTCAAATAAGGTAATCCTTCTTGCCAATACTGTTCATTTTTCTTAAGCTCTAAATTTGTACCTGGTGCATATTTCACAAAGGCAAATGGACCTGTACCAATTGGATTTTCATTATGCTTCCCATCATTGCTCTTTGGAATAATAGCTGATTGTCTGCCTGTTAATGAATACAAGAAATTTGAATTTGGCTCTTTTAGCTTAATCACAAATGTACTTGCATCAGGCGCCTCTGTAGATGCTACATTATCAAAGCTATTGGACATTTTTTCCCCACCATTTTTCCCCATTAAACGGTCAAAGGAATATTGAATATCCTCCATCGTTAAATCATCACCATTATGAAACTTCACACCTTGGCGAATTTTAAACGTATAGGTTAAGCCGTTCTCAGAAATTTCATAGCTTTCAGCAAGTCCCTCCTTTAAGGAGCCATCCGTTTCAGGAGCCATTAGCCCCTCAAAGATATTTAGAATCATTTGATAAGAAATGGACGCTGTAGCTTTATGTGGATCTAAAAAATCTGGATCATCATTCACACGTACAACAATTTCCTGTGGAGCATCTGTTGCCGCTTGACCATCTGTAGTACCTGAAGTAGTCGTCGTTTTCTCTCCATCACTTGAACACGCTGCCATAACGATTGCCATTAACACTGTTAGTAGTATCAATCCGCTTTTTTTCCATTGCATGGCTGTTCCCCCTTTTTCTAAGTGCTTGACTTTTGAATGCTTGTATAACTCTCAACATCCGCCAATCGTTCAGCGGCTTTAATACCAGCCAGAATTGCTTCCTCCATCACCTTTGTCGCTAGCTGGCCTAAATAATCAAGTGCATAGGATTGATCCCCTGTACCAAGCACAAAAATCGTATCGCCATCCAGCATCGTATGAACAGGATAAATCGTGCGTGCTAAGGCATTTTGCGTAAGCTGCGCAATCTTTTTAGCCTCAGCCTTCGTTAGCTTGGCATTCATTGCCACAACACCAATGGTTGTATTAGTTCCCGCTAAAGCCTCTGATTGTGCATGTTGCTCTAAATAGGCACAGCAATCCACCCATTGACCAGAATGCGTATCTCTTGCTCCAGCTAAAATTTTCCTCGTTGTAGGGTCCTTGACATCTCCAACTGCATTGACAGCCACGATAGCACCTGCTACAAGACCATCTTTTCCCGCATAGGAAGCACTACCAAGCCCACCCTTCATTGCAAATTCTGGACCAGCTAATTTGCCTACAGTTGCTCCGTAGCCCGCGCCTACATTGCCATTTGGAAATGAGCCAACTTGTGCCGCTTGTGCCGCTTCATAGCCCATTAGTGCTGTAGGTCGTGCATGTGGATCACCGATAAACAAGTCAAAGAGTACAGCACTTGGTACAATCGGTATTTTCGCTACTCCTGCATCTACCCCAATCCCTTGCTCCTCTAAAAATTGCATGACGCCTGTAGCAGCATCTAACCCAAACGCACTACCCCCAGCTAAACAAATAGCATGAACTCGGTCAATTTCATTGATGGGATCTAACGCATCTGTTTCACGAGTACCTGGTGCAGAGCCTCGAACATCCACTCCACAAACTGCTCCGTTTTCCACTACTAGCACCGTACAGCCTGTGATGCCCTCCTTGTTCTCGCGATGTCCTACCTTAACACCTGGCACATCCGTTATATTGCCAAACATTCTTCACACCTCACTTTTTAAATAATTATAATTTTCTGATTTTTTATCATATAAAAAACAGGCTACTCGTTGATGATCATTTTCATTGTGAAGCTTCGGTCTCTCCTGATGGCATCTTTCCATCACATGCGGGCAACGTGTATGAAAGACACAGCCAACAGGTGGATTCATCGGACTTGGTAACTCGCCCTGTAAAAGTATTTCTTGCTTAGGCTCATCAAAATTAACAACTGGTATTGCAGATAGTAATGCTTGTGTATAGGGATGCAACGGATTGGCATATAGCTCCTTCTTTGTCCCAATCTCCACTACTCTACCTAAATACAGCACTGCCACACGGTCACTAATATGCTTCACAACGCTTAAATCATGTGAGATAAATAAATAGGTTAATTGAAATTCATCCTGTAAATCCATCATGAGATTGAGCACTTGCGATTGCACCGACACATCCAATGCTGAAACGGGCTCATCGGCTATAATGAATTCTGGATGAATCGCTAATGCCCGTGCAATCCCAATACGCTGCCGCTGCCCACCAGAAAATTCATGTGGAAATTTATGCATGGCATCCTCAGGTAGCCCTACCTTTTGTAATAGCTCCTTCACACGCTCTTTGCGTTGCTCCTTCGTCAAGGTTAATTGTAGCTTCATCGGCTCTTCGATTATAGAACCGATTCGCATCCGAGGATTGAGAGAGGCAAAGGGATCTTGAAAAATCATTTGCATTTGATTGCGGTAACTTTGTAGCTTATTCCCCTTTAAATGCTGGATGGGTTGTCCTTTATATAGCACTTCGCCTGCTGTTGGTTCAACGAGCTTTAAAATTGTTCGCCCAAAGGTGGATTTTCCTGAGCCTGATTCACCAACAATTCCAAGTGTTTCCCCTCTATAAATCTCAATCGAAATATCATCAACCGCTTTTATGACCTTTTTCTCTTCCTTCATCGATTTACGCTTCACAGGAAAGTAGGCTTTTAAATGATTAATTTCCAGCAAAACTTCTTTCTCTGTCATGAGCCAGCTCTCCTTTCTCCGTGAATAAATGACAGCGTACCTTATGTGCCTCCTGAATGTGATGAACAGCAGGTTGCTCCTGATGACAATGTGCCAGCGCATGGGGACAGCGTGGCGCAAAGCGACAGCCGTCAGGTAATGCATACGCAGGTGGCACAGTACCAGGAATCGATGGTAGCCTTTTGACATCTGTTTCAAGGCTTGGCATCGTCTTTAAAAGCGCTGTGGTATAAGGATGCTGTGGATTTAAAAAGAGCTCTCTTACTGGAGCCTCCTCGACAATCTGTCCCGCATACATCACCATAACGCGGTCAGCTGTCTCTGCAACAACGCTCATATCATGGGTAATGAATAAAATGGCTGATCGATGCTCTTCCTTCATTTTTAGCATCAGCTTTAAAATCTGTGCCTGAACCGTGACATCAAGTGCAGTAGTTGGCTCATCCGCAATCAATAGCTGCGGATTATTCGACATTGCGATGGCAATCATAACTCGTTGTCGCATCCCGCCTGAGAGTTGGTGAGGATATTCAGCGATGACCTTTTCTGCATTCGCAATCCCGACTTCTTTTAATAGCTGTAGCGCTTTATTCCATGCCTCTTTTTTCGATACCCTTTGGTGTCTTCGTATGCCTTCAATCATTTGATTGCCAATCGTAAAAACGGGATCTAAAGAGGTCATGGGCTCTTGAAAAATCATACTAATTTCATTGCCTCGTATACGGCTCATTTCTTTATTTTTATAGGTAAGTAGATTTTTACCGTTTAAAGTGATAGAACCTGACGTAATTTCTCCTGGAGGTATAGGCAGCAACCGCATAATGGCTAAGGATGTAATACTTTTGCCACTTCCCGATTCACCAACCAGTGCAACGGTTTCTCCTTTATGAATAGTAAAATTCACATCTTCCACAACTTTTGCCTCTTTGCCATTTTTTAAATGGAATTTAATTGATAAGTGATTGACCTCTAAAAGCACATCTTTGTCTTTTGGCTGTTCCATATGCGTCCCTCCATCTCAGTGTTGATTAGGTGGTGCATAGCGTATAGCGATATTTTTCATTTGCGTATAGTTTCGCAGTGCAACAAAGCCCTTCTCTCGACCAATTCCGCTTTTTTTATAGCCTCCAAATGGCATTTGAATGCCTCCAGCAGCTCCATAATTATTGACAAATACTTGTCCCGCCTGCACACGACTTGCCACATAGTGAGCCGTATCGATATTTTGTGACCAAATGCCCGCCACTAGGCCATAGTCCGTACTATTGGCTAATGCGATGGCCTCCTCTACAGTCGAAAATGTCAAGACGGTTAACACTGGACCGAAAATTTCCTCCTGAGCTAATGGATCATTTGGACCAACACCATCAAGTATAGTTGGCTGAACATAAAAGCCGTTCTCATAGCCTGCCAATGTCAATGGTTCCCCACCCGTCACAACATAGCCATCTACCTTTGCTTGCTGTAATAATGCAGTGATTTTTGTATATTGTTGTTCATTCAGTAACGGTCCCATCTCCATATCTGCCTCACCTGGTCCTACTTGGATCACTTGGAACCTTTGGGCTAATCGGGAAATAAAGGACTCTTTTATTCGTTCCTCAATGAGTAAACGTGCCCCTGCTGAACAAGTTTGACCAGCATTTTGAATAATCGCACGTACGACTCCCTCTAATGCCTGCTCCATGTTAGCATCCGCAAAAACAATATTAGGAGATTTACCACCAAGCTCTAATGTCACAGGCACAACATTTTCAGCAGCCGCCTTCATCACCGCAATTCCTGTAGGAACAGAACCTGTAAACGTAATATGATTAATATCGGGATGTGAAGTTAAATAAGGACCAACTTCTCGTCCCAAGCCCGTAATATGCTGGAAAATCCCTTTCGGCAGCTTATCGGCGAACCATTCTGCAATGGCATGTGTTGTTAGCGGTGTATCCTCCGCACTTTTCACAATGACTGCATTACCAGTTGCTATAGCGGCTGCTACACTTCTTGCCGTAATTTGAATCGGATAATTCCATGGCACAATATGTACCGTAATGCCCACTGGCTCTAGCACTACTGCATTTAAAAGCCCATCCTCAATCGGAATTGTATCTCCCATCACCTTATCCGCTGCACCACCATAAAATTCAAAATAGCGTGCCGCTGCTTCAATATCTGCTCTTGCCTGTGATAAGGGCTTTCCTACATCCCGACATTCTAGCAAACTCCATTCCTCTGCATGCTTACGAATATAATGAGCAAATTCGATCAATAACTGCCCACGTTCATAGGCTTTCCATTGACGCCAGTCCTCACGTTCAAAGGCTACACGGGCTGCACGTACTGCCTCTTCTACATGTTCTTTACTCGCGTTGCTAATTTGTGCAATCACTTCACCCGTTGAGGGATTCTTAACATCGAGGTATGCCTGAGCATCACCGTGAACCCACTCACCATCTATCAACATAGGAATTTTTTTCATTGTACCCCTCCTATAATCCACGGCCACCATCTACATGTAATGTCGTTCCTGTGACCATACTTGCTGCATCTGAGAGTAAATAACTAACAGCTCCTGCTATATCTGCTGGCTTCACTAATCGTCCTAATGGCACAGATTGCACAAAGACACTTTGCTTCGTCTGCTCTACGTCTGCACCCTGTGCGGCAAATTGACCAAGCATTTGTGTGTCTGCTGGTCCTGGATGAATCGTATTAACCCGAATTTGACTAGATGCTAGTTCAATTGCTAGTCCTCTCGTAAAGCTCTCTGCTGCACCCTTCGATGCAATATAAGCCTGTAAGCCCGGTCTTGGTCGCACTGCTGAAATCGAGGCAATTGTAATAATAGAACCCCTTTGCTGCTTTTTCATAAAAGGGACAACTGCCTTTGTCGTGATAAATAAACTTTTCACATTAACATCCATTAAACGATTCCATTCATCCATTGTGACCTCTTCAATCGGCGTAGCTGACTGGGCAATTCCCAGTGCATTAACAAGACCATCTATTCTGCCATACTTATCAAAAACCTGCTGGCAGATGTCTTGCACACGTTCCTCCTGTAACACATTGACTTCAAAGCATTGAAGGGCATCCTGTGCAATATCTGATAAGGCATCTATGGATAGATCAAGTCCAATAACTCGATTGCCCAGCTTTAATTGCTCGTGAATAATGGCCTTTCCCATACCGCCTCCCGCACCAGTAACCACAATCACCTTTTGCTCAACTGCCATGCTAAACACCTCCTGCTGTTAAAGTTCTATTAATAATTTCCTGACAAATCGCATCGCCCATTTGTGCTGTTGTCGCTTGTCCACCAATATCTGCTGTTTTCACAACGCCTTCCTGCAGCACAGCTGTAATGGCTTTAACAATGAGCTGTTCTAAATCTGGTCTGCCTTGATGGCCAAGCAGTAAGGCAAGCGACCAAATTTGAGCGATTGGATTGGCAATGCCCTTGCCTGCAATATCTGGTGCTGAGCCATGAACAGGCTCAAACATCGATGGAAAATCCTTTTCGGGGTTCAGGTTGGCTGATGGAGATAGACCAAGTCCTCCTACAATAGCAGAGCCTAAATCGGATAAAATATCGCCAAACAAATTGGACGCTACCACCACTTCAAAATTCTGTGGTCGTTCTACGAAATAGGCGACGAGTGCATCGATATAAATGGATTCAAGCTGTAGTGCTGGTGAACTTTGCTTCACCGTTTTGCTTGTATGCTCGTCCCAGAATTTCATCGAATGAATAATGGCATTCGATTTTGTCGCACTTGTTATTTTGGTTTTACCGTGTTGCTTCGCATAATCGCAGGCAGCATGGACAATTTTTTCAATCCCAATGCGCGTCATGATTGTATTTTGAATCGTCATTTCCTGCGGCTGCTGTTGGTACAGTCTACCACCGCTGTCCGAATATTCACCCTCTGCATTTTCACGGAAGATCACAAAGTCAATTTTTTTGCCGTTAGCCAAGGGCGACGCTATCCCAGGTAGTGATTTAATAGGACGGAAATTCACATATTGCTGGAAATGCTTTCGAATGGGCATAATTAATTCCCAAACGGTAACATCATCAGGCACACGAGCATCGCCAATAGCCCCAAATAAAATCGCATCATATGTTTGAAGTGTTGCCAGTGCATCATTAGGCATCATACAGCCATGCTGCACGTAGTAATCGGAGCTCCAAGGAAAGATGGTTGTTTCAATTTGTAAGGAGCTATGTTGTTCTTGCAAACAATTTAAAACTTTTAACGCTTCCTGCATAACCTCTTTTCCTATGCCATCTCCTGGTATTACTGCTATTTTGATAGCTGTCATTGTGCATCACCCGCCAAAAATTTTAATGCTGCTAAACGGTAAATGGCCGTTGTTTCTGCCAATTCTTCAATGTCCACATACTCATTGATTTGATGGGGAATTTCTCGATCTCCTGCTCCAACCGTTACAATGGGAATACCATGCACATGAAGAAACGTACCATCTGTCGCGCCTGGAACACCATTATATTTTGGTTCCTTCTCTGTTACCTCTGCCACAGCCTCATATATTGCCTGTACAACAGGGTCTTCCTTCGCTGTTGCTGTTGCAGGTCGGTTATCAAGAACCGTCAGTTCTACTTTGAAATCAGGATCATCTGCTTGTAATCGTTTAATAATCGCTTCAATCTTGCCCAGTAGTTCATCATGGTCCTGCGCAGGCACCGTGCGAATATCGAGTGTTGTCATACAGTGATCAGGAATGACATTGATTTGTGCATCTCCCTTTACAGGCGCTCGTAAAATCGTTGGTGTAATAGATGGCCAATTCAGCATTGGATCACGCCCTAATCGTGCTTGCTCCTCTTTTTCCAATTTTTCAAGCTCTACGATGAAACGTGCCATACGCCAGTTAGGATTGATGCCACTCCACGAAATCGCACCATGCGCCATTTTACCGAAAATATCTACCTGTAAACGAATAGCCCCGCGCTGTGCAATACACACATTATTTTCCTGTGGCTCACAGATAATCGCACCATCCACACCATCGGCCCAGCCATTTTTAATAAAATGCTTAATGCCTAGCATAAGCCCTTCTTCATCACATGGAATACATAAAATAATTTTGCCCGTAAACGCCTCTTGATCTAGTAGCAATGACTGACAAGCTGTAATCATACAAGCCAGATTCCCTTTTGTATCATTCGTTCCCCTGCCATACATACGCCCATCTACAATTTCTGCTCCAAATGGATCATAGGCCCAAGCCTCTCGATTGCCCTCTGTCACCACATCCGTATGTCCTTCGAAAAGTAATGTTTTCCCGGGCTTGCCCGAATCAATAATACCAATGACATTTGGTCGCCCTGGCACAACCTCCTCGATATGCGTCTCGATGCCAATATCTCGTAAATACGCCGCTACAAAAGTTGCCACCTCTTGCTCATTGCCCTTCGGATCGTTCTCACGGTAAACGCTTTCAATGCGCACGAGCTTCTGTGTTAAGGCGATGACCGTCTCACGATCTCGCACATACGATTTTGTTGTCTTTAAACTAGTTACTGTCATGCAAAGGACCCCCTATTTTTAAAGAATATTCTGAATTTATGTTATTTTAACATTGTCCTTTCTCTATGAAACTAGACAATATGTTAATGATTCAAAGAACGCCTTTAACTTTTTGTTTAGCAATAAATCACTAGAAAACAACATTTTTTTCTGTTTTACACGGTTTTTCGATCAATTCATCGAATGCAAGAGAGTATTGTTTTTGATTTTCAGGTGGTTAGATAATTATAGTTTGGAAGAGGGAACACTTTTTTGAGCGGGATTTCTTTAATTTGGAGAAAGGGTTTTTGGTTCTGTGGAGCGACCTTCATCTCTTTTTAGAGCGGGTATCCGCTTCTTTGAAACGATTCACCCTTTTTAAGAGTGGGTCCACACTTCTTTGGAGTGGTTCGCTCCTCTTGGAGAGGACCTATCACCATTCAGAAGCACCTTACCCATTTATTAGGGCGAATGCCAACCATTACAAAATAGAAAAAAACCAGCATTTGCTGGTTTTTCCTGATTATTGTTGACGGGATTCGGTCATTTGCTTCCAAACCGAGCCTTTTGCTTCCTCTCCTTGTTCGATACGGGCAATGGCCATTTTCACTTGTAGCTTCACTTCGAATTCTTTGTCATCTTCGGCAGCCTTCAATGCTGGTAAGGACTGTTCTGTGCCGACCTCATATAAATACATGGCTGCGCGCCAGCGAACCAATTTGTTTTTGTCCTGTAAGGCTTGCAGCATGGCTTCTTCAAATTCTACAAAGCCAAGGTCACTCATGCAGTCACCTGCTGTTCGACGTACAGCTGCACTTTTATCTTGTAGGGCTCTTTCTAAATAAGGGACAACTGCCACATCCTCAATCATGCCTAAGTACACCGTCGCTAGTCGACGGATAGACATTTGTTCATCCTGTAAGGCTAAATCTAATAGCGGTAGATCGTCTAGCTCAGGATCAGCCATTTGATCGAGCAGTTGGAAGCGTTTCTCCCATTCAGGTTGCTTGAACTGTTCTACTGTCACTTTAAGTTTGTCCGTTTTCACAGCGGCTTTTTCACCATCATTATTGATAGCTGTGACAATTTCTGCTAAACGGTCTGCAGAATAAGTGACATCAATCTCCTGTTTGATTGTTTCAGCAATTTCCTCAAGCTCACCGTAGCGAACCCCATAATCAATCCACTTACGTTGGAAAATATAGTTTTCATCTACTGCTGACTCAATAATTTGATTAAAAGCATCGACAAAACGGTCTCCGCAGCTAATACGATATTCACGTTGGTTATCAAAAACTTTTACTTGTAAAGGCACCTGCTTGTAAAATTGTACATGGACATAAACCTCTCCATAAAATTCATTGGCCACAACCGTTTCTTCTTGTGTTTGGACATCTTCCCCTAACACTTGACGAATACTTGCTAGAATGCCTTCCCATGCATATTTAGCATTGCGCTCAACAGCAAAGAAATCGGCTACATGGTAAACGCCCTTTACTCCCTCAATCGCTAAAATAGCAGCCGCCTCGCCTGTTGCTTCGTCTTTATTATCCTTTGTAAAATTATAGCTCTTCCCGAATGGTAGCTCTGTATCAACAACAATCTTCATAGAATTGGGACTTGGCGTCGGTTCAATGGTAATAATCTTCATGTCTATCGCTCCTTATCCGTTAACTATTTCATCTAAATACGACCATCTTTCAATTAGATGCTCATACTGTGCATTTAGCTCATCCAACTTTGCTGTTAATTCCTGTAGCTTGGTAAAATCTGAGCCTGCATTGGCGATTCCTTCTTCGGTCTCCATAATAGCAGTTTCTGTTTTCTCTATCTCGTCTGCAATCGTTTCCCATTCTTTTTGCTCTTTAAACGATAGCTTTTTTTTGTCTGATTTTGGCTTTTCTGATTTTGGCTTTTCTACTTTTGACGTTTCTACTTTGACAGTAGCTGTCTGCTCACGTTTCTCCAGATACTCACTGTATAGATCCAGTGTTTCCTCTACTTGTCCCTGACCATCTAGTATCCATAGCTTTTTCGCAATACGGTCGAGGAAGAAACGATCATGGGAAATCGTGATAACCACGCCTGGGAAATGCTCGATGAAATCCTCTAGCACACCTAATGTTTCAATATCTAAATCATTCGTTGGCTCGTCCAATAATAAGACGTTTGGTTGCTCCATCAATAAACGTAATAAATGAAGACGCTTGCGCTCACCGCCCGATAATTTTCCAATTGGAGTACCATGAGCATGCAACGGGAATAAAAAGCGCTCCAGCATTTGAGCAGCTGAGTAACGGACACCCTCTGCATCGGTAATATCATTTGAAGCCTCACGTATATATTCAATCATGCGCTCATTTTCATTCATTTTCGGCAATGTTTGCTTGAAATGTGCCAGCTTGACCGTTGACCCAACAAGAATTTCACCTTGATCGGGTGTCAGCTCTCCTGCTAGCATGTTCAACAAAGTTGATTTTCCTACACCGTTCGCGCCGATAATGCCAATTCGATCACCTTGCTGTAGTAGAAATGAGAAGTTTTCAAGGATTTTTTGCTGGCCAAAGGCTTTCGAAATTTTCTCAGCCTCCAGCACTTTACGTCCAAGACGTGTTGTCGCAAGTCCCATATCCAAGGAAACATCTTCTGTTTTGCGTTCTAGGTTTTCTTCTAGCTTTTCAAAGCGTTGAATACGAGCCTTTTGCTTAGTTGAACGCGCCTTCGCACCACGACGTATCCATTTTAATTCTGAACGATAACGATTGCGATCCTTCTGTGCAGAAGCAGCTTGCATCTCCTCACGAATAGCTCGAGCCTCTAAATAATCACCGTAATTCCCTGTATGACGATACAAGGTTTGATTTGCTAACTCGTAAATATGTGTTGATAATTCATCTAAGAAATAACGATCGTGGGTGATGAAAATCACTGCACCCTTTAATCGTAAGACCATCTCTTGAAGCCATTCTGTAGACTGTACATCTAAATGGTTGGTGGGCTCATCCAATAAGTAAAGATCCGCTGGTTCAATTAACACCTTCGCTAATGCAACACGTTTTTGCTGACCGCCTGATAGCGTTAGTACCTCTTTTTCAAAAGTTTCAATCCCAAGCTTTGTTAAGGCCGTCTTTGCAAGGGCATTGACATCCCATGCCTGCTCTTCATCCATGCGCTGTTGCAGACTAAATAACGTCTTTTGTAAACTTTCGGATGTTGGGTTACTTGCTAGTGCAGCAACCGTTTCCTCATATTGACGATTCAGCTGTAAAATGGGCGAATCGCCTGAAAAGACAGCTTGTAAAACTGTTTCACCTGCCTGAAATGTAGGCTCCTGTGGTAAATAAGCGACACGGTATTTATTCGGACGATCTACTGTCATCGAATCCGCTTCCATGTCCCCAGCTAAAATGGATAACAGGGTTGATTTTCCCGTTCCATTTATGCCGATTAAGCCTGCCCGCTCTCCCTCATAAATGGTAAATTCAATATTTTGAAAAAGCGTTTTATCGCCCACTGTTTTGGTTAAATTTTGTACAATTAAATGACTCATTCCACTATTCCATCTCTTTCATGTTAGGTATTGTTCATGCCCACACGATTTTTATGTAGACGATTATTGATATCCACTATTCATCATAACACCAAACCGCAGGTAAACAAAGAACAACAAACTATCAACGAACTGGTGGCATGTCCTGTAAATAGGATTCCATAAGCTGACAAAGCTTGATGATTCCTTGTGTTAAGTCGTGGGGTTCAGGATAAGAGTAACTAATTCTTAGATGGTGATATTGTGGCTCTCCTGGATAACAAGCTGAGCTTGGTAAAAAGGTAATTTGGTCTTGTTGAGCCTTCCATAACAGCTCATCCGTATTGCCATTACTAGGTAAAGACACCCAAATATTAAGTCCACCTTTTGGTTCGATCCACGTAACGCCCTTTGGTGCATGCTTATTCAACAATGCAATCGTTTGATCTCTTCTTATCTCAAGCGCAATGCGCAGTTTTTCTAAATGGGCATGCATTCGGTCTGAACGTAAAAATGGAATCAGTGCCTTTTGTGTTAATAAGGGATTACCCGAATCGGCACTGGATTTGGCAGATAAAAGTCGTTGATGAACGGTACCTTTTGAAAGGATAGCGCCGATTCTACAGCTTGGGGCCAACGTCTTACTAAAGCCTTTTAAATAAATAACATGACCACTTGTATCTAAAGCTTTCAGAGGTGGTGGTGGTGGGTTATCGTCAAAATAAATTTCATTCCATGAATCGTCCTCTACAATAAGAAAGCCATATTGTTGGGCAAGATCCAGTAATTCTCTCCTTCTTGCTTTAGTTAAAACTGTGCCTGTAGGATTATGGAAGGTAGGATTTGTATAAATAAGCTTTGGCTGTTTGCTTAGGCAGAGTGTCGCTAGAAGAGCTGTCTGCATTCCTTCCTCGTCTACTGGTATGGGAATAATGTGGGCCCCACGATTTCTAAAGACATCGATTGCTGCTGTATATGTAGGAGCTTCGGTAATGACAATATCTCCAGGTCCAATAAATGTTTTAGCCACTATATCTATACCTTGTTGTACACCGTTTGTCACAATAATTTCCTGTGGTGTTGTGGCAATATTACTATATGTTTTGACATAGTCTCGGATTGCCTTTCGTGCATCTTCATCCCCCTGTACCGATCCATAACGAGCCACAATCTGAGGATCTGCCTGTAATATCGCCACAATTTCATTCACCAAATAAACAGAGGGTAATAATCCAGGGTGGATGGTGGCACTGGAGAATTTCATCGCATATTCCATTCTTTTATTTAACATAGATTGTGAACGTTGAATGTAATCAGGAATGGTTAGTTGCCAATTATAATCACTACGGCTCTCATTTGTGCTTCTTTGTTCTTTGTTTCGAACAAACGCCCCCTTGCCATGTATCACTTCAATATAACCATTTCTTTCTAATAAGGCATATGCCTTACTGACCGTGACAGGGCTCACTTGATTTTCTTTTGAAAAGCTCCGAATAGAAGGTAATTGGCTCCCTTCCTGTAAAAATTCTGACCTTATTTTTTCTGCAAGGATAGTTGAAATTTGATCAATTAAAGATTGATCAGACTGACGATTCAGCTTTATTTCCATTGGACCTCCAACTGTTATAGTCTTCATTTGACTGTTATATATATCACTATATAGTGTAGAGGCAGAAATAGCTAAGTTAAAATGAAGGGAAATGATGACACATGATGAACATGAAGCAAGATCAGGAAAAAATAAAAACGCTTTTAATGGATGTAGTTGACCATGCAGCCAATTTTTTTACTAATCTGGAGCATAGAGCTGTAACGAACCATTCCTCTAGCCTTCCTACTCCGACACTTCCAGAAGTGGGTGAGGGTGCTCAGGCAACACTTCAATATTTTACAAAGCAATTTGCTGAAGGCTTAAATAGTAGTGTAGGCTCAAGATACTTGGGTTTTGTCACAGGTGGATCTACCCCTGCTTCGATTGTCGGAGATTGGTTAGTAAGTGTTTACGATCAAAATTTATCCCATTCTAAGGGCTCTATTGCAGGTTCAATGGAGCTTGCGACAATTGACATGCTAAAGGAGTTATTGCTATTAAGCGATGATTATCGAGGAACATTTGTCAGTGGGGCTACGATGGCTAATTTTGTAGGACTTGCTCAAGCAAGGGAATGGATTGCACAATACTATGGAAAAAACACTGCTCTGGATGGTCTATATGGTATCCCTCCAATAAAGATTGTTAGCGGAACGCCCCACTCAAGTATAATCAAAGCAACCTCTATGCTTGGCATGGGAAGAAATTCCATTCACACTATGCTATGCCTAGAACAGCGAGAAGCCATTGACATCACAAAATTACAGCAGTTTCTTGAAGAAAACCTACATGAACCTTGTATAGTTGTAGCAAATGCGGGAACTGTCAATACGGTTGACTTTGATGATTTGCAAGCAATTGGCGAGCTAAAAAAGCGATACCCTTTCTGGCTTCATATCGATGCGGCCTTTGGTGGCTTTGCAGCCTGTTCACCAAAGTATCGTCACTTTGTTGAGGGCATGAATTATGCAGATTCTATTACAATTGACGCACATAAATGGCTGAACGTCCCTTATGATGCCGCTATGCAATTTACCCGTCATCAATCGTTGCAAGCAACCGTTTTTCAAAATAATGCTGCCTATCTTGGTAGTTCCCTTGAAAATCCAGATTTCTGTGATCTTACACCTGAAAATTCACGTCGTTTTCGTGCGCTACCTGCTTGGTTTTCTTTACAGGCCTATGGTAAATTGGGCTACCAACAATTAATAGAAGAAAATGTATTACTCGCACAACAGCTTGGTCAAAAAATAGATGACAGTCCCTACTTTACATTGCTAGCACCTGTTCGACTGAATATCGTGTGCTTCGCCGTCAATCATGAGGCACTGACAGCTGAAATGCACCAACAATTTTTAACAACTTTAAATCAACAAGGCCAAGTATACATGACGCCAACTGTCTACAAAGGTACGCCAGCTATTCGCGCGGCTTTCAGTAATTGGCGTACTTCCCAAGCAGACCTGGCAATCATTTGGGAAGCATTAACAACAGCGATATCCTCCTATTTTAATGAATCTATCTAAGCTATTAAAAGGTAATGGAGTAACACATGATGAAGGATTCCTCATTTGTGCGTCTCCAATAATTCACTACAAAACTAAAATGCTACTTGCCATAGGAAATGCACGCTTCATTATTTTTGTACTACGAAGACCATAGCCGAATGAAGCACAAAAACCGCCCTTCAAATTGAAAAGGCGGTTTTTGTGCTATGTGCTATTGACCGATTTCGTGCTGGAGTTGCTTTAAAAAACTTTCCATAAATTGATGACGTTCAAGTGCCATTTGCTTGCCCTTTTCCGTCACCATTAAATCTTTTAGCAGTAATAATTTCTCATAAAAATGAGTAACAGACGCGGTATTGTTTTGACGATATTCTGACTCTGACATATTTGTGCGTGCTTCTTCTTCCTTATCATAAAGCTTGCGACCTTTTGCGCCACCATAAGCAAATGTTCTGGCAATGCCAATAGCACCAATTGCATCTAAACGATCTGCATCTCGGACGATTTTTGCTTCCAATGATGTTGCTTCTAGCTCATTCCCACCATTAAATGACACTTGAGCAATGCAATCTCGAATATGCCGCTTTTTACCCTCACTAACAGGTAATTCCGCAATAAGCTGTTCTTCCTTTTCCTTGCTATCGGTATACTTTTTGTCACTGACATCATGTAAAAGTACCGCTATTTTCACAACTTCTTCATCTGCTGTTGGCTCGCTATGTAGGATAGCTAATGCATTTTGATAGACACGTTCAATATGTTGAAAATCATGACTAGCATCAAATTGATCATATATTTCACGTACTTTATTCATTAAATGATTCATAGTCTTCACTCATTCCTTTCCTACAAAATTATACTGTATTTTATTACATAAGAGGTAATCTAGAAAAATTAAAAATCAAATCCATTTCAATTGACTAATTTTTCAGAATATTGTATGATAAACGTACAGAACAGCTATTTGTTCTGTACCTCATATTTTTCAGCAATGTACAACAGCTGTGTGTTTAACAGATTTAACATTAACTTCAGCGGGCTTACAATTGAATAACCTGTTTAAAAGATGACGTGCGTATTGAAAACCTATCATCTAAACAAATAAAAGTGAACACTTTCCCTTAGAAATTCTTTGTTTAACCCGCATAGCCAAATGTACATGCCGAAAATGTGAACAACAAGTTAGTTTGTTGCATGACCAAAAGGATTTCGCCAGTTGTAGCAGAAGTGCATTGTTTTTTCATTACTGGTTGTTACCTTCTTCTAGTCAATACCTTGATTATGTATGAACGTAGCTCCTCCCTTTAATGAAAATCGTACACGATAATTGCTTACAGCTTGTGAATACCACGTTCGATGAGTTGTGCAAATCAGTAAGAAATTCATTTAAGCCATCAATGTATGAAGTGAAAAAGGAAGTAGGAACGATTGTGATAAAATGTATTACCATCCCGCTGAAGGACAAATAAAAGCTGCCCATCTTACATTCAAGTAGATGATGGCAGCTTTTACTGTTTTATTTTCTTACTTTATAGAACGCCTTTGATCACTTCATCAATTTCCCGCAATAGTGCTTCGTTTTGCATGGTTGTACTTAATTTTAAGTTAGATTGGTCTACATGAATCACTGCAACATGCATTCCTTCCTCAATACTTGCACTTGGAACTGGCATCATTTTCTCTGTATCGAACGTCATAATGAGGTCTGGGAATTTGGATTGTACCTGCCCTTCCTTCGATAATGTCATATATTCATTCCAGAACGTCAGATGGTAATCACCCACTGATAATTCCCCTACATCGAAGCCATTTTCCTTTGTTAACGAATAATTTGTGACAGCGCCTGATACAATGTGCACGCCATTCAAATACTGCAACACATGGGCTAGCTTTTCTTCAAAGGTTTGCCCATTTAAGAAGCAATAGCCAAGCTCTATAGCCATGGTAATCGCATTTGGTGCGCCATGTTTTTGTAAATAGTCAATCGTCACAGGATTTCGAGTGACCCCGACTAGCCCGCCTGCTAAAATAGAAGCTTGGCGTGCTGTCTTTGCGGTGCTGTGTAAATTCCCTTCCACAAAGCCTTGGACGGCGAAGTCACCTTTTCCTCCTGCATAAAATTGTACGGATTGATATTCTTGTTGTTCATGGAGATTTAAAGAACCCATGATTCCCGTTGGATGTGCTCGTCCATTACAGGGAGCATCCACAACAGGTACATGTAATAAGACTGACTGCAACCAGCCATTGATCGTCGTGATGGCACCATTTTCATTGGTAATGATGCCCTTTAGACGTTGATTGATATAGTTGTTCATACTACGATAGCTCCAACAAAGCTGTTCATTTGAAATATATTGATCGGCCGCTGATGGCGCACCTACCATTGCCACACAGGCAACTAAATCTTCTTGGTCTAATTCGGTAATATCAACCATTTGAGGTTCGCCTACTGCAAAGATTTCCTCCACTAGCTTGAGTCCTTCCTCTAGGAGACCACCGCCGCCTCCGCCAAGGATTGCTCCTCCGTAAACGGCAGCAATCCCATCCTCATACGATAATCCTTTCGCCATTCAGCATGACTCCTTTCTATTTCCCTATTTTTAGAATGGAAGAGAAGAAGCTATATAGCGCATCTCCAGCGATGACACCTGCTGCAAAGACCGTCATTTCAGATTCTCTCTTACCTTTCGTCACATATGTGAAAATAACACGAAGTATGATACCCACTAATACAGCCCAGCCAGCAATTGGATTGACAAGTAATAAACCTGTTGCGAATAAGATACCCATTTGACGTTTTGAACCACCAATTAGCTGAATTAATGCACCTGGAATCGCCCAAATCATTAATTGTTTCGCTACATCGCCTGTAACGCCTGATTGAATTGTTGCTGCATACACATGGTTAACAGGTGCTACTAAATCCTGTGCAAAATAAGATTTATAGGATAGCAATACTACAACTGCGGAAATTGCAAAAGCTAGCATACCAGCAATCAATTGTTGCTTGCGACCTTCTTTTTCTAATGCAACATCACTACCATTACCACGTAAAATGAAACCAGTTTTTAAGTCATAGCCCATATCCGCAAATGCTACCCCTGTAGCAGCACTATACCCTGCTAGTAATGCAAGTGCTGGAGCTGGGAAACCAATTAAAATACCAACAATCAGTGTAATAAATGCCACTGCAAATGCAGGGAACCAACCCGCATGCATCGCTGCGATACCTACAATTAGCTCATGGACAAATGCAGCAATCGTTGCAAAGATGATGAATCCTATTAACATACCGAAAGACATGTGTGAAATAATACCGCCTAAAATAGCGATTAATAGAGCAATGGCTAAATATGCTATAAACCCAACACCAAATGCTTGTCGAATTTCTTTTGCATCTTTTGAATAGCTTAACTCTTCTGACTTTTTAGCCGACTTTTTATTCAATAAGGCAAAAGCTACTTGGAAAAGTGCTACAATCCCAGCACCAATCATAACGCCATGTGGAATATAGTAAGCATTTAAGTCAACATTAAATAATTGAACAGAATAGCCTCTTAATAAAAGCCCAATCCCAAACATCGTCAGTGCCCAAATATTACCGATGAACGCTACCCCAAAAGCTGACATTGGAATTTTCAAAACAGATCCCACGATACCAATTAACACACCACCAATTAATACCTTTGCATTCTTACCGCCTTTATCGCCCGCCTTAATGGCTTCAGCTGTTGCAATCCCTGGTGGCCAAGTACCTGCTGCTGGGAAAATCTTTGTATCGAAAAATTTATATAATAATAAAGCATCAACAAACATCGCTAAAATAACACCGATAAACAATGGTAATACTAAATTTTCATAGCCTAATACATATGGAATACCAATTGGCAACATTAAACTACTTGCTGCACTGAACGTTGCTGCCGAAATGGCAGTTTGAATAATATTTTGTCTGTGTACAGATTTAAAGGCAATTAGCTTGCCAATCGGTATTCTTCCAAGAATCATCGCAAATATTGCCCCAACGATTGATGTATTGGCAGAAATCCCTAAAGTCGTAATTAGCTGTATCCCAATAATTGCCCCCACAACAGATGTTAAGACGATCATTAGTAGAGTTACAGGCTCTAAAGCCCTTGGATGTAATACTTTATTATTCATAGTGTCAGCTCCCCTATTGTTGTTATAATTTTGAAATGTGTGATTGTATTTGCTGAGCTACTTTCACTAACTGTTCAAGCATATTTTTCTCCCTTTGATCATCTAAATCATATACTAACCCAGAAATTGTAAGAGATGCAGTGATTTCCTTTTTATAGTTAAATAACGGTACACTAATGCCAAATGCATGTTCATTATACTCCCCGATGGTAACACACCAGTTGTTTTGGCGAATTTGTTGCAGCTCTTCCTTTAATGACGCTAGGAAAGAAACCTGCTCTTCCTTCGATTGTTCCTCATGAAAGAAGGCCATTAATTCCAGTTGCCTGTCCTCGTCTAAATAAGCAAACATGACCTTACAGGAAGCACCGATGTAAAGGGGTGTCTTTGTTCCTAAAGACACCGCATACTTTACATTTTTATTGCTTTCGGCTATTTTCGTTGTGACACCGTATTCATTGTCCATATAAGTAAGAAATACTGATTCATTGATTTCACTGGCAAGATTTTGCATCAATTCATAAATGGTCGAGTGAGGGTCTTTTGAATTCGATAACACATCATAAAAAAGGTACATTTTATAACCTAATTTATATTTTTTCGTGTGTTCATCCTGTATTAAATAACCCGCTTCTGTAAATGTATTAATGGTTCTTTGCACGACACTTGTCGGCAGTTTCATCATGCGTGAAATTTCACGAACACCTAATGCATTTTCTGTCGTTGCAAAGCATTCTAGTATATCCAATGAGTTTTTTAATGTCTTGACAGTCATCTATTTCTCCCTTTAAGCGTTTTGATAACCGTATCGCTCTTTCGCTACATCTACAGAAATATATTCATTTAATAGATCACGTTCAATGGCCTCTGAGCTTCGTTCGTGTGGAGAACCATAACCACCGCCAGTAGCAGTCACAAGCTCAATACGGTCGCCTTTTTGCAATTCATAATTGGCAAGTACGCCCACTGGTCCAATTTTCGTTCCATCCTTTTTATGAATGATTAAATAGTTGTGAGAGCCTTCTCCACCACCATTTAAGCCGAATGGCGCGAATTGATGTCTACCTAAGTTCACAGAAACCTTTTGACCATCATGATTGACTGTATAAACGCGACGAACACCTAAGCCACCTCTGAATTGACCAGCACCAGCACCGTCACAATTTAAGCTATATTCATCAATTTGAATACCGTATTTTGTTTCTGCAATTTCAACTGGAAGATTATATGTTTCACCATCTCCCATACAGTATTGCCCGCTTTGCCCATCCTCATCATTCGCCGCTCCCCAGCCACCAACAGATGGCTCAACAATTAGGAATGACTCATCATTTTCAGGATTTTTCCCAGTGAGAATAAACGTACAAACAGATTGTAAATGCCCTGCCGATAAGCGTTCTGGTAAATGCGGCGCAAGAGCTTTCCAAATTAGATCAGCTGCCCCAATACGTGCCTCAAAATTCATAGACACGGGATGTGGGCGTTTAGCTGAAACAATCGAATTGTCATCTGTGATAATCGTTAAGCGTTTAAAGACACCTTCGTTAATTACGTCAATATCGCCAAGTAATGCTAGGAACATAACGCGCACACTTGCCATTAAACCAAACTGAGAACAGTTCATTGGCACATTGACTGCAGGATGTGAGCCTCTGAAGTCACAAATAAACGCCTCATCACTAATTGTGACTTTCACTTTTATTGGATAAGGTCCACCCTTTAATGGGTCCCCTTCAATAAAGTCCTCCGCATAAAATTCACCTTTAGGTAGGTGTTGAAGCTCATACTCTACAATTTTCTCACCCTTGTCCAATAATTTTTGAATGGACAATTTCACCGATTCCGCACCAAACTTCTGACAAAGCTCTGCGATCCGTTTTTCACCTGTTTTTAAGGCGGCTACTTGTGCAAACATATCACCGATTGAAAGCTCTGGTAAACGAACATTCGTAGAAATGATTTCATAGACTGCATCGTTTAACTCACCTTGATGATAAAGTTTGACACCTGGTAGCTGTAAACCTTCCTGATAGATTTCATTAGAATTACTTGTAAACGAACCAGGGTCCATGCCCCCTACCTCTGTCCAGTGTGCTTTATTGGCAGAGTACGCAATAATTTCACCGTTGTAGAAAATTGGGAGAACTAAGCCCACATCCGATAAATGCGAGCCACCTCCAACATAAGGGTCATTGATAATAATGACATCACCTTCATGTAGTTTTTTCCCATTATCAAACTTCTCTATTACACGCTGTACCATTGGACTTAACATCCCAATAAAGCTCGTTACACCGTTTCCTTGACTAATTAAATTACCCTTGGCATCTGTTAAACCACAAGCATAGTCTAATACTTCATAGATTACTGGACTCATAGAAGAGCGTGCTAGAGCTATAAACATCTCATCGCCTATAGCTAGCAATGAATCTTGAATAATTTCTACTGCAAAAACATCTTTTTTCATGTTTTATTTCCCCTCCATCTCTACTATCAAATTGCCGTATTTATCAATTTCAATTGATTGATTATTATTGATTACGACCGTAGATGTTGGATTTTCCACAATTGCAGGACCTGTAATGACATAGCCAGGTACTAATTTTTGTTGGTCATAGACATTGACCTCTACCCAACCTGTTCCCTTCACATATAAATTGCGTTGTGCCTTGATACATGTAGAATTGTCGATATGAGAGAAGTCTAGCTCTTTAAATTGAACCGCCTCATCTTTCCCGTAGATTGTAAGATGTAAGTTGACTAACTCAATTGGTGTAGCTGGTAAATCAAAAGAAAACTCTTGTTTATGTTTGATATGGAAGGCTTCTGCTAATGCAAGTAGCCCCTCTTCATCAAGCGTAATAGCTGATGCATTTAATTTAACGGCATGCTCTTGACCTTTGTAGCGTAAATCATAATTAATTTCAAAATAATAATGATCCTTTGATAATGGTGCATCTGCATAGGCATTAGCAATGACTTGATCAATATTTTCTTGAATAGCCGCAAGATGGTCTTTGTCAAAGTTCATTAAACTTGTTTGAATGTAATCTTGTCGATATTCGGTCATCATCATTCCTAATGCTGAGAAGACGGATGAGCCATAAGGAATAATGACTTTTTTCATACCAAGCTCTTCTGCTAAATTAATCGCATGTAGTGGACCACCGCCACCAAATGCCACCATTGTAAAGTCTTCAGGATCATAGCCTTTACGAATAGAGATCAGCTTCAGTGCATTTAACATATTGGAGTTTGCAATATCTAAAATACCCTGTGCTGCTTCTTCTGCTGACACATTAAATGGTTTCGCAATTGCTTCAACAAGAGCCTCCTCCACTTTGTCAATGGATACTGGGTTATCAAAGTTTTCTAAGGATAATCTTCCTAAATAAACATTGGCATCTGTAATTGTTGGCTGTGTATTCCCTAAGCCATATGCTACAGGCCCTGGCTTTGCCCCAGCAGAATCTGGTCCAACCTTTAATGAGCCAAACTGATCTACACGTGCGATAGAGCCACCACCATTTCCGATTTCCACAATATCCACTACAGGTGTTTTAATTGGATAGCCCGCAAATTTTTCATTTCTTTCAATATAGTAATCTGTTGTGACATTGACTTTGCCATCTGTAATAAGCGAACATTTTGCTGTCGTCCCACCAACATCAAAAGCTATGATATTCGATTCATTTAAAAGTTGGCCTAATTTAGCTGCCCCAAACATCCCTGCTACAGGTCCAGATTCAACGAGGTTGATTGGTAGCTCCATTGCTTTATCAAAGCTTGTAGTCCCGCCATTCGATTGCATAATTTTTAAATGGTCTGTAATGCCAATTGTGCTTAATTTCTCTTTTAGACTTTTTAAGTAGGCATGTGCAATTGGCTTTACATAAGAATTAAGGACTGTTGTGTTTGTTCTTTCATACTCACGGTATTCTTTAATCGTTTCACTTGAAAGTGTGATATATACTTCCGGCCAAATTTTTAAAATGGCTTCTTTTAACTGTTGTTCATGAATTGGATTTTTATAGCCGTGTATTAAGGAAATGGCAATCGCCTCAACACCTAACTCCTTAAATTTATAAACGATCTCGTCAACTTCCTCGGTATTAAGCGCTTTCATAATATTTCCTTTAAAATCAATTCGCTCATCAATTTCTTGACGTAAATAACGCTCTACAAATGGTTCTGGCTTTTTATATTTAAAGTTATATAAGTCTGGCCGATTTCCACGAGCAATTTCTATAACATCACGGAAACCCTTTGTTGTAATTAACCCAACTACGCCCCCTTTTCTTTCCGTTAATGTATTGATGATAACCGTCGATCCGTGAATAAATGATTCAATGAAAGAATCTTCCGTTACATGTCGTCCTAATACATTTAATATGCCATCCTCAAAGTGACCAGGTGTCGTATGTCCCTTATCAAAATGAAGATTTCCTTTTTCATCTGTGAAAACTAGGTCAGTAAAAGTACCGCCAATATCTGTTGCGATTTTCAAGACTTCATCCCTCCGTGTTCCTATTATCGGTACAGTGTTCCGAATTAGAATTAAATAAATTATATTTAAAAGAAAAAGAAAATTCAATGTATTTTTTAAATAAAAATTCATTTGACAATTGTCCTTCGTTGTAAAAACCCGCTCTATCTTTCCAATATCAGAGAACTATTAATAAAAAATACCAAACACATTTATATAAGGAAAGTTCTCGTGATTTTTGTGCAACATAAAAAAGATCCTAGTTTTCACTAGAATCTTAAAATCGTTTTAAAAAAATTAATTTTTATGAATTTTTACTCAAGAGGTGGATGAAGGAATCATCCGAAATTTTACTTTTATACCATATTTGCATTGTAGATAGACGATGAATTGGGTCACCTCCTACGAACCATGTTTACCCATTATCAATAAAAAAGCTGCCCATTTAAGTAGGCAGCTTTTAATATTCTGTTAAAACAATCCTACCGCATGTCCTTCGTTATCGACATTCATGCGTAGCGCAGCTGGTGCTTTTGGAAGTCCTGGCATTGTCATAATATCGCCAGTTAGACAAACTAAGAAGCCTGCACCAAGCTTTGGAATAACTTCGCGAATTGTGATGGTAAAGCCTTCTGGACGACCAAGTAAACTTGGTTGGTCTGATAAAGAATACTGGGTTTTCGCCATACAAATTGGAAGGGAGTCCCAACCAAATTTTTCGATTTGGGCAATTTGTTTTTTGGCTTGGTCTGTAAATTGTACATCTTTCCCGCCATATACCTTTTGCACAATCGTACGTACCTTTTCTTCAATTGACTCTGTTACATCATATAAAGGAGAGAAGTTGTTTTCTTCCTCTAGCACAGCTAGTACTTGCTCAGCTAAGGCTAGACCACCTTTACCGCCCTCTTCCCAGACATTCGTACGAGCAATGCGAACATGATTTTCTTGACACCAGTTCAGAACGGCTTCTAGCTCAGCCTCTGTGTCCGTGATAAAACGATTTAAGGCAATAATTGGTTCAACGCCAAATGTACGAACTGTATCTACATGTTTAGCTAAGTTTTCAATTCCTTGTAGGAGTGCTTCCACATTTTCACCTACAAGCGCTGTTTTCGGTACACCACCATGCATTTTTAATGCACGAATTGTCGCTACAATGACAACTGCGCTTGGTTTAAAGCCTCCCTTACGAGCTTTAATGTTCATGAATTTTTCAGCACCTAAATCAGAGCCGAAGCCCGCTTCTGTCACCACAATATCAGCTAGCTTACGAGCGGTTTGTGTCGCCATAATAGAATTACAGCCGTGGGCAATATTCGCAAATGGACCACCATGGATAATAGCAGGTGTTCCCTCTAATGTTTGAACTAGGTTTGGCTTAAAGGCATCTTTTAATAATAGTGTTAAGGCACCCTCTACCTGTAAATCACGCACAAAGACAGGCTCACGCTCGAAAGTATAGCCAATCACAATACTAGCGATGCGCTCACGTAAATCCTCAATGCTTGTGGCTAAACAGAATACTGCCATAATTTCAGAGGCAACCGTAATATCAAAGCCATCCTCACGCGGCATGCCTTGAACAGGACCACCTAATCCCACCACTACCTTACGAAGGGCACGATCATTTAAGTCCATGACACGCTTCCAAATAATGCGTCGTGGATCAATGTTAAGTGTATTACCTTGGTGGATATGATTATCAATAAATGCGGATAAAGCATTGTTAGCTGTTGTAATCGCATGAAGGTCGCCAGTAAAATGTAAATTAATATCCTCCATTGGTATAACTTGTGCGTAACCTCCGCCAGTTGCGCCACCTTTTACGCCCATAACTGGACCTAATGATGGTTCACGTAATGCGACCATCACCTTCTTATCTAATTGATGAAGGGCATCTGCTAGTCCAACAGTCACAGTCGACTTTCCTTCACCAGCTGGGGTTGGACTTATAGCTGATACTAATACTACCTTTGCATCCTCGCCCTGAGCAGTAATTTTTAATGGGTCGATCTTTGCTTTGTAGCGTCCATACTGCTCAAGAGCATCCTCTGGAATACCCGCAGCATTGGCAATTTCCGTAATAGGTTTGATCACTGCTTGACTAGCGATTTCTAAATCTGATAATGGTTGATTTTTCGTTGTCATTTGGCATCCTACTTTCTATGTTGTTCATTTCCATTATAGTCTTAATTGTGAAAAAAAAGAAAGCCAGATATGCAAGCATTTCGTCAATCAATTGACTTATTTGTTCAATTCCTGTATGTTCTAAGAGAAAATGCAATTTTTTCACATTTTCTCAATGAGTGCACCATTTATTTAACTTTATTTTACATTCAAGCGCATTGGAGGCGAATGCTTATGCAACAGGGGATCGTAAAGTGGTTCAATAATGAAAAAGGTTATGGCTTTATTGAATGTGATGATGGCGAAGATGTATTTGTTCATTTTACGGGCATCCAGGAGGAAGGCTTCCGTACACTTGAAGAAGGTCAAAAGGTTTCATTTGATGTTGTGGAAGGCAATCGTGGACCCCAAGCATCAAATGTTGTAAAACTATAAGCGTAATGGGACTATCCGTGTAGTTCCAGATTAGCAGCGGATTAGGAAATGCATCGTTTCCTTCATCCGCTTTTTGTATTGTTTTATAAGCTGAATGCCCCCTCCATGTTATAATAGAAGTAACAAGACGTAAGGAGGGATTTCGATGCAAAAACAAAATAAACCCATGACTGAAGTTATTTTGAAGCATAAAGAACGACAAAGTGTAGCAGAATTTGCAGCAACACTGGAAACGTTTGCAAAAAAGCTTAAAGAAAATGGTGAATTCACTTTTGTTCAAGACACAGAGCCAACAGTTGTCAGCCCAAGTGAACAGCTCAAAATCGAATACTCCTATACAAAAAAGGGCGACAAGCATTCATTTGAAATTGAATTTGATTGGTATACAGGTACAGAAACACCGAGAAAAATGACAATTGAATAATAATTGGCAACGAAAATCCACTTCTCTGATGAAGTGGATTTTTCCATATTGTTGAATTAAAGATCATGTCACTAGCTAAAACTTTCTAGCAAGGTGAGGAGGTGATTTCGCTCCAGGGTCTCCTCTGTAACGCTAAATCCACAGGAAAGCAAGTAGCCAGCATCAGAAATTCTATTGATGGTTTTGTTTTTCAATACTTATGTAAAAAGGCGGAAGCAAAAGTGTTTCAGCCCATAAAAATACCGAGCTATCCACTAAAACGCTTACGAAGTGTTTCGGAATAGTTCGGTTTTTCTAGTTATCATGTTTGTTAATTTAAAGATTATTCAGCTTTATGAAGGTCCCAGTTAGTTATGGCCCAGCCTTTTCTCATTATCGATTTATCCAATAAAAAGCACCAGGGCAAACTAAAGTTTCCTTTGTTCGTTTAGGATCCTTTAATGTCACACCAAATGGTCCCTCTTTGACATGACCAAGTGTCATTGTCATCGCGCTCTCTTCCTCATAGAAATCTAAGCGCATATTCGGTAGCTGTAGTGACAAATACTGCTCATATTGCGTAGGCACTGGTAGCTGTAACACCTCTTGCCACAGCTTAACTGTTGCCTGCATGTCCTTGACGTAGAATTGGACGGATTCCATCGTTATAGCCTGTTTGACATCAATGGCACCACTTGCCTTTAATTGAACCAAACGCTCTTCATCTTCCTCCGCCCATTCAATCAAAAATGGAAAATCAATTGGCAGATCTGGCTTACCAAAATGCAGTAGCTTCCATTCTACCACAGTGCCATCTGGTCTTGTTCTGCTACATGCATCTGGTCCATATACTTCATAGCCCAATGCTCGCAAGCGTCGACCCTCTTCCTCAATATTTTTTGTGCGCAGAGCAATTCGAGAAAATCCCTGGCGCTCTTGATCACGTTTAAACGTATAATGTAGGGAATATGGGTATTGTGCCGCTTGCTCAAATAAATCACGATCATAGATAGCAATTTGTTCAATATAGCTTAAGCCAAAGTAGCTTAACGTATTATAAGTCCCCCACATCGTGTGCTGCCCACCATTCACTGTATGGACATTTCGTTTATTGAAGAAAACCTTTATATTTTCTGGTGATTCCACTTGATGAACCAAATGATCAAAATATAAAGTCATGGCCATTCCCCTTTCTTTCCCCATTACCTTTACCTGTATGTTTGATTAGTTTAAAATTTACTCAAGAAAAGGAGTTACTAGTAGGATATGAAAAAAAGTTTCGTTTACCTACAAACTCCGTTCACTAATTTCATAAAGAGGTGATTTGAATGACAGATTTAGTAGCTGCTTTTAAATTGGCATTAGGTAATTATCCTACAGGCGTAACAGTTGTCACGACATGTCATGACACAAAACCGATTGGCTTAACCGTCAATTCCTTTGCATCTGTTTCAATCGACCCGCTCCTTATTTTGTGGTCACTCGATAAAAAATCTCAGCTCCATCCTTATTTCACGACTGCGCCAAATTTTGCGGTCAATATTTTAGCGAGTGATCAAGAGCATTTATGTACACTATTTGCCAGTAAAATCCCTGATCGCTTTGCACAAGCAAAATGGTCAACTTCCTCTTTAGGACTACCGATTTTACATGATACAGCAGCTAATTTACAATGTAAAACATTTCAGCAAATCGATGCTGGCGACCATACCATTTTTATTGGGCAGGTCGTAGACATTACAAATGCTCAAAAAGAGCCTTTGCTTTATCATCGCCGTCATATCGGTCCCATACCAAAAAGCTTTTATAGCTAGCCTTTACACAAAAAAAGGGCCACTTGTAAGCACAGGAAATCCTTCATGCTTATAGGTGGCCGTTTGACATAAGTTCTACTGAAATCATTGTTATTTTTTCTGCGGAAATCTCTGCTTTTCAAGCCTATTAATTTGCACAATCACACCATCTTGAATCGTAATATGCACTTCACCAAATTCAAGATTTTGAATCGCCTTCGCAATTGCCTCTAGTTTCTTATCATCTACTTTTACTGACTGAGCCATACGATACACCCCTTCTTTTTTATCCTTATTGTTCATAAAGAGGCCAACGCATCAAACTGATTGATAGCCCCTCCTATCTCTCAGACACCATCTGTTGGATTTGGCACCTGTTGTTCGGTTGCCGAGGCTTCATTGGGCCAAGTCCCTCCACCTCTCTTGATAAGAGTACTGCGTTTCTTGAAAATAATTCTATAATTCTGCTATAGGAATGTCAATACAAAATATTAGAAAACCTAGTTGAATACTATGCAATATGTCGTTTAGATTAAAAGACTCCCTAAACCTAAAGTATTTTATGCCTAGTCAGTGAGAAATAGATGGCAATCCATTAATTTATTACAAGCTCCATTTCCTCATCATGAATTCAAGTGGGCCTCGATGATGTTTAGTCCTCCACCATACAGAAACAACGACACATCCCAAAAAATAACAGCAGGCATACAGCATGGAAAAAGCAAGTGTTTGGTTCTCCAGCTTTTGGCAAATAATTAGTATTCCAATGCCTATAACAACATGGCCAACATAATGCGTTAAAGACATTTGTCCTGTTAATATGAAAGACTGAATAACTTTATTTTTACATGTCTCTACAAGATAGATGGAGCCAACAATGATGACAATAGCCGAAGCCGAATTAGATAGGACATACATCATATTCGGGGGAATCGGTCCTGTATCAAATAAATACAATGCACTCTCTACATCTAATAAATGAATGGTTGTCATCTTAATGAATAACGTTGAACAAGTCTCAGTCATGATGACTAACAATAAACCTATCACCAGTAATTTTTTTCTTAATGTATGATTTGTTAAATCTAATGTGCCCATTACCATACCTATCAGAAAGAAGCAAATCCAGGGGAATAGTGGATGATAGCCATTAAACATCAAATTTCTTATAAATCCTGCTGGTGTCCAAAAATCAAGATACTCTAGTAGCACATATGTTGGATGCCAACCAGCAAGGTAACTAAATTGAATTTGAAGCCATTGTGAAAGGATAAGGATGGCACCGATTATGAAGATCATCATTTTCTTGGATTGGGCAATCAACCAAGCAGCAACAAACATATACACGCCATAATAATGTAAGATATCTCCTGTCCAGCCGATTGCATATAATATTATCCCTATCGTAAATAACAAAAGCGCCCTCTTCCACAAAGTAAGTCGATTTTGACGAAGAAGGATTGGGTCCTTACTCTCTCTAGCCTGACGAGTCATTAAGGCTGTCCCTATTCCTGCTAGCATGACAAATACGGCCGAAGCACGTCCCTCGAAAAGATGTTGGAAGGCAATTAACCATGTTGAACCATTCGTTGTAGAACCTGTTATGACGCCAAAATTGACAATGAACATGCCAAGCATGGCGAGAGCTCTTGCAAAATCAAGACCTTCAATGCGCCGATCATCATTTCTTTTTGTCATCTTTGCCCCCTTGGATAACGCTATGTACAGCCTCCTTCCAAATAGCCCTATAGTTCAATTGGTTGCCTGTTAACATGAAATTACCGATATTATCATAGACGAGGGCTAGCATCTGTGCCTTCGCTTCTATATGTGGAGTATCCTCTAGCACGCCTAGCTGTACGCCATATCGTAGGATAGCAACAAAGCTCGTTAAAAAGCTGGTTTCTAGCTCTACTAATTGTCTTTTATAGTTTTCATCGCGGGCCGCTAATAGTACATATTGATTAAATATTTTATTAAAATAAGGGTCCTTGTCCTGTGCCTCAATAGATTTATAGCCTAGCTTAAGTAATTCCTCCTTAAAATTAGCAGAAGAAAGCTCTTTATAATCCACAGCGACATCATGTTGAATTTCTTTATACAATTCATCAAATATGAAAGCGATTAATTGATCTTTTGATTGAAAATAATAGTAAATGGCTGGTTTTGAAATACCGACCTCTGTAGCAATCATTGCTAAGCTTGTTTTTTCAAATCCATTTTCCGCAAACATCCCATAAGCAATTTCTATAATTTTGTGAAAAGTTTGTTCTTTATTTCCCATTATTACCCTCCTTTTTTTACCGACCGTTAAGTAAATATTATAGGATGCTAACCTTTTAGACAAGAAAAAACTGTGTAGAAATATTTCTCTACACAGTTCACATTTATTGATTTTGTAAATACATCATTAAAGCTTCTGCTGTTTTTTGCTTGCCCATTACTTTAAGAGGCTGTCCATCGGCAGGTACAATCCAATGAGGTTCATCCCCCCCATATAAAGACTGAGAGCTATTTGCTACCATAAATTGTGCATTGGCTGTTTCCATACGCCGTCTGGCACGAGCTAACAAGAATTCCTCATCATTCGTTGCTTCGAGCTTAAAGCCTACTAACGTTACATTCGGTTGCCATCCCTTAATTTGACCTAATACTTTTGGTGCTTTTTTAAAATGAATAATAGGTGGTTCGTCAGAAGGCATTTTCCCCGTTTCCTCCATTAAATTACCTGATTGATCATATACTTTGTCAATGACCCAATCAGAGCCCGCAGCCGCCATAATAACGATATCGACATGTTGTTGTTGAACTGCATGACGTACCTTTTGTCCTAAATCCTCTATGCCTTCAAATTGTATCAATGTCATATCATTTTGGTTTTCTGGGAGCTGTGCAAAGTAACCATGCATGTATACTACGTTAGCGCCAGCAGCCAGCGCCGCCTCTGCTAAATAACACCCCATTGTGCCTTTTGATAAATTCGTATGACCTCGTACACGATCCCATTTTTCAAGTGTTCCCCCACTTGTAATGAGTACGGTTTTGCCCTGTAATGTCCCCATACACTCACCTATTTTCTGAAATATATACAAATACTATTTTAACGTAATGTAAGGATAGGCTTCAATAGCCACTATTTTAGGGAGCTGTTTTGTTCTTTTAGCCAAGCACTTAATATCTCTGCAAATTTCTTTGTGACGGGCGAAGCATGGTGTTTCATGGCAATACCAATCGTTCGGTAGCCACCTTGCTTTAATGGAATCGCCCTCAATGTTGGCGGTAAATTTTGAATAACCAACTGAGGTAAAATACTGATCCCTAAATGATGAGAAATCATGGAAAGAATCCCTACCTCCTCGGAAAGCTCAAAGCGGATATTCGGCTTAACATGATATTGCTCTAATAGCACCTTGACATCATTTGTCCCTTTATAGGAAGTCATAATAAATGGCATATCCTCTAAATCTACGATATCAATTTCTGTCTTATCAAACAATGGACTTTTATCCGAAACAATACATAATAATGGGTCTTGTTGGAGCTCAGTGAACTGATATTGCTCTGACTTTTGACCATTCAAAAATCCTGCTTCTACTTCACCACTTAAAAGCCATTGTTCAATTTCATAGTAATCTCCCTCTCGTAACTCCACCTGTATCCCTGGAAATTGATTATCCATAATCCGAACAATTTCTGGCATCCAATTTGAAGAAATACTCGATATCACACCAATTCGAACCTTACCTCGTGTCACGCCATGAATGTGAGCTGCTTCCTGTTGCAATAATTCCTGAGCATCCAAAACCTGACGCATTGCCCTTAGCATTGTTTGTCCCTCACTCGTTAATGTCACACCCACACGACTTCGATGAATGAGCGCAAAGCCAAACTCTTTTTCTAAACTCGACACGGCATGACTCACAGCAGATTGTGTTAACCCTAGCGCATCAGCTGCTTTTGTAAAGCTTGCCACCTCTGCCACCTTTGTTAAAATCTCATATTTCACTAAGCTCATCCGCAATCCCTCTATATACATGAATTTTTTTAATCCTATTCATTATAAACATTCGTTTTACTAATCACAACACAAGATATATAGTAATTTTTAGTATAAAACTGTTTTAGTACACAGATGGTAGGTGAACATAATGAGTATCCAAGGAAAAGCAAATGTATTGATGGTTATTGTCACAATGTTTTGGGGGCTCTCTTATACCTTTATGGTCATGGGGCTAGAAACGTTGGCAGTTTATAATGTGGTGGCATTACGTTGTATCATCGCATTTTTCGTAGCAGGACTTATTTTTTACAAACGGATGATCAAAGTAAATGGTAAAACATTAAAATATGCGGCTATTCAAGGATTTTTATTATTCATTGTGTTCGCGTTAAGTTTATTTGGTTTACAATCTACTTCTGTTTCAAATGCTGGCTTCATCTTGAGCCTAACGGTCGTGTTAGTGCCGATTTTCAGCAGCTTTATTGAAAAAAAATTACCTTCTCGAGCAGTTAGCTTTGCAATCATTTGTACCATGATTGGTATTACCGTCTTAACAGCACACGGCTCATTCACATTCCATAAAGGTGATTTATTAGTAGCAATTGCTGCGTTATGTTATTCAATTTATTTACTTTTAAATAGCTCATTCACACGAAATGTAGAGTCCATTTCATACGGAATTTATCAGCTTGGCTTTGCTGGTATTTATGCACTTGTGTTAACCTTTCTATTCGAAACACCAACAATGCCAAATTCAGCAATATCCTGGATTGCTATTTTAGGGCTTGGCATCATCTGTAGTGCGTTTTGCTTTGTTGGTCAAACTGTTGCACAACAGTATACTTCTGCTACACATACAGGTCTTATATTCTCCTTAGAACCAATTTTTGCCGCTATGTTTGCCATGATGTTTATCGGAGAAGGCATAACAATGAAATTAATGATTGGTGGCAGCTTCATTCTTATAGGGAATTTAGTAGCACAATTAGAGCATTTCCATGTATTACGTTTTATGAAAAAGGATGCACAGGAAAAAGTCATACAATAATATAGTGCATATGAATAAAAGAGGAAGCTGAGAGTTATTTCTCAAGCTTCCTTTTACTATGTATTGAATTTATAGCACGATTACATGTAAAATAGTATAATTTTTACAGGTACGAAAATAAAGGAGATTCATACATGCAAATTCAAACCTTACATACGTCATATTATTTACCAACCAAGGATAATCAACCAATTCATACACAAAACCTACTGGATTTAATGAGACATGTCGGTGGCCGTGAAGAGGAAGACGAAAAAAAGAACAAATCGAAAATTGAGGTCAGATACGAAAATGGCTATGTACGTCAATACCTTGTCAAACCAACAGGACAAAGGGTTCTCCTAATGGAAACCAAACAAAGCCTTGATATTAGAGAATCTACTAATTTACAAGACCTGCTTTCGCAACCTTTTAAAAAGAAAACAAGTGATCCTATTCTTTCAATACTAAATGCGAAAAATAACATTTCTAAATATAAAGATGGCATTTAAAAAATAGCCCTTCTTTTCAAGACATGCTAGATAAAATAATAGACAAAGTCGAAACAATCGACTTTGTCTATATTCAAACTAGCGAGAAATAGTCATATCTCGTTAGTTTGATTCATTATAAAAATCTTCTATATTGCTCTGCCTCTGCCATACGCTGCTGATTTCTTAAACGCTCCTCTTGCTCTTCAGCAGTCTCTGGATATGTTTGGAGTGTATCGACATCATCCTCATGTTCTGCATATAAGACAATACTTCCCTGTTCTACAAGATGCGCATAGTAAGCGATTTGTCCCTCTGACAGATTAAATCGTTTTAAACCCTCTGTAACGGCTGAGTCGCCTGTAAACCAAGATTTAAATTGATCTACCCAATTTCCAGCCTCATGCGTTTGCACATCGGCATCCCATTTTACATCCTCAAACTGTTGGGGATCTCTCGCAATAATATGAATATCGTCTTGGTGATAACCTTCCATTCGCATATTCTCTAAAATGTGAAGCATTTCATCCCTTGTATGGGCCACCTCAATTTTTGGATTTTGTTCATTCATCATGTTCAATTCCTCCTATGTTGTATGGCTTACTAGGTAATTACCCGCACTACACACAAACAAACCCAATTTACTAAACTGTAATAATTGTTAAATTGCCTTAAACTACGTTGCTGATTTGACATAATAAGTTCAGGGCAGAAAAAAAGCATGCTGGAGAGAATTTCTTCTTCAGCATGCAAATTGTCAATTTTTACTTGTCAAGAAAGGCCTTTAACATCCATGTATGCTTTTCAAGAGACTGATACATGGCATTGAGTAAATCCTCTGTACGGTCGTCTCCTTCTTCTGCGGCTAGCTCCATTGTAGAATTTAAAGCTTTCATCAGCTTTTGGAAATCTGAGATTGTCGTTGCAACCATGTCCTCTGTCGTTTCTTCACCTGTTGCTTCATCTACATAGGATAGCTCTAGATGCTCTTTTAATGTTGCCACTGGCTTGCCATCCTTTGATAAAATACGCTCTGCTATTTCATCTAAATTCAATGTTGTTTCATTATATAGCTCTTCAAATTTTGCATGCAGTGTAAAGAAGGCTGGACCTGTGACATACCAATGATAATTGTGTAGCTTTGTATAAAGCACAGACCACGTCGCCACTAGCTTATTTAATTGTTTGTTTAAGTTTTGTGTCATAATCAATTTCTCCTCCAATATGTCTTGTTCTAGCCATTAGTATGAGTAATAAAAGATGTTGGCTATACACTCATTGTTCCCGACCGACAATATTTCAAACATCCTTCATGAGAAACGATTTAGAGTAAGAATATTTCAACTATTCTATGAAATTATTTCACTTTCCGAAATAGTTTCGTTATAATGAAATCACTTATATGTAAAGGGGTGTCCATAAATGAAAGTTTTACCATTACGAAAAGATGTTGCAGTAGAGGAAACTTGGGATTTAACAGATTTATTGAGCAATGAGGCTGATTTTGAACCTACCTTAGCACAATTAGTGGAAGATGCACTTAGCTTCGAGCAACAATACAAAGGTACGATTACAAATGCACAAAAAGTAATCGACGTGTTAACAGCCTTTGAAGAGCTACAAAAAAAGTTTGTTCCGATTGGCACATATGCAAGCTTAAATCTTGAGACAGATCGCACAAATGATGTAGCACAAATGCGTGCGGCAAAGTTTGGTACAGCTATAGGAAAAGTCAGCAGTGCACTATCCTTCGTGCGCAGCGAGTTACTGGCATTGGATGAAGCTGTTTTACAAGAAGCAGCGACATTAAGCCCTCTTTACAAACGATATCTAGAGGAATTATTAAAACGAAAACCACACCAGCTCCATCCTGAAGTGGAAAAAGCGCTGGCAGCCTTCAGTGCCACATTTGACGCGCCATATAAAACGTACAATACGACAAAATTAGTGGACATGGATTTTGGCGAATTTGAAGCCAATGGCGAAAAGCATCCTCTTAGCTTTGTGCTGTACGAAAATGACTGGGAGTTTGAAGCAAATACAGATGTACGCCGTGCTGCCTTTCAAGCTTTTTCAAGCAAGCTACGCGATTACCAGCATACAACGGCACAAGTATATAACACACATATTCAACAAGAAAAAACAATGGCTGACCTAAGAGGCTTTAATTCTGTCATTGATTATTTATTATTTGATCAAGATGTCGATCGTTCGCTCTATAATCGTCAAATTGATTTAATTACAAAAGAGCTTGCCCCGCATATGCGTCGCTATGCAACGTTAATTCAAAAAGCCAACGGAATCGACCAAATGACATTTGCAGATTTAAAAATTGCGCTGGATCCTGAGTATGATCCAAGATTATCAATGGCTGAGGCAAAAGAATATGTTGAAAAGGCATTAGCCGTTATGGGTGAAGACTATAATCAATTAATGGAGAGAGCCTTTAATGAACGCTGGATTGACTATGCGCCAAACAAAGGAAAATCTACAGGGGCATTTTGTTCAAGTCCGTATGGAAGCCATCCTTATATTTTAATGTCTTGGAATGAACAAATGAATGAAGTCTTTACACTTATTCATGAGCTTGGTCATGCTGGACATTTTGCAAATACGTATGAACATCAATCTTATCTTAATAGTCGACCATCTCTATACTTTATTGAAGCGCCATCGACAATGAATGAAATGCTGTTAGCGAATTATTTACTAACACATAATGAAGATCTGCGCTTTAAACGTTGGGTAATTTCCAATATTGTAGCGAAAACATATTATCATAACTTTGTTACACATTTACTAGAAGCTGCCTATCAACGCAAAGTATATGAATTAATTGATGCTGGAGAAGCAGTTAATGCAACCATCCTCAATCAATTAAAACGTTCCGTGTTGGAAGATTTCTGGGGCGATACAGTCGCTATTTCTGAAGGTGCTGAACTCACATGGATGCGTCAGCCGCACTATTATATGGGCCTTTATCCATACACATATAGTGCAGGGTTAACCATCTCCACACAAGTGTCTCAACGTATTTTAAAAGAGGGCGCTCCAGCTGTTGAAGATTGGCTAGCAGTTCTTCGGGCTGGCGGTACAAAATCACCAGTGGAGTTAGCGCAAATGGCTGGTGTTGATATTACGACTGACCAACCACTTCGTGATACAATTGCTTACATTGGCCATTTAATTGATGAGCTTCAACGTCTAACAGTGGAAATCGAAGCGGTTCAGCAATAATTTAACTAGAAAACGGTCCTGCCTATTCAAGGTATTGATCGTTTTCTTTTTTAGTTCTAAGTATAAAAATACGTACATATACTAGAATCAGGGCGTCCCTCTATATTTTTTAGATATTTCAAAATAGACAATCATTTTTCTTCATACAAAAGTACCGTTATTATTAAGAGTACGCAAATTATTTAGCAATATACGATTAACAATGATTAAAGGAAGTGTTCTAATTATGGTAAAACGTAATGATCCATGCCCATGCGGTAGCGGCAAAAAATATAAAAAATGTTGTGAAGGCAAACAACAAGTAACAGTGGAAGCAGTACAAATCGAAGAATTAGAGCGTGTGCTACAAACATTTTACTTAGAATATCCAGAACGTAAAGATGTTCGTGCCTATATTGAGCATGTGGGCACATGGCAGCCTAAATTAGAGAGCGTTTTACAGCGAGAGCTTATTGAAGCCATCGCTTTAGACGACTTTTTCTTCCATCAAGAGCCATCTATTTGGAAAAATTATTTGAAGAAAACGAAGAAAAAAGCGGTAAGACCTTCTACAGTCAAAGTACTTGAAGATTGGTCTCAGCCTACTTTATTTATTGGTACGGTGTCTGTTGTTGAGGAAAAATATTTCAAGGCTAATCATATACTTACAAATGATGAACTTTATATTCGACGTGAAAATAACAAACCGATTCCTGAAGGTATGCATGTATTTGCCTTCATTTTACCAGATGGCACGAAGAAATCGGCTCATTATTTAGCTGTGTCTACACTGATTTTCTTCCCAGAGGATCATGCGAAGGTCTTTGAAGAATTTAAGAAGCGCTTTGAGGCTTCAGAGAAGAAGGTTGGCTCCTTCTTAAAAGAAGAGCACCTAGCATTTTGGGAGTTATTAGTATCAAATGGCTATAAAGGTGAGGAATTTTCAAACTTTGAGAGCAATGTCCTGACACAAGTAAAAGACTTCCTAGAGCAAAATGAGCGTGAAACAGCACCGATGCTTGAGCTTTTAGAAGACTATTTAATTGAAGGTCAACCGACTGCGCGTAAAGAAGCGGCCATTGCAGCTGGTGCTATTCGTTACGGTCAGGAAAAGGAGCTGTTTGAGTCCCTTTCTATGACGGTAAAAGAAATCGCTGCGACATTCGATATTTCGGCTTCCTCTCTTACAAAGTATTACCAAGATCTAAGCAGCTATGCTGAAACGAAATAATCTTGACAATTAAAGAAGCTACATGTACTAGCGTTTTGCTAATACATGTAGCTTTTTCTCATGTGTTTATTTGCTATAAACTTTTAAAAGTTCTTCCCCTAGGAACTGTAGCTTTTCTCCAACTGAACAGGCTTCAATGCAGAAACGATGAGCCCCTGGTTTACCACGTTCTTTACGTAATTGCTTAATCACTAAGCAATCCGAACAATACGTATCATGCAGTTCATCAATATCCTTCATAACCGTCACTTTATCCATGTTGAACTCTCGCTCCTTTCACGTCCAAAATTCACTTCCTACTATTATGAAGCGTTCAATTTCAACAAGCAACTATTTTGTTTACTTCCAACGTATTTTTTTCAAACACGAATTGCCCCACAAGGATGCTTTGCCCATAGCCTTGTTGTACAATTATAGAGAAGTCAAAACGCAAAGTAGGGATGATATGTTAGAGGTTTATATAGATGCTGCCAGTGCAGGAAATCCCGGGCCAAGTGGTATAGGAATATTTATTAAAGGTGAAGGTCACCAGATCCAAATCAGCGAGTATATTGGGGAAACAAACAACCATATTGCTGAGTTTTCAGCATTGGTTCGTGGTCTTGAAGAAGCACAAAAGCTAGGCTCCCCTCTTGTCTCGGTGCGTTCAGATTCCAAAATCGTTGTTGCTTCTATGGAAAAAGAATATGTGAAAAATGAGGAATTTAAACCTTATTTAGAAAAAGCTTTAGCGCTTGCTACTAGCTTTGATTTATTCTTTATCAAATGGGTGCCCGACTCACAAAATAAAGCGGCTGATGCCTTGGCACGAAAAGCAATCCAAAGCAAAAATGGCTAGCTCATTTCACAGGACTGTTCTATTGGAGCAGTCCCTTTTTCTTTTCCCTATTCTTCAGTTACTTACTTTCCCCCAATTTCATAATTTTATGATATTCAAAAAAATGCTAGATAACGCTGCTCATTTTCTGATTAATCGAAAACGATATTGACATTGTTAGAGTACGATGTTATCCTTTAACACATTAGTAGTTTAGCAAACGAAAGCGTTAGATTATAGGGGGAAACTAAAATGAAACGTGTATTGACTTTATTTATGATGCTGACAGCTGTCATCGTTTTAGCAGCATGCGGTACTTCAAAAGAAAAGACAGCAGAAAAAGACGAAACAGCAGCAGATCAAGAAAAAATTATTATTGGAATTGACGATAAATTTGCACCAATGGGCTTCCGCGATGATAAAAATGACATCGTTGGATTCGATATTGATTTAGCTCGCGCTGCAGCAGAGCATATGGGCGTTGAAGCAGAATTCCAGCCAATCGATTGGAAAACAAAAGAGGCTGAATTATTAAGTGGACGTATTGATTTAATATGGAACGGTTATACCATTACAGATGAACGTAAGGAAAAAGTTTTATTTACAAAGCCTTATCTTGAAAACTCTCAAGTTGTAATAACAAAGGCAGATTCAAAGATTACGAAGCTAAGTGATTTAGCTGGACAAGAAGTAGGTATTCAATCCCTTTCTTCTGCAGCCGATGCATTAAACGGTAATCCAATTCACAAAGAAGTGAAAAAAATTACAGAATTTGCGGATAATGTTTTAGCATTATCAGACTTAAAAACAGGCCGTGTTGATGCTGTGGTAATCGATGCTGTAGTTGCAGAATATTACATGACACAAGAGCCTGACACATTCAAATTATTAGAGGAATCACTCGCACCTGAGCAATACGGTATTGGTGTGAAACCAGGAAATGAAGCCTTATTAGAAAAACTACAAGCCGCGTTAGACAAAATGAATGAAGACGGTACTGCGGCTGACATTTCAACAAAATGGTTCGGTGAAGATAAAGTATTAAAATAATGACAGGATACATCAACTGTAAGAGTTTCCTTAGCGGAACTCTTACTCTTTTTGGAGGGACATCGTTATGGCGGATTACTGGCAAACTATGATATTACCGATGCTAGAAGGGGCAAAAATGACAGTTTTACTGTTCTTCATTGCCATTCTGGTATCGATTCCATTTGGCTTTTTACTAACACTCGCCGTAAAAAGTCGGATAAAACCACTCGCTTGGCTTGCACATACGTATATTTATATCATGCGTGGTACACCACTATTACTACAATTATTATTAATTTGCTTTGGTCTACCTATGCTGCCAGTAATCGGTGAATATTTAGTATTGGATCGTTTTGTGGCCGCTTGTCTTGGCTTTATTTTAAATTATGCTGCCTACTTTGCAGAAATATTCCGTGGTGGTCTTCTTGCCATCGATAAAGGACAATATGAGGCAGCCCAGGTACTCGGCTTATCCAAATGGCAAACGACGACACGTGTTATTTTGCCACAAATGTTTCGTGTCGCCTTACCCGCTTTATCAAATGAATCCGTTACACTAATTAAGGATACAGCCCTACTTTATGCAGTTGCTGTTCCAGAATTACTACATTTTGCGCAAACAGCTGTCAATCGTGACTTCACAATTACACCGTTCTTTATTGCTGGTGCAATTTACTTAGTCATGACCCTTGTCTTGACGGTGTTCTTTAAATGGCTAGAAAAACGCTTTAAATTCGAATAGAGGTGACACATATGGCATTAATGGAAGTAACAAATTTGAAGAAATCTTTCGATCAGGTGGAGGTTCTGAAACAAATTACATTTTCAGTAGAGAAGAATGATGTCATTGCAGTTATCGGTCCCTCTGGATCTGGGAAAAGTACAATGCTTCGAAGCTTAATACATTTAGAAGAAATCGATGGTGGCAGTATTGTAGTAGATGGCGATTATTTAGTGCAAGATGGTCGATATACAAAGCCACAAGACATCAAAGCAATCACAGCTAAAATGGGGATGGTCTTTCAACACTTTAACCTGTTCCCCCATTTAACCGTTCAGCAAAACCTTGAAATGGCACCGAGCTTATTAAAAACAGAATCGACAGAAGCCATGACAAAACGCTGTCAAGATTTACTACAAAAAATTGGTCTTTCCGACAAGGCCAAGGCTTTTCCAGCTAATCTTTCTGGCGGCCAAAAACAGCGGGTAGCAATTGCACGTGCCCTTATGATGAATCCTCAAATTTTATTATTTGATGAGCCTACCTCTGCCTTAGATCCTGAGCTGACAGGCGAAGTATTAAAGGTTATGAAAAGCCTAGCAGAGGATCAGATGACGATGATTGTGGTAACACACGAAATGGGCTTTGCACGAGAGGTAGCAAATAAGGTCGTCTTTATGGATGGTGGTCAAATTATCGAATCCGATCATCCAGACAACTTCTTTACAAACCCTCAAAACGACCGTACAAAGGCATTTTTACAAAAGAATTTTAACTAAGTTAAGGGAGAGTTGGCTTATGCCGCTCTCTTTTTTATCTTCTTTACGTACACAAAAGGAATAGGACTCGCATGTATCCTATTCCTTTATTACATTATTCATTTGGAAATTTCGGTAGGTAAATCATGACCTTAAATAAATCACCATCTACTTGAACTAAGAATTTGCCATTCTGGATGTGAATAAGGCTTTCAGCAATCGACAACCCTAATCCGCTACCTTGACTTGATCTTGATTCGTCACCTCGTTTAAAGCGTTCCATTAACTCATCAACTGAAATATTTAATTCATATGCTGAAATATTTTTAAATGTCACAAGTATTTCATTCCCTACGTCTTCAACACCAATATATACCCTTGATGTAGGCAGTGCGTATTTAAAAATATTCGAGAATAAGTTTTCGATGGAACGCCATAGGAGTTTACCATCAGCCTTCACATACACTTTTTCTGTTGGATGGGCTAACTTAAAATCTAATGACGAGGCTTCAATTTTTTCATCCATTTCTCCAATTCCTTGCGTTAGTAATGAGACGATATCAATCCGTTCTAACTGAACAGGTATACTACCACTTGATGCTTTAGCCGCTTCAAATAAATCATCCGTTAAAAGCTTGAGTCTTTTCGATTTTTGATCTAACACATCTACATATTCTTCAATCATTTTAGGATCGTTTTCTAATTTCAATAAATCAACATACGTAATAATTGACGTTAAAGGCGTTCTAATATCATGCGAAACATTCGTAATAAGTTCTGTTTTTAAACGCTCACTCTTGATTTCACTATCCACTGCCTTTTTTAACCCATCTGTAATACGGTTAATATTTTCTGCAAGTTGATTAAACTCCCCTTTTCCGTCAACTTCAATTCGATGATGAAGATCTCCATTTTTAATTTGCTCTACGCCCTCTTTAATGCGGTTAAACGACTTCACCTTTCTCATTGCCAACCAGGCAGCAATCCCCATCGTAATAGGAAACATGAAAAACGTAGCTGCCACTACTAATGGATAGCCAATAATTAGCAGCACAATTTTGACGCCTGTACTGCCACTGTCAAAAACATGTTTCAGCAAAATAAATAGCTTTTTGAAAAGTTGATAGAGGAGTGTATGCTGAAATAACGTTCTATTTTTAATATGCTTTACGAGTGATAAAATCAATAGTAAGCCAATGATAAAAATAGGCACGGTGAAGAACATGTACATATCACGGAAGACTTCAACAATCATGGCGATCCACATCGCTGTTAAGCAACCGATAAGCACAATATTAAGATCATTATAAAGTTTATCTATGGCATGGAAATGAATTTCTTCTTTATCAAATGGCGTTCTTCCAATAACTATGATTAAATACACAAAACATAAAATAAACCCTGCTAGAAATACTATCCATTCATTCAGAAAACCTTGGGCAGCCGCTTTATCTTTTTCCCATTCCGATATTTTTTGCTGTAGGTAAGAATCTTTAAAGGCCACATAAATAACATCTGTTTGTGGGTTCAACATGTTAACTTCGTGTGTAAAGTAATCCAAGTATTGACTTTCTTTCACTTCATTTGGGTAAAGCTTTTGTTGATAATCTTCAAATAACATATAGGCATCAAAGGATTCAAATTGCTCTTTCTTCGTGAGATCACTATTGGAGAACTTATGTTCACCGTCACTCGCATAAAACACAATTCCTTCATAGGCTTCGAGCGAACTGCGTAATTGATAAAAATTTCTTACCTGTTCTGTCATACTTTCTTCTTTTGTTCTAGCAATGTCTTTTGCATATTTTTCCTGATAGATGTGCTTATTTTCCTCTTCACTCAAATTAGGATTATATCTGTAAGAATTGCGAAAATCATAATATAATTCCTCTTCGATTCTTCTATTATCCTCTTCTGTTAGTGTCTTCCCACTTAAAATATATTCTTCACTTTTGTATTTTCCGATTAATTGCGCTAAAGGAGCAATAATGCTGTAACTTTCATCTGCGAATGCTCGACTTTCAAAATAGTTATCTTGATTTATACTACTAAGATGAATCTCATTAAATTCCATGTTAATCATTACTCTCGCTATACCAGTTAAACAAGCGACAGCAATTAGAAACACAACTACTTTCGTAATAAGTGCATGACTAATACTTCTCAACTTTCTCAACCTTATACCCAACTCCCCATACAACTTTTAAATACTTCGGCTCTTTTGGATTAATTTCAATTTTTTCTCGAATCTTTCGAATATGAACCGAAACCGTATTTTCAGGATTAATAGCCCTGACATTCCATACCTTTTCATAAATTTCTTCAATCGTGAATACTCTTCCAGCATTGGCTGTGAGAAGCTTTAAGATTTTATATTGCACTGGTGTCAAATGAACCTCTTGTTTATCAACAGTAATGATTTTCTGTTCATCATCAATCACAAGACCACCCGTTTGAAATACAGCACTACTCCTCTCAAGACTTCCAAAGGTCGTATACCTTCTGAGCTGCGATTTCACTCTAGCCACAAGTTCTAATGGATTAAACGGCTTGGCCATATAATCATCTGCTCCGATATTTAATCCCAGTATTTTATCATAATCCTCTGATTTAGCAGAAAGCATAATTAACGGAATCATATTATCTTGCCGAATCTTCATCGTCGCCGTAATCCCATCCATTTTGGGCATCATAATATCCATAATAATAAGATGAATAATGTGATCTCGAATAAGATCGATTGCCTCTATCCCATTGTAAGCTTTGAATACTTGATAGCCCTCATTTTCTAAATAAATGCTAATCGCCCTAACAATTTCTTTATCATCATCACAAATCAAAATGTTCAACTACATTCACTCCTCCACCGCTTTAGGTTCATGTCAATCACCCCTATAGGATTCGTATAAGGATATAATACTAATTAAATCTTAACAAACTCAGACATCAATTCTTAAGATTTTCTTAGTGTTTTCCTTTATGCACACTTTATGTCAAATACAAATTCGAAAAAATCGAAGAATACATAAAAAATGGAGAGCTGGTTTGAGCGGCTCTCCTTTAATCGTCAAATATACAATTCATATTATTCAGCTTGAGATTTCAATCAAAATAGGTAGGTAAATGTAGATTATTTAAATGACCAAAAGCTAATTTTACTTGTGATTCGGTATTTCTAGCCATTGATAGAGAGGGCGTTCATTTTCAGCTAAGAACGCAACAGCGTTAGTTTCCATGCCTTCTTCTGCACGTCCTCCAATGATTTCACATTGGATAAACATTTTATAGACATGGTAGAGAGATGGTGGCTGAGGGTGGCACTTCTTATCAAATACACTTATGAGTTTGATTGCTTTTACATCAAATCCCGATTCTTCTTTCGTTTCTTTGATGGCTACTTCACTAGGTGTAAAGCCGATGTCGCCCCAGCCACCTGGTAATGACCAATCACCATCCATTTTTTCTTTAACCATTAATATTTTATTGTCCCTAAAAACCACCGCCCGAATATCTATTTTGGGGGTCGCATAACCCGTCTCATTAGCAAATAAATCACGTATAACTGTCTTATCGATATCTGTATGGTGTGCTATAATGTCAACGCTTATTTCTCTTAATGATTCAAACCCTTTCCAAGTCATAAATATCCTTCGAATAAGTTAGTCCTGCCTGTGCAATTGATTGTGGCTGTTTTGCCCACTCAAGCCATTTAGGTTCCATATATTTTGTTTCCCAAAAATCATTGTAGTCAATGACAATTAAATTTACATTATTTGAAAAAAACCGTTTATCCATGTTATAATTCTTAGTGAAGATGTATATAAGTAAATAAGACCATTGGTGCTGGAACACCAATGGTCCTAGTAACAAGATGAATCGCTTCAAAGGCGATTTGCAAAGTGATGAAAGTAAACCATCTCACATGCTGGCGAGGCAGGGGCGGTTTACTTTTTTTGTGTAAAAGTAAATGACAATGCAAGTACAGAAACAATAAGTGTTGAAAGACTTATCGCAACCATTATTGCTTCAAAAATAGTCAAAGGCATCAACTCCTTTCTCTTCCATAAGTTGAATGAGATAGGTTAATATTGTGCCAACCGCCCATGAAACCTCTATCTAGTTACTCTCTTATTATACCATATTTTGGTCTAAAACGGCCACGCTACATGATTGCCTATAATCATAAAAACAGTTGGGACAGGCCCAACTGTTTTACTATATATTCACTATTTTTTTCGGTTTCATCTTTGCAAGTCGTAATAGATAAATAATAAAGACAACCCCTAGTAAGCCTGCACCTGACAAGTAAACTGAAGCATAGCCTGCCTGCACGGCTACCATTCCTAAAATATAAGAACCTAGTGCGATTCCAAGGTCAAACATCGTAAAATAGGTTGCTGTAGCATAACCACTTCGCTGGATGGCTGTGGATTGAACGGCTAATGCTTGCAAGCTTGTCGTCACAGCACCATAGCCGAAACCTACAAAAATTGCAGCACTCAAAAATAATACGGGCCCCTCTACAAAAGCGAGCATAACGAGCCCGATGGCGAAGGAGATAATGCCGGGAATAATAACAAATTGTGGTCCCTTCGTATCATAAAGTTTACCTGTGTACGGACGCGTAATTAACATGGATGCAGCAAACACCGCATAAAAAAGACTGGCCACAGCCATTAAATCCTTTTGCTGTGCATAAACCGATAAAAAGGATAAAACACTGGCATACGAAAAGGCTACTAAACTAGCAATCGCAGCAACAGGTAACGCTTTTCGCTCAAACAAATCATCAAATTTAAAGGTTAGTTTTCCTTCATGTGCAGGTTTCGGTAAATCATCAGTATTGACCGTTAACGCTAGAATTCCTCCTGCTAGAATACAGATACTCATAACGATGAACAATACGTTAAAGGTACTATATTGTATTAATAATAGTCCGATAAATGGACCAATAACGACAGCTAGATTTGTAGACATCGTGAAATAGCCAAGGCCTGCTCCTTTTCGTTTAGCTGGAACGATATCAGCTGCTAAAGATCCTGCAGCTGTTGTAATAATACTAAAGAAAATCCCTTGTATAAAACGTAGACCAAGTAAAAGGCCGAATGGATGAATAAATAAATATAAGACGGTACATATAAAATAGCCCACGATTGAGAGGACTAACAGTTTTTTCTTACCAAATACATCCAACAGTTTTCCTGAAAACGGGCGTACAATAATAGCTGACAATAAAAAGCCAGACAATAGAAGCCCTGCCTCCTTATCTGTCTGATGTAGCTCCCCTATTGCATAAAGCGGCAAAGTCGTTACAAGTCCATAAAATACAAAAAAAACTGAGATATTCGTTAAAAATAGACTAATGAAACGCTTCGTCCATATTTGTGTATTCTCTTCTTGCTGCATGTCCATCAACCTTTCATTTTTTCCAATAGCTTCAGAAATTGCTCTTGTTCTTCAGCAGTTAAAGAACCTACCATTTCCTCCTCAAACGCTCGAATAGTCGCTGTAATGGCTGGTAGGCGCTCCTCTGCTTGTGTGGATAAAGTCACTATCTTTTCTCGTTTATCCTCACCATCTAATCGTTGTACCCAGCCCAATGCCTCAAGCCTTGTAATCGCTCTGGTGATACTTGGCGCTTCCACATTTAAATATTTCCAAATTTGCGTCAATGTCATCGGTCCATTTTTATGTAAGCAATATAAAATGGTCCACTGAGAACTATATAAATGATGCTGTTTCAGCACTTCATTTAAGCAATTAGTTAAATAGCGATTTTTTTGGAATAAAGCATGGAAAATTGGATTCATCACTATCAACCTCCTAAAATTATTTACCTAGCTAAATAAATACTATACGCTTCATTTTTTTCTTTGTAAAGGAAGTAATTTGCCAAGATGGCTTGACCAGCAGCAGGAAATTTTTTGCATGTGTCGAATAAAAGTTAATAAACTTACAATGTAAAGGAGATGGAATCATGGGGAAAAAAGTTTTAATACTTGCAGGAGATGCCGTAGAGGCTTTAGAGATTTTTTATCCTTATTATCGTTGTCTTGAGGCAGGCTATGATGTCACAATTGCAGCACCATCAGCTAAGAAATTACAAACTGTACTACACGACTTTGTAGATGGCGTCGATACATACATCGAGCGACCTGCCTATGGTTTAGAGGCACATGCTTCTTTTGCTGATGTTGATCCAACCCATTTTGATGGATTGATTATTCCTGGTGGTCGTGCGCCCGAATACATTCGTTTAAATGAGCATGTGCCACCACTCGTATCCCACTTTTTCGAAACGAATAAACCGATTGCAGCCGTTTGTCATGCAGCACAAATTTTCGCAACGATTCCTGAAGTGCTAAAAGGACGTGAGTTGACAGCCTATATTGCTTGCAAGCCAGAGGTGCAAGTGGCTGGCGCTACTTATATTGATGCCAATCTTCATACAGATGGCAATTTAGTAAGTGGACATGCATGGCCTGATTTACCAGGCTTGATGCGTGCGTTTATTCAAAAGCTTGAAAATTAAATGAATGAGGATGCCTTTTCTGGGCATCCTTTTTTTCATGACGTGCTTTCTTGTAATTCAATTTTTTCTACCTTTTGTGTTGCACTTTGATAACTAATCCTTACATAGACACCAAATTCCTTATCGGGTTGCTTGAGCCAGAGCTTAAACTTTTCGATTGTTGACGCCCCATGTACTTCTCTACCCTCATGCAAATAATCGATAATTTTGGCTGAAGGATATTTTGCCTTTACCTCTTTGATGGCCATTTGTCCCCATTTGGCATAGGCTGGAGGTGTTTCTTGTTGTGCATTTGCGACCATTGCTGTTTGTATGAACACAGTAAGACAAACAAGCACAATCCCAAGTAAATATAACTTCCGCACTTGAATCACTCCTTTTAAAAAATAAGCGCTCCAAAAAGCTTTGGAGCAGCTTGTCTTTATTGCTTTGGCTGTTGAGGGTTATTATGAATGACTTGGTTAAACTCTGCTGAGTACTCTTCACGATCATTCCTTTTATGTGTATCTTCCTTCTTTTTCTTTTTAAAGCTTGTTTTTCTCTTCTTTGCCATGATTTGTACCTCCGTTATTTCGTTTTATTGGACTGCTGGTTTTTATCATGATTCGTTTTATTGTTTTTATTTTTAGCTTTTGCATCAAATTCTGCTGCGAATTCTTCGTTTAAGTTGTCATTCGGATTGTTGTTATTGCTATTACTTCGATCAAGATCCTTACTTTTGTAGGTACCAAATGGATTATGCGTTCGCATATTCATGGTTTTACTGTTATTTCGATTATTACGTTTCCCCACGTAACATCACCTCCTGCACATAATTTGTTCAAATTGAGGCGTTACTATGTAGGTCAGTTTCTTCGCTAATTGTAAAAAAATGAACATGACTAATATGTATTAGTCATGTTCATTCATATTTCGCCCTAGACAATTGTATATTCTGTGATGTTGAGCAATGCTCCGACAGCGCCTGAAAAACCATGATCGTTAATAAAGACAGGTGTATGCTTTTTCGTACGTGTATAATTTGCAATCACACGGGCAAGATGAGCATTATTGCTGAGAGTTGATCCAATATAGACAATATGCTGAGCCTTTTTTTCTTCCGCATATTGAATGCTAAGCGTGGTAATAACTTCACCTACTAGACCCTGAACAGTCGCTATAATATCCTCTGCAGGATGTTTCATGGACTGGGTAATGCCTACTTTCCCAAAATTACTTGCAGTTAAATGACCATCAATAGGTGTATCCATGCCCTGATAAATGTCCTTAACTAATAAATCAATGCTCTCACGATGGCCCTTGTCAGCCATTTCTCGTATTTCATTGTAATCTGTAATCCCTGTTGTAAGCGCTGACAATCCAATTAACGTCCCACCACCAACACCTGTCCCGCCAACGCGAATATGGGTATTGCCCTCCATGTAATGAATGGAAGTGCCTGTCCCGATATTGGTAATCATGCTACGCTCAAAAAAGTAGCCTTCTTTATTTAGTAAAAATCGGACACCCTTTAATGTTGCTTCAAATTCCACTATATAATGAATCGATTTCATTGTTTTAATGACATCAAGTAATTGCTCTGTACGTCCCCCCGTAACACCAATATCCTCAATATCTGGATGATCGATAATCCATTTTTTTACAGATTGCAGATCATTAGACGGAAAGGTTGTTAAAACAAGTTCATTGTGTTGATCTAAATAAGCAACCTTTGTCAATGTGCCGCCTGCATCAATACCTATAGCCTTTGGCATACAATTCTCCTTTGTTTTTATTACGCAACTTTGTCATATAATGATTGCAGTTTACGCGAAGATTAAGGCAACTATTAAAGTACATGCCCTCTTTGGTACGAAGGATTTTGCAAGGAGTTTTGTGTGCCAAAATCCTGACCAATTAATTTGTTCGTACAAAAGCTAAACGCTCAGTACAATCCCCCAAATTGTGTAATGACATTTTCGCCCTTTCTAAACTTTAACGCTGTTGAAATGATTGTGCAATAACTTCGTAAACTTTCATGAAAAAATCATGGAAAATATCAAATTTTTTCTATATGATAGCTGAATTTTAATGCATTTCTAAAGCTTTATTATCATTCTACTAAAAAAATAAAGCTTTGTTAAAGCATAATGCTGTTTTTGAAATTTAACGAATATTCTAAAGCGGAATATGAAGATTTATATAAACAGATTCCAGGAGAGCACTCATTAGTGCTTGAAATGAAGAGATTAGCTATGCACGATGCCTATCATATTAAGGCGCTTTGGGTGGTTCATGAAATAGTGATGGGAGAGTCCAAATCGGACGTTCCACTATTTAAATCTTGAAATGTAAAAAAAAGTGAAAATGCACTGCTTGAACAGGCACTTTCACTTTCCTAAAACGATTAATTAGCGTGCTGAATAGCCACCATCAATGACAAGCTCGGCACCTGTAATGTAAGAAGCTTCATCAGATGCTAAAAATAAAATAGCATTCGCTACTTCTTCTGGTTGACCAAGGCGACCCATTGGTGTTGCTCTTACTAACATATCCATTGCTTCTTTTGCTTCTGATAATTTAGCAGTCATTGGTGTTTCAATGACACCAGGGAATACTGTATTGACACGAACATTGAAAGCACCAAGCTCGGATGCCGCTGCACGAGCAATCGCACGTAAAGATCCTTTAGAGGCTGTATAGGCATTAAAGCCAGCGCCAATAATTGCAGTGTAAGAGGATGTATTAACGATAGAGCCTTTCCCAGCTTCTTTCATATAGTTAGAGGCATGTTTAATGCCCAGGAAAGGTCCAAAGGCATTGATATTATGCATGATTGACCAATCCGCTTGTGTAATTTGATCTGGCCCTTTTTCGGATGAAATACCAGCATTGTTAATTAAAATATCAATGCGACCATATTTCTCCACAATGGCTTTCGTCACTTCTGCCCAGTTTTCGTCAGAGGAAACATCTAATTTCATCCCCTCTACATGGTCAAGCTCAGAAATTTTTGCTAGGTTATCTTCATTAATATCAGCTGCAATTACCGTAGCACCCTCTTGGGCAAACAATTTCGCCATTGCTGCACCCATACCAGATGCGCCACCAGTAATCATCGCAATTTTGTTATCTAAACGTCCCATTTTTCTAAACTTCCTCTCTTCTGTAATGTGGTTTAACTTATACTTTCGTCCACAAAGAAAGTATAAACTTAAATAGTTTACTATTAAACTATATCACTTTTAGGAAACGTTTTCAAAGAATATCTCTCTAAATATGAACAATCTGTTTTATCTTTCCCTATTTTTACGATACGATATACTATAGATGTGGAACCATTTGAACGGAGGAATACAAGTGAACGAGCAAAAAAGACTTTACAAAGAAGCGATGCAGGTTTTGAAAGATACAAGCCGCACGTTTTATATACCTATTACATTTTTAAAAAATGATTTAAAGATATCAGTGGCTGCAGCCTATTTAGCAATGCGTGCTATTGATGAAATTGAAGACCATGAAGAACTTTCTAATGATGTAAAATTTGATTTACTGTCAGCTACGAGTGAATTACTAAAGGACAATTTCAATAACGAAGCCTATCAGTCATTACTTGCACCTTATGCAGAGCTATTACCTGAAGTATCCCTTCGTTTAGCAGATTGGCTGACATTTTGCCCTGAGGAATCCAGAAAAATTGTACAGGCTTCCACAAGTGAAATGGCTTTTGGGATGGCAAAATGGGCAAAGGCGAATTGGCAGGTCCGCACACGTGAGGATTTAGACGATTATACATACTACGTGGCTGGGCTTGTAGGGACGATGCTGTCTGAGCTTTGGGCATGGGGTGCAGGCGTTCAAACGGATCGCGAGCTAGCAATAGGCTATGGCCGTGGATTGCAGGCTGTCAACATCTTACGTAATCAGCATGAGGATTTAGATGAACGTGGTGTAAGTTTCGTACCAGAGGGATGGACACGCGAGGATTTATTTGCGTATGCAGAAGAAAATTTAGCCAAAGCAGATTTATATATGAAGGATATCAATAAACGTACTATTCTGCTATTCTGTCGCCTACCACTTGCCTTAGCGCACAAAACACTAAAGGCAATGCAAGAAGGACGAGAAAAAATGACTCGTGCTGAGGTAGAGCAAACTGTTGAAGAGGTACAGGCAGACTAACATGAAAAGCCCCAGTAAACGATTACTGGGGCTTTTCTTATTTATATCGCATCAATAAATCTTACAATTAATTCATAGCTGAAATAGATGGATAGCATCGATAACAACATCAGTACGATACCTTCTACCTTGCTACCAGTTTTCGTTGTAAGTGGAAAACGAATGGAGACAGTCGCAGGGAAAAATAGTTTAACCCCTTTTTTTGTACACATATCAAGTATGATATGACTAGCCATCCCGATAATTACTCCAATAGATATCGCTCGATAGGGAATTAACATATGTAATAAAACCATCATGCTTATTAAAAACAACAAACTATGTGTAAAGGAACGATGTCCAAATACTGTAGTCACTAGCTTCGCGATGAGGGGAAATGTTCGACCTATTTTACTACCTCTATGACAAATATCTGGAAGTAATGCACCAATAACCCCTGCACCAACTAAGACAAGTGGGTTATCATTTGAAAACTGAGCAAAGGCAAGACTTGCTGTAATGCCCCCAACGATATGGGTATTCCCTTGCATAAATTACTTCCACTCCTTTTCTCTTTTTTTTCCTTCTTAATGTAACATAATTCGACACAAAAGGGAACATACATTCCGAACGTACGCTCGAAACTTTTTCCACTCTGATTGTATAGCTAGTTAAATTATGGATAAACATAGTGATGGAGGTTAAATATGAGAGCCTATAAAGGAATACTTTTTATTTTCATCATTTTGTGTGGTAGTGCTTTGCTTTGGTATTTTAGCAAACCGATGGCACCGATTCATCCGTTGAACACACTTAGTCATGTCATTGGTGGCTTAGCCATAACTTGTTTATTTCTTGTATTCTTATTAGCTACACGAATAAAAATGTTAGAGCAATGGTTTGGTGGTCTTGAGCATGTCTATTTTTATCATAAATTACTAGCAATCCTTTCACTTGTATTGATTCTTATTCACGGGCAATTACAAAAAATGATTCCTGATGAAGAGCTAACGCAACAAACACCACTCAACGAATTCGCAAAAGATCTTGGCGAGCTTGCTCAATACGGCTTTATCTTCCTAATCATTCTTGCCTTTATTGCAAAATTCCTGAAGTACGAGCATTGGCGCTGGCTTCATCGCTTATTACTTGTACCCTATACATTGGGTATTTATCATGCTTATTTTTCTAGCAACTATGATTTATTACAACCCTCAGCTTTAGGGATTTTTACAGCATTAACAACTACAATTGGATTTATGTCAGCCCTTTATATGCTGACAATGTATCAGGATATGTTCTTTCCCTATAAAGGTCAGATTTCATCCATTCAAAGGCTGACTCCTGAGATATTGGAAATTAAGTTGAAGCTTACAAAACAGCTGGATTATCGACCAGGACAATTTCTCTTTCTGAAAGTCTTTCAAGAGGGTATCGAAAAAGCACCACATCCCTTCTCTATTTCTGGAGGGTGTGGACAACAAATCAATCTTACAATGAAAGCTATTGGAGATTATACCAAACAGGTCTACAACCTTATTCAGGTTCATACAGAGGTTGCTGTAGATGGCCCCTATGGTCATTTTGACTTCGGCAAGGGGAATGCACAGCAGCTATGGATTGCAGGTGGTATGGGCATCACCCCATTTCTTGCCTATTTACACACGCAGCCTGATAAGAAAATTGACTTATATTATTCTTTTCACGGGCAAGACAATGTCATCTACAAAGATTTTTTAGAGGATTATGCACAAGCAAATGACCATTTTAATGTCACATTTATTGATACAACACAGCGCAATAGACTCTCTGTTAATGAGTTATCCGTTTCTCCACAAACTAGTATTTATATATGTGGACCAGAAAAAATGATCAAGCATTTCAAATCGGCTGCACCTAAGAAAAATGTAAAATGGGAAGCTTTTTCATTTAGATCTTAAAAAGGTGTACACCTAAATCTAGATGTACACCTTAGCACTAAATCGTGAATTTAGTTGCTTCTTCTTGCAGATTTTGAGCAAGTTGCGCTAATTGCTCTGAGGCTACAGACATCTCATTCATTGTCGATGCCTGCTCCTCCGTGATGGCCGATACATTTAATGTATGATCATTTGTTGCAAGTGCCTGTTTGCTAATTTCCTGTACTTTTTCGGTTACTGCCTGCAACTTTTCAAAAGCATCAGATGTCGTTTTGCTTGTCTTTTGCATGGTGTTTTGGAGACCTTCAGTTGCACTGGCAATTGTATCGAAGGTCATGCCTGCCTGTTGAACAGAGCCAATGCCTTGATGAGCTATTTTTCGACTTTGCTCCATCATCTCTACCGCGTCATTCATTTGTTCCTGAATCGTCTGCACAACCTTTGCAATATCTAACGAAGCACGGCTAGTTTGTTCAGCCAGTGCTTTAACCTCTCCTGCAACAACGGCAAAGCCTTTCCCTGCTTCCCCTGCTCGTGCTGCCTCAATGGCAGCATTAAGTGATAGTAAATTAGTTTGGTCGGTAATAGCCGAAATGAGCTGACTCATCTGCTCTATTTGAATCGAATGCTCCTTCAACCCATTCACCAGATTGGCACTACTGTCAACCTGTGCATGTAGGTGGACAATATCATTCACGAAACCATGTATTTTTTGTGATCCGCCAGTAGCGAGTTCAGAGGTTTTTTGTGATTGTTGGACAGCTTCATGTAAATCGTCCATGGCGGTCTTCATATCCCCACCTAGTTGTGTTGTTACACCCTCTAACTCCCCACTCACCTGTTGTTGTGAACTCGTATTTTCTGCCACCTCTTGCATAGAAATCGCAACTTCTGTGACAGTTTTATTGACCTCTTGCACACTTGCCGTTAATTCCTCTGCAGTAGAAGCAACTGTCTCGGTTTCAGCTACAATGCGCTGCATCATCGAACCTAATGCTTCCACAGAGTCATTATAATACTGCGCCATTTCACCAAATTCGTCCTTCGTATGAACGGCCATTTGTTGCGTTAAATCACCTGTAGCAAGATAGCCTAAATGAGTATTCATTGTTTTCACTTCCCCACGGATATAACGAGCAAGGAAATAAATACTAATTGCGATAAGTAAAATTAGAACGACACTGATCACGATTTGCTGTTGAAGCATTGCCTGTATTTCGCCGTAAAGCTCAGTTGTCGGAACCAGTAAAACTAACTTCCACGGCATATCTTGTATTTGCATAAATTGTAAGGTAAAATCACTACCCTGACTGCTTGTATGTATTAACTTTTTTTGATCAGAAATCTGCTCCACAGGCATGTTCAACAACTGCTGGATCGTTTCTTTATTCACTTTATTTACATCAGGGTGCGTTAAAATTTTGCCACTATCATCAATTATAAATGCATAACCACTCTCTCGAATTTTCACGTCAGAAACAATGGATTGAATTGAATCTAATACATAATCCCCTGTAATAACGCCAATGGGCTTAGAATCTTTGACAATTTGTGTACCAAATGAGATAAACATTTCCCCAAGAGCTTCATCAAAATAAGGTGCAGTATGAACTACCTTATTAGATTGGATACTATTGCGATACCATTCTTGCTCGTGAAAATGATAGGCAGGATCTTCATAAGCATCCGTAGAGACAATTTTTTCTTCTTCCTTATAGGCATAAGGCCCGAAAATCTCTCCTTTTGCCACATCCTCCTCTAGCCATAATCCCATACCATACGTTTCCTTATTGAAAGGCAATAGCTGCTGTACGTAGCGAATAAATTGCTCTCTGGTCATCATACTGTCAGCCGATTCTATTGTTGTCTTTGCACTATTTATGAGCTGAATGTGTGCATGCAATTTGCTCTCAACGGAACCTGCAACATCATCCGCTAGTATAGACATTTCATTTTCAATAGAGCTTTCAAGTTCATTGGATACGTTCAAATAGTTAAGGAAGGTCATACCACCTAAAAAAACAGTGATGACAGGAATAAGCATTGCGATTTTTGCCATAATATTTAAATTTCCTAATAGCTTTTTCATTCACCTTCACTCCATATCTATTATTATTGCTCTATTCCATCTCTAGTATAAATGGATTATACGTACAAAAATATGTTTTTTTTGTAACTTTTAAATCCTAGTTTCAAGACTCTTTAATTCGAGCAATTTACTTGGAAAATGAATTCATTTATCGTATAGTAAAAAACGCATCATACCATGAAGGAGACAAAATAATGACAGTGACAAAAAGTTCTTTAACTAAAGTTATGCACGAGCGTAAATCCGTTCGTAAATACGATGAAAATTTTAAAATACCGCAGCAACAATTAGAAGAATTACTTGTAGAAGCAACGTCTGCTCCATCGTCTAGTAACCTACAGCCTTGGCGCTTTTTAGTAATTCAGGATGAAGCGGTCAAAAAAGAGCTACGTGCTATTGCCAATAACCAAGAACAAGTAGAAACTTCCTCAGCAATTATTGCCGTTTTAGGTGATACAAAGATGTACGAAAATGCCGAGGCCATCTATACAAAGAACTTCGAGCTTGGCTATATCAATGAGGCAACAAAAGATTTAATGATTAACAACTCAATCAATCTATATTCTCAACTTCCCCAAGAAGTGTTAAAAAATATCGTTACATTTGATGCTGGTCTAATTTCCATGCAAATCATGCTACTAGCTAAAGACATGGGCTATGATACAGTGCCAATGGGTGGATTTAATAAAGAAGCCTTTGCTCAACGCTTTGAATTAGCTGACCATATCGTCCCAGTTATTTTAATTGCCATTGGTAAGGCAGCCGCACCTGCTTACAATTCTTCCCGCATTGAACTTGAGCACATCGCCAAATTCATTTAATACACGTGAAAATAGTCATCTTACAATGTAGTTAAGATGGCTATTTTTATTTTTTGTGGCATTTCTTGTGCAACTACCATCATAGGATAGTAATGTTTTTGTACGTAATTTTTGAAATTAATAAAACGGAAAATGATTCTCAAAAACTAGCATAATAATGTTCCCGAGGATATTTTTTGCATTTTTATCACAAGGCACTCAAAAAATCATCATTAAAGTCTTAAATAATCAACTTCATTCTAGTACATTTGTGCGATTTCTACTAAATATTACATCTAAATTGTTGTAGCTTTAACATTTGAGGATTGTTATGATTAGGAGGTATTTTCATATGAAGGGAGGTTTTTCTGATGAATTATGACTATAATGATTCTTATTATTACTCAGATTTAGATGCAGCCATGGGTGGTTTATTTTTTATCTTTATACTAGCCGCTCTTGCTATTGGTTTAATTGCCTACATTATTAGTGCACTTATTTATTTTATGACATCTAAAACAAATGGTTTTGGAGATGTAGCCTATATTGCTTGGATTCCCATTATTAATGTATATAGTCTCTTCCTGCTGACAGCTGGTGGGGATACTCGAGAAACAATACGTGCAACAGCTTTAAAAAATACCCTTATTTATGCAGGATTGATCATTGTTTCGTTTATTCCATTTATCGGTATTCTGGCTTCTTTAGGAGCGGCAGGCTTTACACTGTATTTCACGTATCGCCTATTCTACCGCTGGTGTGGCGAAACAGGTAAGGCAGTATTATACACAATCTTAATGGTAATAACAGGTGGATTGTTCTTTGCCATCTACGGCTTAATGCGTATGAACAGACCTTTCGTTGCTTAATTGTTTAAAACCTCTTTATGCCCTTAGGCTAAAGAGGTTTTTTACGTAATTTCACAGAGTAATGGTGCATGGATTTAGGAATTCCCTTTAATTCAAAAACCCCGCTATATACTAAATAGCGAATTCTATATTCTAAAAAGAAGATATTTGGGGGGGCATCCATTCTTGTTAATAGCTCTGAGATGAATTCACCTGTTTGTATAAAATCAGTACCCCCTTGCTCCTTATGAAGTTGTTCCATCGTTGACATAATCAAATTATCATAATAGTTCTCTTGGACTGCTTCAATTTGTCGATGTAGCCATAGACGACAAACATCCTTTGTCTGTGCTAAACTTTCCCACTGTTGCTGAAAAATTAGACGCTCCTTTGCGGACATTCGCTTTATATCATACATTTCCATGTTCCATTGATGGTTGATAGCCCGCTGTTCACCTGTGTTGATAAGAACAACTTCATTGGCTTTATCACGTAATAAATAGAGTAGAAATCTAATACCACACTGTTCTTCTGCATTGTACCCACACCAAATGTAAATCTGCAGGTTGCTTGGAATATCCTGTATCTCTCTGATTGTGTTCATTAATTTATTTCGGTTTACAAAATCATCCATTCCATCATTAATATTTTCTCTTAGCCACTCATCACGGAATGCCTGTCCTCTTTTTTCATCGAGTTTCCACAAAGGTCCAATCGACAAATCCTCTGGAAACCCGATCACATATTTCGGTGGAGCAAGTGTCGCTCGTAAGGAGCCTGCTGCAGATTCCGAGCAAACAATATGTACCATCTGTGCTGAAGCAGTAGTTATGACCTGCTGAATATAATCATTAATAATTTCTACCAACTGATAGAGCTCTTCCTGCCCCATAAAGAAAGACCATCCCTGCTGAGGTGTGCTTTGTTCATGATGAAATGCTGTAAAAGATTCAGATGGCTCAAGCTCATACCCCTGCCATTCCCCCTCCCTCATCACCTCTGCTATTGTGATATACTCTAACGCTTGAATTCTATATACTAGCACCTGGTTTGTGTCGTAGAAGAAATAGATAAATGGATAATGCATGGATGTTTCCATTCGCACTGCCTCCTTTTTAAAAATTGTACCACAATGACAATCTCTTCCATCATTTTTCAAAAAAGTAGTTAGCTAGCACCATAAATATGCTATTATTATAGTTAGAAAATTTTGAATTTCTAGCAAAGGGGATAAATGAATATGTATGAAAATATTTTAAGACATCCGGGGCCAACACCGATTCCAAAAAAGGTACAGCTTGCGATGAATCGGGATATTTTTAGTCATCGTAGTCAGGAATTTGTAGAATTATACCGAGAAACAATTGAATTAGTAAAGCCTGTTTTCGGTACGACACAGGACATCTTACTTTTACCTTCGGGTGGGACAGCCGCGCTTGAGGCTGCAGCTGTTAATACTGTATCTGCTGGTGAAGAGGTTGTCGTCATCACAGTTGGAGCTTTTGGCGACTATTTCGTTTCAATCTGTGAGCAATATGGCTTCCATGTACATAAGCTCGAAAAAGAATGGGGACAGGCTTGTACAGCCGAAGAGCTTCGAGCATTTTTACAGCCATTACAAACTATTAAAGCCGTTTTTGTGACGTACAATGAAACATCCACAGGTATTTTAAACCCTGTTGCTGAACTAGCTCAGGTGATCCGTGAAGAAACAGATGCCCTCGTTATCGTTGATGGTGTAAGCTGTATTGGTGGCGTTCCTGCTGAAATGGATGCTTGGGGCATTGATATTCTGGTGACAGGCTCTCAAAAAGCCATGATGCTCCCACCTGGACTCTCTCTTGTCAGCGTAAGCGAAAGAGCTTGGGAAGTCATTGAAGAAAATCAAACACCTGCTTATTACTTAAATCTTCAAAGCTATCGTAGCTGGGCGGAAAAGGGCATGACTCCTAATACACCTGCTATCACACTGATTTATGGACTGCATGAGGTGTGTAAGTTAATCGAACAGGAAGGTGGCTTTACGCAAACAGTTGCCCGACATGACCTCATGAAAAACATGGTGCGAAATGCAATGAAAGCATTACACATGGAGCTATTAACTGAAGATCAATACGCTTCTCCAACAATTACAGCAATTAAAACACCTCAAGGAATTGATCTTGGTGAATTTTTGACGCATCTTAAGCAACACTATCATTTAGATTTCGCAGGCGGTCTAGGTCAACTACAGGGTAAAATTTTTAGATTCGGCCATATGGGCTATTGTTTCCCAAGTGACATTTTACAAGCCGTTTCCCTACTTGAGGCTGCCCTACAAGATTTCTCCTATGATTTCGAACCAGGAGCAGGCGTCCTTGCCGCACAAGAAGTATACTTAGTCGCACAACGTAAAGCACTACAACGTTAAACAGCAAAAACAGGTGGAGAAAAATGACTCCACCTGTTTTTTAATTTGATTTTGTTTCTACTAAACTTGAAATTGCGTTACGCGTTTGTGGACGCTAATCTAAGCGGGTTGCTTCACTTTTTGAGAGCTTAAGACCCCTGTTTGAGCGGATCCACACATTTTGTGAGCGCTTTGGTCTCCTATTGGAGCGGGTCATCTCACTATTCGAATGCTTTACTGCATGCTCGAGCGGGATATCACTAATAGAGGTCGAGCTTCCATCCAAACCTAGCTTCACATCGTCTTTAATTAAATTCCTTGGCCTTTGCTAAATAAGCAGCTCGCATCGTAGATGGGACCATACTACCGCCAGTTGCCCATACAAGATGTGTGGCTTGTGGTAGATGGTTTACTAATGCGTTCTTTTCTAGATAGGATTGACCTTGTTGTAATAAACGAATGGCTCCATACATTCCTGCGTGTGCAGATGGCTCTAAAAATAAACCTTCACTTTCCATCGCTAATCCCAGAGATGTAAACAGCTCTTCATCTGATACAGTATAGCAACCACTTATATACGTCTCCATCACTTTTCCTACAAATTTGGAGGCACGACCAACGGCTAACCCATCCGCTTCTGTTCGATTGTCAAGGCCAATATCTTCTACACTAATTGTATCATGTAAGCCTGTCATCAGCCCGATCGTCATACAAGGAGAAGCGACAGGTTCTGCAAAGAAAATATGCACATGCTCACCGTAAATTTCTTTTAATCCATAGGCAACACCACCTGGTCCTCCACCTACGCCACATGGTAAATAGACGAACAATGGATGTGCTTCATCCACTGAAATATTCGTCCTTTCTAGCTGTTCCTTTAAACGCTTGGCAGCTACGGCATAGCCAGCAAATAAATCCTTAGAATTTTCATCATCAATAAAATGACATTTTGGATCTTGCTCAGCTTCCTGTCGCCCCTGCTCAACAGCTACACTGTAATCAGCTTCATATTCAATCACTGTCGCACCCTTTTCACGCAGTAAGGCTTTTTTCCACTCCTTGGCATCACTCGACATATGTACAACGACATTAAAGCCGAGCTTCTTGCCCATAATGCCGATACTTAATCCTAAATTCCCCGTAGAGCCTACTGCAATCGTATATTGTTGGAAGAACGACTGAAATTCTTCTGTTGCTAAAATTGCATAATCATCCACTTCTTTAAGTCTTCCACTTGCCAAAGCTAGCCTTTCTGCATGTTTTAATACCTCATAAATTCCTCCACGTGCTTTGATCGAGCCAGAGATCGGTAATGCATGATCACATTTTAAAAGCAATTGGCCGGGAATCGCCACATCATATGCTTGTTCAATAGCACTTTTCATTGCAGGAATTTCCTTAATCGTTGATTCAATTAAACCATCACTTTCTAGAAGCTCTGGAAATGCTACTTTTAAATAAGAAGAAAAACGTTGTAATGTTGCTTCCGCATCATCCACTTCAGCCATAGTAAAGAGCGTTGTTTCAGGATTTTTCATCCAATTTGTATTTTCCCACAATACAGTAGCCTTTTTTGCTAGTTCGTTCAACTGCGGATATTGTTCGAATAGTTCGTGTTTATGTTCATTTTTCACCTGTAGATTCCTCCAGTTTATGGGCTAAAATTGCTCGTTCACAAATTTGTCGAAATTTCATTTCAAACGAAATATTGTTTTCTTGTGTTCTTTTTTTAGGTCCCTTTGTTCGTCCACCTGCCCTTCTAATTTTTTGACCAACATGCCGCATATCGAGCAAACGTTCGATGTTTTCATTAGACATTTCTCGTCCATTTTGATCAATCGGATACCCTCCTCGTGCTAAAACCATGGCTGCTAATCCGTAATCCTGTGTAATAACAATATCGTGTTTTGAAAGCGCGTTCACTAGCGTAAAATCAACCGAATCTGGACCTTTGGGTACAATAATTGTTATTACATTATCACGTTCAACACGATGTGATGTATCGCAAAACAAGATAGTTTCTATCTCAAACTCAGATGATATAGATAGCGCTAAATCCACTACTGGACAGGCATCAGCGTCTATAAGAACCTTCACAATAAGGCATCATTCCTTTCTCGTAATTAGATGAATCACTTAGAACTAAATTATTTTAATATAATTTTAAAACAACCTCTCTTGCTCAATTTTTCACAAACTTTAAAAGTATTTTATTGAATAGTTTGAAAAATAGATATACGATACATCTATCAACTAAATGGGGGTTTTATTTATGACAATTACAACTGTTAGCAATGAACAATTAGCAAAAGAATACGTAGATGGCGTATTTGAGCAACTTAAACAACAGAATAGTCATCAAGCGGAATTTTTACAAGCAGCTGAAGAAATTTTCATCTCATTAGTACCTGTATTCGCGCAACATCCTGAATATATTAAGGCCAATATTTTATCTCGTATTGTGGAGCCAGATCGTATTATTTCTTTCCGTGTAGCATGGCAAGATGATAACAATCAAGTGCAAGTGAATCGTGGCTATCGTGTACAATACAGCAATGTCATGGGCCCATATAAAGGCGGTCTTCGCTTCCATCCTTCCGTAAATGAATCCATCATTAAGTTCCTAGGCTTTGAGCAAATCTTTAAAAATGCTTTAACAGGGCAACCTATCGGTGGTGGTAAAGGTGGTTCAAACTTTGATCCGAAAGGTAAATCAGATTCAGAAATTATGCGTTTCTGCCAAGCATTCATGACTGAATTATACCGTCATATTGGTCCAGATGTCGATGTTCCTGCTGGTGATATTGGCGTAGGTGCTCGTGAAGTAGGTTATTTATGGGGTCAATATAAGCGTTTAACAAAAGCAAATGAATCAGGTGTATTAACTGGTAAGACTCCTGGCTACGGTGGCTCTTTAGCACGTAAAGAAGCAACTGGTTACGGTACTGTTTATTTTGTGAACGAAATGCTAAAGGATGCAAATGACTCATTCGAAGGAAAAACAGTAGTTGTTTCTGGATCTGGTAATGTGTCTACGTATGCGATTGAAAAAGCGCAACAGTATGGTGCCAAAGTGGTTGCTTGCTCGGACTCTTCAGGCTATATCTACGATCCAGAGGGCTTAGATTTAGATGCTATCAAAGAAATTAAAGAAGTAAAAGGTGACCGTATCTCAACTTACGTTAATTACCGACCAAATGCTACTTTTACAGAAGGTTGTACAGGAATTTGGACGATTCCTTGTGATATTGCCCTACCATGTGCTACGCAAAATGAAATTAACGGTGAGTCAGCTCGTACATTAATTTCGAATGGTGTGAAAGCAATCGGTGAAGGTGCTAATATGCCATCAGACCTTGAAGCAATCAATGAATTCCTAGAGGCAGGCGTATTATTTGGTCCAGCAAAAGCAGCGAATGCTGGTGGAGTTGCGGTATCTGCTCTTGAAATGGCACAAGATTCTAGTCGCGTATTTTGGTCATTTGAAGAAGTAGATGCGAAACTTCATCAAATTATGAAAAATATTTATACAGACAGCAAAGCGGCAGCAGAAAAATATGGCTTCCCAGGTAACCTAGTAGTTGGTGCAAACATTGCTGGCTTTATCAAAGTAGCAGATGGAATGCTTACTGAAGGCGTCTATTAATAACCTTCTATTTTCAATGTTTCCTAGGATTTGATTTCGGAATATTCTTAATTTCAACCGAGGTGGTAACGAACATTCGTTATCACCTTATTTTTTATTTGCAATTCCGTTATAAAACATCAAAATAAACGTTTTAAACGAACATTTTTATCATTAAATATTTAGAACATTCGTGTTATAATTTTAGAGTACTATGAAAAATATTGGAGGGTTTTTTGTGGAATTATTGTATACAGGTAAAACAAAAAATGTGTTCAAATTAGAAGATGGTCATTATTTATTAAAATTTAAAGACGATGTTACAGGAGAAAACGGCGTGTTTGATCCAGGTGCAAATACTGTTGGTTTAACAATTGATGGGGCTGGCTTGGCTGGTTTACGTTTAACTTCTTATTTTTATTCAAAATTAAACGAACAAGGAGTTCCTACTCATTTCGTTGATGCTAACTTTGAAGATGCAACAATGACAGTAAAACCGGCAACTGTTTTCGGTAACGGTTTAGAAGTGATTTGCCGCTTTAAGGCAGTTGGTTCGTTCCTACGCCGTTATGGTGCCTATGTAAAGGAAGGACAAGATTTAGACTCCTTTGTAGAAGTAACAATCAAAGATGATGATCGTTTAGATCCTCCAATTTCTGAAGATGCTTTAGCGATGTTAAACCTGTTAACTCATGAAGAATACGCCATTTTAAAACAACGTACAATTGAAATTTCCAAATTTGTAGCGGCAGAGCTTGCTAAAAAAGGCTTAACGCTTTATGACATTAAATTAGAATTCGGCCGCGATGCGAAAACGAATGAAATTTTATTAATCGATGAAATTTCAGGCGGTAATATGCGTGCTTACAAAGGTGATCAGTATATTGAGCCGTTAGAACTTGAGAAAATTATGTTAGCTGAATAATAGAAACAACCCTAAAAAGAGTCGACAATTACGACTCTTTTTTTATGTGTGGGCTTATTTTTATTTTCCATGAAACTTTTCTTTACTTCACTCGTATATTAACTATATGTAACAAGCAATTATTCTATTATTTTGGAGGTAGTTTGATGGAAAACTTGAATGAGACATCAAAAGAAGAAAGGTCAAAACTAAATCCATTTTTATCGGTTTGGATGCATCCAAAGCAAACGACTCGTTATATGATTAATGAAAAATCTATCGGCTTTGCAATTTTGGTTTTGTCTATTGGTTATATTGGCTCCCTTATGTCTGGATTAATTGATTCAGAATTTCTTCCTGATTTTTCGCCATGGCTTTTAGTCCTATTATGTGTCATTTTTGCTCCTATCGCAGGTATGATTGGCACAGCTATTTCTGCACTCATCTCTTGGCTATTCGGGAAATTATTTAAAGGTACTGGGACTTACTCGGACTTATTTAAGGGGTTAAGCTTAACTGCAATCCCATATATCGTACTGATTCCACTTTATATTATTTGGTTAATGACTTCACCCGATTCATTATTGGATCCTAATTTTATGGGTTCATTACCGTGGATTTTTTGGCCAACTATTTTAGTAAGCATCATTGTGACGATTTGGTCATTTGTTATTTCTGTAGGTGTAGTCGCTGAAGCACATCAAATTTCAAACTGGATGGCTTTCTTCACCATCTTTATTCCAGCCATTATTATCTTCATCGTATTATTTGTTCTTTTCTTTGTCATACTCATCGGAATTATTGGTGTTGGCATGATGTAAAAACATCTCCCCTCTCATTTAAGAGAGTGGGAGATGTTTTTTATAGTTTGAATTGAGCAATGAGAGATTTCAATTGTAATGCTAATTCTGATAGTTGAGCAGACTTTCCAGCCATATTCTCCATTGAGCTACTTGTCTCTTCTGTCGTAGCTGTTGTTTGCTCGACCCCTGCAGCAGATTCCTCTGCCACCGCAGCAATTTCTTGAATAGAGTTATTCATTTTATGGCCATCTTCTGTAACTTTCGATAAATTCGTTGAAATTAATTGGACACTCTCCACTACATCATTAATGGAGTGGCTAATCGTGTTAAATGTTTCAGTAGTAGCTTTTATTTGATTCGTTCCCTCTTTTACTTCTTGGTAACCATCCTCTAAAGAGTTCGTGACAACATCAAAATCTTGCTGAATATTCGTGACGATGGATGTAATATCGTTTACTGAAAAGGCTACTTGTTCGGCAAGCTTACGTACTTCATCTGCCACTACAGCAAATCCTTTGCCATGCTCTCCCGCTCTTGCCGCTTCAATCGCAGCATTTAAAGCCAACAGGTTCGTTTGATCTGCAATATCCTTAATGACCACGACCAATTTAGAGATTTCCTGTGCTTGAGCATCTAATTTTTTCACTTTCTCAACGGCATTTTGCACGATGCTATCAATCTTTTCCATTTGAGAATTAGAGGATGTCATTAGCTGACTTCCTTCATTCGTTAATGTTAAAACTTCTACTGAAGATTGATGAATATGTGCACCATGCTGATTCGTTTCCTGTAAATCTGCTGTAAAGCGCTCCATTAATGAAGTTAATGCACTAGAATGGTGAGCTTGTCCCTCAGCACCCGATGCTAATTCATGCATCGTAATCGCAACTTGCTCCGCTCCCATATTGACTTCATTTGCTGAATGCGTTAGCTCTTTACTAGATGTATTAATTAAGTCTGATGCTTGGGCAATATTATGAATCATATCCTTCAACCTTATTTGCATTTGATTCATGGCGTTTGCCAGTTTTCCAATTTCATCTTTTGAACGTATAGCCATACTTTCTTGAGATAAATCTCCCTCTGCAAAACGCTCCATCGCTTGAGCCGCTTGGTTAATAGGCTTTGTCATACTACTCGCATATTGCCAAATGATCAATATCCCCACCATAATGGCCAAGCCAATTACTATAAGTGTTATCTTAAGAATACTTTGTGCTGGTTTATTGAAGTCCATTAAATAGGTGCTCGCACCAATGACCCAACCCCAATATGGATCTGTTTCTGCATAAACCCCTTTGTCCTCTAATTGACCTGAATTGGGTAACGGCCACGAATATGAAACAAATCCACCACCTTCATTCCCTTTAGCAATGATTTCTTGTATGTACTTAACGCCTTTATCATCCTCTTCATCCCAAACACTCGTACCCTCTATATTTGGATGGGCAACGGACATCCCTTTTTGGTCAACAACAAAAATATAACCATTGTCGCCAAGTTTAATGTCCTTATTAATCGGTCGCTTTCCTTCACTATCCTTTTCTCCTAAAATAGCAATCTTTACTTTTTCCTGAGCTTCCTCTAATGATAAATTGCCTGCTTCTACCTCTTGATTGAATTGCTCAATCATAGCAATCGTCATTTCGACACTATTTTTTAGATTTTCTTTCCCTACTGTTTCTAGGTTTGATTTACTTTGCTGATAGCTTATAAAACCTAAGATAAGTAACGGAATCATTAAAAGCAGCAATGAAAAAGCGATTAGCTTCGTTTTAATAGATCGAAATTGTACGATTGATGTCATTTTCCCTCATCACTTCTTTCAATTTTAAATGGACTTAAGACTTATTTTTTTAACCTAAATCTGTCATCAATAAGTATTTCTTCTCTTCAATCAACTATGTAAAACATTCCATTTTACTTAATCATTTTATTACATAAAACACCAAAAAACAACAAATTTCGAGCATATTTGATAAAAAACAGATAGAGAAAAAGCAATACACTTTTCCCTATCTGTTCTAATTCCCTATTCAATTTTATTAAACAGATAGTGCTGTACTTTGCTGGAATAGCTCAGATACGCCAGATTCTACAGCTGCCCCACTTACTGCGCGTGAGACGATTGCCACAACGCGTTCGTCCAAAGATTTAGGCACAATATATTCTTCCTTTAGTTCTTTATCACTCACAAGGGAGGCAATGGCTTCTACAGCAGCTAGCTTCATCGACTCATTAATATCCGTAGCACGCACATCTAAAGCTCCCCGGAAAATACCAGGGAATGCAAGAACATTATTAATTTGATTTGGATAATCTGAACGGCCAGTTCCCATAACACGTACCCCCCATACTTTGGCATTTTCATACGTGATCTCTGGATTTGGATTGGCTAAGGCAAAGACAACTGGATTTTCATTCATGGACGCAATATGTGCCTCTGTTAATAGATTGGCTACAGAAACTCCAATAAAGACATCTGCACCTGTTAGTGCATCCTCTAGTGTACCATGTTGCTTCTCTGGATTCGTCAAATGAGCAACCGCTTCTTTAATCGGATTCATCCCCTCTGTACGACCCTCATAAATAATACCCTTTGTATCGCACATATAAATATTCTTATAGCCCATTTGTACAAGTATACGTAAGATCGCAATGCCTGCAGCACCAGCACCGTTAATCACAACCTTCATCGTTGCAATATCCTTTTTCACAATACGATTGGCATTAATCATCGCTGCTCCTACAACAATCGCTGTTCCATGTTGATCATCATGAAAAACTGGAATATCACATTCTTGACGTAGGCGATCTTCAATTTCAAAGCATCTTGGTGCTGAAATATCCTCTAAGTTTACCGCACCAAATGTCGGGGCAAGCGCCTTCACAATGCTGACGATTTCATCCGTATTTTTTGTATCTAAGCATATTGGAAAAGCATCAACATTGGCAAAACGCTTTAGTAAAATCGCCTTCCCTTCCATTACAGGTAATGCCGCTTTCGGTCCGATATCTCCTAACCCTAAAACCGCTGTCCCATCCGACACAACAGCTACCATATTACCCTTCATTGTATAGTCGTACACAAGCGAAGGATTTTTCTCAATCTCCACACATGGCGCTGCTACCCCTGGTGAATAAGCCAAGCTAAGATCATAGGAATCTTGTACAGGTACCTTTGAGCTCACCTCTAATTTCCCGCTATAGTGTGCATGCATTTCTAAAGCCTTTTTCATTACGTCCATTCCATCCCATCCTTTTCCCTTTGATTTTTTTATTATATTTCAGAATCATAATACTTTGTGAAAATATAGTCAACGAATTTTCTGTCAATTTATTCTTAACTTCAATAATTCAATGTTTAATGACTTCCATTACATTTTTCTGTCAAATTAAACATTTCACAATCAATTATTTTAAGATAATTAATGCGATTATTAACACATTATAAAGTGTACACATAGAGCCATTTAGCCTGTTCAACTTTTCACATAGTATTTTTCTTATGTAAATGAGAATTTTTTCACAAACTTTTGTAAGCGCATCCATTGCCCTGATTGACTTCGTCACAATTTATTCACATTTTTTCACAAAGTTTTTTATTATACAGATCAAAGTATTTGTGAAATTCTTAACAAGATAAAAAAGAGCCCTATATAAAGGACTCTTCGGTAAAATGATTAATAAAGGCCGTGATGATATGCTTGGAAGACCATTGCTCTCCCGAAACTTTTGTAATCGGATAATCACGAGGAAAAATGGTTTTGGTGATTTCCTCAACAGAATAACCTTGCATAAATAATTGCTTCACTTTTCCTTGCATGTCTTCCAAATAAGCAATTTTTTCTTGTATTTTCGTTCGACCATCCACTATAAAGCCTGCATGACAGCAATAGACGACATCGAAATCATAGTTTACTATTTTCCTTAAAGACGCCAAGGTATGGACAATGTTTTCTTCATCAAGCACAACCTTTGTCTTTGGCTGGATAAACAAATCACCTGTAAACATAGCGCCTGTTTCCCGATTGTAAAAAGAAAGATGATCTGTAGTATGCCCAGGTGTTTCAATAACATCCCATGTTGCTGCGTTCGTTTGTAAGGTTTGACCAAATGGTTGGGCAACAAACGCGGGTCGTTCCCCCCACAATGCCTGACGATAGAGTGGATAGTCTCCATCTTCAGCACAAAGATTGACTGAATCACGATGAATATAAATAGGTACATTCTTATGATGTTGAATCCACGCTGCATTTCCTGCATGATCCTCATGTGAATGCGTTAATGCCAATTGCTCTATAGGTATACCCTTAAAAAAGGATTGAAATTCCTGCGATAGTGAGTAGGAACCTGTATCAATTAGTAACCCATCCACAAAAAAACTGTACACACTCATACCAACCCCCTGCACCGCAACTTTCCCATGCGCACATTGTACACCGCGATGATGCTGAATCTCGATACTTTTCTCCCGTTTAAACATCCTGCTCCCCCTTTGCCCCTTGTACAAAAAGTGTAGCATAAAATGAATGGTGAGTCATTTTTGTAAGTAGGTAACAACAAAGGATTTGTTTTTTACATGTTTACGAAGTGCTAACACATGAAGAAATAATCGTATATTTACAGCCAATAAAAGCAATGCGCCTAGGAACAATAATCCCATCTGCCAATCATTTGTAACATTCATTAACAGCGTCCAACTTATAATGACAGCAAAGGTAATCGCTATATATTTTTTCATCACTCTTGTAGTGGAACCCTGTATATCGTGTTTTTGTTCAATGCTTAATAAAATTTTTCCAAATTCCATTATGATCAGCAATTTAATTCCTTGAATTAAAACCGTACTCCAATAGAAGAGAAGATGTGAAGAAAAGAAAGTACTCATCAAGGCAAGAATCATAGCGCAAGCCATATATTTGCTGATAGGTGTTTTTTCTTTATAGAATGAAAGACTTTTTAAATAGGCCCCATAAACAAGGATATCTTGTAGAAGATTAGCGTATTTAAAAACATTTAAATAGATAAATTGAAAAAAGAGCGCCACTGCAAACCATTGTAAAAGTTTTACCTGTTGTTTAGATTCACTCATTGTTTTCACGCACCTTTTCTACCAAATTCGACGTAAAATACGCTTGTGAATATAATCTTTTAGTTAAATAACCATCCGGGCCACTAAAACCTATGGATGTATTGATATCTAAGGGGTCTTCCTTAAATTGAATAATCATCTCCAAGCGTTGACCTTTCGTCACTGAAAAAGGAAAATCACTTGCTGTGTAGCGCTGACCGTTTAATCGCCATTCTTTCAACAGTATTTTCTCCTCTAATGTAGCTGGAACATAAAATGCATCAAAAACTGCATCCTGCTGAAGGGTAAATGATATGATTTGTTCCGAATCATGTTGTGACTGACTATAGCTATTATTCATGATCTGATTTTCATCAATGAAGGTTTCCCTCGTAAAATGAATTGGGGCAGGTAATTTCACCCCGTCATTTAATACAAGATAAATAGTTTTACTTGCCATCACTTTTTTCATCGTGTTTAAATCAAACTGAAAAAAAGCTAATCGAATATTTTGATAGCGTAAATCTTGAGAAGTATCCAATGGATAATAAAAGCCATTGACTAGATTTGCTTGCTCTGTTTGATCATATACTATTGGTAATTGCACGTCTTCTGCCTGTAAATATTTCACATATCGATGGTCATCTTTGTTTGTAATATAGCGTACCTCTAAAGCATTCTGTAAGCTATCTGTAACTTCAATTGCAGCAGGTATCACTATCGGTTTTATGAATTGATGTTGTAAAAAAATCGTACTGTTACCGATCAGTAAAATCAAAATCATGGCAACACCAATCGTCTTTTTCTGATCAGCGCCAACTTTAAGCTTTTTCCTAGAGATGTATAGTATGATGCATACGCAAAAAATAGCCAAAATCCAGTACATTGGCGAAGATAAATGATCTAATTGTGACATTAACGCACTAGCCCGATCATTATCTACGTGTTGTTCCCCCACCATGAATGCCACAAATCCACCCGTTGCAAGTGTTACAGCAACAGTCAAGCCTTTAGGTACCCAGTGCAAAGGCTTATGCTGCTCTTTTGTTGCTTGTTCAATACCTTGTAGACTACGCTGATGTAACGATTCTGGAATGTCTATTTGATCCATCTGCTTTTTTAGATCGTTCACCCTGCCCCTCCTGTTCCAGTGCCTGCTTTAATTTTTTAATGCACGATACAAAATGGTTTTCGTCGTCCCTAATTTAAGCTGCAATACCTGAGCCACGTGAGACAATGTATAATCATGATAGAATCTCAACAAAATAATATCCTTTTCCTCCTTTGTGAGCTTTGTCATCACATCTTCCAACGCCCACCTCTCAGGAAGTTCTTCATGCGGTTCTTCACCTAGTTCTGACTCCAGCTCAAACTCGACGATCGGTTCACGCTTTTTTAGCAAATTTATTGCACAGTTTATGACAATCCTTATTAACCATGTTTTTAAATAGGATGAACTTTGAAGAGAATGTATGTATTTAAAGCTACGGTAAGCGACTTCCTGTACGACATCGAGTGCATCTACCTTTTGATCAAGTATAAAATTCTATCCCCTACTTTAAAAGGGGTATCCTTCACTTTTTCATTTTTATCCGTCACTTTGAACAGGTTATCCGCTACATTAAATTTTATCCGTCACTTTGAACGTTCTATCCTCCACTTTTTCATTCTTATCCGCCAATCTGAACAGGTTAGCCGCTACATTAAATTTTATCCGTCACTTTGAACGTTCTATCCTCCACTTTTTCTTTCTTATCCGCCAATCTGAACAGGTTAGCCGCTACATTAAATTTTATCCGTCACTTTGAACGTTCTATCCTCCACTTTTTCATTTTTATCCGTCACTTTGAACAGGTTATCCGCTACATTAAATTTTATCCGTCACTTTGAACGTTCTATCCTCCACTTTTTCTTTCTTATCCGCAACTTTGAACAGGTTATCCGCTACATTAGATTTTATCCGTCACTTTGAACGTTCTATCCTCCACTTTTTCTTCCGTATCCGCCAATCTGAAGAGGTTATCCGCTACATTAAATTCTAACCTCTACTTTACGCTCTATCCACCGCACTATAAAAAAACGCCCACCGAAGTGAGCGTTTCTTTTTATTCGTTTGTGCCTTTTTCCACGTCATATTCTGTAATCCAATCACTGAAGCTACCTACATATAATTGGATGTTGTCATAGCCTTCATCTGCTAATACGGCATAAAGTGGAGAGGCGGTTACGCCGCTGCCACAGTAAACCACAACCGGTTCATCAGCTGCAACTTTTTGACGTAATGCATCGTTTGCCTTTAGTTGACCATTTGACTTCAATTGCTCCCAGTCAAAGTTTTTCGCAGTTGGGATATGACCTGCTACTTTATCCAAAGGCTCTACTTCTCCTCGATACCTTTCAGCCGCGCGGGCATCGAGTAAAGTAGCTTTTACCTCTCCATCTACAATGGCTTTTACGGCTTGGCGTGGAGCATAAAGCTCATCTTTCCAATCAAACTCAATGATAGTTGGAGGATATTTAATAATATCCTTGGTAAAAGGAATTTTTGCCTCTAGCGCAGGGGCACCTCCGTTGACAATCACTACATTTGGGAAACCAGCATATGTTAGCATCCACCAGGCGCGTGGGGCAAATGGAGCTGCTCCTTGGTCATAAACTACAATCTGATCTTCATACCGTAATCCTAGTTCTTGAAAAACGGATGCCAATTTTTCTTTGCTTGGCATTGGATGACGACCTTCTTTGCTGTCCATATCCGATAACTGCTGTTCTAAATCAATATAGATAGCACCAGTAGCATGACCTTCCTCGAATGCTTTTTTGCCAGCCTCTTTGTCCTGAAGATCGAAACGAGCATCGATAAAACGGACGCCATCATACTGAATTTCATCCACTGATTTGAATACTTTTCCCATTAGAATCACCTCATGCGTATTGTAATTGTGCGTAAATCGCTTTCCAAGAAGCTAAACGACTCTCTTCTTGTAAGGCTAATCTTTCTGTGTCAATTTGTTCAAGCGCTTGATGATAAATATAGTAACGTAATTTTTCGGCTTCCTCTGCTATAAACGTAATCGCCCATGTCATGAGAGAAACTTTCTGTGCATCTAAATAGTCTTGTGCATCTGGCTTTGTTACAGCCTCTAGTGCCTCACTTAGCTTCACTTTTTCATTCTTTTCAAAGAAAGCTTTTTGATTGCGGAAATGAGATTTTACGCTAGCATATTTGGAAATATCCGCAAACGGTCCTTCAAAATCCAATAAATTTGGCTCAGAGGATTCAAAGGCTAGGAATGAGAAGCTTCGATTTAACTCTTTCAATTCGCGCACTTCATCTTTAAAACGTTGTTGCATCTTTTTGCTAATGAATTGCGATAAACGGAAGTTTGTTACACGCATTTCTTGAGTAAAATCAAAACGCAAGCTTTGCATCACTTCTTTTAATGCATGCTCCAACGCTTGCTGTGCGGGCATTGCAGCAAAGGTAGAAGGATTGTAGCCTTCCTTAAAGAACTCAGGGTAACGATAATAAACACGCTGAAGAACATAATAGAGTAGCTCATCAAGCTCCTGCTTTGTTTCACTCTCTAACATGCTCGTATTCAGCACACTGAACTTCGATTGAATATGTTGTTCAAGTGTTGCTAATTCCTCTAGTCGCTCATCTTTACGTTTTAAGTTTTCCTCTGTTTGGGCAATTAAATCCGCCAAACGTTGCTCTGTTTTATCAACTTCCTCTGCAAGAGCTTGAACGGCTAATGCACTCAATTCATCATTTAAGAATGTATGGAAGTCTTTTTCAAATGGTGGCATACCTGATGTTAAATCGGCACCTTCTACCTTTTCCTTCAACGCTAAAAGACTAGATACCCCATATAGTCTTGGGAAGCGAATGCCAAAGCGTTGTAACTCTGAGCGTACATAGCCTTTTACATCTTCCTGTTCCTCACCCGTTGTTGCCAAATCAATTGCATTGACAATAAAGAACATTTTATCTAGCTCAAATGCATCCTTCACACGACCAAGTTGAATTAAAAACTCTCGGTCAGCTTTGGCAAAGGCATGATTATAGTACGTAATAAATAGGATGGCATCAGCATTACGAATATATTCAAATGCTACGCCTGTATGGCGGGCATTAATAGAGTCCGCTCCTGGCGTGTCAACAAGTGTCACGCCCATACGTGTTAATGGACTATCATAATAGAAGTCGATATTATCAACAAAGCAAGATTTATTTTCTTGTGCTACAAATTTTTCAAACTCTTCACGGTCTACGCGGAGGATAGAACCAAACTCAGACTTAAAGGTTGGATAGCCTTCTTTATAGGCACGAATAAATGATTTATGAACATTTAAGCGTTCGTCCGTTAACTGCACTGCAAGCCCTTCATCAGCACGATTATAGGCTTCCTCCAATGTCGATACAGACAAACCAATCGCCGCATAGGAGCCTTGAATATCCTCTAGCATTTGTTCCGCAGTTTTAAGCTGTACATCCGCTGTTTCATGTGGGTGTTCAGGTGTAACTGGACGAATTTTATTGATGGCCGCAGTTGTTGGGTTTGGTGATACAGGTAACACCTTGGCTCCCATTAAAGCGTTTGAGAAGGAAGATTTCCCAGCACTAAATGCGCCAAACAATGCAATGGTAAAATCCTTTTTCTGTAGTCGTTCTACTTTATTTTCAAGGTATTGGGCTACTTCAGCAAAGCCTTGCACCTCTTTGACTGCATTGGCAGTATGGAGTGCACGATTAATCACACCATCGATTGGTAGAGTCGTTGCACTAGTAGCTTGCTGAGCTTCCTCTTGTTGGATGATTTGCTCTTTTGGCTGCAACATGGACTCGTCAAATAGACGAATTTCTGCTAAATCTTGCTTAAATGATTGTTCCCAATTTGTAAGCTGTTGATTGGCAACTTTACGAATTTCATTGCTCGCTTGATGCATAGTGCTTGCACTATATTGCTGATAGCCTTCAATTTCAAGGACCGCATTAATGGCATCTACTTTGTCCTGCATACCCGCCATTTTTAATTTTGATGGTGCGGCAGTTTCTGTTGCTACAGCTTCAAGAGTTGTCGCTTGCGCATTTTTCCAGCTATCTGTCTCCTGAATGAAATAGCGCTTTGTTGCTTCTGCGATACGGTTAGCGAAGTTTAACACAGCATCACCTGTTAAAATAGCGCCTGTTTGAACTTGCTGCTCAATCAATGAAAAAGGTAAGTCAAATACATAGGCATCAATAGCAGCGGCACGTTCCTCATTTAATGCACCAACGTCCTTCAATGCCTTTTTCATAAGACCTTTTAAATGCCCCGTGATTTGTGCATGGACCACATTTTGATAGGCACTATACGCATTTTCTTTACGTCTGTTTCGCTCTTCCTCTGTTTTTTTCTTTGCAGTAAAGAGCCCTCCAACTTTAAAGCCTTCCTGCATGCTTTCTAAATAAAGGCGTAAGTGATCGCGTAAATCAGCTGGCATAATTGCAGCATTCGCGAGCAACTCCTTACGTTGCTCCTCAAACGTTTCGTTCCAAGCTTCTACTGAAAATAATTCAACCTGACGATTTAATTTATTGTATTGCTCTAAAATATCTTGATGGTGTGCCCAGTCATCCGCACTTAAAATTTCTTCATCAATTGCTAAACGATCCTGTCTTTCTTCCATTAAATAATTGTCATGCTCGCTTTGCAATAAACGCAATGTATTCGTAGCTGTTTGCACAAGCTGCTCCTGCCAGTCATTCATACTGTCCATCACGATTTTCTTTACTGCCTCAAAATCATTATGTGGATGCTCTGGCTCTCTTAATGATGTAAAGAAAACACCCTTCGGTACAACACCCCATGCTGCAAAGGACTGATGAACAGTTGCTTTAAATTCTTCGAAGCTCAATTCATTATCCTTATGCTTATCAATCATATTGACAATTAAATAAACATTTGGATTATATTTCATTAATTGCTTTGTGAATTGGAAATTTAATTCCGACTGCACATGGTTGTAGTCCATTGTATAAAATACGATATCGGCAATATGTAATGCTGATTCCGTTGACATGCGATGTGCATCATCTGTGGAGTCTACCCCTGGCGTATCCATTACAGTAACACCTAGTGGTAGTGTAGAGGCACTGTGTCCAATCTCAATCTGTGACACTAAATCCCCATTTTTACTTAGCTCTTTTACTGTTTTAAAATCATAGCCAGCCTCAAATTTTACGGGCTTTTCATTGTGCATATAAACAATTGCATAGTCTTCCTCTGATTTATGAACTTTGACGATGTTCGCACTTGTTGGAATTGGACTAGATGCTAGTAGATTTTCACCAGACAGCGCATTAATCATACTTGACTTCCCTGCAGAGAAATGGCCTGCAAAGCCAATCACATACTCTTTTTGCTGAATTTTTCGAGCAAAAAGTGATGTTTTATCCATGCGCTCTGTATCACCATTATGCTGATAAATTATGTATTGCAAAGAGGCTTGCTTTAATAGCCCCTCCAATTGTTGTTCAAAATCTTTCATGAAACCAGTAACCCCTTTTTCATTAATTATTCATAATTAGTATTCTACCTTATTCAACTAGCAAAGTATAACACTAATTTAAAGCATATATGCCAACGTTTCCATCCTTACAAAAACATGTTTATACAAAAAATCTATGCCAAATGATAGATGGTCAACTAGTTCTTTTTATATTTACTTCATATTTTATAGTAAGCATATTCGGGGCAAAGTTATATTTTTTATGAAGGGAGTGTGATGCCATATGATAAATCCTAAGTCTCATCAAATCATTGAAAAATATTGTTCATGTAACTGTGAGGATCGATTTATCTGGCCCCGTATAAAAGCAACAAACGGAATACCCATGGATCCTCCTGAAATAGTCCCTGAAGGTATGATTATACCAACGATCCAACGATATTTTTATATCGTTACAGCTGATCTTGATCTATCGAATGGGGCAACTCTTCCAGCCGATCTCTTTTGGAATGATGAAGCAAATTCCGTTACTGAGTTTACAATTTTTTCACCTAATGGTTACGTTAACCTTTATATTAATGCAGTAATGCAGGAAGGCGGTATTTATACGGTAACCCCAGCCTCCCTGACAATCGTACCTTATAATGCGACATTGTATAGAGGAACACCCATTATTATTGAATCGCTAGGCTTTACAACGAAATAAAGGAAATGAAAGGAGGTGAATTGGGTGGCACTTTCCATTATTAATATTCACGTCAATGTTACAGGTAGTTCTACAAGGTTTTTTAACGTCTTAGCTGCACCCCTTGTCATTGCAGATGGCACGACAGTCGCTGCAACAACGTTTTTAAATGATAGCGGTACAGCCGCAACAGCATTCCCAGAAGTCGCAAATGGTTACTATAACTTATATATCAATGGTGTTCTTCAGGAGGGTGGTGCCTATACAGTTTCTACAACTGAAATAACGTTCAATACTGTCACAGGTACACTTTCTGCTGGTACGCCAATTGTGCTAGAAGCTGTGGAGCTAGTGACAACAATCTAAATAAAATGGATGCCTTATTTAGGGCATCCATTCTTACATTTTATTGTAATTGCTTTCTAAGACCTGCAATTTTTTTCGCATAGTCTAGCGCATGTGGGCCATCTCCATGTATACATAAGGTTTGGACTGCCACTTTAATTTTTTTGGACTGGACCGACATCACTTCATTCGCAGTCAAAATTCCTTTTACATGCACTAGCATTTCCTCTTCCGATTGTATGAAGGCATTTGGCACCTGTCTGTTCACTAATGTGCCATCTTCGTTATAGCGTCGATCCGAAAAAACCTCCTCATATACTTGAAGCCCTTGGTCTCTAGCAATCTCTACGATGAGGCTACCAGATAAGCCATATAAAATAAGCTGCGGATTAAGATCATACACTGCATTGACTACAGCTAACGCTTTTTCACGATCATTCGCGCATTGATTATAGAGTGCGCCATGTGGTTTAACATGATGAAGCATACCATTTTCAATCTGTACAAATGCTTGTAAGGCACCAATTTGATAAACCATCATATCGTAAATTTCAGCTGGGCTACATTCCATGTTACGGCGACCAAATCCCTCTCGATCGGGATAGCCTGGATGTGCACCAATGTGAACGTTTTTACGAATGGCGCTGCGTACAATTTGATGCATAATTGAATGATGACCCGCATGATAACCGCATGCAATGTTGATGGAAGTTACATAGTCTAATAGTTCTTCGTCCTTACCCGCGATAAAAGCATCATAGCTTTCACCCAGATCACAATTGATATCAATTGACATCATGGTTCCTCCAGTACAAAGTGAATTGTGTTAAACATACGCATTTGCGCTACTTTATGTAAATCTTCTTCATGAACTGTTGCAATAATAGGATAGCCTCCTACTGTTTGAGCATCAGCCATTAGGATAATGGGATTACCACTTTGAGGCACTTGGATTGTTCCGAACTGTGTAGCTTCTGATAGAATATCCTTCATCTCCTGAAATTGTAAGGTAGGTCCTTTGATGTAGTAGCCCATACGATTGCCGCCGATAAATTGAAAAGGATCTTGTAAAAATTGTCGCTGACTCTCCTCAGCAAATAAATGGAAATGCGGCCCTTTAAACAGTCGAACCGTAATCGAACTGTCAAAACCTGGACGATAGGGTGCATATAGCCCTCTATTATATTTTAAAGATGCTGATACCTGCCCATATAAAATACTTCCTTTTGTAATGCATGTTCCCAAATTTCCAAGTGGAAGGTAGGATTGGCTACCAAGCTCATCATTTGTACGAAAACCTCCTAATGGAGTTAAGTAAACAATAGAGCCCTGATGGACACCCTTGATAGATAATCTATCTCCCCTCGTTAAATGGAAAGTTTTCCACATTTCGATTGGTACATGATTAACCAAGCATGTACTATGCCCCCCTGTTAATACATAAACACCATCAGCAAGCGCCTCAAATTCAAAACCACCCACAAACATTTCAAAAGACGTTTGATCATGGTGATGCTGTAAGATTCTTTGAGCTGCTTGATATGAACGGTAATCCATTGGTCCAGATAGCGGAATACCAAATGCCCGATAGCCGAACCTTCCTTTGTCTTGTAAGCTACCATACACCCCTAGTTTTGTTACGAGCAGAAGTGGCTCCAATTGCTACACTCCTTTGCTTTTTACTTCCCAAAATTGCTGTTTGGTTATTTCATAAAATTGAACTTCATCACCAAGTTCAAATAAAAATGGCTCTTTGCCATGAACATGAAATAAATCCAAAGGTGTTTTCCCTATAATATTCCAGCCTCCAGGTGAATCAACAGGATAGATGCCTGTTTGTCCACCACCAACCCCAACTGAACTCGCTGATACAGATGCCCTTGGTTTCTGTAAGCGGGGCACAAATAATTTAGCATCAAGCTCACCTAAGTAAGGAAAGCCTGGTAAAAAGCCGATTAAATAAACATAATAGCTTTTGGACATATGCAAAGTTTTAATATCCTCAAAAGGTAAACCTGTGAAATCCATGACACGCTTTTGATCTAAAGCAAATTCCTCATCATAGCAGACGGGTATTTTTAAAAGTCGATTCGTTCCTTTATTAATTGTTGTGGAGGCTTGCATCTCAAGCCACTGCGACCTTAAACGTTCAATATCTATTTTTTGTTTAATATAAGCTGTTACTGTATGGTAGCTTGCAACACTTTCAATTAGGTGATGCTGTAGCTGCTGTTTCAGAAACCGATTAAACGCTTGGACCGCGTGAAAGTTTGAGTGGGAAATTTCCTCTTTGAATGCAAAACGAATAGTATGTTGACTAATCCACATTGAATGCGGAAAATCAATGATTGGTTGCACGTGCCGTCTCCTCAATACAAAGCTGTACCGCAGCTACTAAATCTCTAATACTCCAGCCGGGAATTTTGCCATGTTGGATTGCCAGCTCAAATGATGCTGGAATATGAATAAAGCCAGCACGAACCCCTTCATGTTGCTGTGCATAAGCAAGCCCCTCATACATAATGTTATTACATAAGTATGTACCCGCTGTATTAGAGATTTCCGCTGGATATCCTTCTGCCTGCAAACGATTTACCATACTGCGAATTGGTAAGTTTGTTAGATAAGCATCTGCCCCCTCCTCATGGATACGCTCATCAACTGGTGTATAGCCATTATTATCAGGCTCTCCGTCTTTCACATTAATAGCAATGCGCTCTGGTGTTACTTTAAAACGTCCTCCAGCCAATCCTAATGAAATAATGATTTGTGGTTTCACTTCTTCTATATGTTGTTTTAATTGCTCCGCTGATTGCTGAAAATCTACAGATAGAATTCGTCCGACGATATCATAGCAATCTATTTTCTTTCCGTTTAATTCTTCCACAATTTGCATCGTTGGATTTATTTTATAATCAAGAAATGGCTCAAACCCTGTTACTAATATTTTTGTCATATTTGTCACCTGATTTCTTTAAATAACCTTAAAGGTTTGCTTCATTTTACAATAGATTTCTGAAAAAACAAATATTTCCTGCGAACAAAAACATGTAAAAAAGAGGAGATTCTTTCCCTACACTATTGGTAATATGGAAGAAAATTTTGTAGCCTAATTAATTGAAGCGGAGACAGCGTCATTCCTAGGAGATTAGTGTTACTGATCAGATTCTAGAGGGTAAGTTAAAATGGACACTGGCGTAACAGGAATCACCTCTCGCCTTGCTAAAGCCCTTTTCTGCACGTGCTATTTTCTTTTTTAACAACATGAAAAAGAGTATGAAGCATAGCAGCTTCATACCCTTTTGTTTAGCTCTTATTTCAAATGTGCAGTTGCCTGGTTCATGACGTATTTTCCAACTCCAATATAGATCACTACAGCTGCTCCAATCAATACGAATGTCATTGCGAACCGCTCCTTCTTAGTTATTTTTCGTTAAGTTTTCAGACGTTTACATTGAATTTGAAAATCATTCTCATTAATATATTATAAATTTCATGTGAATTCGTCAAGACATACTTTCATCTTACCCTTTTTACATGGTAAGATGTAGAAAAGTCGGAAAAAGGATGCGGTAATGATGAGTAATTCGAAGTACTTTCAAACTATTTTAAACGGGACAATTCACGCTTTAAAAACCATTCTTCCTATGGATATAGAAGTAAAGTCGCCTAGTATTATTTCTGAACCCTTTCAACAACAACAAATGGGCGTATTAATTGGCTTAATCGGAGATTTAAAGGGACGCGTCATCATTGACTCCTCTCCCGAAGTGTTCAGCGGGATCGGTAGTACCATGTTCGGTATGCCGCTTGAAGGAGAAATGCTAGAATCCTTTACAGGGGAATTTGGTAACATGATTGCAGGAAATTTATGTACAGCTGTTGGGCAAGAAAGCTTAGAAATTGATATCACTCCGCCAACGGTGATGGTGGGCAATACAAAATTATATGGCTTTGAAAAGGCATTTGCTCTCCCAGTTTCGGTCCCAAGCGTCGGTGCCCTAACAGTTCTATTAACGATTGAGGAAGAAGAATAGAAAACAAGATTTGAGGAATGTTCCAAATAAGACATTGTATGCTCAAACAGACAGCACACATGCAAAAGATTTATCATTTGCACAAAAAAGAATGTACTTTCCTACCAATCTCTTATTTTTACTAAAATTAAGCAAAATATAGTACGGTGACAAGCTATCTCAATGACTTTTGAGATAGCTTGTTTTTTTTTCTTCGTAATTCTTCACACTTTTTTCACATAATTCCTCTAGAAGTGTGATTTTTTTCACATCAAAATGCAGGGGATTTTTATATGATGACTGTAAGAAACAACAATAAAAAGCGTAGGAGGAGCAAAAATGGCAAATAAAAAGAAGTCAGATGAAAATTTAAAAGGTTCACTCTATGCAGTTTTTGGAGTAGGTATTATCATCATTTTACTTTGGGTGTACTGCTTCGATTTGTTCATTGGACGGTTTTAATCTACGAAGAAGGGACAGAAATATATGCACATACATAAGTATGAGAAATACTGGCTTGTGTTTGGAGTTACCACTTTAGTGGCATTCCTGATCATTCTCGGTATCGGAGCATTTCATCAAGGCTCCCATCCAAACAATGGTAAAAAAACACTAGATTACGAGAAAGTGAAAGAGACAGCGCCTTTTGATAATCCAGGTGTCCATAAGGTTGAAGGTAAAGATTGGGATTACGAAGTGGTAGTAGTTGCTTCTGCATTCAATTATAATCCTCCACAAATTGAGGTTCCACTTGGTGCAAAAGTGAAATTTATCGCGACAAGCGAGGATGTTATGCATGGTTTTGAGGTTGCAGGTACGAATATCAATATGATGCTTGAGCCTGGCTATATTTCGGAATATGTGACAGAAGTCAATAAGGTTGGCGAGTTTTTAATCGTATGTAATGAGTATTGTGGTACAGGACATACGATGATGCACTCTATGCTAAAGGTGGTGGATTCAAATGAGTCACACTAATTCAATGACAAAAGTGGATCGTCGAGATGCAAAGCTAGCAATGGCACATATTTACGTGGCATTTATCGCATTGTTATTAGGTGGTCTTGCAGGTTTATTACAGGTTTTTGTACGTTCTGGTCAATTTACATTACCAGCAGGCATTGGTTATTATCAAGTATTAACAGTTCATGGTGTCTTACTCGGTCTTATATTAACTACATTCTTTATTTACGGCTTCCAAATTGCAAGTGTAAGTCGAACATCTGGTACATTCACTGATACTCAGAGAAGACTTGGCTGGATTGGTTTCTGGTTAATGACGATCGGTACAGCTGCTGCCGCAACGATGGTTTTATTGAATAAAGCAACTGTTCTTTATACCTTCTATGCACCATTAAAGGCACATTGGATTTTCTATTTAGGTCTTACATTAGTCGTAGTTGGTTCTTGGGTTGGCGGCGCAGGTCAAATTTTACGTTATGTCCAATGGCGCAAAGAAAATAAAGCGAGTGGACAACGCAGCCCGTTACTATCATTTATGGTAGTTGTTAATAATTTAATGTGGTTCGTGGCAACGCTTGGTGTTGCAGCTTCTGTTTTAATTCAATTATTACCATGGTCTTTAGGTTTAATTGAACGTGTCGATGTGGCATTATCGCGTACCCTTTTCTGGTATTTTGGTCATGCACTTGTATACTTCTGGTTATTACCTGCCTATATGGTTTGGTACGTGATTATTCCAAAAGTAATTGGTGGAAAAATTTTCTCCGATTCTTTAGCAAGACTTTCATTTATGCTATTCTTACTCTTCTCTATTCCTGTTGGGATTCACCATCAGTTAACAGAGCCTGGTATTGATGGTACATGGAAGTTCATTCAAGTTGTTTTAACATTTGCTGTTATCGTACCTTCTCTCATGACAGCCTTCTCGATGTTTGCCATGTTCGAGTTACGCGGACGTGAATTAGGTGGCAAAGGACTATTTGGTTGGTTTAAAAAATTACCTTGGAAGGATGCTCGTTTCTTCGTACCATTTATCGGTATGGTGTCATTTATTCCAGGGGGTGCAGGCGGTATTGTCAATGCCTCTTATCAAATGAACCAATTAATTCATAATACCATTTGGGTTACAGGGCATTTCCATTTAACGATTGCAACAGCTGTTGTTTTAACTTACTTCGGTGCGGCATTCTGGTTAATTCCACATTTAACAGGTCGTACACTTTCGAAGTCTTTAAATAATCTTAGTAATTTCGCTGGTATCTTATGGGCTACTGGTATGACGATTATGTCTTCTGCAATGCATATTGCTGGTCTAATTGGTGCGCCTCGTCGCTCAGATTACTCAGAATATGGTGGCGCTCAGCAGGCTTACGATTGGATTCCTTATCAAATCGCGCAAGCTGTGGGTGGAACAATCCTCTTTATCGCCATCCTAGTGATCATTTATATCGTCGTGAAATTAGCTTGGTTCGCACCTAAAGGTGACGAAGAATTCCCTGTAGGTGATGTACATGAGCTTAGCGGTCCAACACCAGCTATTTTAGAAAACTTTAAAATATGGCTTGTTATTTTAGTAGCCTTAATTTTATTCGCTTACACAGTACCAATTATCGATATTATTTCAAACTCACCAGCCGGCTCTAAAGGCTATCAATTGTGGTAAGCATCCAAACGCATCTTCCTATAAAAAAGCGATTTCTCTGTAACGAGAAATCGCTTTTTTCACTTTATAATCAAAGCTTGCTCTTATTGAATGGCATCGATTAAATTTTTAAAGTTCGATAATTTTTGAAACTCTTGTTTTACAAAGCACCTCGTTAACTCAATTAGTAATACATTATTTAACCAACGTTTGAAGACTTATTAACACGGGGGGCATACACAATTAGTGGAATAAGCAAAATTACTGCACCAATTTTTTTATTCCCCTTTTGTAATAGTAAAAGAGTAGTAAGAAAAATAATGGATAAATAATAAAAGTAATTATTAATACACCATCAACTACTTGATACAATTTTCCTGTAAATGCACTTATGAATGGGATTGAAATCCATTCTAGTACGCAAAATGCAATAACCAATATCCACAACCATTTAAGTGTCACCATAATCACCCCTAAATTTTTAATTGGTCAAAAAGTAAAAACTATATACGGTTCATCATACATAAGCTACACAAATAAATATTTACTCAACAATCTGGCCAGATTGTTTAACACAATAGTTCAATTTAAAAATGACTCTTTATAATGTTGAACATTATATAAAAAATATTGATGTAACATGAAATGTAGCTTACTTTAAATCTTGACTTGTAATTTTAGTAGCCTTATTTATATTAGCTTACACAATTCCAATCTTCGAAATTATTTCAAATTCACCAGCGGGCTCAAAGGCTTTAAGCTTTGGTAAGAATATTTTCAAAGCAACAAGCGATTTCTCATTAGTAGAGAAATCGCTTGTTTTTTATAACTGATATAGCTTTGTATATTTTTCTTGTAAGTAGTCTGCCAGATACTTGGCATTTAAGCCTTCCCCTGTCGCTTCTTTCAGCAATTCAAATGGCTTTTTCAATGCTCCATATTGATGAACTTTTTCAGTTAGCCACTCTCGAATTGGCAGTAGCTCTCCCTTTTCTAGTAATTCATCAAAATTAGGAATATCCTTGTCCATTGCATGCTTCCACTGTGCTGCATAAATCATCCCCAATGCATAGGATGGGAAATAGCCAAACATACCGCCTGACCAATGCATGTCTTGTAGCACTCCTTGTGCATCTGTCTCAGGACGAATACCTAAATATTCCTCATATTTATCATTCCATACCTGTGGTAGATCCTTCGCCTGTAAATCCCCATTGAACAGGTCACGTTCAATTTCATAGCGAATCATGATATGTAATGGATATGTTAGTTCATCTGCTTCAATGCGAATCAATGATGGTTCTACCATATTAATGGCAAGTAAAAAATCGGCTAACGCTACATCACCAAATTGAGCTGGTGAAAAATGCTGAAGACGACCGTAGTTATGCTCCCAGAACTTTTCATTTCTGCCGACAAAGTTTTCATAAAATAATGATTGTGATTCATGAATCCCCATCGATGTACCAGTCGCTAATGGCAGTCCTGCAAGCTTCTCATCAATATTTTGTTCATACATCGCATGACCACATTCATGAATTGTGCCAAAAATAGCTGAACGGAAATCATTTTCATCATATTTCGTCGTAATACGCGCGTCACCATAGTTTAAGCCAATCATGAATGGATGGACACTTTCATCCAAGCGACCAGCATCGAAGTCATAGCCGAGCTGAGCAAGCAATTCTAACGATAATTCACGCTGTGCCTCACGCGGGAAATGCTTAAATAACATGGTAGTATCGGGTTTATTCGATGAATGAGCAATTTTTTGAACAAGCGTCACAATAGACTCTCGTAATTCACCAAATACTTGATCTACGACATCTGTTGTCATATCTGGCTCATATAAATCTAGTAATGTATTGTATGGAGATCCATTTTTAATGCCCCAATATTGAATGAATTTTTTCTGCCATTGTATGATTTCTTCTAGGTATGGTAGGAATAGAGCAAAATTATTCTTCGCCTTCGCTTCTTCCCAAGCCGTTTCTGCCTTCGATTGAAGAATGACGAATTCTTTATATTCATTCGCAGGGATTTTTTTATTTTGATCGTAATTCTTTCTTACTTCTTCTACTAAACGTAGTGTTACATAGTCAAGATCAGCTTTTTGTGCCTCTAATGCTGCTAGAAGCTCTCCTAGTTCCTCACTCGTCTGCATATCAAATAAGGAGGCTGATAATGTACCAATTACCTCAGAACGTTGTGCTAACCCCTTTTTCGGTGCACCCGTCCGCATATCCCAATAAATCACATTGAGCGCTTCCTCATAATGCTGCATTTTCTTCACATAGTCTGTAAATTGTTGAACAGTCATGCATTCATCCTCCTTTTCACGTTATAAGTTTATCATATTTTCGAAAATTTTGTATATTGCGGACTTTCTAGGATAATTATTCAGAATATTCCTTTTTTAATTTCTCTATTATTTTGATGTATTGTCTATCCCCTAATCCATAGTGTGGAAATAGGGAAAACAATTGCTTTAACAGGTCATTTTGAGATAGATTGAGGTGTTTTTTTATATACGTAGTGATCTCATTCTCTTCATTTAAATAGCTGAAAAATAATTGAATGCCCTGATACATGACAGGTATAAACGTTGTCTTGGGTAGACGATGGTGCATTAAGACCTCTTGATAGACCTCCCCATACGGTCCAAGTTCTATCTCTGTTTCTTCCACATCATAGGTCATTTCCTTGACCATATAATAATAGACTTTGCCTTGATACCTTTGTTGCTCTAGGAAAGCAAGGACGGTCAATAAATTCATCTGACAAAACATATCATCTCCAAACCATAAAACAATACATTTATAGTCATTTGTTAACAATGGCTTCAACGGGTTCAATGTCACCTGCTCATATTGCTGTAAAGACACCTCATGCCCTATAGCACGCAGTTTATTAAATTCTTCACTGAAAATCGGACTAATCGTTGGATTCGCACACATCGCTTCATTGAAAGGAACGTAATCACTGTTGCCCATTAATTTTTGTTTTGCGAACTCCTCATACATCATTTGACCATTTAATACATTCAATAGCTCTTGATCGTATTGCGCATTCATCTTCTCTTGTAATGCTTGAATTTTAAATTTCTGAGAAATATCCATCGTCAACCATCCTCCATCATCCTGTAATCTCAACTTTACAAAGGTTTGTAAAGGTTGAGGAGACTTTCTGTAATCATTCGGACTTATACCAAAGTACCTTTTAAAAGCTCTAGAAAAGGATTCCTGCGATGAAAAGCCGTAGTGAAAGGCGATGTCGATTATTTTCTTTTGGGGATCTTTTAATGCAATAGTAGAAAGATAAATTTTACGTAGTGATCTATATTTTTTAATCGTCATCCCTGTCGTCTGATGGAATTTAAAAGAACAGTAATAAGGAGAATAACCTATATCCTTTCCTAATTGCTCTAATGAAAATCCTTCTAATAGATGAAGCTCAATCCAATCAATCATCTCCTGTACAATGTTGTTCATCCACATCCCTCCTAATTTCATTATAGTAGAAGCGATTATGATTTTTTTGATATAAGTTGTGAATAAAAAAACTGCAGCAAACTTTACAGTCTGCTACAGTTTCTGCTCTCATAAATAGTGGAGAGCTTTCTATATAATTGGGGATTTATACTAGCCTTCAAGTCATGTTCGGTTTCCAATCAAACATTTTTTGAGCTATCATGAAGTTTTATTGGAAAGAAAGTTGGGGATCCTTTCGATCCATTTAAAAATAGAGTCTGTTTACTCTATTCAATGTTTTGGCAAATAGCAATTACCTGTTTCACAGCCTCTGCAGAGTGCTGAAGGGCTGTTTGTTCTTCATTTGTTAGGTGCAATTCGATGACAGATTCGATGCCATTGCCACCTAAAATAGTTGGTACCCCTAAAAAGAGATCGTGGTACCCATATTCTCCTTCTAATAGGGCAATAGAAGGGATAATTTTTCGTTGATCTTTGATAATAATTTCAACCATTTGGGCACACGCTGCGGCTGGAGCATAGTAGGCACTACCATTACCTAGTAAGCCAACAATTTCACCGCCGCCTTTACGCGTACGCTCCACGATTTGCTGTAGTCGTTCCTGAGGAATTAGTTTCTCTAATGGAATGCCGCCTGCATAGGAATAACGGATTAATGGAACCATTTCATCGCCATGTCCTCCTAGGACGAAGCCTGATACATCCTCTGGTGCAATGTGAAGCTCCTGCGCCACAAACGTGTTGAAGCGAGCTGTATCTAACACACCAGATTGACCGATGATACGATTTTTGGCAAAGCCTGTTTCCTTATGACACACATACGTCATGGCATCAACAGGATTACTCAACACAACAACAATACTATTTGGAGCATAGTGTTTAATTTGTCTTGAAACCTGTTGAATAATTTTAGCATTTGTTGTGACTAAGTCATCACGACTCATCCCTGGTTTACGTGGAATACCTGCTGTAATGACAACAATATCCGCGCCTGCGATATCTTCATATTGACTCGTGCCTTTAATGGACACATTGAATTTTTCGATGGGGCCTGTTTGTAGCAAATCCAAAGCTTTCCCTTTTGTCGGGTTCTCGGCCTCTGGAATATCAACAAGCACTACATCGCCTAATTCTTTCTGTGCTAAAAATAAACTCAGTGTGGAACCGGTGTGGCCTGCTCCAATAACAGCGATTTTATTTTTACGAAATGCCATTATGCCTCACCTCGATTATCTGTCGCCAATGTTGTTTCTGTTGTTTTTTTAGCACGCGTTGCTGCTGGTGCAGAGACAGCCTTTTTCTTTGGTGCCTCTGGTCCTTTAATCATTTTAAAGACATCTTCATCAGGTCTCGGAATGACGTGAGCGCCTAATAATTCACCAACACGCATAGCGGCTGCTTTTCCAGCCTCTACTGCAGCTTGTACAGAACCTACGTCACCCTTCACGACAATCGTCACGATGCCACCATCCACAAACTCTTGTTTGACGATTGTGACGTCTGACGCTTTAATCATCGCATCAGCAGCTTCATAAGAGCCTACTAATCCTTTTGTTTCGATCATTCCAATTGCGCTACTCATTGTCCTCACCTCTCATTACTTCCGTAGAATCAATAATACCAATGACAACTGCATCAATCGGTAACGGATTATCTTTCATAATATAGCGAGATGACCCACCACTTGTAATCAGGACATCATCACCAATACCCGCTCCTATACGATCAGCTGCAACCATTTCTGTGCGAATCGGCTGTTGATTGGAATCAATAGGTTGAATGATTAGTAGCTTTAAACCATTCAGTCCCTCTTCCTTGCGTGTTGCCCATACACTGCCTATCACTCTTCCCATTTGCATGAACTTCACCCTCTTTATGCGACACACATTGTCTAACTACTCTGAACGAATCGTTAATGTTTTATTTAACTCTCGCAGCTTATCATAAGCCAATGCTGTCACAATGGTTTTCTTTGGAACGACAATTTCTTGTGCATCGATATCGAGCACTTCTATTTGTGAAAGTAGCTTTTTGTCATAATGATAGACGGACGGTTGCTCTACTTTCTGTACGACTGGCGACTGCTCTTTCACAGTGATCATAGGTTCACTTACTTGATGATGCACGATTTCTGCAAGCGTTCCTTGCTGAATTAACCCTGCATTTGCTTCATCTGTATCAATATGCATTTCTAAGCGATAGCGCTCTGAAACACGGATAACCACATTCGATAAAATAATTGGGCGAATACCTTCTACCTTAATTTGGACAGATTGCCCATCTACGACTTGGAATCTCGCACTATCCGCTGGGGACATATGAATATGTGCCTGTGCAATAATGAGGCCTTCATTTAACACAACACTTCCCTTTGGACCAATTAATGTAACAGGACTGGAACCTTGAATATCACCAGAAATTCTTAATGGTGGCTTCAGACCTAATTTCATAGCATCTGTCCAGCTTACTTCCACTTGCGATAAGGAACGAGCGGGACCAAGAATACGCACGCGCTCAATTGACCCTTTTGGACCTGCAATTACTACAGTTTCCTCCGCAGCAAATTGCCCTGGCTGTGAAAGCTCGAATTTCGGTGTGAGCTGATAATTTTCACCAAAGAGCTGTTCCACTTCTGCTTGTGCAAGATGGACATGGCGGGCAGATACACCAATCGGAATTTTACCGTCATGTGGAGGGGAAGACTGATTTTTTAAGACCTGTTGCAGAACTTCTTCCACAATTTTTTGCACTAAATTTTCTTGCATCTTGCCTCCTCCTTACGATGATACTTTTATTAATTTACCCTGTGCCTGCTGTTCGATAAAACCAGCATTTGCTTCATCTGTATCAATGTGCATTTCCAGACTAAAATCATTGGAAACACGTACAACGACACCTCGGAAAGTGACAGGTCGATCACTTACAACTTCTACTGAAACTATTTCATTATTGCGTACTTCCAATGCTTTGGCATCTTCCTCAGTCATATGAATATGCGCTTGCGCAATGATGACTCCCTGCTGGATCTCTATTTCTTTGTCTTGAGAAAGTATTTTAATGCCCGCAGAATTGTCTATATCACCTGATTGGCGTAAAGGTGGTGTCACTCCTAGCTTCATGGCATCAGTGCGGCTTACCTCTACTTGGGTTGCTAGTCTTACAGGTCCAAGGACACGGACATTATGAATAACGCCTTTAGGTCCCTCAATAGAGACGCGCTCTTTTGCAGCAAATTGCCCTGGCTGTGATAAGTCGAAATCTTTCGATAGGGTTGCATTTGGACCAAAAAGTGCTTGTAAATCCGCTTCACTTAGATGGATATGACGAGCCGAAATGGCCACTGGAAAAGTTTTTGTTGCTGTTGTCATGTTAGCCACCTCTTTATTTTGTTGATTATTTTATCAGGACAAGGTGAGAGCTGTTCTAGAGTTAGATCCAGCTCTCTTCTATAAATGGTAGTTATTTTTCCATCTATAGCGTTTGAAAGAACATGAAATTATGCTTCTGCTTTTGGTAAAATCATTTCTAATTCGTGGTGTGGACGTGGAATTACATGGACAGATAATAGCTCTCCTACACGTTGTGCTGCTGCTGCCCCTGCATCTGTTGCTGCTTTTACTGCACCTACATCACCACGTACAAGAACTGTTACGATCCCGCCACCTACATGTACTTTGCCTACTAAATTAACGCTTGCTGCCTTTACCATTGCGTCTGCTGCTTCAATTGCTCCTACTAAACCTTTTGTTTCTACCATTCCTAATGCTGTACTCATTTGTCATTCCTCCAAATAATTTATTTATTTTGTAATGTGATTTGTTTTAATACTTGATCGACAATTTGTTGAACCATCGTTGTATCAAGAGTAGGTTCTTGTGAAACTACCGATTCAACAACGGACTGTACTTCGAATTCTGGTTTTGGCACTTCGACATCTTTAATGCCATACGCCATACGTTTGATATTTAATAAATGTCTTGCTGTAATGTTGTCTGACGTAATATTGCCGCCAAATGTCCCACAGCCTAATGTAAAGGATGGTGCTAAGCCCGTTGTGCCACCTACTGCACCAATTGAGGATAATGTATTAACCACAATTCGTGATACTGGTAATTCGACAGAAAATTGCTCTGCTAATGCTGCATTTTCAGTGTGAATTGAGCATGTATGTCCGCGTCCTCCAATATTGAGCAGGTCAATCATCACCTGCTTGGCTTCTGTACTGTTTTCAACAACATAAAGCGCAAAGATTGGTGATAGTTTTTCAAGAGAAAACGGAATATTTTTACCAATCATTGTTTCGAAGCCCACAAGAACTTTTGTATCGTCTGGTACCGTGATACCAACAGAATCAGCTAGGCAAGTAGCTGATTTACCGACAATCTGGGGATTTACTTTCCCAGGAACTGGCGAGATCAATTTTTCCATTTTAGCTTTTTCTTCGGCATTTAATAGATAGGCACCATTTTTCTTTAATTCTGTTTGCACTTGCTCGGCAATCACCTTATCCACAATAATAGCTTGCTCTGTTGCACAGATTGTGCCATTATCGAACGATTTACTTTGCACCAATTGGCGTACAGATTTTTGAATATTAGCCGATTTTTCAATGTAAGCTGGTACATTTCCTGGTCCAACCCCATAGGCAGGTTTGCCAGAGCTATAGGCTGCCTTGACCAATGCACCACCACCCGTAGCTAAAATTAAATGGATGTTTGGATGCTTCATTAGCTGCTGTGTTGCTTCCATGGAGGACATTGTTAAACATTGTAGTAATCCTTCTGGCGCGCCTGCTTTCTCAGCAGCTACTCGACAAATATCTAAAGCCTCTTTTGTACATTTCACTGCATATGGGTGTGGACTAAGCACTAAACCATTTCTCGTTTTTAAAGAAATAAGTGTCTTAAAGATCGCTGTAGAGGTTGGATTTGTTGTTGGCACGATACCAGCAATGACACCAAAAGGACTTGCAATTTCGGCTACTTTTTTCATCCGATCATAGCCCACAATACCAACTGTTTTTAATTCTTTAATATCTTCATAGACATCTCGTGAAGCTACTTCATTTTTCATCTTTTTATGGTTAGGAATACCCATTCCTGTTTCTTGCACAGCCATTTTTGCTAAACGCTCTGCTTCCTTAAAGGCAGCATCCGCGACAGCCTTTACAATGTTGTCTACTTGTTGCTGAGAAAATTGCATATAGGCAGCCTGTGCTGTATTAGCATGTTTAACGGCATCTCTCATTTCCTGAATCGCTAATAAGTCTTTGTCTAATGTGGCCATAAAGCCGCCTCCTTTCTAAATCACTGGGTTTCTAGCTATATTTTCAATAGCTTCTCTGAATGCATGTGCCGCAGCCTCGCATGAAGATTGGCTGCCAGTTAATAAGCCGCCCCCAAAGTTAGTTTCAGATGGAGGACCAAAGAAAACCTTTAGCTCAACATCTGCAGCCTTTAATGCTGCATCTAATCCAACAACCGCTTCAAGCGGCGGAGCAATTAAATAAGCAAGTGGGGTGCCAACCTTTACATCTGCAAGCTCAGCAAGATACGTCCCACAGCTTGCCACGGTATGGGCAAACAAGGCATGATTGTCATTATTATTAATAGCTTCAAAATACGTATCAAATTCAATTTTTTGTTGAATGGCATCAAGACCACTACGAATTTCATCAGGTGAGCTTCCAGCAATAATGCCAATTACTTCACCTGACAATGGACCAGACGCATGTGCCGCTCCAGCATAAAAGCTTTTTGCATAAACAACATCGACATCTGCCTTTTTCGTCGCCTCATCTAAGGCAACATAGCCAACATCGTCGATTGTCAGTGTGACAAGCCCAATGCTATGATGATGTGGCTTTAAATCTAACTGCTCTGCTAGTTCACTGTTGACTCTTGGAATGGTTTGCATCGCCAAGATTTGCGCCATAATTTTTTGAGGATACATATTTCAGCCTCCTAACCTTCTTTTGCGACAAGCTCTACGCCACTTGCCTGATAACGCAGGATTTTTTCTACGACTGTGCCAAGATAAGCTCCCGCTTCTAATGGTGGGATACCACCCTTATGGATATTTGAAATTACCATACGTTCCGCTTCCACTGTCCCAATTCTTGGCTTGTAGCATAAATATGCACTCATCGATTCTGCTGATACGAGCCCTGGACGCTCACCAATTAGATAAACAATAACCTCTGCCTGTAGCAGCTCACCAATCTCATCCATTAAAGCAACACGCCCTTTATCGATATAGAACGTAGTACCAATGTCAATATTTAAATTGCTAAGACTTTGCTGAAGGGCTAAGTAAACATCTTGAACATTCTCCTCAATCGCACTTGCACTCAAGCCATTCGAGATAATAATCTGTACCTTTGGCTGTGGTTTACATTTTTGCTGAATCAATGCCTTTGATTCTTCTGATAAACGACGCCCTAAGTCAGGTCTTGTAATGTATTCTTCTTTATCTGTGACTTTCGTTGTGACCTGAAAGACATCAAGCTTTTGTAAAAGATCTTCTGTCACTTCGCCATATACAGCATCTACCGCAGCAGCATGATCAAGTCGGAATTTTAACCAGGTTTTCGTTTTCGGTCTTGTCCCTGCTCTTCCTACACCAATACGAGCAGGTGTATGTTTCTTAGCAGCCTGCACACTTTCACTTAACGAGCCCGCCTCAAACTGAAAGGGCTTGATCGGCACAGCGTCATTTACTGGTTGTTCGAAAGTAGCAGAAGTAACCGTCGTTACTTGCTGTGGAGCTCCATGCTGATACAGCTGAATTAATGGCTCCTGTGATGTTGCTATAGCTTCTGTTGTTCCTGAAAAACGATTTTCTACTGTATCATAAAATTTAATAAGTGGTTGTTCTGTTGGAGTAGCTGCTATTTCAGGTGTTTGGCTACCTGTACTTTTCTCCATCTTCTCCATGACAAGCTGTGTAATCATAGAAACTAATTGATCATTCACTTGACTCACCTACCTTTCAAAAATGGATAAATCGCCAGCTCTTGCTGACAGTCGACCATTTTCATAAATGCCCATTTTCTCTAACCATGCTAAATACTCTGGTGCTGGTTTTTTACCAAATGTTTGGAGTAATGTAGCCACATCATGGAAGCTCATCGATTGATAGTTGAGCATCACGTCATCGCCCATTGGCGCAGCAATAATAAAGTTAACACCAGCAGCTGTCAGCAATACACTCAAATCTTCCACATCATTTTGGTCTGCCTTAATATGGTTGGTATAGCAAATATCTACCCCCATAGGAATACCATGCATTTTGCCCATGAAATGATCTTCGAGACCTGCTCGAATTACTTGTTTATTGTTGTATAAATACTCTGGGCCAATAAAGCCAACTACAGTGTTCACAATATAAGGATTAAAATGTCTAGCAAATCCATAATTGCGGGATTCCAGTGTTACTTGGTCAATACCCATATGTGCCTCTGCCGATAGCTCTGAGCCTTGACCTGTTTCAAAGTAGAATAAATTTGGACCAGTACCTGTTCCTTGTTTTTTAATGAGCTCCTCTGCTTCTCGTATTAAATCAGCAGAAATACCGAACGAACGGTTAGCAATTTCTGTCCCTGCGATACTTTGGAAAATCATATCTGCTGGGGCGCCTTGTTTAATTGCCTTCATCTGTGTTGTAATATGAGCTAATACACAGTTTTGCGTAGGAATGGACCAATCATTGATGAATTCCTTTGTAGCTGTAAGCACTTTTTTGACACTTTCAACTGAATCATCTACAGGATTAATGCCGATAACAGCATCCCCAATACCATAGGACAATCCTTCTTTTAGAGAGGCGATGATGCCATCAATATTATCTGTCGGATGATTTGGCTGTAGACGAGATGACAGCGTCCCTTTTTGACCAATCGTAATATTACACGTTGAAAGTATTTCAACTTTATTGGCTGCATGTACAAGATCTAAATTGGACATTAGTTTTGTAACAGCGGCAATAATCTCGGAATTCATCCCTTTACTTAAACGCTTTAATTCACGATCACCCGTGTCATTTGATAAAATGTATTCACGCAGCTGCTCGATGCTCCAGTTTTTGATTTCTCCATATATTTGCTCATTAATATCGCCCTCAATAATGCGTGAAACCTCATCATTTTCTTGTGGCACTAATGGGTTTTCGCGGATATCTTTAACTAAAAGCTCACTTAATACTGCCTTTGCTGCGATCCGTTGTTGAACCGTCTCAGCGGCAATACCTGCTAGCTGATCGCCTGATTTTTCTTCATTGGCCTTAGCCATAACATCTTTTAATGATTTAAAATTATATTTTTCTCCACCAAATATCACCGATAAGTTCACATTCATCCTCCTTACTTTGAATGGAAGGCAAGGGTCTTCACCACAACAGGAACGACGCCAGATGGCAGAACCTCTCCAATGTCGATGTAATCGCCCGTTTCCACTTTAATTTGATCGATGCAAATAATTGGTACTGTCGCATTTATGGCTTGTATGGTCTGTCCAATAATCTTTGCATAATCTGATTGAATGACTATGATAATTGGTATGTCCTTAGAGCATCTTGTCGCCAAATGTAACAAAATGGCCTGACACAATGCATGTACATCCTGAAAGCTTAAATATGGCAATTCACTAAAATAGAGGGCAAATGGCGAACGATTGTCCTGTATAGAAAATAGATCATTTGCTCTCTCTACTGCTGTCTTCACCGTCGAGTTAAAATCTGTTGAAGAATCTATATGACAATTGAAGACAGGTACATTTTTTAGTGGTAATACTTGGGCATCCACCTGAATGGTTGCCCCACTGATTTCAGTGGTTTGTGTACCAGCACCAGTCACTGTTGCACGTGCTGTTTCCTCTGGTCGTAACCATAAAAATGATTGTAGCTGTTCATGCTGAAGTAGCATTTTCGCTAATTTTTCACCAATATCATCATATTGACGCTGGGTACATTCATTTTCATAAATACAAGAGGCCACACCACCCGTAAAAACGATGGCATCCACAGGTTTATGCCAGTTTGGTAAATGCCCTAGTAATAATGGATGCTTTTCATCTCTGCATTGCCCATGAAGAATCATGGCAAGTGTTTGCACCATTTCTTCAATACAATGTGTCACTCGAATATCTTCGGCCGCATCACCGACCGCTAACGGATTAGCCCATCGTTCCATCAATCGCATGAGTGGCGGAGAAATTGATTGAATCTTGCCATCCTTAAACTCAATCAATCTACCACCAACATGTAAGGTACATGTACCAATGACCTCTCCAAATTGCATAACAGCAATATTCGCTGTCCCTCCACCAATATCGATATTGGCGATGACTTTGGATGAATTCTTTGATTGCTGTAAAGTACCTGCCCCTTTGGCAGCAATGATGCCCTCTAAATCAGGACCTGCGGTAGCAACTAAAAAATGACCTGCGCCATCTGCAATGGTATGGACAACCTCACTTGCATTTTCCTTCGTGGCTGATTCACCAGTAATGATGATGGCCCCAGTTGCAATATCAGATGGAGCAATTTGTGCCAATTGATACTGTTGAGAAATAAATTCCTCTATCTTTTTCATATCAATGATGTCTTTATTGATAAAAGGGGTTCTAATAATTGGACTTTGATGCAACACCGTTTTCTCAATAATTTCAATCCTTGGCACATGTGTTACGCCAGCCACATTCTTTAACAGAAAACTACTGACAACCATTTTTGTGGTACTTGTCCCAATATCAATGCCTGCACTAAATATTTTTTCAGTTTTCACCCTACACCTCCCTCTCGCTACTGTGAGCAATACATGAGATACGGACTATCGCTTTCCTTAACAAATTGTCGAATTTCTTCATTTGACTTGAGTTGAATCAATGGTTCAATCAATTCAATGCCAAGCTTTTGCCAGGAAGAGGTTTTCACGATAGGGCCCTGCGTCATAACATTTTTTAATAAGGCGGTAGCCCTTTCTACATCTGCTTCAGGGGCATCAATCTTGGTAATAACCCCTATTTGTATTTTGGGAATCCCTAAGCTGAATTGCGGAGGGAATACACTCCTTGCTGATGTGGCATCCTGCAAGTAAATCACATGGGTTACTTCCAAAGATGTTGCCATAATATTTCTGTAATACATTGGATTTTCAACATATTCACCTGGTGTATCAACAATCCAGTCATCATAAACGAGTGCTTGTGTTTTGTTGGCACTGCTTTCTTTGCCCAACAATGTATTCATCAATGTTGACTTTCCTGCTTGCACACCGCCAATTATCATTACTCGATTTTTCATATGACACATCCTATGATTTTGTTATTTTTGATGGTGTATAACCTAATACCTCGGATAAAAAACGATTGATTTCTAACATCGCCATTTCTACCTCTGACACACTACCAACAATAACGAGACTACCTGTAAAACGATCTAAAAATCCTAGTTTGACATTGGCAGCCTTTGTTGCTAAGTCTCCTGCAATAATTACCGTTTCACTTGGCGTACAAGTCATAATGCCAAGGGCACCTGCTTCTTGGATACCTAGCTTTTGAAACATTTCTGGATCAGGATTGGCAATAAGGTGACTCAATGTTAGCTGTTTACCCGGCACAAACTCCTGAATAAATCGTTTTTTCTCTTCACTCACACGTCATCACCTCACTTTTTAATCAATTAAGATTTTTGATCTGTTAAATACTCGCCTTCTTTGATAATGCCAGCCTTACGATCTTCAATTTCCAACCTTAATGCAGTTGGTACTGAAAGCTTATAGGCTAAAATAATCGCAATAACACCCGCTAAAAACTTCCCTGCAATAACAGGTAAAATAATGGTTGGCTGGAAGTTCGCCGTGAATGATAAGTGATCACCTAATAAAAAGGCGGAACATACACCAAATGCAATGTTAATTACTTTGTCTTTTGGTGGCATATGGCGAATTAGTGTAAACATCGCTAAAATATTCGCAATCGTTGCTAAAATCCCAGCACTTCCTACAGAGGATAAGCCTAATTTTTTACCAGCTGCTTCAAGTGGCTTGGAAGCATACTTTCGAATTAGATACACCATTGGGAAGGCACCCGCTAGCATAATCCCGATATAACCAGCTGTTTCTAATGCTCGGAACTGATCGATTTCATCAGCCATGATTGGATCGAAGCCCCACGCGCCAAAAATCTTTGTAAAAATACCTGTAAAAATCTCAACAATAGAGAACACTAACACCAGTTTAATTCCCGCATCCATTACACGACCGAATACCATGAAGCCAGTAATCATGCCGTTTGGAATAAGCTTTAAGCCTAGTGCGATTAAGATAACGAAAATGAATAAAGGTAGTAAGTTAATTAATATTTGTAAAACAGAAATGGCAAATACATATGTAGGAGCCTCTGTTGTACTAATGACTTCACGTACTTCTGTGTTGAATAGCACAATCATGATCGAAGAAATAAATGCACCAATCGGAATTGTTAAAACGCCAGCCATAATTCCTAGCGCCATGTATTTATGATCACGCTTATCCAACATCGCAAGGCCCATTGGAATTGAGAATACGATAGTAGCACCTGACATAAAACCAACAACAAGAGCCATTACCCATCCCTCATAAGACTCCTTTAATGCATTGGCTAATTGGTAACCACCCATGTCCGAGGCTAAAATCGTCGTCGCTGCAATCGCAGGATCTGCGCCAATTAACTCAAAAATCGGACTAATAAAATGACTAATAAACCATGTTAAGTAAGGTATAGCTGCCATGATCCCTGCTGCTGGGACAAAAATATGACCAACCGTATGGATCCCATTCATAAATTCTTTCCCAATTCCATACTCAGCATCTCGGATAGCTCCGATTGCCCCTAAAACAGCACAAATCATAATAATATAAACGATAACCGTTCCTATCATTGCCATCTTACTCATCACCCCTTTTTTATTTATAAATTTATATAAAAAAAGGCACTTTAAAGAAGAAATCTCTTTAAAGCGCCTTTGCTTCAACTATTGACTTGTAAGTTGTTAATAATTTGCTGTGCAATATGCACCATTTCCTGTTGTGTTTGCATGCTTTCATTGCGAATCTTACGGTAAGCCTCGTCCTCGCTTATATTTTCAGCCTGCATCAGCAAGCCCTTCGCTCGTTCAATGACTTTTCGCTTATCTAATTGTGTTTGCTTATGTAAGATCTCCCCATTGAGACGGTTGAATTTATCAATTTGATGAAAAGCAACCTCAAGCACAGGCAACACATTTTTTTCAGAAAACGGTTTCATTACATATCCTAATATATTATCCTGCTTCATGTATAGCAACAATTCTTTTTCACTATAGGCCGAGATGAAAAGAACGGGTATACCAAGCTGTTGTTCAATAATTTTACTTGCCTTTAAACCGTCAAGTTTAGGCATTTTAATGTCCATTAAGATTAACTGTGGTTTGTGTAAAAAGGCTAATTCAATGGCTGTTTCCCCATTGTTCGCTTGTGCTACAACTTCGTAGCCGTTATCTTCTAACATAAACTTCAAATCAATCGCAATCAGTGATTCATCTTCGACAATCATAACTTTCCTAGTCATTTACGATAAATACCTCCTCACTTACAGGGAACTGAATTTGAGTATGTGTACCTTCATTACTAGGGATAATTGAAAATGAGCCAGCTAAATCATATTCTACAAGCCTTGTGATAATCTCCATACCAAAAGATGCCTTCACCTCTTGCATTCCAACGCCGTTGTCAGAAATATGAAGCGAAATTGTAGAATCTTCCTGAATGAATTGAATATCGATAACTCCTTCATCACGTCCGATAAACGCATACTTTAATGCATTTTGCAGTAGCTCACAAATAATGAGTGCTAAAGAGACTGCCTTTTTTGAATGGCAGAACAGCTGCAAATTTTCATGATGAAAGGCTAGTTGAATAGTTGCTGTATTAGACGTACCAATCATTTTATGACCAATTTTTTTAGCTAATGCGATAACGTCTACTCTTTCTTCAGCGTTATCTTCATTTTCTAAAATCAGCTCATACACCGATGAAATACTATAGATTCGATTTAATGCCTCTTGAAACGCACTTGCATTTGAAGCAGACAGATCATTTCGCATTTGCAAACGTAATAGACTTGTCACTGTCTGAAGATTGTTTTTCACGCGGTGGTGAATTTCTCGTATCGCAAATGTTTTCATCATTAGCTCATTTTCTTTCAGCTTAAGCTCTGTTAGATCATGAATAATGAGTAGCGTGACTTTCTCGTTATGACTGCGAATAGGAATCTTCTTCACAATAAAGGACTTACGATCAATCGTAATTTCTAGGAAAAAGACATCGTCGCCTTTATCATAGACCTCCTGTAAAAAAGGTAAGATTTTATCCAACGCTATATTGTCAAAATTTTCTAATCCAGATAGCTCCGAAATAAAATGATAGCCTGCTGGATTACTATAAATCACTTTATTTTCGTGATTTGTGAGAATAATCGACTCTACGAGTAAATCAGAAACAACTGGAATTGGTTGAGAATTAGGTTCGACAATATGCTCAATTAATGCAAACGGCATATTTTGAAAATCATCCTTCGGTGTCGTTTGCATCTTCACCATTTTTTCCTGAATCAACACAGCAATTACTTGCTGCTGCTCATTAAAAATGGGAATGACATTTTGCTCCACCGTTATGCCTTCCTGCGTAATTGCTCTGGAAATGGATGATTTTTCTTTATGTTTAAACGCAGCAAATACGGCTGGTTCAAAACTTTCAAATACGAATTTTCCGATAACTGATTTTTCGTATAAACCAATCTCTTTCTTCGGGAATGCCTCTGCCACAACAATTGCATGCGGTAAATTCTCCAACAAGCAATCTATGAACATGTAACAATCTGTCAACTCAGCATAATACGTTAGCGTAGCCTCTATTTCTATTAACTTGTCAATATCCGTTGCCGATAGATTTGTATATTTTCTACACAATGATTGAATGTTCGACAGGTTTAAGCCCCCTATCAAGGAATAGTCAGTAAGCAATTTGACTATTCTTAAAAATCTTTGTCATTATTATAAACCTTTTGTGAAATTATTTTCAATATAAAAAATATATTCTTTCACAAGATTTCGTTGCATTACAAAGAACTATATAGCTTAAAAGAGAAATATTCAACAGTTTTTTAAAGATCCATAATTTAACTACACACATAATGTTATTTCGATATAACAAAAAACGAGCTTACCGTTTGGGTAAACTCGCTTCTTTCTATTTTATTTCTGGTACAACTGCTACTATATTTTCAAAGGCTGCGCGCTGCTTTTGTTCATCTTCATTTAATAAAATGTGAATATCACCATGGTCATTCGATGTACGAATTAAGCGCCCCATCCCTTGCTGCAAGCGTAATTGCATGAAAGGTAATTCTACTTCCTCAAATGGGTTTTCGGCAAATGTACGTTTCGCATCAAATAATGGGTCCTGTGGAGGAAATGGTAAATCATAAATAATCACACGTGTTAATGCTTCCTCAGGCAAATCTAACCCCTCCCATAAATGATATGAACATAATGTTTTAACTGTTCCTTGCTGGAAGTCTCGAACAATGGCTGATAGCTCTCGATCTCCCTCAAATGCTACATACATACGTTCCATTAGTGGTAATTCTGCCTTGAAGTTTAGCATGGCTTGCTTCGATTTAAACAAAATCAACGTTTGCTCGCCATCACGCAGCAACTGCTGAACACGCGCTGTTTTGTCTCGTTGTGTAAGCTCATGTAAATAGATTTTCATAACTTCTTCATAGTCGAATGGGGATGGCACAGAAAATGATTGGTAATCTCGAATTCCTAAACTATAGGCAATATAAGAAAAGTCTTTATTGACCGATAGAGTGGCAGAAGAAAAGACGATTGGAAGCTTTTTAGAGAATAATTTTTCTGCTAAAACTTCTGTGATTAAACGAGGCATAATGACGAGCGTTTCTTCACCATCTGTTTCCTCTAACCAATCTACTGCATCTCCCTGTGCGATGAAAATACGCAACGAAGCCTCATATTGTTCTAAATATTCTTCCGCCATATTTAGCTCATATTCAGGTATCATGTACATTTCTGATTCAAAAACGAATTCTTCCATCAATGTTTCTACATCATCTATTAATTGCTTCCCGTAAGCAAGCAATGTTTTTGATTTGTTTATGCGTTTGCGATCTTCATTAGAAGCGACGATATCATCACGAAGCTGATCAAAAATAGTTCATGATCATCCTGTAATTTCTCCATTGCATACAGTGTGCGCTCGCGTACACCATCTACCATCAAGCGCTCCAATAATTGCACGATAGTCGTCGCCTGTACTTTATAGGTCATCGCTTTTTGCGCAGCATACTCCAATAAATGTCCTTCATCCAGCACCATCATTGATACCTCAGGCAGTAATGCTAACTGACCTTCACGCTCACGAGATTCCTTTGTAGCCAAATGCTCCATTAGAAAATCTTGTGAACAAATAACAAGATCGGTTGATTTTCGATAATGAGAGCGATGCAATGTTTGCCCACAGCGATTACGAAGGTCACAAACCGAACATTGCATAATCGAATTGTAATTAACCTTTTGCCAATCCTCATCACTGACTGTTGGATAATTACTGCGTTCCCCATATGGATGAACAGCAATCATCGAACCTTGTGCATAAACACCATCAGGGATAGAAAAGGAAATATCATCAATCCATTCATCCGACTCCACTTTCTCTGCTTCCTCAAAGCGTTTTAAGCATAAATACTGATCTCTCGATTTTGCAAGTCGAACATCAATATCAAGTCCTAACGTTTTTTGGAGTTTATAAATATCGCCCCCCTCTTTTACAAGTTGGTCGATTAATGTTTCATCTGCACAAGCAATCAACGCAGGTTTCCCTGTGTAACGTGCGTAGGAAATAGCTGGAAGCAAATAAGCGATCGTTTTGCCAGTTCCCACTCCTGCCTCTGCAAAGAGAACATTTTTTTCTTTTAGTGCTTGTTCTATTTGATAAGCCATAAAGATTTGCTCATCACGGCATTCAAAGCCCTTTTCTGGTAATTCATCATAAAGAACATCGCCCATCCAGTCACCTAATGAATCGAAAAATGAACGGTCCTTTGATAATGCAAATGGTAAAGATTTACGCAATTAATGTTCCCCCTCTAACTATCTGGTGCTATTATACGCGACGAAACGGAAGATAAGAAAAAATCTTATCTTCCGTTACTATTCGTTAATCTCTTTTAGACTTTTGACCCCAGAACTGATAATAATTTGTTTCAATAAAACCATTAAATAATTTACGTTTTTTCGTCGCTTGGCGTCCATATAATTCTTCAAAATTCTTCATGGAGGATAGCATATATACAGACCAAGTTGGATAGTTTTTCATGACCTTCCCAACATCGCGAATCACCTGTTCCACGACTTCCACATCACCAATACGCTCTCCGTACGGCGGGTTCCCAATCATGACACCATCCGTTAACTGTGTTGTAAAATCACGTGCTTGCATTTGCTTAAACGTGATTAACTCTCCAAAGCCTGCTTCCATTGCGTTTTCTTGCGCAATGCTGACCATACGGTGATCAATATCGGAACCAATAATTTCTAAAGGCTGATCATAGTTCGCTAAACTATCTGCTTCATCACGAACCGTATCCCAGATTGCAGCTTTCATCCATGGCCATTCCTCAGAAATAAATTCTCGGTTATAGCCTGGAGCTATATTTTGTCCAAACATCGCCGCTTCCAATGCAATAGTACCAGAGCCACAGAATGGGTCAACAAACGGGCGATTTGGATTCCATTTTGAAATTTGTACAAGTGCAGCTGCTAATGTTTCTTTTAATGGTGCCTCACCTTGAGCCTGACGATAGCCACGCTTATGTAGGCCAGCTCCAGATGTATCAATCGTTAGTGTCGCCACATCTTTTAAAATTGAAACCTCAATTTTGTAAGTCGCTCCAGATTCATCTAAAAAGCCAAGACGCTTATAATGCTGTTTCATTCGCTCAACGATTGCTTTTTTGGTAATGGCTTGACAATCAGGTACACTAAATAATTTCGATTTTACGGACTTTCCTGAAACAGGAAAAGCAGCGTCCACTGGTAAATACTTCTCCCAAGGGAGTGCCTTTACACTTTCAAATAATTGTTCGAACGATTTTACTGGGAATTGCCCAACAACAATCTTTACACGATCCGCTACACGTAGCCATAGATTGGTACGCGCAATCGCCGTTTCATCACCTTCAAAATATACTTTGCCATTGTCAACGGTTGTTTCATAGCCAAGTGCTTTTACTTCTTGTGCCACAATAGCTTCTAAGCCCATTGCTGACGTAGCTACTAATTGATAGTTTGCCATAGATTATTTCCTTCCTTGATGCTCAATTTCCCAATACTCCATAAACTCCATCAATTCGTTTAACGGGAGTGGTTTGCTGTAATAATAGCCTTGGATAATATCACAGTTCATTTTACGTAGTATATCCACTTGTTGTGCTTGTTCTACACCTTCAGCAACAACTTTCATTTTTAAGCGATGGGACATTTGAATAATCGCATCTACAACTGCCTGTTTTTCATCGAGTGATCCAATATGCTGGATAAAGCTACGATCAATTTTTAAACAATCTAATGGGAAGCGAACCAAATAGCTTAAGGATGAATAGCCAGTCCCAAAATCATCGATTGAGATTTTAAAGCCTAATTGTTTTAAACGAACCAATTTACTAACTGTCTCATTGGCACTGTTCATCACCGTTCGCTCTGTCACTTCTATTTCAAAATTGTTAGCTGGCATATTATAGCGCTCTAATATTGTTTGTATCGACTCCAAAAAATTCTGCTGTTTAAAGTGAATGCTCGAGATATTAATGGCGACAGGTGTTTTCCAACCATATTGTTGCATTTGAATGACTGCCTCACAAGCTTTTTCGATAATAAGCTCACTTAATGGAATGATTAGACCTGTATCCTCCGCATAAGTGATAAACTCAGCAGGCGAAACAAAGCCTAGCCTCTCGCTATTCCAGCGGACTAGTGCTTCTAAACCTTGAATCTGCTCATTTTCCATAGAAATCTTTGGCTGAAAATGTAGCTCAAATTCACGGTTTTCTATTGCTCTTCTTAACTCAGAATCTAGCAATAGCACTCGTTGTGCGTCGGTTTGCAGTTCATCAAAATAGAAGGAATAGCCGTTTAGTTCATTCTTTTTTGAATAAGTCATCGCTCTATCTGCACAATTGATCAGTTCTTCTGTGTTTTTACTATCAACTGGATAAACGCTAATACCAATACTTGTAGAAATAAAAACTTCCTGATCATTTATCATCATTGGCTGTTCAATACTACTAATAATTTGTTCAGCAAATTTTGCAGCCTCTTTCACATTTTTCACATTGGTTAATGTAATGACGAATTCATCTCCGCCATATCTTGCAATAATATCTTTATTTTTCAGTAATTTTTTTAGTCGATTTGCTACTTCTATTAAAATTGAATCTCCAACAGCATGGCCTAATGTATCATTAATTTGCTTAAATCGATCCAAATCTAAGAAATAGATCGCATGCTGCACTGAATGAGAAATAGCAGAAGTCGATTCCAAGAGATTATCCATTCTTTCGATATAGGCAAAACGATTGGATACATCTGTTAATGAATCCGTGAGCAAACGCTTTTCTAATTCATTTTCTACTATTTTTCTTTCAGACAAATCTGTGAAAATACCACAGTAATTTGTAACCTCACCCTCATCGTTGGTTACACAAACAATTGTTAACCATTCAGGATATACGTCTCCAGTTTTACGACGATTCCATATCTCACCTTGCCAAATGCCTTCTTGTCGTATCTGCTCCCACATCTCTAAATAGAACGGCAATTCATGTACACCAGATTGTAAAACGGCTGGCGTTTTTCCAACCACATCATCACATGTATAGCCTGTCACAAATTCAAAGGCAGGATTAACCATTACTATTTTTTTGTATTCATCAGTAATCATGATACCTTCAGATACATTTTCGAAGATTTTAAGTATTAAGGAAGTCGGATATTTAGATATCAGTTTCAGTTTATCCGTACTTTCCCAATTGTTTACTCCGTTCATGTTTCCGCTCCATCCTATCTCTCTATACTCCCTCTCAGAAGGGCATTTACGTCAGGCCAACCACTATGTAATCTATTACGCTCGGTGTAATTGTCACTGACGCTTCTCTTTCGTGCAATGAATGCGTCCAGATTTTTCGAATTTGCTCGAAAAGCGCCTCAAGTAAATCTATGACAATCGCGGAAGGCATTCTCTTGATAAACAGGTAACCATACACCTAAACTGATAAACCATTTATAGAGGTGGTTATTATACCTGGCGTTTGCTTACAATACAAGTATGTGAGCAGTCAAGATCAATACATCACATTGATGCTATAACCGTTTTCAGATGTTGTGACTTAGAAGCGGTAGCGATACTTCTCAAACGTATAGCGCATACCAAGACTTGATTAACAAGGTTACTTTTTCCTCATGAATTCAAAATAAAAGCTCTCCACCGAATTGGAGAGCGCTTGTTATTTCGTAGATAAGCATCAAAAAATTCCATAAGCCATGTTTTGTTCCCGAGTACTCAAACAGCTTGCGCCTCGTACGATCAGGTGGTAATCATCTATCTACAGAGCAAACTCTGTCCCTCTATCCGTTCAATTCCTTCTAGAGAGTGCCCCTACCATAATTTGGGTTTCTCACTCGTGGGGTTTACCTCGTTCCACCTTGCAAGTTTCCAAGCAAGCTTCGTCACTGTGGCACTTTCAGGAAGTGTCAACCATATCCAGAGGACTTAGGTTTTCCTTCCGCCGTCAGCCTTAATAGCTGCCTTACCTTATTTTTTCAGTAAGCACGAACACTACGGTCATCTCAGAACCGTGCGAGCATGGACTTTCCTCTACGACGTCTAGCGCCGCAGCGATTACCAGAATTTCGTGATGATACGAAAGATTATACTAGAGTTTTATGTTAAATACAATATAATTGACTAAATTTATTCGTACAGCTTGCTACCAAATACATGTTTTTCTAAATTAGAAAGACGTTTTAAAATATCAAAATTCGTTGTACCAGCTGCCGCTGAAGCAACCGGTTGTCTCTTAGGTGTGCTTTCAATTTCTTCTTTTAACTGTCTATTTTCTTCACGTAGTTGGGCCACCACTTTTTCAAACGTTTCATAGTCTTGAATAATTTCATCAAGAAAAGAATCTACTTCTTCTACATTGTAGCCTTTAAAGTTCTTTTTAAATTCCTTTTCAAGGATCATTTTTGACGTTAATTTAATGTCCATTCACATCGCCCTTCCTCACACTACATACACGAATACATTATAGCATACTTCATCACATTATATCGTCTGAAAATACTAATTGTAAGGCTAAACTTGTCGTTTCACGCGCTTACCCACGAATTTATTTCTTATTTCCTAATCTGTGTAGTCTCTTTTCCCAAGAAATTTCCCATTTTTGTTTTTGTTCTGCTCTCCATTGCCCATTATTTCGAATGAGACGTATGCCTTCTTGCGTATAATAAAGGGCCTGCTCATAATCCTTCATTTGGTGCTCATAAAGTATGGCTAGCTGCTCAAGGGCATGTAACTTTGTTCTTGCTTCAACAAAATGAAGGGAGGCCACGAATGAGTCAATAGCTTCACTATAGCGTTTATTCTTCTTGTGCTGTAAAGCTAAATAATATTGAGCATGGCCCGCTTCTAGCGCATCAAATTTTGATGTCACCTTTTCTAAAATCCTCACACTTTGTGTGCTTTCTCTTAAATCACCATACCATTTCCCAATGTTGGTGAAAGTTTTTGCTGATTCTTCATGGTCCTGCTCGAACAATAAATACGTAGAATGACTATACAGTGTGATAAGTGATAGTAAATCCCACTCATTATGATGCAAAACCTTTATAAGAGCATCTGGAATGCCACTTTTTACTGCATCCAAATAAATAATAGGTGCGAGATGGCCTGGAATATCCCCTTTACGCGAAAAACCAAGCTTTTCTTCCTCGACAGATTTTAATTTTAAACGCTCCATATCATTTTTCCATAAACGCTTCGAACTATGCAACAAATCGATCTGTCGCTGAGAGCGTAATTTTGGTAAGATTTTTTGATGCAATGTCCATCGTGTTTCAAGCTGTGGCCAATCAAAGCTTTTCCCATTATAGGTAATCACAGTAGCTGACTTTTGCCAAAGCTTGGATTCAAATAAGAAGGCTGCTTCATGTGCAGGATCTGCCATAATATATTGTGTGAGGATAAAGGATTCTTCAGCTACTTCTAAAAATCCAAGCAAAAAAATATGGGTCCCAACACCCTTTAAACCTGTTGTTTCCGTGTCAAAAAATAAGACGGATTCTTCCATATCTAGCGCATAAGGATGATCAAACTCAGAATCTTGCCATTTTTTCAGGGCTTCAAAGAATGATTGCAGTTGATAATGTCCATGCTGATAGCTAAACGGATAGCTTACTTGACGCTTAAATACGATGCCGAAATCATTTTCAACAACCGTTAGTCCCGCCTGTTTCCATTGCTCTGTATAGCTTGGCCTAGCAGGCTTTTGGAACGCTGGTTCTTCAACTTTTTTGGCGGACATCGGTTTTTTTCCCAGCATTTTTTTCATTTGTAATATTTTATTTTCGTAAGACATGAATTTCACTCATTTTCTGCTTATTGTATAAGACATCTCTCTTGCAAGAGTAACATGATTGTTAACCTCATTCAAAATATTCTTCGAGGAAAATCGATTTACCATGAATACAAACAAGAGGGTGAAAGAACATATTGGCGTTCCTCACCCTCTGTTTACTATGCCATTAATTGTTGCAGTAATTTAGCTACCTTTCCTTTTGTTTGGAGCAATGATTCTTGTGCCCCAATACAGGAAGGACAGCCTGATTCACATGCACAATTTGTAACATGCTCATATGTTTTCATGATTAGCTCTTCCCATAGTTCATATACCTTTTCACTTAAGCCGATGCCACCAGGATACTTATCATAGACAAAAAACGTTGGCCGCTCATTATGTGTGGCCTTCACCTGTGGTACAACGGCTACATCGCTACTATCACATTGAATAAACAAAGGAATGAAGGCATTCATCGCGTAGGCTACCCCAGTCATAGCATCTGTTAGCTCTTCCTCTGTCCATTTATCTGGTGCTGTAAACGATAGCCACGAAGCACTTGTATGCATTTCATCAGGTGGTAAATGTATAGGTCCTGAGCCAATATTGTCATGTGTGCCGAAGCGTATTTTCTTGAAAATCGTTGCTTGTGCAACTAAGCCAACATCGCCAAAGCAGATTGTACCACCTGCATATGAACGGTTACGATCTTCCTCTAAAACTTTCATTTCAACTGCTAGATTGGCATCTGTATAGTAATCAACATCTACTTCACGTACGTAGGCTTTCTTTTCTTCCCAGTCAAGCTTCTCTACTTGGAACTGAATGCCTTGGTGCAAGTAAATGGCTTCTTCATGCAAGAGTGTCATGGCACTATGACGATCCATTTCACCAATAACCTTTGTCTGTGCAGGAATGGTAAGATCAATAATGACTACATTTTCTTGTGACGCTGAACGTAAGCTAATATCATGCGCCGGGAAACGATCACTCATCCAATGCCATTTATCACTCGTCTTAAAAACTACCCCTTCTTCTGCTAAATACTCCAGCAATTCTTGTATGTCATATTCTCCATACGTATCGCCTGTTGAAAAAGGTAGCTCGAAGGCAGCACATTTCAAATGATCCATTAAAATCAGCATATTTTCTGGATAAATACGTGCTTCCTCTGGTGTACTGCCTAGTAAAAATAGTGGATGATTGACTACATACTGGTCCAATGCGGAAGATTGCGCAACATAAATAATCAATGCCTCATCCTGACGTCTCCCTGCACGTCCTGCTTGCTGCCAAGCACTCGCAATATTTCCTGGGTAACCTGTCATAATACATGCTTGTAATTGACCAATATCGACACCTAATTCTAATGCATTGGTGCTAACTACTGTCTGGATTGTCCCATCACGTAAGCCTTTTTCGATGACACGTCGTTCAGATGGCAGATACCCACCTCGATAGCCACGTACAGATTCATCGAGCAGCTTATTACGTGTAAGTTCCTTTAAATAGGTTACAATCATTTCTACGCGTACCCGGCTTTTGGCAAAAATAATGGATTGAATGCCAGCCGTGTACAACCTCTTAGCTAAATCACTTACCTCTAATACAGCACTTCTACGCACGCCAAATGTTTTATGAATAATTGGCGGATTGTAAAAAAGAAAGGTTTTCTTACCAACTGGAGCACCCGAATCAGCAATGAGCATGTGTGATTCATTCGTTAGTAGCTCAGCAAGCTCTTTAGGATTTTTTATGGTAGCCGATGTACAAATAAACACTGGTTTACTCCCATAAAATTCACAAATTCTTTTTAATCTCCGAATAACATGCGCCACATGGGAACCAAACACACCTTTGTATGTATGCAATTCATCAATCACAATATATTGTAAATTCTCAAAAAGTGAAACCCATTTTGTATGATGCGGCAAAATCCCCGAATGAAGCATATCAGGATTCGTCATCACGATATGCCCTGCCTTACGAACCTTTTGGCGAATGCCTGGAGCCGTATCTCCATCATAGGTATAGCTTAAAATCTCCTCACCGCTTTGCTCAATGAGCTCATTCAAATCATTTTTCTGGTCCTGTGCCAGTGCCTTTGTTGGAAATAAATAAATGGCACGTGCATTTTTATCCTCCATTATTTTTTGTAGCACTGGCAGATGATAGCAATAGGATTTACCTGAAGCAGTTGGCGTAACCGCTGTAAAAGATGTACCACTCTGTGCCAAATCAAATGCCTCTCGCTGATGTGTATAAAGCTGCTCAATCCCTCTTGTCTGTAAGGCTTTCACTAAAGAAGGATGTAAATTCCCAGGAAATGGTGCATAGTTAGCTGGACGCCCCTCTAATGTTTGCCAGTGCAGGATACGCTCTTTAAGTTCTTCATCATATCTCCACTCATGTAAAAGCTCACTAATCGTTCGTTTCTTCGATAGCATCCTTTTCTCCCTCCTTAACTAATCGTTCAAATATTTTCAAAGTATAGGAAGTAGAATGTATGGCATCTAAAAAACGTTTTTTACTTGTTTCTTTATAAAAAGATTGCACAACAAATTGCTCCATCGATTCAACGACTGAAGCAATTTGTTGCGTATGCATATATTTTGGTCGATTTTTTTGAATCCATTTATTGGCTTCTTGCTGCCATACCTTTAAAAGTTGATGAATTTCATCTGCATGTGGCTTTACCTCTTGAAAAAAATCAGGTGTTCGATCTTCCTCACGCATTTGCCAAAAACGTGAAACGCACTGATCACATTCATCTATTAATTTGGATGTTTGCTGGATAACTAACAATTTTGCACCTCATCTCTCAACAATTATACATAGCAAATATATTTCGTAGTGACGGCATATACATGCTGAGTATGTTTTGTTCAGCTCGTCATCTATGGAAATATCACTGTTTATGACACCTATTTACCACACCTTTATGGAAAATAATGTATCAATCTTCATGCTATTGCGTTAGTTCAATTGCTTATAAGATAAGTGTACCAAAGTCTATGATTTTTCACTACTAATAGGCGAACAAGCATTCTTTACTTGCCAGTTCTTTTCTGCTAAGCTTACTTTCTGGCTAACCGCTTTAAGTTGCATAAAAAAATGCAAACTATGAGCATTGTTTTCCAATGACACTCTCGTGAAAAGTAATTGATTGACCAGATCTAACTGCGCAACTAATTGTTCTAACTTGTTCAAAATAACGCCTCCTTTGCTTTACTTTAGTATTCCTCGTATGTATAGAATTACCTTCAGGCGTGACAAAATAAGCGTAAGTTAGCTGAAAGAAGAAGATTTTCGATAAAATTTTAATAGTGAACCTCTGACCAAAAAAATCGTCATGAATGAAAGGTTGCTGTGTGAGTATATTTTCATCCCAATGACCTATTTAAATTTATCAGTTATTTTGACGATTCTAGTAATAATAAAGCTGGCGATTTTTCGACGCAAATTATTCATACGTACCATTTGTTTTCTACTATTCTAGTAACAATTTCATGAATGATGGAGGTAGAGAACAGCTATTAAAACATGGTAAACTAGTGGATAGAAAAGCAGTAAGGTAAAGGGTGAGTTTAATGACAATTCGTTATCCAAACGGGAAATTGTATACCCCAAATGCTTCTGTACAGAAAACAGAAAAAAAGAGCAAAAGCAAAGATTTATCTTTTAGTAATCGCGGGAAGACGCTAGAAGATGAAATTAATGAAGCAAACGACTATTATATAAAAAGGCGACTTGCTATCATTCATAAGAAACCTGTTCCTGTGCAAATCGTCAAAGTAGAGTACCCTTCACGAAGTGCTGCTGTCATTCGTGAAGCTTATTTTCGAACACCCTCTACAACCGACTACAATGGTGTTTGGAATGGGCATTATATAGATTTTGATGCAAAGGAAACGGCTTCCAAAACAAGTTTCCCCTTAAAAAATATTCATGAGCATCAAATGACACATATGCAGCAAGTGACGGAACAAAATGGTGTGGCTTTTATTATCGTTCGTTTTTCTGCTTTTGAACGATATTTTATTGTGCCATACAAAGTTTTACAAAAGGCCTGGCAAGCAATGGAAAATGGCAATCGTAAATCGATACCCTTTTCGATCATCGAAGAAGAGGCATATGAAATTCCCACGAGCTATTATCCGCGTATCGATTATTTACCTATCATCCAACAATTGATTGATGCAAAATGCTACGGGTCTGAAAGTGAGGAGAAATAAGAATGACTGAACGTCGTCGAACACGTGGAGAGCATCAAAAAGCTCTCGCTGAAAAAAATAAAAAGAAAAAAACGAAACCAGCCTCATCCGCTAAGACATGGTTTAAACGCATTTTATTAACTGTCTTAGCCATCGGTGTAGCAGGCTTAATTGGAGGAGGTGCATTATTTGCCTTCTATGCAAGCACGGCTCCTGAGCTCGATGAAGAATTATTGAAAGATCCTGTTTCTTCAGAGTTCTACGATAAAAACGGTGAATTATTTGCAACAATCGGTGCTGAAAACCGTAAATATATAAAATATGAAGATATACCTGAAGATATGATCAATGCTATTCTGGCTACAGAAGATGTACGCTTTTTTGAGCATCATGGTATGGATTTTTATCGTCTAGGCGGTGCAATCCTTGCAAACTTCCGTGATGGCTTTGGTGCGCAAGGTGCATCAACTTTAACACAGCAAGTAGTCAAAAACTCATTTTTACAAAACGAGAAGAAATTAAAGCGTAAAGCACAGGAAGCATGGCTTGCCTTCCAATTAGAGCGTAAGTATACGAAAGAAGAAATTTTTGAAATGTACTTCAACAAAATGCTTATGTCAGGTCGTATCTATGGCTTCGGTACAGCCTCACAATACTTCTATGGTAAAGAATTAAAAGATTTAACTTTAGATGAAGAAGCACTATTAGCAGGGCTAGTGCAACGACCAAATGCGTATAATCCATTAAAAAACCCTGAGCTTGCAAAAAAACGACGTAATACCGTTTTAGGATTAATGTATCAACACGGAAAAATTTCTAAAGCCGAAATGGAAGAAGCCAAAAAAGCAGAAGTTCAATCAGGTTTAGCGGATGATGCAACACGCCAATCTTTTGCAGGTTCCAAATATGATGCCTTCCTGGATATTGTTATTAATGAATTAGAAAATAATGGTGACGGTTCGGCAATGGCAGAAGGAATCAAAGTCTATACGACGCTTGATCCAAATGCTCAACAAGTTGTAGAAAATGTGATGAATGATGATAGTAATTTCCCAACTGAAGATATTCAGTCAGGTGTGGCGGTCGTTGATACAAAAACAGGTGCCATTCAAGCCGTTGGTGGCGGTCGTAAATATGGTGCAGAACGTGGCTGGAATTATGCCGAGGACTTAACAAATAATCAACCAGGTTCCACAATGAAACCGTTAGTCGACTATGGGCCAGCAATTGAATATTTAAAATGGTCTACAGGTCAAACACTTGTCGACGAACCAATGAACTATACAGGTACAAAGCAAACAATCACAAACTGGGATGGCAGATATATGGGTGCCATGACTGCACGTAAAGCATTATATGCTTCACGGAACGTTCCAGCTGTCAAAGCATTACAGGAGGTTGGCACAGAAAAAGCCAAGGAATTTGTTGGACGTTTAGGAATTGAAACAGAAAATCTCTATGAGTCCGATGCAATTGGCGGTGGTGCTATTACTATCTCTCCTATTCAAATGGCAGCTTCCTATGCTGCTTTCGGTAATAACGGGGTCTATACAGATCCACATTCGATTACAAAAATTGTCTATCGAGATGGTAAAACGTCTAAAAACTATACACCTGAGTCTAAAGTGGCTATGAATGATTATACGGCTTACATGGTAACAGACATGCTACGTGATGTAGTCGGCAATAAGCCTGATGCCTCAGGAACTGCAGCCAATGTGCCTGGCTTGGATATCGCAGGTAAAACAGGTACAACTAACTATTCAGCAGAAGACTTTAACAAATATAATTTACCGAATACAAGTGTGCCAGATTCATGGTTTGCTGGTTACACAACTAACTATTCCATCGCTATATGGAGTGGCTATGAAAAACACTTTGATCCAATTACAACGTGGGAAGAACGTCGATTACCACAAAACTTATTTAAGACGATTATGCAAGAAATTTCAGCGAATGTTGAGACAGCTAGCTTCAAAAAGCCAAGTACTGTTGTAGAAGCAACGGTGGAAGTAGGCTCTAAACCTTTAAGATTGGCAAGTGACTATACACCTAGCGAACTACGTCAAACAGAGTTATTCGTTCGCGGGACTGAACCAACAGAGGTTTCTGAGGTCTATGAGGCGCCAGAGCTATCTACACCTTATAATGTTTCAGCAAACTTAGATTTAGGAGCACAGTCGATCAATATTTCTTGGGAACATGATGCCATCCTAAATCCAGAAACCGATGAACCCTTACCAACTTCATTTGAAGTTTCTGCCACACGTGAAGGTGGAGAAACGGTTGTCCTTGGCACAGCAGACACCAAAGGCCTAACTGTTGCTAACACACTTGAAGATGGTAACTATACAATCTCTGTCGTAGCCATTGTAGATGGCACACGCAGTGAGCCTGGGACAACTACCTTCCAGATCACAAGTACCCCTGAGGAAGATTTGGAAACGGAAGATCCAGATGAACCAGATATTGATTTACCGATTGATCCTGGTCAAGAGGATAATGATCAAGGTAATAACAATAATGGTAATGGCGACAACGGTAATAACAACAATAATAATGGTAATAACGGGCATGGAAATGGCAATGGGCATGGAAATAACGGCAATGGTGGAAACAATGGCAATAATGATGGAAATCAGCAGCCAACACCTCCTACCGAGCCTACCAACCCAAATGAAGAAGACCAAAGCTCAGAATAAAGAAAAAACCGAGAAGCAGTTCATTCACTGCTTCTCGGTTTTTTTATTGATGAAGGGCTTTGAGGAGGCTATCCGTCAGTTTTGACGGTCTATCCTTCACTCTACAAGGTCTATTCGCCACTTTTCGCGTTCTATCCTTCCCTTTACATGTCCTATCCACTTTTTATACTCTATCCATCAACTCTAACTTTTACTAGCTTGAATCCGCAGTCGTGCTGTGCGCTTTTTCGTTTCTTTAAATAGCTCATCTAGTTGACGATAGCATGCATATTGACCTGGCTTAGCTTTAATAAAGGCTAATCGCTCAACCCCATTAATCGGTAGCACTTCATCTCCTGCAGCTTGCACAAGTTGTTCAAATAGCTCGATGGCATCTTCCATTAGCCCTTTTGCCAGTCCATTTCTTGCATCATGTGCTGTATGGATAGCGGCTTGTAGTGAAGTCCATTGGGCAAACCATGCATCTACTTTTTCTTTTGCAATGGCTTCGCTATTCATGCTTCCTTCACCATGCCTTTCTTTAAACGCTTTTGCCCTTCACGACAATCGTCGAGTAAAGGGCAAGTACCACATCCAGGATTTTGGGCCTTACAATGATAACGCCCAAAGAAAATTAATTGGTGATGCGTTTTTGACCATTTGTCCATTGGCGTTTTCTTCATAATCGTCTCTTCCACTTCAAGCACCGAATCTTTCCATCGACAGAGCCCTAGGCGTTTGGATACTCGCTCCACATGGGTATCCACTGCAAGTGCTGGAATATCAAAGGCTACTGAAAGCACAACATTGGCCGTTTTTCGTCCTACACCTGGTAATGTCACCAATGCTTCACGTGTTGCAGGGATTTCGCCACCGTACTCATCTAGTAAACGTTGACATAGAGCCTGAATGTTCTTCGCCTTATTGCGATAAAGGCCAATAGAGCGAATATCCTGTTGCAATTCCTCTATAGAAACAGCTAAATAATCTTCTGGTGTTTTATATTTTTGAAATAAGGTTTTCGTTACTTTATTGACTAGTACATCTGTACATTGTGCAGATAATAATGTGGCAATCGTTAGCTCAAAAGCATTATCATGGACGAGCTCACAATGTGCGTCGGGAAACATTCGATCCATTTCTTCTAGACAATGCTCCCACTGTTTTTTCGTTAACAAACTGGATGCCCCCTATTCTCTTTCTTCCAACCAATTATAAAAAGGAACTCTACCCGTTGATTGCGTTTCTTGTTGAACTGTTCGAGCTGGTGCTCTGTTAAATGTCTGTTTCTCACGGAACTGTTCACTTTGCTTTTGTGCGGCTTGAGGTGTCGTAATATTTTTCTTTTTCCATTCTAATAAAATGCGATCAATATAGCGAATACTCAATTTCCCAGCAAAGACAGCCTCCTTTAGCGCCTCTTTGATGAGTGCGGGACTATGTTTGTCCTCATCAAGCCAGCATCCAATTTTTTCAAGTTCTAAAGGAGATAAAAGACGCCCCATTTCCTCTTCAAAAAGACGGAATATCTCCCCTTCTTCTTGCTGAAGTGTCACTGCCGTTTGTTGCTGCTCTTTCATATCAATCATCTGTAAAATGCGCTCCCATAGCGGGTATACGGAATACTTTTCATATAGCTTGCCACCCGCGTCGACATCTCGTGTAATTTCAAGAAAACCCTTCTGCATTAATCGCTGTAAACGGGATGTGATGTCATTATCAGACATTGTGAGACGATTTTTTAGATCATTAGGTGTTGGGAAGTCATTCTCCTCCATATGAAAGGCCAATAAGTGCATGACAATCAGTGCCTCTTCATCCTCCATGTTTAACTCCTTATAAAACTGAAAAAAAAGCTGTGGAATGGGAATCATTCTCTGCTCAGTCCATGTACGGAGTCGATGATTATTTACGTTCATTATTCTCCAGACTCCTTCTTTAAGTAAGTAGAAAAGCCGCGTAGATAGTTCACTACGCGACTTTTAAATTGATTAGCTTATGGATATAAGCGGTTTAGTAAACGTGGGAATGGAATTGTTTCACGGATATGCTCTGTGCCTGAAATCCATGCTACAGTTCGCTCTAACCCTAGACCAAAACCTGAATGTGGGACAGAGCCATGTTTGCGAAGCTCTAAATACCAAGCATAGGCATCTAATGATAGGTTATGCTCTTCCAGACGTGATTTTAATAAATCGTAGTCATGGATTCGCTCTGAACCACCAATAATTTCTCCGTAACCCTCTGGTGCAATTAAATCTGCACATAATACAACATCATCACGATCTGGGTGTGGTTGCATATAGAACGGTTTAATGCCTACTGGGTAACAAGTAATAAATACTGGTTTGTCAAATGAATTCGCAATCGCTGTTTCATGTGGCGCACCAAAATCATCGCCCCACTCAATATCGTCAAAGCCTTGTTCGTGTAAAAGCTTAATCGCATCATCATAAGAAATTCGAGGGAATGGCGCTTTAATGTTTTCAAGTGTTGATGTATCACGGCCAAGTCGCTCAAGATCTAATTTGCAGTTTGCAAGTACAGATTGTACGATGTGCGCTACATATTGCTCTTGTACTTCTAAATTTTCTTCAAATTCTACGAATGCCATTTCAGGCTCAATCATCCAAAACTCGATTAAATGACGACGAGTCTTAGATTTTTCAGCACGGAAAGTTGGACCAAATGAGAAGACTTTTCCTAAAGCCATCGCAGCAGCTTCCATGTAAAGCTGACCAGATTGAGATAGATAAGCATCTTCATCAAAATATTTTGTATGGAACAGCTCTGAAGTACCTTCAGGCGCAGAACCTGTTAAAATTGGTGGGTCCATTTTTGTAAAACCGTTGTTATTGAAAAATTCGTATGTAGCGCGAATAATTTCATTACGAATTTTCATAATGGCATGTTGTTTACGAGAGCGCAGCCATAAATGACGGTTATCCATTAAGAATTCTGGACCATGTTCTTTTGGTGTGATTGGGAAATCTGTTGCTGCATGTAGTACCTCGATACCAGTTATAGCAAGCTCACAGCCAAAGCTTGAACGTTCGTCAGCTTTCACCTCACCAATCACATACATAGAAGTTTCTTGCGTCATCCCTTTTGCCGTAGCAAAAATTTCTTCGCCTACTTCTTCTTTCACTACAACGCCCTGTACAAAGCCAGAGCCATCACGTAGCTGTAGGAACGCGATTTTTCCACTTGAACGTTTATTGGCTAACCAAGCGCCAATTTTGACTGTTTCACCGATATGCTGTGGCATATCTTTAATCATAATTTTTTTCATAGAAATCCTCCAAAGTTGACTAGAAGGATTAGTCTTGCCATTTTGATTTTACGAATGTATCAATACGACGGACTGCCTCTTCTAATAAGTCTAAAGATGTAGCATAAGATAATCGCATAGTAGTTGGTGTACCGAAGCCAGAGCCTGGAATCACTGCTACGTTTGCTTCTGTTAAAATATCCGCAGCAAATGCATCTACTGAATCATAGCCAGTGTGAGCCATAGCTTCTGCTACGTCCGGTAATAGGTAGAATGCACCCTGTGGCTTTAATACATGGAAGCCAGGAATAGCACTTAACTGTGGGTAAATTTTTTCAAGACGAGATTCAAATGCCTGACGCATTTCCTCTACCGCATCCTGAGAGCCATTATACGCCTCCACAGTTGCATATTGTGCTGTTGTTGTCGCATTAGATGTTGAGTGTGATGCAAGGTCAGTCATTGCTTTAATAATGTCTGTGTCACCTGCAGCATATCCAATACGCCAGCCTGTCATAGAGTGAGATTTTGCCACACCATTAACAACGATTGTACGTGCTTTCACTGCATCAGAAAGTTGTGCAATTGAAAAATGCTCAATACCATTGTATACAAGCTTCTCATAAATTTCATCTGACACGATTAAAATATCTTTTTCTTCTGCAACAGCAGCAAGTTCTGCAAGCTCTTCACGAGAATAAATCATGCCTGATGGGTTGCTAGGAGAATTAATAATCACTGCTTTTGTCTTGTCTGTCACAGCTGCTCTCAGTTGATCCGCTGTAATTTTATAGCTTTGTTCACGTGTACCTTCAACATAAACTGGTACGCCGCCAGCTAATTTCACTTGTTCTGGATAAGACACCCAATAAGGAATTGGAATAATAACCTCGTCACCTTCATTTAAAATCACTTGGAATAGCGTGTATAAAATATGCTTTGCCCCTACACCAACAATGATTTCATTTGGCTGATAGGTAAGGTTATTGTCGCGTTGAAGCTTATCAATAATGGCTTTTTTCAGAACTGGAAGTCCGCCAGCAGGTGTATATTTTGTATACCCTTTCTCCATTGAATCAATGGCAGCATTTAAAATATTTTGAGGTGTATTAAAGTCTGGTTCACCAGCTCCAAGACCAATCACATCAATACCTTGCTCTTTCAATGCTTTTGCTTTTGCAGTAATCGCTAATGTTGAAGATGGTGTTAAAGTTTTTACACGTGTTGCTAATAAATTTTTCATTCGGGATCTACTCCTCTTATAAATTCGTAATGCGCTTCCACCAGTCGCCATCCTTAAACAGAATATAGACATAGTTGAGCTGGTCGTGGTCGTTCAGATATGTAATTTCCCAAACTGCGCCAGGCTCCTCATAGCCTAATTTCATGTGGAGGACTTTTTGTACATTTCCTTCATTTTTAAAAACCGATAATGCTTGCTTTTCCGTAATACCATCTTCTAATATCACTTCCTGAATGGAATCCTCGTCTAGATTCGTCGGAACAAAGACAGCTTTTTTATCACCGTATTCGTCTACCCCGAACACAGTAACATACGAATGTTTGCCATTATATGTGTAGGACTCCGATACAATTGCGAGGGCTTTGGCATCGAGTGCCAACTGTTCAGCCTGCTCTTCAATTGAACGGAACGGAGCCTCGGCTTTCCAGAGTACTAAAATACTAATGACAAGTGACAACGAAACAATAAAGACAGAAATGAAAATTAACCAGTTTTTCATCTATTCACCTTATGTTTCACATCGAGCTGTTTTGGCATAACACATAGCTGATGCATGTGTGTGTCTATAACTGTGTAACCATTCATTTTGCTTTCCATTTTGTCAACCTGCTTTCTTTCCTCATACCACAACATTATACAACAATTTTGTGCTGTCGTGTTTCTTAATTTCATATATTGTACGTTGCTAGAACAACGTTTTCAAATGATGACTACAGTAAATTTCATTTCACCTCATAGAAGCCTCGTTTTGGGCATAAAAAACATGGTCCTATCACAAGAAAAATTCCTATTTAACTATGTAAATAGGAACCTGTCATTATGATAATTCGTATAGCACACAGCTAGCACGGCCATTCGCCTTTGCTTGGTATAAACAGCTATCCGCTTGCTCAAATAGCTCCTTGTATTGATAGTTTTTCTGATTATTCACACAAGCACCCATACTGACCCTTAAGGGATAACTTTGCTGTTCCTGTTCGAGCTTTAGTGAGAGCAAATAGGCATGTGTGTTATGGACCAATGTTTTGATATAGTCCTTCTGAGAATGCCTCAAACAAAGGATGAATTCATCTCCGCCATAACGAATAATTTCCACATCTTCATCCTGTAAAAAATCCTTCAAGCTGTTAGCTAAAAGCTGTAAAATCATATCTCCAAATAAATGACCATGCGTGTCGTTAAATAGTTTAAAATAATCGACATCCAAAACCGTAATACATACATAGGATTGCGTTATTTCGGCTGCATTGAGCCATTCCTGTAGCTCATAGTCTAAAAAATGTCGATTTAAAACGCCTGTTAATGGATCATAATGTGCTTTTTTCTCAAGCTTTTCCTTTTGACGCTTAAATTCTAAGTTCATTACTTGTTGTAATAAATTTGCAACACTCATTTTTTCCGAGAGATCAATATATTCACGCTGTACATCAAAAATTTCATCTCGCCAATCCAATTGATACAATACATTTAACAGTAAGCGCATCACTTTTTTTGTAATTGGCTTATCTCCATAAGATCGGGCAAGATCTATGGCTTGTTTATAATAAAATACAGCTTCTTCAAGCTTTTGCTGTTTTTCAAATAAAAAACCGTAGCCAAACAATGCCGCTACTTTTTCTCGTTTATGATGATGAATAATAGTAGAGGATAACGTACTGTCCAGCAATGCCTTCCCCTTTTTAAAATCCCCTTCTAAAATATACACATCTGCTAAATTATTATTAATACGAATATCATGTAATTTTGCTAGATCAGGCATTGTTCTAGCAAGAGATTTATTATATTCTCTAGCTAATAGCCCTGCTTGAAGTGCTTCCTTTGTACAGCCCTTCTCTACCTCTAAATAGCACAGATTATTATGACAGCGAACAAGCATGACAGGATCTTGTAGCTCCTGTGCATAGGCGATAGATTTTTTCGTCATCTCCACCGTTTTTTCACGGATGCCAACTAAATCATAGATTAATGACATTACTAAATGATAATGCATTAAATCTTTTGTCGTACCATAATTTTGACAAATAGCCTCATAATCATGAATAAGATTAACCATGCTTAATGTGTCACCTAAAGAATGATGAACTAATATTTTTTGATAGTACAAATCCATGACATATGGATAGTTATTGCTCTCTAATGCGACCAAAAGACCTTGATCAGCAAGCTTTAGTGCTTTCGTTAAATACCCCTTTGTGCGCATCTCCATTATCGTTTTATTTAATTCTTCTAATGTTAATTCCACCGTTTCACCACTTCTCCATACCCCATATCATCCAGTTTACTTTGTGCTTTCTCAATTATAAGACATATGTATTCACTTAGTCCGCATTTTTCGTATGATACCAACTATTACCTACAACGCAAAAATCTTTTTTGATGATTGTTTTAAAATCTTACATCTGTTTGCTTGAAAGTGAATCATCTTATCTCATCATAATATGTAGGTAATTTTTTTATGTCTTTACACATTTTTCTCCATTTTTGTCCTCGTTACCTGTTGTTTTTACCCATATGATGAGTTAATTAGCTTTTTTAGTATCGAAAAGGGACGTGATGTTGTGAGTATGCAAATTAACCCTTCTGATCCAGCAACGATTCCAAAATTTGTAGATGAACTTCCAAAACCAATGATTGCTAAACCAAAATACAGCAGAGGGCAACAGAAGAATGATTATTACGAATTGGTCATGATGGAGGGCCAGCATCGTTTTCATAAGCATTTTCCAAACTCATTAATTTGGGGCTACAATGGGCTTTACCCAGGGCCAACCATAGAAGCTTCTAAAGATAAAACTATCTATGTGAAATACAAAAACCAGCTGCCCTTACAGCACTTTTTACCAGTAGATTTTACGCTTCATGCTGCAAACGATTCACAAGAAGTAAGAACAGTTACTCACTTACATGGTGCCAATGTGGATTGGCAGAGTGATGGCCATCCTGAAGCATGGTACACAAGAGACTATCGGCATACTGGTCCAAAATTTAATAAGGAAATACATGAATATACGAATCATCAACCTGGCACTACCATGTGGTATCATGACCATGCCATGGCTTTAACGCGTTTAAATGTATATGCAGGATTAGCAGGCTTTTATTTACTGAGGGATGCCCTTGAGGAACGCTCTAATTTACCATGTGGAGACTATGAATATCCGATTTTAATTCAAGATAAAACGTTTAATGAGGATGGCTCATTGTTTTATCCTGACGAACCACCCTTTCCCGTGCCTGTTCATCCCTCTATCACACCAGGCTTTGTTGGCAATACGATAGTGGTTAACGGAAAACTATGGCCTTTTTTAGATGTTGAGCCACGTAAATATAGATTTCGTTTACTAAATGGCTCTAATCGACGAGGCTATGTCATCAGTCTTTCCAATGATCAACCAATGTTTCAAATTGGTACAGATGGCGGTTTCTTATCAGCACCACAACTTATCCAATCTGTCGAGTTGCTGCCAGCTGAACGCACGGATGTCATTATCGATTTTTCAAGCTGTGCTGGACAGGAGATTACCTTACTTAATACTGATACCGATTTCAGTGATGAACACACAAACGTGATTATGCAGTTTCGAGTAACTTTACCTTTGAAATGTGAAGATACAAGTGAGATTCCAGAAAGACTTGCCGTTTCTATGGATCTACATCCACACCATGCCCATATTGAAAGACAACTACCATTGACGGCGACTACCGATGAGTTTGGTCGACCTATGTTGCTGTTAAATGATCGAATGTACCATGATCCAGCAACGGAAAAACCTTCTTTAGATAGTGTGGAAATCTGGAGCTTTATTAATGCTACACCCTTTATCCATCCTATTCACCTGCACCTCATTCAATTTAAAATTCTGGAACGAAGGCCGTTTGATTTAGAAATCTATCAAAATGAAGGCATCGTACAATTTACAGGGCCGCCTGAAGAACCAAGAGACTATGAGCGAGGTTGGAAAGACACTGTGAAGGCTGACGCTGGAAAGGTGACAAAAATTATTATGCATTGGAAAGATCATGTCGGGAATTATATGTGGCATTGTCATTTCCTTGAGCATGAGGATCATGATATGATGCGACCCATTCTCGTTATGAAAGACGTCCATGCTGTTCAGCAGCCTCATGCAGCAGTAGAACATCCTGTAACACATCAAGAATCAACAGCTCCCACAAATCCTACAAATCCTACAAATCCTACAAATACTACCCATCATAGTGAATCTTCAGCACCACTATTAAATGAGGTAGAACACTCACAACTTGAGGAAGAAAAGGTAGTCTCACCTCAAGAAGAAGAATCCATTACTATTCATATAGGAGATAATACACAACATATGCCAACGCTACTGTTTCCAACCCTTCCTTCCAATACTCCTACGAGCAGGCATAGGCCTCGTCAAAGAACCCGAAGATTTTAGCTAAGTACGCTTTACAAAGAAAACTACCAATGAAAAGGTGGTTTTCTTTGTTCCAGCAATTTATTTGACCTCCAATCGCCATATTCTTCTCGTTACGAAAGCTAATAATAATACACACACAGAGATTATAAACACTGGTATATAGATGTTGGCTTGAAAGAACTCAAATAGCAACCCATACCCCATCTGCCCAAGTGGTGCCATACACTGTGATACTGCCATCATAATTGCCATGACTTTCCCTAATTGTTCATTTGGTGTTTCTTTTTGGACAAGGGTCATTACGTAAATGGAGATAATCGTCATCATCATCGCAATGATAAGAGCACAACCAATAAATAAGCTATACGATGGATAATAGCCAATTTGAAGGGCGCGAGGTAGCACAGACATAGCCATGGGAATTACCAAAAAGGCTGACATCAATACCCAAATATAGAGGGTGTGAATACGCAGCTTTTTTGCAAAGTACCCCATCGTTAACGCGCCTAAAATCGTCGCAAAATCAATAATCCCCATTCCTATTCCATACAATGTATCACTACTTTTCATCGTGACACGAAGAATAATAGGCACACCAACGATAAAAAGTGGAGTCAATAGTAAATTCAATAAAGCAGCAAGTAGCGTACATTTTAAAATAAAAGTTTGCTTCACCACATAAGTAAAACCTTCTTTCATGTCTTTGATTAAGGTCGGCATCAAATGACCATCATAGCTACGTTTCACAAATGGGATTGTCATAAACATTTCTACAATAGCCGTAAAGAAAAATAATAAACCACTTACTATGACGAGAAGTTTGAGGCCAAGCATTCCATATAGTATCCCCCCTAGCACAGGTGCTGTCACTCCTGCTAATGCCTGGACCCCATTGACGATCCCATTAGCCTGCTCAAGCTTTTGTCCGCTAACTAATAGCGGAATACTAGCCATTACAGCTGGCGTGTACATTGCACTAATGAATGAAAGAAGCACCATAACCAACCCAATCCATAGCACAGAATGATTGTTTGTTAGTAATACAATAAAAAAAATCAATACAATGCCACTACTGATAAAATCAAATAGGACCATTAAATTTCGCCGATTAAAACGATCTGCTATAGCGCCACCAAATGGTGTAAGTAAAACAGGAAGGCTTGAAATAGCGAAAAGCACAGCAAAAAGATCTGCCCGTCCTGTTATATCTAAAACAAAAAGTGAAAGAGCAAATCTTAAAAGCGCAGAGCCTAAAATAGAAATAATCTGCCCAGCTACCATAATGATAAAATCTTTCGAAAAGCCTTTTTCTTTGACTAGCATTTCCATATAAAAAACACCCCTTATTATTTTTAGACCGACAGTCGGTCATTTAATATGTTAAAAAATTGTAGGCACAAGCTTCTAGGACTTGCCCTACAAATTAGACTGACTGTCGGTTTATAAATAGTATATGTGAACTCCCTAAAAAAAGGAACATATTTTTATATCTTCCTTTTTGTTAACCCTATTTACTTTTAAAGTAATGTTTAATTTGCTCAATCATAGCAGTAGTTGCCTGACTAACATAGCGATCTACGCGGAAAATAATGGATAGGCTTCGGCTTGGAGCACCATTTGAAATTCGTATACTACACAAACTAGGATCATTCATTTGTTGGAGCAAAGGATAGGGTTGCACCGTTACACCAATATTGGCTCGAACGAGATTCATAATGGACGTGACAGAGCTTGTTTCAAGAATAGAATGAATGTGAAAACCATGCTTTTTTACAGCCTCTTCTACTATCTCTCTACCAAGAAAACCTTCTGGATACATCACCATAGGAAGTCCTTCTAATTCAGCAATTGGGATCACTGTTTGCTGTGCCAATGGATGCTCCTTTGAAACGGTCAGTACATATTCCTCTCTACATAAAGGAATAATGACCAATCGATCATCTGATTCTACATTCGTCCCAATACCGATATCCACTTCATTTTCGAGAACCTGCCGCATAATATCGATGGAAGCAAGTATCTTTAATTTTACCTTTGGAAATTTTTGATGGAAATCAATAACAAGCTGTGTAATCCGATAATCAAGATCAGATGGCATGATGCCAATACTTATTTGTCCCCCTTGTAGCCCCTGTAAATCTTTAATCGAATCTTTGACATTTTGTAATGTATTAAATACCTCTGTTGTATAGCTAAACAAAAGAGAGCCTGCCTCAGTCACAACAATTTTTTTGCCAATACGATCGAACAATGGCATTCCTAGCTCATCCTCCAGCACACGTATTTGCTGGCTTAACGTTGGCTGAGAGATGCCAAGTTTCTCAGCAGCTTTTGTAAAATGTAGCTCCTCATAGACTGCCATAAAATAATGCAGATGCCGTATTTCCACATAGACCACGCCCTATCATAGTTTCTAACTATCATTGTAATAGTAATAATAGTATTGTTCAATCATTCTAATTCAGATAGACTTCAATTTAGGCTTACTATTTATTTGATAGGACGGAGAGGAAAGACAATGAATATAAATCACAAAATTGTACCAATTATTTCCATTATTTTAGCTTCTTTTAATTTACGGCCTGTCATTACTTCGGTGTCCCCCTTGTTAGGAACTATTCGCCAGACTTTACATATGAGCGCAGCTACTGCTAGTTTGCTAACTTCTTTAGCTGTGCTATGTATGGGCTTATTTGCACCTTTCGCAATCAAACTAGCTAATCGTTGGAGCATCGAGCGAACTATCGCTTACGCTCTTATTCTTATTGGACTAGCAACAGCTACCAGATATTTTGCTAATACTGCTTGGGTCATGCTAGTAACAGCCTTGTTATCAGGCATTGGCATTGCCATCGTAGGACCACTGTTATCGGGCTATATTAAGGAGAAATTTGCGAACCCTTCCCGTGTAGTGGGGATTTACTCGCTAGCACTTGTAGTAGGAGCTGCACTTGGCTCTGGGCTTTCTATTCCACTAAGCAATTTTTTTCATTCATGGCAAGCTTCTTCTGCCTCCTGGGCTATTCTTGCTTTAATCGCTTTATTCTTTTGGTGGAAGCCAATTGAACAAAAAGCAGTTACTGCATCAGTCACAAATTCACCTAGTAAGAGCAACAGTGTGAAGCAAATGTTAATGAATCAAAAGGCTTGGCTTTTAACAGGCTTTTTTGGGTTAATGGCCTTTATGTTTTATACCATCATGGCTTGGTTACCTCCCATCGCAGAAAATTTAGGCTATAGCAAACACGACGCTGGAATGATGCTGACACTATTAACAATTGCCCAAATGCCAGCTACATTTTTAGTGCCTATATTAAATAACCGTTTTCAGCATCGAGCCGTATGGCTAGTAGGTAGTTCATCATTAGAATTAATTGGTTTATTGATGCTACTGTTTTCTTATAATCCTTGGCTGAGCAGTATTCTGATTGGCCTTGGTGCAGGTGGGCTTTTCTCATTAGGGCTAACATTACCAATTGATGAGGCCAAAGATATTCACGAGGCTAGCTTCTTAGCTGCTATGACACAATCAGTTGGCTTTGTATTTGCTGCATTGGGCCCCTTCTTTGTCGGTCTTGTTCGAGATTTCACAGGCAATTTTACAACTGCTATTATTGGCATGATCATCATCGTCCTTGTGATGATTCTGATTCAACTAAAAATTGGAAACCAAAAGCAACCACAAATGCATCATATTCACATGAAAAAGACGACTTTCTAACAAGGAAGGTCGTCTTTTAATGATGGAATCGATTTTGTGCCTTTGTTGTATTGCCTTCACGGGATGACACTGGCCATACATGTAGCGTCTTCAACTGATGCTTGCTAATTAGCTGACTGAAGCATATCTTAGCACAACTGCCTCTAAAACATCGATTCCTATTAATATATCTTCAAGCTCCGTATGTTCATCTGGATGGTGACTTAAACCATCCACTGAAGGAATAAAAATAAGGCCAACTGGTCCGAGCCTTGTCATATTCATAGAATCGTGACCTGCTCCACTTTGCATATATTGATAGGATAGTTTCTTCTCTACACAAATTGTTTCTAAATCTTGCATTAGCTTTGGAGAAAGCTGGACAGGATCCTCTGAGCTAATGACATTGTATTCAATCGCAAGCTGCCTCTTTTGTTGAACGTTTGCAATAACCGTATAAAAATGCTGAAGCACACGTTCTCTCGATTCCACAGAGGATGATCGGATATCTACAGTTAACTCCACTTCACCTGGAACTACATTCATCGAGCCTGCCACAACCTCTAGTATTCCAACAGTTGCCACAGTGCCAAACTCCTGCTCTGCTATCGCCGCTTTTTCTAATTCTAATGCCAATTCGGATGCTCCTAAAAGAGCGTCCTTTCTCATATTCATTGGAGTCGTGCCTGAATGGGACGCTTTTCCATTTAACTTCATTAATAAGCGAACTGGTGCTGCTACCCCTGTGACAATACCAATTTTCTTTTCATAGTTAATTAGCAGTGGTCCCTGTTCAATATGCAATTCGAAAAAGGCATGGAATCCTTCCTCTACTCTTGTCGCTTGATCAACACTACTAAAATCAAGTCCACAATGAGCAAAAGCCTGCTCCATCGTAATACCATCTCGATCGACTAAATGGCGATATTTTTCTTTATCAATTAATCCTGCCATTGCTTTACTGCCTACTGTTGACACACCAAATCTTGAAGACTCCTCACAGGCAAAGGCGATAATTTCAATTGGATGCTCTGTCACAATAGATCGCTCGTTTAATCGCTTGATGACCTCTAGGGCAGCGGTTACCCCTACAACGCCATCATATTTACCGCCTTGATAGACAGTATCTAAATGAGATCCCATGACAACAGGCTGCAATCCTGGCACACTGCCTTCTCTTCGAGCAATAAGATTTCCACAATGGTCAATATGAATTTGAAGATTTTCATCTTTACATAAACGAATAAAGGCATGTAAACAAGCCTGTTCTTCATTCGTATAGGCAACTCTCGTAATCCCTTTTTCGCCTGAATTATATTGATTCATTTTATCTAGTAATTGTTGATAACGTTCTTTATAGATCATGTAAACAGCTCCTTTTGAAGAATTACGAAGATGAAAATCAGACCAAATGTACGCTTGTATAGTATCTATTTTACACCTTTTTGGTTGAAAATTAGAAAAGGGATTCTCCATAACGAGATCCCTACTCTAATTCACTGGAAAGACTTAAGCAGTATATGACTGCTCTAATCTATTTACTATTAGCCATTTTGTCATTGAAATGATGGAACAAAGCATCACATTCTTCAGTCGTTTCAATTTTTTGCATGCTCAGGACACTTTTATCTTTACCCGTTAAGTAATCACGTAGATGCATATCAGAGAAGCCATGTACATGAGCATCTTCTGCTGTATTACAATAATGAACTTCTTTAATACCCGACCAAATAATAGCGCCCACACACATTGGACATGGTTCGCAAGTAGCGTAGATGACACAATCGGATAAATCCATTGTGCCAAGCTTTTTAGAGGCTTCACGAATGGCTACTATTTCTGCATGTGCAGTGATGTCTGTATCACGCATCATTGTATTGCCAACAACAGCGATGATTTCATCACCTCTTACAATGGTTGCACCAAATGGTCCACCAATATTTTGATCGATGCCTTCTTTTGTTTTGTCAACAGCTAGTTGAATATAATCCATACCGTGATTCCTCCTAGTTAATAATATGAGTACCAGCCTGATTATTGATCGCTTCTTTCAGACTTTCAGGGTTTGTAATAATTACTCGATGACCACCATTTTCTAAGAAGCTTAAGCTTGCTTCGATTTTTGGTAGCATACTTCCTGGCGGGAACTGATTATCTTGAACATGCTGCTTTGTTTCCTCAACAGTAATTTCTTCAAGTGCTTGTTGTTCAGGTTTTCCAAAGTTAATAAACACACGCGGAACACCCGTTGTAATAATTAATGAATCCGCATTTACTTGTGCCGCTAATAGACTTGTTGCAAAGTCTTTGTCAATGACTGCATCTACACCCTCATAGACATTGTTTTCTTTTTTCACAACTGGAATTCCACCACCGCCTACAGCGATCACGACATAATCATTATCAATTAATGATTTAATCGCCTCTTTTTCCACGATATCGATTGGTTTTGGTGAAGGCACAACGCGACGGTAGCCACGGCCAGAATCCTCTACCATTTTCCAATCTGGATGCTCTACTAGCATCGCCTCCGCTTGCTCCTTTGTAAAGAATGAACCAACTGGCTTTGTAGGGTTAATAAAGTTGGGATCATGTTCATTGATTTCAACTTGTGTAATCACACTGACTACCTTTTTATTAATTTGACGTTTAGTCAGTTCGTTAATTAATGCTTGTTGAATTAAATAGCCAATTCCACCTTGTGTGTCAGCCACACAGTTTACTAACGGAATTGCTGGCATGCCTGATACTTCATTAGCAATTTCACTTCGTTGTAAAGTGAAACCAACTTGTGGACCATTGCCGTGTGTGACAACCACTTTATAACCTTCCTGAATCATATCCGCGATATGCTCGACAGTTTGAGCAACTGCCTCTTGCTGACTTTGAATAGATTCACTTCCACTATCCTTTACCAACGAGTTACCGCCGATTGCTACAATTACTAATTTATTCACAACTACACCCCTACTTCTTTTTCTACACTATTTTGAACATTTTGCTGATTAAATTTATATAACAGCTTATATAAAATGAATGACACGATCAGTCCGCTAAAGAAAGCAAAGTTATTTAGCTGTACTAAAAACGGCACACTTTTCAGGAAAGCACCTGACATTGGTAAGAGGAAGCTTATTAATAGAACGATACATGCTACGATGTTATAGCCAGATTTATAAGCTCCATTATGACCTTCTTCCACATAAATCATAGATAAATCTAAACGTCTTTTACGCTCGATAAAGAAGCTAGACAACATAATACCTGCAATCGGTCCAAACATAGAGCCTATAAAACTATAAAAGAAAAATAACGTTTCTGTACTCGATACTAGTTTCCAAGGCAAAATGACTGTGCCAATAATCGCTGTTAAAATACCTGCTGTTTTGACCGTAAATACTTTAGGGAATAAAGTTGTCATTTGTAATCCAGATGGTAATAAATTACCAAAAACTACAAAAGCTGTTGCGCCTACATTTAACGCTAAAATTAATACAATCACTGAAAAGGGATTTTGAATTTTATCAATAGCATCTACAATATTAAAAATTGGTTGCCCAAAAGCAATTTCTGTCCCTGCTATTAAACTAATACAAGTAATCGCAAATAATAGATACGAGCCGATCATACCGATGGATAAGCCATAGATCATTGCTTTTGGCGATTTAGCTCTATGCGTAAAATCTGCAATATTTACAATTGGACCAGCCCAGTTAGACACCAATGCGCTAACACATGCAATAAAAACCAATGGACTTTCCATCGTTGTAGAAGGCTTATATTCTAAAATTGGTCCAATTCCTCCAGCAATATTAATTGCCCAAATCGCTGCGCCAATAATGAAAATATAAACAATCGGTGATGAGTATTTACCGAAGACTGTTAGCATATCCATGCCACCTAAAAAAAGTAAAACTGTAATTACCCATAAAATAATATAAGAAATCATAGTCGGAACATCTAAGCCAAAAATAGTGAAGTCTCCACCAATAGACATATAGTTCGGAATGAATCTTGCAAATAATACATTAAGGGATTGAGCGCCCACAACGGTCGTCGTACCAAAGAATACAACCCCAGCAATCAACCCTCGACATAACGCCGGAATAATAGAGCCTTTTACTCCAAATGAATCTCTTAGTAATATGGCAAACGGAATGCCATATTTAGAGGCGGAATATCCATTTAAGCAATAGCCTGCTGAGACGATTACTGCTGAAAGCATAATGGCTAAGAAAACTTGATTAACTGATAATCCTAAGACAAAAAACCCTGCAACCGTCATATAAGACATAATATTGTGAACTGCGCCCATCCACACGGTAATGTAGTTAAAGATTCCCCAGTCTCTTTCCTGAGGACCTTTTGGTAAAAGTTCTTCCGAATAGCCAAGTGCTCTATAATCTTGATTGGACTGTTCAATTTTTGCGTGTTCCATAGAAAGCTCCTCCTACTTATAGGAAGTGGGCTTAAGCCCACTTCTCACTAATTGTAATTAATGCTTTTTCAAAAGCTTCCATTGGAGGATTTGTGATACCAGCACCAATCATACCGATTCCAGCCTCTTTATGTGCGATAGCTGTATTAATAATTGGAAGAATACCTGATTGGATGACTTTGCGAATATCAATACCAGTAGGAATTCCCATGAAGTTTAATAATGGAATGGTAATATTTTGGTTTTCTGTCGTCGTAATTTCTTTCATTTTACGAGAATAACCAATTGCTTCATCCACTGTTCCACCTACTAAAGCAACGATTGCTGGTGCAGTAGCCATTGCGAAACCACCAATACCGTAAGTTTCTGTAATAGCACTATCCCCTATATCAAGACCTGAATCCTCTGGTTTGTAGCCAGCAAACATCGGTCCGATTACTTTTTGTGCTGGGCCAGTAAACCATGTATTACCTGGCATGCCACTAATACGAACACCAAATTCTACACCGTTACGTGCCATTGTTGTCACGACAGTACTATATTCGATTCCATGTGCAGCATCTAATGCACATTTACAGCATGCCATCCATGTAGGACCTGAAAAATAATCACTACTTGCCACGAAATCAAATACTGCTCGCTTCTGTTCAACAGGATAATCTGTTTCTAAGATATATGGTGTCAATGCTTGAATTAATAAGCTTGTACCTGCATTATTACGGTTATGACATTCGTCACCCATGTGGAGCGCTTGTGCAAGCATTAATCGTAGATCGATGCCGTCTTTATTTAATTTCATTGCATCACGTAAAATTGGTCCTAACACATCACGCATCCATATTAATCGCTCGACAACGCTGTCATCGTTGGCACCCATACGCAAGATTTTTGCCATTTGCTCACTTAAATTTGTATAGGCGATATTGCCATACGTTTTATTTTCAACGATGTGCATAAACATCGAAGCAGATGTTACCCCAGCCATTGAACCAACTGCATTATGCTCATGGCAAGGTGAGAATGTAATATCTCCAGACGCCGCTACCTCTGCTGCTTCTTCTAAATCTTTTGCTAATCCTTCGAATACAAGAGCACCCATCACAGCGCCCTTCATTGGGCCATTCATATCTTCCCAAGTAATGGGTGGTCCTGCGTGTAAAATTGTTTTTTTCGTCATGCCAGGTACAACATTGATGGCTTGATCGAAACCAATCAACACGGGTTGAGAGTTCACAATTTTTTCCACCGCAAGACGATTTGCTGCTTCGATTTTTTCAGCAAGTTCTGCTTTATCGATTTTGTTTAGTGCTGCAATAATTTCTGGCTTACCTCCTCCCGGTGGTGACCACTCTAGGTGTGTAGCACTTGCATTTTGTGCTAATATATCATCCTTAAAAAGTTCAATACCTACGTTAATTACGTTAATTTTACTTGTGAAAAGTTCATTAATCTTACTCATGATTTTCTCCTTTCAACACCATTTCTCTAGCAAGTAACCCTGCATTTGTACTACTGCTTGCATGTGTAACACCTGCATCGACTAATTTTTCCACTTGCTCATCTATGTTTGGCGTATCTAAGTCTGTTCCAAGGACATACCCAATGATCTCTAAATGTCTACCTTCTTTTTCAGCAAATTGTTTAGCTTCAATGATGGCGGGAAGCATAACACCTACTGGGTCTTCATGAGAGCCAAAGCCTAATACGAAGTCCATCACAATGACACCAACTGTCGGATCTTTTGCTTCTTGTAAGAAGCGCTCTATGCGAGAAGACGGATCGATCATTGGATGTGGTTTACCATTTGTAAAATCATCATCACCGAAGTCAATGAATGTATGTTCCTGACTCACATTGATATCTTTCAATAAGAAATCAGGATTCTTTTGGATGTTACTGTAAATATTATCTAATTTTTCCATAGCTAGATACATAGATTCATCACAAAGCGTACCGCCACAGAATAACCCACGAATGTATTTTTGCTCTGGCGCTAATTTTGCACGAACCGCTTCAACTAATGGAATGTTAAGTGCACGTTTGTTAATACCTGCTTCATCAATACCTGCTAGTAAGACTGCCTTTAAGGCTGCTTCTTTCGATGTTTTAGCAAATTGTCCACCAGCTGCGACTACAGCCTCTTCATTACCACCTATAAAATAAACCACTACCGGTTTGCTGCATTCTTTAATTTGTGCGAGTACTTTTTTCTCAACACTTGCTTCAGGTGGCTTCGATACAAGTACAATCACTTTAGTGGCTTCATCGGCTTCTAGTGCTTTGATTCCATCAAGCATCATCATACCGCCCACTTCTTTACTTAAATCTCTTCCGCCAGTACCGATCAGTTGTGTGATACCACCACCGAAGTCATGAATGCGAACACTTACTTCTTGGCTACCTGTACCAGATGCCGCTACGATACCGATATTGCCTTTTCTTACAGCGTTTGCAAAGCAAAGTCCTGTATTACCAATAATAGCGGTACCACAGTCTGGTCCCATCATTAATAAGCCTTTTTCATGTGCTAAAGTTTTTAATTCTACTTCGTCTTCAACGCTCACATTATCACTGAAAAGCATCACGTGTAGATCATTTTCAAGTGCTTTGCGTGCTTCGCGAACAGCAAATGCCCCATTGACAGAAATGACCGCAAAGTTTGCATCAGGAATTCCTTGTGCAGCTGAATCAATCGTTGCATATTTAATATCACTTTTTGCTTGTGCTTTATCTTTATTTGTTAGTAATTCTTCCACTGCTAGGTAAGCGCTTTCTATTTGATCCGCATTAGCAGTTTTAACAATAATCATTAAGTCCCCTGCTGTTGCTTCCTCCACTTCTGGCGTCATCAAACCAACGTTACGAATGACTCCTTTGTTCATCTCCGTACCCATACCAATAATTGCTTGCTCGACGCCTTCAATTTGATTCGCTTTTGTAGATAGTGACATCAATGACACTGAATCAAAATATGTGTTGCGCTTAATTACGACTTTAATACTCATCATTATCCTCCTAATTTTATATTGGCTTCTAAGCCACTTATCAGCCCTAAGGCAATATCTGTTCCTGAGGAAGAGCCAATAGCAAGCACCTTTCTCAGAGCCTCAATGGATTCCACTTCTGTGCCATATAAAATGGCGTGTATGAATGAACAGATGGACTCCCTTACTTGTCCATATGCTGCCTTCTTCAATGTTGTAAAGCTAATCTCATTGGTCAAAGGCTGAATCACTTTGATGACGCTTTCACACAAAGGTTTATACATAGAACACGGGCTATTTTGTAAGTGAATGATAGCAAATAAGCCTACTAAAAAATCATCCCCTGATGGTGTTAGCCCTGGCCCCAAGCCTACTAAATCAGCTGCATATGCCTGAAAACGATCCAAACGTTGATTCAATATTTCCTCATAAAGTAAAGTTGTGCGCTGCTGTAATAATCTCGATGTCTCCGCTTCAAATTCACTGACGGGAGAATCATTACGTTTTATGCCGCCGCCTTTCCCATGTAAATCAATGAATTGTTTTACACGGATCATATTCATTTTTAAGCGTGTACAATTTGCTGGATAAATAGGTAGCTGACATTGCCAACGAGAGGCGGTTGGGATCGCTATTATTAATTTTTCTTCTATTAATAGTTGATTATGGCGAACCGATACCCTGTCATGTTGCTGAATGCCCAGGTGATCCAATGTATCAAGATCAATGACAAGTGTATTGGGTGCCCGATCCATTGCCTTCGTAGCAAGTGTAAAAATTTCATCCTTACCATCACTCCGTATATTTAAGGCATGTTTAAACACGCTATGAACCGTTCCCGTAAACGTCGCCACTATTTGCTGCAGGAAATAATCATCACCCGATTTGGCATGTATCATATGTACACCTCTTTATGTCGTAGGAGTACTACTATTTCGCTCCTGCTTCTAGTAGAATTTTTTCAATTTCAGTAAATCCTTTTTCTCTAGCCATTGTTAATGGTGTCACACCATATTGATCCACTAATTGTGTATCTGCTCCATGTTCAACTAATAGACGAACTATTTCTTGTTGCTTTTCTCCCCCATCATTGAGGAGAATGGCTTCAATCAATGGTGTCCATCCACAAATATTTGTATGGTTGACATTGATGTCTGTAGTCGTTACAAGTTCACGAACTACCTCTACAAAGCCCTTCTCACTTGCTGGATGAATCCCTACACCGCCAAAGCGTGTTAAACGCTCTAAATCTGTGTTTGCTTGTAGCATTATTTTCACAAGCTCTAACTTTCCATTTATACATCCATACAAAAATGGGTTTAAACAAATTTGATCTTGAAGGTCAATATCTGCCCCTTCCTGAATTAAAAATTTTACTGTTTCTAATTGATCATTCATCGCAGCAAGTAAAATTGCTGTACGTTTGCGCTTATTTTGAGAATTAATATCCACACCTTGTTGTAAATAACCTTTCAGAGCGTTATTATCACCTGCTTCAGCTGCAGTTAAAAATTCTGAGACCACATTCATATCTACCAATTTCATTCCTCCATTTCTCTGACCTATTGTTCATTTCAACTAAAAAGAAATAAACCGCGAGAATGTTACTACTTTCACATTTCCGTCTTACAAGCTTTATTTTATTCTCTTATGCCGTAGATATCATTGTTTAGCAAAACCAAAAAGAATGTAGATCATTTAGGCAATATGTACAATGTTTTGTGATAAGATTATGGCGAAGGAGTGAAATCATTTGCTAACAATTAAAGATATATTAGAGATAAAGGCACTTGAAGGAATTAAAATTGTTGCTGGAGAGCAAGGAATTCACAATGAAATTGCACTTGTGAATATTATCGAAAATCCCGATGCATTTGATTGGCTGACACCGAATGAATTACTGTTAACGACTGGTTACATCTTCCAAGATGACGAAGCCTTACAAAATAAAATTATCCAAGAAATCTCTAAAATCAATTGTGCAGGCCTTGTTATTAAAATGAGACGCTATTTACAAAAGACGCCTCAAAACATGATCGATATTGCCAATCAGCATGGATTGCCGTTATTAGAGTTACCTTATAATTACACCCTTTCCAAGGTCATCTCGATTATCAATGAAAAGGCATCTGGCCGTTATGATCTATTAAATAGAAAATCTTTGGACATGCACAATACGCTATTTAAGGTGGCGCTTGAAGGAGGAGGCATCGAATCTATTTCCTCTAAGTTAGCTGAAACAATTAATAACCCGATTATTTTTTTAGATAATGACTGGAATTTACTGCATTATACAGATCTTGATACGAATCCTGTGCCCCTTGCCTATGGCATTAATTTAAAGAAGAATCGTCCAACATTTTCAAAGGATTTTATAAATACCATTCCGAATGATCTCAATGAAATGCAAAAATCCATTACACGAATCTATCAATTAGAAGATCTAGCCGTAAAATGTAGAATTCTTCCTGTTGCAGTAGCCAACTATATTTATGGCTATATTGTCATTTGGCAAACTGTACGGGATCTGAATGAGTTTGATTTCATCGTTTTAGAGCAAGCCTCCACGATTGTGGCACTAGAAAGGATAAAACAGAAGGAAATTGAGGGTGTACGACTAAAGATTAAACAAGAGTTTTTTGATGATTTATTGACTGGAAAAATCACTTCGCTTGAAACGCTACAAACACTATGCGATCTCCACGGCTTAAAGATCAACCATAAATATTATTGCATCGTCATCTCTATTAGCCATGAAAATTTGCAAAACCAGCATGATTTAATTTCTAGAAAATACGAAACCGATAATATTGCAAAAAAATGTATGAATTTAATTTATGAGCACTCTAGCACAATTAATGGAGAAATTACATGCCTTTATCGCAACAATCAAATCATTATATTAGTTGGACAGCAAGACAGCAAACAAGATTTCACGATCAATGAAACAAAGCAATACGCAGAAAACATTCTCCAATTATTAGTACAGCAACATACGCAAAGCTCTTTCTTAATGGGAATTGGCAAAGAATATAAACATATACGTTTTGTCCATAAAAGCTTTGCAGAGGCACATGAAGCTCTCCGTCTTATGCACCGCTTCGAAGAGCGTGGAGCAGTGGCTCATTATGCGGATCACTCCATTTATCATTTTTTAGATTCGAATATTAATGAAGTGCAGCTAAAGGACTTTTTCTTAGAAAGCTTGGGTTCTGTCTTTGAGCATGATCTATTACATGGGACAAGCTATCTACTTACATTAGAAAATTACTTTATCAATCATATGAATATAAGTGAAACAGCCAAGGAAATGTTTATCCATCGCAATACGTTAATTTATCGGATTGAAAAGATTAAAGAAATTTTAAAAACAGATTTAAAAAGCTATGAGGAGCTGTTACAAATCCAGCTAGCCTTAAGAATCTATCGCTTGCTTGGTAAGTCTTTATACCACGATGAATTTGCAGACTAGTATCAAAAGGTGGTGATCGCATCACCTTTTTTGATGACCATTCATTTCATATTCAGTTCATAAACGCATGCTATAGTAAAGCCATAGAAACGAAATACATTGTTTTCAGACAATGAAGGAGGCTTATTTCTTTGCAAGAAACATCAAATGATATGTCTAAACAAAAAGATTGGCGCCGTTTTATACAGTTAGTAAAACGTGCCGAACCACCGATATGGCTACTTGTCATCGCTTTAGTGATGAGTTTAGCAACGACAGGTGTAGGGTTTATTGTTCCATTATTTACAAAACAATTAGTGGATGGCTTTTCGTTAGAATCGCTTAATTATTGGCAAATTATTGTACTAGGTATTGCCTTTATCGCCCAGGCTATTGCCAGTGGATTATCCATCTATTATTTAAATCGAGTTGGACATCATGTTGTGGCAAAATTACGTGACCAGCTATGGCGAAAGCTGTTGCATTTACCAATCCCCTATTATGATGAACATGATACTGGTGAAACATTGAGCCGTGTTACGAATGACACAGGGGTTGTGAAAGAGCTTATAACAGAGCATTTAGCAAACTGTTTATCTGGCGTTATTTCCATTATAGGTTCTATCATCATTCTTCTATTTTTAGATTGGAAAATGACATTAGTCATGCTGATTGCCGTACCACTGGCTATGGTGATCTTAATGTTGTTAGGGCGACGCATGTTTGTGATTTCAAAAGGAATGCAAGATGAAACAGCAAAATTTACGTCTGTATTAAATCAAGTTTTACCTGAAACGCGCCTAGTCAAGGCTTCAAATGCTGAGCAAATTGAATATGAGCGTGGAAAAAAGGGCATTACGAATCTCTTTACATTTGGCTTAAAAGAAGCAAAAATTCATGCACTGATTTCCCCGCTGATTTCATTCGTTCTGATGTCTGTGCTTGTAGCTATTATTGGCTATGGTGGTGTCCGTGTTTCCTCTGGAGAGCTGACGGCTGGCGATATGGTGGCATTTATTTTATATTTAATCCAAATCATTATGCCAATGACGCAATTAACGATGTTCTTTACCCAGCTCCAAAAAGCCATGGGTGCTACAGAACGAATTAGTGCATTGCTTGAATACGAGGAAGAACGTATTGAAGAAGGCTTAACAGTAGAAAAAATAGATCAACCCATTTATCTTAAAAATGTTGATTTTTCTTATGGTGAGGAGCCCATTTTATCCGATATTAACTTCACAATTGAGCCAGGCAAAGTAACAGCCATCGTTGGACCAAGTGGTGGCGGTAAAACAACTACATTTTCACTGCTAGAACGATATTATCAGCCAACGAACGGCAGTATCACACTAGGAGATACACCAATCGAAACTTTTTCACTCCACTCTTGGCGCAGTCAAATCGGCTATGTAGCGCAGGAAAGTGCCCTGCTCTCAGGTACGATTCGAGAAAACATTTGCTATGGTATAGACCGTGAAGTGCAAGATGATGAGCTAGAAAAAGTGGCTAAAATGGCCTATGCAGATCAATTTATTAACGAGCTTCCAGATAAGTTCGATACTGAAGTTGGAGAACGAGGCATCAAGCTTTCAGGAGGACAACGTCAGCGTATCTCTATCGCAAGAGCGCTCTTACGTAATCCGCAAATATTAATGCTGGATGAGGCAACATCAAGCTTAGATAGTAATTCAGAAATTTATGTACAAAAAGCATTAGACAACTTAATGCAAGGACGCACAACACTAGTCATTGCGCACCGTTTATCGACAGTGGTAGATGCCGATCAAATATTGTTTATTGAGAAAGGGCATATTACAGGCTGTGGTACACACGAAACACTCTTTGAAACACATGCTATGTATCGTGAGTTTGCCATGCAGCAATTACGCATTAAAGACGTAGAATAAAGGGGTTTGTTGAGATGACAAAACTATTAGTCGTGGATGATGATGCACATATTCGCGAATTGGTAAAAGTGTTTCTGCAAAACGAGGGCTTAGAAGTAATAGAGGCTATCGATGGTGTCGATGCACTGTCTAAATTAGACACTGAGAAAGTCGATATGGTCGTGATGGATATTATGATGCCCAACATGGATGGCTGGGCATTATGTGAGGAAATACGTTCATTCAATACAGATCTACCAATCCTTATGCTAACAGCTAAAGGAGAAACCTCTCAAAAAATCAAGGGCTTTCATTTAGGGACAGATGATTATCTTGTGAAGCCATTCGAGCCTGCCGAGCTAATCGTACGTGTTAAGTCTATTTTAAAAAGATATCGTATCTCCCTTTCTCAAGTTGTAGAGGCTGGTCATGTCAAATTAAATCGCCATACACATGAAGTGGAAATGAACGGCGAGACGATTCTCCTTCGTTTGAAGGAGTTCGAGCTATTATTTACACTTGCAAGCTATGTTGGCAAAACCTTTTCCCGTGAACAGTTGATCGAAGAAATCTGGGGCTACGACTATGAGGGAGATGAACGAACAGTTGATGTCCATATCAAAAGAATACGAGAACGCTTTCCACAGGAGACGAGTGGCTTTGTCATTCGCACCATTCGTGGTCTTGGTTACCGCTTGGAACTAGGCACATGAGAAAACGAAGATTCTTGTTAAGATTAGCGCTGGTCTTTTGCCTGTTTCTGATTGCAAACACCGTTTTCGCTTTTATTTCCTATCATGTAACTTCATGGCTGTATGGACGGTTAGGAACTGAGCCTCATGGATTTTGGCTACAACTAGCAACAGTGATTGGGGTGTTTGCACTCTTTGCCTGTTCAGCTGCCATTATCTTTTTAATCGGACTAAATCGACAACGTAACTATTGGGATACGATTGTAGATGCATTAAGCCGCATGGCAAAAGGTGATTTTGATGTTCAGCTGGATTTGAGAGCAGATGAGGAGGATCAATTTGGGCAATTGATTCATGGTATTAATCATATGGCTGTTGAGTTAGGTGAACTGGAAAGAATGCGTCAGGAGTTCATTTCCAATGTCTCCCATGAAATTCAATCACCTTTAACATCTATAAATGGCTTTGCCAAGGCTTTGAAAAATATTAACCTACCTGAAGAAAAACGTCAGCATTATTTAGCTATAATTGAATTAGAAAGTAATCGTTTATCAAAAATTAGCGACAATTTGCTCAAGCTAACTTCCTTAGAATCGCAGCACCATCCATTTGAGCCTATAACTTATCGACTCGATAAACAATTACGCAATGTTGTGCTGGCACTAGAACCGAATTGGTTAGCCAAACAGATTGACTTTGATCTCGATCTTGATAACCTAAGCATCACTGCAGATGAGGATTTGATGAATCAAGTCTGGATGAATTTACTGACAAACAGTATTAAGTTTACACCTACCAATGGAACCATCTCATTATCTATGAAAAAGCAGTTCGACACGATAACCATTCTGGTTCAAGATACTGGCATAGGCTTAACCGAAGAACAACAAAAGCATATTTTCGAAAGGTTTTATAAGGCCGATCAATCGCGAACTGCTGGAAATGGCGGTAGCGGATTAGGGCTAGCCATTGTCAAAAAAATAATTGAGATGCATCATGGAACCATTGCTGTAGAAAGCACAATAGCAGAATATACAAGATTTTTGATTACTGTCCCCATCGACAGTACGCCAACTCATGCAAACGACTAACCCCGTCTGCATGAGTTATTTTTTCTAGTATGCTACTTTACTAAAGTATCGATATACTTTATTTAGTTTTTGCTGTTGCTTCCCCTTTTTACTTTCCATATTACCAAACTCAAAAAACTTCACTTTTTTCATTCCAACAAATTTAAACAACGCCCTTTTCATTAAAATTTTATGTGCATTGTTCAACCATAAAAATGGATAATTGGTTGGCCCCTTCATCGTGGACACACAGACTACAGATTTCCCTTTTAAAAGACCCTCTGGAAATAAACCCTTTGTATCTCGATAAGCAAAATTTGCTGCAAATAATTGGTCGATATATCCTAACAGCATGGCTGGCGGTCTCCCCCACCATATCGGATAAACAAATACAATTTGATCTGCCCAAGAGAGCTGTTGGCGGTATTTTTCCATTTTCGGATCCCGATACATATCACGACGTCGTTTATGTTCATGGAAAATTAAGCGTGGATCGAACTCTTCTTCATATAAATCTAGTATCTGAATCTCCTCGATGGCAGGATTCTCTCGACACCCCTTTATCACTTCTTGTAAAAAAGCATAATTTAAACTTTTATGGTTGGGATATGTATAAACAATTAACGTTTTCATTGTGCGCCTCCTCATTACTTATCATTTGATAACAAAATAATAATTCATTTCATTTTAGTTGTCAAATGATAATTGTTTTAGGACAAGTTATTTGTTATCTTGACAGTAAGAGGTGATCCCATTGAATAAAAGCGCTTTATTTCATCAGTTTGTAGCATTTACAGCCACAATCCATCAAGTGACACATGATCTCACACAAAATGTTAACACTGCGAATATCACACCGCTACAATATAAAATTCTTGAATATATTAAAGTAAGCCAACCTGTCACACCAACGGAAATCAGTGAATGTCAGCATATGTCCCTACCCAACACAAGCCGTGAACTTCGGAAATTGCAGGAACGGCAGCTAATCGAAAAATTTAACGACACAGCCGACCGCAGAAAGCAGTATGTCCGTTTATCCAAAGAGGGTGAAAAAATGATGGAGGAGGCATTTGCCTGTATCGAAGAACGCTTTTTACAGCTTATTCAACACGCAACACAGGATGATCTAAAGGACATCCAACATGCTCTAACCATTTTAGAGGAAAAGGTTTTACAGCAAAACGGCTAAGACCATGCTGCTTTTCGGGTGTGGTGATCGCTACTATTGGAGAAGCAGGAGGCGAGATCTTTTTTGACTGAAATTGCTCTTGCTTTAGTTTGAAGTGATCATTTTTTTCACAACCGATCTTTTCTTTGCTCGAAGTGATCATTTTTTGTTCAAAACCGCTCTTTCTTTGGTTTAAAGTGCTCGCTTCTGATTCAAAGCTGCTCTTTTATTGGCTTGAAACACTCTCTTTTCATGCAAAGCCGCTCTTTCCTTGGTTCGAAGCGCTCTCTTTTACTTCAAATTGCTCATCTCCTTGCTCGGAGTGATCACTTCTAAACCAAAACTGCTCATTCTTCTTTATGGAATTATTCATCTTACACGCAAAAAGGTTAGCCATAATTTGACTTGAATCATTAAAAATCTTTAGTGTCACGCACCACAGATTCGTAACCACTTTGTCTTTTCTTTAATAGTATAAAGGTGAGTAGAAGGAGGAGTCTCAAGTGGAAGTAGTGTTTGATCGGGAGTGGATTGAAGAACAGTTTGATACACTTCCATTATGGCAACGGTCAGCCTATACAGATTTTGCTGCCACGATTGCGGATGAAGCAAATACGTTTCCGTGTATACCAGCAAGAATGGGCTTTTTATCAAACCATTTGCGCTATAGTTTTGTCGGGGATCCACGGGAAGAGCAATCGATTAAAATGTTAGCACAATGCTTAAAGGACTATACGAAAGCATCACGAACTTTCGGGAAGTATACAACTCTTACTGTGTTCTTTCATACCCCTCACGATATGCAAGATAGCTTTGAGGTAGCAGATTATCAGCAGTTATTTTGGTCCATATTAAATAATTTAACCAAATTGGATGAGATGAATTGGCCTGAAGGAATACCAATGGAGCCTACTCACCATGAATGGGAGTTTTGCTTTCATGGTGAACCCTATTTTATCTCTTGTGCAACACCAGCCCATAAATTGCGAAAGAGTCGTCATTTTTCCACTTTATTAATGGCCATTCAACCCCGTTGGATATTCGATGATATAAACGACACCACAGCCTTTGGGCGAAAAATCAAAAAGCTCATTCGTCAGCGGATTGCAGACTACGACACAGTCCCAGGACATCCAGATTTGAAATGGTATGGGCAAGAAGATAGTTATGAATGGAAGCAGTACTTCTTAAGTGATGATAACCATAGTCCATCCAAATGTCCTTTTTTAAGGATGTCTCAGGAAAACGGTTCATTACGTAATGTTTTTTTGCCTTTTCACAACAATCCAGGTCGCCACACTGATTAAGGCTATAAAGAGCAGGCTCACATAAAAACCGAGTCTGCTTGTTTTTTCACCTAAAGTTCCAGATACCGTCACAGCAATGAGCAACATCCCCATAGCATTCTTTGCATGCCCCCACTTAGTTAACTCCATGAGCTTCCAGTAGGTCACTAAAATAAAAAGCCAATTATAGATCAACATTAAACCCGCCGCTGTAATCAAATATTCAAAGATTTTTTCTGGCATCAAAAAACCAATTACAATCGTAATTACTAGCCCACTCGTTAAAAATAAAAAGGCTGGAAAAGGAACTTTCATTTTTCCTTTCTTTGCAAGGACTGCCGGTGCATCATGATCCTCTGCAAGTGTAGTGAGAATGGTGATCACCGCGTAAAGCGAGGCCACCATCGTTGAAAAACCAGCAATGATTAGCACACCATTAAAGATATCTGCCACAAAAGGGATATGGTGTCCTTGAAGCGCTGTAATAAAAGGACTTTCATCAATCGAAAAGTCTTTCCATGAAACGAGTACTAATGCAAGGGCGATGGCCATGATAAAAATAACGGTAATCACGATCAGCATAATTCTCCCCGCTTTTGGCGCCTCTTTTGGATTTTTCAAATCGATGACCATTAAACCCATCACTTCAATTCCTCCGTAGGCATAAAAGGCATAAAGTAATCCGAGCCAAATACCTTTTAGTCCTTGTGAAAAAAATGCTTCATAATTAGCTTGAAGTGAAGCCATTGTAGTAGATGGTGTACCTCTCATGATGATAACCACTGCTACAATAATGAACATAATGATGGCAGCTGCCTTTAAGGCACCGAAGATATTTTGGAAATTTTCAAAGCCCTTCATGCCTGTGAGAATAACGACTAAACCAATAGCAGCATAAATCGATGCAGCAATCCACAGGGGCAGCACCGGAAACCAAAATTTCGTAAAAATGCCGAGCGCCATCAGCTGGCTTCCCATGATTAATAGCTCAGAAATCAAGTACACCCAGCCATTGCTAAATCCTGCCCAGCGTCCAAAGGCTTGCTTGGCATAGGTACGAAAAGAGCCTTTATCTGGATTTTCCACAGACATTTTAACAAGTGCATCATACACGATATACGTACAAATGGCCGCTAATAAAAAAGGTATTAATACCGCAGGCCCACTTTTATGAATGGCCATACTTGTCCCAAGAAAAAAGCCAGTGCCCAAAGTACAACCGATACCAAGAAGCGAAAGCTGCCACCAGGCCATACTTCCTTTAGCTGATTTTGAAGTCATTTGTTCTCAACCCTTCGTTACGTTCTTACCAATGGCAATGTCATACATCGAATGCCACCACCGCCTTTTTCAAGCTCCGTGACATCAACTTCAAGCAAGTTTTTATTCTTCAGCAGTGGATGCGCTAATAATTGTTGTTGTGTTGCCTGCTTGCTTATCAACAGTGTTTCTGGATTCAGGTTAATAAAGTTGATGTCTGGAATGGTCTTATACGAGTTCAGCCAGTAAACATCCAAACCATGACGCTTTAAAAATGACTCTACCATATCAAAACGACTGCTTTGAGCTGTTAACACCTGAATAGGAAAATGGCGTACAAAGCTTTTAGCAACAACCAGATTCGCATTTACAACATTACAATTCATATCTAAATGCAGTGTATCATTGCTTTTCGGTAAATCAATTATGGCAATTTCAGAAAACCCCTCTTGAAAAATGCCTTCCTTTAAGCTTTCGATAGCTTCTATCGAAGTTCTCATTCCAAGATTAATAAGTACAGCATCTTTATTTAAAATTAACAAATCTCCACATTCGAAGGAATGAAGCGGCTGCAAATTAGCTTTCCATTGTTGTGGAAACCATTTTTCTAATAGTGAATGTGCAAGAGGGTACTCTGGTTTTCTAAGTGAGGTTCCAGCATTTCCAAGTAAAAGCCGATTCCCAATGACACAGGCTAGGTCACGCACAAAATAACGATTGAGGAGCTGCTCACTTAATAGCTGCTGATCGTAGGCTAGTTCTCTTGCATAATCAAGTACATGTACCCCTGCGTTTTCGAATGTTGTCTTTAATGCCATGAAATTATCCATCGCCTTCTGATGGTTGACCGTATCACTCCAACCAACCTGCTCTGCTATTGTTAAATCCGTTACATCTACGAGTGAAGGTGCACAAAGCATCACTACTTTCAGTTCTCCATGTTCTGACCAACAATTTAGTTGAAATGAATCCATTCAAGTATTCTCTCCTTCTTCACAACAATCTATGTTAGCGTTACCATTGACTTTCAGATTATACAAAGACCATAATTAAGAAGAATTTACCAATTATAATTATTTAGAGAAAGAGGTGTCATTATGGAATACTATAAATTTTTAAGACAGTATGTAGGACACCAACCAATTATTTTACCTGGTTCGGTGGTTCTCATTCTTAATACTGAAAACGAAATATTACTACAAAAAAGATATGATGGCGGTTGGGGGCTCCCTGGAGGCTTAATGGAATTAGGAGAGAGCTTAGAGGATACTGCCAAAAGAGAGGTACAAGAAGAGACAGGACTAGCCATCACAGATTTACAGTTACTAGGTGTTTTTTCTGGTCCGGATTGTTACCTTCAAGTTTCGAATGGGGACGAATTATACGCCGTTACAGCAGTCTTCTATACAAGAAATGTGCTTGGTAATTTAGTGATTGATTACAATGAATCAGAGACAATGCAATATTTCTCTCTTTACCATTTACCAAACGATTTAAAAGATCGTCGATATATTGAACCTTATATCGCACAATTAATTTAGAGAGAAAACAAGCCGTTCTCTCTCTAATTATCATGTAAAATATTCTAATTTTGCTTGAGGGAAAAATTTCTGCATATAGCGATACAAATGTTCCTTAATGTCTTCCTCTTCCTCTTTTTGATAAATATATTTACCTATGCCATATTTGCCCCATTTATACCGTCTTACAGTCTCGTCGAGCTCTAGCTTTGTCATTGGATAATTTTTTTCAATCACTCGTTTTGCAGGCTTTGTAAAGCGATGTTGAATAAATTCAAAGGTGATGTCATCGCGCACATCCTTTGGCAATTCAGCGTCCAATCGCTCAAACATATGATAATAGCCCTCCTGCCAGCCATCATGAAGATAGATTGGCGCAACAATAAATCCGAGTGGGTATCCAGCTCTTGCCACTTTCCCCGCTGCCTCAATGCGCTTTTCCAATGGTGATGTACCTGGCTCAAAGTGCTTAATCACATAATCAGCATTGACACTAAAACGAAACCTTGTACGACCATTATGCTTGGCATCTAATAAATGATCCACATGATGGAATTTCGTTACAAATCGTAACTGACCTAGCTCACTTTGTCCAAAATGCTCAATGGCTCGCTTTAAGGTATGGGTAAGATGATCAATTCCTACAATATCAGAAGTACAGGATGCCTCAAAGCGAGTGATGTCAGGTGCTCGTTCAGCCATATAGTGATCGGCCTGTTCCAGGATTTCATCGACATTGACATACGTCCGAATATAAGGTTTGCTGCCCATAGTTGTTTGTAAATAGCAATAATGACAATGTCCCATACAGCCAGTCGCAAATGGGATGGCATATTCTGCTGAGGGCTTAGATGTATCAAACTTTAATGTTTTTCGAATACCCACTACTAAGGTCGATTTTGCTACCCGATACTTTTGAAAATCATTGTCTCCAGGAAGGTTTCTCACTTGATTATGGGAAGTTGTATAGCGAATTTCAATTCCCATCTGCTCAAACTTCTCTTTTAGCTCCTTACCTAATGGATACTGGAGGGCATCTGGCTCAAAATAAACAAGCTGAGGGGTAAATGGCTTTATCATGTGAGTCCTCCCTTAATGAAAATACTGGTGATAGGCCTGTTCAGCCGCCATCTCGCTTGCAAAAATTACCATGTCATTCGTGATTGGATAATAGGTTTCAAATAAAAATAGAGCTAGCTCCTCTGGTTTTTCTGGATGATAAACGACTGCCGCTTCCTGTATATTTGTTACATCTTGAATATGTGGATTACGGTAAAAAATATAAACAATATCACCCACATCAAATGGTTGTTGCATCTCTTCACCTTCCTCTGCCTTTCCCTTAGTTTGGTGAAAGTGTACAAAAAATATGTCATAAAAAATTTAGTTGGTAATATACATACAGTCTTGCGGTTATTTTAAGAAAATTCACTTCTCGTAAATTGTAACACTTCAATTTAACCTGCTTTATTCAATTCTCCTACGTCGAATAGTGTGAGGTTATCCACTCAAAATCCCCTTACTCTTTTCAATCCTCTTGTAAGGAAAGTAAGCCAGAATACGTATCAAAACTGCATGATGGTTAAATTTTCTTCAAAAGGTAAAAGGGTGAAACTTTTAGGCTGCTCATACGTTAAATTAGATGTCATGCTAAGTCAATCAAATGGCATGAAGAAGGGTGGAATTTATGAAAAAAATATGGACTTTACTTTTTGCTGTGATACTTATTGTACCGTTAGTATTGCAGCCGGCAACCGCACAAGCGGCAAAAGCCATCACAATTAATGTGGATGGGGTGCAATTAAAAACCGATCAGCCACCAGCGATGATTCAAGGACGTGTTATGCTACCACTTAGAGCGATCTTTGAAGCATTGAATGCAAGCGTAAACTGGGACCAAAAGACTCAAACAGTCACAGGGATAAAAGGTGATACAACGGTAGTTCTCAAGATTAAATCGAAGACAGCTACTATTAATAACCAGACAGTAACGCTTGATGTACCAGCACAGGTATTAAAAGGTAGAACAATGGTACCAGTACGCTTCGTCAGTGAAGCACTTGGGCAGGATGTTGATTGGAACTCAGAAAAACAGCAAGTATCTATTAAATCTGACACTCCAAGTAATATCAGTATTGCTCCAGCGAGCAATGTGTCAGTTCGAGATGTGAATGATCAGGGAGATGGGCGTGATCTTGAGGTTAGCTTCTCTAAATCGTCTACAGAATCATATGTAGATCATTATCGGGTTATGGTTGTGAAGGCTTCTAAAAGTTTTAATTTGTCATCAGCTCTTAAAGTCTCCTCTTCTAATTATTCGGTGGTATCGACTTCAAATGCGAATCGTGCCGTAACTTTATCGCAAAACTCGCGAGATGTGGACGGAGACTACATAAAAAATGATCAGTCTTATGTGGTTTATATACTTGCCATTGGTAAAGGTTCTTATTCTAGCGTATTATCAACTTCTTCTCCGAAGATTACTCTAACAAACATGTCTACTGTTACCGCAGTAACAAATGTGAAGATTAGCGATATTAACGATTTTGGCGATGGACGTGATGTCTCAGTTAGCTTTACTCGTCCACAAAATGATAGCAATACTTCCAATTACCGTGTGTTTATAGTAAAGACCAAGGATGCTAACAATTTTAGTCTTACCACTGCGAATAATTTATCCAGCAATTATTATACAACAGTGGACAAATCAGGAAGCAACGGCAGTACGTTGATAGCAACTCTGTCTTCCTCAACACGAGATACTTCAGGTGACTTTATAAAGAATAACGAATCCTACACAGCGTTCGTTATGTCTGTAAGTAATACGAATTCTGGCATGAATAAACTCTCGCCTGCTTCATTAGCAGTAACGCTTACTGTATCTACTCCAACTATTACACAAGTAGATGATGTTAATGATTTTGGCGATGGACGCGATTTGAGAGTTAGCTTCAACAAAGTGTCTGACGAATCTAATGTTAACTCTTACCGAATTTTTGTTGTAAGAGCTAACAACTATACGAACTTTACATTGACAAAAGCCAACAGTTTACCTAGCACTTATTACACACAAGTGAACAAAACAGGCAGCAATATTACTCAGGTGCTCTCTGCAGGGGCAAAAGATACTGACGGTTATGCCATTCAAAATGGCGTTAGCTATCGTGTATTTATTATGGCAGTAACTAATAACTCTGCAAATAATGTGCTTTCTTCAGCCTCCAATATGATTTCGCTGCTTAGCAACAATGTGGGTGCAGTGTCGAATATCATTGCCAGCGATGTGAGCGATTATGGTAACGGTCGTGACCTCTTTGTGTCATTCAATAAAGCTGTTGATGAGGCACCTATTAATCACTATCGAATTATGGTGGTACCAACAGCAAATTACAATAATTTTAGTCTGACGGATGCTAATAGCGTATCCAGCAGCAATTACACAACTGTTAATAAATCTGGGAAATCCACATATGAGCAAGCGTTATCTGAAAATACTCGGGATGTGCGCGGAAATACTATTAAAGAAGGTACGAACTACCGTATCTATGTACTGACTGTTGCCAATGGAAATACATTAGGAAACAATGCGCTAACTGCCGCAACGTCTACAGTTACACTAACTAAGAACTTCACTGTGCAAGCTGTAACTAATTTGAATGTTGCAGATATCGATGATAAAGGGGATGGCCGTGATGTGCAAGTAACATTCACGAAGCCTACAGATGAATCGAATGTTAATCATTATCGGATTTTAATGGTACCAACTGCATATTACAGTAGCTTTAATCTTTCACAAGCCAATAGTAGCTCTTATTACATCACAGAAAGCAAAGGTGGAAATTTAGCAGCAAATAGAACATTGGATGGGATTAGGGATGTACGAGGTAATTTTATTACAGAAGGAACTAGCTATCGCGTCTATGTACTGACTGTTGCAAATGGTAACTCTTTAAATGCCTACGCTTTATCCTCTCCTTCACCTGTGATTACAATTAGTAAAAGCAAAGTCGTTCAGGCAGTAAGCAATATTAATGTTAGCGATGTTGGTGATTATGGAGATGGTCGAGATCTACAGATTTCGTTTACAAAACCTTCTGATGAATCAAATATAGATAGTTACCGTATTCTAGTTGTGCCCGCATCAAAGGCAAATGACTTTGATCTGAATACAGCTATTAGAGCAACTAATTATACAGGTTGGAGTAAAGGCCTGTATAGTGTGAAATTGGGTGCTGATAGTAGAGATACAGACGGAAGACTTATAACGAATGGCCAAGAATATCGCGTATATATCTTGTCTGTAGGTGGTGGAAATTCTAAGGAAATGTATAGCTTATCCTACCCATCTTCCTACATTGCTTTGGAAGACCTTTCAGCCCCTGGATCAGTGGAGAAAGTAACACTCAGTCTTCAGGGCGACGGATATAAATATAACAATATAAACATTAGCTTTGATGTCAAAAATGGTCAAAGCGTAACGGAGTATAGAGTGTTTATGTTACCTAAGGATAAAGCAGATAGTTTCAAATTGCAGGATGCTATTAGCAATCCAAATAGCACCAGAATTTATCCGAATAATCTCTCTAACGTCAGCCAAGCGCTAAGCATACCAGTAGATGCATTCGGTAATCAACTTGATTCATCTACAGAATATGTTGCTAAGGTTCTGACTTTGGCGAAAGGAACTTCTTCGCTATCGAACACATCCAATAATTCGGTGCAACTCAATAAATCTCCTGATAATAACAATAATGAGGCACCCCAAGACCCTCAAATTAATCAATAGGTCAATTATTTTTTCATAGCTGGGACTCCTTATGACGCTTCATGTACCATAAGGAGCCCTTGTTGTTTTGTAATTACTTTTCCCTCTGCTTTTTACATACGTCGCTCTATTTCCACTCTTTATTGATTCGAATACTGAACGACAGCTTGGCTTATAGTTGCTTTGTCATCTGTACCTGCTCTGTTGTCACCTTTAATCCATGCTTTAACAAATAGCTCGTTGCTGGATTGCTCGCTAAGAAATTCACTGTCGTCAAATGGACTTTATGTGTTGTAATACTTGCTAAAAACTGTGTTATTAACTCTACATTACTTTCCTCTAGTATTACCATTTGATAAAGTAGAATACGCTCCACCTCACCATATTCATTCCACAATGTTTTGTATAGCATATAGCCAAGTGGTTCATTGTTATCATTATAAAACACCTTTGCTTCCCCATGCTTCACGCTCTGCCAGTTACACTGCCAAGGAACATCTTCCCGATAGAAAGATAGATGTGCTAGCTGCTCTGGGCGAATGGTCGCTATATGAAGGGCTACTGTAGATGTTACCTTGGCTTCATACTCGCCGCTTAAAAATAGTAATTGATTGGCAACCACATAACCATATTTTTCATACAAGGCAATGGCTACCTGATTTTCCTTAATGGCTTCTAACGTACCCAACTCTACATTTTCTCGCTTATAGATAGTTAGGGTTTCCTCCATTAATAGGCGCGAGACACCCTTACCACGATATGCTGGAGAAATACCAGTCCCACCATTCCAAGCTGTTTTTTGGCCATCGATGGTACGAAAGCCATTCATCACAATGGCAATCGGTTCCTCTTGATCAAAAACGACAATAGAATGCTCAGGAGATAAGCCCTCCCCCACTAGTCGCTGTAAAAACATTTCTGCTGTCATATTAATTTCAATAAAATAACCTTCAAAGCCTTTGTTCCATGCTTTCAATACTTCATCTAATGTACATTGTGCAACTGTTTTAATCTTCATACAATCCCTCTTTTCAAATGGAATCTAATGCTGCTAGATTTTCTAAGGTTAGTTTTCTCACAATCTCATAACCATGTCCTTGACCTTTAGGTTTTATGACAACCGTCCCCATATTCGAAATGATGCCCAGCCCTACATTTCTTGGAAAGCTATGCCCAATGATTATGTTGTTTATGCCCTCAGGTGGAATGATTTCCAGCATCGATGTAGAAATCGTTAATATACTGCTTTGCACTACTGTAGGAAGATTGCCACCTAACATAAAGATTTCAAACAAGAAGGGGTCAATTTGGAGATTGCTGTTGGGAAATGCCAAACGTGCTGTTTCAATGGTCCGACAAAAAGGACTGGTAGTGATGGTGGAAAGGATGGGAATTTGCCAATAGCGTAGCATTTGACCATAATAAATTGCCTCCCTACGACCTTGATCGGATAAATTCCGTTGATTTTGACAACTTTGAAATGTACCATATGCTTGATCTACACCAATAGTTGCTGTTCCGTGTCTTGCATATAAGGTTAGCCCACCTTTTCTCAATAACGCTAGGAGACCCTTTTCCATTTTCTTCATCTCCTTCATCATATCACTTTCTACTTTGTAATGTATGTGCTGTACATAGAAAAAAGCTCCCCACAACTTTTTGTAGGAAGCCTTTTTCTGTTATTTTATTGGAATTCTGACAATAGCAGTCGTTTCTAAATGTTTTGATGAATCAATTGAAATATGACCATTATATTTAGTGACAATTTCTTTGACAATAAATAAACCTTGTCCTCTTAGTCTACCATTCTCATGTTTTTTCGTTGAAAATCCTTGTTTGAATATGTGATCAGGATTCGCAATATTTGGCCCTGTATTGGTAATTTTAAATTCATACTGTGATTCATCTGCTGTACAGCAAATCTTAATCTTACGTTGTTCCTCAGGTAATTCAACAGCAGCATCAATCGCATTATCAATTAAATTGGATAGAATCTTGATTAAATCTGTCGTTTTAATCTTATTAAAATCATTTTGAGAAAGCGTAAAATCCATATCAATATGGTGATTTTGAGCCGTTAATTTCTTCGTTTGCAATAAGATGGACAAACCTGGATGATCAATATTTAATTTTAATGACTTGATCGCCTGAACTTCTTTTGATAGTGAGGATAAATATTGTCTCGCCTGATCTGTTTTTTCTAATTGTAATAAACCATGTAACACTTGGATATGGTTCGTAAAATCATGACGTAGGGACGACACCGAAGTAATCAATGTTTTGATTTCTGCTAGATATGTGTCCTCTGTAGCGCCAACTTCCTTCGCTACCTCTTTTTGATACCATCTTTGTAAAAATAAAAAAGAACCGATGACAATTAAAATAAGTACACCATTAAAAATAAAATTAAATAGGTTGTCTTCAATGACTTTACCCTTAATACCATTTAGCGTATCTGCACTAATGTCAATGCCTAAATACCCGATAATTGTTCCATTATCATCTTTGATGGGTGCACCAACAGATAAATAAGACCCATGTTCAGAATCATGAATTACCTCTGTAACATAGGTTTCACCATTATAGGCCTTTTCAACATGCTTTGCAGGGACAGTACAAACCACGCCAATACCGAAGCCCTCTTTCATTTCTTTTGGCATCCCTGTAATCATGGCTATAGATACTTCAGGATTATCCACCTTTAAGGTGTAAACAAATAGTGCACCTAATTTTATCCTTGCATCGTTTAAATAATTTCTTACTTTCCAATAATAATCATTTTCCTGTGGATTATTTAAAAATTGCTGATAGGCATCCGTATCTATGGATGCAGCAATAGAATGGGCTGCCTCTAAGCTTTGATTGGCAATCGACTCTTCAACGGTCTTTTTTATTTTTACATAGGATGTAAAGATGTTTAAACTTGTAAACAAACATAATAAAATCGTTGATAGAATTAATATTAGTTTTATTTTTCTATTTTTCATAAAAAACGGTACTTCCTCATCTATAAATATTCTAGAATATTATTATATTATAATTAACTCTATTTTTTGTTTGTAAAGCAAACATTGCTTGTATATCCTACATAAATTAAAACACAAAATCAATTTTTATTTTATTCATACCCAAAATTACACACTGTAACAAATAGTTTAATAATCCTTGACAAGAAAGTAAACTAAAAAGATAAGTAATAACTTTTTATGTCTCATTTCCTATTTAAATGGAAAATTGAAAAAACCACTAAAGCAAAGGTATCAAAAAAAGATCAGGTATCAACAATACCTGATCTCATCACAATATGCTTATTTTTTACTTGAAGTCCGTGTTTGATCTTGCGGCTTAAGAAAGGTAGGTCGTTTACTATAGCCCTTTGGAGATAGTCGCAATAGGGACTTACGTATATTGCCCTTTTCAAAATCGGCACTAAAGTTTACGTATGGCACTCCCAAGACTCTCATATTCGCAGTGTATAAAAGGATGAAAAACACGGATATAAAAAAACCAAATAAACCAAAAAACGCCGAAGCCATAATAATGATTAATCGAAAAATACTCATAGCCGTCACAAAGGATTGATTGACCAATGTAAATGCAGCGATACTGGAAATGGCAATCACAACAATCATTGAGGGGCTTGTAACACCTGCTTTAATCGCTGCATCCCCAATAATTAGTCCTCCTACCACACTAACTGAGCCACTGACGGCACTCGGAAGACGTAAGTTGGCTTCACGAAACAATTCAAACATAAATAGCATCATTAAAATTTCTAGAATGGTTGGGAAAGGCAATCCCGTTCTCGATTCGACAACCGTTGCCAGTAGTAGAAATGGAAGCTGTTCTTGATGATATGTCGTCAATGCAAGCCAAAAACCTGGCAGTAGCATACTTATTAATATCCCGACAATTCTGAGTAATCGTTCCATCGAGCTAACAATGAGTGGGTACTCATTATCCTCTGCTGATTTAAAGAGCAACATAATATTTGCAGGTGTAATTATGGCATAGGACACACCATCAATCATTAAGAGTATTCTTCCTCTAATTAAGGCCTGCATAGCAAAATCAGGTCTCCCTGTATAATCATGTCTTGGAAGAATTGTCGCTGTCTTTTCAATTTTTTCCATTAATAAGTCGCCATTGATAACAATATCCGTGTCAATTTTTTGTAATTGAAGTCGAATTTGTTCCAGCATATTTAAATTCACAATGTCTTCCATATATAGTATGGCTACGGTTGTTTTAGAACGCTTACCAATTTCTAATGTCTCTACACTAAAAGAATTAGTCGGTAATCGTTTTCTTAATAAAGCAATATTAATAAAAACATCTTCAATAAAGTCATCTCTAGGTCCCTTTACTACTAGTTCTAATGTTGTTTCCCCAGGCTCTCGATTGGGTCTTTTTGAAATATCACTAGAATAAAGTAATTGATTTTCTTCAAAATACAGTAAAACATGGCCTTTATAGACCCTAGTTACCGCATCCTCTTTCGATAAAATCTTTTGTAAATAGGGAATGTGTAAATGCTGTTCAATTTCTTCCTCTAGCATGTCCTCCGTGACATTGCTTAACAAAGATTGAACACGTTGAACAACCACAGTTTGAAGAATTTGCTCATTGACCATTGCATCACAAGTTATAAAATGTACTGTATATTGCTGAAAATTATATTGTTGGAAAATCACATCAGCAGAGCGTTGAAATAGTGATTTCAACATTTTCAAATTAATTTGTTCCATTGATGAAATACTTCTCATCTCCTACTGAGCCAGCTCAAGATTAGTACATTTATGAAAACAATCACCTTCAATAAATACACTTAAGCATATTTTTCCCATGGTTGTTCAAAATATTCAAAGAAACAAATGTTGTGACGACTATTCAAATTGTCCTGATCCAATCATTTTCTTTAGATTTGCCATCTCAATTGCAGACATTGCCGCATCATAGCCTTTATTACCAGATTTCGTTCCTGCACGTTCAATTGCCTGTTCAATATTTTCGGTAGTAACAATTCCAAAAATAACAGGTACATTCGTTGACAATGACACATTGGCAATGCCTTTTGCCGATTCATTACAAACATAGTCATAGTGTGTTGTAGAGCCACGAATAACAGTACCTAAACCAATAATAGCATCATATTTCTTGGTTTCTGCCAGTTGTTTCGCTATAAAAGGAACTTCAAAAGCTCCTGGCACCCATGCAACATCAATAGATGCAGAATCAACCCCATGACGAGTTAAACCATCCATTGCCCCATCCAATAATTTGCTAGTAATGAACTCATTAAAACGACCCACTACTACTGCAATTTTCAAATCCGTTCCAATTAATTGTGCTTCAAATGTTTGACCCATTGTTCCTTCTCCTTTTTACATAGAAATTTTAGTTTTATTAGTGGATAATTGTTTACGATAAGCAACCAATGCTTCTATCGAGATCATTTTTAAGCCATGATGTGCAGCGTAATTTGTTAGTTCTTCAAACCGAAGCATGTGCCCATCATCACCCATAATTTCGCAAATAACACCTGCAGGTACGCTATGACAAAGCTTCGCTAGATCAATAGTGGCCTCCGTGTGCCCTCTCCGTTCCAGCACTCCTTGCTCTTTCGCAATCAACGGAAAAATATGGCCTGGTCGACGAAAATCAGTTGGCTTAGCTTGCTTTTCTATCATTCTTTGTATCGTTAGCGCACGCTCAAAGGCGCTAATCCCTGTCGTTGTTTCTACATGATCGATACTTACCGTAAATGCGGTTTGATGGTTATCTGTATTGTGCTGAACCATTGGATATAAATCTAGCTTTTGTGCAAGCTGCTGCGAAATCGGCGTACAAATTAAACCTCTACCATTGGTTGCCATAAAGTTGATTGTTGCTGGTGTGATGAATTCAGCGAGTGCCAGAAGATCTCCTTCATTTTCTCGATCCTCATCATCAACCACCACAATCATATTGCCCTGCCTTAAATCCTCTATGGCTTCTTCAATTGAATGTAGCACGATGATCAACTCCTATTCTGTGATTTAAAAACCATGTTGTGCTAAATAATCTCTTGTAATAGCTGGCGTTGTTTGCCCCTTTTTTAATTGCCCTATAATGTATTTTCCAACTAAATCGGTTTCGATATTAACGATTGCTCCAACCCTCTTCATACCTAAAACGGTTTCTTTGTAAGTATGAGGAATAAGTGAAATTGTGACACTCTTGGCTTCAACATGAAAAAGGGTTAAGCTTGTGCCATCAATTGTTATGGAACCCTTTGGAATACAAAAGTTGGTTAGTTCCTCTGACATTTCGATATCAATATAAACGGCGTTTGCTACTGGACGTTTTCGCAAAATTTTGCCGACTCCATCAACATGACCAGCAACAAAATGGCCACCAAATCGTCCATTAGCAGGCATGGCACGCTCCAAATTAACAGAATCGCCTATTGCCAGCTGCTGTAGATTTGTTGCTTTGACTGTTTCAGGCATAACATCCATCGTAAGCTGCTGTTGTGTGAAATTTGTCACTGTTAAACAAACTCCATTGACCGCTATACTGTCACCAAGCTTGACATCCTCCGTTATCTTAGCTGATTGAACCGTAATTTCCATACTGTCCCGATCGCTTTGCACGGCTTTTATGATACCAATATCCTCTACAAGTCCTGTAAACATTCCATCACCTACTCTACTTTATTAGCACTTCTATCCTTTACTTTTAAAGTTGATCCACCTGTTTTTGTGCCTTATCCTTCTCCCTTCTCTCGTTAGCAATAAAAAATAAAAACCCCTTTACATCAAAGGGGTTTTGGGAGTATAAGACATCAACAAATAAGCCTATTTGAAAACAATTTTTTCATAGACTGTCATCTCATTCGTTCTTCTCCCATCCAGACTATCACTGTCGGTTTTGGATTTGCACCAAATCAGCTTGCGCTCACGGACTTTGAATTGCTTCATCACCGCCGATTGGGAATTTCACCCTACCCCGAAGAACATCTTCTATTCGATTGTAGCTAAATAAAAAAACTTCCCACAAGATGATTGGGAAGTTTTGTAATAAATGCATAGTCAAATAAACCTTCTAAATTAGTATCAATTTAAAAAGTTCGCATTTTTACCCTTCTCCCATCCAGACTGTAACTGTCGGTTTTGGATTTGCACCAAATCAGCTTGCGCTCACGGACTTTGAATTGCTTCATCACCGCCGATTGGGAATTTCACCCTACCCCGAAGAATATTTTTATTTAGCTAGTCTTACGATAACACTATTTTATTATATTATCCATCCTTCTTTTTAAATTTTTTTCGAAGCATAAATTTTAAACAGCTCTGACTCGACTTGAAAAATGTAAAAGATATTATTAAAATGATGACATTTAACCTGTTTATGGAACTTCTTAATCAAAAAAACGTTCCTTTACAAGTGACTATTCAGTCTAGCAGTTTGGAGGTCATTTACTTGACATTTTTTAAAAATATACCTTTTAAACAAGCTATTTTCTATGCCCTATTAGCACTCTGTTGTGGGGTTTCGATCGTTTTCGTACATCATAACGAACAATTTTATGATCGACCGATAGCGGAAATAACGCAAGTGGATGTAACAGCATCAGAACCGATGACAGATATGTATGAAAATGAGGATTTTTTGTTTACACAGGAGATTATGGCCATTATCAAAAATGGTCAGCATAAGGGGCAATTCATTCATTTGACGAATGACTATTCTTCATCTGGTGCTTTTGATCAAGAATACCATGTAGGCAATGAAATCTTTGTCACGCTAGATGATCGCACAACACAATCTGTTTTAACAGGAACCATTCTCGATTTAAAACGAGATCAAACCATGGTAATGATTGCATGGATTTTTATTTTTGCCCTACTTATTGTAGGTAAAAGACAAGGCTTATTTTCTATCATTAGTTTGAGTGTCAATGCTGTGATTTTATCATTCGCATTAGATCTTTATGTGAAGCATGGGGGCGTAAGCCTGTTATTAGTCAGCGGCATTTGCGCCCTGCTATTTACGATTATTTCGCTACTACTTATTAGTGGATTGCATACAAAAACATATGTAGCCATCGTGTCCACACTTTTAGGCACTGTTATAGCGCTTATCATAAGCTCTATTGTAATGTGGTTGACAGGTGAAAATGGTCTTCGTTATGAAGAAATGCAATTTTTAACACGTCCCTATCGTACCGTCTTTATGGCAGGTTTATTTATTGGCTCACTTGGGGCAGTAATGGATGTTTCTATTACAATGGCTTCCTCAATTTTTGCTTTATACGAGCAAGATCCTACAATCTCTGTCAAGGCTCTTAAATCTTCGGGACATGAAATCGGTAAAGATATTATGGGTACCATTACAAGTATCTTATTCTTTGCCTACCTTTGCGGCTCCATACCTATGATTATTCTCTATTTAAAAAATTCTTCCACATTAGGGCTTACATTGTCCTTAAATCTTTCTTTAGAATTAGCCCGTGCCTTAGCAGGGGGTATTGGTGTTGTCCTTACGATTCCTATCAGTCAGTATACCGCTATATTTTTCATTAATCGAAAGAGGGTTCAAGGATGAATGTTGTCGTCTTATTAGCAGTTATATTATTCGTGTTAATGGTACTTGTCGGCGGTAGACAGGGGATACGCTCATTTCTTTCTTTATTCCTAAACTTTGGTGTGCTCTTTGTCACCATTTTTTTAATGACAAACCCTAAAAATAGCCCCATCATCTTGACGTTTATTGCCTGTACGGTCATTAGCTCTATTAGTCTTTTCTATATCAATAAAACAAACAGTAAAACCATTACAGCCTTTATCTCGACGATGGTGACGATAGGTGTGTTACTACTCTTTATTACCTTTGTAACGGAAAAGTCGATGATCCAAGGGTTTGGCGAAGAATCAACTGAAGAAATCAGCATCTTTTCTCTCTACATTGGTGTTAATTTTGTGCAGATTGGTGCATCAGTCATCATTATGAGTACGATTGGTGCCATTATGGATGTAGCCATTTCCATCGCTACCTCTATGCATGAGATTTTTTATCGCAATCCTTCGATTAGTAGAAAAAAATTATTTACAGCTGGCTTAAGCATAGGAAGAGATATATTAGGAACCGATACTAATACGTTATTTTTTGCTTTCTTTGGTGGCTATTTAAGCTTATTAATCTGGTTCAAGGACCTCTCCTATTCGATTGGGGAAATTATTAACTCCAAGGTTTTTAGTGCCGAAATGACAACCATTTTTTGTGCAGGAATCGGCATTGCATTGATTATTCCGATTGCCGCCTGCATCAATGCTTTTTATTTAATTCGAACACGCGAAAAAACAGAAAAACTTTTATAAAAATTACCAGTACCTATCATAAAACACAATAATGTCGAGGTGTCTCAATGGACTTTTGAGACACCTCCTTTTGTTGTACCATTTTCATTGCAATCGCCGTATTTTCTGATAATATTTACCATAAGATGTTTACGTACGCTCAAAATGGTTGTTATTTCAAGAATACTAGATGCCCATTCCATGTAACATTTTTTAGCATAGAACGTCAATACAACGAGATGAAAAAGGAGAAAGTTTGCAATGAAGCATATTATCTTTGATTTTGATGGGACGCTTGCAGATTCTACTGCTGTGTTTGCCTCAGCATGGAATACTTTAGCCCAAAAATATAAATTTAAAGGCATTGAATTAAAGGAAATTGATACATTAAAAAAATTATCAATTTCAGAACGCAGTAAATTATTCGACTTTCCAATGTATAAGTTGCCTATGATTTTACCGCAATTTTATAAATTGTATCGTCAATCATTAAATGATGTTCATCTTTTTGAAGGAATGAAGGAACTATTAATAGAGATTGATAAAAGAGGCTATAAAATCCTGATTATTTCCTCAAACTCTAAAGAGAATATTTTAGAATTTCTTAAAATGAACGGTATTCATTGTGTAGCGGATGTACTTTGCTCCAACCGCATTTTTGGTAAGGACAAAGTAATGAAAAAGTTTTTAAAGGAAGCAAATGTCGACTCGTCTAACGTCGTATACATTGGAGACGAGCAAAGGGATATTGTTGCTTGTAAGAAAGCCGGTATACCAATTATTTGGGTGGAATGGGGTTATGATGCCAAAGAAGTCGTGCAAAATGACGAACCTGAATACAGTGTCTCAACACCACAGGAAATTTTAGAGATCATTTAATCATGAAAAAGGATAATAGCACTTGTCTATTATCCTTTTTATATGCCTATCCTTTGATGTCACTAATTTGCATTAGCTTTTCTGCTGTACTATTAACCCCTTTGTAGGCATCTGTTAATTCATGCATACTCGCAGCAAACTGCTGTGTAAACGCAGCAATTTGATTTGTTGATGCATTGACCTGATCGATGGATTGTTTAATATTTTCTAGTTGCACAGTTATGCTATCAGCACTTTCTGTACTACTCTGGGACATTTTTTGTATTTCAGAAGCGACCACCGCAAAGCCACTCCCATGCTCACCTGAACGTGCTGCTTCTATCGATGCGTTTAGACCAAGAATTCTCGATTTCATAGCTAAATCTTTTACTAAATGGACAATCACATTAATTTGTTCAATATCGCCTGTCATCGATTCCGCGAAATTAGATAGCTCTTCCAAACGATTGGATACATCCTTACTGGCAGTGGCTAATCCTTCATTTGTAGCTGTCATTTCTTCTACAGCACTCGAAAGCTCAGTTGCCAATAGACGCATACTATCCATTTTTTCGTTGGAAATAATGGCACTTACTACGCCAATAATACGTCCTCCTTCAAAAATAGGCTGGGCAGAGGCGATATAGGCCATACCAAAACCTTCTGCGCTACGCTCCTCTTTCACAAATTTTCCTGAACTTAACGCTATTTCTGTTGCTGTACCTCGATATTTATGTACTGGGTCACCAACCCCAACTTTTAAGTCAACCTTTTTTCCTGGTTTGTAGGCAAGCACTTTTTCCGTATCTGCCACGATGACACAAGCATCCTCTGGGTAAGTTGCTTGGTATAAATCAATCGAATCAATCGTTGCTTGTAGTTTAGGATGCATTGTCTTTTCCCCCTAAAATTTTCTGAATTGTATCAATTTAACTATATCATGCGATCCGAAAAAAGACACCAATGTCCAGTGGTGTCTCCTTACAACATTATGGTTTTTTCAATAATTCTACATATTTTTCTGCCGTTCGAATTTCAATTGTTAGAGAATTCTCTCCATAACTTGCCTTAATTAAAAATGGTACATCATTTGAGTTTTGAAACCTAAAATCTAACGTATCATAAGAAACCGTAGCATCTCTTCCTTTTGGGACATATCCTACATCTAACGAATGATGATGGCGCTCGACATATTTGATGGGAATTTGGTCAACTGCATTAAACAAGGTGGAAGAAGTTTGACAGATTCCACCACCAATTCCCATGACTACCTTCTTATTAATAATTTCAGGTGCGGGTTGATAGCCATTTGCCTCATCTCTTGGACCTACAATTGTATTAAAAGAAAAATAATCGCCACTGCCTACGATCACATTATGAATGGCTCTGGCAGAAAGCTCAATATTTTTATTTCTTCCTAAATCAGCACGATTGAAATATGTCGTATAAGATGCAACAACTACTTCCTCTAATAATGGAAGGTCCTCAAAATAATAGCCACTTTCTGTTATATAGAGCGGCATTTCTACCTGACCCCCAGTCGCAGAAGCTTCGATTATACGCTCCACTAGCTCACTTTCCTTTAAAATGATTTGCGGCTTCCCCTTGATCACTTGCCCGTTTTCATCCAATCGATCAAGCATCATACGCTGATCATAGCCCTTTGATGTGTCTGTTCCTCTCGCCCATTCCCTTGCTAATTGCTCTAGATGTTTTTGATAGGCTTGTGGGTCTGTATCAAAGCCAAATTCCTTTGGAGATATCGTTTTAAGTACCTTACTCGTAGTTGGATCAACAACCTCTACAATAGGATCAATCATTTGTTCTTGTTCATATGTAACAGGTTGCTGTACTTCCTCACGTTGTTGAATTTCTTGTTCTAGCTTGTTATGATGGACTGCTTCTTTTTCACAACCTACTAGACCCATCATACAGATAACGCAGCATGTAGCTAACCACTTCTTTTTCAACCATAAACACCACCTCTATCTTCATACTACAGAGACATCTTATTCGTCTATTGCTCATAGTGTGTTGTTTTTTGGTTATTTTATTTGTCAAGGCAGCAAAAACTCGCTACATTATCCTTAGCCTGACATATCTAAAGATAGTTTGATGTGTATTCTTGTACTTAATTAACCTTTTAATGATTTAGGGGGATTAATTCTAGAAGAAGTAATATACGCTTCCAATACGGTATACTTTAGAATTTAACGCGAAAAAGAGCATCTACTAGCTATCACAAAAGCCAATAGATACTCTTTCTTTTTTTATTTTTGAATAAACATTTGTGTCCAGTAATTACCTTCCTGTACATAGCCTACACCAATATGTGTGTAGCTTTTATTAAGGATATTGGCACGGTGTCCTTCACTGTTCATCCAGGCCGTTACAACTTCCTGTGCGGAGCGTTGGCCCTTCGCGATATTTTCACCAGCAGATTTATACGTAATACCGAAGTTTTTCATCATGGTAAAAGGTGTACCATATGTTGGACTTGTGTGGTCAAAGTAATTTTTATCCTGCATATCTTGCGACTTATATTTAGCAACCCTTGATAGCTCCCAATCTTCTTGCAATGCTGGAAGACCTGCTTTTGCCCGTTCTGCATTGACAAGTTTCACAACCTCTTGTTCAACTGTTGCCTGTTCTTTTACAGGGACGTTAATTTTTTGACCTGGAGAAATTTGATTTGGGTTAGCGAGTTGTGGGTTGGCATCAATTAATTCCTGTACACCCGTTTCTGTTTTTAATGCTATTTTCCATAGCGTATCACCAGATGTCACTGTATAGGATTCGGCGGCCATTGCCGCAACTGGCACTAATAATGAAGTTGCTACTACTGAAGCTAGTGCTACTTTTTTTAATTTTTTAAACATGTTAATCACCCTTCCTAATTGCTCTACCATTATCGTAAATAGTTTCTGAGCCATAATCATCACAAAATATTTGGAAGGATTTTTACAATTGTATGACAAGCTCGCCATATGTTTGGTTAAAGCCCTTTCTTTCGCTATTCTTTCCCATTGGAATTGTCATCAAGTTGCAATATGTTTGTAATTGGCATACATTACTAATAGATTCAGTGATCAATTGCTGCACAAAATATCCTATTTTGCTAATTGCTTACGCTGTAATCGATAAATTAAGAGAATATAGAGCCAATCATAAAAGAGCGTTGCTACAGAAATAATGGTAATTAAAGGTGTGCGGAAGTATAGATAAAAGCCAACCGCTGCAAATAATGTACCCACCATCTTACAAACTGCTATCCCCATGGATTGACCAGCTAAATTCCCTCTTTGCAAGAGTAAAGCAATAAATAGTCCTGACATCATAAGATTTTGAAAGAATGCTACGTACTTTCCTTCGAAATCTTGAAATTCATAGACTATACCTAAAATGATCAGCATGCTAAAGATTAACGTGATCAAAAAGGAGAAATACAATAGCTTTTTTGATAGCATCTTTCGATATTCATTTGGAGCATAACGTAAAAATTGCATCAAAATAAAGACATCCAATACAAACCAAATCAGCGTAATATAGCGTTGCAGGTCATTTTGTGGGTAGAAAAAGGCAAAGATAAATTCCCATGAAATATTGGCACAAATAGCGACCATAGGCATGCCATAGGTTTTATCTTGCCATCCTTTGTAAATAACAAGTATATATGTAAAAATCCAAAAAAGACCCATTCCTACTTGGCAAATTAATAATATGTCTTGTTCACTCAACATTCACGCTCTCCCCCTCTCTAGCATTCCTTCTACTATATGAGGAAATCGATTCTTTATGTCTAAAAGTTTGATAGACGGGTAAAAGAGTGCTAAATAGTAAAAAACGGCAACCTATACATTCCACAAGCGATCCTATATAGTAAAACGAGGTGATTAAATGAAAATAAAAATGTATATAGATAATGAGCAATTTATCGCAGGAACGACCTTAAAAGATGAGATGGAGATTGAACACAATAATATGGCTTTGCATAGTTGCCATGATGTTCAAGCTATCATTAACAATCGTCAGCATTTAGCTGCGACATTGAACTGTGATTTACAAAATTTTATTTGTACAGAGCAAACACATAGTGCGAACTTTCATAAAGTCACATTAGCCGATCAAGGACGAGGAGCTGCGCAAATGGATACAGCGGTGAAGAATACAGACGCGCTTTATACACTTGAGCCTAACTTACTATTATGTAGTTTTACAGCAGATTGCGTGCCCGTTATTTTTTATAATGCTGTGAATGGACTCGTCGGTGTGATTCATTCGGGATGGCAAGGAACAGTCAAAGAAATAACACCCAAACTGTTTCAGCATCTTATGAATGAAGAACAGTGTCGACCTGAGGACTTTCATGTTCAAATCGGTATGGCACTGAGTCAGCAGAAATTTGAGGTAGACACAGATGTATATGAAAAATTTCACAGTCTTGGTTATGCCGAAGAATTTATGTATTACAATGCAGAAACGAAAAAATACCATATTGATAATCAGCAGACAGTCAAAAAGCAATGTGAGCTTGCGGGTATTCCAGTGAATCAAATACAAATTGATGAAACCTGTACATTCCTTAGTCCCGATGGCTTTTCTTATCGTCAAGATAAACAAGCTGGAAGACATTTAAGCTTTATTATGCGAAAAACACAATAACAGCAAAGACCCTTCTTATCGAATGGGTCTTTGCTGTTATTTTAAAGTACCTGTACTAATAATGGACGTTTCTACATGGACCTTCACGTCTAATTTTCTAATAAGCTCTCTTGTTTTTTTCGATGTCCATTTTCCATGATGATACATTCTAAATTCTTCACTTAAGCCAGCTGGATCTACCTCTGTTTTATTTAATCGCGCTAAAAATTCACTAATATCCTGTTCCAGCTGTTTATTCACATCTTTTTCCAAATCACTAATGCTTTCAACTGTAAATAAATGTGATTCTCTTTCTCCCTTATATTCGCTTAAAGTACCCTTTATTTTTAAGAAAATCGTTAATTTGGGTGATTCCATATTTTTATTACTCTCTTTTTTCACACTGCTCTCGATTAAATCAATCATTACCTTTTCTTCTCCATGTCCTGCATTTAAATCAAGGTGCAAAGGAGCAAGATTTTTCTGTCCACTTAAAGCTTGAATAACTAGTGCTTCCTCAGGTTTAATTAATTCATGCATCTGATTCCCTTTAAATATGGCAACGCCTTTAATCTCTAATTTCTCCTCTCGTTTTTCAACATAGGGTAATACTGTATCCACTACAGGATTTGTAATCGAGTACATAAAATCATGAATATTGGTATTGGGGTTAAAAGCAGTATTGATACTCGGCTCTAATAGATTGTTCAAATAAAAATTAATACTTGGCTTATCAGGATAATCTCCTTTTAAAATCGCTTCCGCATTATCCTTCACAACAGCTATCAATACTTTATTACCTACTTCCGCATTGCGATATAAGTGCTGAACAATTTTTCGAACATTCCCTTTCCGCGCAAAATCTTCGTTTACTAAGACAACTCGCAATTGATTGAAGACTATTTTCTTATCGGATTGCTTTTCTATTTCCACGATGCCGCTTGATACTAAATCTGTTGTGATAGAAAAAGTTTGTGTGTCTTTTTCTGCGTCTGGAGAATATTGGGGGATCGCTACTGTGAGTCTCATCTGATTCTCATCGATATAGTCAAAAGCCATCGAATCTACCATCCCAACATCCTCTAGAGGAACTTTTATTTCTTTTTTAGAACAGCCTGCAAGTAAAACGAAAATCAAAAAAGAAATGATGCATAGACGTTTATTTTTCATACCTGCACCTGCTTTTTTCGAATAACATATATCAGGATTAAAAACACTGGCCAGCTTACCAGCACATAGCCTACATAGTTACTTGCCATAAATAATTTTTCCTGGAATTCACGCGAAAAGGGCATTTTTACAATAAAGAAAATGATCAAGGCGATGATATACAACTGATAACTTTGCTTTTTCTTTTTAAGGAAGGTATCCATACCCCTTTTTGCACACCATACATAGGCTGTAATCGAGGATAAGATTAGAAAAACCCAAAGCGTAATGCCAATGATATCGATTCGCTCAATAAAGGTAAATTCTCCTGCCTTAAATAGGTTTAATACTGAAAACTCTACATTTTTTAATTGCCACTCTGAATAATACATGACGCTAATAGCTGTTGTGATAAAGCATAAAAATATACTAATCCAAATACCGATTAAGGAATGACGAAATGCCTTTTTTTGATCGATGATATATGGAAAATAAAATAGAATTAATTCGTAACCAAGGATAGAAAAATATCCTTGCTTTAACGCTTCATAAAATTCCTTAGGCGTAAAATTAAATAGAGGCAAAAAATGACTTGGATCACCTTTTTCAATGGCCCAGCGCGTAAAATAGAATAATCCAATGGTAATAAAAAATGTCATTATACAAAATCGTGCAATAGATTTAATACCCCCACTTACAATATAAATAAGTAGAAGTAAAAAGCAAAGGACAGGCATGGTGATGGTTTGTTCCTGCAATGCTGTACTTTGAATTAAGTGCATATAATTACTAATAATCCCTGCACTAAAAACAATAAATTGAATAATGACGAGTAGATTTATAAATTTTCCGAGCCATTTTCCCAATAATATTTCATTCATTCGAAATAAATCATCATTGGGAAACTTTGAACAAAGCCATACCATCGCAAATAGTGTCAGGCTAGCAATCACACCAAAGAGAAGAGGCATAAATGATTGTGTGTAGCCCATAGGACTTAATTTCTGAGGGAGCGAAAGGATACCGGTACCAATCATAATACTTTGCGCTAAGAAGATGACATGATAACGATTTAACACCTTTCCTTTTGTTGTATTCAAAGTTAACCACCTCATTCTCATTCTGACACTATTTTTTCTGTACTTTTGAAATACCAGTCTTACTTCTTATATATTTAGTTGGAAATCGGATGACACTATCCAATAAATCGCTTGGCTTTCTTGGAATAGCAGGTGTCATATAATGCGTTCCTAAGGATTTGAGACTTAATAAATGGTGGATTAACCACGCAAAGGCGAGCATCTGTCCAAACAAGCCAAATAAACCTGCTGATAAGATAAAAATATAACGAATAAATCGGCTAGTATTACTCATTAAGAAAATAGGCGGTAAGAAGGAAAGTAGTGCTGAGGTAGCGACTAACACAATGAGTATATTACTTAGTAATCCAGCTTCTACGGCCGCTGTACCAATTACAATACCTCCTACGATACCAATGGTTTGTCCGACTTTGGCAGGCATTCGAGAGCCCGCTTCTCGTAAGACTTCAATTATAAGCTCGATAAATAATACCTCAATCAGTGGTGGAAATGGTACCTTACTTCTTGATTCTTGAAGATTTAGTAATAATTCGTATGGCAAAATTTCTGGATGAAAGGTTAAGGCTGATATATACATTGGTGTAATCATGATCGTTAAGAAAAAACCAAAAAAGCGCAGCATCCTTAATAAAGATGCTGTTGTCCAACGGTTGTAGTAATCCTCAATCGACACGAACATTTCAAAAAAAGAAGTGGGACAGACAATGGCTAGTTGACTATTATCCATAAAAACGACGATTCTACCATCCAGAAGATAACGGCAAATACTATCTGGACGGACTGTCATGTAATATTGAGGAAAGGGCGATAATGGATTATCCTCAATTAATTGCTTCAACACGGATATATCCGTAAATAACGGATAATCTACCTGGTCAATACGGTTTCTTAAATCATCTAAATTTTCATGGCTCACGATATTATCCATATACATAATCGATATTTTAATATTGGCTTCTGACCCAACAATTCGGTTTTCATTTTTTAGCATGGAGCTTTGAATCCGTCTTCTCACTAACGATATATTCGTTTCCAGTGATTCTGTAAATGCATCCTGTGGACCAATTACAGTCGACTCTGTTTCCGTATCCGTAATGGCCCTTGTAGGCGCACTATACGTATCGATACTTAATAGGGCGTTGGTTTCGTGAAAAAAAAGAAGGGTTTGCCCAGCATTCAATTTTTTAACGACACCTTTCACATCTTTCGGGTCCACATATTGAGCCATTTGATGAATTTGTTTCAAATTATTAGCTAGTGGAATCGTCACCATGGTTTGTAAGGTCATTTTTTCGATGAGTGAGGAGAAATAAATGACCGTCACATCCCCTTCTTCTGTAGCGATCATTTTCAGTTTTACGTCATCGACTTCGTTAATCTCCTGCTTTAATTTAGTGACAATCTGCTCGGGTATCTCGTTCATTTTTGCTCCACCCCTTTTGTTCCGATAAATACCAGTCCATATCATTCATTTTTTAGTAGTTTGCCTTTTTATCATTTAATTATGTAAAAATTGTGCTAGCAAAAATAGCCATACAAAAAGGATGCATCCCAATTAGAGATACATCCTTAAAGGTTATTCTATAGAATCTTTGCTGTATCGGTTTTTACCAATACCAAATACGTAGTAGCTAATGGTTACAAGAATCAAGAAAATAATGCCCACTATTAATGACACGCGTGTATCATCATTGAACCACATGCCGACTAGTACCATGATTAAAAAGATAATTGTTACATAGTTTGTAATCGGTGCGAACGGCATTTTAAAAGGATGCTTTGCTAGCTGCGCTTCCTTTACTTTTCTAAAACGAATTTGACTTATTAAAATGATAAACCATGGAATCATCCCTGGTAAAACACTTGCACTATACACATAAACAAATAAGTTTTCAGGGGCAATATAACTTAAAATAACACCAACGACTAAGCCAACTAATACGCCCGCTGTTCCAAATAAAGGCACACCATTACTAGAAAGCTTTGCGAAAAATTTTGGTGCTTGTCCATTCATAGCAAGTGTATATAACATACGTCCAGCACTATAGATTCCACTGTTACACCCTGACATTGCAGCTGTGATGACGACGAAATTAATAATACCTGCGGCAGCTGTGATACCTACCTTAGCAAATGTCGCAACGAAAGGACTACCAATTGTGCCAAGCTCATCCCAAGGATACACTGTAACAATGACAAAGATTGCACCGATATAGAAAATTAAAATACGCCAAATAATGCTTTGGATGGCATTCGTAATCGTTTGTTGAGGATTTTTTGCTTCTCCTGCTGTAATCCCAATGAGCTCCACCCCTTGATAGGCAGCAACGACTAAAGATAAGGCAAAGAAAAATCCTGTCCAGCCACCTGTAAAGAAGCCACCGTGACTCCAAAGATTGGATAAGCCGATTGCTATTCCATCATTGCCAAAGCCAAAGAAGATGAGTCCGACCCCTGCAATAATCATTAAAATAATCGTAACAATTTTAATCATCGCAAACCAGAATTCAAATTCTCCAAACGATTTGACAGAAATGAAGTTTGCCACACCCAAAATCACCATTGCAATTAGACCAGGTATCCAAGCTGGTAATTCTGGATACCAATATTGCATATACGTTCCTACTGCTATAATTTCAGACATCCCAACAATAACCCATTGGAACCAGTTACTCCACGCTGTTAAATACCCTGCTAAAGGATGAATATATTTATAGCCAAATGTGGCAAAAGAGCCTGTACTTGGCTCCATATAAAGCATCTCACCCATTGCCCTCATAATGAAAAAAATAAAAATACCTGCAATACCATAGGCAAGGAGTACAGAAGGTCCTGTCCATTGAATAGCACTTGCTGAGCCCATAAATAGCCCAACACCAATCGTACCGCCAAGTGCAATCATTTGAATATGACGTGCTTCTAATCCTCTTTTCAATTCCTTATTGGCCACTCCATAACGCCTCTTTTCCTGTTGTTCTTTCTACGATGTTTTTACTTTAAAATAATAATCAATTTTTCTAAAAAGACAAATGTATTTTTAGGAAAAACAAAAAATATTACTATTTTAATAGAATAACAAAAAATAGGTAATAACGACGATTTAATTGATGTTTGTACGAAATATGATGTTACTTCAACATAATTAAAATCAGAAAATTCAAAAAACTCTATTCCGTTCAAGTCGAAAGGAATAGAGTTTACTTCGTTATTGTAATAAAGTTTGTTCCTGTAATTTTGCAGAAAAGTATTTACGTGCATCTGCTGTTAGAATTTGTAGCAAAGTCACTTCTTCTTGACGTGCAAACTCTACAAACATCCCACTTAAATTTTCGTAGACATATTTGATTTTAAAGCCACTATCTAAATAATGATCTACTTTTTGAATTTCCTCTGTGCTTTGTTGGAATTCAGACATGCCATCACCTCACCTTCTTTTGAAAATGTCTTGATGTTGTCTCACTTACTCGGCACCCTTCATCTCTAACAGAGGATCTGGTTGCTCCACCAGTTCATCTTCATCCGGAGTCGCCGTTGGAGCTGTTGGCTGGCCAAATATTTCGTCTAAATTATGTCCGACAGTAATACCTAAATATTTGGCATCACTTGGATCATCTAGCTCAGCTTGTGGATACTTTTTAAACCACCAATACTTCGCTAATACATAATATACAATCGCGCCTACAGCAAACCCTACTAAAGAAGAGTAAGTTGAAAATATATTGGCAACTGCACCACCGATTACCCAAGCGATTAATCCAGCCATATTAAAGCCCTTATAATATTTAAATTGCCCATCTAATTCATAAAGCTCTTTTACATCTACGCGCCGTTTACGAATCAGGTAGTAATCAGCAAATAAAATACCTACAATCGCTGTTAAAATACCGCCAATGATTAATAGGACATTGACCATGACATCAAATAGACTCCAGGGCTGTGCAAGAATACCAATAATCCCTGCAATAACTACCCCTACCCAGAATGGCACTTTCGGTCCACCGATATTAGAGAAAATAGTAGCTGCTGGTACAACGTTGGCAGAGGTATTTGTCGACCATTGTGCTAATACAATCATCAGCAATAGAATTCCAAGAATAAAGCCGCTTGCACTTTGCTGTAAGGCATTAATTGGGTCTGCCGAGGCAACTGCCATATAGCAAACTGCACCAATCGTAACAATGAATGTGTTTGTAATGGGCATGACAATTAAAGAGCCTACAAGCTGTGTTTTATTACGCTTGAACCAATTACGCTCATTTTTGGGTGCTTTAAAGAAACGGGACAAGGATGGCATATCTGCTGCTAAGGTTGCCCAAAAGCCCATATTTGCCATCACCACTACCATAAAGGCGGTAAAAGCAGCGAAGCCTGTTGTTGGGGTTTCCACCCACGTCCAAATATTTTTTCCCTGAGATGTTGCATTATCTGCCAATGTGTAATACATCCAACAAGAAATTAAAATTATGACAGGGGCTGCTAAATCAGCAAAACGCTCAATGGATTTAATACCAAGAGATGTATTAAAGAGTTGAAGCGCTGCAAACACAAGGAAGCAGATAAACCAATTATCAAAGCCAAACAATAAATTTAAAATTCCGTTTATCGCTAATGCACCAAAATACGTATTCAAACCAAACCAACAGGCAGCTGTAACACCACGTACAAGGGAAGGTATATGAGTACCGAATGTGCCAAATGGTGCACGCATATAAACAGGGAAAGATAATCCATGCTCTATTCCGATGTCACCAATTAACGTCATAAAGACGCCAATTAAACAAGAACCTACCAATGTTGCCACAATCACCATTGGTAAGGATAAATTCATGATAGCCGAACCACCAATGGCAAAAGCCGCTAATACAATTGCCATTCCTATCCAAATCACCGCAAAACCAAATGTTCCAATATTTCTTTGTTGATGTGTCACTGGAAGTAAATCTGGGGATTTTAAATAATTCCCTTCACGTTCCATAATGTTTCTCTCCTTTTTTTCTAATTTCCGTGACAACCTACTTGAAGTGCCTTCCTTCACCCAAAATGCTGAAGGAAGGTGGAATTTCGATTTTAATCTTTATTCAAAAATGAACAACGGTCCTTTATTTTGATAGACTGCTAAGAAGTGATTGGCGTTCATTCCATGTCATTGGCGGAATTGTAGATGGGCGTTCAACCATTGAAATGGCTCCATCGACAGGACAAACAATTGAGCATAAATTACAGCCTACGCAGTCTTCCTCACGAACCTTTAGCATTGGGCGACCATCCTCCGTATAAAGGTCAATACATTGATGGGATGTATCCTCGCAAGCAATATGACACTTATTGCAATTAATACAAACATCATTATTAATTTCTGCGACAATTTTATAATTTAAATCTAAATCACCCCAGTTTGAATACCTTTGTACAGAGCGACCAACTAAATCCATGACTGAAGCTAAACCTTTATCATCTAAGTAGTTATTCAGCCCATCAATCATATCCTCCACAATACTAAAGCCATGATGCATTGCTGCTGTACATACCTGTACGCCTGTCGCACCCATTAAAATAAATTCCGCTGCATCTTGCCAATTGGAGATCCCCCCGATGCCCGAAATCGGTACATTGACTAATGGATTACGAGCACATTCTGCAACCATGTTCAGTGCAATTGGTTTAACTGCTGGACCACAATAGCCCCCATGAGCTCCTTTTCCAGCCACATGTGGTACTGTATTCCAAGAATCTAAATCAACACCAGCTAAACTGTTAATCGTATTAATCATACTCACAGCATCTGCTCCACCTCGTGTTGCCGCTTCCGCCGTCACGGTAATATCCGTAATGTTGGGCGTTAGTTTAACAATAACAGGTGTACGCGCCGCTTCCTTTACCCAGTACGTTTGTTTTTCCACCAATTCAGGGACTTGACCAGAGGCAGAACCCATGCCTCGTTCTGCCATCCCATGTGGACAACCAAAGTTAAGCTCAAGACCATCAACCCCCACATCTTCTACTCGTTTCACAATTTCATGCCATTTTTCTTGCTTTGGTTCCACCATTAACGAGGCAATAATTGCGTGATTAGGAAATTTCTTTTTCGTCTCATAAATTTCTTGTAAATTCACTTCTAATGGTCGATCCGTAATTAATTCAATATTGTTAAAGCCTGCCACACGTTGGCCATTATAGCTAACTGCTGCAAAACGGGAAGACACATTTAAAATCGGTTCTCCTAACGTTTTCCAAACTGCGCCACCCCAGCCCGCTTCAAATGCACGTTGTACTTGATAGCCTGAATTCGTTGGTGGAGCAGATGCTAGCCAAAATGGATTCGGCGATTTGATGCCCGCTAAATTAATGCGTAAGTCTGCCATATAAGTTCCCCCTCTATCCGTACTAACAATCTTTTGTCAACTGAAAGCATAGTGCCAGATACAGGCTGTATGACCTCCATTTCAAAACATAGGCTAATGTAATCATTCAGATGGGGGATTAACAGCCTGTATAAACCCGATTGGTGAATCTAACAATCAGTGGAGGAAGAGCCTCCCTGATTGAAGGTTCACTTTATGCAATCTCACTTGGTTTTCTTAAACATTCATGAATCTTATATGCTGCATCTTTTCCTTGCTGTACAGCGGTCACTACCATCGCTTCACCCTGTCCATTACCAAAGACAACATCTCCACATGCAAATACTTTGTCATTGGACGTTTGCATTGTTGTCTCATCAATGTCTACGACACCATTTGTATGAGCTAAACCAAAGGCTTCAATTAACGATACAAAACGAGTTTGCCCGATGGCTTTAATAACAGCATCCACTTCAATGATAAAATTGGAGCCCTTTACTTCTTCAGGGCGTTGTCGACCATCAGGACCTGCCTCACCAAGCTTCATTTTCACACATTCAATGCCTGTCACCTTTCCTGCTTCATTGCCAATAATTTTTTTAGGTGCAGTTAGCCATTTAAATTCCACACCATCCTGCTTGGCAAATTCATATTCAAATTTGTATGCTGTCATTTCTTTTTCTGTTCTACGATAGAGAATTTGTACATTATCTGCGCCTAAACGCACCGCACTTGTAGCACCGTCTATCGCCGTGTTTCCAGCACCGATTACGGCTACTCGTTTCCCTACAATATCATTTGTAAGCGGTCCCATTTTTGTTTTTCGAATAAACTCAATAGCATCATGTACCCCTTCTAAATCTTCCCCATCAATGCCCAGATTTGGGACAGCACCCATACCGACAGCTAAAATCACACTGTCATACTGAGCCAAAATTTCATCAGCAGAAATATCCACACCTACAGCTGTATTCGTTTGAATGTCCACACCGAGCTGTTCAATCTGCTCTACTTCCCAATCTACGACATCATTTGGTAATCGGAATGCTACAATCCCATAGCTTCCTAAGCCCCCTGCCTTCGCTTCAGCCTCATAAATAGTTACTTGATAGCCTAAACGACTGAGCTCACGAGCTGCCGACAAACCAGCAGGACCTGCCCCTACAATGGCTATTTTCTGTCCATTATGTGGACCTGCCTTAAATAGCTGAGCATTGGTTTCCATTGCCCAATCCGTTGCATAACGTTGTAACTCACCAATTTTAATTGGCTTTGTTGAAGAATTTAAGACACACGCCCCTTCACACAGTTCTTCCGTTGGACAAACTCTTGCACAGCTTGCACCAATTGGGTTTGCTTCTAATATAGTCGTAGCAGAACCCTTCATATTACCAGATGCAATTTTTTTTATGAAATTTGGTATTTGAATACTTGTTGGACATGCTTTAATACATGGTGCGTCATAGCAATACAAACAACGATTGGCTTCCTCAATAGCCTCATTCTTTGTCATCTTACCTTTTAATTCCACAAAATTACGTCTAAGCTGCACGGTCATTGCATTTTCTTGAATCGGAACCATTTCCACATCCCCCTCATGTGTTCATTTTTTCCGTACCCTAATTACGAAACCGATTGTTTTGCTCTCCAGTCAAAACAATCGGTCTATCCTGTAGGAAGCTAAATGTTTAGAGCTTCCGCAGTTACTGTTTTTAATGGACGTTTAATGTATCGTCCACTGCCAAGTACACCTACAAATTCTTTATTTTTAATGACATATTCCCCACGTACGAGTACACTAACAGGCTCACCTGTTACTTCCCAGCCTTCATATGGGTTATAGTCCACATTCATATGATGTGTTTTAGCTGAAATTTGACGCTGTGCCTCTGGGTCAAAAATGACGATATCCGCATCTGAACCAATTGCAATCGTTCCTTTTTGCGGGAATAAGCCAAATATTTTTGCGGCACTAGTAGAGATCATATCAACAAATTCATTGATGGAAATTCTGCCTTTTGCCACGCCCTCAGAGTATAAGATACTGAAGCGGTCTTCAATGAATGGTCCGCCATTTGGAATTTTCGAGAAATCATTTAAGCCTAATTGCTTTTTACCTTTAAAGCTAAAGGAGCATTGGTCTGAGCCAATCGTTTGTAGCTGTTTTGCCTTTAAGGCATTCCATAAATGTTCTTGATGATATTTAGGACGAAGTGGCGGTGACCAAACATATTTGGCTCCTTCAAAGCCTGGTTGCGCTAATGCGGATTGATCGAGCGTTAAATACGGTGGACAAGTTTCACCATAAACATCATAGCCCTTTTCACGAGCGGCAATAATTTCATCTACCGCTTCTTTACAAGTCACATGCACCACATAGAGCTTCGCACCAGCTATATGCGCTAATTCGATAGCACGCTTTGTTGCCTCTCCTTCCAATTCCGCTGGACGAGTTAGTGCATGATAGATCGGTTCCTTATGTCCAGCACGTCTTGCCTCCTCTACTAGCTCATCTATAACAGAGCCATTTTCACAATGGACCATCACTATCGCACCAAGATCCTTAGCGATTTTAAAGGCTTTAAATAATGTACGATCTGTGGCTTGGAATTCTTTTGCATAAGCCATGAAGACTTTGACAGAAGTAATGCCCTCTTGCTCTAATAATTGTGGTAATTCAGCTTCGGTTTCAGGTGTTAGATCACCAATCATCAAGTGGAAGCCATAGTCAATAGCAGACTTTCCTTTTGCCTTGTCGTGCCATTTCTCTACGGCTGTCGATAATTTTTCTTCTCCTGCTGTTAAACAGAAATCTAAAATAGTAGTTGTCCCACCAAAAGCCGCTGCAATGGTGCCTGATTTCCAATCATCATCCGTCACCGTGTTATTGAATGGCATGTCTAAATGCGTATGGGGATCAATGCCACCAGGCAATACGTACTTGCCTGTAGCATCAATAATTTCAGCGCCAGCATCCGTTAAATTTTGTCCAATTTGAACAATTTTACCGTTCTCAATTAAAATATCTGCCTCAAATACATCAGCAGCAGTTGCTACTCGTCCACCTTTAATGATTTTTTTCACTATGCCTCTCACCCTTCATCACAAAATTAGAGAATGCTTGATAGTTAATGCAGTGTATATGTTTCGCCCATACTAAACTTCGTTTGTAGCGTTAACACCGTTTCCAATAAAATATCTGCGCCCTTTGCACAATCTTCAAAGGCTGTTTCCTCTTCTTCACAATGACTCTTCCCTTGAATGCTTGGAACAAAAATCATCGCGGAAGGAACCATACTTGCCATATACTGTGCATCATGTCCAGCGCCACTAAACATACGATGAGATGAATAGCCAAAGCTTTGACAAGCTCTTTCTACTTCATTGCAAATCGCACTATCAAAATACACGGTATCTCTGCCCCATAACTTGACAGGCTGAATATGGCATCCGCCCGCTGTCTCAGGAAGCGCGTTGAGAATATCCTCAACCTGTTGCATGACCTCTGGCTTTTGATGACGTGAATCAATTGTAAATGTCACCTTATTTGGGATAACGGTATGAATATTCGGGGAAACATTCATACGACCAAAAGTAAAAACAAGTTGTTCGTCAATTTTTCCTAATTGTTCATATAGCTCTTTAATGATGGTTGATGCCACAATCATTGGGTCTTTACGCATTGACATTGGGGTTGTACCTGCATGGTTTGATTGCCCACTAATTGTAATTTCATAGCAGACCATGCCTAGCACACCTTCAACCACACCAATTTCCTGCTGTTTTGCTTCTAATACTGGCCCTTGTTCAATATGCAATTCGATATAAGCAAGTGCCTCCTTCAGACGATTGGCTTGCTCTCCCTCATAGCCACTTGCTTGTAAAGCTTGTTGAAAACGAATGCCGTTTTTATCCGTAGATTGGAGCATTTTTTCTTTGTCAAATTTTGAGGTGATGACGCCTGAACTCATCATGGCTGGATCAAAACGTGCCCCTTCTTCATTCGTGAAATTGACAATCGTAAGAGGAATGTCCACTTCGATATCATTTTCCTTTATTGTTCGAATGGCCTCGATCGCTGTTAGTACACCTAACACACCATCAAATCTTCCACCTTTTTCTACTGAATCTAGATGGGAACCCATGACAATGGGTGGCACATTCTTTTTACCAGGAAGAGTGGCGTAAATGTTGCCCATATCGTCCACCTGAATATCCATTCCTAACGTTTTGCAACACTCACAAAAATAGTTTCTTGCTAATACATCCTCATTCGAAAGAGACAAACGTGTGACGCCACCATTTTCGGTGGCCCCAAATTGACTAAATTGTTCAATTAACTCTTGCAATCGTCTACTATTACATTTATACATATGCAAGTCCTCTCTTTCACAGTAGTTAATAAACATTCTAAAATAGATAAAATTTGTGAGATATGGATAGTAAACTAAAAAAATATGTGCAACTGCACATCATATATGGTAAGTTATGTTCATAATTAAGGGGGGAACGTATGGGGACGATTCGTAAAATTGTAGAGGGAGTTCATTTCCCAATGCTCACATTAGTCGCTGGACATAGTGGTACGTATCGCAGAGTTACTGGTATTAATGTTGTGGAAAGCAGTGATTTAATCATGTTTTGTAGACCCAATGAATTAGTCGTCACAACAGGTATTAATTTAGATGCGCAGCAAGACTCCTTGGAACATCTTGTCAAACAGGCATACACAAAAAAAGTAGCTGGCTTTATCATTAATACAGGACCATTCATTCCTAGCATTCCAGAAGCCGTCATCTCTTTTGCCAATCAACATGATTTCCCAATTTTTCAAATGCCATGGAATTATCGCATTGCTGATCTATTAAAAACTACCTTTCAATTTATTGCCAATCACCATCAAGAGCTTTCTATCGAAGAAAAGGTTCTTTTCAATCTACTATTTCATTACAAACAAAACACTAACACAATGAAAGATCAACTAGCACAGCTAGGATTTCCTCAAGGAAGAGAATTAGCGATCATAACTTGTACAACCATTGGCTCCAAAGCAGCTATTGACCGTTATGAGGTCATGATCCAATTCGCTTTTCAAAATCGCTATCAACGCTTCTTAAAATTAAAGCATAAAAATCACCTCATCTTTTTAATTGATAAAGCACAAATCAATACACCTAATATACCCTTCTCAAAAGTTGTAGAAGAAATCTATGAAAAAATCACGCTAAAAAATGGTTACTTGGATATTATTATAGGCAAAGGTAACTTTCATAAAGAGCTAGAAAATGTTCGCCAAAGCTATGATGAGTCCTTAACCGTCATCCATTTAGCACAGCTTCATAACAATCGTTATTTGTATAAATACAAAGAAATCGGTGCCTATAAAATATTGATGGCTGTGAAAAATCAGCCCCTAATGAAATCGTTTAGTCAGGATATTTTAGGACAACTTTACCGCTATGATGAACTACATGGGACAGACTATGTACCTTTTTTACGTATTTTTGTTGAGGAAAATGGCAGTACAAGCAGGATTAGTGAACGTCAATTTATACATCGAAACACCGTCCTCTATAAAATTAAGAAAATTGAAATGCTATTAGATATGGACTTAAGCAATCCCTTTACGAAGACTAATTTGTATATTGCCTTTTTAATTGAGGATGTCTTAATGCATCAATAGCCTGTCACAACATTAAATTAACTGAATTATCTTTCTCATTAAATACTCCTTCTAAAATTCTTGAAGCATACATATAAAGTACAAATGGGGGCGACTGCGCATTTTTGTTGTCCACATCTGAGGAAAACATATGCATGCTAATCAACTACCTGTTTAGAAGGAGTGAAGCTTCGTGACAAATGTAACAAGTCCCAATTGGCAAGTAAAAGATGAACAATTCGTATGGCATTCTATGAAGCCCTACAATCCAAATGCAACAATGATCGTCCAATCCTCTAAAGGGGCATGGATTACTGACATTGAAGGCAAGCGTTATTTAGATGCAATGGCAGGTTTATGGTGTGTGAACGTTGGCTATGGACGTGAGGAGATTGCCAAAGCTGCCTATGAGCAATTGCTAGAAAATACGTATACCCCATTATCTGTTGGGCATATCCCTGCTATTCAATTAAGTGAAAAAATTAATGAGCTTTTAGGGGATGATTATGTCGTCTTCTTCTCCAATAGTGGCTCCGAGGCAAATGAGGCAGCCTTCAAAATAGCTAGACAATATCATCAACAAAAAGGTCACGTCAATCGAACGAAAATTATTTCTCGTTACCGGGCCTATCATGGTAGCTCGATGGGTGCTCTTGCAGCAACTGGACAAGCTCAACGAAAGTATAAATATGAGCCACTGGCACCAGGTTTTTTACATGTCACTCCACCTGACGCTTATCGTGCCAATGAAGACCATATTCAAAGTAAGGACCCTTGTGCATTACCATCCGTCCAAGCAATCGATCATGTCATGACTTGGGAAATGTCAGATTCCATAGCAGCAGTCATTATGGAGCCTATTATTACTGGCGGTGGTGTAATTATGCCCCACGACAGCTACTTACAGGGAGTTAAAGCTGTTTGTGAGAAGCATGGCGCACTACTCATTGTCGATGAAGTCATTTGTGGTTTTGGTCGTACAGGCAAAGCTTTTGGATTCCAAAACTACGGCATCCAGCCTGATATTGTGACTATGGCAAAAGGCTTAACCAGCGCTTATATGCCACTGTCTGCTACAGCTGTTCGTCGTGAAATTTATGAGGCGTTTGCTGGAACTGAGGAATATGACTTTTTCCGTCATGTCAACACATTCGGTGGATCACCAGCAGCATGTGCCGTCGCATTAAAAAATATTGAAATAATGGAAAAGGAAAATTTATTTGCCCACTCGGCTGCACTAGGTGCTACATTACTCACTACATTACAGGAGCAATTAAAGGAGCACCCGAATGTTGGGGATATTCGTGGGAAAGGCTTATTAATTGGCGTAGAGCTAGTACAAGATAAAGATAGCAAAACACCGCTCGACATTACACTTGTGAACAAAGTGATCACACAATGTAAGGAACAAGGGTTACTCATTGGGAAAAATGGGGTAACCGTGGCAGGTTTCAATAATGTGTTAACCTTATCTCCTCCTCTGATTATTTCCTCAGACGAGACGAATTTCATTGTTGAAAAATTTGTACAAGCCTTACATTCTATTAAACTGTAGGAGGAATAGCTAGATGGTAACAAATACAGACATACAGGATTTAGGTCATTTTATCAATGGACAAACAGTTCAAGGGAAAAGCGGTCAGTTTTCAGATGTTTACAACCCAAGCACAGGTACTGTCATTGCTCGCGTACCTTTGGCAACAAAACAAGAGGTACAGGAAGCGATTGCTGCTGCCCAAGCGGCTTTTCCTGCTTGGCGTGCCTTATCAGTTGGTAAACGAGCTGAAATTATCCTTAGATTCCGCCAACTCATAACAGAAAATATCGATGAACTAATTGATATGATTTGTACAGAGAGTGGCAAAACGATTGAGGATGCCAAGGGCGAAATTACTCGCGGTTTAGAATCTGTTGATTTAGCTATCAATGCCCCCCATTTACTTAAAGGAGAGTATTCGGTGAATGTTGGTGGTCATATCAATGCCTATTCTCTGAAAGAACCATTAGGCATTGTAGCGGCTATTTCACCATTTAATTTCCCTGTCATGGTACCGCTAGCAATTACAAGTATGGCGGTGGCTGTAGGAAACTGTGTGATTCTCAAGCCGTCAGAGCGGGTTCCTTGCTCAGCATTATTTTTATCAGAGCTGTGGAAAGAGGCAGGCTTACCAGATGGGGTTTGGACTGTTATTAATGGAGACAAAGATGCTGTTAATGAGCTGTTATGCCATCCTGCCATTGAAGCGATTTCCTTTGTAGGCTCTACGCCAGTTGCAGAAGCCATTTATGCTACAGCCTCTAAACATGGGAAGCGTGTCACAGCACTTGGGGGAGGTAAAAATAATATGGTGGTTATGCCAGATGCTGACTTAGAGCATGTAGCAAATGCCTTTTTAGGGGCTGCATATGGAGCTGCCTCCCAGCGTTGTATGGCACTGTCAACCATTATTCCTGTTGGGGAGGATACAGCCAATAAATTAGTGGGTATTCTTGCCGATAAAATTGCCAAATTAAAAGTGGGTCCCTATACAGATGCCGAAGTTGATTTTGGACCAGTCATTACTCAGCAATCAAAGGATGCCATCATTGGCTATATCGATCGTAGCCTAGAAGAAGGCGCAACATTGGTCTGCGATGGGCGAAATCCAAAAATTCCCAAACAATCGAACGGTTTCTATCTTGGACCTACATTACTCGATCATGTAAAGCCTGGAATGGAAATTTATGAACAAGAGGTTTTTGGACCTGCACGTAATGTCGTCCGCGTGGCATCATTAGAGGAAGCTATAGCCCTTATTAATGCCCATGAATTAGGAAATGGTGTAACCATCTTTACGAACAATGGTGCAGCAGCTCGAAAGTTTACCACTGAAATTGAAGTAGGTATGGTAGGTGTCAATGTACCCATTCCTATTCCAGTAGGCTATCATAACTTTGGTGGCTGGAAACGTTCAAGATTTGGTGAGGGGCATATGTTTGGACCTGACCAAGTACGTTTCTTCACAAAAGCGAAAACCATTTCAGAAAAATGGATAGAACAAGGGAATGACGTTACCTCTTCCTTTGCATTTCCAAGTAATCAGGACTAATCCTAAAAAATAAATATTCGCGTAGTCAATAGCTACGCGAATATTTTGAAAAAACTGACGCGCCAACATGGTCACTAGTTTTTACAGTTTAACTATTTGTTCTCTTTTTTCTCTTCCGTTTTTCTTACTTCTGAGAAATCTGTTTCTTCTCCAGCCTCCATGCCATAGCTAGGATTTCTATCCATACGAGTAAATGTATCTACATCATCCTCGTCTTCAAATCGCTTTACAAGAATTGGAATCGAAATTAGCCCAGCAAGACCAACGAGTGCATAAACCCAACGAGATAAGACCGCCGTTTGTCCACCAAATAAATAAGCCACTAAATCAAATCTAAAGAATCCAATGAGTCCCCAGTTGATTGCACCTATAATAACTAGTACTAAGGCGATTCTATAAAGCACGCTCATGTGTACACCTCCTTTATTTTCAATACTCCAAGCTATATTTCTTAGCAGGGAGGTGTCATAAGAAGCGATAAAATGACAAAGACTAGTCATTACAACCGCCATTTTGACGGTCTTATTTTTTGCAATAACCTCTTTTTTATACCGTGTACAAATGGCGAAATGACGTACTCTGATGAATGGCGTTACTTGGATAAATTTTTATGTGTCTGCTCATGCTGAAGCAGCCATTCTTTACGCCACATCCCGCCTCCATAACCTGTCAGCGTTCCATTGGAGCCGATAATTCGATGACATGGCACAACAATGCTGATATTATTTTTACCATTCGCACTACCAACAGCCCTTACAGCTTTTTCATTGTTAATAGCAATGGCGATATCCTTATATGAAGCCGTTTCACCAAATCCTACACTCGGTAAAACATGCCAAACAGCTTGTTGAAAATCTGTACCTCGAAAAACATAAGGAAATGAAAACTCCTGACGATCACCTAGAAAATACTCATGCAATTGCTTAACACATTCTAGTAAAACTTCAGGTGTGTCTTGCTGAGGAGCATTGACGACCTGCTCTCGCTCTGCAAAGTTAATGGCATCAATTGCTGTATCACTTCCCTCAACTTCTATAATCCCAATTGGTGATGAATAATCTAATTTATACCGTTTCATACAATGACCTCCATAAATAAAAGGTGGCATAAGCTTGCCAGCCTTGCCAATGTTCCGCATAGTTCTTTAATTCTTCAATTGTTGGTTTTCGTTCTAATGCTAGTTGTATTTTTAAAGCATTATGTAGACCTACATCTGCTATAGGAAATGCTGTCGGTTGTTGCAGACATTTCATAAGCACATAATCTGCTGTCCATGCACCAATTCCTCGAATGTCCATTAATCGTTTTTTCATGGCTTCGTAGTCCTCTTGTTGCCACAGCAAATTTTTTGTCAATTGTCCGCTTGCGATAATTTTGGCAATATCAATAATGTATTCTGATTTCCTCCGTGTAAATTGGAGGTGGATTAAATCATCTACCTCAATAACGGCTATTCTCTCTGGCGTTGGAAACAGCCAGTAGCTTTGCCCCTCAAAGTAAACATATTCTCCAAAATGCTCGACAAATCTCTTTTTTAACATATAGGCAAAAGTTAAATTTATTTGTTGACCAATAATTGCCCAAACTAATGCTTCAAATAAATCAGGAATCCCGATTAACCGTAATCCGTTATATTTCTTCACAAGTGGCTTTAGGATTTGATCGTTTTCAGCCATCTGGTAATACCCCTGCAAATCCTTTGTTAAATCAAACCACTCTGCGATATATTGTGCGATGATCGCCTGTTCATGGCTAGCTGGCTGTTTCATTGGAAATATTACTATTATTTTATGTGCTTGTTCAGTTATTTCACATAAAATAAATTGTTCATCAATCTTCAATAATTTGTAGAGCACATCATCCTTTATATGGTGAAGTATTTCGTGATGTGAGCGCTTTAAGAACTGCAAACACTCTCTATAATTAAATGCTTGTGGTAACTCGATAACTAAATAGCCAACATCGTTTGTCCATTTCATATCATGTCCCCCTGCAACGATAGGTTACGGTATTCTGTAGGCGAACAATTTTTCAGCCGTCGAAAAACTTTATAAAAATTAGATGGGCTTTGAAAGCCAGCTTCATAACATATTTCTAAATTTGTAAAGTCGGTATGTTTTAATAGATGGGCAGCCTTATCAATTCTGATTTTCTCTAAATACGTTCGAGGCGTCTCAGCAGTCTCTTGTTTAAATAGTCGTTCAAGGTGAAAGGGACTGAGGCCAACATGCTCCGCCATATCCTGTAAAGTCACTCTTTGTTTATATGCGTTCATAATAAAAGTCGTGACATTTTTAATCAATTGCGTGTGTGGGGAATGTTCTATTTCAGGCTGACATCGTTTACATGCCCGATAGCCAGCCGCCTCTACCTTTTGGATATCTTCATAAAATTCAACATTCATCTTTTTCGGCTTTCTGGATTTACAGGAAGGACGGCAATAAATCTTAGTAGTTTTAACCGCTGTATAAAAAAGCCCATCATAGGTTTGATCACATGTTATAATCTTTTCCCACTTTTCCTCAAAAGATAAATTGATGGCATTGTCCACGATTATCTCACCTCATTCCCATCGACTATATATATAACGCAGAAGTATCTTGGTCTTTTAATAATTGTGCAGCATGCTGTGTTAAATGCGCAATTATTTTATCTGAAAGTGCATTTCCAAAGCTAAAGCGTTTCACCCCTAATTCTTTTAGTAGCTTGACATTCGTTAAACTAGGTAATGAAAGAAGATTGATGGGCGCATTTATATTACGAGTCATCGCGCTTATTTCATTGGCATCTGTTAAGCCTGGGATAAATATACCACTTGCTCCGCTCTCAATATAAGCTTTTGCTCTTGTTATTGTTTCTTCAAATGGTTGCTCTAATTGAAAATACGTATCTGTTCGAGCATTAATAAAGAAATCTTTATAGCCATGATTATCTAATTCTTTCCTCATGTTTGTTAATAAATAACAGTGTTCAATTATGCTTCTTAAGCCTGTTTGATGTTTAAAGGAATCTTCAATGTTAATCCCTGCTACTCCCACATCTGCCGTTCTCAAAACATTGTCGATAATACTTTGTTCATCATGGCCATACCCCGCTTCTATATCTGCTGATACGGGTATCTTGACTTGCTCTGTAATGGATTGAATAATTGTTAAATGTCGTTGAAAATCGATTTGTTCACCGTCTGCATAGCCAAGTGAGTTCGCTATGCCCCAGCTTGTTGTGCCGATTGCTTGAAAACCTGCCTTTTCTAATGTTAATGCTGATATAACATCCCAAGCATTTCCAATAAATAATAGCTCTTGTGAAAAATGTAAATCATAAAATTGCTGAATTTTTGACATAATATAAGCCTCCATGCTGTTTGTTAGACATTATATTATCAGGAACCACCCTTTTATTTCGTCCTCAATCTTGCTGTTATGGTCTATAATAATGTTTTAGCAAATAACATGGAAAATACAATAGTCAGAAAAATAAATTTATTCACACTTATTATCCTAGTTATGTTCGCTCTCATCCCCCTGTTAGTGCAATAGCCCAACAGATAAGCTGCTAGATCCTATTGTGTTAGGACAGCATTTAATTCCAAAATGGTCTCCATCGAAGATATATTGAGTGGTGTCCATGATCATTCTTTTGTGGCTAGTAATCAATCGTATCCATTCTTCTGGCATACGAGAGATACTATTTGGTTACGTTTATCCATGGATAATATTTTAATAGATAAAAATGAATACCATTGGCTAGAGTTAACAGATAAACTAGATAGCATTGATATGTATATCATTATTGGAGTGACTTGCTTTGTGAGGGGTGATACAATTCATTCCTTATTATCTAGATGTGACAAGGCTTTATATCAGGCCAAACACCATGGTGGAAATCGTGTGGAATTTTTACTGGATCATACAAAACCGGAGACAAAAACAGAGGCGTCATTACCTTGACGCCTCTGTTTCTCTGTTTACATATTGATTTGTGAATAATCAACTTGTATAAATAGTAAAAAACAATTCGCAGCCTTTTTAGCTATCCATCATTATGTTTAAAAAAGCTGGCTTTGGAAGAAACCAATGTTAGTTCTAAATTAAATTAAATTAAGTAAGTGCCTGTTCCTTGGAAAGCTTTCGTTGTAAAGCAATTTCTCGGCGTTTTTCTTTCGTCACACGCTGCCAAATGACTACTGTAATGAATCCAATAATAGCTAAGCCTAATAAAATACCAAAGAATACTTTATAGCCCGCTGTGCCACCCCAGTAATCTAAACAAGCACCCGCAATAATTGGCATAAAGATTTCACCACTATAACCAATTATCATCAGTGGCATGGACACAGTCCCTGTTGATTCTACTGGATAATCGCCTTCTACTAGAATTGCAAAATGCATCGCTTGCAAAGCATACATAGATGTATAGATAATCCCAATGAACACTAAAAGCATAAGGATAAAAGAAGCTTTTCCTGGTAATAAAATGAGCCCTACTAAACCAAATGCTAATAAAATATAGCCGATTAACACCATATTCGACACACCAATCCGGTCTCCTATGATTCCTGCACTAAAACTACCAATTGGACGACAATATTGCGAGAAGTAGCCCAAAGCCGCAGCAATTAACGTAGACGCACCAAATGCGGCCGTTGCATAAGGTGTAATGTAATAATAGCTAATAATCATCGCGTAGGACGTAAAGATAAGGATAGTCGCAAGCCAGGTAGTTGGCATCTTCAACACTTTCCAAAGGACTTCCCAATCAAACGTTTTACTGCTCTCCCTATGCTCTGGACTGACAGTCGCTTGATCTGGATCTTTATACAGCATCATAATCATGAGGCCCAACAAAAGACAAATCACAGAATACACCGTAATAACTGCTGAAAGAGCCATTTTATCACTCATATGTTTTGCAAAAAAAGCAAAGATCCCTAAAATCACAGCAGATTGAATAATGTTGGTTACACCACGTCCGCCTTCAAAAAATCCAAAAGCTTTTCCTTGTTCATTTTCAGAGCCTAAAGAACGAACCGCTTTTACTAATGCTCCCCAGAACGTCATAATGGACGTGATTCCCCAAGCAGCATGAATCAGTAGAAGTACTGGATAGGGTGGATACAATAATAATGTAAACCCTAATAATCCTGTGGCTACTAAAGAAATGGTTAATAAATATTTCGTTTTCCAACGATCTGCACAAAATCCTCCAAAAATATAGGAAATTAAACAACAAACACCATACGCACTACCAAGTGTCCCCATTTGTGTATTGGTTAAATGAAATGCATCCAGAAAGACATCATAATAGTAGTTTCTAAAATAAGGCAATGCGTAAATTAAGGCACCTGAAACAGCTAAAATAACTAAAGTAGCTGTATTCTTTTTTAACTTAGCTTCCATATGTTTACCCCTTATATGTTATTTACAAGCCATGACGTTTAATTTTTTGATTCCATTCCTTATGGAAGACTTGTTTGTCATTTTCTTTGATGACCATTTCCCCAACAATTTGGAAGTTTTCCTGATCGGATGTTTTGGTAACCGTAATATCCGCGTCAATCCACCAGCCTTCACGACCAATTTTCATCTTTTGATAGATTGTATACTGAGCTGACAGTGGATCAGCATTCGTTAAGGTTAATTCTCGTTTCAAATTATGTTCTACAGTGACATCAATATCATCAAAGCGATAAATACCTTCACCAAATACGCCTCCAACCCCATCTGTAATGCATGTCCATGTATCTGTTAAAATATCATAGGATATAGAACGATCAACTCTTCCTTCTTGCAGCGTTGTGATTGGCGTTAATGGTGCACTTTCAGCATTCATATTAGGTCCTACTACCTGCTGACCATGGAAGGTTGGCAATGATAAGGTAGCCGTTTCTAGATTTAATGTCAATGTAGCGTCTTCTGGCATTGGCCAAAACATCGGCCAAAACGTTGTAGCTAAGGATAGGCGTAAACGATGCCCCGCTTTAAATTGATGGCCACAGCAATCTAACTGAACAAAGGCCTTCACTTTTTCACCAGGTGTTAACAGGTCAACATGATCATGCCCATTTAAGTGTGTCAGGTTCATCACGCCATAGGATACACGAGTGACAGCTCCATCAGGTGCTACGTCTGATAGCTGTGCAAATAGCATTGCATGTGGTTTGTCACTCATTAATTCCACTTCAAATTTTGGATAGCCCACAATCTCTAAGGCTTTCTCTAGCCTATCCGTTTCAAAAACCATGGCCATTCCATCATCTAATCGTTGGTCTGCTGGACTTTCACCTAGTACGCCAGCGCCCATCCATTCACCAGATAAAAGACCATGATTTTGAGGAGTTTTTAGTAGGACTTGCTCTTGTTGCTCACTGCGGTTTTCTACTAGTTTTCCATGTGTCAGTTGATACACCTTAGTTTGTATCGATTCCGCTGCTGGCCACGATTCTAAACCAACCCAATAGCCTTTGCTGATTGGTTTCTTAACGGATGGCTCCATGCTCTCTTCTACCCAGACATTCACCATTGGTCCATCCATTACATCGTTGTCTATTCCTTTTAACCAATGATCCCACCATTTCACAGCTTCTTGTAGAAAGCCCATTGCTGGACCCGGTACTCCATCGTGGGGATAAACATGTGCCCATGGGCCAATGATGCCTTTTCTCGGAACAGAAAGCCCTTCCATTAAACTTAAGACTGTGTTTGTATAGGAATCTTCCCAGCCATCTAGCGCAAAAACTGGGATTTCTATGTCTTGATAATTTTCACAAACTGAACCATGTTTCCAATAATCGTCTCTTGTTTGATGCTCCATCCATTGTGCCATCCACAAAGGCATATTTTCTAATCGTTCCATCCATTTATCACGCCAGCTATCGCCAACAATATGTGGATCAATTGGACGTAACTGGTAGGCTAACATAATAGCACCCCACCAGAAGTTATCGTTTAACAAGCAACCGCCCTTATAGTGAATATCATTGTTATAACGATCATCTGTAAAGCCTACGGTAATAATCGCCTTTAACGCCTTTGGTCGACGAGCTGCTACTTGTAGAGAATTAAATCCGCCCCACGATTTCCCCATCATCCCAATATTGCCATTACACCAGCTTTGGTTAGCAATCCATTCAATGACTTCAAGGGCATCATCCTGCTCTTGCTTTAGATATTCGTCCTTTAATAAACCATCTGACTCACCTGAACCTCGCATATCCACTCGCACAACAGCATAACCATGTCCTGCAAAATAACCGTGCATAGGCTCATCTCTTGCTCTTGTCCCATCTGTTTTACGATAAGGAATATACTCTAAAATGGCTGGTACTTTCTCTCCCAATTTTACATTTGGTAGCCAAATACGACTTGAAAGCCTTGTGCCGTCTGCTAACTCGATCCATGTGTTTTCAATCGTTTCATATGTACACTCAAATTGTGTCACAATTTTTTTACTCATTGTATAATCCTCCCCTTGTGTCTAAGTGCAAGACTCCTAGTTATAACATCCTCTTCGTCTAATTATTCCGAATCTTGATTATTCAGTAATCATGATTATAAAATAATTGTGATTAGTATATCACCTGAAATTCTAATGCACAACTCTGAAAATGACAAAAGCTAATGCTATAATGAAAGAAGATAATTAAAATTGCTATGCTATAATAAGTTTAAATCAGCTACAAGAAGGTAAATATATACATTTGATTAATGATTTTACAGTAATTAATTGTTTGTTAGGGGGATATTACTTTGAAGAAAAAGGAAATACAAAGGAGTCGTATGTGGAAATACTTTGTAGATGCCACTGCGGAAATCATCGAAGAAGAAGGGCTGGAAAATGTCACAATCCGGAAGGTTGCTGATAAAGCAGGTTACAACAGTGCTACTATCTACAATTATTTTTCAGAAGTCTCGCATCTTCTATTTTTTGCATCGATGAGATGCATGCAAGACTATACCAACGAAGTTGCTCGCTACATAGAAAGAGGCAAAGATCCTATTGAAAAATACTTATTGGCTTGGGAGTGCTTTTGTCAATATTCCTTCAAACAACCTCAGATTTTTCACGCAGTCTTTATCATGGATTTAGGGGAAACGCCAGAAGCACTATTGGAAAATTATTATAATTTTTACCCCAATGATTTAATCAATATCCCTGATGATTTAAAGACCATTTTATTTCAACACAGTTTAACGAAACGAGGGCGTTCTATGTTAGAGATCGCTTTAAAAGAAGGCTACTTAACTGAAGGCAATGTTGATGCCATCAATGAAATCACACTATTAATTTGGCAAGGTATGTTTACAAACCTATTGAATAATCGCAAAAGTTATGATGCCAAACAAGCAACGGCAATCACTATGAAATATATTACAGAAATCGTTCGTAATGCTAACCTTTTTGATGAGCAAACTAAAAACAAGCAATGAGAATCATACTAGCAATTGCCTTTCTTTAAACGCTTCTACAATACGTAAAAACCCCTTCTAGCAATGCTAAAAGGGGTTTCTGCTATTTTTGCCAATGATTTAGTTCCTTTAACAATTCGGGTAGCTGCAATTTCTTTACATCGATAGGTGGTAATGCCTTAATAAACTCTTTCCCATATGACTTACTAGTAATTCGTCGGTCTAGGACAATAAAAGCTCCTTTATCCTGCGAAGAACGTATTAATCGACCAAAGCCTTGCTTAAACCTCATGATCGCTTCTGGTAAGGAAAGCTCCGTAAAGGAATTGCGGCCTAGGGTAGTTAGATGCTTTGCCCTCGCCTTAAAAACAGGCTCTTCTGGTGAAGAAAATGGTAATCGTACGACAATAACAGAGGCAAGTGCATCTCCTGGAACATCTACCCCCTCCCAAAAACTGTTTGTACCAAATAGAACGGCATGACTAAATTTTTGGAAGGATTTTAGAATGCGCATACGGCTACCGCCTGTAACACCTTGTGCAAATAGCATGTAATCATCTAATAGTTCACTATCTTGGATAAGCTCAACTGTTTTTCGTAGCATATCCTGTGCTGTAAAGAGTACAAAGCAACGCCCTTCTGTCATTCGAACAGTCCGCGTAATTGCATGGGCAACAGCCTCAATGTATTCTTCTTGGCTGACATGCTGAATATCTGGCATATCGGTGACGATAAATGCCTTAGCCCCAGCATAGTAGGCTGGTGGAGCTTGTAGTTTCAAGACTTCAACATTATCAGAAATGCCTAACTGCCGTGTAACAAAGCGCTCATTGCCTGGTACCGTTAATGTGCCTGATGTCCAAACAATACTTGCTTGCTGACGTAATGGTGCTAATACTTGTTCAATTATCGGCGTCACATTGACAGGCTTCTTAAAAACATGGAGACTGCCAGGGACACTCCGTACATCAAATTCTAACCAAACAGAATTGCCTTCCTGTGGTGACAGAAAAATATCGTCCCATTCAGCAATTTTTATCTTCACTTCTCGAATCCAATATTGCCATTCAGATAATACATATTGATCGTTTTTATCTAGCTGCTCAATCGCATTTTCGAACGACTGTGTAATGCTAGTAGAGAGATCCAGCCATTGCTGGGTTAGTTTGCTTACTTGTGCAAACGTTTCTTTCGCAAATGAAACATCCTCTAAAAACAAGGTGCATTTACTACCTGCTTGTTTCCCTTTCATTTGCTGTTGCAATTTTTGAATAGTTCTCTGGATTGTTTCATCAAATGTCCGCTGCAAACGTATAAATTGTGCATCAAGATGCTGTAAATTTTGCATGGCTACTCGCTGTTTTTTCTTCGCTGCCTGGCAAAACTGTTGAAATAGAGCCGTGTCCTCCATCGTACCAATTTGTCCAAAAATATACTTCCATTGTGTATAGGAGAAGACTACTTCATCCTGCTGCATAGCTGCCTGAATAAATTGATGCGCCTCGTCAATAATCCAGCCATCTATTTCTGTAAAAAGTGGTGTTTGCCGCACTAAATCACTTAAAACCATGGCATGATTCGTTACAATACAGTCAGCAACTGCACTGTTCTTTAAAGCTTGCTCATAGAAATCAAAGCCCTTTGAAGGCTTGTCATTCGGTATTTTTCGGATTTTCTCTAAAAACAGTTGTCCGCCACCAGAAACATTGAGCTCGCTCAACACACCAGTCTCTGTTTTGGTCAACCACACAAGTATTTGTAAAATAGTAAATGTATCATCATAGGATTCATCAGCATATGCCATACATTGCTCAAAGCGATCGAGATCAATATAATGCTGCATTCCCTTCAGCACACACAAATTCACCTTTGTCCCAAGGATTTTTTCGATCTTTGGTAGCTCTTCTTCTACAAGCTGTTCTTGTAAATAGGAAGTATACGTACTGATGGCAATCTTTTTATTGACAGCACGGGCAAATAAGATGGCTGGAAGTAAATAGCCAGCAGTTTTACCAATACCTGTAGAAGCTTCAATCACGCACTCCTGTTGTTCATGTAATGCCCGCCAAATCGTGTCCATCATGTCAAATTGTGCAGGACGTTCCTCAAAATTTGGCAGTGCCTTTGACATTAACGTTATTTTCTCATCTACTGATTGAGGGTAGGCAATCGTTTCTGTCACATGCTCATGCTTATTTCGGCCATTGCCAATCGCAAAATTACGGTAATAATGTACATTTTCGCGGCCCGTCGTATGCTGGCGCTTAATTTGCAACGCCTCAAAAAAAAGCTGAGAAATATTTGATTTTAAGCGAAAGGAACGCTTATGCATCTGTTCAAGTGTAAGCTGTGGTAAACTTAGTAGCTCCTTCCAGCAATGCTTGAATAGCTCCGCTGTCGCGCGAGCATCGTCATCCGCTCGATGTGCATTTGCTAACTCAATATTTAAATCGGCCGCTAAATCCCCTAGCTTAAAACCAAGGGACATAGGGAACAAAATTTTAGCTAGCTCCACCGTATCCATTTTTTTACCTTGCCATTTCGGTAGTCCAGCACGTTTAAACTCTGCTTGTAAAAAGGATAAGTCAAAATCTGCATTATGTGCAACAAATACACAGTCAGCAAGTAGCTCATATATGTAATCCGCATGCGCTTCAAATGGGAAGGCATCCTTTACATCCTCATTCGTTATATGCGTTAAATCTTGAATGAAAGTTGGAATAGCTTTCCCCGGATTTATGAACTTCGTATAGGTACGCTCAATTTCCCAATCCTTCATAATAACAATGGCAATTTGAATCATCCGGTCCCCATTGGCTGGTGAATGACCAGTTGTCTCCAAATCTACAATTGCATATTTTTGACTTTCCATCATACATCTCAACTCACAGTTCACATTAGATAAGTTGAATTTTATCATATTATTGGCTCTGCGGCATCCTTTCTCCTCTTTGTTGAATCACCGCATCCATACAAAAAACGCAACCTTGGAGAAATCAATCCCCTAAGGTTGCGTTGTGGAATCGTTATGGAGTGCTTACTCAAACAACGTTACGCTTATTGTTTTTTTGCTACATCAACAATACGATCTTCAGTTGTTGTTTTCACTTCTTTAAGTGACACTAATTGCTCTTGAAGGTTTTCCCAATCAGATAAGCCTAAATCTGTAACACGACCTTCTTCATATGCTTTAGCAAACATATCAAAGCCGTCTCCACCTTTAGCTGTGAAGGCATTAGTCGCCACTGTATACGTTTTACCATCTTCTAAAGCAACATATTTACCAGTCGCTTTATCTAAATATTCGATGGAAACAACACGTGAGCCAACTTCTTTTGAAGAGTCATATTGTAGTTTTGCTCCACCAATGTGTAAGAAGCCACCGTTTTCTTTTGGCGCATTTTTCAGGGATACTTCAAATGCTGCTTTAAGCTCTGCACCTGTAACATCCATTAATGCTAAAGTGTTACCAAATGGTAATACTGTAATCACTTGACCAACTGTAATATTGCCCGCTGGAATTGCAGCACGAATACCACCGCCATTTTGTAATGCCATTACAACCGTTTTATCAGTATATTTTTGTGCTTTTGCTAGCATACCGTCTGTAATGATATTGCCTAAAGCTGTTTCATTGCTACGAACACTGTTCAGATTGTCTTCAGTTGCACGAGGATTAGCTAATTCCTCAGTAATTTTTACACCGATCTCCTTGTTGCTAACTTCATTTACTTTTGCTGTAAATGGCTCAAGGATTTTCACTAACGCTTCATCTTCTACAACTTTACCAAGATCGATTAATTCTCCTTCATACTTAGTGACAATGCCTTTTCCATCAAATGTTACATCAAGTGTACCTAAGTAATTTACATATTCATTAGCTTGTACGATTAATGTAGCATCTTTTGCTTCACCAACTGTATTTGTATCCACAACAAATGGTTTTTCTAATTTTGTATGGTCATGGCCACCGACGATGACATCAATACCTGGTACATTTTTAGCTAATAAAATATCATTATCTACATTTGGATTATCATTATAGCCAATATGTGTTAAAGCGATAATTTTGTTGACACCCATTCCTTCAAAGGCTGCCACTGCTTTTTTCGCTTCATCAATATAATTTGTAAATGTTATTTTATCAGGAGAAGCAATATCCATCGTTTCCTCAGTCGTTAAGCCGAAAATACCTACTTTTTCTCCATCAATTTCTTTCACAATACCAGAATAGATTTTACCATTCTCAGGCTCACTTGAAACTAAATCTGTAAATAAACCTGTGAATTTAGCATCTGCTGAGAAATCAGTATTAGCATCTACAAATGGGAATTTAGCGCCTTTAACAAAATCCGCTAATGCTTGATGACCTTCTGGTGATGAGCCTAAATCAAATTCATGGTTACCAAATACCATCGCATCAAAGCCAATTTCATTTAATAGTGCTAGGTCTGCTTTTCCATGGAACTCGTTGAAGTATAGTGTACCACTAAATGCGTCACCAGCATGTAATGTTAAAACATTTTTCTTCGTTTCACGTTGTTCTTTAACTGCTGTTGCTAATTTTGGTAATTTATCTGCACGAGCATGTGTATCATTCACATGTAAAATCGATAATGAGAATGCATCTGCTGGTGTTTCAGGAGTCTCTGGAGTTTCTGGAGTCTCTGGTGTTTCTGGGTTTGATTTTGTTAGAGCCTCAGCAATGAATGTTGCCAGTTGTCCACGTGTAACTTTTTCACTAGCCTCATGATTTTTTGCACTTTCTAGCTCTGGTAATGTTGGGATAGATGCTAAAATTTTTGCTAAATCACCATGTGTAATTGTTTGGTTTGGACGGAAAGTATTATCTCCATAGCCTGTAATGACATTTAATCCTACAAGGGCTGCAATTGAGCCATAATAAGGATTTGATGCACTAATATCCGTAAATTTTGGATCCTCTACTTCTTTTGTATCCAATTTTAATGCGCCTGCAATCATTTTTGCCGCTTGTCCACGTGTGACATTTGTATCTGGTTTGAATGTACCATCTGGGTAACCACTAATAATCCCTGCTGCATAAAGTGTAGAAATGCCTTCAAAATCTGCATGACTTTCCTTTACATCCGAAAAAGGACTTGCTGCTGATGCTGGTACTACCGCTACCGCTGTTACAGCCAATGCTGCTGCAGTTACTGTTAAAAATTTGTTACGTTTATTTTCCATGACAAATGATACCTCCACTAGTAAAATGATGTACTAACAACTAAATTCTACATAAATATGACGCAAAATACTAGAACATTTGTAAAATTATAATTTTGTTAACTAGTTTAATAGTAATAAAAGCAAATTTTTGCCAGTAACTTTTGATATAAACGTAATCGCAAAAAAGGAGGATTGGCTATTCTTTGCCATCCTCCTCTCTAGTATTAATTTATTCTATGGCTGAATTCACATCACAGTTGCTTCTGGCTCGTGTGCGATCATTTCCTTAATTGTATTGCCCTCTCCCATGATGGCTACAGTTGGTTGATGGTCTTTTGCCTCATGATTATCCACATACACATAGGAAATAATAATGACAATATCACCACGCTGCACAAGTCTTGCTGCTGCACCATTAACACAAATGACACCTGATCCTCGTTCACCAGCTATAATATATGTTTCAAAACGAGCGCCATTATTGTTATTAACAACATGTACTTTTTCGTTTGCCAGCATACCTACTGCATCTAAAATATCTTCATCTATTGTTATGGAGCCTACATAGTTTAAATCTGCCTGTGTCACTGTTGCACGGTGGATTTTACTATTCATCATCATACGTAACATACTATAGTCCCTCTTTCACAGTAAAAATACAATTATCGATTAAACGTGTTTTACCTATATAAACAGCTGCTGCCAACAAAACTTGCTGAGTTGCAGTTGTCACTGGTGTTAAATCTGGATATGTTAATAATTCAATATAATCAATGCGGCCATGTGTTCTTGCATGAATATGAGCTTTTGCTTTCGCAAGTGCTTTTTCAGCATCACCATTCGCTAAAAAGCTATCGCGAGCCAACTGTAATGCCTCATTGATCGCTGGAGCCTCTTGTCGCTCTGACTCACTTAAATAGACATTACGGGAAGATTTCGCTAAACCGTCCTCCTCGCGTACAATTGGGACAACACGCATTTCTAAAGGGAAATTAAAATCACGTACCATTGTCGCAATAATCGCAACCTGCTGTGCATCTTTTTGACCGAAATAAGCTCTTGTTGGCAGTGTTAAATGAAATAATTTAGAGACAACCTGTAAAACACCATCAAAATGACCAGGACGACTTGCACCACAAAGAATGGTAGCCTGCTCACCTGCATGTAGACGAATCCCTCCATCTTGAGGATACATTTCTTCCACACTTGGTGCGAACACAATATCAACGCCCACAGATTCAGCTAATGCAGTATCTCTAGGCAAATCACGAGGATAACTTTCAAAATCCTCATTTGGCCCAAATTGTGTTGGGTTGACAAATATACTCATCACAACGACATCATTTTCTACACGAGCTGTTTGTGCTAATGTTAAATGACCTTCATGTAAATAGCCCATTGTCGGAACAAGTCCAATCGTTTTTTGAGCATGCTTAGCTGCTTGAATTTCTGTGGCTAATGCCTGTATGGTCGTGATGACTTTCATCATTTAACGCCTCCATATAGCTGATCTAATGCTTCCTCTTTCATTGTGAAGAAATGCTTTGGAGCTGGGAAAGTACCCGCTTTCACTGCTTCTACGTAACCCATCATCCCCGCGCTTGCTTCTTTGCCCATATCAGCAAATTGTTGAACAAATTTCGGTACATGGTGCGAACCGTAGCTTAGCATGTCATGATACACCAGCACTTGTCCATCAGCCTCAATACCAGCGCCTATGCCAATGGTTGGAATAACAAGACTAGCTGAAACAATTTCTGTCAGCTGATGAGGGATACATTCCAACACGACTGCACATGCTCCAGCCGCTTCGCATTGTTTTGCTTCTTCAAGCAGCGTAGCAGCCTGTTCAGCTGTTTTTCCTTGTACCTTATAACCACCAAGCACTCCCGCTGATTGAGGCAACAAGCCTAAGTGAGCTACTACTGGAATACCAGCTGACGTTAATTTACGAATGACAGGTATAACTTCACCTGCCCCCTCAACCTTTAAAGCATCTGCTCCTGTTTGTTGCATCATCGCAATGGCTGTTTTGAGTGTCTCATTGACATCGCCATGATAAGAACCAAAGGGCATATCAACGACTATAAACGTATCCTTTGCCCCTCGTCTTACTGCTTTTGCATGATGGACCATATCCGCTACAGTTACAGGCATTGTAGAATCATAGCCAAGCACGACCATTCCAAGTGAATCCCCGACTAGTATCATCTCAACGCCAGCTTCTTCCGCGAATTTAGCAGCTGGATAATCATAGGCCGTCACCATCACGATTTTCTCGCCTGCCGCTTTCATCTTTAAAAAATCTGTTGTCGTTTTCATTTTGTAGTCCTCCTTTTTTAAAGGAAGAAAACAGAAAAACCCTTCTGGCCGAAAACAGACAGAAGGGTAGTGTGTCGTTCAATGATAAAAAGACCCCTGAAAGAGGCAATAGCTTACAAAATGAAAGCTATATTTGAACGTATCGTTTTCTTCCGTCCCTGTCTAAAAGATCAAGGCAGATATTTGATAGTATAGTCTATTGCGTTTTTGAAGGTGCCGTTCACAATGGATACTGCCCTTCGCACATACTATAACAGATTTTCCTATTAATCTTCAAATATTATTTTCTTACAATATCTTCGTCTAACAACATTGGAAAAAATTTTCTTTTAGAATTGACAATCAATGTTATACGTCATATACTATCCACATACTATATGTCATATAATATAAAATGAAGTATAGGTATTACATGTGAGGTGAAAAGATGACATTTCAGCTTGGTTCAGCTTTACTTGATGCTTGTGTACTGGCTATTGTCGAGAAAGAGGACGCCTACGGTTATTCTTTAACACAGCAGGTACAATCAGTCATGGAGATTTCAGAGTCTACACTGTATCCTGTATTACGCCGCTTACAAAAAGCGCATTACTTAACAACGTACGATCAACCTTATCAAGGTAGAAATAGACGCTATTATCAAATTACGGAGCAAGGACGTATACGATTATTAGAGCTATTAAAAGAATGGCAAATGTATAAGGAAAAGGTTGATTGTGTACTTTTAGGAGGGAATTTAGATGGATAGAGCAAGCTATTTGAAACAGCTACGAGGAAAATTACGTCGGCTTCCTGCGCATGAGTTAGACGCTGCGCTTGCCTATTATGAAGAATACTTTGAGGAAGCTGGAGAGGAAAATGAGCATCAGGTCATTTCACAACTTGGCTCTCCTTCACACGTTGCCTCACAAATATTAGCTGATTTCGCATTAAAGGATTTAGAAACCTCCTCGGCAAAATCAACAAAAAGAATATGTCTGCCATTTGGCTCATTATTCTAGCTATACTGTCTGCGCCCCTTTCATTGCCATTACTTGCAACAGCCATTGCACTCATTTTTTCATTTGGCGCAGTCATTATCAGCTTAATCTTTGCTATTGTCGCAACTGTTATTAGTATTTTTGCTGGTGGCGTTGTGGCGATCATTTCAGGTTTCTTAATTTTAACAGAGCATTGGCCGACCGCACTGCTCTTTATGGGTGTCGGGTTAATCGTAACGGGCTTGGGTGTCCTACTGTTCCCAGTTGTTGCTCGTGTTATCAAGAAAACCGTTGTTGTCTCTGTTGAAACATTAGGCAGACTGTTCCATAAAATGACAAAGAAGCAAAAAAAGGGGGACTTCTAAATGACGTCAAAAAATACCCTTATAGCCATGACAATGATTGCATTAGGCATTCTACTCGCATTGATTGGCTATTTTTCAGGGGGTCGCTGGCTGATTCTTAAAGATTCAGAGGGTCTTTATGTCCCAAGTAATACTAAATTAATAAGTCAGTCTCATGCTTTAGATGCATTCACAAGCATTAATATCGTAAATGATTATGGAGATGTGGAGATTGTTGCAAGTGATAGTGACTATAAATTAGACACAAAGGTCCATGAGCAAGAAGATGTAACATATCATATTGATAACGGAACTTTAACCATCGAAACAATGGCAAAGAAAAAGGATGGTTTTCAATTTGGCTTCGGTAACCTCTCTTCCCCTTCAATCAAACTCTATGTCCCAAAAGATACAAAAATAGAGGCGATTGTAATAGACAGTAATTTTGGCGATACAGCCATTCATGGGCTCCAGTATCAGCAGCTTAATCTCATCCAGGATTATGGAGATATTACTTTCAACAGCACGACGGGTGACAAAACAGAGATTAGGCAGTCCTTTGGTGATTTGACGCTTCAGCAACTTACTAGTAACGGCTTTACTATTGAGAGCGAGCATGGAGATATCGATATAGATGGCACATTAAATGGGCAAACAACCATTACCTCTAGTTTTGGCGATACAACGATTCACTTACAAAACAAACAAAGTGATATAGGCTACGCTCTCAAAACAGACTTCGGTGATGTGACCATTAATGATGAAGAACAAAATGGCACCGTGACTCAGGTAACGAAGGGTGAGCACCAACTGAATGTTTCCTTATCACATGGTGATATAGATGTGTCACTAAAATAAAGAATAGTCAATAAAAGAAGCTGCAAGTACAGGACGTTACTTGCAGCTTCTCATATTGTTGAAAAACAAAACCATTAATAGAATTTTTGTGAAAGGTGAAAATGGTTTCCTTTGCAGGCTACTTTCTTTCCTGTGGGCGAGCGCCGATCCCACGGGAGTCAAGTAGCCTTCCACTTCAACCTACAAAAGTGTTACCTTTTAGCAAAGGTTTTCAAATAAAGTGAAGGTGTTCACGACTCTTTATGAAGAGGTGCTGTTACGCATGACTTCCCCACATTGAAAATAAAAGTCTATCGATTCTCTAATAATACAAATAATGGATTATTTTGTTCGCTACGGCCAGTATGAAAGATAAAGCAAAGACACTTTTGCAGAATGGTTGATTGGAGTGGAGCCAGCGTCACTCCTAGGGGATTTAGCGTCACAGATGAGACCCTAGAGCGAACGTAAGTGAGTGAAGCGGCTCATCGGACGCCCCCTGGAAAGGACGCTGGCGGAACGGAAATCAACCCCTCACCTTGCAAAGTTGCTTTTTCTGCCGTTGACATCATCTTTTTGCAACAACATGAGAAGCCGCAAGTATAGGACATTACTTGCAGCTTCTTTTTTATAATATTTTGATGTCTCCCGCATAGATCGTTCGAACCGTTCCATCGTCCTGTGTCAGTTGCAGAACACCATCGTCTGTAATACCACTGGCAACCCCTTCAAAACGTTCGCGTATCGTCGTTACCTCTATACGTTGACCAATTGTACAAGACATTTGCTGCCATAGTGTCTTTAGACTCGCAAAACCTTCTTTAACGTATAGTTCTGTAAATTGTTCTAAATAGTGTAAGATAGAGGCCACAAGTGCTGCACGATTGATTTCTTCTCCAGCTTCTAATCGTAATGAAGTGGCAATATCCGCAATATCAGGTGAAAAGTCAGCTGCTGCTTGGTTCGCATTTATGCCAATTCCAACAAGTAAAGCTTGCACAAGATCCGCCTCTGCTTGCATTTCCGTTAAAATCCCCGTACATTTTTTGCCATTAATCAATAAATCATTGGGCCATTTAATCGCTGGCTCTACATGTTTATATAAGGTTTTAATGGCCATTGTGACAGCTACTGCCACCACAAGTGTATAGGATGAGGCCTGTTGGGGCGTAACATCTGGCCGAACGATAACGGTCATCCAAATACCTGTCCCATGTGCAGACTCCCAAGGACGAGCCATACGACCACGCCCCGCTGTTTGCTCCTCACCAATAATAATTGTACCGTGTGGAGCTCCTTCCTGTGCAAGCTTATGCGCAATTGTTTGTGTTGAATCAACTACATCGTAATAATGGATCAAACGTCCAAAATGCTCTGTCTTTAAAAAAAGCTTAATCTGTGTGGGGCTCAAGCTATTTGGTACACCTGTCAATACATACCCCTTTTTCTTAATTGTATCAAATGTATACCCTTCCTCTTGTAATGTTTGCATATGCTTCCAAACAGCGGTTCTTGAGACACCAAGAGAATCTGCTAATTCCTGACCTGAAACCGCTTCTCCATCAGCAGCCAATATTCTTTTTAAAATTTCGTCCTTCATGGAAATTGTCATCTTCACATCAATCCTTTAGTTAACTGTACTCTTGTTATGTAACTTATTTTGTCTTAATCATACTGTAAATTAACGTAAATGACCACCAACGATAGGAATTTAATGAAGCCGTCTCCCATTTCAGGAGGCGGCTTTTACCTATCATGTATTCGGCTTTAAGTAAGATCCTGTTGCTCCAACCAACTTTTAATCTGTTGTCGATCATTTTGAAGTTCATGATGAAGAATGGCTGTCAGCAGATCCTCCAATGAGGCTTTTACCCACGGCCCACCCTTTTTGCCAGACCATTTCAGTAAATCAGCACCATTCACCGCTAATTCTTGCTTATGTTGAATCGGTAGCTTTGCCTGTAATTCTCGGATAGATTGTTGAGGTATCAAAGCGTCTAATTGGCGAAGTTGGGCAAAATATTGTGCAGCCTCTAGTTCTTGCTCTGTGTAGTAAAAATAATGGCGATTTGTCCAACCATCTTTTAAAGCGTCATAAGCGGTTAAAACGGAATTAATAAACGCCATTTCCTTATTCGATAATCGATAATCGCGCACTACCTCACGCCATGCTGCTCCTTGTAGTAAGGCAAAGTATGCCCAGCCAAGAAGGGCATCTTTTGTTTGGAAATTATGCCATTGTGCAGTTTGAAAATCACCTGTTAAATAGGCAGTTAATCCACTGTCCTCTAGTTTTTGTATACCCCCAAAAACTGTTTGTCCTACCCAAAGCTTATCAAGCTCTGCTTTAATGCGTTCTTTTGCAATAAAGCCCAAATCAGCAACCCTTTGCTGGATGGCTGCGAATGTATTCGCCTCGATCGTAAAATCAAGCTGTGCAGAGAAGCGAATCGCTCGCAGCATCCTTAAAGCATCTTCTGCAAACCGTTTTTCTGCCTCTCCTACCGCTCGTATAATGCGCTTTTCAATATCTTGTTGTCCACCATAATAATCTACAAAAGAGCCATCACGCCGCATGGCAATGGCGTTCATTGTAAAATCTCGGCGTTGTAAATCCTCTTTTAGAGATCGAACGAAATGGACATTCTGTGGTCTTCGATGATCTGTATATTCCCCATCTGTCCGATAGGTAGTCACTTCCACAGGTCCAGCGGGTACGATAACAAGTACCGTCCCATGCTGAATCCCAATATCTACAGTCTTTTGAAACACAGTTTTTACTTCTTCAGGCAAGGCATTTGTAGCCACATCTACATCATGGGCAGGACGATCGAGTAAAGCATCTCTTACAGCACCACCAACAATAACTGCTTCAAATCCTGCCTGTTCTAATTGCTCAATGACTGAATAGGCTGCCTGCCATTCTTTATTGTTTTGCATGATTTCTTTCCGCAACCTTCTCGTACAGATTTTCATATTGTTCCACAATTTTGGATGAGTGGAATTTTTCACTTACTGCACGGATGGCCGCTTCTCGGAAGCGCAGTAATTGTTCCTCATCTTGCAATAAATGGGTTGCATACGCCGCAACTGCCTCTGTATCCCCTAATTCCACGATATAGCCGTCAACACCATGCTCAATGACTTCTGGAATACCACCTACATTTGTTCCAATACAAGGTACACCACAAGCCATTGCCTCTAATAACACCAGTCCAAACGATTCTTGCTGTGATAATAATAGCTTTAGATCACTAATCGCATACAGTTCAGCTAAGTTTTCTTGTTTCCCTAAAAATAAAACATCCTTCATATACGGACTTCCTTTTACTTGGTCCATGACACGATGCTTTTCTGGGCCATCACCTACTAATAAGAGCTTTGCTTTCATGTTGGCACGGATTTTCATAAAGGCGTCTACAATGTGTGGAAGGTTCTTTATTTTACGGAAGTTTGATACATGAATGAGGACTTTTTCATCTTCTTGTATACCAAATTGCTCTTTTAAGTTTCCTGAATTTCGTGGGAAGTATTCGCGTTCGTCCACAAAGTTATAAATCGTTTCAATTGGTTTTACTGTATCAATCAGTTCATAGGTTTGTTCTTTTAATGCCTGTGACACGGTTGTCACAATATCAGATTTATCAATCCCATACTTAATGGCCTGTGAGAGCGTAGAATCTTGCCCAAGCACCGATATATCTGTGCCATGAAGGGTTGTAACGATGCCAATGTCTCGGCCGCTCATTTCACGTGCTAGCACCGCACATACTGCATGTGGGATGGCATAATGCACATGTAGCACATCCAACTCTTCATCCTTGATGACGTCTGCCATTTTACTCGCTAATGCAATATCGTATGGAGAATATTGAAATACTGAATAATTATTAACTTCGACTTCATGGAAAAAGACGGTTGGATAAATTTTATTCAATCGAAATGGTACGCTTGAGGTGATGAAATGAATTTCATGTCCTCTTTCTGCAAGCATTTTGCCTAATTCTGTTGCAATGACACCAGAGCCACCAACTGTAGGATAACAGGTAATGCCTATTTTTAGCTTTTTCATTCGATGATCATCCTTTCTGAATCACGTCTTTTGTTAATTGCGTCTTTCTTGTATCAGTCTCCAATCCACAAAGCCTTCCTGTAGGCCTTTTAGTAATATTTCTGCTGTTCCCATATTTGTTGCCAGTGGCACTTGGTAAACATCACAAAGACGGATTAGTGCAGAAACATCTGGCTCATGTGGTTGTGCTGTTAAAGGATCACGGAAAAATATCACCATGTCCATATCATTATTGGCAATCATTGCGCCAATTTGTTGGTCGCCACCAAGTGGCCCTGAACGAAAACGTGTAACTTCCAAACCAGTAGCTTCGATGACACGTTGTCCTGTTGTGCCGGTAGCATATAGTGTGTGTTCTTGTAAAATATTTTGGTAAGCAATAGCAAACTGTACTAAATTATCTTTTTTACGATCATGTGCAATCAATGCGATTTTCATATAGCTTCCATCCCAATCTTTAGATGATGTTTTCTAAACCATAAACAAGCTGATCCATTTTCATAACCTCTTCTATGCAAAATGCAACACCCGACATAAAAGAATTACGGTTTAATGAATCATGGCGAATCGTTAGTAGCTGCCCATCCCCTCCAAATAATACTTGCTGGTGTGCCACTAAACCAGGTAAACGTACGGAGTGAATGCGCATACCGTCAAAATCTCCACCTCTTGCACCTTTAATGGTTTCTTTCTCTTCTAGATGCCCTTGTGCCTTTGACGTACGGACCTCTTGTATTAACTGTGCCGTTTTCACCGCTGTCCCAGATGGTGCATCAAGCTTCTGATCATGGTGCATCTCTATAATCTCTACATCTGGTAAGTATTTGGCTGCTTCTTTTGCAAACTTCATCATTAGGATAGCACCAATCGCAAAGTTTGGTGCAATAATGCAACCTAACTCTTTTTCTTTGGCCATGGCTGATAATTCCTCTAGTTGTGCATCTGTAAATCCTGTTGTACCAATTACTGGTCGTACATTTAAATTCAGTGCTTCCTTTGTATGTTTGTAGACTGCATGTGGATTAGTTAAATCCACTAGTACATCTGGTGCAGTTGCTTCTACAAGATCATGCATTTCTGTAAATATAGGCACTGTATAGCTTGCTGGAAACATATCTAAATCAGCTAAAGTTTTTCCTACTTCCTTATAATCTAGTACAGCTACTAATTCCATTTTGTCATGTTTCATGACCGTATGTACAGCCTCAGCTCCCATTTTTCCTCTTGCTCCCGCAATAGCTACACGAATCGACATCATTCTTCATCCTTTCTAGTCCAACGATCCTTATCTCTAGTTTCAAATTTATGTATGACGCGTAAAAGTGCTTCATCTAGTTTAATACCTTGGGCATTTGCAAAACAGACTAGTACAAAGAAAAAGTCTCCTAATTCCTCTTCAATACTGTTTATATCCTCTGTACTCTTTTCTTTTTCTGTCCATAGACATCCTGAACTTCGCGTGAAAGTTCGCCTAATTCTTCTGTTAGACGTGCAAGTAATTCAAATGGTGGAAAATAGCCTTCTTTAAATTGTCCTATATAGTCATCGACACGCTGTTGTAAAGCTTGCATTGTTAGTTGATCTGCCATAAAAATCACACTCCTATTTACCATCGTATAAAATTTACACCATTGTTGTCAAAACCAATAAAATGTCAGATAATAGATAACACTACTTCATTTGTTTGGAACTACAGGAGGTCAAATGCTAAAACAGATTAAAATACGTAATATTATCGCGATTATGCTCGGAGCAGCAGTTTTCAGCTTCGGCTTTGTTCACTTCAACATCCAAAATCAACTGGGTGAAGGTGGACTAAGTGGGATTACACTCATACTATATTTTACATTAGGATGGGACCCTGCCTTAATGAACCTGTTATTAAATATTCCCATGTTTATCATAGGTTATCGATTACTTGGAAAAAAATCATTTGTCTATACGCTTGTCGGCACTTTATCCGTATCTCTTTTTCTAAAAATTTTCCAAAAATATCAATTTACCATCCATTTAGAGGATGACATGTTGCTTGTAGCACTTTTTGCTGGTGTCTTTGTTGGATTGGGACTTGGGATTGTCTTTCGTTTCGGTGGCACTACAGGTGGTGTCGATATTTTGGCACGACTAGGGCATAAATATTTTGGCTGGAGTATGGGGAAAACCATGTTTGTCTTCGATGCCATCGTCATCATTCTTTCTTGGCTGACGTTCTTGGATGCTCGTTCAATGATGTATACATTAGTAGCCGTATTTGTTGGAGCCCGTGTCATTGACTTTGTACAAGAAGGTGCTTATGCGGCTCGTGGTGCGCTTATCATATCAGAAAAGTCTGGAGCCATTGCTGAAACAATCGCTCTTCGAATGGAGCGTGGTATCACCATTTTAGAAGGACATGGTCATTTTACGAAACAACCTAAGGAGGTTATTTATTGTGTAATTGGCCGCAATGAAGTTGTACGGTTAAAATCTATTGTGCATGAAGTTGATCCGCACGCATTTGTTTCCATCATTGAAGTACGAGATGTGGCAGGAGAAGGCTTCACACTAGACGATCAAAAGCAGCCCCTTCATTAAGCATACGAAGATAAAAAACTTGTTATAGTGGTGTACCACTATAACAAGTTTTTTCTTAGTCGTCGCTACGCATATTGGTAAAAATTAAAATTAAACGTAATAACTCTAGTACAGCTACCGCTGCCGCTGCTACATATGTTAATGCTGCAGCACTTAATACTTTTCGTGCTGGTCGTTCTTCTTCATTTGTAATAATGCCAAGTGAATTCATTTGAACTAATGCTCGCTTCGAGGCATCAAACTCCACAGGAAGTGTCACTAATTGGAAAACAACACCTGCTGCTAATAATATGATACCTAATAGCAAGAAATTCGTACTACTTGCAAAAATACCAATCATTACGAAAATCCAAGACGCATTAGAAGAAATATTTGCTACCGGGACTAGCTTACTACGTAATGTAAGCATGGAATATGCTTCTTTATGTTGGATGGCGTGGCCCACCTCATGGGCAGCAACCGCAGCACCTGCAACACTTGCTTCATAAAAGTTACTTTCTGATAAAGCCACTGTTTTGGTTGCTGGATTATAATGATCAGACAACACACCTTGTGTTGGCACAACTCGTACATCATATAAGCCGTTTGCATCTAAAATCGCACGCGCTACCTCTGCACCAGTTTGCCCCTTCATTGTACGTTGCTTTGCAAATTTATTATACGTACCCTTTACCTTCATTTGAGCATAAAGTGGAAGCAGCATAATAATCACAAAATAAACAATATACATGCTCGTTGACAATTTTCTAACCCCTTTCTACCTCGATACTATAATTCTATAATTTATACCCTAATTCGGCAAATATTTGCGCCACCTAATTGAGAAAATGGCAAGTAAAATACATGCAATTGATAACCAGAATGTAAAGTAACCTATATAGCTTGTGTAATTGGCTAAATCCCGATACATCGGCATTTGCCCAAATACATAGTCAATGACATCATTATGCAGTGTCCAAACAGCTGCTATCACAACATGCCAATAAGTGAAGACATATTTCTTCATATATAGTACAGCTTGTACAGCCATGGCAAAATGTGAACCAACTAGCATCCATCCCTGCCAGCCAATAGAACCTGTTTCAATTAATGTCCAAATATTCATCACATCTGCCCATAAGCCATATTTCACCAACGTAACAAGGGCAAGTACTTCCATCAGTGGCCAGCTTTTCCCCATAATCCAAGCAATTAACACAAAACAAAAGAATAAACTGGCTGTCGGACTATCTGGAACAAAAATATAAAAAATAGGCTCTGTGATGGCAAGCTGCCACCCATACCAATAATAGCCATAAATTGTACCTAGTAGATTAATAATTAGCAGCACTATCAAGAATGATTTATGGGTCAGAAGGTACCAAATATTTGCTCTTGTTAGTTGCACGATGTTAACTCCTTCCGATAAAAACAATCCATTATTTATGTATAGTTCAATTGTATCTCACCATCAATATGTGTTATTTTATTGTTTTAATTCGCTTACTTGTTTCATAAATAAATGTTTTTTCGACATCTTTCGCTAAAATCCTTTACACAAGGGAACCTTTTTGTATGGCTTCCAGTCCCAATAGTATAACAAGGTAGAAAAAAAAGAGCCAGTTTCCTGACTCTTTTACTATTACTCTGCTTTTAAGCTTTCGATGAATTCAGCAAGTTTTTGAAGATCTTCATCTGAACCTGTCCATAATCCTGGTGGCATGTTACCGCGACCATTATGAGCAATGTCCTTAATCTCATCAGCTGTTAATCCAGTGTTCATTAGAGATGGTGCACCAGCTCCACCTTCTAAGCCTTCACCGTGACATGTAATACAAGCTGAACCAGCGTATAGTTTATAACCTTCTGATTCTTTATCGAATTCAACTGTTTCTACAATTGCACCCATAGCTTTTTGAGCTTCCCAGTCGTGGTTAACAACTGACTCCCAAGTTAGGTAGAACATAGCAGCTAAAGTTAATAACATAAACGCTGTTGGCAATGGACGTTTAGATGGACGACGTTCTGGACCCTTGTCTAAAAATGGCATTAATAATAGCGCTCCAAATGCAAGACCTGGAATTACAATAGCTCCGATTACATTGTATGGACCAGAAGCAAATGAGTATTTTAAAAGTTGATACATAAATAAGAAGTACCAGTCCGGTAGTGGTGTATATGCTCTAGTTGGATCTGCCGGCCCTTCAAGTGGTGACGGGTGAGCGACAGTTAATAATAAGTATCCAATTAAAAATACAGCACCTACCATCCATTCCTTCAGTAAGAAGTTCGGCCAGAAAGCTTCCGTCTTACCTGGATATTCGGAATAATCCTTTGGAACGTTCGGCATTCTGTGATTCGCTTTAATACGAGAATCGCCGACAAATTTCATTCCTTTTCCGCGATGCATAGTGTCCCCTCCTTTTAAAGATCATCGAACCGTCAAGACAATTACAACGGTCCTGAAATTCCTTGACGACGAATCATGATAAAGTGCGCTGCAAGTAACCCAAACAATACTGCAGGTAAGAAGAATACATGAATCGCAAAGAATCGAGTTAACGTTTGAGCACCAAGAATCGTTGTGTCACCCGCTAATAATACTTTAATCATCCCACCGATAAACGGTACTGATGCTGCAATTTCGATACCTACTTTAGTAGCGAATAATGCTTTCATATCCCATGGTAATAAGTATCCTGTAAATCCAAGACCCATCATTACACCAAAAATACCTACACCAACCATCCAGTTTAACTCACGAGGTTTTTTATAAGAACCTGTGAAGAATACACGAAGTGTATGTAAGAACATCATTACGATAACTAATGAAGCTCCCCAGTGGTGCATACCGCGTACGATTTCACCAAATGCTACTTCGTTTTGTAAATAATAAACTGATTTCCAGGCATTCACAACGTCTGGTACATAGTACATTGTTAGGAACATACCAGATAGAATTTGAATTACTGTGATGAAGAATGTTAATCCACCAAAGCAGTAAACGAATGCTGAAAAATGATGTGCAGGGTTAACGTGCTCTGGCACTTCGTGGTCGGCAATATCACGCCAAATCGGTGTAATATCTAGGCGTTCATCGACCCAATCATAAATTTTATTTAGCACTGTTGTCGTACCCCCTTACTTATTTAACTAGAGAATTTGCTTTAGCTGGACCAATCATTAAATAGCCATCTTGTTCTTGTACTTCAAATTCATCCAACGGACCTAGAGGCGGTGTACCTGCAATGTTTTTCCCGTTTTTCTCATAACGTCCTGCGTGGCATGGACAGAAGAATTGACCTGGGTGTGCAGAATCTCCATTCCAGTCAACCATACATCCTAAATGCTTACAAACAGGTGAAAGGGCAATGATTTGATCGCCACTTTTATAAACCCAAGCTACATCTGTAACCTGTGATTTATACCATGCATCCACTTGTTCATATGAAAAGTCCACTTTTACAGGCTCTTCAGTCAAGTCAGCGATTTTATGCTCTGTTTTTACAAAATCCCCACCCTCATGCTTTTGTAGCACAGGATCAATTGCAAAGCGAAGCATTGGCATTAGCATACCTGCCGCCATAAATCCACCTACACCAGTAAGAGTATAACTTAGAAATTGACGACGTGAAACTCGATTATTACTCATTATTTTCCCCCCTCTAACTTAAAGGTCAGTCCAACGGACATACTTTTACAAATAGTAATACTAGGACATATATATGATATATCAAGTCCATAGCTTGGTCAATATAGCATTCTGTGGAAAGCTGGAGAATGTGAACATTTATTGAAACTAATTGTTAAATCTGTGCCCATTTAGTCGAAAGCATTGGAATCACTTGTCGCAATTGATCTTCTAGAATGGATTTTTTCACACTGGCATCCATACTTTCTAAAGGAATCGCTGGTAACCAAATCATATTGACTATCTCTCCACTCTTTGTCCAATAATGGTCACAAGTAATGAAGAACACATGCTTAAATCCAGCATTATGTAATTGTGCTTCTAATTGCTGTGGTAAATCGTCGTTTTTTAAAGTTGTCATATAAGAAAATGGTGGCATGACTAGTAGTCGACCTTTAAACTGCTGCTCTATAAAAGAAGTTAAAGACATGACAAAATCTACCTCGGCACCACTTTGTTTCATTTTTTCAGAAGAGAGATCAATGGATACAAGTGGAACAACCGCGGTATCAATAAAATCTTTTTGTGCCATAAACGATGTTACATCGTTTGCATTAAAATACATTCAACAAACCTCCTTTTATCGCAAAATAAAAATGTCCTTTTCCACTCTTCAATAGGATACCCAATTAAAAGTGAAAACAATCATTCACTAGTAATGTTACCATATTGAAATGGATAAAGGACATTCAATTTTTACCTATAATTAACGTAAATTAGCCGTTTCCTTCAATGCTTGTAACAAATTAGACAATTCATAAAATCGCACTTCATCTCCCTGGTCGAGGGCTTCATCAATTTGTGCAAGTAATTTCTCTTCTTGGAATACGAGTAAGCTATTGGAAAGCAGCTCTTCTGCCAGTACACGATCTTTTTCACTGACGAGCAGTGTTTCTGGCATATAAGGGTTTTCTTCAAGAACTGCTAAGTATTGTGCACTTGGTGGTATATTAGGAAAATTCAATTGTATATACATATCTTCTTGTTCATGTAAGCGTAAATCATGGAAAGACTTCTCAGCATCTGCCGTCATCACATTGCCTTTATAGAAACGAAAAGGCACACCAGTTGAGTCTACTGTTGACATCACCATTGCCCTAGGACAATAGTGAGCTTCTTCCACAAAACGGATTCTTTTAACAAGTCATCATTACTTAATAGGTAATTTAAAATCCATACACACTCACGACGTTTCAATTGATAATTTTTTAAAAACCATCGAACAAATGCTTTTTTATCAACAACTGATACAGAAGCAGTCATACCCACTCCCTCCTTTACTCAAATTCTAAGGTTTCTAACTTCTCCTGCCACTCTGGTTCACCCGGTTGAATGTTGATTAATTGTCCAAGAACCTCTTTTGCCTCTGAACGCTTTCCTTCTTCTAATAAGAAGTAAACATATTTTTCTAAAAATGTTGCGTCTTCCTTAAAATCATTATATGCCAAACGGTAAAATTCGTATGCACGGTCGTACAATTCTAAATTTTCATATGCCTCTGCCGCAAAAGGATATAAAGTGCTCCATTCAAAATCATTTTGCTGTAATGTCTCAAATAACTCGATTACATCCTCATGGCGCTCCTGTTGTCCAAACACTGAAATAAGTGCTAGTACCGCTTCCATATATTCAGGATCGAGCGCTATAGCTTCTCTCAGATGTTGCTCAGCTTCTTCAGGCAAACCATTTTTCAATGCCATTTTACCAGCGAATAAATAAAGCGATTTATCATATTCATCACGCTTTAACCCCTCTTGAATGGCAGCATAAGCTTTTTGATTATCCTCTGTCATTGCATAACTTTCCGCAAGCAATAAATAGGCTGAGAAGTAATCAGGATCTAATTCTTTCAATTCCTCTAGTTGTTTAATAGCCATCTCGTATTTTTGTGACTGGAAGGCTGAATAAGCAGCTCCAAATAAAATATCGGGCTTTACTTCATCTTCAAGGGCTTTGACATAATAATCAAATGCCGTCTCATAGGCTGCACCTGCACGATAAACCTCCGCTAGTCGTTCGACAAGTTGAATACCAGCAAATTCATTTTGCTGCTCATATAAGTCCTCATACAGTCTTGCTGCCTCTAAAAAACGACCTGTTTCAAATAAAAGTTCTGCTTTCGCAAAATGTAATAATGGCTCGTCTGGTAAAATCGCTAATGCTTCATTTATACGCTTTTCTGCAACCTCAAATAACCCTTGCATTTGATAATAATCAGCTAAAACCAATAACGCTTGTGGATATTCTGGGGAGGTTTCTTCAATTTCTAATAATAAATCTAATGCTTCATCTTCATTACCAAGCTCCATTAGGACATTGGCACGATCTATTTTTAACTGTGCTTCTTCTGGGAATAAAAATTGTAAATGCTCCAGCACACGGTCAGCTTCCTTCATGTACCCATACTGCATAAAAATCTCAGCAAGTGCATAGATCTCCTCGGGTAGCTCCTTCATTAAAAATGATTCTAGTAGCTGATCTATTAATGCTAAATCCCCTTGTTCAAGTGCTTGCATCATTTCAGTCATCGCATTGTTCACAGTCATTCACCTATTCTTTCGTTGATACCTTTATGCTACAAAACATTTACCTCTGAAACAAGAAAAAACTCCCCAAAAGCTTGGAGAGCCTCTCTTTAATTGTTACCTCACTGCCTCAATATGCTCAAAGAACGATGGGTAGGATACAGCAATACATTGTGCATCATCTAGTGTAACAGCTCCGTCTGTTATTAAAGCTGCAACTGCACCCATCATGCCGATTCGATGATCGCCATAGGTTTGAAGGTTTGCTCCTTTTAAAGACGTTGGTCCCTCAATAATCATACCATCTTCTGTTGCTTCGATTTGGGCACCAAGTTTCTTCAATTCAGTCACAACAGCCGTGATACGGTCAGTCTCCTTCACCTTTAGCTCCTCGGCATCTTTAATGATCGTTTGACCATGTGCTTGCGTAGCGAGTAATGCAAGAATAGGAATTTCGTCAATTAAACGAGGAATAATGTCTCCCTCAATTATTGTACCAGTTAAAGAAGATGTGGCGATTTGGATTGTTGCTGTCGGTTCAGCTTGATTATCATCATTCGGCGTTACCGTCATCGTGGCGCCCATTTTTTGCAGCACCTCTATAATGCCATCACGTGTTGGATTAATGCCCACATTATTTAGTGTTAGCTGACTATTTTTGCAAATGGCTCCTGCCACTAAGAAAAAGGCAGCCGATGATATATCTCCTGGCACAGAAACATGCGTACCATTGAGAGCTTGTCCTCCTTCAATCGATACTACGCCATTATCTACTTCTACATGTGCACCAAATTGACGCAGCATTCGCTCTGTATGATCTCTCGAAACATCCATTTCTCTAACAGTAGTTGTTCCTTCAGCACGCAAGCCCGCTAGTAAAATAGCAGATTTCACCTGTGCACTTGCTACAGGCATCTTGTAATCAATGGCTTGTAATTTTGTACCTTGAATGGCTAGCGGTGTATATTGCCCGTCTGCACGCCCTGTAATTTGTGCACCCATCTGACGCAGTGGATCTATAACACGGCGCATTGGTCGTTTTCCAATGGATGCATCTCCTGTCATGACAGAGTGAACAGTAGAACCAGCTAAAATGCCTAGCATTAAGCGTGTTGTTGTACCAGAGTTACCCGTATATAACACTTCTATCGGCTCCTGCCAGCCATCCATCCCTGGACTATGAATGGTTACATTTGTCCCTTCCACCTCAATCTGAACGCCAAGTTTCTGGAAGCAATCAATTGTACTTAAACAATCTTCACCTATTAAAAAGCCCTCTACTGTCGTTGTTCCACTAGCAATGGCGCCAAACATCACAGAGCGATGAGATACAGACTTATCACCTGGAACAGTTAAAGAGCCCTGTAAAGAAGGCTTGTTGTATTGCAATACTTTTTCACTCATGAACTTTATTCCCTCCAATATGAAGATAGAAAGCGCCGAAATGCCGACGCTTTCTTATGCTAAGAAATATACGTTTCGAAATTTGCTCGTTTTTGAATACAGGCTGCAGCACGTTCGCGATCATTTTCACTTTGGAAGCTAATGACTAGAATACCGAAAACATCTTCTCGTGATTCAACGATGCGAAGATTCGTAATACTAATTGCTTCATCTGCTAAAAAGCCCGTCACTTCAGAAATAACACCTGGATAGTCAGGAACATCAACATATAGATCGAATGGTGTATACATAGCCCCTGCACTAATCGGTAATTCATCTCTCAGTTCTTTGGCAACTGCAAAATAGTTTTCAATAGCCTGTGAAGAACCCTCCATCAGCAGTTCCTTAATGCGTGTCATTTCTTTTTCCCAGCCATCTAATTGCGTGAGGAGTTCCTCGCGATTTTGCAGCGTAATATCTCGCCATAAGATGGGATTAGAAGAGGCGATTCGTGTCACATCACGAAACCCTCCTGCTGCAAGAGAACGTGTCATTGGGTACTCCCCATTTTCGCCGCCTAATTGATGAACAAGTGAGGCCGCAATAACATGCGGAAAATGACTCACCACCGCTGTCATGTGATCATGCTCACTGGCAGATACACTGACTACTTTTGCATGGGTAAATTTCAGCAAACTTTCAAGCTGTGCCATATGAACAATTTCTTCCCCAGCAAGTGGCGTAAGCATGTAATATGCGTTTTCAAAAAGATGCGCCTTAGCAGCCAGCACACCACTTTTATGAGACCCCGCCATTGGATGTCCACCAATAAACGTTATGCCAAGTTCTCGTAATTCGCTGGCTTTTTGCATAATTAATTTTTTTGTACTTCCTGTATCTGTTACGATGACTTTATTTTTCAAGGGCCATGATTTTAATTGCTCCATCCAATCCAGTGTTGCATTAACGGGCGTACCGAAGATAATAACATCAACCTCAGCCGCAACAGCCAGTGGATCTGCGACAATCTCATGCACAATATTTAATGTTTTCGCATGCTCGCGTGTTTGTGCGTCCATGTCGTAGCCAATAATTTTTGTTTCCGGTGCTTTTTGCAAAGCAAGGGCAATAGAACCTCCGATCAATCCTAGCCCTATAACGAGTACTTTGCGTGTCATGCAAATACCCCTTGTTGTTTTAACACTTCATCAAGTTGGCTAAGCAATGCTGCATTTTGAGCCTCTGTTCCAATTGTCACACGGATAAATCCTGGTAAGCCTAATGCATTACCACTGCGCACGATAAAGCCTCTTTTCATCAGCTCTTGGAAAACAATATCACTATCAGCATGGGTATCAAAGAAAATAAAGTTTGTATCAGATGGGAAGTATTTTAAATTATGCTTTTCACAAAATTCTACATATTGTTTTTTGCCTTTTTCATTGGCCTCACGGCAGGCTTCAATATAATCTTGGTCACTGAGGGCAATGGCAGCAACAGCTTGACTTAAGATTGTATTATTGAAAGGTGCACGCACAGGATCAAGCTTAGCTATAACATCAGGTTGGCCAATAGCATAGCCTACGCGGAACGAAGCTAAGCCATATGCTTTAGAGAATGTACGCAGTAAAAGCACATTCGGATACTCATTAATGATTGGTAACGTATCCTTGTGGTCTGGATGTGTAACATATTCAATGTATGCCTCATCAAGCACGACAAGGACATCGCTTGGAACCTTTGCAAGAAAGGCACGCAATGCAGCATCAGGAATGACAACTCCTGTAGGATTATTTGGACTACATACCCAAACAATAGAAGTTTGGTCATCAATTGCAGCCAACATTGCCTCTAGATCATGTGCTCCATCTTGACAAGGCACTTTACGTACTTCAGCACCTTCAATTTCAGCATTGTGCCAGTATTGAGAGAAGGAAGGGTCGGCCATAACCGTGTTTACCCCTGGATACAACAGAGCACGAGTAATAATAGCAATGATGTCATCAGAGCCGTTACCAAAAAGAAGCTGTGTTTCTTTCACACCTAGATGATTTGCCACAGCAGTACGTAGGTTTTGGGCATAGCCATCTGGATAAAGTGCATGATTCACTGCATTATTTTGTAAATAAGCTGTTACCTTAGGTGAGCACCCGAATGGATTTTCATTCGATGCCAATTTAATAACTTCCTTTAAGCCATATTCACGTTGTACTTCTTCAATTGGTTTACCTGGCTTATATGCTTGCATACCGTCCAATTGTTGTTTCCACTTCATCTAAAACATCTCCTCTACTTATTTAGCCTGGGCCAAATCTGGTCTTAATTTCACTGCATCATTGAGATACAAGTGCTTTACATCTTTTTGGGCAACCTCTACGTTTGCATGTATTAATACACGAATACATAATGGTAACGCTTCTGGCACATCCATCTCATGTGTACACATAACAGGGACATATTGCCAGCCATCCATCAAGCGTACTGCACGAGCAGGAAATGCTGAGGTAATATCTGGCGTTGTTGAAATGAGGATCGATGCGATATCATCAATGTCCACATTATTTGCTGCCACAACCTCACGCACTAATCTTGCTGTCTCATCCCATACAAGCTCTGGCTTGTCAGATTCAATTGTTATTGCTCCTCTAAGTCCACGAATCATACAAGCACCTCCGCTAATAACTGTCTATATTCAGCATCTATTTCTTGGCATTCTTCTAAATCAATAGCTTTGACAAAAGGCTTTCCAATTTTATCCAAAAGAACAAATTGTAAAATGCCATATTCCGCTTTTTTATCTTTCATTAGGTAGCTAGATAATTGTTCAAATGAATAATCACTCACAGCCTTAAAAGGATAGCCGTTTTTTATCGCAAACTGTAAAAAGGATTGGGTGAACGTTCGATCAAGTTCTCCATATCGTTCACTCAATAGAAGACAATAGACGAGTCCAATCATAACAGCCTCACCATGAGCCACTTTGCCATAACCCGCAGCTGCCTCAATGGCATGTCCATATGTATGGCCTAGGTTTAAAAACTTTCGAACGGATTGCTCTGTTTCGTCCTCAGCAACAATTTGTGCTTTCACTTCAATTCCTTTTTTTAGTTGCTTTGCTAGTTCATTTTGATTAAAATGGATCACCGAATCTCCTGTCATTAATTCCTCCAGCCAGTTCGGGTCAGAAATCATGGCATGCTTAATTAACTCTGCTGTTCCCGAACGTACCTCACGCTCTGATAAACTTTCTAAAAGAGCTGTATCATATATCACGCCTTCTGGCTGATAAAATGCGCCAATCATATTTTTTCCTAGTGGATGATTAATGGCAGTTTTTCCACCAACTGCGGAATCATGCGCTAGAATAGTCGTTGGAATTTGAATAAACGGAATCCCACGCATATAAGTTGCCGCAACAAAACCTGTTAAATCGCCAACTGCTCCTCCTCCAAAAGCAAAAATGAAGGATTTTCTGGAGCATTTTTGCTCTAATAAAAATGTTTGAGCAGCATTGTATTGATCAAAGGTTTTGCACGCTTCTCCACCTGGCAAAATAAAAACCTCAAAGTGGTACGGGAAATTTGCTTTGAAGTACTCTCCCTGTGCTGCCCAAACATTGACATCAGTAAACACAAAGAGCTTATCCGCTTTTTGAAGTTTATCAGCAAATGCCTCCACAGCTTCAGTTAGAAATTGATGCCCAAGAACAACTTCATATTGATGCGATTTTGTTGCTACTGGTACACGCATAACTTAGAACCCCTTTGTATATTGACGATGCTCGTCAATTTGAGCTTGTAATTGTGGTAGTTGATCACTATGGAATTGCTCTAAAATTGCATTCGCTATTTCCCAGGCAATAACATGTTCTGCAACTACAGACGCTGCTGGTACTGCACAGCTATCAGAGCGCTCAACACTCGCTTTAAACGGCTCTTTTGTTTCAATATCTACACTTTGTAATGGTTTATATAAAGTAGGAATTGGCTTCATCACACCACGTACAACAATTGGCATACCTGTTGACATACCGCCTTCTAAGCCACCAAGTCGATTGGTTGCACGAGTATAACCTTCTTCTTCAGACCAGATGATTTCATCGTGTACTTCAGAACCTTTTCGACGTGCCATTTCAAAGCCAAGTCCAAACTCTACTCCTTTAAATGCATTAATAGATAGCATAGCAGCAGCAAGCTTTGCATCCAGCTTACGATCATAATGTACATAAGAACCTACACCTGCTGGCATGCCTTCTACAATGATTTCTACAACACCACCGATCGAATCGCCGGCCTTTTTCGCTTCATCAATTGCCTCAACCATTTTCGCAGAGGCGATTGGATCTACACAGTAGCAAGGATCCGCTTCAACAATTGCACGAATTTCTTCTGTTGTTTTTCCTTCTATTAAAGAAGTATCGGCTTTAATTCCCACTATCTCTGTAACATGTGCAACAATGGAAATGCCTAGTTCATTAAGTAACGCCTTTGCCACAGACCCAACTGCTACTCGTACAGTTGTTTCACGCGCAGAGGAGCGCTCTAATACATTCCTTAAATCACGGTGACCATATTTCATGCCTCCAACTAAATCTGCATGACCTGGTCGAGGACGTGAGATTTGACGCTTGATATCTTCAGGATTGATATCATCAGCTAGTGGCTCTGCTCCCATAATTTTAGTCCAGTGCTTCCAATCATCATTTGTGACAACGAGTGCAACAGGAGATCCAAGTGTCTGACCATGACGAACACCAGCAACAATCTCCACTGTATCTGTTTCGATTTGCATGCGGCGCCCACGTCCATGACCTCCTTGGCGACGTTTTAAATCGTGATTAATTTTTTCTGCTGTAATGGGTAAGAGTGACGGTAAACCCTCAATAATTGTCGTTAATTGAGGTCCATGAGACTCACCTGCTGTTAAGTAACGCATAAACACTTTCTCCCTTCAACTCGCTAAAGTATGTATTTTTCACTATAACATATATTCTTTAAAAAAACAGTCCTTTTACGAATGTCTTTTAAGTAGTTACCATTTTCATAGATCTAAATGTGAATATTCTGAATGAAAGTTATAAAAAACACCTAGCTAAATTTTATAAAAAATACGCCTTTGCTTATGATAAGCGAAAAGCGTATGAATTATCTATGTTTAATGCTTGGTCAACTTTATGTACAATTGTGTTATTTGTACAAAGCTTTTCATCCATATTATTAATTATTTTTCCGATAGAAGAACGTGTCTTCTACATCAAATTCATAACGTGCTGGATTAAAAATTTGCTCTGTCGATCCAACAAATAAAACGCCATCCTTGCGCAGTGCTTTACTAAAATTATTATAAATTTGATCTTTCGCTTCTTCTGTAAAATAAATCATGACATTGCGACAAACAATTAAATCATAATTGCCATCATAAGAGTCATTCAATAAATTATGTTTCTTAAAGGTTACACAACGCTTAATCTCATCCTTCACGCGATAGAAGGAGCCTTCTTGTTCAAAATACTTTGCTTTAATATCACTTGGGACCTCGGCTAAAGAGCGTTCAGGGTAGACACCTAACTTCGCCTTTTGTATCACATTCTCATCTAAATCAGTGGCAATAATTTGAATTTGAGATAAAGGCACCAATTGAGATAATACCATTACTAAAGAATATGGTTCTTCTCCTGTCGAACAAGCCGCACTCCAAATTTTTAAACGCTTATTAGTTTGTAAAAGTTTCGGAAATATTTTCTTTTGTAATACTTCCCAGCGCTTTCCATTGCGATAAAATTCAGAAACATTGATCGTCATACGATCTAAGAATTCATTCATTAAATCACGATCTTGTTCGAGTGCCTTTAGAAAGTCTACAAAATTACGATAACCCTTTTTCTCATAAAGAGAGGTTAATCGTCTTTTCATTTGCGCTTCTTTATATAACGCTAAATCTATTCCTGTTTTGCGCTTAATACCTTCTATAAACTGTTCATAATCAGACATATGGTCATCTTCCCCTCTAGCGTCGTATTACCATTATAGCGGAAAAGCCCCAATCCTGAAATAGTCTTTCTCATGTAAGCAAATCTACTTTCTTACGTTTTGTTTTTCCTCTAAAAGTAATACTTTCGACTGTTCTAATTCAAGTCTCATTTTTTCTGTTTCAATCGTATAAGTTTCTAACCTAAGCTTTTCTAATTCTACTTCTTTTTCAACAGCCTTCAGTTTTATTTTTTGTTGTCTAGTACGAGCGTCTGTAAAAATTCCAGCTAGAGAAATAATGACGCCCCCAATTATCGCTACAATGGCAATTGACAATCCGTTCACTTCCTTTCGTTATTTTGATTATACGGCAAAATGGAAAAAATAGTTTCATTTTTCAGGAATTTATTCCAATAAAAAATGAAGGTAGTTTTTCACCACCCTCATTCTATCCATTATCGTTAGACTTGTATGCGATACTCTTTTAAATCTTCTCGTAATTTAGCCTTCAAGAATTTACCTACAGACGTTTTTGGTACCTCGTCAATGAAGACAATATCATCAGGAACCCATGATTTATGGAATTGGTGCTGTAGACTCTCTAGTAACTCTTCTTTTGTAATAGAACCCTTAAACTCTGGCTTTGCTACGACACAAGCTAACGGTCGCTCCAACCACTTTTCATGTGGAATGGCAATAACAGCTGCCTCAAAGACCTTTGGATGGGACATTAATGCATTTTCAAGCTCTACTGAAGAAATCCATTCGCCACCACTCTTAATTAAATCCTTTGTACGGTCGGTAATTTTTATATAGCCATCTGTTGTCATCACAGCAATATCGCCTGTATATAGCCAGCCGTCTTTAAAGGCCTCTTCCGTTCGTTCATCCTGATAATACTCATTAGCAATCCATGGTCCTCTAATCGTAAGCTCTCCCATCGTTTTGCCATCCCAAGGCACTTCACCATTTTCATTGACAATCCTTGTATCAATAAGTGGCATCGTCATACCTTGTGTAATCCGAACATTCATTTTTTCATCAGCCGTATAGTCCTGCATATGTGTTAAATACGTGGATAGGCTTACAAGAGGTGAGGTTTCCGTCATACCGTAACCTGTCATGTAAGGGATATTAAGTTCTTGCTCAAAGCCTCGGACAAGACCAATTGGTGAAGCAGAACCTCCACAAACAATTAATCGCATAGACGATAGGTCACGAGGGTTTTGACGCTGCTCCTGTAGAACGCCCAGCCATATGGTCGGTACACCTGCTGTCAATGTAACTTTATATACATCAAATAATTCTAGCAATAGCTGTGGTGTAAACATAGGTCCCGGTAAGACCTGTGTAGAACCAAATGCGACACTGGCAAATGGTAATCCCCATGCATTCGCATGGAACATTGGCACAACAGGTAACACCACATCCGACTCACAAATTGCAATACTGTCAGCGAGACCAGCTGTTAAACTATGAAGTACAATACTGCGATGTGTATAGACTACTCCCTTTGGCATGCCCGTCGTTGCACTGGTATAGCACATGCCTGCAGGTGTATTTTCATCTAAATCTTCTGGGAATGTGAAATGTTCATCTGCCTCCGCAAGTAGCGATTCATAGGAAAGAGCATTTGGAATCGGTAAAGTTTCTACTGCAACAGCATCACCCATAATGATATAATGCTTTACCGTTTTCAGCTGAGAGACGATAGGTGCAATTAGTGGCACCAGATTATCATCTATTAATAATATTTCATCCTCGGCATGATTGATGACATAGGCAATATGCTCAGGGGATAATCGAATATTAATCATATGCAATACTGCTCCTGCACATGGTACAGCAAAATAGGCTTCCAAATGGCGATGGTGATTCCAAGCAAATGTGCCCACCTTCATTCCTCGATCCATCCCTAGTTTCGTCAAAGCATCGGCTAATCGGCGAGTCCGTTTGACATATTCTTTATACGTAAATTCGTGAATAGTAGTGGCACTTGTTCGAGAATAGATTTTCTTTGAGTGAAAAAATCGTTCTGCACGATTCAAAAAACTTGTTAATAATAAAGGTGTATCCATCATATGCATGATACCGCTTCCCTTCATCTACGATTTTAGAAACAATCAAAACAAAAACTATTTGAACTAGATTTTGCCGTTACCTCGGTTGCATGCGAATGGCACCATCTAGTCGAATAACCTCTCCATTTAACAAGCCATTGTGGATAATACTTTCAACCAAAAGAGCATATTCCGAAGGTTTACCAAGTCGTTTAGGGAATGGTGTCATTTGAGCAAGAGCTGTTCGTGCAGGCTCAGGTAACGAAGCAAACATTGGTGTTTCAATTAATCCTGGCGCTATGGTCATCACTCGGACACCAATTTCCGCAAGCTCTCTTGCAATTGGCAACGTCATGGCTGCTACGCCACCTTTTGACGCGCTATAAGCAGCTTGTCCGATTTGCCCATCAAATGCAGCCACAGACGCGGTATTAATAATGACGCCACGCTGTCCATCCTCATTTGGCTCATTATGTTGCATTTTTTCTGCCACTAGACGGATGACATTAAACGTGCCAACTAAATTAACAGCAATCACTTTTTCAAATAACGCAAGGGCGTGTATACCACGCTTCGAAATAACTTTACTCGCATCTGCAATGCCAGCACAGTTCACTGCAACATTGATCTTGCCAAAAGCTGCAATAGCCTGCTCAAGGCCAGTCGCCACCTCCTCTTCCTTTGTGACGTCTACTCGTGCATAAAGGACATTTTGACCTAATTCTTCCACTAGAGCTTGTCCACGCTCATCATTGACATCAAAAATAATTGCTTTGCCACCCTGTCCTATTAATTTCCGAACGGTTGCCTCTCCTAAACCAGAGGCACCCCCTGTTACGACTGCCACCACTTCATGTTCCTTCATCAGACATATCCCCTTTTACATTTTTTCAATGATCGTGGCATTGGCCATTCCCATTCCCTCACAAATCGCCAACAAGCCGTAACGATAATTCTCTCGCTCCATTCGATAGAGCATGGTCGTTAACAATTTCGTACCTGTTGCCCCTAATGGATGTCCCAGTGCAATGGCGCCACCATCAGGATTGAGCTTCTGTGGGTCTCCTCCTATTTCATGCAGCCATACGAGCGGCACAGGTGCAAAGGCTTCATTTACCTCATATGTGTCGATATCCTCAATGTTGAGCCCTGACCGTTCTAATGCTTTTCTAGTAGCTTCGATTGGCCCTGTCAGCATTAATGTCGGATCAGAGCCCACGACCACTCTTGTCACAATTTTAGCGAGTGGTTGAATGCCTAGTTCTCTCGCTTTATCCAATGCCATTACGACTACAGCTGAGGCCCCATCACTCATTTGGCTCGCATTGCCCGCAGTAATCGCGCCATTCTCTTGAAAGACGGTTTTTAATCCATTTAAAATGTCAACGGTAGTTTCTGCACGAGGACCCTCATCTACCGCAAATGTTGTCACTGAGCCATCCTCTTGTGGAACTTGAATGGGTAGTATTTCAGCTTGGAAATGACCCGCTCTAATGGCGGAAATCGCCCGTTGATGGCTTTGATAAGCATAGCTATTTAGCTGTTCTTTCGATAAAGACCATTGGGAAGCAATTTTCTCTGCTGATAATCCTTGATGGATAATATCATAATTTTCCTGTAAGCGGTTACTAGCATGGGCATGTTGCATGTTTGAGCCCATTGGTACTCTTGACATACTTTCTACCCCACCAGCAATGACAATGTCCATATCCCCCGCTAAAATTGCCTGTGCTGCGAAGTGCACGGCTTGTTGGCTTGAACCACACTGACGATCAATGGTTACACCTGGCACACTATCTGGGAATCCAGCCATTAATAAAGAGGTCCTCGCAATATTTGCCCCTTGTTCTGCTGTTTGCGTCACACATCCCAAAATGACATCGTCTACTTGTTCCTTACCAATGCCTGCACGCTTTACAACCTCCTGTAATACATCAGCTGCTAAATCATCTGCTCGAACTTGACTTAATGCGCCCTTACTTCTTCCTATAGCAGTTCTCACAGCTGCTACAATCACCACTTCTCTCATGTCCATAACCCCTTTTCCTCGTCATCCTCATAGTTTATTGACGAGCCTACTCAACTATTCCTCACTTAATTATCAGAATATTACATTATTTATTGTACATGACTAAGAAGTTTTTAACAATTCTATATGTTTCTAGTAAGAGATTATTCGTCGGCATGATCCCTCTCCTTTTTTGCGCAATAAAAAAGCAATCTCAAAAAATTGAGATTGCTTGATCTATTCGAAATTAAACTAAATCTTCACCGAAGAATAAGTCGCGCTCTGCAGAAGCAAGAGGTACTATGCTTATACCTTCTTAGAATCCAAAACATATAAAACTTCCGCAAATATTTACGATAAATCTCGTCTTATCCTTCTATATTATTTATTTAAATATTTTTTCTTTTTGTTACAGAAAGCGCTCCTATACATGGTCACCTTAAGGCAACAGGTCAATGCTAGTTTTCTGTATCTTCTGTATCTTCTGTCTCTTCCTCTTCTTTGTTCTTATTTTTATCAACATATGTTTCATATTCTTCTTTTACATCTGCTGGCATTGTGATTAAATATTCTTCAAATAGACTATTAAATTTAGAATATAAATCATTTGTTTTGCTGTTAAAAGATAATAGTGAACCTGTTGGTGACTGAGCTTGATCAGCAAATTCAACATATACTCCATACATTTCTTTTAAAACTCCGTATACCTCTTCATAACCTTCTGGAACGTCTTGTAGATACTTCATGCTATGTTGGATTTCGGATTGAGTTTCTGTTAATTCTTGCAATATGCCTTTCTCTTTATATGCATCTTTTAAATTGGCTAATTCAACATTAAAATCGTTACCATTATCAATCGCATCACTCCATGTTTCTGAGTACATAGAGATAACAATCGCATTTTCTAAGACTTCTAAATACATGTTAAAAGAGTTAATCGCCATTTCTTCAACATACTCTTGAACTCTTTTTTCTTCTTGTTTTTTCTGATAAACAAAAAAGGCTCCTATGCCACCAATTACTAATAATAATCCTAAAATAGTGCTAATAATTAATTTCTTTTTTGAACCTTTTTTTTCAGAAATATTTTTTTCATCATCCTTAGTTCCAGTATCAGTAACTAAAGAACCTCCACACCCCGAACAAAACTTACTATCCTCGGGATTTTCACGTCCACATTGATTACAAAACAACTAATCACCTCATAATATAATAGTACTAATATAATACCATAGTAGACTATCTTACAGTTCTTATTTTTTACATTCTTCTACCAACATACCCAAATACTATATTTTCACGACCAAATCTGAACGTCCTAGTGCTTTAGAAATTACTGCAATACTTGCTCTTCTAACAGTTCAATTGTTTCGATATTGCCCGGTTTGATGATTTATTTGTATTCATTTATAAACGATTTTGCATGATAAAGAAATTAAAATATACATGAGGTCAATTCCCAGAAATAATTTGCCTCTTCATATTTTTTGATGAGCAACCTCCATAGATTTCTCCCTCTACATCCAGTGTAGTCTGTCAAAGATTCTTTTCGCTGTGACTGACTACACTGGATGTGGAACACTCCATAAATGGTGGTTGCCACAAAACAAAAACTAAACTATTATGTGTCTCAAGGCGTGTTAACTTTATTAAATGATTTTGACAAATAAAAAACCCCCTAACATTTTTTGTTAGAAGGTAAAAGTTACATCGGAAAAATAGATGATTTTTTTATTGAGTTCTATTCGTAGTTATTTTCGCTACGCTTCTTAGATTCACAAATTAAACTAAATCTTCACCGAAGAATAAGCCGATTTCGCGCTCTGCAGATGCAAGAGAGTCAGAACCGTGGATGATGTTGTGAGAAACAGTTGTTGCGTAGTCACCACGGATTGTACCTGGGTTAGATTCTTCAGGTTTCGTTGCACCCATCATTGTACGTGCAAGCTTGATTACGTTCTCGCCTTCCCATACCATAGCGAATACAGGACCAGAAGTGATGAAATCAACTAATTCACCAAAGAATGGACGCTCAGCATGCTCAGCATAGTGCTTTTCTGCTAATTCTTTAGGAATTACCATTAATTTAGCACCTTTCATTACAAAACCGCGACGTTCGAAACGATCAACGATGTCTCCAATTACTTGACGTTCAACGCCGTCAGGCTTAACCATTAAAAAAGTTTGTTCAATTGCCATGTTTAAAACACTCCTTAAATTCGTCTAACAGGTTTTACACCTACCGATAAATATTAACAAAAAATGAGCTTTTGTACAACAAAAAGCTAGAATTTGCGCTTACCCATGAACAATGCTACATCACGTAATTTTTTCTTAACGGGATGTTTTGGTAAAGCATCAATTTCTTGTAAGGCTTTTTTCAAATATTTATCACTCATACGATTAGCTTGCTCAATCGCATGAGATTTACGCACATATTGCAACATATTTTGACGTTCCGATTCTGTTAACGTGCCTGCAAACACTTTAACTAAGTATGGTTGCATCTCCGGATCATCTTTCAACAATAAAATCGGTAAAGTAATATTGCCCTGTAGTAAGTCACTACCTGCTGGCTTCCCTAGTTCTTTATCGGTTGCCATAATATCTAAAACATCATCGATAATTTGGAAGCTCATGCCTACAAAGTAGCCGAAGCGCTTTAAATGCCGAACTGTTTTAGCATCACCCCCCGCTGCCACAGCTCCTAGCTCACAGCTTGAAGAAATAAGTAATGCTGTTTTACGTTTGATTCTTCTAAAATAATCTTTTAAACCTTGATCTAATCTAAATTTATCTTCAATTTGAATGACTTCACCGTTACAAATCTCCACCATCGTACGGGCTAAAATTTGATGAACAAGTGGGTCTTCTAACTTTGTTATATATTCCAGCGCACGTGCGAAAATAAAATCGCCTGTGTACATTGCTACCCTGTTATTCCACTGTGATTTGACAGTCGGGCGTCCTCTTCGCATATTGGAGTCGTCAATGACATCATCATGTACAAGCGATGCCATATGAATGAGTTCTAAAGGCACTGCTACATCCTTCATCTTCTCAATGTCATAATCACCAAATTTTGCGCCTAGTAACACAAAAATTGGTCTTATCCGTTTGCCACCAGCTTGTAATAAATGGAGAGAAGCATCGTTGATCAAATATGAAGATGAGTCCACCGCTTTTTCTAACTCTTGTTCAATGATTTCGATATCTGATTTCAAATCGGAATAGAGTAGTTTTAACTTCATCTTTTCCACGTGTGAAAACCTTCCCCCATTAACGTATCTTTTTAAAGCCCATATGCATTGCCGCAGCCCCGCCACTGTATGCTTTGTACGTTACTTTTTCTAATCCTGCCTGCTCAAACAATGCCGCTAACCTTTTCATACCTGGGAAATCATTCGCAGATTCCTGAAGCCAAGAATACTCCTTATAGCTTTTCGCAAATATTTTACCAAATATCGGCATTATAAATTTAAAATAAAAACGGAACAGCTGACGATAACCAGGGATTTCAGATTGAGATGTTTCTAAACAAACCACCATTCCACCTGGTTTAACAACACGATGCATTTCCTTCAAAACTTGTAAATAATCAGGTACATTGCGAAGACCAAAGCCGATTGTCACATAATCAAACGTATCATCAGGAAAAGGCAACTCCATCGCATTTCCATGAATGAGTTCAATTTGTGGGTATGGCTCTACCTTTTTTTCGCCAACTTTCAGCATGTTTTGACTAAAGTCAAGCCCTTTTACTTCTCCACTTTCACCAACAGCCTCTGCCAATGCGATTGTCCAGTCTGCGGTGCCACAGCATACATCAAGTGCTTTTGATCCAGGTTTTACAGCCATGTGCTTCATCGTATCGTTACGCCAGCCAACATGCATCTGGAAACTAATTACACCATTCATTTTATCGTAGTTTTCCGAAATACTTTCAAATACTTCGTGAACGTGTTCTTCTTTCGTTTTAGCCATATTGAAAAACCTCTCTTATCCGTTAGTAGAAGCAATGGATGCATCTACATGTGCATGTAAAGCTTGTTTGATATCACTTTGTAAAAAGGAAGCCTGATTAATGATCTGTGATAGCTCTGTTTTTAAATGCACAATTTTCCCTTGGATGACGCTATTAAAGGTTGCGCCATTACGTCTGACACTTTCTTCTAGTGCCTTACCCATTAAAGACATTTGCCCACGTTGATAAGCTGTCCATTCTTTTTCTAAACGCAAGATTAATAAGCTTTTTTCTATAAGTGGTATATATTCACTGAAAGAATAAAGATCAAAAAATTGAGCAATTAACCCAGATTCTATCGTACTCATCGATGTATACCACTGTTCCATTGTTCGTTGTTTATTTTCATAAACCTTAATTTGATTTTCACATCGTGCCACAATACCTTGTGACAAGTTTCGAATCAATGCAACATTCCCTGACATTGCTAATATTTCATAATAACGACCACTATAAAAATCCCCAGCTAATACGGTAAGCTGCTGTTCTTTTGATGTTGCATCTAATTCTTTTATATGATCGTGAGCCGCTAATGCTGCGTACACTATGCCAACAGTAATTGCAGCCTCTTGTTGCTCTTGTTGCCACTCTTCACCATTCAAAAACGGGATTAACAAATAAAACAGTTGATTTTCATCTAGCACAGGTACACCTGTGTATTTTTGCAAAGTTCTATGACGAACATCCATGAAAATCTCTGTTTTTAACTGTGCAATTGAATTTTGAATGTATGTTGCATTCATAGACCTTACTCCATTTCACTTTCAGATACGTTAGCCCTATACAAGGCCAAACGCTTGCTTACTGAGTCATTATAGCATACGCAACGATGCGGAATAAAAAAATTTGCTTTCTTCATAGCACAGGCAGTAAAGCTCTCCCATAATTGAATGTTGGAATGCTAACTGCCCATAGACCTTATACTAAGTTTTTCACATCTAGTGTTTTTATATGTGCTGTAGAACGTTGAACAGCATTAAAACCTATCGTCAGAAACAAAATTTCTTATTTTTTCGCTTCGCTATTGATCACGCCATGTGCTGTATGAATTTGCGCTTTACCGCGTATTTTCATGGCAGACGTGTGTTCTGTAAATTGAGCAATCATTACTTCGCCGGCATCTAATTTCTCTGAATGATGGAATTTCGTATCAGTTCCACGTGTTAATCCAATGACATGTACACCATCTTCTTCTGCTTGAATAACAATATAATCTTGTGACATCTTTGTACACTCCTTAAATCCGACAAATTCTTAGTTCATCATAACATAATTAGACACGCAATTTAAGACATTTGAATAAATGATAGTACTTCTCTACGTTTCACTTCATCTTCCTCATATATACCGCGTGCAACAGATGTCACCGTTTTAGAACCAGGTTTTTTTAATCCACGCATTGTCATACACATATGCTCAGCCTCGATCACAACATAGACACCTTTTGGCGAAAGCATCTCCATAATTGTGTTTGCTACTGAAGAGGTAATACGCTCTTGCAGTTGTGGTCTGCGGGCAATCGTCTCCACTGCACGTCCTAACTTACTCAGCCCTGCAACAACGCCGTCATTTGGTATGTATGCAACATGTGCTTTGCCATAGAAAGGTACTAGATGATGCTCACACATCGAATAAAAAGGTATATCTTTGACAAGCACTAGTTCTTCATGATCCTCATGAAATACCGTTTTAAAATAATCTTTAGCATCCTCATGCAAGCCGCTGAACATTTCGGCATACATTTTTGCTACACGCTTCGGCGTATCCAATAAACCTTCACGATTTACATCTTCACCTACCGCTTCTAAAATCATTTTTACCGCTTCTTCTATTTTTAATAAATCAATATTCGACATCAAAAAACCCTCCTGCATATCAAAACATTACACATTTCCCTATGCATCGTAGCACATCCAAAAGGTAAGCGCAAAATGACTTACCTGATTCATCAGAAATTCGCTTCTAGATAAGAAAATCACTGTATATTATTATGTAAAATTCAAATTTGAAGTTAAAAAGAGCAGCCTTCATGTTCGTTAACATGAAGACTGCTCTATGTAACTACTAGACGTGTATTATTTTACCGCGTCTTTAAGCGCTTTACCTGGTTTGAAAGCAGGCACCTTGCTAGCAGCGATTTCGATTTCTTTACCAGTTTGTGGGTTACGACCTTTACGAGCCGCACGTTCACGTACTTCAAAGTTACCAAAACCAATTAATTGTACTTTGTCACCCTTTGCAAGAGCATCTTGAATTGTATCAAATACAGCTTCAACTGCTTTAGAAGCGTCTTTTTTAGAAAGACCTGCAGCTTCAGCAACAGAGTTTACTAATTCTGTTTTATTCACACCATTCACCTCCTCTCAAAGGGTCATGAACCAATTCTGTAAAAAGAGTAACACATAGAAAACCGCTACGCAACTGTATTCATACATGATTATAACCAAAAAATCAGTTTTTCACCCAAAAAACAAAAATAAAAGGACTTTTCGCATAAAAACGAAAAGCCCTGCGTATATTTTTTGCATTTTTTCTGAATTTTATCACTATAAAATAAATGTTACTAAACCACGATCTCCTTCGTTAACCATACGTTCAATCGTCTGACGCATACGTTTTTTGGCAGTAGATGGAACTGCATCCATTTTATAACGAATTCCCTCTTTTAATACTTCATGCAATGGTGTGCCAAATAATTGTGTATTCCATAAGGCATCACGATCATGTAAATAAGCATGATTTAAATCTTTTAGAAGTTGCTGACTATGGAACTCTGAGCCAATTAACGGTGCAAATTCTGACTCCATATCAACTCGGATAATATGATAGGATGGCGCTTTTGCCTTCATTCGTACGCCGAAGAAATTATTCTGTTTAATGAGCTCTGGGGCTGTTGGCTCAAATTCCTGCATCATTGGCAATGTCACGCCATAGCCTGTCGTATCAGCATCGTGAATAGCACTTTTAAAGCGTTTTTGGGCCTCTTTTGCCTCTGCCGCCTCTTTGATAAAGAGTAACCAATCTTTTTTCGTTTCAATTGGTTCTTCTAGCCATTCATTACAAACTGATTTATACAATTCACCCTGTAGGGATACCCGAATTACAGCTGTTCCTACACCTGCATCTACATGAACAACTTCACTTTGGTCAATAAAGTCAATGGCTTTAAAGGCATCTGACGCCTGTTGCACATCTCGAATTTTCATAACAGAAGAAAGGACTTCCTCCATCGAATCAATCAATGCAACATTTAATGGATGTGTAGCATCTAATACATCCAGCCAGTCTGGTTTTTCCACCTCAATGGTACGAATTGGGAATTCAAATAACGCCTCTTGTAAAATATATTGAATATCCGTTTCTCTCATTTGATCAATGGACATCGCAATAACAGGGACATTGTAACGTTCAAACAATTCATTGCGAAGCTGAACCGTTTCTTCTCTCGCAGGCATTTGGCAATTGAGTAAGATGACAAATGGTTTGCCGATGTCTTTTAATTGCTCTACAATTTCCTCTTCTGCCTTCTCTGCTGCTCGTCGACTGATTCCGTTCACTGTACCATCAGTCGTTACGACAATACCAATATTCGCATGATCGCGAATCACCTTATCCGTGCCAATTTTAGCGGCTTCCTGAAATGGAATTGGCTCCGTATGCCAAGGCGTATGAACAAATTTTGGTCCATTTTCATCCTCATAGCCTTTTGTCCCATCGATAATATAACCAACACAATCTGCTAATCGAATTTGGAATGGCATTTCATCTTCACCGACCACAATACGGGTTGCTTGGGCAGGCACAAACTTCGGCTCAGCAGTCATAATGACTGGCCCCGGAGAACTTTGTGGCAACTCATCTTGTGCTCGCATTCTTTCCGTTTCATCCACAATGTTTGGTAACACGACTGATTCCATTACCTTTTTTACAAATGTTGATTTACCTACACGTACTGGACCGACAACACCAATATAAACATCGCCATTTGTGCGCTCTGCAATTTCTCTAAATACTGCTTCACTCAAGGTTTCTGCCTCCTTTATCTACGCTTTTTCACTATATGCGAGCCTGTAGACAAATATGAAAAAGCCCCTCACAAATGTAAGGAGCTTGTTTGCTATTTCTCTTTTTTCTCGGCGGCTTCTGCCTCTTGTTTTTGTAATTCTTTCGCTTTTTTGACATCCGCATTATACGTTTTCATATCATAGATAGGCTCTCCATTCTCGTCCACTGTATATGGAATAGAATAGGCAGGCACCACTGGAAATTTGTCGACAAGCAGTTGGCGAATATCATCACCTGGCTTTACATTCGGCTTATCCTCTTTTAAAAGCTGGCCTAAATCCACAGCATAGTCTACATGTAATTCACCATCACCAGTCATGAAAAGCGGTAACTCGACGCCAGAATAGGGACTTTTTACAGTTACCTCTGTTTTATAACCCAAATCTTTATAGTTGATCTGATAAACATTATCTGAAATTGACCCTTTTATTGGTAAATACTGTGTAGATAGTTTACGAATACCTATTTCACGTATACGCTCTGCCGCGTTTAAATCTACTAATTTGACCGATGCCTCATTTTCAGGGTCCCAAATGATATATTGATATATACCACCTTTTTCATAGGCATTTCCAGGAATTGTCGTCAAATACTTCGGCATAAGTTTTTCAAAATCGATTAAATATTTGATATAGATATCCGTATCTAGCTCGCTATTTTTAATTGGTACTAGTCCACCTGTTGCTTCACGGTATTCATCCACAGCACGTTGAACTGCCGCTAGTTGATCGACATCAGGCGTGACCTTAGCCCTTTTTTCTTCTTCTGGGTACGCACATCCTACTAACAGTATGGCGGTTGCAAATACCAACAGCAAAGCACTTAGTTTTTTCATGTTACTGACACCTCATTATTATTTATGCTGGCCAAGTGGCAACTACAAGTACCATTAAAAATGTGCCAAGTCCAAACAGTATGTATGCACATAAATTTACGACTGTTCGTAAAAATACATTTGAAATCTTATTTCGCGCTAAATAAATTAAGCCGACTGATATAATCATAAATGCGATGCAATAAAACGACACCCACATTACATCAAGCGCAGGCATATGAGCTAACGGGCCCATTTCAAAAAACCACCTTTCTTTGAATGTCAAGACACAATCAAAGTATATTATACTATGTGCTTTTGCTAAAAAGAAATAGTTGTCCCATAACTATCAAGAAATGGACAACTCTTTTAGCATGTATTTCTATTCAACTAGTGGCACACAATAAGGCGTCTCAACAGATTCGTTGAGACACCTTATTTATGTCCATTTAATGACAAGTCTAATCAAAAAATTAATATTAATGCTTCATATCGTCTATTTCTCGTTTTTTCATACGCATCATTAAGGCATCTACTGCCACTTTCGGTTCAACGTCATTAAATAGCACACTATAGAGCTCTGTGGAAATCGGCATGGCGACATCATATTTCTCTGCTAATTGATAGGCTGCCTTCGTGGTACGGACACCTTCTACGACCATGCCCATTTGATCCAGCACTTCTTGTAGCTTCATACCTTGCCCTAACATATTACCTGCACGCCAGTTTCGCGAGTGGACACTTGTACAGGTTACAATTAAGTCCCCCATACCTGTAAGCCCTGAGAACGTAAATGGATTACCACCCATTTTTACACCTAACCGTGAAATTTCTGCAAGACCTCGCGTAATAAGTGCCGCTTTTGCATTGTCTCCATAATTTAAGCCATCAGTAATACCTGCCGCTAAAGCGATAACGTTTTTCAACGCTCCTCCTATTTCTACACCAATGATATCTTCATTTGTATAGACGCGGAAGAACTGATTCATAAATAAATCCTGTACCTTTTCAGCAGCATCAATATTAGCACAAGCTGCAGTAACCGTTGTAGGATGATGCAGTACCACTTCTTCTGCATGACTTGGCCCAGAAAGAACAACAATTTCTTCCACATACATTGCTGGTAAGCTTTCTGCTAAAATCTCAGATATTCGTTTTAATGAGTCAGGCTCAATTCCTTTCGAAACATGGACAAACAACACTTTTTTTGTTAATTCAGCCGTTAGTTTCTCGCATACTTCACGAATCGCTTTTGTTGGAACAGCCACAACAATGGTTTCTGCATGAGTAGCTACCTGCGCCATATCACTCGTCGCATGTAAATTTACAGGTAGAATGGTTTCTGGTAAATATTTTTTATTCGTATGCAGATGATTGATTTCTTCTGCCTGCTCAGCTCTATGTGTCCATACAAGCGTATCATGTCCATTTTCCGCTAGTACCATTGCCAGTGCAGTACCCCATGAGCCTGCCCCTAACACACAAACTTTTTCCATAACAAAATCCTCCCTTTGTTGGGTTGTCTATTAAGTAAGTTCTTTCTTGTAAAAAGACGCCACCCAACAATAATGTCGGGTTGGCGTATTGTATGTCTATAGCTATTGCCTTAAGCACGCGCACGTGTAATTAAACGAATTGGCGTCCCTTCAAAGTCAAATGTTTCGCGGATGCGATTTTCTAAGAAGCGTTCGTATGAAAAATGCATAAGCTCAGGTTCATTCACAAAAACAACGAATGTTGGTGGCTTAATCGCTACCTGAGTAGCATAGTAAATACGTAAACGACGACCTTTATCTGTCGGTGCTGGATTACGAGCCACTGAGTCCTCAATCACTTCATTTAAAATAGAGGACTGAATACGCATCGCATGATTCTCGCTGACACGTTGGATAATCGGTAAAATTTGATGCACACGCTGTTTTGTATTCGCCGATACAAAAATAATTGGGGCATAATCTAAAAATAGGAAATGCTCACGAATTTGGTGTGTAAAGACATTCATTGTTTTTTCATCTTTTTCAATGGCATCCCATTTATTCACAACAATGATCACAGCTTTTCCAGCCTCATGTGCATAGCCAGCGATTTTTTTATCTTGCTCCTGAATACCTTCTTCTGCATTCAGCACTACTAAAACAACGTCTGAGCGTTCAATAGCACGTAGCGCACGTAACACAGAATATTTCTCGGTTGTTTCATAGATCTTTCCTTTTTTACGCATACCCGCCGTATCAATAATGACATATTCCTGTCCATCATATGCATAAGGCGTATCAATCGCATCACGTGTTGTCCCTGCAATATTACTAACAATAACACGTTCCTGCCCTAGGAAAGCATTCACTAAAGAGGATTTCCCAACATTCGGGCGACCAATTAAAGAGAATTTAATGACATCATCACCGTATTGTTCTTCATCTTCTTTCGGGAAATGTTTCGCACATTCGTCCAATAAATCCCCTAAACCTAAACCGTGGGAACCTGAAATAGGCCAAGGTTCACCGAAGCCAAGTGCATAAAAATCATAAATCATTTCACGCATATCAGGATTATCAATTTTATTGACCGCTAATACGACTGGTTTTTTTGTTTTGTATAGAATTTTAGCAACTTGCTCATCTGCTGCCGTTACCCCTTCACGACCATTTGTCATGAAAATAATAACGTCTGCTTCATCAATAGCGATTTCAGCTTGTTGACGAATTTGTTCTAAAAACGGCTCGTCTCCAATTTCAATGCCACCTGTATCAATAATATTAAAATCGTGTGTTAACCACTCTGCCGAACTATAAATACGGTCACGTGTTACGCCTGGGATATCCTCCACAATCGAAACACGTTCTCCAACGATACGATTAAAAATCGTCGACTTACCTACGTTCGGACGACCTACGATGGCTACTACTGGTTTCGTCATCTGTACTTCATCCTTCCAACTTCTTGTCTTTCGCTATTATACACGAAAAATGCCATTATATCATATCATATCCATAATGTAGAACGCTATGTATGGTGATAAAAGGTGTTCCCTCATTTTTTTAAGCGCTCTATCAGATGTTATAAAGGTTCTATCGCCTTTTTAATTCCTATCCTTTATTTTGAGAATCTTATCCGCTACTTTTAGAGTTTTATCCTTCAATTCAAAGATTTTATCCTCTTCTTATTTGCTATCCTTCACTTCTGAAATCTTATCCGCTACTTTTAAAGTTGTATCCTTCAATTCAAAGATTTTATCCACTCCTCAATCGCTATCCTTCACTTTCAAAATCCTATCAACCATAAAAATAGCGAGGATACAATTATGCATCCTCGCTTTATACATTATTTAAAGTTTTTTAGTTTATCGCCAATCACATCACCGAATGAGAAGCCTGTATTCTCTTCAGGTAATTCATAGTCGATTACTTCTTCTGCTTCAGGATTTTCTAATAATTCTTTAATGCTAAGGGCTAGACGGCCTTCGTCAGCGTTGACATCAAGAACCTTTACCTGTACTTCTTGTCCCTCTTTTAGTGCTTCATGAGGCGTGTTAATGTGCTTATGCGCAATTTGCGATATATGCACTAAACCTTCAACGCCTGGGAATACTTCCACAAATGCGCCAAATGAAGTAAGTCGCTTCACTCTACCGTCTAAAATAGTGCCTTTAGCGGCACGTTCTTCAATATTAGACCATGGTCCAGGAATTGTTTCCTTAATAGATAAAGAAATACGTTCATTTTCTGGGTCCACTGATAGAACTTTTACTTTTACATCTTGTCCTTCAGCTAAAACCTCACTCACATCACTCACATGCTCATGTGATACTTGCGAGATGTGTACAAGACCATCAATACCACCTAGGTCGATAAATGCACCAAATGACGCGAGACGCTGTACTTTACCATCCAATACATCGCCAGCTTTTATTTGATTAATCACATTTTTCTTTTGTGAAGCTTTCTCTGCTTCAACCACTGCTCGGTGAGATAAAATAAGGCGATTCTTATCCTTATCAAGCTCAACAATTTTAAAGCTTAATGTTTGCCCTTTATAGCCTTCAAAATCATCAACAAAATAGTCCTCTACAAGCGATGCTGGTACAAAGCCACGTACACCTAAATCTACGACAAGACCACCTTTAACAATATCCTTTACTTCCGCTTCAAAGATTTCCTCAGCTGCAAATTGCTGCTCCAGTGTATCCCATGCTTTTAGAGCATCCACTTTACGTTTTGATAGGACAAAGTTTTCTTCTTCAACCTTTGTAATCATCAATTCTAATTCATCTCCAACTGAGATGACATCAGACGCTTTCTCAATGTGTAAGCTTGATAATTCACTAATCGGTACAATACCATCAAACGGAGCACCTGGAATTGATACAGATACTGCCTTTTCATCAACTTGCGCGGCAATGCCTTTGACGATATCACCCTCGTTAAACGTTTGTTCTGCATAGTTCATTTCTTCAGACATATGTAACCCTCCTTCGCATCTTCCCTTACTATTTTATTCGATATTGAAGACAAAGACAAAAATAAATCCTTTAAATTCTAAAAATGTCTGAAATTTTAGGATTTATAGCATTTTTTCTTCTGCTAATTTTAAAATAGCTTGTGCTGCATCATCAATGGACAATGCTGTTGTATCTAAAAAAATCGCATCTTCAGCTTGAATCAGTGGCGATGCTTCACGCTCACTATCCTTTTTATCACGTAGCGCTATTTCTTCCTGAAGTTTTTCAAGAGAGGACTCAATTCCTCTTTTTTGATTATCAATCAAGCGTCGTCTAGCACGCTCCTCTACTGTTGCAGACATGAAAATCTTTAGTTCTGCATCCTTTAAGACATGTGTAGCAATATCGCGGCCATCCATGACAACACCGCCATTAGCTGCAAGTTTTTGCTGTTGAGCAACTAATAGCTCACGAACCTTCGCATGGGCAGCTACTTGTGAGACTGATGAAGTGACCTCATTAGAGCGTATTTCCGCTGACACATTGTGACCATCTAAAAAAACAAGCTGTCCCTGAGGTGATGGTTTTAATTCAATTGTGCTTACTTCAAGCATCTCTGCTAATTTTGCTTCATCATCTAAATGTATGTTTTGTTGCATCGCTTTATACGTAACTGCTCGATACATTGCCCCTGTGTCAATGTAAGTAAAGCCAAGTGCTTCAGCAACAATTTTCGCGATTGTACTTTTGCCAGCACCAGCAGGCCCGTCTATCGCAATTTGAATGTTTTTCTTCATATTCTTCCCTACTTTCTGCACCTCTTATTGTATCATATAACCTCAAAAAAGCCCTCTACTAGGAGAGGGCTTCATCAAAATATTCATAAAGGATATTAAACATTAAAAGGGTTCATTTCTTTACGACGATTGACTAATTGACGTTCAAAGCAAAAACGGACAATATGCTGTTGATCGACGTCATCTGTATCTGTTAGTTGGATTGTTGCAATGCGTTTATCCTCTTTTTCAAAAATACGTACGATCAGCGCTTCCGTAATGACATACTTGACATCTCCATTGGCAAATGGCAATACAATAGTTAGTTTTACTTCATCACCCTCAGTGAAAGCTACTTGACCTTTCAACATGACTGCTAGGCCTCCTGCACTAATATCCACAGTCACAAGCTGATATTTATAGTCTTTCAACTGAATGGCAACGTCTACTTGTGTCTCCACACGAACGTATTCTCGTCGCTGAATTTTTATAAACTCCTCTGGTGTTGGACAATGCAACATAATCATTGGTATATTACCTGCTTTACGGCCAACTACCTCTGTATTAAAGGCAAAGGATTGCTTATCCTCAGTACGAAAAGTTGCTCTAAATTCTGAGCCATCTATTAAAAATGCCGTTTTCTTTGTTACCATATTAACCGGATAATCAATATATAGAATATTATCTTTTTGCTCTACAACTTTACAGCGGAATTTCTCCAAACGCTCTGTATAAGTTGGTTCAAGTTGTAATTGTGTACCAATTTTTATTTCCATGAGCATCTCCCCGTGCGAAAAATATAGTTTAATTATCTCATGAGAAGCTTATTTTGGCTATAAAAATTGGTAGTATTTTCATGTCAAGTTGATACAGAGCGGAAGCATCATTGATTAAGTTAGATATTCCACTTTTAATACATTATGGTTTTCCGCATCAATAACAATTCTAAATGTTTCCTGTGTATTACCATCACGCAATGCAATGACCTCATAGCAAAGACGTTGCTCAAATTGTCCATTATCTGTGTAGATATTTTTTACCTCTTGTACTTGGATATCGTCTTGGAAGAACGTTTTCCAATCAATCGGCTTAGCTGTTTGCTTTTTAATATTTTCTTCTTGAATATATTCCATTGCATTTGCACCTAACAGCTCACCTGTATCTTTCGCCACTTTCAATTGAACACCATCAGCGTAGATTAACGCATTATCTCCAGGATGGACACGAGCAAATGTCACATGCCAAGCTTGATGATTTTCTCGTGATTCCACATAGGCTACATCTTTCATGCCTAATTTCTTCACATATTCCTGCGCTTTTTTCATGATTTCCTCTTGTGATAACTTGGCTTCATCCACAGGACGTTCTACTAAATAGGATAATAAATGTCCACCCTTTTCTGTTAAATCAACATAGCCTAATCGAATCCCTTGGTGGAATTGGATATGATAAAAAGGATATGGTGCTGTATCACTACTTTTTGTAACTGTAAATGTAGCATCTTTAATGACTGGGAATAAGTATTTCACCTTCTCTAGTGCTTCTTTTTCGGTAATAACTGCATCCTGTAATGCCTTTAACTCAATTTTTTTCTGCCAATCAGATTCAGATAAAGTTAACGGGAAATCCTTTTCGCCGTAGCCCTTTAATGTATCCTTTACAGTATCAAATTGGCTATTTGGATTTTTATTATCTACTTGCTGTAGCCAAACATCCATTTTCCCATCATGCTTATAGAAATCGACGGTTGCAGCTGTCCATTCATCGGAAAGAGATTGTAAATTCGTTGAAACCTGGGGCATTTTTTCACGCCAAGCTTCATAATCCCCTGTTTTCGCTGTCCTTTTTGCTTCATCGCCAAGTCGCCCTAGATAGTTCATCCATTCACTTGATAGTTCTTGTCCTATTGGAATATTCGCAATTGAAGAACGAACTTCTGAGCTTAAACGCCAAACCGAATCTAGTTCATTGTGAATCGCCTGCTCGTCTTGAAACAACAGGGATTGTGATACTGAGCGTTGAAGATGGGAAAGTTTTTCAGATGCATCCGTTAACTTATCTGTATATTGTGCTAGCACGGTACGTTGTAAATCTTCTTTATCTCCATGTAAATCAATGCTGTATGCCCCTAACCCAATAACGGCAATCGTTAAGACCACGAGCCAAGTTTTCATCTAGGTTCCTCCTTTCTATGAACAGAAAATATGCTCTCCAATTTGTTTAATTTGTGGACGTGACCAAATCCATTTGCTCGTTGCAGTTTTTGGATTGAAATAATACAATGCATTTTCAGAAGGGTCCCAGCCGTTCATGGCATCAATAACCGCTTCTTTCGCTCGCTCATTTGGCTCAAGCCAAATTTGCCCATCTGCAACGGCCGTAAATGCTAACGGTTGGAAAATGATACCTGAAATAGTATTCGGGAAATCTGGGCTTTCCAAACGATTTAAAATAACTGCGGCAACCGCTACTTGTCCTTCATATGGTTCTCCCCTTGCCTCTCCATATACCGCATTCGCCATTAGCTGTAAATCACGCTCTGTATATTTGGGAGGAACTTGTGTCTGTGTTCCATTATTATTACTACTTCCACTACTATTGCTACTGCCACCACTAGTATTCTTTTTCACTTGCTGATCAAGTGGCTGCCCACCATAATAAGTAAATTGATTTCCTGCATTTAATTGAGCTTTCACCCATTTTTCGTCATAATCTGAATTGCCCGTTAACGCTTTCTTTGTCTTATCGCCTGCAATTCCGTCTACTGGTAACCCATAATTTTCTTGGAAATTACGTAAAGCCCAGTATGTGTTGTAGCCAAATTTGCCATCAATTTTACTCTTATAAAAACCTAAGTATTGTAGCCTTGCTTGCAATTCAATGACATCATCTCCATAGGCACCTCGAGTAATTTGCTGATCGCTAAATGCATTTGCATCATTTTGAGGAATCGCAATTATACTAATTCCTAATATCAAAGCAAAAAGTATGCTTACTAAACGCACTTTTATCACTCCTTTTTTTATAGCTTGAAACAAAAGGAGTAATTTATACATGATAAAAATGAAATAAAGCGTAGAAATCTTTGACGATTTCTACGCTTTATATTTTCTTTTGCATGTGAAGATGCTGCACCAGATGATAATGTGCAAGCTTCACTTTGCGCAAGCCAAACCACCATAAAAACAACATAAAAGGAATCATTAAATAAACCCAGTGACCTTTGAATGATAATATTGTATTGTATAGAATGTGAAGTACGACTGGTGCACAAAGCGCCATAGCAATCATCTCTTTTGTCTTAACAAGTTTCGAAAACTTAGCCCGTCCATAATAATAGCCCATTACGACACCAAACAAAGCATGACTCGATACTGGTAATAAGGCTCGCATAAATGCCGTGTCTAAGCCAAATGAAAGTAAATAAAGAACATTTTCAATCGTAGCAAAGCCAAGTGAAATGCTTGCCCCGTACAATATACCATCGTAAGGGTCATCAAATTCTATATGATTATAGATGGCAATTAATAGCACAAACCATTTAAAAAATTCTTCAATGACACTTGAAAATAGTACGTCTTGAAGATAAAGATATCGAAAAACCCCTTCCTCTGTTAATACATACTGTAAAAACATGATTGGGAACGTTAAAAATGCGCCGTATAAAAACGTTTGTAGTAAAGTTCTTCTTGGCTCCGTAGCCATCTGATTGCGCAAATAGAAATAACTAAAAAGCGCTAGACCGGGAGCAATGGCAGCAGATAATAAAATGATCATGATGCCGGCTCCTTTCAACAATAGACTGCTATTATTATACCATGTAATGACAAAAAAACTTTTTAAAAGGAGATTTATTTTTTTATGAAAAAAACAATTTTATTAATTCATACTGGCGGCACAATCTCCATGGCGATGAGTGCTGAAGGAGCGGTCATGCCTAATAAGGAAAATCCTCTAATGAAGGAAAGTAATAAACTGGCTTCACTAGCAAGCATTATCGAAATAGAAGCTTTTAACCTTCCTTCTCCACATATTACACCGAAAGAGATGCTTTTATTGCGTAACTTGATTTTGGAACAAATTGACGCACAGCCAATTGACGGTGTGGTCATCACCCACGGTACGGATACATTGGAAGAAACCGCCTATTTCTTAGAGCTAACTACGAACTTAGCCATTCCGATTGTGCTAACAGGAGCAATGCGTTCATCTAACGAACTTGGAGCAGATGGAATTTATAATTTAGTAGAGGCAGTCCGAGTAGCTGTTGATGAAGAAGCACGTGATAAAGGTGTGCTTGTTGTGATGAATGATGAGGTTCATCTTGCTGTAAATACAACAAAAACAAGCACAAGTTCTGTAAATACTTTCCAATCTCCACAATATGGACCGATTGGCCTTATTACAAAATCCAGAATCTTATTCCATCACGCACCAATTCGTCGACAATATGTAGATGTTAACAATTTAACTAAGCGTGTCGCAATGCTAAAAGTGTACGCTGGAATGGAAGAAGATTTATTGGATGTCGTGCTTGCATGTAAATATGATGGTGTTGTGCTAGAAGGACTAGGTCAAGGGAATGTCCCGCCATCTGTTGTAAAGGGAATTGAAAGCCTTATACAGCGAGACATCCCAGTTGTACTTGTTTCCCGCTGCTTTAATGGAATTGCAGAAGGTGTTTATGGCTATATGGGCGGCGGTAAAATGCTAGAAGACTTAGGCGCCATATTCGCCACAGGTATTAATGGTCAAAAGGCACGCTTAAAATTATTAATAGGCCTTAACACAACTGGCTCGCCTTTAAATTTAAAGGACTTTTTCTTGTAACGCTAAAGTCTCGATCACCTGTTCATAATAGCCCAGTATCTCGCTAAGTCGAGCCAAAGCTTCATCAAAATCTGGCTGTATCACAGAAAATTGAATGAAATTCTTTTGGCGTAAATACTGGCTTTCACCATGAACGAATAGCCCGTTTAATGCTAAATCAATAAGTAGGTTGGCATAATTATTAGGCAATTGAACAGTTATCAACATCGGATATTGAGTAGTTGGATATTGAAATTGCATGATTGGTAGCTGCAGCAGTGATTGAAAGCGTTGCTGTAGCTGCTCATAACGTGCTGGATAGGCTTGCAATGCAGTCTCCACATTGCTCAGTAATACAGCAGGTAATGTAAATGGTATGACACCTTGCTGATAATTTGCTAAATCAAGATAAGCGGGTAGATTGGCAGATGGGGGTGCAAGTGATTGCGAAAATACAAATGCTAGCCCACTTAACGCACCAATGGCCTTACCACTCACAGCCGTAGCTAAATAGCAGTCCTGTAAAGAGAACGGCATGGCACCGAACGAACTAATACAATCTATACATAACTTTACATTGTATTGTTTAGCAAGCTTTTTAAGAATATCTAAGTTATTACAAGTTCCCGTGGAAGTCTCACCATGTACTGCCAACATCCACTGATAAGACCCCGTCTCAAGCTGTGAAGCCAGTTCTTTGTCATCAAATACTGTTCCCCATTCTTTTTCTACCACATCATAATGTAATGACCAACGAGCGGCTTGCTTCTGTAAACGTTCACCGAATTCTCCATTTGTGAGAATAAGCCCTTTTCCTAATTGCTGTGCCTTTAGTTGTGCAAGCATTACTTCATTTGCTAGCGTTCCCGTTCCTACGATTACACCAACATGATTGGACTTCGATAAATGCAGTAACCTCTTCTGCACTCGTTCATAAAGCGCATAAAAAGGTAATGAACGATGTGATAAATCTGAATGAGCAATTGTCTCTAATTGCCTCACCGGCCCAGGATAAAATGTAGAGGGTTCCGTCGTTAGTCTATGTTGTAATGATTGTTCAAATTCATGTCTAGTGAGCACCATCGGTAAAAACATCGCACCCTCTTCCCCGACAGCTGGTGCAAACTGCTTAAAACCCATCTGCTTATATAGTTTTTCCTCTCTCGTTGTACCTGAAATCACTGCAGCAGAATAGCCTTTTTCGTAGGCAAATGTAGTTAAGGCCTGAGTAAGCTTCAATAGAACTCGACCCGTTCGATAACCTTTCTTCACGGAAAGCAAACGAATTTCACAAAGCTTCTCACAATTTTCCTTCGATAAATACTGCTCGACCTTACCAATCTTTTCATCAATAGAAAATGGTCGTTGATCTCTAAACGCCACCATGCCAATTAATTCTGTTTGCTTATAAACAACGACATAGGTATTCTCCTGATGAAATCGATCTACTTTTTTTCGCGATGCATTTACCTCATGCTGAGGAATTTCTTCTACAAATGTTTCATAATTCAATCGAGCAATCGCCTCAAATTCTTCATTTGTCTTGGCAATTTTACACCAATACATTTCCTTCACTTCCCTCTTTTCAATGATTCCTGAATATTAGACATATGCTTAATAAGCATACACACGATTGCCATGATTAAAAGTCCATATGGCTCTAATTTCCCTGCTTGTATAATTGCGGCTATATAAAAAGCAAAGCCCCCAACCATGCCAAGTGTCAGACTTCTAGTAAATGCAGATATAAGTGCTGTACCAATAATCATCCATAAAAAAAGACTTGGCGATAAGGCGAGACCCACACCAATAAAAGTAGCTACACCTTTCCCTCCATTCCATTTCAGCCAAATCGGAAATAGATGGCCAATTATCACCCATGCAGCTCCGCCAATAAGGACCCATTCATCCAATTGCCACATGCGTCCTAATCCGACAACAAGTACACCTTTTAATGAATCGCCAAGCAGAGTCAAAATAAACGCTGTTTTCCCAATCACACTTCCCGCATTACGCGCGCCTAAATTTTTACTACGCTCTTCCTGCAAATTGACACCGTATATCTTACCAACGAAATAAGCCGTCAAGATGTTTCCTATTAAATAACTCAAGAGCCAATACAAGCCAATCATTGAGCTGCCTCCTTGCTAAAAAGGCTGTATAAGCTACATGCCTATACAGCCTCGATCGTTATTTTTTTCTCTGCTCAATATTTCGAGCGATACATTCGCCATGGAAACGACCATTTTCAATAAAAATTTCATTGGCATTATTTCCTGCTGCAATAACACCTGCAATGAATAGTCCTTCAACATTGGTTTCCATCGTTTCAGGCGTAACATAAGGACGACCCGTTTCTTTCTCTATGTCCACTCCCATCGCTTTAATAAAGGAGTGATCAGGATGATAGCCAGTCATAGCAAAAACGAAATCATTTTTTACTATTTTCTCTTGGCCCTCTACTTCTAAAACAACTTCGTGCTCACGTATTTCCAATACATTTGTATTAAAAAGCATGTCAACTTCTCCAGTTTTGACTACCCCTTCAAATTCGGGTAATACCCATGGCTTGATGCTTGGAGAGTATTCGCTGCCACGATAGGCTACGGTTACACGAGCCCCGGCTTTATTTAATTCTAACGCGGCATCTATCGCTGAATTTTTGCCGCCTATAACTAGAACATCCGTATCAAAAAATTCATGGCCCTCTTTAAAGTAATGGAAAACTTTAGGTAACTCCTCACCATGGATATTTAAATAATTCGGATGATCATAATAACCTGTTGCAATGACAACATAGGGCGTTTCATATATTTCCTTATCGGAGGTTACCGTGAACAAATCATTATTTTTTACAACACTTTGTACTTTTTCGAAGCGATTAACTTGTATATTTTTTAAACGGACGACCTCTCGATAGTAGACAAGGGCTTGATTGCGTTTCGGCTTACGTCCTTCAATAATAAATGGTACATCACCAATGGCTAACCGTTCACTCGTACTAAAAAATGTTTGATGTGTAGGGTAATGATAGATGGCATTGACGATATTTCCTTTTTCAATCACAATAGGTTGTAAACCAATATTTTGCAAAGCTATTGCTGCTGCTAAGCCGCATGGGCCTCCTCCAACAATAATTGCATCTGCTTGCTGCATTTCTTGACACTCCAATCGAATTTGAACAGCAAAAATTGCTGCTCCATGCTTTCACATTTCATAGAATAGACGATACTTTTTTATTATACGCCTTCTCACACGTTTTGGTTGTTTATTTACTCGAAATATCAATGTCAATTATATGACATTGGGGCTTTGCACCAAATCGAAAAGGTACTAATGTCGTCCCATAGCCATTGCTTACTAAAGTCATGACACCATCACGCCGACGATAGGAACCATTTGGATGGACACCATATGGACCGAATCTGATTTGCCCTCCATGTAAATGTCCCCCCATCATTAAATCCGCACGATATTTAGCCCGAACTTTCGCAAAAACCTCTGGATTATGGGCGATAAAAACAACTAAATCCTGATCTCCTATCTTTGCAAAAGCTTTTTCAAAACTATATTCTTTAACAGTTGTATCCTCAATAGCACTTAACCAAAAGCTATTTTTAAGCGGAAGCTGTACGGCATCATTGACAATAATTTGAACATGGTATGCCTGTAAAATGTCCTTCAGTCTTTCTTCCCCAATTTCTCTGTCATTATTGCCCCAAATAAAATAGGTTGGTCCAAGGGACGTTAATAATGATAAATTTTCATGAATACGATCAATCGGTGTACGGCTATCCGCAAAATCACCGCCAATAATTACTGCATCAAAATGATGTCCCTGTAACTGTGCAATCATTTTCTTACTTATTTTACGTAAATGAACATCTGAAATAAAAAATAATCGTACCTTCTCCTGTTCACCCTGTAATGAAAGCTGGTGAGACAATACATTATTTTCATGTGCCACCTTCCACATATAAAGTGGAGGGGCGATGACTACCAAAAGAAATAGCCCTAAATATAGCATTTTCTCACTTCTCCTTACGACAGCAAAAAGGCGATTCTTCTTAAAAAACGAATCGCCTTTTTGCTAAATCAGACGTACGTTTTGGTGTGAACGTTTGTCTGTAATTTTATACTAGAAAACCTATATAACGATAAAAAATTCTATTAAGGTAACTTAATGACTTGCCCAACCATTACAGTATTAGAGGACATCCCATTAGCAGCACGAATTTTAGCTAAAGTCGCTTCACTGCCATCGCCATAGTGATTTAATGCAATTCGGTATAAGTTCTCATTTGCTTTTACAGTATGTGTCGTTGCTTTAGCATTTTGTTTTGCTTCTTCCGCTTTTCTAGCTTCTTCTGCTTTTCTTGCTGCCTCTGCTTGTTGTTGAGCTATTCTTGCTTCTTCAGCTTTTCGAGCTTCTTCGGCTTTTTTTGCTTCCTCTGCCTTTTTCGCCTCTTGAGCCTTTTTCGCTTCTTCAGCAGCTTTTTGCTCCGCTGCTAATTTATCAGCATCTTTTTGAGATTGCTCTTGAGCCTTCTTATCTCCCTGAGCGTCTTGACCCTTATCATCTTTTTCCTTATCTTTATCTGACGCAGATGCTTCTGAAGGATCTAATTCGACAACCTGTTCAGCTGTATCCTTTTCGGCTTGTTCAATCGTTTTTCCTGGTTCGTAAAATTTCCAAAAATAAATAAGAATTGTTAATGGTATCAAGATAAAAATAACAAACAGAATCGTCATTAACGGTGTCTTACGTTTCGAATTTTTTGGCTTTTTGTTTTTATTACCGTTTTTATTCATTCTGGAAACTCTTGATAAGGATTGCTGTTCTTTTTGCTCATCTTCAAACGATTGACGATGCTCTTCTATTTTATCGCGATAATCTTCTTTATTCATTCGCCTTTCCCCCAACCTTACTACGCTTTCTATCATCTCTATTATGACGAATATTACGAAAAAAGTAAATGACCGTCAGTTTTAGTCTAATTACCCATTAATAGTTGTTGCAATCGACTTTCCCACGTTGCCATTTCTACTTTCTTTTTCTCTTTTAAGCGTACTTTCTTGATTACATCATAATGGATTCCACAATTTTCACAACAGTTTTCCGGCTTTTTCTGCAATTTTTGCCCAAAATACCCGACTAAATGTTCACGAATACAGTCTTTTGTCTGTATGATTTGAAGCATTTCATTCACTGCATTGTATTTCTCTAGTGCTAAATGATTTAATCGGACCTTCACTTGTTCCGAAGACTCTCGTTGCAGCCAATAGTCTAACACACGGAAGGCTGTCTCACTTAACTCCCCATTTTTCAGCATTTGGATGGGCTGTATTTGCTGAGATAGCAGCTCCTGATAGCGGTCAACATGATGTAAAGTTGGTAAATCGCCTGTCACAACAAATTTAGCCAGCTCCTCATCACCTTCAGCATACAGTAATATAGCAAGTGCAGAGTGACCATCCCGCCCTGCACGTCCAATCTCCTGCATATAATTCGCTATATTGGCAGGCATTGATTCATGAATGACCTGCCGTATATCAAGCTTATTAATGCCCATACCAAAAGCGTTTGTTGCAACAATCCAATCAAGTTCACCAGCTATAAATTGCTGTTGAATAAATTGACGGTCCTCCACCCCATAGCCAGCATGATATGCAGCAACACGAACGCCCTCTTGTAATAAGGCTTCGCTATATTGTTGCGCACGTTTACGTGAGGAAACATATAAAATACCAGGTCCTGCCGTTTCCGTAACATGGTGCATGAGCCATCTAGCTTTATCAGCCTTATCCTCCACTACTACACGACCTAAATGAATATTCGGGCGGTCAACATTATACATAAACTCGAATGGAGCTTTGAGAGATAAAGTTTCCCGTATATCTCGAACAACCTTCTTTGTTGCCGTAGCAGATAATGCCAAAATTGGCGGACGATTTTCTCTCGATAGCCAGTCACCTATTCGTAAATAATCTGGTCGAAAATCAAAGCCCCATTGTGAGATACAATGTGCCTCATCTACTACGATTAAACCTAGCTTCATCTGCGCCAGTTTCTCTTGTACCTGTTGCTGGAGCAGCATCTCTGGGGAAGTAAAAATAAAACGATATTGCTCTAAATAATGTAATACATAACGTTTCTCTGTTAGTGATAAAAAGGAATTTAAAGCTACCACCCTCTTTTCCCCAAAACGCTTCAGCTCTTCTACTTGATCCTGCATTAATGACAGTAAGGGTGAAACAATTAGTACAGGTTTCTCTAATGTATAGGCTGGTAGCTGGTAGCAGAGTGATTTTCCCATTCCTGTTGGCAATAAGGCAATAACATCTTGTTCTTGTAGTAATGCCTCAATGACTTCTTTCTGTCCTGGCCGAAATGATGAATAACCAAAATGCTTATGCAATAATTGTTCAAGTTCCATTTATACTTCTCCTTTCGCAAGGACAAGCCTTAATTGAAAATAACTCATATCGTTTAAAGCTTCATGTAATATTTTCAATTTTTTTGTTTGATACTGCTTCGATGCCTGCCACACTTTTTGGGCTTCATCATAGGAGACGAATGGGCCAATAGAAAAGTTCGGTTCATACATAGCTAATTCCACAAAATGATCCTCAATTGTACTTTGTTTTAGTTTTCTCATTTGAACAATTTGCTCCATCGAATAACCTTGTTCATATAATTGTGCGGTTTGTTGTGCAGAATCTGTTAGCAATATTTTAACTTTTAATCCTTCTGCCACATGCCCTAGTAATGGGTAATCATCTATTTTTTGATGCACTTCATTTAATAATATATGTAGGGTTTCAATAAAAGCTAATTGACTATCCAGTACAGTTTCCTTCCGTTCATCTGCAAGTTGTTGCCACGTCCATCCTGGTAATTGATAACCACTTAAACGATATAGAACAAGCTGTTTGCTTGCATCTGACACAGGGAGAATAGTTAGCACATGATTACATTCTGTCAATAATTGCTGTTGTAAATGACCTTCCTTATAATGATGTGCCTGTAAAAAAGTTCGCACCCACGCTTGAATCATTGTATCTCTACTAATCGGTGAAAAGGTACGAACGGCTGCAGCTTGATGTGACAAACTTTGTACAATGAGAGAGAGCCTCGCAAAAAACACATGCTCATTTCCCCGATAGTGCCAACCATCAAAGAAAAAGGTTGGCGTTTGTTGTGCTCGTTGTAATCCTAGCGTTTCCATGTAAAAATGACCAGATTCCTGCACATTTAACCAACTATTCTGCATAAATAAGTTTACAGCCTCATCAAATGTAGTACGAGATAGTTTTGGCAAGAGGCCAAAATATTGATGCAGTTGAAAAAGACCAATATCTTGAATCGTCTGGCCTGAACGCTTCCCTCTTAGGACATGATAGGCAGCCGAAATCGTCCGCTCTTTATTGAGTTTTTGAAAGATTTGCAATAAAATTTGATGAAACATTGACGCAAATTCCTCCAATTTAATAGTATTTAAGTTGAAATGTAAGATAAACATCTTTAAAATGAGTATGAAGCTTTGTAGGAACATCGTTAAAGGAGAGAATAAAATGGCTAAATACACAATAGTTGATAAAGATACATGCATCGCTTGTGGCGCATGTGGAGCCGCAGCGCCAGACATTTATGATTATGATGATGAAGGCATTGCCTTCGTTATTTTAGATGATAACATGGGAACTGCTGAAGTTCCAGAGGATCTATTGGAAGATATGCAAGACGCTTTTGAAGGTTGTCCAACAGACTCTATCAAAGTAGCAGATGAAACATTCGATGGTGACTCATTAAAATTTGAATAGTCTTCCGTTGATGTATATCTTAAAAGGCATCCTTCAGGGGATGCCTTCTTATTGATTAAAATATTGGCTATCTTTTGCATCAAGATAATAGGCATATGGTCCATTGCTATACATACCAATCTATTGGAGGAATGTGAATGTTTGAGCAGTTACAAGTTGAGCATAGTTTATTTTATATTGATCAAGACCATATGAATAGATTTAAAAATCTTGCTGCAAAGTGGCAATCAATATTTCCAGATGTTTGTGCGAAATGTTTGAATAATGTGGACGCATGGGCAAACGTGTTAAATAACTGGGTTTTCTTAAAATCGCAGCAGACCGATGAGCTCATTCTAAATCCTTCTAAAGCCATCTATTATTCCATCAATACATTCTTATTAGATGAGCTCCAAAAAATTCAAATAATTCAAAAAGTAAAAGAATGTGAGAATGATGATTTTCAGTATTTTGCGGCCTTCCACTTAGGAAATGCCATCGATTTATGGGTGTACGATACACTTGAAAAAAGTGCAGAATCTGATTTGTTAAAACCACAAAATCGAATACCTTATTATCTTGCCTTTTTAGACGATGATTTTCAAACAGACAATGCTTTATTCCATAAAAATCAAACAAGAGCAATCAAAATATTGGCACAGGTCATTCGGTCACAAAATTGCTTTAGAATCACTGTCAGTAGTGCCGTTAATCGAGCAGTAGATATGTATGATCATTATGTAACAAAATAAATTAGCACACCTTTTAATTCGTCTCTACTGTAAAGAGATGAATTTTTTTTGCTCTCTAAACTACTTCTCTTTTCATCTTGTTATTGCAACGTTATTTTATGTATGATAAGATTTTAGTAGTTGGTACTAATAACAGATATTATCTCACAAAGGAGTTCTTCATAATGATGGATAATTTATTACAATTAAAAGATAAGAACATTGTTGTCATGGGCGTAGCAAATGATCGCAGTATTGCTTGGGGCATTGCTAAACGTTTATTTGACGTTGGTGCAAATGTCATCTTCACGTATCGTCAAGAACGTTCATTAAAAAAATTACAAAAACAATTAGAAAATATCGGACAATCCGATTCTCTTGTTGTTCAATGTGATGTGAATAGTGACGACAGCACAAAAGCAGCTTTTGAAGAAATCGGCTCAAAGGTTGGTGTTATTCATGGGATTGTACATTCAGTGGCTTTTGCGCATGCAGAAGATTTACACAACCGCTTCCTTGAAACAACTCGAGAAGGCTATGCATTCGCACAAGATACAAGTGCCTATTCACTTATTTCCACTGCAAAAGCAGCTCATCCATACATGACAGAGGGTGGCTCTATCGTTACAATGAGTTACTTAGGTGCAGAACGAGTACTTGATGGCTACAATGTGATGGGCGTTGCAAAAGCTGCATTAGAGGCTTCTATGCGCTATCTTGCTGCTGATATTGGCCAAGATAATATTCGCGTCAATGCTATCTCAGCTGGTGCTATTCGTACACTCGCTGCAAAAGGTGTTCCTTCTTTTAACACAATTTTACACAAAATTGAAGAAACAGCTCCTTTAAAACGTAATGTTCAACAAGACGAAGTAGCAGATATGACGATTGTTATGCTATCTCACCTATCACGTGGTGTGACTGGTGAGACGATCTACATCGACGCTGGCTACAATATTATGGGTTAACAATAAAGAAGTATGGGAGGATGTATTATCCTTCCATACTTCTTTTTGTCGTTTATAGCATTGTCCATAAACTTTGGATCAACAAAATTAAGCCTGCTGCTACTAATAGAAAATAAATTAAGATTTTAAACAATTTTTGATTTAATCGAGTAAATAGCATTTGTCCAAAAATAAGTCCTAAGAAAACAATTGGCAAAGCATACATACTATACATCCAAACCATTTTACTTGTACCCGCAAAAATGACTTGAGAAAGTAAGCTAATTAGATAGATAAATATATAGTAGGCTAGTGAAACAGCTCTAATGGTTTCTTTATTTCTATGTGTGCTCGCAAAATAGAGCAACAGTGGTGGTCCAGCCATCCCAATACTTGTTGTGAACATACCTGATATAAAACCAACGCCATAATCTCTACTCCTTGTTTGTTGAATAGAGAAATTTCTAATCAATAGAATCGTAAGCCCTATAAGAAGGATAGCGATGAGCAGCTTAAATGTCGTCACATCGACTATGGCAAATAGTATACTACCAAAAGGAGCACCTGCAACACTACCGATCATCACCTTTTTAAGCAACGCTACATCAATATCATGTCTCACCTTCCATATGAGAGAAAACGAAATAACAAGGGACAGTATTATATTTATTTGCATCGCCTCTTGTGGTGTAAAAAGCAACAGTAAAAAAGGCGTAGCCATAACGGAAAAACCAAAACCTGTACTGGTTTGTAAAATAGAAGCCGCTAGGATAATGAAAAAATAGAAAAGTAATTCCTGCAAAATGACACCTCACATCATGTTGTGATACGTTGTCTAACAATGAATCTTTTTAATAAAAATGATAGGACACAAGCAATGAATAAAAACAGAGCAATCATCACTATAACACCCATCCACCCATATTTCATCCAAAAAACGCCTCCTACTGTTCCTCCAACACTTGAACCAAAATAATAGAAAAATAAATAGAGAGAAGATGCTTGTGCTTTATCGTGGGAAGCTCGTTTGCTCACCCAGCCACTTGCGATTGAATGAGCTGCAAAAAAGCCAAAGGTAAAAACGGTTATCCCTATAATCTTTAAAGTAAGTAGCCCATTGAGCGTTACTATAGCTCCAGCTAACATAATGGCAATGGCCAGTAAGAGCATTCGTTGGCGACCATAACGATCGGCTAAACTGCCAAACCATGCCGAGCTAAATGTCCCAACTAAATAAATGACAAATATCCATCCTACAATTGTGGCACTTAAATTATAGGGAGGTGCCATTAGTTTAAAGCCAATATAATTATAAAGTGTGACAAAGCTTCCCATTAAAAGAAACCCCATCCCATAAAGACACAGCATAGAAGGATCTCTTAAATGTTGCAGTAGGGTTTTGGTCAATGCTTTTAATTGTAAAGGTCGCGCACTGAAATGTTTGGAGCTTGGTAACATCCAGACAAACAATAAACTAACTAGTAGGCTGATTCCTCCTAGTACCATCATGCCTGTATGCCAGTTATAATGGTCCGTTAAGGTACCAATAATAACTCGTCCACTAAGTCCCCCTACTGAATTACCGCTAATATATAAGCCCATGGCAACCCCTAAGCTTGCTGGTTCCATCTCTTCTCCCAAATAAGCCATAGCGATTGCTGGTAAACCTGCAAAAACGATGCCTTGTACAACACGTAAAACTAAAATTGTTTCAAAGTTAGGTGAAAATGCAAGAGCTAGTGTCAGGACAGAAGCTGCAAAAATAGAAATCGTCATCAATGATTTTCTTCCCCATGCTTCTGATAACGAACTGACAATTATTAAACTCACCGCTAATGCAAAGGTAGTTACTGAAAGAGATAAACTTGCTACAGCTGGTGAGACGTGAAATGCTTCTGAAAATGTTGGTAGTAATGGCTGCGTTACATATAGGTTAGCAAACGTAATAAAGCCTGCTAAAAATAAGGCCCAATTCGCTTTATGAAACGCCCTCGTACCCTTTTGTATATAGTCCATGAAACTCTCTCCTTAACTTCTTCCACATGCTACTATTATTCTAATACAATATTTCGCAAAACACACGTCTCCTTGTCAAATTTTAGACAAAAAAACCTACTTTTCCACCTATGAATCACAAAAAATAATTGACAAATAAAAGCATATCAAATTTATATAAACGTCTTTTAATAAAAAATAAATAGCTATTTTGACTTGGCAAATATTGTGCTACAGTAAAAGTAATCATCTAGAACCATTGTCACAATGAAGACAGATGACACAACCATTTTCATTGACGAGACTTGGAGGAATTTTTATGAAAATTATTGAAGCTTTAGCCCTCGCAACACCTTATATTCATCTAGCACTAAAACAAGAAGCCATTGTAGCTGTTGTTGAAAAGGAAAATGAAACAGTCGTTAAATACTTAGCAGGTAAACGTGTGGATTCCGGCTACCATGATGGACAAAAAGTTAACGCCAATGACCAAAATGTTTTCATCGCCTTTAATGGACAAAATGCAGATGTGGTGATACCAGAGGATGTTTACGGTGTAGCAATCAATGCTTTTTCATTCCCCATTCGTGAAAATGGTCAAGTAGTAGGTGCATTAGCTTTTGGCTTACCAATAGATAATGAGCTCAAACTTGAAGATTATATGGCTACGATGGATAAGATCGTCAACAGTCTACAGGATAAAGTACATACAATCGCTTCCCATTCTGAGGAATTAGCAGCCACTAGTGAGGAAATTAATAAGCAGGCACAGCATGCCCTAGAGGACTCTGAAAAAACAAATGCCGTGACAGATTTAATTAAAAGTATATCTCGCCAAACTAATTTACTAGGTTTAAACGCATCCATCGAGGCTGCACGTGCTGGACAGCACGGCGCTGGCTTTAATATTGTGGCACAGGAAGTTCGAAAACTGTCCTTTGAGACGTCTAGTGCTACCGAAAATATAGAATCATCATTACGGAATATCAATAGAAATCTAGATAATCTAAAGCAAAATATGGGACAAATCAATGATGCAACAAATGAGCAAGCACAGCTCGTACAGGATTTCAGCGAAATTATAGAAGAATTAACTTTACTTAGCCGAGAAATGAAAGGCTTTATGCACAATGCGTTAAAATAATAATGAGGTGAACAATAATGCAAATTACCATAAACCAAGATTTAGCTTTACGGATGATCGCACCTGAAGATGCAGAGAAGGTTTTTGCATTAACGGATGCCTCGAGGGAATATCTGAAAGAATGGCTACCATGGCTAGATTTCACAAAAGAACTGGCGGATACAAAAGCCTATATTGAGGGCTGTATTAAGGGCCATGAAGCGAACAGTAGCCTCTCCCTAGTCATTCTCTTTAAAAATGAAATTGTTGGCATTGCAGGCTTTAACGCGATTAACCCGAGCAATAAAATCGGCACTATTGGCTATTGGTTGAGCGAAGGAGCACAAGGACATGGCATCATGACGAAAACGGTAAAAGCTTTATTGCAATATGCCTTTGAAACATTGAAGCTTCATAAAGTTGAAATTCGTGTTGCTGAAGCCAATCACAAAAGTCGCGCAATCCCAGAACGTCTTGGATTCATGCAAGAAGGAACCATTCGAGCTGCAGAATGGCTCTACGATCATTATGTAAATCACGTTATTTATGGCATGCTTGTAAGTGAATGGCAGCAACAACTATAAAAAAACGACCTGATGAGATCATCAGGTCGTTTTTGTTAGGATTGTTCTACCGCTTCTTTCGTTTCTTCAGGTGCTTGCTTTTTTTCAAGTCCTAAAGCAATCTGCTCTAATTCTGGACGCAATGTGTGCTTCCCAGCATAGCTCTCGATCAGCTCTTTTACATCGAGACCAGAAGTTTCTTTTAATGTTTCTTGAAGTGTAGACATTAAATTGGTTGCGTAAGATGTCACCTTATTCGCACCACTTCCCTCTCCACCACCAGTATCGACCACTGTAATCTTATCGATATTGCCAAGTGGACTTGCTAGCTCTTTTGCATACTCTGGCATCATGCGTACAACCATATCCAGTACAGCTGCTTGACCATAGTATTCAAAGGCTTCGGCAATCTTACGTTTAGCTTCAGCTTCAGCCAGACCACGTAGACGAATGATATCAGCCTCCGTCTCCCCTTGTGCTCGCTCTGCATCAGCTTTGGCAAGACCATCCAAACGAATTTTCTCTGCCTCTGCTTTTGCTAATGATTCAATACGATATTTTTCCGCATCAGCCTGTGCAAGCTCACGCATTTTTTCAGCTGCAGCATTTTGCTCCACTGCATAGCGATCTGCATCTGCTTTCTTTTTAACCTCAGAGTCATATTGCTTTTCTCTACGTAAAATCTCTTTTTCTTCTAATTCAATTTGCTTTTGACGCTCGATAATGCGAATTTGCATTTCTTGCTCCGTTACTTCCTGCTTAGCACGAGCAGTTTCAAGCTCATACGCTTGGTCAGCACGCGCTTTGGCAATATCCTGCTCACGTCGGAACTCAGCTACTTTTAATTGATTTTCTTTTTCTGCTTCTGCAATTTCCGTCGCACGCTCTAGTTCTGCCTTTTGTGCTTCCTTAGACGCTTCTGCACGTTTAATACGTGTTTCTTTTTCTGCATCTGCTGTCGCAATATCAGCATCTCGCTTTACCTGTGCGATTCTCGGTTTCCCTAGTGAGTCTAAATAGCCATTTTTATCTCGTACATCCTTGATCGTGAAGGATACAATGACAAGACCCATCTTTGCTAAATCTTGTGAAGCAACACGTTGAACTTCCTGTGAGAATTTATCGCGGTTTTTGTAGATTTCTTCAACCGTCATAGATCCTAAAATGGAACGTAAATGACCTTCTAATACTTCACGTGCTTCCCCTTCGCGCTCTGCTTTTTGCTTGCCTAAAAACTGCTCTGCTGCTGTCGCAATTTCTGAAATGGAACCGCCAATTTTAATAATGGCTGTACCATCTGCCATAACAGGAACACCTTGCTCTGTATACACCTCAGGCGTTGTCACTTCTAGTTTACTAGAAAGTAAGCTTAACGGCTGTGCTTGTTGGAAAATAGGGAATACAAATGTACCGCCCCCACGAATAATTTTAATGCGATTCCCCGACTCATCCTTATGTACATTTTTAGAGCCGAGATAGCTACCTGTCACAATCAGTGCTTCATCAGGACCCGCCGTACGATACTTTGTCACATATAAGCCGACTAGGGCAATTAATACAAATGCTACAATTCCTAAAACAATTAAGATATCGGTTGACATAGACATATCTCTCCTTTAAACAAATTTTTTCTCGTACGTTCTAACAAAAAGTGTTCCGTCCTTCACATCCACAACAAGTACGGTTTCATCATAGTCAATGGCTTCATTATCATAGCCCGTTGCCCGTTTTGAAATCATGCCACTTGTCGTTTCGATAACAACCTCGCCAAAACCATCTACTGGAATTGGCACAATAACTCTTCCTAATTGCCCGCCTAGCGATTCCTCTGTGTAAGCTAAAGAAACATCAGCGGAACGTAGCGGAACGAGAACAAATAAATAAAAGATGGAACTTAAAATAGCACCGATGATACATGCAGCAATGATGTTCCAAACGCTAGAGAACCAGGCTAGTTTTTCTAAAATAAAACCTGCTGCTGACATCAACGTAATGAAAGATAGAATGACACTCGGATTAAAAATGGGTAGTCCTTCCCCAATACCTTCGACTGCATCACCAAAAAACATAACCAATACTGTGGCAAGGCCAGCGAAAATCAAAACCACCAAAAAGATCTGCTCGAGTGAATAGCCAAATAGCGTCAAGTTGCTCACCCCTTTTCATCATATTACCTACTATACGGATGTACCTCAGGAAAAGTTTCAAAATTTTTCAAACTCTTCTTTAAAGTATTATTTTTTGCTTTCATTAGAACCATGTTACAATAGAAAAGTATTCTGACAACTAAGGAGAAATGGCATGAAGCTTTCGACAATCTTAAATTTTATAATTCTAGTATTTTTCACGTTATTATTCGTTAATGATTTCTTCCCTGATACAGCTATTGCTGCGATGCTGACTAAAAAAATAATATTGCTTATATTAGTTGGGCTTGTCATCATTCAGCTAGCCTTTGACAAGGGTAGATATAAAAGATTATCAAAAAAGGCTTATATCGGATTAACATTGTATACAGTTGGATTATGGATTGTTTTAACATTACTTGGCGGTCAATCACAAATTGGCCTATCGTTCACAAGTCCTCTATTCTATATCATTGTTGTGCTTCTTGGATTGGATTTAATCCGCCTTTCACGCCAAACTAAGCGGGATCAAACAGAGGAGAAAGCGAAGTAAAGCACAGCTATCCGTCAATCTTACGAAGCTATCCACCACTTTCGCACTGCTTACCGTCACTTTTGTCCCTCTATCCGACGACAACATAAAAAGCATGTCTCTGATTTTGACAGAGACATGCTTTTCTTATGATTCTAATACATTTAAAATGGCATCCAGTTCATGGACAGCTAGATCTAAGCGTTCCTTCGCTTCGATATTTTGCTGTTTTAAGTGACTAAACTCTAGCAAATTTTTCTCATGCTTTAACTTAATAGATGATAAACGTTCGATTCGTGCTTCTACTTTTTCTATTGCTTGCTCACAGACAGTTGTCCAGAGCTTTTCTGATTGTTGCATTTCCGTTGTCGATGGGTTGTGCTGACGCATAATTCGTGCGTAAACCATTTCAATTTGTTCAATTAGCTCCGAATAAAAATGGCGCTCAACGCGTGTTGTTTGGAATGTTGGATGTTCTACCTCTTTGGCATATGGCGTTATTTGACGAAGTAGCTTGCCAGCATTTTCTCCAAAAGCATGGGATAAATTCAAGACATTCATTAATTGCAATAATAAGCGTATTTCTTCTAGATTAATAAGTTGGGAATCGATGCTTTCCTTTAACTTTAATGACTCCATGTAGCGTCGATCAAAATGTTCAATTTCACCGTTGCGCTGCTCTACTAAATGGACACTTGCATTGTCTTTCAAGCTTTTAATATAGCGAATGGCATGGTTTTTTAGCTCTTCTTTTGACAGCAAGTTATCATTGTCTTGTTGTGGTTTTTCTCGTTGAACATACGCAAATGCATCCATTTTTTTGGGCCATTGTGCTGCTTGGGTTTCATCTGAGACATTATAGCGTATATAAATTCCGTGCATTTCATATCCTCCAAGTCCATTAAACAAGTATCTCTAAAGACAATAAATCGAATACGACATTTTTTCAAGTAAAAAACTTTTAATAATTGAAAATCCTTCTTTATTAACAATAAAACAAAAATCCCGAATAGTCGATACTATTCAGGATTTTACTAGTTTTCATTTATTCCTACTTATCCTTTAACACCTTTCCACCTGCTCCACTAACCCGTGTATAGTTGCATCTCGCAAATTCATATCAGACAATGGATAAAAACAATGCTGTTAACTGAGGCCTGAGGAATTTGATGTCGTAATGAGCAGCTATCGTTCTACAGGAGCAGGAAATAATTTTTGCTGATTATATTTTAAAGCATCCCTTCATTAAAACAACCTGTAATCAAAATTGACAAGTACAGTTCTAAAAAATTGCCAAATTCCTTGTAAGCACTACAGGAATTTGGCGATCTTTATGTGTAGCTATTTAAGCCTGTTGGCGGATATCTTGAATGCTCTTCCCTTCAGTAAACGCATGAATCGATGCAATGGAGCCCACCGATTTAAAATTTGCCTTCTCATAGACTTTGGCAACCTGTTCACTAATTGGTAATATCCAAAGATCATCCAATCCCAGCTCGACTGATTGCTGTTGGATATGCTGCAGCATATAGCCGATTAAACCGCGACCACGATAGCTTTCAGTTGTTGCAACACTTTCAATCCTACCTTGATTTTCTGACACAAAAATATTTGCTGAGCAGCACGCCACCCCATCTAGTCTTAGTAGATAATACGTAAAATGTGAAGAATGATAGGTTTGCTCAAATGCCTTTTTTATTAATGAAGGCTCCCCAAATGCAGAAATGCTCATTTCTACTGCTAATGCTTCCTCCATATTTGCATCCGTTACACGCTCAATTTGAATGGCAGGATTAGGTGGAAGTATCGCATATTCACCATCCCAGTACTGAATTTCATTAACAAAATTCTCATATTGAAAGCCGTGCGTCTCTAATGCCTCTATACATAGCTGATTTTGTTCTAGATTATATAAATAAATCCGCGGGATCAGAGATTTTGATTGGTAGAAATCTTTTATGTCTTGTAAAAATAAGTCAGGTTGTTCAATCTTTCTCCAAATCTGTGCATGATTTGCATCGTAATAGGTTGGGATAGCCTGATTGTAAAATAAGACCCCCTCCTTACAAACCTCCACTTCACTGAAACTCTTCACATACTCTATATCAAGCTGCATAATGCGTTCTAAATTAAACATGCTCTGTGCCCCCTTCTAACCATCTTTCATACAAATTTTCTAATTGAAGTTCAAGCTTCTGCCGTTGTTCTTTAGCAAGCGATGGTTGTTGTAGTTTTGTCTCTAATTTTTCAATTTGCTGTTCAATCGGTAATTCTTTTTTAGGTGGCTGCGTTTTATTTACTGGTTGTTTTTCAACCATTTTCATTGCAAGTTCCTGTCGTTTTTCTCTAGCCCACTCATAATCTCCCTCAAAAACTTGAATAGTCTGGTTTTCAATCCACGCCGTTTTCGTAAAAATTTTCTGTAAGAAATAGCGGTCATGTGACACCCCAATAATCGTGCCTTCAAAGGATTCCAGTGTCTCTTCCAATACTTCTCTTGCTTCAATATCTAAATGATTCGTTGGCTCATCTAAGATTAAGACATTGATATCCTCATGCATTAATTGTGCTAAACGAAGACGCATTTTTTCTCCACCACTTAAGTCCTTCACTTTTTTAAAGACATCATAGCCATAGAACAAAAATCGTGCGAGTATATGGCGAGCTTCCGCCTCTGACACGGCGACACTTTCACGAAAGGCATCAATTAATCGTATAGCAGGATTTGGATGTTCAAATTGCTGGGAAAGATATCCAAATTTTACATTACTTCCAATCTGACACACTCCCTGATTAGGAATGATTTCCCCTAATATCATTTTTAATAATGTTGATTTTCCACTACCATTGCTCCCAACAATCGCTAATCTTTCGCCAAAATAAATAGCTAGATTGCTTTCCTTCAATAAAGGCTTATCAAAGCCATGATCAATGGCTTGCAAAAGCACGACCTCTTTACCACTGCGTTCAGCCATCGTTAAAGCTAAATTCATTTTCTTTTTAGTGAGGGGCTTCTTTACTCGCTCGATACGTGCTAATGCTTTTTCCATACTCTTTGCACGTCGATGCATGGATGCGTTTGGTGGATTCGCCTCATTTGCCCACTGCTTTAATCGTTTAATTGTTTCTTGCATCTTTTTAATTTTCTTTTGTTGCTCTTCATAATTTGCAAACTGTTGCTCAATTTTTGCTTCTTTTTGTGCTATAAAGGCATCATAATGGCCGTTATACGTAAAAGCCTCCCCATCCTCAATTTCAATAATCTTCTGGGCTACTTGATTCATGAATTGACGATCATGGGATACGACAATGACAATCCCCTCAAAGTTTCGCACATAATGTTCAAGCCACTCAATAGCTTGCATATCCAGATGGTTCGTTGGTTCATCCAATAACAAAATAGAGGGCTTTTTCAATAAAATTTGTCCAAGCATAACCTTTGTTTTTTCCCCACCACTTAAACTACTAAATGGCTGCTCTAGCATATCTGAAATACCTAGTCCATTTGCAATCATTGCTAGCTGTGCATCTACTTCATAGCCCCCTAATAGCATAAATTGCTCCTGCAATTGGCCATATTGTAGTAATATTTTATCCGTGACCGTCGACTGCATCTCTTGCTCAAGTGCTGTCATTTTTGCCTTTATTGCATAAATATCCGCAAATGCTTCCTCCAGCACTTCTTTCACAGCATGGAGTGGATAATGTGGAATCTGATGTAAATAGCCAATCGTCGCTTCTTTACTTTTAATTATTCGTCCCTTGTCAGGTATCTCTACCCCTGCAAGCAGTTGTAATAAAGTCGTTTTTCCACTGCCATTTACACCAACAATCGCCACATGTTCACCACTATTTACCTCTAGCTGTAGGTTCTCGAATAATATATTGCCACCCATAATTTTTTGAATTTGTTCAGCTTTCATTTGCATCGTTTTTTCCTCCAATGAAACGTGCGAAAACATCTTTAGAACACAAAAAAGACTGCTCATTAACAAGCAGTCCTCTTCTCAATTAAATGTGTGAAAAAGAATGGTTAATTCGCTACGTTTGTTATTTGATTTTGCTTAAAAATGGACAGACCTATCCCGTTGTTCGCAAAATCGAAAGTAATCACACGTGCAAAATACATAGCCGTATCCACTTTTACACATGTTTTCGTAGCGTTTTTATTCATTCCTTCTCACCTCCGTTCATAGTAGTTATGGCTATCATAACATTATTCGGATTATTTGGAAAGGGAAAATTTAACGTTCATTTATCATTATTCAAAAGTTCTATTTGATCGAAATTCGCACAAAGAAAAACATGAGAGGTTGATTCATAGCCCCATCATGTTTTCACTTTTCTTACAAATACTTTTACCACAGGCACCAGAAAAATCGAGACAACTAGTACACGAAAAAGCTGAAAGGCCGTGACAATCGTAACATTTGCATGGACCGAAGCGGCAATAATCCCCATTTGATCAAGACCACCAGGAACAATACTTAAAAAGCTTGTCCTAAAATCAAGGCTGTACAACGCTGCCATCACAAATGTTAAACCATAGGCTGCCCCAATAAAAATGCCCGCCGAAACAAACGCATAAAAGATATGCTTCTTCGATAAATGTAAATCCTCTTTTTTTAATAATAATCCAATATAAATTCCTAGCATGAGTTGGGCAATATGCAGAAGCGATAATGGTAATTTTGGCACTTCTATCCCTGCCATATTAACGCCCATTAGTAAAAACACTGGGCCTAGCATATAGCCTGTTGGAATTTTTAGCTTTTGTGCTAGCCACCCTGCGCCACCACATACCACAAGTATGCCAACAAGGTTCCATGTGTATGTTCCATCAATCATAGAACTATTGCCACCTGCCCCTGCCACCATTAAAGGAACAAAGCCAACGATTAAAAGAACGCGAAGGATTTGAAAGAATGTGATGACCACCATATCCATCTCTTGTTGCTCTTCCGCAAATGCCACAACCTGCGACATGCCCCCAGGAACACAACACGTTAAGGCAGTCGCAAAATCTAAATCTGTCCGCTTGGCAACAAGGAAACTTACCGCAAAAAACAACAAAATAAATATGATATTTAACACGACCATGCTTCCTAAAAAAAGCTTGATGTCCTGTACAGCTTCTGGTGTAAAGGCATAGCCGATAGAATAACCTGCTACGACTAAACCAAAATTGCGGAAAGAATGATGCCATTTTAATTGGACGTTGGTGGATAGCTGCACGATGAGCACCGCTGTAATCGCTCCTAACAGCCAAGGCATCGGTATATGGAAAAATTGAAAAACTACAGCACCTATTAAACCAATGCATAATGTGATGAACATATGCTTATCAAAAATAAACATGGTAGCAACCCCTTCAACTCGATAAGCCTATTATGACCTTTATAAACCGCTTTTTCTACTGGACCGACTTTTGAGCTGTTTGCTATCGTTGAAAAAGAACCTGTTATCCAACAAATAAAACCTCTTATCGAACAATTTATCCTTGCTAAAATTTTCTATGCTACATTAGTAATACCTGATTCAGCGTTTTTAAAGGAGGCCTCCTATGAAAATTCATTTAACCATCAATCATGAGCTCGAGGAAACTGAGGTTCATATCCATGCCAAGGAATATAATGAGCAAATTGAAAGATTGATGAGACAGCTTCAAGCATCCCAAACTACGATGCTAGATGGGTATGACCAACAAGAAATTCATCTCTTAAAAATTTCCGATATTTATTCCATTTACGCAGAGGATGCCAAAGTATTTTTACAGACAGATGAGCAAGAGTTTGAGTCCAAGCGAAAATTATATGAGCTTGAGGCTCAGCTAGCCAAAGATTTTGTACGCGTGAGTAAGTCTACACTCGTCAATATCCATAAAATATCCTCTATTCAAATGGGCAAAATCGGCACTACACAGCTATTACTTGAAAATGACGTAGCCGTTCATGTCAGCCGAAAATATTTAAAAGAATTAAAGAGACACTTAGGTATTGGGAGGGATTCATAGCATGAAGTATTTACGCATGATGATTATCGGTCTACTCATTTCCCTTAGCTCCTCTTATGTCTTAGTGACACTTAGCGTCCTATCAAATAATGCGGTGGCCACAGGAACAGAATTATTGGAGCAAATTGTTATCGCGGCCATCCTTGGCATTGCCATTGGTTTGCTATCCGTCATTTTTGATATGGAGCAATTGCCTTTTACAGTTCAGCTTCTTCTCCATTTAGTAGCGGTGACAGCATGTGTACTAACCGCAGGCTATTTTGGTAGCTGGTTTGATTCAGGTGTATGGTATGTACTTATTGCGGAAGCCATTATTTACTTGATTGTTTGGTGTATTCTATATGTTCTTCAATTAAATGATATTGAAAAAATCAATAAAGAAATTCAAAAGAGAAGGGATTAACCACTTATGACGTTTGCGATAAAAGTTGAAAATTTATGTAAACAGTATGGAGAACAGCAAGCTGTCAAAGGTATTTCTTTTACAGTCGAACAAGGCACCCTATTCGCTTTTTTAGGTGAAAACGGTGCAGGTAAATCTACAACGATTGAAATACTTTGTACTTTACTAAAAAAATCGAGTGGTCAAGTAACTATTAATGGTTTCACACTCGACGCAAGCAATGATAACGCGGATATCCGTAAATCTATTGGTGTCGTTTTCCAGCAAAGTCTATTAGATGAGCGATTAACTGTACGTGAAAATATCCTCCATCGAGGTAAAACATATGGCTTATCGAAAACACAGCTTACCGATAACTATCAATTTGTTTCTACCTATTTGCATTTAGAAGATATTGAAGAGAAAAATATGGAACATTATCAGGGGGACAAAAAAGGCGAGCAGATATTGCTCGTGCACTGATTCATCGTCCAAGTATTTTATTTCTGGATGAACCTACAACGGGTTTAGATCCACAAACACGTCAATTTGTTTGGCAGGCGATTAAGCAGCTACAACGGGAAACCAATATGACTGTTTTTTTAACGACCCATTATATGGAGGAAGCGTCAGTCGCTCACCAAGTCACGGTCTTAAAGCAAGGTAAAATTGTCGCACAGGGAACGCCCGATGCACTAAAAACAAAATATGCCTATGATTCAATAGCTCTCGTTTTTCAAAATGCACAGGAGGGTGTGAAGTTTCTTGAGGAAAATGCGATCTCCTACACAGAGAATCAAGGGATATACACCATCCGTTTAACGTCTACCTTACAAGCACTTCCCCTTTTAAAAAAAGCTGAGCGACTTATCGCCTCCTTCGAAGTCATTAAAGGATCAATGGATGATGTCTTTCTTCATATTATGGCAGAGGAGGAGGTTGCGTAGTGGAAGCATTAATTAGTCTAGTTCTGCGTAATAACAAAATATTTAGACGGGATAAAACACAGGTGTTCTTCTCCCTACTGTCAGTCATTATTGTCATTGTGTTGTACGCTGTCTTTCTCCAAAAAATGCAGGTAGATGCCATTGAACAACTAACAGAAGCTACACCTGAATTGATCACCATGGTCAATGAGTGGCTAGTAGCAGGTTTACTGTCCATGATTGCTGTTTCGACTACACTTGGTGCCTATGGTATCGCTGTTAAAGACCAAGAATCCAAAGTACAAGCCGACTTTTTAACAGCTCCCCTTTCTCGTGCAACTATTCAGTTGAGCTATGTGCTCAATGCATTTATTATCGGCTGTATTTTTTCCTTTATTGCGCTCCTTGGCTGTGAAATCTTTATTGTCACAACGGGAGGTAAGCTTCTAAGTTTTGGGGATTTTATTCAGGTATTGAGCATACTGTTTTTATCTGTCTTGCTTGCGAGTGTTTTTAATTTATTTCTTTCGTTATTTGTTTCGACCCAAAATGCTTTCTCAACACTCGGCACAATTGTTGGTACATTACTTGGATTTTTATGTGGTGTTTATGTACCTCTTGGAGCTCTACCAAGCTTTGCACAACATATAATCATGTACTTTCCAATTAGCCATACAACACTATTATTACGCAATGCATTTATGGAGAGCTCTATTGCAAATGTTTTTGATGGTGTGCCCGTTTCTTATGTGGAAGATTATAAAATGAATTATGGCATTGTTTATGAACTAAATGGACATATACTTAGCTCCACAACAAGTCTAATTGTGATTGTCTGTACAATTGTAGTTCTTTCTCTAGCATCTATGATCTTATTTAAGAGAAAATATAACTAAATATGAGCCAACCTTTTTACACATCGTTTAGAATACGATGTGTTTTTTATTGCTTTAATACAAACATTTTGTTATTTTAAATATTAAATAACAAACAAATTTATAATTCGTTTGTTTCATCAAGGAGGGATTGCAATGGATGTAAATGAATTATTTTGGCAAGCTCCTATCGATGATCTAAAAAAGGGATATATCGATCAAGCGACACACTTCACCTGCCTACTATGCGGTGAAAAAGTAGAAAAAGGCATTATTTATCCTCAAGAGGGCTTATTATATGAAGCAGAGAAAATGATGCAACACCATATTACATTGGCTCACCATTCTGTTTTTCATTATTTAAACGGTCTCAATAAAAAAATGACAGGCTTAACAGAACATCAAAGTCATATTTTACGCTTATTTTATGAGGGAAAATCAGATCAGGAGATAAAAGAAGAATTAGAGATTGGCAGTGCCACCACGATTCGCCATCACCGTTTTGCTTTAAAAGAAAAGGAACGCCAAGCCAAAACATTGATGGTGATGATGGAGTTACTAAAAGAACAAGATCAGAAGGAGGAACCATTTGTGCCTATTCATAAAACAGCTACTATGGTCGACGATCGCTATAACGTTACCCTCACGGAAGAACAGCAATTATTAGAGAAGCTATTTCCAAACGGTGTTGGCAAGGAACTGGTTCGCTTTCCAAAGCGCGAAAAACAGAAAATTGTAGTGCTGCGTGCAATTGCAAATCTTTTTGACCAAGAAAAGCATTATACTGAAAAAGAATTAAATGAAGTGATTAAACCGATGTATGAAGACTATGTTCACATACGTCGTTACTTAATTGAATACGGTTTTCTTGACCGGAAAGCAGATGGCAGTGCCTATTGGGTAAAAAAATAAGAAAGTAGGTTAATAAAAATGGATCATAAAAAAGAGTTAAAAGAAATGTATAAGGACATGAAAATTGAAGCTGGCGTTTTTACAATGACCAATACACAAACAGGCAAATTATTTGTGGGGAGCTTTAATAATTTAAAGCGTTTAAATGGCTTTCAATTTATGCTAAAAACCAATACACATACGAACAAGGTGCTTCAGGCAGATTACAATTTATATGGTCAAGAAGCTTTTGAGGTGGAAATCGTTGAGTATTTAAAGAAAAAAGAAGAAGGCTATTTCGATGAAAAAAAAGAGCTCGAAAAGCTGGAGCAAAAATGGCTTGAGACACTAAAGCCTTATGGTGAGCATGGTTATAATTAGTCATTAGCGCATTTGCCAAAAAGGTAAATGCGCTATTCATTACTTGTTTGAAGGGTTGCCAATCAATTGAATTTCCTGCTGTGCTTTCTTCGTTAGTTTATTGAAAACAAGCTCATAGGAATGTTGGATAAGATGCTCTACCAAATCCATCGGGACATCCTCAGCATCCATATAAATGGAATTCCAATGGGTTTTATTCATATAGTAACCAGGTATAATGCTTGCATAGGCTTCTCGTAATTCCTCCGCTCGAGAAGGCTCACATTTCAATGTAAGAACAGGCTTACCTGTTCTATTTCCTCCAAGCATGGCATACATTTTTCCACCGATATGATAGCGATCTGCTTGCCACTCCTCTTGATAGTCATACGTTGTTCCATGAAGCTGTATACAGTAAGCATGAATTATTTCTTTTTCCATCTTAACAATCCCCGTCCCCTCAAATAAAAACACACGTTCGATTATGGTAAGTATAACCTAAAACGTGTGTAGAGAATAGCATTATTTAGTTGTACCACGATCAAACATTCCGATTACTTCCGTCGTCTGTAAAATATTCACAAACGACTTTGGATCAGTCTCCTTAATCGTGCTTTTCACATCAGCTAGTTGGTAACGCGTAATAACAGTAATTAATACTTTCCGACCCTCGCCTGAATACGCTCCCTTTGCATCGATAATCGTTACTCCACGATGTAGCTTTTCTAATAGTTGCTGTTTGACCTCGTCCCCTTTACTCGTAATAATCATCAGCGTTAATTTAATATGGCTCGTATGAATTGTATCCACTACTTTTCCAGTTGCATAAATGGACACAAGGGTTAACAACGCCGCATCCCAGCTAAAGACAAAGCCAGAAGCAGCCACTACGATTCCATTCATAGCGGCAATTAACGTACCGAGCGGAAAATCACGTTTCCGGCTAAGTAGCATAGCAATTATATCAAAGCCCCCTGAGGAGCCAGCTGCTCGGAAAATCATGCCCATTGCAAACCCTACAATAACACCACCAAATAAGGACGCGAGGATTGGCTCTTGTGTCGCTTTGTGTATTGGAATAATATATAAACTCACTGACAACACAGCCACCGAAAGAATGGTGTAGCTAATAAATCGCTTGCCGAGCTTCATCACACCTAAAATCAGTAAAGGTAGGTTAAGCAGTAAATTTAACACGCCTGTATTTAAAGGGGTAATAATCCCAAGCATGATGGCAATACCACTCAACCCACCACTCAAGATTTCATGGGGAATCAATAAATAATTATAGGCAAAGGCCACTAAAATGGAAGAAAGTGTAATTATAATCACATTTCGCATAATGCTATCCCCTATCAATCAACGACCAATTTTTGATACATCTTTGTCATAGACTACCCAATTTACTCTCCTGAAAAACCTATCCTCTTACTTTTTCTTCTGTTCTTCCTTTAAAGGCATATTTTGTTTATGTTCCCCTGTATCCGCAACTTTATAGATTCGCTCAAGCATCGGTGGATGTGTATAACGGAACCACTTCACTAAGAGTGGCGGGTTCACTTCACTTAAGCCTGAAATCGTTAGCTTTTGAAATGCTGTTACAGCCGCTTCTCGATCATTCATAAGGTTAATAGCATATTGATCGGCTCTCGTTTCTTGATATCTCGATATAAAATTGGATACTGGATTGGAAGCAAATAGTAAAATAGAAGTAATGAGTAAAAATAATGGATAGGAACGAATGCTACTGATTTTATTAATTTTTAAAACCTGTCCATATCGTGAAATCAAGCGACGCATAATTTTCGCTGTTAGCCATAGCCCTATTAACATTAAGAATAAATAGCCTGCAATGCCAAAATAAATATGCTTTTCAACATAATGTCCCATTTCATGTGCCATGATAAATAAAATTTCATTGTCCGTTAGTCTATTTAATGTAGTATCCCATAGCACAATTCTCGAATTGCTCCCAATTCCTGTCACATAAGCATTTAAAGCATTTGTCTTTTCTGCCATGTTGACCTCATAAACATGCTCTGCCGGAATATTGGCCTGTGTAGCAAGTGAAAGTATCTTTGTTTCCAGTTCTTTATTTTTTAGTGGATAAAAATCATTGTACAAAGGATCAATGACAACTGGCTGAATGAACATCACAAAGATTGTAAAGGGGATAGTTAAAAGCCAAGCATAGAGCCACCATCTTTTTTCGCTCTTTTTAATGAGCCAATAAATCACCGTAACAATAATCAAGCTAGTGCCAAAATTCACCCAAAAATCAATGACACCATCCTTCATCCAAGATGCAAATGCTTGTGTACTGATGCCATAGCTTTTGCTTAGATGATAGCGATAATAATCAAGTGGGAATAGCACAATATAGAGCAATAAAGATAATAGGAATAAGTAACCCGCATTTTGCAATAGCTTCCACTTCGTTTGGGAGGTCGTCACATTTTCGAAATAACGAGATACACCCAATAGTAAAATCAAGAAGTAAATAAGCCATTCTAAAGGTGTGGCTACAAAGAATACAAAGTTCCGTATTTTTGAATATTCACCACTTAAAAAAAGCTCCTTGCCAGACATAAACATCACTGGATCTGCCGCCGTTCCTTGTAAGGCACTTGGTATTTTACCACCACCGCTGTGGAAAATATACCAGTACATACAAAGCACGTAAACACCGAAAAGTAGTAGTGTAACAATGCCCATTTTTTTCGCTATGTTATTTCCCCCTCATATCACCCAAAGTTCGTCCTATAGTAAGTGTAAGCGAAATTATCAAAGTTAGAACAAACATGGACCTACTTTTTTAATCTCCTGTTGCCAAAGAAAAATTTCGCCTCATTTCTATATGAGGCGAAATCATTATCGTCCTATTCATTTATCCATAACAAATGCCGTTTTACCACGTTGATCCCCGCTTAGATAGCCAGTGGATAAAAGTTGCTCATACCATTGCTTTTCTATAGTAGCTGCTTGAGCCGCATCATCTACCTTCGTAGAAAGTTCAACCATAATATCGCCTTTGTACTGCCATACCTCTATATCCGCTTCATGTCCTAAAAAGCTTCCTTTATAGTTCGTAGCATTAGCAGGCCCATATACGACAACTTGAGACAACGTATTTTTATACCATGCTTCGGAGTTCCAATTTACAATTTTCTTTGGCGCATTTTCAAGAATGAGTTTTTTCGCAACATTTGTAGCAACTGAATCATAAGAGACTTCAGCAGAAGTCTTCAAAGATTCCTTTCGGCTTATCGTAAATGTACGATGATCTCCCTTAATATCTAGCTCAAACTTATAATTTGACTCAGAACCAGTAAAACCATGATTCATTGTTTCTGCCATTGCTTCACTTAAAGGTGTGTTTAAAAAACGCTTTTTGTAGGTTATATCCATTTTATTACTACCCTTATATACACGTAAGCGGTGTATATAGTCATGACGTAGAAACAATTGGTCAAGCGTATCATAAAAATAAACTTTTACGTCATCCTTTTTAGTTGCTTGAAAAGCCTGGACAATAGTTGATTCATTAAAAATCTCAGGTTTAATATTGAATTTAATTTCATGGCCTGGCTCAATGGCTGCTTTCGCTTGTGTTGTATTCACACCCATCATACTAATCACTATTAAGCCCAAGACACACAGATAAAATGCCCATTTTTTTAGTTTAGTCACGCTTTAATTCCTCCTTCGGAAATGTTGTTGTTAAATTTGTATGTGTACTGTGAAAATAGATCGTTTGTCGTGCACGAAGTCTCTGTGACAGTTCCACTAAATCCCAATAGTCTGGATGTGTTTTATAGAAGAACTCCTCAGAGATATGCTTTAAGCTAGCTGGATTGGAAGCATGACGAGAATAGCCTGTATGAACAAAAATTGCCGTCGGATAAACCTTTGCAAGCTCCTCCACTTGAGCCTCATCCTGCTCTGAGACAAAATACAGTACATGGTCACTGTCCAGTTTTTGCTTGAGTCGTTCTAAAAGCATCACTTTATTCGGCCAAATATTTTCATGTTCTTCATCATAATGCCCCAATAAAGGTTGTAGCTTGGCATCTACCCTAATCGCTCGAGTTGTATGTTCGGAAAGATACGTCATAATATCGACTGTTTTGCCCGAAAAGAGGAGGGGAATATAAATGAATGATTGGGATGAGCCTTTACATACATAGCCATCTGCTGTAACACCTCAAGATTTCGAATGCATTTTTCCGCATGTCCACTATCAATAAACGCTACATCATAAACCGTTCCATCCTCCTCTGGCAAGGTCGCCTTTAATAAATACGAATCGACTACATAATCACCAGAGAAAAAAATCATTTCATCAAAAAAACGAATTTTGTACCACACGCTTCCAATTAAATGCCCACTATATCCCCATTGAAAGGCAAGATATTCATTGACCTCTATCCATTTTCCAATCGTATCTGGATAGAAAGTTCTGACTTGTGGGATAAGCAGTGGAAGCTGCTGAGCAGTTGTATGACTCATTAGTATCGGTCCCGTATAGCCCATGTTCTGTAGTATTGGCAATGCCCCTACATGATCAATATGCGAATGAGAAATAAAGACAGCAGCTAGCTTTTCAATATGATTAAATGTAATATTTGGTGGCGTTTTTTGTGTATTTTTCATAATGCCACAATCCAATAAAATGGCCTGCCTCTGATTTTCTATATAAAAACAATTGCGCCCATATTCGCCTACACCACCTAAAATTTCAACACTAAGCATTGGCCTGCCCTCCTCGTTTTTGCAGCCAACCCAATAGGAACATAAAAATAACAGTCATAAGGACGGTTATAACAGCTACTGCCATTCCAACCCCTACATTACCTTGCTCAAATTGGCTATAGATAAAGGTTGCCCCTGTCTCTACGGATGGTGGCAAAATTAAAAGGCCAGCTACAAGCTCTCGCATTGAAATAATAAAAGTCATCATCATTCCTGTTAAAATACCCTGCATCAAAAGTGGTAGGATGATGCGACGATAAACCGCAATGTTACTACGTCCAAAAATAGCAGCTGATTGAAAAATAGAGGCATCCAATTGTGAAAAAGAAGACTTTATATACTGCACCGAATAAGGTAAAAACAGTACACAGTATGTGACTATTACCATTGCCTTTGTGTTATAAATTGTTGCGGGAAGCCAAGGAGCATTCCAAAACATAATTAAACCTACAACAAAGACAATCCCCGGAATAATATTAGGCATTAAACTAAAGAAGTCTAATATTTGCTGCTTTCTGGTTTCTCCCTTTTTAATATAAAGAGCGATGAATAAACCTATTATGGCGGTTATCAAGGCCGTCATGATAGAAAAAACAATGCTATTTAAAAATGCTGTCAATCCTGCACTTCCACTAGTGAAGACCTCTTGATAAGAAGCCAAACTGAAATTCCCTGCCTGTAACCCATCTCCTCTTACCTTTTGCAAAGAGGTCACGATAATAGAGAAATAAGGAATGCCGATAGATAGCAATAGAACAAGCCCTACAAAAGTCCACGAAGCTGTTTTTATATACCACTTGTCCTTGAGCTCACGTCTAGCAGGTGTTTTTCCTGATAGCACACCATATGTATATTTGCGTCCAATGAGATTTTGGAAATACCAAATGACTAAGCAAACAGACAATAAGAATAAGGATAGCGAGGTTGCCATGCGAATATCAACTGGCCATCTTGATAAATAGGCATGAATTTCGGTTGTAAACACTTGAAACCCAATCCGACTGCCGAATGTAGCTGGCGTTCCAAATTCAGCAAGCGTCTTAATAAAAATAAGGAGACTTCCCAAAACATAGCTCGAAAGTAAAAGAGGTAACACAACCTTTAGCCAATTTTGCGAGGAGCTTCGCCCAAAAATCAGCGCTGCATCTAAAAATGAGCCATTTATGCGAAGTAATGTATTTTTTAGCATTAAATACAAAAATGGAAACAGGTGTAGGCTCATGATCACTACCATACCAAACAAGGAAAAGAAGGAATCTGTCATCCAAGCAGCACTTGGAATAAGCTGCTGTAAAAAACCATTGTGCTGCATAAACAAAATCCAGCCCATTGAACCAATATAGGGAGGTGTCATAAATGGAATCGTTAACACTATATCGAGCCATTCATATTGATATAAACTTGTTTTCGTGCGAATGAAAGCCATAGGTAATGCGATAATTGTTGTCCCAATAATCACAAAAACCCCTAAAACCACCGAATTCCCAAGTGTTTTCCATATTCTATCGTGTGCAAACATTCGACTAAACTGTGATATATCAACATGTCCCTCTTTTATAAAGGTATAAAATAAAATGGCCATCAACGGAGCGATAGCAAATATGATGACAATTGTCAGTAAAAATCCAAAAGCTCGTCTTCCTTCCATTATCATGGCATGTCAACCCTTCTCTATGAAAACTAGAAGGAGGTATATCAACCTCCCTTTATTTAGCGAAATAAATCCGTAAACTTTGTTAGTACTTCCAGCTGTTTCGCTTCCGCACCCATCCAATCAACTGTTAACTGTGGAATTTCATCTAATGCTGCACGATTTTTCACAGCAATATCTTTATTCCCTGGTAATAAGTAAGCATCTGCTACTAGCTTTTGCCCTTCATCTGACAATAAAAAATCAACATAGGCTTGTGCAGATTCTACATGTTGCGCATCCTTTAAAATACCTACCGCTCTTGGACTAACTACTGTCCCACTCGTCGGATAGATAATTTCCACTGGCTCACCGTCTGCTTTTGCTTTATAAGCCATATAGTCTACACCTGCAATCGTGGCATTTTTCTCGCCTGTAATAACCGCATCCAAGGCTTCTTTATTCGCACCATTGACTTGTAAGCCATTTTTCTTCCAACTATCAATCGTGCTCCAAGCTGTTTTTTCTGCTGCTGTGTAGCCAAATAAGAAATCAACAGCAGAGCCTGACAGACTTGGATCTGGTATATTCATTTTATTTTGCCAATCAGCTTTTGCTAAATCAGACCAATCCGTAGGCGCCTGTGTCGTATTTTTCGTATTATAGGCAATACCTAAAGCAGAGGCACTGTAGCCATAAAAATATCCATCTTGATCCGACCAATCACTATTGATTTTGTCCTTGTTTTTAGCCACTTCGTAGCTTTGCAATTGATCTGTTGCTTTTAACCCATCCATTGAGGCAACAGAGGCAAGTACAACAATGTCAGCTACAGGATTATTTTTTCCGCTTCTAAACGAGAGAGAATTTTACCCGTAGTTCCTTGAAACATTTCCACTTTAATCCCTGTTTTTTCTTCAAATGCTTGCTGAATATTTGCAGCTAAACCATCTGGCCCAGCAGAATACACTGTCAGAACTTTCTCCTCCTGTGTCTTTGCACTTGCTTCATTCGTCTCTTTTGCCTCTTTATTACCACAGCCAGCTAATGCTAAGGCCAATAAAATGCCAGCAGTTGCCCATAATTTAAAATGTCGTTTCTTCAATGTAAACCCTCCAATTGATAGATTTGTTTTTCATCAATAAAAACTTGCAATCTTTTTCCATGCTCTAATGGTTGCTTCTCATAAAAGCTCCAAGACTGTCCTTCTACCTGTGCTTGTACTAAATAACGATCGCCAACAAATGTACTTTTCACAATCTGCGCTTGTTTGGCAATCGTACCAGGACGCGATATTCTCGAAACACCCTCAGGTCGCACAATTGATTGTCGATTGTGAAGCCAATTCACTTTGCCAATAAAATCTGCCACATAGCGCGTTGCTGGTGCACGATAAATTTCTTCAGGCGAGCCAATTTGAGCAATCCTCCCTGCCTCCATAACGATAATTTGATCAGACATTGTCATGGCCTCTGTTTGATCATGTGTTACGAAAATGGCTTGGCAATTAAGCTCATGAATGAGGTGCATGATTTCATCTTGCATTTGCTCTCTTAAAACAGCATCGAGAGCGGATAAAGGTTCATCAAATAAAATTAATTGCGGTTTGGTCGCTAAAGCTCTAGCTAATGCCACTCGCTGCTGTTGTCCACCCGATAATTCACCTGGCTTTCGTTTCTCATAGCCTTGCATTTTTACCAATCGCATCACATGCTCGACTCGTTCAGGAATAGCTGATTTAGGAATAATGCCCTTTAAGCCAAAGGCAATATTTTGGAAGATGGTCATATGTGGCCATAGAGCAAAATCTTGAAAAACCATAGCAATATTACGCTTATTTGGTTTGACATTTTTACGAGACGCCGAAGAATAAATGACGGTGTCATCAAATCGTATTTCTCCTTTTGATGGCTGTTCAAGGCCAGCTATCAACTTTAATAAGGTTGTTTTGCCACAGCCTGATTGTCCGAGAATCGTAATAAATTGCTGATCTAACTCCACATCAATCGGCCACAATGCTTGAGACTGCCCATATTTTTTCTCGATATTTTTTAATGAGATTTTCATAAGTATCCTCCTCGTTACTTACAACTATAAATTCCAGATATTTAGAAAATATTAATCTACTATTAATAACACGTTAAAAAAATCTAATAAACTAAAGCAAATACAAGATTTTTTCTAATTTCCTTTAGGAGGATAAAATGAACAATAGTAAATTACAGGCATTTTGCTTACTTGTAGAATTAAAAAAATTAGCACCTGTCGCCAAAGCACTTGGCATTACAGCCCCCACCGTATCATTTCATATTCGCTCTATAGAGGAGGAATATGGTATTCATTTATTTCGAACAAATGCTGGAGGATACCGTTTAACAGAAGCGGGCGAAGGTGTGTATCATTTCGCTCGTCAAATGGTTCAACTTCAAAAGGATATGGATCGTTTTATTGAAAATCTTTTAGCAGGCCATATCGGTTCATTACGACTTGGGGCGAGTGGCTTACCTGCCCATATTTTTATGCCAGATTTAATTCATCAAGTTTCAACGACCTATCCTGAGATTCGCATTTCATTAGAAGTAAAAACAGCACCTGAAATTGAAAAAAAGGTAGCACTACAAGAATTAGATTTCGGGCTCATCATGGAGACTAAGCAGGAAAATCCTTTACTTCATTACGAAACAATCGGTGAAGATGCACTTGTATTGGCATTCAGCCCATCACACGAGCTAGCAGCACAAAAAGACATCACCAAAGAAGATATTCTTAAGTACAAGCTATTGTTGCATACATCCTCTAGCTCCACGAATCACTTCATTGAAAAGTGGATGGACCCATTTCAGCCTTCTATTTACACAATTGAGCTGGATTCTGTGAGCACGATTAAAAAGATGCTGACCTTTGGCAAAAACTTGGCGTTTCTATCTGTTTCCTTAATAGAAGAAGAATTAAAATCAGGTGTACTGCTCAAGAAAGATCTACATGATGTAACACTAAATAGAAAATTCAATTGATTTATCCGAAAACGCGCTTAGATCATAAAATGGATGAATTTGTCAAAATGTCGGTTTATGAAATAGCAAAGCAATTAAAAATGTCTTCTACGATGACATAATTCCACATACAGTCGTAATAACATGGAATGGGAAGATATTTTTATGAAAGGAGGGTTGTCCTTGCTAACCAAGCTGTTGACAAAAGATTGTATACAGCTTGCAAACTTTGTCCGATCATGGCAAAAAGCAATTCATTTAGCGGCTAGCCCATTAGTACAACAACACAAAATTGAACAGCGCTATGTCGAAGCCATGATTCGATCTATTGAACACTATGGTCCTTACGTTGTCATCACACCCAAAGTAGCCATTCCTCATGCACGGCCATCTGATGGGGTTCTTGAACTAGCCATAAGCTTGCTACGATTACAAAAGCCTGTTTTTTTTAGCCCTAATCAGCCTGTCTACCTACTAATTGTGCTAGCTGCCATTGACAATGCTTCACATCTACAGGTGTTGGCTGATTTGGCATTAGTCTTACAAGAACCCGATCAGATTGATGACCTAATCGCCTGTCAACATGCGGACATGATATGGGAGAAAATCAAACAATATACGACAAAGGAGTCAACAGAATGAAAATTTTAGTCGTGTGTGGGAGCGGTTTAGGAAGTAGCTTTATTTTAGAATTGAATGTTAAAAAGCATTAGAAGTATTGGGGAAAGATGCAGAGGTAACGCATACAGATTTAGCGTCTGCCAAGGCGGAGAAAGCAGATATTTATTTAGGGGCAGCAGATATCGTGAATGAATTAGCGAAAGACAAAGGAATCATTGTGAGCATCGTAAATATGATGAGTATTTCAGAAATAAAAGAAAAGCTTGAACCGTTGCTTTAAGCATTAAAAATTTGGATAGGATGAGGTGTTGGTATGTTAGATGTTATCATGCATGACATTTTAGGAACACCAGCTATATTAGTCGGCCTATTCGCTTTTATTGGTTTACTTATTCAAAAAAAATCAAGTTCCACTGTTCTGTCAGGTACATTAAAAACGATAATGGGCTTTGTCATCCTCGGAGCTGGTGCCACTGTCTTAATTGGCTCTTTAGATCATTTTAGTAAAATGTTCGATCATGCCTTTCAAGTACAAGGAGTCATTCCCAACAATGAGGCCATCGTGGCAGCTGCTCAGACTAATTTTGGTACAGCTACTGCACTAATCATGGTATTTGGTATGATTATGAATCTACTATTTGCGCGATTTACGCCATTAAAATATATCTTTTTAACTGGACATCATACATTATTTATGGCTTGTTTAATCGCCGCTTCATTATCAGTTGGAGGGATGAGTGGTACACCTCTTATTCTTGTTGGGTCTATCATTCTTGGACTTTGTATGGTCGTGTTCCCTGCCATTTTACAGCCGACAGTTCGACAAATAACAGGGAGTAATGACTTTGCTGTTGGTCACTTTGGCAGTGTTGGCTATTATGTTTCTGCAAAGATTGGTAAGCTCTTTGGTAATAAAATGAAATCCACAGAAGATATACAGGTTCCGAAAGCATTAGGCTTTTTACGAGATACCTCAGTTGCTATTTCTTTAACAATGAGTGTGTTCTTTGTAATTGTTGCCCTTTTTGCTGGCCCTTCCTATATTGAGTCACAATTATCAGCTGGCTCAAATTTTATTATTTTCGCTATTATGCAAGCGATTACATTTGCAGCGGGTGTTTATATTATTTTAGCAGGTGTACGGATGTTAATTGCTGAAATTATTCCAGCCTTCAAAGGCATTGCAGATAAACTTGTACCAAACACAAAACCAGCACTTGATTGTCCAACCATCTTTCCTTTTGCACCAAATGCCGTTATTATTGGTTTCATTTTTAGTTTTATAGCAGGGCTGGTTTCCATGTTTATACTCCCCTTCATCGGACTAAAAGTCATCGTACCAGGTCTTGTTCCACATTTCTTCACAGGTGCTGCGGCGGGTGTCTTTGGAAATGCTACTGGCGGTAGAATTGGTGCGATGTCCGGAGCCTTTGCCAATGGTTTATTAATTAGCTTTATTCCAGCCATACTCCTTATCTTTATGGGAGACATTGGCTATGAGGGCACAACCTTCGGTGATTCAGACTTTGGGGTAATCGGCATTATTATTATTAATTTATTAAAATTATTCGGCGCTGTTTAGAACATATAAAGCCTGACGCTATTTGCGTTAGGCTTTTATAGTGCTGTACATACAAGAAGTGCTACGAAAACCTTTATAAATCAATTACTTTATTAGTAATCTAGCTTTATATTATTAACTTATTATGTATATAGAAATGATTCATTATTCTTAGACATCCTAAAAATTTTTTGCACGGATGTCTGACATCAGACTAAAAATATTAAGTTTTTGCCGATATATATTTTATACACAACAGGAGGTACACAAAATTTGAAGAAATTATTCACTAGTTTTCTTTTGATCACTCTGTTGATAGCAGGCTGTTCCTCAGCACCGACAGAAACATCAACTGAAGGATATAAGATAGGAATTTTACTATCAGATGCAGGACTAGGCGATGAATCATTTAATGATTCCGCTTTTAAAGGCTTAGAAAAAGCGCGCGATGAGCTAGGCATTTTGTTTGATTACAAAGAGGCTCCTGATGGTAAATACGAGGAAAAGCTGAATGAACTTGTAGCAGAAAAATATGATATCATCATTGGTCTCGGGTTCTCTGTACAAGAAGCACTAGAAAAGACTGCAAAACAAAATCCCTCTCAGCAATTTATACTGATTGACGGGCAATCTGATATTAACAACATCATTTCGATTACCTTTAAAGAACAAGAAGGTAGCTTTTTAGTTGGCATGATTGCCGCTATGACAAGTAAAACAGGAAAAGTTGGCTTTATTGGTGGAGCAGATGCTCCTGTTATCCATCACTTTGAGAATGGTTTTATCGAAGGGGCACGTTATGTACAGCCATCGATTGAAATTATGAGTGACTATGCTGGTACCTTTGACGATACCCAGGCTGGTGCAGCAATAGCAGAAAGATATATCAAAATAACGTTGATTTTATTTACCATGCAGCAGGCTTTACTGGCTTTGGGGCGATAAAAAAGGCAGAGGAAATGGGGATCTATGCAGCAGGTGTTGATATCGATCAGTTTTTTGTTGCCGAAAAAACAGTTGTCACATCCATGCTTAAAAATGTTGATCTAGCCGTCTATCAACTCGCTAAGACATTAGTAGAAAATGGTAAAATTACAGAAAAATCCTTTGCATTAGGTTTAGCAGATCAGGGTGTGGGACTAGCAGATATTCGTGTAATTCAACTGACAGCTGAGCAACAGACTGCTATCGAAAAAGCCAAAGAAGCCATTATTTCAGGTACGATAAAAGTTACTGCGGAAAAGAGGAATGACCAGTGACACTACGTAAGAAATTATTTATGAACACATTGATTCCAATCGTATTGGCTATGGCTATGATCGGCTTTATTATCCTACAAACATTCACGATCCAAACAACAGCACAGGATGATACGAAACTTTTACTTACAGTGAAAGAACTAGAGCAAAGTTTAGTTGTTGCCAGCCAATCTTTAAATAATTTTACCTACCTGGATAGTGAAGCCAATAAAAACGAAGCGCTCGCTATTTTACAAGAAACAAAAGGTAATTTAGAGGCATTAGCCTCCCTAACGAGAATACCTGAACATCAGACAATCGTCGAAAAAATAGCTAGTAAATTTGAAAATCTAGAAAAGGCGACTGAAAGCGGGTTTCAAGAAAACAATCGCTCTGAAATTAAAAAGCAGTCCATCAGAATTAAAGGAATTTTAAACGATATGTATTTGCTCAAAAAAGAAACGAACGAATGGTATCAAGAAATGATCCAAGTAACGAAGCAAAAAATAGGTTTCATTACAACCTCTACCATCATAGGTAGTGTGCTATTAATTATTGCTACAATACTTTATTCCTATGTAGCTGCGAAAAGAATTACCAAACCCATTAATCAGATTGTAGATTGCGCACAGGCTGCAGCAACAGGAAACTTAACAATGGATACTTCTACCCTTTCCTATCAAGCAAACAGTCGATATGAGATTGATCAATTAACAAAAAGCTTTGCAGACATGATGAATAATTTAAAAAGTACTGTACAATCCATTGATAATATTGGAAAGGATGTTAATTTGTTTACACAAGAAGTGACGAGCCATATGAACAATATTCATGAAAGTAGTAATCAAGTCGCTACCTCAACCGATGAATTAGCAAAAGGCAGCTATACGATGTCAGAAGACATTCAATCAGTGGCACTCCAAATGAATAATATGGCAGATCAATTTAGGGATGTAATGCGTACAAGTGAGCAATCGGCTGACACTGGTAAACAAGCTCTGGAGGCTGTTCAAAATGGTCAATATTCATTAGAAAAACAATCTTCCATTGCAAAGGATATTTCAACCACATCACTTGATATTAAGGAAGCTGTAACTCAATTTTCTCAATTCACTACAGAAATTGAAGGCGCAGCCAATGCTGTCCATACGATTGCTAGCCAAACAAATTTATTAGCACTAAATGCTGCTATCGAGGCTGCAAGAGCTGGAGAAGCAGGCAAAGGGTTTGCCATTGTTGCCGAGGAGGTTAAAAAGCTCTCTTCTGAAACGGAGAATGCTACGAATTTAATCACTTCAATGGTCTCGTATATTCAAGATGGCATTACGCACATCCTTACTACGGCTGAACGAGGTTATCTGCTGTCAAATGAGCAATCTCAATCCATGGTAGAGACAGAACAATCATTCTCTGTTATTACCATGCACATAACAAATATCCATCGCGATTTACAAAACCTCACAAGAGAAATGGCACAAACGAATGAAATGAGCCAGCAAGTAAATAGTACCATTGAAAATATTTCTGCTATTACAGAAGAAACGGCTGCTGGCACAGAAGAAATATCGGCATCAACGCAAGAACAGCTACTTTCCTTCCAAAAAATTAGTGCTAAGATTGACGATCTTGAAGCTATGACTAATACGTTGATGAATGAGCTCAAAAAATTCACCCTATAGTGATTCGATTCATTACCGCAAAAAATCCAGTGAAATGATTCACTGGATTTCTTTTTTCATTATAAAGTTAAACCACCATCTACTAACACAATAGAGCCTGTCATATAGCTTGCTTTGTCTGATGCTAGGAATACTACCATTTCTGCTAATTCCTCTGGTTTTGCATAGCGTCCCATTCTCATATTTGGAATCTCCTCTGGCACATAGCCACCTGTTTCAAACATCGCAGTTACACTGTTTGTTAATGCCGTTTCTACTCCCCCTGGACAGATACCATTGATCCGAATACCTTTTTTTACATACTCCAAAGAAGCTGATTTTGTTAAACCCACTACTGCATGCTTACTTGCAGAATAGACAGCCATACTGTGCTCACTGCGAACTCCTGCTGTAGAAGCTGTATTTATAATTGAACCGCTTCCTTGTCCCTCCATTACTTTTAAAACATATTTTAAGCCAAGGAATACACCCTTCACATTGATCGACATAATACGGTCATATTCTGCATCTTCAATCTCTGTTAGTGGAGAAATTTTCTGAATAACCCCAGCATTATTGAAAAATACATCAATACGTCCGTACGTATCAACAGCAGTATTGACATATTTCTGAACGTCTTCACTTTTTGAAACGTCTGCCTGAACGAAAATACCTTCCCCGCCTTGTTCTCTAATCAAGCTTACTGTTTCTTCCCCTGTTTCTTTGTTGAAATCCACTACCACCACTTTTGCACCATTGCTAGCAAGTTTCAAGCTGCTAGCTCTTCCAATTCCGCTTCCTGCGCCTGTTACAACTGCAATTTTATTCAAAAGATCCATCTTCTATTCCTCCCTAATATTTTAAAGTCACTGTCTATTTTATTGCTACTTCTCCTTTATTTATTGTATTATTCTACACAAAATAGTACTTTCTCAATGTCTATCCAATAAAAATGTAAATGCTTTCATTTTAATAGAATTATTACGAACTGGAGTGTAGGAACATGAAAATTAACACTATTGATCTTCAATACATCAGCCAATTAATCTATGAAACACATCATCTTCCAGTCACTTATATTAATTCATTAGGAAAAATAATCTTTGACTATTCATCAACAAATAATCCATCTTACATTTCTTTAAAGGAACAGTTGAAAACATATCCTTACCATAAAGATTCTAATGCCTATCCAATTTTTTTCTCTTATGCTGAGTTTAATTTTTTCTATATTAATGTGCAGAAAGAGGATCAATATTTAGGTGCAATTGTAGTTGGCCCTTCCCTTTCTCCAGAAGTGGAAGACATAAAGACAAGTGTTAATCAAGAGCTGATTCCTATTCTTCATTATCAACAAAGTTTAGCCATTAGTTTATTTGTGTATTACGCCATCTATCAAAGGAAATTAAATAAATCTGCTGTCATTTATCACAACCAAGCATTAAGACCTCTCATTCGTCATGAGGAAAATACTACGCTTGAGCTCTCCTATGCAAGAAGAAATGATATTGTTCATACAAATCTTTACTATGAAAAAATATTGTTAGACAATGTGAAAAATGGGCGTATAGAGAAACTAAATGAAGTTTTGAATTATTCCATTGTTGAGCAAGCAGAACTTGGAATACTATCAAAACGCAATAATTTAAGAAGTGTTCAATATTTGATGATTACAGGCATTGCACTTATTTGCCGTGCAGCAATTGAGGGTGGTTTAAATGAAGAAACAGCCTTTACATTAAATGATTTTTACATTCAAAAGCTAGAGGATCAAAACAGTTTAATCGAAATTCTTTCGTTAATGGAGGAAGCTATTTACGACTATACAAGCCGTGTATCACAGGCAAATACAATGAAGTATTCTGGACCCATTACTACCTGTATCCATTTTATTGAAAATGAGTTGTATGGGGATCTAACACTCGACCAACTTTCAGCAATTTGCCACCTAAGCCCCAATTATCTTTCCTCCTTATTTAAAAAGGAAGTAGGTACTTCCTTTAGTGAATATATTCAGCAGCAAAGGATTGATGAGGCGAAAAAACTCTTAACATTTACCAACTATCCAATCCTAGACATCGGTTCATTACTTAATTTCACAGATCAAAGCTATTTCATTAAAGTTTTCAAAAAATTTACGGGAATTACCCCTAAACAATATAGAACTAAGTATTCTCATAAATAATTCGATATAGAGGGAAAGTAAAAAGATGGTAGAAATCAATTTTTACTTTCTCTTTCCTTTTTTGAAGTACTAACAATATCATCTATGTCATATCTTGAATTAAAACGTAACCATTACACTTTAAGGAGGTCTATGTGGAACGTCTCCATTTTTCTAAATATGTATTGAATTTTTGGTTGCTCTTCATTTTATTCCTAGGCATGCTACAACTACTGTTATTCAACGTCTCAGCTCTAAACGACCTTAGTTCCTCTCTACTCAATTTAAATACGATATTTTTAAGTATTTTAATTGAAGCATTACCATTTGTCTTAATTGGAATACTGATTGCTGGCTTTATACAGATTTTTATAACAGAGGAACATATCCAAAGGTGGATTCCTCGAAACCCTGTGATGGCAGTTATCATGAGTTGTCTTGTAGGTGCATTATTTCCAGCCTGTGAATGTGGGATTGTTCCGATTGTTAGAAGATTGATTGTCAAAGGCGTACCTATACATGCAGCTATAGGCTTTATGTTAACTGGTCCACTTATTAATCCCGTTGTTATTCTTTCTACTTATATGGCATTTGGAAATGATTTAAGAATAGCGAGCCTTCGAATGCTTGTTGGCTTTGTCATCGCTATTGTAGTAGCATTACTTATCAGCTTATTTTTTAAAGGCTCCCAATTTAAGAGCTCTTTACAGCCCTACTCATTAACATTCCCTAGTCAACAAACATCCTTCTTCACCAAATTATTAAATATGGTCAAACATGCCATCGATGAATTTTTTGATATGGGTAAATACTTAATTATCGGGGCATTTTTAGCTGCCTTTGTACAAACCTATATATCTACCAAAACACTCGTAGCCATTGGAGAAGGGGAACCCTCCTCCATTCTAGTTATGATGGGCTTAGCCTTCATTCTGTCACTTTGCTCTGAGGCAGATGCCTTTATTGGCGCATCCTTTAGTGCTATTTTCTCCACTCCATCCATTCTGGCCTTTCTTATTTTTGGCCCTATGATCGATTTGAAAAATACCATTATGTTGATGAGCGTATTTCGTTTAAAATTTGTTTTTTGGTTAATCGCCTTAGTGGCTACAGTTGTCTACATTAGTATATGGATTCTTTCAGCGTATCTCTAAGGGGGAAAACCATGAAATTTCACGTTCAACAAGCGCTAAGAGCCTTCATGTTACTCGCCTTTTCGGCTATGATTGCCAACCTGCATTGGACCGGAGAACTAACAAAATTTATCAACCCTAAATATGAAGGGCTGAGTAAAACAGCCGCCATTTTATTTTTTATACTATTTCTTGTTCAAGTGACAAGAATTATATCTTTTTCAAAGGTTCCCCACTCATGTGATCAAACGGGACAAGCATGCTGCTCCCCTCACGACCATGGTCACACAGCCTTTACCCGAAAAAAAATGATAGCCTACCTCTTTATCATGACACCAATAATGACAGGCTTCTTCGTGCCAGCAAAAATTTTAGATGCATCCATCGCTGATAAAAAAGGTGGTGCATTTATTCTCACCCAGCAAAAACAATCATCTAAAATAGAGGATTACCTCACTTCAAATGAAACGATTGATGAAAACATCTATGATGAACATGATGCTGATCCCCGACTGACGGAGGAAAAACAGGAAATGACAAAAAAACAATATGAGCAATTAAAGCAACAGCTATCCCAACAATCCATGCTAAAAATGACCGATGAGGACTACACGATTTATTATGAAGAAATTAATCAAAATTTGGCTAATTATTTGGGGAAGAAAATACAGTTGAAGGGCTTTGTTTTAAAAGAAGAAAGTTTTACAGAAAAGCAACTAGTGATTTCAAGATTTCTTATTACGCATTGCGTCGCCGATGCCAGTATCGTCGGCTTTCTGACAGAGTTTTCGGACGCTCCTACACTCACAGAAGATACATGGATTGAAGTGGTCGGTACAATTAGTCAAACAACATATGAAGGTGCAAGCTTACCTGTTATCCATATTGATGATTGGGTAACAATCGAACAACCTGAATCACCTTATCTTTATCCTATTAATATTCGAATGAGTTTCTAGCAATAAAAGGGCAAAGCTTATGGCTTGCCCTTTTTCAGCTATTAATGGGGGATCGCACAACTAAGCCTAAATGGGAGCGTAATGTGCTACCTTCATATTCAGCTCTGAATAAACCCCGCTCTACTAACATGGGAATAACATCGCTAAAGAACAAATCCAAAGATTTCGCAGGTCCGCCTGGTATGGCAATAAAGCCATCCAATGCACCCTCTTCATAAAAAGTAACGATTTGATCGACAATATCCTGTGGTGTACCGATTGCTACAAGGTGGGCTGAGCCAATTACCTCTGGGCGTGCTAACAATACTGCGACTGTTGGTTCATTGTTTACAATATAACGACGTACCAAATCTGCATGTGTTTTACTACGTACTTGTTGATCTTTTGATGGCAGCATATCAATCGTTACCTGATCTTCAAGTGCCAAATGACGAACATCCATGCCAATCACAGATTCTAAAGCACTGTAGCGCCGCTCAAGTGTTAAATGTGCATGTGCTTGTCGGTGCATTTCGAGTGCTTCTTCATATGTATCCCCTATAAAGAAATAGAGTCCGGGTAATAAGCGAATATCGTCGGCTGAACGACCTACTTCTCTAGCCTGCTGACGCAAATCATTACGCATCTCAATACCCACCTCCATGACTGGTGTAGCCGCAAAAATCGCATTGGAAACAGTAGCCGCAAATTGCCGCCCAACATCCGACGCTCCTGCTTGGAAGAGTGGAATCTCTCCTGCTGGATGCATTGGGAGATTTAAGGGACCTTTTATATGGAAAAATTCTCCTTCATACTCAATTGGCTTAACAAGCTCTTTTATTTTCTCTAAATTCCCATCCATTTCTAATGTTTCATAGGGATAACTATGCCATAGCTGCTTGACCACCGCTGTACATTCTGCCGCTTTAGCATAACGCTCCTCGGAAGAAGGCATGGGCTCATTGCTGAAATTATGGGCGCCATCTATAGAGGTTACGATATTCCATCCAACTCGTCCTTCGCTAATCCAATTTAAGGACTGCAATTGACGCGCAATCAGATAAGGTGGCGTAAAGGATGTGGAAATCGTTGTTACTAAGCCAATCTGTTTCGTTTCTCTTGCCACCATCGCCATTAAAAAGTTAGGGTCTAAGCCAACTGTTCCTTTCATTTTAGCCATTAATTCTGGATGAGCTGTTAAATAATCCGCCTTAAATACAAAATCTAATTTCGCTGCTTCAGCACGCTGCGCAAATGCAATATGTTCTTCTATCAAGGCACCCTGTTTGCCATGATTACCGTAAACAGCTAAATGCATTCCAATAATAAGGTGTCTTTTCATTGCTACTCTCCTTCTTTTTAATTGATAACGATTATCATTTTCATAATAATCATTCATGGCAGAGATTGCAATGAATGTCTATTAAGTTTTTGAAGGTCCTCTAACAAATGAAAAATAAGCAACCAAACTAATATTTACTATAAAGTTAAATAAAGGTATTATTGAGATAATTCAAAAATATTTAAGCGGAGGAATCATGAGAAAATTTACCTCTTTATTTATAGTTACTCTTTTTATATTTCCAATTGGTGGAGCATCTTTTATAGAAGATCCTATACTCCAACCATCTATTCCGCCGAACCTTGGTGCTTCTGCTGAGGAATCTTATTCTACCCCCACAGCTGAAAAAAGTGATGATTCTCTTCTTACAACGTCTTCTACCTTTCCAACTGGTCAGGGTTCGATGAGCTTTAATTTTAAAGCACCTAGTAATGGCACTGATACAATTCAAATTTATGTGAAAAATAACAGCTCACAATCTATTAGGTTTATATTAACTGCACCTAATGGAACGGTTTGGATAGACGGAGAGATCATTAAATCTGGACAATCATTTACTTCAACTTACGAGTTGGATGCAAGCCAAGCTGGTCAATGGTTCATGAAATTTGATAATAATGATGGTTCTTCAATTACAGTAGATATAAATACAAGTTACGAAATTTAATATGGAGCTTCACCCTTTAGCTTTTTTCTATTCAAATAGGTGATGCAAAAATTTGTTTTTCCGTTGGGTCCCAGAGAACAATTCCAACATCCTGCTTCTGATCGATTACCCGAATGGTGATGGGGATATAGTCAAATAAAATTGTATTTATTTTTGTACTAGTGAGCTGTAACAAGCCAATTAATTCAATATCATTAACCAGTGGTACGTGTATTTCTAGATTAATATCTGTTAATTTGCCATCTTCATAACGAAGTTTTCCCATGATTTTAGGATTTAAATGTTTAAATCCACCTTGAATATCCTCTTTAAAAATTAATAATTTATTATACATATTTTGGTCCAAACTATATAAAGCATCTGATGGGAATATATAATGCTTTTTATCTATATCAAACCATTTTGTTATGGTATCTGTATCTTTAGGAATAAAGGTTTCAGCTAAAAATATGCCTGGAATAATATCGTTTATATTAGATTCTTGATATAAAGTTAAATAAATAGGGACTCTCGGATATTTTTCATTTTTTCTAATATCCTCAAGAATCCTTTTAGCTACTTCCTTCCCATAATTTTTAACATCGTTGATATCATCATCATTTTGGTCTACTTTCACTTGGCCTGTGTAAATTAAACCATTGGCATCGGAAACTCGTATATCATAAAATTCATTTAACGAGATCGCGATCGATAGTCCCTCTACTTTGTTATTTTCTTTATTAATAAAATTTTGTTCTAACACATGTGAGAGAATCAAAGGATACTTTTTTTCATCCTCTAGCACATTGTCACTTCTAGTTTCAATGGCTGGATTTAACCCAATACCTTCATCTGTTTTTCTACTTAACCATTGGCTGATCATTTTCTCTTCGAGATATTGACCTTCCTGCATATAAAACTTGTCAGTTGAGAAATGATTCACCGATAAATTCATGAGCCCTCTTTCAATTTCATTAATATTTAAAGCGTTATTCATATTATTGATGATTGAACCTCTAGCAATATTGACTTTTGCAGGCTGTTGAATCTCATAGACCTCCTTTTTCTGTATCGATGAAATATACTTTTTCTCATTAGCAGTAACACTTTTATCCTCACTACTACAAGATGCTAAAATCAATATTGGTGCGAATAAAAATAACATAAAGCTTCTTTTTTTCATTGCTATTTCTCCTTGCATACTATGTATCATTTGATAAATTATCTCATTCAACGATACCAAATTTACCAAAATAAAACATTATATATTTACAAATCTCCCCATTTACCTATCAGATAATCAAAAAGACCTATGCTCGTTTTCTCGAACATAGGTCTTACTGCTTTCAACTGCTAATGAGTGGGTTTTTCACTACATTGGAGTGGCTCTCACACTTTTAAGAGCGGGTTTTCGCTTCTTTAGGAGCGGGTTCCCTCCTTCTTAGAGCGATTTATCCCTCAATACTATTTGGCATTTTTATCGGGCTGGTGAATACCAAATACATTGCCTTCCGTATCAATATAATAGCCTTGCCATGCCATTCCTGGTAATGCGTACTTTGGCATGGCTACTTTGCCCCCGTTTTCAAGAATTTTTGCTTCCGTTACATCATAACTTTCAACACCCATTGTACAAGCATAGCCATTCAACGCTTGGTTTGTTTCTGGTGGAGGCCCTTGGCGTTGCATTAAAGCACCGTTAATGCCAAGTTCACCATCTTCACCTGTCACGGCACCGAAGTAAGGCATGCCTGCATATTCACTCCAGTCCTGAAATGACCATCCAAAAACTTCCCCATAAAAATCCTTAGCTCGATCCATATCACTTACATGAATTTCAAAATGAACTAATCTCCCCATAGTATCCTCCTTAAAGATGAATGTATTTGATCATATTTACTATATATCATTTTTCTGAAGATTAAAATTAATAAATTATTTCTGCCATACCAACAACATGTTGGTTATAGAGACTTATATGGAATCTCCCATCTATTATTCAATTCTATTATTTTTACAACTACAAAAAAGTGTGACTAGAAAATGAATTATTCTCTAATCACACACTATTAGGGCTAGTTATAATTGACTATATACCGAAATGGCATCGGTAATATTATATTGCTCCGTTCTAGGGCTGCCGTCCGCTCCTACTGTCACTAGCACATATTCTTGTCCATTTATAAGGGCTAAGCTTGCTAAACATAAGCCTGCATCTTCTGTATAGCCAGTTTTTCCACCTAAAATTTCCCCTCCTGGCAATGCACTTGACGTCATATGCTGAAACATGCGACTGGTAAAAGTAATGCCTTCCGGATGAAGGTTTGTTGATTTTATAGAATATCTTTCTGCTGTATAAACATTTCGAAAATCATCGTTTGTTAAGGCGTATTGTAAAAGTAAAGACATATCCTTTACAGTTGTATAATGATCTGAATGGTGGAGTCCAGTTGTATTCACAAAGTGCGTATTTTTCATGCCTAGCTGCTGCGCCTTTTCGTTCATCAGTTTCACAAATCCACGTTCTGACCCCGCAACATATTCAGCTAAACCTAGTGATGCCTCTGCACCTGATGGCAACATAGAGCCATACAACAAATCTTCTACTGTCAGCTTTTCATTTGGGAGAAAGCCCGCCACTGACGCATTTTCCTCTAATAAATCCCGAAAGATATGTTTAGGTAAAATGATTTCTTCTTGTAAATTGGAGATCTGCTCTATCGCGACTAGAACCGTCATCATTTTTGTCAAAGAAGCAGGATAAATCTTTTCCTCACTTTTTTTATCTAAAACAATTTGATTTTCATCCAAATTCACTAAAATTGCATTCGAACTGTACATATCAAGATCGAGCATATGCTGACTGGCTGTTTGTACTACTTTTGGTGCATGATCTATTTCCTGACGTAAAGTCATTGGCGATTCTTTCAATAGTAAATAAACGAAAATCAGTATGGATAAGAACAATAAACTCAATATACCTTTTCTATTGAACATAAAAACAACTCCTTCTCTTTATGCTTTTATTCAACCATAAAAAAAGGAGCTTATTTTTAATTTACTATTAGTGAATTCTTAAGGTTTCTTAAGAATTGGTTGGAATCATCACGGTGAATACGGTTGTATCATTACTAGAAGTTGCGGTAATGGTTCCGCCATGGGCCTGTACAATTTCATTAGAAATGGCTAAACCAAGCCCAGCACCTCCTGTTTGGGTAGACCTTGCACTATCTAAGCGGTAAAACTTTTCAAATATCATTTTTAATTTTTCAGGAGGGATCGTCTTCCCTGTATTCGTAAACGAAATAAATGTCTGATTATTTTCGCTTTGCGCACTAATTTCAATTGTACTATTTGGATCACTGTAGGCAATTGCATTTTTTAAAATATTATTAAATACCCTTGCTATCTTATTACCGTCTGCATAGATAGTAATATCTTCATCTAATTTGACGATGGCTTTTTGACCCTTTGGTGCCAGCAATGGATAAAACTCGTCGGCCACTTGCATTAACATATGTTGTAAAGGAATAGAATCTTTCTCTAAAATGATGGATTGTAAATTAAACCTGGTTATTTCAAAAAATTCATTGATTAGTTGTTCCAGTCTATAAGATTTATCTAATGTAATCGTCACATATTTTTCTTTCTGCTCTACCGGCATATCCCTCGCTTCATCTAAAAGACTTAAGTAGCCAATAATGGATGTTAAAGGTGTTTTAATATCATGCGCTAAATAGACAACTAAATCATTCTTTCGTTGCTCAGCTTCTTGTGCATCCCTTGCACGCTTTTCTAATTTATATTTCACGTTATTTAATTTTTTTTCCAAAAAATCGAGTTCAGCTGGGAGCTCAATTTCCTTCCCTGACTCATCAGCAAGCATGGTAATACTTGAACTAATTTGATGAAAATATCGGGTAAATCGAGACAAGGCGATATAGAAAATAATCAATAATAATAAAATAAATCCTATCGCAAGCCAAAGCGATTTATTTTGTCGAAATAACACATGATAGGCATTGCTTGCAGCATAATAATCAAGTTGCAAGACATTTTCACAAAAAGCAATAAAAGCATCTGCAAAGGGAGCTTGTAAGACCCCATCAATAAATGCAAAATTAATAAAAAAGCCTATGATGCTAGCGATGACAAGTATCGAAATAATTTGTAGAACCATTTTCCTTTTCAGTTTGCCAAACTCATTTTTCAATGGTATACCCCACTCCCCAAACCGTTTTAATATACTTTGGGTTCTCCGCAGCATCCTTCATTTTTTCCCGTAAATGTCGAATGTGAACCATTACCGTGTTATTGCTGCTAAAGTACTTTTCCCCCCAAATTTCTTGGAATAATTGCTCTGAGCTAATAACTGTCCCTCGATTTGCACATAAATACCAAAGAATAGCGAACTCCGTAGGTGTAAGGGATATGGACCTTTCATTTAAAAAGACTTGTCGTGTGTTTTTATTAATCACCAAGCCAGCAAAATCAATGATATCTTCCTGTTGCTTCGAACCTTGGTTGTAGAAAGTAAACCTTCGTATTTGTGCCTTTACACGAGCAACCAACTCTAATGGACGAAATGGCTTTGTTATATAATCATCTGCTCCCAGAGAAAATCCATTTATTTTATCGATTTCTTCTTCCTTTGCCGTAAGCATTATCACTGGAAAATTTAGTGTTTCTCGGATTTTTCGTAAAATAGTAAACCCATCTATATCAGGCATCATAATATCCAGAACAGCTAAATCTACTTTCTCATGCTCAATACATGCCAAAGCCTCTTGAGCCGTATAAAACTTAAATACATGATAGTTTTCATTTTTTAAGTAAAGTTCTATTAAATCTGCAATTTCCTTTTCATCGTCAACAACTAATATATTCAACTGTATTGCCCTCTCCTTCTCCCCACTTGTTTTCCAATGATTTTTCACAGGCATTATAGCACTTACGCATGACTATATCTATTATTAGGGTAGTTAGATGAAAACATCTTTCCAGCTCTACTTTTAATAAGTTTATATTAACAAAATCATAGATAGCTTCATAATGAACTATTACTACATCAAAAATAGGCTTAGGTTATATCCCAAGCCTCGCATTTTCTGGTAATTAATTTGTTGGATTGATTGCTGTAGTAGTAGATTTTCGACTCATATCCTGTGTTACCACTCTACCTGCGTAATATAGCATTTGTCTATTTAATTTATTCTCTTTTACAGTTATACTGGTCGGTTTCACTTTGAGAACAAGCGTTTTGCTCCCTAAAGATGACTGATATTTTTCGATATGCTTTTTTGATAAAGGTGCTTGGTAATAATCTGGTACATATTTATCAAGCATTGCCTGCATAGCAGCAGTAGCTTCATTTAAATCAGTAACAAATTCCACCAAACCATTTGCTACTACACTTATATAAGCCGTATCAGTCTTAGCAGGAATAGGGTCTACCATTGTTCCATAATTTTCACTTATTGTGATACATGCATTCCGATTATTTGTTAGAATATCTATTTTTCTTCCTTCGTTGGCACCATGAAAATAAAAACTTCCGTCTTTGTAAACATAATTTAGCGGAATAACATATGGCATATGTTGATCTACCAAACCAAGAAATGCAGTTTGTGCGCCTTCTAATAATTGTTTAATTTGTTTTTCATCTGTACAAGCTCTATTTATCATCCGAATATCTGTTACCATTATCATTCCCCCTATCCTCTTCTAAAAAGGAGTCTACAGCAGTATTGCACGTTAAAAAAGGGACAGTTTGATGAAAGGGCATGGGTACAAGGTAAAAATACTAGTTTATCAAAAGCCCATACTATTTTCTTAGAAGTTCTCTAGTTCTACAAATGAATGTCATATATTGAATGATTTCTTCTCCAAATTTTCACCTACATTACGATAGAATAGTTTAAGTTGCGCAACAATCATAATGCTAATGACTACAAGTAAAAACCATGAACTGATTTTACCAAAATGAACAATCGACCAAGACACCTCTTGATTTGGATAGGACCATGCTCCAAAGAACGTTGCAATATTTTCAGCAATCCAAATGAAAAAGCCAATCAAAAAGAACGATACAACGATGGGCATTTTAAAGACTTTGTTCCGTACTGTAAATTTTACAACAGTACGATAAAACACAATAAATAGTAGTGCCATTAACAGCCATCTAAAATCATAAATAAAATGGTGTGTGAAAAAATTCAAGTAGATAATGGCTCCAAGTGGAATAGCTACATAACTTTTTGGCCAGCTTACAATTTTTAAATCAAACCTACGCCAAGCTTGGCAAATATAACTTGCTACACTCGCATACATAAATCCGCTATATAAAGGCACACCCCCTATTTTTGTCCACGCCTCTTCAGGATATGACCATGAATTGAAATTCACTTTATATAGTTCGAGCACGAGCCCAATAATGTGAAACAAGCAAATGACTTTTATTTCATCCTTTGTTTCTAAACCAAATTTATACATCAAGTACTGAGTCAATAGACAGATTGCCAGAATAAAGTCATATCTTCCTACCCCAGGTATTTGAATGGCTTTAGAGAGTGCAAGTGTAGCAAATATCACAACGGGAAAAATACAAGATAATGATTGATGATACGTAAAGACTCCTAAGTCTTTAATAAAATTCTTCAACATGAATCCACCTCAAATGAACTTGTTCATAATTAAATTGCTTCTTGTATGAAGAATAAATGATAAATTATCTTATTTCAATATTTATTTATCGAAAAACAATAAATTTTTCTCTTATTATTGGAACTATTCTTTGTTAAATACGTCTTTGTTGTTGCTTCTCTATGAAGAAAAGAGTAGCCATGTAAGTAGCTACTCTTTGATATTAAAGATATATTTTTTGATTTAATTTTAATTGGACTTCTTGTTGGTTTATTTCTAAATTCGTCACTTTTTTCACTTTTAAATAATAAACGATATAACAACCAATGAAGAATGCTCCACCACAGTAGAGTGCTAAACGTTGAGCTGGATCAAAAGCCAAGCTTGCCATAACAATACAGTTCGCTAATAAACCTAAAATAGGGATCACTGGATACAGCGGCGCTTTGAATTTTAAATCCTCTACTTTTCCTCCTTGGCGTATATAGGAGCGTCTAAATGCAATTTGAGATGCTGTAATCGCAATCCAACCAATTTGTGCACCTAAGCCTGCTAGAGATAATAACCACACAAAGACTGTATTAGCAGCAAATACACTTGACAGTAAAGACAGACCTGCTACAGCGAGTGTGATTAGTAATGCATTCATTGGGATACCTCTTTTATTAACTTTCCCTAAAACGGGACTTGCCATCTTTTCGACAGATAGTGAAAACAGCATACGTGTTGCAGCATAAAGACCCGAGTTTGCGACAGATAATAAGGCTGTTAGGATAACAAAATTCATAATATCTGCTGCATATGGAATACCTATGCTATCTAATACGACTACAAATGGACTTTCCACCACCCCTGCTTTATCCATTGGTATCATTGCTGCAAGTACAAATACGGATAACACAAAGAAGAACAGCGTACGCCAAACAGTTTGCTTAATAGATTTAGGGATAGTCTTTTCAGGATTTTCACTCTCCCCAGCAGCAATACCAATCAATTCTGTACCCTGGAATGAAAAATTCACGGTAATCATTGTAATAAGCAGTGCTGTTACACCATTAGGAAACAATCCACCCTCATAAAAATGAGTAAGGAAAGGGGCATTTGTTCCATCTTTCATATCGATTAGCCCAAACATAGCTGCTCCACCAACCGCAAGGAACATAATAATTGCCAATATCTTAATGCTGGAGAAGACAAATTCTGCTTCACCAAATGCTTTTGCTGATAAACCATTCAATACAAAGAGTAGTGCTGCAAATATTAGGCACCACATCCATACTGGTGAATCAGGAAACCATCTTTGCATTAGTTGTCCAGCCCCTAAAAACTCAAGAGCAACAGTTACTGCCCAACCTAGCCAGTATAGCCATCCAACGGCAAAACCAGTAGCAGGACCGATAAATTTCGTTGTGTACGTTTGGAATGAACCTGATACCGGCATAGCAACAGACAATTCACCCAAACATAGCATTGTTAAATACATAACTGCTCCGCCTACTAAGTAAGCTAGGATGGCACCAGTTGGCCCAGCTTGGTTAATCGTGTAGCCTGATCCAAGAAAGAAACCAGTTCCAATACATCCGCCAAGTGAAATCATAAATAAGTGTCTTGCTTTCATACTTCTTTTTAATTCATATTGTTCTGCTGCCATAAAAAACTCCTTACATTCATTATCTGTGTAAGCACTTTCTTTTTTTCGTACAAAACAGATAACAATCTAAAATTTGAATGTTAATAGATAAACTGTTTTATATATTTTATGAACTGTCAATTTTCTGACAAAATAAAGGCTATTGAATAGCTAAATTGTATTGTAAACTTACTATAGGGAGAGCTATTTTCTTATAGTTGGTTGTCGCGACCTAATTTTTTAAGAAAAGTTCTTCCTTCTGGGATACAAAATGACTTCTATTCATGGCTTAAAGTAATGTATCGCCAAATAGTGAGCTGATTAAAGCTACCGCAGCAATAGCCGTTTTATTGTATTGATCTAATACAGGGTTTGTCTCAACAAATTCTGCTGAAGTAATAATATTTGCTTCTGACAGCATTTCCATAGCTAAATGACTTTCACGATAGCTAATACCACCTGCTACTGGCGTGCCTACACCTGGTGCATCATTTGGATCCAGTCCATCTAAATCTAATGATAGGTGAACACCGTCTGTGCGCTCCTTTAAATAGTCAATCGTTTCTGACATTACTTTCGTCATTCCTAAACGATCAATTTCATGCATCGTGTATACTTTAATACCAATTTCCTTAATAAGCTTTTTTTCTCCAGGATCTAAATCTCGAGCACCAATGATAACAACGTTTTCAGGCTTTACCTTTGGAGCATAACCTCCGATATTTGTAAGTGCTGGATGTCCAAGGCCCAAGCTTACAGCTAAAGACATGCCATGGATATTTCCTGAAGGAGATGTTTCACCAGTATTTAAATCGCCATGGGCATCATACCAAATAACACCTAGATTCTCATAATGCTTGGAAACTCCTGCTAATGTTCCAATAGCAATACTATGGTCTCCACCTAAAACTAAAGGAAAACGGTTTAAAGAAATTTCATGGTCTACTTTTTGGCCTAGCTTCTCGTTACTTTCTGTGACAGTTTTTAAATTTTTTAAGTTTGTCTTTCCTTCTGCGTCTTTATCTTCGTGTACGAGGTCAATAGTTAAATCCCCTTCGTCGTAAATCGAATAACCAAGTCTCTCAAGTCGTTCAGTTACCCCCGCATATCTGATAGCACTTGGTCCCATGTCTACGCCTCTTCTTGTTTGACCTAAATCCATGGGCACCCCAATAATTGTCACTTCTTTATTCATGATGTTTTCTCCTCTCCAATAATTACTTTCACAGTATAAAGAAATTGCAACATTGACTCAACTCGACATTATTTTAAATTTTTATACAGTTTAAATTATTAAAAACATAGATTTATTCTTGTATAAACGATTGCATAAACGCTATTTCAATGCATAACAAAACATTTTTTTCCTTTTAAATGCGTATTTTTGTAAAAAATTACTAAACAAAATATTAAAACTGTTCTTTTTTTATAGTTTTTTCCGAAAATTTTGACGGTAATTTTATCTATAAATGCAATATGTTAATAAATATTTTCCAAAATCATTCAATTATTCTTCTTTTTTACGGCAAAAAAAAGCCTTACTACAATAGTAATAAGGCTTTTCAATTGCCTATTTTAATAATCGCACAATACTATTCAAACAGGTTTCTTTATAAAATTTATGTTGTTCTTCTAAATCGCAGGTTAACCACTGAATTAATGAACCATCAATCATTGCCCTCATCATTTTTGCATAGGTTAAGGAATCAATGTCTGAACTAAAGACACCTTCTCTTTTTCCTAATTCAATAATTTCTTGTCCAATTCCCCAGCAATTCTCATAAAATTTTAAGTTAATTCTTTTGTACTCTTCATTGCTATTTGCCTGAGCTAAAAAGTCTAAATAAACCCTGTAAAATTTTTTATTTTCTATAGGCGATACAAATACAGCATTTAAGTAGGCATGAAGCTTGTCTATAGCTGTTTGATGCTTGCCTATTTCCTGTATTTCATAGCTGTAGATTTTGTTCGTAGTGGATTCAAGTAATTCTAATAAAATGTTTTGTTTGCTTGTAAAGTAGTAATGAACTACCCCTTTTGAGACACTGGCATGATTGGCTATGTCTTGTAGTGTAACCTTATCATAACCTAATTGTGAAACAGCGTTAAAGGCTGCTTTCATAATCTGTTTTTTACGTTCTTCCTCTTTCTTTTTCATAGGAGCCTCCGATGACTTGATAGAAGTTATTATACATGAAGAGTAGCAACAATCCAATTTTATGTTGACCGGTCAGAATAATTTTGATACTGTTTAATGGAATAAAATTGTAGGGGGACGTTTACGATGACGGCAGAAAATTTTAGTGCGTTAGTAGTCAATAAAGATGATGCATTTACAGTGAAAGTGAACAAGTTAACTTTAGAAGATCTACCAAAGGGTGAGGTATTAATTAAAGTTAGTTATTCAGGTATTAATTATAAAGATAGTCTTGCCTCTATTCCTGATGGTAAAATCGTTACGTCTTATCCTTTTGTTCCTGGCATTGATTTAGCTGGGACTGTTGTTTCTTCTGAGGATTCTCGCTTTAAAATTGGTGACGAGGTCATTGCAACTAGCTATGAAATAGGTGTTTCCCATTTTGGTGGCTTTAGTGAATATGCCCGCATCCCAGCGCAATGGATTGTACCGCTTCCAAAAGGACTTTCCCTTAAAGAGGCTATGGTAATTGGTACTGCAGGATTTACAGCTGCATTATCTGTTCAAAAGTTAGAGGAAAATGGTATTCATCCTGAAAAGGGGAAAATTCTTGTGACAGGGGCTACAGGTGGTGTAGGTAGCTTTGCCGTATCTATTCTTTCAACACTGGGTTATCAAGTTGAAGCGAGCACAGGAAAAGAATCTGAACATGAATATTTACAATCACTCGGGGCTACTACAATAGTAAATCGTGAAGAGGTTTATGATGGAAAAATTAAAGCATTAGGCAAACAAAAATGGGCTGCTGCTGTTGATTCTGTTGGTGGAGAGCCACTTGCCTCATTATTAAGCCAAATTCAATATGGTGGGGCTGTTGCATGTAGTGGTTTAACGGCAGGTACACAGCTTCCTACAAGTGTATTTCCCTTCATTTTAAGAGGCGTGAGTTTACTTGGAGTTGATTCTGTTTATTGCCCAATGGACATTCGATTAAACATTTGGCATCGACTAGCGACTGATTTCAAACCAGCAAACCTTAATGATTTTATTCAGCAAGAGGTAACACTACAACAACTTCCTGATGTTTTACCTATTTTACTGAAGGGTCAAGCAAGAGGTAGAATCCTTGTTGCATTATAAGGAGTTTAATTAAGCTTCCTTCTTTATTCTATTTCCCAGAAAATAATTCTAGTTGGCAAATAACAACATACAGCTACTACGCAAAGCGAGCGTGGTAGCTTTTTTTATTGTTGACATCTCCCTGACATAAAAGCGCTTTATAGTAGCTCATGAACAACCCACTTGTTTCCTTTAGACAAATTTAGGCAACAAAGCTTGTCTAAATTTGTACTAACAAGCATACCAATAGAGTATGTAGGCAGTATTCTGGGAATTCAATACTATAATTAATACTTTGGAGATGATCGTATGAAGCGAGCACATATTAATGAATTAGCTATTACACGGGCTTTAGCCATTCTAGCTGTTCTTCTTATTCATTCTACTAGTACACCTGTAACGGCTTTATCTAGTGACTCAAAATTATATCCATTTTATGTATTTTTCAATATCTCCCCTAAATTCGCTGTCCCTGCTTTTATTTTTTTAAGTGGCTTTGTATTATTTTACAATTATATACAAAAGGATTTAACAAAGGAGCTTATCATTCATTTTTATAAAAAAAGAGTGACCCAAATACTCATTCCTTATCTCTTTTTTTCTATTTTTTATTATGCAGCAATGCAATTTTATGTGACACATGATTTAGTAGACACATGGCGTTCTCTATTTAGTATCGAATTTCTAGAAAAACTTTTATTAGGCAAATCGTATACGCATCTATACTTTATTTTTATTATTGTTCAATTCTATCTTATGTTCCCATTATTCCTATATATTTTAAAGAAAAAACCAGCACTATCTCCTTATTTAATTTGGATTGGGTTCGTTCTTCAATGGGTCTTTATTCTATTAAACGCTGAGTTATGGCAGTATCCCTATAGAGGGAGTATCGCTTTTTCCTATCTCTTTTATTTCTTAGCAGGGGCATTTTTAGGAATTTATTTTGAAAAATACAAAGGATGGCTTCAACTAAAAAAAGAAAATTTTCCTATCACGATACTTTTTGTGTGGTGTATATGGCTAATTTCTACTATATATAATGTTTATTTATATTACTTTGTTTATACATCACAAACCTATAAAGTGAACAGCACAATATTTGAGCTAGTTTTTCAGCTACAATCTTTAACAGCCTGTATTGTCTTATTACAGCTTTCTTTCTGGATCTATGATAAATGGAACCATGCTTTTGTAAATGGCTTAATCAATCTAGGAACAGTATCATTTGGCGTCTATCTATTGCATCCATTTTTCCTTTTCCTTTATAGACAATTAAGTACTGGTGGTAATAGTATAATCTATCACCTATGGAGCATTGGTGGCTTTACCTTTGCTCTATTCGTCACATGGATGGTCGTGCTATTGATGGGCAGATTCTTTAAATATCATTGGATTGCCTTTGGACCTATCCCGAGCAAATTCCCTTACAAATAGCCGTTCAATATGCACAGCCAGTCGTCGATTTGTTTCCGTCAACTGGCTGTGTATATTTAGTTGAGAACCTGTTATTTTGTGCTTACCGTTACTGAAATACTAATGTTTCTTCTGTGGTGCATTATTAAATAAGAAGAAACAAATTAAAAAGACCCTGTGGAAATCTACCAAGGGGTTTCATAGTGTTAAAAAAGCAATCAATAAAAAGTGAAAATGAATTTCCGTTGCAGGCTACTTACTTTCCTGTTGGCGAGCGCCGAATTGCTTCCTCCGCTACCACTCCGTTTAGCGTTTTGCCTGTCTTGCTATCCCACGGGAGTCAAGAAGCCCTCCCCTCCCCCACAAAAGTGTTACCTTATTAGCAAAGGTTTTCAAATAAAGTGAAGGTTTTATGAAGAGGTGTTATCACGCATCACTTCTCTACATTGAAAATAAAAACCTATCCTTTTTCTAATCATGGAAATCATGGGCTATTTTGATCGCTATCGCTAGTATGAAAAATAAGGAAAAAACACTTTTGCAGAATGGTTGATTGGAGCGGAGCCAGCGTCACTCCTAGGGGATTTAGTGTCTCAGAGGAGACCCTGGAGCGAACACAGCGGCTCATCGGACGCCCCCTGGAAAGGACGCTGGCGGAACGGAAATCAACCTCTTGCAGGTCTTTCTCTCCTATTAGCATGATCTTATTTAAACACTAAAAAAGCCCTGTGGAAATCTCCACAGGGCTTTTCAATGAACGATTTAATTATTTTGCAATAGAACCGTCTTTTACTTTGTTGTTATTAGCATCAACTAGGTTTGTTGATTTGAATTCAACTACAATGCTGTCAGTTAATGCATAGTCAGCTTTAGTTGTCGCAGTAAGTTTACCACCAGCTACTGTAATAGAAGCAAGTTCTACAGTTGATCCTGCAATTTTAACAGTAACACCTGTTGGAGCAGCTTGATCAGCAATATTTTCAGAGAAATCTACTGTAAATGTTTTGCTATCTACTGCAGTTACTTTAGTAGCAACAGGAACAATATTTTCTTTAAGTGCTACTTGAGTTGTCACTTTTCCACCTTTAAGCGTGTTACCTTTTGTATCTACTACATTGCTAGCTTCAAGTACATAATTACCATTAGCTGTGATAGAACCTTCTGGTAAAGTGAATCTTACTTTCTTAGTACCATCTACAAACTGAAGTTGCGTACCTGCAGGAAGTTCTTTTCCTCCAAGTGTGTAGTTAGCAGCATTTGTAGCTGTTGCAGTCACATCTTTAGCATACTCAACTGTGAATACGTTATTGTCAGTTACAACAACTGGAGTAGCGCCGAATACTAATGAATCTGTTGGTGTTTCAGGTGTAGCTTCAAATACGCCTGTTGTTACATTGAAAGTAACAGTATCAGCAGTTACATTACCAGCTAAATCTGTTACTGCTTTAGCAGATAACTCGAAAGTGTATGTTGAATTGCTATCTAGATCAATGTCAACTTTTACAGTGTTTTTCTCTGCACCCTCGATTTTACCGTTACCATCTACATCGAAACCTGCATCTGCTTTTACTGCTGTTTCTTTTCCAGTAGTGTAAGCAATACCATTTTGTGTTTTAACAGTTAATTTTCCTTCTACTTTTACTGGCTCACTAAAAGTAAGGTATAATGCATCAACGTCTGTAGTAGCATTTACATCATCAGCTACTAACATTTTAGTAGCAGTAGAAACAAGTGTAGCAGGTGTTAAATCTTTTGAAAGAATAGCATTGAACTCAAATGCATCACCTGCATTACCAGCTAAATCTTTTTGTCCTTCTACTTTAATGTTTGTATTAATGAATGTAGCTGTACCTAAAGCAGATTTAGCATCAATAGTGAATACAGTTTTATCCTCTGTATCTTTAATATCAGCATCTGTTAAATAGAATACAGTTGATCCTACTGTTACTTTTGCATATTCTTTAGTCTCTGCATCTGCATTAAGATTTTGTTTCATTAATTCTTCAGAGAAATCAAACGTAATTTCTGTACCATTCACTGCTGTAGAAACAGTTGGTTTTGAATTATCAACGTCTGCTTTCAAAACTGTGAAGTTAACTGCGATAGGATTTGCGATATTATTAGCGAAGTCAGTTGCACCAACAATGTCTACTTTGTAAGATTGTTCTGCTGTTAATCCAGTAATTGTTAATTTCTTACCAGACAAAGTATAGCGATCTTTTGATAGTTCTGTACCATTTAAGCTGATTGTTCCTTCACTTTGTACTGGCTCGTCGAAAGTGATAACAGCTGTAGTACCTTTAGCTTCTACAGAATTAACGCTTACAGGAGTCGTATCTGCAAATGTGATTAATTTGTTGAACTCTTCAGTTAGAACTTTAGCATCCGCTTTTGTTTTAATTGGTTTTACAGTTACTTTACCATTTGTTAATTTTACTTCTTTATCAGTTGTTAACGTAACTGTCATACCGTCTTCAGATACTATTGCGTTAGTGATTGCTACACCTTCAACAGCATATTTTGTTGTGATTGCTGCATCTTTTGCATCAACAGCTGTGTTGAATTTCACTTCAAGTTCTTTTGCATTAAGTCCTTTTACAGCTTCTACAGCTGGTGTTACTTCTTGAACTGCATCAATCGTACGTTTTACCATTGTAGCGAATTCTTCGCGGCTAATTTTATCTTGTGGTGCTAATAAAGAGCCTTTACCATTGATTACACCATTTTCTACAGCTGTTTCTAAGTAAGATACAGCCCATTTAGAAGCTTTAGAAGCATCTGCAAATTGGCTAAGATCTGCTTTACCTGTTAATTGGTAGCCCTGAACGATGACTTTAGCAGCTTGTTCTCTTGTTAATTGAGCTTTAGGCTCAAATTTACCATTGCCCATACCATCAAATAATTCTGGTGAAGTTGCAAGTACTGCATTATAGAACCAATCATTTTCACTAACATCAGAAAAATCTTCAGTACCAGAAGCTTTTAAATCTAATGCTTTTGATAAAATTTCAGCCGCTTCTGCACGAGTAAGTGTACCAGCTGGGTTGAAGTTTCCTTTTTCATCGCCTTGGATGTAGCCTTTATCAGTTAAAAATTGAACAGCTTCTTTTGCCCAAGATGAAATGCTAGCTGCATCTTGAAATTCCGCAGCTGATGCTACTGGTACGATTGCTGATGCTACAAGTGCTGCTGTAGCTGTAGTTGCGAAAAATTTACGACCTTTGTTTTGTTTTGTCATAGTATATTCCTCCAGAATTTTAATAAATTATATTATTCTGTGAGAACAATATTATCGCGCTATTTAATTATAAAATTATAAAAATATGTATAAATCGTTCCCACAAATAATAATTCAACCAATTATATGTAAAGCAATCTTCTAAATTTTTCATGATTAAATATCCCAATCAAACTGTAATTTGCTTTACAAGACAATAATATAACTTCATTACCAATAAATAAACGCTAAAAATAAGGTAATTTTAATACTGCATTGGTTATATAGGGAATCTTTTCATAAAAAATTTCTATAATTTAGAAATACTATAACCTTTAACGGCAAAAGTAGCTGTTTCAATTAAATTTACAAATAATTCCTTTTTTAATCTAATCCGATTTCATTATTTTTTCGATATAATGATATACAGAATCATAAATTTTTATCCTTCTGAAATTACATCTACGATTCTATTATCCATTTATGCCTCGTTAGAAATATTCAATTGAGTATCTGAATGCTTTGATTGCAAATTCTTCATTTACCCCATTATCCTATCTTCCCTATAGAAATAGATTGCCTTAGCTGAATCTAATAATAAAAAGAAACGGATTGGGGAAATGCTTATTTCCCAATCCGTTTTATAATTTTGATCATAAAAGCACAACAAGCAGTACTTACTTTGAAAGATCAAGACTTAATGAGATCTACTAACAACAGACCAAACCTGTTCAAACAAATGTAGATGGTCCCCCTGATTCCACCGTTCAGCAAAATAAGGATTATGGAAGTAAGTAAAAGCTACAATAACTGCCATCCCCTTATTTTCCCAACCACTAATTTCTTCAACTTTTTTAGCAAGATGCTGGAGATGATCTTTAATTAAATCTTTATTTGTTTCTATATAATTTGTATACAACAGAAACATTTTTTGATGATTTTGATACAGATTTCTTTTTGTGACATGAAGAAGCCATAGCCAATCATGTAAAGCGATTTCCGCATCAACGCCTTTTTTAGGACTCCATTCAAACAAATCTTTAGAAGTATTATCCAACCACTTAAGGGCAAGCTTTTGGAGCAAATCGTCCTTATTCTTATAGTGTTTATAAAGCGCAGCATGTGTTACGCCTAGCATCTTTGCAATATCTGATAATGTTGTTTTATTTATACCTTTGCTTAAAATAATTGCTTCAGCCGTAGAAAAAATCTTCTCTTCTGAAAGAATAGCCATTAAATATACTCCTTTCGCTTCTCATAGTTACATTTTGTTGACAATGTAACTATAACATGTGTAATATACAATAACAAAGTTACAAAATTAAAAAATTGTAACTTTTAATAACAGGTTGTGGAGGATGAATTTTATGGTGAAAGAAATGTATAAACGTGTTGCTTTGGTATTAGGCGGATCTGGAGGGATAGGACGTACTGTTGTAGCAAAATTAGCACAAGAAGGTTATGCAGTTGGCGTTCACTTTTCTTCAAGTGAATCAAAGGCTAACGAATTAGTTGAAGAAATATTAGCTGATAAAGGACATGCTATAGGTGTGGGAGGTGATGTAGCAAATGAAATAGAAATGAGTATGGCTTTTGATCAAGTAGAAAACGCTTTTGGTGGTATAGATGTCGTGATAAATACAGCAGGAATCATGTTACTTAGTCCAATTGCAGATTTGAATTTAAATGATTTAGATAAAATGCATCGCACAAACATCAGAGGTACATTTGTTATCTCACAATTAGCTGCACAACGAGTAAGGAGAGGTGGCTCCATAATTAATTTCTCTACCTCTGTTACTCGTAGCCAATTTCCAAACTATGGTGCTTATGTAGCAAGTAAAGCAGCTGTTGAATCTATTTCAATGATTCTAGCTCGTGAATTAAGAGGAAAAGATATAACTGTTAATGCAATAGCTCCTGGACCAACGGCAACACCTTTGTTCTTCCATGGAAAAGATGAAAAACAGATTCATAATTTAGCAAATGCTGTACCATTAGAAAGACTAGGGGAACCTAGAGATATTTCAGAAGTTGTTTCTTTTTTAGCAGGTCCAGCACGTTGGGTAAATGGACAAGTAATCTTCGTAAATGGTGGTTTAGCTTAATAACGAACTGTTCCCAAGGTAAATACCCCTTTAGATTAATCTAAAGGGGTAAGATAAAAAATCATTTATCTTTTTTTGTTATTCTGGTAATGCCTACATGACCTTAGGCTCCACAAGCATAATATGGCATTCCTTTTCAGCAAAGGGCATGTGTTCCGCTCCTCCAGGAACAATAAACATCTCACCTTTGGATATTTTCACCTGACCATCCCGAAAAGCAATAAACATCTCCCCTTCGAGCACAATAAATACCTTATCAGCCCCTTGATGTTCATGCCATATAAAATCCCCAGCAATCTTCACCACTTTGAATTGAAAATCGTGTATTTCACCAATAATTTTCGGTGACCAAAGCTCCTTTAATTCGGATAATTTCTCATTTATATTGATAACTTGATCTTGCATATTCATCTCTCCTTATTTACTTTTGGAAAAGTTTTTTCCTATTATTCGTCCTTTTGTAAGGCTTCTGTTATATTTTGCAAAGCGTACTCGATAGCTAATGGACCTCCAGTAATAGCGGAAGTATCCATTAAATGAATATTATCTTTTTTTACGGCATTCATATTATTCCAGACATTGCTTTGATTTAACTCACTCATTAATGCTTCCTTTTTTGTAATATCACCGATAAGGAAAATATGGTCTGCTTGAATAGTTGAGATGCCTTCAAATGCAGCGAATTGATTATTATTCCCCTTAAATGTATGATCTGGTGTTAGACCCAAGCCCTTTTCTTTATCGAAAGCAAGTGTATAAACAGGGTTATCTTCACCAAGAACATTAAACGTTTTTCCGTCCCAAGACAAAATAAGCGCTACAGACTCTCCTTGAATTGACTTTAATGCTTCACGTCCTGTTGAGATATCTTTCATCATTTTATCAATTACTTTTTCCGCCTCATCGTCTTTTCCGATAATCTCGGCTACTGTACGAAGTCCATATTGCCAGTCTTCGTAGATGTCCTGTGATTGCAACGTAATGACTGGGGCGATTTTTTCTAGGGATTCATACAATTTTTCATGATGTTCTGTTGCTAAAATATAATCAGGACCAATCGATAGCGTTTTTTCAATACTAGGAGACAATTTATCGCCTAATTCCTCTGTTGAATCTAGCTTACCGTTTAAATAAGACAAAGTGGATAAATATTCTTTATCAGTAGAAGCTGCAGGTGGCTCACCTAATGCAACTAAAATTTCAGGGTAAAAATACCATAATGAAACAATTTTTTCTGGTTCTTTCTCGATGACAAATTCCTTACCTAGGGCGTCTTTAATGGTTCTAGGCCAAGCAGTTTCTTCTACATTAACTGCTGATGAAGATATGTCTCCTGTAGTTAACCCCTTATTTTCAGCAGGCGATTTATGACAACCTCCCAATATACCTGCTAGTAGTAGCATTAAAAATAGCAGTCCTTTAATCTTTTGCATTGAAATTCCTCCAACATAAAATCTCTGATATACACTTAGTATAGTAAAGTCATGTTTGGCGGAGAATGGAAGCTTGGTGAACTTAGCATGGATTATTGATGAACTTATCTCGATATTCAGTAGGAGAGATACCATATTGCTTCTTGAATACTCTACTAAAATAAAAGGGATCAGTAATTCCCACCGTTTCTGCAATTTGTTGTACAGGCACATCACTTGTAAATAGCATTTTTTGAGCCATGTTTATACGATAGTTTAATAAATATTCTGCTGGACCCATCCCTGCATGCTTTCTAAATATATAGGATAGTCGATTTCGATTAACGTTATATTGTTCGGCAAGAGAGGTAATGGAAAGGCTTTGATAATAGTTTTCATGAATATAAGTAGTTATTCGTTCGAATAGAGTGTGAGACGCACAGCTATTTTGTCGATTAGCTACACATAATAATGCTTCATTCAGTACATCACGAAATAGCATTTCTGTCTGAAACATTGATATACCTCCACGCTGATTATATACATGCCATAGACGCATAATTAACTCGATTAGACGAGGAGATTGTCCTATCGGTAATTCAAAATGCTGATGTGAAAAACTTGTCTCTGCTAAATTCTCCGTACATATCCTGTACAAAACCAGAATATATTCCCAATTTGCATCATCAAAATTTTTTTGATTTAGTTTCATCTTCGCTCCCCCGTGTACAACTTTTCCTGGAGAAAAGATGTAAGGGGTGCCATTAAATTGAAATTCTATTTTTCCAGAAAGGGGAAAAACAAATCCTGGAAAAGAATCTGTATAATCCGCGGAAGGTACACCTGTATTTCTAGAATATCGATAGATTCCTTTTACTTGGAAAGGAGTGTTTGCTAAATGCTCTGCAAGCTGATTTACGTCGATTTTCATACTTATATACCTCATTTCAATAATAATTTGTTTGGAAAACCAATATTTGTAATACAGCAAACTGCACGTACCACAATAAGTTACTGCTTTTTCAAGGTGTAGTCCTCGGTAGTTGGGTTGAATTATAGTTTTCATCTTATTCATTACCAAAAATATAAAAAGGTAGGGATGACGGCTCTCGCCTATCCCTACCTTATCGATAACGATTATCATTGTCAATTAAGTTGAAGCCTCCCTCTTATACCCAAAGATCCATCAACCTCACTCATTTCATTTCTCTATCTTTTATCCTCTTCCTAAAAGCAATTTCTTGCAAATCATCTCCTATTTCTTGTGAAAAGATTTTATTTGGAAGGCTTCTGAAAGCCTTTGATTCTCAGATAAAGCTACTACTTGTAACAATTTTTCTTCATAAGTTTGTACAAAATGATCAAGCGTCGGACTGGTTACTTTCAGGACTTTCGCAATAGGGAGACTTGAAACTATACCTTTGCTCAACATTATAGATTGAAGTATCAATTTTGTAATCAACACTTCGATGAACGTCGAAATGTTTATATTTTACAATGAGTCTGACAGTGAAAACATTTATGGGAGGAACCAAAAATGAAAATAATGAAACAAATGCCAAATACAAAAATAATAAATCCTAAAATTTTATATTATGGATTTCCTGTAATTTTACTAAGTACGTTAAATGAGGATGGAACAGTAAATATTAGCCCTTTATCTTCTTCTTGGGTATTAGGAGACTGCATTATCTTAGGGATTGGTCTTGGAGGAAAGGCAATTGAAAACTTAGAACATCATCCTGAATGTGTCATAAATATCCCAGACCCCTCTCTCTGGGAAAACGTGGAACAGTTAGCTCCTTACACAGGAAAAAATCCAGTTCCAGATTTTAAGAAACAGATTGGTTTTACATTTAGAAAAGAGAAATGTGATATTAGTTGCTTAACACCTATTGGGTCTACAACGGTTATTCCTACTCGAATTATGGAGTGTCCAATTCAAATCGAAGCAAAGGTAAAACATATACGTATTCCAGATTATTCTCCTAATTTTGCTATCGTTGAGACCCAAACGACACAAGTACATGCCCACGAAGAAATAATTATTGACGAAAATCATATTGATCCAAATAAATGGAGTCCACTAATTTATAATTTTCGTCATTATTTTGGTTTGGGTAGCAACCTTGGTAATAACTTCCGCTCTGAGATCTAAACATTGGGATTAAAACATATGGTTCACAAAAAAAGACCAGGTTCTCATTTGAGCGCCTGGTTATTTGTTAATAATTAGGTCTATAATAATATGCTTGCTGCTCATACGCACTAAATACTTCACTATTAAGCAATACAATAATTAAATCTGTTTTTTTCCATTTAGAAATGAAAAATCTTTCTTAGAACATTCACTTTATCTCTTTCATAAATTTTCTAAAGTCTTCAACGATTTCTTTTGCTTTTGTACGATATAAGAAATGATCCCCTTCAAATGTCTTCACTTTCCCATGGACAGAATTAGCTATTTGTTTTTTATGCTCTGGTATCCATTTGTCCGTTACTGGATGCTTCTCTTGTATAAACAAAATAACTGGAAGATTTTTAGGAAATATTAAACTTTCAGCCGCTTTAAAGTTAGCATACATCATTTCAGCTTCATTTAACTGGCTGAGATTATACATATTTTGAGCTTAAGAATTTTCAGTTGTTCTTTTGTTTTCTCATCATAGGGTAGTTCGACATATGGGTCATCACTAAGCTTCACCTGCAATCTAGCTAAACCTGATTTTTTTAGTAGTTTTAAAGTAGTTATTACTGAAGGTTCAATCTTTCTTTCACTTATTGTTGGAACACTACTATCCAGCCCGACAAATGCACTTACTTCGTTTGGATATTTGTTCACATAATCCAATCCGTAAAGGCCTGAAATGGAGTGGCCCATTAGAATATAACGCTCAATTTGAAGACGCTGTAATGCTTCATGGATTTCACTAACAATATTCTCAGTGCTTCTTTCTTTTTCGGTAAGAGCACTTAACCCATAACCAAAAGGCTCAATGACCACAACCTTGTAAAATGGAGATAATTCATCTACTAGTAGTTGAAAATCAAGTGCTGGTGCTGCTGTTCCATAACCAGGTAAGAGTACGACGGTTTCTTCTCCTTCTCCCTGGATAAAGACATTCATTTTTTTCCCATCTACGGTGACAGACTGACCATAAGTTTCTAGTTTTCCTTGCTCCATTTTGCTACAAACAATATCAACAAGGAAAACAACCGCTAATAAAAGTAATATGGCTATAATTAAACCTACTACTATTTTACTTATAAAGGTTATCGTTTTTTTCATTATTTTGGCACGAGGGTATAGAACAGCAAGCGATAACTGTGTTTTCCTTTCTTCTCGTGCCACACCTCCCTTTCATACTTTCTTCTCCCTATCAATCTATCTCGGCTACTTTCATAAACCGCTAAGGATAGCTTATACAATGAAGGTGTACTGCCTATGACAACAATATGAACAGCGTATGAACAAAAAAATAGTACGTCATTAAATAAATACAGAAAGGACCTAATGATTCTTTTGCTATGACATTGCTTAATTGACATGAAAAAAAGGATCTTCAAATCGAAGATCCTTTTGCTACTTTGTCAGATTTTCTGTATTTAGCTTTTACATTTTTTAATAATCCATCTTTATCAAGCAAAGTTGGTAAACTGATACCGATAACGATTATGACAATACCTGCTATTTGCAAAGTTGTAACCGTTTCGCTTAAGAGGATAACTGATACCATCACCGCGATTGGCAATTCAACAGCACTCAATATGGATGACATACCTAATCCCACTTTAGGCACTGCAATTGTGAATAAGAAAACTGGTATAATCATGCCAAATAACCCCAATGCTAAACCATAAATCCACAGTCCTTCGTTAAACAAAGTGCCATTCCAAATAATTTCTGGAGACTGAAAAGCCGCAGTCGTCATGAAAGCGAAGAAAGAAACCAATACTAAGCGATTAGAGGTTGTCATACTTGCGGTTGTCTTTCCGTTTACATATAAAAATAAGGAGTAACAAAGAGCAGCTGCTAAACCCCATAACCACCCTTGAAAAGGTATTTGAGACAAATCAACATCAATTATGCCTGCAGCTGGTATGGTTCCAGCTACTAATATAATTAAAGAGATGAATTCAATTCTACTTGGAAATTGCCGTTTTGTGATACAAGAAATCAGCATACCAATCCATGTAAATTGGAACAGTAATACTACTGCCAAGGAAGCAGGCAAAAAGTTTAAAGAATGACCATATAAAATATTTGTTAACCCTGTTAACATGCCTGCAAACAGAAGGATTTTAACGCCTTTAAAGCTAAAATTTGATCTATTTGTAACTAAGGAAATACATACTGCTATACAAAAGCCGATGAAAAACTGACTTGTAACTGCCTCAGATACAGAAAAGCCACTACGCATTGCCAGTTTTATAATAGTTGAAACGATACCAAAACTACTAGCTGCAATCACTACTAATAGGGGATAAAGGTACATCTTGATTATTCACTTCCCTCTCAAAACTTGTCTATTGATGAAATTTTGTTTATGATTTTGAGATGTCGAAAAAAATCATAATCTCCAATATATATCACAGATTGTTATTTTACAATCTTTTTTTCGTTAATAATGAATCCTCTCGTAGAGGAAAACCTAATTTTTAAAAATGATAAAAAAGCCAAAACCCACATGTATCAAGGGTTTGGCTTTTATCTTTGTATTTCATTAATAAAGAATGTTAAATTGAATGTTTTTTCTTAATTTCCTTCAGCATAAATCTTATACTGTAATAATCCAATCAAAAAAACACCCCCTTCTATAAAGAACATAGAAGTGAGATGTTTTTAATGTTCACTAATAGTATTAGAATGGCCGCAAACGTTTAGCGTGACTCTTTTGGCGGTTGGCATACATCACATTTTCGTTGGTTTTTATTTTTAAATTTCGTAAATGTTTTTTCAAAGTTAGTACCACATGCACATTTAAATAGTAGCTTTTGAGAAAAACCATGGTATTCAGTCGTTAGCAACTTACTTTCTGAATTGTTCTCAACAAATTTCTGAATTTCACCAATCGTCCAACGTTTATTCATTTCCTTACACCTCCATATTTAATCGTTCCGCGGAGGCTTTTCTTGGCATCCGTTAAAAAAAGAGCTTAAGTATCTTAAGTGCCTCATTATAACATGAGCTGGCTCACAATAAAACAGAAGTTTTACAAGCGTTGGAGGGCTGTACTCTTGCCTGTTACGGTTCGAGCGAGCCTCTAAACATTTGGTTTTCTAAGGAAATTTCATCTTTAATCATTATTTTTAAGATTCAAAGCTTTTGAATCTGTTCTTTAATATCCACCGTGCATAATCCTCCGTGATAACAAATCACCGATTCAATGTCTAGGTCTACATATTTTTTTAAAGATTGTTGAGCAACCTCTATATCTAAAGTGGTTGGAACATGAATCCCTCCCAGTGTACCATTTACACTATACATCGAATCGCCGGCAACAAGCGTTTTACTTTGCTTCAAATATAAACTAATATGGCCAGGCGTATGTCCTGGCGTATGGATAACTCGTATTCCTCCACAATATGGTAGTTCTTGACCGTCTTTCAAGGTCTCATCCACTTTCCCCTTAGGTGGATTCTCTATGTGCCCGTCTTTCAAAAGCGGTAAATCCCCCTGAATATAAGGCTTATCTAGTTCGTGCGCATAAATTTTTATATGACTACCGCAATTTTGCAATATTTCAGGAAGACTGCCTATATGATCGATATCCTGATGTGTCAAAATCACAACTTTTAATTGGTTGAACGACACGCCTACATCTTCCATTGCCTTACGTAAATCTTCCATTTGACCTGAACATCCAGTATCAATTAAAACAGCCATCTCCTGATCCCATAAAAGCGTTGGATGAATGAAGGCTCCGTTAAATTTAAGCTCCAGAATCTCTACTCCCCTAGAAATTTTCATCATTTCTTCCCCTTTATGATTAGATTTTATTATTCTTTTACATCCTGAAGAACAGTCCTCTTCCGCCAAAGCAACTCTCTCAATGTTTCAAAATTGACTAGAATCGTTCCAACAATAATCGTCAGCGTACCTATTCCTGTTAACCACGAAATATATTCATGATAGAAGGTAACACCTAATATAACGGCAATTACTGGTGAGATATACAGCCATGTGGACGGAAAAACAGGATTTGTTCGTGACACAAGCCAATAATAAATGCTGTGACCAATCATTGAACCAAAAATAATCAAATAAAAAAGAGAACCAATTGAAGCTGGACTTAAAAGATAATGAAGCTGAATGTTCTCAGTAAAAAATGACAAAATGATTAATAAAATCCCTCCATGCATCATTTGTGCTGCATTTAAAGCAATTGGAGATGTTGTTCCAAATTTTTGGATGACATGCTTCGTATAAATTGTTCCAGATGCATAGAAAACTTCACCTAAAATAATAGCGAAACAACCAACCATCCAGAAGGGACTAATCTCAATTGCAAAACTAGGTAAGATTAAGAACGTAACACCAATGACTCCGACAACACAACCAATAAATGATTTTCGGTCTCCTTTTTGCTTCAATATAAATGTCTGAATAACAATAATCATCATTGGACCTGTAGCAGATAAGACAGCTGCGATTCCAGATGTCACATACTGTTCTGCCCAATATAATGTGGCAAACGTTCCAAAGGTTAAGGCCACTCCTGTAAAAAACATTTCTTTTCGAAATAATAACCGGATTGTCGTTTTTTCGCGCCAAGCCATAAAACTAAATAGTAGTAAACCGGCAATGAAAAAACGAAGACCAGCTGATAAAAACGGAGGAACCCCTGCATCAACACCAACTTTAATTGCTAAAAATGTTGTCCCAAAAATCAAACACATAAAGAAATAATTAATCATTACCATATCAAACTCCTCCTCTTTTTCTATCATAAAAGAAGTAGGATAGAACAGATTAAAAAGGATAGAACAGATCAATTTGGTTCGTGGTACAATCGGTTTGAATAGGAGGAATCGATGTGGGCAAAGCAAATCAAAATGAAGATTATCTTTTTAAGAAAGTCTATGATGATGTACTGCACCGAATAGAGCGTAAAGAATGGAAAGAACATGAAAAGCTTCCCTCCGTCCGGCAATTAGCATCTGAAATGAATGTCCATCGGCTAACGGTATTAAAAGCTTATCAACTATTAAAACAGCATGACAAAGTTTATGTAAAAGATAAATCAGGCTATTTTGTCCAATCAATTGTAACAAAATATATTGAATGTTTAGATCAGGACAATCCCATTGTTTCAGCATACGTAAAAAAAAATCATTTATCCGAAATCCATCAGCCATCTGTTTCCTATCATTTTTCTCAGGCATTGATTGATCCTAATCTTTTGCCTAATCACTATTTTTCAAATTACGTGAAGGAAGTGTTTGACCTATATCCGAAAGTACTGGCAACCTACTCAACGGTACAGGGTGATTTAGAGCTACGTGAGACACTGACCCAATATTTTATCAACCACTATAAAACACATTTGAGTCCAGATGAACTGTTAATAACATCTGGCTCACAGCAAGCCATTCACTTAATTGCTCAAGCTTTTATTAAGCCAAGAGACGTCGTTTTATTTGAACGTCCAAGCTATAGTGCTGCGATTGATATCTTTAAAGCACAAGGAGCTCAGATTGTTACGGTGGATATCCACCCTGAGGGCTACGATTTAGAACAGGTCGAATACTATATTAAAAAATACAAGCCACGCCTATTTTATCTCAACCCTACCTTCCATAATCCAACTGGTTATACGGTTTCTGTTGAGCAGCGCAAAAGATTAGTGGAATTAGCTGAGCACTATCGGTTTCTAATAATAGAAGACGATGCCTATCACGACATTTATTTTGACCAAGCCCCACCACCTCCAATTTACACATTTGATAGTGTTGGGACAGTCATTTATATCCGAAGCTTTTGCAAATACATCTCTCCTGGTTTGAGAATTGCAACTGTTATTTGTCCATCATCATTAATGAAATCACTATTAACAGAAAAATCGCTAGCTGATAATGGCTCACCACTTCTCAATCAAAAAATTTTTCTCCATTACTTCTCCTCACTAAGATTGCAACAACATTTGGAGAAAATCCGAATTGCCCTACAGATTCGAAAGGAAATTATGGAGGAAGAGCTAGCTGTAACAGGCTGGCGATGGAACAGTCCAAAAGGCGGTCTAAATTTATGGGTACAGCTCCCAGACGATCTTCCAACTGAATTATTATTATCTAGAAGCATCGAACAATCGATCTCCTTTGTGCCAGGTCAAGTTTGTGATCCATTAAAACAACTATCCTCCTGGATACGTTTAAGCTATTCCTATGCAAATGAAAAACAGCTAAGAGAAGGAGTAAAAAAGTTGGTTACAGTGGCGCAATCACTTTCTAAGTGATCGGACTAGCGATTTAATTTCATCTATAAACGGTGGTATTCACAGCTTTATCAACCATTTCAATTATTTTTTCATCGGTGGCACGAATCGTAATAAGCGGTAGACATAGCAACAACAGGCAGACATATACACCTAACATATTCAGCTGTCTATTTGAATAATATGAAAAAAAGTTATACACCTAGCTCTTATCTGTTCAAAAGAATTACAGCAAATCACAGCAAAAAATTGTTCTCGGTGTAGAACACAATTTTACCAAGGAATGATAAGAGTGCTTTCAGATTTGAGAAAGCCATATTAACTCTATATTCCAGTAAAAATAACAGCCAAATTATTATTGAAGAGCGAGATTTAGAAAAATTTCTATTCTCATAACCTCCCTGTAGAATGATAGAATGTTTTTATACAGTGATAGAAGGAGGAGAAAGATATTGTCTAATCAAAATGAGTCTTCATTAGATAAGGAAAAGCAGCCTAATCCGAAAGTTAAAGTAGAAAGAAAAGAGGGGGAACCAACTGCTGCTTTCAAGGGGGCTTCCTGGGGCGCATTGTTAGTAGGTGTTACGGCATATTTTATAGGCTTGTTTAATGCAACGATGAAACTAAACGAAAAAGGATATTACCTAGCTGTTTTAATATTTGGACTCTATTCAGCAATATCCTTACAAAAAGCAGTAAGAGATAAAGAAGAGGGAATACCAGTTACTAGTATTTATTATGGTATTAGCTGGGTTGCACTTATTGTATCTATTTCATTAATGGGCATTGGGTTATATAATGCTGGAAGTATTGTTTTAAGCGAAAAAGGGTTCTATGGTATGTCATTTGTTCTAAGTTTATTTGCATCCATCACGGTTCAAAAGAATATTAGAGACACACAGAGAGCTAGAGAAAGAGATTAAGTTACTGAAAGAGTCGAGAAGTTCATTCTCGATTCCTTTTGTCATTTTTTCTTAAGCTCCATACTCCTCCAGACTATAAAAAAAGAGCATGGCTGTCATCAGCCATACTCCTCTCAATTTTATTTTTCTCCGCTTATTTCGACTAAAATTTTAGATTGTGTTTTGTCATTTGTTAACGTTTTGAATCCTTTTTCAACAATCTCATCTAGGTCAATTTGACTTGTGATGATCCCTTGTGGATTTAGTTGACCAGCGCTCATTGCATCAATTGTTCTTTCGAAAATTGACGGTGTATAAACAATGGATGATAATACATTAACACCTGTGTTTGTAAGTTGCATTGGATTCCATTCGATTGGTCTTGCAAAAATCGAAACAATCATCATGTTACCACGAGGTTTTGTTACATCAATTGCTTGTTTAAAGGTAGGAGCAACTCCTGCCACCTCAAAGGATACATCAACCCCATCTGCAACAATCGCACGAACTGCTTGTACAGGATTTTCTTTACCTGAATTAATAGCATGGGTTGCACCTAATTCTTTTGCCTTTTCTAATCGATCATCGGATAAATCTAATACGATAACTTTACTAGCACCTGATGCTTTTGCAGCGATTACTGTTAATAATCCAATTGGTCCAGCACCAAATACAGCAACAGAATCACCTAATGTAACCCCAGCATCTTTAACAGCTTGTACAGCAACAGCCATTGGTTCTACCAGTGCACCATCTTGTAATGTTAAGTTATCTGCTAAACGATGTATATTCGTTACAGGGACATTAACATATTCCGCAAATCCACCGTTTCCATGTAAACCAATAAAGTTAAATCCATCATAACGATCGACTTCTTCATGTTTATTTCTATATGTTAATGTAGGATTGATGACAACTCGGTCCCCAGCCTTAAAGTCAGTAACCTTAGAGCCAACTTCTTCGATGATACCAGCAAATTCATGTCCCATTGTAAGTGGGGCAACTTCACCTGTTAAATCAGCTTTTTCATTAACTGGTACGAAAACCGGACCTTCTTCGTATTCATGCAAATCACTTCCACAAATACCAGCCCACGCTACTTTTACTTTCACTTCTTCTTCTCTTAAAGCGCGTAATTCAACCTCTTCAACTCTAATATCTTTCACACCATGCCAAACTGCAGCTTTCATTTATGTTACCCCCATAAAATTATTTAAATTGGTACCATAAAATAACATCCTTAATAGCTACTCGTGCATGATCAAAATCCGACACTTCTATACACTTGATAAAAGTATTGATGGACATATGATAGGATTCAACTAGATTCATCTTCCATTTGGTTTGTGCAGCTACATTTGTAACAAATATTGTTTCTTTAAAGAATCGTAGCATAGCAATATTTCCTGTAACATCAAAAAACAATTGTAACAAGTGGGCAAACGAAACAACATATTCATAAATATTTTCAGCAGACTTTCTTTGTTTCATAGCTTCAAATCGAAATAATAGTTCATTTTGCAAATCGGCAGTCCATTTAGATTCACACTTGGTTAGTGCAATATCCAATAGATGATAAAGCGCTTCCAAATAATCCTTTAATTCCTGATCCGTTATAATCTTCACTCTTACACCTTTATGTTGTACTTTTTCAACTACACCATCTTTTTGTAAAAGATATAGAGCCTCACGGACAGGTGCATGACTTACTTGTAACTCCTTTGCAATTTCTGCCTCTATTAAGCGCTGACCTTGTTCATAGTAACCAGAAAATATGCGAAATAATAATCGTTCAGCTATTTGCTCAGAAATTGTTTTTTTTGAAATTGAATTTTCATCAAACCCCATTAAACCACTCCAATAAATTTATATCCTTTTATTTTAACATAATTCAGTGTATAGGGTGATTAGCTAAAAGCGTTATATATTATGGATTATAGATTATCGATAATCTATAAAAGTATTTTAATCTATAAACTCATTTCTTTCAAATATCTTGTTTTGGGTATAACTTTAAATACCTTTTTGGTGTTGTTTAGCTTTCCGCCTAAGTTAAATTTTTTAAAATCATCACCATCTTTTTTTCTCTTCATATTCTATAGAATCAGAATATTGAGGGGGAAACGTATGGGGATTGAATTCACAGCTCTCCATTGGATTTACGTGGTTTTTATTGTGCTCATCATCGGATTTATGGTTAAACGTCGCGATACCACCCTCATTTGTGTAGTAGGCATCTTTATGCTAGCGATTGTTGCAACTGGTGATTTTACTTCTTCCATAAGTGGTGTGTTTAACAGCTTTATTTATGCCATAACTGAGCTGCTATCAACGATTCTTATTATTTCGATTATCGTGGCGATGAGTCGGGTCATGATGTCTTCAGGTATTAATGAGGTTATGGTGGCCCCTTTCACAAAGATCATTAAAACACCCGCACTCGCTTATTGGACGATTGGACTTTTAATGATGTTTATTTCTTGGTTTTTCTGGCCATCACCTGCAGTAGCGCTATTAGGAGCCGTGCTCTTGCCTGTTGCGATTCGGGCGGGCCTCCCAGCACTGGGGGTTGCCATGGCCATGAACTTATTTGGGCATGGTATTGCATTATCGAGTGATTTTGTCATTCAAGGGGCTCCAAAATTAACGGCTGATGCTGCTGGTATCCCTGTTGGAGATGTTGTTTCAGCCAGTATTCCGCTTGTTATCACAATGGGCGTTGTAACGACAATTGTTGCTTATATTTTTTTAAGACGTGATATGAAACGAGGAACGCTACTTTTAAATACTGGCAACAATGAGGAGGAGGATGGTGAACAAGAAACTGCGGAAAACTTACTGTCAATTGGGCAAAAACGATTCTTCGCCGTACTTATTCCTATTGCCTTTATCTTAGACGTTATCGCTATGTCAGTATTCAATTTAACGGGCGGCGATGCAACGGCTTTAATCGGTGGAACCTCTGTTTTTATTTTATTGTTGCTTAGTATGGTTGCTCATAAATCAGCGGGATTAGAAAAGACAACAAGTTATTTGATTCAAGGATTTCAATTCGGCTTTAAAGTCTTCGGACCCGTAATTCCAATTGCTGCTTTCTTCTATCTTGGAGATGCTGGCTTTACACAAATTCTTGGAGATCACCTCCCCGCTACTTCACACGGTATTGTCAATGATCTGGGTGTCGGTCTTGCAGCAATAGTTCCGTTAACAAAGGAAATTGCTGTTGTCACACTAGCAGTTGTTGGCGCAATTACGGGGTTAGATGGTTCGGGCTTCTCTGGAATTTCTTTAGCAGGTTCGGTTGGTAGTCTATTCGGGAATGCTATTGGTGATGGAACAGCAACTTTAACAGCTTTAGGGCAAATCACAGCGATTTGGGTTGGTGGTGGTACACTAATTCCTTGGGCATTAATCCCAGCAGCTGCTATTTGTAATGTCAGCCCATTTGAGCTGGCAAGACGAAATTTAATTCCTGTAGTCATTGGACTGATTGTGACAACGATAGTTGCTGTATTTTTAATTTAATAAAAATAGTAAGAGATGGTCACTAGGTTATCAGTAGCCATCTCTTTCACTCTCCGTATAATACTTTTGTAAAATGTCATAAAACATTTCTTTTAGTTGAGATTTTTTCATGCCTAAAATATAAGCCTCTATCAATAATTGCTCCACTTTCATAGCTATTTGGTGACATGAAATAGTCGTTGCTTTATTAGGATCTACGATAACAAATGCTCTAGACTGAGGCTTAATGGTGATGATCCCCTTTTTTTGAAGCTCTTTGTAGCTTTTATGAACTGTATGCAGATTGAGGTTTGTTTGTGCTGCTAGCTGGCGAATTGAAGGCAAATGGTCCCCCTTTTTTAAGCTTCCAGTCGCTATGGATAAAAGCAACTGCTGTGTGAGTTGTTGATAATATGGAATTTTGCTTCTTCGATTTACTTTTACATTCATTTGTCGAGGATTTCCTCCATATTAAAATTTCTTTTTGGCAATAAAATGATGCATGATAGCCATCATGAATAGTACAAGTAACAGTGTGACAATAATATTAAAGCTATACCATTTTTCTATGTCACCTGTCATTATTATCGTTGTAGCATACAAACTATTACTAGCTGGATTTATGACATCTAAGAATGGATGTAAACCAGCACAAAAACGACAAATAAATAAGACACCAATACTAATTAAAGCAATAAATGTTGTACTATTAAAAAATGTACTCATCATGGCAACAAATGTAATGATGAACAACAGCCAAATACAATAAAATGCTAAAGCTATCAATGCACGCGTTATCGGTACAGAGGTAAATAAATAAGATGTATAGCCAAGGGACATTGCATAGCCAAGCGAAATACATAGGACGGCTAAAATATAATGAGTAAGGAGTTTACTGTTTAAGTAGGATGTGATTGATACTGGCCTTGTTAAAATGAAGGCCATCATTCCATTCGCTTTTTCTCCTTGAATAATACCCATCGTTGCAATAGCAAGGATGATTATACCTAATTGATCAAATTGCGAATTAAGGGTTGAAGCAAGCACTTCTTCTCCCCCTGGCTTTGCCATTGTTGGATCAATTATAATCCCTTCTATACCACCCATTGATTGTAAAATAGCAGGCAAGAAATACATCATAATCGGCTGAGTTAAACCTAGGAGGATATAGACGATTGGTAGCCAAACGACTTTATATTCCTTTGTCATTTGATTCATTTCTTTTTTACTTAGTGCTATAAACGTATTCACTTCAAATTACACCACCAATTCTAAAAATATTTCTTCTAAGCTTTCTTGAAGGCCAAGATCAAACTTTGTAAATAGTACATTTGAATCCAATCCGTACTGTAGCAATCGATGGGCGTCCTTTTCCAAGTGATTGACATATACTTTAAAACCTTCCCCACAATTTTCGATTCTCTTTACATAAGGTAAATGTTCAATCGTTGTTAGCCACTTCACATCTTTCTTTTGAACCGCTAAAAAGATAGCTGAATCTTGATAGCGATTAAGTAACTCTAATTTTGTTGCATCTTCTATTTTGTAACCATTTTTAATGACCACAAAGCGCTCACAAACTTCCTCCGCATCGGCTAAAATATGTGTAGAAAGTAATATGGTCGTTTCTTTTTTATGTCTTTTAATAGATTCAGCACTTCACGTCTACCAATTGGATCTAGGGCTGAAACTGGTTCATCCATAATGATGAAAGCTGGCCTGTGTAATAAAGCTTGTGCGATTCCAAGACGCTGTTTCATACCTCCTGAAAATGTTCCAACATGAGCATATGCTTCTTTCCCTAAGCCTACCTTTTCCAGAAGAATTGGGATGTCTTTTTGTAATTGATTTTTCGAAATACCCGAAAGTGTCCCCATAAAGGCTAAAGTTTCAGAGGCTGTCATCCACGAGAAGAAATTAGGGTACTGTGGTAAATAACCAATATGATTTTTCATCTTTGAAATTTTTTGCCCATCAAGTACAATGTCCCCTGCATCTGCATAAAGAATATCAGCAATAATCTGAATTAATGTAGATTTTCCTGCCCCGTTTGGTCCAATAAGCCCTACACATTCATTCGAATCTATAACCATTGAAAAGCTACTTACTGCCGTTTTCTGTTTAAATTTTTTCGTAATATTATTAATTTCTAAGCGCACGTTTATTGACATCCTTTCTTCCCATCACGAAATATAGAACAGAACCAATTGTATTAAAGAACAAAATAATAATGGCCCACATTAGTATGTTTTCTCTGCTATCTCTATGTTTATATAAATCTATTAGTGCAACAGTGATAAGTAAAAAACCTACGAGTACAAATGGTAAAAGAATTGGTAGTATGTTTGCCCAATCAATTTGATTTAAGTCTTCAAAACCATAGTGTAATTTCATTTTTATAACCCCTTTCATTATCATTATCAATAATGATAACAAAAGAATGAAAAAATTTCATTACCTTTTTACTGTACATCTTTAAAAAAACGCTATAGTATATTTTTTGATAATGTTCTCAAATTGATAACATTTGATTGCTTCCCTTGATACTATCTCATTTTCTGGTAGGAGGATCGGTTTATGCGTAATAAAGCAGAGGTATTAATGCACCCTGTGAGAATGAAAATTTTACAAGCTCTGATGCACAATAAAGAAGAGGGTTTAAGCACATTGGAGATGATTTCTGTCATTAAAGATGTACCACAAGCCACTCTATATCGTCATATCCAAATTTTAGTCGATGAAAATATCATAAAAATTGTGAAAGAGCGAAAAGTTCGTTCTGTTACAGAGAAGTTTTATGCATTAAATGAAGGAGCAGCAAAACTTAGTAAGGAGGATTGGACTCAACTCACAACCAAGCAAAAATTAAATTATATTTCCTACTATCAATTGGCTTTACTATCTCAATATCAAAATTATTTGCATTCACTTGATGAAAAAGAAAGCACAACAGATTTAGCAACTTTTTCTTTAATCGACTTAACGTTAACGGACGATCAATTCAAAAACTTTGAAAATGAATTAAACGATTTATTAACTAAATACTATAATATGACCGATTCAAATAAAGGTTTGGAGACTAAAACAATTGCTTTAAATATTATTCCAAAGCCTTAGGTACTATTGACGTAAAGAAATGGAGAAGATTTATGAAAAAAGGAAAGTCACTAGAAAATATACGAAAATTAATTATGATCATTATTGGGGCAGTTATAGCCGCATACGGACTAGAGGCCGTGTTAATTCCGAATGCTGTCATTGATGGCGGTGTAACAGGTCTTAGTATTATGGGTGCGCACCTCTTTGGTATCCCGTTAGGCGTACTGCTCTTTGTATTAAATATTCCGTTCATTTATATCGGCTACAAGCAAGTTGGAAAAACCTTTGCCTTAATGAGTAGCGCTGGTATTGCAGCATTATCGATTTCTACAGTGCTTTTACATGACGTCAAAACCATTTTAGGCCCAAATGATCCCCTCCTAATTGTATTATCTGGTGGTATGCTCCTTGGTGTGGGTATTGGAATTGTCCTACGAAATGGTGGCGCTTTAGATGGCTCAGAGGTTTTAGCTGTACTATTATCTCGTAAAATTCCATTTTCAGTCGGCGATATTATATTATTTATCAATGCCTTTATTTTCTTAGGGGCAAGCTTTATCTTTGGCTTAGAGAGTGCTCTCTACTCAGCGTTAACTTACTATATTGCCAAAAATGTTATCGATATTATCCAAGTTGGTTTAGAAAAATCAAAAGAAGTTCGTGTTGTTAGTGGAAAATCCGAGGAGATTGGAGACGCTATCCAAGCCCGCTTAGGACGTGGTGTTACCTATACACATGGACGTGGTGGTTTCTCCAATGAACCAACAGAAATCTTAAACTGTGTCATTAACCGTATGGAAGAAAATAAATTAGTTTCGATTATTAAAGACATCGACGAAGGCGCTTTTGTAGTCATTTCTGATGTGTCAGAAGTTCGTGGTGGTAACTTTAAGAAACGAGATATCCATTAATTTCAAAGTAAGTAAGGCGCACTATGCCTTACTTACTTTTTTTAGTTGCTTCTATCATATTTTACGCCTCCTATTAAACATAATCCTCCCAGCATTACTACTAAGGAAGCCCCAACTAAGGCATACTGATAGCTATTTGTGTAACTTGCAAGTGTGCCTGCAATGGATGGACCAATCATTTGTCCGAGCGCATAGCCAGCCGTTAAATAACCTATCATTTGATGACTATTAACTGGTGCAAGTTTCCTCGCTAATGTTGTACAAACAGTTGTAATTCCCATAAAGGTTGCCCCAAAAATGAAGGCACTAGCATAAAGGGTCATCGAATTTGTAGCTAGCGCAGGTAAAACAATACCTATCGCTTGCAGTAGCATAGAGATGAGTAAAATTTTCACATAGCCATAACGCTGTGCTAGCTTAGACCAAACGATACATGAGGGAATTGCTGCAACACCCACAACAAACCATACAAAGGCTGCATCTCCATGAAAGCTTGTCGACTCCTGTGCAATTGATACAATAAATGTGCCTGTGACAATATAGCCAAGCCCCTCTAAGCTATAAGCGATGATTAACCATTTCATCCAAGACTGAGGAGGCGTTTTCTGTGAAATTATCTGGCTTTCCACTAGTTGTTTACTTGGTGTAATAGGCTTAATGAATAGTACAATCAAGACAAACAATACAATACTAAATAAAGCTAATACGATCCAAGTTCCATTCCAATGGAAAACAGCTTGGATTGGTGAAACAATTACCGCACTTAATGCAATCCCTATTCCCACCCCACTATAGAACAGCCCCGATAGATGCATATGACTACTGCTGGCTAACTGGTCTAGTATAAGGCTTGTTATAACAACAAAAATAAAAGCACTCACAATACCCGAGATAAATCGTAATAAATACCAAATGATGATTACATTTGTAAAGCCCATGAAGGCTGTTGTTAAAATGCTGATAACAAGGGTAATTTGCAAAAAGAGAATACGTTTATTCCCTATTGGTAAACGACCTGCCACCCAGGCTCCAACCAAATAACCTAAGTAATTACTTGTTGCTAAGTAACCTGCTGTTGCTCGGCTAAATTCAAAAGTTTCTTGCATATAAGGTAAAATAACCGTATACGAAAAACGGCCGATGCCCATAGCAATAACTAAAGCAAAAATGCCCCCGATTAAATAGCGTACGGTTTCCTTGTGCATATCATCACTCCTTCTATTTCACTATATCGAATATCTAGGTATCAAAAATAGATCTAATTCTTTATAATAAGTATCAATAAAATTGATAGCTGGAGGGCATATGAATATTAATGATTTAACGATTTTTCGAACAGTCGTCCAAACAGGTAGCTTTTCTAAAGCTGCCACAGCACTTAATTACACACAATCCAACATCTCTATGAAAATACAAAGTCTTGAGGCACTCTACGAAACAACCTTTTTTTATCGTGGACATCGAGGGATACGGTTAACATCAAAAGGAGAACAATTCTACGAGTTAGTCCTAAAAATGCTTCATCTCTATGAAAAAACCTTTGAGATCATACATGAAACGGAGGAACAACGAGGCGTTTTACGAATTGGTTCGATGGAAACAACTGCTGCATTACATTTACCAACTCTGTTAAGCACATTTCATCAAGCACATGAACAAGTGGATATCACCATATTAACAAGCCCTTCTCAGTACAATATTGAACGGGTAGAAAACTATGAACTAGATGGCGCATTTGTTACCGGACCTGTTTATAAAGAAAATATAATGATGAAAGAGTTTGTCTGTGAAGAGCTTGTTATTCTCACTTCTAGCAAGCATAAACCTATTAAGCATCTACAGGATTTAGAGGGAAGCACTGTGATTACATTCCGCCACGGCTGTTCCTATCGAGCCATCTTGGAACATTGGTTACATGAAGAAGGGGTTCGACCACAAAATCGAATGGAGCTTGGTACGCTTGACGGTATTATTGGCTGTGTTGCTGCTGGGTTAGGTATTACCTTACTACCACTTGCCATTGCGGAAAAATATATGGCAACACAAGCATTAACATTGCACAAGATAAAGAACAAGCAAGCACGTATTCCTACATGGTTTATTTATCGTAAGGACGAAGTACAATCCCCCATCCTAACTTATTTTTTAGAAGCCATAGAAGCTTATGACTATCCGACAGTTTGAGGGTTCTATCCTTCAGTTTTGAAATTCTATCCTTCAGTTTTGAAATTCTATCCGTCAGTTTTGAAATTCTATCCGTCATTTTAACAATTCTATCCTTCCCCTAATAAAAAAGCTGTTCAGCAGATTATCTCCACTGAACAGCTTAATATTAGGCAATAACGGTTTCCGCTATGTTAGAAGCATGATCACCAATTCTTTCTAAATTACTCACAATATCCGCAAATACAATACCTGCTGAACCTGAGCAAACTCCTTCATTTAATCGCTTAATATGCAATTTACGTAAACGTCTCTCCATATTATCAATTTCATTTTCTTTTTCTATCACTTGCTGTGCTAAGGAAAGGTCACGCTTATCAAGGGATTCAATAGACATTTTCACAGTTTCTAATGTAAAAACAAACATATCTTCTAACTCCTGCATCGCTTGTTGACTTAAACGAACGCGATTACTATCCTTGTATTGCAGAAGCTCAATTATATTTTCTACATGATCACCAATTCGTTCGATATCCCGAATATTTTCAAATAAAGCATGATGCACTTGGGAATCATGGGTTGATAGAGATTGTTTTGATAGCTCCACTAAATATTCCGTTGATTTGCGGTCTAAATTATTAATGGCTTCCTCCAATTGGCCGACCTTGCCGATTAACTTAGCATCATCCGTTTTCAAAATCGTTAACGTTTCTTCTAGACCTTGAATACTATACTCGCCCATGCGCACTACTTCCATCTTTGCTTGACCTAATGCCACTGATGGTGATTTGATAATCAAATTTTTATCCAAAAATTTTGGTTTGTATTCAATAACTGAATCTTCGCCTGGAATTAGTTTCGTTACGACATAAGCCCAAACACCTATGAATGGTAACTGAATGATTGTATTGATGACATTAAACGTTCCATGTGCAAAGGCTATTTGCATTTTCGGCTCTAAATTGAGCACCCCTGCAATCCATTCCACATAGTTCGTAAATAATCCCAATATGAGCATAAAGATAATTGTACCCACTACATTAAATAGTAAATGTGTGGCAGCTGCTCGCTTTGCTGCAATAGAAGCACCTAAAGCGGCTAGAATTGCTGTAATCGTTGTACCAATATTATCTCCAAACAAGACAGGTAATGCCCCGTGTAAAGTTATTAAATCTTCAGCATAAAGCCCTTGTAAAATCCCTACTGTAGCTGAGGAAGATTGAACAATCAGGGTGAATATCGTTCCTACTAATACCCCTAAAATCGGCACATCAGACATTTGTACAGTCAAATCTAAAAATGGTTGCCAATCTCTAAGCGGCTTCATTCCACCACTCATAAGCTCTAAACCAATAAATAAACCTGCAAACCCGAATAATACTTGTCCCATATTTTGAATGAAACTCTTCTTAAAGAAAAATAAGCATATCGCGCCCACTGCCATAATTGGATATGCGTAAGCACCTACATCTATTCCTATAATAAATGCTGTGATGGTTGTCCCAATATTAGCTCCCATAATAACGCCTATTGCTTGACGCAATTTCATAAGTCCTGCGCTCACTAGTCCAACAGTTATAACGGTCGTACCTGAACTTGATTGTATGAGAACTGTAACCACAATACCAACTAGTACACCCATCAATGGGTTTGTTGTAAATTTATCTAAAATATCTCTTAGTCGATCACCTGCAGCCTTCTGCAAGCCATCTCCCATAAATTTAATAGCGAAAAGAAATAAGCCTAACCCTCCAAGAAATTGAAAAATCATCTCCTGTACATTGATAGCCAATCCATTCAACCCTTTCCTTGTTGTCAGACTTTATTATTAATAGTTTTAAGCTAGCTGTACATATCATTTACAATGGATTAAATTAATGTTTACACGCCCTTTACAATTAGTCCAAAAAACGGACATATTCAAATCAAATTCAACAAAAACAAACAAAAAAAACATGAAAAAATCTTCAATCAGATTTTTACATGTTTTCTTTTGACGACTGAATGCATTTCCATTAGGCTGTAATTAGACACTGAAGGGAGTTTTTTATGGATATTTTTATAGCTAGTAACCGCCAATTACCGATCCGCTACTATGTGCAGGAAGCAATTTGGATTCGACGTGGTGGCAGTATTAAGCTGCCAGATTTAACACTGCCATTTTTCGTTGAGGTAGAGATTAAAAATCAATATAATTTACATATCATTGCAGATTATATTATGGACTTTCAACGACAATACAAGCATACTGAAATCCAATTATTAATCAGAAACACAGCTACCCTAGCAACCCTGCAAGACATGCTGTCACATCATACACAAACACAACATGCCATTACTATTCTTCCATTGTAGTCAGTTATGTAGCTGCTAACGGCAATGTGATAATAAAGTACAGTGTCTCATTTTTGTATTTTGCGTGAATCGTTCCTCCGTGAAGCTCCACTATGCTTTTGGCAATCGCTAGTCCAAGCCCTGAGCCCTCGGTTACATTTGTTCTCGATTGATCTTTTTTATAAAATCTCTCAAATAAACTAGCAAGCTCCACCGATGTAAAGGCATCACTTTGATTCGCTACACAAATACGCACATGGTGTGCTTGTCCTTCAAGGGAAACCATAATTTTCCCTTCAGCAGTACTATAATTGATCGCATTGATGAGGAGATTATCAAAAACTCGTACAATCTTTTCCGAATCCAGCGCAGCAACAATTCGATTTTCTGGAAAATGTTTTATAAAAATACGTTGTTTCTCCTCTGCTAACGGTACTAATTCCTCCATTAGTTGTTCGAGCAGCTCATTTACACAAACTTGTTGTCGCATTAAAGTATTTTTATCATTCGTGAGCTTAGTATATTCAAATAAATCGTCTATTAAATTTTTTAATTGTTCGGATTTAGAAAAGGCTATTTTCAAATATTCGTCATATTGCTCTTTTGTCTCATACTTCTCTTCTCTTAATAAACGCAAATAACCCATGATTGAGGTAAGAGGTGTTCTAAGGTCATGTGAAACATTTGTAATAAGCTCGTTTTTTTGTTGCTCAATTTTCCTCTCCATCTCGATACTTGTCATAATTTCTTCTGCCATTTGATTAACATTATCCGTTAGTGAAGCAATTTCATCTTGGCCTTTTTTCTCAATACGAAAGGCTAAATTTCCTTTTGCGATTTCCATAACCCCCTCTGCTAATGCCTCAATTTGATTCATTTTGCGTTTTGTTATCGAGAAAAATGATACGATAAACAACATAACACCAATGAAAAAAGGTATGGGACCTTCATTCGTACTTGTGATGGCTTCTCCTTGTGGAAGTCCACTAACAAAGAAGTAATAATTTTTATCTTGTAAAGTTAGTGGCACTAATGTAGTAAACTCTTCACGAGAAGTTTCGATCATATGATAGGCATTTTCAAAAGGTTGATTCATTGTAAAGCCCATGACATGCCTTATTTCTTCATGCAAATCGATTTGTTGCTCTTTTACCTGCTTTGTTTTATATAAGATCTTACCTGCCTCATCTGTGACGACAATTTTGAATGCATTGTCCTCATTTTCTATTTTTCCATTTTCTTGATCGATCAATTCTCTTAATGCTTCAACACTATTTTCTTGGGTTGCCAATGCTGCTGTATCCTGTGCATGATAATACATCATCTTCATACTACCACTATAATCCACAATCACTGTCTCATTGTTATTCTCAAAAAATGGCACTACTGCACGTGCCACTAAAAAACTGCCAAGTGCACATAATAAAAACGTTGTAAATAGTTGAATACGAATGCTACGTTGAATATTATTTTTTATTTTCGCACCAATTTGCTTCAGAAACCTTGGGAACTTTAAAAGCCTAAAGAACTTTTTCAACTTTATACCCTACTCCCCATACGGTTTTAATATATTGTGGATTCCTTGGATTTGCCTCAATTCGCTCTCTAATTTTTCGAATATGTACCATTACAGTATTTTCCGATTGAAATGCTTCCTCTTTCCAAACTTTTTCATAGATTTGCTCTGCACTCATGACAATGCCAGGGTTACTAACAAGCAATTCCAAAATAGCAAACTCCCTAGGTGTCAGTTTTACTCTTTCATTGTTAACAAAAACTTCATGTGTCGCTGTATTGATACGTAAATCGCCAACTTCCAGCTCCTCTCTATTGCTGCTATGTAAGCCACTCATTTTCAGATAGCGACGGAGCTGTGATTTAATGCGGGCAATTAGCTCTAACGGATTAAAGGGCTTAGTCACATAATCATCAGCACCTATCGTTAAACCACTAATCTTATCCATATCTTGAGATTTGGCAGTTAGCATAATAATAGGCATTTCTGCTATTTCTCTTACCTTCATACACATTTCAATGCCATTTACTTTAGGCATCATTAAATCCAATACAATTAAATGTACTTTATGCTTCTTTACTAACTGTAAGCCCTCTTCTCCATCACATGCCTCTAACACATGAAACCCCTCATTTTTCAAATAAATGCCTATCAGATTTCTTATCTCTTTTTCATCATCTACAATTAAAATTGTTTCATTACTCATCTAATCCCACCATTAATCAAATATTTTCCATTCATAATGCTCCTCCATTTTAGCTATTTTTTTATTTTCCGTATATAAAAATAATAAATACAGCTAACAGTCACGATGAATAACCCAAAGTACATACCATATTTCGTAGCAATCAAAGAAATATATTCAATTTGACTGCCAAATAATAAACCTAGTGTAAAATAAATCAATGTCCAGACAAAGCCTGTTGTATAGGAAAATAAGGCATATGTTTTAAAAGACATATTATTCATTCCCACCAAGTAAGGGAGGATATGTCGAACAATTGGAATAAAGTAACTCAGGACTAATGCAAAGTGTCCATATTGATCTAACAATTCTTGTGATTTGGTTAAGTACTTTGCCTTTTTCTTTTTCACAAGTTTATCGAGTACACGATGACCAAATAGTTTTCCAAGTATAAATCCTAGAGAAAGCCCTGAAACAACGCCTAAATAAGTAAGTAAGAAAGATTTCCATATGATCAATTTTCCTAGCGACGATAGAAAACCACCACTCATGACAATCATTTCATCTGGTAGCGGCATGCCTATGATCCCTAGCCATAAACTAAAAAACAAAGCAAAATAGCCATATTGTTCAATAAATAATAAAAGATCCTTTAGCTCCATTAGCTGACCCTCGTATTTCCTAGCCTACAGCTCAATACATAGGCTGGTGGCATATTAATCCATACTTTCTCATGTGAAATATTCTGAAAATAGGTTTGAAAAAATGATTTTTTCACAAGTGAATATTGGAAAGTAATGAATTTTCCATTGTACAAACAATCCCTCACATTTCTTAAAATACAACACGATACTTCCGCCTTTAACGATGTAAATGGCAGTCCAGAAATAACATAATCTATTTTTTCGATATTCAAATCTGTCAAATATTGCTTCAAATTTTCTGCTGAACCATGGATCACTACAACATTGGCTACATGAGCAAATTGCCTACGCAGTTTCTCACAAAAAATCGCATTATGTTCAATGAGAACAAGCAATGTAGCTGGCTTTTTTCTTTTCACAAGCTCCTTTGTAAAGGCCCCCATCCCAGGGCCAAGCTCTATAATGCATTGAGCCGTCTCAAAGCAAATAGGTTGCACCATTTTATGCGCTAATTTCTTAGAACTAGGTGATATAGCGCCTATTGTTTTTGGATGCTTTATAAATTCAGTAAGGAAGGTGATGAGCTGCATTTAGTTGTCTCCTCGCTTTGCTTTCTTTATTGATGGTTTTAACTATAAAGAGACTTTCTTAAAGATTTGCAAGGAGAATTCTTAACTTTTTCTTAATAATTGACATTATTTAGTTAGTAGATCAACACGATCTCATACGGTGAAACAAAAAAGTCACTCATGTTCATTCATGAGTGACTTAATTGCTTGATTTCTATATTCATCTTCTTTTTTCTTTTTACACTCTTCATCCCTAAATGCTCATAAAATTCAATTTCATTGGTATTGAACTCACACACATTAATTCTATAGATGTAGCCCCCTCCCCATTTTTTACAACGTTCAAGTAACCGTTTCCTCAAGATGATTGATCGCAATATAATCTTCATTTTTAGCTGTATCAATAGTAATGATCATATTTCCCTCTTTTCTTATAAAGGCATGGTTCTTTCTTATACGACTTATTGTAATTTTAATCTTTTACTCTATGTCTCATGATTCCTTTTCTAATCCCTCTTGTAATTAATTGCCCTAAAACATAAAAAAATGAAACAAAGATAATGGCTACATCTCTTCCAAAAGGCTTAAACCAACTTCCATCATCATCTATAAAAAAATGGCCTAACATTAAAGACAAAGCAGTCATCAAAAAATTTAGGACAATGAACAAAGGTAGCTGATCATTTCTAGATACTATGCCAACTCCAATAATGAAAAAAAGAAATAACGGAAATAAGAAGCTAGCCTCTTGGTTTGTGAGGTGGCTATTATACTCGTAAAAATGAAATAAAAACGGGAATGGAAATAGCGACAACATACTTTGAATAAATCTTTTCATTTCAGCTACACCTCCACAAAAATATAATATGATTATTTAAGTGTAATTTTACACTAATTATATTCTTTTATCTATAATAAATAAAATGTATAGGATGGTAATTCTTCTGTATTAACTTCCTCCTGAACATCAGTACAATTTCCCTTAAGATTCATAAAAGATTAAAAGGTACTTCGTTCTAATGACTATTTCCTACATAAAATAGGCATACAATTGCTGCCAATCGAATAGAAACCTATATAGGGAACATTTAGTCATAGGAAAAATAAAGTGGGGTGTGTAAGGATGCTTAAAGTAAATGATACAAAAGAAATGGTACTTGAAATTGTGCAAGATGACCCATTGTTTGTGGCACTGCAACATACACCTTTAGAGGAAAACCTCTATAATGATGGGTATTTAGCAGAGATCGATGAATCGAAACACTATACAATTGCAGAAGTCGCGGGCTGGTTTGATATTACAGACGCCATGCTTCGCTACTATTTAAAACCGTTTGAACAGTATATTTTTGACAATGCTTCGCCCAATACAAATAGCAATATTCGTTTAAACCTACCTGCTATATTGAGATTGCGCATGATTTTATTATTGAAGGATGAGTATCGTGTAAGGGGGATTAAATTATTGCTAGGTATTGATGATAACGGTCAGTTGCTGAAACACCAAATTACCGCAACGACCATGGATTCTGAGGATTTATCACATAAAATCGATTTGCTTGGAAACGTCCTACAGCAAATGATTCAAACAGGTCTTTTTCAGATTTTGCCGAATGAAGAGCAAGGGACATTACAAGTTAACATTAATCAGGACTTTCTTGACAAAAACATTCAACGTCTTTCGACCGATTCTATCCTTCAAGTGGAAGAAATTCAAAAAGAAACGTTGGAGCTAAAGCAGGAAAATGAGCATCTACAAAATCAAATTACCGAGCTGCAAGAAAATAGCGTGAAGGACATTGTCCAAAAGATTAGAGAGCGTCATATAGAAAATGAAATCGTTTCTACATTACGTACAGAAGCATTACAGCAATATTCCCAAAATCATAAAGTCGGTTTTTTCACCAAATTTTTCAAGTCCGCACAAATTGAAATGGACAAAGAGCAATTCGTTCTAAGCTATATTTCAAAGCATTTAGAAGAACGTTTAGAAATTGCATTGAACAATTATTATGATAAGTAAACTGAAGCAATGGAGAGCATGAGTGAGACTATTGGAAATGGTCAAAATCATGTTCTTTTTTATTTTCCCAAATCACATTGACCACAGTAGTCAATTTCTATATAATGGCATAAAATATGACGGAAAGGAGTAAAAAATTGTATCAAGCTTTTATGAATTTAACCGAAGAAAAGCGCCAAGCAATTATTAATGCTGCCTTAAGGGAATTTTCGCTCAATAACTATGCTTCCGCTTCAACAAACAAAATTGTGAGCAATGCCAATATATCAAAAGGCATTTTATATCACTATTTTGGTAGTAAAAAAAATTTATATCTTTTCTTATATGACTATACAACTACTAAATTCTCCGTGGCACTTAATCGCCAAATTGATTTAGCAGAGCCTGATATTTTTAAGCGTTATGAACAGATCATGAAAATTAAAATTGATCTCATGAAGCAATATCATGCGCTGTTTGATTTTTTGAAAAAGGCCTATGCTGAAACAAGCTCTGAGGTACGAGATGAACTAAATCATTACAATGCCGCTTTTCAAAAAAATGCTTATGTAACTGCATTCGAAGGAATTGATACTAGTTTATTCCGAGAAAATTTGGATATAAAAAAGGCAATTGATACTATTCAATGGGTAACAGATGGTATCAGTCATCGTTATGAGGAAAGATTAAAAGCGCATGTAGATAATCAAGAGCTCTTTAATGAATTAATCGAGCAATGCATGGAAGAGGCTAGTGAATATTTTCTATTTTTGAAAACATTATTGTATCAATAAAATGGGGTGAGTGACGTGTCCATGATTGAAGTAAACCATTTAACTAAAAAGTTTGGCGATTTTTATAGTATACAAAATGTTCATATACAAATTCCAAAGGGTGAAGTGTTCGGTTTTTTAGGACCAAATGGGGCAGGAAAATCCACAACCATACGCCATTTAATGGGTTTTTTACAGCCAACTGAGGGCTCTTGTTTCATTAACGGTTTAAATTGTCGGGAGGCATCTGCAACCATCCAACAAGTTGTTGGCTATTTACCTGGAGAAATTGCGTTTATTGATAAAATGACGGGTAAGCAATTTATTCACTTTATTGCTAAGTTAAGAGGGATGAATGATTACACCCATGCCGAGGAATTAATGCATTTCTTTGAATTAGATGCTTCTCGGCTCATAAAAAAAATGTCGAAAGGTATGAAGCAGAAGGTTGGTTTAGTTTGTGCCTTCATGCATCATCCCGAAATTGTCATTCTAGATGAACCTACTAGTGGTTTAGACCCGCTCATGCAAACCAAATTTATTGAATTCATTTTAGCTGAAAAGGACAAAGGAACGACCATTTTCATGTCCTCTCATATGATTGAAGAAGTAGAGAAAACTTGTGATCGTGTAGCGATTATTAATGCAGGTAAAATCGTGGCGACTGAAACCATTACAGATTTAAAGAAACGTAAATCTAAAAAATACATGCTTGAGTTTCAAGATGAGCAAGAGCTCACTCGCTTCCTTGATGAGGAATATGTACTTGAACGTATCTCTTCTACAAAAGTTATGATTACTATAATGGGAGACCTTCAAGCATTTCTCCATACGCTATCTAACTATAAAATTATAGACTTAGACGTTATTTCCCAGTCACTAGAAGATATTTTTATGCATTATTACGAAAGTGGAGGTGCTTAATCATGAATTTTACCCTATTCAAGCATGAGTTATTTGCCTCTCTTAAACTATTCACCATAATTATCGGTGTACTAATGCTATATATTGTCAGTGTAATTTATATGTATAACCCAGAAATGACGGATACACTAAAAAAATTAACAGAAACAATGCCTGAGATGATGGCAGCCTTTGGTATGACCAGCATTGGCGATACCTTGATAGAATTTCTCTCCACCTATTTATATGGATTTTTATTAATGATTCTTCCTTTGGTATTTTCTATCATGTTAGCTAATAAGCTCATCATGGGCTATATTGATAATGGTTCGATGGCATACTTAATCGCTACACCGAATACACGTTTTAAAATTGTCTTTACACAAGCACTATTTTTGATCATCAGCCTTTTTACACTCCTTGCTGTTACTACGTTGGTCATGATTGTCTTTGCAGAAATATTATTCCCTAATGAGCTGGACATAACGGCCCTACTGCTGTTAAATTTCGGGCTATTTTTATTGCACTTTGCCATTAGTGGATTCTGTTTTCTTATGTCTTGCAGCACGAAAGATTTAAGAACATCCTATGCCTATAGTGCTGGCATTCCCATTGCCTTTTATCTGATTGAGGCACTGAGCAATATGGGTGGTTCACTAGACAAATTACAATACATTACAATCTATTCATTGTTCGATTCCGTTCAATTAATTCAACAAAATAGCTCTTGCTGGTGGATGCTAGGTACACTTTTCCTCATTGGCTTGCTTTGCTATAGTCTAGCAATTCGTTTTTTTGTAAAACGAGATTTACATCTCTAAATTTCTAGCCGCTACAGATCCAGTGCTGTAGCGGTTTTCATTAAATAGTACCTACTACATTTCCTAAAAAACGTATTAATCGAAAATGTAGAGCGACCATTTCTTCTACTGTTAAGTTCTCGTTCCCCTTGTCCAACCACTCCTGAATGACCCCTAAAATGGCAGATGCTATAAAGGCTTGTAAGTATTGTTGAAACTCTGGATCTTGTGCTTCCTTGCGTATAAGCGATAATCTGTCCAAAATATGACTCCCAAAGATCATTTTCACCTTTTGTGTAAAGCTAGGGCTCCCCTGCTCTCCTAATAACATACGAAAAGCTGGTGCATGCTCTTTTATACACGTTATCACCTTGATAAATGGCTGATAGAGTTGCCCCATTTTTAACGTTTGAAAAGCATCCAACGGCTGAACATGTTTGACATAGCGCTCTAACTCCTTTAATAGCTCTTGCTGCAAATCCTCCATCACATCATATTTATCTGAATAATGTAAGTAAAACGTGCCACGATTAATTTCAGCTACAAACGCTAAATTCTTTACAGTCACACGCTCAAAGCCTACCTCCTCTACTTGTTGGATAAAAACATTTTTAATGGCTTGCTTCGTTTCAAAATTCATTTTTTCATGTACAGACACATATTTCCCTCCATTTACTTAACACTTGCTGATAAACTGTTGATTGTATTTGCTCACATGCTACAGTAAAATTTTTATCAAATCAACATTGTGTTCAGTGAAGGAGTGAGGACCATATGGGCAACCAGGCAATCTCTATTAAGTCTCTCGAAAAACGATTTCAACATAAGCAAGTTATTGCCCCCCTTTCTTTGGATGTTCCTAAGGGACAGTTAATGGGCTTACTCGGTCCGTCAGGCTGTGGTAAAACAACACTAATCAAAATGATTATGGGCATGCTGAAACCTGATAGTGGTACTATTCAAGTATTAGATTTGAATGTTCCTCATAAACAATTATTAAATGACATTGGCTATATGGCACAATCAGATGCACTTTATACAGATTTAACGGGAGAAGAAAATCTACATTTTTTTGCAAAGCTTTATTCACTATCTAAAGCGGAACGAATAGAAAGAGTAGCCTATGCAGCAAGCCTCGTTCGTTTAACAGATGACTTACGACTAAAAGTAGAAAATTATTCGGGGGGAATGAAACGTCGATTATCTCTTGCTATTGCCCTTATTCAAAATCCTAAACTACTCATTTTGGATGAACCAACGGTGGGGATAGATCCTGTCTTAAAAAAGGAAATTTGGCAAGAACTGATTCGTTTAAAAGATCAGGAACAAAAAACCATTTTAGTGACGACGCATGCGATGGATGAAGCGGAAAGATGTGATCAATTGGCCATGCTGAGAAGTGGACATATTATTGCACAGGGTACCCCACAAGAGTTAAAAGAACATTATCAAGCAAAAGACTTTGATGAGGTGTTTGTAAAAGCTGGAGGTGACGTTCAATGAGAATAAGTGCTATCATCACAAGAATCATCCAACAAATGAAAAGAGATAGACGGACACTTGCTTTATTATTTTTAGCCCCACTTCTTGTCTTGTCCTTAATGTATTTTATTTTCAATAGTAATGAGGCTTCCGTCACACTTGTGGTCTCTAATGCGCCCGCCCCATTGATCGACAAATTAAAAGAGACTGATTTTACCATTATCGTGGACAATGATTTTTCAAAAAAACAGCTACAAGATAAAGAGTATAATGGTTGGCTAGCAGTAGAGCAAAATGTTAGTAAGTTAACTTTATTAAATGATGATCCTTCTCTGGCAAAGGCTTTAACGATGCAACTTGCTCAAATCTTACAGCCTACACAAGCCTCTATAGGCAGTATGAAAACGGACTATGTTTATGGTGATCAGGATACGGCTATTTTTGATATATTTAGTCCTATGCTCATTGGCTTCTTTGTTTTTTTCTTTGTTTTTTTAATTACGGGCATTGCCTTATTAAAGGAGCGTACTTCTGGAACATTGGAGCGTTTACTAGCGACACCGATTAAACGTTCAGAAATTGTAGCAGGCTATATGGTTGGCTATGGTTTATTTGCGTTCCTGCAAACAATTATTATCGTCCTGTTTGGTATTTATGTGCTCGATATTGTCCATGTAGGCTCCATCTGGCTTGTCCTACTCATCAATATGATGGTTGCTCTTGTCTCGTTATCCTTAGGTGCGTTGCTATCTAGCTTTGCCTCTTCAGAATTTCAAATGATGCAATTTATTCCGCTTGTTATTGTTCCTCAAGTGTTCTTTTCGGGTATTTTCCCGCTGGATAGTATGGCGGAATGGCTTCAAAACATTGGGCGTATCATGCCTCTATACTATGCTGCGGACGCATTGAATGGTGTGATGTATAAAGGTTATTCACTTTCTGATATTATAGTGAATCTCAGCATTCTTGCTTGTTTTGCCATTGTTTTCATTACGTTAAATATTATCAGTTTAAAAAAATATCGTTCGTTGTAATCAATCCTTAAAAGTTCTGCTATTTAAAAAGCAGAGCTTTTTTATGTAATTGAAATAACTAAAAACAGGAAATATAACCAATTTAATTGAAGTGAATGGTCGATTTTCATTATAATTATTTTATGGAGAAGAATTATCCAAAATAAAGGTGTGTGAAGATGACTACTATTTTGGAAATACAAAACATCTGTAAACAATACAATGGGAAAAAAATTTTAGAGAATGTATCGTTTTCAATTGCGTCCAATCAAATCATTGCTCTAGTAGGGAAAAATGGTTCTGGAAAAAGTACTTTACTCAAGATTATTGCAGCATTCATTAAACCAGACAGTGGTTCTATTGTGAAGCATAAAACGTCTTTAAAAGTTGGCTATGTACCAGAAACAACTCCTTCTCATATTTTATTTACGCCTCAAGAATATCTTTATCACATGGGCTGTATAAGAGGTATGGCTAAAAAGCAGCTTTTGCAGAAGATAGAAGAATTACTTGATATGTTTCAACTAAAAGAGGAAAAAGATACAAGGATTGTCCATTTCTCTAAAGGGATGAAGCAAAAGGTGATGATTATGCAGGCGATGCTAGAAGAAACTGATCTACTGATAATGGATGAACCATTGTCAGGACTTGATGCCAAGGCACAAAATGATTTCGAACAAATCTTAGCTAGAGTAAGAAGCAAAGGACTCAGTATCCTCTTAACCTGTCATGAAACCAAATTACTCGAAAACCTTGTAGACTCCGTTTTACTTATTCAAGAGAATACGATCATTCAGATAGAGGGTTTCGATCGCAATCCAACGCATCGATTAATTTTTGAGATTGCTAGCCTGTCATTACTCGATGAAATCATACCTTCTATGGAGATTCAACAAAAACAACTTCTAGTGAATGGACATTATGAAATAGTGACGATTGTTCCAGCAAAGGATTCAGATGAAATTTTACTGAAATTATTACAACACAATGCTTCAATTAAATATTTAGCTACTGTCCACTACAAAAAAGAACAATTCTCTTCTCATTTTTGAAAGGAGGAATCGAAAAAGATGAGCAGTTTAGTACGTTATCAATTGATAAATTATTTAAGAACCTATCAATACGTTCCACCTTTTACAATCTTCATTCTATGTCTTATCGTTAATTATACTTTTGTGCCTAATCCAATATTAGATAGTTATTCATTTACATCTCTTGTGCTCTTTTTTTTAATGGGCTGGTTTACTGTTACATTATTTCATGCTGAAGATGAAGGACAAAAAATGATTACTACCCTTCATACGAGAAAAACAATAGACTACAATTTAGGGATATTCATCATTTGTGGGCTGCTTGCCTTTAGCCTAAGCTGTGTTTCTGTCATCTATCCAATCCTAATAGAGGCATTTTTTGAGAAGCCCAAACTATTACATATTTTACTAGGTTTCTTATCTCATTTTAGTTTATCGTTACTTGCCATTGCACTCACTGCTTTATTTACTAGGGAACTCGTGAAAAATAGGCGAAATACGTGGTGGGGTGTAATAGGCATCCTTATTATTTCTGTCGTGATCGCTACTTTAAAAGATTCTATTCTAACTGGACTTCTTTGGTTACTTCCTCCTCTTCATTTTTCATTAGAAATGATGAGTGTGGGCGATCAAATTGAAGTTATACCCAACGTTTTTTATTGGCAATACACATGGATTATAATTTATGCATTCCTTATCATTGTTTTGTTTTTTTTCCTAGTCAACCGAAGAAAATGATTTAGACATCTTACTAAGGAGAGATAGTATGTATGAGCAACGGGAACATCAAAGTACTAATTGTTGAAGACGAAAATGATATAGCTAATATTATAAGGGACTACTTAAGTGTTAATCAGTTCGATTCACATATTGTTCGAACAGGTCATGAAGCAATCCATTATTTGCAAGAATCTAAACCTGAATTCATTATCCTTGATCTTTCTCTACCCGATTGTGATGGCATTGAAATATGTCGTAAAATCCGTGAAAATAGCAATGTTGCCATTCTTATTTTAAGTGCTCGAGGAAGTGATACAGATAAAGTACTGGGATTAGGTTTTGGAGCAGATGATTATATGACAAAACCGTTCTCTCTAAGTGAACTTGTCGCAAGAATTAACGCTCATTTACGAAGACAGGATAGATGGCTTCAGCATAATGGACGGCATATGGGAGGAGATGTCATTCACATAGATAATATGGTCATAAATAAACAGGAATATATTTTTTTACGTGATAGCAAGCCAATACCGCTGTCAGCAAAAGAGTTTGAACTGCTATTTTTCCTAGCTAAAAATAGAAATCAAGTTTTCTCTAAAGGTCAGTTACTTGATGCCGTTTGGGGTTATGAGACCTATGGAGATGAAAATACAATTACAGTTTATATTAGAAGGCTTCGAGAAAAAATTGAAGTAAGCCCTTCTCATCCTGTTTATCTTCAAACGGTTTGGGGAGTCGGTTATAAATTCAGTACACCCAATCACTCATAGGAGAATCAAATGTACCTAAAAAATTGGATGAATAAGTGGTTATGGACCCTATTAATCTGTGTTGTATTATTGTTTATCGTTGTCCTTTCACTATACTTTGCAACAGAGACCTCTCAAGAAGAATCACAAGATAAATATGTTATTAATCAAATTCGTTTATCAGTAAATCCATTATTATTGTACATAGAAGATCATTTTCCAAATTTCGCATTAGATTCAGCTGTACGTAGCACGCTACAACAAATGAGTGATGACAAGAATATTGATATTACAGTAGTTCAACTAGATGGAACAGTAAGTTACACTTCAATTAAGAATGATGTTTCAACTACTATTCATATTAAACATGATATACATTATGATTTATTTACCTCACAACAAGAGCCTGGAAAGATTAATATAACCTTTCCGATTATGAATGGAGAAAGCAATGAACAGATAGGTAATGCTATTTTTTCCCTGAACAAAGACATTCTCTTTCCTTTAAAACAGACTAATTCCAACTCGATTCTTTTATTAGTCTTTATTGGCTTCTTGAGCCTTTTGATCATTTGCCTTGCCCTATTCATAGTAAGGAAAGTTCATAAAGATATTTTAAAGCCTTTAGATGAGCTAAAGGACAACACAGAGGAAATTGTAAAAGGAAATTACGAACAAATTACCATCCACTCGAAAATGGATGAGATTGGTGAATTGTATGCAGTATTTGATCAAATGCGATTAGAGATTAAACAGTTAGCCATCCAGCACAATGAACAAGAGCAAACTCAAAAGAAGCTCATTTCTAATATATCTCATGAAGTGAGAACTCCCTTAACCACAATCAAAGCATATTTAGACGCTATTTCAGAGGGTATTTGTCGAGATGAAGATTCGCTTATGGCCTATATTCAAATCATGCAGTCTAATACAGATAAGATGTCGAGGCTAGTTGATGATTTATTTATTCATACCTTAAAGGAGCTTGGTCATATCCCGATCCATTTAAAAGAACAATATAGCCAAGACGTTCTTACAAACATTCTGAAACCAATTCAATATTATGTCCAAACAACAAATATTCATTTTATAAGACCTACTAGTATTCCGAATGTCCTTATTCTAGTAGATGCTGATCGACTAGAGCAGGTGATCTCCAACCTTATTACCAATGCGTTAAAACATTCTTCTCATGAAGATACCATCACCATTACTACCTATATCGAAAATCAATCACTCTATATCCAAGTAATAGATACTGGTAATGGAATGCTTCCCGAAGATATGCCTTTTATTTTTGAACGTTACTTTAGAGGTCGGCAGCCTGGAAGTGAATCAGTCATTAAAAATGAAGGAGCAGGACTTGGCCTATCCATTTGTCAGCATATTATGGAAGCGCACCATGGGTCCATTTCATTTCATAGTAAGCCTAATGAAGGCACTACCTTTACACTTATACTCCCCATCTCGTAAAAAGACTCCCGTTTTAGGAAGTCTTTTTTTCTTTCAACGTTCTTTTCTTATATGCTAAAAAGAAAGAAAGGGTAAGTATACTACCAAAAAATGAATCGATAATACGGACAACCCATATTCCATAACTTCTTAAAGGAATGCCGTTAATAAGCTGCCATAGACATACATATCCGAGCGTTAAAACAGCTAGTAAACTCCAAAAGATGCGTTTTTTCCGTGGCGATATAGCTGGTATTTTTTTATCTTTGCTTAAAGTTGCTCTGTAATATACATATCCAAAGATTAACACAATGCCAAACAAGGTACTCCCGTGTTGTAGAAATTTATAAATCGGTATTTGATAGCCAAAGAAAGTATATGTTTGAGTAAGAACTCGAAGTTTTGTCACCATAAGCCCATTTTGATGTGTAAATGAATCCCATATGACATGTGTTAACATACCCAGCAATGCAGAGTAGCCAAAAACAAATACTTTCCATATGTTATTTCCTGCAATTTGATGGCTTTCTGTAGCTTGTAAAAACTCTGGTAAATGGCTCATGATTGGCTGTTGGATAAACCGTTGATAAATCAAATAGATGAAAAGAACGAGTGGCAGATTGAATAAAAAGAACCCTACAAAGGTATGACCAATCTCCCCTATTGGCCGACCTCTTAAATAATATTCAAAATCTGGAGCCATACTTCCTAAAACTAATGCAGAAAAATGAATATATTTACTTTTTCGAGAAAAAGGTAAGACTGCCGCTGGATGAGCAAATGTTAAGGGCATATCTCAAACCTCCTTATTTATTTCATCTATTAAATCGCATATTATAACGTTTACTATTAAGAAAGGTTACTCTGTCTGTAAGAATTTATTAATAATTTCATAAGGACTTACTAATAATTACATATTACACTAAAGAAAATGAGTTAAGGAGGCCTTATCATGGAAAAAGAGATACTGATTCGAGCCCAAAATTTATGTAAAACCTATTCAACCGGCAGCGAACAATTCCATGCTATTAAGAATATGAATGTCGACATTTATAAAGGGGATTTCACCGTTTTTATGGGGAATTCTGGTTCTGGTAAATCAACGCTTCTTTATCTTTTAAGTGGGCTTGATGCCCTTACAGCAGGTGAAGTTTATTTTCAGGGAGAAAAACTTGATACCTTTTCTGAACGAAAGTTAGCTACTTTGCGTTCACAGAAGGTTGGCTATATCTATCAAAGTAGCAATCTCATTCCAGATATGACGCTACTAGAGAATATTGCTCTTCCTGGATACATCGCGAAAAAAATAAAAAGGAAGTCATACAAAAAGCGGAGCAACTACTAAGTTTAATGGGACTTGAAAAGCAACGAAATCGATTACCCTCTCAAACATCAGGTGGACAGCAACAAAGAGCTGCCATTGCTAGAGCGTTGGTCAACAATCCTGAAGTGTTATTTGCAGATGAACCTACTGGTAGTTTAAATTTTGATCAAGGTGTAGCAGTATTAGATACCTTAACGAATTTAAATAGAAATGGGCAATCCATTGTCATGATTACACATGATATGAAGGCAGCTTGTCGTGCGAATCGTCTAATCATCATTCAGGATGGAAAAATAGATGGGATCTTAAACTTTGAAAAATATGAACATACCAGCATACAAGAACGGGAACACATTATCTTTTCTTATGTTGCCGGGAAGGAGTAAAAAATGTACGCGATTATAACCATTTGCTCTTCCTATATAAGAAAACGGAAAATACAAAATGGACTGATGGTTGTCCTTATTTTTTTATCAACACTTTTACTGGCGACTTCTGTCACTATACTGACCAATACAAACAATATTTTTGAAAAAGCCCATCATGATTCAAATGGTGCCCATCAAATTTTAACAATGGGTAACAATATTCATAACCCGATTGCTGTAAACGAATGGTGGCAGGAGCAACCAGGCGTGACTACTTCTAGTCTCATACCCTATAGAAATTTATCTAGATTTACCTTCAATGGGAAAGAAATATCCAATATCTATTTATTTATGATGAATACGCCAAATACACCGTTTATGATTGATCAATTACTATTTTCTGAGGGTGAAAAGCAACTCTCTCCTCCTAAGGGTACCATTTGGATTCCCACATCATTGGCATCAAGCGCTACCATTTCGCTCGGTGATGCAATTGAATTTCATACAGGTGAGAGCACGTTTAATTTAACAGTGTCAGGTATTGTGGTTGATATGCCATACGGAGGCCCTTTTACAACAAATGCTCGTATCTGGATGAACAATACTGATTATCAACAGCATTTAGCAACCATGACAGGTTCTGATCAGTACATGATGGCATTACGCTTTAATGACTATCAGCAAAACACCAATTATTGGGGTGATTTTGAAAAGTATCTGCAGGGACCTTATCTTGAATCTAAAATGGAATATGAAGAAATAGCTTCTTTTTATTTGATCATTAATAAAATCATTGGCTTTATTATGATCGCCTTTGGTATAGCTATGCTTTTGGTTTCCTTGTTTGTTATTGGTTTTAGCATTTCCGATGCCATTTTAACGAATTACAGAACAATAGGCGTTATAAAATCATTGGGTCTTTCTTCTCGAGAGATAAGTATCACTTACGTATTACAATTCGGATTGTTATCTGCTGTCGCGATTATACCTGGCATCATCATTAGTAAATTCCTTTCCAGAATAATTATAGAAAGCTCCTTATCATATATGAAGGCAGGAAATCATTTAACCATACATCAAGATACTCTATTTAACATAGTGATTGCTCTCATCTTATTTGGCATCGTGCTACTCACTGCCTATTTCTACTCACACAAGGCGCGAAATGTAGAGCCTGTTCAGGCCATCAAATATGGGATGTCAGAAAGTGCAAATAGTAAAATGAATCGGCGCAGAAACAGCTCGAATAGATTATTTCGATTAAGCAGTCTACCGATTCAACTTCAAATTGGTCTTAAAAGTATCACAAAAAACATAAAAAGTTCCATTCTTGTTATTGCACTTACTTCCATTACGTCTGCCATACTAGTCTTTAGTGTAGTCATATTAAATAGCTTTATTTCCATCAAAGAAACATCTCCTTCATGGGGATATGATGCCTCACATGTAGTAGTAACTGTATCTAATAAAGAAACTTTTACAAAACAACAATTTGAAGATTTTTTAATGGCTGATGAACGGGTTAAAGATCATGCATGGCTTGATCAATTCACAGGCATACTTCCTAATGACAGCAATCCCCCATTAAATATTAATGTCAATGTGATTGAGGGTAGCTTTGATGCCGCTGGCTATGTGACAATGTCTGGCCGTAATCCAATCAGTAAGAACGAAATCGCGATTGGACTCAATGTCGCTCGCGCTTTAAATAAAAATTTAGGCGATATTGTAGAAGTTTATCTTGAGGGGAAACCGCATTTTCTTATTGTGACCGGAATCTATCAATCGATAGCAAATATGTCGAATTCAGCAAGGATTACAGCAGAGGTTATTAAAGTTTATAATACTACCTACACTACTTCAGAAGTAAGTATGATTAATCTTTTAGATGAAACAGTCGCTACGCCATTCGTTGAGGATTTAAATACGCACTTTAAAAGTTCAGTATCAGCTGTCACACAACAGCTATTATTAGATGCCGTCTTTAAAGAAGTCGTGGCCGTTTTAGTCATTCCCCTTTCAATCGTTGGTATTTTATTTATCATCGTAACCTGCATCATTATTTTTAGTGTATCACGAATTAATGTTAGAAAAGAAAGTAGCACGTATGGCATTTATAAATCGATTGGAATGACCTCTACAAATATTAGATGGTCGATTACAATCGGTATTTTAATTCTATCCATAATAGGTGCATTAGCAGGAATCTTTATCGGGATAAAATTAATTCCTCTTGCACTTCAGTCAATTATTTTAGATTATGGCTTACTCGAACTACCGCTTGTTATAAACTGGCCAACAAGTATCGGTATAAGCTTTGTAAGTGTAATAGCTGCCATTTTTGGCGGCTGGATTTCGACCAAAATAATTGCTAAAACGTCGCCTCGCATATTAATTGTTGAATAAATAAATTTGGCCCCTACTAGTTTAGGGGCCTCTCTTTAATCATTCAAAAAAATTCTCTTCAGATAGCACGACGATATTGTTTCTTCGAAGCAATGCCGTAGTTACTCCTTCGCCAGCTAATTTTGTTCCAATAAACGCACCGTTATAAATCTTTGCACTGCCACAGGATGGGCTATATTCCTTTAAAATGACATGAGTTGCCCCTACCTCAAGTGCTTTTTGTAAGGCTGCATAGGCTCCCTTCAGATATAAATCTGTGACATCTCGTCCAGAACTTTCAACCACTGTTGCGTTGCCATCAAGTACATCTTGTCCATTGCCACCTACAATTTCAGCCGGTTCGCGGGGCGTTGAAAAGCCTCCCATCAGCTCTGGGCAAACCGTGACAGCTTTATTTTCTAACACAAGCTTTTGTATTTTTTTATCTAGACTGTTTGTGCCATTATAACGAACATTTAAACCTGCTAAGCAAGCACTTATTAAAATCATCTTTTTCACACTCCCTCTACTATCTTTATTCCACTATAACACGCGTGCTACAATAATTTTATGAAGACCAAGGGAGGAGATAAAATGCTTGATCCTATTTTGATTTTACCTTATACAGATGAATGGGCTAAGGAATTTCATAGCATAGGCTGTCAATTACGGGAGGTCTTAGGAAACATAGCGCTGAGAATTGATCATATTGGCTCAACTGCTGTAACAGGGCTAGCAGCAAAGCCTGTAATTGATATACAAATATCCGTCGCATCGTTTACACCATTGGCAGCATTTAAAGCTCCATTAGAATCTCTAGGTTTTAGTTATCGAGCAGAAAATCCAGACAAGTCTAAACGCTATTTTCGAGAGGCTCCTAGAGATAGACGGGTACATATTCATGTTCGACAGGCTGGTAGTTGGGCAGAGCAGCTAGCCTTATTATTTCGAGATTTTTTGCGCCGTCATCCAGATTACTGTCGTCGCTATGAGCAGGTAAAATATGAATTGGCTAAGAAATACCAATATAATCGTCAACTTTATACAAAATCTAAAGAATCGATCATATGGGAAATTTTAAAACAAGCAAATCATTGGAGTCAGCAGACTGCCTGGTCTCCTGCCAATTCAGATAACTAAAGAAAAGGAGGAACAAACTTGGCTGAATTTACAATCTGTTTTCTGAAGAAGGGAGATTATATCCTTTTATTGAATAGAGATAAGCCTCAGTGGATGGGCGCATGGAATGGTGTTGGTGGCAAAATTGAACAGGATGAAACACCATTAGCTGGTGCCTTACGAGAAATTAAAGAAGAAACAGGCATCACGGTTGAGGATATTACCTATAAGGGTAAAATAACCTGGACAGATGGGGTTGTTAACTATGGCTGTATGTATGCGTTTATAGCGGAACTACCTGAATCTTTTCCATATGTAACACCGATAAAGGTTGCTGAGGGCATTCTTGATTGGAAGGAGCTTACTTGGATTTTACACCCTGAAAATGTAGGTATTGCGGACTTAAAATATTATTTACCTAAGATGCTCAATGAAACAGCAAACTATGATTATATTTTTACATATCAAGATAAGAAATTAGTCAATATCTCTTCAGCACCAATTGAACAAACATCGACTGTCTAATAATAAATAAGCCTCGTCCATGCAATAGGTGCATAACGAGGCTTGTTTTTAGAATCTTGGTTGTGCAAAGCGCATTCTGCACATGGACCAATTTAAGCTTGTAGTTTGGATTTTATCATGTATTTCCCATAAGCTATCCACGATTTGCAATTCAACATTGCGCTCCAATAATGCTTTAGCTATATCATTGATCTCTGAGACATGGATGGGCATTTGTGTTATTTCACTCGTATAATAGCCCGCAATATCATCCTGTAAAGTGAATCCATTACTATCAAACTCATATAGGTAAAGACTTGTAGTTTTCAATACTTCCCACCACTTGTTTTCTATGACTACTACATGTGAAGCTTGATGTAGATATTGCTGTCTGTCCTGCTCTGTTGTTTGATCTCCTGCATGAAAGCAGACACGCGGACAATCTCTTGGCGTTAAATAGTTTGGCAGGCATCTTTCGTTGATTGCCCATACTAGCCCTTTTTTGGCATCTAAATCTGGTCGCTCAGGCAGTCGAGGATGAAAAATCATAATAGTAGGGTCTTCACTGACATGAAATAAACGCATCGGTACTTCTCCTTTATTTCTTTAATTTAAAAACAATAAAATCTGCACAATGCAAATCTTCCGCAAATTGAGGGTACTTCTTTAGCATGTCTTGTGATGGCTTGGGCTCTACAATAGTCTCAATAGTAAATCCAGCTTGCCTAATTGCTTGCACATAGCTTGTTAATGTTCGGTGGTATAGAACTATTGGTGGGTCAGCATCTAGCTGGTGATACTCCCCTTCATAAAAATAACGTTGGACTTTCCAATACTGTTGATCTAGCTGCTCATGTCTCATCCATCCACTATTTGGTGTCACAAAGCATGGATGTAAAATCGAAAAAATAAAAGTGCGATTAGGTTTTAATAATCGAAACATCTCACATAGAGCAGCCTGATAATCCTCTAAATCTTGGAGAACCATATTTGAAACAATACCATCAAATTGTTCATCTGCTAAAAAGGATAAATTTTCACAATTCCCGTGTAAAAATTGAATAGCTTCCTGCTGTGGTGTTCTTTCCATAGCAATGTCTAGCATTTTTTGTGAAAAATCAACAGCTGTTACTCTTGCACCCTTCTTTACCAGTAATCTGCTTAAATAGCCTTCTCCACATCCTGCATCTAATAGATGGTTTCCATCTACCTCACCTAGCAAAGAAAAGATAGTGGGATTTAACAGTACGACACGATGAATATCCCCCTGCTCATCGTAGTTTGCTGTATACCTTTCCGCATATCGATTCCAGCGTTGAATAGCTTGTTCTGTGTTCATTTACAGTCCCCATTTCAAAGTAAAATCGTAACGTTACGTCCTGTGTGCACTTGTCTATTTTTCCATATAAAGAAAAAATATATAGACTTTTATTTTATTTTTTAATATCATGTAGATAGAGGCACGGCTTCTTTAAGTAAATGATAAAGCCAGAAATCCAAATAGGATCTCTGGCTTTTATGCGTTATATAGAAATTGTATGTTCAGCAACAGCTTCTTTTTTTACAGTTAGCCATCTACCAATTACCATAACGAGCAATGCAAGAAACACTATGACACCAGCAAATATAAGTGCTGCTTTATAGCTACTATAAACTTCAACCAGTTTTCCTGCGATAATCGGTCCGATAATTTGTCCAAAAGCATAAAAGGTTGTTAATAAAGAAACAACGAATCCGCTCTTTGTCGGGAATAGCTGTCGTGCATAGGAAGTAGTTAGCGTGACAATTCCTACAAAGGTTAGACCGAATAAAAAAGATGCTAATAAAACGCTCCATACCGTTTGTGCAAAAACAGGTAACAGGATACCAACCACTTGCAGTATGTATGCCACAAACAAAATTTTTATAGCTGAAAACTTCTCTAATAAGACCGTCCAAACAGGAGCTGATGGAATAGCCGCGAGCCCCACAATGACCCAGCTATAGGAAGAGTAAGCTTGAAGAGAAGGAATATTATGAATAATATCGACTAAAAAAGTACCTGTAATAATATAGCCTAACCCCTCTAAACCATAGGATAAAATCAGCCATGGCATAAAACCCTTTGTCATTTTTGTATCAAGAGATTTCGTAACTTTTGTGATGTCCTGCACCACTAAACTTCTCCATAAATAAGAGGTAATAAATAAAAAAATCGCTGATAAAATTCCTAAGCCTAACCATGCACCCTGCCAAGCAAATCTTGCTTCTATAGCAGGTACACATAAACCTGAAATAGCAATCCCTAAGCCTATACCACTAAATACATAGCCAGACCATCGTGATAATGAATGCTTCGCCAAGTAATCCATAATAATACTCGATGTTAACACAAAAATAAGGCCCCCTGTAATGCCCGCAATTAAACGCAGAACTAGCCAAACACTATACACTTCTATTAAGCCCATTAATATAACAGATAGGACATTGGTAACAACACTTGCCATTAAAACATTTTTACGTTGACGATAAATGAACCCTGCCCATAATGCGCCAATGAAATAACCAATATAATTGCTTGAAGCTAAAAAACCAGCCACTTCCAATGAAAACCCTACATCATGACGCATAAAGGGTAGAATCGGTGTGAAGGCAAATCGACTAATCCCCATAGCAACAACTAATAATAAAATTCCTCCAAAGACAATTCCTATATGTTGTCGATTCATGATGAACCCCCTCTCATATATTCTACTGTAATTAAAAGGATACAGAGCGCAAATTAATAAATCTAATATATAATGTATATAAAAGCATAAAAAAAATTTATGAAAGGTGTAACGACATGAATTTACATGCTCTACGTTTATTTACAAAGGTGGCTGAACTCAATAGTGTTTCCAAAGCGGCACAGACACTTATGATAAGTCAGCCTGCTGTAACCATTCAAATTCGAAATTTAGAGAAAGAACTAGGCTTGACACTGCTAGAAGCCAAAGGTAGGGGCATTTCGCTAACACAAAATGGTACTTTTTTATACAAACAGGCACAGCGCTTATTTGATCTAGAAACTGATATTGAAAATAAAGTTGAACAGCTTAAAAATACGGGCAATGAAGAACTGCAAATTGCCTCCACGCATGTTCCCTCCCATTTTTTACTACCTAAATGGTTAGCTCAATTTAAACAAGTTTATCCAGCAACACATATTCATTTAAAGACCGCCAATTCCCAGCAAGTGATTGAGGATTTACTCCATTATAAAGCTGATTTAGCTTTTATCGTCAAAGAAGATGGACATCATGCTGATATTAATTATCAATTTCTAATGAATTTGGATTATTGGTTTATTGTGCCGTACAATCATCATCTGGCAGGTCAAACAGTATCGCTTGCAGAACTTATGCAGCAGCCCTTCGTCACAAGGGAGGATGGTAGTTCCACAAAAGAATACTTAAATGCCCTATGTAAAGTGCATAAAATTCCTCCACCGAAAGTAGGTTTACAACTAGACGGGATTAATGAATCCATACATGCCATTGCGGCAGGTTTTGGTACAATGCTAGCACCATCCATAGCAGCTTCTAGCTTTATTCTACAGCAGCAAGTTGCCCGCGTTTTTATTAAGGACATTGATATCCAACGACCGATTTACCTTTGTACAAGAAAAAATGAATTGCATCACTCCACATCCTTTAATAATTTTCTTCACATCATCAATGAATCGATCATATAGAAAGAAGGCACTCTCAAATAGATGCCTTCTTTTATTATCTATCAACGCTTGTCAAAGCTGTAAAAATGTAGTTAAAAAGGTGCATGCATTTCTTTAGTCATTATATTAATATTCGTTTTTTTGTAGACTTAATAGTTTTTATAGCCTATAATAATCCGTGTTATTATCAATAAACGAACATTAAGGTGGTTTTTATGTCTGAATATACGCGTATTTTCAAAGGAACAGCTTTTACTAGTAAATCTGCTACTGACGTTCACATTTTAAAGGATTATTTATTTTTCATTAATGCTGACGGTATGATTGTTAAAACTATCGCTCCCGAACAACCTGATTACCAACAACTATTAATTACATATCAAGATCAAAATAACTTCCATGCATTAGCTGAAGGCCAATATTTCCTACCGGGATTTGTCGATTTGCATGTACATGCACCTCAATGGGCACAATCTGGGACAGCTTTAGACATTCCTCTTTACGATTGGTTAAACACCTATACTTTCCCTATCGAATCAAAATTCTCCGATTTAGTATTTGCTCAAGAAGTTTATGAGGATTTAGTAAGCACACTACTTGCCAATGGTACAACTACATCATTATATTTTGCGACGGTCCATAAGGAGGCCAGTGTACTTTTAGCGAAAATCTGTGCTGAAAAGGGACAACGAGGATTAGTCGGAAAAGTGGTCATGGACGATCCTGAACAGAATCCTGATTTTTATCGAGATGAAAACACAAAAACCGCATTAGAGGATACGGAGGAATTTATTTTAGCTGTAAAAAATTTAGCCAAAACGACTAAACAGGGTGTTTACCCCGTTGTCACTCCTCGCTTTATTCCAAGCTGTACAGACGGTGCCTTAAAGGGCTTAGGTGAATTAGCTGCGAAGTATGATACACATATCCAATCACACTGTAGTGAAAGTGACTGGGAGCACAGCTACGTTAAAGAACGATTCAACAAAAATGATGCCGTCGCTTTACATAATTTTGGTTTGTTAGGTGAAAAATCTGTCATGGCTCATTGTAATTTCTTAAGCGATGAGGATGCCAGATTATTTGCTGAAACTGGCACTGCCATAGGTCATTGTCCAATCTCTAATGCCTATTTTGCTAACAGCGTGATTCCAATCGCCCGCTTTCATGCAATGGGCGTTGATATTGGACTAGGTTCAGATGTTTCAGGCGGATTTTCTCCAAGTCTTTTTGATAATGCAAGACAAGCTGTTATGTCATCGAGAATGCTAGAGGATGGTGTAGATACAACCATTTCCGCCGAAAAGCGTGGTATCCCAAATTCACGCATTACAATAAATGAGGCCTTCTATCTAGCGACAGCTGGTGGTGGAGAAAGCTTAAGTCTTCCAATTGGCCGTTTACAGGAAAACTATACATGGGATGTACAAATTATCGATACAAAAATTCCTACTGCTAGGCTTCCGATTTTTGATCCAAATGAAGATTTACACGATATATTCCAAAAAATCATGTATCTTGTACGCCCAGAAAATATCCGCGAGGTATGGGTGCAAGGAAATAAAGTTCATACGAGAGGCTAATCATTCTCTTATTCTCTAATAAAAATCTATCATTTTGAGGTGGACAACTTCGTGGAAACACAACATAGAAAACTAACTAATCAAACAAAACAAACACAATTAACCGTGTTACCAGATGAAAAAATTTCGTTCGGTCAGTCTGCTCTACTCGGTTTACAGCATGTTATGGCTATGGATGTTTATGTGGTGCCCTTTTAATTGCCATGCTAATCGGTCTACAAACTGGTCAGGCAAGCGCCTTGATTCAATCAACCTTTATTGCAGCTGGGGTCGCGACGATTGTGCAAACACATTTTTGTATGAAATTACCGATGGCACAAGGTCCATCCTATGTTCCACTTGGTGCCATTGTTGGGATCTATGCAGCAAGTGGTAGTGGTGATTTAGGTTGGAGTACTGTGCTAGGTGCTAGTTTAATTGGAGCCATTTTGGTTATTATTTTAGGCTATACAGGTATGTTCAATAAAATTGTCCAAACATTTATTCCACCAATTGTTGGTGGAACGATTATCTTTGTGGTTGGATTGTCCTTAATGCCTGTTGGTTTAAGTGATAATATTTTTAATGGTGCAGGCGCATCCATAAATCAAAACATTTATTTAGCACTTATCTCAGCATTCGTATTAATTATTTGTGTCATGTTAGGCACAGTCTTCCATCAAAAAGGACGTCTATTCCGAATTGCTTCTGTCATCATCGCCTTAATTGCTGGTAGTATTGCAGCAAATATCATGGGTGTTTTAGATTTATCTCCTGTATCGCAAGCCAAATGGTTTAGCATGCCACAACTTCCATTTGCAGATTTTAGTTTTAGCTTTAATTTTTCTGCTATTATCACAATGGTCATTATATATATTGTCTTAATGGCTGAAACAACAGGAACATGGTTTGCCATTAGCAATGTCATCGACCAACCTTTAACAAATAAACAAATTAACCGTGGTGTTATTGGTGAAGGAATTGGCTGCTTTATTGCTTCTTTACTTGGCTCCACTCCTGTGACAGGTTATTCAACAAATGCAGGTGTTATCTCTATTACTGGGATTGCGAGCCGTCGTGTCTTTATAGCAGCAGGTATTTGGTTTATCGTCTTCGGCTTCTCTGGTAAATTAGCAGCACTCATCTCAGCAATTCCTTCAGCTGTTATTGGTGGTGTATTTGTGATCGTCTGCGGCATAATAGCCATTAGTGGTTTACAGGTCATGAAAAATGAACATATTGGTGAAAAGGAAATGTATGTCATCGCGATTCCTGTTATTTTAACGTTAGCATTGACATTATTGCCTGATGATTTCCTGTATTCCTTACCTACAACCGTGCAGTATTTATTTGGTTCGCCTATTGCAACCGCTGCGCTCGTAGCGATTTTCCTTAATAAAATTTTACCAAGCTCAAAATAGTAGCTATCTACAACGCACAGCATCTCTAGTCCATTCGGATTCCAGGTGCTGTGTCTATTTATTTTCTAAAAATTCTGTTTCCTTCCCTATAAATCTGTTATACTAGAGTAAAAAAGTAGGGATTAAAATGGACTATGATGTCATAATAGTTGGTGCTGGCTCCATGGGGATGGCGGCTGGTTACTTTTTAGCAAAGGAAGGAAAAAATGTACTTATGCTAGATGCCTTTACTCCACCCCATGAAGAAGGTAGTCATCATGGGGATACAAGAATCATTCGCTTTGCCTATGGTGAAGGAGCTAGCTATGTACCTTTTGTAAAAAGAGCTGGCGAGCTTTGGCAAGAGCTAGAGTCTTTAGCAAATGAAAGCTTATTTTTACAAACTGGTGTAGTTAATATTGGAGAGCCAACATGTGCCTTCATTCAAAATGTGAAGGCTAGTGCTGCGCTCTATAATTTAGCGCTTGAACACTATTCACCTGCTGAAGCAATGAACAAATGGCCAGGGTTATTCTTGCCAAAAAATTTAGTTGCTTGCTTTGAACCTACTGCTGGTGTACTTCGTGTTGAAGCATGTATTCACGCCTATAAAAAATTAGCCTTGGAGGCGGGTGCAAGCCTCCGAACAAATGAAAAAGTATTGGCTATACAAGCTGGTGATATTGTACAGGTACAAACAGTACATAATAGCTATAAAGCAAAGCAATTAATAGTAACGGCGGGTGCATGGGCAACAGAATTATTACAAACAGTAGATGTGAGCATACCCGTCACACCAACGCGGAAAACCTTTGCATGGTTTGAGGCAGATGAGCAGCTGTATCGTGATGAAGTTTTTCCTGCCTATTGCTTTGAATTTGCCGATTCAACCTACTACGGCTTTCCAAGTATTGATGGAGCGGGGTTAAAACTTGGACGACACGATGGTGGTGATGTGGTTAATCCAAACGACCCTCTACGTCCGTTTGATGCGTCTGATGCTGTTGACTTACAAAACTTCATTGATCAGTTTATGCCTCAGCATGGAACGCTTAAATACGGAAAAACATGTAAGTATTCGATGACACCAGATGAAGATTTCATCATCGACTTTTTACCTGAACATCAGAATATTGTGATTGCTGCAGGTTTTTCTGGTCATGGCTTTAAATTTAGTAGTGCCGTTGGAGAAGCTCTTGCAGATTTAATTATAGAAGGCAAAAGTAAACAAGATTTATCTACCTTTAAACTTAGTCGATTTTAGCAAAAAAGGATTGGTACAACGGTTAGTCGTTGCACCAATCCTTTATTTTGTTAACATCGTTTGAAACTCTTGCCAATCATATAAACGTGGAAGATTTACATGCTGGTTATAAGATTGATTCTTTAAGATTACCTTAGTTGTCACATCATGAAGTGTCTCAAGTACTGCTGGTTTATCATCTACATAAATATCTAAAGCAAGCTCTTTTATAATGGCTACCTTTTCTGCATCTTGCATGCCACAAAAAAAATGACCGTCTGTTATTGGAAAGCCCTGTGCCTCCATCCAAGCTTTTGTTTGCGCACAATATTGCTTTGGACGAGATGTAATATAGTAAATGTCATGTCCCTGCTCTGCTAAAGCTTGGAGGGCTTTTAAAGCACCATCAAAAGATGGACAGTCCGTAAAATAGATCTCTTCCAATGCGCTATTCCACAAGGCAGTTCCTTCCTCATCTGTTAATCCAAATGGTTCATGAATTTCTACTCGTTGTATCGCTTGAAAGGTTTCAAAGGAAACCTTTTTGCCAAGCTTTTTATTATAAAGTGAAAAGGCATGTGCTCGTAAATCAATTAATGTGTCATCTATATCAAAGCCAAACTTCATCTAGTTGTTCGTCCTTTCACGAAGCCTTGTTTATAAAGTTAGAAGCAAATGTCTGTTCTTTTTCAATTTGTTTTGCTAATACTTCCTCAATGGCTTGCTTACGCATTTGTTGAAAATATTGTACGTTAAATTGTGCTAGTGTGTCTTTATTTAGCAATGATGCAAGACAATCTGCATCTTTTAGTGCACTATTCAGCCCAAAAGCGCCTGTTGGTGTCATTGTATGAACAGCGTCCCCTAGCAAGACAAGGCCCTTTGTCCCCCAACTATTACAATGGCTACTAAAGACATCAAGCAAAACAAAATCCTGCCAGGAAGTTATCTGTGCCTGCACTGTCTTCGTTAATTCTGGAAATGCCTCCACAAGCTGCTGGATAAAGGGTGTAAATGCTAGTTTTCGAAGCTGAGGGAAACTACCTTGCTCAATATTCCAGCCTATTTGAAGATAACCACCAACTTGTGTAAACAATGACAGCTGCTTATTATCGATGAGTGCCATTTTTATGGATGGTTCCCAATCAGCTGGCGCAGGAATTTTAGCCCACAGTAAATCAAAGCCATGCTTCTGTTTCTGAACATCAATATGTGCTTGCTTACGAATAGTAGAATAACGACCATCTGCACCGATAATTAACTGACTATCGATTTGTATAGGGTCTCCGTTTTTTATCGCCATAACGCCTCTATAATGACCAGTAGCATCCGCGATCAGCTTTGTTACCTTTGTATGTAGCAAGCATGTAAAGTTAGGGAACAGCTGTGCTTTTTGTAAAATTCCTTTTAATAAATTTGCCTGTGGTACATGAATGCCTAAATGTCCTATTGCTTCATCTGGAAGAATTGTTTTAAATGCTCTGCCACCAGCATAATACTCAAGTTTCTCCATTCGTAATATACCGAGTGCCTCGACTGCTTCGAAAAGATGGTGGCTTTTTAAAACAGCCTCCCCTTCCTCATTTAAATGCTCGCCACGAAATGCCTGACCAAGTGCTACATTTTGCTCTAATAAAATCACTGACAGCCCTTTTTTAGCAAGTAGGTAGGATAACAATGCACCAGCAGGACCTGCCCCTACTATACAGACATCTGCTTGATAGTTCACTTTTTTTCACCCTGCTTTGGATAGGCAATAATACGCAAATCCTCGCCTATTTTATCAAATGATGCAAACTCAACATTCCATGCCTCATGCATGAGAGAGGGATTATAGCCAGCAAACGGCGTTAACGATAGATTTCCACCCAAAACTTTAGGTGCTATATATACTACATATTTATCGATTGCACCTTGCTGTAAAAAGGAAGCATTCATTTTACTTCCACCTTCTAGCAAAATATCTGTTATGCCGTGTATATAAAGCTTTTCAAGCATCTCATCAATCTGTAATCCATATTCATTTTTTTGTACGGGTAAAACTGTAACACCTTTTTCTGTAAATAAATGAATTTTTTCTTGGCTTACGTCGTCACTACAAACAAGAATCGTTGGTGCATCCTCTGTATTCAAGACATTTGCATTGTCAGGTGTACGTAGAGAACTATCCATAATAATACGTGTTGGGTTTTTTCCATATCCTTCTTTTAGTCTTGTTGTTAAAGAAGGATTATCAGCAATGACTGTACCCACGCCAACTAAAATTCCATCTACTTCATGACGAATATGGTGAACATCCTCACGTGCACCCTCTCCAGTTACCCATTTTGAATGTCCTGTATGCGTAGCAATTTTCCCATCTAGAGTCATAGCAAATTTTGAAATAACAAAAGGACGATGCGTAAGCATATTGTGAATAAAACGCTCATTTAAACGGCGCGCTTGTTGCTCTAAAACCCCCACTTCCACCATTATTCCAGCATCTTGTAGCAATTGGATGCCACGACCTGCTACTGCTGGATTTGGATCTTGCATAGCAATTACCACTCGACTGACACCAGATTCCTTCACTAAATTGGCACAAGGAGGTGTCTTACCATAATGTGAACAAGGCTCTAACGTTACATATAACGTAGCACCCAGTGCATGCTCTCCAGCCATTCGAAAAGCATGCACTTCAGCATGTGGTTCCCCTGCTTTTCTGTGTAAACCTGTACCTACAATCACACCGTTCTTCACGATTACAGCCCCAACAAGTGGATTAGGGTTCGTATTTCCTTTAGCACTAGCTGCTAAATCCAAAGCCAGTTGCATATACTTTTCATCTACATTCATCATCATCGCAACCTCCACCTATTGCTTTTCACGTATATGTCCAGATTTTTCAACTTTCGTTTCTAAATAAAAACGATTCGTCTCTGTCAAACCGCCCCATAAAGGAACATGCCCTTCCGCAGCCATGCCACGAGCCTGTAATGCAGCCAATTTCTTCGGATTATTTGTAATAAGTGTTACTGGTTTGGTACGCAGTGTAGCTAATACCGCAAGTGCTTCGTCATAAGAACGTGTATCATCTGGGAAGCCAAGTGCATGGTTTGCTTCAACTGTATCGAGCCCTTCCTCTTGCAATAAATAAGCAAGAGATTTAGAGAATAGTCCAATACCACGACCTTCATGATCAGCTAAATAAAATATAGCACCACAGCCATGCTCAACTATCATTTTCATAGACTCATGCAACTGGTATCCACAATCACAACGCTGGCTGCCAAATATGTCGCCTGTGTGACAAATACTATGCATTCGGATTAAAGCATCTTCTGAATGGGTAAAATCACCATATACAAGCACAGAGGATTGTTGTAAAAATGCTAAATTAGCAGCGGCTAATCCATCAATGATTTCTTCTTTAGTTAAATTCGCATCAATTTTAAGCCAGTTATACCATTGAAAAGTTGCAGAAAAATCGCCTTGTTTTACAGGTAATTTCACTGGTCCAACTAGGCAAATATTCTCTGTATTTGTATGCTTTACTAACGTCATTTTATCTTTTACTAAGTCCATCACTTTAGTTGTAATTGTCATATTAATCTCCAACCTTCTATAGAAACAGTTGGCTAAATTCACCAACTGAGCACATGTATTTTCACATCACTTACATAACGTAACTTAGTTTATAATAATAACTAAAAAGTGTCAATCGACAGCTATTACTCTTTAATTATAATTATTAGGGATGATAATTTTATTATTACTTTTTCATCATATACTACTAGCTTATGGAGATGCTATTTTTTCTGTGCAGGCTAGTCTATAATAAGCTGTGGTACTGTAATGACGAAAGGAAGTTTAACATGAACTTAGAAAAAAATGTTCAACTAAAGCAACCAAAATATCAACAAATAGCCATTGATCTTGCCTCCAAGATTGTTGAAAGAAAATACAGCATTGGCGATAAAATATATGCAAGATCCTCTCTTGCCAGTCAATATAATGTTTCTGCTGAGACTGCAAGAAGAGCTATTGCCGTTTTGCAAGACTTAGAAATTGTTGAAGCTTCAAAAGGTAGTGGCGTAATTATAAAATCGTATGAAAAAGCGGCTCAATTCGTCAGACAGTTTCATGATGTACAATCGATTCATGAAATACAAAATGAGCTTTTGACAAGTATTCAAAAGCAACATCATGAATTGATTAATTTACAAGACAAGGCAAAGCAACTAATTAGCCGCACCGAGCATTACCGGTCAGTCAATCCGTTCATCCCCTATCAATTAGAAATGACAGCTGATAGTCCATGCATTCATCAAACTGTACAAGCTTTAAATTTTTGGCAAAATACTTCTAGTACTATCGTTGGTATTCGACGTGGCAATGAATTATTACTATCCCCTGGTCCTTATGTCTCATTTGAAGAAGGGGACATTATTTATTTTGTTGGAAATGATGAAAGTTTCGCTAGAGTTCAAGGCTTTTTATACCCAAATTAAAATCCGTTTAAGCGCTGATATAACAGCGTTTAAGCGGATTTTTTCTTATTTGTCGATTTGACAAAAGTAACAACCCTTTGCTACAGTAAGGTTGTTACTTGTTTATTTTTGGGTATCATTATCCTCACATAGTAATAATCTACGAAAGGAGTGCTTCTATGGAAAAAATTAAAATAGAACACGTATCGAAAGTGTTTGGCAAACATATTCCCCAAGCACTAGAACTCGTTAAGCAACAAAAAAGTAAGACTGATATCTTAAAAGAAACAGGTGCAACTGTTGGAGTATACGATGCAAGCTTTACTGTCAACGAAGGAGAAATCTTTGTTATTATGGGATTGTCAGGAAGTGGCAAATCCACGCTTATACGGCTTTTAAACCGCCTAATTGAACCAACGAGCGGAAATATATATATCGATGGAGAAAATATTTCTACCATGGGAAAAGAAAGTCTACGGTCTGTACGAAGAAACAAAATGAGCATGGTTTTCCAAAACTTCGGTTTATTCCCCCATCGTACATTACTTCAAAATACCGAATATGGCCTTGAAATTCGAGGTATTTCAAAAGAAGAACGGCAAGCAAAAGCTGAACAGGCTTTAGAAAATGCTGGATTACTCGCTTATAAAGACCAGTATCCAAATCAGTTATCAGGTGGTATGCAGCAGCGTGTTGGTTTAGCACGAGCCCTTGCTAATGATCCTGAAATATTACTAATGGATGAAGCATTTTCAGCACTTGATCCATTGATTCGCAAGGAAATGCAAGATGAGCTACTCGATCTACAACAAACATTGAAAAAAACAATTTTATTTATCACACATGATTTAAATGAAGCATTACGCATTGGGGATCGCATTGCCATTATGAAGGATGGCTCTATCATTCAGATTGGTACGGGTGAAGAAATATTAACCAACCCAGCAAATGATTATGTCAAAACATTCGTGGAAGATGTGGATCGTTCTAAAGTATTGACAGCTGAAAATGTCATGGTACGACCAGTTTATGTCAATACAGACCTAGATGGCCCTAAAGTGGCACTAAAGCGTATGCGTCAAGAGGCTGTAAGTTTATTAATGGCTGTTGATAAAAATAGACATTTAAAAGGCTATATCACTGCAGACGATGCACTAGCTGCAGCGAAGAAACAAGAGCAAACCGTCCATTCTATTGTGCAATCAGAAGTATTAACTGTTCCACCAGATATGCTACTACAGGATATTTTAGGGATGATTTATAATTCTCCTACTCCTATTGCCGTTGTGAAAGATGGTCGCTTGCTTGGTGTACTAATTAGGGGCGTTGTCATCCAAGCACTGTCAACTAGCGATGAGGAGGCCGAATCACATGAATAACTTTTTAGATAATATTCCAACATTACCACTAGCTCCGTGGGTAGAATCAGCTATGGACTGGTTGACGAGTAATTTTTCAGCGTTCTTTAACTCTATTCAGCAATTCGGAAAACTACTCATGAATCAGGTCACTGATTTATTAATTAGTATCCCAGCCATTATTCTTATACTTCTTGTCGTGATATTTGCCTTCTTCGTTTCAGGCAAAAAGTTAGGGCTTGCTGCATTCTCATTAATTGGCTTGTTGTTTATCTATAACCAAGGATTATGGACTCATCTTATGGAAACAACCACGCTTGTGATCTTTTCCAGTATTATATCCATCATCATCGGTATTCCACTAGGTATCTTAATGTCAAAATCAACGGTAGCTGAAAACATTATTAAACCAATACTAGATTTCATGCAAACAATGCCTGGCTTTGTCTATTTAATTCCAGCCGTTGCCTTTTTTGGTATTGGTATTGTACCTGGTGTCTTTGCATCCGTTATCTTTGCTTTACCCCCAACTGTACGTATGACAAACCTCGGTATTCGTCAAGTACCAAAAGAATTAGTGGAAGCTGCAGACTCCTATGGTAGTACAGCTAGCCAAAAATTATTTAAAGTAGAAATCCCCCTTGCTAAATCAACCATTATGGCAGGGATTAACCAAACCGTTATGCTGTCACTTTCTATGGTAGTTATTGCCTCTATGATTGGGGCTCCTGGTCTAGGACGTGAAGTATTAACAGCCCTTCAACGTACTCAAGTTGGGAATGGCTTCGTTGCAGGATTAGGCTTAGTTATTTTCGCGATCATTATTGACCGTTTAACACAAAGCCTCAATAAAAAGAAAGCATTATAGAAATGTCATCTTTCTTGCTACCATCCATCCTCCGGTGGATGTCGGCAGTTTGGATACAAAATGATGAAGAGAAAGGGAGATTCGATGAAACTGAAAACACTATCAAAGTTAGGAATGGCTCTAGGTCTAGGCTTCATGCTTGCTGCATGTAGTGGAGGCGACTCAGGCTCAAGTTCTGGAAAAAACAGTGATTCTAAGGAGGTAAACCTAGCCTATGTTGAGTGGGATACGGAAATTGCCTCAACGAATGTTGTTGGGCAGGTACTCGAAGATTTAGGTTATGATGTAACATTAACTCCTCTGGATAATGCGATCATGTGGGAGGCTGTCTCGAAAGGAGAGGCTGATGGAATGGTTGCTGCTTGGCTACCACATACACATGCTTCACAATATGAAAAATATAAAGCTGATTTAGATGAGCTAGGTGAAAACCTTGCTGGTGCAAAAATTGGTTTAGTTGTACCAAGCTATATGGATGTCAATTCTATTGAAGATTTATCTAATGAAGCAGATCATACAATCACTGGTATTGAGCCAGGTGCGGGCATTACTGCTGCTACAGAAAAAGCATTAGAAGAATATGATAATTTAGCAGATTGGAACTTTATTACTTCTTCTTCTGGTGCGATGACAACTGCATTATCAAAAGCACTGAAAGATAAGGAAGAGATAATTGTCACAGGCTGGTCACCACACTGGAAATTTGCGAAATATGATCTTAAATACTTAGAAGATCCAAAGGGTGTATATGGTGGAGAAGAAACGATTAATACATTCGTACGTAAAGGCTTAAAAGAAGATTTACCAGATGTATATTCAGTACTCGATAACTTCCACTGGACAGCAGAAGATTTAGAAAGTGTTATGTTAGAAGTAATGGATGGTAAAGATCCAAAAGATGCTGCGAAAGAATGGGTTGATGCTAATCCAGATAAAGTGGCTGAATGGACAAAAGACGTAAAAAAATAATATAAAAACAGGCACTCCTGCATAAGAGGAGTGCCTGATTAATTATGATAGCAATTTCAACATGATTGCTGCTCCTAATACAAGGATAATACAAACGATGCGTCGCCAGTCCTTAGATTCATTAAAAAACAGCATACCTAGCAGCGCTCCTCCAGCTGCACCAATCCCTGTCCAGATCGCATAGGCAGTACCCATTGGTAATGTTTCCATCGCATAGGCAAGGCCTGCAAAACTTAAGGTGAATGCACCAATCAACAGTCCTAAATTTTTCATACTCTTTGTCTTATTATATTTACTAATCATATATACGCCCAACATTTCACATAACCCTGCAACAACTAATGCCATCCATGCCATTATTCGCTCACCTCTTGTTCCTTAGGCTCTCCTGTTACTAGCTTTAAGCCTACAACTCCTGCAAGTAACACAACAATACATATGATTTTTGCTAATTTCCACGGCTCTCCAAATAGCAAGCTATCCGCACATACAGTACCAGCTGTTCCTAATCCGACAAAGATTGCATAAACGGTCCCAACTGGTAGATGCTCACCTGCTTTAATGAGCAAATAAAAACTAATAAAAATGGCAATTGCTGTACCAATCCATTCTAGTACACTTGTTGCATGCTTTAACCCAATGACCCAGCCAACTTCAAAGCAAGCCGCTATAATGACGCTGATCCATTGTTTATTCATCATAAATCCCTCCATTTTATAAGACACGGCCGAATAATTGGATAATCCAACTACTTTTTCAGCATTCGCCAAATGACTTGATTTTAGCCAAACAAAAAAGCCTGAAGAAACTGTCTTTAAACAGTATCTCCCAGGCTTTTATCCTTCCGTGTCACAAAATCAATTTGTGGTTTTCTCTCGGACCAGACTAGCAAGCGCTACGGAACCCTAGAAAACTTTTATTCGATTATTACTCTTAGTATAGCAAACTATTCAATGATTTTCCACTGGTACATAGCCAACCTTTTCTACCATTGCCTGCCCTTCCTCAGAAAGTATCCAATCAATCAGTTTCTGTACATTTTGATTTTCCGTTCCTGCTGTGATGGCATAAAATTCAGACACTAAAGGATATGTACCATTTTGAATATTCTCTTTTGTTGGTGCTACTCCGTCAATGGATAGTAATTTGATCTTTTTGTTACCAACCATCTCTGTAGAATAATATCTAAACGTAAAGCCCAAGGCATTTTTATAATTTCGATATTGCGACACTTCACGAATGATTCCACCCATTCCTGATGCAACATCTTCAGTGGGTGCCTCCATGATTGGCGTATTGCCCATCAGCTTTTCTAATGTCGTTTGGCTTCCACTATCTGCTGGGCGTTGGAAAGCACGAATGGCCTCATCCTCCCCACCCACTTCACGCCAATTAGTTATTTCTCCAGCATATATTTTTTTGACCTGCTCAAGTGTTAAATTATCGATTTTATTTTTACGATGCACAAAAAAGACAAATGCCTCTCTACCAATTGGCGTCATATCAAATGTAAGTCCTTCCTTTTCTGCCTGCCATTCTTGTGAGATGGACGGGGCTGCCACAAAGATTAAATCAACATCTCCAGCTATTAAATTTTGATAGGCCTCTGGTGTACGACTTACTTGAACTCTACTATTATATGGAGGATATTCCCCTTTGGGATACGTAGCCTCCACAAAAGCCGCATATAAAGGGTACATGGCTGTTGCACCATCTAGTCGTGGTAATGACTCTGTCAATTGTAAGGAAGCTTTATTTTTCACTTTTTCATTGCCAGGGACAAATGGCTGATAGACTGTTACATCAATTTCCGCATCAACAGTGGGAATACTCATTTTATAATAATGTTGAATCGGTTTAATGGCTGCAATCAACAGGGCGATTCCCATGACACCAAATAGCAAGCCCCTTCGTTTTTTTGTGTTGGTCCATTTAAACATACTGCAAACAATCCAGACAAATAAACAAACAGGTATAGTAAAGACCAAATTAATTAAATGCAGCCCACCACTTAATGTGATCATGAATGCAACCATTAATGTCACAACGGATAAACCAATTAGTATCGATACTATTTGTATAAACTTAAGCATACAAAGACCTCCCTAGTGTAATTTTACACTCCTTACACCAATGGTACCCGAAAGATAAAGCATTCACAACTATATATTCTGAAAATTATGGTAAAATTAATTTTGTCTGGATTTAATGAATGCTTTTTGTATGAAGGTGGTATATCAACTATAGAAAAGGGATCTTTTCGAAAATCTCAAAAAATCTCGACAACCTATGCTAGGGCATAATTGATACAAGTAGGAGGGTGTACATATGGCAATTGAAAAAGTACGTCGCCATTTAGCACAATGGCATGTAGAACACAAAATACAAGAATTAGAAGAAAGCTCCGCAACAGTTGAGTTAGCAGCACAGGCGCTTGGCTGTGAGCCAGAGCGCATAGCAAAATCTTTATCTTTTCTTGTAAATGATGGACCGATCTTAATTGTGGCTGCTGGTGACGCAAAAATCGATAATGCAAAATATAAATCCGTATTTGGTACGAAGGCAAAGATGTTATCCAAAGATGATGTGGAGACGATGATCGGCCATGATGTCGGAGGTGTATGCCCTTTTGGTGTGAATGAGGGCGTAGCCATTTATTTAGATGAATCTTTAAAACGTTTTACTACAGTATTTCCAGCGTGCGGTAGTAGTAATTCAGCCATTGAGGTAACCATTTCAGAACTTGAAACATATGCTCCCTATAAAGAATGGATTGATGTCTGTAAAGGCTGGAATGAATAAGGACCAAACGATTGGCGATACTTTTAAAAGTCTCGCCAATTCATGTTGTTGAAAAAAGATAATATCGCTAGGAGAAATAATACCTTTTGGCAAGGTAAGGGTTGATTTCCGTTCCGCCAGCGTCCTTTCCAATCAACCATTCTGCAAAGTGTCTTTACTTTTTTAATAGTAGCATAGTAATAAAATCGCCCATTATCTGTATTCATAGAGGGGATAAGCTCTTATTTTCAATGTGGAGAAGTGATGAGTGACAAGAAGTGAACACCTTCACTTTATTTGAAAACCTTTGCTAAAAAGATAACACTTTTGTAGGTTGGAGTGGAAGGCTACTTGACTCCCGTGGGATAGCGAGTCAGGCGAAACCCTGCACGGAGCGAAGGAAGCGGTTCGACGCTCGCCCACAGGAAAGCAAGTAGCCTGCAACGGCAATCCATTTTCACCTTCTAAAAAAATTTTATGGGTGGTTTTGTTTTTCAGCACTATAGATTTGCTATTCCTTGTAACCAACGGCTAACCAATGTGAATCCCATTCTGTAATTTGATTGCCTACCCGACAGCTTAAACCACATGCACGATTATCAGCAACAAATGAGCCAATTAGCCACTTCTTAGCACGATATCCTTCTTTTAACTGCACTTTTCTGCTAGGCATCTCCACATACTGTTGGTAAATAAACAAATTATCATCATAGTGTTTGGATGTGGAAGCATTTACTCTCCGCCCACTTCCTGCGTAAATTTCTACTGTATTTCCCTCACGAGAATAAACAGGCTTCTTGACATAGGGTACATCATCGCGAATAAATGGTTCTGCTGTAAGGTATGTAGGAAGCATATATTGCAAAATAGCTGCTCGTTCCTCGGAAGTAAAGAGCAATGGATCATTTCTCCGCTCCCATATTAACCATAATAAGATTTTCGATTGTAATACATAGGCAGCAGGTGGATTAATAATTGCTAGCTGTCGTTTTTTGACAAGCTCTAAAAGATGCAAGCCAATGCGATCACCATCTGCTGCCACATCATCTATTAAAAACTCTACAGGGTGTGCGGGTCTAAATAAAATATCAATTTTCTCCATTGTAGGTGTATAAAGACCTTGTGCTACCTCGGACGTGTCATTAGAAAAGATAATAAGCTTTTGTATGGGCACATACTCAATGTCAAAAGGAATACAAGACTTGATAAACTGTACCTGGCAATACTCTTCGTAGTCCTCTTTCGCTGTTTTTCCTGTGATGACAATCTTCGGCTTTTTGACATTATGTAAATATTGAATGGCAGCAAAAAGAGCGCCCGACAATGCTTTTTGTAAGGCTGTTACATCATTGGGATTTTTATAGCCAAAATGCTGACATAGTGCGTCATTCATCTTGAAGGTTTCTTGTACAAGAAAAGGGGTTTCTCCATTTAACTCTAAACATTTAATGTAGCCCTCCTCTGTACAAATAAAATCAAATCGTGCCAGAATTGATTGCTGCTGTAAATAATCTAATTGAATATATGGGATCATTTCTGGTCGAATACCTAAGGCTAAGAGCTGATCGACCGATAAATGTTTAAATTGTTTCCCGACTTTTAAAAAGATGCGCCAAAGCATTTGTGTTGCATAATGAAGTTGATCAATTTGTTGCTTTGGCAATTCTAAAACATCATATAATGCGTACTCTAAATCCTCAAAGTCAGGAAAGAAGTCAGGGAATTTTGAGTAAAATGCTTGTCGTTGCTGTGTGTGATTCATCATGTTCTTCACTCCCTATCCTAACCTTACGAGGAGGACGAGCCGCCACGAGATGCCCCACCTGAACCAAAGCCCGATTTTCCTGTGCTTGAGGAAGAGCTATTGGAGTAGGAATTGGAACTCTTAGATGAACTATCCGTCGAATAGGAGCGTTGTCCACTCGAATAAGAATTTGATCCACTTGAAGTTGAGCTACCTGAAGTTGAACTAGCCTTATTTTGCGTACTGTTTGTTATACCATTTGTTTGTTTACTTTCATCCTTAGCGCTTGATGACGATCGTGGCACTGCTGAGCCGCCACCATTGTTTTGCTCATTCCGATCTGTACCATTTTTTAAATTGCGACTTTTATATATCGCACTTCCTATCATGGCTCCAGCCGTTGCATACATCAAACCATTAAAGAAATGCTGGGCATAGTAAGGTGAATTTTCATCGATACATTCAAAGGAACCATCATCACCTTCTTGCCATTCATCACAGGCATCAGCCATTTCACTATTGTAAACACTTTCTATTTCATCACTTGTATTTGCTTGATTTTGATCTTCAGTGATCTGATTAGAAGTAGTTAAAGGGTATTCTTCTGCTGTTTGAGTTTCACTATTTCCACATGCTGCAAGCTGCACAGCCATCAAAGATGCCGTTGTCACAGCCATATATTTTTTTATTTGCTTAGCCATATTATAAACGCTCCTTTATTTCTGGTACCTAGTTTACGATTATCTCCTATTTTAGGTTTCATTTTTTACAAAAACATACAATTTATTTTAGCAGAAAAAATCCCAAACAGTAGGATTGTTTGGGATTTACAGTATTTTACGATTGTTTGGACACGACTTTTTTTCCATAAGTCATATATCGCCATAATTTTTCAAATGGTCCTATTGTAAAGAACTTAAACCAAATCACGCTAAAAATTATTTGAATGATAAACGTAATACTCGCTATCACTACAATATCTGATGGTGAAACTACTTCTAGCCCCATTAATGAAATGATGGCTGTTCCAATAAAGCTTTGCGCTAAATAATTTGTAAAGGCCATTTGCCCCACACGTCCAATTGGCTGAAGTAGCTTCGCTATTGTTTTATGTTCTAATAGAATAAACAAACAACTTAGATAAAAATAGGTTGTTGGAACAACCCCTAAGCCAATGATAGATTGAAGCTGTTGGTCATCTGCTTGTGAGGCAAACCAAATCCATAATGAGAATCCAATAAAGAACGGGAAAGTACTATAAAGCAACCATTTTATTTTTTGACTATGCGCTCCAATGTGCCCAATCCAATCAGCTTTTGCTACTAAAAATCCACTTAAAAACATAATAAAGATGGCTACGGCATCATTGCCTAAAAAGCCAAATATAGCTGACGAAACTGCATTAGACGGCACATACATTTGTCCTAATAATGCCAGAATATGCAGTGTGATAATCGTAAACAACCATTTAGAAATGGTTGAAACCTTCGCAGAGTAAAATGGTAACAATAAAAAACCAATCACTGCGTAAATGGCTAGGATAGAGCCCCAAAAAATAAAAATATGAATAATACCTATAACCAATAGAGCCAATAAGCGTCTTGCAAAGCGCATTCTCGGTCTATCTCCCCGCGCTTCTGCACGTGTAGCAAAAATATAAAAACCAACCCCAAATAGGAATGAAAAGATAGAGAAAAATTTCTTTTCTATAAAAATATTAATAAGTGAATCAATAACCCCATTGATTCCACTCATATCAGGCATTGGTGCACCCTCCATCAAGAGCTGATAGGCACCTACATTAATAAATAAAATACCAAATAACGCTAATCCTCGTATAATATCTAAGGCAATGATTCGTTCTTTTTGTGTAACGGATGGATTCATGTTGAAAAACTCCTTATCTTTTATGCTATAGCTAGCATAACTCCCCATCCTTACAAGTAATTATTTTTAAGCTTACAGGAACCTTACAAATCAAAAAGAATAGTCTTATAGTTTTTTATCCTCTTCTACGATGAAATATTACATATTTTATAGTAAAAACATCGAAAAGAGAGGTTTAGGAGATGAATAGAAATCGCAAGCTCGGTTTTTGTTATCCCGGCTACCGATACTGTGGTCCTGGCTGCTCAGGACCAGGTACGCCTACAAATGCAGTGGATGCTTGCTGTAAACTGCATGATGAATGCTATGAACGCCACGGTAGCACAAAATACTGTGATGAATTGTTTCAACAATGCCTCCGTCCCCATATGAACGCTCCAAATAAAATGGCTAGAGACGCTAGACTATTCTATCGAGTTTTTGAATTACGAAATCGTTTCTTTTAAAAGCAGATAAAGCTCACGATGTTTTTAATAACCGCGTGGGCTAGCTTTTTGTATAGATAATATATTTTTGTGGTGTCGTAAAACCAAGCTTTGTGCCTAGGTGAATGGATCCTGTATTCGAAATGTCACAATCCCAACAAGGCTTTAGCTGGTTGACAAGACAATGATCTATAAATGTTTCTGCAATGCTACTTGCTAATCCTTGTCCTCTAAAATTCGAATCTGTCATAATATCAATTTCTGCATACTCATTTGATTTAAATATAGAGACCGCTTCACTAATGATTTGTTCTTTATGTACCAAACAAAAGCCAAAGCCATTTTTGAAGAAATTAGAGGTAGAATCCCAATATTCCTCATAATATGTCTGATCAAATTCCAGTGAATTTTTAATCAAGGGTTCAGTAATAAATTTGACTTCGTAATCACGTTTCCCATGCTTCTCTCTATGATTATAAATATTTTCATCAAATGTAAATGTATAGCGTTCTAGCTTTCTCAGCTGGTTATTTAACAATTGTTCGATTTTAGAATTCCACTGTTCTGAATAAGAAAATAAGGTAAACCGTTTCTGTTGTTCTATAGCCTGTTGCAAACAATAGGCAAGCTGATGATCAATCGAAGTCTTATTTTCATCGCCATATACATAGTATATCCCTGATTTCGTGTGAAATAATAATGTTTGAAAAGCAGCTGTATCGGAATAGACAGCTCCTTCTATCATTCGATCTAGTATACTATAAACAAATGTGGGGGCACTTGAAATAAATTGTTTAATGATAGGATATTGCTCTTCCGAGACTTTTATCATGCTATTTCCTCCAGTATTTTGCAGTATGTATCATTTCTATTATAATAAACTTATATCCATATGAAGGGACTGAATTATGCGCAGATAGCAATATTTTTCATCCAACATCATCATAATTTTGGAGGTAAAAGTATTGATTGAAAATATCGACACGGAAAGATTGCGGTTACAAAAAATGGAGAAAGCTGATGCTAAAAGTTTATTAACCATTTGGTCTGATCCTGATGTAACCAAGTATATGAACATTACACAGTTTACACAAGAAGAGCAAGCCTTGGAAATGATTGAACTTCTAGAACAATTAGCTAAGCAACACAAGGCAATCCGCTTCTCTATTTTTGAAAAGGCATCCAATCATATCATTGGGTCATGTGGCTTTAATATGCTTGATTATGACAATGCTCTAACAGAGATTGGCTATGATTTGGGCAAGGAATATTGGGGAAAAGGCTATGCAACAGAAGCTATAACTGCTTTAATTGATTATGCCTTTAAGCACTTAAAAATGGAAACCATTGTGGCAGAAGTTGACGCTGCCAATATCAATTCAATCAAGGTTTTAAAAAAATTGAATTTCATTTACCAAGAGAAGCACAATACTGATGATACTCTACAACTTTACACTTTAACAAAATCGTAAGAAGAAAAGGCTAAGCATGGTAGAATTCAACCAATACTTAGCCTTTTTGATTAATGATACATGCGGTTATTCATTTTCCCTGTCAGCTTTTCTATTTTTACTTCAAATAGTTCAATTTTCGGCATAATCGGATAGCCTTCTCTTTCAAATGTCCATTCAGGCTTGCCATACTTCTCCAGTAACGCATCAAAGAACCATTCTTTTTTCGTTTCCTCTTCAATTCTTTCGATATGTCCAAACAAAACAACACTTTGATAAACTAGTGCGGATTGACAGGCATATTTTTTGCCTGGATGTAAATCACCCATATCGCAAACTTCTATACAAATTTTAGGATTTTGTTTGATATTTGACCAAAAGTGACTTTCTCGAAGATTACCAATATGCAAGTATAGTTTGTCCTCCCCTTCATATACATAGACAAACGGAATAACATAAGGAAAACCTTCCTCATCAACTGTTGCAACATGCGCAACTTTTCCCAACTTTAAGTATTGCTGTGCATCCTCTTGTGAAATTTCAACACGTTTGTTTTGAATCGTACCTCTCATCATTTCTTAACCCCCTCATGAAATTATGTAACGATTAATAAACGCCATTAAACAGTTTATTTCAAAATTTACATCTTTAACAAAACTAAAAAAGGGAAATTTTTTCAGTAGAATAATAAAAGCCAAAGATGCACTAGTATAGCATCCTTGGCTTTTTTGTTATTTAATTGGAATCCAAATTTCTGAATACGCATCAGGGCTATAAGCATCCTCTTCAGGATAAACCTCCAACTCTGCTGTTCCTGCTGGTTCATATGGGTTGGATGGGAACCACTCTGAATAAATTTGTTTCCACGTATTTTGCATTGCATCAGGCATAGGTCCATGTACTTCAAAGATAACCCATTTGGATGCAGGTACTTCCATTGTTAAGAGATCTTCCCCTACTTCTCCTACATGATCAGTAGCAATCCAATAATCAATGAAGCCCTTTTGTCCCTGTTCAGTATTTGGTACACAAACACCTAATACACCATTGACCGTGCCATTATTTAATTGGTATAGCTGGTGATCAAAGCCACTTTGGTTTACCTCTTGCCAAAATAGAGGTATTTCCGTTGTATTCTCCCCATTTTGACAGTTGTATGTTCTTTTTACACCCACAATTTGAAACTTGTCTTTTTCAATAATTTTATATTTCATTGGTTCTGCTCCCTTCAAGCTTACCTGTATGACCAGGCGATTATATGATTGTAATGGTCCTTGCTTCTTTCTTGCTTCACTAGGCGTAACATGGTGCTGTTTTCGAAACGCTTTAGTAAAGGCTTCAGGAGTTTCATAGCCGTATTTGTAGGCGAGATCGATTATTTTTTGTTCAGTACCCAGCAATTCTTGTGCAGCTAATGTTAATCTTCTTCGCCGCAGATAATCTGCAATAGACATATCTGTCAAAATGGCAAATGTTCGCTGAAAGTGAAAGACAGAAGAATTAACCTCCTGCGCAATCTGTTCAATCGTAATATCCTCTAATAAATGCTCCTCCATATAATTAATGGCCTTTTGTATCGACTCAATCCAACTCATTGCTTTCACTCCTTGATTCCATCTTAAAATAGATATCGCTGTATAACCTGTCTTTTTATGCTAACTTTGGACAGGTTTTAAGGGAAGTATTTTTTATATCTACTCTCCTTGCTTAATTTCGTCCTTTATCTACACTTTTTTCTCTATCTCCTCAAAATTTCATTGTACTCGAAATCAAAATATATTGAAAAATAACAATAATGTATTTATAATAACGGACAAGACCTTTATTGTCCTTAAATAAAAATAAAGCGTCCTAAAAAAGGAGGAAGAATTGAATGAGTGAGTTACATACGCAATTGAGTGTTGGCAAACGAAATTTTATCTTTTCATTATTATTTCTAGCATGGTTAGTCGATTCATTAACTTTGTTCGGTATGAATGTGGCCATTATCCCCATTAGCAAAGAATTACATTTAACACAGACACAAAGCGGGTTGGTCATCAGTAGCTTTTGGCTAAGCAGTGCACTGATGACATTGCTAGCAGGATGGGCCTCTGATAAGTTTGGCTCACGGAAAATAATTGTTATTGCTGTTTTCATGATTTCCCTCTTCTCCCTACTGACTGGGATGATTGGCTCTTTTATGGCAATCTTAGCTATTCGTTTTATTCTTGGTCTTGGTGATGGTGGTTTACCGACAGGCAGTGGCGTTGCCATTACAGAGATTTTTAAAAAAGATGTTCGTGCACGGGCTAAATCGATGCTTCTAGCTGCTCAATTAATTGGTGGTGTTCTTGCTTTGTATTTGGCTGGTTTAATTGCTGATACTTGGGGCTGGCGCACAATGTTTTACATTATTGGTGGTGTTGGTCTAATTGTCACTCTTTTATTGTTTAAGTTTTACAATCCCCCAAAGCTTATTAAACAACAGGTGGCAGAAACTTCAAATGGTCGTCCAATGAAAGAACTCTATAAAAGTTCATTTTTATGGATGCTTGTCGTGATGTACTTTTGCTCAAGTACAGTCCATTGGGGTTTCTCGTCATGGCTTCCCTCCTATTTGGAACAAACGCGGAATTTAAATTTACGAGAAGTCGGATCACTTGCTATGATTCCACAGGCTTGTGGATTAATCGCAGCTATTATCACAGGATTTTTAATTGATAAAGGACTTGCTGGAAAAGAAAAAATAATTATATTGATTGGTGCCATTGTTTCAGGCCTATGCCTTTATATGATGTTTAATGCATCGAGTATTCAGTTAGCGATTTCCTTTCAGAGTATCTTCTCTATAGGGGATTCAGCCATTTCAATGGCAATTTTGGCCATTCCACTTAAGTATGTTTCTCAAAAATTATAGGCTCTTTTTTAGGCATGATGTATTTCGCTAGTGGTATGGCTGGCTTTATTGCCCCAACAGCCATGGGTGCTCTTATTGATGGTTTTGGAGGCTCATTCCAAGCAGCCTTCTTCTTCCTAATCGGTGCCTTAGTCATCGTGGTAATCTGTGCGGTATTCTATAGAATTCCATCAAAGAATAGTAGTTTAATTGATCATGCATAAAAAGAAAGGTAAGGGTGAGTTTATTTGACCAAACATAGTAGACTATCACAAATTATTGAAGAAAAACGAGAAAAATTAATTGAAGTGAGTAATCAAATCTGGCAATATGCAGAAACAGGATTTGAAGAATTTAAATCTGCTGAACTATTAAGCAAAGCACTAGAGGATGAAGGTTTTGAAGTGGAGAAAGGTGTTGCCCAAATTGAAACCGCCTTCATAGGAACGTCTGGTCATGGCAATCCTGTCATCGCATTTCTAGGAGAATTTGATGCGCTTACTGGTTTAAGTCAACATGGCGGTATAGCGCAGCCAAATCCACAAGAAGCAGGAGGTAACGGTCATGGGTGTGGACATAATTTATTAGGTACAGGTTCACTTGGTGCTGCTATTGCATTACGTGATTACATGCAAGAGAACAATATCGAAGGAACGGTCCGTTATTACGGTTGTCCTGGGGAAGAAATCGGTGGCGGTAAGACCTTTATGGCAAGAGAGGGTGTTTTTGATGATGTTGATATTGCTTTGACTTGGCATCCAGGAACAACGAATAATATTATGTCGGTTGCCACACTCGCTTGTTACGAAGTGTACTTTAAATTCAAAGGTAAAAGCGCCCATGCAGCTGCTAGCCCTCACTTAGGGAGAAGTGCTCTTGATGCTGTGGAGTTGATGAATATAGGAGTAAATTATTTACGAGAGCATATCATTCCTGAAGCAAGAGTCCATTATGCCATTACAAATACAGGTGGTTTTTCTCCAAATGTTGTACAAGCAGAGGCAGAAGTTTTGTATTTTGTAAGAGCTCCAAGAGTTTCTCAAACGGAGGATATCTACCAACGTATTTGTGAAATTGCAAGAGGTGCTGCTCTGATGACTGGTACTGAGGTAGAAATAGATCTAGCCTCAGCTCTTTCTAATGTGCTTCCAAATACAACATTAGAACAGGTTATGTATGAAAATTTCATTAAATTAGGTACACCTTCTTATTCAGATGAGGAAATACAATTTGCTAGTGCTATTCGTAAAACACTATCGGAAGAGGAAAAAAAGGTGGATGTGCAAAGAAATCGTCAATTAGCTGGAAAAGATATTGCGGATATTATTGATCCATTTAAGCCTGATGAATTTATGGCTGGATCTACTGATGTAGGTGATGTTAGCTGGCTTGTCCCAACTGCACAATGCATGACCGCATGTGAACCACTCGGAACCCCTCTTCATACATGGCAAATCGTAGCGACAGGGACAACTTCCTTAGCACATAAAGGCATGCTTCATGCAGGGAAAGTTATGGCTTCTACAGCACTGGATGTCCTTCTACAACCAGAATTAATTGAACAAGCGAAGGCAGAATTAATTGAACGTCGAGCTGGTGAGGTATACACTTCCCCTCTGCCATCAGATGTAAAGCAATACAAAATTCGCTCATAGCATAACAAGAGAGTCCATATATCTATGGACTCTCCTTAGAATGGAGAAATTTTATAAACCTTACGTGGACGTCCGCGTGTATGGGGTTTCTCCTCTGCAACGACTTCAGCAAATCCTTTTTCCTCAAGAGTTGTTAATATTCGGCGCGCACTTCGAGCTGGTATCTGCATATATTTTGCTAGCTCATTAGCATTCAGCTCATCACTTGCTAATTTTTTCAATGAGGACTTTAACTTATTTAATGTCATCACACTTAAGGTGGTTTTCTGACTTAAAGCCTCTAATTCTTCTGAGGTATAGGAGTATGTAAGTTGTTCAGGCTTTCCAAGCGGTCCTGCAATTTTTTTATCATCAAAACAAACCATCCATGAACCCTTACCGCATTCCTTTGCATGCAATAAGGCATTTCCAGCGTTTATTTCTGCGTCATATACCGTTTGACCAATCCCAATTCCACAAGTCATGGCCTCTTGATCTAGCGGTGTGAAATCTTCTATATCAGGCATTTGGTTAAAATTCTTCGTTATATCCTCCATTAAGCCTCTCGTAGTGAAAATCACATAACGCCCAAATCTTGTAGATTTAATGGAACCATGGATGCTTTTTGTGTACGTCAGCAAATGCTCCATTATCTTAAGTTCCATTCTAAACAGCTCATCTGTTGAGAAGTTATTTTTTGCGATTCCTAAAAATGGATCAATTTCGATTATTTGTACAGCAATTTGAGTCGCCTTATAGCGTAGCATTTCATATGTTCGTAGCATATTCGTAATAACAGCCTCTACAGCCATCGAGGATGGGAACAATCGATAGGTTGGAACACCTAGCAGTTGTAGTTCATGATGAATGGGATGACCAGTAATGGCAGCCTTTGTTTGGCCACTTTCCCAAAGCTTAAAATGATAGTGCACAAGCTCTTTTAATGAAATTGTCTCCGATTCCACAAATTTAGGCTTTACTTCAATCCCTGCCTCCACCAAGGCCTGCTCCCATGCATCACTATTACCAGCATCGTAGCTAATTTCATTCACGTCGATTTTGTGTTCGTACAATACCTTTAACACGGTTTTATATAAGGATGATCCTTTATACATAACATAAAAAACTGGTGTCTTTAGTTGGTTCCAACTTTGCACAATATTATAGGTGATGGGCCCTGTACACAGCCACATATCCATTTCTTCCATCAATAAAGGTGTCACTTTTTCATCTAAATCCTCTTGTGCTAGACATTCTATCGAGGTAAATATAAACTCTGGCCAATTTTTCAAGACAGCTTCGACAAATTCAATCGAGTCTGAAGGGCCAAGAAGACCTAACCGTATTTTCAACCAAACCCCTCCTTTGTTCGATGAACATGATAATTTTATTATAGCAAAAGTATATAAAATACATATAAATTTCCGACAACTATCGATTTTCATTTACCCACTGTAAATATAAGAGAGGAGGTATTTTTTGTAAAATACCAAGGTGCTTTGGATAAAAAAATAGGTCTTTCCATCAAGTGGTAAAATGGCAGTAGAAAACTTTGAGGCACGCTACATTCGGCAGGATAAACAGGCCATCTCATTAAGATTATTAAAGAAGTTATTATAAGACATAATGAAGTTGTGGATGTTCATTACTTTGAAACTGTACTGGTTAGGGAGAAAAATGATGATCCATGATCCAGATGAATTAATTTATGACAATCTTAGGAAGAAGAAACCCGATTACCATTAACCTTTCCCAACAATCGAGTTTATCTTTTATTAAAAAAAGTCATGTCTCATCGACATGACCCCTCTTGTTAAATAGTGTAATTGTTTTGCTGATAAATAATTAAAGCAGAATGGATGACCGTCTGCTCTCCAATAAAGAGCGTATTGTATTTGATATCAAGTATGAAAAAGCCTTTTAAATCTACTAAAGCACGGTTAATATCAAGTTCAAATTGAACAATATCATTGTTTTGAATTGTCACAACTTGAGTTATCTGTGTCATCGTTCACACTCCTTTAATCTTATGATAGAGCAAAAAGAAGTACATGTCACATAAAAAAGTTGGAGCTAAAAAAGCCCCAACACCTTTAGTACATCGTTAAATATTCCTCACGCTCCCAGTTATGGACACGTGTGCGATATTTATTCCATTCAATTTCTTTGGCAGCTGTAAATTTATCATAAATATGGTCACCCAATGCATCACGAACAATGGTATCCATCTCTAATTCAATTAGCGCAAATTCTAATGAGGATGGTAAACTATCAATCCCGTTCAACTCCCGATCTGCTGCTGTCATTTTATAAATATTACGATCTACCGCAGCTGGTGGTGTTAAATCTTTTCGTATACCATCCAGCCCAGATGCTAGAATTACAGCCATTGCTAAATAAGGGTTTGCTGCTGGATCAACTGAGCGCAATTCAATTCGTGTAGATAAGCCACGTGCTGCTGGAATGCGAATTAATGGTGAGCGGTTTTGAGCAGACCACGCTACATAGCAAGGGGCTTCATAGCCAGGTACTAATCGTTTATAGGAATTGACAAGTGGATTCGTGATAGCTGTAAAACCATGCACATGCTTCATAATTCCTGCCATAAAGCTACGTGCGGTTGCGCTTAATTGCAAGTCTGCATGTTCATCATAGAAGGCATTTTTATCACCTTCAAATAAGGAGAGATTAAAATGCATTCCTGAGCCATTGACCCCAAATAGTGGCTTTGGCATAAATGTTGCGTGGAGACCATGCTGTGCAGCAATGGTTTTTACCACCAGTTTAAATGTTTGGATATTGTCACATGCCTCAATAGCACTCGCATACTTAAAGTCGATTTCATGCTGGCCTGGTGCTACTTCATGATGAGACGCTTCAATTTCAAAGCCCATCCCCTCTAGCTCTAAAACAATATCACGACGACAGTTCTCTCCCAAATCAGTTGGCGCTAAATCAAAATAGCCTCCACTATCATTTAATTCCAGTGTCGGATGCCCTTTTTCATCCAACTTGAATAGGAAAAATTCAGGCTCTGGCCCTAAATTAAACGACGTAAAGCCCAGCTCCTCCATTTCCTTCAATACTCGTTTTAAATTGGAGCGTGGATCTCCTTCAAACGGTGTACCATCTGGTCTTGCAATATCACATATAAAGCGAGCTACTTTCCCCTTTTCAGCAGTCCAAGGAAAAATCACAAAGGTATTGATATCTGGCTTTAAATACATATCTGATTCTTCAATACGCACAAAACCTTCGATTGAAGAGCCGTCAAACATAACTTTATTATCTAGCGCTTTTTCTAATTGACTGACAGGAACTTCCACATTTTTGATTGTCCCTAAGATATCTGTAAATTGTAGGCGAATAAATTTCACATTTTCTTCCTTCACTCGGCGTATAATATCTTCTTTGGTATAATGTTTCATTCTTCACCACTCCAATGTAATTTTAATTAACACGTTTTTTATAACTGCTCTAAAAATACATTAAATTTGAAGAATAAGCAATATGTATGTAAGGTTTTATGACATGCTTTTTATCGAATATATTAATCCTTATTTTAGATTAATTTTTCTTACCACATTTCCATCTCAAATAGCGATCTTTCATCTTTAAAAAAGGGCAAAATTACTACTTTCTACAAAAGGCCTTTAGTCTTACAAAAATTCTTCGTCACTCTAAAAATGAACAGTCTAGTATCATGACTAGAGACGAAGTATTCACTACTTCCCCATGCATTAATTGTAGATATATCAAGAACATCGTTAAAAAGATAACCCGTGAACCCTATCCAAGAACCAAGATGTCAAAAATCCTATTGATTAAGTTTTACTTTATATCACAAAAGCCTTGTATAATGCGATATTTATTGGTAAATTTATAGCAAATTAGAATTTTAATTTATTCATATTATCAGTAAATACGGAGTATATAATTATGGTTAGAAATCATTATGTTGGCTTCCAGGAAATATTTAGTTATAGATACATAAGGCGGTGAATTAAGTAGGCATGTCAGTATTAATTATTGGCAGCGTAAGTAATGATGTGCTACGTCTGCAAAAGTATTTTCATCGTATCAGCATCCCCAATATTTATTGCTTTTCAACAACGGAAGCAGCAATGAACTATTTAGTAGATTCAGCTTTGAAAGATGAGCTGGAATTAATCGTACTTGACACGAAAATGACACTCAGCAATTGCGAGGAAATTTGTCAGCACATTCATGTACTTAAAAATTGGATAGATGTCCCTATCCTTCTATCTACTACCTACGAAAAAAACATAACAATCGATAGGGTTTTTGAAGCAGGCATTTTCGACTTTATTTTAAAGCCGTTTGATTTTACTCATTTTAAGACTCGAATTCAAGTAGCCTTAAAATATCAGAGGGAAGCCAAGCTTCGAAAGCAGCAAGAAAGTATGATTCAAAAAGATTTATTTGTTGCAAAAAAATTCCAAAAGAACGCACTATCTCCTCCATTAAATCTTGAGCAAATACAGGTTGATGGTCTTTACGTAACATCCAATACACTAGGAGGTGACATGTACTGCTGGTTTAAGATTAATGACCATTTAACCGCCATTCTTCTGTACGATGCAATGGGGCATGGCATAGCTGCATCACTCGTTACTATGTCCATCAGATCATTATTAAAAGGAATGATTACTAAGTTAATTGATCCAGTAGCCGTAATCCAAGAACTTAACCGCCAAATTTACGAGCTATTTTCTGATGAGGATATGGACCGTTTTTTAATGACAGCAATCTACATACTTCTAGATACAAAAAACGGCACTTTGCACTATGTGAATGCGGCTCACCCTTCTGGTTTTTTATTTGGAAAATTTGGAGAAACAGTCTTCCTCCCAGCGAATACGCCTATCCTCGGACTATTCCCTACTATTCAAATAAATAAAAAAACAATACCTTTATCAGGCTGGCATCGTATTATTCTTTATACGGATGGATTATTAACATTGAACGAGCAAAACTCAATTGATATGGACTTTTTCTACGCCTATGCTTCACAGGATAACAGCTATGCACTACAAAAGTTTTCTCAAAAGTACAATTTATTTGATAATGATTACAGCGATGACATCACAGTCGTTTCAATAACAATTACATTAAAGGGTAGGTGATTGAAGATGGAATTCACACTCAATGTAAATCCTGATACACAAGCTATAGCCTTTATTGATCAAGTAATGGAGAATTATACAGAGTTATATAATCTACCTTATAAACGAGAGTTAAGATTTGTTGTTCATGAACTAGTCATCAATGCCGTAGAGGCTATGGGAAAAATTAATACACCCGCTCAAAAGAAGATTCAAATACAAGTAACTCAATCAAACGAAGAGATAAAAATAACAGTCACTGACGAAGCAAAAGGCATTGACAAAAAGGACTGGGACAAAGTTCTTCAATTCGATTTAGACAAATTTGATTATGCTGATCGTGGACGCGGTTTATTTTTTGTCAAAAATATGGTCGACCATATTTGGTTCGAAAATATTTCTGAAACAAAATTTTTAGTTGGTATTTCCAAAAAGATTCATCTATAAAGTAAACGTAAAATTGGGGGCGTTTTAATGAAGTTATCTATACGAAAGAAAATGAATCTGCTTATATTTGGTTGTATTATTTTACTTACTTCCCTTTTAGCAGGAGTCAATTTTTTTGTTGCCAAGAACAATCTATTAGAAAGTGCTGATACAAAGCTTTTATCAGATATACAGTTGAGCTATGAATATTTAGACGCTAAATATCCTGGTGAATGGTCCATTAAAAACAACCAACTCTATAAGGGCGATATCAATATGGTAGAAAACTTTGAGGTAGCTGATAAAGTTGGAGAACTCACAAACGGGAATGCTGTATCCATCTTTCAAAACGATACGCGTATAAGTACCAATATAGTGGATAATGGTGAACGCGCTTTAAATACAAAGGTTTCTGACGAGGTTGCTACTGTTGTACTAGGAGAAAAAAAGCGCTTTATCGGCTCTGCCAATGTCTTAGGAAGTTTGCATCAAGCAGCCTATGATCCGATTGTAAATAGTCAAGGCGAGGTTATCGGTGTATGGGCAACCGCTGTCCCTACCGCTCCTTATATAAGCATTGCCACAAAATCAGCACTGGAGAATGTAGCGATTTCCTTAGTGATCGCCATTGTAATGATCGGAGGAATTAGTTGGTTCTTACAAAAGCAAATTGTTAATCCTATTAACATTCTAAGTACCAATGCCAAGGAACTAGCAGAACTAAATTTAAATGTTAAACTGTTAAACCCTAAAGGCAAAGATGAAATCGCTGAATTAGCACGCGCATTTAGTAGTATGAAAAATCATTTAACAGAGACGATAAAAATTGTGGCTGGTAGTGCACATCAAATTGCAAAGTCATCACACACTTTGGCAGAATCATCACATCAAACAAGTGAAGCATCTAATCAGATCGCACTAACAATGAATGAAATCGCCGTTGGTACTACCACTCAATCTGATCAGGCTGAACGAATAGTTTCAATGATGCAAAAAACGCTTGAGGAAGTATCAAAGAGCTTACAAAAAGCTGAAATCACTTTAAATAGCGCTATCGAATCCACTCATATCGCACGTAAAGGAGAAGAAGCCATCAATGAAGCGATTATGCATCTAAGTGATGTTACGAAAACAGTGTCTTATGCAACAGATTCTATCCAAAAATTAGGCAAGCGCTCTGAAGAAATTGGTGGTATTATTACCGTTATCACTGGCATCGCAGAACAAACGAATCTGTTAGCACTCAATGCGGCCATCGAGGCAGCACGAGCAGGTGATCAAGGGAAAGGTTTTGCTGTCGTTGCATCAGAGGTTCGTCAATTAGCTGAACAGTCAAGTTTAGCAGCTGGACAAATTACTAATCTTATTAATGATATCCAAGCGGAAACATCTGTGACCGTACGAACAATGGAAAGTAATTTACTAGCTGTCGAGGAGCAAGTAACGATCATCAATAAAGGCGGAAGTGCCTTAAAAGAAATCGTGGAGAAAGTTGTCGAAACTGAAGAAGGTGTCGAACAAATGAAAGTGGCATTTACACATGTTAACGACAACTCCCTAGATGTGCAACAAGCCATTCAAGATATTTCTCGCATCATCGAGGACGCTGCAGCAGCTACAGAAGAGATTGCCGCAACCTCAGAAGAGCAATATGCGACTGTTGCCGAAATTACACAAAGCTCAGATGAGTTATCATCAATTGCTGATAAATTACAAAATGAAGTGAATAAATTTAAGTTTGAATAAATCCCCAAACAAGAAAAGAAAAATGGAGGCGCTATAGGATGAATCAGAAGAAAATTGCAATGAATATTGACACAAAGGCTGATTATATTGTGATTGCGTTTACAGGCGATTTAGAATACGGGATGATTGAAGAAATAAAGTCAGAGCTGCAAACACTTAGCTTAGACACAAAACACGGATACATTATCGATATGCAAAGGGTAACAAATATTGATAGTACTGGATTCGGGATGATCGTTAATTTTGCTAAGAAGGTGTCTGTAAAAGATAAGAAAATCGCCATTATTGTCGTCGATGATTTCATTCGCAACTTATTCGCTATTTCACAGGTTGATAAAGTATTCCCTATTGCCGAAAGTGAAGAACAAGCAAGGAAGATTATTAAAGAAGATTGGCTAGGTGAGCTATCACTTAACGATTATTAATCTCTATAATCATAATAAAAGGTGTATTCCTATTAGACGGAATACACCTTTTTATGTTGTTAAAAAAGAAGATGTCAACGGTAGAAATAGTAACTTTGCAAGGCGAGAGGTTGATTTCCGTTCCGCCAGCGTCCTTTCCAGGGGGGGCGTCCGATGAGCCGCTAAATCCCATAGGAGTGACGCTATCAACCATTCTACAAAGTGTCTTTACCTCATAGTAGCATAGCGATCAAATCTACCCATTATTTGTATACTTAGAGGGGATAGGCTCTTATTTTCAATGTGGAGAAGTGATGAGTGACAACACCTCTTCATAAAAGGGTAATGAACTCCTTTACTTTATTTGAAAACCTTTGCTAAAAAGATTGAGATTTTTTGGGTTGGTGTGGAAGGCTTCTTGACTCCCGTGGATTAACGAGACAGGTGAGCCCCTACACGGAGGAAGCTGCTGGCACTCGCCCACAGGAAAGCAAGTAGCCTTGCAATAGAAATCCATTTCTACCTTTCTATTGACTGTTATGTTTTTAACACTAAGAGAAGGTATTTTTCCTATGACGAAATATACCTTTTCTTTAATACTGCAGTAGCATATTAACAAACACAACTAGAATGATAATCGGTACAACAACTAGCATTAACATACGATATGTCGAATAATACCCTTGTCCCATTTGACTACCCGTTAGCAATTCTCTCTTCACAAAATCTTTATCCACTACATAGGCAATAAAAATAGCAATGAATAAATTCCCTAGCGGAAGCATGATATTCGACACTAAAAAATCGGTTGCATCAAAGATACTTTTCTCAAAAATCATTATATCCGATAAAACACTCGAAGAAAGTGCTGCTGGAATAGCTGCAATAAATACGACTATACCAAGTAAAAGTGTCCACATTGGACGGGATTTCTGACTATGCTCCATAAATGCCGCGACGATAATCTCATATAAACTAAATGATGACGTTAATGTAGCAAATAAAAATAGCAATAAAAACATGGCTAAAAACACTTCACCAAATGGCATTTGACTAAATGCTGTTGGTAGCACCATAAATAGCAAACCTGGACCCGCTGCTGGCTCTAAATCAAAGGCGAACACAACAGGGAAAATCGCTAAACCTGCTAAAAATGAAACAAGCACGGTTAACAGCACTACAGAACCCGCTGAATTCGGAAGACTGACATCTTTTTTTAGATAAGAGCTATATGTAACTAGACAAGAAAAACCTACTGCTAACCCAAAGAACGATTGCCCTAAGGCTTCTAATAATGCCTTACCCGTAATATTCGAGAAATCAGGCCATAAGAAGAATTTTACCCCTTCCATTGCCCCATCTAATGTAACTGCACGCACAACAAGGACAATAAACATTATGAAAAGTAACGGCATCATCCATTTATTGGCCTTTTCAATCCCATTTTGTACACCTAATGAAATCACAAGTACGTTGGCTAATGTAAACAACACTAGACCAACTAGCGTAATCCAAGGCGTGCCTATAATTTTTCCAAATAATTCAGCAGGATCTACTGCTGGATCAATTACCGCGCCAGCTACACCTAGCCCGCTATAAATAAAGATCCAACCTCCAACAACGCTATAAAAAGTTAATAATAAAAAACAGCCTAGCACGCCCATTCGACCAATCCAGGCCCATCCTGGCTTAGTTGGAGCAATTTTTTTATACGCTGTTACAGCCTCGGATTGTGTACCACGTCCTAAAACATACTCGGACAATAACATCGGTAGTCCTATTAACAAGGTAAATAACACAAAGATAAGGAAAAATGCTCCTCCACCACTTTGTCCTGTTACATAAGGAAGTTTCCAAATTGCCCCTAGTCCGATCGCCGCACCAGCTGACGCTAAAATAAAACCTAATTTACTAGACCATTGTCCTTTTTTTCCACTCATCTCTTCAAACTCCTCAAACATTCTAAACTCTTCTCTATTTTACATGAAAATATAGCTTTCGACTAGATTATAATTATAAAGTACTAGTTAGCTATTTTACTCCATTACTTTTTTCTATATTTATCCGTTAGTTTTGCCTTTCTTTTCTTCACACCTTTCCCTATCCATCATTCCTTCCAAAAAAAAACCTCAGGTATGTTCACCCGAGGTTAGTAAAAATTATTTTGTTATATAGATAGAACGCTGGCGGTCGATCCACTTGCGCATAGTTGTAAATAAAAACGCCATAATAGCCGTTAATAAAACACCTTTCACAATGTTAAATGGTAAAATCCCAGCGATAATCATTTTATAAAGTGAGTCACCTACAACCGGTTCCATTCCTAAGAAGTATGTGTACATCGGTAAAAATACTGCGTAGTTTAAAATACTCATCCCTACTGCCATTACGACTGTTCCTGTCGCTAAACCTCCAACAAGACCAGCAATTGTTTTAAAGCGATTAAAAATAAGGCTTACAGGCAAAATAAATAAAATACCTGTTGCAAAGTTGGCAATATGACCTACTGGCACACCTGTTGGCGTTCCAGAGAAAATCCAATCCAATACATTTTTAAATAATTCTACTAAAATACCAGCTACAGGCCCCATTGTGATGGCTGCTATTAATGCAGGCATATCACTAAAGTCGACTTCCAAGAATGCTGGGAATGGTGGAATTGGGAAATTAAAAAGCATTAATAAAAACGAAATACTGCTCAGCATGCCAATCGTAATAAACGATTGAAGTTTAACATTTTTCTTCATAGAAAACTCTCTCCTCTTTGCTGATTCAATCTCGCAAGAAGAAAGGTGACGATCTTTCAATTGTTAGCACGAAAAAACCCTTATGCATAAAGAGCACAAGGGAGAAAGGCATGACGAATAAGCGTCAATTTAAACTATTTTTGAGCACTGTTTAAAAAGCCATACAAAAAAGCGCTCGGTCATAGTTTATTTCATAACAATGAATGACGATCGTACCTCCATCTTCTCCCATCCAGACTTTAACTGTCGGCCTCGGAATCACACCAAGTCAGCCATGCAAATAAATTTGCACAGGTCGCGGGCTGAAGAGCGAAGCATAAACCATTCGAGTTAATGGAAACATTAACGGTTCACCACTCTATTACCGCCGGTCGGGATTTTCACCCTGCCCCGAAGATGAATCATATTATTTTATACTACAACCTTACTATAATTAATTATTAAGAAAAAGTAAATAGTTCTGCTTAAAAAATTCCGATTAGATTTGTAAGTATTGTAAAAATGGAGCATTCCATGTTACAGGAATGCTCCATTTTTGATTTTGACTAAGGCATATATTGTTTATTTGGCCCCACAGGCTTGGGCAAATACGTTTTTAAATCGAATCCTTCCCAGCTTTCTTGGACCACATTATCCAAGCGTAATTGTTGGTCAAAGCTAGCAGCAGTTAACATCATAGCTTCAATCAATTGGGTAGCGCGAATTGGCTCCATCGATGCTAAATCTAAGGGAATATCGAATGTTACGACTACACCTTCTGCTTCCTCTTTCACGGTATATGTTACATTTTCAGGAACCACTGTTACATAAACATCATCATTTTTGTTTTTCATTAGTGTAAGTGCCTCTGTAACATTAGCAAATGTTTGACGGAAATCTGGTGACAGATATTCTGCCCCACTACCATCTTGGTATAAATAATAATTAAAATGCTTGGCGTTTGTTAATGACATGGCTTGACTTGGCTCACTCTCCTGAGAAAACTCATAAGGTGTGCCATCTTCATTTTGAATCTCAACTTCCGTATATTCAGAATCCGAGAAGGTATCCTCTAAAGTCCCTTTGTACTCATTAACGGTAGCTGATGCAACATCATAGTCATTGTCCTTTGGTAATACGTGGACAAGCTTGTCTTCCTTCTCCTTCAGTTCACCTTTAAAAGGATGATAATCCGTAAACCCTTTGGCTTCTTCATCTATTTGAGGAGCATATTTTTCATACATCTGTAGGGTAGAAGGCTTTTCAGTTCCAAAATCAGTTGCTACACGCTCATTTGGTATCACATATGTCATTGGAACACTTTCTGCATCGCGTCCTGCCAAACCAATACGGAAAACGACAGCATCTTTCACATCTTCCTCATAGACAGACGACCGTAAAGATAGCATACGCTCATGCTCCGATACAATACTGGATTGAAGTGCCTCATCCTGGGTAGCTGCCTCTTTAGCAGAACGATCTTCCTGTAACGTAGAGTAATTAGCCGTTTCTGGCGTACTAGCTAGATCTTTTTGGCTAGCGTCATTATTCATGAACATGAAGCCAACGAGTACCGTTATCGCGAAAACTGCTGCTACACTCGTAAAAATCGGCATTTTTCGGAACTTAAATCGTGATGGTCGTTCATCTTGTATTAAAGATTTACTTTCTTGTTGTGCTTCTTCATTCTCTATAGGTTGTTGTATCGCTTCTTGTAGGTGACTATTATCCTGCAAGCGAGCATCTGCCATTAACCGATTTAATATTTCTTCTTTTGAACGGCGGTCAGAAAGCTTAGGGGCATTGTTCAAGACATGTTCAAGCTGTTCATCATCAAATGGCTTATGCGTCATTGCCGTTTCGCCTCCTGTTCTCTAATCGGCTGTAGCTGTTGCCTTAAAAATTTAATGGCTCGATGCTGGGTCGTTTTTACCTTAGCTTCTGTCCAATCTAGTATTTGCGCTGTTTCTGCAATCGATAAATCTTGAAAATAGCGCATAATAATGACCATTTTTTGGTCGCCTGTACAGTTTTCAAGTGCTGATTCTACCTGCATAAATTCATCACTGGCCTGTAGCATATCTTCCGGTGATGGCGTGGTTGAATGGAGCTGTTCCGTTTCCCAGTCAAAGAAATCATGTGAATGCTTTTGACGTACAGCTTGCTTTCTAAAATGATCAATTGCTACATTTTTAGCAATAGCAAATAGCCAAGTTTTCTCACTACTATTGCCTGCAAATTGATCGTATGAGCGCAACACTCGTACATAAACTTCATGTGCTAAATCTTCGGCAAGTGTACGGTTTTTTACTAAATATATTAAAAACTGAAACACGTCTTGGTGATATGCATCGTATAGTCGATGGAACACGGAGTCATTCAAAGCACTCCACCCCCGTTCTATAATATTTGTCGTCTTACATTCATAGAAGTTACAGCCAATTAATAGCAATACTTGTTATTAATCGAACGGTAAATAAAACGTGAAGGTCGTACCCTCTTTCAACACACTGTCTACCATAATATTACCTGAGTGTGCCTTGACAATATTTCTAGCAATGGCTAAGCCGAGACCAGTTCCACCCTTGGAACGAGTACGTGCCTTATCTGCTTTATAAAAACGTTCAAAGACATAGGGTAAGTCCTCTTGAGGGATGCCATGTCCTGTATCTTGAACAGATATTTTAGCAAATGTCGGCTCCTGCTCTACTTTTACAGTCACAGACCCTTCATCTGTATGTCTCAGGGCATTGTCAACTAAATTTGTAAGCACTTGTTCAATGCGATCCTCATCTATATTAATCATGGCCTCGTCATTAAATTCACTCTCAAACAGCAGACGAACGTGCTTTTCTTTTGCTACCTGTGCAAATTTTTGTGTAATACGTTCAAAAGTAGAATTAATTGGTAATTCATCTTTATAAAGCGTCATATGCCCTGATTCCATACGTGCCAAATCTAATAAATCTGTCACAAGGCGACCCATTCGCTTCGATTCATCATAAATAATTTTGGTAATCTCATTTCGCTCTTCCTGATCCTGAATAAAATCGTCATCCATTAATGCTTCTGAGTAACCTTGAAGCATGGCAATCGGTGTCCGAAGCTCATGAGAGACATTCGCAATAAAATCCGATCTTAGTTTTTCTAAGCGATGCTGTTCAGTCATATCACGAATAACAGCGACAGCACCACGTATCATTTCCCCACTATAAAGAGGACTAATGGTAAATGTATAATAGCTGCCATCCATTTCAATTTCCTCTTCTAGTTTATCCTCAAACATCAGTACATGATCAAGCATATGATACAGCTCAGGTGGAATTGGTTTAGCACTTTGGGAGCCTTTGTTGACAAACCATTTTTGCATCAGACGCTCGGCTGGTGGATTACTTAATAATATTGTACGATCCCGATTAAACGTAATCACTGCATCTGTCATAGATGTCAAAATATTAGAAAGCTGTTCGTTTTCTTGATTGATAACCTCTAAATTATGCTTTAATTGACGGCCCATTTGGTTGAAGGCAACGGCAAGCTGACCAATTTCGTCATTTTGGGTAGTAGGCATTTTCGCTTCAAAATTCCCTTTTGCAATTTCAAAAGCTAATTCACGCATTTTTCTTAATGGCGAAGTTATACGTGAAGAAAGGAAGAATGCGAAGAATGTCGTCAGCACAAATGCTATAAAGGCTGCTAAAAAGACAATTTTCGTAGTTTCCTTAGACGTTTTATGTAGCGCATCTGGGCTTTGGTAGATGAAGACAGCTCCATGTACTGCATTTTCAACATTTAGGGGAAAACCAAGTACGACATAAGATTCCATCTTTTCTTGATCAGTTGAAGAAGGCATCATCATTTCTTTAATAATCGGCTCATCTGATTGAAACACTTCATGAAAAGATTTATTGGCTAATATAGTATCTTGTATTTCTTTTTTGTTGACACCCTCTTGCATCGCAAAGGACACTTCAACATGACTGATAGCGATCAATGCATTGGTCCCTGTAGGTAAAATATCTTTTAATAATTCAGAGGTAGATTCGGCTGTTTCATTGTCATCTACTATACTTGCTACCGTTGCTGCTGTTTGTCGCAATGAAATTTCTGCTTGCTGCATATGGTAATTTTGAAGAAATTCAAGCATTAATACCGTGAAAACAAATAATACAAATGAAACGAGAAGCAATATGGTTACCCATAGCTTCCCGACAACACTATTCCATATTCTATTCATTGACAACCTCAAATTTGTATCCAACGCCCCAAACCGTCACAATCATTTTAGCAGCGTTTTCAGAAACTCGGTTGAGCTTTTCACGTAAACGTTTTACATGTGTGTCTACTGTGCGTAAATCACCAAAGAAGTCATAATGCCATACCTCTTTTAGTAGTTGTTCACGGTCAAATACTTTGTCTGGCGATTTCGCTAAAAAGTACAGCAATTCATACTCTTTCGGTGTTAAATTAACCTCAATGCCTTCTGCAGTCACACGGTGTGCATCATGATCAATCATTAAGTGTTGGAACACCACTAAATCTTTTGAAGAAGATGCATTAGTCGTTGGTGAGAAAGCCTGTGAACGACGTAAAATAGCCTTCACACGTAACACAACCTCACGAGGACTAAATGGTTTTACGATATAGTCATCTGCACCAAGCTCAAAGCCTTGTACACGGTTCGCTTCTTCGCCTTTGGCAGTTAATAAAATAATTGGTGTTGCTGCGCGCTCTCGAATTTCTGCACACACTTCTAGCCCATCTTTTTCAGGCATCATAATATCAAGTAAAATACAGTGATACTCTTTTTCTAAAGATTTCTCGATCGCTTGTTCTCCATTTTCGGCCTCGTCAACAAGGTATCCTTCTCGCTCAAGATACATTTTTAATAAGCGGCGAATACGATCCTCGTCATCTACTACTAATACTGAAATATTTTCTGACACTTTCACGATCCCTCTCTTCCATCTTTCTCTAACTTCTATTGTACATGGTGTGACACATATTGAAAAGAAAAGAAAGCCTCTTCGCTACAGCGAAAAGGCTTGTTGCTTCACAGGTTACGCGTAGGAGTGTAAACCTGCAAGAATTAAGTTAACAGCAATTAGGTTGAATAAAATAATCCCAAAACCAATTAGTGCTAACCAAGCAGATTTTCGACCTTCCCAGCCTTTTGATAGACGTAAATGCAGGAATGCTGCATAGAATAACCATGTAATAAGAGCCCATACTTCTTTTGGATCCCAACCCCAGAAACGACTCCAAGCAATTTGTGCCCAAATCATCGCAAAGATTAAAGCACCAAGGGAGAATACAGGGAAACCAATCAGCACTGAACGATAACCAATTTCATCAAGTAATTGTAAATTGACACGTTTAACAAGTGGTTGGAAAATGGCACTAATTCGACGGCGAGCTATTAAACGAATTAATAAATACAACACAGATCCTACCAATAATGACCAAACAACGGTTGTTAATTTTTTAGCATTGATTAACGCTGGCATTTCTACTAATGGCGACATGCCATGTTCTTCTATCACTTCATATTCATTCATACCGAATACTGGAGGTAAATTGTAAATAATTTTACGAGTAGTACCTTCTTTATCCACATAATTATAGCTAGACTCATAATCCATAGCACTAAATGTAGATGTTACCGCGACAAATCCAACAACTACTACAAGACAGTACATGACGGCTTCTAACCAAAAACGTTGTTTAGAGGGCTTTGTTAAATCTACTACTTTTAATAAGTAAATAAGTCCTGCCACAGCACTAATGGCTAAAATAGATTGCCCTAATGCTGCTGTAATAACGTGAATTGTTAACCAATGACTTTGTAATGAAGGCACTAATGGACTTACTTCTTTCGGGAACATTGCTGCATAAGCAATAATCAAAAGCGCAACAGGCAGTGCCACTAATCCAAGTGCAGTCAAACGATAAATAAAATAAATTAAGATAAACGCGCCGACAATGAACATACCAAAGGCAGTTGTAAATTCGAACATATTACTTACTGGCGCATGTCCTGTATAAATCCAACGCGTAATAAAATAGCCAAGCTGTGATAGGAAACCAATAATAGTAACCACAATGGCAAGCTTGCCCCATTTGCCAGTATTTTTACCAGTAGCATTACCTTGCTTAATTGAACCACCAAATAATAATGTCGCAACTAGATAAGCAATAAACGCTACAAATAGTAAGTTTCCACTTAAGTCAATCAAACTCATAAGGTGTTGTCACCTTCCTTTTCTTTAATGCCACCAGTAGTGGACTCTTCGCCAGCCTCATCTTTCTCTAACTGATCTTTATACGGAGGCAATGCAGCAAATGTTGTAACAGCATCTAAATCCTTTTTCATGCTGAACATATTTTTGTTGACATGGGCAGCCATTAACACACGGCCGTCTGGTTCCACTTGAAGCCATAAACGACGATGATTCCAGTAAGAGCCAATGGCAACACCGATCATAAAGATGACCCCACCAACAAACAGAATAGGGATGGTACTATCTTTTCGCACCGTAATACCTGACATATCACGCATCTCTGCACTAGCAAATTTCATTCTGTATTTATTTTCACCCAGTGGTTCTAAAGGAGGCTGCATAATTTCAACAAAGCTTACTTCTCCTTCAGGAGTTTCTGGTGTAGTCATTTTAAATAAAAATGCAGGATTATTTGGAATAGACGTTTTAGTCTGAGGTTCTCCATTTTCAAATCCATCAAAATCAGGTGTATAGACAAGAATTTGAACGGATGAACCATTCCCTAAATCATATTCTTTTTTAGGATTTGTTAAATCAATCTCTACCTTACCTAATGATTTCTCTGTCGTCTTATTAATTAATTCAAAGTTCATCTGTTTTAATTCATTTAGACGATAATCCATCTGGTAAAGAGCAAAGCCATCTTCTTTCAAAGGATGGTTTACACGAATAGAATAGTCTTTTACTTTTTCTAGATTTTCCGTATCCCCAGGCAATGCGTCTTCAGGTTGCTTGTAAAGTGTAATATCGGTCTGGAAGTTTTTAGCCACTACATTCACACCCTGTTTAACTTGCTCACCTTGAGGTGTATTATCATGTGTTTCTAAAATAAAGTCACGGTTTTCAATGAAATAGCCTTCCATTCCAGTGATAGCTCGTGTTTCACCTTCACGCACCCATATCGATTCATCAACATAGAAGCCTGGAACTAGACGTAGCATGACCCCACCTAAAAAAATGATGAGACCTACATGGTTTATGTACGGACCGTAACGAGAAAAGCGTCCTTTTTCAGCTAAGAGAGCGCTACCATCTCGACGAACAGAATACTTCATCTCAGTCATTTTTTGAGCCACTTTATCAAGCGTTTCCTCCGCACTCGCTGACACTTGTCCTTCTGCAACAATGCGCTGGCGCTTCATAAAGCTTTCATGTCTTTTAACACGTTGATTCTTTAATGATTTATAAAGTGGAATGCCTCGGTCAAGACTTGCCACTATAATTGAAACTGCTAGCATACCAACTAAAATCTGGAACCACCATGAGCTATATAAATCCGAAAGCCCCAACGTATAATAGATTTTACCGAATGTACCATATACGTCTGCGTAATAAGCCCCCTTCTCCATATCAGAAGCTTTTACGTAAAACTCTTGCGGTAGTAATGTTCCGACTGAAGCAGCAATTAATGTGATAATAATTAAGGATATACCAACTTTAACACTTGAGAAGAAATTCCATATTTTATCAACAAATGATTTGTTATATGTTTTGGAGCGAATGGCCATACCATCATAGCGCATATCAACAACTTTATTTTGTTTTTCTTCTTCGGTTAAAGGACGACCACATTTTTCACAAAGCTTCGTGCCGTATGGATTACTATGACCACAAGCACAAATGATTTTTTCCATCGTCATTACTCCTTATTTGGCTTCACTAATTCCATGTACGAAGCAATATCTTTCTCCGTCATTTCACCTGTAATAATTTTGGCCACCTTGCCTTCTGGATCAATTAACACTGTTGCAGGTAATTGTCCTACATTATAAGCAGTCATAACACTTTTTGTTTTGTCGATAACTACTGGAAATGACAACCCATATCGATCGACAAAATTCTGTACTTCAAAATCTGTTTGAGCAATATTGACAGCTAATGTTTGTACACCGTGATCCTTAAATTCTTGATACTGATTGTCCATTGCGGGCATTTCCTTCTCACAAGGCTTACACCAAGTTCCCCAGAAATTTAAAAATACCCCTTGCCCTTTATAATCCGACAATTTATGTTTTTCACCGTTTAAATCTACTAACGTGAAGTCAGGTGCCTCAGAGCCTACTGCTACTAACTCTACTTTTTCCTTTGTTGCTGTTCCATATACTGTGTACCCGATTGCCAACGCTAACACAGCTAAAATGACAGTTCGCAGTACAAGACGTTTTTTCTTTTTCTCCAAGTTAATAAACCCCCTATCAATTACGGCTTGCGTTGCTTTTACATATTGAAGAAACAAATAGAACTTTTTCACTCTCTATACGTCTATAAATATGTAAAAGCTTCTTTCACATTGACGTCAACAATACCGGATTAAATGTGTTACAGCTTTTTTGAACAAACTGCTACTAGGTGTACTATTCTCACCTATTATAGCAAAATGATACAAAAACACTTAGCTATTAATTATGAATGATTTATGAACGATTTCACCACAAAGAAAGTGTAAACATCCAAATACCTCTATTGGTATCCACACTTTCTTCTGGCAACATTGCATTAATCAAGCTTTCCTGTTTCTGCTAACACACGTAGTTGCTTTACTTCATGCTTTGATAATTCACGATATTCTCCTGGAGCAAGACCAAATAAATCTAAAAAAGCAAAGCGTTCGCGTTTTAATTTAACAACGGGTGTTCCAATCGCTTCAAACATACGACGAACTTGGCGATTGCGCCCTTCATGAATCGTAATTTCACAAATAGCTTTGCCCGCTTTTTCATCGAAAGATGTCATACTTACCTTAGCAGGTGCTGTCTTTCCATCCTCTAATTTGATCCCTCGTTGAAGCTTTTTAAGCCCTTCAATTGTTGGCACTCCTTTGACACGAGCGATATATGTTTTGTCAATTTTAAATTTCGGATGTGTCAACATATAGGAAAATTCTCCATCATTTGTCAATAGCAATAATCCAGATGTATCATAATCAAGACGACCAACTGGGAAAATACGTTGCGGAATATGATGAAATAAATCTGTGACAGTTTTGCGTCCTTTATCATCTGTAACTGCAGAAATTGTTCCACGTGGTTTGTAAAGTAAGAAATATACCTTATCTTCTTTTTCTAGTTTTACACCTTCTACTTCAATTGTATCGGAATTAGATACCTTTGTTCCTAACTCACGAACCACTACACCATTTACTTTAACTTTACCTTCTAAAATCAATTGCTCTGCCTTGCGCCTTGACGCAACACCTGCATAGGCAATGACCTTTTGTAATCTTTCCATTTTTTCACCTCTAGTTTTCTTTCACATTGACACGTTCGTCATCATTCGATTTCGATCCAATGAATAGGGTTATTTTTCCCGCTAATCTGTGAAAATTATGTCATACTTTTAGACATTATTAAAGAAAAACAAATTTCACATTTTTTAATTAAGTATTCCGACTAATTTCTCGTTCGTTAATTTCTTAACATTTGAACCGAGATTTTGTTTTGTTTACTAGCAGTATACTCATTTGATAATCATGCGAATCGATTGTAAAATGTTTATTTTGACACAAAAAAGCTACCATTCGGCAGCTTTTATTTGTATACATTTTCAATTGTTAGGCCACGCTGCTTTAACTCATTGGCTATATAGTTTTTAGCCAGTACCATGTTGCCTGCCAAAGGTTCCTCAATTGTGGAACCATCTTGAAATGTAAAAACCAGATGATCAGGCTTTGTCACACCACTTTTTTCTAGATTAACCTGCTCAACTTTCACTATTTCTTCCCACTCGACAAAATTTACTTTTAAACTAAAAAATGGATTCATATGAATACCTCTTGAATCTATCCATTTATAAGTATTAAAGCTTAATGCGATGAAGCCTAAGGCAATTAATAAGGAAGTAGATACTAGACCACGTTTTATATTCTTTCTTTTTTTCGTTTTAGGTATGATCAAATAATTGATTAGTAGTACGAGGGCCATGACAAATAAAGAGACCATAAAGATAATATAAGCATTAAAATAAGGTGCAAAATAATAAAATTCATTAGGTCGATATAGTATCTCTTGAATTGGATATAGAAGAATGACAGGCACAATTAAACTTGATAAGAATAAGATAATGATTAGCCCAAATTGAATTTGCCTACCATTACTTTCCATTGAAGCTTCCCTCAATTTCCTCACCCCTTTTTTTCGAAAATTAAGAATTTTACATTCATTATCATTTTACCAAATTTAACATCAATTGATCAAATAATGTAAAAAATCAGCAAATCGTTTTTAACGATCCGCTGATTCAACTTTTACTGGCGTTGCATAAATCCGTTCTTCTCCTATAAAGATAGACAAGACTGCTTCTTGGCGTTTCCTTGAAACATGTAATACTTGCCTCACCTGTTCTTTTTCCTCTTTATTTAACTGTAGTCGAACGGGCTCTTGTAAACGAATAGCCAACTTTTTATTGACATTGTATTTACCCTTTTTCACTACTGTTTCAAGACTATAATCTTGCCATACTTTATTGGATAAGCCTCGATGTACATTCCAATCATCTGATTCATTTAATGTGACGACAACGCAGATTTGCCCGTCCTTTTGAAAGGCCGTTGCAAGTGTTCGTCCAGCAACCTTAGTAAAGCCCGTTTTTCCAGCGAAAGCAGTGCCAGTGGCTGACTTTAAGGAACTAACAGGCTGTTCTGTCTCATCATCTATATCTGCTGCCATTCCTGAACCTTCTCTTAATAGACGGTGTTTATTTTCCCATAACATTCCGTTTACTGTATTTGCCCGATAAAGTACCGTTGAAGCAATTTTCTCAAATGTTTTATTTTGCAACGCAAGTCTTAACATCTCAGCAGTATCTCTTGCAGACGATAAATGCTCATCATGATGAAGACCAGAAGGATTCATAAAGACGGTATTGGTAAGACCTGCAATAACAGCTCTTTCATTCATTAATTTGACAAAACCCTCTACAGACCCTCCTACATGTTCGGCTAAAGCTGTTGCAGCATCATTGCCGGAACGTAGCATTAAGCCATACAATAACGTTTCAACTGTCACCGTTTCACCAGCCTGTAGGTAAATAGAGCTCCCCTCAGCCATAGCAGCCTTAGGGGATATAACGACTTCATCCTGCAAGTCACTATTTTCAATTGCCACAAGTGCTGTCCAAATTTTTGTGAGGCTAGCAATAGGTAATCGTTCATCGCTATTGGATCCAATTAAAAGTCGACCTGTATCGCCATCCAAGACAGCATAGCCGCTTCCTCCTCTTGCAAAGCTAGTCTGAGGAAGCATTACCATTAACACAATGATCATAAACAGTGTTAAACGAAATAACCGAAGCAACGAGCCACTCCTTATTCAATGTGATAGGAAATTATAGATTTAAATTTATGTTGAAGGCTACGCATTATACCTAACCATTATTTTGCTCCGCTAAAAGTCTCTTGGAACTTCGTCATAAATAAATCTGTTTCTTGTTCTGTATCAGCAAGGTCCTCTTCAGGTAGAGGAGGCATTTCTTCTATACTATTTAAGCCAAAATAATGTAAAAATTCTTTTGTTGTTCCATATAAGATGGCACGTCCAGTCCCTTCTGACCGTCCTACCTCTTTAATTAATCCTCGTGAAACTAATGTTTGGATTGGTCGTTCACACTTCACACCGCGCAAATCTTCTATTGCTACACGTGTAATGGGCTGTTTGTATGCAACGATCGCTAACACTTCAAGGGAGGCTTGAGATAAGGATTGTGCGGTTGGATTTTCTACTAATCTTTGAATCGTATCGGCAAAATCAGATTTTGTAATGAGCTGATAAACGCCTGCAATTTCTTTCACCGTAATTCCTCTTGTTAAATCTTCTTCATAGGTTTCTCTCAATGTATTCATTGTTTGCAGAATCAGCTCTTCCTGCTCTCCTAAGAGTTGTGAAAGTTGTTTAATCGTTAAGCCATCATCTCCCACAACAAATAATAAGGCTTCAATTCTACTCTGTAACATCAATGTTTTCGTCATCTTCCCATTCCTCCTTCTGTAAGGTAACCGTTAATTCTTCAAAGTTACCATCTTGCTCTACGATGACGACCTGACGTTTCATCAGTTCAAGAAGAGATACAAACGTCAGAATAAGTGTTGGCTTATCTTCATAGGGAAAAAGCTCGAAAAATGATGCACGTCCACCTGTTAATCGTAAAGAATCCACAACAGAGCGCATTTGATCTTTTACTGATCGCTCCTGCCTTGCTACAGTAGTTTTTAATGGTTTCTTTAATTTTTTGCGACGCATTAATTTCTGAAATGCTCCAAGCATATCATAGATATTCACATTCAAATCAAATAAAGCCATCTGTTCTTCTGAGGCTAATCCTGTTAAATCAGCAGGTGGCCTCGTAAATACCTGCGCTCGGTCTGTTTCAAGCTCCTGCAAATTACTAGCTGCTTCCTTGTATTTTTTATATTCGATTAAGCGTTGCACCAGTTCTTCACGAGGGTCAGGGCCGTCCACTTCTAATTCTGCGTCCTCCATCTCTCCTTCGTGAATTGGCAATAACATGCGGCTTTTAATTGCCAGTAACGTTGCTGCCATTACTAAATATTCACTTGCTTCATTTAACTCTAGTACTTGCATTGCATGAATATGGTCGATATATTGTTGTGTAATTTCAGCCATTGGGATATCATAGATATCAATTTCCAATCTGTGAATTAAATGCAATAATAAATCAAGAGGCCCTGAAAAGGCTTCTAATTTTACTTCATAAGACATTATTTTACCACCCTGAGATTCTATGTTCTTTTAGTATAGTGGAAAGGAGTCCAAAATGCATCCACAGCATCATACTTTATTTATAGATTACTGTGCCTATTTTAATGGCAATCAAGATTTTTTTGAATGCCATGAAGTGCTAGAGGAATATTGGAAGGAAATTGCACCTAGTGATAAAATGCATCCGCTTGTCGGCTATGTGCAGCTGGCAACAGGTTTCTATCATTGGCGACGTGGTAATAATACTGGTGCTAAACGAATTTTAGAAAAAGCACTTCATAACTTTCAAGTAAATGAAGGGCATGTTTTTTTCCAAGAAATTGATTATCTTGAACTCCTAACACAAATAACAAAAGCTATCACTTCGATTGAAATGGGCAAGTCCTTTCAAACTTTCCAGCTTCCTCTCTCACCTCACTTGCTGGATTTAGCCCTAGCACGTATAAAGCTTTTGCCATCAAATAGCTCAAATTATCTTCTTCATAAACATATGCTTCGAGATCGCTCACATATTCTTGCAGAGCGACAAGAAAGCAAACAAAGAAAAAGCAGACGTTGTTAATCGTCTGCTTTTTCATCGATACAATGAATACATTTTTGAACAAAACTACGTGTTTCATCTGTAGCACGCACACTTTCATATTGGCCAAGTTCCGCCACTTCTTGAAGCATCTCCGTTGCTACGCCCTCTCCCCTATAGGAAGGGATCACCGACACGTGCTGGATTGTGGCTATATTATGCTCGTCAACAACAAGCCCTACAATGCCAACATATTCATCATTCTTTTTCCATAAGTATAAAACCCAATTATCGTCATTTTCATAGGAGTGGATGGTTTCTGTAAGCTTTTTTACGTCTTTTTCGTTAGGCATAAATGAAAGTAGCCCCATTGCTATTTTCTCTAAAGCTTTTTTATATCGAATTAACATATTTGTCTATTCCCTCTTTTTCTAGCTGTACATAATCTTTGACTATCCTACACGATTTGTACTTTTACCGCAAGCCAATTTCTGTCTTACGAACCAGGTCCGAGAATACCTTTCGACGCCAACACCCAATAGACTACGCCCCATAATAAAATAAATGTTGTAATGGACGCTAGTAATACCCACTTATTTTTCCTCAAATTTACTCACCCTTTTTTAAAGTTAGCGGGAGATCGTTTTGCACAATATCTTCATAACTTTCGCGGCGAATAGCTAGTTGATGCTGTCCATCCTCTACAAATACAACTGCAGGTCTTGGCACACGATTATAGTTACTAGCCATCGAATAACCATACGCACCTGTACAGAAGATGGCTAACACATCACCTGAAGCAGCATCTTGTAGTTTAGCATCAATAATTAATTTATCGCCAGATTCACATAATTTACCAGCAACTGTATAAAGCTCATCTTTCGGCTCGTTCGCCTTACTTGCGATGACTGCCTCATACTTAGCGTCGTATAATGCGGGACGGATATTATCGCTCATACCTCCATCGACAGCAATATATTTTCGCACATCTGGCACAATTTTTTGTGAACCGATTGTATAAAGAGATGTTCCTGCATCACCTACAAGTGATCGACCTGGTTCAATCCAAATTTCCGGCATCTTCAGTCCAAGAACAGTTGCTTTATTTTTGACAACTGTAATCATATCCTCTACATATACTTGTGGTTCAAGCGGTGCATCTTCTTCAGTATAACGAATACCAAAGCCCCCACCTAAGTTTAACACAGTACATGTAAATCCGTGAGTCTTGTTCCAATCAGAAATTTTGTCAATCAATTTTTCTCCAGCCAATCCAAAACCAGCAGTGTCAAAAATTTGTGAGCCAATATGGCAATGTAAACCAAGTAGCTCTAGGAATTCATGGTTAAATGTTTGTTGGAATGCTTCATCTGCTTGACCATTGTTTAAGTCAAAGCCGAATTTTGAATCTGCTTGACCTGTCGTGATGAAATCATGCGTATGTGCTTCAACACCTGGTGTAACACGTAATAATATACGCATTTTTTGCTGACGGCGCTCCGAAATATCTTTTAAAAGCTGTATTTCATAGAAATTATCTACAACAATACATCCAATCTTGGAGTCAAAAGCTAGCTCTAATTCAGCAATGCTTTTATTGTTACCATGAAAATGAATGCGCTCTGCAGGGAAACCTGCCTTTAAAGCAGTAAATAATTCTCCACCAGATACAACATCCAATGATAAATTTTCTTCTGCTGCTAATTGATACACCGCTACACATGCAAATGCTTTTGAAGCATAAGCTACTTCTGCTTTTACACCTAGTTTTTTAAACGTATCGATAAAGCTGCGCGCACGCTTACGAATAAGTGCAGTATCATACACGAAAAGTGGTGTACCATACTCTTTTGCTAGCTCTAATGTGTCTACCTGTCCAATTGTTAAATGACCATCTTCAGAAATCGCTTGTGTTCCATATAAATGCATGTGCATCTCTCCCTTTTCACATCGTTCCATCTTGTTATTTTTACGGTTTGAAAGTGGAAGGGTTCTTTACTATATTAGAACCATTCCATCAAAAAATTATTTCCTTCACATATAAAAAAACAAATGTATAGTACTTGCTTTTTCTTGAATGAAAATAATTTTTGCAAAAATCACAAAATACTATATGTGAACTTTATCACATGAAAAAAACGAGTGCAACGGCTCCTATGATCTTTTTCGCTGTTTGGAAGCGACTACATAAGGTCTTAGTGCATCCGCTGTCATTGGGAAGCGAATAATGACGCGAAGCATTGCTGTTGGAAAGAATGGAACAAGCGGCCATAAATAAGGTGCCTGCATTGGTCGCAATGAACATAAATACGTAAACAATAAAAATAAACCAATAAATAACCCATTGACACCCCAGAGACCCGTCATCAGAAGTAGCAGTAACCTAAAAATTTTAATGGAGATACTAAGCTCATAGGACGGAATAATGAAAATAAGAATGGCTGCCACCGCTGTATAGAGAACCACCTCTGAAGAGAATAATCCAACATCAATCGCAATTTGACCAATGATTACCCCCGCAACCAATCCCATCGCAGTGGACAATGGTGACGGAGTATGAATGGCGGCCATCCTCAAAAATTCTATTCCAATATCTGCAATCAAAATTTGTAGTAATAAAGGTACATGCGATTTCTCCTCCGTACCTAAAAAGGAGAGGGCATCTGGAAGTAGGGATTCATTCGTTGCAAATACATACCACAATGGCAATAAAAGTAAACCCATTACAGAGCCAAAATATCGCATAAAACGTACAAACGTCCCTACTGTGGGTGCCTGACGATATTCCTCTGCATGCTGCAATAAATGAAACACTGTAACAGGTACTAAAATAACAGATGGAGAAGTATCGACTAATATAGCTATATGCCCTTCAAGTAGATGAGCTGCAGCAATATCAGGTCTCTCCGTATAACGTACAAATGGAACTGGGTGGAACTTTTGTTTAAAGAGCCATTCTTCTAATGATTTATCGGCCATCGTCAAGCCATCATGATTTATTTGTCCAAGACGCTGTCGTAAACTTTCGAGCATATCTTCATTGGCAACATCCTTCATAAACGCGATCGCCACGTCGGTTTGACCGATTTTGGATATTTTATGTAGCTCGAAACGTAGATTACTATTACGAATTCGCCTACGTATTAAGGCTGTGTTTTGAGAAATCCCTTCTGTAAAGCCATCCCTTGATCCACGGATAACTTTTTCATTATCTGGCTCTTCTGGAGAGCGTCCTGGATAGTTTCTAAGCTCTGCAACATAGCAATAGCCACTTTTAGTAATAAAGGTGACTTGTCCACTTAAAATGGCTAGTAAATAGGCTTTACGCTCTGTTTCTTCTGAACGTCCATGGAAATTAAAGTAAGACTCAAAATATTCCTTCTCATCCTCTACATCAATTTCAATGTCCTCATCTGGAAGCATGCTAGACAGCAACTGTGTTAAAGCTTCTCCATCTACAAGCCCACTAATATATGCACAAAGGACCGGCAAATCTTTGACAAATAAGTGTTTAATACCAACGTCAAACGATTCGCCGTCACCAAATTGTTCTATAAGAAAATCTTCGGCTTCTTCTAAGCTGTTAAATAATTTATTTGTCATGCTGTCACCATTTTCTTAGATGTCTTTTTTTATTACTTCCTGCTCCACTGTTGCACTAGTTGCCATCCAACTTTTCAGCTGGGCAAGGATTTTTTTCTCTAATCGGGAAACCTGTACCTGCGATATACCTAATCTATTTGCAATTTCAGTTTGCGTGCAATCTGAAAAATAGCGAAGATATATGATAGACTGCTCTCTTGGCTCAAGTCTCGTTAGTACTTCTTTTAATGGGATGTAATCAAATGGTTGCTCCGATTTTTCATCCTTCATTTGATCCATTAGTGTAATGGAATCACCCTCACTCTCATACAATTGCTCATGAAGAGAGGCAGGGTCTCTCAATGCATCGGATGCTGTAACAATTTCCTCTGTTGTCACACCAAGCACCTGAGCAAGCTCTTGAATGGTTGGTGGATGTTCGTTCTTTTTAATAAATTCATCTGTAGCATGACGGATTTTAAAATTGAGCTCACGAATAGAGCGGCTCACCTTCACCATACCATCATCCCTTAAAAAGCGCTGAATTTCTCCAATGATCATCGGTACAGCATAGGTTGAAAATTTCACATCATAGGTTAAATCAAATTTATCCACAGATTTCATGAGCCCTATGCAGCCAATCTGGAATAAATCCTCAAGCTCAACACCTCTCGTTGTAAAACGTTGAACAATGGACCACACAAGTCTCGTATTGCCTTCTACCATTCGTTTACGAGCCTCATGATCGCCCTGCTGTGCGCGTGCAATTAAATCACGCATTTCCTCCTGAGACAATAGCTTATCGGACGACTGTTCTAACGGCTTCACGGATTTAACCTCACATTACCGCTGTGCGAACTGTGTAAAATTTCTTCGTGAATGTTACAGTTGTTCCTTCTTGCCATTTTGATATAACTGTCAGCTGATCTGAGAAGCTATCCATAATCGTGAAGCCCATACCCGAACGCTCCATCATACTTTTTGTTGTAAATAATGGTTCCATCGCTCGACTAACGTCTTCAATTCCTATCCCTTTATCCATGACAGATACTGTCACAATATCATCCTCACGTTTAGCATGAACTGTCACAACACCCTTACCATCTTCTTCATAGCCATGAATAATAGCATTGGAAACTGCTTCTGAGACAACTGTTTTAAATTCTGATAGCTCATCAATAGTTGGATCTAATTGAGCAATAAAGCCTGTAACAGCTACACGCGCTAAAGCTTCATTTTCACTAATTGCCAAAAAAGTTAATGTCATTTCGTTATCCATTTACAATCCCCCTTACGCGATCAATCGCTTGTTCCTCTGTTGCATCCATCATCCACGGTCCTAAACCTGAAAATTGAAATACTTTTCGCATTGTTGGCGATGGATTCAATAATATAGTTCGCCCAGCAACTGCCTCTAACTCACGCATACGACCAAGCACTAATCCAACTCCCGAACTATCCATGAAAGATAGTCCTTCCAAGTTCCAAATGATGGTCGTCACAGTGCCTTGAAAAATTGCTGCAGAAATTTTCGCTCGAATTTGTTCAACGGCATGATGATCGAGCTCCCCAAACAAACGTATAACGACTGTCTCTCTTGTGACCATTTCTAATTGATAATGCATGAACATCGCCTCCTCCTCGTGCAATTCCACATTCAATAGGTTGAATCCTTGTGGCTGACAGAACTAGTGCAAAGTCTTCCGAAATAGTGTCTAATCGACATACTTATAGCTTTTTAGGTTATGTGCAGTATGGGATAAATCTACAATTTCTAAACGCTATCGAGCTCTAAATTTTGGCGATTCATCGAACGCACAAAAAAGCGAGAACCCTCATAAGTGAGGGCTCTCGCTAAAAATCTTTATGCAATTGTATAAGCTTGCTGAATTTTATTAATTGTCTCTTCGTCAATTGGCTGATTTGAATACAAATAAGCAATCGTATCGCCATTATTAACATGATCACCTTTTTTGGCGATTAGCTGAATTCCTGCATCATAATCAAGCTTTGATTCCTTCGTTAAACGTCCAGCGCCTAGACTAACACTTGCTTCTCCAACTAATAAAGCATTAATCGTCTCCACCGTGCCCTCTGAAACCGCTGTCACTGCTACTTTATGAGCTGTGTCATTTTGAACGATATCAGAGACTACTCCTCCTTGCGCCACAATAAACTCCTCGAATTTTGCAGCTGCAGAGCCATCTGCTAGCACTCGCTTAACAGCAGCTGTCGCTTCCGATTCATTCACACCTGCCGCAATTTGGTACATCAAGGAAGAGATGACAACACATTCATCAACCAAATCTTCATGCGTTTCTTCCATACGTCCACTTAATAGGGCATAAGCCTCCACTACCTCAAGCTTATTACCAATCATTTTCCCTAAAGGATTATCCATATCACTGATGTGTGCGATGACTTTACGGCCAAGTTTTTCTCCAATAGCCGTCATTGTATCTGCTAAACGCTGTGCTTCTTCCTGCGTCTTCATAAACGCACCTGAGCCACATTTTACATCGAGGACTATACCATCGGCACCACTTGCAATTTTTTTACTCATAATCGACGCTGCGATTAATGGAATAGAATCGACAGTACCTGTCACATCACGTAATGCATATAATTTTTTGTCGGCTGGTACTAGATTACCTGTTTGTCCAGCAACGGCAATTTTATGCTGATTGACATTATCAATGAACTCCTGTGATGAAAGCTCTGTTTTAAAGCCCTGAATGGATTCAAGTTTATCAATTGTCCCCCCAGTAATCCCTAAGCCTTTACCACTAAATTTCGCAACAGGAATTCCTAGAGCAGCAATAATTGGCGTAACCACAAGTGTAACCTTGTCACCAACCCCTCCAGTTGAGTGTTTATCAATTTTAAAGCCTTCAATAGATGTTAAATCAATGACATCGCCTGATTCGATCATTGCCTTTGTTAAATAAAATGTCTCATCATCAGACATGCCTAGTAAACGTATCGCCATTAATAAAGAACTTGCTTGATAATCTGGGATAGAGCCTGTCGTATAGCCTTCAACAAAATACTGAATTTCAGCTTGAGAAAGCTCTAATCCTTGTTTTTTCTTTTCAAACAATTGAACCATATTCATACAAAAAACCCCCTTATTTCAAATCATGTAAGAAACTTTTACCGAATGGCGGTGCTTCTACATGAAAGTTTTCTGCAACTGTTGCTGCAATATCTGCAAAGGTTTCACGAAGCGCAAGTTCCGCACCACCTTTAAAACGTGGTGAATAGACAATGAGTGGTACATATTCGCGTGTATGATCTGTCCCTGGGAAGGTTGGATCATTGCCGTGATCTGCTGTAATAATTAATAGATCGTCTTCTGACATTACCTCTAGAATTTCTGGTAGACGTGCATCAAATTCTTGTAATGCCTGTCCATAGCCTAGAGGATCACGTCGATGGCCGAAATTGGCATCAAAGTCGACTAAATTTAAGAAGCTTAGACCACGGAAGTCACGACGTACAACTTCTGCAAATTGATCCATACCATCCATATTATTTTTTGTACGTACAGCATCTGTCACACCTTCACCATTGAAAATATCTGAGATTTTTCCAATTGCAATCACATCAAACCCCGCGTCCTTCAAAACATTCATTGTTGTACGACCAAATGGCTTTAACGCATAATCATGACGATTGGATGTACGAGTAAAGTTTCCAGGCGTACCCACAAATGGTCGTGCGATGACGCGACCTACTAAATATTCAGGCTGTAATGTTAATTCACGAGCAATTTCGCAAATTTTATATAACTCTTCTAGTGGAATGATTTCTTCATGAGCAGCAATTTGTAAAACAGGATCGGCTGATGTATAGACAATAATCGCACCTGTTTCCATATGCTCCTTCCCAAAATCTTCAATTACTTGTGTACCACTTGCTGGCTGATTGCATAGCACTTTCCGACCTGTACGTTTCTCTAGCTCATCAATTAGCTCTGCTGGAAACCCATCTGGATACACTTTAAATGGTTTATCAATATTTAACCCCATGATTTCCCAATGGCCAGTCATCGTATCTTTACCAACTGATGCTTCTTGCATTTTACCGTAGTATGCTTTAGGGTCAGTAGTTGCATGCATTCCATGCAATGGTTCAATATTCGCTAAACCAAATGACTCCATTACTGGCATTGTAAGCCCATTCATTTTTTCAGCGATATGTCCTAGTGTATGTGCGCCAACATCCCCAAATTTAGCAGCGTCTGGCGCTTCACCAATACCTACGGAATCCATGACAACAACATGGATTTTGTTAAAAGGTTTATTCATAATGGTTGCCTCCTAATCTCATGACTCTATTTTACCAAAAAAATGCGAAAAATAAAGGTCAGACATCCGACTGAAACATAATTTTTTCCTATTATCTTTTAAGCACGTGGATGGAATTGCTTATAGACCTCAGATAATCTTGTTTTGCTAATATGTGTATAAATCTGGGTAGTAGAAATATCTGCATGACCAAGCATCTCCTGCACCGCTCGTAAATCGGCTCCATTTTCAACCAAATGAGTGGCAAAGGAATGACGCAATGTATGTGGTGTTAATTCATGTTGGATGCCTGCCTTTAACGCATGCTCCTTCATTAATTTCCAACAACCCTGCCTTGTTAAACGTTTCCCTCTTTGATTAATAAAAAACGCATCTGTTTTGGGGTACTTTCCCTGTAATTGACTACGAGCACCATTTAAATAGGCATTTATTGCCGAAAGTGCGCTTTTGCCGAGTGGAATGATTCGCTCCTTGCCACCCTTCCCAAATACACGTACAAAGCCCATGGTTAAATGAATATCAGCTAAATCCAGTGCAATAAGTTCACTGATGCGCATACCAGACCCATATAGTAACTCCAGCATGGCAAGATCACGTATACCTTGTGGCTTACTTTTATTTGGAGCTGTTAGTAAAGCCTCAATCTCTTGGATAGATAAAATATTAGGCAACTTTTGCTCAATTGTCGGCATCTCCAAATGGACTGTCGGATCAGTTTCTGCGCGCTTTTCTCGTAGTAAAAATTGATGGAAACTTCGAATCGATGAAATATGACGGGCAATGGTACGACTTGTCTTTCCCTGTGCCCGCAATTGCTCTAAATGGCGTAATATAGTTGTCCGTTCTACCACACTAAAATCAGACATACCTTCTGCTTCCTTTAAAAAATGTACATAGCTTTCTAAATCTCGGCGATAGGATGCTAATGTATTAACAGATAACTGCCTTTCCACCTGAATAAAATGGATATAGTCCTCTACTGCATATTGAAATTCATTCATCACAACGCCCCCTCACTGTCAATTATTCTCTATTTTAGCATGGCCTTAAGAAATGTGCTAAAGGACCCTCCATTCGACATAAACCACCAACCCTAATGGTGTCTATACTTCAATAAAAAAAACAAAAAACTGCCCGATTCAATCTATACCAAAGATTAAAACAGACAGTTTTTCGTTATTTTTCTTCATTCGATTCGTCGTTTTTATCATGACAGCGCCAGCATATGCCGTGGAAAGTTAGTCGGTGATCTTTTATGATAAAGTTCCAACGTTTTTCAACAACGGCTTCCACATCTTCAAGTAAATCTTCTTGAATTTCATCAACAGCACCACATTCGATACAAACTAGATGATGGTGGAAATGGGCAGCTCCCTCTTGGCGTAAATCATAGCGCGATACGCCATCGCCAAAGTTGATTTTGTCGACAATTTTGAGCTCAGTTAATAATTCTAACGTTCTATAAACAGTAGCTAGACCAATCTCAGGTGCTTTTTCTTTTACTAAAAGATAAACATCTTCAGCACTTAGGTGGTCCTCTTCGTGCTCAAGCAAAACAGCAACTGTCGCTTCTCGCTGCGGCGTCAGCTTGTAACTAGCACTATGCAACTGTTTTTTTATACGATCAATTCGGCTCTCCATGTGACGCCCCCCTAAACTCTTTCCATTATACCAAAGGAGTAAATCCTATTACAAGATAGTGAATAGATTTCTAACATGCTTCTACTTTTTTATCTGATCACAATTTTGGTCTATTCAATCCATCATTTTAACACATAAGAAATAACAATAAACTCAGCAACTATTATGATGAAAAATGCGATAAAATTCAACAAAATTGTCCGACCAGATACTTGTTTCCCGATTTTTCGCTTTGACCAAGCGGGTACAAGTAAATTGCATAGGACTAGCAACAATATACAATAGATGAGCTGAAATGGAAACCACCAAATCGTATAAAGCCAAAAAGCTTCAAGTTTTTGTAATAAAAAAACCGAACTAAAGCCAAAAAAAGTGGCACGCATGGCTACAGTCACACGCACTAACACCTTTAAGACGCTATGTGTTGCTAGTAATAATATAAGACCTATGGAAATAGCAACAGGCAGTACTAAACGAAAAATGGATTGCCTGTCCCCATCTGCTAAACGAGGCTCTATAAATAATATAAAGGGTTCCGCTTTCGGTCCACCAATAATATGAAAGAAAATAACGCCACAAACAAAACTTACTGCAATGATGGAAGCGTGATAAAAAATAGACACCGTACGAGACATAAACATGCTCCTTTTCTATCAAGGTTTGTACAGCTTATGCTCGTCCGTCTCTATTATGCTAAAAGATTATTTTCTAAATTTGCAGCTAGCCATAGCACTGCGAATGCTGTTTTAGCATCATATATACGCTGGTCAGCCACCATTACTTGTGCTTCTTCCAACGAAACTTCTAATAGTTCGACAAATTCATCCTCATCTAAATCTGCTTTATTGTCTATTGTATATAATCCCCTCGCCACAAACAAATGAAGAACTTCATCCGCAAAGCCTGGTGATGTTGCAAATGTTTGTAAAAAAGTAAGTTGATGCGCGCCATAACCTGTTTCTTCCTCTAATTCTCGACGTGCTGTTATCACTGGCTCCTCACCTGGCTCTAGCTTTCCAGCGGGAATTTCAATAATAGAACGCTCCAGCGCTTTGCGGTATTGTTCTACTAACACTAGTTTACCCTCGTCCGTAACAGCAATCACCGCTACGGCACCTGGATGCTTAATGATTTCACGTTTTGCAACCTGTCCATTTGGTAAAGTGACATCATCAATTTGTAGTTTTATTATTCTTCCGTCATAGATCGGTGTCGTTTTCGTTGTTTTTTCCTCAAACTTTTTCATTGACGATAACCTCGCTTGTTCTTCAGATATGTTCATTGTACCATTACAAGTAGAGAAATCGAAGGAGGTCATTCGTATGAAAAAAAGACAGCTTGGTACAAGTGAATTGTTTATTTCAGAGATTAGTTTAGGAGGCATGTCTCTTTCGACAGATAAAACACAAGCAGCTGCCATTGTCGATATGGCATTAGATGCTGGCATTAACTATATAGATACAGCTGATTTATATGATTATGGTGCAAATGAAGAGATTATTGGCGCAACGTTAGGTAAGCGTCGTCATGATGTCATCCTAGCAACAAAGGTAGGTAATCGGTGGGCAGAAGGGGTAGATGGCTGGCATTGGGATGCATCACCATCCTATATAAAAGAAGCTGTCCATGCTAGCTTACGACGTTTAGGAACAGACTACATTGATGTATATCAATTACACGGTGGCACAATCGAAGATGATTGGGACGGGATAATTAACACATTTGAAGGACTTAAAAAAGAAGGGCTCATTCGTGAATATGGTATATCCTCCATTCGTCCTAATGTATTGCAGCGATTTTTACCTGCAAGCTCGGCTAGAAGCGTCATGATGCAATACAGTGCCCTCGATCGCCGCCCTGAAGAATGGTTTAACTTTATTGCGAAACAGGATGCTTCTGTTGTAACACGTGGCACAGTGGCAAAGGGCTTATTAACAAATAGCTGGCAACAACGTCTTCAACATGTTAATTGTTTAAACACCTATACTGCTGAGGAGTTAACAACAACGTTAACAGACTTAGCTTTACACTATGATAACTTGCATGCTTTGGCTATCGCTTTTAATCTAAAAGAGCCGACAATCGCTTCTACGGTCATTGGCGCAAGCTCTCAACAACAACTAGCACAAACGCTTGCTTCCTACGAGAAAATTAATTCAATAACAGATTTCAAGGTAGCTAATGAGCTAACAAAAAATGAGTACTATCAAGAACATCGATGAAAAAATGGCTAATTTTACTCATTTGTCTAGTTGTGCTAGTAATCTCCTCTAGTATGACCTATGAGCAACAGAGTATACTACCAGAATTAGAAGATTTGCTCGCCAATAAACCTTTTGAAAAACAACTATCTATTTTAAAAATTCCCTATTGGGGAACCATCGTTTCAGTGGAAGAGCGAGGTTATTTTCCATTTGTAGAGTTTTTAATTCGTAAATTGACACACTTCATGGGATTTGGATGCATCGCACTTGGCCTTTACTTCGCCTGGGGAAAAAGACGTTTTGCAGCAAGTATTGCTATCGGTGGAACGGCTACAATCGCGGTGCTTGATGAATTTCGTCAAAGCTTTACGCCAGGTCGTACAATGAGTGCTCAAGATGTGCTTGTCGATACAGCTGGAGCCATTGTTTTTGTTAGTCTCGTTGTTGCACTAAGAAAAATACTCAAAAATAAAAGACAAAAGGCTCAATTATAGCCTTTTGTCTTTTATTTAAAGGTGGAACCGCCAAAAATAGAGGGACTTCGTTTCTTTAAACAAGACAGCCCCTGCTTTTTCCAAAACTCGATGGGAAGCCATATTTTCTTTTTCCGTGTCAGCGATAACGTATTTTGCATTTGGCTGATGGAGTAACCAGTCTTTTAGAGCTATGATTGATTCTGTCATATAGCCCTGCCCCATATAAGGAGGCAAAGTATAATACCCGATCACCACTTCCCCTTGCTCATTTGGCGTACCTTTTAGCATTATGCCACCAACAGCACAATTTTTTTCTTTTAATACAAGTAACCAATTCGTATGCCATAGATAATTTGGCTCATCTTCTAATACTTTGCAAAGTCTAAAATACAGCGCTTGTTTAAGCTCGCAATCTAAACTCCCTACACCTTTACTTAATGACAACTCCGCCGCCATTTGCTCCTCATGCTCTATTAGTAAATTAAGATACTTAGCATTTAAAGGAATTAATCTTATTCTTTTCGTTTGTAATTCTACCATGTTGGTCTCCTAACATAATTTAATTGATACTAAACTACAATTAGGTATATGTTATTGGCAGCGTCTCCCGTTCCATTAATTTCAAAAATCTCTCCTTATATATCGACCACAACCATATAAAAGTTATGCTGTAAATATAAAACAGCGAACCCACCTATGTGAATTCACTGTTCTCTCTTAATATTTAGTACCTTTATCGCCGTATTCGTTTAAAAGTTCTTCAAACGATTTGTTTTTTTCTCGTTGTTTACGTTCAAAAGCTAATTTTGCCTGACGCTCTTCTTCTGCCGCCTGCTCTTTAGCAGTTAAATCTTGCTTCGCTGCTTTTAATTTTGCTAGCACATCGCCACCTAGCTGATCTGCTAATGTAACGGCCTCTTGCTTAGGTAGGCTAGCTGTTACGCTATTGTCAGTATGTTGTTGCTGTTTTCGTTTCTTTCCCATTTCTATATTCACCTTCTTATTGACATCAAGGGCGCTTCACAACTGTTGCTACGCCTTGTCCACCACCGATACATAATGTGGCTAAGCCCGTTTTCACATCACGCTTTTCCATCTCATGTAATAGCGTTACCAAAATCCGAGCACCACTTGCACCGATTGGGTGACCAAGAGCAATAGCACCCCCGTTAACATTTAGTTTATCATGATTAAAGCTTAATTCACGATCTACAGCAATTGATTGTGCTGCAAATGCTTCATTTGCTTCAATTAAATCGATATCGTTTAAAGTAATCTCAGCCTTTGTCAGCGCTTTTTGTACTGCTTTTACAGGACCTGTACCCATAATTGCAGGATCTACACCAGCACTAGCATTCGCTGTAATGATCGCAATTGGTTGAATGCCTAGCTCTTGTGCTTTTTCCTTTGACATCACCACTACCGCTGCCGCACCATCATTAATTCCAGACGCGTTCGCTGCTGTGACAGAGCCATCCATTTTAAATGCTGGTCGTAGCTTACCTAATGATTCTGCTGTCACACCTGCTCGTGGAAATTCATCTTTATTGAAAAGCAGTGGCTCTCCCTTGCGCTGTGGAATCTCAACAGCAACGATTTCATTTTCAAACTTGCCCGCTGCAATTGCTGCCTCTGCGCGTTGCTGAGAACGAGCTGCAAAAGCATCCTGCTCTTCTCGAGAAATTTGATACATATCACATAAATTTTCAGCTGTAATGCCCATATGATAATCGTTAAAAGCACACCATAGGCCATCTTGTATCATTGTATCTACTACCTTTTGGTCGCCCATTCGGAAGCCTTCTCGTGCATTTTTTAAGACATATGGAGCCTGGCTCATATTTTCAAATCCACCTGCAACAACAATCTCTGCATCTCCCGCTAAAATCGCCTGTGTTGCTAAATGAACAGCCTTTAAACCTGATCCACATACTTTATTAATTGTTAAAGCTGATACCTCTTGAGGTAACCCCGCTTTAATTGCCGCTTGACGCGCTGGATTTTGTCCAAGTCCTGCCGATAAAACATTCCCCATAATGACCTCATCGACCTGTTCTCCTGCTACGCCAGCACGCACTAATGCCTCTTTAATGACAATGCTACCTAACGTTGTCGCTGGTACGTCTTTTAATGTCCCCTGAAATGAGCCGATTGCTGTACGCACCGCACTCACGATTACTACCTCGTTTGTCATAATCATTCTCCCCTTTTCCCCGTTCAAGAATCAACACTGCATGCATATGCTACTAGCAGATATGTATATTTTAACAAATATTTTGACGATTTTCGATAATAGAAATAATCGCAGTTTTGCCAAAGATATTGTAAAATGTTGACGTGTTTTAAACAATCTTAGTTGGGAACATTACAAATAAGAAACAGCATGTGGAGGTGTTTTATGATGAAAAAGAAGATGCTTTTATTCTCTGGTATTACAACAACGCTAGCCGCCGCTGCAACAGGTCTGTTCGGCTTCGCGCTTTCCAATAAATTAATGTATATCCAACAAAAAGACCCTGAATTTATACGGGAACGAGAAACGACCGCAAAGCGCTTTGATGAGGCTTGGTACAATAAAAACTTGAAATGTGAACTGAATATTGATTCTCCAAATGGCTATACAATTCGAGGCATTATGTTTCAGCCATTGCAAACAAATAACACGATCATCATTTGCCACGGTGTTACCGAAAATAAAATAAATTCCGTGAAATATGCTCGCCTTTTTGAAAGACTTGGTTATAATTCCGTTATATTTGACCACCGCCGCCATGGTGAATCTGGAGGCAAGACAACAAGCTATGGCTACTATGAGAAAAACGATCTTGATGCCGTGGTGAAAACAGTAAAAGCCATGATTGGAGAGGATGCTATACTTGGCATTCACGGTGAATCGATGGGTGCTGCAACCATGCTCCTCTATGCAGGAACAGTCGAGGATGGCGCTGATTTTTATATCTCAGATTGCGCGTTCTCGGACTTTTCTATGTTACTCAAACAAATTGCGAAAACTGAATTTAAATATGGCTCCATTATTCCTATTCGTTTTGCTGACTTTTTTGTTCGTCTTAGAGATGGTTACTCATTTAAAAGTGTAACACCTGCCGAAGCCGTCACACATATTGAAAAACCTGTGCTCTTTATCCATAGTATTCCAGATACGTTTATTCCAGCTTCCATGTCACTCGATCTCTACAATAAAAAAACCGGTCCAAAAAAATTAAAACTTTTTGATACGGGGGCACATGCACAATCCTTTAATGAAAATATGGATGAATATGAGGATTTAATTCATGATTTTTTAGACAATTTTATTTATCAAAAAATCAATCGGGATTCTTCTTCTTCGAATGTCATTCCATTCCATTTTTAGGGCAATGAAAAACCTTGCGTCATTTTACTCGCAAGGTTTTTATTTTATTTAATCTTCAAAAATAATATGCCATTCATCACGTTTCGCTAAAAACTCTTTCGCTAATGCTTGGGCCCCTTCTAAACTATGGCTAGCAGCCCAGCCACATTGCACTTCATTGCAGGCAGGCACTGCGGTTGCCTTTGTCACATCTGTAAATGTGTTCTCTAAAATAGCTAATAAATCCTCATAATCATTATGATTGATCAAGGACACATAGAAGCCTGTTTGACAACCCATTGGACTGAAATCAACAATATGATCAGAGTAATTACGGATAATGTCAGCAGATAAATGCTCTAAAGAATGTAATGCAGGCATTTCCATATGCTCCTTATTTGGCTGTTTAAAGCGAATATCGTATTTATATACCTCATCGCCATTTTTGCCCGTTTTCACACCTGCTAAACGAACATAAGGTGCCTTCACTTTTGTATGATCTAAATCAAAACTTTCTACATTTGTTTTTTCTTTTTGCAATATACACAACTCCCTTCCGTATAGTAACTCCATTATACATAGTTTCCCGATAGAGTTGTATGATTTTCAAGAATTATTTAAATACTATTAAAAATAAAAAAACAACTAGTTAAGCTTGAACTAGTTGCTCGGAACATTCCAAATTACTTCTGGAATTTATTCATTTGCGCCATCATTTGACGTACTTGCTTTTCAGACGGCGTACGACCCATTTGCGCCATCATCATACGAATCATTTGCTCATTAATAGGTGGGTTTTCTTTCAAATATTTCATCATAGCTTGACGAGCGAAATAGAAACCAAGTGCTGCGCCCGCTGCTAATGCGATAATTACGATAATAATCCAGCCCCATGTAGGCATACAACCAACCTCCTCCACTACAATATACCGAGAAAAACTCTCCACGCTCCATTATACACCAAATAATAGCGTGTTACTATATATTGTAGTGAATTTTCCTAGTGCATTGTATACTTCATCGGCTTTAACCACCCACACTCATTATCCTGTTTATTAAAAGCAATAAAACGTTCACTCATTTTAGCAAGCATTTGAAATAAATCTAAATCTAGCATTCGCGAACCTTCGCAATAAACACAAATTTTACGATCTACTAAATAAATAGCCATTTTACCTTTAATCGGATGTTCTAAAAACAAAGCATTACGAGCTCTTTCTAGGTGTGCATATTTGGAATCAAGTTGATGCTCTAACATGGCTGCAATCTCCTCAAAACGAACGGATTCACATATATATGCAAGCTCTTTTAAGGATTTCTCATTGGCATCTTCACAACCTTGCATCATCTCTAACAACTTACGCTCTCTGCCAAAAATAAACGTTAAATGCTCTTCTTTTATCTTATATATAGAATAGGTTCTCACCAGAAATCCTCCTTCGCTCAGTTTCTTTTTCATAAGTATAGCTCATTCAATCTTGTTTATTTGTCAAACGAAGGAGGGATCTCTCTTCTATTTTTGTCGAAAAAATTCTAGTTTCGGGTCTATAAATGACTTTATGACAAATGGTACTTTCAACCAAAAATAATTAATATTTTTCCAAAAACAAGCAAAAAGCTTGTTAAACATGGCCAAAAACCTTCTATTATGGCTGCCTAGATGAATCTCAGCCTCAAGACCTAGTTCAAAATCAATTTCGAGTCCGTTTTAGACAATCTTGTAAATAGGTAACATAAAGGTACAAACGAAAGGAGCTAAAACAAATGAAAAAATTTCTTTTATTAACTGGAGGCGTCATTGCAGCATGTGTTGCACTAGCGTTAATTGGACCACTGGCGGGGTTACTATTCTCTGGATTATTTGTAGCACTGGGCATGCACTTCTACATTGCTAGTAAGTCATCTTTTGGTAAAATTTTCTGGTTTACAGTTGGTCTAATCGGTGTCCTATCAGCAGTGTCTAACATTCCAGCAATGGTAGGTCTTGCTGCCATCGCCATTATCTATGTTATCTATAAAAAATGGAATGGCGAAGATGTAAAAATCCCTACAATTGAAGAAAAAAAGAAGAAGATCCGTTTACAAACTTTGAAAAAGAATGGTCAAATTTAACAAAATAAAAGGAGCGATTTTAAATGAACTTATTTCAACGTTTTAGATATACAGTAGAGGCAGACTTACACCAATTATTTGATAAGAAGGAACAAAAAAATCCGATTGCGATGTTAAATCAATACATTCGTGAAGCAGAAAAACAAACAGAACAAACAGGCAAATTATTAGAGCGACAAGGGCAATTAAAAGAAAAGCTAGAACAAGAATATAAAGAAAACGCTGATTTACTAGCGAAACGTGAATCTCAATTAGCATTAGCAAAATCTGGCGGAGAGCAGGACTTAATTGATTTCGCTACGGATGAAGTAACAGCTTATTCAGCTCGTAACCTTACATTAAAAGCTAGCATTGAAGCAAGTACTCGTGAATACTTCGAGCTCGAGCGTAAATTTGAAACAATGAAGCATAAAATTAAAGATATGAAAGTACGTCAATTACAGCTGATGGGGAAAGAAAATGTAACTCGCGCCCATCATCAAATGGATGGAATGATTGCCAAAAATAATAAAACAAACTTTGAAGATTTAGAAGCATATATCGATAAATTAGCTTATCAAATCGATAAAGACCATGAGCTTACAACTTTTGAGGCAAGACTGGCAGAATTAGAAAAAAAAGCAGTAGAAGAAAGCTCACCACTGCTAATTGAAAATAAATAACATGGTATAATGAAAGCAATGCGCCAACATTAAAAGGCGCATTCTTTCACGTTTAAGAATAGAGGGTCCCATTCCCTCTCTTATACTATTAGTAGAAGGAAGGGTGACCCTCATGCAAAATTTCACAACAAATAAGCTCACATTTTGGGTTCTTTGCTTCTTTTTACTCGTCTTTGTGGAGCTAACTATATTTAATAATGGTGGTGCCTTCTGTTTATTGATTGGGGCTGTACTTCTTTATTTAAGTTTTTCCAAAAAAGTTCGATTTTTTAAATGGACAGGAATTTTCTTTATTGCCATTGCTTTGTTCACGATGTGGAGCTTACGTTTATTTATCGTCATCATGCTCTTATATATGCTCTATCAATACTTGCAAAGAGAAAACGAGCCAAAAGTAGTTGGTGCAGAGCTTTTTGAAAAACTCCCTGCGATTAAAAATGACTTAATTGGTACAATGCCAGCGCCTATAGAAGCTTATAAATGGCAAGATGTACAAATTCAGCGCCTCGCTGGAGATATTACCATCGATACAACGCAAACGATTTTACCAGCTGGCACTAGTCTTATTACAATTCGACAAGGTATTGGTAAAGTTCAAATTTATATTCCTTATGAAATTCCATTCCGTTTACAGTATACGACGTTATTTGGTGAGCTCTCCTGCTTACATGTAGGGCCGCAACGTATAGTAAATGAAAGTATTACTTTCTCAGACGGCAACCCTGAGGATGCTAAACGTGTACTAATTATTCATGTCGCAACCTGGCTTGGAGATTTGGAGGTGCTACGAAAATGATAGCCTTTATCTCAAGATTATTTACATTACTTTTTATTTTAATGAGTGCTGTTTTCGGTCTTCTTGTTGCACTATGGGGAAATCCTGATGAAAAAACATGGGAGCCCTTATGGCAGCAGAATTACGATAATATCCCTCTAGGTGGCATCATCATAGTTAGCCTGTTTATACTTAGCTTCCTGTTTGCCAGCTGGATCAGTATGACTGCAAGGGCACGAGAAGCGCAGGCAACACGAATAGTGAAACAACTGATCGAGCCTGATTTTGTTTTTCCTAAAAAACAAGCTCTTCCGAAATCGTTAAAAAAGGCACTTGTCCAAACGAGTGAATTAATTGATACGCAACGTAAAAGTTTACAGCGTTTGTCCAATGAACGGGCTGAGGCCAATGATAAAATTATTCAGGAGCGTATTATTGCTGAACGCCAACGACTAGCTAGAGAACTCCATGATTCTGTGTCACAGCAACTATTTGCTGCCTCTATGTTACTATCTGCATTAACTGAAAATGACGAACATGCTACTAGCTTAAAACAGGTGGAGAAAATCGTTCAGCAGGCTCAGCTAGAAATGCGTGCATTACTGCTACACTTACGGCCTGTAGCTTTACACAATAAAACATTGGCACAAGGCTTAGAGGAATTGATTATTGAACTTCAGCAAAAAGTTTATTTCCATATAGAATATGAATTAGAAGAAATGGCCTTAACTAAAGCAGAGGAAGATCATTTATTTCGTATTGCACAGGAGGCACTCTCCAATACGCTGCGTCATGCCAAAGCAAGTGAGGTGGAATTACTTCTTGTGGCACGAGACGACTTAGCTATTTTACGAATTCAAGATAATGGTTTAGGCTTTGATGTGGAGGAAGATAAATCCACATCATACGGTTTACAAAATATAGCTGAACGAGCAGTTGAAATTGGCTGCACCTATAAAATTGTATCAGTGCCTGGTGAAGGAACAATTGTAGAGGTTAAAATTCCTTTACAAAAAGAGGAGGTCAATGTCGATGATACAAGTGCTCATAGTGGATGATCATGAAATGGTACGGATTGGTGTGTCAGCCTATCTTTCAGCACAGCCAGATATTACGGTTGTAGGTGAGGCTGAGAACGGTAAAGAAGCTGTGGAACGTGCCCTAGCGCTAAGGCCTGATATTATTTTAATGGATAATGTGATGCCTGTTATGACAGGAGCAGAGGCAACAGTGGAAATATTAGCAGCATGGCCTGAGGCAAAAATCATGATGGTGACTAGTTTTTTAGATGATGATAAAGTATATCCTGCCTTAGAGGCTGGCGCGGTAAGCTATATTTTAAAAACATCTAATGCCAAACAAATTGCAGATGCTATTCGAAAAACGATGGGTGGCGAAACGGTATTAGAGCCAGAGGTCACTTCCAAAATGATGCACCGCATGCGCCACGGCAATAGTACGCCACTATACGAACAATTGACTGAACGTGAAATGGAAGTATTATTGCTAATGGCCCAGGGTAAAGCCAATCAGGAAATCGCTGATGAGCTATATATTGCCTTGAAAACGGTAAAAACACATGTTAGTAATATTTTAGCAAAGCTAGAAGTTCAAGATCGTACTCAAGCCGTCGTCTACGCCTTCCAAAACGGACTTGCTAAATAATCCTACATAAAAAAACTGCATGCTGACATGCAGTTTTTCGTGTTTTTAGAGGTATTTTAGGAGATCATTTACATGGTCCACAATATATGTAGGCTCTTCATTTTTTAATTCTTCTAGCGACCCAAAACCATATGTCACACCGATGGCATCGATTTGATTTTCACGAGCGCCGATTAAATCATATTTTCGATCCCCAATCATAATAAATTGCTCTTTTGGATAGGAATCAAGTTGTTGAAGTACCTCTGCAATAATCTCACCTTTGGCAGAACGTGAACCATCTAAGTGACTTCCTACGACAAGATCGAAATAGGACTCTAGCTGAAAATACTTTATGATTTGTTCCGCAAAGACAGTTGGTTTTGAGGTGGCAATAGTTAGTATATATCCTTGTTGCTTTAAATGAGCTAACAATGCTGGAATATCTTCATATAATTTATTTTCAAACATTCCCCTTTCCGTAAATCGTTCTCGGTAATCTCTAATTGCTCGCGTTATTTGTGTATCATTGAATCCATAGATTTCTTGAAAAGATACTTGTAATGGTGGTCCAATGAATGGTTCGAGTTCATCCAAATCATTCACCATGACGCCCGCCTTCTGTAAAGCATGTTGGACTGATTTAGTGATTCCTATTTTGGGATCAGATAACGTTCCATCTAGGTCAAATAACACAACGCTATAGTTCTTCATTCGCTCACCCTTTTTATGGAGTTTTTACATGACTATGTTTGCCGCTAAAAAAAGTACCACAACACTCAGTTGATGTTTAAATCGCTGAGTATTGTGGTATTTGTTGTAAATTATAGTGCTTTCACTTTTGCTACTACGTTTTCAACAGTGAAGCCGTATTTTTCCATTACTAATTCGCCTGGAGCAGATGCACCGAACTTATCAATTGCTAGAACATCGCCTTCAAAGCCAGTATATTTATGCCAGCCGAATGATGCCCCCATTTCAATTGCAAGACGTTTTGTAACAGCTTTTGGTAGAACAGATTCTTTGTAAGCTGCGTCTTGTTTTTCGAAGCGATCCATAGATGGCATAGAAACAACTGCTACATCTATTCCGTCTGCTTTTAATGCTTTTTGTGCTTCGACAGCAAGCGAAACCTCAGAGCCTGTTGCAATTAAAATAGCATCTGCTACTTCTTTTGTAGCTGGAGACACTGTGTAAGCACCCTTTGCTACGCCCTCACGTACTGTTTCAATAGAAGCGTCAAGAACAGGTAAGTTTTGACGAGATAATACAAGAACAGTTGGTGTTTTTTCTGCTGCTACTGCAAGCTCCCACGCAACTGCTGATTCATTTGCATCCGCAGGGCGAATAACAGATAGGTTTGGCATTGCACGTAATGATGCAAGGTGTTCGATTGGTTCATGTGTTGGACCATCTTCCCCTACTGCAATCGAATCATGTGTGAATACATATGTTACAGGAAGACCCATTAATGCAGATAGACGAATTGCTGGACGAACGTAATCAGAGAATACGAAGAATGTACCACCGAATACATTTAAACCACCGTGAAGAGCCATTCCGTTCATAGCAGCACCCATTGCAAATTCACGAACACCAAACCAGATGTTACGTCCAGCATAGTCGTCTGCTGAGAAATCTCCTGCACCCTTCATCGTTGTTTTATTGGAGCCAGCAAGGTCAGCTGAACCACCAAAGAATGAAGGTGTTTTCTTCGCAATAGCATTAATTGCATCGCCTGAAGAAGAACGAGTTGCTACAGATTTACCAGCTTCATATACAGGTAACTCAGAAGCAAAGTCTTCTGGTAATTCACCATTCATCGCTTTCTCGAATTGAGCTGCTAACGCTGGGAATTCTTCTTTGTATGCAGCAAATTTTGCATTCCAAGCTTCCTCTGGTTGTGCGCCTTGCACTTCAGCAGCCGCATTAAATGTATCGTAAACTTCTGCAGGAATTTGGAATGGTTCATGTGCCCACTCATAGGCTGCCTTCGTTAAGACAACTTCATCTGTACCAAGTGGTGCACCGTGAGAATCTGCTTTACCAGATTTATTTGGAGAACCAAAACCAATCACTGTTTTCACTTCAATTAATGTTGGCTTGCCAGTAGATTTTTTGGCTTCTTCAATGGCTGCATTAATAGCATCTACATCTGTACCATCTGCCACTTTTAAATAATTCCAACCATAAGATTCAAAGCGTTTTTGAACGTTTTCTGAAAATGACTTTTCTAAGTCACCATCTAAAGAAATATCATTAGAATCGTAAAGTACGATTAATTTTTCAAGTTTTAAGTGACCAGCTAATGAAATCGCCTCTGCTGCAACACCTTCCATTAAATCACCATCGCCACATAACGCAAATGTGTAGTGGTCAACAATGTCATGACCTGGTTTATTGTAAGTAGCGGCTAAATGGCGCTCAGCCATTGCCATACCAACAGTCATAGCGATTCCTTGTCCAAGAGGACCAGTTGTTGCCTCTACCCCTACTGTATGACCATATTCAGGATGTCCTGGTGTTAATGAATCCCATTGGCGGAAGTTTTGAATTTCTTCCATTGGTAAACCATAGCCTCCAAGGTGGAGTAAGCTGTATAAAAGCATTGAGCCATGACCTGCTGATAGTACAAAACGATCACGGTTAAACCATTTTGGATTTGCTGGATTATGGCGTAATTGTTTTGTCCAAAGCGTATAAGCCATTGGTGCTGCTCCCATTGGTAAACCTGGGTGACCAGAATTTGCTTTTTCAATAGCATCGATTGACAAAGTTCGGATAGCATTAATAGCTAAAAGATCCGCGTGTTGAGTCATTATATTGTGACATCCTTTCTCGTCCTATATATTGTTCTTTTACAGTTTAGTCAACATTGCTTTAGAAAACAATGCTTTTGTTATACTATTTGCGTTTTCATACATACTTTATTGAATTGTGTCACATTAATTTAGAAATTTATTTTTTTGTGCTTGTTTTACCTTCTCAGGAGTTACATCATTTCCTTCTGCATCTACCACTTTAACGTTTTCAATCGTATCTCGCATAGTTGCTCTAAACGTATCTAAATACTCCTTGCGAAGCGCTGTTCGCTCCTTTGCTTCTTCCTCTGTTAATTGTCCGCTTTTTGCTTTAGCAGATAATTCATTAATTCGGTTAATTTTTTCCTTTGATAACATGGTTACACACCTTTCAGTACCTAGCTTAATGACCTCAGTATGCAAAGTATAGCATGGTTTCCCTTAAAATGCAGTTATACCAACCCTTAAAAACACTTCTTAGCCATTATTTACATGACTTCCAGAAGTTAGAGGTGTATAACTAATAATAAAAGGAAAAATTTGATAGATAATAGGAGGAGCTATCATGAACATCACAACACCTAGACTACTTATTCGAACATTTGAAGCCCAAGATTGGCAGGCTGTTTATAGCTATATGTCCGACAAAACGGTCATGCACTATATGCCAGAGGGTGTGTTGAATGAAGATCAGGTTCAAAATTTCGTAACAGAGAATAGCAACGAGCAAGCAAAACATTTCGCCATTGTTTTACGTGAACAACAGCGAGTCATTGGTCATCTTGTTTTCCACAAATACTTTGGCGACCATACGTATGAAATTGGATGGGTTATGAATCCTGCCTATCATAATCATGGCTATGCTTCTGAAGCTGCTCAGGCCCTATTAGATCACGGCTTTAATAAAATGAAACTTCATCGAATTATTGCCACATGCCAGCCAGAAAATATCGCTTCTTACCGAGTAATGGAAAAAATAGGAATGCGCCAAGAAGGATTTTTCAAAAAATGCATTCCTCATGGAGAGACTTGGTGGGATGAATACTATTACGCTATTTTAGAGGAAGAATGGAACAATCTAAAGGTAAGAGGTGTATGAAATGAAGAAAACTGCGGTGTTATTATACCCACAATTTAGTGAATATGAATTGAGTGTTGCTTTGTCCATATTAATGCAAGGCGGTAAACCCATCATCACACTTGGATCGAATACCAAACCTATCAGAGGAGAATCTGGTTTAAATTGTATAGCTGATTTATCCGTGAATGAGGTAGAGCTTGACGATATTGATAGTCTACTATTACCAGGCTATATGGATATTTCTACATTACAACTTGAAGAGAGCTTACTAGACTTCATTCGTCTTCTATCTGCAAAAGGAGGAATAATTGCAAGTATTTCTAGCTCCCCTTACCTATTAGCAAAAGCAGGGGTCTTAAAGAACAAAAAATATACAGTAGGACTACCTTTAGATGGCATGGAGCAGTTAGGGTGCTTTGAACTTCATAACTATTCAGATGAACTAGTGGTACAAGATGGAAATATCATTACAGCAAGAGGAAGAGGTTTTATTCCTTTCGGTATTTGTTTCGGGTATGCGTTAAAGCTAAATTTTGATGAAAATTGGTATTAAGTGATGATTTAAAACCTAAATGTCCAATTAATCGGGCATTTCATGTTGTTGAAAAAAGATGATGTCATTAGTAGAATGAGAACTTTTAACAAGGCTGTGGGGTGATTTCCGTTCCGCCAGCGTCCTTTCTAGGGTCTCATCTGTGACGCTAAATCCCCTAGGAGTGACGCTGGCTCCACTCCAATCAATCCTTCTGCAAAAGTGTCTTTACTTTTTTCATACTAGCATAGGAATCAAATAGTCTAATATCTGTATTCTTAGGGGGATGGATATAAATGTCTAATACTTTGGACAAAATGGAGGGATAATTCTGAAGAACATCATCAAAATTTTAGGAAGAAAATTAGGCATAACACAAGCGTCACTTGCAAAAGAATGTGGAGTTGTGAGACAGACGATTAATAATATTGAAAATGATAAATATGATCCGACCCTAGAATTAGCTTTTAAGATTGCTAAGGTTCTTAATAGCCGTATTGATGAGGTGTTTATCTATGACTAAATTTCACCCAGATTATATGATTACAATGAAGGATTTTGTGAAAGAACACTCGGCAATTTTAAGAAAACAAACTCAAGAAGTGTCGAGACCAGTGACCAATGAAGACCGAAATACCCTCCTAGCCATGCTGCAATATCTGAAAAATAGCCAAAATCAAACGCTAGCAAAAAAATATAAGCTTCGCCCTGGAAGTGACTCTCTGCTAATCAAATTGGCGTAGATAAACGAATGTTTGCTGTACTCTTTGATGACCAAGAAATGATGCTGATTAACCCTAAAATAATGAGTCATTCCCTTAATATGATTTATCTACCGGAAGGAGAAGGCTGTCTATCTGTAAATCGACCTGTCCCTGGTTTTGTACCGAGATATGAGAGAATTAAAGTCAAAGCTTACGACATCGATGGACATGAAATCATTGTACAGTTACAGGGCTACGGGGCCATCGTTGTACAGCATGAAATCGATCATTTAAATGGCATCATGTTTTATGACCGAATAAATAAAGAGCACCCTTTCCAACTGCCAAATCATGTTATCATCGAAAGCTTTTCTTCCCTTCAGTAGTTTTTTACAAAAAAAAATTAGCAGGAATATTATTTTCCTGCTAATCTTTCTTGGTGCTCTTGGAAACGACGATGTACTGTCGCCTTACTTACCTCAAAGCCTAACCCTCTAAGCGTTATAGAAATTTCTTCAAAGGTAAATCCACGTTTGCGTAGCTTCACAATTTCCTCTACAGGTAGATCTTTTCGCTCCTGCCCCTGCGGATTACCTCGATTCGATAAATTATTTTCTGGACGATAACCGTTTTCTACAGCACGTCGCATACCTCGTCGAATTTTAGCATTATGGATTCTACGCTGATATTCCTCTACAATCGCTAAAATTTCAAGCAGCATCGTATCCATTTCATTTAATTGGACTGGGCCTGCATCACGCATAGAAAAAACATCAGTTGCTGACTTTTGTAATAAATGTAATACAGCCATCCTTGCATTGCCTCGTCCTAAACGAGTTTCATCTTGGACAAAAAGAGCATTAATGTTCTTATCTTTTATAAAATCAAGCATTTCTAGTAAGCCTTCACGTTCTACATCATAGCCACTATGTTGATCTTTAAACACGCCCTTCACTGCATAGCCTTGCTCTTTAGCATAGCGCAGCAACTCTTCCTGCTGGCGCTCTAATGAGGAGCTTTGTGTTTCTTTTTCAGTACTTACGCGACAATAGACAACAGCCGATAGTTGATTATTTATCATTGTTCATTTCTCGCAATTTCGATAGTATTGATGGGACTGGCTTGATCACTCACTACAGGTATAACTAGAGATTTTCCCGCTACAATTTTAATATCTGCTAGTTCATTTTCAGTTTTTACAAGCTTTATCCAATCATCAGTACTCATTTTACCACGATATTGCTCGGCTAACGACCACAAGCTATCCCCATGTTCGATTTGAATTTCTGCGTAACTAACTTTTCCTGGATCAGTAATGTAAAGGTATGCTGCAAATAATAAACAAGCTCCTATTAAGATTGAGATATGTGTGTTTTTCTTAAACCATGTCATAATCATTACCCCTTTTTAAGAATGTTTGTTCGGAATGTATGTTCCCATAATAAAGCGAACAAACGTTTTTGTCAAACACTTTTCGAACCTATGTTTGCATACATGTTCGCATTCTGTTATACTATCAAATAAGAAGAATGATTTTAGAAAAAAGAGGTGAGCACTCATGAAAAAAGTTTCGAAAAGACAAGAGGACATTTTAGCTTTCATTAAGGAAGAGGTACGAGCTAAAGGATATCCACCATCAGTACGTGAAATTGGTGAAGCAGTTGGACTTGCTTCCAGTTCAACTGTTCATGGACATTTAGCTCGATTAGAACAAAAAGGCTTTATTCGTCGAGATCCAACAAAGCCACGCGCAATTGAAATTTTAGAGCCTGAAGAATCCATTCAAAAACAACAGGTGATCCATGTCCCACTTGTCGGGAAGGTTACAGCTGGTTCTCCAATTACAGCAATTGAAAATATTGAAGAATACTTCCCATTACCCGATACGTATGGCACAAGTGAAGATCAATTGTTCATGCTAGAAATCATGGGGGAATCAATGATTGAAGCTGGGATTTTAGATGGAGATTTAGTCATTGTAAAACAAAAGGCAACAGCTAATAATGGGGATATTGTTGTAGCTATGACAGCTGAGGATGAAGCAACTGTAAAACGTTTCTTTAAAGAGAAAAACCATTTCCGTTTACAGCCTGAAAATTCTTCTATGGAACCAATTATAGTCGATCAAGTTTCTATTTTAGGACAGGTTGTAGGTCTTTACAGACGTGTACATTAACGATTAAAGCAGATTTTGAGGATTATGTTCCTTCTAAGAGCATGTATCCTCTTTTTTACGCAAAAAAAGAATCCACATACGATTGGATTCTTTGTACAATGCCTCTTCTAAGCTTCCTTCTTAAATTTTAAGCTCGCTTCAATAAAGGCTGAAAATAGCTTTTGAGCACTCTCATCTCCTACTATGGCTAGTTCCTCAGGATGCCACTGAACAGCTAAGCAAAATGGCATCTCCTCATGAACTACCGCTTCGATAATACCGTCGTTAGATTTTGCCGCTACTTTTAATTTTTCTGCTAAAACATTCACCGCTTGATGATGAAATGAATTCACTGCTATTTTCTCTTGTTCAACGATAGTCGCTAATAGATTGTCAGCAATAACCTGTACAGAATGGGTAGCTACAGCTCGACCTGATTGCTGCATATGTTGGAGTAACTTGGTACTAAAGTGATCACTATCAATATCCTGATATAAGGTACCACCTAATGCAACATTTAGTATTTGAATTCCTCGACAGATCCCGAAAATAGGCATCTTACGTTGGAATGCGGCTTCAATCAATGCTAACTCAATCGTATCTCGCGCTGGATGAATTTTTCCAAGCTTTAATGAAGGCTCAGCCCCGAATAGAAATGGGTGCACATCATGACCACCAGATAATAATAAACCGTCTGTAAGGGCTAAAATCTGGGCTGCCTCTTCTTCTACTCCAATTGGAATAATCAGTGGAATTCCACCTGCTTCAATGATGCTTTTACTGTAAGCAGCATTTAATCGAGAGGATAAATCATCCTCAACAAAGGCTGTAATACCAATAATCGGTTTCACTTGCTTCCCTCCAAATTCTTGAAAATTGCACAATTACCAAAAGCCTAGATACCAATTAATTAATACATCGCCATAGAAATAAACAATAACTGCGGCCAATGCAATAGATGGCCCAAACGGAATGGGTGTTTTTCTCCCCTGTTTGTTTTTCGATAACATGGTAATCCCGACAATCATACCAATAAGTGCAGCTAAAAATAGCGTTAACAGTGTATCAATCGTACCCAGAACGAGACCAATTAAAAAGAATAATTTAATATCGCCTCCACCCATGCCACCGTTTGATAGCACAGCAATGATATATAATATGCCAAAACCAACCACAGCACCCACAAGAGAGTCCCACCACGGTGTTAATGGTGACAGCACTCGTCCAATAGCTAGCAAAGGTAAAAAGAATACTAACACCTTATCTGGAATTAGCATATAGGCTAAATCTGATACAACGATAATAACTAATAAGGAGATAAAAAAGAGTGCTACTATCAATTCTATGCCCCAGCCTAACTGCCCATAAGCAAAGGCAAATAATACACCTGTCATTAATTCTATGACTGGGTAAACCCAAGAAATTTTATTGCCACAACCACGACATTTTCCTCCTAAAAATACATAAGACAAAACTGGTACTAAATCAAGCGCCGTCAGTCGTCTCTGACATTTTGGACAATGTGAAGGAGGATGTACAATCGACTCCTTCTGTGGTACACGTAAGCCAACTACATTATAAAAAGAGCCAAAGACAAGTCCAAATAAAAAAATAAAGATCGTATAAGCCATTTCCAATTTTATGTCCTCCTAAACCAATAGGCGCCCATACAAATGCAGTATGGTGCGCCTATCAATAAAGTTATTGTTGTTCTTCGTAATAGAACGTTGTCACTTGCACTGTTGCCTTTAACGTAAGATCTGCATCTTTCTCAAGCTGTGCCTGCTCTCCAGGCAATTTAAATTCAATCTTATCGGTTTTCATGACACGCTCTAATTGTTCAACCTCCTGTAAAAAGCTTTCAAGAGAATTAAAATCAAGCGCACCCACCTCTAATATAAAAGTAACAAGCTTTAAATTAGTTGGTAAAGAGTCCTTCGAAAGAGATGCAATTGGTGTAGTAGTCTCCTTGTTCTCCTGATCACCATTGACCTCTGCTTCAGCCTGCTCCAACATATTAAGATCATTCGATACATCTGAAGGTGTCACAGTGCCGTCCTCACCTTGAACAGTTAAAGACAGTATACGAGTTCCTGTCACCTCTTCAATCTCAGCTAAATCAAGAATAATCTTTTCAACGGCTCTTGTTGCAGGTAGCTTTTGTCTTAAGGCTAATATATTGATAGTAGGCTGTCCCTGCTCTTTGTCTAATTGTGCTAGTTGTTCTTTGACACTAGCTAATTCTTGCTGCACCTGCAATACATTACTCTCTTTCTCATTCACTTCATCCAATTTTGGTGAAAGCAAATAATAATACAGCGCAAATAAAATAGCAGCTATCAGCGCCAGTAACAAGATCATAGATGAATTTTTACTACTCGTTAATTTATTCATGAGCGTCGTCCTCCAGCTAAATACATAAAATCGATTGTCGCTGTAATGGACACTGAATATCGCGGTACTTCTTTAAATTTTTGTTGGGGTGTTAACACCCTTTGTTCACCTAGCTCTATTTCAAAGTTTGAGACAGTGTTAATTTGAGCATCTGTAAAATAGCTACTCATTAAAAGTCGCTCCACATATTTCGATATATCTGTCATCGTTTCAAAATCCACTTCAATATTCACCGAGTTCTCTCCGAAAACATAGCTACGTAAATAGGAATGAGTTGGTAATAAAGTTTTTGTTTCATCAATTAACGGTGTTACAGGATAAGAAACGCTTTGAATAAAAGTTACTGACTCTTCCAACGAACCCTGATCTACATTTTGTCGTGCGTCTAGCTCTTGCTGCAATTGATCAAGCTGTGTTGTTAATGCCTGTTCCTCTGCAGTCAATCGTGACAATTCACTTTTGGATGTAAAAAATAAAAAAAGTAAATAAGCTACAATAAGTCCCACAATGACAATCACCAAGCTATAAAAAAGCTTGGGAGAGGTTGTTCTTTTTCAAGTTGTGGTAAGAGGTTTATATCTGGAACCATTAACGAACCTCCTTCAAAGCTAAGCCAAGCAACGTTGAAAATTCTCGCTTAAAGCGAGGAAACGATTTCTCAATTTTTTTCCCATCGACAACCCTTAGTGGTGGTTCTAAATTAGAAGCGAGTAAGTTCCCAATTGATTTCAATAGTGGGTTATCGCCAAGCATGATAATTTCATCCACTGTTTTTTCACCTTTATGTAAAGAAAACTTAAAGAAATTCATCATCCGATCAATCTCTAAAACCTGATCCATTACGACCATTTGATAATTCTCTGATTCGCCATTATAAATAAATTGATAGCTAAACTCATTCTCTTTCTTCCCCAGCCATTGTGTCATATCTACTTCAATGGTTTGATAGCGCAAAAACTCCACTTGGCCATTGGAAAAAATACTGATAGAGAGTTCATTAATCGACCATTCTGCAATTAAATAGGTTTTATTAGGCATTAATAAGGACATGTGCTCTAATAAGCGTATATTACAAAGTGCACGAATATCGGCAGCTTCGGGTTCTAATGAAACATCTAACAGCATCCCTACCAGTTTCGTAATCTCTTCAGAAGGTGCAGCAAATAAGATAGCCTTGCCATCCTCGGCATCTGCATCATACACATCAATTAAAGGGTCTTGAAATGGTAAATGAATAGAATGTCCCAATTCCATTTCAGCATATCCTCTTAATTCCTGAGGCTTTACATCTTTAGGGTGCTCAAAGTTTTTTAATAGAACTGTCGTATCAGGTACAAACATGCGAACTGCCTGTTTTTTCCCTGTCCATTTCATCACTTGCTCTTTAATCACCTCAAAAAGAGCTACCTCGTCGATAATAGTCCCATTTTCAACGATTCCAGCTGCTAAAGGGTATTCATAGCCCTGCCACTGATTAGGCTCTGGTCCTTTCGCCACAATCGCACGTAGCACATAATCCTTCAGTTCAATCGAAACATGCGACTTTCTTTTTCTCTTAAACATGTGAAAAGACCTCCTTATCCTACTCAGTATAAATGATTTTTTCAATTAGTCATCCATTTCCCAGCCAGAAACACAAATTTTCTTGCGCTTCTGAGTGGGTTGGGAAGACTGATTATGGCGTTGGGTTTGTAGGCTCTGTCTCTGGTTCACCGCCAGCCTTTGTCAAGTTTTTATTTAAATTAGCTTCCGTTATAGTGCTCGAACTAATATTTTCCTTAAATTCTTTTAATTTTATATCATCTAATCTTTTGTAAGTAATTTCCCACCCATCTGCTGTTAATTCAGCAGATGTATTTTCTAAATCTATTCCATCCACATAGGGTTTTAATGCATCTTTATCACATTTACCATCAGTACATGCTCCATCAATATAAGCAATCTTTGCTCCAGAAAGAATATTTGATGCCTCCGCTAAAATTGCACGGTCCTTCGACTTATTAATAATATTACCAATTGCAGGTACAGCGATTGCTGCAATAATTGCTAGGATAACAATTACAGCTAATAGTTCAACTAATGTTAAACCTTTCTCATTTTTCAATAGTTTTTTATTTTTCCATTTTTTTAACATAATGAAATCCTCCTTAATAGTTTTATATGAAGTGTGTGTACACGCGCTTCTGAACATTATGGCGAAGCTGCACAATCTCGCCCAATACATTTGCCACCAGTTCCCTTGCTGCCCTTACGAATATCGTCTGCAATATGCTGTAAGGTGGCATTATCGAAATTTATATATTTTCCATTGCTGTAATAAATCGCATGCGCATTGAAGTAGTAGGTGCCCTCGATAAATTGAACATTGGCACTCTGACCCTCTTTATCTGCCTCTAATATTTTGCCAGCACTGTCTAAATAACCGCCCGATACTAATTTTTCCACTTCGACGATTTGCCATTGATCAGCGGTTGGATGCTCCATAAAATAAAACTGCGCGGCATGAATAACATTAATGGCATCTGCTTTTAATGCCTTATAACGTGAATTATCAATGACATTACTTATAGCTGGGATTGCAATGGCAGCAACGATAGCTAGAATAACAATGACTGCCAATAACTCGACTAATGTTAAGCCCTTTTCGTTCTTTACCCTAATTTCCATGTCCAGTCTCTCCTTTAATACTTAACCATGAAGATACCTACTTGCCGCTTCCTTTTGTTAGCAAATCTAAGTAGATATTTTCTATTAAGCGGAACAAAAGGGCATCCATATAAATATTGTAAACATTACATATTTTCATATAGTTGGAACATTGGTAAGAATATAGCCGCAACGATGACTCCAACAACTAGAGCCAGTACCACAATCATTAAAGGCTCAATGAGTGACTTCATGGTATCGACAGCACGGTTTACTTCCTCTTCATAAAAATCAGCGATCTTTTCGAGCATGTAATCCAAGGACCCTGTTTTCTCGCCAATTGATGTCATTTGTGTTACAAGCGGTGGAAATAGCCAGCTTTTTTCAAGTGGCTCTGATAATGTGCCACCCTTTTCTAAATTATCGCGCGCTTCCAGTACTACTTTCCCCATTACCGGATTACCACCAACCTTTTCGACAATTGTTAAGGCTTGTAAGATTGGTACGGAGCTGCTAAAGAGTGTTGACAAGGTTCTTGTCATTCTCGCGATAATATCCTTTTGCAAAAGCTGTCCAAAGATTGGCATACGCAGTAAAAATACATTGACGGCATAATGAAACTCTTTATTATTTTTATAGAAATAGTGAAGGCCCACTACTAATACCAATAGCCCTAAAATCACAAGGTACCAAAACTGAATGAGCCAATCACTAATACCCACTACAATGACCGTTATTAACGGCATTTCCAAATTCATTTCTTTAAATGCATCCATAAAGGTTGGCACAATGAACACCATTAAAAACATACCAACCACTAGTGTTAGAAGCGATAAAATCGCTGGATAGGTCATAGCAGATTGAATTTTTTTCTTAATGTTGTATTGCTTCTCTAGTGTGCTTGCAAGACGATCTAATGTATCGTCGACGTTCCCTGTAGCCTCACCAGCACGCATCATATTGACAAATAGCAATGGGAACACTTTTGGGTGTTTGCCTGCTGCATCTGAAAATGCCATACCATTTCGAATATCCTCTTCAACCTGCATCAATGCTCGCTTTAGTGGTTTACTCCGTGTTTGCTCACCCAAAATATGGGTCGCTTCAACGACAGGAACGCCAGCACGAATTAATGTCGCATATTGTCGACAATAAATAACAAATTCCTGGTGCTTTACTTTTGTCCCAAAAGCAATATCTTTATGTAAAATGCTATTTGACTCCTGAAGTTCTCGTGCATTAATTCCTTGTGCTCGAAGCTTTTCCATGGCTACCTTTTTATTCGGTGCCTCGATAATGCCCTTTTTAGGTGCTCCTGTTTTGGTCCGACCACTATAACGAAATATCGTCAACTATAATCACCAGCGTTCATATATGGTCTTGCATCCTCTAGTGAAATCTTACCTGTGGTAATTAGGTGTTGCATGGAATATTCCAATGTGTGCATACCCAATGCTTTACTTGTCTGCATCACACTTGGAATTTGGTGAATTTTTTCGTTACGAATTAAATTTGAAATAGCAGGTGCCTGTACTAAAATTTCTGTCGCAGCAATACGCCCTTTTACATCCTTACGTACAAATAAACGCTGAGAAACAATACCTTGTAGTACATTCGCAAGCTGCACACGAATTTGACTCTGCTGATGCGGTGGAAATACATCGATAATACGGTCGATCGTCGTTGGTGCACTACTTGTATGCAGTGTAGCCATAACTAAATGCCCTGTTTCAGCAGCCGTAATAGCCGTTGAAATGGTTTCATAATCTCGCATCTCCCCAACTAAAATAATATCTGGGTCTTGACGTAATGATGCACGTAAACCATTGGCAAAGCTCATTGTATCGACACCAATCTCACGTTGATTGATGACAGACTTCTTATGTGTATGCAAATATTCAATTGGATCCTCTAACGTAATAATATGTTTAGATCTTGTTTCATTGATGTGATCTATCATTGCTGCCAAGGTAGTTGATTTCCCTGAGCCTGTTGGGCCAGTTACTAAAATTAAGCCTTGTGGTTTTTCCGCAAGCTTATATAACACCTGTGGCATATTGAGTGCTTCAATAGAAGGAATTTTAGCCTCAATTAAACGAGCTGCAATCGTCACTTCATTTCGCTGATGGTATGCATTGACACGGAATCGACATTTCCCAGGCAATGAAAAGTTAAAGTCCGTTTCTCCCTTATCCTCAAATTCCTGTTGTTTATGGACAGGAAGAATGACCTTTACCATTGCCTTCAAATCCTCTGTTTCAAGTGGGATTGTGCCATAATGCTCTAGTTGCCCATGGATACGATATACTGGTGGAATACCTTTTGTTAAATGAAGATCAGATGCTTTTTCTTCAAATGCATGTGTTAATAATTCAACGATTGAATATGCTGTCATTTTTTTCACCCCTAGTCTGCACTTGCAACACGTAATATTTCTGAAGTGGTTGTTTGGCCTGCTACAACCTTTTGTAATCCATCCACTAATAGGGTATGGTAGCCTTTTTCTTTCATATAATCGCGGAGGACGCGATCACCAACACGATTTAAAATCATATCCTTTATTTGGCGATCAACAGGGAGGATTTCATGAATCGCCATACGTCCTCTGTAGCCTGTTTGATTGCAGGCAGGACATCCACGCCCTTTTTTACCATGTGTTACACCTTCCACCCCATTCTCCTCAAGTATTTCTAGTTCACGAGAAGTGAATATATATGGTTCAGCACAATCACGACAAACTTTTCGTACAAGACGTTGCGCCATGATTCCTACAAGAGAAGAGGATAATAAAAATGGCTCGATCCCCATGTCATGGAGCCGTGAGATAGATTCGATGGCACTGTTAGTATGCAGTGTACTTAATACTAAATGGCCTGTTAGTGAAGCACGGATAGCAATTTGAGCTGTTTCAAGATCACGAATTTCCCCTACCATTACAATGTCGGGGTCCTGTCGTAAAATTGAGCGTAACCCTACCGCAAATGTTAAGCCGACTTCCTCTTTTACTTGAATCTGATTGATACCATCTAACTGATATTCCACTGGGTCCTCAACCGTAATTATGTTGACGCCTTCTTCATTTAAATGAGAAAGGGCCGCATATAACGTAGAGGACTTACCTGAGCCTGTTGGTCCAGTAATCAGCATCATACCGTTTGGATGGGCTATCATTTTCCTGAAAAGTGCTTCATTACTTGCACTAAAGCCTAATTTATCAATATCATTGGCTGAATTAGTTAAATCTAAAATACGCATAACTACCTTTTCACCATAAACTGTTGGTAGTGTAGCTAAACGGATATCGACAGGTCTAAAATTAACATTGGTTTTAATACGTCCATCCTGCGGAATACGATTTTCTGTAATATTTAAATTCCCCATAATTTTAATACGCGCCAATACGACGTTTTGCATGTGCTTTGGCAAGGATCGCTCAGTACGTAGCACACCATCTACCCGATAGCGGACACGAAGCTCTGTTTCTTGCGGATCAAAATGGATATCACTAGCGCGCTGTGCGACACCATTCGCAATAATTTGATTCACTAAACGAACAATAGGTGAATCCTCATTCTCTATTTCCTCTTGTGTTTCCGTACTTGTGGCAGCCAAATCCAACATTGCCGCATCCATTGATTCCTGTAAATCATAGTATTTTGTTATCGTCCGATATAAATCATCTTTTGCCGCAATACTTGTCTCGATTTGACAGCCTGTCGTCATACGAACTTCTTCAATGGCGAAATAATCCATTGGGTCTTCCATTGCAATAAACAATTTATTTTTTTCTTTGCGAATCGGCATAATATTTGTCCGCTTCGCCAGCTCCGCGGGAATAAGCTGTAATAATTCGGGACTAATTGAAAACTGATTCAGGCTGATATGAGGGATACCAAGCTGGAATTCTAAGACTTCAATAAGCTGCTGCTCTGTTAAGAAATTTTCTTTGATAAGGAAATCACCAAGCTTCTCATTTTTCATCTTAGTAGTTAATGCGTACTCAAGCTGGTCAGCTGTGATAACACCTGATTCCACCAGTAAATCCCCTAAACGTTTACGCCCTGGCTTCATTGCCATAAACATACCTCCAATCGTTATGGACTTGTTTGTACAAAATTACCACCCTTATCATAGTAGCCATAGACAATTTCTGGTCCATCTTCTTGCTTTGTTTCCTCTGATTTTGAAGGTTTCACATCAGGCAAACCATTACCATCTAAATCCACTTCTAAATCAGGATCTGATGCACCCGCCCCTACGTTCTGAGTAGGCGTTGTGATAATAACAGGCTCCTGCGAAGAACGCATAACAATTCGATTTTGAGGTGCATAATAATCTCTACTAATGAATTGTTCTTCTGTTGCTCCGTTCTCTAAAATGGAACGATATACTTCCACTCTTGAACCCTCTTTCCCCTCTTGCTCCACTCTTTCTTGTCCAGCCTTTAACTCCTTCGAATAGCGATAAATAATGCGTGGCTTTACAATTTTATCCTTACTAACACGTACTGTGATGTCCTTGTCTTTCGCGGCTGCAAAAACTTCTATCTTTAATTGATTACCCTCTATAGATGCTTTCAGTTTACCGAGCTGCTCAGACCGATTAATAAATTGTAAGTCTTTTGCTAATGCTGCATTGATATCTGCCTCAATTCCCTGTTGCAAATAGCTTGGATTTATTTCCTGAGAGTGTCTTTCTAAAATTTCGTAATCCGTTTGAAGAATTACACTATATAGCATTGATGCCACAAAATCTAAACCTGCATCATTGACAACCCCAGCCTGTTCACCTAAAAGTGTAAGCAACGAGATGGATTGATTTGGAACTAGATTTACATCATTTAATAACGGAATGATTTTTGCTACTCCTTGACTATTTGCTGGTAGCTCGGCAATCTGAAAGGCAATCCTTTCCCCGGTTTGCATGGAACCTTCATTGATAACGGCTTCGACCTTATGCTCCTTCAAATAGCTGGCTTGTAAGATTAGTTTCTGGAGTGTTTTATCTGTATCCCAAACACCTGCTTCATCTATTTGCTGCGTAATTGCTTCATTGACGGTAACAGGAATGGGAATATGAACGACTTTTTCTTTTTGCCAAAAAGCATACCAAGGCTTTTTAGTCAGCATTTCGTACTGAGCAATAGCTGCTGATGGATCAAAAACAAATTGTTTCGAGTCAATGGTTTTGGCTATACCATCACTAACAATTTCCATTTCGGCACCTTGCCATTCTGAAATTGCATTTTGTAGCATAGTTGCTAAATCTACTGTTTTCACATCATGGATCTCAATACCCCCAATAGTTGAAGATTTAGGACCTTCTTTAGCAAAAACTGTGTCATTTAGCACAAATGATGGAACAAAAAATCCCACAACTAGAACAATTACCAAAAACAAGCTAATTATTTTTATGTATGTTTTCATCCACATCATCCTTTATTTAACTTAGTGGTTTTTCTATTTATATACAAATGATACTACAACTATGGTATTCTGGCACTACTAAAATGCAACTTTGTTCCGATTTTGACTAGATATTTCACATGAAAATTCAAAAATAATTCAACAATTAGCCATAAAGAACTATACATAACCTTAAATTTCTTTCGATACATATTTAGAATTTGTTATAATAGCCTTAATTAACTATTTTAATTCCTTATCTTTTTAAACTTACATACATATTAAGAAATTTTTATTTTATAATAAATTGAAGCTAACTATATCTTTAGCATTAAAAATAATTATGGTATTTAGGAGGTTTTACACACTCTATATGAAATTTATGATTATGAACACCAAATGATGAAAGCTTTGTTAGTGGTCAATCTATTGATAAAGCGTTGCTCCGTGAGGTCCACATGATCATAGGAGTGGACAAAGACACTGTAAAATAAATCAATAAAACAAAATAGAGCTAAATATCGACATACAATATATTTTCGGTTACTCAACATAGACCAAACTATTGATAGATCAATAGTAATATAGGGAGGGGAGGGAATTGATTTTGATAAAATATCTTAAAAATAATCAAGGCATGACTTTGATTGAAGTTGTTGCCGCCCTTTTAATAATAGGCATTGTGTTAATTTCATTTTTTGGCTTGCTCGTTCAATCAAATAAGACAACGCATAAGTCAAATGATATTATGGATGCTACTTATGCCGCTCAAGTAAAGATGGAGGAGATTTATAATGCATCTGGTGGAGCTGTTACTTATGAAGATTTAGCAGGTGGCTATGAATTAGATGAAGAGAATGCTAAAACGTCCTCATCTTCTTTACCCACTAACCAAGTGTATAAATATCTACCACACAAAGAAGATCGTTTTACCTACTATTTAATATTAGAAACATTTCCTGCAGATACCGCTTATAAAAATGCGGTTTATGTACATCTAGAAGTTATTGAAAATAGTACAAATAGTAAAGCTACAATGGAAAATGTGTATATACTTGGGGGGGCAAAATAAGATGAAATGGCTCTTAAATAGCAAAGGTCTTACATTATTTGAAGTGCTCACAGTCGTTGTTATTCTTGCCGTCGTATCCATGCTGAGTATTAGTATTGTAACATCTGCTACAAAGCAACAACTCGAGCAAAGTACACATAATCGTGATATTAAGGATTTATCTTTTGCCTTAAAAGTAATTACGAAGGATTTTCGAAAAAGTGATAACCTTATAACAGAATCTGATGATACAACAGACCCTCCGAAAGAATTACACACATTATTGTTAGGTGAGGAAGTTGTATCAACTTATAGATTAGAAAATAATCAAATTATTCGAAATTCAAATGGCAAGGATGAAGTCATTGCATATAAAATATCATCATTTACGATCAGTGGAGGCGCTATTGAAATTATAAGTGAAGATGGCCAAACAGCAGCAACAGATATTACTCAAAGGAGAGGAAAATAATGAGTAAACAAATTAAAAATCAACGAGGTTCAGCACTTGCCCTTGCATTATTTTTAGTTGTGATTATTTCAATCCTTGGTATTTCTTTACTCAGTGTCTCTTCTAACAGTCTAAAACAAGTAGACTACGAGAGAAAAGATCAGGCTGTCTTTTATATTGCTGAGGCGGGGATGAGTTTAGCGAAATTAGAAGTAAAAAAAGAATTATCAGAAATTCAAAGTAGGTCCTATCAGCAAATTACGAAATGGATTGATAGTGAAAATACAAGAAGAAAAAGCACTCGACCTCAGCTTCCTCGTTTAAAAAAGGCGGAGGCGGAGGCGGAATACAGAAGAATTTTAAATAGTGAATTTAAAGCGTTTAAAAATGCCCCTTCTATACTAGAATCACATGCCATTTCGACAGGAAAAGTGGCATCTATTACATTAGATACTGAATTACCAGCAGATGGGACACCATTGCTTTATCGAATTAATATTGTATCAAAGGGCAGCATTGAAGGCTCCAAAGAACGAGAAGTAACACAAGAAATCGAAATTGAACCTCGTCTTCCGTTTTCGGAGGACGGTGATAGTGGTGATGGCACTGGTGAAAATAATAATGAACAACCACCTGGTAGCTTCCCTGATGGCTATGCTTCAATTGTTTCAGGAAATATCTCCATTACAGAGGGTGGTTCTGTTACAGGAAATGTAAGTTTGCAAAATGGTACTTTTACACTTAAAGGTGGAGCAAAAGTTAATGGAGATATAAGCTTAGAAAATCCAAATAATATAATTGCGGATCACTGGCTTTCATATACTACCGTTCCGAAGTTGAATATCGATCCAAAAAGTTATCTACCCTCAACATTTTTTCCAGATGATAAGTTTTTAGCTGCAAACAATATATCTTATGCATCTAAACAAACAATAGGAGATCAATGGAATCCGTATGATGTTATTGACAATCAAGGAAACTATAACGCTCCCCATACATGGAGAGATCCAAAATATACGTTAAACCTTTCTACAGGATCTTCAAGTATTAAGTTTAGAAATTTCACTGTGGATACAGGTAATGATTTCACAATTGATGTAGGAGATAAAGAGGTTGATATTTATATAGATAATTTAAATATTAAAAACGGGAAAATTTTTATTAAAGGGAACGGGAAGCTAAATATATATGCAAAAAATATAAGTAATTTCATTGGCCCCTTCAACCAAAATGGGAATCCATCTCAATTAAATATTTATCATCAAGGATCATCTACAATAAATCTTAATGCTAACTCAAAAATAGCTGGATCTATTATAAATAAAAGCTCAAACATGGTTTTAACATCAGGAGCAGCTATCTACGGAAATATTATTTCAGGAGGTAGAAGCATAGAAATTAGTGGAGGCATGCAAACTAATGGGCAATATATAATTGCACCGAATGCTACTATTAATTTAAGAGGAGGGGGAAATATTACAGGTATTGTAGTTGCAAATAATATATCCTCAAGCGGAGGTACTAGTATCACTTATGGAGGACCTGCTACCCCTCTACCTCCAGGTGTTGTACCTGAAACAGAAACATCAGATTACCCTACTCCAAATGTAAAAGATAATCTTTTCTGGACTGAGGAAACAAGTATGATTGAAAATTAATGCGACAAAACAGCCATGAGAATTTTTTGTATGGCTGTTTTTCGTCTTACTTAATTTCATAAGGGAAACTATTCTTTCATTAGTAATTGCTTGTACGATAATCATTAAGTGTCTTAGATGAGGAACTTATAGCAAAAATGTCAAAGCGCTTTTTAAATAACGCTTTGACATTTTTAATATTACTATTTACTAATATCTATACACACTAACTTTATTCATTTTTCCTCAACAACCTACCCGACAATAGCATTCCAATACCACCAATGGTAATAAATAGAACAGCTCTAATCAGTAAATCAAGGGCAGATAAGTCAAAGAAAATTAGCTTAATAAATGCGATAACTAAAATAATAAAGCCTGTTGTGCGCAATGTTTTTAAATGATGTGTGGAACTAATCCATAGTGATACACTAGCAGTTAAGAATAATGTAATAGTTGTAAGAGCGATACTTAGCTTCCAATCAAGTGCGTTGTTAAATGTAAACTGATGGATCAGTCCCCATATCGAAATCATCGTGAGCACAATCCCCGTACTTACAATGGCGTCCACATATTTCCCCAGACGGTCCTCGTACAATCGATAAATAATTCCTTTTACAAGCACATCAGCGACAATCGCTACAATCACTGCTAAATAAATTAATCTAGTGATAGTGTTTAAGCTTTCCAACATTGACACTCTAGTGCTGATCATCAAGGAGACTAGTAGGAAAAATGCACCAAGTACTGGTGTTAATGCACGTCCTTTGTAAGTTTCCTCTACAAATAAAGAACCAGTAAATAAGACAGCTAGTACGATACACACCATATATGGAATGCCATTTGTGGCTGTAAAGTATACGGCATCTAGCTTGCTAATATAGGCTAAGAAATAGCCAGCTGTGACCACTGCTAAAATATCGATTACATACAAATCCTTCATGACCTTTTCAAAAGGTGAGAGTGTCTCTTTTGGACGTCTTGCATATAAATAAATAATGATGAAATAGATGATTGGCATAAATAAGCTTAGATGATCGATGCTGAAAAATGGATTTGGTTCATGGAAAACAAAGTTTAGTGTAAATGTCATCACAAGGGAAAGTGAAGTAACGACCTTCATCATACTTGCACGTATTCGTAAGCTCATCATCACGCCTGCAAATGCAATCAAAGGATACAATAAATCATCCACTTTATTCGGAATATTCAATAGAAGTATCATATTACAGAAGGTGATAAACACAAGTGTCACAGCACTATCCAGTACCTCCTGCCATTTTTGACGATAGCTATAAAACGCTACAGCGCCAAATAAAGCCATTAAAATGAGGAGTAGCATTTCTCCATTTTCAAGAGAACGAATGATTAAATTCAGCAGTAATAAACTAAATGAGCCTAAAGAAAATTGGAGTCCAATGTGAAGTGGCTTCCATTTGGATTGTGCGTTATACAGTAAACACCATATTGCATAAAAGATTGCTAGAATTACAAGTAAGCCAAGTGCAAAAACTACTTGTTGATCACTATTCATAAATGCTACAACACTCACTGCTAGCACTGAAAAGAATGTGGCGATATAAAGGGCTAGTTTTTGCTTGTGCTGGTAAATAACTAATTGCAATGCAGCAAACAATACGACCACAAATAATAAAATAATGACAGCACTAAAATCCATATATTCTAGTAAGTAAGGTAGTAATAATGATGTAAAGGCAACAAAAACAGTTAGTGCTTCATTTTTCTTCAAATAGCTAATAGCAATACCATAGCCAATATAAAGCAGCGTAATGCCTAGTGCTGGAATAAGACCAATGATTTCATATAATATGGCACTTGCTGCGGTTGTTAAAATACCGACAATAAATGCCCCACCATATAAAGAAATCGTTATAGCCGATGAGCCTACTTTCCTACGCTCTAGTACATAGGCAATAACCGCCAATCCCAACGATAGTACATAGGCAAGGATGATTTTCACGCCATCCGATAAATAGCCATAGTCACTGACAAGTTTTAGACCCCAAAGTACGCCCATTACTAAAATAACCATGAATACTTTTGGAAGTGCCCACATAACACGTTCCTCCATCGATGGCTGTGGTTGCACTTCTTTTTCCGCTACTTTAGTCGGGATAGGCTTCGACTCCAGTACTGGTTTTGGTTTAATTGGTTCTGATTGCTTGATCATCGACTGTCTGGCATCAAGAGTATTATTTTTTTCAGTGCTTTGCGAACCTTTTAATATTGACAACTCCTGACGTAAATCTGCCATTTCCTCCTCGAGCTTCGCAATTCTGCGCTCCAATTCAAGGGACATTCAATCATCCTCCCCACTTTATCAATTTTCTAACATTATAACATATTTATCCTTATTGTAAAATTACACTTTTTGTTCATTTTATCTCGGTCTCCGATACATTAAGGCACGTTCACTATCACTAGTGCCACGTGTGGTTGGATCGACAATGACCCCCATTAACACAAAAATGGATAAGACTGTATTTAAAATAGATGATATTTGCTCACTCATCACACCTGTAAAATCATAGCCAAAAATTGCAGCCACTTGTTGTGCGAGTAAGAGCAACAATGAAAATAGCCCTAGTAGAAATGGAATATGTTGAAGACGAACCTTCCAATTAATTCTCATAAAAGCTCACCTCCCCCCCTCTTGCCACAGTATATGCATAGTGGTTATGTGACACATATGCAAAAATGGAACTCTTGCCAAGTTACTAGGATTTTTTGATAATATTTTGTGATGCAATCTATTTTCAAATATAGAAAGTGAAGGAATTTTTTTCATGAATAACATGTTCATATATTTAGTTTACTTAGAGCCCTCTCAAGAATGAGAAGGTTTTTTTCATGTAAAAATTTTTGTACATTTTTTTACCAAATCATTGACAATGGATGCCATAAGTTATATGGTTAGTTACACAAGTAATTAACCAACTAACAAGTGAGGTGGATTGTGATTCATTCTTTAAATAACGAAAAGCCCATTTTCCAACAAATACGTGAAAGAATAGAAGATGCCATTCTAGATGGACAGCTACAGCCTGAAGATCGCATTCCATCTACAAATGAGTTTGCAAAAGAATACCAGATTAATCCTGCAACTGCTGGGAAAGGCGTGAATGAATTAGTGGATAAGGGCGTCATTTATAAAAAGAGAGGTGTCGGTATGTTTGTACATGCAGACGCCAAAAATATTTTAATTACTGAGCGTAAAGAAAGCTTTTTCCAGCAACATATTGAACCATTGAAAAAGGAAGCAAGACGTCTAGGCATTTCAGATGAAGAGTTACAAAAATTGATACTAGGGGGATCATGAATGAAAATTAATGTGAGCAATGTCACGAAATCCTATAAACATAAAGCAGCTTTGAAAAATATCTCTTTCACCATGGAGGGACCAAAGATTATTGGCCTTTTAGGTCACAATGGAGCTGGTAAAACAACTTTTTTAAATTTATTATCAGGCCTCATCTCTACAACAAGCGGAGAAATTTTAGTTAACGGAGAAAATGTCTTCAATGCCCCTTCCACATTACGTGATGTTTGCTTTGTCGCTGAAAGTGGCAACTTTCAAGAAGAAATGACCATTGCCCAAACATTAAAGGCCAATCACTTCTTTTATCCAAAATGGGATGAAGAGCTAGCTCAAGAACTGCTACAAGTATTTGCCCTGAATCCAAAAGATAAAGTGCGTAATCTTTCAAAAGGGATGGTCTCTGCACTTGGAATTATTACAGGCTTTGCGAGTTGTACAGCTATAACTATATTTGATGAACCTTATATCGGTTTAGATGTAGCAGCGCGTAATATGTTTTATGATTTGTTAATTGAGCAGCAAACAGAAAATCCGCGATTATTTATTCTATCTACACATTTAATCGATGAGGCAAGCGAGCTATTTGAGGAAATTTTCATTCTACATGAGGGCGAACTTTTGCTCCAAAAGACCACTGATGAATGGCGAGAGCATATTGTGGCTGTAAAAGGCAATGCCTCAGATGTTGAGAGAGCAATTGAGGATTTACAAGTAATCTATCAACATACATTTATGCAAGAGATGACAGCTATTGTCTTCGCAAATGGTCAATCCATTGAAGATCAGAACATTACGCTTGAATCTGTCTCTCTTCAAGATATGCTCGTCTATTTAAGTAAACAGAAAGTGAGGCCGGGGCGATGAACACGATGAAAGGCAGTTTTTATATCTTATTTCAAAGCTATAAGAAGCAAAATATTATTTTTTGGAGCATTTTATTTTCTATCGTGCTTTTGTCATTTTTCTTAGATGCATTTTTTGGTCAATATGTATCATTTGCTATGACTATTTCAATTCCTGTTTATATTTTTTACAGTATGATGGCAACAAAACTTCTCAATAAAACCTTACCCTATTTTTTAAAGCTAGGATTAAGTCGTCAGCAATATATGTTGTATGTCGGGCTATTTTGTATCAGCTGGAGTCTGGTCGGTGCCTTGATTATTGCGTGTGCTCATCAAATCATTTCTTATGTTTCTACCCTATTCAAAATCAAAGATATTATTATCATCCACCCTATCTTATTTTTTGATATTACCCATTCATTTTTACAAACAGTAGTATTGGATACGGTCTTGCTTTTATTTTGTCTAAGTTCTGGCCTTCTCCTTAACGTTGTTTTTTATCGTTTAGGCATACTAGGAGGCTATAGCTTAATTGGTTTCCTTGCATTAATACCTATATTAATGGTGATCTTTGAATGGTATTCTCCGTTGTATAAACTATTAGCCAATTCATCTATATTAGCGATTTTAGGGAGCATGTTTGTTTTTAGTATTTTCCTCTATCTAGTTATTTCAGCTAGTATGCGAAAGGTTTCTGTCAATCCTGTATAAATAGAATAGGAGGAAGATAATAACATGAACCCAAAAATGTTGATAAAAATAATTGGTTTAGAGTCTCTACTCATATTTTTCTATGTTTTAAATGGTGCCTTTGTTTCTATCAAACAACCTTTAAGCCCTTTTCTACAGTTTGCGCTGTTAATCCCATTTGCATTAGGGCTCTTCATGTATATAGCGGCGAAAAAGAAATGGAGAGTATATTTCTTTTATCCTATTAAAAAGAATCATTTCTTCATCACCTTACCACTTCTTCTTATTTTAGGCATCATCTTAGTAAGCACAAAAGGATTGAATATGACATCTATTAGTGATTTAATTGTCATGTTTATCATGCAAATTTTCATAGTAGCGTTTATTGAGGAGTCTGTATTTAGAGGCATTATGCTACGCATGCTATTAGCAAAAGGGGCTTTTTCTGCTGTCTGGATTTCTAGTATATTGTTTGGCGTCACACATGCGTTACAATTACTAGGTGGCCAATCTCTAGAAGATACGATTCTTCAAATCATCTATGCTCTTTTAGTTGGCCTTGTTCTAGCTTTACTTGTATTGGAAGGTCAATCAATTATCGTAACAATTATTTTCCATGGACTGAATAATTTCTTCAACATTATGGGAAATACGGAAGGCTCCATGTTAAGTGCCTATCTTATCATTTTTGTACTCTTTATCTACATGCTTACGTTATGGAGACGTCTAAAGAAAATCGATCACAATCTGTTTATGAAAAATGCCAAGTCCATTTAAGACTTGGCATTTTAGTTAGAAGAGTAGATGACCAACCAATGCTGCAATTGGAAGAGAAATAAGCGTACGTAGTATAAATAAGACGACTAAATCCAAAAACTTCAATGGAATTTTTGTACCTAAAATAAGTCCACCTACCTCAGACATATAGATCAGCTGTGACACAGAAACAACAGCGATAACAAATCTAGTAACTTCCGATTCAATCCCTGCACCTAAAATAGAGGGTAGAAACATATCGGCAAAGCCTACGACCATTGTTTGCGCTGCTTCAGCCGCTTCAGGCAAGCCGAGGACGGTTAAAATTGGTTCAAACGGTTTTCCTAAAATCGCAAAAATACTTGTAAATTCAGCAAGCATTAAGGCAATTGTCCCAAAAGCCATAACGATAGGGGCCACACCTACCCATAAATCAATTACATTTCTAGAGCCATCTTTGAAAAATTGTCGAGGATCACGATTTGCATGTGCAACAGCAAGTGCATTTTCTAAACCATGTGAAACAGAATTATAGCCATCTGGTAATTTCTCACGTGAATAATCCACTGGTGTCCCATCTATATACGTATCCTCCTTTTTCGCAAGTGGATAGATTCGAGGCATAATAATGGCTAATACAATTCCACAAAGGACTACTGTCAAATAATAAGGAATAAAATAGCGTGCCAAATGTACAGTATCCAATACAACGATACAGAATGTGATGGACACTACTGAGAAACTTGTGGCAATAATCGCAGCTTCTTTTTTTGTGTAGTTCCCCATCTCATATTGTTTACTGGTCATTAACACACCTATTGTGCCATCACCTACCCATGACGTAAGAGCATCGATTGAAGAACGCCCTGGACTTTTAAACAGTGGCCGCATAATTTTCACCATCATTGTCCCGAAAAATTCAAGTAAACCGAAGTTTGTTAAAAATGGTAAAAGGAAACCCGCAAACAAAAAAATGGTAAATAAAAACGTCACAAGTCCCTCATTTGGATCCATGAGAAGTCCACCCGTATTTTCATTATTGATGGCAGAAGGTCCAAAATTGAAGACCACCATTGAAGCAAAGGCTAAACCGATAATACGAGTAATTGTCCAAAACCAATTAACATAAAACAATGTATCCAACATACTAGGTTCTTTAGCATTTTTACGAGGGATAAATTTCGCTATCAGTGCACCAATTGCAGAGATGGCAAACATTCCAATTGTAAAATAGCTAATGATCGGGGCCACAATCCCCGCTAAAACATTGGCTAATATGGCAATGGGTACTTTCCAGCCCTCTTCCGTTAAAATGGGGGTCATAAATAGAAAGACACCAATTAAAGACGGAATAATGAAGTAAAAATATGTAGCAACAGAATACTTTTTCATTTTTTTATAAAACCTCATCTCTTTTAATCTCAATAATTTATGTATTTTGCATAACAACAATTAAAATAGTGTTTATAAGAAACATTTATTTATCAATTGTTGAACTACTATATAAGCAAAAATATGTTGTTTTCATTCAATATCTCATCCCTCCTTCTGCTATAGAACGATTTTAAAAGCTTTGAAGTATTGAGCATTAAACAGAAAAACACTCAAATTATTCATGTTTTTATAACATAAACGTGATATAAAACTATTGTAAACGCTACAACGCAATTGGTTCAACCTCACAATATTCAGAATATTTATACATTCATAAAATAAAAGCCTAACTTCTTAATTAGAAATTAGACTCCTTTGAATTAGCTAGTAATTCTATGATGCATCAGTGATTTTTTAATTGTTTTATTGGACCTTTCGTAACTTCAGTCAGTTTTGAATTGATAGCAAAGATTTTTGCGTTGATCGTAGGGATTCCAAATTCAGCTAGCCTTTTTGAATGCATTGCTATATATTGTTCAGCTGTGCGTTTTGATTCAAATAGATAGATGCCGCCCGCTTCGTTTGTTTCAGGGCTCTCTGTCCAAATTTTCCATAAAAGTCCTTCCTCTTCATAAATACTTTTTGCTAAGTCAGAAAACGCTTCTGCCATCAAATCACCAAATGGTCCATCCAATTTAAAATCTACTTGTAATACGTATGTCATTGTCATTCTCCTCATTATTTAGTAGTAATATAACATTCACCAAGTATTTCCTTCATTTCATATTGATCTGATGAAAGCTCTTTTTTCACATAAGATATAACCTCTGACTTTTCCAAATCATACATGACTTCAATTTCTTTCGAAAATAGAAGCTTTTCTTTTTCAAGCAAGCTTAAAAGAGATGGCTGTTGTTTTGGTTGCAGCTCTTCAAAATTGAGAACCTGTTTTAGTCCTTCCACATAGTTTACAAATGGACGCCCACCAACAATTTTCAACCCTTTATTATCTTCATTCATTATAATAATAGTTGGAAATCCTCTTACGCCCAGATTTCTTGCAAGGTCAAAATCTTCATTTAATAACTGTTGCCCGCTTGTTTGTTCTGATTCGTTTACAATAGCCGCTCCATCAAGCCCCAGTCTATTTACAATGTCAATCATAACGGATTTATCTGCAATATTTTGATTAAATACGAATAGCGCTTCTCTTGCTCTGCGCAAATATTCAAATGCTATAGCATCATGCTGATTTTTTTGAATCACTTTAAAAACACGAGATGGTGGATAGGATGATTGCACTGGATTGTTCATCATCACTGTTCCATCTATTGGCATGCGATAATATTCTCCAACTTCTCTCCAGTGTCCTACAACGTCGGCAGGTCCAGATATTCCATTAGCAGGGTCTACTGGACCATCACCCCATTTTTCTAGTAATCCTCCCATAATCGTATGAAAGTTAAAATAGTGTCCGTACTGCTCGATAAAACGTCGAAGAACGGGTTCGAGTGCCCAACAATGAGAACATATTGGATCCGTTACATAGTATACTTCAATGGATTTCTTTGGTTGATTAAAATCAATTATCCCCAATTCCTCCTCGCCAGCTACTCCACATACACCTGTCTCTAAATCACAAACCATTGGATGATTCTTCAATAGACTATCCCCTTTTCTTACTTTCATTAAGAATAAATATATAACTCTCTTATTTGCCTTACAGTTGTATTTTATTCATAATAAAATCATCAATAAACCAATAATCTATTTGAATTGTTGTTTATACAACACTTTGAAGAAATTGTTTAAAAAGGAGTGTAAGTAATGACCTCATCTAAGACAGATCTTCGTGTTATACGGACTCGTAAATTAATCATGGATTCTTTCATTGCACTTTCTAGTAAAAAAGAGTTCAAGGATATAACGGTTAAGGATATTACGACAGAGGCCATGATTAATCGTGCGACTTTTTATTATCACTTTGAAGATATATATGATTTGTTAGAGAAGGTCCTATCAGAAGTATTATTAATTAATTTGAATGATGACTTTCTACAGCATAACGAACTTAATGAAGGAGCTTTCATTATTCTCTTTAAAGCGATAACTAATTTTCAAAAGTCATTGTCTAATCGTTGTCATAGAGGCTATGAAGAGACAATTGCTCGCATTATTAGAGAGCAGCTTGAAATTATCTTTTACAAAATGTTATTGAAACAAAATGCAGCGACAGAGAACGAAGCGCTAAAAATGACTGCTGTAATATTAAGCTGGGGAATCTATGGCGCTTCTATAGAATGGAGAACTAGCAATCAGGAGATACAGCCCGAAGAATTTATCAAACCTGCAATTCCTTATTTAATGGCAGGTATTGATGGTCAAAAATAAAAGTGAGTAAACACCTATGAAATGCTATAAGTGTTTACTCACTTTTGGTGGTTTAGAGATTTTGTTGTTATGATTATCTTTTTATTTTTGGACAGGAGATACAATAATCATTTGCTTCATCAGAGGTATGATAATAGAAACAACATGTTTTTCTCAAGCGTACAGGTTGCTCCGATTCCATAATTGTCACTTTAGGACCACAATAGTCCGTCAAAGGATTTTTTCTCTCTCCAAAAATGGAGCCTGGTGCTAGGTTTACAATATAGTGATAATCCTCTTGTATACGAGCCTTTTCTTGCTCACTGGCTCCTTCCCCTATTTTCGTTTCATAGAGCCAATTCACATAAATAGCTGTGTTTTCCCATAAGATTGTTTTTGGAATTTTACTTATTTTCGCTAATGACTGCCAAACCTTCGCTAAATTATTCGCAAAGATTTCTCTAAGAACCTCATCACGCCATTTTTCACGGTCTTCAGTAGGTATAGACACTGTGCAATCGATTAGCCGAATAGTAGGAAGCCAAGGTTTTGAAGATTCCGCTTCTACCCACATATTTTCAATTCTGCAATGTAGTCCTTTATCGTATCTGGACATAGCATAGAAGGCTGAAGCTATCGTTAAGACGCTATAGCGCTTCGCAAACAACGATGCCGTAACTAGGATAGAAGGCGATTGAAAGAAATGGGCAATTTTTTGTAAATAATCTAGAGCTTGTTCATTGTCCAATAAATTTTTGGCATATAAAGAGTATGTAGCATCTACTGCAGGCTCTATCGACAATCGATACTCTCTTAGTAACACGGATGTTTCTTCAGCTGACAGTGATAGGCTCAACAGATCCCTACCTCCTCTAATTCCACTGTTTGAACTGTTCGCCCCTTGCCATGTGGCACACATAAAGGTGTACCAAAGAGCGGATCTTTAATAATGGTACAATCCATACGAAAAACAGCCTGGACCATCTCTGCTGTCACCACTTCCTCTGGCTTGCCTTGGGCATAAACCTGTTTATTACGTACCGCCACAATATGATGGGCATAGCGACAGGCTAAATTTAAATCGTGTAATACCATAACGACAGTACGCCCTTCCTTGTCATTTAAATCAAATAGTAAATCTAAAATTTCTACTTGATGTGCCATATCTAAATAAGTTGTAGGTTCATCTAGTAAAATAAGATCTGTTTTTTGCGCTAATGTCATAGCAATCCATACACGTTGCCGCTGACCACCTGATAATGCATCTACTGGACGATCGGCAAATTCAGTCATCTGTGTTACTGCAAGCGCATTGTTAACAATTTTTTCATCCTCCGTAGACCATTGCTTTAACCAACTTTGGTGTGGATAACGACCTTGCTTAATCAATTGCTGAACAGTTAATCCTTCTGGTGCAACAGGGCCCTGCGGTAGAATAGCTAAACGTTTCGCTACCTCTTTCGTTGAAATGGCATCTAGTTTATTCTCATCTAAAAAAATTTCACCCGACTTCGCTTTTTGTAATCGTGCAAATGTCCGAAGTAGTGTAGATTTTCCACAACCGTTGGCCCCAACTAGTACTGTAATTTTTCCTTTTGGTATTTGAAGATTCAAATCCTCTAAAATAAGATTTTCTCCATAGCTTACATGTAAATTTTGTGCTTCTAAGACATGTTTCAAATTCCTGTCACCTTCTTCTCCCGCTTTTAACTTTTTTATTATGAAGCTTTATTGATTGCGCGTTCTAAATAATAAATAAATAAAGAATGGTGCGCCAATTGCAGCAGTAAAGACTCCTGTAGGTAAGTCCTTTGGTAAAAAGGCTGTGCGTGCCACCATATCAGCCACAATGACAATGATTCCACCTATAATAGCTGTCACAGGAATTAATCCTGCAAAGGAACGCCCAACAAGCATTCTGCTCATATGAGGAGCCACTAATCCAACAAAGGCGATGCTACCAGCAAAAGCTACTGCAGAACCAGCTAGCATGACACTAATGAGTAGAAAAAGTAAACGATACACTTGTACTTTTACTCCTAGCCCTATCGCTATTTCATCGCCTAATTCCTTCACATTCACCGTTCTTGCTAAAATAAATGTTAGTGGCACTAAAATGACTAGCCATGGTAATAGCAAAAAGACATCCTGCATATTGGCCCCATACAAACTACCTGTCAGCCATAAATAGGCTTTCGTTGTAGCGGCTACATTACTGATTACAAGCAGCATCGTCACAACCGCCTTTGCTAAAGCTGAGATGCCAATTCCAATTAGTACCATTCGAATTGGTGTGACTCCTTTTCTCCATGATAGTAGGTAAATGATGAAGGAGACAATACCAGCACCTAATATAGCAGCTAACGGTAAAAATTGAATGCTGACTGATCCCATAAAGTACACAATAAAAATAATTGCCCCCATCGATGCTCCGCTCGTTATACCAATAATATCTGGGGCAGCAAGAGGATTACGGATAATTCCTTGTAAAATTAAACCGGCCACTCCCAGCGCAGCACCAACTAATAAGGCCATCAACACACGCGGGAGCCTTAATGTATGTAAGACAAAATCGTAATCTCCATTGCCATAGCCTAATAATTCTTTCACCACAGTGACAGGATGGATAAACTCGCTCCCCGCAGATAAACCAAGAACCGTTATGAGGACTAATAATAAGCTTAAAAGTAGTAGAATCCAAGCCGTTCTTTTAGCAATTTGAAAAGATATACGATTAGTTTTCGTTCGAACCGACACATAATTAGGCATTTTTTGCTAACCCCTTTCGTGCAATATAAATGAAGAAAGGAGCTCCGATTAAGGCTGTCATGACACCAATCGGCATTTCCAATGGCATAATCACATATCTTGCCGCAATATCAGCCAACAGTAGCAATATTGCTCCCAACACGGCACTGTAGGGAATAATCCAGCGATAATCCGTGCCAACAAGATGGAGCGCCATATGAGGGACAATCAAGCCAATAAAGCCTATTGAACCTGCAACAGCTACTGAACTGCCTGCCAGTATGATAATAATTATGCCTAGCGTGATTTTCGTGAGCATTGTTCGTTGTCCTAATCCTTTGGCAATATCATCTCCTGATTGTAAAATATTGATTGAACGCCCCATAAATATTGCCACGACTGTCACTCCTAAAATAAACGGTAGGACAGGCACGAGCATTTCAATACTACGCCCCGATACAGAACCCGCTAACCAAAACAGGACACTTTGTAAACCTTGTTCATCGATGACTAAAAGCCCCTGCGTAAACGAGACAAATAGAGCTGTAATCGCTGCACCAGCTAATACTATTTTTATCGGTGTTAACCCATCTCTTCCTAATGAGCCTAGGAAAAAAACCATCGCCCCCGCTGCACCTGCCCCTAAAAGGCAATCCACATATAGCTCATTAAAGATTGAACGGAAAAAAGAGTAATAGCACTGACAATAAAAAATATGGCCCCTGCATTAATACCTAAAATATCAGGAGCTGCTAAAGGATTTCTTGTTAATGCTCGCATTAATGCGCCCGCAATGGCAAGGCTTGCGCCAACTACTGTAGCGATCACAGCTCTTGTAAATCTAGATGTTCGAATAATGACATGCTCCTTGTTAGCAGCATCAAAATGAAAAATAGCATCATAGATTGACGAAAAAGGTATGGGCGTTTGACCAATAGCTATGCTGATTATAAATGCCAGCAAAAGAATCAAACAGCTGATGAATAAACCTATTTGTTTCATCGGTGTACTGGAAAGAATAATTCTCATGTTATGCCAACTTTCTTGATCCACAATTTAGCTTATGTAGGTTTCAATTATGCTCAAACACTACAATGAGAGGGCTGTTATTCAAGTATTCTCTAACACTTTTAACAGCCCATCCTCCATTCACTATTTTTCTAATTCAAACTTGTCATAAATATCATCTAGCATTAAATTAGCACTAGTAATACCACCTGCTAGATTCCAATTAATTTCATCTACCTGATAAACTTGATTCGCTTTCACTGCGTCAAGCTCTTTCCAAAGTGGATGGTTTGTCCAATCTTCATAAGTTTTTTTCACTGTCTCATCATTTTCCATAAACATATAAATAACATCAGCATTCATTTGTGTGATGCTTTCCTTGTCAGTTAGCTTCACAATTTCTAAAGAATCATCTGTTAAATTTTTAGGACCTTGGAATCCAAGCTCAGATAAAATAGAACCCGCATAACCTGTCACATAAATACGAGCATGGTCTGCTCTGAAGTTGACAACAGAAACATGGAATGGCCATTTATCGCCAAGCTTCTCTTTGATTTTTGTTTGGAAATCAGCTACTCGTGTATCCCAATCGCCAAGTAATTCATTCACCTTATCTTCTTGATTCATTGCTTGACCCATCATTTCAGCTGTTCCTTTGAAATCGAAAACCGTTTCATGAGCAACTGTTGGTGCAATCTGCGATAACTGATCATAAATTTCTTCATGACGTACTTTAGAAGCAATAATTAAATCTGGTTTAAGCTTTGCAATTTCTTCAAGGTTTGGTTGTGTTTCTTGTCCTACAATTGCAACGCCATCAAGCTCATTCTTCATATAATTATAAACAGGCGCTTCTGCCCAAGATTCTACTACCCCAACTGGTTTAATGCCCATAGCAACTGCAACATCTGTTGCGCCTTGATATAGTGTAACGATTTTTGTAGGTGTGCCTTCAATCGTTGTAGTACCCATTGCATGTGTAATCTCACGACTAGAAGATTCTGATTCAGTGTTGCTTTCTTCTGCTTTGTCGTTCTCTTGTGAACTACTGGAGTTCGATGTTTTCTCCCCACACCCAACTAATAATAACGCGAAGGTTAATAGTAGTGTGAAAAGTACAAAAAAGTTCTTTTTTTGCAGTGATAATTTTGGCATACATTTCCTCCTAAGAAATAATCGACAACGATAATCATTATCAATTAAAGAGTATACTGTACGATTGTTTTATTGACAATATCTATTTTTTCAAAAAACATACTTTTTTAATAAAAATTTATTTTACATTATGACGCTAGGAAGAACGTTATTTGAAAAACCTATTCATCGTGTTGAAAACCAAGCATTTGGATGGTTGTTAGACTCATTATCTTCACTTTAAAAATATGTGCTATTTTGTTCACTACTGTTAGACATGAAAGAAGTTTTGCAGCATGATCAGGGGAGGATCATCGCCCTTTGGAAAGGACGATGATGGAACGGAAAACACCTCGCCCTGCGAAATTGCTTTTCTTGCCGTTGACATCATCATTTTCAACAATATGTCATGCTTTCATTTCACTCAAAGATGTAGGCAAATTGATTATAGATTTTCTACTATTTTAGTTACTTGTTAGATTTACCTATGCATTAATAGGCAAATAAATAGACCCTATCGACGTATATCTCATATCTTAATAATGAACTACAACTTATCAAAACAGGAGGTAATAACATGTTTCAACGAAGACGCCACCCGGCTAAAGGTCCACACTGCTGTCCGCCACAAATGATGCCAATGCAATATGATCCACCACAATTTTTACCACCAGAGCAATATGTACGCACAAATTATATCCATACAGTTGTTCCACACGTACAACCTGCACATGTTACAACAGTGAACAAACATATGATTGATCATCAGTATTATTTCCCATGCACAGAATCTGTCGTGAATGAATGCTGTGAAACACATACAATGTGCGGTATGCCACCTAACCCTTGCCATATGCCACACCATCATAAACATATGCGCTAATACTAAAATAACGATGGGGTTGTCAGATGACCCCATCGTTCCTAATATGTTCAGAAAAAAACCGAGTACCCTTTATCAGGCACTCGGTATCTTTATGATTAATACATTTTTAAATATTGATCGCGTTCCCATTGATGAACAGTTGTACGGTACATATCGAACTCGATTTCTTTTGCTTCTTTAAAGTTTGCATAAATATGCTCACCTAATGCTTCCTGTGCTACTTGATCTTTAGCAAGTAATGTTAGTGCATCATCAAGTGCTGCAGGTAGGTTTTCAATACCATTTGCTTGACGCTCTTCTTCCGACATCACATAGATGTTGCGGTTAATAGCAGCAGGTGGTGTTAGGCTTTGACGAATACCTTCAAGACCTGCTTCTAAAATAACAGCCATCGCTAAATATGGGTTTGCAGAAGGGTCTACAGAGCGTACTTCAACACGAGTTGAAAGGCCACGTGCAGATGGAATACGAATTAATGGTGAACGGTTTTGTGCAGACCATGCTACATAACATGGTGCTTCATAACCTGGTACTAGACGTTTATAAGAGTTAACTGTTGGGTTTGTTACAGCTGTGAAACCTTGTACGTGTGCAAGAACACCCGCCATGAATTGCATAGCTGTTTCAGAAAGACCTAATTCTGTAGATTCATCATAGAACGCATTTTCTTTGCCTTTAAATAGTGACACGTTAAAGTGCATACCAGAGCCCGCTTCACCAAATAGTGGTTTTGGCATAAATGTAGCGTGTAAGCCATGTTTACGAGCGATTGTTTTAACAACTAATTTGAATGTTTGGATGTTATCACACGCAGTAACAGCATCCGCATATTTAAAGTCGATTTCGTGTTGTCCTGGAGCTACCTCATGGTGTGATGCTTCAATTTCAAAGCCCATTTCTTCTAGCTCTAACACGATATCACGACGGCAATTTTCACCAAGGTCTGTTGGCGCTAAATCGAAATAACCACCATGGTCATTTACTTCTAATGTTGGTTCGCCTTTTGCATCTAATTTGAATAAGAAGAATTCTGGCTCAGGCCCTAAATTGAAGCTTGAGAAGCCCATTTCTTCCATTTTTTTAAGAATTCGTTTTAGGTTGTTACGTGGGTCACCAGCAAACGGTTCGCCTTTCGCAGTGTATACATCACAGATAAAACGTGCTACTTTCCCTTTTTCAGAAGTCCAAGGGAATACTACGAAAGTATCAAGATCAGGATATAAATACATATCAGATTCTTCGATTCGAACGAAACCTTCAATAGATGAGCCATCAAACATCATTTTATTTTCAAGTGCTTTGTCTAATTGACTTACAGGAATCTCAACATTTTTGATAGTGCCAAGAATATCTGTAAATTGTAAACGAATAAAGCTTACGTTTTTTTCTTCGATGAGACGTTTAATGTCCTCTTTTGTGTATTTACCCACAGTTTTCCACACTCCTATAATTTGTCTAGCTTTTATGTTTACCCTACCCTATTTATTAATAGAATCGAGATAAATCCCCTCTTCGGATGGACGATTTTTGCATGCGCTGTGCTTGACGCATTTCTTCGCGCATAATTTGGCGTAATTCTGAATCACTTAAATCTTGCTCATCAGTTGTTGCAACAGGATTTTTCTTTTTAGCAAATATTTTTTTAATCTTCGCCATATTCATACCCTGTTCTAAGTAATCTTTAACCTCAAGCAATGTGTCGACGTCATTTAGTGAAAACATACGTCGATTGCCTTCTGTTCGGTGCGGCTCAATTAAATGGTGTTCTTCATAATAACGAATTTGTCTTGCCGAAAGCTCTGTTAATTGCATCACGATACTCATCGATAATAACGGCATAGTTCGTCTAATTTCACGACTCATTTAAGTCCTCCTCCAATACCCGCTTATCATATAACGAAATTTTTTTACTGTCAACCAACCATGTAAGGTTATCTAACATGGTTGGCACTATTTTTTTCAATTCGATTAAAAATTGTAAAAAACTATTCATATTTAGGCTTTATCTATTGTCTTGTTATGCTTTTTGAATGGCTTGAACCGCACTGCAAATAGCAAATTTAACGTGTTCATATGTTAGTCCCCCCTGGATAAATGCTGTATATGGAGGTCGTATTGGGCCATCCGCTGTTAGCTCAATGCTAGACCCTTGAATAAATGTTCCAGCTGCCATAATGACATCATCTTCATAGCCTGGCATATAGGCTGGTTCAGGAGCATAATGGGCATTTATCGGTGAGTTCGCTTGTATTTCACGACAAAAATCAATCATTTGCTGAGCCGTTTGGAACGATACTGATTGAATTAAATCTGTACGCTTCGCGTGATAGCTCGGAGAAGTGCTCATGCCGATTTCCTCAAGCATTGCAGCTGTAAATATCGCCCCTTTTAGTGCTTGCGATACAACATGTGGTGCTAGGAAAAACCCTTGATAAAAATCACCTAGTGTATTTAATGTGGCCCCCGCTTCTGCTCCAATACCTGGAGATGTCATACGATAGGCACATTTCTCCACTAAATCTGCGCGTCCAGCAATATAGCCACCAATTTTAGCCAAGCCTCCACCTGGATTTTTAATGAGCGATCCTGCCATTAAGTCAGCCCCGACCTCTGTAGGTTCCTGCGCCTCTACAAACTCGCCATAGCAGTTATCTACAAAAATAATAGCTTTCGGAGCTAATTTACGTACCTTTACACACATTTCTGCAATTTCTTCAATTGTAAAGGATGGACGTGTTGCGTAGCCTTTTGAACGCTGAATCGCAATCATTTTGGTTTGTGCTGTAATGGCCTCTTCAACACCTGCCCAATCAATGACCTGATTATCTAGTAAATCCACATGTCGATAACTGATTTTATAATCTTTCAGTGAACCTGTATCTTTATCACCACCATCGACAATGGATTGCAATGTATCATATGGCTGACCCGAAATATAAAGCAGCTCATCACCAGGACGCAAAACACCGAATAGACTAAGCGTGATTGCATGTGTGCCTGAAATAATTTGCGGTCGGACTATGGCTGCCTCTGCACCAAATACTTCCGCATAAACACGCTCTAGATTATCCCGCCCCTCATCATCATAGCCATAGCCGTTTGATGGGTGTAAATGATAATCACTTACTTGATGCTTTCTGAAAGCTGCTAGCACCTTCTGCTGATTGTAGAACGCCATTTCTTCTACCTTGGCATGATAAGGCCGAACTTGCTCCTCTACTTTTGCCGCTAACGATAGCGTTTCTGTTGATAAATTTGATGTAAACGTCATTCTTTCTTCTCCATTTCACAATGTCTCGCATTTCAATCAGTAAGATTTATTGACTATCTAAATTGACTTCAATCACTCTAGAATTCCCTAACCAACTACTGGTATATAAACGCTTTTGACGAATGTTTTTCTTTATTTTAATCACATTTTATCAATTTGTATGTGCACCTGTAAAACTTGCCTATTGTTTCTAAGAGGATTTTACGCTAAGCTAATGTGCGGACTCATTTCAAGATGCGTATTTAATGACCGATTTTGGCTATTAAATTCATAGATTCTGTTACGTAAAAAGTCTTTTAACTTTTAATAAAGTTTATTTATTGATAGAAGGGGTGAAAGGGATGGCTTGGGAGGTTTTTAGTATTATAGGAACAATTGCCTTTGCTATTTCTGGGGCAATTATTGCCATGGAAGAAGAATACGATTTATTCGGTGTATATATACTTGGTATTGTGACTGCTTTTGGTGGAGGAGCTATCCGAAATTTACTCATTGGACTACCTGTCACAACACTTTGGGGACAGGATATGATGTTTCAAATAGCGCTTGCTGCGATTACGATATTCTTTATTTTTCCGCATCATCTGATTCAACATTGGCATCGTTGGGGTAACTTCACAGATGCGATTGGCTTATCAGCATTCGCTATTCAAGGCGCACTCTATGCTGTTAAGCTTGATATGCCAGTAAGCGCAGTTATTGTAGCTGCTGTTTTGACAGGTTCAGGTGGGGGTATTGTACGAGATTTATTAGCTAGAAGAAAACCATTAGTTCTCCGTGATGAAGTTTATGGTGTTTGGGCAGCTCTTGCTGGACTGCTAATCGGATTCGAGGTTTTTACAGGGGACATTTTCCTTTATATTTTATTCGCAGTGATTACAGCTTTACGAATTCTTTCCTATATGATGAAGTGGCGCTTGCCATTACGAAAATTAAATCGTGCATAAATACCATTCAGCCAATGACCAAAAATTAAGTCATTGGCTGTTTTATTGTTTTTATCTTTTTAACAACTGCATTGATTCTTCTAAAGTCACCATGTTTTTCATCATCGAGCAAGCTGCATCTAAAATAGGAAAGGCTAAGGCTGCTCCAGAACCTTCGCCTAAACGCATATTCATGTGCAACATTGGTTCAATGCCTAGTAAGGCAGCGGCAATTTTTGCCCCTGGTTCCTCTGAAACATGGGAAGGAATGATATAATCGATTACTTTTGGTTCGAGCTTATAAGCAATGAGGGCTGCTATAGTTGAAATAAATCCATCAATGACAACGGGTTTACGATGGGCAGCAGCGCCAAGAATAATACCTGTCATCGCCCCTATCTCTAACCCTCCAACCTTAGCCAGAACATCAATAACATCATTTGGATTAGGCTGATTTAAGGTAATTGCTTTTTCAATAACTGCCGCTTTATAGGCAATGCCTCCTTGGCCTACTCCTGCACCAAACCCCGTTACTTCGATAGGGTTGCATCCCGTCAAAACAGCTAATATCGCAGCACTTGGTGTTGTATTGCCGATGCCCATTTCTCCAGTCCCAAGTACATCAGCACCTTTTATGATTTCCTCAGTGGCCACACGGATTCCTACTTCTATCGATTGAATGGCTTCTTGTTTGGCCATAGCTGGACCTTGTGCCATGTTATCTGTACCATATTTAATTTTATGAATAATGACACCTGCATCAAGTGGAATATCTTCTTTTACACCCACATCTACTGTGACCACCTTTGCATTGGTAATCCCCGCAATCGCACAAACGCCTGTACCCCCCTTAGGAAAATTTAATGTTTGAAAGACCGTAACATCTTGTGGATTCGTGGTTACACCTTCCTCGCAAACACCATGATCTGCAGCACAGACAATCATCACTTTTTTGTCGACCATCGGATATAATTGTCCTGTTATACCAGAGAGCTGTACGGCAAGTGATTCTAGTTTACCCAAGCTACCTGGGGGCTTACAAAGCGCATCAATCCGCTTTCTAGCTTGCTCCATACTTTTCATATCAGCCCCCTGAATGTTTTGAATCGTGTCTTGTAATAATTGCATGATTATTTCTCCTCTCGTTCTCATTAAGACAAAATAAAAAGTCTGTAGTTTATTGTCATGACAAATAAACTACAGACTTTTCCATCATCTATATCTTCTATAGCATGTAGGCAGGTCTCCTGGCTCAAGTTCAACATCTCATAGTACCTTCCCAGCAATTTGCTAGTGGCATACACTACGAAACTCCCTCATACAGTGGCGGGTCCGCTAAAGCTTTTCACTTTATTCCCTATTCTCCCTAGTGGGCACCTATTGCTTTATGTAATTATGTTAAATCTACTTTACAACTTTTTTAGTGTCAAGAGGAAAAAATTTTTTGAGTGTTAACTTAGTACATACTGCTATTCACAATAAAAGCTTATCAAGTGCTTGTCCCAATAAATGAATCCTTCACTTGATTCCTAGTCTTCCATAATTAGTGCTTTTTAGAATTCTCTATGTCTAACACTCGGCTTGTACAAAAATCCATTACTGAATCAATTGCCATAACAAGTAAACTCAGACTTTTCAATCATCTCTATCTTCAATAGCATATGTTCTGCCAATTCACTGAGTAATGTTGAACATAAAAGTTGAAACCTTAATAATCTGTTCAATGTAAACATAAATTATTTCTATGATTAAAATTAGGGTAAGTATCAATAGTAAAACGATGAAAAGTTAGGAGTAGATACGATGAATGCAAAACAATTAAGAAACGCTATTGCTGAAACCTGTGAAACGCACGATAGCCTCTATGCCAAACTCGTAAAACCGATCAATCAGTTGTTAATCAATATCGACGCTTCGATCAGTGAAGAGACAGCAAATAAAATACTAGAAAATTTAAAGTTATTTCATAGTGGTGATAAATACATTACGGAGTGTCATTTCGAGGAGAGTCAAAATTTCTTGAAAGATGGCATTGAGCTTCTCCAAAAAGGGGATTTGGCGAATGGAGCACTACAAATTTATGGAGCTGGTGTAAACTTTGCTAGTTATGCTTCAAAAGTGCAGGGACAAAAAAATGTTAATATCTACAAAAACTTTGAAGAGAATTTTAATTTTATCATGGATGCCTTGAAAAAATAATCATGAAAAAAGAAAGAGTGTATACTCTTTCTTTTTTCATGATTTATTTAAATTCTAATTCTCCATCATAAGCCAGCATGCCGCCTTCAAGGTTTGTTACATCAAATCCTTGGGCCTCTAAGAAAGCACACGCATTGGCAGAACGAGCTCCAGCCTTACATACAATAATATATGGCTTTTCTACATCTAATTCCTCTAAACGTTCAGGGATAGTTCCGAGTGCAATATGTTGAGCACCTGGGATCATGCCATGGGCTACTTCATCCTCTTCACGTACATCGATAATATATAGGTCCTCATTTGCATCTAACAGATCTAATAATTGTGTTGTTTCCATTGTTTTCATAAACTTTGTCCTCCAAAATATCAAATTCCACTATCATTATAGCTTGTAGCAAAAAAAACAGCCAGTGTGAGAACACTAACTGTTTAACAAACTTATTATACTTCTGTCTCTAAAAACTCTATTTGTTTTGCTGGTACGAATGTAGAAATGGCATGCTTATAGATTAGGTGCTGCTTATTCTCAGCATCAAGTAGTAATACTGTAAAATTATCATATGATTTCACAGTCCCTTTTAACTGAAATCCGTTTAATAGAAATACAGTTACAAAAACACTGTTTTTACGTAGTTGGTTCAAGAACGTATCTTGCAAATTGATTGATTTCATCAAATAGCCTCCCTACTAACTTTCTACCTCTTCATTCCTATAGTAGCACGTTCTACCAATTTATCAATTAGTAATTTTTAGAAATTTTTCTTTATTCTTATAATCGATCATCCGGCGTAATAAAATGGACATCCATTTTATTACGGAAATAAGTAAGCTGTCTTTTTGCATAGCGACGGGAATTTTGTTTTAAGCTATCAAGGGCTTCCTCTAGGGTACATTTGCCATCTAAATAATCATATAATTCTTTATACCCGATGGCTTGTATAGACTGCACTCCACGGATATTTTGCTGCCATAATCCCTTCACCTCTTGCAGAAGACCATTTTCCACCATTAAATCAACACGACGATTAATACGGTCATATAGCACGTCACGGGACATGTTTTGACCTAGCCCTAAAATAACATGGTCGTAAAGGGGTACTTCCCCTCGATTTTGCGCTTCTGCTGCTTTTGATACACCGCTTAATTCCAGCATTTCTAATGCACGAATAACACGACGTGTATTGTTTGGATGGATTGTCTCCGCTGTTTGAGGGTCTAGTTGTTTTAGTTTGTCATGCATTGCCTCAGGGCCAAGCTTTGCTAATTCCTCATAGTAGGCTTTTCGTGCTTCTTCATCTACTTTTTCATCAGTAAATTGGAAATCATAGAGGACAGCTTGTACATATAAGCCAGAGCCTCCTACTATTATAGGTAATTTTTGACGAGCTTGTATTTCCGCGATCTTCGCACGTACTAATTTTTGATAATCTGCTACCGAAAAAGATTCTGTAGGCTCTAAAAAGCTAAGTAGATGATGAGGAACGCCCTCCATCTCTTCTTCGGTAATTTTAGCTGTCCCAATATTGAGCCCTTTATAAACTTGCATGGAATCACCATTAATGACTTCACCGTTATATTTTTTTGCCAGTTCAATGCTTAATGCCGTTTTACCTGAGGCAGTCGGTCCCACTATTGCTACGACCTCTGCCTGCTGCAATTTAGTTTCTATCATATTTTTCTAACCACCGTAATAAAACTTGAAAGACCGCTTCTTGATTGTCTTCATTTAAAATTTCATGTCGTTTATCCTCGAATAAATAAACCGTTACATCCTCTACACCCACCGCTGCTAACTGTTCAGCAACTTTGTAAACGCCTAGCCCCTGTTCACCAACCGGATCTTTACTGCCACTAATCAAGAGAATAGGGAGGTCTTTTCTTACTTTTGCTAATTCTTTTTTACGATTTAGTGTGGCAAAGCCAGTTGTCAAATCCACGAAAAATTGATTCGTTGGAATAAAGCCACAATAGGGATCATCGATATACTTTTCCACCTCTTGTTGTACTGAACATAACCAATCATAGGCAGTCTTCGGATTGGGAAATTGCTTATTAAAGCTACCAAAGCTCAATTGATTTAACAGCTTACTTTCAGTTTCTTTTCCTAGTCCCTTAGCTAAAGCCTTGGCTACTAGATTTCCTACAGCATGCAAGGCTGTCACATTTCCAGTACCACAGAGAATAACATTATCTACTTGCTCTCCGTATAATTGAATATAGCGTCTAGTAATGAAAGAACCCATACTATGGCCAAAGAGAATTAATGGTACATTAGCGTATGGTACGTGAAGTTGTGTAATCACTTCATGAGCATCTTTTACAACACGCTCAAATCCGTTTTCTTCAGCAAAAAAGCCCAATGTCCCATTATATGCTGCCGTTTCACCATGCCCACGGTGATCGTGCATCGTCACAACATAGCCTGCTACGTTGAGTGTTTTCGCAAATGTTAAATAGCGACCGCTGTGCTCTGCCATGCCATGCAAAATGTGAATATGTCCAATACATGGCGTTGAAGGCTCCAATGTTCGCGTGAAGACAAATTGTTCATCCGACATTTGAATATAACGCTCCATCCCTTACTCCCCTTCTTTCACAAAATTTGTTGCATCGTTAATGGCTTGCTCTAATTCAGCAATATATCTATTTTTTTGCTCCTCTGTATAATTTAAGCGTTGTTGCATCACCTGAATCACTTGCTGTTTATAAAGCTTTACTGCTTCAATATCGAAGTATAATAAACCAGTCCGACGGATAAAGAAGTCGCTTGGTGTATAGACCATTTCGGCTTCAATGCCATACAGTAGCATCGCATGTAAGGCAAGAGGCATTGTACTACCATGTTCATGTAAAAATTTCACCCGATCAAATAAGGCATCTACATTCGTGCCATACTTTTGTACGAGATGCTTGGCTTCATCATAATTTAAGCCATATTGTACGCCTTCACGAGCTTTATAGGCAATATAGTCAGGGAAATTAATAGCGTTAATTCCCTTTGCACCAGAAAGTGCTAGCTCACGTGTTAAACAGGCACTTGCATGCTTGTAGCGACGGGTCTTCACAATTTTATCCACAATCGTTTCAGCCATTTGGCGATAGCCCGTAAGCTTACCACCCGCAATCGTCATTAAACCACTTGGCGCTGTCCAAATTTCATCTTTCCTTGAAATTTCTGATGGATCCTTACCTTTTTCATAAATCAGAGGTCGGACGCCTGCCCAAGAGGATTCAATTGTGTCTCTTGTGATAGTAGCAGTTGGAAAGACCTTTTTAGCAGCCTCAATTAGATAATCCACATCTTGCTGTGTTGCCACTGGATGTACAGGATTACCTTCATAGACAGTATCCGTAGTCCCTACATAGGTTTTGCCATCTCGTGGAATGGCAAAGGCCATACGACCATCAGCAATATCAAAATAAACAGCTTGCTTTAGCGGGAAATCCTTTTGTTTGAGGACAATATGAACGCCCTTTGTTAGACGTAATTGCTTGTTATCTGCTACTTTATCTTTTTGTCGTACGTCATCAACCCAAGGACCCGTTGCATTCACAATTTGGGCGGCATGGACATTGAGCATTTTCCCCGTCACATGATCCCTCACTTTAATGCCAACAAGCTTTTTCTTTTCATAAATAAATTCCGTCATTTCAGCATAGTTGAGGCAAAGCGCTCCATATTCTACAGCCTTTTTTAATACTTCAATTGTTAGACGGGCGTCATCTGTACGGTATTCTACATAATAGCCACCGCCGACTAAGCCATCTTGATTGAGTAAAGGCTCTAATGCCAGGGTTTCCTGAGCATTTAACATCGTTCTACGTTCATGTTTTTTGACGCCCGCCAAGCGGTCATAGACCTTTAATGCCATAGATGTTGTGAAGGGACCGAGTGAACCCTTTTTATATAAAGGTAATAGCATTTTTTCAGGCGTTGTGACATGTACAGCATTATCATAAACAATTTCACGCTCTCGCCCTACCTCGGCTACAACTCCTACATCAAATTGCTTTAAATAACGTAGACCACCGTGAATCAATTTGGTTGAACGGCTCGACGTACCAGCTGAAAAATCCTGCATATCAATTAATGCGACAGAAAGGCCTCTTGATGCGGCATCTAATGCAATTCCTGCACCTGTTATACCACCACCAATGACTAATACGTCAAAGCTATAGTGCTCTAGATAATATAAAATTTTTGGTCGCTGCTCAAATGAAAACATACCTTTCTCCCCCAATAGCTATGATTTAAAAATTCGTGTTGCCTCTACTGCCTTCTGCCATCCTGTATACAGAGCTGTGGCTTGTTCTTCATCCATGTGAGGTTGATAGGTTTCCCCACTCACCCATAATGCAGATAAAGCCTCTTGGTTTGGCCAGAAGCTTGTCGCCAGCCCCGCTAAATAGGCTGCACCGAGTGCTGTTGACTCATTCAGTTTTGCTAGCTCTACTTGTAGCTGTAAAACATCACTTTGGAACTGCATTAAAAATTGATTTTTGACAGCTCCACCATCTACACGGAGTACTTCAATCGGAGTACCTGCTGCTTCTTCCATTGCATCTAGTACATCTTTCGTTTGATAGGCTAATGATTCTAGTGTTGCTCGAATAAAATGTTCTTTTGATGTTCCACGTGTTAACCCAAAAATGGCGCCACGTGCATCTGTATCCCAGTAAGGTGTACCGAGTCCAACAAAGGCAGGGACAACATAAACCCCATCGGTATGATCTACTTTTCTAGCATAGGATTCAGAATCCTCTGCTGTACGAATCATCCTAAGTCCATCGCGTAGCCATTGAATAGCTGATCCTGCTACAAATACACTACCTTCCAATGCATAGGTCACTGTCCCATCAATTCCCCACGCAATGGTTGTCAATAAACCATTTTCCGATGTCACTGCCTGCTCTCCTGTATTTAATAGCATAAAGCAGCCAGTGCCATACGTGTTTTTAGCCATTCCTTTGGTAAAACAAGTTTGTCCAAAAAGTGCGGCTTGCTGATCACCCGCAATTCCAGCTATCGGAATTTTTTCTCCAAAAAATATACTTGGAGCCGTTTCTGTATATATTTCTGATGAATTTCTCACTTCTGGAAGCATGGACATTGGGATAGCTAAAAGCTCACAAAGTTCCTCATCCCACTTCAATTCATGAATATTGTAGAGCATTGTTCGAGCTGCATTTGAGTAATCGGTCACATGAGCCTTTCCCTTTGATAATCGCCAAACAAGCCATGTATCAATCGTCCCAAATAATAAATCCCCATTGTCTGCCTTTTCACGAGCGCCTTCAACATTATCTAAGATCCATTTAATTTTTGTCGCTGAAAAATAAGCATCTAAGCGAAGCCCTGTCTTTTGCTGAAAATGTTCTTCCTGTCCTTGTTCTTTTAAGGTATTCACAATGTCCTGTGTTTGGCGTGATTGCCAGACAATCGCATTGTAAATCGGCTGACCTGTGTGTTTATCCCACACCACTGTTGTTTCGCGCTGATTGGTAATGCCGATCGCATGAACCTCACTTGCTTCATGGCCACTTTCGGTTAATACCGCCGCAATAACGGACAAGATAGAACCCCATATTTCATTGGCATTATGCTCTACCCAGCCAGCCTTTGGAAAAATTTGTTGAAATTCTTTTTGTGCTACATGAACAATTTGACCTTTTTTATCAAATAAAATGGCTCTTGAACTTGTCGTTCCTTGATCAATCGCTAAAATAAATTCACCCATCCATTTTCCCCCTCTCCCTTACATAACCCGTTTAAACATTTTTTCCACTTCATATGATGTAAAGTGAATAAGCACTGGACGTCCGTGTGGGCATGTAAATGGATTATCTGCATTGCGTAAATCTCGTAGCAATGTTTCCATTTGCTCTTTTGTTAAATAATGATTGGCTTTGATTGACTTTTTACAGCTCATCATAATTGCGGCTGCCTCACGTAGTTTTTTGATATCAGCCTTTTTAGTTGTCAACACCTGTTCAATCAAATCCTCAATGATTTCCTGTTCCTCCCCTTGTGGGAACCAACTCGGATGCTCACGTACAACAAAAGATGACTGTCCAAATTCCTCTAAAAATACGCCTACAGCTTCTAATTCATGCCTGTGTTCTCGTAAGATCAGAGCTTCATCTGCTGCATAATGGAATGTTAGTGGTAACAATAATACCTGACGTTCATGAGGATTAACTTGACCGACTTTTTCACGGAAGAATTCGTATTTAATACGTTCCTGAGCAGCATGCTGATCAATTAAATAAAAACCATCCTCCATTTGTGCAACAATGTATGTGCCATGGATTTGTCCCACTACTTCGAGTTCAGGAAAGGGTTCCTTCGTAGGCATCTCTTCTAATATTTCCGACTGTACGGCTATTGTTACTTCATCAATTGTTTCAGCCTCTATTTGTGATGTAGGCTGCCAACTTGTCTCTCGAACCGTAGAAATAGGCTTAGGCTCATCTATTGGTTCAGGATTGTTTTCTTGAATGGTTTGGACATCATATAATTTTTCTACGATGGCATTCATTTTCTCTACATCGATCTTCGGAGCAGGCTTCCAAATGTTTAATTGCTCAGTAGCTGGTTTAACTATTTTTTCTTTCTTTTCCATTTGTGGGACTCGAATAATGTTGCGTATTGTTTCACGAATGGTTTCCTCTATTAACTTTAAAAGCTCAGCCTCTTTACTTAAACGAATTTGATGTTTTGCAGGATGCACATTCACGTCTGTTAAGTAAGGATCACCCTCTATATATAGAACAACTATTGGGAAGCGCTCGATAGGTAAATACGTATGGTAAGCATCCACAATGGCCTTTTGTACTAAATAATGCTTGACCCAACGACCATTAACAAATAGAGACATATAATTTTTAGAAGCACGTGTTACCTCTGGTAAGGATACAAAACCAGAAATTCGATAATCATGTGACTCGCCTTGGAATGACACCATTTTCTTCGCATTATGTATTCCATAAATAGCTGCTAGCACTTGTTGTACATCTCCTCGGCCATTTGTTTGCAGTAGTTGTTGACCATTATGCAATAATCTGAATGCTATTTGTGGATTACCAAGTGCGAGGCGATTCATCAGGTCTATTGTATGCCCTAGTTCGGTTTGAATGGTTTTCATATATTTTAAACGGGCAGGTGTATTAAAGAATAGCTGGGAGACTGTTAAATCAGTCCCTTTACGTAACGGACCAGGTTTATGAGTGAGGATATGTCCACCTTCAAGTTCTAAATGTGTTCCAGATTCACCATTTGATGTAATCAATGTCATTTTAGAAACAGAGGCTATGGATGCTAAAGCCTCACCACGGAAGCCAAGTGTTCGAATACGAAATAAATCATGTTCCTGATGAATTTTACTAGTAGCATGACGAGAGAATGACATTAGAGCATCCTCTTCATCCATACCGCTACCATTATCTATTACTTGAATAGAAGTGAGACCTGCTTCTAGTAAAAAAACATCAATGGACGTACTCCCAGCATCAATAGCATTTTCCACTAGCTCTTTGACAACAGAAGCTGGCCTTTCTACTACCTCTCCTGCTGCGATTTTATTGGATAGCCATTCGTCCATAATTTGTATGTTTCCCACTAACGTATCACTCCTTTATTTTTTAGCGTTCACTAGCTCTTGCTGTAGCTCATATAAAATATTCATTGCCTGCATCGGTGAAGTACCTAGAATATTTACCTTTTCTAATTTCTTTAGCACCTTTGTCTCGGCTGGGGAAATCGGTTCTTCTTCTGTAAATAAAGACATCTGTATTGGTTGTTCAGCTATCACCTGTGTTTCGGCAACTACCTCTTTCCCTGCCTCAAAGTTCTCAAGTAATACACGTGCTCTAGCTAAAATTTCCTCAGGTAATTGAGCAAGCTGTGCCACATGTATACCATAGGATTTATCAGCCGCTCCTTTTTTCACCTTATGCAGGAAAACGACCGTACCATTTTTTTCAGTGGCTGAAACATGCACATTTTGTAAGCGTGGCAAATCCTTTTCAAGTGCTGTCAATTCATGATAGTGCGTAGAAAATAACGTATTGGCTCCTATTTTGTCATGAATATATTCCATCATCGATTGTGCCAAGCTCATACCATCATAGGTCGATGTTCCACGTCCAATTTCATCAAATAGCATTAAGCTATTTTTTGTTGCATGCATAATAGCATGTTGCGATTCAAGCATCTCCACCATAAATGTAGATTGTCCTGCCGCTAAATCATCAGCCGCCCCAATCCGAGTAAAAATTTGATCGGTAATTGGTAGCTTCGCTTTTTCAGCAGGTACATAGCAGCCCATTTGTGCCATAACAACAATTAATGCTACTTGACGCATATAAGTACTTTTACCAGACATATTCGGCCCTGTAATAAGCATCATATTGTTCTGCTCTTCTAGCACACAATCGTTTGGTACATACATTTGCTTGTTCAGCATTTTTTCAACGACAGGATGGCGTCCTTCTATAATTTTAAGGGCACGTCCACCATGAAATTCTGGTTTCGTAAATCGATATTTTTCTGAGACGCTTGCAAAGCTTAATAAGACATCCAATTCACTAATGTTTGCTGCTAGTGCTTGGACACGCGGAATATAAGTTTTTAATACATCACGAATTTCTACAAACAGGTTGTACTCTAATGTTAAGCTTTCTTCTTCAGCATTTAAAATCAATGCTTCTTTTTCTTTTAGTTCCTGTGTAATATAGCGTTCCGCATTTGCCAGTGTTTGTTTTCGCTCATAGCGTGTTAAATCTGCTAAATGAATATTTGATTTTGTAATTTCTATATAATAACCAAAAATGCGATTATAGCCTATTTTTAAATTTTTAATACCCGTTTTCACACGCTCTTCTTGTTCAAGTTGGGCAATCCAATCCTTACCATTACGAGCGGCATAGCGAAGTTCGTCTAAGCGTTCATTATAGCCGTCACGGATAACATCCCCTTCTTTAATGGTAATAGGGGGATTATCTGTAATCGCTTTTGCTAATAATGCCTCGACATCTGAGCATGTATCAAGTTCCGCACCTAATTGCTGTAATGTTTCTTTATTTGACCCCACCAACTGCTGTTGAATAGTTGGCACTTGGCGTAAAGAATCACGCAATTGGGCTAAATCTCGTCCACCCACATTGCCAAAAGCAACACGACCAGCCAAACGCTCTAAATCATATACTTGTTTTAAGGATGCTTGAAGCTCTGTTCGTACAAAATATTCTTCCAATAAATCCGTAACAATCGCTAGTCTAGCCTCGATTGCTGAACGTGTGGCAAGCGGTTGGTGTAGCCATTGCTTTAATTTCCGTCCACCCATCGCTGTCACCGTGTCATCTAATAGCCATAAGAGTGTACCTTTTTGATCGCCACCACGAATCGATTGAATCAGCTCTAAATTGCGCTTTGAGCTAGAATCAATGCGTAAATAATTTTTAATTTCATTAAACGTGAATGCCTGAATATGTGATAAAGATCTCATTTGTGTTTGGTCAATATAAGCTAACAATCGAAGACACGCAATTTGTAACGGTTGTGGTACAGCTTCTAGATAACTTGCTGCTTTGTCCATTGGCATTTCATTCACTTCAATTGAAAGTACGATCCCAGCATTGACGGCATGCTCTGCTAATAATAGCTGCAAACTATCCGTTACAATCAGTTCTCGAATTCCGTAAGCCTGCATTTGCATTAATAAGGCTTTTCCATCGCCTTCAATAGAAGACGCTACGGCTTCACCTGTGGATAAATCTAAATAAGCATAGCCAAATGTTGTGTCATCTAATTGCTCTGCCGCTCCAATAAAATGATTAGATTTACCATCAAGAGCCTTTCCTTCCATAATTGTTCCTGGTGTGATAAGCTGAACAACTTCACGTTTGACCACACCTTTTGCTTGCTTTGGATCTTCTGTTTGTTCACAAATAGCCACTTTATAGCCTTTTTGCACAAGTGTTTCAATATAATTTTTAGCCGAATGATGCGGCACACCGCACATTGGTATTCGCTCTTTTGCGCCTGCATCTCGGCTTGTTAATGTAATTTCTAAAATTTGTGAGGCATTGATTGCGTCCTCAAAAAACATTTCATAAAAGTCACCTAATCTAAAAAATAAAAAGGCATCTTTGTAATCTTCCTTTACCTGTAGATACTGTTGCATCATTGGTGTATATGTTGTCATATCACTATTTACCTCGCTCTTGCCTTATAGATATATTTATTATAACAAAAGATACATGCGAAACGCTTTATTCACCTTTTTTAAGATGCTAGCATTTCGCATGTATCAAAAAATGATGTTTTTTAGACTTATCTTGGTCGTTCATCAGGAAACGATGAAGACTCTAACACATACCTGCCTTCTCCTTCAGGACTTGAAGAGGAGCTAGAACTAGAGCTTGATGAGGATGAAGATGAACTTTCATCATTAAGGCTCCAATCTTCTTCATAGTCTAGTGGATGGACACTAATACAAATTGTTGTTTCACCCATTACCTCAACAACTACTTCACGTTCCACTACAATTTCAAACTTTGTACCACATGGAGAGATAATCGCTTCAATACAATTTGGTTCTTGTATCACACGTACACGAACATCATCACCAACGCTAATTTCACCGTCTCGATAGTGAAGCTTCACTTTGTCTTTATAGTGAATCGTTTCAGAAAACACAGCTGTTTTCGAATGATTACTATAGGCATACCAAACATTGACATCAAATTTCCCTGTTACTTCTACAAATTTCCCGACTCTTTTTGCAGAGCAAGTGTGATTGATTACCCAGCACCCTAAAATACTTGTCGGTTTATTTGTTGGTGATAATGTTACACGTTCTTCCGTTCTCTTCTTCCCTTTGGCAACTACTGCTTTCGTCACGATTTGTCGTAAACGTTTCAGCGCAATTCCTCCTTCGACTCTTTTCACTCCATCATATGCAGGTAGCGCCCATTGGGTGAACATATATTTTTAGAGAATGAAATGGATCATTTAAAACTTTTCGATGAGAGGTCTATTATAGCAGCTGAATGCTTCAATAGAAGAAGACGTAAAAAAAGCTCGAATGACAGCATTCGAGCTTTGATTTCTATAATCTGTTAAGAGCAGCTACCTGGTTGAGTATTTTCTACGTATGAACCCGTTTCACCACGAAGAACATCGCCACCAGTTGAGCGAATAATTTCATTTGTAACATTATTTGCGATCGTATTTGAAACAAGTTGCAATAAATCATTAACATCGCCTTGTGATTCTTTAAATTGTTGCACAACTGGGATGGCATTAATTTCTTCCTCGATTTTAGCAATTTTATCTTCAATCATTTTTAATGCTTTTTCTTTCCCTAGGTGTTGGAAATTAACCGCTTGTTTTTGTAAGCTTTTTAAGCTTGCAATACGTTCACGTACTTGTTGATTTTCGTTAATTTGCGCTTCTGCTTTTTTGAAAAATTCAACCTCTGGCGTATTTGCAATCATATGTGCAATTTCATGTGATTTTTTAATTAAATCTTCTTTTGTATATAAGACTTGTGTCATTTATGCTTCCACCTTTTCATTTTTTACGACTTCCACAAATTCACCAGTAAGTGAATAGGATGTAGTCTCTGTTATTTTTACTTTCACTAATTGACCAATTACTTCTGCTGGTGCTTTGAAGTTAACTAAACGATTTTTCCTCGTATAGCCCGCTAACACATCGTCGCGTCGTTTACTTGTGCCTTCAACTAATACTTCGACAACCTGACCATTTAAACGCTCTAATGCTTTGCGAGAGTATTCACCCACCACTTCATTTAAACGTTGAAGACGCTCTTTTTTCACCTCTTCAGGTACATTGTCAATCATTTTTGCAGCTGGTGTACCTTCACGCGGCGAATAAATATACGTAAAGGCTGCGTCAAAGCCAACTTCACGGTATAAGGACAATGTTTCCTCAAACTGTTCCTCTGTTTCATTCGGATAGCCAACGATAATATCTGTTGTTAAGGTTACTTCAGGTATTGCCGCTTTAATTCTATCCACTAAACCAAGGAAATGCTCGCGTGTGTATTTACGCGCCATAATTTTTAGCACGTCATTCGAGCCCGATTGTACTGGTAAATGGATATGCTCCACTAAGTTGCCACGCTTTGCAAGAACTTCGATTAAATGGTCATCAAAGTCACGTGGATGACTCGTTGTAAATCGAATCCGCGGAATATCGATCTTTCTTAATTCATCCATTAAATCGCCAAGACGATAATCAATATCCTCAAAATCTTTACCGTAAGCGTTGACATTTTGCCCCAATAACATAATCTCTTTGTAGCCCGCTGCCGCTAGCTCACGAACTTCAGCAATGATTTCCTCTGGTCGGCGACTGCGCTCTTTACCACGTGTATATGGAACGATACAATACGTACAGAATTTATCGCAACCATACATAATATTAACCCAAGCCTTAATGGAGCCAAGACGTTTCTTCGGCAGATTTTCAATGACATCGCCTTCTTTAGACCAAACCTCTATGACCATTTCTTTTGACATGTAGGCTTCTTTTAAAATGTTTGGCAGACGGTGAATATTGTGTGTACCAAACACCATATCAACATGTGGGTAGCTTCTTAAAATTTTATTAACCACAGATTCCTCTTGCGACATACAGCCACAAACCCCTATTAGCATCTCAGGGTTTTTTCGTTTATATTTCAGCAGGAAACCAAGTTCTCCAAATACTTTGTTTTCTGCATTTTCACGAATAGCACATGTATTTAGCAAGACAACGTCAGCCTCTTCAATCACCTCTGTTGGTGTGTAGCCTAGCTGCATAAAAATCCCGGCCATTACTTCTGTGTCATGCTCATTCATTTGGCAGCCATAAGTCATGATATGATAACTTTTTCCCTCGCCTATTCCACGGAAACCGTTTTCTAAAGCATATTGAATATGTTCAGCTACTGTTTTACGTTTTTTTCCATCAATCATTGATGGCCCTTGAAAATATGTTGAATAATCTTTTTCTGATTCTTTATTTTTATTTTTCGGTAATGTTTTTAGTTGTTCTTGCTCTAATTCAAAAACACTCTTACCTGTTCTCATTTCTTCACTCACTAAACGGACGCTCCTTCCTCACAAATGAATTATACAATTATTTTTATGTTTTATCATTAATAAGCAAAAAGTAATTGTTACAAAACTAAAACGTCACATTTCCTGTCCATACAAATAATTTTTACTAATCCTTTATAATAGATGAAACTTCACCTTTCTCAATAGTTATAACAATAATTAGAATAGTTTATAAATAATTCCAAACCTTTGTTATTATTGATTTATATAAAACAAAGGAGTTTAGGCATTATAGGCTTTACTGTTGTAGCTGACAAATCAGTGGAATTACAAACGATCTTGAAGGAAAACCCGACATAAGTAATTTTGAGTACAAACCAGGGTATTTTTGAGTAGATAATGATATTACTTCAATTTATGACTTACATTCAACTGCAAAAGATGAATTGTTAGTTGTAAATGGAGGCACAGCTTTGGACAGATTGCATTATTATCAAAGGTTACAAGTGAAGAATTTAAACCTCTTTTAGCTAAAGAAGGTGGCGGTTCAAAATATATAATGGCTTTAGCTCAAACTGTTATTGTTGATGGTAAAACTGTGTCGAACAATTTGTTTTCAGATTATTTGTTCTACAATCAAAACAGGCTATACTAATATTATTTTGGAAGCAACACCCTCAAAGTTATAAAACTAAAGCTAATGAATACGAAAATGTACGAACATTGAAAGATTGAGATATTATTGATCAATAATAAATAACAAAAGACACCAGAGTAATGAACTGCTCCCTGTCAAGTAGACAGTGGAAATAATAAAAAATGTATTAAGCGGCTTGAGCCCTGAATTCTAAAGGACTCAAGCCGTTTAATCGTTTCTGATAACGATAGTAATTATAAAAATGAATATAATCATCAATCGCTAGTTTTAACCCTTCATATGAATCGAACTTATGCAAATAATACTTCTCACACTTCAATGTGCCCCAAAATGATTCAATTGGTCCGTTATCAATACATCGACCAACACGGGACATACTTTGTGTCATATTGGCTGTTTCCACAATTCGTTTAAATCCCTTCGATGTATATTGAAAACCTCGATCACTATGTATTAATGGCTGCTCGCCTGATTGTAATGATTGAATAGCTGATTTTATTGTTTTGAAAACAAGGGAATTATTATTCGAATGACCTAACACATAACTCATAATTGAACCATCATATAAATCGATAATTGCACTTAAATAAGGTTTTTTCCCGTTTCTATACTTAAACTCTGTGACATCTGTACACCATTTTTCATTTGGCTTTTCCGAGGTAAATGCCCGATTAATACGTTCTCCGCCACTGATGCGCTGGAGATTTACGATAAGGCTTTCTCTTTCGCCTAATAACGGACTTCAATCCACTCACCTGCATTAAACGATAAATACGCTTCTCGTTAACCGTCGCTTGATTATTCTTTATTCGCTGACGATTGATTGTCAATGTCATACGACAATAGCCGTAAATGCCATCTACTTGGTGGTAAAGGAGATCAATATCCTTTGAAATGGCTTCATTTTCAACTTCTCTGTTAGATGACTTACGACTTAGCCACTTATAGTAAGCGGCGCGCGAAACACCCACGATTTCACATAATAAAAGAATCGAAAGTTTCTCCTCTTGGTGTAATTCTTGAATTGCTAAATAGCGTTGTTGTAAGCGAATTTGGCTTAGCGACGCCTCCTTTCGATTTACCTCTAACTTTTTTAAAAATAGATTTTCAGCACGTAAGCACTCATTTTCACGCTCGATTCGTTTGATTTCTAACCTTAAGTTTTTCTTCGGCTGTTAATTCAACTTCATTTTTTGTTCGACCGCGATGATCACGTAATCCCTCTTCATCAGTCGCTTCAAATTTCTTCACCCAATGGTATACCTGTTGATACGAAACATCATAGGCTTGTGCTGCTAATTGATAATTTTTCTGGCTCTTCAAACAGTAGTTGACAATTTGAATATGTTCCTCAAACGTTTTCTTTCTTCCTTATATAGAACTATTTACTTATGCAATATTTGCACAGATTTAATAAATTATTTAAATTTAAAATGTACAGATTTAATATTTCATAAATCGAATATTTAAATAAAGCACTACGTTAAATAAAGATTATGAAAAGCTATATAATTTTATCTTTGGTTAAAACCCTATTAATAATTCCACAATTGGATAATCATTATCAAAATTGTTAATATTTGTTTATTTTTGTAAATTATTATGTTATTATATAAATAATCTACTAGAAGGAGGTTACTAAATGGAAATAATATAGTTTACTAGATATTGGTTGTCACACAGTGTTGAGAATCATATTATTAAAAGGATGGGATAAAAAATGAAAAAAATTATTACAGGAATCGTTGCAATAATTTTTATGTTTTCAATAACAACGCAGTTTCCCGCAACCGCAGCACAAATAGAAAATGAAACAATAGATAATTTATCGACTATTCTTACAAGTGTATTAGAATTAGATAAAGAATTTGATAAAACAATAGGTTTCGATGGAGACTATATTGCTATAGATACTAATTTAGCAAAAAAACAAGGTGCAACAGATTCTGATATCAAGCTTGCAATATCAAAAGTAAATGAACATAATCAAATAATAAACGATACATTGGCTATACAGCCATTTGTAACATATGATGAAAATGGTTTTTATTTTGATGAAGAGTCAGCTAGAAAAGAAAATGTATCTGAAGACTTAATTGAGTCTACTACAAAAGACTTTGAATTAATGAATTCTGTCCAGCCGTTAGCTGCATGTAACGGTAAAAGTAAGTATGAAAAGACTTCAGTTGGATTCTATACTTACTTTGATAGTTGTCAAGCTTCCAAGATAATAACTTATATTCAAATTGGAGCAGGAATAGCTACACTTGGAGCTGCTATCGCTGCCTTTATTGCTCCTCCTCTTGGATTAGCTACTATTATTGCAATAGGATTAATTGATATTGGGGCAACTGCCTTAAACTTATCAAGCGTTAAGGACTGTGGATTATGGATTAAATGGACAGGTACAGTAAATCCAGATCCTTTCTGGATAGGTTCTCAATGTTAATTATTAAAAAAGGGGGATAGTTGTGTTATCTATAGTTCCTATTATTCTTTTTGGTATTTCACTCACCCTTTGTATTGTACTATTTCTTAGAATGAATCGAATCAAAGAACGTAAAGAGAAATTACCTCTAATAATTCTATTTAGTTTCACTCTACTTAGTTTTTTAGTGCTATTGTATTCTGCACTATTTCATTAAATAACATTGTTATTTTTTTGAAGTGGGAATGAGCAGAACCTCTGAATCAGACTACTATTCAGAACGATGAAAGCTGAAAAAACACTCATTTGTTTTAGAGTTAAAAACAAATGAGTGTTCTTTTTTATGCTATTCTAGGTCACGTGCGCACACGCCTTTTCTTATACTACACTATATTTACAATGTCATAAAATTACCATAAAATACACACTCATTTTCACTTATATATTTTGTAATTTAAACATAAATTGATATGATAATAGTGGGGATTAAAGAATAACTTAAAATAACAAATATACCTTTTTAAGAGGTGATAAGAGATTGAGCTATAAGTATGATTTGTCGATTCGGCAAATATAAATCGGTAAAATTTAAATATTCTCATCAAAATATGTTTGAATATTCCGAAACTGTTATTGCTATAAATAACCAAAAGAAAAAGCACAGTCTGTAAAGATAAGATTCTATCATTTCATTTTTAAAAATTATTTCTTTAAAAGACCAATAATTCTACTAATTTTATAGGAAACTAAATAATTCTCTACATTTCTCTCTATCTCCACTTCCTTCTAAAAGCGAATATATTTGAAGTAATTCAAAATAACCTTAGTGCTCCACTATTTTTATTTGATATCTAAGTGACTTTTTTAAAAGCCGCAGCAACTATATAATGTATTGTATCAGATACATAATTGTTATATCTGTAATCTGAATAGCTACTTTCTCTTAGATAATCAATTAAGCGAATTAAGTCTCCATCGAAAAAATCTTTGAGATGTTTTCGTTGATATCATTTCAATATTAATAAGATTATTGGTTAAATCTTTTCCTACTGTTGGTTTAGTTTTTCTTCTAAAGTCAACAAATCAATCTTTATATCTTTAAATTCATTAGATAAACTTTAAATAATTTGATTTCGGATTTATACAATTTATGAAAATACTCTATAGCTTTTAATTGTTCGATATTATCCACAGCGCTCTCAAAAGAGTCTTTCCTAACCCTATTGTCATACACATGTGAACTCGCTATTAAAAGATTTTATAAGCATAATCAATATTATATTCACTAATTATTTTTAACAAATTGAAATACCCATCATTTTCAATTTTATTTTTGCGCAATTCATCCGTTATTTCCAATAAAGTACTACAATATTTTTTTACTATATTTGAAGGTACCAATTTTTATTTATCAGCTATTCGAAGCTTTCTAAAACAATTTCATCTAAAAGATAATCCTTTCTTTGATTCATTCTTATTAAAGCATTTTCTATACCTAAATTTAATGTCTCATAACGCTTTTCAATATCTAAATCACTTAACAAAATGAAATAATAAATACGAATCTTAAAGCCCTATCCTTCATTTCACATATGCTAACCATTGCTTTTGTTAAAATACTTGCTGTATTTTATCTGTAAATATGAATGATACAATTTCAGCTTTATCCAACGCTTGATATTCATATCTTCTTTATATAGTAATGCATCCGTGTATTGCCCTTCTTTCATTAATTGCTTTGCTTCTATTTTTAATTTTTCATTCTTCATGTATTTAAATAGTGTTTTTGAAGGAAGTAGTGACCATACATGCTTCGTCTGGACATATGTTCGTTCATGATGAACCTGGTATAAATAATCATCCACCACATATTGCATTAAATTATACCCGCTTGCGGTCACATAGTAGCTTGAAGCCCCTGCTCGCAAATTCATTTCAAATAGCTTGTATTTCCCGTCCCTTGCATCATATTTCATATCAAAATTAGCAAAGCCCGTATAGCCGATGTCCTCTAAAAAATGCCGAATGGATTCCATTAGCTGTTCATCATAATCGGTCATAACAGCTAAAGAAATACCTTTGTTTTGTGGAGATGGATCTTCGAGTAGCTTGTTGCTAAGACACATTAATTTTACTTTTCGATCTCTTCCTACATATACATCTAGAACACGGATATAGGAATCGTCGCCTGGAATAAATTCTTGAACGATTAAGGTGTCTTGATAGCTAGAACGATAAATACAGCCAATGATGTGCTGCATCTCATCTGCATCGTGCACTAGATATATTTTTTTCTTTTCAGGAAAGGAACAGTTCGTATAGGCCACGGTATTGGAGGGTTTAATAATAATGGGATACTGGATTGGAATTTCTCTATTTGAATGATGTTCCTTTGTTATAATGATGGTTTTGGGGTATTTTAACTGATATTTATCACAAAGCCTGTAGAACTTCTCCTTTGTTTGCACCCTATTTAGTAAAGCCTGATCAATGTAAGGTAAAATAAAGTACTTTTCAAGCTGCTCTTTATTTTCAATGATAAGCTCTGCATAGTAGCAGTCACAAACTAATAAAATCAATTTCTTTTGTTGGCACTGCATGGCCAATCCCACTAGCGCTTGTACAAAACGGGTAGGATCATCTAAATGTTCAACGTATTGAAAATCCAGAATACCGCTATTCTGCGTGGCAATTCCCTGTGAGCCTTTCAAAAGGAGTGAGCGCATCGTCCTCCCTTTTTTTACTGGCTCAATGACAAGACTTTTCATGCGGTAGGCTGCATAAAATGAGCGTGCTACCCCGTATGCATGCTGACCCGATTGTATAATAATAGGTAAAAAGGGTTGTTCTTTAATAGATGTCAATCTGAATCGCCTCACATTATAAAAATGAATTTAATCATTTGTATGCGAGTAAAATTGTACTTATGTAATACGAATAAAAGGCACTACATTGAAGCTTTAGTGCCCTTTACTCAACCTATAACGTCATCATTTTTTTCACTCTCTGTTCAAAGGAGGCAATAGCTTGAACGCCATAACCCTTTAGCAGCTCTGTATTGGCAAATGTATATTTACCTAAATCATCTGGGAAATGTGCATCAGAGGATACAGTAAAAGCAACTCCATGCTCAAGTAAGGTTTGTAAAAAACGAGGACCCGGGCACATTTCCTGTACAGGGTAACGATAATACAGCCCGGCATTGATTTCAGTGGCGGTTTCAGTAGACGTTAGTGCCTTTGCAATACGTTTATACCAAACTTCAAGAAACGCACGATCCTCCACCTGATAATTAAATACTTTAAAATTATCTAAATGGGCAACAAAATCAAACATATTGGAAAGAATCATTTTCTCTACTACTTTAAAAAAACGCTCATAATTTTGTTGTAAAGAGGGTTGATCCATTTGCTCAAAAAGATACTTTGTTTGTGGATTATCAAAGCCCCACCCATCAACAAAATGAACAGAACCAATTACATAATCCCAAGGATAACCTGCTAGCAAAGCAGTTAATTCCTCCTCACCACCAACAAAATAATCTGCCTCTATACCAAGTCTCAGTGTAATGCCATGTTGACGCCATTTTTCCTTTGCCTGCTGAATGGTCGTCACAAAAGCATCCATATTTTCTGTCATCACACGATCCAGCCAATAGCGCTGAATTTGTCCAATTTTACTTTCATCCAGCCTCATAAATCGCTCAAAATAGGCACGCGTTTCTTGAAAACGATATAAGTGATCGACAATCCCCACCTCACGTAAGCCAAGCTGCTTTGCCTGTTCGAGATATAAATCCAACCATTCCTCACTATAACAGCCATTTTTCACACGCCTTGCTAGCCGCTGTAAATGACAAGTTATTTGTTGTTTGGAGCCTTTTTCCGTTTCATCATTCGAATGAAAAAACTCCAGTGCCTGCGATGTACGCTCTAGCCAGCGAAATGAATAAGGTCCCTCTTCTAAATGTACATGATAATCAATTGTCATCCACTCTTCCCTCCATTACATATCGTCCATTTTTCCTCATACGCCTGCCATTCTAATGGACAAGTGCTTTCGCAAAGAATTTCTGTACATTCATCAAGATGACAGATTTGAAAAAATGATTTGCCATTAATTTTAGATACATCGGCTAATAAATAACTCACTTTGCTATGCTTGAGCATTTTCTTTGAAATAAGAGATTCATCCAAATCGTAATCATAAACAATGCCCTCACTCATGCCACCACACGATAAAAAGGCCTTATCAAAATTCATATTATCTAGCATTTCTAACGTCATAGCACCTGCAACAGAAGATTGTTTTGGATTCGCCGTACCTCCTAGTAATATAACCTTGCCTGTCATGCGTCGTTCTTCTATGGCTAAATTAAATTGAATAGCTGCTGCAATTGAATTCGTTACAACCGTTATATCTTCCACAGCTAGTAAAAAATCGGCTATATGTACTGTTGTAGTACCTGTATCTACTGCAATAGTATCGCCGTCGCAAATGCGTTTTGCAGCAATACGAGCAATTTGTCTCTTTGCGTCCTTGTGCATTTGTAGCTTGCGTAAAAATACCGGTTCATTACGTACATTCGTATATTTAATAGCCCCGCCATGAACTCTTGATAATAAATGCTGTTGTTCTAATTCATCAAAGTCTCGGCGAATTGTTTCTGGTGCTACCTGAAGGGCATCGGCAATATTGGCAACAATAATTTTCCCTTCAGAATCTAATTGTTTTAAAATAAATTCAAATCTTTCCAGTTTAGCGTAAGTCATGATAGCGCAATCACATCTTCTTGTGCGACATAACACTTATAGGATTTTCCCATTTCAATCGAATACCCTTGTTGATGCAGTTGTTCCATTGTAAACGCCATTTCTCCTTCAAACGTAGTACGAATAATATTGCCGCTCATTAATGATTGTTTGGCAACCCCAAAGAGACATAAGTCCCCATCTCGTTGATCGAGATGTAACGCCTCAGGTCGTATAGCAAATTTCGTGGCTTGCTCTATTAAAGATGCTCCAAGCATTTTTTCTAAAGTTTGGCGAGGAAAAACATTATAATGACCGATAAAATTAGCAATAAATTCATTATTTGGTTTCGTATAGATTTCCGTTGGCGTACCATTTTGGGCAATGCTGCCATTATTCATGACAAATATTCTATCCGAAACAGCCATTGCCTCTTCCTGATCATGAGTAACTAGAATCATTGTCATATTTAATTTTCGCTGAATTGCTCGTAAATCTACTTGAAGTTTTTTGCGAATTTGAGCATCGAGCGCACTAAGCGGCTCATCTAATAACAGTACTTTAGGTCGGACAATTAATGCACGGGCTAGAGCAACACGCTGCTGTTGACCTCCAGATAATTCTTTCGGGTACGCATTAGCTTTCTCACTTAGATGAACAAGCGCTAGCATTTCATGAACACGCTGCTCTATATCTGCCTTATTAACTTTTTGCATACGCAAACCAAAAGCAACATTTTCGAGCACAGTCATATTAGGAAAAAGTGCATAGGATTGAAAGACCATACCCACTTGACGATCCTTCGGTTGTACGCCACTCATATTTTTTCCTTCAATCAAAATCTTACCTGCCGATGCATCTGTTAAGCCTGCAACAATACGCAAAATCGTACTCTTTCCACAGCCACTAGGACCTAATAGTGTGATAAATTCTCCTTTTTGAATTTCCATATGAATATTGGTTAAAACAGATACTTGTCCATATTTTTTATGAAGCCCTTCAATAACAAGATAACTCATAGATTTGTAGCACCTTTCGATCGTTTCGTTACGATAGCAATGACGAATGTTAAAAGACCCATTAGCACGAGATAGATGAAAACAACAGCACTAGCAATATGTCCACTTGTGCTAAGCTTTTTCATTAAATAAATTTGAACGGTTTCAAAGCGAGAACCTACAACAAGATTAATTAAGACAAACTCACCAAATAAGACAGAGAAGGATAATAATGCCCCTGCAAATAAGCCTGGATAAACGGTAGGCAGTAAAATTTTTGTGAATGCCTGCCTTTTGGATGCGCCTAGTAATTGAGCGGCATCAAGTAGCTGCCTCGCATCTATATTTCTTAAACTATTTCGTGTACCTTGATAGATATAAGGAAGAATTCCCACAACATAGGCACCTAAAACAACAAATATCATCGGTATACCTATTTGGCTATAAACGCGTATAAACCCTACAGCTAAAATGATTCCTGGAAAAGAATACACCATCACCACTGCCATCTGTATCCATTTTTCATATCTTGGAAAGTATAGGACGATGACGAAAATGGCTGGCACAATGACAAGGAGTGCAATGCTAACTGCCCCCCCTGCTAAAAATACTGAACGACCAAATGCCTGAATAAAATCGGTATCCTGAAACAATGTGGAAAGCCATTTTAGTGTGAGTCCTTCTGGCAATATCGTTTTATTCCATTTTGTTGCAAACGCATAGAGCATTGTTGCTAACACAGGTAATAGTAAATATCCCACGAGCAGAAGGAAAAAGAAATCAGCCAAACCACGCTTTTTCATTTTACTTTCCTCCTTGTTTTAGAGATGCTCCACTCACTGATCAGCATGGCCGTCACCATTGTCACTGCTAATATAACTGCAATGGCACTGGCTAGCTCTGGCTGAGCAAAAATATCACCTTTTATTAAGGAGCCGATACGAATCGCCACTAAATTATAATTACTGCTTGTTAATGCATAAGCAGAGGCATACGCACCCATAGCATTGGCGAACAATACACTAAAGGTTCCCACAATTCCTGGGAGCATAACAGGGAGACCAATTTTCATCCAAAACTGCCAGCTAGATGCACCAAGAAGGGCTGCCGCCTCCTTCCACTGTTGCTGAATTCCATCATAAATGGGATATAGCAGCATTAGTGATAATGGCAGCTGAAAGTAAATGTAAATAAGTAACAAACCGCTCCAACTGTATAATGAAAAGGATGTCAACGCCTCAATATCCCATTTGTCAAATAACAATGTAAATAAACCACTATTGCCAAGTAAAACGATAAAAGCAAATGCTAGCGGAATACCTGAAAAATTGGAGGTTAAGTTAGTAAGTATTAAAATCTTCTCCCGTACTGGCTCTGAAAACTTCATCATGGCATAAACTGCAAACAAGGTGATAAGTAACGCAATCATAGCTGAGATAACAGATAAAGTAATACTATTTTTAAAACCTTGAAGAATGTAGTCGTTCGTAAAAATTGATTCATACTGCTTCAGAGTAAAGCCCTCACTATTTTGAAAGCTTGTAATGAGCATATATAGGAGCGGTACTAAGAAAAACAGTAATAGTAATACAAGAAAAGGCGAAAGCCAAGCAATGGATTGCCGCTTCGATATCAACACACTCACTTCTTTCTATAAATGACTTGCGGCTCATGGGGATAATAGCCGCTCCTTATAATAAGAGCGACTACTATTATTTAAACCTCTTTTGCTGTAAACACACCTTCTAACAGGAGTGGTACCATATCTTCAGCAGGCTTGATATTTAATAAATGACAGCACAGTGGTGCAACTTGTAATTGAGAAATAATGCCTTCTTTTATGCCAGCCTTTACAGCATCTGAAATGACAAATAGCGGGACATGACGATCCTCATGTGTGGTACCGCCATGATTACCATCTCTTGTCATGCCATGATCAGCCGTAACGATAACCTCATAGCCCAGCGCCATACACTTTGGAATAAACAAGGATAGTAAAGCATCCATCGCTAAAACTCGATTGCGATATTGAGCAGAATCTGCCGTAAATTTGTGACCATCATCATCAACATTCATTGGATGAATATACAGGAAATCAGGCTGCTTTTGAGCCATTAACCATGCTGCATCGGCAAATACATGACTATCTGGATAATGATCCTCAAAATAGAACATACCATTGTCAATTGGTAAATGTGTATCGAGTTGTAACCTGTCCTCCATATGATTAAATGGCGCTCTATTATAAAGCTCACTCACCCAATAATAGGCGGAGGCTGCTGTAGTTAAACCATGCTCCTTTGCGATATGAAAGATACTTTGCCCTTTCGATAAACGCACTGTCATATTGCTGGTAACGCCATGTACAATAGGGGGTGTACCGGTTAAAATCGTCTCATACAATGGTCTTGATAAAGAAGGCACCTCTGAGCAAACCTTATAGCGAGCAGCTACCTGACGCTCGACTAAATGGTGCAAGAACCCCATATGTGTGCAGGCTGTGTCAAAGCGCAAGGCATCGATAACAATGAGAACCACTTTGTTATTTTGCATGGATTAACACCTGCTCTTGATAGAGTTGTGGGATTTGCTTTGTTGTATCTTCCCATTTCTTTTGGTCTTTAACAGGTTGTGCATTCGTATACATATCAGCAGGTAATAGTAAATCTTTTACATCCTGTGGTAATTTCACTCCGTCCCGAATTGGACGCGCATAGCCTTTTGCTAAATTTTCTTGACCTGCATCAGATAAAATATATTCACGTGCTAGCATGGCAGCATGTGGGTTTTTGGCATATTTATTAATTACCGTTGCATAACCAGAAGTGACAGATCCCTCCTTAGGTATCACTACATCAAAGCGGTCCTCATCAATTTGATGACGATAACCTAATGCATTAAAGTCCCATAAGATCGCAACATCTATTTCACCTTTTTCTAGGTTTGCTACTGATGGATCTCCCTGTAGACGTCCTTGCTTCGCTAATTCAGCAAAGAAATCTATACCTGGCTGGATGTTGGACTCATCTCCACCAAATGCCATAGCTGCTGCTAAGATGGCAAACTGTGCTTGGTTAGCTGTTAATGCATCCCCAATACTTACTGTGTAATCTCCATTTTTTAGGTCTTCCCATGATGTTGGAGCATTCTTCACATTATTTTTATCTGTCAAAAAAGAAATGGTTCCTGTATAGCCAACAATCCAGTGTCCTTCATCATCTTTAGCCCAATCAGGTATTTCATCCCAATAAGACGTTTTGTATGGTAATGTTAAGCCCTTGTCCTTAGCGATTGGTCCAAAAGCAATCCCGACATCTCCAATATCTGCCGTAGCATCATCCTTCTCTGCTTCAAACTTCGCTAACTCCTCTGCACTCGACATGTCCGTATCCTTGTGTTTGATGCTATATTCGGTCCCGAGTTCCTCCCAGGTTTCTACCCAGTTCGCCCATGTATCTGGCATACCGACAGAATTAACAGTGCCCTCTTCCTTTGCTTTTTCTGTAATGTCCTCAAGCGATAAATCCTTGTTTACCTCATTTGCACTAGATGAACTGTCAGAACAAGCTGCCAACATGGAAATAGCTAATGCACCAATTAGACCTTTTTTCCACAGTTTTTGAATTGCCATGTGTTGGACCCTCCATTTGTTTTGCTTTATTTTTATTTGCTTACAAACGTTATGTTATAAAACAAACATTAAGCAAGTATGGAGGTGTTAAGAATATTTAGTAAAAATTATTGAGGAATTATAAATATCTATGAATTTAATAAATAAATGAAGTAGGCTTGTAAAGCTAGCGGGGGAAGATAAGAAAAATCTAAGTATGTGTACGTTTGCTTTACAGACGTACACATACTTAGATTATTTGGAGAGACCTAAAAAATCAGCATATGTATGCGGCTCATTTTCCTTGAGAATTGTTAAAAATGTAAATGCCAATTGCACAACTGACCACCATCTCATATTGTAGGACATTTCAAAACGAGAGGGCTCTAATGAAAAGACATCTTGAAAAATATCTAACGGTTCTATTTGCTCATCCTTTAAAATGGATAGAAAGCCAAGAAATAACGTATGATCTTTAACCTCAATCAATTTGTCCTCTACAAGAGCGTCAATATTTTCAGGGTGTTGAAAATTACATTGTGTAGCTACATAACGTTCTAAATCCTGAGCACGCTTTCGGTCTTCACGTTCCTTTTTTTTTGCAATAAAATCAATGACGTTATTCACGTACATCGCCTCTTTTTTCTTTTATTGTAGCATTTTTTTAAAGAATATTGCCTGCACCGCCCCCTACAATTTTTACATGAAACCTTTAATTGTGCTTTTACTCGCGGTTGATCGCTAAATACTAGTGAATCCAATAAAAAAAAGACATCTTATAATTAAGACGTCGCAATGGTGGCTATCACTTTTCCTCCTCCCGTTATGGAATCATTAGCCAACGTTAGTGTTCCACCATGTTTTTGAATGATGGACTCGGCAATATAAAGACCCATGCCATGATGATTTGCTGTATTTCTACTTGGATCTCCCCGATAAAATTGCTTTGTGGCTTCCTTTACATCTTGCGGTGAAAAACCAGCACCACTATCTATCACAGTAAAATGAATAACATCTGCCTCTCCCTGAACAGATAAAGTGACTTTGCTATTATATGGCGTGTGCTCTATAGCATTGACAATCAAATTTAATAAAGCCCGATAAAAAAGCTCCTCCTCTATCATAAAGACATCAGGCAGTTTATCCTTTTCTACACTAACTTCAATTTTTTTTCTAAAGCAAGTGCCTTCATTTGCTGTTCTAGCTGTTGAATAAATGAAGCCATCTCTACAGTTGTTTTTACACCACCAACACTTTGCTCCATATTGGAAATATCTAATAATTGCTTTGTGAATTTTTCAATTTCTAGCGTATTTTTTAATATATAAGTGTTGTATTCTTTTTGTACTTCATCTTGAACAGTATCCAATAAAAGTTCCGCATTTCCTCGAATAATCGTAAGAGGTGTTTTCAAATCATGGGCAAGGGCAGAAATTTGTTCTCTGCGCGCGCGCTCTGCTTGCCATTGTTGTGTCAATGAAGTATTTAATGCTTCCTTCATCTGCTCAAAAGAAAGTGCAATATCATCAATTTCTCGAATCCCAGATGGTTTTAAATGAAAATCTAAATTTTGATGTTGGATTTTTTCAATGGCTTCTTGTAAGCCCATCATTTTTCGTTTAAGTCTTCTGCCGAAATGCACAGCAAGCACCGTTGCCTGTATGATAACGCCCATAATAAACAATAGTAAAACCGTTAATTGAGGATTAGGTAAATATTTTCTCATAACAGGTGTGCGATACTCAGGGACTAAACCATAGCGTAAAATGCACACTTCCTGTTCTCGCTCAACGAACGCATAAAATCGAGCATTACTTTTCGTCTCTCCCCTCTGCTTTAAACGCCATGCATGGGAAGCCTCTTTTTCTGTTAAAGTACCAGAAAGAAATTCACCCTTATTAGAAATCACTGCGTAGTCTACAAGATCAGGGATCATCTCGTCCGTTACCGAGCTGCTTGTAGCAATTCTGTCTTTTGCTAAAGTGATTTGTGTCTCTGCATAATTTGCAGGTAAAATAATATTAGCTGAAAAGGCAAACATAAATAGACCGATTAATAGTGCCACTAATAAAATGATACCTAAGCAAAGAAAGAATAAATATCTCAGGAAAAATGTATGAAGATGTGTTCCTTTCCTCGGTTTTATCGTCTCCATTTATAGCCGATCCCCCAAACCGTATCAATGACTTCTATGTCAAACGCATGTAGCTTTGACCGAATATTTTTGACATGCTCTGTTATCGCTGTACTGTCACTTTTGCCATCAAACCCAAAAATCGTTTCGTATATCTGCTCTTTTGAGAAAACCTGCCCGCGATGACGTGCTAAAAATTCACATATTTCATACTCACTTTTAGTTAGCAGAACGCGCTCATTCTGAACAAACAGTTCTTTACCAGAAAGATTAAAGTGAACTTTATCGCTATAAAGGATGTTCCGCTTCTCTCTGCTTTCCCTTCGGATATGCGCATTCACCCTTGCCCGTAGCTCTCCAATGCCAAATGGTTTAATCAAATAATCATCTGCGCCTAGGCCTAAACCATACATCACATCTTCTTCTAAGGATTTAGCTGTAAGAAAAAGAATAGGACAATCTACAGCGTGCCTAATTTGCCCACACAATGTAAAGCCATCCATAATAGGCATCATCACATCAAGCAAAATTAAATCAAAGGAGCCTAAATCCATCTTGCCTACTTCTGTCGGTTTAGACACAATGGTTACCAAGTGATTATCTTTATAAAGTGCATTTTTTATCAGCATTAAAATATCCACTTCATCATCCACTACTAATATATTTGCCATAATTCACCCTCTAATTTTCAGATGCTCTACCTTCCCATCTCCAAAACCATAAACAAGACAGCGTAAAAGTCAATAGGATACCCCCTAAGCACGCCATTATGCCCGTCTGGATACTTGTTTCGAGCAATGTTAAATTTGTTCCTGTCGATGATAAAATCCATAAAGAAACAAAATGACCGCTCCATCCATAAGGTAAAAAGGGCCAAATACGATCCCCTAAGCCTGTAAGCAATAGGGCGACCAGCAGAGCTTCTACAATACCTAAACCAATCGAAGCGCCTTTACCAAATTGGAAGCTTACAAACAAATGTAACATATAGAAAATCACATGACTGCCGAATAGAATACAAGCAGCCATACTATAAAATGAATAGCCCAAATCTACTTCATGTAATAGTTCTCTAAAGCCAAAACTAAAAATAGCTATAGATAGAAAGATGGCTCCAAAGCTAAACAATAATAATAAGATAAGCTTGCTCATATATGTCTTTATTTTTATGTTTGTTGTAGCTAGCATACCTTGGAAACGACCAGCGTTTGCTTCCTGCTCAGATGCCATAGCACATACTAATCCTATTATAATTGGTAGTCCACAAGCCAGCCCCTGAAAATAGGCAGTTACTTTTCCTTGAAAATTCCATGGCGAATAGGAGTAGTAGGCTAGAAATAGCCCAGAAATAGCAAGGGGGACAAGTATATGTGTCAGCAAAAAAGGTGTTCGTTTTGTTTTAAGGCATTCCACTCTTAATAATCGTAACATGTCCATCCGCTATTTCGCCTCCCTTTTTGTGAACCACTTCGCCGTAAGAAAGCTAATCATCATAAACCAAGCTAATGCTATCAGTAAGCCTGGAAGTATAACGCCTTTATCCAATAAAGGACTACCTTGTGGTACTAATAAACCATTTGGTAATATGCCAAGTGTCGAACATAACAAACGAGGACCAATCGCAAATGGATAGTAATACCACATTTCCCCATCTGCAAAGGCAACAATCCCTACGATATTGGCTACTACATTGAGTAAGATGGTCAAATAGGTACCTAGTTTAGCTGCTAAGAAAAGACATAAAGGTATTTGCCACAAAAACGTCAGGAAAATAACAAAAGTACTTAGTAAACTGCTCGCTATTGGTAAACTATGACCAAATAGCAAGCCTCCAGCCGTGATTCCTCCAAAGAAAATAATCGTAATCAGAAAAAGCCATATGCTTGATGTTACTATTTTTCCTAGCCAAATCCTTTTAAGATCAAGTGGTAAGGCAAGAATACTATGGTATTTTATTTTTTTATCCTTTTCGATCACTAAGGCACAGCAAATCGTCAGTGCACCTGGCAGAAGCATCGTATACCACCAGTTATAAGCTCCTGTTTGAAAATATTCACCTCCCATAAGTACAGCGCTTATAAGTAAGGTTATAAGTGGCGTAAGCCAAAGTAATTTGGGAATAAAAGTTCGCTTCCATTTTAATTGTTCCGCTTTCATAATGGCTATCATGCTAGTAACCCACCTTTCTATTGGTGGCAACAACCTGCATGAATAGTGATTCTAATTCCTGACCTTGCGGTGCTGGTCCCTGATAGCCAAGCTTGCCATCAGCAATAATGCCAATGTCATCCACAACCTGTTCCACCTCTGACAAAATATGACTAGATAAAATCACAGTGATGCCTTGCTCTGGAAATGAGCGAATAAGCTGACGAAGCTCCTGTATACCAATAGGATCAAGTCCATTTGTAGGTTCATCTAAAATTAACAGCTTTGGCTTGTTTAGCAGCGCAATCGCTATACCTAATCGTTGCTTCATTCCTAAGGAAAACTGCCCCGCCCGTTTTTTTCCTGTATTCGTTAAATCTACAATTTTTAATACTTCTTCAATACGACTTTGCGGTAGACCTAATGCTATCGTGCGAACTTGTAAATTTTCCGTTGCTGTTAAATTATCATACAGGGGAGGTGTTTCAATTAACACGCCGATGTCCTGTAAATCATTTCGTGTCCATGTATGTCCATTAAAAATGATATTCCCAGCATCTGGTCGTAACATACCTGTCATCATCTTTAATGTTGTGGATTTCCCCGCTCCGTTTGGTCCAAGTAAACCGTAGACCGTATTAAGTTGGACTTCTAACGCTACATTATCCACAATTTTTTGCCCTTTAAACGACTTATTAAGATTTTCTGTCTTTAATATCAAATCTTTCATCATTAGTCATCATCCTTTCGATGACCTTAGTGTAAAAAAAAATTATAAGGATTTTATAAGGATTCAATATCAAAATACTCGCGGTAGCTATGCGTTTACCCGCGATAGATCACTAAATACTGGCGATTCTTTCATCAAGCATAAAAAAAGCATTTGGAATGACTTCATTCCAAATGCTTCGATCTCATCAATTTTACATAAATTCTTTTACTAAATCATTAAAATCATTTTCGCTCATTTTGATATCGATATCTGTTAATGGTAACTCAGAGTAGCCAGGTACTTTTTCTTGATACGACGTTGTTTCCGTATCATGATAAATAATGCCTGTTACTAACCCCTCGTGTTCCATCACTGTACGCATTGCCATACCACGATCTGAGTGATCATAACCTTCAACATCTGCTAATTTTGTTAAATTTTCTTTAAACCAATCATATGTGTTCACTTTGTTATACGTTACACAAGGTGAAAAGACATTGATAAATGAGAAACCTTTATGGTTAATGCCAGCTTCAATTAGTGCTGTTAATTCTTTAATATCTGTAGAGAAGCCCTGCGCCACAAATGTTGCACCACTTGTTAACGCTACCTCTAAGGGTTTCAATGATGGCTCAATCGCTCCACCTGGTGTAGATTTTGTAATAAATCCAGCAGCTGAACGTGGAGATGTTTGACCTTTTGTTAAACCATAAATTTGGTTATCCATTACAATATAAGTTATATCAATATTACGGCGGATGGCATGAATTGTATGCCCCATACCAATAGCAAATCCATCACCATCACCACCAGAAGCGATAACATGTAAATCACGATTAGCCATTTTCAAACCCTGTGCAATCGGAAGTGCACGACCATGAATACCATGGAACCCATAAGAATTGATATACCCTGAAATTCGACCTGAACATCCAATTCCTGAAATGACAGTAAGTTCATTTGGTTCTATGCCGACATTTGCAGCAGCACGTTGAATAGCTGCTTGTACTGAGAAGTCTCCACAGCCTGGGCACCAGTTTGGTTTCACTGTATTACGAAAATCCTTAAATGTTGCCATTAGCGAGTCAACTCCTTCACACGATTTTCTAATTCACCAGGCAAGAATGGTGTACCATTATATTTAGTGATTGTCGCGATTTTATCGTGACCACCAACATTCATCTTCATAATATTAGCTAATTGACCTGTATAGTTATTTTCTACAACGATCACCTTTTTCGCTTGTGCAACAAGAGGTGCTATTTCTGCAGATGGGAATGGGTGAATTAAACGAATATGGGCATGATTCACTTTCATTCCTTGTGCATTCAGTCGTTCTTGCACTTCTTCAATAGCTCCTCTTGTTGAGTTAAAGCCTACTAATAAAATATCGGCTTCCTCATGTGGTGCATTGACAAAGACTGGGTTATCAAATTTCAAGCTCTCTAATTTGCGGAAGCGTTTATCCATTTGAGTTTGGCGATTACCCGTTGCCTCAGATGGCTTCCCTGTTTCATCATGTTCAACACCTGTAACGTGATGAATACCATGCAATGTACCTGGTAAGACACGAGGTGAAATGCCATCTTCTGTATCTTCGTAACGCTTGAAGTAGGCTTTATCTGCCGCTTCCTCAAGATCATCCATCACAATTTTACCGCGACGAATTTCAATTTTATTATAATCAAATGGCTCAACAGATTGTTTACCTAGAGATAATTGTAGATCTGTCATTAAGATTACTGGTAATTGTAATTCCTCTGCAATGTTAAATGCTTGGATCGTATCAAAGAAAGCTTCCTCCATTGTAGACGGTGCAATGACTACTTTAGGAATTTCTCCATGAGTACCGTAAAGCATAGCCATCAAGTCAGATTGTTCTTGCTTAGTTGGTAACCCAGTTGAAGGGCCTCCACGTTGTGTATCCACTACTACTAAAGGTTGCTCTGTCATACCTGAAAGACCAATTGCTTCCATCATTAATGAAAGACCAGGACCAGCAGAAGCGGTAAAGGAACGTACACCGCCAAAGTTAGCGCCAATAGCCATTGTTGCTGCTGCAATCTCATCTTCCGTTTGGATAACCGTTCCACCGAATTTTGGTAATTTTTTAATCAAGTATTCCATAATTTCAGATGCTGGTGTAATTGGGTATGCTGCCATAAAGCGTGTCCCAGCAGCTAATGCACCAAGTGCTATCGCATCGTTCCCAATCATAAACATACGACGTTTACCATCTGCAGGTGCAAGCTCCCATTCGCCTATACGATCAACTAACAGCTCATTCATAATTTGACGACCACGTGTAATGGCTTCCATATTTTTTTGTACGACTTCTTCGCCCTTTTTACCAAAAATATCATCGACAACATTTTGGAATACTGCGTCTTCTAGGTTTAGCAATGATGCAGTTGCGCCGATAGCCACCATGTTTTTCATTAACGAAGTACCAAGCTCTGCTGCTACTTCTGTAAACGGTACTGCAAATAATGGTGCTTTTGAATCCTCTGGTTTAACAGGATCAAATTTTGCATCGGCTAAAATAATACCCTTTTCTGTAAGCTCTTTATAATTGACATCAATTGTTTCTTGATCGAATGCCACTAAAATATCTAAATCATCCGCAATTGAACGTACTTCTGTTGGACGAACTGTAATTTTATTATTCGTATGGCCACCTTTAATTCGAGAAGAGAAGTGACGATAACCGTATAGGAAATAACCTAGACGATTCATTGCCATTGAGAAAATCTCACCTGTACTCTCAATCCCTTCACCCTGTTGCCCACCGACTTTCCATGAAAGCTGATGTAACATGTCAACAACTCCTTAAATCCAATGTGTACTATTATTTTTCCTTCATAAGTTTAACACGAAGAAACCGTCTGGACTATTGTTTCTCCACGATTTAGGCGAAAATCAGACCTTTGACTGAAAATCCTGTTCATAAAGTTGTAATTTTCAAATCTAAGCAAAATCACGCCCCTATTTCAAGTGACATCTATCATATGTAAAACAGGAAAACGAAAAAATGCTCCGCCACAATATTATGTGACAGAGCATTTTACTTCATTACTTTTTTATCGAATACGTTTTTCCACTAGCAGCTTTAATGCTGTTCGTTCTTCTCCAGCAATCAAAATATCGGCAAACGCCGGCGCGCAAATTAAATCTGTGCCACTTGGCGCTACAAATCCGCGTGCAATGGCCACTGCTTTCACGGCTTGGTTAAGTGCACCTGCCCCAACTGCTTGCATTTCTGCCTGCCCTTTTTCTCTGATTACCGCGACTAATGCACCTGCAACTGAATTTGGATTAGAGCGTGATGATACTTTTAATGAATCCACAATTATTCCTCCCCGTTTCGCGAATAGTGTTTACGCTCAACAACTCATGTCCCCCTTTTTGGACCTCAAGTTATTGTCCGTAGCACATTTTATGCTCCGCAAAACGGAAATAGACTAGTTTGACAAAGAAACCTATATCCCCGTAAAAGAAACGTAAAAAAACATTCTTCGACTTATCTACCCTTGAAATGGATAGTCTTCATTTATATAAATGCGTTCACAGGCAATAGCTTTTCCTGTTCGATCATCCATCTCGACAAAGAAACCACTCAAAACCTCTCGCCCTTTTTTCGGAACTTCAAAACGAGATGGCATGTTTGTTTGGAATTTATAGATGACACTTTCCTTCGTCATACCTAAAATTTCATCGTACGGCCCTGTCATACCAACATCCGTGATATAAGCCGTACCTTGCGGGTAAATTCTTGCATCTGCTGTTTGCACATGTGTATGTGTCCCAACAACCGCTGAAGCCTTTCCATCTAAATGCCAACCAAGAGCGATTTTTTCACTAGTCGCTTCAGCATGAAAATCCACGAAGACAAGTGGAGATATTTGTCGAGCCTCTGCAATCAATTGATCTGCCATTGCAAACGGATCCTCATGTGGAGGTAAAAATACGCGACCATGTAAATTAATGACAGATAATGTCACGCCATTTTTAGAAATCTGGACCATACCTTTACCAGGTGCTTCACTTGAAAAGTTTGCCGGACGGATTAAGTAATCCGCGTCATCAATAAAATCAAAAATATCTTTATTGTCCCATGTATGATTCCCCATCGTAATAACATCTACACCCATTTGTAGCAAGCTATTATAAATATTACGAGTAATCCCTCGTCCTGCCGCAGCATTTTCCCCATTTGCAATCACAACATCTGGATTATACTTCTTTTTTAAGCGAGGTAAATATTTTTCCACCGCATCTCGACCAATTGAACCAACAATATCACCAATAAATAGAACTTTCATTATGCAAGACCACACTTTCTCTAAATAACATCTTTTAGTTTACCATCTTTGCTTTGGCAATCGCAAAGTAAATCGCAAGCCTTACCCCATTTACACGTTTAAATACCAGTTTATTTAGGATTTCTGGATGGGAAATTGTGCATCTTTTTTATTAGATGAGGCCCCATTGGTATTGAGTTGCCCTATAAAAAAAGCGCCTAATTTCCATTTACTCATTATATATGTTATACAAATGGAGCAACTGAGACTGACAATAAATGAAATGGCAATGACAGAAAATACACTTAATGTTTTGATAAAATTCGTTAAAAAAATTTTAAGTAGGCTATTAACTAGGGGATGTAATAAATATATACCGAAGGAATAACGACTAATAAAAATGATAAATTTCGGCATTTTTCTTCTTTTACTCGCTATGAAAAATAACAGAAAAGCTACACTGAATGTATAAAGGATAACGTCTATTCTCTTTGAATGAACTTCCGTAATAATACCTGATAATTGAGTGGTTAGCAAAAGACTTACTGTGATTAGTAATACTGCTAGTAACAAATAACGAAAACGCTGTAACCACGATAGAAATTTATCATAATTTTTTCCACAGTAATAAGCTACTGCAAAATAAGCAATCCACGCAGGAAATGGCATCTTATTAAAAAAATCCCATTTTAAACTAGTATACGCTAAATCAGGAAAATACTTAAATGGATCCAAAAAATTAAAAAAGGCTAAGTAACCAAAATTAATGATAAAAGCAGTCATTATTACTTTATAGGCAGGGTATCTTGAGGCAATAAATTTCACAAAAAATGGATGAATGATATAAAACTGAAAAATGATCACGATAAAATAACCATGGAAGTCACCTTCCAAATAATTTAGTAGTAGTTTTTTGGCAAATTCAATAGAAGGCGATTCAATTGATTTAAGAACGGCATCGAGTAGTCCAATAAAAAGAAATGGCGTTAACATATATTTATAACGTTTTACATAAAACTTTTTCGGCAAACGATCTGAATAGGAATAGGCAATGACAAACTCTGAGATAAATATAAAAAGAGGTGTCCCGAACATAAAGATCAGCTGAATAGATGTCAGGATTACGAATAGTGGACCTTCTTCTATGTCATACATGTTCAATGCCAACGTAACACTATGCATTAACACAATCCCTAAGCAAGCAACGAATCGTAGTAAATATATTTCTTTGACTTCTCGCTTCATCACCCTCACCTGCCATTTCAAAGGAATCAATTTGCCTTTCAATTATGCTACTTACCTTACTCAATGCAGGGATAAAATTATTTACTATTGGTAATTGTTCTCTTTAATTGCACCAAAATATCTCGCATTGTTTGAGGCTCAATAATAAAATTACCTACTAATAAAATAAACATCGTCCACAAGGAAATACATATAGCTGCTACAAGCCATGAACCTGCAGATGTAATATGGAGCTCGATAAAAAATATAAATGGTATTGCTGCAGTAAGTGCAAAAATACTATTTTGCACAATTTTTTTGACAGTATCTTTAGGTGAATTTTGTAAAATCTTTTTAGAAGAATAAATGATTAAATCATAAGTACGATAGCCGTATGAACAAATTCCTCCCAGTAATATTCCTTCTGCGCCAAAAAACTGTACAAAAACAAGAGAAACTACAAGGTTGATTAATGCTTCCATAATGGCACGATTTTTCGTCTCTCTAAAATGGCCTGCAGCATTCACTAACGTATTGGCAGGAATCCGAATTGTATTCGCTACTCCTACAATGACAAACAATATTGCTAACCAGGGCCTTATGTAATTGGCATCTTCAATCCCTGCTGTATAAATCTTTATAAATGGCAATATTAAAATAGCTGTACATGTGTAGCTAAAAGCAATGATGCCATAAAAAATATATTCAAAGTGATGAAAATATTTCCGAAGAACGTCCTTATCCTCTTTGACAAGAATGTCTCCAAAAGCTGCTAATATCGCCCCTGAAAAAGTGGATATAAACAATGTGACTGCATTAAACACCATACTATAAACTGTAAACACACTGACTTCTGTTAAGCCCAGAAAAATCGTTATTAAAATAAACGGCGTGTTAAACACCACTAAAGAGGCAATTTGATGAATTAAAGCATCCCATTTATCTTTAATTGCTAACGTATTCGCTTGTTTTTTACTATTGAAATATGGATATTTCTTTTTAACATACAATCTTAAAAAAGAATATCCAGTAACAATAAGACACTTGAACTAGCAACAACAATGACGATGGAAAAACCTAATGCTATCAAAGTAACTGACAATAGTGCACTCGCAAAAAGCAACATTGTTTGAATGCGAAAAATAACATAGCTTTTTTGATCTGCCGACAGTAGAACTAAATATTTCCCTATAAAAAAATACTCCCACATGCCACTAATCCCCAAAATAAGTACCATGTAAAGAGCCGTTCGCGGATTCACTTCATCTCCTACTAATAACGGATAACAAATAGCCAAAATGGCGACTAAACCAACAAAGACATAACCCGAACGTCTATAAAAACGATTAGTGGCTGAAAGAATTCCATTTATTTGGTCTTTATCACCCTTGGCTAGTGGCTTATAAAGTGCCACTATCGATGCATTACCAACCCCAGCCTCTACTATTTTTAAATAACTTAAAAATTGCTTAATCGACGAAACAAGCCCGTTTGTAGCAGAGCCGTATGTTGTCATAAATAGTCTAGGTAAAATGAAATTAATAACCGCTGCAACAACTTGTAGTAATACATTAGACATTAAATTTAAAACTACTCTCTTAGTTCTCATGCTGGTAAGCACCTTTTCTTTTAGTAAAAGTAGGAATTAAACCTTTGCAATCACTGATCCGCCGATTAAGCCTATTCAACATGAAAAGTAAAAGAATTTGTTTTTTCTTTAATAACCAAGTATAGATCTTTGATTTGAGCGGCATATTTGTCATCCGAATCGCATGCAACGATCCATGAAACGCTTCATGAATCAACATTTTCTTAATAAAGGTACGCTTTTCATGTAAACGCTTATGGTTGAATCTATTCAATTCATTATTCACAGCTGCCATCACTAAATAAGTAAAATAATACTGAAGTTGTTCAGCAAAATTAGGAACCTGGTCTGCTTTCCTGTACTTTAAAACTTTCAATTGTTCATACAACACAAGTATTTTTTTAAAAAACATCTGATCATAACTAGCCGTCATGGAAGAAGAATGCTGACGGTAATGGTAGAGATACTGATTTTCTAATATATAAATACTTTCTGCATCAAGTAAGCTAGGATATGTACAAGCAGCATCGTCCCCCATGCAAATTTGATCATCCACATCAAAGAGATTTTTCTCTAATAGGTCTCTTTTAAATATTTTATTAGATAAAGATGGATATAAGCCAAAACGGTAATACTCGCCCGAATATAGCATAATTGGATATACTTCTTTTTCCATTCTATCCTTCCTGTACAAACCAGGCGAGACAAGCTGTGATCTCTTCACTTCTTGGAGTGGATAATTTTCTACAATGTCACAAATAACAATATCTACATCAAAAACACGTGCAGTATTACATAATGATTTATACATATCAACTTCAATCCAATCATCACTATCTACATAACCAATATACTGTCCTTTGGCGACCCTTAGCCCTGCTTTACGGGCACTGACAGCACCACTATTTGCTTGATGAATGACGGTAATTCTTGTATCAGATTCGGCATATTCATCGCAGATTACTGAGCAGCTATCAGTCGAGCCATCATTTACTAATATCAACTCAAAATCTACGAATTCCTGTCTCAGAATACTATCAAGACACATTTTTAAGTAAGGTTCCGTATTATAGACGGGGACAATAATGCTTAAATATGGCACTCACCTCACCTCTCATTCATAGTAGTTCCCTTACTTTTACTCATAGTCAGTGCAAACATAATTAATAAAATATGATATGGAAAATAATCCATGACAAATGAATCAAGTCCTATATTCGCTATTAACATGATATAGAGAGGAATAGCGTTGATTGAAAGGATTTGAAAGCCTGGTCTATTCATAATTCCGACATTCTCTCTAAGTACTTTATAGAGGCTTGAAATGTATAGTACTGACAAGACTATTCCGATTAAACCTATATAATAGGGAGTTGATAAGTACATTGTATGTGCCATCTTTACCTTCGCAAAGCTTGTGCCAAAGCCTGCACCCAAAACAAATACTTTCGTGTTTTGAAGGATTTCATTTACAAATAGGCTCCAACTACTCACTCGACCAGTGGTAATGGCATCTGTCGATATTCCTGACCCAAAAAACCGAATCCAATAAATTTCGAATAACTTCTCGTAAAAAAAATAGAGGGCACCCCCACAAATAATCACGATAAAAGACGAAAATTTAATAGCAGTCTTCACATTATTTCTAATGAATACAACAAATGTCATCATAATGAAAACGATTAATGTAATAATAAACATTTTGGAATATGTCAGTATGCCAAAAAATGCTAATATCACGAGTAATACAATTGACTTTTTCTCCTTTTTTCCATCCAGATTAAAAAGCACTAATAAACAAGCCATAGCTATTAATACTTGCAAACTAAAGTAATTTGGATCTAAATCTAAACCCGTAAATCTTGTACTAATCGAGTTCATTGTCTTCACTGTATTCACAATGGTCATTGACTCTATGAAATGATCAATTTCTGGGATAGAATAACTAATCAATCGAACGATTGAAGCAGCTAGTAAACCCGATGCATAGATATACGTATACCTTCTGAAATATGCCTTATCATCGAGGGTCAATATTGCACAAAAGAGCACACTATAATTCAACACAAAGCCTAAAACTGCAATAAGATTACCACCACTAACTATCGTTACGGCCACCGTATAAAATGCAAATAAAAAATAGGTTAATAGGAGTCGTTTTGAAATACCTTGCTTTTGTAAAAAGAGCGTCAAAATACTTAACAAAATATAGAAAGAACTAAGTACAACAAGCAGTGAATATCCTGATATATCGAATTTAATGACATACACCCACGAAATAAAAAACAATAAATAGTCAATTCGATGCTGCTGCTTATCTAGCAGCATCGCCAAACTAGTTAAAAGGAAGAAGAGCCAGAGAAATAGATTACTACCTGTATATATTTTGAATACGACAAAGATACTTGAAATTATACAAATGAGCACACTAAAATTCTTAGATTCTATCATGTACATCAAACTCCAATACTAGTTGCTCTTGAGCTTTTTTGTTTGTGTAGTGATTTTCCTCTATGTAATTTTTCATATTGTGTAGTAATTCTGTATTTTTCATAACACTAGAAATGACTTGAAAGATATCTTGAATGTTAAAGCCTGTTATCAATCCGTTATGACCATTACAAATTTGTTCACCTGCTGCGGCAAAGTCCGTTGTAATAACAGGCGTTTGTACAATTAATGCCTCCCCAATGACCATTGGATAGCCTTCGTAGGCAGATGTTAAAACGAATACATCACTACATTTTATAAATGGATACGGATTTTTCATTTCTCCTACAAATTCAACTACATCCTCTACACCTAGTTGCAAAGCTAATTGCTGATTTGAAAGTAGGTCTGGTCCATCCCCTAAAATGCGCCAGCGAAAATTATTTATAGAAGCTTCCTTTAACAACTTACACAGATGTGGAATAAGGTCGAACCTTTTTGTACTATTTTCAATTCGCCCGACAGATATTAAATCCAACTCGCTTTTATGAAACGGTGTATATTGACATGCCAGTTCTTTAATCTCTTCGATTGGAAAAAAATTATAAACCACTTGAATTTTATGTTGATATTCTGGAAGAAAATTTATTAAATTTTCCTTACATGCTACTGAAACACATAACAATCGATCAAAATTTTTATAGGTTTTGACACAAGCCTCATAATTAAAATTCGCTTTAATGGGATCTGTATGAATCCATGCGAGCTTACGATTTGCTATCACAAACTGATCTACAAATAAATTGGTCCCCTTATTGAAGTATTGATTGGGTACATCATTAAAATAAGATATGGCGATATCATAATGACAATTATTGCGATGTTTTTTTAAAAGCTTCGAATAGAAGTTATGGGAACCTATTAATCGAATAACTATCATACACACAATGCGTAAAATAATATGCCATACGTTATTTCTTTTTTTCACTTCAGCAAAAGGTGTAGCAATTAGTTGTAACAGTAAGTTCCCTGTAGTTACCTTCACATTGGAGGGAATATCGTTCATTAATTCCCCTCCACTAAATGTGAAAACATCTATCTCATATTTCTCGTAGAGGCTGATTTCTTTTAGCATATTAATTAACGCCTTTTGGATGCCACCCATTTGAAAATTTTGTGCAACAAATAATATTTTCATATTAGCCCCCTAAAAATACTACTGTAAATTTTCATATTGCTCTTACGTTTGTGGATAAAAATTGGATCGATAGCCGCTACGAGCTACTCCCTTTGCTACTCACACTCCGCATAGCTTTTATAAAATACTGTATAAATCTGTTATCCGTTTCTCCATTTTCGCCCAGCTGTAACCTTCTTCGTACAGTGCCTTCATTTCACGAGAAATTTCTGGCCATTCTTTTCTACGCTTTACCAAATTCTCAATTCCGTTTTGTAAACTCTCTCTATTGTAATCAATAAGTTCTCCAAAATTATTTGCTGCAACTACTTCTGACATTCCCGTATTTTTCACCATAATCAAAGGCTTACCAAGCATTAATGCTTCATAGAATTTATTAGGTGCAGCATAATAATGGTTAGAGATGGTAGGATCATAAATAGCCGTCATAATGTCACAACTATTTTCTAACTCTATTGTTTTTTCATAGGGTAACTTACCATAAAAGTGTATATTGTCATGCATTTTCGAAGCTTGCAGCAATGTATCAGCTAACTTACCAAATCCACCAATATGCAGCTCATAACTTGGCGTATTCTTTACTACTTCAACCAATTCACTAATCAATCGATTTTCAGTAAGTATACCTACATAGACTATTTTTACTTTTTTCGGATTCAACTCTAAGCAATCATTGGAATCTATATAACGTGGAGTATTATATATGACCTCTATTTTTTTAGGTGAAGCCTTAGCAATCTGTTCTTTGCGCTTTTCTGTACATATAATGACTGCATCCACACTATTCATAAGGCGTATATCTAGACTAGCAATGACCTTTCCAATAATCTCTGGTCCATAAAATGGTGATGTATACGAATCAAATACGTCGTAGATTACTTTTTTACGAAGTAATTTCCCACATATTGTACCTATTAACGCTGTATCAAAATCACAAGCGTGAATCATATCATACGTATTTTTATGGCGAAGTAACCATTGAAAAAGTTTAAGTTGAAATTTTATAAATGGGACTAAGTTCTTTTTCAAACCTCCTCCAAATGTTGCCGGAATACCAAACCTTGTAATACGAATTGCCTGTTCACCTTCTAACAGCTGGTTCTTTATTTTATATTTTTTATCTCTATCCCAAGCTAAAATGTGAACCTTCCAATTATTTTTCGCAAGGCAATGTGCTTCCTTTTCAACCCTTGGATCTGGAGAAACAGGGTTACTCCTCATAAAAACAACTCGCATCTCATATGCCCCCCTTAAACATAGAATGTCTCTAGTGCTTCAGCTACTTTTTCCTACCTTTTATGTCCTTACAACTTAAAGGTGCTTTCCCATTTTAAAAAAACTTCCACCATTTTTTTGTGAAAGTATCATCTGGTTCATATACAATTAATGGAAGATTGTTAATGATTCGTTCGTTATTTTCAAGCAAAAATTCTACCATATCCAAATCTTTTTGTTTTTCTAAAAATCTAAGTCCCTTTTCAAATAAGAAAGGACGTGTATTTAAGTTATGCACATCTGAACCGTATGTATGGACAAGATTCGAGCGCACTAAATTTAGCGAAAGTTTTTGGACGGTTTTTCCAAACAATCCTGCTAAACTCCCTGATGTAATTTGTGCAACTGCCCCCTCGCGTATAATTTGTTCCAAATGACTTGGATTTTCTGAAATGACTCTATTTCGCTCTGGGTGTGCAATAATTGGTGTTATGCCTGCTGTTAATAACGAGTAAATGATATCCTTTGTATATTTGGGAATATGATTAGAGGGAAGTTCCAACAGCAAATAATTGGAATTTGCTAATGTATGTAATTGTTTTTTTTCATACAATTCTAGAATGTTACCTGCCAAGCGTACCTCTTGTCCCGTGTAAAGTTTTAACGGCATATTACGTTGGTCAATTGCCATTTGTAACTGTACAATTTGCTCATTCACGACATCAAAGGGGACATTATACAATGGATGTAAAGCATGCGAAGTGGAAACAATCGTTGAAATCCCCTCCAAAACTGCCTGCTCAAATAAACAAAGTGTCTCTTCAATCGTTTTCGGACCATCATCGACATCAAATAATATATGACTGTGCATATCAATCACTGTACTTCACTTCCCTGTCTAGATACTTGAATTAACGATAATATTGCTCATAATATTGATGGAGTGGCATTTTATAGTTATTTAATACTACGCCTAAAATATTTGCTTTTGAGGCTTCAAGGCTTGACTTTGCTTTTAACACACTTTCATTTTCTGCAACTCCACTGTTCACAATTAATAATGTACCATCACATTTATTAGACAAAATTTGAGCATCTGTTACAGATAATAGGGGTGGCGCATCAAAAATAATGATGTCAAACTCTTTCTTTAGTTCCTCAATTACACTCCCCATTAAGGTAGAAGCTAGTAACTCTGCAGGATTGGGGGAATAGGCCCACTTGTCAAGACATATAGATTAGCAATATCTGTATTATTGACGACTTCGGAAATTGTAAAATGTCTTGTTAGTAAATTTGATAGACCTCTAGCATTTTGCAATAGAAACGTATAATGCATTGTTGGTTTTCGTAAATCTGCATCTACGATGACGACCCGTTTTCCTTCTTGTGCGAAAACAACACCTATATTGGCTGCATTGGTTGACTTTCCTTCACCTGGTGTTGCAGATGTTACTAATATTGTTTTAATTTCTCTATCAGGCATTGAAAAAGTAATATTTGTTCGGATTGTTCGAAATTGTTCAGAAATAAAAGAATGGCCATTTGCAATCGTCACAAGTTTTCGTGCCATTTTCACTAACTTCTTCTTTTTCTTTTTTTTCCAAAACATTATGATCCTCTCCTCGTTTTACGAGATTTTATCCTAGTGCTTTTATTGTGAGCATCACTAATTTGACTAATCAAGCCAATAATCGGTAGTCCTACTAGCTCTTCAATATCTTGCTCCGTCTTGATTGTAGTATCTAAGCTCTCTATTATGATGATGATAGCAGCACTTAAAACAAAGCCAATAAATGAGGCTGCTACTATATAAAGGGTTTTATTTGGCGCAATCGGTACAGGTTCCTTATCTAATTGTGCAACTGACAAAATATTAACATTATCAACCGTCATTAAAACTTGGATCTCCTCTTGAAACACATCTGCTATTGTATTGGCAATTTCGACAGCCAACTCTGCTTGCTTGTCTACAACATTAATATTGACAACTTGTGAGTTATTGGCACTAGATACAGTAATTTGATCCATTAAAACTTCAGGTGTGACATCCAAATCTAGCTTATTTATAACTTTAGATAAAATAGCAGAACTTGTTATGATAATGTTATACGTATTAATAAGTCGGAGATCTGTTTCAACCTGTTGTACACCTAAATGTGGTTGCTCTATATTTTTTTGATTAACTAAAATTTGCGTTTCTGCCTCATAGGTAGGTTTTAACACAAAGATACTAATAAAGGCTGTAACCAACGCTGCAAAAAGTGTAAAACTTATGATAAAAAGAAAGTTTTCTCGGACTATTTTCAATATATCTTGTAATGTGATTGTTTCTTTCAATGCTCTTCACTCCTTGTCAAAACATAAACCAGTTGTAAAAATGGAGTATAACTAGGCTGGTTAATTTTTAAAAGGTATTCTTGTTGAGGCTAGTTCACTATGCTTTATTCCATACTATATTGTTGGAATCATCCATTTATTCTTACTGGGTAGATCACATCGAATTTATTCACATACAAAAAGGCACCCCTGACCTTGGTCAAGGGATGCCTATTATTTTAATATTTATTTCGCGTATTCCACAGCACGTGTTTCGCGAATAACTGTTACTTTAATATGACCTGGATAATCGAGTTCTTCCTCAATACGTTTGCGAATATCACGCGCAAGACGATGAGACGCTAAATCATCAATTTTTTCAGGTTGTACAATAATACGAATTTCACGTCCAGCTTGAATCGCATAAGATTTTTCTACGCCATCATAGCTTTCTGAAATTTCCTCTAACTTTTCAAGTCTGCGGATATAGTTTTCAAGTGTTTCACTACGTGCACCTGGACGAGCAGCTGATAATGCATCAGCTGCAGCGACTAATACCGCAATAACAGATGTTGCTTCAGTATCACCATGATGCGAAGCAATACTATTAATGACAACTGGGTGTTCCTTATACTTTGTTGCTAATTCCACACCTATTTCAACGTGGCTTCCTTCAACTTCATGATCGATTGCTTTTCCAATATCATGTAATAAGCCTGCACGACGAGCCAATGCTACATCTTCACCAAGTTCAGCAGCAAGTAATCCTGCTAAATGTGCGACTTCAATTGAATGTTTTAGGACATTTTGTCCATAGCTTGTACGATATTTCATGCGGCCTAAAATTTTCATTAAATCTGGATGTAAGTTATGAATACCAATTTCAAATGTAGTTTGCTCACCTGTTTCGCGGATTTGTTCATCCACTTCACGTCGAGCTTTTTCCACCATTTCCTCAATACGAGCTGGGTGAATACGACCATCCTGTACAAGTTTTTCAAGTGCAAGTCGAGCTGTTTCACGGCGAATTGGATCAAAGCCTGATAATATAACCGCTTCTGGCGTATCATCAATAATTAAATCAATTCCTGTTAACGTTTCCAATGTACGGATATTACGGCCTTCGCGACCAATAATACGTCCCTTCATTTCATCATTTGGCAAGTTCACAACAGATACAGTTGTTTCTGCTACGTGATCTGCAGCAAAGCGTTGTAGTGCTAATGATAAAATTTCACGTGCTTTTTTATCTGAGTCTTCTTTCGCACGTGTTTCAGCTTCTTTCGTCATCACAGCAATATCAGTTGATAACTCTTTTTCTACTTCATTGAGGATAATTGATTTAGCTTCATCCCTAGTTAAAGCAGAAATACGTTCTAACTCTGTTTTTTGTGATGCCATGAGCTCGTCCACTTTGCTCTCCATCTGTTCAATATGCTGTTGTCTTTCAGCTAGAGCTTGTTCTTTGCGCTCTAAGCCAGCTTCTCTCTTATTTAGAGCATCATCTTTGCGATCAAGATTCTCTTCTCTTTGCAATAAACGGTTCTCTTGTTTTTGAAGTTCTAAACGACGTTCACGAATGTCATTTTCAGCTTCAGTACGAAATTTGTGAGTTTCATCTTTGGCTTCAAGTAGTGCTTCTTTCTTCATTGCCTCCGCTTCTCGTTTTCCTTCTTCAACGATTGTTTCAGCGACATGTTTAGCACCAGTGATTTTTGAGTCATTCACTTTTTTCATGTAGATATAGCTAACAGCGGCACCAACGATGAGTCCAAGCAAAGCGGAGATGATAGTAATTCCATCCATATGAACACCTCCTCTTGCTATTTGGGTATTACAGTTTCAGTCGGCGCATACATCTATGTCGCCTTAGCTAAAATGCACCAGATTTTGTTAAAATTTATGCAAAACCCGTTTCATTGGCCAAAGGCATTATCTTCATCCAGTAGGCGTTTAGACATCCATTTTAAAGGATATTTCACTATAAAACATTTGCTAAATGAGGATAAAATGTACTGCCTATTTAAAGTCATAATTCAGAAATTATACATATTTAATTGTATAGCTAGCCTCATGCTCTGTCAAGGATAGTCAGGCGTATGTTCGCCACCTTAGCCAAAAAAAGTAAGTCCTATCCATTCAGTGAATTTTTTCCCTATTACTATTTCACTAGAAAATTTTCCATGTTAAATACAATTAATAAAAAAACAGTACATAAGAAATAAACACATAGCCTCTCTCTTATTATGTGTAAAAATTTAAGAATATAGACAAAAAAATGCATTGCCCCCTCAATAAAGTGGGAACAATGCAATCATTAATTATTCTTCTTCCAGAAGTAACATTAATTCTTCATCCATCTCTTCTTCATCATCATGGGCAGCAATTGTATAAGAAGAAGCTGCAATACCATAAGAAGCTCGGATTTTATTTGCTATGTCTTCTAGGACAGCAGTATTTTCTTTTAAATACTGTTTAGCATTTTCTCGTCCTTGACCTAAGCGCTCATCGCCATATGCATACCAAGAACCACTTTTTTGTACAATGTCTAATTCTACGCCTAAATCGACTGTTTCGCCTTCTTTAGAAATTCCTTCTCCATACATAATATCTACTTCAGCTGTACGGAAAGGTGGTGCTACTTTATTTTTTACAATTTTAATTTTAGTACGGTTACCAACAATATCATTACCTTGCTTAATAGCTTCTGCACGTCGCACTTCTAAACGGACAGAGCTGTAGAATTTAAGCGCTCGTCCACCTGGTGTTGTTTCTGGATTACCGAACATAACACCGATTTTTTCACGAATTTGGTTAATGAAAATAGCAATCGTTTTTGATTTATTAATCGCACCTGAAAGTTTACGTAAAGCTTGAGACATTAGACGTGCTTGTAAGCCGACATGAGAGTCACCCATATCCCCTTCAATTTCAGCTTTTGGCACTAAGGCAGCAACAGAGTCAATAACGATAATATCAATAGCCCCACTGCGCACTAATGCTTCTGCGATTTCAAGTGCTTGCTCACCTGTGTCGGGCTGTGATAATAATAGCTCATCAATATTGACACCTAATTTTTGTGCATAGATTGGATCTAATGCATGCTCCGCGTCGATAAATGCTGCTTGTCCACCTGATGCCTGTACTTCAGCAATGGCATGTAGAGCAACAGTTGTTTTACCAGATGATTCTGGACCGTATACTTCAATAATACGTCCACGTGGATATCCACCCACTCCTAATGCAGCATCAAGTGCAAGTGAACCACTTGAAGATGTCGCAATTTCTAAATCGGTTTTTTCACCGAGTTTCATGATGGAACCTTTACCGAAATTCTTTTCAATTTGTTTTAGAGCCTGTTCTAAGGCTGCTTTACGATCACTCATTCATTTTCCTCCTTCGAAAACTGTTCACTGTTTTTATCTATCTCTACTATACTTGTTTTTGAGAAAACACGCAAGAAAAAAGCGAACATTTATTCGATTTTTCTTCAAAATAAAAATTTGGATAGTTTTCCTCTACCCAAATTCCTATGTTCTACTCTATTTTAATATCGTTTTGTGTAGCCACGTTCTTCTAAAAGTTGCATTAAATAATGGCATGTAAATTTCACCGCACGGAGTCGATTCGTATTCCGCATGCCTGATAAATGAAGTAAATATGTAAGCGGCTCCTCGTCATTTATGGCAATACCAATCCAAACCGTACCTACTGGCTGATGATCATGTGCAGTGGGACCTGCTTCTCCTGTAAGACCAATCCCAATATTTGTAGCAAATTTCTCACGAACAGCACTTGCCATTGCCGCTGCACACTCAGCACTCACAACACCATGTGTATCAATTAATTCTTGTGAAATGCCTAGCTGTTTTACTTTCGCATCTGCTGCATAGGTAACAACGCCTCCTATAAGTGCATTGCCTACCCCTGGAATTTCCGCAAGTTCAGATTGAAATAAACCAGCAGTTAAACTTTCTGCAGCCGCAATTGTTAGCTCATTATCCAGTAGCATTTCTACCGTTTTTGAGGCAAGGGAATCATCATCTACACCATATTGATAATCACCAACAAGTGCTTGTATTTCTGCAACCTTTGCCTTAATAAGCTGGCCAGCTTGTTGCTCTGTTGCGGCTTTAGCTGTTACGCGTAACGTTACCTCACCATCAGAAGCAAGTGGAGCAACTGTTGGATTGGTTTGTGCATCTAAAATATTTTGAACTTGTACTTCAAGCTCGGCCTCACCAATTCCATAAAATCGCATAACATGTGATGCAATGATCCCTCCATCATTAAGCATCGCAGCAAGTTTAGGTTTAGCCTCAAATTGAAACATTGGTTCTAACTCTTTTGGAGGTCCTGGTAATAAAATATAAGTGCGATCATTTTTTGTGAAGATCATACCTGGAGCCATTCCATGGTGATTAGCTAATACTTCACTCCCAGCTAAAATTAATGCCTGTTTACGATTATTTTCCGTCATTGGACGTCCTCGTTTAGCAAAAAATTGCTCAATATACGTCAATGCTACTTCATCAAACTCAAGAGAAACACCAAGATGACGTGCAATCGTTTCCTTCGTTAAATCATCTTTTGTTGGACCAAGTCCTCCCGAAAAAATAATGAGATCTGCACGAGACTCTGCCACTTCGATAGCTTGTTCTAAACGCTTTGCATTATCGCCTACTACGGTATGATAAAAAACGTTGATGCCAAGCTCGGATAGCTGGCTTGAGATAAATCTCGCATTTGTATTCGTAATTTGACCTAATAATAGTTCTGAGCCAACCGCAAGAATTTCAGCATTCATGATCCCAAGACCTTTCTTATTTAGACTCAAGTAATACACGTCGATTTAGATAGAAATAATCCCATCCTGACCAAAGTGTAAAGAACAATGCAACATAGAGCATGATTGTATCAAATGGAATACCAACCAATGTAAAGATTGTATTGTGTAAAAGAGCAGCAGCAATCGCTACAATTTGTGCCCAAGTTTTAATTTTACCAAGCTGATTGGCAGCTACGACTTCTCCTCCACCTGCCAAAATCAAACGTAAACCCGTTACAGCAAATTCACGACTAATAATAATGATAATTACCCAAGCAGGTGCCATCTTAAGCTCGACCATTAAAATAAAGGCTGCTGAGACAAGTAACTTGTCAGCTAAGGGATCTAAAAATTTCCCAAATGTCGTTACAAGATTATACTTACGTGCGTAATAACCATCCACCCAATCGGTTGTTGAAGCAAAGATAAAAATAAGTGCGCCTATAAAATGATGGATTGGCATCTCTGCACCAAAAAGTGATAATGTTCCCCAGCCAAAATCAAACATCATAACAATGACAAAGAATGGAATAAGTAAGATTCGAGAGATGGTAATTTTATTTGGAATGTTCATTTTTCTAACACCTTTCATGATGAAAGAAAGTAGTCATCATGTGATGACTACTGTTCTTTATTGAAATTGATGACGATATTTTGCGTTACAATTTGTTGTGCATACGTTAGAAGTTCGTCATTAATATAGATTTTAGCTTGCGTTGAATTACCGAGACGAATACGAACATAGTTTTGTGTTGAGGCGTCAAATTCAACTACTTCCCCGGCATTATAGACACGCGTATCTGTTAAGATTTCTTGTTGCTGTTGATTGCGAATACCAACAAATGTAGGGCCTGATATTTCGATTTTCAGTTTCATTGTATCCGTCCCTGTTAACGTATAAGAAGTTGTCGCTCCATCTGCTTCAACAGTACCCGCGGAAATTGTTTGCTTCATCTCTTCAGTTTGATCAGTGTCATCTTCATCAGTTGGTGTTTCTTCTGTAGCTTTTGTATCTTCTTTATCATTTTTCTGTGCATCTTTATTTTCTTGTTCTTTTTTATCCTTCTCACTATCAATTGGCTTGACATTTGTGTCATATTCAATCTCAGGAGTTGGATTTACTTCTTCGCTTGTCCCTGGACTGTTTTTTGATTGCCATAGCACCCATATAGCCACAATAATGACTACAATAAATAAAGCAACAATGATTTTTGGCATAGCCTCCATCATTTTATTCGAAGGGCCTTTCGTTACTTTTCTTCTGCTGGGGCTATTCGTCATCGATTGACTTACTTGATCGTTTGGAGTGCTCGGTAGTTCATTTTTATATGTCTCTAAGATTTCTTCCGCATCCAACCCAACAGCTTCTGCATATTGTTTGATAAAAGCTCGTACATAAAACGAACCAGGCATAATGGAATAATTGCCCTCTTCAATCCCTACTAAATAACGTTTTTGGATTTTCGTTATTTCTTGTAAATCGTCTAAGCTGTAGCCTTTAGACAGTCTCGCCTCTTTCAGTCGAGTCCCTAATTCTGCCACTAATAACACCTACTTTAACATCAAATTAAAAATTAAATCCTCCAAAAGAATCGGATTCGGACATATGATTTTTTTCCATTATTTCATAAGTAATTTCTTCATCAGTGTGATGACGTAGTTCAATAATATAATCAAAATCCTCTATTTTATATTCTGAATGCTGAACAAACATATCTGGATGCTCTACAACTTTGATACAAGGCATATTCATCATTTCACGCACTAATTGCAAATGTTTCTCATCAGATGAACGTCGAGTCACAATACCATCTAAAATAAAAATATTGTTACGACTAAATTCATCTCCCACAAGCTTATTACGAACTGTTTGCTTAATCATTGTAGATGATAAAAAGATCCATTTTTTATTGGCACAGACACTGGCGGCTACTATGGATTCAGTTTTTCCAACACGTGGCATGCCACGAATACCAATCAGCTTATGTCCCTCTTTTTTAAAGAGTTCTGCCATAAAGTCGACTAAAATACCTAATTCATCTCTTACGAAATGGAATGTGTTTTTTTCATCTGCATCTCGAGGAATATAACGACCATGCCTAATGGCTAAACGGTCGCGAAGTTTTGGTTGTCGAAATTTGGTTACGTTAATATGTTCCATTGTCGAAACAATTGTACGAAAACGCTCAATTGCCTCATCATTGTCTGTATGCACTAACATACCACGTCGATCCTCATCTACACCATTTATTGATATAATATTGACACGAAGCATCCCTAAAAGTGAAGCAATATCTCCTAATAATCCAGGGCGATTCACCTGAATTTCATATTCAAAGTACCAATCGCTCAACACACTCGTTCCCTTCCTATTAGTTAACGTAAAAAATCCTTTATAAGTTCCATCATAGCTGATTTTTTATGTAATGGAAAGTTAGAATACATGGAATTACAGTGTTATTTACTAATTTTTTTTGATGACTGTTAAATAGGCTTACATACGTTCCCGTTTTCACAGATAAAAAGTTTATTGTATAGCAAAAAGAGGAGATTGGCTCTCCTCTTTTATTTACTGCACATGCTTATTTTGTACAAGCTTAATGACACAATTCGCTAATGCATGTTTTTCATCTTCAGAGGCAACGCCCCATAAATCCGACAGCACTCGCTCTTGTTCGTTTTTAGGATCGACATTAGTCGCCAAATATTCCCCAATTTGGACAGCAGCCGTTTGAATCATTTTCTTCGGCATACCACTTGATTCAGCTTGCATAACGTTTTGTCCTAAAAACGATGTCCATTTTTGCCAGTTTTCTAAAATGGTCATATTCTTCCTCCTCCTTTACACAAGTAGTATGTGCAAAAGAGATTATTATATGTACCAGCCTCCATTTAATCGTACGATTTGTCCTGTCACATAATCAGCTTTACCAGACAAATAAAAACGTACCATTTCAGCCACATCTTTTGTTTGTCCAATGGAACCTAGTGGGATATCGTCCAAAATGTATTGAAGCTCTTCTTGATTTAGATGGCTGTTCATTGAGGTATTTATAAAACCAGGAGCAATAGCATTCACTCTAATCCGAGATAATGCCGCTTCTTTTGCATAGGATTTAACAAAAGCATGTTGCGCACCCTTAACAGTTGCATAAAGTGCCTCCCCCGCTGAGCCAGCTTCTCCCCAAATGGAACCTATAAATAGTACATAGCTCACTTCATGCTTGCGAAGTTTTCCAGAAAGTAAAGCTGTTAGTCTCATAGGATTTTGAACATGAACACGCCATAAAGCATCCATATCCTCAACTGTCGTATCTTCGAGCAATGAATAATGGGCTTGTCCATTAGCAAAAACAATAGCCTGCACATTGAAAATTTGCGCGGCTACTAATTCTGCTCCTTTAACAATTGAAAAATCCCCCTGTACAAGCATAAATTCTTGTGCAGGGAAATTTTCGGTAAGCATTTCACATAATCTCTGTGCCGCATTTTGATTGTTTGAATAATGTACATAGATGGACCAGCCGTCCTCAGCTAAGCTTTGACAAATGGCATGACCGATATCACCTGATGCACCTAAAACAAGGGCAAATTTTTTCACTGTGCATCCTGCTTACTTGGCAGAATTTTAAAGACCGTTTGCTGTGTTTCACCTTGGATAGAAGCAAATGCTTTTTGTAAATCATCCACAGTTAATGTCTCAAGTACTGGTACTACATCAAATAAATTCATGTCATTAAAGGAATATCGTGTGAATTGGTTTGCGATAAACTCGATCGAATTTAGTGCACGTAGGAAGAACCCAATTTTTTTGCGTTTTATACGATCCAAACCAGCACGATCAAACTGGCTATTTCCTTCATATTTTGCTAATTCGTCCATAATCGTTTTTGCCAATTTATCAGGCTCTGCTGAATCTGATCCGATCATGGCAAACCCAAAACCATTTTCTAAGGTAAAATCAAAAGCATATGTCTCATCAATTAAACCTTCCTCGTAAACACGTTCATAAAAATCAGAGGTACGTCCAAAAATAAGCTCAAGTGCAATTTGAACCGACAACTCATGCTTTAACATGTCCTGACCTGATAAATTAGTGTCTTTCGCTTTTAAACCTACATAAATTTTTGGTTTTTGAACATCCATATTTAATGTACGTTCTTTAATAGCTACCTCTGTTGGTTCTATATCAAAGAAGCGTTGAATAGGCGTTGGTTCTGGGAACTCTTTTTTACCTTGATTCTCACGAATAAACGTCATCATTTCTTCTGGTTCAACAGCACCAATCACAAATAACAACATATTGGAAGGATGATAAAACGTATTGTAGCACGTATATAAGTGCTCGGCTGTAATGCCATCAATCGATTCAATTGTACCAGCGATATCAATCTTTACAGGATGATGATGATACATATTTTCGATTGTGCCAAAGTATAGACGCCAGTCTGGTTGATCATCATACATTGTAATTTCTTGCCCGATAATTCCTTTTTCTTTATTGACAGTAGCTTCTGTAAAGTATGGTTCTTGGACAAAATTCAATAATGTTTCTGTACTTTTATAAATATTGTCAGTAGATGAAAATAAATAAGCTGTACGCGTAAACGATGTAAATGCATTCGCAGAAGCACCATATTCGCTAAATTTTTGGAAAACGTCTCCATCCTCTTTTTCGAACATTTTATGCTCTAAAAAGTGTGCAATACCATCTGGTACAGTAATACTTTCTGTGTCACCAATTGGCACGAACGTACGATCGACAGAGCCGTACTTTGTTGTAAATGTAACAAATGTTTTGGAAAAGCCTTTTTTCGGCAATATATAAACATCTAAGCCATTGTCTAGTTTTTCATAATAAAGTATTTCATCTAATTGTTTAAATTCTATTGTTTTCATTGTGCGGCTTGCTCCTTTCCACATAAGAAATAGACCGCTTCAAGCTGCACTTGCTTTGCCATTGCAACAACATCTTCTTTTGTCACAGCTTTCCACTTATTTGCCCAGGCTTGAACTGAGAATTCCTCAGGTAAATCCTTATATTGATCAAAAATTTCAATTTGACCTCGTGCCGAATCTAAAGATTCTTTTAGCTGATTCGTCAGCATAGCCTTTGTTTGCTCCAGCTCTAAATCGGTAATGTCCCCAGCCTGCATGACGGCAAGTTGTTCTTTAATTAAAGATAGCGCTTTTTCTTCATTTTTAGCTTCAATCCCAGATACAACAAATACAAGTCCATAATGCGAAGCATAGGAACTAGAAGCATAATAAGCAAGACTCTCTTTTTCACGAACATTCATAAACAGCTTAGCATGTGGATATCCACCAAAAATCCCATTAAAAATTTGCATCTTAGAGAAATCTGCATCACCAAATCTAACAGGTGTGCTAAAGCCAATATGAAGTTTACCTTGTTTCATTTCATGCTGTTCTCTTACATAATCATTGTCTGGATGTTGTTGGGGGAGTACTGCTGGAACTTCCTCAGGAGTACGATCCTTAAATGGTAGTGCTTTTTTTAATTTCGCAACAATTTCCTCTTCATTAATGTCTCCAGCTACATAAATATCGATTTTGTCGTTAGCTAGCATCGATTGATAAGCCTCAAATAATGAGGCAGGGGTAATCTTTTGAATTTCTTCGACACTACCATTCGCTGAAATTGATGCTGGCTCATTTGGTCTCAAGATTTGTTGTAGACGGAATTGAGCAAAGCGAGATTTATCGTCAAAAATAGATTCAATACGTTGAATAACTGTCTTTTTCTCACGCTCAACAACGGATTCCTTAAAGACACCATTTTCTAGATTAGGCTCAAAAATAGCTGTATGCAATAAACCAAGGACTTCGTTTAAGACACTTGTATTTGCTAGATAATGATCATTAACAGTCTCTACATTCATAAGAACCGTATGCTCATTTCCGCGCTTCGATGTATCAAAATACAAAACTGTACCATACAAGTCATCTAAAAAGCTTCGAAAAGCAGCAGTTGTCTTATATTTAGCATTACTGTGCTGCAGTACATTTGTTAATACTGTACGCTCTGATGCACTTTTAGCCGTTAATGCTCTTCTCCATTTAATTGAAAAATTTACGGTTTTAAATTGGGTCGTTTGTCGGATATGCAAATTGACACCTTTTGCAAAAGGTATTGTTTTAAACATATGAAACCCTCCTATCCTTCTTAATATAACGATGTACTACACATACTATACATGTCTATTGTCTATAATTGCAAAAGGAATCCAAAGTATGTATGGGAAAAATTAAAAATTACGCCAATTATAATAAAAAAAGGACCGAGCATAGTGCCCAGTCCTTAAAATGCTTTTCTTAGCGTTTACCTTTAATATAAGGTTGTCCACTCGCTTTTGGAGCGTTTGCTTTACCAATAAAGCCTGCTAAAGCAAGAATTGTTAACACATACGGTAAAATTTGTAGATATACTGCTGGAACATTCTCGATTAGCGGAATTTGATTCCCTGCAATACTTAATGTTTGTGCTAAACCGAAGAATAAGGCTGCACCTAGTGCTCCAATTGGATGCCACTTCCCGAAAATCATTGCGGCAATAGCCATGAAACCTTGACCAGCAATTGTTGCGTGTGAGAAGTCGTGTGTAATTGTTTGTGCATACACTGCACCACCAAGACCACCTAATGCCCCAGAAATCATCACGGCAATATAGCGCATTTTATTTACATTTATACCCATTGTATCTGCTGCCATTGGATGTTCACCCACTGCACGCAAACGCAAGCCGAATGGCGTTTTATAAATGATAAACCATGCCCCGAATGCTACAGCGAACGCTAAAATAGATGTGCTGTAAACATCATGGAACAGTAAACGACCGAAGAACGGAATATCCTCTAAGTAAGGGACACCAAAACGACGAATCGGTTGGTCAATCATATCTGTTTGACCTTTATCATAAATCATTTTTACTAAGAATACGGTTGCAGCTAAACCTAATAAGTTAATAGCTACCCCTGATACCGTTTGATCGGCACGGAAAGAAATAGAAGCTACAGCATGGAAAAGTGAGAACACAGCACCAATCACAACAGCTGCTAGCATTGCTACCCAAACTGTTGCTGCCCCTAATGATGAAGCGAATTCTAAATTGACAAAAATACCAACAAACGCACCGACAATCATTAAGCCTTCTAGCCCGATGTTGACAACACCAGAGCGTTCAGAGAATACCCCACCGATGGCCGTAAAAATCAAAGGTGTTGCATAAAGAATCGCTGAAGGGATGATGAAATATAACATTTCTAAAAAGCTCATGTTATTGTCCCTCCTTTTTCTTGCTCAGCTTTTGTAAGCCTACTCGAATAATATAGCCTGATGCAACGAAGAAGATAATCAATGCAATAATAATGGATACGATTTCTTCTGGAATTCCCGCAGCATTTGGCATATTTAATGCACCATATTTTAAAGAACCAAAAAGGGATGCCCCAAACACTACTCCAAGTGGTGTATTGGCACCAAGTAGCGCAACGGCGATACCGTCAAACCCAATTCCCGTAAAGCCAGGTTTAATGGATGCGTTTTGGAATGTCCCTAAAGCTTCCATCGCACCACCCAGACCTGCAAACATACCAGAAATTGTCATAGCTAAAATAATATTTTTATTGACACTCATACCTGCATAATCAGCGGCATTTTTGTTAAAACCTACTGCTTTTAGCTCGTAGCCACGTGTTGTTTTTTCTAAAATGAACCACATCACAACTACCATTAAAAGTGCAACAATGATCCCATAGTGAAGACTTGAGTTGTCTGTAAGCTCTCTTAAAAACGGAGAACGTAAAGAAGCTGACTCATGGATACGTTCTGTTTTAAAGCTGCCATCGGACAATTTTTTAATCACTGCATTTGCAATATAAAGTGCAGTGTAGTTCAGCATAATTGTCGCAATAACTTCGTGAACTTTAAATTTCGCTTTTAAGAAACCTGCAATAAAGGCCCAAAATGCACCTGCAGCAGCTGCTGCAAGCAATGCTAATGGTAAGTGAATGATTTTAGGAAGTTCAAACGCATAACCTACCCATGCAGCGGCTAACCAACCTAAAATTAGCTGACCTTCAACACCGATATTGAAGAGCCCTGTACGGAATGCAAATGCTACCGCAAGACCTGCTAAAATATATGGTGTAATTTGACGAATTGTGTTCCCGATTGAATATGAATCTCCAAAAATACCTGTCCAAAGAGCGATATAACCTTGCACTGGGTCATAGCCACTGACTACCATAACGATAGCCCCTACAATTAAACCGATAATGATAGAGATGATAGGAACGAGGATATTAATGACACGATTTGACATTAGTCGTTCCCCTCCTTCGCATCACGCTTTATATTTTTTTTACTTTGTCCTGCCATTAGTAAGCCTAGCTCTTGTTCAGTCGTTTCTTTCGGATTTAACTCATCAACAATTTGTCCATCATAGATAACAGCAATTCGATCCGAAACATTCATTACCTCATCTAATTCAAATGAGATTAATAAAACGGCTTTCCCTTTATCACGTTGCTCAATTAGACGAGAGTGAATGAATTCAATAGCTCCTACGTCAAGTCCACGTGTTGGTAGAGCAGCAATTAATAGATCAGGGTTACGGTCAATTTCACGACCAATAATTGCTTTTTGTTGGTTACCACCAGATAATGCACGAGCTGGTGTCATCTCTCCATTACCAGTACGCACATCATACTCTTTAATGATTTGGCGAGCTTTCTCTGACACCTTTTTATAGTCCATCACAAAGCCCTTCGCTATTGGAGATTGGTAATATGTTTGCAATGCAATATTATGACCAATTGGGAAATCTAAAACTAATCCATGCTTATGACGGTCTTGTGGAATATGTCCTACGCCTTCCTCTGTAATTTTACGAGGCTTCATGTTAGTAATATCTTTACCATTCAGCTTGACTTTACCACTTTTAATTTTGCGTAGACCTGTAATGGCTTCTATTAACTCTGATTGACCATTACCATCAATACCAGCAATACCTACGATTTCACCTTTACGAACATTTAAATTAAGACCTTTAACTTTATCAATATTTCGATAGTCTGTAACAACCAAGTTCTCAATCGCAAGCACTTCGTCAGTCGGAGTCGCATCCGTTTTTTCCGTTTTGAATTCAACCTGACGGCCAACCATCATTTCAGCAAGCTGATCAGGATTTGTGGCAGCGGTTACAACTGTGCCAATCCCTTCTCCCTTACGGATAATCGTCACACGGTCTGAAACTTCCATAATTTCTTTTAGCTTATGCGTAATTAAAATAATGGATTTACCCTCTGCGATAAGACGGCGCATTATTTGAATTAATTCGGTAATTTCTTGCGGTGTTAATGATGCAGTTGGTTCATCAAAAATTAAAATTTCGGCACCACGATACAATGTTTTTAATATTTCTACACGCTGTTGCATACCAACCGTGATATCCTCGATTTTGGCGTTCGGATCAACATCTAATCCATACTTTTCAGAAAGTGCTTGTACTTTCTTAGCCGCATCTTTTATATTCACAATTCCCATTTTAGTAGGCTCAGTGCCTAAAATGATATTTTCTGTTACCGTAAAGTTTTCTACCAACATAAAATGTTGATGCACCATGCCAATCCCTAAATCATTGGCAATATTCGGGTTTGTAATTTTTACAGCCTTCCCACGTACACGAATTTCGCCACCCTCTGGTTGATACAAACCAAAAAGGACGTTCATCAAAGTCGATTTACCTGCACCATTTTCACCTAGCAATGCATGAATCTCGCCTTGTTTCAGTTGGAGGGTGATATTATTATTCGCCACGAAATTACCGAATTCTTTACGGATTCCTAGCATTTCAATCACATAATCCAAATTTGTCACTCCCTTAATAGGCACTATTATTAAGTATTTTCATCTTAGCGTATAGTATCTGCTGCTACATGATGGATGGTACAGATAAGCCATACGTCCAGTAATAAATTTTCTACTAGAGGCTATATTTTATTACCGATTTAATATCCCACCTATAGAGGTAGATGTTTTGCTAAATTAATACAGGAAAGGTCATCGTTAGAAACCTTTCTTCTATTAACTTGTTACCATCATTATTCAAATCATAATTACTACCTCTATAAGGTTTCTATAAATCTAGTTAAATAGAGTATTGCGAATAATCTAAATATAACGATAGATTGAAAAATCATCATAAGGTCCTTCTAAGAGTCCCTTATGATGATCAAAAGATGAATTATTTTTCCACTTTTTCTGGAACTTTGATTTCACCCTTAGCAATTTTTTCTTTATATTCGTCGATTACTTTTTGTACATCTTCTGGAATCGCACCGCGAGAATCCGCAAGTTTAACGCCGTCTTCAGCTAAACCGTAAACAAGTGTTTCTCCACCTGGGAAATCACCATTTTTCGCTCTATTTGAAATATCTACTACTGCTGTATTAACACCTTTTAACATAGAAGTTAATGTAACGTTTGTTTTATCGTCTACTTTACCTTCTTCGTATTGGTCAGCATCTACACCGATAACCCATACATCAGCATTTGGATCTTTCGCTTTACGCTCTTTTGCTTCAGAGAATACACCGTTACCAGTTGCACCAGCAGCGTGGAAGATTACATCTACACCTGAAGAATACATGCTGTTCGCTGTAATTTTACCAAGATCTGCTTTATCAAAGGCACCAGTATATTTTACTTGAATATCGATATCTGGGTTTACTGCTTTAGCCCCTTCAACGAAACCAGCGTGGAAACGGTTAATAACTGGAATATCAACGCCGCCTACGAAGCCGATTTTACCTGTTTTAGATGTTTTCGCTGCAGCAACACCTGCTAAGAAAGCACCTTCTTGCTCTTTGAACAGTACGTTTACTACGTTGTCTGCTTCTACTTCAGCATCGATTAATGCAAAGTGGTTATCTGGATTTTCAGAAGCAACTGCATCAATTGCATCAGCCATCATGAATCCGATACCAAATACTAAGTTAAAGTCACGACGAACTAAGTTGTTTAAGTTTGTTTCATAGTCAGCATCTGAAGCTGATTGTAGGTAGTCAAAACCACCATCACCTTTTGATAAATCATGCTCTTTACCGTAAGCTTGTACACCTTCCCATGCAGATTGGTTGAATGATTTGTCATCAACGCCACCTACGTCAGTAACCATCGCTACTGAGAAAGCTTCTTCTGTGCTTTCGCCACCTGAAGCATTGTCATTTTCTTTCGCTGGCTTTTCGTCGTCTTTCGTACCACAAGCACCTAAAATAGCACTTGCCGCTAATACTGATGTTAATACTAAACCAAATTTACGTTTTTTCATTTAATTAACCCCCCAAAGGTATTGTAATTAGCAGGAAAAAATTTAGAAATGTTCTACACCCGTTTACGAACTACATGGAAGCTGAATTTATCAGCTCGGAAATAATTTTTTGAATAGAGCACTACTTGATCATGATCATCATAATGCAATTGCTTTAACACTAAAAGAGCTGTCTCACGTCCACAATTTAAAATCGGTGAGGCTTGTTCATGATACCCAACTGGATCAATATAGGTTACAGCATAAGCTACATGAATTTTGCCAGATTGCTCAAGTGCAGAGAACAGTGAAACTTCTTTTTTTTCGACAAAGTCAGTAGGCAGGAAGCTTGCAGGTAGCCTGTCTATGCAGTATACTACTGGCTCACCATCCGCTGTTCTGACACGTTCAATCGTGAGTATTTTATCGTCGCCATCACTTTGGAAGCGTTTTAAATCTTCCTCAGAAGGCACATGCTCAGTCGCTTTTAAAAATCGCGAACCTGGCTCCATACCTGCTGCCTCGATCATAGAAGAAATACTAGATAAATGCTCGATGCCTGATGTAAACAACGGCTTCGGGTTGACAAAAGTCCCAACCCCATGTCGGCGCACAATCACATTTTCCTCTTCCAACAGTCGAAGTGCTTCTCTAAGTGTTGCTCGACTGACTCCTAGTGATTTCGATAATTCAAATTCTGAAGGCAGCTTTTCATTTTCTTTAAAAACGCCAGCCTCGATGTCAGATTTTAAACGATCGATTACTTGAAGATAGAGATGACGATGATCTGCTTTAATAGTCACATATATCACCACCAAAATCAGAGATCAGACATCTGATGTACAACATTCCTACTAATCGTTCATAAATATAACATTTTTGCAGAATGAAATAAACAGTTTTGAGTAAAATCTGTTATAGAATTCATTCTTTCTTTATTTTATCTGCAAATTTTTGGACAAAAATACAAATGCTCCCACCATTTTCGTCTTCATTTTTTGCTTAGTTATCGTATTGGTGAACAAGTACTTGGCGAGGTTTACTACCCTCTGAAGGCCCAACAATACCGCGTTGCTCCATCTGATCAACAATACGTGCAGCTCTTGAATAACCGATACGGAAGCGACGTTGAAGCATAGAGACAGATGCTGTTTGCATATTGACAACTAATTGGACTGCTTCATCATACAAATCATCCGTTTCCTCTAAAATGGTCTCTTCTTCAGTAGGAATCATCTCCTCCTGATACTGAGCTTTTTGCTGTTCTATAACAAAATGAACGACTGCCTCCACTTCTTGATCTGATAAAAAGGCACCCTGCACCCTTTTTGGTTTAGAAGCTCCAGCAGGTAAAAATAACATATCGCCTCGTCCTAATAATCGTTCAGCTCCACCCATGTCTAAAATTGTTCTTGAGTCAATCGCGGAAGAAACTGCAAAAGCAATTCTGGATGGAATATTTGCTTTAATGACACCTGTTAAAACATCTACACTTGGTCGTTGTGTGGCAATAATCAAATGAATGCCAGCTGCCCTTGCCATTTGCGCTAAACGTGTAATCGAATCCTCTACATCACTTGATGCGACCATCATCAAATCCGCTAACTCATCTACAATAACCACAATATAAGGTAGCTTTGGATGCTTTTCCTCTGTTTGATCATTAACCTTTTGGACATGTGCATTATAGCCCTCAATATTTCTTGTACCTGTATGAGAAAACAAATCATAGCGACGTTCCATTTCAGATACCACTTTTTTCAGTGCTTGCGAAGCTTTACGGGCATCCGTTACGACAGGCGCTAATAAATGTGGAATCCCATTATAAACGTTTAATTCAACCATTTTTGGGTCTATCATCATGAGCTTCACTTCATGCGGTTTTGTACGCATTAGTATGGATACAACAATGCCATTTATGCAAACACTTTTCCCACTACCTGTAGAACCAGCTACAAGTAAATGTGGCATTTTATTGAGCTCTGCTAATACAGCTTGTCCTGTAATATCTCGACCAAATGCTACTTGTAATAATGCTTCAGGCTTAGCACCATCTTTCGATTCTAATACCTCACGAAGTGTTACAATGGCTACCTCACTATTAGGTACTTCTATACCAATCGCAGATTTCCCAGGAATTGGCGCTTCCATACGAATATCTTTAGCTGCCAATGCTAATGCAAGATCATCTTGTAAATTGACAATTTTGCTTACTTTCACACCGATATCTGGTAAAATCTCGTATTTCGTAACAGCAGGACCTAAATGCACCTGTGTCACCTTTGCCTTTACGCCAAAACTTTGTAATGTCTGCTCAAGCTTTTTGGCATTTGCCTGAATCACTGAATATTCACCACTTTGATCATGTTGTGGAGGTAATTGTAATAAATTATATGATGGGAGCTGATAATCTGCATTTTCTACTGCATCTGTGCCCTGAATCTGGACATCATCCGATGCTTCTTCAAGTTCATTTTCCACCATGTGAGTTGTATCAATCACTTCTCTTTCTTGTGAAACATTCTGTGTAAAAGCAGAAATAATTGGTTCATGTGGTATTTCTTCTTCTTGTTCAGGCATATCTATAGATTGATTAACAGCTGCTACTTCATCCCCACTCTCTACTCTTGAACGACGATTATTTGGTTTTTTCGGTGTATTTTTTTTCTTATCACGATGCTTTTTTTTCCATTTTCCAAATATATCTGGCGTTTTTTCTGCTAAATAAGGCACTAATGCTTTACCAGTGACAAGAATTAAACCAATAAAGAAAATAACCCAAGCAACAACTTTTGCCCCCGAGGCTTCAAACAGCACATGAAGCCCACTAAATAGTAGGGCACCAATCATGCCACCCCCTAAAGCATTACTACGATGAATGATACCATCTGTATTAATCAAAATTCGCCATGATTCACGTAGCACAGAATCAGATAGTAGACCACCTGATTTGGATAGTTGTTCAAATAATATGCCATGACTAAAAATCGTTAAGCTCATAACAATGAGGAACATGCCAAGTATTAATCGATCCTTTATCCCAACTTTTTACGACCAATCATCATTAACAATGCAACAAATATAAGCATAAATGGAACAGCAAAATGTAAATTACCAAAAAGGAACATGGCGATTGTTTGTAGAATCCGCCCGATCATGCCGTATTCAAAAATCATAATGACTGCTAATGCAATTAAGAGCAACCCTAATATTTCGTACATAAGCGGATGCATTTCTTTTTTTCTGTTGTCGCTTTACTTTTAGTAACTTTTTTTCTCTTACTAACTGCCATCAAATTCACCTTCTTCTGCAATCCATTCTATATATGTAGCGAATCATCACATGTAGAACTTGAATATTTCAAAAAAAGGATTTTCCACCGCAATTGGGAGAAAATCCTTTATCATTTATTTTTTCCTCAAAGCATATACGATGAGCTTGTTCAATTAATATTCCATAATAATAGGAATAATCATTGGGCGACGTTTTGTTTTTGGAATAAATACGTATTTAGCGTATCTCTAATTTCTTGTTTTATGTTCGTCCATTCAAAGGTTTCTTTCCCAACGTACTTTTCAATCACATTCCTCGCAATGTCAGAAGCCTCAATCATTAATTCCTCTGATTCTCGTACATAGACAAAGCCTCGTGATAAAATTTCTGGCCCAGAGGCAATTTTCTTTTGTGCTCGATTTAATGTTACCACCACAATGAAAATACCATCCTGCGATAATAATTTACGGTCACGAAGGACAATATTACCTACATCGCCTACACCAATACCGTCAATTAAGACATTACCAGCTTGTACACGACCACTCATGCGCATTTTATTATTTTTATATTCTACGATATCCCCTTTATCAGCGATAAAAATTTGGGATTTTTGCATACCTAGCTGTTGTGCTAATTTAGAATGCGCAATTAGCATACGGTATTCTCCTTGTACGGGAATAAAGTACTTTGGTTGCATCAAGTTTAGCATCAGCTTTAAATCTTCTTGGCTACCATGTCCTGAAACATGGACATTTTTGCTAGAAGTCAAAATTTCAGCGCCTGCTTTTGACATAGAGTTCATTGTATTCGCCATTTGAACTTCCATGCCAGGAGAAGGTGTAAAGGTAATTAGTACCGTGTCACCTTGTTTAATTTTAATGTCACGATGGTGCTTACGGACAATTTTTTCTAAAGCATCGAGAGGTTCTCCTCTGTTGCCTGTTGCAATAATGATAATTTCATCATCTTGATATTTTTGCATTTCCGAGATCGGAATAATTGTATCTTCTTCGACTGTTAAATAACCAAGCTGTACGCCTAAATCAACTGCCTTTTCCAATGGTTTGCCCACAATTACAACCTTACGGAATGATTTCTGTGCTTGAGCAAATACTTGTTGAATTCGAATAAAATTCGATGCGTAAACAGCTACTAAAATACGACCTGGTGCTGAGTGGAATGTTTTTGATAATTGTTCTTCAATGACAATCTCTGATGTCGTATATCCTGGTCGCTCAGCTTCGCAAGACTCAGATAGTAAAATGAAAACGCCGTCTTCTCCTAGCTGTGCCATTTTTGCTAAATCAGGTTTAAATTTACCTGTCGCTGACTGATCGAATTTAAACTCTCCTGTATGAACAATCGCGCCTTCAGATGTATGGAACACTACCCCTAACGAATCGGGAATACTATGTGTTGTGTGGAAGAATGTTACATACGTTGAGTTAAAATTCATACGACTACGGTTTGTTACTTCAAAAAACTTCACTTGATGTGGTGCAGGTAATTCTTTTAAATGTTCCTTTGCTAATGCAATAGTTAATTTCGATCCGTACACAGGTGCCTTTATTTTTTGTAATACATAGGCAATAGAGCCAATTGCATCTTCATGACCATGTGTTAAGAAAATACCTTTCACACGTTCTTTATTTTCTTCTAAGTAAGTAATGTCAGGAATCACGATATCTATACCTAGCATTTCATCTTCTGGGAACATTAAGCCGCTATCCACCACAAATAGCTCTTCATCAATTTCTACTACGTACATGGCTTTCCCAATTTCGCCTACACCACCAAGAGGGATGATGCGGATTAATTCATTTTTCTTTTTTGTCAATTTATTTCCTCCTAAAAAATATCCCGAACAGCAACCACTTAACATTTATTATACGGTTTGCAAAGCTTTTGCACAAATTAAAAATACATGTTTCACGTAGGAAATAGATTTTCCTGCTATTTGCTTATTACTAGCAGATGGAAAACAAATATTGGCTATCCTGTATAAATAGAGCTAAATAAGTATTTGTAAGGACGAGGAGTTACAAATTTTGTACATACTTTTTATTTAAAAAATATAAAAAACGAGGCTGAAATGCTATCAGCCTCGCTCCTATTTATCTAAAACTTTTCGCTTTTTCTTGATACGTATCCCAAATTCGGTCAAAATTAGCTTTCTCTTCATCTGTCATTTCCATCATCGGCAAACGAACATTGAGTGTATCAAATCCTAATTTTGTCATCGCATATTTAATCGGTGAAGGGTTGGGCTGAGCGAACAGCGCACGTACTAAAGGTAATAAGGCTCGGTGAATTTGGGCTGCTAGCTTATGATTTCCTTCTTCAAACGCTTTAATCATTAATTGCATATCATTGCCTACCACATGGGCAGCTACAGAAATAACACCTGCTCCACCAATGGCCATTAGTGGGAGTGTTAAACCATCGTCCCCACTATACACTAAGAAATCATCAGCTGGATCAACATTCTCAATAACATCACCCATCTGATCTAAGTTACCGCTCGCTTCCTTAATCCAAGCAATATTAGGAATCTTGCTTAATGCAACAGAAGTTTCATAGGCAACATTGACCCCAGTACGCCCTGGAACATTATAAAGCATAACAGGGAGACTAGTTTGTTTAGCAATGGTTTCAAAGTGAGCATAAATCCCACGTTGATTTGGCTTATTATAGTAAGGAGCTACAAGCATAATGCCGTCTGCTCCATTTTCTTCTGCCTTATGTGTCATCGCGATAGAGTAAGCTGTTTCATTATCCCCAGTACCTGCAATAACTGGTACGCGACCTGCTACTTTCTCTACGGTAAAGCGTACAACTTCAATTTTCTCTTCTGTAGACATAGTTGGGTTTTCAGAAGTCGTACCACAAGCAACAATACAATCAGTACCATTGTCTATTAAATGATTAATAATACGTTCTAGTTCTGGATAATTAATCGTGCCATCATTTTTGAACGGCGTAATCATTGCCGTTCCAATTCGACCTAAATTCATCCTTACACCTCTCTTATAGTAAGTTATCCTCAAGCATTGCTTCTGCAATTTGGATAGAGTTTAATGCGGCGCCTTTTAATAAATTGTCAGAAACGATCCATAGATGGAACCCTTTGCTGTTGTCTAAATCTTGACGGATACGTCCTACAAAAGTAGCGTCTTCCCCTTCTGCATAAATAGGCATTGGGTAAGTTTGTGTTGCAATATCATCTTGTAATACCACACCTGGTGCGTTGCGTAATACTTCGAAAATCTCTTGGATTGACGCGTCTTTCTCTACCTCAATATAAACAGATTCAGAGTGACCTGAAACGACTGGCACACGAACACAAGTAGCAGCTACTTTTAGCTCTGGTGCATGCATGATTTTTTTCGTCTCATTAATCATTTTCATTTCTTCGTATGTAAATCCATTATCTGTGAATTTATCGATTTGTGGAATGACATTACGAGCAATTGGGTAATGACGTTTATCACTACCAGACGGTAAAATATTTGCTTCTACATCTTTACCTGCATCCCAGTTTTCGCTTTGTGCCTTTAATTCTTGGATCGCAGAAATCCCTGCACCTGATACTGCCTGATAAGTTGAAACAATTACTTTTGTTAAACCAAATGCATGACGAATTGGTTCAAGCGCAGCTACCATTTGAATTGTCGAGCAGTTTGGATTCGCAATAATTCCCTTATGCTTCGCTAAGTCGCCTCGATTCACTTCAGGCACGACAAGCGGTACCTCTGGATCCATACGAAAATGGCTCGTATTATCAATAACTACTGCACCACGCTTAGCTGCTTCTGGTGCAAGCACAGCTGATACTGAACCACCAGCTGAGAATAAAGCGACATTGACGCCTTCAAAAGCCTCAGGTGTCGCTTCTTCAATTGTATATGTTTCCCCATTAAATTCGATTGATTTTCCTGCTGAACGAGCAGAAGCTAGAAATTTAATATGTCCAATCGGAAATTTACGTTTAATCAACTGCTCCATCATTTTCGATCCTACTGCACCTGTTGCCCCAACAACCGCAACTGTTAACTGCTTTGTCATCTGTCATCTCTCCTTGAATACATGTTCCATAATGTGTGCTATTGTATCACAAAAATACTGAAAATTGTGTGTAATCTCTTATTTATTTGAAATATTGTATCAACAGCGGTTGTAATTGCTTTTTCTGCGTAATTGCTGCATGAACAGTATCCACCATTTGCTCAAAATCAGCAATTAAAGAATTTGGTTTGGAGTGAGGGGCATCCTGACCAAAGGGAATAAAATATATATTTTTAGCATTTAACAGCTTCATAATATTTATGCCATTTAAGCCTAGTGCATCGTTTGTGGAAATACCTAAAACTACAGGCGAACCATTACGCAAAGTTGCCTTTGCTGCCATTAACACAGGACTATCTGTTGCCGCATTAGCAAATTTACTTATACTATTCCCTGTCATGGGGGCTATGACCATTGCATCTAATGGATTGGATGGGCCAAATGGCTCTGCCTCTTTTATAGAAGAAATAACTTTTTCTCCTGTCAAAGCTTCTATTTTGGCAATCCACTCTTCACCTGTACCAAAGCGTGTAGCTGCATGTAAAACGGAATGGGTAATGATTGGAATAACTGTTGCTCCGACATCAATAAAATTTTGGATTTTAGGTACTACATCTTCATACGTACAATGAGAAGCAGTAATACCTAAGCCAATTCGTTTCCCCGTTAACAATTTTCTTCCTCCTCTATTGCCTTGCACAATATTGTAGCTGCATCATGTGCAAAGTATTTCCCAGGCAATGATGGCAATAGTACATACGTTTGTAATTGATCAGAATCTATATCTAAACATCCTGGCTCTGAAGCCAAGTCATATAAAACAGTTGGAACATGCTCTATAAAAGACTCTGTAATCCATTTAGCAGGAATTGTATTAATAAAAATGCCATCTGTAATAGACCATTGGCGATCATCTAAATTCGTGGCTTTATAACCATAAGCTTTTGCTTCACTCACTTGTACAACTGAACGTGCAACAATATGAACATTTGCACCCATCTTAACTAGTAAAGAGGCGAGCATTTTTGCGATGCGACCAAAACCTGCGATTGTGAAATTTTGTCCGTAAATACATTTTTGCTCGAGTCCGTAAAACGTGGCGATAAATCCCTCCGCTGTTAATCGAGCATTTTGCCAAATAAATGATTCTTGTTGTAAATAGCAAATAGATTCATTTTTCTCTAGTAATTGCTTCCAATGCATTGTTAATCGACCTGTATAAAATTTCACTTGTGATATACCATAGAGCTGCTCAACTTCTATTTTTAATGGAAGAATAGGTAATACGATTTTATTAGGCTGGAATTCTAAAACAAGTTTATTTAACTCTTCGTTCCATACGGTTGTTCTTTTATAAAATACTGTTCTCGATGGACTTCTTAGCATTGTAGCTAGTTCCTTTAATCGGGAGTCCTCACCGATAACAAGCCATTTTTCGTTTTCCAAAAGCTCACCTCACTGTAAATATTCTGACTGTACTGTAGATGTCTTATTAAATAAAATACGATCTTCACCAATTAAAATAATTTCGTGCCAAGGTATCATTTCACTAACTTTCATTTTCTTTTTTTGGAATGGTAGTTTATCTTTCACAATTTCAAAACCATGTATTTTTCCTGTTTGCACATCTAATAGGCATTCTGTATGTGCCAGGATGCCAAAATGTACGCCACCCTCAATTTGAATTAACTCCTTATCCACCATCTCAGATAGTAGCATGCCTCATCTCCCTCCTTGAGCCGTTACCTCAATATATGCGGACTTTTTGCAAATCGTGACCCCTACCTAAAGTACGAATATGTTGCATTTCCATCGCCTTCTGTATATAGTGTATATATACAGTTATAAGAGGTGATGATTTGTGCATATCCATTTAAGTAATGCGAGTGAAAAACCTATTTATGAGCAAATCACCATACAGCTCAAAGAGGCTATTTTAGCTAATAAATTACAGGCTGGTGATGCACTACCGTCTATCCGCGCTTTAGCAAAGGATTTAAAAATAAGTGTGATGACCACTAAACGTGCCTATGCTGATTTAGAGCGAGATGGTTTCATTGAAACTGTCGCTGGTAAAGGGAGCTTTGTCACAGAACGAAATCAAGACTTTCTACGTGAGGAGCTATTACGGCAGGTAGAGGGGCATTTGCAAAAGGCAGCAAAAATAGCGAAAACCGCTGGACTTTCTAGTGAAGAATTACAAGAACTACTATCTTTAATGTTAGAGGAGGATAAGTAATATGAATGCCATTGAAATTCATGATCTACATAAGGGCTTTGAAGGCTTTTTTCTTAAAGATATAAGTTTTTCCGTCCCTCAAGGCACGGTAATGGGTTTTGTTGGAGAAAACGGGGCTGGCAAATCAACAACGATAAAATGCATGCTGAATTTAATAAAAAAAGAATATGGCGAAATTTTGCTATTTGGCAAAGATCATGTCGAACACGAACTATCGATAAAAAACGACATCGGCGTTGTATTTGACGATTTACATGTACCAGAAACGCTAAATGCGACGCAACTCGACAAAATCATGAGAAAAGTATTTCAAACATGGGATTCAGACTATTATTTTGAAAGATTAGCTCAATTTAAGGTGCCAAAGAGGAAGAAGATAAAGGAACTATCACGAGGAATGAGGATGAAGCTATCAATTGCCTTAGCATTGGCACATCATCCAAAATTATTGATTTTAGATGAGCCAACAAGTGGATTAGACCCTATTATTCGGGATGAAATTCTGGATTTATTTTTAGCATTTATGCAGGATGAAACGCACAGCATTTTATTTTCTTCGCATATTACAAGCGATTTAGAAAAAATTGCTGACTATATTACGTTAATTCATAATGGTGAGATTTTATTGAGCGAGAGTAAAGATGCTCTATTATATGAATATGGTATTTTCAAAGGTAACAGTGAGGAAGTAAACGACTTGCCAGAGCATGCTATTCTAAGAACCCGTCCTGGTGCGTTTGGAATAGAAGCATTAGTTCTGAAAAATGAAGTAAATGAGGCTTTCAGACTTGAAAGGCCTTCTATAGAAGATATCATGCTATTTTTCGTGAAAGGTAGTGTTTAAATATGGTAGGACTTATCCTAAAAGATTTAATGACCATTCAACGACAAATGAAAGCACAAGCATTTGTTCTTATATTTCTTCTTATGATGGCGATTTTTATGCAGCAAAGCGCAATGCTTCTAGCTGTTATTGTTTTTATTGTTACGATACAAGCGATAACTGCGCTTAGCTACGATGAACAAAGTAAGTGGGATAAATACGCTAATACTTTACCAATTTCTAAAGCAGATATCGTTTTTAGTAAATATATACTTAGTGTGATGTTAATGATTTTCGGACTTGTTATGGCATTACCTATCCTATTTTTTATCAATTTTTTTACCAAAAACGACATCACTTCAGAATTTTTCCTAACGTTTAATTTGATCATAACATCGGCGCTCTGTTTATTAGCCGTATTACTACCTATCTATATTAAATTTGGCTCTATTAAAGGAAGAATAGTCCTCATTGCGTTTTGTTTTATCCCTGGCTTTTTAACGGGGATGTTTAAAGAATATATCCCTGATATGACTCAAACGTTTCTATATTTAAAGCAATACGTCTATTTAGCACCTTTGGGCGGGCTAATACTGCTCTGCCTCTCCTCTCTAGTTTCTACTGCTATTTATAAAAGAAAAGAGTTTTAGGAGGGATCTCATGCGAGCACTGTTGTTACAAAGAATTGTCGTACAAAAATGGACTATTCTTTTTACAATGACGATATGTTCACTTCTTCATTTTGTACATTTACCTTTTGTAGATAGTCCTTCTATCGGATTATTTGTTGTCGTTATTTCTGCCAACATCGTAGATAATTTATATAAAGGCGACCGTCAAGTAAAGTGGACAATGTATGTCAATACGCTACCTCTATCAAAGAAAACACAATTGCAATCCGATTTTTTATTTTGCTATGGCCTTATTGCATTGCTCTTTATTATCCTTGCGCCTATGTATTTCTCACAACCTGATGCATCTGAAAATTTTATCGAGCATCTTGCTATGTACTTTGCTTATATAAGTAGCGCCTCTTTCCTCATCTGTAGTCAATTTTATATTCAGCATCTTGATGAAACAGAGAGAATGCGAACGGTTAGAATGCTTACAGCTATTGTGCTTATCATTCTGCTAAATTTTGTTATTCATTATTATTTATCACTAGTAGCTGCAAATTTAATTATCTTATTCATACCAACACTGGTTAGTATCCTCATCACTTTTCTTGTGTTTCACAAATGTCTTTATTTATATTTGGCAAAGGAAATTTGCTAAAGCTAAATATTCATCAAAAAATAGGCTGCCTTATTTGGCAGCCTATTTTTAATCGTGTTGAATAGCAAAACAGTCAATCAAAAGGAAATGGATTTCATTGCAGGCTACTTGCTTTCCTATGAGCATGTGCAGAGCGGCTTCCTTCGCTACCTCTCCATTTAGAGAGGGTGACATGTCTCGCTATCCCCTTGAATCAAGTACCTTCCCTCGCCAGTTCATAAAGTGTTACCTTTTGGGTAAAGGTTTTCACTACTCATTTTATGGAGGGCTGTTGACTTATCCACATTGAAAATAAATGCCAATCTCCTATCTAATAATAGCTTGAACAAATGCTATCTTATTAAAATATCTTTATTCGCTAGGACCTATGATTGAGATAGCTGGTTCTGCTTTTAAAATTTTAGCAATCAGCCGATCCACTGACTCCATCGATACAGCATCTATCGATTTAAGAACCTCGTCTACTGTTCGATGCTTGCGATGGACAAGTTCACTTGTTCCATTTCGATTCATACGAGCTCCCGTCCCTTCTAATCCAAGGACAAAGCTTCCTTTAAGCTGCTCCTTCGCATTATCAAGCTCCTCCTCTGTCACACCACCCGCTACAATATCTAATAAAGTGGCATCAATTGTGTGCTGAAGCTGTGCTAATTGCTGTCGACTAGTACTACCATAAATCGTAAAAGCACCTACATCTGCATAACACGATTGATACGAGAAAATAGAATAGGCTAGCCCACGTTCTTCTCGTACTTCCTGAAACAATCGAGAACTCATATTGCCTCCAATTATATTGTTAAGCGCAATAAAGCTATACATATCTGGATCTTTTACACCAATTGCTGGATAGGAAATCGCGACATGTGCCTGCTCTGTATCGCGTATTTTTGTAATTTCCCCTGGATAAAATGAAGGATTTGTCAGGACAGGTGCCATAGCATGCGGTGAAGGTTGATAGTGACCAAATAAATCTTCAATCGTTTGCATAAGCTGAGATGAAACATTACCTGCAATAGAAATAACAACGGACTCTGGCCCATAATGTTTATCCATATATTGTCGTATAGCATCTGCTGTAAATGTCTTTAATGTAGCAGCCGTACCTAGTATTGGACGACCGAGTGCGTCATTCGGATACATGACACCCCACAGCTTCTCATGAACGTCATCATCAGGAGCATCTTCGCTCATTAAAATTTCTTCTAATACTACTTGTCGCTCTTTTTCTAATTCTTCTTCCGCAAAGGTAGAATTGAAAAACATATCTGCTAGTATTGTGACCGCAAGCTCCGCATGATGATCTAAAATCTTAGCATAGTAACATGTATTTTCTTTCGATGTGAAGGCATTTAGCTCTCCTCCGATTCGATCAAATTCTTCAGCAATTTGACGAGCTGAACGAGTTGTTGTGCCTTTAAACAACATATGCTCAATAAAATGTGTGATACCATTCTCTTCAGGTAGCTCATAGCGAGAGCCAGCGTTCACAAAGATACCTAATGCCACTGATCTTACATGATCAATTTGCTCTGATACAATTCGAACACCATTCTGACATGTATGTACTTGAACCAAACTATCTCCCCCAATTATAAAAATCCTCTACTTTTCTTCTTGCTACTATCGAAAAAGGCTGCGCAATTTACGCAGCCTTTTAACCAATATTATTTTTCTTGTTCAGCGCGCTCTTTTTCCTCTTGAATTACTACTTTGCGAGATAAATTCACACGACCTTGCTTGTCGATTTCAATCACTTTCACAAGTAATTGATCGCCAAGTTTTAAGACGTCCTCCACTTGCTTTGTTCGTTCCTCTTGAATTTCAGAAATGTGAAGCAAGCCATCTTTCCCTGGGAAGATTTCGCAAAAGGCGCCGAATTTTTCAATACGTTTCACTGTTGATAAGTAGTATTCCCCTACTTTTGCTTCACGTACAATATCTTCAATAATTTGTTTTGCACGTGCATTCATTGCTTCATCAGCAGAAGAAATATAGATTGTACCATCTTGCTCTGTATCAATCTTAACGCCCGTTTCTTCAATAATTTTATTAATTTGTTTACCACCTGGTCCAATTACATCGCGAATTTTATCAGGATTAATTTTTACAATAACAATTTTTGGTGCAAACGCAGATAATTGTTTACGTGGCTCTGGCAGTGTAGCAAGCATTGATTCTAGAATATGCATACGTCCAACTTTTGCTTGTGTCAGTGCTTCTTCTAAAATATTGCGAGATAAACCATCAATTTTAATGTCCATTTGTAGAGCTGTTACACCTTTAGCTGTACCAGCCACTTTAAAGTCCATATCGCCTAAATGGTCTTCCATTCCTTGAATATCCGTTAAAATAGAATAATGTTCACCTTTTTTAATAAGGCCCATTGCAATACCTGCAACTGGTGCTTTTAATGGGACACCTGCATCCATCATGGCTAATGTAGACGCACAAATAGAAGCTTGAGAAGTTGATCCGTTTGATTCAAGTACTTCTGATACACAACGAATTGTATAAGGGAAGACCGACTCATCAGGAATGACTGCTTCAAGTGCACGCTCACCTAACGCACCATGACCAATTTCACGACGACCTGGCCCACGAATTGGACCCGTTTCCCCTACAGAAAATTGTGGGAAGTTATAATGGTGCATAAAGCGTTTTGACTCTTCCACACCCAAACCGTCAATAATTTGTACATCACCAAGCGCACCTAATGTACAAATAGAAAGTGCTTGTGTTTGTCCACGTGTAAACAGACCTGAACCATGTGTACGTTGTAATAAGCCTGTTTCAGAAGAAAGTGGTCGGATTTCGTCGAGCTTACGACCATCTGGACGAATCTTATCTTCCGTGATTTGACGGCGTACTTCTTCTTTTACCATCTTGTCAAGAATTGTGTACACTTGTTTCATTGTTTCGTCATCTGCTTCTTGCTCTTCATAGGAAGCGATAACTCGCTCTTTAACAGCTTGGATTGCCTCATCACGAGCATGTTTCTCTGCCGTTTGAATTGCGTCATGCATATCAGTCTCACAAGCTGCTTTTATATCGGCTTGAATTGCTTCGTCAATTTCAAATAGTGTCACTGGTAACTTTTCTTTACCAACCTCTGCCACAATTTGCTCTTGGAAAGCAATGATTTTTTTGATTTCTTCATGACCGAACATAATCGCTTCTAACATGATTTCCTCTGGTACTTCAAGTGCTCCCGCTTCAACCATATTGATAGCATCTTTGTTCCCTGCTACAGACAAATGAATTGTTGAGCGATTCGATTGCTCTACTGTCGGGTTTACAATGAATTCCCCATCAATATAACCAACTTGTACACCTGCTATTGGCCCATCAAATGGAATATCAGAGATCGCTAATGCTAATGATGAACCAACCATTGCTGCCATTTCAGATGTACAGTCAGGATCATTTGACATAACCATAGAAATAACTTGTACTTCATTACGGAAACCATCCGGGAACATCGGACGAATCGGACGGTCGATTAAACGGCTTGCTAAAATCGCCTTTTCAGATGGACGTCCTTCACGCTTAATAAAGCCGCCAGGAATTTTACCTGCAGCATATAGACGCTCTTCATAGTTTACTGTTAATGGGAAGAAATCAAGTGGTTTAGGTGATTTTGACATTGTTGCTGTAGCAAGTACAGAAGTATCGCCATAGCGTACTAATGCGGCTCCGTTTGCTTGTTTTGCTAACTGTCCTACTTCAATTACAAGTGGACGGCCAGCCCATTCATAGGAATAGACTTTCTTTTCGTTCATTCAATGAACCCCTCTCTATTATAAAAACACTTACTTCGTCTGTATGTACTAATAGTAAGTGTACCAAAAATGCTTGTTCTATGCTAAATAATATTTCATGAAATAATCATACATTTAAATTCAGTTATTGCCAATTTATTTAAGATTTATTTCATTATTTTATTGAAAAAGCATTTTTGGTATATGGATTTTTTTATATTGATTCCTTCTTGACGAAAAGTAATGTATGTAAATGGAAATAACTGCTTCGCTAACATTAGTTTTTCAAATACAAGTTTAAACAATAGACTTATTATAACATGGAGCTTATCATACAACATCCTATAAGGTAAAAGAAAGTTGGATCATCTAGGAAAGTTAGTAAGTCAGGCAAATAATAGTCGGGATTTACATAGTGTTGAAAAGTAAAACCATCAATAGAATTTTTGTGAAATTTGCGTAAGTGAGTAAAGCTGGATCATCGGACCCCAGTGGAACGGAAATCACCCCCTCACCTTGCAAAAAGGGCTTTTCTGCTAGTGACATTTCTTTTTTCAACAACTTAAATACCCCACCCATATAATGGGCGGGGTATATTCAGACTAATGAGTAGTCTCCTAATATAAGATATGTAAAAAGTTTATTATGTAATTTTAACAGGTTGAACAACTTCTTTTTTCTTATTTCTCGCCATCTTTTCACCTATGATTGGCATAATGAAGCGGTCAAGCCCGAATTTCCCAGCATTGTAACCAGCAACGGCTATAAAGATTGCAAGTAAAATATCCCAAGGATTGCTAGATATAGTACCTGCCATTAGGAAGGCAAAATTCATGACCATACCAAAAAATGCAGCGTATGTCGTTAAGCATCCCAGAATTAATCCTAGCCCTACTAAAAATTCTCCCCAAGGCACGAGAATATTAATTAGCTCAGCATTTGGCAAAGCAAATGATTCAATAAACTTTACATACAGTGGGTAGGCGAGCTCTTCTCCACTTGTCACTGGATTTGCAATAGCATTGGCTAAAAAGCCAGATGCATCAAAGCCATTAAACAATTTTCCCCAACCTGCTGTAAGCCAATGCCAGCCTAAATAAACACGAATAACTGTTAAAATACCTGCAACAATATTATTCTCTCTTAATAATTGGTTAAACATCCTACTCACCCTTCTAAATGATTTAGTTTACATTTCACCAACTATTAACATAGAAAGTTTTCTAACCCATAGCCATCGTTTACTAGTATTCAATGATAGCATTTAGATTGTATGATTGACGCTTATGTACCAATTTTGAGCCTCTATCCTATAATTTGCTGGATTGTATTTCATGAAATATAATAGCAATCTAGCCTTCAATTTATCTACTTCAATTACACTTGCAAATGATGAACGCAATGACTATAAATGGGCTGTGAAATGTGATTAGAATATATCACCCTTTTATCAAGTATCAAATCATTTTTATCTATCGTTCATCGTAGTGTAAAAAAGTTATGGCTTATTGTTGAACAAAATTAACAAGATTATCTCAAAAAAAGACTGTAGACAAACATCAGTTTGTCTACAGTCTAATATAGGATTACTTTTGCTATTAATTAGCGACGTAAGCCTAAACGGTTGATTAATTCACGGTAACGTTGTACGTCTGTTTCACGAAGGTATTTTAATAAGTGACGACGACGACCTACCATTTTAAGAAGACCACGCTCAGAGTGGAAATCTTTTTTGTGAGTACGTAAGTGAGTATTTAGAGCATTGATTTCCTCTGTTAATACTGCAACTTGTACTTCTGGTGAACCAGTGTCACTTTCGTGAGTACGGTACTCTGCGATAATTTCGTTTTTACGTTCTTTTGTAATAGCCATTTGTATGGACCTCCTAAATTATAATTAATCCCCATTAGCACAGTAAACGTTGGAGTCATCGATATACCGAGCTAAGGTTAAGCATTTATGCACTTATGAATATTACCATAAATCACATAGTCAAGCAAGTAAAACGTCGACTTGGCTAATGTGACTACAGTAATGAAGTACTTCTTATAGCTGGTTAAAGTAACGGATTGCTTCTTGTTTATCCTTTTCAATTTGTGTTTTCAAGGCCTCAATACCATCGAATTTCCGTTCACTTCGTATACGTTTATACCATGCCACATGTACTTCTTCACCGTAGATATTTTTATCAAAGTTTAAAATATGGACTTCAATCGATAATTGCTTATCATTTGGATCTTTGAAAGTTGGCTTATAGCCCACGTTGCAAACACCATCATACCAGTTATTTTGTACAAGCAGACGAACAGCATAAACACCACTAGCTGGAATAAACGTTCCTTCTAATGCTTGGACATTTGCAGTAGGGAAACCAATAGTACGACCACGTTTATCACCATGGACAACAATCCCATTGATTTCAAACGGTCTCCCTAATAAAACTGTTGCTTCTTCCATATCGCCTTCTTGTAATAGCTTGCGTATACGGGTAGAGCTGATTTTCTCAACATCATCTGTTTTCTTCTCAACAATTGTAACGCCATAATCACCATTACTTAATAAACGCATATCTTCCATTGTTCCCTTACCAAATGCTCCAAACGAATAATCGAAGCCAGCTGTCACATGCTGAATATTTAATCCACGGATAAATGTATCAATAAATGCCGCTGGTGAAAGTTTGGCAAAATCTGAAGTGAAGTGGACAACGAATACCGTATCCACACCCTGTTCTTCAAACAGCTGTAATTTCTGTTGTAAGAGTGTAATATAAAAAACCTTTTCGTTACGTCCACCAAGGACTAATGAAGGATGTGGATCGAATGTCATCACTGCAGTTGGAATTTGTCGCTTGTCGCCCTCTTCCTTAGCTGCCTTGATAACTGCTTGATGCCCTCTATGTACACCATCGAAAAAGCCAAGAGCTAATGAATACGGCTGCATGCTTTCTCGTTGCTGTAATTGATGTGGGTATTTTAAATGAATGACCTCCATTGAAAAATCCTCCTACTCTATCGTCGGAAACATCTTATGTGGCTTCATCAAACCATCCTTTGTTGGGTGAGCTTGATAAACCGCAACTGCCTTTCCATTGATTCCATACACAATTTTATCATGACTATTTAATAATGCATCTGCTGGAAGCACTTGTCCATTGAAAATTTCTTTTTCATTGGCATTCGTAATCTCAATATATGGATAGTCTGCTAATGCATACTCCACAGGTAAAATGCAGGAAGCTACTTGCTCAGTCTCCATTAGCTCAGCAACCTGTGCTAACGTAAAACAATTATCCTGTGTAAAAGTACCAGAAGCAGTACGTACAAGCTCCTTCATATGTGCTGGATAGCCAAGAGCCTCACCAATTTGCACAGCTAGTGTTCGAATATATGTCCCTTTACTACAAGCGATGCGTACTGGAAATGTGATTTCTTGTCCCTCATAATGTGCTAGCTCATCAAGTAGCTCTAAATTATAAATTGTTACTTGGCGAGTTGGTCTTTCAACACTTTCACCTTTTCGCGCATATTCATAGAGGCGCTTCCATTAACTTTTACTGCTGAAAACATGGGTGGTGTTTGTTCAATAACTCCAGTCAATGAAGCTAAAACCTCTAACAACTGCTCACGAGAAAATTTTTTATCGTAAGATCTTCTTCAACGGTTTCACCTTCTGCATCCTCGGTTGTCGTGGTACGACCGATTGAAATGATTGCTTCATAGGTTTTCCCTGCGTCAGTTAAATATTCTGCTATTCGAGTTGCTTGGCCAATACAAATTGGTAGTACGCCCTCAACACCTGGATCCAGTGTACCTGTATGCCCAACTTTTTTTGTCCGCAAAATTTTGCGTAATTTAAAGACACAATCATGGCTTGTCATGCCTCTTTCTTTCCAAAGCGGTAAAATACCGTTCATATAGCTCCTCCCAAACTGCTTACTCTATCATTTATTTATTCATTGGCAATATAACTTTTTCCATGAAGCTAAAAAGTCTGCCTGCATAAACATGCATGTGGCAGACTTTTTTAGCTTATTCTTTGTGTAAATCTCTTAACAATGAATCAATACGGTTCCCATATTCAATCGATGAATCAAATTCAAAGATTAATTCTGGTGTACGTCGTAAACGAATGCGTGATCCGATTTCAGAGCGAATGAAGCCCGAAGCTTTTACTAAAGCTTTAAGCGTTTCCTCTCGTTCACGTTCGTTGCCTAAAGATGTAATATAGATTGTCGCTTGCTGTAAATCACCCGTTACTTCAACACCTGTAACAGTCACAAAACCAACACGCGGATCTTTTATTTTACGGCCAAGAATATCACCAAGCTCCTTTTTCATTTGCTCGGCAACACGGTTTGAACGTAGAGACATAATTTGTCACCTCTATTTCGATGTACAGATAGTTGTGTGTTCCATGCCTTCGTAAGCTAGACAACTATCTACTACTACTTATAAATAATCTCGCCACACATTAAGCTGTTCCCATGACGGATTTGACTCTAAATAGTGGAGCGCGTGATTAATTTCTCGTTCAGCTGCTTCTTTGGACGAAGAAACAGCAACAAGTGCTAATTTCGTACGCTGCCATACATTTTGATGGTCAATTTCCGCAATAGAAACGTTAAATTTCTGCTTTGTGCGGGTAATCATACGCTGTAAGACAGCACGCTTTTCCTTTAACGAATGGGCAGTTTGAATGATAAATTCAACCTCTGCATACACGATCATTAGGCGCGTTTAACCTCTTCCATAATATAGGCTTCAATAATGTCGCCTTCTTTAATATCATTGAAGTTTGTAATCGTAATACCACATTCGTATCCTTTTGCCACTTCTTTTACTTCATCTTTGAAGCGTTTAAGCGTATCTAGCTCACCTTCAAAAATAACGACGTTATCACGGATCACACGTACACCTGAATCACGTGTTACCTTTCCTTCTGTTACATATGAACCAGCAATTGTACCAACTTTTGATACTTTAATTGTTTGACGAACTTCTGCTTGACCAATAATTTTTTCTTCAAATTCAGGATCAAGCATACCTTTCATTGCTTGTTCAATTTCTTCAATTACTTTATAGATAATGCGGTGTAAGCGAATATCTACACCCTCTTCTTCTGCTGCACGTTTTGCGTTAACATCCGGACGTACATTAAATCCAATAACGATGGCATTAGAAGCTGCTGCAAGAGAAATATCAGATTCGGTAATAGCTCCAGCACCTGTATGAATAATTTTCACATTTACGCCTTCCACATCAATTTTCATTAGGGAGGCTGCCATAGCTTCAACAGTACCTTGAACGTCAGCTTTCACAATTAAGTTGAGCTCTTTCATTTCGCCTTGGCTCATTTGTTCAAATAAGTTATCAAGCGTTACACGTTGTTTTTCTGAACGTTGTGCTTGAATCGCTGACATTGCTCTTGTTTCTCCAACTTGACGTGCTGTTTTCTCGTCTTCAAAGACAACGAAACGGTCACCTGCTTGAGGTACATCATTTAAACCTGTAATTTCAACTGGAGTTGATGGGCCAGCTTCTTTTACTCGACGACCTTTGTCATTTACCATCGCACGTACACGACCATACGTATGACCTACAACGATTGGGTCACCTACTTTTAATGTTCCATCTTGTACTAAAAGTGTAGCAACAGAGCCACGACCTTTATCAAGCTGAGCTTCGATTACTGTTCCAAGTGCTAAACGTTCTGGATTTGCTTTAAGCTCGCCTACTTCAGCTACAAGTAAAATCATCTCTAACAATGTATCAATGCCTTCACCTTTTAACGCTGAAATTGGAACGAAAATTGTATCTCCACCCCATGCTTCAGGAACTAAGCCATGTTCTGTTAATTCTTGCATCACACGATCTGGATTTGCGGATGGTTTATCCATTTTATTCACAGCCACAATTATTGGTACTTCAGCAGCCTTGGCATGATTGATCGCTTCTACTGTTTGTGGCATAACACCATCATCAGCAGCTACAACTAAAATTGTTAAATCCGTTACTTTTGCACCACGCGCACGCATTGTTGTGAAAGCTGCATGTCCTGGTGTATCAAGGAATGTAATTTTCTTGTCGCCTTCTGTAACTTGGTATGCACCAATATGTTGTGTGATACCACCAGCTTCTCCTGCTGTTACTTTTGTATGGCGAATAGAGTCTAATAAAGTTGTTTTACCATGGTCAACGTGACCCATAATTGTTACAACTGGCGGACGTTCTGATAAATCTGCCTCGTTTACTTCTTCTGTTTGCTCGAAGTGTGTTTCTAAATCCGTAATATCTACACGAATTTCTTCTTCCACTTCTACACCGTAGTCTGCGCAAATTAATTCAATTGCATCCTTATCTAATTCTTGGTTAATTGTTGCCATTACGCCAAGCATGAATAATTTTTTAATGATTTCAGATGGCTCACGGTGTAATTTTTTTGCTAATTCTGCAACTGATAATGATTCAACAAAAGTAATTTTTTCTGGAAGTTCCTTTTGTTTCACTGGAATTGATGGTTGATGCGTTTTTGGATGGCGACGTTTGCCTCCATGAATCCCTGGTTTTGGACGTTGGTTGTAACCACCGCCACCTCTACGATTATTATTGTTATTATTATTATTTTGTGTCATATTTCTATTTTGATTACCTTTTGTATTCTTAGATTTTTCGTTAGACGAATTTGAGTTTTGCTGTGCATGTTGTTGATTGTTTACTTTTGGCTTAGAAGTAGCAGATTGCTGCCTTTGTCCTTCTTGCTTTTTCACCGAATGCTGTGGTTTTTGCTGGCCATTTGATTGAGGTTTTTGTGCCATGTTTTGAGTTGATTGTTTTGCTACATTTTTCTCAGGTGTTGCTTTAAATGTTTGATTTAACTTTGCCACAGCGTCTTTTTCCAACATAGACATATGGTTTGTTACACTCACATTTAATTTACTTAGTGCTTCAATAACCTCTTTACTCGTTTTATTCACTTGCTTCGCATATTCATGAACTCTGATTTTGGTCATCTGCTCACCCCCGATTAGTTTTCGTTGAGTAGACTAGACAATTTACTTGCAAAACCTTTATCGGTAATAGCTAAAGCCACACGGGCCTCCTTACCTGTAGCATGTCCTAGATCATATCGATCTCCAATTACATGATACTCAACGTTGTAGTACGTGCACTTATCTTGAATTTTTTTACTAGAGTTTTTAGAAGCATCGTTTGCAAGCAGTACTAGTTTAGCATTGCCATTGCGGACTTCCTTTACTACTAACTCTTCTCCTGAAATCACCTTACGTGCTCTTGCTGCGATTCCAAGCAAATTAAATATTGCTTGATTTATCATAAAATTGACTCCCTACGAATCAGCAAAATAAGTTCCTCGTATATTTCTTCAGGAATTTTCACATCAAGTTGGTGCCCTAATACATTTTTCTTACGCGCGAGGTCAACTGCCTGCTCTGATTTAGAGACATAGGCACCACGCCCAGGCTTTTTCCCGGAGACATCTACACTTACTTCGCCCTCTTTCGAACGAACAACACGTATCATCTCTTTCTTTGGTAGCATTTCTCCAGTTGCTACACATTTACGAAGAGGTACTTTTTTGTTTACAGCCATAAGAATCACCATTCCTCTCTGAAGCTTGTCGTAAGAGGTGGACAAGTCATGCTCTACTTGACGCTCTGACAGTATTCAGTCGGCGTAGGGGGCCCACTGAATACTGTCAGCTAACTTGTCACACGGGCTTTCTTACTTATTCTTCGTCGTCTTGATATAAGTCAACTGCTACATCATCAAAATCACTTTCTTCATCATGAGCAGGGATGAAAGTGCTTGTAGCCGAAGGATAAATACCTAATTCACGAGCATCAGTCTCACTCTTAATATCAATTTTCCAGCCAGTAAGCTTCGCTGCTAGACGAGCATTTTGCCCACGTTTACCGATAGCTAGAGATAATTGATAGTCTGGTACAACGACTGTTGTCGACTTTTCTTCTTCATTCACTTGTACATCTAATACTTTTGATGGGCTTAATGCATTAGCTACAAATACAACTGGGTCTTCAGACCATTCTACGATATCAATTTTTTCACCATTTAGTTCATTGACAATTGTTTGTACACGAGCTCCCTTTGCCCCAACACATGAACCAACTGGATCCACTTCCTCATTATGAGCGAAAACAGAAATTTTAGAGCGATCTCCAGCTTCACGTGCAATTGATTTAATCTCTACAATACCCTCATAAATTTCAGGTACTTCCATCTCAAATAATCGACGTAATAAACCAGGATGTGTACGAGACACAATCACTTGAGGTCCACGAGTTGTACGTTCCACTTTTGTAATATACACTTTAATACGATCATGTGGATGATAAGATTCACCTTGGATTTGTTCATTTACAGGCAATGCCGCTTCTACTTTCCCTAAACCTACATAGATATTACGAGCATCTAAACGTTCAACAACGCCAGTTACGATATCATCTTCACGGTCTACGTACTGCTCATAAATTAAACCTCGTTCCGCTTCACGTACGCGTTGTGTAACTACTTGCTTTGCTGTTTGTGCAGCAATGCGTCCAAAGTTACGTGGTGTTACTTCCTGCTCCACGATATCCTCTAGCTGATAGGCTGGATTAATGACTTTTGCATCTTCTAAAGAAATTTGCAAACGATCATCTTCTACCTCTTCCACAACATCTTTACGTGAAAATACACGAATTGAGCCCTTATCTAAATTTAAGTCTACTCGAACATTTTGTGCTTGGTTAAAGTTGCGTTTGTAAGCTGTAACTAATGCCGCTTCAATGGCTTCGATTAACACATCTCTTGAAATTCCTTTTTGTTCTTCTAGCGCATTCAGCGCATCTAACAAATCACTACTCATTTTGTTTTCACTCCTAAATATGCTTTATGCAGAAAAATCGATGGCAAGTCGTGCCAATGCGATTTTTTCTTGTTCAATTGTTACTGTTATTTTACGTGTTTTAATACGCACTTCCATCACTAATGTATGTTCATCGTATGACGTTAAGTAGCCTTGGAATTCCTTCATGTCCTTGATGGGCTCATAGGTTTTTACATAAATAAACTTGCCAACTGCTTTGACAAAATCCGTATCTTTTTTTAATGGACGTTCCGCTCCAGGCGAAGAAACTTCTAAATAATAGTTTTGTGTAATTGGATCTTTTTCATCCAATAACAAGCTTAGTCGTTCACTCACTTGAGCACATTGATCTATGTCAATTCCACCCTCAGGTGTATCAACATAGACACGTAAAAACCAGTTTCGTCCTTCTTTTACGAACTCAATATCCACTAGCTCAAGATTTAACTCATCCACAATTGGTTTAGCGAGCTCTTCAATTAAAGATGGTACTTTGCTCATTATTTCCTCCTGTATTTATCAAATTCTAGCGTATGAATTGTTCATCACTATCAGGTTAACGCAGTAATGAACCATAATAAAACAGAAATTCCACCAGTTGCTTTGGTGAAATTTTACGGTCTTACCTGCTGTTAGTCAAAATTTGTTTTGCTACGGTTAAACAACAGAAAAGAGCGGGTATGCCCCACTCTTTTGCTGGAAAAATATCAACAAATTATTACCATTAGAATAGCACAGTTCTCGACACAATGCAAATTTCCTTCATTATAGATAACCATATTGTGTCAGGAATTTGAATTTACATTGTGACCTTTCCATGCAAAACAATTGTAATACTAGAATAGCGATAACTGATTAGCATCAGGCATGCCTTCTAAACAACCAAGCTGGTCCATGTATTCGATAAGCGTTTTGGAAACACGACCACGTTGCTGTAAATCTTCCTTGGATAAAAACTCTCCCTCTTCACGAGCAGCTACGATCGTTTTCGCCACGTTGGTTCCAAGACCCGGAATTGCATCGAACGGAGGGATTAGTGAATTGCCATCAATGACAAACTCACTAGCTTGGGAACGATATAGGTCAACCTTTTGGAAACTCATACCTCGCTCACACATTTCTAATGCAAGCTCCAGCACCGTTAATAAGTTTTTCTCTTTAGTGGATGCATCTAAGCCTTTCATATTGATTTCATCAATCCGTGCTCGAATCATTTGCGATCCTTGCACCATTGCAATTAAATCAAAATCATCTGCTCGAACTGTGAAATACGCTGCATAATAAAGGATTGGAAAATGTACCTTGAACCAGGCAATTCGTACTGCCATTAGCACATATGCTGCGGCATGGGCTTTCGGGAACATGTATTTTATCTTTTTACAAGATTCAATATACCAACCTGGTACTTTATTGGCGAGCATCTCGGCTTCAAATTCTTCTGATAATCCCTTCCCTTTACGAACAGATTCCATAATTTTGAAGGCTAGTGACGGCTCTAGACCTTGATAAATTAAATACACCATAATGTCATCACGACAACCAATTACTTCTTTTAGCACACATGTACCGTTTTGAATTAATTCTTGTGCATTCCCTAGCCATACGTCTGTTCCATGGGAAAGTCCAGAAATTTGTACAAGCTCCGAGAATGTCGAAGGCTTCGTATCTTCTAGCATTTGACGTACAAAACGCGTACCGAATTCTGGTATACCTAGTGTCCCTGTCTTACAGCCAATTTGCTTTTCTGTAACACCTAAAGATTCAGGAGAACTAAAAATTTTCATGACGACAGGATCATCGGTCGGAATTGTTTTAGGATCGATTCCCGATAAATCCTGTAACATTCTGATCACCGTTGGATCATCGTGTCCAAGTATATCTAGCTTTAAAATATTGTCATGAATAGAGTGGAAATCAAAATGGGTTGTACGCCATTCTGCATCCTGCGCATCTGCAGGGAATTGCACTGGAGAAAAATCATAAATGTCCATATAATCTGGAACAACAATAATTCCTCCAGGGTGTTGCCCAGTTGTACGTTTTACTCCTGTACAGCCTTGAACTAAACGATCAACTTCTGCTCCACGAAAATGTAAATTATGATCATTTGCATAGCCTTTCACATAGCCATATGCTGTTTTCTCCGCAACTGTACCGATTGTTCCAGCACGGAATACATAATCCTCACCAAATAGCACCTTTGTATAGTTGTGCGCTTGAGGCTGATATTCACCCGAAAAATTTAAATCGATATCTGGTACCTTATCACCTTTGAATCCAAGGAAGGTTTCAAATGGTATGTCTTGTCCATCTTTTTTATAAGGTGTTCCACATTTTGTACAGTCTTTATTTGGTAAATCGAAGCCTGAGCTGACAGATCCATCATCGAAAAACTCAGAATGTTTACAACTAGGACAAATATAGTGAGGAGGTAATGGGTTAACCTCTGTGATTTCCATAAAAGTGGCTACTAATGAGGAACCCACCGAACCACGTGACCCTACTAAATAGCCATCAGCTAATGATTTTTTCACTAGCTTGGCAGAAATTAAATAAATTACACCAAAACCGTGTCCCAAAATCGATTTTAACTCTTTTTCAATTCGAGCTTTCACAATTTCCGGTAACTCCTCACCATAAATACGATGGGCCATTTCATAAGTTAAATTGGTTACTTCATCATCGGAGCCCTCAATTTTTGGTGTATATAGGTCATCCTTAATCGGTTTAACGTCCCCAATACTTGCTGCTACTTTTTGAGCATTCGTCACAACCACTTCTTTTGCAAGGTCCGGTCCTAAAAAATCAAATTCTTTCAGCATTTCATCAGTTGTTCTAAAATGGACTTCTGGCAGCTTAGAACGATTTAAAATGTTTGCTCCACCTTGTGAACCAATAAGTATTTGCCTAAACATCCCATCTGTCGGATCTAAATAATGAACATTTCCAGTTGCAACAACAGGTTTATCTAGCTTCTTCCCGAGTTTAACAAGTTTACGGATAATATCTTCTAATGTCCATTCATCACGTACAACATTGCGTTCGATTAATGGTGCATATACAGCCTTCGGTTGCACCTCAATATAATCATAAAAACGAGCGACTTTCTCTGCTTCCTCTGGAGACTTATTCATCATTGTTTCGAATACTTCACCATTACTGCAACCTGATCCAACTAATAAACCCTCACGATATTGTTCAAGCACAGCACGTGTCACCCGAGGAACACGATAGAATGTTTTTGTATGAGAGTGGGAGACGATTTTAAATAAGTTTTTTAAGCCTGCATTATCAACTGCTAAAATTGTACAATGCATAGGTCTACCTTTTTTATAGGCATCCCCACCACCAATATGCTTATTGAAGTCATCATGGTATTTAATAGCTAGCTCATCAGCATCCTTTAATAGCTGCAGGAGTAGAAATCCTGTCGCCTCTGTATCATAAATTGCTCGGTGATGCTGTGTTAATTCAATATTGAATTTTTTACACAGTGTATTCAAGCGATGGTTTTTCATTGTAGGATAAAGCAATCTTGCTAGCTCTAATGTATCAATGACAGGATGGACTGTGTCTTCAAGACCAAATTTTTTATAGCCTGTATATAGGAAGCCAATATCAAATGATGCGTTATGAGCGACAACGATTGCATCTCCAATAAAGGCATGAAATTCTTTAATGACCTGCTCTACCTCTGGTGCATTTCGAACCATATCATCCGTAATACCTGTTAATTCAATGGTAGTAGCCGAAAGTGGATGATGTGGATTTGCAAAACTTTCATATTTATCAATAACTTGTCCATCTTTAATTTTAACTGCAGCCAATTCAATAATGGTATCATATGCAGTTGATAGCCCTGTCGTTTCTACGTCAAAAACAACATACGTTGTGTCTGCCAATAAACGATGCTCTGGAGCATAGGCAATTGGTACACCATCATCAACTAAATTTGCTTCCAGACCATAAATAATCTTAATGCCATGTTTTTTGCCCGCTGCATATGCTTCAGGGAAAGATTGCACCACCGCATGATCTGTAATAGCTATTGCTGGATGCCCCCACTTTGCAGCTTGAGCAACAAGCCGATCAACAGGTGTAACAGCGTCCATTTGGCTCATTGGTGTATGCAAATGTAACTCAACACGCTTTTCACCCTCTGGTGCTAAATCTTGTCGTGTTTCTTTTTTGATTTCATTAATATCATTCGCCATAACGATTAAATCACGAATAAACGTATCAGTTTGCACAGAGCCTCGAACTTTAACCCACATGCCCTTTTTCAGATGTTGCATTAATTCAGCATCATCATTGTCACGAGAAAACATTTTAACAATGATGGAATCTGTATAGTCGGTAATTTTGATTTGTAATAAGGAGCGTCCACTTTTTAATTCTTTTATTTCCGTATCAAAGACAAATCCTTCAATAATAACACGGCGTTCTTCTTCAACAATCCGTTTAATTTCCATGATTTCATCATCTTTAATATGCATCCCAAGTTGGAATGGACGGTCGCCAAGGTTGGCCAGTGCCGGATTGTCTTTCTTCTCTTGCTCACGCTTTTGGAAATCTTGCATCGCTTGCTGTGCCAGAGCTACTTCTTCCAGACGTTTCTGCTCCATAAATGCTTCCTGTGCCGCTATCATTTCTTCCGTTTCTTCTTGTAGCACAAAGTCGATTGCCATACGAGGGAAACCAAATTGACCATAGCTTTCTGCTAGTTTGTCCGCATACTTCGTTTTGAGCATCATAAATTCCATTTCCTGCATACAGGATAAAGTCATTTTTTGGCCGTTCCATGTTGGTATTTGAGTGATGAGACAATTTTTAAGCGTTGGAGCCATCTCATCAATTTGTTCCACAACATTTAGCCAGTACGCTTGCACCAGTTCCTCTGTGACATTTTTTTCTAATGTTTCAAATGTCGTATTAACTTGTGCTATCGTTGAAAATTTCTCTGTCAAATGCGTACGGAAAAGCTGATATAACGGAAACGGTAATATATCCTTTAACTTAATTGTGAAATGCCAAAGTCTATCCTTTTTATGAACTGTCAGGCGTGATAGTTCACCTTCCTCAAAAAATGACATATATACATCATCTGTTAACTCTAGTTGTTGCAAGAGCATTCGAAGTCTCATTCTTGCCTCTTGTTGCTGTTCCAATCTAATGACACCTACTTTCAGAAAGAGGCAATTTCTTTAGCCTCATGTTCTAATTCGTCTCAAACGCATGATGAATTCAAGAAAAAAATTCGCTCCCACACTGCGGGCGCTCTTCAAGTTTAACAGATATTTTACCATCTGTTGTTGCTTGCTTGGCTCACTGTCCCGCAGAAGTGTCGCGAATTATTTATATCTATCTTATCAAAATTATACGAAAGCCTCTATTAAAAGCATCAAATTCTAATTATCACCAATTTTTAGCTCGTCATTAATTTTTACGGAAAAATTCATTCAGACGATCAATTACTTCTTCTTTTTTCCATTCAAATGTTTCACCCGTTTGACGGAATTTCACTTCTACAATACCTTCTGTTGCTTTTTTACCAACAGTTACTCGAACAGGTAAGCCAATTAAATCAGCATCAGCAAATTTTACACCCGCTCGTTCAGGACGATCATCTAGTAACACATCATAACGGTATGATTTTAATAAGCCATAAAGCTCCTCCGCTAATGTCACTTGTGCCTCATCTTTTGTGTTTACTGGCACAACATGAATATCATATGGCGCTAATTGTGTTGGCCATGTAAAGCCATTGTCATCTTGGAAGTGCTCCGCTACAGCAGCTAGAATACGAGAAACACCAATACCATAGCACCCCATAATAAATGGTTGAGCCTTACCTTGCTCATCTAAGAAAGTACCATTCATTTTAGCAGAGTATGTAGTACCTAATTTGAAAATATGACCAACCTCGATACCTTCTGCAAACTTAATGTTACCTTGTCCATCAGGAGAAGGATCTCCCTCTTGAATAAAACGAATATCTAAATAGTCGTTAACTGCAAAATCACGCTCAGGGTTAACATTGACTAAATGGAATCCATCTTCGTTGGCACCTGCAATACCATTACGGATAGATTTAATAGCATGGTCTGCTACTACTTTTACGTCTACCGGTAATTTCACTGGACCAATTGAGCCAACGCCACAACCTAATAATTCTTGAATCGCTGCTTCACTTGCAAGTTCCACAGATCCTGCATCAAGTGCATTTTTCAATTTGATATCATTAATTTCATGATCCCCACGTGAAAGCACTACTACAAGCTCTCCATCTACATCAAAAACTAGAGATTTGATGACATTAGCAGGTTCTACTTTTAAGAATGCTGAAACATCTTCAATTGTTTTTTGCTCTGGAGTTGCTACTTTTTCTACATCTTTTAAAGCTTCATCAGATGGTTGATAGTCAACAATTACTTCAGCCATTTCGATATTTGCTGCATAATCAGAAGTATCTGAGTACGCAATTGTATCTTCCCCAATTTCAGAAAGGACCATAAATTCATGTGTTCCTTTACCGCCAATCGAACCTGCATCTGCAATAACAGCACGGTAGTTTAAGCCGAGACGGGAGAAAATATTAGAATAAGCACGATACATATCTTCATATGTTTCATCTAAACTTTCACGTGACGCATGGAAAGAATAAGCATCTTTCATGATAAATTCTCTTCCTCGTAGTAAGCCAAAGCGAGGACGTTTTTCATCACGGAATTTGGTTTGAATTTGATACAATGTTAGCGGTAATTTTTTATATGATTTAATTTCATCACGGACTAAAGTTGTAATGACTTCTTCATGTGTTGGCCCTAATGCAAAATCACGGTCATGTCGGTCTTTTAAGCGCATTAATTCAGGTCCGTATTTTTCCCAGCGACCTGATTCCTGCCATAGCTCAGCAGATTGTAGAGATGGCATTAGTAGCTCAATGGAGTTGATAGCTTCCATTTCTTCTCGGATAATTGTTTCAATTTTTGTTAGCACACGTTTTGCAAGCGGTAAATACGAGTATACCCCACTTGTATTTTGACGAATAAACCCTGCACGTAGTAATTGCTTATGTGACTTTACCTCAGCATCAGCAGGTACTTCACGTAACGTTGGGATAAATGTTTTACTTTGCTTCATTCAGTGTTCCACCTTTTTCAATAGATAAGTTTATACTCTCAATAGCATAAACAAATTTAGCTTTGAGCGCAATGTTTCATCGAAATTGCGCTCAAAGCTAGGAAATCAAATTTCATTTAACTGTAAATGAATTAAAAGAAAAATCTTTGTATATCGTTCCATGTAACAACCACCATTAGAATCATGAGTAGGACGATTCCTACAAAATGTACAATACCTTCTTTTTGACGGTCAATTGGTTTACCACGTAAAGCTTCAAAGCCAAAGAATAATAAACGGCCTCCGTCAAGTGCTGGTAATGGAAGTAGGTTCATAATTCCTAAGTTAATACTTAGCATTGCTGCCCAATTCATTAAGTTCATAATACCATACTGGGCAACTTGCTCTGTTGCTTTATAAATACCTACAGGACCTGAAAGTGCGTCTATTGTGAACTTACCGGTAATTAGCATACCTAATAGTTCAAATATTTTCACTGTCATATTATAGGTTTCTTGAGCTCCATAAACAACTGCCTTTAATGGGTTAAATTCTCTTGGACTTTCATAGCGTACACCTATTTGACCATATTTCTCGCCATCCTGCTGGATTTCCTTAACAGTCATATTTAAGTTCACTGATTGTCCATTTCGTTCAACTGTCACAGCAATATCTTCGTTTGGATGATCTTGAACGATTGCAGCTAAATCTTGCCATTTTTCAACTGCTTGTCCGTTAATAGCTGTTACTCTATCTCCTGCCAGCATCCCTGCCTGTGCAGCTGGATCATTCTCTACTACTTCTGTGATAATTGGCTCGTATGTTGGTACACCATGGATCAATCCAATCACTAAATAAATCACAAACGCGAGAATAAAGTTAAACAAAGGGCCTGCAAAGATAGTCATTGCTCGTTGACCAACTGTCTTTGCATTAAATTGACGATCGTGTGGCGCAATGACAAGTTCACGACCATTTTCCACAAGCACACAGTCTCTAGCTACTTGATAACGAACTAGACGTTCTTCTTCATCATAACCCTCTACAAATAACTCCTTCTCTAAATCGGCGCGTTCAACTTCTAAAAATAATAAATCTGGTAACTGCTTATTATTTTGATTGAAAATAATTTTTTTAACAACATTATCTTCATTCACAATAAGCCCTATTCGGTAGCCTGGCTGTAATTCTGTGCCATCCATATCCTCGCCGGCCATACGTACGTATCCCCCGATTGGTAATAATCGAAGAGTATACATTGTTTCACCATGCGTTTTTCCATAAATTTTGGGACCCATTCCGATCGCAAATTCACGTACTAAGATACCTGCACGTTTGGCAAATAAGAAATGTCCAAGTTCATGGAAGAAGACGAGCATACCAAATATTAATATAAATGCAATGGCTGTTTGCATAATACCCCACCTTTAATAGCGATTAGTTAACGATACAGCGCTTTCGTTATTTTACCATGTCTAACACTATTTTTCTTGTCTCACTATCCACATGTAATATGGTTTGTAAATCTGGTACTGCAATGTTTTGGTGTGCCTGCATCACACGTTCAATCGTCTCATCAATTTCAAGGAATGTGATTTTCCCTTGTAAAAAGGCTGCAACTGCCGCTTCGTTTGCTGCATTCATTGCTGTCAGAATCGTACCACCCATACGACCAGCCTCATACGCTAAACGCAAAGCAGGGTATCGCTCAAAGTCCATCTCTTGAAAATGTAGTTGACCAATTTGTGCTAAATTTAGTCGCTGACCATTTTGTAATGGTATACGGTCTGGGTAGCTTAAAGCATATTGGATTGGCACACGCATATCGGGTGTACCTAGCTGAGCAATAACACTAGTATCATGATACTCAACTAGAGAGTGAATAATACTTTCTCTATGCAAAAGTACATCTATTTTATCATAAGGCATATCAAATAAAACATGTGCTTCGATGACTTCTAATCCCTTATTCATCATTGTAGCGGAATCTATCGTAATCTTAGCACCCATAGACCAGTTTGGATGATTCAGTGCATCTGCGACCGTCACGTGTTTTAATTGTTCTCGTGTTTTATCACGGAAGCTACCACCAGAAGCGGTAATAATCAAACGTTCGATATTTTTCGGATTCTCACCATTCATCGATTGGAAGATGGCAGAGTGCTCACTATCTACAGGCAAGATGGCTACTTTGTATTTTTTGGCCTCTGCCATCACTAAATGACCAGCAGTTACAAGCGTTTCTTTATTAGCAATAGCAATCGTTTTGCCCATACGAATGGCTGCTAATGTTGATTCAAGGCCTACACTTCCAAGCACAGCATTGACAAGTACAGTCGAATCTGGATGTGTTGCGACCTCTACAAGTCCTTTTGCTCCAAACGTAAATTGGATATTTGGAAACTCTTTAGCTAGTGTTAGTGCGTCTTCTTCTAATTGCACAGAAACTAATTCGGGCTTTAATGTTTCAATCATTTCTCGCGTTTTCTCTAGGTTCTTTCCTGATGAAAAAGCTACTAATTGAAAAGCATCACGTTGTTCTTTTAAGATATCGTAGGTTTGCCAACCAATTGAACCAGTTGCACCTAATAAACTAATTTTTTTCACAACAAATTGTCCCCTTTTTCTATCTAAGCAAATGATTTAGCAAAATGTCTTTTTAATTACCAAATAAATGCAAAAAATGAAGTAGAGGCACGACAAATAATAGACTATCAAAACGATCTAAAATTCCTCCATGCCCTGGTAAAATATTGCCTGAATCTTTTACATCAAAGTGACGTTTAATAGCAGATTCTACCAAATCTCCCATTTGACCAATAATTGAGGCAAAAATCGTTACAAAAACAAGTGATATATAACCATTTGCGAATGGGTAAATGAGTTGCATACCTACTGCAAAAATAACAGCAATGACTATTCCACCTATAAAGCCTTCGATCGTTTTCTTAGGTGAAATTTCTGGCCATAACTTATTTTTCCCTAATTTTCTACCTACAAAATATGCACCTGAATCCGTTGTCCAAACAACTAATAAGCAATAGACAACATACTCTAATCCAACATTTCTAGTTTCAATTAGATAATGGAATCCTAATCCCACATAAAATGCGCCTAATAAAATAAAGCCAACTTCGTCAAAAGTAATTTTATTTTTTACTAAAACCACGTAAATAAGAAGTAGCATCATTAGACCATAGACTACCATTAGATTAGACGAATAGCCTATTAATTCTACAACCCTTTCACTCCAGTCCTTCGGGATAACCAGTAAAATTAAAGTGATCAGTCCTAAGAAGCCAGGCACAGATAAGATGGAAATCCCTTTCATCTTAAGTATTTCATAAAAACCGACAATAGCCATTGCTAGCACAAGTAAGGCAAATGGTACTTTTCCATAAATAACGAATGGGATAAAAAGTGCTGCTGCAATTATTGCGGTAATAATTCTTTGTTTCAAGTTGTTTCTTCTCCCTTCAACCCACCGTAACGGCGATTACGTTTCTGATAGTTTTCCACCGCTTCGAGTAAGTTTTCCTCACTAAAATCTGGCCACAATGTATCTGTAAACCAAAATTCTGTATAGGCGAGCTGCCATAGCATAAAGTTACTTAATCGCACTTCACCACTTGTACGAATTAAAAGATCTGGTTCAGGTAAATGGGCCGTCATTAAATGAGATGTTAAGCAATCTTCTGTTATGTCTTGCATCGTTAATTGACCGTCCTGCACTTTTTGAAGCATCATTTTCATGGCATTGACCATTTCAGAACGACTACCATAATTCAGCGCAAAATTTAAAATAAGCCCTGTATTATGCTTCGTTTCTTCCATTGCCTCATACAACGCTTTTTGTGTATGGGCAGGTAATAAAGATGGGTCTCCAATCATTTCGACACGTACATTACGCTCCATCATTTCTGGTAAAAAGGAACCTAAAAACTCAACAGGTAGCCGCATAAGAAAATCTACCTCAGGTTTTGGTCTCTTCCAATTTTCAGTGGAAAATGCATAGACAGTTAAGACTTTAATACCCAAGTCTGATGCAAATCTCGTCACCTTACGCACCGTCTTCATTCCTTCATGATGACCAGCCACACGTGGCATAGCTCTTTTCTTCGCCCAACGTCCATTTCCGTCCATAATAATCGCTACATGGGCAGGAATCGGCTCGCTTTTAGCTAGGGCCACACGCTCCTCCAATGATAGTGTATCCATATTTATTTGTTTACCTAATAGCTTTTTAAACATGCTAACTCCCCCACTACAACTAATCGGACGTATACTAACCTATCATAACAAACAAAAGCGCCTTTTGTCTTTTTTTTCCCTCTAAATTGACTATGTATGTACTAGCTTATTTTAGAACTATACACATATTAAAGAATGAGTTTGTTAAATAATGATGATTGTATCATTAATGACCTTTTCACATTCATACATGCTCTCTATTTGAGTAAGCAATTTGGCTATGAATAATAAAGAGAAAAGACGTCCTGTTAAGTATAGGACGCCTTCATCTCATCAAAAAGTTCCATCATAGACGTGTAAAAGGTTTATTTACACCTCTAAAATTTCTTTTTCTTTATCTTTCGCTACTTGATCTACTTTCACAATGAATTCATCTGTTAACTTTTGAATATCTTCTCCATAGCCACGTAGATCGTCTTCTGTGATTTCGCCAGCTTTTTCAAGTTTTTTCAAATCATCATTTGCATCACGACGAACATTACGTACAGCAATTTTTGCATCTTCCGCTTCTTTTTTCACTTGTTTTACTAGATCCTTACGACGCTCTTCTGTTAAAGCAGGAATCATAAGACGAATGACAGAACCATCATTTGTTGGTGTGATACCAATATCTGATTTCATAATTGCTTTTTCAATATCACCTAAAATAGATTTATCGTAAGGTGTAATTACTAATAAACGAGCTTCAGGTATAGAAACACCCGCAAGTTGGTTAATTGGTGTTGCTGCTCCATAGTAATCAACCGAAATACGATCTAATAGAGATGCGTTCGCACGACCTGCACGAATAGATGCTAGTTCGCGTGAGAAAGCTGCGATTGTTTTGTTCATTTTTTCTTTAGCTTGTTCTAAAACTTGTTTAGCCATTATACATTCCTCCTAACAACTGTTCCGATTTTTTCGCCTTGTACAGCACGTTTAATGTTACCCGGCTCCGTAATTGAGAAAACAATTAGCGGGATATCGTTATCCATACATAAAGTTGAAGCCGTTGAATCCATTACTTGTAAGCCTTGTTGGATAACGTCTAAGTATGTGAGTGTATCATATTTAATGGCTGTCTCATCCACTTTAGGATCCGCTGAATAAACGCCATCGACATTGTTTTTAGCCATTAAAATTGCATCAGCATCAATTTCTGCTGCTCGTAATGCGGCAGTCGTATCAGTAGAGAAGAATGGATTACCTGTCCCTGCTGCAAAGATAACGACACGCTTTTTCTCAAGATGTCTAACTGCTTTACGACGAATGTATGGCTCCGCTACTTGAGTCATCACAATAGAAGATTGAACACGTGTTTCAATGCCTAATTTTTCAAGTGCATCTTGTAAAGCTAGGGAGTTCATTACGGTTGCCAGCATGCCCATGTAGTCCGCAGCAGCACGATCCATTCCCATTTCACTACCTATTTTCCCACGCCATATATTACCGCCACCTACAACAACAGCAACTTCTACATCAAGATCTACTACTTCTTTTACTTCTTCTGCAACAGACTTGATTATTTTTGGTGATAAACCGAAGCCCGCTTCTCCAGCTAACGCTTCACCACTTAGTTTAATAACTACTCGTTTATATTGCGGTACACTCATTGTAAACCTCCGTAAGACTTTATTTAAAACATCCCTATTCCCTTTTCCATTATAGTATATCTAACAATAATTGCTAGTTGTGAATAAGGCAGAATAGAAAATTATCTTCATTTTTTCATTCACTTCGGAAAAATAGGGAACACGCTATGTTGTGTTCCCCATTTTTTTGTCTAGATAATCTAGATATTATTTGATTAGAATCAAATGCAAGCTAAATTAGTTACCTTTAACTTGGCTCATTACTTCTTCTGCAAAGTTATCTTCACGTTTTTCGATACCTTCACCAACAGCGTAACGTACAAAGCCGTTTACAGAACCACCAGTTGAAGCTACAAAATCACGTACTTTTTGATCTGAGTTTTTAACGAAAGTTTGGTCAAGTAAGCAAACATCTTCGAAATATTTACCAAGACGGCCTTCAACCATTTTTGCAACGATGTTTTCTGGTTTACCTTCGTTAAGAGCTTGTTCAGTTAATACTTTACGCTCACGTTCAACTTCCTCAGCAGAAACTTCATCACGAGAAACATAAGTTGGGTTAATTGCTGCAATGTGCATAGCAACATCTTTAGCAGCTGCTGCATCAGTAGAGCCTTCTAAAGTTACTAATACACCGATACGGCCGCCCATGTGTAAGTATGAACCGAATGCATCTGCATCAGTTTTTGTTTTAACTTCGAAACGACGAAGTGTAATTTTTTCTCCAATTGTTGCAATAGCAGTTGAGATTTGATCTACAATTTTTACGCCTTCAGCATTTGCAAGCTCTAAAGCAGCTTCAACTGATGCAGGTTTAGCAGCAAGTAATTGCTCAGCTAAAGATGCAACTAATACTTGGAATTTATCGTTTTTCGCAACAAAGTCAGTTTCAGCGTTTACTTCAAGGATGATTGCTTCGTTACCTTGTTCTAAAATATAAGTTGTACCTTCTGCAGCGATACGGTCAGCTTTTTTAGCAGCTGAAGAAAGACCTTTTTCACGTAGGAAATCGATTGCAGCTTCTAAGTCGCCATCAGTTTGTACTAACGCTTTTTTACAATCCATCATTCCAGCGCCAGTTTTTTCGCGTAATTCTTTTACTAATTGTGCAGTAATGTTTGCCATTTAGTGTTTCCTCCTCAAATTGGTTGAACATAATTTAATGATAGGTTCTAAAAAAGGTGATAAGGGTTTTGAGCCACTTATCACCTTTTTGTAAACGTGAATTACTCAGCAGCAGCTTCTACAGCTGGAGCTTCTTCTTCACCTTGTTTTGACTCGATTAAAGCGTCAGCCATTTTAGCAGTTAAAAGTTTAACAGCGCGAATAGCATCATCATTAGCAGGGATTACGTAGTCGATTTCATCTGGATCACAGTTAGTATCAACAATACCTACTAGAGGGATGTTTAATTTACGAGCTTCTGCAACCGCAATACGTTCTTTACGTGGGTCAACCACGAACATTACGTCTGGAAGATCGTGCATATCACGGATACCGCCTAAGAATTTGATTAGACGTTCGTGTTCTTTTTTAAGTTGGATTACTTCTTTTTTAGGAAGAACTTCGAAAGTTCCTTCTTCTTCCATTTTTTCGATTTGTTTCATACGTGCAACACGTTTTTGAATTGTACCGAAGTTTGTAAGAGTACCACCTAACCAACGTTGGTTGATGTAGTAGTTGCCTGAACGTTCAGCTTCATCTTTGATCGCTTCTTGTGCTTGTTTTTTCGTACCAACGAAAAGAACTTTACCACCGTCTTGACCAACTTGACGCATGAAGTCATAAGCTTCCTCTAATTTTTTTACAGTTTTTTGTAAGTCGATGATGTAGATCCCGTTACGTTCAACGAAGATATATTTCTTCATTTTTGGGTTCCAACGACGAGTTTGGTGACCGAAATGTACACCAGCTTCAAGTAATTGTTTCATAGAAATTACTGACATGTGAATTTCCTCCTAATATGTTTGGTTTTTATCCTCCGCATTTATCATCTACAACAAGCTACCCTAATCTTAGAGCACCACTTACTGCATCAAAATGCGTGTGTAGTAATAACACCATTTGCAACTATATCATAGCTTTGAACGATTCGCAACAATTTAGTGATGGAATTTCAGTAAAAGCTCGATTTCTGTTTTACCCTTTTGCAGTTGTTTCGCTATTTCCTCTGGTGATTTTCCCTGTTTTGCTAATTCTAGAGCCTGTTGTTCCACTGTCAGCAATTTTTCAGCTTCTTTTTGCTCCTCCACTTTTAGAGGTGGAGCTGTTTTCACCATTTTCGAGCTTGTATGTTGCTGACGTGAATAAGCATTTGCGACAATATTTTTAGGTACATAGATACGTGCATCTTTCTCTAAAGATAGAGAACTATCACTTTTCACCTCGTGTACTACAGGCAAAGTTGGCTGCTCCTGAGGTGTCATATATTGTTCCGTTTGCAGCAAGCTACTAGCAGCTATTTCCGACTGTGAGACACTTTGTAGCTCTTTAATAAGACGGTCATTTTCATCTTTCATTTCAGCTAAATACACACTAATGGTGTCGTCCATTTCTCTCATTAAACGTTCTTGCTTCTTTTCCAAATCTTTAAACTTTGCTAACTTTGTATTTAAAATAATAAGAAAGTAAAATGAAATTAGCTGTAAAAAGAATAGCACCGCTATTAGAATGGTTGTCATTGTAAACTCCTATCCACTAAAATCCACGAAATTCCCTTTAAACGGATGTTGTGCCTGTTTTTCTTGTTGATCCTTTTTTTTCTTTTTATGAATCCCTGTTAAATACTCACCACCTGCATCTTCATCCTCACTAATTTCATCCATACCTTCTGATGTGTTGACAATTTTTTGTTTGCGCTCTACTTCTTTTTTTAATGCTTCATTTGCATGTGCTTGTTGAGCCAATACTTGCTGCTGTGCCTGATCAACCATTTTTCCTGCTTCAAATGTTTTTGGAATAGCAATCTGTAACTCGACACCTTTTAAACTCATTGGAATCTCTCCCTCAAGGATATTTACGCATTAATCATTTCACTAGATAATAGCTTTCGTAGCTTTAATAGCGCTTTTGAATGAATTTGTGAAATACGAGAGGTTGATAGTTCAAGCATTTCACCAATTTCTGTCAAGGTTAACTCCTCCGTGTAAAATAAACTAAGGACAAGCTGTTCTTTTTCATTGAGTTTCTGAATATTTTCCGCAAGATCATCTAACAATTCTGATTTAATGATAGTTTGCTCAGGTGTTTTTGTTGTATCGTCTCGTATGACAAATGACTTGCCATCTGTTTCTTCTTGGTCCTGTTGTTCATTAATAGAAAGAACATTTGAAAAAAAATGCTCTTGCACAGTTTGATAGACATCTTCAACAGATACTTCCATATGCTCCGCAAGTTCCTCAGGTGTTACATGACGCATATATTTTTGTTCTAGTTGTTCAATTTGTGCATCTAATTTTTTGGCTTTTTCACGCGCTGACCGTGGTAACCAGTCTTCTTTTCGTAAACCATCGATGATGGCTCCTCTTACTCTAAACGAAGCATATGTATCAAATTTTAAATCTCTGTTAATGTCAAATTTATTTAATGCATCAAAAAGTCCTACCATCCCTAAGCTCGTTAAATCGTCTCGTGATACGCTTTTTGGCAGACCTGCACCAATACGTTGGACATGATAAGATACTAAAGAAATGTATTTTTTTATAAGTAAATCACCAGCATCGGGATCACGCTCATGTATCCAGCGATTCCACAGTTTTTGCTCATCGTTCAGAATTGGTTGTGTCATGAAATCCACCTCTCTAAAAAACGCTTTTTCACGCCTGTTTACTAACGACTACTTGCGCTCTTAAAATTTATCATTCAACAGGATTTCTCAGTTGTTTTTTATAAAAATCCACATTTTAAGCTAATCTAGACGTGAGCCTGAATTGTTAAAGCCCGATAAGCAGTTGCCATCTTTCCTATATTATAACAAGAATCGACTATAATTTCATTTGTTTCTCTTAGTCTCTAATATATTCCTTTGTTTTTGAAAGACATAGAAAAACTGTATCCTAATTGTGTAATGACACTTGGATACAGTTAGATATGATTATGCTTTTACTAAGAAGCTACTGAATTCTTTTGATATAGTTTTAGCACTACTGTAGAGCAAAGAACAAATTAAACAAAAGAGCAATAATACCCAATATAAAAAACCACTCTTTATCAATAAATTATGCTTTAAATCGAACTAGAGACAAAGTTTCCATTGAATATAGTTGCCTTACGTAGAGATCTTCGAGCAATTGCTTCAGCAGAGCAAGAAGCCTCCACAAAAACCATATTTGCACTATCTCCCACTTTTGGCCATGTTTGCTCACCTGCTTGATTGAGTGGGGTTTTTCCCCCTGTAATAAATTGAAGGGTTTGGGCTAATGAGCGTTCATCTCCCCAACCTGAGCTTTTTGCCAAACGACCAGCTCGTTCTAATAAATCTCCGTTACCAAATGGGGACCAAACATCAAAGATATTGTCACACCCAATTGCAACGGGTACTCCTTTACTGTGTAATAAACCAACAGGTGGAAACTTTCTACGCAGAGGGACACTCGTCACAATCGTAATACCTGCATCACGTAAGATGTCCGCCATTTCTTCTGCCTCAGAGTGTGAAACATCTCCTAGCCCAAAGGCATGGCTAATGGCTACTTTGCCTTGTAAACCAGCTTCCTTTGTTAATTTGGCTAATCTCTTCATTGTAAAAGTACCTAATTGATCTGGGTCATGCAAATGCAAGTCAATCCCTGCGTTTCCTTCAACAGCGAGTTCCACCATTTGTTGTAAGGAAGCCTCAATATCTCCATCCACAGTAGCTGGATCGACACCTCCTACAAATCCTGCCCCAAAACGTAGAGCCTCCCTTATTAAATTGGTTGCCTTTGTTCGTAATAGACCATGTTGAGGAAAGGCAACGATTTCATAAGACAACTTTCCTTCAAAATTTTGTAAAGCTTTTTGAACCTCTTCTAAATTTTTCAACCCTACCTCAGGATATAAATCCACATGCGTACGTACATGTGTAACTCCAAACTGGACATAACGACTAAGTAGTTTCTCAGCGCGTTGTTGCGTAGTTGTATGTAAGGTTGGAAGTACCTCTTTTTCAATTTCACAACGTTCAAAAATATTATTCACTGGTGTGACTGCCCGCCATTTGTCGCTCAACAGAGTTTTATCCAAATGACAATGTTTTTCTATAAATGAAGGTAGTGCTAATAGCTGTTTCATATCTTTTTTTGGATAATCATCATCTAATAATAGGCTATCAGCAGAAACTATTTCTGCAATTTTCCCATCTTTAATGAATAGATGAGAACAAGCCGAGTTCGTTTTAGTAATCGTGTCGTTTTCAAAGTGATAATCTGTTTCAAGACGTACATTTGTTAACCAAAAAGTAGAATTCATTTCAGATTTATCCTTTCTTCTTCAAAAATTAAAGCTCACCCGCAACTATTTTCCCTGTAAAGAGCACCGCCACTCTTCTTGCTCTTCTTGCAACTGCTTCTGCTGAGCAAGTTGCATCTACAAACACGACATTCGCCATATCTCCAATTTTCGGCCATTGGGGCTGTCCATCCTTGTTTAAAGGTGTTATGCCTCCAGCAATATACTTTAGACTTTGACTAAGTGAACGTTCATCACTTAAGCCAAAGCGTTCAGCTAGCGTGCCTAGTTTTTCTAGGCTGTCACCTATACCAAACGGGGACCAGTGATCTGTAATACTATCTTCACCCAAAGAGATTTGAACACCTTTTTGATCTAATAACGGAATAGGAATGGTATGATCCAATGGAACAGACGAAGTAATGTCAATACCGTGATGAGCTAGTAACGCTGCCACTTCACTTGCTTCATTAGTTGAAACATCGGCTAAGGCCATGGCATGACTAATTGTCACTCGGCCATGCCAACCCGCTTCCTCCGTTAATGCAGCTAATCGTTTAAAGGTAAAAATACCAAGATGACCAGGATCATGGATATGCAAATCAACATTTGCATCAGCTTCTACCGCTAATTCCATCACCGTTTGTAAGGATTTTTCTATATTTTCATCAATCGATGCAGGGTCTACACCGCCTACTAGAGACGCTCCACTTCGCAAAGCTTCCCTTACTAAAGAAATGGATTTACTACGTAAGAGGCCATGTTGTGGGAAAGCGACAACCTCTAAATCAACTTTATCTTTGTAAGCCTCTTTAGCTCTTAAGACTGCTTCTAAATTTTTCAACCCAATAAATGGATCAATATTACAATGCGTACGAATAAGTGTTGATCCTGCATGTATAAGCAAATCTAGTAATTTTTTTGCTCGTTCCTCTGCAACAGGCAATAACCCTGGCAGTAGAATCTCTTCTTCTTTTAATCTTGTAATAAGACCTTCTGTGGGAATCGAAGGAGCCTTCCATGGTCCACCAAAATAGGTTTTATCTATATGAATATGCATATCTCTAAAAGAAGGGAGCATTAAGTAACCATGTGCATCTCGCTTAGGCAAATCAGTTTTTAAAGGCTGATCTACGCTAAGAATTTGGTTTATTTCACCACTTTCTACTTGTACATTAAAAAGAGCAGTTTTTGTTCCTATAACGACCCCATTATCGTAATGATATCCTGTTTCTAATCGTACATTTGTTAGCCAATACGCTGTTGGTATCATTGATTGAACCTCCCGAAATTTATTAAAGATTGATAGCTAGATGAACCATTTGAATGGCCCTCTCCTGATGGGGTAAAGAAAGTTCATGATAGATATAATCTTGACTAGGATTACTAGCATTAAAATAATAAACTGTAGAAATTTTAGAATAGTAAATGGCACTCAAACACATAGGACAAGGTTCTGTACTTGCATACATTTCACAACCTTCTAAATTGGTCGTTTTCAGTGCGTGACAAGCTTGACGGATTGCTTGAATCTCTGCATGATTCGTCAAATCATTGGTGATTGCAACCTCATTTACACCAGAGCCAATAATCTGTCCATTTTTAACTACAATTGCACCAAAAGGAGCACCATGTTTTGTTCTTTCATTTTCTTTAGCTAACTCAAGTGCTTGTTTCATAAAGTCATGAGATCTCATGTCGTTCCCCTCCTAGAAAAAGCGAAATTCTCTTTTCTTTTTATATATTGAAATGGTCCATTTATTGGAAATATGTTACTGCCAATACATCCTCCTGTGAAAAACTAAGCACTGCCGTCTGAGGTGTTTCTCCTACAAGACCAGTAAATGGTGCCATAATCAATATCTTTTCAGTTGATAAATTCCCCGGACAAGCTACATTTTTATATTTTGGAGTTTTTAGATCTAAAGCTATTTCCTTTGTATAAATATGCTAACATGAGGACTATATATATGAATAATATAAAAATAATTAATTTCACTTAAGTTTTTCGTATACTACAAACTCCAAAGCCAAAATAAAAAAGAGTCGTTAGTCACGACTCTTACTTTTACGCATTTACTTGTTGATCTTCTTCTCGATTCATCATCGTTCTTACTACTTGTGCAATTTCCTCGGAATTTTCATCTTGAAATTCAACCGTGGAATTAGCTATTGGCACTTCTTGTTTTACGCCTTCTATTGATTCAAGTTCCTTTTCTTCTATATCGACTTCAACCGCTTCCTCATCTTCCTCTGGTGTAAACAAGATGTAAGCAATTAGAAAACGTACAATAAACATTACAAAAAATGCGATGATTGCTACAATAAAAGAGCCAATCAGGATTCGCAAAGGCGTAAATGGTTTTTGAAATGTACTAAAAAAATAAATAGAAAAGGCAATTAATGCTCCCCATAGATTGTAAAATATAGAACCAAACATTAGATTTCACTCACTCCCTGGTTAACTGTTCGGATATGTAATATCGACGTTGCAGGATTAAATTCAATCGTTCTACCACTATTTCCACCAGTATCCTCGGCCACTAAAGGGATGCCCTGCCTCTTTAATTCATTTTTGACAGCTTCTACATTGCGGGGACCAATACGCATTGTATCTTTGTCGGAAGTAAATTGGAACATCTGCGCACCCCCTGCAATTTTTGCCTTGAGTTTAAATTTTTGAACGCCTTCTAACTTTAGTAAATCAATCATTGCAGCAATCCCTGAATCTGCAAATTTCGCGACATTGATTGACTCAGCTCTTCCTAAACTTGAATCTGGTAACATCACATGGATTAAACCAGCAATTTTTTTTGACTCATCATACAAAATAACACCAACACATGAACCAAGACCAGAAGTTCGAATCGTGTTAGGTAGCTTTACTACATCCATTTGTGCAATTCCCACTTTAATCACTTGTCCACTACTATTGGTTAACATATCACGAAACCCCTAATGCTTTAAAAATGGCATCAAACGAGTCAGGATCTGGTAGTAGGAAGAAATGGCCCCTCACCGTTTCATGGTCTTCCACACCTTCTTCAAAAATGGATGTATTTATCACAATAACATTATCACTGACATGAGATAATTCTATTAAACCAATGCTTATTATAGCTCCAAACATATCAACACTTAGACCTGGCACAGTTGGATAAATTTTTAAATTAGTAAAATCCGATAAGGCAGATAAATAGGAGCCCGATAAAATATTACCCATTTCTTGCATAGCTGATAAACCTAACTCTGAAACAGGTCGTTTTTTAAAGTCAAAAGAGTCATCGAAAATAAGCCGACGTATAAAGCGGTTTGCTTGTTCGATAGGTAATATAAAGAACATACTTCCCTCTGCATCACCTTCAATACGAAGGTAAATGCCAACAACTACGTTTTCTGATCCGCCAGCCAACTCCATCATATCGTTAAAGGACACCATCTCTACCTTTGGAACACGCATATCAATTTTTTTCCCAAGTAAATTGGAAAGTGCTGTCGCGGCATGCGCAGCACCGATGTTTCCAATCTCCTTTAATACATCTAAATGTAGTGATGTAATTTTTTGATTAAATGTCATTATCGATCCCTACTTTAGTGGATTTAATACTTTTTCTAAATGTAATAAGATTAATAATCGCTTCTCTACTTTAGCAACGCCTGAAATAAATTCTTCTTCAAGTGAGCCAACGACTTCTGGTTGCGGTTCAATAGCACTTGCTGGAATATCGATAACGTCGTTAGCGGAATCCACTACAAAGCCTACTTCCATATCTTCTAATGAAATAATAATAATGCGTGTTGTTTCTTCATGTTCAGAAATAGGTAATTCAAAACGTTCACGTAAATCCACAATTGGTGTGACAACACCTCGTAGATTGATTACACCTTTTACGTATTTCGCTGTTTTCGGTACACGAGTAATATGCATTAATTTCTCAATTCCTTGAACATGGGACACTGGAATTGCATATTCTTTATCTGCTAACTGAAAAACTATTACTTTAATACTTTCTTGCTCCACTGCATTTGTCATACTTTACACCTCTCTTATTCATTCACCTTATTTAATTAGTGCGTTGCAATCTACAATTAAGGCTACTTTACCATTGCCTAAGATTGTTGCTCCTGAAATGGCAAAGATATTTGTTAAGTAATTTCCTAAAGACTTCAAGACAATTTCTTGTTGGCCAATGAATGAATCCACCACTAAACCAGCAAGTTTTTCACCTTTACGGACGATCACTACTGAGTGGAATTCTTCATCTTGATGCTCTTGACGAGGTACCTCAAAGATTTCCTCTAAGAATACCAACGGCACAACTTTGCCACGGAAGTCGATTACTTTTTGATTATGCGCATTCATAATCTCTGATGAACGGATAATAGATGTTTCAATAATAGAAGATAGTGGAATTGCATAAATTTCCTTTTCAATCTCCACAAGCATAACTGAAATAATTGATAATGTCAGTGGTAATTGAATCGAGAAGATGGATCCAACATCCTGTGTTGATTCAATTGAAATATTGCCACCTAGTGATTCAATCGTTGTTTTTACAACATCTAAACCTACTCCACGACCAGATACATCTGAAATAACATCTGCAGTGGAGAAGCCTGAAGCTAGAATAAGCTCATTAATTTGTTTATCAGACATTGAATAGGATTGTTCTTGTGTAACAATACCTTTTGAAATAGCTTTCGCTAATACTTTTTCTCGATTTATGCCCGCGCCATCGTCTTCAATTTCAATAAAGACATAATTTCCGCTATGATAGGCACGCAATACGACCGTTCCTTCTTCAGGCTTGCCTTTTGCACGACGAGCAGTTGGATTCTCAATGCCATGATCCACAGAATTACGAATCAAGTGAACAAGCGGATCTCCAATTTCATCAATTACTGTACGATCTAGTTCGGTTTCAGCACCAATAATTTCAAGGTTGATTTTCTTATTTAAATCACGTGATAGTTGACGAATCATTTTCGGGAAACGATTGAAAACTGTTTCTACAGGTACCATTCGCATTGTTAAAATAATAGTTTGCAAATCACCCATCACACGACTCATACGCTCTACTGTTTCATTTAGTTCGCCATGATTTACTTCAGTAGAGATAGATTGCAATCGACCACGATCAATGACAAGCTCTTCAAACAAGTTCATTAAAATATCTAGACGTTCAATATTTACACGAATTGTTTTATTACCTACAGGTGCATGATTTTTGTCAGCCTTGGAAGGTGTAGCTTCTTTAGCAGGTTTTGCAACAGGCTCGGCTTTAGCAGCAGGCGTATTTGTTGGTATTGCGGCTACCTCAGCCACTGCTGTTGCAGTTGCTGCTACTTCTTGGTGCGCTTCAAATACTTTTTCACTAAATTTCCTTTGGTCAATTGTAGTCACAATAACCCCATCAACTTCAGAAACTTTCATTAGCTTTTTCTGCATATCCTCAGCTGTTGTTTTTGTGACAAAAGCAACATAAAATTGTTGATCAAACTGCTCATCTTCTAGCTTTTCAACAGATGGACTTGATTTAATGACATCCCCATCTTTTTCTAAAATCTCAAACACCATAAATACACGTGCTGCCTTAAGAAGGCAATCCTCACGTAATGTTACTGAAATTTCAAAAGCATTAAAGCCTTGTTCAGCCGATTGTGTAATGACTGTTTGTTCAAACGAATCATATTCTAATACACTTTCAACAACCGGTGCAGCAACCGTTGCTACCACCTCTGGTATTACTTCCTCACCTAGTTCTATACGCTTTAGTTGTGCGACAGTTGAGGAAACATCACGCTTACCATCTCCACCGTTAGCAATATCCATTACCATTTCTTCTAAATGATCAACAGATTCAAATACGACATCTAAAATTTCAGGTGTAACATGAATCTTCTCGTTACGGATGGCATCTAAAACATTCTCCATTTTATGGGTTAAATCTGCTAAATCTTCGAAGCCCATTGTGGCAGACATACCTTTTAATGTGTGTGCAGAGCGGAATATTTCCCCAACAATTGCCAAATCGTCTGGATTTTTTTCTAATTCTAATAAATGTTCACTACACGCTTGTAAATGCTCTTTACTTTCTTCAATAAACATCTCTAAATATTGATTGACTTCCATAAGAGGACACCCCTTTTAAGGCAAATATTTCATTATTGTTTGTGCAATATCATCTACATCTGCAACTTCATCAACAAGTTGCGTTTCTACTGCTGCTTTTGGCATACCATATACAATGCAAGTTTCAGCTGATTCTGCAATAGCAATGACATTGCCAGTATTTTTTAATGCTTTTAGACCATTAGAGCCATCATGACCCATACCTGTCATAATCACTGCTACTTTATCAAAATCTTTATATTGACTAACATCTTCGAACATTACATCTACAGAAGGTCGATGGCCAGATCTTGGTGCTTCTTGATTATCAAGAACAATGCCAAAAGTTGTCCCTACTTTTCTAAGTTTTAAATGATATCCACCTGGTGCAATATAAGCTACTCCATTTTGCAAAATATCGCCCTGTTCAGCTTCTTTAACAGAAATTTCACTTAGCTGATCAAGTCGGTTAGCAAGCGATTTAGTAAATCCAGCAGGCATATGCTGTACAATTAATATGGGAGCTTGAATAGACTTAGGAATTTTAGTAACAACCTCCTGAAGTGCGCGAGGTCCTCCTGTTGATGTGCCAATTAACACAATCTTCTTTCCTATTTTACTCCATTCTACCATTGGTTTAGTTACGGCTACCTTAGTAGAAACAACATTAATAGACGTATTTGTTCGTCCATGCTGTTGTGGTTCCTTTATTACGGTACTCACCCTTGTCACTTGTTCTTGTTGTCGTTTACTACCAGAAGGTTTTTTCAATTTGGAAATTGGCACCGTTGCAGCTTGTTCCACTTTGTGCACAAGTTCATTTTGAATTTTATGTAAATCAAGGGAGATGGTCCCGCTCGGCTTGGCAACAAAATCTACTGCCCCGCCCTCAATTGCAGCAATTGCATTTTCTGTCCCACGTTGAGTGGTACTTGAGAGCATTACTACAGGAACTGGACATTGTATCATAATTTCTTTTAAAGCATCGAGCCCATTCATTTCAGGCATCTCAATATCCATTGTCACAACGTTTGGCTTCAACGATTGTATCTTTTTGATCGCATCTTTTCCATTTCGAGCTGTTCCAACTACTTCCACCTTCGAGTTGCCAACAAAAAAGTCACTAATTAGCTTTCTCATAAAAGCAGAATCATCCACAACTAAAAGCTTGCTTTTATGCAAAAAGTCCAATTAATCACGCCCTTTCGAGAAAATACTTCTAAGTTTCGTTAAAAATTTTTTCGTTGTTTGATCATGTGCATGTATTTCCCCCGCACGTTGCTCCATAAAACGAACGACTATAAGTTGCAATGTCTTTGATATTAATGCGTCTGGATAAGCAAGTGAGAATGGCACTTGCTCGCGCACTGCCTTACGCACAACAGGGTCTTCAGGTAATGAACCAAGAATGATCGTTTCTTTGTCTAAAAAACGTTTCATTGTTAACTGTAAACGTTCATTCGTTTCTATTCCTTCTTCTTTACTGAAAGCGCGGTTACAGAGAATATAAAACTGCTTATCTGGATCTCGAACATGAATATATTTCATCATGGAGTACGCATCTGTAATAGAAGTAGGTTCCGCTGTTGAAATGACGATAATTTCATCAATAGATGTGAGTAAATCTAACGACCAATTAGTAGCACCAGCGCCCATATCAAATAAAATATAATCATAGTTTTTTTGAAGTTCTTCAAATGCTTGAATAAGTCGTTCAAACATACTATGAGACCAATCAAGCACACTCGTCATACCTGACCCACCTGAAATATACCTTAAATCGTAAGGCCCTTCAAATATTACCTCATCTAGTAGCTTATTTCCTTCTAAGTAATCTTTTAAACTATAAGAAGCATTTTTCCCAATTAAGATATGGATATTCCCCATCCCAATATCCATGTCTACAATGACAACTCTTTTTCCCTTTTGGGCTAAAGTCATGGCAAAGTTCATTGTGAAGTTACTTTTACCTACTCCACCTTTGCCACTTACAACTGCAATCGCTCTACCTAGTTCGCCTTGCTGTTTCATCATTTTTAAGCGTAATGCTTCAGCTTGGTCTCTCATTTTTCTTCACCTTGAAAAAACAAATTAAGTACTGCTTCTAAATCAGCTTCTTCAATATCTTCTGGTACTTCTTGACCATTCGTATAGTAAGCAAGTCCTTTATTATATTTAATCATTAAATTGATCATTGTGCCAATAGAATTTGTTTCATCAATTTTTGTAAAAATAAATTTTTGAATTGGTAATTGTTTAAATTGATCTACAATATTCTCCATATCCCTTTCTTTCGTTGTCATTGCAAGCACTAAATAAGATTCTGCATGATCATCGAATTTTATGAGGCGTTGGAGATCATCAACATACTTGACTTCTTTATAATTTCGACCAGCTGTATCAATAAAAACCAAATCTAAATGTGATAATCTCTGGATTGCTTGTTCAAAATCTGTTGCATTGTAAGCAATTTCTACAGGAGCTTGTAAAAGACCAGCATATGTTTTAAGCTGCTCTATTGCCGCAATCCGATAAGTATCTGTCGTAATAAAGCCAATCTTTTTCTTTTTTTCTAACACAGCTCTAGCAGCCATTTTAGCAATAGTTGTAGTCTTACCAACCCCTGTTGGCCCTAAAATGTTTATATATTTTCTTTCGTAGGATAATCCTCCGACTGGAAGTACTTCTAGCTTCTTACGTAATAAATTTTTTGCTATCAATTTACATTGTGAAAAATTTATTTCGGATGCTTCTCTAAAATGCATAAAAAGCTCATCACCTATCGTTGTGATGAGCTCTTCACTTAGCTCTTGCTGTCTTAAGTATTCAATGAAGGGTAAGAGTTCATCGGGATATTGAGCTTGGGTAGTCTTTTTATGCATCGATTGCATTAATGATTTTAAATCAGCAATTTCTTTTCTCAATTCTTCTGACATGCTAGCGTCCTCATGTACTGCTGCTACATCAAGGGGTGGTTCCTGATGCATTTTTGCTTGAATAGCATTTGTAATCTCTTGTAACCTTGCATTTTCTTTTTTTACTACAGGCAGTACAGCTGGTGTTGGAATTGAAGCCACTTGCTGGGGCTCCATTGCATCAATACCCGCAACCACTTCAAAACTTTTCTTTTTTATCATGCCAAAAAATTTCTTTGTGATGACGACTTTTGAATTTAAAATGACTGCGTCCTCACCTAATTCTGCTCGCACTTGCTTCATCGCCTCTGGTATGGATGATGCATAATACTTTTTCATTTTCATTGAACATTCACCACCCCAACACTTTGAATTTCAACCGAAGCATCCAATTCATTATAGGATAGAACTGGAATTTGTGGGAAATAACGCTCCGTTAGTTGTCGTAAATACATCCGAACGGCTGGCGAGCATAATATAATAGCTGATTGCTCCATAAACGAAACACGCTCTACTTCCGCTGCAATAGTTTCTAATACTGTTTGAGAATCTTGTGGGTCCATAGCTAAATAATTACCGTGATCCGTTTGTTGGATACTATCAGCAATCATTTTTTCTACTTTACCTGAAACCGTAATCACCTTTAATACTGAACTATCCCCAACATATTGCGCTGTAATTTGACGAGCTAATGCTTGACGCACATATTCAGCTAAGATATCTGTATCACTCGTTAATTTTGCATAGTCTGCAAGTGTCTCAAAAATAATAGGTAAGTTACGCACTGATACATTCTCTCGCAGAAGCTTACCCAGTACCTTTTGGATTTCTCCAGTAGATAAAGGTGCAGGTGTTAATTCTTCTACTAAAATTGGATGGGATTCGCGTAAGTGATCGATTAACTGCTTTGTCTCTTGACGGCCTAATAACTCATGAGCATTTGCTCGAATTATTTCAGTTAAATGTGTTGACACCACACTTGGTGGGTCCACAACTGTATAACCATACATTTCCGCATCCTCTTTTACTTGCTCTGTAATCCATTTAGCTGGTAATCCAAATGATGGCTCGACAGTATCAATACCCTCAATAGAATCATCGTCTCCAGGGCTCATCGCTAAATAATGATCTAGTAAAAGTTCGCCTCGTGCCATTTCGTTCCCCTTTATTTTAATTCGATATTCATTTGGTTGAAGCTGAATATTGTCTCGAATACGGACTACTGGGATCACGATACCTAACTCCAAAGCAAGCTGTCGACGAATCATGATAACACGGTCTAATAAATCCCCACCTTGAGCGGCATCTACTAAGGGAATTAATCCATAACCAAATTCGAATTCAATTGGGTCCACATTTAATAAATTCACAACATTCTCAGGGCTCTTCATGCCGTCAGTAGCCACTTCTTCTTCAATCTCCTGTAATTCTTCTTCATCCTCTGGCTTCTTACGTTCCATCATATAAGCTCCCGCAATTAATGAAAGACCTATTGGCAGCGTTACCCAGTTTGGTATTGGCGTAAATAGCCCTAGTAATACAATGGTACCTCCTGCTACATAAAGCAGCTTAGCTTGAGCAAACAATTGGCCTGTAATGTCTTGACCAAGACTACCTTTAGAAGAGGCTCGTGTTACGACAATCCCTGTAGCAGTCGAAATAAGCAAGGCAGGAATTTGGGATACAATACCGTCCCCAACTGTTAGTTTCGAAAAATGTGTTGCTGCTTCTGCAAATGGAAGCCCCATTTGTACAACGCCAATGATGATACCAAATAATAGATTGATAATAACCATTACCATTGAAGCGATGGCATCCCCTTTTACAAATTTCGTGGCACCATCCATTGCACCGTAAAAGTCCGCTTCCCCTGCAACTTTTTCACGTCGCTCGCGCGCTTCTTTTTCGGAAATAATCCCCGCATTTAAGTCAGCATCAATACTCATTTGTTTACCTGGCATCGCATCAAGTGTGAAACGTGCCGCTACTTCTGCTACTCGTTCTGCACCTTTTGTAATTACAATAAACTGAATTAACACTAAAATTAAGAAGACGACTAAACCAACAAGTATATTTCCTCCAACTACGAAATCACCAAAAGTTTCAACGACCGAACCTGCATCTCCATTTGCTAAGATGGCACGAGTAGTGGAAACACTTAGTCCTAATCGGAACAAAGTTAATAGTAAAATTACCGAAGGAAAAATGGAAAAATCCAATGCTTCTTTCATACTCATTGCTGTGAGCAGTACAATTAATCCTAATGTAATATTAATGACAATTAAAAAACTTAACATCCACGGAGGAAGAGGGATGATGAGCATCGCAACGATTAAAATAACCGCACCTAAAACCCCAATATCGCGAACTTTCATTTGTGTCCCTCCTACAAAAAGCCTTAAATTTTTCGCTTAATACGGTAAACATAAGCGAGTATCTCTGCTACTGCTTTGAAAAATTCTTCTGGTACCTGATCGCCTATTTCTACCTGGTCATACATAGCTCGTGCTAAAGGTCGATTTTCAACCATTATTACATCATGTTCTTTGGCGATCAGTTTAATTTTTTGAGCAATAAAGTCTGTCCCCTTCGCAATAACACGAGGAGCATCCATACTGTCCTCATTATATTTGAGGGCAATTGCATAGTGAGTAGGGTTGGTAATAACTACATCCGCACTCGGAACCTCTGACATCATACGTCTCATCGCCATCTCACGTTGGCGTTGTTTGATTTTTGATTTGATTAGGGGGTCACCCTCACTATTTTTATATTCATCTTTAATATCTTGCTTAGACATTTTAAGATTTTTTTCATACTCATGTTTTTGATACATCCAGTCTAAAACGGATACACAAAGTAATACTAAAGAAGCTGCTATACCCATAATACCAACAAGCTTTCCTACCGTAATGAGAGTCATCCATGGACTTTTAAACGATAACGCCAAAACTTCTGGTAAGTTTGACCAAATAATAATTGTTGTAACACTTCCGATAAAACCAATCTTTAAAACAGACTTTATTAACTCCACAATGGCTTTGACAGAAAATATCTTTTTTAACCCTTTAATAGGGTCCATCTTTTTCAAATCAAACTTCATTGGCTCTAACGTAAAAAGAAAACCAAATTGCAAAAAGTTACCTGCAAGTGCTCCGACAAATGCAATTGCCATAATTGGCACAATGATAAAAGCCATTTGAATCAAAGTTTCTGTAAATAGGTGCATCACACTATCAATAGTCAGTGATTCGATGCGTATGTTATGAATAAAGGTTTGCCTGAAAAAAGCTAATAGCTCGTCACGCAAAGAGCCTGCAAAGAAAAACAAAAAGATAAATACCATTAACATTACAATGGCACTAGAAATATCTTGACTCTTGACAACTTGTCCTTTTTTCCGAGCATCCTGTCGTTTCTTAGGGGTTGCCTTTTCTGTTTTTTCACCCGCAAAAAATTGTAGCTCTAAATTCAGTAGTAGTCTCATATTATCCACCACCTAAAATGGCCATTAAATCACGCATCCCATAAATCATAATCGTAATAAGCTTTTGAATAACTTGAATCATAACGGCCATCATTGTAAATAACACTAAAAAACTAACACCAATTTTAATAGGAAAACCGACAACAAATATGTTTAATTGCGGTACTGTTTTTGCAGTGATCCCTAAAGCTAAATCGACCAAGAATAAGGTCGCTACAACAGGAGCAGCCATCTGGAATGCTATGGCAAAAACTGCTGTGAAAGTGGTGATAATAAATTGAGGAAAGTTTTCGTTCATAAAACTAGGGAATTGATCCATCGGGAAAAATTGATAGCTGTAGTAGATTCCATTAAGAATCATATGATGGCCATCAATCGCTAACAATAAAAGCAGTGCTAGCATATTAAAAAACTGACCGATTAATGGACTTTGAGCACCTGTTTGCGGGTCAATTATATTAGCAATGGCAAAACCCATTTGAAAATCGATAAAGCTTCCTGCAATTTGAATTGCGGACATGATGATATAGCCCATTAGACCGAGTAATAGTCCAACTAGTGCTTCTTTCACCACTAATAATATGTAATCATCATTGAATGCAAATGGCTCAACATCAATTGTATAGTACATCATCCAAGCTAAAACCAGTGCGAGAGTAATTTTGACTTGAGGTGGAATGGTTCTATAGGAAAAAAAAGGAACCGTAGCAAAAAAGGCTGAGACACGTACAAGTACTAATAAGAAAACCGTTAAATGCGGAATTAATTCATTCATGTACTCACCCTATATAACGCGTTAAATTCTCGAATATGTCTCTCGCATAGCTTGTAACTTGAGATAGCATCCAAGGGCCAAAGAATACGATGGCCACTAAGACAGCAATAATTTTTGGTACAAATGCTAACGTTTGCTCTTGTATCGAAGTTGTGGCTTGAAAGATACTTACCGCTAAACCCGAGATTAAAGCAACTAATAGTAGCGGACCGCTTGTTAGAAGGATAATCATTATAGCACGCTCTGCAATGGAAATAACCAACTCACCTGTCATACTGTATCATCCCCTAAAAACTTTGTAGTAACGATTTCATAACGAGATACCAGCCATCAACCAGTACAAATAATAATATTTTAAATGGCAATGAAATCATTACTGGCGGTAACATCATCATCCCCATCGACATTAATGTACTTGCAACAATCATATCGATCACTAGGAATGGAATAAAAATCATAAAACCAATTTGAAATGCTGTTTTAATTTCGCTTAAAGCAAAGGCAGGTACAAGCATAGTCAGTGGGATTTCCTCCACGGATGCTGGTTTTTCTGCTTGATTATATGTTAAAAATAAATCAAGATCTTTTTGCCTAGTATGCTTACTCATAAACTCTTTAAATGGCACACTAGCACGGTCATAGGCTTCTTCTATACCAATTTCTTCAGCAAACAATGGTTGTAATGCCTCTTTATTGACCTCTTGAAAGGTTGGTGCCATGATAAAAAATGTTAAAAATAGTGCCAGCCCAATGATCACTTGATTTGGTGGCATTTGCTGTGTTGCCAATGCTGTACGCACAAAGGATAAAACTATGACTATACGAGCAAAGGATGTCATTAAAATTAAAATACTTGGTGCAAGTGATAAAACTGTTAGTAATAGTAAGAGCTTTACAGATGTAGAGACATTCGTTGGATCGCTGTTGGAAAAAATATTGATTAAATCATTCATTTACCATCCTTCTCCTTCTGCTTCCATCTCTCTATCTCATCACTACGCTCCTGTTTTATTTCTGATAGCTTTTTTTCGAATAGATTGCCAAATGAATCCTGCTTTTGCTGCTCATTTCGCACCTTCGCGCTATCTTTTCTCTTAAACTTAGAAAATACTTCTGCAATATACGGTGATGTTGCTGCAAATTCTTGTCTTTCGTTATATAGGGCTAAAAGAGCTTCAACTTCTTCAGGATCTGTAATTTCTCGTAAAAGTTGAACGTCTTCTCCGACCCCAACTAAATACAATGTTTTACCTACCTGTAAAAGCTGAACTGACTTTTGTGCACCTAACGATAAACCGCCTAAATTTTGTACCATTTGATTACGTTGGAAGTTTAAATTTCGTTTATTTAAAAACTTCATCAATCCATAAAATAAAGCTACAACAAAAATAAGCGCCAAAACCATTTTTATGTATTCCCATGCAGATATATCTCCAGCTGCTGTTACAGTTGTTTCTTGTTTAGCAGCTGGATCAGTCGTATCTCCATTACAAGCTTCTGGGTCTTTAATGCAATCCGTGACACTATTTGTATCAGCGTCTGCATAGACAGAAGTCGGTGTCGGGTACAAAAACAGGAAGGATACAAGAAATGCGAAAATCATCGTTAAACGAAATGATTTTAACATTTTCATGCAATCATCCTAGCGCTTTTTGAATCGCTTCAATTACACGATCTGCTTGGAAAGGTTTTACGATAAAGTCTTTCGCACCAGCTTGAATCGCATCGATTACCATTGCTTGTTGCCCCATTGCTGAACACATGATTACAGTTGCACTTGGATCTGTTCCCTTAATTGCTTTAAGAGCTGCAATACCGTCCATCTCTGGCATTGTGATATCCATTGTTACTAAATCTGGTTTTAGTTCATTGTACTTTTCGACAGCTTGTAAACCATCTGCTGCCTCTCCAACAACTTCAAATCCATTTTTTGATAAAATATCCTTGATCATCATGCGCATAAATGCAGCGTCGTCTACAATCAAAATTCTTTTAGACATGGTTAACTCCTCCAATTGAAACTATCTTAAATTATTTAAACGCTCTGCTTGACTTAAAACATCTGTAATACGGACACCAAAGTTTTCGTCAATAACAACGACTTCCCCTTTAGCAATTAAACGACTATTGACTAAAATATCAACCGGTTCTCCCGCTAATTTATCCAGTTCAATAATTGAACCACTTGATAGTTCTAAAATCTCTTTAACAGAACGTTTCGTACGTCCTAACTCTACAGTAACTTGCAATGGAATATCAAGTAGCATATTTAAATTTCTAGCTTCAGATTGAGAGATTACATTTGTATCGAAGCTAGCAAACTGCGCTTGTTGCACATTTACAGGTTGTGCAGGTCTTGCTGGTTGTGCAAATTGCTGTGGCTCCTGATAAATCGGTTGCTGCATCGGTGCTGACTGCTGTTGATAAACTGGTTGTTCAGATGGTGGTGCTACAGGTATTTGCTGTTGAACAGGCGGTGGTGTAACTGGTGGAGCCTCAGGTGCAATAGTTGCTGCCACAGGTTCCTCAAACACTCCTGTTTCACCTAATAAAGATTTTACAATATTTTGACTAAATTTAAGCGGTAATAATTGCATTAAATTCGAATCAATTAAATTACCAATTCTTAATCTAAATGAAACTTTCACCAGCAAATCGTCTTCTGGGATATTTTCTCGACCTTCATCTTGCGAGATGTTCATTAAATCAATTGTCGGTGGAGAAATATCTACTTTTTTGTTGAAGACCGTCGACATAGATGTAGCAGCTGAGCCCATCATTTGATTCATAGCCTCTTGAACAGCACTTAGCTGAATTTCACCTAAGTCTGGCTTCGGATTTAATCCATCGCCACCTAACATTAAATCTGCGATAATTGCTGCATCAGATTGTTTAATAACAAGTAAATTCATACCTGTCAAACCAATTGTATATTCAACTTGTACAGCTACATATGGATGAGGAAATTCCTCTTCTAATTTATTACGATTAATCATCGAAATACTTGGAGTTGTAATATCTACTTTTTGACCCAATAACGCTGAAAGAGCTGTGGCAGAGCTACCAAAGGATATATTGCCTACCTCTCCTAATGCATCTTGTGCAAACGAATCAAGGTAATCCTCCACTCGTATCTCATTTATTTCTTCATTTGTTGAAGCATCAGTGTCGTTGTTTTTATCTCCCAACGTCTCGCCCCTTAATAGCGCTTCAATTTCTTCTTGGGAGAGCATTTCATCACTCATCTTCGTCTCCTCCTTTCAAAGGGTCGATAATCTGGATTGCTAATTTTTTGCCCTTTTTACCTGGTTGAACAGTGAACTTCGGCAATGTACCTACTTTTAGTAGTAATGGCGCTTCAATTTTTTGATCTAACTGTATGACATCCCCAACTTGCATTGTTAGGAAATCTTCAATAGTGATGTCCGTTAATCCTAATTCAACTGAGAGTGGTAATTGGGCTTGTTTCACACGTGTTTCAAGCATTTTTGTTTGCTCTGGTGACATCTCTTTCGTATTGGTTTGCATCCAATAGCGAACCGAAAGATTTGGAACAATTGGCTCCAATACAACATGCGGAATACAAATATTAATCATCCCGCTTGTCTCACCAATTATCGTATTTAATGAAATTACGACAACCGTTTCATTAGGTGAAATCATTTGTAAAAATTGTGGATTTACTTCAAGTTCCACTAATATAGGATCAATTTCCGCAACATTTTCCCATGCTTCGCGTAAATTGTCGAATGAGCGTTCAAAAAGGTTTGTCATAATTTTTGTTTCTATTTCCGTTAGGTTATCTACATTACTATGACTTGCCCCACTACCGCCCATTAGGCGATCTAACATCGAATAGGCAATATTCGGATTAATTTCCATCAATATATTACCATCTAATGGTGGCACTTCAAATACATTAATGAGTGTCATATTTGGAATGGAACGAACAAACTCTTCAAATGGTATTTGGTCTACTGATGCAACCGTAATTTGTACATAGCTTCTAAGCTGTGCAGAGAAAAAGGTTGTCAATAGTCGTGCGAAATTTTCATGTATTCGGGTCAAACTTCGGATTTGATCTTTTGAGAATCGAAGTGCTCGTTTAAAATCATAAACTTTAACCTTACGTCCCTCGTCCTCTTTTTTTATGTCATCCGCTGACATTTCCCCTGTCGATATAGCGGAAAGCAGCGCATCTATCTCGGATTGAGATAACACATCTCCTGCCATTTGCCCACCTCCAATTCAAGCAGTTTCTGTTTTATTGAGTAATGAAGGAGGTAAAATATACTTCCTGGACTTCTCCCTCTTGCATCAACTCATTTAATCTTGTTTTTAATGATTTTTGGAATATTTGTTTCCCTTGCTTACCTTCTAAGTCCTTTTGCTCCATTTCAGAAAGCTCTTGAATGGCGATATTTTGCACTTGGAAAACGCGCTTTGTTAATTCTGCAGCAGCATCTTTGCTTGTCGTTTGAATTTTCAATGACAAGCGAACAACTCTTTTATCTGCAAGATTTGTCGTGATCTCTGGTATCTCCACTGTTGCCTCTACAATCTCATCAATGGACGGCTCAACAGCTCCTGTGGGTTTATTAAATTGCGTAAGCAATACAAACAAAATAACCCCAATCAGAATGACTGCTACTAGTAAAATAATAATCATTGTTAGCATTTTATTATTCTTCATCTTCTTCACCTCGTAGATGCGGGTTGGATAGTATTTGTATATTGTTATAAAAGGCAGTTACCTTTTGTCGCACCTCATCTTCACTCTCTAAAACAATTAATTTTGTTCCAGTTGTTAATGTAATAGTCGTATCTGGAAATGATTCGACTGTTTCTATGTATAAAGCATTTAATGTAAATGCTTTGCCATTTAGACGTGTTAGTTCAATCATGAATTAGGGCCGGGTCTAGCATGAGAGCCGGCCCGACCCTCCCTCATATGAAAATATGTTTGTTAAAGCGTCCGTTTTGAAAGGACTATTTTATTATCGTTTTAAGTTTACTAGTTCTTGTAACACTTCATCTGAAGTTGTAATAATACGTGTGTTCGCTTGGAAACCACGCTGTGCAACGATCATCTCTGTAAACTCTTCTGATAAATCAACATTTGACATCTCTACTGTCCCAGGTACTACTTTACCCATACCTGCAACAGTGGCTACTTGTGCATAAGCAGCTCCTGAGTTAGCTGTTTGTTGGTAATAGTTGCCTCCTACCTTAGCTAAACCCCCAGCATTCGGGAATTTAGCCATAATCAGCTGTCCTGCCCATTGACGATTACCATTTAAGTCTACATATTCAATCGTACCATTTGCTCCTATACTAATCTCTTTAGCAGTTGTTGGAATACGAATTGGACCAACAGTTCCATCATCAGGTGTTAATACCCCATCATCATCGAATAAGTTTGCACCTTCATCACCTGAGGCAACTGGTGCCTCATCTGGATTAATACCATCATCATCAGCTTCCATTACAATTTCATCTCCAGCAGATACACCTACTAGATATTTACCATCAGCATTAACTAAATAGCCATTGCTATCCATATAAAACACACCATTACGAGTAAATAGGGTATTGTTGAAGCCATCTTCATCAATAAAGCCACTATCAGGGTCTGGAGCTCCATTTGCATCGGCGACCATGAAGAAACCATCTCCTTCAATCCCTAAGTCAAGTCCTCGACCAGTCCCTTGTAATGAGCCACCACCATGTATTGTATCAATTGCTGCTAATTGGGCACCTAAACCAACTTGTTGTGGATTCACTCCTCCTCGCGTAGCTGTTGCTGCGGATGCACCTGCCTGCGTTTGAGACATTAAATCTTTAAAATTTACACGCCCTTTTTTAAAGCCAATTGTATTAACGTTCGCTATATTATTACCAATTACATCCAGCTTTGTTTGGAAGTTTTTAAGACCTGAAATACCTGAGTACATAGAACGTAACATATGTTTTCGTTCTCCCTTCGTTTTATATAGGGTGAGCCTCTATCAGTCAGCTCACCAAGGCTTCCTTACGTAAGAAGGTCCAGCCTTCAAAGCACAATTGTGCCATCAATATTAGTAAATAACTGTTGCTTTGCTTCCGTGCGATCCATTGCTGTAATTACCGTAGCGTTTTTAGCACTGATAATTAAAGCTGCTTGATCCATCAAGACTAATGGTTGTTTGACACCTTTTGAGTGTGCTTCAAATACCTTATCCGATACAACCTGCCATTCTTGTTCAGAGATATCAATTTTTCTCTCCATGATACGTTCATGTGCATGTTTGCTCACTTTCAGCTCTTGTCTAGACGCTTCCTGTAAATGAGCTTTAAACGATTGTTGTGTATTGATTGGCTTAGGCTGTACTGTGCGAATAGATGGATGCAAGGGTACACGATGAATTGAAAACTTATCCATCACTATTCTCCACCTTTATTCACTAATAACTGTAAAATCTTTATCTGTTAGCTTTTTATCATTGTCTAGTACGTAATTAATGACCCCATCTTTATTAGAAACAGAGACAATTCGTCCTGTTAGCTCTTGGTCACCGTCTTTATACGTTACATTCTTTCCAATTAATTGGCTAGCCTGCACTAACGGAGATTCTTGTACATTATTATTGCCATTTGAACTAGGATTGCCAGCTCCACTTAAAATTCCAGATATATTACCAGGTGAAATTTCTTTTCCATCTACTAATTTGAAAACAACACTACCATCTACAAATTTAAGTGATTCAATTACACCAGTTCCTTCATTTACCACAGGATTTCCTTTTTCATCTTTTTCTTCTGTTATTTCATGCCATTTGACTTCCTTGCCAATAAAGGTTGCATAGTTCATCATTTGTGATTGTTGCTGTGATGACAATAATGATTCTATTGCCTTTGTCATATTTTGCATTTGTTCCAAAGAAGAAAACTGCGCCATTTGAGAAATAAACTCCCTGTCGTCCATTGGATTTGTAGGATCCTGATGCTGTAATTGTGTAATCAACAATTGTAAAAAGGCGTCTTTACCGAGCTCACTATTTCCTGTTTGCTTCGTTGGCTTTCTATAATTTGAGTAATAAAGATCATCTGTTATGGATGTATTTGTCACTTTTGTTGTAGTATCTGCCATTGTTACACCTCCTCACTTATTAAATAGTCACTAAAGGACATTCCTTCATCTTCATCATCACTTTTTTGATCCTGTTCTTCGTCCTGTTGTTGTTTAAAGAAATTATTGAAGAAGCTTTGATCACGTTGTTGACGATCGGCATCTTGTAATGATTGTGCAATATCAAGGCGATCTACTTGTATATTTTGCTGAGCAAATGCCTGTTTTAGCTGGTGTGCTTGACTATCAAGCAATTCACGTCCATGAGCTGTAGAAGCCAGCAAACGGGCTGTAAGGACACCATCATTTTGTACAAGTTCAATACGAACCGTACCTAGATTTTCTGGATACAATTTTATGGTTAAACGTGTAATACCTTGAGCGTTCGAAATCTGTGCTCGATTGATAATGGCTTGCATTTCTTTTAGTAAAGCTTCTGATTGAGCAGGCTTAGCCGTTGGTAACGTTACATGAAATGTGTCTGGTTTCGTTTGTACAGTTTGTGGCATAAGCATGTCATTTGTATTTGTATCACTTTGTTTCGTTACTTGGACTTGCTGAACAACTTGCTGGAAGCCTAGTAATGGCAATGTAACAGTTGTCTTTGTTGTTACCTGCAAAGTTCCTACCTGCGTTTGTAATGACGTTAATAGGCTCTTCACAGTCGTTAGCAGGTCTTCTTGGGATGCTGTTAAGTCTGTCTTTTGCCCTACTAATTGCACTAATTTCAACACTTGAAGAAGTTGTGATGCCTCTTTTGGTGTCACTTGACCTTCGCCTTGTAAAGCAGTGCTTATATTCGCCTGTAGTACCGGCGCTTGGGCATCTACTAATGTTAAAAGCTCCCAAACATCACTTGCTTCCTTTTCTTCTCCTAGTAACTGTTGGACGATTTTTTGAAGCTGCTCTTCATCAATCCCTAATGCATTTAATATATTTTCTAAATGAAGCATTTCATCCAGTGCCACTGCCTTACCGTCTTCTCCAAGTTGAAGCATTAATAAGCCATCATCGTGAGAAATCCCGAGTAAATCTAGTACTTCCTCCATTGAGTCAGCATTTAATAACGCTTGTAAATCCGCAAGTTCATTTGATGAAGTCGTTTTTGATGATTGAGTTGTTTGATTTGAAGAAGTTAATACTTGCCCAAAAACAGAACCAAAATTTGATAAATTTTCTTTCTTGGGAATGCTGCCTATTTTTCCTTCAGCGTTACCAACTGTTGTTGACTTTGTTGCTGCAGTTTTAGTAGGTACTGTTTTATTAATCATTTGCATCATCGCTACATCCACTATTTTTTCACCTCCTTTCAATTATCCTACTGTTTAGCCATAAGCTCCGTATATTTTGCTGCATCTTTTGCATCCATTTTCTCTAAAATAGCTGCTAATTTATCTGGCTTTAAATTCGTTAAAATCCGCAGTGCTTCTGTATCACTCATATTGATTAACACAGGTGCCGCAGCTTTCGGCGACATCTTATCAAATGTTGATAAAATATCGTTAAAGTCACGCTTCACATCATCTTGTTCACGATTTAATTTTTCAATTTCAAATTGAAGCTGTTCCTTTTCTGTCAGCAGCTTCTCTTTTTCAGTTATTGTTGAATCTAATTTTTTTTGAAGCTGGGTAATCTCTGCTTCTTTTTCTTGTACTTCTGCCTGTAAACTCACTATTTTAGAGTCGTTATTAACGACAGCATCCTTTGCTTGTTGTTCTTCTGAGGGGATAAAAGGTAAACTACCAATTGCCTTTTTTCCTAAATCAAAGACATTTGTATTCATTAATGTTGCCACAACAAGCAAAACCGCTACTACAAACATAATCGGCAGTACAATCCAAGTAAAAAACTTAAGAAAGCCCCCAGATTTTTTCTTTGGTTGCTCTTCTACTAACTCTGTTGCTAATCGATTGTCTTTCTTTGCCATGAAATCACCTGATTTCTTTCTTGTTATACGTTTGTAATGAAATTTCATCTAAAAAAAGGCTTTCTATACGATCTTGCTCTTGTTGGAAATGCTTAAAATCCTTTTCTCTCATTTTTTCAAATTTACGTACTTCCAAGTTTTTTTCTAATAGTTTTTCTTCGTGCCAATTCATCTTTGCACGAGCTTGTATCACTTTCTGTTGTACATCTGCAATTGTTTTTTCGAGACTATCAATGAAACGACTATAATGGTGGATTTCATCTATGGATGAACCTATCATTAAACGCTCCTGCTGAAATGCAATTAAATCTTCTTTCTTTTTTAGCAAGTCATATAATTTTGTTGCTATTTCTTCAAAAGAACGGACAGATTCCTTATAAGCCATTTCGGTTTCGTTTTTTTCTTGTTCGCGAATGGTTAACACTTTTTCAAAACGATACACATAACTGACCATCTATTTCGCACCACCGTTCGATAATGTTATTAACTCATTGACACTTTGTTCTAGTGTCACTTTATCTAAGTAACCCTGTTTAAGATAAGCAGTAATGAGCGGTTCATAATGAATTGCTTCATCAATTTCTTTAGAGGTTCCTCTTTTATAAGCACCAATATTGATCAAATCCTCTGATTTGTCGTAAGTATAATAGAGTTCTCTTAATCGTTCAGCAGCTTTCTTATGAGTTGGCTCTGCAACATGATTCATCAAACGACTCACACTTTTCAAGACGTTTATGGCTGGATATTGCCCCTTGTTGGCAAGATTTCGATCCAATACAATATGACCATCTAATATCCCTCGCACAGTATCCGCAATGGGTTCATTCATATCGTCACCATCTACTAAAACAGTATAGAATGCTGTTATAGAACCCTTTTCATTGGTGCCTGTACGTTCTAGTAATTTAGGCAATATCGCAAAAACAGAAGGCGTATAACCTTTTTGTGCTGGTGGTTCTCCTGTGGCAAGTCCAATTTCACGTTGTGCCATAGCCACACGTGTTACGGAATCCATCATCAGCATGACATTTAAGCCTCGATTTCTAAAATATTCGGCGATTGCTGTAGCTGTAAATGCCCCTTTAATCCGCATTAATGCTGGTTGATCAGATGTGGCTGCAACAACAATCGATCGACTTAAGCCCTCAGCACCCAAATCACGTTCGATGAATTCCCGAACCTCACGACCACGCTCACCTATTAGCGCAATGACATTCAAATCTGCTTGTGTATTTCTTGCGATCATACCAAGTAAAGTACTTTTACCTACCCCAGAACCAGCGAAAATACCAACACGTTGTCCATTTCCAACTGTTAGCATACCATCAATAGCCTTGACTCCCACTTCAAGCCTTTCATTAATTGGTGGACGAGTTAGTGGGTTTGGTGGATCTTGTTCTGTAGGGACTGTCATGAGACCTTTAGGTAATAGAGTGCCATCAATTGGATTCCCCATAGAATCCAATACTTTGCCGATTAACTCAGGACCCACTTTTACTTCCAGTGGAGCTCCCGTTCCTTCAACAAGGCAGCCAATAGATATTTCACGTAAGGAGGTAAAAGGCATCAAGACGACTATTTCATCTTTAAAACCAACGACCTCTGCTAAAATAATCTGGTGACCATGATTTACAGTTTCCACATGAATTTTACAGACATCACCTATAGAACTATCTGGACCTTGCGACTCAATCATTAAGCCAACAACTCTAGTAACCCTACCGAACTTTTTAAAAGTTGGGATATGCGGAATTTGTTCAATTAATTGAGCCGCTTTCATCAAGATCATTCCTTACTCTCTAATATTTCATGTAACTTTAATCTGAGTGCATTTAATTGCTCATCGATGCTAACCATAATTCTTCCATGATTTGTTTCAATATAGCAATCTGTCTCATTATCCAAATCTTCATTAACAAAAATCATTAATGGTACGTCTATTGGGAACATTTCTGCTAATTCATCTCGGTTGGTCGTAATTAAAGCATAATAAGCTGGCGAAACATAAATTTTAATTTCCTTCATTTCTCTAGCTTCTTTCAGCCCTCTACGCACAATCGATACAAATAGTTCGTTATCCTGTTCTAACGAAGTACCAATAATTCTTTCTGCAGCAGTTAAACCTAACTCTAAAATTACCGCTTCTTGATCTTCAATATATTTTTGAGCATTTTCTTTCGCTAACATCATTATTTCGTTCGCTGTTTGAAGTGACTGAGCCATTGCATCAGTGGCCTTATTCACGCCATCTTCATAGCCTTGTCCAAATCCCTCATCATAAGCTTCTTGAACACGATTGGGTCTCTCTTCCTCCCAATTTAGCTTTAAATCTTCAATCTCTTGATAGTGCCTATGCTTTTCCTGTTCAAACATCTCTCGTTCAGCTTGCAAAGCAGTTCTTGCTTCAGTAAGTAAACGATCTCGCTCTGCCACGACTTCATCCAACGTTAATTGATGCTGAGGAGGTCCTTCCTCTTGGTATTCTTCCATCGCTTCAAACATATCACGGATTTGTATTTCTTTGACATTATCGCTATCAGACTTAGTGTAAATAGAACGGATGATTCTAGACAATGACGTCATCTCCTCCACCACGAGCAATAATAATCTCTCCAGCATCCTCTAGACGACGAATAACAGCAACAATTCGAGATTGTGCCTCCTCTACGTCACGTAAACGTACAGGTCCCATAATTTCCATTTCTTCTTTAAATGTTTCAGCCATACGTTGTGACATATTGCGGAATATAATATCTTTTACCTCTTCACTTGATACCTTCATTGAAAGCAGTAAGTCTTCGTTTTCACAATCACGAATAACACGCTGAATGGAACGATTGTCGAGTGTAACAATATCCTCGAACACAAACATACGTTTTTTGATTTCCTCTGCAAGTTCTGGGTCTTGTATTTCCAGTGCATCGAGTATTGTTTTTTCTGTTTGTCGATCTACTCCATTTAAAACTTCAACGACTGCATCAATACCACCAGTTTCTGTATAATCCTGCGTAACGGTTGATGATAATTTACGTTCTAACACAGATTCAATTTCGCTAATCACTTCTGGTGAAGTCGATTCCATGACCGCTATACGTTTAGCAATGTCAGCTTGTACTTCCTGTGGTAAAGAAGATAAAATAACCCCTGCTTGCCCTGCCTCTAAATAAGAGAGGATTAGGGCAATTGTTTGAGGATGTTCATTTTGGATAAAGTTAAAAATTTGCGCTGGATCAGCTCTTCTAGCAAAATCAAACGGGCGTACTTGTAATGAAGATGTTAGTCGATTGATGATTGTTTGTGCTTGTTCTACGCCAAGTGCTTTTTCTAATACTGTTTTTGCATAGCCAATACCACCTTGTGTGATATAGTCCTGCGCTAGTGCAATATTGTGAAATTCTTCAATAATCTCTTCTTTTACATTTGATTCTACTTTTTTAACACTTGAAATTTCTAATGTTAAACGTTCAATTTCTTCCTCTGTTAAGTGCTTATAGACAGAAGCTGAAACTTCAGGCCCTAATGAAATTAACAAGAGAGCGGCCTTTTGTTTTCCGGTTAATTCTTTATCTTTCTTGGACACAGCCGAACCTCCTAGTTAGTCTTCAGCAATCCAACTACGCAGTAACTTTGCAAAATCGTCTGGCTTTTCTTTGGCCATTTTTTCTAGCTGCTTACGACGCATTGTAGCTTCCGTTTCAATTTCTTCATTAATATCATCAACCATTAATTCTTCTTGTTCTTCTAGGATACTTAACTCTTCCTCTTCCTTCGCACGTTTACGTGAACGGATAATGAAGAATGCTAGTAATAAGATAACAGCTAACAAGATACCTCCGATAACCCAAACCCACCATGGAATGATTGGTTTTTCATCAGCTACCTCTGTTGCCTTACCGTATAATGGTTGTACAGATACCGCCACTTTTTCATCGATCTGCTCTTGAGTAAGTTCTGCTGCTACGTCTTTGGAAATTGTTGTACGTACAATTGTACTTAAAATTTTCTCAATATCTTCTCGAACACCGTCTGGTAATGACGCTGCGTCAGTTGCTGTCGGTGGTTCAACAATTACTTGAATCCCAATATCCTGAATTTTATAAGGAGCTTCTTGAATATCCTTACGTATACGGTTCACATCATTATTAATCGTTTCTTCCGTACGTTCGTAATCACCATTTCCTGCTGTACCTTCATTATAAGTTGTGAAGTTATCAGTAGTTGTTTCAGCTTCAGGTGTTCCAGCAGCGGCAGCTGCTCCTGTACCAGAATATTGCTCTGTAATTCGCTGAGCACTTATGGCAATACCTTCCATATTTTCTTCATCAACAGGTGTCACAAGATTTTCTTCACGATTTTCTTTCTTGAAATCAATATCCGTTGTGACAGAAACCATTACTTTATCTTGTCCCATCAACGTTCCAAGCATATTTTGTACTTGACGTTGTAGATCTCGTTCTACCAATTTCTTCATTTGTAATTGGCCTTCAGCTGTTGTTGTGGAAGTACCATCAGCTGTTGCTGCATTCAGATCAAAGTACTCTGAAAATTGGTTAGAGATCACGATATTTTCAGTCTTTAAATTCGGAATACTTTTTGACACTAAATTGTACATTGTAGTTATTTGCTGTTCCGTAAATTTATAGCCAGGATCAGTATTTAAAACGATAGATGCTGTTGCCTCTCCTTGAACATCCGTTACGAATACACCTTCCTCAGGAACAGTAATCATAACTTTTGCATCTTTTACACCTTCCAGATTTTTGAAAAGTTTAGCAATTTCAGTTTCAGTAGCTGCTTTTTTTAATAGGTTAAATTCATTATCAGTCATACCAAATCCTGAACTATTAGCAAATGAGTAATCGATTGATCCTGTTTGTGGATATCCCTCTGAAGCTAATTGCACTAATAAGGAGTCAACTTGCTCTTCTGGCACTAAAATAGATGTTCCACCTGGAGCAATTTGATAGGTTACACCTTGGGAATCTAGCGCTTCCTTTACCTGTCCAATTTCCCGTGTTGATAAATCTTTATAAAGTGGAACATATGTAGTTTTGGAAGCAAAAAATGTCACAATTGCTGCTAGTGCGATTACACCTACCACGGAGCCAATCATAACTATTTTTTGCTTTTTACTTCGACTTGTCCAAAATTGACTGGTGTCGTTTTTTATTTTTGTCAATCGTTCATTCATTATGAATCCTCCGGTTATAGTGAATAACCTAGCCATCAATAATTTGCGAACATAATGAGCCACTCTGATTTGTGGTTGTTAATTTATATTGAAAAGAGGTTTCTTATCTTTACAATAAAATTAAACACTCATGCGCATTATTTCTTGGTAAGCTTCAATCACCTTATTGCGAACTTCAATTGTTGCGTTTAGGGTAATGCTTGCCTTTTGCGAAGCAATCATCACTTCATGCAACTCCACATCTTCACCTTTAATTAGCTTCTGAGTAAATTTATCAGAAGTTATTTGTTGATCATTTACTTTTGCAATTGCTTCTTTTAACGAGTTCGCGAAGCTTTGTTGCGCTTCATAAGGTGTAGCATTCAGTTTATTCGTGTTATTTACAACCTGAGTAGGTGTCATTAGCGAAATGGACGAAATGGCCATGTATGTATCTTCCTTTCTACTTAAATTTATTTACCAATCTCTAAAGCCTTTGTAAGCATGGATTTATTCGCATTAAATACAGTTATATTCGCCTCATAAGAACGAGTAGCCGACATTAAATCAACCATTTCTTTTAATGGATCGACGTTAGGCATGTTTACATAACCATCTGCATTCGCATCTGGATGAGTTGGGTCATATACAAGTTTGAAAGGTGTTTCTTGATCTTCTGAGATTCGAGTAATTTTCACACCATTACCAACACCACTTTTTGCATTTTTACCTAGTGCTATATTCAAAAAATTAGAAAATTGTCCTTCTTGAGCTGACAGCGTCACGGACTTACGTCGATATGGTTCCCATTCCCCATTCACTTGACGAGCGCGAGTTGTATCCATGTTAGCCATATTAGAAGAAATAACGTCCATACGTAAACGCTGCGCTGTTAATGCGGAGGCAGTGGTATTCATCCCATGAAAAATAGACATCTATTACTTACCTCCTTTAATAACAGTATTCAATGTGTTTAATTTCCCATTAACACGATCGATTAGAGCATTATAATAAATTTGATTCTCTGCTAATTTCGCTTGCTCAGCATCCATATCTACAGCATTGCCATTGTTTCTATATCGCAAGTTCTCAACAATATTGACACCTGGTGTAGATTGTCGAAACGTGAAATCATAATGTCTATTATCAGTGCGGTATGCAGAAATAGCTATGCTCTTCTGCTCTTCCAACATATCCTTAAAACTAACATTTTTCGCCTTATAATTAGGTGTATCGACATTCGCGATATTATTTGCGATTGTTTTATGATTTAAAGTGGCATAGGAAAGTCCATTTTCCAGGCTACTAATAGTTCCTCCAAATAAATTCAAAACTGTTCACCTCATTTTATTTAAAATCTATGTACTTGTTAATTTATCCAATAATACAATTGTAATTAAGATGATACCTAGTGTCTATTGTCTTTTGTCACTTTTTAATAGTCTATACGCCCTATTTTTTCTCTCTCTCAACCATGACAAAACTTCCCCATCCTTTGCGTCTCTAGGCTTCAGTAAAGATTAATAATCATCTAGTTATTTTACACCATTTCGACAGTGTTTACGATTTTATTGTGAAAAATGCCTTTTTATGAGGTTTATCGCCTTTTTTAATCCTTTTAAATAAAGGTCCCTTTTTACTAGTTTAATCACTATGGGAGTATTTTTTATACAGTGACTATAAGTTTATTCACCATTATTCAAAAGTAACATATCAGCATTTTTTATATGCTAATTGTAGTGACAAATTATCGAACATTTTTAGGATAAAAGCAACGAAATCCATGTTTTTATATTAATTCTCTAAAAAAACAAATGCCCTAAAATTTCGAAAATACACAAAAGCGTCTATATTTACCATAGACGCTATCATTGTTTTGAAAAACAATACATTTTATGAAAGATGAAAACGGCTTTCATTCCACACTACCTGCTTGCCACTATACTTCTCTCTCACTCAGTTTAAAGTACAAAACTATCGCTCTGTTTAAGGTCTCCCCTTTCTCACACGGGAATCAATTAGCCTTCTACTCCTCCGTTCTACATTAAAAGAAAAAATACAATCACTAGTCTGAAAAGTCACTTTTCCTTATGTTTGACTAACGGATTCATTGTACGATCTCTGGATTGGATCATGACGAAACCTAAAGCACCCCTCACCTTTCTAAAAGGTCTTTTTCAACAACATAAAAAGCGTCTATGTTTACCATAGACGCTTTCATTAGCTTCTTAAAAGAAGTATTTATTTCATTTTAATTTCTGCTAAAGCATTTAAGAATTTATCGTTTAGTACTTTAATATAAGTACCTTTCATACCTAAAGAACGAGATTCAATGACACCTGCTGATTCAAGTTTACGTAATGCGTTTACGATCACCGAGCGTGTAATACCCACTCGATCAGCAATTTTAGAAGCAACTAGTAAGCCTTCATTACCATCAAGTTCTTCGAAAATGTGTTCAATTGCCTCTAACTCACTGTACGAAAGTGAATTAATAGCCATTTGCACGACAGCTTTGCTACGAGCTTCTTCTTCAATTTCTTCCGACTTTTCACGTAAAATTTCCATACCAACCACTGTTGCACCATACTCAGCTAAAATTAGATCATCATCTTCAAATTGTGAAGATAAACGAGCAAGGATTAATGTTCCTAAACGCTCACCACCACCAACGATTGGTACAATTGTTGTTAAAGCATTTTGGAATAAATCTTTATTTTCTACCGGGAAAGCCGTATGTTCATTATTAATATCTAAATTTGATGATGTTTCAGAGATCGTAAATAAGCTATGTGTGTATTCTTCTGGGAACTGTCTCTCTTCGAACATTTTTTTCATACGTTCATTTTCAATTTGTTGGTGAATTGAAATACCTAATAATTTACCTTTACGACTTAAAATATAGACATTACTATCGATAATATCGCCTAATGTATCGGCCATTTCCTTAAAGTTTACTGGCTTACCAGCAGAAGCTTGAAGCATCGAGTTAATTTTACGTGTTTTTTCTAATAAATTCATTATATGTTCCTCCTATAAATAATCCGAAGAGTATTTACTAAATATTCTAAAGGTTTTTATTATTGAATGATACTAATCAGCTTTATCTTACAGTATAAACTGTGACAAATCTTTATTTTTTACTATTCCCGCAAGTTTTTGATCCACATACGCCGCATTAATTGGGATACTAGCAGGCGCAATTTCAGATGCCTCAAACGATAGTTCTTCCAGTAAACGTTCTAATATCGTGTGTAAACGACGAGCTCCGATATTGTCTGTTTCCTGATTCACTTCAGTTGCTATCTCAGCAATTCGTTCAATAGCATCTGTCGTGAAATGAATTTCTACGCCTTCTGTCTCTAAAAGTGCTTTATATTGCAAAATTAATGATTGATCTGGTTCTTGTAAAATACGAACAAAATCCTGTTTTGTTAATTTTTCTAGCTCTACTCGAATTGGAAAACGGCCTTGTAACTCGGGAATTAGGTCTGATGGTTTTGACATATGAAATGCCCCAGCAGCAACAAACAGCATATAATCCGTTTTCACTGCACCATACTTCGTAGTAACCGTAGAACCTTCTACAATTGGTAAAATGTCACGTTGAACTCCTTCACGGGAGACATTCGCCGAAGTATTTCCTTCTTTACTAGCAATTTTATCGATTTCGTCAATAAAAACGATACCCGTTTGCTCAGCTCTATTAATGGCTTCCTGTGCTACTTCATCAGCATCTATCAGCTTATTTGCTTCTTCTATTGTTAAAATACGACGCGCGTCTTTTACTTGCACACGGCGTTTCTTCTGTTTTTTAGGCATTAAACTAGAGAGCATATCCTGCATACCACTATTCGCAGACATATCCATCCCAGTTCCTTGTAACGCATCAAAAATGGATGGATTTTGTTCTGTTACCTCTACAGTAACCCACTCATTTTCTAACTTACCATTGCGTAAATCAATGGCAATTTGAGCACGCTTCGAGCGAACTTCTCCATCATCTGCTGATGAATCATCATTTGTTGGTTGTTCTTTCCCACCAAATAGCATTTCAAACGGATTTTGCATCGCCTGTTTTTTACGTAAAGAAGGCACCAAAAGTTTCACGATTGCTTCATTTGCTAATTCTTCTGCTTGTTCCTTGACAGACTCCATCATTTCTTCTTTAACTAGACGGTGAGAAGCTTCTACCAAGTCACGGACCATTGATTCAACATCTCTACCCACATAGCCTACTTCGGTAAACTTTGTAGCTTCAACTTTTACAAAAGGTGCATTAGTAAGCTTTGCAATCCTTCTCGCTATTTCTGTTTTGCCGACACCAGTTGGCCCAATCATCAAAATATTTTTCGGAATAACTTCAGCCTTCATATCTTCATTTAACAACGAACGACGATAGCGGTTTCGTAACGCAATAGCTACTGCTCGCTTAGCTTCATTCTGCCCAACAATGTAACGATCTAAATGCTCAGTAATTTGTCTTGGCGTTAAATTTTTTTGTGTCATTAGTTCAGCGCCTCCACGATAATATTATGATTTGTAAATACACAGATTTCAGCAGCTGTTTCTAATGCCGCTTCAGCTATTTCACGAGCAGTCATTGTTTCACCTGCATATTTTTTTAATGCTCTACCTGCAGACAATGCATAATTGCCTCCAGAGCCAATGGCCAAAATGCCATCATCAGGTTCAATCACTTCTCCTGTACCCGAAACGAGTAATAAAGTCGTTTTATCCATTACTAGTAGCATTGCTTCTAGCTGGCGCAGCATTTTATCACCACGCCATTGCTTCGCTACCTCAACAGCTGCCCGTTGCAAATTACCGTTATACTCATTTAATTTGCCTTCAAACATTTCAAAAAGTGTAAAGGCATCAGCAACTGAACCTGCAAAACCAGCGAGGACCTGCCCATTAAACAGACGTCTGACCTTCCTTGCTGTACCCTTCATCACAACTGCATTTCCCAATGTTACTTGACCATCACCAGCCATAGCACAGCCTCCGTTATGATGAACCGCAAATATCGTTGTTGCATGAATTTGTCCCATCTGCCTTCCTCCTTAGCTCTATTATGCCCTTGGATGAGCATTCATATATGTTTGACGAAGATGCTCTTTTGTTACATGTGTGTAAACTTGTGTAGAAGATAAATGTGAGTGACCTAATAACTCCTGCACCGTCCGTAAATCTGCGCCATTATTCAATAAATGAGTAGCAAAAGTATGGCGAAGCATGTGTGGGTAAATTTTCGTATGGAGTGAGGCCTTATCAATCATTTCGTTTAAAATATGACGTACCCCTCTAGGAGTAAGTTCCCCACCACGCATATTGACAAACAACTGCAGATGATTCGTTTTTTTCATCAATCGTGGACGAGCTTGCTCTATGTAGTCCTGCATTGCTAAACTCGCAAATTGACCAAATGGAATGATTCGTTCTTTTCGACCTTTGCCCATTACTCGTATAATCGAATAATGAAAATCTACATCCTCTACTTGAATTGAAGTCAGTTCACTCACACGAATACCTGTTGCATATAACAGCTCTAATATAGCTATATTTCTTAATGATTTCAAATCATCACCAGTATTCGCATCAAATAACTGTTTCAATTCCTCTTCGTAGAAAAAATTAGGTAAACGTGATTCTTTTTTCGGATGATAAAGCGAACGAAAGGCTCCGTCATCTAATCCGTACTGTCTATTTAGAAAGCGAAAAAAGGAGCGTATTGAGGAAATTTTCCTTGAAATAGAAGCCCTTGCCCTTTTCTCATCGTACAACTTTGTTACATAAAGACGTGCATGTATATATTCAACACTTGCTAAATCATCGATTCCCTCCGTTTGTAAAAAGGTTAAAAAATCTAGCAGGTCTGATTCATATTCTCGCACTGTATGAACAGAGAAGTTCTTTTCAACTTGGATGTAAAGCATGAACTGTTCGAGTGCATCTTGGGACGAAACTAACACAGAAAGATTCACCACCAATAATTTATTAATAATTTTCTTAAATGACTGACACTTGTAATATAACGGATATACAATCCTTTGTCATCTCTTACAAGTTTGTATCGTTTTCCTGATCATTAATAAACATACATATTGACACTAAACCTATCTTCATAATATAGCAAGTGTAAATAGTTATATTTTGAGAAAAACTCCATACAAAATAATAAAATACGTCTAATTAAGCATTTTGTCTACAAAAAGAAAAAGCCTCTAAGAGTATAACAACTTTTAGAGGCTTTTGGCAATTAAATTGTTTGTGAATTCACAAAATTTCGAATTGTGCTTATTGCGCGTGTTGCATGCATTTCCGCACGCTCTGGCTTAGAACGACGACCAGGTGGTAAGTCAGGGAAGATGCCGAAGTTTACATTCATAGGCTGGAAGTTTTTCGACTGTGCTTCTGTTATATAACGCGCCATGCTACCTAATGCCGTTTCGAATGGGAAAATAATCGGCTCTTGTCCTAAGGCTAAACGAGCTGCATTTATTCCTGCAATTAATCCACTACCTGCTGATTCAACATAGCCTTCTACACCAGTCATCTGACCTGCAAAGAAAATATTCTTTTGCTCACGAAGTTGATATGTTTTTTCTAAAACTTTCGGTGAATTAATGAAGGTGTTTCTGTGCATGACGCCATAGCGAACAATTTCTACATTCTCTAACCCAGGAATGAGCTGTAACACTTCCTTTTGTGGCCCCCATTTTAAATGCGTTTGGAAGCCTACAATGTTGTAAAGCGTGCCTGCTGCATCGTCTTGACGAAGTTGAACAACTGCATATGGACGTTTTCCTGTTTTAGGATCCTCAAGACCCACTGGCTTCATCGGACCAAATAACATAGTTTTCTCTCCACGAGCTGCCATGACTTCAATTGGCATACAACCTTCAAAGTAAATTTCTTTTTCAAATTCCTTCAATGGTACAACTTCAGCTTCGATTAATGCTTGACGGAAACGATCGAATTCTTCCTTTGTCATAGGACAGTTTAAATAAGCCGCTTCCCCTTTATCATAACGAGATTTTAAATAAACTTTATTCATATCAATACTATCTTTTTCGATAATAGGAGCTGCTGCATCGTAAAAGTATAAATAATCTAAACCCGTTAAACCTTGAATTTTTTCAGCTAAAGCTTTTGAAGTTAATGGTCCTGTTGCAATAACTGTAATACCTTCTGGAATTTCTGTGACTTCTTCATGAATAACCTCCACAAGTGGATGGTTTTTCACAGTTTCAGTTACATACCCTGCAAATTCGTGACGATCTACTGCTAAGGCACCTCCAGCAGGTACTGAACATTGGTCTGCTGCCTTTAAGATAACAGAATCTAACATACGCATTTCTTCTTTTATAACGCCTACAGCATTTGTTAACCCGTTTGCCCGCAATGAGTTAGAACAAACAAGCTCAGCAAATTTATCAGTATGGTGCGCTGGTGTCTGCTTTACTGGACGCATTTCATAAAGTTTAACTTTTATACCCCGCTTAGCAATTTGCCAAGCTGCCTCACTACCTGCCAGCCCTGCTCCAATTACATTTACTACTTGTTCAGTCATGTTTCTTACCATCTTCCTATTATTGAGTTGGTGCTTCTTCATAGTCACACTTCGTACATTGAATTTGCACACCTTTTTTTATCTTTTTCTCTACTAATAATGCACTACATTTTGGACATGGTCTATTAATCGGCTTGTCCCATGAGACAAATTCACATTCAGGATACTGATTGCAACCATAGAATAGACGCTTTGTTTTACTTTTTCGCTCCACAATTTCGCCCGTTTCACAGGAAGGACATTTCACACCAATAGGCTTCATAATCGCTTTTGTATTTCTACAATCCGGGAAATTAGAACAAGCCATAAATTTGCCATATCGTCCAAGCTTAAAGACCATTGGAGATCCACAAAGCTCACAGTCTTCTCCTGCAGGCTCATCTTTAATGACAACCTTTTCCATAGCTTCATCCGCATGTTTTACATGGACTTCAAAGTCTTTGTAAAATTCCTCCACAACTTTTTTCCATTGTCGATTGCCTTCTTCAATATCATCTAAATCTTGTTCCATTTGTGCTGTGAATTCGATGTTTATGATATCTGGGAAAAATTCTAGTACGAGTTGGTGTACGATCTCTCCTAGCTCTGTTGGCATAAAGCGTTTAGCATCTAATACAACATAGCCACGGCGCTGAATTGTATCGAGGGTCGGTGCATATGTGGACGGGCGCCCAATTCCTAGTTCTTCCATTGTTTTAACAAGTCGCGCCTCAGAATAACGTGGTGGTGGCTGTGTAAAATGTTGTTTAGGCTCGATTTCAAGCGATTTTACTTGATCACCAATTTCCATCTCAGGTAAAAGTTTTGTCGTCTCTTCAGTTTGATCATCAGTACCTTCAATATATAGTTTCATAAAGCCTGCGAATTTAACTTGTGAGCCATTTGCACGGAATAAAACATCACCATTTTGAAGATCTACAGCTACAGTATCAAGTACTGCCGGTGCCATTTGACTCGCAATAAAGCGCTCCCAAATTAAGCGATATAAGCGTAACTGATCACGGCTAAGTACCGCCTTTAATTCATCTGGTGTCCGCATTGTACTTGTTGGACGTATTGCTTCGTGCGCATCCTGTGCATTTGAAGCTTTCTTTGTTTGTTTTATTTCTGTTGCAATGTATTCTTTTCCATATTTACCCTCAATGTACGTAACCGCTTCTGCTTTTGCCGTATCAGAAATACGTGTGGAATCGGTACGCATATAAGTAATTAACCCGACTGTCCCCTCTTTTTTTCCAATATCTATACCTTCGTATAATTGCTGAGCTAGCATCATGGTCTTCTTAGCACGGAAATTTAATTTTCGTGCAGCTTCTTGCTGTAAAGATGATGTTGTAAAGGCTGGTGCAGCATTACGCTTACGTTCCTTTTTCGTTACATTGACAACATCAAAGTTTGTTCCTTTAACATCTTTTAAGATTGCCTTTACTTGTGCTTCATTTGTTAATTTTATTTTGTCTTTACCATTTCCATAGTAAAGGGCATCAAATGATTTTTTTCCCTTTTCAAACGTTCCTTCAATTGTCCAATATTCTTCAGGTTGGAAGTTTTTAATTTCATTTTCACGATCAATGATCATTCGTAGTGCTACAGATTGTACCCGTCCCGCTGATAAACCTTTTTTTACCTTTTTCCATAGAATTGGGCTAATGTTATAGCCAACAAGTCGATCCAATATACGTCTTGTTTGCTGCGCATCTACTAAATCCATGTTAATTGGACGTGGGTTTTTAAAAGACTCTATAATTGCATCTTTAGTAATTTCATTAAATACAACACGACAATCTGAGTGAATATCAATATTTAATGCAGTCGCAAGGTGCCAAGCAATTGCTTCTCCCTCGCGGTCTGGATCGGCCGCTAGATAAACTTTCTTTACTTTTTTAGCAGCAGACTTTAATTCCTGTAACACAGGTCCTTTACCACGTATCGTAATATATTTAGGCTCGAAATTATTTTCCGCGCTAACGCCCATCTGACTACGTGGAAGATCCCGTACGTGTCCAACCGACGCTTTCACTTTATATTTCTTTCCTAAATACCGTTCAATTGTTTTTGCTTTTGCTGGTGATTCTACAATCACTAAATAATCCGCCATCTATGTCTCCCCCTTAGCGAGGTCTATTACTAATTTTTTAAGTTACCTGTTGCAAAATGTATAACAGATTTTAAGATAATGCAACTTTTTTTCAATTTTTGTTAGAAAAGAGGTCTAATGTTTCAATGATTTGATGACCATTCACTATGGGAATTGCTCCTTCAAAAAGCAATTGATTTGTCCCTTTTGATTGCGTTGCGTCTATAGGTCCTGGCACCACAAACACATCTTTTCCTTGCTCTAATGCAAGCTCTGTTGTAATAAGCGTGCCACTTTTTAATGCCGCTTCTGTCACAACTAATGCTTGAGATAAACCACTAATGATTCGGTTACGCATTGGGAAATGCCATTTTTCAGGCTTCATATAAGGAGGATATTCTGTCATTAATAACTGGTTCTCTGCCATTTGCGTAGCAAGAATGCGGTTTTCTGATGGATAGAGATAATTAAAACCATGTCCAAGCACAGCTATTGTATGACCGCCCATATCGATAGTCGCCCTATGTGCCATTGTATCTGCACCTCTTGCAAGCCCACTAACAACCGTATAATCACGTTGAATAAGCGGCGGGACAATTAAGTCTATCGCTCTTTTTGAATACGCTGTCGCCTTCCTAGAGCCTATAATAGCTATCTGTTTTTTGTTTGTTAACAGGGAATATTGACCTTTCACATACAATACAGTAGGTGGACTTGATATTTCAAATAATTGCGCCGGGAAATAGGGATGATAAAACGGGATGGGGAAAATATTAGCCCGTGCATAGGCCTCTTCAAACGGTGTTGTCATAATTTGTCGAAAGCGCTGAGAAAGTTGATGTGCTTTTTTTGCCGATATTTGTAAAACTTTTGCGAGGTCGTCATAATGAATGTCTTCAAAAGAGCTTAAAATATTCACAGGGGACAACAATTGCTGAAGTTTCTGTAGTGGTAATGGGTACACATAATGTAAGGCTAGTAATCTCTGCGTATCTACTGCGAGAATCATTCAATAAACCTCCCTTTATAATAGAAGAAATTAAATGACCGCATGATAATTTTCAACACAACATTGCATTATTATTTATAACATCTGCCACAAAATTGTTGATTTCTTCATAAGTAAGTAGGTAATTGTTGAATGAAGTATGATAAACAGTGTATAAATAATGAAAAGATGTAGCCGTAATGGCTACATCTTCCATTTTAATGGGTTTTACACTTTTCGTATAGCCCTTTTTCTTTAATTACTTTAATCAATGTTTCACCAATTACAGAAGGTGTTTCTGCAACTTCAATACCAGCTTCGTTCATTGCTTTAATTTTCTCAGCTGCTGTTCCTTTACCACCAGAAATGATAGCACCAGCGTGACCCATACGTTTGCCAGGAGGTGCAGTTTGTCCACCAATAAAGCCTACAACAGGTTTTGTCATATTTGCCTTAATCCATGCCGCTGCTTCTTCCTCAGCTGTACCACCGATTTCACCAATCATAACAACTGCGTATGTTTCTGGATCATTATTAAAGGCTTCAAGTACATCAATGAAGTTTGTACCGTTGACAGGGTCTCCACCAATACCTACTGCAGTTGTTTGACCAATTCCAGCTTGTGTTAATTGGTGTACTGCTTCATATGTTAATGTACCAGAACGAGAAACTACTCCTACATGGCCTTTTGTATGAATATAACCAGGCATGATACCAATTTTACATTCATCAGCTGTAATAACACCTGGACAGTTTGGACCTACTAGGCGAGTGTTTTTGCCTTCCATATAACGTTTAACCTTAACCATATCAAGGACAGGAATATGCTCTGTGATACAGATTGTTAATTCTAATTCAGCATCAACAGCTTCTAAAATTGCATCTGCCGCAAATGGTGCAGGTACATAGATAACTGAAGTTGTAGCACCTGTTGCAGCTACAGCTTCTGCTACTGTATTGAAAACAGGAACTCCCTCTATTTCAAGTCCACCTTTACCTGGTGTTACACCTGCTACGATTTTAGTACCATACTCAAGCATTTGCTTCGTATGGAAAAGAGCTGTTTCGCCCGTAATCCCTTGTACAATTACCTTCGTATCTTTGTTAATAAATACAGCCATTGTTCTCCCTGCCTTCCTTAGCCTACTAGTCCCACAATTTTTTGTGCACCGTCAGCCATTGAATCCGCTGCAACGATGTTTAAACCAGATGCATTTAAAATTTCTTTTCCAAGTTCAACATTTGTACCTTCTAAGCGTACAACTAATGGCACAGCTAAACCAATCTCTTTAGCAGCCGTTACAACACCCTCAGCAATAATGTTACACTTCATAATTCCACCAAAGATGTTTACGAAAATGCCTTTTACGTTTGGATCAGAAAGGATAATTTTGAAAGCCTCTGTTACTTTTTCAGCTGTTGCACCGCCCCCTACATCTAGGAAGTTAGCAGGGCTTCCGCCATAATAACTAATTGTATCCATCGTTGCCATTGCAAGACCAGCACCGTTAACCATACAGCCAATATTTCCATCTAATGAAATATAGCTTAGGTCATATTTCGAAGCTTCGATTTCTTTTGCATCTTCTTCGTCAAAATCGCGTAATTCGACAATATCCTTATGTCGATATAATGCATTGGCATCAAAATTGAATTTAGCATCTAATGCTACTACTTCGCCTTGTCCAGTTACAACAAGTGGATTAATTTCTACAATTGATGCATCTTTGTCGATAAATGCTTGATATAAGCCTAACATTAATTTAACAGCTTTCCCTACAAGGTTTGCTGGAATATTCATATTAAACGCCATACGACGTGCTTGGAAGCTTGTTAATCCAACTACAGGATCCACAACTTCTTTGAAGATTTTTTCTGGATTTGTTTCTGCTACTTCTTCAATATCCATACCGCCTTCTTCAGATCCCATCACTGTTACACGAGATGTGGCACGGTCTAATACTAGACTTAAATAGTATTCTTTTTGGATATCAGAACCCTCTTCAATATACAAACGTTTTACTTCTTTTCCTTCTGGACCTGTTTGATGAGTCACTAAAATTTTTCCTAATAACTCTTTTGCGTATGTGCGCACCTCGTCAAGGTTTTTAGCGATTTTGACACCGCCTGCTTTACCGCGTCCACCTGCATGGATTTGCGCCTTGACTACTGTTACGTTTGAGCCAAGTTCCTTCGCTACTTTTACTGCTTCATCAGGGGAAAAAGCAACTTTTCCGTTTGGTACAGCTACACCATATTTTCTCAGAATCTCTTTCCCTTGATATTCATGGATATTCATAATACATCCTCCCATCAAACATTTGCATAGAATTGTTTTACTAACATAGACTATTCTAACGAAAGATTCTGATAAAGTCTACACTTTGTCTTTAGTTCGAATTTTCTCTCTTATTATGACGCTTTTTTCTATTTTGTGTACTAAAACAGCTTGTAAAAATAATCAGAATAATTCATTTTTTCTATATTTTTGCGCATGTTGCTGATCCAAACGATAAATAAATGCGAAAACTTCTGCTACTGCCTGATATAATTCTTCAGGAATAGACTCATTTAAATCTAATTGACCAAGTAACTGCACAAGGTTAGGATCCTCATAAATCGGCACATTATGCTCATTTGCTCTTGCCAAAATGTTCTCAGCAATTTTCCCTTTTCCCTTTGCTACAACAGTGGGACTATCAAATTGACCAAGCTTATACGTAAGCGCAATTGCCTCTTTTCGAGTAAGTTTTTCTTCGCTCATACGCGGATATCCACCCCACTCTGCTCCTCTCGCTGTTCTACTACAGGACCTACTTTTTCCGTTTGCCCTTTATCAAATTGTTTAATAAACACACCTGAAAGTTGATAATTTTTTTCAGCCAGTCCAATTTTTAAAGCAGCCTTCAACGGTTCAGCAAGTGATTGAATTTCCGAATTTTCATTAAAGACCGTTACTGTGACAACTCTATTTTGAACCTGCATATCAATCACTGTTTCTTGCATAGATGCCATTTGTAAATAAAATAATACGCGTGCATAGTTAGCATCAATTTTGCCATTATCTTTCATGCGACCATTCCATTGTAAGGTTGCATCCATCTTCTTACCAAAAAATTCAAGTGGAACTTGCATGATGAGCTGATGTTGATGACCATTTTCTCCTGAAGATAGCTGCATTCCATTCATACGCGTCATAAGCATCTCTGCCGCTTCCTTCATTTGAGGTGGTATATTAGTTTCCTGCAATAATGTATGGAGCTGTGGCTTTAGCTGATGCGCAATCATGTGTAAATCAGCCGACTTGTTTCCGAGTGTAGCCTCGTAGCTAATTCCTAAATTTTTCAACACCGTTTTAAGTGCATGTTCCATCGCTTTACTATCCATTGAATTTTGTACTAGTGCTTCTGCTTGTGTCACAACTTGCTGTATAAATGGTTGCGAAGAATTAATACTATTTTTCACCAGATTGCGCATGAGTGCCTCATTCTGTGAAGGAGAATTGGCCTCTTGCTTAATTAGGGATAACAAATGATCTTTCATAGAAAGTGTATGGGCATCCTGTGTAAATAAACGATCAGCTGTATTTTGAGTAAAAGCTTTTAATAACTGATCCTGCATTTGTTTAGCAAAAACATCTAGCGTTTGTTTTGATACTGGTAGCTGATTAAAACGATCCACCAGCTGATTGATTTGCTGTTTTTGCTCATTCGTTAATAAATTTTGACTTTCGGTCCATGATTTAAGCTGTTCCACCAGTTGTCTAGCATTTTCTGGCTTTGTAGCAAGAATGGTTTGAATAACTTGACCAGCTTGCTGTATTGGCTGAAAGGCTTTTGCTTCATTCATTTTTGACCAGTTTTGCAATGTAGCCTGCTGGGGAAGAATCCCCGACTCTTTTAGCATTGATAAAGCTTGCATTTTTTCATTCATTGTCGTAGCACTATTCGTTAAACTTTGTAAAAGCCTTGCAAGTACTGCACTACCTGTTTCTACTTCAAAGGGCTTAGCAATCGCTTGTACTTGTTGCATTAAATTTTGCCTCAATGACTCAGATAGGGTTGTATCTTTCGCTAAAAGCTGAGCAAAGTTATCCATGATAGCAGTCATACCAGATGTCTTTTGACCACTCATCAATGCTTGAAACACATCGTTTATCATAGGCATTTTAAGCTCTATCATTTTTTGAATGGTTTGTAGAGCATCTACTTTTGATATACCCTCTGGCAATGCCTTTAACCACATTTCAGCTTGCAGCATTTGCTCTTTAGAAATGGGTAGCTGCGCTTTCATAAAATGCCCTAATAATTGCTGCATCTCTGCAGATTTTGGCAAATTCATGGATTCTAATAACTGATTAATTTGCTGACTCGGTGTAGATGCCTGCGCCATCGGTCCAGTCACTATTTTCAATTCCGTTTGTGGATTTGTCCCTGTTACCTGAAAGAAATGGGCATCCCCAGCTTTTAATGGTACTTCGAGTTTAGCTATAAATTTTTGATTACCTACTTGTATTTCTGCCATTTGATCTGGATATAATTGCTTAATTGTTCCATGAAATACTTGTCCTTGTTTTAAAGCAAGTGGTTGATTTGTCGAAGTCATTGCATTTTGCTGCATCTGAATTGGATTAAATGATGTGGCTGTCATATACATACTCCTTTCATCAATTACTCCTTCGTGTAATTGTCTACCGTTTTTTATCTTTATGAAAACATAGATTTTATTGGTTCAAATGATTTACGATGGTGAATAGTCGGTCCAAATTCTTCTAACGCTTTTAAATGTTGCTTAGTCCCATACCCTGCATGTTGCGCAAAGCCATACATTGGAAATTCCTCGTCTAATTGCTCCATATAATCATCCCGTGCTGTTTTAGCTAAAATGGATGCAGCTGCTATCGCTAAGCTCTTAGCATCTCCTTTTATAATCGAATCTTGAGGAATTGTAATAGGTAATGTCATAGCATCTACTAAAACAACATTCGGCTTCGTTGACAATGATTCAACACTTACCTTCATAGATTGTTTTGTTGCCTCATATATATTCAGTTCATCAATTTGTTGGGCAGATTGAAAATGAATAAAATAGCTTATGGCATGCTCTTTAATTAATGTTGCAAAGCCGTTTCGTTTATCCTTCGATAATTGCTTTGAGTCATTCAGACCAACAAGTGCCTCACAATTTGTCGGTAAAATTACTGCTGCCGTTACGACTGGTCCTGCTAGTGGTCCTCTTCCTGCTTCATCTACACCCGCAATAAATGTATCTGTTCCCCCATAGCTTAAATCAAATGTAACTTTTTTTGATGATCTTGCAGTAATTGATGTTTTTTATCTTGTCTCTTTTGCCAAGTTAGCCAAGCCTTTTGTACACCTGCTCTTTCATCGGCTGCAACTTCTTTCATCCAATCTTGCCATTCCTCAGCAGCTTTCAATGCAGTTGTAATTTCCTTAATGGTTTTCATTGTGTACTCCTTCTTGCTTCTATTCATTCAAACTATATCATGTTCAGTTATTATGTAGTCTCTTTAACTTGAAAACTATTTTCCTCTCTATAGTCATTATCGGTTAAAAAATGTATTCCTAAAAGAAAAACTGTCACAAAAGAACGTGTGACAGTTTTAAATACTTATAATTGTTCAGTTTCCTTTTCTAACTGTTCATCCACAAAATCAAAGGTAAGTTTACCTAATTGTAATCCACGGATATCTCGAACAATTAGTTGAGCTACTTGATCATAATCTATTTCTCCACCAGGACCAAATACACGACGCAGCTTACCAATATGGTCAAAAGTATCCACTAACTCCTCATGGATAAACTCAAGACCGTAACGCTCTTCCATACGCTTTGGGTAATGATTAGATAAGAAGCGTAATCCATAGACAGCTAGGTCTTCCATATTTGTAATAGTATCCTTAATAGCACCAGTTAAAGCTAATTTAAAGCCTACTTCTTGATCCTCAAACTTTGGCCATAAAATACCTGGTGTATCCAATAGTTCAAGCTCTTTACCAACTTTGATCCATTGCTGTGCCTTTGTCACACCTGGTGTATTGCCTGTTTTAGCGATATTTTTTTTCGCTAATCGATTTATCAATGTTGATTTTCCCACGTTTGGAATACCCACAATCATGGCACGAATAGCTCTAGGCTTCATTCCTCTTGCTTTCATGCGATCAAATTTTTCTTTTAAAATATCTTGTGCCGCTTTTGTGACTTGCTGTAAGCCCTTGCCCTCAAGTGAGTTAATGGCTACTGCTTTATGGCCACGCTTTGCAAAATACTCTACCCATTTCCGTGTTTCTTGTTCATCTGCCATATCCGCTTTATTTAAGATCAAAAGACGAGGTTTTTGGTTAATGACTTCGTCAATCATCGGATTACGTGAGGATAGCGGTAAACGTGCATCTATTAATTCAAAGATAATATCGACAAGCTTTAATTTTTCAGTTACTTCACGTCGGGCTTTAGCCATATGCCCTGGAAACCATTGTATCGTCACAGCTATACCTCCTAAACTAAAAGAAAAAGGGAGTGATTATGCTCTCCCTTTCTTACATTACTTTACAATTTTTATATCACTAAATGGCCAGAAAATCAGACTAGTATTACCGATAATTTCTTTTTGGTTAACAAGGCCAATATGTCGACTGTCTTTACTATATCGACGATTATCTCCCATAACAAAGATATACCCCTCAGGAATGGTATTGCTATCCAAGGAAACATCAATGTCATTTAAGGTGAAATCTTCTGTTAAAGTCCCCTCTGTGATTTGTGCTTTATAGGCATCTAAATAGGGTTCTTCAATTGGCTCACCATTTATATACAATTGATCATCCTTATACTCTAATGTATCTCCTGGCAATCCAATTACACGCTTTATGTAATTTTTTTGTTCAGGTGCATGAAATACAACGATATCAAAACGTTTAGGCTCACCTATTTTATAACCAATTTTATTCACAATCATTCGGTCGCCATCTTCAAGGGTTGGCATCATGGACTCTCCATCAACTGCAATGGGTGTAAATAAAAAATATCGAATAACTGCAGCAATCGCAAATGCAATTAATAGTGCTTTTGTCCATTCCCATAATTCATTTTTTTCTTTCACTTGTTTTTCCATTGAGAATTGCCCCCTTGTCTAACACCATTTTAGATGATAGTGAATAAAGATGACAAGCAAAAAGAAAAGAGGCTTGAACACAAGCCCCTCACTTTTAAGTCATAATTATCGAATTTCTTTAATACGAGCAGCTTTACCACGTAGGTTACGTAGGTAGTAAAGTTTAGCACGACGTACTTTACCACGACGTACAACTTCTAAGTTAGCGATCTTTGGTGTGTGTACAGGGAATGTACGCTCAACACCTACACCGTAAGAAATTTTACGAACTGTGAAAGTTTCGCTAATTCCGCCACCACGACGTTTAATTACTACACCTTCGAAAATTTGGATACGTTCACGAGTACCCTCTACTACTTTCACGTGTACCTTAACAGTATCACCAGGACGGAAAGTTGGTAGATCAGAGCGAAGCTGAGATTTTGTAATTTCTGCAATAATGTTTGACATTGTTTTCTCTCCTTAGACAGATGCTCTTGCACGCAATCTATGCCACAGCGGAACACCGTAATTCAGTACTCCACATAGAAGTACAGATTAGATGTTATCATAAATAGATTCGGCAATCAAGCATCTAGACGATTGTTTTTTAGTTTTTCTAGATACAATTTTTGCTTGTCTGTTAATGGGTATTGCTCCAGTAAGTCAGGACGACGCTCAAAAGTTCTTTTCAGCGACTGTTCCTCTCGCCATTGCTCGATTTTAGCATGATTCCCCGATAATAAAACATCAGGTACCTTCATGCCACGGAACTCCGCAGGACGTGTATAATGTGGATGCTCAAGGAGACCTGTTGAAAAAGAATCCTGGATATGAGAATCCTCTTGTCCTAAGACACCTGGTAACAATCTAACTACGCTATCAATAACAGTCATAGCGCCTAATTCTCCACCTGTTAAGACAAAATCGCCAATGGAAATCTCGTCTGTCACGAGATGCTGACGTATACGCTCATCATAGCCTTCATAATGACCACATAAGAACACTAACTCTGTCTCCTGCGCTAGCTCCTCTGCTTTTTTCTGCGTAAATCGTTCGCCCTGAGGACACATTAATATGATACGTGGCTGTTTCCCTGCAGTTATAGCCTCTACTGCACTAAACATTGGTTCAGGCTTTAATACCATACCTGCACCACCACCATATGGATAGTCGTCAACCTGATTATGCTTGTTCCCTGAAAATGTACGAATATCCGTTACCTCTAAATTTACAGCTCCCTTTTCTTGTGCCTTCTTTAAAATAGATGCACCAAAAACACCTGAAAACATATCAGGGAACAGGCTCAATACATGAATATTCATCATAATAAGCCTTCCATAACATGAATGACTATTTTTTTGTCCCTAACATCAATATCTTTCACGATATCTTCTATATAAGGGATATAATGTTCTTTCTTAGTCCCTTTCACTACCCATACATCGTTTGCCCCTGTTTGCAGGATATCTGCTACTATACCGATTGTCTCGCCCTCTTCAGAAATAACTGTGCAGCCTATTATTTCATGGAAAAAGAACTCATTTTCTTCAAGAAGATCATCAGTCATTTGATCTTTTGTCACTTTCAGCATGCCTTCTTTAAATGGCTCAACCAAGTTGATATTGTTCATGCCTTCAAAAGTTAATAAAATAAAGTTTTTATGACGACGCATAGAGTCAATCGTTACCCAGGTTGGCTTCTTATCGTCTTTTTTAAAGGCAGCAAGCTTATTTCCTACTGCAAAACGCTCTTCTTCAAAGTCTGTTGTCGATAATACACGTACCTCACCACGAATACCGTGCGTATTGACAATTCGACCTACATTAAACCATTCCATTCTATTTCACCTCGTAAAAAACATGCTTATCTTCACAATGCATCTGGCTCATCCAAAAAAGGTTCCGTTCTTGCAGATGTGCTTTGGAAGAATGTAGTTTTAGCTAAGACTCATTTGTCTTGTCAACAATAATATAAGCAATATCCTTTATCTATACTCCTTATTTAAGCTTTAATTTCCACTTAAACAGAAGTTATAGCGATATGCTGATGTTAAAAAAAGATAAAAAAAGGAAGGAACCTACAAGCTCCCTCCTTTTTCGTCCAGATTTTACGCTTTATACTAAAAGGCCACTTTGAACTCCTAAGCGACATGTAAACACACCTATCAGGACTCACTAGTACTTGTTGCAAGAGCGTGAAAATCTTTTCTATTAATCCAATATATCGACGTAGGTCTTCTTTTGATGGTGACTACCTGCCGCTGAATAAACAATTGTACGAATCGCTTTTGCTACTCGCCCTTGCTTGCCTATGACTTTCCCTCTATCCTCTGGATGAACAAAAAGTTTATAAACAATTCGATTTGCATTTTCATCCGTCTCAATACGAACTTCTTCTGGATAATCGACTAACGGTAAAACGATTGCTTCAATCAGCTGCTTCAAAGACGTCGCCCCCGATTATTTACTGAATTTTTGGTTATGGAATTTTTCCATGATACCTTGTTCTGAGAACAGGTTACGTACTGTATCTGATGGTTTTGCACCGTCAGCTAACCATTTAAGAGCTTTCTCTTCATCAATGTTTACAGTAGCTGGTTGAGTTAGTGGGTTGTAAGTACCAACTGTTTCGATTTGACGACCATCACGTGGTGAACGAGCGTCTGCAACTACGATACGATAGAAAGGAGATTTTTTAGCTCCCATACGTTTTAAGCGAATTTTAACTGCCATTTTAATAGCACCTCCGAATAAGTTTCACACAAGATAGTATATTATCAATGTTTAGGTTGTTTGTAAAGGGTTTTTTCTTAACACCTAAAAATTATTATTTAAACAATGAATCAAAGCCTGGTAATTTCATTTTTTTCTTCCCTTTACCACTTGCCATTCCAGTCATTTGTTTCATCATTTTTTTCATTTCATCGAATTGTTTAATGAGACGATTTACCTCTTGAATAGATGTCCCAGAGCCTTTCGCAATACGCTTTTTACGGCTACCATTAATGATTTCTGGGTTGGTCTTTTCAGCAGGCGTCATCGAGTAAATAATGGCCTCTACACGCCCCATTTGCTTATCATCAACTTTTACATTATCTAAGCCTTTGATTTTGTTAGCACCTGGTAGCATTTTTAAAATTTCATCAAGAGGGCCCATTTTCTTGACTTGCTGTAATTGCTCGACAAAATCATCAAAAGTAAATGTTTGAGATTTAAACTTTTCTTCTAATTCTTTTGCCTTGGCTTCATCTACATTTGCCTGAGCTTTCTCGATAAGGGACAGAACATCGCCCATACCTAATATACGAGACGCCATACGCTCTGGATGGAATGGTTCAAGCGCATCCATTTTTTCGCCCATCCCGACAAATTTAATTGGTTTTTGCGTCACAGAACGGATAGATAATGCAGCACCACCACGCGTATCACCGTCAAGTTTTGTTAAAACAACCCCAGTAATACCGATTGCTTCATTAAAGCTTTCTGCTACATTGACTGCATCTTGACCCGTCATGGCATCAACAACTAGGAAAACCTCATCTGGCTCTTTTAATGCACGAATATCCTTTAACTCTTGCATTAGGTCTTCATCGATATGAAGTCGACCAGCTGTATCAATAATCACTACATCATGATGCTCTTCCTTTGCCAATTCAATTGCCTGACGTGCAATTTCTACAGGAGATACCTCAGTACCTAGCGCAAAAACAGGTAGTGATAACTGTTTTCCTAATGTTTGTAATTGTTGGACAGCTGCTGGACGATAAACGTCAGCGGCAACTAATAATGGTTTACGATTATATTTTTTTCGTAGAACATTTGCCAATTTACCTGTAGTGGTCGTTTTACCCGCACCTTGTAGACCAACCATCATAATGACAGTGGGTGGCTTCGTATTAAACTTAATGGGACTTTGTTCGCCCCCCATTAATTCTGTTAGTTCATCCTGTACAATTTTAATAACTTGCTGACCTGGTGTTAAACTTTGCATAACATCAACACCGACAGCACGTTCACTTACCTTTTTCACGAATTCTTTGACTACTTTTAAGTTAACATCCGCCTCGATTAAAGCAAATCGGACTTCTCGCATCATTTCTTTAACGTCTTGCTCTGACACTTTTCCTTTGCCTTTAATCTTTTGGATCGTTCCTTGGAGTCGTTCCGCTAATCCTTCAAAAGCCATTGCTTTCGCCTCCTAATCCCATTCTTTCAGCTGCTCAATAAGTGCTAGCTGCTCTTCAGCTGTCATACTTTTTTCTGTAATCCCCTGTGTTAGCTGTGACAGCATTTGGGTACGTTGTTGAAATTTTTCAAGTAAACATAATTTTTCTTCATATTCCTCAAGCATCGCTTCAGTTCGACGAATATTATCGTAAACAGCTTGGCGTGAAACACCATACGATTCAGCGATTTCTCCGAGAGAGTTATCATCCAAATAGTATAGCTCCATATAACTTCTTTGCTTATCTGTTAATAATGCTTGATAAAAGTCGAAGAGAAAGTTCATGCGTGTTGTTTTTTCAAGTAGCATCGAATGTTTCTCCTCCCGCTATTAGTCATTTGTATCATAACGAAAAGCGCCCGTCTGTGTCAAGGTAATCTCCTTGTCTAAAATCCTAAATTACAACTTTCAGGCATTTTTTGCCTTTGGCTAGTAATACTCTTTTAAACAAGTCAATTCACCTATACACAATCGAGCGTTTTTATCTATTATGTGTCAGTGTCACTTTATCCAATTTTGTTCAAAAGCTGAAGCAAACTAAGCATCCTGCTTTCTGAATAGAAAAGAGATATATGACATTCAAAACTATTCAGCCACTGTTAGCTGTTTTCATCATTATTTTGTAGTTCCTTATCCAAACCATCAGCAAATAGTCCATAGACATATCGTTCTGCATCAAATGGCTGTAAATCATCCATTTTCTCACCAAGACCCACAAATTTTACAGGAATGTGCAGCTTGTTACGAATAGCAAGAACAATACCCCCTTTAGCAGTACCGTCTAACTTTGTTAAAACAATCCCTGTCACATTCGTTGCCTCTTTAAATGTTTGTGCTTGAACAAGCGCATTTTGGCCAGTTGTTGCATCTAATGCTAATAATACTTCATGTGGAGCATTTGGAATTTCACGTGAAATAACACGATGAACTTTTTCAAGCTCATTCATTAGGTTCACTTTGTTCTGCAAGCGTCCCGCTGTATCACAAATCAACACATCCGCTTTTCTGTTTTTTGCTGCACGAATCGCATCATACATAACTGCTGCTGGGTCAGAGCCTTCTGATTGTTTAATAACCTCACAACCAACACGATCTCCCCATACTTGTAATTGATCAATAGCACCTGCACGGAACGTATCACCCGCAGCTAATACAACCGTTTTCCCTTGGGATTTTAAACGGTGTGCTAGCTTACCTATCGTTGTTGTTTTCCCAACACCATTTACGCCAACAAATAGAATAACAGTTAATTCACCATCTGGCTGCATAGTTAGTTCAATTAAATCTTCTTCACCTTGCTCGTAAATCTCTACAAGCTTCTCAGAAATCACAGCTTGAATGCCATTTGTATCTTTAATATTTTTACGTTGCACTTCATAACGCAGTTTATCCATGAGTTCCATGACTGTTTCAAATCCAACATCAGCCTGTAATAGTAAGTCCTCTAATTCTTCAAAGAAATCCTCATCCACTTTACGATAGCGTGCAACAAGGTCATTCACTTTTGATGTAAAAGAATTACGTGTTTTTTCAAGGCCAGCCTTGAATTTTTGTGTTATTGACCAAGCAGAAGGCTTTTTCTCTTCCATTGGTTCATCCTCTACTACTGCTAGCTCCTGAACATCTAGCTGTGCTTCTTCTATTTCAGGTGAGGGCTCGGCTTCCACGTCGACTTCTTTCACAATCGCCATTTCTGGTGATTCTTCATCTTGTTCAGACACTTTTAGATCAACGGTTTCAATGGCAGCAGGTTCGTTTGATTCTTTAAACTCTGGCTCCGAATGGTCAGATTCCTGTTCGTTGTCGGTTGCGTCTAACTTCTCTTCCTCTGCTGGATTACCCATTAATTTATCTTTTAAACGTTTAAAAAAACTCATGCTTGTTCGCTCCTTTGCTCCGCAAGTACGGGTTCATCTTCTAGTTTTACTGATACAAGTTTCGACACACCTGATTCTTGCATTGTTATACCATACAAGACATCAGCTCCCTCCATTGTTCCTTTACGATGAGTAATCACAATGAATTGTGTGTCGAGACTAAACTTTTTCAAATATTGGCTATAACGCACAACATTCGCTTCATCTAAAGCCGCCTCTACTTCATCCAGAATACAAAATGGTACAGGTCGAATATTTAAGATGGAGAATAGTAAAGCAATGGCCGTAAGTGCACGCTCACCACCAGAAAGCAAACTTAAATTCTGTAATTTTTTTCCTGGAGGCTGTGCCACAATTTCAATACCTGTTTCCAATAAATTTTGAGGGTCAATTAAAACCAAATCAGCTTGCCCCCCGCCAAACAATTCACGGAAAACACGTTTAAATTGCTCTCTAATAGCGTAAAACGTTTCACTAAAGCGCAACGTCATTTCTTCATCCATTTCTTTGATTGCTTCATGTAATGTTTCCTGTGCAGCAAGCAAGTCCTCTCGTTGTTCAGTTAAGAAAGTATGACGTTCTAGTACTCTATCATATTCCTCAATCGCACTTAAATTAACAGGTCCTAGCTCTTCAATGGATCTTTTTAACAATTTAACACGTCTTCGCACAAACTCTTCATCTTCTATTGCAAGAGCTTCTTTCTCAGCCTCTTCGAATGTTAACTGATAATTTTCTTCGAGTTGTTCAATAAAATTATCCATTTCAAATTCTACACGATTACGTTTTAACTCATTGGCACGAATTGCTTCAAGGTATCCTTTATGAATACGCTGTAGTTCCTTGAGTTGTTCTTCTAATGTAGAGAGTTCTTGTTGTTGTCCTATTTTCTGCTCTTTCTTTTCAGAAATAGTCTCTTGTAAGGCATCTCTTCTTGCTTTCCATGTCACAACCTGTTCCTCGACCTCTTCATCACTTAAATGATTTGTCGATTCATCAGATTGAAGCCACATTATTTCCTGAGAAATATTTTTAACTTTTTGTTGTGCTTTGTTTAATTGTAGTGCCAGTTCAGCAGTTGTAATTTGAACTTGTGACATTTGTTCTTGCATAACCGCTAGCTGTGAACGTTTTTCGGCAAGCTGTTCTCGTAAGACATCTTTCTCTGTCTCCCCCTGTAACTTTACCTTACTTAATTGTTCGACAGTTTCATTGATTTCGACAAGCTCTACAGCAAGGGTATTTAAGCGCTCCTCTGCTGCTTGCTTTTGTGTTAACAATGCTTCCTCACGTGTTTTTACATCTTTTGTTTCAGTTGAAGCAAAGGTTACTCTAGCCGATAAGCTTTTTTCTACGACTTCTAGCTCACGAATACGACTTGACTGTTGCATCTCATCTTTTCGTAATTGCTCTCCTTCAAGCTTTAATTGCTCTACTTGATCTCGCAGTACTGCAAGCTTCTCTTTTTCGGCTGCAACAGCCTGTTCAGCACTATAAATGGAAGCCTGTAACGATTCTAGCTTAATGATTAAATCATCTAACTCTGCTTTTCTTGTAAAGAGTGAGGATTGCTGTTTCAGTGCACCACCTGTTAAGGAACCCCCTGCATTAACAATATCTCCTTCAAGTGTGACAACTCGGTATCGGAAACCACATAATCGGGCAATTTGACTTGCGCCTTCTAAATTTGATGCCACGATGACATTCCCTAATAGATTTTCAACAATTGTTCGATTATCTTCATTAAAAGTGACAAGTGCATCTGCCATTTGAACAAAGGCAGGATGTTCAGTTGCTAGCTGAATAGTTCCTGGATTAATTTTGCGTGATTTCATGACTGTTTTCGGTAAAAAAGTAGCACGTCCAGCTCGTTTTTGTTTTAACCAGTGAATAGCCTGTTGCGCATGGCGCTCATTGGTTGTGACAATATGTTGAGAGGCAGCACCTAAAGCTGTTTCAATCGCTTGTGAATACTTTCCTTCAACTTGGATTAACTCTGCTACAGCACCCTCAATACCTTGTAAATCACCTTTATCTCGAGCAAGCAAGACTTCTTTAACACCTTGGAAGAACCCAGAAAAATCAGCTTCGAGTTCAGCTAATGTATCTTTTCTAGCCTTTAGTTGTTGTTGGTGTTGATACGCTTTGTACAACATATCCTGTTTTTCGCTAAAAGAAATATTGACATTTTTCAACTGTATTTGTAAGGTTTCATATTGCTCTAATTTTTTCTGTAAATCATTGGTTGTCAAAGCATGTTCAACCACTAGCTTTTCTTTTTCAGCAATGATTTGCATAAGCTCTTGTCCAATTTCATCTGTTTGATCGGACATTTTTGCCGCCATTGCCTTTTGTTGAGCTAATTGCTGATCGATATTTTTTAATTCATTCTTGACTGTTGCTTCTTCATTTAATGAATCAATATATCGATTTTTATAGTCTTCTATTTCTTCCTCGATTTCTGTCACAGACCGATTTAATGATTGTTCTAACTGCTTGATGCTCTGCTTTAATACTGATACGGCTTGTTGCTTCTCGGAGAACACTTCTTTTTTCTCCTGTTCTTGAACCAGGAGTAATTCTACTTCCGCCTTAGCCTCTTGTAATGTTGTATTCAGTTGTAATAGTTGATTCGATGCATTTTGGCGTTTTTCAGCCATTAATGCCTTACGACCATCCCAACGCTCTACCTCCATAGTGGCATTGACAAGCTCAGCCTGCGAAACATCCAAATAATCATCTAGATCTTTTAATAGCTTACGTATATTGGCGGTCTGTTTATCAATCATTGAAATATTTTGAGCTTGTTCTAGCTCTGTTGCAGAAAGCTTCGTAAATTCCTCTTTAAGCGCATGCAAAGATTGTGCACAATTTTTAAAATCATGCACAAGAATTGCAATATCAAAATCCTTTAGCTCAGAAGACATTTGTACATAATCTCTTGCACTAGATGCCTGCATTTCAAGCGGCTCTAATCGGTTGTCTAATTCATGGAGAATGTCTAATACACGATACAAATTTTCATCTGTCTCAACAAGCTTATGCTCAGCTTTTTTCTTTCTTATTTTATACTTTAAAACGCCAGCTGCCTCTTCAAAAATAGAACGACGGTCATCAGGTCGACTATTTAAAATTTCATCAACACGACCTTGAGAGATAATTGAAAATGCCTCTTTCCCAAGTCCTGAATCCATAAACAAGTCCGTAATATCCTTCAGGCGACACTGTTGGTTATTTAATAAATATTCACTATCACCTGAACGGTATACGCGTCTTGTTACACTGACTTCTGTATAAGAAAAAGCAAGTTGCTCATCAGTATTATCTAAAATAAGTGTTACTTCTGCAAAGTTGAGTGGCTTACGAGAGTCACTCCCAGCGAAAATAACATCTTCCATCTTTGCTCCACGTAACGACTTTGCCGATTGCTCCCCAAGTACCCAACGAATCGCATCTGTGACATTACTTTTTCCACTGCCATTTGGTCCAACAACGGCTGTAACACCAGGTACAAAATCAATTCCAATGCGTTCCGCAAAAGATTTAAAGCCAATCACTTCTAGTCGTTTTAGGAACATCTATTAAGCCTCCTCTTTTGCAGCTTCTTCACGCATCATCCGCATTGCACATTGTGCAGCTTGCTGCTCGGCTTCTTTTTTTGACTTTCCACGACCAATACCAAGCTCTTGTCCATTTAATAATACGCTTGATACAAAGGTACGATTATGTGCTGGGCCTTTTTCATCGATAATCTCATAATGAAGAAGTCCATTATTCGTTTGCTGTACCATTTCTTGCAATTGACTTTTAAAATCCATCACATGCGAAAAAGCACCGACTTCTACTTTTGGGAACACGATTCGTTCTAAAAATGACACGACCGTTTGTAAATCTTGATCTAAATAGAGTGCACCTACAAATGATTCAAAGACATCTGCAAGCAGCGCTGGACGTTCCCGACCACCTGTTAATTCCTCACCTTTTCCAAGTAATACAAAGCGTCCAAAGCCTAGCTCGTTAGCAAAAATCACTAGTGATGGCTCACATACAATGGAAGCTCTTAGCTTTGTTAACTCACCCTCGCTCATATTTGGGTATTTCTCAAAAAGATATTTAGAAACAGACAGTTCAAGTACTGCGTCTCCTAAAAATTCAAGACGCTCATTATCCGTAAATAATTTACGGCGATGCTCATTCACATAAGATGAATGCGTGAATGCTTGATACAATAAATTTTTATTAATAAATGTGATATTTAATTCATGCTGTAACAGCTCAAATTGGTTGCGTACTTTTTCAGGAAGTACGCCAGATTTCTGCATAGTTCCTTTTCTTTTCATAGCCATTGAACAAATCTGCCTTCCTAATAGTTTCTACCGTTTTAGTGTACCTTTTTCAGGGCGTTTATGCAAAAGTATTTCGGCTTAAACACAATGTTTTGGAAATTTTTCATAAAATTCCTCTTTATACAGCATGCATCTCCCATGAGAGAGAATTTTGAAGCTGACTGGTCATTAGATTTTTAACATAAAAAAGGGACGTTAATAGATCGAAAACCGATCCATTTCGTCCCCTTTAAATACATCTTCATTCATTGAATCTGCTCCTTCAAACAAGGAATACAGAAAAAGTAATTTCTACTTTATTCAAGCTACCATAAAACCATTGTATGATTACGATGACCATTACACCATTAGAGGTGATCTATTTTCACTAAATAAAGTTTTAACGAAATTAGTTTAATTTACTTTCGATGTATGAGATTGCAGTACCTACTGTTGAGATTTTTTCAGCATCTTCATCAGAAATTTCCATATCGAATTCGTCTTCAAGCTCCATTACAAGCTCAACTACGTCTAATGAGTCAGCACCTAAATCATCACGGAAAGAAGCTTCAAGCGTTACTTCGCTTTCTTCCACACCTAAACGGTCCACGATTACTTTTGTTACGCGTTCTAATACTGTAGACAAATGATTCACCTCCCCTCAAATGATTATACAAAAAATCAGCTTATATGCCTAATTGAAATTACATAACCATACCACCATCAATATGAAGCGTTTGTCCAGTCATATAATTTGCGTCCTCCGATGCAAGGAAAGCTACTGCTTTTGCGATATCCTCTGGCTGACCAAGTTTCGCAAGAGGAATCTGTGTTAGCATACCTTGTTTGATATCCTCTGGCAATTGTTCTGTCATTTCTGTTTCGATAAAACCTGGTGCAATAGCATTAACTAAAATATTACGAGAAGCTAATTCCTTTGCCGTCGTTTTTGTTAGTCCAATAACACCTGCTTTAGCCGCAACATAGTTGGCTTGACCAGCATTACCCGCTACACCAACGATGGAAGAAATATTAATAATGCGACCTGCACGTTGCTTCATCATTTGACGTGTGACCGCTTTTGTACAAAGGAAAACACCTTTAAGGTTCGTATTTAATACATCGTCCCATTCGTCTTCTTTCATACGCATAATCAAGTTATCTCTTGTAATACCAGCATTATTCACTAAAATATCAAGGGAGCCGTATGTTTTCACAGCAGCATCCATTAATGCTGTCACTTCTTCTGTCTGAGAGACGCTAGCTTGTACAGCAATTGCTTCGCCACCGTTTTCTTGAATCATCGCTACTACTTCTTCTGCTTTTGCCTGAGAGCCACTATAGTTCACAACAACCTTAGCACCTTCTTCTGCAAGCTTTAAAGCAATAGCACGTCCAATCCCTCTTGAAGCTCCTGTTACAACAGCTACTTTTCCTTCTAATTTACGCATTAATTGACCACTCCTTCGACGCTTCTAAAACTGCTTCTAACGAAGCTTCATCATAAACACAATAAGTTGCAACAGAGCGATCAATTTTTTTCAAGAGACCGCTTAATACTTTACCAGGTCCACATTCGATAAAGACGTCAACACCTTGCGCAAGCATTTCACGCATAGAAGCTTCCCATTGAACAGCACTGTATACCTGTTCAACTAGCTCTTGTTGTATTGCTGCTACATCTTTTAATTCCTTCGCCATCACATTGCCAATTACAGGAATTTTAGGTGCAGATAGAGAAATCTCTGCCAATGCTGCTTGCAGTTTCTCTGAAGATGGACGCATTAAATCAGAGTGGAAGGGACCACTTACAACTAAAGGTATTGCTCGTTTTGCACCAGCTTCTTTGGCAGCAACACTTGCTTTATCCACACCTTCTTTAGTGCCCGAAATAACAATTTGTCCTGGACAATTCACATTAGCCACCTGAACAGAGTCACCTGATGCTGATACCTGCTTTGTTACCTCGTTCAATGCCTCTAGTTCCATTCCTAAAATTGCCGCCATTGCGCCTTGACCTGCTGGCACAGCTTCATTCATATAAAGACCTCGTTTATGCACGATTGACACAGCATCATCAAATGACATAACACCTGCTAACACCAATGCACCATATTCTCCAAGTGAATGACCCGCTGCGTAGTGTGGTTGAATACCTGCTGCGCGTAACTTTTCAGCCACCATTACACCAGTAGTAAGTAGTGCTGGCTGTGCATGATATGTCAGTGTTAACTCTTCTGCTGGACCTTCTAACATTAATTTAGATAATTCAAATTGAAGAGCTTGATCTGCGCGATCATAAAATGCTTTACTTTCTGCAGCATTTTCAACAAACTCTTGACCCATTCCAACTACTTGTGAACCCTGTCCTGGAAAAATAAATGCTATTTTTGTCATTTGAATAATCCCCTTTGCTTAATCAATTTCTATGTGGCGTACTGTCTCCGTAATCGTCGAAATAACCGTATGCTCTACCATCGTATTGGCTTGTCGAATGGCACTGAAAATCGCTTTCGCATTTGATGATCCATGTGCCTTAATAACAGGTGCTTGTAAGCCAAACAATCCTGCACCACCATACTCTGTATAGTCCATTTTATTTTTCAAGTCACGTAAATTATTTTTCATGAGCGCTGCTGAAATTTTCGTTTTCGTTGAAGACATAAAGGCCTCTTTTAACATAGAAAATAAAGCACCTGCTGTCCCTTCAATAGACTTCAACACCATATTTCCTGTAAAGCCATCTGTTACAACAACATCAGCTACTCCTTCAAGTAAATCACGTGCTTCTACATTTCCAATAAAATTCAAATCTGCTTCCTTCAATAATTCGAAGGCAGCTTTTGTTAATTCATTCCCTTTTTTATCCTCGGTACCGATATTTAATAAGCCAATTCGTGGTTTTTGCAAACCTCCAACCTTTTTAGCATAAATATCACCCATAATGGCATATTGCACTAAATGCTCTGGGCGAGCATCTGCATTTGCCCCTAAATCAAGCATCAAAAACCCTTTACCGTCTAATGTTGGTAGCGTTGTAGCTAATGCTGGTCTAGCTATTCCCTCAATGCGACCTACTTTAAATAGGCCACCCGCCATCAGGGCCCCTGTGTTCCCTGCAGAAAGGCAAGCATCTGCTTTACCCTCTTCTACTGCATCCATCATACGTGCCATGGAAGAATCCTTTTTTCTACGAACAGCACGGGCAGGATCATCAGTTCCTTCTACTGCTTCCTCACAATGTATAACCTTTAATCGATCATGTTGTTTTAAAAATGGTTCCAGCTTATCTTGATGACCATATAGTTGAATTTCTAAGTTTGGAATTTGCTCTAATGCTAAAAGTGCACCTTCAACAACTGACTTTGGTGCATTGTCTCCACCCATTCCATCAAGCGCTAATTTCATTGTTACTCACCTTTACCTTTCGTGCGGTACATATCAAACTCACCAACAAAAACGGTTTCACCATTAACGGTAGATGTTACCTCAACTTTTGTTCGGTGTGTTTGTTCATCTCGTCCGATAACAATCGCTTTTGTAATAACACGATTTCCAGCTCGTACAGGTTTCACAAACGTAATATTGGAATGTACGGTTAATGCTAGTTCGTCATCAATTACTGCAACCGCTAATGAATTTGCTTGCGCAAACAAATGATGCCCACGTGCGATGCCATTACGCTGAAAAACATGCTCTTCTTGTACATCAAAAATCGAGAGTGCTCGATGATCTAATTCAATATCTACTATCTCCCCAATGACCTCATCAATCGGGAGAGATTTTACTTCATTTTCATAGTTTTTTGAAGCAACATCTTTAATTCGCTCGCGTAATTCTGGTATTGATAATTCCATACGGTCTAAACGAATTGTTTGGACACTTACCTGAAACTGTGTTGCTAGCTGTTCATCTGTGACGAATGGATTTTCAGCTATCGTTTCAGATAGTAGTCGCTGTCGCTCTTTTTTCGTTCGTCTCAACTTCATTCGCCACCTTTTGAGTTGTTATTAGCACTTGGTACTAATATCAGTATATAGAGTATAAAAAAAGAATGCAAGACTTGTTTTGAAATCAAGTACTTACATTCTTTCTGTGCTAACAAGCTTCTCAGATTAATCGAAGCGCTCTCCTTGTAAAACACCAGTATCTTCTAGCATTTTACGCAAGTATTGATAGTCGTCATCCTGCCAAAACTCTTTTGTTTCAAGCATCTCTGAGGCATCTTTTCTAGCGGTCTCCAATATACGATAATCATGTACTAAATCAGCTACTTTAAAATCAGGTAAACCACTTTGCTTTCTACCAAAAAAGTCTCCTGGTCCCCTTAATTCAAGATCTTTTTCAGCTAAACGGAAACCATCATTTGTTTCTGTCATCGATTGCATACGTTCTTTCCCCTCATCAGACTTAGGATCTGCAAGTAAAATACAGTATGATTGGTGCTCACCACGACCAACACGACCTCGAAGCTGATGCAACTGCGCTAGGCCAAAGCGTTCAGCATCATAGACAAGCATAAAGGTAGCATTTGGTACATTTACACCTACCTCTACAACGGTTGTAGAAACTAAAACTTGAATAGTCCCTTCACTAAAAGCACGCATAACCGCATCTTTTTCATCAGCTGATAAACGCCCATGCATTAAACCGACATGATAACGATCTTTAAAATAAGTCGCTAGCTGCTCATAAATTTCCACAGCATTCTGAACATCAAGCTTATCGGATTCCTCGATAAGCGGACAAATCGCATAGGCTTGTCTTCCAGCAGCTAACTCTAATTCTAGCTTAGATAAAACAGAGCCGAATTGTTCTTTCTTCATCCAATGCGTTTCAATCTGCTTACGCCCTGCTGGCATTTCATCAATCATCGATACGTCCATTTCCCCAAATGCAGTAATAGCTAGTGTTCGTGGTATCGGGGTAGCTGTCATAAAAAGCACATCGGGATTCTCCCCTTTATCACGCAAAATACGTCGTTGCTCCACACCAAAGCGGTGCTGTTCATCCGTGATGACAAAGCCAAGTTTATGAAAAATAACATCTGGCTGGATTAGTGCATGTGTACCAATAACAATATCAAGATCTCCATTTGCCAAATCAGCTAATATCACACGTCGCTCTTTTGTTTTAGTGGACCCGGATAAGAGTGCAACACGAACACCAAATGGTTGGAACCATTCTTTCAAATTCTCTAAGTGCTGTTCTGCTAATATTTCAGTTGGTGCCATTAAGGCTCCTTGAAAACCTGCTGTTACGGCTGCATATAGCCCTATTGCTGCTACAACGGTTTTACCCGAACCTACATCCCCTTGTAGCAAGCGATTCATTCGATGCGGCTCCTTCAAATCCTTACAAATTTCATTCACCACGCGTTTTTGAGCATTCGTTAATTCATAGGGTAAGGAAGCGATAAAATCTCGTAACTTATGCACATTAAATTGAATAACTGTACCGTGTTCACTATCCTTCCTTATTTTCCGTAAAGCTTGAATACGCAATTGGAAGTTTAATAGCTCCTCATAGGCAAAGCGTCTCCTTGCTTGTTTAGCATGCCCAGCATCCAGTGGAAAATGAATACCCTCCAAGCCCTCTCTTATTGAAACAAGCTTATACGACTCTTGTAAATAATATGGAATGGTCTCTGGCAGTACTTCTCCACAATCGTCTAACACTTGTCGCATATATTTTCGAAATCTTTTTTGGGGGATCAAGCCTTTCAGACTATAGACAGGCTCAAAGTCAACTTGATCTGTTTTAGGACCAAATGTAACTGAAGTGCCATTGATTACTTGTCTACCTCGATCCCATTTACCAGTCACCGTAATAATGGAACCAGGTACAAGCTTTTGCTTTAAATAGCCCTGATTGAAAAATACGACTTTCACTAAATGTCTTCCTGCTAAAACAGTTACTTGGAGTCTTGACTTATTACGACCTAAAAATAAAATCGTAGGCTCCCGCTCCACCTTACACTCAACTGTAACCCGTTCGTTATGTGGTGTTTGCGCTAAATCTTTTAAACGAAAATCTTCATGTCGATGTGGGAACGTCCATAATAAATCAGCTATTGTATTGATTCCTAGTGATTCAAGATGGGCTGCTGTTTCTTTCCCGACGCCTTTTAATTCATTGACGGGTCCATATAATTCAGTCATCTTATCCCACAACTCCCTTCATTGATTGTTTATGTAGTGTTATACTTTCTCTATCTAATGTACCATAAATTATTTCCCTAACCCTACACATAAGCAAAAACCCTACCAATGATTGATAGGGTTAAGCTCATCATTTATATTTCCTAATAATATCAATGAAGAGCTTTATGGCATCAGGGAAAACATCTTCATCTAAATCAAACCTTGGATGATGATGAGGATATTGGCTTTTCTCACCACCCATTCCGACAAATATGAATGCACCAGGTTTATACTTTAGATAATATGAAAAATCCTCACCACCCATAACTGGATCGACAAGCTCAAATACATCTTTCCCAAATTCTTCACAAACAATTGATTCCACAAAGCGAGATTGCCGAGGATCATTAATGAGTGGAGGTGTCCCTATAATAAAGTCGACTTTCCCCTCCGCTCCAAACGAACGGCAAATCCCTTCTGTTAAACTCACCATCTTCGTTTGAATAGTGGCTACTGTTTCTGGTGTTAATGCCCTAATCGTTCCTATTAATTTTGCTGTGTCAGGAATAATGTTATACGTTGTTCCTGCTTGGATATTGCCTACAGTTATCACGCCTGCATCTATAGGATTAATAGTTCGACTAATGATACTTTGAAAGGCTTGCATTAAATGGCTTGCAATATAGATAGGATCAATCGTTTCATGCGGCATTGAGCCATGACCACCATGACCTTGAATCTCAATTTCAAAATCATCAACAGAAGCCATCATCGATCCATGTGTTAATCCAATTTTCCCCTTCTCTAAACCCTGCCATAAATGAATACCAAAAATAGCATCGACATCTTCTAGAACGCCGTTTTGAATTAAGAAATCAGCCCCACTTGGTGTAATTTCCTCAGCTGATTGAAAAATTAGCATAATATTTAGCTCAATTTCTTCCTTATTCATTGCTATCCACTCTGCCACTGCTAATAAGATGGCTGTATGGCCATCATGTCCACACATATGTGCCACTCCTGGTTTTTGGGAAATATATGGCTTATCACCTTCTTCAACTATTGGTAATGCATCTATATCGGCTCGTAAAGCAATCGTCTTTGTACCTTTTGTTCCTTGAAGCATAGCTATTACGTTTGGTGAATCATACGCTAATATTTCTAGTTGAAGATCCTCTAATCTTTTACGAATAAATTGACTTGTTTCAAATTCCTGACCAGAAAGCTCTGGATATTGATGAAGATAACGTCGATCTTCTATAGCTTGCTTTGCTAAATATTGCAAATTTATTTCCACTAAAAAAACTCCTTTTATTTACCTTTAACGCTCCTAAATAAGCAAAATCCCCTGAGATCCTATGCAGATTTACTTGCCATCAGTATTACTTGTACTTGTTTTATTATACTAAAATCTTTCTTAACTAACCCAACATAAAAACATGCTACCTATTTAGATAGCATGTTTCTTATATTTATTGAAGTGCTTTAATGCTTTGTAAGCCACCATTTTCAAGGATGGCTTTACTGATCGCCTTCCCTGTTGGTGTTGCTGCTAGGCCGCCTCGTGCCGTCTCTTTAAGATTAGGACTCATAGATTGTCCAATGCGATACATAGCACCAATCACTTCATCACACGGAATACGACTTGTTACACCAGCAAGTGCCATATCCGCCGCTACTAGGGAGTTAGATGCACCCATTGCATTACGTTTGACACAAGGCACTTCAACCAAGCCTGCCACTGGATCACAAACAAGACCTAGCATGTTTTTTAATGTAATGGCAAACGCTTCTGAACATTGCTGTGGTGTACCTCCAGCCATTTCGACAATAGCAGCTGCAGCCATACCTGCAGCTGAACCAACCTCTGCCTGACAACCACCAGCAGCCCCAGAAATGGAAGCGTTATTGGCTACCACAAATCCAAATGCTCCTGACGTAAATAAATAACGAATCATTTGCTCACGAGTTGGATTTAGTTTGTTTTTTACTGCAAACAGTGTTCCTGGCACTACACCTGCTGAACCTGCTGTTGGTGTTGCACAGATTGTTCCCATTGCAGCATTTACTTCATTAGTTGCAACCGCTTTACTTACTGCATCTAATAATAAATCACCTGAAAGTGACTTTCCTTGTGCAATATAATTTTGAAGTAATACGGCATCCCCACCAGTTAAACCTGTTACTGATTGCACACCTTGTAATCCACGTTCAATTGCTTCTTCCATCACTGTTAAATTTCGATCCATTTGCTGGATGATTTCTTCACGCGTTCTACCAGTTATCAATATTTCTTGTTCAATCATAATTTCTGATATTAATTTATCTTCTTTCTCTGCTCGTTCAACAAGTTCACGAACATTATGAAATAAAACGTCCATCACGGGACACCTCCTTAGTTATTAATTTTTGAGACCTTTGTAATATATGGAATTAAAGATATTTGCTGTAGCACCTTATCCTCAATGTTTTGATCAACTTCAATCACCATCAAAGCAGTTAAACCACGTTCGATACGTGATACCTCCATATGCCCAATGTTGACTTCATGCATCGCCAAGCAATTGGCTACATTGGCAATACAGCCAGCACGATCGTCATGAACAACAAGAATAGCTGGCATACCACCAGTTAAACGTAACTTAAAGCCATTGACTTCACTGACTTCAATTTTTCCGCCACCAATTGAAATACCGACTACTGACATTTCCCCTTCATCGTCTCCAATGACAAGTCGAGCCGTATTTGGATGCTCGGTATTAGCTGTTTCAGGAATGAATTCGTATTCTAATCCTGCTTTTTTGGCATCTTCAAATGCCGTTTTAATACGATCATCAAATGTATCGTAATTTAATAAGCCTCCTACAATCGCAACATCTGTACCATGCCCTCTATACGTTTCTGCAAATGATCCATATAAATGAATTTTTGCCCATTTAGGTTGTCTACCAAATAAATCCCTTGCAACACGCCCGATGCGAGCTGCTCCTGCCGTATGAGAGGAGGAAGGCCCAATCATGACTGGTCCAATAATATCAAATACTGAAGTAAACTTCATACAAACACCCCTCTATTCTATCCGTATAATAATATTTATTTTTATTTATATCATGCTTGATAGTTACTATAAAAGTAAAGCATTTAATTTATCAACTTTCAGAAAATTACCACTACTATAATTTATAGTAAATATTTATGCTTATTTATTGTCCGTACCATATATACACAACTACGAAAGCGGCGACATTCCAATATTTCCAAATTTTATATCCTGTGGGTACGTACATTGAATGATTCATATTTAGTACGTTTTTAATAAATTTAATCCAACATTCTCTTTGTAGCATAAACAAAAGCAGTACACGTTTTGTGCACTGCTTTCTTTACGGAATAGCAAAGTAGCATGTAATTATTCTACTGAAATAATATATGGATATAACCCTTGTTTACCATCAAATAATTCAACTTCTACATCCGGATAGTTCTCTTCTATGAAAGCTACCAACTCAGAGGCAGCTTGTTCAGTTGTATCTTCACCATAAATGACTGTAACAATCTCAGCATCTTCATTAACTAAATCCTTAATTACTTTTTCAGCTGCATCCTTTAGTGCTGGTGTAGAAAGGACAATTTTTCCTTCTGCCAATGCCATAAAATCATCTTTGTGAATTTCAACACCATCAATAGATGTATCACGCACTGCATAGGTAACTTGACCTGTCTTCACATTTGTAAATGCTTCTGACATTGTTTTTTTATTTACATCAACAGCTGCCTCTGGGTTAAACGCTAAAATCGCTGCCATTCCTTGAGGAATCGTCTTCGTAGGAACTACTGCTGCATCAATTTCTAATAGTTCAACCGCTTGCTCCGCTGCCATCACTATATTTTTATTATTCGGTAAGATTAATACTTTCTCTGCACCGATTTCTTGTACAGCCTTCACGATATCTTCAGTTGAAGGATTCATTGTTTGACCGCCTTCAATGACATAGGAAGCACCGATAGAGCGCAATAATTCTGCCACACCCTCACCCATAGCAATCGTTACAATAGCATATGGATGTTTTTCTACTTTTTTAGCAGGCGTAGGGGCTTTATGTTCCTCGCCAACGATTGCTGAATGCTGCTCACGCATATTATCAACTTTAATTTTTATAAGACTACCGTATTTTTGGCCAATTGATAGAACAGAACCTGGTTGCTCGGAATGGATATGAACCTTCGCAATTTCCTCATCTGAAATAACAAGTAAAGAATCACCTAAAGGGTTTAATTCATTACGGAATTGTTCTTCATTAAAAGGTTCTTTTCCTTCTTCTAAGCGAACCATTATTTCTGTACAGTAACCAAATTCAATATCAGCAGTGTTCATGAAATCTTGGGCTCTATGATGTTCTGCATTGATTAAATCATCTAGCGTCGCATCATTTTTCTCCGGAAGAGCCTCCCCCTTTAAGGAAGCTAAAAATCCTTCATACACAAATAGTAAGCCTTGACCACCACTATCTACCACACCAACTTCTTTTAAAACAGGCAGTAGGTCAGGTGTACGATCCAACGATGCCTTTGCCTCTGCTGTAAAAGCTTCCATTACGGCAATGATATCGTTTTCAGTTTCTGCTACTTCTACACCTTTTTTCGCAGCTTCACGTGCCACCGTTAAAATTGTTCCTTCTACTGGCTTCATAACAGCTTTATATGCCGTATCAACACCCGCTTGGAATGCTCCAGCAAAGCCCTTTGCATCAATTGTTGACTCCTTCTCAATAAACTTCCCAAAACCACGGAATAACTGAGATAGAATAACGCCTGAATTCCCACGCGCTCCCATTAACAAGCCTTTTGATAATGCCTGTGCTGTTTTACCAATATGCTCTGAAGCTGCATGCTCTGTTTCCTTTGCACCAGATGTCATCGATAAGTTCATATTTGTACCTGTATCACCATCTGGAACGGGGAAAACATTTAATGAATCTACATAATTTGCATTTTGGTATAGGTGATGCGCCCCCATTTGTACCATTTCAGCAAACTTTATACCGTCTAAAGACTGCATTCGATTTAGTTCCTCCTCTTAATTCGCTACACGAACGCCCTGTACAAAGATATTGACAGATTTTACGCTCATACCTAATGTTTTATCTACTGTATATTTCACTTTCGATTGTACTTGATAAGCCACTTCCGAAATTTTTGTCCCGTAACTAACAATAATGTACATATCTATATGTAAATCGTCGTCCTGTTGTCGAATTACAACACCTTTTGCGAAGTTTTCTTTACGTAAAATATCAGTTAGACCATCACGAATTTGATGTTTAGATGCCATGCCAACAATACCGTAGCATTCTACAGCAGCTCCACCAGCAATTTGTGCAAGTACATCTGTTGAAATATCAATTTGGCCGAATTCATTGTTTAATTCAATTGACATAGAAATGCCCCCTTGGCTCTTTTTGACTAAACTATATTGTAACACTTTCGTTATAATTTAAGCAACCTAAGGGGGTATTGAAGGGCTTCGTAGCAACGTTTTCTGACTTCAAATAGACGCATTTGCTTCTTCATCAAAAATTGCCATTTTGCAGAAATAGTTATTTCGTCCGTTTTGCTTTGCCAAATATAGCGCTTGGTCAGCTAATTCACAACATGTTTGTAAATGCTCATATTTTGCGATTTTAGCTTGACACATTCCAATACTAACAGTAACTTGTTGGGCAATAGTAGATTGTAGGTGCGGTATATTAAGTTGTCGAATTTCCTCTAAGATTTCTTCACATACAGGTTCAGCAACCTTATAAGTATGCTGGCTTATCATAACAAATTCCTCGCCACCCCAACGGGCAACAAATGCATTATACTTCCCTGCAATTTCCTCCAATAGAGATGCGACTTTGACAATTGCTGCATCTCCCTGCAAATGACCATAATAATCATTAAATTTTTTAAAGCAATCAATATCAATCATTATGACTGTTAAAGGTTGTGTTTGATAAAGTTGCTGTCCGATCTTATTCAATTTTTGGTTAAATGCACGTCGATTAGGTAGATTCGTTAAAGAATCTTTTAATGCTTGCTCTGCTAATTCATTATTTTTAATAGCCAACAATTCTGATAGTCGCTTCGTTTTGGTCATTTCCTCATTCAATAAAATATGCTGGGTATGGATTTGTTTACGAACCTTATAGGTCTGATATTGAATCATTACACCAATAGGTATTAATAATGACATGGGTAATATAATTTTTATATTTTCACTCGATATTCCAGCACTCATATATGCACTCACAATAATGGCTGATGCAGAAAGCAAAATAATCCAGACAATTTTTCGTAAAGGTAACGCGAATACTGTACAAATAATGATTAAAATAACCTCATAGAGTGCTGCATGACGGAAAAAGTAAACATCCAATACCGATATCGCAGTAATCAAAAGCATTATTGTGTAAATATAAACAACAACCAACCGTTCATACTTCTGTATATTAACAGGAGTAATATGAATTCGCTTTTCTCGGATAAACAATAATACTGCAACATCTATATAAAACATAGCGATATGAATGGCAATATAGACGGGAACCATGGCTCTTTCCGCCTTCACAAAAAATACCTCTCCATAATGTATTAACGAAATAATGACTGATACATACATGAGTGTCCAAGCAACTATTCTCATCCCTTTTAAATTCGACTGAACCATTTCTTCGCGAATAGAAAAAGCTAATTTTTCTTGATTTTCCATCATGCTCTCTCCTAATGCCCACTTTCAAATAATTATAATGTCCTATATGTATCGTCATGATAACGAAAAATACAAGTCAATCTAAATTTTTCTGATAAATAAAAAAGTTGATACCTTTATAGCATCAACTTTTTACATTGTATTCAATTAAATATCGAAAAATTTATTTGGCTAAAATAGACTTTTAATAAGCGTGTCAATCATAACAGGCATCTCTTTAAACGCACTATCCACATGCAATCGTTCTGTTTTTTGATGGGCATCCTTACCAAATGGACCGACATTTAAGACAGGACCTTGTAATGCCGCCATCTCTTTGAATGGAATATGATACGTATCGCCCCATACAGGTGTGTTCCGTTCAAATGCTAGCCACTCATTGGATGCATCTGAATAATTGACATAGCTTAAATCACAAATTCCATTAAAGTAGTGGATCTGCTCCACCTCAATATCAAATGTTTGAGCTGTTTGCTTCATTAATTCAATCGACTGTTTCACTAATGGATGGTTGGATGAATTAATGGCTGGATAGTAAGGTGGTGCATATAACAGAACTGTGGCAGGTGCTAATTCCTGACAGCGAATCATGAGCTGATCCACAATACGAATGGATTTTTCACGATCATCCCATGCAGGATGCTGCTGAACCTGGTGCTTAATCGCTTGTACTTCCTCAGCTCCTAACTTATGGATCGCATGCTCCAATAATGCCTCGTAGCGTAAGACCTTTACCTTGCCCACACCCTGAACATTTTCGCGTGTACAAATGTCCTGATAGTGCGCATTGCAAGCAGCCATTGCCTGTAACGCAACTTCCTCAAAAATAGCCATCACCTCAGCCGCTGTACGTTTTAATAAAAAGACATTGTAAAGTGCCGCCGCACGGTATGGTGTTTGTGTAGAATACTCCATTTTTAAATCTTTTAATTGTAGAGAGACGGGGAGTGGTGTGCTTTCGCCTAAATCTGTTTCACGGAAAAGGGGATTCCACTCCATATGCTGTGTCATATAGGAAGCGATAAAGGGAGCCGTCATCCCTTTTAATGGCTCACCAACATGTGTCTCTTTTCCGTAGAACAAAGCAGCAGGCATGATTTTACCAATTGTACCTGAATAAATATATTCATTCGTATCCGAAGGCCCTTGTGAAAACGATGGCTCACTATTTAAAAATAATTTATAGGTTAAGCCATGCTGTTCCCGCAGTCTCACCAGTTCCACAACAGCCGCTCTCATACCAGCAGAGTTGACTTCCTCATCAGGAACCGTTGTTAAAATTAAATTAATCGGCCATTGCTCAAAGCTTGCCTTTTCGATCAACTGCATGTGTAAGGCAAGACCCATTTTCATATCCATTGTGCCGCGTCCAAATAAATAATTCCCAGACGCCAAATCAATGCGAGCTGCCTCTGGTAAATCTTTTAGGTATTTAGGTTCCATTAGCTTTTTCGTTAGTTCTTCTGGAGAAAAGGCTAACGGCTCTAGTTCACCATATTCCTCTGTATGCACGGTATCGAAGTGACTGATTAACACAACGGTTTCAGTTGCGGTTGGATGCTTATAGAAGGCTGTCACTGCATTTCTGCCAAGTCCTGCATCATGTAATTCAATCAAGTCTGGGTGCTTCTCAAAATATGGAAGCGTTAACAATTTATCTTTTAGTCGAAAGGCAAATTTATTTTCACCCTCCGTTAATGTTCGGCTTTCCCAGCTCACAAGTTCACATAATAGGGCACGTAGTTTTTCGGGTGTATCCCACATAAAAGTATTCATGATTTTTTCTCCTTTTACTCCCATTCGTTAGAGGTACGATTAACGAACTTCTAGTGTTTCTTCACTTTTGCTATCTGTAGCAGCAGTCGCCGCTTTCTTTAATTTCAATTGATAAAAAATCATACAGGCAATAAAGAAGCCAATCCCGTATAGTAAACCAATCCTTTGCGTTGGATCAAACGCTAAAAATACTAAAATTAAAACACAAAAGATTATACAAAATACTGGAATCAACGGGAATAGTGGTGTTTTAAATTTTAGATCAGCCACATTTCCTCCTGACTTCACATAGCGATAACGGAACATTAACTGAGAAGCACATATCCCCATCCATGAAATTGTGACAGATATACCTGCTACCGACATTAGTAATACAAATACAGCATCAGCTTCCATTACACTAGTTAATAAAGATAAGAGTGAGAATACCATCGTAAAAATAAGCGCATTTAAAGGTACTTTATTTTTCGTTAATCGACCAAATAACTTGGGCGCCATCCCCTCTTGTGACATGGAAAATAATAAACGTGTTGATGCATATAAACATGAATTACCAACTGATAAAATAGCTGTCAAAATAACAAAGTTCATGATACCAGCTGCATATGGTACACCAGCTAAATTCATTAACGTGACAAATGGACTTTCCATAAGCCCAAGCTCTGATGCTGGAAATATTGCAGATAATACAATAATGGAAGCAATATAGAAAACGATGATTCTAAATAGAATTGTACGAATCGCTCTAGGAATATTTTTTTCAGGGTTCTCGGTCTCCCCTGCTGCAATACCCACTAGCTCTGATCCCTGATAAGAAAAAATTACATTCATCATTGTGACAAAAATAATCGTAATACCTGCTGGGAATAAACCAGAAGGTGCTAAATTTGTGAGATGTGGAGTAGGACGATCTGCTAATGGAATTAAACCAAAGATTGCTGCTCCACCAATAATGATAAATGCAATCACTGCAACAACTTTTATACTAGCAAACCAGAACTCTGCTTCAGCAAAGCCCTTCGTTGTTAAAGCATTTAAGACAAATAAAAGAACCATAAACACAGCACACCATATCCAAATTGGTACACTTGGAAACCAATGCTGCATTAAAATACCTGCAGCCGTAAATTCAACGCCTGCTGTGGCAGCAGATCCAACAAAATACATCCAACCTAATGAAAAACCGGCTGAAGGACTAATGAAACGTGTTGCATATGTTTGGAAAGAACCTGTAACAGGCATGTAAACAGCCAATTCCCCTAGACAATTCATGACCATAAACAAAATTAAGCCACCAAATAAGTAACCAATCAGTGCACCGCCGGGTCCTGCCTGGTTAATGGTATAGCCTACATTTAAAAATAAGCCTGTTCCAATAACACCCCCAAGTGAAAGCATTAACAAGTGACGACTTTTCATCGAACGCTTTAATTGATTATTGTGAAGCTGATCCCCTTTATTCAACATCCATCCCTACTTCCCATATAATGTAAAAATATTAAATATTCTGATATTTTAAGAATGAAAGTACCCAATCAATTTTCTCTTTTAAATTGATTGGGTATTGTTAGATTTACTTAAAAACGTAATGATAAACAGCTTAAACCACCATCGTGTTTTCTAAATTCAGACATATCAAGTTCAATTGTTTGATAGCCAAGGTCCAGTAATTTACGATTTGTTTCTGGATAGCCAGCTGGAATAATAATATAATCATTTACTTGAATACAGTTAGCTGAATATTCATCCTCTTTAGGAATCACGATTTTTTCGTAAGATTCAAATGCAGGATGATCGACAAATTCACCAGCTAGCACCATACGATTTTCCCCAACATAGGCAATACCAGTTTTTAAATGGAAGAATTCTTTTAATGGAATAATAGTTGCTTCATAACCTTCTTGTTCAACAATCTCTTTAAATTGCTGAGCGCCTTCTTCATTTGTGCGCTCTGAGATCCCTACGTAAAACTTTTTCTCTGCTTGTAGTACATCTCCACCATCAAGTGTTCCAGAACCTTTAATATAGTAAATTTTTTCATAGAATTGCTTTACAGCTGGTTCGATTTCTTCAATTTCGCGGTTACGAGCTGCTGCTCCAGGATTCGAGATAATAGCAAATTCAGGCGTTAATACAGCTGTATCCTCTACAAATGTTGAATCTGGAAATGCTTCATTTGCTGGTAATTGTGTAACTTCTACACCGCATTTTTTTAAAGCTTCTACATAATGTTCATGTTGTTCAAATAATTTTTCTAAAATCGGCTTTCCTAAATCACTAGTTGTTAAACCGTTTACAAAACTATTACCTGGATTTTTAACAATAACATTTTTAAACATATTCATCTTCTCCTTTATCCTCTTACTACTGGGCAAGTTAGGCAAGTCGGCCCACCTGTTCCTTTAACAGTAATTTCATCGCCTTTATATTCGTACACCGTTGCTCCAGCATCAAGTAGCTGTTGCTTTGTTTCTTTGTTGCCTTGAGGAATCACACATACCCTTGGTGCAAGCGCTAAAACATTACAGCCTAACGAATCGTATTCATCTTTAGGTACTTCTACTAGCTGGATGCCACGCTCAATTAGCAGTTGTCTGAAAAATACTGGCATTAAACGCGAATGCACAACAGCTAAATCTCGGTCTACCATACTTATGAAAGACATTAAATGTAAACATTCAGCTTCACCAAGATCATGTGGTAGTTGTACAACTATAAATTCATCTACCATATCGGCTGTCATTTCCTTTAACTGACGAATGGCTTCATCGTTTGTTCGATAACCTCTACCCACAACGAGCGTTCGATCATCTAGCCAAACAATATCTCCACCGTCTGAAACTGCCTCTCCAGTAAGTTCACCAATTATTGGTATACCTTTTTGCCGTAAAAAGTCCTTGTATACTGCTGCTTCTGGTTGTCTTAATTTTTTGCCTGATTTCAGTATTATGGCACCATTTGGAGTGAATTTAACTGGATCATGTGCATAAAGAGAATCTAATCCTACTTCATCTGCTATAGGCAGATATTCAATAGTCTCAACATACTTTCCAAGAATCCCAATAAATTCAGCGTATTCGCTTAGAGCTTCTTCATAATTAGGCTCAGATAAGTAGTTAAATGTTTTCCATTCCTCACTAAGATGTGTCTGGCTTCGGAAAGCATCTTTTGGATCTTTTACAATAACATGTTTCAAAGGCGCATACATTGATGAACAATAATGCATTCCTTTCACCCCATTTCCGTGTAGTGGAAAACGTTTCCGTTAAGAGGAAAGTTTATATGAAGAATATATTCGTTTTATGCTATACTGTCAATATATTTAGAAAACTTTTATTTTTCTTTTAATCTAGATTGCGTTCACCCTTGGAAAAAATGCTATCGTTTATTAAAGAAGCCTCTTAAAGGATCCTTTTGTAGCTTTCGTGAATTAAAATAAGCATTTGTTTAGACTTCTGATTTGTACGGGAATATTGGAACTAGACGTAGATGGAGAATAAAAATAAAATAGGATGAAGGGAGGTGGGACAAATGCAATTATTAGAGCGGGCGATGACAATTGCCAAGGTTTTAGCAGCTGATGCAAACGACAGTAGCTTGTCCATTTCAGAGCTTTCTACAAAATGCGATTTACCGCTAAGTACTTTACATAGAATTTTAAAAGCCATGATTAAACAAGGGATGATTGAGCAAGATGAACAGACTAAATATTATCGGCTTGGAACCATATGGATGGAACTTGGCTTACAGGTGTATGATACGATGGATTATATTAGCAAAATCAGACCTGAGTTAGAACGATTAGCCAGGGAGGTTGAAGAAAGCGTTTATTTAAGTAAACCAGCTGGATTAGATACGATTATTATAGAACGGATAGACAGTGCAGCTAATCCGATTCGTATTTATGATCAGTTGGGTATTCGCATTCCTATGCATATCGGAGCGGCCAATAAGGCCATACTTGCCTCAATGTCAGCGCTACAATCCAAAGAAATTCTAGAGCAACTAGTAACTAAAGATGAAATGGCCGAATTAGAGGAGCAGCTTCACCAAATTCGACAACAAGGCTATGCAATAAGTCATGGAGAACGAACTGCAGGTACTTCCTCCATTGCTGTCTCTGTTTTAGATGGTTTTGGTGAAGTGATAGGAGCAGTCAGTATTGGTTTTGTAAACTTTAATGTCTCTCAAGATCATATTAATACATTGATTGAGCGATTAGTTGATACTGGTAGACGTGTATCGCTGAAACTTGGTTATCGAGGAAAAGGATAGGAGAACTATTCCCCATTAAACTTCTCTACTTTTCATAAATGTTTTATGTCTGTAAAGGTTTTTTTCTTGAAAGGTTATGTGAAAACTGTTGCACTGAACGCCATCGTATGTTAAATTATTATGGTATGTGAAATACCGAACTGAAATAATAATCTTTCAGCATCAACAGTAAGGAGGGAATACAACATGCCAAAACAATGTGTAATCACTGGACGTAAAGCTCGTACTGGTAACAACCGTTCCCACGCTATGAACGCTAACAAACGTACTTGGGGTGCTAACCTTCAAAAAGTTCGTATCTTAGTTGACGGTAAACCAAAACGTGTATGGGTTTCTGCTCGTGCATTAAAATCAGGTAAAATCGAGCGCGTTTAATCGCTGCTTCTAAAAAATCGATTTCGCATTGAGCGCAATCGATTTTTTTCTTGATTAGTATTCTAGAAGAAAGTAAAAAATCCGACTAACACTAGTCGGATTTTTTTACTTTCTTATCTTTTTTAAATAGGTTAATACACGTACGCGTGATACTACTCACGAATTTCGGCAATTGGAACGTATATACTTTCAGGACTCTCTCCCCCTTACGCTAATCTATGCTTCTTATCATTAAACATATGCCTTGCGAGAAAGATATAGACCCTGAAGTTCCTATTATTTCATTACTTGTAAATCGAGATGTTCCTAAGGTAATTTCCTCATTCGTTGTTTCATATTTTACTTGTCGTAATGTTACACCTTGAATAGGCTCCTCGTGAGCAAAAAAAGACAAGTATCGGTATCGATCATCTGCATAAATTGTATGTGTACCTGGTAGTAAAAATTGCAACATATTAGTATGATTGATTATCTTTAACTCAATTTGAGGATGCTCTTTTTGTAACCGATAAATAGAACGAACAGCTGCCTCGTAATGATCTAAACGCCCACCCGTCACACCTGTCAAAATAATTTCTTGTGGTGCAAACGTATAGGCTTTAAGCAAAGCTAAATCCGTGTCTGTTTCATTTTTCTCTTCTTGAAAACGTTGTTGATCATTGGTTTGTGCCATTACTTGTCGATATTCTTCATCCGTTAAAGAATCAAAATCACCAACAATAGCATGGGGCGTAATTCCTTGCTCAATTAAATATAAAGCGCCACGATCAGCCCCGATAAACACAACATCCTGTTGTTGCTGAAACGATGAAAATGAACAAAGCTCATTTTTTGGACCACCTGCACAAACAACGACTGTCGTCATCCTTTAATCGCTGCCTCACCAGCTAGTAAAATCTCTTGAAGAGCAGCTGTTCGATCTTCTTTACTATAGATAGCTGACCCAGCTACAAAAATTGTCGCTCCAGCCTGTGCACATGGCACAATTGTTTCAGCAGTAATACCACCATCAATTTCAATGGCAATATCTAAGCCTCGCTCCTTAATTATTGTTGATAATGCTTCAATTTTAGGTACAACAGAATGAATAAATTTTTGTCCACCGAATCCAGGATTAACAGTCATTAATAATACCATATCAATATCTTCTAAAATGTGTTGAATTGATTCTATCGGTGTATGTGGATTTAATACGACACCCGCTTTTACACCAAAAGAACGGATTAATTGAATTGTTCGATGTAAATGACGGCATGCTTCTACATGTACTGTAATATAATCTGCTCCAGCTGTTGCGAACTGTTCAATATACTGATCTGGATTTTCTATCATTAAATGCACATCTAATGGTAACTTCGTTAATGGACGGATAGCATCCAATACAATAGAACCAAATGAGATATTCGGTACAAAGTGACCATCCATTACATCAATATGAATAAGTTGTGCACCTGCTTGCTCTACTTCCTTTACTTCTTCACCTAACTTTGCAAAATTTGCTGCTAAAATTGATGGTGCTATTTGTATCATCATTAATACCTCGGCTTTCGATCCATAATTTCTTGCATAAATTGTTCATAATGCTTGTAGCGGTAGTCTCGAATTTCCCCTGCTTCTACTGCTGCCTTTACTGCACATTTTGGCTCTTTCAAGTGTAAGCAACCTCTAAATTTACAATCATCCGCTACTCTAGCCATTTCAGGAAAACATACACCTAATTCTTCTTTCTCAATTTCGTCAAAATCAAAGGAACTAAATCCAGGCGTATCTGCTAATAAACCATCACAGACCTCTATCAGTTCAACATGACGAGTAGTATGTTTACCCCGTCCTAAGCTTTGGGATATAATACCCGTTTTTAAGTTCAACTCTGGAATGAGCGTATTAAGCAAAGTTGATTTCCCAACGCCCGATTGGCCAGCTAAAACGGTGGTTTTTCCCTTTAAAATAGGACGTAACCGTTCTACTAATTCTTCTTCATCTTTATATGTTTGCAAAACTGTATAGCCCATGCTTTCATAATCTGCTATATAATTTTGTAATTCATCACGTTCATCATTTTCTAGCAAATCCATTTTTGTTAAACAAATAATAGGATGTACATGGAAGGATTCTAACACAACTAAAAAACGATCCAGTAAAATGGTATTGAAATTCGGTTCCTTTACAGAAAACACCAAAATACCTTGATCAATATTCGCAATTGGCGGACGTACTAATTCATTTTGACGCTCAAAAATCTTTTGTATTGTCCCATCAGAGCCTTCAGTTTCCATTGTATACTCTACAATATCGCCTACGAGTGGGGATTCGCCACGATTACGAAATACCCCACGTCCTCGACATTGAATCAGTTGATGTCCATCAAATACATAATAATAACCACTTAATGCTTTTCTTATTTGGCCTTGCGCCATCCAATTCCTCCTTAATCGACATCATTATAATTAACTTTGCCTTCTAAAATTATTTCTGAGTCACGAATTATTCTATAACTCGCATCTTTGCCATCTTCAATTGTAAGCTGAATGTTGTATGGCGTATCACTTAAAATTTCAAATACTTCAACAGGTTCAGACAATGTATGATTTTTATCTTGAATTTCAATTCGAATATTTTGAGCTATTCCCTCTTCTGTAGGTTTATACTCAATGACTACAGGTATGACACGTAGTTTATCGGGCTGTTTTGCTGGCCCTTTACTTATTACAACCGATATCATAGAACCTTCTTCTACCATAGTACCCGCTTTTGTCAATTGCGAAATTACACTGCCAGCTGGGATGGTTTCATGATGTTCTTCACGAGATATACGCCAATTGAGACCTGCTCTTTTCACATAGTCATCCATATCAGCTTTCGTATAATTTACAACATTTTCAACCCTTACCATTCTAACTCCTTGGCTAACTTTAAACGTAATTGTTTCTTCTTTCGCTACTACCTCAGAATTTGGTGGTATGCTTTGTTCAATAATTCTTCCTTCTGGCTCATTAGAAGGGACATCCTCTTTTATTACGTCTTTATACTTTCCTTTTATTAAAGCTTCAACTTGACTATAATTTTGTCCTACATAATTATCAACAGTCGTCATCTCTACACCTAAACTAACGATTAAGTCTACCTCTGAGCCTTTTTCACGTAATGAATTTTTTGATGGGTCCGTTTCAATAACTTTCCCCTTCTCTATTTCCTCATGATTTCGCTCCTGATGCTCTTCACCAACAACAAATCCATCTGCTTCTAATTTTTTTGTCGCTTCCTCTATTGTTAAATTTGCTACATCTGGTATAGCCACTTTTTTCGGGCTAAATAAATCTTTTGCAAAAATAAAGAATAAGAAAATGACAACCGCTGCAATGAATAGTCCTGCAACATATTTGGGCCAATTTTTCTTCTTTGCCTTTACAGGAACTGGCTTTTCTACAGGCTTTTTAGGTTGTGGTTGAGAAGGTGCTTTAGCTTCCATAATCGGTTCAATAACTCTTGTTTTAGTTAGATCTTCGTCTTTTTTATGCATCTGCTCTTTAATGATGGGAATAGCTCTCGTTACATCATTATCCACAGGTATGACAAATTTGGGATCGTTGATTCTAGATGGTGTTAGTACGGTTTCCAAATCTTCATACATTTCTTCCACTGTAGTATAACGATGGGATGAATCTTTGGCAGTAGCCTTTAATACTACATTTTCCAAGCTTTGGGGAATCGTTGCATCAAAAGCACGGACAGAAGGCGTTTCAGCTTGTAAATGCTTAAGTGCTATTGAAACAGCAGATTCACCAGAAAATGGAAGTTCACCTGTTAATAATTCATATAACACGATACCGAGTGCGTAAATATCTGATTTGTTTGTAGCTGTACCGCCGCGAGCTTGCTCTGGTGATAAATAATGGACTGTACCAAGCACAGAATTTGTTTGAGTAAATGATGTAGCACTTAACGTCATGGCAATACCAAAATCCGTAATTTTCACATTACCTTCCGCATCCATTAATATATTTTGCGGTTTAATATCACGGTGGATAATATGGTTTTCATGGGCATTAGCAATGGCAGACGTTAATTGCTTCATAATATGCACACTTCTAGCAGGTGAAATTGGTGCAAATTCTTGTATGTACTGCTTTAATGTTTTTCCTTGAACATATTCCATCACAATATAGTGTAGATCTCCATCGTCACCTACATCATAAACACTAACAATATTTGGATGTGTAAGACTTGTAGCAGACAGTGCCTCACGTTGAAAACGTCGATGTAATTCATCCTCATTGGAAAAATCATAGCGTAATATTTTAATGGCTACATCACGATTTAAGATCATATCGTGTGCTAAATAAACATTGGACATACCTCCGCCACCAATGAGTTCTAAAATTTTATAACGGTCACTAATTCTTTTACCTACAAGCATTCTTACACCTCCTCATCCTTTTTCGTTAATAGCACGAGGGAGATATTGTCTTCTCCCCCGCTGGCATTTGCTAATTCTACAAGTTTACGCCCCTTTTCCTTAATGGAGTCTGGATACGTAATTATCGATGCCATTTCATAAACAGTTAGTTTATTGCTTAATCCATCTGAACAAATGAGTAAATACGATTCTGATGCTAAATCTACTTCATAAAAGTCTGGTTCGATTGTGTCCTCTGTCCCAACCGCTTTTAAGATGAAATTTTTCTTTGGATGTGTCAAAGCCTCTTCTTCGCTTATCTCACCATTTTCGACCAAGACGTTCACATATGAATGATCTCTTGTTATTTGTTGTGCACCATCTTCAAAGAAATAATACACACGACTGTCCCCCACATGTGCAATGAAGCAATGTTGTTCTTCGATTAACACTGCAATAAATGTCGTGCCCATTCCTTTACAGTCTTCATGTGATAAAGAATAGTCATATATTGTTTTATTCAATTGCTTAACTGTTTGTAATAACCATTCTTTTTTTGATGTTGTGGATACAAAATGATGTGTGTCTGCCTGTAAAAAAAAGGATTCCATTTGTTTAATTGCCATATCACTTGCTACATCACCAGCATTATGACCACCCATGCCATCCGCTACAAGTGCTAGTGCAAGCCCATCTGGACGTTTAAAGAATGCAGCACGGTCCTCATTAATGGATCGTTTTAAACCAATATCACTTTCGACTGTGTATTCCAATACTGGTCACCTCGTTTCTTCAGATCTCTCTTGTGCACGTAATTGACCACACGCAGCAGCGATATCTGAACCTTGCTCTCGGCGGATCGTTACGTTAATACCATTTTTCTTTAATGTTTTTTCAAAAGCAAAAATTTGACTACGAGATGTACGAACATAATCACGTTCTGGTACATAGTTTACAGGAATTAAGTTGACATGACATTTAATTCCTTTAATTAAAGCAGATAGTTCCTCTGCTATTTCTACTGAATCATTTTCACCAGACATCAGCCCATACTCGAAACTCACTCGTCGACCTGTTTTTTTTGTATAGTATCGCACAGCTTCCATTAATTCTTCCAATTTATAAGCACGGGCAATTGGCATTAGCTTTTGACGTGCTTCTTGGTTTGGCGCATGCAGAGAAACGGCAAAGTTAATTTGTAATTGTTCATCTGCAAACTGGTAAATTTTAGGGACAATACCCGATGTTGAAACTGTGATATGACGTGCTCCGATATTTAAACCTTTTTCATGATTGATCACTTTTAAGAAGTTCATCATTGCATCATAGTTATCGAAAGGTTCACCAATACCCATAATGACAATATGAGATACTCGCTCGTCCAATTCATCTAATGTTTGCTGCACTTTGACAACTTGCTCCACAATTTCCCCTGCTAATAAATGTCGCTTCAAACCACCTAAAGTGGATGCACAAAACGTACAGCCAATTCGGCAGCCTACTTGTGTTGTTACACAGACAGAATTTCCATATTCATGGCGCATTAAAACAGTTTCTATTGAATAGCCATCTTGTAATTGGAATAAAAATTTAATGGTACCATCTTTAGATTCTTGTTTAATAATGGTTGATAGTGTGGATAATGCAAAATTTGCAGTTAGTTTTTCGCGTAATCCCTTTGAAAGGTTTGACATTTCTTCAAATGTCTTTACACGTTTATTATACAGCCAGTCAAAAATTTGAGCCGCACGGAAAGGCTTTTCGCCATTTTCCTTTAGCCATTCTTCTAATTGATGAGGTTGTAACGAATAAATGGATTCTTTTAAATTTGGCTTTTCTTTTTTTACACGTCGAACGGGCTTTTCTTCTGCTTCTTCTACTAAATCGTTAATACGTTCATTAAATTTCTCTTGATCCACCATTAGTTGGATTCTCCTTTTTTACGAAAGGCGGCGACAAAGAAACCGTCACTGCCAAAGTCTTGTGGAAAGACTTGAAGCATGCCATTAGCTTGCTTTTCCGCTAATTTTGTTGGTAAAGATTCTAGTTGTATAGCTTCCATTTCTGGATGTGCTGTTAAAAAGGCTTTCACAGTGCCTTCGTTTTCTTGTATGTCTACTGTACACGTACTGTATACAAGCTTACCATCTGTTTTCAAAACTTTCGTTGCTGCATCCAGTAAAGCTAATTGGATTTTTGAAGACTTTCTAAATCTTCTTCTCGCTTTGTATATTTAATATCTGGTTTACGTCGCATAACTCCTAGTCCACTACATGGTGCATCGACTAAGATAGCATCAAAAGACGCTGCTTGTAAAAATTCTGGTGCTTTCCGTCCGTCTATTGGGGCTGTTTCAACAATATCAAGCCCTAGACGCTCTGTATTATGGTCGATTAAATCTAATTTATGTGGATGAAGGTCTGTTGCTAAAATAGACCCTTCATTTTTCATTATTTCGGCAATATGTGTTGTTTTTCCACCAGGTGCCGCACACATATCCAAGACACGCATACCTGGAGTTGGATTTAGCACATTAGCAGGTATCATTGAACTTTCATCCTGAATAGTAATCATACCTTCTTTGAAGGCTTTTGTACGAGCTGGTTGACCGTTTGTAATGTATAAGCACTCTGGTATAACGTCGCTTTGATTAGCCGTTAATCCTTCTGCCTCTAACTTGGCAATTGCTTGCTGAACAGTTGCTTTTGTCGTATTAACACGCACAGTCTGCACAGGCGGTCTATTATTTTCATGCAACATTTCAGTCGCTACTTCAAGACCGTAGTTATCAACAAATCTTTGAACTAACCACATTGGATGACTTGTTTCTATTGAAAGGCGCTCAATTGGATCTGCTATGTCATCTGTTGAAGGGACTCCACTCCGTAACACGGATCTTAATATGCCATTGACCATAGAAGCGATTCCACGATGCCCTCGACGCTTGGCAATTTCTACTGCTTCGTTTACTGCAGCGTGTGGAGGGATACGTGTTAAATAATGGATTTGATACAACGAAATTCTTAATAACCAGCGAACCCAATGATCAATTGAACCACGAATAAATGGCTCTAAGTAATAATCAAGTGTCATTTTATGCTGTAAAGTTCCATACGTTATTTCAGTCAATAAAGCACGATCTTTTGCTTCAATTTTATGTCGTTTAATTGTTTCATTTAGCAATAAGTTGCTATAAGCCTGATTTTTATCAACTGCTAATAGAATTGACAATGCGGCATCTCGTACATTGCCATCCCAAATCACTACACTTTTTTTACTCATTTAAATTGGTCCCCAATCTGTAATTTAGAACCTGTCCCACGTAAATATTCCTCTGCGGTCATGCGCTTTTTACCAGCTGGTTGCACATCATATAATGCTAAAGTTGTCCCGTTGCCAGCTGCTACCTCAAAATGATCTTTATCAATGGCAACCACTGTACCTGGATTAGCCTCATGCTTACTTTTGCCAATCGTTGCCCACCAAATTTTAAAATTACCATCCTCAAAAGTAGTATAAGCAACAGGCCATGGATGAAGACCGCGCACTTGATTGTATAAAGTAATAGCATCGTTGGTCCAATCAATTCGTTCTTGTTCCCTTGAAATATTACTTGCAAAGGTAACTTGTGCTTCATCTTGAACTGTACGGTTATTTGTACCATTTATAATAGAAGGAAGTGTTTCCTTAAGTAATTCACAGCCAACCATACTTAGCTTATCAAAAAGTCCACCAGTATGATCATCTTCTTCAATAGGGATCGCTTTTTGAGAGATAATATCTCCCGCATCAAGCTTTTCTGCCATATACATGATTGTTACTCCTGTTTCTTTTTCACCATCCATGACGGCTTGGTGAATCGGAGCCCCTCCACGATATTTTGGTAATAGGGAGGCATGGACATTAATGCAGCCTAGAGCCGGTGCATCTAATAATTCTTTTGGTAGTATCTGTCCAAATGCTGCTGTTATTACTAGATCAGGCTGTAAAGCAAGAATCTGCTGTAACTCCTCGGAGCCACGCAATTTTTCAGGTTGAATAATTGGCAAGCCAAGTTCCAAAGCCGTTGCCTTTACTGGCGGCGGTGTTAATACTCGCTTACGCCCAACTGGACGATCTGGTTGTGTTACAACTGCTTTAATAGTATATCCTTCATCATGTAGCATACGCAAAATAGGTGCGGAGAAGTCAGGTGTCCCCATAAAAACGATAGATGTCATTTTATTCCTCCTCTTCAGCGTACATTTCTTCTAGTTCTTCTGCTGTGACAATACGCTTGATTTTTGAATCGAAAAGCACACCATCTAAATGATCAATTTCATGTAAAATCGCACGGGCATCAAAGCCACCTGCCTCTAATTCATAAACACGTCCTTCACGATCACATGCTTCAATTTTGACATAACTAGGACGTTCCACTTCTCCATATAACCCTGGAAAGCTCAAGCATCCTTCAATATCTACTTCTGCTCCGTCCGTTTCAACGACAGTTGGATTAATCATTTCTAAAATATCACGTTCTTCACCTAGTTCAACAATTGCTACCCGTAACCCTACGTCTATTTGTGGTGCCGCAATTCCAACGCCATCATATTCCACCATAGTGTCATATAAATCATCAAGTAATGTAATAATTTCATCATTAATTTCTGTCACTTCAGCACACGGTGTGGATAGTACTTTTGCAGGATTTTCAATTACTTTTTTTATAGCCATTATTATTTCCTCATTTCTGCTTTAAAGCTAGTGCACTAGCTAATTGATACTTTTATTAAAAATCGTGCTATTATTACACGCTAACTATATAGTAGACGGATCTAAATCTACCGTCATTAATATTCCTTGTTTAATCCACTCTGCTCTATACATAGCAAGTAAACGTTGTAAAACGGGAATTAGATTTGGTTCAATTTTATATTTTATCAAACATTGATAACGATATCTATTTTGGAGACGAGCAATACTCGCAGTTGTTGGTCCAATTATTGCTACTTGATTCGATAAGTTCCCTCGTAACCAATCAGCCACTCGACCAGCATATTCAGCAGCCATCATGACATCTTCATGGGATAATTGAATAAGAGCTACAAAATAATAAGGTGGATAGTTTGATCTGCGACGTAAAAACATCTCACGTTCATAAAATGGTTCATACTCTTGTGTTTTAGCTAATTCAATTGCGTAATGCTCAGGTGTATACGTTTGAATGATGACTTCCCCTAGCTTGTCATGTCTCCCAGCTCGGCCACTTACCTGTGTTAATAGCTGAAATGTTCGCTCTGCTGCGCGGTAATCAGGTAAATGTAAGGATGTATCAGCACTAAGTACACCGACTAGCGTAATATTTGGAAAATCCAGACCCTTTGCGATCATTTGAGTACCCAGCAAAATATCTGCATGCCCTGCCCCAAATGTCTCTAATATTTCTTCATGTGCCCCTTTATGCTTCGTAGTATCTACATCCATACGTAATACTCTTGCCTCAGGAAACAACTTATACAGCTCCTCTTCCACCTTTTGTGTACCTGTACCAAAATAACGAATATGATCACTTTGACATTGTGGACATATTTGTGGAACATGTTCCTCGTAACCACAATAATGACATTTCAATTTTTCAGTTGTTCGATGATAGGTTAATGAAATATCACAATTTGGACATTGGACAACTGTTCCACAATCTCGACAAAGTACAAATGATGAATAGCCACGACGGTTTAAAAACAGCACCATTTGTTCTTTTTTCTCAAGTCTTAAACGGATTGCTTCTATCAGTGATTGGGAAAACATCGAACGATTACCTTGTCTCAGCTCTTCACGCATATCTGCAATAAAAACAGTCGGCAAAGCCTGATGTAAAGCACGGTGTTTTAAGGAGAGTAGCTTATATACTCCCTTTTTAGCTCTTGCAAATGATTCTAATGCTGGTGTTGCACTCCCTAAAATAATAGGACAGTTATAAAATTCGCTACGCCAGATGGCTACATCTCTTGCATGATAACGCGGTGAATCTTCTTGCTTATAAGTTGATTCATGTTCCTCATCCAATATAATAAGCCCTATATTCGTAAAAGGAGCAAAAATAGCCGAACGAGCTCCAACTACGACCTTCACTTTGCCTTGTTGGATTTTACGCCATTCATCATATTTCTCCCCTACAGATAATCCACTATGCATCACAGCAACCATCTCACCAAAACGACTGCGGAATCGTTCGGTCATTTGTGGAGTTAAAGAGATTTCAGGTACCAACATAATGGCTTCTTTTCCTTCTTCTAATACCTTTTGAATAGCCTGCAAATAAACCTCTGTTTTGCCACTTCCTGTTACACCATGTAATAAAAAGGTTTGCGCTATTTGCTGGTCCATAGCTGTAGTAATAGCTTGGAGAGCAACCTGCTGCTCACTCGTTAATTGTAAGGCATGTGTACGTGAAACTTCCTTCGTAAATGGATCACGAAATACTTCCTCTTGAATAAATTGAGCAGCTCCTTTATCAATTACTGCCTCTAAAACTGAAATAGAGACCTTTGCTTCGTCACAAATTTGTTGGGGAGTAAAAATCTCTCCTAAGTGTTGACACATCCATTGCAGTAATAGCCGTTGTTTAGCTGCTCTGGTTGACTGCCCTAAAGCACGTTCAATAAGTTGTTGGTCTGCTGTTATTTGAACCATTCGAATTTCTTTCACATTTCCCTGTTGCTTCACAACATTTTCGATTGAAACAATGTTTTCTGCAACCAATTGCTTCAAAAGGGGTAGTAAACCTGCTCGCTCAAATTCTTTAAAATTTGCTCGTTGACGCTTCCCGAATATAGCCTGTACCTCTAGTGGCAATTGTTGACCTTGTTGTAGCTTAATCATTTTTTCATACTTGGCTCGAAGTGCAGATGGTAACATCACTTGCAAGGCATCTATTTCATAGCAAATCGTATCGTTCTTCAACCACTTCGCCATTCGCAACATCTCTTCTGTCAGGACTGGCTCCATATCTAAAATTTGATTGATTACCTTTAGTTTATTTAACGGTACATCTGTTTCTTTCTTCAATCCAACAACAAAACCCAGGACATTCCTTGGACCAAATGGCACTTTAACACGACTTCCTAACTCGATAACACTAATCCATTCTACAGGTACTTGATAATCAAATGGACGGTCTACATGGTAAGTAGAGACATCTACAATGACCTCTGCTATCAAGAAGCTCATTGTTCCTCACCCTTTATAATATATGACCATAATGTCTGAGCAAAAAGTTGTGGGTTAATTGTAGCCAAAAAATGTCCGTTAAGCTGCGCTTTTTCACTAAAATCAATCCATCTCTCAGAAAGTATATTAAGCATTGGAGTTCCTTGCACTTTTTGTCCGAAAGTGATCGCTTTTATGCCTTCTACCGAAATGATCGGCGTTTCCTTTATAGTCGGCACATTTGCTGCATGGATCAATATTGCCTGAGGATATTGGATTTTATAAGCCTCCAGTTGCTGTATAGCATCAAACAAATTAGAATTTTCTATTTCAATTACATGTGCGCCTAACATTCTTGCTTCATGTGCTAAAGCTCGGCCTATGGCTCCAGTTGCCTGTGGACTAATTACATGCTGTTCATCCAATGGTACATGTAGGGCACCTGCAGTCACTATAACTGTTTTACCTGTTAGTGGTGTAGTTTTTCCCGAAAAAAAATCTTGAACAAGTGCAGTGATTTTTTCTGGCTCCTCTAGACGGCCCTTCCCGACATAGCCACATGCTAAAAAGCCTTCGGAAGGCTCAATAAATTTGTAGCCATCAGCTGATAGCCTATCCAAATTACGTTTTACCGCTGGATGGTCGTACATGTGTACATTCATGGCTGGTGCAATCCATACAGGTGCTGTCGTAGCAAGCAGGGTTGTTGTGATCATATCATCTGCTATACCATTGGCCATTTTTCCTATTATATTTGCTGTAGCGGGCGCTACTAAAATTAAATCAGCCCAGTCTGCTAAGTCTATATGAGCAATCACACTTGAATCTTTTTCATCAAACGTGTCAAAATAAACATCATTTTTGGACATCACTTGAAAACTTAATGGATTCACAAACTGTCTAGCAGAGGCTGTCATGATGACTTTTACATTGGCTCCTGCTTGTGATAGCTTGCTTACGAGTGCCACAGCTTTATATACGGCAATCCCGCCTGAAACACAAAGTAAAATATTTTTATTCATGCTAGGTGTCGTCCTTTCAAATGATAAGCTCCCAAAGAAGGATTCCCTGGGAGCTTTCGGCATTCTGTATAATCAAAATCTACTGCTAACTAGACTAGCATGCATGTAAACATAGTAAAGCTCTTTACATGATGTTAGATTTCGTCCTCATACACAGTTGACTCATCCTGTGATACTTTCGTAAGTACACCTGCCGCTACTTCTTCAAGTGCTTTCCCAACATATTTATGGGAAACATACTTGTGTAAGCGTTCTGTGTCTTGCTCTTCTTGCATTTGGCGAGCGCGTTTAGAAGCAAGGCTCACTAATGAATATTTTGAATCGATTTCCTTTTTTAAAGCGTCTACTGATGGGTATAGCATTGTTTTATTCTCCTCTCAACATTGACAAATATCTTTTTTCAACACGTTCTCTACGACAATGCTCGGCTTTAATAATCGCATTTATACGATCACAGGCATTCGTCACTTCATCATTTTCCACAACATAATCATACAAGCTCATCATTTCAAGCTCTTCACTTGCAGTAGCGATTCGTTTGGCAATGATATCCTCCGTTTCTGTCCCACGTCCAACTAAACGATCTTTTAATTCCGTTAAACTTGGAGGGGCTAAGAAAATAAATAAGGCATCTGGTGCTTTTTTACGAATTTGTGCTGCACCCTGCACTTCGATTTCTAAAAATACATCACGACCTGCATCAAGTGTTTCATTTACATAAGCTAATGGTGTTCCATAATAGTTACCGACAAATTCAGCGTGCTCTAATAAGCCACCTTGTTCAATTAACACTTCAAATTCATGACGTGTCTTGAAAAAATAGTCTACACCATCTACTTCACCTTCGCGAGGATTTCGTGTTGTCATCGAGATGGAATACTCATAATTCGTATTCGGCTGAGAAAATAATTCTTTTCGCACTGTCCCTTTACCTACACCAGAGGGGCCAGACAGAACAATTAATAATCCACGTTCTTTTATCATTTATTCTCTATATCTCCCTTAATTTATAACAGACACGTGCAAGTTATTCGATGTTTTGCACTTGCTCACGCATCTTTTCTAAAATTGTTTTCGCCTGAACAACAGCAACCGCTGCTTCTGTAGATTGATTTTTTGAACCAATCGTATTAATCTCGCGATGTATTTCCTGCATTAAAAAGTCCAATTTACGCCCAACCGAAATCTTTTCAAGTAATGTTTCCTCCAGCTGGTTGAAGTGACTATCTAATCTGTCTAATTCTTCGGAGATGTCTACTCGTTCTGCAAAAATCGCTACTTCCGCTAGTAAACGATCTTCTAGCAATGTGCCGTTTGCAACTTCATTAATTCGCTCTATTAATCGTGTACGATATTTTTCAACAGCAAGTGAAGAACACAAACGAATCTGATTGACTTGCTCCATTAACTGTTCTTTATATTGTACAACAACCTCTTGTAATTCTTGCCCTTCACGCTCACGCATTTGTACGAGCTGTTCAATCGCTTGTGAAATTGCTTGTTCAACAGCGCTGAGTAAATCCTCTGGTGTAAGCTGAGGCTTTTGCTGCACAAGGGCCTGCTCTAACGATAAAAGCTCTTGCATCGTCCATTTTTCTTCAAGTGGTACTTTACTTGCTAATTGCTCTTTTGCCTTACGATACGCTTCAATTAATGACCAATTAATCTCAATAGATTGCTCTACGTTCTCTAAGTCCTTCACATATACCATCACATCAATTTTGCCGCGTGACAAAGCTTGAGAAATTAGTTTCTTTGCAAAAATTTCAGCTTCAAGCCATTCTTTCGGAAATTTTGCATTAATTTCTAAAAAACGATGGTTGACCGAGCGCATTTCCACGGTTAATTGAAAGTCTCTAGTTGTTGTGACACCTCTGCCAAAACCAGTCATACTACGCACCAAGGTTCGTCACACCTTTCTTTGCATACTGGGATTATTATAACATAAGCTTTGTCGATTATGACGACTCTCCAAAAAAATTTGGTTAAAGTAAAAGCTAATTCTACCACAATTGAAGCTATATTTTAATATTCACCTAAAAAATGCTATGATAAACATACCAAAAGAGTATTTGCGAGCTTAAAAATAGTGCATGCAGATACATAAAGAAAAAATACGAAAGTACCAAGATGCTTGATATCGTTGGAAAGAGGAATTCATATGGCATTTGATGGCTTATTTACTTATTCAATAACTGCCGACCTACAACAGCTAGTCACTGGTCGGATTACCAAAATACATCAACCCAATGCACAAGAAGTTATTTTACATGTGCGAGCGAACGGAAAGAATCATAAATTACTGTTTTCCATCCACTCTTCTTATGCACGTGTACACCTTACTGAACAGGTGATTGAAAATCCAGCAGAGCCGCCAATGTTTTGTATGCTTTTGCGTAAGCATATAGAGGGTGGTTTTATTGCTTCTATAAAACAGCGTGATTTTGATCGCATTATAATAGTAGAAATTGAAAGTAAAAATGAAATTGGAGATCCAATTGTAAGAGAAATACATGCTGAAATTATGGGTAGACATAGTAATCTACTGTTGATTGATCAAGAGCAGGGAAAAATTATTGACAGCCTAAAACATCTACCGCCTTCAGTCAATAGCTTCCGTACTGTACTACCAGGGCAACCGTATTTTGCGCCACCCACACAAAACAAATGGAATCCTTTAACAGTGACAGATGAAGAGCTAACAGCATTTTTCGCTGAAGCAAAAACCTCTAAAGAGATCGTGCAACAATTAGCTGGTTTTTCACCTCTTCACGCGGAAGAATTATTGTATCGAATGAAGACGACTTCAAATACACTAGTATGTTTCAAGGATTTTATGGCCTCCTTTGCGAACGGTGGAATGAAGCCTATGTACGTACTCTTCAATCAGAAAGTATACTTTTCCCCTATCGAATTAACGCATTTGCATGATGGGGATATAACAATCTATCCTAATGTCCATGAGCTTCTTGATCGTGTATTCTTTGCCCGTGCAGAGCGAGATCGTGTAAAACAACAAGCAGGCGATTTAGAGCGCTGGCTACAAAATGAGATTGACAAATTAGCTTTAAAAACAAAAAAGTTAACAAAGGATTATGAACGTGCCTCCAAGCTCGATCAATTCCAACTATATGGTGAGCTATTAATGGCTAATATCTATGCCTTTGAAAAAGGAGTTAAGGAAGTTACTGTCACAAATTACTATAGTGAAACTGGCGAAGAAATAACGATTCCAGTAAGCGAACGTAAAACACCTATTGAAAATGCCCAAAGTTATTACACAAAATATACAAAGGCAAAAAATGCCTTGGTCATGGTTCAAGAGCAGCTAGAAAAAACTACTGATGAAATTTCTTACTTCGAAATGCTTGCACAGCAAGTTCAGCAGGCTTCTCCTGGAGATATTGAGGAAATTCGTGAAGAGCTAGCAGAGCAAGGTTACTTAAAACTACGTCATGCGAAGAAAAAGAAAAAACAAGCGAAACCTGAACCAGAACGCTATGTTTCTTCTACAGGTGTAACAATCTCTGTTGGAAAAAACAATAAACAAAATGATATGCTGACATTTAAACTAGCAAAGCGGACTGATATTTGGTTACACACAAAAGATATTCCTGGATCTCATGTTGTCATTCATTCAAGTGAACCCGATGAAACGACATTGCGAGAAGCTGCCACACTAGCCGCCTATTTTTCTAAGGCCAGAGAATCCTCTTCTGTGCCTGTAGATTATACCGAAATACGACAGGTCAAAAAACCAAATGGTGCCAAACCTGGTTTCGTCATCTATTTTGAACAAAAGACACTGTATATTGACCCGGATGAGGCAGTCATTTTACAGTTAAAGAAACAGTCATAAAGGAAGAAACCGATACAAATTGTATCGGTTTCTTCCTTTTTATAACGAGTACACGTAATCCGTACTATAAAACGATGAAAACAACCTTATCTTGATTGATTTTTACAGACAATCTTCCTTATTATAATAACAATATAAAAACACATGAATAATCTGCACTGTTTCCTTCAACGTATATTGACTTCTACTACTGAGAAACGCTAAATTAAAGTATAAAAATTTTTATAGAGCATTCAGGAAAGGGCGTATCTATATGTCTGTAGGTAAAAAATTAAGCTTTGGTTTCTTTGCAATTATTCTCACATTAATCATTTCTTTGTTCATTATGTTCCTGTTATTTTCAAACATTGAAAAAAAGATTGAAAATGCATTAGAAGGACATGTTGCCCTTGTAGAATTAGCAGATGATATTCAATACGAAATGGCTATGCAAGGTCTTTTCATTCGTGCCATCATCATCGAAGACAAACCTGCTAACAAAGAGAGTTTCTCAAAATATGCAAGTATGCTCGACACACATGTAGATGAAATCACTGAAAAATCGAATTCAGCTGAAATGGAAACATATGCACAGGAATTAAAAGTTCATAATGATTCTTTTAACAAGGCAGCAACTGAAGCAATAGCTTTATTTGAAGCTGGTAATCTAGAAGGTGCTTTGCAGAAGGTAAATGGTGAAGTCCAACAAGCTAATAAAGGTATACAAGATGTATCCGATCAAATTGGAAACTATCAAAAGGAACAACTAGATATTGTGACAAAAGAATCTAAACAGGCCGTGTTTAATTCACAAATTATTTCCATTATCGCAATCATTATTGGTATCGCTCTAGGTATTTTCCTTATTTTCTATATACAACGGACAATCTCACGCCCTTTAAAATCTGTCGTTCTGGCTGCAAACCATGTAGCTAATGGAGAATTAATTCATCCAGATATTACCCATCAATCAAAAGATGAAATTGGTCAGCTTTCAGCAGCTTTTAATGCCATGAAGGGTAATTTGAAAAATTTATTAACGCATATACAGGACAATGCAGAGCATTTAACAGCTTCAGTAGAGGAACTTTCTGCCTCAACTGAAGAAATTACTGCCACTGCTGATGAAATTACAATACGGATTAACGAAACAGCTGAGGCTGCAGTGACAGCTACAGTTGCAGCTAACGAAAGCGCACACGCAATGGATGAAACGGCTGTAGGTGTTCAACGAATAGCTGAGGCAACTCAACAACTACATCAGAATGCTATAACAACTTCAGAATTAGCAACAAATGGAAATGAGACGGTAGAAGAAGCTCAGCAACAAATGAATGTCATCCATGAATCAACACAAACGATTAATAATCTTGTTCAAAAATTGAGTAAGCAATCAGATGAGATTAGTCAGATCACAGCTGTTATTACAGCTATTACAGATCAAACAAATTTATTGGCACTCAATGCAGCAATTGAAGCGGCTAGAGCTGGAGAGCATGGTAAAGGATTTGCGGTAGTAGCAGATGAGGTTCGTAAGTTAGCTGAGGAATCCAAACAATCAGCCAACCAAATCGTTGCCTTAACGCTAGAAATTCAACAGGATACACATAATGTAGAAAAAGCAGTCTTTGATGGACTTCATTCTGTCACAGAGGGCGTTAAAATCATCGGACATGCAGGACAAGCCTTTGAAGGAATTGTGAAAGCAATTAATACGATGACAGATCAAATAGAAGATATATCAGCTACCTCTGAAGAAATTTCAGCTAGCGCTGAACAGGTTGCAGCGTCCGTTGCAGAAATCGCCCATGGTGCTTCAACTAGCGCGGATAATACAAAAATTGTAGCTTCAGCAACTAGAGAACAATCTATAACAGTACAACAAGTAAACCAAGTTGCCTCAGATCTAAGCGAAAAGTCCTTAGATTTACAGAATCAGATCAATCAATTTAAACTTTAAATAAAAAACAGTGCATTTTATAAATGGGATGCACTGTTTTTTATATTTTTTCATGGTATACCACTTAAAAAGTGGAAGAATATCCTTCTGAATAGCTATTGTTAACGTTTTCATTCGATGAATAAACAGATTTTTAGTAATTATTTGCATTATCAATCCTCTTCAGTAAGACAAATGACATCCTCAAAAAAACAATAAGATTTAAACAGTTCTCTTTGGAAGAATACAAGGCGAAATGAAGCATTCCTTTTATTTTTTAACGGATGAATAAAACAGTAACCAACTGCATATATGCATGTATATACAACTAGCTCCAAAATTATTTCAAAAAAACTTAATCTCGTAAACTAGCTTGTCACTAAATCCAAATTTTTCTTAGTATGGGTACCCTTTTTCATACAAATGCTCATTTTTTTCTTTTTCTTCCCCACAAATGGATAATCCTAGAAAAATACAAAACAAGTTTCTTATATATCATTAATAGATAAAAATATTCATGTTTTGCGATAATAAATTACAAGAAATTACCTGTAAAAGAATCTAATTCACTGAGTTTTACATAGATTTTCTACAAATCTATACAAATTCCTCAAGGTATTACATCTATGACTTTTGATTCATTTTTCAAATATCGATAATATTATCAAAAAAATAGGAATTTTCCGTATAGTAAATCATTTTTTTATTTTTACTTTATTTTTGATATTCAGAATAAGTAAATATCAAATTTTTAATATATATACACTTCGCCTCTTTAGCGTGATAAATCGGAAAAATTTATTATTCTCCTAAATGTCAGATAATACTATATAAATTCGAATCTTTTTTATTTTGTACACAATGATTTTTTTGGTATATTAAATAGGAGCTTCACAAAAGGCTTAAAAATTGTATAAGGGGGATTCACATGAATAAAAACAAAAAGTTTTTATTACTAACAGTCCTTGCAGTATTTTCTTTAGTACTTGCTGCATGTGGCTTCGGTGGAGATTCGTCTGACAAATCTAAAGACGAAGGAAAAGATTCTGGCTCTTCAGAAACAACTTCATCAGGTGGCGAATTAAATGTAGTAGTAGCTTCTGAGCCGCCATCTCTTCATCCTGCATTAGCAACAGATACAACTTCTGGTGTTATTCTAACAAATACTTTTGAAGGATTAACAACACTTGATGCAGACGCTCGTCCAGTTGCAGCTGCTGCTGAAAGCTGGGAAGTTAGTGAAGATTTAAAAACATACACGTTCAAATTACGTGATGCTAAATGGTCAAACGGAGATCCAGTAGTAGCTGGTGACTTCGAATACGCTTGGAAATGGGCATTAAACCCAGACAATCTTTCTGAATATGCTTCAATCCTTTACCCAATTAAAGGTGCTGCAGCATACAACAATGGTGAAGGTTCTGCTGATGATGTAGGCGTTAAAGCACAAGACGAAAAAACATTAGTAGTAACTTTAGAAAACCCAACACCTTACTTCTTAGAATTAACAGCATTCAAAACATATGCACCATTAAACCAAAAAGTAGTTGAAGGTAATGATGAGTGGTATGCAGATGCTGGTGAAAACTATGTAACAAACGGTCCTTTCACATTAGCTGAATGGAGACACAATGATACAATCGTATTAAAGAAAAACCCAGAGTACTGGGATGCTGATAAAGTTTCTTTAGAAACTGTTAATATCGGTATGGTTGAGTCTGAAGCAACTGCTGCAACAAGCTTCAAAGCTGGAGAAATTGACTACTTAGGTGCACCATTCCAATCTGTGGCACTTGATTCAATCGACGCATTTAAAGCTGATGGTTCATTAAATATCAATGACCAAGCTTCTGTTTACTGGTACAAGCTAAATACAAAAGATAAAATCACTGGAAACGCTAACATCCGTAAAGCGTTAGCTTTAGCAGTTGATCGTCAAGGTTTAATTGACAACATTACTAAAGGTGAGCAAAAACCTGCATTAGGCATGGTTCCTATCGCAGTTCATGGCTTTGAAGAAGACCGTGGTTACTTCAAAGATAACGATATCGAAGGTGCTAAAGCAGCACTTGAAGCTGGTATGAAAGAACTTGGAATTACAAACCCAGCAGATATCAAAATTAACCTTTCTTACAACACTAGTGAAGCACACGCTGCTATCGCTCAATACGTTCAAGAGGGCTGGACTAAAAACCTAGGTATCACTGTAGGTCTAGATAACTCTGAATGGCAAGTATATTTAGAAAAACTTAACCAATTAGATTACCAAGTTGGCCGTATGGGCTGGGTTGGTGACTACAACGATGCTTATACATTCTTAGAAATGTATGACACTGCTGCAAACGGTAACAACGATACTGGTTGGGAAAGTGCAGAATACAAAAAATTGTTAGATCAATCTAACGTTGAAGCAGATCCTGCTAAACGTCTTGAGCTTTTAAAACAAGCTGAAAAAATTGCTGTGAATGATTTCCCAGTTATTCCAATCTACTACTACACGAACCTATCTGTAGTACAAGATTATGTGAAAAACATGAAGGCAGACATCCTTGGTAACATCTCTCTTAAAGAGGTTAAAGTAGAGAAATAATCAACTATAATTCGCTTATTTAGCTCTACAGCGAAGAGCTGCCTCGTAGCCACTTCGGCGCGAGTCAGCTCTTTTTAAAATACGAAGGCATATATTTGTCTGAAAATTGACAAATAGAAGGAGGAGTTTTATGTGATTAAATATATTTTGAAAAGGCTGATGTATATACTTCTCGCGCTTTTCGTCATCGTAACGGTTACGTTTTTCTTAATGCGTCTCGCTCCTGGTAGTCCTTTCGCGAGTGAACGTAATTTCCCACCTCAAATTGAGGAGAAGTTAAACGAAACGTATGGATTAAATAACCCTTGGTATATTCAATATAAAGATTATTTAATCGATACGGCCACATTCAATTTCGGTGAGTCAATGAAATATAAAGCGCGTTCTACAAATGATATGATTTCTGAAAGTTTCCCTGTTTCATTAACATTAGGGATTGAAGCTATGCTATTAGCAGTTGGATTCGGTGTATTAATTGGCGTAGTTTCCGCGCTATATCATAATAGGTTCCCGGATTATTTGGCAACGTCCTTTGCGGTGCTCGGTATATCAGTACCTTCATTTATATTAGCAGGTTTAATGCAGTATTTCTTAGCCTTTAAGCTAGGCTGGTTCCCTATTAGTGGGTGGAAGGGCTTTATTTATAGTATTTTACCAGCCCTTGCAATCGCTTTCTCTCATATGGGCTTTATCGCAAAATTAACACGTTCAAGTATGCTTGAACAAAACAATAGTGATTATGTAAAAATGGCTCGTGCAAAAGGTATTGGTAAATGGACAATCGTATTCCGTCATACATTACGAAATGCCCTTCTGCCAGTCGTAACATACCTTGGTCCATTAACAGCTGGTGTTGTAACAGGTAGTTTCATTGTTGAGCAAATTTTCGCTATTCCTGGACTTGGTAAGCACTTTGTTCAAAGTATTACAAACCGTGACTATACAGTAATTATGGGTACGACGGTGTTCTATTCCATCATCCTTTTATTTGCGGTATTAATCGTTGATATTCTATATAGTGTGATTGATCCGCGTATTAAACTGAAAGGAGCGAAAAAATAATGACACAGCAACAAATTGAAAAAGATAAGTTTAAAATTGTTGGTGGAAATCATGAAGCAACGGAAAAATTAGCTGATAAATCAGTCTCCTTTTGGAAAGAAGTATTTCTCCGTTTCTCTCATAACAAATTAGCCATCATTGGGATAATCATTTTAATCATTGTTATTTTAATGGCTACATTCGTACCAATGTTTTCTCAATATAAAGCAAGTGATCAGCTAGGTGTTTACAACGCACCACCATCTGCACAATTTTGGTTTGGAACGGATGACCTTGGTCGTGATATTTTCGTTCGTATTTGGGAAGGCGCTCGTATTTCCCTTTTTATCGGAATTGCTGCAGCGATTATTGACTTAATTATCGGTGTTTTATGGGGAAGTATTTCAGGCTTAGCAGGCGGTCGCGTTGATAACATCATGATGCGTATTGCTGACGTTTTAACAGCTGTACCTTACCTTCTAGTAGTAATCGTACTTTTAGTTGTTATGCAACCTGGTTTAATTCCTATGATTATTGCCCTGTCCATCACTGGATGGATTAATATGGCTCGTATCGTTCGTGGTGAAGTATTATCTATTAAAAATCAAGAATATGTTCTTGCTGCTCGTACATTAGGTGCTAGTACAGGCCATTTAATTATTAAACACTTAGTTCCGAATGCTCTTGGTGCAATCTTAGTAACGATGACGCTAACAATTCCATCTGCTATTTTCACCGAATCATTCCTAAGCTACCTTGGTCTTGGGGTGCCTGCTCCAACAGCTTCTTGGGGTACAATGGCCTCTGATGGTAATAAAGCTATTGCCAATGCTCCATGGCGCTTGATTTTCCCAGCAGTATTTATCTCACTGACAATCTTTGCGTTTAACGCAGTTGGTGACGGCTTACGTGACGCTCTAGATCCAAAACTACGTAAATAAGGAGGTGGCCGAAATGAGTAAAACAATTCTAGAAGTAAAAGATTTAAGAATTAACTTTAAAACTTATGCAGGGCTTGTCCATGCTGTACGTGGTGTTAACTTTGATTTAAAGGAGGGTGAAACACTCGCTATAGTAGGTGAATCAGGCTCTGGTAAAAGTGTTACGAGTAATGCATTAATGAAACTAATTCCCCAGCCACCTGGTATTTATGAGTCAGGACAAATTTTATTTAATGGCCGTGATTTAGTTCCATTAACTGATAAAGAAATGTCTAAAGTACGCGGAAATGAAATTGCAATGATTTTCCAAGATCCTATGACAAGTTTGAACCCAACAATGAAGGTCGGACGTCAAATAACTGAAGTAATTTTGCAACACAAAAAAGTTTCTAAAGACGAAGCGAAAAAACGTGCGATTGAGCTTTTAACTCAGGTAGGTATCCCCTTCCCTGAAAAACGCTATAACCAATACCCACATGAATTTTCAGGTGGTATGCGTCAACGTGTTGTTATTGCCATTGCCCTTGCAGCTGATCCTAAGCTATTAATTGCAGATGAGCCGACAACAGCTCTAGACGTAACCATTCAAGCGCAAATTTTAGAATTAATGAAAGAAATTCAGAAAAACTCGCAAACATCTATCATTTTCATTACACACGATTTAGGTGTAGTGGCGAATATCGCTGATCGTGTAGCAGTAATGTACGCTGGACAAATCGTTGAATATGGTACTGTAAATGATATTTTCTATAATCCAAAGCATCCTTACACATGGGGTCTACTTGGTTCAATGCCAGATTTAGATAATGATACTGATGAGCTATTACGTACGATTCCAGGCTCACCACCAGATCTGACGAATCCACCTAAGGGTGATGCATTTGCAGCTCGTAACGAGTATGCTATGGCCATTGATTATGAACAAGAGCCACCAATGTTCCAAGTAAGTGAAACACATTTTGCAAAGACTTGGTTGTTGCATCCTGATGCACCAAAGATTCCTCTTCCAGATGCGGTTGCTAAACGTATTGAAGGGTATTTAGCAAAGGAGGCACAAGAAAATGACTAAAACTGGTGCGAAAAAAATTCTTGAAATCAAAAATTTACAGCAGCATTTTGGTTCGCCAAGTAATCCTATCAAAGCTGTAGATGGTATCAGCTTCGATGTTTACGAAGGTGAAACACTTGGTCTTGTGGGTGAATCAGGTTGTGGTAAGTCAACAACTGGTCGTTCAATTATTCGTTTATATGATATTACAGGTGGCGAGATTGTTTTCGATGGTGAAAATGTCCATGGAAAAAAATCTAAAAATGAGTTAAAGAAATTTAACCGTCAAATGCAAATGATTTTCCAAGATCCTTATGCTTCTTTAAACCCTCGTATGACGGCTGGTGAGATCATTGGTGAAGCCTTTGATATTCATGGCCTTTACAAGGATAAAAAAGAACGTCGTGCAAAAATTCAAGAGCTACTTGAAGCTGTTGGTTTAAACAAAGAGCACGCGAATCGTTACGCACACGAATTCTCTGGTGGTCAACGTCAACGTATTGGGATTGCCCGTGCACTAAGTTTAGATCCTAAGTTTATCATTGCGGATGAGCCAATCTCTGCGCTAGACGTATCTATCCAAGCGCAAGTTGTTAACTTACTAAAACAACTACAAAAAGAACGTGGCTTAACATATCTTTTCATTGCCCATGACTTATCTATGGTAAAATACATCAGTGACCGTATTGCTGTAATGTACCGTGGTAAAATCATGGAAATCGGTAAAGCAGATGATATCTACAATCACCCTGTTCATCCGTATACAAAATCTTTATTATCAGCTATCCCACTTCCTGACCCAATGTCAGAGAAGCGCCGTCAACGTATTCAGTACAAGCATACAGAGGTTGACGAAAGTGCAACCTACCATGAAGTAGGTGACCAGCATTATGTTTATGGTACTGCTGATCTAGTAAAAACTTGGGTTGCTAATCGCTAAAAGCTATAACTCCTATCGACAGTATAAAAACTGTGATGGGAGTTTTTTAATTTATACCCACATTTAACTGTAGTCTAAACCTGTATAACGTAATTATCAATAAAAGGCATATATACAAGACTTTTGTAATTGTTATTGAATGTTTAAAGTAAATTTTATTAACTTTTCTACTCTATAACCTCTTTAATTTTCTTTCTTTCACAGCATCTTTAAATAGGTTTTGAAAAAACAGTCTTTCTTCTATCAAGAAAGACTGCTTCTTTGATACCTATTATTTTATTGGAGCATCTGCTGTTAATTCAATATCTTGTAACTCTGTAAGATTTGCATAATCAACATTGTAATTTTTCACGCGTTTATTAACTGGAATAACTTCAGTTCTGAAGAATGTTGGAACTACCATTGCTTTATCACTCATATATTCTTGCCATTCACGGAAAGCTTTAGAGCGTTTTTCTTGATCCATAGCATCTTCGGAGTCGATAGCTGCTAATAATTTTGTTAACTCAGGTGATACATAGCGGCTAAAGTTGAATTCAGCACCTACACTATATAAGCCCGCTGGAGATGGATTTGTTCCTGTATTCCAAGCTGCCATAAACATATCGATCTCCGGATCATCTGCTTGTACTTTATCATAAAATGCATTGAACTCGATAAGACGTCCAGTTGTTAACTGTACATCTAAACCAACTTCTTTCCAATTTTGACGGAAGTATTCAACAATTGCTTCATCCGTTTCTGACCCAGCCATAGAAGCTAAACGAATTGAGAATTTTTTACCATCCTTATCTTCACGAATTCCATCACCATCAACATCTTTAAAACCAGCTTTATCTAATAACTCTTTCGCTTTTTCTGGATCGTAATGGTAACCCTCTAATGTTTCATCATAGAATGAGAATACTGGTGGAATTAAAGAGTTGCCACGTACACGCAAGCCTTGATAGAATTTTTCAGCAACTCCCTCAACATCTGTTGCGAACGCAATTGCTTGGCGTAACTCTACATTGTTCATTTTTGATTTTTCATCAAACACGTTTACTTTTGCTGTTGTATCATACTTTCCTAACTTAAAGCCGATATAAGAATAAGACAATTCTGGTCGACCAAGTACAGAAATATTTTCTAAAGATTTAATACTATCAAATTGAGTAGTTGGATAAGATGTTGCTAGATCATATTTCCCTGTTCTTAACGCCTCACCAATTGAAGTTGGTGGAACAACTTCGATTACAACTTTATCAACTTTCGGCTTACCTTTAAAGTAATGTTCGTTAGCTACAAGTTGTACAGATTCACCATTAACAACTTTATCAAGTTTAAATGCGCCAAGAGTCACCGGATTTTTTCGTACTGCATCTGAAGCTAGTAAATCTTTTACTGGAATTGACTCTAATTGATGTTTTGGTTCTGCATAACCCCATAAGCCATCCCCACCATAATAAATTGCAGGTGATACTTTTTTAAATTGAATTTTAATTGATTTATCATCTACTTTTGTAATACCTGAGATTGTATCAGCCTTGCCATTATGATATTCTTCTGCCCCTACAATATTTCTGAAGTCATCATCGTAACGTACACCTGTATAATCAGGATGTCCAATAATTTCGTAAGGATATATTAAATCTTCTGCTGTTACTGGTGTACCATCAGACCATTTATAATCACCTTGCAATGTGACTGTTGCTGTTTTAGCATCAGTATCAACTTCTAATTTTGCAGCGCCCTTATCAGTAATAAGGAAGTCACCATCAACGTCAAATATTGAATTTGTCATATAAGCTAAAATATCTGAGTCATAGGCATCTTCATAAAGCTCATAGTTGAAAATCCCTTGGAATGGAGAGCTTGCTACAAGTCCTACACGTAATGTACCACCTTGAATTGCTTCTCCTTCATTTGTTACCTCCATTGGAAGTAAAGAATCATTAGTTGCCTCAGATTCACCAGACTTTTCTGTTTCACCAGACTTTTCAGTGTTATCTGTTTCTGTGCCTTTTTCAGACCCACTACCTCCACCACCATTGCACGCTGCTAAAATTAGCATGAATGCAAAAAGTACGGATAAGAATAACCAATTTTTCTTCATGTGTAAATCCTCCCCTTTATCCTAATCGTTGTTTTGCGTCAGCCGCACGTCTTAGCGCTTGACCAACATAATTTATACCAAGCATCAAAATTAATATTAATAATGATGCGGGCAACCAAATCCACCATTTTGTAGATAATACTATTGGGTTTGTTGCATAGCTTACTAATGTCCCTAAGCTAGGCGTAGAAGGTGGTAATCCAAAGCCTAAAAATGATAGACCTGTTTCAATACCAACATTTCCAGCAAAGTTTAAAGTTAGCTCTACTATTAACAAAGAACTTAAATTTGGTAGTATCCCTTTAAACATAATGGCAAAATCACTAGTCCCCATTGTTTTGGATGCATTTACATAATCTCTTCGTCCCTCTGATAGAGCTTTACTTCGAACAAGACGCGCTGTACTGATCCATTGAAAGGCACTTAAAATCAAAATCAACTCTAAAACACCATATTTAGGAATAATTGTGACCAAAACAATGATAATCATTAAGGTAGGTAATGTCATAAGAAAATCAATGATACGCATAAATAGGTTATCAATAAAGCCACCATAGTAACCCATTATTATTCCTAGAGCAATTCCTAAAGCATTTGCAATAAGAGTGATTGCAATTGCAATTAAAATAGAATTTTTTGCACCAATAATAAGCTGTCCATACATATCACGCCCAGCTTCATCAGCCCCCAAAATATATCCATTAACACCAGGTTCTGTAAATCTCTCTAATAATTTAATTCGTAATATCTCATCCTGGTTCATAAAAGCAGACATAATTAATATCACAACTATAAGTAAAGTTATACCTATAAATGAAAATAATGCTAATTTATCTTTTCTGAATTCACGTATAACAACTTGAATTCCTGTTGGTGGATTACTTTCAACTTTCACTACATCATTTTTTTGCTCCATTTTATTCACCTCTCCTTATGCGTTCAATTTAGCTGCTAGTCTATGCGGATACGTGGATCAACAATGCTCATAATTATATCTGACAATAGACTACCTAATAACGCTAAGAAGCCATAAAGCATGACAAGAGCGGTAATAACACTATAATCGCGACTTGTTACAGAATGGATGAATAATTGTCCCATACCTGGGAAGCCAAAAATTGTCTCTATGAATATTGAGCCACCCAATAATCCTGTTATTGTAAAGCCAAGAAAGGCTGCAATTGGTAATAAGGAGTTACGGAAAATATGTCTTCTATAGATTATTTTCATTGGTACACCTTTACTACGTGCTGTTTTAACATAATCCTGTGTCTTGGCATCAATAATTTCTGAACGTAAGTACTGAATAATTGTAGTTGTAGCTAGTATTGCATATGTCATCGCAGGTAAAATTAAATGATACAAGCGATTCCAATAATACTCGAGCGTTCCCGGCTCTACACCTACATCAACAGTTCCACTTGTCGGAAACCACATTAAACGATATCCAAAAATATATAAGAAAATTAAACCCAACACAAAGGTAGGTATTGCATAACTTATGAAGCTATACAAAGTAATCGACTTATCGTACAAAGTATCCTGTTTACGTCCCGCTATCATTCCTAATGGAATAGCTATTAAATAAACAAGAATAGTGCTAAGCAAAGCGAGCCAGAATGTGTTTAATGCACGCTCACCTATCAATGTGGACACTGCAAGTTTATATGTATAGCTTTGTCCAAAGTCCCCCTGAAAGGCATTGATTACCCAATGGTAATATTGAATATACCAAGGGTCATAGTAACCCGCTTGAATCCTTAGTTCTTCGATTCGTGCAGGGTCAGTTTCTGGAGTAATTAACCCTGTAAAAGGATCACCTGGCATTTGTTTTGCTAAAACAAAAATAATTAAACTTAGTACAAACATTTGAGGGATCATTAAAATTACTCTTCTAACAATTGTTTTCCACATTTCACATTCCCCCTGACATTGCAACCATATGTGTGTCTGAAATGGATTTCAGTGGGTAGACTTTTCCATGCTCATCATAATATTTATGTTGCTCTTTTTGATAATTTTCCTCTACTTTTTGTCGAATTAATTTACGCTCATCCCTAGTCTCTGGTTCGATATTTGGAATGGCTGATAAAAGGCGGTTCGTGTAAATATGCTGAGGATTCTTATAAATATCATGTCTTGTACCAGTTTCCACAAAGCGTCCTTTATACATAATAGAAATATAATCACACATATGTTTAACAACACCTAAATCATGAGAAATGAATAAGTAAGTAAGACCAAATTCATTTTGGATATCTTTCATAAAATTTAAGACCTGTGCTTGTACAGATAAATCTAACGCAGAAACAGGTTCATCAGCGATAATCATTTTAGGGTTACATGCAACCGCTCGTGCAATTCCAAGTCGCTGCTTTTGTCCACCTGAAAATTCATGGGGATATTTGAGTAAAACGTCCTCTGACATCCCTACAATTGCAAGCAACTCTTTAATACGTTTGCGCTCCTCTTGATCACTAAGCTTCATAAAATTTCGAATTGGCTCTGCTAGTATATCAAGAACGCGTTTTCTAGGGTTCATACTCGAATGAGAATCTTGAAAGATCATTTGAATATCTCTGTTATAGGCAGAATCACGTTTTCTCTGTTGATTTGTCACATTTTCGCCCTCATAAACGATTTGCCCAGAGGTAATTTTTTCTAAACCTATAATTGCTTTGCCTGTAGTAGACTTTCCAGATCCTGATTCCCCTACTAGTCCATAGGTTTTCCCTTTTTCAAACTCCATTGTCACACCGTCTACTGCATATACTCGATCAACAATGGTATTAAAAAATCCACCACGTATTGGATAATGAACATTTAAATCCTTAATTTGCATAAAGCTCATACAGTCCCGCCCCCTTCTTCACCTTCAAAATGAAAGTGTTTCCAGCAGGTACATCTCACAAAATGCCCTGGTGCAATTTCATGTAATTGAGGTTTTGTCTCGTGTGAAGATGCATCAATCCATGGGATTCGTCCTGAAAAACGACAACCTTCTCGAGGTAAATTTATTAAAGATGGAACCATCCCTTTAATGACTTCTAGTCTTTCATTTTCGCTATGTGTTTGTGGAATTGAATTTAATAGCGAACGAGTGTAAGGATGTCTTGGATTATTGAATAGTTCCTGAACTGGAGCTTCTTCAACTACTTCCCCTGCATACATAACTACAACTCGATCAGCCATCTCTGCTACAACACCTAAATCATGAGTAATGAGAATAATGCCTGTCTCCGTTTCAGTCTGCAATGTTTTTAATAGATCTAAAATTTGAGCCTGAATCGTAACATCTAAAGCTGTTGTCGGTTCATCTGCAATTAAAATAGTAGGCTTACATGATAAGGCAATAGCAATCATGACCCGCTGACGCATACCACCAGATAACTGATGTGGAAATTGTCTAGCCACACGTTTTGGGTTAGCGATACCAACTTGATTTAATAGTTCTAAAACTCTCTCTTCACGCTGTTGTTTTGTAAGCTTAGTATGATAGATTAATCCTTCTTCAATTTGTTCATTAATCCTCATTAAAGGATTAAGTGCTGAAAGTGGGTCTTGAAAGATAAATCCTATGTCATTTCCACGTAAGTTATTAAATTGTTGTTCATTCAATTTAGCTAAATTTTGGTTATTATAAAAAATATCGCCAGATACCTTTGTATTTACTTCATTATGCAAGCCTACAATTGTAGTCGCTAAAGTACTTTTACCACAACCAGATTCTCCAACTATTGCTAATACCTCATTTTTTTTTAGCGAAAGTGAGACATCATCTACAGCAGCGTGGTATGTATCTTTAATTCGAAAACTTGTAGTCAAATTAGATATTGTTAATAAGTATTTTGCTGTATTCAAACAATCTCTCCTCTATAATTCAATATTCTGAAAATAAAACTTGATACTTATATCAGAATCATATTTAACTTTTCTCTCCTATCCTCTCCTTTTCTATTAGATAAGCGTGAATTTAATATTTTTTTTACTTTAAATCATTAAATCACTGATAGAATTATCTGAAAATTAAACCGTGATATTATTTTAGCTAGAAAACATGTATAAACGCAAGTACCTTTTTCAAATTATTACAAACCAAAATATAAATTTCCACCATACGTCTCTCTCAAAAAAATAGTAATTTTATTATTTCGATTTCAGAAACATTTTACTTTTTATTCTCAAAGTTACATTTCCTTCAAATAAATATTTTATAAATATAATAAATAGAATTTCTTACTATATTTTTTTACAGAAATTAAATACACAAAAATTCAATAAATTCAGTATTTTTGAGTGAAAATTAAAAATTACTTTTTATGAAAAAGTTATATTTTATTCATTTTTGTTTTCAATAAATAATTTTAGACTTTAAAGTGCTAGTATTTCAAATTACTTTAAAAAAATAATTTAACAATTATAATTTATTGTTACCTTACATACTTCTTAATATCTCAAGTTGTTTACTTTTTTCTTTAATTTCAAATATAGAAATACTATTTAGAATATTATATGAGGCAATTACATGTTTTTATGTTAAAATTTTCAATAACATAGTATTATCAAATATTGTATCAGTTTACGGATATAGAAGAGGGGTGTGTCAGTTATGGTAAAAATTAATGATGTATGGTTTACAGTAGAAGAGATAAACAATGAAACATTCGCTATAAGTGAGTATGGACATTGGGAAAAAGTGCATTCCTTTTTATTGTTAGGAGACAAGCGTGCGATTCTGATTGATACAGGTTTGGGAATTGATAATATTAATAGAATTATCCTACAATTAACTTCTTTGCCTATTACAGTTATTACAACTCATGTTCATTGGGATCATATTGGTAATCATGGGCAGTTTGATGATATTTATGTTCATAAAGATGAAGTAGATTGGCTAATTAATGGAATACCCAAACTATCTATCGACCAGATTAGAAGAGATGTTGGCCGTAACATCACGTTACCTACACCAATAGCGTTCGATCCATCGACCTACCAACCTTTTCAAGGGCAGCCTTCTGGTGTTCTAGAAGATGGAGATGTTTTCGATATAGGAAACCGAAAGCTTACTGTACTACATACCCCAGGGCATTCTCCAGGACATATTGCGATTTTGGATTATAAATATGGTTATTTATTCACGGGAGATTTACTATATGATCAAGCGCCTATCTATGCCTTTTTCCCGACAACTAGCCCAGAGGACTTAGTTCAGTCTTTAGAAAGAATCGCTAACTTATCTTCTCTAACAAAAATTTTCGGCTCACATCATACACTAGGAGTTGATCCTTCTATCTTATTAGAAGTGAAAACGGCAGTTAAAATGCTACGTAAAAATAACCTTGTACGATTTGGTACAGGAATTCACCACTTTAATGGCTTTAGTATCCAATTTTAACTTATTTGTTTCCTATTTAATAGGAAGAAAAAACTGTTCCATTGATCATCAACTATGACCTATGGAACAGTTTGCAATTACAGCTCTCCAGCTTTTAATTTTCCATGCCACTCTTTTAAGAATGGAATATCTTCTTCTTTAATAGCGCCGGATTCATTTGCTGCTTCAATCAGATAATCAAAATTTGTTAATGATACGTATTGGATGCCAGCCTCATCAAATGCTTGTTCAGCGCGTGGAAGATTATATGTGTATACACAAACAACTCCAAGCACCTCACAGCCTGCTGCACGCAATGCTTCTACTGCTGTAATGGAAGAACCACCTGTAGAAACGATATCCTCCACAACCACTACTTTTTGTCCTGCTACGTATTTTCCTTCAATTTGATTACCACGGCCATGCTCCTTCGCTTTAGAGCGTACATAAACCATTGGTAATTCTAAAATATCACTTACCCATGCCGCATGTGGGATACCTGCTGTAGCTGTTCCTGCTACAATTTCTGTCGCTCCGAAATTTTCTTTGATGACAGAGGCTAAACCATTTGCTAATTGTTTACGAATAATTGGATCGGAAATTGTTAAACGTGTATCACAGTAAATAGGTGATTTAATTCCAGATGCCCATGTAAATAGCTCTGTAGGATTTAATTCTACTGCTCCAACTTTTAACATAGCGTGTGCAATTTCATTTTGTAATGTCATAATTTATGCCTCCCATAATTCACTTACGATTTTATATGCTGCTACTGGATCCTGTGCACCTGTTACAGCACGGCCAACAACGATGAGTGATGAACCATCACGCTTTGCCCCATCAGGTGTTGCTATACGTTTTTGATCGTGTGTAGCACCTCCAGCTAAACGAATTCCAGGTGTGACACGTAGAAATTCATCTCCACACACCTCAGCAATCGCCTTAGCCTCATGGACAGAGCAAACAACACCTTGTAAGCCTGCTTCCTTTGTCAGCCCTGCGTAGTGTAGGACAGACTCTTGCAATGAAAGAGCAATCTTTTGTTCTGCTTGCATTTGTTCTTCTGTTGTGGATGTTAATTGAGTAACAGCTATTAGTGCAGGACGTTCTTTGCCTGTTGGTGTTCCTGCTTCAAGTCCTTCTAGAGCTGCTTCCATCATAGCACGTCCGCCTGCAGCATGGACATTGACTAAATCTACCCCTAATTTTGCTAGCCCCTTCATCGCAGAACCTACTGTATTTGGGATATCATGTAATTTTAAATCAAGGAAAATATCATGACCTAAATCCTTTACTTTGCGTACGATATCAGGTCCTTCTTGCATATATAATTCCATTCCAATTTTCACGAAAAGAGGCTCATCGAATTTTTTAAGAAAATCGAATACTTCTTTTTCTCCTGGAAAATCTAGAGCTAGTATAGGTTTCGTATTCATCAACGATGGCTCCTTCCAATAATCTCTGTTATATGTTCTACACCTAATGCATCCAGCTTTGCTGGTAATTCTTCAATAATGTTCGGGCAAACGAAATGGTCAACAAAGTTAGCTGTTCCTACTGCTACAGCTGAAGCACCTGCGGACATAAAATCAATGACATCCTGTGCTTCCGTTACACCGCCCATACCAATTATCGGAATATTGACAGCCTTGTACACCTCATAAACCATTCGTATTGCTACAGGTTTTACAGCAGGACCAGATAGTCCACCTGTGCCATTAGCTATGACTGGCTTACCTGTACGCTCATCTAAACGCATACCAACCAATGTATTAATCATGGTAATACCATCTGCTCCACCTGCTTCAACAGCTAGGGCAATATCAACGATGTTCGTCACGTTTGGTGATAACTTCACATAGACTGGCACTTCTGACACAGCCTTGACAGCCTTGACCAGCTCACGTGCAGTAGCAGGATCTGTTCCAAATTGAATACCACCACATTTCACATTAGGACACGAAATATTCAGCTCCAACGCTTTAACATTTGAGGCTGTTGAAATACGGCGTGCTACTTCTACATAGTCTGATGTCTCTGTTCCAGCAACATTGGCGATGATGGGCACATTATAATCCTCTAAAAATTTTAATTCCTCATTCATCACTTTTTCAATGCCTGGATTTTGTAGACCAATGGCATTTAACATCCCCGCTGCTGTTTCGGCAACACGTGGCGTAGGGTTACCTGCACGCGTTTCGACCGTTGTTGCCTTAATCATGATAGCCCCCAGTTTAGATAAATCATAAAGCTGTGCATATTCACGACCAAAACCAAAGCAACCTGAGGCTGGCATAATAGGGTTTTTTAAATCTAAGCCTGGTATTTGAATTGTTAAACGACTCATAGTGCCACCGTTCCTTTCGGGAAAACTGGACCATCAGAGCAAACTTTAACATAGTCTTTTTCAACCTGATCAGTTGTTTTGCATACACATGCAAAGCAAGCTCCAATACCACAGCCCATACGTTCTTCAAATGATAAATAGCCTTCTTTTTCAGGATAAAAGCCTTCTAATGCCCTTAACATTGGTAAAGGTCCACAGGAATAAAAAACATCAAATTCAGGAGCATGCGACTCTAAAACCGTTGTTACAAAGCCTTTTGTACCTTTCGAGCCATCCACCGTAACATAATGCGTTTCACCAAGTGCACTAAATTCATCCTCATAAAAGCAGACATCTTTTGTTTGGAAGCCTAAGACGTGGATTGTTTTCACACCACGAGCATTCAATTGCTTGGCTAGCTCATGTAATGGAGGGACACCAATGCCACCACCAACTAGTAGTGCAGTACCTCCCTCTTGCACCGCTTCTACTGGGAAACCATTCCCAATTGGTCCAAGTACGTTGACCAGCTGACCTTCTCGATTTGTTGCCAGAACTTTCGTACCACGCCCCTCAGCACGATAGATCATTGTAAACTCATTGTTGTCTTTATCAATATTTGCAATACTAATTGGTCGACGTAAAAGCGGCTCCAGTGAATCCGACACCTTTACATGGACAAACTGGCCAGGAGTCATCTCCTGAACCAGTTCACCATGAAGTGTCAGTTCGAAAATGTTTGTCGCAATTTGCTTTTGAGAGACGACCGTCATTTTCTCTTGACGTATCATATTAGTGTACTACCTCCGCTTTTGGCATTTGTTCTGCTGTAAATGTCATAGATTCGATAACACGTACCATTGCTTCTGCTGTATCTAAAGATGTTAGACAAGGAACACCATTTTCTACAGACTCACGACGAATTCGGAAGCCGTCACGAGCTGGTTGCTTGCCTTTTGTTAAAGTGTTGACAACAAGCTGAGCTTCCCCATTTTGGATAAGGTCAATCAATGTTTGTCCTTTCGCCCCAATCTTGCCTACTACATCAGTTCGTACGCCTGCTGCTTCAAATGCTTTTGCTGTACCTTCAGTTGCTACAATGCGATAGCCTACTGTTGAGAAGCGTTTTGCTAATGCAATCGCTTCTTCCTTATCTTTATCAGACACAGTGAATAATACTGTACCTTCTGTTCGTATTTCCATACCTGCTGCAACTAAGCCTTTATAAAGAGCTTTTTCTAATGTTGCATCTTTCCCCATTACTTCACCAGTAGATTTCATTTCAGGTCCTAATGTAATGTCTACACGTCGTAATTTAGCGAATGAGAACACTGGTACTTTTACAAATACGCCTCTTTGCTCAGCTGCTAGGCCTGTTGGATAGCCTTGCTCTACAATGGATTTGCCAAGGATTGCTTTTGTTGCAATATTAGCCATTGGGATATTTGTAATCTTACTTAGGAACGGTACTGTACGTGATGAACGTGGGTTCACCTCGATAACAAATACTTCGTTTTGAGAAATGACATATTGGATGTTCATTAAGCCGATGATGCCTAGCCCCTTCGCAAGACGAGTTGTATAGTCAACTAATGTATCTTTTTGTGCCTGTGTTAATTTTTGCGGTGGGTAAACAGAGATTGAGTCACCAGAGTGAACTCCTGCACGCTCGATATGCTCCATAATTCCTGGTATTAACACATTCTCACCGTCACAGATAGCATCTACTTCAATTTCCTGTCCTGTTAAGTAACGGTCTACTAATACTGGATGATCTGGAGATGCCTCTACCGCGTTTTCCATATAATGCTGTAATTCTTCTTGGTTATAAACAATTTCCATTGCACGCCCACCAAGTACATAAGAAGGGCGGACAAGCACTGGGAAGCCTAGACGCTCACCAATGGCAAGAGCCTCCTCAGTAGAAACCGCTGTTTCTCCTTGAGGTTGTGGAATATCTAATTCACGTAGCGCCTGCTCAAATTTATCGCGGTTTTCTGCACGGTCAATATCCTCAAGAGACGTACCTAAGATTTTCACACCATTAGCAGCTAATTTATCAGCAAGGTTAATAGCCGTTTGACCACCGAATTGAACAACAACACCAATTGGTTGTTCTAAGTCGATAATATGCATAACATCCTCAATTGTTAATGGTTCAAAATATAATTTATCGGAAATAGAGAAATCTGTTGACACTGTTTCTGGATTTGAGTTAATGATGATCGCTTCATAACCTGCTTCTTGAATCGCCCATACTGAGTGTACTGTGGCGTAGTCAAATTCTACCCCTTGGCCAATGCGGATTGGACCTGAACCGAGTACCACCACAGAAGGTTTATCTGACTTAATCGATTCATTTTCGTCTTCATATGTGCCATAGAAATATGGTGTTTCTGATTCAAATTCTGCTGCACATGTATCCACCATTTTATAGACTGGCATAATACCATGCTCTTTACGATAAGCATACAGTTCTTCTGGTGTTGTTTCCCAAAGCTCAGCAATTTTCTTATCTGCAAAGCCTAAACGTTTAGCTGTTCGTAGTACGTCTTTATCATTCTTATTGTCAGCAAGCGTTTGTTCCATATCCACAATATTTTTAAATTTATTTAAGAAGAATAGATCGATTGCTGACCATTCATGAATTTGTTCAATTGTTACACCTCGACGTAAAGCTTCACCGATGAAGAATAGACGCTCATCCCCAGCCTTGCGAATACGTTTTTCAATCCAAGAATCTGAATTTTCTTCAGCATGTTTTAACTCTAAGTGTACTTGACCTGTCTCAAGAGAACGAACCGCTTTTAGCATAGCTTCCTCAAAAGTACGACCTAACGCCATTACTTCACCAGTAGCTTTCATTTGCGTACCAAGATTACGTTTAGCAGATTCGAATTTATCGAATGGCCAGCGAGGAATTTTTGCTACGATATAGTCCAGTGCAGGCTCAAAACAAGCATATGTTGAGCCTGTTACAGGATTTTTAATTTCATCTAACGTTAAGCCTACTGCAATTTTAGCGGCTAGCTTAGCAATTGGATAACCTGTTGCTTTTGATGCTAATGCAGATGATCGAGAGACACGTGGATTTACTTCAATCACATAGTAATTAAAGCTATATGGATCAAGTGCAAGCTGTACGTTACAGCCACCTTCAATTTTTAATGCGCGAATAATATCGAGTGAAATATTACGTAGCATTTGGTTTTCGCGATCAGATAATGTTTGCGTTGGTGCAACAACGATTGAGTCACCTGTATGAATCCCTACTGGGTCAACGTTTTCCATGTTACATACAACGATGGCATTGTCAGCTGCATCACGCATTACTTCGTATTCAATTTCTTTATAGCCTGCGATTGATTTCTCTAATAGACATTGCGTTACAGGTGAATATTTTAAACCCGATGTCACAATTTCTTCTAAGTCTTGATCGTTGTAGCAAATACCGCCCCCTGTACCGCCAAGTGTAAAGGCAGGTCGAACAATGACAGGATAGCCAATTTTCGCAACAAATCTTTTAGCTTCATCTAAGTTATGAATAATATCAGATTCAGGAACTGGAGCTCCTAGCTCATACATTAAATTACGGAATAAATCACGGTCCTCTGCTTTATGGATGGCATCTAATTTAGTACCAAGAATTTCAATCCCAAGCTCATCTAGAATACCTGATTTGTCTAATTCGATCGCCATATTTAGGCCCGTTTGACCACCAAGTGTTGGTAAAATCGCGTCTGGACGTTCTTTACGTAATATACGCGATACAAAATCAAGAGAAATTGGCTCAATATAGACTTTGTCTGCAATTTCTGTATCTGTCATGATTGTAGCAGGGTTTGAATTGATTAAAATAACGCGGTAGCCCTCTTCTTTTAATGAAAGACATGCTTGTGTTCCTGCATAGTCAAATTCTGCTGCTTGTCCGATAACAATTGGGCCTGAGCCGATTACTAAAATAGTTTCAATATCTGTACGTTTAGGCATGTTGTTTCCCCTTCCCTGCTTCTACTTCCATCATTTCGATGAATTCATCAAATAAGTGGTTTGAATCTTCTGGACCTGGTGATGCTTCTGGGTGATATTGCACTGTGAAAATTGGATATTTTTTATGACGCACACCTTCACATGTTCCATCATTTAACGCGATATGTGTTAATTCTAAATCTGTATCTTTTAATGATTCGATATCGATGGCATAGCCATGGTTCTGAGATGTTAAATCTGTACGACCTGTACGTAAATCTTTTACTGGATGGTTACCACCACGGTGTCCAAACGGTAATTTAAAGGCTTTTGCACCACTTGCTAAAGAAAAGATTTGATGGCCTAAACAAATACCGAACATTGGCACTTTTCCAATTAAGTTACGTACTGTTTCAATGCCTTCTTGAACATCTTCAGGATTTCCTGGTCCATTTGACAGCATGATGCCATCTGGATGCCAAGCTAAAATTTCCTCAGCTGACGTATTATAAGGTACTACTAGCACATCACAATCACGTTTGTTTAATTCACGTAGAATCCCATGCTTCATTCCATAATCAATTAGGACAACTCGTTTACCACGCCCTGGAGATGGATAGGCCGCTTTTGGTGATACTTCACGAACATGGTGCGTAATGGCTGGCGTTGCTTGTAATTGTGCTACTATTTCATCCACATTTACTTCTTCATCAGCAGCTGTCAAAATCGCTTTTACGGAACCTTTACTACGAATAATACGTGTTAATTTTCGTGTATCAATTCCTTCAATTCCTGGAATATCCTTTGATGTCAAATAATCATCTAAAGTTAAATCACAGCGGAAATTTGAAGGATTTTTAGCTAATTCACGCACAACAAATCCACGAATGGCTGGCGTAATCGATTCAAAGTCATCACGGTTAATGCCGTAATTACCAACTAAAGGATAAGTTAAAGTGACAATTTGTCCATAGAATGAGGGATCTGAAATCGTTTCCTGATAACCCGTCATCCCTGTTGTGAATACAACCTCACCTTGTGAAGCACGCTCGCTACCAAATGCTGTCCCTGTAAATACTGTGCCATCTTCTAAAACTAGTAAACGTTTTTTCATTACTCTGCCTCCTGATATACGATATTGCCTTCAAAAATCGTTAGTACTGGCCAACCCTTTGCCACCCAGCCGTTGAATGGTGTATTACGACCTTTTGATACAAAGCCTTCTGCATCAATCGTTTGTTCTTTTTGAGTATCAATTAAAATCATATCCGCTGAAGCACCCACTTCTAATGTGCCATATGGCAGATCAAAAATCTCAGCTGCTTTCACTGTCATCCAATCAACTAATTGTTTTAACGTCCACTTTCCTGTTTCTACAAACTGTGTATAAAGTAGTGGGAAAGCTGTTTCGAAACCTACAATACCAAATGGTGCGCCAACCATACCGCAGCATTTTTCTTCTACTGTGTGTGGCGCATGATCTGTTGCAATGCAGTCGATTGTGCCATCAAGTAGTGCTGCATGTAGAGAATCTTTATCATCCGCTGCGCGTAATGGTGGATTCATTTTCCAATTAGCATCATCAGATGGAATATCCATCTCTTCTAGTAATAAATGATGTGGACAAACTTCTGCTGTGACACGGATTCCTGCAGCCTTTGCATCTCTTACCGCACGCACTGATTCCTTCGTCGATACGTGACAAACATGGTAACGAGCGCCTGCTGCTTCTGCAAGTAGTACATCTCGTGCAATTTGTACGGATTCACAAATGGAAGGTATTCCTGGGAGGCCTAGCTCTTTATTACGCTTTCCTTCATGCATCACACCATCATAGATTAATGAGTTGTCCTCACAATGTGCTACAACGACCATATCGTGCTGGGCCGCATCTTTCATTTGCTCATACATCGTTGAGGCTAGCTGGATACCAACACCATCATCTGAGAATGCCACTGCTCCATGTGCTTTTAATTCTTCAATATTTGTTCTAACCTCACCTGATATATCCTTTGTTAGGGAACCATATGGGAGTACTCGAATAACCGCACTGTCCTTAATGAGCCCATTGATGAGTTGCATGTTTTCAACCGAATCAGGTACTGGCTTTGTATTAGGCATTGCGCAAATTGTCGTAAAGCCGCCTTTTGCTGCTGATGCCGAACCTGTTGCAATGGTTTCCTTATGCTCAAATCCTGGCTCTCGTAAATGTGTATGAACATCGATAAAGCCTGGTGCTACGATTAAGCCATGTCCTTCAATCAGTTCTGCACCTGCTACAGTCACATCTTGACCAATAGCCGTAATCTTTCCGTCTGCCATTGCAATATTGACTGTCTTCAATTCACCTTGTTCATCTAGCATTTGTACATTTTGAAGTACCTTTGTCATGTTATTCTCTCCCCTTTAAAATGGTTTCCATAATAGCCATCCGTGTGTAAACACCGTTCCGCACCTGTTCAAAAATTCGAGAGCGATCACACTCGACTAACTCAGAAGCAATTTCGACATCACGATTGACGGGTGCTGGATGCATAATAATGGCCGATTCTTTCATTTGCTTTTCTCGTTCAATTGTTAAACCAAACTCTTGATGGTAACCTTCCTTTGAGAAGCTTTTATTTACTTTATGACGTTCATGTTGCACACGTAGTAACATAATGACATCACTTATTTCGATCAGATTATCCCATGAATGGTGCGCTTCAAAACCGCCAGACCATTCTTCTGGGCAAAGGAAATGAACATTTGCCCCTAAATTTTGTAATGCTGTTGCATTTGATTTCGCTACTCGACTATGAGAGATATCTCCTGCAATGGTGACATTCAACCCTTCGAAATAGCCAAACTCTTTTTTGATGGTATAAAGATCCAATAAGGATTGTGAAGGGTGTTGCCCAGCACCGTCTCCTGCATTAATAATCGCTACGTTGATACCATTCAGCAGCTCATTGTAATACTCATCTTCTGACGCTCGAATGATGACAGCATCTAAACCAATCATTTCCAATGTTTTGACCGTATCGTACATCGTTTCCCCTTTTGTAACACTCGAAAACCCTGCATCAAAAGGGATAACATGACAGCCAATTTTGTATTCTGCCATTTCAAAGCTTGTTTTTGTACGAGTACTTGGTTCAAAGAATAGGTTGGCCACTTTGTGAGTGCGAGATAACGATGATGTTTCACCATTTTCAAATGCTTGCGCAAGATCTAGGATTTGGTTAATCTCTTCTGTTGTTAAATGTTCCATCGATAATAAGTTCTTCATCATGTGACCTCCATTAGGTTGTGAATCGTGAACGTCTTTGTATGACGTTCTCTGTATATAAAGTAAAAGCCCCGTTGATGTCATCAACGAGGCATGAGGAGGCGTGACAAACTACAGCAAGACATACATCCTACTTCAGCCTGTCCACAACTTCCCTTTTTTTGCCTCTCTGGACAATTCATTAAAAGGTACTACTATGAATCTTTATTTTGATTGTATTGTACGGGTATATCAGCTTCTTTTTTGCCTGGTAGAATCGCATTCAATAGCACACCAATAATCGCTGCTAGGGCCATTCCTTCAACACTCAATGATTCTGAGATAACAAACTTGGCACCGCCGATACCAATGACTAAAATCACTGAAGCAATTACTAGGTTACGACTGTTACCAAAATCAATATGATTATCTACTAGCATACGTAAGCCACTTGCTGCGATAATTCCGAACAGTAAGATGGAAACCCCACCAAGTACTGCGGTTGGAATCGTTGCAATTACGGCCATTGCTTTCCCGAAGAATGATAGTAAGATAGCAACCACTGCTGCACCTGCAATAACGTAGATACTGTATACTCGAGTAATGGCTAGTACACCAATATTCTCACCATACGTTGTTTTCGGAGGGCCTCCGATTAAAGCACTCACAAATGTGCCAAGTCCGTCACCTAGTAGCGAACGGTGTAGTCCTGGCTCTTTAATATAATCCCGATCTACTACTTTTCCTAATACCAGTTGATGACCAATATGTTCTGAAATTGTTACAATAACGATCGGTACCATGATAAGTAGAATTTTTGTTGTTATTTCAAACTCATAATGCACACCCGGTATTAAGAAATCAGGCATAGCGAAGAATTTTGCTTTGGCAATCGGTGTATAGTCTACTATGTCAATTATCATGGAGTAAATGTAACCTACAATTAGGCCCATCAAAATTGGCATAGTGCTTAAAATTCCTTTAAAGAAAATCGTAAAGATGATAGCTGTAAAGACCGTAACTAAAGCAGCTGAGAAGTGTAAAAAGCTATACTCTCCATTAACGTTCATTGCCATATTCACAGCCGTACCAGAAAGTCCAAGCCCAATTACCATAATTACTGGGCCTACCACAATCGGTGGCAAGATTTTCATAATCCACTTATAACCACTTTTCCAAATGATTAAGGATACAATTCCGTACGTAATGCCGACAGCCATAGCACCGATCATGGCATTGCCTGGGTTTACACTCGAACCGTCTTCATTTAAACCACCTGCAGCAAGTAGGATTGGTGCAATAAAGGCGAAGGATGAGCCTAAATAAGCTGGTACCTGGAATTTCGTAATTAATAGGAAGAATAATGTAGCAATTCCGCTTGTTAAAAGGGCAATCGCTGGACTAAGACCTACTAACTGCGGTACTAAAATCGTTGAACCAAACATCGCAAACATATGCTGGAAACTTAATGTCACTAGCTGGAGCGGGGTCGGTTTATCCTTAATATCTAAAACTGCATTTGACATACTGTTTCCTCACTTTATTGTTCGTCTTCTTTGTAAATAATGACGCAATCTTCTCCGTCTACTTCTTCTAAATTGACAACAATGCGCTCAGAGCCAGAAGTTGGAACGTTTTTTCCCACATAGTCTGCTCTAATTGGTAGCTCTCGATGTCCTCTATCTACTAGAACAGCTAGTTGAATTTGTGCAGGTCTTCCTAAATCCATTACAGCATCTAGAGCTGCACGTACTGTTCGACCTGTATAAAGTACATCATCTACTAAGATGATTTTTTGATTTTTCACTTGATACTCGATATCAACTTGTTCTACATGTGCTTGTTCGTTTTCATGTTTCGTTGTTAAATCATCTCGGTAAAGTGTAATATCAAGTTCCCCTGTACGAATCGGTTTACCTTCAATTTTTTCAATTCGCTGCGCCAAACGTCTGGCTAGAAAGGCACCTCGTGTTTTAATGCCAACTAAAATACATTCATCGATTCCTTTATTACGTTCAATTATTTCATGGGCAATACGTGTTAATGCTCGTGTCATTGATGGGCCATCTAATAATTCATTTTGTGCCATATTCGTATCCTCCTCTCTTCAATCTATTATCGGCCATGTGTCCATAAAAAAACCTCTCGAGGCGAATAGCCTGAGAGGGTTGTATACGTGTCGAAAAAGCATGTTGGAAAAATTTGCAGCACAAATTTCCACAACACTATCACATGTCCCTTCTCAGCCTCTCTGGACTGCCATTAAAGGTGAATATTTAGTTATGTTGTTCATTCACTGTCGTTAGTATAGACTTTCTTTTCGTATACGTCAATGCCTATTTCGTAAATCATTTAATAATTGTTCATAATCAGCTGGAAGTGGTGTTTCAAACTCCAAGTATTCTCCAGATGAAGGATGATCGAATCCTAAAGTCGCTGCATGTAAAACTTGTCCCCCAAAGTTGATTGTCTTTTTCGGACCATATTTTGGATCTCCAACAAGTGGGAAGCCAATATAATTCATATGCACACGAATTTGGTGTGTACGTCCCGTTTCTAAACGACATTCCACCAGCGTATAGTCACCAAAACGTTCAACAACTTGGAAGTGTGTGACAGCATGTTTACCATTATCGACAACTGCCTGTTTTTGGCGATCTTTTTGGTCACGACCAATTGGTGCATCAATTGTCCCCTTATCATGTGCAATATGCCCGTGGACAAGAGCAATATATTTACGAGTAACTGTTTTATTCACTAATTGATTGACTAATGATTCATGAGCCGTATCGTTTTTAGCAACCATCAATAAGCCCGATGTATCTTTGTCGATACGATGGACAATTCCTGGTCGTAGTACACCATTAATCCCTGATAAGTCTTTACAATGATACATTAAGCCATTTACCAGTGTACCTCCCATATGGCCCGGTGCTGGATGTACCACCATACCCTTTGGTTTATTCACAACAAGAACATCTGCATCCTCATAAACAATATCTAAATCTAAATTTTCTGCGACAACATCCAATTCTTCCACTTCTGGTACATCAATAGCGATGATGTCACCAGCTTTAACCTTATATTTTGCCTTTACAGCATCACCGTTTACTTTAATGACTCCCTCACTAATCCAGTTCCCAATTTGCGTGCGTGACCACTCAGATTGTAAGCTGGAAAGTGCTTTATCAATGCGCTCTCCTTGCTGCTGTTCTTCGATTGTATATGTTACTTGCGTCATTGTTTCACCTGTTTCTTCTCTTTTTTATCTTCCATAATTAAGCCAATCATCAGCACGACAACCGCTATTGTTAATGCAGCATCTGCCACATTAAAAATAGGAAAATCATAATTAATAATTGGAATTAAAACATCTACAAAATCGACCACTTCTCCTCTAAATAGACGGTCTATAAAGTTTCCTACTGCACCACCAAGCAAGAGCATTAAGCCGACTTGAAAAACAGGCTTTCCCTTTGCTTCTTTATGATAAAAATAGACAATCGCACAGATAACAGCAACTGTGACAATACTAAACAACCACATTTGCCCCTCTAGCATCCCCCATGCTGCCCCTCTATTTCGATGAGACAAAATACCAAACCATGGGTCCCATACAGCAATGCGTTCAGCATATTCCATATTTTTCACAATCAGCCATTTTGTCCATTGATCCAGTAAAACGACAAATGCAGCTAATCCATAATATTTATACACAGACATTCCTCCGTTCACTCAACATCTTACCTATTCTACCATAACAGTACCATTCACAATAACTAATATCATATCTAAATATGGCTGATTCTAAATCTCTTCAAGAAATATAAAAAGGCTACCCCTATTACGTTTAAGCAATAGAAATAGCCATAACTTATTGGTTAGACAGTTTCAGATTCTTTTGAATGTACTCGCTTCATGAAGTCATTAACATCAGCAGGAACTTTGCGATCTATTAATGACACGATGATAACAGATAAGAAGCCCACAGGTACTGTCACAATACCTGGAATTTTAAACTGCAAGAAGCTTGGTAACGTTCCTGGTAAAAAGATCATCCACATAGACACGCCAAGTCCTATTAATAATCCTGCAATGGCTCCTTTTTCTGTCATGCCTCTCCACCAAATACCTAAAATGAATATTGGGGTAAATGTACTTGCAGCGACAGTAAAAGCGAGCGCCACTAAATGGCCAATAGATGCATCCTTTACAAGTAAACCCAATGCTCCATATAAAATACCTAATAATACAATAGCCACTTTCCCAGCAATAACTCGTTGTTTTTGTGTAATATCCTTTTTCATGATATTGGCATATAAATCATGAGCTAGTGCACCTGAGCTTGTAATAAACAATCCTGAAAGATTGGAGAAAATAGCTGCAAATGCTCCTGCTATAACTAATCCAAGTAGCCATTTGCCACCTAGTGCAAGGGCTGTAGTAGGAATGACCATATTATTCCCACCCAGCACTAAATCACGCATGACTTCCTCACTAGCTGTCCCAGAAATGAAAATAGATCGACCTACAACACCTAAATAAACAGCTAACAAGAAGAACGCGCTTGCAATTCCAATGGCCATGAGTGCAGATTTACGGGCTGCTTTAGCACTTGGGTTTGTATAAAAGCGCAATAAAATATGAGGAAGACCAATTGTTCCTAGCGCTAATCCTATCGTCATACTAATTGTTTGCCAGAACGTGGGGAAATAAAAGCCCGTGCCTGTCCAAGCAGCACCATCAAAATTGATATCATTGCCATCTAAGGCATACGGTGAAGTGCCTGTAATTGGACCGCTAAATGAATGGATGGCTGCTAAAATTTTATCATAATGTAAACCGCCATAAACTGCTGCAATTAACATCACAATAAACGCACCAAGACGAATCCACAACTCTAATGCTTGGTTGATGGTTGTTCCTTTCATACCACCAATACCTACATAAAAAATCATAACAACACAAGTAAATATAATGCCGAATTCATAAGAAGTACCGAAAAACATACTTAAAATCTGTGCAGCACCTAATAATTGGGGAGCTGCATAAAAGCCTGAAATAGCTAACACCACTGCCACAGCTACAAGCCGTGCTCGTCTACTATGAAAACGATAGCCTAAAAAATCTGCAACGGTAAATGCACCAAAACGTCTTAAAGGACCTGCCACAAAAATCGCTAATAATGTTAACCCAATGGAGAAGCAAAAAGCATAATAAGCACCATCATATCCAAGTTGAAATGTTAACCCTGCGATGCCCAGGAATGTTGCTGCACTTAAGTAATCTCCACCAATGGCAGAACCATTTGTAAACCATCCGAAGCTTCGGCCACCTACAAAGAAATCCGAAGCTGTTGCATTTCTTTTTGTTAAATACGTAATGTATACAATTGTTCCCATTAAAGCAATGGTCATTAACATCTTTGGTTCTAATAGAGCTTCCATCATTCAACATTTCCCCCTTTGTTCCAACTACTTATTTGCTATATCATATTGCTTTAGACGTTTCTCGTACATGGCTGTGTGAACATATGCAATAATAAATGCCATAGCCATCATTACAATCGTTGTCACAAACCATGTGACTGTCATACCACCCCAGATCTTCTTAAACGCAAATGCTGGCGCAAACCAATTCATAACAGGGATACTAAAAATCAAAATAAAGTAAAATATCGATAAACCTAAACCTGTTGTAAATTCATCTTTCATAATTTTGTTTGTTGTTGCATCTAAAGGTGGTAGATCTTTCACATCAATTGTTCCTGCTTCTACATAGTCATAATCATGACTGCCTACTTCCGCCATAAGCCAACTCCCCCTTTTCTGGTAAGTGAATAATTGTCTGAAATTTCAAATTATTATTCACTACAATTATTCTATTCTATTTCAACTTCAATATAGATATAAAATATTGCTGTATTAGTACAAAAAATTGCTATTTTAAGTTAAAATATTTTTATCTTTTTATTCGTAGGGGGCTGGTAGCATTTTAAAGGTGGTATGGTATATGGAAAGCTCATTTGACAAGCAGCAAATGAGTGAATGGTTAAAAGAGGTTTTACCAAACGCTTTAGAGGAATGTAAAGTGCCAAAGCCAGAAGATGAGGTCATTATTGTCTATGAAGTCAATCGGTTATTTGATTGGGTAAAGATTAATCGATTAAAAAGAAATTATCCTAATAGTATTATTGTCCCGTTTGTTACAGAACACCTTACCTACTCGACTGGTATAGCAATTGAATTAGCTTTACCTGCACTTCTCATAAAACCATTACAAAAATCAAAATTTTTACGAATTGTAAAAAAGTTGTATACGTCCTATCAGGAAAAAAAGGCGAGTACACTTACAATGCTTGAGCTATCACAACAAGTATCCCAACAACATACCTCTCCATTTAGGGAAGCATTTTTAAAACGCCTAATCCGTGGAGAAATTGACAATGAACAAGAAATAATACAATCTGCTTCATTTTTATCGACAAGCTGTATACCTAATATTGTATTTTTAATTCAAGGCTATATTGATGGGGCTAATAGGAAAGCTGTCCCACACGATGCAAGTAGTAGTATTACAACTGTTTTTCGCCAGCACTTTGCTGAGAAGGCCTCATTATCCTTTTTACATTTTGAACGCTATTTATTACTTCTCATGCGAATTCCTACTGACTACAACTCTTTCAAACATTGGACTGAGGGTGAAGCCTGTTTATTAGAGGTTATCGAGACCCTAAAAAGGGATTGTTCTATTCATCTTTTTATGGGGGTTGGAGGTGTATTTCAGGATGCTATGCAAGTGAAGGAATCCTATAGCCAGGCTAGAAAAGCACGTAGAAAACCACCTATCCATAATATACACATCCGATATTACGAAGATTTAACAAAGCATGAGCAGCTGCAAAAAGCTATTCAGTATATTGAAGAGCATTACGACGAACAACTGACCATTCGTGATGTTGCAAAATATATTAACTTTAGCCCAACTCATTTTAGTAGACTATTTAAAAAAGAAACAGGTCGCAATTTTGTTGACTATGTTGCTTATACACGCATTATCAAAACCTTACCTTTTTTACGCAAGTACGACTACACCATAGAAAAAATCTCCTCCTCCTGTGGCTTCAATACACCAAATTACTATAGTTTAACTTTTAAAAAATATGTAGGGATCTCTCCAACAGACTATCGCAATACGACAGAAATTTTATTTAAATAATGGAAAAGAATCTGCAAAACTTCCATGAAAAAAGCAAGCCTCCAACAAGGAGACTTGCACATCCTCTACATTAAAATGCAGATTCTTGTTATTTATAGATTAAACGTAATACTTTTCTACAACTTCTGCACAGCGAGCACATACTGTAGGTTGTGCTTCATTTGAACCAACTGTTTCAGAAATTGACCAGCAACGCTCACATTTCTCACCAGTAGCCTTCTCAACAACAATGGAAACATGCTCAAGTGTTAAAGCTTCAGCAGGTGCCTCCTCGATAGCAGCTACTTCAAAAGCTGAAACGATGGAAAGTTGTGCAAAGTCAATGTTGGCATCGTTCAATAATGCGACAACATCTTCTTTCGCGTAGACAGTGACTTTTGCTTCAAGTGATTTACCAATTGTTTTCGCATTACGTGCTTCCTCTAATGCTTTTAAAATATCATCGCGTACATCAATAATTTTTTCCCATTTTGTACGTAGGCTGTCAAAATTCGCTTGAACATCTACCTCTGGGAAATCTGTTAATTGAACAGAAACTTCTTCTACAATACCTTGAGCATGTAGATAAGACCACATTTCATCTGTTGTATGTGGGATAATTGGTGTCATGATTTTTACTAATGTCATCAATGTATCATAAATAACTGTTTGCATCGCACGACGATCCTTATTGTCATGACCCTCGATATAGACTACGTCTTTGGCAATATCAAGATAGAATGAAGATAACTCTACAGCAACGAAATTATTGACTACATGATAGACAGCAGCAAAATCATAGCGATCATAGGCAGCACGCACAGTTTTTAAGACATCCTGTAAGCGCATATACACATATTGATCCATTTCACGAAGCTCAGCATAACTTACACGATCTTTCGTAGGATCGAAATCAGCAATATTGCCGTGTAAGAAACGGAAAGTATTACGAATTTTACGATACACTTCAGATACTTGCTTTAACATATCCATAGAGATGCGGACATCTGCTGTATAGTCAACAGAAGCAACCCATAAACGAAGTATGTCTGCTCCATACTGATCCATTACTTTTTGCGGAATAATCACATTCCCTAAAGATTTACTCATTTTACGTCCTTCACCATCAAGTACAAAACCATGTGTTAAAAGTCCTTTGTATGGTGCATAGCCGTTAATAGCTACAGATGTAATAAGAGAGGAATTAAACCAACCACGATGTTGGTCAGAGCCCTCTAAATAGAGATCAGCTGGATATTTCATACCACGTTCTACTAGTACACCTTGGTGTGATGAACCGGAATCAAACCATACATCCATAATATCATTTTCTTTGGTAAATTCGCCGTTCGGGCTACCTGGATGTGTAAAGCCTTCTGGTAATAACTCTTTTGCTGTTTTTTGGAACCAAATATTTGATCCATTCTCACGGAATAATGCTGAGACATGACTAATTGTTTCAGGTGTAATAATAGGTTCACCATTTTCAGCATAGAAAATCGGAATCGGCACACCCCACGCACGTTGACGTGAAATTACCCAGTCTCCACGATCACGAATCATATTATAAAGACGAGTTTCTCCCCAAGCTGGTGTAAATGCTGTTGCTTTTACAGCCTCTAATAACTCCCCACGGAATGCTTCAACAGATGCAAACCATTGTGGTGTCGCACGATAAATAACAGGCTTTTTCGTACGCCAGTCATGTGGATAGGAGTGCGTAAAGAAATCAAGCTTTTCTAACGCTCCTACTTCTTTTAGTTTTTCTGTGACGAGTTTATTCGCATCATTATAAAACACGCCTTCAAAGCCAGGTGCTTCATCTGTATAGCAGCCACTATTATCAAGAGGGCTAAGAATACCTAAACCATACTGTTTACCAATATGATAATCGTCTTCACCATGCCCTGGGGCTGTATGAACACAACCTGTACCCGCTTCAGCAGTTACGTGTTCACCCACCATAATAAGCGATTCACGATCGTAGAATGGATGTTGTGCTACAATACGATCTAATGCCTCTCCTTTTACTTCTTGTACAACCTCATAGTCTACCCATCCAAGCGTAGTTGCCACTGACTCTAATAACTCTTTGGCAATGATGAATTTTTTATTAGCCACTGCAACTACTACATAGATAAATTCAGGATTCAAAGAAATCCCTAAGTTTGCTGGTAATGTCCATGGTGTTGTTGTCCAAATGATAAATTTAGCATCTGCTGGAACAACACCCTTCGCATCCTTAATTGCAAAGCTTACATAAATGGATGGAGATTTGATGTCCTTATATTCAATTTCAGCTTCCGCCAAAGCAGATTCAGAAGAAGGAGACCAATAAACCGGCTTTAACCCTTTATAGATATAACCTTTTTCCGCCATTTTACCGAATACTTCAATTTGACGAGCTTCAAACTCAGGCTTTAATGTAATATATGGATTTTCCCAATCACCTCGAATGCCTAGACGGCGGAATTGGGCACGTTGATTGTCAATTTGCTCATAAGCATACTCTTCACAAAGTTGGCGGAATGCTGCTACTGACATTTCTTTACGTTTTACACCTTTGTTAGTCAATGCTTGCTCAATTGGTAAACCATGTGTATCCCAACCTGGAATATAATTGACATGGTAGCCAGTCATGGAGCGATGACGTGTAATCATATCCTTCAATACTTTATTTAGAGCATGGCCTATATGGATATCACCATTTGCATAGGGAGGACCATCATGTAGAACAAATTCTGGTCGACCTTCCGTACGCTCCATCTGTAATTTGTTAATATCCATGCCATTCCATTTTTCTTGCATTTTTGGCTCATTTGCCGGTAAATTTCCACGCATTGGGAAATCTGTTTTTGGCATTAATAAAGTATCTTTGTATTCAACCATTAAAATTCCTCCTTTATTTTACACAAACAGGTAGACATTTTTCTCATAAGACAGTTATTGGCAAAATTATCTAAAACGATTCGGAAACAAACAAAAAAAGCCCTCAATCCCACTAAGGGACGAGAAGCTTCTACTCGCGGTACCACCCTAATTGTAGTACAAAAATTTGCACTACCTCTTAAAAGCACGTTTAACGTCGTGCATCACGAAATAACCTACTTTTTTCAGTTATTTAGCTCAGAAGTGATGTTCAATGCTAGTTGTATGTTTGGGCTCTCACTGTCCCCAAATCGCTTAACAACGCCTAACAAATACTGTCTTCGTCTCTGCTTTTATGCATATCTGTTCAAAATAATTACTATTACAAAGTATATGAAATTCAAACAATCGCGTCAAGTTTCATTTGTCAATTACATCAATTAAAAAGAAAAGTTAAATATCCTCAGAATCCTGTGCTTCTTCAACAGATGCTTGAATTTCTGTTAAATCGATATCATATTGCAGCAAATGATCCCAGTCATCTGCATTAAGTAAATCCAGCTGTGCTTCTACAAGCATCTTGAAACGATTACGAAATACCTTAGATTGCTTTTTAAGCTCATCAATTTCAATCGTCACCTTACGAGCCTTCGTCAAAGCTTCATTGACAATTCGATCAGCATTTTTTTCAGCTTCTTTTACAATGAGCTTTGCCTCTTTTTGAGAATTTCTTCTCACTTCATCAGCCGCTTCTTGTGCAACGACAATAGACTTCTGCAAAGTTTCTTCTAAGGTGTTGAAATGTCTCGCTTGTTCTAAAGCCATCTCTAATTGCTTATCAACCTCTTTTTTTTCACGAAGCAGAATTTCATAGTCTTTAATAATCTGATCTAAAAATTCATTTACTTCATCTTCAGCATAACCTCTGAAGGCTTTTGTAAACTCCTTATTATGTATATCAATAGGTGATAATGGCATACAATCCTTCTCTCCTTTACATGTACATTCGTAATTCCTATTATACAATTGTTCCGACAACTTAGCAGTAAAAATTAATGAAATTTACTTCACTTTCAGCTTTTTTGGGCCAATCGACCGACTTGAAGACGGATTTTATCTTTTTTGTTCGGCCTTCAGTCATAATAATTTTCACCCTACCACTTCCACGTATCGATAAAATATCTCCCTCTTGTAATTCAAAAGCAACTGTATCTCTTTCTGTCCAATTTACACGAACTTTTTTCCCAGTAATTAAAGCTTGAGCTTTTTGGCGTGATACATTTAATACAGTCGCAATAATTACATCTAAGCGCATGGAAGATACTGTATGAGATTCCTCCAACCATTCTTCCTCATTTACAATAAGGGAATCCGCTTCTTTTAAAGACTCAATATGCACCTTAACTTTACCAATACCTGTTAAATGTAACCGAACATATTCTGCTACCTCTTGAGCTACAACGAATTGCACCTGCTGATCATTTACACGAATATCACCAAATTTGCCACGGTTTAAACCTAATGAAAGCAACGCACCTAAAACATCAGGATGTCGTAATTGGACAAATTTCACTGGATATTGAATCGTAAATGCCACTAACTGAAAGTCTTCTTCTATTGCTTCATAGTAAGTAGGAAAAATAAGCATACGCTGCCTCTCCGCCTCTTCAAATAAACCTGTGCATGCAGTTTTTAGGGTATCATTTTGCCCAATAATCGATGTCACAATAAAACGTTGTCTTGGATCAAGAAAATCTGTCAGCTTAGGCGCATAACGATCTTCAACCTCACGCTGCCAGCTTATTACCTGTTCAATAAAGGGCTGTTCATCTTTTCGAAAATGCTGGATTAAGTGTTCCATCTTGTTGTCTCCTCTTTCACTAGTTCCATTTTGCTTTGTTAGTTGGAAACTTAGTATTCCCAATTAATGCGTTTGGACGTCATTGTTTTAAAATTTTTTATTAGTCGCATTAGTAGCATAGAAAATTAAAATAAATAAAAAATCCCCACCAAAACGTGAGGATTTACTTCTAAGCGAACATAAAATATATTTTCTGAATGACTATATAAAGCCCTCTTTCTATAAAATTCAGCATAAAGATGGCCACAATTGGCGAAATATCAATCATACCAAGAGGCGGAATGAATTTCCTAAAAATACCTAAATATGGCTCACAAACTTTTTCAAGCATGCGACCAATTGCTGAATTTTGAGCGGCAGGCACCCAAGACATTAAGATATATGCAATTAGCATGAATGAGTAAATCTTAAATGCTAATGATACATAACCAAGTATAATAAAAAAAGTCATATAAACTACAATCCTCGCTATTAATTATCGTCTAAAATAAAGTTTGTAATTTCACCAGTCACTTCTACATTATCTGGCGTACAAAGGAAGATATCTTTACCAATACGTTGAATATCTCCAGCAAGAGCATAGACTGTGCCACTTAAAAAATCAATAATGCGTTTACCTTGTTCTCTTTCGATACGTTGCAAATTGACAATTGTTGCACGTTTATTTTTAAATGCTCTGCGATATCTTGTGCTTCTGCATAAACTCTCGGTTCTATTAAAACAACTTTTGCTCCCTTAGAACTCATAGCTGCCTGCAAACTGACAATGTTATTAGGAGTTGCTGTGCTTTGTGGCATGATTTCATGAATAGGTGCTTTGCGTTCTTTCATCATTTTTTTTGGCTTAACTGAATGAATCGGTTGCTGTTGTTGTATGGGTTGTTGTTGCTGAATAGGAGCTTGCGTGATTTCTTCTTCTAATTCTTCTTCAAGGTAAAAGAAGTTTTTAATCTTATTTTTCATGCTCATCCTGTTCCCCTCTTTCATTTCCAACAAGAGCCGTTCCGACTCGAACAAAAGTAGCCCCTTCCTCTACCGCAATTTCAAAGTCATTAGACATGCCCATTGATAACTCGGTACAAGGTGCGTGTGCGAATCCTTGCTCGGCTATTTGCTGTTGACATTGTTTTAATTGCTTGAAAACAGAGCGAATACTTGCTTCGTTTTCGGTGTTTGGTGCCATAGTCATTAAACCTACAACTTGAATCTTAGTAAAACCTTTTAATGCTTCTACAAAAGGCAAAACTTCTTCGATAGTTAAACCATGTTTTGATTCTTCACCAGAAATATTTACTTGTACAAAACATTTAACAGGTTGTTCGGCTCTTTTTTCAATTTCTTCTGCCAAACTCAAACGATCTAAGGAGTGTAAATAATCAATGCTGTTAATCACTTGTTTTACTTTACGTGTTTGAAGCGACCCAATGTAATGCCAATGAACATCAGCATGTATCTCAGTAATTTTACGATGTAAGCCCTCTGGTCTGTTTTCTCCTAAATGAGTGAGCCCTGCTTCAATTGCTTCTTGTGTTCTTTCAACAGAAACTTCCTTCGTCACGGCAATTATTTGGACTTTTTCGCCCTCACGATTCCCTTTTTTTTCTGCTGCTGTTATTAAATCATTTAGCTTGTTTAAATTTGTTAAGATTTTTGTCACTGTTTTTCCCAACTTTACAACAATAGTTTCTTTTATTGTAACAAGCAATGCTTGATTTATCAATGAATAGCCTGACCTATGTCAGCATACAATTCTCATAATTTTAATGTGCCTATGTCTTAGGAAAGGGCTTTGACTAAAATAACATCCTTACCAACAACAAGCACATCCTTCATATACACTTTTCTCACAGACTCTTCACCTTTAAAAAAACCAAGATATTTGCGAGGCTCTGCAATCAAAAATGCTGTCACATAGCCTGTTTCTTTTGATACTTCAGCATCTATGACAAAGCCTATAAATCGTCCATTTCCTGCTTCAATGACTTCTTTTTGTTGTAACATCGAAAAACGCAATGACATACCTCCTCTATTGTTTACTTTCGTATAAACATTTCTACTACCATCAAACTTTGCTGTTACTTTATATTTATGTATCATTTGTTCATTGAATGAAGATAAAATGCGCACCGAATTATACGATGCGCATTTTTTTATTTGTAATCTTTTTGCATTGTTTCAATTGCATTTTTTTCAAGACGTGAAATTTGTGCTTGAGAAATCCCAAGTTCTTTGGCAATCTCAGTTTGGGTCTCTCCATAATAAAATCGTTTGGCAACGATCATTTGCTGACGTTCATCTAGCTTTTGCAAGCTTTCCTTTACCGACACATAGGCAACCCATTGATCTTCTGATACATCATCATCACGTAATTGGTCCATCATATAAACAGCATCTCCGCCATCTGAATAAATGGGTTCCTGTAATGAAACTGGATCTTGAATGGCATCTAAAGCAAATAAAACGTCTTCCTTTTTCATGTCAATCATCTCGGCAATTTCTTCAATCGTTGGTTCTCGCAAATTATCGGTTATCCATTGCTCTTTTGCCTGCATTGCCTTATAAGCTATATCTCTTAGAGAGCGAGATACACGTAATGCATGATGATCACGCAGATGGCGACGAATTTCACCAATAATCATTGGTACAGCATATGTCGAAAATCGTACATTATGCTTTAAATCAAAATGATCAATGGCTTTCATGAGGCCAATACAGCCTACTTGAAATAAATCATCTGCCTGTTCACCTCTATAGGCAAATCTACCGACAATACTAAGCACTAACCTTAAATTGCACATCACAAGCTCTTCTCTAATCTCTGTTTCTCCAGCTTGTAATCGGATAAAGAGTTCCTTCATTTCCTCGTGCTTTAGAATTGGCAAAGTCGATGTATCTAAGCCGCAAAGATCTACTTTTGTTCGCATATTCGATTCCTCCGGATGTTATTCTCTGACTAAACCGTGACATCAGTTTGTCCGAGAGGAACAAGAATATGCACAAAAGCTGCGACCAATTTTAGGTAGGATAAATTTCCCTTTCTAAGAAATTGGTTGATTTAAATTTTCACGTAAATCTTGAATAATTTTCTTTTCTAAACGGGAAATATATGATTGCGATATGCCTAAATGATCTGCAACTTCTTTTTGTGTCATTTCAACTTTTCCATTGAGACCAAAGCGACATTCCATAATATAACGTTCACGTGCACCTAGTAAATTAATAGCGTGGAACATATGCTGACGTTCAATTTTTTTCTCCACATTATCTAAAATAATATGCTCTTCTGTTCCTAAAATATCTGACAGTAATAATTCATTTCCATCTGCATCAGAATTTAGTGGCTCATCTAAGGATACTTCACCCTTCATACGACTTGTTTTTCGTAAATGCATTAAAATTTCATTTTCAATACAGCGTGATGCGTATGTTGCAAGCTTAATATTTTTATCCGTATTGAACGTCTCAATTGCTTTTATTAAACCAATGGAGCCAATACTGATTAAGTCTTCGATTGGCGTTCCCGTATTATCAAAACGTCTAGCAATATAAACAACAAGACGTAAATTACGTTCAATTAGTGTGTCTCTAGCTCGTAAATCACCATTCATAAAGGATGCAATGACTGTAACTTCTTCTTCTCGACTTAATGGCACTGGCAATGAATCATTTCCCCCTATATAGTACGTTTCACGACTCCGAAACTTACTCCATAATTTTTTCAAGCTAGCAAGTAGCCTAAGAAGCAATAGTTCTCCCCCTCTATGAGTTATTTGAAAGCGCTGAAAAATGTAAAATTGCTGCTGTGCTATGTGGAAAATTTTTAGCTTTTTTGGTTAATACGATATATTCATTCATTTTCACTTGCGAAGGCTCCCCCTTTATATGCCACTCATCAAAGCGAAAACCAAGGACAACGGATTGCTGCTGTACTGTATTGACATGAATAAATCGTATATAACGCTGATAATCTTCTGAAAACATAGATACATTGTACGGATCTGTTTCTTGCCATTCCATTAATGATTCCCGGAACGCTGAAGGTAAATGTGGTCTCAAAGCAGTATAGGAAACAAAATGAACCGGCTTTCCTGATAATGGCTCAACGGCTTGATTTCCTGTATCTACAAAGGCAGAAAGTGGTATCTTTGCCCCAAAGATTGTTAAAGTTGTATCAAATACAAATTGACCACTTAAGCGTTCTAATTTTACAAAACCCCATTGCTTATAAAATGCAATAAGATTTAAAACTGCAAGCAAAAAGCAAATCATAATGAAATGGGTGGAAGAAAGATTTTTTAAAAAAGGTTGTAGTGCTGTTAACAATCCGCCAATAACGATCGTTGCTGTTAACACAATAGGTCCTTGCTTCTGAAAGCTTCGAATCTTAAAGTGAAACGCTATACCAATTAACAATATAAAACTAAGAATTGTCGTCCACAGCATTTGACCGCCAATGACAGCTACAAAACTACTACAAATAGAACTCATTAATAATCTTGAATTTTTTACAAGGACTCCTGTTACTCTTGCCGTAAACGTGAGTATCGCTAGATTAAAAAGCGTATTAATGAGCACCAGCCATTCTCCATACATAACAGCCGCCTCCTACTTACAAAGTTAGCACGTTACTCCCACAAATATTGTCAAACAATCGCATCATTTCCTAAAAATGTTTTGACAAAAAACATGGTTTCCTTACACATTTGAACATCATAGCAGACAATATAAAAAGCTCGTATTTTACATATGTAAAATACGAGCTTTTTAGAAGTTAATTAACCACGATTTTTGCGGTTACGTAAAAATGCCGGAACCTCAAGCATGTCATCCTGTGCATAATTTTGCTGATTTTGACGTGGCTGCTCATGTTGAACATGCATTTCTTGTCGTTGTTCACGAATAGGTGCTTGTTGCTGTGGAGCAGATTGTCTGTTCATATTAAGTGTCGGTTTTGCTGTAGGTCGTTGTTGCTGTAAAGCTTCCTCTGTGAAGCCTGTCGCAATAACTGTAACAATGATTTCATCTTTAAGATTTTCATTAATTACAGAACCGAAAATCATATTTACCTCTTCATCTGATGCAGAAGCTACGATATCTGCTGCTTCTTGTACTTCAAATAAGCTAAGATTTGAACCACCTGTAATGTTCATAAGGACACCTTTAGCACCATCAATGGATGATTCAAGCAATGGACTTGAAATAGCTTTCTTTGCAGCCTCAGAAGCTCTGTTTTCACCTGTTGCAATACCAATTCCCATTAAGGCTGAACCTTTGTTGGACATAATTGTTTTCACGTCTGCAAAGTCTAAGTTAATAAGACCAGGTGTAGCAATTAAATCTGAAATACCTTGTACACCTTGACGTAATACATTATCGGCTTCTCTAAAGGCTTCTAACATTGGTGTTGATTTATCAACTATTTGTAGTAGCTTGTCGTTTGGTATCACAATCAGTGTATCTACTGCTTCTTTCATTCCGCCAATTCCACCGATTGCTTGTGTTTGACGTTTACGACCTTCAAAAGTAAAAGGACGTGTGACAACACCTACTGTTAGGGCTCCCAATTCACGTGCAATTTGTGCAATCACTGGAGCTGCCCCAGTACCCGTTCCGCCGCCCATACCAGCAGTCACGAATACCATATCGGCGCCTCGTAAAACCTCTTCTAGCTGTTCTCTGCTCTCTTCAGCAGCTTTTTTTCCTACTTCTGGATTTGCACCTGCACCTAATCCACGCGTTAATTTAGCCCCAATTTGTAGCCTTACTTCCGCTTTGGATAAATTTAATGCCTGAGCATCCGTGTTAACTGCGATAAAGTCAACACCTTGTACACCATGTTCTATCATTCGATTGACAGCGTTGTTACCGCCGCCACCAACACCTATGACCTTTATTACTGCAAGTTCATCAACACTTGTATCAAATTCTAACATCTCTTTTTCCTCCCACGGTAACTCGACTCTGTATCATTCATTACGCATTCTAGTTAATCAAAAAACTTATCAAATAATTTTTTTGCTCTCCCAATTACGCTTTCTTTTGGTTCTGAAGGTGCAGAATACTCTTGCTTTTTGCTTATAGCTGGTTGAGCCCCTACAACTGCATATTCAACAGGCTGCGTATTCGTACTTTTACCGTAAAAATCATCTTCTAAATAGGCGTAACGAATAAGTCCAACTGCCGTCGCAAATGAAGGCTCTCTAACACCGATATAATCGGGTGTATAGATTCTAACACGCGTTTGTAGAATTTGACGTGCTAATTGGGCAATCCCCTCAAGCTTTGCAACACCACCAGTTAAAACTACACCGCCTGGTAAATCTCTAACACCTAAACGTGCTAATTCATCTATAACTAACTCTAGTAATTCTTCTAATCTAGCACCGATAATCTCCGATATATAACGTTGGCTGTACTGATCAGTAGAATCTGTACCCACGACAGGCACTTCAAAGAGTTCGTCATCTGATGCGTCATCATAAAAGGCATGTCCAAACTGGTGTTTAATTTGTTCTGCTTGTTCTGTTGGTGTTTTTAAAACGATTGAAATATCTTTCGTTATATGATCACCACCAACTGGTATGACACCCGTATGCGTTAATAATCCCTCTTCAAAAACTGCAATTGTTGTAGATCCGCCACCTAAATCAATAAAGGCAGTTCCTTGGTTTTTTTCATCTTCAGTTAATGCAAAGTAGCCTGATGCTAATGGCTGCAAATATATTTCTCGTATACTTAAACCCGCTCGCTCAACACAGCGAAGAACATTGTGTAAAAGCGTTTTGGATGTCGTTATCATTGTTGCATCCATTTCAAGACGGATGCCAATCATACCACGAGGATCTTTAATTTCATCAAGGTTGTCCACAATAAACTGTCTTGGAATGATGTTAACTAATTCACGTTCAGGAGGTATTGACATGACTTGTGCAGATTCTACCACTCTGTCTAAATCATCATCTGTAATTTCTCTATTTTCACTATTTACAGCGACAACACCTTTAACTAGCTGTAACATCGTCTGGTTAGCTGGAACGCCTAAAACGACTTCATGGATTTGATAACCAGTCATTCGTTCGGCCTGTTCTATTGCTTTTCGAATAGATTGTACTGTTGCATCAATATCAACAATTGCACCTTTTCGAACTCCATTCGACTTTACATTTCCGACGCCAATTACATGTAATTGCCCGTCACTCATTTCACCTATTAATACCTTGACAGAGGAGGACCCAATATCAAGGGAAATGTATAAATCTTGCTGATTCAATTCGCTGCACCTCCTTGAAAAATGCTCTTGTTTTCATTCTATTGTAAATTTGGCATAATGTCTAAGCAAATCGAGTATTTTGGTCAATTTTTCTCTCATTCTATGGAAGTTTTTTTCCGCTTGTGACGTTTCTCATCTAACCGAGTTAGTAATATACGCCTAATAATTGCTATATTTTGGAATAAACGTACTCCAAAAGCGAAAATCGCTGCTAAATACAAATCTATCCCCAAATTCACTCCTATAAAAGCTAATCCTGCTGCTAGAACTATATTAAAAAAGAATCCTGATACAAAAACTTTATCATCGTAAACTTGCTGTAATTGAGCACGAATACCTCCAAATAATGTATCTAAAGCTGCTAAAACAGCTATTGACAGATAATTTTCATACATAGAGGGGATTTGTATATTTGTTAACAAGCCAAGGGCAAGTCCAAATACCAAACCTAAAAATGGTAGCCACATATATTAATCTCCTTTTTTTACCTCTGCTAAATAATCATTTGTCAACGGCTGATCAAATGCTGGAATTTGTAACTGTTCAATTGGTTCTTCAATTACTAAATTAAAATTGTCTAAATAAAATGAGTCTATAAATGTTGAGGCCTGCAAGGAATTATACATTTTTTGTGCTGCTTTATAATCGCTTGTCCCAACAAATATCTCAAATGAAGGCGAAGACAGTGGTATACTGTTTACTGTTGTCTTACCATTAATATCCCGTATGGCTGTTGTTTGTACTACCCGATTACCATCAATTGAGACATTAGTAGCATTGTTCTTAAAAAGGGTATTCAATAATTGAGTTAACAAATCGGGTGAAATCTCTTTAATTTCATAGCCCATTTCTATCAGTTCAGGTGCAGGTTCAACTCGAAGTACAACACCTGGCCCTATAACTTCTGTTAATCCTGCTTGTAGCTTTAAACGATTTAATGTTTCATTTAAAGCTGCTTGCTGATTTACTTTTTCAGATTGCTCATAGCGATCCACTACTTCATGAAGTGAGCGAATTTCTGCCAGTAGTGCGGAATGTCTTTGTTTTTCTTGTGCTAATTCCTCTCTTATTGCCCAAATATCTCGTGTATCTCGCTCAGCTGGTTTTTGTATGGTATTGTATTGTACCGCTATCATCAAACCGATAATAAATAGCACGATCGTTATTCGGGTGTACATATTTCTTTTCAAAATAGCCCCTCCTAGACGTATCGTATGCCCCTCAGAATACGACTTTGAATTGTATAATTTTCTACAATCGACTATATAACTGAAGGCTAAATTAAACATGAAGTTTAAAGTATAGAACTTGTCCTAACTTTCTATTTTTACTTTTGGCATGGTAAGCTTCTGATTTTCTTCAAGTGACACAACAATATTGTCATTTAATAATTGATCCACCACGCCCCCGTTTAAGTTTAAAGAAGCTATTAATGTATCTGAATCACCAACCGCTTCGATTACAAACGGAGCTGGATGTTGTGTACCATCAATTGTTATTACTGGGCCATTACAGCGAATATAAGAACTCGCTAATACACGTTGTCCATTAATAGCAATAGCTTGCGCGCCTGAAATTTTTAGTTCATTTAACAATTTAAATACATGACTTTCATGGACAATATAGTCATTTGGATTTAAGGATTTTGGATCATAGTCTCCATCTTGAAGGGTTATGCGTATGCCCTTCCCCTCACTCTTTAGTTCACCGAGTAAAAGCCGTAAATCTTCTGCTTGCTCAACAAGCTTCTTGTAGTCCTTTTCGTTTGAAGCAAAGGATTTTTCATACTTCCGAATTTGTTCTTGTAAATGATTTAGTTCTTCCGTAAGTTCTTTATTGCGCTCTTGTTGAGTGATTAGCTCCTCACGATAAGAATCTTCTTGCTCAAAAAGCTCAGAATTAATAGTGCCTGCTTCTCGATTATCTTTCGCCTGGTTGTATGAATAGCCGATGATAAATCCTGTTGTTACACAAACAATTAGTAATTCGAATTGTTTTCTAGTAAAAAAACTACCTTTGCTATTCGTCTTCTTGTTGTTCATCTTCTGTCACTTCCTGGTTAACCATTTCACCATCTGCATTTACTTCCATGTCAATACTAATCTTGTTGTATTCCTCGTTAAAAGGACGATAGTATGAACCGACCTCTAAATCAATCACACCTTTTTCTAAGTTAGCAATTTGTGCGACGATAGAGGGGTAGTAATTTAACTTTTCCGCTAGTGTCTGAATAACAGCACGTACTTCGTAGCCATCATTCATATAAAGCTTTACTGCATTTGGATTTGCTTCATTACTATTCGTGTTAACCTGAGAAATTAAAGCTAATACTTCGGGCTTTAATTGTGCTAGCTGTTCAACAAGCTTATTAATTGTCTTTTCACCAGTTATCCCGATAAAAACAGGTGCATCAATGGGTGTATCATTTCCCGTTTGTTCAAAGCGCTTGCCGTTTTCTAGCAAAGGATAATAAGTCCCATCCCCAGCAAAGTACGCAACTTTTTTCCATTCTTTAATATCAATTGTTACGCCTTGTAACCAGTTACGGTTAACCTGTACTTCTTTTACCCATTTATCCTTTAATAAAATCTGTTCAATATCTTCCACTTTGAAACTCCACATTGATTTTCCTGGCGCAAGAGTACTTGCCTCCAAATAATATTGGTCATTCGCTAGCTTCGCACCATTGACAGTGATTTTATTGATGTTACTGTATGGAGATTGAAAATAAAGGAGTACTGCTAACACAATAAAGAAAAGTAATATTAGCACTATAAATTTCCGGTTTGTACGCTTTTTTCGTCGCTTTTTTAGCGTAGGTATGCGTTCTTCTATATCAATTACTTTCTCCATAAAAGTACTCCTCCTTTATATTTATTTCGCTAATTGATAAATAATACCTATTATTAACCACATTGTTACTAAAGATGTTCCACCATAGCTAATAAAAGGTAATGTAACACCCGTTACTGGCACTAAACCTATTACTACGGCTATATTTAGAAAAGCCTGCACCATAAGCATTGTGACTAGCCCGATAATCGCATAATAGGACGTTCGGTTTTTAGCCTGTACAGCAAATCTATAGCCTGCATAGATCGTTAGTACAAAAAGCACTAAAATAACGAGGCCACCAATCAATCCGACTTCTTCTAAAATAATGGCGTAAATAAAATCATTTTGAGGCTCTGGTAAATACAGAAACTTTTGTCGGCTTTGTCCAAAGCCATGCCCAAAAATCCCTGCTGGACCGATAGCCATTAAAGATTGCACCGCTTGGAACCCACTAACCAAGGGATCAGCCCATGGATCAAGAAATGCTTCTATACGCTTTAGACGATATGGCGCTGTCGCTATGAGACCTACTAATCCAGCGACACCAGCTAGCATAATCATGGCGTATAATTTTAGAGGATAGCCAGCGACAAAAAACAATAAAAACACAGATACAACGAGAATAAATACTGAGCCAAAATCCGGCTGCAACATGATAAGAACAACAGGAAGTAACAGGATAAAACCATGTCGCCAGTTAACAACAGGAGTGCCCGTTTTATGTTGGGCTAATATATGGCTCAAGTACACAATGACGGTAATTTTCGTTAGCTCTGCCGGCTGTATTGTTAATGGACCTACACCAATCCAGCTTTGCGAACCATTTCGCACTAATCCTATACCAGGAATCAGGACGAGAACGAGTAAAATTAACGAAAATATATAGGCCATTTTCCAAAAGGACTGCTCTCTCAAAATATTTAATCGAATCGTGATTAAAAATACGACAATGGCTACCACAAAGTATACGCTTTGCTTCATATAAAACGGCATTTTTCCACTATAATGAACGGCACTCCAATAGGTACCTGCAGAATAGACGAAAATAATGCCGATTATTGATAGCATCAAAGTTGTGACGAGCAATAAGTAGCTTTCTTTACCTCTCAGTAATGCCATCCTTCCAAGTCAAGTATATTCTAAAATAGTTACAGGCTCATTACAGCTTCATTACAGCATCAATAAAAACATCTCCCCGTATTTCAAAGCTGTCATATTGATCCCAACTTGCACATGCTGGAGATAGTAAAATAACATCTCCTTCTGCAGACATCGGTGCTGCATATTGGACAGCGTCTTCTACATTTTGAGCAATGACGGTATGTTGGACACCACACGATTTTGCAAATTCTACAAATCGTAAGCCAGTTTCTCCAAACGCAACAACACCCTTTACATGACTCATACAAGGGCGAAGCTCTTCGAAAGAATGTCCACGATCTAAGCCACCTGCGAGTAAAATGACAGGAGCTTGGAAAGCATCTAAAGCACTCTTTGTCGCTAAGCAATTGGTTGCCTTAGAGTCGTTGTAAATCTTTCGACCGTTCCATTCACGTACGAATTGTGTACGGTGTCTAACTCCACCAAATGTCGCTAAAACCTCTTCCATCTTCTCTTTGTCACAGCCAACTAAAATACAGGCTGCCACGGCTGCTAGGATATTTTCTAAATTATGCTTACCAGGCAAGGCAATGTTTGCGCGATCCATGTATGGTTCACCTTGCCAATAAATTGTTGTATCATCTGCACTAATCCCATTTGCAGTACGCCCCTTCGAACTGAATGGAATCTTCTGTGCATGAGATTGTGCTGCATATCCAACCACTATCGGTTGGTCGGCATTATAAATAAAATAATCACTGTCATCTTGATTACGAGTTACGCCAAACTTCGCTTCAGCATAGTTATTAAATGTTCCATGATAGTCTAGATGCGCATCATAAAGATTCGTCAAAATAGCAATTTTAGGCTTAAACGTTTTAATCCCCATCAATTGGAAAGAAGATAATTCTGTTACAATGATGTCATCTTGATTAGCTTCTTTTGCGACGCCACAAGCAACTGTCCCAATATTTCCAGCAATTAAAGGATTTTTACTTCCGTTACTTAACATGTCGAATATTAAAGTTGTCGTCGTTGTTTTGCCATTTGAGCCTGTTATACCAATAAATGGTGCATCACTAATTAAAAAAGCTAGCTCAATCTCTGTCCAGACTGGAATCTCTCGACTAAGGGCATCAGCCACAATTCGATTGCTATAAGGTATACCTGGATTTTTTACCACTAACTCAAAGCCTTCATCAAGTAAATCTTCGGGATGGCGACCACAGATAACTGTAATCCCCTTCTGTAAGAGCCCTTGTGCATCTGGACTTTCATCAAATGGTTTTGAATCATTTACTGTTACAAATGCACCAAGCTCATGTAAAATTTCAGCAGCGGCCACACCACTTTTTGCTAGACCTAATACAAGTACTTTTTTATGTTGTAAATCTGTATAGTTTTTCATTAGAACGCCTCCGATAAGACTGCAATTAATGCTACTGCTAAGGCAGTTGACCAGAAGACAAGCACTACTTTCCATTCTGACCAACCCGATAATTCAAAATGATGATGAATAGGGCTCATTTTAAAAATACGCTTTTTTCGCAGCTTAAAGCTACCTACCTGCAAAATAACGGAAAGTGTTTCGATCACAAACACTAAGCCAACTAGTAAAAGCAAGAATTCTTCTTTTACTAAGACAGATACCATAGCTAATGCTCCACCTAATGCTAATGACCCCGTATCCCCCATAAATACCTTTGCAGGATTTGCATTAAATAATAAAAAGCCTAATAAAGCACCTGTTACAGCAAACGAAAATAGTGCAATATCTGCCTGACTTTGGAATAGCGCAATAACACCAAATGCTGCAAAGGCAATGGAGGCAGTACCCGCCACTAGCCCGTCTAGTCCATCTGTCAAATTCACTGCATTGGAGAAGCCTACTAACCAAAAATTAAAAAGGCTACATAGAATACATCTAGATCAATAGTCCACTCCGTAAATGGAATAGCTAACGTTGTATCAAACGATCCTACATGTAGAAGGAAATACGCAAGAATAGCAATAACAATTTGACCAATCAATTTTTGAAGAGAGGTTAAACCTAAATTTCTTTTAAATACAACCTTTAAACCATCATCTAATAAACCTATTAAGCCGAATCCTGCTAATACTAATAAAAGTACTACGGTCTGTGTCGTTAATAAATCTAAAAAGCTACCTACACCAACAGTTGTTACGAGGATGGATATTAAGAAAATGATTCCCCCCATTGTTGGTGTACCAGCTTTTTTCATATGTGATTTTGGTCCCTCTTCTCGAATACTTTGCCCAAACTTTAGACGACGAAGAAGTGGAATACTAATTGGTGCCAGGATAACTGTTACTATAAAAGCAAGAGCTAAAATGGTAAGTGTTGTTGCGAGTTTCATTGAAAAATCTCCTTTAAATCTTGTTTCACTTTCTTCTTTAAGAAAAAAGCATTAACTTTCATTTTATTATTACTACCCTTCATAATAATAGTGGTTCTTTCCCATTTTTTAAAGGTAAAGTTATTTTAGTTCTCCAAATATAAATGAATGGTACCATCTTGTTTGATAACACTATCCACTTCAGGTAATTGATTACCAATTTTAGTCCCTTCTCCATGCCATTCAATACGGAATGGATAAAATTGCTTGGCAATATCATCCTTTGTTTGACCAATAAAATTCGGTACCTTCACAGTAATTGGGTCACCATAACGATAATCCTTTTCCAGTTGTTCCTTCGATTTTTCAATACCTACAAAAGGCGCAACATCCTCAATAATTTGCCCCACTATAGGTGCTGCTACAACACCACCAAACTGGGTTGTCTTTTTCGGATTGTCAACAGCTACATAGACAACAATTTGCGGATTGTCTGCTGGTGCAAAGCCAATAAAGGATACGATGTATTCTCCACTTTTATAACGGCCATTTTCAACTTTTTGCGCTGTTCCAGTTTTACCACCAATTCGCAGTCCATCTCGAAAGGCTTGTCGACCTGAACCATTCGCTACTACTGATTCCAAAGCACCTCGAACCTTAGCAGAGGTTTCTTCACGAATTACCTGATTTTTAACAACTGGTTGCGTTTCTTGTATGACTTCACCTGTATTTGGATTAAATACCTTTTTCACAACATATGGCGTATAAAGCTTGCCTCCATTTATGGCAGCAGCTACTGCTTGAACTTGTTGAATAGGTGTCACGGCTACCCCTTGCCCAAATGAAGTGGTGGCCTGCTCAACAGGACCAAAGGCATCCTTGGAAAATAAAATACCCGATGCTTCACCAGCTATATTAGACCCTGTCTTTTTTCCAAAACCAAAGTCTTTAATATATTGTAGTAGTCGCTCATTGCCTAGACGCTGACCTAATTCTATAAAGCCTGGGTTACAGGAGTTCTCAACCACCTCTAAAAAGGTTTCATGCCCATGTCCTTCACGTTTCCAACAGCGAAGCTTTGCTCCCGCCACCATCGTATAACCTGGATCATAAAAGGTTTCATGCTCCAAATCCACTAAGTTTTCTTCCAACGCAGCACTAAGGGTAATAATTTTAAAAGTAGAACCGGGCTCATACGTCATCCATACAGGTAAATTTCGATTATAGATGGCTGGCTCTACTAATTGATATTCAGCTGGATGGAAAGTAGGATAAGAGGCTAATGCCAAAATTTCGCCAGTGTTTGGATTCATCGCAATCGCTAGTGCTTGGTCAGCTTCATAGCGCTTCATTGCTTGCGACATCTCACGCTCTACGACTTGCTGTACATCAACGTCAATTGTTAGCTCGATCGTAGCACCATCCTCTCCTGCTTTCCAAGCACTTGAAACATTAGGCAAATTATTACCTTTTGCATCTGTAAAGAGACGGATAGCAGAAGAATTAGCCTGCAGAAATTTATCATATTCATATTCAATCCCAGCTAATCCTTGGGCATCATACCCCGTAAAACCTAAAAATCGAGATAATAGCGTGCCATAAGGATAATCCCTAGAATAATCAACACCACTATACAATCCTTCAATTTGCATGCCTTGTAATTCTACTGCTTTTTCATAAGGTATATTTTTGCCTTCAGGTGCTAGTTTCACTAAGTACGCTTTTTTTTGCATTTTCTCTAATAGCTTCGCTTTATCCACTTCTAGAACCTGGGCAATTTTTTCAGCAGCTCCTTCAATATCATTACTTTGTGAAGGCATGAAATATAAAGTAGGCGCTAGCTTATTAGTTACAATACTCTCTCCATCTCGATCTGTTATATGCCCTCGTTCATTCGCAAATGGAATTTCCCTGTCCCAGTTCTCCTCTGCCTTAGTAGTCAATTCTTTTTGATCTAACACTTGCAAAAAGAACAACCTAACAACAATTGCCACTGCTACACACATAAACAACACATATAAAATACGTAAACGCTTTTTAGAATGGATAGAAATCCACTTCATTCGACATCACACCTTGTTTTTTACAACGTATGAAATAAAGTGGACTTCTATTCAGTATTATTCATCCTCTACTTCTTCAACTTCACCCTCAGAGGCAGCTTCAACGTCTTGTACAAAGCTTTCAGCAGGTGTTTTGAGCTTAACAACAATCGGGGAACTATCAGTGATGACGGTTCCAGCTGAAACGCTTTGACTTGCTACAAAACCTTCGCCGAATATTTCCATCTCTAGTCCAGTCATAGATTTGAAGACTAGTAAATTACGTAATGACCAATTCGTAAAGTCAGGCAATGTTACCTCGCCATCTGTCTTTAAAAATACAAAACTACCTTTTACCAGCTTTTGAGTGTTCGTTGGATATTGTTCAATAATTTTACCACCACTACCTACAACAATTGGTTGTAAACCATCATTGGCTAATTCTACTTCAACCGCTTCAGCACTTTGACCTGTAAAGTCCTGAATGCTGACTTTATTGACATGTTGAACATCGTCTGGGTTGATATTAAGGTGCTTTAAGCTATTTAACATAACTGGATTAAAGACTTTTGATACTGGTACAGATCCAAGCTCATTGTTCAGCTTAGGTTTTTTCACTGAGACATATACAATTAGCTGTGGATCATCTACAGGAGCCAAGCCTAAAAATGAATAAAGGTATTGGTTTGAAAGATATCCACCACTAGCTTTCGGAATTTGGGCAGTCCCCGTTTTCCCTGCAACCTCATAATCCTCCAATATAAAATCCTTCGCTGTCCCATGTTTTGATGTTAATGTTGAAGCTAGGATTTCTCGTACTTGTTTCGCTGTATCAGCTTTAATCGGCTGTCCTTTTTCAACAGGCTCATGATTTTGAATAATTTTCCCTGTAGAAGAATCAACAATACGGTCGATAACATACGGTTGCATCATCTTGCCATCATTCGCTATAGCAGTCATCGCTTGGATTAACTGAATAGGTGTTACTGTTGAACCTTGGCCGTAAGTTGTTGTTACTCGTTGAATAGGGTACTTTGATAAAATAGTACCCGCTGCTTCATTCGGTAAATCAATTCCCGTTTTGTGCCCAAAACCAAAGCGATCCAGATAATCAATAAATACATCATCGCCAATCTTAGTTAATAAATGGGCCATACCAGTATTGGCAGAGCGTTGAAAACCTTCTAAATAAGTAATTGGACCCCAACCATATCTATTGTGATCTCGAATCGTACGGTCAAATACTGTATATGAACCTGACATAAATGAATCATTCGGTGTCCATTTTCCCGTATCGATAGCTGAAGCAAGCGTGAAAGTTTTCATCGTTGAGCCAGGCTCAATTGTCTCCTCAATCACCTCATTCAGCCACTTCATATTTTGACTATCACGTGTTTCTGGGTTAAATGTAGGACGCTGTGACATTGCTAGAATCTTTCCGGTCTTCGGATCTGCTACTACCGCGGTCATGGACTCAGGATTATATTCCTGTTCAACCTTTGTCATTGCTTCCTCTAAGAAGCTTTGGATTGTTTTATCAAGTGTTAAATAAATGTCGTCCCCATTTTTTGCAGGTGTAATCATTTTCTCACTGTTTGGAAGCAAATAGCGGAAAGCATCTGTCTCATATTCCACCTTGCCATTAACGCCTGTTAATTCTTTATCATACGTATATTCTAGACCCATTTCTCCCTTGGTTGTAACCGTGCCATCTTCATTATCTTTTTGAGAGCATAGCCAATTAAATGAGAGGCAAATACACCATTTGGATAATACCGTTTTAAGTCACTCACAAAGAGAATTCCTGGTAATTTTTCTTCCTTTATTTTACTCATGACCTCGTGACTAATGCCACGGCCTGCGCTACCAAACTCAACTTGATATAAAGGTTCACCATCACTTCTATATCGATTGTTCAATTTTTTAACAATCTCGTCTTCCTTTTCCTTCATCGCTGGAATATATTTCGCTAGTACTTTTGCCGTTTTCTCCGAATCCACTACATGACGAGGATTCTTTGGATCTGTTGTAGCCTTTTCGCTTACAATGGCAATCATGCGATAACTCAATGTATCCTCTGCAATTACTTGTCCATTTTGATCATAAATCTTCCCACGATTAGCTGTAATTACACTTTCCTTACCATACTTAGCTGCTGCTCTCGCTGCAAGCTCTTGTCCTTCCACTTCACCTGTAGCCTGTAATGTCACCATTCTTGTGAATAATAGAAAAAAGAGCCCTCCATAAAAAATTAATAATAGAAAGGCTCCCCATTGGAATCGAAATCTCTTTTTTTTCATTCTCCCGGCACTACCTTTACATTTTTCTCATTTTGAGTTAAACCGAGTTCTTTGGCTTTTTTCCATATGTTTTCGTATGTAGAAAGTTCACTTACACGAACCGTTAAGTCAACATTCTGTTTCGCAATCTCTTCTGCTTCTGATTCGATTTTTTGAATGTCTATACTTGTTGTTTGAATCGCTGCTTGTTTATTTAATACAAGAATTCCTAGTACAGCAATAATGCCAATTAAAACAATTAGCATTGTCTTTTCAAACTTCTGGTTCGTTTTTTTACGACGTATGATAGTGGGTTGTGGACTAGGTGGTGTTATCGGTTGTTGCACTTGTTGATGTTGGTGCTGTTGCCTTACACGAACTGCTGCCATTTACTCACGCCCTTTGTCGTTAATTTTCTCCACCACTCTAAGCTTCGCTGAACGCGCACGATTATTAACTGCCAATTCTTCATCAGAAGGAATAATAGGCTTTCGTGTAATAAGCTTTAAAGTTGGCTTCATGTCATCAGGAATTACAGGTAAATTTGGCGGTAATTCCGGTAATGATGACGCTTCCTTAAAGATTGTCTTGCATAGGCGGTCCTCCAATGAATGGAACGTAATGACACTAATGCGCCCCCCTACGTTAATCATATCAATCGCATCGACTAATGAATCCTCTGCTGCGCCTAGCTCATCATTAACAGCAATTCTTATTGCTTGGAAAATGCGCTTTGCCGGATGTCCACCTTTTCGGCGTGCCGCTGCTGGAATACCCTCTTTAATTAATTCTACAAGTTGACCAGTTGTTTCAATCGGTGCTGTTTTTCGAGCCTCTTCAATTTTACGGGCAACTTGTTTAGAAAACTTTTCTTCTCCATAACGGAAAAATATACGAACAAGATCTTCGTATGCCCATTGATTAACAACATCTGATGCTGTCAGTGTTGCAGTTTGATCCATACGCATATCAAGTGGTGCATCGTGGTGATAACTAAAGCCTCTCTCAGGTGTATCTAATTGTGGAGAAGATACGCCTAAGTCATATAAAATACCATCAACCTGCTTAATGCCATGAGCTAATAGTTCTTCTTTTAAGTAACGGAAATTCGAATGTATAAATGTAACACGCTCTATATAAGGTGCTAATCGAATTTTCGCATTTTCAATAGCCGTCATATCTTGATCAAAACAAATTAAGCGGCCTTTATCTGATAATTGTTGTACTAGATATTCACTGTGTCCCGCACCACCTAGTGTACAGTCCACATATACACCATCAGGATCTATGTTCAACCCATCAACAGTTTCTTTTAATAACACGGTTGTATGATCGAACATACCACTCGCTCCTCTCAGGCCTTAACCTCATTCAACTATCACGTTGTAATGCCTATTACAAGTTAAAAATCAAAGCCAATCATATTTTCTGCAATTTCATTAAAAGATTGTTCAGACTCACTAAAGTAAGCTTCCCAAGCATCCTTAGCCCAAATCTCGATTCGATTTGAAACACCCAACACCACACATTCTTTTACTAGATGCGCATGCTGCATAAGGGTAGCTGGGATGTTGATACGCCCCTGCTTGTCTATCTCTACCTCTGTTGCTCCAGAAAAGAAAAACCTCGCAAATGCTCGTGTATCTTTTTTGGTCATTGGTAAACCTTTTAATTTCTCTTCGAGTTTTCGCCATTCATTCATAGGATAGCCAAATAGACAGTTATCGAGACCTCTTGTGACAACAAACGTTTCGCCTAAAGCTTCACGAAATTTTGCCGGTACGATTAATCGCCCTTTCGCATCAACGGAGTGTTGATATTCTCCCATGAACATACTACTCACCCCACTTTATTAAATAATGTACCACATCCCCCCACTTTCCTCCACTTTTTTTAAAAAAAACTTGACATTTTATCACTTAATATGCAATTAGACCTTTAGGAATTTTTTTGACATGTGCTAAATGATACAAAAAAAGAGCCACCCCTGGTAGGATAGCTCTTTAAATACTATTTATCTCGACATTATTCATCAAATTCACAGGATATCAAATTACTACTTAGGTAAAAAGTATCTGTTTATTAATTTTATAAATAAAGTAAATAGTGGTGTTTACCGATGCTATAATTTTGCTTCAGCATTTCAGTAATTAACATAGGTCCAAACTCATTGAAATATTGATAAGGATTAAAGGATCTCTCTTGGAAACCATCATTCGGATATAATTCATTTTGCAATGTCATAAATTTACGAATCGTCGTTTCATGCTTACCCAATACAGTTTGTTCAATTTTTTGCTGTAGATAGTCAAATTGCTTCGCATGATTTTCTTGATTTTTCTCAAGAATCTTATCTAATTGCAGATGCTGTTTCTCTAAATAGGAGGCTAGCTCTTCATATTTTTCTACTAACAACTGCTGCATAGCTTGAATTTGACGTTTGGCTTCACTGTCCTGTACATCTGCAATAAAACGTTCTTTCAGGTGTAATGCTTTCCCTTCCCATACGTCAGTAACAGTTAGTTGATGCTCGCGTAATAATTGCTCTACATGACGAGTGACAATAGTTATATGTAGGCGCGGAGCAAAAATCGGCATTTGTAAATCTAACACTGAAAATGCATTTTTCAGTGTCGCCCAATAAGCTAGCTCTCCTGGACCTCCAACAAACGCTAATACTGGCAATGTCATCTCCTGCATCAATGGGCGAGTTACTACGTTATTACTTAAACGTTCAGGATGATTATGCGCCACTTCTAATAGCTCTTCTTGTGTAAATTTAAGGTTTGCCGCTAAATTAACAAACAGATCATTTTTTCTTTCTAAAAGATGTCGCTCCCCATCTTCTACGTAAAATAAATTGGCGGCTTCATATGTTGCTAAAATAGGCTTACCATAGCCAGCACGTTCAAGCTCTTGCTCCTTTTCCGTTACTACTCTAGCAATTTCTTCATTGGATTGAATGATTTGAGCAAAATATTTATGTTCAAATTGACGGAATTGAAAGTTAGCGGCATCGATTAATAATAAGCCTTCCTCTTTGAATAATTGATTCATTAGACAGGCAAAGAAATCTGTAAATGTTTCACTATTGTTCAATGCGTCAACTAATTGCTTAATCAGCGTTTCTGTATACTCTGTTTCTCCAATATCACGAATAATTGTATTAATTAATTGCGTCATCGACTCTTTGTTGAGGGCTGTTGCAGAAGCCATCGTTTTACGTCTAGAGCGCTCCCCATAAGCTCTTTTTTTCAGCAATTCCCCATGTACCGTATAGGTGTGATTGATTTCTTCTAAGTCATGATCTTCTCCAGCTATCCAGAAAACAGGAATAACAGGCTGTTGAAGCTTCGTACTTTGCTCTTTCGCTAATGCAATAACTGAAATAGCTTTATGAACGGAGTAAAGAGGGCCTGTTAAGATACCTGCTTGTTGTCCACCAACTATTACCATAGCTCCTTGCTCTAGTTGTTCTAAATGTTCATTCGTTTTTTTGGATAACCCCAGCGGCTCCATAAATTGACGGATGATTGTTGTTAACTCTTTTTGATCACGGGAATTTCGCGCTAAATGCTCCGCTCTTTTCTCAAAAGCTTGATCATTGTATTCATACTCAAAAAATTGATGAATGGCAGTATTTGGCGACCAGTAATCTGCTAGTACATGATTTTTTATAGGTACTTGGATTGACTCCAGTTTCATTTAACATAAACTCCTCTACTCACTAAATCATTTCCTTACTCATAACAAGAAATTGAATTTCATTCATACTATGCACATGAGGCTTTCAATGTTGCCTTGACATTCAAATTGCTCAAAAAAATCCGCGGCATCTATTAGCGGCTTTTAGGCAACAATGTTGCAGCAGACATTTCGATTTAAAAGCCATCATTCTCCCTCGAGAAATATTTTCTATACCTAACTTTGCTTTCGGTAGAAAAAAACATGCGCTGGTTCACTTCCTCATATCACTGAACTACGCTTCTAGTTTCGAAGGTTTATGAATGCAATCCATATTCTCATCCCCACAGAATGATTTTTATAACTATTTTAATGCTATTATTTTAACGCTTAAAGCTTCAACATGAAAAGAAAATGCTTAGACAACCTGTAAATATTCCATAATGGATTGGATAACACCCACGATACATATTACTAGATAAGCTGTACTAAGTATTAAGAATAAAAAACGCCAAATTTTCTTTAATAACGGCTTTACTTCTATTTCCTTTTTAGTCCGCCAATCAATATATGTAAAAATCATGGCCATCATTATCGCAAGGATCACTAAAAGCGCCCCAACATTCACACGCCAAAGCACACCGATAGCTAACGGAACAGAAAAAAACAAGCACAATGTCGTAACATCAGAGGCTGCTCCAAAAGCATGTGTGCCTCGAATTTTAACTTTCCTGCCAATCAGATAAACAATTACGAAAAGAACAATTGGACAAAAAATAATGATACTAATAACTATATGTAAAAGGTCTTTCAACTTCTTTCACCGCTCTCCTCTATTGCAAGCACTTGATGATATAAAGTACGCAAAGTAGGTAAATTATGACCGTTTGCTAAAGCTTTATTTAGAATGACACCAACAATTGTTTCGATTTCACTTTTTCTCCCCTGCAGACGATCCGCTAGCATAGATGAAGTATTGTTGGCCGTTTTCCTACATAAGTCTATCACATCACTAAAAGATATGGTGTGTTCAATATCTTCAAAAGCTTCCGTAAGCTCTCGATAAATATTTTCTAGCAGTAAAAATGCTTGTTGATTAGTCACTAACTCTCCGTTCTTTACTTGCAATACAGCTGTCAATGGATTAATTAAGCTATTAAGTACCGCTTTTGCAAAAAGCATTTGCTCTGCATTACTAGCCAATTCAATAGGAAATAAGGAACGTTGTAATTGTAGTAGCTGTTGAAAAGCCTGGTGTTCTCCTCGTTCTATTGCTATTTTAAATAGCCCTACTCCTCTATGTTGAACCGTTGAATGGTCCAACAATTGAGCTCCAAAGGTCACTGAACCAAAGGCGATATTTTTTTGTGGCAAGAGTAGTGCCTCCTCAAAATGCGCTAAGCCGTTTTGCATAAAAAGCAACGGCATTTCACTTGAGAATAAGGCTAATTGATTGTAGAGCTTTTGCAAATGTCCGTATTTAACAGCAATCACTAGTAAATCTTGCTTTGGTAGATTAGCCAAATCTGTAGTAGCAACAATCCTTTGCACAGTTTTAGTCCCATCAACGTTGATACGTGTTAACTTCTTGGCATTTAGTTCAATTACTTGTTCCTGCCTTCTGGCAACCAACGTTACTGGTACACCAGACTCCGCTAAAAAACTTGCTGTTAATTGACCAACTGCCCCTGCTCCAAGTATCGCTACTTTCATTGTCTACACCCTTTCCAACTTTACTGATCAATGTTCCTCGATGTCACCACATCCATATTATCCCAAAATACTCAAAACACTCTGTGATACTTTGAAGCAACACAATACTATTCACACCATCAAAAAGGGTGACGCACTTTTTGGCGTGCCTCCTATAACAGCAGACTTTAAAACCCCCATCTGATGCTTCACCTCTGAATAGTATACTTTCATAAAACTATAAGAATAAGGTGCCTTAGAATACATCTAAGGCACCTTCTACGCAGGTTCTTTTATTATACAGGATAGACTGATTATTGACGATATACAGAAAGGGTTTTATGTCCATAAAAGAAAAGCAATGTAATTCATGTTCCAAAAACCACGTAATCATAATTTTAATCTTTCATTAATGAATAACCTTGCTGAAGCCATTTCACTAGCTTCTCATGCTCATTTTGCAATTCCCGATGCTTTATTTCAAGCGTTTGATAAGCCTCCGTTAATTCGTCAAAACTTGTCAACGCTAATTTCAAATGACTTCGCATAGATTGTTGGGGCTGATTTCGCACAGCTAGTAGTGACTGACTATATTGACCACGCAATGTTTTATTCCATCGGAAGCCACACGCTTGTTTTGTACGACCTAGTTCTATGGCCGCCATTTCAAAGGCCTCTAGCTGTGTTTTGCCATTTTGCACATTATGCAATACGATTTCTGCTAGTCTTTCATCATCTTCCTTTGTCCATTGATCTTTTCTTTTTTTCAATTCCATAATCTATCACCCTCGCATTTTTTACTACTATATGCAAAAGCAAGCAAAATAGAATCATTGCATGAAAAAAGACAGTGATGATGTTTTTACTCTCAACACTGTCTTTATACATTACTTATTATTCTTCTTTGTCAAGAAATTATTAACCGCTTGATGGTGCGCTTCACTTTCCCACAACTTTGCACAGGTACGAACTTCTTCCATCACACGCTCATACATATTTCGTTCACGCCACTTTCTAAGCTCAATCTCCTTATAAGCTTTATGAACAGAAGGATGAATTTTTCGCATATGTTCAATAAAATCGTTCAAGGCATCTTCTTTTGAGCCTTCAAAAACACGCATAGCCCACCCTATCTCATATAATAATTGCGCAGGGTAAGGCTTCGCATCCACGAGCATCTTCATCGCACGATCATGACGCAAACCTCGTTCAAATAAATATGTACCGCCACCCCAGCCACTTGTAATGGCCAGTGTTCCTTGAATAAATCCACATTTCGCATGGCTAGCTACTAAACGAAAATCACAAGCTGTTGCAATCTCACAGCCACCTCCAACAGCCGTACCATTTATAAGTGCTATAGTTGGTACAGGAAGCGTAGCAAGGTCATATAATATTTTCCCCATCTTACTTAACATACCAAATGCCTCATCCTCTGTTTCCAATGAATGAAACTCAGATAAATCCCCTCCTGAGCAAAACGATTTATCGCCAGCACCAGTCACTACTAAGAAACGCACATCTTCATGCCCACGAATATATGTAATGACTTCTTGAAGACCGTTCATCACTTCATCATTGACAGCATTCCGTTTCTCTTCACGGTTAATGGTAAACGTCATAATGCCATCATGATTGTCAATCGTATAAGACATATTACTACCCCCTTTGTCGCAATGAATAAATTGTATCACACAATTATTTCACTATTGTAAAGAACTTCATAATCAACGAAATATTCCGTCTTTTTAAGCAAACAAAAAGGCTAGTAAAGAGCCATGGTCTCTCTACTAGCCTTTTAAGTGAGCAAACACTGTATTATTTGCTTACTACTTCTTTACCTTTGTATTGTCCGCAAGCTTTGCAAACACGGTGTGATAATTTAGCCTCACCACAGTTAGGGCAAGTTACCATACCAGGTACAGATAATTTGAAATGCGTACGACGCTTTCTTTTTGCAGTTTTAGAAGTTCTTCTAAATGGTACAGCCATTGATGGCACCTCCTTACAGATCGTCTATTCGTCTGTTTGATCAAAATACTTAGCTAAAGCAGCTAGTCTTGGATCCACTTTTTGTTCGTCAGCTTTTTTGTGTAGCTCTACGTCTTCATCTGTTGCATAAGACCAATTTTTACCACCATGCACTTGTCCTTCAGAATCTTCCTTGAACACTTGCATTGGTACCTCAAGCAAAACTAATTCCTCAAGAACCGGTTTCATGTCGATGACTTCACCGTCAATATAGTGAATGTCTCCGTCATCGTCTCCTCGTTTATCTTCGTCAATCCAGCTAAAAATTTCAACTGTCTCAACTTCAATTGGAAACTCAACATCCTCCCATGTGCGAGCACATGGTAGTGTTAACGTTGCTGTCACAGTTAACTGACATGTCATTTGCGATGCACCAAAAGTACATAGCCCTTTTACATGAACGGGCGAAATTGCTCGAATATCCTGGTTTCGCTCCATCACTTCATCCAGCTGGACAAAGGCATCGATTGGCATCCCGTTTTGGCGGTATTTAGATAATTGATGAATTGACCATTTCATTCGTTTAATCACCTCGAGACAACACTGTTGATTATATAATGTGTAAAAATAGATGTCAAGATAATTTCTTGTCACCACTTTAAAACCCACCTATAATTATATACTATAAGAAGTGTATTTACTCCTAACAGTTTAAAATAAAGACACAAATTATAAGGGGGAGAAGCATGCAAGCAGTTGGAATTGTTGTTGAATATAATCCTTTTCACAACGGACATGCTTATCATTTAGAACAGGCTAAAAAAGCAGCACAGGCAGATCTCGTAATCGCTGTTATGAGCGGCACATTTTTACAACGTGGAGAACCTGCCATGGTAGATAAATGGACACGTACTAAAATGGCGCTTTCTGGCGGTGTAGATATTGTTATTGAACTGCCTTATGTCTATAGTACAGCACCTGCTACAGATTTCGCAAAAGGTGCCATTTCCTTATTAAGTGCTGTTGGTTGCAACTCTTTTGCCTTTGGAAGTGAAGACGGCTCTATACAGCCCTTTCTAAACACTTTCGAGCTGATTGACAGCCACCGTGCAGAATATGACCTGTTCATTAAAGACAGCCTTAAAACAGGTGCCAGCTACCCAAAAAGCCTACATTACGCCTATGAACAGCTTTCTCAGATGTACCCTGCTCCATACATCGATCTTGCACAACCAAATAATATATTGGGCTTTCATTATCTTGAAGCAGCGAGGGCACTTAACAGCAACATTAAACCATTAACAATTCCTCGCGTTGCAGCAGGATATCATGATGCATTAAAGGAAGATGCATCGATCGCCAGTGCCACTGGCATACGTAAAGCCCTTGCCTCTACAAATTCTTTACAAAGTGTACAAAATGTTGTTCCTACAGCTACTTTTGATTATTTAACAGACTGGCATACAAAGTATAACCAATTTGCAAGCTGGGAAACATTTTGGCCGTTATTACAGTTCACCATTATAAGACATACCCCTTCAGAACTTACTCGTTATGCAGAAGTAACAGAGGGCATAGAAAACGCAATTGTAAAAGCAGCCAAAAGCAGCTCTACATTTTATAGCTTTATGGAAAAAATAAAATCTAAGCGTTATACTTGGACCCGCCTTCAACGGATGATAACACATATCTATACAGGGTTTACCAAAAAGCAGCTTCAAAGTTTTAACGCGCCCTCTTTTATTCGGCTATTAGGTATGAGTTCGACAGGACAAGCTTATTTAGGTCAGCAAAAAAAGAATATAGAATTACCCTTAATCAGTCGAGTTGCAGCTACAAATGATGCAATGTTAGCTATCGATATACATGCAGCAGAGCTTTATAATTTAAGTATCGAGCAAGGAACAAAGGATTTTACGCTGCCGAAGGATTATCAAACACCACCTATTCGTTGCTAAAGACATCAAAAGGGATGCTAAAGTCCTTTTAGCATCCCTTTATATTATTTTGGTTGAAGTTGCTTTAAATAATTGATAGCATCGTCAACGCTCTTCACTGGAACGATTTTCATTTTTGTTTTAATCTCTTTGGCCGTTTTGACAGCCGTTGCATAATTCGATTCTAGCTCTGGGTACTTCGCTTTCATTTCTTGAGAGATTTCATCATCTGGTGCAAAAAAGATTTCCATGCCGTCACGATCAGCGGCAATAACCTTATAGTCTATTCCACCAATTCTTCCAACAGATCCATCTATTAGCATTTCACCTGTTCCAGCAATTGCATAGCCTTTTGTTAAATCTTCATCAAGTAATTGGTCTAATATTTCAAGTGTAAACATCAGTCCAGCAGAAGGTCCCCCTATATCCTCTGTTTTCATCGTCACTTTCGGATTAGTTTCAATCGATTTGCTTTCAGTATAAGAAATACCTAAACCCGCTCTATGTTCTTGGGCGTTAGGAATTTCCTGTAGTGTAATAGTCTCCTGGTGTTGTTCTTCATTACGTATAAATTGAATGGTTACCTTATCGCCAAGCTGCTTAGGTTTTAATAGATCCACAAGCATTTGCTGGCTAGTTATTCTTTGTCCATCAACCTCGACAATTTCATCACCAGCTTTTAAAATACCGTCCGAAGCTCCTCCGTCTAAAACGTTTAATATGAATACACCATTAAAAGAACCTTTGTCTCTAGCCCTGCTCTTTGGAAGGCTACATATTTGGCATTAAATTGTGAATCAGACATTAACTTTAACTGTCGAATATTATATTCCTCATCATCCTCTAAAGGATTTCGTACTTGTTCAATATCCATTAGCTTTTGATATTTTTGAACTTTCGCCCACAAATACGAAAATGGTGTGGCTTGCTGCATAGCAACTGTCATTAAACTTAAAGACCCCTCACTATCTGCCTCTTTACTATCCACAGTAACAAATTTACTGACATCATAGGCACTTCCAGGTTTCATAATATACGCGTCTAGTCGGTATAACATCATAAAACAAATCACGACTATCAACACTGCATAAATACTAATTTTTTTCTTCACTTGAAAACACCTCCTAGGACGCTTGCAAAACCATACGTTCATGTTTTTGCCTTTCTCACATATATTGATTTTAGCATTTGCCTATGTGAATGACAAAAAGTTGAAACGAGATGATAACATGTTTGCTACAATTCAAATAGTGCTCTGCGTAATTCTAATTCTCTTACTCTTGTTATTCCCACAAACCGCTCACAGTGGTACTGATTTAGGCTTAAATCTTTTCATGGAAGCACTTTTTCCGTACTTATTGCCGTATCTTGTGTTAACACAATGGCTTCTGCGTTTAACAGCCCCTATGCGTACCAAAACAAAAAGGGCTTCTTTATACGTACAAGCCTATATTATTAGTGCTCTTGGAGGCTATCCAACTGGCGCAACCACTATTGTTTATTTGAAAAATAGTGGTCAATTACACCCTAAAGAGGCAAATTTCTTGCTAGCTGTTTGTCATGCACCTAGTCCACTTTTTGTATTAGGTTTTGTAAGCCTTGATTTACTACACAGTAATACGTTTGGATGGTTGTTTTTATGTTTACTACATACGTTTAATATTTGTTGCCTAGTAACTGGCTACTTTTTCTTTCGCAAAACTGATTCACCTAATATCTCCGTACACAACACACCACTCTATAGTGCTCCATTTTCGGAAAGTATTAAAGAAACAGCCCCAACCATTCTTCTAGTTGGTACAACCATCATCTTTTTCACAACGATTCAAACCATTGTACAACAAGGCTTAGATCAGCTGATACCAAAGCTTCCCTATACGATTGAGCTTTCCATAGCAGCTGTTCTGGAGGTAACGAACGGTCTTAAAATGACAGTTACAGCATTTCCAGATCTCCCCTATATCCATTTACTTGTTGTGATTTTGTTAACGATGCAAAGTATAAGTATTCACTTACAAATTTTTGTTATCGCCAAATCTGCAAAACTTTCTGTACGACCTTATATTAAATTCCGCCTCCTTAGCATAATCATTGTACCAACTATTTATGCTCTATTTTTTCTAAAATAACAATCGCTCTAAATATCAAAAAGAGGATGTCATCGTTCTTTTGACATCCTCTGCATCCTTATTGTGTAAAACCATATTTTTCTTTTAAAGCCTTTACGACACATGTAGGGACTAGCTCGTTAACATCACTACCGTATTTCGCAACCTCTTTTACTATACTAGAACTTAGGAATGAATATTGATTTTTCGTCATGATGAAAAATGTTTCGATTGTTTCATCAAGGAAACGGTTCATAGATGTAATTTGCATCTCATATTCAAAATCTGAAACTGCTCGTAAGCCACGAACAATTGCCTTCGCCTTTTTTTCCTTAGCATAATCAATCAATAAGCCTGAAGAACTCTCTATACGAACATTAGGTAAGGTTTTTGTCACTTCAGCCATCAAAGCCATACGTTCCTCTACAGAAAACAAAGGATTCTTTGCTGAATTGTTTAATACTGCTACATATACGATATCAAACACATCAGCCGCACGTTTAATTATATCTAAATGGCCGAATGTTACAGGGTCAAAACTTCCAGGAACTACAGCAATTTTTTCAGACAACTTATTCTCCCTCTTCCTCTGTACAGCGATAAACAGAAATAATTGTTCCGCCATAGGTTTCTTGTCTTGTTAAAACAAACTCCCCAAAATTTTGAGGTAATCCTATCTCTTTTGCATGTTCACATAAAATAATACCATCTTGTTGTATTTTACGGTTATCGACCAAAATCTGTACGAGGTCATAATATTCCTGCTGATGGTAAGGTGGATCTAAAAAAACGAGTTTAAATGTAATATCACGCTTTAATAGCGCTTTCACAGCGCGCTTTGCATCTATACGAAAAAGCTCTGTATATTCTTCATAACGGCATTTTTTTATATTTTCTTGTAGCACCTGGAATGCTTTAGGATCTTTCTCAATAAAAATAGCACGTTCTGCTCCTCTACTTAATGATTCAATCCCCAAGCCACCGCTTCCAGCAAACAGATCTAACGCTAAACCTCCATCAAAAAATGGCCCAATTATATTAAAAATGGACTCCTTTACTTTGTCAGTTGTAGGCCTTGTCGTATTTCCTGCTATTGCTTTAAGCGGCATTCCTTTGCGCTCTCCTGCTACAACTCTCATATCAGCATCTCACCGTACTTTCGTCTATATAAAGTATTTTGCAGCGAAAGGTTGGCCCTCCGCTGCAAAAGTTATTGTTGCTCTTGTTTTAATACTTGAATACGCTCATCCTTTTTTTGTAGTTCAACTAGGAATAATCGTTGTAACCAAGCTTCTTCTACATAATAATGATCAGCAATCTTAATGATTGGTTCAGAGATAGTCGAATACCTACGCTGGTTGAATACATAAAATCCAGGCTCTTTAGGGAAACGGAATGTACGATGCTCACTATTTACATAATAGCCATTCTTTCCTTCCGCAGCTGAGTAGCCGAGGTAAGGCAATAATGTATCTGCCGTATACAATACCTGTCCCTCATAGAGAATAACATGAACATCTTCCTTCAATGTATCATCCACATAGACATCACGTGCATCCTCAAATAAAAGTGGATAGGTTCCATTTTGCTGAGCTGCATTTAATGTAAAATAAGATGTCTTGGCATCTAATACCTGTGATAAGTACTTGTCCATTGTATCTGGTGAAATCGATTCATCTCCAAGCTTTTTCAATGTTTCCTGCCAAGCTTGTTGTTGAGCATCCGTCATGTAATCATTTAATGTCTTGATGATTTTCTTTGTTTTTTCTCCACCAATTGGATCGCTTATTAAATAGGATGCCACAACCTCAGGCAACCATTCTGGGGAATCTACAAAATTATATTGTGATTTGATTTGTGATAAAATTACTTCTTGCTCTACAGCTTGTGCAGTAAGTGTTGGTAAAAATAACAATCTTTCGTCATGAACTGCTACTGGACTTTTTTCTTGAATAATTGCAATATGCTCATCACTTAGAAGCTGTAAATTTTTTAATGACTTTAGAAAATCATTAGGGACTTCTTGCTGGGCATAAATTGATAACACCGGTGTCTGTTCTTGCGCTTTAAGCTCCCCGGCTTGCCAATATAAATCTTGAACAGTACCGTTTCCTCTAAACATGGTGTAATTGACAAGTACAAGTTGTTGTTGACCTACTAGGGGCAAACCCGTAACCCATTGTCCTTTCACCTTACTGTCTGTAGAAATTGAAACAATTGAATACGATGCTTCACCATTTATTAGTGTAGCAAAAACATTTTGAAGGAGCATCTTATTTTTTAAGCCACCCTCAATTGGAATTATGTATGACACAGATTGTGATTTTGTCTCCCCTTTTGCAAAGTAAGAAACTTCATCTGATAAACGATCACAGCTTTTTTCATTTTCAATAAAGCAACTAGCGTTTGTTGCTTTTTCAGGCCATTTAATTTTCACCTTTTGATTTGGTAGGTTTTTAAAATGTTGACGAATATCTAAGCTATTTTCGCGATAGACAATTTCTATTTCCTGAGAATAATGAAAATCCCCTATGCCTGTTTCTAAATCAGATGAATAAGCATGGTATTGGAAAAATACAGTTCCTGTAATGATTAGTGCTAAAATAGAAAAAAAGCTTAATGCAAATTTCATGTGCTTGACCTCCCGCAGCATGATACTATGAATATTGGAAAGGATGTGCAATTATTATGCCACAACAATTTATAGAATTAGGTGAAGGCTATGGTGATGTTTACGAGCTACTCGAAATTATTAAAACCAACCAGGAACGTTTTCATCAAGCCTTTTTACTAACATCTACAAAAGAAGACAAGAAGGTGATTTCTTTAGCTGTCGCCCTTAAACCAGTCGGCGAAAGTAAATTCATGCCTATTTATATTTGTCGAGAAGGCATCCCATACAATGAAGAACAGCCAACACAGCGACAAAAAATGTTTGAAGCACAAATAGAACAACTCGGTCGAAAAGCAGTAGTTGTAGAAATAAAGCACTCATCTATATTTTCGGAATCAAAACTATTTTATCAATACTTAATAGGTATATTAAGACTAAATAACTATATACCTGCATTAACATAAGTTTATAGACCTACTTTGTAGTCATATTCCTTTGCTTTATCTGGTTTTGCATTTTCATATTCAGTTTTTACAAAAGGACGATAAGACGCCACAACGTCTTTCACAAATGGAAGGCGTTGTAGTTTTGTTGTCATCATGTCAATATCCTCACGATCGCAGTAAAGCACTACGTATTTTTGCCTTCTAGAAATATAAAGAACATGACCATATTTCCGAAGTGACTTCGCATGTTTTAATTGATGGACGTAAACGATTAGCCCTTGTCGTTCGTTCATAGTGGATTCCCTCATTTCTTACATAAAAGAATACCATAGACCAGAAAATGATAGCAACAGAGTTTAGCTGACAGAACGCTCAATTTTCCGTTATAATGGAAAAGCATACGACGTTGAACATCGTGAAGATGAATCAGTTGTTTTAATTAAATTCAATTGTAGCATCATTACAGGAACAGAAGAATGCTGAAAGATGATTATGCCTCAAATGAACCCTTTACAAGGCATTTGCACCTCCATAATGATTGTTTTTCAAATAGGATGGCAAAAATCAGCATAAAAAAATCATCATTCACTTATATAACTAATTTTAATAGTAGGCCCTGTACTTACTACTATTGATTAAACAATGAATTCACTACTACTTTTTATATGAGGATAATTGTTAAGGAGGACGAATATGGGTAAGAAAACAAAAATTGCGCTTGCAATTGCAGCAGCAAGTGCAGCGGCTTGGGCAGGCAGTAAAGCTATTTCAAAACCACAGCAACGCGAAGGTAAACAAGCATTACAATTCGAACGCCCCATAATTCTTGCACATCGTGGCGGAGCTCTTTTAGCACCAGAACATACAATGGTTGCATTTGAAAAAGCTGCACAGCTAGGTGTCGATGGCTTTGAAATCGACATTCGCCTAACAAAAGATGAGGAAATTATTGTTTTCCATGACGAGACAGTTGAACGTACAACAGATGGCTATGGTCTCATTGCAGATATGACGTTGGCAGAAATCAATGCCTTGAACCACGGCTACCAATTTGAAGATTTAGAAGGAAATTTCCCATATCGAGAGGATAAATTAAAAGTCGTAACTTTACGAGAGTTGCTTGAAGCCTATCCAAATATGTTAATCAACATTGATATCAAAGATGCTCCTGATACGTACGAAGGGAGTCTGATGCCTTCTAAACTTTGGCGCTTAATTGAAGAACTTCAAGCTGAACATCGTGTTGTTGTGACAAGCTTTTATGGTGAGCAAATAGATCGGTTTAATTTATATGCTCAAAATCAAGTAGCACTTGGTGCAGGTGAATCAGATGTCAGAAAAGCATTTGCTTCTTTCTCAAGTCAGTTTGGACATTTATATCACCCTAAAGTGGATGTTTTTCAAATTCCTCCAAAGTCAGGGGTTATTGCATTAGATTCTCCTAAATTTATTCAGTTTTTAAACAACCTTAATATTCCTGTCCACTATTGGACAATCAATGACCTAGATACGATGAAAAAATTACTCAATAATGGGGCAAAGGGCATTATTACAGATCGTCCGGATATTGCAGTTGAGTTATTACAAGTTCAAGAGTCTAAATAAGATTAGGAATGAAAGGGGAGCACACTGAACTGATGTGCTTCCCCTTCATGTAAATGTTAGATCCATTATTACTTCCCATTACAGTAATACTTATGTTAAATAATCTATGATTGCATCAGTTACTTCTTGTAGTGTGGCAGCTCCACCCAAATCAGGCGTTTTTATACCCCGCGCTAATGTTTGCTCTATAGCATTCAATATCCTTGTTCCCACATCTTGATAACCAAGAAAATCGAGCATCATCTTACCTGTCCAAATTTGTCCAATAGGATTGGCAATTCCTTGACCAGCTATATCTGGTGCAGAACCATGGACAGGTTCAAACATTGATGGATATAGCCCTTCAATGTTTAAATTTGCTGCAGGTGCAATACCAATGCTTCCCATAATGGCACCGCCTAGATCTGTCAAAATATCCCCAAATAAATTCGATGCTACGATAACATCAAAATTTTCTGGCTTCATCACTAAAAATGCCGCTAGTGCATCAATATGATTAGATGCTTGACCTACCTCTTCATATTCTTTTCCTACTTGAGTAAACACTTCATCCCAAAAAGGCATGCTATATGTAATCCCATTTGATTTTGTAGCACTTGTCACATGTCCATTACGTGTTTTGGCTAATTCAAATGCATAGCGCATCGCCCGTTCTGTACCCTTTCTTGTAAAAACAGCATTTTGGATTGCCACCTCATCTTGACCACTATGTATTCTTCCTCCGCTTTCAGCATACTCCCCTTCAGAATTTTCCCTTACAACAATAAAATCAAAATCATTTGGTTGTCGTAAAGGTGATGGTAACCCTTGAAGTAGCTTTGCAGGTCGTACATTAATAGATTGCTGTAGCTCACGTCGAATTTTAATGAGAAGGCCCCATAATGATACATGATCTGGAACCAAGTTAGGCATACCAACTGCACCTAAAAATATTTGGTCATACTGTTTTAACAGCTCAATGCCATTATCAGGCATCATTTTTCCTGTCTCTAAATAGTATTCACAGCCCCATGGAAAAGTTGTCCATTCAAATTGAAAGCGTCCATCTAACAACGCTGCCTGATCAAGAACTTTTATTGCAGCTGGCACAACCTCTTTTCCTATTCCATCCCCAGGTATTACGGCAATTCGATAAGTTTTCATTAATGCTTCCTCCTTGAATTTAATTATAAAAAAGACTGTAAACTAACTCAGTTGCCTTCGAGTTGTCTACAGTCTAGAAGAGATATGTTATATACACATCCTATTTACGCTGAGCAAGAGCATGAACCGCCCGAGCCACATCCACCTCCGCAAGATGAACCAGATGCAAAGAATGGATTACTAACAGGAACTTTTACCGCTTCAGAGACCGTTTTTCCTATTAATAGGCTAATCTCATCCAGTAAATCCTGAAAATCGTTTTCAGCAATTTTCAAGGCTGAAACTTTCTCATTTAAGTCAAGTGCCCTTTTCTGTTGGCGAATCGACTTCATAATTGTATGGTAGTCCGGATGATATTTTCCGAAACGTTGTACATCTTCGTACTGCTCTTTCATGCGATTAAATGCATATATAGCCTCTACAATTTGTGCATCACTATATACAGCTTCATACGCTTGTTGTAGCGCCATCGCAGGTTCTGAGGAAAGAATCATCTCACAAAGCGCTTCCGCCTCATCCAAAATGATTACCCAGTCAGAGGTCATCATCATCTTTAATTCCCCCAATCTCTTTCCCATCATAACAGATTTTATGGTAATTTTACATTAATGATAATTTTAATGAAAGAGGTTTTCCAAATGATGACAACATCTAAGGAGCAGGTTGAACAGTTAGTGGCCGAGATTTTACAAGACAGTACCGAGGAAGATGAAGAAGTTTTATTACATCTTTTAAATGGCCTACGGGAGAAACAGCAAGGCATTCACCGTCGTTATATTAATGCTACTTTACATATGGTAGGTAAATTTGAGCCTGAGGTCAGTGAGGTCCGTATCCCTATTACACCGGTCATCCATAATACGATAAAGGTGCCACACGGAGGTATTGTTGCAACGATTGCCGATGCCGCTATGGGAGGGCTTGCTTCGCGCTCTGTGCCTGAGGGCTATAATGTAGTTACTACGAACATGAATATATCGTATATTGCTACCACTACAAATAAAGAATTGATTGCACGTGGTCGTTTTGTTCATAAGGGACGCCAAACGCTTGTCATGGAATGTGATGTTGAAGATGAGACTGGTCGCAGGCTTGCCATTGCTACAGGATCTTTCTTCGTTATTCAGCGTCGTCCGTAATTAAACTCGCAAAATAGTCTTTAATACATTGTTGATCGGAAAAAGGGAACTTTTGATTTTTAATTTGCTGTGTTTGTTCATGCCCTTTTCCGGCAACAAGGACAATGTCTCCCTTTTCTGCCTTTGCTAATGCTTGATGGATCGCAAGTTTGCGATCTAAATAAATTTCATAATATTGTTGCTCTGTAAATCCAGCAATAATACTTTCATTAATCACAATAGGATCTTCATCACGAGGATTATCTGTTGTTAAATAAATAACATCAGCATATTTACTTGCTACTGCCCCCATTGCAAAGCGTTTCGCCTTGTCTCGATTTCCTCCACAACTGAAGACAAGGTAAATTGTTTTAGAGCGATCAAAGGTTTGCAATACCGCTTGCAATGCTTCTGCTGTATGGGCATAATCTACATAAACATCAATTCCTAATGGATTTTCAATCTTCTCTAGCCTGCCCTCTGGTAGCCTTAACGACCACATATGTCCAACTATATCTTCCATAGGGACACCTAAGCGCCATACAGCCATTAAGGATGCAACAGCATTTTGCACATGGTATTTACCGACAAAAGGAATTTCTACAATATGCTCACTCGCGGAAGTCTGTAAACAAAGTACGGTTTTTCCAACTGATTCACTGACGATTTGAATATGTAAATCATTGTGATTATCAAAACCAAATGAGCAAGATTTTTTCTTATCATAAATACCAACAGAACGGCAAAAATTATCATCTCCATTTAATACTAGCTTTTTTGATAAATCCGCTAAACGTTTCTTGGCACGTTTATAAGCTTCTAAACCTCCATGATCTTCTAAATGATCTTCTGATAAATTTAAAAATACACCACAGTCAATGTCACAATGATCGAGCCTATGCTGCTGCAACCCCATTGAAGAAGCTTCTAATACAACATGGGTCACACCTTTTCGCACACATTGCTTAAGAATGGGGTGTAATTCTTTAGCTTGCAATGTTGTTAATTGCTCATAAGCCGTTTGTTGTTTCTCACCATTGATGAAAAAGCCAACCGTTCCAATAACTGCTGCATGTTTATGTAGTGCATTTAGAAGCTGACTAACAAAATGGCTCACTGTCGTCTTTCCATTTGTACCTGTAATGGCGATAACAGTTAAAGCTTCTGCTGGAAAAGCAGCAAGCTTCGCACTTGCATACGATAAAAATAATGCTGTATTTGGAACCCATACAAAAGGAATTTCTTTATCTATAATTGGCAAAGAGATACTTTCTTCTGAAACGATGGCAGCAGCTCCACGTGCCAATGCCTCTTTGACAAACCGACTTCCCGATGTTTTTTTACCTTTTCGCACAATAAATATATCACCAGGTTGTACCGCCTGTGCATAGTCCTCTACACCAGTAATTTCTGTCCGTATAGATCCTCCCGTCACGCTACATGGCCAGTCTTTTAATAACTCTGCTAATTGCAAACCTCATTCCCCCTTTCAGTTCTCTATCATATGACGGCGTTTGTAACGGTGTGACGAAAAATGTAGAAGCCTAAAAGAAGGAAAAACTCCACATAAAAAATGAAGACAAGCCCGTTTGTTGAAAGCTTGTCTTCATCTGAATATTCTTCTGTTATGGTAAGGTTTGATTTGATTTATCTGTAGATTCTTCGCTATCTTGTTTTTCATTTTTCGTCTCTTCATTATCTTGCTCTTCTCTACCCACTTCTTGTGTAGTAGGTTCAAGATATATTTGTGTATAATAATCTACAAAGGCGCCAGAACCAACGCGGGTATATCGATCATTCAAAAGAACTTTTCTATGTTCAGGAGAATTTGTCCAGCCATGCATGGCTTCAATCGCATCAAAATAAGCAGTTGCCAGGTTTTCGTTCGCTTCACTATACTCGATTTTTTGCGTCTGTAATCGTTTTTTTAGATCCCCATAGGTTGGAGATTCATGCGCTAAAAAATTTTGCACCTTCATGTCCTCACTATGCATTCTTGCTGCTTCCTCCAATGATTCATCCATTTCTAAAGGAAGTAAATCATGATGGACTCTTGTTACATTTAGCAAATCGTCTAATTGTTTAGCGCTAGCCACATCAATTTCTTGCTGTAAGAAAGAGGAAGGTGGAGCACGTCTAACAAGCTCCCCTTGATAGCTCATTTCATATGGCTGATGAAGGACAAGTGTTTCACTGTCTGTATATCGTATCCCTTGCAACTCACTTGTCTCCCTATCTATGTAAAGCTGTGCATAAAGACCATCAAATTTGATAAGCAGCCTTGTTTGCATATCTTCTTCACTCATTGAGAAAATGAAAATATTTTCGCCTACAGTGGCGGCTACCTCATAATCAATGATCGTCATTCTGTATATTTCATCACGTTTTTGGCCTACTTTAAAAGGAAATGCATCAATTTCTTGTCCTGCTATGTAAATTTGTGTCACAATATTATTATCAATACCAATCATAAAAAAAGTTGAAACGTCTTCATTGTAGACCCACCATTGATAACCGAATGAAGACGGCTCTTTTCTTGCAGGCTCCCCATATTGTTCTAAAACAGTTTGTGTGCCTTTTCCTATCAATGTGGATATACCCGTTTGTGGACGTGTCATTGCTCCTATTGCAGGTTCCTGCTTTAGCTGTGTTTGAGGTATGATATTCGAATTGGTATTTGGGCCTTCTAGTGGCTCATTTTCCTTAGGGGTATTAAAAAACATAAAACCAATTAATGCAACTGCACCACAAACCATTAAAATGCGGAATAAAGCTTTCATACAGGGCTCCTTTTCATCACCATTATTGTAAGTTATTATATCAATTGTAATTGGGTTGACACAATGTTGTCATTGCAACAATGTCGAATATGCTCTATTATAAAAATGAGCGTATACTTTGTACGAGAACCTAAAGGAGGACTATACATGTATTTTGAAAATACTAACCTTGAAAATTTAACAGCTGATCAAGAGCTACTTGTCAGCATTATGAAAAAACATGGTTTAGAATGTGATGGCGGCTGGGATTACGAGCGTATGACATTTGATAAACGATTCGATACTCGTGAAGGTCGTTTTTACCTACGCGTATTCGCATATGCTATTTCTGGTGACGTAGGTGCACACGATGCTATCCTTACATTAATGAAACCAGTCCTTGGTAAATACTATTATCCGCATGGTGTTGAATATGGCGATGACGAGGTTTATCCAGCACACCTTGTAAAAAAATGTGAAGAAATCTTAAAAAAGGTTAAATTAGAGTTAGATCAATTCTCAATCGAGCCTACAAATAAAAATAACTTTGAACCTGTTAACGCACGCTAATCTTTCGTACATTGAAGTGACGGCAAGTAAGCGTAAATAGCTTCATGGTTGTAAAAAGACTGGTGGTCCAGTCTTTTTTTATTTTGAGTAAAAAAAATTTTTTTCTCATACTACCTATATCTATTACAAGATGTAGGTGAGAAAAATGTTATCATTTTTTAATCGTCCTTTTTTTCGTCATCCCATTATTGTTATTGCAATGGGTATACTGATCCTTTGGTCCATCTCCATATCATTACCAATTTTACTTGCCTACTTAACCGCGTTATTGTTAGAACCAATCATCGTTCGAATGAGCAAACGGTTTAGAAAAAAACGGAAAATCGTTGTCTTCTTCTTTTTTTTGTTTTTTCTAAGTATATCTTTATTATTATGTACACTTATCCTTTATATAAGCTGGAAACAATTTTCTTCCTTTATTATTGATATACCTGATTATCTTAATCAATTGTCTGCCCTATGGATTCAAATGCAATCTAAGCTCAGCAATTACACCTATCATTTACCTGTAGAGCTAGTTTCACAAATTCAATTTATGATTGCAAAAGCTTTAGCATCCATCGAAAAATTTTCTTTATCCTTAACGAACGTCAATGTTTGGTCAACGTTACTAACATATATTCCCACACGTCTTTTTGATATATTTGTTTATTGGATTGTGTTGTATATGTTGCTTTTAGAATTACCAACAATTAATCGTAAATTATTATCGCCCGTTCCTTTTCATTACCATCAAAAAATTATCTTTATTGGCCAACGTGTTAAGCTAGCCTTATTTGGATTTCTGAAAGCTCAATTACTTGTAGGGATAGGGATCTTTGCTATATCATTCGCTGCGTTTTATTTTTTAAAAACACCATTCCCTATATTGTTAGCACTTTTACTTGTTGTTTTAGACTTTATCCCTTTTCTTGATTCATTTATTTTATTAGTCCCATGGGCAATCTATCAGGTCTTTGCTGGCGATTATTTATATGCAGCTGTCTTAATTTTACTAACCATTGGACAATTTCTAGTCCGACGAATGATTGAGCCAAAAATTATTGGCGATAAAATTGGACTTTCTTCCTTGAATACCTTTATTGCCATGTTTATTGGTTTTAAAATCTTTGGATTTATTGGAATATTAATTGGTCCATTACTGGTTGTTGTAGTGCTTTCACTATTCCAACCAACTATAAAAAATCTCCCTCCTGCACAGAAATAAGGAGGGAGATTTTTTTAAAATCCTAAAATGGCTTTAATTACTGATGTTGTTTCACCAGGCTCAAATAAAATATACAATAATAAATAAACTAATACACCAGTTATGGCAACAAAGAACCAAATAATACTTGTAATTGGCCCAATTCGTCTGTGTAATTTAATGTTCATTTTCAAACCTGAAATAATACTAACGATACCAAACACAGCTCCAGATGTCGCTAAAATAATATGGAAAATCAAGAAGAACGTATAGTATGGTTTTAAATCTTCTCCACCGCCAAAAGCCGTATTTCCAATAAAGATTGTACGGGACGCATAGATGATAAAGAAAATAAGTGCTGCAACACCTGCAGCAAGCATCACTTTCTTATGTCCCTCTACATTTCTTTTTATAATTAAGCCCCACCCTATCGCTACTAGTACAGCACTAATAACGATAAACGATGTACTAATAGTAGGCAAAATTTGCAATTCCATTGTCAAAACCCCTTACACAAAGTAAATTTCTATTCTTCAATTAATGTTGCTGTTGACTTTCCCACTTCTTTTGGTGGGCAGCTAAAGCGTCAGCAGTGATTTTATCTGGATCTTTTTGCTCAGATCGATACCATCTTGTGAAGATCGTACCAATTAGTACACCAAAAATAAGCTCTTGTAGGATTTTCATTAACACGCCACCTAATTGCTGATCTGCAACTGGTTTCATGTCTGTAAATAGCTCTGGTCCAGATAAAGATAATCCTGACAATGTAGAGGCTGGTACACAAAGCTCCATTGCCTTTAACCATGCATCACCGTTTGTATATGTCTCATACATTGCATTTGGCGCAAAGATGATTAATCCACAAGCAGGTGTAATTAAAACAGCATTAGCAATAATATACGCCAATTTATGCAAAGGCTTCATTTGATTACTATTTGGCAAATTTTGAATTAAAGGCCAGTACATAAACACTGCAGATAGAAATAATACAAATGTATAGGTACCATGTAATGTTTCATTTAATTTAATGTAATCCAATATGGACGGTAAATGATAGAAAGAAAATAGACCGATAAATACAAAGACAGCAACAACTGGTAATGTTAGCACTTTAAACAAAGTTCTAACTACAGGTGCCTCAATAGCCACCTTCCAAACCCACCAGGGAATCCCTTTAATTAAGAAAATAGGGACCAGCAATAACAGAATAGCCATTTGCACCATGTGCATGGTAAACATAATATGAGCCATTAAATCAATCGGAGATCCTTTGATAATATAGATGGTAATCATAGCTAAAACAAAGTAAATAGCTTCACTTTTTTTCAAAGGTTCACTTACTTTAAAATCTTTACGCCACTTTGTTGTGACTAAAAAATAGATGATTGTTATAAAAACAAGAACCCCTATTAAATACGGGCTCCACAATGCTTGGAAACCAAATATACTAAGTGGCATATGGAACGCACTCCTTTAAACTTCAGTACTCCTATTATAAAACGCTTACAGCTATACTGCAATGAACGAAAGGTGAACAAATGTTAAGTTTCAACAGTGTTGCCTCTTTGGATACCTAAATAACCTCAAAACATAAGAAAAGCACGTTCGTACAAAATAACGAACGTGCTTTTTTGGTGATTACCACCAAATGATTGTTAAAAATGCTAAGAAGAATGTAAATGCGATTAAAATTCCCATCCACATGAAGAAACCAATAACACCACCAAAGTGAGTTTTTTATCTTCTAAGTGCATGAAAGAATAAAGTTGAAGTACAACTTGAACGCCAGCCAATAATAATACGAATGGCATAATTAAGTATTTAGAAAAATCAGCTGCAACTACTGCGAATGCGATAAAAGTGAAGAAAATCATAATCGCAAAGTTGATTACTTGTTTACGCATATGAACGGCATTATGATGACGATCATACTCATACTGTGCCTGTGACTTAGCAACTATAGGTGTATCGTGTGAAGACATTATCCGATCACTCCCATCAAGTATACTACTGTAAAGATAAATACCCAAACTACGTCGATAAAGTGCCAATATAAAGCAGCAACGAAGAATTTAGGTGCATTGTACAGGTTTAATCCACGTTTAGCATTACGGATCATTAAAGTACCAATCCATACAAGACCTAAAGTTACGTGGAAACCGTGTGTACCAACTAACGAATAAAACGCTGTTGCGAATGCAGATTGATTAAATGTAAAACCAAGGTGCACATAGTGGTTGAACTCATAGATTTCAAGTGCTAAGAATCCAAGACCTAAAGCTAATGTAATCGCTAACCAAGTTTGCATACCTTTAAAGTTAAAGTTACGCATATGGTAAATTGCATAAACAGATGTTAGTGATGATGTTAATAATAACATCGTCATAGCAAATGCTAATGGTAATTCAAATAAACCTTGAGTTGTGAACTCCATGCCAGCTGGCCCTTTGTTCTTAAGCGCTAAATAAGTAGCGAATAAACTTGCGAAAAGTACAACTTCACAGGCAAGGAAAATCCAGAAACCAACGACTTTATTTTTACCTTCCATCGTAGCTTGTTCAGGATGATCTGGCCAAGTATGAGGAGTAAATTTAGTATTGAAATCCATTATTTATTTCCTCCTTTGCCGTAAAGATGTTCTTCAATTTCAAGAATTTCTTCTTTGTGTAAATGGAAACCATGATCGTCTTTAACAGAACGAGCAATCATCGCACCAAATGTAATTGCTAAACCAATGATTAATACATAAATAGACCATGGCTTATCTGCGTCTGGATTGTAAAGTGCACCAAATGCTGCAATAAACATACCTAATGAAATAACGAATGGAATCGCTGAGTTATTTGGCATATGGATATCACCTAGTGGCTCAGCAAATGTTACTTCTTTATTACCTTCTTGTTTTTCAATCCACCATGGATCTAAACCACGAACAAGTGGAGTTTGACGGAAATTATAGAATGGAATTGGTTGTGGAATTGACCATTCTAAAGTACGTCCATCGCCCCAAGGATCGCGTCCTGCTGGTTTGCCCTTAATGGACATTAAGCAGTTGATTACCATTAAGATAACCCCTACACCCATCATTAATGCACCGATTGTAGAGATATAGTTGAATTGATCCCAACCTTGACCTTCCATGTAAGTGAATACACGACGTGGCATACCCATCAAACCTAAGAAATGTTGAAGGAAGAATGTTAAATGGAATCCGATAAAGAATACCCAGAAAGTAATTTTACCAAGCGTTTCGTTTAACATACGGTTGAAGAAAATTGGCCAGTAGAAGTGCGCTGAACCGAATAATGCTGTAACGATACCACCAACGATTACGTAGTGGAAGTGAGCAACGATAAAGTAAGAATCATGTAATTGATAGTCAAGAGGTGCAGATGCTTGCATGACCCCTGTAACACCACCCGCAACGAATGACGGGATAAATCCAAGTGCATAAAGCATTGGTGTTGTAACTTTAATAGATCCACCCCAAATAGTTAGGATCCAGTTGAATACTTTCATACCTGTTGGAACCGCAATTGCCATTGTTGCAACAGCGAAGATTGCGTTTGCTGTTGGCCCAAGACCAACTGTAAACATATGGTGAGCCCAAACCATGAACCCTAAGAAACCAATTAAAATTGTAGCGAATACCATTGAAGAGTATCCGAATAGACGTTTACGAGAGAACGCTGGAATAATCTCAGAGAATAAACCGAATGCTGGTAATACTAAGATATAAACCTCTGGGTGTCCGAAGATCCAGAATAAGTGTTCCCAAATTACTGTGTTACCACCCATTGTATGGTCAAAGAAGTTACCACCGAACATACGGTCAAATAACATCATTAATAAACCAATTGTTAATGGAGGGAATGCGAATAAGATTAAGGCACTTGATACAAGAGCAGTCCAAGTGAATAATGGCATACGCATAAATGTCATACCTGGAGCACGCATTGTAATAATCGTAACGATAAAGTTAAGACCTGAAATTAATGTACCTGCCCCTGAAATTTGTAAACCAAGAACATAGAAATCAATACCATGTCCTGGAGAGTATAAAGATAATGATGCATAAGAAGTCCAGCCCGCATCAGGAGCGCCACCCATAAAGAATGACAGGTGAAGGAATACTGCACCTAGGAAGAATAACCAGAACCCTAATGAGTTAAGGAACGGGAATGCAACGTCACGCGCACCAATTTGTAATGGTACAAGCATGTTCATAAATGCGAATAGTAGTGGCGTAGCAGCTAGGAATAACATTGTTGTTCCATGCATTGTTAATAATTCATTGAAAAAACCAGCTGATACGAAATCATTATTTGGTTTCATTAATTGAATACGCATTAATAATGCTTCAAAACCAGCGATAGCGAAGAACAATGTACCGGCTAATAAATACATCACTGCTAACTTTTTATGGTCAACAGTAGTGATGTAATCCCAGACAGCTGCTCCAAAGCCCTTTTTCTGTGTGTATGAGCTCACAACTTTTACCTCCCTCAAAATTTGTTACATAGAACGAAAATTATTTTTCTACTGATAAGCCCATGATGTAAGTTGCAAGAGCTTCAATTTCTTCATCAGATAAATTACCGTAGATAGGCGCAGTGCCTTCAGCATTCATCATTAAGTTACCTGGTTTAAATTCCTCAGGGTTTTTAATCCAAGCTTTTAAACTTTCTTCATTATGCTCTAAGAAACCAGCAACACGGTTACGGTCACCAAACGTAGTTAAGTTTGGACCTGGTGTACCGCCTGCTCCTGAACCAGAGATAGCATGACAGCCTAAGCAGCTATTTGCAAAAGTTGCTTCACCAAGATCTGTTGAAGCTTTGTCAGCAGTTTGTCCTTCAGTTGCTTTCATTGCATCAACCCATGCATCAAATGCGTCTGGGCTTAATGTTTTTACTTTAAAGTCCATTAATGCATGTGAAGGTCCACATAATTCAGCACATTTTCCATAAAATACGCCATCTTTAAGATCTTTTGATTCTTTATCGAATACTAAGTAGAATTTGTTTAAGTTTTCCACGTTTGTATCCATTTTACCGCCTACAGCAGGAATCCAGAATGAGTGCTTAACATCGGCAGCTTTTAAATTAAAGTAAACTTTTTCACCTGTTGGTACCACTAACTCTTGAGCCGTTACGATACCTTGGTTAGGATATTCGAATTCCCACCAGTATAATTTTGCCGTTACATTGATCGTTAGGGCTGTTTTGTTCCCTTCTTCATCTACCTCATCCATTGCAGCAACATCTGCAAATTTATAAGTAGTTGTAACAACTGGTACAGCGATAATTAATAATAAAATAATCGGAATAACTGTCCAAATCACTTCTAAAGTATGACTACCCTCTACTTGCTTAGGGATAACATTTTCACCTACGCGTGCACGACGGTATTTTAGGAATGCAAGTAAATAGATAACAGATACTATTACTACTACTAGCGTCATAATTACAGTAGTTAACAGTAATAAATTTAATTGTTGTTTACCTACTTCTCCAGATGGTTTTAGTGTAGAAAGATAATCTTCACCACAACCTGAAAGGAAAACCATCATCACTGCTAGAAGTGAAAAAAGACGCCATTTTTTAAGCCCTTTCATCATAGCTTAATTAAACCCCTCTTTCTTTGTTGTATTTTCATGTGTACCTAGGACATCAGTTCTGTCTATATGAATTCTTATAAAAAGAAAGAATCCCTAACTTTAGCTAAACACCGCAAATATTATGATGGCTACAAATAGTATGGTCATATGATTCAACGAATAAATAAACATTTTATTTGCCCATTTCATATCATCTTTTGTTGTAAAGCCTTTCAGAGCTAGTATTAACCAACCCAAGTTCAATGCAGTAGCAAGAGTTAAAAAGCCAATTCCAAGCTCTGTTAAAAGGAAAGGTAACGGTAATAATAAAAGAATCCAGAATAACATTGAGTACTTTGTACGTTTAAATCCCTTTACAACAGGTAGCATTGGTATTTTAGCTGCACGATATTCCTCAGTCCGTTTCATTGCAAGCGCATAGAAATGTGGTGGTTGCCATGCAAACATGATAAGGAATAAGGCTAGTGCTCCTGGACCTAAGGCAGGCTCAATCGCTGCGAATCCAATAACAGGAGGAATAGCCCCCGAAATACTACCTACAACCGTGTTACTAACATGCTTCCTCTTTGACCACATTGAATACAGAACGACATAAGCAAATATTCCTACTAGTCCCCACATGCCGGCTGCAAACGATGCCGCAAATAACAAAATTTCACCTACAATTAAAAATGAGAGGGCAATGGTCAACACAAAGTTTGGCTTAAATCTGCCTGTCACTGTCGGTCTTGCCTTAGTTCTTTTCATGATGGGATCTATATCCTGATCAATGAAGTTATTCATTGCACCTGAGCCACCAATGATTAATGCCGCACCCAGCATGGTGTAAAATATGACATCAAGCTCTTGCAAGAAATGTCTACTAGTAAACTGAAAAGCCAGCCACATCCCTGTAAACGTTGTGACAAGATTCGAGTTAACGATTCCAATTTTTATTAGTGCTAAGAAATCTTTTACAACAGATGTTGTTTCTGGACCAGGATTTCTAGTAGCCGCCAGTGTACGACCGTTTGACATAATACCTCTCCTTTCATTTTTGTAAGCATATTCCGCTAACAATAACTATAGCGAAATTTGCGATTGATTTCTAGACATTAAGTGAAATTTAGATGAAGTTGTAAAAATTAGTTTTGTCTAGAAATATAATTAAAAACAACATATCTATAGTAAAACATTTTCTAAAATGAATTGTGAAGGTTAAAGCACGAAATTATGAACAATTTGTGAAATGGAATCGACATCTAGTAGTCCCTTCTCTTTACAAGTTGTTTTTTATACGTATTTTCGATATTATCTAGTAGCAGAAACATTACGTTCTTGTAATGTTGATAGATAAAGTAGGTGACTCATTTTATGCAACACAACAGGTATTTGAAGTGGTTTGCTGTTGCCGCTACAGTAGGGATGCTCCTTATATTACTAGGTGGGGCTCTCGTTACCAAAACAGATAGTGGCCTAGGCTGTGGTCGAAACTGGCCTGATTGTAATGGATCTCTTATTCCAAAGGAGATTACACCAGAAGTCCTTATTGAATTCTCACATCGTCTCGTAACAGGAGTTGTATCTATCTCAATTCTTGTGTTAACCGTTTGGACATGGCGTAAGCTCGGACATATTCGCGAAGTAAAACTATTAGGTTTCCTAGCAATGTTTTTCTTAATCGCGCAAGCTCTTATTGGAGCAGCTCAAGTATTATGGGGGCAAGGTGATTTCATCTTAGCACTTCATTTTGGGATATCTCTGATTTCCTTTGCCGCGGTTCTTCTTCTCTCTATGATTGTATTTGAAGTCGATCGGAAATTTGATGCCGATAACGTATTTATCGGAAAAAAGTTACGTTGGCATACAATTGCTGTCACAATTTATTCTTATTTAGTCGTTTATACTGGGGCGCTAGTTCGACATACAGATTCGAGCTTAATTTGTCCCGATTGGCCATTTTGCTATAATGAAACACCTTTGGCACCCCCGAATAATATGTATGAATGGGTGCAAATGGGACATCGATTAGCTGTTCTTATTATTTTCATTTGGATAGCATACATAACTTGGCACGCTGTAAAGGAATATAAACATCAACGTGTTATCTACTATGGATGGATAATTGCCTTTACTATAGTAGTTTTACAAGTTATTGCAGGTATGTTAGTAGTTCTTACGAAACTGAATTTAACGGTAGCTTTACTGCATTCATTATTTATTTCCCTTTTATTCGGTTTATTATGCTATATGATCATGCTAGTTGCTCGAAGTAATTATAATGAGAAAAAGAAATAACCCAGAAATAGCCCATTAAAAAAGATTCGCCACCAAAGATGTGTCGAATCTTTTTTCTATGACTATTTTTGTTTCTTCATAGCTTCAGTCCCTATAATTCCAACAATTAAAATAATCATGGATACCAGTGCATAATCTTTAAAAAATGTTGTAAAAGGAATGTCGAAATATCGACAAATTAGCGTTACGAGACGGCCTCCTAATAAAATTAAACCAATGACTAACATCCAGTTAAATAGCGCTCTAAGCATTTTTTGGCCCCTCTACTTTCATTGCTGTCCATATAATATTTGTTACTTCGAGACTGTAATCCTCTGCCGCAATAGCAAGCGGTCCCCCTATAAGCATGTATTCACCAATCGCTCCTTGAATTACTTTTGCCATTACATTGACAGAGCGAACACTAAATGTCCCCTGTTTTTTACCATCTTCCAAAATATTGCATAATGCCGTCAATAGTGGGTCTTCCTCTCCATCTGGCAGTTTATAGTAAGGGGTGTCATGCGCAGTCCGAGTGTTGAAGACAATTTCTAATAATGCTGCATTTTCTTTTGGGTGTGTCGCTTGATAAGCAATGCTTGCCTCTATGAAGTTTGCTAATTGTGTGACAGGGTCACTGGCAGTATATGTTTTTGTCAAAATGAAAGTTGTGGATTGCTCAATTAGTGCTTGCAGACTTTGATTGATTAAATCTTGTCGATCTACAAAGTGATAAGAAATTAATGCTGTGCTAATAGAAGCACGTTTAGCGATTTGTGCTAAACTCGCCTTTACATAGCCTATATCATCAAGTGTCGCTATCGTAGCTTCAATAATTTGCTGCTTTCTTGCTTCCTGAATAAAGGTATTTTTATTGTTATCCATAGAATTCTCCTGATTGATTGAATAAACATTTTCCTGATTAAGTAATCAGATTTTATATGATTTATCGCTTAAACACAATAAAAAAGGTTATGTAGATACTAATAAAAGCATCTAATAACCTTTTTTTCATGACTATTTATTCAATTTCAATTAATAGATCCCCTGTTGAAATGGCATCTCCTGCACTTGCATATACCTCTTTTACAATGCCGTCTTTAGGTGCTTGGACAGTTGTTTCCATTTTCATGGCTTCTGTAATTAACAGGTGATCACCACGTTTAACAGGACTACCTTTAGAAACAACAACTTTCAACACAGTACCTGGCATTGTAGCACCGATTTGGTTTGGATTGCTTGGATCGGCTTTTAATGCTAAATTGCCATCAACCTCAACAGTCATATCTTGAATCACCAATTCACGCGATTGGCCATTGAGCTCAAAGTAAAGGACACGTGTTCCATTGTGTTGTGGTTCCCCGATTGAAACGAGTTTAATAATCAATGTTTTACCTTTTTCAATTTCGACCTCAATAATTTCACCAAGCTTTAAGCCATATAAGAATGTCGGTGTGTCAAGAACTGAAATATTACCAAAGGATTCTGCTGTTTTCGCATATTCCTCAAAGACTTTTGGATAAAGTGCATAAGCCAGTACATCTTTTTTCGTAACTGGGCGATTTAACTTTTCCTCTAGAACAGCCTCTAATTGATCAAATTGAATAGGCTCTAATAATTCTCCTGGACGAACTGTAATTGCTTCTCGATCTTTTAACACTACTTGTTGTAATGCCTCTGGGAACCCGCCATGTGGCTGCCCAAGATAACCTTGGAAGAATTCAATCACAGAATCTGGGAAGTCAATCGTTTTCCCTCTTGTTAAGACTGTATTTTCGTCTAGATCATTTTGCACCATAAATAAAGCCATATCACCCACTACCTTGGAGGATGGTGTAACTTTAACAATATCACCAAATAGTAGATTTACACGGGAATACATGCGTTTCACTTCTTCCCATCGATCACCAAGCCCTACAGCTTTTGCTTGTTGCTGTAAGTTACTATACTGACCACCAGGCATCTCATGTACGTAAATCTCAGAATGCGGGCTGATCATGCCACTTTCAAAATCTTTATAGTATTTACGAACATCTTCCCAGTAGTACGATAATTTTTCTAATGCATCAATATCCGCTCGTACCTCACGTTTGCCGCCCTTCATTGCATAGTACAAGGAGTTTGCACTTGGTTGAGATGTTAGACCTGCCATAGATCCAAGAGCTGTATCAATAATATCAACACCTGCTTCTATCGCTTTAGCATATAAGTAAATTCCATTGCCACTAGTATCATGTGTATGCAAGTGGATTGGCAGACTTGTCGTCTCTTTTAACTCGGAAATTAAACGGTACGCCGCTTCCGGTTTCAATAAACCAGCCATATCTTTAATCGCTAAAATATGGGCACCAGCTGCTTCAAGCTCTTTCGCCATATCCTTATAGTATTGCACTGAATATTTCGCACGACTGTCATCGAGGATATCCCCCGTATAACAGATGGCTGCTTCAGCAATTTTTCCTGATTGACGCACAGCATCTATCGCTACTTCCATGCCTTTAATCCAATTTAAGCTATCGAAAATACGGAATACATCAATTCCTGATGAAGCCGATTCAGCGATAAATTCTCGGATTAGATTGTCAGGATAGTTTGTATAACCAACAGCATTAGCTCCACGCAGTAACATCTGGAATAACACATTCGGCACTTGCTCACGCAGTTTCGCTAGCCGCTCCCATGGATCTTCTTTTAAGAAGCGATATGCTACATCGAATGTTGCACCGCCCCACATTTCCAGCGAGAATAACTGATGCATCATGCGAGCTGTTGCATCTGCAATTTGATACATATCCTGTGAACGAACACGTGTTGCAAGCAGGGATTGGTGAGCATCGCGGAATGTAGTATCTGTTAGTAGTACGTCTTCCTGTGCTAAAATCCACTGCACTAAGCCATCTGCTCCCTGTGTATCTAAAATCTGCTTTGTACCTGCTGGTGGTACAATTAAAGGATCAATTTTAGGTTGGTTTGGCTGGACAAAGATAGGTTTTGACTTCTTCTCTACACCAGGGAAGCCATTTAAGGTCACATTCCCAATATAGCTTAACAGCTTTGTTCCACGGTCTTTACGCACAGGGAACTCGAAAAGCTCTGGTGTTGTATCAATAAAGCTAGTATCAAAGGCCCCTGATAAAAACTTTTCATGAGTCACCACATTATTTAAAAACGGAATATTCGTTTTAACGCCACGAATACGGAATTCTTTTAAATTACGATCCATTTTCGCTGCAGCTTCTTTAAAGTTCATACCCGAAGTAGAAATTTTCACCAACAAAGAGTCATAGTATGGTGTAACGACAGCACCCTGGAAGCCATTCCCAGCATCTAATCGCACGCCAAAACCACCACTTGAACGGTAAACCATTAACTTTCCTGTATCTGGCATAAAGTCATTTGCAGGGTCTTCTGTTGTCACACGTGCTTGAATGGCATAGCCAATCATTGGCATATCTTCTTGCTTTGGCATATGAATTTCTTCACTGTGAAGTCCATAGCCTGCCGCTACCTTAATTTGGGCATGGACGATATCAACACCTGTAATCATTTCTGTAATTGTATGTTCTACTTGAATGCGAGGGTTTACCTCGATGAAATAAAAATCGTCTCCTGCGACTAAAAATTCCACTGTCCCTGCATTTATGTACGAGACATTCTTCATTAATTTCACAGCAGCATCGCAAATACGATTTCTTAACTCTTGTGAAATCGAATGAGATGGCGCAATTTCTACCACTTTTTGATGTCGACGCTGAATTGAGCAATCACGCTCATATAAATGCACAATATTGCCATGCTTATCGCCAATAATTTGTACTTCAATGTGTTTTGGTTTTATGATTGCTTTTTCTACATATACTTCATCGGAACCAAAAGCAGCCTTTGCCTCAGATTTTGCTCTTTCATAGGAGGAAGCAAGATCCTCTGGCGTATGGACTAGACGCATCCCTCGACCACCACCGCCAAGTGCTGCCTTAATCATAACTGGATAGCCATAATTGCTAGCAAACATCTCGACCTCTGCTAGATCGGCTACTGGGCCATCTGTACCAGGAATAACAGGAATCTCAGCCGCAATGGCTTGAGAACGTGCTTTGACCTTATCTCCAAACATATCTAAATGCTGAGAAGTTGGTCCGATAAAGACAATGCCCTCTTCCTCACAGCGACGTGCAAATTCCACGTTTTCTGATAAAAAACCATACCCTGGATGAATCGCATCAACATCTGCATCTTTTGCGATGGCAATAATACCTTCAATATCTAAATAAGCATCGATTGGTTTCTTGCCAGCTCCCACTAAATAAGCTTCATCTGCTTTAAAGCGATGAAAAGCACCACTATCTTCTCTTGAATAGATGGCAACAGTTTGGATATTCAGCTCCGTACAAGCACGGAAAATACGAATTGCAATTTCTCCTCGATTGGCTACGAGAATTTTGTTGATTGATTCCATAGGTATCCCCCTTTATGATTGTGTTTTTTTCCTCTCTACCTTTTCAAACATAGAAACATTGATCAATATTCCCATCGCTAAAGATAGAATGATTATAGATGTACCGCCATAGCTTATAAAAGGTAACGTTACACCGGTTAACGGGATTAACCCGGTTACACCCCCAAGATTAATAAATGATTGCCAGCCTATCCAGCTCGCAATACCAGCCGCAATCATGCGTGCCAATGGATCTTTTGTCCGCAATGCAATAGAAAAACCTTTATATACAATAAATCCCAAGCCACATAAGACAATCAAAACGCCCCATATCCCTAACTCTTCCATTATGATTGCCATAATAAAATCTGTTTGTGGTTCAGGCAAGTATCCTAGTTTTTGAATGGATTGACCTAGACCACGTCCCTCTAAGCCGCCTCCGCCAATGGCATAATAACTATTCACCACTTGGTGACCACTACCATCCTCATATTCAAACGGATTTAAGTAAGACAATATCCGTCCTTTTCGATTTCCTGTTAGTAGCTCTCCCTTAAATATCCATAGAATACCAAGAATAGCTGTACCAAACGCACCTAATACACCGAAAAATTTCCAAAATGTTCTAAATGGAATACCACTTGAAGCTACAACTGAAACAGCAATACCACATAGAATAATCACTGCTCCTAAGTCTGTTTCAAAGGCTACCCCAGCAACCACTAAAATCCATAGAAAAATTGGGTAAAAAATTTCAGTCGGTTGTAGCTTTTCAAACGTATATTTTTGCGCTTTTCGATAAAAAGCAGCTGCAAAATATAAAATTATAAATAGTTTCGCATACTCTGAAGGTTGAAAATTCCCTAAACCTGGGATAGCAATCCAACTTTGAGAGCCTACTTCTTCTGCCCCATTCCCTGCTACTTTTACCCATGTAAATAACACAACCAATACAACAGTTAGCAATAACATAATATTCTTATTCGCATAATGTTTATATGGGAAAAATGCTGTAATGATAAAGCCAAGAAATGCCACCATTAAATTGGTCACTTGCTTTTGATAAAAATAATCAGGTGCTTGACCTTTTTGAACAATAGCAACCATCATACTTGAACTGTAAATCATTATTAATCCAAATAAACTTAATAATAGGACCGTAAAAAATAAGGGATAATCAAAATTTTGTGCGTAGCGTTTTAAGTATTGTCTCATTGGAAAACCTCGTTCTAGTAAAAAAACTCAAAGCGCAAAGAAGCGTTTGAGTTTTTCTTTTTATTTGTCTGTATACGCGTCGTGTAGTACAGAAAGTTCCTTCTCGAGTGAATCGAGAATTTCTTTGCCTTTTTCACGTTCAATCAATCCAAGCTTCACAGCAAAGTCAATTTCACGTGATAGACCGAACATTTGTGTATCTAATACTTCCTCATATAAAGGGCATTGTGGCATTGTTAAATGATCCATTTGTACTCGAATAAGGCGAGCAATCTTATCTGCATCAGCAACTAATAGCTCCAAAGCCTTCTCTTGAAAAGAAGTTTGTGATTTCGTATCCATGAGGACGCCCCCATTATCTGATATTTCTTCGATTCTATCTTAATAAAGTTTATCTTTTAGTCGATAAAAATGCAAGTGTCTTCATTGGAAAATAGAGAATTCGAATTATATTTCTTTATTATCTCTAGGCATTAGCGTTATACTATGTCATGGATATACAAGATTTGAGGAGGATTTCTATTATGGAAACAATAATTCCTATCACAGGTGCAGTCACATACCAACTAACATTAGATCCTACTGTGTGGATTTTCGATGATCGTAAATTAGATTTAAACACTTACTTCACTACTCAAAATGTTGAGGAAGATGCTGACGTCAAATATATGCGTGAAGTAGGAGCACACTGGTCACGTGAAATTATGGAAGGAGCAACTTTCCCACCTACATTAAAATCAGAAAGGAAATTTGACCGTAAAGGAATGGAGACAGGTACATTTGGTATCGAATTAAGTCATTTCTTGAAGAATGCTGAAATTAAACCAGAAGCGACAAAAATCGTCTTAACTTGCAAAGATGGCGAAGAATATCCTTTCACAATTGAAGAAGCTTATACACTTATTTTAAAATATAGCCAAGACGGTAAGCCTCTTTTAGAAGACGGTCCCATCCATGTATTACTAAGAGACGGTTCAAATATTGACAATCCTATTAAAAACGTATCAGCCATTCGCGCTGAATAGGAGGGAATGCAATGCGCGTTAAATGCGTTATTTGCGATACGATTCATAATTTAGATGATAATTTACCTTTAGCAAAAAAATTGCGTAATCGACCAATTCATACTTATATGTGCGATATTTGTCATGATCGCATTTCGGAAAATACTGTAGCACGAATGGAAACAGGCAATTTCCGTTTTTATCGTACTTCACCCCAAATGGATAAAGAATTTTAACTAAAGAACAGATTAAAAAGAGGTGCCTCTATTTTGAGACACCTCTTTTTTTACTATCCATTATTTTTAATAATCGTTTTTTCAACTAATTCTACAACTTGATACATAATGGTAGCAAAAAAGGCAATGATCAGAAGTGACATAAGGACAAGGTTAAAATTAAATACTTGGAAGCCATAGATAATTAAATAACCAAGTCCTTTTGAAGCTACTAAAAATTCCCCTACAATAACCCCTACCCATGATAAGCCAACATTCACTTTCAAGGTCGAAATGATTGTAGGAAATGAGGCTGGCAAAATGACCTCACGAAAGATTTGCCATCTTGTCGCTCCAAAGGTTTGTAAAACCTTACTATAATTCGGATCGACACCTTTAAATGCCGTATATACAACAATCGTTGTTATAATGATGGATATTAATGCACCCATAGCTATGATAGAAAAATAACCTGGGCCGAGTGCAACAATCAAAATCGGACCAAGTGCAACTTTTGGCATCGCGTTTAAAATTACTAGATAGGGATCGAGTACTTTTGATAGTAACGGGGACCACCACAAGACAACAGCTATCAATGTTCCTAATAAAGTCCCCGCTAAAAAGCCAATTACGGTCTCCATTAATGTAACACTCACATGCAATGTTAAAGAACCGTCAATGACTTTCTCAATAAATGTATGCCATACATGAGTTGGCGAGCTAAAAATTAACCGATCAATCCATTCTAATCTTGAAAGCAGCTCCCATCCACCAAAGAATAGCAGTAAAATAATAAGCTGATATATTCGAACATAGCGTTTTTCTTTTTTTAACAATTGCTGATATTGCTTAAATAATGTATTATCCAAGGCTCTCCAGCTCCTTCCAAATAGTTTGGAAAATATCTGCATAGGCTGGATGCTGTCTTACATCAAAAGGTGATAGTTCATTAAGGGCTTTAGGTATTTCAAACACTTTGTGAACTGCCCCTGGGTTTGCAGAAAATAGAACTACGCGCTCACTCATTGCGATTGCTTCACCAATATCATGTGTCACAAGAATAGCAGTCTTTTTATAAGTTTTTAATGTTTCCACCACTAAATCCTCAAGCTTTAATTTCGACTGATAATCTAACGCTGAAAATGGTTCATCTAATAATAAAATTTTAGGATTTACAGCTAAGGTACGAGCAAGGGCCACACGTTGCCGCATACCTCCTGATAATTCTCGAGGGTAATTGTTCCCCACATGCGGTAATCCTACTTCCTGTAATAACGCATTGGCCGTTACTTTATGTGTTTTATGACTTTTCTCCATTATTTTCAAGCCGATTGTGACGTTTTCTTCAATGGTCTTCCAAGGAAATAAATAGTCCTGCTGAAGCATATAGCCAATGCTTGATTGATTACTTGCTGATAGCTTTTCACCATCTATATAAACATTGCCTTCAGTGGCAGGGAATAATCCTGCAATAATTGATAATAATGTGGTTTTACCGCAGCCACTCGGCCCAATAAACGAAACAAACTCTCCTTCATGAATGGCTAAACTGATATCACGTAATACTTCCTTTGCCTGTGTACTTGAAAAATAACTATGGTGAATATTCTCCAGCTGTAAAAATTCCATATTACTCAGCAGCCTTTTTGGCAAAAGTAGTGTTCACAAGTTTTTCATACTCCACTCGTTGAGGAAGTTCACCTGCTTCCTCCATAATTGTTTGCAAGTTATCCCACTCTCCTTCATCAAGGATTGGGTCAGTAGCATAAGAGCCTTGTGCTTTATATCGCTCAATTACCGTTTCAATTATCTCTATATCCACATTTTCAAAATACGGTTGAATAATTTTTGCTACTTCAGCAGCACTTTCATTTTGCACAAAATCCTGTGCTCGTTTCAATGCATTTGTAAAGGCTTGAACAGTTGAAGCTTCATCCTTTAAATAACTACTTTTAGCCATAAAGGACGTGTAAGGAAGATTACCAGACTCCGTTCCAAACGAAGCTACAATATAACCTTTTCCTTCTTTCTCAAAGACACTCGCAGTAGGTTCAAATAATTGAACATAGTCACCAGTACCTGATGCAAAAGCAGTAGCAATGTTGGCAAAATCAATATTTTGAATGAGCGTTAAATCATTTACAGGGTCGATGCCATGTTTTTTCAGCACGAATTCACCTGCCATTTGTGGCATTCCACCTTTACGTTGCCCCAAAAACGTTGAGCCCTTCAATTGATCCCACGAAAAATTATCTATCTTATCTCTTGCCACTAAAAAGGTACCATCCGTTTGTGTTAACTGTGCAAAATTTTGAATGGGATCATTTGCACCTTGTAAAGTGACATAAATAGACGTCTCCGACCCAACTAAAGCTATATCAATTCCATCTGACAGTAACGCCGTCATCGTTTTATCGCCACCTGCAATCGTTTGTAGCTCAACAGAAAGACCCTCCTCCTCGAAGAAACCTTTCTCAAGTGCTACATATTGAGGCGCATAGAAAATCGAACGAGTTACTTCTCCTACTTTGACTTTTTCTAGCTCTGCTTTATTACATGCCGTCAAAGAAAGGAGTAACAAAGCAATGACACCTAATAATAAACCTCTTGTAAGCCAACGCATTCCCTTTCCTCCTTGATGTGTTGAAAATAAGCCTATCGACATTAACTTATTCACATAAGAAGATTTCGGTGCCTATCATTTTTTAATTTGTGTAGAGTGCGGGTGTTTCTTCAGCTTGACTACAAGGGAAACATACAAAAAAAAACAGCCTTAGCATTAAAACCGCTAAGACTGTTTATAACAGATAAAAAGTTCTTATTATAAAGTACGTAATTGTTATTGATTGGTAGCTTGTTGCTCTTCTCTTTTTTCACGCCATAGTCTTGTTTTATAGACAATTAGAATTAAGGCCGCTACAATCAGACCTTCAATCATTGGTAAGAATAGGGCGAAGAATGTAAGCATGATACAACCTAAAAATAGGAACGCATAAATAATAATATTTTGAGATAACTTTAATTTCTTGGCAAAGCCTAGTTTATAGACAATGGCAGAAAGTACAAATACAAGAAGAAATACAACATAACCTGCTATTTCATAGCTTGGTAAATTTTCATATAAAAATCTAGTGATACCAGCCATTCTCCCATATACTCGTGTTGTTTCATCTGTACCTGTCTGTGCAGCAACTTGAATAACATTTAGTTCACCCAGTAAAGCGGACTTCAGATCCAAGACTCCTCTTCCTTTCGTGGAAGCAAAAAATTATTGTTCAGCGTTTTTTAGTTTTTTCGCTATTCTTTCACGTTCATTTTTATCTAGAATTTGTTTACGAAGGCGAATAGATTCTGGAGTGATTTCTAAATACTCATCATCATTTAAGAACTCTAATGCTTCTTCTAGTGTTAATAGACGCGGCTTTTTAATAACGTTTGTTGCATCTTTTGTCGCAGAACGAACATTCGTTTTTTGCTTCATTTTTGTTATGTTTACAGTGATATCATTATCACGTGTATTTTCACCAACAATCATACCTTCATAAATTTCAGTACCTGGCTCAACAAATAGTGTACCACGGTCCTCTACTTGCATCATACCATAAGTTGTCGATTTACCAGTTTCCATGGATACAAGAACACCTTGGTGACGTCCACCAATACGGCCTGGAATATATGGTTGGTAACAATCGAATGTATGGTTAATGATACCAAAACCTTTCGTCATAGACATGAATTCTGTTGTATATCCAATTAAACCACGGGCAGGAACAAGGAATGTTAAACGTACTTGGCCATTGCCATTGTTCACCATATCCAACATTTCACCTTTACGCGTACCAATCGATTCAATAACCGAACCTACATTTTCTTCTGGAACATCAATTTGTACACGTTCAAATGGTTCACATTTTACACCATCAATTTCACGAATGATAACTTGAGGTTTTGATACTTGTAGTTCAAAGCCTTCACGGCGCATATTTTCAATAAGAATTGATAAATGTAGCTCACCACGTCCAGAAACCGTCCATGCATCTGGTGAATCTGTATCTTCTACACGTAGAGATACGTCCGTTTGAAGTTGTGAACGTAAACGCTCTTCTACTTTACGAGCAGTTACCCATTTCCCTTCACGACCTGCAAACGGTGAATTATTCACTAAGAAAGTCATTTGTAATGTTGGCTCGTCTATACGTAATGGTGTTAAAGCTTCTTGATGTTCCACCGGACATACTGTTTCCCCAACGTTGATGTCTTCCATACCTGAAACAGCAATTAAGTCACCAGCTTTTGCTGATTGGATTTCTTCACGTTTTAAACCAAAGAAACCAAATAGTTTCGTTACACGGAATTGTTTCACAGTCCCATCTAACTTCATTAAAGCAACTTGTTGTCCTACTTCAATTGTTCCGCGGAATACGCGTCCAATCCCAATACGACCAACATAATCATTGTAGTCAAGTAATGCCACTTGGAATTGTAATGGATCTGCTGAGTTGTCTACTGGTGCAGGAATTGCTTCAATTACCTTTTCAAATAGACATTGCATATTTTCTTCTTGTTTTGCTGGATCAGCATCAAGAGAAGCTGTACCGTTTACACCTGATGCATACACAACAGGGAAATCTAATTGATCATCATCAGCGCCTAGCTCGATGAATAATTCTAATACTTCATCTACTACTTCTAAAGGACGAGCTGAATCTTTATCGACTTTGTTTACAACTACAATCGGTGTTAACTTTTGTTCCAACGCTTTTTTCAGTACAAAGCGTGTTTGCGGCATACAACCCTCATACGCATCGACAACTAGTAAAACGCCATCTACCATTTTTAAAATACGTTCTACCTCACCACCGAAGTCGGCGTGTCCAGGCGTATCAAGGATGTTAATACGAGTTCCGTTATAGTTTACTGCAGTATTTTTTGCTAAAATTGTAATACCACGTTCGCGTTCAATATCATTAGAGTCCATTGCACGTTCTTCAACATGTTCGTTTGAACGGAATGTACCTGATTGTTTTAATAATTGGTCGACTAAAGTAGTTTTACCATGGTCAACGTGGGCGATAATTGCGATATTGCGAAGATCTTGACGTAAGTTTGTCATTATTCCACTCCATATTCTTTTTTCGAATGTTTAACTGTGATATTATAGCACAAGAAGGATAGAAATGTCCTTATTAGAATTTCCATCATTCTAAAAAATATATTTGATCGACAAATTTTTTATATAGGAGGCTAGGCTATGAATCGTGCAAAAATCGTAATGGCCATCTATGCATTGGCAGCTGTATTAGCAATGTGTTCTATCGGCTACTCTGTTGCAGCTAGTAATGTATTTGGTGTAATAGCTGGTATTGTGGCTACTTGTGTCATTTTCATGACAGCCTTTAAAATGAAGCGTAAACTACGTGCGCAAGGATTACTTTAAAGAACATAAAAAGGAGCTGTCTAATAAATAGACGGCTCCTTTTTATTCATATGGCACTATATATTTTTCTAATAATTCTTTATGAATAGCGGGATTAGCAATAATAAATGTATCCTGATGAAGGAAATCAAAGCCTTCACCATGTAGATTTGTAGCAACTGCTCCAACTTCCTGAGCAATGATGGTCCCTCCTGCGATATCCCATGGTGCTAAACGCATAGAGACATAGGCATCTAATTTGCCACTTACAACAAATGCAATTTCCATTGCTGCGGAGCCATAGGACCGTGTACCGCGAACTTTACGAACCATATCTATCACCTTTTCATGGTGAATATGTCGATTAGGTGCGACCCAATGTGCATTTATGCCAATGACAGACTCCTCCATTGTAACAGACTGTAGTTTACGCAATGGTGAATCATTATACCATGCGCCTTGCCCCTCGATGGCACTAAATAAATCCTCCCGCATGACATCAAATATGTAACCTAACTTTCCTACGCCATTAACAAAAATACCGATTGAAATCATAAAATGGCGATGCTGTTTAACAAAATTCATCGTTCCATCAATTGGATCAATAATCCAAACTACACCATCTAGTGATTTAACCTGTTCGCCCATTCCTTCTTCCCCTAGAATTTTATGGGTTGGATCAAAAGCTTTAATTTGCTCAATAAAGAATAACTCCGTCTCTCGATCAATATTGGTAACGAGGTCATTTGCACCTGATTTTGTCTCAATTACTAGATTATACGAAAAAGCCTCTCGAATACGTCGCCCAGCTTCAAAAATAATATCTTTTGCAAATTTATCAATTTGTTGTAAATCCACTCATAACCCACCCTTCGAATATAAGAAAAGGCCTTTTATATTAATCGCTCTCGTATGTTTATGATGCCTTTTCCCACTACTTCACAACTTTTGCTATATAAAACCTAGTACTACCTTATGATATAATTTCTATTTTACCCTTTGTCACAATAAAAATCACCTGCTGTCGGAATATTCAGCAAGTGATTTTTTAAATGGGTATTAGATTTTGATTACGCATAGGCGTGCAAACTTTCAAGTTCCATCTGAATTTCTGCCAGACGTTTTTTACTTTTTTCAATTTCCATGTCATTTTTTTCATTCATTGCTGCAAAAAGTGAAGCTAATTCATAATCTAATTCTAATTGTAAAATGTGCTCATATTGCTTTTCAATGTCAACTTTACGTATAATTTTTACGAATGGTTTCATAAAAAACACTTCCTTTTTTAATTTTTTTACAAAAACTTTACTCATTTGATAAAGTTCTTGTTATAAGATTTTTTCCCAAATTCAGCGTAAAATAAACCTTATAAAACGAAAGGAGTAAAATAAAATTGCCAAAAATAAAGTGGACAAACAAAGACTTTAAGGTTTTTACAATAGACGGTTTAGAACAAAGAATGGATGCTTTAAATTTACATGTACGTCCAAAATTTAATCAGCTAGGTGAAGATTTTTCTGCATTTTTCTCTAGCCAATTAGGTGAAGAATTCTTCCCGCATGTGGCTAAACATGCTCGAAGAACTGTTAACCCTCCAAAAGATAGTTGGGTTGCCTTCGCCCCTTATAAAAGAGGTTATAAATCATTGCCTCACTTTCAGATTGGTCTATGGCACACACATTTATTCATCGTCTTAGCTATTATTTATGAAGCGCCTCAAAAAAATGTTATGGCTGAGCGTTTACTAGCTCATAAATCTTTAATTGAGCAGCTTCCAGATGATTTTATCGTGTCAGGAGATCATATGTCCCCTGAGGCTGTTTCTCTCGAAGTGGCAAAAGAAGACAAGCTTGAAGAAATGCTTATTCGCCTACGAGATGTCAAAAAGGGTGAGTTTTTAATTGGCCGTCATATTCCAAAAGAACAAGCAACCAAACTAACAGCAAGCGAATTACATCAATTAACAGAAGACACATTTAACAGCTTACTTCCTCTTTACAACATTATTGTTGGAAAATAAGCTAACCTTATAAAGTTTTTTATTGATGTAGTTTATGCAATATGTCGTTTTTTAACACAAAAAAATAAAGAGTGGATGTGAGTTGATCTCACATCCACTTTTTTTAATGGCCATTTCTTGGGGTAACTTTTATAATCATCCCATCTTCGGCTTCCTTTGTTTGTTTTACAACTGGATAGCTAATGTAGCCACTCGCCTCTTCAAATTCGCGAAAAATTGATTTTTCCTCTGCTTGGGAAGGAACAATCTCTTTAAAGCGTCGATATTTAGCTAGCATAACTTCACGCTTGATGCCTTTTTCATAAGCTTTCTCAATTCCCTCAAAGAATTGAACAACATCCACAATCTCTTCTGTGGACCAATCAGTTGAAAACGGATAAGAGTATTCCATTCGACAAAACCACCTTTACGTTATTGCCCCCATTTTAACCGTATACTTTCAGCTTCTGCAACCATTCTCTTAATAAGGTCATCAACGGTTGGGATATCGTGAATCATTCCAGTCACTTGTCCAGCCCAGCCAAAGCCCTGTTCCTTATCACCATCGTAAATAAAGCGTTTATTTGCTGAACCACTTATATATTCTTTCAACGCCTCATATGTTGGTGTTTTTTCCTCAATTTCCAAAATCTTTGTAGTAAAGTCATTGCGTAATGCACGAGCCGGCGCACCAATTGAGCGCTTAATAATGGTTGTATCTGCTTCAGTACTTGCAACTAGTGCCTCTTTATAAGCCTCAGAAGCATCAACACACTCTCGTGTTGCTATAAAACGAGTGCCCATTTCAATGCCTTCAGCTCCCAATGCTTGAGCAGCCATCCAGCCGCGTCCATCACCAATTCCACCTGAAGCAATGACAGGAATACTAACACTATCAACCACCTGGGGAACAAGAACCATTGTACCGACATCATCACGCCCAAGATGACCGCCACCCTCTTGACCCACAACCATTACAGCATCTGCTCCAAGCTGTTCAGCCTTTTGAGCTTGTCTACGAGCAGCTACAAGGACTAATTTTTTTATAGCTGTGCCTGCCAGTAAATTAAATATAGGCGCTGGATTTCCCCCTGTCATTGTAACAACTGGAACTTCTTCTTCGATTGCAACGCGCACCATATCCTCATAGCCTGTACCATGCATGCCAATCGCAAAATTTACGCCAAAAGGTTTATCTGTTAATGTTCGTACCTTATGGATCTCTGCTCGTAATAATTCAGGATCTCGTAAACTCATAGCCGTTATTTGCCCTAAACCACCAGCATTCGACACAGCTGCGGCTAAATCAGCATATGCTAAATAGGCTAATCCCCCTTGAATAATTGGATATTTAACCTGTAAAAGATCCGTCACACGTGTATTCCAATTCATAGTACCTCCCCTTTCGTTCAATACTATTTTCTCGGTATCCTGAAAAAAATCCTTTTATTTTTTAGGAAAAGCCTATTTTTTCGTGTCGTTAGGTGCTATAATTCATTTGTTTTCTTAGATATTATAAAGTGAGGTGGTACCTGCGTTGTCACAATTAGAGACTCCATTGTTCGACGTATTATTAAAACATCGGAACAGACATCCCATTCAGTTCCATATTCCAGGCCATAAGAAAGGGCAAGGAATGGATCCTGCTTTCCGAGAATTCGTCGGCGACAACGTTTTATCAATTGATTTAATTAATATTGCTCCACTAGACGATTTACATTCACCAAAGGGTGCTATAAAAGAAGCGCAAAACTTAGCAGCTGAAGCCTTTGGTGCTGATCATACATTCTTTTCCGTTCAAGGTACTAGTGGCGCCATCATGACGATGATTCTGACCGTCGTCGGTCCAGGTGATAAAATTCTAGTGCCACGGAATGTTCATAAATCTATTATGTCGGCGATTGTATTCGCTGGTGCCATTCCAATTTTTATTCATCCTGAAGTTGACAGCGAATATGGGATTTCTCATGGCATATCCCCTGAAGCTGTTGAAAAAGCATTAAATGCTTACCCAGATACAAAGGCAGTACTTGTTATTAATCCAACATATTTTGGCTTTACAGCTGATTTAAAGCGTATTGTGGAGATTGCTCATGACCGTAATATTCCGGTAGTAGTAGATGAAGCGCATGGTGTACACATAAAATTCCATGATGACCTTCCATATTCAGCTATGGAAGCAGGTGCTGACATGGCAGCAACAAGCGTTCATAAGCTTGGTGGCTCCATGACACAAACGTCTATTTTAAATGTACGTGAGGGTCTTGTTTCTGCAAAACGTGTACAAGCTGTATTTTCTATGTTAACAACTACATCGACATCCTATCCATTACTTGCTTCACTTGACACAGCTCGACGTCAGTTAGCCATTCATGGATACGATTTAATTGACGATGCATTACGTTTAGCAAAGGATGCTCGTAAACGCATCAATCAAATACCACATTTAAAGTGTGCAGGTAAGGAAAAGTTACATTCTTCTGCAACTTATGATATGGATCCATTAAAACTTCTGATTAGTGTGAAAGATTTAGGTATTTCTGGTCATCGAGCTGAGGAATGGTTGCGTTATAATGCCAATATTGAAGTCGAATTGTCTGACCTTTATAATATCTTATGTTTAGTGACTTTAGGAGATACAAAAAAGGAAATTAATCTTTTAATAAATGCGTTAACTCGTATGTCAAAAGCATTTGATTCTGAAGCGGCTATAACAGAGGCTTTGGTAAATGTGCCAGAAATTCCAGCTCTCGCCATGTCTCCGCGTGATGCTTTTTATGCAGATACAGAAGTCGTTCCTCTTGCAGAAGCAGATAACTGTATTTGTGCAGAATTTATTATGGTATATCCTCCTGGGATTCCTATTTTTATTCCCGGGGAAATAATTACTCAAGAAAATATTCATTATATTCAAATGAATATTGAAGCAGGTTTACCCGTTCAAGGACCAGAGGATACAACATTAAAAACAATTCGTGTTATCAAAGAACGTAAGCCAATTTTCTAAAAAATATAAGCTAGCTCTTCAATATGAAGGGCTAGCTTTTATATTTATAAATACAGATGTGAGTATATTTTCTTGTTGAACACAACCAGAAAACATTCTCTTCATTACAAAATAGCTATAATAGAATATTATCTGAAGTTTTTTTCATTTCATTTTCACAATGAATAATTGCTTCTAGAAATAACCATTTATTTAAAACAAAAGGGTTGTTTCTTATCTTTTTTGAGACAGCTCCTTTTTCTATAAAGCACCATTCTATTATAAAAATAAATACACAAATAAAGGGCAGAAGAAGGCTCCGATAACAGCCGTTAAGCCCATTGATAAGGAACCAACTGATAATTCCTGTTCCCCATATTCTCTTAATTTCACAAGACCTACCCCATGTGAGGCACTTCCTACTGCCACTCCCCTACTCACGGCAGAGTCAATTTTGCCATACTTAATGACTAACGGTCCGATAATGGCCCCTACAAACCCTGCAATCATGACGAAAACAGCCGTTAAAGGAGGAATGCCCCCAATCGTTTCGCTCACCTGCATTCCAACAGGCGTTGTTAACGATTTAGGTAAGGCTGTCAGCATCCAGCTAGGTTCTACACCGATCCATTTTAGTAACACAAAAATTGTCACTAAGCCTGTTATCATGCCGATGAGAAGTCCTGATAAAATAGAATACTTATATTTCATAATAATAGCTCGTTGATTATAGAGAGGATATGCAAGTGCCACAACAGCAGGCCCAAGCATTTTCTGAAGCCATTCCCCACCTTGCATATAAGTTGAATAAGGAATATCAAATACAAGTAAAATCATTGCACTGACAATCGTAGTCGTGACCAAGGGAATCATGATAGGATGGGGAAATCGTTGATAGAGCTTTGTAAATAAAATAAACATGATGATGGTGCTAAGGACAACCGTTACTTCAATCAACAGTTAATTCCCCCTTTCCTTCTTCCACACTAGGCTTTGAGCTTTCTTTTTTGGCCAGTTCTCTTTTTTCAATGAGTTGTGTCAGCAATCCTGTTACATAAATAGAGATTAATGTACTAGCAATAACTGCTAAAATGATGAGCAGACCAGTGAGTGTCATGAGCTCTGGATAATCAATAACACCTACAGTTGCTGGAATGAAAAACAACGTTAAGATACCAATTAAAAAACCTGCTCCATCTTGTATATATTCGACCTTAATAATTTTAAAATTGAGTGAAAGTGCTAATAAAAGTAAGCCAATGACGCTTCCTGGAAGAGGTATGTGCAGATAAGAAACAATGCCAACCCCCATGTAATAGAAAATAGTAAGTATACCGATTTGCACAATAATCCGAACAGCTCGTAACAACAACGTAGCAAAATTTTCGTTCAACATTTCGCCACTTTTCACCCCCTATATCGTTCATTCTACATCTGTAGGAATTTTCTGTCTATTGTAATTTTAGAAAAATAATAATCAAATACCGAAATATCCAAGCAATTCTATGAAACAGTATTAAAAGTCCTATTCTACAAGAACTTCATGATTTTACTTTTTATCATTATGACTTATCAACTTTTTTATATTGTGACTATCCACTTCAAATCACTTTTTTAATGATCATCTAGCAAATTTCGAAATTTTTTTATATAATCGAAAATTACAAAAGATTACTAGTATTATCAATGACTAAAATTTCTAGAATAAACACAAAGGTGGGATTCACTATTTTCTTTAAAACATTAACACTCCAAGCCCGCTTTGCCTATTACAGCAGTTTTTTAATTTTTATTATTGTTATTTTAGCAGGCATCCTCTTTTATATGACCATATCTGATGCATTGCAAACACAAATTGGAAACCGGGCACTATATTTGGCGGAAACAACGGCTAGCAGGGGTGATGTAATTGAAGCGTTTCATACAAATAACCCTTCCGAAAGTCTGCAAAAAATTAGCAAAGAGATTATGCTTGCTGCAAAAGCTACTTATGTTGTAATAGGAGATAAAAATGGTATACGCTACACCCATCCTATCGCTGACCGTATTGGTAAATCGATGGTCGGAGATGATAATGACCGAGCATTAATCAACGGTGAGTCTTATATTTCCATTGCAAATGGTTCAATGGGACAATCCATTCGTGGGAAAGCACCTATCTTAGACTCAAATGGATCGATTATTGGTGTTGTTTCAATTGGTTACTTAACAAGTGAATTAGATCGCTTATATTTTTTATACCTTGATAATATTTTTTATACGATGGTTATTGCACTAGGCATTGGTATTATCGGCTCTATTTTTTTATCCCGAAACATTAAAAAGCAAATTTTTAATCTGGAGCCAAGTGAAATTGCCAGTCTATTAACAGAAAAAAATACTTTAATTGAATCAGTTCGTGAAGCTATTATTACGGTAAATCAGAAAGGTGAAATTACGACCCTAAACAATGCTGCCGCGAAAATCTTACATTTAACGGATTCAGCTTCTATAATGGGCGATAATATCGAACAGCATATACCAAACACACATCTGCTTAACGTATTAATGAAGGGTGAAAAACAACTTGATAAATTGATGATTGTTAATGGTCATGAAATTATTGTTAACCGTGTACCTATGAAGGTGAATGGTAAAGTTGTCGGCGCAGTTGCAAGTTTCCGATTACAATCAGAAATAGAACAAATGGCTATCGAATTATCACAAGTAAAGCAATATACGGAAGCTTTACGTGCTCAAACACATGAGTTTAATAATGTCCTTTACACAATATCAGGCCTTATTCAATTAAATGCATCTGATGAAGCACTATCTATTATTCATAAAGAGGTACAAGGACATTCTTCTCTAACCCAATTTATAACAAAGCGTGTAAAGGACCCATTTTTAAATGGTTTAATTATCGGATTTTTTAATCGTGCACGTGAATTAAAAATCAAGTTGATTTTTGATGAGGATAGTTATTTAGAAACATTCCCTGAAAGCATCGAAAAAAGCTTAATTATTTCTATTATTGGAAATTTATTAACCAATGCTTTTGAAGAGGTTGAAAAAAACAAAGAGCGACAACCAATTATTAGGCTTTTTATATTTGATAATGGAGAGGAAATCATCTTTGAGGTCGAGGACTCGGGACAAGGTTTTGCACAAGAAAAACTAGACGTGCTATTTTCAGAAAATATTTCTACGAAAGATAGTAAGCATCGAGGCTATGGATTAAGGAAAGTCATTTCCAGTATCCATGATTTAAACGGTACTCTTGCTCTTGAAGAAGGAGATTTAGGAGGTGCCCTATTTATCGTATCTATTAGCAAAAGGGGGACTATGATCCATGAACAATATTGAAGTGCTAGTAATTGAAGATGATGTACGTGTAGCAGATGTACATTGTCGTTTTTTAGAAAAAATTGAAGGCTTTACAGTAATTGCACGGGCAAGTACGGGAGAAGAAGCTTTAGATTGGCTTCAATCATTTTCACCACACCTTATATTACTCGATGTCTTTTTGCCAGATATACTGGGAGTAGATTTAATTGATAAAATCCAAGAAGTGAGCCCAACAAGTAGTATTATTTTGATTACCGCAGCTACAGAGGCACATATAGTACAGAAAGCTTATCAGAAAAATGTTACTGATTACATTTTAAAGCCATTTACATTCGAACAGCTAAAAGAGAGTATAGAAAAATTCCGTTACAAGTATCTATTGCTGAAAAATAATGAGAAATTTACACATGAAAAAATTCAATACCTTTGGCCAAAAGCAGGTTCATCCCCCCTTCAAGAAACACCGTTATTATTACCAAAAGGGATAGATCCAACAACAATGAATCATGTTATCAACCATTTAAGTATAATGGAGAATGGTAGTACAGCTGAGCTGTTGGGAAAGAATATAGGTGTCAGCCGCTCCACCGCTCGTCGTTATTTAGAATTTTTAGTTACACAAAAGCAGGTCTATACCGAACTGACTTATGGTACAGTTGGGCGTCCTGAACGACGATACTTTATTTCCACATAAACTTTATGAACAAAATGATGTTAATCCACATTATTATCACAATATTTCCAAAATTGAGAAGTAAGTTATAGTATGGGTAGCGCTAAATTGATAGCGCTACCATTTTATTTTTAAGGGGGATTTTTATGTGGAGGAACATTTCTAAAATAATGGTAGCTGGCTTACTATTTACTAGTTTGGTTGGCTGTTCAGCATCAAATGGAGAAAAAACAGAGGGAAAGAATGCCAGTGATTATCCAAAAAGTAATATTACCATTGTTGCTCCATCAGGTGCTGGTGGTGGCTGGGATTTAACAGCTCGTGCAGTAGCAAAAACAATGAGTGATACTGGGTTGATTGATAAGGCGATTCAAGTTGAGAATAAGCCAGGTGGTGGTGGTGCTGCCTTCATGGCAACATTTGCTACAAAGGAAGCCAATAATGATTATATGTTAATGGTTAAATCACCACCGATCCTTATAAATCATGAAAAGGCTGAAGGAAATAGTAAATTTGGCTATAAGGATACTACACCTTTAGCACAATTAACACGGGACTATGGCGCAATCGTTGTTAGAAAGGATTCTCCTTTCCAAACGCTTGCAGATGTTTTAAATGCCATGAAAACTTCACCAAAAGATGTCACATTAGCAGGTGGGTCTGCACCAGGTTCGATGGATCATCTAGTAGGAATTATCCCTGCTTATAAAGCGGGGATTGACTTAAAAACAATTAAATATGTTTCTTATGATGGTGGCGGTGAGGCGGTTACAGCATTATTAGGTGGCAATGCGGATGTAATTGCAACAGATGCCTCCACAATTGCTACTTATGTTAAATCCGGAGATGTTCGTGTATTAGCTGTCAGTTCCTCTAAACGCTTAGAAGGTGAGCTAGCAGAGGTTCCTACTTTTAAAGAAGCCGGTATTGATGAGGAGTTTACAATTTGGCGTGGTATCTTTGGTCCAAAAAATATGAGTGAAGATGCGATTGCCTATTGGTCTGAAAAATTACAGGCAATGTCTGAATCAAAAGAATGGCAAGCTGAGGTGACCCGTAATGGCTGGCAAGCAGAATACCGTAATGCGGAAGAATTTACAGCTTATCTAGACAGTCAAAATAAAATAATCATTGAACTACTAACAGCTCTTGGTATGCAAAAATAACGAATCGTTTTTTTAAAAAGCACAAGTATTTCCATTAAATATAGAACTACTTGTGTAACTTTATCTATTTTCAATGGAGGTGTAAAACGGTTGAGCTATACATTTGATAAAACATTTAGCATTACCCTCTTAGCACTTAGTATTTTGTTTATTTTTCAAGCAATACAGATTTCTGATAGTGCTTATGGGTCTACAGTTGGTCCCAAAATTTTTCCATTAGGTTTAGGTATTATTTTAGGTTTATTAAGTCTTCAATTATTTTATGAATCATGGAAAAAAGCTGTGAGAGAGCGAGTCACAGGAGGACCAACTACTTCTTCTAAAATATCTTCAACAGAGCTAAAAAAGTTCTTAATTATTTTAGGTAGCGTTCTTGCGTATGTATTTTTCCTTGAAAAAATTGGCTATATGATAACAACATTTTTATTTTTGTGTATTAGTTTCCAAACAATGGAACATACTAAACTTATTTATTCAATTATTATTGCAGCTGGATTTTCATTGGGCGTCTATTATTTATTTACAAGTTTACTAGGAGGGTCATTGCCTAGTTTCCCAATTTTTTAGTACAGGAGTGAACATATGTCGACATTGCAATTTTTAGCTGATGGATTTGCAGTTGCCCTTCAATGGCAAAACCTTTTATTCGCTCTTGTTGGTGTCATAATTGGTACAGCAGTTGGTGTACTTCCAGGTATAGGTCCAATGAGTGGAGTTGCATTATTAATCCCCGTTACAGCAACCATTACAGCTGGACTACCTACTGAGGCTGCCGCTACCAGCTCAATTATTTTACTTGCAGGGGTATACTATGGGGCCATGTATGGTGGATCAACAACTTCCATTCTATTAAACACGCCTGGTGAATCCTCATCAGTTGTGACAACATTGGATGGCTATCAAATGGCTAAACAAGGTCGTGCTGGAAGTGCTCTTTCTATCGCGGCCATTGGCTCATTTTGTGCAGGCGTTGTAGCACTACTAGGTCTGATATTATTAGCTAATCCATTGTCAAAATTAGCACTTAAATTTGGACCCGCAGAATACTTTTCTTTGATGTTATTAGGACTTGCAGCAGTAAGTGGCCTAGCAGGACGTTCTATTACCAAAGCTTTAATTATGACTGTTTTAGGGCTTATGCTCGGAACAGTTGGTATTGATGCCGTATCAGGTATAGAACGTTTTACATTTGGTCAGCCAATGCTGTTCTCTGGCATTGAATTTTTAACCATCGCTGTTGGTTTATTTGCATTAGGCGAAGTATTTAAAACCATTCTTGAAAAAGAAGAAGAGGATGGTCAATTAGCCAAAATTAATCGTGTATTACCAACAAAGCAAGATTTAAAGGATAGTGCTGTTCCTATTGCTCGCGGATCCTTATTAGGCTTTTTCATCGGCGTATTACCCGGCGCAGGCGCAACACTTGCCTCATTCTTTTCTTATATTACCGAGAAAAAATTCAGTAAAACACCCGAGCAATTTGGAAAAGGTCATATTGCGGGTGTAGCTGGACCTGAATCAGCGAACAATGCTGCATCAGGCGGTGCAATGATCCCATTACTAACTTTAGGAATTCCCGGCTCAGGTACTACTGCTATTTTAATGGGTGCACTTATTATGTATAATATTCAGCCAGGTCCATTATTATTTGATGAACATCCACAAGTTGCTTGGGGATTAATTGCCAGTATGTTTATTGGAAATTTAATGTTATTAGCATTAAATATGCCTTTGGTCCGCATTTTTGCCAAAATCATCGAAACACCTAAAAAATATTTATTGCCTATTATTATTGCAATTTCAATTTTTGGAGTTTATGCCGTACAATTCGCCACGTTTGATTTATTTTTATTAGTAGCTTGTGGTGTACTTGGTTATCTATTTGCTAAAAATGATTACCCAGTAGCTCCATTAGTACTTGCATTAGTACTAGGGCCGATGATTGAAAATAATATGCGCCGTGCATTAACCATTTCGAATGGAGACTTTTCTATTTTTATAACAAAGCCTTTATCATTACTATTTTTAGTGGTTGCCATTTCTTGGTTACTTATACCACTGATTATGAAAATACGTGGTAAAAATGTTCTTATTAATGAAGAAGGATAAATATTCTTAAAAATCCACTATACTTCTATTAGTATAGTGGATTTTTACTTTTCTATAATGCGTGACCAGAGCCACCATCAATATTAACAGCTGTACCTGTAACATAGCTCGCCGCATCAGATACTAAAAAAGTGATAACGTTTGCTGCTTCTTGCGTATCACCTACACGACCCAGCGGAATTGCTTGCCCCACTTTACGAGAATATTCTTCCCACGATAAATTTGGTTCTTCCTTTTTCCATTTCTTTTCGATTTGATCACTACGAATAAGTCCTATACATACAGAATTTACTCGAATATTATCCTTCCCTAAATCCTTGCTCATCGCTTTTGTCAAGGCAAGCCCCGCAGCACGGCTTACAGTAGTTGGAAGTGAACTTGCAGGTGGAGTTTTAGCCATCACGGCAGTCACATTAACGATTGCACCGCCCCCAGCCTTTCGCATATATGGAGCAGCATATTTTGAACAATGAATAGCTCCAAATACCTTTAAATCTAAATCTGCCTGCCACAACTCACTACTCACCGTTTCAAAGGGATTCGCTGAAGCTGTACCAGCATTATTAATAAGAATATCCACACGTCCAAAATGCTCTACAGTACGCTCAATGAGATACTTACAATCTTTTTCTTTTGTAATGTCAGTTGGAACAATTAATACATCTACGCCTGTTTCATTTTTTATGCATCCTGCAGCCACTTGCAGTTGTTTTTCACCACGAGCGCAAAGTACAACCTGTGCACCCTCTTTAACAAGCTGCATGGCTGTATAATAGCCAATTCCTTTACTCGATCCTGTTATAATTGCTACTTTCTCCGTTAAATTAAGCTCCATTATTAAATCCTCCCTTACTTTCTACAATGCTATCATTATAGCATTTATCGATTATTCAGAATAATCAAAGGAGCTTGTAAAAGGTAGAAATACGATTTAAAAGCTATAATAATTGAATATTTTCCATGAGGAGCTACTTATTACTTATCATTATCATTCAAGCCTGTTACGGGAAAAAGCTAATAGAAAAATTAATTGTTCATATAAAACATTGGCTAAAAAAAAGAGTGTAGATAAGCGAATGTCTCGCTTTATCTACACTCCTTTATTCAAATTATTTTTTCGCTACAATGTGGATTGGGTTGCCAAGTAATACTTCAGCAGTTTCCATTGTAATTTCACCTAATGTTGGGTGAGCGTGAATTGTTAATGCGATATCCTCAGCAGTCATGCCGCCTTCAATTGCTAAGCCCATTTCAGCGATCATATCAGATGCACCAGCACCTACGATTTGAGCACCAATTAATAAGCCGTCCTCTTTACGAGCAACAAGTTTCACGAAACCTTCTGATTGGTTTAATGCAAGAGCACGACCATTTGCTGCGAATGGGAATTTCGCTGCAGTGTATTCAATGCCTTCAGCTTTTGCTTGTTCTTCGTTGTAACCAACTGTCGCCATTTCTGGATCTGTGAAACATACAGCTGGCACAGCAAGATAATCAACTACTGATTTTTCACCCGCAATTGCTTCAGCAGCAACTTTACCTTCGTAAGATGCTTTATGTGCAAGTTGTGGACCTGCTACGATATCACCGATTGCATAGATGTTTGGAATATTTGTACGACATTGTTTGTCAACATTGATTAGACCACGTTCACCGAATTCAACTCCGATTTCAGCAAGGCCCATTTCATCTGTATTTGGACGACGTCCTACAGTAACTAATACGTAATCAGCTTCAACTTTTTTCTCTTCTCCGCCTACTTCATAAGTTACTACTACGCCGTTTTCAGTTTCTTCTACGCCTTTTGCAGATGCGTTAACTTCAATTTCAACGCCTTTCTTTTTAAGGCCTTTTTTCACGATTTGCGTCATTTGTTTTTCGAAGCCAGCTAAAATATCTTTTCCGCCTTCAATAATTGTTACTTGAGAGCCAAGGTTCGCATAAGCTGATCCAAGCTCAGTACCAATATAACCGCCACCGATAACAACTAATTTACCAGGTACTTCTTGTAGAGAAAGTGCACCAGTAGAATTTAATACACGATCAGTGAATTTGAATGTTGGAATTTCAACTGGACGAGAACCTGTTGCAATAATGACATTGTTAAATGTGTAAGTTTGAGCAGATTCACCATTGATGATACGCACTGAATGAGCGTCAACGAAATAAGCTTCACCTTGTACAATTTCAACTTTGTTACCTTTAAGTAAGCCTTCAACACCGCCAGTTAATTTCTTAACAACGCTGTCTTTAAATGCTTGTGCTTTTGAGAAGTCTAATTTCACATCAGAAGCGATGATTCCCATGTCATCTGAATGTTTAGCTTGCTCAAAACGGTGACCTACTGAAATTAATGCTTTTGATGGGATACAACCTACGTTTAAGCACACTCCACCAAGTACATTTTTTTCAACGATTGTTACTTTTTGGCCAGTTTGAGCTGCACGAATTGCTGCAACATATCCTCCAGGACCTGAACCAATGACAAGAGTATCTGTTTCGATTGGGAAATCTCCTACTACCATTTTTGTTACGCCTCCATTAATAATAATTCTGGCTCACTTAACAAACGCTTTAAATGATTTAAAGCATTTTGCGCAGTGGCTCCATCGATCATACGATGATCAAAGCTCAATGATAATGCTAACACAGGTGCGGCTACAATTTCACCATTTTTTATTACAGGTTTTTCTGAAATTCGACCAATACCTAGAATTGCTACTTCAGGATGGTTAATAACTGGTGTAAACCATTGTCCTCCTGCAGAGCCAATATTCGTAATGGACATGGAAGCACCTTTCATTTCATGTGGTGCTAGCTTACCTTCACGGGCTTTTGTCGCTAATTCATTAATTTCATTAGACACTGCAAATACAGATTTACGATCTGCATGCTTAATAACTGGTACTAGTAAGCCTCTTTCAGTATCTGCTGCAATACCAATGTTATAGTAATGCTTTTGGATAATTTCTTGTGTTGCATCATCTAAAGAGCGATTAAATTCTGGGAACTCGCGTAAAGTTGAAATAAGTGCTTTCACTACATATGGTAAGTATGTTAATTTAACACCTTTTTCGGCAGCGATATCTTTGAATTTTTTACGATGTGCTACAAGAGCTGTTACATCGACTTCATCCATTAGTGTAACATGAGGAGCCGTTTGTTTCGAGTGTACCATTGCTTTTGCAATCGCTTTTCGAATACCTGACATTTTTTCACGAGTCTCTGGGAAATCCCCCTCAAGAACTACTGGTGCTGCTGGTGTAGACGTTTCTTGTTGAACTGTATCTTCTGATGTTTCGATATTTGTAGTTTCAGCCTCTACAGTGCCTCCACCTTTTAAGAAGTTTTCAATATCTTCTTTAAGGATTCGACCGTTTTTGCCTGTACCCTTCACTTCACGAATATTTACATCGTTATCACGGGCAAATTTACGTACAGAAGGCATCGCGATCACACGTTTTGTTTCATCAACTACTGTCTCCACTTTTTCTGGAGCTTTTTCGGGAGCTTTTTCTGGTGCCTTTTCCTCTTTAGCAGGAGCTTTTTCTACGTTCTGACCAGATTCAGCAGTTGCTTGAACTTGTGCCTCTGTTTTTGCTTCGGCATGATCGTCACCTTTTAGCTTTAAGTCTTCATAGCCAGGTGCGTCTAATCGGATTAAAACATCGCCAACTACGGCAACTGTTCCTTCTCCTACTAAAACTTCCTCTACTGTTCCTTCAACTGGTGAAGGGATTTCTACTACTGCTTTATCATTTTGTACTTCACAAAGAATATCGTCTTCTTTTACTGTATCTCCAGCTTTAACGAACCATTTCACAATCTCGCCTTCGTGAATACCCTCGCCAATATCCGGTAATCTGAATTCAAATGCCATGTGTACCCATCCTTTCTATTTACTGTTGTTCAAGTTTAGAAGCTTTATTAGAATGTTAAAACTTTTTTTGCTGTTTCCATTACATCTTTGTAGTTTGGTAACCAAACACCTTCAGCTTGTGGGAATGGGTACACAGTATCTGGTGCAGCCACACGAAGAACAGGAGCCTCTAAGCTTAGAATTGCACGCTCTGTAATTTCTGCTACTACGTTCGCAGCGATACCTGCTTGTTTTTGAGCTTCTTGGACAACGATTGCACGACCTGTTTTTTCAACAGATGCGATAATTGTTTCCACATCGATTGGTTGAATTGTACGTAAGTCAATTACTTCTACAGAATGTCCTTCTTTTTCAAGTTCTTCTGCAGCCTTTAAGCTTTCATGAACCATTAAACCGTAAGCAACAATTGTTAAATCAGTACCTTCACGTTTTACATCCGCTTTTCCTAGTGGAATTTCGTATGCTTCCTCAGGCACTTCTTCACGGAATGAACGGTATAGCTTTAAATGCTCTAAGAAAATAACTGGGTTGTCATTACGAATAGAAGAAATAAGTAAACCTTTTGCATCATATGGTGTTGATGGAACAACAACTGTTAATCCTGGTTGTGCTGTCATTAAGCTTTCTAAGCTATCTGAGTGCATTTCAGGTGTGTGCACACCACCACCAAATGGTGAACGGATTGTTACTGGAGCATTGTAGACGCCACCACTACGGTAGCTCATACGTGCTAGCTGGCCACTAATTGAATCCATTACTTCATAAACGAAACCAAAGAATTGAATTTCAGGAACTGGACGGAATCCTTGAAGAGAAAGGCCAACTGCTAAGCCACCAATACCTGATTCTGCTAATGGTGTATCAAATACGCGGTCAACCCCAAATTCTTTTTGTAGGCCTTCTGTCGCGCGGAATACCCCACCGTTGACACCTACATCTTCCCCGAATACAAGAACGTTTTCATCATTCTTTAATTCTGTGCGAAGTGCATCTGTAATTGCTTGAATCATCGTCATTTGTGCCATAGGTTATTTCGACTCCTTCTCTTTATAGATTTCATACTGTTCTTTTAGATTAGATGGCATTTCGCCTTTATACATATTTTCCATTAATTCTGTTACTTTTTGTTTTGGAGCAGCATCTGCTTTTTTGATTGCTTCTTTAATTTCTTCTTTTGCTCGCTCAATAACTGCTTCTTCTTTTTTCTCATCCCATATACCTTTTGCTTCTAGGTATTTACGGAAGCGAACTAGAGGATCTTTTTGAGCCCATTCATTATCTGTATCAGAAGTACGGTAACGAGTTGGGTCATCCCCAGCCATTGTATGAGGTCCATAACGGTAACACATTGTTTCAATTAATGTTGGGCCTTCACCATTAACCGCGCGCTCACGAGCATCACGAGTTGCTACATAAACTGCAAGCGCATCCATTCCATCTACTAAAATACTTGGTAATCCTGCTGCTACCCCTTTTTGTGCAATTGTTTTAGCAGCTGTTTGCAATTCACGAGGTGTTGAGATTGCATATTGGTTATTTTGTACGATGAAGATTGCTGGAGATTTAAATGCACCTGCAAAGTTAATGCCTTCATAGAAGTCTCCCTGAGAAGAACCACCGTCACCAGTATAAGTTACTGCAACAGCTTTTTTCCCGCGTTTTTTAATACCAAGTGCTACCCCAGCAGCTTGAATATATTGTGCTCCAATAATAATTTGTGGAGCTAAAACGTTTACACCTTCAGGAACCTGATTCCCCATGAAGTGACCACGTGAGAATAAAAATGCTTTTTCAAGAGGTAAGCCATGCCATACAATTTGAGGTACATCACGGTAACCTGGTAAAATCCAATCTTCTTGTTCTAATGCAAAGTGAGAAGCAAGTTGTGAAGCTTCTTGACCAGCAGTCGGTGCATAGAAGCCTAAACGTCCTTGACGATTTAATGAGATTGAACGTTGATCTAAAATACGTGTGTAAACCATACGTGTCATTAACTCAACTAGTTCCTCATCTGATAATTTCGGATCTGCCTCTTTATTTATAATTTCGCCTTCTTCATTCAAAATTTGAAACATTTCAAACTTATCTTCGATTTCAGTTAGCGTTTGTTTAGCATCAAAAATATTATTGTTTTTCTTGCTCATTTGTCACATCTCCCTTTCAGCTGTATTAAAATAAATCACCTTTTTAACTAGTACAACTTATTCTTGACACTCAGTATACTGAATAAAATACTGTCGGTCAATCATCTATTACTGCTATATACAAAGATTTTTTCTAGAATAACAATCAAACACCGCTGTCCTATACTGTATTACTAATATTCAAATTCTGTATTACAACACCTTGCTCACACCATACAACTCTTACGTTTTCCAACAGGTTTTCCCCTAGTAGAATACCCCATTCTCGAAAATCTAATAGCATTAGAAAAATTTTTTGAGTATATTCAAATAAGGACTTTTTTCATGGGATTGTACGAAAACGTGATGTATACTTATTAGTAAGCACTACAAAGTTGAAAGGAAGATTACTATTATGATTTTAATGGATGATATTATCCGCGAAGGTCATCCGACTTTACGCACAAAAGCAGAGGAAGTTAAATTCCCTTTAACTGAAGAAACAAGAAAGCTTGCTGAGGATATGCTTCAATATTTAATCAACAGCCAAGATCCTGAAATGGCAGAAAAATATAATTTGCGTAGTGGCATTGGTTTGGCTGCCAATCAGGTAAATAGCTTACAGCGTATGTTTGCTCTTCATTTAAAAGATGAGGCTGGTGAACAATTAAGCTTTGTAGCCATAAATCCAAAGATCGTTAGCCATTCTGTTGAAAACACATACCTATCAGCAGGAGAAGGATGTCTTTCTGTTGACCGTAATATTCCTGGGTATGTACCTCGCCATGCACGCATCACAGTAAAATTTAAAACAATTGATGGTGAAGAGAAAAAAATGCGCCTTAAGGGCTTGCCAGCTATTGCCTTTCAGCATGAATTAGATCATCTAAATGGCATTATGTTTTATGACCGTATTAATGAAAAGAATCCATTTGCGGAAATACCAGATTCAATCCCATATGAGCGCGACTAAAAACAACCTCGGCAGTTTATTACTTCTGCCGAGGTTAATTATTATTTATATTCTAATTGTCTATCCATATTTAACCGAGCATTGATCGTTTCAATTAATGCTGGCAACTCCTCCATTGTTTCTATTGTATAATGAGCGTCTGATTCTTCAAAAACACATTTTGTTTTCTCTATGATTTGTTGCTGTTCTTCTGAAGACAGGGCATTGAATTCTTCTTCGGATAGTCCCATTTCTGAGCTTCCAATAATAACGCCAACAGCCCAAACACCTGCATTCAAGGCTTCCTTTATATCTGATGTTGTATCGCCAACCTTCACAACTTGCTTCGTCGCTTGCGAACCTAATGCCTCCATATTTTTAAAAATCATATATGGATATGGTCGCCCTTTATCACCAACCTGTGTTGGTGTTACAAGAAAATCAGGTTGATAGCCCTTGTCAGCAGCATGCTTTGTCACTACTTCCATCATTGCATCTGTATAGCCAGTTGTAGAGCCTATTCGAATACCTGCATCTCTTAATTGCTGTACTGTTGTTTTCACGTGCTGGATAGGATCTGTATAGGTCGCCAAAGACTCCATTAATTTTGTTTCAAAATGATTATACAATACATGTACATCCTTTTCAGTAAAGGATTGTCCATGTACACGATGCCATTCTGCTTTAATTCTTGGCATTTCTAGCATGGTGCGGATATGATCAATTTTCAGCATCCCCATTGGTTTACGAGCCTCTTCCAGTGTAACTATTACACCAGCATCTTCAAAAATTGTTAAAAAAACATTAACAGGGGCAAAACAACCAAAGTCAACTGCTGTGCCTGCCCAGTCCAAAATAACCGTCTCAATTTTCATTGTTTTTCACCACCATATAATTTTCAATGATTTCACATAATGCAAGAATATCTTCCTCATGAATATCACCAATATTGCCAATACGGAATGTATCGACATCCGTCAGCTTACCTGGATACATAACGAAACCTGCATTTTTTATTTCCTGATAAAAATGCTCAAAAGAAAACTCTTTATACGGGAATAAAAATGTTGTGATAATTGGTGATTGAAGCTCCTCCGAAATATACGCTTTAAATCCCAGCACCGACAAGCGAGAGCGAAGTAGTTGATTATTATACGCATAGCGTTTGTAGCGGGCATGAATTCCGCCTTCTTCATTCAACTCTTCAAGCGCCTTCGCAAAAGCTGCCACTACATGTGTAGGCGATGTGAAACGCCATTTCCCATCTTGCTTCATTACTTCCCACTGACTATGCAAATCTAATGCAACACTTCGAGCTTGTCCCTTACATTTTTCCAGTGCTCTTGTATTCGCGATAACAAAACCAAAGCCTGGGACACCCTGAATACATTTATTGGCACTACTAATACAAAAATCAATATGCAAGCTTGATAAATCCATTGGTACGCCTCCAAAGCTACTCATGGCATCCACAATAAACGTTTTGTTGAACGAATGAACAACTTCCCCAATTTCTTTAATAGGATTTAAAATACCAGTAGTCGTCTCACAATGTACGAGAGCTACATGAGTAATACTCCTATCTCTTTCAAGGAAGGATTGAACTTCTAACAAGGAGGGCTGTTCATCATAAGGAGCACTATAAACAACATGCTGTAACTTTAAGGCTTTGGCCATTTCAACAATTCTTTCACCATAAGCACCATTTGTTAGTATCAGCACCTTATCATTTTCACCAATTGCTGTTGTTAGTACAGACTCTACTACAAAGCTTCCACTTCCTTGCATTAGTACCGTAGTGTAATCAGCTTCATCAACTTTTGCTAATTTTAAGAGTTGCTTACGAATCACTTGTGTCACATTTTTATAATCGTCATCCCATGTACAACGATCTTTTAACATTTCTCGTTTCACTGCTTCAGTTGTTGTCAATGGACCTGGCGTCAATAATTTATAGTTACTCATCTGCTATAACTCCTTATCGCTGTGCTTCTTTAAAGAAGGCTTGGTGTTTTTCTAATAAATCTACGGTTAAGGTAGTATCCCATTTTTTCAAATAGGTAGGAACGTGCTCGTCCTTTACTTGTTCACCTTCATATAGAGCTACAGGATATTGCTCTAGAAGACCATCACGAGCCTCTGTTGCAATTACCTTTGCAATTTCTTTTGCTAATGCTTCCTCACCTTCTTTATCTACAACAGCTACAGATTCCGTTAAAGTGAAATTTCCTTCTGTCGGGTCAATATAATCAATCGGTAACCCTTCGTTTTTGGCATCAATAGCTTGGATACGTAAACCAAAGCCGGCAGCAACTTCTCCTGTTTTCACCTTTTTAATAGGGCCAGAGCCTGAACTTTCAATATGTGGTCCTGCATTTTTAATTAACTCTGCTAGAACTTTTTTCCCTTCCTCTTCACCATATTCCTTTAAAATAGCTTGTACTAGAAGCCACCCTGTTGAGGAGTCCATAATGTTTGGGAATGACACTAAATCCTTATAAGCAAGGTCTGTCAAATCTTTAATGGATTTCGGAATAGATAGCCCCTTTTGTTGTAATACCTCTGTATTAATAAAGATAGAGCCTACATTGCCTAAAATCGGTAATGCATACGTAACACTCCCATCAAGAGGCTTTAAGTCTGAGGAAATATCCACAAACATGGATTTTGAGGTTTGTGCACTTTCTATAAAATAAGAAGCCATTGTTACAACATCTGCTTCAATATCTGTCCCTTCCGCCATCATTTTGCCACCTAACTCAGAAGTACCAAACGACTGGATTAAATACTTACCTTTATAGCCTTTATCATCTAATGTAGTTTCCATCACTTCAATAGCTTCATCATCAGCATTTGAATAAATGATGACTTGCTCTTTGGAATCTGCTGCTACTCCTCCACATGCAGCTAAAACGACTGCTGCTGCACTTACTGTCCCTAACATCATGCCTGTTGACTTCTTCATTTTGTAATCTCCTCCGTTTTTTCTTTATGTGCTGCTATATAATCACAACCTAATTTCACAATGAGGTTTGTACATAAAATGAATATCGATAAAACAAAAATATCAGTGTACTTTGCGAAATGCTGTAGCTCTTTTATCCTTGTCGATACAAGCATTGTCTTTGTGCTGACAAGAAAAATAACACCGCTGACTGTAACCATCGCATTTAAAAAATAGTAGCTAAACATTTGATAAATCGTTGGCCTAATATTCGGTAAAATAATTCGTATCACGGTTTTTAACCACGAATCCTTTAACAGCTCAGCTGTCACTTCCCACGTAGGATCCATTTTTTGCAATGAATTTTTCGCCATTAAATAAGGTGTCGTAAAAAAATGCACGATATTACATGCGATAATGATAAGAAAAGTACCCTTTAAAGAACTTCCATTAAAGAAAAATAAGTAGGATAATCCAAGTACCATACCTGGAACTGTATTTGTCATCATAGAAGTTACATCTAAGCTTTTTCTTCCCTTTAATGGTGTCCTTGTATTAAGAAGCGCCGACATAAATGTTATGCCCACACCTAATATTGCTGTTAGAACCGCTACGATGAGAGAATTGATGTAAACCTTTGTTAAATCTTTCTCTGCGAGTACATTTTGAACATGCTCTAATGTAAAGCTGAAATCGTACGGATAGCCTTTGGTAAAAGGCACAATAAACATGGTTGAAAAAATAATACATACAGCTGTTACACAGAGAATTGAATAAATTGTAAATAGCGCGTCTCGTAAACGATGCTTTACAAGTTCACTTTGCCCAACCTGTTTATATTGAAAATTGAAGCGCTCTAAAATCGTTAGCATGACAACACCTAATACAGCAGGTACTAGCATTAACACTGAAATGACTGCTCCACGTTCAAAATGCACAATGGAACCTAACATAGCTTGGTAAAGTTCAGTAGCTATTACCCTGTAATTGCCACCAACCGATGCAGGGATTCCAAAGTCTGTGAAGCTTAAAACAAATGTTAAAATAAATGCCCCGCCAATTGTCCCAACCATAGGACGGTATACGGTATGATAAAAACGACGCATTGGCTGATCATGCATTAATATTGAAACAAGTAAAAAACGTTTATCGATATATTGCATGGAGTTTTGCATTAATATAAAAGCAACTGGTAATGTGTATAAGACGTAACCGATCACCAAGCCGTTATACCCATAGATTGTAAAAAGAGGCTGCCCCACTAATTTTGTTAGAATTCCTTGACTCCCAAATGTATAAATCAATACAAAGCCATAGGTGATGGTTGGCAGTAGCATCGGCAAGGTAATTCCAATTTGAACTAGCTTTTTTGTATGGCGATGCATCGTAGTAAAATGAACAGCATAGGCCAACCAAAAGGCTAAAATGGTTGTAATCACTGATGCTACAAAAGAAACTTTAAAACTATTCGTAAAAGCTTCACGAATTTCGATATTCCGTAAAGCTTCTATATAATTTTGAGTGGTAACGACATTGCCTATTTTGAATGACTGCCAAAACATATAAAGCAATGGCACAATTAAAAAGAATAGAAAAAATAGTAGAATCGGTAGAAAAATTAATTTCATTATTTTATTCGTTTTAAGCATATGTTTCTCCAAACAATTGATAGATGTTATGTCGCTTAATATGAAGCTGCCTTAAGATAAAATCTTCTACAAATTTATTTTTTGGCGCTGTAACAATTTCATGAGGTGTGCCAAATTGAGCAACTGTACCTTCATTAATAATGATGACTTTGTCCGATAAGGTAAGGGCTTCTTCCGGATCATGTGTCACGATAATCGTCGTCAAATTAAATTCACGGGCGATGGATTTAATACGTTCCTTTATAGATTCCTTTATAACGCCATCTAGTGCACTTAGTGGTTCGTCTAATAATAGAATTTTAGGTTGCATCACGAGTGTTCTTGCAATGGAAACGCGTTGTTTTTGCCCACCAGACAATTCATGAATCTTCTTATGCAAATGAGGAGCTAGCTCTAAAAAATCAATGTATTCTTGTATCTCCTCTTTGGACATTTTCACGTTTTTATTTTTTAATCCATAAATGATATTGTCGTATGCATTTAAATGAGGAAATAACGCAAAATCCTGAAACACTATATTAAATCCTCTTTCTTGCATTGATTGCTTGGAAATATCTTGTCCATTGTAGACAAGCTGACCAGCAGTTGGATCTACAAGTCCTAAAATGATATTAAGCAAAGTAGTTTTACCGCAGCCACTCGGTCCTAGCAAAGAAATAATCTCACCTGTTTCGACGGTTACATTGATATCTACTAAAACTTTTTTATTTTTATAGCTTTTTGAGATATTTTTTAGCTCTAACAAATTGGGTCACCTCACTCAGTTCTTAGCTTCAGTATAGAGACTATTTGTAAAGGAAAATGCTTATTTGTGTAAATGTTGAGTAAATTCTGACCAATTGTTGACAAAGTTATGGTTATTTTGAGTAAATATCTAGTAGAGGTGATGAAATGTATATGATAGAAAGGCAACACCAAATTTTGCAGTTTATACGTCAACATAAGGTAGTAAAATTAGTAACACTTACAAAAGAGTTTAACGTTTCAATGGAAACGATCCGTCGTGATGTCCAACAGTTGATGCAAGACAAAAAAATTGAAAAATTTTATGGGGGCGTTAAATATATTGAGCCAGTAGAAGGACTAATTGATCACCGACTTCACGAACAGTTAACAGAGAAAATCGCCATTGCCAAAGCATGTGCTTCGCTCGTTCAAGATGGGGAATGTATTTTCATTGATAGCGGAACAACTACCTATCAAATGACACCATTTTTATTGGACAAGGAAAAACTAACAGTGGTGACAAATTCACTACCTGTAGCATTTGATCTAATCGGCTCTAACATTGAGGTTATACTGCTTGGGGGTAAAGTACGCCATTCTGAAAAATCAGTGACATCAAATGAATTTTTATTTCGCTTCGAGCATCTTAATATCAATAAAGCTTTTATTTGCGCTAGTGGCGTTTCAATTGAAAAAGGCATATCTGATTTTAGCTTGGATGAAGCGATTACTAGAAAGCAAATTATTTCCATCTCTCAAAAAGTCTACGTAGCTACAGATTCCTCAAAATTTAATAAAGATGTAGCGATTCAAGTTTGTCCAGTGGATGACGTAGATGTCATTATCACAGATGACGCACTATCCAAAAAGACGATTCAACATTTTTCGGAAAAAGGTGTTCAAATAAAAACCGTCAATATGGCATAGACCATTAATCAATAAAAACAACTAGTTGTAAATTTCACAACTAGTTGTTTTTCATTTTTATATAATGGAGAGCTTACGCATTATTTTTGAGAGACCATCCTCGTCTACATGGTCTGCAATATGATGAGCGACTGCCTTCACTCGCTCATGGCCATTTCCCATAGCAACACTTGTCCCAACTGCCTGTAGCATCTCAATATCATTTATGCCATCGCCAAAAGCAAAGGCATCTTGTAAAGTGATGCCCATTTTTTCAAGCACCTTTTCAATACCAGCAGCCTTCGAACCTCCCTTTGGCAAAATATCACAAGAATAACGATGCCAACGTACAAATTGAACATTTGGGAATGTTTCATTATATAAAGGTTCATCTTTTTCTTCCATAAAAATAAGTGTTTGATATACATTGTTCTGCATATAATAAGATGAGTCTAATTCTGGATACGGATATTTAAGAGTATCTAAGCTTTCAGCTACCATACGATGATCGCCAACTGAGGCAATCATCCGTTTATCATCTAAAAACACTACCGGTTCGTTACGCGCCTCACCAAAGGCAATAATTTTAGCTAGTTCATCTTTCGCAATCCCATTTGTATAGACAACCTCACCTTTATAGACAACATATTGACCATTGAAGGTAACATACGTATCGATCTCTAATTCTTCTAGCAATGACTCAATCATAAATGGTGCTCGACCAGTAGCAATCGCCAATTCATAACCATTACGTCGTGCTGTCAAAAGTGCCTCTTTTGCAGATGAAGGTAACTTTTTTTCACTGTTATAGAGAGTACCATCGACATCAAAAAATAAAATTTTGTTCATTCTATTAACCCTTTCCATAAATATTATCCTTTCAAGCTAAATGACTTTACATAGACAATAATTTTAATTATAATGATCCTAAGGAGTGATGTGCCATGCTGAAGAAACTCAAACGAAAATTATTGAAGCAACTTCGCGGCGTACTCGGAAAAAAATCAATTGCCTAACATTTGCCCTTCATTATTTGAAGGGCTTTTCTTTATTTTAGAGGAAGTGCGTGATAATATAAAGGAAATGCATTTATTTGGCTATACGCAACCACTGTCTCACTACTTCCTATACAATTTTATAACATAGTGCACATCTGAAGCATTGAGATACAAGTATTACAAACGTACATTTCTTCAATAAAAGAAATTCGTTGTTTTCTTGTAGCACGTGTGTGGTAGTAGTCAAAGGTGCAAGAAAATTGTACGCAATTAAAGGAGAGCAAACTATGATTTACAAAGTTTATTATCAAGAAAATGCAAATGAGATTCCAGTTCGCGAAAATACTAAAAGTCTATACCTAGAAGCTACTTCAGAACGTGAAGTACGTGAAAAGCTAAAAGACCGAAACTATAACATCGAGTTCATTCAACTGCTTGAGGGTAACTACTTAGAGTACGAACAAGCAAGCCCGAACTTCGTCTTGGAGGAAATTTAACAAACATGAAGTTTGTTAAAAATGACCAAGCAGCTGTTTTCGCGCTCGGCGGACTGGGCGAAATCGGCAAAAACACTTATGGCGTTCAATTTCAAGATGAAATTATCTTAATTGACGCCGGTATAAAATTTCCAGAAGACGACTTACTCGGCATTGACTATGTTATTCCTGATTACACGTACTTAGTACGTAATGTCGATAAAATCAAAGGACTGTTTATTACCCATGGGCATGAGGATCATATTGGGGGTATTCCATACCTTTTACGTCAAGTAAATATCCCTGTCTATGGCGGTAAGCTTGCACTTGGCTTATTACGTAATAAATTAGAAGAACATGGCTTGCTACGTACAACAAAACTCATTGAAATTAAAGAAGAGGATGTTATTAAATTCAGAAAAACATCTGTTAGCTTCTTTAGAACAACACATAGTATTCCTGATGCTTATGGAATTGTTGTTAAAACACCACCTGGTAATATCGTTCACACAGGTGACTTTAAATTTGACTTTACACCAGTGGGTGAACCAGCCAACCTAACAAAGATGGCTGAAATTGGACGTGATGGCGTGCTTTGCTTACTATCTGATAGTACTAACGCTGAAAAGCCTAATTTCACAATGTCAGAGCGCACAGTTGGAAAAAGTATCGACGAGATTTTCCGTAAGGTGGATAGCCGTATTATTTTTGCTACCTTTGCATCAAATATTCACCGTTTACAGCAAGCCACAGACGCAGCCGTAAAATACGGAAGAAAGATTGCTGTCTTTGGTCGCTCAATGGACAATGCTATTACGATTGGTCGTGAGCTAGGTTACATTACTGCTCCAAAGGATACATTTATTGATGCTCAAAGCATCAATCGACTTCCTGCAAACGAAGTGATGATTTTATGTACAGGCTCTCAAGGTGAACCAATGGCTGCCTTGTCACGTATTGCCAACGGGACACATCGTCAGATTCAAATACAGCCTGGCGATACAGTTATCTTTTCTTCTTCACCAGTACCAGGTAATACCGTGAGTGTTAATAAAATCATTAATTTATTGTTCCGTGCAGGTGCAGAAGTCATTCATGGTGCATTAAACAATATTCATACATCTGGTCACGGATCTCAAGAAGAACAAAAACTGATGCTTCGTTTAATGAAGCCTAAGTTCTTTATGCCTATCCATGGTGAATTCCGTATGTTAAAAATGCATACACACCTAGCTGAAGATTGCGATGTTCCACTAGACAATACATTTGTTATGGAAAATGGTGATGTTCTAGCACTAAGTGCCAATGAAGCACATGTAGCTGGCCGTATTCCTTCAGGAGATGTTTACATTGATGGCAATGGCATTGGCGATATCGGTAATATCGTGTTACGTGATCGCCGTATTCTTTCTGAAGAAGGTTTAGTGATTGTAGTTGTAAGTGTTGATATGGAAAACCAAAAAATTGTTTCTGGCCCTGACATCATCTCACGTGGATTTGTCTATATGCGTGAATCAGGTACGATGATCAATGAGGCACAAAAAATGCTAAACCGTCATCTGAATGAAACAATTCAAAGCAAGACTCCTCAATGGACAGAATTGAAAAATGAAATTACAGACGTATTGGGACCTTATCTATTCGAAAAAACAAAACGTCGTCCAATGATCTTACCGATTATTATGGAGGTTTAACCTCGTAAAGAAACTATGTAAATTTTACATAGTTTCTTTTTTATTTTTGAAACCTCCTTTTTATTTTTGCGTATATAGTAATAACAACATCAAAAAGGAGCGTTTTTATGCTAGATAAAATTCTTCATTCCTTACTTAATAGTAAATCCAAACGCCATCATTCTTCATCAAGTAGTCGTAGCAGATATTCAAAGCGACATAATTATTATGGTCACAAGCATTATAAGCGTAGCTCTCGTAAAAGCTCACGCAGTTTTTTCAGCTCTATGAGTTTCTTTAGTAGCTAATGTGGTGGAAACGAATTTCCGAAAAAAGTTTTGACCAGGCTGTAGAACTTTACATAGCCGAACATCCCGATTTTTCTTTTAAAAAATTCCTTGGCTATGGCTCATATGGTCGTACGTATTTAATTGAAGATTGCTCGTCAGCAAGTCTATTTGTTTTAAAATGCTTGCGACCCAAACATCGTCACCACCAGAAAACCATTCATAAATTTCAACAAGAAATTCACATACTCCAGCAACTTTCACTACCCTATGTTCCTACCATCCATTCAGCAGGAACAATTTCGGACAGCCCATTTTTTATCATGGACTATGTCAATGGGCAAACTTTTGAGGAGCTTATTTTTCAGAATGGTGCCAAATTTACAATTGCTCAATCCCTTGCTATTACAAAGCAATTATTAGAGCAAATTGTACAGTTACACAATTATGGTATTGTACATCGCGATTTACGGATTCCGAATATATTGTTAGTGGGTCAGCAATTGCATATTATTGACTTTGGTCTAGCTACCACTTATCAAAAGCTAATCGATATCTCTACGATTGAAAATCCAAAACGTGCCGAAAATCATATTAGTGATCTTTATTTTGTCGGCCATTTTTTATTATTTTTACTATACTCAGACTACAAGCCAAGCAAGAAAAAAGAGAAAGCTTGGCAGCAGGAATTAAAATTACCAATCGAAGTCCAAGATTTTCTTGAGCGCCTATTATGGATTAAAGAACCCTTTGCAAGTGCGTTAGAGGCCTTGCAATCTATGCCCCCATCCATAGATAAAAACCATTAAAAATAGAATTGTTCACCGTTAAACGTGAACAATTCTATCCTAGAGTTCAAATATTAAAGTATTTTGCAGTTACATATGCAATCCAATGATACGCTGGGTCTAAACGTAGATTTTCAATTAGCCCCTTAATGATTGCTTTACCATAAGTAGGATTTTCTATTTCTTGCTTTAACAACTCAATGGATTCTTTTTCTATAGAATCCTCAGTATGATTTATATTTTGCTCCAATAATTGTAGTAAAGCATCTTTTGACACGTCTTCCTCACACGGCTTTGCAATAAACGGCACAAGATCTGCTGTAATAAATGGAATGGTTGTATGATGGGCAATAATATCTGTCTTTTCTGCTAAAGATTTAGCTAATTGCTCTAAATCAAGTGGCATATCTGAAAAAATAAAAAGCTCAGCATAGCTCTTCATAAATCCTTTTATGCAGTACATTACATCATATTTCATTTCTTTTAATTGATCCTGATAAAGCTGCTCAAGCATATAGAGAATTGATTTCGACATTTCTGCTTCATACGCTGTTATTTTATGAAATAGCTCTTTTTTTGTTAAAAAGACCTTTTCATTAAAGAATACACGTGCAGATGCAGAATGGTCTTTGAATGCTTGAAAAATACTTTTATAAAATTCAACCAAAACAGTTTCTTTGTTATACGTTCCTCTGACTACTTGGTCAACATCTGTAATAAACTGCTGTAAATAGTAATCAACCATAGATATAACAAGCTCATCTTTGGTTTTGAAGGATAAATAAAATGCACCTTTAGAAATCCCGCAGCGTTCTGTAATTTGTTGTACTGACGTAGCTTCAAAACCCTGTTCAGAAAACAGTTCTAACGCTTTCTCCATAATTAATTGCTTTTTTAACATATTTTTAACTCTCTCCTAATGCATTTCGTTGACAAATGACCGATTAGTCATTAGTATAAATAATTGAATTTAGATAGTCAATAAAGGGTAGGTGTGAAGGTGAAAGGTTTAGTTAATTTCGTATTAAAGAACAAATTGGCAGTGTGGTTATTAACAATTATCATCACTGTCTCTGGTATTTATTCGGGTACTAGGATGAAAATGGAATCGATACCCGATATTTCGATCCCGTATTTAATTGTCATGGGCGTATATCCTGGCGCAACGCCTGAACAAGTCATGAATGAACTTTCCATTCCGTTCGAAAAATCCATAGAAAGTTTAGAAGATGTGAAGGCTGTTTACTCAACTTCCTCTTCCAACGTAGCACAAGTTCAAGTGGAATACGACTATGGAATTGATATGGATGAGAAAAAACGTCAATTAGAAGCAGCTTTAGATAATCTTAAACTACCTGAAGGTGCTCAAGAGCCTACTATTATGGCAATCAGCATGAACATGATGCCCGTAGTCGCTTTATCTGTAAGTAGCTCTAAGGAAGATATTGTTGATTTAACTTCAACAGTAGAAGAAGTTTTACTGCCTAAAATCGAAAAGATTGATGGTGTTGCATCTGCTACCATCACAGGTCAGCATATTGAACAAGTATCGTTTAAATACGATGAAGAAAAAATGGCAGCACTTGGTTTAACAGAGGAAACTGTTAAACAAATGATTCAGGCAAGTGATATGTCACTGTCACTTGGTTTATATCAATTTACTGTCGGGGAACAAGCCGTTTCAGTAGATGGTAAGGTAAAATCAGTGGATGAACTGAAAGACTTATTAATTCCAGTTACACCTTCTGCTACAAATCCTTCACCTTTCGTTCGTCTAGGTGATATTGCAAAAATTGAAGTAGAAGGTAAAGTGCAATCTGTTTCACGTACAAATGGTCAAGATGCCATTGCTATTCAAATCGTAAAAGGCCAAGATGCGAATACGGTAACAGTTGTTAATGCAGTAAAAGACCTTATGAAGGATGAGGAAAAACGATTAGACGGCTTAAACGTAGAGATCTCTCTTGACCAAGGTGCCCCAATTGAAGATTCTGTATTTACAATGATCGAAAAAGCAGTCTTTGGCGGCGCAATTGCCGTATTAATCATTTTACTATTCTTACGTGATTTCAAATCAACGATTATTTCAATTATTTCTATCCCAGTTTCTATCTTCATGGCATTACTCCTATTAAACTGGATGGATATTACTTTAAACATCATGACCCTCGGCGCGATTACCGTCGCAATTGGTCGTGTTATCGATGACTCAATCGTAGTTGTAGAAAATATTTACCGACGAATTCACTTAAAACAAGAAAAACTTACAGGTCGTGCCCTAATTCGCGAAGCAACAATTGAAATGTTCAAACCAATTCTTTCTTCAACATTGGTAACGGTCGCTGTATTCGCTCCTCTTATTTTCGTAGGTGGTATGGTAGGCGAATTATTCATGCCATTTGCCCTTACAATGACATTTGCATTAGGTGCATCGTTATTAGTTGCGATCACAATCGTACCTGCTTTATCTCACTTTTTATTCCGTAAAAAGTTATACGGTGAGAAGACTGAAAGCCAACATAAAGAAGTTGGTAAACTTGCTACCTGGTACAAAGGTGTCTTAGAAAAAGTATTAAATCACAAAATTATTACATCTGTCCTTGCGATTCTTTTACTTGTTGGTTCTCTTGCATTAACACCACTTATTGGTTTTAGTTTTATGGGCTCACAAGAAGAAAAAGTTATGTACTTAACGTATACGCCTGCAACGGGAGAGCTGGCTGACGAAACGGCAGCAAATGTTGAAAAAGTAGAAAAAGAATTAATGAAACGTAAAGATGTTGATATTTTACAAGTTTCCATTACAGATGCGAAGAATGTCGATCCATCAGCAATGATGATGGGTGGAGGTGCTGGCGGTGCCTTAATGTACCTTATCTTTGATCCGGATATGGAAGACTTCCCTAAAGCTCGTGATGAGGTTGAAGACTATGTATTTAACATCGGGCAATCAGGAGAATGGAAGTCTCAAAACTTCACTTCTATGTCGATGTCATCAAACGAAGTCAGCTATACACTGTATAGTGATGATTTAGATAAACTTCGAGATGCTGTGAAACAAGTAGAGGGTGCTCTAAAAGAAGTGGATGGCTTAGAAGATATTAAATCTGATAATGAAGATCCATACGTAGAGCATGTGCTAAAAGTTGAACAAAAAAATGTCCTTCAATACGGGTTAACGACAGCTCAAATCGTGATGGCATTAAATTCAAATACATCGCAAGAAGTATTAACTACCGTGAAAAACGATGGTAAAGATATCGATGTCATCGTTCAACGCGATGCTAAAGCAGCTGCGACTTCACTTGATGATGTCTTAGCCACTGAAATTAAAACAGCATTAGGTACAACAATGACTATCGGAGAATTAGTAGATGTTGAGGAAGGTACAACACTTAACTCATTATCTCGTTCAAAAGGTGAATATTTCGCAACAGTATCTGGTACGATTATCGGTGACGATATTTCAAAAGCCACTACTGCTGCTGATAAAAAAATTGATAAATTAGATTTACAAAAAGGTGTAACACTTGGTGTTGCTGGTGTTGCTGCAGATATGCAAGAAACATTCACTAAGCTTGGTATTGCGATGTTAGCAGCCATTGCCATTGTTTACTTCATTCTAGTGGTAACATTCGGAGAAGGTTTAGCTCCATTCGCTATTCTTTTCTCACTACCATTCGCAGTAATTGGTGCATTTATTGGTTTATTCGTTACAGGGCAGACTATTTCTGTATCTGTCATGATGGGTCTATTGATGTTGATTGGTATCGTCGTAACAAATGCCATCGTATTAGTTGACCGTATCATTCATATGGAACATGATGGTCTTGCCATGCGTGAAGCGATCCTTGAAGCAGGAGCAACACGTTTACGTCCTATCCTGATGACAGCCATCGCTACAATTGGTGCTATGATTCCAATGGCACTTGGTACTGGCGGTAGTGGGTTAATTTCCAAAGACTTAGCTATTACTGTAATTGGCGGTTTATTATCTTCTACCCTATTAACACTCGTTGTTGTACCAATTGTTTATGAAATGCTATCTAAAATGTTAAAGAAAAACCGTAAAGATATTGAAGAAAATTAATAAAAAAATAACCACTCATGCAATCTTTGCGTGAGTGGTTATTTTTATCCTAAGCTTTTTATTGATTTTCTATTACTACAAAAACTTCCTTGCTTTCCACACCTGTATTTGATACAGCCTTAATGCCGTATGTATAGCTATGCTTAGCAAGAGCTGACTTGTCCACAAATTTAGTGAATCCATCCATATTATAAACAACATCCACTATATTTCGAGGGTCATCATAAGAGCCTTCTTTGTTTCCTGTAAAACGATAAATGACATACTTGCGTGGTTGTGTTTCATTTTCGTCTATAATCTCTATCTTACGACCTGCCGCTTCCTTTGTCACTTGCACAAAAGTCGGCACGTTCGGCACTGTGTCATCATCCCAAGTTGTTTCTGGTGTCAGTGCTGTGTAATTATATAATTGTTGACTAACAATCGTTGCATAGCCTAGTTTATTGTTTTGAAAGCTTCTTAAGGAGAAATGCATTTGCCCCTCAGCCGCTACCTTTTCCGAACGATTCGCTAGTATTTGACTAGGTAGCTCCATTTTATTTTTCCATGCTGCATCACTATCATTGCCAACTTTGTAATCAGCAAGCCCAATGTATAGATGCACAGGGTGTGTTGTTGCGTAGGTTTGCACTTCATGGCTCCACCAATCTAACAGCGTTCCATATTTCGCAACAGATAATGTTCTTGACCAATAAATTTGTGGTGTAATGTAATCAATTGTGCCATTTTGAATCCATGTTCTGACGTCTGCATATAAATCATCGTAATTATTAACACCAGCCCTTGTATCGCTTCCTGTTTTATCTAGCGATTTATTGCGCCATACACCAAATGGTGAAATACCAAATTGGACATATGGCTTTGTGTCTTTAATGGCCGTGTAAAGATTTTCTACAAGACGGTTGACATTATCTCGTCGCCAATCCTCCACCTTTTTAAAGGAAGCACCATAGTTTTTAAAAGCTGCTTGATCTGGAAAAACTTCATTAGCAACTTTATATGGATAAAAATAATCATCCATATGCACTGCGTCAATATCATAATTAGCTACTAGCTCTCTTACTACTTCAACTAAATAGTCTTGTACTTCTGGTAAACCAGGATTTAAATAATATTGCTTACCGTATTTGATAACCCAATTTGGATGTGTTCTAGCCACATTATCAGCAGCAAGGTCTGTTAGTTTTTGTCCAGACATTGTTACACGATAAGGATTCATCCATGCATGCAGCTCCATACCCCGTTTATGACTTTCCTCTATCATGATCGCAAGAGGATCGTAGCCTGGATTCGTGCCTTGCTTTTTGCCTGTTATGTAAGATGACCATGGCGCTAGATCAGAGGCATACATTGCATCATTTGTTGGTCTTACTTGATAAATAACAGTATTAAATTTATTGGCTTTTAGTTGATCCAAAGTTTGGCGTGTCCAAGCCGTGTACTGCTCCTTCGTCATACCTGCTTTCATATCAAGATTAAGAACGGTTGAAATCCAGACAGCCCTCATCTCCCTTTTTGGCTGTGTCGTGCTTGCCATGGCAGTCTTTGTAGGGATTGTCGATAGGCATAACACAAAAATCATCGCGACTAAAGTTAAGATCTTCCATTTACTATTTTTCTTTCTCATATTTCCTCCATTTGCTATTTTTCTATTTTAGTATATGACAAGTACTCGCTATATGCACGTCTCCGAAGCAACTTTATTGGAATCAATGATAAGTTTCATCTCTAACAAACGTTCCCGATAGTTTCAAAATATGTATAAAAAAACTACTGAAAAGACAATGAATAGTACTTTTCCTTTAAAGAAATCGATAAATATAGATGCATGGCGTTTCATTTTATGAGATTCATTTCACAATTTCCAAATTTTTAAATTCAACCTAGTTTTTGCTTAATTCATTCTTTACGCATCGATGAACTTTATGCTACAATCAACACAACTTATATAGAACGGAGGGTATTCCAAATGACAGCTTCAATTAGACTACGATTTCACCTTATTAATTAAATATGTGTACACTTTGCCTGCTGTGCAAGGGAAATGGAATTAGGTCTAGTCTGTTTTAGGAATACTGGAAAAGAGGGGACTTCTACTCCCCTCTTTTTTGTGTTGTCTTTTACTTTCCACACAGGCACTACTGTTAGAAAGGGATGACGAAATTGGAACATTGGAAACGTAACACAATACTTTTTTTAAGTAGTCAAACGATTTCACTTTTTGGCTCTGCTCTTGTGCAATATGCCATTACATGGTATATCACACTTACAACACAATCAGGCAGCATGATGACCATCGCGATCATTTGTGGCTTTTTACCAACCTTCTTCTTAGCACCTATTGCTGGTGTCTGGGCAGATCGCTATAACCGTAAATGGCTTATTATTTTAGCAGATGGAATGATTGCCTTATCTACGCTAATTCTAGCTATTTTATTTTTAATCGGCTATGATGAGCTCTGGCTACTATTTGTTATATCAGCCGTACGCGCAGTTGGTGCAGGTATTCAAACACCAGCAGTGGGCGCAATTTTGCCACAATTTGTGCCTGAAGAGCATTTAATGAAGGTCAATGGTGCAAATAGTAGTATTCAAGCCTTCATCATGATTCTTGCACCTATGGCAAGTGGTGCATTATTAACGATGGCTTCTATTGAATCCATTTTCTTTATTGATGTGACAACAGCAGCTATTGCCATCGCTATCTTCTTATTATTTCTGCATATCCCTGCACATGCAAAAGCTAATCAGCCACAAACAACAGGCTATTTTAGTGATATGAAACAAGGCTTCATCTATATTAAAGAGCATGCTTTCTTGAAACAATTATTCTTGTTCTTTGCCTTTTTCATGCTGCTTGCTGCACCTGCTGCCTTTTTAACCCCTTTACAAGTTACACGAACTTTTGGCAATGATGTATGGCGTTTGACTGCCATCGAAATGGCCTTTGCCATTGGGATGTTAATCGGTGGTATCGCAATCGCAACATGGGGTGGCTTTAAAAATAAAGTGCATACAATGACATTATCTGCTTTGTTATTTGGTCTTTGTACAATGGCTCTCGGCGTCATTCCTATTTTTTGGTTGTACCTCGGAATCATGGCCATTACTGGCATAGCCATGCCAATCTTTAATACACCTGCAACGGTGTTATTACAAGAAAAAGTGGAAAGTGACTATATGGGAAGAGTATTTGGCATTCTTAGTATGATATCTACCTCTATGATGCCTTTAGGAATGCTAATTTTCGGGCCAATAGCTGATATTATTGCTATTGAGTGGCTACTCATCGGTACAGGATTATTACTCTTCATCCAAGGATTTTTCCTTCTGGGCAGTAAAGTCTTATTAAAAGCTGGTAAACCTACTGCTGAGCATGTTGACTCGCTAGAAAAAAAGTGAAGATTTTATTTCAAGAAAATTGTTAATAAAAAAAATAACATTTAAATTTAGCCTCTACACAATCTCAAACAACGTTGACGCTAAAAAAGCCTTGCTTTATGCAGGGCTTTTTTCGTCTTTATTTATGTCTTGGGAATTTTTTGTGCTTTAGCATCTTGCTTCCCACAATATCTGAATTATAATTATTTAAAATTTAAATGGTCATGAAGATCTCTTCCAATACGCAACAACTTTGGTATCCAAAAAATTTAGATGTTGTCCTTAAAGGAATTTAAAGATATGTATTAGGAAATAGGACGCTTAGAATTTATCTGTACATTTTTCACCATAACTTATTAAAATACGGACTTTAATCTAATTGTACTAAAATAAATCTATTATCATTAAATATAATAACGATGAATAGGACGTCCTACGTTTCCATATTGTATATCTACTTTTAATAGTTTCTGCTTTTCTAAAAAGTCTAGATAGCGTCTAGCTGTAACACGTGCTGTACCTATATAAGCTGATACCTCCTCAGCTGATACTGCCTCGCCACTTTTTTTTATATATGCAAGTACCTTATCTAAGGTAGCTCGATTAAACCCTTTTGGGAGTTCTTCTATAAGAATGGCATCCATTCCTGTTGTTTCTACTACAATTTGTTCAGGAAGACGCTGTTGCATTAAATGATCGACATCATGCTGAGTTAAATCTTGCATACCGCTTATTTTCCTTCTATAGCTTTGATAATTTTTTAAAGTCTGCTCAATCCGCTCAAACGTAAAGGGCTTCATAATATAATCATAGACACCTAAGTGTAATATTCGCTGCACAGTGGGCATATCATTCGCAGCCGTTACAGCAATAACATCAACATGAAGATGCTCTTCTCGTATTTTCCCTAACGTAATAATGCCATCCTGCTCTGGCATAAAAATGTCCATAAAGACAAGCTCTGGGGTTAATTGTTTAATTTTTTGAATTCCCTCAATTCCATTGCTAGCATAGCCAACTAATGAAAAACCTTTGATTTGTTCAATAAATTGTCTGTTCACTTCTCGTACCATTGGATCATCTTCAATCAATAAGACATTTATTACATCCATCTATACTTCTCCTAACTCAAATAAAATTAAGAAACTTGTTCCTTTCATAAATTCACTTGTTACTTCAATATCTCCATTGCCTTTTCTTACAATTTCATAGACTAAATGCAAGCCAATGCCTCGATTTTCACTAGCCTTTGACGAAAATCCATTTTCAAACATACGCTCCTGCACCTCTTTGGTCATGCCAATACCGTTATCGGTAACTGCAATCGCTAAGACGCCATCATGCACGTCTACAGAGATGGCTACATATTTATCTTCCTTAGAAAGTACATTTAATGCCTCAAAAGCATTTTCAATTAAATTGCCAAACAACACAACAAAATCATGATGATCTAATAGAGGTGGAAAGCGTTTAAAATGACTTTTCCGATCAATTTCAACCTCGATACCCAGTTCTTTTCCATAACTTACTTTACTTAATAACAAACCTGAAATATTTTCATTATGAAAGCGTTCATTTAAAAACTTCGTTAATGAGGCTTCATTTTCAGTAGTAACAGTAACATATTCAAGTGCTTGCTTTGTATGTCCCAATTGCAGTAGTCCCGCAATCGTATGAATCTTATTTTTATGCTCATGGGTTTGTACACGTAATGCTTGAACAAAGGCCTTTACACCTGTTACTTCCTCCGCAAGCTTTTTCACAGCTGTTAAATCTTTAAACATAGCAACTGCACCAACTAGCTCTCCATTCACAATAATAGGTACACGATTACTTAAGATACTATGATGATTAATGTAAAGCTCTTGATCATAAACAGGTGTTGCTGTTTCAACAATTTCAGGCAGACGGGTATCAGGCAAAACGTCATAAATCTTTTGTCCAATACAGTCCTCTATTTTCCTAGTAACACCTAAAATATCGGCCGCTTTTCATTAAAAATAGTGATATTCATTTCCTTATCTACCGCTATTATTCCCTCATGCATGGCATTAAAGGTTTCTGTTCTTTCCACATACATTTTTGCAATTTCATGAGGTTCAAGCCCAAACATTTGTTTTTTTATATGTCGTCCTAGTGTATAGGCACCGAAAATACTGAAAATCAGTGATATAACAATAGTTATCATAATTTCTCGCTCATAACTTTGTAACATTTCCAGAAAATCTGGTAATGAATAGCCAACGACTACAATGCCCACTTGTTCCCTTTTATCATTAATAATTGGCACGAAAGCCCGTATCATAACACCCGATTCTCCACGTGCCTTTGATACATAATAATGTTCACTAAATGCGGCGTTTAAATCCTGCGACTCACTGCGTTTTCCTATTTCCTTACTTACTGGGTGTGATAGTTTAATACGCTCCATATTCATTACAACAATATACTCGGCCTTATGAATCACTCTAATGCCATCTACAATTTTATTAATATTTTTTGCAGATTCTTTTATATTGGCATTTTCCAGATGTACACTAAGCTCTGGTACATTTGATACAGTTCTTGCCACAAGCATTGCCCGCTGTCCAAAATCTTTTTCCTGTTCAGATAATAGGTTACCGAGTAAAAAAATACCACCTAGTAAAAAGGAGAGTGCAATGATTAAAAATGTCACTAACAGTATTTTGCCGTTCACAGGCATTTTCATCATTAAAAAATTCCTTCCTTTCAAATTTGCATTCTCATAATCAGTGGCACACATATTTAGTTTTAAGATTATCTGCAAAAAAATCTTTTGACAACATATTTAATCTATATAAGTAGCAGAAAATATTGAATTTAATGAACAATATTATAAACTGATAATTTTAAAAAAACTTAATTATCACTCTATGTTTTTGTATTATAACAATAATTAATTAACTATAGCGTACCATAACAGAGATAGTTATTGATATTACTATATTTATATGTAAATGTAAGTAAATGTACTTAATGAACGATATGTTTCTTATTTTCTAAATCTCTTTTTTAAAGAAATATTCGCTATGATACTTTTAGTGAAAGCGATATCAAAGAGAAAATTTAGAAAAGAGGTAGCAAAAAATGAAGTTACTGAAAAATTTGACTGTTCAGGTTATAGTGGCTATCATACTTGGGATTATTGTCGGAGCCATTTTCCCCGAGTTCGGTGCCAGCTTGAAAATCTTAGCAGACCTATTCATCAAATTAATTAAAATGTTAATTGCTCCTATTATTTTCCTAACAGTTGTTATTGGAATCGGCAGTATGGGAGATATGAAAAAGGTCGGGAAAATCGGAGGTAAGGCATTGCTTTACTTCGAAATAGTTTCCACAATTGCATTAGCAATCGGAATTGCTGTTGCTTTAATCGTAAGTCCTGGTACGGGCTTGGATACATCAGGTGCATCTGATGCTGATATTTCAAAATATACAACTGCTGCAGCTGAATCTGAGCAAGGCTTGGGTGCCTTCATTTCTAGTATTATTCCAGAAAATGTAGTTGGTGCATTGGCAACTGGTCAATTATTACCAGTCCTATTCTCTGCTGTTTTATTTGGCTTAGCAGCTGCCTCAATCGGTGCACCCGCAAAACCAGTCATCACATTCTTTGAGCAAGTAGCAGAGATATTCTTCAAGATTGTAAGTATGGTTATGAAAATATCACCAATCGGAGCTTTTGGTGCAATGGCCTATACAATTGGAAATTTTGGTTTAAAATCTTTAGGTAATCTAGGTTTATTAATGGCTGCCGTATATATAACAATGTTTTTATTTGTTGTCTTTATTTTAGGTGCCATTGCAAAGTTCTTTGGATTCAACATCTTTAAATTTATCGCTTATATCAAAGATGAGATTTTCTTAGTAATTGGGACTTCCTCTTCTGAATCAGCTCTGCCATCTATGATGCGGAAGCTTGAGAACTATGGTTGCTCGAAGCAGGTTGTAGGTTTAGTCGTTCCTACCGGGTACTCCTTCAATCTAGATGGGACTTCCATCTACCTGTCCATGGCTGCATTGTTTATCGCACAAGCATATGGAATGGAACTAACTTGGATTCAAATCATTACACTGCTCGGAATTTTAATGATTACTTCTAAAGGTGCAGCAGGTGTAACAGGCTCAGGATTTATTACATTAGCAGCAACTTTGGCTGCCTTCCCAATGATACCAGTGGAAGGAATAGCGCTGTTAATCGGTGTAGATCGCTTTATGTCTGAGGCTCGAGCTGTTACAAATTTAATTGGTAATGGCGTAGCTTGTGTTGTCGTGTCAAAATCTGAAAAAGAGTTTGACACAGCTATGGAAGAACGTGCACTTCAGGGAAAGACCACTATATCTTCCTAACAAAAATGGTAGAAATGATAGCCATCTCTTTTTCACTATACTCATTATCATTCGAGTAAAAGCTATGTCCTTATGGATTGACGCTGACAACAAACAATTAGCTTACACTATCACCCAAAATAAAATGTTTACACTCTAGTAAAAAAGTGAAAGTTAATAGTAAGAGGTGATAGTGAATGAATGATAAAAAACAGGCAAAAACACGTAATACGAATAACCCTGATGTATTGGATACAGATAAAGAAAGCATTTTTGATAAACACGAGGACATGAAAACAGTAGATCCAATACCTGTCGAAGAATTGAATGAAAAAGTGAAAGATGAACAACATAAAACCAAAACTAAGGATTCCTCTGCAACAGATAAGCGCTATCCTTAATGTGATCGCTGCAAAAATGAATAAATATAAAAAGTCGACCTAATTCATAATTATGGGTCGACTTTTTTATATACTATTTGTTAAAGGGGGTAAATCATGAGTAAAATACCAATTATGAAAACGGAAAGGTTACTATTAAGACCAATTACACATGGGGATTTAGAAGCAATGTATGACTACTCTTCCAGTGAAAATGTGGCGCGTTATGTGACATGGCAAGCACACACGAGCTTAGAGGATACAAAGGCTTTTATGGCATTAATTTTTAATGGCTATCAGCAAGGCAATTTGATGTTATGGGGTATTGAATATGCAGGCACAATTATTGGAACGATTGATTTTGTGACGATTAATGACACCCATAAATACGCGGAAATTGGCTATGTGCTTTCTGAGGATTTTTGGAATAAGGGGTACACAACAGAAGCAACAAAAAAACTCATTGACTTCGGTTTTAATGAATTAGATTTAGTACGTATCCAAGCACGATGCTTTGAAGAAAACATTGGCTCACAAAAGGTTATGGAGAAGTCAGGTATGCAATTTGAAGGGTTATTACGGAAAAGTATGCTTGTTAAGGGACAATACCAAAATGTAAAAATGTACGCTATCACTGATGATGATTATAGGAACCTCTAAAAAATAAAGCCTTGCTACGATTTGCAAGGCTTTATCATTACAACCATCTTTCCAAACAGTATATCTTCTTAGCTGTGGCATCTATCCTTACTCGTTTGCCTATCGCAATTGGATGCATAGGATGTGTATGACAAATATCCACCTCTGCTAATAAAGGAATCTTTATTCCATCCAACTGTTCAAGTAGAATATGATATGGCTGTCGACCCGTTCCTAAATCATCGTAGCATTCATGTTTCCCCAAAATAATCCCACTAACTTTGTTAAAGACACCATGCAATTTTAGCATTGCAAAATTCTTTTCAACTACAGCAGCATTTTTTAAGCAGTCCTCCACTAATAAAATATCACCTTCCACAATTTTAGGGAAATACGGCGTACCAATAAATCCATACATGGCATTGGCATTCCCGCCAATTAACCTTCCTTCAACAACCCCACCCTGAATCGCTAACCATTCATTCTTCTTGAGTTTTTTATCCACTGTCTTCTCTAGCCAATTAACAGGTTCATCCGACCAATAAGAAGGCATTGGAATTTCGTATGGTAATGCTTGAGGCTTAAAGAAATAATGCTCAAAAAATTTGAAGGTATCATTTACCAATGGTTCAAACTCGCCAAAGGAAGGTACGAGGGCTGGACCATAAAAAGTTGAGATTCCCGTCTTTGCATAAAGTGCCAGTAGAACGGCCGTTGCATCTGAATAACCTACGACCAATTTGGGATGTTGACGAAAAGCCTCATAATCAATATAAGGTAGCATACTATTGGCATTGGTGCCCCCTATCGTAGACATAATCATATCCACATTTGGATTACGTAATAACTCATTCAATTCTTCTGCTCTTTCTTTTGGCGAACCTGAACGATAATAATCAGTTTTACCAGTTAGAGAACCTGTCACGATTTGAAAATTTTTATTCTCGAGAAATGCTTTAGCACGTTCATATCGTTCCAAAGCCGTCACCGTTGCTGGGGAGGACGGGGAATAAATGCCGATGTTTATTTTTGAAGTCATAAGGTAGTTCCTTTCCCAATCAATAGTTTTGACATGTAGTATTCATTAATATATTGTCCATCTACATACAGCGAAGCCCGCTTCGTTCCTTCGATATCAAAGCCCATTTTCTTATACAAAGCAACACCAGCCTCATTATTTTCCATGACGGTTAATTCTAGACGATGTACACCATTCACTATTGCCCAATTTTCTACGTGTTGAAATAAAGCTGTTCCAATTTTTCTTCCTCTATAGTCACTATGTATGCCTATGACAAGATAAGCACGGTGAGCAATTCTTGACGGCTCATTGCCTTGTACAATTAAGTACGCCACAACCTGCTCATCCATTTCAGCAATGAACAAAGCTGAGTGGTGACTATGATATAGCTTATCTATATACTCCCCAAATGGCTTAGGTGCTAAATTGCGCTCACCTGGTCCAAATAACATAAAATTTGATGCCTCTGCATTTGCCATAACAGCTATAATTCGTTCACTGTCATGTCGGGTTGCTTCTCGTATGATCATGTTAAACACGCTCTCCTTCTAAAATATAGTCACCTGAATCCTCAATTCTTTTGTATTTATATGGACCTTGCCACCAAAGTATCATCACCCAGTGTTAGTTTTGCTGGAATTCTCATACTTTTCTTCGTCCCTTCTAGTAGGTTTGAATTTTAGCTACTAGCTTTTCATCCCTAAAATGGAGTGTCTCAGTATCTATGAGTGTGTATTCTTGTAATGTGGGATGATTTTCTATCCAGCGATCAAATGCCCTCCTTCTCTCTTGATCATTATAATGGGGACAATAGGTACCTGATAATAGTCCTAAGCCATTCCATTCCTCAAAATCATCATATGTATTTTCACTATAGCATTTTTCAAACCAACACATTGCCCCAGCACTGATGCCAGCTAATATAATCCCTTTTTGATAAGCTTCCTTTAACAATTTATCAAAACCATATTCTCGCCACTTTTCAAGAAGATAACCTGTATTCCCTCCACCCACATAGATAATATGCTGCGCTAGTACTTTTTCTCGAATGCTTCTATCATGCATATCTTTTTGCAAGATATGGGTTGCATCACAATGATGGAATGCTGCATAAAACTTCTCGATATACCCTTGTGCATCATTACTTGCTGTGGGAATAAAACAAATTTTAACTCGTTCATTTTTCTGAGTTTGTCGTAAAATGTACTCATCGATAAATGAAGGGTTCTGCTGAGAAAACCCACCACCTGATAGGGCGATGATTTGTCTTATCGGTTCAATATTTTTACTTAATTCATAGACAGCTTGTTCCTGCCCAAATCTTTCTAAAATCTGTACATTCTTCATTCCTAATTTTTCGAGCAAGCGACATGATGCCTTGTTCGCTGTTTGTGTTTCTGCCACAATAGATTCTATATTCAGATAATTCAAACCATCCTGAATTACCTGCGTTAGCACTTCAAAAGCTAACCCCTTCCCCCAAAACTGAGGTAAAAATTGATAGGAAAGCTCATATAACTCCTGATCATGGTATTCATCGATCGAGACAAGACCTATAAATTCACCTGTCTCCTTTAAAGTAATATATAAATATGTATTAGGGAATGGCGCTTCTAGCATGCCTTTAAAAGATGCTTCTATATAGCTGTTTGATGGAACACCACCGAGATAAGTTCGAACTTGTTTATTAGAGTAGAGTTTTTGTATATCTGTAAAATGCTCTGGTTGTAATTGTTCGATTACACAATTAGTTGACATGATTTTCATTACATCTAGCCCCCTTCTTTATGTCAAAGTTTAATCTAACTCTCTCGATGAAATCAAATATTTTTTCCAATTTTTTCTTAAAAATAGAATAAAAAAGTAGTGACCAGCATGAATTGCTGTATCACTACCTGCATTATTGCCCGTATTGTTCAAGTAATCGTTGCGTGTTGGTCGATTGTTCGAGTACCTTTTTCTCTTTTGCCCAATAAACCAAATATTGTGCATCATCCACACGAAAAACCATTTGCTGTAACTCTTCATCAAGTTCAGAACTAATAGCCACTTTTAATATTTCTACCTCATAAAGAGGCTTATCCTTCATTTTATAAACGATATGATATACAGGCTTTTCTTCAAAAATAGTTCTTTCCTTTTTGGAAAGCTTCCTTACATGACTTAAAGGATATTTCTCAATAAAGTCTTGTGCTTCATCGCCTGTAGCATGAAATAGCGATTGATCTCCTTGGAATAATTCAATGTCGTCAATTTCTGTGGCATGATCTAGAACAAGAGAAATAGCTTCATCTTCACTTTTTTCTCTGTTTTGCATAATAAAAGCACCGACTAATAAAATACCAGCGAATATAACAAGTCTCCATCTGCGTTTCGTCATTTGCTCTTACCCATTCAAGGCCTTTTTAACAAAGCGATTTATATCAACATCAGCGCCTATAACAAGCATAATATCTCCTAATAAAATCTTGTCACTCGCCTGTGGAGATACGATAATATCAGCCCCACGCTTAATTCCTACAATATTGATGCCATATTTAGCGCGAATATCTAAATCCATAATGGAATAGCCAGCAATCGCATCATTAGCCTTTAATTCCATAATGGAGTGTTCATCTGATAGCTCTAAATAATCTAGAACAGTATTCGACAACATATTATTAGCAATACGAATACCCATATCTCGCTCAGGATGGACGACAAAATCTGCGCCAATTTTACGTAAAACCTTTTCATGGTAATCGTTTTGAGCTTTTACTGTAATTTGCTCAACACCAATTTCCTTTAAAATGATTGTTGTTAATATACTTGCTTGAATATCTTCCCCAATTGCTACAATCACGTGCTCAAAATTACGAATACCTAATGAATTCAACACCGATTCATCGGTTGAATCTGCAATAACAGCTTGTGTAGCAATGGAAGCAAACTCATCTACACGCTCTGAAGAATGATCAATTGCCATTACCTGTGCGCCCTGACTCATTAATTCACGAACAATACTGCCTCCAAAACGTCCAAGCCCTATGACTGCAAACTCTTTTTTCATCATAAAAATCCCTCCGAAAACTACTATACCACCATTGTAGCCTATTCTCTGCGATATGTATTGTCAAAACAAGAGCCAATTCGTCAATGGTGGACAACAAAAAAGACGAGGATCTTAATCCCCGTCTTCAACATATCGTTATTATTCAGCGTTACGCATCTCATCTAGCACGCGGTTTACACGCTTTTCTAGCATTTTCATACCACTACCACCAGCTTGCATATGACGCAGCTGACCATCTTTATCGAACACAAAATATGCTGGAACATATTGGTTTTCAAAAGCATCTGTTAGCTTCATTTCACTATCTACAAAGATTGGTTGCACAATATCATGCTCTGCTGCTACTGCTTTAATTGTGTCTAAATCAGTATCTGCCTCAGAACGTGGCATATGTACTGCTACAACGTTTAATTCATCTTTATATTGATCGCGGAAATTGTTCACATCTGGCATTGCTTCTTTACATAAATGACAGCTTACTGACCAGAAGTGGATTAATGTTGGTTTTTTGCCTACTAATTCTGCTTTAGTTACTTCACCATTTAACCAAGTCGTTGCGCCAACTAATTCAGGCATTTGTTCACGAAGTTTCATAAAAATCCTCCTCTAAAAGATCGTTTGTCTTCAAATATTTAGATAACGGTATAAAAACTCTTTTCCAAAACAAAAATTCAGTTAAAAGTCCCCACAAGCTTGTCGTGGGGACTTTTAATTTTTCGCATAATGATTCGACTCTATTTAGATTATAGAGTTGCTTGGCCTGGACGCCAGTTAGCTGGGCAAAGACCACCAGTTTGTAGTGCTTGAAGTACACGTAGTGTTTCATCAACATCACGGCCGATGTTGTTATCAAACACTGTTTGGTATTTTAATTCGCCTTCTGGGTTGATGATGAATAAACCACGTAATGCGATACCTTCTTCTTCAATTAATACACCATATTCTTTAGATACTTGATGGTTTGTATCAGCAGCTAATGGGTATTTTAATTCACCAAGACCATTTTGCGTACGGTCTGTGTTAATCCATGCTAAGTGTGTGTGGATTGTGTCAGTAGAAACACCGATTACTTCTGCATCTAAGTCTTCGAACTCGTCATAACGATCGCTCATTGCAGTGATTTCAGTTGGACATACAAATGTAAAGTCCATTGGATAGAAGAAAAGAACTGTCCATTTATCTTGTGCTTTAATATCTTCTAATGATACTTTACCAAACGATTTGTCTGAAAGTACTGCTTCCATTGTAAAGTCAGGTGCTTGTTTACCTACCATGCGTTCTGCCATAATAAATCCCTCCGAATAAATATGTAGTTTATATATTCCATTCGCACTAGCGAACTCGTCTTCTACGATAGCAGAGTAACCGCAGTTTTTCAAACAAGTAAACTCCGCCCGTTTGGATGATTAAAATGGATTGACAAAAATTCGTCAAATCCATAACTGGAATTATTGCTATTGTCTATCTACAAGCTATTTTTGACAATAATATTCTACTCTATTCAAAATTTTTCTCACTTTCATTTATACCCTATTTTTTAACTTTTTACAGCTATTTTTTTCACGAAAAACGATTGCAAATTTTTTATTATTATGTATAATTGTAATGGTTTTAGTAAACTAAAAGTTTCGTTAAAGTAAACTTCATATTTCGAAAGTTTATCATTGCTAAACTTCTCTTAGGAGGGAAAAGATGCAAATAGGAGCAAAAATTAAAGCGCTTCGTTTAAAAAAAGGTCTTACCCAAGAGGAACTTGGAGAACGTACAGATTTAAGCAAAGGTTATATTTCCCAATTAGAACGTGATCTAAACTCACCTTCAATTGAAACATTATTTTCAATCTTAGAAGTATTAGGGTCAAGACCCAAAGACTTTTTTGATGATGAATCACCTGAACAGAAGGTTGTTTATACAGAGGAAGACCAATCTACCTATACAGATGAAGAAAAAAAATATGAAATTCAATGGCTGATTCCTACTTCGAATGAAAAAGAGATGGAACCCATTTTCTTAACCTTTGCAGCAGATGGCGAGTTTAAACAGTTTGAGCCTTCGCTTTCTGAAACATTTATTTATGTTGTTAAAGGGCGTATTCGTCTCGTTTTAGGGAATGAACAGTATATCGCAAGTGAAGGTAACGCACTTTATTATGACGCGACAGACCATCATCAGATTTTTAATGCACATGATGATGAAACAAAAATTTTACTTGTCGCAACAGATTCTTATTTATAGCTTAAGGAGGCGCATCCATGACAACCAATTCAATTATCCGCTTTGAAAATGTTTCAAAGTCATATAGCGACGGTACCGTCGTTTTAAAAAATATCAATTTGGAGCTTGAAAAAGGGAAATTTTATACACTGCTTGGTCCATCAGGTTGTGGTAAAACAACCATTTTACGAATTATTGCAGGATTTACGGAACCTACAACAGGAAATATATTTTTCCATGATAAAAAGATTAATGCAGTTCCTGCCAATGAACGTCAAGTTAATACTGTTTTTCAGGATTATGCGCTGTTCCCTCATTTAAATGTGTTTGAAAATGTCGCATTTGGCCTACGTATTAAAAAGCTTCCTGAAAAGGACATAAAAGAGCGTGTAGCTGAAGCCTTAAAGTTTGTCAATTTGGCAGGCTATGGTAACCGCGAAATATCTGAAATGTCTGGTGGACAACGACAACGAGTCGCGATTGCACGTGCCATTGTCAATGACCCTGAAGTAATTTTACTGGATGAGCCACTTTCAGCTTTAGACTTAAAGCTACGTACAGAAATGCAATATGAGCTACGTGAATTACAGCAACGTCTTGGTAAAACATTTGTCTTTGTTACACATGATCAAGAAGAAGCACTTGCCATGAGTGATGAAATTTTTGTCTTAAGTGAAGGACAAATTCAGCAGTCAGGTACACCAGTGGATATTTATGATGAACCGATTAACCGCTTTGTTGCTGACTTTATTGGTGAATCCAATATTGTACCCGGCGTGATGATTGAGGATTTCAAGGTTGAATTTGCTGGCAAAGTTTTTGAATGTGTCGACCAAGGGATGAAGCCAAATGAAAAAATAGACATTGTCATTCGACCAGAAGATTTAGAAATGACAACGATCGATAAAGGCAAACTTGTGGTAAAAGTGGATACACAATTATTCCGAGGGGTACATTATGAATTATCCACATACGATAAAGATGGTAATGAGTGGCTAGTCCATTCATTGAAGAAAGCAGAAGTAGGGACTGAGATTGGCTTAGACTTTGATCCTGAGGCGATTCACGTAATGCGCTTAAACGAAACAGAGGAAGAGTTTGATAAACGATTAGAATCGTATGGAGACGATGAAGATGCAAACTAAAACATCAAAATCAGCGTTATTTCCATATGTGTTATGGATTGCCTTTTTCGTTATCGCGCCAATTGCACTCGTTGTCTATTATTCCCTGCTTGATTTACATGGCAACTTTACGCTCGATAACTATAAAGCGTTCTTTTCTTCTGTTTACTTAAAGATGACTTTGAGCTCGTTTTGGTATGCATTTTTAATTACATTCTTTACACTATTAATTTCATACCCAACTGCTTATTTTTTAACGAAGACTAAGCATAAACAACTTTGGCTTCTACTTATTATTATTCCTTCATGGATTAATCTTTTGTTAAAAACATATGCCTTTATCGGCATCTTTGGGTTATACGGGCCTATTAATGCATTTATCGAAGTATTTGGCTTCGATCCAAAGCAAATGCTCTTTACCGATATTAGCTTTGTCTTTGTGTCGGTCTATATTTTTATTCCATTTATGATTTTACCGATCTTCAATTCTTTAGATCGTTTAAACCCAACGCTCATTTATGCAGCACGGGATTTGGGTGCTTCGGCTTTTACAACCTTCCGTCGTGTTGTTTTACCATTGACAATGGATGGCGTTAAATCTGGTATTCAAGTTGTCTTTATCCCTGCCCTATCCCTGTTCATGATTACTCGCTTAATTGCAGGGAACCGTGTCATTACTCTAGGCACAGCGATTGAACAGCAATTCCTTGTGACGCAAAACTGGGGTATGGGTTCCACTATTGCTGTATTCTTAATTTTATTCATGGTGATTATCATGCTAATTACGGGACAAAAGGATAAAGGAGGTCGCGTACGATGAACAAACTATCTGCTTCAGCCAAAGTCTATTTAACAATTGTTTTTATCGTTCTCTATGCTCCAATTTTCTATTTAATCTTTTACTCGTTTAATAGTGGCGGCTCCATGAATAATTTTGAATCCTTTACTTTGGAGCATTATCAAGCTGTTTTTGAAGATTCGCGTCTTCTTGTTATATTAATAAATACGGTCATCGTGGCATTACTTTCTGCTCTCATTTCTACTATTATTGGTACGCTAGGAGCAATTGGAATTGTGACGGTTAAGGATTCTAAAATGCGTAATACTTTATTATCCTTAAACAATGTCTTAATCGTCAGCCCAGACGTAATTATCGGGGCTAGCTTCTTAATTTTATTTACAATGGTAGGCATTAAACTGGGCTTTGCATCTGTTTTACTAGCCCATGTTGCATTTAGTGTACCGATTGTTGTATTAATGGTTTTACCAAAGCTACTAGAAATGAATAACTCATTAATCGATGCAGCATTAGATTTAGGGGCAACGAAAAAGGACGTTATGATGCGTGTCATTCTTCCTTATATTCAGCCAGGTATTTTTGCAGGCTTCTTCCTTGCCCTTACGTATTCATTAGATGATTTTGCCGTGACATTCTTTGTAACAGGTAATGGCTTTAGTACTTTATCCGTAGAAATTTATTCAATGGCCCGCGCAGGAATTTCTCTAACGGTGAATGCAATTTCTGGATTAGTATTCTTTGTTACGGTTTTAGTTGTTGTTGGTTATTATTTCATGACAAGTCGTACGAGTAAAAGAATGGAGGGGCATCGATGAAGTCACTAATTCAAGCTACCATCGCCATCCTTGTCGTTTCAGCCCTTTTATTCTATGCGGCTGATGCCTTAAGTGCGGGAGGCGGTAAAAGTGGAAAAGACACGTTAACCATCTTTAACTGGGGAGAATATATTGATCCTGATTTGTTAAAAGAATTTGAAAAAGAAACAGGCATTCATGTCATCTATGAAACATTCGATTCCAATGAAGCTATGATGACAAAGATTCAGCAAGGCGGAACAGCTTACGATATTGCTGTCCCTTCTGAATATATGATTGAGAAGATGAAGGAAGAAAAATTATTAATTCCTTTAGATAAAACGAAAATCCCTAATTTAAAAAATATTGACCCTTACTTTTTAGATTTACCATTCGATGCTAACAATAAATATTCTGTCCCTTATTTTTGGGGAACAGTAGGTATTGTCTACAATCCAAGCCTTGTTGGAGACTTAGACTTCTCCTCTTGGGACGATTTATGGGACCCTTCTTTAAAGCGAAAAGTCTTTTTAGTAGATGGTGCGCGTGAAGTCATTGGGATGGGCTTAAACAGTCTTGGCTATTCTCTGAATTCACTAGATGATCAGGAACTTCGTGAAGCTACTGACAAATTAATTACACTTGCACCAAATGTTAAAGCGATCATTGGAGATGAAATCACACCGTTAATGATCAATAATGAGGCAACTGTTGCCCTTACATGGTCTGGCCAAGCAGCTGATATGATGTATGAAAATGAAGAGTTAGACTTTGCTGTACCTGAGGAAGGCTCAAACTTATGGTTTGATAATATGGTCATCCCAAAAACATCGAAAAATATTGATGGTGCCCACACCTTTATTAACTTCATGCTAAGTGCTGAATCAGGTGCTCAAAATGCTGATTTTGTAGGCTATTCTACTCCTAATATTGCCGCTATGGACTTAATGGACGAAGAAGTTGTTTCTGACGAACGCTACTATCCTTCTGAAGAACAACGTGATACATTAGAGGTCTACAAAAATTTAGGACCTGATTATTTAGGGAAATACAACGAATTATTTTTAGAATTTAAAATGAGTATCAGATAATTAAACTAGCGAATTGGTTTTCACACCAATTCGCTAGTTTTTTTCTCTGCTTGTCTAACTGTTTATTAAACTAAGAACATTTTCAATCGACTATTTGCATTATTATATTTATAAAATATTTTATCTAAATTTTAATAGATTCTCACATTAGTGTACTTTTGATAGTCCATAACTTCTAACGCTCAACATCGCTACAATTTATAGCCATGCTTTATGCCATTACAGACAGACTCTCCAAATTTTTAATCTCCCTTTATAAGAGAAGTCCCTCAATTGTTGTTGCTTTACTAATTTATCCTCCCATAGCTTCTTTTCCCTCAACTTTTATGACTAAAATGTATTATTTCATCATGCATAGGTGCGTGGATAAAAACTTTTGTGGAAAACCATTCTAAATATAGAACCAGTACTATAATCTTAACTATTAGCCAAGCAATAATTCTTTATGATAGACTGTACTATATTTGATTACAAAAAGGGGGTTCATTCGATGACCCAGCAGAAGTCCAATAAGGCGGCTTTGTATATTTTAATGTTTAATATGTTTATCGCAATGGGGAGTATTGGCATTATTATTCCTGTCATGCCAGAGTATTTAAAAATATTTGGTGCAGCAGGACAAGTTCTAGGTATGCTAATCGCAACGTTCGCCTTAGCTCAATTCGTATTTTCTCCTATTGCTGGGAATCTTTCAGATCAGTACGGACGAAAAAATTTAATTATTTTCGGTCTTATCGTAACAGGTCTTGCACAAATCGGATTTGGCCTTGCTACAGATGTATGGATGCTCTTTTTAGCACGATTTTTAGGTGGTCTAGGTTCCGCATTTGTTGCACCTCCTATTATGGCTTTTGTCGCTGACGTCACAACCTATGAAGAACGTGGGAAAGGTATGGGGATGTTGGGTGCCGCTATGTCTCTTGGCTTTATGATTGGACCTGGTATTGGTGGCTTTTTAGCAAAGGTAAGCTTACATTTCCCATTTTTCACAGCTGGAGCTGCAGCCATTTTAGCATCTATTTTATCTTACTTTTTATTACCTTCTACCAAACCAAACACTGCTCAACAGAAACAAAAGCAAGACAATCTGGCGAAGCAAATGGCTCGTTCCATACATATGCCTTATTTTGTTATGCTCATAATTATGCTGGTGTTCTCGTTTGGAATTGCAAATTTCCAAACGACATTGTCATTATTTGTGACAGAAAAGTTTAATTACACACCTGTAGATATAGCGATTATATTAGTTGTTGGTGGTGCTTTTGGAGTAGTAGTACAAATGTTTATTATTACACCACTGTTCAATCGTTATGGTGAAATGAAAGTAGTACTAGTAAATTTATTTATTGCATCCGTTGCTATTTTCTTAATATTATTTGTTTCTGGCTTTGCCCTTATTTTAGTTGTAGCAACAATTTTCTCTACAGCAACGACATTAATTCGTCCAGCTGTTAATACACTCATCTCAAAGCTTGCAGAGAAAGAGCAGGGATTTGCTGCGGGCTTGAATAATGCCTATATGAGCCTCGGAAATATGATTGGACCCGCTTTGGCAGGTTTATTATTTGACTGGAATATGAATAGCCCATATATTTTCGGTTCTATCATATTATTAGCCTGTTTCTTCCTTGCGCTCATCTGGACAGTGAAAAAAGCACCTCATTTAATGCATCCCGATACAAAATAGTCTGAAAAATCATTGACTATTTTTAGCAGTATGTTACATTATTGTTGATTCACAAAATTGAATGATTTTAACCACTAGGGGAGTCTTTAAAAGGCTGAGACGTATATGGTAATATACGGACCCTTTGAACCTGATCTAGTTCACACTAGCGGAGGGAAGTGGCGCTACTTGCTGTTGTCACTATATACACGCAAGGCCGCTTCCTATTGTTTAAAGGGGGTGGCCTTTTTATTTTTCCTCACGAACTTTACCAAAAGGAGTGAACTTTATGTCAATTCGTAAATTAACAGTCATGGCTTTATTAGTAGCCGTTGCTGTTGCAGGCTCTACTTTCGTATCCATCCCAACAGGAATCGCACGTGCTTACCCAGTTCAGCATGCTATTAATGTGATAGGAGCCATTATACTTGGACCCGTACCAACAGTTATAGTTGCCTTTGTCACTGCCATCATTCGTATCCTTACTGGAACAGGCTCTCTACTAGCTATCCCTGGTAGTATCATCGGTGCGTTCTGTGCTGCCCTTGCCTATAAATATAGCAATAAAATGTGGTTAGCTGGTATCGGAGAAGTTATCGGAACGGGCATTCTGGCTTCACTTATTGCCGTCCCTTATGCAAAATTATTCATGGGAACATCTGTAGCAGCATTCTTCTTCCTACCAGCCTTTTTAACATCAAGTACGATCGGTGCTATTTTAGGTGTAATGGTTGCGAGTAGCTTGCGTAAAACAGAGCTAGTAAAGAGGTTTAATTCTTCTCTTTATTGAGAGAGATTGAATTATGAGCATTCATTGAGCTGGGGTAGTCCAATTTGGATCGCTTTTCTTCTCATTTACCCTCTTTACAAAGGGGATAACTCTTTATTTCATGCAATATAAAAAAGCAGTGCAAAACTATTCGAGTTTGCACTGCTTCCTCTATTTTAAGATCGTTTTTTCATGCCTTTTAACAACTGTGCTACATTTGTGTCTTCTGCTTCTATAGTTTTTTCCTCAACCAGCGGCTCTTTTTTCTTCGCATTCGTTAGGAAATTCCAACCAAAACGTCTTATGGTAATATCAATAAAGAAAAGAAGCATACTCGCTAAGAGTAGCCATGTGGCAATATTTTGCCGATCTGCTCCTTTTGTCGTAAAGTCACGGAAGACATCTTGTGGTTCCTTTAAAACAGTGCCTCCTGTTCGTTGAGTTAACTCTTCTATCAGTTGGTTATTTACAGGGAGTAGTTCGTATTCAGCACTATAAGGAACACTTAGCCCTGCCTGATAAATGGCCTGCTTTTCATCTGCTATACGGAAGAAAATTAATCCAGGTTCAGCTTGTACTACAGCTCGAACTTGAGATGCGGAAATGGTTTCAAGTTGTGTTTCTAGCTCCTCCCCTGCTTCATTTACCGCTACAATATCTAAAAATGCGGCTTCATTTGTAGGGTCTGTAATCATAAAGGAACCATCTGCTTCCAATCTTACATCATAGGCTACATCATTGTAGCTTGGTAGCATTTGAGAAATAAGTGTTTGCCAAAATGCTCCCCAATTCTGCCATCTTGCCCAATCTCCAGTCCATTTACCCGTTGAATCAGATGTAAAGGCAAATGTTTTACCAAGACCATATTGCCACTGCGCTAACACAGGATCTTCTTTCTCGCTTTCTGCTACAACAGTAGCCCCCTGTTTTGCCGTTGTCCCAATATATGCATTCATTTGTGGGACACCATTAGCAAACAGTGAGTTCCATCCTGCTGCATTATAAATTGCCGGATAGAATGGATTGTCCTCAATATAGGTGCGGGAAATCATAGCTGTTTCCCGAGATAAAATAGAAGGAATGGTTTGCTCATCTATCACATCATAGAAACGTCCACTGCCCATGTCACTAAGCGCTTCTAATAAGTTCGCATCGGCATCTTGTCCAATCGCTACTGTCGATAAGGTTATACCCTCTTCTTTCCCTTCACCAATTAAATCCTCATAGTTCCCTGCCTGTGACTGCCCATCTGTTAAGAGGATAATATGCTTACGTTGGAGCTTTAAATCAGCAAGGTTCTCGTAGGCTTTAGCTAATGAACTATAGATTTCTGTTCCCCCACCAGGTGTTACTGATAAAATAGTATCCACAGCCTCTTCTTTACTGTTAAGAGGCCCTGTCTCTATAATCTCCCAAGGACGATCATCAAAGGCGATGAATCCTAATGTATCCTCATCTCGCAACATCTCAACAGAACGTGCCGCTGCTTCCTTAGCAAGCTCAAGCTTCGAGCCTTGCATACTGCCAGAACGGTCAAGTACAATCACTAATCCTAAGGAAGGTAATTGCTCTTTGCCCTTAATTTCCATTTCCACTGGCAATAAGGTTTCAAACGGTGTTTTAAAATAGCCGCCTAGACCAAAACTATTTTCTCCACCCACCATTGTAAAACCAACTCCAAAGTTTTTGACTGCTTGCTCAATAACACTCATTTTTGCTTCACCCACTAAATGACCTGGTACATTGTCGAAAACGATAGCATTATATTGCAAATAGCTGGATAGTTCATTTGGTAAACTTTTAGGTGCTACAACATCATAGGCAATGGATTGACTACCAAGTGCTGCTGCGATGGGTGATGCTGTTTCATAACCATTAACGATTAATAAATGTGGTTCACTTTGAACCATTGTGACACTAGTTAACTTATTGTTTTCAAAAATGGCATCCTGACCAACTTGAACAACGGCTTCATATTTTACAAGTCCTTCAGCTGTTGCTGCATGTTTATAGGTAAACACATTCGTGCCTTCAGTCAGCTCAACTGCCTCTCGATGAATAAGCTCATCATTTTCATATAGTAATAGCTCGCCTTGACCTGCTGATGTTGCATGTATGTCTGTCACTAATTGTTGTTGCTCTCCAACGTAAGCAACTTGAGGGGATACAAAGCTTTTTAGTGATACATCATTGACAACTGGTTGACTAAAAGGCTTAATATCCACACTAATATTAGAGCCTTTCAACTTCGTAGCAAATTCTAAAGCATCGCCCTTTGTCTCATTACCATCTGTTAGTAGCACAAGACGAGTTGCTTTTTTAGGATCTATAATCCCTGAAGCAAGCTGTAGACTTTGTTCTATATTTGTTTGATCGGTAGCTTTAATTTCAGTTAGTTTCGGTACTTCCTTTAATGTTTTAGATAAAATAGCTTCTGTTTGTAAAGTAGAGGAAAATGAATAAATGCCCGCAAGTTGTGGTTCTTTTTTTGATTGGAGGCTCTCCTGTATAAACTGAACCATCTCATCTTCCGTACCATTCATAGAAGCAGAACGGTCTACTAAATAAACAATTTGTTCTTCTTTTATTGGTAATAATAGATATGGACCTGCGAGTGCAAAAACTAAACAGCCTGCTGCCGCTATGCGAATAGTAAGTACAACAATATGACTTCTTTTAAGTCGCTGCCGCTCATGAAAGTATGTCCATCCAAAATACAAGAATAATGGAAGGAGTAACAACAATACTAACGGCATATCAATTCGTAAATCCACGACGTCGTTGCACCTCCCACTCTGAAACAAGCAATAGTAAAATAATTACAATTAGCCAAGGCACGAAAGAGGTCATCGACACTTCTTCCTTTCCATTGTCTGAAATATCACCTAATGTAAAACTTGTTCCTTGTTCAATGACACGTTCTTGTGCTTGCAATTGTACAATCAATTGTTTTTCCTCATTATTTGAGCGTACCATATAAATGCCTGGCTGTTTGGGCGCAGTTAGCATCCCCTTCGTAACAGACGAAAGAAACTCGTCTTCTTGCGAATAAACATTCCAGTCTCCTTGCGCTAAAGCAACTGCACGTTGTTCATTGGGTGAAAAAATCCCAAGTGACCCAACTGATTCTGTTAGCTGCTGCTCTGTACTCCATAGAAATAGTGGGAATGATGGATGTAAAGGCCAATCTGTATCAGCAATATCGGCTAAAACAACGATATCTCCTTTTGGGGAGCGTTGGATGAACGGCTCTTCTCCAACAGAAGCAATCGTTTCATAGTCCGCAAAACCAGGATAAACAGCACTAACATAAACATCCTTTAGTTCACTAAAGGCAAATAATGCATCACTGCTAGTGCTTACCGTCCCATTCGCATCTACTTTTTCTGCATCATCACGACCAAATAATACGAGGGGATTGTCCATCTTTTCCAATAACGCTGATTGGTTTGTGATTATGGTAGCATCTTGATTGTCAGCGACTTGCAAGGAAGGGACGATTTTTACGCCACTACTAACTGTTTGAAAACCTTTTTGTATCAGTTGATGCAAGCCTTGATCAACAATAATTTTTGACGTAGTCGTTTGTAGTAAAACTGTTTGTTGATTGTCTATGTCATAATCATCTTTTGCATCAATAATAGCTGTCATGGATTTTGCTAAAGGCAAATCTTTAAATGTTTTCGTAATGGCTTCATTTGGAGGCACAACGACACTTTCTGCTACCAGCTCCTCACCCTCTGCATTATTCAATGCGAGCGTTACCTTTTGCTCGGTATTTGTATCATTATGGAGTTGTACAAGTGCCAGCGTAGCTTGCCCATCTGTCGTAGCAGCAAAGCGGGTGATAGCGATATTTGTTAAGTCTTTTGTAGCACCTCTTACTAGCCATTTCACAGAATCCTTGTCCATCGGTAATTGCTTTTTATCAAGTGTATCTGTAAAAACATAGATAGAAGTCGGTGTGTCGCCCACAAATGCCTGTGCTACATCCAGCGCCTTATTCATTTCAGCAGTTTCATAGGTTACTTGTAAATCTTGAATAGCTTTTTTTATTTCACTCGTGTTTGTTTCTTGCTGTAAAACAGCTTTTGGTGCAGCACCAGTTGTAATTAATGTGACAGGTCGACCATTCAATTCATTCATCAAGTTCAGCATTTCCTGTTTATGAGCGTCAAAGGTTGATTGCTCTTTACCTGCCAGCATTGTGGCTGAAGTATCTACAATAAATATGGTTTGTGCACCAACAATGGTTGATTTTTTTATATAAGGATTCATCAATGCCAAAACAAGTAGCAGTAAAGCAAGAAGCTGTAAATATAGTAGGGCATTTTTTTGTAAATGCTTTAAATAAGGCGATACTCGCGTTTCCTGCATAATCTCCGACCAAAAAAGCGTCGAAGAAACTGTTTGATCTGTATATTTTTTTCGAAAGAAATAATAAAGTAGGACAATGACCGGGATGATGGCCGTCCAGCTAAATATAATTTGACTAAAGCCCAATACGGCTCACCTCACCTAATCCAATGTGCTTTTAATAATTGCTGGAAAATCGCATGTTGCAATCCATCTTCCACTTTCAATTGTAATTTTCGAACACCAAAGCGACGGCAAATGGCTTCAAATTCTTCTTCATGTAGTATGCGTCTTGCATGGTAGGACTCTAATACTTTAGAGGACATCGTCACATTCACATCATTACCTGTTTCACGATCAAGGAGACGTACATCACCCGAATAATTTGGTGACAGTTCTTCTTGCGTTACAATTTGCAAAATGCGAACATCTCCAGCATAGCGTGGTATCCTTTTTAATAGCTGTTCCCATTCCTCAATTGGCTCTAATCCATCTGTAACAATGAATAATACGGTACTATCTTTAGGTAAAGCTTTAAGTGCATCCTTGGCAAAACGATTAGAGTAATTAGCTTCCTCTATATCTGTTACTAGCTGTAAAAAAGCTCGGCGATACATGGTACCCTTCCGTCGAAATGGTGGCTTCACTTCATCTTGGACAAAAGAAAAGGATAGACGATCATCTCGACCTAATACCATCAGACCGAGGGAGGCCACAATTTGACGAGCAAATAACCACTTAGCATGTTGCCCCATTGATTTGGTAGCATCTAGTAGAATATGTACACGCATCTCTTGCTCATCTAAAAACCTTTTAATAAAGTATTTATCTGTACGAGCAAAGACGTTCCAATCCACTTGGCGTACATCATCTCCTAAATGGTATTCTCGAAAATCCGAGAAATCAAGGGATGCCCCGAAGCGTTGAGAACGGTGCGAGCCCTTATGTTGCCCGCGTAGTTTGGAGGCCGTCGCTACTTGAAAGCGACTGATTTTCGCTAACCAGTCTTCGGGCAATAAGTATTTTGCTGTCACTTGCTAATACCTTGCTGAACTTTTTCTAAAATAACATCAATCACATCGTCTGCTGTTTTTCCTGAAGCCTCCCCTTCATAATTCAACAGCATGCGATGACGTAAAACAGGCTTAGCAACAGATTTAATATCCGCTACAGAAACATGAAAACGACCATTCATTAAAGCTCTTGCCTTTGCCAATTTGATTAAGCTCTGCAAACCACGTGGACCACTGCCATACATTGCATATTGTTTAACCTCATCAAGCGCATCTGTTCTCTCAGGATGCGTAGCCACTACTAGATCAGTTGCATACTCTAGCATTTCATCAGCAACCATCACTTCCTTTACCATTTGCTGAGCTTGAATGAGAGCATCCGTATCCATCTGTTTCTGTAAACCAATTTCCTGGGCACCTGTCGTTCGCTTCATAATTTCCATAAGTTCGCTTTTTTCTGGATAGGGTACAAGAATTTTACAAAGGAAACGGTCCATCTGTGCTTCTGGTAATGGGTATGTTCCTTCCATTTCAATAGGGTTTTGAGTTGCCAGCACGAAAAATGGTCTCGCCATTTTTTTTGTATCCCCTAATATGGTTACCGTTTTTTCTCCCATTGCTTCCAACAAGGCACTTTGGGTTTTGGGTGTTGCGCGATTTATCTCATCAGCCAATACCATTTGACTAAAGATTGGCCCAGGTTGAAAGGTAAATTGCTGCTTCCCATCGGGTGTACGTTCAATCATGCTCGTACCTGTTATATCTGCTGGCATAAGATCTGGTGTAAATTGAATACGTGAAAACGACAGATCCAGTACCTCTGAAATGGTACGAATTAACATCGTTTTTCCTAAACCAGGTAAACCTTCTAACAATGCATGACCATCCGCTAATACTGCATACAGGGTATAATCAATTGCTTCTTCCTGTCCAACAATGAAGCGATGGATTTCTTCTTTAACTTGTTGTAATTTCGTACTCATATCTACATACTGTTGCTCTGTAAAGGCCATTTCTTTTCCTCCTACTGCGACTCAATTGACGTGAAATAAGATTGCACGACATTTTGTAAATCCTTCGGTAATTGTAAGCGCTCTGAACTCTCTAAATAGCTGTCTTTATAAGAGCCAATTACTTCTTCATAAGGTCGAATAGAACCTTTTGTTATCGGACCATTTCCTTGTTGCTCAGATACATGGGAACCATCTCCTAATGCGCCACCATCTACTGATGTCTCACTTGCCCCACCTATTCGATTCGGTGTCGTTAGCAAATTCCGACCGCCTTGGCCACTTCCTGCTCCTTGACCACCTTGTCCCTGACCTTGACCTTGGCCCTGTCCTTGTCCTTGGCCCTGTCCTTGGCCCTGTCCTTGTCCTTGTCCCTGGCCTTGGCCTTGGCCTTGGCCTTGTCCCTGGCCTTGGCCTTGTCCCTGGCCTTGTCCCTGGCCTTGTCCCTGGCCTTGGCCTTGTCCCTGGCCTTGACCATTGCTCTGGCCACTACCATTTTGCTGTTGAGAACCACTTTGAGCATTATTTTGACTAGACTGGCTTTGTTGATTACTAGGTTGGGAATTACCAGATGACTGTTGACTGTTTTGATTGTGGCTGCTGGCATTATTGGCACTCGCAATTGCATTTTGTAAGGAGTTACTTGCTGGTTTACCAAGTTTACTCATAGCAGTTTGTGTGGCATTTGCATTTTCTGTGAGCCCTTGCTGCATTTGGGCAAGCTCTTTTAGCTGCTCAACCTCTTCCTTCGATAATCCTTGGCCTTCTGTTGTGCCATCTTGACTAGCCGTTTGTTTATCCTTTAATTGCTGCTCCTTTAATGCTAGCTCCTTTTGCTTTTTGACAACTTCTCGTAAAGCTTCTTCTGCTGTTTCAGCCTCTTTTAAAGTATTTTGAAGTTCTTGCAATTGCTCCTTTACTTCTTTTGTTTCCGCCTTCTTCTCTAATTCAGCAACTTCCTTCTTCATATCTTCGATAACTGCTTGCTCCTTTTCAACCTCTATTGCTTCAATTTGCGTAGCTGCTGGGAACATATAAAGAATGGCTAGTACAACTGTTGTAATAAATAAACCGATAAACGCCTTTGGACGAAATAGATTTTTCTTTCGAGCCTTAAAGTCTGCGAAAGCTTTTTCAGCATTTTGGATAGCTTTCGATAATAATGATTGAACAAGAGGATCCTGATCATCTTTAAATGATAAAGCTGTCACTAATTCATTATGTGAGAAATAATGATCCAGTTTATGCAATGCCTCTTTCTCTTTGACCCGTTTCCACCAAATATAAGCAATGGTTGAAATAATAACGGTAATAAAGGCTCCTAACGCTATTTGGCGATAATATGGCCAGACAAATAGTCGGGAAATAAGTACGAGAGAAGCACTCGAAAGCAATGCCAAAAACAAACCGTATTGTGCAATGGGAATGCTTCTTTCAAGAGTTAATCTCGATTTTGCACGCTGAATATATTTTCGTAATTGCTTACGACGCTCCATACCAATTCCTCCTCATCGGTTACTTTTCATGTTGGCACGCAATTTTTTAATCGCAATCGTTAAACAAAGCACAATGATGAATACATAAGCAATTAAATAAGTAATCCATACTGGTAGTTCTACACCCGACAGCTCTGCTAATGCATCCCCCATCTCTGGAGAAATAAGTGTCAGCATCAAGGCACCTGGATTAATAGATGCCCAGAAATAGGTCATAAAGGAGGCACCTGTTCCAATGGCATTGCCCATTTGATGAAAGGCCATTGTTAAAAAGAAGAAGAATGCTGTAATACCTCCTAAGAAAATGATTGAGCCGTATGTGGCAATCATGGCAACAATAGTCCTCTTAGTAATCGTAGAAAACATCACGCCTATACTACCTATTGCTACTACAGTGACTAAATAAAATAAAAATATAGAAATAAGCTGTGAAGGCGACACTCCACCGAATAGAAACACTAGACTGTATAGTGGTAATCCCGCTACCAGCATCAATACTAGAAATGCTACGGAGGATAGTAATTTTCCAATAACAATTTGTGTAGAACTTTGTGTCGTTGTTAATAAAATATTTAATGTTTGCTTTTCGCGCTCACTACTGATAGCACCAGCAGTCAAACTTGGTGTAATGAAAAGAACTAATGCCATTTGCAAGATGGTTAGCACAGCAAACATCATAAAGCTTGTCTCTGGTCTAAAGAAGCCTCTGCCAGTAAATTCAGTTGTAAGCAATAAAAACCCTGCAATGAAAATACATAGTACAGCTAAATAAAACATTAAACCTGAAAAGCTTTTAAAAGAACGGAAGCGTAACTTCAATTCTTTAACAAGTACTGGATTATAAAATCTTTCCATCATTGATTGTCCGCTCCCTTCGTAATCGCCATAAAGACATCCTCTAAATCCTTCTCTTCTTCACTTAATGCATAGATTGGTAAATCTGTAAGCATAGCTTTTTTTAGCAATGCCACCTGCTCAGCATCTGTTCCTCGATAGTTAAAGGCTATTTCTAAACGATTTTCAATGACATCAATTGATGAAATATGAGGATCTTCCTCTAAAAACGCTCGTACTGCATCCAATTGATCTGTCACTTTCAACACAATACGCTTTTCTCCTTGTAGCTGGGCCTGAATCGCGGCTACATTTCCATGTGCAATTAATTTACCATTATCAATAACACCGATTTCATCACACATCTCAGCAAGTTCAGGTAAAATATGCGACGAAATTAAAATTGTTTTTCCCATAGACTTTAAATTCCGTAAAATATCTCGCATTTCCACACGAGCACGCGGATCTAGTCCTGATGCAGGTTCATCTAGAATCAGTACATTTGGATCATGGATGAGTGCACGAGCTAAACATAAGCGTTGCTTCATACCACGTGATAATAAATCAACATATTCATAGCGTTTACTTGTTAAATTCACTAGTTCTAATAGTTGTGGAATTAACACTTGACGCTCTGCTAATTGGATACCGTAGCTCGCTCCATAAAAATCTAAATATTCATCTACTTTTAACTGATCATAAACACCAAAGAAATCGGGCATATAACCAATTTGCTTTCGAACTTCTTTTGGTTCCTTCACAACACTTTTGCCATTTATCAGAGCATCTCCTGAAGTCGGTGACAATAGTGTAGCTAAAATAGAGAATGTCGTTGATTTCCCTGCTCCATTTGCGCCAACAAATCCAAATACAACGCCTTCTTCTAAAGATAAATTTAAATGATCTAATGCTGTAAAGGAGCCGTATCGTTTCGTTAAATCACGAATTTCAATCATTATTTTGCCACTCCTTTCAGCTCTATGTCTGGTAACTTCGTTTGTTCTCCTGATGGATCGGGACCATATTTGATTTCAATTCGAAGCTCCCCATCTTGATTAAAGTATGTTGAAACCTTGTCTGTAAACACTTGCTTTGTATCGACTAAAGGCTCATATATATTCGTTTCATTATTCCAAATGGATAGCTGCATACGTGAAACATCCTTATTAGAAATTGTCAGCTCATTAAGTGATTCAACGGCATCCATGAATTGATCTGGCATGGTCATCGTTACTTCGTACAACCCTTCAGATAGGTACCATTTATTCAATTCTTCCTCGATCTTTTCATAATAGCCATTTGCTGATAGTGGCTCTACTGAATACGAGAAGTTATTACGCTTCATTGTAAATGGCCCTGTTAGCTCAACTTTTCCTTTAAATGGTTGAATAAGCATCGTAATCGGTGACATATTGGCACTTGTTTCTAATTCAACACCTACCACAGCTTGATCTGTCCAAGCTGTAAGTATTGGCTGGTTATCCTTTTCGACAAGCGGCAATGCTAAAGTTTTCATTCGTTCAATCCGCATTGGGTTTACCTCATCCTTTTTCGATGGGTAACTATAATTATAATTATTGAAAATAGATGGTTTTTGAAGAACCGTTGTTTTCAGTTCCTTATTTACCTGTAATGTTCCATTTGCTTCAATATCACCTAGTTTTACTTCTTTCACACCAGAGATTAATGTGACATCTTTTAAAGCAAACGGGAAATTATTTTTAACTGTTCCTGTTAGTTTTTCATTTTTCAGTGTTATATCTATATCCATCTTCCCGATATTTTGTGCTGATGTTTTTCCACCAAAGGATTGCACAGACCAGTAGCTTAAATCACGTAATGTTAGTGTTGAACCGCTAGCATTTTCTTTTATATAAGAAGATTCATGTAATGGTCCCATCGTGCCTGTGAAGTTATTATAATTTCTTAATGCAACGGCAGTTGTATTTTGGTCAGCATTGACCACAAAGTCCCCACTGCGATTCGTTAGAATGGACTCTACATAATAGCCATTTACACTATTGTCTTCATTTACTTTATAGAATGCAGATTGTTGAACTTGTGGCTGAACAATACGATCCTTCGCTCCGACAATAAAGAGAACAATGGAAAGAACAACAGAGATGGACGGTATTATCCACCATGCATGCTCACGCTTGTCCGCTTTTTTCAAGACAAAATAAAGAATTGGCCCGATTATTAAAATATAAAGAATAATGACAATTAGCATATAGCTCACTGATACTTCGAATGATGGAAATAGTTCATTAATGTTACGAAGTTCATAAGATATTTGATCGAGAGGAGATTGTCCCTGTCTCATCATTCCTTGCTGTGAAATACTTTGAATATTTATCACTTTGGCTAAAAGTGCTCCGTAGCCGTCCATAGAAGCAAGTGGTTGATCACCTAAAGAGAAGGTTGTTTGAATCACTTCCCCGCTACCCACTTTTTTCTTTGCTGCTAACACTTCATTATTTTCTGTTAATACAGGTAAACTTCCTTCACTACTAGTAGCTGAGTATACTGAAATCGGCTGTGTAAAAATGCCGCCTCCTGACAATTTAGTTAAAGCTTCTGCAGAAATCGCAGTCATTTCTTGTGATAATGACAAAGGTAAATACTCTTTAAAAACCCCTGCTGTAGCATTAATTTGGTCAGCAGCACCTAGAAGTAAGGTACCACCATCCTGTACCCATTTTAGTAATGCTTCTTGTTGTTTCGGTGTTAAATCAGCAATAGCCACTTCATCTACAACAATGACATTGGCCATCGCAAGTCCCTGCGAATCTTCTGGAAGTGTATAATCTTTTAATTGATTGATATTAAATACTTCCACATTACTTTGAGCTACAAATGTTGATAAACGTAATAGTGCAGAAAGACGATCACTTTTATCTGTTAATGTATAAATGAATGTTGATGAGGGGTCTAAAAAATTTGATTGCAGACGTTTAGTTCCCTTATAGGCAATCTTTTTTCCTTTTTCAATGCTTCCCTCATAAAAAGCAAATAAATCGGTGTCCGAATAACTATAGTCAGCTAAACCATCAAGATAGAAAGTAAATGTCTTTTCCTCTCCTGCTGCTATATCAATTGGAACGACAAGTGCTGAAGCTGCCTCATAAGAATTTGATGAATTAATCGCCATATCTCCTGAGAAGTCAGCTCCATTATTTTTCACTGTAACTTGGAGTGGTACTACTGATTGATATTTCGCTTTACCAGAAACACCCGCTGTTGCTTTCACCTCTAGCGTAGCAGCAGCACTTGCCTGAGTTGTAGGCAAGATAAAGCTCATTACCAGCATGACTAGTAAGGCCAGTGCCGTCCATTTTGTCTTTTTCAAAAGCTCAACCCCTTTTTATGTAAATAGATGGTTACATAATTATACGATTTATATTGCATTTTGTTCCATTTCTTATGTTATCTTCATTAATATTCATAAACTCTTAAGAATTCTACAATGCAAAAAGGCAACTCCAAAACAACCTGGAGCTGCCTGATTTTCTATTTAGTATAATCAAACAAACACCGTGCATGATCCTGCACTACTTCCACAAACGCCTCTACTTGTCTTAATTCAAAAGAGGATTCATAACCAATTAGCCAAGTATCGCGTGTAAGACCAAACTCTTTTTCATCATTTGATAGAGGGATTTTGTGAATGGCATCGTGGTCATTTAACGTAATAGAAGGCAAGATCGCATAACCGATACCATTTAATGCCATTTGCTTGCAAATTTCAATTTGATCCACTAAAATTTGTTTTCTTGGATTCGAGGCAAAATGCTGCTGCCACCATTGCTGAATTTCTTGATAATAGTTGGAATCACTCTTATATTGAATAAATGGACGGTCTGTCTTTAACACATCTTCAATTGTTTTAACCTCTTTGTCCACTAAATAAAGAGTATCTCTGAAAAGGTGGATCTTTTCTCCTTTCCAGTCAACTTGGCCTCGTACAATGCCTACATGGGCCTCGCCCTCGTAAAGAGCCTTCACAATTTCAGAACTCCAGCCCGTCATCAGTGATATTTTAGCCTCTGGATATTTTGACACAAACTCCTTCAAGATTTTTGGTAGCCAGTTCTGACCAACAATGGAAGCACAAGCAATTTTCAATGTCCCGTTTACCTTTGTCGTTAAGGATTGAATCGTTTCAAATATTTCTTCCTTTTTGGCTAGCATTTCCTTTGCATAAGCAATAACTTGTTCACCAGCAGGTGTTGCTGTTAAACCTTTTTGTGAACGAATAAATAATTGTGCACCCCAGTCTTTCTCAATCGTTTGCAATCGTTGTGAAAGGGCTGGTTGGGATAAAAATAGACGTTCTGCTGCTTTCCGCATATTGCGTTCTTCAGCTAAGATTTTTAAAATTTCTGCCTCTGTTGCCATCAATCTGTAAACCTCCAATACAAGCAAAGAGGGCCTCATGATTTTCATCTGAGTTCCCTCTTAAGCTACTACTCTTTTTGATAAATATATTTTTTCAATTGCTTTAAAATAACACGTCTTGTTAATATCCCTGCGAATGTACCATCTTCGTCCACTACACATAAAAAGGCGTGGTTAATAACTAAATCCAAAGCACGCTGGAAAGTATCCGTCAGCTTCAATACAGCGATCTCTTTTTCCATAATAGAGTCAACCTTAATATCAGGTAGCTTTTCATATTCAATATGCTCAAGTCCAAGAATCGATTCGGTAATCATTTTCATGCTAAGTAAACCTTGAAGTCGATATTTCAAATCTAATACAGGTATGGACGAGTACCCTGTACGTGTTAGTACAAGGAGTGCATGTTCCGCACTATTTCCACTTTGTACATGCGCAACTTTTTCAGAGGAAATGATAAAATCACTAATTGGCATTGCTAATAAGTCTTTGCTGTTAGTTGAAATCATGAACTTCTTCTCCTTTTCTGTCCTCACTGTGTAGAACAGTCCTTCCCTTTCATCATATCACAACTTTTCTATGTATGACCATGACCAGGCCGAGAAGAGTTTTTCATGAACAATGAATTATTTTAGCCTTTACAGCAAAAACTTAGAATATCTTCATCCAGTCAAGTTTTTCGTGACCGAATGAAGATGGTTCTTAACTAATAGCCCGCCTTACTCCAGTAGTAAAAAATCATGATCCCTAAAAAAAGCAAAAAAATTGCATAGACCCAAACAATTGGGTTCAACATCGTTGCATATTCTTCAACTGTTTCTGAAATAGGGGTATCATTTTCAGATTTCCGTTCAGAAGTCATTTTAGCTATTTTTAACGTATAAACAAACGAAATAGCAGAAATGATCACAATGGCAATAATTGCTGGTATTAACCACATACCCATCGGCAAAACTCCTTTCTTTACCCTTAGTATGCGTCAACCCAGCTATTCGTTATGCAAAGATTTTTAGAATGGATATTGATTGAGCCACTGCCCACCATCCAAAGTTACACATTCTCCATTCATATAACTTGCTTTGTTAGACATCATAAATGTAGCTAAATCAGCAATTTCTTCTGGTGTTCCTATACGGCCTAGTGGAACAGAATCTAGTGTACGAGCTGCCGCTGCTTCTGATTCCCAAAGCTTATCGGCTCCACCAGTACGCTCGATCGGACCTGGTGCAATAGCATTAACCCGAATCCCATACTGTTTCCCCCACTCAACAGCTAGCGTTCTCGTCAATGATAGTACCCCTGCTTTTGCTGCAGCTGAATGGATCACACCTGCTCCTGCATTCCAAGCATACGTCGCTACCATATTTAATATAGACCCTTTGATCTTATTCTCAATCCAATACTTGCCTACTGCTGAAGAGCAATAGAATGTACCATTTAATACAATATCTACGACAGCCTTCCAGCCATTCGGTGATAAATCCTCTGCACGTACAATAAAGTTACCCGCTGCATTATTCACAAGCCCATCCACTTGACCAAATTTTTCAATAGCAAATTCGAGCATAGCCTCAGCATGCTCAGGTACACGTACATCCATTTGGAATGTCTCAATAGAGGGACCAGCCTCCGCTATAAATTTCTTTGCCTCTGCTAATCGTTCTTCGTTACGACCTGTTATAACAACATTAGCTCCCTCAGTTACGAACTGCTTTGCCATATACAGCCCCATGCCACTTGATCCACCCGTAATAATAATCATCTTCCCTTGCAACATTCCATTTCCCCCTTTGTTAAAAATGAATGGTGATTCACTAAAAGTTTACTATATATTCTCGAATATGTCATATTAATTCTATAGAATGCGAGTTTATTTTCTGAAAAAATATAAAAGAGCCATTCATTCAATGAATAGCTCTCCAATATCATTAAAACTCATACGTATAGGCAATTTTATATAGCTCCATTAACTCTTCTAAAGTTGGTATCTTCGGATTGTTACCAGGACTCCCACTTGCAAGTGCATCCTCAGCCATTTTAGGAATGGCCTGATAATAAGCATGCTCCTCGATTCCCCACTGCTTTAAATTGCCAATTTTCATATACTTACACATATCTTTAATGGACGTAATAGCAAGCTGAGCAAGTTCCTCTTGCGATAGACGTTCTTTTGTTTTATTAAAAAATTGTCCTAAATCTGCCAATCGATCTATACAAGCGTCTTTTGAATAATCTAGTACAGCTGGTAAAAGCATCGCATTGGAGATGCCATGCGGTACGTGGAAAAGTGCCCCAATCGGACGGGACATTCCATGTACAAGGGCAACAGAAGCATTAGAAAATGACAGCCCTGCCTGCATCGAACCCAATGACATCGCTTCCCTAGCATCAACATCATCTCCATGTTCATAAACCCTTATGATGTTATTCACAATTAATTCCATAGCAGATAAGGCGAGCACATTCGAATAAGGATGAGCTAAACGCGATAAATAGCTCTCAATGGCATGGCTCAATGCATCTATTCCAGTTGCTGCGGTAATTGCTGGAGGTGAGGTAATGGTTAAAATAGGATCAACAATCGCTATAGTGGGCATAAAAGCTGGTTGCTTAATCATCATTTTCACATCACTTTTTGTATTGGTAATAACAGTGGCATCTGTTGCTTCAGAGCCTGTACCTGCTGTTGTTGGTATCGCAATGTGTGGAATTGGTGCTTCAGCTGCAACCTTTGCCATTTTCATATAATCTCCTATGTAGCCGCCATTTGTAGCCACTACTGCAATCGCCTTCGCCGTATCAATACAGCTACCACCACCAACAGAAATAATGACATCACAGTTTTCTTTCTGCAAAAGCTGCAATCCCTCTGCTACATACGTATCATCTGGCTCAGTTGTCACCCCTATATATGAAACGACGTCTATCCCTTGGGTCTTTAACAGTGTATGGCATTTCTTGATAAAGCCTAAACTGTCCATAATTGGATCACTAACAATTAATGCCTTTGAACCTAGTTTTTTCGCATACTCTCCTACTTCTTCAAATGAATCTCGACCATATACAATCGTTCCTGGTGAATGGACAGTAAAGATGGTTTTTGTTTGAATCATATTTTCCCTCCTAAGCTATTGAGCTGTATAGCCACCATCTAATAGAATGGCCTGGCCGGTTAACCCCTTTGCTACATCACTTGCTAAATATAAAGCAAGTCCTGTAATTTCAGAGACATCAAGTAAACGTTTTTGCGGTACAAGTGGATATAACACTTGTTCAAGAACTTCTTCCACTTGAATTCCCCGTGTCTGTGCTAAGTCCATAAACTGATTACGTACTAATTCCGTGTCAACATACCCTGGACAAATAGCATTTACCGTAATTCCCTCTGTCGCCACCTCTAGTGCCGTTACCTTAGTAAGCCCAATCACACCATGCTTTGCTGCATTATATCCTGCCTTCCCAGCAAACCCAATGACGCCATTGATGGAGGCCATATTGATAATACGACCAAATTGATTTTTCTTCATATGTGGTAACGCATACTTCATCGCCACAAAGGGAGCAACGACCATCACTTTTTGCATTGACTCAAAAATTTCTGTCTTAAAATCCTCAATAAGCGACACATGTTGAAATCCTGCATTATTGATTAAAATATCTAATGTTGAGAATTTATTAATCGTAAAATCAATGGCTTCTCTTATGGCTTGTTCTTCTGTCACATCACATATATAGGAAGTTAAAGAGGGGTATTGTGCGACGGCTTCCTCAAGAAGCTGTTCATTTTTATCTGATATCACAACATTAGCCCCTTGCTCAGCAAATGCTTGTGCCATAGCAAGACCAATACCACGAGCTGCCCCTGTAATAAAAACCGTTTTTCCTCGCATACTTCATCCCTCCTACATCCCTAATGAGAATAATATGATTGCAAGTATTGTACCTATGATAGGGATAATAACCGTCAAAGCTCCAAATGGCATATATGCATCCTTATGCTTTTCATTACATACTGAATTGATGGTTGTCACAACATATCCTCCGTGCGGCAATGAATCTAGGGAACCAGATGCTATAGCAATTGTCCGATGCAACGCCTCTGTATCTACACCCATCTCGATATAATGCGGTGCTAGTAAGGGCATAGCAATTGTTTGTCCCCCTGATGCTGAACCTGTTAAACCAGCAATAACCGCAATTGCTAAGGCTCCTCCAATCAGCGGACTGCCAGGGATATTGGTCATTACATCAACAGTTGCAACAAAGGATGGTGTTGCTTTTACTACTCCGCCAAAGCCGACAACAGCCGCCGTATTTGCAATGGCAATAATAGCACCCATTGCACCTGCTGCTAATGTTGCGCCAACTGACTTTGCATATTTGTAACTCACTAAATAAGCAACGATACAGCCACTAGTTAAGGCTACAATTAAAGCAGAGGTTCCAAGTGAATCATGGAAAATATAAGAAATGACTAAAACAACTAATAATGGTATGAGACTCAAAAGGGGACTCGGAAGCTTTCTTGTTTCATCAGCTACTGGATCGGTGGAGCGCTCAATGAAAATTTCCCCATTGTTAACAGCGCGTTTAATCATCCAATTCAGCCAAAGCGAGCCACCAACAGCCATAAAAATAGCCACGACAATACTAACTTGCCAACCTGCATATGGAGTTGTACCAAGATATGGAATTGGTATCCAATTTTGAATCTCAGGTGAGCCTGCTGATGTCATCGTAAATGTGACAGAACCTAGGCCCAGTGCAGCAGGAATAAAACGTCGTGGAAAGTTCGCTTGTTTAAATAAACTAATAGCCATTGGATAAACTGAAAAGGCTACGATAAAAACTGAAACACCACCATATGTGAGTACTGCTGCAGCTAAAACTACAGCATATGTGGCATATTTCACCCCTATTTTTTCTACAATCCATTTAGAGACACTATCTGCAGCGCCTGTATCCTCCATGACTTTGCCGAAAATGGCGCCCGCCATGAACATTAAATACCATGAACCAACAAATCCTGTGAACCCATCCATATAGCTCGTTAGAAAGTTGGCCTGATCTTTATCAGCTGTTTGAGGAAAAAATGCAAGACCGTTTGTTAAGGCTGCTAACAACGCAGTTAACGGTGCTGAAATAAGTAGATTTACACCCTTCATTGTTAAATAAACTAATAATGCTAAACTACCAAAAAGACCAATATACTCTAACATTTACACCCCACCCATCCCCTTTTTTAGAAAAGAGCTGTATAACTCTACAGCTCCAGGTTTTATTAGTCGTTATTGCTTGGGAATGCAAACGTGGATGCTGAGGAGGCATTGCCAGCCATCCAACGCTCTGAAATTGTCTTAGTTTTTGTAAAGAATCGTGCTTGATCTGGGCCAAACATATGCCCCTCACCAAAACGAGATCCTTTAAAGCCTGCAAAGTTATGGTAGCCAACAGGAATTGGAATTGGTACATTGACACCAACCATGCCAACATCAATTTCTGTTGTAAATTTTCGAGCTGCTAATCCATCATTCGTAAAGATTGTGACACCATTACCTAGCTCATGCTTATTGATAAGTGTAATAGCTTCCTCTAAGGAATCTACACGAACAACATTGCGAGCTGGACCAAATATTTCTTGCTCGTAAACTTCCATGCCTGGCTTTACATGATCTAATAATGTAGGCCCTACATAAAACCCTTTAGACTCTTTGACAATATCAAGTTCTCGTCCGTCACAAATTACTGAAGCTCCTTCGGCTTCCCCTCGATCAATTGCAGTAAGAATTGCTTCTTTTGATTGCTGAGAAATAACAGGGCCAAAATCTGAATCAGGGTTTGTATATGGGCCTACTTTCAGATTGGAAATTTTTTCCTTAAGAATATCCACTAGGCGATCAGCAGTATCCTTTCCTACAGGCATGATAGTAGATATTGCCATGCAACGTTGGGATGCTGCTCCATAAGCTGCACCAATAAAGGCATTAGCAACCTGTTCAAGATCCGCATCTGGCATCACGACCATATTGTTTTTACCACCACCAAGAGCCGTGACACGTTTACCGTACTTTGATCCTGTTTCATAAATATATTTAGCTACTGGTGTTGATCCAACAAATGAAATCGCTTGCACAGCTGGGTTTTCTAAAAGTTCATTGACCGCATCTTTATCACCATTGATTACTGTCCAAATACCATCAGGCAATCCCGCCTTCTTCCAAAGCTCACTAACATATAATGAAGTCATTGGCACACGCTCAGATGCCTTTAAAATAACCGCATTTCCTACAGCAATGGCCATACTCGTTTGTGCTAGAGGCACCATGATGGGGAAATTAAATGGAGAAATTGCTGCCACAACCCCTAATGGATATTTTGCAGAATAAGCATTTATTTGACCTCCAACATTTACGGAGTATTCTCCTTTCATTAAATGTGGCGCACCAATGGCTAAGTCAACAGATTCAAGTCCTCGTGTAATCTCACCTTTGGCATCTTCAATCGTTTTACCGCTTTCAGTACAAATGATTTGTAATAGCTCTTCCATATTTTCAGTGATAAGGTTACGGAACTTTAATACAATTTCTGCACGCTTAGCCACTGATGTATCACGCCAAGCCGGAAATGCTGCTTGAGCTTGCTCGATTGCATCTTGTGTTTCCTCTACTGTTGCAAGGGGTACCTTAGCAATGACTTCACCTGTTGTTGGGTTAAATACCGAACCGAATCGGCCACTTTTTCCTTCAACCAATTTGCCACCAATAAAATGTGTTAATGTTTTAACCTCTTGTGTCGTTGTCATATCCATTTCCTCCTCTTAAAATTGTTCTAGTTTACATTTTTCTTTTAAACTTAAATAAGCTGCAGACATATCTTTTTCTCCATAGCCCTGCTGAGCAATTTCACTATAAAGATCCACTAACTTTTCGCCGATTCGCAGCGATACGCCTGCTTCATCCGCCATTTCCTTAGCTAACTTCAAATCTTTTAATAGTAGACTTGTCGAAAAGCCCGGCTCATAATTATCATTTTTCATATATTCCAAATAATTACGTTCATAAATACGGCTTTGTCCATAACTATTATTTAATACTTCATAGAGCGTGTCTGCCTGAATACCCATTTTTTCGCCAAGTACAATCGTTTCAGCGACTGCCTCTGTGTAAAAGCCAATCATTAAGTTATTGAGTAATTTAATTCGCGTTCCTATACTTGAAGATGTGCCTAAATGATAAATATTTTTACCGACTATTCTGAATATTTCGCTAGCACTTATATAATCATCTGTGCCACCACCAACCATAATAGTTAATGTCGCATTGATAGCCCCTATGACACCCCCACTGACAGGCGCTCCCAAATAACGTAATCCCAAAGCTATAGCTTCTGTATGTAACGTATCATTCAATTCGGGATTAACAGTACTAAAATCAATCAGCAGGCACCCTTTCTTTGCATGTTGTAAAATTCCTTGCTCTGATTGATAAACCAATTCTACAACCTGAGGGGTAGGCAAACTTGTCATAATAACATCACATTTTTTCGCAATATCCATAGCTGTCTCAAGGCCGAAACCACCTGCTGCTGCGAATTGTTCCATTGCTTCCGCATTCGTATCGAAACCATATACCTGATAATCTGCTCTTAATAAGTTAATAGCCATCGGTAAACCCATATTCCCTAAGCCAATAAAACCCAATTTTTTCTTCATTGTGACCTCCCCATTCCTTGAAAATACAACAGAAAACTTGATGATATACTAGCCAACTTTCATTTTTTAAAGTAACATTAGTAACGAGATAACATCATTGACCGCAGTCATTGACTTCGGTCATTTAAATCATAATCAATCGAAATCCATCTCGTCAATTAAAAAATTAATATTTTCAGAATATTTTTTACAAAAGATATTTTACAATATTTAATATAGGAGGTATTAGCTACCAATGGAAACACTCACAAGCAGACAGAAAAAGGCATTAGAAACACGTGAAAAATTATTGAAAACTTCTTTAGATTTATTTAACAAGCATGGTTATGAACATGTTTCTGTTGAACAAATTACAAAGGCATGTAATGTTTCAAAGGGTACATTTTATACACATTTCCCATCTAAATATGATGTTATTTTAGAAAAATTTAAGGAGCTTGATAATTTTTATCGTACAGTTGAAAAAAATATTGATCCCACATTACCAGCAAGTGAAAAAATACTCTTAGTGTATCAAGAGCAAATGAGATATTTAACCAATATTGTGGGAAAGGATTTATTACGTACAGTATATACGGCTGCTATGACAAACCAAGTAGAACAGGATCATTATTTAATCAATCCACAACGTAAGATTTTTCAGATAATGAATACATATATCGAGGAAGGAATTCAACATGGGGAATTTAGACAAGATGTTTCTGCTGCTACCATACAAACACTTATTCAGCGCTGTATGCGTGCGAATGTCTATGATTGGTTGATACATAGTGAAGACTTTGACCTAGCCTCTGAAATGGCGCAATTCACAGCAATTGTCTTAAACGGTCTTAAATACGGCAAATAAAAAAGTAGCACTTCATCTATTTTGTGATGAAAGTGCTACCCGTTTTCTAGCTTACAAAATATTGTTGTACAATCGTTTCAACTGGTAATGGTTTATTATACAAATAGCCTTGCCCTTTTTGACAACGATGGCGTTTGAGAAAATCAACTTGTATTGGTTCTTCAATTCCCTCAGCAATGACCTCTAATCCTAAATTATGAGACATCGAAATAATGGCTTTTATGATGGCTTCATTTTTGTCATCCTTCGCTATATCTGCAATAAATGACTGATCAATTTTAATAATATCAATCGGATAACGCTTGAGATAACTTAATGAGGAATAGCCTGTCCCAAAGTCATCCACAGACACATAAACACCTAATTGCTTCAGTTCTGTAAGAATCGAAAATGTTTCATGTACATTTGTCATGGAACTTTCGGTAATTTCTACTTCTAATAATTCAGGCGGTACACCATATTTCTTTAAAGTTGTTTTAATTTTTCGGGCAAAATTTTCTTTTCTAAACTGTTTTGGGGATATATTGACTGCAATCCGTACAGGACGATATCCTTTCGATTGCCATTCTTTTTGGTAACGACATACCTCATCAATAATCCAATCACCGATTTCAATAATCAACCCTGAGGCTTCCGCAATAGGAATAAATTGCGCTGGTGATACAAAACCAAATTTACGGTTATTCCATCGTAATAATGCTTCAAAGCTATTGATGCTATTATTTGCTAAATCCATTTGCGGTTGTAGATGAAGACTTAGCTCATTAAATTCAATTGCTCGACGTAAATGTGCCTCCATTAATGCTTCGTTTGGAAAAATGGCCGTCATATCTTCACGGTAGTAGCGATAATGTGAACGACCATGTTCTTTAACAGAAAATAAAGCTTTATCTGCTTTCCGTACAAGTGTCTCGATATCTTTACCATCTGCTGGGCTAAGTGAAATCCCAATCGATACGCTAATAAAATATTCCTGTCCATCTATCATAAATGGCTGTTTTAATACGTCCATAATCAAGTTTGCAGTTCGTTCAATTTTTTGGATGGTTGCATCTTTTAGCACAAAAATAAACTCATCACTATTATATCGATATAGCGAACACTTTGAGTAGCAAAGCTCCCGTAACCTATGACTAAACATACGCATCAAATCATCTCCCTTGCTCTCGCCAAGGGATTCATTAAACTTTTTAAAACGGTCAATGTCAACTAAAATAAGAGCGGCTTGCTTATGCTCTTGCTTTTTATCATTTAAATGCTGTAGCCAATGCTCCTTAAAAGCTTTTCGATTCCAAATACCTGTTAATTCATCCATTAGTGCTAGGTAATAGAATGCTTCATGATCATTCATAAATGAATTAGCATCTTTAACAAATAGGTGGACACCCACAACTTCTCCATTATAATAGGTTGGATGCGTTCTTAAATAAAAGGGCTCTTTGCTTAGTAAATCACCTTTCAATAAGCATTTAGGCATGCCAAACGCTGAACCTTCGATTGTTTTGGTAAATAATAGTTTAAACTCATTGAGATATTTACTTTCGAGTAATGAAAAAATATCTAGTCCAATTAGACTGTGCTGCTCTCTCGATAGTGTAGCAGTAGCAGCAATATTTTGATGAATTATTCGACCTTGTAAATCTGTCGTTAACACTGGACTTATATGTTGTTCAATGAACTGTAAATAGGGATTTTCTTCAAATTGTGTCGCTCGAAGAATAATGGCAACTATTGATTCAGAAAAGTGCTGAACATGAAGCATAAATGTTTTCTCTTGAAGACCGTTACCTAATTTTAGAGTATGCTGTTTATTGATTTCTTGAATTAGAAATCCCGACAATTGCAGCCAGCATTGCTTAGTAAAAAAGTTCTCAGCGTTTTTGGCTGTTATATCCTCCAGCTCAATCATTGACGATAGCTTTTCATTAAATTCAACGACCTCAAACACTGTCTTATCAACTTGTCTCAAACAAATGATTGCATCAAATGGATTCAGTTGCATGAGCTGTTGATATTCTGCAAATGGCGCTACATTTTCTCTACATTTTTTCATTCTATCCCTCACTAAGTAGCGTGTTTGCTCTATTCTTCGTCTAGCGTAGGCTTTAATGCATCCTTCAAGAAAATTTCCTGGCTATTTAATGGATCTTCGCTACGATCAAACTCTTTATAATGATACTTACCATTAGAGTCTTGAATACGGGCTTTGGCAGTATCCATTAATTGTGCATTCATTATGTCAATAATACGAGTTTTTGCTTCACTTGCATATACAGGGAATAAAATTTCTACACGTTTAATCATATTGCGTGTCATCATATCTGCAGAGGATAAATATACTTTATTTTCCCCATTATGATGGAACCAATAAATACGAGAATGTTCAAGGAAACGACCAACAATACTTGTTACAGTAATGTTCTCACTAATACCTGGGATTCCTGGTCTAATACAGCATATACCACGAATAATAAGCTCGACCTTTACACCCGCAATCGATGCCTCATAAAGCTTCATCATTAAATCTTTGTCTGTCAATGAATTCATTTTTGCACGAATAAAACCATTTCCATATTTTTTATGACAGGCAATTTCCTCATCCATTAACCGAATAAACTCATCGCGTATATCAAATGGTGCAACGACTAAATGATTAAAGGTAGGCTTTTCTGTATAGCCACTTAAGTAGTTAAAGAAATTTGTCGCATCAATGCCAAACTCTTTATCTGTCGTTATTATGCCCATATCCGTATAAATTTTTGCAGTTGCATCATTATAATTTCCTGTACCCAAATGGACAAAACGTTCAATTTTGCCGTTACGACGACTTACGACTAGCGTGATTTTTGAGTGCGTTTTTAAATTATTCATCCCATAGATCACAAGACAACCTGCTTGTTCTAATTGTTTTGCCCAGTGCACATTGTTTTCTTCATCGAAGCGAGCCTTTAGCTCCACTAATACCGTTACTTGTTTACCATTTTCAGCGGCAAGCTTTAACGCTTGAATAATCGGTGAATTTCCGCTTACTCGATATAATGTCTGTTTTATAGCCAACACATTCGGGTTGACAGCGGCCTCAGAAATAAAATCAACAATAGGGGCAAAAGATTCATATGGATGATGGAAAAATATATCCTGTTGAAGTCCTTTTTCAAAAATATTTTCGTCAGACTGTAAATCTAAAGGTGGCTGTGGGATAAAGCTTTCATATTCTAAATGCTCACGACCTACTGAAATACCTTTCACAAAAGAGAACATAAACGTTAAATCCAAAGGACCATCAATATGGAATACATCCGATTCTTCTATTTCGAATTCATCTAGTAAGTATTGCAGCACTTCCTCGTTCATTTCTCCAACTCGAACTTCTAAACGGCTTCCTACTCCCCACTTTCGCTTTTTCAGCTCTTTTTCGATCTCCACGAGAAGATCTCGAGCCCCTTCTTCATGGATAGTTAAATCTGCATTTCTTGTTAAGCGGAAGGCTTGTGCTGATTTTACGCTATAGCCATAAAACAGCTTTTCAATATGCGCTACTATCACATCCTCCAATAAAACTACAACTGTCTTACCTTCTTCGGACGGTACTTTTATATAGCGATCTAACACAGATGGAACTTGGACAATCGCCACTTTTTCACGACTTTCAAGATCTGACTCATCCTGCTCTAACAGCACTAGTAAATTCAAAGTTTTACCAAGCAAAGTTGGGAAAGGACGATATGCATCCACTGCAACAGGGGTTAAAACAGGGAAGATAGTTTCTGCAAACATTTCATTGATAAATGATTTTTGCTTGCTATTTAAATCTTTCATGTCCGCAATATGTACATTATGTTGAGGTAGTAAATCATAGATTAAATGTCTATACACCTCAGTTTGTCGACGCACTAATGCTTGTGTGCGTTCTGCTATTTTGGCCAACTGTTCCTTCGGCGTTAAGCCAGATTTGTTTTCGGGCTTATGAAAACCAGCACGTACCTGGTCCTGTAAGCCTGCAACACGAACCATAAAAAATTCATCTAGATTGGAACTAAATATAGCTAAAAATTTTAAACGCTCGAGCAGAGGATTATTAATATCCTCTGCTTCCTCTAGCACGCGTTCATTAAAGGCAAGCCAGCTTAATTCACGATTATTATAATATTGAGGCTTTGCAATTTCCTCTAACAATAGATTGTAGTTTTCGGAGAACTCTTCCCCATGTAGCTCGTTTTTCGTTACTTCAGTTGTCATCCATTGTTCCACCCTTCTTCAATAAAATTGATCTTCATTGGGATTTTTAATGCACGTTCTAAATGCTTTCTATGTCGATTGGCTTGATACTTTTCAGCCGCAGCATTCTTTTTTACATAAATATTAAGCTGAACATGATCTTCTTCGGTGTGCATTTCAATAGCATGTACTATATTGCGTTTTGAAACATTTAATGCATAGACAAATTTTAATAACGCTCCGAAATCTCTTATTTTACGATGTTCCTCCCGACTCATCCATGTAGCAAATGGGGCAGCAAATCGTTCGAAATAATCTTTATTTTTATAGGAGGCAAGAAGTGCTAGTTTTACTCGTTCTAAATGATTTAAACCATCAATGGATTGATTCGCAATTAAATAAAAAGTATGTTGGCTTGAAGAGCTTAATTCGATATACTCTCCTATATTAAAAACCTTCGCCGCTTTTGCTAATAAATGCAAATCTTCTGGATGATATTGCAAGTAGCCTAAATGACAACATTCACGATACAATTGGTCTGCTAAATGCATTAAATAATCTACTTCCACTTCACTCCGACCATACTGACGTGCTAATCTTCTAGCATTTCCTTCAAATACATTATATTTATCAAACGCCTTTGTATCTGTTTGCAAAATCCGTTGAATAATGAGTCCCTCACGTAAACCTCGCTTTGTCAGTTGGAAGGTCTCACTACCAACTACCTCCATCAACACTCTAAATACCTCTAATGCAGGAACAATGATATCAGCACGGTCAGATGAGAGACCATCCAATTGTTTCAATTCCTGAAAGCTTAATTGCCCTAAAAATAAGCTTAAATCATCCAAATTTTCCTTTGTCATTTCATAACCATGTACGCTGGCAATAGGATAATCATGCTTTTGTTGATGTATTTGAGCAATATTACGCGCACTACCACCAATTGCGATAATAGGTAGAGCAACATTTTTTATCCAAGGGAGTGTTTGGAACTGCTCTTTGACAAAGGCAAGAAGCTCTTTTTTCTCACTACTATTGATAATGTCACCTTTTACAAAACGTTGCTTTAAAGAAACTGTCCCAAAAGGGAAACTATGTGATTGCTGAATTTCTTTATTTTCAAACAGCGTAATTTCGGTACTACCACCACCGATATCGATTGTTACGGCCGATTTCGTACCCATGGAATAAGCAACAGCAACGTAGCCAAAATAGGCCTCTTCCTCTTCTGATAAAAGCTCTATTTGGATACCAGTCCGTTCTTTCATTTCCTCTATAATTTTGTCTCGATTAGTGGCTTGTCGAATAGCCGCAGTCGCAGCAGCTTTTACATCTGTTACTTCAAAATCCTCAAGCATGGCTTTAAATGTTAATAAAGTTTCTGATAACACTTGAATACCTTCATCAGACATCTCTCCTGAGGGCTGTAAATATGTACGCAAACGTGCTACCGTCTTAATATTTCCAAGCTCACGAAGTCCCTCTTCATTATCATATTGATATAATACTAATCGTATAGTATTGGAGCCGATATCAATAATAGCTGTTTTTAATTCATTCAAATAATCACATCCTTCAAGCATCTACCATTTATTTTGTTCATAATATTTGGACATATACAAAAAAATCGGACCCTCTTAATTAAGGCATCCGACTTTACTTTCATTTATTTATACTTGCAGGATACCCATTATTAAAATTGAGAAGTATCATGTAAGCCATGGTGATTACAGAATAAGTTGGTCAACACGTAAAATGAGCTCTGCAATTTCTGGCTTACTTATTTGATCCTCAGCCCCTACTTGATCACCTTTATGACGAAGGTCATCTGTAATTAGACTTGAAAAAATGATAACAGGAAGCTTTTGAAGATCGGGATGCTCTTTGATTTTTCGTGTTAAATGATGGCCATCCATTTGTGGCATTTCAATATCCGTTACCACCAATTGAATATGCTCTGCTATATCACTACCACTCTTTGCAATTCCCTCTAAGTATTCATAAGCATCGCGGCCATTTTCAAAGAATTCAACATTGTCATAACCAGCTTCACTCATAGTATCAAACAGTAATTTACGTAATAACGGTGAATCTTCTGCAATTAAAATTCGCTTTCCAGATCGCTCACGTTTACCGAGCTTTTTAACAGATTCCACACTAATTCCTGATGCAGGATTGATATCCACCATAATTCTTTCGAAATCTAGTAATAGAATCATTTGCTCATTCTGTTTAATCACACCAATTACTTGTGATGTACCCCCTTGATACATATCTGAAGGCTTTTCGATTTGATTCCAAGAAATACGATGAATTTGTGTTACATTATCTACATGGAAAACGACACGTTGTTTATTAAATTCTGCGACAATATATTTTTGTTGTGGATTACGCTCAGCACCTTGAATTCCTAATACTCGTAGCATATCTACAACAGGTAATACCTCACCTCGTAATTGAATGATTCCTTCTACATGCGGGTGCGCGTGTGGGATAAACGTTACTGGGATCGGTTGAATAATTTCTTTTACTTTAATAACATTGATGCCAAACTTATTGTTTGCTACTTCAAATTCAACAATCTCTAGCTCATTTGTGCCACTTTCTAATAATATTCCTTTATGTTCCAATGCAACCCCGCTCCTTTCTCTACATCTGTTTATAATTCAATTGTATCATAGGCAATACATTTCTCCTACTTGCTATTTCCATTTTTATCATTAACTTTTAGATGTACCAATAGACCAACGACAGTCATAACGATCAACGTTGATAATGCTACACGACTAGCAATAGTACCATAATCCTTCATCCATAATGTAACAGTTCCATATATAGCTGGACCAATAATGGAGGATACTTTACCTGAAAAAGCAAACAACCCAAAAAATTGTCCACGTTTTTCGTTCGGTGATAATTCAATAATATATGTCCGAGATGTCACCCACATTGAGCCAAGTGATATACCAAATAGACTACCAGCAAGCCAGAACATCCATTGTGCTGAAGCAAAAACAGCGAATACCAAAGCAACAATCATAATAAGTGCAACAATTGTAATGGCACGTTTAGCGCCTATTGATTTCGTAATATACCCAAAGGCAAGTGACCCAATGATTGTTGAGACAGTAGAGACCAAATAAAGTACGATAAATTGTCCAGAACTAAAGCCAACAATCGTTGTCGCATAAACAGCCATCATAGCAATCGTTGTAGCAATGGCATCATTTAGAAAGAAATAAGCAATCATAAAGGTAAAGATTGCTTTATATTGCTTCATATCTTTAAATGTTTGAATGATTTCTTTATAACCATCTAAAAACTTTAAGGACTTTCGTTGGGACTTTGGGATCGGTGTATCTTTATTAATTAAGAATAATGGCAATGAAAAGAGTAGATACAGAATGGCTGTTGGGATAAACGCTCGATGAAAATCGCTGTTACCAACATACAAGTAAACAAGTAATCCAAAAAGTGTACCAAGATACCCGATTGCAACACCATACCCTGAAATGAGTGGCATCTCTTCTTTTGTCCCTAGATCACCCATCATAGAATCGTAAAATACTAAACTTGAATTAAAGAAAAATTTTGCTATGACAAAACTTGCAACTACCAAAAATAAACTAAGAGGCACACCAGAGTAATTGACAGTGGTTTGTACATTAGCAAATATTCCCATCATAAATGTAAATAGAATAGATATGGATGCAAACCATACAATAAATCTCTTTTTATAACCTGTGTTATCAATCCACACACCGAAAAGGGGTGAAAAGATAACGAGCAACAAGCTTGCAATGGCATTTGCATAAGATATAAAGGTGCTTGCAACTTGTTGCATGACTTCATTTGTTCCTAAAACCTCATCCATGTAAAAGGGAAAAAATATTGTATTTATATTTGAAGAAAAAATTGTATTCGCAAAATCATAAAATGCCCATGAAAGTATCGGTAATGATAAATAAATGGCTAATTGACTTCGATGTTGTACGTCTATAGCTGTACTCTTCTTCATAAAACCCTCCTCTCCATTCTCTATAATAAACAATTAATTTCTCTCTGAAATAAAAAATACCTTTTTTTAAAGAAAATTAATATTATTTACAATATAACAGTAAATTCACTGAAAAATAACTGCCAAATGGTCGATAATTGAACGCTTATTTTCTGTGTAAAACCAAAAAGGTATTCAAGCCCCTCGCTTGAATACCTTTTTATCATTCTATATCTATGGTTACCCATTCAGAGGACCATTGCTCAATCGCTTTTAGCACAGGTGCAATAGCATAACCCTTTTCCGTAAGTTCATACTCAATGACAACTGGTGTTGATGGAATTACTGTACGTAGCACTATTTGCTCAGTCTCTAACTCCTTTAAACGTTCTGTTAATACACGACTACTAATATTCAACTGATTTTTAATGGTCGAATACCTTTGCGGACCATTTAATAGCTGATAAATAAGTAGTGTATTCCAACGATGATTTAATATCATGAGTGCTTTTTCAAATCGTGGACAAATATTTTTTTGATCCAAATGACTTCCCCCCTTTGTATATTAGTTCCTATTTAACAGTATATCACTTTTTAAAAAACCTGTTCTAAAAATACATTAAGTTACTTGACAAAAGTTGTTTTTAAAAATAAACTAAGTTACGAATTGTAAGCAAAAAAGATAAGGAGTTACTTTATTATGCAAAATATTGGTTCAACAATTTTACGTATCGTTCTAGGCGTTATTTTTGCAGTGCATGGTTTTCAAAAATTTCAAGGTGGTATTAGCTATACAGCTGACTTCTTTGATAGCCTAGGTATACCAGGATTTATGGCGTATATCGTGGCAATTATTGAATTAGTTGGTGGAATTGCAATTATTTTAGGTTTAGCAACAAGAATATTTGGTGCTTTATTAACCATTACAATGATTGTGGCGATCTTTACAGCAAAACTTAGCATCGGCTTTATCGGGGCAGATGGATTGGCTGGTTATGAATTAGATTTAGCTTTAGGTGCAATAGCTCTTTACTTTACTCTCGCAGGCGCATCCAGCTTCTCACTGGATTCTCAACTTTTCGGGAAAGAGTAAAACAAAAAAACCTGAAGGTCTCCCATTTAAGGAGCCTTCAGGTTTCCTATTCAGAATCCCATCGCGAATTATTTATAATACTTTAAGAGTGCTTGTGTACCATTATCACCATAGCCTGCTGCGATTAATTTCTCATACATTTCATAGGCTAATGCAAGTCCTGGTAATGTTATGCCCATTTTGTTTGACTCGTCTAAAGCTATTTTCATATCCTTTACAAAATGTTTAATATAAAAGCCTGGTGCAAAATCTTCTTTTATCATACGTGGGGCTAAATTGCTTAAAGACCATGAACCTGCTGCACCTGAAGAGATCGATTGTAATACGGTAGGTAAATCTAATCCTGCCTTTAGTCCATAAGCTAGTGATTCACACACGCCAATCATACCAGAGGCAATAACAATTTGATTGCACATCTTTGCATGCTGCCCAGCTCCTGCTTCACCCTGATAAATTATATTTTCTCCAAATTGCTTCATAATTGGCAATACCTTGTCGTATGTGACCTGATCGCCACCAATCATGATAGACAAAGTGCCATTTTGAGCACCAATATCCCCACCTGAAACAGGGGCGTCTAAAGCCTCTACACCGATGGATTGAGCATACATATAAATTTTCTTTGCTAAAGATGGCTCTGAAGTCGTCATATCAATGACAATATTGCCTTGTTCTGCTGTTTGGAAGAGGCCATTTTCCCCAAAATATACTTCCTCTACATCTGAAGGATAGCCAACCATTGTAAAGGCAATTTCATGATTTTTAAATGCTTCAGCAGGTGAGCTTGCCCATGACGCCCCTAAGGCAACAAGAGGCTCTGCTTTTTCTTGCGTACGAGTATAGACGGTTACTTCATGACCATTTTTTAGTAAATGCTTAATAATACTAGCACCCATTACTCCAGTTCCAATAAATGCAATACGTTTCTTTGTCATATGTACATGCTCCTTTGTTCTAGAATTTCTGTACTCTCCGTGAGAGTCCAACTCTATATCTTTTCAGTTTAGGTGAAGGAATGAAATAATTCAAACTCTTCCCATAACTTGTACTAAAATTTATATGTAGGGCATATATACCGAATAAGCAAAAAAAGAGAGCAAGTGATTGGGGGATCACTGCTCTAAAGGGGGAAATGAGAATGTTGCTGTGTTCATAGTAAGTTATTCCCCATTGAAATGCATTTTAAACATATATGTTAAAATGTTTTTTACTCTGAATACTGGAACAATCTTTTTTAGTCTTCTTGATCTTTTTCTTCTTCAAATGCCATCTGTCTATAATAAGTATTCATTAACTGATCTAATCTGCGACTCAGTTGAATGGTTTTTGCATTTTGTAACCCGTTTTCTACACCTGAGCGAATCATCATCTCACGAGTTTGTTCCATTTGTTTCAAGAGTAGATTGACCATTCATACAACCCTCCACACACAAATAATCATACCATTATTATACATTTATATTTCATTTCTTACAGCATTAACTTACGACAATGTTCGACAAATTAACTTCTAGGTGTTTCAGTATAAGTATAGATAATTCGCCCATTTTGCTTGGCCTCACCTCTATAATGTTTAAATAATGGGTGTTTTACAAGAATTTCACGAAATTCGTAAAATTCTTCCTTTTGAATTTCAATACTTTCTCTTTCCCCATTTTGTAATTGTTTAAGCATATTTTCGTATTTTTCCATGAACTTTATTCCTCTCTTTGCCTCATTTGTGTAATAAATTATGAATTATTTAAAAAAAGCTTTACGTTTACCAATTTTTCATGCAAACTGTATATTATTAGTCGATGAAGGAGCTGACTGTCTGTGAAAATAGCTGAAGTTGGAAATATTATCGAGTTTAAAAATGGTCTCCAAGGTATTGTAGAAAAGGTAAATGAAAATTCGGTGATCGTTAACTTAACATATATGGAGAATTTTGATTCCCTTGAAATTGAAGAAAAAACGGTCGTCAATCATAAACGATATAAAATTTTATATACTAATGAAGCTTAATAGTCTGAATAGTCCCTATTTGTCTTAATAGATGATAAGGGACTATTTTTTTGATAAGATTAAGGTATGGAGGTCGAATATGCTAACAAATTCGAAACAAACAATACTATTTCTCCTTTCTTTATTATTCGTTTATGGTATGCTTGCTTTTACCTTTGCTAATCAAGCTGTATTTTGGTACATGTATGCATTCACTCTACTAGTATGTATTGCCATTGCCATCTTAGCTGGCTCCATTGAAGATCAATTACCTACTTGGCAATTTTTACTCTTTGGTATTGGATACGGTACCATCACATATGGTATTATTCGCTTTGGTTACTGGCTCGCTCCATATATTAATAATAACTTAGTACAATCCGTTCAAAAATTTTTAGCAAGCTACGGACCACAAAATATTTGGCACTATGTTTTACTTGTATTTATCGTTGCCATAGGTGAAGAATTATTTTGGCGTGGTTATATCCAACAACAGTTAAAACGTTTTATGCGCCCACCGCTGGCTGTCATAGTTACCGCAGTATTATGTGCTGTATCAATTGCCCTTAGCGGATTTATGCTTGGTGTCATTGCTGCATTGGTAACAAGCATTATTTGGGGCTTCTTATATGAATGGCGTAAAAGTATGCCACTTGTTATTGTAGCTCATGTCGTTTTTGTACTATTATTATTTTTAGTGTTGCCGTTAACATCATAACATTAATATTTGGAAACATTTTATCTTTACTAACGTTTAATTTAGAAAAGGAGGGTTTTTTATGCAAAAAAAATTAGTTTCAATTCTTGCATTATTACTAACAGCCGTATTAGTTGTAGGTTGTAATACATCTGATAAAACAGGGGATTCAGATGCTCAACAAAATGAGCCATCAAATACTGCTGCCGATCAAAAACCATCTGGAGATGATACAGCAGGTGAATCAAATGAGGAAGAAGAAGATACACCTGCATCAAATGATACAAATACAGAGGATGCTTCTAAACAGCCTCAACAAGATGTAAAATACGTCCAAAATGGTGTAGATAAAACTGAAAAGGCAACTGAATCAGCAAGTGTTGATCAAAGCTATAAACTACAACAGCTTCCTGGTTTTACACTGACACAAGAAGAGCCTGGTAAAGACATGTTAGTGTCCAATGATGATGACGAAGTGTTTATGCGTATTGAAACAATTGAAGCTTCACAATCGAGCTTTGAAGAAGTAAAAACAACTATGCAAGATTATATGAACGCAGTGGGTGAAACAGTAGCTCTAACTGCTGAGGAATTAGCAGCATTTAAAGATGTTCAAAATATCGAGGGTTATGTTGTGGACTTCGACACTGAGAAAGTAATTGGGGTTGTCCTTGAGAAAGATGGTCTCATTACAAAATTAACTATTCATGATAATGATGAACAAGATTTAACAGATGCTATGCTTAATATGGCAGCAACTATATCTAAAAAATAATAAAATGCTAAGGACGATAGACATAGTCTATCGTCCTTCTATTTGATCACAAAAAAGTTGTCTCAAATCAATGAGACAACTTTTTTAATAAGATAGGTCTTTGATAGAAAGGCCAATTTTCTTCAATAACGTAATAGCTTGTTCTTTTTCTTCTGGGGATAGTACACTCATTAATTCATGCAAATGCTGTTCGTGTTTTGGGAACAGCTCTCCCATAAAAGCTTCACCTTCAGGGGTGATTTCTGCATACGTAACACGACGATCAGCAGGACAAGATACTCGTAATAAGTAACCTCTCTTCTCTAGCTTATCAATGACATACGTAATAGACCCACTGGCTAACAAAATTTTATTGCCAATTTGCTGTAATGGCTGTCTTCCTTTATGATAGAGAAGTTCTAGAACAGCAAATTCAGTTGGGTTTAAACCATTATCCTGAAATAATTGATGTGTTGTTTCATTAATTGCTTTTAGTGCACGTGATAATACAATATATAGTTTTAAAGATTGTTTTAGATCTTCTGACGGCATATTCTTTTCCTCTCACTTCGCTCTTTATACATGACATTATAGCGACATTAGAAAAGCATTGTCAAAAGCAATATATGATTTAGAAGGTTTTGTTGTCCATTATGCAACCATTTTTACTTTCTTTATGTTACTAAATAAGCAGAATCTTTTGTGGATACTTCCATTGTATCCATCTGATTGAATGTGTAAATTGGAAACTGCAGATGGAAGCATGTCCCCTTCTGTAGTTCACTACTAACGCCAATTACTCCTTCATGTTCTTCAATCACCTTTTTCACGAAAGCAAGGCCCAGTCCTGTCCCTGTTGATTTTGTCGTGTAAAAAGGCTGGAATAGGTTTTGAAGTGTCGTGCTGTCCATGCCAACACCTTCATCTTTTATCATAAGTTCGACAATCGCACAGTCATTTGTTGCCATTTCGACGGTAATCGTACCACCATTATTCATGGATTCCATTGCATTTTTAATTAAATTCATCAGCACTTGCTTTAGTCGATTCTCGTTGCCGCCAATATAGACTTGATTAGAGGTTGAAATATACTGAATCATAATATTTTTCATGAGTGCATCTGGTAGCATAAACTCAATGACTTGCTTTACAATATGATCCAGTTCTAATAATTCCACTTTCATCGTTGTTGGCTTAGACAATACTAATAATTCGGATAAGATTTGTTCCATCCGTTGAAGCTCACTGTCAATAACAGAGAGATACATGCGTGATTCATCATCAGCATTTAATTTTAGTAATTCAGTAAAACCCTTTAAAGAAGTTAATGGGTTACGAATTTCATGTGCAATACTCGCTGCCATCTGTCCCACAACGTTTAATGCTTGCTGATGCTCAACTTTATGTTGAAGTTGCTTTTTCTCTGTTTCATCATTAATCACAGTGACAATAATATTATTGTATTCATCAAAAATACTTGAAATTTCATAATAGCAAGTTCTGCTTACTTGTGTTTCATCGACTACATGAATGCTTGCATGTTTTTCACCCATTAACTTAGAAAGGTAGGTTGTAATTTGCCCTTTTTTCAATGTAAACGAATCAAATATATGCTGATGCGCTTTATGAAGAAGCTGCGAATTTTCAACTTTCAGAAACATTTCCGCATATTTATTTAGCCCAAGAATAATACCACTAGCGTCACTAACAATAACAGCATAAGGTAAGTAATCGTAGGCATTAAAAGATTGCGCTCTCTCATGTGCTTGGCTAACATATAATTTATGGGCAACATCATCATTTAATGTTGAAATTTGCGCAACAATTTCCTCTGTATTAGGATCATAAAAGCATTTGAAAGATAACATTTCGTAGTCATTTCCAACTGTGCGAATATTGAAAATTTCCTCTGAACGTAAATCATTTTGTAACTGTTTGACGAACTTAGTCCATTTAAAATTAGATGGCTCGTCCATAGCTAAATAGCCAATATAGGTTAAATTAAGATTGAAAAGATTGATAGCAGCCTCATTGACGTTTAAAATTTTCCCTGCTTTATTGAGTATAAGTGTTGGTGACGAAGTACTTTTCATAAGATTTCCAAAACATTGATTAATATCATTTTGCTTCAACTTTCTCACCGAACCTTTCAAAAGAGTAAAAAACCTCTAAAATCGAATTTTGAGCCTTTACTATACTTTATGACAGCACGATTCTATTATTACAAAATTTAGTAAATTTAAGTATTTTAAATTATTTCACGAACCGTTCACAAAATAAATAGGTAAAAAGAATTATATTGTATGTCAGATACTTGACTGATACAATAGGATGTTGAAAGGAAGATTATTGCATGAATACTATTTTAACTACTTTGAATGCAAAGTATATTCACACAAATTTAGCATTGCGCTATTTAAAAGGCGCAGCTTTACCGGAGTTTAATCCAATTATAGCAGAGTATACTATTAAAGACCCTGCTTTTAATATTGTATCAGATTTATTCCAAAAAAACCTGATATCGTTGGATTTAGTTGCTATATCTGGAACATCGAAGAAACAATTCACGTTATCAAGATGTTAAAAACTGTCTGTCCAAATGTTAAAATTCTGCTCGGGGGACCTGAGGTTTCTTATGATTGTCACCATTGGTTACGTCGAATACCTGAGGTAGACTTCATTGTGATGGGTGAAGGAGAAACTTCATTTAAACAATTACTGCGCTATTTCCACGGTGAAATATTGTTAGAAGATGTTCCTGGTATTTGTTATTTAGAGGATGAGAAAGTCAAGATTCACGCTATGCCACCTAAAATTGATTTGCGCGAATTACCAAGTCCTTTTCGTTTTGAGGAGGATCTTCCCTATCTAGGTAAGCGAATTCAATATATCGAAACAAGCCGAGGCTGCCCATTTAGCTGCCAATTTTGTTTATCTTCTATTGAAGTTGGCGTCCGATACTTTAACCGTGAAAAAATAAAAGAGGATATTCGTTTCTTAATGGATAACGGAGCTCGAACAATTAAATTTGTGGATCGCACCTTCAATATCAGTCGTAGCTACGCAATGGAAATGTTCCAATTTTTAATTGATGAACACAAACCTGGTGTTGTATTCCAGTTTGAAATCACGGCTGATATAATGCGCCCTGAAGTCATTCAATTCTTAAATGATAATGCACCAAAAGGTTTGTTCAGATTCGAAATAGGTGTTCAATCTACGAACGATTTAACAAATACTCTTGTAAAACGTCGTCAAAACTTTGAAAAACTAAAGCGAACAGTTACTATGGTGAAAGATGGCGGAAAAATAGATCAACATTTAGATTTAATTGCTGGTTTACCAGAGGAAGATTACGCTAGTTTTCGTCAAACATTTAATGATGTCTTTGCAATGCGGCCAGAGGAATTACAGCTTGGATTTTTGAAACTTTTACGCGGCACAGGACTTCGATTAGAAGCCGAGAAGTTTGGCTATACCTATGTGGATCTATCTCCTTACGAAATCTTTTCAAATAATGTTCTAACATTTGATGATATCGTCCGTATTAAGCATGCAGAGGATGTTCTTGAAAAGTATTGGAATGATCACCGTATGGATCATACGATTGAATACTTGGTTACAGAGGTCTTTGATACACCATTTGATTTCTTCCAAAACTTCGGAACATATTGGGAAACAAAAGGTTGGTCTCGTATTGGCCATCAGCTAGAGGATTTATTCCGTCGTTTATTAATGTTTTTAGAAACGATTGATGATGTGAATTTAAACATTGTCCAGAGTTTAATGCAGCTTGATTACTTAATGGCTCAGCAGTTCCAACCACGGAAGCTATGGTGGAATGAGCGTCCTACAGAAGAGCAACAAAAAGCCCTTTATCACGCTTTACGAGAAGATCCAGCTATCGCAGGCGAGGAATTTGCTAACTTTAAGTTAACTGAAAAAGAGTTGTTTAAGCATACCTTGATTATCCCTCATGCTCTTGATTACCAAGAGTTTGCAAATGGCAAAATTGTACAAAAAAATGGCTATCTGTTAACCTATTTCCGACATGGTCAAGCACCTTACTTTGCAACAATCTACTCTAACTAATAAGAAACGCTAGTCCTGTCATAACTATCAGGACTAGCTTTTTTTATTACTTAAACGATTCTTAAATCCTCATAGTAACAATAAAGACTGCTAAATTTATTCCTTCTGCGCTTCATTGTTCGGTTAGTTAAGTACTCATAGCCAGCCTTACCAATATAGGTCAAATTCCTTAAACAAAGATTGATAAAACTTTGTAAAAAATGCCCAAAAAACAATCTATCTAATCAGGAAATAAAAGTTTAAATTTTTTGAATATTTTATGACAAGATAATAATTTTTACTTTTATATGAAGTTTACGAAGGAATTACTCCTTACTTAATGCCTCACATACTTTAAAAATTTAACCAATAATTACTCGTTCCTTCGGATAGTGGAAGCCTGATTTCTTTCCTCTTCCGCCACCCCCAAGAGTATAAAGGAATGATATTAATCCAACTCGGCCAATAAACATTAAAATAATGATAATGATTTTACCAACCACTGATAAATCAGATGTTATGCCTAACGACATACCACATGTACCGAACGCTGAAGTAATTTCAAAAATAATTTGAATAAGAGATGCTTGTGGCTCTGTTATAAGCAAGATAAGGGTTGCAACTAATACCATGAAAAAGGCTAATAAAATTACAACAAATGATCGGAAGACATCAATCAAATGAATTTCTCGTCCAAATACTTGGATATCCTCTCTTCCTCTAGCAAAAGTAATTAAGAATAAAATGGCCAAGGCAAAAGTTGTGGTACGAATACCTCCACCAACTGAGCTTGGGGAAGAGCCAATGAACATCAGGAAGCTCATGAATATATCTGTAGCTTCACTAAAAGTCGTGACATCGTAAGTAGTCAATCCAGCTGATCTCGTTGATACAGAATGGAACATTGCTGAAAATAATGCCTCATGCCAAGACATTTCCTTAAAAGAATGGAATGATTCAAGGAGTAAAATGACAAGCGCACCAACTATAAATAAAATAGCGTATGTTGAAGTAGTGATTTTAGTAAATAAACTAAAACGGAAATTCTCGCGTCGATTAAGCAAAAAAGTCTTCAATTCAATTAATACCGGAAATCCGATAGCACCTAATACAATCAGTACCATGGTAACCATCTGTACAAAATAATCATCATGGAATGGGAGTAAGCTCATTCCCGTTATATCGAATCCTCCATTTGTCGTAGCAGAAATAGAGGCAAAAATTCCATGTAAAAAGGCTTCTTCTAACGTATCAAAATAATTGGTAAAATGTAGCGTTAAAATAATGGTACCCGTTAATTCAATACCAAATAAAATTTTTAAAATTTCGCGGATTAATTTAACAACACCAGAGACACTGTACTGGTTATGATCAATCATTATTAACTGACGCTCACGCATGCCTATTTTTTTCCCAACAAGCAGCCACACAAAGGTACCAAGTGACATAATACCAATGGCGCCTAACTGTAAAATAACAAGAATCATTACAAGCCCAAAGGTAGTATAGGTTTCCGAAATATTAATGGTTGTTAACCCAGTAACACTTACTGCACTTACTGCTGTAAACAAGCTATCTAAAAAGAGACTTTTACACCTTCTTGATGAACGCCTGGAAGCCGTAATAACAGGAAGGAAATCGCTATTGCTATAAAATAATAAGAAACAAGTACCTGAAATGGTGTGACTAGTTTATTTGATGATTTTTTCCAAGGCACTTTAACAACTCCTCCCACATATGATGCCCAACTAGATAGATTATAGTATAGAAAAAATACATAAAAAAAGAAAGAGGAATAGTGATAACTATTCCTCCAACGTTCATCTACTTATTTTTTCTTTCTTACACCGACTAAATAGCCGACAAAAGCAATACCTACTAGGACAATCCAGAATGTTAACTCCCATGCCGTGGAATGTGGAAATTCTTTAGGCAATATTCCCACCTTCTCATGTGCCAATGTTAAGACAACTAACTTCACACCTACCCAGCCAACGATTAGAAATGCCGCTGTTTCAAGTGAAGGGTAATCATTTAATATTTTTACAAACCATTGGGCCGCAAACCGCATCATAATGACACCAATAAATCCGCCAAGGAGCATCACAATGAACTGACCGCCATTGATGCCACCAATATCAAATTCACCTAAGTGTGGCAAAGTTACAGCAATTGCAACGGCTGCTAGCATCGAATCAATAGCAAATGCTATATCGGCAGCCTCTACTTTTAGTACTGTTAACCAGAAACCAGAACCCTTTTTTCCACCATTTTCGGTTGCTGCTTCTTCTTCATCTTTATGTTTTCGTAAATCATATATATTTTTCGCAGACATAAATAATAGATAAGCTGCACCGACCGCTTGTATTTGCCAATAATTTACTAAAACTGTAATAACAAATAATGCGGAGAATCGGAATATCAATGCTCCAAATAGTCCATAAAATAACGCCTTTTTTTGCTGCTCTTGTGGTAAATGCTTCACCATAACAGCCATTACTACCGCGTTATCAGCTGCTAGTAATCCCTCTAATACAACAAGGACAATTAACACCCAGCCATATTGTAGTAAAATCGCTTCCATTCTAGTGCCTCCTCTAAGCTCTCTATACCCTCAATGACCCTGTCATTCAAGTATAAAAGAAAAAAACCCCTGCCCTAATTCAGGCAAAGGTCTCGCTAAGTAAATTCGTACCCTTTCTATTTATGGTACTTCAATCTACACGTCATACGTATAGAGCCATTCACTATCACACCCGATGGTTGTACCATGTCTTGACGAATGTGAAACCAGGGAAAGTTAATTACCTGTTAGCTACTCCCCTTTGACAAATTGTCGAAGGTATCTTCTTTCAAATATTATAGCACTATCATTTACAACTGACAAAAATATCTATATGTTTTTTTCGTTACTTAATCTGAATTTGATAGCTCTTCTCTTCCTTATGTGCTAAATAAAACTCAATCATTTTTGGCATCGTCTGTATAAAATCAGGACATGTAATACCACCTTTTTGTAAGATATGATATGCTTCAGTCGTATCAAATGAAGCATTCCATGTTAAATAATCTAATGTTTCTTGTTCGACACCTAATTTTTTTCGAATAAATGGAATCTGCAATGAAAGCTTAGCCAATGTAAATGGTAAACGTCCTTTTGGATAAGAATTTGTAACTAGTTTCACCATTGTACGGTATACCTCCTGTACAGGGTGAGGATTAGGATCAGTTAAATGAAGTGTCTTCCCTTCTGCACTCTGTTCACTAACCAGAAAAGTAGAAGCATTTATAATATAATCAACTGGCACTACATTAATTGTCGATGAAGTTTGACCAATGTACGGAATAAAAGGTAAACCTTTTAAACGTTCAACTAAGTTTAAGAAGAAATAAGGACCATCAAATTTAATGGTTTCACCAGTTTGGGAATGACCACGAACAATTCCAGGTCTAATTATTGTCAATGGTATTTCCGATTTTAAATCTTCTACTCTGTGCTCAGCCTCATATTTTGTTTCCTCATAGTGGTTTTTAAATGCTGTTGGTCGAATTAATTCATTTTCACGCAGTACGCCCTCACGTGTACCAGCCACATAGGCAGTGCTGAAATACATATAGCGCTGTAAATTTGGTAAGGTGCTAACAAAATCATTAACCATTGTTGTACCATGAACATTTACCTTCCAGGCAATATCACGTGGTACAGCTAAATCATAGATAGCAGCTAAATGCCAAAGCACTTCAATTTGCGGTACAATTTCTTTGATGATTTGATTTTCTAATCCAAGGTTTGGTAGTGTAATATCGCCTTCCACAATTCGAATCGAACAGTCAGGAAAATCCTCTAATATTTTGTTTTTTTCTTTATGTGCCTTTATGGTTTCACCAGCCAATACAATGGTAATTACTTGTTGTGCTTGTTTCTTTTGAAATAATGCTCGAATTAGTTGACTCGAAATGAAACCAGGAAAACCTGTAAAAAAATGAACCTTCATCTCCCATTCCCCCTTGAACCTAGTGCATCTTTCTTGTATCTTTATCCATTAAACTGTAAATGATCGGTACAATATACAGCGTCAGTAAAGTTGAGGTCACAAGCCCTCCGATAACAGCAATCCCCATTGGCTGATTCATCTCGGTCCCTTCTCCAATGCCCAGTGCGAGTGGTAAAAGCCCTAAAATAGTTGTTAAGGCTGTCATTAAAATTGGACGAAGCCGATCTTGGGTAGCAAGTAAAATTGCCTCATAAGCTGGCATGCCCATTGCCTTTTGCTGATTAATATAATCTACCAGCACAATACCGTTATTTACGACTATTCCTACTAGTACTAGGATACCGATAACTGAGGTTACACCAATTAAAGTATTTGTTAGGAACATAGCTATCGCCACACCAATGATCATTAATGGAACAGTAAACATGATAACAAACGGATATTTAAATGACTCAAATTGAGCTGCCATCACAATATATACAAGCACGATGGCTAGCATCACAGCTAGTAACATATCATCAATTGCACTATCATAGAGCTCTCTGTCCCCACTGAACACAACTTGAGTAGTAGATGGTAAATTAACTTGTTCTAATGCTTTATCTACTTTTGCAGAGATTCCTCCCAAAGATTCCTTTGTTTCATAATCTACAAAAAAGGCCACTGCTGCTGCTTGATCAGAACGACGAATGGATACCGGCCCCTCTTGTATAGAAACGGTAGCCACTTCCTCTAACTTTACGAATAATCCTGCTGGCGAACGCAGCTGCATGACTTTTAAAGCATCTATACTCGTATTAAATGACTGCCCAAAACCTGTATAAACGGGTAATACTGCGCCGTCATCAGTAATCAATTGGGACGTTAATTGACCTTTTGTCATTTGATTTACAGTTTGAGCGATTTGTGCTGGAGCAAAACCATAGTCTTTTGCTTTTTCACGATTAACCTCAATTTGAATCTCTTGAACAGTATTATCTAAATCCGTAGAGACATTTGTCACTTGCTGAATCGCTAGTAGTTCCTGCTGCACTTTCTTAACAGTTTGCTGTAGCCTCTGTTCATCGGAATCTGTTAAACGGAATGTTAAGGTGTGTGGTGACGATCCTGTAGCTGTCGATACATTAAATGTAATTTCAGCTTGCTCTTCAAGCTCTCCCTGTATATCTTGTTCTAGCTCTTCTACAAATTTAAAAATGGAACGTTGCCTTTCTGCTAATGGAACAAGCTTTACATATATCTCAGCTTGGTTGGCGCTAGTTTGTCCACGTGCTTGGGATTGTTGTGTACCGCCAATTAAACTAACATACACATCTACATCCTTTTCCTGCTTTAAACGTTCCTCAATTTGCTTAACAATCTTTTCTGTTTCTGATACAGCGACACCTTTTTCAAGATTGACACTTATAGAGGTAAACCCCTCATCTGTAGGCGGTAAAAATTCAGTACCTATTCTAGTCAGTCCAAACAAAGAAAGACTAAAGCAAACCACTGTAAAAAGCAGTATAAGCATTCGATGCTTTAGTACCCATACAATTGACGCCTTGTAATGCCTATAAAAACGTGATTTACTGCGTTGTACATAAAAATTATTGTTTTTCATTTTTAAAAGTCGACTTGCTAGCATCGGAACGACTGTAAGCGCAACTACTAAAGATGCAATTAAGCTGAATGAGATTGTTAAGGCAAACTCTGTAAATATTTGACCAATCAATCCTTCGATGAACATAACAGGAATGAATACTGCTATTGTGGTCAAAGTGGAAGCTGTAATGGCAAGGGCTACTTCCTTTGTTCCTTCCTTTGCTGCAGTTATCGGGTCTTTTTCTAGTTCTAGATGTCTTTCTATATTCTCAATAACGACTATGGCATTATCCACAAGCATACCAATTCCAAGTGCCAGAGCACCTAATGTCATAATATTGAGGGAAAAATCCGCAAAAAACATCAAAACAAATGTGACAATAACGGAGTAAGGAATCGCAATACCAATGATGATCGGACTCTTTACACTACGTAAAAAAACAAATAGGATGAACATCGCAAATAATCCACCTAAGAGTAAGGAAGAGCCAATATTACTAATCGCTAAATCCACATAATTACCTTGATCAATTAAAATATCTGCTGTGATACCTTTATACTGATCTTTCTTTAGTAATGTCTCTAAGGCCTTCTGGAAATCCTTAGAAACCTCTGCCGTATTTGCACCAGATTCCTGTAATACAGACATAAGAACTGCTGGATGCTCATTTGCTCGTGTTGTGGTAATAGATTGTTGTTCTGTCCTCTCAACGGTTGCAAGATCACCAATGGTTAATGATTTGCCCGTTAAAGGGTCCACCGAAACAATTAAATTGGCAATGCTTTCCGGAGAAGATAATGTGCTAACTATACGTGTTGTTAGCATTTTGCCATCATCTGTTGAAACAGGCTCACCAGGAAGAGACACATTATTCGCTTGAACTATTTGCATCACATCTGTCTGAGTCAAGCCTTTTTCAACTAGCTTTGCTTCATCCAATACTATTTGGATTTCATCAATCAATTTGCCAGAAACATTCACACTGGCAACACCCTCTGTCCGTAGCAGTTCCTTCTCTAAGTGCTCTGCTAATACACGTACATCTACTTGATTATTTTCCGCACGTAAAGACAGCTGAATAATAGGAAATTGAGACGGATCAAATTTTAGGAAACTAGGCTTGCCAGCATCATTAGGCAATGGGGTCATATCAATTCGCTGTAAAATATCAAGTTGGACAACATCCATATTTGTGGACCAGTTGAACTCAAGCACAATTAAATTGGAGCCTTCCTGTGAGGTTGACTGGATTTTTTTGATACCAGGTAAGGTGGCAAGTGTAGCCTCTAATGGCTTCGTTATCTTTTCATTTACCTCCGTCGGGCTTGCCCCAGGATAAGAGGTGACAACCACTCCAATAGGAGGATTTAACTCTGGAATTAACGTAATCGGTATTTTTAATAAAGATACACCGCCTAGTATGATGACAAAAAGCATAGTAACAATCGTAAAGACAGGTCTTTTAATAGAAAAATGACTAATATTCATATAAACAAACTCCTTTTCTACCTCTTCCTTTCTATGATAGCCGAAAAGGAGATTATTTTATAAATAAGCTCCTGTTATTGAGATACTATCTCTAAGGAAACTTATATTTCCTAATAATGTATATATTCTACAAACAGTGTCATTTTTCCTTGCAAAAAAACACGAATCGCAAAATTGTCGATTCGTGTTTTATAATTATAAAAGGCTATAAAGTTTAATGTTTTCGTTTTTATCTGCAAACCAACGCATAGCGAACTCATTTTCAAATAGGAAAACAAGATTGTCAAAACGGTCTTTTACAAGCATTGATCGACCTGATGACATTGATTCTTTGACATCCTCTTCATTTTCAATCCAGCGTGCGATTTTCGAACCAATTGGCTCCATTTTTACTTCCACATTGTATTCATTTTTCATACGATGTTCAAATACTTCAAATTGTAATTGACCAACTGCTCCAAGTATAACTTCCTCTGTATGCAGCGTTTTATAGTATTGAATAGCACCCTCTTGCACTAATTGTAAAATCCCTTTATGGAATTGCTTTGATTTCATAACGTTCTTCGCCGTTACACGGACGAATAATTCTGGTGTAAACTGTGGTAATTTTTCAAATTGGAATGTTTTCTTGCCACCTACAACAGTGTCTCCAATTTGGTATGTTCCTGTATCGTATAAACCAATAATATCACCAGCAACTGCTTCATCTACTGTCTCACGATCGTCTGCAAGGAACTGTGTAGATTGTGTGACTTTAAATGACTTCCCTGTACGAGATAACGTCATATTCATTCCACGTTCAAATTTACCAGAAACAATACGTACAAAGGCAATACGATCACGGTGTGCTGGATTCATATTGGCCTGAATCTTGAAAATAAAACCTGAAAACTCATCATGCTCCACAGGATCAATAAACTGCTCATCTTCAGTAATTCTTGGCTGTGGCGTCGGTGCGAATTGTAAATAGGTTTCCAGGAAAGTTTGAACACCAAAGTTCGTTAATGCTGAACCAAAGAATACAGGTGTTAATTCCCCACGACGAATTTTTTCCTCAGAATACGCATTCCCCGCTTCATCTAAAAGTAAAATATCGTCCATTGCTTGTGAATAATAAGAAGTCACCTTCATTGGATGCTCCACAGCAAGCTCCCCATTGTCGTCAATTGGTAAGAAACGTTCCGCTTCATCTGTACGGAATTGCTCAATGCGTTTATTGTAACGATCATAAATACCAAGGAACTCTTTACCCATACCGATTGGCCAGTTCATAGGATATGCATTGATACCTAATACCTCTTCAAGCTCTTCGATCAATTCAAGCGGCTCTTTCCCTTGACGGTCTAACTTATTAATAAATGTAAAAATAGGAATACCACGCATTTTACAAACCTTAAATAGCTTTAAAGTCTGTGCCTCGATCCCTTTGGCAGCATCCACTACCATGACAGCACTATCTACAGCCATCAATGTACGATATGTGTCTTCCGAGAAATCTTGGTGACCAGGGGTATCCAAGATATTCACACGAGAGCCGTTATAATCGAATTGCATGACAGATGAAGTAACCGAAATCCCACGTTGTTTTTCGATCTCCATCCAGTCCGATGTTGCAAATTTACCTGTTTTTTTACCTTTTACTGTACCTGCATCACGAATAGCACCACCAAAAAGTAAAAGCTTTTCTGTAATCGTCGTTTTCCCAGCATCAGGGTGACTGATAATGGCAAAAGTACGACGCGATAGTATATCTTGTTCTAAATTTGAATTCATCTCGTCATTCTCCTTTTTTCATACTTAATAATAATAAAAGAAGACTTGCCTTTCGTACAACCTTTTTACATGAAATCTCAAAAAAGAAAACCCTTTAGTTACAACTAAAAGGGTTTCCTAAGAATTTAGCTTTCATCACACGAATTTTAATCGGCCTGCTTCTATCGCAATTTCTGCATCACTATGTGGAAATTTTGTATTTTCGATAATTTGATAATCCTCATGGCCTTTACCAGCAAAAATAATCATGTCACCCGGTTCAGCAATTTCAATCGCATGGCGCACTGCCTCTGCACGATCTCCAATACAAGCATAATTATCATGAAGCATACCTTTAGCAAGATCGCCTGTAATACTATCGAAGTCTTCATAGCGTGGATCATCTGTCGTTAAAATAACATATTCCGCAGCAGACGCTTTTTCAGCCATGGCAGGACGCTTTGATTTATCACGATTGCCACCTGTTCCAACTAAGAAAATCAACTTGCCCTTTTTATAAGGTTGCGCTGCTTGAATTGCCTTTTCAATTGCATCTGGAGTATGGGCATAATCAATAAAAATTTGCACAGGTAGATCTGAACATACTTTCTCCATACGACCCTTGACTGGCGGTAGTTGCTCGATTTGTTCAATAATGGACTCCATTGAATAGCCCCTACCATAAAACGCAATCATGGCTGCCAATACATTATAAATATTAAATTCCCCAAGCAAATTCATTTTTACACGATAAATTCCTTCAGGCATTTCCACGTCAAATGATGTCATATAGTCGTGATATTCACAGTTAATGGCGCGGAAATCAGCATTTTCATTTTTTAAACCATATGTCCACACTGGAAATGGTGTCATTGCAGCATATCTCTCTGACCAAGCATCGTCTGCATTCAACACAACAAATTTATTTTTTTCTAAATCTTGTCCAAGTTGGGAAAATAATAAGCCTTTTGCATGGCCATATTCCTCCATCGTACCATGGAAATCAAGATGATCGTGCGTTAGATTCGTAAAAATAGCGATATCATAATCAACACCTGCTAAACGTCCAAGTGCTAACCCGTGTGATGAAACTTCCATTGTCATTAATCGACAGCCTTCCATTTTTGCACGGAAAATCATTTGTTGTGTCGATAACGCATCACTCGTTGTATTAGCTGATTCATATAAAATTCCATTTAAATTAAAGCCAATTGTGCCTGATAAAGCCGATTTCTCGCCCATACCATGCATTATATTTTGAATAATTCCTGTTACGGATGTTTTACCATTCGTTCCCGTTACACCAATCATCGTTATGTCCTTTGAAGGATAATCAAAGAACTTTGCAGCTAGTAAACCTACTGCACGATCTGTATCTTTCACAATCACTTGTGCGATTGTCTCTCCTAACGGTAATTCTCGCTCCGTCACAACAATTGTTGCGCCACCATCTACAGCCTTTTGCGCATAATCATGCCCATCTACTGTATACCCTTTGATACAAACAAACATGCTATTTGGTTGCACACTTCTTGAATCTACTACGATATCGCTAACCTGATCTGGCAGCACGCCAATTATTTTTTTCAAAGGTAATGCGCTTAACAATTCCTCTGCATACATTTCATAATCCTCCAATCAATCTCTACACTCATGTCATCATTCTTAATAATCGACAAAAAACGACAATATGAAATCCCCCACGTTCTATTGAACTTATTTTACTACTTATTTCATGATAAATAAAATGCCTCTCTAGTGTTTTTTCAACGAAACCGCTTTCATTTGAGGAAAAAATCATGTTTTCTTCAAATTTTCATTTATAATCACCAATCGGCATTTTTCGACATAACGAGAAAAGGTTATTTAGAGAACACTTGTCTATGCATGGTAAGCTTATAGTTATAATGGAGGCATCAAGAAGATACCTCCATTGTTAAACTATTTCATAATTGAGCGCACAATTTTCACTTTCTGTTTATATGGCGGGAACAACACATTTGTCTCCAGCTTGGAAGATTTCTTCAAGATAGATTTCGGGTGAGTAAAGTTTTCAAAGCTCGCTTTGCCATGGTATGCTTTCACACCTGATGGACCTACACCACCAAATGGTAAATGTAAATTTCCAACATGTGTGATGGTGTCGTTAATACATCCCCCACCAAATGGTAATTCTTCTAAAAAGTATTGCATGGCTTTTTCATGTTCTGAGAAGAAGTATGCCGCTAAGGGCTTTGGTAATTGCCGGATTTGATGAATGGCAAGTGGCAAATCATTATACATCATAACAGGTAAGATAGGACCAAATAGTTCTTCCTGCATGGATGGACTTGTCCATTTTACATATTCAACTATTGTAGGTTCAATATATAAATCATCCCGATCTATTCGTCCACCATATGTAATGGCATCACGTTCGTCCACAATTATTTGCTGTAAACGATCAAATTGTTTTAAATTAACGATACGTCCATAATCAGGGCTTTTTAAAGGATTTTTACCATAAAACGAACGGATTGTTTCTTTTAATATTTTCATAAAACGGTCATAAACGTCTTTGTGTACAAGCAGATAATCAGGGGCCACACATGTCTGTCCAGTATTAGTAAATTTACCCCACACAATCCGCTTTGCTGCTACCTCTAGATTTGCTGTTTGATCGACAATTGCTGGACTTTTGCCACCAAGCTCTAACGCAACTGGTGTCAAACGTTCTGCAGCAGCTTTTGCTACTACTTTACCAACGGCTACACTACCTGTAAAAAAGATATAATCGAAGGAAGCATGAATAAGAGCCGTAACCTCTTCCTTTTCGCCTTCCACGACACGTACATATGAAGACGGGAATGTTTCCTCAATGATTTTTTTCACAATGACTGCTGTGTGTACAGAGGTTTCTGATGGTTTGACGATTGCTGTGTTTCCTCCAACTATGGCGCCAATCAGTGGCTCCATTACAAGTTGGAATGGATAATTAAATGGCCCAATAATTAACGTTACGCCATAGGGCTCACGAACAATAAAGCTCTTGCCCATTTGATATTGTATTGGTGTTTTGACTGCTTCTGGTTCCATCCATTCTTCTACATGTTTTACCATATATGAAATACTATCTAATACAATGCCAATTTCTGTTGCATACGCTTCAAATTCACTTTTACGAAGGTCTAAGTAAAGCGCATTTAATATTTCCTTCTCATATTTCAAAATTGAAGTTTTTAATTTCTTTAATTGCTCTTTTCTAAATTTCACACTTTTTGTAGCACGTGAAAAATAAAATTGACGTTGCTCTGTAATCATATTTTCCACATCTTTTGACGTAAAATTCATCAATAAAGCACCCCTTTTTTTAAAATGGCATACATAGTTTTTTCATTTTGAAACAAACTATCTTTGTCTATACGATACAACATCGAGAGGCAAAAATCCTCTTTCTACATCGAGGGGGTGAAATAGCAATATGTGAAATGAAATGTTTTAGTTTTTTCATCTCGGGAAATATACAACTACATATTAAAACCGAAACGGGGGCGTAGATGAATGACAACAACAACAGGAACATGGTGGGAGTCCATTTTTTCTGGACCATTATCGCATGGAATTTGTGAAGAAAAAATATTGCTATTGCAAGATGAGGCTTTCTTATATCTCTCTACAATACCTGTGGAGAATGAAGAAAATCCAGAAGGAAATTAAAAAATAACGCATTATAGGATGCCCCTATAATGCGTTTTTATTTATTCTAATTAACAATGAATGCTTGCTGCAACTGATTTAATTGTGCTTCAAGTCTACTGATAGCCTCTTCTTCTATCGCAAAGCCGCCCTCTTCCAAACGTATAATTTGTTTATCTACAATGTAAACAGAATTGGTAATGGAAGTGGCTCCTAGTACAGCTAATACTGGCTTTAATGCATATTCCAATGCCAACAAATGACTAATCGAACCTCCTACAGCAATGGGGAGTATAGCCTTATCGAGCAAGGCTTTTTGCGGTAGTAGATCCAAGTAAGTCTTCAAAATACCTGTATAGGATGCTTTATAAATTGGTGTAAGGATGACAATAAAATCTGCTTCCTTAACATGCTCATTTTCAGACTGTATTTGCTTACTAGAAAAATTCGCTGTTAATAAATCTGTAGCTGGGAGCTCATGTATATAATTTGAGTGAACCTCTACTCCTTGTGCAATAAAATGATTCTCCACCTTTTCATGAATGGCGGTAACTCTAGAATTTTTCGAATTACTTCCATTAATAATGACTGCTTTTGTCATCTTGCCCACTCCTTTTAGCAATGTTATAAAAAAGGCCCCTATTCTACAAATCGATGAAACACCGTTTTGTAAAATAGAAGCCTCTAGATGTCTAGTTAACTTAAATTCCTAGTATTCTTATAAAATTAATTTAACATAAATTTCTAGAATGTCAACAGCTTTTTATTGGTGTATTGCTTTCCCAAACACAGCTTTAGCCACATCTCCAATATGCTCCGATACAGTAGGATGTGGAAAAATCATATGTGCAAGTGTTCGAGCTGTACCACCAGCATTTTTTGTTGCTAATAGTGCATTAAGTATTTCTGTTGCACCATCAGCTACTACACAAGCCCCTAAAATTTGCCCATTATCCTTAGATGAAATTAGCTTGACAAAGCCTTCAGTATTCCCCTCCATTAATGCCTTTGGGTTTGTTTGTAGTGGCATTTTCGTTACAATGTACGGTGCCTTGACTTGCTCTTCTAGTAAACCAAATGTAGCAATTTCAGGGTTTGTATAAACACAACGTGGAATGCTTGTTTGATCAATTGGTATTGGTTGATTTCCTACAATATAATCGACAACGTAAATTCCTTCAGCACTGGCAGAATGTGCAAGTTGATAACCACCCACTAAGTCACCTATCGCATAAATATTCGGCAGGCTTGTTTCAAAATGCTCATTAACAGCGATTAATCGACCATCAAAAGCTAATCCTAGTTGCTCAGCAATTTCTATATTGGGACGACGTCCAGTAGCAAATAAAAGGTTTTCATATGTATAAGATCCTTTAGATGTATGAATGATATTACCTTCAAATTTTTCAAAATGAAAATCTGTCACAAGTTCAATACCAAATTTCTTCATCTTTTCTCGAATCAGCGGTCTTGCTTCCGCCTCTTCCGTTTGTAAAATATCCTCGCTATGATTAAGCACTGTTACCTTTGTACCAAGTGGTGCTAAACTAAACGCCATTTCAATGGCAATTACGCCCCCGCCAATGATTGTTAGCTGGGCTGGAAGCTTGTCTATCTCAAAAAATGTGTCCGTCGTATAGTAGGTGGATGTCTCTAACCCTTCGAATCGTGGAACAAAGGGTTTACTACCTGTCGCTAAAATTATATCTGATGCCATTATCGTCTCATTCCCGATAGTTATCGTTAAGTCCTTTACGATTGAAGCTTCACCACGATATAAAGTTATATGATTATCGATAATATATTGCTCAATGTTTGTTAGTAGTTCATGAATAATTGTATCTTTCCGTTGCATTAGTCGAGGAAAATTAATTTCCACTTTAGGCACTTCTATTCCCCAGCTATTCCCTCTTTTTATTTCCTGCACAAGTTTACTATGCTCCAATAAAATCTTTGATGGAATGCAGCCAACATTATAGCAGGCTCCTCCCAATTTATCTCGTTCGATGAGTGCTACTTTTTTGCCATTCTTGGCTGCATGTATGGCAGCCACATAGCCACCTGGTCCCGCCCCAATAATAGCAATATCAAAATTTTCCATAATTTTCACCTCATGTACCACCATATCATTTGCAAATTTTGAATGCAATGACAGACATAGTAAAAGCCTTTCATTACAATGAAAGGCCTTTTGACTTATTTATATACGTTTATGAGCATTCGTTTCTCTTTCGCAGGTATAAGGCTTTCTCTCCGCGGGTATTTGCTTCTCTTTCATGAGTATTCGACGCTCATTGATCTTTTTAATAAATATTTCGTTGCCAAAATCGTTGCTGGGCAATGGCAGCTACAAACTTTTTCGGAAAATCTTTATTACCTGTAGCTAAAACGATTCCTGGCCCTACATTGGCATTCGACATATTGAAGAAGGTTGTGCCAGTTGCAGCAAATCCTATAGGCTTAAAGTGACGATATGCTTCATTTATATAATTGACGATATAAGTATTGAATTTCGCCTGATTACTTGCCTTTACTCCAACAACATATAATGAGTCAAATAATACAGCATCGGTTGTAATAAATGTGTCAGTAGCCGTTAATTGCACACCATTATTCCCTATTACCACACCTAGTCGATCAGAGATTATGCTATAGCGCACACCTTGTCTTGTTAAATATTTCAATACTTCCCCTACTTCATTTGCATCAAAGCCATCACCAATTAAGACGCCTACTTTCAACGTATAAGGTAATTTAACGGTATTGGCTTGACTCAGTGCAGGTGAAGAGGCCGTTACTTTAGACTGCTCGCCATTAGGTCGATTAACACCAACGTTGTCTGCCACTGTGGTAGCCATTACTTTATCCACATGAACAAACATATCCACTACTTGCTGTCGAACAGATTTACTTTTCACTTTTCCTACTTCAAAGCTAAAGGCATCGATAATGTGTTGTTTTTCAGGTGGAGACATGCTGTTCCAAAATAGCCTTGCTTGTGAAAAGTGATCGTCAAAGGATTTACTACGCGCTCTCGTGATTCTTCCTTCAACCTTTTCTTCATAATGAACATATCCACCTTCTCTTGCAGTAGAGGTAGCTGGTGTATTATTTGCTAATGAATTTTTATGATAGCTTACCCTGCCTAAATTAATGGTCTGTCGACTAAAGCCATTACGTTGATTGTTATGCACTGGGCAAATCGGGCGATTAATAGGGATTTCTGCAAAATTTGGTCCACCTAATCGAATCAATTGTGTATCTAAATAGGAAAACAATCGACCTTGTAGTAGAGGATCATTCGTAAAATCTATGCCAGGTACAACATTACCTGGATGAAAGGCAACTTGCTCTGTTTCAGCAAAGACATTATCCACATTGCGATTTAAGGTCATCTTTCCAATTTTCTTCACAGGTACTAATTCCTCTGGCCAAAGCTTTGTCGCATCTAAAATATCAAAATCAAATTTAAATTCATCTTCAGGTTCTAGTATCTGTATGCCTAACTCAAACTCTGGATAATCTCCAATTTCGATGGCTTCCCATAAATCTCTCCGTTGAAAATCTGGATCCTTCCCTGCAATTATTTGTGCTTCATCCCAAACAAGAGAATGCACTCCAAGCACAGGCTTCCAGTGGAATTTCACAAATCTTGATCTTCCCTTGTCATTGACGAAACGGAATGTATGCACACCGAAACCTTCCATCATACGAAAGCTTCGCGGAATGGCACGGTCAGACATTACCCACATTACCATATGTGCAATTTCCTGATTACTGGCTACAAAATCCCAAAAAGTATCGTGTGCAGAGGCTGCTTGTGGCATTTCATTATGAGGCTCAGGCTTTACGGCATGAATTAAATCGGGAAACTTAATGGCATCCTGAATAAAAAATACAGGGATGTTATTACCAACTAAATCATAATTCCCCTCATCCGTATAAAATTTTGTTGCAAACCCACGTACATCACGAGCTGTGTCCATTGAACCTAAGCTCCCTACCACTGTCGAAAATCTGACAAACACAGGTGTCTTCTTTTTCGGATCCTGCAAAAATTTTGCCTTCGTATATTCCGACATGGATTCATATAATTCAAACTCGCCATGTGCTGCAAAACCTCTGGCATGTACAACACGCTCTGGAATGCGTTCATGATCAAAATGGGTAATTTTTTCTCTAAGATGAAAATCCTCCATAATTGTCGGACCACGAACACCTGCCTTTAACGAATCCTCATCATTGGACACCCTTAGTCCCTGATTCGTTGTCATTTTCGTACCCTCATTTTCGACACGAAACGGCTCTAATTGATGATCCTTTGGGTTTCCTTCTCCATTTTTGGATTGATTCGACTTTGAGTTATCCACACAATCCCCTTTCATACATGTACTAATTTCGCTCCATATACACTATATGTTTCGGAAAAAGAAACATGCCTTCATTCCGACAAAGCATTATGTAAGATAAAAAACAGGCTTCTATTTGTTAATAGAAAACCTGCTCAATCTTAAAATATGTATCGTATCATTTCATGTATGTTACAGTATGGGTTGTCACGGCTCTCTGTCTCTCGAAGTGCCATCATATCTGTGCAATTTTTAATCGCTAACTCATGTCGTAATGCAATGGGGGCTATGAGGGATTCATCAGCCTTATGCCGGAAATAACGACTCACACCAAGGTGCTGTTCCATTTTGTCATTAAGGACAGCACGAGGGTACTTTTCTGTACTATCAACTTCCTCAAAATGCAAGAGTAACCACAATTCAAATGCTTCATTTGTATAGGCAATATGAATATTTTTTTCCTCACAAAATTGATTTACTTCCTCTAGTTGCTTTTCGGTTAGATCATCCTTATCAAAAACAATCCAAACTTCATCAAAGTATTGGTAGCTGGAATCTCGATAAGCATGTTGGGCAAGCTTAATCGCTGAACGTTTAACGTTTTTTATTTTGACGCTAACCATCTTAGAGCGCTTTAAAATACGCATTTGTTCAAAATAGATGCGTTCTGTTTCACCTTCACAATAAATTAAAATAGTTTTACGCAGTGTTCGGCTCCCTTGTTGACGTACTCTCACTGCTCAGATACCTCCGCTTCTTCTAAGTATTGTTCAGATAAATACTCATTAATGACAGGCGTTGCACCAAATTCCCCTTTCATATAGCGTTTCGCATAAGAAAGATCTCCACGTTTCCTTTGTAAATCTGCAAAATCAAATAAGGAGTATAGTTCCGATTCATTTTTAAAGCTTTTATTAACAAACCAAATTTGATCGGCGCGTAGTGGCTGATCAAGTAATTCTATTTCATGACTTGTCACGACAAATTGATTACTGCTATTGCGTTTGCTATTCATAATAGCCATTAAAAACTCACAAATCGATACATGGAAGGCTGTGTCGAATTCGTCTATAAAAATGGTTTTTCCTTTATTATAAGCATCCACCATCACACAGGCTAAATATAGCATTCGCACTGTGCCCTTAGAATCCATTGTCCAATTAATTGTTTTTGTCCCTATCGGTGCACCTGCTTCATCAAATGATAAATAATGTAGATCAATATCTACTTCTTGTATCACCTCAGGCGAATCAAACTCATAGCCAATTGTATTTTTCTCTCTGCGTTCCACACGTCTAGCCGTGACATCTTGAATGGAGAGGTCTGCAATTTTTAGCAGTTTGATCACTTCCTTTTTAAAGGGCTCCTCTTCAAGTTTACGAATAAGAGGATGACTTGATAACCGATTTGCTTCATCTAGAAAAAGAATTTTATGTAAAAACCAATCGAAAATCTTTAAAGCGTCTGGATCATTAAAAACATGTAATACGGATAGAAAGGCTGTATTATTACGAGTATATTTTGTCAATTCCTGTGAAGCTGTTTGAAATGTCTCATAAGAATATTCTGTACCATCCCATTGTCTAACAAATAGTTCTTCCTTCAGTGACTTGTTCGTTTTCACAAGACGTTCATAAAGAACTTGAGAAGCATTATACTGTATTTCATAATCATATAAAGCTCCGTCCAAAAAAAGCGATATCATAAACTCTGTTGGTTTGTCTTGCTGACTTCCTAACTTAAACGGTTGATAGGGTAGACGTAACTGCTTTACATTATTTAAGTTTTCAAAATTAAAAAGCAAGGAACGTAATACTTTAATAGCCGTAAACAGATTAGATTTTCCGCTTCCATTTGGACCAAAAATAAATGCGCTTTTTACAAGACGAAGTGTATCAAACTGAATTGTATGGGTATCCTTCCATTTTCGTAGGCGACTTCCAGCTACCATTGAAAACAACGTATCATCTTTATAACTTAAACAATTCTTTACTCTAAAATCTACAAGCATATGTAAGCCTCCGTCCACAACCATTTCTTTAATGAATTATTATACTATAGACATAGAAAAAGACATATTACTCAATGTAATATGTCTTTTTACTTTATCCACTTTTTTGTTGAATTTCTGGTAATGATTCATTTTGTAGCGCATGCAATGTACGTTCAATGCCTTCTGCAAAAGATATTTTAGGCTTCCAACCAATTGCATTGGCTAATTTATCATTATTTAAAAATGAATGCTCAATATCTCCTTCTCGTGCTGGGGCATATTGAATTTCAAGTGGATGGTTTAAGTGTTGGAGCAGTAAGATGACCTGGTGAATTGACCAAGCCTCATTAGTGGATACATTATACGTGCCTTGTAAACGTGCAGATACACCTGCGTAAATAGCATCAGCAATATCGTCTACATAAATAAAATCACGTGTTTGTTCACCATCACCATAAATTGTAAATGGTTTACCTCCCATACTGCTTTTTAACATACTTGGAATCACAGCTGCTTCACCTTGCATTTGCTGTCTTGGCCCGAAAACATTGGCAAATCTATAGATAAGAACGGGCAAACGATAATCTTTTTGCCATTTCTCACAGTAGGTTTCGCCAATGCTCTTGTTTAATCCGTACATAGATATTGGTTCACAGACATCTGATTCCTCTAATGGAGGATAGTGACTATCCCCGTAAACAGCTGCTGAGGAGGCAAAGACAAAGTGCTGTACCTTATACTTGGATGATAAAAAAAGCATTTGGCTAAGCCCAACTATATTTGTCAAAATATCCTTTACTGGCTCCTGGATAGATTGCTGCACGCTCGTTTGCGCTGCGCAATGGACGACCACATCAAAGTTTATTTCCTTAAAGAGATGCTCGCAAACCTCATCCTCAACATTTAAAAGATAGGATTTATGCTCAAAGTCAACATTCCGTAAATGCCCCGTACTTAAATTATCAATAATATAAACCGTTGCACCTTCTTCAAAAAAGCGCCTACCTACTGCACTGCCAATAAAACCATAGCCACCTGTCACTAATACATTCATCCTATCGCCCCCAAAAACAATATGATGATTTATATGCAGTAATTACTAAAAATATGCAAGAAACTTATTTACTGTAAATTTTCTCAAATTCTTTTTACTAGATTTCTTCATTCACAAGTATCTATTTTGAGCTATATAAAAAGCATGTTTGAAAATACTTCAAACATGCCCTAGCTATCTATTTTTAAGCTGGATTAATTTCTAATTCAACCGTTACTTTAATATCTTTCCCAACAAGGACTCCACCAGTTTCTAATGCCGCATTCCAAGTTAGACCAAAGTCTTCACGATTAATTGTTGTTTCAGCTTCAAAGCCGTATACTTCTTGACCCCATGGATTTGTGCCTTTTCCATTAAATTCTGTATCAAATGTTACTGATTTTGTAACGTCTTTGATTGTTAAATCACCAGTTACTGCATATTCATCGCCTGCTTTTTTAGCAATATTTGTAGATTTAAACGTAATCGTTGGATATTTTTCGGCATCAAAGAAATCTGCTGCTTTTAAATGATTATCGCGATCTTCGCTACGTGTATTAATACTTGCTGGATCGATTGTAAAACTAATGTTAGCAGTTGTTAAATCTGCAAGATCAGCTGCCTCAATATCAGCTGAGTAACTGTCAAATACACCCTTAACTTTTGATACCATCATGTGTTTTACTTGAAAGTTAATTGCTGAGTGTCCTAAATCAATGTTCCATTTTGCCATTATAAATTCCTCCAATTGGTTGATTTTATCTCGATTTCGAGATATATTTTAAAATATGAAGCAACTACATCTTTTATGTTACCCAAAATTGGATAGGATAAACATTTGTAGTTACTTATTTGTTTACATCTTAGCTTATGAAAATTTTGTAATTACTTTCTGTAACCTACTATATATTAATAATTTAGTTACGTCAAGTAATTAAAAATAAATTTTTAAAACATAAAAAAAAGTTGAGTCATCGGTACATCCCTCTCTATGTAATAAAAAGAATATCACCAATATTTGGTGATATTTAGCCACAGCAATATATTATTTTGCAAAAACCTCAAAAATACCAATCATGATAAGTAGCCATCCTGAGATTGCTGTAGAATGCTTGCCAATAAACGTTTTTGCTAGTAAAGAGCCACATCTACTTCCTACTCCAACTGTGATAAAGGAAAATACGCCGATGGAAATGACTGTCCAAAGGGCTGAGATGCCATTTGCGCCTATTGCAATCCCCCCTGCTAAACAGTTTGCTGACAAGACAAAGCCAAGTGCCATTGCTTCTCTTGTTGAGATTACTAGATTTTTATCTTCATCAAATAATTCGGGATTTCCTGCTATCCGCTGATTAGAAAAATTATTGGACATCAAAGTCCATATACCAATCACACACAGTAGTAAACTCCCTAGTAAATTGGCAGTATGCGGTGAAATATACTCAACAACTGTGCTACCAGCTGTTACTGCGACATATGTGACAATCATCGACATAACAGCAATCACAGCATTTGATAAAATTGGAATTTTAACTTGTTTAACTCCATAGGCTAGACCAATCCCCAAGTTATCTAAATTCGCAGCGATTCCTATTAGAATAATTGTAATCCAATGCATACTAAGCCTCCTCAAATCTCCGTCTCCATTTTCACCTATCGTATGTCAACAATAAAAAAATTAATGGGCACAACGAAGTTTAGTTGATTATGTTCCATCTTTTTAGCAAGGTGTGACTAAACCATCAATTTGACAAAAGTAACAACTTGTTTATAAAATTAAGTTGTTACTTGTTAATATTTTTATTTTTATGTAAGAAATAATAGAAAGGAGATGTAATATGAAACTCATCAAGTTATTGAAAATAGGAATAGCATTTATATGCCTTATTGTGTTAACTGCATGTGGTTCAGAAAATGAGGACACAAAGAATACTGATAAAGGTGAAATCAATTTAGCATATGTTGAATGGGATACTGAGGTTGCATCTACACATGTAGTAGGACAAGTACTAGAAGATTTAGGATATAAGGTAACACTGACACCTTTAGACAATGGGATCATGTGGGAAGCACTTGCAAACGGAGAGGTCGATGGTATGGTATCTGCTTGGTTGCCACAAACACATGCTCCACAAGTAGAAAAATACAACAATAAGATAGAGAACTTAGGAGAAAACCTAACTGGTGCTAAGATTGGTTTGGTTGTACCAAGTTATATGGATGTCGATTCTATTGAAGATTTAACAAACCAAGCTAATCAAACCATTACAGGCATTGAACCAGGAGCTAATATGATGGCTACGACAGAAAATGCCTATAAGGAATATAAGAATCTGGAAGGTTGGAATGTATTGACCTCGTCTGCTGGTGCAATGACCGCAGCCCTCAGTCAAGCTATCTCTAATAATGAAGAAATCATCATCACAGGATGGTCACCACACTGGATCTTTAATGCCTATGATTTAAAGTACTTAGATGACCCCAAAGGTTTATATGGAGACGAAGAATATATTGGCACTTTTGCGCGCAATGGTTTAAAAGAGGATGCCCCTGAAGCCTATAGCGTCCTTGACCGTTTCAACTGGAGTGCTGAAGATATAGAAAGTGTAATGTTTGATATAATGGAAGGCATGAGTGCCACAGATGCTGCGAAAAAATGGATTGCCAATAATCAAGATAAAGTAGCCGAATGGACGAAAGATGTACAAGCATAAAAAGAGAACCCATTTACTACTCATTAGTAAATAGATTCAGACTGTAGACGGCTCATTCTATAATAGAATGAGCCGTCTACAATTTTTAACGTTCCCAAAAATGAGGGGGGTTTCAGGAGCGTAATCATGAACTAGCAAACTTCTGGAGAAAAGTAGCTAAAGTTCATCCTCTCTACACTGTATTGTAGAACAAGGAATATTCTTTATATGATAATGATAATCATTATCATATTGATTGTCAACATTAATAAAAATGATTTTTTCATTTATCAGTAGCCGTCTTCCACTGTTAGGAAAACAAAACGTTGCTGGCATCTTGCTTTCCTTTGTGCAATCGCTTTCCGCTACCGTGTGCTGAACCTCTACAGTAGATTTTTACGACCAATATCATGAGTGCATTATATACAGAGAGACGACCCTAGAAAAGGGAATCACCCTCTCATGCCAAAAGCTTTTGCAAAGGGAATTTAAAATAGGAAGCTGCTACCAGTAAGATACTGGAAGCAGCTTCCTAGCTAAAATTAAACTTAAAAGCGTATAGTAATGGATTTATAGATTATTGAACTACTTCAGGGTGAAAACCATCTTTTTGGAAGTAATCCTCATGTGACCAAATATTTAATTTTGCATCCTGAGCTTTTTGTTGAATAGCTCTAAATGCATCTTCAAATGTATTGTTTGGTTTATGAATATAACGTACAACTGCAAGCCCTTCGTTTAATAAAGATTCCTGCAATAAGACATTATCTACAAACACGTAGGCTAGAAGGCGATCATAATTGTCTGTTTCTGGTCCAACATCATAGACCGCTTCAATTTTCTTAGCCTTTTCCAATAAATTGATCGTATACTCTTTTGCTTCTTCCGCATATGGCTGAGCGCCACCTTTATTGTAATTCATTTCAGGAGTATCCACCATTAATAGACGAATTTTTCGTTTCTCATCATTAATTGTCGCCTGAATCGTATCCCCATCATATGCTTTAATATAGTCTATCTCAAAGCGTTTATTACCTGTTTTTCCTTCCACTTGTTCAATGGTAATAGTACCTTGCTGATCTGTAACTGATTTAGTACTTTGATCTTCCGCAGGTGATCTGCCAAATATCATGTACAATGCTACAGCCAAAATAATCGTACCACTTGTTATTAATGTTTTTATATCTTGCATTTTCATGTAGTAGGCCCCTCACAACTAATCATCATTGCTTATACTTACGATTCGTATAAGTTGTGCACCTCATCATCAGAAAGACAACAAGTTTCACGATGTTTCTATTGTAAAATATCAAGCTACTACATTCAAGCTATCATATTGTCACTGCTACCCAGTGATTTGGTAAAACCTCTACTAACTGACTATTTTCTACCTCATAACGTATTTTCACGTCTTCTGCATGATCAGCATCAGTATATTTCTGCTTCTCAATTGCAGGATCTGGAATAGGAATAGAACGTAGTAATGCACGTGTATATGGATGTTGTGGGTTAGCGTATAGCTCTTCACTTTCTGCCAGTTCTACAATCTTTCCACCATACATCACGGCTACACGATCACTGATGTGCTTCACCATGGATAAATCATGGGCAATAAATAAATACGTCAGCCCAAGCTTTTGTTGTAATTCTTTTAATAAATCAACAATCTGCCTTTGAATGGAAACATCAAGTGCCGATAAGGGTTCATCACAAACAATAAAGTTTGGCTCAACCGCTAATGCTCTCGCAATACCAATTCGTTGACGCTGACCTCCCGAAAATTCATGAGGATAACGCATGGCATGCTCTTTTTTCAAACCAACAAGTTCAAGCAATTCCTCTACCCGTTGTCGCCTCTCCTCATGTGTCTTCACCAGACCATGAATATCAAGAGCCTCGCCAATAATATCTAAGATTTTTCTGCGAGGATTTAACGATGAATAGGGGTCTTGGAAAATAATTTGCATATGGCGACGCATTGCCTTTAGCTGTTTTTTCGATAGCCTCGTTACAGGTATTCCTTGATACAGAACCTCTCCATTTGTAGGCTGATGAAGTTGAAGAATCGTCCTACCTGTAGTCGATTTACCTGAACCAGATTCACCAACCAAGCCCAATGTTTCACCAGGATATATATAGAACGATAAATCATTCACTGCTTTCAACGTTTGACCACGACCTAATGGAAATTCTTTGGATAGATGGGTCACTTCGATTAACGGCTTATGTCGATCGATACCTGGCTGAATAGTAGCAATCTCTTTTGGCTGCTTTTTCTCATGCAGTTTTGGTAAGGCATTCAATAATTTCTGGGTATACGGATGCTGGGCATTTGCAAAAATTTCTTCTGTTGTGCCCTGTTCAACTATTTCTCCTTCTTTCATCACTATGATGCGATCACACATACCTGCAACAACGCCTAAATCGTGTGTAATTAAAATAATAGACGTTCCCATTTTCTTTTGCATATCGCGCATCAATTTTAGGATTTGAGCTTGAATAGTAACGTCCAGTGCTGTTGTTGGCTCATCTGCAATAAGCAGTGAGGGATTACAAGCAAGCGCCATAGCAATCATTACCCGTTGACGCATACCACCTGAAAATTCATGAGGGTATTGTCGATACCGTTCTTCTGCGTCTCTAATACCAACCAGTTTTAATAATTCTATTGTTTGTTGATAGGCTTCGTTTTTTGACATTGACTGATGCTTGATTAAACTTTCAGCCACTTGATCACCTATTCGAATAGTAGGGTTTGTGGATGTCATCGGATCTTGGAAAATCATACTAATATCTTGTCCACGTATCCCTTCCATTTGTTTTTCACTAAATTCAGTGAGTTCTTGCCCTTTAAACACAATTGAGCCAGATTTCAAAAATGAAGGTGGCGATGGTAATAAACGCATAATGGAGCGAGCCGTTACACTTTTCCCGCTCCCAGACTCTCCCACAATTCCTAGTGTTTCACCTTTATTTAGATGGAAGTTAACGTCCTTAACGGCTTCAAATTCTGTCTCCCCTGTGATAAAGGATACGCGAAGATTATTGATTTCTAAAAGCTTTTCACTCATTCGACCCATCCTTTTTAAAATTTGTGATTGACTTACTTTCAAGTATAATCCATACTTTACAATACTGATAGGAATTATACAATATAATGCTGAATATTTTATTTACGTTTGGAGGAAATGCATGGTTACTTCAAAAAATCATTTAAAACCAGAGAAATTTATTTTCTTTTCTACGGTTTATCAAAAACTAATGCATCAAAAGCCTTATCATCTACTTCTTTTTCTTTTTAGTATTTTAGTTCACCCTTTTACATACTTTATCTATCGGAAAAGGAAACTTTCAAACACTTACGATCAGGCTTTTGCATTGCGTAGTCAGTACTATATAGAGCATGGATTGGTTGCCCAGTGGCAAAAGGAATTTGAGCAACAAGAAATAGCAAAAGCTACATTTTTTAAAGAGGCTGTATTGGAGTCACAAATTCAGTTCACAGCCAAGCACTTAGCTCAAAGGAAGCTTCAACAGCAAGTGGATCAGGATTTACAAAAAGAGGACATACAACAACTATCCTATGTCCAATTTTTTAATCAGCAACTAACTAACAAACGTTTTGTGGCTCTTACCTTTCTACCAGCTGTTTTATTTTATGTAGTACTTATCTTATTTGCGAATCCATTTCTGCAATTTATCATTGAACGTATTTTACAAAGCTTCATTGTGATTGTTGGAGTGGCTACATTAGTGTTTACCATTTTATATTTATCACCTTTTGATCCAGCAAGAAACCTACTCGGAGTTGAAGCAACACCTGTGCAAATAGAAAACTTTAATCGCATTCATGGTTTGGATCAACCTTATTTATCACAGCTATGGAACGCATTATCTGGTCTATTTACATTTGATTTAGGTACATCCTTTGCAGGTAAAGAAGATATCACACATAGCATTGCTACAAAATTTCCTGTCACTCTTGAAATTGCCGTATTGTCGTTGCTAATGGCTATTGCTATTGCCATACCAGTTGGAATTATTTCAGCTGTTCGTCCAAATTCATATTTGGATTATACATTTATGTTCATTGCTTTAATTGGTCTATCCATCCCAAGCTTTTGGCAAGGTTTAATTTTTATTTTGACATTTGCTCTAAAGCTACAATGGTTTCCAGCTACCTATAACCCTCATAATTGGCTATCGCTTATCATGCCAATTGTCGTCTTAGGAACATCCATTACGGCTTCTATTGCTAGGATGACAAGGTCAAGTATGCTTGAGGTGATTCATGAGGATTACATTATTACAGCAAAAGCTAAGGGCTTAAATGAATTCAAAGTGATTTCAAAACATGCCATTCGCAATGCTATGATTCCGATTATTACGGTGATTGGACTTCTTTTTGGAGGTATGTTGGGAGGCGCATCTGTAACAGAAAAGGTATTCAACATTAGTGGTATAGGTAGCTATATCGTCGATAAACAATTTATCCCTGATATTCCGGCCATTCTTGGGGGCGTTGTTTATATTGCCATCACCATTTCGATTGTCAATTTATTCATTGATATCATGTATGCCTTTTTTGATCCACGCATTCGCTCGAAAATGAAGAAGTCTTAAAGGAGGATCACCTGTGAAAAACATCTTACATGTCAAACTACTCTTGAAGATTACACAGGAATATGTCAATTCTCATTTTACTTTTGTCTTTTCCTTACTGTTTTCTTTACTATTTCTAGCCTATAGCTATAATTTTTCCAGCAATAGCTGGCGACCAGTGGTTCTGCTTCTTTTTGTTATTTATGTCATCACTACGGTATATGTTGCCTTCGTCAATTTACGAATTAAAAAGGATTTAGCAACGTATGGTGACATTCAAAAAAATACTCGACTGTTTGGCTATCCTCTTTTAATAACGATACTGTCAGGCAATATTTTTTCGACATCCTTTGCATTTATGCTTGTGTCAAAAAGAAAGACTGCTGAATATACTTTTGCTGCCTATGCCTTTATAACACAGCTATTCATTTTAGGTATTGCAGCATTGAATTTATTTAAGCCATATGTCACAGATACCTTTGTACTGGCAATGGGCGTTTTCTTAGTACTCTCGCTTCTCTATATCGTGATGGCCATTTTATGTACGAAATATGTCACAGCAACTGAGGCACCTAAATGGATGCTCATTCCAGGTATTGTCCTATTATTGGCGACTTTCACTGGTAATCTATTTGCGACTTTACTAGGATATAGCCTTATCCAAAAGGCTCGAAGGGTAAATCCATCTTCTATTGAGAAATGGCAAAAAATATGGGAAAAGATTTTACGCAATACAATGGCTGTATTCGGCTTATTCTTCATTATTTTCATGTTCTCGTTATCCGTTACAAGTTCTTGGACTTTCGACTATGATTTCGCTACTGAAAATAATTATGGAGCATTGCTACAAACACCGACATTAGAATACCCACTAGGTACAGATAACTATGGTCGAGATTTATTCTCTCGTATTGTGTTTGGGGCACAAATATCATTAATCGTCGGATTTTTCTCCACGATTATCCCCGCAGTTATTGGTGGCGCATTAGGAGCATTTTCAGGCTATTATGGTAAATCCACTGATAATATCATCATGCGAAGTCTCGATATTTTATATGCCATTCCTGGGATATTGTTAGCCATTGCTATTATCGCCGCATTTGGTGCTAATACTGTGAATCTTATTATTGCACTTAGTGTTGGAGCAATTCCAACCTATGCCCGTACAATGCGGGCAAATGTTATGCAGCTTGCTAATTATGAGTTTGTAGAATCGGCTAGAGCTTTAGGTGCATCTGATGCAGCTATTATCTTCAAGCACATTGTCCCCAATTCTTTAGCACCAATGATTGTGAAAGCAACATTAACGATTGGTGGAGCTGTTATTTCCACAAGTAGTTTAAGTTTTTTAGGGCTAGGTATTGAGCCACACATTCCTGAATGGGGCAATATTTTAAAAGTTGGTAGTACGTACCTGGAAACACATTCATATGTCGCGATTTTCCCAGGTCTTTGTATTATGCTTCTTGTCCTCTCCTTTAACTTCTTAGGAGATGGTTTACGAGATGCTTTAGATCCAAAAACAAATTAATCGGAGGTAACTATGAAGAAATTACTTGTATTTTTATTCGTTGCAGTACTAGCTTTGGCTGGCTGTGTACAAACAAAAACTGACGTAGAAGGCAGTAAAGATTCAAAAGATAGTGACAAGAGCAATGGCAAGGTTGCCATTGAAGTATTAGGAATGGCAGCTTCTGAAGAAGACATGAACATTGTACGTGACCAATTAGTGAAAAATGGTTTTGATGTAAAGCTAAATATTCAACCTGATTACGGTTCTTTCTCTGCTCAAAAAGAAGCAGGTAACTATGATCTTGCTCTTTCAAGCTGGACGACAGTTACAGGGAACCCCGACTATGCTGTTCGTGGTTTATTTAAAACTGGCGGTGACTACAGTGTGGTGGCAGATTCAAAACTAGATGCGTTGATTGATGAAGCGAGTACATTGACTGGTGAAGAAGCAGCAGCTAAATATAAAGATTTAGAACAATTATTAGTATTCGATCAAGCTTATATTGCGCCTTTATATATTTCCAATAAGTATCAAGGTATCTACTCTGAACTTGTAAACCCTAAAACAGTACTTTTACCAAAATCTCGTGCACAAGTTTGGGAAAAAATAGAATTTAATGATACATCTAAAAATGCAACAGAACCTTTAATTTTACACCAAACAATAAATTCTCTTACTTCACTAGACCCAATCAAAGGGAATGATGGTTCAATCAACACATTAAACACGAATATGTATGTTCGTCTTGTTAACTTAACAGACACAGATGAAGTTGTGTCAGATGGTTCATTATCTTACAACCATGTAATGGCTGAAGGGAATCAAGAATATTACTTCATTTTACGAGATGATATCAATTTTGCAGCAGTGAAAGATGGTGCAGCTGTTGATACAGGTGAAATAGTGTCAGCTGAAGATGTAGTCTTCTCATTAAACCGTGCGAAAGACGCTAATTCAGTACCAGATCATCGTACTTACAGCATTCATGAAAACATTGAAACAGTCGAAATCGTTTCAGATTTAACTGAATTACAAAATAAAAAAGTAGCAGGCTCTGAGCAATCCGTTTTAGAAGCATTATCACAAAACCTACCTGCTTCTGTAGCGCAATTAGCAAAAGATAAAGGTGCTGTTAATAATGAAGCAGGTGCATACCAAGTTGTTAAAATTACAACACCTACACCTTTCCCACAAGTATTAAACTATTTAGCACACCAATCTGGTGGTATCGTATCTGAAAAACAAGTAACGAGTATTAATACGTATGATGTGGCTAACTACAACCCTGACAAGGACATTGCCTATGGTGATCAAGCTACTGTAACGGAAGGTTCAGCTACATTCAATAACCAGTTATATGCAAGTGGTCCTTACATTTTAGTGAAGAAAAATGATTATGAAGCACAGTTTGTGAAAAATCCTGCTTATCGAGCTGGTAGCGAATATGAGCCAAAAATTGCTAAAATCAATGTCCGTTTTATCTCTGATGTTGATAGTGCCCTATCTGCATTACGTAATGGTGAAATTCATGTTCTACAAACAGTACCAGAAACGAAACTGGATATTGTCAAATCAGATGCTAAATTAACATTAAATACGGCAGATAGTAATGCTGTGTCGTACCTACAAATGAATACATCTGGCCGTGCGGTTTCTGATTCAGCAGATTTACGTAAAGCAATTCTATACTCTATTAACCAAGATGAATTCATTAGCTATTATCAAGGCAATAAAAAACCAGCTGTATCCACAGTCTCTCCATTAATTGATACTGGTTTAAAACTTGAAGCAGATAGCGAAAAAGTAAAAGAATTGGTAAAAGCATATAACGATAAAAAGTAATACAAATTAGAGCCTTCTCAAAATTTGAGAAGGCTCATTTTTAATAGAAGAAACTCATTTTAAATTTCATTATGTGATTTTGGTTTTGGTCCTAGCTCTTCAGGTTCGATATCAGCGAATGTTTCGCCTTCTTCTTCTAGGTCACGCATACGATGTGCAATACGTGATGCCGCTGACGCTGCTATACTACCAACCAAATCATCTAAGAACGTGTTGACATGATGTCCGGGTTCTGTATCCAGTTTTTTAATAATCCCTATTTTCTGCTTGTCTAAGTGACCAAAAGTAGTAACGGCAATGCTGCCATATGTAAATACAGATCCTAGTGCAATTGTTTCGTCTACACCAAATAGACCTTCATCTGATTCGATAATTTGTTGTAGTGGTGAAGATAATAATTTTTTCTCTGCTAATTCATCTAATTCAATCCCTACTAATAAAGCATGTTGCACTTCTCGCTTACGTAATACACGTTCAACAGAATGAACACAATGCTCTAGTGTTAAACCTTCATTATAGGTTTTTTGCATTTCGTAAACAATTTGCGCGATATCCTCTATCGCTACACCTCTACGAATTAACGCGGCTTGAGCTGCCTTTGCTACTTCGTCAGAGTGCACACGAATACTTTTATTATGCATAATTAACCCTCATTTCGATTTTTATTGCTAGTATAATGCTAGCCCAACCTATTATACCTTTACTTACGTAATATGGTACAATTTTGTTACAAACACAAGAAGGAGTGTCATCATTGGATAAGGGAACAGTACAGGATTTAACATTTTACAGTGAGTCATTACAGGAAGAATTACAGCTTTATATTTATGTTCCTGCAAATTATTCTCCACTATATAAATACAACATTTTAATCGCATCAGATGGTAAAGATTATTTCCAACTTGGCGGTATTACAAAGCTAGCTGATGAACTGATTGATGATTATGAAATCGAAAATTTAATTATTGCATTTGTTCCTTACAAAGACATAAAAGATCGACGTCATAAATATATTCCGAGCGGTGAGCAACATGAAGCCTATCTTCGCTTTTTAGCACATGAACTAGTACCGTATTTAGATCGTGAGTATGCCACTTACCAAATGGGTATGAGTCGTGGGGTAATTGGTGACTCTATGGCTGCTACAGCTTCCTTAATGGCTGCTTTAAAGTACCCAAGCATCTTTGGCAAAGTCATTCTACAATCACCTTATGTAGATGCTGATGTATTAAAGGCCGTGGAAAATTTTAAAGATCCAGGATCTATTTCTATTTACCATATCGTAGGCAAAGGCGAGGATCAGGTTGTGACAATGGATAAAACCATCAAAGATTTTTTAACACCTAATCGTCAATTGCATGATCTCATGATAAATAAAGGGTTTACTACATTTTATGACGAGTTCGATGGTAATCATACATGGAAATATTGGAAACCAGACCTTCGACGTGCATTAATTGAAAATTTCAATTAATATGAAGCGATTCAAATTACGAAAACTGAAATTTCTGTTATACTTAATTAGAAAAATTGTTTATTTTCGGGAGGTAATGGACTATGAAGTACGGTATTGTGGCATTTCCATCAAAAAAATTGCAAGATTTAGCGAATACTTATCGCAAACGATACGATCCTCATTATGCAAAGATTACACCGCATATGACATTAAAGGACAGCTTCGATGCGTCTGAAGAAGAGATTCAAACCATCGTCAAGCAATTAGATGAACTTGCTGCTAAATATGCACCTTTAAACATTCATGCATCTCGCATTAGTTCGTTTTTCCCTACAACAAATGCGATTTACTTCCGCATTGAACCAACAGAACAATTAGCAGCATTCCAACATGAGCTTCAAGAAAAAATCCCTTATGGGGAAATGAAGCATGTCTTTGTTCCACACATTACAATCGCTCAAAAAATGTCAGATTCAGAGCATGATGACATTTTTGGTCAATTACGCATGACAGGCGTTGATGAAAAAGATACAATTGATCGCATTCATCTTTTATATCAATTAGAAGATGGTTCATGGACAACTTACGAAACATTCCGTTTGTCTGGAGCTGAGTGATTGTTGTATAACGTTAAAATTGTTGAAACAAAACAAGAACACGATGATGCCTTTGCTATTCGCAAAAAAGTATTTGTTGAAGAGCAAGGTGTTCCGCTTCATCTAGAATGTGATGCTGAGGATGCAACTGCAACACATTTTATTATGTATGATAACGATGAGCCTGTTGGAGCAGCACGTTTACGCAGTATTGACAACAATACAGCTAAAATTGAGCGTGTTTGTATTTTACAATCCCAACGTGGCAAAAAGTTAGGCGCATTAATCATGAAGGAAATGGAGAAGCACGCTATTTCCATTAATAAAAAAACCTTAAAACTTCATGCACAAAGCTATGCTATTCCCTTCTACGAAAAGCTAGGCTTTACAGTTACCTCACCCGAGTTTATGGATGCAGGTATTCCACACCGTGCTATGGAAAAGAACATTTAATGAAAGGGTGTTACGATATTTATAATGTCGTAACACCCCTTTTTTATGAGACGAATTCGCTTGCCACCATTTATCTACTCTATCGTAACAAGCTGCATTGCCAAGTAGATATGCCATGCGCTACTTCATCATTCTAGTGATTTTATCGAAATCTAGTGATGCGCCATCTTGAATAATAGATTGTACTAATTTATCTTCTAACTCTTGCGTAATCGATCTGTTAGATATTTTAGCAACACGTCGTACAATTTTTCTTACTTGTTTTTCACTGGTAAAATCCGCATGTTGAATGGCATTGGCTAATGCGAAGATTTCATCCATCGATACACCTGTTTTTTGCTCAATCGAATTAAAAAACGAGCGATGCATGTTTTCCCTCCTATCATTAAAACTCAATATGACCTTGCTTCTTGCACGAAACATTTCGCAAATGGTGGAGGCCTTAACTTTATTTAGAATTTCCTAAATAAAAGCTAAAGCCTTTATTATGTTCATCAAATTAGATGTAAGTAGCGCCAACAATAATTAATAGAATGAATAGTACAACAATTAGAACAAATGTAGAACCATAACCATAGTTGTTGCCTCCAGAGTATCCTCCGCAGTAGCTATTGTTCCACCCACCAACGTTATTTCCGTACGGTTGTGAGCCCCAGCCTTGGTATCCCATAAAAGCACCCCTCCCTTCTACAACCTATAATATGTTTCGGTCGTAAAAATGGGAGGGGTATTCGTCTAGTCAATATTTCCTTTTGGTCTAAATATTAATGCACCAATAAAGCCGAACACAATAGCAGCACTGATTCCTGAGCTTGTTACCTCGAACATGCCTGTTAATACGCCTACAAGTCCATGTTTTTCTGCCTCTGCCAGAGCACCATGTGTTAATGAATTCCCAAAGGATGTAATGGGTACTGTCGCACCTGCTCCAGCAAAATTAATTAATGGCTCATATAAGCCCATACCATCCAATATAGCGCCTACAACCACTAACGTACTTAATGTATGTGCTGGTGTTAAATTGCCAACGTCCATTAATAATTGGCCTATGACGCAAATAATGCCTCCAACAATAAATGCAAATATAAAAGTCATAACCATGTTTTTTGCCTCATTTCATCGTAATTTCTATCGCATGTGCCGTACATGGAATCGTCTCGCCTTGCTGATAGGATAGCGGAGATAATAGCGCACCCGTTGCTACTAGTAATACTCGCTTATAGCTCCCTGCACGCATTTGTTGAATAACATAACTAAAAAAAACAGCTGCCGAACAGCCTGCACCACTTGCACCAGATTGGAATGCTTCATCCTGTCCATAAAATTCAGCACCTGCATCACGTAATAACGTGAGCTCTTCATTTTTCACGCCATTTTCCACAAGCATTCCTTTCAATAGCTTTAAGCCAAGCTGGCCCAAATCGCCTGTTAAAATTAAATCGTAATGATAAATTTTTTGATTTCTCTGTTGTAAATGAGATTGAATCGTCTGAAATGCAGCAGGTGCCATTGCAGCACCCATATGGAAAGGATCATCCATACCATAGTCAACGGATTTGCCAATTGTTGCTGCTTCTATAGATGGATACTCCTCGCGATGTTTCCCAATTAGCGCATAACCAGCAGCAGTTACAGTCCATTGAGCTGTTTGTGGTTTTTGTGCTCCATAATTGATCGGGTAACGAAACTGGCGTTCAATTGCATTATGTTGACTAGAGGCACCTGCTAATGAAAAATTAGCAGCACCTAACTCGGTTAACAGGCATGCAATAATGACTGAAGATACAGATGTGGCACATGCCGAAAAGAGTCCAATAAAAGGGATTTCTAAATCCCTAGCGGCAAAATTAGTTGGCGTCATTTGGTTGACTAAATCTCCACCCATTAAATAATTGATATCACCTTTTTGTACGCCCATTTTTTTCATAGCAAATTCACAGGCCTCTTCGATCATTTTACGATGTCCCTGTTCGTTTGTTTTCATTTGCCAACGTTCATCATCATACACAGAGTCAAAATATTGACTAAAAATACTCCTATTTTCTAATGGACCTGCTACCACACCACCTGCTAAAAGAGAGGGCTTCGATTGAAATACAATTACCATGAAACCACTCCTATCGTTACGAGGATATATTTAATGAGCGCTACAAAAAATGCTGACACTACACCAAATAAAACAACTGATCCTGCTAATTTAAATAAATTTCCTCCGACTCCCAATACTAGCCCTTCAGAACGATGCTCGATTGCTGCCGAAATAACAGCATTACCAAAGCCTGTTACTGGAACTGCTGATCCAGCCCCAGCAAATTGACCAATTCTTTTATAAAGGCCAAGACCTGTTAATATCATTGCGAAAAATACCATCGTTGCAACCGTAGGATTTCCTGCTGTTGCTTCTGTAAAATTGAAGAAAATAATATAAAAAGAGACACAGCTTGACCGATTGCACAAATAAAACCGCCAACGAAAAAGGCTTTTGCTACATTCTTTAAATAAGGGGGCTTTGGTGTAACATTTTGCTCTAACTGTTGATACTGCTCTTTTTCCATTTATGTCTCCTCCTTTGCAAGCTCTTTTAGTTCTGTAATTTTATCGCTTAATTTATTATCTTCCATCTGATCCTTTTTTATTTTATTGGCTTCATAAAAAATTTTGTAATCAGCGGAGACAAACACTTCTTTGTTTGGATATTTCTCTTCAAATTTCTTTTGCAATTTTTTCTCTAACTTAGTTTTTTTCCACTTTTCCCATGGTTTAATTTGTACTGCGATAAGCATACTATCGTCATATTGAATAACCGTTGAGCGATCAACATAGTCTTCTTCTTTAATAAGGGTTTCGACTTCACTTTCATTTTGTGGAGACCCATAGACGATAAATTTTTCCTTTTCAGCACAACCATTTAACAGCGATAAAACAACTAAGAGAGGTAACGTCATTCCTAGTAGCCTCAAGTTTTACCCTCCTTTTCTTTACAGTTTCTCCACACATAAAAAAACTATTCATTCAAAGAAATACACAAAAGCCCGAGTCCAGTTTTCAAAAGTACATATTGTAGAAGTAGTAACAAGGAAAGGGGGTGACAATATGGGTTGTGGTAAGCCAACAAATCCTATTGGACCAATCCATTCAGCAGGCTGCGTTTGTGACGTAGTTCGCGCTATTTTAGATATTCAAAATCAAGCGGTGCGAGATGAGTGTTCTCCATGTACAGCAAACTGTTTCTTAGAGCCACTAGGCGGGATTGTTAGTCCTGCACGCTCACAAGCAGATACACGTGTTTTCATGTTAATTACAAAAGATGGTACTCCTTTCAAAGCATTCTTTAACTCTCCAACAGCAGATCCTTGTATTTGTACATCCGTATTCTTCCGCGTAGAAGATATGTTTGATGAATGCTGTGCTACTTTACGTGTTTTAGAGCCATTATGTACATTTGACTCTAGTGAAAGTACAGTAGACTTACTAAGCAAAGATGGTTGTTGTATCAACATGAAGAAAATCTGTAAAGTAGATGACTGGAGCTCAACAGATAGCTGTATTACTGTGGATTTATCTTGCTTCTGCGCTGTACAATGTATCGCTGATGTTGACTTAGGGATTTGTGACTAATTCTTTCACCTTTGACACACACACATAAAAAAAGTGTACAGCATCCTCTGCTGTACACTTTTTTTATAAAGTTGGCAATTTTCTTCCTCGCCAAAGTATTTGCTGTATATCTTCAAAATGAATGATTTCCTGTATTTTTAATTCTAATGATGTGAGCATTAAAGAATCATTCTGTACATCTGAAGCTGTCCCAGTTAATTTTCTACCATCCTTTAAACAAACTAATAATGGCTGATAGGCTCTCTGACGAAATGGTTTTTCTAAAAACTGGAGCTGTTTCAGTAAATAAGGATCTATTTGTACTTCATCCACTGTCTCATTTTTTTCTTCAACTATTTGCTCATCGAACATAGTGTCCTTTACATAGACAGATGTACTTTCATCCAAATCAAGTTCATGTAACACCTTAGAAATATTTAAAAAATATGATGGTGATTTTATAAACAAGCGTGGTTCTTGATCCACTTTACTCACTTCCCTTTTTTCCATACAATATGCGAAAGTAAGCAAATTGGTTCTTAGCCTATTTGGCTTAAGAAAACTGTCGCTAAGCCCAAATAAATTAAAATACTTGTAATATCATTTAATGTAGTAATAAAGGGTCCTGATGCAACAGCAGGGTCAATTTTTAGTCGATGCATTAACAATGGAATAAATGAACCAGCTAATGTTGCCACTAAAATAGAACCACAAAGCGCTGCCCCTACTAACATACCTAGGACAAGTTCATGTTTCCAAAAATAAACGATCCCAATAACAATTAATCCACAAACAATGCCTGACATTAAGCCAGTACCTGCTTCACGTAATAGTAACTTCAATTTACTATGTTCTTCTACATCACCTGTTGCAATCCCTCGAATGGCCACGGCCAATGCCTGTGTTCCACTATTACCTGAAGTTCCTGAAATTAATGGAATAAAGACCGCTAGTAAGGCAACCTTATCTAAAGTATCCTCAAATTGCCCCATTAGGTTAGCTGTTAACATACCTAGAAACAGTAGAACTACTAGCCATGGCAAACGTTTTTTAGCTGCTTGGAATGGTGTTACATCAAATTTATCCATATCCGAAATACCAGCTAATTTAGAGTAATCCTCAGAAGCCTCTTCATCAATAACATCAATAATATCGTCAACCGTGATAATACCAAGTAATTCTCCTTTATCATCAATAACAGGTGTCGCTAAAAAATTATAATCCTTCATAATTTGCGCGACTTCTTCTTGGTCATCGCCTACATGTACCATTACGACACGTTCATTCATAATTGACCGAATAAGTGTATCCTCGTCAGCAATGATTAAGTCACGTAACGATATAACACCCGTTAGACGATGTTCTTCATCCACAACAAAAATATAATAAACGGTCTCTGCATCTGGTGCCTCTTTACGCAAAATAGCCATAGCTGAACGAACTGTTGAATTTTCTGGTATAGCGACATATTCAGTGGTCATGATAGAGCCAGCAGTATATTCATCGTAGCTTAGTAGCTCATTAATATCTTCTGCCGCTTCTTCATCCATCATTTCTAAATAGCTTTCGCGCTGTGCTGTATCCAGTTCATTTAAGACATCTGCCGCATCATCCGCATACATATGAGATAGCATTTCTGCACCGTATGATGGATCCATTTCAGCAAGATATGCTTTATACTCATCATCTTCAATATCGATTGCCTCAAAAATATCAGCCATTTCTGTCGGAGACAAGAACGAATAGATGATTTTCCTTATATCAGGTTCCACCTTTTCATAAAACGTTGCCTGATCATATGGATGAAGTTCTAAAAACTCATCACGGAATGCGTCAATATTATGTGCTTCCAGCATTTCTCGTAGATGTGCCTCATCAAATTGCACATCATCCTTTTCATTTCTTTCCTCTATCATGCTTGTCCCCTCCTTCCGAGCTTTCAATCATTTTACGGGCAATGCTGCCGTAAATCTACCTTCTATATAATAGAGTGTAATGTACCTTTTCTGCAAACTCTTTTTTAAGTTATATTTATGAGCAATTGGGCAGATTTTTATAAAATTCAATATTACGCCTAAAATCATGACGATTCTATTTTACTATACCTTACCTTTGTCACTTTGTTATGAATAAGGTGTAAAAAATAATCTACTTCTCTAGCCAAACTCCAAGATAGTTGTTGTTGACGCGCAGATAAACAATACATCCAATTTTCACCTACCATACAACCTGTGATATTAAGAATCTCCCTCGTGAAGAAATACGCAGTTTAACCTAATTCAAAAAACGATAAGGAGATGCTCGTTTGCGCGAACACCTCCTTTTATCAAAAATTTATGCTGAAGATTCCTTCAGTAATCTTTGCATGTCTTCATTTAGCATACTTGTAAAGTGTAATGGCACACTTGTTAAAGGATGCTCCATACTTAAAGATACACAATGTAATGCTTGTCGATCAATCTGAAGACGACTACCACCATAAAGGTCATCCCCCACAAGTGGGTGTCCAAGATGTGACATGTGCACGCGAATTTGATGTGTACGCCCTGTATGCAATTGAAGTCGTACATGTGTCATTGGTTCAGCACCCAGTGAAAAACGCTTCAGAACCTTTACATCCGTATGTGCATATTGTCCATCTTCTCGTACTTCTCTTTCAATAATACTAGCTTCTTTACGACCAATCGGAGCTATAATCGATTGAAAGTTTTGTTCGATATGTCCATGTACAATGGCTTCATATTGTCTTGAAATCTCTCTCTTACGCTGAGCAAGCCCTGTTAAATGATGAATATGAGCATGCTTAGCTATGCATAGTAAACCTGATGTATCTCGGTCTAGCCTTGTAACAATATGAGCCGTAGAGGCCAATCCTTGTTGCTGAAAATAGCCACAAACTAAATTTGCAATGCTGTTGGTTGGATGCTCTCGTGAGGGTATCGTACTTTGATGAGCTGGTTTGTTGAGCACTATGATGGCATCATCTTCGTATACAATGGACAAATCTCCATACTCGATAGCAAGCCCTTCACTTTTTTCTTCAGGAGGAAACGTTACTTTCACACAATCTCCAACTTGCAGGATATGTCTCACATTACGTTCGACATCATTCACAGTCAACATGCCACCATCAAACTTAATAGCTGTTAGAGCTCGCTTAGAAATACGCCACTCTTGAAGAGCCTCTCGTAATAATTGGCCATTTTTCTTTGCCTCAAATTGTAATGTAAATCTTGTATCCACGTTATTCATTTGCAACAAATGATTCATGCACTCGCTCCCAAAATGGGAATGGTCGGAAACGGGCAAAACGTACTCTTTCATTTGCTACATTAAACGCTATGGCTTTGACATCACCTTGAGTAATTTGCAAGTGATCAACAGTCATATTAAAATTTTGTTCATTTACAGGACGCAATACACAATGATGGTGTGCTGGTAAGATTAATGGCGATCCTACTGTCCTGAAAACGCGGTTATTAATTGAGGCAATTTCAGTGACTTGGAGTGCCGCTAGTGTAGGATGTATGATGGCTCCACCTAGAGCTTTATTATAAGCCGTACTACCCGAGGGAGTGGATACACAAAGACCATCACCACGGAAACGCTCAAATTGATTGCCATTTAACTCTACATCCATCACAAGTGTAACATCTGGCGATTTGACGGTTGCTTCGTTTAAAGCAAGATACGTATTTGATTCGGCATTATGATGCTCTACCCTTACTTCCAGCAGTGGATATTCCACAACATTAAAATCCTTCTTAGCAATGGACAAAACTAATTTTTCTAATTCAGATGGTTTCCAATCCGCATAAAATCCTAAATGCCCTGTATGGATACCAACGAAGGCTACCTGATCTAATAAATGGGAGTATCGATGAAAGGCATGCAATAGTGTGCCATCTCCTCCAATCGAAACAACAATTTCTGGCGTCTCTTCATCATAGGTCAAGCCAAAATCCTGTAAATAGGTTTTAGCAAGTTCCATCAGCTCGTTGGATTGTGCATCTCTACGTGATTGAATCGAAAATTTCATTGTGCGTCACGCTCCTTCTCCGTTAGTAAATTAGGATTCGATGCTTCTTTATATTCGCTAAAGTAGGCCTGTGCCTCTTGAATTTCACTACGAATGGATGACATTTCCTCATCCAACCGAAATGCTGCCTCGGCAGCACTTTGCAAGCGATTCTTAATCTCTTCTGGGAACATGCCCTTATATTTATAATTTAAAGAATGCTCTATTGAAGCCCAGAAATTCATGGCTAGTGTACGGATTTGTATTTCCGCTAATACTACTTTTTTTCCTTGTATTGTTTCAACAGGATACTCCACTATCATATGGTAGGAGCGATAACCACTAGGCTTATTATGTGTAATATAATCGCGTTCTTCCACTACACGCATATCTTTTCGCTGACGAATTAGCTCAGTTACCGTTGAAATATCATCAACAAATTGACACATAATCCGAAGGCCAGCAATATCACCAAGTTCATCACCAAGTTGTTTAGAAGGCTCAAAAGCTAGTCCTTTTTCTAACGTTTTGTCATATATACTTGCTAAAGGCTTGACACGTCCTGTAACAAATTCAATTGGCGAATTGGCATTAACAATACCAAATTGCGAACGCATGCCCTTTAATTTTACTTTTAATTCGTCTACTGCTTGTTTATAAGGACTTAAAAAAATTTCCCATTGTCCCATTGTAAAAACCTCCCGACAATCGGTATCGAACACCACCATCTGTTCGTTTTGTCTTTCTATTCAGCAAGAATAGCCTTGAAGTGTTGTTCCACTGCCTGGACAAATTCTGCCCCATAATTGTAATTTCCTTCAATATTATACACGAGCATTTCCAATTCCTCGTAGAAATTTGTCAGCTCAATCACTTCTTCACCTATTCGTAGCAATGGATTTTTCCCTTTTTGTAAAATATGTACAAGATTTTCCCAACTACTCGGTGGAAAACGCAAGTAATGATAGTCTTCACCTGCATCAAGTAAATAAATGAATGCAAAATCATCTGAATCTGCAATGAGTTGTCCAGCAGGTTTTAACTGTAAATTTACTTCATTGTCGTTTAAACTAAAATGAAGTTGATCTTGTTCAAAATTCGATGTATCTATTGTATAAATTTTACGCACATGCGGTTCCCCTTTTCGTTGTACTCTTCCTCTTATTTTAGCACACAGGGTAAATAGTTGCAGTGTGTAAATATTAATTCGAGCGAAACAACGGATGAAAAATAAAAAATAAATAGGTGACTATAAATGACACAAGAAATTGAAATTGAATTTAAAAATCTATTAACAAAACAACAATACGAGCAATTATTACAAGAGTTCCACATTAGCCAAAATGCTATTCATCGTCAAACAAATCATTATTTTGACACACCTAATCAAGCAATTCGCAACCTACAAAGTGGTCTTCGTATTAGACAAATTGGTGATTATTTCGAATGTACGCTCAAAGAAAAAAACGCCGAGCATGCTCACCTTGAAACGACGGATGAAATAACAGCAATAGAGGCGCAACAAATGTTAGATGGCAAAGGATTTTATGCTCAAGAGGTAGCTAAAAGATTAGCTCTTCATCACATTCCTTTAGAACAATTGCATGTATTTGGTTCTCTCACTACAGATCGTGTCGAAATTCCTTACAAAGAGGGACTTCTCGTTTTTGATCATTCTTTCTATTTGCAGCGTGACGATTATGAGGTAGAATATGAAGCAAAAGATGCAATAAAAGGAAATATAATTTTCGACGAATTTTTACAAAAATATGGTATTGATAAGCAACCAACTGATAAAAAAATTGCTCGTTTTATGAAGGCACTAAAAGCACAAAATTTATAAAAGTAGAAAAAAGGAAGGTGTCTGACTCCTTGGATATTCAATCATTCAAATCTTTACTAGAAATTCGGGCTTTGCAAACACTTGGATCAAGCGAAAGTTCACCCACGGACAATGAGTCTATTTTTTCTGATATGATTAACGAATTATTAGGAGAAACTTCGACAGCAAGTAATGCTAAATTATCAAGCTTGCTTGCTACAGGAACAGCAAATAATTCAAATTTCGTCAAAGAATTAGCTACTTTGGAGCAAAGTCCATTAGAATCATTACTTTACAAAGGGTCTAATGCTGTGTTTATACCTGAATCAGTCAAACAAGCTTTAGCAAACACATATGCTAATAACAAACTTGATTCCTATGTTTCAGACGATGTAATAGGCTCTACAGCATATGCTAATTCACTAGCAGGATCAAATGAGTATACTGCCATTATTGAAAAAGCAGCCGCTACTTATCAGATACCCGAGAAGCTTATTGCAGCGGTTATTAAACAAGAATCTAATTTTAATCCAACTGTAGTAAGCCATGCGGGTGCGCAAGGTTTAATGCAACTCATGCCCAAAACAGCACAATATTTGGGTGTGACTAACGCTTTTGATCCAGAGCAGAATATTATGGCTGGTGCAAAATATTTGCGTCAAATGCTAGATAAGTTTAATAATGACCCTTCACTAGCATTAGCAGCTTATAATGCTGGCGCATCTCGTGTTACGAAATATGGAGGAATCCCTCCTTTCAAAGAAACACAGAATTATGTCAAAAAAGTGATGAATTACTTTACAGTGTAATCGCATCTTTCCTGTTATCTATGTCATTTCCAACAAATTTCACCCATAGTGGTGAAATTTGTGCTTTTGTAGCGAACAGCAATTCGAAAGAGCTCTTTGTTTGTGTTAACGAAAAGACGTTGATAGAATGAAGGTAGTCACAAGAATTTCACAATTTGATGAGGATGAAGTATACAATATGGTACTTTACGATATAAAGAATTAAAGGAGCATATAACTTATGAGTCGAAAATACACTGTTCCTTATGAGGAGCTGGGAGCTGAAAAACTGTCAGAACTCATTCATGCGTTCTATAAAAGAGTTGCTCAGCATCCTGATCTTATTCCAATCTTTCCAAAAGATTTAACAGAAACAGCCCGTAAACAAATTCAATTTCAAACACAGTATTTAGGGGGGCCAAATCTTTTTACTGAGGAGCATGGTCATCCGATGATGCGTGCACGTCACATGAATTTTCCTATTACACCTGACCGCGCTCAAGCTTGGCTAGAGTGTATGTCAGAAGCAATGGATGAGGTAGGTTTGGAAGGGAAGTTCCGTGAAACTTATTATCAACGTTTAGTATTAACAGCTCATCACATGGTTAATACGCCAAATGACGATGAGGGGGAATTGTTACGTGAATAATATTCAAATGTTGCAAGAGCCAACGCCAACGATTTCTACTGCAAACAAGCCAATTGAATTGTATATTTTCGTAGATCCACTTTGCCCTGAAGCTTTCAGTATGCAAGCAACTCTTCGTAAATTACAGCTTGAATACAACCATTACTTTACATGGCGCTTTGTTTTAAGTACAGAACTTACTTCTTTAAATTGCTTAAGTAAACGTGTCAAAGGCTGTATTTCAGGCATCGAACTTGATATTAATCACCCTGTTTTACCTTCTATCGCTATTAAAGCAGCTGAATTACAGGGGAAACGTGCAGGTGCGCGTTATTTGTCGAAACTACAAGAATACGTATTATTAAGTCATCAAGATGTAAACTCCTATGCAACGCTTTTAAAAATAGCTGAGGATGTTCAACTCGATATGAATGAGTTTACTGTTGACTTTGGTTCAAAAGAGGCAGCACGTGCTTTCCAATGCGATTTATATATTAAACGCGAAATGGAAGTAGATGAAGTACCAAGTATCGTATTTTTCAATGAATGTATTGAAGATGAGGGACTAAAAGTTAGTGGTAGCTATTCCTATGAAGTTTATGAACATATTTTACAAGAAATGCTGAACGAACAGCTTGTCCGTCAGCCTTTACCATCAATAGAGGACTTATTTTCTAAATTCCATACTCTTTCTACAAATGAAATAGCTTTTATCTATTCATTAACAGAGCAAGCAGCAGAGCGTGAACTAAAGAAACGCATGCTGCAACAAAAGATCGAACGAATCCAGACTACTCACGCTACGTTATGGCGTCTTAAATAATAAAATAAACAATAGGGACTCCAATCATCATGATGGAGTCCCTTTTTCAAGATAACGCAAAATACAAAGAAGCGCCTCTATCCTCGACCGATAGAGACGCTTCTTTTTCACAAAGGGGATGGGAGAAATGTTCACGTTCAAACAAAGGGGTGTATGTTTGTTTTGTGATTTATTTCACAAGAATTACTCTATCATGGAATAATATATTTAGCAATGAAACCAATACTAGATTCACAAATTTGTCAAATAGAAAGCGATTACAAACAGTATTTTTCCAAGATGCACACTTTTAAACTATTTAGAAATCAAAAAAAAACATTATTCTTTCCTTTTAATTTATGCTGTTAATAAAAATAATTGGGCTATAGGAACATTCCTATAGCCCAATTAATTAGTTATTTAACAATAATTTTTCTAATTCATTTAAACGTTCTTCAAATACTTTACATGCATCTTCAATTGGCTTAGCTACGTTCATATCAACGCCTGCTGCCTTTAATACCTCAATAGGGAAATCAGAGCATCCCGCTTTTAAGAAGTTATTAATATAACGTTCTACAGCTGGTGCACCCTCCTCTAAAATTTGTTTACTCAACGCTGTAGCGGCTGATTTACCAGTCGCATACTGATAAACATAGTAATTATAGTAGAAGTGTGGAATACGAGCCCATTCTAAGCCTATTTCCTCATCTACCACCATATCATCACCGAAGTACTTTTTGTTTAATTCATAGTAAACTTCTGTTAAACGATCTGCTGTCAAGGATTCACCGTTCTTATCCATCTGATGAATAAGGTGTTCGAACTCTGCAAACATTGTTTGTCTGAATACCGTACTTCTGAAGCCATCTAGCCAATGGTTTAATAAGTATATTTTTTGTTGTGGATCATCAATTGTTTTCAGTAAATAGTCATTTAATAACTCTTCATTGCAAGTAGAAGCGACCTCTGCCACAAAAATAGAGTAGTCTCCATAAACAAATGGCTGGTTGTTGCGTGAATAATAACTATGAACACTATGGCCAAATTCATGTGCTAATGTAAATAGATTGTTCACATTATCCTGCCAATTCATTAAAATATACGGATTCGTACCATAGGCGCCTGAAGAATAGGCTCCACTACGCTTCCCTTTATTCTCTAAAACATCGACCCAGCGGTTATCCAGTCCATTTTGAACGATGCTTTGATATTCCTCCCCTAATGGAGCTAAAGCCTTTACTAAAATATCTTTCGCTTCATCATAAGAGACCTTCATTTCCACCTCTTTAACTAGTGGCGCAAATAAATCCCACATATGCAATTCGTCTACACCCAATAATTTCTTACGCAACGAAATATAACGTTGCATAGCTGGTAAATGCTTATGAATTGTTTCCACCAGCTGATCATAGACATTTTCAGGAATGAAGTTATTAGACATGGCAGCGTGGCGTGCAGATTCATAATGACGAATTCGAGCACTTACATTATGCTTCTTTACATTACCAGTTAGCGTAGCCGAGAACGTATTTTTAAACTTGCCGTATGTTTCGTACATAGCCTTAAATGCGCCTTCACGTACAGAGCGATCCTTGCTCTCTAAAAACTTGATATAATTACCATGCGTAAGTTGTACTTCTTCTCCCTCTTCATTTTTCACATGAGGGAATACCATATCGGCATTGTTTAACATGCTGAATGTATTCGAAGCTGTACCTGTCACCTCAGACATTTGCGCTAGCAATGCCTCCTGTTCGGCTGGTAATACATGTGGACGTGCCATTGTAATTTCTTTTAAAGATTGCTTATATAGTTCTAGGTCTTGGTTTTCTGTTAAGTAGCGTTCAATCGTTTCTTCACTTAATGACAGAATTTCTGGCGTTAAATAGGAAAGGCCAGCTGAGATACTCGTTGCCAATGTTTGAATACGGCTGTTCATATCTTGATAAAAGCTATTTGTAGTATCTTGATCATAGCGCATATGAGCATATGTGTAGAGCTTCATTGCACGTTCATATATATGATCATGATACTGTAAAGCTGCTAATAATGCCTCTGCCCCATTATTTAAAGTACCTGCATAGCTAGGTGCTTGTTTAGCAAGCTCTGCAACCTCCTTCAATTCCTCTTCCCAAGCTGCATCTGTTGCAAAGATGTCTTCTAAGCGCCATGTTAATTCTTCTGGTACTTCTTTTCGAACCAAAACCTGATTACTGTTACTAGCCATATATGCCAGCCCCCTTTATATGTGCTTTTTTCCTTTTACTCTCATATTTTCTCAGTATATTGTGGCAATTGCAAATAAATGTACATAGACTTGCTCACAATTATCTAGTAAACCATCCTCATGATGCATACGCTTAAGAAGATACCCATAATTTTGAATAGCCCTGAGTGCTTGTTCGGTTACTTCCAGCTGATGCTTACATAAAAAGTTTTCCATCTGCCCCTTTGTTAATTCAAATGGAAGACGTCCTAATTGTTTACTAAAATAAAACAGCATTATTTGCCACTCGCTCGTAAACAAAGGGATAGCTGCTCCTTCTTTCACTGGAATACCAATGTATGGTGGCAGAGCAGTAAGAGAAAGATTTAATTCATAGCAATTACGTAAAAATGGATCTTGTGCCCCCTTCTTGCTATGTAAAAGACGACTATGCGCAAATTGCCTACAAGTCTGTTTATAGAGCTGCCAATAGCGTTGAAATTCTTCTGGGGTAATACGTTGAGGTCTATAAAAAGGGAAATGTTGTAGATCGACCGAAATTTTCTGTACTTTACCTATGAAAGTATGCCCATGAACATGAAGAAGATTCGTCCAATAAACAAACTGGGCTGTCACCGGGTTGTACGTCAATAAATATGGTAAATCCGTTGTCGTTATAAACGCCTTTTGCAAGAGTGGAGAGATTCTAATTTTTCTGATGCCGTTGACAGCTTCTTTGCCTTGTGGAGTTTGAAAAAGCCAAATTGCTTGTATATCGTTTCTTTCATAGCCCATTGTTCGTTGATGCCATTTTTCATGAGAGATAGTACTACATTGAAATTCAACTGCAAACTGCTCCTTATCGAGTGTAACAAGCAAATCTGGGCGCTGAGAAACCTCCTTTAAATATGGTTCTAGTTTCACCTGATGTCCATGCTTTTGGAGCCACTCATATAATTGCACTTTACCTTGTAAATGTATTTTAGATTCACCTTCTGCGAACAGCTGTGAACATTGATTTTTTGTGAAGTGAGCAAAGTGTGGAATATTATAGTTACCTATTTTCAATTGAACTTGTTCTAAACATTGAGGGCAATAAAATTTCATTTGCCGCCTATATCGCTGTAAAGCTTTCCTCGTATATTGATATGGGAGAAATAGTTGCTGTTGATTGTTATAGGCAATCAGCATAGTATCAGCTCCTTTTTAGCCAACTATAATAGAATGGATTTTCACTAACAAAAATAAAGCACCTTTTTCTTGAAATTTTAAAAATGCGCTCTTATTCAAGCTCTTTGATGCTGAAAACATAAAAAAGGACTGTAGCGAAACTCGATTCATTTACGAGTTTCACTACAGTCTAAAATAATTAGTATTTCATTGCCTATGCAAAGTATTTTCGAACTGTTTCAAAGCAATTGAATTCCATAATCTTTTCACCGTACTCCTCTAGACGATGAATTGTAAAATTGGATGGTGTTAAAAATTCCTTGATAACTGCATTTCTATCATGACGATTTAAATCCTCATCTGCGTTTCCGAAATCAACAACTAGATAGTACCAATTTTCATATTTGAATAATGAGGAATCCACTAATTCGTCTGTCATTCGTTTTGCGACAGGGATTAACTCATCAATATCTTTAAATTTATAAACATAAATGTCTGTATCCATAAATAATTCTGACTCATCCATGTCACCAAATTGAGTTAGTTGGCTAAGAAGATCCTCTCCAACTTCATCGAATGGTGCAAACATATCTTTGTGTTCATCAAAATTCGAATGACCATCTAATGTTTCACCGTCTTTTAAAATATGTGCACGTGTGACAATGATTTCTAAGCCTACTTCAGATGCATTGATATGAATCCAAATCGGACCCTCTACATCAAAATAATCCTCCGTGTTTACTTCATCAATCATATCCCAAAAAAGTTGTTCACCCTTTGCTCGATTGTACCAAATTTCTTCACGACTATAGCCGCGATCCTCTATATCATTGTACGTAATAAAGAGCTTGAGTGTATTTTCATTTACACGTTCGATGTCCACTAGACCTCATCTCCCTTCACTGTCATATGTCGAAAAACAGTTTGTTTCATTAGTATGCTTTTATTCTTTGTTTTTAACCTTCATACTGCATTTGTTTTTCAACCTTTGACCACACTACAGTAAAACCATCGAGTAACCGTAAACATGAATTTTTGTGTTCACAGTTGTCTCTAACTCTATTGTATGCTGTTCTGTCATAAAATGAAAAGGATATACACCGTTTCACAGAAGATATTTGAATTATTGAAATTGTAGTAAACTATTTAACTTAAATCAAGTTTAACATACTTTTACGGAAATATATGACTTTTCCCTATTAATTATTATACTTCATATAGAAGGTTTTACAGAAGTAAAACATAAAAAAAGATGTCACAACATGTATTCCACATCTGTAACATCTATTACATATATTATTCAGAATAGAAAGGTTTAATTCACCATTCGTTGCGCTTCTTGTAATTGATATGCTCGAACTTTTCGAGGTAAGAAACGACGAATTTCATCTTCATTGTAGCCAACCTGCAGACGTTTTTCATCTAAAATGATTGGTCTACGTAGTAAGCCAGGATATTCCTGAATTAATTCATATAAACGTTGTAATGGTAAGCTTTCAACATCCACATTTAATTTTTGGAATATTTTAGAACGAGTGGAAATGATTTCATCAGTTCCATCTTCTGTCATTCGTAAAATTTTTTTTATTTCACTTATGCTAAGCGGTTCAGAAAATATATTACGTTCTGTATATGGAATTTCGTGCTCCTCTAACCAAGCTTTTGCTTTACGACAAGAGGTACAACTTGGTGATGTAAATAGGGTTACGATCATTCTGACACATCCTTTCATTTAAAAATCATTATCTATAAACCAGAACCAATGTGTTAAATTAGAATTAATGTAATGTAAAATACACAGTACCATTATACAGTACTCAGCTGTATTTGAATATAGTTCCAATAAAAAAAATCTGAACCTATCCATAAATATTCTGTCTATTCATACAGCTTTCAAATATGATGTATTTTCTTCAAACTTATGTGCTACTACTACCATTCCCATTTTTAAAGCATTTTAAACATCTAAACAGATATCTCAGTTGTTCTCATTTAAGAAAAATAATCGAGAAAATTGTCAATCCCACGTGTACATCTAAACAATTTTTTAATAAAAAATTATAAATTTATAACAAAATTACATAATAAAAAAAGCATATAATTTTTTCTAGAAAAAAAACACCGTCAAAAGTCTGACTTTACACAAAGGAATCTTTATAATATAATTCTTTGCAATCAAATCAATTTGAACAATTTAAATTGAGAAAAACGCTGACGAAGAGTAGTACATATGCTAATTCACGTATAGAGAGTCTGTGGTTGCTGTAAACAGATCGTGGATGCATGTGGAATGGACTTCCGAGTTAGCTTTGTGAACGCTACTTGAAGCTATTAGCAAAGCTCGTCCCTTCACGTTACGAAGCTGAGTGGCCTTTTTAGGCAAGCTGGGTGGTACCGCGGATTCAAACATCATTCGTCCCTTCATTAGAAAAAATCTAATGAGGACGCATGATGTTTTTTTGTCTTCATTACCAAGTTGAAAGGTGAAGACAACACTGTGACATAAGTTACAGCAATTGAATTCGAGGAGGAATTTTTTAATGACAACTATTTTTTCTGGCGTACAGCCTACAGGTATCGTAACATTAGGGAACTATTTAGGAGCATTCAAGCAGTTCCCGGCACTACAAGATGAAGGAAACGCTATTTATTGTATCGTTGATCAACATGCCATCACTGTTGCACAAGATCCTAAAGAATTACGAGAAAGTATTCGTAAGCTTGCTGCTACCTACATTGCTACTGGCATTGACCCTAAAAAATCGACATTATTTATTCAATCAGAGGTGCCAGCGCATGCTCAGGCAGGATGGATGTTACAATGTGTTGCGTCTATCGGTGAGCTAGAACGTATGACACAATTCAAAGATAAATCACATGGTAAGGAAAGCGTATCTGCTGCTCTTTTAACATATCCACCGCTAATGGCTGCAGACATTCTACTTTATAACACAAATATTGTCCCTGTCGGCGATGATCAGAAGCAGCATATTGAGCTAACTCGTGACCTTGCAGAACGCTTTAACAAACGCTTTGGCGATGTTTTAACAATTCCAGAAATTCAATTACCTAAAGCTGGCGCACGCATTAAATCCTTACAAGAGCCAACAAAGAAAATGAGTAAATCAGATCCAAATACGAAAGCGACAATTCGCTTATTAGATACTGCGAAAGACATTGAGAAAAAAATTAAATCAGCTGTAACTGACTCTGACGGCATCGTTGCATTTGATGTGGAAAATAAACCAGGTGTTTCAAATTTATTGACAATCGAATCAGCTATTTCAGGGGTAGCCGTTGAAGATTTAGTCAAAAAATATGAGGGAATTGGTTATGGTGGATTCAAGCAGGGTGTAGCAACAGCAGTAATTGAACACCTAACACCTATTCAAGAGAAATTCTATCATCTAGTAGAATCATCAGAATTAGATGTCATTCTAGATGAAGGTGCTGAAAAGGCGAATGCGATTGCTAGTGCTACATTAAAACGTATGGAAGATGCTATGGGTCTTGGTCGCGCACGTCGCTAAACTTACGGCTTGTCTGAGGATCGATCAAAGCCCAAATCAAGCACAACTGCGCAGATGATGATACAGGCTCCTACCGCCATATAAAATTCTGTTGTTTGAAAAATAAATTTGAAAACAACCTTCCATGAATAACCTAGTGTGCGGTAATTTAAATACAATATGAGATTCCCTACAGAGAGGATCATTAAGCCATAACTTACTAAAAATAAAAAGAGACGAAACATAGTAATGGCATCCTTTCTATTTCTTCTTACTTATCATTTATTCACAAAACTATAAAAAAAGACGTCAGCCATTTAAATTTGGCTGACGTTTTTTTATGTTTATCTATTATGCTTCATATTTTTTGAATAGGAGACTTGCATTATGACCACCAAAACCAAGAGAATTACTCATTGCATATTGAATATTTGCTTCTCTTGCTTCGTTTGGAACATAATCTAAATCACATTCAGGATCAGGATCTTTTAAATTGATTGTAGGTGGTAAAATCCCTTCTTTAAGGGCTAATGCTGTGAAAATAGCTTCCACACCACCTGCTGCTCCTAATAAGTGACCCGTCATAGATTTTGTTGAGCTCATTGCAAGGTTATACGCATGATCACCAAAAGCAGTTTTCACAGCTTGTGTTTCGAATAAATCGTTATATGGCGTACTTGTACCATGGGCATTAATATAATCAACTTGTGATGGCTCTACGCCACCATCTGTTAATGCTTGCGTCATCGCACGTGCTGCACCTTCACCCTCTGGAGCTGGAGCCGTAATGTGATGCGCATCCCCAGTTGCACCATAACCTAAAACTTCAGCATAGATTTTGGCACCACGAGCTTTTGCATGTTCATATTCTTCTAAAATGACAATACCCGCTCCTTCTCCGATAATAAAGCCATCTCGGTTTTTATCGAATGGGCGACATGCTGCTTGTGGATCTTGATTTAATGATAGTGCTGTATTGGCACAAAAACCTGCAACCGCCATTGTTACGATTGGTGATTCAGCACCACCAGAAATCATAACATCAGCATCTCCACGCTCAATTACTTTAAAGGCATCACCAATAGAGTTTGTGCCTGAAGCACATGCCGTTACAGAACAAGAATTTATCCCCTTTGCACCAAAGTGAATAGAGACTTGGCCCGATGCCATATCAGGAATCATCATTGGGATAAAGAAAGGACTAACACGTCTTGCGCCACGCTCTTGGAATGTTAAAAATTGTTGTTCATATGTTTCCATCCCACCGATACCAGAACCAATCCATACACCTGCACGTGGAGCTAGCTCTTCATCAATTGTTAGCTGTGCATCTTCCATTGCCATAATAGAAGCCGCTAATGCGTATTGTGTGAAGCGATCCATTTTACGTGCTTCTTTACGATCAATGTATTTTTCAATATCAAAGTCCTTTACTTCTGCGGCGATTTTTGCGGCAAAAAGATCTTTATTTAAACGTGTCAGCTCACCAATGCCAGATTTACCAGCTTTAATGTTTGCCCATGTTTCTTCGATGCTATTTCCTAGTGGTGTAACTGCGCCAATTCCTGTAATTACTACTCGTCTTTTACTCATTGTCTTACTCCCCTCAAGCATTTTTCCTACTTATTTTCCCCATCTCATGGCTACGGCACCCCATGTTAAGCCGCCACCAAAACCTACAAGGACTAATAAATCATCCTCTTTAATCTTACCTGCTTCGAGCTCATCTACCAAGGAAATACCAATAGATGCTGCTGAAGTATTTCCGTATTTATGAATCGTTTTTGACATTTTTTCTGGTGGTAGCTCTAAACGCTCACGTGCAGATTCCATAATACGTATATTTGCCTGATGTGGCACTAGGAAATCAACGTCTTCTTTTGTTAATCCCGCTTTCTCTAATACATTAACAGCCGATTCACCCATTTGTCGAACAGCAAATTTAAACACTTCACGACCATTCATCGCAATTGTATCTTGCTTCGTTAAATAAAGATTCTTTCCGCCTGTACCATCTGCACCAAGTTCAAAGGATAGAATACCTCTACCTTCAGAGACTTGCCCAATGATAGCTGCACTGGCACCATCGCCAAATAATACAGCTGTATTGCGATCTTCCCAATCAACGACTTTAGACAGCTTTTCAACACCTACTACTAAGACATATTTATAAGCATTTGCTTCAACAAAGTGCTTTGCTGTCACTAAACTATATATAAATCCTGCACATGCTGCTGCTTGATCCATTGCTGCAGCATTTACTGCTCCGATTTGTTCCTGAATCATACAAGCTACACTTGGAAAAGTTTGATCCTGTGTGACAGTTGCTACAAGAATTAAACCAATTTCCTCAGGCGTAATACCCGCATTTGCAATAGCTTCTTTTGCAGCAGCTACTGCCAAATCTGAAGTTTCCTGATCATCTGCCGCAAAATGACGTTCTTCAATGCCTGTTCGAGTACGAATCCATTCATCAGAAGTATCCATGATTTTTTCCAAATCAAAATTTGTAACGACCTTCTCAGGAACATATTTGCCTATTCCTATAATACCAGCGTTCATATAGCAACCCCTCAGCTTTCTTACTATCAATTATTAGTAACTGGTCATAATTATAACGCATATAAAAGGAATGACGCAAGATGATTTAAAATTTATGCGGCTAAGGGTAGTGTTCTTTGAATATAGAAGTGAAGAATTTTATGGAATGAGGTTATTCTGTTTAGAGTTTTATCTATCGTACTTTGTTGAGCTTGTTCATTATTTTTCAAAGCACCTTGCATCATGTATGAGCGGTGTTCTTCCCTTTTGGAGCACTTTTCACCCGCTTAGGAGCGCATTCCCCTATTTCAGAGCTGTTCCTAAATACTTTACATTACTAAACATAAAATACTAAATCTCATATTTGTTGTGACAAAATCGCCATGTTTCACATAAATGGTTCATTTTTTTTTGATTTATGTTATGATATGATAATGAATATGAGTAAAACCTTATGATGAAAAAAGTTCGGTTGAGGTGAAATTAATGCAATATATCGTAACGTTCATATGGTCATTCCTACTAGTTTCTATGTTAAACTACGTAGTCAGCTCTGTACTTGGTGTACCATTTGATTTCAAAACTGGGGCAATCGTTTCTGTTGTATTCTCCATCCTTATCTTTATTATTGGAGCAATCATTCCAAACGACCCTACACCAGAAGCTGCAGACCATCATTAATTCAGCTAGAAAAAACCTGTTCAGCTTCATGCCGAACAGGTTTTTTCTGTTATTTTTCCACAACACATTGACCCTCATGCATTTTCACATGCAACGTCTCCCCTGGTAAAACTTCTCCGCGTAATAGTTCTTTAGCAACGGCTGTTTCGATATGTCGCTGTACAAAGCGTTTTAGTGGTCTTGCTCCAAATTGGGCATCTGCACCTTGCTCTACTACCCAATCAATGACTTCTTGCTCGACAGATAAAGTAATTTCTTGCTCTGCGACACGTTTAATCAATTGCTCCACATACTTCCAGGCAATCGCAGTAAAATGTTTAGTAGATAATGCATGGAAGAAGATGATATCATCCATTCTGTTTAATAGCTCAGGTTTAAAATGTTGTCGTAGGGCTGACATGACTAAGTCCTCCACAGCCGCATCATTTTCCTTTGCCTCCATTAAATAACTTGATCCGATATTCGAAGTTAAAATGACTACTGTATTTGTAAAATTCACCATTCGTCCCTGACTATCTGTAATGCGCCCATCATCTAAAATTTGCAATAAAATGTTCGCCACATCAGGATGAGCTTTTTCAATCTCGTCTAGTAGCACCACAGAATAAGGATTTCGGCGAACTGCTTCCGTTAGTTGTCCACCTTCCTCATAGCCCACATAGCCTGGAGGAGCCCCAACAAGTCGAGACACACTATGTTTCTCCATGTATTCACTCATATCAATCCGAATAAAGTGATCTTCTGAATCAAATAACTGTGCAGCAAGTGCCTTGGCAAGTTCTGTTTTACCTACACCAGTTGGACCTAAAAATAAAAAGCTACCAATAGGTCGGTGTGGATCTTTGATACCTGCACGTGCACGCCATACCGCTTCTGTCACTAATTGAACTGCTGTATCTTGTCCAACCACACGTTCATGTAATGTATCCTTTAAACGTAATAGTTTTTCACGCTCACCCTCTACTAATTTTGTTACAGGGATTCCTGTCCAACGTGAAACAATTGCAGCGATTTCATCTGCTGTTACCTCTTCACGTAAAATACGAGATTCTGCACCGTTCTCTAATTCCTTTTCAAGTACCTGAATGTCTTTTTCAAGTGTTGGAATTTTACCATGACGTAATTCAGCAGCTTTATTTAGATCATATTTACTTTCTGCCTCATCTAGATCACGACGATATTTATCCAATGTTTCACGTTTTTTCTGAATATCGTGTAGTTTTTCTTTTTCTGCTTCCCATTGTTGTCGCATGCCCTTAGATGATTCTTTTAACTTAGTTAATTCTTCGCGTAATTGCTCCAGACGTTTTTTACTTGCCTCGTCCTTTTCCTTACGCAATGCCTGTTCCTCAATTTCAAGCTGCATAATACGACGTGTGACTGCGTCTAATTCCTGTGGCATTGAATCAATTTCTGTACGAATCATTGCACAAGCCTCATCAATTAAATCAATGGCCTTATCAGGTAAAAATCGTTCTGTAATATAGCGATTGGATAGTTCTGCTGCCGCAACAATTGCTCTGTCATGAATACGTACTGCGTGATGTAATTCAAAGCGTTCCTTTAAACCACGTAAAATGGATACCGTATCCTCTATAGATGGCTCACGTACTAGTACTTGCTGGAATCGACGTTCTAAGGCAGGATCCTTTTCAATGTACATACGATATTCGTCTAAGGTAGTAGCACCAATACAGTGTAATTCACCACGTGCTAGCATAGGTTTTAGCATATTTCCTGCATCCATAGCGCCATCTGTTTTTCCTGCACCTACGATCGTATGAATTTCATCAATAAATAGAATGATTTGTCCTTCTGATTCTTTTACTTCTTTTAGCACACCTTTTAAGCGTTCTTCAAATTGTCCACGATAACTTGCACCAGCGATTAACGCACTCATATCTAATTCATATAATACACATTCTTTCAAGCCTTCTGGTACATCACCTTTAACAATACGCTGTGCTAAACCTTCCACAATTGCGGTTTTACCAACTCCCGGTTCACCGATTAATACAGGATTATTTTTTGTTTTACGTGTTAGAATACGAATTACATTTCGAATTTCTTCATCACGCCCGATAACAGGATCCATCTTGCCATTTTTTACTTCTTCAATTAAATTGCGTCCAAATTGTTCTAATGGTTTTTTATTGTCTGTTTGTTGAAATTGCATAGCTAGCACTCCTTTTATTCATATTTCTCATTATTTATATACCCATTCTTATTCACTAGAAAAAAGTTTGACCTTTTTTGACTAACTTTATTTTACATCACTCGACAATGCTTAGCAAAGAAATCGCCCTAAAATTTTTTCACTAATTATGGAAGTTTACGTTATAATAATGGTATGTTTCTATGTTTTAGTATCGAAATCCACTATCCTTTTGTAATAATCGCCATTTATTACAAAAAGAAAGCGATGTGTTGGAGATATGGTTTTAATGGATAATATGTTTGAAAAAATTAAAGATCTTTTTCAAAACCACGGTGTTTTTATCAAAGTGAATAAAGGAAATAAAATTTTTCTAGAGGGTGAACGGGCAAAAGAAATTTATTACATCCAATCAGGTGTTATTTCGATTAGCCAAGAATCCGAGACGGGTAAGGAATTAACCATTCGTATTTGTGGCCCTGACAGCATAATAGGAGAAGGTTCGTTATTTTGTAATCTCGTCTATAATTCGATGACTGCCAAAGTTTTAGAACCCTCTACGTTGTATGTTTTGAGTCGTAAATCTTTGGAGCATTTACTAGAAGAGCAGCCGACAGTTATGGTGGAATACATGAAGTGGCTACAAACAGAAAACTTAAAGCATCAGAGTCGTTTGCGCGATTTAGTGTTAAACGGAAAAAAAGGTGCTCTATTTTCAACGCTCATTCGGCTGTCCAATACGTATGGTAAACCTGTAGAAAATGACTCGATTTTTATTGATTTTCAGCTAACAAATACAGAAATTGCAAATCTGTGTGCGACAAGTCGGGAAATGATTAATCGTATGCTGAATGATTTAAAAAAACATGAGATTATCACTTTTGATAAAGGATTTATTACCATTCATGATTTACAATTTTTAAAAAATGAAATTGCCTGTGAAAATTGTCCATTACAAATATGCCGTATCGATTAGTTTCGTTACAAGCAAAAACCCTGCTTATTTTTCAATAAGCAGGGTTTTAAATAAGCCATTTTAACGTACGCCCAATGCCATTTTGGCATAGCGTGACATTTTATCTTTCGACCAAGGTGGATTCCATACAATATTAACATTTGTACTTTTCACTTCTGGAAGTTCACCTAACGCCGTATTCACTTGATCCACAATGACTGGACCAAGTGGGCAGCCCATAGATGTTAGTGTCATCGTAACAGTTGCAACACCTTCATCATCTAAATCCACATCATATACTAAACCTAAGTTGACAATATCAATGCCAAGCTCAGGATCAATTACGTTTTCTAAAGCACCTAACATGCTATCTTTCATATCCTGATCCATTCGTATTTCTCCTTCCATCATAGTGTTAACCTTATCATAGCAGATGCACCCTATTATGCCAAATGCTGTGCAAGCCATGCTGTAGCTGCTAGCATACCGTCACGTGGTACAGCATGTCCAGCCCGTTTGTTAACCATGAACTTTAAATATTCAGGGTTTGCTTCATAGTATTCCCGTAATGTTTCATAAAATTTATACGTTTCATGAAAAGGAACTGTTTTATCTAATTCTCCATGCCAAAAGAATACAGGGCGGCCCGCGAATTTTTCTGGTGTTAAACTGACATCATATTTAGCAAGGGCTTCATTAATTTTTTCAACGTCTTCCTCTGACATCGGCCAGTTAACTCCGCTTTTAGCAAATTGTTGCAATTGGTATTCACCCAATTTTATAAAACCAGGTGCACCCATGCATATTGCAGCTGTTTGTATCCAATCATAAAGTTTCAGACAGCCTGATGTCACGATGCCACCCATTGAAGTGCCTCCTATGCCAATTTTATGACTAGCTAATAAATTTTTATTCTTTAATTCATCATATAATTGTTGTACTTCATGAATAGAATTTAAAACAATGTCCCAAAAATTTAAATTCATTTGCATTTCCGTTAGGCCTTCGCTACGCTCACCATGAAATTTTGCATCTGGCAATAGGACACGCACCCCTTTATGCACCAATTGGTATGCATAGTGTAAGTTATGTTCTTTTGCACTCATAAAGCCATGCAAAAAAATGACTACCGGGGTTTCTTCATTCATATTGTCTGTATGTATATGTAATAAAGGAATATTTCCCCACACTTCTTTTTCTACAAACATTATTGTCACTCCCAACTATTCTCTCATCTTTATGTTAGCAAACTTTTTTCACTGTGACAAAATTTTGACGAATGTAAGACAAAGAGATACTATTCAAACTATAGGAAAGGGGCAACGAGCTATGAAACCGCATTTAATCGTATTAGACTTAGATGGAACTTTATTAACAGATCAACAGCAAATTTCTGCAAAAACGAAAAAAACATTATTGCAGGCTAAGGAACAAGGGCATCAAGTGATGATTGCGACAGGACGTCCTTACCGAGCAAGTACTATTTATTATCAAGAACTTGGGCTCACTACACCCATTGTTAATTTTAATGGCGCATATGTGCATCATCCTAAAAATGTCTCTTGGCAACATATGCACACACCAATTGATTTAAGTGTCGTACATGATGTCGTTGATTCTATTAACAGTTATGAATACGAAAATATTATCGCTGAGGTAAAAGATGAAGTTTATGTTCACACAGAGGACGATCGTATCTTAAATATCTTTAATATGGGTAACCCAAAAATTACACTTGGCGATTTATACACACACCTCTTGGAAAATCCTACAAGTTTGCTGATTCAGGCAAATGAAGCCAATTCGGTTATTATACGTGATCATTTACAGGCAGTGCATGCTGAAGTCATTGAACATCGTCGATGGGGCGCGCCACTTCATATTATTGAAATTGTGCGTCGCGGCTTAAATAAAGCTGTGGGTATTGCACATGTGGCAAAAGATTTAGGTATTCCTCGTGAGCGCATCATCGCATTTGGTGATGAAGACAATGATTTAGAAATGATCGAATATGCTGGACTTGGTGTAGCGATGGGGAACGGTATTTCAAGTCTTAAAAACATTGCCAATGAAATTACGACAACGAATAATGATGATGGAATTGCAAAAATACTCATTGAACGCTTGAAATTATCATAGTTAAGTAGTAAGTTCAAGTTAACATTCCATTTTTACCAGTTTAACTTTATTCAGTGGTACCCCTTCCATTTATCTAAAGTGAGTATCTACTGAATAAAGTTAAAAAGCTTTAAAAGTAAGTTGAAATTAGGGGGACAAGAGAATGAAGATTTTTACGGATAGTGGATGTGATCTACCAAAATCTTACTATGAAGAAAATGATGTCGTGCTACTCCCTTTACGAGTGCAATTGAACAACAAAGAATATGAAGATGTGATTTCAATTGATTCCAAAGAGATCTATGATGCAATACGCCAAGGTGCTCAGCCAAAAACATCACAAGTGTCACCTGAGCTCTTTTTGAAGCATTTTGAGGAGCTAGCCAAAAATGATGAAGAAGGTATTTATATCGCTTTTTCATCAGAATTATCAGGCACATATAGTACTGCTCAAATGATTCGCAATCAGGTACTTGAGCAGTATCCTTCCTTAAAACTAGTCATTATCGACTCTAAATGCGCATCACTAGGCCATGGCCTTGTCGTGGAAGAAGCTGTACGACTGCGAAATATAGGAGTATCCTTAGAAGACATGGCCTCTAAAATAAACACCCTTGCACCTCAGGTCGAGCATTTATTTACTGTAGAAGACTTAGATTACCTTGCAAAAGGTGGTCGTGTATCAAAAGCTAGTGCATTTTTAGGTGGCCTTCTTAGTATTAAGCCTATTTTAAATGTAGAAGATGGCAAACTTGTACCGATTGAAAAGTCACGCGGTCGAAAAAAAGCACTTAATCGTATGTTAGATTTAATGCAGGAGCGTGGTGGCAGCTTTACAAATAAAATCGTAGGTATTAGCCATAGTGACGACGCTGCCTTTGCGAATGAAGCAAAAGCCTCTATCCAGGAGCGTTTTTCACCTCAAGCTGTGCAAATTACCATGATAGGTTCCGCGATCGGCTCACATGTCGGACCTGGGACTATTGCAATTTTCTTCACAAATAAAAACTTTGAAGGCTAATAAAAAGCATGCTAGGATGGCTCCTGGCATGCTTTTTTGTCGTGTTATTATTATTGGACGTCTTGCTCCTGACGACGAACTTTCCCTCGTTTAATGATGATGACAACAAAGCCAATAAAGATCACCCATACTAAGCCAAGAGCCACCATATAAGGAGTGTTTAAGCCTTCATCATTGCGAACTTGATAAATTTCAACCATTTCTCGGTCTAAAATAACAGGATAGACTTCTTTTTCATTTATGCGAACTTTTTCCTCATGTAAAATACCGTTCAGCATTTTCCCTTCACCAAGTTGTTCAGGTGTTAAGTCGACGCGTTGTGTTTTACCAGTATTATTAACCATGATTACCCACTTTTCTTCGTCAGAAGAACGTGTAAAGACAAGAAGGCCATTTTCATTTGTAATGACTTCAAAATCACCATTACGTAAAGTAGCTGATTGATTACGTAAAGATTGAACATTTTTAATATAATCTATCAGTTCCTCGTCTGTTTTAAAGTTATAAAGCTGGTGTGTATCTGGTTTTGCTTCCCCATTCATAGCAATTTCTGTCCCGTATTGTACGACAGGAATTCCTGGTAGCATAAATAAAGCACCCATCGCCATTTTTAAGCGGGTAGGTGGGAACATATTTTCATTAGCAGAGTCAAATGTAAAACGATGAGTTTCAAGTGAATCCACCATAATTTGTGTCGGTTTTTCTCCTGCGAAGGGTTCCATTAATTTAGAAGAATCCATATCCACGTTTTTAAATATATTACGATAGATATCTGCCGTTACAGGTGAGAAAGTTGCATCAAAGTCAGCATCGCTTTCTTCATTTGCTATCACATAAAGTGATGTTTTTGTCTCTTTTAATGCAGCTATTACTGCATTGATAAACGCTGTATCAGCCCCTGCGATATTTGTTAAACGAATACCACCGATGTCATATGTAGAAACAAATTCAGTTACTGCTTGAATAAGTGCTTCTTGCACATCCTTATTCGATAAATCCCACTGTACTTGTCCATTATTGGTAGATGCAATCCAATCCGCTTTCGATGCATCCTTTGCCCACTCATGATTTGGACTCACATTTGTAAGTGGAAAATCCACCATAATGGACATATTTTTAGCTTTGTAGGCCTCTACAGTACTTTGGAATTCTTCCGTTGTTCCAAAATGACGTTCTATTGTAGTATAGCTTGTGGGCATTGATCCATCATACTTCTCTGTAGAAAAAATAGGCCCAATGGAAACAATTGTATAGCCCATCTCACCGATAAATTTCAGTTTATCCTGTAAACCTGTAAAATCGCCCCCCGCAAATTTCGAAGGGTCCTGCGTATTTGTATCAAAATCGTTTGTGCCCGAGCCATTAAAGAAACGGTCAACGAGTAAATCATAGATGCTTTCTTCTGCTATTGTTCTAGTCGCTGATTCATCCGCATGTGCTACTGGTATAGTACTTACTAATGAAGTTGCTAATAAAAGTGATGCAGCCGTCGCACTTATCCACTTCTTAAATTTCACTGTTATTCCCTCTCTTTCAAACCAATCAACGTCATTTTACCAAATAACTCTGTCACGTCGCTATCTTTTCCAAAGATTTTGCGTAAAAGCGAAATGAATTACGACAAAAAGGTGTCAATTCCGTCTTCCGTTTTCGTTTACAAAATAAAAGCCGTGAAGCAACTACTTCACGACTTTTAAATCATTATGCTAAGAAATCTTGACCCATTGGCAGTTTAAATCCTAGGAACAAAGTGATTAATAGGAATACTGCAAATAAAATCCAAAACATAGCTGTTGGTTTATTTTTCTTTTGACGTACTAATACCATTTCCATCATGCCAATTACAAGTATGCCACCTAAGAACTTAAATCCGTAAAGCATACCTTTACCATAGTCCATTGCCTCGATAAATAATGCCCCACCTGTGATGATTATTAGTACATAAAACAGACGTAATGTCATATGTAAGCCTTTTGATTGCTTGCCCATTAGTGCCGCAATTAAAAAGATGACAATACCTACTACCCACGTAGTAATATGCAAATGCGTTTGGCTAGTTAAAAAACTCATGTTTGTCCCCCTCATTCTTTTTCTATCAAACTCTATCCTACCATGCGATGGAAAGGGTTTCAAATATTACAATAGTGTTCACATAATTTACATCATTTAAAACTTGGAATCCTTGCATGTCATAGTTTTTACATCTGTTACTATGCCTTAAAGCAGTAAAAAATCCGCGGAGTATAGACTCACGCGGATTGATATCATCATTATTCAAAATGGTTGACTAAAGTACCAATTCCTTGAATAGACACTTTTACTGTATCTCCAGCTTTTAAGAATTGTGGCGGGTTCATCCCTTTGCCAACACCAGCTGGCGTACCTGTTAAAATCACATCTCCTGGCTCTAATGTTACATGCTGAGATAGGATGGATACTAACGTTTCAACAGAGAACATCATATCTTTCGTAGAGCCATTTTGACGTACTTCATCATTGACCTTTGTCACTACTGTTAAGTCTTGTGGATTTGGGATCTCATCCTTTGTCACAAGGTATGGTCCAAGAGGGCAAGTACCGTCCAAGCTTTTACCCAAGAAGAATTGTTTATGTTTCTCTTGTAAATCACGAGCTGTTACATCATTGGCAATAGTATAACCAAATACATAATCAAACGCTAAGTTTTTAGGAATGTTTTTGCCTCGTTTACCAATAACGATAGCTAGCTCACCTTCATAATCCATTTTTGAAGAAAGATCTGCATGTATGGAAATTGTTTGTCCATCTGCAGCAATTGCAGTTGGTGATTTTGTGAATACCATTAAATCCGTTGGTGCTGCCTCTGCACCCATTTCCTTTGCATGTTCATCATAGTTTTTACCAATACACATAATATTTTTAGGTGTACGTGGAATTGGTGAAAGCCATTCGATCTCTGTAAATTCACGTTTAAAACTATTAGCATTATCTGATTTTTCTGCTGCTTCTACTAATTTACGAATCTGTTCCACAAAATCAAAGCCTAAAGCAATGCCATCCACGATTGAACTTGAAAAAGAAGGGAGAACTTGAAGTTCACTTTGAATAGCGAGTACATCCCATACCGCTTCTTCTTTTTTTACTTTTGGTCCAAAGCTTACATGTCCACCTAATTTGAATGATAAAATTTTCATGATTGAAAGAGCTCCTTCTTTTTTCTACATAATACAACAATATGATAGAAATTACCTCATTTTTGCGACAACATTTTTATAAGTTGTTATATCTTCATAAAATATGCATGTGAAGAGGAATATATTAACGCACTTCTACTTTTTGCTTATATGTTAATTTACGCCATATTGTTTCTAACGGTCCTTGTTTCCACTTAGATAACCAGATTTCTGCTATGATCATTTGCACAACAATAATGCCGACAGCAATTAATACCCCTGTTTCTACACTTACTTTACCATACCAGCCAAAGCCAAATTGGTAGAATAAACAAGTACCTATAATAGATTGAAGAATATACATCGTTAATGACATGCGTCCGATTTTAGCAAAAGGACTAAGTAGTTTTGGCATTATTGGCACTAAGCAAAGTAACACAATGACCCCAATATAGCCCACCGATAGAACTGGGCCCCCTATGTATACCTTTAAATAATCTAGTAAATATGTTCTTGTAAACATAATAGATAAGCTTTTTATACCAATACCGATGACCAATCCAGCAATTGCAAACGTCAGCCAGAGCCACTTCAATTCTTTAGCCCGTTCTACTAAATGCCATTTAGAGGCAGCGGCCCCTATTAACATATACGGTAAAATCGTGAACAGTGCGACAAACCACATCTCGATGCCTGCCTGCGTTGATAAATCTGTTAAGCGTTGCAAAAAGGCATCTACCCAGTTTCCTGTCCCATAAGCCGTGATGGCCTTCTCTACTGAAACGATATCTAAGTAATCATCTACTTTTGTATTAAAATTTACAATCCCTACTACAAAAAGCATAAAAGCTTGCATCAAGCCATTAATAATCAAAGCACTCGCTAATAGCCAGATGGGACTCAATCGTAGTAAAAGCACTAAGAAAACGCCACAAAATGCATACATCATTAATATGTCGCCCCACCAAATTAGCACAGCATGGATAAAACCAAAAGCAAACAGAATGGACAGTCTACGAAGCCCCAGCGTATAAAAGTTTTGTTGACGACTTTGAGCCTTTTGCCACTGCATGGCTAGCCCATAACCAAATAGCATGGCAAAAAGCGGGTAAAAGCTGCCTTGCACATAAATATCTATATTTTTCTGCCAAACAATATCTGATGGGGTTGTAAACCATGATGCCAAATCAATATGCGGCATTGGCAAATAAAAGGTATACATATTTACAAGTAAGATACCTACTAAACTAATACCTCGTAAAATATCTAATGTTGCTATTCGTTCCTGCAACATTGTTGGTTTTAACTCCACAAAATAGCCTCCTCTTTACTAGCAGCTATGGTGAAAGCAGGGCAAGAAAAAACTTTGCCCCACTTTGCCCGTAACAAGTTCTTTATGCGTGTATGGTCTGTTCATTATCGAATAAAAATAATACTTTATCGTTCACCTTGATGTGTAAGATGGATTCAATGGCTTCGCTATAAACACGAAGCTGTACGGCATAACGACCTAGTATTTCCTTTGACAAGGCTGGCTCCTGCGCAAAATGAGATTGTATACGATCCGTTTTATAATCCAACAAGACCCAATTACCGTATTCATCCTCAAATAGGCAGTCAATGATCCCTTGCACAATTTGAGCATCACCATCTTCATCGATTCTACTAATTGTAAACGGCATTTCTCTACGTATCTGCCTTGCGCGTTGAAAGCGTTGCCCTATTTCTGTCTCAAAAAAACGATAAATTTTCGCTTGCGGAACTACTTTGCCCTCCGCCTCTGTTAAAAGCTGTCTTGCCACTAAATCCTCCACAAAGTCCCTTACAGCATCGATATGACTAAAGCCATATTGAGGAACATGCTGCATCACTGTGTGCACAGCTGTACCAATTTCAGCACCAGTTAGCTGTTGCTCCTGTAAAAAAGCGGGTCGAGGTGCAATGGACGAAGCCTTTTGCGTGATAGGAGAGGCAAAATAAAATTCAGGTTCCTCCTGGCGCTGTAAATTTTCTAATCGCTTTATTTCACTAACAGATGTTTTGGAGCGCTTTCTTGTAGATTTTTGATAGACATACTGCGCTTGAAAGCGGGTAGTGATTTCAGCCAGCAAGTCCTCATCCTCTTGCATCGCAAGCACTTGCTGTACTTCATCGCCCATCGCCTCTATCTCATATGAATAATGCTTTGTATCGATGGCTTGAACCCACCAATGTGATTGATCCTCCACTTCTTTATAAGATGTGCTTGCTACTACTGCAAAATCTGCATGTCTTGCTACTGCTGGGCCAACCCAGTCCAAATAGCTGTTAGCTCTTGCACGTAAATATTCATGAAGCGGTGCATCCATTGGTAAACTTTGTGCGTCCTGCCAGTTGTCGCGTGTTTTCTCCCAGTTCTTCACTGAGCCTACTAAAATCAAACGCTCCTTCGCACGAGTCATCGCAACATATAAGACACGCATTTCTTCTGCACGCATCTCCAGTTCTTTTTTCTCCTTCAATGCTAAAAACGGTAACGATGTATAGGTGATACGATTTTCGGGATCAATGGCCTTAACAGCTAGTCCAAAATCTTGATCAAACAAATAGGGTTGATGAAAATCCATTTTATTAAACGGACGTCCCATTCCTGCAACAAAGACGACTGGATATTCTAACCCCTTGGAAGAGTGTATTGTCACCAGACGTACTACATCATCCTTTTCGCCAATTGATTTGGCCGTACCTAAATCATCGCCACGCGTACGCATACGATCAATAAAGCGTAAAAAACGGAATAGCCCACGAAATGCTGTTTTTTCATACATTAATGCACGATCATGTAATACGCGTAGATTTGCTTGACGCTGTTTGCCATTCGGCATTGCCCCAACCATTTCATAATAATGTGTATCTAAATAAATTTTCCAAATTAAATCTGATAATGATCCACGACGTGCTAAATCACGCCAATTTTCAAAGGCTAGCATAAAGCGTTGCAACTTCTCAAATGTAGTGGTTTGCACACCATGTCCTTCACTACGAATAAATTGTCGTAAAGCATCATAAAAAGGTACCTTTTGATCGGCTAAACGAATTTTCGCCAGTTCATTTTCCGTTAAACCAACAAACGGTGCGCGCAGTACAGAGGCTAAGGGGATATCCTGATAGGGATTATCGACTACCTTCAGGACATTTAACATAATCATTACTTCGAGTGCGTCAAAATAGCCTTTAGATGATTCTGCATAGAGTGGAATCCCTGCCAGCTTAAATTCCTCTACTAAGTCTGTTGACCATGTCATCGAGCGCATTAAAATCACAATATCACTATACTTTAATGGTCGCTTTGTTTTTGTTTTCGTATCGTATACGGTTGTTCCATCTTCCATCATTTGACGTATACGATCGATAATAAATCGTGCCTCGTATTGTGATTTTTTTAATTCCTCTAGCTCCGTTGCCTCATTGCTTAGTTCTTCCAGTTCTTCTGGTGTTTCCTCTTCCTGTGGTGGATGCAATACGACCAGCTCAACAGGTATTTCTTTATCATCATAGGGCGCAGCAGGCTTTAGTGACGCATTGTCATCATACGAAATCTCACCGACACGCTCACTCATAATTTGTGCAAAAACATAGTTTGTAGCATTTAATACTTCTTTTCGACTTCGGAAGTTAGCGTTTAAATCAATTCGCATCCCCGTTACATCAGGTGACTCCAAATATTCACTATATTTTTTCATAAAAAGCTTTGGCTCAGCTAATCGGAAACGGTATATACTTTGTTTAACATCCCCAACCATAAAAAGGTTGCCGTCTTGTTCTTCACCCGTTTTGACAAGCTGTAAGATGGTTTCCTGTAGCATATTGGTATCCTGATATTCATCCACAAGTACTTCTTTAAATCGCTTTTTCATATCTAGTGCAACCGGTGATGGATGAAGTGCACCATCTATCTCTACCGTTAAAATTTGAAGTGCATAATGCTCTAAATCTGAAAAGTCAATGATTCCCCGTTCTAACTTGGCTAGTCGAAATTGTTCACTAAATGTAGTGGTCAATTCAACTAGCGTAGTAATGGTCGGTGCCATTAACCTTATTTCCTCAAGTAGCCGTGCAGGCGTACGAACAAAATATGTCTCCTTGATTTTATTCATCATTTTTTTGGCTGCTTCTCGTTTTTTCTTCGCGAGCTCCTGTAGCTCTACATTAACTAGTGCATCCTTCGATACCCGCTTTAAGGTAGACCATTTAACCGTTGCAAAATAATCAAATAGCTCCTGCCATGTCCCACTTTGACTAATGCGTATCCCTTCCTGAATCATAGCAAAATCTACCTCTGCCGTTTCTGCATAGGGTGCAGGTCCATCTGGCTGTAATGTAATTGTGCGCATTTCAGAAATTAACATAAACGCCTCTTCCAGGCTATGACGTACGGTTAATTTGACGTATTGAGATAGCTCTAAATCATCGATTGTCACTTCCTCAGCTAATTCATAAGCTTTCGGCAGGCTCCAAAGCCATTTTTGAGGCTCAGCATGGACACGAGAGGTATCATAAAGTTTACTAATCAGCGTTTCGATGGCTTGATCATCACGATCTGAGGTAAAGCTATCGACAAGACGATAGATGGCTTGTACGTGAGCCTCATCCTCCGCATCGTAGGCATCTTCTAAAACTTCTGCTAAAACATCATCTCGCAATAATGCTATTTCTGCTTCATTGGCAATACGGAAGCCTGGGTCTATATCAAGTAAGTACGCATATTGCTTCACAATTGCTAAACAGAATGAATGTAGCGTAGAAATTTGTGCTTTATTCACAAGACTTAGCTGCCGTCTTAAATGATTAGATGTTGGATTTTCTGCTATCGCCTTTTCTAATGCCTCAGACATACGATGGCGCATTTCAGCGGCTGAGGCATTTGTAAAGGTCACTACCAATAGTTCATCTACATTGATCGGGTTTTCAGTAGCAATGACTTTTTCAATCATACGATTGATCAGAACCGCCGTTTTCCCAGACCCTGCTGCAGCCGAAACAAGCGTATCTTGACCGCTAGCATAAATGGCCTTCCACTGATCGTCTGTCCATGTGACATCTACTGGCTTAACAGGAATTGTTTGTACCATGCTATTCTATCTCCTTCCGAATTTTATCGACAATATCATTCGGCTTTGCTTGCATTAATTGACGATAGCTTTGTTTACCATCTGATGGATCAAATTGGCAAACCGCAGCAAATTGACAATAATCACATGCCGTTTTAGCTTTTAATTTATAGGGGCTAATGGCCGTATCACCAGATAAGATACCATTCCCTGCCTCCTGATGTTTACGACGAACAAAATGCTGCAACTTTTTCATATCATTGACAGGAACTATACGCGATTGTGATTCTGACGGTGTTCCATCTTTTTTCATATAGACAGGAATGATTTTTGAATGTCCACCACTTTCTTCTAATTGCTCGTCCATTGATAAAATCGCTTCAGCATTTTCAGATAGCAAACCTTTCATTTTATACTGCTTTAAACGATCCTCTTCTATTTCACTGTCCGTCAAATCTTTATCCAGCTTCAGCATCGGATTATGGACATGGACATACAGTACCCCTGCTGGCTCTGCTTCACCTGATAGCCAGTATGAACTATTTTCCATTGCCACATCTAAATACGTTAGGACCTGTAAGGATAATCCGTAATAAACCTCATTTAAATCAAGGTCACGAGCTGAGGATTTATAGTCGACAATCCGCAAATAAGAGCGGTCATCTATCGTTGCACTATCCACTCTATCAATACGTCCACGCATAAACATTTTCTTACCACCAGTCAAATCAATCTCTAATGGTGGTAGCTGTTCATGTTGTCCAGGACCAAACGACGCCTCAATTGCAATTGGTTTGAAGTGTGATACATTTGCATGCTGTGTCAGTGCTGTCATTGTACGCTCAACAATTCGAATTAGCTTACGCTGAATATAGCGATAGCGGGCACTGGATAATAGGATTTGATGGGAAAAAACTGGAACAATTTGTTCTACTGCTTGACGTGCTAATTGTTTAATTTGCCTTGTTGTTAAACGAATCCAAGATAATTGCTGACGATGTGTTTCCTCTGTAATCCACTTTAATGCCTCATGGAATAAGTCACCCATTGCAAACGTTTCTAGACGATACTCAGCTCGTTCTTCAAGACGTAGGCCATACGTAGTGAAATGAGAAAAAGGACATCTGAAGTATTTCTCAATTCGCGACACACTGGATGTTAGCTTCTGACCATATAATTCCTGGGTAATATAGGTTTCAAGTGGCTCAGCCTCATTTTTATGGGTAATTGGATAAAGTACGCGGTCGAAAATGAGTGCCCAATACGGATCTTGTTTATAAAATCTTTGTAAAGCTAGCCATTCTGGCGCTAGTTCACGGCTATGTTCAGCTTGACGTAGCTGTACCATTAGATGTGCCAATGCAGTCCTTGGATGGCGTAAATATGGTAAAACATCCCCATCTAGTAATTCAATCGGATCGACTACCACTCGTTCTATCGAAACACCACTTAATAAGCCAGCCTTTTTGTCATTTCCTATTATTTTCTTAATATAAAGTGAGGCTAGAAGTGCCTTGCCTTCCTCATCCGCCGTAGGATAGGTCATATACAATTTGTTAGATGGCGTTGTAATAGCGCGATAGAACAAGAAATTTTCCTGTAATAAACGATTAGTAGAGGTAGGAGCAAGCTCATAGCCAATTTGACTAAACCATTCACGTTCGATATCTGACAACAAGCCCTCATACTCCATCCGAGTTGGATAAACACCATCATTCATTCCTATTACAAAAGCGACTTTGATATTGGATAAACGAGCTAAATCAACAGTAGCCACCATTACTTCATCAAGGGTTGGCGGAATTCTCGAAAATTCTAATGTATCAAAGCCTTCATCAAGAATTTTGGCTGCTTGCTCTACAGACATCTCCTGCTCTCCAAACATATAAACGAATTGGTCAAGAACAGCAATCCATTCATTCCAAGCTTGTTCATGTTCACTTGCAGCTAATGCGTCACCTCGCTCTAGCTCACGATCTTTCATGGCTTGCAGTTTATCATATACCTGTAATGACTCTATAAGTTCAAATAAAGCAGTCGCAATATCTCTGCCATTCTTGGCGCTATCAAGCTTGTCTTGTAAAAGTTTTAGAGGTTGGCGAATTTCATCTCGAATGGCCTCGATTTCTGCCTGCATTGCACGCTCTTCATCTGTTTGTACACGCGAATGGAATTCTAGACCTCGATATTTTTTATAAAACCAACGTGCCTCCTCAAACCATCGTTCACCATAGATGCCTTGTGCCAAGCAATAATTTTCTAATCGATCTGCTCGCTCACGCCAAATTGTTAGCTCGGCTTGTAATGGGAAAAACAAATCGGTTTTGACACTACGGAAAACTGGCTCATATTTCCAATTCGAGGTCATAACCTCCAAGGCTGAACGACTTAGCTCTATTAATGGATGATGTAGCATTGTCTTTTTTGTATTTGTAAAAATAGGAATTTCATATTGTTGGAAAATACTTGTAATAAGTGGATCGTAGAGATCTGCTTGTCTATACAAAAGTACGATATCCTGATAGCGAAAACAGTCTTCTCTTGTCAGTTTTGTTATTTCCCGGGCAATCGCATGTATCTCTGCTCGACGATTTGATGCTTCAAGCACGGTTACATCTCCTGAAGTTTTTATCGTTTGGGGCTCCAAATCAGCAAACTTTGCCTCCACATGCTGTAAATCTTTAGAATGAAATCTTTGAGTCTTATAAAAATGTAATGGTAATTCAACATCAATGCCCTCTTCTTTTGCTATATCATGAAGACGTTGATTCGTTAACGCTGCTTCATGGAATAAAGCTTGTTCATCAAAGGCTTCATCCATATGATCAAAGGGAAGGACGACAGTTACTTGCTTCGTTACCTTTAACAATTCACGAACCAGTTCTAACTCTCGCACAGTGAAGGCAGTGAAACCATCAATATAGATGGTCGCTTGCTTCATCGTTTCTGCATACTTCAGTTGCTCCGTTAAAATCGGATAATAGCCCTCGCTGTCAACATAGGTCGTACCAAGTCGTTCCTCCAATGCCTGCAAAACGACATGTAAATCATTCGCTTTCGCCTGCAATGTATTAGGTGCATCTATTGCCTTTAACGATTCCGTTACCTCTGCCAAGACTGAGCTATTGACGCTATAGCGACTAAATTCTCTTAAAAGGGTTTCAATTTCCTCCGTAAAGCCACGTTTTCCTGCTGCTTGTCGAAATAAGGAAAACTCGCTTTTTTGTTCCTCCAAAAGTTTACGTATAAGCATTCGATACCCATAGCCATTCACTTCTTTACGAGCAATACCTCCTGTTTCCTGTAAAACCAACCATGCTAAACGTTTAAACGTCATCACCTGTGCTCGAATCAAGCCTTGTAAACCATGCTTATTTGTCAGCTCATATTCCGTAGAATAAGACATTTGGTCAGGCACTATAATGAAAATTGGATGTCCCAATGGATCTGTCTTTAATTGCTCAACAATTTCCTGATGAATAAATGCGGATTTCCCTGTTCCCGAACGTCCTGAAACAATACGCAATGTCATTTACTTTCCCCCTCCTCATTAACTTGCTGTTGCGGGTGTCTCTTTTAATGAAATAAAAATTTGTACTTTTATTTGAGCGATTCTTTCGCTGAATTGATTACTTCTTATCTATTTTGGAGCGGCTTCTCCAGACTATTGATCGCTTCTCATCTATGGTGGAGCAGTTTTCCCAGCCTACTAAAAACAACATAAATCATCTATCTTAAATTCTATCGAAAAAAACTAGTAAATACTATCTATCAACCTTCACCTACCTATAAAAAGGTTAATTTATTACACAAAAAAGCAGCCTCTTCACATAATGAAAGAGGCTACAGTTTATTTACTTAACTGGCATGGTGGTCCTGCTTTTTCGTCAAATTTCGCGCTTGCTTTAAATCTCTTTCTACACGGGCATTCAAACGCTTCTCTATCAACTTCCCAACCCACCATAAAATAACAATGGCCACAGCTGCAATTATCAATCTCACTGGGCTTGTCAAGAGCGATTTTAAATCATAGCCCAATACACTCATACCTAAAATCATGACAAACTTTCCTGCAAGCAAAACGATTAAGTAAAATTTTTTATGGATATGTGACAATCCCGCTACAATATTGACAATCACAGATGGTGTAAAAGGGAAGCAGAGGAGGACAAAAAGAGGGCTGATGCCATTCATATCCACCCATTTAATAAGCTTCTGTACTTTTTTACTACCTGTTAAAAATTGTAATCTTGGATGTTTGCCAAAATGACGCACAAGTAAGAAAACCGCATAGGAGCCAGCTACAGAGCCTAGCCAAGATAATAGAAATCCTAGCCATAAGCCGAATGCACTGGCATTCGCCACAACGAATACGACTAATGGTAGGAATGGTAAAAACGCCTCTAAAAACGGGAGCAGTAAACCAATGATTGGGCCGAACGTTCGATACTGTGCCGCAACCTGTTCAATATTTTCTACAGTAAACCATTCATTCAATATCGACACCTCTATTTATACTGTAAAATTAAATGAAAAATTGTTAACCCTTCTGAAGTATTGCGATATTCATGGGGTTGATGCCCTGAGAATACTAGTGTATCCCCTTCATCTAGTAATTCATGCATGTCTCCAGCAGAAATAACTGCTTGTCCTTTAATAACCATTACAGTTTCCTCTACCCCTTCTGTATGGGCTTCACTCCTACTAACTGCCCCTGGCTCCATTTCAACCTTATAAAACTCCCAGCCTCGCTCTGGATTATACGGAATTATGGAGTAAACACGATAGCGTCCCTCATCCTCATCTACATGTGGTACATCTTTACTGCTATAACGCATGTAATGGGCAGTTGGCGGCTGTAATAATGAAGAGAATGACATACGCATACCCGCTGCAATTTTCCAAATTGTTGAAACAGTTGGATTGGCCTCCCCTTTTTCGATTTGTGCAAGCTGTGCTTTACTGACACCTGTCGCTTTGGCCACATCATCGAGACTTAAATGACGTTGCTGTCTAATTTTCTTTAATTGAAATGCTAAATTTCGACTCATTTGTTCCATCTTTACTCACCAATTTCTATTGTTTATTTTATCAGACATATGTATACTTTAATAAACATCAAGAACTATCAAACAATTCCATCAATAGTATACATGGAAATTATCAAGAAAGGATGACCTATTTATGACAAGTACAACAGAGCTTCAACATGATGACACAACAAGCTCTTCCAATGACAGTTTTTTACAAGGCGTGAAAGATTGCGTGCCTACATTACTCGGTTATATTAGTATAGGACTTGCATTTGGGGTTGTAGGTTCCGCTTCAGGGTTATCTGTCCTTGAAATCGCGCTATTAACGATACTGATTTACGCAGGTTCTGCACAATTTATTTTTTGTGCACTTCTTTTAACAAGTAGCCCTGCCTCTGCTATCATTGTAACCATTTTCGTAGTGAATCTACGTCATTTATTAATGAGTTTAACATTAGCACCTCACTTTACGCGCTACTCCATGCTTAGAAATGTTGGCTTTGGTACATTATTAACGGATGAAACCTTTGGTGTAGCAGTCACAAAGCAAATGCAAACAGGTAAATTATATGGTAAATGGATGGATGGGTTAAATATAACAGCCTATATCTTCTGGATTCTTTCCTGTGTTACGGGTGCCTTTTTAGGACAGTGGGTAGCAAATCCTGAAAAATGGGGTTTAGATTTTGCCTTGGTTGCCATGTTTGTTGCACTTTTAGTTTTGCAATTGAGCAGTGTTGGTAAAAGTAAAATCATGCATTATATCAAGTTAATTGGCTATATGGCGGTTATTATGTACGGTCTTTCTTATGTAGTCCCTTCACATGTGGCTGTGCTATTGGCAACTGTGATTGTCGCAACAATTGGGGTGGTGACAGATAAATGACAACAACTTCTTATATGGTCTGGCTTATTATCGGCTGCGCACTTGTAACATGGCTACCGCGTGTCATTCCATTTATTTTTGTGCGTAGTGTAACACTACCTGATGTTGTGCTAAAATGGCTTAGTTTTATTCCTGTTTGTATATTAAGTGCTCTTGTCATTGAAAATTTAATAGATACTGAAAGCGGCAAAGTAGTGACACTTGATTGGCCAGTCTTTATTACATTTGTTCCTACTCTTATTATTGCCCTTGTCACAAAAAGCTTATCGATTACAGTAGTTGCAGGAGTAATCATTATGGCAGCAGTGCGATTTTTCATGTAAAAAGGTCAGTCCTATTGCCTGGACTGACCTTTCCTTATTTATTCATTTTACTTGCTAGCCAAAAGCCTACTGTTAATGAAAATGCATCGATAACGAAAATAATAGGTGGGGATGTATAGCCTGCATATACAGAGGCAGCAATAAGTGCAATGGCTAATAATAATGCAACATAGCGGTTATAGGTAATTCTAGTGAATAGTAATACCAATAAAGCTGGTATGAATAATGCTAGCATCATTTTCCCAAAAACGTCCATTATACTTCCCTCGGCTCAGCTAATAATAATCCAATACGATAATGATCATTGCTATAAATCACATGTTGTGTTAAACGTAATTCATTGTTTCGGTCTAAAACCTCTAGACGACAATGAGCTGCATTTAATTGCAGTGCTTCATATAACTCATTTTCTGTAAAAATTGACACACCATTTACTTTGCGGATACATTCTCCTGCAAGTAAGCCCATCTTCTCAGCAGGTGAATCAGGAAGAACAGCTGCAATAATAGCACCCTTCGTACTTGGCGCAACTGCATAATGATCTGTTTTTTCCTGTTGTGCAAAGTAGATAGCAATTATAATGCGGATAATTACACCAACAGCAAGTGTAATGAAGCCAATCACTGGCTCAAAATATGCAGCCAATCCTCCTATTAAAATAAGCTGTCCTAGTAAAAAGACAGGTCGGCCAATTTTTGGATACATGTAGGCTGGTAATTCCTTTCTTGTCAGTTTAGTAAAGCCAATGACAAGTGGAAATAACACAAGTGCAAAGCTATTATGACCTATCGTAAACTGTGGCCAATATGGGAATATAGCCGAGATCGCATCACCAGGAATAACAAAGAAAATAGGTAATACCCATACATTTTTTGACCGATAGACAATTGCCTGCATACCCCGCTTCGTTTTCTCAATACAAGGTGTTGTAACCTTCATCGCCATACGTCGAATTAATAGCCCTTCTGCAATAACACAAAGGCCCGCAAGAATGGTAATTGTCACAATTGCGCCACTCTCTAAATGGACATCCTCTACTGAAATTTTCCACCAGGAAAATGACCAATTGTAATAGGACATACCCCATATGGCAAGTGTGGCAATCCCCATTGTCAAAATAGGCGACATTGCATTCATGACAAACAAGATAAGTGCTACTATAGAAACTGCCGTTAAAATGATTAAAAATTCCTTTGGGACAGTTAGACCTGCTCCAATACTAATGATAGAAATAATTAGTGCATAGAGCCACCCATCTTTCCATTGTCCGATTAGCTCCGTCCAGCCCCAAATAATACGTCTATTAAAATATTTACGCTCCTGTTTTACTCGACGATAACCTAAAATAATAGCAAATATTATGACTATATATAGTAATGGGTTGAGTAAAAAGCGGCCAATCGCTGTTACAATTTCTATTAATATCTCACTAACCATACGAACACCCGCCATTTCTATCTTGAATACTATGAATTTATTGTATCAAAGGACTACACGCTTGCGTAGTACAAACTCATAGAAAGCTTTGTATTATGGTATTTTTGTTCTGTCTGCGAGTTTTATTGGTCAATCGTATGCAGTAAAAAACTAGTGGCCATTTGGAATTGTTGGTCATTTTGACGATCGGCTTTAAAATCCTTTAACGTTTCGTTTAAACTATTAAAGAAAGTCGTGTCCATATAAAATTCATCTTCTGCTAGCTTTAATTTTTTCTGTTTACGATAAAGATTAACGGCCTCTGCGGTCGTTTCATCCATATAGCCATCTAAACGATCGATTTGATAGCCTAGTTTCTGCAAGGCGTTTTGTGAATAGGAAATCTCTTCACCCATATCACCCACTTTAAACTTACCTGTTAGTGGATGAAGTTGAAAAGCAAATAATTCATTTTGCTCAATCATTAAACTAGCTTCAATGCCCTGCCCATGAATCCATTCACGTTTTGGTGTTAGCCATTTGTTGGTTGATAATTTAAGCTCGCCGCCATTGGAAAGCTCCCAAGATTCTTGTACAGTCCCTTTTCCAAAGCTCTTAACCCCAACAAGTGAAGCGCGTCCCCAGCCTTTTAAAGCTCCGCTCAATACTTCACTAGCAGATGCACTACCTTGATTTTGCAAAACAACAATTGGAATTTTATTCATCGTTTCTATATATTTTTCATCAAAGCCTTTTGTTTGCGTTTTTAATGGTTCCATAGCACCTTCCGCATTTTGCATATATGCAAATACTTTGCCATTGTCCAATACTGTGCTCAGTAGCGCTGCGACGCTATGTAAATAACCACCTGGATTATCCCGTACATCGATCACAATTCCTTCCACATCTTTACGAAGTAATTTACTCGTTTCTGCCACCCATTCATTGGCGGTTTTTTCACCGAATAATGAGATCACTACATAGCCAATAGCTGTATCTTCTACCTTCACTACCTCACTAGTTACCGTTTTATTGGAAATTGCTGCTCGCTCCATCGTCATCTTAATATGCTTATCTTCACTTGGACGATAGACAACAATGGTTACTTTCGTTCCCTTTTCACCTTGAATTAAATGCATTAATTCACTCATCGTTTTCCCATCAATCCGTACCCCATCAACTTGTACAATTTCATCGAGTGAACGCATGCCTGCTTTCTCTGCTGGTGATGAGCGAACAGGTGACACAACAATAAACTTCCCTTTATTTTCGGTTAGTTCAATACCGATGCCTACTCGTTCCTCAGCTAGCATTTGCCGATGTTGCTCAGCCTCTTCCTTGGAGTAATACGTACTATAAGGATCTTTAATGGCATCAGCCATCCCACGAAGAGCCCCTTCCACTAATTCATCCTTTTTTGTACTGTATACTGATTTTTCTTCAATGATTGTCATAGCCTCACCAATAGTATCAACCTCCGTAACAGGCTCCTTTTTATCGCCAATATTAAACCAATCAAAGTAAATACCACTGCCCACCACCAAACTACTAAGTAGGACTCCGACACCGGCTGTTAATTTGCGCAAATCTTCCCTCCTCCGTCTCTTTTACTGTATGACTCTATTTTTTCAAACATACAAAATTACCTTTCAAATTTGTTAAGAGAGAATATTTCACTTTACACATGGATGTTGGCTGTTGATTCGCACGGATATACCTTGGTTCCCGCGAGTATTCATCTTGATTTCATGAAAAATAAAAAAATCTGCTTGTTTCCACTATAGAAAACGAGCAGATTTTTTATAAATCAATCTAGTGCATCTACATAATCATTTAACATATCCACGTCCATTGGTCCTCTGATGGCGCGTTGAATGAGGCCCTTGGAATCAATAAAATAAGTGGTTGGAATCGTGATGACTTGATAATTCAAGCCAGCTTCATTGTCAGGGTCCAATAAAATAGGGAACGTTAGCTCAAAGCTATCTCTAAATGTCATCACTGTGTCCACTTTGGCATCAGCGGTCACATCACGTTCGGCTTCTGTTAAATTGACCGCTATAATTTCAACGTTTTTCTCTTTTGCATACTCATCATAGAAGCTTTGCATATGAGGCATTTCCGCCTTACAAGGTGGGCACCATGTCGCCCAGAAATTTAAAACGACTTTTTTTCCACGAAGATCGCTTAACGTGATATCTTCCCCGTCTAAGCTTGTTAAGGTGAAATCAGGCGGTATATCCCCTTTGCTTAAGCCGGTTTCTAGCTCCTCCATATCCTTACCTAGGGCCGATTTATCAATAGCACGTTCTTCGTCAATTTGTTGTTTTACATATGTACCAATCATCGCAACCACTAATAGCACAACGATCAGCAGTCCAATATTTTTTTTCATTTCTTACCTCCCTCATTGATTCGTTCATGCTGAATAGTTAAGCCCAAACAAAGTAGTATTACACTGACAGCCACAGCTGTTTGCCCTATACCAAGCGGCTGGAAGATAGCCACTATCAAATAGCTAATTGTATAGAGTATGAGAGCTTGTTTCACCGCTATTAATCTCCATAATATGACGAGCGTGACTACACTTAGCACAGCTAATGTTATAACTTCACTCGATGTGTTGTTGTCATTAAATAGCACAGCAAGCATTTGATAAATGGATTGCGTGAGAATAATAGCCCAGTTACCAGCTATCATCTCTTGTTCCTCAAGCTGTAGACTCTGTCGCTTTCTCCATATTTGCAAAGATGCTACAATGACACCGAGAAGAACACCCATTGTTCCGCCATTAAAATAAAGCAATGTAATTGGATTGTTTACTACCGTTTTGAAATCTGTTACAAGCAAACTTAACTTCCAAACAATAATAAAGGTGAAAATGGCATCACTATATAGCTCAGACCACTTTTTAGAAAATTGTAAGCGCAAGATAAGCCACACAATAAAAAAAGTAATAAGTAAAGCGACTGCAGTAGCTGGTAAAGTTAATGTTCGGATTGAGTACCACTCTGTATTTATCAATTCAACGAATCCTCCTCCGAAAGCATAGCATAGAACCTTTTTAAAAAAGACTATTTCACACTGTTTTAAGAAAATCTTCAGAAATAACAACAATAAAAATACCCCACTAAGTATATATTCATCATAACATTATTTAGAATCTTATAATAGCGATGAAACTTTCAATGGAATATTTCGTAAAATGAGAAAAGGGGAGGAGTTATGCTTTCAAAGCGACTTATACTATGGATTGCTGCTATTTGTCTTAGTATTAGTGTTCTGATGCTGTACTCAGAGTATCGAACAAAGAATTTACTACAAGATTTTTTACTTAATAAAGATCTTCTAGAAATAGTAAATAAGATAACGATTTAGGAAGTTGACAATGGTACCAATAAAAGCTTTGCCATTATCAATCGTGAAAATCCACGATTAGATGTTTGCGTTTAGACTTAAGTACTTTGGAATTAAAAAGAACCTTATTAAATAACAAAAAAGCTGATGTTGTCTTTCAATTGGATCTTACTTATTTTGACCATACATTAAAAATACTGTTCTGCAAAAATGGCTTATTGGCTATTAATGGGCAAACCTATAAGTTGGTGAATGGTGAAACATTCGATGAAATATTAAAAGCTATACACTAGAAAACGCTAGTGTATAGCTTTTATGTTTACAATGGAATATATTTCAGTGGATTTACACTGCCGACTGCTTGTCCTTTCCAAGGACCAATATGCACTTCAAAGTGTAAGTGTGGGCCAGTAGAGCGACCTGTACTACCCATGGCTGCAATTTGCTGACCTTGTGTTACTTCTTGTCCTACACTAACATTAAATGCACTTAAATGTGCATAAACGGTTGTGTAAATTTGTCCATCGATAGAGTGCGTTACAATGACAACATTACCATACGAACTAAGTGGTGCTGCGTAAGAAACAACGCCATCTGCTGCTGCCCATATTGGTGTTCCCGTTGCATTTGCAAGGTCGACACCATAATGGAATTCAGGACCTGCTCCAAGATTTCGCCAACCATATGGTGATGTTAAGCGACCATTCGTTGGTTTTATCCAAGTTCCGTTTGATTGAGGCGCATGGACTGTACCACCAGATGATCCGCCACCATTGTTAGCAGCAGCTGCTGCCGCGGCCGCGGCGGCTGCTTTACGTTTTGCCTCTTGCTGACGTGCAATTTCAGCCAAACGATTTTGTTCAGCAATAATTTGATCTTGCAATTCCTGACTTACTTCCAAAGCCTCTGAGTATTCTTTTTCAAGTAATACCTTTTCTGATTTCAGCTTTTCTTGCTCTTTTTCTAATTGGTCTACTAGTTTATTTTTCTCAGTTTTTTGACTGTCTAATGATGCTTTTAATCGTTCAAGCTCAGCTTTTTTACCTTCTAGGTTTTTACGTTTCTCTTCTACACTTTGCTTTTGCTCTTCTAATTTTTGTTTATCATCTTTTTGATCTTGAATAATTTGACGATCCGCTTCCAATAATGCATTAACTGCAGAGAAACGATCAATAAAGTCTACAAAACTATTAGAGCCTAGCAAAACATCTAAATAACTTACAGAGCCCCCAGCTTGAATGGCACGTGCACGTTCTTGTAACAATAAATCGCGCTCTTCAATTTTATGCAAAAGCTCTTCAATAGAAGCTTCTAACTTTTTAATTTCCTCATTTGTTGCCCGAATATCTGCTTGTACTTTTTTAATATTACTATTAGTTTTGTCGATTTCAGCGTTCAATGCTTGAATTTGATCTAAGATTTGTTGTTGCTTTTCTTGATTAGCTGTAATTGCATTTGATTTATTGCTGATAGATGAATTTAACTGATTCTTCTTTGTTTCAACTTGTTTCTTTTCTTCTTTTAAATCCGATAAACTTGTTGCATATGCTGATGGAGTTTGGATAAAAAGAATTAGAGCAGATGCTGCTGCAAGTGTTTTTAATATGTTTTTCGCCTTACTTTTCACCGATTGAACTCCCCTTCGACTATTCTTTTCTTTTTCACAAATATCCGTTGTGACTAAATTTTTAAAAACTTACGTACTGACATGAAACTTCCCCAAATACCGATCAGTACACCAATGAGTAACAGAAGACCGCTTACCTGATACACAAGTGGAGAAAAATCTAGTAATTGAACAAGCTCTCCTTGTAAACGTGGTGCAATAATTTTATATATATTGTGGTAAAGGGTCGTGACAACCGCAATCGGAATAATTGAACCTAAAATTCCAAGCCACATACCTTCTAATAAGAATGGGATACGCACGAATGAATTTGTAGCCCCTACAAGTTTCATAATTTCTATTTCATCACGTCGAGCTATAATCGTTATACGAATTGTATTCGAAATTAAGAAAATTGCCGTAAATAATAACCCTAAAATAAGTACGATTCCTACATTACGACTAATATTTAAGAAGTTAAATAGTTTTTCAACTTTTCCTTCGCCATACATTACATCATATGTATACTCATATTTATCAATGGTTTTCGCAACTTTTGCTGTTTGCTGTGGATCAGCAGCTTTTACATAAATAACGTTACGTAAAGGGTTACTTTGTTCAAATAGTTTAAAATCATCACCGAAGTCTTTTACTAGCTTGGTTAACTCATCTTCCTTAGTGGAATACGTCATCTCGGAGACACCAGGCAATTTTTTGACTTTTTCGATGAGTGCTTTTTCAGCAGCTTCATCTGCTGTTTCATCAATTAACACTTTAATTTCGACATCATTTTCTAAATCCGTTGCTACTTTATTTAAATTCATCATAATAAGCGCAAAAACACCTACTAGAATGAGCGTAACGGTAACGGCACTGACAGAGGCAATGGTCATCCAGCTATTTCGACCAAGTGATTTGATACTTTCCCGGAAGTGGCGCTTTACTGTACTAAATTTCATAGCCGTATTCACCTCCGTGTTCATCACGGACAATTAAGCCGCCTTCAATTGCAATAACACGACGTCGAATCGTATTTACAATTTCACGGTTGTGGGTTGCCATTACAATCGTTGTCCCACGTGCATTAATTTCCTCAAATAAATTCATAATTTCCCATGATGTTTCAGGGTCAAGATTCCCTGTAGGTTCATCTGCAATCACCACTTTTGGGACATTGACGATTGAACGAGCAATCGATACTCGTTGCTGCTCTCCTCCTGAAAGTTCATTTGGAAACATTCTTGCTTTATGCTTCAATCCAACTAGTTCTAGCACTTCCATAACCCGACGTCGGATTTCATCTGGCTTTTCCTCTATTACTTCAAGCGCAAACGCTACATTCTCATAGACATTCAAACGAGGTAGCAATTTGAAATCTTGGAAAACTACACCAAGTTGACGGCGCAAAAAAGGGACCTTCTTATTCTTTAAAGTTGCTAAATCAATACCATTTACAATTATTTGTCCTGATGTTGCTTTTTCTTCACGGTACATCAATTTAATAAATGTGGATTTCCCTGCCCCACTTGGGCCAACTACATACACAAATTCGCCTTGCTTTATATTAACGGAAATACCATTTGTCGCAACAACACCGTTTGGGTATTTCTTTGTCACATTTTTCATTTCTATCATGATTAAACCACCTAAAACTCTCATCTATGTAAGAGGTATTTCTTTTACTATTATAGCACTCTATTTCTGTTTTTTTATTACAGTTTCATTTCAATCCGTGGCAGTTCCTTCTATTTCATTCTTTCCTTGCCATTATCCTTAAAAATATGACAAAAATAAAAACAAGATTCGCCTCTATGTGCTAGGTCGAATCCTGTTTGAAAAGAAAAAGCATTCAAGCTTTACCTTGAATGCTTCTACTGTTAAATTTGTTGTTCATCTGTTGTTGTGTAGCGCACTAAAACAGCACCAGTTTTCGATTCACCTTCTATAAATAGGCGATTCGCATTTTCAACTTCTTTGTCGAAACGGACTACTTTGGATAAGAATTGATCTTGTGACTCCATTTTAGAAACATCCTGGATCCCCACATCCACTTTACCGAAATTCGTTACGACTTTACCGCTCAATGAAATTGTTCGTGGGACATATAATTCCACTGCTCCAGCAACTGTTTGAGCTTTAATTTTAGAAGAATTTGTCGAGCATGTTGTTACGACTACATGTCCATTGACAGACTTAGCTTCAACTTCATCCAATGCACCATCCAAATAAACACGCCCATTCAATGTTTCAGCCTCTAAATCCTTACCTCGAACATTCGTTAATTCAATGGAACCATTAGAAGAATCCACTTCAGCTTTTCCAAAATTAAACTTCGTTCCTTTAATGGCACCGTTTAACGTTTTCACTTTTAATTCTTCGAATTCTGTATCCTGTAATGAAACACTACCATTCATTAGACGAACAGATAATTTTTCAAGTTTATCCTTTGGTACTAGCACCTTCACATTGACTTGAACAAGCTTTAATTGGCTCAAAATACGAAGTGATTGCTCTTCCTCTTTCACAACAAATTGCTCTAAGAAGTGATTACGAGTTTCTTCTTCACTTTCGTTCATCAAAGGTGCCTTTACCTTGCAAATCACCTGAATAGTTTCTCCTTCACTGGATTCCAATGAGAAGTTACCATTCGGTAATTCAACAATAATATTGTCCACATTGGCAGCAGCCACTTCTTCTGTATGGGTAAATTCAATTTTATCTCCAAATGGAGAAGCTACATCAAATTCCTTTACCTTTTTAACAGCCGTATTCATCATATCCATAAAAAGAGAACCGATTTGCGTTAAATCCTTACGAAAATCCTGCATTTCATCTTGGAAGTATTTCATAAAATCATCTTTTTCTTGTCACCATCTTTTGATTTTTCTTCAAATAATGGCTCTTTTTCATTTGAAAAGGATTGCGTCTCTTTCGACACATCATTCATAACATGTTGAGTAGACTTGCCAGGTTGCTCTAATGCTTCTAATAATGTAATCGCCTCTTGTGCCGAAATTGTTCCTTTTTCTACAAGTTCTAAAATTCGTTGACGTTCATTTTGCATAAATAAATAGCCTCCCTCAGTTCGTTATACTATTTATACGATTCATCATGTGAAAAGTTTCACTGCAAAATTGAATAAATTGGGTCTTTTCATTTCAACAACGTCAGGTTTTTACCTTTGAAGATTTTATTGCTCGTTTTTTAGATTAGTTGGATCTCTTCCGGCCTCTGTTTGAGTGGGTTCTTCACATTTCGAATCATTTTCAATCTGGATTGATCGACTTTCCCCAATTTAAGATCACCTTTCAATCCAGATTAATCATTTCCGTTCGAATGTAAAACCCTTAAGACTTAGTAGCTTCTGCTAGCAATGCATCCATTCTCATACGATCACGTTCCAGAATTGGTTTTAAGTATTTGCCTGTATAGGAGCCTGCTACTTCTACTACCTCTTCAGGTGTACCAGTTGCAACAATCGTACCACCTTTGTCTCCGCCTTCTGGACCTAAGTCAATGATATAATCAGCTGTTTTAATCACATCCAAGTTATGCTCAATAACTAATACCGAATCACCGTTTTCAACAAGACGCTGTAAAACGACAAGTAAACGAGCAATATCATCGGCATGTAATCCTGTCGTAGGTTCATCTAAAATATAGAAGGATTTCCCTGTGGAGCGTCGATGTAATTCAGAGGCTAGTTTTACACGCTGCGCCTCACCACCCGATAAGGTTGTGGCTGGTTGCCCTAATTTCATATAACCCAACCCCACATCAACAATCGTTTGTAGCTTACGCTGGATCTTTGGAATATTTTCAAAGAACACTACTGCATTTTCAATTGTCATATCGAGAATATCTGCAATACTCTTATCTTTATACTTCACTTCAAGTGTTTCACGGTTATAACGTTTGCCGTGACATACTTCACATGGTACATAAACATCTGGAAGGAAATGCATTTCAATTTTAATAATGCCGTCACCACGACATGCTTCACAGCGACCGCCCTTAACATTGAAGCTAAAGCGTCCTTTTTTATAGCCTCGTACCTTTGCTTCATTTGTTGCTGCGAAAACATCGCGAATATCATCAAAAACACCTGTATAAGTTGCTGGGTTTGAACGAGGTGTACGACCAATTGGCGATTGATCAATATCGATTACTTTTTCAAGCTCATCGATACCTGTCACTTCTTTATGCTCGCCAGGCTTAACCTTTGAACGATTCAGCTTCTGTGCCAAAGATTTATATAAAATTTCATTTATCAGTGTAGATTTCCCTGAACCAGACACACCTGTCACTGCTACAAATAAGCCTAATGGAACATCTACTTTAACATTGCGTAAATTATTTTCCTTGGCACCTTTAATGGAGAGCTTTCGACCATTTGGTTGGCGTCTTTCAATTGGTAAAGGAATAAACTTTCTACCACTTAAATATTGTCCAGTTAAGGATTTTTCATTTTTCATAACTTCCTGTGGTGTACCTGCTGCCACAATTTGACCGCCATGGACGCCTGCTCCAGGTCCTACATCGATGAGATAATCTGCAGCAAGCATCGTATCTTCATCATGCTCTACCACAATCAGCGTATTTCCAATGTCACGCATATTTTGTAATGTGCTAATCAGTCGATCATTATCTCGCTGATGCAAACCAATCGAAGGCTCATCTAAAATATAGAGGACTCCCGTTAATCGTGAACCAATTTGTGTAGCAAGGCGAATACGTTGTGCCTCTCCACCAGATAATGTACCTGCTGCACGACTCAATGTTAAATAGTCTAAACCAACATTCACAAGGAAGCCCAATCGTTCTTCGATTTCTCGTAAAACTAATCGAGCAATTTGCATATCCTTTTCAGTGAGATCAAGCTCTTTAAAGAAAGTGTCTGCTTCCTGAATTGAATATTGTGTGACCTCACCGATATGTTTATCAGCTACTTTCACTGCTAGCGTCTCAGGCTTTAAACGATACCCTTTACATGAAGGGCAAGCCTGCTGTGCCATGTATTTTTCCATCTGCTCACGAACATAATCGGATGTCGTCTCTTTAAAACGACGCTCAACATTGCGCACAACACCCTCAAATTCAATCATCTGATCTCGCACATTGCCAAACTCATTTTCATAATGGAAGTGTATCTTGTCTTTTCCAGAGCCATATAAAACTTTATCCATCTTTTCCTTTGGCAAATCCTTCACAGGCACGTCCATTGGAATATCGTAATGATCACATACAGCCTTTAGTAATTGTGGGTAGTACTGCGAACTTGTTGGTTCCCATGGTGCGATGGCATGCTCTAACAAAGAACGATCCCAATCAGGCACCACTAAATCTAAATCTACCTCTTGTGTTGAACCTAAGCCATCACAGCTTGGACAAGCACCAAACGGACTATTAAATGAAAACATACGAGGCTCTAACTCACCAATAGAAAAACCACATAATGGGCAGGCATGATGCTCACTAAATAGTAACTCTTCATGTTCCATCACATCGACAAGCACACGTCCATCTGCCAGGCGTAAAGCCGTTTCTAAAGAATCACTCAGACGAGCAGCAATCCCTTCCTTCATAACAACACGGTCCACTACTACTTCGATGGAATGCTTTTTATTTTTATCAAGTTCGATAGCATCATCTAAATCACGCAATTCCCCATCAATTCGTACACGAACAAAACCCTGCTTTTTTAAATCTTCTAGCAGTTTAACATGGGTACCCTTACGTCCAGAAACCATTGGTGCAAGGAGCTGCATCTTAGTTCTCTCAGGATAGGTTAATAAACGATCCACCATTTGCTCAATCGTTTGGGAAGTGATTTCTATGCCATGATTTGGACAAATCGGTTTACCAATACGTGCATAAAGTAAACGTAGGTAATCATAGATTTCCGTTACCGTACCGACAGTAGATCGTGGGTTACGACTTGTCGTTTTTTGGTCAATGGAAATAGCAGGCGATAAACCTTCTATCGCATCGACATCTGGCTTATCCATTTGTCCAAGAAATTGACGGGCATAGGCGGAAAGGGACTCAACGTAACGACGCTGGCCCTCCGCATAAATTGTGTCAAATGCTAGAGAAGACTTTCCAGAGCCCGATAATCCTGTTAAAACGACTAATTGGTCACGTGGAATTGTGACATTAATATTTTTTAAATTATGAGCACGTGCACCTTGCACGACGATTTCAGTATTTTTCACAAGTCATTCACCTTCTACCTTCAATTCAAATATTGTATCTCGTAACTCAGCCGCACGTTCAAAGTCAAGCGCTTTTGCTGCTTCCTTCATTTCGACTTCTAGAGAAGCCAAGAGCTGTTCTCTTTCCGCCTTTGTCAGCTTTTTGCCTTTTGTTGCCTTTGTTACATAGGATTCCTCTTCTTCTGCTACTTGTGTTGCACGAATCACATCTGGGATTTTCTTAATGATCGTTTGAGGTGTTATGCCATGCTCCTCGTTATAAGCCATTTGTAACGCACGACGACGTTTCGTTTCATCAATCGCCTTTTTCATCGAGTCTGTTACATGGTCTGCATACATAATGACATGACCATTCGCGTTTCGAGCAGCACGACCAATGGTTTGAATCAATGAACGCTCTGAACGTAAAAACCCTTCTTTATCAGCATCTAAAATTGCCACAAGGGACACTTCAGGGATATCAAGACCTTCACGCAATAGATTAATACCTATTAGCACATCATACGTTCCTTTGCGTAGCTCACGGATAATTTCAATACGTTCTAGTGTCTTAATTTCTGAATGTAAGTATTCAACTTTTAAGCCCATTTCCTTCAGGTAAGCCGTTAAATCCTCAGACATTTTCTTCGTTAGCGTTGTCACTAAAACTCGCTCATCACGCGCAATTCGATCTTGTATTTCATCAATTAAATTATCAATTTGACCTTCAATAGGACGTACATCAATTAATGGATCTAATAATCCAGTTGGACGGATAATTTGCTCTACCATTTCTGGTGTATGCTCCAGTTCATAAGGACCTGGTGTGGCTGATACATAAATCGCTTGATGTACGCGGTTTTCATACTCTTCAAAACGTAATGGACGGTTATCTAGAGCAGATGGCAATCGGAAGCCATGTTCTACGAGCACTCCTTTACGTGCTTGGTCACCATTGTACATTCCTCGAACCTGTGGAAGTGTTACGTGACTTTCATCAACCACAAGTAAAAAGTCTTCGGGGAAATAATCTAGCAAAGTATATGGAGTAGCACCTGCTTCACGCAATGTTAAATGACGTGAATAGTTTTCAATCCCAGAGCAAAAGCCCATTTCACGCATCATCTCTAAATCATAGCGTGTACGCTGTTCTAAACGCTGTGCCTCTAGTAATTTATCTTCTGCACGTAATAATGCAAGTCGTTCCTCTAATTCTTTTTCAATGTTTTCAATCGCTTTACGCATTTTCTCTTCTCGTGTAACGAAGTGAGATGCAGGAAAAATAGCAACATGCTCTCGATCCGATAAAATCTCTCCCGTTAGTGCATCTACCTCACGAATGCGATCGATTTCATCCCCAAAAAATTCCACACGAATACAATGCTCATCACGAGAGGCTGGGAAGATTTCCACTACATCTCCACGTACCCGAAATGTTCCGCGAGTAAAACTAACATCATTTCGCTCATACTGAACGTCTACAAGCTTGCGCAGTAGCTGATTACGTTCAATTTCCATACCCGTACGAATGGAAACAACCATTTCTCGATATTCTTCGGGAGAACCTAAACCATAGATACAGGACACAGATGCAATAATAATGACATCCTCACGCTCAAACAATGCAGAAGTAGCAGAGTGACGCAGCTTATCAATTTCATCGTTAATGCTAGAGTCTTTTTCTATATAGGTATCTGTCTGCGGTACATAAGCTTCTGGTTGGTAGTAATCATAGTAGCTGACAAAATATTCAACGGCGTTATTTGGGAAGAACTCTTTAAATTCACTATACAACTGGCCAGCTAACGTTTTATTGTGTGCCATGATTAGTGTTGGTTTTTTGACTTGCTGGATGACATTCGAAATGGTAAACGTCTTACCTGTTCCAGTAGCACCAAGCAATGTTTGATGACGTTTGCCTGCTTTCACACCCTCCACTAATTCCGCAATGGCCTGTGGCTGATCCCCGTTAGGCTGATATGGCGCTTGTAAATCAAATGTTTGCACTCATGTCCCCGTCCTTTCTTCCAATTTGTACATATATTTTAGCATAGCAATATTAAAATTTCGAACATTTAACGAACGAATGTTTGTAAAAAATTTTTTCATCTCTAAAATTTTTATTACATAACAATACAGTCAATTTAACTTGTTACTCTTATAATAGCCGTTTTATTAGGTTTTCAAGCTTCATCGATGGATGGGATTTCCTGTTTTGCTTTATGTGCAGCTCACACTCTCTCAAGAGCCGGGCTATGTACTTTTAGAGTGACTCTCACTTTTTTTATAAACAGCGTCTCAAACTTTTTAAATGACTTTCCCCATTCTATAAGCAAGATTACTTCTTCTAACCAAAACATACAATCTTCACATCCTCTGCAACTATTTTCAAAAGCAAAAAAATCCCACTCTCCAATAGATATGGAGAGCGGGTTCGTCAATATGATTCATCTTCTGTTTGGTGTAAGGAAGTTAGTTCGGATGCGTATTGATAAAATGCGTTTTCATCTTTTTCATCGAGTGCTCTATCTATCAGAACCATGAGCTGCTCTTGCCGATGCATACGCTGGATACGATTTAAAAATAAATCTAAATAAATCTCGTTTAATAATTTCTCTGCCCCATCAACTTTTTTCGACTGACCAACGGCTTTCAGAAAATCTGTATACGAATAATATTTATCCAACGATCTCACCTCGATCCTTTTCTAAATTATATGAAAATTGAAATTAAAAAGCAATGCTTACGATTCGAAAATATCTTGGATTAGCTATTAATCAATTGATATTTAGAGCAAATTCTCTAGGCATTTCGTGCTTTTCTGAACGATTTTCAACTATTTCATTTAATTTAAGAAAGTCATATTCTGTTTTACACTACCGTTATCACTAGAAAAAAGGAGGCACTCCCTATATGACAACTAACTTTGTAAACGGCTACTTAATTTCATTCAATACTTATTTGCTGCAGCCTATTCAGCATGACTCCAAAGTCTTCACGCATGTGATTGATAAGCATAATGAGCTGATTGTTACACGCAAACCGATGCACGTCCTTCGAAAATCCTGTCTCTCATTAGGATCAACTTATGAAGCCGCAAAACAATCGGCTAAACGTTTTTTCGGCAATCAACACAAGCTACCAATCGTCGTGGCCTTTGATTATGGTTATCCCTGTATTTTTTTACCAACTTATTCACCCAGCTCCATTCACAATATATGGATAGGGCTTCATGCAATTATTAATATTACACCTAGTGAATTGGGGTGTATTGTAACGTTAAAAAATGATAAACAAATCGAACTACCTATTCGTTATGCTTCCATTAGTAAACAATTTCTTAACGCATCTATGCTGTATAAATATTACATGAATGAACGAAAACAGCTTAGCCAAGATGCACCCTATCATCCACCCTTTTAACAAAAATTCCCCAAGAGCATCTCACTCTTGGGGAATCTGGGTATTAATTTATTTTTGAACGTAAATAGGCATTAATAAATGGATCTAAGTCGCCATCCATCACAGCACCCACATTACCTGTTTCTTCATTTGTACGATGATCCTTCACCATCGAGTATGGGTGGAAGACATACGAACGAATTTGGGAGCCCCAGCCTATTTCTTTTTGCTCACCGCGTATTTCATCTAATTGTGCCTGCTGTTTATCAAGTTCTAATTGATATAGCTTCCCTTTTAACATCGTCATCGCTTTTTCACGGTTTTTAATCTGGGAGCGCTCAGCTTGACATTGTACGATCGTACCAGTAGGAATATGCGTAATACGGACTGCAGAATCTGTCGTATTAATATGCTGACCACCTGCACCTGTTGCACGATACGTATCAATTTTTAAATCCTCTGTACGAATATCGATTTCTATATTGTCGTCAAACTCTGGCATAACATCACAGGAAACGAAGGACGTATGACGGCGGCCAGACGAATCAAATGGAGAAATACGTACTAGACGATGCACACCCTTTTCCGCTTGTAAATAACCGAAAGCATTGTGACCTTTAATCGACAATGTTACAGATTTAATCCCAGCTTCATCTCCTGGTAGATAGTCCACTGTTTCCACTTTAAATCCACGCTTCTCAGCCCATCGTGTATACATACGTAATAGCATTGAACCCCAGTCCTGTGACTCCGTACCACCAGCACCAGGATGCAGCTCTAAAATGGCATTGTTTTGATCGTATGGGCCACTTAGCAGTAATTGAAGCTCAAAATCAGCCATCTTTTGTTGGAATTCTGCTAGTTCTTTGCCTAGTTCTTCTTGTAATTCTTCGTCTGGTTCTTCACGCAAAAGTTCCAGTGTCATATCTAAATTTTCATGTGTTTCCACTAAATCTTTATATTCATTGACAATAGCTTTTAAGCCATTTCCTTCATTGATAATCACCTGAGCACCTTGCTGATCATCCCAAAAGCCTGGCTCTAGCATCATTTCATCTAGCTCCTGAATACGTGCCTCTTTGTTCTCTAAGTCAAAGAGACCCCCTAAAGTCCGCCAATTTTTTGGCTGTAGTGTCTAACACATTGCGTACATCTGCTAATTCAATCATCGTTAAATCCTCCGAACGTTAGTCATGAAGCTAACACTTTATTCATAAAGCTCCGTATCTTTTTATTATAACGTTTTTAGAAACGAAAACATACTATCTAGCAGATGTTTTGTGGAATTAAGTCAACTATCCTGCGTCTCGTCCTCAAACATATTCTTGGCAAGACGTTGAAATACTTTCACACGGTCATACTGAACAAGTAAATATTTTGTTCGTTTCTCTAGTCTATATTTTAATAAAAAAGCTCTTTGAATCCGAGACTCTAACGCATTGACACTGACATCCACAATAAATTCCTTGCCATTCATAAAAGTAACCTTTGTCCTCTTTTTATCCACAGCGACATAGTCATCTATATGATGAACAGCGAACCAGATACAGTCAGGGTGTAAAGGAGACCTACTAGGAAACCATAAAATATTACAACGTTCGTGCACGACGATAGGATTTTTATTAAGCTTGCCTAGGATCATTTTCGAACCATCGAACGCTCCTCTTAAACTAGAACCAAAATAACGCAGATTAAAGTCCAATAATTTCGTTGGTGGTAACGTAGATATATACTCATTATTTTTCTCATACACCTGCGTACATAAATTTCCAAAGGAATCATACACAGGCATATACATCATTGTTTCACTATTCATAATATCTTTTTTATGCATCTATAGTCCCCCTTTATACATTTTATGTTGCTTCCAGTCAAAATAAAAAGGAATATACAAATATGCGTACATTCCCGCTATTTTCAATGAGTAAGATTGCTTGAAAATTCCGATCCTCCTTAAGACTTAGTATCACCATCAAAAATTCAGGATAATAATAGGATAAATGACTTGTACTATATACCTATTATTACAGCTATTGTATACCCATATTTTTCAATTGTCTATAAATTCTGACTTTTTATACTAAAATTTCTTCATTTTTAAGTAATTTTAAAAAGAAAAAATCATTTCAACACGTAGTTAAAATGATTTTTTCACCTAGATATTATTGAGCTGTGCCATGACAGTTTTTAAATTTCTTGCCGCTACCACATGGACATAAATCATTACGGCCAATGTTTTCAGCTTTACGTACTGGTTGCTTTTTCGGCGCAGCGCCACCTTCTTCTTTTGGATTAACAGCCTGCCCCTTTGCCACCTCTTCACGCTCCAGATTATTGCGGATTTCTGCTTTCATCGCATATTTCGCAACATCCTCGCGAATAGAGGCTACCATATCCTCAAACATCGCAAAGCCTTCTTGTTGATATTCACGAAGTGGATCGTTTTGACCATAAGCACGCAGATGGATACCTTGACGTAGTTGATCCATTGCATCAATATGATCAATCCATTTTGTATCGATTGATCGTAATAAAATAACCTTTTCAAACTCACGCATACGCTCTGGTGTCAGTTCTGCCTCTTTTTCATCATAACGAACATGAACAGCATCAGAGATTAGCTGATTAATATCTTCAGCAGACTTGCCTTGGAAATCAGATACTTTAAGTTGACCTTCCTCTAAAAGATTAGCCGCTACAAAGTCTTCAATAGCCTTTAGGTTCCAATCCTTCTGTTCACCTTGAGTATACAGGCTAACAACATTATCGATTGTTTCTTGAATCATAGACTCAACAAGCACACGCATATTTTCTGTTTCTAGTACATCATAACGCTCTTTATAAATAATCTCACGTTGCTGACGTAGTACATCGTCATATTGTAATAAGCGTTTACGCGCATCAAAGTTATTACCTTCGACACGTTTCTGCGCTGATTCTACAGCTCTCGACACAACTTTAGATTGCAATGGCTGGGAATCATCCATACCTAAGCGCATCATCATCGACTTCATATTATCAGAGCCAAAACGACGCATTAAATCATCCTCTAAGGATAGGTAGAATTGTGTAACCCCTGGATTCCCTTGACGACCAGAACGTCCACGAAGCTGATTATCAATACGACGTGATTCATGTCGCTCTGTACCGATTACCGCTAAACCGCCAATTTCGAGTACTCCTTCGCCAGGTTTAATATCGGTACCACGTCCAGCCATGTTTGTTGCAATTGTCACTGCACCCTTTGTACCAGCGTTCGCAATGATTTCAGCTTCACGTTCATGATTTTTCGCATTTAATACATTATGAGGAATTTTATGTTTATCCAATAGTTTAGAAATAATCTCAGACGTTTCAATAGCAACTGTACCAACAAGAACAGGTTGACCAGCTCTATGACGCTCTGCGATATCAGCAGCAACTGCTTTATATTTCCCTTCCATCGTTGCAAAAATCAAGTCAGCACGATCATCACGAGCAATCGGTTTATTCGTCGGAATAGCGACAACATTCATATTGTAAATATTACGGAATTCCTCTTCCTCTGTTTTCGCTGTACCTGTCATCCCTGCAAGCTTTTGATACATACGGAAGTAGTTTTGGAAGGTAATTGTCGCCATAGTCATCGATTCATTTTGAATCTCAACGCCTTCTTTAGCTTCAATTGCTTGGTGTAAGCCATCAGAATAACGACGACCCTTCATCAAACGACCAGTAAAGCCATCAACGATCACAATTTCGCCATCCTGCACAACATAATCGACATCGTTATGCATACTTACATGCGCCTTTAATGATTGATTGATCGCATGATTTAAACGAACATGTGTCAAATCAAATAGATTATCGATGCCAAATGCTTTTTCTGCCTTTTCCACACCTGCATCTGTTAACGTAACACCTTTTGTTGACTCTTCATACGTATAGTCTGTCTCTGCATTTAACATACGCACAAACGCATTAGACTGTTTATAAAGCTGTGCTGATTTCCCAGCTTGACCCGAAATAATTAATGGCGTACGAGCTTCATCAATTAAGATCGAGTCCACCTCATCAATGACAGCATAGTGCAATGGACGTTGTACACGTTCCTCTTTGTAAAGCACCATGTTATCACGTAAGTAGTCAAATCCTAGCTCATTGTTTGTACTATACGTAATATCTGCCTCATAAGCAGTACGTTTTTCATCTTTTGAAAGGCTATTTAAATTAAGCCCAACAGATAAGCCTAAGAAATTATAAAGTTGTCCCATTTCAGCAGCATCACGACTCGCTAGGTATTCGTTGACTGTTACAACATGTACACCTTTACCAGTGATGGCATTTAAATAAACAGCCATTGTCGCTGTTAAAGTTTTACCTTCCCCGGTTTTCATCTCCGCAATATTCCCCTCATCAAGAGCGGCTGCCCCCATGATTTGAACGCGGAATGGGTACATCTCTAATACACGCTTTGCCGCTTCTCGACAAACAGCAAACGCTTCGGCACGAATCGACTCTAAATGCTCACCCTCAGCATAGCGCTTTTTAAATTCATCTGTTTTCGCTTGTAGTTGATCATCTGAAAGCTGTTCCATTTGAGAAGCGAATCTCTCAACTTGGTCAGCGATTTTTTCTAATTTTTTTAGCTCACGTTTATTGAAATCAAATAATTTATTTAATAGGTTTGCCATGAATGTTTTTCACTTCCTATATAGATTCAACTTTCATTTTACCATTGTGTAACAGTTTCATGCAAACTGTCACCCCGGCTACATATGATTATCATACCAAAAAAAGGCCCTCGCCATCGCGAGAGCCTTCGTCATCATGAAGTTTTAAGTTGTTTCAATTAAGCCATATTTCCCATCTTTACGTTTATATACAATATTTGTGCCGTTCGATTCAGCATCTGTAAAGACATAGAAATCATGTCCAAGCATATTCATTTGTAGAACTGCCTCTTCTTGATCCATAGGTTTTAAATCAAATTGCTTTGTACGAACAATTGAGTATTCTTCTTCCTCTGACACAGCATCAGCGGCTGCTTGAGTAGTAGCAAAATAAAGGCCTGCACCTTCACGCTCGCGGAATTTACGGTTTACTTTTGTTTTATGCTTGCGGATCTGACGCTCTAATTTATCAACAATTAGATCAACAGCAGCATACATATCATTATGACGCTCTTCAGCACGAAGAGTTAGATTCTTCATTGGAATAGTAACTTCCACTTTAGTTTGTTTGTCATTGTAAACCTTTAAATTGACATTAGCGTTGGCATTAACATCTTCGTTAAAATAGCGTTCAACTTTATCGATTTTGTTCTCAACATACTCTCGAATAGCTGGAGTTACCTCAATATTTTCACCACGAATGTTAAAGTTTAACATGTAAACTCCTCCTTTATAACTGCTATACTATCTATTTCTACACAAGTGTGTGAAATTCCTCTAAAATCATTCTTTTTTTACAAAAATTTTTATAAATTATTATTTTGTTTTTTCGCTTCTGCTGCTTCCTTTTTTCGTCGAAGCTTTAGTTCTTCAACAATCAAATCTTCCACGGGTCCTTGATTATTGAAATAGATGCCGTATTGCTTGCCGCTCCCAAATGGACGACTCCAAATCACTTCTCCATAAGCGCGAACTTCTTGTGTATCAAGCACAAAATGGATATCTAATGGAGGAGGGTTTATACCTAAATCCACTTCCGTAAACATCTTTAATCCACGTGGACTTATATCCAACAAGTCAGCCATAGCCGTTTGTCCATGATTGACCTTCCCATTCTCATAAATAGCAAAAGTTATTTGTATAGGCTCCTTAAATTTAAATCGGAAACCTTCTTGACGCTTAAAAATCATATTCCCACCCCAGTACTCTTTTAAACATGTTTATTGCTTTGATTATGCCATGATGCCCAACTAACAGCCACAGGGAATAAGTAACATATTTTACCGTTGAATAGCCTAATTTATGACTATTTCATGATAATAACGGTTTAACAAAAAAGAGACCATCTCTTTCGATGGTCTCTAATTGTGTCTAAATTTGTCCGCTGTTTCCCTGACCAAATTGCTGTTGTCGATTAATGCGAATTACTTCCTTCCACGTATCGCGAAATTCCGTCACCAATCCTTCCACTTCCTCAATAATGGCTACATCATTTTGAATGTTGGCTTCTACTAAACGATGATTCATATATTCATAAAGAGGTAGCATTTGTTTCGAAATCTCAATATCCATATTGAGTGTAGACATCAGTTCACTAATAATCGCCTGAGCTTTTTGAATGTTTGTATTTTTCTCTTGAATATTTTTATCTTGGATAGCTTGTTTCGCCTTATGCAAGAATTTTAAGCATCCATTATAAAGCATTAATGTCAATTCGCCAGGTGAAGCTGTAGTCACACTATTTTGTTTATACGCGTTTTGTGCTGTTAAATTTGCTGCCAATAAAGGACAACTCCTTTGAAAGGTTACTTATTTACTAGTTTAAACCATTTTCCGAAGAAAAGCTATTTACGTCTCAGCGTAAATTTGTCTGGATTTTGAAATGTATGATCACAATTCACTCATTTTAAAATCGGATGACATCTGCCAATGCTTTATCTTCATTCAGCTAGCAACTTCCAGCACGATGAATGAAGATAAACTATTAATTTTTTTTGTCATAATACATGCCATCCATTACGCGAACATTCGAGTAAGGATTATAATATTGCTGTTCACTTTTCTTCGTTTTTTGTAGGTTTGCCATGTCTTGCTTGACGGCACTCATTACAGATGTTAATCGTTCTTTAATGCCATTATCTAATTCAAGTAATGTCCGATGAATTCGGTTCTGCTCATCAAAATGAAAACCTTCCTGAACCAAACTTTCGATAATCGCTCCTCGCTTGTCCAACATAGTATTGATGTTGTCTATATAGTCATCACGATTTTCACCTATTGGGATGTCGCCTAAAAGTTTGAATAAATTAGCTGATACTTGCAATAGTTGATTTATTAGTTGCATAAATTCTCCTATCTTGCTATTTAGATGCCCTCCAGAACTCTAACCTTGCATGAACATACTTGATTGTGAGTTAGCTTTATTAATTGCTTGCTCCATAGCTGTGAATTGTTTCCAGTAACGAGCTTCGATGTCCTTTAATTTAGCTTGTAATTTAGTAATACGTTCGTCAGAATTAACAATTTGCTTACCTAAACTATAAGTCTGTTCTGTTGCTCCTTCTTTACCTGCTTTTTTCTCAATTTTAGCCGTCATATCTTTCATTGCATCACGCAAACGATATGCAATTCCTCGACTATCCTCTGTTATTTTACGGCCATTTTCATCCGTCGTTTCTGTCACTTTTCCATTTTGAGAAAATAACTTGTAAACTTGGTCAGGGTCTTTTGCTAATGCAGCATCAAGCTTAGACTCATTAATGACTAGTTTACCGCCTTCTTTAACATCATTTGAAGTTGTAATACCAATTTCAGCTAATGAATCCATTAACTTATCTCCTAGCCCTCCAACAGAGCCCAAGAATGTTGACCGCATTTTTGACATACCATCTCGTAAAATTGAATCACTGCGTAATAAACCACTTTTTGCTTTTTCATCCCAAAGTTTCTGTTCGCTTTCAGACATTTCTTTACGTTGTTCATCAGTAAGTGGAGCATAATTGCGGTATTTAGTTTCTTTAAGTAACTTATTGAACTCATCAATCATTTCATTATATTTTTCAACAAACTCCTTGATTTGTTCTTTTGCGGCACTTGTATTGGTAGAAGCTTGCATTGTAACAGGAGCTACAGTAGTATCACCTGTTGGTACATTGACTTTTTGAGCATTATCCCATGCTTGTTTTGCATCAGCCACACGCTGGTTGCCTGCTTGGTAAGCTTGTTTAGCCGCATTAAATTGTTTTAATTCAGCCTCATATTCTACTTGATTCTTTGCTATTGTTGAAAGTTCTTCTAATCGATTAGCTGCTTGAGGTGTGCCACCATTAATAGATTCCATCTCTGCTAAGTCTTTTAAAGATGTGAGATTACTATCAGAAATACCTTTTAACTTTTTCTTTAAATCTTCGTCTGTTTCACTGTTAATTGCTTGTTTTAATTCGCTAAGGCTTTTTCCTTTATTATCTTTAAAAAAGTTAACTATAGTATCATCTGCAATTAATGATTTGCTCACTGTTTTATAGGCTTGTTCACTAGTGTCTACAATAGCACGTTCGCGAATAGCAGAAATATCAGTAACATTTTCTTTTAAACTTTTTAAGTCAGCCTCATTAAAACTTTTAAAACGATCATCTTCTTTTAATTCTTCTAATGTCTTCGTCTGAATTGTTGTAATATCATCATTTGTTAATTTAGCTAACGCTTTTTTATTACTAAATCCATTGAAAAGAGCTTGTTGATCATCTGTTAAAGTTGGCTTAGCAAATGCTGTCTTATATGCTGTTTCTGCATTAAGTTTAAATTGACTCGTATAATTTTTTTCATCAAAATTTCCCAAATCTGTAATATCTACATTAAAATACTGTTTTATCGCATTAATATAGTTTTGATTGAGCTGTGGTTGAGCTGCAACCGCGTTATTGTATTCGGTTTCTGTAGCAGTTTTTTGACCAGCAGCCACTGTTCCTGCGTTAAACGTTTGCTTCAAAGTCATTTCATAACCAGATATTGTAAAAGTATTAGATGAACGTTCTGTTAAAATACCATTCACTTCAAACATTGCATTTTTACCATTACTAGCAAGCTTATTATCAGCCGTTGAAAATCCTAGCTTATTAAAGACTTCTAAGCCTTCTGTAACAACAATTTCACCTTGGCCACTTTTTTCACTGCCCGTATTTTTAGCACTTAGAGAAAGTTTTCCACCTTCAAATAATGCTGTGACTCCTGCACCACTACTATTAATTTTTTTCACTAAATCATTTATTGTCATATCTCCATTAAATTCTATTTTTGTTGCTTCTGACGCTAAACGGCCATCAGCACCAATTGATTTAATAGAAATCGATTTTAGGTTTGGATCACTTAGCTCTAACTCATTTAACTTTGAGCTACCATTGAATTTAGTCTGACTACCTACAGCTTGTGCTGCAGAAGCTAGTTGGGAAACACCTCCAATTGTAATATTGCCCGTTGCACCTGGATTTGCTTTTACCGATACTAAACTTTCATTGGAAGAGGTTGCAGTTTTTTGATTCATTTTGCCTGAAAGAATCATTTTATCAAATAAAAATGTATCAAATGTTTTTAGTTTGGCATTTACACTTCGGTACGAATCACGTTGCCACTGTAACGTTTGCTTTTGTTGGAAAGCTTTATTTAGAGGCATACGCTCCGCCTGCATTAACTTTTCTACTAGACTATCAATATCCATACCTGAGGCTAAGCCCCCAATTCTCATTACCATTTTAAATCCTCCTTAAATATTTTAAATTTTTTCATCAATAATCATTCCAAGCATTTTTTTCATTTCATAAAATGCATCTAACAACTTTCTTGGTGGAATTTCCTTTACTACTTCTTCTGTATCTTTATTCACCACAGTTACGTAATAACGCTCTAATCCTTCGTGATACATAAACTTCGATGCATTATGAGTTACTTCTAACATTTCGTTTAAAGCTTTAACCGCTTCTTGGACTTTCACCTTTGTTTCTTCACTATTATCCATTGGTTTCAACTGCTCTTTAGAGATGTTGGTAGTATTGCTTCCTTGCTTTACTACTTGCTCAACTGCATTTTTAGTAGTTGAAGTAGTCTTCATTTCAGTCATTGTATCTACATTAGAGTTTGCTGAAATACGCATGTTTTTTCTTCCTCCTTGAATCTATTACAAGCGATTAATTCTTTGTATAGTATCGGCAAAAATTCTGTATTTTTCACTTTTTTAACAATTCATTTGGACGAATTCTAAAATGATCAAAATAATAGCTTCTTGTTAATGAAAATCATTAATCAAGAAGCTATTTAAACATATTTACCAATACCATTATATTGCTTAATTAAATCAATATAGTATCTTTGAGTACTATTAATCCTTAACTATATTGCCTAGTTCTTATTAAAAATAATTCTTGCTAAATATGGATTTTCATTTTTATAAATAGAATATCCTCTTCCTTTTGAAAATTCTTCAATTGAAAATCCAAGTTTTATTAATTTGGTAAGAAGCATATCTGTATCTATATATCTTCTATAATGATCATCAAAAACTTTGTCTAACTCCTCATCTTCTTTAGTTCTAAACTCCGCTACTATTTCACATGGCATTTGAATATTATTAAGAATACTTTCTAAAATTAAATTTTCAGTTTCCTCTGAAATAGCATGTAAGAAAAACCTAGTATAAAATAAAATTCTTTTTCCTTGTGTTATCGAAATTTCATTAAATTTGTTCATTAATTTTTGAACTTCATTAATATCACTTAAATCAACACAGGCAAAATATATATTGTTATTAGTAACAAAATGTTTATTCATTATATTATTATTGATTTTAATCACTTCTTCAGAACCATCAATGCCAATTACTTCAAAACCATTTTTAGCAAAATAAAAAGTATCTTTCCCAGTTCCACATCCTAAATCAACAAGAATTGTATTTTTAAGATTCTTTTCTTTTTTCTTTAATATAAACTCACTGAAGGTTGATGATTCAGTTAAATCAACTCTATCTTTATAAAATTCTTCCCAATATTGTTTATTTATGTAACTCATTAAAATTCTCCATTCTCTTTATCTGTAATTTCTTGCTTTGATAGTTGTCATCCTATGGTCGAGCTTGAGAAAATATACTTTCAAATGTTATCTTAGAAAAGAGGATATCACTGTTAGTTACAGTGATATCCTCTTTTCTATTAAAAGCTCTTTTTTTACTAGCAATAGAGGAGATAATACTATTTATAAAATAAATTCTCAAAAAAAAAAAAAAATGGAGCTTTTTTAAACGATTCAGTAGTGTTTATTTTATTAACCTGATTTTAAAATTAATTTAGATTAGTTTTATTTAACAACAACTAAAATCATTTACAAACCATAGCTTGCATTTTCATGTATAATGATTTGATATTTTTGACTTTTATCTGATAAAATCGCAAAAACTTTATCATACTTTGAATAATCTACTGACATTAGATTATCAACGTTAATAATTTCATTCACTTGATAATTGACTTTAAATACTTGTTCATAACGAATATCAATAGCAACATCTATTTGCGTAAATCGATTCTCATAATAATATTCATTTAAAAAACCATTAAATTCATTTACGGGAATCGTTTGGATAAATAGAACCTTTTTTACATTTGGTTTTTTTGGATATTCATAACTTTTATTTACTATGTCCTTGTTTACCAAAGGAATAATATAGCCTTCCCTATCTTTAGGTATAGTAATATTTAATAATTCTAATATTGTAGGATATACATCTAATGTTCTCATTTCATCAGTTTCTATCCCCTTTAAAATTTTTTCGCCAGACCAAATCATTACCCCTTTTAGGTCATGTAATGCAGATAAAAAGCCAGGATTTCTGCCTTTCATAATAATATGATTTTCTGTAATAACACAATTATCAGAAAGACCAAATGCATTTTTTCTCACTTCTTTTGAACAATTTGGAAAAAAATCCACAATTGCCCGCTGTCCATGATCTGAAAGAAATAAAATATTTTTAGGTGACATTAATTTTACTAATTTCCCAACAAATTCATCTACATAAATAAGTGCTTTTCTCATAATTTCATGGTTTTCATCATGCATTTGAAAATGACCTATATAGTCAAAAGTCAAATCATAAAACCAAAATACATCAGTTGGTTTTTTTTGGAAAGCGTTTTCGATATTAATATACGAATTATGTAATACTTCTTTAAAATACTCTAAACCTTCTTTAAAATAGTCAGGTGTTAAATAATTTTCAATTATATTCGGGTTTTCAAACAATTCTTCCCAACTAGTTCCTAACTGTTCAGGTGTCTTTGGATAAGGAATATTTGAAATGTCACCGTAATAATTACTTATAATATTTAAATCTTTTTCACAAACTATAGGGTTGAAACTCATATAATCTTCTTTTACTTCTTTATGTTCAGATACAGCTTCACCACTAACCATAAAACCATCTATCTTAACAGGAGGTGTTGTAGCTAGACCCTTCCAAAATCCCACGCTGTAACCATTATAGTTCAAAATTTCCCACAAAGGTTTTTTATTACAATAATATTCTGGTTTCGGATACTTTTTTCCATTGTACAGTCCTTTTATAGTCCCGTGTACTTTCGGGGATACACCGGTATACATTGAAATCCAGTTATCATGTGACCCATATCCATAAACATATCCATTATATGAGCCCCCAGAACCATCTTCATACAACTTCTTCAAATTAGGATAATCTTCAATATAATCAAATAATAAATTGGGAGAAACACCATCAATACCTATTACTAATAATTCCATACTTATTCACCTATATTCTATTCAATTCTTGAATTAGTCTAATAATCTTATTTTCCTCTATGCCATGGGCTCGAGCACCTTGCTGTATTGTTTCAGAAATAGAGCCAGAGCAGCCTATACAGTGCATACCGTACCTACTTAAAACTCTCTCTGCTTGCTCACCTTTTTGTTCTAATAATTCAGCAATTGAGACGTTATCATAGCCGATAATTTGAGGATTCTTTTTATAATAAGGCGCTTGTAAAATTCTCCAAAAATCTGCATGGTATATATCTGGATCTCTGCTAAACTCGCACCAATATCCTATTGTAGCCTCATCCCACGATTCATTATTCTCAACTATAAATTTCAATATATTTTCAGGAATTGTCATTGTTAGATTAGGCATTTCTACTTTTTCAATAATTTTTAATTCACCATTTTTTATTTCAAATAAAAGTTTAAATTTAATCTCATCGTTTTTCTTTATATTTATCAAACAAGTAAGATCTTCACAAAAAATCATTTCTGGAATATTATTCAGATTCAAGAAATAATGCTCTAATTCTACTTTGCTTATTATACTATTCATATCAGGGTGAACCTTACTAAAGTAGGTTTCTCTTCTTGCTTTCTTAATAGCTTCTTCTACAGTAGGAATCGAAATATTATTAATTTTATTTCGTAATGGATACCATACGCCGCCAGGTAAAATATCTACAACGTTAATATCTGTATTAACAAAATAGTCAACTACATCTTGAACATTATTTTTATTTTGCAATAACTTTGTCTTATAATCTTCATGTGATTCGTGCCATAAAACAAAATGACTAGCAAAAGGTAATAAATACTGCGCCCCGTAAATCTTCATTGCTTGTTCTAACATAATAAGAATACCTTTTTTACTATTTTTTAAAATATCCACTTTTCTTTCATCATCCATATTACTCCAAGTTAATGGATAACCTGATGCACCTGGTGAAAAACTAGTCGCAATAATATGTACTGGACCTATTTTTGAAGCTAAATCATGGTTAATACCTGCATCATTTAAATTTAGGAAGCGCATATCTCCAATTTCAAACAGCACCATCGCATCATTCCATAAGCTAGCAGGCTCATAAACTGTAATTGTTATGTCTTCATTCAACTTAATTGGAACTCCAAAAGGCATACTTATAACTTTTAAAAAACCTAAATTTCTTAATTTATCTTCCATTCGTTTATTAGGAAAAGCAGGAATATATACAGGTGTAAGTTTATTTATTTTTCTTAAAGTAGGTTCATGAAAATGATCGGAGTGTTCATGTGAAATCCAAATCGCATGTGGATTTAGGTGCTTGGCACTGATAGAGCTAGGAGGATACTGTAACCACGCCCCCATAAAAGCTGGTCCATCTAACCATGGATCACATAATAAATTGAACCCGTTATATTCAATTTCTAAACTTGCATGTGAGTAAAGCTTAAAAGTTGGGTCTGCTTTAAACCTTTTCTGAGTCTGTATATGTGCCTTACTATCTATACTTACAAACAACTCTCCATTTTGTTCAAGTACTTTATAATTAGTAAGCTGTTTATTTACCACATTTTCGCAGTTACCCTCTAATCCAAATTTCCAACCATGTGCTGGACAAATAAATTTATTATCACAGTATGTTACATACGTTCCTTGATGCGGACATTTTCGAGATAATAATTTAAAAGTACTATCTTCATTTATTAAATAATACTTCTCGTTTTTTATAGATACCTCATTGATTTTTGATTTAAATTCATCAATTGATCCTAACTTAAGCATTATTTCACCCTCTTTTTTAATTCAATTACTATAGTATTTACATTTTAGCAACTAAAATTATATTATTCTAAAAAAAACATTTTTAATGAAATTACCAAGCACTTAAGCCGCCATCAACTATAATATTATGTCCAGTTACATAACTCGAAGCATCTGAAGCTAAATAGATTAACGCTCCCACCATTTCTTCGGCTTGTGCCATTCTGCCTAAAGGGATACGATTTGAATATTTTTGTTTAAAAATTTCGTTTTGTCCACTTTCCACTCCACCAGGGGTTATTGTATTTACACGTATTTTATCTTTTGCCCAATAGGTAGAAAGATATTTGCTTAATGCAACTACGCCTCCTTTTGATGCTGAGTAAATAGCTGGAGTATTAATTTGGCGATCTAAATAAAAAGAGCCTTCATAAATACGATTATCTGGAGCAACTACGCCGTAAATAGAAGCAGTTTGAATGATAGAGCCTCCATTTTTTTGTTCCTTCATTACTTTCCCTACGTATTTAGCAACAAGGAACATACCATCTAAATTCGTACTCATTATTTCTTTCCATTGGTTCAAATCATAATCTTCAAAGGGAGCAAAAAACGCCTCTAAGTCATTAGATTTTCCCGCCGCATTATTATGAAGTATATCAATTGTCTGAAACTCAGTAACAACCTGATTAACCATTTCTTTTACCGATTGTTCAGATGTCAAGTCGCAATAAAAAGCTAGTGCTTTTACTCCATAATCTTTTTCGATTATACTTGCAAGTTCATTAGCCTTTTCAATATTTATATCTACTACTGCTACATTTGCACCAGCATCAGCTAGCCCCATACAAAAATGGCTACCTAAAATCCCTGCACCGCCTGTTACAATAGCATTTTTACCTTGCAAATCAAAAAGCTTTTTAAATTCTTTTTTCATTATATTACCCTTCTATTCCTAAGCAATGATAAAGCTCATCCAATGTAATTTTTCTATTCTCTTGACGCGATTGCTTTCCGGCTATTAATAGTGCAATTGATATCAAAGTATTTTCAGGATTATAAAGTATTTCATTTTCATCTATTAACTTTACAAATCTATAAAGCATTCGTCTAAACATAGAAAAATTATCTTCAATTTCGACGCTAGATCTTTTCGATTCTCCCCAAACTTCTATATTAAAAGTTTTTTGTGTATTTCCAAGTATATTAATTGTCCAGACTAATCCACTATCAAAGGTAACTATATATATTTCAGCATTGCTAGGAATATATTCAATCGATTTTGGCTTTTCATCTATTAATCCTAAAACCCCGTCTATAATATGTATACCATATTTTTCCCATTCGTTGATAACTGATGATTGAATCACTTTTAGTTTACCAAACGTGTTAATATTGGCTCTTATCTCATCAAGCTCCATTGCAAATCTTAATCCTGCAACTGACATTAATTGTCCTTTATAAAGGTATTCTTTAAAAAACAATAACTCTGACATTTCCATTGTTAAAGGCTTATCTATTAAAACTTTCATTCCTGCTTCTAAAAATGGTTTAGCCATTACTAAATGTTGTTCATAATCATCTCGAGCAATGATTACTGCATCAACTTCTCCGATCATATCGGTATAATTTTCAACAACAATGTCTGCGCAAATCGCATTTGCTAATTTATTGCTAATAGCATCATCTTGAGTCCATACATGAGTAATTTTAACGTTGGGAAAACCCAATTCAGAGATGTCCCTCTTTTTAACATAGTTATAAATAACATCCCAATTTGCATCACTTAATGCGTTATCGTTATACCCGTTAATAATAGATCCCCAAGAATATGGATGTCCGTTATTTTCAGTTAAGCCAATTAATCCTATTTTTTTCACCATACTCCCCAGCCACCATCTACACAAATATTTTGTCCCGTAATATATGAGGATGCATCAGAGCATAATAATGCCACTACACCTTTAAGCTCATAAGGTTGACCAATACGGTTCATTGGATTTTTTTCCCCTAGTCGGCGTATAAACTCCTCATCTTTTTGTGTTTCTGGAAAAGGAAATGGGCCAGGGCTAATGCAGTTTACTCGAATATGATAAGGAGCTAAAAAGCTAGATAAATACTTACTAAACTGTATTACTGCTGCTTTAGCTGCCCCATAACTTGGAGGATTTGTATATTTCTCGTTATTATACATTCTATAATCTGGTGCTACATGACCATACATTGAAGCAGTATTTAAAATAACGCCTTGAGATTGCTTTAATAAATGTTGTGTTGCTTTTACAAGTCTAAAAACTGAATTTAGACTCATATCAATATCATATTCCCAATCCTCATTTGAAATTGATTCAAAAGAATTTTTATTTCCGGACCAAGCATTATTGATTAAAATGTCTAATTTATCAATTTTACTAACTGTCTCTGCAATCGAATTTTTATTCATTAAATCTAATTTCATCGCACTGAAATTTTGATTTGGATATTTAGCAACTAATTTATCAGCTAAAATTCGGCATTTATTCACATCTCTACTGGCAATATAAATGTTAGCTCCTTGTTCAGCTAAAGCTTCACACATTTCTGTTCCTAAATAACCTGCTCCGCCGGTAATTAAGGCTGTTTTCCCTGATAAATCAAATAGTTCCTTTAATAAAATACTCATAAACACTTACCTACTTTTCAAATTGTTTTTTAATAATAATTCTGCTACTAAAAGATCAATCTTATCATCTATATCTATTGAACGTTCTTTAGGCATAGTTACAGCTCCGATTTTCCCTATCATAATTTCTCTCTTTGATTTTAACAATGCCTCTATTTTTGTTACATAAACTGCTCCGTTTAGCTGATATGCTTCTGGTAACTGTTGGCGAGGTAACCATGGGATAACTCCATCAATAAACGAAGCTGGAACACCATCCTTTATTTTCCATGCTCTATTAGGATTTAACTCTGCTTCTTTAAATGTTGCTACAGAATCAAGCGATTCTTCATATATTTTTTTTATACAATTACTTATATCTTCTACTGTTCTAAAAGGTGCAGTAGCTTCTAATAATACGATGTATGTGTAATAGTCTTGTTCTTGATGTAATTCATTTATTACGTAATGCATAGTATCAATGACTAGAGAAGTGTCGGTAGCTAGTTCTGTTGGGCGCATTTGCACCTCAGCTCCATACTCAGAAGCTACTTTAGCAATTTCTAAATCATCTGTAGAAACAATTACTTTATCAATTTCAGGAGTATTTAAAGCAGTCTCGATTGTCCAAGCTATAAGTGGCTTACCGTAAAGATTAACAATATTTTTACGAGGAATAGATTTACTTCCGCCTCTTGCTGGTATTAAAGCCATTACTTTTTCTTCCCCTACCATCTTTCTTCATCTCTTTTCACTATAATAACTTTTCGCTCTATTAAAATCTTCTATCTGACCTATATCTATCCAATATTCATGAATAGGGAAGACTGATGTTTTCTTCTCTATATCAATTAATTTCTCAAATAGTGTTGGCATGTCATAAAATTCATCACTAGGAATGTAATTCAACGTTTCAGGACTTAACACATAGATTCCTGCATTTACAAAACTTCGATGAAGAGGTTTTTCTTTTATGCTCACTAATTGCGTATCTAAAGTTTCAATAACGCCATATGGAATTTGAAACTCATATTCTCTTACACACATCGTTGCAATAGATTGTTGCTCTATATGAAAATCCATAAGTTGTTCAAAATTTATCTGGGTAAGTAAATCCCCATTCATTACAAAAAATGGTTCTTTTAATCTGTGTTTAAGTAAAGATAGCGCACCTGCAGTTCCCATTCTTTTTTCTTCTTCAATATACTCAATCTGTACATCGAAAGCTTCACCATTTTGAAAATAATTCTGTATGACTTCCTTTCTATAGTTTACGGAAAAAATAAAATTTGTATATCCATATTGTTTAAATCCTTCAATGATATTTTCTAAAATAGGTTTATTCCCTATTTTTAACATCGGTTTAGGAATATCATTTGTCAGGGGACGTAACCTAGTACCTAAACCACCAAGCATTAAAACTACTTTATTTTTATTTGGGGATACATTTAGCTTATCCATAAACAACACATCTACAATTTTATTTGATTCATCGACTATCGGTAACTGCTTTAGTTTTTTCAAATGCATAAATTGCTTATATTTATATGTTTTTTGTCCAAATTTCAAACTAATTGGGGTAGCATTCATTATAGAAGTTATTGGTACCTCTAGACCTTCTCCTCGTAAAATACCGCGACGAATATCACCGTCTGTAACAGTACCAAGTAATCGTTGCTCTTCATCTACTACTACCGCAAACTGTAAAGAAGATTTATCAATAATCCTCATAGTATCTAATAATGTTTGCTTCTGATTAACAATAATTTTTTCCATTTGTTTCATATAAGTCACACTTCCTTAGCAGGTACACCAATTGCTTTCATATGATTGGCTATATTTTTGAGGACCACAGCACCCGCACCAATTAAACAGCTTTCCCCTATCTCAATCCCCTGTAAAATTGTTGCTCCTATACCTATATGAGTTCCTTTTCGGATATGGACATTGCCTGAGATTTTAGTTCCTGGTGCAATATGTACGTGAGACTCAATCCTACAATCATGGTCAATCAATGAACCAGTGTTTATAATATTATTATCGGCAATTTTCGCATTAGTTTGAATAATAGCACCAGCCATTATTTGAACTCCTTGTCCTAATTGAACGGAAGGAGCAATAATGGCTGAAGGATGAATGACAGATTTAAAACGATACTTTTTTTGCGTAAACTTTGTAAATATTTTTTCTCGTAATGGTGATGGCTTAATTGTTCCTATGGCGAGCACTAGTTCAATGTCAGATGGACTATATTTTTCTATTACCTCATCTGATCCTAAATAAGTTAAACCAAAAGCATTCTCTTCTGCAGTAGGTACAGTAAATCCGATAATCGTTTCCTTCTGTGCCAATAACATTTCAGTTAATACGGAAGCATGTCCACCATTCCCAATCATAATAATCGGCTTATTCATTAATTAGCTCATCCTCTTCATATGATCTTGATGCAGTTTCACCGATAAGAGACCAATATTTAGATGGTTGCATACCATCTCCAGGTCTTTTTACAGTTAAATTGCTAACAGAGAATTTTTCACCAGCTTGTATCGTTTGTTTAGCAACTATGCTTTTCCGTGCTGGAATGCGATTTTGAAGTTCTATAGGTGTGGGACTTTTTATGCCATCTCCTAATGCCTGTTCTACTTCTCTAATTCCTTTTATCATGGAATAAAGTTCATCAGGATTTAAAGAGGCTATATGATCTGGCCCTTCTAACGTTTTATCTAACGTAAAATGTTTCTCTAATACAGTTGCTCCCATACCTACTGCTACTAATGGAATATGGATTCCTTCTGAATGGTCTGATAAGCCAATCGGTAGTTGAAAGTTTCTTTCCATTTCAATCATTGCTTTTAAATTAATGGAATCAACTGGCGCCGGATATTGCGTTGTACAATGTAACAAAGTAACATAATTTTTTAACGCTTCTTTCGCTTCTTCAGTCGTATAAAAGTTATTTACACGCTCTATCGTTACAGGTTCCTTTGATTTTACTAAACCATAAGCTATAAATGCTAATGCCTCATGTAACTCTTCGACAGTTGCCATTCCAGTAGATAAAATTATTGGTTTTTGTTTTGTGGCTATATAATGAATAAATGGTGCGTTGGTTAATTCACCTGAAGGGATTTTAGCCGTTGCAATAGCAAGTTCATCTAGCAAAAAATCGACACTTTCAAAGTCAAAAGGTGTCGAAAGAAATTCTATTTGCTCTGATTGACAAAATGCTTGCAGTTCAATAAATTCCTCATAAGTTAATTCTAATTTCTTCAACATCGCAAATTGAGATGAAGCCTCACCTAAATTTTCAACTTGATAAGCAGCTTGCAGTGCTTGCTTTGTTACTAAGTTTTCAGCTTTAAATGTTTGAAATTTTACCGCGTCAGCTCCTGCTTCTTTTGCGACCATCACAAGCTCTTTTGCCATTTTTAATGACCCATTATGATTGACACCTGCTTCAGCGATGATATATGTTTTTTTGTTCATAAATCATAAAACCCCTTTTGAATAGAAAATGAAGGTAAGCTGCGTAATACTGTCATTATTTTTTCCGATACTTTGCCATCACCAAATATATGTTCATACTTATTGCTAAACTTTCTAGCCACTTCAATCGTCTGATAAATATTATCAGCATCCATATTTGTATTAAATACTGAATTGGGATGCTCTCGCCCTTCCTGACGGTTTCCACAATTAACAGTAGGAGTCTCTAAATAAGGAACTTCTATTAATCCACTCGAAGAATTCCCAATGACAACATCCGCATTCTTCACTGCACTTAAGTACTTTAATTGACCAAGTGAATCGAATATTTTAGCATTTTTATGTTTTAATATGAATTGTTGAATAGCTTCATTAATTAACCTTCCACCATTATCAGCATTTGATTTTGTAAATACTAAATTAACATCAGAATAATGTTCCAATGTCTTTAATAATTCATAGATTCCATTAATATGACCATTCGTTTCAGGATGATAAGTAATTAAAAACATAGGATGTTGCTCATCCAGTTGAAGATTTTGAAATAGTTCCTTACGCGTCATTAGATTTAAACTCACAATATTTTCTATGCCAAGTGCTCCGACATTAAAGACACGTTCTGGAGATTCGCCCAATTGAATAACACGTTTACGATGAGATTCTGTACTTGTAAAGTGCCAGTTAGCCATTTTTGTAATGGAATGACGAATCGCATCATCATACGCACCAAAAGTACATTCCCCACCATGTATATGGGCAATAGGGATTTGCATAATAAGTGCTGTTTGAGCAGCTGCTAGCATTTCAAACCGATCACCTAAAATGATCAGTAAATCTGGTTGTAAACGATTAAATGCATCCGCAAAACTAATTGCGGCAAGTCCAATCGATTTCACAATGCCAGTAGATGAGTCAGCAGATAAAAGAATTTCTATCTTTTCATTAATAAAAAAACCATCATTCTCAATTTCTTTATAAGTGCTTCCAAATTCTGGAGATAAATGCATGCCCGTTACAACCATCTGCAAATCAAATTCTTCATCTTGTTGTAACTTCTTAGCAAGATTGAATAGTAAACCGTACTCGGCTCTAGTACCAGTCACAATACAAATTTTACGTTTCATGTTATCCCTCACTTATTGGTGTGCTAGGAATATTGACAACGCTTCTATTCAACTGTTCTGTCACATTTAAATCGGATTTCGGACAGTTTTGATAAATTGCTAAATGGTGCATCGGTTTCCAAATCGGACGGCTCATTACACCTCGCTCATTTAAAAAACTCAATACCTCATCACGATTAATCTGTTCATCTAGGAGAATAGTTTGTAACCAATAATTGCTTCTAGTATTTGCAGGCTCTTTAAATAAATGGACGCCTTCTAAATTACTTAGCCATCGCTCATAGTGTTTTGTTAATTCTCGTTTTTGTTGAATAAACGTTGGCATTTTTTCTAACTGCGCACAACCTAATGCTGCATTTAAATTCGGCATGCGGTAATTAAATCCAATTTCATCGTGCTCATACGCCCAACTATGTGGAATTTTAGCTGTCGTTGTTAAATGTTTTGCATAATCAGCTATCGCATCGTCATCTGTTACAATCGCACCGCCACCGCCCGTTGTCATAATTTTATTGCCGTTAAAGCTAATGGCACTTACTTTTCCAAAGCTACCCGTATGTTTTCCTTTATAATAAGTACCCAATGATTCTGCTGCATCTTCCACAAGCGTAACATTATACATATCACATACTTTAAGCAAACCTTCTATATCAACCGCATGACCGAATGTGTGCATTGGTACAAGCGCAGATATACGTCTTCCTGTCTCTCTATTATAAAGCTGGTTGTTTTTTGTTGTTCCAATTTGCTCTAGGTAGATTTGTAATTTATCTGCATCCACACCTAAAGTATGAAAGGATACATCAATAAAATGAGGTACTGCCCCCAAATATGACACAGCATTGGCTGTTGCAATAAAAGTAAGGGAAGGCATTAACACTTCGTCTTCCGCTTTTACCCCCGCAACTTTTAATGCAATATGTAATGCAGCAGTACCATTTACAACAGCAACAGCACGTTTAACGCCGACAAATTTAGCGAGGTCTTCCTCTAAACGATTGACATAAGCTCCAACTGAGGAAACCCAACCTGTTTTGATACAATCCGTCACATATTCTACTTCTTTTTCATTGAATGTAGGCTCATGTAAAGGTACAAAGTCTTTTCCGTAATACCGCTTTACATTATCTGAAAATTCAACCCATTGATTATTCATATATTATAAACATCTGCCTTATATTGAGATAAGTTCTTAGGATTTGTAAACCATTCTATTGTTTCTTCAAGTCCTCTATGGAAGCCCTCTTTACCACCATATTGTGGTTCCCATCCAAGTAGTTCCTTCGCCTTTTTGTTCTCTGCCCAAAGACGTTCCACTTCACTTTTTTCAGGACGTAGACGTTGCTCATCAGTTTCGATTGTTAAATCTACACCCATAATTTCTGCAATCATTTGCGCAGTTTCACCAATAGAAACTTCGTAATTTGATCCGATATTAATGACTTCACCGATTGAATTAGCAGAATTCATTACAGTTATAAAACCATTAACAGTATCTTTTACATAGTTAAAATCACGTGTAGGACTTATAGCTCCAAGTTTAATATTCTTTTTGCCATTTGCTAACTGACTAATAATTGTCGGGATAACCGCGCGAGCAGATTGGCGAGGTCCATATGTATTAAACGGACGAATAACAGATACAGGTGTATCAAATGAACGATAAAATGACAATGCCATTTGATCAGCGCCTATTTTTGATGCAGAATAAGGTGATTGTCCTTGTAACGGATGCTCTTCATCGATTGGTACATATAATGCCGTTCCATATACTTCACTTGTAGATGTATGTACTACCTTTTCTACGCCTAACTCTTTCGCTGCTTGTACTACGTTTAACGTCCCTGTCACATTTGTATCTACATAAGTTGCAGGTGAGTGGTAGGAATACGGAATTGCAATTAGTGCTGCTAAGTTAAGGACATGCGTACAGCCTTTCATAGCTTCTTTCACACCATACGGATCACGAATATCTCCAGCAAACACATCCAATGATGATTTAATTTCCGTTGAAGACTGATCTAACCAGCCCCATGAATTAAATGAATTGTAGTAAACAAATGCACGAACATCATAGCCTTGTCGTACTAATGTTTCGGTTAAATGTGAGCCGATAAAGCCATCTGCTCCGGTTACTAAAATTTTTTTCATAAATTATCTCCATTTACTAAATGCTGAAATTGTAGTTCATCTATAAGAGGAACATTTTTTATCTTTGCACCTTTTCTGGCTGTATTAAATACTTTTAATTTTGTCGTAGTCATCTTTTGATCGTACCAGTGCTTAAAAACTTGAAACATTGGTCTAGTATAAATGATACTACCATCATTTGCTTGTTCTTCTCTAACAGAAAATTCATTAGTGAAAAATCTATTAGAAGTAGCGAAATTGGCATGTGTATGTTGTCCATAAAACCCCAAATCTTGTCCGAATAATACAATCTTTTCATAACCTAGTTGCTCTACTAAGCTAAAGGTTACAGTACCTACAGAACCTCCCGTATCAATTAGAGGCACGTTTTTTACATGTTTCTCCGCTAATTCATACCCTTTTTGATATAAAATGTAACGAGGACCTTTATGATGAATTATACTTTGATAATTCGCTGTACATAAATAATATAATTGTCCTTTATAGCCTGTTTTTTCAAAATGTTGTAATGTTATTTCATTAGCATCAGATATTACTACAGCTTTTGGATATACATCATGAGCAAGCAAAGTTTTTAATGCTGTACTTACTACATATATATCTATGTCATTTTGATATTTTTTCAACCAAAAAACAGTCTCATTTAATGATGGTCCTGCTGCTACTAAACATGCAATTTTTGTTTGTTTTTTTGTTTGAATTGTAAAATCACCTAGCATTATATTTTTATTAAAGTTCTCTCTTAGCAGTTCTCTATTCCTTTTATAGGAAATCTGTTGAATTTTAATGACCTCAAGAATTGAAAATAATGGATGTTCTTGTCCAATAGCTTTTAACCAAACATTAGGCAGTATTATTTGCACATCATTATTTAGAGATAATGAGTTTATTTTATTTACTAGATGTATGTTTTTCTTTTTCCACCAGTTAGTCACATTATACTTTTTAAATAGTTGTAATTCACTTTCTGAAAAATAGTAAACAATTATTTCTTTTCCGTTTACACATTCTAATAATGCTTGTAGATGATGTCCTAGCCCTAGCCCAATCAACAAATAGCTACCAGCATTAGAGTCGTACTCAGCTTGTATAAACCGCTTTGCTCCTTCTACTGGTCGATATTGGCTATAAATTTGAATCCCATTTAAAAGAAGTGTATTTTCACCACTTTTGGATACAGTTACTTCCCACCGCACTTTACTGATTCATTCCTTCAATCATCTTCAATTCTTTAAAGAATGGAGCAATTTCGTATTCAAATAAGTCAGCAACTAACAAAAAATCGTGCTTTTCTAGCCCTTCATTAATTTCATTTAAAAAATTGTGAATTTCCCCAATACTTAAACTAACGTCTATATTATTCTTTTCAAGTAAATTAGAAGCATCGGATAACCAAATAACTCCTTCTGAGAAATCTTTAATTGTTAAGAGTGCTTCATTTAGTTTATCTTCTCGTAAACAATTAGCAATATAAATTGCTCCCTGGGGTATTCTCACAATGTATTCATTATAACTTTCTATTACGTCGAATACTTCATTCATTATAATTCACCTATTTCAGTTTTAATTGTAGAAACTGCTTCCAATGTAAATTTTTTAGATATTTTCGTAGCTTTTAACAACTGTGAATATAGCAACATGTTTTGATTATAACTGCGCTCAAACTTTTCTTTTGGGGTTTCATTTTCTTTTTCTTTAAAACTCCTCATTACATCCATCGTGATTGGTTTAATAATATCATTCATAAGAACATCATTTAAAATTTCCTTACTTTTATTATCAATTTTATCTAATTTTTTTAATGTATTATTACTAAAAATTAATTTATTTTTATCCTTTTTTAGTGTAATAATTGCTTCTGAACATAAAGATTCTAATTGTTCATATTTCTTTATTTCATCATTTAGCATCATAAAAAGACTATTTAACCGCTCTTTACTTGTTGATTTTTCTGAATTAACTTTAAAAATATCATTTGCTTCTACATAATTATCTGCGAAATTCTTAAAAGATATTTGTTTGAAACCCTTTATTTTAACCCCCCCTTCTGTACAATTAAAAATCGATGCTGAATGCTTAATTTTTTTGTGTATTTGTTCAAAAGAATTCTTCATTGAATAAAAAACATAATCTGTCATAACTAAGTCATCGAAGTATCCTTCTACTTGAAAAGCATTTCGTTTTTTAAAATAAGAATCATCAACGGATTTTTGATTTTTATTATTATTAGCATGTGTTAAATTTTCGGTATAGGCTAAATCTTGTCCGATTAAGGCAATAGGTCCTGTTGTTATATACATTGCAATTGTAAAAGCAAAGGTTGAAACTGAACCTCCCCCTGCAATATGTGGTAACGTTAAATTTAACTCTTCTTTTATTCGTTTCTCAACTTGATTATTGACAAGAGGTAGAAACGCATATCTTTTCCCTTTATACTCATGTTGAATTTTATAATTACTACTTAGACTATATAATAGAGATGCTTTATGTGATGTTATTTGGTTAAAATGTTTATAATTAGCCTCTGACCCGTCAATTGTAACAATATAATCAGGTTCAATATTTTCTTTCAATAAAGAATTAATAGTGGAGCCTGAAGCAATTAAAATAACACTATTTTTGATTTTTTTTAATAGTGGTAGTTGCTTTGTTAATGACGGACCACCAGATGCTATTATAACAGGGCAATTATAAGCCCTGTACAATTCGCTTATCGAAGCATCCTGTGAGGCATACAATAAGTTTTTTATATAATTTTCTTGCCAATTTTCACTTGCTAATCTTAATGTGTTTTCTTCAATTATATTTAAACTTTGTATATCTTTAATATTTTTTAATAACTCTTTATATGCTTCCGGAGCAATTTTATCATAATTAGGGCTACAAATAACTTTTATGTCTCGTCTATTATCATGTAATAAATAGTTTATTTTATTGTTAATATCCTCTCTTTGTTCAATAAAAAGAATATCTTCATTTTTAGATCCTAAAAACTCTTTAAAAGGCTCTACTATAAGTAATTCACCTTTATCCTTTAATTTTGCTTTTAATGCGTTTGAAATATAGCCTAAACCATTACCAAATAAAATATGTACAAAGTTTTCTTTAAATTCTTTTTCGACAATTCGATCTGCTTCTTTGATAGGATCATATTTACTATGCAGTAAATATCCGTTTACTTCCACAGTGTTAATTCCAGTTTTTGATACTATGTAATTTATAATTTCGCTCATGTTGTCACCTCTTTTCTTATATCGACTTTTATATCAAAAAATAAAGAAAAAGCCCTTTAAAAAAGGACTTTTTCTTTTAAAAAATTATTGTAATAATTGTAGAACACCTTGTGGCTGTTGGTTTGCTTGAGCTAGCATAGATTGTGCAGCTTGCATTAAGATATTATTCTTAGTGAAGCCCATCATTTCTTTCGCCATATCTGTATCACGGATACGTGATTCAGCAGCTGTTAAGTTTTCAGATGTTGCACCTAAGTTATTAATTGTGTGCTCTAAACGATTTTGGACAGCACCTAATTTAGAACGTTGTGTTGAGACAGTTTCTAATGCAGTATTAATTGTTGTAATTGCAGCATCTGCACTTGATTGTTTAGTAATATCAATTGATGCTACACCTAATGATGTCGCACCCATATTACCAATTGTAATTTTCAAATTTTGACCTGAGTTAGCCCCAATATGGAATACTTTAGATTTAAATGATCCATTTAAAAGCTTTTGCGTGTTAAATTCAGTATCTGTTGAAATACGAGTGATTTCAGTAGCAAGTGCATCAATTTCATCCTGTAACGCTGTACGATCTGAAGATACGTTTGTATCGTTTGCAGATTGAACTGCTAATTCACGCATACGTTGTAGGATAGAGTGTGTTTCGTTAAGTGCACCCTCAGCAGTTTGGATTAAAGAGATTGAGTCTTGAGCGTTTTTAGTTGCCATATCAAGACCACGGATTTGTCCGCGCATTTTTTCAGAGATTGCTAAACCAGCAGCATCATCACCAGCACGGTTGATTTTGTAACCAGAAGATAACTTCTCAAGGTTTTTTGAAGCTTCAGTGTTGTTAAAAGCTAGGTTACGGTGTGTGTTTAAAGCAGAAATGTTGTGTTGAATTCTCATTTGGAATTCCTCCTTGAATGTTTGTTTTTTACTCCACGTCCGTGTGAAATATTGTCGGTTTGGGTTGTATGTATGTACCTCCCTTTCCCTACAATCTATATATCGTTTAGTAGTTGGAAAAGTTTAATAGTTTATTTAAAATTTTTTTATTTTTTATGTAGATTTGGGTAGCTATTATTTTATTTTTTCTTCAGATGTTCTAAAAAACTTGAAGATGAAGCAAGCGCTTCCTTATTTTGAGCTTGAATTGCTTCAAAAACTTCTGAGCGATGTACTTTAACTGTTTTGGGTGCGACTATACCAAGTTTAATTTGGTCACCTTCGACAGCTAATATTTTAATTTCGATTTGATCGCCTATCATAATCGATTCATCTTTTTTACGTGAGAGTACTAACATTATTTCGCACTTCCTTCCAATGGTTGCATTGGATAGCGTAGAGGAAAGGCTTTATTGTCTTGGAGAACGATTTGCTTGCCTCGTTTTTTAGCCATATTTAATATAACGGGAGCTAATAAGTTAATCGTAGAGTCTTGGAAAGTTTCCTTCATTGTGACAATGGAGTATGGAAGTACATCTTCTTCCTTTTCAATCTGTAATTGTTCGCGATCCTCTTCGCTAATATCAAAGCTATAATCTTTTTTGAATGCAAAAGGATAGGCAACAACAAAACCAATTTCCATATGTAGAACAGATTGTAATAGTGCAAGTGGCAGATCTGCATCGATTGGTAGCAATACAAATTCTTTTTCTTCCTCTAATCCTAGTAAGCCCTGTTCAAATGTCAGGATATCTTGTTCAGCAATATCGACTTCTCCTAAAAATTTAGTAGCTATTTTCATATTTCCCTACACTCCTTTAAATGATGACATCAATGTCAACTTCTGGCCTTTGTACCATTGTACCAGTTACTTTCCCTGGTTTGTATTCGTGAATTGGTTTGTTCACTTTTGTGTCGATTATTGGTTCCCTACGCTGAATATTGACATCAGTTGTGCCAGGCGTAAAGTCGATTTTTACAGAACCTATTGAAGGGACAAATTTAATATTGAACGGAGTACGATGTGGACCATGATTTTGTTTTGCAATATTTTGAATTATAGATCCACCTTGATCTTTACCAGCACTATCCATCATTTGTCTACCCTCTCTTGCTCTACGTGCCATACCTTTCAATGCCTCTTGTTTACCCTTTTCAGCATAATTCTTACTGGATTCCAAAGGGCCAATCATCCCTATATCTCTTCTTGCCTGTGAAGAGTCAATCCTCAAAACACTTCTTGTTGTATTTATATCTAAAATAGCAGAAGGCTGTTTGATATGCTGTGTAGCTTTAGGCTGTTCAATATGCTGTTGTGGTTTTGCAATGTGCAGATCTATTTTTGCATCTGTTGTCCGTATTTGGATTTGAGGGAGTCTCATTAACATTTCTCCTTTAAGAAAAGCGTCTGAACAAAATGTTCAAACGCCTAAATTATATTAGCGAATAAAGTCCACTAGTGTTTGTTGAATAATTTTAGAACCTACTGAAAGTGCAGCCTGATGAATTGATTCATGTGTCACCATTTCGGTAATAGCTTTTGAATAATCGACAGACTCATTATCTCTTAGTTGTTTTGTAACATTTACTTCACGGATACCTAGACGATTTTCCATCATCTCAACACGATTTTGACGGGCACCTATATCAGCTTGTGCCTCTAGAACTTTATTGTGCATTGTTAAGATATCATCATTTGTACTGGAGGACGATACGCCACCAAGCAAATCTCCAATTTCCGCACCTGTTTTTGTTGGGTCACCTAATAAGTCAGAAATTTTCCCCATCATATCATCTATATTCTTAAACAAATCTTTTCCAGGTGTATTAACTGGGATTTGAATACCATCATATATCTCAATATTCACAGTGTTATTGTTTATAGTAGGATCAATTACTTTACCACTTCCTCCAGATATAAACAGTGGCTGGTTTGTATTGGTTCCACTAAATATGTAACTACCACCAATATTCGTATTACCTACATCCTGAAGTTGCTGACGAATTTGGTCAATCTCCATTTTCATTTTTTCACGTTCTTCAGGTGTGTTTGTATCATTAGCAGCTTGTATAACAAGTTCACGAACTCGTTTCATTTGCTCACCAACTTGGTTAAGTGATTCATCCGTTGAATCTAACCAGCTACTTGCTGTAATCATATTACGAGTATATTGTTCTACTTTAGCTAAATCTCGGCGATACCCCATTCCTTTTACTGCTATTACTGGGTCATCTGATGGACGAGTAATTTTTGAACCAGAGTTTATTTGATCTTGGAGCTTTGACATTTTACCGTAGCTGTTATTTAAATTGCGTAGCATGTTATTTGAAAGCATAGATTGTGTTACACGCATTCTGAAAAAACCCTCCTTCTTGATAGTCTAAGAGAAATGTCTCTATATATTATTGTTAAAGACCAACTCGGCCCATACCATTAATGATTTTATCCAATGTTTCATCGACAACCGTAATCATACGTGCATTTGCATTGTATGCCTGTTGGAACGTAATCATATTTGTCATTTCTTCATCTAAAGAAACAGCACTTACAGCATCGCGACTATTAGATACCATTAGGCGTTGGGATTCAGACGTAGCGGCTAAACGTAAAGCTTCTTCACCGTCTACACCAACTTTTCCAACCATTGCTTGATAAAAAGATTGTAAACTTGCGTTATCTATATCTGCATATAATTTATGTTGCATATTTGCAAGTTCGTAAGCATTCTTACCATTTCCTTCTTCTGTTGGATCAGATGATGCGGCTAAAAGGTTTGGATTTTTAGATATATTTTCATTAACTTTGATTCCACCAGCACCAGTTCCTTCAAAGAATACGCCCCCTGCAACAGAAGCATTAATGATGTTTCCATTTGCATCTTTCTCTTCAAGAGTATAACCTTTTGCGTGCTGCGCGTTGAATTCTTTAATAAATGCATTGGCTAATTGATCTAATTTTTCTAATGTCTCTGGATAATATCCTTTAATATCGCCACCCGCACTTTGATAACCATATGAATTAATTAATGATAGTAATTTTCCTTTTGATGCTTCAAAGTCTTGCTGTTTAATAGCTGCTTGTGTACTAGTGACAGCACCTGCTTCATGCGCATCTAAAGATTCCAATCCTGTTAATCGTAATTCAGAGAACGAATTTGTAATATCGTCGCCTGTCACTTTAGTACCAGTGGTACCCATTGCTGTAAATTGAGCAAAGTCTTTGCCATTTACTAGATCTCTGACAACACCATCTGTCCCTTTAAATGTAATTTTTAAGCTTCCCTCTGCAACCTCTGATGCTAAACCACCTGAAGGAATACGTTCAATCGATACTGGGATATATTCATTTAATTTGTCAACTAAAGTATCACGAACATCATATAAATCATTTGGTACATGTCCACTAGGTTCAACCTCTTGAATCTGTTTATTAACAGCTGCAATCTGTTTTAGGATGGTATTAATTTGAGTGGTCGAAACATTAAGTTCATTTCCAAGATTGCCCTGAATCATTTTTAATTGTTTATCAAGATAATTAAAAGATTCGGCTAAGTGCTCAGCACGTCTAATAGCTACTTGACGTGAAGCTGCGTCTGCTGGTTTTGTCCCAACATCTTCGAGTCCCTTCCAAAACTGTTCAAAAGCTTTATCTAAGCCAAATTCCGAAGGTTCATTCATGACATCTTCCATTTGTGCAATAGCATTTGTTCTAGATTCCCAATAGCCAAATTTATTCGTTTCTTGACGATATTGGCGATCAATAAACTCACTGCGAATACGCTGGATCGAACTTGCTTCAACTCCTGTACCAAGGTGCCCTGGATAAGTAGGTTGGTTCAACCCAGCCGTTGGAAAGCCTGGTGTTGCTTGCATGTTTACTCGTTGGCGAGAGTAGCCTAAAGTGTTTGCATTAGAAATATTATGTCCTGTTGTATATAAAGCTGTTTGTTGTACAAAGAGGCCACGTTTGCTTGCTTCTAAGCCCATAAATGTTGAGCGCATGTTTCTTCCTCCTTTTATGCTTGTGAATCGAAATATGATTTTTTAGCTATATTGTTTGTTCCGAGGACCTCGTTGCTAGAGTAGTTCATTTGCTCTGTGCGAGGTCTTACGGCGTCTAGTGTTAAGTTAACAATTTGTAGTGATTGGAAAACGAGTTTTTGATTTAAATCATTTTGTTTTCGTAGGTCATTGATAATTTGCATTAAACGTTCGCGAACTGCTGATAGTGTTGCTTTGTCAGCTTGTTGTTCAGCAGCCTCGATGATATCTGCGACAGTTGTTTTGTCAGCTGAAGCAAGTCCCTTTGCTTCAAGGTAGTCCGTTACCTGTTTCTGACGCTGTTGCTCGAGCTTATCGATGGCTGCTACATGCGCCTGCTCGTCCTTGAGCAATTGGTCTAAAGCTTCGATATCGCCACTTTTAATAATTTCTGTTTTTTAAAGGCTAGTTCGAGTAAGCTTTTATGCATTCTCTCTAGCATTGTTAGTGTAGAACTAATTGCTTCTACAGACATATCGTTATACACCCTTTCTGCTATTCCCTAGAAACGATAATATTTCAGCATATCCTCTGCCACTTTACGAGCGTCTACTTTGTATTCCCCAGAAGCGATATCCTTTTTCAACTGTTGAACATGGTTTGCTCGCTCTGTGCTGTATGTTGAAACACCCTGCATTTCCTGCGCAGCCTTTGAAATTTCAATTTTATCGGCGAAAGATGCCTTGTTTGTATTTGATTTTGCATTGCGTACTTGGTTTTTATAGGCGTTTACTGCATTAACTCCATAAGATGTAATTTTCATTTCAATACCCCCCATCTCTAAATCCTATCTTACTATTATTTCGGATTGTCTCACATAATGTTAAGTTTTCACATAGAAAAAAGTGTGCTAATTTTGTTTAAAATTAACACACTTGGAGTAATTAACGTTTACGCTCTGAGTGATAGGTTACACGATCACGCTGCTCTACACTGTCGCGGAATTCCTTAGCTGCTTCAAATGTACGTAAGTCTGCCTTTAATTCATCCTGGCATTTTGCACAAAGTTTACCGGTTGTTGTCAGATGACCACAGTTATCACATGGATAGCCAAGGTTAGGGAACATGGCTGGCTGCAGGCGACCCTTACGAACCCATTTATACAATAGCTCCTCTGCCGCTCCCGTGGCTTCCACAATACGTTCTACAGTTGCCGCACGGTTTTCACGTTTACGTAAGAAACGATAAACAATTTGATAAAGCTCCTCCTCTGATTGTGCACACTTATGACACACTTCTCGGACTCCTGTATAATTAAAAAACTCATTACATTTCGGACAATTACGAACCTCTGCCATTGGCCTTTCCTCCTCTTTCTAGCAATTTTATCTACGAATGCTGTCTCATTAACTATTATACATAATGCATTGGTATTTTCATCCTTCAATTAATGTGAAGTATTGGACATTTTTAGCACCCGCCTGCATTAAAACAGTTGTAGCATGCTCTAGAGTTGTCCCTGTAGTTTTTATATCGTCAAAAAGAAGATAATTTTTATGTTCAACTTGTGCTCCCTTCTTTAAGCAAAAAAGTGGAGCTGCCTGTATTCGCTGCTCTCTATTTTTGGAGCTTTGTGTTTCTGTCGTTGTCTTTTCTAATAATTGAATAAAGGGAATATGAGCCGCTTTTAATAGTTCATCAGTATGCGAGAAAGTACGCTCCTGTTGCTTGAGAGGATGCATCGGAATGGGGAGAATAATCGCTTTTTCTTTATTGAAACGATCATAGAGCTCCTGCCGAAATACCTTTGCAAGAGCCACATCTTGAAGAAACTTTAACTGGTGTAAGTAATCCTTCATCGCCTCATTATATTGATAAAGGGATGTAGTAGATTGAGAAGGTACAAAACGAGCGGCACATCTTTCACATATAGTCGGCGAGAATTGCTTGGTTAGAATCATTTTCCAGGAAATAGTTATTTTTAATGGCTGTGTGCATATTAAACAATGAGATTCTATTTTATTCATTCAGAAAATCCCTTCTTATTATAAAATTGAATTTTTGCGCATGCCTCATCCATCTCTGCTGTGATGCCGTGATAAAAGAATAGGACGTCCCCATCAGGAAATTGAACATCTCGTCCAACTCGACCTGCAATCTGAATGAGGGCATTGGAGGTAAAAATCAATGATTCTGCCCCAATAACAGCCACCTGTACATTGCTGATTGTAATGCCTCTTTCTAATATCGTAGTGGTTAATAAGCCCGGAACTTCTTTATTTCGTAGCTTTAACACCTTCACCTTCCGCTCTGGGTCAGCTGCATGCACAGCTAATATGTCTTCATTTAACCCTTGAAAAAGAGGAGTTGCACGTTTCATTAAGTCAATTGTCGGGAAAAATAGTAAAAAGGGTTCCTTTTGGTGTAAGCGCTCCTCCACCCACTTTTTTAACCTTTTAGGGATTTTACCTCGCTTAAAGCATTTATTATAGCTCCATAAAGAACGAACTTGTGGGACTGGTAATGGATGATTATGATAGCGTTTTGGAATAAAAGAGTAGCTTTCTTGCTGGAAAGTATGGAGTAATGATGCTGATGGGGTTGCTGTCACAAATACCAGAGGAGCATTTTCCTTTTTAGCCTTATCTACTGCTCTTTGTAGAGTTTCATCAAATGTATAAGGAAAAGCATCTGCCTCATCTACAATAATGACATCAAATGCCTTATCAAATCGGTAGAGCTGATGGGTTGTTGCTATAACAAGCTGTGCATAGCCATTTTGGTGAGGTGCTCCACCGTATAAAGCATGAATAACTGTATCCGGAAAAGCCTCTTGAAAGCGTGGATACAGTTCTAACACTACATCTGTCCGTGGTGTAGCAATACAAACACGTAGCCCTCTCTTTAATGCATCATAGACAGTAGGAAAAAGTAGCTCTGTTTTGCCTGCACCGCAAACTGCATGAATTAAATGGGAGCGTTTTGCTTTCACACTTGCCAAGGTTTCATTAGCAGCCTGTTGCTGTAGTTCGGTGTATTGCCCTGCCCATTTTAATGAATGCTTGTTAATTTTTATCGTCTTGGGACCTGTCCAAATCATCAATTTTGTACAGCTACTTACTCTCCCCATTTTAATACAGTGTCGGCAGTACACACATTGTTGCTGACATTTTGAGCAATGGAATTTTGTGAATAAGTGCGGGTCTGTATTGTGACAACGATTGCATTTCATAGCTGGCTTTATTTGAATTCCTTCTATTATACTGACGTATTTTCGCTTTATTGCTTTCTCAATATCTTCAGATGAAAATGGCGAATGTTCTTTTAACCAAATGCGCCCTTCATGAAAATCACGTAATGCTGGGGGCAACAACCAACCCCTAAATCTCATTAAAACCTCCCCTTTCATAGAAAAAAGCCTCTACTTTTGCTGTAGAGACTTCTCACAATTCGTTATTTTTTTGTCCATCCTAATCCCATTGACCCTTCACCCAAATGAGTACCAATAACAGGACCAAAATAGCTCAATTTAAAGTTTATGTTTGGGTACGTTGCGGCTAATTGCTCTAGCCATTCTTGGGCTTCAGCAGGGCAATTTCCGTGAATGACAACAGCGTCCATCGCTGCATACTTTTTTGCATCCTCTGCTAGCAATTCTTCCGCACGCTTTAATGCCTTTTTACGTGTTCGGATTTTTTCGAAAGGTACAATTACCTTATCCACAAAATGTAAAACAGGCTTTACTTGTAATAAGCCACCGATTAATGCTGCGGCAGAAGATAAACGCCCACCACGCTGTAAATGTGCTAAGTCGTCTACAATGAAGTAAGCACGAATAAACTGCTGCATGTCCGCTAATGCTGCAAGTATGTCTTTTGCTGAATGGCCCTCTTTCGCCATTTCCGCTGCTCTTAATACGTAAAAGCCTTGAACAGCACAGGATATTTCACTGTCAAAGGCATAAACATTAATACCTTCCACCATTTCACCGGCCTGCACTGCACCTTGGTATGTTCCACTAATACCACTCGATAAATGGATAGAAATTATCTCATCGTAATCCTTTGCTAGCTCATCAAAAAGAGCAACAAATTCTCCAATTGGAGGTTGTGTTGTTTTAGGAAATTCTTTAGCTCCACGCACCTTATCATAAAATTCAGATGCTGTGATATCTACTTCTTCTGCAAATAATTGACCTGAGATATTAACACTTAAAGGTATCATGTGAATGTTTAAGCGTGCACGTTCCTCAGCTGTAATATATGCAGTACTATCTGTTACGATTGCCGTCCTCATCCATGTCCACTCTCCTATAATTTTTAGTTTACAATCTATTTCTACTTGGTGCAATTGTTGTTGCTGTCGCTTTTGCATAAACTACGGAAAACAAAAAGAAATGAATGTGAAATGAATGACGAACGTCGGATTCCCGTTCTCGCCCTTCTAGAGTTGTGCTAGTAAGCTAGCTTCCATTTCACATTCATTGTCTATGTATAATAGGCATATCTTCACTCAATTGTTATGTTGAATGAAGATAGCTTCTGTTAATTTCCTGTACTTGACTGTGAGTCGTCACCAATATAAAAGACACTTGTTACTTTCCAATCATTGTCCTCTTTCACAAAGACTGTTACCTGACGTCCTGCACTTTCATGTTCGACATTTGTCTCAAGCTGGAGTGAGTGCATTTTCATGTTGGCAAATACTTGCGCCTCTTCCGATTCATACTTTGCAATTGTTACATTTTCTACTTCACGCTTAATATCAAATTGATCAAATACTTCTGATGCATATGTTTTTTCTTCATCGTATTTAAAACCCTTTGGATTTTTCGAGATTGTATTCATATAACGATCAATTTCTTCAGCATTTAATGCAGCAATATACTCATCAAAAGATGCTAAAATTGCCTTTTCATCTTCCGCTGGTACATTATCAGCCTTTTCTACGTTTCCACCCATCATTTCAAAGCCAACTGTACCATCCTCTATTACTTTATCTCGTTCTTCATCACTCATCTTCTCATCTTTATTACCACAGGCAGTTAACACTAATAAGATTAGAACTGCTAGAAAACTTTTCTTTAACATCAAAAAACCTCCCGCGCATATTGTAGCATATAAATGCTTTCGTAGGAATTTTGTTGTGCATTTTCAACATTTAAGTGCTACATCTTCCTTATGACGCATTAGGCTGTAAAATGTTGCATGAATTGCTAGTTATCATATTCATACTAATGATTAGTAATGTTACAAAATTGTGAATGACCTGTTCTTCATCATGTAAGCCCAATACAAATTATTACCAAAAAACAATAAAAAACTGTTTTAAAAACTACTTCAATAAAAAGTAGCTTTTAAAAACAGTTTTAGCAATTAACGTACTTCAACCCAGCCATTTTTAATGGCTGTTACAACTGCTTGTGTACGGTCATTAACATTCATTTTTTGTAGAATACTTGATACGTGGTTTTTAACTGTTTTTTCAGAGATAAACAGTGTCTCACCGATTGTACGGTTTGATTGACCATCTGTTAATAATTGTAATACTTCACATTCACGCTTAGTTAGCAAATGGAATGGACGACGAATTTCAGTTTGATGGAAGTTTCCTTTATTTTCATGTTCTGAAAGTCGCTTGAATTCTGCTACTAGGTTTTTCGTTACTTTTGGGTGTAAATAAGAACCGCCGTTGGCAACAACTTTAATCGCCTCAACGATTTCATCTGCATCCATCTCTTTTAACATATAGCCAAGAGCACCTGATTTTAATGCATGCGTAACATATGTTTCATCGTCATGTATAGACAACATAATCACTTTTGCATCTGGAAATTCAGTAATTAACTCTGCCGTTGCTTCTACTCCATTTTTGCCTGGCATGTTAATATCCATAAGTACAACATCTGGTTCGTTTTCAGCGTATAACGTAACAACATCTGTACCATCGTCACCTTCTGCTACTACATCAAACGTATCTTCAAAATCTAAAATGCGTTTTACTCCTTCGCGGAATAGCTGGTGATCGTCTACAATAATAATCTTTGTCATTTGTCTTTACCCCCTAGATTTCTGCGACAGTTACATCATTCTACTTCTAACGGTATTTTAAATAACACCGTTGTCCCTCGATTGATTTCACTCGTAATGGTGATTGTACCATTTAAAATTTCAATACGTTCTTTCATTCCTAAAATCCCAAAGGAATGATCTTTCACTACTTGTGGGTCGAAGCCTATGCCATCATCTTTTACAACAATGTTGACGGCATCTTTTAACCATTCAAGCTTTACCCAAATGTCTTTACACTTTCCATGCTTCATGGCGTTGGTTACACATTCTTGTACTAATCGGAAAATGGATACTTCATAATTTGAAGGTATACGTTTTTCTGTACTTCTCGATTGGAAATGAATTTCAACACCTGGATTATATTCAGTCACTGTCGATAAATACTTCTTTAATGTCGGAATAATTCCCAAATCATCAAGTGCCATTGGTCGTAGATCATAAATAATACGTCGCACCTCAGATAAAGCATTACGCACCGTTTTCTTTAAATCGGCAATTTCAGCCAAAGCCTTTTCAATACCTTTTTCACGATACGTTCTATCTATTAAATCAGTGCGCATAAGGACATTTGCAAGCATTTGAGCAGGTCCATCATGAATCTCTCTTGATAAACGCTTACGCTCTTCCTCTTGAGCTGCAATAATACGTATCCCAAAATCCTGTTTCATTTTTGCTTGTTCAAGGGCTAAACCAACATTTCTTAAATCTGAAGTTAAGTAATTCAAAACGACATTTACCTGATTAACAATATGATCAGCACGTTCAATCGTATCGAGTAATCCTCTTAATCTTCTCTCTAGATCATCTCTTTTATCCCGTAGCTGTTTTTCTTGTGTTCTAATAACGGAGAGCTTTACTTGAAAATCATGTGCAGTTTCATAGGCTTCTCTAACTTGTTCTTCGGTATAATTATCAAAAGCTTTACTCACTAGCACAAGTCGTTGCTTAGCAAGCTGCGTACTTTTTTCCAATGCATCGCCATCATCAATTACGATTGATATTTGTTTTCGAACAATTTCAAGCTCTTTTTGCATATCTTCAAAGCTTCTGCGGCTTTGTTCACTTATAATAAAGATATCATCCTTTGAGCTCATGATTGTATCTAACATTCGATTAAAAATGTCATCAAGCGACTTTAAATCGAAGGTATCATTTGAAAACATAGTATACTCCCCAGTCTAATGTCTTATGATTACTTACTAATTTAATAGACTAAAATCACATATTCCATAGTCTACACCTATTATAGCATTACCATGCTAAAATTTAATGCTTTTTCTTCATGAAAATTATAGAATAGAACTCTAGTTAAAAGGAGATTGATACGAATGAGAGAAAACTATTTAACAGTAAAAGGATATGGTGAAAGCGAAATTGTCATTTCCAAATCTCGCTTTCTCACTTATATAGAACGTGCAGAAACGGAAGAGGATGCAATTTCTTTTATAGATGGTATAAAAAAATTGCATCATAATGCAACACATAACTGCTCTGCATATATTATTGGAGAGCATGATCATATTCAAAAGGCAAATGATGATGGGGAACCTAGTGGTACTGCAGGCGTCCCTATGTTAGAGGTCTTAAAAAAACAAGGGTTAAAAGATACGGTCGTTGTTGTTACCCGCTATTTTGGAGGCATTAAGCTCGGTGGTGGTGGCCTTATTCGTGCTTATGGAAAAGCAACTACAGAGGGATTAACTGCTGCACAGATAGTTGAACGTAAATTGCATCATGTCATGAAAGTAGCTATTGATTATACATGGCTAGGAAAAGTCGAAAATGAAATAAGAAGTTCATCATATTCTTTAGAGGAAATACGTTATTTGGAGGGTGTTGAAATCATTGTTTCTGTGCTAAAAGAGGAAGAAGAACAGTTCCGAAGTTGGATAACAGAAATGACAAATGGACAGGCTACCATCACTTTCGAAGATGCTCAATTTGTAGAATTTATTGTCAATTAAATAGTTTTAATTGTCGAAACTAAATATGCATAGTATAATTTTTTTGTTAAGCTATTTTATTGTCCACACAATTACTTAGTTAAAATTGAATAAAATTTAGCTTTATCGCATTATTATTCCCAATAATTAGAGGAGAATATATCTATTATGAAAAAAAGATCTGTTAGTCCGACTAAAAAGAGGTCTTCTAAAGCTTCCTTAATTATAAAAGTTACACTACTCCTAGTTGCAAGCTTGGTGATTTGTGTAACGGCTTATGCTGTTTACCTTACTAAACAGGTAGAGCATGCTGCAGACTCAGCATATGAGGAGTTAGAAGGTCGAGAGGTTTCAACGCAACGTGTAGAGAAAGTAGAGCCTGTACAAGACAATGTCTCTATTTTATTTGTAGGTGTTGATGATAGTGACAATCGAGGGCAAGGTTCGGATCATTCACGCTCCGATGCACTCGTTTTAGCTACATTAAATAACAAAACTCATACAATTAAAATGCTAAGCATTCCTCGTGATTCTTACGTTTATATTCCTAAAGTAGGTTATAAAGATAAAATTACTCATGCACACGCTATGGGTGGAACACTTACTACGATCGAAACTGTAGAAGAACTATTTGATATTCCTATTGACTATTATGTACGCATGAACTTTAATGCATTCATAGATGTTGTAGATGCATTAGGTGGTATTGAAGCTGAAGTACCATATGCATTGCATGAATTAGATGAGTTTGATAAGTTTACAATTAACTTACAGCCAGGCTTACAACATTTAAATGGTAGTGAGGCACTTGCACTCGCAAGAACACGTAAACAAGATAATGATATTGAGCGTGGTAAACGTCAACAGGAAATTCTATCTGCGATTATTAAAAAAGTCGCTTCTGTTAAGTCCGTTACGAAATATGATGATGTCATTAAAGCTCTTGGTGATAATATGAAAACAGATATGACATTCACTGAAATGAAGTCCTTCTTATCTTATTTATCAAAAGGCGCACCACGTATCGATTCCTTAACATTAGATGGCACGGATGATACATCTACTGGTATTTATTATTACCAGTTAAATCAAGATTCTGTTGAAGAAACAAAGGAGATTTTCAAAAACCATCTTGGCCTAAATGAACAATCATCAAGTCTAACAAGTGGCAATACAGGAACAGATAGTGCTGCTAGTAGCGATGACAATTCAGTTACTGAATAGAGCTTTCAGACCATAGACAAACAACTTGTCTATGGTCTTTTTATATGACTTCTCCATTGATTGACTACCCTTTTCATTTACCCCTCCTAGTAATCGATAAACAAGCTTATTTAAGTTTACCTTCTATTCCATTCCCTATATATAATCGGTTTAAAAGAGTTTCTCAGTGTCTAACTTTAATAGTAACCCTATTTAACAACAAAAAAGCAATCATACAAATTGTATGATTGCTTATATTTTATTTACTAAATATCCGTACAAAATTTAATAATGGTTTATAGTTTTTACCAGCCAATCCGATGACCTCTACAAAGATTTCAATAGCTGTTAGGATGACCGCTACAAGTAATATAGCTCCCCAAACCTTTGCCATAGAGAAAATGATAGCTGCTAATCCAAACATTACTGCAATTCCGTAGATAATTAGGACTGTTTGTCGATGTGTAAAGCCCATATCGAGTAATCGATGGTGTAAATGTGATTTATCTGGGTCAGACCATTTCTTCTTCATGCGGACACGACGAACAATGGCAAAGAATGTATCCGAAATCGGAACACCAAGGATAATAATTGGAATGATTAAAGCTACGAATGTAATATTTTTAAAACCAAGTAACGCTAACACAGAGATCATAAATCCTAGGAACAATGCCCCTGTATCACCCATAAAGATTTTTGCTGGGTGGAAATTATAAAATAAGAAACCAAGTGAAGCTACAGCTAAAATGGCTGCTAACGCTAAAACAAACACATTGCTCATGATAAACGCCATGACAGCTAATGTAATCAGTGCAATCGTAGAAACACCTGCAGCTAGACCATCAAGGCCGTCAATTAAATTAATGGCATTCGTAATACCGATGATCCAAATAATCGTTAATGGAATACTCAATAAACCAAAGTCTAATGTACCTAAGAAAGGTAGATTAACCATTTCAATTTCAATACCACCTACAAAAACAACAATCAGTGCAGCAACTAGCTGACCAAGCATTTTTGCTTTAGCAGAAATCTCACGCATATCATCAATAACACCTGTGATTACGATTATACAAGCACCAATAATGATAGCTAATAAAGCCTCATTACTACCATGTTTTGTATGAACTAAAAATGAGTATAAAATCGTCACGCCAATAATAAAGGCAAGGAAAATGGCTAAACCGCCAAGTCTTGGCATAATTCGAGCATGTACTTTTCGATAGTTTGGTGCATCAACTGCACCTATTCTAAACGCTAAACGTTTCACTAATGGAGTTAACAAAATGGATGCAACGAACGCTGCTATTAAAGACACGTAAAGCATGTCTCTCCTCCTCAAATATATAATCTACATTGAAATCCAAATTGATTATAGCATGAACAAGCATTGAAATATACTTTTTCTAAACATTTTCCACGATTTCACAAATATTTTGTACATTTTAGCATTAATAGATTCCTATACAGTCAAATGTAGTCACCATTCGCAAAATTTGATAGAATAATGGAGTGTCTAGCATGTAGACAACTTTAAAGGAGCGTATATTTCATGTTCTCAATTTTCAAAAGTAATAAAGAGCAAACTAGTGCTCGTCAATTAAAACGCTACTACAAAATAGTAGATCAAATTAACAATCTTGAAGAAAAATATGTTAACAAGTCAGATGCCGAATTACGAGAAATGACTTTTATTTTCAAAGATCAATTAGAACAAGGTGAGCCTCTTACATCGATCATCCCGGACGCATTTGCTGTTGTACGCGAAGCCTCAAAGCGTGTATTAGGAATGCGTCATTTTGATGTCCAGCTTATCGGTGGCCTGGTATTAACTGAAGGCAATATTGCTGAAATGCCTACTGGTGAAGGTAAAACACTTGTTGCTTCTCTTCCCTCTTATGTGCGTGCATTAGAAGGTAAAGGTGTTCATGTCATCACGGTTAATGATTACCTAGCAAAGCGTGACTATGAGCTTGTTGGTCAAATCCATCGTTTCCTTGGCTTAACTGTAGGTTTAAATGTACCAATGATGGAACCTGGTGAAAAGAAAGAAGCCTATAACGCCGATATTACATACGGTGTGGGTACTGAGTTTGGCTTCGATTATCTACGTGACAATATGGCTTATAGCTTAGCAGATAAAGTACAACGTCCTTATCACTTCGCTATTATCGATGAAGTAGATAGTGTATTAATCGACGAAGCGAAAACACCTTTAATTATCGCAGGTAAAATGCCTTCTAATGATGAATTACACCGCATTGCTGCTATGTTAGCGAAACGATTCAAGAAAGATGAAGATTATGACTTTGACGATGAAACAAAGGCTACTTCTCTAACGGATAAAGGTATTGAAAAGGTTGAGGCTGCCTTCAATATCGATAATTTATATGACTTAGAACACCAAACACTCTTCCATTACGTAATCCAAGCAGTACGTGCACATGTGATGTTTAAGCGCGATGTTGATTACATTGTCAAAGAAGACAAAATTGAGCTTGTTGATATGTTTACAGGTCGTATTTTAGAAGGTCGTTCACTTTCTGATGGTTTACATCAAGCGATTGAAGCTAAAGAAGGCGTAACGATTACAGATGAAAATAAATCAATGGCCCAGGTCACAATTCAAAACTATTTCCGTATGTATCCAAAGCTTTCCGGGATGACGGGTACAGCGAAAACACAGGAAAAAGAAATTCGCGAAGTATACGGCATGGAAGTTGTGCAAATCCCAACAAACCGTCCGCGTCAGCGTATTGATCAGCCTGATCTTATTTTTAACACACAGGAAGCAAAATATAAGTATGTTGCAGCTGAGGTTAAAAAACGTCATGAAAAAGGCCAGCCAATTTTAATTGGGACAACATCGATTTTACAGTCTGAAACTGTAGCTGACTATCTAAAAAAGGAAGAATTAACATTCCAATTACTTAATGCAAAAACAGTTGAACAAGAAGTTGAACTTATTTCACAGGCAGGTCAAAAAGGTCGTATTACAGTAGCGACAAACATGGCTGGTCGTGGTACGGATATCATGTTAGGTGAGGATGTACACGAGCTTGGTGGTTTATATGTAATTGGGACAGAAAAGCATGAAAGCCGTCGTGTAGACAATCAGCTACGTGGGCGTTCAGGCCGTCAAGGTGATGTAGGCGAAAGTCGCTTCATTCTCTCTATTGAAGATGATATGTTCCGCCGTTACGCAAAAGAAGAAGTAGAAAAATTCTCTGCAAAAATGATTGTAGATGATCAGGGTATTATTCAAAATAAAGAGGTTCAAGAGCTTATTGACCGAACACAACGAATTGTTGAAGGTTCCCAATATGGCATGCGGGAATATAACCTAAAATTAGACGATGTTATCAATGACCAACGTACCGTTCTTTATGGACTTCGCGACAAAATTTTAGCTGGCGAAGATTTAATGGGTGAACTGAAGAAAATGCTACGTGAAACGGTTGATTTTGCTGTTCATGACGCCGCGCCAGAAGATGTATCTCCAATTGAATGGGATTACGAACAAATGGAGAATGCGCTTAACTCATTATTCATCACACCTGTTTCAATCAACCGAGAAATAGGAAAAACAAAACAAATTCTTGCTGAAATTCAACCTTCTGAACAAGAACTGCTTGATCGCATGGAGACATTCGCTGAAAACGAAAGAGTCATAGCAGTACTTCCTCAAATTATGCTTAGCCATATTGATAGCGGCTGGATTAAGCATTTAGAGGCCATGACGCATTTAAAAGAAGGAATCGGTCTACGTCATTATCAGCAAGAAGATCCAATGCGAATTTACCAACGTGAAGGGCTAGAATTATTCGGTAAAAATTTCCAAGAATTACGTCGTTCTATTATTATAGAAATTACAGGCTTCATGAAAACAGTTGAGGCACAACAGGAGGAACAATAATGGGCTTATTTTCATTTTTTAAAAAATCAGATAAAGTTGTTCAGGAAAACACAATTGACTCAAAAGATTTACTAGGGAATACAACGAAAAATACAGGTGATAATCGCGATGTGGAAACAAAGTTATCATTCCATCCTGAATGGGATGTCCCACAAGAGCAAAAATACATTTTTAACTTCCTAGCGAATGAGCTAGAGCCGTTGAAACCAAATCAATTATCGCTTTCTTCAATTAGTATTGAAGAAGGTCGAGGTGGAAAATGGTTAGTTCGTGCATTTTTCCGTTCCTCTCTACCTCAAGCTATTGAGCTAGGTGAAATTGAGCTTTTCATTATGGATAAAAATGATGAGCTTGTTGCATCTAAAAAATTCGATTTTAAAGCACTTGGTACAATCCCAGCAGAAAGTGCTCGTCCATGGGTATTTGAATTTGAAGAGTCTACAATTAAAGTAGATGAAGTTCCTGAAGATGGCTGGAAAATTGCCTTTAATCTTGTTTCCCTTCGCGGTCATCAATTAGAATTAGATCCATCATGGGAAAAACAGTTACCAGCAGAACAAAAAGAAGAACTTGAGAAAATCGTTAAAACATTACCAAAGCTAGGTGAGACAGAAGTGAATTTCACAGGTTTACAGGCCAAACTAGCTGACAATGGTAATTTAAACGTATCTATCTTTATTCGTAATGGACATAATAAAGCAATCAATCTAGAACAATTACCATTAGAAATTGTCGATGCTACAGGTAAACAAATTGCCAAAGGTTCCTTTAAAATGGATCCAATCTTAACTGTCCAACCAAACTCCACAAAGCCTTGGACATTTATTTTCCCAGCAGAGCTTGTTGATGCTAAAGACGCTGACCTTTCTCGTTGGACAGCTCGTGTAACACAATAACCTCCCCCCCTTTCTCTTTAGTAGAAAGGGGGGTTTTGTTAAAACAAAAAGCGATTTTTGCCTAGGCAAAAATCGCTACTTTTTATTTCACGCTATCAAAACGTTTGTAGGCTACTAATTTAGAAGACCAGTAAGAGTACGTAACATCCGAAACTTCTACACCATCTGTCCCCGCATGAATGAATTTATTATCTCCGAGATAAATTCCCATATGAGAAATACCTTCTTTATACGTATTCTCAAAGAACACTAAATCGCCAGGTACTGGATTTTCCACATGGGTAGTATTACCGTAAAAATAGCCCTCACTGCTTGCTCTTCCTATTTTTAAACCACCTTGATTAAAGGCATAAAAAATAAAGCCACTGCAATCAAGCCCTACAGGTGTATTTCCACCGTATAGATAGGGTGTTCCAACCAATGTATTGGCAACTTCAACGGTTTTGTTATAAATCGCTTGTCCATTAGCTGTAGGATCTTTCGCAGTTACTTTTGATGGAGTGCCCGTACCTGAAGTCACATTATTATGTATAGTATCACCACCGGGTATCACTGCTGTTGAAGAAAGCTTCAGTACTTGTCCAACAAAAATCGTGTCTTTTTCAAGCTTATTCCAATCCATTATATCCTTAATTGTCACATTATATAGCTTTGCAATTTTTGATAAGGTGTCACCCTTTGCTACTGTATGAGAACTAGATACTGGTTTTCCAGAAGTTGATGGAGTTGTGGGCTTTACTCCCTCATTCGTTGATTGTTTTTGAATCTCAAGCTTTTGAGCTACAAAAATCGTATCTTTCGATAGATTATTCCACTTCATAATATCCCCAATCGTGACTTGATGATTTTGTGCGATTTTCGTTAAAGTATCTCCTTTTTGTACAGTATATGTTGCTGCTTCCGCTGTTTGTAATGCTAAAAATGAAGTTGCTAAAGTACTTAGAACAAGAATTCTCCATTTTTTTGTCTTTTGCATACCAAAGTGCCTCCGTTCGTGCTAGAATATTCCCTTGTGTGTCTATCATACTAGATAACTATTGCATGAAAAATCGGAAAAACTGACTATTTTTCAAACATTATAGGAAACTTATAGAATACGACGAAATCCGACTATATTGAAATACTATTTTCATTGCAAGATTAGTGTTCCTATGATAACATACACTTCTGTATTTAAAATTTTTAGAAAGTTTTAGCTTTTCAATCTTAAAGGAGTTATTATACTTATGAAAAACATCTTGCATTTCATCAAAGGAAATTTAGCAGTAGGATTACTACTATTTGCCTTGTTCTTGGGTGCTGGTAATATTATTTTCCCACCATTATTAGGCCAACAAGCAGGTGAAAACATCACTGTAGCCATGATTGGTTTCCTTATAACAGGTGTTGGTCTTCCACTATTAGCGATTGTTGCTGTTGCCAAAGCAGGAGGCGATTTACAACTGCTTGCTAACCGTGTTAGTCCTGCTTTTGGGGTGATTTTCACCTCCATTGTCTACTTAGCAATTGGACCGTTCTTTGCTGTACCACGTACTGGATCCGTGTCCTATGAAATAGGCATTGCGCCATTTCTCTCTGAAGCGATGAGGGATCATTGGGCGCCACTTTTTATCACATCTATCTTGTTTTTCACGTTAATTCTATATTTATCTATTAATCCTTCGAAGCTCGTTGATCGTGTAGGTAAAATTTTAACACCTGCCCTGCTTTTTGTTATTTTATTGCTTGCTGTTAAAAGTTTTATCTCTCCTATGGGAGAACCAGGAGAAGCCGTAGGTAACTATAAAGTGTCACCTTTAGCTGAAGGCTTTGTACAAGGTTACTTAACGATGGACGTTCTAAGTGCTCTTGTTTTTGGTATCGTTATTTTACAAGCCTTGCGTGATATGGGTATGAAAGATACACGAAAACAAGTAAAAACAACGATTTTTGCGGGGGTCGTTGCTGCAATAGGTTTATCCTTTGTCTATATCTCTCTAGGGCATATTGGTAATACAAGTATCAATGCAATCGGTATTTCTGATAATGGCGGAAATATTATTGCAAAATCAGCTGAGGTGCTCTTTGGAAGCCTTGGAAGTATTATTTTGTCTGCGACTATTTTACTAGCGTGTATATCCACAGCTGTTGGTTTATTAACTGCTAATGCACAATTTTTCCATAAGCTATTCCCTCAAATTTCATATAAAACGTTTTTAGTTGTCTTCACTATTTTTAGTACAGCTATTACAAATGTGGGACTTTCAACAATAATTAGTGCATCACTACCTGTACTATTAATCATTTATCCTTTAGCTATGGTATTGATGGTCTTGTCACTAGCTGATCATTTCTTTAAAGGTGGACAAATTGTTTATATTTTAGCGCTCGTTCCAACTTTCCTTGTCAGTCTATATGATGGCTTAAAACAAATGAAAGTTGAAATTACACCTTATGAAACTATCCTGAAAGCATTGCCAATGTATGAGCAAAATTTAGGATGGCTTTTACCAGCAATTGTTGGCGCATCAATTGGTTTTATTATTCATAAATTGATAAAAAAATAATTTACAAGAATCTACTTGCCCATAGCGACAAGTAGATTCTTTTTCTACCTCATATAAGTCCACCACTATAGCGATGGCTTCATGTATAATAAAAATCAGATACTCAATTGCATAATGTAACCATCCATTTAATACCTAATAATGATACATTCTATTTTGAGTTCTAGAAAAGAGGTGTCCAATGAAAAAGTTAATATGGTCATTCGTATTTGTTCTAGGCTTCTTCCTTCTCCCTTTTACAACTACTCACGCTGCTGAAAATGATCAACAGCTTATTAAGGAAATTAAGGAGATTGTGAAAGATACTTACGTTGGAACAATTAATGGAAATTTAGAGAAGGCTACATCCATCTCAGAAATCATGAGTATGCTTGATCCTTACTCAACCTACTTCACTAAGCAAGAATTTGAAAATTATATGAATAGCATCAACCTATCTACTATAGGTATAGGTGTGGTGATTGAAGAACACGAAGATGGAATTCATATTTTACAAGTAATCGAAGGCAGTGGTGCTTTTGAGGCTGGTGTTCAGGCTGGAGATATCATCATTGGGGTTAATGGTGAATCCATTATCGGGCGTTCTACTCAAGAGGCCTCTTCCCTTTTAATCGGTAATGAAGGGACTAAGGTGGAAGTTACATTAAAGAATAGTCACAGTTCAAAAACTACCAAAACTATTACACGTAAAAAATTCACATTACCAAATGTACAAACTGACCTACTATTTGGAAATGTGGGCTATATTTCGTTGGCTTCCTTTTCAGAGGATGGTGCACAGCTTGTTAAAAATGCGCTGATTGACTTAAAAAAACGTGGTGCAACATCGTTCATCTTAGATTTACAAAATAATGGTGGAGGTTATGTGACAACAGCTGAAGAACTAACAGGATTATTCCAATCTGCTAAAGTTGCGTATTTGTTAGAAGAAGCACATAACTCTTATACCATCCCAGCAGTTCAACAAGATACAAAGTTTCCTAAAGATACCCGTATTCTTGTAAACCGCTATAGTGCCAGTGCTTCTGAAATGCTTTCCGCATCATTGAAAGACCAGAAGGCTGCTATTTTATACGGTGAAACAACCTATGGGAAAGGCGCTATGCAAGGCTTTTACACATTACAGGATGGAAGCTATTTAAAGCTTACAGTTGGTAAATTTACAGGTCCTGCGGGTCATACTATTCATGAAGTAGGCGTTAAGCCAAATGTTCAAACCACAACAGCACCTATTTTCCAGGCACATTATGATGCATTGAAGGAGAAATATCCTAAATATAAACAACTTTCCACGGTAAAAAATATAGCTGATACACAAAAATTTACAGTAAAAATTCCTGCTGGGCTTACTTCTCAAATTGCAAAAAGTAACATTCAACTGGCTGCTTTAGGAGCTAAGGAAGTACCCGTAGCAGTTAAAATTGAAGGTCGTACATTAACTGTTACACCTAAGAGTGCTTTATCACCAAATCAGGAATATATGCTACTTATTCACCCGAAGAGCAAAGATCAAAAAGGCTACTATCAGCATATAAGAATAAGCAATTAAAAAAACTGTCATCGATAATAAGTATCGATGGCAGTTTTTTATATCACTTCTTTGGTTTTCCAAAAATATAATTGTACAATATCATTTGCAAGTTCTGCAGGTAACCTTTTTTCTTCTAATAAATTCGTAATGATGAGTCTTTCTATTGAGCCTACTAAACTATCTATCATGATTTTTATATCCACACTATACAATTGTAGATCTTTGTCACAATCATGCAGATAAATAAGGTGGATCAATTGCTGTGTCATTTGGTTTTTCACCAAATGTGCTTGCTTGGATTCAATAAAACCTATTTTTGTTAATTCAGGATTTTCAATTATGTATACGAACAAGTTCAATAACTTTTGCTCTAAGAGCGTGATAAAACCCTGTAATCCATATTCAATAATGTCAGTTGACTTACTATTCATTACTGCCAAGAATCCGCTTTGAAATTGCGCATTCAAATCGTTATAAAGGGCATCCTTGCTTTTAAAATAGAGATAAAAAGTAGGCTGAGTTACATTGGCAGCCTTTACAATGTCACTAATTTTTGTGTGATGATAACCTTTATCAGAAAATAGCTCTATCGCTTTTTCAAGTAATAGTTGTTTACTTTGTTCGCCATTTGAATTAAATTTTCTGCCTCTTGCCATACTTTCCACCTTATCTTAGTTTAGAGTAGTCATATTCCCTTTTGTATTGCTTATATAGACACACTATTCTAAATCAAAAGTAACTACAAATTCACAAAACGCACATAATTTAATCTTGATTATATACCATTTTATTATAATACACCCTGTTTTTTTTTACTATAAACTACTATTAATGTGATATTTAAATTGAAAAATGAAAAAGCGGATATCTAAGAATCACTTCTAAGAATACCCACTAATAAATTATATTAAAATATAAATAATTCTGAAATACTATCATGCCATTTCAAGTAAATCACTCTCGAAAAGTCCAATATTATACATATTCGCAAATTTAGACATATACTAATTAACATAAAGCAAATCTTTTATTTTGAAAAGTCCTTTTTTTTGAAAAAATTTTTTAATTTAAATTTTTATCATGAAAAAGTCAATGACTGCAATAGTTTTATCTCACTAACTGGCTTCGAAAAAATTTTTTCTGAAAATCAAACCATTTTACTTTTCAAAAAAAGTGTTATAATCGCCAAGAATTTAAAATTTTCATTTTTGGAGGCATATGATGGTATTACGTGACTTTTTCATTTACTTATCAGAGAACAAATTATTAAACAGCGCTGCACAAAAATATGGTTTAAAAATGGGTGCTCAAAGTGTTGTTGCTGGCACAAGTTTACCAGAAGTTGTGCAATCGATTAAAGAATTAAACAAGGCCAATATTTCTTGTACAGTCGATAATCTAGGCGAGTTCGTCTACGAAAAATCAGAGGCAACTGCTGCCAAAAATAACATTTTAGCTGTTGTACAAGCTATTCATGATGAACAGCTTGATGCACACATCTCTCTTAAACCTTCACAATTAGGTTTAGATATTGATTACGCATTTTGCTATGAAAACTTAAAAGAAATCGTAGCTCTTGCACATCAATATAATATTTTCGTGAATTTCGATATGGAAAACTACGAGCGTTTACATAGCTCTTTTGAATTATTAGAGGAATTACACAAAGAGTATGATAACGTAGGGACAGTTATTCAAGCTTACTTCTTCGAATCAGAGGAAAATATTGAGAAATATAAAAACTTCCGCTTACGTATTGTAAAAGGTGCATATAAAGAACCTGAAAATGTGGCTTATCAATCTAAAACTGATATTGACCATAATTACTTAAAACTAATTGAATATCATTTGCTACATGGTAAATTTACTTCGATTGCGACACACGATCATAATGTGATCAACCATGTAAAACAATTTGTGAAGCAACATAATATTCCAAATGAAAAATTCGAATTCCAAATGCTATATGGTTTCCGTAAAGAAATGCAGCTAGACCTTGCTCGTGAAGGTTATAATTTCTGCACATACCTACCATTCGGTAATGACTGGTACGGTTACTTTATGCGTCGTTTAGCTGAGCGTCCACAAAATGTTGCACTTGTGACAAAACAAGTGTTTAACAAAAAAACGAACATGGCAATTGGCTTAGGAGCAGCAGCATTTGCACTTGGTCGCCTTTCGAAAAAAGGAAAATAATTATACAAACTTGAAGCTATCCATCAGTTTCGTGTTTTTATCCTTCAGTTAGATCGTTGTATCCCTCACTTTCGGGAAACTATCCAAAAAAGCGAAAACATTGTTAATCAATGTTTTCGCTTTTTTTATTGAGCTTATAGTTTTTAACTCGATACTGTAAACTTTGTCGACGAATCCCCAACGCAGCAGCCGTTTTGGAGATATTGCCTTGATGAAAGTCCAACGCCTTCGAAATATAGTACTCCTCTACCTCTTTCATATAGACATCTAATGGTCGAATATCCTGTTGATTTTTAATGACAAACAAGTCACTCGTAGAAACCTCTTTTTCCGTCTCCTCACAAGAGCTTTGGATTTTCCATTTGAAATGCACTGGCAGCATATGTGATTCAACTATCGTTTCATTGGTGATTAATGAGGTTATTTCATCCAGAAGGACTTCTAATTCCTTTAAATTTCCTGGCCAATCATATTTTAAAAAGGTATCTCGTACTTCTTCTGAAAGCCCGTGAATAGATGAGCCAAAGCTATCACGATGTCTTTTGAAATAATCATCGATAAAGGGCATAATATCTTCTTTTCTTTCTCGTAAAGGAGGTACGTAAATCGTAATACCTGAAAAAAGTCTGTAAAGCTTTTTGGATAGCTCATGCTTTTGAATCAAATCAATTGGATCTTTGCCAACACTAGCAATTAAAACATGCTGATGATTAGGATGATTATTAAAAAGTTCAACAATCTTTTCTTGTGCTTCTAAAGATAAATATTCAATGCGCTCAGCAAAGAAGGTTATTTTCTCCTTTTCCACAATATATTTTTCAAATTGCTTTAATACCGTTTTCTCATCTCGACGGCAAATTAAAGCAATAAACATATCATTTTGCACCTTTAGATCATGATGTATTCCCTCTGCAATCATATCAATCCCAGTACCTGATTCCCCTATTAACACAACAGGCATTCTACTTAGTGCCACAATTTTTGCTTTTTCAATGACATCCTTCATGACTGGTGATACAGCCGTGATGATGTCAAATGTCAATGGAGCGCCATACCTTCTCAATGGCTGATACATCATGTATTCAAGCTGTGTAATATCTCGGGCAAATTCCACAGCGCCTATTAAAGAGCCTTCATAGTGCAACGGATAAATATTGCTTATGTAGGTCACTTCTTGATTTTTTTTATTCCAATACGTTTTTTTTATATTGTGCACTGGCGTTTCAGAGCTGAGGACCTTATAAATATCGCTTTTTTCAATTTCAAAATCAATAATCTCTAAGGCTCGCCTCTCCTCAAATTCATCCTCATTAACGCCTTCTAAATCTCTCATTTTTTTATTGTATATAAGCAATTTACCCTCTGTGTCTACAACACAAATTCCCATATCGCCTTTTTCAATGACGTATTTATAAATACTTAGTAGTACATTGTTATCCATTTTGTCCTCCTGTATTCCATTAAGCTTATTCTAACACCAATATGAAAAGCAGATGCAAAAATTGAAAAAGTTTTAAAATTTGAGTTGATTAATGCCAAATTATATTGCATTATATAATTAACACAATCTAAAAAGGTGCATAATCATTTGGCACTACTTATACCTGGGAGGAAACTGACATGATTCCATACAAACACGAACCATTCACAGATTTTTCACAAGAGGCAAACTACAATGCTTATGTAGAGGCTTTAAATAAAGTTGAAGGTTACTTAGGTCAAGACTACCCACTAATTATTGGTGGCGAGCGCATTACAACAGAAGATAAAATCGTTTCGTACAATCCTGCAAAGAAAACAGAAGTCATTGGTCGCGTTTCGAAAGCAAGCAAAGATTTAGCTGAAAAAGCGATGCAAGCGGCAGATGAAACATTCAAAACATGGAAAAAAGTTGATCCAGCCATTCGTGCGGACGTTCTTTTTAAAGCGGCAGCAATCGTTCGTCGTCGTAAACATGAATTCTCAGCTTTATTAACAAAAGAAGCCGGGAAACCATGGGCAGAGGCTGATGCAGATACAGCGGAAGCAATCGACTTCATGGAATACTATGGTCGCCAAATGCTACGCATTAAAAACGGTCAGCCAGTCGAAAGCCGTCCAGGTGAATACAATCGTTATGACTACATTCCATTAGGAATCGGTATTGTCATTTCTCCTTGGAACTTCCCATTTGCAATCATGGCTGGTACAACAGTAGCTGCTTTAGTAACAGGGAATACAGTGTTATTAAAACCAGCTTCTACAACGCCAGTTGTAGCGTATAAATTTATCGAAGTATTAGAAGAAGCTGGTCTTCCAGCAGGTGCGGTGAACTTCGTACCAGGTTCTGGAGCTGAAGTTGGTGACTACTTAGTCGATCATCCAAAAACACGCTTCATCAGCTTCACAGGTTCACGTGATGTTGGCTTACGTATCAACCAACGTGCATCTGTATTAAACGAAGGCCAAATTTGGATTAAACGTGTCATCGCTGAAATGGGCGGTAAAGATACAATCGTAGTGGATAAAGAAGCAGATTTAGAATTAGCTGCACAATCCATCGTGAAATCAGCATTTGGTTTCTCAGGTCAAAAATGTTCAGCATGTTCTCGTGCTGTCATCGTAGAAGATGTGTATGAGCAAGTGGTAAATCGCGTAGAAGAGTTAACAAATGCTTTAACAGTGGGTGACCCAACTGATTACAGCAACTTCATGGCAACAGTTATTGACCAAGCAGCATTCAATAAAATTACAGAGTACATCGAAATCGGTAAAGGCGAAGGTCGTTTAGTAGCTGGTGGTACAGCAGACGATTCAGTCGGCTACTTCGTACAACCAACTGTATTTGCGGACGTAGATCCTTCTGCTCGTATTATGAAGGAAGAAATCTTCGGACCAGTGGTAGCCATTGCAAAAGCAAAAGATTTCGACCATGCGATTGAAATTGCAAACGATACAGAATACGGTTTAACAGGCGCTGTTATCACAACAAACCGTATGAACCTAGAAAAAGCACGTGAAGAATTCCATGTAGGAAACCTTTACTTCAACCGTGGCTGTACAGGTGCTATCGTAGGTTACCAACCATTTGGTGGCTTCAACATGTCAGGTACAGATTCAAAAGCAGGTGGCCCAGACTACCTACAGCTGCATATGCAAGCAAAAACAACTTCAGAAATGCTTTAATTTTTACTTCAATAAAATGCCGTACATTGTTTCTTAGTAAGCAATGTACGGCATTATTTTTTGGGGGTGACACAAATGACATATATAATAGAAGAAACTCATGTGAATTTCGGTTCACTTTCCTTCCCCTATTTAAAACTAACTTTCACACCAAATTATAAAAGCATACTTATTGCCTATAAAACGCTGGTATATTTTATGGCATTTCTAACATTTGACCCTTATCTTGATTGTATAACTTTGTTAAAATGATATCAGTTTAGGAGGGTAAAACTATGAAAAAACTATCAATTTTTATGTTGCTCATGATGCTTGTTAGTCTAGTCATTTGGCAGCCTCAATCTGTCTATGCAGACGAGCTATCAGGACATATGCATGAAAGTGGTCTACGCTATTTAATTCAGAAAGATGCATTACTAAAGGATGCAAATGGAAGCTATCGTCCAAATGCTACGGTTACACGCGGTGAATTCGCCACATACATAGCAAAAGCATTAAATTTGGACACAAAGAACGAGATAACGTTTACAGATGTGTCAGACACATATTTATTTGCAAATGAAATTAAGCTTGCCGCAACTGCTGGAATTATTACTGGTTATACGGATGGCTCATTTAAGCCAGATGACCGTATTTCAAGAGAGCATATGGCAGTGATGCTAATCAGAGCAGTTGATTATTTAAAAATACCAAAAGGTACTTCTTCTATTACCTTCAAAGACAATACAACTATTTTTAAAGATTTCCGTGAGGATGTTGCAATCGGTGCACAATTAGGACTTATTAAAGGAAGCTCCAATGGCATGTTTTTACCAAGAGACAATGCCACAATTGGTGAGGCATCGACATTTATTCTACGATTAATACTTCTTGCTGATCAGCTTGACGCTGGTAAAAATGAAAACAATGGTAACTCCGAAAATAACGGTAATACTAATAATGGGAACAACAATAATACTGGTAATAACGGTAATACTACTGCATATATCGTCAAAGAAGTTTCCAATGGTAACTTGGTAGACAAACAAACCTTTACTAGCTTTGAAGCAGCTGAAAAGGCGATGACGACTAGTTCCTTAGTGATTACTCAAAATGATAAAATTATTAAAATGACTTCAGGTTATGTTGTAACGACTAATTATGTTGCTCTAAATTCTGAAACGATTAAGGATCAAATCGCAGTTGCGGGTAATACAGAAATGGAGTATCTAGGTAGTGATGCCACACAAGTAAAAGTACGCTTAGCTGGTCATACTGGCTATTTAAAACAGGCTGACGTTACCTTAATTCCTTCTGCTTTAGTGAAAGGCCGTTCTTATTACACAAATGAGTACGGTGAAATAAAACATACTTTATATGATTATAAAACTAATAAATATTCTGCTAGTTACGTGTATGGCAAGGCACCTAGCTTTATGAAGCAGGGTGAGAAATACTTTAGCTGGGATGGCATCAACTTTACCAATGCTGATGGTTCCTCAAAGGGAGAAGCCTATAACTACTATCAGTTCTTACCAGCTCGTGCAGCAACTCAATATACAGCAGATGAGCTAGATCAATATATAGTGGGAAAATTAGCAGAGGTTGAAAGCTCAGGTGCTTCGATTTATAAAAATGCCACAACTAAAAGTAAACTACTTGGTTTAGGCTCTGTATTAAAAGAAGTGGAAGCCAATTCTCATATCAATGCTATGCTTATTTTATCCCTAGCACAGCATGAGAGTGCCTATGGTATGAGTGATCACGCTCAAAATCTAAACAATCTATTTGGCTTATATGTCTATGATACAAATCCACTAAACAAGAAGTTTGATAGTGTGGAAGCCAATATTAATGAGCTAGTAGAAAAATTCCTTCAGCCAAATTATATTACGCCAGGTGGACGTTATACAAATGGCGCAGTTGTTGGTTCTAAGGCTATCGGCTTCAACGTAAAATACGCTTCAGATCCATTCTGGGGGGCAAAAATTGCAGGACATTACTATCGTGCAGAAAAAGCTTTAGGCTTTAAAGATGCAAATAATCCCTATAAAATCGCTCTCACAACAACTGCTGGACTAAATGTTCGTGCAGATGCATCAACAAGTCAAAGTCCACTTTTTACATTTAGTAAAAGTAATATGCCTGTCATCGTTACAGATACAAGCTCAAATGGTTGGTATCAAATTGTTTCAGATAAACTAAACACTGAACCTGGTTATATAAGTAAGGATTATATTAAATTCATCAATACCGTGAAATAACGTAAATGGCTGTCTCTTAATAAATGAGACAGCCATTTACTGTTGTTGAAAAAAGATAAAGTCACTGGCAAAAAGGCCTTTTTATAAGGCAGGAGGTTGATTTCCGTTCCGCCAGCGACCTTTCCAGGGGACGTCCGATGAGCAGATTCACTTACTTACGTTCGCTCTAGGCTCTCCTCTGTGACGCTCAATCAGGAGTGATGTTGGCTCCTCTCCAATCACCCATGTGCATAAGTGTCTTTTTCTTATCTTTCATACTAGCTAGCAAGCAATCTAATTAGCTTTTATTTGTATGATTAGAAAAATTTTATAGCCATTTTTATCAATTAGTTTGTCTTTTTCTTATGTGGGTATATAGAGAATAAGAAAAACGATCCCAAAGGCTAGTACACCTTTGGAATCGTCTCTTAATCAATTATTGTTTTTTATAGTATTGCAAAATACCATTATAAATAGATTCTGCAAATAATTTAACGTATTGATCATTTGTCATTTTACTGTTATCCTCTGCATTCGTTAAGAAACCAAGTTCTACTAGAATAGAAGGGATCACCATATTACGAATTACGTAGTATTGCTCTTGCTTGACACCACGATTTTTCATATTTAAATTGTTGACAATTTGATTATTAACATATGTCGCTAAATCAATGTCTTCCTGATACATATCTCCTGTAGATATTGCATAATATGTTTCAGTACCAGACGCTGACGTATTAGCAGCAGAGTTGACATGAACACTTACAAAAATTTCACCATAGTTTGCTTGAGTAAAGTCTACGCGATCTTGTAAGGATGGATACGTATCACCAGTACGTGTCATATAAACTTTTGCACCAGCATTCTCTAGTAATTGTTTCACTTGTGTGCTGACTTTTAATGTAATGTTCTTTTCAGAAGCAGAGCCCTTTACTGTACCTGGATCTTTACCACCATGACCTGGGTCTAGGATGATAATACGATTTTGTAAAGGTTTAGCTGTTTGATTTAGTAGTTTCAAATAAGACTTGTGAACATAGCCTGATTGGCCATTATAGGTGATTTCTGCCCAGTAACCACTAATGTTATTAACTTGGACATACTCTCCTTTATTCAGCTTAAATAACACGGCTGATGTAGAGTTACTTTGACTGCGAACATTTAAATTAGCAACCGTTACTCTACCTAGCACATCACCAGAAGCTGGTGGTGTTGGATCTGGATTTGGGTTTGGATTTGGGTTTGGATTTGGCTTTTCTTCTTCCACAATATCCGTAGTGCTATTCGCTACAATATAACCTGGTAAACCATTTACTTGTGTTAAGTAGTAGCCACCAATTGTTTTGTAAACAGGAAGTTTTTCGTTCGCTTTAATCGATGAAATGACTTTTGCAGAAGATGTAGGCTTCACATATAAATTGACAGCATTTTTTGTCGTTACTTCTTTTTCGACTGTTCCTAACGCATTGCCATCTGCATCTACAAATTCTGCATATTGCTTATAGATATAGGCATATGCGCCTTTATAAGTAACCTTTAGCCAATTACTTTCAACAGCGTAGACTGATAATTTACCGCCTGTATTGACTTTGCCTACAATGTTCGTGCTTGAAGTAGAATCTTTTGTCTTACGGATGTTTAACCCATCTGTAGTGACCTTCACTAAGCCAATGACTTGTGATGTATCTGGAACTTGTACACCTTTTACTGGAAGCTCTAATCGATATTTTTCACTGTTTGCACGTGCAACGAATAATGAGAATTGAGAACGTGTTACAGTGCTATTCGGTAAATACGTATTACCTGTTCCGTTTGTAATGCCATTATAATAGATGGTATTGATGTATTTCACATATTCATGTGTAATTCCTACATCAGTAAAAGGAGAGTCGATCCCCTCATACTCACTAGTATCTAAATTAAAAGCCTTTGTTAATACATAACTCATTTCTCCACGAGTTAGAGGCTTATTTGGTAAGAATTGACCTTTTATATTTTTGTCGAAAAATCCTAGCTGTACAGCACGTTCTATATAACCTGACATTTCAGTGCCAACTGTAACATCTGAAAAGCTAGATTTATTTACAACTAATGGTTTATTACCAGAGGCAACAACAACCATTTTAGCTGCTTGTCCTCTTGTAACACTATTATTTGGGCCAAAGACTCTCTTACCATTCACAAAGTAACCTTGAATTACCCCCAAATTTACTAAATAATTGATTTCTTCATAGGCTGGGTGATTTTTAGTAACATCTTCAAATGTTATATTTGAATTGTTAGCTGCACTGACACTTGCACTATGTATCGTAAACATAGAAGCCGAAATGAATAAGACGCACAAGATAAGACTAATTTTTTTGATGTTCAATGTCTTATTTCCTCCCTTCTTGTTCTCTTAACGTGTCCATTTTAACAAAATTAGCTAAATAAAGCATCATACAATAGAACTGTTAAAATTTAATTTTCCAATTCACATCCTTTCCTACAAAATTATCATAAAAATAGAAGAGTCTGCTATTGCAAACCCTTCTTCCATTATACGCTATTCAAAAGATCATTTCTTGCAATCTATGACACAATTAAAGTGTTAACTTTATGAACTTATTGTTGAATTCTTTCAATAAAAACTTTTAATTGTTCGATTTTTAATAATTCATCGGAACCGAAGCTACCGTCTCCGTCACCATTTGTAATGCCATTTGACGCTAGAGTAGAAACATATTCATTAGCCCAGCTCTTTTGAGGCACATCACTAAATGCTACACTTCCACCATTATTTTCAAGACCAAATGCTAACACTAATACTTTAGCAATTTGTGCACGCGTAATTGGTGAAGACGGGTTGAATTTACCATTTGCATCGCCTTCAAAGATACCTAATTTTGCTACAGCTGCAATAGCACCTGCATGAGCATATGTAGGTTTTACATCTACGAAACTAGTAGTAGTATCAGATGTATCTAAGTTTAAAGCTTTTGCAATTTGTACTGCTACCTCTGCACGAGAAGCATATACGGAAAAGTCAATAGCTGCTTGTTTTACTTCAGCCTGTTGTTGAGCATCAAATGTTGCTACACGTTTAGCACCTACATAACGATCGCCCCAATAATATGGGTCATTAACATTTGAGTAGCTTACACCTTGACCAGTTTGAGAGTGGATCATTTTACCATCACCTATGTATATCCCCACATGTGAAATACCACTACCACTTGTATTGAAAAATACTAAATCGCCAACTTGAAGATCACTCTTGGCAACTGCAGTACCTTGTTGATATTGAGATCCCGACGTACGGTTTAATTGAATGCCTAAGTCTGAAAATACTTTAGAAGTAAAGCCAGAGCAATCAAAACCGCTTGTTGTTGTACCGCCGTATTTATATGGAACACCTAAATATTTAGAAGCTGTATCAGTTAAATCTGCTTTAGACGCTGCTTCAGCAGTATTAATATTAGTAGTTGAAAATAACATAAATGATGCAAAAATCGGTAATAACCATTTCTTATTCATACTTTTGTTATACCCCTCTCAAAACTTTTTTGCCTATACATAGGCTATCACAAAAGAGGCGAATGTTATTTTTCAATTGTGTAACGGTTTTAGACAGCAAAAAAACGCTGTAATACCAACGTTTGGTGGTATTTCCAGCGTTAAAAAGTGGATTTTTTTATCGTTATTTGGAACTTTCGTAACATTTCTGTAATATTAGCGATTCTTTGTTACACAACAACTTATTGACTAGAGAACATTTGGACCCAATAGTAATTTCCTTTGTTATCCTGTGCTATTGCAACACCTGTGTTCGTATAGTGCTCTTTTAAAATATTATCTCGATGGCTAGGTGAAGCCATCCATGCCTTAACAGCAATTTCAGGTGTTTTAATATTTCTAGCAATATTCTCTCCAAAACTTGTATAATTGTAATCAAATAATGTCGCTAAATCCCAGGGTGCCCCATAAAATGGAGAAACGTGTTCAAAATAATGGCGATTTACCATGTCCTGCGCTTTAATAATGGCAATTTGTGTAAGTTTCGAATCATAAGCAACAGGTTCTAGCTTATTCTTCTGTCTTTCAACATTAATTAATTCAATCACCTTTTTTGACCACTCAGAAGAAAGGTTTACAGTTGGGATATAATCCTTTGCTAGATAGTCATAGGCTACTTCCAATGCCTTAATTTTTTGTTGAAAAATCATGCTTCGCTCAACAAAAACAGCAAACTGTGCACGTGTTACCAATTGGTCAGGAGCAAAATGCTTAGCATCCACTCCACCAATAATGCCGATATCTGCTAAGGATTCAATATAGTCTTTTGCCCAATGCGTACGCAAAATATCCGCAAACTGGCTATTATTTTTGCCATCTACTTTAATTTGGTAAGCTAGTGCTAGCATTTTTGCTACCTGCATACGCTTTAAAGGCTCTTCTGGATGAAAGGCATCACTTTTTTGAATAACTCCCAGTTTAACAAGCTGGCAAATTTCCTTGTAATATGGATGTGTTGTAGGAACATCCTTGAATTTTACAGGGTTCTCAATGTCAATGTTTGTTTGAAGAGAGCGAGCAATGGCAGCAGCAGCCTCCGCCCTTGTAATAGCTTGCTCTGGCTTAAAAGTGTTGTCGTTGTATGTAGTCATATATTGTTTTGTGAGCATATGTTGAATCGAGGCATTTGCCCAGTATGAATTTGTCACATCTACTACCTTAGCAGACGCTGCTTCTACTTGACTAAAACTAGTTAAACTTCCTATGGTTGCAGCTATTGAAAGTACCATTATACTCAATAATTTTTTCAACAGGGCGACCTCCTCACGTTGGCAAAATGAAAATGTATGAAATGGTACCTCCCAGTCAAAGCGACCATTTATACTATAAGATACGAATTTCAGATGATATAGTTTCACTTTTTTGGAAATTAATATTAGGATTCATTTTTTCTTACTTATAAAAGGAGTTTTCCCGTTATATTGATTGGGAAAACTCCTTTTTTATCATACTATTGAATCATTTTAAGATAGTCTTCTAGAATGCGGTAATTATACACTAAGCCCTGTTGCTCAATTGACAAATTACTATAATCTTTTTGAGCAGCTAACACTTTTTTCTCGAATGAGGAGCTGTCTGGATCAATATTTCCGATCGCTTGAACAACTTTGAGAACGGCAGCCACATCTTTTTCAGCCTGCTTTAAGACATCCTCATTAATTACCTGTCCTTTAATTTTAGAGTCCAATGCCTTATAGGCAGCAACGGCATTCGCCACATCTTCAATATACGTTGAAGAGCTTGGAGACAGTCCCGCTATGATCTCCACAACCTTCTTCACATCAGCTAAACTTTTCTCTGCTTCGAGTAAAAGAGCATAATTGGAGATACGTTGTTTATCTGTCGTATTCAAACTATCATATTCTTTACGCGCCGCTTCCACCATGCCAAAGTAATATTTATCCTTTGGATTCAATTTAGCAATATTATTATAAACCTTTATAACATTATCTAGCGAAAGCAATAGCTGGTCGTTATAAACATAGCGACGTTGATCCGCATTGAGCTTATCATAGGCTTTTAAAATCTTTTGGTATTGGCTATCCATATCTTTTGCCGTTAGCAATCGGTCTATATCTTCTACAATACTCATTACAGGCTTTATTAGCTTTTCCTGATCTTGTAGCACTTTATAATTTTGAACAGCCCTTTGCTGATCCTTTGGTAAAGCATTGTAAGCAGCACGGATTTCTTGAATACGTTTCACATATTGCTTTGGATCAACGGATGGTAAGTCATCAATCATTTGCATGACATTACCAGCCCCTAAAATACTAGACTCCGCTGCTTGCAATAAGTAGTAGTTTGTCACATATTGCTTCATATCGTCAGGTAGTGCATCGTAAAGTGAGCGTGCTCGTGATGTATCTTGAAGGAATGTGTTACTTGAAGATTTAAGTTTACTAATCAATTCCATCACATTAGAGACAGGCTCAAATTTTAAGAGAATATTAATATTATCGATGTATTTTTTTGATCTTTCGATAATTTATCATACGCTTTACGTGCTGAGTTTACCTTACTAACAAAGCTTGTTGATTCTGGATCTAGTTCATTAATTTGAACCATCACACTTAAAATTGGTTTCACTGCTTTTTCACGTGTTGTTAAATCTTTAATATTCGTTACTAATTTCTTTTGGTCAGATGACAGCTTATCGTATGCTACACGCGCATTCATCAGCTTCGTTAAATAGTCAGCATCTTGCACTTCTGTTAATTTAATTAGCTCGACCACACTTTGTGCTAATCCTTGTTCATTCTCTGCTGCTACCAGTGCATCATAGTTCACGATCGCTTGCTGCTTCTCTGCTGGCAATGCATCATAAAGCTCACGCGCTGTTTTCATATCTTGATAGAAAGTTTTACTTGTTGGCTTTAATGAGGCAATGAGACCAATCAAGGAAGCAACATCCTCTACAGCAGTGAGATTAGCATAGTTTGTCACTCGCTTTTGGGAAACTTGATCAAGTGCATTATAGGCTTTACGTGCATCAAGAACCTTTTTTGTATAATCCTTATTTGTTGGATTTAAGGCATCAATCATTTGGATAACCTTGATTACCGCCTTGTTATCCTTTTCATAGGAGCTTAACATTTTGGCTTGCTCCACTAGCTTCTGCGCGTTCTTATCCATTGCTTTATATTCTAATGTAAGCTCGGCTACCTTTTTGACAAATGTGTCAGGGCCTTCATTTGCTAAGGCTATAATACGGTCATCAAATGCTTTGGCCGAATTGATATAGCCTTGTGCGTTTGTTAGGTCCTGGCTGTTTACTACCTTTGCCTTAAGAGATTCACCCAATTTATTAAACGCTTCTTGTGCTTTTACCACATCATCTTTATACGTTTTTTTAGAAGGGCTTAATGCACTAATTTGCACCATTACATCAATCGCAGGAATTACATCTTTTAAATCTTTATAATTTTGGACAAACGTCTTATAATTATCATCTAACTTCGCGTAAGCCATATAAGCTGACTTTGCTTTAGAAATATAGCTTTTTGAATTGGAATCTAGTTTTTCAAAGAGAGATATAACATTAACGACTGATTTATAGGATTTCTCTAAATCTGTTAACACTTTAATATTTGTCACACGCTTTTTAGCTGTCGTTGATAATGCATTGTAAGCTGAGCGTGCAGCCAGTATTTCTTCAATTGCTACATTAGTGGATGCTCCAAGATTCGTAATTTTTTCTGTAACCTGTTCTACGGCTGTTTCTTCATCTGTCAAAGCCTTTAATTCTTCTGTTAGCTTTGTTTTCAAATTATTAAGAGCCATTTCATAGCCACTACCTGTTGCATCTAATTGATCTACTAGATTTTTCAACGAGGCAAGCTGTGTACTGTAGTCAGCAGTAGGCTTTAATGTAGCAATTTTTTTGGATATATCAGCGTATTTTTGAAACAGTGTTAGTTTTGTAGCACCTTGCACTAACTTTTTATCATTTTCACTTAGCTTGTTATAGGCAGTCCAAGCTGAAAGCGTCTTACTTTCAAAGTTTTTTGCAGTTGGATCAAGGCTATCAATTAACTTATCTACCTTTAAGGCAGCACCTAAATTTTTCTCCCACGCTGTGAGCTCTGCTAGATTATTGACGATTTTTTTCACATTGGACGCATTGATATTTGTGCCTGAAGGATTATTATAGGCTTCGCGTGCAGCTTTAATAGCAGCTACTTTATTAGCTTCTTCTACAACATTAATGGCTTTAATCTTTCCTTCAATATCCTCTGCATATGCAATATTTGCTAACGCCAGATCTAGGTCTCCTATGTTTTTAACAAAACCTTTACCTTCCGTTAAGAGATCGTATTCCGCTTTTATGTCTTTGACTGTTGTACGGTATACATCTTCTTTGGATACACGCAACCCTGAAATGCTTTTCGAAATATTTGCTGCTTTAAGATATTGTGCAATACTTTCATATTCCGTTTTTAATAATTGTTTGGAGGCTGCATCCAGACTATTGTAGGCTTTCTCAACAGCCGTCACAGCACTAATAAAGCTTGAGGCTGAAGTGAAATCTGCAGGTTGCTTACCTTTTAACTGTACAATGCTGGAAGTCACTTTATCTAAAGCAGATAAACCTGACAAGGCATCCTTATACTTCTTAAAAGGTGTGATTTTATCATCATTTGGATTATAAGCTTCGACCACTTTCTTTTGCTCTGCTGTCAGCGCATTATAATTCGTGGTAAAACTATTCATTCCAGGAGAAATAGCTGAATAATCCGTAGATTTCTCCAATAACTCAACTAACTGATCTAATTCTGTAATGACCGGTTCTACTTTTGCTACGTCCACTTTCAGCTTACTTAACTTGTCAACATCCATTCCCTTGCCTTTAAAATAGACATTGCGTGCTATTTCATCATAGCCATATTGCAACACTGTGCCACGAACTGTTGAGGCAATATCCTTCGCCCCATTATTAAGTGCAGCAAGAACAACTTGGTTGAATTGGTCTTGCACATATTGATAGGATGTCGCTGTTGATTCATCTCCTAAAAATGTTTCATATTGGCTTTGTACATTTTTCACATCGTTAATAAATGTTTTGCTGGTATATGAAATAGTACCCATCTTATCGCTAATTTCCTTAAGCTTCTTTAACAGTAGTCGTTGCTTAACTACATAGTCATATTTCGCTTGTATAAAAGCTTTTTCATCGGCATTAAAATCAGCTGAATTTTGTACAATCGTTATATCACCATCTGCAATAACCATTTCATTATCTGATGAATTCTCTGATAGCTTGCCAAATTGTGCAATAAGTTGTTCCCTTGCTATAGTTGCTGCAACCTCATTTGCATAAGCTACCTTTTCTGATTGTATTGAGATGTGCTCCTGTCCTTCGTTGTCCTGTGCGTGTGCGTTCGCTATAGCCGTAGGTGCCAATAAAAGACCCGTTATGACCCCTGCTGTCAATTTTCGATTCAATCGAACCACCCTTTCATCGTTTATGTATAGGAAAATGATTGTATTCATTTTCATTTAGAATTTATGACTTTAGTATCGGTAAAAATTGCTTGATTTCAAGCCATTCTAATATATTTACAAAATGAGACATATCAAAAGTAATTTTTCTAAATTACTAGCTAGAAAAACAGGAAGTTATTTCAATTATACTATACAATGGTGTTATATAAGGTTTTCATCAATTGACATATAATAAGAGATTATGTTTTTTCAATGAATTTATTGGAAAAAAACAGCTATTTTCATATGTCATAATATCTTTACAAGGTGTATACTACAACTTTGATATCCTATTTTGGAAGAAAGGACGCTGTTTTATGTTTTACCATTATAAGTTCTGGCATAGCTTAAAAAATCCTACCTACTTTACTAGCATCGTAGAGGAAGGCAAGGTCATCGGATATAAAAAACGAGTACTAACGGTGTTCATTCTTTTCATCCTGTTGTTTGCTGCTCGCGAATATTGGGGAATGGGGACAGAAAATTTAACGTCCTTATTCGCAAAGGATTTACAAAATGAATACTATGTAGCACGTATACTTTCGATGCTTGGTGCCATTTTATGGGCAATCATCTATTTTTGCTTCCACTATTATGGTGTTACCTATCTTTTACATCTATTAACGGACATTCCTTATACTTGGATAAAAAGAGTACAGCTTTATGTTGTAGCCTTTCTATTAATTGAAAAAGCAATCCTCTTTGCTGTTTTCTATGCTGTAGGCTATACAACCATGTTTTCTTTCTTCTCCTTAGCTCCTGCTGCCTTACAGGTGATTGAAACAGATTTCGTGTTATTTACCCTCAATCAATTGACGGTAACTACTGTTTTAATCATTATTGTACAGTACCTCTTCCTATCAAAATGGGAGGAAGAGGCTAGTAGAAAAATGTTAGTAGTCAAATTGATTGGTATACAGCTATTTATGGCCATATTTGTTGGTTTGATTAGTGTACTACCAATTAAAGAATGGATTGCTAGGGGGTTAGGATGATGGCATTTATCAAAACAAGACCATGGACAACTACGACCATCGTGTTAGCAATGCTAGTAATCGGCATAAATGCTTATTTTGTCTTTAAAGATAATAGCAACGTGACACGATCCTACTTTATCGATGAATTTCAAAAAGCTTATATCGGCACGAATACAGAGCGTGTTCATAAAGAAACTATTGTAGCACCTGCTGAGACATACACGATCACTGCTGATGCAACTAGCTTATCAGCTGTGAATGTAAAGCGTGGCCAAGAAGTGATGATGAATGATGTACTTGCTACCTATAAAACAGATGAGGTGGATGAGGAGTTAACAAAGCTTGAATCTGAACGCACAGCCTATGAAACAGAATTACAAGATTTACAGGATGCACTTGATCAAATTGAGGATGAATATGGTGATGATTCTAATCCAAAAAGCTCCATTAATACGGATCAAATCAATGACAAGCTATCTGTAACGCTAAAATTAGAGCTTGCTCAACAAAATTCAGCATCTACAGCGGTTGCCCTGTTAAATCGACATATTGCTGAAACAAATCGTCAAATTGCGTTACTTGAAGCCCAAATTACACAAATTCAATCTCGTCAGGGTATTGTCAGCCCTATTGATGGTGTTGTGGCAGCGATTAAGGAAGAAGCTGGTGCGCTAACTTTTGAAATCTATTCGAATGAAAAAGCAATGTATGCCTATTTATCAGAAAAGGAATGGCAAAAGGTGGAGGAAGGGCAAACTGTAGATTTCGAGGTGAAACATGTCAAGGATGATCTATCTGGCATCGTATTAGAAAAACAAACGATTGCTACTGACGATCAGACAGTTTGGGCAAATGAGTTAGCCAAAACGGCTGCCTTGCCACAACCAACTAATTATGAAGTGACCTTACAGCAAGATGCCCCACTCGAGGACATTCCATTTTCGACAACTGGCAAAGCCTCTATTATTGTCAACGAAGCATTCGATTCCTATAAAGTCGATAAATCGTGGCTAGCCACAGCTAAAAATGGGAACAAAAAGTTATATATCATCAATCAGGACGGTAAAATTCAGCTAATTGATGTCAATGTGCAATTTAAAACGGCTAAGTCAGCTATTTTTATGGATTATCTTGATGAAGGTACGCCAATGCTCTCTAATGAGAAACGTAATCTCGAAGCCTATACCTTCAGAACATTACCTGTTGAGAAAATCCAATGGAGCCATTTTAAAGAGCTAACTTGGAAGCAATATGTGAAATATATCGTTTTCTAACCTAAATCTGCCTCGTCTTTTTATGGACAAGGCGGTTTTTTTACAAAAGAAATCCCCTGTAGATTACTACAGGGGATTCGTCATTTTTATTTTAATGATAAACATCTATTTAAGAAGCTTGCAAATTGAGCACGTGTAATTTGTGCATCTGGTCTAAAAGTGTTATCTGGGAAGCCTCCAGTTAAATCATTTGCCACAAGTGCTTGGATATGGCTGTAAGCCCAATGTGTTGATTTCACATCAGAGAAGCTTACTTTACTTGTACCTGTTAATTTATAGGCCCTTGTTAAAATGGCAGACATTTCAGCACGTGAAAGCTGTCCGTTTGGATTAAACTTCCCTGCCTCTTGCCCTTTAATAATGCCCGCCTGCTCAACTGCGGCAATGGCACTGTATGCATAATGGCTCTTACTCACATCTTTAAAGCTAGAATCCTTCGTTGTAGTTAGATTCAGCGCTCTGGCAATAATCGTAGCTGCCTCTGCACGTGTAATGGATGCCTCTGGTTTAAATGTTCCATTAGAGTATCCTTTAATAAGAGATTGATCATATAGACTTTGGATTTCGGAAAATGCCCAATGTCCTTTTGTTACATCTGTATAAACTAATTCCTCATTATTATCTTTATAAACGGCTTGTAATTGATCGAAATACAGCTGACCTTTCTTTTGAAGAGAAGCTGTTGGCTGAGCAACATACAAACGCTCGAATTTCAATGGCTGTGGTAAGTCACTCGGAATATTCGCCGTCACGTACTTCCAACCACTCCAGTCTAAACCACCCTGGCTTGTAAAATCAATTGTATGCTTAGCTCCAGCACCATCAATGACAACGCCTCTTAGCCAATGCTTACCAGCATCGCCAAATACCCAAAGACCGATATTTTTAGGCTGCCCTGAAATAGCAATTGGTGTTTTCGCAACCATATAGGCTGCTTTTGTACCTGTACCTGCTGTTGTGAAATCATAGTTTAATTGTAAGCTAGCCGTTCCCTGTCTTGCATACTCTTTAGAGCTTGCTAATGAAGCATTAGCTTTCGCCACTTCTGTTGTCCAAGATGACGTATTATCAAAGCTATCTAGTACAATAGGTTTTTCTGCTAGATCTACTACTTTCACAGCTGTAGACGTACGAATTCCTTCATACTCTCCAATAATTTTCCCTTCACCCTTTTGTGTTGCTGTGAAGGTTGCACCAGCCATTTTGCCGATATTACCTTCAACTGTCCAGTTCATATTTGCTGGGTTGATGGTCATTGGATTCAAGTATTGATCATAGGCACTTACAACCTGCATATCTACAGAAGAACCTTTCATTACCTGACCAACACTACTTAACGTAATTGATTTTACTTTCCCTGGTGGCGCTGTATTCACTACCTGTAAAATGGCAGATACACGACGTTCACTACCCTCTGACGGTCTATTCACTAGGTTGGCGAAATAACCTCCTGGGTTACGCGCCACCATTGCTGTAGAGCCGCCTCCATCTAGGTTAATAGCCGAAGAAGCACCCACTGAAATTAAATGAGCAGCTAAATCTGATAAATTAACACCATTACTATGACCACTTATGCGACCATCAATCGTTACAAGAGATACCTTTGTACCTGTAGCATCTATAGCTACTGCTGTACGTGGACTACGTGTAGAAGCAAACCCTGAATTCGTTGGCATAGAAATATCCACTTTGCCGTTACGCACAAGCATTGGTCCAGCAGCTAAAATGAACTGTGCATCCATCCATTTTTGATCGATCGATAAGCTGACATCCACGCTTGAACCTGCTGTAATACTACTTAATTCAGCGGCTAACTCTTTATTTTGGACAGAGATAACAAAGCCATCTGTTGGTACAGAAGAGTTACCTTCTGCTCCGTAAGCTGTTACATGAGATACTGTACCTGAGAACTGATCACCAAAATGCAAGGTACTTGTATCTTGGCTAGCGCCCGACACAACGAGTTCTACCCCCCATGTATTTGTCCCTGTTGATTTTTTTTCAGGTGTATATAAAACGTTTTTATTTGTTCCTCGTTCACTATTAATAAGATCAATAGGATAGCTTTTGCCATTCACTTGGAAAGTTAGATTCGTAGAATAATAATCTGCAATCGCTTTTCCTGATTTCGATAAACCAAATGCAACTGGCTTTTGTGTTGGGCTATCATATGTATCTCCCAAAATACCATAGTTCACAATTTCATTGTTTTCTGCTAACAAGTTCGCAGGCATACCATTTCCTAAAAAATAAGAGGCATTGACAGCCCCAACCACACGATGCCCATCATATGTGTTTTGCTTGGCCATCGCTGATGTTGTTTTTAATGAATTAATAGGATTTGGCATACCAATTTCTAGTTTTGTATATGTATTATTTAAATTAACATCTAAAACATTTACAAACTGACGTATCGAACCTGACGTATAGTTTTGCTGTGAGTGTATTACCTGTGGTGAAACCTCTGTTTTAACTTCACTGACTTTATTGCCTAAACCAGCAGCTTGTCCATTGATGGGGCTAACTGTTAGTGTAAGCATGAATAGGACTACAATAATCGTTATTAGTTTTCTTGCCATTTTTCACTCCGAATTAATTCAAAGTATGGCACGTACCATGTCACATGACCCGTGCCAGTGACTTTTTTATTTTGTTTCTACATAGATCGCTACTGGAAGATTGACACCACCAGCATGCATTAGCTCTAATTCAATCGTATCTTTTGAACCCTTCATCTTGAAATCTGGTAATTCAACATACTCTGCCCCTACTCTTAAAGAAGGCACTAAATACACTTTGCCATTCACCTTAATCGCTCCGCTGTATAAACCTCCTCGACCAGCTAACTTCAGCTTAATCGTTTTTGTAGAGCCTGTTGGATTGATAACAGGAATGGACACTTTATAGTTCATACCGAAGTGACCTGGGTTTCCTACAGCACCATTGATTTGAGAAAATGAATTTTCAGCCGTTTGTAAATGGTCTGTACGGCCATTGGAAATGTTATAGCCTACCTCAGGAGAATCTACTGTATATTCAGGTAGCTCTGCTAGAATTGTCGCACTTGGCCAAGCACCTCTTGGATGCTTCGCATACTCATCCACGGCAACCTGCTCCGATTGGATAGTTGTTAAATCTGTATTATCTTTCGAAAGCACTGTACGAATTGTATACTCTGGCTTTCCACCATTGACTGCTTGAATATCTAAATCATGTAAAAAACCGATAATATAATCATAGTGTAAATCGTATGTTTCAATGACCTTTGTTTCCCCTGGTCCAATGACAATACCACTACTTTCCGATTTTTGAAGCTTGTTATTTAAAGTAGCGTCCGCAATAGTCAAGCCAAGGTCATGACCTACCCAGCTATTACCCGTTTTTTGGCTAATGCCCTTCGAGTCAGTCACTTTAATGCTCTCTGTCGTAGACTTATTTTGAACGGTAATCCCAAGATTGACATCCGTACCTAATGTATTGTAATGCCAGCCAAAAATACGATGCTTATTCGTTGCCGCAGTTGGTTTGACATCATATTGGGCGAGCGTCGCATTATTCATTGGTACAAGCTTACGTGTTAACGTTTCTGGATTATCACTAATAAATAAGTCACGATCCCCCTCTAAACGAGCAGAAGGAACAGCCTCGGGTGATGACGTCGTGCCATATGATTTATCTAGGAAGGGGCTTGTGAACATATAACGGTAAACATAAATATACATTTCTTTTTTCTCTGTGATATAGCGTAAATTTCCGCCTAATGCGTCCACAAGAAACTTGGTAGGAATGTACATTTTACCTTTTTGTATAAATGGCTTTTCGATCATTGTCACTGCTTCATTGTTTACCAAAGCCTGATTGCTGTTATCCTTGAAAATAAAGCTCATCCCACCAATTAACAATTCAAAGGAACCATCAGGTTGCCAAGTACCAGATGAATCATCTAAATAATCATAAATATAGCTAGCAGGTAAATAGGTTCTTCCATCCTTTGAAACAATCGGATCTTTCATAACGATACGTTTGTTATTGATATGTAAGATATATGGGTCTTCCTGCGGTGGTGCTGTTGTTTCATCTGATAATGTAATATCTACCGATTGGGTAGCCTCATCCCAATTAACAACACCATCAAAATTTTCGCTGACGAAACGTAATGGCATATAAGTACGATCCTTATACATAAATGGCGCAACATCCATTGCAACCTCTTCTCCGTCTATTAAAGCAGTCATCGAATCGATCGTTAAATCAACCATCTTACCATTGCGAATCGCCGATGCAGTCAACGTTTCCTTATCCCAATCCACACTTGCACCAACCGCTTCATATAATGCACGCATTGGTAATAACAAGAAGTCCGACTTATTTAAAATAGGATCATTGACTTGAATCGTCTCTCCATTAATCGTAATCGAAACATTGTTTTTTATCTGAATTCCATTGTTACTAGTAGCTGATGCAGACGCTTGTCCTGGCAAAATCGTAGCCAACGCAACTGCCGATACAATACATGTAGTCCTAAGTTTCTTAAACATCTTAATCTCCTTTTTCCTCTTACAATAGTCTTTATCATCTTAACACGAAAAACCCCTAAAATGTGGGATTTATATCGAAAAGAGTAGAATTTGGTACTAGGGTGCTAGCCTTTCTCCTTCGAAAGCTTCATATAAAACAATAAGGATTTCCAGAATTTCATGAATATTTTCTAGGAAAGTTGTTGCTGTTCGATTAACCCCTTTATACGACCACCATCGAATTGAATTTTCAAGTAATGAAGTTGAAATCTTGCCTGATTCAGATCGTTCTATGTTTGAATAGTATTTGATTAGTAACTTCATTCTCTAATTCAATTGTATATATCACAAAGCTATTTTCTTAAGTAGACTTGTTATTTCAAAAAAGGTTACAAGACTTTTGTATAATCACAAAAGAAAGTTAAGAATTAGTTTATTATGTTAATCCCCTTCTCTAGTGAAACAAAAACTATTCAACTACTTGTGTAAACTAACATCTGCTTCACTTCCAGCAGCTAATTTCACTTTATCTTTCTTTATACTAATGAATACATCATCAAACAACTTTTCATACATAGAGTCAATCATTATACTCCAGAATTCACTTTCTAATTAATCGTAGTCACTGCTATACCTTCTTCTTCTGATTGCTACATGTAATTAGTAAATAAAAAACGTAAAGTAGTACTTCTGGATCGACATCCTTATCATCTAAGTATTTATTAAACTTCTTACATCACTCCTGTAACTATTTATTGTTGCAACTGCTTTTTCTTCATTCTCTAACCAACCTGAAAACTCTCTAATACGTTCATTTTCAACCTCTTACATATAATCCCTTGTATCATTCTAAAAAGGTTCACTTGCTTGATTTGCTTACACTATGTAGCTCAAGTTTCTTTGAATTTTGAAACCTTCTAAAAATCAAAAAATGTAGGGTGAATAAACTTTACATTTTTACCCTACCCATTCATTTTTGATCTACCTCTTTTTAAATTACTTACCATAAGATAGGATGACCAATCTTTTCTCTTATCACGTAATCTATTACGGCTGTTACAATTGTCACCAGTACTATTTTTAATAATTCTCCCCATTTCCAATCTCACCTCCTTTCAATCAAAAGCGACCAAAGGTACTCATGACAGTTATAATACTATCATCAGTTTTTAGGCACACAAAAATAGCACATGCTATGTGTCGAATGCACTTCCTTTTTCAGCTAAATGCATTTACTAATGTCGTTAGATTTCCATTAGAAATGTCGTGAATTAATAAATTAACACGTCTAATTGCCATCTTTAACTATGACCAATTCTTTTAAATAGACAATGTAATGACGGATAATAATGCAGAGTTTACATCTTGTATTCGATTAATCAAGTAAAGTATTTCATCTACTTCTATGGTTACTTCTTCTAGAATCTATAATAGGTTCTAGTGGTTCAGATAGAAATTCTCAGTAATATCCTATAACATTCCTTTCTCTGTAGAAGGTATCTCATTTCACCTGTATTTGAATATATCGCCTAACGTCCATCATCATTACCTCCAAGGATATTGAGAATCTCTTCACCATTAATTAACCACACTTCGTACTGTAGTAATACAATTTCATCACGAGACACATATAAATACAGATAATAATTACCCTCTGCATCTGTATAATTTACTGAGGTTGTCACTACAGGTTCTGGTAAATGTGCTAGTATGTTTGTTTGAACTAGTGTTTCATCGTTTTCTTCTTTCTCAAATAATAGTGATTCGTAACCTACTTCGTGTATTGAGATTGTACTAACCCCCTCACCTTCAAAAGCTTCATATAAAGCGAAATGGATTACCTTATTATTTGAATACATTCTATTACTACATCGCACTACTCTTTTCAGTAGAGTTGTTATCTTATAAAAAGATTACGCGACTATCAAATTCTTCTGGAAATAAGGAGCTTTTCCTTCATACATGTAAAATGTGAGAAATTAATATGTAATTAAACTATGTTGCCCCAGAACAAAAATTAATAAGCTTCGGGCAAGTATTTATAATAATTTGAAGATTATACAATATTTATTGGATATTAGAGAGCGAGCTATCTGTAGAAAGTAAACTTAGATAAGATGAGGGTTCTAAGATTGTTCTTTAAATCAATGATATATTTACCATTTTTTATGAGGATCAGAATGTTAATTAGCAATTGCTAATAAAACATCAGAAATTGATGCTGTTGTTTTTTGAGTAATTGTAATTACATCATCTGTTACAGTTACTGTATATTGCAATAGAATGCAATATCGTTAGCTAAAAAAACTGCTACTTTTGTAGTAAATGAATCAACATTTGCTTCAGACCCGGTTGATGTATATTCATATTGGTGTATATTCATATAAACTATACTGGCTCTAAACATGAGCAGAGGTTTGTGCGAAAAAGAAAAGCCCTTTGCAAGATAACTCTCACAAAGGACTTTCCACATCTAACTACACTCAATATATTTTTATATTGTAGTATATTGTCAGAATTGTTCGTGCGCACAGTGCACACTATTTTTAATTATTTTACTTCTACAACTGGAGCAGTAATTGTAGTTCCTGCTGCAGCTTTTGAAGTTAATAGAACTTCACCAGCAGCTGGGCTAGTTACAGTAAATGATGCATTTGAAGCAGCAAGTGTTACTAATTCAGTAGCTTGTAGTGCAGCAGTATTTGAAGCAGCACTGAATGTATATTCTACGCCATTGATTACTAATTTTTCACCTGCAGCTAAAGCTGTATTGATTGTAAATGCATAAGTAGCTGGAGTTGCTGTAGTATTACCATTTGTACCTGTTTTCGTACTATTTAGTACTTGTGAAACAGTTGAAGCAGTTACAGCAATCGATGCACTAGAACCCTCAGCAGTTGTTTTAATTACTACTTTATCTCCTACTACTGTAGCAGTAGCATCTGTACCTGTTACAGCATTAATTGCTGCAGCTACACCAGCCGCTCCTGTTTTACCTTCTAAGTCAACTAGAACTGGTGAACCACTACCGTTGATTTCAATTTCAAAACCTTCACCTGTTACAAATGTATAATCAGAAGCAATAGATTTTGAAGTAAATTCAGCAACAGTATCAGATGTTACTGTTGATGCTTGTGTAAACGTTCCAGCTGAAAGAACTCCAGCAGTTTTCTTCAATGTTACAGAAGCTTTAATATCTTGTGCTACACCTGCAGCATTTTTAGCATCTGCATAAGTAACTGTTAATGTACCAGCAGCTAAAGTAGATAGAGTACCAGCTTGAACAGTAGTAGCGAATACACCTGTATTAGCACCAGTTTCAACTAATGTTAGAGATATTGAATTATTTGCACTATCTTTTAATGAAACAGTTGCAGTGTCAACAGTTGTTGCACTTACATTAAGATCTGCATCAGCTAATGAAATTCCTAAAGTATTAGTTGCAGATGTTAAATCAACTACACTATTTGCTACTGGTGTTAATGTTAATACGCCAGTAGATGGAGCTACAGGAGTAGTTGGCATAACTGGTTTAATTGCATCAGTAAGAGGATTAGCAAGAACTGCGCTAATTACTTTAAACGTAATATTATCGCCATCTACATTGTATGAAATTGTTACTTTTTGATTATCAGTTGCATATTGAGTTAATAATGCTTCCCATGCCGCTTCACCAAATACTTCATTACCATTAGCTCCGAAGTATTTATATGTTTTGCCTGATACACCAGCATATTTCACTGGGTTTTTACCAGCAAACCAAATAGAGTTGCTGTTTGAACCAGAATCAGCTGTATTGAATTGAGTAGCTACACCAGTGTAAGAGTTTGGAACTTCATTTGTAGCTGTGAATGTAGCTGTAGCTTCTTTAGCAGTAAATGCATAGTCTTTACCGTCTGTATTAACAGCAATACCTGTAGCAATTACTTTAACAGCAGTTGTTTTACCATCCACTGAAGTAACTTCTAAATTCTTAGCAGGTGTAATAACAGTTCCTGTAGAAGATAGAGTAGCTTCATAAGTTACTGTGTAGCTACGATTTGGTGAGATAACTTGGTTATCTACTTTAATATCATTAGCACCAGTATTGTAAACTGTATAAGTTGCTTTCTTAATAGAAGTACCAGTTACTTTTTTGCCGCTTTGGTTTACTAATTCTGCTGCAAATACTGCAGTTTCAGAACCATCAAACTTAGTTACAGCTTTATTTAGATCTGATTTTTTGTATGCTTTGATAGCTGAACCATCAAGGTATGGTGCTTGGAAGTAAGAGATTGGTGCAACTGCTTTTGGTTCACCTTCATCAAGGTCGCCTTGTTTTGCATCAGAAGTATTAATATCAATCCAAGCAATTGGTGTTGCATAATCGTTTACTGTATCAGAACCGATAACAAATGTAGCTTCACCTTTATCATTTGTTTTTACAGAGATTTGTTTTGCTTTATCGCCTGTGAAGTATACTGCTGTATCTGGATCAGTATCAACGAATTTAGCATTTGTAACTGTTGAAATTACACGATCTTTATCTTCATTGAATGCAACATTAACGATTTCGTTTTTAGCTAAGTTACCAGCTTTATCTTTTACAACAACTTTGTATTCGCGACCGTTAGTAGCGCCAATTGCAGCAACTTCTCCAGCATTATCAGCACGAGTTAACTCAATTGTATACTCTGCTTGAAGTGCAGCGAAAGTTACTTTAGAAGCAGTTGTTTGTAAAGCAGATGCACTATATTTTTTGTTTGAAGTGCTATTGTTAGTGCTGTGTAGATCATATACTACTGGCGTTACAGCTGCATTAGTACCAGAAACTGTGAATGTAGCTTCACCTTTAGAATCTGTTGTAATTTGAGCAGCGTCTAAAGCTGTACCATTGCTTAATTGTAATGCTTTTACACCATTAACTGTAGCATTTGCTACTTTATCAGAAGTAACATTCATGTTTTCTACAAAACCAACATTAAATGTTTTGTTTGCTTCTGGTTTACCTGTTTTAGGGTTTTTATAAGTAACTTTGTAAGTTTTGTTTGCACCATTATTAACTGAAGCACCTGTAGTTACTTCTTCAACTGAAAGAATTGTATCTACGCCCCAGAATACATAACCAAGTGAGAATTTAGAACGATCACCAGTTGCGTAAGCAGTTACTTCATCAGTAGTATCTTTATAACGAGTATAAGAATATGTTGCAATACCCTCTTCGTTAGTTACAGCTTCCCCTACTAATGTTGGCTTAACTGCATCATTGTCTCCTGGTACGTTGAAAGTAACAGGAATACCAGCTTTAGATTGACCATCAGCTACAGTTACTTTAGCTTGAACTTTAACTTCTTGACCAAGTTTACCTTGAACCGCAGTTGATACTAATTCAACTTTAGTTGGAATTACAGCTGCGATACCTTTAAATGAACCAAGCTTTTCGCCATCTAAAGTTACAGTGTAATCTTTACCAGCTTCTTGTGCTGCAGTAGTTAAAACTACAACTTTTTGTTAGATTGCTTTACAGAAGCATTTTTAATTTCTAAGCCATCGATTTTGAAATCTAGAGCTTGAACGTTCTCAACTTCTTCGTCGAATGTTACTTCAACAGTTGTGTTGTTGATTGCTTTGATAGCTGCATCAACTGGAGTTTCAGTATCAACTAAATCAAGAGTACGAGCGAATACTACTGCGAAATCTTGACGAGTGATAGCTGCGTTTGGTTTTAAGTTTAATTTACCGTTTTCTTCAGAACCAGTGAAGATTCCGTTTGCTACAGCAGTTTCTAGAGCAGTTTTAGCCCATGGTTTAACTTGAGAAGCGTCTGCGAATTGGCTTAGGCTTTCGCTACCTTCTAAACCGAAAGCATCTACAAGAACTTTAGCTGCTTCAGAACGAGTTAAAGATTTGTTCGGTGCAAATTCGTTTGCACTTACACCTTCAAAAATGCCGTTTGCTACTACTGCTGCGATTGAGTTGTAGTACCAAGCACCTTTTTTAACGTCTGAGAAGTTTACATCGCCGTCAGCTTCTAATTCTAGAGCTTTCGTGAAGATTTCTGCAGCTTGTGCACGAGTTACTGTGTTAAGTGGGTTGAAGTTCCCGTTAGTATCACCTTGGATTACGCCAGCGTCAACTAAAGATTGAACTGCTTCTTTAGCGTATCCAGAGATTTTGTTATAGTCATTTACTTGTGCAGCAGATGCTACAGGTACGATTGCCGATGCAACTAATGCAGCTGTTGCTGATGCCGCGAAGAACTTACGGCCTTTGTTTTGCTTTGCCATTAATGTATTCCTCCCTAAAATTCCTTAAATTGATATTAATCCAACGAAAACTATAGTACCGCCTAGTTACCTAAATGTATGTATTATAGCTTTCTTGAATAATACAAAACTAAAGCAAATTTGTTAGTAAATTTACTAGAAAAAGCGTAGTAGAATACCATTCTAGTAAGTTTATTCACTTTCTACAATAATATAACACTATCTTTTCCGAAATTCAAGCATTGGGACATAAATTTAGTTATAGAAGATTTTTTTACCATACCTAATATGGTATTTAATAGAAACCATTAAAATTACAACTAATTATATCCTCATTTGGATTGGTAACATATAGTTCCGTTACCTATTATACCTTACTCTCAATAATAACCAAGCATTTTCTGGAATGGTTACTAAATTGTCAAAAATTAAAGACTCCCGTAATATTTTAGTTATAATTGTAAAGAAACAGAAATATAGAAGGCGTTTCTTAGCGAATTCTGCCTCTTCCCCAACAACTTTATGAGTTTCTTCTTTATTAAATAAAAAGCTTAATCTATCTGTCCCCATGTTGTAATAATAGATTGCCACTTTTTATGCTACACTTTTGATAGTTTGATAGAACATATCAGCTATTGAAGGGAGCTTAAAAAATGAAACGTAAATTTCCTCTTTACGGGGCCGTGCTGGCAGGCATGTTATATCTTGCGCCAACTTCCGCTTCAGCAGAAGATATTTCGAAGCACTGGGCCTACCATGAAATGAACTATCTTATTACCAACGATTTAATGAAGGGTGATGAATTCGGCCAATATCGTCCGAATGATGCTGTCACTCGTGCTGAATTTGCAGCCTTTCTTGTTAGAACACTGAACTTACCAGCAGCTTCTAGTCAGGCAACCTTTACAGATGTTAAAAAAGGTGACTGGTATTACGAAGTAGTCGAGCAAGCAAGCTATCACGGGCTAATTAAAGGTGACGAGCAAGGCAAATTCCATCCGAATAATCACATTAATCGTCAGGAAATGGCGGCTATGTTAAAAAGAGCTCTCACTTATCAAAACATCAATACATCTTCCTCCCCTATTGCTTTTAGTGATAATGCGCGCATTGCCAAATGGGCCTATGCAGATGTACAAGCTGTCGTCACAACAGGACTACTTGTTGGGAAGCCAAATAATCAATTTGCACCTCTTGCTCAAACAACTCGTGCTGAGGCAGCTACCGTGCTCTATCGTTTAATCCATTTAGAGGCGCCTGGGACAGGTGGTAAGCAATATATGACGACGAATTACTCACATGACTACTCCTCTGTAGTAAGTAAACAAACAATGAATAATCCAAAGGTCGATGGTGCTGGCCTTTTCACGGCTAGCGAGGCACTAGTGTCATACTATGTACACCCAAAAAGCTTTATGCAGGATAGCCCATCTTATTATCAATTCCTAAAATTATCTACTGTCGTCAATAATCTGAGTGCAAAAGAGCTAAATGATAAAGTACTTGCCAATAAAGGAAGCTTAGCAGGTACAGCGGATGCCTTTATTCAAGCTGGTATAGACAATAAGATCAATGCTATTTATTTAGTCTCGCATGCCTTGCACGAAACAGCCAATGGTGGTTCTGCACTAATTAAAGGGATCGAGGTTGGCTTAGATACAAATGGCAAGCCAATGGTAGCAACACCAGAAAATCGCGATAAATTAACTGCTATTAAGACAACCTACAATGCTTACGGTATTGGCGCTATAGATGCCGATGCTAATAAGTATGGTGCGGAGCGCGCTTATACAAATGGCTGGTTTACTGTTCAGGATGCCATTATCGGCGGTGCCCAATTTGTAAAGGATCAGTATATTAGCAGGGGGCAGGATACGCTCTATAAAATGCGTTGGAATCCTGATAATCCAACAGTCCACCAGTATGCAACACATGTGATGTGGGCTGTCATTCAAGCGAAAAAGATCTATGATATTTATGAATTAATTGGTGCTCATACGACAACAAACCTAGTGTTTGATGTGCCTGCCTATCAAAGTCAATCTTCCGCTCCTTCATTACCGAGTCCATCGAAGCAATACGCATTGGATTTAGGGTTAGCTGGAGCAACAGGTAAAACGACGATTAATCTCAATATGAGAACGTATCCGAATACAGCAGATAATGCTTCGATTATTACGAATTTGCCAAAGGATACCTCCTTTAAAGTTCTTGGTGAAAATGGTGGTTGGTTGAAAGTAAGTGTCAATGGACAAGAGGGCTGGGTGATTGATGATTATGTGAGTCTTGAAAATGGCTTACAAATTGTTAATATGAACATTACACTTAATGTTCGAAGTGAACCATCTACGACAAGTGTTATTTTAGGTACTGTTAAACCGAATGGCTTTATTATCGGTGTTGTAGACGATAAAGGTGAATTCATAAAAAATGGTGCCTGGTATCAGGTGCTTTACAACGGAAAAACAGGCTGGGTACATGGCGATTATATTGTAAAAAAATGATTTTAATAGGATGCGCAAAAGAAGAGTGCGATGATGATTCGCACTCTTTTTGTTAGTCATTTTTTATCACCGAGATGAAAGCGCTATATAATAGAAGAAACTCGAAATTTTAGGATATAATTTTCATACTATCCCCCTAAAATTTAGTAAATTCTACGTCAAAATAGTGTCCTAAAAAAGCTTAATAGGACAATTGCCATACCATGTAAAAATCGTTACTAATAAGAGCTATACTTTAGGTAATCATCGTTAAACCCATTATCGAAAATTTCCTGTCAATATTGCTTTTGTGGTATGATAGATTGCAGTGAAAATGGAATTACAGAAAGGTTTGAACACTATATGAGGCATGTAACGATTATGGGCGTACCCTTTTTACATATTGGTCAGCAAGGGTTTGTTGATTTACTCGTTAATCGTATTGAACAGCAAGAAAAAACTTTCGTTGTGACAGCCAATCCTGAAGTTGTCATGCAGGCAAATGAAAATCCAACTGTCATGAATTACTTAAAGCAGGCAACATACATTTGTGCAGATGGCATTGGTGTCGTTAAGGCTGCACAAATCCTTGGAGATTCACTTCCAGAGCGCGTAACTGGCTATGATACGATGGTACGTCTGTTAGAGGTTGGTCAGCAAAAGCATTTTAAAATCTATTTACTAGGTGCTCAAAAGGAAACTATCGAAAAGACGGTTGCCAATATTCATAAGAACTACCCAAACGTTGATGTCGTTGGCTATCATGATGGCTACTTCGACTGGAATAATAATGATTTTGCAAAAGAAATTGCAACTTTACAGCCTGATCTTGTATTTGTGGCATTAGGTGTACCAAGACAGGAAAAATGGATAACAGAAAACCTTGAAAAATTTTCAAAGGGTGTATTTATCGGTGTAGGTGGCTCCTTCGATGTCATCGCTGGTACTGTAAAACGTGCACCAGTACTCTGGCAAAAGTTAAATCTTGAATGGCTCTATCGACTGTTACGCCAGCCAAGTCGGTTTGGAAGAATGCTTGTACTCCCTCGCTTTGCTTTAAAGGTATTTGCATTAAAGTTTAAAGGTCAGGGCAAAACAAAATGAGTCAGTCAACATTTGTTAAAAGCACACTCATCCTGACGATTGCCACCTTACTTTCCAAAGTAATCGGAAGTATCTTCCGTATACCACTTCAAAATATTGCTGGTGATGAAGTACTTGGTATTTTTAGTCTTGTCTATCCTGTTTATATGGTAGCACTTTATTTATCCGTTGCGGGTATCCCTATCGCTATTTCTAAGCTGATTGCGGAAGCTAGGACGAGTCATGATACTGCCAAAATTAAGAAAATTTATGTGACTGCAAGAATCCTTGCATTATCCTTTGGCGTCATTAGTTTTACAATCATTTACGGCTTTTCAGAGCAGATAGCGAATGCACTTGGTGGGCCTTCAACAGAGATTGCCTTAATTATTGTTGCCCTTACATTACTGGTAGCTCCTTATATGGCTGTCTATCGTGGATTTTTCCAAGGTTTTGGGGATATGCGACCTACTGCCATCTCTCAAGTGATTGAGCAGTTAGTACGTGTTGCATTAATTTTAATTGTTGCGTATTTCCTAGTAGCAATGGATTATTCAAATGATATCGTAGCTGGTGGAATTATGGCAGGCTCTGTATTAGGAGCCCTCGGTTCACTTTTCTATTTACTCTTTAAATATTTCCGTTCTTCGGTAAAAGTGACGAGTAAGGAGAAATATTCTGGTAAGGATTTCTCTAAATACAGTAAAACCATTTTAAAGATTTCTATTCCCATTGCGATCGGTTCTGTGACAATGGCACTCTTTAACTTTGTAGATTCCTTTACGGTTACATATGGCTTAAGAAGTGCTGGTGCAGATGCAAGTGAAATTAGCTACCTTTATGGTATTTATGGTCGAGGACTTACATTAGTTCAAATTACGACTGTTTTTGCTTCTTCAATTATCTTGCCGCTTGTGCCTTTGATTACAACGAAGCTAGCTGAGCGTAAATTGGATGAAACACGCACTATTATTGAGCAAACTCATCGTATGACACATCTTATTTCATGGCCAGCTGCGATTGGGCTACTAGCCTTAACCTTGCCTTTAAATCTAGCTCTTTTTAAAGACTTTGAGGGAAGCTTAATGTTAGCCATCATCAATCTAAGCTCTGTCTTTACATCACTAACTTTGCTAGGAACAGGTATTCTACAGGGCATGAATGCTGCCAAAACAGGAGCTCTCATTATTTTGAGCGGTGTTGTCCTTAAGGTGTTTTCTAACATCTTCCTTATTCAAGCATTTGGTTTAGATGGTGCTGCCTATGCAACCTTGCTCGTGTATTTTGTGTTATTTATTGTGAATTCTGTCTTTATTTATCGTACGATTCGCTTTACTGTCCTTGGAAAAGATACGGTGAAAATGATTGTGTCTTCCATTGTAATGGGAGCAGCAGTTGGATTACCAACACTTTGGCTTGACTTTACACATTGGTCAAGAATGTCGGCAATGGGCTATCTAACTGTCGCAATCGTAGTTGGTGGAGCTCTTTACTTCCTTCTACTATGGCTGATGAAAGCTATTCATAAACAAGATTTAAAGAAAATCCCTGTTATCGGAAAAAGATTTTCATAAATAAGAGAGGTAGGACACTTATGTCAAAACAGAAATGGCTTTGGGGAATCATTGTTCTTTTACTCGTCGTTTCCTCTACAGGTATCATGAAGAGGTGGAATGCGGAGCAATCGAATGATGCTTATGAGATTGTTATTCCCTATGATGAAATACAAACCGCAGAAAAAAATAGCGACCTAACAATGGATGAAATTCTTTCCTCCTTAAAGGATGCTGGGCTGAATACTGTGAGTCTAGAGCCCTTAACATTAAAGGAAATGGAAAAGCAAAACTTAATTACTGTTTATAAAGAAAGTGAGTTAGCAGCACAATTATTGTTTACACCTTATAAAGATGCTATTGATATCACTAATAGCGGCTATTATATTCGAGTGCCTGAAAACGAAAGCTACCAAAAACTGATCATGGAGAGCGTTGAACCAGAGGAAGTACAAATAGGAGAAGAAGCTTTCTATTTCCTTCCTGCTTCTAACCACAATTTTGATTTAAAAACTCCAATTGGCTATGATCAGCCTGCTATTGACATGATTAGTAAGCATGGACTAGCTCACATCTTTAAGGTGGAAAATGCAGATAATGAAGTAGCTAATGAAAAGTTGGTCAATCAATTAGTCGATTTAAAAGAGGCTTCAGCAGGCCGCTTACTTGGTCAAGGTGATGAAGCTATTGGTTTTGGACAAGAAGACGGCAATCAATTAGTTGAAAAATTAAATGATGCTGGCTATTACTTTTACACAATTGAAAGTAACCCACTTAAAGGCGAAAGTAAAATCGCTCAAATGACGGATTACAATATGATTCGTTTGCATAGCATCAATGTCAATAGAGAGACTAAATTAAAGCTAAATGCAAGTATTGACCGTACAACACGAGCTGTCAAAGAGCGTAATATTCGCTCTATTTTCTATCATATTAAAACAACAGGTAATGCCAAAGAAAATGTAGAAGAAACGATTGATTATTTAAATGGTGTGCATGACACAATGCCAGATCATTTCAAAGCAGGTGAACCAAAGCTATTTGATAAAGTAGTAGTGCCAGCTTGGGTCACAGCAACCGTATTAGTAGCAGGTATTTTATTTACCTTTATCATTTCAGAATTAGTAAAATGGATGCCTCTTCGTATCGCGGCAGCTGGCTTTATGGCTGTACTAGCAATTGCGTACTTTATCCTGAAAAGTACTCTATTTTTACAAGCATTTGCACTCATTATTGCAGTCCTTGCACCAACCTATGCAGTCATCAAATCAGCGCAAGGTTCTACGAAGGTTTCTAACATATTGATCCAATACTTAAAGGCAGTAGCAATTAGTGTAATTGGCATTGTTATTGTCATTGGCTTATTGAATGGTAATGCCTTTATGACAGGCTTTGCTGTATTTAAAGGGGTTAAGCTTGTTTATCTTATTCCAATTATGGGTGTTTTACTATTTACAGTGATTGAGATAAACCGACTAGCTGAACAAAACATTAAGAACTCTTTATCAAATACGGTAACATTGTTAAATAAAGAATTAAAATATTGGCATGTGTTACTACTCGTTGTGTTGGCAGGTGTCGGATTATTTTACATTAGCCGAACAGGTAACTCTGGCTCTGTAAGTGATATGGAATTAGCCTTTAGACAATGGCTAGAAAATACATTGTATGTTCGACCAAGAACAAAGGAATTTTTAATTGGTTTCCCATTCTTCATTTTAGCGTTATATGTAATGGGTATTAATCGCAAATGGGGAAGTATTCTCCTAGTACCAAGTGTTATTGGTTTCTTATCCATCATGAATACATTTACTCACCTACACATCCCAGTAGCTGTTTCTGTATTACGTACACTATACAGTGTATCTCTAGGTCTTGTAGTAGGACTTGTGTTTATCCTAATCTTCAAAATCGGTTATCGTTGGGTTTCTAAGGCAATCGCGAGGTGGTCATAATGCACGTTGTTTTATCTGGCTATTATGGATTTGATAATGTCGGAGATGATGCCATTCTACTGTCCATTATCCAATCTTTAAAAAAGTGGCAAAGTGATATAGAGATCACGGTATTATCTAATAATCCAGCAGCTACTGAGCAAACATATGGTGTCAAAGCCATTAACCGTTGGAAAATGAAAGAAATTCGTCAATTACTTAAAACAGCAGATGGACTGATTAGTGGTGGCGGTAGTCTCATGCAGGATCAAACAGGCATGAAAACGATTCCTTACTATGCGGGCGTTATTCAAATCGCAAAATGGTTGAAGAAGCCAGTATTTGTTTACGCCCAAGGTATGGGTCCAATCAATCACCCGCTTAGTAAATTTATTGTTCGTACAGTTTTTAATAAGGTCGAACAAATAACAGTCAGAGATAGAGCCTCTCTAGCTCTTTTAACAGAGATCGGTGTGCGAAAAGAAACAAAGATCGTACCAGATCCTGTTATGGGACTTAACGGTAATGACTTTCATTGTGAGTGGCTAGAAAATGTCTCTTTGTCAGCCGATAGCTATATCTCTGTAAGCGTTCGAGATTGGCCATCCGCTGTTGCCTACAAGGAAAAAATTGCACACAGCCTAGATGAATTAGTACGTCAGGGTGAGCAAATCGTTTTCCTGCCTATGCATGGTGAGCATGATTTTATTACTTCACAGGAAGTAGCAGCACTTATGAAGGAAAAGAGCTTGATTGCTCCTGCTGATTTATCTATTGAGGAAAAAATCACAGTGATTGGTCAATCTCAACTATTAATAGGTATGCGACTGCACTCCTTAATTTTCTCGGCAATCTATGCGACACCGTTTATTGCCATTTCGTATGATCCGAAAATTGATGCGTTTGCTGATATCGTTGATCAGCCTGTCATCGGTCATGTCGAGGTTGATGATTGGAATGGTGTAACATTGTTTGAACAAGCTGTAGCAATTCTTGAATCCTATACAACAGTTCAAGAAAAAATGCGCCAGGCCGTCATCCCATTGCAAGATGAAGCAACTGCAACTGCTAAATTAGCAATTGATGCTTTGTCAAAATAAACATTAAAAAATGATGAATTTCAATGTTAATTGAAATTCATCATTTTTTTCCTACTTCTAATAATTTTAAAATAGACTGGGCCTGTTGCATATGCATGGCTAAAACATATTGACCTGCTTGCATTAAAATTTGCGCCTTCACCATATTCATCATCTCTTTTGCGATATCTGCATCTCGAATACGAGACTCTGCTGCTTGTAAATTCTCTGCCGTGTTCACATTAGCATTATAGGCATGTTCCAAGCGGTTCTGATAGGCACCAAGACGTGAGCGCTCATTGGAAACATGTTTTAAGGCTTCATCCATTGAAGACATAGCTTTTTCCGCATCCTCACGAGTAGCAATAGAAGTATCCTTCAACCCAAGTGCCTCGGACCCCATCCCATTGATAAATAATTCTATACTCTGTCCTGCATTGGCGCCTGCTTGAATCTTGATGCCATTTGTTTCATAATCCCCATTAAGTAATGTCTTTGTATTAAATTCTGTATCGGTTGATGTGCGCTGGATTTCCTTTTTTAATTCCTGAAATTCCAAATCTAATTTTTTACGATCATCATCTGTTAATGTATCATTGGCTGCCTCCACTGCTAACTCACGCATACGCTGAATCATGGCATGTGTCTCATTCAGTGCCCCCTCTGCTGTCTGCACAAGCGAAATACCATCCTGTATATTCTTAGCTGCCATATTCAAGCCACGAATTTGGGCACGCATTTTTTCAGAAATCGCCAGTCCTGCTGGATCGTCTGCTGCACTATTAATTCGATATCCGGAAGAAATTCGTAGCATAGCTTTACTCATCGCCCCATAATGACGATTCATATTATTCATAATTGCCATCCCTGTCGCTGACCACTTACCAAGCATGATTTCACCACCTTCTTGTTTTTATATCGGTCCAACATCTCATCTATTGACCTTAATACTGGAAATCGTTTCTAATTTTTTATGTGTTTTTAACATTTTATAGTTGATTAACTACATAATAAAAGCACCTGCTTGTCATTTATGATAAGTAGGTGCTTACTGGACATTCCATCTATTCAATTTTGAAACCCCCAAGTTGATGGCTCTTTTGCTGTAGCAATTCGAAAAAGAGTTCTTTATCATTCTCTAGTAATGCCTGATCAATCAAATGATCCAAATTTTTCTCCTCTAACTCTGCAATAAGCTGATCGATTTCACCAACCGTCACAGTAGAAACCATCGGAATTTGTTGCTTTGGTGTAGCGCTTTCAAGTATTGGTGCTAGATGCTCATGAACATTAGTAATAAGCAATAGTTGATAAAGTGGTAACCGAATAAAGCGATTTCCTTTTTGGAAAACAAAAACCTCAGATAAATTTTCAATCTGCTGTGTCTTCATGTTGATGATCATCTCTTTACCTTCTATGGGAATGAAATGGAAAATCTCATTCTCTTTTAAAATAGAGAAATATTGATAAGCAAATACGAGACGTAATTTATCTCCAGTAACTTTTGTGTAAAACGGCTTCATGTATTGAACTTGCATCATCCTTCATCCCTCCCTAGTTATCTGATTATTCAGATTTTAACACAAATCAAAAGCCTTGTTAACTATCTTTACCTCATTTTTTTCTTTCTGATCATTCAGCTTATCATTACTGCATTTTAATCGTATAATGGAAGGACAGTCTTTTTTTCCTTTTTACAATTAACAATGTTAACTATAGCCATACATGATGAAAGGAGTGAGGTTATGGCATTGTCTATATCGCAATTAGCTAAGGAACATCAAGCATTTGTGCTGACTAAATTAAAAGAAGCTGAACAAGGGTTACATCCTTCCTCTACCGAAGATGAGGAACTAGTGCGCCGTGCTGTCTTTTCAGTAAGGAATAAGTCCATTGTTTTTGAACGATTTAATGGAGCAAGTTCTATATTATATGCAAGTGTTCAAGATGTCAGACCCGCTTCTGTTGAAATTGATTTTTCAAATGAAGAGCTACATTGTAGCTGTCCTCAAGCAAAATGGTGTCGACATCAAATAGGTGCTTTACTCGCTCTCTACCAATATTTTGATTCTGTTCAAAATTGGTCGAGTGCTTGGCGTGCACAAAAATCTGTTCAATTAAAATCTTTAGCAGATGAACGCAGCCCACAAAGCTGGTCGATGATGGTGGATGAGGTGATGAAACGATTATTACCACCTGGGCGCATACTAGAAGGCTATGGGCTTTCCGCTGTAAGAACCGATGCTTTGGAGCGTCTTCGTCGACATATGCCCTTTGAGCGTGAATGGCAACCTCTTTATAAGCTCTATATGGAGCTAGCCATTTTTAATTCGATATGGCGACATTTAAATGAAACACCTGGACATTCGTTAGATTCACCTTATATGAAATATTTTATCGAACAAAGCACGCAATCTTTTGAGAGCATTCTTACAGAGCTTTCTAATCGATCACGACTATTTGCGACAGATCCATTTTATGATGCCATCCAAGAGCTAGTAAGAGAATTTTTATTAGAAAGACAAGGGCTTTTTGCCAATCGCCTTCGTCTATATATGCTACTATGGGCAGTACTTTTTTATGAGAAGCCTCGTCGTGAACAGGAATTGGCATTTATAAATAATCTTGTTCACTCTTCAGCAGAAATTTCTCTACAATCACTAAAATTATTATTTTATGTGCTATTACAGAAAGAGGATTTACTGCTTGAAAAGTTGGCACAGGTTGATTTACCACAAATGCAGGATTTGTTTGAACTAGCTACTTTTGCACAACGTGCTGGAGAGTCCAATTCATTAGCAGTCATTTTACGAGCAATTTTACCTTTGACTGAAGTGTTTCTACAGGAGGTCGTTCCAGTCGTTCAGCGTGCCCAATACGTAAGGCAATTCCAACTTTTATTTGACGAGATTCAGCTTTCGGAGGAAGAGGAAGCAACGCTGTATAGTGCCTTTGGTGTGTATGGACTACAGCCGTTCTCAAGTTTTTTAATTAAAAAAGGTCGCTATCGGGAATGGGCAGCTCTGCATCAACTAAACCCATCATCCCTCTCTTACTTAGAAATGTGTGGATTAAAGGATGTATTACAGGTTGAACCTGCAACTGTTTTACCTTTATATCATGTCTATGCAATGGCTGAAATTACGCAAAAATCACGCTTAAATTATAAACAGGCTGTGCGTATTTGGAAAAGTATGCGTAGCGCTGCAAAGCGAGCTGGTAAAGCAGCTTATTTTGAAACATATATGCAAACCATTCGTGCAGAATATAAACGACTACGTGCGTTACAAGAAGAAATTGAGAAAGGAAACTTAGTATGATGACAATAAATGCTCCTTCCCCTTTTTCCAAAACACAACAGCTCCGTATTGAAGTAGCTCGGGAAGGATATTTTACGTTGCAGGGTTTTACTGCAAATGGTACAACAATCGATGTTGATACATTAATTTCTTCGCTATTCTTTACTTATGAGGCAAACGTTTATGGATTATTAACAAATCGAACTGATTTTACAATTGAAGTTTCTACAGCTGAGTTACTCGATATTTTTTCAACAAGCTTCCAGCACCCTTTCATCAATTGGAGTGGTGCAAATGAAGAAAGTATAGAATGGTTAAAAAAAGTTTACGCATTACAAGCATACTGGCAAGAGCCATCACTTTGGTCACATGCTGTGATTGCAGATGATTTTTCATCATTAACTTTCCCTATTGATCATATAGATTCAGCATTATTGGAAACAGCTGTACAGCAGAAGCTTTCACAGGTTGGGCTAATACTAGCTGATTTACCAAAGTTATTACCCTTTTTCCTACGTGGAGGCTGGCCATTGGATCAAGCTCGTCAAGCTGGAGCTGTTTCCGTTTCTTTACGGTTAAGTGAGCCAGAAGAAGATGCCGATGTATGGTTATTAGAAACGGTGCTAAGCACTGCTACAACGAAAAACTACTGGACACCTGCTATTCGTAAACAATCCTTACCTATTGAAGAGGCACTACCTACAAAGTGGCGAATGTTTGCGACTGAAATTACACAGCAACAACAGCAAATTGTAGAACTTCTATCCATCGATACGATCAATAGTGATATCTTTATTCGTGTGACACTGGAAGATTTAGAAGTTCGCTCTTTTTTACGGGAGGATCTTGCTAGATTGCAGGCACTTGGTTTTGATGTTGTACTGCCAGCATGGCTAAAGGATTTAAAACAATCCAAAATCCGAGTACGTGTTACAACTAGTAATGTTTCCACAAGGAAGGTAGCAGGTTTAGATGATATTTTAACGTTTAAATGGCAGTTTTCTATGAACGGACAAACGATTTCAGCTGAGCAATTTAAAAAACTTGTGGATGAGAAACGTGAATTTATTCGTATTGGTACTGAATGGTTCCGAGTAGATGCCAATTGGATGCAAGAAATGCGTGAATTGATGCAACAGGCAGAAGATGAAAGTTGGACTGTTCGAGAATTATTATTTAGGGAGTTACCAGAAGACCTGTCTGCCCCTCTTGAGGAAGAAGATGCAGATGATGCACTGAGAGATGATCCAATCTTTGCATTGGAAATACAACAATCATTAAAAGCATACATGGAGCAACTTTTGGAGAAGAAAGGCTTACCTGCCGTCTCGATTCCATTGTCCCTACAAACCGAATTACGCCCTTATCAATTAGAAGGCTTTGAATGGTTAGTCTTTATGCGCCAACAAGGTTTCGGTGCATGTCTAGCTGATGATATGGGACTTGGAAAAACGGTTCAATTGATTACCTATTTGCTCCATATTTATGAGTCATCAACTTACACAAAGCCATCCATCATTATTTGTCCCACTTCAGTACTTGGGAACTGGCAAAAAGAACTTGCTCGATTTGCCCCGTCCCTGATTGTGCATACACATTATCAAGCAAATCGAGCAAAGGATGAAGAGTTTAAAAAGCTAGTGACAGCAGAAAGGCCACATGTCATTTTATCAACCTATGGTACTGTGTCACAGGATACTGAATTTTTACAGGATATCGAATGGGCAACGGTAGTACTTGATGAAGCACAAAACATAAAAAATATGCAAACATTACAATCAAAAGCCATTCGTAAATTGCTAGGTGACCATCACATAGCTCTTACTGGGACACCTGTAGAAAATCGTTTATCTGAGTTATGGGCTATTTTTGATTTCATTCATAAGGGCTATCTAGGTAGCTTTGGTCGCTTCAATGAAGAATTTATTTTGCCTATTGAACGAGACGAATCAGAGTCGCATAAGCAGAAGCTTCGAGCTAAAATTCAGCCATTCTTATTGCGTCGTACAAAGCGAGATCCACATTTACAGCTTAACTTACCAGATAAGCTAGAATCGAATGAATATTGTCCATTAACAACAGAGCAAGCTTCACTCTATGAGGGCTATATTTTAGAGACGCTTGATCAGCTGGAGCAGTTAACAGGCTTTCAAAAAAAGGGACGCGTCTTAAAGATGCTCAGTAAATTAAAGCAACTATGTAATCATCCTGCCTTATATTTAAAGGAACCTTTCGAGGATGCCGAAACAATGCTTGCACGTTCGACTAAGCTAGAGCGCATTGTACAAATGGCAGCTGAGATTGTGGACAATGGAGAGCAATGTCTCATCTTTACACAATATATTGGAATGGGACAATTGCTACAACATTGCTTTAGTGAATTATATAATGTAGATGCACCGTTTTTAACTGGTGCCATGCCTAAGCAGCAGCGAGACCGCTTAGTAGAGGCTTTCCAGGCAGGAGATTTCCCTATATTTATCCTTTCTTTGAAAGCTGGTGGAACAGGACTTAATTTAACAGCAGCTAATCATGTTTTACATGCAGATCGCTGGTGGAATCCTGCTGTTGAAAACCAAGCAACAGATCGAGCATATCGCATCGGACAGACACAATTTGTGCAGGTCCATAAATTTGTGACAATTGGCACGATCGAGGAAAAAATTGATAAGATGCTGGTGCAGAAATCTGCATTATCCGAAGAGCTTATTCAATCAAGCCAGTGGTTGACCGAGTTAGAAGATCAAGAACTCCGCGATTTAATAACATTAGATAGATAATAATGAGATGCGCCAAGAGCAAATAGTTCTTGGCGCTCTTTTAGTGGAACTTGCTACTTCTTTTCCCTACTTACTTCATTATTCGTATTTAGTTGTGTTGAAAATTCCATTGCTGTGCGGTCTTCAGCAATGTTTATTATAGTGTTACACATCATTCCTTTCTGTTTGTTACGGTGCAAGCAATATAAGGAGAATGGCGGATCAGACAATTAAAGTACTCTTGCCCCGTATGTAAGCTATACTTGCTAAGGTAAAACAAAATCCTTTAAGTGTTCCTGTTCATTCGGTGGCTGTGGCGGTACAGTAACTGCTTCGTCACTATCTCTTTGTTTAAGTTGATAAAATCTAACATCCTCAACCACTATCTCTGTCATAAAAATCTTTGTGCTTTCCTCATTTACAAATGACCTTGTTTGAATACGGCCAGTGGCACCGATTAATGAACCTTTACCACAATATTTAACGATATTCTCTGCAAGCCTTCCCCAAGCTGTACAGAAAACAAAATCTGTATCTACTTCCCCTTGATTGTTTTTAAAATTACGATTAATGGCTAGTGAGAAATGGGTCTGCATACGATTTCCAGATAAGTAACGTAACACCGGGTCTTTTGTAAACCTTCCAACCAATCCGACTTGATTCATTCATTCACCTCCTTTGCTTTTGATTGCTCTCATCTTACAAAATGATTCCGGCATTCGCAAAAATCGATATTGTTAATTTCCTTCAGTTTTTGTGCATAAATTAGGTAAATTGGCATTTTTATTTTTCTATTTTTTTTTAATTTTCTAGCTGAATGCTTTAGGCTGTAATGGCAAATGCTATTTCATGAAATCTGCAATTTCGCAGTTTTTGAAAAACCGTCACAGGTGCGCATCACAAACAACTGCTGCCTCATGTGTTATACTAAAAGAATGACAGACTTAGGAGGAATATACATATTGAAAACCTTTAAAATGCTTTCCTTTGACCTTGTCACAAAAGATGGCGTGCAACCATTCCCTTTAATCGATGGCATCATTATTAATCAGGAAAATAGCCATCAATCTTGGGTACTTGAATTGTTTATGGAAAAACAATATCGCTCAACCTTTGATGAGCTCTTAGCAAATGCTACAGTCTTCAATGTACGTGCAGTTATTTCATTTCCAGATAATGAACCCGCTCCTTTTCAGGTGATCGTACATACTGTTGAAGAAATCGGTAATCATGTTTCAGTCCTATTAAAAGGTACGCTTAAAATTAAACGATCAAAATATGCAGAACAATTACTTTCTGAGCTACTTGCTGAGGGTGTTTCTTTAGAGGATTTACTGGATCGCTTTACACAAGATATGAAAAAGCGACCAAAATTAAAAAATGACTGACGATGCGAATTTTTGCATCGTTTTTTTTATTGGACAAGCAGTAATTTTTTTGTACAATACAATTTGAAAAAGGAGGGTTTCATTTGGTGGTTGCTATAAGGAAGAAGCCTTTAAAACAGTTATAGCGTTTTTTTAAATTAATTCCAACGATGTAGCTACTCGATTGCTCCGGAAGTTTCAGTTTCCATATACCGGTACCTATAAGAATCGTGTTTACAGAAAATATACTGGAGCATATGAAGAATTTTTTTGATGGGAGTTTTGCTTAGCTTGCAGGTATTCACTCTGTTTTCGCGGGTACTTACTCTGCTTCCACCGGTATTCGCTTTGCTTTCCTCTAAATTGAAAAAAGAGTGTTTTCCGCAGAGGAAACACTCTTTTTATGTTATCGGTTATTCATACCATCACGGTATTTTTCAGTGTTGTTTACTTTATCGTCGACAACATCATTATTATTGTTACCGTTCATGTTGTCATTACGTTCAACACCATTTACACCGTTTGCATTTGGTGTGTTGTCATAGCCGTTTGTGCTGTTGATATCGGCATTTGAACCAGGTGTTGTTGCTTCTGGTAATGTTGTATTATCGTTAACAGTACCTCGATCTACACCATTCCCATTTACATTATTGCGATCGTATGCATCGTCACGATTATTCGGATCTAATGCGTCCTCGACATCGTCGACTCCTCGACGTACGTCATTCTCGACTTCTCGAACAGGGTGATCTTCTACTGCATTATTTCCCCAGTTACAACCTCCAAGGAATGCAGTTGCAAGAATGATGGTTAAAAATGACATTTTCCACATAGTAAAAAACCTCCTTTCTTGGGTACTATGTCATCAAATACATCTACTGTATTTGTGATCCTACATAGATTGCCCGAGAAAGGAGGGAACTATCCGATTTTTGTACAAACTATTTTTGTTTTTCTTTTAATAACTGTTCAATATATGCTGCCTCTGCTTTACAGTCGTAGCTATAGTTTGTGCCTAGCTCTTTTTGCAATGCCTCGATTGTTTCGACTTGCTGTGCTGTTGGTTCTTCATTTAAAATTTTGGCAATAACCTCATCGATTTTTTGTGCCATTTCTTCATGAAACTGTGCGCTCATCAATGTATCAGCAGGGATTTTTTCGATCCACGCGGCATTCTCCTGAAAATAAGTCTGCCAGTTTGCAATGAAGTCTTCCATGGAAAAGCGCTCTTCATCCCAACCAATACTTGCTAAGTATGTTTCAAAAGATGTTGAAATCGAACGAGTAATGCTAATTTTAATACCTGAAGACAATTCCTTATACATCTTAATAATCCTCCTACGTTTGTAAAACCTAAAAATTACATCTATTTCAATTCACAATCGCTTATTTACCATCGCAATTTAAGAACCTACTAATCAATTTTTGACTTGACTTTATCTATTTTATATCTTTTGGTCTACAAATGCAAATTAAGCTTGTTTAGGCTGTTCAGGCCCAATTGCAAATAGAATATCGGCTTCACATACAAGTTCTCCATCTACAGTTGCTACACCATGACCTTTACCCATTGCGCCACGAAGTTTTACAAATTCTACTTCCAATTTAAGTTGGTCGCCAGGTACGACTTGACGCTTGAAACGACAATTATCAACACCCGTTAAAAACGCTAAACGACCCTTAAATTCTTCAGCATTTAATAAAGCCACTCCACCTACTTGAGCTAAAGCTTCCACAATTAACACACCTGGCATAACTGGATAACCTGGGAAGTGCCCATTAAAAAAATCTTCGTTAATTGAAACGTTTTTTAATCCTACTGCACGTTTCCCTTCTTCTAATTCAATGATGCGATCGACGAATAAAAAAGGATAGCGGTGTGGTAAAATTGCTTGAATTTGTTCTGCAGTTAACATGTCATTTCCCCCTCAAAAATTAAGTATGTATACACAAAGTAAGGTAAAGAATAATGTTATTCTTTACCATTCATAATATCAAATATATGCTGCCATGTTTCTCGTTTAAAAATATCCATAGCATTGCCTTCTCCAATAACGCTAAAGCCAAACATTGCGCCTAATGCTGCGGCAACAACGACTAAAATGAGAACAATTACAATGCGTAACCAAATCGGAATCAGTCGGATTTGCACCCATCGAACCTCGCGTTGCTCTCCAGTCGAGCGGCGTTCTTTCTTTTCTGGTTGCGGTTGCGTATCGGTTTCTTGTGTCGGCACAGAACGTCGACGTGAATCGTTTGTCATAGATTGTACTCCTCTTCATTCCTTACTATGCGTTTTTGGATAACTTCCTATCGAATGCCATTAATTAGTCCTAGCATTTGATCTGCTAATGTCACCGCTCTTGCGTTGAATTGATAAGAACGTTGTGTTTGAATGAGTTCTGTCATTTCTTTCGAGAGGTTAACATTGGACATTTCTAGTGTACCACTTTGCATGCCAATTTGCTGACGGTTGGCTCCCACAAGCTCTGTCAAAACTTCTGCCTGCGTATAGCCAAGTTCAGCTAAATTATTAGGTAATCCCATATAAGAACCGGCAACATGCTCCATTAATTGCGGCTTTTGGAATTCTGTTACAGCTAAATCCGTACGAATAATATCCCCATTTGGATAAGATGCTTCTAATACGCCACCATCTCGAACAGCAAACTTTTGAACCGTGTCTGGTAATGTAATAGCTTGTCCTGCAGCATTAGCTACTGGATAACCCTCTGCTGTTACAAGCATAACTGTTCCATTATTCAATGGAGATAAATAAAAGTCACCTTGTCGAGTATACACTGTTTCAGTTCCATTTTCACCATCTGGCATCAAAATATTGAAATATTGTTTCGCTTTTGTGAAAGCTAAGTCTAAATCACGATTAGTTGTTTGTAATGAACCTTGCTTTTCATTGGATTTAATTTGCCCAATCATTGCGCCAGATCCATAGCGAATACCAACAGGTGTTTGTCGTTCTGCGCGATCCTGCTTATCATTATTAAATTGCTGATAAAGTAATTCATTAAAGGATGCTTCCTTTGTTTTATAGCCCGTTGTATTACTGTTAGCAATGTTATTACTAATGGTATCCAGTTTGTTTTGTAATTGCCCCATTGTGTTTGTAGCTGTAATCATTGTACGTAGCATTGATAAAAGCCTCCTGTTCGCCCATTAAATTTTTCCGATTTCATTTACAGCCTTTTCCATGCTACGATCATAAGCTTGTAATACTTTTTGATTTGCTTCAAATGCACGGTAGGCAGTCATTAAATCTGTCATTGTGCGACCAGAATCTACGTTTGACCCTTCTAAAAAGTTTTGACGTAGTGTAAAGGAAACACCATTCGCTCCATAAGCTGTTGGCAAGTTCTCACCATTTTCTGTACGAATAAGGCCATTATCTTGTTTTTGTAGCATGTTCGGGTTTGCAGCAAATGATACACCAACACGAGCTACTTGTTGATTATTTACAAAGATAGCGCCACTTTCATCTAATCGGAAATCATCATTTGGTAGCTGGATACGTTGCCCAGCATCATTTAGTACATATAATCCTTGACCATTAACTAAATAGCCTTGCCCATCTAACGTGAAATTACCATTACGTGTGTAAGCCTCACCACCAGCAGGATGTTCTAGTCGGAAGAAAATTGAACCCATAACCCCATCTTCATTTTGTGGTAAGTTTCCATTAATCAATGCCATATCTGTTGTAAAATCAGTGTTATAGATTTGGCCTTGTATGTAATTTGGCAATGTTTCTTGTAAATATGTCCCTGTATTTAAAGCTCCTACTTGACTCATATATTCAGCGCCGGCTTGTTGGTGAGCAGGAGCATTTGTTTTTCCAATGCTAGACATTAGCATATCTGGGAATGAGCGAATCGTAGATTGATCTGCCTTAAATCCTGGCGTATTCGCATTTGATAAATTATTGGTAAGTAATTCTGTTCTTCTTTGTTGCGTGATCATACCTGTTGCAACTGTATAAAATCCTTTAAACAAAGAAATCACCTCATTTTATTTTTATAAGGATGCTGGCACACGATCAATATTTTCAAGCATGATACCTGTACCAATGGCTACACAATCCATAGGTCTCTCTGCAATGAAAACAGGTACCTTCAACTCTTCTATTAATAGCTGGTCCATTCCATGTAACAATGCACCACCACCAGTTATAATCACTCCACGATCAATGATATCGGCTGATAGTTCAGGTGGTGTTTTTTCTAAGACATTTTTAGCTGACTGGACAATCATGGCTACTGACTCATGTAGTGCACGTTCAATTTCTTCAGACTCAATTGTAATTGTACGTGGTAAACCTGTTACCATATCACGGCCACGAATATCCATTGTATCATTGCGACTACCTTTGAAAACTGTACCAATTGTCATTTTGATTGCCTCTGCAGTACGTTCTCCAATCAGCAATTTATATTCTTTTTTAATATATTGCAAAATATCGTTATCAAACACATCGCCTGCTACTTTAATGGATTCACTTGTTACGATATCACCCATTGATAGAACTGCGATATCTGTCGTTCCGCCCCCGATATCGACTACCATATTTCCACTTGGTTGGAAAATATCCATTCCAGCACCTATTGCTGCAACTTTTGGCTCTTCCTCTAAATATACTTTTTTACCACCGGATTTTTCAGCAGCTTCACGAATTGCCTTTTGTTCAACACTTGTAATATTCGTTGGACAACAAATTAATATGCGTGGCTTCGCCAAAAATCCTTTTACGTTTAATTTATTGATGAAATGTCTTAACATCGCCTCTGTCACATCAAAATCTGCAATGACTCCGTCTCTTAGTGGACGAATAGCTGTGATATTACCTGGCGTTCTCCCTACCATTTGGCGGGCTTCTTCCCCAACCGCTAATACTTTATTTGTCTTTTTATCGATCGCCACAACAGATGGTTCATTGAGGACGATCCCTTTCCCCTTAACGTGGATTAATACGTTCGCAGTCCCTAAGTCAATGCCAATATCTTTCGAAAACATTTTATAATTTCTCCTTCCCGCCAGTTCCAACTACATAACGTTCATTTTATCTCTTTATCTAGAATATTTTATCATATTCTATTGGTAATTTCACCTAAATTTAGTGAATAAGACTGTTTTCTTTTTAGGCAGTGAACGGCTATAATATAGAATTACTATTCTTAGAAAATCATCACTTATGCTTGTCCAACACAACAAAAAAGAACGAATCATTCTTGACTCGCTCTTTCTTTCCACTTGTTTTTCGTTGCTTCTCCTCCGCGAATATGACGTACGGCCTTATGGTAGGCGAGTATTTCTTTCACTTGGTCAGCTAATCCTTCATGAATTGTTGGTAATCGCTCTGTTAAATCCTTGTGCACCGTACTTTTTGAATAACCAGTCATTTTCGCGAGGACACGCACAGTCTCACGCGTCTCAATCAGTAATTCACCGAGGCGTATGCAGCGCTTCCGAATGTGCTCATGCACGTTCTTCGTCCTTTCCACACAATTTCACAAAATGCTTTGGCAATCAGATGCACATTTGCGCATTTCTTCACCTTATGTGAGGACAAAGCTATTCAGAACACGTTTTGCATTTTCTTGATAAAATGCTGACTTTTTATGCGTTACTAGCTTTTCTCATTAAAAAGCTAGTAATTTTTTCGGATTGATATATTTTCCGTTTTCAAGAATTTCGAAATGCATGTGGACGCCAGCCGCTTGATTCCACTCGTTGTCAGTCGCTTTTCCTAATGCTTGACCTTGTGTAACCTCATCGCCTTCTTTAACAGCGATATCCTTCACAGAGCTATAATGTGTCTGCATACCATTTGGATGCTCGATCACGATCTTATTGCCTGTAAATGCGTCTAGTTTTACCTCTAGTACTTTACCACTCATAGCAGCTAGTACTTCAAACTCTTCACCATTCATAGCAATAGAGATTCCTGAAGATGTAGTAAATGTTTGATTAAATACCATTAGTGCATTTTCACGAGACTCTTCATTTGCCTCTAACTCGTAAAATTCTTGTAAGACTTGTACTTTACTAAAATTCTCTTCTTTGAATGGATACTTCATGTTTTCAGTTCGTGCATTAGTTTCCACTACAGGACCTGGATCTACTTCAGCTAAATCTGGTAAAGGAGCCTCTTCTACTTTTGATACGAGACTATTGTAACCAAATAACAATCCTGCTAGAACAAGTGCACCACCTGTGTAAACTACTGGCCAAAACCACGGTTTCTTTTGTAATTGGCCATTTTCCTTTTGATTTGGATCTTGGTTTTGAGAAGCTTTGTTATTTTTATCCTCTCTCATTTTCATCACCTCTAGTTGCAGTGTGAACAACTAGAAGTTATTTTAAACATGCATCTATTTTTTTTATTTCAATATCTTGATAATAATAGTGTAAAATTTCGGCAGCTGTTTTCCCTTCATTTGCCATTGCCTCAGCTCCATATTGACTCATGCCCACTCCATGCCCATAACCTTGAGTTTTCACTTGAACTTTTCTTTTATTGGCATTAAAGATGATTGTGAAATCAGTTGATGGTATACCAAGGAGCGTTCTTACCTCTCTCCCTGTCCAGACGTTATTCCCTAGCTGTAAACGTTCTACTCGTCCAGAATCATTATAAAATAACTGGATACGATTAAAATCACTAGGTTGCCATTGTATAGGCCAGAGCTTATTCCATTGAGCTAAAGTCCATTCTTGCTCAGCCTCAAACTTAGGAGATGTTTGATCAGATATACTTGCAACACTTTGCAAATATGGAATATCATTTCCACCATATCCATAAGCACTTTCTGTTTTACCATTGCTTGTTGAATGAAACATGGCTGTAATCAATTCATTATTATAAAGAATAACTTGTCCTTGTGTTTCATTGATAGCTTCGACAATTTTCTTTTCATTTCCCAGGAAATTGCTAGCCCAATTCGCCTTTCTTTGTTCTTCATCATAGAAGACTTGCTTTGCCACAGTTGGGGCGATCGCAATTTTTCCGTAATTTGTCGTTTTCAACGCATATGTGCGTGCTGCAATAGCTTGTGCCTTCAGTGCCTCTTTTTTAAAAGAAACGGGCATTTCTGCAGCAACTACTCCTGTAATATACGTTTCCAAAGGAATTTTTTCTTCTTGCCCCTCCACTTCTATAAATATTTCACAAGCATTCTTATCACTAGTTTGAGGTATGATAGCCTCTTGTCTTTCACTAAACCCTACTATAGGAAGCATATATAATGCCCCAATCAAGCAAATGACACCTATACTAATCATCCATTTTTTCATAAGGAATAATATGCTAGATTTCTTGTAGTTATGAGAAAACAAAAACCCTCTGCATAAAAAGCAAAGGGTTTTAAAATCTATTTAGTTTGTAGGCAATTCAACTGTTACATCTTCAATTGTCACTACTTCTTCTGTAATACGTTCAATATTAGCACCAAGAGATGCTAATTTTCCATGGAAATCAACATAACCACGATCTAAATGATGAAGTTTTGTGACACGTGTCATTCCTTCTGATACAAGACCCGCTAAAATTAATGCAGCCGCAGCTCGTAAATCCGTTGCCATTACCTCAGCTCCCTGAAGATCCACAGGCCCCTCGATAAACACAGAACGTCCCTCTATTTTAGCACCAGCATTCATGCGACGGAATTCCTCAACATGCATAAAACGGTTTTCGAATACCGTTTCTGTAATAATACTCGTACCTTCAGCAGTAAGCATTAACGCCATCATTTGTGATTGCATATCTGTTGGGAAACCAGGATGTGGCATTGTTTTGATATCAACTGCTTTTAGTGTTTTAGGAACTCGTACACGGATTCCTTCATCCAACTCAGTAATTTCTACGCCCATCTCACGCATTTTAGCTATTAAAGCAGTCATATGCTCAGGAACTGCGTTTTCAATCACCACATCTCCTCTCGTAATAGCTGCTGCCACCATAAATGTACCAGCTTCAATACGGTCAGGAATAATATGATGCTCTACTCCATATAATGTATCGACTCCTTCTATACGAATCGTATTTGTCCCCGCACCGATTACACGGCCACCCATACTATTAATAAAGTTTGCAAGATCCACGATTTCAGGCTCTTTCGCTGCATTTTCAATTACAGTTGTCCCTTCAGCTAAAGATGCAGCTGTCATAATATTTTCAGTTGCCCCAACACTTGGGAAATCCAAATACACATTAGCCCCTTTTAAGCGACCCTCTGTCTTCGCCTCAACATAGCCATGGCCAAATGAAATTTTTGCACCCATTGCTTCAAAGCCTTTTAAGTGTAATTCAATCGGACGTGATCCAATTGCACAGCCTCCAGGAAGTGCTACACGAGCATAGCCATTACGAGCAAGTAGAGATCCCATTACTAAAATAGATGCACGCATTTTACTAACAAATTCAAATTGAGCTTCACTTGAAAGTTCTTTTGTTGCATCTATATATACGGCATTATCTTCAGGTATATATGTAACTGCTGCGTTTAAACTTTTAAGTACTTCATTTATTGTAAAGACGTCTGCTAAATTAGGGACTTCTTTAATTACATTTTCTCCTTTTGAAGCAAGTAAAGCTGCTGCAAGGATTGGTAACACTGCATTTTTTGCGCCCTCTACACGTACTTTCCCCTGTAGTTTTTGGCCGCCAGTCACTATTATTTTATCCACCCTATGTCCCTCCGAATTCAATCTATTAACCTACCAAATTTTTATTTTAATAAAGAAGTATAATGTCATAATCAGTAAACAAACAACTCTATAGTACAACTTTTCTAACGCTCGTTCAAGCGTCCAAATCACTATTTTAAGCCATTATTAGATTTTTTGCTATTTATTTATTGTACGCTGCTAAATTTTTTTTGTGAATGACCAATAACCCGTTCGCTTCTAATACATACCCAAAGATATATGAATAAAAAACAACTTTTCACTTTTTTCTATAAAAAATGAAGTGGCAGGCCCTATTATCGTACATTTATCAATGGGTATCTTGGTAGCTAATAGCGTAAAATTCATAAGAATTTAATGTATTAGCGTCTTTTTACATAGTTCAAAGGGCCACACAAATGGTATTATAAAGTCCTTTGAAGTATGTAGACCTCTAAATTTATGAAAGAAAGCTACGAATTCTTTAAAATAAATAAGGAAGTTTGCCTGACCAGCTAGATATTTGAAGAAAGAAATTAGATACTGCTGAGCCTATCGCAATACTAAGTAAAATATAAATGAGCTGAATTTGAAAAACTCGATTCTTTTTAAATAATTTTTCGATCATAAAAGCTTGTAATGCGTAAAAAGTAATAGCAATAAAAAATAGGTGAGACAAAATACCCAATAAAGCTTCTTGTCCGATCGCTTCATATATTTCCATGTAGCATCCTCCATTTCTCCTTCAATATGTTTATTCACCTTAAAAAACGGGCAGATGCGATATCTGCCCGTTAAAAATGAATTAGATATTACCCTCATGAACGTTGATACGATTCAACGCACGTTTTAATGCTAGGTCAGCACGTTTGAAATCAATGTTGTCTTGTTTACTTTGAAGACGTCCTTCAGCACGTTTAACGGCTTCTTTAGCACGTTGAACATCGATGCTTTCAGCAATTTCAGCAGACGGCGCTAAAATTGAGATTTTTTCTGGACGAACTTCAATGAAACCACCGCTTACTGCAACAATATCAGTCGAACCGTTTTCTTTTTTAAGCTTCACTGCACCAATTGCAAGTGGAGCAACCATTGGAATATGGCCTGCAAGAACACCGATTTCTCCTGAAGTTGTTTTAGCGATTACCATTGATACTTCAGAATCGTATACTGGGCCGTCGGGAGTGACAATATTGACTAGAACTGTCTTCATATTTTTTCCTCCTCGTCCCTAGTATTAAACCTCTACGCCCATGCTTTTCGCTTTTTCAACTACTTCATCAATTGAACCAACTAGACGGAAAGCATCTTCTGGTAGGTGATCCCATTTGCCATCAAGGATTTCCTTGAATGAACGAACAGTTTCTTTTACAGGTACATAAGAACCTTTTTGACCAGTGAATTGTTCCGCTACGTGGAAGTTTTGTGATAAGAAGAATTGAATACGACGAGCACGTTCTACTGTTTGTTTATCTTCATCAGATAACTCATCCATACCTAAGATTGCAATGATATCTTGTAATTCACGGTAACGTTGGATTGTACGTTGTACACCAGTAGCAATTGCGTAGTGCTCAGCGCCTACGATTTCAGGTGATAATGCACGAGAAGTCGAAGCTAATGGGTCAACCGCAGGGTAGATACCCATTTCAGATAATTTACGCTCAAGGTTAGTTGTTGCATCTAAGTGGGCGAAAGTTGTAGCTGGAGCCGGGTCAGTATAGTCATCGGCTGGTACATAAATCGCTTGAATAGAAGTTACAGATCCTTTGTTCGTAGATGTGATACGCTCTTGTAGTTTACCCATTTCAGTTGCAAGTGTTGGTTGGTAACCTACCGCAGAAGGCATACGACCTAATAGGGCAGAAACCTCAGAACCTGCTTGTGTGAAACGGAAGATATTGTCGATGAATAAAAGTACGTCTTGACCTTGCTCATCACGGAAGTATTCCGCCATTGTAAGACCAGTTAAAGCAACACGCATACGTGCACCAGGTGGCTCGTTCATTTGACCGAATACCATCGCTGTTTGCTTGATAACGCCTGAATCGCTCATTTCGAAGAATAAGTCGTTCCCTTCACGAGTACGCTCACCTACACCAGCGAATACAGAGATACCAGAGTGCTCTTGTGCGATATTGTTGATTAATTCTTGGATTAATACAGTTTTACCTACACCGGCACCACCGAATAGACCGATTTTACCACCTTTGATATATGGTGCAAGTAAGTCTACTACTTTGATACCTGTTTCAAGAATTTCAACTGTAGTTGAAAGATTCTCGAAAGTTGGTGCTTCACGGTGAATTGAATCACGACGTGCGTCTGCTGGAATCTCTTCACCTAAGTCAATTACTTCTCCAAGTACGTTGAATACACGACCTAGTGTAACTTCACCAACTGGTACTGAGATAGCTTTTCCTAAGTCTGTTACTTCTGCTCCACGTTGTAAGCCATCAGTAGATGACATCGCAATTGTACGAACAGAATCATCACCTAAATGAAGCGCAACTTCTAATGCAAGAATTGTTGGTTCTTCATTAGGACGTTCAATCTTAACTGTTAAAGCGTTATAGATTGCTGGTAATTGGCCATTGTCGAATTTAACGTCAACAACTGGACCCATTACTTGAATAACATGTCCTTTATTCATTACTGTGTACCCTCCTATCGTATTCTTATACGACATTGGGAAGCTGCTTGCCTATTCTAAGGCTGCAGCTCCACCAACGATTTCTGTAATTTCTTGTGTAATCGCCGCTTGACGTGCACGGTTATATTGCAAAGAAAGGTCTGAAATAAGATCAGTTGCATTATCTGTTGCATTTTTCATAGCCGTCATACGAGAAGCATGTTCACTTGCTTTTCCATCTAATAATGCGCCATAAACTAAGCTTTCCGCATATTGTGGAAGTAACACTTCTAGAATTGCTTCACCAGATGGCTCGAATTCATAAGAAGCAGTACCGCTTGCAGGGGCAATATCTGTTAATGGAAGAAGTTTTTTCTCTGTCACTTCGCTAGCAATAGCGCTGACAAAGTGATTATAGTACATATAAAGTTCGTCATACGTACCATCAATGAACATACCAACAGCATTACGAGCGATTTCTTTAATATCAGCAAATGTTGGTTGGTCAGGTAGACCGACAACATTACTGATGACATTATGATCACGTTTCACAAAGTAGTCACGAACAACACGACCTACTGCTAAAATAACGTATTCGTCTTTTGATTTATGACGCTCGTTAATCGTACGTTGTACTTGACGTAGGATACTTGAATTGTAAGCACCTGCAAGACCACGGTCAGAACCAATGACTAAGTAAGCCGTTTTCTTAACAGGACGAGCAGTTAACATTGGATGTCCGCTGTCTTTTGTCCCTGAAGCGATCGCGCCTACTACGTCCTGAATTTTTTCCATGTAAGGAACGTAAGCTTTAGCATTTTGCTCTGCACGACGTAACTTAGAAGAAGAAACCATCTGCATTGCTTTTGTAATTTGCTTCGTACTCTTTGTTGAAGTAATACGACCTTTAATTTCGCGTAAGTTTACCACTGGTATTTCACCACCTTCTGTTTTTTAATCAAGTGACTAGCTAAGACTTATTCTGATTTAGCGAAAGTTTTTTTGAATGCATTGATTGCTGCTTCATAATCCGCATCAGGAGCAAGCTCTTTAGTAGTACGAACATGATCTAAAACGTTTGTGTGGTTTGAATCTAACCAGCTTAAGAATTCTGATTCGAAGCGAACGATATCTTGTACTGGAATATCATCTAAATGACCTTTAGTTAATGCGTAAAGGATTGCAACTTGTTTTTCAACTTTTAGTGGTTTGTTAAGGTCTTGTTTAAGAACTTCAACCGTACGTTTACCACGCTCAAGTTTAGCAAGTGTTACTTTATCTAAATCTGAACCAAATTGAGCAAATGATTCAAGCTCACGGAATGCAGCTAAGTCAAGACGAAGTGTACCCGCAACCTTTTTCATCGCTTTAATTTGAGCAGATCCACCTACACGTGATACAGAAAGACCGGCGTTAATCGCTGGACGTACACCTGAGTTGAATAAGTCAGATTGTAAGAAGATTTGTCCATCAGTGATTGAGATTACGTTAGTTGGGATGTATGCAGAGATATCCCCAGCTTGTGTCTCAACGAATGGAAGAGCTGTAATTGAACCATTTTGATATGTTTCATTTAACTTCGCAGCACGTTCAAGTAAGCGGCTGTGTAAGTAGAAAACGTCACCAGGATATGCTTCACGACCTGGAGGACGGCGAAGAAGAAGTGAAAGTTCACGGTAAGCTGATGCTTGTTTAGAAAGATCATCATACACGATTAATACGTGTTTACCTTGTAACATGAATTCTTCAGCCATAGATACACCAGCAAATGGTGCTAAGAATAATAATGGAGCTGGTTGAGAAGCAGAAGCTGTCACAACGATTGTGTAATCTAAAGCGCCATGTTTACGAAGAGTTTCTACAACACCACGTACAGTAGATTCTTTTTGACCGATTGCTACGTAGATACAAATCATATTTTGGTCATTTTGGTTAAGAATTGTATCGATAGCTACAGATGTTTTACCAGTTTGACGGTCACCGATGATTAACTCACGTTGACCACGACCGATTGGTACTAATGCGTCAATCGCTTTAATACCAGTTTGTAGTGGTTCGTGTACTGATTTACGAGCCATTACACCGAAAGCTGGACTTTCGATTGGACGAGATTTTGTAGTGTTGATAGGACCTTGTCCATCCACTGGTTGTCCAAGTGGGTTTACAACACGACCAATTAGTTCTTCACCAACTGGTACTTCCATGATACGACCTGTACGACGAACTTCATCGCCTTCTTTGATGTCAGTGTATGGACCTAAGATTACGATACCAACGTTACCTTCTTCTAGGTTTTGAGCCATACCCATAACACCATTAGAGAACTCTAGTAGTTCTCCAGCCATGGCGTTGTCGAGGCCATGAGCAAGAGCAATACCGTCACCAATACGGATAACTGTACCAACTTCGCTTACTTTAAGTTCAGATTCATAATTCTCAATCTGTTGTTTAATCAGACTGCTGATTTCTTCAGCCTTGATGCCCATGTATGTCACCTCTCACATTTCTAAATTATTAACCGATTAATTCACGTTTTAGACGCTCTAGTTTATTAGCTACTGAGCTATCATAAATATGGTTACCGATTTGAACACGAATACCACCAAGTAAAGATGGATCAACTTCGTTTGTAATATTTAATGATTGTTTTCCAACAAGTTTCGCGAACGCTGCTGAAATATTAGCGCTTTCTTCTGCAGAAAGTGCACGTGTTGAAAATACTGTTGCATCTGCAGTGCCTTGTGCTTGCGCAGCAAGTTCAGCATATGCCTTAGCAATTTGTGTCATCTCGTTTACACGTTTTTTCTCAACTAGAAGTTGAACAGTGTGTAAAACTTCTGGTGTTGCACCATTAAAGATATCAGCTACCATTTGTTTTTTTCGTTCAACGGAGAACTTAGGTGCATTTAAAAGCGTTAAAAAATCAGGCGATTCTTTTACTACTTTTGTTAGTTCACTTAAGTCTGCTCCTACTTCAGTAAGAATATTTTTTTGTTGCGCCAATTCAAAAAGCGCTTGAGCGTAACGTTTTGCTACAGTTGAATTACTCATCGAGCTTCCCCTGCCTTCGCAATCGTCTCTTCAATTAGAGCACGGTTGTCTGCCTCAGAAATCTCTTTGCTAAGGACTTTAGATGCTGCAAGTACAGATAATGAAACGACTTCATCACGTACAGCTGCAATAGCTTTTTCTTTTTCAGACTCAATTTCACGTAAAGCCGATTCTTTTAAGCGATTTGCTTCATTACGAGCTACAGTAAGAATTTCTTCTTTTTGTAATTCGCCTTGCTTCTTAGCGCCTTCAACAATCGATTGTGCTTCTGTACGAGCTTCCTTAAGAAGGCTCTTTTGTTCTTCTAAAAATTGGTGCGATTCTTTGCGCGCTTTTTCAGCTGCTTCGATTTCACTCGCTACTAATTCTTCACGTTGTTGCATAATGCCCATAAGTGGACCCCAAGCGAATTTCTTAAGTAGTAACATTAATACGATGAAAATAACTAATGTTGCGATGATATCTCCACTATTTAACGAAGCACCGCCTGCACCTAGTACAAGATTATCTAAAAACACGATTGTTTCACTCCCTTCAAGAGCTTTAACTTCAACATAATTTAATGACTAAAAAACTACCTATTTTAAAAAGCTATATTTACACATAGCTTTTATCAGTTCCAAAATGAAGGGCGAAGTTTCATCTGGAGAATCCTGCTTCGCCACTAGTAAAATTCAGTGTTCAACTGAATTATTTGTTCATTACGATGAATGCTACTACTACTGCGATGATCGGTAGGGCCTCAACTAATGCAACCCCGATGAACATTGTAGTTTGAAGAACGCCACGAGCTTCTGGTTGACGAGCGATACCTTCTACTGTTTTTGATACAATAAGACCGTTACCAATACCTGCACCAAGTGCACCTAAACCGATTGCGATTGCTGCTGCTAATAAACCTAATGAACCTGTCATTTGAAAATTTCCTCCTTGGAATTGTTTGTTTTTGTTGTTCAAGCATAGGGTATATGCTTTATATTAATGGTCATCGCTCACTTTATGAGCCATGTAAACCATTGTTAACATTGTGAAGATAAAGGCTTGGATAAAGCCGATGAAAATTGAGAAACCTTGCCATGCCATCATAGGAACGATTGCCCCGATGAATCCCACAGCACCTGATGATGCTAAACCTGCAAGTAAGCCAAGTAAAATCTCACCCGCGTAAATGTTACCGTAAAGACGTAAACCTAATGTTAATGTGTTTGCAAATTCTTCTACTATTTTAAGTGGGAACATGAATGACATTGGTTTGAAGAATGTACCAACATAATGACCTGTACCCTTCATTTTTACACCATAGAAATGCGTTAAGACTAATATCATTGCTGCTAATGTCATCGTTACTGTAGGGTCAGCTGTTGGTGATTTCCACCATAGCTCATGCCCATAGACAATTGAGAAAGGAAGACCTAGTAAGTTAGATACTGCGATAAACATAATTAGTGTGATACCTAGAACGTGGAATCGACCACCAGTTTTCCAATCCATGTTGCTTTTAATGATATTCTTAACGAAATCCATAATCCATTCCATAAAGTTTTGCATACCAGTAGGTTTTAACTTTAGGCTTCTAGTTGAAATAAAGGCAATTAAAAATACGATAATTGCTGCAACTAGTAACATCATAACTGTTGATAAGTTAAATGTTAAAAAACCGACTTCTAGTAACGGAGCTTCATGATTCATTGTTATTTTTCACCTCTCTTTCTAATTTAAAGCACATTAGCGGTTCCTTACATGTGACACAATTCTCTCGACAAAGAGAAAACGTACGGAATCATTAGCCCTATAACCGTGCTAATTAAGTGAAAATAGTTTGGCAACGAAATGGCTATTGCGACTGCCGCAACACCTGATCCAAAGCGAAGCGCTGTACCAAGTGAGCCTATTTTCTTCCCTTCACTAATGGATCTGTCAAACTTCTCCATACGCCGAACTAAAATCCAAAAATTATACGTACCAAAGAATGCACCGACTGCGATGCCCGCAAAAACAGTTTGATAGGGGGTAAATCCCCAGCCTAATGCGCAGAGTGCAAGCAAAAAAAATAACGCCCTCTTCTGCACAGCAAAAATGTGATGCAAATCTAGCATTGGTTGTAATCTCCTGAATCATTTTTTCGAGTAATGAAAACGTTTGCTGACCACTATGTGAAATCAGAAAAGAGCAGTGAAAAGCACTACTCACAGCGGAATAGTAATGGGAGAGTCATTTCAATTACAGGTGTAAATGCCCAAAAAAATAACTTACACCCCTTACCGACTCGGTAAAAACCGAAACGCACAAAACGTTGCAAATCGACAGTCTTATTTTGAACTGTCAATTTAGTAGAAAGTTGATATAACAAGTGTTTCAACGTCCTATTTATGAACAGAAACCCTTATCATTCTTACCCTTTGTAAGCATACAATAGGTGATATTTGAAGTCAATTGGTAAAGGAGAAAAACTTCACAGCCTCTATACTCTTGTCAAATTGTTGACAAATTTGTGTATGAAATTTCATAGTTTCAAAATTTCTCAACCTTCTCACGCATAAAAAAAGCTAATTTACGACAAGATTATGCTCGTAAATTAGCTTACCCATTTCAACAGGTACATTAGACTTATTTTTAATATAAAATATAGTATTTTAATTAGTTTTTTGTAAAAATCCTAGCAATGCTTCAACAATACGCTTAGATGCATGTCCATCCCCATATGGATTTGATGCTTTTGCCATTGCTTCATAGGCATTATTATCTGTTAGTAATTCCTTTGCTAAGGCGTAAATTGTTTCCTCTTCTGTTCCTGCTAGCTTTAATGTTCCTGCTGCAATCCCCTCTGGACGTTCTGTCGTATCTCTAAGAACAAGCACTGGCTTCCCTAATGAAGGTGCCTCTTCTTGTACACCGCCTGAATCCGTTAAGATCATATATGAATTAGCCGCAAAGTTATGGAAATCAAATACTTCAAGAGGCTCAATTAAATGCACTCGTTTATTATTCCCTAAAATTTCATTAGCAATTTCTCTTACAGCCGGATTCATATGAACTGGATAAACAACTTGAACATCCTCATGTTCTGCGAGTATTCTGGTGATCGCTTTAAACATATGGCGCATTGGTTCTCCAAGATTTTCACGGCGATGTGCTGTTAATAAAATCATGCGATCCTTCCCAATTTTATCTAATACAGGATGCGAGTAGTGTTCACTGACTGTTGTTGCTAATGCGTCTATTGCTGTATTACCAGTAACAAAAATCGTCGCTGGATTTTTATTTTCATCTAAGAGATTCTTTTTTGATACTTCAGTTGGCGCAAAATGTAAATCTGCCATCACGCCTGTTAGTTGGCGATTCATTTCCTCTGGATATGGTGAATATTTGTTCCATGTTCGAAGTCCCGCTTCTACATGTCCTATAGCAATTTGGTTATAGAACGCAGCGAGGCTTGCAATGAAAGTCGTTGCTGTATCACCATGTACCAAAACGATATCTGGTTGTGCTTCCTTCATTACTTTATCTAAGCCCTGTAATGCGTTTGTCGTTACATCAATTAATGTTTGGCGATCCTTCATTATATTTAAGTCATAGTTTGGCGTAATACTAAACGTCTCTAATACTTGATCGAGCATTTGGCGATGCTGTGCTGTTACAGTTACAATAGATTCTATTTGCTTAGGATACTTTTGTAACTCCAAAACAAGAGGAGCCATTTTAATTGCTTCTGGTCTTGTACCAAAAATCGTCATTACTTTCCATTTCTTTGTCAAAACGATCTGCACCGTCCTTTTTGTTATTGTATGGTAAGATCAATCTCCTGTTGATGAAGGATTACTTACCTACACATACTATGAAACGCCCTTCAATTTGAAGGACGCTTTCACAAGTTATTAGTTTCCTAAATGAGGAAATTTCATGTATGGATTTTTATTTTGTACCGAATAGACGGTCTCCAGCATCACCTAAGCCAGGTACAATATAACCATGGTCATTTAATTTTTCATCAAGTGCAGCAATGTAAATATCTACATCCGAATGTTCTTCTTGAATAGCTTTCACACCCTCTGGTGCAGCGATTAAGCACATGAATTTAATGTTTTTAGCTCCACGTTTTTTCAGTGAATGAATTGCCTCTACTGCAGAACCACCAGTTGCAAGCATTGGATCTACAATGATGAAATCACGTTCTTCAACATCTGCAGGAAGTTTTGCGTAATATTCAACTGGTTTTAATGTTTCTGGATCACGGTAAAGACCAATATGACCAACTTTTGCAGCAGGGATAAGCTTTAATACGCCATCTACCATACCGATACCTGCACGTAAAATCGGTACGATTGCAAGTTTTTTACCAGAAAGTACTTTTGTTTTTGCAATTGTTACAGGTGTTTCAATTTCAATTTCCTCTACTGGCATATCACGTGTAATTTCAAATGCCATTAGTGTTGCCACTTCGTCTACTAGCTCACGAAATTCTTTTGTTCCTGTATTCTTGTCGCGAATATAAGTTAATTTGTGTTGGATTAGTGGATGATCAAATACATAGACTTTGCTCAAAGGGATTCTCTCCTCACCGTTCGGATTCATTTTTATCTCAACTAGTATAACAGAAAAAAGGAGTCGTCTCAAAAATAAATTTAGGACAACTCCATTTATCATCTATTCTTTTGTCAAAACTAAGTTATTGATCAAGGATTATATCTAATTGTTCAATTGGCATTGGCTTGAAATAGAAGTATCCTTGTCCTACTGTGCATCCTAGCGCACGTAGAATCTCAACCTGTTCCTCTGTCTCTATACCCTCTGCCACTGAAATCATCCCTAAATTTAATGCTAACTGAATGATAGAGCGAACAATAGCAAGTGTTGCTGGGTCTTCAATAGCATTGATGAAGCTACGATCAATCTTTAGTTCAGCAAACGGTAGTTGTTGTAAATAGCTTAATGAAGAAAAGCCTGTTCCAAAATCATCTACGGATGTTTTAAAGCCATAGCTCTTCAGCTCTTGAATGATCTTATAGGCTGATTGGAAATCTACTAAACCAATATTTTCTGTCACCTCTAAGATAATATAGCTAGGGTCAATATTGTACTTCCGCACAAGTTTCAGTGTATCCTGAACAAAGTGCGTGTAGTAAAAATGGTCAGGTGAAATATTGACAGCTATTTTCACTAATTTCCTTCCCAGGCGTTGTCGTTCTGAAAGCCATGAGAGTACCGTCTCTAAAATAAGCACATCAATTTCTCGAACCTTACCAGCACTCTCAGCTACTGGAATAAAGACTGCTGGTGAAACAAAACCCAATTTTGGAGAAATCCATCTTGCAAGTGCTTCAATACTTTGAATTTCCCCATTGCGTAAATCTACTTTAGGCTGTAAGTGGACTGTTATTTCTTTATTTTTGATGGCTTCTGACAAATGATTTAAAACCGTCATCTTCTGTACAAGCACATCATTTTTCTCTGTTGTAAATATTTCAGTATGTGTGCCTGGCCTATCGATTGCAAAGGATAACGCATTATCTGCAAAACGAATCGCATCATTAATATTTATGTCATCATTATAGGAAGCAATGCCTGTTTTTAATGTAATATAGATTTGCTTTCCTCCTATAATAAAAGGCTGGCGAATCGTTTCTTTTATTCTCATCTCATAATCATTCAAATCTTCATGAAGTGACATTGTAGTCATAATCAAACTAGAGCTAGTGAATCTAGCAACATACTCATTACTTTCTGACTTGTCTTGCTCAAGACGTTTGGCAAGTTGTCTTAAAAGTTCATCACCAATTTCACGGCCATATAATTCAACTACTTGATGAAATTCACTAGGTTTTAATATTTTAATAAAGCCGCTTTGCCCCTGCTGGACTTCCCTTTCAATCGTATTAACAAAGCTGTGACGATTAGGCAGACCTGTTGTAATGTCTGTATAGGCTAAATCCCAAATTTTTTTCTGCGTCCTTGCATATGAATAAGCCAATGCAACAAGAGAACCCATTTTTCGAAACATATTTTTAAGCATTTGGTCACTTTGTGTTTTTTGGCTAAATATCGAGAAAACACCTATTACTTGCCGCTGTTGATTACGTATAGGGATAAACCATCCATGCGGCTTTTTAGCTAGCGAAGCATATTGCTTATGTTCTTTAGGAATATTCACTTCATCTAAATTTTCTATGAAAGTAGACGTTTCTGATTGCATTACCTTATTAAAGAAATCATTGTTTGTACAACATTTTGGTACGCTCTCTGTTTGATTATCTCCTATGAAAACTTGTAATTGGTTTACTTCTGTTTTTATAAGCACCATACTTGCAATATTTGGCATGAAAAATTCATCGAGGCCTTGACAAATAAGCTTCATCTTTTGCTCAAAAGTAAACTCCTTCTCAATTGCCCTGTACATATCATTTTCTAAACGCATTAAGAAGTCTTCCGTATGATAATATGTAACATCCTTCACTAATATTAAAACAAATTGCGTTACATTTGCCTCATTGCAAAAAGGTAATGCTTGTATTTCTGCCCAAAAGGGAGGTTTATCGATGCCATTATGATATAGCTTCGCCTGCACCATTATGCCGTTATGTATTTTTTCTTTAATCATTTCAATGGTTGTCATTTTTTCGTCCATTGATAGCCATGAAAAATAATCAGTATTTAGAATTTGTGAACGTGCAGCATTAGTAAGCATACAAAAAGAATCATTACACTCTACTATGTAATGATGCTTCGTCGCATCAAAAATAACGTAGCTTTCTTTCGAATTATTACCTAATTTGCGAATGCTGTTTAATAATACATCATAATCTGTGTTTAACGATTTAGTGACCATCCAACCCCTCCTTTTCTATCACTTCATCTCATTTCCATTGTACATAAAATTTAATTAAATTTTCACTTTTATTAAAAAAAACTTCTTTTCTAGGACACTATCTGTCCTCTGCCTACTATAATATATCCCTTTATACCGTTTTTATGTAAATTTATTCAAAAATAAGGGGATTATTCTACTTTATTAGAAAAAAGATGTTTTTTACAGTTTAATCCTCCATTTCCAAAATAAAAAGCTGTATTTAAAGTAAATTTTGTACTTTAAATACAGCTTTTATTCTATTGATTATACATATAGTGGATGCTTATCAGTTAATGCCTTCACACGATCTTTTGCATCTGCTTTAACTGCCTCATCTTCAGGGCTTTTAAGAACAGCCGCTATAATTGCTCCTACTTCTTTCATATCTTCCTCTTTAAAGCCACGAGAAGTGACCGCTGGAGTACCAATACGAATTCCAGAAGTGACAAATGGAGATTCAGTATCGTAAGGGATTGTATTTTTATTTGTTGTAATACCTACTTCATCTAGTGCGTGCTCTGCTACTTTACCTGTTAAACCAAGAGATTTAACATTAAGCAGTAATAAATGGTTATCTGTACCACCAGAAACAATTTCAACACCCTCAGCAATTAATACTTCTGCTAATGCCTTTGCATTGGCTTTAATTTGTTTTGCATAGTCTTTAAATTCTGGTTGTAAAGCTTCTCCAAATGCTACAGCTTTTGCAGCAATAACATGCATTAATGGGCCACCTTGAATGCCTGGGAATACAGATTTATTTAGTTTTTGCTCCCATTCTTTTGAAGCAAGAATTAATCCACCACGTGGTCCACGTAATGTTTTATGTGTAGTTGATGTAACAAAATCAGCATATGGCACTGGTGATTGATGTTCGCCAGCAGCTACAAGTCCAGCAATGTGTGCCATATCCACCATGAAATAGGCTCCAACTTCGTCTGCAATTTCACGGAATTTAGAGAAGTCAATTTCACGTGGATAAGCAGATGCACCAGCAACAATCAGTTTCGGTTTATGCTCTAAAGCCTTTTGTCGTACATCTTCATAATCAATCACTTGTGTATCTTGTGTTACACCATACTCTACAAAATTATATAGAATACCAGAGAAGTTTACTGGAGAACCATGTGTTAAGTGACCACCATGCGAAAGGTTCATACCCAGAACTGTGTCACCTGGTTCTAGAATCGTATGGTAAACAGCCATGTTTGCTTGTGCACCTGAGTGTGGTTGCACATTTGCATATTCTGCTCCGAAGAGTTCTTTTACACGATCACGTGCAATGTCTTCTACTACGTCTACATGCTCACAGCCACCATAATAGCGTTTACCAGGATAACCTTCAGCGTATTTATTTGTCAGTACTGATCCTTGCGCTTCCATCACTGCTTCGGATACAAAGTTTTCTGATGCAATCAATTCAATATTTGCTTGCTGACGTGTTTTTTCTGCAAGAATTCCATCTAGTACTGCTTTGTCTTGTACTGCTAATTTTTCATATGCCATGTTTGAAAAAGCCTCCTAAAGTATCGTTATTCATCTCTACCACTAAATAGGGTGGTAATTATTTATATACTGCACGTTCTCCGCCAATTAGCTTAGGACGTGTTGTTGCAATCGTCACAACAGCTTCTCCTACCATTTTTACCGATGTTCGAACAGGCACAGCTACTGCTTTCAAATGCATACCGATTAATGTTTGTCCAATATCAATACCTGCATGTGCCTGTATTGTTTCAACAATCACTGGGTTATCAAATTGCGTATAGGCATATGCTGACATTGAGCCGCCTGCCGTACGTACTGGGACAACCGCTACTGGATCATAGCCAAATTTTTCAGCTGTAGATGCTTCCATAGTAATGGCGCGATTTATATGCTCACAACCTTGGAATGCTAAAAGCAATTGATGCTTTGCTGCAAATTCTTGTAACGGCTCAAAAATGGCTTCTGCTATCTCCAATGCTCCCGCTGTGCCAATTTTCTGACCAATCACTTCAGATGTAGAGCACCCTACTACAAAAATTGTATGGGGTCGTAATGTTACTTGCTCTTCAAATTCACTGAGTAACTGAGTCAAATGTGTTCGTATTTGTTTTACAACCATTAAGCTCAGCTCCTTCATCTATATCCATTAAAATTATGCCATATATGACATCCTATACGAATGCCATATATGGAATAACAAAACTATTATTGCTCTAGTTCAGTAATTTTTTCAATACGGCGTACATGGCGGCCACCTTCAAAATCGGTTTCTAGCCATGCTTGTACGATTTCACGTGCAAGGCCAGGGCCAATTACACGTTCGCCCATTGCTAAAATATTTGAATCATTATGGCAACGCGTTGCCTTGGCACTAAATACATCATGTACTAATGCACAACGTATGCCCTTGACCTTATTAGCGGCAATGGACATACCAATTCCTGTGCCACAAATTAAAATGCCTTTATCAAATTCTCCGTTAGCAACACCCTCAGATACAGGTTTTGCATAGTCTGGATAGTCTACTGAATCCGCAGATTGTGGACCAAAATCTTCGTAGCTAATTTGAAGTTCATCTAATAGCTGCATAATCTCACGACGTAAGTTATTGCCTCCGTGATCAGAAGAAATTGCTATTCTCACTGGGTTCCCTCTTTTCGAATTATAGTCAACCTTAGTGTACCACTTCTTTCTGAAGAATAACACGATTTTTCTTATGTTTTTACGTTGATTTTTCCCGAAAGACGAACATTAATTGTATGTTAACATAAAATTATTCACTTTTAAACTTATTTTTTGTGGATAATGTGAATATCATGTTAATAAGTTCGGATAATGGTCTTTTGTTGTAATATTCCATCTACTGAAGTTTTTTTAGCTTTTTACTTACAGTGGACATAAATTGTCCTTTAATAAAAAAGGTTATACATAAATCCGATTTTTCATGGGATTTATGTATAACCTTCAGGACTATGCTTGTCTATCAAATTGTTGGATCATTTTATGCAATGCTTCCGATTGCTTTTTCAAACTTTGAGCCAGATGCTCGACTTGTTCAATTGCATAGGCTTGCTCTTCAGCAGCACTACGAACTTCCTGTGCACCTGCTGACGTTTGTTCCGCAATGGCAGCAACTTCCTGTGATTGTCGAGCTGTCGTTTCAATATTATGCATTTGCTGTTCAATTAAAGAAGAAATCTCAACAATTGATGTTGCCATTTCATGTACATTCGAAGCCATATTTTCTACTGCTGTCGTTGTTTCAGACACTCGATCAGCTTCCTTTGTTGCAAAGGCAACTTGTTCGTTCATTTGTTTCACAACTACCTCTACGTTTTGCTGCATGGTTTGAATTAAAGCTGTAATTCCTTGCACTGCTTTTGCACTTTCATCAGCCAAACCACGAACTTCTTCAGCTACTACTGCAAAGCCTTTTCCATGTTCTCCTGCACGAGCAGCTTCTATAGAGGCGTTTAGTGCCAACAGATTGGTTTGTGCTGCAATGTCACCAACTAAGCTAATTATTCGTTCTACCTGTCCAGCATTCTCTTCTAGCGCATGAATGCTTTTTAATGCCTCATTATTGCCTGTCGCAATTTGTTGAATACTATTCACTAATGTTTCAATGGCTTTTGTTGTTGTCGATAAATTATGTAGAATCTCTTTAGTTTGTGATGCTGATGCTTCTGCCCTACTATTTACCTCTGTTGCAAGCGTTCTTACATCTTCAATCGCTTCAGCAGTATCTTGTACAGCAGTTGCAGATGCTTCTGCTCCTGTAGAAATATGCTTTACGGTAGATGCAATGCCTTCTGCCTTTCTTGTTGCCACTCCTGCTTCATCTGAAAGCTGGATAATCGATTGATTCGTTTGTTGGAAGTTATGATCAATACTTTCCACCATTTGACGTAAGTTTAACACCATTTGTTGGAATGCCTCTGCAACAGATCGAATCTCATCATTTGTATTAGGCATTTGTACATCCTGTCCTATTTTTCCTTCTGCCACAAGTGTTGCTGAGTGTTCAAGCTGCTGTAACGGCTTGATGAGGATTACACTTAAAAAGGCAGCTAATATCCCTGACCAAGTTATGCCTAACGCATACGTAATCACTTCAAAAACTTTTCGATTTGTGTCAGGGAAGAAGGTAGGTTGTAAAAACTCAATGAATATAAAACTGACACTGTAGGTGATTAGTGCAAGAACACTAACAAATAACACCAACTTTAGGCGTAAACCAAATTGTTTTTTCATAGGACCCCTCAATTCTTTTCTAGTTTTTGTATTAATTGATCAACCAGTTCTTTTAATTCTGCAAATGTTGCTTCATAAATTGCTCTATTACCACCATAAGGATCCACTACATTTTCTAAACTGCCCTCATTTGTATACTCTTTCAATGTAAATACTTTATGCTCAGCTTCTGGATAATTGGAAATGACGGTATCTTTGTGAGCAGTCGTCATCGTTAAAACTAAGTCTGCCCATGCCATTTCAGCTTGTGATAATTGCGTCGCAAAATGTTGATGGGACATTTGGGCTTCATTTAACACTTGTTGTGCATGTGCTGACATTTGTGCATTAGGCATCGCATAAATACCCGCTGAGCGCACTTCTACATTGTTTATTTGTTTATGTTTTAAAATAGCTTCTGCCATCGGACTGCGACAAGTATTGCCTGTACAAACAAATAATATTTTCACACTTATCACTCTCCAATTTTATCTATTGTTGAATAGCTAGAATACTCATGATTATAAATATAATGCCAGCAATGATTTGAATTTTATTGCCAAAAAAGACTTGGCTCCTACGTGCTATAACTAATGACCCATAAGCACAAATTAATGCACTTAAGCCTGCACTCATAATAAAAATCGTTTTTTCTAAGTTAAGCATACCAAAAGAAACACTAACTGAAAAGGTGTCTAGGCTTGCAGTCACTGCTAAAAGTACAGGTGAAATCGTTACTTTTTCATCTCTGTGAGAAAATAATAATAAATGCATCCCGATACAAAATAATAAAATACTTGAAATCCATTGTCCCCATTCTAATAGAAATCGAACTAAATAGCTTCCTAATTCAAACCCTAATAAAGGAAAAAGCATATGTAATGCAGCCGTCCATAATGATAAAAATAATCGATATCTAACATTTGGCAGCAAAACATATAGACCAATCACATCAACAGACGTTAATATACCTGCAAGAATTCCCTGCAAGAACGCACTCCTTCGCTCCCTAATATTTTATCATTTTATGCTCGAAAATACATTATTATCATAACTGTTTACTATTGTTTTTCATTTTTAACATATAATAATTGGACAAAAAAAGACAAAAAACATGTGGTTTTTCAATGTCTTTTGCCTATAATTGTTCTATTATTATTTACAATGAATACCATTTACCTCCAGAGGCTTTTTCAAGTCTATTCATAATAGCTGCACCTACTCCTTCTATTGAAGTAGTTGTTGCTAATATTACGGTAGCGGTAGTTTTATCACATGCTCTAAGTGCATTATATAAGGCCGCACCCATTTCTTCTTTACTTCCTGCTTCACCAATAGAGAAGTAAAAATCCACTTTAATTTCTTCAAAGTTCTCAGGTGCAAGTAGTGCTACACTATGTCCTTGTCTCTTTAAATGTAGAACAGCTTCGTTGACTTTCTCAACATCACAGTCTATTAAATACACGGGAGCATTTGGTGCATAATGCGTATATTTCATTCCCGGTGCCTTAGGCGTTGCGTCTAGCTTCTGTTCTATTTTAGTTGGTTGAATCACTGGACCAATCTTAGCCTCAAGCATTTCCTTCGTAATGCCACCTGGACGTAAAATTACTGGAGGTTCATGTGTCACATCTAGTACAGTAGACTCAAGCCCTATGCCTGTAGAACCTCCATCTAAAATATAAGGTATGTACCCTTCTAAATCATCTAAAACATGAACGGCTTCTGTAGGACTTGGCTTTCCACTACGATTAGCGCTCGGTGCAGCAAGCGGTTTTTGGAGCTGTTGTAGTAAGGCGAGCGCTACTGGATGATCAGGCATTCGAATGCCAACTGTTGATAACCCAGCTGTGACACTTTTAGCTAATACATCCGGCTTCGCTGGCATCACCAGTGTTAATGGTCCTGGCCAAAATAAATCCATGCATTGTTTAGCTATGTTAGAAATATGTTCGATATAGATCGCTACTTCCTCTTTTGTACCAACATGGACAATTAAAGGATTATCTGAAGGTCGACCTTTTGCTTCAAATATCTTTTTAACTGCCAGATCATTTGTGGCAATCGCTCCTAAGCCATAAACCGTCTCTGTTGGAAATGCGACTACCTCTCCTGCATTTAAGATATCCACAGCTTGTGTATAATTAATCTGACTATTCACATTACTGTCCACAACCTTACAAACAGTTTTCATGATTAATACCTACCTTCAATTATTCGTTTTTACTGAATTATCCACATATTGTTTATAACTTAATAAAAAATGTGTATAAGTTGTCTGAATTTGTGCACAATTCATTCAAAAAGTCCTTTAATCCATTCCCATATAAAGAATGTAACTTGTTCTTTTTCTTCTACTTCTACTTCTTCTTTTACCTCTTCATTATCAGGCTCACATATCGATGGGAAGATACTGCACCACCAGTTATCTCCACGGGCATCACCAATCTTTACAACAATTGATTGATAGACATTTTGTGGATAAAGTACAGCACCTTGTCTTTTTGGTGGGAATAAATTATCCCCAACAACAACCTGTGCATCCAATTGTGGATAATTTTCGCTCAGTTCAGCTTCAACTTGTTGTTTTAACGAAAGAATTTGCTCATTCCCAGCAAATCCAGCCGTACCCAGTTGTAGAAAGTATGGCTTTAAATCTTGGACAAGCTGCTGTTTCTCTAGCTGATCTTGTGCAGTATTACTGTTTGCAATAACACGTATACGAAAATCTTTTTCTTGCACATCACCGGAAGATTCCTTCGCCAAACCTACTAATGTTGGAATATATAAAACACATAACTGTAAAACAATCGCAATTAATACTAGTCTAGCAAAAGCTAGAAAGATATTTTGTTTAGGTAATCTAATAATCTTGTATTCGTTCAACATAAAAATCCCTCCTTGCTCAACATTGTTGGCAAGAATAAGAAACTTTATACATGTAGCTCACAAAAAATCATTCGAGGTTTACCGTTAATATCTTTTTCTACTGAAACTGTCGCCTGTGGAAAACTATCTTGAAAGAATTTGGCTACTTTCTCCCCCTGTGTATAACCAATTTCTAATCCAATCAACGCTGGCCTATTCATATAAGCTGGTAATTGTTCGGCTAATTTTCTATATAAAATAAGACCATCTTCCTCGGCAAAGAGGGCACTATGCGGCTCATGCTCTAGCACAACGCTTGACATTGCTTGTGCCTCATCAAATGCGATATACGGTGGGTTCGATAAAACAATATCAAATTTTTCTCCTGCAAGTGGAGCAGCTAAATCTCCCAATCTAAAATCAATATCTGCCTCTAATTGCTTTGCATTTTTTTGAGCAGTTGCTAGTGCAGCTTCTGATAAATCGGTAGCTATGACCGTTAATGCTGGGCATTCCAGCTTCATTGAAATAGCAATGGCTCCACTACCTGTACCGATATCAGCCAGCTTCAATGTTTGCTTTGTAAATAATTTAGGTAGTCGATTAATTGTTCCAAGCACCAATTCCTCTGTTTCAGGTCGTGGTATTAAGACAGATTCATCGACTAAGAATGAACGGCCATAAAACTCCTCATACCCAACACAGTATTGGACAGGGCGTCCATTGACATGTTCTTCTATGAGCTCATTAAATCTCATTTGCTGCGCTGCTGTTAATTCATCTTGCAAATGCAGCATAACTTCTCCATAACTAGTACCAAGCACATGTTGCATAACAATCCGCGCTGCTGTTTGTTCACAACCATTATCCACTAAAAAGAAGAAGCCCACTCAAGGGCCTCCATCACATTTTTATAAGTCATCATTTAAACGCTCTAACTTCGATGCTTGTTCTTCTAAAATAAGAGCATCGATAATCTCGTCTAGTCTGCCTTCAACGATTTGATCTAGCTTTTGAATCGTTAAGCCGATACGGTGGTCGGTTACGCGGTTTTGTGGATAATTGTATGTGCGAATTCGCTCAGAGCGGTCACCAGATCCAACAGCTGATTTACGTGTAGCATCAATCTCTTTTTGCGCTTCCTGCATATACATATCTGCAACACGAGCACGAAGAATTTTCATTGCTTTTTCACGGTTTTTAATTTGTGAACGTTCATCCTGCATCGAAACCACAACACCTGTCGGTAAATGGGTCATACGAACAGCAGACATTGTTGTATTTACAGATTGACCACCCGCACCAGAAGATGCGAATGTATCTACACGGATATCTTTTTCATGGATTTCAACATCTACTTCCTCAACCTCAGGTAAGCAAGCAACTGTTGCTGTTGATGTATGAATTCGGCCTTGTGATTCTGTAGCAGGGACACGTTGTACACGGTGTGCGCCATTTTCAAATTTGAATTTTGAATAGGCTCCTTGTCCATTAATCATAAAGATTACCTCTTTATAGCCGCCCATTGGGTTTGGTGTAGCTTCCATAATATCAATTTTCCAGCCTTGCGTTTCTGCATAGCGAGAATACATACGGAACAAGTCACCTGCAAAAATATTAGCCTCGTCACCACCAGCTGCCCCACGGATTTCCATAATAACGTTTTTATTATCATTCGGATCTTTTGGAATTAATAAAATACGTAATCGCTCTTCTAGCTCTTCCTGCTGTACTTTTAATAGGTTAAATTCTTCCTTTACCATTTCGTGCATATCAGGATCTTTTTCGCTATCTAACATTTCTCGTGTATCTACTAGCTGTTCTTTAACACTTTTATATTCACGATAAGTATCTACTGTCTCTTGGATATCTGATTGTTCCTTAGAATATTCGCGTAATTTCTTACTATCATTAACAATATCCGGATCGCTCAAAAGCTCAGTAAGCCTTTCATAACGATCTTCCACTGCTTGTAATCGATCAAACATGGATTTCACCTCTATTTAGTTTTTTAAATTGCTCCTTTTTTACAGAGAAGCCGCTTTCATCAAAATTACGCTAAGGCGTAATCGTTTTTTCATTTCTTATTTCCACTACTTAGTATAAGGAAATTTTCACATGTATGCTACTTTTTCTTAGCGCTTTAACAAGCTACTTAGCTTTAAAGCGGTGGATTTGCATGACATTTTCGGCAAACAGGATAATACGAATCATTGCCACCGATTTGAATTTGATCTCCTGTGTAAACTGGCTTTCCACTTTCATCTACTCGCAAATTCATTGTTGCTTTTTTATGACAGAACCAGCAAATTGTTTTCATTTCCTCAATTTTATCTGCATATGTAAGCATGTACTGGCTTCCTTCAAATAGCTCATTTTGAAAATCATTTTTTAAACCAAAGCCCATTACGGGAATGTCCAATTTATCCACAATGTTAGCTAGCTGTAAAACATGTGCTTTTTTTAGAAATTGAACTTCATCCACAAGCACACAATAAGGTTTGACAGCATTAGTTTTCACTATTTCAAAAATATTTGTATCTTCATAAACAGGAATGGCTTGTTGTCGTAAACCTACTCGACTGGAAACGAAGCCCACCTCATCACGCGTATCTAGACCTGAAGTAAACATCATTACAGGTTTTTGTTGTTCTTCATAATTATGGGCAACTTTTAGAATTTCTATTGACTTTCCACTATTCATTGCACCATGTTTAAAATATAGCTGTGCCATTTTGTCTTCTCCCTTTCTTTGTGTCAATCTGGATTTTGAAAAGACTTGCATCAACGTGTATTATTTACTGAAAAAAATACCTGCCAAGCGCATGCTTGGCAGGTATTAAACTAACATTAGTTTTTAAGACCGTATTTTTTGTTGAAACGATCCACGCGACCATCAGCAGACGCGAATTTTTGACGGCCAGTGTAGAATGGGTGACATTCGTTGCAGAACTCGACAACGATGTTTTCTTTTACTGAACCAGTTTTGAAAGTGTTCCCACAAGAGCAAGTTACTGTTGCTTCTTTGTAGTCTGGATGAATTCCTTGTTTCATATTCGTTTTCTCCTCTCGCCCTGAACCATCTGGAACAGAGTATTATCGAACTGTACCTTACATAGCCCGAATATGTCGACTACAAAAGTTGTGTCGAAGTGGAACGTCAGCTACATATGTACACGTTGCATACTTTTGAAGTATAGCATAGACATTTTATCATTTTCAAGTAAAAAATATTAAAAGCAAACCATCCCTAATACCTAACCGCGAACTTCACGATAATCATTGTCTACTAACCCAATTTTCTCATTTCGTTCTTTAAAGCGAATATTATGTGAAGATACATAGGCTACTTTCGGTGCATCTGGCTCCAAGTATAGTTTTGCACTATTTAATGCTAGTATTCCATCAGTAAATGCACCAGCTATTAATCTAACTTTACTAGGATGATCAATAAAATCACCAGCTCCATAGATACCCGCTACGTTCGTTTCCCGATTCTCATTAACAATTGCTACGCCATCCTGAATATTTAATCCCCATTCTTCAAGCGCACCGTAATCGCATTTTAAACCATGATTTACAATGACAGCATCTACCTTTACTCGTTCCAATTCATCGGTATCTTTATTAACAATAGATACATATTGAATTAAATCACCGTCCCCATGCAATTGAACCACTTCATAGGGCGTTTTTACATGAACTAAGGATTCTTTCATACGTAAGACATTTTTTTCATGTCCACCAAAATCATCTCGCCGATGAACAATCGTGACGCTTGCGGCAATTGACTCTAGCTCATTAGCCCAATCAACCGCAGAATTACCACCACCTGAAATTAACACATGCTTGTCTCGGAAGATTTCTAATTCCTGAACTGTATAATGTAAATTCGTTACTTCGTAGCGATCCGCTCCTTCAATTTCAAGCTTTTGCATAGAAAGGACGCCATAGCCTACTGCTAAAATAACCGTTTTGGAATAATGCTTTTCTCCTGTAGAGGATGTTAAAATAAATGTTCCATCCTGTTGCTTATCTAACTTTTCCACTTTTTGATTTAAGACAATCGTTGGATCAAAGGTTTCAGCTTGCTCCACAAGTTGTTTAATAAGCTGACCACCTAAAATAGGTGTTACTCCACCTACATCCCAAATCATTTTTTCAGGATATATTAACATACGACCACCTAGTTGTGAGCTATACTCGATAATTTTCGTTTTTAAATCTCGCATTCCACTATAAAAGGCAGTATAAAGCCCTGCTGGACCACCGCCAACAATCGTTACATCATATAGTTCCTCTGACATTTCCTCTTCTCCATCCCCTTCTAATCTATTCAAACGTAAATTATTTGACAAGAATTAATCTAATAACCGTCTATTCTTTCCCCTCATGGTAATACTATTCACACACAAAGGAAAAAGTGCCATTTACTCTTTTAATCGTGCTAGTAAATACAAGAAATAAGGTGCTCCTAAAACTGCTACCACAATCCCTGCTGGAATTTCTGAAGGTTCTAAAATGGAACGACCGATTGTATCAGCCATTAACACTAAGAAACCTCCTAATAATGCTGCGGTTGGCAATAAAAACTGGTGTTTAGCCCCAACAAGCTGTCGAGCTAAGTGTGGCGCAACAAGGCCAACGAAACCAATTCCACCACTTACTGAAACACTAGCTCCAGCCAAACCAACAGCAGCAGCCAACAACCAGCGTCGCTCTTTTTCTATCGAGGCACCTAGTCCTACTGCTGTTAATTCGCCTAAATTCAATATGTTTAATACACGTGATTTTGAATAGACGAATGGCAATAAGATAACTAACCATGGTAATAACGACAGAACAAATCTCCAATTTGAGCCCCAAATACTACCTGCTAGCCATGTTGCTACAAATTGATAATTCTCTGGCGATAGACGTAGTGTTAGCACAATCATAGCCGAGCTAATCCCTGCTGCCACAGCTACCCCAGTTAAGATTAAACGCATTGGTGTAATCCCCTCATGGCGTCGATAAGAAAGTGAATAAATCAGTACAGCTGTCAAACCTGCTCCTACAAAAGCCAGTATAGGCAGTAAATAAACAGGTGCTGCTTTCGTAGTTGGAAAAAATGACACATAGAGCATAACCGCTAGTCCTGCTCCCGCATTAATCCCTAAGATTCCTGGGTCTGCTAAGGCATTTTTAGAAATGCCCTGTAAAATAGCGCCTGATATAGCTAACCCCATACCTACTAATACAGCAATCACAATTCTTGGAAGTCTGAATTCATATAAGATAAGCTGCTGTTGTGCATCACCTTGACCAAAAAGAGTCCGAAGAACCTCCATTGGTGTCAGTTTAATGACACCTGTATTCATACTTATGACAAAGGTAATAACGATTAACACAATGAGCGTAGCAAGGATGGAAAAATGTTTCCTTTTCGCCTTTAGCTGACTTGGTGTTAAATAGCTGTTACTCATAGTTCTTTCCCTCCTTTTCGAGCTAAATAAAGGAAGAATGGTACTCCAATAAAGGCTATGAGCGCACCAATGGGTGTTTCATAAGGTGGATTAATAACACGTGCTACTAAATCAGCTAACACAACAAGCAATGCTCCATATACCAAGGAACAAGCGATGATCCAGCGATAATCATGACCAACTATGTATCTGGTTAAATGAGGGATAATTAACCCTACAAAACCAACTGCACCGACAACAGAAACTGCTGCACCCGCTAAAACTAAAACAATGATCATTCCCCATACTTTTACCACAGCAGTACGTTGCCCTAGCCCGACTGCAATTTCTTCACCTAAGCTCAGTACGGTGATGGAGCGTGATAGGATAAGAGCTCCTATCATCGCAACAAGTATCCATGGAGATAAGATTTGTAGATGGCTCCATTTTGTGCCTGAAACCCCACCCGCATACCAAAATGCGAGGTCTTGTCCGATACGAAAATAAAGAGCAATTCCTTCTCCGAGCGCCCCAAGTAACGCACTAACAGCAGCTCCTGCTAAAACTAGTCGCATAGGTGTTAAGCCACCTTTAGAAAGCGAGCCAATACCATAAACGATGGCCACACCAAGACCTGCACCTACAAAGGACCATAAAATTAAATACATATAAGGCAACCCAGGGAAGAAGGCAAAACATACGGCTAACATAAAGGCAGCTCCTGAGTTCAAGCCTAATAACCCTGAGTCTGCTAAAGGGTTACGTGTCATCCCCTGCATAATCGCACCCGCTACCGCAAAGCTTGCACCGACTAATGCTGCTCCAAGTACCCGTGGTAAGCGAATATCATGGATAATTTGATGTGTTGTTAATTCTGGTGAAAAATGGGTAACTGCTGTCCAAACAGTACCCAATGAAATATCTGCTGCACCAAAAGAAATTGATAAGCCAATGGCAACTATTAATCCAATTACTCCTACGATTAAAGCCACTACTCCACGGATCGGATGAGATCGCTTCTGTAGATCTTCTAAATCGTGGAGCTCTCCTACTCCTGTCGACGTAGTCATTTTATTTCCTCCTCATAACTTCCAACTAGCTTTTATTTTTCATATCGTACAACTGATAAGATAGGCAGATTGGATTTTCACTATAGGGACATACAGCCATTTCTGCATCGATATTAAATACCCTTTGTAAATTTTCTTTTGTCATCACTTCTTTTGGACTGCCATTCACCATTAAATTGCCGTCTCTCATGGCCATCATAAAATGAGAGAACCGTGATGCATGGTTTAAATCATGTAAAACCATGATAATTGTTCGTCCTTCTTCCTTATTTAATTTTTGTAGCAACAATAAAATATCGAGCTGATGTGCTAAATCTAAATAAGTTGTTGGTTCATCCAGTACTAAAATATCCGTGCCTTGCGCCAATGCCATAGCAATCCATACTCTCTGACGCTGACCACCTGATAATGCTTCGATTGGTCGATCACTAAATTCTCTTAGCCCCGTAACATCAATAGCCCAATGGATATATTCATAGTCTTCCTTTTGCAATGTACCAAACCCTACTTGATGAGGAAAACGACCATAGGATACCAGTTCAAAAACCGTTAATCCTCCTGGTGCTGTTGCTGTTTGAGGTAAAATAGCCATTCTTTTGGCCACTTCCTTTGTTTTTAATTGATGTATAGCTTTGCCATCTAAATAGACAGCTCCATTTTGTGTGCGTAATACACGTGCTACAGCCTTTAATAAAGTAGACTTGCCACAACCATTTGGACCAATAATCGTGGAGATCTCCCCTTTCGGAATCTCCACACTTAAATCATTGACGATGAGCGCTGAAGAGTAACCAATCGCAACATGATCTATTTCAAGTACTGACATCTTTAACTTCCTTTCACTTTTGAGAATGCTATTACTTTTAAATTTGTAAACCAAATTGGGCTGTATACAAGCCATAGTAAGCATTTTGGCGTTCCATTAATTGCTCATGTGTGCCTTCTTCAATAATGCCCTTTTTCGATACCACAACAATTCTGTCTGCATCCTTAATCGTTGCTAAACGGTGGGCAATCACTAATGTAGTACGACCGATAGAAAGCTCGTTTAAGGCTTGCTGGATAGCTTGTTCTGTTTCTGTATCCAATGCAGATGTTGCTTCATCTAGTATTAAGATTTTTGGATTTTTCAAGAAAATACGCGCAATTGATAATCTTTGTTTTTGTCCACCTGATAATTTGACACCCCGTTCACCTATGAGAGTATCCATGCCTTCTGGTAAAGCATTAATTACATCTGTCAGTTGTGCTCGTTGTGCGGCATACCAAATATCTTCTTCACTGGCATTTAAATCACCATAGGCTATGTTTTCACGAATGGTACCATCGAATAAAAAGACATCTTGCTGGACAATCCCGATATGCGAACGTAAAGATTGTAGTTTAAAATCTCGTATATCAACACCATCAATCTTAATGGAACCCTCATTCACCTCATAAAAACGTGGCAATAGGCTACAGATGGTAGATTTCCCTGCACCTGAAGGGCCTACTAAGGCAACCGTTTCACCAGGACGTACCTTTAAATTAATTTGATGTAAGGCATGATTATTGGCAGCGTAGCCAAACGATACATTAGAAAAAGTAATTTCACCATCAATTTCATCGATTGTTTTCGCTTCTGGACGGTCCGCAATTTCGGGCTCCGTTTCGAGGAATTCAATATAGCGCCTAAATCCTGCCATGCCCTTCGGATAGCTTTCTATAAACATATTGATTTTGTTAATTGGGCCTAAGAGAATACCTGAAAGTAAAATAAATGCGATAAAATCGCCATTTGTTAAATGCCCATTTAATACAAAATAAGCCCCAACAAATAAAGTAAAGAGTGATAATACCTTCGTGAGTATGCCTGAAATAGCTTCATTCCAAGCCATTACTTTATAGGAAAACAGCTTTGTCATACGGAATCTTTCATTATTTACTTTAAAGCGTTTAATCTCATGATCTTCATTTGTAAAAGCTTGTACAACACGAATACCACTTACATTGTTTTCAACACGTGCATTAAAATCTGCAATATCTCCAAACATTTGACGGAATGCCTTGGACATTAATTTCCCGAAAATAATGGTTAAGATTAAGATAATCGGAACAAGTAAGAAAATAAGAATCGTAAAGGTTGGATCAATATAGTACATGACACCAAATGTTCCAATAATCGTCATCGCTGCAATAAAGATATCCTCTGGACCATGGTGAGCAAGTTCACCAATATCCATCAAATCATTTGTTAAACGAGAAACAAGATGCCCTGTTTTGTTGTTATCAAAATATCTAAAGGATAGCTTTTGTACATGGCTGAAGGATTCTTTTCTCATATCCGTCTCAATATTAATGCCCAGCATATGTCCCCAATATGAAACGATAAAATGAAGAATGGAGTTAAAAATATATAATCCAAACAGCAATAAACTCGCCATAATAATCCATTTCAATTCCCCATCTGGTAGAATATCATCAATTACTTTATTTAAAACAATCGGAAACGCAAGCTCTATTAGTGCCACTAATATGGCACAGCTAAAATCTAAAATAAATAAGCCTTTATAGGGCTTATAATATGAAAAAAATCGCCGTAATAACATGGTGTAGCCTCCTATCGTGATCTCGTTTTACGTATCTATAAATGAGCTATCTACAATAGCTCTCCTGTTATCTCAGTTATTGTTGATGAGCCTTTGTAAATTCAACTATTTTGTCAGCTAGTTCTTCAGCTTGGTGTAAGCCAGAAAGCGGATCAGAAGCAAAATAATATTCAGATGGAAGCTCTAATACTTGATTACTTTTAACGACATCTAAGTTTGTCCATGTTGCTGGCAACTGGCCATCTTTGTTAAAGAAATTAATCATGAAGTTATAGTCACCTACATAGTTACCTACTACCTCATAGGAAATCTCATAGCGTCCATTATTTCCTTCCTTTGTGTCAAACAGCTCCTGCACCTTTTCTTGAGGCTGCATCCCTAAAATTTGATAGAGTGCTCTACCGCCCGATACACTAGATTTCCCTATAATCGTTGCATTTTTTTCAAACATTTCATAAATAGTAAATGTAGATCCTTTTGGAATCACATCCATGATTTTTTCTTTAGCTTTTGCGATCCGATCTTCAAATTCTTTTGTAAAGGCCTCAGCCTCTGCTTGTCTTCCTAAGTAATTCCCCATTGCCTTAATCTCTTCAGTCGCTGATTGATGGGCATCTTCAGCGAAAACAATTGTTGGGGCAATTTTTTCATACTTTGCTACATCTTCAATATTCCAAGTAATAATCAAGTCTGGCTTTAACTCTAAAACTTTTTCTAATGACACCTTACCATCTGTACCAATATTCGTAATTTCACCATCCTTATAGTGTTGCTTTAAGAAAGCAGCATAATCAAGGTTAGCCGTTACGCCTCCAACTGGTACAACATCTAACGCTAAAATTTGCCCCAGATACCAATCAGTTACGACTCTCTCTGCCTGCATTGGAATCTCTACTTCGCGTCCACTATCATCTGTTATGGTTCTAGTCTCTGCCTTCTCGGGCGAAGTTGGTTCATCAACCTTAGATTGGCTTGTCTCTTCATTACAAGCTGTCAGTAAAACGAACAGGCTTAATAAAAAAGGTAGCTTTATATGGTGAATCATCTTCTTCATCATGATTTCATTTTCTCCATTCTCAAATCGTTTTGCTTGCGCGAGCTGATTATTATTGTATTGAAAATGATTCTCATTTGTAATGGCAATTTCGGACATATTAGATGCATATTTCAGCCTAAAGCTACTTGGAGCCAGTTTTGTTGCTTTTTTAAAAGCACGGCTAAAATAATATTCATCTTCAAATCCAAGAGATATGGCAATTTCTTTTATGCCATATTGATTGGTTAATAAATACTGCTTAGCCTGCTCTATTCTTAATTGTTGTAAATATATTTGTGGACCTATTTCATAGCGAGCTTTAAAGATGCGTAATAAATGTCGTGTACTAATCTGAAGCATATCTGCTAATGTCTGGATAGATAATGGTTGATGAATATGTTGCTTTATAAATAATCGTGCAGCTTCTGCCTTATCAATTTCATGTGGTTTCCCTTGTCCTTCTGCTAATTCTCGAAAGACATGATAGATAAGCTCATAGAAGGATGCCCTTACAGATAAATGCTCCTGTATAGAGCCAGATTGCCATTTGCTATACATATCCTGAAGGATGCTGTGAATGACTATCGGATTTGCGGGTACACAAGAGAAATGTGTTTGGAATGGTTGATAGTGCATGTGCAAATGCTGCATAAAGGCATCTTTGTACATGACATCTCCTTTATAGCTAATGAGAAAATAGCTAATACTCTGCTGTGCCCTAATGTGAAGAGATTGAGATTTACCTAGATGAAAAATACTGAAGCGCTGCACATGATAAGATTGATCATCAATGACAATCTGTGCACCGCCTGCTGTGACAATAAGAAACGAGCTATATGTTAAAACCTTTGACACATGAATGTCTGATTTATTTATGTAATCGATTTGCTTCAACTGGATAAATGCATTTTGCCAAAGAAGCATATAGGCATCATAATTCATCTTCGTCTCCTTCAGAACACATATTTACTTACCATTATATTGATAATGATTATCAATTTCAATATACATTTATAAAATAAACATATACAAAAAAAAATCACCACTGACAATTTGATTGTCAATGGTGATGCCCTTTATAAAAGTCCCTTACCCTTTGTCGCTTTTTTCATATCTTCGTTTAGCTTTTCAAAAAATTCTTCATTTGATTTTGTTGTACGTATTTTTTTCAGGAAGCGCTCTGCAAAATCAGGTGCATCAGAAAACGTTTTACGAATTGCCCATAGCTTTTCAAGTTGTTCTGGTTCCAGAAGAAGCTCTTCTTTACGTGTACCCGAACGACGAATGTCAAGCGCAGGGAATATACGGCGTTCCGCTAACTGACGATCAAGATGAAGCTCTAAGTTCCCTGTTCCCTTAAATTCTTCATAGATAACTTCATCCATACGAGAACCTGTATCTACTAAAGCCGTCGCTAAAATTGTTAAACTACCGCCTTCTTCAATATTACGAGCCGAACCAAAGAAACGTTTCGGTCTATGGAATGCAGCAGGATCAATACCACCAGATAGTGTACGTCCACTTGGTGGAATTACTAAGTTATAAGCACGAGCTAAACGTGTAATAGAGTCCATTAAAATAATTACATCACGTTTATGTTCCACTAAACGTCGTGCGCGTTCTAATACTATTTCAGCCACTTTGACGTGGTTCTCAGGTACTTCATCAAATGTTGAGCTGACAACATCTGCATTGACAGAACGTTCAATATCTGTCACTTCCTCAGGTCGTTCATCAATCAATAGGACAATTAACTCCGCTTGCGGATGATTGGTTGTAATAGCGTTCGCAATCTCTTTTAATAAAGACGTTTTCCCTGCCTTTGGCGGAGCTACAATTAATCCACGTTGTCCAAAGCCTACTGGTGCCACTAAATCCATTATACGTGTGGATAAATTGCGTTGTGTTGTTTCTAGTTTAATTTGTCGATTTGGATATAAAGGTGTTAGTGCTGGGAAATGAACTCGTTCTTTCGCTACTTCAGGATCTTCGCCATTGACAGCATCTACTTGTAATAGGCCATAATAGCGCTCATTTTCCTTCGGTGGACGCACCTTTCCTGACACCTTGTCCCCATTACGCAAATCAAAGCGACGGATTTGGGATGCAGAAATATAAATATCTTCTTTACTTGGTGAGTAGTTGATTGGTCGAAGGAAGCCGAAGCCCTCTTGCGAAACAATTTCTAGTACGCCTTCCATAAAGAAATAGCCCTCTTGCTCTGAACGCGTTTTCAAAATAGCAAATATCAATTCTTTTTTCGTTAGCTTGCTATAATAAGAAATTTTATATTGGCGTGCAAGGGCGTAAAGCTCTTTTAACGTCATGTTTTCTAATTGAGCGATTGTCAATGCAGACATATGCACAACTCCAGTCTTTTTCAAAATATAATTCAATTTAATGGGGTTATCATTGAAGTTTACGATTGGCTCTGCTAACGCTTATATGGTTGCCTTTAATAATATCTATTGAAATACTTCCACCATATAACTAAACATTGCCTTAAAAATATGGGATGGTTATTTAAAGAAGAAGGTACCTAGCACAATAGATGTACTAGGTATATTTTAGAAGAAAATAACATTAATATCTAGGTTTTTTCTCAAGAGCGTGACGGCCTTCAACAAAGCGAACCGTACCAGATTTAGCACGCATAACTACTGAATGAGTTAAGGCATAAGCACCTTTATATTGAACACCCTTTAAAAGCTCGCAATCTGTTACTGCTGTCGCTGCAAAAATAGCATCGTCACCTTTTACTAGGTCATCTAAATAAAGAACTTTTTCAACATCCACACCCATTTTTGTGCAGCGTTCTAATTGCTCTTCATCTTCTGGTACTAGTTTTGCTTGGAAGTCACCACCAAGGCATTTTAAAGCTACTGCTGCTATAACACCCTCAGGTGCACCACCTGTTCCAAACATAATATCAATGCCTGTTTCATCAAAAGCCGTATTGATTGCTGCACCAACATCGCCATCTTGGATAAATTTAATACGTGCACCAGCCTCACGAATTTCATCAACAATCGCTTGGTGACGTGGTCGATCTAAAAGAGTAGCTACAACATCAGAAATATCTTTATTTTTAGCTTTTGCTACTTGTAATAAGTTATAAGTGACGGAAGCATTGATATCCACTTTGCCCGCCGCTTCTGGTCCTACAGCAATTTTCTCCATGTACATATCTGGTGCATTTAACAGATTCCCTTTATCTGCAATAGCAAGAACTGTCATAGCACCATTTGTACCTTTTGCTACAATGTTTGTACCTTCTAAAGGATCTACTGCAATATCTACTTTAGGACCACCATTTCGTAAACCAAGTTCTTCACCAATATAAAGCATTGGTGCTTCATCCATTTCGCCTTCACCAATTACTACTGTAGCATGCATTGGAATTGTATCGAACATTTTGCGCATCGCTGTTGTTGCTGCATCGTCTGCCTCAATTTTCAAACCGCGCCCCATCCATTTCCCGGATGCGATTGCTGCTGCTTCTGTTACTCGTACTACTTCCATCGATAAACTACGTTCCATTGTTGCTTTGCCTCCCGTTATGGGCACCTTTTCGTGCCAAAACATTCAAATTACCTCTATTGTAACATAATTGGTTGAAAACTTTTAGCTCTCATTATTCCTTTGTCTCAGCTACACGTGCCACAATTGTTTCACGTCGAATATCAGCGCCTAAATCACGTAATTTCTCAATAAGTGAGCTATAGCCACGTTCGATATGATAGATATCCTGAATCTCAGTTTCTCCTTCTGCTAAGAGTCCAGCTAACACTAAAGCTGCTCCAGCACGAAGATCTGTAGCTGTGACAGTTGAGCCATGTAATCTACTCGGCCCTTTAATAATTGCTGTGTTTCCTTCTACACGAGCATCTGCATTCATACGACGAAGCTCATCAATATGCTTGAAACGAGCTGTGTAAATAGTATCTGTTACTTTTGAGGAACCGAATGCTTGTGACATTAACACGGCAAGCGGTTGTTGAATATCCGTTGGGAATCCAGGGTATACCAATGTTTTGACATCCACTGCCTGTAATGTTGAGAGGTCTGTTTTTGGTACATAAATACTTTCTTCACCAATCTCAATTTTCACACCCATTTCACGAAGCTTGGCGATAATTGCTTCTAAGTGAAGTGGAATAACGTTATCGATTGTTATACCATCACCAACTGCTGCAGCCATAATCAAAAATGTAGAGGCCTCAATGCGATCAGGTATAATCGTATGTTCAGTACCATGTAGCTCTTCTACGCCTTCGATACGAATGACACTTGTACCTGCACCTTTAATATTGGCACCCATATTTGTTAGAAGTGTCGCCACATCAATTATCTCAGGTTCTTTTGCAGCATTTTCAATGACAGTACGTCCCTTAGCAAGGACAGCAGCAAGCATGATATTAATCGTAGCCCCAACACTTGCCACATCTAAATAAATTTTTGCCCCTATCAATTCATCTGCACGTAAATAAATGGCTCCGTGTTCATTAGTAATTTTAGCTCCTAAAGCCTCAAAGCCCTTTATATGTTGATCAATAGGTCGAGGTCCTAAAAAACAGCCTCCAGGTAAACCAATAACTGCTTTTTTGAAACGTCCAAGCATAGCCCCCATTAAATAATAAGAAGCACGTAACTTTTTAACGTTGCCGTTTGGTAAGGGCAATGCAATCATCTCTGTTGGGTCGATTGTCATTTTCCCATTCTCAAATGAAACTTCTCCACCAATTTCCTCTAATAGAGCCTTTAACGTCCAAGCATCTGAAATTTCGGGTATCCCTCCAATAGTCACTGGAGAGTTCGCCAAAATTGATGCAGGAATTAAGGCGACTGCACTATTTTTTGCGCCACTAACTTTAATTGTACCTTGTAGACGATTTTCGCCAGTAATTTTATAAACATCCATTTTGCGTTCTCCCTCATGATTGGAAAGTAGTATTTTTGCAATTTGCACACTTTATAATCTTATTATTCGCCTTTTCTCTTATTCCAATCCGCTAAAAATCCTTCAATTCCTTTTTCAGTTAATGGATGGTGGAAAAGTTGCTTTAATACTTTAAACGGAGTAGTTGAAATATGTGCACCTGCTAAAGCCGCTGCTGTAACATGTTGCGGGTGACGGACAGAGGCAGCGATAATTTGTGTATCGATATTATGGATTGTAAAAATATCTGCAATTGTTTCAATTAACTCAACACCATTTTGACCAATGTCATCTAAACGGCCGATAAATGGTGATACGTATGTAGCACCTGCACGCGCAGCCATTAATGCTTGGTTAGTACTAAAAATTAATGTCACGTTTGTTTTAATTCCTTTGTTTGCAAAGAATCGACATGCCTCTAATCCAGCTGGTGTCATAGGAAGCTTTACTGTGATGTTTGGCGCAATCGCAGCTAATTCCAAACCTTCTTTAATCATACCTTCTGCATCAAGTGCAATAACTTCCCCACTTACAGAGCCATCAACAAGCTCAGCGATTTCGCGAAGACGATCATGGAAAGAAACATTCTCTTCTTTAGCCACTAACGATGGGTTTGTCGTCACTCCTGATAAAATACCCCATGCATGTGCCTCTTTAATCTCTTCAAAGTTTGCTGTATCAATGAAAAATTTCATATTATTTCCTCCTGATCATTTTTCTTATATTATTAAATATTTTCCAAAATTTCTTTATTTCAAAAACAAGAGAAGGTCGATTGAAAGCATCAACACTTCTCTTATTATGTGTATTTATCTATGCTTTTGTAACATATTAAATGCAAAAATTATGCTTTTTGTGCACTTCCAAATTCACGAATTTTACCAATAACCGTAGCTTTGATGGCTTCACGTGCTGGACCAAGGAATTTACGTGGGTCGTAAACAACTTTGTCGTTGTCCAGAATTTCACGAATTACTTTTGTTGCTTCAATTTGATTTTCAGTATTGACGTTAATTTTAGCCGTACCTAACGAAATAGAACGTTGGATATCTTTTGTTGGGATACCTGTACCACCATGTAAAACAAGTGGAAGGTCTGCCAATTTAGAGATTTCCTCCATTTCTTTAAAGCCTAAGTTTGGCTCTCCTTTGTAAGGACCATGTACAGAGCCAAGTGCTGGCGCTAAGCAGTCAATGTCAGTTAGTTCAACCATTTTGCGACATTCTTCTGGATCAGCGTAAATAATACCACCGATTACGCCATCTTCATCTCCACCAACAGTTCCTAATTCTGCTTCCACAGAAACACCTTTAGCATGTGCGTATTCTACTACTTCTGAAGTAATTTTCACATTTTCCTCAAATGGGTGATGTGATGCATCAATCATCACGGAAGTAAAGCCTGCATCAATTGCTTCTTTACATTTTGCAAAGCTAGAACCATGGTCAAGGTGAATTGCTACAGGAACTGTAGTACCGTAAGATTCCATTAAACCTTTTACCATATGAACAACAGAAATAAATCCGCCCATATATTTACCTGCGCCTTCAGAAACACCAAGAATCACTGGAGATTTTTCTTCTTCAGCTGCTTGTAAAATTGCCTGAGTCCATTCAAGGTTATTAATGTTGAATTGACCAACAGCATAACCTTCTGCTTTTGCTTTAATTAACATCTCTTTCATAGATACTAATGCCATACTAAAAATCCTCCTCATAGGACTATTCTTTCTACATAAACATGCTCCTCAATCATAGCAAAAATAATAGCCCCTGAAAAGCAGGGGCTATTATTTTCTACCCGAAAGCGGAGTGTAACGTAGCGGCAGGGGTGACGAAGTGAAGTGTTACGTAACGAAGTCCTCTCACCTGAAAAGCAGGGGCTATTATTTTCTACCCGAAAGCGAAGTGTAACGTAGCGGCAGGGGTGACGAAGTGAAGTGTAACGCAACGAAGTCCTCTCACCTGAAAAGCAGGGGCTATTATTTTCTACCCGAAAGCGAAGTGTAACGTAGTGGCAGGGGTGACGAAGTGAAGTGTTACGTAACGAAGTCCTCTCACCTGAAAAGCAGGGGCTATTATTTTCTACCCGAAAGCGGAGTGTATCGTAGCGGCAGGGGTGACGAAGTGAAGTGTTACGTAACGAAGTCCTCGCACCTGAAAAGCAGGGGCTATTATTTTCTACCCGAAAGCGGAGTGTAACGTAGCGGCAGGGGGTGACGAAGTGAAGTGTTACGTAACGAAGTCCTCACACCTGAAAAGCAGGGGCTATTAATCAACATAAAAAAACAGGCCGTGTGTCCACTGCCTGCTTTTTAAACTTGTAAAGCTTTATTTACTTCATCACGCACTTCGAAAATATCAAACGGTTTTGTAAAGTAACGAATGGCTCCTAATTCTAACGCTTCTTGCACAACATCCAATTCTCCGTATGCTGTCATCATAAAAACAGGCAGCTTCGGAAACTTCTTTTTTAAACGTCTCAAAATTTCAATACCATCCATTCCTGGAATTTTCATGTCCAGTAAAACACAATCCATCTCTTGTTCGTCTGCATACTTTAATGCCTCTGAACCATTCGCTGCTAAATATGTAATATATCCTTCCTTTTTCAGCACTTCATTTAAAAGTAAACGAATTCCCTGCTGATCATCGACAATTAGTAATCGTTTCACATCGCATTCCGCCCTTTTTAGTTTTATTCTTACACAAAAACTTTCTTTATTATGTATAATTCTCCTTTTTCAGCTTAATACCTTCTAGTATTATAAATTATCTGCTTTTGCTTTCTACCTTTTACCCCCTATAATATGAATAGAGGTGGGAACATGTCAAAAATTCTAACAACACAATTAAGTGGATTATTACAAAGAATTATACAAAATGAAGAAGATGCTATCGAGGAAACAGCAAGGTTATTAGCACAAGCCGCAATCGGCGAAGGAAATGTCTATTTTGCTTGCTTTGGAGAAATGCAGGTTGTGGCATTAAATGCACTTCAAGCAGTCGAACCCTTTAGCAAGTTAGCACCTTGGACTACAGACACAAGCTTAACAGAAGCTGATCGGGTTTGCATTTTTACTCGTAGTGCATATGATGAAGAAGCACTCGTCTTAGCACAAAAATTAAATACGCAATTTATTCCCTTTGCTGCTATAGCTAGTGAAGCAGCTAGTGTAGATAACCCTCTTGCTGATTTAGCCTATACGTATGTTTCTACACGCATTAAAGGCGGTTTAATACCAAATGATCTAGGTCAACGTATTGTTGTTCCACATGCGCTTGCAGGACTCTTTGTATATGAAGCTGTCAAAATTGCTTATGATGAAATGCTTGGGTTGGATAAAGAAGAATTGTAGTCATCAAATTAAAAAGAGTTGTCTCGTATATCACGAGACAACTCTTTTTGATTATTTAAATGTTGAGCCGATAAAATCGCGGAACAATGGTTGTGGACGATTTGGACGTGACACTAGCTCTGGGTGGAATTGACATGCTACAAAGAAGTTGTTTTCTGGTAGCTCAATAATTTCAACCAATTTGCCATCAGGACTTGTACCTGAGAAGACAAGGCCAGCTGCTTCCATTGCCTCACGATATTCATTGTTAAATTCATAGCGGTGACGATGACGCTCATAAACAAGCTCTTTACCATAGGCTTGGCTAGCTTTTGAACCATCCTTTAATTTACATGGGTATAAACCTAAACGTAAAGTACCACCGATATCTACAGTATCATTTTGATCTGGTAGGAAGTCGATAATTGGATACTCCGTATTTGCATCAAGCTCTGTAGAATGAGCACCTTTTAGGCCAAGTACATTACGTGCAAATTCTACTGTTGCTAATTGCATACCTAAACAAATGCCTAGGAAAGGAACATTATTTTCACGTGCATATTGTGTGGCTAAGATTTTACCTTCAACACCACGATCACCAAAGCCGCCTGGTACTAAAATAGCGTCAGCACCTTTTAATAGAGAGGCCACATTGTTAGCATCAACGTGTTCTGCATTAATCCAGTCAATTTCAATATCAGAATTAAATGCATATCCAGCATGCTTTAATGCCTCAACTACAGAAATGTAAGCATCTTGTAGTTCTACGTATTTCCCTACTAATGCTACCTTTCTTTTATTTGGTAAGTTCTTCACTTTTTCTACAAGGTCACGCCATTCTTCCATATCTGCTTCTGGAGCTTCCATACCAAAATGATTCAAAACGATATCATCTATATCTTGCGCATGTAGGTTTAATGGTACTTCATATAAATGCTCAGCATCACGAGATTCAATAATTTCATGTGGTTGAACATCACAGAATAATGCTAATTTCTCTTTCATCTCTTGTGGTACTTCTTGTTCAGTACGAACTACGATAATATTTGGCTGAATACCTAAAGAGCGTAATTCTTTAACAGAATGCTGTGTAGGTTTTGTTTTAAGTTCACCAGCTGCTTTAATATAAGGAATAAGTGTACAGTGAATATACATTACATTGTTATGCCCTAAATTTGTTTTCATTTGGCGAATGGCTTCTAGGAATGGCAATGATTCAATATCACCTACTGTTCCACCAACCTCTGTGATCACAACATCTGCATTTGTTTCACGACCAGCACGTTGGATACGATCTTTGATTTCGTTTGTAATATGAGGAATTACTTGGACTGTTCCACCATTATAATCTCCACGACGTTCTTTCTGTAATACAGATTGGTAAACACGACCTGAAGTTACTGTAGAATGTTTCCCTAGGTTAATATCAATAAAACGTTCATAGTGTCCTAAGTCTAAATCAGCCTCAGCACCATCATCTGTTACAAAAACCTCACCATGTTGATAAGGACTCATCGTACCTGGGTCAATATTGATATATGGGTCAAATTTTTGAATCGTCACTTCTAACCCACGATTTTTTAATAAACGGCCTAAAGATGCTGCAACAATCCCTTTTCCAAGTGATGATACAACCCCACCTGTTACAAAAATATACTTCGTCATGAATAAATTCCTCCTTATGATGTTCTAAAATATTAGTGCGTTTAGGGGGGATCAGAACCATTTACATTCTAATACCCTAAAAAAAGAAAAGCCGAGAATGTCTACAAAATGTAGTCGATTCGAAGCTGTAATCGGTTCTATCTCTTTTCCACTTTCCTTTAAACCATAAAACTCTAATAACTTTTCAGTCACCGTTTACTATACATCATGAATAATTAAAAACATTTATATTCATATCGGTATTAAAAGTATGGGAGAACTAAAATGATTAAAGTTAAAAACAAAAAAACGCTCCTCCTGCATAGGTTTGCAGGGGGAGCGTATTATATACACGGTCTTTCTCCTTCTTTTAAGGAGCCCAAGTAAAAGATTAAACGTAACCGTGATAGAAGTCAAGATTTTTTGCTTCTAGCTTAAAAGAAAGAAAATTCTAAGTGTACTGTATTAGATCTCTTCTTCTTCTTCCTCAAATTCTTCTTCCTCTTCATCAATAAACTCTTCATCGATTTCTTCATCAATTTCTTCTAGTTCTTCATCGTCAAAGTCGATATCTTCTTTTTCATCATCTTCTTCATCAAGTTCTTCTTCATCAATGAACTCTTCAAAGTCTTCATCAAAGTCGATATCTTCTTCATCTAAGTCTACATCTTCATCAAGATCTTCATCATCAAAGGCAGCTTTAGATTTTTTCTTTTGAGTCTTAACAGAAGGAGCTGTTTCTTCTTCGATTTGCTCAACTTTAAACCATTCACGTAAGCCCCAGCCTGCTTCTTGATTATATAAGAAGCGACCATCAATATTGATATCTGTATAAAATTGTAACAGACGGGATTTCATTTCTGCATCACTATAGCCCACAAGCTCTTGAATTAATTTTAATAAATCATTAAAAGACACTGAGGCACGTTTTTCATTTAAAATTGCATAAGCTAAGTTAATTAACGATTCTTCTGTTAATTGTTCCTTTGTCATTTCACGAAAATTCAATTCGTGCACTTCCTTTCCCTCATCACAATGGACGTTTTAAAATTACATGGTGCTTTATTCTCCAAGCGCAGCAAAAAAGGCCACGCAAAAGGTTCTTTCCATACAATAAGCATAATACCCATTATATACAAAGTTTTAGCCCCTTTGCTAGCTTCAATTACTGTTTTTTATATTACGCATTTTTTTTATTCCAAGATAAAACAAATAGACAGATAATAGTAGTAAAGGAATAGCGCCAATTTGCTTATTATACAGGAAAAAGGCTCCCAATACTAAAGCTAATATAATTATGTAGTGAATAGCTGATTTCATCCTCTACTGCGCCTCCCCTTTTTTTACATTTCTATTATAACGAAAATAAAAAGAAGTGCCTAATCTTAAGACTAGACACTAGAAATTAGAGAAGCATGATACTTGAATAGAAAACAAGAAGTTTTGATCAACCTTGCTTACATATTACGACGATATTGTCCGCCAACTTCATATAAAGCTTTTGTAATTTGTCCTAAACTTGCTACTTTTACTGACTCCATCAGCTCAGCAAAAATATTACCATTATTGACAGCCACTTCTTGTAGACGTGCAATCGCAGCTTCACTTTCCTCTTCATGGGCTTTCCAAAAAGCTTGTAAATTACGAATTTGTGTCTCTTTTTCTTCTGTCGATGCACGTGCGATTTCCATATTATCTATATCAGCATCTGAAGGTGGATTTGGGTTCAAGTAAGTATTAACACCAATGATTGGTAACTCCCCTGAATGTTTTAACATTTCGTAGTACATAGATTCTTCTTGAATTTTACCACGTTGGTATTGTGTTTCCATAGCACCTAACACACCGCCACGATCATTAATACGATCAAACTCTTCAAGAACCGCTTCTTCCACAAGATCTGTTAATTCTTCAACAATAAACGCGCCTTGTAGTGGGTTTTCATTTTTTGCTAAACCATGCTCTTTTGTAATAATCATTTGAATTGCCATAGCACGTCTTACAGATTCCTCCGTAGGTGTAGTAATGGCCTCATCGTAGGCGTTTGTATGCAATGAATTACAGTTATCTTGTAATGCCATTAAAGCCTGTAATGTTGTACGAATATCATTAAAATCAATCTCTTGTGCGTGTAAACTACGCCCAGACGTTTGAATGTGATACTTTAGCTTTTGAGCGCGCTCATTAGCACCGTATTTATCACGCATTACAATAGCCCAAATACGTCGTGCCACACGGCCGATTACTGTATACTCTGGATCTAGTCCATTTGAGAAGAAGAATGATAAATTTGGTGCAAAGTCATTGATATTCATGCCACGACTTAAATAATACTCTACATACGTAAAGCCATTAGCTAAGGTGAAGGCTAATTGGGAAATTGGGTTTGCTCCAGCTTCCGCAATATGATAACCAGAAATGGAAACAGAATAATAGTTACGTACTTTATGGTCTATAAAGTATTGCTGAATATCGCCCATCATACGCAAAGCAAACTCTGTTGAGAAAATGCATGTATTCTGGCCCTGATCTTCTTTTAAAATATCAGCTTGTACTGTTCCACGTACGACTTGCAATGTTTTTTCACGTGTCTCGGTAAACTCTTCAACTGTCAAAGTTCGTCCTAGCTCTTGCTCACGTAATTGAACTTGTTGATCGATTGCTGTATTCATAAACATTGCTAAAATAATAGGTGCTGGTCCATTAATAGTCATTGATACAGATGTAGACGGTGCACATAAATCAAAGCCTGCGTAAAGTTTTTTCATATCTTCTAGTGTACAGATCGATACACCTGATTCTCCAACCTTACCGTAAATATCTGGACGGTAATCTGGGTCTTCCCCATACAAGGTTACAGAATCAAAAGCTGTAGATAAACGTTTTGCATCATCATCTTTTGATAAATAATGGAATCGTTTATTTGTACGTTCTGGTGTTCCCTCGCCAGCAAATTGACGCTTCGGATCTTCACCCTCACGTTTGAATTGGAATACACCCGCCGTATATGGGAATTCGCCAGGAACATTTTCTTTATAAACCCAACGCAAGATTTCCCCATAGTCTTCAAACTTCGGTAATGCTACTTTTGGAATTTTCGTGCCAGAAAGACTAGTTGTTTTTAAGATGGTACGAATTTCTTTATCGCGAACTTTAGTCACAAACTCATCGCCAGCATACGCTTCTTTTAATGCCTGCCAATTATCCAATATACGCTTGGATTCTGCTGTTAATTCATCTCTAACACCTTCTGCTAAAGAAGTAAGCGATGCCACAAGCACATCATCTGGAGCTTTTTCTTGGACAGCTGCAATAGCACCTTCTAATTGGAATAGTCGACGAGCAAATGCCACCTGCTGCTCAGTTTTTTTATGATAGCCACGGACAGTGTCCGTAATCTCACGTAAATAATAACGGCGATCGTTTGGAATGATAACATCTTGCTTTTGCGTTTTCGCAAATTGCTCATAGCTTGTTTCCCAATTAAAACCTGTTTTTTCGTTAATTATTTTAACGAGGGCGGCGAATAACGCATTTGTGCCTTTGTCATTAAATTGGCTAGCTATTGTACCGTAGACTGGCATGTTATCAAGTGATTCATCCCAAAGCTCGCGGGAACGTTGATATTGTTTTTGTACTTGTCGAAGGGCGTCCTCTGAGCCTTTTCGCTCAAATTTATTGATCGCAATAACATCTGCAAAGTCAATCATATCAATTTTCTCAAGTTGTGTAGGTGCACCGAATTCGCTTGTCATGACATACATAGATAGATCCGTGTATTTAGTAATTTCGGCATCACCTTGACCAATTCCACTTGTTTCTACGATGATTAAGTCATAACCTGCTACACGTACTACATCTAGCACATCACCAATTGATGCAGATAATTCTGTACGTGAGCCACGTGTTGCTAAACTACGCATATAAACACGGTTATTAAAAATAGCGTTCATGCGAATACGATCCCCAAGCAATGCTCCACCCGTTTTTTGCTTTGTTGGATCGACTGATAGAATGGCTACACGTTTATCTGGGAATTCTTTTAGGAAGCGGCGAATCAGTTCATCCGTTAAGGATGATTTCCCTGCACCACCTGTTCCCGTAATCCCCATTACTGGCGTACCTTTTGAAAGCTTTCTTGCCTCTGCTAGCATTTCTTTCGTAGCTTCATCGTCATTTGACTCAGCTGCTGTTATTAGATTGGCTAAAATTTCAGGCGTCTCTGTCGTTAAAGACTTTAATTTCTCTAAATAATTACCTGTTGCAGTAGGAAAATCTGTACCTTTAATTTGTTCATTAATCATTCCCTGTAGCCCTAAAACACGGCCATCCTCTGGTGAGAATATCCCTGCAATGCCATACGTATGAAGCTCTTTAATTTCACGAGGTAAAATAACTCCTCCACCACCGCCATAAATTTTAATATGTGGTGCTCCTTTTTCACGCAGTAAATCATACATATATTTAAAGTATTCCATATGTCCGCCTTGATAAGAAGAAACCGCAATCCCTTGTGCATCTTCTTGTATCGCAGCATTCACGACTTCTTCAACAGAACGATTATGACCTAAATGGATTACTTCTACACCGCTCGATTGTAAAATGCGTCGCATAATATTGACTGAAGCATCATGTCCATCAAAAAGACTCGATGCTGTCACAAAACGTACGTGATTTTTTGGACGATATACTTCTACCTTTGTCATATGAAATCCCCACTTTCTCCCCTTATTGAATAAAAAAAGCCGGCATTGCAATATCGCTATATGCAATTGCCGACAAACCCCTTACAAATATTAAAACCCCTTTATGCCTGAAATGAACAAGGTGATTTGCATGTCAATGAATTCGTCTATTGAATGCTGACGATGTAAAGCCCATTTGCGAAACGCCCAGCTTTGTCCTGAAACAACTAAGTTATTGGCTGCTAAATGGATTTGCTTCTCTGTCATAGTTAGTTCGCCAGACTGGACACATCGCTGTAACAAGCGTTCAAATGTGGCAACCATTTCAAACTCTTTACTAAAAACATAGCGTTGTGCTTCTTTTGACAATGATTTTGTTTCTTGATACATGATTGTTAGCTCATCAACCATACTATCGATTTGCAGGAAGTATTCCCGAATCATTTCTTTTAACTCATCAATAGTTCCTGCTTTAATCTCATAACTTGAAAGACGCTCCATTGCATGGTGATAGATACTGTCACAAACAAGGTATAGAACATCTTCCTTCGTTCGGATGTATTCATACAAAGTACCGATACTAAAGCCAGCAGCTTTTGCAATTTCTCTCGTCGTGGCACGGTGAAAGCCTTTTTCTTTAAATAGCTTAATAGCTCCTTGAATCATTTGTTCACGACGAATGGCGATTAGATTTTCATCTTTTACGGTTGACTGTACTTGGGGCCTTTTATCTTTATCAGTCATCAATTATTTCGTTAGTATACGCGAGATAACAAGACGTTGAATCTCCTGCGTACCTTCGTAAATTTGTGTAATTTTAGCATCACGCATAAAGCGCTCTACAGGGTAATCTTTTGTATAACCATAGCCACCAAAAACTTGAACCGCCTCTGTCGTTACACTCATTGCTGTATCGCCAGCCATTAATTTCGCCATTGCAGATGCCTTACCATATGGTAGGTTATTAGATTCTAACCATGCCGCTTGGTATGTAAGAAGTCGAGAAGCCTCAATTTGAGTTGCCATATCGGCTAATTTAAAGGAAATGCCTTGATTTGCAGTGATCGGTTTACCAAATTGCACACGTTCTTTGGCATAGTCAACTGCTGCATCGAGTGCTCCTTGTGCAATTCCTACTGCTTGAGCCGCAATACCATTACGTCCACCATCTAGTGTCGTCATGGCAATCTTAAAGCCTTCCCCTTCAGCCCCTAATAGATTTTCCTTTGGAACACGACAGTTATCAAAAATAATCTCTGTTGTTGGAGATGAACGAATTCCTAATTTTTTTTCTTTCTTCCCTACAGAGAAACCTTCAAATCCAGCTTCCACGATAAATGCGGATGTGCCATGTTTTGCTTCAGGATCTGTTACTGCAAATACAATATATGTATCTGCTACTCCACCGTTCGTAATAAAGATTTTTGAGCCATTTAAAATATAATCATCGCCATCACGTTTTGCATAAGTTTTCATGCCACCCGCATCAGAGCCAGAGCCAGGTTCTGTTAAACCGTATGCACCAATATGTTTGCCTTCAGCCATTGGACGAAGGTATTTTTGTTTTTGTTCTTCTGTACCGAACTTGTAAAGTGGCCAACCTGCCAGTGAAGTATGTGCAGATAAAGTTACACCAGTCGAAGCACAAACACGTGAAAGTTCCTCAACAGCTATGACATATGCAAGGTAATCAAATCCTGCACCACCATATTCCTCAGGCCATGGAATACCAGTAAGCCCAAGCTCCGCCATTTTGTCGAAAATCGCACGGTCAAATTCTTCATTTTCGTCACGTTCAGCAGCTGTTGGCGCCACTTCATTTATAGCAAAATCACGAATCATTTCACGTAATTGTTCATGCTCTTCTGTTAACTGAAAGTTCATTGTCCATTTCCCCTTTTTAGTTAGACTCTGTTTTGTGTTACCTGATTATTGTTAGGTTGGATTAAGCGGGTTTGCCTTATTTCAGAGCAGTTCACACCCTTAATAAACGTTTTCCCCTCACTCTTGAACGGTTTCCATCACTTTGTACCATTCGCAATATCAGGCTTTATTTCAGTAAATGTTTACTAATGACTAGTCGTTGAATTTCACTTGTACCTTCATAGATTTCTGTCACCTTTGCATCGCGGAAATAGCGCTCTACTGGATAATCTTCCGTATAGCCGTAGCCGCCAAATATTTGAACAGCCTCTATTGCCGTTTGTACCGCTGTTCGTGATGAGAAAAGTTTAGCCATTGAAGCTTCTGCTCCACATGGTAAACCTTTTGCACGTAAATCGGCTGCACGATAGACTAACAGTTTTGCAGATTCAACAGCCGTTGCCATATCCGCAAGCTTAAAGCCAACACCTTGTTGTGCGGCGATCGGCTTACCAAATTGAATGCGTTCTTTAGCATAAGCAGTAGACGCCTCTAGTGCCGCCTCAGCAATTCCTAACGCCTGTGCCGCAATGCCGATTCGTCCAACATCTAAATTGGCCATCGCAATTTTAAAGCCTTCTCCCTCTTCCCCAAGTAGGTTGTCGGCTGGAATGCGACAATTATCGAATGTCAGCTGAACTGTACGTGAGCCGTGTAAGCCCATCTTATGCTCATCTTTTCCGATGATTAAACCAGGTGTTCCCTTTTCAACAATAAATGCTGAGATACCCTTTGTTTTTTCAGCTGGGTTAGTAGATGCGAATACAATATACACATCAGCTTCTCCACCATTTGTAATAAATACTTTGGAGCCGTTAATCACATATTCATCGCCATCACGCACTGCCTTTGACTGTAAAGAACCAGCGTCTGAGCCTGCACTTGGTTCTGTTAAACAAAATGCGCCTAAATATTCGCCTGTTGCAAGCTTTGGTACATAACGTTTCTTTTGTTCGTCATTCCCAAAGTAAATAATTGGATTCGTTCCAACTGAAGTATGGACGGATAAAATAACACCCATTACAGCGCTTACTTTTGATAGTTCATTAATCGCAATAATATAAGATGTAAAATCCATACCAGAGCCACCTAAGTCTTCTGGAGTCGTAATCCCCATTAAGCCAAGTTCACCCATTTGCTGTAGAAGCTCACGTGGAAATTCTCCCGCTTCCATTCGCTCCACCCATGGTTGAATTTTTTCCTGAGCAAATTGACGAACCATATCGCGCATCATAATTTGCTCATCTGTAAATTGCAAATGCATCTATAATGTCACCCCTCTAAGTTGTCCCGAAACATCTAAATAACCCCATCCCCATAGGATTATTCGTAAACGTAAAAACCTCTTCCTGATTTCTTACCTAACCAGCCAGCTGCAACGTATTTACGTAGCAGTGGGCAAGGGCGATATTTACTGTCTCCAAGACCCTCATGTAAAATTTCCATGATGTAAAGACAAGTATCTAAACCAATGAAGTCTGCCAATGTTAATGGCCCCATCGGATGATTCATACCAAGCTTCATCACATCATCAATTGCTTCTTTTGTTGCCACACCTTCGTAAAGTGCATAAATCGCTTCATTAATCATCGGTAGTAGGATTCGGTTTGAAATAAATCCTGGGAAATCATTCACTTCTACTGGTGTTTTCGATAATTTAACCGTCATCTCTTCGACAGCTTTGTACACTTCATCTGTTGTTGCTAAACCTCGAATGATTTCAACAAGTTTCATAACTGGTACAGGGTTCATAAAATGCATACCAATTACTTGCTCTGGACGCTTTGTTACTGCTGCAATTTCTGTAATAGGCAGTGAAGATGTATTCGTAGCTAAAATAGCATGTGCTGGCGCAATGCTATCAAGTTGCTTAAAGATGGATTGCTTAATTTCCATATTTTCCACAGCTGCTTCAATGATAATATCTACATCACTAGCATCTTGTAAATCTAGCGACATACTAATTCGACTTAGAACAGCAGCCTTCTCATCTTCAGTTTTACGACCCTTTTCTACATCACGTGATAAATTTTTCGTAATAACCCCTAATCCACGCTCGAAAAATTCTTGTTTGATATCGTTCAATTTCACATCAAAGCCTGCTTGTGCACAAACTTGGGCAATACCAGAGCCCATTTGCCCTGCACCAATGACCATTACCTTTTGAATTCCCATTAGTTCAGTCCCCCTGTTTTTGGTACTTCAATCATAATTGCATCACCTTGGCCGCCGCCTGAACAAATTGCGGCAATGCCAATGCCACCGCCACGACGCTTCAATTCCTGTGCAAGTGTTAATATTATACGTGCACCAGATGCCCCAATCGGATGACCTAAAGCAACTGCACCGCCATTAACATTCACTTTTTCTGCATCTAAATCTGCCAACTGCTTGCTGACTAAAGCTACCGCTGCAAAGGCTTCATTGATTTCAATTAAATCAATATCTGCTAATGATTTGTTAGTCTTTTTCAGTAATTTATTAATAACAAGACCTGGTGTTTGCGGGAAGTTTTCTGGCTCAAGCGCAAGTTCTTCGTGACCAATGATTACTGCCAATGGTTCTCTACCTTCACGTTTTGCACGTTCTTCACTCATAACGACAAGTGCACATGCACCGTCGTTAACCCCAGGTGCATTACCTGCTGTAATCGTGCCATCCTTGTCAAAGGCTGGTTTTAGCTTCGCCAGTACTTCCAAAGACGTCCCTGCTCTTGGTGCCTCATCTGTATCAACAATAAGTGGTGCACCTTTTCGTTGAGGAATCTCCACTGGTACGATTTCTTCAGCGAAGTAACCTTTTTCAATTGCGGCTAACGCGCGTTCATGACTGCGTACTGACCAAGTGTCCTGTTCTTCTCGGCTTAGCGAGAACTCTTTAGCTGTTGCATTACCATAGCTACCCATATGTGGTCTTGCTTTATCGAAAGCACATGTTAAGCCGTCATATAGCATGCCATCTACCATTGTAGAATCTCCCATACGCAAACCATTTCGACCATTCAGAAGATAATATGGTGCATTGGACATAGATTCCATGCCACCCGCAATAATCACTTCTTCGTCCCCTAAACGAATCAATTGATCTGCTAATGTCACCGCACGCATCCCTGAAGCACAAACTTTATTGATTGTTTCTGTTTTTACTGCTGTTGGTAAATTGGCCTTCAGCGCAGCCTGTCGAGAAGGAATTTGCCCCTGTCCCCCTTGTAAAACAGAACCTAAAATTACCTCATCCACTTGCTCAGGTGCAAGATTTGCCTTCTCTAATGCCCCTTTAATGGCAATCGCACCTAAATCACTTGCATGTAATGCTGATAATGAACCTCCAAATTTACCAAACACAGTTCTTGCTCCTGCTAAAATTACAGCTCTATTCAAGTAAAACACCCCTTTTGTTTTACGTTCTCGATGAAGATGCAAAGCATTATTGACTGAACGCTCGCTCGACTTCTATCGAGGAAAAATGGGAGTTTACTATCTCAACTCCCATTCCCATTTAATCTTATTCTACAAAACAATTTTTTATTGTGCAATTTATATTTTTCAGATAACTAAAATATTTCTGCAATAGCAATCATTTTTCTGCGTTCGCTTCCGTATTCTCGTCTTGTTGAACATTTTCTATAGACGCTACCACTTCTTCGTATGTTTCTTCTGTTTCTTCGGAAGAAGGATTAACTGCCTTTACTTTTTCACCGAATACAGAACGTTCTAGTAATTCTGCAACATCAAATGTTCCAATAGAGTCTTCAACCTCTTTAGCCTTTGTACCATCCTCTAGCATTGTTAGGCAGTAAGGACAGCCTGATGAAATAACTGATGCATTTGTTGCAAGAGCCTGTTCTGTTCGCGCTACGTTTATGCGATTTCCTACATGCTCTTCCATCCACATTAATCCACCACCAGCTCCACAGCACATCGCTGTTTCGCGATTACGTTCCATTTCAACAAGCTTCACGCCAGGGATTCCTCGAAGGATCTCACGTGGGGCATCGTACACATCATTGTAGCGGCCTAAATAACAGGAATCATGGAAAACAATCGTTTCATGAACCTCATAGTTTAGAGCTAGACGATTTTCCTCAATCAACTGATTTAATAACTCAGTGTGATGATACACTTCACCTTTCCAGCCAAAGTCTTGATATTCATTTTTAAAGATATTGTAGGCATGAGGATCGATTGTTACAATTTTCTTCACGTCATTTTTCTCAAACTCATCAATATTTGCTGTAGCTAGCTCTTGGAATAAGAATTCATTCCCTAAACGACGAGGTGTATCCCCAGAGTTTTTCTCTTTATTACCTAAGATTGCAAACTTCACACCAGCCTCGTTTAATAGACGACAGAATGCTAAAGCGATTTTTTGAGAGCGGTTGTCGAAAGCTCCCATCGAACCAACCCAGAATAAATACTCCATTTCCTCGCCAGATTTTTTCAGCTCTTTTACAGTTGGAATTTGGATTGTTGGATCTAGATCACGCCAATTTTCTTTTTCCTTGCGGTTTAAGCCCCAAGGATTACCTTGTCGTTCGATATTCGTCATTGCACGTTGAGCATCAGGATTTACTTTCCCTTCAGTCATTGTTAGATAACGACGTAGATCAATAATTTTATCAACATGCTCATTCATTACAGGGCATTGATCCTCACAGTTACGACATGTCGTACAAGCCCAAATTTCCTCTTCTGTAATGACATCGCCAATTAAAGATGGGCTGTAGATATCCTCAATTACAGCACCTTCAGCACCAGCTGCAATTGCAAGCTGGTTACCCTTTGTATTGGCAAAGAATTGATAAGGCACCCATGGTTTTTGTTTTGTTACGACTGCGCCCGTAAATGTTAAATGGTCACGCAATTTTACGATTAAATCCATAGGAGACAGCATTTTTCCTGTTCCTGTTGCTGGACACATGTTTGTACAACGTCCGCATTCTACACAAGAATATAGATCAAGCATTTGCTTTTGTGTGAAGTCCTGTATGCGTCCTACCCCAATAGAAGGCATATCCTCTTCGCTTTCAGCATTTTCACCAGCTTCTTCCAAGGCCTCAAAATCAATTGGTGTTAATGTACCCGTACGATCTAAACGATTCATGTAAACATTAAGTGGACTGACAATTAAGTGGAAATGTTTAGACTGCGGTACGTATACAAGGAATGTTAATAGAATTAAAAGGTGTGCCCACCACATTACATAAAACACACCAGCGGCAACTGATGTAGGTAGGAAGCCAAAAATAGCAGCAATACTTGAAGCAACTGGCTCCGTATAAGTTAATCCCTCACCATGCCAAATTAATCCCATACCATTAGCGATTAATGTAGATACCATTAACCCACCAATGAAAATTAATACAAGGCCGTTTTTCCATCCTCGTTTTAGACGCACTAGCTTTTCAACATAGCGGCGGTAAAATGCCCACACTACCGCGACTAAAATCATTAAAACCACCAGTTCTTGGAAGAATGTAAAGACACCATAGAAAATGCCTAGTGGCAGATGTGACTCTGGTGCTAGTCCTTTCCAAATTAAATCAATGGCCCCTAACTGTACCATCAAAAATCCATAGAAAAACATAACATGTATTAAACCACTCTTTGGATCCTTTAATAGCTTATTTTGACCAAATACATTGACCATAATATAACGAAGTCGTTCTTTAACACTTTCATCAAACTCAACCTTTTTCCCCAATTGCACATACTTATAGCGTGTTTTCAACAGGTAGAAGAACAATCCTACTGCATAAAGCACAACCACGACTGTTAAGACAATGTTAGCAATTAATAATGGACTCATGGTTGGTCCCCCCTTTAGTTTGTCGTAATTTTCTCTCTTTGTGACGAATTTGCTAGTTCAAACAGAAATGTACTTAACTTTATCATTATATTCCTATTCTAATAAATGAGTGAGCATTCAGTCAACATAAAACGGAAATATTTCTGATAATTTTATATTCTTACATTTTACAAGAAAAAAAGCCACCCTGAATTTTTCAAAGTAGCAATTTTTACTTTCCTTAACTATTATACTTAGGGGGATGTCGCATATTCAGTAGACTTTTGAACATCTGCTAAATTGCATACAAACCTATACCGCCCCGTAGCTTAACATCTGGAAATTCATTTTTTGTACAAAAACATTTTTTAAATCAAACTTTATTTTTTAAAAACATTTCCACTGCGAATATATTCAACATCTGCTACGTTTAAGCGAGCATTCACAACACGTGCAGCTGCAAATAAATAATCCGATAAGCGATTTAAATATTTTTGTACAACCTTTGGTACATCTTCAACTTCTTTCATAAGTGTCACCATTTCACGCTCTGCTCGGCGTGCAACCGTGCGTGCAATGTGTAAAGTTGCCGCTGCTGGTGCACCTCCTGGTAAAATAAAACGTTGTAAAGGTGGCGCTTCGTCTGATAAAGCATCTATACGAGCTTCAAGTACTTCAATCGGTTGCTCTGTTAATTTATAATGACGTTCTTTCATCACATTAGCAAGGTCTCCACCAGCATCGAACAACTCATGCTGAATTGTCTCTAGGTCTGTTAAAATATCCTTGAAAAGCGCTTGATCTAATTCACTTACGGCCTTCCCAATAAAGGAATTTAATTCATCAATTGCCCCATATGTTTCCACACGTAAACTATCTTTATCAACCCGTCCTCCAATAAGACTTGTTTTCCCCGTATCGCCTGTTTTCGTGTAAAGCTTCATTTCTCTCATCTCCTAAAACTGGTTTTTATAATTCCTAATCGCCTGAACTGTTGTTTCATAGACACCCTTTGCAATCATTTTACCAACTTCCGTAATTGGGCCACCATACAGCATTTCTTCTCCTTTTTGAGTTGCAGCAATTAACAGACTATCTGTAGCAGTACCTGTTGCAATTGTTCCACTCCGCTCATCACGAATATTTTCTGATTGCAACGCCTTTGTTTTTGCCTCAGTTGCTGTCATCAATGCCTGAAAAAATGCCTCTTCCGATAAACAACCATTAACGATAACCCATGTATTAATAGTACCAATATATGGATCATCTTGTCTTTCATGTACTCGAGATACATCAACTGCATTGCCTACACCAGCTGTTACAGCTACGATTATACTGCCAAAAGGTGCTGAAAATTCATTGATGGCCACTAGAGCTGTTGGTACTGCTGTTAGCATAACAACAGTATTTGTAGATGAAAAATTTTCCCTTTTTAAAAATTCTTTAACTTCTCGTTTCACATCGCTAATGACATAATCACCAGGAACTGAGCGATTTAATAAGCAATTATGCCAGCCAATACCTGGGTTATGAACTGCAGAAGATACGGTCTTCAGAGGAAGCTCTGATTGAAGTTGGATATATTGTTCAGTTATCGTAAAGTGCTCTTTTTTGATGACAGCTCGCTGCTGATAGTCTGTAGCTGCGGGCATCATTGTAATTTGAGGTTTTGGTATTTCAGGGTGAGCATATGTAGTCACCCGTGCTTGATAAACTTCTTCAATTTGGGAGGCAATTAATACTTCATGTGGTGCACCAAGTGCTCTCATTTGTCCGCTTTCCATCAGCAATAATTCATCACAATAAAGAGAGGCTAAATTCATATCGTGTAGTACCATAACGACTGTTAAACCACACTCCATGGCTTCCTTCCGAACCATATCTAAAATTTGACGTTGGTGTGCAATATCAAGATGATTCGTTGGTTCATCCAGCAGTAAGATTTCAGCTGTTTGAGCTAATGCCTGTGCAACAAAAGCTCTTTGTTGTTCACCGCCAGATAAAAATTCCATCGGTGTATGCTCATATCGCTTTACACCTGTTTGAAGCATTGCATGTTGAACTGCCTTCTCATCTTGTGCAGACCAACTCGAGAAAAAGCCTGTTTGATGCGGGTAGCGCCCCAGTGAAACTGCCTCTCTCACACTGTTCGAGAAAGCATTTGCATGAAGCTGTGGTAATACAGCCATTTTTTTCGCCAAAGCACGAGCATTATAAGAAAGAATATTTTGTCCATCAATCGAGACGGTTCCAGCAGTAGCTGGTAAAATACCACTCATTACTTTTAATAATGTGGATTTCCCGCTACCATTCGGCCCTAGAATGCCAAGAATTTTTCCTTTTTCAACAGTAAAACTAATGTCCCTGACGATTGGTACATCTTCATAGCCACCTGATAGATGTTCAACAACAATCATGCCCGTACCCCCTTGCTTCTTCGCTGCTTATAAAAAATATAGGAGAAAACAGGTGCTCCAATAAATGCCGTAATAACACCAATTGGTAGCTCTCTTGGCACAATGATTGTTCGTGCTACTAAGTCGCAAATAATGAGTAATGTTGCACCATTGAAAAAAGATAATGGTAATAAGTGGCGATGATCAGAACCCCAAATCATCCTTGTCATATGCGGCACCACTAATCCTACAAAGCCAATTGTGCCAGAAACCGCTACAGCCGCTCCAGTTAACATGGAGCCACCTGCTAATATCAAATATTTACTGCGCTTTACATTAACACCTAAATGTTTTGCTCGCTCTTCACCATACAACAAGACATTTAATTCTCGTCTTTGTGTCCATAGCATAATTGAACCAACAATCACAAAAGGAATGATCATTTGGACATATGGCCAACCACGCATCGAAACAGAACCAAGTAGCCAGCCTATTACCTGACGTAATTCTTCACCAGATAAGGCAATCATTAATGAAATAAGGGAACCTAAAAAAGAACTAAAAATAACACCTGTTAATATCAACGTTTCCATTTTTAATGAGCGGTCTACGAGTCTAGCAAAGCTCATAACAACTACCATCGTAATGATAGCACCAATCATACTGAAGATTGGCAGCGCATACAAACCGACAACAGGTATAGAAATACTAAAAAAGATCGTTAAAACAGCACCAACAGAAGCCCCTGATGAAACCCCTAGTGTATATGGATCTGCTAATGGATTTTTTAATAAACCTTGGAAAGCTGCTCCAGCAATAGCTAGAGATGCGCCTACTAGTCCCGCTAATAACACGCGAGGCAAACGAATTTTCCAAAAGATATTGGCGGCTGTTTCATCAACCGCCTTATTCCACAATACTTCTAATGGAATATGAACCGAGCCTATCGCTACGCCACACCAGATGCTAATAAGAAGAAGCGTACATGTTAATGTATAGGCTAGTGCTATTTTTTTCACTTAAATACCTCAGGATAGATTGCTTTTGCTAATTCTTCTAGACCTTCAGCTAAACGTGGCCCTTGACGACTTGTCGTACTTTCATCTACCTGCACAATCGCATTATTTTTTACGGCATTAATCGTATCAAAGCCCGCACGTTTTGGTATTTTCGTTAAAATATCTGGTACATAATGATATGTCACCACGATGACATCTGGATTTTTTGCGATAATTTGTTCTGCATCAATTTTATACCAATTATCGCCATCTACAGCTACATTCTCTGCATTGATCATTTCAAGCATCGCGTTCATAAATGTACCATTGCCAGCTGTATAAATATCTGGCTCATCTGATGCTTCAACTAACACTTTTTTGGGTTCAACATCCTTGACTTTAGACAAAACTTCTTCTACTTTTGCCTTCATATTAGCGACAATTTTTTCTGCCTCTGGTAATTTCCCTGTAGCACGTCCAAGTTGCTCAATTGTTGTATATGTTTCATTAAAGTCTTGTGCATTTTTTACAACAAATACTTTCAAACCTGCTGATTCAAGCTGTGCAATAGCCTCTTCTGAAAGAGACATGCTAGATTCGTGTGAAAAAACGATATCTGGTTTTAAGGCAATAATTTTTTCAATATCGTATTCCATACCGCCAACCTTATCCTTCTCAGCTGCCTCTGGCGGATAATCGTCGTTGTCCGTAACACCAACTATTTCATCATTTAAACCTAGTCCAAAAAGGATTTCAGTATTACTTGGAATAAGTGAAACAATTTTCTCAGGAGGTGCTTCAAGTGTAATGTCCTTACCAAGGGCATCTGTTATCGTCATTGGGAATGTTGCTTCATCCACCTGTGCTGTTTCTTGCTGTGTTTGCTGCTCGTTAGATGGCTTGTTATCTTTTGCTTCCTGCCCACAAGCAGCTAGCAAGCCTACTGCTAAAAATGCTGATAATCCTATTTTCCAAAATTTCTTCATGTGAATCCTCCTTCGTTGATCCGTGCGACATTTCGCTTTATTCTACATCAAAATAAAACCCCTCATCTTTGATCGATGAGGGGGCAAAATCGCACCAAAAAAACTGATACAAAATCCACCACCCTATCCTCGTAGGTTGTCATGTCGTTATAAAGGCAGGTCTCCTGGCTAGTGCTACTTGCGATTTTTCAAGCCTTCCCGAAATCTTCAGTGGCATCATTTGAAAAAACTCACACTTACAGTGGCGGGACCGCATCGGAATTACACCGATTTCCCTTTTCACTTTACTTAAGTAAAGAACCTTTATAATATTCAGTTGATTTCATTATACATGAAAATGAAAAAAGTCGCCTCCATTCAAGACGACTCCCCGGCCATTATACAATTTCAGAAAAGTATTGGACTGTTTTCATTTGAGCACCCATTTCTCTTAATGACCATGTCTGCTCTAAATAAACGTCTGCTAGTTTTTCATATTTCCCACCAAATTTATGTGCCCACTCAACCGCTATGACACTTTCATAAAGGTGAGCCATTTTTTCCGCCATACCTTTAGCTTCAAAAGTTTTCGTTGCCTCGTCTAAAGCGCTAAAAATTTGCAGTTTCACAGACATATTCGCCAATTGTTCTTTAACGATTTGTACTAGTGAGCTGTCAGCTAATTTGTCTAATCGTTCCTCCATCTCCTGTACAAACAGTTCATGAGCATGAAACTTATCTACTAAACGAATGAGTTCTAAGGCCAAAATATTAGCCGTCCCCTCCCACACCGTTAACACTTGGGCGTCTCTTAATAAGCGGGGCGTTACAAAGTCTTCTATATAGCCATTACCTCCGTGTAATTCAATTGCCTCACTAGCATAATGAACAGCTTGCTCTGCTGTTTCCTTTTTCATAATGGCAATATATAAACGATTCATAATAAGATCTTGCTGAGTTCCCTGTCCACTTGTCACTTTATCGTATAATTGGATAAGGTCAAAAACTGTCGCTACTTCCACGTGCAACTTAGCTGCAAATTTCCCTAAAGTATCCTGAATCATAGGGTACTGTGTTAAGGGCTTGCCAAATGCATGTCGATTGCTTACATAATGTTTTGCCTCTAAGAAGCCGCGACGCATAATACCAATTGAAGCGACTGCATTACAAATTCTAGAGAGATTTAGTGCTTCTAGCATATAATAAATCCCTTTATTTTGCTCCCCTACAACATAGGCAAGTGTACCATCAAATTCTACCTCACCAGAGGGAACTGCCCGAACGCCTAGCTTATCTTTCAGTCGGCGAATACGTAGATGATTTGTTGTTCCATCTTCTTTGCGCCAAGGAACTGCAAACAATGTTAAGCCTTTGGAACCTGCTGGCGCACCTTCTAGACGTGCCAATACCATCGCTACACCACACATGCCCGCATTTGATGCAAAATATTTTTCACCATATAGACGATAAGCAGTGCCATCCTTTCTCGCCTCCACCACATTTGCACCTACGTCAGAGCCCCCTTGACGTTCTGTTAAAAAGGTCGCACCTTCATATAAATCTGTGTCACCTGTTGCACACACATGTGGTAAAAAACGCTGCTTTACCTCTTCATCTGCATAATGATCTAATAGATAGGCAGTTGCCATTGTCAATGTTACCGGACAATAAAAACCGGGCTCTGCATGTGATAGCAAATAACCTTGTGCAAAGCTATAAACATAATTCCCCTTGTGTCCTAGCTGCGGAATATGCTTGTGTACATAGCCTACAATCCCAGTATTATATGTCTCTTCAATCGTTTTTTTATAGCCATCATTAACCCAAACCTCCGATATCTCTTCACCATAGGCATCATATCTTTGAAGGCGAGGCTCACCCTGTCGATCTGTATGCTTTGCCCTCGTATCAATATCACCTGCACATAGCTCACCAAAATCTGTTAACTCTCGTTGGGCATAGGATAAAAACTCTTTATCTAACATCATTTCTACTATTTTTTGAAGCGTGTCATCTTCAGTAAAAAAGTTCGTAGTACGCATTGCTTCTTGTTGTAATACTTTCATGCTATCTCACCTCTTGCCCCTTTAAATTTTGTTTTAATATTTTGCCTGATGCATTGCGTGGTAGCGCTTCTACTTTTTCAAAAATACGTGGTATTTTAAACTTTGCAAGATGCTCCTCTAAATAAGCTTTCAAAGATTCCTCATGGATGTCTTGTTTAGCAGAATACACCGCCTTTACAGTTTCCCCCCATTGCGGATGTGGTACACCAATTACCGCAACCTCGAATATACCTTCAAAGCTCAATAAACAATCTTCAATTTCTTTCGGATAAATGTTGACACCTCCCGAAATAATGACATCCTTTTTACGATCTACGATCCAAATAAAACCATCTTCATCCTTGCGAGCTAGATCTCCTGTTTTTAACCAACCATCAATAAAGGCTTCATTAGTAGCTACTTCATCCTTATAGTAGCCGAGCATGTTGCCCTCACCCAACAAGACAATTTCCCCCACTTCGCCTACATTTACATCTTCTCCACTGTCATTCACAATACGCAACTCTGTACCAAGTGGCGCCCGCTGACCAATACTTCCTGCCTTTGCTTCATGTTCCTTGCCAAATAATAATGAACCACTTGGACCGGCCTCTGTTAATCCATATACACAAGTCAAATTATTTGTGCGGAATGCCTGCTGAATGAACCGAACCTCACTTTGAGATAACGGTGCCCCACCATAGACCCACCATTTCATAGAAGACAAATCTGCCGAATGTAGCCTTGGCAGTTGTGCCGTTAATAAATAAGCAACAGGTGCACCAAAGAAATGTGTTGTTTTCTCCTTTTCAATGGAATCAATGAATAAATCGGGTGTAAAAGTTGGTGTTAATACATTTGTTGAGCCTACCAATACACCCGCCATTAAAAATAAATGTAATGGTGCAGAGTGTGTTAATGGCATCATAAGCAAAATACGGCTCTCAGGCTTTACCTCCATTTCAACAGCTATCATTTGCGCCACTGTTAAAATATTACGGTAGCTAAATAACACACCCTTTGGTTTTCCTGTCGTGCCAGATGTATATAAAATCGTGGAAGGGTCATCCTCTTGTAACTGACAATCAATTGTTTGTGTACTAGCATTTTGAAGCATTGATTCATACTGATGCCATCCCACTTTTTCTTGACCTGTTTTAATTTTTAACGGAATACCGGCTAGCTGTTCAACTGCTGCAAAAATAACCTCATGTACGACAATTGCCTTCGCCTCTGCATGCTGCGCCACGTACTCTACTTCTTGCAATGTAAACTTCGCATTGACTGGCACAACGATCGCTCCAATACGCTGAATAGCAAAGTAACTGACAACAAACTCTAAAACGTTTGGCATAAAAATTAAAACCTTATCCCCCTGCTTTACTCCCTGCTCTAGTAAAGCATGACTAAAACATGTCACCTGCTTATCTAAATCTTGGTAGGTTACTCTTCTGCCATGACAAATAACGGCTTCATTTTTCGGATACTTACGGGCATTACGTGCTAATAAATTGGAACTATTCATCTTGCATCTCTCCCTTTAAAGTCGCTAATTTTTCGCTAAACATGCCATGCATTTGTTGTAACTCACGCTTCATCTGCGTCAGCTCAGCTATTTTACTGTCAATCTCTTGAATTTTTTGTTCCCCGTATTCAACCGTTCGCTCTAATTGCTGAATTCCTGAGCGATCAAAATCAAATAGTAGAACCATCTCTTTGATTTCCTCCAACGAAAATCCGTAACGCTTGCCTCTGAAAATAAGCTTGAGTTTCGCCAATTCTTTTTTGGAAAAGGTTCGTTGGTTGGTAGATGAACGATGGGGGCAAAGAAGCCCAAGTTCCTCATAATAACGAATTGTCCGCGTAGTTACATTAAACTCCTTTGCTACCTCCTGAATCGTCTTCAAAACCCTCTCCCCTTTCCTAATTGGCAACAGTATACCATTGACGTTAACGTAAACTTCAACAAAATTTTCGGAATTAACAGAAAAATAAAGTTTAGGACAGCTAATTTCCCACGTTTTATCCGTTTCTTTTGTCTTTCTATCCAACACATTCGGAACTTTATCTCTCATATTCAGCCTTCTATCCATTAAAAAAAGCCCCTAACACTTTTCATGTTAGGAGCCTAAAGTTTAATTACATTTTTTCAGGTGCAGATACGCCGATTAAGCGTAATGCGTTCGCAATTGTTGTGCGGACAGCCGTAATTAATGCTAAACGAGCCTCTGTTAACTCTTTATTTGAAGCATCTAATACTTTTTCTGCATTATAGAAGCTGTGGAATGCAGCTGCTGTTTCTTGAATATAGTTTGCGATACGGTGCGGTGTGCGGTGTTTCGCTGCTTCCGCTACCACTTTCGGGAAATCACCAATCTTTTTCAGTAAATCAATTTCCTTTTCTGCTGTTAACAAATTGAGATGTTCTGTTGTAGCAGCAAAGCCTTGTTCATTTGCTGAACGTAAAATAGATGAAATACGTGCATGCGCATATTGTGCATAGTACACAGGGTTTTCATTAGATTGTGATACTGCAAGGTCAAGATCAAAGTCCATATGAGAATCGCCAGCTGTTTTTACAAAGAAGTAACGAACTGCGTCAAGACCAACCTCTTCTACAAGCTCACGCATAGTTACTGCATTCCCTGTACGCTTAGACATTTTGAATTTTTCTCCGTTTTTATAAAGCTGAACCATTTGAATAACTTCCACTTCTAACGTATCTCGATCATAACCAAGTGCTTGAATCGCTGCTTTCATACGTGGAATATATCCGTGATGATCAGCTCCCCAAATATTGATTAATTTATCGAAGCCACGGACAATTTTGTCTTCGTGATAGGCAATATCTGGTGTTAAATATGTGAATGACCCATCATTTTTAATTAGCACACGATCTTTATCATCACCAAATGTTGTAGAGCGGAACCAAGTAGCACCATCCTCTTCAAACACATGTCCATTAGCTTTTAATTTATCTAAAGCTACTTCGATTTTCCCGTTTTCATATAGAGACGTTTCAGAATACCAGACATCAAAATTTACACGGAAGTTTGCTAGGTCTGTTTTTAATTTATCTAATTCTAAAGCTAAACCGTGCTGACGGAAGAAGGCAAAACGCTCATCATCTGATTTTGCTAAAATTGCATCCCCATGCTCTTTTGCTAATTTACCCGCAATATCAATAATATCTTGCCCATGATAGCCGTCTTCTGGCATTTCAGCTTCCATTCCTAATGCTTGTTTATAACGAGCTTCTAATGAATAAGCTAAGTTATTAATTTGATTACCTGCATCATTAATATAATATTCACGAGAGACACTGTAACCAGCCATATCCAACACATTACATAAGGAATCACCAACAGAAGCACCACGAGCATGTCCTAGGTGAAGATCTCCAGTAGGATTTGCTGAAACGAACTCCACTTGAATCTTTTCCCCAGCACCAGCATTTGAGCGGCCATAGTCCGTACCTTGCTCAAGCACCTGTGTCACTACCTCTGTTAGGAAATCTTTACGCACTGTGATATTCATGAAGCCTGGGCCAGCAATATCAATCTTTTCAATATCAGTGCCTGATGGATCAAGATTTTCTAAAATAGCTTCGGCGATAGCACGTGGTGGCTTTTTAGCTAACTTCGTTAATTGCATCGCAATGTTTGTTGCATAGTCACCATTTGCTTTATCCTTTGGTGTTTCTAGGTGAATCGATAATTCTGTGCCAGCCTCAACGAGACCAGCTTTTTCAACAGCCTGCACGATCGCTGCTTTAATAGCCTGTTGTACTTGTTCTACTGCGTTCATCATTGTACCTCCGTAAATGTAATATCTAATGTATAGTTGCCAACGGTTTGCCCACCCATTAGTAAATCGTACTGTACATGGAAATCTCCGCTTGTTGCCAGTTTTGTAAACGTCATATTTTTCGTATCAATCACGAGGGGCATAGAACCGAACTCACTTTCATAATGCCCTTTTTGTTGTTCGATTATGTTCAGCGGTAATCGCATATTAACCGCTCCAGCACGCATAATTAGTGCCTTCTCATGACCTAACTTCATCGTTGTGCGGACGATTTTATCCTCCTGCACCTCATCATATTTCAAATACAAGCTTCCTGCCTTTTCAAGTAGCTGCCCTTTGAGCCACATTTCATAACTTTCGGACTCCCCATCACTTGGACGAATGGTAGAAATGAGCTTTATGTTCACATGCGATCTTACTTCGTTCGCCATAACGGATGCCCCTTTTTAGTCTTTTACTATAACCTTTTTATTATAGGATGAATACTTATGGTTTTTCAAGATAGAAGTGATGTAAAGCTCCTCAACAAGTTTATTCGAGAAAATAAAAACCTCTCCTTCCAATAACGGAAAGAGAGGATTTCATTTTATCTATACCATTTTTTTATAATCAATTGTTGAACTATTAACAATAAAGCACTAACAGTCCAATAGATCGGGATAATCGCTGGATTGAACAGACTAAAAATGAGGATCATGAGAGGATTAATAAATACCATTATCTTCATATTTAATGGTTGACTTTTCTCTAGGGCTATACAACTTTGAATGAAATAAATCAAACAAGCAATCATCGAAACCCCAATATCAATCGTCCCTAAATTCATCCAAAGGAAATTTTCACTGGCAATCACTGAATCTAGCTTAATCGCGTAGTACAGTGAAAATAATATCGGTAATTGAATAATGATTGGTAAACAACCTAGTAAAGAGCTTTTCAATGAATCTGAAGTTAGCTCTTGGATTTGTTGCTGTACCATTCTTTTTTCAGATTCGCTTTGACTATTCTTATATTTATCTGTAAGCGCATCTAATTCAGGCTTAATGGTAGTCATTAATTCTTTTGAGTGCTTTTGGTGTTTTGCCGATCGAATAAATAACGGCATAAGAATTAATCTGACTGCAATCGTAATACCAATGACACTAAGTGCGTAGCTACCTGTAAAAGAATGGATGAAATGAATGAGGTTAATAATAGGTTGTGCTAAAAATGTTAACAATGGTTGTCCTCCTAGTTTTAAAGTTTAAATCAAACTAGGAGATACACTTTCTTCCTCATTGTCTTCGGACATTCTAATACACAGAACAAACCACGTTAGCATAGGTGGAGTCCAAGTATTCGTGATAGTATAGTCAACTTCAAACTCCTCGTCCTTCACATCTTGAACGGTTATTTTATTGACGAGATACAGATGCAAATGAACACTTAATACAGTTAAAACCAAAGATGCTAATAGCCAAAAGTATTCCATTGTACTGACAAAAATGAATAAATCATTCATGAGAAGTGACCAAATCATAATACTCCTCCTTCCTTTATTTAAATTGAAGAAACATACATTTTACCTAACTTATCTACGCTACAAAGTAAAATAAGTTTCAATTTTATGCTAAGGCTCATTCCTCATTTCAAAAATATAAAATGGGGCTTGCTCATAGCTAAACCCCATTCAACCAATCTTATTTATTTTACCCAGCCTAATATCATTTCACGTAATAATTTTGAAGCTGTGTTTGCTGTCATTTCTGAAGAATCGTAGATCGGTGCTACTTCAACTAGGTCGAAACCTACTACATTTACACCACTTGCTGCAATAGCATGGATGGAAGCGAGTAATTCTTTCGAAGTAATACCACCACAGTCTACTGTACCAGTGCCTGGTGCGTGTGCTGGATCTAAAACATCGATATCAATTGTTACATACACATTGCGTCCAGCTAGTGTTGGTAGGACCTCTTTTAACGGTTCAAGTACTTCAAATTTTGAAATGTGCATGCCGTTTTCCTTTGCCCATTCAAATTCCTCTTTCATACCTGAACGAATTCCAAATGAATAGACATTTTTAGGTCCTATATGTTCCGCAATTTTACGGATTGGTGTAGAGTGCGAAAGTGGCTCTCCCTCATATTCCACACGTAAATCTGTATGTGCATCAAAGTGAATAATAGCAAGATCATCATATTTAGCTGATACAGCCTTCATTACTGGCCAAGACACTAGATGCTCGCCACCCATGCCGACAGGAATCTTGCCATCCGCTAATAATTTCTCTATAAATTTCTCAATTTCATCTAAAGAACGCTGTGCATTACCGAATGGTAGTGGAATATCCCCTGCATCAAAGTACTTTACTTCCTCAAGCTCACGATCTAGATATGGACTGTACTCTTCAAGACCAATGGATACCTCACGGATACGCTGTGGACCGAAACGTGATCCTGGACGGTAACTTACTGTCCAATCCATTGGCATACCATAAATTACTGCCTGTGCATCGTCATATGTAGGATGACTTTTTATAAAAACATTTCCTGAATAAGCTTCATCAAATCTCATTGCTAGCCCTCCATATAATTAATCATCATTTTTCGTCTTCTTCTATTATGGCTTACAGGATTGTAATGAAACCTGTATCCTTTTATCCTCGTATACATTATTGGAACGTCTAGCAAATTTCGATTAAAATCTACAAGGTGCGATTTTTTGTCGAATGCCAGCATTTCAAGTAGTACAAAAAAAGTATAGATGTTTTTGAATAAAGTGCAATAGTTTTTAGTTAGAATTTCGATTAAAGATGAATGTTCGAACACATACTAAAGCTAAGTTCGAAGTTGTGAGAAAACGAGGTGAAGTCGGATGAAACGAAAAAGCTATCATCGAAAGCAACAACGTGTAAAGCGCACACGCAAAAGCCTTACGTTATTCGTGGCCTTTACATCTGCAATTGTCGTAGCGTTTGTCGCACTCCGCATCTATGTTCAAGTGGCTGGTGCACCGCCTTTAACCGTACCAAAGGCTTCTATTTTCTTAGATGAAAATGAGAACCAAATTGGGGATCACTTTACAAATCAACGACGATATTGGGTCGGCCTCGATGAGATGTCACCTTATTTAAAGGAAGCAGTTGTTGCTGTTGAAGATAAAGATTTCTATCAACATGGCGGTTTCGACTATTCACGTATTGCTGGTGCCATTTTAGTGGACATTAAGGCTGGTGGTAAGGTTCAAGGAGCTAGTACCATTACGCAACAATATGCTCGTAACCTTTATCTTTCCCATGAAAAGTCTTGGACACGTAAATTAAACGAAGCCCTGTATGCTTATAGATTAGAAGTTTTTTATGACAAGGACGAAATACTAGAGGGCTATTTGAATACGGTATATTACGGTCATGGCATGTATGGAGTAGAGGCTGCAAGTCGTTTTTATTTCGGAAAATCTGCCAGTGATTTAACGCTTGCTGAAGCAGCAATGCTAACAGGCGTACCAAAAGGACCAAGTATTTACTCACCAATTGCCAATTTAGATAAGGCTACCAATCGTCAACAAGTTATTTTAAAACTTATGGCAGACCAAGGTGCCATTACACAAGAAGAAAAAACGCGTGCTGAAAATGAACAGCTCGTCTTAAAAAATGATAGCTGGGTTGCAACCAAATCTGTTGCCCCTTATTTCCTGGATGTGGCTTGGCAAGAAGCCAGTGAAATCTTAAAATCAAAAAACCTTGATATTAGTGAAGGTGGCTGGACAATTCAAACAACGCTTAATCTGGAGCATCAAAAAGCAGCTGAAGAAGCAGTAGCCAAAAATATGCCTGCCAATGATCTGCAATCTGCGTTTGTAAGTATGGAATCTAAAACAGGAGCTGTCACTGCACTAGTCGGTGGTCGTGATTATTCAGTAAGCTCATTTAACCGAGTTACACAAGCCAAACGTCAACCAGGCTCTACTATTAAGCCGATCTTATATGCAGCGGCGCTAGAAAATGGTTACACGCCACTAACTTTTTTAGATGTGGGTGAAACAACTTTTACGTATGATAATGGGCGTGGCACTTATGCACCTAAAAACGTCAACGGTCAATTTGCAGATCATGATATGACGATGGCACAAGCTATTGCTATCTCAGATAATATTTACGCAGTAAAAACCTTAGAGGACATTGGCTTCAAAGAGTTTCATGATATGGCAAACCGTTTTAATGTAGGAATTGGTGCGAAGGATAATTTATCCATTGCACTAGGAACGATTGAAACGACATTATACGAAATGACAAATGCATATAATATTTTGGCGTCGCAAGGACAGCAAACAACACCAACAACCATTGTATCCATTAAAAATGCACATGGAGATGTTATTTATGAAAACAAAGATGTAGCAAGCAAAGCTGAAACAGCCATTTCTAAAGAAAATGCATACATCTTAACAGAAATGATGACAGGTATTTTTGATCCTGTTTTCAGTGACTATTCACCCGCTACAGGAATCAGTATTCGTTCACGTATGACACACACATATGCTGCTAAATCAGGTTCTACGAATAGTGATCAATGGTTAATTGGTTTTACTCCAAAACTAACTGCTGGTGTATGGAATGGCTATGATCAGGGTAAAAACCTTACCACGAAGGAAGATACTGCTGCAACAAAGCAAATCTGGATTGACTTTATGGAAACTGTCAACAAAGGTACAAAAAATGAGGATTTCAAAAAACCTAAAGGTGTAGAGGGCGTTGTCATTGATATTGAAACAGGTAAATTAGCGACTGACGCTTGTCCTAAACAACGTCTAGTCTATGTAGAGTCGAAGGATGTACCTACTGAAAAATGTACAAACTTCGATATTCTCGACAGTAATACATGGGGAGAATTTTGGAATATGCTACCATTCTCTATATTTAAGGACTAAAAACAAGATAATTTCGGAAACCTTTTTAATCCTAATACGTTTTTAGCTATGAAGGCTCTCGACAAAGTAACTGATATACTAAAAATAAGAAAAGCTTTCTCTTCCCCGGAGACGTGTCCGTGGGAACAGAAAGCTTTTCTTTTTTTATGGTCCGCGAAGTATGAGCATCATGGGGCATTTGGCTTGGGTTTGGGTTGTTCAAATGCCGCATAGCGCTCATCACATTCGCGATACCAAGTGTCCTAGCTTACTAAAATGTAAGCTCTGCATCAAGTGTACTTTGTTTCAAACACACTTTCAACCTAATATCGAAAGCGATTGCAAAATGTCACAGATTGTTCAATCATTACGAGTCTATTCGACAAATAAGTCTTGACGCAATTGCTCCTCACTACGTTCCCACAATTCTGGATTAAGTTGTTTAAGGAAAGAAGCTAACACTTTTTTAGACGGTGCATCCATATGCTCTACAATAATATGACGTTTCATGGATTTATCCATTTTATTTACATGATCAGCTAGAATTTTATAGCCACGTCGTTTTTCACGATTTACAACCATCTCACAGGCTGTAACTCCTGCATAATATGGCCCATTTTCTTTATGGTCTATCGTCACCCACACGAGCCAATACGGTTTCCCGCCCTCTGAATCAGCACGGTCCATTGTAAATTTAATACCACGCTCTACGTCACTTCTTGCATGCATGGCACCAATTTCAACAGAAGCCGTCCCCTCTTCTACGTCCACTATTACAGGCGATACATTCTCTAATGAAAGCGAACCGATACCAAACCCTTTATGTCCATCTGTTGGATCGTTTTTTATAATGGTAAAACCCATTTTTTGTTTTGGTTTTTCTTCATTTGTCATACTTAAATATCCTCCATTCTGCTATTATAAAGGAAAGCATATCAACGCATATTTTATCGAAACAATCACTATTTTCGCCATTGCGTATATGCCTCAACGCAAGTAAGAAGTTTATACTTTCTTATAAACTAACTATACAACATTATTCTATAAAGGAGGCAATATTATGCCATACGTAACAGTGAAAATGCTTGAAGGTCGTACAGAGGAACAAAAACGTGCTCTTGTAAAAGAAGTAACAGAAGCAGTATCTCGCACAGTTAATGCACCTGCAGAAAATGTAACAGTTTTTATTGAAGAAATGTCTAAAAACCATTACGGCGTTGCAGGCGTTCGTTTTAGCGACAAATAATAGTAAGTTGGATAGAGCAAGCATCTTAACGCTCTATCCATTTTTTTGAAATGGTCATAAGTTAACCATCTTTTGCTGGAATAAAACCTTCTATTTCAAAAACAAGGATGTGATCTACGACATGAATAAACTGAAGATAATATTGCTCATCACTATGCTCGTCCTTGGCCTAATACTTGTATTTATCAGCCCCATTCAAAATGCGATCATTGCCCATTTAAGCCATCAATTAAATACTACTGAAATCAGTGTAGAAGAGATTGAAAAGAATAATCAGGTTAATGCAGATTATGTATTTGAGGATGTACAATCGCTGTCCATAGCTGAGGTATTAAAGGCTCAAACAAAGGCCAATAAAATGCCCATAATTGGTAGTATCGCCATACCAAGTGTTGACATGCAACTTCCGATTGTCAAAGGTGTTGGAAATGCTGCACTTGCCGTAGGGGCAGGTACCATGAAGCCAAATCAAAGCCTCGGGCAGGGAAATTACGCCTTAGCAGGACATTATTTTGAAGAAAAGGATATCTTATTTAGTCCTCTATATAAAGCAAGTATAGGAGATACAGTCTATGTAACGGATTTAACCAATATTTATGAATATCATTTAGCTTCTAAGAAAGTCATTGCGGCAACAGATATTTATGTAATCGATGATATTCCAAATAAAACTGTTTTAACACTCATTACATGTGCTGATAATGGATCAAAGCGTCTTGCCATACAAGCTGATTTTGTTCAACAATATCCATTTGATAAAGCACCTGAAAAGCTATCAGAGGCATTTTAGAAATAGGTGAAGCCCCTAAGATTTAAGAGTCTTAGGGGCTTCTTCTTTTAAGTAATTATTTAACTTCAGCGTTGCGGCGACGTAAGAAGTATAATGCACCAAGAATAAGTGCTACTCCAATCAGCATTAGGGCTGTTTGATCGGCACCATCTGTCTGAGGTAATTTACCTTGTGCTTTTAATTGAGCTTCTAATCGTTTTGCATCCGATTTAATTTTGTTAATATCAAGTGATTCTGCAACAGCTTCCTGTTCCTCTTTAGTTAATTGACTATATTTATTCAAGAAATCCTTATAAGCATCTAGTGTATCTTTTGTAGCTTTAGTTGGATTATAAGGCGGTAAGTTTTTCCCTTGATCAATGACACCTTGAACAGAAGGTTTAGATCCCTCAGTTTTTCCAGGATTGGCCGAATTGTTTGAATCTGTATTTGGTTTGTTTGGTTCTACAGGATTCTCTGGATCTGGATTTGGTTTGTTCGGATCCACTGGTTTTTCTGGATCTGGATTTGGTTTGTTCGGATCCACTGGTTTTTCTGGATCTGGATTTGGTTTGTTCGGATCCACTGGTTTCTCTGGATCTGGATTTGGTTTGTTGGGATCCACTGGTTTCTCTGGATCTGGATTCGGTTTGTTCGGATCCACTGGTTTCTCTGGATCTGGATTCGGTTTGTTCGGATCCACTGGTTTTTCTGGGTCTGGATCTGGATTTCCTGGATTAGTTGTAGGAGGTGTTACTGGTAGACTTGGCTGAATTTTAGCCTCGCATGTATTACCCACGATAACTGTACCAATAATTGTCTTACCATTCTCTCTTACAATATACTTACCTGGCTTAATAATTGAATTATTGATCGTAATTTGACCCTTACTATCTGTTATAAACTCTGTTGAACCATTATCTTCAACCTGTATACCATCTTCACCTGTTATTGTTACTTTTACGCCTACACGTGGTTGACCAAACATATTGTTAATTGTCAATGTAAAGGCTGGACAAACTGGTGCAATTGATAATGTAATTTCACAAGGAACACTCGCATAAGAAACTTCTATCTCACCTAAGTAAATATTTTTATCATATACATCATATTTACCCGCAGGAGTTGTTTTAGATACAAATGTTAAATTTCCATCTTTATCCTTATTTATTGAGATTACTTTTCCAGATTTATCTTTAATAATGACATCGTTACCTGGCTTGATGATGCCAGTATTATCTTTGATTATTACTGTGAAGTTTTCACATTTTGGTGTTGGTTGAACGCTCGCTTTACAATCGATATTGCTTTCAAACTCATCAATTTCTTCTCCATCAACTACAACTGTGTAAACACCTGGCTCTAAATCACTTAATTCAATTACACCGTCTTTTGTAGTTTTTGTAGCTATAATGTTACCTGTATCTTTATTTTTAACCGTTACTGAAGTACCATCTGCAACTAAATTACCATCAACATCATAGACAGTTAATTCAAACGTTTCACATTTTGGTGCTAACTGTAATTCACTTTGGCAATTATCATTGTGATACGTAACATTTACTTCACCTAAATACTGGGTACCCTCATATAGCTTATATTTTCCTGCTGGAGTTGTTTTATCAATGATGAATTGACCATCACTATTTGTTGTGCCAGTAGCTATAATAGTATTACTTAGATCTTTAAGTGTAACTGATACATTTGGACGTGGATTTCCATTCTCATTTTTTACAGTAATTTTAAAGTTAGGACATGAATTTGTAGGTTGGACTGTATCTTGGCATTCTCCAGTACCATATTTAACGGTAACAGTACCTAAAGGAATGTCATTTTCGTCCACTAATGTATACACGCCTGCTTGGACTTCTTTACCACCTGTACCAGGTCGCTTAATATCTGATACTTGCCCTGCAGCATTTGTTGTACCCGTGTATTTTGCGTTGCCGTTGCTATCAATTAATTTAACATTTTTATTAGCAATAGCATTACCATCAATGTCTTTCACTGTTAATGTGAATGCTGGACAGGCATTTGTTAAATTAACATCCTCAATGTTATCAATAACATATGCTTTACCATCCACACCTGGAGTAATATCTATATTTGCTCCCATTGTAATCGTGATTGGCGCAATCGCAATATAGCCCGCTGGTGATTCCTCTCTTAACGTATACTTTCCGTAACGCACTTGTTCAAATGTCAATGTGCCATCTGCATCTGTTGTTCCTTCATCAAGTTTGATTGTGTTATTTTTATTCCATAATTCAAACTTAACACCAGCAAACTCTTCACGTTTACCTGTTAAAGGATTTACTTTATATTTTTTTAATTGCAATGTACCCTTAACACCTGATGCACTTGTATCAGATGAGCTATATTTAAATGTTTTGCTATCGCCACCGTGGTCACTTGTACCTGCAGCTGTTGCTCCAGCGTAACCAATAGAGGCACTATTAGAAATTGTTTCACCCGCGTTACCATCCCCCATAAAGAATGTGGAATACGTAACAACATAACCTTTGCCATTTAATTCTCCCAAATTAAGACTAAAACTACCATCTTGATTTAAGACAATTTCGCTAGCATCCACAGTAATAGGGGATCCTATATTTTGAGAAGTCCCATTTGCATTTAGTTTAATCTCTTGTTTCTTGAACGTATTTGTTAATATTTTTTGGTTACTTGATGGTTTGTCTGTTAATGTAATATTTCCTAATTTTGAATTAGAAGCATTTACTGTAACTGCCCAATTAATAATATCGCTGGCTGGAACAGGTGTCGCTGTTTTTTTAATTAACTCATTTGCAAGATTACTAATTTTTGCTGTTGCATTATAATTATAGCTTCCATTGTGTGGAGTATCTAGAGTCGCTGTATTTGTGTAATCTCTTGGAGCATTCGTTGAGTTTTGACCAAAAATATCGTCAGCATCTTTTGTTTTGTATTCAATTAAATACGCTTCGTTGTTATCAGTAATTGGATCTAGGTTAATAAACGTAATTTCAAAACCTGTAACCTTGTTATCTGTTAGTGTTTCTGTAACAGTCCATTTAGCAGGATCTAATGTACCATTTTTTGTTCCCTCTTCTGTTGTTAAGTTTAGCTTAGATATGGTAATTTGATCTTTTAATGTTTGACCATCCGGAACAGGAATATAATGACCCGCACCTAATGTATCTGTTAAGGTAGCACTATTTATATCTTGTTTATTGATATTAACCCCAATACGCCAAGAAAACTCTTGTGTCTGGTTATCTACGACAACTTTTTTGTAGCCATTATTGTTTGTTGGAGAAGTAGAATCTGGCGTATAATTAGCAGTTCTATCTAATGCTTGGTTATGAGAATCTATTGCGCCATCCCATGTTGCATCAGCCGTATTAATATACGCGGTTGCTACACCTCCGTTTGGCTTAATATCGTACTTTGTTTTGTATCGAATAGTAACTGTGCGGTCTTTTGGAATGTCACTTGAAAATTCCATTTTAAAACCTTCGTTGCCTATAGTTGGGGCACTCCCCCCCTTATCTGTAATCGTGTACGTTAAACCATTTGCACCAGTAACCTCATAGAAGTCAGTACCGTTCCATGGTGTTAAAGTGTGTTTTAACGTTTCTCCAGCTTTATTTGTGGTTGTAAAGTCATCTTCTATTACAAAGTTTTTCAAATCTTTCTCAGCATTAATGGTTAAAGTCCATGTAATTGTTTTGTTTACATAGTCAATTGCCCCGCGTGCTTTATTAAAGATGTTTGAAGCCAGGTCTAGAGTTGCTGTGTCTGAACCACTATCTCCTCTTGTTACAGTATTTGTAATCGTGCCCGTATTTGCATCTGTAACAAATTCATCTTCCAGCTCTGTATCATAGACAACTTTAAACGCTGATGTCACCTCACCAGCTGGACCTGTAGTATTTGTTGAATGATCAAAGTTGATTATAAAATTATAATTATTTTGTGAATCGAAGCTATAATCTTGACCTTCACTTAACAGAATTGAAGATTGCTCCGTTTGACCGTCATTCGATAAAGTTACACGATATACTTCAAAACTACTGTAATCAATTTTATGCTTACCAGTTGTTGGCGACGAGCCTGTTAGTGTATCTGTTAGTTTCGCTTTATCAGCAGGTATTTTTTGACCTAGCCAGTTATACTTGATTGTCCATGTCGAATTATATTTATCGCCACTTCTTGTTTTATCTAAGCTTGGTCCATACTGTACAGTTTGTGTTCCATTGGCTGTTGTGTTAGCAGGGATATTTGTCCCTGTCAAAGTAGCTACGTTTGTATAGGGCATACTTGATGCAGTTGGATCTGCTGTTACAACAGTGTTATATGTTACTTTGTATGCATAGTATCCATCTGTCAATGAGATAGGGAATGAGGTTTCATTGCTTGTATCGTCTACAGCACCTGGGCTGTTTGGATTAAATCCACTCAAACCTATTTTATATCGCTCAACTGTAATATTTCCTGCCAGCTCATGCTTTGTATCTGGTACATCATTCAAACTTGCACTTTCAAGTTTTTGCCCACCAGTATTCACCCAAACTGTCCATGGAATCGTTACTTCACCACTTGCATCACGTGTAATAGAACCAGCATTTTTAGTTAGTAATTGCCCACTACCTGTAGGTGCAAATTCAAAGTCTAGTTGAACATCTGCTCCTCCAAGCACAGGGATTATTAATGATTGTTCAAGTTCACTTTCATCAGCAAAATTATCAAATTTCGCCATAAACTCAAAGTTCATACTACCTGATTGCCCTTGTTCTAATTCACTATCTATTGTGACTGTTACTGTTTTTGTAGCACTGTTATAGCTTGACGAATAGGCTAACCAATCACCAGTATCTGTTAATGTTCTTGATTGATTAAAAGAACCTGCTGTGTACTCTTCAATCATATTGGCAGGTAATTGGAATGTGAACGTAGAACCTATTCCATAATCAATTGTTGGATCCAAAGAGAATGTGTAGTTTAGATATACTACATCACCCTTTTTCGGTTTTGGCCCTGAATAATTTGCTAAATCTGTAGCATTTGTAATTAATGCTCCACCTTGTGAAAAGAGCTTTAAGCCACTAAATGACATCGTCACATCTGCTTGCATATTTTCAACAGGGTAACCTACTGGCGCACCTAATGGCATTATTAACTGTGGCTGGTTTTCTAGCTGCTCTTCTTCTTGTTGTTCTTCTGGCTGTCCTTCTTGCTGTCCTTCTTGCTGTTCTTCTGGTTGCTCTTCTTGCTGTTCTTCTGGTTGCTCTTCTTGCTGTCCTTCTGGTTGTTCTTCTGGTTGTTCTTCTGGCTGTCCTTCTGTTTGCTCTTCTGATTTTGTTTCATCTTCTGGAGTTGTCACTTCAGCAGCATCTTCACTTGGTATTTCACTTGTAGTATTTTGGTTTCCTACTTCTCCATTAGAATCAATCACAGTATTTTCGCTAGATTCATTTTGAGGAGTCACAGGTGGTTGACTCTCGTCGGCAAACACTGAAATTGGTGAAAGTACTGTTTGAAATACAAGTAGCAATATAATTATCGCTATGTTTAATTTTTTCATGTTTCTCTCCTTTTTTAGTTAGAGAGATACCTGATACTGTTTGCTACAAGATTGATCCTTTCAGGTTTAGGAAAGGAATGAACAAACAATAGGTCACACTCTCTCCTTTAATTTTTATGGAAACATCTCAAATAAAATTCAACCATTATTTTAATATAGGTCATTAGAATTATTCACAGATGTTTCCACATATCTTTACGGCACTTTTGTATTACAACAATCAATGGGCACCACCTCCATTTCAAAATTATTGATTAATTATATCTAATTCAACTTAACAGTTTCTAAACAATTATCTAAAAATAATAAAGCAGTAAACAACATCCCCCTGGAACGTGTTTACTGCTTTATTATTTTTAAAATTTATATTTATTTATTGTCTTTCCTTAATAACATTAATATTTGTTTTTTTACAGTTGAGTTTGTTGAATCGTCCTCTAAGAAATCTAATGGGAAATAGATTTTATGATCTCGTTTCATACGCCCTGAGATAGCATCCACAATAATGGATTCACGTGAAAGCTCCCGTAGCTCACCATTTTTCATTTCTAAAAAAATTGGTACACGTACTTCTTCCTCTCCTGGTCTGTAAAAATCATATGGCAGATCTGCTGTTGTATCATGTACAAGATAATAATCGGGGTCTAATCCTGCCTTTTTGAAAAGCTCTTGGAGTTTTTGATATTTATTGAGCTCTACTCCAGGGTCTAAATCAATGTATTGAAATAGCTTACGATTCACAAAGCGGCGGCTTAAATCACTTAGAATGGCATCCTCCTCTTGCATCCATAACTGAAAATATGTAAAAAGTATACTCTCGTCTAACGCAAGATAATCCTCTAATGTAATAACATTTCGGAAAAATGCTAGGAAATGAGTAGGCTCATGCTTAAATGTATAGCCCGCTAAGCTTAATTGTTTTACTCTTTTTAATATATTATTTAAAATTACCTCTGCACTTCGTGAAACAGGATGGAAATAAATTTGTAAGTACATTTGATAGCGACTCATTATATAGTCTTCCACCGCATGCATGCCTGTTGCTTTGATTACTACTTGGTTTTTTCTTGGACGCATTACTCTTAAAATCCGTTCCATATCAAAATGACCGTAGCTTACACCTGTAAAATAAGCATCACGTTGTAAGTAATCCATACGATCTGCATCAATTTGGCTCGAAATTAAACTAATTACTTGCTTATTTGGATATGTCTTTTCAATTACTTGGGATACTTTTTCAGGAAAATCAGCTGCCACTTTTTTTAAGATCGCATTTACTTCCGTATCTCCCAACAAAATTTGCCTTGTAAAATATTCATGATCAAGCTCAAATACATTTTCAAAGGCATGGGAAAATGGGCCATGACCTAAATCATGTAAAAGGGCTGCACATAACACTAATAATCTTTCACTTTCATCCCAATCTGGACGCCCTACAAAGATATCATCTACTATGCGACGTACAATTTCGTAAACCCCCAGAGAATGACTAAAGCGACTATGCTCTGCTCCATGAAATACTAAAAATGTGGTACCTAGTTGACGAATTCTACGTAAACGCTGAAATTCTCTTGTACCCACTAAATCCCATATCACTTGATCTCGAACATGTACATAACGGTGTACTGGATCTTTAAATACCTTTTCTTCTTCTAATTTAGCGTTTGCATATGTCATTTGGATAGCACCCCCATTTTGTTATAGTTCTATTATATGCGATAAATCTAGGACTAGCATACTTATTGCCATTTTTCTATAGATATTAACAACCTATTTCGATTACCTTTATCATTATTTTTATATTTATATTGGTCTAATTTCTCAACATATAAAAAAAGCAAAACGAAAACTATCCCCCAAGTAGAGATAGCTTTTAGTTTTACTTTTTTAATTTTGCTAAAACCTTTTCCATTAGTTCATCTTCTGTTAATGCAGCAACAGGTCGGCTATTTACAAAGGTAAATGTCTTTTTGCGTCCTGGACCACAGTAAGAATGACAGCCAATTTCGATGGTTGCATCAGGATCGATTTCCTTTAATTTTGGAATTAACGTTTTTAAGTTAACGGCCTGACATTCATCGCAAACTTTAAATTCGTTTGCCATTTTGTCAACAACCCTTTCTATATAGTATTTTTCAAACATAATCTCGCTCTATTGCACACATGACCTTCACATATTTAAGTATGCAGCATGTGCGCAAACCTACATCGGGTATTGTATCGTACTTTTCCCCTTCTATTCAAGCATAATTCCTTCTACATAGATGAATAAAAGGTTAAAAGATTGGTCATGCTAGTCTTAAATAACAAGTTCCAGATAAAGGTGGGAGGATTTTAATATGAGTAAAGTAAGACAAGATGCTTGGTTAAAAGAAAACGATGAATTACTAGCAGAGGCTGTAATCCGTCATGTAACAGAAGGAAGCACACAGCTTAATGCCTTTGAAGAAGCAGGCGATGCATTAAATCGTACTGCGGCAGCCTGTGGTTTTCGTTGGAATGCCGTTGTTCGTAAAGAATACGAGGAACAATTAGCAGAAGCTAAAAAGGAAAGAAAAGAGAGAATGCGAGTGTTGGGAGCGCCAGCAAGACGCCGTGCTTCTAGTATGTTTACCGTAAATAATAGTGCTGCAGAAGGAAAATCAATTCCGCTATCTGCCCTTTCTCTTGATATTGTCATAGCTTATTTACTACGTTTACAGCATTCTGGTGAAGTAGGAAATGAATCTTCAAAATGGCGACAACTTGTACATGTAACATCTGAGAAAAATAAAAAACTAGAGAAAACCATTACAAAACTAGAAGAGGAAAATCGAGCGATTCGCAAAGATTACGAGCAATTTGTTCAAATTATGAATCGTGCTAGACGTCTTGTTACGCTTGATGAAGAGGAAGAGCGAATTGCACCTGTTTTTAAAATGGAGAAGAACGGAAATCTTGTAACTAGCAGTTCTATTTATCAACCAGAAAATGGCGATGCGCTAAATTAGCCGCATCGCTTTTTCTGTTTCATATAATCAACCAGCTTACTTACGTTCAAGCATTTTGGTGTTGCGCTCAAAAACCCGCTGTAAATAAAAACCATACAACGTTAATTCTTCGTCATAAAAGGACTGTGGACGTACTTCCTCGGCCCACTGATTAAGTAGTTGCTGTAGACGAATAACAACCGCTTCTACTGTTAAATGAGGGTCTATAAGCTCCGATAGCGAAGCCATGACTTCTGGCACGATTTGAGGGTAAGCGAATTTTGTTTCCTCTTGTTGCAAGCTCTCTTCATAAAAGTCACGGATAAGTGCCGCGCGTTGTGAGCCACTCCCCTCAATACATAAATAAATTTGCACTGCCACCCCTTGACGTAAGCGTCTTTGTGAAATACCAGCAAATTTTTTCCCATCAATACTTAAATCATAAGAACCTGGGCAATAAGAGCCCACTATTTCATAAGCCTCAATTTTTTCAGCTACTTCTGGGAACAATCCCTTCACAAGGTCCACCATCACATCATAGCCATCGTTTATACTGAGCGACTCTTTTTGTTCAGACAATACAATGGAAATATTAAGAATCCCTTCATCTAGCACAACCGCTAGTCCACCAGAATTACGAACAATAGGATGATAGCCTCTAGATTCTAGTAATTCCATACCTTGCTGGACATAAGGTAACCGATGGTCTTGAATACCTAGCACAACAGATGCCTCATGAACCCATGTACGAATTGTTGGAGGAGACATCAATTGGCCAACTAATTGGCACAATGTATCGTCCGTCGCAAAAGATTCAAGCGGTGATCTTTGCTTCGCACTAATGGATTGATCATAATAACGCCAAATTGGCTGTTGTAAAATATGTTTCATTTTGGTACTCCTCTTATTACATCTCTTCTCTTTAGAATACATGATCTTTAGATGGTGTCAAATTCGTGAATTACTATCATGAACTTAGGGTTTTTGTACAAACTATGATAAACTAATTTTTGAATGGTATTCACTTATAAAGGAGTGTTTTCAATAATGAATGAAGCAGCAATTACGTTAGATGGTTGGTACGCTTTACATGATTTCCGCTCAATTGATTGGGCATCTTGGAAACTTGTTTCTGCAGAGGAACGTCAAGCAGCAGTAGAGGAATTTATTGCTTATTTAGAAAAACTGAACGCAGCAGACGTAGCTAAAACAGGTGCTCATGCTTTCTATGCAATCGTTGGTCAAAAAGCTGACTTTATGATTATGACATTGCGTGAAACAATGGATGAGTTACAAGAGCTTGAAGCAGAATTCAATAAATTAGCTATTGCAGATTTTACAATTCCTACATATTCTTATGTATCTGTGGTAGAGCTTTCAAACTATTTAGCTGGCGAATCAAATGAAGATCCTTACCAAAATCCACATGTACGTGCGCGTCTATATCCTGAACTTCCACGGGCTAAATATGTATGCTTCTATCCAATGGATAAACGCCGTCAAGGGAACGACAATTGGTACATGCTATCAATGGATGAGCGTAAATCATTAATGCGTTCACATGGAATGATTGGTCGCGGCTATGCTGGTAAAGTAAAACAAATTATCACTGGCTCTGTAGGCTTCGATGATCACGAATGGGGCGTAACTTTATTTGCTGATGACGTACTGCAATTCAAAAAATTAGTATATGAAATGCGCTTTGACGAAGTGTCAGCACGCTATGGCGAATTCGGGGAATTTTTCGTCGGAAACCTTCTTGATAAAGATAAATTGGTTAAATTCTTAACTGTTTAATATCTAATTAAAAATGCGAGTCCATATTGACGGACTCGCATTTTTAAATTTCGTTTTCTTCTGCATTCTCGGATTCGAATATTAAAATAATAATATGAATAAAAATCCCAGTTAGAATCATAAGAAAAACTAAATACCAATTATATGGTTGATGATAATATTCTGCTATTCCAACTGCCAGAAAAGCGCTGATGATGATCGCTACAAACATACTAAAAATACGCATGGAAACGCTCCTTCATAAAAGCAAAAATAAAGTCAATTTTAGTATGTCACGCTATATTTTTAATATACTTACTAGGCAAGAATAATTATGTCTTATTGGATAGCAGCTAAAACAAGCATTGTAAAGGCATTTTTCCTGATGCCCTGCTTTCCACCCTTTTACTCACAATATAAAAAAGTGCCATCTTTTAGCGATGACACTTTCTTAACCTCAACACGTTTCTTCTATATACCTCATTTTAAGAGCTCTCGTTCTTTACTTTTAAAATTAAGATAACCGTTTGAATAAACAAACCAATCACTATAATAACAATAAAGAGATACCAGTGGAGCGGCTGTCCATAAAACTCCCCTAATAGAAAGGCCAGTACTGCACTTAATAAGATCCCAAACCAAACGCCAATTTCCATAAGCCATCACCTCACATGTATTAGATACACATGCAATTCATTGATCTCACGTTCCCCTAAATCTATTTTTTTCTATTTACCCTTTTTGCTATAAAAACTATTGGGTCTTGCAGGATTTGAAGTATTTTCTACGTACTTGTCGTTATTACTACTATATGCATAGTAACTTTAATATGTGATTGTCTTTCTTAACAAAATTGAACATGACTACTATACCTTCGTGCATATACTGTCTGCGAGGAGGTATGAAAATCGCTGTTATTAAGACGAATGATGCACAGACAGCCCTACTTGCAAGACTAATGCGTGCCGAAGCAGAAGGCGAAGGAGAGTTAGGCATGCTGATGGTTGGGAATGTTGGCGTTAATCGTGTAAGAGGTGATTGTTTAGATTTTGGTGATATTCGAACAATTGAACAAATGGTTTATCAGCGTCCGGGAGGCTTTGAGGCAACACAAAAGGGTTATTTTTATCAAAGAGCACGTGATCAAGATATCCGGTTAGCTAAAAGGGTAATTCAGGGTGAAAGATTTCATCCAGCTACCCGCTCTTTGTGGTTTTTCATGCCAGCAGGTGATTGTCCTGCACAATGGTATGGCCAATGGAATACTGGCAGGTTCAAATCCCATTGTTTTTTCTCGCCAACTGAACAAGATTGTCCTCAAATTTAAAAAGAAAGTAGGTTGATAATTGATGATGCCTTATTATTGGACACCAACAACGCAACAACAAATGACTCCTCCTCCAGTCACACTTCCGAGCGGACGACCACCTGGCCGTGAGGAGTCCTATATAGAAAATATTTTGCGTTTGAACCGTGGAAAACCAGCTACCTTCCATTTTTCTTTTGAGCACGCAGTAGAGCAGGGAAAAAACACAAAAACTGTTCGTGGTGTGGTAGAAGCAGCTGGTCGAGATCATGTCATTATTCGTGAGCTTAAGTCTAATCATCGTTTTCTTTTCCCTATGATTTATTTCGATTTTGCTGAGTATGATGAGGAAATGGCTTACTTTAATCAAAATCCATAATTCTATCTCTAAGTAAAAATCCGCAATACACTCACTGACCAAAAGTCGATGGGCGTATGCGGATTTTTATCATTCGCTATGTTCAATTTTCTTTTAAATACGTTAAGGTTGCTTTACCTAAGGTTTTTGCTGCAATTAGCATGGCACGTTCATCAAAATCAAAGCGTGCATGATGATGCGGATAAGCCGTTTCCCATTCTGGCTTTTTAGCTCCTGTGAAGAAAAATGTGCCTGGTACTTTTTCTAAATAATACGCAAAATCTTCCCCAATCATAAATGGCGGACATGTTATTACTTGATCTACCCCTGGTACAGTCGATGCCAATTGTGCCAAAAACTCGGTTTCTCTCTGATGGTTATAAACAGGTGGATAACCCCTTGTGTAACGATATTCGTAACTTGCCCCAAATGCCAAACAAGTCGCATTTAATACCGCTTCTAACTCTTGTTCCATTTGTATGCGTACTTCTTCTTCAAATGTACGAATTGTCCCCGCTAAAACTACCCGATCAGCTATAACGTTAAACGGATTAATTGCCTCAAAATGACCGATTGTTAAAACAGCTGATTTCAATGGGTCAATTCGTCTTGAAACAAGCTGTTGAGCATTAACGACAAATTGGGAGGCTAGGGTAACTGCATCAATAGAATGATGAGGCTCTGCGCCATGACCACCCTTTCCTTGTACCGTTATTTCTACTTTATCCGCGGCAGCCATGATGGCTCCATCTTTCACTAATATTTCTCCTAATGGTGTAGGTGCCCATAAATGTGTACCAAAAATAACATCTACACCTTCTAAACAACCATCCTCAATCATCGGCTTAGCTCCACCTGGAGCCACTTCCTCTGCATGCTGATGAATAAATACGACATTGCCTTCAATTTGGTCCCTCATCGCATTTAATGCCTTAGCTAGCCCAAGCAATGTAGCTGTATGTCCATCATGTCCACATGCATGCATTTTTCCAGCTATTTTAGATTTGTAAGGTACATCATTTTCCTCTTGAATCGCTAATGCATCGAAGTCAGCTCGTAAAGCCACCGTTTTGCCCGGCTTTCCGCCACGTAATATCGCTACGACGCCACGTCCTCCCACTCCTTCTCGAACCACATGACCCAATTCTCTATGAAAAGTAGCTATATAGGATGGCGTTTCGACTTCTTCAAAGGATAATTCAGGGTATTCATGTAAATGGCGACGAATCCCTACCATCTCATTATAGTTAGCATCCAGTAATGTAAATAGTTTTTCCATACTACGTAACCTCACTTTTGGTATTTTCGAAATATTGCAAGTAATATTAGTAGTGTACTATAAATTCTTACAAAATGGATAGGATTTAAATCCCTATCTTTGAAAGATGACTCATAACAAAGAAAAACCCCCCTACAAATAATGTAAGAGAGTCAGCTTAAAATTAGCGAGCATGCTTGAGAGCAGTTAAAATAATAAGTAGCCATCCAGCTAAAAATAGTACGCCACCAATTGGTGTAATAGCTCCTAATACTTTAATACCACTTATCGCCAGAACATATAAGCTCCCAGAAAAGAAAACAATACCAAGGTTAAAGAAAATACCTGCTAGATTTAATTGTTTCACTTCACCTAATAGTTTAGAGCTCATTAACAGACCAATGATTAGTAATCCTGTAGCGTGAAACATTTGATATTGAACAGCCGTTTCCCAAATACCTTGACTATATTCATCTAAAATTTCCTTTAAAGCATGTGCACCAAATGCACCGAATGCTACTGCTAATAGGCCATGAAGAGCACCTGTCACGATAAATCTTTTCATTTTCGTTACCCTACCTTTAAAATGGATTAAAAATCAAAAATGGAATCGCCATTGGCTCCATCTTCTTCAATCTTTGCTGTATATAAAGTGGATGGTTTTGACTCTGATACAAGCATTTGCGGTACATGCTTATGAGGAGTGATAGATGGTGCATCACTTGAAGAATCTAACACCACATCACATAATGCTCGAATGGCTGTAAGTGCCTCACGAATTTGCTGATCATTTCCCGCATTTTTTGCGTAAGATAATTGTTTTTCAAGTTGCTGTATAACGGCCTGATAAGAAATCATTACATTCTCCCACTTTCTACTTTTGGTACGAATTTTAAACAATCTACACCCGAGGATTGCTTCACAACAACGGATGGTATTTGCTTTGTTTTAAAGCCATAAGCTGCACATGCTCGTGGGTTTTGAGGGTCCCAGGTTACTTTAAAAAATTGACACTTAAAACAATTCACCTTCATCAATGTCCCTCACTTTCTTCTATATTAAATGTAACATGATTGCTAAAGCGTATAAAGCAAACGATTTGTGCCAATCTATTCTAAACACCAATCAATCGGCTGCTTGCCCCACTCCACTAATTGTTGATTAATCTTTGAATAAGGTTTACTACCAAAGAATCCTCGATAAGCACTTAATGGACTTGGGTGCGGCGCTTCGAGTATGACATGTGGTGTTTTATATTTTCGGATTAATTGCTTTTTGCGTTGCGCTGGTTTGCCCCACAATACAAAAATTAGTGGTTCTTCCCTTGCAGCTAATAGATCGATAACAGCATCGGTAAATTGCTCCCACCCTTGTTCTTTATGGGAATTCGCTTGTCCTGCTCGAACTGTAAGCACCGTATTTAATAGCATAACACCCTGTTCAGCCCACTTTGTTAGCGTTCCATTTTGAGGAATTGGACAGCCTAAATCATCCTGTAGCTCTTGAAACATATTCCGTAAGCTAGGAGGATGTGGAATACCTGGTTTAACAGAAAAGCTTAGCCCATGCGCTTGATTAGGCCCATGATAAGGGTCTTGTCCCAAAATAACAACCTTCACATCATGATATGCTGTTGTATAGAATGCGTTCATCACATCATTGATTGGTGGATAAATAGTTTGTGTCGAATATTCATTTGCGACAAATTGACGTAGTTTTTGATAATATGGTTTTTCTAATTCTTCTTTGAGTACTTCTTGCCAATCATTCGGGAATACTTGTTTCATCGTTCATTAAGCCCCTTTCTCTTCTTACAACGGTACAAAAAATTAAAGATGAATTCAAGCATCAGTTGAAACTGACCATATAAAAATATAGTATTCTGGCTATTTTTATAGAATCAGAATCGGACTATACTAGATGTTAATTTTATAACTCTTAACGATAAAGGAGATCCTTTACATGACTCTAAAAAAACATTAACAATTGCTGGTTCAGATACATCAGGCGGTGCAGGAATGCAAGCTGACCTTAAAACATTCCAAGAGCACGGTACATATGGGATGGTGGCATTAACAGTTGTCGTAACAATGGACCCTAACGGCTGGACACATAACGTCACACCTTTGCCAACTGATTTACTACAAAAACAAATTGACACAGCACTTTCCACAGGAATTGATGCCATTAAGACAGGAATGCTCTCAACAGAAGAAATTATTCGTATTGCTGGAAAGGCTATTGCAAATTCAGGGACTACAAATGTGGTCATCGATCCTGTTATGGTATGTAAAGGTGACGATGAAGTACTGAATCCAGGTAACACAGATGCCATGATTCAGCATCTTTTACCACTAGCAGCGGTAACAACACCAAACCTGTTTGAAGCTGGACAATTAGCTGGCACAGGTACACCAAAAAACATTGACGACATGAAGATTGCTGCTCGTAAAATCCATGAACTAGGAGCTAAAGCTGTTGTCATAAAAGGTGGAAAAGCCCTAGCTACTGAAAAAGCAATAGACTTATTCTTTGATGGTGAAACATTCTACTTATTAGAATCTGAAAAAGTTGCATCTACAAATAACCACGGTGCAGGCTGTACTTTTGCTGCCTCTGTCACAGCGAATCTTGCGAATGGACTTACTATTAAAGATTCTGTCATTGAAGCAAAAGAGTTTGTATCGGCAGCTATTGCACATGGCTGGGCGCTAAATGAATATGTAGGTCCTGTCATGCATGGAGCGAAATCACGCTTTGGTGCTCCACACGTAACAGTAACAGAAATATAAGGATGAAAGGGATGTCTCAAAGTCATTTGAGACATCCCTCTTTTTTTTACATATAATTCTCCATCATTTCTAGCCGATAATCCCATGGATCATTCATAGATATAAATTGCGCTAATGCTTTACTTTCCTTTTTACGTTCAGCACGGGCCTTCGCTCGTTCTGAAGCTGTTTCATGCAATTTTGTCTCTTCTACTGTTTCAGGTATTACTCGTGGGACCAGTGCTGGTTTGTTATTTTCATCCAATGCCACGAAAGTTAATAATGCAGTCGCTGCCACCTTTCTCTCCCCAGTTTTCAAGTTTTCAGAAATGACTTTAACAAAAACCTCCATAGAAGACCTTCCCGTCCAAGTTACATAGGATTCGAAATAAACCGAATCTGTTGGGCGAATGGGATGTAGGAAATCGACTGAATCAGTTGAGGCTGTAACACAATCTTTTCTGCTATGCTTTGCAGCTGAAATGGAAGCAACTTGATCAATATCGCTCATCAATCGTCCGCCAAATAATGTATTATGATTATTTACATCGTTTGGAAATACACGACTTGTACGCATCACTCTTGATTCCTTACAATATTTAAAGTCCTTATTCACTCTAATTCCCCCTCTAAACGTCTTGTTTATTCCTACTATAATGCTATATTTAAATGGAAAAATCAATGTAATTATTAGAAAATTACAAATACTAAACAATTATTTAATGATGAGTATTTATCCGATAAAGATTAAAATTGGACAAGATACGTTAATGCCTCATACCCCATATATTAGCTGTATGGGAGGGGAAAAAATGAAAAAAAACAAGGTAGAAGACTTAACGGAAGAATCAGGTTTACTAGCTGGAGAAATCACCTCTTCAAAAGTTGAAGTAATTGCCTCCATCATATTAACACTTGGTTACTCATTATCCACCCTTGCCACAATATTGGCTCTGCAGGAGGAGGAAGAATTGGCACAAGCCAAAACTACTGAAACCCAAGATCAAAATCTTTATATGAAGCAAATGTTTAAACAATTACAAAATGTTAATAATCGTTTAGATACAATAGAACGAAAGCTCAATCGATACTAACAAATACATAGCCTACATTAATTTTCAATAAAAAACCGCGACTCTCCGTCATAAAGAGAGTCGCGGTTTTTATTATACTATGATAATGAGCTTCATTTTTCTTCCCTTTTTCACAGCTACCTTGCATAACCTGTTCAAGGAACGTCATCTATTGTACCAAGATAGAATTCATTATTTCTGAAATAATACTACCTTCAACAGGTGGAGCTGTCTACACACACAAATTAGGAAGAAGTCATGGTTGCAATATCTTTTCAGATGTGAAAACGGATACAATGCGAAACGACACAGTTTGTACATATTTATTTTCACACTCCCTATATTGATACATTACAATAATTTTTTCAAGAATATTGCTTAAGAACTTGTCATAGGTTTAGAGATGATGATTTATTTCTCTGGATGCTAGGATTCATTTTCACACTCTCAAAAATTTGGACAAAATGGCGCTAAGGTTTGTAAATATAAATCATCAATTTTTTTATCAAAGCAATCAATTTCCCTTTGCGAATTTTTTTACTATACTTAAAGGAGAAATGATCGAGAGGAGTGTTAAGATGCAAGAAGTACAAGTAGAGACGTTGCAAAAATTGCTGAATTCTTTCGCCAACAAAGACGTTTATATTCATCTTGAGACGACAAACGGATCTTATGCAGCACACTATGATGAACAGTTTTTTAATGCAGGTGCTTTTATTCGCAATGCTAAAATTAACTATGAGCTTGCTAAGGTTGTAGATAATGCACCTCATCGTGTGGGTTTAAAATTACCTCATGGCTGGGTTTATGCTCAAGGCATTACACATTTTGAATTAGATGATTTAGGCCGTTTATTAATGGCTGGACTAGACTACTCTGGAAAATTGGCGATTGCGCTTGAAATTAGTGAAACGCCATTTACTTACTAAGGGGGACGACTATTTGAATTTACAACCACAACGTCATATTTTAATTGTGTACCCTCACCCAGATGATGAGGCTTTCTCAGTTGCGGGGACCATCGCCTACTATACAAAGAAAATGAATACACCTGTTACATATGCCTGTTTAACATTAGGCGAAATGGGACGTAATTTAGGTAATCCACCCTTTGCTACACGCGAGTCTTTACCTGAAATCCGTCGTAAGGAATTGGTTACAGCGGCAGAGGCGATGGGTATTCAAGATTTACGCATGCTTGGTCTACGTGATAAAACAATTGAATTTGAAGATGATGAGAAAATGGTAAAATTAATGGAAGGGCTAATCGAAGAACTAATGCCTTCTTTAATTTTCACATTTTTACCTGGCTTTGCTGTCCACCCAGACCATGAAGCAACAGCACGTGCTGTAATTGAAGCTGTACGTCGTATGCCAAAGGCTGCTCGTCCACAAATATTCGGTTGTGCCTTCGCCAATGATACGATTGAAAAAAATGGTGAACCACATGTGGTCTATGATATTCGGGAAATGCGAATGGACAAATTAAAAGCATTACAAGCCCATGCGTCTCAGACTGGTTGGATGATGCAGGAGACTGAAAAACGTATTGATGACGGCGAACCAATGAGCGAGAGCTGGCTTAATGTTGAAAAGTTCTATATTGTTGACCCAGATAAATATGTAAAATAAATAAAGTACTGTTCTCATTTTTGGAGAACAGTACTTTTTAATTAGGCAGCTCTTACTCTCTTCATCATATGCACAATGATTGTGATGGAAAAAGCAATCACTAAGAAAAGGAAGAATAAATAATGAGGGATGTGGATATTAAAAACACTTACTAACATTTTTAAGCCGATGACACCTATAATTATGAAGGCTGTTGCTTCAAGTTCTGGTATTTTTTCAATGATGATTAAAAATACACCTGCAATCGTCCTCATCATTAATATTCCTAACATCCCTCCAATTAAAAGCACCCAGACCTGATCTGATATCGCAAACGCAGCAAAGATTGAATCAATTGAAAAAGCAATATCCATTAGCTCAACAGAAATGACAGTTGCCCAAAACGTGCCGAAAAGACGCACCATCCATCCTGACCTCTTTACCTCTTTTACACTATCCTCATTCCCTATGTGAAGGAAATGAGCTACACAAAGCCAACCTAAATACAAAGCACCTAATACTTTAATAAACCAAAATTCTACTAGATAAACACCTATGCCAATAAATAAAAATCTAAAAAAATAGGCACCTAGCATACCATACATTAATGCCCGTTTTCGCTGTTTATCTGGTAAATGTTTCACTAGTACCGCTAATACCAGTGCATTATCTGCCGACAGCAAACCTTCTATAATAATTAATGAGGATATTAGTCCCCAGGAGACAGGGTCCATTAGTACTTCTTGCCACATCGCCAAATCAAAAAACTTCCAATATGTTGATAAAATTCCTTGAATGATTTCCACTACATACCCTCCTACTTGTCCTAAGCTAATCTAGTATATGCTTGACCATTTTTGTTATGAGAGTAGTATTTTTTAGAATTGAAACAACAGATTTTCTCCCCTTAAATTGAGCTAATTCTAGGTCTGAGACATTGCTTCTTTATAAAATAATTAGCTATATCAAGATAAAACGCTTACATCATAAAATAGACACGGAAAATTTAGAATTTACTAAAAATTAATCACAAAAAGCAAATAAAGTGTGCTATCATAGATAAATGTTTTAAACGTATAACGGAGGATGAATACTATGGAAGTTGCTGATACTAGAACCGTGCAAGTGGAGAATGTCCTGATTGCACATCATTTTTTAAAAGATGTAGTTGTGCACACACCACTACAAAAAAACGACTATTTATCCGAGAAATACGGAGCTAATATTTATATTAAACGCGAAGATTTACAGCATGTACGCTCATTCAAGCTTCGTGGTGCCTATTATAAAATTAAAAAAATCGAGGATGAAGCGCGCGATGCTGGGGTTGTCTGTGCAAGTGCAGGCAATCATGCACAAGGTGTAGCTTATGCCTGTGCCCAATTAAAAATTCAAGCAAGCATTTTTATGCCACAAACAACACCGAAGCAAAAAATAGACCAAGTACGTATGTTTGGACGTGAATATGTGGAAATTATTTTAGCAGGAGATACATTCGATGATTCTGCTGAAAGCGCGTTGAGCTATTGTGAAGAGCATGGTAAAATCTTCATTCATCCATTTGATGATTTTGATGTCATTGCTGGTCAAGGAACGGTAGCGGTAGAAATTATGAATGATATGGAGGAGCCAATCGACTACGTATTCGGAAGTATTGGCGGTGGTGGCTTAATGTCAGGCGTGTCTGCCTACATTAAAAATCTCTCTCCAGCTAGTAAAATTATTGGTGTGGAGCCTGCTGGTGCTGGTAGTATGAAGGCTGCCTTTGCTGAAGGTGGCGCAGTTGCTCTTGATTGGATTGATAAATTCGTTGATGGTGCTGCAGTAAAATGCGTCGGTCATCATACTTATGATGTTTGCCGTCGCTATTTAGATGATATTGTTCTTGTACCTGAAGGCAAGGTATGTACGACCATTCTAGATCTATATAATAAACATGCGATTATCGCTGAGCCTGCAGGAGCATTATCAGTGGCAGCTCTTGATTTTTATAAAGAAGAAATTAAAGGTAAGTCAGTCGTTGTCATCATCAGTGGTGGGAATAATGACATTGGACGAATGCAGGAGATTAAAGAAAAATCACTTATACACGAAGGCTTACTTTACTACTTCATCGTCAGCTTCCCTCAGCGTGCCGGGGCATTACGTCAATTCCTCACTAGTGTACTTGGACCAAACGATGACATTACTACCTTTGAATATACCAAGAAAAATAATAAAGAAAGTGGCCCTGCACTAGTCGGCATTGAGTTAGGTGATCGTGCTGAATATGAAGGACTACTTGCCCGAATGGATGAATTCGGCTTCAAATACAAAGAAGTAAACAACGATATTCAACTATTTGGCTTACTCGTTTAAAATGAAGAGCCTCACTTCTCTGAAAGTGAGGCTTTTTTATGCGATAAAATTTATTGATCGTTTAATTTCCCTAAATAAAAATTATTAAAACTAGTTGATGTTGAAAAAACAATATCGTCTGCGGAAAGAGACATTCTGGCAAGGCGAGAGATTGATATCTGTTCCGCCAGCGTCCAGGTGGCGTCTGATGAGCCGCTACACTCACTTACGTTCGCCCTAGGGTCTCATCTGTGACGCTAAATTCCTAGGAGTGAGGCTGGCTCCACTCCAATCAACCATCTTGAAAATATGTCTTTTTCATTTTCTTTTATACTAGCAGTAGAGACCAATGCGGAAAAACGATGTGTGACAACGCCCCTCCATAAAGAGTAGTGAGGACCTTTGCTAAATTAATGTGCTGGATTGGAAGGCTACTAGACTCCCATAAGATAGATCGGCATCCCCCACACGTGAAATTAGGGAACCTGCAACGGTCATTCATTTACACCATTCATAAAAACACTATTGATGAAATTTTTTACACTATGAAAAACACCCATACAAGTGTATGAGCGTTTCGATATTAACCTAATAGAGCACGGTCTGAATTCATTTTTTCCCCACGAATACGTTCAAACTCGGACATTAAATCAGGGATTGTTAATTCATGTTTGCGATCTTCACCAACTTCTAAAATGATTTGGCCTTTATCCATCATAATAAGACGATTCCCTAAATCTAATGCTTGCTGCATATTGTGCGTTACCATTAATGTCGTTAAATTATCTTTTTCCACTAAGTACTTCGTAATACGGGTAATTAACTCTGCACGTGATGGATCAAGTGCAGCCGTATGCTCATCCAGCAATAAAATAGATGGCTTTGTGAAGGTAGCCATTAAGAGCGACAAAGCTTGACGTTCCCCACCTGAAAGTAAACCTACCTTAGCAGAAAGACGATTCTCAAGATTCAAACCAAGCATCTCTAGCGATTCTTTAAAAAATTCCCGACGCTTTTTGTCCACACCATTGCGTAGTCCTCTATGCTTATTTCGAGAGTATGCTAATGCTAGATTTTCTTCAATTGTCATCGTAGGTGCAGTTCCTGCCATTGGGTCCTGGAAGACACGCCCAATGTATTGAGAGCGTTTATATTCAGGCAAACTTGTCACATCATTACCATCAATCAATACTGTACCGAAATCGGGTGTTAAAGCACCTGAAATCATATTCATCATCGTTGATTTACCTGCACCATTACTACCTATAATTGTCACAAAATCACCGGGCTTTAAATGTAGGTTTATCTCCGCAAGTGCAATCTTCTCATCAGGTGTTCCTTCATTAAATACCTTATTAATACCATGTAATTTAAGCAAGGCCATTACCTCCCTGCTCTACTTTTTTTACTTGTGAAAGTTCTGCAGCACGTTTAGCTTTACGTTTACGTTCTTTACTCTTATTAATAAATTGCGGTAAGATCAGCGCCAAAATAACGATAATCGCTGTAATTAATTTCATGTCTCCTGAATCAAGGAAATCTACACGTAATGCTAAAGCTAATATAATACGATAAATGATGGCTCCTGCAATAACTGCAAACGTTGTACGGATAATAGTTTTAGTCCCAAAAATAGCTTCACCAATAATAACGGATGCGAGACCGATCACAATCATACCAATCCCCATACTAACATCAGAGAACTTCGAGTATTGTGCGATTAAAGCTCCAGAAAATGCGACAAGCGCATTGGAAAGACCTAGCCCCAAAATGATAAGTGTGTCTGTATTTGCAGAGAAGCTGCGAATCATTTGTTTATTATCACCAGTTGCTCGAATAGCTAGCCCAACCTCTGTCTTTAAGAACCAGTCTGCTATTAACTTAATTAAAATCGTGATGATTAATACAACAATCAGCACACTCCATGTACCTGGTACATGCTGAAAGCCTATGCTTTTTAATAGGTTATTGATAGCATCATCGATCCCTAAATTACTCCAAAAAGATTGAAACTTTGAAAAGATTGTTTCAGAGTTTAATAGTGGAATATTCGGGCGACCTATCGTATTTTCTGCAGTTAACCCCATGATACGTAGATTAATCGAGTATAAAGCAATCATCATTAAAATTCCTGATAATAACGGATTAATCTTTCCTTTCGTGTGAAGAATTCCTGTCATACATCCAGCAATAAATCCAGCAACAATTGCCACTAAAGTCGCTAAGATTGGGTGGTAGCCAAGCAAAACCATTGTTGCTGCAGTTGCCGCCCCTGTTACAAAGCTTCCATCAACCGTTAAATCCGGAAAATCTAACACCCGAAATGTTAAATATACACCAAGTGCCATAATTGCATAGATGATTCCTTGCTCCACTGCGCCAAATAATGCTAAAAACATCGTTGAATCATCTCCTAAATCTCTTTATTATTTATATCACTTGTAAAATGAAGATAAAGCGGGGATAGTGCACCCCGCTTCGTTTTACTATTCTAGAATTTCGGCACCCCAAGAATCTTTAATTTCGATGCCTAAATCATCTGCAACTTTTTTATTGATTAATAATTTCAGATTTTGTGGGTATTGTGCTGGTGTATCGGCAGGTGTCGCTTCACCTTTTAAAATTTTCACAGCCATTTGACCTGCTTCATAGCCGATATCGAAATATTCAAAACCATAAGCTGCTAAACCGCCACGTGCTACAGAATCTAGTTCTCCTACAATTAATGGTAATTTATTCGTATTGGCAACATCAATTACCGATTCTAATGCAGAAACAACTGTGTTATCAGTAATAATATAGAAAGCGTCTACTTTACCAATTAGAGACTCTGTCGCTTGTTTTACATCCGCTGAAGTGGATGCTGATGCTTCTACCACCGCTAAAACTTGTTCGTCCATAACCTTTTTCACTTCTGAAACTTGTGCAACTGAGTTTTGCTCACCCGCATTGTAGACCATCCCTACTTTTTTCGCACCAAGTTCTTTTAGGAATGCTACAGTTTTAGAAATCGTTTCTGGATGTAAATCGATTGTGCCTGTAATATTTTTCCCTGGCTTCTCCATTGAGTCAATTAGCTGTGCACCAACAGCATCTGTAACAGATGTAAAAATAATTGGAATATCACTTGTTGCTGTTGCAGCGGCTTGTGCAGAAGGTGTAGAGTTTGCAAAAATTAAATCTACGTTTGCACTTACTAGATTGTTAGCAATCGTTGTGTTAAGGCTATTATCTCCCTGTGCAATTTGTGGATCGTAGTCAACTTTTAAGCCAGCATCTTCAATTGCTTTTTTAAAGCCTTCCGTTGCTGCGTTTAACGATGGATGCTCAACAATTTGAGTAATCCCGATTTTATATGTTTTATCGTCTGCATTTCCGCTCTCACTTGCATTGTTTTTTTCATTTCCTTTTGAATCTGCTGTACCTGAGCCACCGCTACCACAAGCAGCAAGAAGCAACACTAATCCAAAAAGAAGGAATGACAACTTCTTTACATTGCTTTTCACAAATAATCCCCCCGATTATATTCTCGAATATCTATCGCACTTTATCCAAACAAAGTGTGAATGTATCGCTATATTATCGTTATTATCGAGCTCCGTCAACAACATTATGAATGTTCTGACTTTTAAAAGTGACAAAATATTTTAGTTTTTCATTTAATTTGGCGCTTTAAACCGCTAAACTACGCTGTTTTAGTTAATCGATTTCTTTTTTCAACATAGTAAAAAATATTTATGACAATTTTGCGACGATAGGACATTATAAACAAAGTCTGACATTTGACTTCTACTAGATATCTATAATAGAATATTTACTTGTGTGAAAGCACCGTGGTTCGTAACCATCCCACGAAAAAAAACTAAGGAGAAATGAATATGAAGATAAAATTTTTAGCAGCAAGTGGTATCATTGCGGCTCTATATATAGCTGTAACCATGCTTGTTGCCCCATTTGTTTTTACAGAGGTACAGTTCCGAGTATCTGAGATGTTTAACCATTTAGTGGCCTTTAATCCACGCTTTGCCGTAGGGATTATTATTGGTGTATTGATCTCTAATCTCTTTTCACCACTTGGCATTTACGATTTAGTTTTTGGTGTAGGTCATTCAATGATTACACTTGGCCTGTTTATTTTAATCTGTAAATTTGTCAAAAATATTTGGGCACGTTTAATTATTAATACATTGCTCTTTACATGTACTATGTTTATCATTGCCTTTGAGCTGAACTTGGCTTTAGAGTTGCCATTTTTCTGGACTTGGCTAACAGTCGCGGCGGGTGAATTTGTTGTATTAGCTGTAGGTGCACCGATTATGTATGTTTTAAACAAACGCCTTCACTTTAAAAATTTGATTTAACTGACGGATCTTTTTAGATTCGTCTTTTTTCTTGACACTATTCTGAAAATACTCTACAATTCTTTCTAATAAATGCAAGGAAGAAGAGTAGTAGCAAGCATTGTTACTTTTAGAGAGCTGGTGGTTGGTGCAAACCAGTAGTACAGACTTGTGAATGGACTTCAGAGCAGCCTTATCAAATGTAAGGCCGTTTCGCTCCCCGTTACCGGAGCAGGAAAGCGCGCAAAAATTGCGAATGAAGGTGGCACCACGGTTACTCGTCCTTTTTATGAGGGATTGGAGTGGCTTTTTTTTGGAAAAATTAGCATAGAGGAGTCGAGTTAAGATGAGTACAGTAGTAGAAAAAAAGGGATATTTCGGTGAATTTGGTGGAAGCTTTGTTCCAAAGGAGCTTCAAAATGTTTTAAATAGACTAGATGAGAATTTTCAAAAGTATAAAGAGGATGATGATTTTAAGCAAGAATTAGATTACTATTTCCGTGAATATGTCGGTCGTAAATCCCCTCTTTATTTTGCAGAGAATTTAACAAAGCAATTAGGTGGCGCAAAAATTTATTTAAAACGTGAAGACCTTAACCACACAGGCTCCCATAAAATCAATAATGTATTAGGACAAATTTTACTAGCTAAACGTATGGGAGCAAATCGCGTGATTGCCGAAACAGGGGCAGGTCAACATGGTGTAGCAACAGCTACAGCGTGTGCCATGTTTGGAATGGATTGCACGATTTATATGGGCTTGGAAGATACAAAACGTCAGGCATTGAACGTATTTCGTATGGAACTTCTCGGAGCGAAAGTTGTAGCTGTCGATAAAGGGCAAGGACGCTTAAAGGATGCAGTAGATGAGGCATTCGCTGACTTAGTAGAAAACTATGAAACAACCTTCTATTTATTAGGCTCAGCAGTTGGACCACACCCCTTCCCATCAATGGTTAAACATTTTCAAACAGTGATTAGCCGCGAAAGTCGTGAACAGATTTTAGAAAAGGAAGGAAAGCTGCCGACAGCTGTTCTTGCCTGTGTAGGAGGTGGTAGTAATGCCATTGGGGCATTTGCTGATTATATTGCAGACGAAGATGTTCGTCTTATTGGAATAGAGCCAGACAAAGCTGCTACCTTGAACGAAGGAACACCAGGAGAGCTACACGGCTTCAAATGTTTAGTACTTCAGGACGCAGAAGGCAACCCACTCCCTACCTATTCAATAGCAGCTGGTTTAGATTATCCAGGTGCGGGGCCTGAGCATAGCCATTTGAAAACAATTGGTCGTGCTGAATATGTGACCGTGACAAATGAAGAAGTTTTAGATGCCTTCCAAGTACTTTCTAAGGTTGAAGGTATTATTCCTGCTCTTGAAAGCTCACATGCAGTCGCACATGCTCTAAAATTAGCACCAACTTTATCATCTGAGGAAAGCATTATTATTAATATCTCTGGTCGTGGCGATAAAGACGTTGAACAAGTCTTCCACATGCTAACTAAATAACTCAAAAAAGAGCGACTTCCATTTACGGAAATCGCTCTTTTACCTATACCAATGATTTAGGATAAATTTCTGCTACATTATCTCGCAGCTTCGCTTTCAGGAATTTTCCGACAGATGTCTTTGGAATTTCTTCTAGAAAGACGACTGCATCTGGTACCCACCACTTGGCAAATTGATATTCTAAAAAAGCAAGAAGCTCTGGTTCAGTTACTGATTGTCCCTCTTTCAATACAACACAAGCTAATGGACGCTCCTGCCATTTAGCATGGGGCATGGCAATGACAGCCGCTTCTAAAACGGCATCATGAGTCATCAGCGCATTTTCCAAATCAACAGAGGAAATCCATTCCCCACCTGATTTAATAAGATCCTTCGTACGGTCAGTAATTTTAATAAAGCCATCTGCTGTTCGTACAGCAATATCACCAGTATATAACCAACCATCTCGATAGGCATCTGCTGTTCGCTCATCACGATAGTATTCGTTGGAAATCCATGGGCCTTTTAAACGTAATTCCCCCATTGTTTCGCCATCCCAAGGTACCTCACCCGCCTCATTAATAATACTAGATTCGATACCTGCCATTGTCATCCCTTGCATCGCTCGAGCTTCAATACGTTTTTCAATCGGCCAATCTTCCATCCATGACATATAATTAGACAATGCCACGATTGGTGTAGTTTCCGTCATGCCATAGACAACAATATAAGGAATCCCATATTTTTCTTCAAATGTCCGAATGAGTCGAGTTGGTGAAGCCGATCCACCACAGCATATCGCTCTTAAAGAACTAATATCTCGTTCTTTCTTTTCCTGCTCCTGTAGGGCACCTATCCAAATGGTTGGAACACCAGCAGTTAATGTAACCTTTTCTTGTTCGATTAAATCCATTATTAATGCTGAAGTAAATTGCGGACCTGGTAGAACTTGTGTAGCACCCACATTGACACTAGCAAAAGGCAAGCCCCATGCATTTGCATGAAACATGGGTACAATCGGCATCACGACATCTCTTTCCGCAATTCCCATAGAGTCAGACATACTCAGCATGATACTGTGTAGTACTAAACCCCGATGGGAATAGACAACCCCCTTTGGATTCCCTGTTGTGGCGCTTGTATAGCACATACCAGCAGGTGCTTCTTCATCAATATCCTCTGGAAATTGAAATTCTTCATCAGCAGTAGCTAATATGTCCTCATAGGATAAAACATTTTGTAATGTAGTCTTTGGCAAAGCTGGTTCATCCGTCATAATGATATAATGTTTCACTGTCTCAAGTTTTGGCGCAATATTTTCAATGATCGGTAATAAATCTACATCGACCATTAAAATCTCATCTTCTGCATGATTAATAATATAGATCAAATGCTCTTCTGATAAACGAATATTTACCATGTGTAAGATTGCCCCTGAGCAAGGCACAGCAAAATAAGCTTCTAAATGTCGATGCTGATTCCACGCAAAGGAGCCGACTTTTGTTCCTCTTGTCATCCCAAGCTTCGTAAGGGCATCTGCTAAACGACGCGTTCTTTTTGCCCACTGCCCATATGTTAAACGATGTATTTTGTGTGGGCTTGTCCGTGAAATAATTGATTTTCTTGCAAAATAGCTCTCTGCTCGTTTAAAAAAACTAGTTAAAACTAATGGTGCTTGCATCATAAAACCCATCATCCCTTCATTTGTGAATTTCCCCTTGTGAAATTATCATAGCATCAATTTAACTGAATACTATTAATATTCCGAATATTATTATATTTTAATTTCATAATTTAATCTATATATTCCAATAATTTTCTTTTATATATAAAAAAACGGATGAAGTCTAGTCTTCACCCGTTGCCTATCTATTATGAAATTGCTTTTTTATGCAGTTTAATTTTCAATTTTTCTAACATATCTACCGTCATTTTAGCTAAATCATATTCTGCTTTGAAGCCCCACTCTTTTTGAGCCGCTTCAATATTTAAAGAGTTTGGCCAGCTATCTGCAATGGCTTGACGAACAGGATCTACCTGATAGCTCATTGTGAAATTTGGTAAGTGTTTCTTGATTTCAGCCGCGATTTGCGAAGGTTCGAAGCTCATGGCTGTAATATTAAAAGCATTGCGATGAACAAGCTTACTACCGTCTGCTTCCATTAAATCTACAATAGCTTGTAAGGCATCTGGCATGTACATCATATCCATAAATGTACCTTCCTGAATATACGATGTATATTTGCCTTGTTCGATGGCTTCATAGAAAATTTCTACAGCATAATCTGTTGTACCACCACCTGGAGGTGTTACATAAGAAATTAGCCCCGGGAAGCGTACTCCGCGTGTATCAACACCAAAACGATTAAAGTAATAATCGCATAATAACTCACCCGCTACCTTATTTACCCCATACATAGTTGTTGGTCTTTGCAAAGTATCCTGTGGTGTATCTTCCTTAGGTGTAGACGGACCAAACGCACCAATTGAGCTTGGCGTGAAAAATTGCATATTTAACTCACGTGAAACTTCTAACGCATTCATTAATCCACCCATATTTAAATTCCAAGCTAACAATGGATTTCTCTCTGCTGTAGCTGATAATAATGCTGCTAAATGCATCATCGTATCTGCACCGAAGTCCTTTGCTAAATCATGCATTCTTTGTCCATCTGTCACGTCCAATATTTCAAATGGGCCCTTAGTATGTTCAAGCTTTCTAATGTCTGTAGCAAGTATATTGTCCTCTCCATAAATACCACGAAGTTTTTCTACTAGCTCAGAACCAATTTGACCAAGTGCTCCAGTAACAATAATCTTTTTCATTTCCCAAAACCTCCACATGTGAACAATTGTACTTTCTGAAAGTACAAAAATACATTAATAAACATTGATTTAATAACACTTTCAATGAAATTCATTATAATGTGTTCGTTTTGAAAATACAACAATTATATTAATAATATTCCTTACAAAGAACATACAATCCCTTATTCACAGTATATGAGAACAAGAAAAATATTGTGCTACAAAAATATACAAAACACATTTGTACATCTCAAAAACACAAATCATTTACACTTTCATAAGCTAGTTTTGTAACCATGCAAAAAAGAATCTTCTTTGCTATTTTTTGCAAAGAAGACCCTTTTTGAATATTATTCTTTAATATTAAATTATATCGAAAAACGTTTGACAGCTATTTGCAAAACTTTTGATACTTTGCGCAATTCCTTAATATAATTATGGAACTGTTGCTGAGCTTTTAATTGATCAGCTGTTAACGTAGCAACATGCTTAGTAGACACGGCATTCGTATCGGATAAGGCTGTCAGCATACCCGCATCCTCACTTACCTTCTGCGTGTGATTAGCAATCTCTTGAACCGTAGCAGATACTTCCATAATATATGGCTTAATAGTATGTACTTTTTCTAAAATTTGATCAAAACTTGACGCAGTTTGTCCTGTAACAGCTACACCTTTTTCAGTCGCTACTAAAACCCCTTCCATCATTTGTACCGCATAACTCGAATCTAGATGGATGTTTTGTACAATGGATGTAATCGTTTGTGTCGATTGAACAGTTTGCTCTGCAAGCTTACGAACCTCATTAGCCACTACTGCAAAGCCTTTACCATGCTCTCCTGCTCTAGCGGCTTCAATGGAAGCGTTTAAAGCCAGTAAATTAGTTTGCGCTGTTATTCTTTCTATTACTTCAATCATTTGATCAATCGATGCAGCCCGCTCTACTAAATTAAAGATAGCTGTATTAGATTTTTCAACCGCCTGCTTAATAGCTTGCATTTGTGTTAAATTAGCCTGTACAATTTCAGTTCCACTTTCTGCATCTCTGGCCGTTTTTTGTGCAAAACTTTCTACAACCTGAACCTTTTCTAAAATAACCTGTACATCATTTAAAACCTCCTCTAAGGAAGCAGTATTCGAAGCTAGTTTACTAGAAGAAGCAGACGTTGACTCTGAAATAGATTGTACATCCTTCGCTATTTTTAATGTCGTTGTTGATGATTGCTCAGAGGATTTCTGCAATTTGCCTGTCATTTCTTCTACTTCATAAGCACTGTCTGTGACAGTATGTAGTAGTCGTTTCACCTCTGTTACCATTTGATTGTATGACAGAACTACTTCACCAAGCTCATCATGAGCTACATAACTTGCATTGGCAGTGAAATCACCTTGTTCTGCTCGTTTTAATAATGACTTTAGTTGACGGGTTGGCACATTGACTGCCTTCGTTGCAATAAAGCCGATAAGGATAACAAGCAAGACAACCGCTAAGCATACGCCACCTAGTAACCAGTAGCCAAATTGTACATCTTTTTGATAAGCCTGCTGTTGGTCTTTTGCTCGTTGAACCAAATAATTTTGCGTGTCTTCTAATAATGCATGACTCTCCTGACTAATTGGTAAAAATGTTTGCACATAAAACTGATCTAGCTCACCATGGTTCAATTGCTTAAAGTTCTCAATGGCTTCTTCCTGCTTCTTAAGCAATGACTTATACTTCTTAATTTGATGACTCATCTTCTTGTCAATTTCTTGGCTATCTAGATGATCTAAAGGCTGCGCCATGTTTTGTAAAATGGCTGTCATTTCTTTATCGTCACCCTTCGAATCTACTATAAAATCTAATCGACGCTGTGATTCTTCTAGCTCATTTAGCCATCCAATTGGGACAAGTCCCTGTGTGTAACTCTCACTTGCATGCCACGACATTTTCCTTAAATAATCTACACTGAATACACCTAGCAATACATTCGATAATACACAAACAATCATGAGTACAAGTAACTTGTCCTTCACCTTAATGAAACGGAAAAAATGCATGATCCTTGGCTCCTCCTCCAACTCTTACCAATAATGATAGTATAGAGATATAAAGCCAGTGTTATATTTTTGTAAATTTTAATCGAAATATTAAGAATTTATACCCATCATTTAGTTTTATTTAGGTAATTTAACTCGCTAAATTAGCCAGATTATCGCTACTTATTCATACTATTTTTAGAAAAACATTCGCAACCTTCCATACATTGTAAGCGTTCATACTAGAGAATGGAGGTGTTACATTTGACGCAATTCAAGAAGTTAGATTGGAGTTTAGTAATAAGTCTTCTTTTACTCGGCGCTATTAGTTGCCTTTTTGTCCATTCTAGTAGTGTAAATTTTGAACAGTATGCAAGCTCCTTTATTATCAAACAGTTTTTATTTTATGTCATCGGATTAACCATCATGCTTGGAATATCCTTGCTTGATATTGAACAGTTGAAGAAGATTGGATGGCCATTTTACTTCCTAATAGTTGCTTTAACGGCTGGTCTTATTGTTGCTCCTGAAAGCATTGCTCGAACGATCAATCAGGCAAAATCATGGTATCAAATCCCGTTTTTAGGTTCTCTCCAACCCTCGGAATTTTTAAAGTTTGCTTTTTTAATAGTTGTGAGTAAGGTCATTATTGCTCATCAAGAGAAAAATGTCCGCCCCTCCTATCTAGCAGATTTTTGGTTACTTATAAAAATCGGGCTAATTGTCCTTCCTCCTACGCTACTTGTTTATAGACAACCCGATACAGGTATGGTCATGTTGTATATGGCAATGATTTTACCGATGATTTTCTTTTCAGGTATTCATAGAAAGCTTCTTGTCGTATTTACGACTGTTCCTCTAGTTATCATCAGTACGCTGGTAGTGCTCTATGTCAGATTTAATGAATTTTTTACAGAGAAGGTTTTAGGTGCTCTATCAGGACATCAGATTTCTAGAATTTATGGATGGCTTCAGCCTTATGAATATACAGATTCTTCTTTTCAAGTACGCCAAGGCTTTATGGCTATCGGGTCAGGAGAATTTGTGGGCAAGGGCTATCTACATAACAATGTCTATGTACCAGAAAAACATACCGATTTTATATTCTCTGCTATTGCAGAAGAGCTAGGTTTTATTGGAGGAGCATTTGTAATCGCGCTACTTTTTTTTGTTATCTATCGTATTGTCGTTATTACGGTAGTAGCGCGAGACCCCTTTATGACTTTAATGGGGGCAGGTATTTCAAGCTTACTAGCCTTTCAAATTACTCAAAATATCGGCATGACCATTGGGCTTTTACCTGTCACAGGTGTCACCCTACCCTTTTTAAGCTATGGTGGAAGTTCGTTATTATCCAATTTTATGCTTATCGGAATCGTCATGATCATTCATCATTCATATAAGGGGTATATGTTTAAAGTAGGAGACTGACAAAATGCAAGTAGAGACATGTATATGCTATTCTCTACTTGCTAAGTTAAGGGGGGATTAATTCGTTAAAAACTTCTTCATACTTGCATTATATTGATCGATAAATAGCTTTGCCTCATTATATGGTAATCTTAAAGCAGCTAAAGCGGCACCACCTACCGGTAAGCTATAAGCACCCACGAAGTCATACTGATTACTATTCTTTTTATCAATAGCGATTAATTTTTTAGTAAATAGCTCCAATTCATTAAAAACGCCACCAGCTAGCACTACTTTGACTTGCTTATGTGCAAACGGGTTTTTTTTGTAACAAGCGTCTATACTTTGATAAAAAACATGGCACACTTGATCAATAATTGTATTGGCTTCTCCATCACCACGTTTAGCGCATTCAATTGCAACCTTACTTAAAGGTGATATGGTATCCCGCGGATGTCCTTCGCCATATACCACTTCAATTATCTGCGGAACGGATTGTAATCGAAAATATTCTAATACCGCTGCTGTTAGAAGCGTTTCAGGACCTCTTTTGTCGAATGCTTTAAATACCGCTTTTAATGTGCGAATGCCAATATCATAGCCACTGCCCTCATCATCAAAAATATAACCCCATCCTGCTGTACGCTCAATTCTTCCAGATGCATCTATACTGAGTGTAATCGCACCCGTACCAGAAATTTGTACAATGCCTGGCTGCCCCAAGGTTCCCGCATACAGCGCGTTCATTCCATCATTCGATAGTGATAGTTGACAGTCTTTCGGTAAAAGCGAGGTTAATAATGCATAGGTAATTTTCTCATTATTATTTTCTGTTACACCAGACAGGCCAGCATGGCACTTTGTAATGTGTTGAAATTCGTGAGGCTGTTGTCTTTTTAAATTATTTATTAATTCTGTTATCGTCTCTGTAAAATGCTCGAAGCTCATGGATGTGGGATTACTTTTGCCTGTTTCTGCTAGCGCCATAATTTGCCCATGACATGTTGAGATTGTTGCAATCGTTTTCGTTCCACCGCCATCTATTGCCAAAACATGCAAGTGCCTTCACCTCTATACAATTTTAATTGTAGATACAATTTCTCCTACCTCTATCCCTGCATCATTACGCACAAATGCAGGAGACAATGCTTTAATACGCTCAATTGTTTCTTGATTTGTATACTGCATTTGTTCCAATACAGAAGCAATTACATTGGGCCACGGACTTTCGGAGCCATTCATAATTTTCAAGGCAAAACTTACTCCTTCATTTCTTAGAGCAAAACAGTATACACCCTGTGCTCCGCCCTTCGCCACAATATTAGGGTCCTTTAATAATGCTGTACAAATAAAGTTTTGCGCTGCAATGATATGACTCTCTTGATTCATTACTGCTGTAAGTTTTATTACTGCTTCACGAATTAGTTCATCATCAATCAATTCTGGTCGTGCTAACTTTAAATAGGCAATGGCCATGTTTTTTAGCGGAATCGCAAAGACAGGCGCACCACAGCCATCAATCCCTGTACGAATTCTCTCTATTTCATATTCACTTAAATAAGCAATATATTTTTTTATCATCTGTTGCAGTGGATGTTCTGGATGACAATATTGCTTGACATCATAGCCATTTGCTAAACATGCAGTTAAAAATCCTAAATGCTTGCCCGCGCAATTATGAAAGAGTTTCCTCTTTTCAAATCCCTGTTGAATATACTGTGTTTTAGGTTCCTCATTTAATGGATAGGATGCTGCACAAATTAAATCATTTTCATTAATAGGGAGTTTTTCCAGCAAAGAGACTAATGCCTCTTGATGATAAATTTCACCTCTTTGCGAAGCCAGAAATAATGCACTTTCATTTGAAGTAATCCCGTATTTTTCTATAAAATCAGTCATAAAAATGGGAATGGCTTGAAATGGTTTTGCTGCAGAACGAAAATACACAGGCTCATAGTCTTGACCTACAGAGACGAATTCTTCCTTCGTTAGATTCACAGCACTCATTTGTCCATAATGCACATTTTCCATTAATCCTGAACGATACTCCTTTAAAAATTCTGAGTAAGCCACGAATCAACCAACCTTTCTTTAAACAGACAGCAACTGCTTTTGTGCTTGTAATGCCGCTCCTTTAACAACCCCTTCTTTTAATTGATTGGAAAACTGCAAATCAAAGTAGGGTTGTAATTCCTTCCATATATACTGTTTACACTTTTCACTAAGTAGTTTTTGAAATGTCACATTGTGCTCAATAATTTCTCCACTGACGATGACAGCCTCTGGTTCGTATAAACAAACTAGATTATTGATGGCTACAGCTAGAAAAGTAGCTACATCTTGTTGAATATCGATTGCCCATTGCTCACCTTGATCAACACACTGCAAAATCTCTTCTATTGATTGAATATTAAGATTTTTAGGTGTTCTTTTTAACAGCGTAACTTCAGAAACATACATCGATAAGCATCCTCTTTTACCACAGTGACACATTTCACCAAAGGGATTAATCGTTATATGACTTATTTCTCCAGCTTTATTTTGAATGCCACGATACACTTCTCCATTTAATAATATGGATGCTCCTATTCCCGTTCCAATTCCGACTAAAATACAATTTGAATACTGTGGCGTATAGATATCACCAATTTCAGCAATGATTTGCATTTTTAATTCATTATCTACGATGACTTCACAACCAAAAACACCATTTAAATCTTCTCTTATATGGCAGTTTTCCCACTTCAATTGCTCAGAGGAAACGATAATTCCTTCCTCGTTATTGATTACTCCTGGAATTCCTATCCCAATGCCTAGTAATTTATCCTGAGCAATCTGATATTCTGTCATGATATTTTCTATAGATCGTTTAAGTAGATATATAGCTTCTTCGTATTGATGCTTGATGCTACATTTGACTTCCTGAAAGGCAATAAGCTTCCCTAAGAAATCTAATATACCTATTCGAATAGTAAAACAGTCAATTTCTATACCAATCGTATATAAAGCATCTTCGCGCATATGAATTAACGTAGGACGTCTACCAATGGCTGTTTCTTCCGATACCCCTTCAAGAATAAAGCCTTCAGCTTCTAGTTCTTGCACAATACGCGTAATGGTTGTAGGGCTCATTTTTGTATATTTTGATAATTGAATTCTTGAAATTGGCGCCATCTGCCTTATTGCGTCAAGCACAATATATTTATTTTGTCTTCGCATTTGTACTTGATCTTGCTTTTTCAAATTAGATTCAACCCCTATTTAAACTTTTCTATGAATTGTACAGCTTCTTTGATGTCTTTTTCGGGATTTGATCTCACTTCTCGTTCAATAGTTAAATAGCCATTGTATCCGATTTCTTGTAAAGCTGAAAAATAAAGCTCGAAATTGACATCTCCATGACCTAATGGAAGTTCTCTGAAAAACTCTCCATTTTCCACCATTTCTTCTATTTTATCATGAGATGTTCCAGAATCGTATCCTAAGTACCCGTACACATCTTTAGGATTCGTTGACTGCAGTTGAATACCATCCTTTACATGTGTATGTACAATATATTTCTTTAATAGTTTGACTCCAGCTACAGGATCATCTTTTGTTACCATCACCATATTGGCTGGATCAAAATTAACCGATACACCGTTCGTTGATAGCTTATCTAAAAACTCTTTTAATGTTTTACTCGTTTCTGGCCCTGTTTCAATCGCAAAATAAGCATCTAATGATGTAGCATATTGTCCTAATTCTTCACAAGCTTCCAGCATTGTTTGATAGATTGGGTCATTTTCATCTTCAGGAATAATACCGATATGGGTTGTAACAATGGATGTTCCTAGGTCCTTGGCTAATTGCAGTATTTCTTTCGATTTCTTGATTTTCCAGGCATTTTCTGCTTTATCTTGGAAGCCATGTCCTCCTAAATCTCCACATAAGGCGGAGATTTCTAGACCTAACCCTAAAATATACGCCTTCAATTCTGCTCTTTGTTCAGCATTTAGGTTATCGGGGTCCAACTCACCTGAAACGGCATACATTTGTACCCCCTGTGCCCCAACTTCTTTCGCCTTTAACAAACCTTCACGAATAGGTAAACGAAAGCTGTCTACTATCACACCGATTTTATTATCCAATTTCACCATTTTAATAAACAACCTCCTTTCCTTCAGTTGCAGAAATATAAATACCTTCTAAGATTTTCATAATTTCTACCCCATCCTCCACAGGTGCAACTGAATCATAATGATGAAGGCAACAATCAACAAATGAATTAATTTCATTTTGAAAGGCAGTTGCAAAATCAAAAGTTAGATCGTTAATTTGAGGATGAATATTTAAAATCGTATTATGCTCTTCACTTACAATTTTTAATTTAGGCTCTAGCTCTGCTCCACCGTTCGTGCCATATAGCTTAATACTTATTTCATCTTTTAAAGCATGTAGTGTATAGGAAACGTCTACCATTAGCGATGCTCCATTCTCAAATGTAATGAGGGCATTTGCTAAGTCTTCTACTGTGTTTTTAGTTGCATCATAGTCTGCAGCCTTGTAGAAGGATAAATTTTCTATATGATTTCGATTTCCTAATTGATTGTAAGTATGACCTGTTATACGTTTCACCTTTGGTCTACCCATTAAGTACCAGCATATATCAATTACATGTACCCCTAGATCAATTAAAGGTCCGCCGCCAGACTTATCAATTTCGGCAAACCAGCCTCCTGGATTCCCTAATCTTCTTAGGCAGGAAGCTTTGGCATAATAAATATCGCCCAATTTGTTATCGTCGATGAAGCTTTTCAGTACTTTGGTATTTGTTGCAAATCGTCTTACATAGCCCACTTGAAATACTTTCTGATGCTTTTCTGCAACCTTTTGGATATTTAGAGCCTCTGCATAAGTCATAGATAGCGGCTTTTCTATTAGAACATGTAAGTCATTTTCCAAAGCAAAAATCGCCAATTCTGCATGCGTATTATTCCATGTACAAATACTGACAGCATCCACATTTTTATCTGCGAATAGCTCTTCTTTTGAAGAAAAAACATGTGTTGCTCCAAATTGGGCTGCTTTTGCTTTGCCTCGTTCAATGGAGGCATCATACACGCCATATAATTCAACGTATGGATTATTCGTATAGGAACCTAAGTGAAAATCTGAAATAGAACCTGTGCCAATGACACAAACTTTTAATTTGTCCATGTGCTTTCCTCCTTTAGAGCTTGCATTCATTCCATAAACGACGTACATTATCCATCCCTATTTTTGAACCAACTTGGCAATCTTCCATCCCTTCAAACTCAATAGTAAGATAGCCATCATATCCACTGCCTTTTACGAGTTTAATAATTTCTCGAATATTTATATCACCATGCCCGACAATAGCACCTCTGATGTAGTTGTTATGAACTGTACGGAACCACTCGCCCTCACCTGGATTTTCATAATAAGGACGAATATAAAAATCTTTGAAATGCACTGTAGCAGCATAAGGAATGTTTTTCATAACACCAATGAGAGGCTCTTCATCAATACATAAAAAATTACCGATATCTAAAGTTGTTTTAAAGTTGTCTCTGTTTACCGCATGAATTAATTGTTGTACACGATCACTTGTTTGAACATTAAAGCCATGATTTTCAATCGTTGTCGTAATATTAAATTGTTTCGCGTAATCTGCAATTAACTGACAGCCTCTAACCATTTCTTCAAAATGCTCGTTGTAATAATGAATGGATGTTTGTTCCTTTGGTAAGGTAAAGAGAGTAACGTCATGGCGCATAATGTGAATACCCATATGATGTACTACATCAATATGTTTCTTTAAACGTTCAACTTCTTCTAAAAAAGCTTCCTCCGTATCCTGAATAAAGTTAGCAGGTAACGAATAGGCGGATAACTCTAATCCTAGCTCTGTTGCTTTATCTTTAATTTCAGTTGCAAGTTCATAGTTATCTACAACCGTAAATTCATAGGGCACTAATTCTACATGCTGACCACCGTTGTCTGCTACCCATTGTAAAACATCTAGAACATCCATCTCTCCCTGTCTCATTTTTTTAACCATGCTGTATGTGCTTAACCCTATTTTCATTTATAAACATCCTCTCCATTAGTTAACAAAGTGACATGCAACACTTTGCTCTTCGTTAATTTTCCTCATTTCTGGTATAGCTTGCTTACATATATCTGATGCAAAGGGGCACCTTGTGTGGAAGGTACAACCACTCGGCGGATTTTTAGGATTTGGAATATCACCAGTTAAAACGATCTTCTTTTTTCGTAATGTTGGGTCTGCAATCGGTACGGAAGCAATGAGCGCTTGTGTATAGGGATGCTTTGGTTCATTAAATATGGTTTCTTTACGCCCAATTTCTACAATGGATCCTAAATACATAACCCCAATATAATGGCTAATATGTTCTACAACACTTAAATCGTGAGAAATAAAGAGATAAGATATTTTATATTCTTGCTGCAATTGCTTTAATAGATTCAATATTTGTGATTGTATAGATACATCCAACGCAGACACAGGCTCATCAGCAATAATTAATTTTGGCTTTGTTATTAAAGCACGGGCAATACCCAAACGCTGTCTTTGTCCACCACTGAACTCATGTGCATAGCGATCAGCATGTTCAGCATTTAATCCAACGACTTCCAGCATTTCAAGCACTAGTTTTTCACGCTCTACTTTCGAAAGTTTTGTATGAATTTCTAAAGGCTCTCCAACAAGCTCCTTGACCTTCATTCTTGGATTCAATGAGGCATATGGGTCTTGAAAAATCATTTGAACAGTTTGCCTTAAGTGCCTTAATTCAGATGGCTTTGCAGTAGCTACTTCTTTCCCATCCACAACGATACTTCCATTCGTTGGTGCTATTAATCTAGTAATTAATCTGCCCGTAGTAGATTTCCCACAACCACTTTCCCCAACTAAACTAAATGTCGTACCTTCTTCTATTTCAAAGGAGACATCTATAACTGCGTTAACATATTGCTTTTTTTGAAATAACCCTCCGGCTATTTGAAAGCTCTTTTTTAAATTCTCCACTTTTAATATACTGTTAGGCATTTACTTCCACATCCTTTTTCACATATAGCCAGCAGCTACATTGGCGTGTAGCCGAAATTTTTACTGTCGGTGGACTCTCCTGATGGCATATAGACATCGCTTGATTACAACGTGGAGCAAATTTACAACCATTCGGCATATTTTGTGGGGATGGTACTTGACCATTGATAGAATCTAATACTTCTTTGTTATCACCAATTTTCGGTACAGATGCAATTAAACCTTTTGTATAGGGATGCTTGGGGCTAGCAAATAATTCAAAGACATCCGCTTCCTCTACAACCTGCCCTGCATACATGACCACTACCCTATCACACATTTCCGCCACAACACCTAAATCATGTGTAATTAATAAAATAGCTGTCTCATTTTCTTCCTTTAGCTTTTTCATTAGCTCTAAAATTTGAGCTTGTATCGTGACATCAAGCGCAGTGGTTGGTTCGTCAGCAATAAGTAAATTAGGGTGGCAGGCCATAGCCATTGCAATCATTACCCGTTGGCGCATTCCTCCTGAGAGCTGATGTGGATATTCATAAATGATTTCCTCGGCTCTTCCTATGCCCACGCTTTTTAACATTTGGATTGCATGATGCTTACTTTCGTTTTTCGGCAGCTTCAAATGCATCTCAATTGCTTCCATTAACTGCTTGCCTATTTTTAAGACAGGATTTAAAGAAGTCATGGGCTCTTGAAAAATCATGGCCATTTGCTTGCCACGAATCTTCCGAATTTCTGATTCGGACATTTTCGTCAAGTCATGTCCATTAAAATGTATAGAGCCATTGACGATTTTGCCTGTAGTACCGTGAAATAATTGCATGATGGATAACGATGTTAAGCTTTTTCCACTGCCCGATTCTCCCACTAAGCCTACTATCTCTCCTTTACGGATGGAAAAATTGACACCTCTTAAAATTTTGATTTCCTTATTATCACGCGTAAAGGACGTTTCTAAGTCAATTACTCGCAATACATGTTCTGGCATAGGCATTCTCCTTAATTATTTTTTATTTTTGGATCTAACACATCTCGTAATCCATCACCTATTAAGTTAAATGCTAGTACGGTTAAAAATATGGCAATACCTGGCATGATGACTACATGCGAAGATGTCCCTAAATAGTCGCGCCCACTACTTAGCATTACTCCCCACTCAGGCATTTCAGGGCTTGCACCTAAGCCTAAAAAACTTAAACCAGAAGCTGCTAAAATGGCTGTCCCTATACGCATTGTGACAAAAATGATTAACTCACTAATTGTTTCAGGGAAAATATGTTTCCACAGCACTCTAACATGCGATGCTCCCATAGATTGTGCTGCTTCTACATAGACATTCTCCTTCGCATTCAATGTAGCACCTCTGACTAAACGAGCAAAAGATGGCACACTAAAGATCATCACAGCAATGATGACATTATTAATACCAGGGCCCAATAAGGCTACAATGGCAATCGCTAATAATAAATCAGGGAATGAAAACAACACATCACAGCTACGCATGATGATTTTGTCAACCCACCCACCGAAGTAACCGCTAATTAAACCTAAAATAGTTCCTAGTATTAAGCCTAAAAATACGGCACTGAAACTCACCATTAAGGATATTTTTGCGCCTACTATTAAACGACTAAAAATATCTCGCCCATACTCGTCCGTTCCTGCCAAATGACTTGCACTTGGTCCCTCTAATAAAGCATTATAATTCGGTTCAAAAGGATCGTAAGGTGCGATATAAGGGCCAATAATAGCGATTACAATTAACAATCCTATAAAGATACTTGCTACCAAAGCAGCCTTTTGTTTTTTAAAAGACTTCCAAAATTCTTTAAGAGGAGAGTATTTTCTTTGTGTATTTTGCACTTGGCTATTTTGCACAGTAGTTGGTGAAGTCATTTTGTTCCCTCCCTTAAGAATTTAATTGGATTTTTGGATTTAACACGGTATAAAGCACATCAACGATTAAATTTACTAAAATAAATTCAAATGCAAATAACAGCAGTGCAGACTGAATGACGGGATAATCTCGAAAGGCAATCGAATCAATTAAAAGTCGTCCCATTCCTGGAAAACTAAAGACTGTCTCCACTACCACCGATCCTCCTAAGAGAAATCCGAATTGCAGACCTGCTACTGTTACCACAGAAATCAAGGAATTTCTTAAAGCATGGGTAACAATAACGGAGTGTTCTTTCAATCCTTTTGCTCTCCCTGTTCTTATAAAATCTGCTTGTAACGTTTCAAGCATGGAAGAACGAGTAAATCGCGCAATCATTGACATAATGCCAGCCCCTAAAGTCAAGGAGGGCAAAATATAACTAGAAAAGCCATCTAATCCACCTGTCGGAAATAGCCCTAGCTGCACTGAAAATAATTGAATTAATAATAAGCCCAACCAAAATCCTGGAATTGAGATGCCAGAAACAGCCGTTACCATACCAAAATAATCAGGCCATTTGTTTTTATTGATGGCAGAAAGAACACCAATCACCAAACCCATTAATGTAGCCCAAAACATGGAAAGGAAAGTAAGATGAAGAGAAGGCATAAACCTTGTTTTAAACATATCTATGACAGGTAGTCCTGTTGTTAAAGATGTTCCAAGCTCACCCGTCACAAGATTTTTCATATAATCCATGTATTGTTTAAGAATGGGTTTATCTAAACCTAACTCATGGCGTACATTTTCAACATCTTCTAGCGTGGCATCCTTACCAGCTACTAATCTTGCAGGGTCACCTGGTATGAAATGAATAAATAAGAATGTTAATATAGAAATGACAATTAATATCGGTATCATTTCAACAGTTCTTCTTGCTATATACTTCCACATGTGGCCTTCCTCCTTTCTATTTTTATGGAAAAGGAATTGACGAGCATCAATTCCTTTTACTGTTCATTACTCCACTTTGGCATTCTTCACATCAAGCCCACCTGTAGGGTTTACTAGCACACCGCTCACATTTGAACGTACACCATATACAACTTCATCTACCCCTAAGAAAATCCAAGGTGTATCTTGATAAACGATTTCCTGTAATTTTTCATATAATTCAGCTTGGCGATCTACATCTGAAATGGAGTTAGCTTCATCCATTAATTGATCTGCCTCCGTGTTATGATAGTAAGCTGTATTTGCACCATTCGGTGGGAATGATACGCTATGGAAAAGAGGCTTTGTTGCATTCGTTATATCCGAAGCATACGCTGACCAACTCACATACCACATTTGTAATTTCGCATCATCTGGTGTTTGTGCACCATAGATTTCGTCTGATAAAGTTCCTTCTTCCATCGATTTAATTTCTACTTTTACACCGATTTGACCTAACTGTTGTTGAATAAACTGCATACCCTTCATCGTATCCGAGTTCGTGTTCCCCCAGATTTCAATATCGAAACCATCTGGATAGCCTGCCTCAGCCAATAATTCTTTTGCCTTTTCAATATTGTGTTCATACATTTTTTGCTGCTTATAATAAACGGTTTTGGAAGGAATAATAGAGTCTAATGGTAAACCAAGCCCTGCATTCACCACTTTTAAATAAGCATCCTTGTCCACGGCGTAGTTAAAGGCTTGTCGAACTTTAATATCATCCAAAGGTTTTTTATAGGTATTTAATGAAACGTAATGTGCAATTGTAGAAGGAACCTTATTTACCTCTACATCTTTACTATTAGAAAGCTCATCAATATTTTGTGCTGGCACTGGATAGATAACCTGAGCATCGCCCGCTTTTAGCATCGCTACGCGCGAGCCGTTTTCTGGCACTGGTTTATAGGTGATTTTAGCAACACGTTCTCCACCATCCCAATAGCCATCAAAGTTTTCAATTGTTAAATGGTCTCCTTGTACCCATTCAACAAATTTATATGGTCCTGTACCAACAGGTTTTTTAGGTATGTCTGCTGAATTTTCTTTAATCATTTTTGGACTAATCATTTTGGCAACTCCGAAACGTGTAATCATTGGTCCATATGGTTCTTTTAAAGTAACTTTAATTTCATAGTCGCCTAGGATTTCAACATCGCTGATTAAGCTAAAACCACGAGAATATAAACGTAAACTTTCATCATTCATGATTCGTTCAATGTTGACCTTTACAGCTTCAGCATTAAACTGCTCCCCGTCATGGAAAGTAACCCCTTCTTTAAGTTTGAATGTATAGACTAGCGCGTCTTCACTAATTGAATAGTCATCTGCTAGAACCTTAATAATTTGACCATCTGCATTAAAGCCTAACAATCCTTCTAGCATTGTCTCCTGTACAGAACTCGAATTCGTATCCCCTGTGTTATGTGGATCCATTGAAATAAAGTTTTCATTTACAGCGATAACAAGTTCATTTTTTGAACTAGCTGTACCTGAATCTGTAGTAGACTTGTCCCCAGTATTTGATGCGTTAGAATTGTCTTTCTCTGCGCATGCTGCTAAAAGCAACGTACATAGAATTACAAAAACCAATTTTTTAACATAATTCATCTCATCTACTCCCTTTGTAAAAATCTATAAGAATATTTCTTAAAACTTAAATTAAGAAATATAATTACCAAAAAATATTTATTTTCTCCACTGATGAAAATAAATAGGCAAAAATAAACTATATTTTCTTACGATTAGACAATTCAATTCAGGAAAAATTGCTCCCTCAACTATCACAATTGCTTTTAATCAGAAAGTATAGTTCAAAATACAAGGTGTATTTATTCCACTGCTGAAAATAAATGATTAAAAAATATTCCCTCTGAGGACATTTTTATTATCAGAAAATTAATTATTTTTTAACAACTATAAACTATGAAATCTATTATTTCCACTATTTTTTAAATAAATTTCAGAATTTTATAATTATTTTTATAGAAATATAATAATTATCCCTAGAATTTTTGTTGCCTCAAAGGCCAATAATAAAAGTTCTAAAAGCCCTTATTACATGGCTTTTAGAACCTACATGAATAGTTGCTATAGCGTATTTATACTATTCACAACCACATTTAGTATGCGGTCAAGATCTTCTTGTGCAATATTAAGTGGTGGTGATAACGTTAAGACATTATTAAACCCTGCTACAGTAGCTCCATTTTTCCCAATGATGACCCCTTGCCCTTTACATGCTGCAATGACAGCATTCACTTTCTCCACAGGCAAAGGTTCTTTCGAAACTTTATCTACCACTAATTCAATCCCAATCAATAAGCCTTTGCCTCGTACATCTCCTACATTTGGGTGAGGCTGTAATTCTTGTTGCAGTGTTTTTAGTGTTGCTGCACCAATTTCCTTGGAACGGTCAAATAAAGCCTCTTGCTCAAGAATCTCAATATTTTTTAATGCGACTGCACATGCCACCGGTGAGCCACCGAATGTATTTACATGGCGGAAATAGCCGTATGCATCTGATCCAGTAAACGCCTCATATATTTCACGCTTTACCGCTGTAGCTGATAATGGTAAATAGGCACTTGTAATTCCTTTGGCCATTGTAATAATATCAGGCTTTACACCATAATTCATAAATCCAAATGGCTTCCCTGTACGACCAAAGCCACAAATAACCTCATCCACAATCATTAAAGCGCCGTGTTTTTTGCATACTTCTTCAATTCCTTTTAAATAGTTTTCTGGAGGCATAATGACACCCCCACCTGTAATAATAGGCTCTAAGATCATTGCTGCAATTGTATCGCTCAGCTCCCATGTCATCGTTTTGTCTACGGCCTTTACACTCGCTAAATCTAATGGCGCAATAGTCTCACTTTCATGCTCACGATATTGATCAGGTGGTGCAACATGGATAAAGCCAGGTGATAGAGGCTCATATTTATATTTACGCTCCGCCTGCCCTGTTGCCGCTAATGCACCGAAGGAATTCCCATGATAAGCACGGTAGCGAGAGACGATTTTATAGCGCGAGCTTTGTCCTTTTTGCTGATGGTATTGTCGAGCTATTTTAAAAGCTGTTTCATTCGCTTCTGAACCACTGTTAGAGAAGAAAATAACATAATCTCCACCAAGCATTTCATTAAGTTTTTCGGCTAGTTCCACGGCTGGTAAATGTCCCTGAGATAAAGGTGCATAAGCATTTTTCATCATTTGTTCATGGGCTGCATCCGCTAATTCTTTACGACCATAGCCAACATTGACACACCATAGCCCAGCCATCGCATCAATATATTCCACACCATCTGTATCAGTAATTCTTGCACCATCAGATTTCTCTACTACATACGTGGCTTGTGGATTATAGGGTTTCATCGAATGCCATACATATTGCTCATCCTTTGCTAATACATCACTTTTAAGATTGATCTGCGTCATCGCCAAACACCCCTCATTATTATTTTAGTTTTTCGCATCGTTATTACTTGGGAACGCAAAGGAGCTTGCTGTATCCTCTGTCTCATCGGGCCAACGTTCAGAAATCGTTTTTGCCTTTGTAAAGAACCTCGCCTGATCTGGACCAAACATATGCCCTTCACCAAACTTAGAGCGTTTCCACCCACCAAAGTTATGATAGCCAACTGGAATTGGGATTGGCACATTTACCCCTACCATACCCACCTCTATTTCTTCTTGGAATTTACGCGCTGCCGCACCACTGCTTGTAAACATTGTGACACCATTGCCAAGCTCATGATCATTTATTAAATCAATAGCCTCTTGTAGTGAATCAACCCCTACTACAATACGTGCAGGACCAAAGACCTCCTCTTTGAAAATCGTCATTTCTGGTGTGACATGATTAAGTAATGTAGGACCAAGATAAAAACCATTTGACGATTCACATACTTTTGGATTTCTTCCGTCGATGACAAGATTCGCTCCTTCACTGACTGCCCCATCGATATAACGTATAATCGTTTCCTTTGATTGTTTAGTGATAACAGGACCAAAATCGACGTCTTGCTCTGTATAAGGCCCTACCTTTAGTTCGGAAATTTTATTTTTCAATATTTCCGTAAATCGTTGCTCCGTATCCTTCCCTACAACGAGTGCACCAGAAATAGCCATGCAACGCTGAGATGCTGCTCCATATGCTGCTCCTAAAAAGGCATTTGCTGTCTGTTCTAAATTGGCATCAGGCATAACAATCATAAAGTTCTTTCCACCACCAAATGCAGCGACTCGTTTATTGTGCTTTGTCCCAGTTTGATAGATATATTCAGCAACAGGCGTTGAGCCAACAAATGAAATTGCTTGAATCTCTTTATTTTCTAATAGTTCATCGACTGCCTCTTTATCTCCATTAACCATTGTCCAAATACCGTCTGGTAGACCTGCCTCTTTCCATAATTGGCTCAAATATAATGCTGAAATAGGTACACGTTCAGATGGCTTTAGAATAACTGCATTTCCTACCGCAACAGCCATACTTGTAATAGCCAGTGGTACCATAACAGGGAAATTAAATGGTGCAATGGTTGCTACTACACCAAGAGGCGATTTGGCAGAAAAAGCATTAATATTTCCACCTACATTGACGGAATACTCTCCTTTTAGCATTTGTGGGGCACTGATCGCCATATCCACAGATTCAATACCACGAACAATTTCACCTTTCGCATCTTCCTTAGTTTTTCCACTCTCTTGGCAAATCACATTGATAAGTTCTTCCTGTCTTTCTACTAACAGCTGACGGAAACGATGTAGCACTTCTACCCGCTTCCCAATTGATGTTTTTTTCCATGCTGGAAAGGCTTCCTTAGCTAACTGAATAGCATGCTTTACCTCGGCTCTTGAAGCAAGGGGTACTCTTGCAATAACCTCACCTGTTGACGGATTATATACTTCAGAGAATCTGTTACTTGTACCTGCTACCTCTTCTCCTTTGATAAAATGTGTTAGCGTTTTCATTTCTTGTTGAACTGTCATAATTGACCACTCCTTTTTTTCGTCTTATTGTTCAAAATCAAACTTGTCTTTTGTGAAAAGGGAACTTGATTCATCGGCTTGTTTGATCACCTTTTTCTTTTGAGTCAGCATATAGAAAATCATCACAATGGCCACAATAACGCATGTAAATAAAATTTGTGAGCGCATAGACTCTATAAAGAACATCGCAATGAGTAATGCTGTTGTTGCTACTATTGTTAAATATGTTAAATATGGAAATAGCCACATTTTCACCTTTAATAGCTCTGGATTTTCTTGCTCAATCTTCCTTCGCATTCTTAACTGTGAAAAGGCAATGATTAAATAAAGAATCAACGTAATAGCACTACAAGAACTTAATAAAAACATAAATACTTTATCTGGCGACACATAGTTCATAATGACCGCAATATATGAGAAAAATGTTGCGGCAAGTATGGCATTAACAGGTGCACCATTTTTATTTAATTTTAAAAATGCCTTTGGTGCTTCTCCTTTTTCCGCTAAAGAAAATACCATTCTTGATGTAGCATATAGTGCTGAATTTAGGCATGATAATACAGCAGTTAAAACAACAAAATTCATAATTTGTGCGGCTGCAGGAATACCAATATAATCAAGTACCGCTACATAAGGACTTGTTAAAATATCTGAGGAATGCCAAGGCAATAGCGTCACTACAACTGCAATAGAGCCTACATAGAAAATTAAAATACGCCAAGTAATAGAATTGGTAGCTTTTGTGACAGCGGCTAACGGTTCATCCGATTCACCAGCAGCAATCGCAACGATTTCTGTCCCCATAAATGAAAAAATAACGATAACGACACCCATTAGAACAGCGCCAAAACCATTTGGTAAAAAACCACCCTGTTCAACTAAATTGGTCATACCAACAGCATTAAAGTTTGGAGCAATACCAAAGATAATAAAAGCACCAAGACCTAGAAAAACGACTATACTTGCAACCTTAATAAGAGAGAACCAATACTCAAACTCACCAAAAGCTTTGACAGAAAGAACATTTGTTAATGTAAGTGCTACAGTTAATAACAGACTTAAAAGCCATAAAGGAATCCCATCGTACCAATATTGAATAATGGCAGCTGCTGCTGTTGCCTCTAAAGCAATGGCAATCACCCAGAAAAACCAGTACAACCATCCAATCATAAAACCTGCCCACGGACCAATGGCTTCATGTGCATAGTGAGCAAACGATCCACTCGTTGGATTGACTGCCGCCATCTCACCTAGCATACGCATAACTAATACAACGATAATTCCTGCAAATATATACGATAAAATTGCCCCTGGACCAGCTAGATTAATGACCGAGCCACTCCCCATAAATAGTCCAGCACCGATTACACCGGCAATCGCAATCATCGTCATATGCCGCTTCTTTAATCCTCTTTGTAAATGCGTTTGTTGCCCCATATCTGTCACCTCTTTTAGTAGATTGCTTGATCGCTTACAAAAATCTTACATCTTTCATAACGTTGAAGTAATAGACAAACTGTAAAATTCTATACTTTTGTTTTATACATAATGTAAAATAGACTAAATATTCTTAAAATAATTTTTAAACGATTTTATGAGTAAATTCTCTGCACCAAGCAGAAATTTTTGAATTCTAACCGCTGACACGCATGTCAAAAGGAGGGGCAAAAATGAGCCCATTTCAACTAAAAGTACTAGACGTTTTACAGAATAAATATTTTCAAAATGCAGAGGTAGTTGCAGGTCATGAGGGATTAACAAGGAGCGTTAAATGGGCACATGTACTAGAAATCATACATGTTGATAATTTTTTAGTTGGTGAAGAGTTAGTATTAACTACAGGGCTTAGTCTCCAACATAGTATTGAGGACTTTGTGTCCTTTATAGAAGCCATCATTCAAAAAAATTGTGCAGCACTTTGTATTGAATATGGCACCTCTATTCAAGCAGTACCTGAAGCGATTTTAACACTTGCCAACCGCCACCAGTTTCCTATTATTGTTTTCCATGAAGCAGTTCCTTTTGTTCGTATTACACAGGATTTACATAGTCAAATTATCAATCAGCAATATCTATTGATTTCTTCACTAGAAGCTTACTCACAAACATTGAACAAAAATGCAGTATTGGGACAAAACGCGGACGATATTTTACAAAATATGTATAATGAATTAAAAATACAAATTATGTTTTCCATTAAGGGAAGAGAACCTGTCTTTTTCCCGAATATGGCTCATAAAAAGCGGCAGCAATTCCTAACATTGAATACATCGTCTCAGCAATTTAAACATGAGCCTATTTTTCTATTTGATCAACATTATGCCGATTTATCAATTTATCGAGAAGATGGGCTTTTCTCCGAATTTGAATTATTAATATTAGATCGCACGGCAACAGCGTTGGCACAGCTTTTAATGCGAGAGTTCTATATTGAGGAAAAAAAGAATATTGAGGATGCTTCGATTTTAGCTGATTGGATTGATCAAAAACTATCTAAGGAGGAAATCTATAAATTTATCGTTACACATTATACTAACTATACACAATCCAGTGGCACTGTCTTTATTTTGGCTTCTCCTAATACGTTGACAAAGGCACAGGAGGATGTAGTCTATAGTAAGCTTTATTATCGTAATCTCTTTGAGCAACATGGCTTTATTCCATTTTTATTTGAAAGAAAAAGCTATGTTATTTTTATTTTACTGCATACAAAAGATAGTAAAGCCATTCGTGATATGTTAAACAACATGTTTTCCTCTTTGGTCAAAACTGAATTTTATAAAAAGCAGCAGGCACAAGGTTATCAGATAGCTATTGGGAAGGTCGTTTGTGATGTGGATGAAATTCCTAAAAGCTATCAAACTGCACTGGAAACCTTATATATTTGTCGAAAAGTACAAACGTCCTCGTTCTTTTATGATGATCTGCATTTATATCATTTAATCTATAAATTACAAATGCAGGTGGATTTACAGGAAGTGATTTACGACTATTTACAGCCCGTTATTGAATACGATGAAAAATATAATAGTAAGCTTCTCGAAACATTGCAAGTGTATTTACAAACAAATGGCTCTAAACAGCAAACAGCGAATCAATTGTTTATTGTTCGTCAAACACTCTATCACCGCTTAAAAAAGCTTGAAAGTTTACTTGGTAAAAATTTTATGAACGGGCATAACCGCATTACACTTGAATTTATGCTACTAGCCAATTCATTAATCGAGGATAAGAGCTAGAAAAAAGTTGGCACGCTTAAAAGGTTAACTCCCCTCCTAAGCGTGCCCTTTATTACCCTTTCACAACTACATCGTGATACAATCCAGGTCTACGATCATCGTAAACAGGAATTCTTCCACGTACTTCATCGACAATAGAAAAGTCTACATCGATCACTGCTACTTCCTCGTCCTCAGCACCTACCCATAATACTTCTCCCCAAGGTTGAATAATCATAGACTGCCCATTAAAATTTTCTACCTTTTTCGAAATACGATTTACTGCAATGACAAAGCATTGATTTTCAATTGCACGAGCCTGTAGCAACGTTTTCCAATGGTCAATCCTTGGAGTTGGCCACTGCGCTGGTACAAATAATACCTTTGCTCCTTGTAATGCATGTGCACGTAACCATTCTGGGAAGCGAATATCATAGCAAATGACACCAGCAGCTTCAATATCATCTAAAGCAAAACGATTCATTTCATCCCCTGCTTCCAAGTAAAGATGCTCGTCCATTAAACGGAAAAGATGTGCCTTGCTATATTCCCCAACAAGTTCTCCATTACGATCAAAGGTATACATCGTATTATAAAATTTATCGCCTTTCTTTGTTGAAACAGAGCCCCCTACAATATGTACATCAAGTTCCTTAGCAAGTTTAGCCAAAAAGGTCTTTGTCCGCTCACCATTGATATCTGCTAGCTCAGGCAGTTTCTCTAAAGCATAGCCTGTATTCCACATTTCAGGTAACACTATGATTTCTGCCCCATTTTTTGCAGCTTCACGAATCTTATCCTCGGCACGTTCAAAATTTTCTTCAACTTTGCCAAAGCCAACATTTAATTGAATACAACCGATTTTCATCTCTATTCCTCCTCTAGACAATTATCAGAAAAAGTAATACTATTTGCTTCATATTCTTCAATAATAATTATTATATTCTGAAAAAGGTGATCATGCATGGAATTCTCTAAAAAACTACAGCAACTACCCACTCAATTTTTTGCAGCACTCGTTCAAAAAGTAAACTTGGCTCTAGAAGAAGGGCGTGATGTCATTAACCTTGGGCAAGGAAATCCCGATCAGCCAACGCCTATTCACATCATTCAAGCATTACAGGAAGCAGCTGAAAATCCTCAAAACCACAAATATTCACCATTTAGAGGTCTCGCTGAATTACGCCAAGCTGCTGCGGACTTTTATCAACGTGAATATCAGGTAGAACTAAATCCAGATACAGAGGTAGCGATTCTTGGTGGAACAAAAATTGGTCTAGTTGAGCTACCTTTAGCTGTGTTAAACCCTGGTGACACGATGCTCTTACCAGATCCTGGCTATCCAGATTACCTATCAGGTGTTGTACTAGGAGACGTCAATTTTGAAGTAATGCCCCTTTTTGCTGAAAATGATTTCTTACCTGATTATCATGCATTACCTGATGAAGTGAAAGAAAAAGCAAAGCTTCTTTACTTAAATTACCCGAACAACCCTACAGGTGGTACAGCATCACTTGCGTTTTTTGAAGAGACCGTTCGCTTTGCGAAGGAGCACAATATTATCGTATCACATGATTTTGCTTATGGGGCAATAGGATTTGACGGTAATAAACCAGTTAGCTTCCTTCAAGCAAAGGGTGCAAAAGAAGTAGGAGTTGAAATGTATACATTATCGAAAACCTATAATATGGCTGGCTGGCGTATAGGCTTCGCTGTAGGGAATGCCGAGATTATTGCTGCTATTAATCTAATTCAGGATCATCTGTTTTGTAGTCAATTCCCTGCCATTCAACAAGCCGCAGCAGTAGCACTGACGGCTTCCCAACAATGTGCGGATGAACTACGAGCTACTTATGAGCGTCGCCGCAATGTACTCATTGAAGAAGCTCGAAGAATTGGCTGGCATGTTACGGCTCCAAAAGGCTCCTTCTTCGCATGGCTCCCTGTACCATTAGGCTATACAAGTGAACAGTTTGCTGATCTTTTGCTCGAAAAAGCTGATATCGCTGTAGCAGCAGGTAATGGCTTCGGTCAGTATGGTGAAGGCTATGTACGCGTAGGATTGCTGGTTAGTGAGGAGCGCTTACGTGAAGCAATCCATAGAATCGAGCAATTACAATTGTTTAAAAGATAATGACGTCGTATCCTGTAGCTATCCCTAGCTACAGGATTATTACTATTTTTCAATTTTCCTTGGTTGCCCTAAACCATTTTCTAATGGATAAAATTGAACATGACCTGTTTCATCATCCCATTTTCGAATATGTTGAATCCCTTGTACCTCTGCCAACACGATGTCAGCAGTAATAACAGGGTTGCCCCCTTTTATTAAATGCCCACCTGATACAACACCCCATTGATCGCTCATAGAACCATGGAAATGTGTCTCATATCCACCATCTCGCTTACACACCACACCTGAACCTTGAATAAATTCTAATGGTCCCTCTTTTTCAATCACATCACTAAAACGAACTTGAATTTGAGCTGTTGCATCTGGCACTAAATAAACAAAGCTGCTTTTTGAAAGCTGCCAATACAGCTTACAATTGTTGCTGACTCTATGCTATTCTCTTCGCAAAGCGCTTCAATCCCTTCAATGATATCTGTTCCCGTTAGAAAACGAGCACTAATAACCTTACCAAATGAACCTATACCATAATTAACTCTTACAGACATTGTTATCCCTCTTTTGCGTCGAAATATTATAATTATATAAAAAATTTAAAAATTATTTATTGACTTACTATACCCTATAAATTATATTAGTTCTATCGGAATTACAAAAAAATATTATAAATCTCTTATCAAGAGTAGCTGAGGGACTGGCCCTATGAAGCTCGGCAACCTCCTTTTTATAGGAAGGTGCTAAATCCTGCAAACGATCTTCGTTTGATAGATAAGAGAGGACATCTTTTCATGAGCCTCTCTTAATTTGTAAGAGAGTTTTTTTATTTTCAAAAAACCGATAAAAACAATCTTGGAGGTATTTTCATGAAAAAGAAAAATAAATTTTTAGTAGGTTTAGCAAGTTTAACATTAGTAGCAGCTTTAGCAGGCTGTGGCTCTAAAGAAGATAGTAAAAGCCAAGCTGAAGGAATTGATGAAAAGAAAATCGTTGTAGGCGTCACTTCTGGTCCACACGAACAAATTGCAGAAGTAGCCGCTAAAGTAGCAAAAGAAAATGGGCTAGAAGTAGAACTAAAATCATTTTCTGACTATGTTTTACCTAATACATCCTTAGCTGAAGGTGATCTTGATGCGAACAGCTATCAACACGAGCCTTTCCTAGATACATTTAATAAAGACCATGATACAGATTTAGTACCAGTGGGCAAGACGATTTTAAATCCAATGGGTATCTACTCAGAAAAATATAAATCCTTTGATGACATTCCTGACGGTGCAACGTTTGGCTTACCAAATGACCCAACGAATGGAGCACGTGCCCTCTTTGTTTTACAGGAAGCTGGCTATATTAAGTTAAAAGAGGGTGCAGACTTAACAGCCTCGATCCGTGATGTAGAAGAAAACAAAAAGAATTTAAAATTCATTGAATTAGAGGCAGCTCAAATTCCTAAACAACTTAGTGAAGTAGATGTAGCAGCTATTAATACAAACTTTGCACTAGAGGCTGGCATTAACCCTAAAGATGACTCTATTTTATTGGAATCTACCGATTCTCCATACGTGAACTATATTGTTGTACGTGCTGAAAATGAAAATGATCCAACAATTAAAAAGTTCGTTGAGGCTTACCAATCTGACGAAGTGCGTCAATTCATCGAAGAGGAATTCAAAGGTTCTGTAATCCCTAGCTGGTAATATGTTCAGAAAGCTTCTATAAAGCCGAAGAATCTGCTGAAATTCCCCAATGGGAAGACGAGCAGATTCTTGCTTTTTAGAAGGTTGAGAAAGGAGCAAACAATCGCATGATTCAATTACAAAATATCTCAAAAGAATTTAAATCGAAAAAAGGCATCATAAAAGCTGTGGATGGCATCAACCTTCACGTAAAAAAGGGACAAATTCATGGTGTAATCGGCTATAGTGGTGCTGGTAAAAGTACACTCATTCGTTGCGTTAATCTACTAGAACGTCCTACAGCAGGAAAAGTAGTGATAGACAATGTAGACATTACGACCCTTTCTCTTCACGAATTACGTCAAACACGCCAAAAAATCGGGATGATCTTCCAGCACTTTAATCTCTTAAAAACAGCAACAGTTTACAATAATATTGCAGTTCCCTTAAAGCTACTAGGCTATAAAGAGGCGGAAGTAAAAAACCGAGTAGCTAAGTATGCTGAAATTGTCGGTTTAACAGATAAACTAGATAGTTACCCAAATCAACTTTCAGGTGGTCAAAAACAGCGTGTGGCTATTGCACGTGCCTTAGCACAGGAACCAGAGATTTTACTTAGTGACGAAGCAACAAGTGCACTTGATCCTGAGACAACGGAAGCCATTCTTGAATTGTTGTTAAAAATTAATCGTGAATTAGGCATTACGATTCTGCTCATCACACATGAAATGAATGTAATTCAAAAAATTTGCGATGAGGTTTCTGTTCTAGAATCAGGGAAAGTTGTGGAATTTGGCACAGCGATTGAACTTTTTGCGAAACCGAAGCACCCTACAACGCGAAAGTTTTTGAATACAATTTCACAACGTAATTTATCCCCTTCTCTTATTGAGCAATTAAATGTTTCAGGAAGTGTAATCCGTTTAACATTCCTTGGTGAAAGTACTGGTAAGCCATTATTAGCAGAAGTCACTAAGGTATATGATGTGCAACCAAATATTTTAACAGCTAATATTATTGAATTAAAAAACGGTATTGTCGGCAATATTGTGGTGCATTTACATGGCGAAACGCAGATTGTCCAAAAGGCGTTAACGTATTTTTCAGAAAATGGCGTGGCAGTGGAAGAATTAGGAGGTGCGTTCAATGAGTAGTATCCAAAGCTTCTTTACAGATTGGTCAGATGTTATTGGCAAAGCAATTATCGAAACATTTCAAATGGTCGGAATTTCATTATTTTTCTCCATTCTGATTGGCATTCCATTAGGGCTATTAATCGTTTTAACACGACCAGGACAATCCTTTGAAAATAAATTTTTCTATCAGTTTTTTAATCTATTTATCAATATTGTTCGCTCTGTTCCATTTATCATTTTATTATTCTTCATCTTACCTTTTACCAAGTTAATTGTAGGTACAACAATTGGTGTTAAAGGTGTAATCGTTCCACTAGTTGTTTACACAGCTCCTTATATTGCACGGCTGATGGAATCTGCGCTTTTAGAAGTGGATTCCGGAGTAGTAGAAGCCTACACAGCCATGGGTATTAAACGTCGCCATATCATTTGGCATGTCCTATTACGTGAAGCGCGACCATCTATTATTTTAGGCTTAACAATTGCCACAATAGGATTAATTGGTGCAACAGCAATGGCAGGAATGGTTGGTGCTGGCGGTTTAGGTGACCTTGCCTACCGTTATGGTCATTTGCGCTATGAGGTTGATGTGATGTATGCAACTGTCTTTATCTTAATCATCCTTGTGCAGAGCATTCAATCCATTGGTAACCGCTTCGCCGCGAAGTTGAAAAAAGATTAAGAGGAGAATGAAGATGACAAACGAAATTTATGTAGAGAAAAATGGCTATATTGCAACGTTAGTATTAAACCGCCCGGATAAACGGAATTCTTTATCAAGGGCAATGTTTCAAGCCATAGTAGACCAACTAGAGCTGCTCCGTATAGATTCTTCCATCAAACTTTTAATTGTTCGCGGTGTCAATGAAGTAGCCTTTTCTTCCGGTGCAGATATTAGCGAGTTTTTAGATGTTCGTTATGCTACAGACAATGCTAAAGCCTATAATGAATTGGCTCTAAAGGCGATCGATGCTCTCTATAAATTTCCACACCCGACAATTGCTATGATTCAGGGCTTAGCAATTGGTGGTGGCTTAGAGTTAGCAAATGCTTGTGATTTTAGAATAGCAACGCCTAAGAGTAAGCTAGGCATTACCGCTGCAAACATAGGTATTGTCTATAATTTAGAAAGCACGAAACGTCTCATCAATATTGTTGGTGTCGCTAAGGCAAAGGAAATTTTGTACACAGCTACTATTTTTACAGCTGAAGAAGGAAAAAATATTGGTTTAATCACGGCCCTACACGAACCAGAGGAAATTGATGAGGCGACATTGCAATTCGCTGAACATTTATTAAGTAAATCATCCATTGCAAACGCAGGCATCAAAAAATTATCCAAGCAATTGTTGATGGTGAAATTGAAGAAAACGATGAGCTGGCACAGTTAGTTTTGGATTCATTTAGTTCAGACGATTATAACGAAGGTATTCAAGCCTTTTTAAATAAAAGAAAGCCTATTTTCAATAAATAAGTGAGGTAGTAACGATGACAAACATAACTGATGGCGATCTACTCTTAAAAAATATAACTGCACAAGCCCCCTTCCCCATTTGCTTTGCAGATTTAGAAAAGGCCGTAGCGGAAAAAATCGAAGCTGGCCCTTTTGGCTACATTCGTTCAGGTGCTGGCGGTGAACAAACACTGCGCAATAATCGTGCAGCTTTTGAGAAGTATTCCATTGTTCCCCGATTTTTAAATGATGTGTCAAACGTTGATACATCGGTTCATTTGTTTGGTAAAACATATCCAACTCCTTTGCTTTTTGCTCCTGTGGGCATGAACGGAATGGTTCACGATGAAGGTGAGCTTGCCGTTGCACGTGCCGCCCAGTTTTTAAATATCCCTTATATACAAAGCACTGTGTCCACTTTTGCTCTTGAAGAAGTTGCTCAAGCTGCGCCTTCTGCAACAAAATGGTTTCAATTATATTGGTCTACTAATGAAGAAATTGCTTTTAGCATGGCTGCACGTGCGGAGGAAGCTGGATTTGAAGCGATCGTTTTAACTGTCGACACCGTAATGCTAGGCTGGCGTGAAGAAGATGTACGCAATCAATTTTCACCATTGAAGCTAGGCTATGCAAGAGGAAATTATATGAATGATCCCGTTTTTACAGCCACTTTACCTGATGATTCATTCGAGTCCTACGTACAAGGTGTCTTGCAAAATGTCTTCCACCCAACACTTAATTGGGAGCATGTTCGAGAGCTAAAAAAACGTACCAACCTTCCTATATTATTGAAGGGAATTTTACATCCTGAAGATGCAAAGCATGCTATCGACAATGGTATTGATGGCATTATTGTATCAAACCATGGTGGCCGTCAATTAGATGGTGTGATTGGTTCACTTGATGCCCTTCCTGCTATTGTGAAAGTTGTGAATGGACAAATTCCTATTATATTAGATAGTGGTGTATATCGTGGCATGGATGCCTTAAAAGCACTTGCTTTAGGAGCGAATGCAGTTGCAATTGGACGTCCTTTCGTCTATGGACTAGCCCTTGAGGGACAACAAGGTGTCGAAAAGGTGATGACCAATCTTTATGATGAATTAAAGGTTTCTATCGCATTAGCCGGTGCTACCTCTGTCAAAGGATTACGCAACATCACATTAGTCAAACAGGATGGGACTGAGGGTAAATGAAACAAGCATTACAAGGATTAAAGGTTATCGATTTATCACAAGTCTTAGCAGGTCCCTATTGCACCATGGTATTAGCAGATATGGGTGCAGAAGTTATCAAAATTGAAAAATACCCAAATGGAGACGATACCCGTACAATGGGTCCATTCGTTAATGAAGAAAGTCATATGTATATGATGGTTAATCGTAATAAAAAAGGTGTCTGCATCAATTTAAAAACGACTGAAGGACTGACTTTATTTAAAGAATTGATTCAATCTGTTGATGTACTTGTGGAAAATTATCGACCAGGTGTCACGAAAAAGCTTGGTATTGATTATGACACATTAAAAGCCATCAATCCTGGCCTAATTTACTGCTCTATTTCTGGTTATGGTCAAACAGGTCCTTATAGTCAAAAGGGTGGCTATGATATTATGGCTCAGGGTCTGAGTGGCTTAATGCATATGACAGGTGAAGCAGATGGACGACCTGTAAAAGTTGGCTTTGCGGTGAATGATATTGCTGCTGCACAAACAGCCTTACAATCGATTTTAATGGCCTATATTTATAAGCTTCGTAGTGGTGAAGGTCAATATATTGATGTGTCCTTAGTGGAGTCAGGTCTTGCGTGGACTGTTTGGGAGGCCGCTGCTTACTTCGGAAAGGGTGAGTTACCTGAGCGAACAGGAACCGCCCATCGTGTGTCTGCGCCCTATCAAGGTTTCAAAACACAGGATGACTATATTCTAGTAGGTGCTGGCAATCAAAAGCTATGGGAGATTTTTGCGGCAAAGGTTGTCAATCGACCTGATTGGTTAGACAATCCTCTCTTTGCTACCAACTATTCACGTGCCCAACATGTGAGGGAGCTGGAAGCAGAAATTGAAAGCGAGCTAATTAAGCATAAGGCTATCTACTGGCTCGAACTATTAGATAAGCATGGTGTACCATCTAGTCCAATCTATTCTTATGACCAAACATTGAATGACCCTCATATACTAGAGCGTGGCATGGTACTGTCCTATGAGCATCCGACTGCTGGACCAATGAGAACATTGGGCTTCCCAGCTAAGTTTTCACAAACACCTGGACAGCTAACAAGTGCAGCACCCACTTTAGGACAACATAATGAAGAAATTTTACAGGCATTAAATATTTCTGGTCAAGCTATTCAACAGCTCAAGGCAGGCAAAATAATTGGGTCAAAATAAAGAGATTGTCTATTTTTAGATCGCCCTATCAATTAGATTTAAGCTTCTATCGGTCACTTTTTTGATTCTATCCTTCACTTTTTCTTTTCTATCATGCAAAAAAGGCTTCCCCATTCATGAGGAAGCCTTTTTCTTATTGAATAACGCCTAATTCACGACCAACCTTCTCGTAAATCGCAATTGCATCATCAAGCATTTCTTTTGTATGTGCCGCTGTTGGCATATTCCGAACGCGACCTGTACCTTTTGGAACTGTTGGGAAGACAATTGATTTTGCATAAACGCCTTTTTCAAATAAACGTTTTGAAAATTCCTGTGTTAATTTTTCATCCCCAATGATGCATGGTGTAATTGGTGTCTCAGACGCACCAATATTAAAGCCAAGCTTCTCAAGCCCCGCTTTTAAATAATTACCATTATCCCACAGTTTATCGTGTAGCTCTGTTGAATCAATCAGCATTTGCACGGCTGCTGTAATAGCGGCTACATCACCTGGTGGTAATGCTGTTGAGAATAGGAATGGGCGTGAGCGAACTTTTAGCCAATCAATTAAATTTTTCTTACCTGCTACATAGCCACCTACTACACCAATGGCTTTTGATAATGTACCAATTTGGAAATCAATTTCTTTTTCTAATCCAAAATGCTTCACAGTTCCTTTTCCTTTACCTGTTACACCCGAACCATGTGCATCATCCACATACGTGATTAAATCAAACTCTTTAGCTATTTCCACAATTTCAGGTAATTTAGCAATATCACCATCCATTGAGAAGACACCATCTGTGATAACCATGATTTTATTGTATAAACCTGATTCCTTTGCTGCCTTTGCCTTTGCACGTAAATCCTCCATATCAGAGTGATTGAACGCGATGATTTTTGCCTTTGATAAGCGACATCCATCAATAATAGAGGCATGGTTTAATTGATCAGATAGAATGGCATCATTTTTATCCATTACAGCCGAAATAGCTGCCATATTACAATTAAATCCAGATTGATAAGAAATAGCCGCTTCTGTTCCTTTAAATTCAGCAAGCTTTTCTTCTAATTTTACGTGCAAGTCAAGTGTCCCGTTGATTGTACGAACAGCACCTGCTCCAACACCGTATTTATCAATTGTCTCTTTGGCAATACGCTTTAATTCTTCATTTGTTGCTAAACCAAGATAGTTGTTAGAGGATAAGTTAACAAGATTTTTGCCACGGACCTGAATAATTGGGCCATTTGCTCCCTCTACTGGATCGATTTCATTGTATAAGCCTTGTTCATGTAAGGCTTGTAGGTTTTCATCTAAAAATGCATTCAATACTTTTGACAAGCGTATCATCCTTTCCTAGGAAAACTGTTCTCGCTCCTAGTTTAGCACATGCAAGCCATTAGCTACATTACTTTGTTAATCTTTCGAATAGTGGCGCTGTTTTTTCGCGCCATAAAGAAGCCGATAGACAATTATCTAATAAACGACGAACGGTATATTCAGCTTCTGCATATCGTTTGGAATGGCCCATCGCATCCTGTATAGCTTCTTTGTATTGTGCTCGCACTGCCTCGATCGCAGTTTCTGCTTCCTCTGACAGCTCACAATGTTGACCAATATCAAATATCTTATCCCCTAACCTACCATCCTCTGGATCAAAGATATGAGGCTCTGTGCTATCAAAAATACAGAAATTAAGCTCTGGGATAATGACCATATCTACAGATCCCGCATCTAAGCCACACCAAACAATTTGTGCATCAAGCCCTCTTGCATTTGCTTCATCGGCTAAGCTTTTCATTAGTGAAGATTTGCCTGTACCTGGCTTACCTTTAATCATGAAGCGAGTCGTGATACTTTTGGTGATACTATCCACTGTATTTTCCGCACCTCTAGGAGTTAGCGTTCCCAGTAAACGATGTGTCCGCATACCTGTTTTATTCAGAATAATAGATTGGAACACTTCCGACTTTAAATTTTCCACCTGTTCATTTAATGCCTGCCAGTTCATACAGCTTTGTGTGATAACCTCCCAGTCATCATGTAGCTTGATTGCTTGATCCAGTTTCGCTATGCATTTTCCACGCCATGTTGCACGCTCTTGCATCGCCTCTGCAAGCTGTTCTCCAACCTTTTTAAGCTGTATGTCTTCTAAGCATTCATAGAAAGACATGACACGATGCTTTGTACCGAGTAAAGTTGGCTCGATATTCCACTCAGATGCCCATACAAAAAGTCTGTTACAGCCTTTTATATAAACAGCCTCAACAACTTCCTCTAATAAAGCATGCTTAAACCACTCGACAGCAAAGCCCTGTTTCACATAGAAATATCCTAGTTCTTTTAACAGCTCTGAACCTTTAAATGTGGCAGGCCCTTGCAAAAAATAAACAAGCGCCGCTTCTTCCATCATTTCTTTATATAAATGCTTCACACCTTGGCCAGTCAATGCGTGTCCAAAATAATACGTTACATTTCCGTTCAAATGTCGTTCCTCCTTTAGCTTGTGCCCTGCATTATATGAAAGAACGCTAAAAAAAATGAAAAGCTACTTCTATCCTTTACAGATATAAGTAGCTTCTTGGTTTAATAGAATGGCTTCATGCCCTCCATATTTCCAATACATTTCATCAAGATTTTACGACAATACGGTAATGAATATTGCACAATATAGCCTGAAGTTAAGGCGATCAATACCGTCCCTACTCCAACTGGTCCTCCTAGAAGCCAGCCAACAATGGTTACAAGTACTTCAATTCCCATTCTTGCTGTTTTAATAGATCCACCAAACTTTTCGACAAGTATCATCATTAAGGTATCCCTTGGTCCTGCGCCCATATTCGGTGCAATATACATCCCACAGCCAAAGCTCAAAACAAATAAGCCAATAATAAAATATGTAATTTGTAAGCCATATACATCCGTTGAGGGCAACATCCAATTAAATACATCAATAAAAGAGCCAATTAACAGCATATTGAGCCAAGTACCTAACTTTGGCCATTGACGCAATACGATGGATGTTGAACCAACTATAAAGAGTCCTGTTACAATAGACCATGTGCCAATACTTAACCCAAAATTTTGAAATAGACCTATATGTAAAACATCCCATGGGCTTGTGCCAACAATTTTCCCCTTTATCGACATCGTGATGCCAAGTGACATCACCATTAAGCCACCAATAAAAAAGGTCCAACGCCACCCCATTATTCTACGCATTCCTTATCCTTCTCTCTATGAATAATATTGCTATTACTGTATCATACTTTCAACCAAAATTAAGCTATAGTGCTTAAACTAAACCGTTTATCTTACCACATAAAAAACTACCCATTCTCTCACTCATGGGTAGTTGTAATTGAGGCAAGTTGTGCCTTTGTTATATTCTTCAAATCATCTATTTGTACATGAATTTGCATACCAATTTTCCCAGCACTAACGATTATACTACCTTGTTCTTGAGCAGATACATCGATGACCGTTGGATATAACTTCTTCATCCCTACTGGTGAACATCCACCACGAACATAACCAGTATGGCTAAGTAGATCTTTTACCGCTAACATTTCAATTTTCTTTTCCCCAACTACCTTCGCGGCTGCTTTTAAGTCCAGCTCTTCAGCCACTGGAATAACAAATACAAATAACCTTTGTGCACTTGCTTTTGCTACTAATGTTTTAAATACCCGAGCAACAGGCTGTCCTATTTTCTCAGCTACAGAAACACCATCAACTTGACCGTCCCCTGTTTCATATTCCATCACATCAAAATGAATTTTTTGTTGTTCTAATAAACGAATCGCATTCGTTTTCGCGTGCTTTGCCTTTGCCATGTCAACAATCTCCTATTTACAGCATCAGGCTATCAAAGAGAACATAGAATCCTTGTCTGGACGATAGCCATTTTTCGTCATTTGAACGTGAGCCGCATATCTTTCCGATGCCTGTTTAAATGCTCTTAACTTGAATGCAGTCTCATAGTTCTTACCGAAAATTGTATCTGCAAATGGGTCCAATTTCAATTCCTTCGAGTAACGTTCAGGAACCTTCACTTCAATGATGTCACGTACAAAAGATGGTTCGCTTTCATTTGTGGCAACCTCGTCAACATTTGAATTATTTAACATATGCTGTATTTGAGCATCAACGCTTTGCGCCACACGTAAATCTTGAGGAGAAGGCTCTGCTGATGACAATGCTGCATTACGTACCTGCTCTAAAATGTGCAGTGTGTCACCTAGTTCTGAATCGGATATATTCGAGGGATCAGCGTTATCATTCATTCCTACTTTATAGGTTTGCTCATGTGCCCGTACATTCTTTTCTGTTTGCTGTAAATCTTCCATAATGGCTTTCTGCTGAGGAGTTACTTCTTTTGACTCTTCTTGCTGCTGGTCATACAAATCTTGGTCAGTACGTCCTAATAATAAATTTTCAAGTTCAATCAATAATGGGTTTTTCTTTGGCTGAAAATACATCGCATTTTTTCTATAGGCATCTCCTGCCTCTTTACGCTGAAGTATTTTTTTACGATTATGCTGGGATGAAATTCTTTCTTGTTCCATTAAATTTGATATTTTCATAGTTTTCACCTCGCCCTTCTATCTACATATGCTAATAAGTTAATAGATATGAACATTCTTCCTCACACTCTATCTATACCATTTTATAAGTTTCTGTACACTCATTATCGGAATTTTCACTATTAAATTCAAGCACTAATTACTACTAACCTCCTAAAGAGATACTAATTATTTTCAAAAATAGGTATAAAGAATCTCATCTAATTAATGTTTTCATATTCATTTATTAGCTCCATACCCTTTTCAATAAAATTTATTACCATATACACTACACAAATAGTGTTAATCAACGTAAAAAAACAGCCCTTCATACTGGACTGCTTTTCTTATTTTTTAGGTCTAATCAATATCCCTTTATAGGCTAAGTAACCAAGCCATGCACCAATTGTATTCAAAATTAAATCATCAATATCCGCAGAACCAACGGTAAAAATAAATTGAACGGTTTCGACAGCAAGACTAGAAATAAAGCCTAAACAAATAATAACCCACGCTTTTCGGAATTTCTTCGATAGCAATGGCAGTAAAAAGCCCATTGGAGTAAAAATTAATAAGTTGCCAAGTAAGTTAACGATTATAATTTCCCAATTAAAATATTGAGAGTAGTTTATATAACGGAGAATCGTTTCGAAGGGAATAAAATTAGTAGTTAATCGCCAGCTACTATAATCAAACAATCCTAAGTCACCTATAGAGTAATCTCCCTTTAATAAAATGACGACTACATCTACTAAGCGATCAATAACCAATTTATAAAAAGCCATAAATGAATAGATACTAAATAAAATCCAACCTGCGATCTTTAGCGGCAAATGATATGTATCAATGACATCCCGATATGGTAATGGGAGCTTGGCATTATTTTGAACATCCGCTATGTTGTTTTTAGACAAGCTTAACACCCACTTCCCTTTTATTCCTTCCCATATTTTAATATGCTCAACTATAGCTTGCAAGTAGCTGAAAAAATTATCATCCAAAAAGGCTGTCTCCTACCAGCAGAGACAGCCTTTTAATAAGTATGTTTAAACTGGGTTTACCCCATGCTTACGTTGTGAGAATAATAAGTATTTTGACATATAAAGTTCTAAGCGATTTTCTAGTACCTTACGCAGCTCATTAGGCTCAATCACATCATCAATGATAAGCTCTGAAGCTAAGCGATACACATCAATTTCCTCTTGATATTCTTTACGTTTCTCGGCAATGAAGCTTGCTTGCTCTTCTTTTGGAAGTTCTGCAATTTTATTGGCATAGACGGCATTGACAGCAGCTTCTGGTCCCATTACGGCAATTTGTGCATTTGATAAGGCAATACAGCAGTCTGGTTCAAACGCAGGGCCAGCCATTGCATATAATCCTGCACCATACGCTTTACGCACAATGACCGTTAGCTTAGGAACAGTTGCCTCACTCATGGCAAAAATCATTTTAGCACCATGACGAATGATTCCTGCTTTTTCTACCTGAGTACCAATCATAAAGCCTGGAACGTCTGCTAGGAATAACAGTGGGATATTGAATGCATCACAAAGTGAAATAAATTTCGCCGCTTTATCAGCAGAATCGTGGAATAGCACGCCTCCCTTAACACGTGGTTGGTTAGCGATGATCCCAACGGATTGTCCATTAATTCGTGCAAGGCCTGTAATTAATTCTGGTGCAAATAATTTCTTAACCTCACAAAACGAATCTTCATCAATAATACGATCAATTAACTTATACATATCAAATGGTACATTTTGATTTTGAGGAATTAATTCTTCAATAGATTTATCAAATGAAGCTGGTGGTTTAGGAGCCTCTACCTTGCTACGCTCTGCATAGTTATTCGGGAAATATCCTAAATATTTGCGCGCATAGGTAATAGCCTCCTGTTCGGATTTAACAAGCACATCTCCACAACCAGAAACGGAACAGTGCATTTTTGCGCCACCCATTGTTTCTAAATCTACTTTTTCACCGATAACCATTTCGGCCATTCGAGGAGATCCTAAATACATAGAAGCATTCCCTTCTACCATCACCACGATATCGCAAAATGCAGGAATATAGGCGCCACCCGCTGCGGAAGGACCAAATAATAAGCAAATTTGCGGAACTTTTCCTGACAGTTTGACTTGATTGTAGAAAATGCGTCCTGCACCTCGGCGTCCCGGGAACATTTCAAGCTGATCTGTAATACGCGCACCCGCAGAATCCACTAAATAAAGTAATGGACAATTCAACTTTTCAGCGGTTTCTTGAATGCGAATCATTTTTTCAACCGTGCGTTTTCCCCAAGAACCAGCTTTAATCGTTGAATCGTTCGCTAGCACACAAACTGTGCGACCATGGATTTTACCAATACCAGTGATAACTCCATCTGCTGGTAAATCCCCTGCTAAACAGTTCGCATAGAGCCCATCCTCTGATTGAAGACCATCATCAAGTAATAGTTCAAGACGCTCACGTACAAATAGCTTGCCTTGTTGTGCATTTTTGTCATGATATTTTGGTAATCCACCTGCTAAAATTTTATCTTTCATTGTAGGTGGTGTATTTTCTGTCGAGATATTGCTCATGTTTATTTCCTCCCTTTGCCCAATCGATTACACCAAAATTATTTCTTGGCGTTTTATTTCCCTGAATATTGTGGCGCTCGCTTCTCTTGGAAGGCAAGTAAGCCCTCTAATCGGTCTTCTGTTGGGATCAGTGCACTATATGCAAGTGATTCAATTTTTAACCCGGTAGCTAAATCTACCTCAACACCTTGATTGATCGCAACTTTGGCTTGCACTAGAGAGAGTGGTGCATTTTTTGCCATTTCCAGTGCAAGCTGTTGTGCCTTATCTAATACCTCATGTCCTTCATAAACATACTCGATAATGCCATAATTTTCAGCTTCTTTAGCACTGAGCCTACGTGCTGTATAAATTAATTCCTTTGCTTTACCAAGACCAATTAGACGTGGAAGTCGCTGTGTTCCCCCAGCTCCTGGAATAATACCGAGTGATGTTTCTGTTAAGCCAAGCTTTACATGTGTAGCCGCAATTCGTAAATCACAAGCTAGTGCCAACTCCAAGCCTCCACCAAAGGCAACACCATTTAGGACAGCAATGACAGGCTGTGCAAGCGTTTCAACTTTTGCCACAGTGGCACCAATCAGTTGCACGATCTGCTTCACGTGTCGATCAGACATTCCTTTACGTTCCTTTAAATCAGCACCTGCACAAAATGCCTTTTCGCCTGCACCTGTTAGAAGGACTACACGCACTGCTGGATCACCATTGATTTGATCAAGTGTGGCAGACAGCTCATGCAGTAATTGAACCGACATAGCGTTAGCAGCTTCTGGTCTTGAAAGAGTAATAAGTCCAATACTACCCTCTAGTAATTCAAATCGAACGAGTTGTGTCATCCTTGATTTGCACTCCTTTCATTGCGGACAATAGCCATTTGCTTTGATGCAACCGCTTTGCCTAACTTCTCTTCAATAAAGAGTGCTGCCTCTAGCACCTTTTGTCGATCTACGCCTGTTTCAATGCCCATCTCATCGAATAAATACAATAAATCTTCTGTGGCTACATTACCTGAGGCACCTTTCGCATATGGGCAGCCCCCTAGCCCACCAAGCGCACTATCAAACTTGGTAATACCCATCTCTAAGGACTTCATAATATTGGCTAATGCTGTCCCACGTGTATCATGAAAATGCATGGCAAATTTTTCAGCAGGATACCTTTTTAGCAATTCCTCTAAAAGAAACTCAACCTGCGTCGGTACACCAACACCAATTGTGTCACCAAGCGATATTTCAGTCACACCCATCTCCAATAATTTTTCCGTTACTCGTAATACCTTGTCAGGGTGTATATACCCCTCATAGGGACAACCAATAACCGTTGAGATATAACCTCGAACATGTTTTTTTGCAGCCTGAGCTCCTACTACAACTTCCTCTAATATGGGAAATGTATCTTCTATGGTTTTATTAATATTACTTTGGTTATGGCTTTCACTAGCAGACATAAAAATACTTACTTCATCTACTTCAGCCTGTAATGCGCGTTCTAAGCCCCTCATATTGGGTACAAGTGCCGCATAGGTAATATCCTTATGTCTTTTAATGGCTTGCAGAACCTCGACTGCATCTGCCAATTGAGGAATCCATTTGGGATGCACAAAAGATGTCACTTCAATATAATTTAATCCTGTTTGACCTAATAAATTTACTAATTGCACTTTATCAGCTGTTGAAATATGCGTTTTTTCATTTTGTAAGCCATCACGGGGACCAACTTCTTTGATTGCGACTTGCTTAGGTAGCTGCATAAACAAGCCTCCTCTTATTCAATTTCTAAAATATCATCATCAACGTTAATGAAGTCTCCCTCATTGGCAATGATTTTCGTCACTACGCCATCCTCTTCTGCTGCAATTGGAATTTCCATTTTCATCGATTCTAAAATAGCTACATCTTGACCTGCTGTCACTTTCTCACCCTCTGTTACGACGATTTTCCATACTGTTCCTGCCATGCTTGCTTTTACTGTTGCCATAATCATTCACTCCTATTTTTTATCATGTATTCGTCCCTCTATAGAAGCACGAATACATGATAATTGTTATTTTGTTTCTGCTAATTGCGGTAAATAATATTGCTCTACAAATTTTGTCGTCGTATAGCCTTTTAAAAATTGCTCATGTGTGACGGTTTTTAACAGCATCGGGATATTCGTTTGAATCCCCTCCACTTTATACGCCTTTAGCGCTTGTGCTAATCTTTCACAGGCAATTTCTCTTGTTTCCCCCCAGACCACCAATTTACTAATCATTGGATCATAGAATGGTGTTACCACTGAACCAGACTCTACACCACACTCATGTCGAATTCCTTCACCTGTCGGTAATTCAAGAGTCGTAATAGTACCTGGAGACGGGAAAAACGTCGAAGGATTTTCAGCGTATATGCGCACTTCAATCGCGTGCCCCTCTTTAGTAATACTTTCTCTAGTAAACGTAAGAGGTTGTTTTGCCGCAATTTTTAATTGCTCTTCTACTAAATCAAGCTTCGTAATTTCCTCGGTAACGGGATGCTCTACCTGTAGTCTTGTATTCATTTCTAAAAAATAAAAGTTTTGATCTTCATCAACCAAGTATTCGATTGTTCCAGCATTGACATAACCAATATGCTTCGCCGCCTTAACTGACGCTTCTAGCATTTTTTCTCTTGTCTCTTGTGAGATAAACGGTGATGGTGCTTCTTCTACTACTTTTTGATTTCTTCGTTGAATAGAGCATTCTCGTTCAAATAATGGAACGACATTACCTTGATGATCAGCAATAATTTGCACTTCGACATGGTGAGGGTTAGCAATGAATCGCTCCATATACATCGTGCCATCACCAAAGAATGATTGTGCACGCTTTTGATTGCCCTCAAAAGCTTTGGCTAGTTCCTCAGCATTTTCAACTAGCTGCATACCGATACCGCCACCGCCTGCCGATGCCTTTAACATAATCGGATAGCCTAAACGCTCCGCTATGTCAGTGGCTTCTTCTACATCCTTCACTGGCGCTTCTACACCCTCTACAATCGGTACACTAGCAGCTTTCATTGTTTTACGAGCCTCTAATTTACTGCCCATTGAAGCGATCACATCAGCACTTGGCCCGATAAATACTAAACCTGCCTCTGTACAACGTTTCGCAAAATTTGCATTCTCTGATAGTAAACCATAGCCAGGATGAATAGCCTCTGCGCCACTTTCTAGTGCAATTTCAAGAATGCGGTCGATGTTTAAATAGCTCTGTGCAACAGGTGGCTTCCCTACACAGAAAGCCTCATCTGCATCTTTCACATGTAAGCTTTCAGCATCTGCCTCTGAATAGATAGCAACCGTATGAATATTTAGGCGCTTGCATGTTCTGATCACACGTCTAGCAATCTCCCCACGATTTGCAATTAATACCTTGTTGAACATATCCACTGCCCCTCCTTACTTTACGGTCATAACGAAATCTTCTCGTAATTTATATTTTTGAACTTTTCCAGATGCAGTCATTGGATAGTTATCAATAAAGAAAATATGTCGTGGAATTTTATGTCTTGAAATTTTATCCCGACAATAATCTCGGATTTCTTCCGATGTGGCCTGCTCTCCTTCTTTTAAAACAATCCAAGCTGCCGCCTCCTCGCCATAAACAGGATCAGGGACACCTGCAACCTGAACATCTGAAATTTTCGGATGTGTATAAAGGAACTCCTCAATTTCACGAGGATATAGGTTTTCGCCACCACGGATAATCATATCCTTTAAACGACCTGTTACACGGACATAACCTGCTTCATCCATGGTTGCTAAATCACCTGTATGCAACCAACCATCCTCGTCAATCGCCAGATCTGTTTCCTCCTGGTTTTTATAATAGCCCTTCATCACATGATAGCCCCTCGTACATAGCTCTCCCTGTTCATTTGTCGGAGCTTCCTCGGTAGTTCCAGGAACAACAATCTTTACTTCTAGGTTAGGTAAAGCGCGGCCAACCGTCTCCACCTTTAACACTAGCGGGTCATCCGTTCTTGTCTGTGTAATAACAGGTGATGATTCTGTTTGACCGTAGCATATTGTTATATCTTTCATGCCCATCTTCTCAATGACCGCTTTCATAACCTCAATTGGACAGTTTGATCCTGCCATGACTCCTGTACGTAAAGTTGAAAGATCGAAAGATGCAAAATTCGATAAATTCAGTTCACTAATGAACATTGTTGGCACGCCATGTAATGCAGTGCATTTCTCTTGTTGAACGGTTCTTAGTACCTCTTCAGGTGAGAACTCCTGTACTGGTACCATTGTTCCACCACTTGTTGTAATGGCTAATGTTCCTATGACACAACCAAAGCAATGGAAGAATGGGACTGGGATACATAGGCGATCCTCTGCCGTTAAACGCATACATTCTGCAATGTTAACAGCATTATTGACTAAGTTAAAATGCGTTAGCATGACTCCCTTAGGAAAGCCTGTTGTACCAGAAGTATATTGAATATTAATGACATCATCATAATGAAGAGACTGCTCTCTCTGATCTAACTGTTCCTCGGTTACTTGCTCGGCAGCAGTTAAAACGTCTGACCAATTAAGTACGCCAGGGTATTTGGTTTCACCGATTAAAATAACATTTTTTAATAAAGGTAGTCGCTTTGATTGCAAATTACCTGGTTCACAATGTTCAAGCTCTGGACATAACTCTTGCAGTGTATTGATAAAAGAATGGTCTCGATAATTTTCAATTAAAAAAATCGTTTTAGCATCAGATTGCTTCAATAAATACTCCAACTCACTCGCACGGTAATTCGTATTTACCGTTACAATTGGAGCACCCATCTTCCCTGTACCAAATTGAAGCTGTACCCACTCAGGAACATTGGTCGTCCATACTGCGATATGGTCTCCCTTTTCAATTCCTAGAGCCATTAAACCTCTCGCTACGTATCGTGCTTGACGATTTAGCTGTTCATAAGTCATGCGTAAATTTCTGTCAGCATAGACTAATGCTTCATTTTGCGGGTACTTTTTTGATTGTTCATCTAGCAATTGACCAATTGTTTGATACACAAGTTCTGCCATGAAGATCCCCCTTATTTATGCTATTTAACTTAACTGATGATGATTAACAGCCAATTAGACGAGAAATAACAAGACGTTGAATTTCAGATGTTCCTTCACCGATTTCCATTAATTTAATGTCACGTAAATGACGTTCTACATCATATTCTTTCATATATCCAGAACCACCATGAATTTGGATTGCTTGATTACATGTACGGAAGCCCATTTCAGAAGCAAATAGTTTAGCCATTGCAGCTTCTTTGCCAAATGGCTTCTTTTGATCTTTTAACCATGCCGCTTTATGTACTAACGTACGAGCAAGCTCTATTTCCATCGCCATATCCGCTAATTTAAATTGGATCGCTTGTAGCTTCGAAATAGGTGCACCAAATTGCTCACGTTCCTTCGCGAATTTTAGTGCCTTTTCATAAGCAGCCTGGGCAATTCCAACAGAAAGAGCAGCGATGGAAATACGACCACCATCCAATGTATTTAAAAACTGGCTAAAGCCACGTTTTTCATCCCCTAATAGATTTGTTCTTGGGACACGGACATTTTCTAACACAATTTCACATGTATTGGAGCCACGTACACCCATTTTGTCATAATTACAGTTGATTGTTACGCCTGGTGTGTTTGTTGGCACAATAATAGAAGAAATAATCTTTTTACCATCCTCACGTTTACCTGTTACCGCCGTTACAATAATTTGTCGAGCATATCCTGCATTAGTGATCCAGCATTTCTCTCCGTTAATAATGTAGTCATCACCATCAATAACAGCTGTAGTACGTGTGCCCCCTGCATCTGAACCTGCATTTGGCTCTGTTAAACCGAATGATCCTAATGTCTCACCCTTAGCTAATGGAACTAGCCACTCTTGCTTTTGCTCCTCTGTGCCGAAGTTGTAAATTGGTGAGGCTCCTAAGCTAACAGCAGCTGCATAGCTTAACCCTGTGCCCCCACATGCTCGACCAATCTCCTCTACAGCTAAAGCGTAGGACACCGTATCACCACCTGATCCACCATATTCCTCAGGAAACGGGATACCCAATAAGCCTAGTTCTGCCATTTTCTTGAAGCTCTCTATTCTCATTGTTGATGTCTCATCAACCTCACGAGCATACGGTTTAATCTCCTTCTCAGCAAAATCACGCACCATGTCTCGAATCATTTCTTGCTCTTTTGTTAATTCAAAATTCATCCCTAATCCCCCTATTTTTGAATTTGCCATAGTAGATGTAGCTCAAGAACAATTGCTTACAGCGTAATACCGACTAGTCGGTTTGTAAAAACAAATAATAAAACCAGTGTTTCCTACTGGCTACCCCTTTATTATAAATTGCTTCGCTTCTCCCATGGCTTGTTCTGTCACAATTGCCCGTAATACCATATCGGTAAAAACATCTGTGATTTGCTCCATCGTTAATGGTCCTGATTGCTTAAACCATTTGTACGTCCAGTTAATCATCCCGACAATTGCCATTGTTACAATTGTACAAGGTAATTCGGTACGAAAAACCTTTGCTTCCTGACCCTCTGCTATCACTCTTTGTAAAATATCACGATAGTGATCTCGCTTTTTATGGATGATGTCACTATATTCATCTGAGAGTGAACGACTTTCTTCATAAAAAATCGTAATATGTGCTTGATACATATCAAATACTTGTGTCAGTGTTTGCAGCATGGCACACAAACGTGTGATGGGTGTATCGAATTTGTCATATGCAGCTTGCGATTGTTGAATGACATATGAAATAAAGACATCATGAATTTCATACAACAGTTCATCTTTTGATTTAAAATTATGATAAAATCCACCCTTTGATGCCCCAATATATTCCACAATACGATCCACGGTTACATTGTGATAACCATCTTGTTGAAACAATTCAACTGAAGCGTCTACAATTCTTTGTTTTAACGTTTTCTTTACCATAGGCCCTATCATCCTTCATCTAGCTCTATACTTCATCACTCCTTATAATCAGGAAAAACCATTAAACCCATAAAGTATTCTATTTTTTCCTAATTATAAAAATACTATGACAATACAAATATAACATTCTCAAAAATTGGTGTCTAGCACCGAATAGCTTTTTTCTATAGTTTCGAGCATAATTTTTACTTAAAACAGCATGGATAGATTTCGCAAACACAAATTAACTGTATGATATATATCTTGCTTTCATCACAAAAAAACAAAAAAATTTCCCTTACGTTCACAAAAGGGAAATTTTTACTTTATAAAGTTTTTGGTAGTTTACGTAGCCACGAAATAATAACAGCAACAATTAAGGCGAAACCTAAGTAGCCCATTGTTGAATAGACTTTACCAACTAATGTAGTAAATCCTACTAGGCTTGCAGCAAAACCTATTAATCCTATAACTACAATAGCTACTTTAAAATATTGATGGTCTGGCGCAATAAATCGAACTGTAAATGAATAGAACATCCCCACCGCAGTATTGTACATCATGCCTAATAAAGCAATAGACATTAAGACACCTACTATAGGGTGAATTTGTTTTGCTAATTCTAATGTTGGCATTGCTACTCCATCAATAACATTTATTTTAGCAAACATGGCTATATTGATTAATACAATTAAGATACCAAGCATTAAACCGCCAAGTAGTCCACCTCTGCCAGCAACTTTGCGGTCCTTTACTGTTCCACCCATTACAATTAACATTGCTGCACCAGCAGCGATATTATAGGAAACATAAAGTAACGCTCCCATTAACCAATTAGATGCTGCAGATGATTGTGCTTTCGCTAAAGTATTTTGCTCTGCAATAGATATATCCATCGTAAAGATAGAATAAATCAAAATAATAAAAATGATACCCATTAAATAAGGGGTAACCAATGCTATTAAATTAATAATATTATTAACATTTAATAGTAAGGTTAGTATAGTTATAACAACCATAAAAATACTACCAACTACTGGATTGATGCCAAACATCTGATGAAATGTTGAGCCTGATCCAGCAAACATGACAACAGCAACGCCAAATAAGAAAAACGTGATAACGATATCTAAAATAATGCCAACATATCGCCCTCCTATATGATAGATCACCTCTTTATGTGATGTTGTTTGTAAATCTGTTCCTAATTGAGCTAAACTCATTCCTAAAAATGCGAAGGCAAGGGTAGCAACAATGGCACCTACCATACTGTACAAGCCAAAGCTAGTAAAGTACTGCATTATTTCCTGACCCGATGCAAACCCTGCTCCAACAATTAAGCCTACAAATGCTCCACCTATCTGCCAACTTTTTTTCATAGCCCACCTACTATTCTAATATAAGAAATTTAAGTCTATTTATTGATATGTTTTCTGTGCGACTGTGAAGGAATTAACCGTTTCCCTATTTATTTCATAACCAATTCCTACTTGTTGTGGTACTTCAATATAACCATCTTTTACAACTACTTCTGGTTCGATAATATCCTTTTCCCAATATCGATTAGAGCCAGCAGTATCTCCCGGTAATATAAAATTTGACAACGTTGTTAAGGCTACATTGTGCGCACGACCAATACCAGATTCCAACATGCCGCCGCACCATACTGGGATGTTATGTGCCTCACAATAATCATGTATTTTTTTTGCTTCTGTGAGGCCACCAACACGACCAATTTTTATGTTTATAATTTTGGTGCTCCCTAGTTCTACAGCCTTTCGTGCATCTTCTAACGAATGGATACTTTCGTCCAAACAAATTGGTGTTTCCATTATTTTTTGTAATGAAGCATGGTCAATAATGTCATCTGAAGCCAGTGGTTGCTCAATCATTGTTAAGTTAAATGCATCCAGTTGTTTCAATGTTTCAGTATCCTCTAGACGATAGGCTGAATTGGCATCCGCCATAAAGGCTACATCAGGAAATGTTTCCCTTAATGTACGCATAACCTCTATATCCCAGCCCGGTTTTATTTTGATTTTCATGCGCTTATAGCCTTCCTTTACATAGCCGTCAACTAATGTTACTAACTCCTCGATCGAATTTTGTATGCCGATACTAATACCTACTTCAATTTTATCCTTTTTACCACCAAGTGCTGTTGCTAGGGATTGACCAGTTTGCTGTGCATATATATCCCAAATAGCTCCTTCTATTGTCGATTTCGCCATATTATTTTTGCGAATCGGCTCAAATAATTGACTCACTTCAGCTGGGTGATGAATCTCTTTATTTAAAACAAGAGGAATGAGGAAGTCTTCAAGCATATGCCAGTTTGTTTGAAGTGTTTCTTCATTGTACCAAGGTGAATGAAAGGCAACTGATTCTCCCCAACCGATTAAGCCTGTCTCATCTTTTGCCTCAAGGACTAAAAAGTTCCTCTCATCAAACGTGCCAAAGCTTGTTGTAAACGGTGCTTTTAATTTCATCTTCAATTGTCGTATTGTGATTTCTGTAATTTTCATATTAAAATGCCCCTTCCAAATTTAAAGCTGCTTTTTTCACTAAAACATATTCGTTATAGCATTCTCGTTGTTGCAGTGAAATTGCTGCATACCCTGCTGAAAATAGTTGCTTTAGTATAGTTCTTGTTTTGAAACGCCAATCCAATGCTAAGCTAGGATTTTGTGCTTTTAAGGCTTGAAAGTCCTTAGGAACAGGTAGCGTATACAACTCTTCTACAAATTCAAAATTTTCAGTCATTTTTAAACATAATAAGCCCTGCTTTGTAAGTTCACAGCTTGCCACTGGTTTTGCATCCGCTACTTCTATTGTAATGTCGTTCACCACATAATCTGAAGTTAAATGCCAGCTCACCTCAAATCGATCAGAGGGTAGCCCTTTATTGAAACCATCCTGCATTTCACCGTAGCAATTTTCTATATAGGTATAGCAAATACCCTTTAATTTAGATAAATTAAGATAAGCATTTCGGGTTTCAAGAGGGTCAAATGTCCATACCATTAAGTCATAGCCACGTTCAATAGCAATAGCTCGCTGTTCGTACTTTAACTTTTCTCCTATGCCTAGTGATCGATATTTTTCATCAATCCCTAGCATATGAGAGCATAGATAGCTTTTTCCTTCTCGAAAACCCGCAAAACCATAACTAAATCCGACTAATTTATCTTCTTGATAGGCACCTACAACGATGCCTCCATTTTTCACTGCTGTCAGCGTTTGATGGAGAGGAATAGCAGACATTCCCCATACATTCAACTCTAATTGCTGAACCTGCTCAAGTTGTTCTATTGTTTTGATTTCTCTTATCTCTATCATAGCTATCTCTTCTTTCTATATCTTTATAATGCTCTCAAAATAGCCCTTGTAATAATATTTACTCCTACTAACAGCCGGTCTTGATTAAAGGTCATTTGCGGATGATGTAAGCCAGGAGTAACCCCACAGCCTAATCCAAGCATTGTAGCTTTAAGCTTCGGACGTTCATAGGTATAAAAATGAAAATCCTCCCCTCCTGGTGTAACAACTGATGGAGCGCAAGCCTTTTCCCCAACTACATCAATAATAGCTGCCTTCATATGTTGTAAGGCTTCATCATTCACCAATGCTGCCACTATATGAGCATCTACCTGTAAGGTAATCTTGGCACCATACATCGCTTCAACAGAGGCTTTTACACGCTCCACCCCCTCTGTGATTACCTGCATCACTTCATTTGTTTGGGCCCTTGCATCAATGCTAAAGGTTGCTTTACCAGGAATAATATTTGTAGAGGTGCCTCCCGCATTAAACTGTGTCATTTTGACAGAGGCAGAGATAGTTGGATCAGTCCAAATTTTTTGAAGACCTTCGACAATAGCTGCTCCAACCTCAATTGCATTAACGCCAAGTTCTGGTCTTGAGCCATGTGCCTCTTCCCCAATAATGGTCCCTGTAAAAAGCTTTGCTGCTCCGTGGTATAACGCTGGCGCATATGACCCATCCTGTAATTCCTTTAATGGGCGAACATGAACACCAAATAAATAATCTAAATCATCTATAATACCTTTTTCGACAAATGCGCGTGCTCCTTGGGCCTTTTCCTCAGCAGGCTGAAATAGTATGCGTACAGCACCTGACAGTAAATGCTCCATGTCCTTTAACAGCAATGCAGTTCCAATAGCCATCGTCATATGACCATCATGTCCACAAGAATGGTTAGCTTGAAAGACACCATTAACCTCCTGCCAAAGTGCATCTATATCAGTGCGGAACCCTACTCTAGGTGTTCCATCCCCTATATCAACATAAAGTCCTGTCATATCTTCAAAAAGGTGTGGCTCCATTTGGGCCTCTCTTAATAAATTTGCTATATATTGAGTTGTATTGTGCTCTTGCCAACTAACTTCTGGATGTTCATGTAAATGTTTAAAAATATCTGTAAGAAGTGGCTGTAACTCTTGTAAAATTTGGTTCATATTAGTCAACTCCATCGGTTTGCTAAAAAGCTATTTTGAAAATCGTCATATTTTACGCGCTGATTTTCATAATAGTCATGATCTTGAGCAGTCATTCCTGCTATTAGTGTATTTAAAAATGCTATGAGTGCTGGCATAGCATCAATTGTTGAAACTTCTTGTTGTTGTTCATTCACAAAGGTGATAGTTGCATATTGAGTAATAGGTGCAATTTGAGAATCGGTTATGCCAATAATCTCACATTTTTTTTCTTGTAATTCGGCTGCAAATTGGATCGGCTCTTTAAAGTAACGGTGGAATGATAAAATAATTACTACACTATTTTCATCAATCTCTTGAATAGCACGTATGACCTCACTTGTTTCAAAATTTAATAAAACAACATTCGGTCGCAAAAGATTTAATGTAAAATGAAGCCACTGTGCAGCTAAATGGGAAGAGCCATTCCCTGCAATATATATTTTTTTCTTCTCATGGAGCAATACTGAAGCTCGATTAAAGTCTTCCTCGTTAATGTTTTTAGCCATATTTAAAATGCGAGATGCATCCTTTTCCATCGTCTTTACATAAAAACGTGGATTTTCAAAAAGAGCTTGCTTCGATTGCAAATAATTCTGCAAACTACTTGCATTCCCTTCATTAAATAAATGCATGGTTACCTGACGTTGCAATTGTGCATAACCAGATAAGCCTAATGCGTAACAAAAACGGATAACTGTCGTTTCACTTACTCCGGCCTTTTCCCCTACATATGAAGCAGAGTGGATTCCTACTGTCTGTAAATTTTTTAATATGAATGTAGCTACCTTTTGTTGACTTTTAGACAACTCTTGATATTTCTCTTGAATCATTTGCTGAATTGTTTGATCTCTCATAAAAGAAGCTCACCCTTTTTTTATTTATACTATGAAGCCGTTACTTCATTTTCATGTAAACTAGACTAACATAATAATTTTCAGAATTCAATATTTTTTCTGAAATTTATACTTTCTTAACTGTTACCTGCCTAAATCATCCTCCGACATTTAATAAATTCGCTTCAGTTAAACTGCGAACCCACTCAACCTATGCTATATTTAAAACCATGGAACTATGAAAGGGTGTTAACAATGGCAAAGAGCGTAGTAATTGCTGAAAAACCTTCTGTAGCACGTGATATTGCACGTGTGCTGAAGTGTAATAAAAAAGGAAATGGCTTCCTTGAAGGAGATAAATATATTGTGACTTGGGCGCTTGGACATCTTGTAACACTGGCTGACCCAGAAAGCTATGATGTGAAATATAAAACATGGAATCTTGAAGATCTCCCCATGTTACCTGAACGCTTAAAATTAACGGTTATAAAGCAAACTGGAAAGCAATTTAATGCAGTCAAAAGTCAGCTTACACGTAATGATGTTAATGAAATCATCATTGCTACAGATGCTGGACGTGAAGGTGAATTAGTAGCACGCTGGATACTTGATAAAGTGAAAATTAAAAAGCCTTTGAAACGCTTATGGATTTCCTCTGTTACAGATAAGGCAATAAAAGATGGGTTTGCCAATCTAAAGCCAGGCAATGCATATGATAATCTCTATGCCTCTGCTGTAGCTCGCTCAGAGGCAGATTGGTATATCGGGCTTAATGCTACTCGTGCTTTAACTACCCGCTTTAACGCACAGTTGAATTGCGGACGTGTACAAACACCAACAGTAGCAATAATTGCTGCACGTGAAGATGAAATTAAAAACTTTAAGGCACAAACTTATTATGGTATTGAAGCGCAAACAACTGATAACTTAAAGCTTACATGGCAAGACCAAAATGGTAATAGTCGTAGCTTTGATAAAGATAAAATCAATACACTGGTGAAAAAAATAGGAAATAACAATGCCATCGTTGCGGACATTGAAAAGAAACCTAAAAAATCATTTGCACCTGGTCTTTATGATTTAACTGAATTGCAGCGAGATGCCAATAAAATCTTCGGCTACTCAGCGAAAGAAACATTGAATATCATGCAAAAACTCTATGAGCAACATAAAGTGTTAACTTATCCACGTACGGATTCTCGCTTTATTTCACAGGATATCGTTGCTACACTACCAGAACGCTTAAAGGCCTGTGGTATTGGTGAATATCGCTTCATCGCCAATAAACTGCTTACTAAACCAATCAAGCCAACAAAGGCCTTTGTCGATGATAGTAAAGTATCAGATCATCATGCGATTATTCCAACAGAGGGCTATGTAAATTATTCAGCTTTCACAGATAAGGAACGTAAAATTTATGATCTTGTTGTAAAGCGTTTCCTAGCTGTTCTACTGCCTGCTTTTGAATATGAACAACTAACACTGCGTGCAAAAATTGGCGATGAAAGCTTTATTGCTCGTGGAAAAACGATTTTATCATCTGGCTGGAAGGAAGTTTATGAGCATCGCTTTGATGATGAGGACACAACAGATGACGTAAAGGAACAAATACTACCACGCATTGATAAGGGCGATATATTAAAAGTAAAGCTTATTGCCCAAACTTCTGGTCAAACAAAGCCACCTGCTCGATTTAATGAAGCTACTCTTTTATCAGCCATGGAAAACCCAACAAAGTATATGGCAACGAATGATAAAAAATTAGCCGATACATTAAAATCTACGGGCGGTCTTGGCACAGTCGCTACACGTGCAGATATTATTGAAAAGCTTTTCAATTCCTTCTTAATAGAAAAGCGTGGTGGCAAAGATATTTATATTACCTCCAAAGGTCGTCAACTACTCGACCTAGTGCCAGAGGAATTAAAATCCCCTGCCCTGACAGCAGATTGGGAGCAAAAGCTTGAACTTATTGCAAAGGGCAAGCTAAAAAAAGATGTATTTATTAGCGAGATGAAAAATTACACAAAGGAAATTGTTACAGAGATTAAGGGTAGTGACAAAAAGTATAAGCATGATAATATCTCTACCAAAACATGTCCTGATTGCGGTAAACCAATGCTTGAAGTGAATGGCAAGAAAGGAAAAATGCTTGTCTGCCAAGATCGCGAATGTGGTCATCGGAAAAATGTCTCACGTACCACAAATGCACGTTGTCCACAATGTCATAAAAAATTAGAGCTTCGCGGAGAAGGTGATGGTCAAATTTTCGTTTGTAAATGTGGCTATCGCGAAAAATTATCAGCCTTTGAAGCAAGACGTAAAAAAGAAGGCGGAGGCAAGGTCGACAAGCGCTCCGTACAAAAGTACTTAAAGCAGCAAAACAACGAGGAGCCTGTGAACAATGCACTTGCTGAAGCATTGAAGGGGTTAAAGTTCGATTAATTAAAAGAGCAAATTCACTCTATATGTGAATTTGCTCTTTTATTATGCATACTCACCCCATCTAAACATATCTTGAATTGACTGAATATTCTATATCGAGGGAGGTTTTTAATGGAAGCAAAAAATTTTAGGCCACGTAATGTAATTTTTATGACGGTTGTTGTAGGTGTCTCTGTGTTAATTGGCCAAGCTATTTATGTCTTGTTTATTGATGTACCTTTTCCATAAGAAAGATTTATATCTTTAATTGATTTAGTAAATATTTCCCATTATTGATTATTTCCTGATGATTCGGTTTCCATTTTTGTGCCTCTAGATTATGCTGATAGGCATTTTCAAATAACCGTAACTCTCTGTATAAAAGGCTTAATTGTAAATGAGGAATCCATGTTGAATAAGCACGCTTTTGGATAGTCATTGTATCGGCAGGAGCTTGTTGCAAGGCTTGAGAATACCAGTAAATAGCCTCTTTATGTTTTAATTGCTCCATAAAAAATTGGCCCATTCGGCAACATGCTTCTGGCTTTGGTCGATCATATAAGAAAGATTGCAAAACAGCTTGCTGTGCTTGTTGATCATCATGTAAACGTCGATAGCATTCTCCTACATGTAAACAAGCCTCAATGCGATTATCTGTAGTGCCTAAGTTGCTATCCAAAAATAGGTTGTATTGATTAATAGCTTCTAGGTAACGGTGATGCAATTTTAGTTCATTGGCATAATGAAATTTCTCAATTGCTGAAAGAAAATGTCCATTCTTTATTAATCCCTCATAAATATTTATATTGCGATGAATATCTTTCGTTAACGGTAAATGTGTGACAGCTATATCACTATGAAAGAGCTGCCCTGACACCTTTAAATTCTCATGAACAGCACCCTCCCATTGAAAATGATTCGCCCTTTTTACTAGACGAAACTTTCGTTCACTACACTCCACTTCCCCATCACAATCAAGCGTCAAATAATAATCCATTGTTACAGCATCAATAGAAGGAAATAACGTTTGCTTTAGTTGGCTGAACTTGTGCTGATTTTCCTTTGTCATAATATCATCAGCATCAAGCCATAAAATATAGTCTTTTGTTGCCTGCTGAAATGAAAAATTTCGTGCTTTGGCAAAATGATTACACCAGGAAAAGTCATAAATTCGAGAGGTAAAATTTTGAACAATCTCTTTTGTACGATCAGTTGAACCAGTATCAATAATATTAATCTCATCCACGAGGTGCTGAACCGAATCTAAGCATCTTTCAATCGTACATTGTGCATTTCTAACAATCATACATAAACTAATCGTTAACATCTGTCCCCTCCTTAGCAATGGTTTAATTTATGCTAATGTAGTATTTTATCGAAAAAATTTTTCGATTATCACCTAACTCTGTAAATTTATAATGTAAAACAAAAAAAACGAACGCGATTTACGTTCGTTTTTTCTAGCAATTGAAAACCTATTGAATCAAGATAAATATTGCTCACGCCATGTTAATTGTTCTTTGTCTGTAAGCTGTTGCTCTAAATGATGATCCCATTGATTGAGTAATGTATTCCATACTCGTACAAATACTATATCCTGTTCCTTATCATAAAGAACAAACTCTAAACATGGGCTATCATTAATTTGTTGAGCTTCTGTTTGAACAATTTTTGCGATGACTTTCTGAGAGCTACCTTCCTCTTCTTGATCCGCTTCCTGCAAAGCTGCAATCACCATGGACTCCTCAAATTGTTCCTGTTGTTCTGCCTCTTTGTCAATATAACGATAAAGCTCTGGCAATTCATCATATTCATCATTCCTCGTATCGATAGTAAGAAACGATTGATGGCAAGGACTAAAGTAAAGCGTGGAGGTTTCTTTCTCTAGTTCTTCTTCAAAAATACCTCTTTCTAGCTGCCTCTGTCCTTTTTCAGTTAGCCTATAGAAATCATCTTCATTCCTCACAAGGTTTACTCGAATCATTAAAGAAACCAAGTCTTCAATAAATAACGGGTCTACAAGCAATAACTCGCTCAATTCCTGTGCGTTGCTAAAATCCGCCTCTTGAATACTAAGCAGAAGCATTGTCATTAAGACATCCATTGTTGAACGACGAACAGGCTCATAGGTCACATCAACTGTTCGAATGGGAATACACCATTCAGCCGTTTTGACAATCTTAATATTACGATTCTGCTGAAGCTCACGCATTAGTCGTTGTTGTAATTTTGACAATCTATATCACCAATCCTTCATGATTACGTAAGCCATCGTAGGATTTTACTGTTTTTAACAAATTCGCATACATCTCTCTTGTCTCTTGATGTTTTGCACGTTTTGCAAACATTTCTGCACTTCCAACAAGCAGTAGTAACTCACGGGCACGAGATAGCGCGACATTTAATCGACGATAATCTCTGGCAAAGCCAATATCCCCGCCTTTAGGTGTATTACGAACCATGCTCACTAAAATGACATCCATTTCCATCCCTTGGAATTTATCAACAGTCCCTGTTCTAAATTGCAGATGTGGTAGCTGTAATTCTTGCTGAAGAAGGCGATTAATTTTCTTTACCTGCTCACCATAGAAACTGATGACACCAACGCTTTTTTGAGCATCCTGCGGCATACGGCCTGCTTCTTTTGCTGCCTTCACAGCTTCATTGAGATCTAGTAAAATACGTCTAATTGTGAGCAATTCTCCTTCATTAAAACGACTCGTTCCCCCTTTTACTTGCTCCTCTAAATAAGGTTTTTCTGTTGGAATATCAATCCACAGTAAATGGTCATCACGTTTTATAAACTGCCCTTCTAAGCCATGATCTCTTGCTGCATCCGAATCTGGTAAGCCACATTGCAAGCCATTTTCTTCTTCCGCATAAAACGGTGTGATACTTTGCATGATTTTCTCATGCATGCGGTATTGCAATGCTAGCATTTGCTTATGTGTTGGTGGCAAATTATTAAATAAACGCTCAAATAATGATTCACGCAACAGATTTTTTAATTCCTGTGCGCCTTCAAAGTTTGGATTTTCTTCTAGCATTGCCTTTAATGTTTCCTCCAGCGTATCATCCCCAAGTAATGGTGGTAGCTGATGATGATCACCTACTAAAATAACTTTCTTCCCCTTTAGCATTGGTAAGAGCAATTCTGGTGGTGTTGCCTTTGAAACTTCATCAATAATAACCACATCAAAGGTCGGATAATTTTCCATAAACTCCTTACTGGCAGAAGCTACGCATGTTGTACCAATAACGTTCGCATGACGCACATACAATTTTCGAATTTCATCTAAATCATACTCTGTTGCGTTTTGTAATTTTTCACGCCATTGTTCTTGTAGTTTTTTGTGAAGAGGCAGCTGTTTTTCCTGACGTTGGAATGCTTCGATTGCTTGCTTTGCAGTTTGAATAGCTTCCTTCACCTCTTCAGCCGTTCGTTCTGGCATAGATTGTAAGAGCTTTGTATAGGTAGCTAGTTGCTTTTCTTTCTTCAATCCTGCTATATTAATATCTTTTATTTGTTCTTCTATAAGCGTTAGCTGCTGTTCTACTTCCTGCAAGTTTGTTTGGACAGTCTGTAAAGAGGCTTGTTTAGGAATGAGTTGTACTTTAGCCTGTTCCACTGCCTCCAGTTGCTGCTTTGCTTGTAGAAGAGACTCTCTAGCTTGTGAGGCAAGAATTTTTAAATATTCTACAGATTCTTCTGGTTCTTCAGTAATTTGAAAGGCGTTTGCTAATTGTTGTAACCGCTCTGTATGCTGTATAAATGGTTGGAGCTGCCGCTGGTAACTTTGCACATCGAAGCTAGTTATTGCACACTCCTGATGAATTAAAGTTACTAGATTTTTACGAAAAGTTTCGTATTCCTGATCTTTATGCTCTTGCTGTTGGTTTAGTGCTATTCCCTTTTGCCAAACAAAATCACGACGCATATATAGCCCGAGCAAATAACTTTCAATAACATCACTTGCTGGTGCTTGACCATCTTGAAAAGCCGTGTTTAATTGTGCAAATACACCAGTAAGGTTTTGCAAAGAAAACGATTGTACTGGTTGTAGTCTACTTTTAGCAAGGGCACGCTCCTTGACTTCATTCGTAACCAAAGCCTCTAGCTTCACAATTGCTTTTTGTAAACGAGCATTAATCGTTGACCATGCCTCTAAATCTTTCGCATCCTCTAAATGCTGCAAGCGACCTATTTGTTGCGAAAGTACATGAGAAGGGCGAATTTGATAATGTTGTAAAAAACGCTGAATAAGCTCAAATGAGGTTAAGGTGTATATATATTTTTGCGCTTCCTTCATGATTACTAGACGATTACTTTCGATTTCATATTTCTGCTGTATCTCTTCAAATTGCTGTGTTAACTGGTGCTTTTGTTCTTGTAGTTCTTTATATTGAGCAGCAGCCTCTAGATGTTTCACTTTTTCAGTAGTTTCCTCAATCGTACGCTGTAGTTGCTCGACTGAAGGGTAATCAGCAAGTGTCTGTTCAAGCTGCTGTACAATTGGCTCAATTTGTGCGAGCTGTTTTTCATAATGCTCTTTTTGAGTCTCACATGTTTGTTGCTCTGTTTTAGCAGCCTTCAATTCTTTTTTTAATGCTTGAATCTCTTGCTGTAAAATGGGTTCTTCCATAGCTGCCTGCTCTTTTGCAGCAATTTCCTGTGTTAATTGCTCTAGCCATTGCTCTAATTTCTCTAGCTCATCTTTTGCTTTTACAAGGTTTGCTTCTAGCTCTTGCTGACGTTCTGGAAATATTGTAATTGCTTCTTCAATCGCAGCAAGTGTCTGCTCACGCCATTGAAGCGCAACATTTTCCTCTATGAATTTTTTACCCTCTTCCTCAATACTTTCCGTTCTACCATAGCGTAAAATTCGAATTTCTTGATTGGACAGTAAGCGTCCTAATGCATTATCTACAGCTAAATTAGACTGTGAGGCAACAAGTGTTTTTAAGCCTGCTTTAACATTTTGCTGACAAATCTCTGAAATGACAGTTGTTTTCCCCGTACCAGGTGGACCCTGAATGACATACAAATCCTCAACAGATAGTGCACCTAAAACGGCTCGTCGTTGATATTCATTTAAATTATTATGAAACTCAATATCTTCGCGTAGCTTAGATGCCCGAACTACAGGACGCCGCTCAAACAGTATGGTTTCTAAATTAGGGTTTACTGCCTCACCCTTTTCTAGCTTTGTAAAACCATTACGTAGTCGTCGAATTTGGCTTAATGTTGCAAAATTACTAAAGCTCGCTTGTTTGGAACGAAGATTCATCTGGTCCTTGCGAGCCAAATCCTGTATAAAAGGCTTTACATCAATTTCTACCGTTTGCTTTCCTGCATTAGCCTTAATAACCTGTCCTATCTCGCCTCGAATTCCTTGAATGCTAACACTTAACCCCTCTAGCTTTTTCCATTCTTTACTCTTTATGTAGGGACATACAATGGTTAAGCGTGTAAAGTCTTCATTGAAATAGCTTTGTTTAAATTCTGTATGAATATCATCAATGGTTGCATCTCGTTCTTGTATTTTTAAATAGCCTTCCCAGCTGGCTATACGTTTTTTTACATACTCTGTACGTTCCTCTGCAATCGGTAGCTGTCTTATTTTGGTGTGAAGCTCAAGTGGAATACCTGCTCCATTATTAGGCTTCGTCACAAATTGTAATGCGGCTGCTAAGCGACGATTTGTGTTAATAGGTCCACGCATATGGACAAATCGAATATTGGTTGCCAGCAATCCTTCCACCTTTAGCACACAATCCATAATAACCGTTTTCTCAGTAAGAATATCGATTAATTTTTCATTGTCCTCCGCATTAAAATAGATGGATAAAAAGGTTTCACCAACTGTTTTTGCTTTTCGTTTTTCAATATAGACAGTAAAAGATCTTTGTAACGCAAAAAAGGCATGCTCGTTTGCTGAGCATTCCTCTACCGCTTCCTTCGCCTTATTGGTCAAAATAAGATTACAGCGTTGTTTTTCTAGTAAAGCGATGTCCTGCATGAGCAGCCCTCCTTCCTGAGTCACTAAAGTTTTATTTTATCACATACTAAAACAATACTTACAAAGAAAAATCCCCTGCACAGTGATTTCTTACCACCGTACAAGGGCTATCTTAATGTTGGTCAATTGTTTCTTTGGGCAAGTTCTTGCTCATTTCACAGTATTGAACAAATACACGAGCTAATTCACGTAAACGACTATGAACGTCTGCATCTACAATAGTATTATTTGCATCGAAATGTGATGTATGTGTATACACATAATTTGGCGTAACAAGCGCTCGGAAGTAGTCTAAAATAGGTTTTAGCTGATTTTCGACTACAAGGTGATGCTGATATGTGCCTCCATTTGCAACAATGGATACGGGCTTATAGCGCATTGTTTTAGGGTGTAAGAAGTCAAAGGCATTTTTCAAAACGCCTGGAATAGACGCTTGGAAAATAGGCGTTGCAATAATGTAAGCGTCTGCCTCCTCAAATTGTTGAATCATTTTTTTCATATCATCATTTAATGGAGAACCATCCACAATTTGATGCTTATATTGACTAAAATGCATCATTTCTAACTCGAAACTAGCATCTAATTCTTTAATATATTGCTCTACTTGCTCTAAAATAGCACCAGTTTTACGACCAAACATCGTGCCATCTACGAGTAAAATTTTCATCTTTACTTTGCCTCCACATTCATCTTCTACAATAATATTGTAACAAATGAAAAGTGGCTCGGAAAGGATTGTCATGACAATTGATATAAATTCAGTCTTTAGACGGAACGACAAATTTAATCCCTAAATTAATTATCCTGATCACGTTGTCGGAAATGGACTTCCTTATCAATGACCGTTTCCTCAAGCTTATATTTATCTCGATTAATGACAACCTCACGATTAACTTTCTCGCCTTCATTCAGCTTATCCCAATTAAATAATATCTCTCTTGAAATGTCCTCTTCTGGTACTTCCGGATACTCTAATGTTGCTAACTCATCTGATGGATAAATAGTGACTGGCTGTTGTTTACCATATAGGGCAATGATAATCATAGCCTTTGCCACTTGTGTGGCTTCAATTGCTCTAGAACGTTTTAAAGGTCCAATTAATAAAGGTTGTGCAAGCTTTAATAATTTTTCTCCTGCCTTTTCTCCTAATCGAAATTCATCACGGTTCCCTACTAAGAGTGATGGGCGAATAATGGAAAGCCTTTGTAAGCCTAGTTCCTCTAAATCACGCTCAAGTTTACCTTTAACTCGATTATAGTAAAATGGAGAATTTTCATTAGCTCCCATTGCAGTAATCACAAGAAAATGAGGGATTCCCCGTTTTTTTGCTAAAGAGGCAATTGCTAACGGGTATTCAAAATCTACCTTTTCAAACATTTCACGAGAGCCTGCCTTTTTATTGGTTGTACCTAAGCAACAATACAATTCATGAGCAAATCCTATATCGTTTTCTTCTATTCTATCAAAATCACGAATTTTCACTTCTAACTTTGGATGCGTATAAGTTAGCTTTCTTCGTGCAATAACTGTTACTGAAATATACTCATCATGTTCACATAATTGTTCAACTAGAGCGGAGCCGGTTAAACCAGTCGCCCCTACAACAATCGCTGCACGCATACTCATTTTTTCTCCCGTCCTTCTACTTATTGATAGTATATCAATTACGCTTATCTTGACACATCGGATTTAAAAAACATCCCATCATCTCCATTTGTAGAGGGATTTTTCGAACCAAGATAAAGAACTTCCAATTGTTATGTATATTCCTACAATTCGCCTTACTATATATATCGACCATTTTTTTGATGATTAAAACTGATTAAAGATAGCTATTTTAGAAGATACCGCTAGAGACAATCATGATCAAATCCTAAATTTTACACATACTTGCTCTTTCTTCGCCATAATTTAAAGAGACAGAGGAAAGGATGGGATACATTTGCAAAACGAAACACACGCAATTGAACCAAAAAAAACGATTGTTTTCATTATTGAAAGCTGTATTGATAAAGGGCTGTATCCTTTTGAACGGGTTTCAACATTAGCTAAACTACTTTCGAATGAGAAGGTTTTTATCTTTGTAAAGACTCCTTCAAATGACGGAATTCAAATTTTAATGAATGAAGGAGTTACGCCTATTCTATTTGATCACTTTAACGAATTACCTAAGCAAATCAAAGGACTTCAACCTGATTTAATTGTTAGAGATGGGCGAAATTCTGAAGGCTGGCAAGTAGAGGAATTACGACCTTTCTGCAAAACAATTATTCATTTTGATGATTTTGGTGAAGGTGGCCAAGCCTGTGATTGTGTACTACTAGCACTCTATCAAGAAGTGAAAGATTATTTACCAGCGCATTATATTGGTGGAAGCTTTGTTTTTGCCCTGCCAGATGCATATCAGCATTTCGATAATATACCTGATAGTAAAACACCTGAAAATCCGCCTCATATCGTTGTTGCTTTCGAGGATGGGGACGAGCATAATTTAACGTATCGAACACTTCGACACCTAACTCAGCTACAAATACCACTACAAATTACAGTTATGATTGACGACAGCTATCGCCATGCAACGGATGACTTGCAAATGATGGTACTTAGTCGTCGCAATACTGCTATTCTTCGAGATAAAGATGCACTCCTCAAACTACTACCTAAAGCAGATGTCATTATTTGTAATGCTAACTATACACCTTATAAAATTGCCTCTTATGGCGTGCCATGCATTACACTTGCGCAAACTGAAGCTGAGCTTTTACATGCTTTTCCTCGTGAGCATAATGGCTTTATCCATCTAGGACTTGGTCGTAAAATGAAGCAATCACAAATCCAAAATGCTGTCATGGAATTTCTTTTACACGAAGCTCGCAGTGAACGAGCAGTGAGAAAACAGCGACAGCTCAATCTTGCTGGTAATAATGAAACACTCCAAGCATTACTCTTAGATTTTGCTTATGATCGTCATAATATCGCTTCTACTTAGTGCTACTTCCAAGATGATTATGATACAATATATAAGAATTTTTCACTCCAACTCCTCTTATAGAAGTTGGGACATCAGTATATTCAACAGGTACCCGATTGATTTTAAAGAATAAGCGGTGGGGGATTCTTAAAACCTCCATCGCTTTTACACGCATTCACTATAAAAATATTCTCAAAAGGAGTAGTCTTCATGCCAACAAAAAGTGATATTGAATACCAAATTAGAGAGTTAAAAATGGACTATATGAATTTACAAGGTGATATAGAAAAGTTGGAGTCTACTGGACACAACGATCAAGTAGCTAAGGCAGAGCAACGTCTTGCGAATATGGAAGCTCAATTAGCAGAACTTAACAAGCAGCTTGCAGAACTATAAAATGTAAACAAGAAAGATAGTTGGAGGAACAGATATGGCAATATTAACAGTAGAAAATTTAGGTCATTCTTTCGGTGATCGTACACTCTTTAAAGATGTATCGTTTCGCTTAGTGGAGGGTGATCATATTGGACTCGTAGGGGCTAATGGTGTCGGTAAGTCTACATTAATGGGCATCATTACAGGTCAAACGATCCACGATACAGGAAAAGTTGAGTGGCTGCCTGGTACACACTATGGTTATCTAGACCAACATACCGTACTAACGGCTGGTAGAACAATGCGTGAAGTGTTACGCGATGCCTTTTTACCATTATATAAAAAGAAGAAGAACTGAATGAAATTACAGGCAAGATGGCAGACGCAACGCCTGAAGAATTAGAAGTACTTTTAGAACAAATGGCAGAAGTGCAGGATGCATTAGATGCAGGAGATTTTTATTCATTAGATATGAAAATTGAAGAGGTGGCACGTGGACTTGGCTTGGATGCCATTGGCTTAGAACGTGATGTAGCTGCTCTTTCTGGTGGACAACGCACAAAAGTACTACTCGCTAAGCTTTTATTAGAAAAGCCAAAAGTACTTTTATTAGATGAGCCGACGAACTATCTTGATGAGGAACATATTACTTGGTTGAAAATTTATTTAAAGAACTATCCATATGCTTTCCTTCTAATCTCACATGATACAGAATTTATGAACGAAACAGTGGATGTCATCTTCCAATTGGAATTTTCTAAATTAACTCGTTATACTGCAACATACGAAAAATTCCTTGAACTTGCTGAAATCAATAAACGTCAGCATATTGAAGCCTATGAAAAGCAACAGGAGTTCATCAAGAAGCAAGAAGATTTTATAGCCAAAAACAAGGCTCGTTACTCCACTACTGGTCGTGCAAAATCACGCGCTAAGCAACTTGATCGTTTAGAGCGAATTGATCGCCCAGAAACAGCTGTAAAACCAGAATTCGGTTTTAAAGAAGCCCGTTCATCTAGCCGCTATGTTGTAGAGGCTGAGAACTTAGTGATTGGTTACGATAAAGACAAGCCATTACTTCCTCCACTTTCTTTTGCGATTGAACGAGGAGAAAAAATTGCTTTAGTCGGTATGAATGGTGTTGGTAAATCCACATTATTAAAAACAATGTTAGGTAAAATTAATGCACTTGGTGGGAAAGTAGTCCGTGGTGACTACCTATATCCTTCCTATTTTGAACAGGAAGTAAAAGCTGAGAAAATCACGCCAATTGATGATGTTTGGAATGCATTCCCTTCTATGGAACAAGCCCAAGTACGTGCAGCTTTAGCAAGAGCTGGCCTAAAAACTGACCATATTACACGTCCGCTTAATTCTTTATCTGGTGGCGAGCAAGCTAAAGTGCGTTTATGTAAATTAATGATGGAGGAAGCTAACTGGCTTCTCTTCGACGAACCGACAAACCATTTAGATGTAGATGCAAAAAATGAATTAAAACGTGCCATGAAAGAATTTAAAGGTACCATTGTGCTAGTAAGTCACGAACCTGATTTCTATGAAGGACTCGTAACAAAAGTCTGGAATGTTCAAGATTGGTTTACTTCTGGACAACAAGGCCAAGACTAATTATTTCAAGGGCAGCTCCAACATGTTATGGGGCTGCTCTTTTAAATTTTTTTAACTTCTATGTATAAATAGCCTCATTTAAACATACTATAATCAGTGGACTAACAATTTTACCCCTACTTCCAACTAACTCTCTCCTACGAGACAACTTAGAATTCTAGTAGTTCCTATTAATTCAACATGGATTTTATAGCTTAAAAAGACATTTTCTATAGAGTTAACATAAACTTACATCATTGTAAGCTGAATAAACGAAACTTTTTACGCTTATCTTCGTATATTTTAATATAACTGAAAAAATAATAATTCGATTGAGAAATTTTTTCAATTAACTATTGATTTATATATAGCTTACTAGTAAGATATATATATAAACTATTAACTTACTAATAAGCTATTTGTAAAATATAATCTAAAAAAGAAAGCGAGGAATGAAGAATGACAGTTACAATTTACTCACAAGCGAGCTGTTCTTCATCCAGAAAAGCACTTAAATGGTTAAAAGATCACAACATAGAATATAAAGAAAAACGTATTACATCTCACCCACTTACACTTGCAGAATTCAAAGAAATTCTAAGTATGACTGAAGATGGCACAGATGAAATCATTGCAACAAACTCAAATGACTTTAAAAACTTAAATATCGACATCGACCAACTTTCTATTCAAGAGCTATTTGCTATCATTCAGGCACACCCTAGAATGTTGCGTAGCCCTATTATAATAGATGAAAAACGTATTCAAGTTGGTTACAATGAGATGGACATCCGTCGTTTTATCCCACGTAAAGTACGTGCTTACGAATTAAATGCGATGACAAGATTGGCACAAGAAAGTTAAAACAGTTTTGGAGATGACCTTCTATGGACCAAGAAAAACAAAAAGCCATTACCTCGTTGTTTGAAGTCGTTTCATCTATTGAGCGTAAGTGGGCAAACGAGTGGAATAATCATAATGTACTCGGCTTTTCAAAATCCCATATTTTAATTTTAGACTACTTATCGCAGGAGGGCCCAAAACGCCCTTCTGCTATTGCTGAGCGGTTAAAAGTAACTACTGGTGGTGTCACTGTTTTAACAACCAAGCTGATAAATGGTGGCTTTATTGAAAAAACACAGCATGCCACAGACCGCCGTGCTTCTCAACTAGTCATTACGGCTGACGGTGAAAACATATTAAAAGAATCTCGTCAACAAGTGAGCGAAATCATTAATAATATGTTTGGTATGCTAACAGCGGAGGAACTGCAAACCTTACGAACTATTTTCTCTAAATGTTTATTGGATGTGGAGACAAATCGACCAGATTAAAGCACAATAAAAAGATGCATTTGCAACTGTTTGCCAATGCATCTTTTTTGATTAGTCGACCAAATACTTCCGTCTAAGTACTGTGATGTGCGACCAATCTGCTTTATTACGCTGGTAGCACAGATTCCACAATAGCTGTATCTGACATGAGCATTTCTTTTAATCGAGCCTTTGCACGGAATAAACGAGATTTCACAGTACCAATGGAAACTTTCATAATTGTAGAGATTTCTGCAAGTGAGTATTGGTCTATGTAGAAATACCATAAAGTCTTTCTATAAATAGCATCTAATTGCTCCATTTTATCCTGGACTAGTTTTGTTACAATGTCCTTTTCAATTTTTTCTTCTGTAGAAATATCGTTATTGGGAACCAAATCTAGAATCGGCACGTCTAATGTTTCAGGTTGGTTCATCATATATTTGCTACGTCGTACTTTTTTACGATAGCGATCTCTAAATGTATTCATTGTAATAGTTGTCAGCCAAGCTTTAATATGCTCTACTTCAGCCACGCTATCTTCATAGCGTACAACCTTAACCCAAACTTCTTGCATTAAATCTTCAGCTTCTATATTATTGCGAGTTAGTTTTAAACATAAATGATATATATAACGATTGTATTCCTCGTATACGCCTTCTAATTTTTCATTCATTGTGTATGCCTCCGCTTCTTGTTCTTGCTTCTATACACATTCTCGCAAAATAATGTATTACACTCTATCGCATTGGCTTTCAATTTCATTACAATCGTGTAAGCTTAATCGCTTTCACTTGTAATATTCGTAAAAATTGTTTTACTACTATACTGCTTTCCCTCCAAAAAAGCTTTTGATGACAATAGTTACCTATTAATTAAACTATATTTTTAATAGTATTTATTGTCAGAATATTAATTAGCATTTGAAGAAACAAAAAATGCACTCCTAATAGAAGTGCATTGGGTGTTTTAGCTTAACAGTCCTAGACGAAAGGCTGAGGCAACGACCTGTGTTCGATTCTTTGCTTTGAGCTTTGTCATAAGACTGCTTACATAATCCCTGACAGTATGCTCACTTAAAATAATAAACCAGCAATTTTTTTATTATCATATCCTTCGGCAAGCAGGCCAAGTATCATCGATTCCCTTTCAGTTAAATGAAGCACTGTATTCTTCTCTACCTTCTCCCCCTTACGTGATAAAAATAAACCTAAACGCTTCCCTACTTCCTCAAGGAGTGTTAATTCTTCCTTTGTACAATCAAACTCCTCCCCTAGCTGATCAAATGTTAGCCATCCAAATAATTGCTCTTGACGCAAAATGGGAATAAAAATAATCGAGGATAAATTAAATAATTGGATATGCTCTTCTTTCACGTAATTTTTAGGATTTTTTAAATAAATGGGCTTTCTTGAACTAAGTATCGTGTTTTCCCCAGTCAACTCCCCTTTCATGCTTTGCACCTTAGGCAGCTCTGCGCCAATAACTCCATAAAATTGATTGGACCATGGGACATATGCGTAAAATACACATCTTTTATAACTAAAATACTCTTCACATTTTTTTAAAATCAGCGCTAAATCCTGATAACCTGAGGAACTAATAAGCAATTTATCAAGCCTATCTAATAATTGTAAGTGCCTAATTTTCTGATTTTCGCTAGCTATGTTACTAGTTTGGTTATCTCCCTCACAGTCATAATAAAGCTCTACAAGTAACGTAAATGTCGATAATACATACATGAAGATGGCGTTCGTTCGACTACTCTTCTGTTGAATCATAAAAGTAATCAACGATTTCTCAAATATTAATTGAAATAAATTAAAGCTCTTCCTATCAATAATGGACAACTGTGATTGAAGCCATGTGTTGAAAAAATTCTTCTCATCATTATTTAATTCATCGATATTTGCATGTGTCATTAAACGCAAAAATGAATCTAATAGCATTGCTGTTCTTTTTCGATCTGCCCCAGTTATAGAAGGTTCTAGATTAAGGTAAATAATTGTATTCTCTTCAATTTGCTGATGATGGATTTTAATAAACAACACAAACTCTTGAAGTGTTACTTCTTCAATTGATTGAAATGGATGCGTCATAGGAAATTCTTCTCCTTCACACTAAAAATACCCCTATAAATGGAGGATATTCACTCACTATATTATACAGCATCTTATAGGATAGTATTTCAAATTGAAAGGAGTAAGATGAAGGTATCGCTAAACAATGCGAATACTTTTGAATCCTAAGGCAACCATATAACCAGAAATAATGAAAGGTGCGTGCTTGAAATGAGATTAGAAAACAAAGTGGCCATTATTACAGGTGGAGGTACAGGAATCGGGAAAGAAACTGCACTATTATTTGCTAAAGAGGGAGCAAAAATAGTTATTACTGATATAAATGAACAATCTGGGAACGATACAGTCCGTGATATTCAAACTATCGGCGGTGAGGCAGTATTTATCCGCCACGATGTTAGTAATGAAGAAGACTGGAAAAAGGTTGCAGATGAATCAATAAAAACATTTAAGAAAGTGGATATTCTTTTCAATAATGCAGGTATCTATATCATAAAACCCCTTGCAGAAATCGAGCTTTCTGACTGGAACCGCTTAATGTCCATCAATGTGACAGGTGTGTTCTTAGGCATGAAACATATTATGCCGCTTATGGCTAAACAACATAATGGTTCTGTTATTAATGCTTCCTCTATTGCAGGCTTAACAGGTGCTGCTGGTCACGTATTATACGGCGCTAGTAAAGGGGCTGTTCGCATTATGACAAAAGATGCTGCTATGGAGTATGCTCCATACGGCGTACGTGTCAACTCCATTCATCCTGGCTACATTGATACAGGTATGGCAGACTATGCATCAGCAACAACAGGAAGCTCAAAAGATGAATTAGGCAAAAACTTATTCCCATTAGGACGTTTAGGCTCTGTAAAGGAAGTAGCGCAAACTGTATTGTTTTTAGCTTCTGATGAATCTTCCTTCTCAACAGGTGCAGAATTCGTTATTGATGGCGGAGCAACAGCAAAATAACATTAAAGGTGGTCATTTATATGAAACTAAAAGATAAAGTAGCAATTGTTACAGGTGGGGCTAGTGGTATCGGTGAAGCCACAGTTCGTCTCTTTGTAGAAGAAGGCGCTAAAGTCGTTATTGCCGATTTTTCTAATCGTGGACAAAGTGTTTCTGAAGAATTAAATAACAATGGTTTTGATACACTTTTCGTAAAAACAGACGTAACAAATGAAGCGGACATTCAAAACATGATAAAGGAAACCGTTACTAAATACGGTAAACTTGATATTATGTATGCAAATGCAGGCGTAGCTGACGATGCACCAGCACACGAGCTTTCTTTTGAAAAATGGAAAAGAACAATTGATATTAATTTATCAGGTGTATTTCTATCGGATAAATATGCCATTGAACAATTCCTTGCCCAAGGAACAGGTGGCGTTATTGTTAACGCTGGTTCAATTCATAGCTTCGTTGCCTTACCAAACCCTACAGCCTACTCATCTGCAAAAGGTGGCGTTAAATTATTAACACAAAACCTATGTACTGCTTACGCTAAACAGGGTATTCGTGTAAATGCGGTGTGTCCTGGCTATATCGACACTCCTCTATTAGCTGAGGTCGATGCTCAGAAGAAAGAATATTTAGCATCCCTTCACCCACAAGGTCGACTTGGTAAACCAGAAGAAATCGCTAAAGCCGTTCTCTTTTTAGCAAGCGATGACGCAAGCTTTGTTAATGGTACAACGCTTCTTGTTGATGGTGGTTATACTGCTCACTAATGAGGCTTTGAATAGACTCGCCTAAAAGCTAGTGCATTTAATGATGCCATTCTAGCCGTTAAAAGTGCGAAGCGATCTGGCTGTTGTATCTGAACCCTTCACTGAAAAATGACGAATTTATAATCCACTCAAGTAAGACTCAACCACAATTGCTATTTAGCTCTTGTGGTTTATTTTGTAGGTGCTATGTGTAATCTTTCAATTCAATTTAAGATTCCTAAAAGCAAATTGTGCTATACTATTTCTATTATCGAAATATTAGAAAGAGGGATGCTTAATGACTAATTTACAGCAAATTGATGCTTATTTTGCAGAACACCGTGAGGCACATTTAAATGAATTGAATGAATTTTTACGAATTCCAAGTATCAGTTCTTTATCCGAGCATAAAGAGGATATTCAACATGCAGCTGAGTGGCTAGCCAGTGCGTTTGAAAAACTAAATCTTGAAAATATCTCCATTACACAAACAGCTGGGCACCCTGTTGTTTATGCAGACTGGCTACATGCAGAGGGTAAACCAACTATTTTATTTTATGGTCATTATGATGTTCAACCTGTTGATCCATTAAATTTATGGGACAGTGAGCCTTTTAATCCTACAATTCGAGACAATAAATTATTTGCTCGTGGTGCGAGTGATGATAAAGGACAAGTCTTTATGCACTTAAAAATGATTGAGGCATTGTTTGCTACAACAGGGACATTACCTGTCAATGTTAAGTTCATTTATGAAGGTGAAGAAGAAATTGGTAGTCCACATCTACCTGCCTATGTTGAACAATATAAAGAAAAACTAGCGGCAGATTTAATTTTAATTTCCGATACAGGTCTTTATGGTCCTGGGAAGCCTGCGGTATGCTATGGTTTACGGGGCTTAACGGGCATTCAAATTGATGTGCGTGGAGCTAAGGGAGATTTACACTCCGGTCTTTATGGTGGTGGCGTACAAAATGCTATTCACGCATTAGCTGAAATTTTAGCATCCTTCCGTGATGAGCATGGTACGATTCAAGTTGAAGGTTTCTACGACAAAGTGTTGCCATTAACAGAAGAGGAACGTGAGGCTTATCTTGCGCTTGGCTTCGATGAAGAGTCTGTTAAACAGGAAGTTGGCGTAAAAGAATTATTCGGTGAACAAGGGTATTCTTATTTAGAACGTACTTGGGCCCGCCCAACCCTAGAGGTTAACGGTGTATTTGGTGGTTTCTCAGGTGAAGGCATCAAAACAGTGCTGCCCGCTGAAGCTGGCGCTAAAATCACATGTCGTCTTGTACCAAATCAAGAGCCCGATGAAATTGTAACACTTTTAAAAGCACATGTTGAAAAGCACAAACCTGCTGGTGTGGAAATCAACATTTCTGAATTCGATAAAGGCCGTCCATTCCTAACGCCTTTCGATCATCCATTTATCCAGGCTGCTGGACGCTCCTATGAAAAAGTGTATAATGTACCAACAGCATACACACGTGGCGGTGGATCCATCCCTATCGTCGCTGCGTTTGATGAAATTTTAGAATTACCTGTAGTGCTAATGGGCTTCGGTCTATCAAGTGAAAACTTCCATGCACCAAATGAACACTTCCATTTAGAAAACTTTGATAAAGGCTTACGTGTTCTTAGTGATTATTTATATGAGGTTTCAGGATTGCAAAAATAAATATCGATTAATTAAAAAATCCCCTCACTGTCAAAGTGAAGGGATTTTTTTATTTGATTACTCACCAAAAATCGTAACGATATCAGCTGCTTGTTTGCGCTCTTTGCCTTTTGGCACTTCATCAAAATAACCAACTTGTAGCATAGCAATAACACGCTCACCTGGCTGTACCTTTAAAGCTTCACGGAATTTTGGATTATCTAGGAAGCCTGGTGTTTTCCAGCAAGAGCCTATGCCTCTATCCCATGCCAGTAACTGCATGTTTTGAATAAATGTACTTGCTGCTGCATAATCTTCTAAACGTTCTTTTTGACGCGCATCCTCTGGAACGATAACAAAGGCATAGCCACCTGGTAATGTAAATTTCAACATCTGCTTCGCTAAATCTTCGCTTGAAAGCTCCTGCCATTTAGGAATTGTTAAGTCACGTAATAGCTGGTGAAGATTTGTTAATTCCTTTCCACAGGCAACAACTAATCGCCATGGCTCACGATTACCATGATTGGGAGCCCATACTGCATCGTCAATAATAGCCATTAAATCCTCACGCTCTACAGGCTGGCCATTAAACTTTTTAATGGAACGACGTTGAATAATTGCATCTCTAACAGATAAAATTTGTTCGCTCATATATCAATTCTCCTTCTACCATAAGACAACATATTAGAGTTTATCTCTTCTATCTTTCACATTATCATATATTTGTATGCTTTAAAACTACCTGTTCCTAAGCAAAGCTGTCATCTATATGATAGAAAAAGTAGGTCATGCTTGGCGTATAGGCGGTGGAATCCTCATAAAAATAAGGTCGATTAATACTATCTGAGGTGTGGGCATTCACATAAGGAATACCATTTTGAATACTTGTAACAATAACGGAGTGGTCAATTCTACCATTCCCTTGAAAATCATAAAAAATGACATCTCCAAGCTCTAGTTCCTCTGCATATTGAACACGTCTACCCTTCAATCCTGTTGTAGATCCTTCTAAATACCATCGTAATGAATGGGCAACAGACCAGCTAAAGCTCCAATTCCCTTGCTGAATCCACCAGCCTTTCTCTCTACTTGGTGCACCTCGCATCGGTGCCCCTCCTGCAAGTAAACACTGAGATATATAGTTCGTGCAATCTACATCAAAATTTGGAAAAGCAGGATTGCGTCTGTTCCACCACAAATTAGCATATTGAACTGCAGCCTGCCTATTATACATTTTTGCCATACATAACCTCCTCATGCCATCATATGTCTATTTAAGCATTTCTATTAGTTAGGTCCTTCCTCATAATTCTTATTGAAATCCATTATATTCAGCATGTTCCTTTCCAATTTCAAGAACATTTTTGCTACAATAAGGATTAAAGATATGTCAATTTTATTTTATGACCAGAAGGGATGTTGAATGTGAGGCAGCATGCTGAAAAAGAGATTTTACAGCCAACTCTTTTATGCGATAAAAAAGGTAATTTAAATCCAGCAGCCATCGGATTTGCACGCAAACCACTTATTAATAGCAATTTAAGCGGCCATCTCATGCGCAAAAAGAAATGGAACTATTGGTGTGTCTACGGTGATGAAATCTTGTTTTCAGCTACGATTAGTCATCTAGATTACGCAGCAGTCTGCTTCGTTTATTTCCTTGAATATGAAACACAGCGCTATTTTGAAAAAACGATCACAATCCCCTTTGGTGGTAAACTAAAAATGCCTACACAGGTTTTAGAATCTGTTTCATTTAAAAATAGTGAAATGATGATTGATTTATTATATATACAAAATGAAACACATCTATCTGTTTCCATACCAAACTTTGACGGAGATGTTTTACGAGCAAAGCTTATCATTCAGCACCCACCAGCGGACGAAACCTTAAATGTAGTCATTCCTTGGAATCGCAAAACATTTCAGTTCACAGGCAAGCATCACATATTGCCAACATCAGGTGTTGTCACAATTGGTACTCGGCGTTTTAATTTCTCAGCTGAGGAGAATTTTGCTGTGTTGGATTATGGACGAGGTGTATGGCCACGTGAAGCATTATGGAATTGGGGAATGGCCTCTCAACGAGTACGTGGACGACGCATCGGACTTAATTTAGGAGGTAAATGGACAGATGGCACAGGCATGACTGAAAATGCTGTTTTTGTTGATGGTAAAATGACAAAAATACATGAGGATTTATTATTTCAATATGATTCTGAAGATTACATGCAGCGTTGGAAAGTGAAAACAAAATTTTCTAATCAGGTCTCCTTAACCTTTTCACCCTTTTTTGAGCGTATAGCCCAAACGAATGCCAAACTAGTTAAATCAGAGGTACATCAACTATTTGGCTATTACGACGGTTCTATTTTACTCGACAATGGTGAAACACTGGTTATTCAACAAATGCTCGGATGTATTGAGGAACATCGTGCAAAATGGTAAAAACCCTCTAGAGGACGTTGCTTTCCGTGGGTATTTTGAAAATGCAAATGATTCCACGGAAGCTTTTGTCTCCTAACTGTCCACTTTTGCTCTAACTAAGGGCTCTTAATATTTTTTCTGGATCATCTGTAAATATCGCCTGTACACCGAGCTGTTGTAAACTTAGAGCATCGCGTTGTTCATTGACGGTATACACACGTACAGTTGCACCTTCAGCGAGAGCTAGTTTAACTGATTTACGGAAGGAAGTTGGCAAACTTACATGTAACGCCTTAGCTGGTATAAGAGCAATGTAAGTTGGGAAATCCACCAGCACCTCTGCAAACAATGCTGCACTTTCTATATAAGGCGCTATTTTTGATATTGTTTGCAATGATTCATGATTGAAAGATGAAATGATCACCCGCTCTGTCATTTGCTGTGCTGCTACTTCTTTGAGCACGAGCGCTTCGATTCCTTCATATGCAATAATGTCTGTTTTCAGTTCAATATTGATACGGTGATTGGTACCTGCAAATAACTCCAACACTTCCCCTAAGGTAGGAATTACTTCATCTCCGAACTCCCGTGAAAACCACGAGCCAAAATCAAATGTACGTAATTGTTGTAATGTAAAATCTTTTACATAGCCTGAGCCATTGGAGGTACGATCAATGGTCTCATCATGAATCACCACTACCTCTTTATCTGCGGTTAAATGAACGTCTAGCTCTATCCCTGCTATAGGAAGCTTTGATGCTGCTTGAAAGGCAGCCATCGTATTTTCTGGATAGTTTATCGAAACACCTCTATGTGCAAATATGTCCAAATTCAATAACCTCCTCTATTATTATTCAAAGAAAAACCTTCCAGCCCCATGTAATAGTAGCATAATTAACATTTTAGCTTTCACTTGCTGGTAAATATTATATATAGTAGTATGATAATCTACTTTGAAATTGTAAGTACCTAGGAGGTGCTAAAAAATGACTGTACAACATCCAGATTTTCAGGCTGAAGTAGAGCGGTTAGCGTATACCCAAGGCTATATGCAACAAATATTAGACGAATCACAACGAGATTTAAAATCTGCTCAAGAAAATATCCGCAAATCTATGGCCGATCTTGATTACTTAGATTCGAGTTTAAGTTATTTAAATATCTTAACAAATGCTAGATTTTTTGAAATGGCACGTAATCAAAAAGAAGGTCTAGAGGCCGTTCGCAAGAAGCCCTATTTCGCTAGAATCCATTTCCAAAAAACCGGTGACCCAGAAGAATTCCTTTATATTGGGAAAACATCACTATTTCATCGTGAAACCCATGAGCCCATTATTGTTGACTGGCGCTCACCCGTAGCTAATGTTTATTATGATGGACGTCTTGGTGACATGGAGTACGATGTCCGTGGTGAAGTTCATAAAGGACATCTCTTTGCTAAAAGGCAATACAAGATCGAAAATGGCGAATTACTCGATATACGAGATATTGATCTAACAACAAATGATGAACTACTACAAGAAGCATTAGCTGGAAAAGCTGATGTCCGTCTAACTGAAATTGTTTCAACCATTCAAAAGGAACAAAATGAAATTATTCGAGCACATCTTCGTCAACCAATTATTGTGCAAGGTGCTGCTGGTAGTGGAAAAACAACCATTGCTCTACACAGAATATCCTATTTCCTTTATACAATGGGTGAACATTTTAATCCTGAGCAGCTCATGATTTTAGCACCGAATAAGTTATTTATTGATTATATAGGCGATGTTTTACCAGAGCTTGGCGTCGATAAAATATGCCAAACTACTTTTACAGACTACGTTCTTTCTGCCACTAAATTAAAGCTTAAGCTTCAAAATCCAAATGAACAATTAGAATTGCTCGTTGCTGGAGGCAGTCAGCCTACTGCCTGGATTGCTGAAATGAAAGGTTCACTTTACTATCGTGATGTCATCGAACGCTACGTACAAAAGCTGGAACAAAAGATCGCAGAGCAATTCGAAGATGTCTATATTGAAAAATACTGTATCATGCGTGCTTCCCACCTGAAGAAGCTGTTTTTATATGAATTCTCATATATGCCTATCGAAAAGCGACTTGAACATATTAAAAAGGTCTTAGCAAGCCATGTACGTCAAAAAAAACAGGCTGTTTTAGCTACACTCCATAAAAAGTATGATGAAGTATTGGGTAAAGCCTTAAATGGAATTCGAGATGATGAAAAACGGCGACGTGTTGTCACAAAATTCATTGATGAGCGTGATGAACGAATTCCTGCCATTGAAAAAGAAACGAAGACAACGGCATCAGCTTATATGCGTCGCTTTCCCAAACATAATATTAAAACACTCTATCGTACCCTTCTCACCGATGCAGAATTATTAGCAGAACTCGCCCCTGAATGGCATTACCTTGAACAGCAACAATTTTTGCAGGCACATCGTAAAGAACAATGGGCACTCGAAGATTTAGCTGCACTATACTATTTACAAGCACGTTTAAAAGGCATTACAGATGAATGGAAGATGCGTGTTGTCTTTATCGATGAGGTCCAAGATTACAGTTTATTTCAGCTTGCTGCTTTAAAAGCAGGTCTTGATACAGATATGTTTACTATGGTCGGTGATTTAGCACAAGGTATCCATAGCTATCGCTCATTAACAGCCTGGGAGCCTGTCCAAAGCTTATTTCCTCGTGCAAGCTTCCGCACTTTGCAAAAAAGCTATCGAACAACAATTGAAATTATGGAAGTCGCGAATCAAATTCTAGCGCAAATGAATGAACAGCTACCTTTAGTAGAACCCGTTGTGCGTCACGGTAAAGTACCAAGTTTTATTCAAGCAGAGCAATTCGATGCCTTCAAAGTTAAAGAGATTTTTGAAGCTATTCGTCAAAATGGCCATCGATCCATCGCTTTAATTTGCAAAACTACTGCAGAAGCCATTACTATGCAACAGGCATTAAAAGACAATGATATTGCTTCACAACTACTAACGGAAAATGAATCTATTAATCAAGAAATGTTACTTGTTGTGCCAAGTCACTTAGCTAAGGGACTTGAATTTGATGCTGTCATTGTAGCTGCCTACGATACACCATTTTACGATACACCAATTGACCGAAAGCTACTTTATGTAGCTCTTACACGAGCCATGCACGAGCTATACTTAATCGGTCCATCCAAAAAGACATTTTTATTAGAAAATTAAAAAGTCGCTAAAAGGCGACTTTTTTCTTTGCATCATTAATTTCTTGGGGGTAATTTATAAAACTTCCCTTTGGATAAATAAGCTTTCACAACTTTCCACCATGAATTAGGGGCTTCCTTCGGAGGAGACTTCTTCTTTGGCAATGCTGGCATGCGCATGATCACGACTCCTTTCTTAAAGCTTATTAATATTATATGAAGATAGTAGGTGATTATGATAAAAAAGGGCGATGAGTTGATATTAAATACCTCTCATCACCCCTTTTTCTATTGTTTTACATAATAATCAATTTGCTGTGCTTTCATAAAGCCTGCTTTTTCATAGACAGAAAGTGCTTTTTTATTGTCTACTTCTACATCTAGCATGACAAACGCTGCACCAACCTTACTCGCATAATCCTTTGAAAAGGAAAGAAGGGCTGTCCCAATACCTTGTCCTTCACAATTTGGATGTACAGCAAGTGCAGTTACCCACTGGATTTCATTTTCCTTAGCTGTAGTCACTGTGCCAACAACTGCACCATCTCTGTAAGCAACCCAAAGCTCTCTTCCATTTGTTGATGTATTAAAAGCAATAAGCTCTTCTGATTCTTCGGGTAGATCTCCAAAAGCCTCACAATAAATAGTAATCAGTTCAGCTTGCTCTCCGTTATAGGCTTGAATATTTATATCACTTCGTAATGTAACGGGCTCTGCTTTTGTTTCTAGGGTCGTTTCTGAAAAACTATAGGTAAACCCTTTGTTTTCAATAAATGTATGCCCATAAGGGGAACCATCAATTACTACAGCTAATTGCCCCTCTGCCCCTCTTTCTTTTAGCCCTACTTGTATACCCTCAACTAAGGCAGTTCCAATACCCTTTTGTCGATATGCAGGTGTCACCACTAATGACCACTCATATGTATGAAGTCCCATTAAGTCGATAGCACTAGCAGCACCAACTAATAAATCCTTATCATCCTCATACGCTAGTACCATGAAGCCTTTATTCTCGAAAGAGCTAGCCATAGGTACATTCATAATGGTTTCATAGACTCGATAATCTTGAACTGTTGCTTCTTCACATAATAACTTTACTTCTTTCAATGTTTCTCCATCTAATGGAAAAGACACTGTCATCACTGAAATATTCATCATTTACTCCGTTCCTGTAACAGACTATTGCCCTATTGTAGCAAGAATGAAAATAAGCTGGCAACAAAATATATTAATACCCGCTATTAATCAGAATTTTACTTCAAATATTAGAAAAATAAAAGGATTTATACTATAAAAATTCAGTAAAATGACTGAAATTTACTAGAAATAATATACTATTTTTTCTAAAATAGAGATATTTATTCTTTCACAACCCATTACTTTTAAACTATCTACTGCTTCATATTTTAATAATGTTATATAATAATTATACCATTTATTCAAATTAATAACATTTTAATTCAATAAAAAAGAGCAACTTCAAATGAAATTGCTCTTTTTCCATCTATTCCTCAAGATGGTGTGAGGATGAATGCAGCATTTGTGCATAAAGACCACCTGATTCGATTAGCTTTTGCTGAGGTCCAGCCTCCACTAATTCCCCTTTTTGCATCACTAAGACCATATCGGCATTATGGACAGTATTTAAACGATGCGCGATCACAAAGCTCGTGCGCCCTTGCATTAACGTATCGAGTGCCTCTTGTATCGCCAGTTCTGTCACAGTATCGATACTGCTTGTCGCTTCATCCAATAGTAAAATTTTCGGATCAGCAATAAGTGCCCTTGCTATAGAAAGTAATTGCTTTTGGCCTTGGGAAATCTCACGTCCATCCGCTGCAAGAATAGTATCATACCCATCCTTTAGTTTCATAATGAACTCATGTGCATTAGCTTGCTTGGCCGCTTCCTCAATCTCTGCATCACTCGCATCCAGTCTACCATATCGGATATTCTCGCGAACAGAAGCCTCAAACAAAAATGGATCCTGTAAGACAAAGGCCATTTGTGAACGAAGGGATTGTCGATCAATTTGCTGTACATTTATACCATCAAATAATACCTCTCCCTTTGAGACGTCATAAAATCTTGCAATAAGTTGAAGGATTGTCGTTTTACCAGCCCCAGTTGCACCAACAAGGGCTACCGTTTGACCAGGTTCCACTTTAAAGTCTACATTTTTTAGTGTGTACCCCTCTTCTTCTAGTTCATATTTGAAGTACACCTGCTTAAACGTTACATGTCCCAATAGCTGATGCTTTTGTGCTGACACATTTTCTGCCTCTGGTTGTTCATCAAGCAAGGAAAATACACGTTCTGCACCAGCAATGGCTGACAGTACTGTATTAAACTGGTTTGCTAAATCATTTAAAGGACGTGTAAATTGTCGTGCATATTCAGTGAATATAACAATTACCCCTATCGATACATGTCCATATAACGCAAGAACTCCTCCTACACCTGCTACAATGGTAAAGCTCATATTATTTAAGAAGTTCATAACTTTAGGAATATAACCTGAGTATGTCTGTGCCCAAAAACCAGTTCTTTTTAAGCGCAAACTTTTTTCACGAAATTCTGCTTTCATTCGCTCCTCTTGTGAAAATGCCTTCACAATCCGCTGTCCTGAAATTGTTTCTTCGATCATCCCGTTTAAGGCGCCAATAGCTACCTGCTGTTCTTTAAATAGTGGTGCTGTACGACGTGTAATCCATCGCATCGCCCAAAACATCAGTGGAATAATGATCATCGTCAGAACTGTCAGCAATGGGCTTAAACTGAGCATAATAATGACGGTTCCACCAAGCGTAAGAACACTTGAAAATACCTGAATAAAGGAACTGTTCAATGTTGAGCTGACAGCTTCAATATCATTCGTCATTCTACTCATCAATTCTCCATGCTGACGACGATCAAAGAATGCCACTGGCAGTCTTTGAAAATGAGTGAATACACTTGTCCTTAATCTATAGATCGTTTGCTGGGCGATGCCAATCATCCAATAGTTTTGTAGGAAAAGTGAAACGGCTAATAACACATAAATACCAATTAATAAGCCAATCCCTTTATCTAAGCCTGAAAGCTCGCCATGCATAACATAGTGATCAATCATTTGACCGATTACATAAGGACCAACTAAAGCTAATATGGAGCTAATCATCACTAATAAGAGCACCACAATAAGCAGTGCACGTTGTTCGTCGACAATTTTCCATAACCGCAGCAATGTACTTCTCCAATCAGCTGCACGTGGCCCCTTCTTTTTCTTCACACCCTGTTTCAGATCATCTTTTGTCAAAAGCGGTTCATAGCCAAAAGGTTTCTGGAAAAATCCCATTAATCCTCCACCTCCTGTTGAGAGATAGCTATTTTTTTATAAAGCGAGGAAGTCTCTAAAAGCTCTTCATGTGTGCCATAAGCAACTACTTTTCCAGCATCAATCAGTAAAATACGATCTGCACCTTTAGCTGTACGTATTTTTTGTGTAACAACAAGCATCGTTGCTTTTTCTTCACTCAGTGCCGCCCACAAAGACTGTTCAGTTTTCACATCTAAAGCACTAGTACTATCATCAAGCATTAAAATATGTCCCTTTCTCAAAAGAGCTCTAGCTATAGATAACCTCTGTTTTTGCCCCCCAGATAAATTGACACCCTTTTGCCCAACCTTGGTATCATAACCATTTGGAAAATCTTCAACAGATGCATGAATTTGCGCCTGCATTGTAGCCTGTAATACAGCATCCATTTCAGCCTGTGTATCTCCCCAACGCACATTATCTGCAATACTTCCTGTAAATAACAATGACTGCTGGGGGACATAGCCAATCACTTCCCGCAACTCTTGTAAATCCCAATGTTGCACATCCTGACCTTCCACAAGTATTCTGCCTTGCGTTACTTCATAGAACCGAGGAATGAGCTGTAATAATGTTGATTTTCCTGCACCAGTTGCCCCCATGATCGCTAGTTTCTCGCCAGACTTAACTTGAAAGCTCACATCTGACAGAACAGGAACATCTCCTCCTGGATAAGTAAAACTAACATGGTCAAAGGTTAATTCTCCATATTGTGTGGCATGACCTACTTCTTCTAAAAGAGATGTATCTTCAACCTCATTTTCAACGGAAAGGATTTCTGCCATACGTTCTGCAGATGCCTTCGCACGTGCGTAGAAGATAATAATAAAAGCGAACATTGAAAATGAGCCTGTCATACGCATTGCATAATTCACAATAGCCACAATATCACCAAGTGGCGTTGTTCCTGTAGCAATTTGTTTTGTACCAAACCATAAAACTGCGAGCAGGCTCATATTCATAATGAACAAAAGAACCGGCATAATATATTCCATTATGCGTAAGGCCTTCACAGTATCAACCTTTAACCGTGATGCAACTTCATCAAAGCGTGTAGCCTCATATGCCCCTCTTAAGTAAGCCTTTACTAATCGTATCGCCTGTAAATTCTCCTGTAAAACTCTGTTTAAACGATCGACCCTCTTTTGTACACGCCCAAAATAAGTCACACCTTTTGCCACCATAAAAAGAAGAAAAATAAAAATGATCGGTGCACCAATAACTAAAAATAAAGCTAATTTCGGATTTACGACAAAAGCCATAATAATGCTTCCTATCACAGCAAGTGGCGCTCGAAGCATAATACGTAAGCTCATAAACAGCACCGTTTGTACCTGTGTAACATCATTTGTTAATCGAGTAATAAGCGATGCAGTGGAGAATTTTTGATAGGTTCCTAGCGTAAAGGATTGAATCCTATCAAACAGGGCATTTCGAAGATCATATGAAAAGCTTTGAGCTGTATGTGAAGAAAAATAAGAATTGATAACGCCCGCCAGAAAGGCAACAAAAGATAGCCCAAGTAAAACAGCCCCCCATTGCAAAACCATTCCTTGATTTTGTGCCCTTACTCCCTCGTCGATTATTTTTGCCATAATGAGTGGCTGCACAAGCTCTACAAATAACTCTAAAAGCATTAAACATAAAGCAAAAATAGCTGTCCATTTATATGGCTTTACATAGGAAAAAACTTCTTTCATATTCTTTCCCCCTTGTTGGTAGATAAAATTTAATGATAGTTAAAAACTACTAACACTATAGTATATTTATGCTTTTTCTCCTGCTATAGAAAGCCAGGTTACACAAACAAGCATAACGAATACTCCTATTAATTGCCAAAAACCTAAAGAAGTACCGAAAATAATAACAGAGATCACCATTGCTGTTAATGGTTCAATACTAGAAAGAATGCTCGTTTCAACTGCCGTAATGTATTTCATACTACTTAAAAACAATATAAAAGCTACTGTTCCAAAAAATATTAAAGCAACTAATAACATTAAAATTTTAAAATCTACTAGAACAACCCATTGAGTGGACTGCTGCCAAACACGGCTTACTAAGCCCAAAGTGAAGCCACCCACCAGCATCCCCCAGCCCACTACTAAAAGCACACTCCACTCCTTCATTAAGCGTGCAGGATACAAGGTGTAAAATGCAAATGTTAAGCCTACTCCTATTCCCCATAACAAGGCTTTTGGACTAATAAGTAAACTTTCAAATGATGCATTCGTTAGTAACAGAAATAACCCTATAAGGGTACCAATAATACCTAACACTTGATATTTTGGTGGCCATTTCTTTAAACTAAGAGAGACATACGCGACAACAAATATTGGCGCTAAAAACTGTAGTAAGGTAGCAAGCACAGCATTACTTTCATTAATTGCAGCAACAAATGTAAATTGGACACCAAGCATACCTGCAATACCAAAAACTATGAGTTGCCTCCCCCATAGCTTGTGCTGCCAAATTCCAAAAATATTTTTTCCTGTTAACAATAAATATGTAAGTAGTAATATACCTGCAACCGATAAACGGATTGTTAACATAAAGGATACAGTCAAAGGTGTATGATTAAGCAACCACTCCATTAAAGGGCCAGTTGCTCCCCATAACATAGCACCCGAGACGATAAATATTATTCCTTTTAAACGTTTCATACCAATCCTGCTTCCTATATACGTACTAAAAATTGTTACTTTTCTTCAAATCATTTCTTATATTTCACTAGAAAAGTCCTATTAAATTTTACTATCAAATATTTACAAATATATTCATAATGACTAATTCCCGATTATTATCTATAATATTAGTATATATTGATTACCCAAGGAGATCGAATAATCATGAGTCATATGCATAAATCATTTACGATTGATGAACATTATTTAAATTCACTTCCTTTTCCTGCAATTATCATTAATCAAGATGGACAAGCAACAGTCTGGGGAAAGAGTGCTGAACATCTGATTGGCTTATCAGCTAATGATATTAAAGGAAATACTACTCCATCTATACACGAAAATCTACTGCGTCAGCTTCCTGTCGAAACACTTCAATCTATTTTACAAAATGAGGACAGTACGTATCTAGAAAAAATTCAAGTACACACAACTTCAAATGCAGAAATAACAACAGCTCTGCTAGCTAAACCTTTTACAGATGAGGGAGAACGTTTTATTCTATTGATTTTTATGCTCCCAGAATTAATGACGCAGGCTATCTCTCAATGCAATACCTTTGTAAACCTTAAGCAAGGTTTAGATGCAACCTTTATGACCGTTACACTCGATCACGATGGATTTATCTTGGAATGTAATAATGAATTTCTAAAAACAAGCCAATGGACACCAAAGCGTGTTATCGGCAAAACCTTTTGGCAACTGTTCCCTGATAATGAAATGAGTGAAAAAATAACACATACGATCTGGCGTAATTTAAATAATGGTCATACATGGCAAGGAGAAGTTGAAAAAATTACAAAAACGGGGCAATCCTATTGGGTGCTACTAACGGCTATCCCCCTCGTTAATCTTGAAACAAATGAACAACAGTTTATCCTAATTGAAAAGGATGTAACTAAATCAAAAACGATTCAACACCAACTTGAAAAAATTGCTTACATCGATACAGAAACTGGTTTGATGAATGCACATCGACTTGAAAAAGTAATCACCAATATGATTGACGATGAGAGACACTTTTCATTTGTTTATCTAAGTATTGATAAATTTTATACACTTAAAGAATTACATGATCAACAAATCGATCAAAGCCTTATTGTTGAATTTACAAATCGTATAAAAATGTATTTCCAAGATAGCACGATGGCTCGTATAAATGAAAATGATTTTGTTGTCATTACGCCTTTAAGTGAATGGTTTATTCAAGGCTTTTTATCTTACTTACAACAACATCCGATTTATAGCGGCAATATTGCTGTACCAATTTCTATTAGTGGTGGCATAACTAGATATCCTGAGGATCAATCAACATTCTCTCAGCTTATGAAGGCATCCATTGCTACTATTTCAACAGTCCGTGAGGCTGGCGGAGATAAAATTGTTTCTTTATCAACAGCAACACATAAAGCTTTAAATCGTAAAGCATTAATTGAAAAGCGCTTACTCCAAGCACTTGACCAAAAGAACTTGAAGGTACTCTATCAACCACAAATCGATGTGTATTCTGGAAAAGTTACTGCTGTTGAAGCACTTGTACGTTGGGAAGATGAGGTAATAGGTGTCGTAACGCCTGATGAGTTAATTCCTATCGCTGAAGAAACAGGTCTAATTAATAATATTGGGTCCTTCATGCTGGAAAAGGCATGTGAACAAGCATTACTTTGGAAAAAGGCTGGCTATGATTTAAAAGTATCTATTAACTCTTCTGTACGCGAATTCCGTGATAAGAATATGGCAAAATCTATACTTGAAATGATTACAAAAACAGGTTGTCCAGCGAACCTATTACAAATTGAAATTACTGAAAAATTTGCTTTAGAAGCTGAAGCCGCAACGTCTATTGCACAGCAAATGCGTAAGCTTGAAAACGAAGGCATTTCTTTTGTATTAGATGATTTCGGTACTGGCTACGGCTCATTTAGATATATGCAAATTTTACCAATAAGTACATTAAAAATCGATCAAACGTTTACAAATTCACTCTTGAAATCCGAAAAGAGCCAAAAGCTTATGAATGGTATGGTACAACTAGGTAAATCCATGGAATTGAAAGTGGTCGCTGAAGGTGTAGAAACAGCTGAACAAGCAGATCTATTAATCACTTACGGCTGCGATGCCATTCAGGGCTATTATATTAGTAAACCTGTTACACCTGAAGAGATTGAACTATTACTGACAAAATAACAATAATGAAGAAGGAGGCTGCGTTTATTTTGCACGCAGTCTCCTTCTATTTTTTATAAACCTTTTGTAATTTTACTTTACTGGAACGAACTGAGCGGAATATGAGTTGGATAATTACTTCTGCAAAAACTAGTCCAATAACAATAGCACCTGTAATTAAAAATGCCTTTAAGCCATATTGCAAGCCTTGTAAGTAATCATCTTCTACCACATTTCTCATTGCATTATAAGCCATGCCCCCTGGTACTAATGGTATAATTCCCCCAACAATAAAAATAATCATGGGTATTTTAAAGCGTCGGGCATATAAATGAGCAACGATGGCAATGACAAATGAGCCAAAGAAAGAAGCTTTGACAACATCCATGCCTTGCTCTGTTAGAACATAGTATATAATCCAGCCAATTACCCCAACGAGTCCGCAATGAAGTAGTGTTTTTCTAGGAACATTAAAAATAATGGCAATCCCAGCTGTCGCAAAAAAACTAACTATTAATTGTATAATAATGTCCATCATCTGCATATTATCCGCCTCCTAAAATCCTAGTGTGACGGCGATTGCTGCACCAATAGCAAAGGCTGTTAAAAAGGCCTCTGCTCCCTTTGCCATCCCTGACATAAAATGACCTGCCATTAAATCACGTACAGCATTTGTAATCAAAATACCTGGTACTAGTGGCATGACGGAACTAATAATAATTTTATCAAGTTCAGTACCATAACCATACTTTACTGCAAAGAAGGCAACAAAGCCGAGGACGAGTGATGCAGTAAATTCAGAAAAAAACTTTACCCTTGTTAAATGATTAATGATTACCAATACTAGGAAACCGAGCCCGCCTGCCAAAAAAGCTATCGGAAAATCCGACCATCCACCCTTAAACATAATAAGGAAACAACCACTAGCAAGCGCAGCTGCCAAAACTTGCAAATAAGTTGGTAAAAAATAATTTGTTTTTTGTATCGACTTTAACTCGTCATAAGCTTCTTCTAATGTTATGATTTGAGATGTGAGTCTACGAGATACTGAATTTACCAAGGCGATTTTTTGCAAATCTGTAACCCTACTGGGAATTGATGTAATTCTTGTTGGCTGTGTCTTGCCTAACGAAAAAATGATGCCCGTTGGTGTGGCATAACATTGAGCATTTGGCATATTTTGAGAATGTGCCATACGCAGCATCGTATCCTCAACACGGTATGTTTCGGCACCACTTTCAATCATAATGCGTCCTGCAAGCAACAAACAGTCAATCGTAAGTTCATTATCCGCATCTTGTAAGACCATTGCAGCTATCTGCCTCCTTCAAAAGGTTCCTTGCCAATATTAACGAACTGCCAATAAAAACTCAACTGAAAATTTTTTCTTAAGCAATGGATTATCTTTCAATTTATTTTTACAGTTACACTAATATTACGCATGTGTTTTTTCTATTTTAGTAGGTATTTTACAACCTCTTAAATAGAAGTACAACTACAATTAATTCGCTAATTCTTGAAGAAAAAGCGATCTTAATAAATTTCCACATAATTACATAAAAAGATTCTAGATTTGTATAACTTTTTTAATGACTGGCACGTCTGATTGTATAGAAAATAAAAAAAGAGGGGAGCGTATCCAAAACCATGCAGGAACGCAGAAAAAGACGCGGTCCAATAATTGATTTCTTATTACTTAGCCTTATTGTGACCTTAACAACTATTATACTTTTTATTATCCTTTCAAAGGATGACTTTAAGTTTCAAAAGATTAGTGCTTCAAAAGAATCCGAGACGGAATCGGTGAATAGTCATTTATCGACCGAAAGTTCTGCGTTTCCAGGCATACGTATTGTTACAGACGTTTCAAATGACAAACGAACACCATTTGCTATACATTACCCACAAACAGATAACGAGGTTTTTAATGATGCCGTATTACAATACATATCGGATTCAAAAGAAAACTATCTAACATCGATGAAGAAAAATAAAGATACAGATGCTATGGGTGAATTAAATATTAGTCTAGAAACTTTTCCGTACCGAGAGCATTACTATTCCTTTGTGCTAACAAAAATGCTATATGTAGGTGGAGCCAATCACGAAGTCTCCACAAAAACATTCTTCATTAACAACGAAACGGGCGAACAAATTACGATCCAAACGCTTCTACAAAATGATGAGAATAACTTATCTACGTTGGCTGTAAACGTCCGAAAAGATTTGCAAAAAAACCTCCAATTAAAGGATGAGCTTTTCAACGATGAACTATTAAAAGCTACCGAACCAAAATGGTCTAACTTCAATCGCTTTGCTATTGTTGATGATTCATTACAAATCTATTTCGATGAATATGAGATTGCTAGTGGAGCAGCAGGTACCCCAATAGTGAAACTACCCCTTTCGCTTATTAACCCTTTGTTAGCCTCCGAATTTCAAATCGCAATGGAAAATGTAAAACCAATTAATCCACCACCAACTGGTGATCCGAATAAAAAACGTATTGCTTTAACATTTGATGATGGTCCACACCCAAAAGTGACGGAGCAAATTTTAAATATTCTTGATAAGTATCACGCAAAGGCTACTTTCTTCATGCTCGGTAGTCGTGTACAATACTATCCTGACATCGTAAAAGATGTTCTTGCGCGCGGTCATGAAATTGGAAACCATTCGTGGAACCACCCTGTCTTAACAAAGCTTACGCAGGAACAAGTGATGAAAGAATATAACACGACTGCCACTGAAATTGAGAAGGCAATCAATCAAGGTGCCACAGTTTTTAGACCACCATACGGTGCAACTAATGACACAATTAATGCCGAGATTCCTATCCCTGTTGTGCTATGGACAATTGATACATTGGATTGGAAACATCGAAATGCACAGCAGCTATTGCCACACGTAAAAAATAATTTACACAATAATGCCATTGTCTTAATGCATGATATTCATCAATCCACTGCAGACGGACTTGACGCTGTTCTTGCCTATTTACAAGAGCAGGGCTATGAATTTGTGACTGTATCCGAGATACTGCCATATCGACAATAGTAATAAACAAAAAGTCCAATGAATTTCTCCATATTCATTGGACTTTCTTTTTTGTTGAAAAAGATGATGTCAACGGCAGAAAAAGCAACTTTGCAAGGCGAGAGGTTGACTTCTGTTCCGCCAGCGTCCTTTCCAGGGGGTCCGATGAGCCGCTTCACTCACCTACGTTCATCCAGGGTCTCCTCAGTGACGCTAAATCCCCTAGGAGTGACGCTGGCTCCACTCCAATCAACCATTCTGCAAATTGTCTTTACTTTTTCATAGTAGCATAGCGATCAAATAGCCCATTATCAGAGGATGATGGGTGACAACACCTCTTCATAAAGAATAATGAACACCTTCACTATATTTGAAAACCGTTGCTAAAGATACAGGATTGGAGTAGAAGGCTACTTGATACATTTCAATTGACTGTTTTGTTTTTCTTATTATTTTATTGTTAATGTATCTAAAGGCTTGAAGTCATTTAACTGATAGCTTTTTATCTCGTTACGCGCTATTGTATACAGCGTATCATCTATATAGACAACACGTTGTACAACTTGCTCCCAATTTTCATAGGACTCATTATTATTACGATTGATTATATTTCCTTTCAATACTATCCCTTTCTCTGCAGTAATTTCATAAATTTGAGCACCTTGACCTTGATAGACAACTTCGTCTCCCTTACCTGCCTCATACAGTACTACAGGGAAGCCAAAATAGTTGTATTCCTTATTGCGGAATAGCGCTTTAGGATTGTATTGCACTTCAGAGGAAGAACCTTTCCCACCAATTTTTACGGTTGATTGTTCTTTCGGATTTCGGAAGTCTGATACATCGAATAGGGACATCTTCATATTGGTTGTCACAGTAAAATTACGTTTCGTATACGAATCATAGCGTTGCTCCGTATCATAACCAATACCAATTAAATGCGTATCATCTAATGGATGTAGGTAATTACTGAAGCCAGGAATCTTCAATTCCCCTAGTACAGCAGGCTTTTTCGGATTCGCTACATCAATGACAAATAGTGGATCCACTTGTTTAAATGTCACCACATATGCTTTTTCTCCCATAAATCTAGCTGAATATATCTTTTCTCCAGGCGCCATATCTTTTACTGCACCAAGCGGTTTTAAATGTTCATCCAAAATAAAGAGATGGTTATAGGAAGTACTTTTCTCATTCCACGTATTACCTTCTGTTGTAAAGATCCGGAAGTTCCCCTTATATTCATCCATTGAATACTGATTTAACACAGTTCCCTTTACTTCCGTACTTCCGACAAAGTTCAAAGTCGTTCCATCTACATTCCACTTGAAAATTTGAGTGTCGGCTGACCTCGGTAACCAAATCATATCCATAACGCGCTTTTCTGATGAAACATCAATACTACTTTCATACATTGGTGTCGTTAAATACAGGGCATTCTCTGACATATAAAGACCACTACTTCCACCTAAGTACCCTTTCGTATTGGCAGTTGTCTTAGCTCCATTTTTTAAATCGACAGCTGTAATTAAACTATAGGTACCATCCATCGTATTTGGTAAGATTGAGATTTTTTCTAAAGGAAGACTTTGGTACTCTGTTCCTGCCATACTATCAAATGTTTTAGGCTTTAAATCGGTTTTATTGTCTTCTTGTAGCATCCAGTAATTTGGATACATATTACCGATTAAATATAATGTGTCATTCGTTATGCGAATATCCTGCAAGAAGCCTTCTTGCCCAACATCACGTACATGCTTTGGATTGCTTGGATTTGAAATATCATAAATTGAGGCTGTTACCATAGCTGTGCCTGCTTTTTCAATATATTGATCCCCGATGGCAATTAATAGATTGTCATATAGGGCAAGCTTAGAAATATATTGGGAATGTTTTAATTTGATACTTGTAGCCATCTTTAAATTCTTAGGATCTTTAGCATTCACCACTGTAATGCTCTGATCTTTTGCAGTGTAAATAAAGTCATCTTTTACCACTACAATGTCACCCTCTTCTACCCCCTCTACTTGATTATTAGTTGTAGACTCATTATTAGCTGTTGCTTTATCTTCACTTGCTGTACTTTGTAAGCTCTCTTCTTCTCTAATTTCTACTCTTTGAGTTGTTAACAACTTTTTAAAATACTGCTGTAACTCTTTCTCCGATTTAACGGCTGTTAATGTCTCGATAATTGTAAATGGAATTGTCTGTGAAGCTACATTCAGTCCGCCTTGTGCAAAGGCCTCCTTTTTTACATGCAATTGATAATTACCTGGTGCTAACTTTTTCACCACTATCGTTTTTTGATCTTCCAACAATTCAATTGTTGCAGGTACTTTGCTTCCTTTTTCCGTAGTGATATAGACATATTCCTCAGTTATTTTGTTTTTCTTTAAAGCAACTGAAAAAGATGCTTGCCAGTTTTGTGTTGCCATACTTGCGCTAGCCGCCTTTGCCGTCACATCTGTATTCACTATCAATGTAAAAATTCCAGGCACGATAGCTATAACGATAATCAGCATAATTGCGAACCATTTACTTTTCATCATTTTTCCTCTCCTTCATATACTTGTTTATTAATTAGACTAGTAAAAAAGAGGAAAGTTACATTTTTCTGAAATTTTCTAAGTATGTTGAGGCACAATAAAAAACGAGAGGGAAACACTTCCCTCTCGTCTATTCTTCAAATGGCCATTTAGGCAACATATTTTTTAATGGCTTATCTTGTCGTCTTCCCAATACATAATCTGCCTGCATAATAGTATGAATTTCGCGAGTCCCTTCATAAATGACTGGTGCTTTGGAGTTTCTTAAATAACGGGCAACTGGATACTCGTCTGAATAGCCATAGGCTCCATGAATTTGGACCGCATCATCCGCAGCCTTATTCGCAAAATCACAAGACTGCCATTTTGCCAATGATGTCTCTCGAGTATTTCGAACACCTTTATTTTTCAATTCTCCAACACGATAGACAAGGAGACGACTCATTTGATAGCCTGCTTCCATATTAGCAATCATTCGTCCGACAAGCTGATGCTCACCAATAGGTTTACCAAATGTCTCTCGTTCATGACAGTATTTCACACTAGCCTCTATGCAAGCTTGGATCAAACCAACAGCACCTGCTGCTACTGTAAATCGACCATTATCTAGCGCAGACATGGCAATTTTGAAACCCTCGCCCTCTTCACCAAGTCGGTTTTCAATTGGCACGCGTAAATCTTCAAAAAAGAGCTCACCTGTATTACCAGCACGAATACCATATTTTCCTTTTATCGCTTTAGATGTAAAGCCAGCCATGGAACGTTCTACAATAAACGCACTAATTCCATGATGTTTTTTCGATTTGTCTGTATAGGCAAATACGATAAAGTGGTCTGCAATATCACATAAAGAGATCCACGTTTTTTGCCCATTGAGGATATAATGATCCCCATCACGGACAGCAGTTGTTGACATGGCAGCTACATCAGACCCAGCCCCTGGTTCTGTGAGACCAAAAGCTCCAATCCGTACACCTTTAGCTTGCGGAACAAGGTATCTCTGCTTTTGCTCTTCAGTCCCCCACTGCATTAAGGTCATGCTATTTAAACCTGTATGAACAGATACGGCTGTGCGAAATGCCGTATCTCCCCGTTCAAGCTCCTCACATACGATAGCAAGTGCATTATAATCCATGCCACTACCTCCGTATTGTTCAGGAACACAAACACCCATTAAGCCAAGCTCAGCAAGTCTGGACCAAATTTTAGCATCAAAGCCACCTTCAGCATCCCATTTTGCAATATAGGGAATGATTTCCTCATCAACAAACTGTCTTACTGTTTTTCTTAGCATTTCCTGCTCAGTGGACATTTCAAAGTTCATGGTCAGCACCTACCATTTCACAATCATAGCAGACTTATGTGATGTCTCTTTAATGACAACACCTCGTTTAGCCATCTCTTCAATATACGTATCACCTGGCACGATTGCTTCAGGCGGGAATACACCATGCTCTGTAATAGCACCGGCACCAATCATCTGAGCAACAACTGAAATCGTATTTGCCGTAGCACGGGCCATAGCTGTTTCATTAATTGTCATATCTTTACGTACAACCATTTCATATTCATATGTCACCTGCTGTTGGGCCTTTTCACCTGCTACAATAACACGTAACAATACAGCATCAGGTTTTGAGCCCAATTCAAGCTTCTTTTTGAGTGCCTCTCGTACGACTGCACGAACAGGCACTTCTTGATTATCCACTTCTACCTTATTCGCAGAATCAAGGAAGCCTAAGTCTGCTAAAAGTTTAAATTTCTCAGCATGGCCTTTATAACGGATGGTTTTATATTCTAATGTGCGGACATTCGGGAATGTCTTATACAATGTGGAGATACCACCAGATGTATAAAATGCCTCAAGCACACCGAAATCATCAAAATAAATAGGTTCAACGCCTGATAGGGATGGAACTTCTTCAAGCTTGCCCTTCTGAATCGTTTTTGAAGGCTCAGTATAATGATCGAAAACGCCATCTAAAGAAAACACGCGTGTATAATGAAGCGGAGGCTTTGGCTCAGTTGGAATACCACCAACAAATAGTTTAATAGATTCTACTTCGTCTAATTTTGAAGCACCATAGCCCGCTAGAATATTGATCATGCCGGGAGCAACACCTAGGTCAGGAATGATTGTAACACCTTTTGCCTTTGCTTCCTCATGTAAATCTAATATCTTCTCTGTAACGCCACCGATATGACCACCTAAATCAACGGAATGGACGCCTGCCTCAATAGCTGCTCTTGCTACTCGTTCATTGAACGAATAAAACAATGCATTGACGGCAACATCCCCCTTCGAAATAACACTCATTAATGAATCGTCACGTTCTGCGTGTAGCTCTACCACTTCTACCTTATTTGTATCTAGCGTATCTACAAAGTCCTGTGCAACTTTTACATCGATATCACCTAAATACACACGCTCCACTTTATCGTTTTTTATTAAATCACGAGCTACCTCTTTCCCCATTAAACCTGCACCTAATACAACAACTTTCATCAAGAACATCCCCTTTCGTTGATCTGTTACTCTGTATCGATTTGTGCTCTTTGTAATTTACCGCTGTAGTCTACATAAATACTCTTCCACTCTGTGTATACATCTAGGGCTGCTACACCTGAATCACGGTGTCCATTTCCTGTCCCTTTAGTACCTCCGAATGGCAAATGGATTTCAGCACCTGTTGTTCCAGCATTTACATAAACAATACCTGTATCTAAATCACGTTGTGCGCGGAAAATTGTATTGACATCTTGGGAGAATATTGAGCTAGATAAGCCAAATTTCACACCATTATTTACTTCAATTGCTTCTTCCAAACTTGCCACTTCAATTAGAGATACGACTGGACCAAAGATTTCTTCTTGAGCAATAATCATGTCAGGCTTCACATTTGTAAACAATGTTGGCTCATAATAGAACCCTTTATCATAAGGTGGTTCATTTAGTATCCTGCCACCTGCTAATAATGTAGCACCCTCTTGTTTACCTATTTGTACATAGTGATTAATTTTTTCCAATGCTGCTTTATTAATCACTGGCCCGATTTTTACTCCCTCATCTAGACCATCCCCAATTGTGAGCTTTTGCATTTCATCTAAGAGACGTTTCTCTAATTGTTCTTTTACATCTTTATGCACAATGACTCGACTACATGCTGTACACCTTTGCCCAGCAGTACCAAATGCGCTCCATAAAATCCCTTCTGTAGCTAGCTGTAAATCAGCATCATTCATGACAATAACAGCATTTTTGCCACCCATCTCTAAAGAAACCTTTTTCAAATGCTTCCCGCCAAGCTCAGCTACTTTACTGCCCGTTGTTGTAGAACCTGTAAAAGAAATAACCTTGACGTCAGGATGTTCAATTAATGCTGTGCCTACTGTAGGTCCTGTACCAAATACGATATTAGCGACACCATCTGGTAAGCCTACTTCCTCAAAGATTTTACCCATTTCATAGGCCATCATTGGAGTCTCATTAGACGGTTTCCAAATGAATGTATTCCCTGCAACAATGGCAGGAAATGACTTCCATGTGGCGATAGCAACAGGGAAATTCCAAGGTGTAATGAGTGCTACAACGCCTATAGGTGCCCTTACACTCATAGCAAATTTATTGGCAAGCTCAGACGGTGTTGTTTCACCAAACAATCTACGTCCTTCACCAGCCATATAGTATGCCATGTCAATTCCTTCTTGGACTTCTCCTCTAGCCTCTTCAATGACCTTGCCCATTTCTTTTGTTAAAACGGTCGCCAAATGTTCTTTTTTCTCTTTCATTTTTTGACCGATGGCATATAAATAATCTGCACGTTTTGGTGCTGGTATAAGTGCCCAGCTCTTTTGTGCTTGTTTAGCAACAGCTACAGCCTCGCCTACCTCATTCGAAGTAGAGCGTGGAATGGTAGCAAGCTGCTCACCGTTTGCAGGGTTCGTCACTGCTATACTTTGTAAATGTGAATGTGTGATCCATTTACCACCGATATAGTTTTTAATCTCCACTACATACACCCCCTGAAATACTCTATGATGCCTCAGCTGTTGTACCAGTCGTATTCCATAGGTATAAGTCTATGAATTTAACCAGAATCCATTTCGCCTTGGAATAATTGCGTCCGAGCAGTGGAATGTTCTTACACGTTTCACTATTCGTGACAGCTACCAGTGGCTTTATCTCCATACATCAATAGTTGCTCCCCACCAAAAGAAAAAATGTCTCATTAGGAATCTTGGAGTGAGCGGAGATAAAATATGTCAAAATTCCGAATTTTCAATATACACCACACCTTGTAATACTAGCATTTCAATAATAATCGGTGACAACTGCCAGAGGCTTTATTTCCACTTAACTTCCTTACCTCAATATAGAGGATGACTTCTAAATTTAGAAGCCTCTTAAGGTTATGTATATTCACAATACCCTTAGTTAAATGAAAATAAATAATACACATTCTAGTTTTTTATATTCGACATTTTCTAACTAATTCCCTTTTTTTCTAAAATATTTAATTTTCTATTGAAACCAATGTAACTTATAATCGTATACAATATCATTAAATTTATTTTTGGAGGAATCCCTTTATGAATAATCATGAAATTGACTACAAGTTATTTGGTGACGACATGCAATATGTGCAAGTTGAGCTTGACCCTCAGGAAACAGTTGTTGCAGAAGCAGGAGCGTTAATGATGATGGATGATTCGATCCATATGGAAACTATTTTTGGTGACGGCTCACGAGGTGGCTCACAAAGTGGTCTAATGGGTAAATTATTAGGTGCCGGAAAACGCCTAATAACAGGTGAGAGTTTATTCATGACAACATTCACAAACGTTGGCTCAGGTAAGAAGCATGTTTATTTCGCATCACCATACCCAGGGAAGATTATTCCGATGGATTTAAGCCAATTAAACGGTAAAATTATCTGTCAAAAAGATGCATTCTTAGCTGCTGCTAAAGGGGTCTCTGTAGGCGTTGAATTTCAGAAAAAAATTGGAGTAGGCTTCTTCGGTGGTGAGGGCTTCATTATGCAAAAGCTAGAAGGTGACGGCATGGCATTTGTTCATGCAGGAGGAGCCATTCATGAAAAAACATTACAACCGGGTGAAGTTTTACGTGTGGATACAGGATGTCTTGTAGCAATGACATCCAATGTGGATTACGATATTGAAATGGTTGGAGGCGTAAAAACAGCCCTGTTTGGAGGCGAAGGAATCTTCTTTGCTACATTACGTGGTCCTGGAACAGTGTGGGTACAATCATTACCATTTAGCCGTTTAGCCAGTCGTGTCTTTGCAGCTGCCCCTATTTCGCAAGGTGGAGGCGGTCAATCTAAAGGTGAAGGCGGTATCGGCGGCTTATTCGATTTATTCAATAGATAAAAAAATGGAGCATATCTTTCACCGATATGCTCCTCTTTTTAATCAATTCGATTGGATATTGCCTTGCCTTGTCCATAAGCAGTCAAAGCTTTTACATTTAACATTAGCATAGCCGTTCTCGTTTCTAATGACGCGCTACCGATATGTGGCAGAGCTACTACATTTGGAAGTGTTAATAAGGGATGATCCATCGCAATCGGCTCTTGTTCAAACACATCTAGTCCTGCAGCCCAAAGCTTCCCATTTTTAAGAACATCGTATAGCGCATCCTCATCAATAATTCCACCACGTGAGGCATTAATTAATACCGCATCTTCTTTCATCAAAGCAAGTTCCTTTGCACCAATGAGTCCTTCCGTATCACTATTATAAGGTGTCATAATCACAACAAAATCAGATTGCTTTAATAGATCCTCCAGCGAAACATACTGGAAGCCATACATTTCTTCTGCTTCATGACGACGTCTGCGATTATTATACAAGATTTTCATATCAAACCCTTTTGCTCTTCTAGCAACAGCTTGGCCAATTCTCCCCATGCCAATAATGCCAATTGTGGCTCCTGAAACATCCTTGCCAACCAGTTGCATTGGATACCAGCTTTTCCATTTGCCCTCACGTAAATATCTTTCACTTTCTGGAATTCTACGAGCAGTTGCAAGCAGTAAGCCAAATACTAAATCCGCAGTTGTATTAGTTAAAACTCCAGGCGTATTTGTCGCCATAATGCCTCGTTTTTTTAAAGCCTTCACATCAATATTATTATATCCAACTGCTAAATTCGTCACTAATTTTAAGTTGGGTGCATGCGAAAGTAATTCTTCATCTACTTGGTCAGCTATCGTTACCCACAGTACCTCACAGTCAGCGACAGCTGCGAGCAATTTTTCACGTGGAATCACAATTTCTTCCTCATCCCATTGTGAGATTTCATAAAACTCCTGTAGCAGTTCAACAATATGTGTAGGAAACTTACGTGTTATAAATAATTTCTTTTTCATGCTCCAAACACCCCTCTACTCAATTCCCTAATTCGCCTATAGCGTAACACTTAAAACAAGCATTTTCTAGGGTTTTGTAATCTTCCTCTTTCTATAAAATTTGCTATTAGCTAATTCATCAGCCTCTTAGTTGATTTATCCATAAAATAAGACCTTTTATCCTAATTCACATACTAAAAAACTATGCATAGATAGTATGCATAGCTATATTTCTTTTAAAACTCTCTTATTGTTGTATTTAAGCGATTAGCCACCCTCGCTAATTCTTCCGAAGATTCACCAATCGATTCAATAATAGTAGCTAATTCAGATACTTGATTATCGACTTTTTGGAAATTTGAGATCGAAACTTCTACAGAACCCGAAATCGCATCAAAAGCTTTTAGAGATTCAGCATTACGTTCGATACTACTATTTACAAGTTCCTGTATGTTCTGAATTGCTTGTACAACTTGTGTTGTGATACCATTTGACGTCATGATTAACTCAGCAATCTGTTCAACAGAGCTTTTCGTTTGATCCGCAAGCTTGCGTACTTCGTTTGCAACAACTGCAAAGCCTTTACCATGCTCACCGGCACGTGCCGCCTCAATTGCAGAGTTTAACGCAAGTAAATTTGTTTGCCCAGAAATACTTTTCACAATTTCTACAACGGCATTTATTTTCGAAGAGGATGCATCTAATTGCTCCACCATATTTGCCATTTCAACGGTCTTATGATGAATCTTCCCTGTTTGTTCATTAATAGATATTATTTTAGTATAGCCTTCATTAGACACTTTTTGCATTGATTCTGCTTCATACATACTTTCCTTCAAAGAAGCGTTGACACGCTTTGCGCTATATACAAGTTCTGTTACTGTTTCAGTTGTAGTTTGTGATTGAACCTCTAATTGTGTAGAAATTCCGCCTATAACATCCTTTACATGGTCCCTAACATTATTACGTTGTGTTTCAATTAGTATACTTGCATAGCTATCATATTCTTCTAAAACGATTTGTTGTTCAAAATTACATATTTTACTGATAGCATCACAAAACTTCTCTTCTTCGCCCTTTGGTAATCGTAGTTCATAGACTATTTTGCGAAGTGATTTCTCAAGTATTTGAAATGCAGCTAAATACCATTTCGGATATAAATTAATCTTTACATGCATTTTTGCCACACGTCTTCGCTTCTCTAAAAAGGCTTCATCTATTCGTCCCTCAAACATTTCAATAATATGGTGACGTAATGTCTGACGTAAACGTTCGCTGGAGCTATGTGATTGAATAACCTTTTGTAAGGCAGGAACACTTTCTATTGCATGATAAAATGCCGCTACCACTTCTACTACATTTCTTTCTACATATGGTTTTAAACTATTAATCAGCTGAAGATCATGCACACTTAACCCTACAAGATTTAATTGTAGTAAACGGTCTGGATCTTCTATAAAAATACCGATTGTTGTTTCATTGCTTATTTCAATTGTATTTTTCTTAGATCTATTGATAAGTTGAAACATTTTCTCCACCTCATATATTTAATCATATATCTTAATAAGTCTATATTCCTACTTTTTATAAAAAAACAACAAATAATTAGACACTTTATGTATCAATTATAATCTCAAAACATCTAAATGAACAATATGTAGGTAAATGTTGTCTAATATTATTATAATTCGCTATTAATTTATGCTTTAACATGATTCTTTATGCTCATTTTCTATCAATTTATTGAAAAAATGGATATATGATTCAATAATCTTAACGCAAAAAAAGCCACTGCTTCTTGAAGAAGAAGCGTGACTTATTGTTTACATGAAAATGATAACGCAAAGAACTGCTGCTAAAACTAAACGATAAATGGCAAAAGGCATTAATTTTACCTTTGAAATAAGCGCTAAGAAAAACTTAATGGACAATAATGCAAAGACGAACGAACTAATGAATCCTACAGCATAAAAGCCAAAATAGTCCATTGATAAAGTATCCCAGTTTTTCAAAACGGATACGAGGCTAGCTCCTGCCATGATTGGCACAGCCATAATGAATGTAAAATCGGCTGCAACACGGTGACTCATACCAAATAGTACCCCACCCGAAATCGTTGCACCTGAACGAGAAAAACCTGGCCATAGTGATAGGCATTGTACAAGTCCTACCTTAAATGCTAAACCATAAGAAATCTTATCTAAAGAATCAACTTTTGGTTTTCTCGGTGCCAACTTATCTGCAGCAATCATCAGAATTGCTCCTGCCACTAGTGCATAAACAACATGCTCTACTTTAAAAAGATGGTCGTCAATAAAATCCTTGAATGCAAAACCTAAGACAACTGCTGGTAGCATACCAACAATAACATGCAATAAGTTAAAGCGGCCATTTATGGACTTAGCTTGACCTTCAATTTTATATAAACCAACTAAGCTTAGCATACGTTTCCACATAACTACGATAACCGCTAATATGGAACCAAGTTGTACAACAATTTTAAATGTGTTGGCAGGATATTTCCCTAAAAACTCCTCAGTCTTTAACCACATATCATCCACGATAATCATATGTCCCGTAGAAGATACTGGTGCAAATTCTGTCATACCCTCGACAAAGCCTAATATTAATGCTTTTAATAACTCTATAATTTCCACCATGTCACCTTACCTTTTTTAATCAAATACCCACTTATTATAAAATACTAAGTTTTTATATACTACTGCCTTTTCACCTAAGAAGCCGATTGTTAGATTATCACATACTATTTAAATGTTATATCTACTACCCAAAGCTCTGATCTACTGCCAATTCGCATCGGTGGGCCCCAGAAGCCATAGCCTGATGAAACAAGTGTATGCATCTGTTCCTTCAACTTATAACCATAATCCAGTTCAAATACACGAGCTGTTATATACTGATTCGGCCACAGCTGTCCCTTGTGTGTATGACCAGACATATGTAAATCAACGCCCATTTGGGAAGGCGTGTTTAAATCGTCAGGTGTATGATTCATTACAAGCCATGGTAAATTAGCAGAAGGCTTTAGCACCTCAAGTGGTTTTCTTTCTTTATTCGTTCTGTCCTCTTGCCCTGTTAATATAAACGCATCTTCTATAAGAATTGTTTCATCTAGGAGCATTTTCACATTGGCATTTTCCATTTCCTTAATAAATTCAGGAATTTTTTTGCCATAATATTCATGGTTACCTAATATACCATATGTTCCATATGTAGATGTTAATTGTTTCATGACATCTGCCATACCCTCTTGAACAAACCATTTAGGGTCATCGTCCACAATATCCCCAGCTAACAACACGATATCTGGTTGTGCTTCATTAGCTAAGCTGACAAAACGTTGTAAATGTCGTTTATGGGATAAAACACCTAAGTGAAAATCAGATGCTACAACAGCTCTTAGTGTGTTTAAGTCACTATCTTGTTTATCAACAGTTATTTCTAAATGACGAACAACTGGAGAGTAGGCTAAATAGGAGCCAATGATACTTAACAAGAATAGGATAGCTACTGCTATACTACCTATTATTTGCACGTTTTTAAAAGGTGTAAGCCAAATAATGAATTGTGCAACTAAACATAGCAATAAGCCATATTCAAAGATAAACATCCAATAATTACTGATTACAGAAAACACACGTAATGACTCGTGTAATCTTCCGATTATAATACTAAAAGCAACCATATACAGCACGATCCAAAATAATACTGGAAAACGAAACCACCCCATTGCTACAAGCCACTGCTTTACTCCCCACCCTAAATAGAAAGTCAAAGCACTATAAATACTAATTAAAAGAACAGCGCCGATTACTTTTGGCATAACCAAGTCCTCTACTTTCTTTCTATAATTTAATTGATTATACCATTATACTTATCAATCATATTGCTTAAAGCACTTGAATAATCTTCTAAAGAAAGTAGGAACTTGTCCCTTTATTCTATGACAAATTTAAGTTTACCTTTTCATTTCATTCGTTACTCTCGTTTTACATGACATTTCACTGTATATAGATGACATTTTCGTCATTTACATACTAAACGCTACTTTCATTTTCGCATTCCTTCCAGTAACATAGTAGATGAACGAGCAAAATCGCGTATTTACGAAGAAAAAGGGGTGCTATTTCAAATGACACGTTATAAATTTGAAACAACAGAGCATGAATTATTTCGCAAAACCTTTCGTAAGTTTTTAGCTGAAGAAGCTGAACCGCATTATGCCCAGTGGGAAAAGGATCATCTTATTCCGCTTTCTTTTTGGCGTAAGCTTGGTGATATGGGTTATCTTTGTCCACAAGTAGAAGAACAATATGGCGGGCTAGGCTTGGATTTCAGCTTTGGCGTCATTATACAAGAAGAACTTGAACGTATAGGCTCAAGTCTTATCGGGGTTGGCCTGCATAATGATATTGTTGTCCCGTATATCGAAGCATATGGGACACACGAACAAAAATCTCGTTGGCTACCAAAATGTGTCACAGGCGACTATATAACAGCTATTGCAATGACGGAGCCTGGCACAGGTTCAGACTTGGCTAATATCAAAACGTCAGCCATTCGCGATGGGGACCATTATATTGTAAATGGTCAAAAAACCTTTATAACAAATGGCATCCATACAAACTTAGCGGTTGTCGCAGTAAAAACAAATCCTCAGGCTGATAAAAAACATCGTGGTATTAGCCTACTTGTTATTGAAGAGGGCACACCTGGCTTTACAAAAGGAAGACAGCTCGAAAAAGTTGGTATGCATGCCCAAGATACAGCTGAACTCTATTTTGAAGATTGTCGAGTGCCTGTTCAAAATCTACTTGGCGAAGAAGGCAAGGGCTTTCATTATATGATGGAAAAACTGCAGCAAGAGCGATTAGCAGTAGCGATTGCCGCACAAACAGCCGCTGAGGATATGCTTACACTAACGCTGGACTATGTGAAATCACGTCAGGCTTTTGGCAAAACAATTGGTGACTTCCAAAATACACAATTTAAAATAGCTGAAATGGCTACTAAAATCGAGCTTGGTAAATCCTTTTTAGAATCATTGATTGAAGAGCATATTGCAGGCAATGATGTTGTGACAAAAGTTTCTATGGCAAAATACTGGATTACCGAAAATGCACGTGACCTTGCTACGCAATGTATGCAATTGCATGGTGGCTATGGCTATATGGAGGAATATAAGATTGCTAGAAGATATAGAGATATACCTGTTATGTCGATCTATGCTGGTACTAATGAAGTCATGAAGGTTATTATCGCCAAAAATTTAGGCCTATAATAAAAAAGGCGGCAGAAGTTTGCCGCCTTTTTACCATTAAACTGCTGGAATTCGAACGATTACTTTAAATAAATCGCCATCTACATCAATGCTCATTCTTGCTCCATGTAAATCGACAATGGATTGTGCAATGGCTAATCCAAGCCCTGAGCCCTCTGTATGACGTGAGGCATCTGCACGTTTAAAGCGTTCAAATAATTCCTCAGCATCTTCACTAATTTCATACTTTGCTACATTTTTCACCGTAAATTCAGCATCGCCATCTGCCGTACGCTTAAATGTCACATAAACACGCGTTCCCTCTAGCGCATACTTCAAAACATTGACAATTAAATTATCAATAAGTCTCCACCATTTTTGACCATCCACATATGCAAAGATTGGATCATGAGGCATGGTCATTCGTAAATCTAGTTGTGACTGTGTTAAATCCTCTTTATGCTCCCCTACAGCTTGTTGGATAAGCTGTGTTAAATCTACTCGACTGCGGTGAAGTTCAATATTACCACTAGCCATTTTCGATACTTCAAAAAGGTCTTCAATCAGCACTTTTAAACGTTCAGACTTTTTATCCAGTATATGGATGTATTGTTTCCGTTCTTCCTCTGTAATATTTGGCTTCTTCAGTAAATCGGTATACGTAATTATAGAGGTTAAAGGAGTACGTAAATCATGACTCACATTTGTAATCAGCTCTGTTTTTAACCGCTCACTTTTCGCCTGCTCATGCATGGACGTACGCACACCTTCTCGTAAATGATTGAGGTTTTCTGCATGACCTGAAAGCGGAGATTTACCTTTTACCTTTACATCACGATTTAAACGTCCTTCAGCCATATCCTTCGTATCTTTCATAATACGGTTTAAATAACCCATTCTTGATAGGAAAACAATCATAGCAGGAAATCCTATAAACATACAAATGCCAAGTACAAGGACTGGAAAAGCTCCGCCTCCTATCATGGTAGCAACAAGGCTACCACCTCCAAAGAAGGCTGCGGCTAGCATTACAATTGAATGTAATGCGATCGAACGATTAATAAATAAGTCAGTCAACGAATCCCCAAGTGACCATAAATAGCTCGATTTCACATTTTCCTCTAGCTTATTCAAAGTATTTACTCTTGTATACAACCAAATTAATTGCACGAAGAAAGCACTACCAATTACCATTAAAACAAGTATTTTAAAGCCAATATCGAGTATAAAACGGACATAATTATAATTATAAACAGAATTATATTCAATAGATTCAAAAACAACCTGGGCTGAAATGAAATACATAAGGCTCGTTATTAACAAAAGAATAATTTGTACATCGATTTTATACTTTGTTAAAAGATCTTTTTCCTTCATACTCGTAACTATCTGTAATAAGTCTTTACGCCCCCTCCATACAAAGACGGCCATTAAAATACTTGTGAGCCAAATAAAGTAGTGAGTATATTGATTGCGTTGAAACTGTTGAAATTGTTGATACCCTCCCTGTATAACATCTTCTGACATAGCTGCTTTTTTGAAATAGCTATTACACCTGTATATTCAGCTGTTTCGTAAAGATCATCTACATTCACGTATGTTTCGGTATTGTAAAAAATATCTCTTAAATTCTCACTGATATTCCATGCATATAGCGGTTTTCGATCAGTATACTTAATTTTATAGGCACTACTTTCGGTAACATCACCTGCACGGTACGTTTTACCAGTTTCTGTATTGGTCAACTCATAAGACCAATAGTCATAGTTTTTTCCAAAGTTTTTGGATTCACCTTTTGCTGCTTTAATATATTTATCAATGAGGGCCTCCTTTTCAGCAAGAATCTTTTTTCTTACATGCTCATCATCTTCAAAATTTGCTGTAATATCTTTAATTTTATTATCACGTTCAGACACTAGCTTTGTCTTTAATTCTGTTGCATTGGCATCTATAGCTTCCTGAATACGTTGTTCGTATTGTGCCTTAATATTATCGATTTGCTGTCCTAATGTACCATAATAATTACGATGATCTTCTATTTCAGTTTGAGTAATCTCAATTTTATTTTTCAATTCTTCTGCATTTGGTACATTAATTACTAACGGTCCTAGTTCTCCCGTGAAATTATCGATTTCATGTTGGAAATTTTCCGAATCAAAATATGATTTACCAATATACTGATAGCCCACATTATAAAAAGTAAAGACTCCGAAAATTGTCCAGATTAAACACATTAATACGAGAAGAGATTTCCATTTTTTTATCATCCCTTTTTACACTCCTCTAAAAAATTCTTTCTAACAATTGTAAAACCTCTGAGGAGCGAGAATCGACGATTTGATAGGCATAAATTCCAAAATAGATAAGCCCAATAACACCTGCAATAAATCCAGCAATAGTCATATACTTCTCTAATTTATTTTTCCATTTTATAGCCAACGCCCCATACCACCTTTAGATAGCGTGGATTTTTCGGATCAGCTTCAATTTTCTCACGTATTTTCCGAATGTGAACAGCTACAATATTTTCAGCATTATAAGCTTCCTCATTCCAAACACGTTCATAAATTTCACGAATCGAAAACACACGCCCTGCATTTTTCATTAATAGTTCTGTAATTTTATATTCTATCGGGGTTAGTCGAACTGGTTCTCCTTCTAGTACAACCTCTTTTGCCTCTTCATCAAGAATAAGTCCGTCTATTTCCACTTTTGTAGCTCCCTCACTATACGTTCCTAGCTGAACATAACGGCGCAGCTGAGATTTTACACGTGCCAACAGCTCTAATGGATGAAATGGCTTTGTTACATAATCATCTGCTCCAACCGATAATCCATGAATCTTATCGCCATCCTCCGCCTTTGCACTCAGCATGATAATCGGAATATTACGCTCTTCCCTAATTTTAAAGGTTGCTGTAATTCCATCCATATTTGGCATCATGATATCTAAAATTATTAAATGTACTTCATTGTTCTCTAGCTTTTTTAATGCATCTAAGCCATCTGCTGCTTTAATGACATGATAGCCTTCATTTTTTAAATAGATTTCAATACCATCACGAATATCTTGATCGTCATCTGTAACAAGAACTGTTAATTTCGTCATGATATACACCTCGCTCTCAAATATAAGTGTATCTTTTAAATCTTAAAAACCAGCTATTATAAAAATGAAGAATTTCTTAAGGTTTTAGCTTTTTTCTCCCACCCAATGTTAAAACAACAATGCCACCTAAAAGCATCGCTACTCCAAGCCAGGAAACTATACTTAAGTGTTCTCCAATTAAAAACACACCAAGAATTGCAGCAGTCAATGGTTCTGCTAATGAAAGTGTTACAGCTGAGGATGAACTAATTTTTTGTAGTCCACTTAAAAACAGGAAATACGCTACGCTTGTACACATAATCCCCATAAATAACATTGTCCATAAGTTGTGCACATCTACTAACCAGGAAAATCCATCTTGTATAGAAAACGGCAGTAAAAACAAAGCGCAAATGGAGAATGTCATAGCAACTGCGGGTAATGCTTCTTCTTGTGCCATTAATTTTTTACTTATGCTTGTGTAAAATGCAAAGGACAAACCTGCACAAAGCGCTAATGTGAATCCGCCAACGTGAACAGACTCCTCTCCATTATTCATAAACAATAAAAGACATCCGATAATGGCCATCAATGTAGCAAGTCCCCATACTGCTGTGGGACGTGTTTTCCATACTAGCCACTCTAATACACCAGAAAACACTGGTGCACTACCAATAGTAGCAACAGTTCCAATGGCTATACCTGTTAGACGAATGGATGAGAAGAAAAGACCTTGGAAAAACGCAATACTAGCCGCAGCTAAAATTGTCCATTTCCATGACCACCTTAAAAAATTAATTTTCCTCATTATAATCGTAATAGCTAATAATAAACTGCCACCAATTGCAGAACGAATCGTGGCTACAGCTATTGGAGATACCCCTTCATCCAAATATGTCTGGGCAGTACCTGTCATTCCCCATAGAATAGCTGCTAGTAATACAAACAATGAATTTAACATTTTTCAGCTCATCCCCGCTTCACATCTTTCTCCATACTAATCATACATATTTATCCAAAATCAAACAATTATCATTTTTACTTTTCTTTTAATTCCAATAGTATGTTTTCTCATGAATGGACGTTATAATAAAAACAGTAAAAGGAGCGAATCGTATGTACAAATCAATTGAAGAGACAGCTATTGATCTTGGTATGCCTGAGGATCAAGTAATGCGTCTAATTTACGAAGGACGCATCCGTTCTGTTTACGATGGCCAACAAATTTTAATCAATAGTGGACAATTCAGCACTTATTTTAAACAATTGGAACGTATAAAAGAGGAAATTGAAATTTGGCGTGCTACTCCTATTCCAGAGGACATAGACGTCAAAGATGAAGACTAAAAGCCCACCATTCATACAATTGAACATTGTTGAATGGCGGGCCTTTTTTAAAGCTTTTATTAGATTGTCACAACAAATCCTGCTCTTTTCCCAATGATTTCAGCATAATCTTCTACCATGACACTCGCTGTTGGATACATCCCTGCTCCAGGACCGATTAATGTTAATGTACCAATATAGTTAGTCTCTAATGCCACCGCATTGAACACATCATCGACTGGATAAAGTGGATGCTCTTTATCAACTAGTTGAGGACCTACTTTTGCAATAATCTTACCGTTAGCTAGTTTTTCCACCTCAGCAACATGGCGGTAACGAAGACCCTTTTCACATGCTTCATGAACCTGTTCAGCAGAGATACTATCGATCCCAATTACCTCTACATCTGACCAGTCAGGCTGCTCACCAAAAGCTAAGGCACTTAATATCATTAATTTTTTAAATGCATCCTGCCCAGATATATCATTATATGGATCTGCTTCGGCATAACCTAAGCCTTGTGCCTCTTTTAAAGCTGTTTCGAACGACCAGCCCTGTGCACGCATTTTTGTTAAAATATAATTACATGTGCCATTTAAGACACCTTGTATACGACTTACATCATTTACAAGTAAGATATTTTTCATTGTTTTTATCACAGGTACGCCACCAGCGGTAGTAGCCTCATAGCCTACAAAAACGCCATTAGCTTTTGCAAGATCCTGCAACTCCAAACCTCGTTTGGCAAACATCACTTTATTGGCAGTAATAACATGACATTTATGTTCCACCGCTCGCTTTAAATAACTGTATGCAGGTTCTTCGTTCACAATTGCTTCAAACACTACCTGCATACCTGGCTCTGCTAAGACTTCATCCATACTTGTTGTCATTAAATGTGCTGTACCTGGTACACGTTCACGACTAGCATCTGTCACTAAAATCTTCGCTACCTCTAATTCAATACCTAATTTATTTTTTAGCTCTTCTCGTTTTTCATTTAAAATATGGTAAATCCCCTGACCTACCGTTCCAAATCCTAAAATCGCTGCCTTTATAGTTGCCATTCTTGTTATTCCCTCCAACTTACATTCCGCAGTTTCATTAAAGCTAATTTTCCATGGGGTTGTGTCATGACAATTTGACACCCACCGCAGTCTTTAGCCAACAACTCTCTTTGTATGAGTTTCGCTATTTCTATATGTGTTAGGACACATACAAATTCAAATAATTCAAAATTTAACTTAAAGAAAATTGTAACGCAAATACACGCTTTGCACAAGAAAAATCTTTCTAGGAAGGACATTTGTTTTCTCTAGATGTGCAAAAGAAATCGGTTTCATTCCCTTTATTATACGTTTTATTAATCAATCTATAAGATTTGAACAAATATTGACTATTTAAATTTCAATATATGAATGTCTTTCTTCTATTATATATATGTATGCTCAGACACTCATAACAATCCCTTTAAAGAAAAAACTCATTCCCTGTAGCAGCAGAGAATGAGCTTAAAAATATGAGGGGGTTTTAACTTGCTTTTGAAAGCAATTGATAACGATATTGTGCTAAAGCTTGTTGAACAAGACTAATCTCTTCTTCTGTAAAATTTGGTATTGCATACGTACGTTCCACTAATTGAAATGTACCATACTTCAAGTAAAACTCTGTCGCAGGAAGTGAGATATGGCTCACACCGTACTGTTCATATGCCTCAAATACTTCCTTTACAGTAAAGTCCTTTTCAGTAAAAACATGTTCTTGAAATGCTGTATGACCAAATACTTCCTGCCATTTTCTTTCGACTGATGTAAGAAGGTGTTGAATGGATTTATTGTTGACAAATACATGCCCTTCATTTAGCTCATATATTAGATAGGATACAATGTTTTGCGCACTATAGATGTTACCCATTTTAAACACTCCTTTATCATCAGTTTTTGGGAAGAGTAGTCACTGGCTAGGCAACTACTCTTCTATATATTCAAAAGTGGGGGAGCACTTATGAAACATTTACCTTTTAAAAAAATTTTCGTACTGTTAACTTATTTCCTAGTATATAACATGGATTTAACAAAGTCAATAATACATATAAAATTACTTGGTATTATTTTTTATAAGGTTCTGATAATTAACGGATGCAGTAATAGATTGATGTAGCAACGTTTAACGCATTACCAAATGAGGCTAATCGAATGAGAAAATACGTTAACGTCACAACATCTTACCATTTTCTTTAAACTTTAAGCTTCTACTGTTTGTTCAGTTGTTGTAGCCTGTGTAATGGCTTGATCTAAATCAGCAATAATATCCTCTACTGCCTCTAAACCGATGGATAAGCGAATGAGCGACTCGGTTACACCAGCTTGAACTAATTCGTCTGCTGATAGTTGCTGATGAGTAGTGGAAGCTGGATGAATAATTAATGACTTTGCATCACCTACATTTGCTACATGTGAAAATAATTTCACGCTATCAATAAGCTTTCGCCCAGCTTCTCGTCCACCCTTTATGCCAAATGTAAGCACTGAACCGAAGCCATTTCTTAAATATTTTTTTGCTAACTCATGTGTCGGAAAATCTTCTAGGCCATTATAATTTACATACTCCACAAATGGGTGGTTTTGTAAATACTCAGCCACTGCCAATGCATTTTCGTTGTGTTTAGGGATACGCAGATGAAGCGTTTCTAACCCTTGCAATAAATTAAAAGCAGCATCAGCACTTAATGTTGGACCAAAATCACGTAATAATTGTACACGTAGCTTTGTAGCAAAGGCAGCAGAAGCTGTATCAATTCCATAACGTAGACCATGGTAAGAGGCATCTGGTTCAGTAAAACCAGGGAATCGACCGCTAGTCCAATCAAACTTACCAGCGTCTACAACAACGCCCCCTAAAGTTGTACCATGACCTCCTATCCATTTAGTTGCTGAATGAACTACAACATCTGCGCCGTATTCAATAGGTGTAGAACCGTAAGGAGAAGCGAACGTGCTGTCAATAATTAATGGTAGACCATTATCATGTGCAATTTTAGCTACTGCCTCAATATCTAAAACCTTTAAACTTGGATTACCATAAACCTCTGCAAAAACAGCTTTTGTTTTATCAGTAATCGCTGCTTTGAAATTCTCTGGGTTTGTTTCATCTACAAAAATTGTTTTAATACCATAGTTTGGTAATGTGTTAGCGAATAAATTATACGTACCACCATATAAAGAACTAGCTGCTACTATCTCATCACCAGCTCCAGCTAGATTTAAAATGGAAAATGCGATAGCTGCTGCACCAGATGAAAGTGCTACTGCTGCTGTTCCACCTTCCAATAAAGCCACACGTTTTTCAAACACATCAACTGTTGGATTGGTAATTCGTGTGTAAATGTTCCCTGCTTCCTCTAAGGCAAAAAGACGTTGCGCATGAGCAGTGTCTTTAAATACGAAAGCAGTTGAGCGATAGACTGGAACTGTGCGAGATCCCGTCACTGGGTCTGGCTCTTGACCACCATGCAACAGCAATGTTTCTGGTTTAAAATTTGTCATTGTGTACCTCCAAATGGTTATTTTTTTACGATGGTACCGGAGATGAGGAGGATTTTCTGTAGAAAACAAAAACCCTCTTCAGCTAAGAAGAGGGTTGCGGTTGCAAGTTTTCCTCCCCTTATCTGCCAGATCCAAGTAAGAATCTGTAGGAATTAGCACCTTAGTAAGCTCATTGCTTACTGGTTGCCGGGCATCATAGGGCCTATCCCTCCGCCGCTCTTGATAAGAGTATGAGATTCAATTTCCATCGTTGTTACACAGTATAAACATAGAGTTTTTTTCTGTCAACATGTAAATTTTATTTTTTCCGAAACTTCTGTCTGCTCTTATACGTAATATGAACGCATACACTATTTTAGAAAAAATTTTGAGAGGAGTATTTTTATGGTAAAGGCCGTGATCATTTTTCTTATGATTGGCTATATAATAGGCTGTATTCACGGCTCTAAAGTGGCTCAATTTTTATCGGGGGTTGATTTAAAAAAGGCTGGCCACGGTAATGCTGGTGCCTCTAATGCCACTCTTTCCCTTGGCTGGAAGTATGGCGTTTTAGTAGCCCTCATCGATATAGGCAAAGGCGTTGTCGCTATTATAGGTGCACATTTTTATCTAGCGGACGCTATTCATTTAACAGAAGAACAAATTTGGCTGCTTACTTATATTATGGCTGCTGGGGTTATTTTAGGTCATAATTTCCCCTTCTACATGGGCTTCAACGGCGGGAAAGGAACGGCCTCCATCATTGGTATTTTACTTGCTGTTGATTGGAAGATTGGTTTATTTGCACTTATTTTATTTGTTATTTTATCCTTTGCAACAAATTATTTAATTGTAGGTGTTCTAGAATTTTATCTCGTGTTTTGTACAGCAACTTATTTATGGATTCCTGGCATTGGCCCAACCATTATAGCTCTTCTTCTTTTTGGCATAGCCATCATCCTGCACCTCGAAAATATTAAACGATTAGTCAATGGAACAGAGCCTAAAGTAACTTCTGCCTTTAAGAAAAAGAAATAATATTTAATGGATATTTTTGTATTTTTTGTGACCGTATTTTTTCTCTTTATCTACTCATATTGCTGTAAAAAACACCATTTTCACATAGATTTTTTTCTACAATAAAATAGACATATTCTTATCTCAATAAAACATTATACAGGCCGATGTTATGGATAATAATCGTCATTTTTATCGTAGAAAGGATGAGAAAATATGTCTTCACCAAAGCAAGCAGCTACAAAACTTAATTTAAAGCCACTATGGATTGGCTTGGCATTCGCGTTACTAATCATTATTACCTTTTTACCTAACAATGGTGATTTACCTATAGCTGGGCAACGAGCTTTAGCCATTTTAGCTTTTGCAGTCATCCTTTGGGTTACAGAGGCCGTTTCATATCCTGTGAGCTCGGCCATGATCATTGCACTAGTAACTGTTTTACTAGGACTCGCTCCGTCAATGGATAATCCAACTACAGAGCTAGGAACAGCTAGCGCATTAAAATTATCTTTAAGTGGCTTTAGTAATTCTGCCGTTGCTTTAGTAGCAGCAGCTCTTTTTCTAGCCGCAGCAATGCAAATTACTAATCTACATAAACGACTTGCACTTTGGATTCTTTCACTGGTAGGAACGAAAACAAAAGCTATCGTATTTGGCGCTATTTTAGTGTCTATCGTCCTCGCATTTTTTGTACCTTCTGCTACAGCACGAGCTGGCGCAGTAGTACCGATTTTGCTTGGAATGGTGGCAGCATTTGGTTTACCACGTGATAGTCGGCTTGCTGCCTTATTAGTTATTACTTCGGTACAAGCCGTTTCCATTTGGAATATTGGTATTAAAACTGCAGCAGCTCAAAATATGGTGGCTTTAAACTTTATCCAAGAGCAATTTAATGTGGATATTTCATGGGGTGCTTGGCTACTTTATGCAGCCCCCTTCTCAATTATTATGTCGATCTTTTTATTTTTCATTATGATTGCTTTAATTAAACCTGAGACTAGCAATATCGAAGGTGGTAAAGAGGTCATCAAAAAACAGCTTGCAGAGCTTGGCCCATTAAAGGCTCCTGAAATTCGTTTAATCATTACATCCGTAGTTTTACTATTTTTCTGGGCAACTGAAGGGAAGCTACATCCATTTGATACGACAACAGTCACAATTATTGCTATCGCGATTCTATTAATGCCTAAAATCGGTGTGTATTCATGGAAGGAAGTTGAGCCTCATATTCCATGGGGGACAATTATCGTCTTTGCGGTAGGCATTATGTTAGGAACCATTTTACTAAATACGCAGGGTGCTGCATGGTTATCAGATAAAGTTTTTGGTTCACTTGGGCTAGATACTATGCCTTTACTAGCAACCATCGCACTCGTAACTTTATTTAACATTTTGATTCATTTAGGTTTTGCAAGCGCAACTAGCTTAGCCTCAGCACTTATACCTGTGTTTATCGTTTTAGCCTCCACATTAACGGCTAATGTTGATCAAGTTGGTTTTGTTATTGTGCAACAATTCGTCATAAGCTTTGGCTTCCTATTACCAATTAGTGCACCACAAAACATGCTTGCCTATGGTACAGGCTCCTTTACAACAAAGGATTTCTTGAAATCTGGAATTCCATTAACCATTATCGGTTTCCTTCTCGTACTTTTGTTCTCTGCAACTTATTGGAAATGGATTGGATTATTATAGAACTTTCATTAAATTAAAACGTAAAAGCCTTGAAGAAACAGACTATCTGTCCTTCAAGGCTTTTAAGATAAGACTATTGTTTCGTAAAAGCAGGATCCTTCATCGTACCGTTTTTCGCATAGTTAACGTGCCATGATAGTGCTTTTTCTAGGTCATGAGGTGTGTGATGTCCACCCGTTGCCTCATTGGCATCATTAAAGTACTGCCACAGCTGCTCCCTATAATCAGGATGTGCACAATTATCAATGATAAGTCCCACTCGTTCTTTTGGAGCAAGTCCTCGTAAATCTGCTACGCCCTGTTCAGTTACAATGACATCAACATCATGCTCCGTATGATCTACATGTGAGACCATTGGGACAATACTCGAAATATCTCCACCCTTAGCATAAGACTTTGTTACAAAAATTCCTAAACGTGCATTACGAGCAAAGTCACCAGACCCTCCGATACCATTCATCATCTTTGTACCAGAAACATGTGTGGAATTCACATTGCCGTAAATATCTAATTCCAATGCCGTATTCACTGAAATTAATCCGAGTCGACGAATAATTTCAGGCTGATTTGAAATTTCTTGAGGGCGCAACACTAATTTATCAGCATATTTTTCAAAATTCCCATAAACACGGTTTCCTACTTGCTCAGAAAGGGTAATAGAAGTAGCAGATGCAAAATTCACTTTCCCTGCATCCATTAATTCAAATACTGCATCTTGGAGAACTTCTGAATAAACTTCTAAGTTCTCAAACTCAGAGTCTTTAAAGCCTAGCAATACAGCATTTGCTACTGAACCTACCCCAGATTGAATTGGACGCAAACTTGTTGTTAAGCGACCTACTTTAATCTCTTCACGTAGGAAATTTAATAAGTGATTAGCCATAACATCTGTCTCTTCATCTGCAGGGACAATCGTTGATGGCGCATCTAATATATCCGAAATGACGATGCCTTTTACTTTATCTAAATCTAGTGGAATTCCAATTATACCAAGACGATCAGAGACATTCTGTAAAGGAATTGGATCACGTTTTCCTTGTTGTGCAGGTACATAAATATCATGTATACCTTCTAATGCATCAAGCTGTGCTACGTTTAATTCAATGATGACTTGGTCTGCTTCTTGCACAAAAATGGGAGAGTTACCAACTGAAGTTGTAGGAATTAATAAGCCTTCTTCTGTAATAGCAGCCGCTTCAATGATCGCAAAATCAATTGGTCCAATAATGCCTTGACGAACAAGCTCAGCATTATGGGAAAGATGGGCATCGACAAATGTGATATCACCGCTATTGATTTTATTACGAATGCCAGCATCTGCTTGGAAAGGACCGCGCTTACGTATGACCCCTGCTTCTGCTAAATATTGGTCTACCTCAGGTCCAAGTGATGCACCTGTAAAGACATCTACTTGAAAATCCTCTTTTTTTGCTTTCTCTACAAGTGCAAGAGGTACAACCTTTACATCACCAGCACGTGTGAATCCACTCATCCCTAATACCATGCCATCCTTAATCCAAGAAGCTGCTTCTTCCGCTGTTACAACCTTGCTTCGTAATTGTTCATGACGAAGCTTTTTCGCTAACTTTTCTTCCATTCCCTATTCCTCCATTCCACTTTATTTTTGTTCAACTTGCATATTTGGTTCCAGTAAATCTGTGACATCCGTCAGAGAATGTATCTTTATTCCAGGAGGATTTCATTACCTAATAGCTAATGCTGTCTAAACATTTGTGAATAAAGATCATGTAATTTTTTGGTAGCACAACCAAATAAACAGTCGCACCTATAATTTTATACTATTTAGAATATTTAATCTATATCAAATGAAATATTTTACTTTACGAGATAATTTCTACATTTATAAATTATTGATGTATAACTTTTTATCCCTCATTATTCGATTTTGCTAGAAAAGCGTGCTATGCTCAAAGTATAGAACAGACACAAAGGAGAGAGTTTTTAATGGTTAAAGAACTATTACGTAGCCATTCCTCGGTACGCATCTATGATGGAGAACCGATTTCAAAAGAAATCATTGAAGATTTAATTGGAACAGCACAAATGGCTGCAACATCCCATTTTGTGCAAGCCTATAGTGTAATCTGGGTAACAGATGCAGATAAAAAGGAAAAATTAGGTTTACTCTCTGGTAATCCACGTCAATATGAAACCTCTGGTGGGGCATTTGTTTTTTGCGTAGATTTCAAGCGACTTCAAATGGCTGGGAAACTAGAAGGAGTGGATATTGTAGCCGATTCTGCTGAAAATGTCCTTGTTGGTGTAGCAGATGTATCATTGTTTGCACAGAATTTTGTTATTGCGGCAGAGTCAATGGGTTATGGCATTTGCTATATTGGAGGTGTACGCAATAAACCTTCTGAAATCAGTGAATTATTTAATCTGCCTGACCATGTTTTCCCATTATTCGGGCTAACAATCGGCGTTCCTGCACGTCGCAATGAGGTAAAACCTCGTTTACCTGTATCTGCTGTATTACATGAAAATGAATACAATGTTGAAAAATATGAAGAACTTTTACCAGCCTACAACGAGGAAATGGAAATATATTATAACAGCCGTTCGTCTAACAGAAAAATTGATAACTGGACAAAACAGATGGCTGATTTTTTAATTGAACAACGACGTCCGCATATCAAAGAGTTTTTAGCAACTAAAGGGTTTAATTGGAAATAAATTAACGAGAATGGAGTTACTATCGTATGATAATAATTCCATTTTTTACATAAAAATATTACCTATATATATTCAATCTAGGGATATTGCCACAATTACTTCTATAAATCTAACCTTAAATTAAACGAAAAGACTCTTTCCTTTTCCAGCTATTCCATTCATATTAATAAATGATACCTATTAAAGAAAGGAGTTATAGAAACAATGTCCAATATCAATAAACATCTTGCTCGCACCTTAGAACAACAGCATAAGAGAAGTGTAAGAGGTTTATTCTTAAAAATTGAAGACTTAAATAATGAATGCACCCAATTAAGAAAAAGACTCGAGCCACATATTGATTTGAATGTATATAAAAAACCCATTGATTATGTCAATCAGTTCGTTTCTCACACTACTATACTCAATTTAAAATTCGTTACGAATACACAGAATTTAGAAGTAGTTGTCTTGCATGCTCTTTTATTATCCTATATTTTAGAAAACACTCAAAGCCATGCTTTTGAATATGAAGATAAATTGTTACAGGGGTATATACAAGAAATCTTTACACTAAATGATCATGCAAAAAGACTATTTATGAACCATAGAGAAAAGATGCTTACCTATGTTCAAGGGCAAGCTACATAAAAAAGACGATCTTCGTAATAACAAGATCGTCTTTTGTTCTTTTATTGTAGTCCTCTAATTATAAGAGAGCGAACTGGTAGGAACTGCTCTCCTGTATCTCCATAAGTGAGTATTACCTCATCACCCTCCTGTAAATAAATTGCTAAAGGTTCTGTTTCGGCACTCACTAAATAATTTTCACCATTGTTTAATAAGAAAGATACAGTTGTAAAATCGCCTAGACGTTCTTTATAAACACGTAATACCTTACCACTTATTTGTTTTTCCTCAGCACTTGAGCTACCATCTACAGTATTTCCTCCTCGACTTAAGGCTGTTTTATATAATTTCAACGCCTCCTTAGGAGTAGTAGCGTAAACGGAAATTTCAGGATTGGCTGCAGAAACAATAAAATAGTTTTGTAAGAAACCATTGGAATCTAGCACCGCTGTCAGCCAGCTCGCTTCTCCATAAAAGTTATACAACACTGGCATTTCGCCATTCCACTTTTTCTCAATAAATTTCTTCTCTATTATTTGTAAATTACCTTGTGAATCCATATAACTTGAGTCTTGATTCCCTGTATAATATGTTGCATCCCCTGTTCGTGCGTTTGTTAGTGAATAGCCTAACATTGAATCTACACCTTCTTTAGGACTTGTAAAATCTGTAAAGTAATACATATCACCCTTCTCATCGAAAATCGGGCTAACATTCGATTCTGTTCCTTCATCAGAAGGAATCTTTACATCCTTTTTACCAAACATACTATTCCAAAAACCATGTACATAATTACCGAAATAACTGTTTTGTAAACTTACTGTCTCTGGTGATACAGCACCATCAATAAATTCAGGTATTTGATCCAGTTTAATGACCTCTGATTTCCCCGTCAGCGCATCAACCAAGACAATTCCTTTTACATCAAAGCCATTACGCGCAGAAATAAATTCCCCATATGAGCGAATATAGTATGGCTTTCCTTCATCATCTACTTCCAGCTGTACGTCACCATAAAAAATAAGGAATGGGTGTTGTAAACGAATATGACGTTCTAAATTAGCATTTAAATATGCGGAAGGTACATATTTCATTTCCTCTTTTATAAATTTAGGATTATCCGCAGAATCTGTAGCACTCATTATGAAGTAACCAGGTGTTGTACCACCGTTCATCCATTTAAAGAATCCAGAAAATTCAACTGGTGCGATATAAACATATTCGCCCTTCACTTTTTGAATTTGTAAGCGTCCTAATTCATAGTAGCTCGTATTTGGCACTTGACCGAAAGCCTTTTTCATTTTATTGCGAGCAAATTTCGGTGGTACACTTGCAGGTGTTTGTGTCTCATCGAATGGTTTTATTTCAACTTCTTCCTTCATTTCGGATGACTTAAATTTTTCATTAGCATTCCATAAAGGTGCTGATAAAACATACACAGCTACACCTAGACTTGCTAAAAATAAAACACCTTTTATTTTCCTTTCGATACCACTTGCTAGCAGAGCACCCACTAACGTTAATAAAATAATAGCAGGCCAAAAAACAAGCCAATTTACATCAATTTTTGTTACATATAACGTAATCCCTGTGGCTAAAAACCCTAGTACAAAGACTCCAATAAAAAAGTATCCTATTACCTTTTTCGATTGTCCATCTTCTCGCTTCTTCGTAATAAGCGGTGTCACTAGCACACTTGCGATCAATGCAATGACTGCTGAAGCTATCAGTAGCTTAGTCATTTGGTTCATCCTCTCTTCTTCTTTCTCACTACTTACTTTACGGTTACATACTAAAAAAGTTTCATACATACGTTGTACAGAAAGGAATTCTACCATAAATATTGAATTTCAAAAGGAAAGGAGCTGAAAAATTTGTTAAAAAAATTATTAATCAGTGTCATTATTTTATTGGGTCTTTATTATATTTTTCTCTTTTCCCATATTGCTGAAAGTTTAAAACTCATCTTTAAAGTGATTCCTATGTTGCTCATCATTATTTTAGCTGCGATTCAGAAGCCATTACATATTAAAAAATACCAACTTTTGATTATTGCTGGGCTTGTATTCTGCATGATTGGAGACTATACATTGCAGTGGTTTTTAATCGGTCTAACTAGCTTTCTTATCGGGCATATCTTTTATATTTTTGCTTTCACTACTGCAAATGAGCGGCATGTACCAACTTGGGCTAAAATACTATTATTACTCTATGGAGCAAGTATGGCTATATGGATTGCGGGATCTGTCTTTAAAACAGGTGAAACCATACTTGGTATTGCAGTAATCGCCTACATTTCTGTGATACTCACAATGGGATGGACAGCTATTAAAACTGGATCTACTCTGGCAACAAGTGGTGCAATATTATTTATTGCATCTGATTCTTATTTAGCTATTAACAAATTTGTCATGCCACTAGCATTTTCTCATGAAATTATCATGCTGACTTATTATAGCGCCCAATTACTTATTGCTTTAAGTATCCTTCAATATTCCGAAATCCGAAGTAAAGTGTTACAATAATATCGATTATGCCAAGACATAATTGCGCCTGGAATCGGCTTTGTAAAAGCACAAAGAATTTTAACATATATACATTAGGAGGCCATACTTATGAAAGAACAAGTAATTGAGCGATTAATACGCTATGCAAAAATTGATACACAATCAGACTTCACAAGCGAAACAACTCCTTCTACACAAAAGCAATTTGACTTATTACATGTTTTAAAAGACGAACTTGCCGAAATTGGTTTAACAGACATTACATTAGATGAAAATGGCTATTTATTTGCCTCATTAGAAGCTAATACAGAAAAAGAAGTACCAACTATCGGCTTTTTAGCCCATGTTGATACAGCTACTGACTATACAGGCACAAATGTGAAGCCACAGCGTGTAGATAATTATGATGGTGGAGATATTCAGTTAAACGAAAACTTAGTTATGTCTCCGACTGACTTCCCAGAGCTTAAAAACTATGTAGGCCAAACACTTATTACAACAGATGGTACTACTTTATTAGGCGCTGATGATAAGGCAGGGATTGCTGAAATTATGACGGCAATGGAGTACCTCATTAAAAATCCTACTATTAAGCATGGTAAAATCCGTGTAGCCTTCACGCCAGATGAAGAAATCGGTCGTGGACCACATAAATTTGATGTCGCCGCTTTCGGTGCAGACTATGCCTATACTATGGATGGTGGACCACTTGGCGAACTACAATTCGAGAGCTTCAATGCCGCTGGCGTAAAAGTAATTACAAAAGGCACTAGCGTCCATCCTGGTTCAGCAAAAAATAAAATGGTGAATGCTATTACAATGGCTATTGCCTTCCAAAATGAAATGCCTGCTGACGCAGTTCCTGAAAAGACAGAAGGTTATGAAGGTTTCATTCATTTAATGAGCTTTAAAGGGGCTCTTGAGCATTCTGAGCTATCTTATATCGTGCGTGACCATGATCGCCAAAAGTTTGAAGAGAAAAAACAATTAATGCGTGATGCTGCAGCTAAAATTCAAGCACAATTTGGTGAGCATGCACTGAGTATTACCATTGAAGATCAATACTACAATATGGGTGAAAAAATTGAGCCTGTAAAAGAAATTGTTGACATTGCACGTACTGCAATGGAAAAATTAGATATTACACCGAATACCCTGCCAATTCGTGGCGGTACAGATGGCTCACAATTATCCTATATGGGCCTACCGACACCAAATATTTTCGCTGGTGGCGAAAACATGCATGGCAAATTCGAATATGTATCCGCTGAAACAATGGAAAAAGCAACCCAAGTTATCATAGAAATCGTTCAGCTTTTTGAACAGCAAGCAAAATAATAGTTTTAATTTTGAGTGAGCTTATTTCTATACGCATTTACCTAAGGAATCATGAAAAATTTTCATAGCTACGAAGAGGGGTTTTTCCTCTCTTCGTAATTTTTTCAGCCATAATTACTGAATTTTCAAATTACATAAAGGGTTTGAGGTTATAAACTCAAATTGAGGTGATGTTTATGAAAGAAATTGCATTAGGTATTTTAGCTTCCCTTTTCTTTGCCGTGACATTTATTTTAAATCACGCAATGGAAATGCAAGGTGGTAGTTGGCTATGGAGTGCATCATTACGCTATTTTTTTATGCTCCCTTTCTTGCTTATCATTGTCTTTTATCGTAAGGGCTTTTCACAGCTTTCTGGTGAAATAAAAGCACAGCCTATAGCATGGCTACTTTGGAGCTTTGTTGGATTTGTTTTATTTTACGCGCCATTAACATTTGCTGCTGCTTTTGGTCCAGGTTGGTTGGTTTCAGGTACATGGCAGTTTACAATCGTTGCTGGTGTATTATTAGCTCCTCTTTTTGTATCGATCATTGCTGGTAAAACAGTGCGACAAAAAATACCTTTCATATCCTTGCTTATTTCATGCGTCATTTTAGTAGGTATTTTGCTTATACAAATACCTCATGCACAATCAGTATCGTTTAGAAGTTTAATGCTTGGTATTTTACCTGTCATCGTTGCAGCTTTTGCTTATCCTCTCGGCAATCGTAAAATGATGGAAGTTTGTGGGGGCCGAATCGATACTTTTCAGCGGGTGTTAGGAATGACCATTGCTTCAATGCCAGCATGGATCATCATAGCTATTTATGCCGTTCTTACAGTAGGACTTCCCTCAGCAAGTCAAATGTTTCAATCATTGCTTGTTGGAATTAGCTCAGGCGTTATAGCAACAGTTTTATTTTTCATAGCAACAGATCGCGTAAGAGACCATCAAGGCAAGCTAGCTGCTGTGGAAGCAACTCAATCAACAGAAATTCTTTTCGTTATTATAGGTGAGGTATTACTATTAGGAATTGCCTTCCCTAGCCCTATTGCACTTGCAGGTCTCGGAGTTATCATTGTTGGTATGCTATTACATAGTTACTATACAATGATTATCGGGAAAAAGAATGCTGTGCAACAAAACCCAACTTCTTAACAGTCCATTTTATGGGCTGTTTTTTTACAAAAAAAAGACGACTCTATTCTAAATTTAGAATAAGTCGTCTGAGATTTTCACGTTCCCAAAAAATGAGGGGGGTTTTAGGAGCGTAATCATGAACTAGCAAACTTCTGGAGAAAAGTAGCTAAAGTTCATCCTCTCTACACTGTATTGTAGACGAGGAATAATCTTTATACGATAATGATAATCATTATCAATTAAAATGTCAATCATAATCTTATAATTTTTTTACTTTTTCAAAAAGATTTTTTTAATGAGCGTCGGTACTGCCATTGCTTCAACTGAAAATGTAAAAAACAGCCTATACAAAAGCCTGCTATTGCGATGGCCGATGCAATTGCAACCAGGCCAGTAAAGATATGACCAACAACCTGCCAATGTAACAGATAACCTAATAAACCAGCTGCTAAACAAAGGCTAGCAATACTTGAATTAAATTTTTGCTGCTGAGCATCCTCTGGTATATATGTAGATGGAGCCTTTGTTAAAAAGAGCTTCCCTACACGAAGTATCGGGTTAAAGTTGCATAAAATACCTAGTAAATTTGCAGCTAGTGGAATTACTAATATCCAGGTAATTCCTGTTAACCATGATAAAATGACACTCAGAAGAATAGTCCACTGGTTCAGTCTAACAAGTGGTCTTGGAATTGTAAGAAGTTGCGACACCCTAAAACCCACCTTTCTGATATGTTTAATGTATTTTACTACATGATATTCCATTTGTGAAGCAAAAATGATTACTTTATAATGAAGTTAACAGATGTTCAAAGGAAAAGAGGATAACTATGCCAGCTTTAACAATGGATCAAGTTCAACAATTAAACTCGTACAGTATTTATACAACTGAACCTAAGCGGACTTTATTTACTTTAGCTGATATACATAAAGACTTTTACCATCCTGATTTTTTAAACCTTATGATGGGTATAACAGATGCAGCAACAGAAACAGCAGCTATTTCTCACTTTGCACGCCGTTATGGGATGTTTTTTGCTATGCAATTTTATATGCTTGCCGCTTATGACGAAGTATGGGATGGTAAGCCACTTGAATTGCGTTTTGATGCTGCAAAGGAATTTAATAGCTTTACTGTTGCCATGTTTGCCAATCCAAATGATTGGCGCTACGTTGATGAAGATGAACGCCAAGCTGTTATTGAGAAAATTCTTTACGATGGCCATGTCATTGTCCAACAGCTTCGTAAAGTAACCTCCATCTCCCCCCTTACCATTTGGGAAAATTTCTTCGGCTATTTGCTATGGCATTATCATATATTATTATCTAATCCTGGCTTAGCCGATCAAGCCATGGAGGATGTTGAGGCTTTAGAGGACCCAAAAACATGGGCACGCTTCTCCAATAAATCTTGGTGGGCACAATATACAGGTGGTCTTAGCCCGACTAATTTAGTCAACGTTCCTGTAAGAAAATCATGCTGTTTTTCTAAAGATATCCCTGGTTTAATGGCTTGTGGTTTTTGCCCAATGAAAAAATAATAGAGCCTTTTAAAAAAAAGCCTTACCCTCCACAAATTCATGTGAAAGGTAAGGCTTTGTGCTTTATTTTTCGTATACTACAAACCAATCGTTGTTTTCTTCAAACATAGACGTGCCAAGGAAACCTTGTTTTAAAAGTTGCTGTTGCGCAGTTGTGTCTCCCATCGATATCACTTGTTTTTCAGTAAAGTTCGGGGACATCTCTTGTCGTAAGTCTTTATAAAAAATATAACGAAGCTTATCTACATATTTAATTTTTAATCCTTTAATAACGAGGTCTTGCGAGAATTTATCCTTTAAGCTCGGAATATTATATGGCTTTACAGTGGAGCAAACATAATCGTATTTTTCTAAATCGATATTTTCCATCACTACTGTAGCTAATGTCTTCTGTAATCCGTAACCTCGATATTTTGGTGAAACATTCGATATTTCCTGATATAAAACACGTTGAAATTCGTTTTCTGCAATCCCACAATCATAGCCAAGGTGTTCTTCATCAATTGGCGGGTTTAACAGTGCACGAAAGGCGATTAATTCTTCCCCTACATAAGCCCCTATCATCATTCCATGACCATTTAAAATATACTCAAATTCCTCTGTGCTTAAGGGTTGTAGGATACTTTGGTCTGCTAAAGCTTCATAAACCTCAACTTGTAGCTCTTCAATTTGTTGTAAATGTTGGAGTGTTAATTTTATAACAAAAAACGGTGTCTCACCAAGCATACCATCATAGATAATTTCCATATTACGCCTCCTTAGGCTGTGACAACAGTTGAAAACTTACATAATTCCTGGATTACAGCTTCATCTACATCTACCCCTAATCCGGGTTTCTCATTTAAGTAAATAAATGGCACATCATAATGTAAGTTCCCAACATCCTTTGAGAATTTTAATGGACCCGTTAGTTCTACACTCGTCATTATCTTCTTAGAAAATGCTACATGGAAGCCTGCAGCAGAACCAACTGACGACTCTACCATGGAACCAACTTGACATTCAATTCCTGCCATTTCCGCCATAACAGCAAGCTTCATAGCAGGATAGATGCCACCACACTTCATTAATTTAATATTTACTTTATCTGCTGCACGCTTGGCTATAATTTCACGCATTTCACGTACGCCTCGTAGTCCTTCATCAATCATTAATGTTACATCAGACTTTGATTTAATTTCTACCATTCCATCAATGTCTTCGCTATCGACAGGTTGCTCTAGCCAATCGATATTTAAATCTTTCATAGCACGTAAACCTTGTAAAGTAGTGGCTGCATTACCCCAACCTTGATTTACATCCACTCGAATAGCAATGTCTTCGCCTACTCGCTCACGTACCGCTTTTATACGGGCTACATCACGAAGTACCTCTGTACCTACCTTCATTTTAAAAGAGCGATAGCCCATTTCTACTCGATTAGCTGCCTCTTCTGCCATTGCTTCAGGTGTTCCAATGCTTAGTACATGTGTGATTGGGAATTTTTCATGATAACGTCCACCTAAAAGTTGGTATACAGGCACACCTAAGGCTTTTCCAGCAATATCGAAGCAAGCAATATCGATCGCTGCTTTTGCTGCTGGTACATCTTTCACAACTTTATTCATTTTATCGTGTAGTTTTTCAAAGGCCATTGGACTTTCCCCAATAATAGCTGGGACAAGCTGATGTTTTAGTACAGCATATGTACTTTCCCATGATTCACCTGTTACATGTTCATCAGGAACAGCTTCACCATACCCTACCATACCTGTATCGGTAGTTACTTTTAAAATAATGGAAGGCATTGTATCATATGTAGCATAACTAATGATGAATGGATCAATTAGCGGTAAATGTATAGCAAAAATTTCTACTTGTTTAATTTTCATCGTAATCAGTCTCCTCTGTCGTTAAAGTTGTCGCTAATACGTCGCTAAATGTTTAAAAAAATAGAAAAGGAGTGATGTCCATGTCTACCAAAATAGCGATTATATGTTCAAAAGCATTTATGAAACGTATTATTAGTATCGCACAAAACATAACCGATATTCAATTAGAATTTTATCTTTACAGCCACCCCTCTGAAGCACCTACTTTAATGAAGCAAATAAAACCATGTGATGCAATATTATTCGGAGGAACGTTACCTTATCTACACACTCAATCATTACTTTCAGAAGTTCCAATACCTTGGAATTATATTAAGCAAGATGAAACAACCATTTCTACAACATTATTATCATTAGTAGCCAAACATGCTGTAGCTATCGACAGGATATCCATTGATGTAATGAATCCTGCATTCGTTGATAATGTTTTAGCAGAAATAGAATTTCATGGTCAAAAGCCACATGTTCAGCATATTTCGATTACTGAGCCAACTGAGAATATTTTAAAACGCCATATCGCCCTGTGGAATTCAAAAAGTATTGATTTTGTCATTACCAGTATTCATAGTGTATTTGATGAATTACAAGCACTTCAAATACCGTCAATGCGTATGTTAGATGCTACCAAATCTATTATTCAATGCCTTGAAGAAACAAAATCAAAATCACTATTAACCAAGTCAGAAGCTTTCAAGGCTGTAGTGGGTCTCTTAGAAATCCCTAAAAATACTTCCATTGAATCAACTGTTTTAAGTCAAATTGCGAAAGCTACCTTTTCAACTTTTAAGCAAATTTCAACGCATTCCTTTGAGCTATACACAACTGCTGGACATCTTCAAAATGCTCTCGAAAAGGAAAACTTAGAGCAGCTCATACAGCAAGTTGAACAACCTTTTAAGCTAGCATTTGGCTATGGCTATTCCATTTTGGAGGCCACACAAAATGCTCAGCATGCTTTAACGTTTACTAAACCTTTTGAGATTTATATTCTTGATGAACATAAAAACTTATTAGGGCCTTTCCCTAATACAGAAGGTAAAATTTCTTTAAAAACCGATGATCCTTATGTTTTACAAATGGCTAAGCTTACAAGTTTAAGTCCATTAAATATTTCTAAAATAATCAATTTCAGTAACGAACGACAGTCAGCTCAATTTACATCTCAAAATCTTTCTGAATACCTCCAAGTAACACGACGTACTACAGAGCGTATTATTAAAAAATTAGTTGATAATGGCTATGTAAATATTGTTGGTGAAGAAATGACCCATCAACAAGGACGTCCTCGTAAAATTTATCAATTGAATTTTGCAACTTACTAAACTGCCTCATAAAAGAATTCTCGTAGATACACATGAATCTACGAGAATTTTTATTTTAGTCAACCATTACCAAATTATCCGTATTTTCAGCTTCTTGCGCCTTTTTACGCTTCTCAGCTTCTGCTATTTCTTCTGGCGTTAATTTAACAATAGCAAATCCAATATATCCATAGATAATAGAAATAATCGGTACAGTAAAGTTAAGAATTGCATATGGTGCATATTCCATTGCACTTACACCTAAAGTAGCTAAAATAAACACACCACAAGTATTCCAAGGGAAGAAAACAGATGTTAATGTTCCCCCATCCTCTAATGCACGAGAGAGGTTTTTAGAATGTAAACCACGTTGTTGATAGACACCCGCAAACATACGTGAAGGAACAACAATTGAGATATATTGCTCAGAACATGTTGCGTTGGTTGTTACACAAGCTGCAATCGTTGAAGCAATAAGACTTCCAGTAGATTTAGCAAACTTCACAATTACATTCATCAATGCCTTTAACATTCCTGAATACTCTAAAATACCACCAAATGTCATCGCTACAATCGTCATTGAAACCGTATTCATCATCGAGTCTAGACCACCACGGTTAAATAAATCATCCACCATGTGATTACCTGTTGAGATTTCAAAGCCTGCCTGTAATGCTTGTACAGCACTTGCAGCTGAACCACCTTGTACAAAAATCTGTAGTAAGAAACCTGAAACAATCCCTATAATTAAAGCTGGAATTGCTGGTACTTTCTTAGCTACTAATACAATAACCCCCACAGGAACAAGTAATAGTAAAGGAGAAATAACGAAGCTTTCTTCCATCACTTTTAAAGTTGTTAATATTTCTTCAGATTGCATTGAAACTTCTGCAAATTTTCTACCCATGAATCCAAAAACAACAAGTGAAATAATCAACGCTGGAATCGTTGTATAAAGCATATGCTTAATATGTGCAAACAGATCTGTACCAGTTAATCCTGCTGCTAGATTTGTTGTATCTGATAATGGTGACATCTTATCTCCAAAGTATGAACCCGAAATAACAGCACCAGCAATCATAGCCGCTGGAATACCCATACTTAAACCAATACCCATACCCGCGACACCAATTGTAGCCATTGTAGACCATGAACTACCAATAGCTAATGACACAATTGAACATAACAACATGATTGTCACAAGGAACCACGCTGGAGAAATTAACTTTAGACCGTAGAAAATCATTGTTGCTACGACACCGCCGCCAATCCATGCCCCAATTGTCAAACCTACTAAAATAATAATAACAATGGCAGGTAATGCCAGACGTATCCCTTTATACATCATCTCTTCAATTTCTGCCCATTTATATCCATGCATTTTGGCAACAATTGCTGCTACAGTTGTGCCAACAAGAAGAGGTACGTGAGGACTTTGCTCTAAAACAACTACTGTAATCAACATAGTAATAATCATAATTGCAAAAGTTAGTAGTGCCCAGCCCGCATTAATATCCTTTTTCATTTTTCCATCCCCTTTTTTTGCACCAAATCCCTTTTCGGTTTTTTCAAGACGCAAATAATTTTTTACGTTTTTTAGCTTAATATTCAAAAAATTAAAAGTCAACGCAAAAAATTTATGCTTCCCTAGCAAATCCCTTTATTTTAGCGTAATAAAACGCTTTCAAGTAGCAATAAAAAACAATGCAAACCCTTGAATATCCATGCATCATTAAAAATGTTCATGCAAAAAAGCTATATGAAAAAAGTTACATTTTTTCATATAGCTTTTAATATTTTTTTATTCAGGCTTTTTTTCTAATACACATGCAAGTACTTTCGCAGCATCAATTAAGGCACTACGATCAAATGTCATTTTAGGGTGGTGTAATCCTGGTGTTAAATTTGCACCAATTCCAATCATTGCCGCTTTTAATTCCGGCTTTTTAACTGTATAGAAATGGAAATCGTCACTACCTGGTGTAGTTATTTCATCTGCTAAATGCCCTTCTCCCAAAGCCTCAATGATGGCATTCTTTGCCATGTTCGCAGCAGTTGGGGAAACTTCAGCACCTGGTGTGAAATCTATCCACTTCCAACTCATATCAATTTCAAATTGTTGCTGTATTGATTTCAGACCAGATTCAATTTTACTGCGCAGCAATTCAAGTTGTTGATTATGCTGTGCGCGAACATCCATTGAGAAACTAGCATTACCTGGAATAATATTTGTACTACCACCATCCGCAATGATTTTTGTTAACTTAGCAGAATGTGGTTCAAATGGTGATAAATGAATGCTGTGTAGCATTTGTTGCACGGCCATAATAACATCAATGGCATTTTTACCTTGATGTGGTCTAGCACCATGTGCATCTATTCCTTGAATAGATCCCTCTAAAAAATAAGCAGCGCCATGATGAATCGCAGGCGAAACTTTGCCAAGTGGTAATTCTTCTATTGGTCTTAAATGAACACCAAATAAATGTGATACTCCATCAACCGCGCCTCTATCAAACGTTGCACATGCGCCATTTCCTAGTTCTTCAGCAGGTTGGAAGATGAAACGAATACGATGTTGTAAGGTGCGATCTTTCAGTAGTAATAATGCACCAAGAACCATGGAGATATTCGCATCATGTCCACACGAATGATTTGCTTGCCACTTCCCATCAACTTCCTGCCATAAGGCATCAATATCAGCACGTACTGCAACAATTTCATTACCAGTCCCAATTTCAGCTATTAATCCTGGTATATCACCTAATAAACGATAACTAACATGCAATTCATCCAGTATGGAAGCAATTTTTTTAGTAGTCTCAAACTCTTTCCAACTTACTTCGGGATATTGATGAAAATGATCAAACCATTGATAAATCGTTTCTTCTACTGTTAAAGCTTTCGACATAACTACACCCTCTATACGCATTTTTGTTTCCCATTATACATGAATCTTTTTCAGAAAAGTACATATGTCATCAGACCTAATACACTTATTTTAATCATATATTACATTCATATGCACTGGAAAAGCCATTTATCAATAGAGGTATAATATACAATGGGCTATGCTAAAAGTTAGTATACTTTCAACATAGCCCATCAAATTTTCATTATAAACTTGTAAAAAACCCTTCTGGATACTCTTCATACTGTATATTCACCATTTGCTCCTCATTTTTCTCTTCTTCTTCACGTAAATCGAATTCTTGATCCATTAAATACGTTTCAAACTTTGAATTTAACAACTTCCCCATTGTACCACTCCTTATTAATTGAATTTTCTGATAAAAGGATTATACAATAGATTTTTAGTAAATTGCAATAAATTATATACATTATGCATTATAACTATAAAACCTATCTCATTTTTAGATTGAACTATCGTATTTTTTCTATTTATTTACAAAATAAAAACTGCATCTTTTGACATTCAGATACAGTCTCACTTTTCATTCTATTGAATGGCTCCACAGGCTATTCTAGCTCCTGAATTACCAGCAGGATCTGTTTTATAATCATCCGCTGATTCATGAATGACAATAGCACTTCCATCACTATCTAATAGCGAATTTGGTTGATCTTTTTGTAAAGTTAACCCCTCAGCTAAAAAATTAAGATCCACATTGCCATCTTCACCAATTTCCAAATTTGGTAAGTCCCCTAAATGATAACCATTAGGATTTAATTTACCATGTTCCTTGTTTGTTGGATTAAAGTGGGCACCAGCTGATTCAAATTTAGGTGGTTCACACTTTCCTACTTCATGAATATGGATACCATGTGTGCCTGGTGGTAAGCCTGTTAATGCGAGCGTCATCATAACCCCATTATCTTCCTCTTGAAGATATGCATTGCCATAGCTTTCATTATTTGCACCAATTACTTTTGCAGTAGCTGTTAAAGGGGTAGATGCATTGACAGCTACTTTCTCCTCTTTCTTATCAAAAAAACTGCAACCCGCAACAAAAATTAGTAAAGAAAGACTCATTAAGCTTATTTTTTTCATAAAAATACCTCCTCTCTTTCTGATGATTTCCAATTTCTTCAGTACTTATGCACAATTAATCATTTACGATTCTATAATGGCTCCTATATCATTTGAGCCTGAATAGGAAACTCAACCAAAATAAAAGGGATTTCCCAAAGTTCGAGAAACCCCTTTCATAATTAATTTAAGATTTTTACCGTTACTGTTTTGACACCCCACTGAAGTGCTTGTCCTTCAGTAGGAATAAATACATCGATTTTATTTCCTTTAATAGCTCCCCCTGTATCAGCAGCGATTGCTTCACCATAACCTTCCACCCAAACCTTCGTACCGAGTGGAATAACCCGTGGATCTACAGCGATTACCTTTAAATTAGGATTCGACCTTATATCTGTTCCATTTGCTGTAATTCCTGAACAGCCTTCACAATAGGCTGTATACGCAGTCGCACGCATTGTTAATGTTTTACCAGAGACAGTTGCTGGAGCACTTGCTGGTTTTGTTTTGGCAGGTGCAGCAGGCTTAGTAGCTGTTGCAATCCCCCCGGAAGTTTTTGGTTTTGGTTTTGCAGCTGAAGCTTTAATAGCTATCGATTCACCAGCTAAAATCAAATCTGACGCAAGGTGATTCCATTTCTTCAAATCATCTACAGTTACATTATTAATACGAGCTATTGAAAATAAAGTATCCCCACCTTTGATGACATATTCATCCCCCAATGGTTCTTCTGCTTTTGACGTGTCTTTCACTAAGTCTTGCTCTGGGTAAAACCATAATGAATCCTTTTCATTTAATTGCTGGAACTCACCTACTGTTAAATTATAAATTTGCGGGAGTGCCCATAGTATATTGCCTGGCGATTTGTCCTTAGCAAAGGAAGGACTAGCATAGAGACTCACACCAAATGTCAATACTACCGCTAAAGCTAATGCTCTTTTCTTCATGTTTAGTAATACCTCCATCATTTTATTATTTGTTGCAAATCTGTTGCTAGCACACTAGAGTTAAAAGCTCTATTATGTAAGCAACCATAAGTTTGCAAATTAATAACTCAGGACTAGCTACCTGATATTAGGAATTATTACTATAAAAACGGAAAAATATACAATTTCAATTAATTTTTTAGTAATTTAATCAATTTATTGCGTATAAACTATAATTTAGTAGGTCTGTTTAGGACTTTTTTATATTAGATATTTGCTATATTTAGCCGATAAAAAAAGAAAAGGAGGGAATAAAAATGGAAGTTAATTCACTTATGTCATCCCAGCTGATGGAACTCCAACAAACAGTACAGATGAGTGTCATGCAAAATGCTCTTAATTTAAACACAACTACTGCAATTGAATTACTGAAAGAACTACCTCAACAACAAACAGCTCCTACTCACCCATATAAAGGATCCATAATAGATATCTCAATCTGATCATACAGCCATATTTATCGAAAGGAGGTTCCTTATGTGATTCGGGTAATTATCGTGGACGATGAGCCATTAGCTCTGGTTAGTATGAAAAAACATTTAAATGAATTTGATAACATAGAGGTCATTCGAACTTTTACTACTGCAAAGGATGTATTGAAAGAAGGACCTACCTTAGACTTTCAAGTAGCATTTTTAGACGTTGAAATGCCAGGTATGAGCGGATTAGAAGTAGCACAACTGTTAAAAACATGGGATAAAAATATCTGTATCATTTTTGTAACTGCCTATCGAGACTATGCTGTTCAGGCATTTGATGTACAATCACTTGATTATTTATTAAAGCCAGTTTCAAAATCTCGTTTAGAGATAACCATTAACAGAATACAAAAGCTATTCCAAAAAAATCTATCATCGGAGAAAACTCGAACGCATCAAAAGCCTATGCTTCAAATCAGATGCTTTGGAGAGTTTGTCGTTTCTTTTGATGAAAAAGTAATTCATTGGAGAACAATTAAAAGCAAAGAATTGTTTGCCTTTCTATTTTTACAGCTTCATATGCCCGTACCTCGTGATAACATTTTAGATTCACTTTGGAGTGATACGGATGTAAAAAAAGCCAGAGTACAATTGCATACTACTGTCTCCTACTTACGTACAACACTTTCATCTTATGGCTACACGGATGTCATTGAATATGCAAATGGCTGCTATATTTTGAAACTAAACGATTTTCAATGTGATGCCTTTGATTTGGAGGATATCTTAAATACCAAAGCTGAAACAGGACGATTAAATATTGAAAGAGCTGAGGAACTCATCCAAAATTACCATGGTGAATTTATGGCAACAATGGACTATGCATGGACTACTAGTAAAGCAAATTTGATGAATAAACAATTTAGTCAACTACTTGATGAATTGATACTTTATTACTCTAAAAATCAGAACCTTAAAAACAGAGAGCGTTCATTGTTATTTGCTTTAGAGTTTAATCCGTATTCCGACAAAATCGTGCAACAATTAATCCAACATTATACTGAAATTGGAAATCGCGCAGAAGCTATAAAAATATACCATTCTTTTAATAGCCTTCTATTAACAGAATTAAATGTGTCACCATCTCAGGAAACCACAGAACTTTTTCAAAACGTCTTACATGCACATGAAAAAGAGCATGAAAACAAGCGTTTACCCCTAAGGACATGAAAAAACATGCTAGCGTCCAGTGCTAGCATGCTTATATAGTTTAATTATTTAACAATCATTTGTCTCATATTACTTACAACACATAAACAGTTTCTTCCAGATTTTTTAGCCTTATACAAAGCATGATCTGCAATTTCTATCAGTTGATTGGGACTTTGGACATTTGGTGTAAAAGCCGTAATTCCAGCAGACATTGTCACAGGTCTTCCACACACAGTTTCTTGTAAAGCTTGTTTGATTCGGAGACTTTCCGCTAATTGGACTGCATCCTCTATATTCATCGAAGGTAAGATGACCATAAATTCTTCGCCGCCAAATCTAAAGCATAACCCCTGCTCCCCGACACTGCTCTGCATAGTAATCGCAAAGGCTTTTAAAACTTCATCTCCTACAGTATGACCATATGTATCATTTATACTTTTAAAATCATCTAGATCTATTAAGATAATGGCATGAGGAACCTTATCAATAATTAAATTGTGTAAAATTTGATCCATTCTTCTGCGATTAAGAATCCCTGTTAATGAATCTAAGTTCAACTGCTCTGTTAAGTCATTGATTTTACTTTCCGAACAGATCATCATATTTTGAATATTCTTTTTCAATAAATTTACCTCATCATACCAATCAGCAATTTCCTCAATCCCTTGTGCTCCTTCATCTACTTCAATTCTTTTCGATAGCTCTTTGAGAGGCTGTGTAATTTTAATAGCAAACCAAATAGCAAATCCCATTATAGTCGCTATAACTATTATGATTGGGCCTAGGACTTTTTTAAAAAACAAATTGAAGGACACTATTCTTTCATCAAGTAAAGTATCAACCATTTGTTGCGTATACAGCTTTAATGAATGGTCATCTGTCTTAGCATCTTGTAAATAGCTTTCCGTAATTGTCGAGACTTCCATTACATAAGTTTCTTGTATATTTGTTTTATGTTCCTTCAAAATTTCATTGAAATTACGATAGCTACTCCAAATACTAATACTAGATGTTATGAGGACAACAATAGTTGTCATACTAATAATAAGAAACGATAACTTTAACTTGAATTTACCCACAATAGATCATTTCTCCCATTGAGATGTTTTTTCGTTAATCTTATCTATGTTTAAATTTTGATATACTTATTCAATCATCATACGTCAAACCTCTTAAAGAAAACTTAAACACTAATGATTTTTTCCTCCTTCAATTTAAAAGGAAAAAATCGATAGTACTACTAACTCCAAATTGTTCTATTTATATAGGCTTAAAGCATTCTTTTATTATCCATTATATTTTCTTTTTTCCAATTTCGTGGCATGGTAGATAGAGATTATTAGGAGGGAAAAATTGCTGTGTTGAGAAAAGCTTCTACCCAACATCTACTTATTATAATTGCCATTTTTATAGTCCTTACTTTTCTAAGGTTATTATGGTTAAACTATTTCCTCCCCTCTACACATCAACCTAGTGCCAAAGATGGTGTGGTCCACATAAACAATTTGACTACATCGGAAGAAGAAGTTATTTCCTTGGATGGAGGATGGATCTATTATCCTGGACAATTTGTGAATTCTGAAAATAAGGGGGGTAACAAAGAGAGTCATAGCAATACGTATAATACCCAAAATATTCCTGCGTTAAAAAATGAGCGAACGACTCAACCCTATGGCACTTATCAGTTAAAAATTCTGCTACCAAACAATTTAGATAATGATCGATATGCCATTCGTATACCTGCTATCTCAACTGCATCAACCTTATATATAAATGGAAAGCTAGTAGGAAAATCAGGCAAAGTAGCAGATAATGCAGAAGACCATGAAGGTCAAGCTGCACCTTATACTGTTTATTTTACTAATACACAATCTGAAATTAATCTCATACTTCATGTATCTAATTTTGATACACCTACAAGTCCTATTATTAATAAAAGGGTTTTATTTGGCACTGCGTCAGCGATGACGCATCATCAATTAATTGTAGGGCTATCTCTTTCAACTATTGTAGTTATGCTAATCATATTCTCTCTTTTTAGCATACTTGTATATTTGTTCATCTATCGAAAATCTATCGTTTTACTTTTCACATTTGGTTTTCTTTTGCCTTTAGCAGATGAATTAATTACGTTTGATCGCTCCCTACTGGATTGGTTGCATCTGAATTATGTATGGTCCTATAAGCTTTCTTCTATTATTTTTCTAGGAGCCTCCTTTTTCTTTGTTCAGTTTATGAGAGTCCTCTTAGTCAAATATCACAACACTAAAACATTTCAATGGATTTTTGCTTGTTATGTTTTAAGTGCAATACTCACGATTGTTTTACCAATGACATGGCTGATACCTACGAAGAATATTTTCTTCGTACTTTATCTAGTATCCTTTCTTTACGTAGTGGTACTGGCTCTTAGAGAGTATTTAGAAAACCAAAAAAGGAGCTCTGCTTTTATTGCACTAACAGCTATCGGCACCACAAATGGTATTATATGGGGTTTCATTAAATCTGTTTACGTATTCGATATTCCCGTTTATCCATTCGATTATTTATTTATCATGCTTGGTTTTTCTAGCTATTGGTTCAAACGTTTTCATGAGAACTCTCAGCAAATTCAAAACTTAGTGACTAAACTACAACACGAGGATGCTTTAAAAGATGAATTCCTTACAAGTAATGCAGAAAAACTTTGGAGTCCAATGAATAGGATGATTACCCTAGGACAATCCATTTATGACAACCCACATAACAAACTTGTTACTGAAGATGAAAAAAATCTTAAACACCTTATCGATATAGGTAGAAGTATGTCCTTTACGTTAAACAACATACTGGATTTTACTCGTTTAAAAGAAGGAGATTTACATCTCCATACACAAAGTGTAAATCTTCAAGGTGCTGTTTATGGAGTTTTCGATATCCTCCGCTTTATTGCAAATGGTAAACAAATACATATGGTATCTTTAGTACCTCCAAGTTTCCCAAATGTATTAGCCGACGAAAATCGCCTTATTCAAATCCTATTTAACATTTTGCATAATGCCCTAAAGTATACAGGTGAAGGCTCTATAGAAATTATTGCTCGTGAAGAACAGCATATGGCTATTATCCACATTCGTGATACTGGACAAGGCATGGACAATTTTGTACAAAGTCTTTTGTATTCGCCCTATGAACAGGGCCAAGAATATGATGAAGGCATTGGTATTGGCCTACTTATTTCAAAAAAACTGATTGAATTACATGGAGGTACGTTAAATATACAATCTATTCCTAACAAAGGATCGAATGTTTATTTTACATTACCTCTTGCAGATGAAAGTAGACAAAATAAGGAATACGCAACCTTTAATGCACAAGCTAAAACTCAGCTATCCACAAATGAACAAGAGTTATCCATGGTGTCAGATAAGCATTTCAGGATCTTAATGATTGATGATGACCCTATGAATTTAGCAACGATGAAAAGTATATTTTCGATCTCTGAATACGAAATTACTACTGTTACAACCAGTGAGAAAGCTCTAGCTCTGATTCAGCAAGAATCATGGGATTTAGTAATTGTTGATGCAATGCTTCCGTATATTTCAGGCTATGCTGTAATTCAAAAAATACGAAAACAATACTCATTGCTGGAATTACCTATCTTATTATTGACGATAAGAAAGCACCCTGAAGATGTTTATACAGGCTTTGCCTATGGTGCTAATGATTATGTAACAAAACCTATTAATGCATTAGAGCTAAAAGTAAGAAGTCGAGCTTTAATTGATTTAAAATATAGTATTCAACAACGTCTACATTTAGAAAGTGCTTGGCTGCAATCTCAAATCCAACCACACTTCTTATTTAATACACTTAATACCATTGCCTCGCTTAGTACTATTGATACAGATAGAATGATCGATTTAATGCATCACTTTGGTGAATATTTACATGCCAGCTTCGATGTCAGAAATCTTCAAAGAGTAGTACCACTACAGCATGAGCTCGATTTAGTTCGTTCGTATCTTTACATTAAACAGCAGCGATTTGGAGAATTAATTCAGATTGAATGGGATATTGATGAAACGATACAAATTGAAATTCCTCCAATTTCTTTACAAACGTTAGTTGAAAATGCCATTCGACACGGTATATTAAAGAAAGAAGAAGGCGGTACTGTTTGTATTCGTATTAAAGATTTCACAACTTATGTATCCATTAGCGTAATAGATGATGGTGTGGGAATTAGCCCCACTCTATTAGAGGAATTGCAAGAAGATTACAAAGGGACAAGCTCTGGTATAGGAATAAGAAATACAAATCTACGACTTAAAAGAATTTATGGCCAACAATTACAAATTCAAAGTACTATAAACCAAGGTACAAATGTTACTTTCCATATACCTAAAGATTAAAAATCGGAGTCATTACAACGCCATTTTTGTAGTGACTCTTTTCTCAAGTTTCCAATTACATATAGATTTTTCGAAATGAGGGTACAGTATACATATAGAATAAAGGAAGGATCGATAGGTATGTACAAAATATACATAATAGAAGACGATGCAAATATAGCTTCACTGATTGTCGAGCATTTAGCTAAGTATCAGTTTGAATGCTTTACTGTACAACAATTTCCACACATTATTGAAGAATTTAATACTATACAACCACACCTGGTCATTATGGATATCAATCTCCCGACTTACGATGGCTATTTTTGGTCACGGAAAATCCGTCAACTCTCAACATGTCCCATCATCATTGTCTCTGCCAGAGTAAATGATATTGATCAAGTATATGGAATTGAAAATGGAGCCGATGATTTTATCACAAAGCCCTTTTCATTGGATGTCCTCATGGCAAAAGTAAATGGACTACTTCGGCGTACCTATGGTGAATATGCTTTAACCGAGACAACAACCATAACTATAGCCAATACTACATTAAATCCAGATACAGTTCGTCTTCAAACAAAAGCCAAAGAGAGCCTGTTAACGCTAAAAGAAATGCAGCTTAGTAAGTTATTATTCGAAGCTTACCCTAATGTAGTGCCGCGTCAAAAGCTTTTAAGTGCTATTTGGGATGATGAAACCTTTGTTGAGGAAAATACTTTGTCTGTGAATATTGGTCGATTACGTAGAAAATTGGAAGCCGTACACTCTAAACTTGAGATTAAAACGATCCGTGGTCTTGGATATCAATTAGTGGAGGAAAGTGAATGAAGCTATTCTTTCGAGATCATCTTAGTATCATTATTCTCTATAGCATAAGCTTCCTCCTATTACCTTGGATAATTCATGTATTAGATGACCTATCCTCACACTATGCCTACTTTATTTTTCTTGTCAGCTTTCTATTTATTCTGTGGCTACTTGGTCGTTATTATCGAAGAAGAAAGTTTTATCACCATTTACAAAAAAATATCAACACACAGGATGATCTTCATTTATTTGAACCACGTGCAGCTATTGAGCAATACTATAGTGAAAAACTAAGGCAAATACAGTATTTATTTTTAACCCAACAGCAAAGATTGGAAGAACAAGCACATGAGAAGCAACTAGTTCTATCACATTTTGCACATCAAATGAAGACACCTTTATCTGTTATTCAATTAATCGTTCAAGCTACACCCAACAAGACCACTGATGAATTGCAACAATGGTATACCATCAATAAAGAGTGCAATAAATTGACATTTACCCTCAATCAGTTATTAACGTATGAGCGCACATCTCATTTAGTAGCTGATTTAAAAATTGAACCTATTATTTTAAAAGGACTCGTGCAAGAAGTCATCAATGATTTGAAGGATTTCTTTATCATAAGAGAAGTTTTTCCAAAGCTGACGTTTGCTGAAGACCAAATCATTTATTCAGATCGAAAGTGGTTAAAAATTGTACTTTATCAAGTATTAAATAACGCCATTAAATATAGTGAAATGGCAAGCACCATTCATATCCATTATGACAACACGGCTTTGCACATAAAAAATAATGGTGAGACGATCCCTACTAGTGAAATAGCACGAGTCTTTGATTTATTTTATACAGGTATGAAGGGGCGAACGAGTGGTGAAGCAACAGGTATAGGCTTATATTTAGTGAAAAAGATTTTAACTACACTAGAGCACCCCTTCACTTTACAATCTTCTGAGCATGTCACTACTTTTTCCATTAATTTTTCAAATAGTCTTAAAAAATGAAGATGACAAAGTTGTCATCTTCACGTCATCAAGAGAAATAGGTTATGTGCCGCTCCTTTTCTATACTAAAGTTATCTAATGAGCATAAAGGAGTTGTTTTAATTTGGGTAACACAATACTACAAGTAAACAATTTGCACAAGGAATACATCGGTGAGATCACCTATAAAGCGTTAAACGGTATCGATTTTCAGCTACAACAACAGGAATTTGTAGCTGTCATGGGACCTTCAGGTAGTGGGAAAACAACATTTTTAAATAGTGTATCCACTATTGATCGTCCTACCGCTGGCGATATCTTCATAAACAATCATAATCCTTACGCATTAAATGATGAGGAGCTCGCCAAATTTAGACGCTCTGAACTAGGTTTTGTATTTCAGGATTTTAATCTTGTGCATACATTAACAGTGAAAGAAAATATTTTATTGCCATTAACATTAGATAGCATACCTGCTTCAAAAATGCTTCAACGTTTAAAGGATGTCGCTCAATTTCTTGGTATCGAGGAACTATTGTCGAAACGTATTTATGAAATTTCAGGTGGACAAAAACAACGAGTAGCCATCGCTCGTGCCGTTATACATGGGCCAAGTTTATTGTTAGCAGACGAGCCTACTGGAAACTTGGATTCAAAGGCTGTCAATGATGTCATGAACTTATTTTCCTCAATTAATCAAGAGCTTGATACGGCTATTCTCATGGTGACACATGATCCTTATGTAGCAAGCTTTGCCAATCGCATTATTTTTATTAAAGATGGGAAATTATATAACGAAATACATCGAGGCAACAACCGTAAGCATTTTTATCAGGAAATTATGGACACGCTTGCTTTTCTAGGTGGTGGACAGCATGAGCTTTAATCATATTGTGATTCAAAATATTTTACGTGACAAATGGACGTATGTTTCTTACTTCTTGAGTAGTATGTTTTCTATTATTATTTTCTTTCTATTTTCTGTTATCGTCTTTCATCCAAATCTGAAAAGCCTAGATCCAAACTCTACACTTGGAATTTCTTTAATGCTAGCTAGTATGCTCGTTTATTTATTCTCTTTTATTTACATTACCTATTCAATCACAGCATTTTTACGTAAGAAGACCAAGACCTTAGGAATATTTATGATTACTGGGGCTTCCATGAAGCAGATTCGTAAGCTGGTCTTCCGTGAAAATCTGTTGATTGGCTTTTTAGCTATTCTGGCGGCTATCGTTCTCGGCCTTGTTATTACACCTCTTTTCTTAATGGGTGCAAAAGTCATTTTAAAGGCAGAAACATTTGGTATGTACATCCCTCTTCAAGCAATCAGCATAACCATAGGATTATTTCTGATTTTATTTGTTGTAATATCGATAGTTGTTACGAGGTTCATTAATAAAGAAGCGTCTATCCAACTTTTAAAAAGCGATACAGTTATCGAGAAATCTATTAAGCCTCATTATGGGTTATTAATACTAAGTATTTTGATGTCTGCCACTTTAGCTTACTTGCTAAAAATCGAGCATTCCATTGTAGACACTTTAAGTGTCCTTTATTATCTGTTATTTTTTATTAGCATTCTTAGTACGATTTATTTAGTTATTACACAAGGATTTCGTTTGTTTTTAAAAATATATGAAAAGTCTCCTGCCTATCTTCAAAAAACAAATATGCTTTTGGCGTCCAATTTAAATGCAAAAATGAAATCACATGCAAATATGCTGTTTCTAATTACTATCCTATTAAGCGGTGTCTTTCTATGTACAAGTATTTTATTTAGCTCTTATTACAATGTAAAAAAGGCTAGTGAAGAAAATTATCCATATAGCTTTCAATATATTGCTGATCCAAGAGCTGATGACAACATGGTAAAGGCTGATCTTGATTATCTTGAAGATACTTTATCAACTGTTCAAGCTCAGAGGTATTTTATTGAATTTAAATCAAACGAAGATCAACGCATTGGCTATATGGCGTTATCGGATTATAACCTGATCCAGCATCAGGACAACAAACTAAGTAAAGATGAATTTATTGCCGTCGCTGGCAGTCGAGATGTAGCGCCTACAACAAACAATACCAGCGATCTGTATATAAAATCTTTCAAACTAGCCAGCACCCATGAGCAAAATCTACTATCTACCGGCTTCCAACAAAGTTATTTCATTGTACCTGATGACATTTACAAAACCATTGACTACCCTATTTATAAAACGTATATCTATGAACTGGAAGATTGGACAGCCCACACTGATTTGGCAAAAATTATTACCAGTGACTTACCCTCTTTACCTGGAGAACGTTATGTAACATCCAAAATTGATTTATATAACACAGAGATGTTTGTTAAAAGCGTCATGTTCTTTATCGGCTCCATGTTAAGTCTAATTTTCTTAAGTGCAGCCATGAGTATATTGTACTTCTATTTACAAACAACATTACAACAAGAGAAGGAAAAGTATATTGGTATACGTAAGTTAGGACTTTCTAGAAATGAATTAGCTACCATTATCACTAAAGAATTGGCGATTCTTATTTTTGTACCATTCACCATAGCTATTACACTCTTGCTAATTACACTTTTTGCTATACAAACAATGGTTTCTACAGCATTTTTACAAGTTTCCATAGCTAGCTCTTGTTGTTTCTTTGTGCTTTTCCTCATTAGCTATGTATTAATTCGAAAAAGTTATTTTAAACGCTTAGTAAGCTAAAAAATCGCACTCCTTAAGGGGTGCGATTTTTTTATAGTGTTGAAAAACAAACCAATTAATAGAATCTTTATGAAAAGCTTTTAACAAAGTTTTTCAAATAAAGTGAAGGTGTTAACTACTCATTTTAGTGAGGAGTGTCGTCATTCATCTCTTCTCCTCATTGAAAATAAAAGCCATTATTCAAATAATGGGCTATTGGATCGCTACTGCTGCTTAGGAAAAAACACTTCTGTAGAATGGTTGATTGGAGAGGAACCAGCGTCACTCCTAGGGGATTTAGCGTCGCAGATGAGACCTTGGAGCGAACGTAAGTGAGTGAAGCGGCTCATCGGACGCCCCCTGGAAAGGACGCTGGCGGAACGCAAATCAACCTCTCGCCTTGTGAAAAGGTCTTTTTCTGCAGATGACATTTTCTTTTTTACCAAAGAACGGGCTTTGCTACCATCAGCCATAGCATAATAAGCAATAATACTATATACATCCAGGTTTTACGATGCAACAGTGAAACAAATTGTAGATGATTAAATGCTGGTGTGTTAAAAGTACGCAACGTCGGTTTAAACGCCCTTGCTAGAAATACGATCGATGCAAACATCACGAGGAAGGTTAATACAATCCACGAGGTATTCCAATGATAGCCCGCATGCCACATTAACAAAATACCAGAGGCTACTAGTACATGCCCTGAATGTTTGACGAGCGTAATGGCCCCCTTAAAGGCTTCTATATATGGTGGCATGTCATCCATGGAAGCTATGCGCATTTTTTTTACAATGGTTAGCACAACGAACAAAGGCCCAATCGAAAGAATAGCACTTAAAATATGTATATAAAGAAGAAGTGTATAAATGGAAAACATACTGTGTACTCCCCTTTTCATCAGTCCCCTTCATTATAGCATTCAGCTGAATTTACTTTATCAGCAATTGTGAATCCTTTGTAAACACAGCCTGAATCATTGTTAAATTGTTTGAAAAACGTATAAAGAGGGTATTGTTTATAGTAACATGCACTTATAGAACAAAAAGGAGTGATTTTTATAGGAATTCATCAATTTTTCACAAGTCTTAATGATTTAGAGCGTATTATTCGTTGCCCTGGTCGCTTCAAATTTGAAGAGCACAACGTGGCAGCCCATTCTTGGAAAGTGTCCCAATATGCGATGTTTTTCGCAACGTTAGAAGAAATGCACGGTGCAACAGTTGATTGGAAATCTTTATATGAAAAGACAATCAATCATGACTTTGCGGAAGTGTTTATTGGTGACATTAAGACACCAGTAAAACATGCTAGCCCAGAGTTAAAGCAAATGCTCGCACATGTGGAAGAAAAGATGATGGAAAAATTCATTATCAATGAAATCCCTCAAGAATTTCAGGCTATTTTCTTTGAACGGATGAAAGAAGGAAAGGATCAGACTTTAGAGGGTCGGCTACTTGAATTTGCGGATAAACTCGACCAGTTTTATGAGGCTTTCGCAGAATTAAAGCGTGGTAATACTGACAAAGAATTTGTCTATATGTATCAATCAGCCCTTTCAAAACTGTTGGCGATTCCACTTGAAGCGACCGTCCACTATTTCCGCACAGAAATTTTAAAGGATGCAGTAAAGGAAAAAACACATATCGATATTCAAGCATTAACAAATGAAGTATTAACATCAAACTAATAGGGTGCATGTACAAGTTTTCCGATTGAAAAATTCACGGAAGGCTTTTTTTATTTTCCGCAAAAAGTCGTATAATGAGGAGAGATTGAATGGAGGGAAAGTATTGTCACAGGAATGCTCAATTATAGAAGATTTAATACCTCTTTATAAAAAACAACTGCTTCAAGCATCAACAATAGAATTTGTCGAACAGCATCTAACAACTTGTCAGCAATGTCAGCAGCTTGTAGCCAATTCATCAACTCAGAACGCATACTTACCCATGAAAAGAACAGTATCCTTTTTTCATATCATATTTATTGTATTATCCTTTATGTTTGCCATTAACTCGTCCTTACTTGGCAATCAAAAGGGCTTTGTCATCTCATATGCTCTTTTCGGCTGTCTTTCTTACCTTTTCTATAAAAATATCTGGATTGTTTTTATCATAAGCTCTTTGCCTGTATTCGTTTGGGCTATCATTAATAATCTTAATAATGAGCTCTATATTACAATCTTTTCTTTAACTGAAATAGGGGCGCTTGTGATTGGAGCTGGCTACATCGCACTTTTACATACCATTTTCGCTTTAATTGGCGCAGCTTTTGCCATTCTATTACGTAGGGTTTTTCAATAAACAAAAAAGCACCTTTGAACTTTTTTACCAAAGTTGAGGTGCATTTTGTTTGTTAGGCCTTTTTCACAAATTCTGATTTTAATTTCATGGCACCAAAGCCATCAATTTTACAGTCGATATTATGATCGCCTTCCACTAGACGAATACTTTTTACCTTTGTCCCAATTTTTAAAGTGGAAGAACTGCCCTTCACCTTTAAATCCTTAATAACAGTAACTGAATCGCCGTCAGCTAACAGATTACCATTTGCATCTTTTACAATAAGTGCATCTGATTCCTGTTCAGTTGCGTCCATACTCCATTCATGCGCACATTCTGGACATACATAATTTGCTCCATCCTCATATGTATATTCTGAATGACATTTTGGACAATTTGGATAAGCTGCCATTTTTGCTTCCTCCTTTTATATTTTTACTAGGAAAATCCTCTTTATGCTCCTATCTTTACATAGTCGACCTTATTTAGCAAAGGTTGTTCGTATTTTCCGTTCGCATTTGTGAAAAAAATATGAAACATCAGCACCTTTTTGAAGGTAGTACAAGATGTTTATAACGCTATTTGGAACACTTGCCCATTGACTAATTTGCCATTATCATCTTACTTGCATGTTTATCAATCATGCTTTATTATATCCATAAAGGCTGCATTGTTCGTATAATATTAAGTTTTAACCTTTAAGCTGTAAAAGGGAGTTTTATTATTGGAGTTGGAATGACGGGCCTCACACTACGGTGCATGAGGATAAGCAGGAAAACTTCTGCGAACACCCACTTTGAGGAGTGGTGGTTTAAAACTTTCTATAATAACTACGGCATACGCGGCTTTTACTTAAATAGTGTTATATCAAGGTTTCTACAGCATCTTAGCCAAATTGGTTAAGGTGCTTTTTTCATCCCAAAATAGCCAATGGGGTTAAATTGGGGTTAAACCTCATTATAATTATTGGTAATTAAAATTAAACGCTTGTTTATCTCCGCACAATATACACTCTCATGCGAGGCTCAATATACATTTTTTTATCAACAGGCTTATTAACATTTTGGATTCCTTCTTAAATTTCATTTCCTCATATTGATCTTCCAAATCAAAAATTGTTAATTGCCCCTGCAGTTCCATATATTCAAAATGAGTCATATTTTATTTCCCCTTTCATCATTCCAGCCAGTTTTCTAAGTTTGGTCTACTACATATTTCTGTTCGACTATCACGCTTATTCAGCCAATTATAAAAAGTACTGGACGCTCTCTATCTGCTGTTTCTTCTATAGATGATGAATTAGTCACCTTCATACTAGAACGTTCTACAGCCTTGTTAAACGCCCTTACAAATACAGCTCTTAATGTACTAGTGATATAGTGATAGTTAATGTACCATTCACAAAATCACGTATATCGTTCATTTTTGTAGCCAAGATACATTTGTGAAGTTGATCTTTCAATTCATCTTGTAAAGGCATCGAGTGCATGAAATCGTATAGCATTACTTGGTACTCCATGTATGCCTTTTTCTTTTCAGCTTGCAAAGGTAATTCATTTGCCAAGACTCATAATATTATTTGCTTGTTTAGAACTTAAAAGATTTAGATGATTGGTTTTCAGATTGTTGCGCTTCAACCTTACTCTCACAAGGCTTTTCAGCATTTCCACGCTCGCACATTGACGGTGGGACATTGTAAGGCAAAATAATGTAGATGCTTGCTCCTTGTCCACTTTTGCTTTTTACAGTGGTTTCTTTCTTAACGATCCCTAACGATTCCAGTTTTGAAATAGCCCGATAAACTGTCTTTGTGCTGATCTCCAATGCTGCTGCAATTGTGGCAGCTTTCAAATGACAAGCTCCTGGATGTTCTAAGCTATGAGAAGCAAGTTTGAAAACGATGGCACGTTCTGATTCTGTTAAATCATAGTAATGAGCCGCAATGTGTTCCTCAACTGCTGTGTCCATGTCTGCTACTGATTCAAATGTTTTATAAGTTGCTAATTTTAGTGAAAATGAATTAGAGGAGATTGCAAACGCTTTAGATGCAAAATATGAGGCTCATTTCGTTTTAGAGGATGGACGCAAGTTTTAGGTTACAGATAACTAATATTGGTTGTCTGTTTTTTATTATGTACAAATCTCATTAAATTTCCTATTATAGTTAAAAAAGGGGGAATTTAATTTGAAAAAAACAACAGTATTATTTAGTGTATTAATTTTACTTTTAACTTTTAGTATGGGTGCTTACGCTGCAACTAAATACAATTTTACTTTTGATGGCAAAAAACAATCTATCGATGTGCAGGTAATTAATAATCAAGCATATGTACCTTTAAATGCTGTTACAGACCTTTTTGGGGGAAAAGTGACTTACGATAACAAAACTAAAACGTATGCTGTTACATCTAATGTCACTGGAACAACTAACACTCAGAATGGATTAACACAAACAATTGGTAATATTACAGTTAAAGTTGATAAAATTACCCAAGATGCAGATTCACTTAAAGTTTTTGTAACATATATAAATAACTCAAAAAAAGAAGCTATGACCGGGGATAGTCTCTCTAAGATTATCGCTAACGGAAAACAATATGAATATGACTTTGATTTTAACTTTGCCAGATACTATGATAAGGACGTAGCAAAAGCAGCGAGTTACATTGAACCTGGAGTAACAGAGAGTTCAGTGATATTTTTCAAACCAGTATCTACAGATAAAATTAACGTTGTATTAAATGCAGGTTGGGAATCCTATCGTTTTAATGATGTAAAGATTCAAAAATAATAAACGCAAAAAGCCCAGGCTCAAACTTAATTGAGTACCTGGGCTTTCATGGTTTAATTTATAAACAAAATTTTTCCACATTAAATCTCCAAATTAGGCATTGTTATCCTTACAGCTAATTCTACTATTGGTTTTGAGAAAGTCCTTGGAATCATGGGACTTGGTAAATCTCCATCATGATTGGCAAGTCCAAAAGATGCTTCTCCTATATGAATCCAATCTATATCATCCTTACCCTCTATAAAACCTATAAAATGATAATTTGCACTATAAGTATCATATCCATCCTTATTGGGGATTGCTCTCCAAACTTCGGCTTCTTTTGTAGGATCAACTCCAAATTGTTTAAAGAAATTCAAAATCTGTTTTCATCTGACACCTTCAGAATTCGGCTTTTTATACATGATTGATACAGTACCTTAGCTATTTAGGTTCAGGTGCTTTTTTATATTCAACCTACTCTTTCCTCTTCTCCTTATTCAATCACTTCCTAACCATTCATAAAAAGTAAGGACAACCTTCTTGTATTTTGTATAATTCCCTCCCATTTTGCGCATAGATGGAGTAACAAGGGAGGTTATGACATTGAAGAAAATAATTTATCTATTGGTTTTTACTCCACTACTGTTAGTAGCTTGTGGAAAGAGCGCTGAACCAAAGGAAGTGGCAGTCGATCAAAATACGAATGTTGAAGATATTGTAGGCGCGATTGTGAAAAACGAATTCTCTGTGGATGAATCAAAAGACGGTGTTGTCACAATTTCCATTCAAGATACAGATGTAACAGAAGGATCGAAAAGCCAAATGCTAAAGGATTCTACTAAAATTTTTGCTGATTTGTCCAAATTAGAAAATGTGAAGACACCTGCTATTACTTGGTTTGCTCCTCTCACTGAACCTGATGGGGACAAAACAATGACTGAGGTTTTGAATATTTATTTTAGTGAAGAGGATTTTCACAAAATAGACTGGGCCAATTATCTACAGGTCGATATAGAGTCTAGCGCTACAAATTATCATGAAGATGAGGCTTTAGAAGATTAATCACATAAAGATACCCCACAGCCTATTGTGGAGTATCTTTTTTTACATATTGTTCTATAGCGTTTTCCAAAAGAGAGTGCTTTATTTTGTAGTGAGTTGCTTGCCAAATTCCTTTCCCACCCTGCAGGATTATTAGTTGAGGAGATTCGTGCTTCACTTGAAGATCACAGGCAATAGCATTTGAAATTACCCGATCCATTTGTACAATGACAAGATATTTAGGCAATTCCGTTTGTAATTCTTTATATTCCTTTAATGCTGAAATACTACTTATACATGTCATGCTAATTTTTAACACAAGACAAGGTTTGAACTTCGATTGCTCTAAAACCTCGCACCATTTGTTTAATGTCGTTATTCGTTGCATTTAGTAACCCCCTAAACAGATTATATACTACAAGGGGTATTTTAGGTTACAAAAAAACACGAGACTACATACGTGCTCGTGCTTAAAATTTTCTATTTAAATGCCTTCCGTATTCATGAATACTAGACGCCAGCCATCAGGGTCTTCAATGGTTACCCCTTTCTCAGCCCAATATGGATTTTCAGGCTCAACTTCGGGATATCCCATGAGCGCAAGACGTTCGGCAATATGACGAATGGTATCTCTGTTTGGGATATAAAGTACGAGAAGATTGTCCTTACTTGGTGCTGGACAAGGGCTACCGTCACTATGCTCAGTAAATTCTAAGTGATAACCTGCATCTGGAAGACCAATCATTAAACCATTATAGCCACGATGTTCTGTAAACGAACCAATTTTCTTTAATCCGACACCTTCACAGTAAAATCGTTCTACTTCCTTTAGCTGATCGGTTGGTCTTGCCACACGCACCTGTGCGACTGCTAATTCATTTGTCCATTGCTGTTCCATTGTTATGAAATCCCCTTTTAGACTATTGTAAAATGAGACCATAACGCTGGAAACAGTCCTAAGTCTGAAGTTATTGGATAAGAGCAACGCTAAAAGAAGCATCTGTTTTCTCTTTTACTTCCTCTAAAGAAACACCATCTGCTAATTCTATCAGTTGCATGCCCTCTTTCGTAAAATCAAATACAGCCAAATCTGTAATTAATCGATGTACGACACCTTTACCCGTTAGTGGCAGTTCACATTGTTTTTTTATTTTAGATTCACCATTTTTATTCACATGCTCCATGACGACAATCACTCTCTTTGCACCAACGACAAGGTCCATTGCGCCACCCATGCCCTTCACCATTTTCCCCGGAATCATCCAGTTAGCAAGGTCTCCTGTTTCAGATACCTCCATACCTCCTAAGATGGCAAGGTCAATATGTCCACCTCGAATCATTGCAAATGATTCTGCACTGTCAAAGAAGGATGCCCCTGGAACTGCCGTAACTGTTTCTTTACCTGCATTGATTAAATCAGGATCTACTGCATCTTCTACTGGATAAGGACCAATACCGAGAAGTCCGTTTTCGGATTGTAAGAGTACGTCATAATCGGTTGGGATCGCATTCGCCACAAGTGTTGGAATACCTATGCCTAAATTGACATTCATACCGTTGGCTATTTCTTTTACTGCTCGGTTAACAATTTTTTGTCTTGTATCCATCATGCTTCCCCCTTCTTCACCGTTAAACGCTCAATACGCTTCTCGTAATTTTCACCTAATAATACACGTTGTACAAAAACCCCTGGTGTATGAATATGATCAGGATCTAGCTCGCCTACTTCTACAATTTCCTCCACTTCAGCTATTGTAATTTTCCCAGACATAGCAGCTAATGGATTAAAATTGCGTGATGTTTTTCTGTAAACTAAATTTCCTAGCTTATCGGCTTTCCATGCTTTGACCAGCGCAAAGTCAGCAACGATACCTTCTTCCAATATATATTCTTTGCCATCAAAAACCTTCACTTCTTTTCCTTCAGCAATTGGTGTGCCAACCCCTGTAGCTGTGTAAAAACCAGGAATTCCCGCTCCACCTGCACGCAAACGTTCTGCAAGAGTTCCTTGCGGTGTCAACTCTACTTCTAGCTCACCACTTAAAAATTGTTGTTCAAAAATCTTATTTTCTCCTACATAAGAAGCAACCATTTTTTTTATTTGCTTGTTTGCTAATAGTAGACCCAATCCCCAGTCATCTACACCACAGTTGTTACTGACAACGGTTAAATCCTTTGTTCCCTGTTGCACTAATGCTGCGATTGATTTTTCGGGTATACCACATAGCCCGAAGCCACCTACAGCTAATGTATCTCCATCCTTAATATCCGCAATCGCCTCTTCAAACGAACTCCATACCTTGCCATTCCCCATCTCGAAACCTCCCTGAATTGCTCGTTTATTAAGGAAAATTCTACATCATTGCTATTTTACAAGTAAAGGAATTAATTAGAATACTACTTATTCTTATATGGAATAAATCTTTTTTCCCCATTCCTACCTATCATTTCAAGTAACTGTTTTAATGCATAAGATTGATAGGTATTTTTCTTCGTAATAATCCCTAAACGCCACGGCATTTCAAAATCATCTAATGGAATTATTTTCACATTGGTATTTGTTTGCTTAGCTGCAATGGAATGGGGTAACAATGTAACCCCTAGATTGGAGGATACTAACTCTACAATCAAGTCCCACTGTGAACTTTTATAGCCGATTGTAGGTGTAAAGCCAACACTTTCACAGGATTTAATTATATAGTCGTGAAGCGTGAACTCCTCTGCAAAGATAATGAACGTTTCATTTTTTAAATCTTGTAAAGCTATGGATTTCTGGTGTGCATAGGGGTGAGATTCATTCATAAAGACATAAAACTGGTCTTCTATAAAGGATTGAACAGCAAACTTCCTTTCATCTACTGGTAATACAACGATGCCCATATCAACATCACCATTTTCAACTAGCATTTCTACCATTTTTGCACCACGTTCGATAAGCGCTAAATGCACTTCAGGATATAGCTGATGAAATTCCCTAGCGATTTCTGGGAAAAATAATGTTCCAATTAAAGGTGGAATTCCTAATTTGATAGCACCTGTCTTAATATTTAATAAATCGTCTAGCAAAATATGTAGTTCTTGGACAGCATGCATTATTTTTTGTCCTTGATGATAAACAATACTACCTGCGTCAGTAAGTTCTACATTACGCGTTGATCTGTTCAACAATTCAACTTGTAATGATGCTTCTAATTTTTTGATACTTTTGCTTAATGAAGGCTGAGATACAAATGAATCATGTGCAGCCTTTGTAAAACTCCTATGCTCAACAACAGCCATAAAGGCTTTTAAATCTCTTAATTCCATCACTATCTTCTCCATTTATTCGTATTTGTTATAAAAGCATCTACAAGTACTACCCTTTAGCAATAAATTCTCCATCCTTTCTTTTTAATCCTTTGCAATGTGTTGAACTATAAAATTTAGATATTTTCACCCCTGCCATTATACGTATCTTTTCGACTTTTGGAGAGTTTTTTGAGAGTTATATGACCTACAATCAATTATAAATATTGTCATAATTTATCAAAGATTGGAGATGTAACAGATGTTGAAGCAATTGCTTGAAAATCGAATAGTTAATAGGCATTATTTAGGTCTTACATTTCAGCAACATGTTTATGAATTAAAGAACTGTGAGGAAGTTTTAGGAGTGAAAGCTAAATCGCTACATATTGAGAATCGTCATATTGCTGTTGGCTATATTGCTGATGACAGTATTTTCTTTAAAAGTGCTCATTTCGGAAATACCATGGTCACTTTAACAGATGGAATTCATCAAGCAATTGTTCAGCTATTTGTACAACATTCTGGTGAAATTTGCATTGAAGTGAAACCTTATATTAAACATGCCAACATCGTGCCTGTTTATTTCCGGACAATTCTAGCTGATACTGCCATTGCCATTGACCTAAAAGGCGCATTAAAAAAATTCCTAGTAACTCATCATTATATGATTGAAGCAGATACGATCATGGAAGTTCATTATCAATCCATGCATCCCTATGTGCTCAAGAATTCTTATGCTGGGCATTTTGTTTTAGGGTGTACACTTGATGGTAGACAAGTAACAGGAGCCGAGGAGTATACATTAGCTAACCGTATAGCTAATTTAAAGTTTTCTCACATTATTATTCAGCAACAAGGCATACCAAAATTAATTGCTTTAAATATATTATTAACGTTTGTTATTACGAATAAGATTTTTGTTACTAACGAACTTTCTTTGTAACTAATTGGATAGAGGATTTTACGATGTTATTTTCATTTATTTCATTGATTGTCAGCATACTAGTAGTTTTATTTGTTATAAAATCTTTTTCTCTCTATAAAAAGCGTGCAGAAAAGAAAAATTTTTTACAAAAAAGACTTAAAAACCTTGACAAATATAAGCCAACTTAAATAAAAATTTTTCAAAGAGAAATGACCTTATCTTATTAAGTGCCAACAAAAAATACACCACCTTTATAGTAAAAAATAACTCTAATAAGGTGGTGTATTTTTTAGTGAGCTTTTTCTAATGCTAATTTAATGCCAAATGCAATTAATATTGCACCTGTTAATCCTTCAATTACTGCCTTAGTTGATGGCTTTTTCATAAATGCACTAATTCGATCTAAAAGGTACACGTAGAAGATAAACCATAGCATTGTTAATGCTGTGTAAATTAGACCCATTATTAAAAAAGGAAAAAATGTTCCACTATTTCCATCTACAAATTGAGGGAGAAATGTTAGGAAAAATACGGCGACCTTTGGATTTGTCACATTTGTGAGAAACCCTTGTTTAAAGCAAGATTGGTGGGAATATTTGTGTTCTATACTTCCTACATCGTCTACAACTGGAGATTGTGTTCGAATTGTTCGAAGTGTCCACAAGGTTTTGATTCCTAAATAACATAAATAAACCGCACCAACATATTTTAAAACAGCAAATATATAGGCGGATTTTACAATAATCGCCGAAAGTCCAATAACAGCCGCACAAGTATGAATTAATAAACCGCAACAAGAACCTATGATTGTTTGTAAACCGCCCTTTCTACTTACAGTCAGTGTGTTTTTTGTTGCAATCGCTGTATCAGGGCCAGGTAAAATAATAAGTAAAATGCACATAACTAAGAATACAGATATATTGACCATATTACGCCCACCCTTTCTGTCAGAAAATTATAAAAGTAATTGTAACATACGCCAAGTCCAACAGAAAGATACAAAATTTTTCCGTTGACATATAACCGTAGGGTGTTATATATTCATAACACCCTATGGTTATATTTTATACAGATTCCTCTGCTAGTGGACTTAATAACGTTGAAAAAGGAGTAATAGAACATGACTGAAAAATTACAGGATATTGTCAAAACAATTACATTAAATGCCCCTATCGAAAAAGTTTGGGAGACTGTCGCAACAGCTGACAAAATAGCTGCTTGGTTTATGCCAAATGATTTTCAACCTATCGAAGGATACGAATTCACTATTCAATCACCGTTCGGCCCATCACCCTGTAAAGTAGAACGTGTAGATGCACCACACTTTCTACGATTTGCTTGGGATCAAGATGGCTGGTTCGTAACTTTTGAGTTAAAAGAAGTAGGCGAGCATACTGAATTTACTTTAACACATGGTGGCTGGAAGGAAGCTTCACATATTATTCCTAAAGCAAACACTGCTACTGAAGCCGTACGTACTAATATGGATAACGGATGGACAATGATTATTAATCATAAATTAAAAGAGGCTGCTGAATTCTAATGACTGAAGCAGCCATAAAGTATGATATTTTTCAAGCAATAGCTGATCCCACAAGAAGAAGCGTTTTACAGCTCCTTGCAGCAAGCGACAGACCTATTTCCAATATTACTGAGCATTTTACGATTAGTCGAACGGCTGTTGTAAAGCATTTAAAAATATTGGAACAGGCGGAGCTAATCTCTGCTCAAAAAAAAGGTCGTGAAAAAATCTATACGTTGCATAGGGAGCGTTTAAAGGAGATTGAAGATTGGCTCCAATACTTTCATTTATTTTGGGATAATAAATTGGCTCAGCTTCAAAGCATGGTTGAAGATCATTAAAGCAGAAAAAGAGCTGTCCTTTTGTAAGACAGCTCCTCATTTAAAAGAGATAAAATAATCCCCCATTAATGACTTCTATTTTAATTTTTGCTTCATATTGCTCCTCTAATGCTTTTCTTTCAATTTCATAACACTCTGGTTTATCTTCTATATCCTCATAAAAATAATCCAATACACGTTGATCACGTTGCCATCGTTTTTGTGCTTCCGTTGCCCAGGAATGGTCATCCTGCTCAATAATTGACTCAATTGTAGCTTTCAATCTTTCCAGTGCTCTGGCAGGCTTAATAATATATTGCACATGAAATACATTTTCTTCAGGTTCTATGTTAAAGTCCGAAGAACAAATCCTTTCATGAAAACCCTCCTTGATGACGCCCGTCAATAAATTAATGCCAAATGAGTAAAGCATTTCTTTTGTACGATCACAGCAATACGAAACTTTAAAGTTAACACCTAACCAGGGTGTTAAAATAACCTGCCCCATATCACGATCCACTTTTTCAAACAACTGAACATAAGATCCTAGTTCCCTTGTAGCTAAAAATATCTGATTTAAACGTGGAGAGCCGTAATGAATAGCTTCCCCAAATAAATTACCAGCCATTGCTGTTTGATTTGTAATAAAGGTTACTTGCGCTGGATTTGGTTCGCTATTCGTTGCTTCAACATATTGCCAATAAAATGGCCTATTCATAATTCTTTTATCTATGTCTATCGTTAATTGAACGGTTAGATAATGATTCTCTTCTCCTAAAATTGCACAGTCATTCTCCATAAAAAATTCCTTTAAATAGTGGTGAACTTGCTGTGGATACATAGCTGCACCTCCCTACCTTATACAGATTCTTTAAAGTTTGTTAAAATGGCATCTAAATCGCCAACCACCTTCTCGAACACATCAATTTTTGTATGAAGCAATTCCAAGATTTTCTCTTCAATTGTATGTTCAATGGCAAGATTATAAATATGGACATCATGCTCCTGTCCCAAACGATGGACACGACCAATACGTTGCTCTAGCTTCATTGGATTCCAAGGTAGATCATAGTTGATTACATGATGACAAAATTGAAGATTTATCCCCTCTCCACCTGCCTCGGTAGCGATGAGCACCTGTGCTCTTTCTTTAAATAGGTGCTTCATATAATCTCGTTTACTTTTATTAAACTTACCATTAAATAGCACACTTGATATGCCATTAGAATGTAAGTACCATTGCAAATAAATTTGCGTAGCACGATATTCTGTAAAAATAATAACCTTGTCATTTGCTTGTTTAACAATTTCCAAAGACTTTTCCGCCTTTGAATTCACTTCCAAGGTCATTAATTTAGTAATAATTGCTTCTATTTCTTGTGGTTGTACATGATCATCTAGCATATTCGTTAATGTTAATGCCGTAGCTTCCTTGCTACTACACATTTCTTTTTGCAACGTAATTAATGAAAATGACCCTGTGTTTTGAAGGTTGCCAAGCATTTCGTAAACTTCTCTTTCTTCGTCCGTAAATGTAATCGGTACAATTTGAACACGACGATTTGTCCAATCAATCCCCGTATCTTCCCTACGATTTCTTACCATTACCTGATTAACCAACTCTTTTAAATAATCATCATGTTCTAAATCATGCTTGCTAGCAGAGAAAGCCGATTGGAAGGCATCATAGTTACCAAGATGCCCAGGCTTTAATAAGGAGATTAAATAATACAATTCAAAGATATCATTTTGAATAGGTGTGGCAGTTAATAATAAGCAGAATTTTTTCTTTAAGCCTTGTACAAACTCGTAAATTTGTGTTTTATTATTTTTTAATTTATGTGCCTCATCAATAATTATCATGTCATAATCCTGCTCATAAATGCGCTCTCTATGTGGACTCTTTTTTGCCGTATCCATACTCATAATAAGGACATCATAGCGCTCTATCGGGCAATTTTTTTTATATGCGACGGCAGGAATATGAAATTTTATATTTAACTCTTCAATCCACTGATTAATTAAAGAAGCAGGTGCTAAAATTAATGCTCTTTTCACAAGACCTCGAATAAGGTATTCCTTTAAGATTAAGCCCGCTTCTATTGTTTTACCTAGCCCCACCTCATCAGCTAAAATAGCTTTCCCATTCATACGTTCAATAACTGTTTCAGCTGCTTCTAACTGGTGTTTCAAAGGTTGTAAATTAGGTAAGTACTTTGTAGCCTGCAATCCTGTAAAATCAGGAATTAGTTTCATTTTCACAATATCATAGTTCATCTTGTACAATGTCCAGCTATCCCATTTTTCAAGATGATTTAATCGATCGATAAAGCCCTCTTCCCACTCGGACGACCTTTCTATTTTCATGATCATCACCCCATGTCATTTTTTCTAGTTTAGGGTGTCCAAAAAAGGAAAAGCTATGTTATTTCTAGATGAAAAACACCTAATGAAAGTTATTTTTTCATTAGGTATTTGTTAATTCATATATTTACGGAATTGTTTTGGAGATTTTTCAGCAAATTCTTTAATGATAAATGAGAGTTTCTCAGGTACATTTTAGATTTTTTGAGTTGACGAACATTTTTTTCTCTAATAGATAGACTCTTTATTAAAATGTTTCCATGACAATCATATTCTCTGTATAATTTTCTTATATATACTCCATAATCAGCGTTATGTTTTCTTTTTATATTGATAGTCCATCAGAAGTATTTCTTCTAAAATATACATCAAGACAAAAAGAAAGGAACACCAACAATATATTAGTGCTCCTAAAATTGATTATTTTAAACTTTCCTGTAATAGCTTACGATTACGTTGTTTGAAAATGTCATTATGTGAAGAAACAATACCTCCCTCAGAAGCATCAGGTTGAATATACTTCTTCGCACTATTCACTGCATGAAGTGCATCATGAAAGGCTGCTGCAATTAAATGAATTTTACCATCATGGCTCAAAATATCACCCGCAGCATAAAGGCCTGGGATCGATGATTCACTGTTAATCGTACCAGCGATAAAATAATCATTTTTGCGCTCAATGGCTAATGGACTATTATCTAACAATTCTTTATCACGCACATACCCATGACTAATAACAACTTCATCAATAGGAATTTCTGTTACAGTCCCAGTTTCATGATTTGTTAAAGCAATAGCTTTAATCATTCCTGCTTGATCGTCTGCAATCAGCTTAGTAATTTCAGAATTGAAATGGCATTCGATCGAACTATTTGCAAGCTCTGTAATTTGAGCCTCATGTGCAGACAATGTATCTTTTCGATAAGTTAAATAGACCTTGGATGCTACCTCCGTTAATTCTAATGCCCAGTCTACCGCTGTGTTACCACCACCAGAAATAATAACTGCCTTATCTTTAAATTTTTCATAGGATTTAATTGTGTAATTTAAATTAGATACTTCAAAGCGTTCAGCCCCCTCAATTTCAATTTTTTGAGGATTTAGGATGCCACCACCAATAGCAACGATAACTGTTTTGGAATAATGAATATTCCCTGACTCTGCTGCGATGACAAATATACCATCTTCATTTTTAGCAATGGACAGCACTTTTTCATTTGTATAAATAGAAGGATTAAAGGTTAAGGCCTGCTCAACTAATTGTTTAATTAGTTGCCCCCCTGATATAGGCGTTACACCTCCCACATCCCAAATCATTTTCTCTGGATAAACATGAATTTTACCGCCTAGCTGTGGTTGTGATTCAATTAGCTTGGTTTTCATTTCACGTAAACCACAATAAAAGCTTGAATATAAACCCGCTGGCCCACCACCAATAATGGTTACATCATACAATTCTTGTTCTAACAATTCCTAACACACCTTTCATTTGGTCATTACTATCTCAACAATTGGACTAGCTCATACTGCATAACAGCTCAATCGTAAATGTCTAAATGTAAATATTGCTTTGGAAAATCCTCCTTAACTCCATTATACGATAATGATAATCATTATCAAATAAAATTATAACAAATCATGATATTAATAACAGATGTGGTCACCTTTTATTAATATTTTCATTTATGTAATTAGTAAAAAAATAAATTTATGTATTTGTCCATAAAAATTTTCATCATTATGCTTTTGCACTATTCATTCTAAAAGCAGATTATACGTTTTACTTACTTTTTGATACACTATTGGAAAAAAGATCGAGGGCACAATGAAAAGAAAAATTTTTATATTACATGAAATCTATGGAGTTAATCATTTTATTGAAGAACAAATACAAATATACAGCGATGAGGACACTGCCGTTTCCCTTATTTCACTTTATCCAGAAGGGCTTTCCTTTCCATATGACCTGGAAAAACAAGCCTATGACTTTTTCTTACAGACAGTTGGCTTTGATGCTCCTCTTGAATTGCTTTCACCAAAAATATTGGAGGCTTGTGAAAACTACAACGAGGTAATATTAATTGGATATAGTGTAGGTGCAACTTTAGCCTGGAGATTAACTACACTCCCCCTACACCGTGTCATTTGTGTATATGGCTCACGGATCCGCCAATACCTTGATAACATTCCATCTTGTCCAACTTTGGTTGTTTTACCTAGCCATGAAGATAGTTTTGATATTCAATCATTGAAGGATACTCTTGTAAACATACCGAATGTTCAAATTAAACAATTTCAAGGCTTACATGGCTTTATGGATGCCTCTAACTCAAACTACTGTCAGTTGAGCCACTCGCAAGCACTCAACGACATTCAATACTTTTTACAAGCTAGCAAGCTATAGGAGGAATAAACGTGGAACAAAATATTGATATTCAGGTTGATCCATATATTGAAGCAGGCAATGTTATTTATCCAAGCTTCCATCTTTCTCTACAACCTGGCACGATTATAGGCATCTATACAGATGTTTCCAAAATACATACATTAATGCAATGGTTTATGAAACGAGATGATACGTATACTTCTTTTCGTGAAAGCTCGTTATATGAGCGACTCACAGCGCGCGAGTATATCCAGTTCATTTTAAAGCTTTTTAACCGCCCAACTAATGAAACAGAGAACATATTGAATCTTTTTAAACTTACTGAACAAAAAAACAATAGAATTAGTAAGCTTTCTAATAGTGAAAAACAGCGATTAAAACTATTGAATATGTACCTACATCCGGCATCTATTCAAACTTTAGAAGAACCCTTTCAAAATATAGATGAATTTTCAAAGCAAACTATCCAACAGTTATTAAAAAATCTTACAAAAGAGCATAAAATTATCATTTTGTTATCAAATAATCTAGAAGACTTAATGGTTGCAAGTACAACTATACATCGATTAGATGGGGCAGACTTACATACTTTAGACGTAAAAGAGGGTAGCCTTGAGCAAGCTCAAAAGCCTCTTGAAGATGCACCAATTCGACTAGATAAAATCCCAACAAAGAAAAATGAAAAGATTATTTTATTTAATCCACCCGAAATTGATTATATTGAAAGTGTTGAAGGAGAAGTATCTATTTATGTAGCAGGTGAAGCTTATCCATGTACTCTATCGCTAAATGAGTTAGAGCAAAAATTGACACCATTCGGCTTTTTTAGAAGCCATCGTTCTTATATTGTGAACCTACAAAAGGTTCGAGAGATTATTACTTGGACACGCAATAGCTATAGCTTAGCACTCAACAGTACAGAAAAGACAGTTGTTCCACTGTCGAAAAATAAATTGGCCACTTTAAAGGAAATACTCGGAATTTAGTAGATTTCCCAGGAAATAATCGACTCCTGTCACCTTTAATAATATTCCATTAAAGGTCCTTTTTCTGCCATTCACATGATTTTTACTGTGAGCCTTACCCTTGTTGTTTATAGTGTAGACATCAACAACAAACAGGAGGTTACACATGAACACAGTGATTGATGTGCAACATTTGAAAAAAATTTTTAATAATGAAACAGCATTACAGGATGTTTCCTTTACCATTAAAAAAGGGGAAATATTCGGCTTTCTTGGCCCAAGTGGTTCTGGTAAAACTACTACAATTAAAATATTAACCGCACAAACAGATAAATCGGCTGGTAATGTTCTATTATTTGGGCAGCATGCATCTGAAATGAAGCAAAGTCAAAATCGTAAACGTTTTGGTATTTTAACAGATAATAGTGGCTTGTATACGAGACTATCAATTGAAGAAAATTTAATACTTTATAGTAATTTATATCAGCTATCTCAATCTGCTGTAAAAGAAGCTTTGGACTTTGTCAATTTATATGCAGAACGTAAGAAAAAGATCAGTCAGCTTTCCAAAGGAATGATTCAACGTGTTACACTTGCTCGTGCAATTATGCACAAGCCCGAATTATTATTTTTAGATGAGCCTACTTCTGCTTTGGACCCAGTAAATACACAACATATATATAATGGCTTACGAAAATTAAATGCTATGGGTACAACAATTTTTTTAACAACACACGATATGAGCGAAGCAGAAATACTTTGTGATCGTGTTGCTTTCCTGCATAAAGGGAAGATCCGAGCAATCGGCACTCCAAAAGATCTAAAAAAAGAATTTGGCTCTGACACTATTACAGTAGAGCTTAAAAATGGTGAACAGGAAATTATAGAGAATGGTTCTCAAGATGCAGAGAAGTTATATCAATGGATGCAATCCGATCAAGTAACACGTATCTATACAAACGAGCCAACACTAGGTGACATTTTTATGCAAATAACAGGGAGTGATTTAGTATGAATATCTCAATGACACGTATTCAAGCTATATTGATGAAGGATTATAAGGAATTCTCACGGAACTATGCCGTATCAACTATGGTATTACTACCACTTATAATGGCGTTTTTATATAATCAATTAGGTGCAAATACTATTAGCATGTATTTTCTACCAATTAACATGACATTTTCCATAGTGACTACTTACGTACAATGTAGTTTAATTGCAGAAGAAAAGGAAAAAAACACTCTTCGCAGTCTTATGCTCTCCCCTGCCTCACTTGGAGATATTTTAATTGGTAAAAGCCTGTTTGTTCTAATTGTTACAATTGTATCTGTAACAATGGCTATTTTTCTAGTTGGCTACGAACCTGCAAACCTTTTTATCTTAACAATTGCATTATTGCTTTCTGCTGTGTTTTATATTGCTCTAGGTACAATATGCGGTTTATTTGCTAAATCTATTATGGAAGCATCTATTATTGTGTTGCCTGTAATGGTTATCTTCTCATTTGGACCTCTGGCCTTAGCTCTATCTTCGGCATACCCAATCTTAAAATTAGCTGAATGGCTACCAAGCTCACAGTTATTACTTTTAGCAGAGGCGTTAGAAGGTAAGTATTCTATGGCAGATGTTCTTATTCCTATGATTACGATAATTGTATGGTCTCTTCTTTCTTGGATTTTTGCAGCAATTATCTATAAAAAAAGAATGGTCGATTAAAGACCATTCTTTTCTTCAGGTAATAATTCCTTCTCCCGTTTTTCAATTTCCTCTAACGTATCTGCATACCATACACCCACAAATCTAGAAGGTACAGACTCCTCAAAATAATCTCCATCATAGAAAGATAAAGGAAATAACATACCCTTTTCTATATATTTCTTAATTGTTTGATAGAAATGATCATTCTGTTGTGGGCTTTGTGATGAATAGGAGCTAAATTTATTGATGGGCTTTCCTAAAGCATCATGAAACATCAGCATTGAGGTTGAACCATTTTGGCGGAAATTTAAGTCTATTGCTTGAACATCACCAGCTTCCGTGACAATTAAATCAAAGCCTGCCACACCGACAAAGCCTTCCTCAACGCCACGTTCCATAATATGCTTTCCTACTTCAATTACTTTTTCGGGTACTTTATCTACAATGATATTCCCTTCGTAAATGCCGTTATCATCCGTAATTTGCTGGGAAGCTCCTAAGTATTGAATCCCTAGCTCCTCTGAGTAAACAAATTGACAGCTATAGTTGTCCTTTGTCTGTAAAAGCTCCTCAATAATTATACTTTCAGTTCCTGTCATGCGAAATTGTCGTAAACCTTCCGTCAATTCATCTTTATTATGACAAATGGTAACGCCATATCCTCCCGAGGTTGGCGAATCATCACCAGGCTTTAATACTACAGGGGGCTGCCAATTTTTAATGGCATCTGAAAGTCTATACGTCTCCACATTTAGACGACTTGGCACATATTTACTATCGATTAAATGATCAATATAAGCTTTTGTATTCAACTCATTAAATTTCTCCGCATCCATCCAATAACATTGACGATCCATATGCTCCAGGTCGTGTATATATTGACATACAATGGTCTTCCCTTCCTTACACCATGTTTGGATCTGTGCCAGATATTCCTCTTGAGTCTCATAACTATAAGGCTGTTCTACCCATGGTAATCCTGCTAATTGATGAAGCTCTTGCGCCTTTTCTGTTTGTGTTGCTCGATGTACTAGCACGGGGATATCAGCAATAGCAACTTCTCTTGAGGTTAAAGCATCTAGCTTATGAGAATCATCCATCATCCATGGATTATCGCTATACGGTGTTCTTGGTGTATACACAGCATTATCACCATAAATTTGTCTTAACGTGTATTTAGGTTTCAAGTAGATTACCCTCTTTCAATTTTTCGGTACTCTACTCTACCCTCCCCTTTATTTTTTGACACTTTTTATAAGAAAAAAGGGTTTTACGGGTTATATAAATCCCTTTTTATACCTATTAACATCCCAATTGCACTAATAGACTTTCTAAATGCTTTTTCACCTGTGGCCATTCTTCTATTGTAATGCTATACATAACGGTATGCCTAGTTGTCCCATCTTTGCGAATCATATGGTTACGCAATATTCCCTCTTTTGTAGCACCAATTCGCTCAATTGCCTTTTGAGAACGAATATTTTCATGATCCGTTTTTATTTGTACACGTTGTAAATGAAGATGCTCAAAAGAGTATCGTAATAGCAAATACTTACAATTAGTATTAATAGCTGTACGCCAGTATGCGGGTGTTAGCCATGTATAGCCAATTTCTAATCGCTGATGCTTGTCATCAATATCCATAAAACGTGTAGACCCGATAATGTCCCCTGATTGTTTATCCACAATCACAAATGGAAATTCTGTTTTTTCGTTTTTTGCCTTTAATGCGTTTTCCACAAATTTATTCACATCTTCCTTTTTTTCTATGGTTGTGGACATATGTGACCAAATTTCTGGATAACTTCCTGTCTCTAAAATTCCTGGTAAATCCCTCAATTCTAAAGGCTTTAGTTTAACCACTTCATTTTCTAATGTTATAAATTCCATTACACTTCACTCCTTTTTACTTATTTAACGGTAAAATTGATATGATATATATAACCAATTACTAAAAAATCAACCATACCAGAGGAGGAGGAAATTATCTGGAGCTCTCCATTATATTTACAGGCAATCTAGCGAAATACATTCAAATCTATGAAGAAATAAAGCATAAGATTATTACTAAAAAATTACTTGCTCATGAACAACTGCCTTCTAAACGAGCTCTCGCCCTAACATTGAATGTGAGTGTACACACCATAAAGGAAGCCTATGAGCAGTTACTTGCAGAAGGCTATATTTATAGTAGAGAGCGTTCTGGTTATTTTATTGCGCCCTTTGAATTTGATTGGCTACAGCAAGTACCCCGGCATGTATCTGTTCCAAGTAACAATATCCCTAACAATATACAATTTGATTTTACAAATGGACATGTGGATAACGAGGCTTTTCCCTATGCTGCTTGGCACAAGCTTATAAAAAAGCATTTTAATAGTAACAACTTATCAACAAGCCCTTGGGAGGGAGAGACAACTTTACGCACAGAGATTGCCCGCTATGTAGAGCGTTCTCGTGGGGTTAGCTGTGATGCTTCACAGGTATTTATATACAGTGGTACACAAAGCCAGCTTCAGGCTCTTTGTCATTTTCTTGGGTCTGCGATACGCGTTGGGTTAGAGGAGCCAGGATTTAAAAGAGTGCGTGCCGTTTTACAGCAATGTGGATTGTCCACAGAGGCGATTCCTGTGGACTATTCAGGGGTTACACTCCCTGCAACACCAATTCACATGTTATACACAACACCTGCTCATCAATTTCCATTAGGCATGATTATGACCATAGAAAGAAGAGTGGCATTGTTACAATGGGCTAACTCGAACGCGGGGCTTATTATTGAAGATGATTATGATTCCGAATTTCGTTATAAGGGGCTACCAATCCCGTCTTTAGCAAAAATGGATCAGCTTCAGCGTGTCATTTATTTCGGAACATTTTCAAAAACATTACTTCCATCCTTACGCATTAGTTATATGATCCTTCCAAAGTCTTTAGTAGTGCCGTTTATGACTTTTCATTCTGAGCAAAAATCGGTTGTCTCCAAAGTAGACCAACTTGTCTTAGCAGACTTTCTTGCACAAGGTCTATTCGATAAGCATTTGGCAAAAATGCGAACAATCTATCGTAAAAAACAACAAGCATTATTGACCGCCATCTCTTCACATTTTTCAAATGAATTTCAAGTAATCGGTGAAAAATCCGGACTTCATATAGTCATCAAGCTACCACAACATCTCACCGAGAGTAGAGCGATTCAGCTTGCTCAAGAGGTAGGGGTTCAAGTCTATCCATGCTCTACCTCCTATCAGAATGGAACAAATGAAACCATGATCATTATAGGGTATGGTGGACTGACACTTCAGCAAATAAATGAAGGAATTGCACTCCTTGCGTCCGTTTGGCAATAGCATGTGATTCATTAGTTTGTCGAAATCTCATTTAAATAAAGCGAAACTTTATATAGTTTTTTTCGTATTTAAAGTTAAATGGACACATAAGGGGATAAGACAATAATGGAGAATCGAGAGTTATTAGAGCAGCATTTACAAGAGATTCAAGTGTGGGAAAAAGATCAAAAAGATTTATGGTTTTGGGAGAAATTAGGGAGAATACCATTTAAATTATTAGATAAAATGACACCTGCCTTTCTCCAAAATAAAATTGCTTTATTGGTAGATGAACTAGGCAATTATATTCAGTCCGGTGGAAAGTATTTAATCAATGAACAAGCCATGATACAAAAAATTCGTGACCATTCTTCCACTCAGCATATTATAACTATATCTGATATTGGTCAGATTCCTTTAGAGGACATGATCTCCCTCAGTGACCAATTACAAAATGAACGTGTGAAATTTGCTACTGTACAAGGAGCCTCTACTGGCTTTGGAGGCATCTTTACTTTAGCTATTGATATTCCAATGATTTTAGGGACTGCACTAAAAACTTTGCAAGAAATAGCAATTATTCATGGCTATGATCCGAACGATAAAATGGAACGTATTTTTATTGTAAAATGTCTACAATTTACCTCTGCTGATATTGTTGGTAAAGAAGCAATCTTACAGGAGCTTTCTACTATAAATAGCTCAAAAAAAGCTTCAGATAACATGATTTCTCAGCTTCAAGGATGGCAGGAGGTATTTTACACATATCGTGATCAGCTAGGCTGGAAAAAGCTGTTTCAAATGATCCCTATTGCAGGGATGGTTTTTGGAGCCTATGCTAATAAAGGCATGATTCAGGATGTAGCCGAAACTGGTATTATGCTTTATCGTAAAAGACGTATTTATGAAAAACTTACTGAACTAGATTGTTGATCGACAAAAGATGACACTCCAAATATGGGTGTCATCTTTTTTGTGCTTTATATTTTAATAAGTATTTTTCCTTGGTGCTGACGACTTTCCATAAATTCATGAGCCTTTTTCATTTCCTCTAAGGCAAATATTTTAGCAATTGGCACCTGAAAACTGTCTTCGTTTACTAAAGAGAAAATATCCTGCGCCACCTGTTGTAACAGTTCTGGCTTCAAAGCTCTTGTCGTACCTAAGCTAAATCCTTTTATATTGCGGCAGCTATTATGTAAATCTGCTGTTTTTATATTTCCTGCTCTTCCTCCACTATTCCCGAATTGGACAAGAGTGCCATAAGGCGCTAAACAAGTTAAACTCTCCTCGGTGATAGCTCCTGCAATAGAATCGTACACAATATCAACACCCTGACCCTTTGTAAGTTCATTGACATTTGTACTAAATTGATCATATGTAAGTACATGATCCGCACCAAGCTGATAAACAATTGGGGCTTTTTCTAAATTACTCACCGTACCTATAATCTGTTTAGCTCCGAGCCTTTTGGCCATTTGGACAAGCATTGTCCCTACCCCACCAGAAGCAGCATGAATTAAGACGGCATCCTGCTGACCAATGGCCGCTATTTGATGTGTTAACATATATGATAAAAATAAAACTGTCGGTACAGCTGCTACCTTCTCGATTGGTACCCCACTAGGAATTTTAAAAACTAGTTGTTCCTTTGCTACTACAAATTCTGCATAAGCACCGTTTTTCGGGAATGCGATAACTTGGTCACCCTTTTGAAAACCACTGCTATCATTAAAAACTTCTTCTATTACCCCTGCAACATCTAAACCAAGAACCATCGGAAAATTTGCTTTAGCTTTATTACCTGTGCGATTTTTAATATCTGCAAAATTTACGCTTGTATGGGTTGTCCTTATTAAGACTTCACCCTCAGAAATAGTCGGTTTTGGACAATCAATAAAAGTTAAAACATCCGATGTACCAAATTCATTGATAATAATAGCCTTCATAAATTTCTCCCTCCTTGCTATGGTAAAATTATATACTATATATAGAAATGATGGAGGAATATTCATGAAAATCAAACCTAAGCACGCCATGTACAATGGTATATCCTACAATTTTTTTGATGGAACAAGCGATAAGGTATGTTTTATGCTCTCTGGCACGGGCTATACCTATGATAAACCTATACTTTATTATTCTACAGCATTACTGTTAGAACTTGGCTATGATGTCGTCCAAATCAATTATACATTTGAGCAACAGCAATTCGAACAGGACTCCCAAGCCATATCAAAAATGGTCTATCGTGTTGCCAACCCTATTGTAGAAAATAGCTTGCAATCAAAGCCTTATAGAGAAGTCGTTTATCTAGGAAAATCTTTAGGTACTATGCCTATTGTCGATTATTATATGCAGCAGACTCCTTCTATTCCTGCTCGTTATGTACTTTTCACCCCATTACTTTCTCTTCAACATACAATGACAAATCTATTAGACAAACATGCATTTTTGGCAATTGGTACAGCGGACCCTCATTATTCACAGGAGAAGCTAGCGCAACTTGCTACCCTTCAGCTTGCTGTTTTTGAGGACCTTAATCATTCACTTGAAATTCCTTTGAATGCTGTTTTATCCATACAGCACTGCCAATCGCTGATAACACAATTAAAAATCTTCCTACAAAATAATTAGTAATATTTTTATAGTACTATTTACCAAAATCGTGTACATATGCTACACTAGCAAAAATACATTGAAGAGAAGAGTAAATAAGGCTGTTCTTCCCAGAGAGCTCGGATTGCTGAAAACGAGTAAGAACGAATTATTGAAACAAGCCTCGGAGTAGCGCATTGGATTTTGTTTGAATGATGGTGCGACGGGAACTCCCGTTATAGAGTTACAGTATAAGCATAGGCTCTATGCCGTACTGAAAAGGCTATTATGGTGACATAATAGTGAACTAGGGTGGCACCACGTGAGTATATAAATTCTACAACCTCGTCCCTAAGACTAATCGTCTTGGAGGTGGGGTTTTTTATTTTGCAAATCGTCACTTTGCTTAAGGAGGAATTTATATGAGAAAAGCTTTAGAAAGCTGGCGTTATCCTGCCATCCTATTATGTAGTATTGGTGTTTCAAGTGTTGGCGAATGGATTTATTTTATCGCCTTAAATTTAATTGTGTTAAACCTCACAGAATCTGCTCTGGCTGTCTCTGGATTATATATTGTAAGAGCGATCTCTTCCTTGTTCACTAATTTTTGGTCAGGAAGCCTAATCGATCGTTTTAATAAGAAAAAGCTAATGATTTTTCTAAATTTGGTTCAATCTATACTCATTGTCATACTCCCCTGCTTTTCTAGCCTCTTGTGGATGTATGTCCTTGTTTTTCTCATTACAGTAGCTAGCTCTATGTATCAGCCGACATCTATGACTTATATCACTAAGTTAATTCCTGTCGAACAAAGGAAACGTTTTAATGCATTACGCAGCTTACTCGACTCTGGTGCATTTCTAACTGGACCAGCAATCGCAGGTTTCTTGTTCACAGTCGGAACACCCTATATGGCCATATATTTAAACGCAATTGCTTTATTTCTATCAGCCTGTATAACGTTCAAAATGCCGAACATTGAAGCCCTTGAAAAATTTATTAATCGTACAGAAAAAGCATCCCTTTTTCGAGTATTGCTTCTGGATTGGCAAATGGTCATACGCTTTAGCTTAAAAAATTCCTATGTTATGGTAGTCTATTTGTTGTTTAGTGCTATCATCATCTTGATGACAGCTACTGATTCTTTGGAGGCTGCCTTTGCAACACAGATATTAGCTTTATCCGAAGGAGAATATGGGATTTTAGTCAGTATCGCAGGGGTAGGTGTTTTATTTGGCTCGCTAACCAACTCTGTTATTGTTGAAAAAATACCAACTTCTTGGTTAATAGGTATGGGGTCTCTCGTAACAGCACTGGGCTATTTAATATTTACCTCATCCTTTTCCTTTCTTATAGCTGCTATAGGTTGCTTTGTATTATCCTTTGCAACTGCCTTTGCGAATACAGGATTTTATACATTTTATCAAAATAATATTCCCTCTGAGAGCATGGGTCGTATAGGAAGTATTTATGGATTTTTTGAAGCACTTTTTATTATTATTTTTACTACTATTTTTGGGATTTTCGCTGAATGGATTACTATACGCTCAGTTGTCATTAGTGCATCCTTTATGATGGCATTTGTAGCTGTCATTCTACTATGGCTAAATATAAAACCTTCGAAAAGCCACTATTATAGAAGGTTGATAAGTAGCAAGCAACAGTAATCTCACTTTTCATATAAAAATTAACCATCTAATGTCTACTAATTACTGACACTAGATGGTTTTTTATCGAAATAAGCAATTTTATATATACCCTAATTCAAAGGATAGCTGCTGTGCAGTTTTAAGGACTTCCTGTGTTATACTTTCTAATTTTTCAGCATCTGTATCATATTCAAAGCACTCTGCACTAATGGCTGCAATTGTTTGTTTATTTGAATCAAATATAGGTGCTGCTATGGATACTGTCCCCTTTGTTTTTTCTCCAACGCTTATGGCAAAGCCTTTTTCTCTTACATCATTGAGGCTCTCTATCAATTTTTCTTTCTCAGGCTCCTCAAGTTGTTGGAAAAATTGTTGCTGTACATCGCTTTTAGAAAACGCAAGTAATACTTTATTTGGAGCTCCTATAGGATATGGAATTTTTTCACCAATCATATCAATAATACGGACATTTTTAGGACTATCAATTCGATCAATAATAATGGATGCAAACTGTTTAGCAATACTTAAATAGATTGTTTCTCGAACATTATATGCAAGGTTTTCTAATAGAGGATGCGCTTTTTCTCTAATATCCGTCTCATGATACATTTTCATGCCAAGTTGCAGCCATGTATACCCCAATCGAAATTCTTTTTTATTCTCATTTCTCTCTACTAAATCAAAACTCTCTAATGTATATAATAATCTGTAAATTGTGCTAGTAGGCAAGTCTGTTTCATTAAAAATTTCTTGCACAGTAAAAAAACGCTTCGGATGCTTCGCCAGTATATTTATAACTAACATTGCTCTTTCGATTGATTGAATCATTACAATTACTCCCTTTCATTTCCCCATATGATCACTATCTTAAGGTTTTTATAGATCCATTTAGCTTTTACTAGGATCATTATGAAATTAAAATTCATGCAAATTATCAAATTTTTATGTACCTTCAATTTTTTACATGTAGCCCTGCTTTTAAATGTAGTTTCATTTTATTTTAACTAATTTTTATGCATATAAATAGATGCTACATGAAATATATACATAGTTCCACTCAATTAGCGCAGAAAATTACGAGTATTCACAAAAATTCAAATTGACAATTTGTTGTTTTGCATTTACGATGAATTTATATTCCACTATGTAGATTTAATTTCATATAGTGAAAAATATATAACGGTAAAAATATGTATTTCTCTACTAATTATCTATTTATATCATCTTGAAAATAAAAAACTTTTCTATAAAAGGAGAAAAAATCATGAATACTTTTATGTGGGATACACCCGAAAAACTACGTGCCCTATTATGTGAACTTGTGAGCTGGGAAAGCCGTACATTAACGGAGGGTGAAAATAAATTTGCCTTTCGACTAAAAGATAAATTGTTAACGCTTCCATATTTTGAAAAGCACCCAGACTTGATTGAATTACATGATGCAGGACTTGGCAGAAATGCAGTGACAGCCTTCTATAAGCATCCAACCGCAACTGAAACCGTTGTGTTAATCAGTCACTTCGATACCGTGCATACAGAGGAATATGGTGAACTAGAGCCGTTAGCCTTTTCTCCAGAAGAACTAACGAAAAAGCTAATGGAACCTAAATACCTAAAAGATTTACCAGAGGCAGCTCGCATTGATTTGGCGTCTGGGAATTATTTATTTGGACGCGGCACAATGGATATGAAAATGGGTCTTGCCTTACACATGCAGTTGATCGAAAAGGCAAGCTTTGAGCAATGGCCGATTAATTTGATTTTAACAACGGTCCCTGATGAGGAAGTCAACTCTGCTGGTATGAGAGCGGCTGTTGTGGAACTGGTGAGACTGCGGGAACAGCATGGCTTAACCTATAAATTATTTTTAAATAGTGAGCCATCGTTTTCACAAGGGCCTTCGGATACGAATGAATATATTTATTCAGGTACAATTGGTAAAATCATGCCTGCTGCTTTGTTCTACGGAAAAGAGACACATGTTGGTGAGCCATTAAAAGGGATGACGGCTCCCTTTATCGCTTCCTATATGACACAGCATATGGAGTGGAATCCCCTTTTCCGTGAAACAGATTTAGGCGAAAGCACACCACTACCCGTCTCTCTACAATTAAAAGATTTAAAAATGGAGTATTCTACACAAACACCATACCGTGCGGCGGCACTTTACAATGTCTTTTTGTTAAAACGTACAGCGGCTGAGGTGATGGCTATTTTTGAGGAAGTTGCGTTACAGGCAATGGCTGCTTGCAATGCGCACTATCAGGACATTTGTACACGCGAAAATGTTCAGGGTGTGGGCAAGGTAAAGGTCTTACGCTACGAGGCATTATTGGAGCATGCGATCCATAAGTTAGGAGCTGAGGAAGTACAAGCGATTAAGCACCAGGTTCAGCAGCATCCTGCATGGGATGATCGTGAAAAATCCATTCGTATTGTGGATCAGCTCATGATTCGCTGTCAGGAATTAGCACCTGCCACAGTTCTGTTATATGCACCACCTTACTATCCAGCCATTAATTCATCCAACCATCCATTAGTGAAACAGTCGATTGAATTAATGAAGCAAACAGCTCAAACATTTGATATTGAGGTGGAGCAGATCCACTACTTTAATGGAATTTGTGATTTAAGCTATGTCAATTATTCAGATGCATCCAATGAGTGGCTAGCATTTGAACGGAACACACCTGTATGGGGCGATACGTATCATATTCCATTCAAAGAGATGGCGGCATTACAAGGTCCTGTCTTAAATGTCGGTCCATTTGGAAAGGATGCCCATCAAAAAACAGAGCGATTGCATGTGGATAGTGCGTTTAAAGAGATGCCTATTATGATTGATACATTGATTAAAAGTTTATTTTAAATAAAAGAAACTTCATTCAAAATAGCTTTCATATCCTCTCATTTAAATTGTTACCTAATAATCTAAGATGACAAGTACAAAATAGAAAGAGGTTGTTATATGGATTTTGCCGCTTTAACAGGTAAAATAGCAGGGATTATCTGGAGTAACGCATTAGTTTATCTTTGCTTAGGAGCTGGCGTTTACTTTTCGCTTATTATGAGGTTTCCACAGCTGCGTCTCTTCAAAGATATGATTAAACAATTATTTAATAGAAAAACTTCGGCAAATGGCGTTTCATCTTTTCAAAGCTTTGCAATGGCATTGGGTGGACGTGTCGGAATTGGGAATATAGCTGGTGTAGCTACTGCAATTTATTTTGGAGGACCAGGGGCTATCTTTTGGATGTGGGTCATAGCCTTTTTAGGAGCTGGTGCTGCCTATATTGAGTCCTCGTTAGCCCAGGTTTGGAAACAAGAAATCGCAGGAGAGTATCGTGGAGGGCCAGCATATTATATTGAGAAAGGGTTAAAAAATAAGCCATTTGCTATATTATTTGCTATCGCTACAATTATAGCAACTGGTTTCACTGGTTCAGGTGTTCAAGCCTTTAATATTGCTGATTCAACAAAAAATGCCTTCGGGATTTCACCAATAATTACAGGTATTATTGTTTCTGCAATATTTGGATTTGCTATTTTTGGCGGTATTAAAAGGGTTGGAAAAGTTGCTGAATATGCTGTACCGTTTATGGCAACTGCTTACATACTTCTTGCATTCATTATTTTATTGATCAATATAAAAGATGTACCTGCAATATTTGCTTTAATTTTCAGCTCTGCCTTTAATTTAAATGCTGCATTCGGTGCTGTTTTTGGAAATGCAATTATGTGGGGAGTAAAAAGAGGGGCTTATTCAAATGAAGCAGGTCAAGGTACTGGGGCACAGGCAGCTGGTACCGCAGAAGTATCTCATCCTGCTAAACAAGGGCTTGTCCAAGCATTCTCGGTCTATGTAGATACACTGCTTGTTTGTACAGCTACAGCCATTATGATCATCTCCACAGGCAGTTACAATATTGCCCATCCTAATGGGGGATTTTTAGTTGAGAATCTACCAGGAGTTGAAGCAGGTACTGCATTTGCACAAGAAGCAATTAACTCATTCATTCCTGGTTTAGGAAGTCCTTTTATTGCTATCGCTGTATTTTTCTTTGCAATAACTACTATGCTTGCTTTTGGGGTATACACAGAAAGTAATGTTGCTTACTTATTTAGAAACAATAAAAACTTTGCTACTATTGCTATTGTCGTAAAAGTACTACTAGTTATCTCTATCTTTTTTGGAACGATTCGTTCCTCATCAACTGCTTGGAATCTTGCTGATATCGGTGTAGGTACACTTGCATGGTTAAACCTAATTGCTATTATTTTATTAACAAAGCCAGGTATAGCTACATTAAGAGATTATGAAGAGCAAAAGAAGTTGGGGCTTGACCCAGTCTTTATTCCCGAAAGATGTGGAATTAAAGATGCACAATTGTGGAATGAAATAACTGAAAAAAACTATCCAGATCAATTAGCCGCATTAAAAGAAAAAGTTGGCGACTTGAAATAATTAAATGAACCCTGTAGTAGTCACTAAGAAGTTGAAAAGTTGCTGCTATGCAGGGTTCTTGCTTTTTAAATTTCCATAGAATGAAGTTAAAATCTCTATCTTTCAGTTGGGAAATGCTTTACTTGATCAACTGCCTCTAATAATTTTTTTGTTACAATTTCTGATTCATCAATATGGCTTGTTAGAACGCGATTTGTTTCATCGAATAAGGCTGTCGTCCTATTAAATTTATGGATAACATCTTCGTTTGATAGCCTCTGATCTTTAATTGAAGCTAATAGCTCATTTATTCCCGTTTGAACATTTGTCATAATGTGCAGTAATTGATCAATTTTTACTGATGTTTTAGCACTTTTATCAATGCCTTCCGTTACTAGCTGCATGTTATTTTTATTATCCTCGTAAGCAAGTCCAATTTGTTCTTCGATTTTCTTTGTTAAATTAGCAATATCTTCTGTGCTTGTTTTCGTATTTTCAGCTAATTTGCGAACTTCCTCGGCAACAACCGAAAAGCCTTTACCATGCTCCCCTGCTCTTGCTGCCTCAATAGATGCATTCAAAGCTAGTAAATTGGTTTGATTTGATATTTCTCCAATAACATTTACAATTTCAGCTATTTGCTTTGAGCGCTCACTTAAATTACTCATGCTTAAAGACGTTTTTTGAGACTGCTCTCCCAACGCATCAATCAAATGCTCTACTTCCTGAACAGCATGCTTGCTTTCAACCGATAATGTCATCATTTGATCCGAGGAAGAGATTAATAAATTTCCTTTATCTAGGGCATTTTCAGAAATTTTATTGGAGTGAATTGTGCTATCCTCAACTTTATTAAACTCTCCTACAATATCTGCGACCATTTCTCCTAAAATAGTATGCTGGTCATTTACCTTGTTATGTTGTTCAATAGTTTCAATGATTTCCTTATGTAACTCATTTAAAAAAATTTGAAATTCATGATCTTTCTTATCCAGCTTTGCATTCAGTTCATCAATTTTAGCCTTAAATTGCTCTATATCTACTTTTTTTGATTGGAACATTGTTAACACAGCCATCACCTCAGAAAATAGAATATTGAATATGTATTTATTTTACTGGATTTAAAGTAATTAATATACATCTTTAGAAAAAAACAAACACTCACTACTAACAACGACATAGCGTGATAGTAGTGAGTGTTTTGTTTTTTAATAGGCTAAACCAAATAAAGCTTTAATATGTGTTAAGTAACGAATATTAGAAGCTTCTTTCATTAATGTTGCAGGAAGGCCTTTAAGCTCTGTGTTGCTCGCACCAATTGTAGCAACAGCATCTTTACGACCTAAGCTTGCAAGTGTGCCAGAGTTTACAGCTGAGAATGCTTTCATGTCTTGGTTTTTGTATTGTGCAAATACATTATAACCAGCACATTCACCCATTTGCCATGCAACTTGTGCTGTTGGAGCGTATAGTGGACGACCTCCATCAGCTGGTAGTGCAACAGATGCATCACCAATAACAAAGACATCTTCGTGAGACGTAGATTGTAAGAATTCATTAATAGTTGCTTTTCCACGATCAGCAGCTAGACCTGATTCGCCTACGATTGGAAGTGGAGCTACCCCACCTGTCCAAACAAGTGTATTTGCAACAATTGGTTCACGGTCTTTTAAAGAAATAACGTTGCCGTCAACACCTGTTACTGGTGTACCTGTAATAAATTCTACGCCACGTTTAGTTAAGCTTTCAGTAGCGCGTTGGATAAGTGTATCTGGAAGAACTGGCAAGATTTTTGGACCAGCTTCAACAAGTTTAATTTTAAGATCAGCAAAATTAACACCATGTTTTGCAGCGATTTTCGGGAAGTTGTCCACGATTTCACCAACAAGCTCAACACCTGTTAAACCGCCACCACCAATAACGATTGTTGCATCTGCTTCATCTTTAGATTGTGCATATGCTTTAATGCGGTCTTCAATATGTTTGTTGATTTTATTGGCATCATTTACTGATTTAAGAACCATAGAGTTTTCTTCTAATCCTGGGATACCAAAGAATCCAGTTTGGCTACCTAAAGATACTACAAGTGTGTCATAAGTTAATGTATAACCATTATCTAAATCAACTTTTTTAGTATCTACATTAAATTTTGATACTTTCGCAATGTGTAGGTCGATATCTAAACCTTTAAAGATTTTTTTAAGTGGTAATGCAACAGCACCTTCTGCAATTGTACCACCAGCTAAACGGTGAAGCTCAGTGATAATTTGGTGTGTTGGGAATTGGTTTACTACAGTAATTTTAGCTTCATCAGCTGATAGATACTTACGTGCTGTTAATGCAGTTAAAACGCCAGCGTAACCTGCACCTAAGATGACGATTTCTTTTGACATGATTAATTAATCCTCCGTCCTTACGAATTGAATTTACCTTGAGTCTTATTTGGCTTTGCGTTCTGAGCTTACTTGTAAGAAAGCATTAACAAAACGGAAAACATTTTGAACTTGAGGGTCTTTTAACATTTTCACAAGACCGAATAAACCAATTACCTCATGGCTTTCAGATGCACGGTCTTTCGCTTCAATTGCAGTTGCTGCAAGGTTTTTCGCAGAGCCCACTACAGGACCAGCGATTTCTGTTACTGCTCCAACAGTATCGTTTTTAAGCACTTCGTCTGTTGCAACAGCTTGAGCAAACTCATATGATTTCGTTAATAATGTCATCATTTCAGTTAACTTTGGTAATTGCTCAACTAAAGTTGTTAGTGATTCTTGAACTTCAGGCTTTAATAATTGATCTAGTACATCTAATTGCTCTTTACTCACAGTTACTTGTTCAGCCTGTGTTTGGTTATTCGTTTCTGACATTTTGAACTCTCCTTTGCCATCACTAGTACTATTTTTTATTGCTTACATGTAAAAAAGACCATTAAGGTAAAACTTAACAGTCGTTACAGCGTATATCTTACACAATCACCAGTCACAAGGGCTGGATAGCGATTCGTATGACTTGTTATTACAATGTTTACTTTAAATCGCAAAAAGCGCATCATAATACCATCCTTATCTTGTCTTGGTGACATTACAACCTTCATTATAAGACTGTTTGTACATTATTTCAATGAGCTATATCACAATTTCGACAATCTTTTCAAAATTCATTGATTTCATCAACTATTAACTGTCTTGCTATAATAAATTTTCCAACGCATCATAATTTTTATTGATAATTCCTTTTCCTGTCATCTCTATATCCCCTTCTCTTTGGAGAGCAGATAAACGACGGCTTTAGATTTCTCTAGTAATATTCAATAAGGACGCTAAATCTTTTTTGTTAGTGTCAATAGAAATGTGTCACTCTTGGCTAACAAAGCAGATTTTAGAATATAGGAGCTTTTCTTTATTTTAATTTAGTTTAATGACAATAACACGAACGTCTGTAACTGCTTCTAAGCTGTGCTTTTCAGATGGTTTTAAAGTTAAAATTGTATCTTGTGTTAAAATTTCTTCCACACCTTCAACAATAAAGCGAACTTCACCAAATTGAACAATAATTAGCACTTCATTGTCCGCACGATGCTCAGGAATTTTTTCACCTGCACGCAATTGAATGTTCAAAATATCTGCACCAGCGATACTCCCTAATTTACCAATATGTTTTGACTTTTCTTCTAGCATTGCTTGGATTGGTATAATTGTCATTGTCATTCCTCCATTAAACTGTTTTTATGCTATTATAGGTTCTTTTGATTTACGATGTTCCACTACTTTTTAGGCCACACCCCCACTATAATGAAGAATCACTCTAATTGTCTGTGACTTACATCACTAAAAAAGAAGTATCCCAAATGAATGAGATAGCTCCTCTTACAAACCTATTTTGTGTTAACGTTTTTCAACAGAAAGCCAGAAGAAATTTGTTACTTCCTTTGCCGTCACATCTACTGAGCCTAGCAAAGTTTTACCATCCCCATCTTTAAAATACCCTACAGTCATCAATGCCATAAAGTTATGAGCGAAAAACTTTGCATTTCCTTTTCGAATTGTGCCCTTTTCCATCTCTTTTTGCATAGCCTGCTCTATTGTTTGAAACATACCATTTTCGGATGCTTGAACTTGTCTCAGCTGCGATTCCGATAAATTAATGGTAGCCTCTTTCATAAAATTTTTCATATCAATATCGATAGTGGCTGATAAATGAACCTCAACGAGCTGTTCGAGTCGTTCTTTAAATGGTTTAGGCTGCTCTAAAATTTGTAGAATAGATAGCTTGATACGATCCATCATAGCGATTAAAGCAGATGTATATAAATCCCCTTTAGTTGGGTAGTAGTAATAGACAGTCGCCTTTGTTACGTTACAAGCCTTTGCTACATCATCCATTGAAATATTTTTGTAGCCCTCTTTAATAAAAAGTCTTGTGGCCGTTTCAAGGACAATATCTTTTGTAGGTTTCGCATTTTCATCATGGCGAGGTCTCCCGAGAACACGCGGTGATTGTTTCAACAAGTTCGCCTCCTTAATTAAGCATTCTTTTTACACATATTATAACATATTAATATTTATGGATTGATTAATTAACCTTCTAGTATATATAATTAAATCACTTACATGAATGGGGGTCTTTTGATGAAAAAACATCCACTTGAGCAATGGGGCTCAATGGTTGCAAGTAAAAAGGGAAGATTATTAGCACTAGCTTTTTGGGTGCTATTAGTAGTTGTATTCTCATTTGCTTGGCCACAAATCAATAGTATAGAAAGTGAGTCAGGCAAAAACTTACCTAATACCGAAATGTCTGAGCAAGCTGCGTCCATTATTGCAGAGCAATTTCCTAATGATGCTGGAACACCTCTATTGTTGGTGTGGCATCGTGAAAATGGCTTAACACCTGATGATTTTTCGGCTATACAAGGTGTATACAACGAGTTGCAAGCAAAGCCCTTAGCCCATCAAACAATGGTTCCACCATTTGATCAAATGCCACCTCAGGCTTTAATGGCTTCCGCTTCTGAAAATGGTTCAACAATTGTTACACCTGTGTTTTTTGAAAAAGGTGTCGCAACAGATATGCTACAGGATAGTTTAGATAAGCTGTCAAAAATAATGGAAGGCTATCAAGTCCAATTAGATGATAAATTATCAAGCGATGCACTCCATGTGCGCTATTCTGGACCAGTGGGAATTGCCACTGATGCTGTCAGTTTATTTTCACAAGCAGATGTGAAGCTATTGATCGCAACTGTATTACTCGTTTTAGTATTACTTATTATTATTTATCGTTCTCCATTGCTAGCTATTATTCCTTTAATTGTTGTAGGGCTTGCCTATGGTGTGATTAGCCCGACACTTGGTTTTTTTGCTGAACAGGGATGGATAGATAAAGATTCACAGGCAGTCTCCATTATGACTGTTTTACTATTTGGTGCAGGTACTGACTATTGTTTATTTTTAATTTCAAAATATAGAGAAATACTCTTTGATGTTGAGGATAAGACGGTCGCAATGAAGCTAGCTGTTAAAGAATCGGGTGGTGCTATTTTAATGAGTGCCCTAACAGTGGTTATAGGTTTAGCGACCCTTAGTCTTGCCCATTATGGCGCATTTCAACGCTTTGCTGTACCATTTAGTTTTGGTGTGCTTGTCATGGGGGTCGCAGCACTTGTTGTCCTACCAGCAATTCTTGTCCTTATTGGGCGAGTAGCGTTCTTCCCCTTCACTCCTCGAACGGAGGAAATGGCCAAGAAAAAGGGCAAGAAACAGCATAAGCCTTCACATAAGGTTAGTCATAAAATTGGTCATTTTGTTACCCATAAACCTTGGGTCGTTATCGCTGTAACTGTAATCTTACTTGGAGGGTTGGCGGCATTTGTTCCGCGAATTCAATATACATTTGATTTGCTTTCATCCTTCCCAAAAGATATGCCGTCTAGAGAAGGATTTACATTAATAGAAGAGAATTTTTCGCCTGGAGAACTAGCACCTGTTCAATTAGTAATAGACACAGAAGGTACTGATATTAATATCCAGCAACAACTTGAAGCTATCTCTTATATTGATAGTGTGGCAGATGTACAAATTGGCGAAAAAAATAAGAATATACACTTGTATGAACTCAATTTCGATGCCAACCCTTATGCACAGGAGTCATTAGCTCATATTCCTGAACTACAAAAAGAGGTTATTAAAATACTAGAGGCACAAGGTCTCAACAATGCTGATAAACATGTTTGGCTTGGTGGAGAAACAGCTAGTCAATATGATACACAACAAATAACTAAGCGAGATGAAACAGTAATCATGCCAACCATGATTGCCTTAATCGCATTATTATTATTTGTCTATTTACGTTCTATTACAGCAACTGTTTATCTATTAGCAACTGTTATTATTTCTTATTTTGGGGCATTAGGCGCTGGATGGTTAATCTTACATCATATCATGGGGGCCGAAGCAATTTCTGGAGCTATTCCATTGTATGCTTTTGTGTTCTTAGTAGCTCTCGGAGAGGATTATAATATCTTTATGATCTCAGAGATTTGGAAAAAGCGTAAAACCACTGACCATTTATCAGCTGTAGAAGAAGGTGTTGTCCGAACAGGAAGCGTTATTACATCTGCTGGACTCATCCTAGCAGGTACATTTGCGGTACTGGCAACATTACCGATTCAAGTGCTTGTTCAATTTGGTGTTGTGACAGCCATTGGTGTATTGCTCGATACATTTATTGTAAGGCCATTACTTGTACCAGCCATCACAACAGTACTAGGTAAATATGCTTTCTGGCCAGGTAAGTTATTTAAAAAAGATGCCTAAATAGATAACACGGACATTAGCTAGGTGTGATTGTCATGCATGCTAATGTCCGTGTTTTTTTATATTAATACTATAATCATTTCATCATATAATTATAGTAAATTAACCTTATTACATTAAATAAGGAGTGGCATGTATGGATCTTCAAAAATTACAGCAACGTTTCCCATTATTAAGCCCCTTCTCAGGTAAAACTGATGGAAATTATGTATTTAATTTTGACAATCAGCTTTACGAAATTCCCATACACACAATGACACAAAATGAATATGAGCTATTGCGAATATTCTCAGGCCCCACTGTCTTATACGATAACAATGATATGATTTGGCTTGATTATTTTACAGATAAAACAGATATTGCTCCAACTAATCTTTCTATGCATCGTTTGTTATTTCTTCATTTTGATAAAGACTTTACAACACCTACATTATTGCGTTCAGTCTTCGAAGCTTTACTTGGGAAGGATATTATTCTGCTATCGCTTCAGCCACAATTATTTGTCATAATCGAATGTATCGACTACAATGAGGAGTTTTTAGATTTGACTCATTATGTTAATCCCATAATGGCAGACTTAGAGACTCATTTTAAAATTTTTGTTTCTGATATTATACACAACATCACCACGACCAAGGAACGATTTAACTGGTATGTTCACCTTCTACCATCCATTTGGACTTATACACCAAAGCATGTACTCACACAGCAAGAGCTTTTAGTGCCTTATATAACGCGGCATCTAGCCTATCAAGAGAAAGAAATTTTTATCTCCTCTATCCTAAAAAGAGCCACTTCTCAGCCAGAATTACTCCATACAATTAAGAAATTGATTGAATGTGATGGAAACATTACATTAGCCTCTAAAAAAATGTATATGCACCGTAATACCTTACAAAATCGCTTAGAAAAATTTCAACAAATGACGCAAAAGGATATTCGGCAATTTTCCCATCGGCTAGAAGTTTATCTTGCAATTATTTTCTTAGAATCACTTTAAGACCAACTGCACAAATTATGCCTTCAACACTGTGCAAGCTTTCCATATCACTCTATTCTAAAGTCATTTACAATGAAAATATGACTTGTAAAGGGGTGCAGTATGTATGGCGGAATTACGGTTAGAGCATATCTATAAGATTTACGATAAAAATATCCAGGCTGTAACTGATTTTAATTTGCATATCCATGATAAAGAATTCATTGTGTTTGTAGGCCCTTCTGGCTGTGGCAAGACCACAACTTTACGTATGATTGCTGGCTTAGAGGATATATCAAAGGGAGAACTATACATTGACGATGTTTTCATGAATGATGTGGAATCAAAAGATCGTAGCATTGCAATGGTATTTCAAAGCTATGCTTTATATCCACATATGACAGTCTATGAAAATATGGCATTTAGCTTAAAGCTACGAAAGGTTGATAAAAAGGAAATAGACCGTCGTGTTAAAGAAGCTGCTAAGATTTTAGGATTAGAGGATTATTTAAAAAGAAAACCAAAAGCTCTATCTGGTGGACAACGTCAGCGTGTAGCACTGGGAAGAGCAATTGTCAGAGATGCTAAGGTATTTTTAATGGATGAACCTCTTTCTAATTTGGATGCCAAATTACGTGTACAAATGCGAGCAGAAATCCAGAAGCTCCATCAACGAATTCAAACGACAACGATCTATGTCACACATGACCAAACAGAGGCTATGACGATGGCTACCCGTCTGGTAGTGATGAAGGATGGCCTTATACAACAAATTGGGACACCTAAAGAAGTATATAATACACCACTTAACATGTTTGTGGCAGGCTTTATTGGTTCACCATCCATGAACCTCTTCCACTGTCGTCTAACAGATACCGAGATCCTTTTAGGCGAGCAAAGCTTCCCTATCCCATCCATGCATTTACCATTGTTAAAGGAAAAAAATTATATAGGGAAAGAGATTATTATGGGTATACGACCTGAGGATTTACAAATGACTGATGTTATTTCCCCTTACACTTTCACTGCAACGATTGATGTTGCAGAATTACTAGGAGCAGAAACTTATCTCTATTGTTCTTTAGTAAATCAGAATTTTATTGCTCGAGTACAGGCTGATAACAATTTTCATCCATCCGACAAGGTTTTCCTATTTATGAAGGAAGAAAAGATCCATTTCTTCGACCCTCAAACAGAGGAACGTCTTTAAAGCCTGCTTCGAATCCATGAGTTCGGGAAGAGAAAGCCAGCTGTATATACCATTGATGGCAATCGAATTATGTTCAAACTTCTACATCTGGTAATTTAAATAAGAAATTAATTGATTTCTTCAAACGAATTAAAAGCACGCTAGGCATTATCCACCTAGCGTGCTTATTCTATTAATCTTATTTTGCCGCGGCTTGAATCTCAAAGTAAGCCCAATGCTCTTTAGGTATATCCTTGAAGATTTGTTCTGTGTCCTCAGTTGGTATTGGACGATTAAAGATTCGATTCAGTACCTTTACTGCCTGTGCACGTGTTAGTTTTTCTTCAGGTCTAAATTCACCATTGCCTGAGCCAACCATTATACCTATCGCACTTATGCGATTGATTTCTTTTGCTGCCCAATGTGTGACCGCCACATCACGATATGTTTCTCCACTTGTATTTATTTCGCAATACGAGGTATCTGTAGCCCCTTCTACACATTGTTTATCAATCCATCTCACAGCAATAACCGCCATTTGGGCTCTAGTAATCATTTCATTCGGCCCGAATGAACGATCATGACGTCCTTGCATAATTCCTTCTGTACGAATATATTCAATATCGTTTTTTGCCCATGAAGTAGCTGTATCTGCATAAAATAGGTTAGACGCTTCTGGTACATGATTGTCACTTAGGTTTCTTGCCAACATTGCTGCCATTTGGGCACGAGTGACATTTACATTCGGACGGAAAGTGCCATCTGTATAGCCGTGAATATAGGAAGCAAATGTGCTGTCTACCTCTATTGGTTCTTTCTCTGGTGGCACTTCTTCCTGCGCTTGTTCTACATAAAGTAGAGAAAATGTAGAAAAGTGCTCTACATCAAAGACTATACCTGTTTGCCCTCTCGTAAATTCTGCAAAACGCCCACGTATTATTTCAACTGTTCCATTACTATGCTCTACATAGACCATCATATTTTCTCGTTGAGCTGATGTGAGATTCGCTGGTAATGGTAGTAGCAATGTTACTTGACGGTTTTGTAGATTTGTGTCGATAGATATTGGCTGACCAACGAGTTTTACATTAGCGCCATTACCCTGTTGTAAAACGATTTCAGCTTGTTTAGCCTGATCCTCAATAGCTTTTTGCCGCAATGCATCCTTAATCGGTACAATTCGGAAGTAAATGTCTTCATTGAAATCATTCATTGAAGTAAAAGGAACATCTATTTTGACCATTCCCATAGCTATACTAAAATGTGATTTACCCTCTATTAATCGCTTAGCAGCATCTCTATCAAGTATCACCTTTGTTTCACTTGCTGGAGGTTCCATATTAGGGATCACAAGTCGAGATCTTTTATCTTCCTTATTCCCTAATATCCGAAGAAACTCGTTTGCATTTGCAACTGTAAAGTTTACTGTATCTTGAAAGCTACCGTTACTCAATACACGTGTTAACACGGTTTGGAGGAGCACATCATCTGGCATACTTTGATCTACAACATTTATCTTTAGCTGATTACTTGGTGCAACAGGATCAGGTGTTGGTGTAGGACTAGGCGTTGAAGATCCTCCATCTCCTGGTACATTGTTTTTAGACCACAAAGCATACAATATCAAATTCCCTTTCCCCATTTGAATCGTTTGCCCAATTTTATAAGTAACACCTTTTCCATCAGCCCTCGTATTCCATCCTACAAATGTATAGCCTGCTTTCATTAAATTACCTGTATTGCCCAGTACTGTAATAGTGTCCTGATTTTTATACTGCTTTGAATCTGTTGGTACTATCCCCCCATCAGACCCGTTACTGTCATACGTAACCGTATATGTTTGCAGTGCACTAGTCGTAAAATTCCAGGAAGTATTATTAGTAATACCTTTATACGCATTACCTGCTACATCAGTAAATGCACCTGCGTCAATTTGAATGCTGTAAGTAGTATTATGGGCTAAATCCAATGTAGGATTTACTGTCACAGTTTCATTAGTGATAGAAACATTTGCTTGTGTAACAGCAATAGTTTCGACAATTTGGTTATCTGCAGCATTTCTTATGACAATATTTTTACTAGTTACAGGTAAGACCTTTTCATCAAATGTTAATACAAGATTATCTGCAGGCTGTACATTAATTGCCTGATGCGCTGGGAAATAGGTTGTTATTTCAGGAGAAATTTTATCAAATATCACAATTGTCCCTGATGAAATCTCTGTTACCTGTAAGCCCTCATTCCCTGCTATATCTTGAAAATCAATTGTAAAACTGATAGGTCCATCTGAGTCTATGGACTTTAACGTATTGCTTGCTTGCCATGTTTTAGCATCCCCATCACCTTTATCATTGACATTTGCTGTTTGTCCTAGGATTGATACATTCGGTGATTGAATGTCCTCACTTGTCTCAAAGTCGATTGTGATTACATCGTCTACCTTAGCAACTGTTGGGTTAGCATTATTTGAAGCCATTGTCACCTTTTTTACTGTTGGCTTTACGCTATCGACAATGACATAGCTTCCATCAGTTACGTCCGTTACCTCTATTGCCGAATTACCTAACAGATCTTTAAAGTTAATTGTAAAAGGTGCTGTTCCCTCTAAATCACCATTATCTATAACATATGTTGCCTGCCAGTTTGTGGATGCTCCTGTTACAATAGCAGCTTTCCTCGAAATGGTAATTATAGGTGCTTGTATATTTTTATCTGTTTTCATTGTTAAGGTGATCGTATCTCCTACCTTAGCCTTTGTTGGATCCAGATTATTCGATTTTATCTTTACCTCTACAGCTTTTGGCAGAGCTTTATCAATCACAAATGTAATGGTTGTGGTATTCCCTGCACTATCTGTTGCTACCAAAGTATAATTTCCAGATGTACTTACTGTGGTTCCACTTGAAAAGGTTGCTCCATTCAGGGTAGCAGTTCCTTCATTAAAACTAATCGTTACATCAGTGTTATAAACACCGTTATTTGTAACCCCTGTTATGACTGGTGGAGTTGTATCTAGAACAATTGTATCTGAGAATGTATTTGATATATTGCCAGCAGTATCCCTTAGTTGCATATAAACTGTTTTACTACCTTCTCCATGGGATAAAGTCCAACTTTTCGTAGATATTTTTGACTCCCAACTGGACCAAGTAATACCATCATTCGAAAAGCGCATTTCTATCGCTTCTCCTTCTAAATCTGTTGCCGTCAAATTTAAGGTAACATTTATAGAACTTGTCGAGATTTGTCCACCGTTAACAATGATGGAACCTGATGGTGCATGATTTTTAGTAATCTGGATTGTAAACTCCTTATCCAACGTATTACCAGCCTCATCAGTTACTCTTATCGTAATCTTATAACTATTTTTCGTATCGAATTCAAACATTGCCTTTGTCTTTAATACATTCCCATCAATCGTAAAGAAGCTTGTATCTCCAGACTGTAATGAATACGTGAATGTTTGTGAGCTTCCTGTATCCACTGCCGCCAATGTTCCAACTGTTGTACCAATGGGTTTCTTTTCTTGTACAGTAGTATTATTGAGCTCAATATCAGTAGGTGGTGTACTATCATAGAATATTTGTAATTCATTTGATGCTTTATTTAAAGCACCTCCACTAGTTGCAACAACCTTTTCAGGAATTTTGATTTTCACAGCTCCATCTGTAATAGGTGATACTAGGGCTGTATACGTGTTACCAATTCCTGATAGCGCTGTCACATTTCCATTTGTAACCTCTATATCCCCAATCGTAAAGCCTGTCACTGACCCACTGAAAACAATAGCTATAAAAATTGGAAGGCTATTTGTTGGACTAGGTTTATTTGTTGAAATTGTCACTGCTGGACGTGCATTGACGACTAGACTCATCGTATAGACAGTACTAAAATCAATACCATCGCTTACCTTAAATGTAAAAGATGAAGAAGATCCATTTTCTGTAATATATTTTAAATTACCTGCATCTAAATTAGCCTTACTGATTGTCATACCATTTGTAATCGCTTCCCCACCATCAAATTGCTGATTATTATTGCTATCAAGAAAGAGCTGTCCGCTATTTGGGATAGTAGAGATTTGAATCTGTTGCAAAGTATCTCCTGCATCTTCATCAGAAAATGCGAAGGAAGTACTATTAAATGTATACACTTGACCCTCGTTTACATCTATGGTTCCATTACTGGATGTCGGTGGTTTATTTAAGGCAAGGGTTGTTACCTGCTGCATCGTATATGCACTCTTATTGCCATCGGTATCTTTGACAATGATATTAAAATAATAGGTAGTATTGGCAGCAAGGCCTGTAACATTAAAGGAGTTACTATCTTTGGTATAGCCGTCTAACGGTGTCCCATTCAATTCTATGGTACTAACCGTATCAATATTGTTACTACTAGATTGATAGATTTGATATTCTAAATCCTCTTGAGCTGTTATATCATCAGATGCTTTAGCCCAGTCCAGCTGTACGCCTGAGGTAGTAATATTTGAAGGAGTTATAGCACCATTTGTAATTGTTGGCGGATTATTATTTGGGATATCAATCGTAAATTGGGTAAACGTTAAATCCCATAGTCCCGCCTGTACAGTAGGTATAAAATTTACACTCGCAGTAATGACAAATGAGTTGATTCCTTCTATATTAATAGGAATATCATAAATAGGCTCATGATTTGCAACTGTCTTAAAAGTTACAGGATTTCCTTTTAGGTTTCCTGCCCCATCATACCCTTGAATTGTTAAGGACAATGCATCGTTTTCAAGATGTTTATTAATCGTATTAATTTTTATTGATTTTAAATCGAAGATCCCGCCTGCAAAGCTTTCCCCAGCAGAAATTCTAATTGATTTTGGTGGTGAATATTCATCTGCATCAAAATAATAACCAGCTGGAAATTGTGATCCATTGCTATACGTGAATAGATCAATACCATTATCACCAGGAATACCGCTTACTACAAAGCCATTATTTGTGTCATCTTTCCACGAAGCTTGACTTAAATCCTGTATACAACTTGGAAAATCTGGCGAATCGCATGCAGCCGCCTCCACTTTTAAAGGTGACACGAACCCTATCCCTACCATTTGACTATAAGCGATTAACAGCAAACACAAGGTTATGGTTAATATCTTTTTTCCCATTCTATATTCTCCTTCTTGGTTTCACACCCTTCATTTAATGAATCGTTAACTCTTAGGAGGCCATTCCCCATATAAACAAATAATAAAGTTTAGTCCTAAATATGGTTGCATATTGTTATGTGGTTGACTTCCCCCAGTTTGATCGATAGCAAAGGCGTTCATTGATGTATTCACTGAATTTGAATATACCGGGAGAGAACCTCTACCTCGTTGTTCGGTCCATAATGCTCCAGTTGGCTCATTATTTGATGGTTGAGTATTGTTACAAGTAACAATATGATTATGACTAGGTATTTCAGTGGTTAATAATGTAACAGTAGATGAACCTCCAGATGCTCCAACACTTCTTGGTGTTAATCCAACACCTGTTCCTTGATGAAGCGCTACCCTACCATTTAAGTTTGGTAATGCAAACGTTGTTTTACCATCTCCCCCATATCTGTTACCCAAAATAGCATATAATGCACTATTCGAGGCAATGTTTATTATCTGACCATCGCACAAAGCCCAGTCTTTTGGTGCAAAATTACCGCCAAATATTCTAATTTCTCCTATATATGCTTCTGACACTTTGCCCACCCCTTTTTTCTAATCTCTTGATGGATAAATTCCGACTAAAGCTATGCAGTAATTAGCGACACTATATGGCTGCATATTTTGATGTGGCTGTGAATTTCCTGATGTTGACAATGCTTGCAAGTTCATATTAGTGTTTGGTTGATTGATAGAATAAATATTATTAGCAGATGTACCCCACACATTTCCAGTAGCCACTTTCAACGTAGCACTTTCTGAACTACCATTAATAATATGTGTATGAGTCGGCATCTCATTAGTTGTTAACACATGTGCCTCTTCTCCTGCTTTTTGTCCACGTGTGATGCTACTGCTTACATGAACTGGGACTCTTCCCCTTAAGTCAGGTAATGCAAATGTCGTAGAGCCATTACCACCATAAGTTGCTCCTAAAATTGAATACAGCGCTTGGTTTGTATTAATTTGTAATATTTGTCCATCACATCGCGCCCATCCGCTTGGAACTGTCCCAAAGCTAAATAATCGTATTTCACCTACATATTGTTCACTCATCCTTCATACCCCCTATTCTGTTGGATACATACCGTAAAGAGCAATAATGTAACTAATTGTTAAAAACGGCATTACATTGTTATGAGAAGCGTTTCCTCCCACACTTGAAACAATGGCGGCATTCATTGTGCCATTTGGTGGTTGTGTCGAATATTGTATATTTTTTGCCCAAACAGCATTTTCTGGACTAGGGGTTGTGCCATCAAGAGAAGAAGCTTTTACCTGATGTGTATGTGCAGGAAGCTGTGACGAGATTAAAGTGACGGTTTCCACCCCTCCCATTTGACCATTGACAAAGGTAGTACCAGTAGTTGGATTCTGTCCTTGATGTACTACAACCCTGCCCTGAAAATTTGGTAATGCAAAGGTTGATTGACCATCTCCCCCATAGGTTGTGCCAATCAAAGAAAAAAGTATTTCATTTTCGGAAATAGATAATAGTTGACCATTACAAAGAGCCCAGCCATCTGGGGCATAATCACCAGCAAATAATCGAATTTCTCCGACATATTGTTCCATTCTTAAAACCTCCTTACAAAATATTGCTTTACCTAGCACATTACAATAACAAGGTTAAAATTAGGTTAAAAAATATATTTTTTCCAAAATGGACTAACTCACCAACCATTTAATCCAAAATATCAATACAATATTGTTGCTTATAAGAAAGAGTTAAAAGAAAAAAGTGGGTAATGATATTACATCTATAAAAATATTAAACTAAATACCTAAAACCAAATTCGTTTTTATTTCCGAGAATAAAAATGTCAAAAGCTATCGAGAGAAAACTTCTCGATAGCTTTTGTCTACAGTCTGAACATACTAACACTAATATGTTTTTATTTTATTTTTTCTTTTAGCCACTTTTTTATGCAACCCCTGAATAACAGAACGTGTTTCATCTAAATAATCCACTGTCTGCTCATAGGCACTCGTCACTATCCCCATAAATAAAATATCAATGACAAGTAACTGCGCTAGACGTGAGGAAGTGGCACCACTTCTAAAAGTTGCTTCAACATTGGGAGAGATATATAAACAAATGTCTGCTAGGCTAGACACTAGTGAACTACCATAGCGCGTTAAACTGATTGTAGTGGCTGGTGTTTGGCTAGCTATTTCAAGGATTTTAGCCACTTCATGCGTTTCTCCGGAGAAGGAGATACCTACTACCACATCCCCCTTCTGTGTATTGACAACGGCTGTAGCGCCTAAATGCAAATCCACAAATGCCCTACTATTTTTATTGATTCGTAAAAATTTTTGATCTGCATCCATTGCTGCTATACCTGATGCACCCACTCCAAAAAATATAATTTTATCAGCTTGTGATAAGGCCGTTATTGCACGCTCTAATTCAGCAATATTTATTAAATTAGCTGTTTGTGTCAAAATTTCACTACTTTGCGTCGTTACCTTCTCTACAATCGATGGCAGCGCTTCATTCGCCTCAATATCTCGATCTTCAACTTTAGCATGTTGTAAATCACCAGCAATGCGCAATTTCAGCTCTTGAACACCACTAATATTTAACGATTTACACAGCCGAATAACTGCGGCACTACTTGTTTGACTTGCCTCTCCTAGTTCAACCGCGGTCATTTTTATAGCCTGTGTAGGATGTGCTAATATATAGCTTGCCACCTTTTTTTCGGAGAGTGGAAGCTTTTCGCACATTTCAGCAAGCATAATTAAACCCGCATTTATTTTTTCCATTTTTCCAGCTCCATCTCTAGATAAAAGGAAGTTATCCATGTACCTCCTTCATCAATATTTCTTTAGAGACACCGCTCTCCGCACATGCCCTTCTGATTGAGCAAGTAATTCCGTCGCCTCTTCAATCGTTGTATTCGTCAGTAGCACCACAATCGCGAGCTTTACTTGATAATTGTTTTGCTCCAGAACACTTTCAGCCTGATTATAAGAAACTCCCGTTACCTCACAGACGATTTGTTTGGCTCTCTCTCGCAATTTAAAATTACTAGCATGAACGTCCACCATTAAATTTTTATAGACCTTTCCAAGCTTAATCATGGTTGTCGTTGTAATCATATTTAATATTTGTTTATGAGCTGTTGCAGCCTTTAGTCTTGTAGAACCTGTTAAAATTTCTGGTCCTGTAATCACCTCTATTGCAATATCTGCATGCTTACTAATAATAGAATGAGCGTTGCTCACTAAGCTGATTGTTTTTGCCCCTAGTTGTTGAGCATAATTTAATGCTCCTTTGACAAAAGGCGTTCGACCGCTTGCTGCAATCCCTATCACTACATCTCGGTTTGTTAGCTGTTGTTTCTGTAGTTCAACCTCTCCTAATGAAAGATCATCTTCTGCACCTTCTATGGCAATCATTACTGCATCTGCTCCTCCAGCCAATATTGCCTGCACAAGCTTTGGTGATGTACTAAATGTAGGTGGACATTCTACGGCATCTAGCAAACCAATTCGCCCACTTGTCCCTGCACCAACATAAAATAATCTACCGCCTTTCTTTAGTGCATCCACAACAGCTGTGACAGCCTGCTCGATTTCAGGTAAAACCTTTGCTATGGCTAATGGTACTTTTTTATCCTCTTCATTCATCAGCTTTACAATTTCAATAGTGGACATTAAATCTAGATTTGTCGTATCTGGATGATAGCCTTCAGTCGTCAGTTTTGTCATTCGTTCCATTGAAATCAAATCCCTCCAAACTATTTTTCATGGATACTCATCCAAGTTCCTTTTACCTTTCGTTGTAAAGCCTCTGTGATTGGAATTCCTTCACTGAGAAGTCCATTAACGAAAGCTCCTATAACAGGTGGCACCTCTGGTTGTATTAGTCGATTAGGTATTTTAGCAAGCTGTAATTTTTCTCGAAAGCATTGAACAAAATAAAAATTTTCGAATAAACCTCCACATAGGACAATAGAGTCACCTTTTAGCTGAGGCTCTTTTTTCAACATTATTTGGATGAAATGAGTTAAATGATGAGCAGCGTGTTCAATAATTTTTTGTGCCCTATCATTATTTTGCTCTGCTAAACGCAACACCACACGAGCTACGGAGGCTATGAGTACACGTGGCTGTGGATGCTCATAAACATGCGTAATAATTTCAGTAGGATTCTTTAATGCTAGCTGCTCCATAATAGTCGCTGTAAACAGATCCTCATTCACGCCAATAGCATCATAATGTCGCGTAATCAATCGCAATGCCTCTTGCCCAATATAGTAGCCACTGCCCTCATCTCCTAATAAATAACCCCATCCTCCAACACGACTAACTTGATGATTTTTTCCAACTGCATATACGATGGAACCCGTTCCTGCTATCACAACGAGCCCTTGCTGTGTAAATGTGCCGCTAGTAAGTGCCGCTACCGCATCATTGGTGATGGTTATCTTACAGGAGCTAGCAGGGAAAAGGAAGCTAATCCATTGCTCCCAGCGTTCTTTATCTAACTGGCGATCGCCCCCTGCCACACATAAGAACACCGCAGCAATATCATTATTTGTTGCATCTATCTTTTGTAGTAACGTGGCAAGGAGCTTGATAATATGTAGCCTTACCTCGTCAGGTGGCGTTGATTTTATATTCGTTCCAGCTCCTTCAACAAAAGCCAGCACTTCCCCTTTTCTTGTCCCAATCACTGCACGAGTTCTAGTCCCACCACCATCGACCCCAATAATGTATTCCCTATTTAATGGCACCAGCCGTCAGCCCCTCCATAAATTGCTTTGAGGCAATAAAGAATAATAGGATCATTGGTAATGAAGCTAATGTTAAACCTGCAAAAAGAGAGCCCCAATCTGCCGAATGCTCACCAAAAAGTGACATCATTCCAACAGGTATCGTCCGTTTCATTTTTTCTGTAATAAAAATAAGTGGGAAGAAGAAATCATTCCATGAAGCAATAAAATTTATAATAACCACTGTTCCAAGGGCAGGTCTCATTAACGGTAACATTACATGCCAAAGAACTCTTAAGTTCCCCGCCCCATCTATACGGGCTGCTTCCTCTAATTCATAAGGCATTGTTTTAAAAAAGCCAGTTAAGATCAGCATGGATAATGGAATACCTGTCGCCATGTTCATCAAAATTAAAGACCATAAGGAATTTATCAGCCCTAAATCACGCATTAATATAAAGAGCGGGACAATCCCCAATTTTATAGGAATCATCATGCCTAATAAAAAAATAAAGAACAATGCATGATTCCAAGAAAATTTAAAGCGAGCAATATAAAATGCAGCCAGTGAACAAACAACCACTATTAGTATCACAGATACAATACTGACAAATAGACTGTTTAGAAAGTATGTGGTAAATGGAATTTTTGCTAATAATGTACGATAAGTATCTAAGCTAAAGCTAGTCGGTAAACCCAATGGATTTTTATAGATATCCACGCTCTTTTTAAATGAAGATAAAATCATTAACAAAATTGGATATAAACTAATGGTCGCCACCGTAAACACCACAAGATAATAAAATGGTCGAACCCAAATAGCGCCTTGCTTCACTATAATCACCCCTTACATTTGAACATTCTTTTTATTGGCAAAGCGTAAAAATAGCGTGGTACAAACTAATATAAATAAGAATAGTACTGTAGCTAACGCCGAACCCAATCCAATAGCTGTTGCCCCAGAAGCGGTAGAGCTACCAAATGCTAAACGATAGAAAAACACAGCTAACGTATCTGTAGAATAGTACGGCTCTCCCATGGAGCCCTGCATTGCATATACTAATTCAAATGCTTCAAATGACTGGATAAATGTTAAAATGCCCATGATCATAATTGATGGCACCATTAAAGGCAAGTAAATCGTACGCAATAAAGTAAAACCCTTAGCGCCATCTAACTTTGCCGCTTCGACTAACTCACTTGGGATCCCTTGAAAGCCAGCAAGAAAAATTAAGACACCAAAACCTAGTCCAAACCAACAATTGACTAAAATAATGGCGATTAACGCCGTGTTGGGATCACCAAGCCAAGCCTTTTGTAAAGTTTCAAGACCTAATTTCTCCAAAATGACATTTAAAGTACCAAAATTTGGATTTAGAATGAGCTTCCATAAGAAACCTACAACAATCACTGATAATAATCGCGGTAGAAAGAAAGCAGCCTTAAAAAACTCTGCACCTTTAATTTTTTGATAAATAATAAAGGCAAGAAAGAAGGCTAATCCATTCATAACAATCATTTGCACAACAAAATAGAGGACATTATGCTTAAAGGCATTCCAAAACATGGAGCCATAGGGTTCTGTCGTAAAAAGCGTCACAAAATTTTGAAAACCAATAAAATCACCACGAGCCATCCCTTTCCATTCAAAAAAACTATAGGATAATGCCGCTATTATCGGATAAAGCACAAACAACCCATAGATTATTAGTGCAGGAATAGGGAAAAGATGGATAGTCCACCTTACTCTCGATTTCCTCCTTCTTACTGATGGAGCTGTATATTCTCTTATCATGAGCAGCCTCCTTTTACTAATCATGAAACAACAAGACCCCTAAACTCCTTATAGCACTTCAGGGGTCTACTGACTTGATACTTTCATTATTTTTGAAATGGCGTAAACCAAGTTTTAGCGTTTTCCTGTACTTTTGTGGCAACCTCTTCAGGCGTTACTTTACCTAAATACATGCCTTGTAGCTCACTTTCAAGCAAGCTCTTTGTTGTTGGGTCCCCACCAGTAAAATTAGTTACCCACATATATGGCGTTGCTTCATTTGCAGTCGAATGACTAATAGCGTTTAACAATGCATCGTCAGAGGTAATACCTGGAATAGCGCTGATCATAGAAAACTCTTTTACAAACAAATCGCCAAACTCCTTAGTTGTTAAAAATTCTAAAAATACTTTAGCTGCTTCTTTATTTTTCGAATTAGCATTAATCGCAAATGAGCCATCTACCCAAGTCGTCACTGTTGTATTACTCTCTTTAGATGGAATAGGAAAATAACCTAAATCTAAATCTGGATTCATTTCTAATACAACAGGAATTTCCCAGCTACCTAACGGAAACATTGCCGCGTCTTCTAGTGCAAACAAAGTACGGATATCATCCATTCCTAAGCCTTCTGAATTGACAGGAAAATACTTTTTCAAGTCATTCATTACTTGAATGGATTCAATAAACTTCGGATCTGTAAAATCCTTTTCTCCTGCGAGCACTGCTTGGTAAAAGTCATTGCCCTCATAAACAGCAGGACCGACAATACCGTGTAGCAACGATAATAGCCAGCCTTCTTTTGTACCCATTGCAATTGGTGTAATACCCTTTTCTAATAATTGGTCATTTAATGCTATGAATTCATCCCATGTAGTAGGAATTTCAAGATTATTATTTTTAAAAATCTTCTTATTATAGAAAAATTGTGTAGAGCTTAAGTTAATTGGTACACCGTACTGATTCCCTTGGTCATCACGAGAAGCCTGTAATGCTTCTTCAGGAAATACATTCAATCCATTTAAACCGTTTATTTTCTCAACATAACCTGCCTCCGCAAGCTTCAATCCAGCTGCATAAGGACGTAAGTGAAAAATATCTGGACCCTCTCCAGCCTGTAATGCCGTATTGAGGACTGTATTATATTCAGTATTTTTAGTTGGGTTAAATGAAACATGTATTTCAGGATGTTGTTCATTGAATAAAGCAATCACTTTTTCATACTTGGCAACATCTTCTGTGCGCCAACTCCCTATTGTTAGCGAAACCTCTTCAGTTTTCGATTTCTCTTCATTATCAGGTGTTGTTGAGGTCGTTATTTTCTCGTTCGTGTTACAGCCTACCAAACCCACAACCAGTAATAAAAGAAGCAACAATAACCATTTACTCTTTTGTCTCATACCAGCAGATCCACCCTTCATATCAGTAATTTTTCATAAATCATCGTATGAAGCTTCTCTCTAATCCTTCCCATGTTTGTATTTCTCCCATAATGCACAGCATTCGTTAGTAAAATGACAAATGCCTTTTTTACAGGGTCCATCCAAATACTCGTGCCTGTAAATCCTGTATGACCAAATGAGCCCTTGCTCCACCTCCTACCAAAACAAAATGATGCTTCATCTCCTCCCCATACTTCAAACCCAAGTCCCCTCGTTTTAAAAGTTTTCGTATAGGCAAGCTCTAACCATTCATATGGAATTACACTTTGTTGCTTGATCCCCAACCAAATTTCCGCATACTTTGCTAAATCCTCTACACATGAAAATAAACCTGCACTACCAGCAATACCATCTAGTAATAAAGCTTTCTCATCATGGACTATTCCCTGTACAAATTGACCTGCCACCATTTCTGTAGATGCAGCAAGCCTTCTTGTATGCACAGGCAGTTGAAAACATGTATGATGCATGCCCCATGGCTTAAAAACCTCTTGCTCTACAAAACTTTTTAATGAAATGCCAGTAACTTCCTCAATCACCTTTCCTATAATAATCATACCTAAATCACTATATTGCACTTGTTCATTTGGCTGCCATACTACATCACTTGCCAGTACCTCCTGCAGGATGTCACGCTTATGATGTCTTTTAACTACAGGTGTTAAATCTGCTGGCAATCCTGAGCAATGCTGCAATAAATGCTGGATTGTAATAAGAGGATAATTAAAATCAGGCAAATAGGTTTGGACTGGATCTGTTATATAAACTTGATTTCGACTCATCAGGAGTAAAATAGCTGGGAGTGTTGCGACAACTTTTGTTAAGGAGGCTAAATCAAACAACGTATTACTTAAAATAGCTTGCTCGCTGCCATCCTCAGCAGTATAGGCTCCATAATTGCATGAAAATAGCCTTCTTTCTTGCTGCTGAACAATTAATACAGCACCTGGAATTTTCTGTTCTTTCACTAAGCCAGTTATATATGCATCTACCAAGGAAGCACCCCACTATTAAATATCTAAATTTTCTGTAAATTAGTATTATCATATAAAATAAAATGATGAAAAATAACACCAATCCTAAAATTTTTTTCATGTGTACTCAATAAAAAAAGCCCTAGCCAGTAAGTATTTACTGGCTAGGGCTACTTTGATTATTTAGTTGGTTTTTTTAAATCCATTGACGCTGCTGCGCTTTCAACTTTTACGCGTTTCAAGAAGAATGCAAGTACCACTGCAATCACTGTTATACCAGCTGCAATTAAGAAGGAATGCGTAATACCATCTAATAAGGCGGTTTGCATAATCTGATCTTGCATTTGTTGCATTTGCTCTGCTGTAGGCGTTGCTCCTGATTGTGCAGCATTCGCTTTGGCTTCTGCAATTAATTCTTCCGCTTTAACTTTTGTACGATTATTCATAAATGTTACAAGGATCGCACTACCGATTGCTCCTGATACCTGCTGTAATGTATTGTTAATCGCTGTACCATGTGGATTCATCATTTGCGGTAGTTGATTTAAACCGTTTGTCATAATAGGCATCATGACCATCGACATACCGAACATACGAATTGTATACATCGATACGATATATGTGTAGCTTGAATCAATTTCTAACTTTGTTAAACCGAAAGTTGCGATTGTTGTAATCGTTAATCCAATAATGGCTAACACACGTGGACCAAATTTATCGAAAAGCTTACCAGTGATTGGTGACATAATCCCCATGACAAGTGCTCCTGGAAGCATCATTAAGCCTGCTTCAAATGGTTCGATACCACGGATAGACTGTACATATGCTGGTGTTAAAATCATCCCTGAGAACATTGCCATAGAGACAATAACTGAGATAACAGACCCTAAAGCAAACATTGGATATTTATAGATACGTAGTTCCAGTAATGGCTCATCCATTTTCAGCTGTTTAACAACGAAAATAATTAAAGCGATGAAGCCAATTGTAATTGTGCCATATACCCATGGACTTGACCAACCTTTATCTCCTGCAGTACTAAAGCCGTATAAAATACCACCAAATGCAACTGTTGATAAAAGTACTGAAAGGAAATCTAAGTGAACTTCACGTGTCTCCATCACGTTTCTTAATTTCCAAACACCAAATAATAAACTAATTAAAGCAAATGGAATAATCATTTGGAAAAGCATACGCCAATCATGATGTTCCACAATATACCCTGATAATGTAGGACCAATTGCTGGCGCCATAATCATAACTAAACCAAAGATCCCCATTGCTGCCCCACGCTTTTCTTTCGGGAAGCTTGTTAGCATAACGTTCATTAAAAGTGGTGACATACTAGAAGCTCCGGCTGCTTGCACCATACGACCTGCTAGCAGCACGCCAAAATTAGGAGCGAAACCTGCCATAATTGTACCAATTGTAAAGATAGACATCGCTGTAATAAATAAATGTCTATTTTTAAAGCGTGTCACAAAGAATGCTGAAGCAGGCACTAGAATACCGCTCACAAGCATATACCCTGTTGCTAACCATTGTACTTTTGAATAGGTGATCCCAAAATCTTTCATGATTGTTGGTAATGCCACATTCAACAATGTGTTATTTAGAAAAGCAACAAAAGCACCCACAAATAGAATAGCTATCATGCCATAAGGGGGCTTTTTCATTGTTTGCTCACTATTCATTTATATCCCTCAATTCTTTCTTGTGTTTTACGATAAAACTTATTTTATACTCGTAGTCTACTTTTTTCAACAAATAAGTTTATATTTTTTATAAACGTTGATATAAAAGCATTCCAAGTGTAGAATAAGAGTATAATATTATAAAAAAGGTGAGGTTATGAACAAAAGAAAAAGACAAATTATAACAGCAGCACGTGAACTTTTTATTGAAAAAGGCTTTCTAGATACATCAATTAATGACATCATCAATGCGGCTAAAATCTCTAAAGGCACATTTTATAATCATTTTACTTCGAAAAATGAATGCTTAATCGCCATCTTAGATGAAGGTCGCGAAGAAGCTAGTAATCGTCGCCATGAGCTCATTTATGGCAAAGACCCTACAGATTTAGAGGTATTGACGCAGCAAGTCGCTGTTCTCATGTATGTCAATCGTGAACATAATTTAGTACAGATATTCGAATCCATCTTCCAATCAAGAGATAAAGAACTAAAAAAAATTATTATTAATTACCATTTACAAGAACTAGAATGGCTCGCCAATCGTCTAGTACAAGTCTTTGGAGAAGAGATTAGCCCTATTAGCTATGAATGTGCTGTTCAAACACTTGGAATGATTAACCTCACTCTACGTGCTGTCTTTATTGCCGATTATAAATATATCAATCGAGAAGCTATTGTACGTGTAGCATTGCGCAATATTAGCGTAATTATACCCACTATGCTTGAGTCAAAAGAGATTATCGTAAGTGTTGAAATGATCAATACCATTCAAAATGTCGTGAACTATAAAACCGTTACAAAAGGAATGGTTATTGAACAACTAAAAGGATTTACAAAGGGATTATCGAATAACGAAACAATGGAAGGTTTGGAGTATGCACAATTCTTATTAGAAGAATTGCAGAAAGAAAAACCAAAGCTTTTTATCATCGAATCACTTCTTACACCTTTCCGTAAGGCTTTCGTCGGCACAGAACATATCGCAGAGGCCCGTGACATCGCCAATAACTTATGGCGTTACGTAAAAATTGAACAGCCCGCTGAACGATGTACGAAAAATAAATAAAAAAAGAGGTATCAAATGAACACTTTGATACCTCTTTACTCTGTTGAATGAAATTAAGTTCTATGACAGACCTTTGTACAGTCTTAAGAAAGCTCAGAGATTCACCTTAATGACATTGAAATATTAGCACAAAGATTGTCCCATCCTGACCTGAACGGACACTAATTGTGCCATTGTGTAAATCAATGAGCTGCTTCGTTATGGCTAGTCCTAGCCCTGTTCCTGTTATATCGTCTGTTGTATTCGTACCTCGATAATAGCGTTCGAATAGATTATCGAGCTCCTCCTGTGGAATACCGGGTCCTTGATCAGCAATGGTAAGCATTACTTCTTTACCAGTATGTTGTGCTTCCACAATTACCTTCGTGCCTTCAGGAGTATATTTTTTCGCATTGGTAATTAAATTATCCATTATTCGCTTGAGTAAAAGCTCATCCGCTTGTAACAACACTTCACCATACACCTTCACACACACCTGTTCGTCTGCAAATTGTGGTAGCCATGTTGCTAGCGGCAGTACCACTTTCTCTAGCTGTATGGCTTTATTTTTTAATTGATACGTATACGTCAAATCCTGAATAAGTGCATCCATATAGGTTGCCTTTTCCTGCATGGTCTGTGCAAAAATCCGCATCTCATCCTTTGTCCACTCATAATCCTCCGATGCCAGCATCGTTGAATAACCGTAAATTGAGCTTAACGGGGTCTTTAAATCATGCGATAAACCTGTTATCCACTCCTCCCGTAATTGCTCTGCATGCTTGATTTGCCTTTCATTTGAATCAAGTCGCTCTGATAAGTGATTGAGTGACTCTTCTACAGGTTGGAACAGTTTAAATTTTCTTTTCAACTTACCTGTCTTTTTATGATGGATTTTTTTGTCACTAATCTCACTGTAATCGAATTGGGTAAGTCGCTCAATGCGCGATATCACATAGACAAGTGGTCGCACGAATTGACGTGAAATACTAATAGATAAGAAAATAACGCCCAACAGCAAAATAATATGTCCCCCAAAGAAGATAGAAACAAACAGTACCATTGCCTTATTAAAAGGCTCTTCAAATGGCTTATACGATGGATTAGGCATTCTTACAACAAATGTCCTATCATTGGATAAGGCTGTACTTTGCTTCAGCTCCGCATGCTCGAAAATATCGTATTTTTCCTCTAGTAATTGTGGCTTATTTAGCTTCTCATAACGTTCGCCTATGACCTCAATCCGATTCCATTGCTCGTCATAAATTTCAACACTAGCTTTATTTTCTTTTAGACGTTGCCGTGTTACAGCTGAAATGTCCCCTGTCGCTGTCCAGTTTTCAAGCGCATCCTCAAAAAGTGGTTGCACAGGAGTAGTTGGAAGAAATAATAAGTAGTAATTTGGCAATTCCCATGTATGCATGCCTGGTTGCTGCAATGCCAATATTTCACTATCTGACTTTCCACATAGACCACATGTATCTCCTGTATAATCAACAATCTTCATGGTTGGATCAAATAAATAAAGCTGTCCAACATTTTCTTCAGCTCTCTTCACTAAATAATCAGCAATTTTAACTGTCTTCCCTTGCTCTACAACTGCATCATCTTCGATTTCAAAGGAGCTCATCACATGAATGTTGTCACCAACACGGTCATTGATAAAAATAGCAAAAAACACCAAACTCATAATAAAACCTGAAATGATCAGTAGATAGAATATGATGAAATACGAAACAAAGCGGAGTGTTAATTTTCCAGCAGGCTTCATGAAGAAATGTCCCCAACAAGCTTATAGCCAATGCCTCTGACAGTAATAATGCATGTCGGTTTTCCAGGATTTTTTTCTATTTTTTCTCGCAGCTTTCTTATATGTACCATCACTGTATTATCATCAAATAAACAATCACCCCATACACGTTCGTATATTTGCTCTTTTGATAACACTTGCCCTGCATTGTCACATAAATATTTTAATAAATGAAACAAGCGACCACTGATTATTTCCTTTACACCGTCTACCTCAATTTCTGCTGCATCAATGTCAAATGTAAAACGGCTGCAAGTAAATATGTGATTTTCTGGTACACCTTTTTTCTTCATATAACGGACTAGCTGCACCTTTACTCGTGCTACAAGCTCTAAGGGGTTAAATGGTTTTGTAATATAATCATCTGCACCATTCATAAAACCACGAAGCTTATCTGCATCACTACTTTTTGCGGTTAAATAAAAAATAGGGGCATCACTTTTTTCTCGAATACTATTCGCAATATCCAGCCCACTTCCATCTGGTAGCATGATATCTAATAGATAAAAATCAAATGTTTTAGTATTCATTTCATCTTTTGCTTCTTCAATTGTATTACATAAGGTAATATTGTTAATTCCTTCTTTTCTTAAAATGATTTCAATCATTTCAGCAATGGCACATTCATCCTCTAACACTAAAATTGATGCTTCCTGCATTTCCTCACCTACTTTTAAGATTACTTTAAGGTAGTCATTATTTCACCATAAGCTTCCCTATTTATTATATGTATAAGATAACCAATTAAGGAGATAAAACGCAATGACAACTAATCGTGTTACTTTCATTGATACAATGCGTGGATTTAGTTTATTTGGCATCTTAATGGCAAATTTGCTAATCTTCCAATTCGGGATGTATGGCAAAGATGAATTAAAAAATCTTTCTACCTTAGATAACGGGGCTTTATATTTTGTAAAAGTTGTGATTGAAGGCTCGTTTATGCCCATCTTCACTATTTTATTCGGCTTCTCACTTATTAAATTAATTGAATCCATCCGCAGAAAAAAGAATAAAAGCCGTTGGTCTATTTTACGTCGTGCAACAGGATTAATTGCCCTTGGCTTATTACATTCTATTTTATTGTGGGAAGGCGATATTCTATTTTCTTATGGCTGTATGATGTTATTTTTAATCCCATTTATTAATCGTAAACCAAAAACTTTATTTATTTGGGCTGGTATCCTATTTGTACTAACTACGGCGTTAACATACGGCTCTATGGAAACGTCTAAAAAAGAACAAAAAGAGATAGACACATACATCGAGCAAGCGGATGATGTTTACGCTAACGGCAGCTACTTAGAAATTTTTGATTTTAGAGCTAATGCCGAAGTACCAGGAATGGATGATTCTTCATTTATTTTCATTATATTAATTTTTGCACCTATGTTCTACGCACCACTATTCCTGTTTGGGATGGCGCTTGCTAAGAAGCAAGCCTTCGTGGAGATGCATAAGGAAATGAAATGGTATAAGCTAGGTGCTCTCCTTGTACCTATAGGACTCGTATGTAAAAGTGTAAGTTTTATAGAAAGTAAAAGTGCATTTTCTTCTATTTTATTAATGGGCGGCTCCCAGTTATTAGCGATTGGCTATGTTTGCCTCGCAGCATACATTTATAACACCCGTCCCGTTCAACTACTGGCTCCTGCATTTGAGAGCGTTGGCAAACTATCACTAACCAATTATTTACTACAAACCATCATTTGTACAACTGTTTTTTATGGCTATGGCCTTGGCTTATATGGCAAATTAGGGGTCTTTGGCGGAATCCTTTTCGGAATTGTTGTTTATAGCCTGCAATGTGTTTTCAGCCTTGCCTATTTAAAGAAATTTAAACGTGGTCCATTTGAAACAATTTTACGAATATGGACAAATTGGTCTTGGACTGGTCAAGTAAAATAAAACCCCTCAAACAAGCAAATTAGAAAGGAATATTTTTTATGAATAGTGACACAAAAGAAGACTTTACAGACTCATGGTGGTTTTTAGGCATTTGTGCAGCTGTAGCAGTAATTTTAACACTATTTGCCTTTTCATAGACAATATCGATTTCATTTGCCTCCTTGCTGTATACTAGTATTACAACTATACAGCCTAGGGGGTATTTTGTTGTTACATCGTATTATGATTGCTGGCTATAAACCACATGAGCTTGGTATCTTTAATGATAAACATCCTGGTATTGTCATCATAAAGAAAGCACTGGAAGCTCATCTACGTACACTGCTTGATGAAGGACTCGAATGGGTTATTATCAGCGGTCAGCAGGGCGTAGAAACTTGGAGTGCTGAAGTTGTTTTAATGTTAAAAAAAGAATTCCCACTTTTAAAATACGCCGTGATCACACCTTTTTTAGAGCAAGAGAAAAATTGGCAAGATCATAAAAAAGAAAAGTATCAAGCATTAATTGCCCAAGCTGATTTTGTCACAAGCGTGACCAAAAAACCCTATGAAGCTCCTTGGCAATTTATTGAGAAAGACAAATTTATTATCCAAAATACAGATGGACTTTTATTAATTTATGATGAAGAAAATGAGGGTTCACCCAAATATATCAAACGGCTTGCAGAAAAATATATGGAGTCCCATGATTATAATCTTTTAACAGTAACTGCCTATGACTTACAATTAATAGCTGAGGAAATTCAACAGCAAAACTGGTAGAAAAATATTGATATAATTTTCTGACAATTATATACTAGAAGTAATAAAAGCTGATTGTTCTTATGGTTTTTACCTATAATTTGAAAGGAGCTGTCATCATTTGAATAAACATATTGAAATGATTCTTGAAGCTTCTCCCGTAAATGTGTCACATGATACGTATCGTAGAGAATGTCGGTATACACGGGGAATTCATATTGAAGAACAAGAATTTCTTGCTATTTTAAATACAATGAGTCATGATTCACGCTTATATTTTGATTTCCATAATCCACGTAAAGAGTTTAAAAAGGGAACCTATTTGAATGGACACTCCGGTTTAGCCTACAATATTTATGAGTACTATAAACAAAATTATAATATTGAGATATCCGAATTAATCAATGGTAAAGATTTTTATGTAAAAATCGTATAAAGCTGAAGCCCCGTTAAAGTTAAAACTTTAACGGGGCTTTTTTGATCTTATAGGTCTGCTACTTGAGCACCTAATTCTTTATTATTATACATTTCTGTATCTAATTCTTTAGTAATACGCGCTGTTGTAACACCAGCAGTCATTGAACCACTTACATTTAACGCTGTACGACCCATATCAATTAAAGGCTCAACAGAGATTAATACACCTGCTAGAGCAATTGGTAAATCAAGTGCTGATAATACAAGGATAGCTGCAAATGTTGCACCACCACCAACACCAGCTACACCAAATGAGCTAACTGCTACTACTGCAATAACTGTAATAATGAACACAGGGTCAAGTGGATTAATGCCGACTGTTGGTGCAATCATAATGGCTAACATCGCAGGATATACACCTGCACAACCATTTTGACCGATTGATAATCCGAATGAGCCTGAGAAGTTTGCAATCCCCTCAGATACTCCAAGACGACCTGTTTGCGTTTTAATATTCATCGGTAAAGTACCAGCACTAGAACGTGATGTAAAGGCGAATAATAATGTTTCTGCCGATTTTTTCAAATACGTAAATGGATTTAAACCACTTAATGTAATGATTAATAAGTGTACGATTAAAACAATAAATAGAGCTACATAAGAAGCAATAACAAACTTACCTAAATTATAGATAGCTCCAAAATCAGATGTTGCTACCGTACGAGCCATAATCGCTAGAATTCCATATGGCGTTAAGCGTAATACAATTGTTACAACACCCATAACAAGGGCATAGATGGCATCCAAGCCTTTTTTAATTGTAGCTGCTGTTCCCTCATCCTTACGTGCCACACGTAAATAAGCAAAACCAAGGAATGCTGAGAAAATTACAACCGCAATCGTTGAAGTAGAACGAGCACCCGTTAAATCAAGGAACGGATTTGCTGGGAATAACTCAATAATTTGTGTTGGTAAATCAGGAGCTGCTAAGCCCGTTGTTTTTTCTTCAAGGTATTGACCACGTGCAGTTTCTGCGTCACCTTGTAAAATTTGTGTTGCATCTAAATCAAAGACTGTTGCAGAAAGAATACCTACAGCTGCCGAAACGGCTGTTGTACCGATTAAAATGGCTAAAATAAGTGCTGCCATTTTTCCGAAATTTTTACCAATCTTCATTTTAGTAAATGCAATTAAAATGGAGATAAATACTAATGGCATTGCTACCATTTGGAGCAGTTTCACATACCCAGTACCGATAATATTGTACCAAGATGTTGTTTTGGCTAATACTTCAGAATCGAGACCATAAATAAAATGAAGTCCAAGACCAAGTACAATCCCTAAGCCTAAACCGGCAAAAACACGATTAGAAAACTTAACGTGCTTTTTATTCATAACATATAAAATTCCAACGAACACAAGTAACACTGCTACGTTAAGAATGATTTGTAAATTCGACAATGGAATGCCTCCTAAGATGTTTTATAATAATGTAATCGAATTATATACCCATAATCCCTATAATTCAAGTATGTTTTATTAAGATTAATAAATTCCTATAACAAAATGCTTTCTTGCTAAGGATTATACCCCGAAAAATGGCGTAACAATCATCCTCTGGCAAAGGATTAATCATGGAAAAGCTCATAAAAAATGTTTGTAAATGTATAGCTAGTTTAATCAATGCCACTACATTTGGTGACAAATGAGTAACTGCCCCTATACTGTTAGTTTTTAACAGTGCAGGGGCAGCCTTTTAAGCATTATTTCTAATTACAAATCTTGGTTCGTAGTCACTAATGATGTCAAACACACCGTCATTATAGCAGTAGATATGATGTTCTACGGTAGGAATTTCTTTGCTTCCAATCCACTGGAGTTGATCAAACCATTCTGCTGAAGAATTTTTAGATTGTTCTTGGTCATGGCTTTAGTGACCATGTCTACTAAATCAGATCATGGGATTTCTCCAGTATAGCGAAAAGAACAAACATAATCTTGAATAGGTGACATCTTATTGCATTGTTTCGATCTATTAATGTTAAGCATAGTCCTCAATCTGTATAATTCAATGTGGCATTAACGATTTGGGCTCTTTTTAAGCAAGTGACAGGTTGCCAAATGTGCAGTTTTCTTGAATCCATCTAAACCTCCTGTAACCAAAATATATATCAATTTTATTTAAATTTTCATATATTTTACATATTAGTTCCACAAATCTAACATAGTTTGCTAATGAACAAAATAATTTTGTTGTTTATTAATGAGGTAACAACTACCAGCTACTTTTTTACACTGCTTTTTTACATGTGTTACCGCATTGGATAATTGTTCCACAGAGTCAAAATACTGATATTCATTCGTAATAACGGCAATAGATAAAGATGTGCATGTTAAAGGTTCCAGTTCGCCAGATCTATTAGCCACCTGAACATATGCTAGATCCTCTAACTCGTAAAAACTAAGTATGTTGGCATCAAAGTCATCAATAATTTTTTGACACATCTTTTCTACCTCGTAATAAGATAGAATGGCTACAAAATCATCTCCTCCAATATGTCCTAAAAAATCCTCTACGCCGCAGATATGTCTTTTTAGTATTTCTGTTAAATACCGTAAAATTTTATCGCCTTTATTAAAGCCATATGTGTCATTGTAGGATTTAAAGTGATCTAAATCAAAATAGATTAAACTATATTGCGATAGCTGTAATGCTTCTTCTAATTTTTCATCGATTAATTTATTGCCTGGAAGACTACTTAATGGATTCAGGAAACTTGCAATGGCAACTTGTGTATCAACAAGCTTTAACAATAACTCTCGAATACTAACCATGCCATAATAAAGATTGTTTTTCGTGACAATGACATCATCATATAAATCCTCTGGAGGTCTAGCCATAGCTAATGTACTAACCTCTGTGATTGGTGTATTACGATCAACGATTAAAGGATTTTTCTTTATCATCAGCTGATTTTGACGTTCCATTAATAAATGATAGCCATATCGAGTACCGATTTTTTGATAGAAATGTGTGCGTGTAATATGTCCAATTGGTTTTTCATCACGCACAACAACAACGCTACGCAACGATGGATTACTTGTAAAAAGTACATCTACTTCTTTGTTTTTCACAAATTCATCAATACATGGAACTTTCTCAATGACTTCCCCTATCTTCATGGTCACCCACCCTTATTTTCCCCATATATATTTCCTTTGCAGGCTTTCCTATCGCATATCCCTGTGCATAATGAATGCCAATATGATGGAGATAATCAAGCTCTTCTTGTCTTTCAATCCCTTCAGCGATGATTTTAGTATTGGCTTGTTCAGCATATTTCATTAACAATGTGACGAGCTGCTGTTGTTCACTATTTTGGTCTATGAATTGAATTAATGAACGGTCTAGCTTAATAAATTCCGGCTTTAAATAGATGAGCGTTTTTAAACTATTATAACCTGATCCTACATCATCTACGGCAATGCGATAGCCCTGTGATCGATAATGCGATAATACACGTTCAAACTCCACAAAATCTATTACTGCACTTCGCTCAGTTAGTTCAAAAACCACTTGCTGAGGTTTGATTCCAAGCTCCTTCAATAATTGTAGTGTTTCGCCACTGTGATATTTTTTATCTAATAAAACATTCGGATGTATATTAAGGAACACTAAAAAGTTTTTATTCACCAAGTCTTTGTGTAAACGTTCCTTGAAACGTTTCAAGGAAAGATTTCTACAAAAACATTCAAATAAAAAAACGCAATCTGTTTGTCCTACAAACTCGTAAAACTGGTCCACACTGTTAAATAATGTTGAGGGTAATGGTCGATTTAAGGCTTCAAATCCTATTGTTTGCTGTGACTGTAAATCTACAATAGGTTGAAAGTATGTATGTAAATCGTTATGTTGAATAATTTGTTTCAATGCCTTTAAACGTTTCATATATAACGAACTACTTTGATGCTGACCATATAAATATTTAAAAAAAGAAAATATATTACTTGTTTTTATACTTTGTCCCACTACAGACTCCATCCCTGCACCTCTTCAATTGGTTATTATGGTTCATTGTACGCTTTGATTGTAAACAGACTGTGAATCGAATGTAAAAAGAGCAAGTTCCAGCAATAGGTTTTAACAAAACTCTTTTCTAGTTAATATTTCACAATATTAAAACTATTACAAATAATTTATTTGATATAAAATGATATTAGTGTATGATTGTAATAATAGGTTTATATTACCTATTATATTTTTTGTGTTTTTACTGTATTGGTCTTAATAGGGATACCTATTTAGATAAAAATTATTCAAGGGAGGATCCTGTTAATGAGCTTGTCTATTCAACAATTATTGGAGAACAAAGGAATTACACCGAAACCTGAACACCTTGAACTATTAAAAACACGCTGGGAAGGTATGCAGTCACTTCGCAGCAATTTAGAAGGTATTGCGATCGATGATGCAGACATCGCCGTACGTAGTATTCCTGGAGGTGATCACATTGACAACTGATTTACATTTAAAATCTGTTGAAGAGTTGGCACCTTTACTTGCATCAAAGTCGCTATCTCCCGTGGAATTAACGAAAGCTATTTTAGATTTTGCTGAGGAAAGTCAGCCTAAAATTAATTCCTATATGGCTTTTTATCGGGAAGAAGCCTTAGCAAGGGCAAAAGAAGTTGAACAGGAGATTCTCCATGGTCATTATAAGGGTATGTATCATGGGATACCTATGGCCTTAAAGGACAACTTGTATTTTAAAGATAAAATAACAACGATGTCCTCAAAAATTCATAAGGACTTCGTTTCTGATTATGATGCGACAGTGGTTGAAAAGCTACGTGATGCTGGTGTTATTTTCACTGGGAAATTAAGTATGCATGAATATGCATGGGGAATTACAAATAACAACCCTCATTACGGCCCTGTTCGTAACCCATGGGACTTAGATAAAATTCCTGGTGGTTCAAGTGGAGGCTCTGGTGCGGCTGTTGCAGCTGGAGCAAGTGTTGCTTCACTAGGGACAGATACAGCAGGCTCTATTCGAATTCCATCTTCTGCTTGCGGCATTGTAGGTTTAAAACCTACACACGGTCGTGTAAGTAAATACGGCTGCTACCCGCTAGCATGGAGCTTAGACCATATTGGTCCGATGACAAAGACAGTTAAGGATGCAGCGGGCTTGCTCGAAGTCATTGCTGGTTTTGATCATCGAGACCCTACTTGCGTGAATGTTCCAGTAGACAACTATGAGAAGCAGCTTACTGGTAAGATCAAAGATCTAGTGATTGGTATCAATGAAGAATATTTCTTTAATAATGTTGATGCTGATGTAGAGAAGGCTGTTAGAGCAAGTATTCAAAGCTTAGTGGATTCAGGCGCTAAAGTAGAAGTGGTGCGTATTCCTTCCCTACAATATGCAGAATGGGCAGAGCTTGTGACGTCTCTTTCAGAGGCAGCAGCTATACACCATTCAGATTTACAAAAGAGACCACAAGATTTTGGTGACGATATTCGTCTGCTATTTGAGCTTGGTGAATTGCCTTCTGCAGTCGATTACTTGCAGGCTCAGCAGGTACGTCGTCAAATAAAGCAGGAGTTTACAGAGATTTTTAATAAGGTAGATGTGCTCATTTCCCCTACCCTACCTGTTGTAGCTAGTACAATTGGGGATGATTTTGCAGAGTTAAACGGTAAAAAGGTAGATTTAATTGATAATATTATCCGCTTTACAGGCCCTAGTAACTTAACAGGCTTACCTGCCCTCTCGGTTCCTTGTGGCTTTAAAGGAAACTTACCAATAGGTCTACAAATTATTGGCCCAGCCTTTAAAGAAGGACGCATTTTAAATGTAGGCTATGCTGTTGAGCAAGCAAATCCACAGAGAAATAGAAAACCAAATATTTTTGCTAATATCTAAACGATAAGCACTAGAAATCTGCTCACTTCACGGTATACCACTGAATGAGCAGATTTTTTTGTGGGGGAAACCTGCTAGCATTCATACTAATGGTTTTTTATGAACAAGTAATTTTATAATAGAAACTAGAAGCTTACTACAGGAAAGGCAATGATCCACTCATGAATGTAGAGAAATTTTTACAACTACCTATTACCAAAGACTTCACTGTTATAGCGGGTCACAACGGCTTAAATAAAGCTGTTCAAAATGTAGAAATATTAGACTTTGAATTTTCACCTGACATCCACCATGTCAGAGATACTATCTTTACACCAAACAGTGTTGTGTTAAGTAGTTTATTATTTGCTAAGCAAAAGCCTGAGTATTTATTCAATGCTGTTAAAAATCTAATTGAGCTTGGGGCTAGTGCTTTAGCTTATAAGCCTGTTATTTTTAAGGAATTACCTGAAGAAGTTTTGTCGTATGCAGAGCAGCATAATTTCCCTATATTGCGCTTTGGTGGAGATGAGTTTTTTGAAAAAATCATTTTAGAAACGATGGCTTATGCTAAGACACAGGATTATTCCTATTTTATAGAAACGATTTTACGAAGGTTAGTGGAGGAAGATGTAACACAGGAGCAAATCAAATCCATTTTACAACAGCTCAATAAGCCCTTTGAAAAATATGTATTTATAGCAAATTTACGAGCTGGTGACACAATCCATCCGAACTGGATGCAGCCCTTTTACTCGTTGGAGCCACTATTAAAATCGGGTATGATTTGTTCTTATAAAAAAAGTCTATTTATCATCATGACACATCCATCTCAGCAATTCCAATTTGAAAGGGTTTTACATGAATGGCTAGCATTATATGCCATACCCACTGATACAATCACTTTCGGCTATAGCAGTTGTAATGATACCCAAACTGGATTCCCAATGGCATTACGCGAAGCTTTTTTTGCCAATATTTTCGCTGAAATCGATATGCTCCCTAGCTGTCATTATAAGAATCTCGCGTCTGATTGTTTATTAATCGAGTTATACCGTAAAGATGCAACATTCGCTATGGACTATGTTAGCTCCTTTTTAGCCCCTCTACTTGATGATAAGGCTGATCCAGACTTAATGGAGACCGCCATAACTTATATCATTAAAAAAGGAAATATTAAGGAAGTTGCTGTAGCACAATTCTGTCATCCAAATACAATTCGCTATCGTATGGCTAAAATACGTCAGCTAGTAGCACCCATAGATAATGATTATGTTTTTTATGAACGCCTAGCTACAGCCGTTAAATTGTACTTATTACATAGCAAAATGACCAGTGACTAATCGCTTTGGAATAAGTACAAAAAAACGCCTGAATATTTAGAAATAAAATCAAATTCTTTTCTTCTCTCTTATGCTATTCTATTGAAGTTAGGAGGAAGAACACATGAAAACTTACATAGCTGATGGCATGTTATTAGTTACTGCAATCGTGTGGGGTAGTGGATTTGTTGTAACGGCCATTGCTCTAGAATATTTAACAGCATATCAAGTAATGGCTGGTAGATTTTTATTAGCTTCAATCATATTAACCGTTTTATTTGGCGCCCGCTTAAAAAAGGCTTCGAGATCAGTAATTTGGAAGGGAGCTTTATTAGGTACGATTTTGTATATAGCGTTTGCCCTTCAAACAGTCGGACTGCAATATACAACACCCTCTAAAAATGCCTTTTTAACCGCAGTTAATGTCATTATTGTTCCTTTAATAGCATATGCCGTTTATAAACGGCGTATCGATGGCTACGAAATCATTGGTTCGATAATGGCAATTGTGGGCATTGGCTTTTTATCATTACAAGGCTCATTGACAATGAATATAGGTGATGCCCTATCATTAGCTTGTGCTGTTGCTTTTGCCTTTGATATCTTTTGTACAAACCTTTTTGTTCAAAAAGAAGATGCCATTGCTCTAACTATTATTCAGTTTCTCACAGCATCCTTTATAGGTGTTCTCGTTGTCATTAGTCAAGGTGAAATTCCTACGTCGCTTGAAAAAGAGGCAATTTACTCGCTTGTTTATTTAGGGATTTTTTCTACGACAATAGCTTATCTTTTCCAGAATGTGGCCAATCAATATACAACTGCCACAAAGGCTGCGATTATACTATCAACGGAATCTTTTTTCGGCATGGTTTTATCCGTTATCTTCTTGCATGAAATGCTAACAAGCCGTATGGTCGTTGGTGCCGTCCTTATTTTACTAGCTATACTAATTGCCGAAGTGAAACCCGCACATCCAAAAAAGAAGCTAATGAAAGCACTCGATAATCAGACCCCCAAATAGTTTCAGTTTATACTGGAACTTTTTTTATGTTTATTAAACTCGACTAGTAATAATGCTTGTCGTAATCCCCACAACTAGCACTGTAATTATAGATAATAGCAAGGTCGAGGTTGATAGGAGAAAGCCACCTATAACAATCACGATGGAATCAATAAAAAATATTAATATCCCAACATTGATACCCGTTTTATCACAGATAAATTGTGCTATCAAGTCAGTCCCCCCTGTGCTTGTCTGAAATCGCAGCATTAGACCAATACCAAAGCCTACAAGTATTCCTCCAAGAATGGCACTATAGAGCGCATCAATTTGCACAAGATTGCGGACAGGCTTTAAAAAATCGATAATGAAGGAAGACGTTAGTAAGCCATGTATACTATTGTAAAAATAGGTTTTATATTTAAACCACGCAATAATAAAAATTGGAATACTAATGATAATAATCATTAAACCAATTTGGAGCTTATATAAATAATGTAATATTAGCGCTAACCCTACTACTCCCCCATCTAAAATTTCATAGGGCGTTAAAAATAAGTTTATTCCTAACGACAATGAAATACTTCCTATTATAATGACTAGACTTTTTGTAAAGAAATACATACAACCCCCCTCCGTGTCTATGCATGTCTTATAGTATGAAAATAGGTTATTGAACATGTTATGAAATAACCTTAGATGATTAGCCATTTTTATCGAGTGCATTTGCTAAATTTCTTCGAAACTTATTCAATTTATTTCCGTATATACAGATAAATTTTAAATTAACAAAGGGGATTATGATATGGAGCATGCTTTATTGGAACAAGTTAAACATACTAGAACTTTTTTAAGACAAGAACAATTGGAAACAATCTTTGAAGAGTTTGATGGTCAACGAATGCGCTTAACAGAGGTACAGCGCTTGGAGAAATACCGTAAAATGCTTGAAAGTCCTTTTCGCTTTTTCCGTGGAAGTGCCTATCTCTTTTATTTTGATATGACAAAATCCGCTTCAATCTTCCATACTCCTGATAGAAAACCGACTTGGATTCAAGGTGACATGCATATGGATAACTTCGGTGCTTTTCAAAATGAAGCTGGCTCCATTGTTTTTGATGTCAATGATTTCGATGAGGGCTATGTCGGTTCATATTTATACGATATTATTCGTATGAGTATTAGTATTGCACTTTATTTAGAAGAACAAGGCTTACATAAGACAACACAAGAAACGGCTATTCAACATTTTCTTAATAGTTATATCAATCAACTAAAACGATTTGAGCGTAAACAGGATGATCCTCTAACACTCATTTTCACAAAGAACAATACCAAAGGACCCGCAAAGAGGTTATTGAAAAAGCTTGAGAAACGCCAACGATCCTATTTTTTACAGGATATTACGTATCTCAATGAAGACGGCGAGCGCGCTTTCTTATGGAATGAAGAAATTCAACCAGTCACTGCTGAGGAATACAGTGCCATTTCAAACGCACTTTCTACATATAAAATTAGGGACATAGCTTATAAATATGGATCTGGTACAGCTTCAATCGGTTTAAAACGTTACTATATTTTAGTGGAAGATGAAAAGGGTGCATCATGGGTTGAAAATTTAGTGTTAGAAATGAAAGAAGTACGCACAGCCATTCCTGCCTACTTTCTTCCCTATCAGGATCTATTTTGGGCTCATTATGAGCACCAAGGAGCACGAGTAGTTGGAACTCAAAAAGCCATGCACCACTTAGAGGATCCACATTTAGCCTTTATTACAATGAATGGTCAGGAATTTTATATTCGAGAACGTTCTCCTTATAAAAAGAAGATTAAGCCTAAAAACTATAAGGATGTAGAGGATTACTTTACAACAACATCACTTATGGGGAAAATTGCCGCTAAAATACATGCACGAGCTGACATCGATTATTCTCATGTTTTTACCTATCACAGCGAGGAGGAGATTTTAAAAGCAATCGGTAAAGAACGGAATGTATTTATAGAACATACAATTTTACAAGCAATGAGTTACAAAGAAACCGTCTATACAGATTATGACTTATTCAAAAACTGGGTTGAAACAAAAATGTAAAAAGGGACCTTCGCTTTTAGCGAAGGTCCTCTCATATTGAATATTATTTTTGCTTGGCCTTCATACGAGCAAGTAAAAAGCCGCCCTTAAATGATTTAGGCTCATACGAGATAATAAACGCATTCGGCTCAAATTGCTCTACTATTTGAAAGAGCTCTCCTTCACGATTCCTCTTCGTTAAGATCTCATATTTATAGCGGTTACTATCTCGCCCTTCTCCTATATAAATCGTGACTGCAAACCCTTCGTGGCGAAGAAATTTCACAAGCTCTTCATTTTTATTTTGCGTATTAATGGTTGTATAAACATAGCCTATCGCTAGCTTTCGTTCTATTTTTGCTCCTAAAAATATACCTAATCCAAACCCAACTGCATAGACAACCATAGATAACATACTTTGCTTCCCACTGAAAACGAGTGAAAGGCCAAATACATACACCAACATCTCCAGCATACCAAATATCGCTGCAAGGAATGTGATATTCTTTACCAAAAATATTGTTCGTAATGTTAAAAAAGGTACATATACTAATTGTAGGATTAAAATTAAAACAATACTTTGCATTTGTGCTAGACCTTTCTGAGAGTAGTTTTATATAAGTATATGTTGAAAGAGAGAGTTACATGCGATTTCAACAACTCTATTTTAAATTCCCTTTTAGTCTAATGTTAAACATTCCTTATGACAGTCTAAAGTTATTTTAACGGAACAAATTTTAACTAAAATCATAATCTATAGTTTAAAACATACAATCCATAACAACAAAAAAGTGACACCTCCTCAAATCTAAATCAATAGATAAAAGTAGGTATCACTTTCTTTTCATCAAAATATGTAAAATATTTAGATGAATGTTATTTAATTATCTTTTTATACTTCCCCGTGCATCGGGTCTTTTTTATGCTTAGGCCCAATCATGTTGAATAAAATATTTAGGATAATCGCTGTGACTGAACCACAAACAATACCATTTGACGTTAAGATTGAAACGCTTGTTGGCAGTGCATCAAAAATGCCAGGAACAACGGATACACCGACACCTAAACTTACTGCAATCGCTGCAATCATTGCGTTTTCCGCTGATTCATTCATAACAGGTACAAGCATTCCCATACCTTGTGTAATCACCATACCGAACATCGCAAGCATTGCCGCACCTAGTACAGACGTTGGAATAATTGTTGTTAATGCTGCGATTTTTGGTAGGAAGCCTAATGCTACAAGTAGACCACCTGTGATGTAAATGACTTTACGGTCCTTAACGCCTGACATACGAGTTAGTCCCACGTTTTGTGAGAATGTTGTGTATGGGAAGGCATTGAAAATACCACCGATTACTGAAGCTAGACCTTCTGAACGGTAGCCACGAGCCAAATCTTTTGAATCTATTTTTTTATTACAAATATCACTTAGCGCAAAATAGACACCAGATGATTCTACTAAAGATACCATTGCTACAAGTGTCATGGTAATAATCGCCGTTACATCAAATGTTGGCATGCCAAAGTAGAAAGGTTGTACCATGTGAAATACATTAGCATCTGCAACTGGGGTGAAATCCACCTTGTCCATGAAAGCACCTAAAACAGTACCTACTACTAATCCTATTAAAATTGAAATAGCACGAACAAAGCCCGTAGAAAAGCGATAAACGACTAAAATGATAACCAATGTAATAAAGGCTAAAGCTACATTAGAAGCAGAGGCAAAATCCTCAGCACCTTGTCCACCTGCCATATTGTTTAATGCTACTGGTAATAAGGAAATACCGATAATTGAAACAACTGATCCTGTTACGACTGGTGGGAAGAATTTCACAAGCTTGCCGAAGAAGCCCGCAATTATCATTACAATTACACCAGAGGCAATAATAGAACCATAAATGTCCGTAATACCCTGCTCTGGGTTTGTACCAATCGCAATAATTGGACTTACCGCTGTGAATGTACAGCCAAGTACTACAGGTAAGCCAATACCAATGAATTTACCTGAATAAACCTGTAAAAGTGTAGCGATCCCGCACATCATAATATCAATCGCTACTAAATACGTCATTTGTGTTGAATCGAAGCCAATTGCCCCACCGATAATCAGTGGCACTAAGATGGCTCCAGCATACATTGCAAGTAAATGTTGAATCGCTAGCGCAGTCGATTTAAAGGTATTCATTACGCGCGAGCCTCCGTAGCAAATGTTACTTTACCATCTTCAAGAGAATCTACTATTGCTAATGACTCAACGCGAACACCTTGCTCACGCAATAGTTTTCCGCCATCTTGGAAGCCCTTTTCAATAACAATTCCAACTCCTACAACATTCGCACCCGCTTGTGCAGCAATATCAAGTAAGCCTTTGACAGCCTCACCATTAGCTAAGAAATCATCTACGATTAAAATATTGTCATCTTCGCTTAAGAAATTACGTGAGACAGAGATCTCATTTGTTTCATTTTTTGTGAATGAATGTACCTTTGAAGAATAAAGGTTATCTGAAAGAGTTAATGATTTACGTTTACGAGCAAACACGACAGGCGCGCCAATTTCTAAGCCTAACATCACGGATGGGGCAATACCTGAAGATTCTATTGTTAAAATCTTTGTAATCACTTGATCAGAGAAACGATTTGCAAATTCATGACCAATTTCCTTCATTAGCATCGGATCAATTTGATGGTTTAAAAATGAATCAACCTTTAATACGGATGAAGATAATACTTTACCCTCTTGCATAATTTTGTCTTGTAATAACTTCATTTCTTTCATATCCTTCTTTCGTAAAAAATTATAAAAAAACGCTGAATACTTTGATTCCATTCTGCTACGAGTGGAGCAAAGCATTCAGCGCAAAAACGTCGAAATGAATAGAAAACATCATTAAATTGAAGTTCTCTAAAAGCATTGCTACCCATAGTCGATTCATTTACGGTAAATCGGTAGAAACTTGCGAGCCCTATTCTCGCTATTATATGAGTGGATTTGTATGAAACTATCAGAATAACCAATTTATCACTTCATTCGGTAAGGGCTACTATCTCTCACCAAAAAAAGCTTGATTTTTCGGAATTTAATGGTATTCTGGAACTTTTTAATTGTAAACGTTCGTGTTTTCAATCAACGTACTGATTATAACAGACTATTTTCTAGCTTGCTAGCATTATTTTGATAAATGGAACGGTACTGTCATAATGACGACATTTCTGTGAAATAACAGTGATGTACGAATGAGAAGACTCGATTGGTTGTGTAGCATATGATGCCACCCTTTTTTCGGTAAGAATTGAGGGATAACAACTGTAACTTTATGACCTGTCTTCGTACATTGATGTTCTACTTTATCAATAAATTTAATTAATGGCTGTGTAATGCTGCGATATGGTGAATAGTAGGTAACTAATCGTACATCAGGTTGCCAGGCGTTCCACTTCTCTTCAAAAGCTTTTGCATCTGCTTGATCGAAAGCTACGTAAAAGGCTATCACTTTATCAACCTTAAGTGATTTGGCATAATGTAGGGAGTTTTCAACCACCTTTGTTATACCAGCTACTGGCACAATGAAAACATTCCCCTCAATAGTAGCCAGTTCCTCATGATTTAATCTTAACTGTTCTCCAACAGCTTGATAATGTTGCTTAATGCGATGGAATACAAAAATAATAATTGGTAAAAAGATAAACACTGGCCATACTTGAGGCATTTTTGTCACAAAAAACATCATTGCCACGATGAAAGAGATAGCAGCCCCAATTGTATTGATCGTAAATTTTGCTACCCAGCCTTTAGGTTTTTCGCGCCACCATTTTCTCATCATTCCCGTTTGCGCTAATGTAAAGGGAATAAATACGCCTACTGCATAGAGCGGAATTAAATGCTCTGTGGCCCCGTCAAAAAGTATAATTAAAAAAATGGCTGCAATACCTAGCATTAAAATACCATTTGAATAGCCAAGACGGTCCCCACGAATTTGGAAGATTCGTGGGATAAAACCATCCTTCGATAAATTTACAGCAAGCAAGGGAAATGCTGAATATCCTGTGTTTGCGGCAAGTACTAAAATCATTGCCGTTGTCCCCTGGACAATATAATAAAGAAAATTCCGACCAACACTAGCTTCTGCTAGTTGGGAAACGACTGTTGCTTCTGCTGTTGGTGCAACGCCATAAAAATAAGCTAGACTAACAATCCCGATGAATAAAACGGCTAAAATGGCGCCCATTGCTAAAAGCGTTTTAGCAGCATTATTCGGGGCAGGATTTCTAAAATTAGGTATAGCGTTAGAAATAGCCTCTACTCCTGTTAACGCTGAGCTTCCTGAAGCAAATGCCTTTAATAAAATAAATAGGCTAATCCCTGCCACTGGTGTGCCAATCTTTGGATGTAGCTCTGCAGGCACCTGTCCAGTTGCCACATTATAGAGCCCAATCCCGATTAGCAACAGCATAACGCCTACAAATAGATAAACTGGGTACGCCAAGATAGAGGCTGACTCTGTTACACCTCGCAAGTTTAAAATCGTTAAGAAAATCACAAATATAATAGCAATGGGTACATTATAAGCATGAAGACTTGGAAATGCAGATGTAATGGCATCTGTCCCGGCCGACACACTTACTGCTACCGTTAAAATATAATCAACAAGCAAAGAACCCCCTGCAACAAGACCTGCATTCACGCCTAAATTTTCTCGTGATACGACATAGGCGCCTCCTCCATGTGGATAGGCGAAGATAACTTGACGATAGGATAAAATCAGTGCCACGAGTAGAATAACCACTCCAGCGGCAATAGGTAAAGAATACCAAAACGCCATTGTACCTACCGTCATTAGGACAATTAAAATTTGTTCTGGTCCATAGGCTACTGATGACAATGCATCTGATGATAATATGGCCAGTGCTTTTGTTTTACTGAGCTTTTGTTCCCCTAACGCATCGGATCTTAATGGTTTGCCGATTACATAACGTTTGAATGAGGATTTCATTGATAAACACCTTCTAGTTTCATAGAATGTGTTTCGCCTTTCTAAATTACATCAAAAAACGCCTACAAGTCATCACTAAATAAGACTTGTAGACGCTCATCCGTCTGCCAAGCTCCACTTTTCTGCTCTTAACGCTTACGAGGTTAGCTGTCGGATTCGGGCCTGAGTAGCCCTACTCCTCCACAAGGAAGAGATTCACCCCAAGAATGGCTATGCCATCCATCAAAATTGGTTCCCCCGCGTTTAGTTGCTTCAGCGATTTAGAAATTTGAAACTTTTATAATGATGTCATATTACGCCTGCTAATTGAAAAAGTAAAGAAGAAAATTTTTCTGTTTTTTGAGTAAAAGCATAGGCTTTTTTTGAACATATAAATAATCGCTTCTTAAAGAAAATTTCCTGAATACCTAGTAAATACCCATAATACAAACAATAAAAACTGCCTTAAAGGTATGTTCTACCTTTAAGACAGCTCAATTATATTAGTCATCAAAGCCTTGTTCAAAGTCGATAATGTTCCCAGAGACTGCATCCACATCTACTTCGTATTCATATTGACCATCTTTCAGTTCAATTTCATATACACCATCATCAAGCTTAATTTTTGTCACTTTACCCTTTGCTTTTGTTTGGGCTGTCTTGATAGCCTGCTCTTTTGTAATTATTTTTGTTGTAGTAGTCGTAGCAGGAATATGATCATCCCAATCATCGTCATCTAGACGTTCCTTTTTCTGCTTGAGTAATTTTCCACTATAAGCATCAAATTTTAAATCATATTCTTCTGTATCTGTATACACCTCTACTTCATAAATAGAGCTAAACTGATTTTGGTCAAATTCGATATTGGCAACTGTACCATCCACTACCGCTAGAGCTTTCTTCTCAATTTCCTGCATGGATAAGACCTTTTTTTCTTGGGCATTTCCTGATAATAAAGTCGTCGAGCCAATCGCTGCACCCACTCCCAGTGTAATTACTAGTGCTGGAATCATGATCATTTTTTTCATGTTCATCTCTCCTTTGTTTTATCTAAACTTAGCTTACCAAGTGAAGATGATAGAACTATAAGAGGAACATTAGAATTTCATGAGAATGATTTAATGATCGTCATCCCATGTTACAGATAGTACTTTTCCTGAAACAGCATGAATTTGAAATGTAGCTTCGTCCTCCTGCGTTTCAATCTCAACTAAATAATAACCACCTTCTGAGGTTTCTTCAAAATCAACTGAATCCACTTCACCCTTTAATTGCTTAAGAGCTATTTGAATGGCCTGTTGCTCAGTAATAATAGGCTCTTCGATAGGTTGTTCTTGTGGCTCAACCTTTTTCTCAGCCAGTAGTTCGCCAGTATAACCATCAAACGTTAAATCCTTTTGAATTTCCTCATTTTCAACACGTACAGTGTAAATGGCGTCTGTAAGCATAACGCTTTCTACATCTCCATATTCCTTTTTAACCATTTGTCTGATCTGCTTTTCTGTTAATAGTAATTTACTATGTCCTTCTTTCAGGATTAGATCAGTCACCTGTTGTGTCGTAACATCGAGTATAGCTCCATACTTGACATCGTCACGCGTAAAAAGCATTTCAAAGGTGCTTCCTTGTTTTTCAACCTGTGTAACATGACCATTGTAGATAGTCTCAATATGCCGAATAGCCTGCGCTTCACTAAGAGGTTGAACGTAAAAATAACGATGTTGAACAAACCAAATTACTCCACTACAAAGAAGGATAATAACAACAATTACTAACATCCACTTTTTCATTGCTGTCCCTCCTTTGGTATACATAAAGTAAAGCTTGAGCCTTCCCCTAGCTTACTTTTCACATCTATCGTTATACCTAATTGTTGTGCCAGTTCGTGTGCTATTGCTAGCCCTAGCCCTGAACCACCTGTTTTACGATTACGATCCTCTGTTACACGATAGAAACGCTCAAACAAATGAGGAATATGCTCGACCGGAATACCAATACCAAAATCTTGGATGGTAATACGTACATGGTTGGTTGTTTCAGTGGCTTGAATACGTACTTCATCCTCACTATATTTCCTAGCATTATCCAGCAAAATAAAAAGTAGTTGCTTCAATATTTTTTCATCACTATAAATAAATTTTGGTATCTGCGCATCAATTCTAAATGTTCGATGATAAGCCTGTTCCATTTGTGAAGCTACTTTATTTAAGAAAGGGGCAAGCTCTAGTTGTTCGAAATGAACGTCCAATTGCTCTTTGTTTTTAGCTAGTTCTAGCAATTGCAACACCATTTCATGCATACGAGATGATTCATTGGCAATGGCCTGTAAGGATTCCTGAGCAACCTCACGATTATCAAAACCCCTTCTTAGGAGTAGTTTTGCATAACTTTCAATGACAGTTATAGGAGTTTTTAACTCGTGAGAGGCATTTGATACAAATTCTTGTTGCTTTTGATAATGTTGTTCAAGCTTCTCCATCATTATATTAAAAGTGCGGTTAATGTTTATTAACTCGTCCCCACCTTTTTCTGTAGTATCTATTTTTTCATATTTCCCAGTAGATGCACTTTTGCGCATGGTCTCATTTAAACGTTCTAGCGGTAATAAAATAAGTCGCCCAAGTACCAAGCTCGCTAGGAAAATTGGAATCGTTGCAACAACAGATACAACCACTAAGATGACCTTTAACAAATCTAATGTCCGTTCTACTTCTTCCATAGATTGCTGTAATGTTATGTCCACTACCGTTCCGTCGATCCAAATAGCAGGCATAGTGTAGGTAATGGCAGGGACTTCTTGCATTTCAAGGGTAGCTTGAACCTTTGTTTTCAAGCGTTCACCATCATAAATATAAACAGCACCATCCGTTGGCATATAAGCTCTTAATACTTGCTGTAGGTTGGTTTGTGCATTTAACTGACTCAGTGTAGAGCTTAAATCATTTGCCCGTGACTGGAGCTGATTATATTCCGTATCATAGGCAAATTTCTCATACAACAAATAAATTCCACTATTTGTTGCCACTATAATAACTAGCATAAGCAATGTTGTTAGTAGATGAATTTTTGTTTTAAGTCTCATAACTATGTTCCTTTAGCACATATCCAACACCTCGAATTGTTTGGATAAGAGGTGCTGGATTAGCAGCCTCAAGCTTTTGCCGTACATAACGTATATAAACATCCACAACATTTGTATCCCCATAATAATCATAGCCCCACACAGCCTCTAATATTTGCTCCCTTGTCAGTACTTGTTTAGGATGCTTTAGTAAATAGAACAACAAATCATACTCACGGGGTGTCAGCTGAATTTCCTTATCAAAATACACAACTTCCCTTGTTTGCTCGTTTATCGATAAATGGCCAAATGTAAGTGCAACTTGCTTTGGATTTACCTTCTGCGAAAACCGTAGTGCATTGCGAATTCGTGCCAGTAGCTCCTCAATTTCAAAAGGCTTTGTCACGTAATCATTGGCTCCTAAATCCAAGCCCTTTACCTTATCCTCTACTTCACTTTTAGCAGTTAGCATGATAACAGGTGTTTGGGATTCTGTTGCACGAATACGCTTTAGCACATCAATACCGCTCATCTCAGGTAGCATGATATCAAGTAAAATTAAATCCCATTGCTGCTCACGGTATTGTAGTAAGCCTTCTGCTCCTGTATGAGCCATTGCTGCCTCATATCCTTCAAATTGAAGCTCCAGTTGTAGCACTCTCGCAATATTCTCTTCATCTTCTATAATTAAAATTCGATGTGTCATGTCGAATCCGTCCTTCGCCTTTTCTTTTCATCGTATACGATACAAGTGGTGAAAGTCTAATTAGAAAATGATGAGAAAGACAATACATTTCTTTTTTTGACACAGGGTACGTCTTTAACTAATAAACTTTCGGTAAAAAGCTGTAAATATCCCTTTTCTCAAAAATTCCTGAGCTTACTTTAGCAACTTTTTTGCCATTTAAACGGCTTGGAAAGGGAAACTCAATATGTGGACCATTATAATGAATAATTGTCACTGTACCATCAGAGTTATTACGCCAATCATAATTCCTTTCATCCGTTTTAATTGAAAGTTTAATCGATACAAAAGCTAAACTTAAGAATAATATGAAGAAGGCAAGACGAACGATTTTCAATAGAAACACTTCCTTTTCTATTAGCATAATAATTTACATCCTTACGCACTATTGAGTAATGTTAATAATTTGAACAAAAAAATCTCACCAAAAGCTTTATGGATAGCCATTGGTGAGGTTTTTAATTATTGATGCAAAGCTCTATACAAAAATGTTACAAACTCCGCACGTGTTACAGGATCATTTGGTCTAAAGTTGCCATTATCTCCAATTGTGATCCCATTTCCTGCAAGTATAGCGATAAAGTTGTGTGCCCAGTGTGTTTTTGGCACATCCTCGAAAGTATCTTTATTCGATGAAGTTAAATTAAAGGCAAGAACTAATACTTTTGCCATTTGAGCGCGTGTCAAATTCGTAGTTGGCTGGAAGTTCCCATCTATGCCTTCAAACAAACCTGCTTGTTGCACCTGATCGATTACCCCAAAATAGAGATGGCTTTTAGGTATATCGTTAAATTCTCGCGCATCTTTTTTCGGTTCTAGCGCTAATGCTCTTGTTAATATCAGGGCAGCATGCTGGCGCTGAATTGGTGCATTTGGCTTGAAGGTGCCATCTTGATAGCCTGTAATAATGCCCTGCTTTGCCATCTCCTGAATCATCGCCCAGGCCCAATGTCCTTGAGAAATATCTGAGAAGATGATATCTGGCTCTGTTGGTTGTGGATCAATTGGTTCTTCAGGTTTAGGTTTTTGTTCTTCAGATTTAGGTTCTTCAGGTTTTTGTTCTTGTTTTTCAGGTATGTTTGGCCCTGGTTTTGGGGATGGATTCGGAGATATACTTCCTCCACCACCCGATGAACCGTCTTTTACCCAATGGGCATATAAGGTGATATTGGACTTCACTACATCTTTAGAAAAATTCCATGGTATCGTCAGTTCAATATCCTTATACCAGCCTGTAAATGTATAGCCTGCCTTTGTTGGATTTACTGGATTTGTTGCTAAGGTATCTTTAGTTACCTTCTGTGATGCTACTGCACTTCCTCCATTTGTTTCGAAATCCACCGTATACTGTGCGACGACGTTTTCCCATTTTGCATACAAGGTTGTATTTTGGGTTATCATATCCGTTGTAAAATTCCATGGTGTGGTGAATTGAGCATCCTTATACCAGCCTAAAAATGTATACCCTGGTTTTATAGGGATTACTGGTTTACTTACTAGTGCCTCATAAATTACTGTAATAGGATTGATTGCTGTCCCCCCATTTGTATTAAATGTGACAACATATGAATTTGCTTCCCATTTCGCATACAAGGCAAGATCTGATTCTTCAATATCAACAATGCTATTGACTGTATAATCTATACCATCTCCCACGTTAGTGCTGTTCCAACCATCAAATGTATAGCCAGTTTTTTCTAAAGATCCTATATTATCTAAGATCGTTGCTGGAGTATTTCTTGGATACATATTCATATCTACTGGTGGATTTCCTTGTTCAGAGCCATTTCCATGATAGATAATTTGATAAGTAAGTAACTCGAACTGGTGATTATTTTGATTGGCATAGGCTTGAGCAGTCGATGCATCATGACCATAAATAATTAAATTACTTGGATTTGCATTAAAAATATCTTCTAAAAGAATCGTTGCATCCGATAATATTTTCACTTGTTTAAGATTATTGTCATTAAAGGCATTATCCTCTACAGTCATTACATTTTTAGGAATTTCGATGCTACTAAGTCTATTCTTCCCAAAGGCCCATCTACCAATATTCGTTACACTACTAGGAATCTCTATACTTGTAAGCTGATTATCGAGAAATACACTTTCCGCTATACTTGTTATACTTGAGGGAATCGTTACATTTGAAAGTTCATTGGTAGCAAATGCATACGCTCCTATACTTACGACACTAGTAGGTATTACTAAAGAGGTTATGTGATTATCTGAAAACGCCCATTCTCCTATAGTCTCCAAAGTTGCTGGTAACTCAATGTTTGTTAATTGGTTCTCCATAAATGCGAAATCCCCAATTGTCTTAAGTTGATTTGGCAGCTTAACTGTAGCAAGTGCATTATCTAAAAATGCATATGAGCCAATTTGAGTAACTTGATCTGGTATTTCTATAGCAGTAAGTTTATTTGTAAAGAATACACCTTCACCTATCTTTTTAAGGTTATTTGGTAGTTTCACATACGTTAATTGATTTTCTGCAAATGCCACATCTCCAATGCTTGTTACACTGTCTGGTATAATTACCTGCGTAAGACCTTTTTCACCAAATGCTCCACTACCTATTGCTGTTACTACCCTGCCATCTAGCTGACTTGGAATGGTTATTGCCATATCAGTACCTATGTAATCTCTAATCGTTACTGACCCATCCCTATTTTTTGTCCACTCATAATCCGCTTCATTGACAGGATCTGGAGAATTTATACCTTGAAAGTTTATATTCAACCTATCTGCATACTCTTTTGCAGAAGAATTCTCTGGAGCATAAATAACAAGGTTAGGACTATGCCCTATAAAAGCATCATCACCTATTTCAACATCTTTAGAATATATAATGATTTCCTTTAGGTAATTATTTGAAAAGGCTTCATCTCCAATGCTTTTCACACTTTCTGGTATCTCTAAACTTTCAATATCATTCCTTGCAAATGCATTTGACCCTATTATTTTTACACCCTCTGGAATTTTCACATTGACAATATCATTCGTTGAAAATGCATGATCTCCTATACTAATAACACTTTTAGGTATATCTACGCTTTCTAGAAAATTTCCAGAAAATGCATAATTTCCGATACTACTTAGATTATTTGGAAGTATCACATTTGTTAGTTGGTTTAAGGAAAATACACCATCACTAATGTTCGTTAGATTACTTGGCAGTGTCACACTTGTTAACTGATTTGATAAAAAGCATAAGCACCAATTGTTGTTATTGTTTCTGGTATCATGAGGCTTGTCAGATTTTTATTAGTAAACACCCAAGCGTCTATCCCTGTTACGATTTTCCCTTGTATTTGATGAGGAATTACCATGTCTCCGCCAGTACCTGTGTATGTCTTTATAGTTATCGATCCATCAGGGCTATCTTCCACATCATAATCAGCTTCATTAGCAAAAGTAAAAGGGATTTTCACTAACATCATGAAGATAAATAGTGTAAACCATATTCCATATCTAACACTTTTTGCTTTCATATAGTCTCTCCTTTCTTTAAAAATGAAATAATTCTTCTTCATCTTAAAGGTAATTATTTACTCCCACTATTGAGGAATGTTAATTATTTTTAGGTAAATACAAAAATCCCATCATTGGTAGTCTTATCACACCAGTGATGGGATTTTTTCTTATTGAGAGAGGGCTCTATATAAAAAGATTGCGAATTCTGCCCGTGTAACAGCATCATTAGGTCTAAAATTACCTTGATCACCTATTGTGATACCGTTTGACGCAAGAATAGCAATATAATTGTATGCCCAATGAGTAGCAGATACATCATTAAATGTTTCTTTCTTATGGGCTGTTAAGTTTAAAGCCTCTACCAATACTTTGGCCATTTGTGAACGTGTCATATTAGTTTTTGGTTGGAAGTTTCCATCTATGCCATCAAACAGCCCTGCTTGTTGCACTTGCTTAATTTCCTCAAAATAGAGATGACTTTCAGGAATATCCTTAAATATAAACGCCTCTTTTTTCGGTTCTAGCTCTAATGCTCTGGTTAACATTAGGGCAACATGCTGGCGCTGAATTGGTGCATTTGGCTTGAAGGTGCCGTCTTGATAGCCTGTAATAATGCCCTGCCTTGCCATCTCCTGAATCATCGTCCATGCCCAATGGCCCTGAGGAATATCTGAGAAAGTAATGTTTGCCTCTGTTTGGGGTGTTGGCTCGGTTGGTTGTGGCTTAGCTTGATCTTCAGGTTTAGGTTCTGGTTTTTCAGATAAGGCTGGCTCTGTCGTTTCTGGCTCTTTTAGTGTTGGGGACGAATTTCCTCCACCACCTGAAGAATCGTTTGCTAGCCATTGCCATTTTGCATATAAAGTAGTATTAGCTGTCACTATATCTGTATGGAAATTCCAGACTTTTGTGAAATGAGCATCTTTATACCAACCTGCAAATGTATAGCCTACCTTTATTGGGTTGATTGGTTGCATTGCGGTTGTATTAGCAGTAATCCTTTGGGGCGATATAGCACTTCCACCATTTGAAGCAAAGTCCAGAATATAATGTACAGTTACCCTTTCCCATTTCGCGTAAAGTGCTGTATCTTCTGCCACTTTATCAGTATCGAAGCTCCATGGTTTGGTCAGCTCTTCATTCTTATACCAGCCTACAAATTTATAACCTGTTTTTGTCGGGAACAGTGGTTCATCTATTACCTCATTATACTTAGCTGTCACAGGAGAAATTAACGTCCCTCCATTTGTATAAAAGGTAATGATGTATTCATTTGTTAGCCATTTTCCATATAACGTCATACTCTCTGTCACTTTATCGATCTCGAAGTTCCACGGTATCATCAGCTTTTCGTCTTTATACCAACCTGCAAATGTATAGCCAACTTTCGTTGGATCTGATGGCTTGGCTAATAGCTCTCCATTCAATACCTCGATTGTTATTGTGTCTGTATCTGTATGAAATATAACAGTGTATGGTTTTTTTGCCCATTTTCCATATAAAGTTATATTTCCCGTTATCACATCTGTATCAAAGTTCCAGGGTACAGTCAATTCTTCATCTTTATACCAGCCTATAAATTGAGAGCCATCTTTTATCGGAGTTGCTGGTGCAAGTGCTTTTTCTCCAGCCAGTATTTGCTGTTCATCAATAGCTGTATCGCTATTTGGCTCAAATGTAAGTGTATATGTTAACGCATTTCCCTTTGCATAAATTTTTGTTGGCTGTGTGATATTGCCATCCCACGGCTTTGCCCATGCCAAATCACTATACCAACCATCAAACCTATCACCTTGGTAGTTAAATGTATTAGGCTGCAGCACTAATGGTCTATTAAAGTAAACCCAATGCAACTGATTAGAGGCAAATGCCCAATCTTCTATATATGTAACTGCTTCAGGAATAGTCACTTCTTTCAGGTTATTACCATAAAAAGTATAGAACCCTATCTTCTTTAAGTCATCAGGTAGAATAATGGTTGTTAAGTGATTTTGATAAAACGCGTAGTTCCCTATACTTGTCACGCTACTGGGAATGGTTACACTTTCTAATTTATTCCTCGAAAATACACTGTTCTCAATTCTTGTTATACCATCTGGAATTGTCACTGCTGTTAGCTGATTATTCGCAAATGATTCTGCTCCTATTGTTTTTACGCTATCAGGAATATAGACAGTCGATAACCGATTGTCAAAAAACGCTAGATTACCTATACTCTCTAATCTATTAGGGAGGGTCACAGTCGTGATCTGATTCATCAAAAATGCTCTATCCCCTATTTTGGTCACACTTTCAGGGATAGTTACACTTGTCACATTCTTATTGAAAAATGAAGATTCCCCTATTATCGTAACGGGCTGTCCGTTAATAACAGCTGGAATATCAACATGCCCTCCTGCCCCTCCATAGGCTACAAGTGTTATGCCTGTGTCATTTGGCGCTGTATGGAATCTTGCATTACCAACTAGATTTTTGTTAAGGCTCTTTTTAGCATGACTATCCGCTCCTTCTTCAATAGCATTATGCTCATTCGCATAAGAGGCTGGAACTTGCCCATATTGGAAAAAGAGCAATATTAGAACAATCATCATGTTCGAGATTCTTTTCATTCCTCTCGCTCCTTCCTCTTAAAATCAAGTATTCTCCTCCCTTTATCTTAGAAAATTCAAGATACTTCCACTATTGAGGAATGTTAATTGTTTTATGTAAAAAAAAGACCGCTACCTAAAAAAGATAACGGATAACCTTATACCAGCGTGTTTAATAATATTGCCTGGGCTCGATTTTTAACACCTAACTTACTATAAATCCCCGAGAGATAGACTCTTACTGTACCTTCCGATAAAAATAGCTGCTCGGCTATTTCTTTATTAGAAGCACCTTTTGATAATAATAAAAATATTTCCTGTTCACGAGTTGTAAGGGACGCCAATGGTGAAATTTGCTTATACTTTTGAACACATTGGAGCAAGTGCTCAACGTAGCTCATGGAAACCTCCCTCCACTCCATTTCAAAAGATTGCTTTCGAATAGCGGCATATTTTTTTAATAAAGCATATGTTTGAGGCTCATCTATAAAGGTTCTGATATATTGATATGGTTCGGCTAATTTCAAGGCTTGGTGTAATTTTTCTAACGCCTCATCTGCTTGTCCTTGCTCAACCAAACATATGGCTAATAAAATTGTCGCTTCTATACGAGTAGATAGCTGTTCTTGTTGTTGCGCCTGTGATTGCACCTTTATAATCAATTGCTGCGCTGCTAGTAGATGTCCTTCCATGAGTAAATAACGTGCTTTTACTAGCAAATAAAATGGAAAATCCTTACCTACTTTGACCTTAGCTAACTCCTGTTCTGCTTGGACAACATTGTCTTCACGTAAAAATAAAAGTGCCTTCATTACTCTTATACTATCAATCCACTGGCGTTCATTGACAGCTTCAATTGCATGATCTAAAACCCCTTGAGCAACTATATATTGCTGTTCTAACACGGCAATTTTACTTTTAAGAATATACATCGGTACTAACAATCCTGCATCTTGAAATTGATGTCCAGAACGTATAGCTTCCTCTAATTCTATTGATAGCTCAGCAAATTGGTTCCACTCATATAATTTTTCTGCACGCACGCCATAGCTATAGCCCGTCATACTTAAGTTTTTAAATTTCCCTGTTCTAAACTTAGCAAAATAAGACATAGCCTGTTCATCTGAAAGTAACTTTCCTCGAGATCCGATATTTGTTCTAAACAACATAGGCTCTGTTTGATTATATTGTATAAATATTGCGTCCCATTTGGAATCAACTGGATTTCTCTCCAGTCTTTGTCGAATATATTCTCCAGCTTGAGAAAGATCTCCGTTTTTCATGACAAAGACATAGGCTTTCACACCTAGAAAATCATCGACAGCAGATGCATACTCACTTTTATTCATCCATTGATTGGACCTATGCTTTTGTTCTAGGTCTAGGATCGTCCGATAAGCATCTTCTAAATTGTGTAATGCTGCGAGTGTATATGCATACATTACCATCAACTCTGGGTGTACCTCATAGCCATTAGATAAAAATGTATCAATCCATTTTACATAAGATGTTGAATGTCCACAGGAAAGAAATGTTACAAGATGCTCCTGAATCCATTGTTCAGCATACATAAATACGTTGCCGCTTAAAGCAAGCTCTATAGCAGATAAAAAATTTCCATTATTATATAAAGCTACAGCTGCCTTTTCATATAAATACAAAATATCCTGCTGAGTAAAACGATTGCTCAATTCTTGGCGCAATGCTTCTCTAAATAAGTTGTGATATCGAAAAACCTGCTCTTTTGCTTCTACTCTACTAATAAATAATCCTTGTTGATCAAGCTCTAATAAGACTAGTTGAGCATCAGTACGGTTTGTTAGGACATTACATGTATCAGCGGTTAATTGTTCCAAAAGTGAAGTATAAAGAAGAAAAATTTGGAGGGATGGTGCTAGTTTGGAAAAAACCTCACTCATTAAATATTGGAACACATATAAATTACTTTCTTTTAACTCTTTTTCTACATTATGAAAATCCGCTAAATTAGTTAATTGCAACCCTGTTGGCCAGCCCTCTGTTATCTCAAAAACCTTTTGAAATACCTTTACATCCAGCTTTTTATTTAAACTTTTATAAAATTCTTTTGTCTCTTCATACGTAAAAAGAAGTTGCTCTAAACCAATTTCAAGCAAGCAATGGTTTAATCTCCACTTTGCAATAGGTAATGAAATAGTTGATCTACTAGTCAAATAAATAAAGCAATTTTCAGGTAAGAAATCAATTAGTCGAGTCATCGCTTGATGGATAGCAATATTATGAATATGATGATAATCATCAATCATAATATGAATCTTTTTAGTAGATAGCGATAATTCATATAAGAGAGAGTCCACTAAAAACTCTAATGGTAACTGTGGTTGTGCATGGAGTATAGAATTAATCCGAGAGGCAGCTTCTGGCTGTAATGAGTGACCAATAGCATGAATTAAATACTTCCAATAGCGATTTAGATCATTGTCTGTTTGGTCCACCGTATACCATGCTACTGCCGTCTCAAGTTGCTGAAACCAACTACTTAGAAAAGTGGTTTTACCATACCCTGCTGGCGCTTGTACTACTATAAGTTTTGCTGTTGACTGGAGTAGAATGGCATTTAATCGTTCTCGCTCAATAATTTGCTTGCCCGTTTGAGGGACTGTTGTTTTTGAGGCTACTAAAATATTTGGCACATGTAGACCTCCTTTCTCTTTAACAACTTTAAAAGCCTAGCCATTCTTTTGCCCATAAAATGGCCTTCGTGCGAGATTTCACACTTATTTTACTGTAGATTCCTGTTAAATATATACGAATTGTTCCCTCTGTCAGCTGCAATTGTTGTGCAATCTCCTTATTAGAAGCACCTTCTGCGAGTAATTGCAGAACATCTTTTTCTCTTGCAGTAAAGTTAGTGAAAAACTCATCTTCTGTGCTGTCATTTAGTAATAGTTTATTTACATAGGCTAACGGCACTGACTTAAATGTATCTCCCTTATTATGCTGACGTAGACGCCAGTATTTATTAAGTAATGGCCAGATAGAATCCTCCTCTATAAATGTACGGTAATACCCATAGGACACTCCATGTTCAAGAGCATCATGTAATACTGTTAAAGCGAAATCCTCTTTACCAAGTGAAAAATGACAAATGGCTTCTAGCAAGCCCGCTTCAATAAGCGTAACGATTTGCTTTTCCTGAGTTGCTCCTTCTTTTAAACGAATAGCAATTTGCAATGCTTCCTCCAGTTGATTTTTAGCATATAGAATTTTACCTTGAACTAATAAATAAAATGGATTTTTTGATGCAATTCTATAATTGATAAAATCCGTCACTCTAAAAAATTCCTGTTGTGCATATGAAATATTTCCTTCCAATAAATAAGATTGTGCTTTCATAATATAGAGCATACCTATCCAATAAGGTTTATCGGTTTCCTTCATAGCTTCAAGCAATAACAGATGTGCTTCTTCGAATTGTTTTTTAGTCATATAAATACGAGCCTTTAATAAGTACATTGGTATAAATAATCCTGGATCTTGAAAATGTAAACCATATTGTAAACCGATTTCTAACTCTTTACTTGCTCTATCTAAATCATTTATTTCATACAAAATTTCAGCTAGTAATCCATAGGTAACGCCTGTAATATTTCGCTCCCTTATTTCACTTTCATTCAACACTTGAATCAGTTCATCCATTTTTACTACTGGTAAGAATTTTCCTTTTGCACCTACAAAAGTACATAAAATTCTAGGCTCAAATTGATTATATTTTAAAGAAATATGATATAAAGATGACTTATTCTTTCTTACATTTACGCGTGTTTGTAAACCTACTTTTGCCTTTTCAATGTCTCCATCTTCCATATAACCTATATAAGCCTGAATAATTTCAAAGATTTTTGATACAGCAATGAACTGAAAACCCTCCATCCATTTCCATTTATTTTGTTTAAATAGTAGTTCCTCTATGATTTTATTCGCCTGATCAATTTCATGGGTTGAAAACAGAGTAGTAATATATAAGACAAGCATATTAATATCTACTGGAAACTGAGCATTCCTTAATTTCTGTATCCACTGCCCGAATAATAGAGTATGTCCCTCGGCAAATATTTCGACTAAATATTTTTGAATCCATTCATGTGCAAGCTTGTATAATTCGCCATTTAAAGCAAGCTCAATTGCCGCTACATAGTCTTCTCTTTGGCATAAATTAGTGGCTGCTTCGTAATAAATAGAGGTAATCATTTCATAGGAATATTGCCTTTGAAATTCTACCTGTAGGGCATGCCTAAATAAAGTTTGGTAACGATAAACGGGTGGATGAGCTTGTACTTGTTCGATAAACAAACAATTTTTCTCCAGCTCTGAGAATGTAGTTAAACTATCTAATCCGTTCGTGATGGATCCACAAACACTCGGATCTAAGTAGTTTAAAATGGAAGTTCTTAGTAGAAAATCTTGCAATTCTTGAGGTAATATTAAAAGAATTTCTTGCATGAAGTACTCATGTATATATGAACTAGCTTTGGCTAAAATTTCTTCACTACTAAGATTACCTATCATTCCACCTGTTGATAGCTTTATCAGTTGGATACCTGCTATCCAGCCCCCTGTAGTCTTTAATAAAGGCTTCAGCGCATCCTTCTGTTCATCATTAGTAACAGAATTAAAGAAAGATTGTAGCTCTTCTAAATCAAAACATAATTGACCCGTCCCGACTTCTAGTATCCAACCTTTTACACGCCATTTTGCTAGTGGAAGTTCTAAATTAGTTCGTGTAGTTATATAGATCCGTGCATTGGCTGGTAAATATTCAATAAGTCGATTGATAATTTGATGAATTTGAGGGTTGTGGATTTCTTGAAAATTATCAAAAACAATATGAATATTTTCTTTATATGTATCCAAATCGTTTAACAGTGTATCTATAATTGTTTCAAAAGGTGGTGTTTCATCTAGTATATTGTTTAACTTTTGTTCTACATTCAATATGCTAAAAGATAATGTATGTATTAAGTACTTTAAAAATCTCACAGGATCATTGTCATTCTGATCGATAGTAAACCATGCTACCGATTCATCAATATGCTTCAACCACAGACTTAAAAGAGTCGTCTTTCCGTATCCTGCGGCTGACCGTATAATGGTTAGTTTCTTCATTCGATTGTTAGATAAAATAGAAAATAATTTCTTCCTCTCTAATACATTTGGCACTGTACGTGGAATTGTTACTTTTGATTTTACCCATACCATATCCATCACCTTGTCTCCCTTCTACATTTCATTAGTTCTATAAATTTCGAATTTTCCCTGCAATTTAATTTTTCTACTCATTCACTTCATCCAAAAGAGCATACTTATTTTAGAAGGATAAAGCAAACTACTTCACTTTTTTTATTCCTAGCGTTAGAATACTAATATCTTATTTTCCTATAGGAAACTTTATTTCACTGATGATACTTTTTGAAACGAGGGAACAATATGGTTTACAAACGAGTCACAAAATCGTCTGCAGAGGCGGTTTTAGATGGAGATATAAAAGGTTGGCGAAGACTCTTGCCATTTTTAGGACCTGCTTTCATTGCAGCAGTTGCCTATATTGATCCTGGCAATTTTGCTACAAATATTACAGCAGGCTCTCAATACGGCTACCTGCTACTTTGGGTTATAGCCTTTTCTAATTTAATGGCCGTGTTAATTCAGTCCCTGTCTGCCAAGCTTGGGATTGCGACAGGAAAAAATTTACCTGAAGTAGCACGCGAGCATTTTTCTAAAAAAACATCTATCTTTTTATGGATACAGGCGGAATTGGTCATCATTGCCACAGACCTCGCGGAATTTATCGGAGCAGCATTAGGGCTTTATTTACTTTTTAATATCCCAATGCTTCCCGCCGCATTGATTACAGCAGTGGGTTCATTCGCTATTTTAGAGTTGCAAAGAAGAGGATTTAGAGCCTTTGAAGCAGGTATTTCTGGAATGGTTTTAATTGTTGTATTGGCATTTGCCTTCCAAACATTTTTAGCGCAGCCAGCATGGGGCGATGTGGCGATTGGCATGTTCACACCACACTTTGAAGGTGTAGATTCACTATTATTAGCAACAGGTATTTTAGGTGCAACCGTTATGCCTCATGCTATTTACTTACATTCTTCTTTAACTCAAAGTCGTATTATTGGTCGAAATGAGGCAGAAAAAAAACGTATTTTCCGTTTTGAATTTATCGATATTATCATCGCTATGATTATTGCTGGTGCCATCAATATGAGCATGCTCATCATTGCCGCAGCCGTATTCCATACCCAAGGTGTTGTAGTTGAAGATTTAGATGTTGCCTATAATGGCTTAAAAGTTGCGCTCGGCCCAATGGCTGCCATTTCCTTTGGTCTTGGTTTACTTATTGCAGGGCTTGCTAGCTCCTCTGTAGGGACTTTAGCTGGTGACGTAGTGATGCAAGGCTTCATTCAAAGAAAAATACCTCTTTATTTACGTAGAGCGATTACCATGGTGCCACCACTTGCAATCATTGCCTCTGGTGTGAATGCTACCTATGCTCTCGTTCTTAGTCAAGTTGTTTTATCATTTGGTATTGCCTTTGCACTTGTCCCTCTTGTTATGTTTACAAGTAAACGAGACATTATGGGAAGCCTAGTTAATCACCGTATTACAACTGTTTTAGGTTGGTTTGTCGTAGTCGTTGTTGTTACGTTAAATATTTACTTACTGTGGGAAACAATTTTTGGATAACAAAAAGCCAGGTACTCTATAGCAATGAGCACCTGGTATCTTTTTGATTAAACATCCACCTTTTCGATATTTCTAATGGCTAAATAAGCAATACCAAGACCCACGATTGCTAAAGTAATTGGAATAATAATAATATCGTTTAAAGTAAAGTTACCTGAATTTGACGAAGTTACAGACACAATTATAATAGATGAAATGATAGTTGTCGGTATAGAGTATTTTCTCATCCCGAAATACAATGGGATTAAAGCTATACCTGAGGCAGCAATCGCATTCATCAATACAGAAGGTATTTGCTGGATAATTAAAGAACTAGATAGTACATCAGGAATTAATTCATATCGATCGCTTATGATACAAAAAATGGTTGTAATAAGAGCATTGGAGATAATGATCATACTGAAAGTAAATAGCATGACAATAGCAAGCTTTGCGACCATTAATTTCTTTCTACTTATAGGATACATAAAGGCTAATGTAATGGTTTTAAATTTATATTCTCCGATGATTAACTTAGCTATTAACGTAGAAGCAAAAATCATAAAAACTGCTCTTACAAATGAATCAATAACACTGAATGCAACCTCATAATTTTCAAGCCCTGGGTCTCCTTCCACTTTAGAAATAAATAAAATCATAAACAAAAAACCAAGAATAACAAAATTAGCGATAATGGCTCCTTTAACATATGAACCTAAATGAAATTTTTTCATTTCTAAACGCATTAAATTAAGCATGGACAACACCTCCATTGATTAGCTTTAAGAAATAATCCTCTAATGAACTAGTTTTTTTACTAATCTCTTCAATCTCAACGTCATGTTCAATTAATGCTCTCGATAGGCTTTGTTGGGATACTGTTGAGTCGTATATACGTATAGAGTTATCATCCATCAGCTTAAAATTCGTAATGTTTAATTCGCTTTCAATAATAAACGCTGCCTTTTTCCCATCACTTACGATCACTTCCGTATAATTGACCTGATCACGATTAATAGTATCCATTGCTACCTCAGTGATGAGCCTTCCATTCTTAATAACACCTATTGTATCGACCAATTGTTCTATTTCAGCTAGAATATGACTAGAGATAATAATAGTTATGCCGTACTCCTTACAAAGCATCTTGAAAAGCTCTCTTAACTCCTTTATCCCTACTGGGTCCAATCCATTAATTGGTTCGTCTAATATAAGTAACTCTGGCTTTGTAATAATGGCCCTTGCGATGCCTAATCTTTGCTTCATCCCCAGAGAAAAATCTTTAACCTGCTTATTCTCTGTATTCGATAACTTTACTAAATTAAGAACATGTGCAATTTCTTTCTTATCATAATAACCCATGTATTCACAATGTAATTCCAGGGTCTCTCTAGCCGTTAATTTTTCATAAAAAATAGGATATTCAATAATTGTCCCCATTCTTTTTAGTATTTCATAGGATTTGTCCGTCAATTTCGCCCCCAAAATTTCTACATCCCCACTTGTAGGCTTCGTAAGATTAGTTAGCATCTTCATAACAGTCGTTTTACCCGCACCATTTGGACCTAAAAATCCATAAATCTCTCCCTTCTTAACGTTCATATTGACAGCAGAAACAACTTCCTTTCCATCGTACACTTTCGTAAGCTGATTTGTTTTTACAATGTATGTCATGTAATTCTCTCCCTCAATTGTGACTAGCTTCATTATAAAAAATGAAACTCTCTATTTTATTACTGCATTCTTACATATTTCTTAAGTAAAAAAGCCTGCAAAGCATTAAAGCTCTACAAGCATAATCGATTTAATACATCATTCGCTTTAACGAAATCGTAAAAATAGTTCTTTCATAGGGAATACTCGATAAACGGATGGAGCCATTCATTATTTCTACTAGTCTCTTTGTAATCGTTAGTCCCAAACCGCTACCTTGGAAAGATTTATTTCGAGAATCCTCAAGTGTATACATTCTTTCAAAAACGCGATCGATATGATATTCATCAATGCCCCTGCCACAATCCCACACATCAATATCAATATTGACTTCATCATTTCTTATGGTAATTCCAATTACATTGCCATCTGCTCCATATGCAATAGCATTAGACAGTAGATTGTTTAACACTCTATTTAATGCTTCTTCATTACCAAGTGCATATATGGAGCTTTCTGGGATATCAATTTTAATATTTAATCCCATTGAAGTAACCAAATCGTAAAAAGACAAAACATTTTTTCGGCATATTTCACTGACATTGATTTTAGTGATTGGATAATCTGTGTCCCCAGCCTCTAATTTTGCCAAGTCAAAAAATGTATGAATAATTTTTAATACTTCTAATGTTTTAGCATGTACACCCTTAAGTAAACGTTGCTGTTCCTCGTCACTAATCCCGTTTTGAAGTTGAAGCATTTCAATATAGCCAAGTACAACGGTTAAAGGCGTTTTAAGATCATGGGAAATATTGGCCAACATCTTTTTCATGGAATTTTCCATTTTACGATGTGTAGCCTGAATTTTTTGATGTTGATCTAGCAAAGTATTCAGTGTAATAAGTAACTGTTGAATTTCTGAATTTGTAGTTGTTACTAGAATCTTTTCATACGTCTGTTCATTCACAATTACGTGTAGTTTTCGATGAATATATTGGATAGCATGTTCTTGTTCCTTCTTGATTTTCCATTGAAAAATAAGAATGCCGATTAGCAATACAATGATTAATAATAATAGAAATATCATATATTCTTACCCTTCAAATTTATAGCCGATTCCCCATAGGGTTTTAATATAGTGAGGATGTGACGGATCATCTTCTATTTTTTCACGGAGTCTTCTGATATGTACATTTATAATATTTTCATCTCCGTAATAGGCATCTTTCCATATCGTCTGATAAATTTGCTCTTTGGTAAAAACTCTGTGACGATTTGTCACAAACAATTTTAAAATGGAAAATTCCTTTGATGTCAGCTTTATGTCTTGTCCGCTCTTTGTTATTGAGAAATTAACGATATCTATCTTTAAATTATCAATTTCGAGGACCTCTTGCTTTTGTTCAGCTTGACTAGAGTATTTCGTAGCTCTTCTGATAACAGCCTTTACACGTGCTGAAAATTCCAGCATAGAAAAGGGTTTAGCAATATAATCATCTGCCCCTAATCCTAAGCCCAATGCTTTATCAACATCACTGTCTTTTGCAGACATAATAATGATAGGAAGTGCTGCCTGCTCTCTAATAATCTTTAATACTTCCAATCCATTTAATTTAGGAATCATAATATCTAAGATGACTAAATCAAAGGTTTTTTGCAAACAATTTTGTAATGCCTCTTCGCCATTAGTCACTGTTGTGACATGGAAACCTTCCATCGTTAAGTAATTAGAAACCATTTCACGAATGGCTTCATCGTCTTCTACAAGTAAAATATGCTTTTGCACTATGATGCACCTCTCCTATCAAAACCCAATTTCCATATGTATATTACATTACCATATTTATGATGTATCATTAGAGATTTGTTTATGAGTGTTGAAAAAAGAGCTGCTCCATAAACCATCACTCTTTGGTTTATAGAACAGCTCTATTATTTAATCTTCAACTTTTAAATCACAATCTTCAAGTGGAAGCATTTTTGTTTTGTGCTTTAATTTATAGCCAAACCATAATGCTAAAAATAATGGAATCCCAATATACGAAACAAGGATACCGTACCAATCAATCTTATCGCCTGTAAAGGCTGTGTAATTTTGTCCAATGACTACGATCATACAAACTGTAAAAGCAAATAATGGTCCAAACGGATATAATTTGGCTTTATAAGGTAATAACTTTGGATCTAAGCCTTGTGCATCAAACGCTCGGCGGAAACGATAATGACTAAACGCTATACCTAGCCATGCAATAAAGCCAGACATTCCAGAAGCATTTAATAGCCAGATATAAACCACTCCATCGCCAAAGAAGGATGCCAAAAATGCTAAACAGCCTACAGCTAATGTTGCCATAAGTGCATAAATCGGAATACCTCTACGACTTAGCTTTGCAAAAAATTTAGGTGCATGTCCATCCACTGCTAATTGCCATAACATACGAGAAGATGCATATAGTCCTGAATTTCCTGCTGACAGCATAGCCGTTAAAATAATGGCATTCATTAATGAAGCAGCAAAGGCAATACCTAGGCGGTCAAACACTAGTGTAAACGGTGATACTGCGATATCTTCTGATAATAAACGTTCGTCTGTAAATGGAATTAACATCCCAATTGCACCAATCGCTAAAATATAAAACAAAAGAATACGCCAAAATACAGATTTAACAGCCTTCGGAATATTTTTACCAGGATCATCTGTTTCACCAGCTGTAATTCCTAGTAATTCTGTTCCTTGGAATGAAAATCCTGCAGCTAGGAAAATACCAAATGTAGCAAGGAAGCCACCATGGAATGGCCCATCACTAACAAAGAAATTAGTGAAACCTACAGGAGCCTGCCCACCTAAAATACCAAAAATCATTAGTAAGCTAATGATAATAAAAACAATAACCGTTGCTACTTTAATCATGGCAAACCAATATTCACTTTCACCATAACTTTTTACGGATAGTAAATTAAACGTCAATACAACAGCAATAAATAATACTGTCCAAAGTGCTGATGAGCTATCTGGGAACCAATATTTCATAATTAATGACACAGCAGCAATTTCGGCAGCAATGGTGATTGCCCAGTTATACCAGTAGTTCCAGCCTAATGCAAAGCCCAAAGCAGGATCTACAAATTTGGTTGCATACGTACTAAATGAACCTGAGGATGGCATATAGGCAGCCATTTCCCCTAAGCTTGTCATTAAAAAATACACCATAATACCAATTAAAGCATAGGCAAGCAATGCTCCTCCAGGACCTGCCTGAGCAATTGCTCCTCCACTGGCTAAAAATAGCCCCGTACCAATTGTACCGCCTAAAGAAATCATTGTAATATGACGGCTTTTTAATTCTTTTTTCAGCTTCGGCGCTTTATGTCCGAGCTGATTTACTTTTATTTCACTCACGATATAGCTTCCTTCCTATTTATGAGGCAAAAAAATGCCATCACATATACACTGTGATGGCTACTTAATCCTCAGTTTTCCTACATGATAGCTCAACACGTTGTGCAAACGTGACAGTTCTGTTCCTTTCGGAGACAGCCCCAGCATGAGGTTTTCAAGTCCCCTCACACTTCGGCAATATTTCCTTTCAGCTAATTTCATCAATGCTTGTCATTTCAATTAGCATACTTATAAATATCGCGACCTCTACCTCAATACAAACATGAGGCATATAATTATTAAATTTATGATGTTTATTATACTAACATAAGACCATAGACATTTCAATACAACCACAAATGTTCTGTATTTTATGAATCTTCTACTATTTTTAATAGTGTGATAAAGTGTTATAGTAGTTCAATTAGAATGGTTATTATTAGGGGGGATTTTATTTTGACTACAAATGATCATTCCACTAGTTTTCCAAGTAAAAAAATTAGCTGGAAAGGAACAACCTTACTTTTAGTCTTTGGAGTTATCTTTATAGCCTCTACATTACGAATGCCACTAACTGTTGTTGGCCCAATTATATCCTTTATCCGTGAAGATCTTGGAATATCTAATGTTTTGGCAGGCTTTCTAACAACGATACCATTGCTGGCTTTTGCTGTTATATCTCCATTTGCACCAGTTGTAGCACGCAAACTAGGGCTTGAGCTAACATTATTTTTATCAACTTTTCTCTTGGCTTTAGGAATTGTCCTACGTTCACTTGGTACTACAGAATTACTTCTATTGGGTACTGTGTTAATTGGCGTAGCCATTTCTTTTGGAAATGTACTAATTCCAGGATTATTGAAATTGAAATTTCCCTATCATGTGGGTTTATTAATGGCCTTTTTCACCATGTCCATGAATTTTACTGCTGGCCTTGGTGCTGGTATTAGCTATCCGATAGCTAATTCATCGTTAGGCTGGCAAGGTGCACTTTCCATTGCACTCATACTCGTTCTAATTACAATCTTAATTTGGATACCTCAACTAAAATCAAATAAACCGGAACCAGTTACTACATCTAAGAAGACCAGTACACCTTTATGGAAATCACCTGTTACTTGGGCTGTCACAGGGGCAATGGGTTTACAATCTTTATTATTCTACACAACAGCAGCTTGGATACCTGAGATCTATATTGCTCAAGGTTTAGCACCTGATAAAGCTGGCTGGATGTTTTCAATCATGCAATTCTCACAAGTACCAATGGCCTTAGCAGTGCCTATTATTGCTGGTAAAATGACTTCTCAACGCCCACTTGTATTGATGTTTACATCCTTCTATTTAGTAGGCTTTGTTGGGGTTGTCATGGAATGGACAAGTCTTGGGGTACTGTGGATGGTTCTTCTAGGGTTAGCAGGTGGTTCTTCATTCGCCCTAGCAATGATGTTCTTCACTCTCCGGACTCGTACTGCATTTGAAGCAGCAGATTTATCAGGCTTTGCGCAATCTTTGGGTTATTTATTTGCCGCAATTGGTCCTATTCTTTTTGGCTACTTGCATGATTTATTTGGCGGCTGGAATATTGCGGGATGGCTCTTTGTCGTTGTAGCAATGTTACTCTTCTTTTGCTCAATGAGAGCCTCTAAGGATGAATATGTGCATTAAAATTAAATAAAGCAGGTGGATTTGATTCCTCCATCTGCTCTATTTCTATATAGTGTTTACACATTACTTAATTGTCGGGTTGCTGGAGTAATGTTAGCAATTCAGCAAGGCATTCTGATGCTTCATTATTATGAGCTGTTATAGTAGAAAAAATAGGAACAGCCTCTTGTAAAAGCATATAACTATAATAGTAATAGCCTACAAAAGCTTGCTCCTCATAGCCCTTTGGCGTTTCTTTCTCCCACTCCTGCTCATCATTATCCTCATTTTCTATCCACAAATAGTTGACGTCTAATAGCTCCTGCATATTTTTAACAGTATTGACTGGGTCGAGATAATCCTTGGTAATAGCATGTGCCACAGCTAAATATAACTGTACCTCTTGTAAGGAGACAACCTCTAATTTTTTACGAATAAGCTTTTTTAGAAGGACAAGCAAAACCCATGGTGTCACCTGCCACAGTGTACCTTGATGTTCAATTAATTCAGCTAGTTGTGTGTATTGCTCCTGTTCTATCAGCTTAGGAATGGCTGTACCTCTACCATAAGGTGTCGTCAATTGTCTCCATGGGATATTGGGAATTTGCTGATCTAACATAGTAAGCCCTCTCTCATCAAAAGTATCGAAAGTAAACAATTCTTTTACACTAATAGCATGGTTTTTGATAAAAATAATTTGGTGTATGATAAATATTTACATAGGGTTTATGGAATATATGAGTTGTGGCAGGGGAAAGTGGTGGGATTAACCATGTCCAGTTGCCTGTAACTTCTCTTCCTGTTGATTTTTCTGCCTCCTCAAACAATTTAAACTGCTGAGCTGCTGTATGATGATCAACAATGCTCACACCATCTTCTTTAAATGAGTGAAGAACAGCAATATTAAGTTCTACTAAAGCACGATCACGCCAAAGAGACGCTTGTTTGGTTGTATCAAGATTAAAAATCTCTGCAATTGCAGGTAACATATTATAACGATCATGATCTGCTAAATTTCGTGCGCCAATCTCTGTTCCCATATACCAGCCGTTAAATGGAGCTGCTTGAAAATCAATTCCAGCCATTTGAAAACGCATACTCGAAATAATAGGTACGGCATACCACTTCATTCCTAATTTTTCCACATCGTTTGACTCTGGATGACGGATTGAGACCTCTACTATATTTTCTTCAGGAATTACAAACATTTGAGGAGCACGATTATCTACCTGTATAACGAGTGGTAGTACATCAAAATCAGTTCCTTTACCTCTCCATCCTAACGACTCACACACTTTTGTAAATTTAATGGACTGTGAATCTCCAATAATGCCTGCATCTGTTTCATAGCCTGCATAACGAATTAGTTGATGATTCCAAATCCGTACTCTATCTGAAGCAAACACTGTTATAGTTGGACGAATTTTCCCATGATTTGTCGCATAATCAATATGTTCTAGTAATTTTTGAAAAATAGCCTTTTCATCTAAAACATCACGTGCATCTACCACATGCAGTGACTGCCAAAACAGACGTCCAATACACTTATTGCTATTTCGCCATGCCACACGTGCGCCAAAAACTAGCTCCTCTGTTGTTGGGTGATATTTACCTGCATCCTTAACTGCCTGTAATCTATTCTTTAACCAAAGTTCTGATTCATTTTGTTCTGTCTGATATAGACTTAAAAATTGCTGTATCTCCTGTATATTCATATCGATTCCTCCACTTATCCTCATATTAGAGGAACAAAACAACAAGCACCATGAAAATAGTAATTGAAAAAACATACATATTTTATATATGAAATAGTTTGTTCATATTTACTCTATAGACTCTCTTTCGTAAGAGAATGTAAGGGAGAAAGATTTTAATTATTATAAAAAGGCTACAGTAGTCATGTAGCCTTTTTCAGGGGGTTGTAGAACAAAGAAATCAATAGAATTTTTGTAAATGGTGAAAAAGCTATACGTTCTGGGCTACTTACTTGCTGCTGTTGCTTCGCTTTCGCATAGAGCAGAACCAGTTTCACAAATTCTCTGGCCAGGATTTCGCCTGTATCGCTATACTAGAGAAGTCAAGCAGCCTTCACAAAAGTATTGACCATGGAAGTGTACGTGGTAAGTGAAACGGCTTATAGGAGCCCATAGTAAGATGCTAGGGGAATTAAATTCAGTCCCTCACCTTGCAAATAGGTCTTTTTCTGCTATTGCATTATCTTTTATCGTTTAAAGAACAGGAGAATAGAAAAAAGCATGTAACACACATCTGTGCTACATGCTTGATGACCCGTACGGGATTCGAACCCGTGTTACCGCCGTGAAAGGGCGGTGTCTTAACCACTTGACCAACGGGCCGTGGCTCCGAAGGCAGGACTCGAACCTGCGACAACCTGATTAACAGTCAGGTGCTACTACCAACTGAGCTACTTCGGAATAATATGGGCCTAAATGGACTCGAACCATCGACCTCACGCTTATCAGGCGTGCGCTCTAACCAGCTGAGCTATAGGCCCATTTTGGAGCGGGTGATGAGAATCGAACTCACGACATCAGCTTGGAAGGCTGAGGTTTTACCATTAAACTACACCCGCAATAATGGTGGGTCAGGACGGAATCGAACCGCCGACACTTAGAGCTTCAATCTAATGCTCTACCAACTGAGCTACTGACCCGAAAAATGGAGGAGGTAGAGGGATTCGAACCCCCGCGCGGTGTTACCCGCCTGTCGGTTTTCAAGACCGATCCCTTCAGCCAGACTTGGGTATACCTCCAAAAATATTACAATGGTGGAGCCTAGCGGGATCGAACCGCTGACCTCCTGCGTGCAAGGCAGGCGCTCTCCCAGCTGAGCTAAGGCCCCATTTATCATGAAAGATGGTCGGAATGACAGGATTCGAACCTACGACCCCTTGGTCCCAAACCAAGTGCTCTACCAAGCTGAGCTACATTCCGTAAACATGATTTTATTGGCGCGCCCGACAGGAGTCGAACCCATAACCTTCTGATCCGTAGTCAGACGCTCTATCCAATTGAGCTACGGGCGCATGTTAATTAAAAAATGATGAGCCATGAAGGACTCGAACCTTCGACCCTCTGATTAAAAGTCAGATGCTCTACCAACTGAGCTAATGGCTCGTGAAATTAAAAATGGCTGGGGTACTAGGATTCGAACCTAGGCATGACGGAATCAAAATCCGTTGCCTTACCGCTTGGCTATACCCCAATTTTAAAATGGGGCGACTGATGGGAATCGAACCCACGAATGTCGGAACCACAATCCGATGCGTTAACCACTTCGCCACAATCGCCACTATATAGATTATATTAGCTGTATTATGAACGAGTACCTCAATACCTGGCAGGGGCAGTAGGAATCGAACCCACACCAAAGGTTTTGGAGACCTCTATTCTACCGTTGAACTATGCCCCTAAAATGGTGGAGGGGGACGGATTCGAACCGCCGAACCCTAAGGAGCGGATTTACAGTCCGCCGCGTTTAGCCACTTCGCTACCCCTCCAAGGGAATGGTGCCGGCGATAGGAGTCGAACCCACGACCTACTGATTACAAGTCAGTTGCTCTACCAACTGAGCTACACCGGCAATAATAATGGCGGTCCCGACCGGGATCGAACCGGCGATCTCCTGCGTGACAGGCAGGCATGTTAACCGCTACACCACGGGACCAAAATGGTGGAGGATGACGGGCTCGAACCGCCGACCCCCTGCTTGTAAGGCAGGTGCTCTCCCAGCTGAGCTAATCCTCCACAAAAAATAAGCGAAGCGACGTCCTACTCTCACAGGGGGAAGCCCCCAACTACCATCGGCGCTAAAGAGCTTAACTTCCGTGTTCGGTATGGGAACGGGTGTGACCTCTTTGCCATCATCACTTCACTTATTCAGCTGAAAGACTTATTCTTTCAAAACTAGATAAACGATACATTGAATGTTTCAAACTTTTTTGGTTAAGTCCTCGATCGATTAGTATTCGTCAGCTCCATGTGTCACCACACTTCCACCTCGAACCTATCTACCTCATCGTCTTTGAGGGATCTTACTTACTTGCGTAATGGGAAATCTCATCTTGAGGGGGGCTTCATGCTTAGATGCTTTCAGCACTTATCCCGTCCACACATAGCTACCCAGCGATGCCTTTGGCAAGACAACTGGTACACCAGCGGTGTGTCCATCCCGGTCCTCTCGTACTAAGGACAGCTCCTCTCAAATTTCCTACGCCCACGACGGATAGGGACCGAACTGTCTCACGACGTTCTGAACCCAGCTCGCGTACCGCTTTAATGGGCGAACAGCCCAACCCTTGGGACCGACTACAGCCCCAGGATGCGATGAGCCGACATCGAGGTGCCAAACCTCCCCGTCGATGTGGACTCTTGGGGAGATAAGCCTGTTATCCCCGGGGTAGCTTTTATCCGTTGAGCGATGGCCCTTCCATGCGGAACCACCGGATCACTAAGCCCGTCTTTCGACCCTGCTCGACTTGTAGGTCTCGCAGTCAAGCTCCCTTGTGCCTTTACACTCTACGAATGATTTCCAACCATTCTGAGGGAACCTTTGGGCGCCTCCGTTACCTTTTAGGAGGCGACCGCCCCAGTCAAACTGTCCGCCTGACACTGTCTCCTGCCCCGCTAAGGGGCATGGGTTAGAATTTCAATACAACCAGGGTAGTATCCCACCGACGCCTCCTTCGAAGCTGGCGCTCCGAGATCTCTGGCTCCTACCTATCCTGTACAAGTTGTACCAAAATTCAATATCAGGCTACAGTAAAGCTCCACGGGGTCTTTCCGTCCTGTCGCGGGTAACCTGCATCTTCACAGGTACTATAATTTCACCGAGTCTCTCGTTGAGACAGTGCCCAGATCGTTACGCCTTTCGTGCGGGTCGGAACTTACCCGACAAGGAATTTCGCTACCTTAGGACCGTTATAGTTACGGCCGCCGTTTACTGGGGCTTCAATTCGCAGCTTCGCTTGCGCTAACCACTCCTCTTAACCTTCCAGCACCGGGCAGGCGTCAGCCCCTATACGTCACCTTACGGTTTTGCAGAGACCTGTGTTTTTGCTAAACAGTCGCCTGGGCCTATTCACTGCGGCTCTCATGCGCTTGCACGCTCAAGAGCACCCCTTCTCCCGAAGTTACGGGGTCATTTTGCCGAGTTCCTTAACGAGAGTTCTCTCGCACACCTTAGGATTCTCTCCTCGACTACCTGTGTCGGTTTGCGGTACGGGCACCTCTCACCTCGATAGAGGCTTTTCTTGGCAGTGTGAAATCAGGAACTTCGTCCATACGGACTCGCCATCACAGCTCAACGTTACAGTGTGCGGATTTGCCTACACACACGCCTTACTGCTTGGACGCGCACAACCAACGGCGCGCTTACCCTATCCTACTGCGTCCCCCCATTTCTCAAACGGTGAGGAGGTGGTACAGGAATATCAACCTGTTGTCCATCGCCTACGCCTATCGGCCTCGGCTTAGGTCCCGACTAACCCTGAGCGGACGAGCCTTCCTCAGGAAACCTTAGTCATACGGTGGACGGGATTCTCACCCGTCTTTCGCTACTCATACCGGCATTCTCACTTCTAAGCGCTCCACCAGTCCTTCCGATCTGACTTCAACGCACTTAGAACGCTCTCCTACCACTGACATCGTAGATGTCAATCCACAGCTTCGGTGAATCGTTTAGCCCCGATACATTTTCGGCGCAGCGTCACTCGACCAGTGAGCTATTACGCACTCTTTAAATGATGGCTGCTTCTAAGCCAACATCCTGGTTGTCTGTGCAACGCCACATCCTTTTCCACTTAACGATTACTTTGGGACCTTAGCTGGTGGTCTGGGCTGTTTCCCTTTTGACTACGGATCTTATCACTCGCAGTCTGACTCCCGTGTATAAATATCTGGCATTCGGAGTTTGTCTGAATTCGGTAAACCGGGATGGCCCCCTAGTCCAAACAGTGCTCTACCTCCAGTATTCTCATCACGAGGCTAGCCCTAAAGCTATTTCGGAGAGAACCAGCTATCTCCAAGTTCGATTGGAATTTCTCCGCTACCCACACCTCATCCCCGCACTTTTCAACGTGCGTGGGTTCGGGCCTCCAGTAAGTGTTACCTCACCTTCACCCTGGACATGGGTAGATCACCTGGTTTCGGGTCTACGACCACGTACTATTTCGCCCTATTCAGACTCGCTTTCGCTGCGGCTCCGCCTTCTAAAGCTTAACCTCGCACGTAATCGTAACTCGCCGGTTCATTCTACAAAAGGCACGCTATCACCCATTAACGGGCTCTAACTACTTGTAGGCACACGGTTTCAGGATCTCTTTCACTCCCCTTCCGGGGTGCTTTTCACCTTTCCCTCACGGTACTGGTTCACTATCGGTCACTAGGTAGTATTTAGCCTTGGGAGATGGTCCTCCCGGATTCCGACGGAATTTCACGTGTTCCGCCGTACTCAGGATCCACTCAGGAGAGAACGAACTTTCGACTACAGGGCTTTTACCTGCTCTGGCGGACCTTTCCAAGTCGCTTCATCTAACTCGCTCTTTTGTAACTCCGTATAGAGTGTCCTACAACCCCAAGAGGCAAGCCTCTTGGTTTGGGCTCTTCCCGTTTCGCTCGCCGCTACTCAGGGAATCGATTTTTCTTTCTCTTCCTCCAGGTACTTAGATGTTTCAGTTCCCTGGGTCTGCCTTCAAGACGCTATGTATTCACGTCAAGATACTACGCGATTAAACGTAGTGGGTTCCCCCATTCGGAAATCTCCGGATCAAAGCTCACTTACAGCTCCCCGAAGCATATCGGTGTTAGTGCCGTCCTTCTTCGGCTCCTAGTGCCAAGGCATTCGCCGTGCGCCCTTAATAACTTAACCAAGTTATTAAGCCTATAAAAAACTTAAAAAATAAATGTGTTTGTTACAATTTCAATGTCGTTTTATCCAGTTTTCAAAGAACAAGTTTTGAAGTGTTTCATTCAGATAGAATGAACCTTCAAAACTGAACGCAAAACGTAATCTTACAAACCCAAGGTTTGTATTCCGAAATAATCCTTAGAAAGGAGGTGATCCAGCCGCACCTTCCGATACGGCTACCTTGTTACGACTTCACCCCAATCATCTATCCCACCTTCGGCGGCTGGCTCCAAAAGGTTACCTCACCGACTTCGGGTGTTACAAACTCTCGTGGTGTGACGGGCGGTGTGTACAAGGCCCGGGAACGTATTCACCGCGGCATGCTGATCCGCGATTACTAGCGATTCCGGCTTCATGTAGGCGAGTTGCAGCCTACAATCCGAACTGAGAACGACTTTATCGGATTAGCTCCCTCTCGCGAGTTGGCAACCGTTTGTATCGTCCATTGTAGCACGTGTGTAGCCCAGGTCATAAGGGGCATGATGATTTGACGTCATCCCCACCTTCCTCCGGTTTGTCACCGGCAGTCACCTTAGAGTGCCCAACTAAATGATGGCAACTAAGATCAAGGGTTGCGCTCGTTGCGGGACTTAACCCAACATCTCACGACACGAGCTGACGACAACCATGCACCACCTGTCACCGTTGCCCCCGAAAGGGAAACTATATCTCTACAGTGGTCAACGGGATGTCAAGACCTGGTAAGGTTCTTCGCGTTGCTTCGAATTAAACCACATGCTCCACCGCTTGTGCGGGCCCCCGTCAATTCCTTTGAGTTTCAGTCTTGCGACCGTACTCCCCAGGCGGAGTGCTTAATGCGTTAGCTGCAGCACTAAGGGGCGGAAACCCCCTAACACTTAGCACTCATCGTTTACGGCGTGGACTACCAGGGTATCTAATCCTGTTTGCTCCCCACGCTTTCGCGCCTCAGCGTCAGTTACAGACCAGAAAGTCGCCTTCGCCACTGGTGTTCCTCCAAATCTCTACGCATTTCACCGCTACACTTGGAATTCCACTTTCCTCTTCTGCACTCAAGTCCCCCAGTTTCCAATGACCCTCCACGGTTGAGCCGTGGGCTTTCACATCAGACTTAAAGGACCGCCTGCGCGCGCTTTACGCCCAATAATTCCGGACAACGCTTGCCACCTACGTATTACCGCGGCTGCTGGCACGTAGTTAGCCGTGGCTTTCTAATAAGGTACCGTCAAGGTACAGCCAGTTACTACTGTACTTGTTCTTCCCTTACAACAGAGTTTTACGATCCGAAAACCTTCTTCACTCACGCGGCGTTGCTCCATCAGGCTTTCGCCCATTGTGGAAGATTCCCTACTGCTGCCTCCCGTAGGAGTCTGGGCCGTGTCTCAGTCCCAGTGTGGCCGATCACCCTCTCAGGTCGGCTACGCATCGTCGCCTTGGTGAGCCGTTACCTCACCAACTAGCTAATGCGCCGCGGGCCCATCCTATAGCGACAGCCGAAACCGCCTTTCAGTCTTTCACCATGAAGCAAAAGAGATTATTCGGTATTAGCCCCGGTTTCCCGGAGTTATCCCAAACTATAGGGTAGGTTGCCCACGTGTTACTCACCCGTCCGCCGCTAACGTCAAAGGAGCAAGCTCCTTTTCTGTTCGCTCGACTTGCATGTATTAGGCACGCCGCCAGCGTTCGTCCTGAGCCAGGATCAAACTCTCCATAAAAGAAATTTGATTAGCTCAAATTTTGCTGGCATCATGTTTGATGTCCAAAATTTTTGTTTTGTTCACTAGCAAAACTAGCTACTTAAAACTTTATTGATTACGTTTTGCTTGTTCAGTTTTCAAGGTTCATGTTTTGCTTTATTTTAGCGTGTCACCCTGGCGACTTGTATAATACTACACCCTTATTTTTAAAAGGTCAACACTTTTTAATAAAAAACTTTATTATTTTTATTACCAAAGTAAAACTTCCTATATTAGTAACTATAAAATCTATTCACAAGCTAGTTCAATATTAGACCATGAACTAGAAAATAATTTTATCATAATTTCCTACAAAAAAATAATAGATCTTTAAAAAAACAAAAAACTCGGTAAAGAAACCGAGTTTTTAAAATGGGAAAAAGAACGGGATGGCTATCATCATCACAATAAACATAACAAGCTGTAACGGAACCCCTATTCTTACGAAATCCATAAATTTATAGCCCCCCGCCGTCATTACCAGTGCATTCGTAGGGGAAGCAATTGGCGTAGCAAATGCCATACTTGCTGCAACTGCGACTGCAATCATAAATGTTGTGGGACTAACCTCCATTGCAATGGCTGCACTCATGGCAATGGGTGCAAACAATACAGCAGTTGCCGTATTGCTAATAAATTGACCGAAAATAGCTGTCAAAATATAAACTCCTATGAGTACACCGTATGGTCCGAAACCACCTAAAGCATTAATAATACCATCAGATAAAATGGTCATGCCCCCTGTTTTTTCTAACGCTGTCGCCATTGGTAACATCGCAGCCACTAACACAATACTTTCAAAATTCATATTGCTATAGGCATCTTCCATGTTTCTCAAGCAGCCTGTTAAAATCATAAGTACAGCGCCAATCATCACAGAAATGACAGCAGGGAAAACTTCAAATGCCATCAAAATAATCATGAATAACATAATAATCCCCGCAATTCCAGCTTTGCCTGTAGCTGCTGCCACACTTGCGTGTTCTTTCGGCTGTCCTACAACCACGACATCTTGCGTTTCTCTTGCTAACAAAAGAATTTCATCCCATGCTCCCTGTACTAATATTGCGTCTCCAAATTTTAATTTGTGAGACACCATATCCTGAAGCTTGTAACCACCCTTACGATTAATACCAATGATATTTAGATTGTATTTTTCCCGGAACCCAAGGGAACTAACCGTTTCATTGATAAAGCTCGAATTTGGGGTAAGCAATACCTCTGCAATACCCAGATGCTTCGATACCAATTCATCGGCTTCTCCTTCAACTAATCCTTGCATCTCAAGATGATAATCCTCAACAAAACGCCGAATATCCTCTATTTCTCCTTGAACATATAACTCATCCTTGGCATGAATGACACTAGTTGGTCCTGCCATTTCTTGATAAGTCATCGGTAGTAAATTAATGCCCTCCTGTGATTTCCGATGAATTTTCATCATACAAAGCATATACTTAGCTGGTAGTTTTAATTCCGCTAACGATGTTTCAATAATAGGTGACTCCTCAGGAACGGAGATTTTAAATAGACGATTATTTAAATCATATTGTTTAATAATTTTTTTCGGCGAAAGTTTATAGCCTTCATTGGTCTGTGTACGGTTTTGATCCTTTGGTAATAAAATATTTCTTACAAGTACTAAATAGGAAATGCCAGCAATCATCCCCACGATACCAATAGGAGTTACTTCAAAAAAGCCAAGTTTGTTATAGCCTCGATCAACCAATAACTGACTGACAATTAAATTGGTTGGGGACGCAATCAGTGTCATCAGACCAGAAAGACTTGCTACATAGGAGAGTGGTAGTAGAAATTTAGAAGGGCTGACTTTCATGCTTATTGCTATACTTACAACGATTGGCATCATTAAGGCGACAGTACCCGTATTACTCATAAATGCACCAACCGATCCTACAATAATAAGCAGTAGCACAAATAACTTCAGCTCACTATTGCCTGACCATTTTAGTAATAGTTGCCCCGCCATGCCTGCCAGGCCCGTACGTAAAATCCCTGCACCCACGACAAATAACCCTGCAATCATTAAAACTACAGAGTTTGAAAAACCAGCTAATGCCTCCGCGGGCGTCAAAATATCCATAATGACAAATGCTAATAGTGACACAATTGCTACAAGATCTGCTCGTATTTTATTGGTCACAAATGCGAAAATTGTTGCTCCTAAAATAAGAAATGTTAATGTAAGCTGCACATTCATGAATTCCTTTCTAACATTAATCATTATTAAAAATTGACAGCAAAAAATTGTACTTCATTACTATTTTTATTATAGCTTACCCTGAGCTCTATATGATAAAATTCACCATCTTTTCAAAATTAAAATAAGTGTGGTAGTCATCCACACTTATAATGATAGCTTCACTATTTTATTTTTGGTAAAGATGATGTTCTTTAATATAGTTGTAACAAGCAGTAGGCAAGAGGTATCTCGGTTCTCCTCCCATTGCGAATTCTTCTCGAATATAGGTAGAGCTAATTTCCATCGCTAGCCCTTTATCTATAAGATGAAATCTTCCATCATCATTATTTCTTAAAATCGGAGAACGACTAATGGTTGATAGCATATCAATGCCATGTCGTGCCATTACAATAAATTTATTCTCCGCTACTAATGCGTCGCCCTTTTTCCATAAACCTGCACCAATATCCACTAGTAAATCAGCACCCATAATAAAATGCACCTCATCCTCTGGGTTCTTCTCTCTAAAGTATTTCATAGTGTCATATGTGTAGATATTCCAGCCTTCTTGATCCATCTCATAGGAATCTACGATAAAACGATCATCCTTAGCAATAGCTAACTGAAGCATATTCCAACGATGTGTATCAGCTGTTTTGATGGTTTTATCTTTGCGTTTATTTGAACAAGGCAAAAAAATAACCTTATCTAACTTACACCGATGTGCTACAGTGCTTGCTGTCCAAAGATGGACATTGGTAATGGGATCAAATGATGAACCATAAATACCTATTCTCGCCATCGTATCTACCTCCTAGCAGTTACTTTTAAATACGTTGTGAAACCTTTTCTTTTATTGCCTGTATGCTTGCCATTTTATTGTCCCAACATACTTGACTTAAATCGACTGGATATTCTTCAGGATTCATTGTTCGTTTATACTCACACCACAATAAATGTAAGTTTTCCTGTACATATTTTTGTATTTCTTGAATAGTTGGCTCCTCATAAACAATATTTCCATTTTCTATAATACTTTCATGTAACTCTTTCGCCGTAAAATTTGTAACAAATTTACTAATATACGTATGAATAGGGTGGAACATTTTCAATCTTTCTTCTTGCTGTATGTTTTCATTATCTAACGCAATATAATCTCCTTCAGCATGACCATTCTCCGCATTAATAATACGGTAAACACGTTTACGTCCAGGTGTAGTCACTTTCTCAGGATTTGCTGAAATTTTAATGGTATCAACTAGTTCTCCACTTTCGTTTTCTATCGAAACTAATTTGTATACTCCTCCAAGAGCTGCTTGATCATAGGCTGTAATCAGCTTAGTTCCGATACCCCAAGCATCAATTTGCGCCCCTTGTGACTTTAAATGCATAATTGTATATTCATCCAAATCATTCGAAGCCATAATTTTAGTTGCAGTAAATCCTGCATCATCTAGCATTTTCCTTGCCTGTTTTGAGAGATAGGCTAAATCTCCACTGTCTAAACGGATACCAATAAAATTAATTTGATTCCCTAGCTCCTTCGCTACGCGGATAGCATTAGGAACACCAGAACGTAGTGTGTCATAAGTATCTACTAGGAAAACACAGTCTTTATGGGCTGCTGCGTATTTTTTAAACGCAGTATATTCATCTCGATAGGTTTGAATCATCGCATGGGCATGTGTTCCTGACACAGGAATACCAAATAATTTTCCTGCTCTTACATTGCTTGTTGCAGAGAATCCACCTATATAAGCAGCACGAGTTCCCCAAATAGCAGCATCAAATTCATGTGCGCGGCGGGTTCCAAATTCCATTACAACATCCTCACCCGTCACTTGTTTGATACGTGAAGCTTTTGTCGCAATCAGGGTTTGGTAATTAACGATATTTAACAACGGCGTTTCAATTAATTGAGCCTCTGCTAATGGTGCTTCAATTCGCAGGATAGGCTCGTTTGCAAAGACCAATTCTCCCTCTCTCATCCCCTTAATTGTCCCTGTAAATTTAAGTTCTTTTAGGTATTCAAGAAATTCCTCGGGATACTTCCCCTCTTCTCGTAAATATTGAATATCGCTTTGAGAGAAACCAAAGTTATTAATAAACTCAATCACTTTTTTCAATCCAGCGAAAACTCCATAGCCATTGCCAAATGGAAGCTTTCTAAAATATAGTTCGAAAACAGCTTTACGTTGATGAACACCATCTTGCCAATAAGTTTGAACCATATTAATTTGGTATAGGTCCGTGTGTAACATGAAACTATCATCTACATATTTCATATTTTCCCCTCCATTCATGTCAAATAATAGTCGCACCTAGAGTATGCTCGAAATGATTTAACGCCCACTCATGTCCAGCTTGATTAAAAGAGGCGACAGCATTTTTATGAATGACGATATCGAACCCTTTATTATAAGCATCTACTGCTGTATGAAGAACACAAATATCTGTACAAACGCCGATTAAATGCAGCTCAGCAATTCCTCTTTCACGCAATTTCAATTCTAAATCTGTTCCTGCAAAAGCAGAATAACGCGTTTTATCAATGTAATAGACGAAATCTTGGTCTTTATTTTCTTCATATAATGAGTTTAATGCACCATATAACTCTCTACCTTCTGTATGACGAATATTATGAGGTGGAAATAGCTTTGTTTCTGGATGATAAATATCTCCCTTTTCATGAACATCTATCGCAAATACTGTAAAATCCCCCCTCTTAATAAACTCCTTTGTTAAATCAACATTTGCACGTTCGAGCAATTGCCCAGGCTCTCCGCAAGTAAGAGCCCCATCCGTCGCTACGAAATCCACTGTATAATCAATATTAATTAATGCACGCTTTTTCATCATTTCATCACTCCAGTTTTTAATTAGTAATACTTAAATTACAAATTACTTTCTTTAAAATAATCAGGAAAGACGGATCTTTCCTAATGATAGATAGACTCTACCATTTCGAAATCATTAAATGTATAGAGCTGGGAAGGCCGGAACGAATTTCTTTTTGTTTTCTTTGGTTTTCCTTCTTCATCCAATGCTTTTTCGATAAATGGTAATTTAGGTGCTTTTGTAAAGAATACGGAATCGTTAGAGATTCGTGGATCTTCTCCAACTGTTAGAAGTACTCGTTGCAATTCTGATAATGTAAACTCTTGTGGTAAAAAGTTTTTAGCAACAGTTGTCTGAATCATATCCCTTTTAATAAAATGCAACGCATCGGAAATGATTTTTCGGTGATCGAAAGCTAATGGAAGCGTAAATACACTTTCTATATCAAACAGTTCTACATCGTCTGCATCATCATTCGCTTGACGTTGCTCAATATATGTCTCAGGAACAATGGCATAAAATGCATTTGAAATCATCCAACCACGTGGATCTCGATCGATCTCATCATAAACACCAAAATGTTGAACATGTAAACCTTCTACATTTGTTTCTTCTTTTAATTCTCTCTTTGCTGCGATAAAGGCAGTTTCTTTTTGATTTGCATCTACAAAGCCCCCAGGAAGTGCCCATTTTCCTCCTTCAATATTGGGATTTCCTTCAGCATCCCTAGTAGCACGCTTAATTAACATAATCTTTAGCGTCATGTTTGGCGGTGCTTTTTCCTCTGTTTTCTCTGAGGTAATTGTAAAAATAGCAATATCTGCGGTATATCCATCGGGTGTTTGATATTTTGAAGAATCATAATGTGCAAGCACTTCTTCTTCGGTACGAAATTTTGTCATTGTATAACCCCTTCTATAATTACAAGGTTCAGGTAATTTGTAATTCGTTAATTACTATTTATTAGAATTATAATCTTTCATCAAAGCATTTGCAACTAATTTATAAAAAAAGCATAAATAAAGCTACTCCGCCTTATTTATGCCCATTATTATTATTGATCTTTCAGCAGAATTCCGTTTTGTACAACAACTTGCCCATTTTTGATTACTGTATGTGTATGATTCATGCCGTAGAAATATTGCAGTTGCTTGTAATTAGCAACATCAAGGATAAGTACGTCAGCTTTTTTATGTGCTTCAAGGGAACCAATTTGCTCGCCTCGATTTAGGGCATATGCTGCATTAATTGTTGTTGCCGTTAATACTTCCTCCAATGTCATACCCATATGCATGCAAGCTAAATTCATAATGAAGGGTAGGCTCATTGTTGGGGATGACCCAGGGTTAAAGTCTGTTGATATCGCCACAGGCACTCCCTCGTCAATCATTAGACGCCCTCTTGCAAAAGGTGCACGTAAAAAGAATGCAGTACCTGGCAGCAATACAGCAATTGTACCCGCTTCAGCCATTTTTCGAATTCCCTTATCAGAAGCAACTAACAAATGCTCCGCAGAAATGGCCTCTACTTCCGCAGCCAGCTCGGCGCCTTGATAAGGTTCGATTTCATCCGCATGTATTTTTGGGGTTAAGCCTAGTGCTTTTCCAGCCTCTAAAATGCGTCGGGATTGTTCGGGTGTAAAGACGCCTTTTTCACAAAATACATCATTAAATTCAGCCAACTCTAGTTCTGCTACTTTTGGCAGCATCTCATGGACCACCACATCCACAAATTCATCCTCACGCCCCTTATAATCACGAGGAACTGCATGGGCTCCCATAAACGTGCTAATGACATCAATGTGATGTGCAGCTTGTAATTCTTTTGCGACCTCTAGCTGTTTCTTTTCCGTTTCCCAGTCCAAGCCATACCCTGATTTTGCTTCAACTGTTGTTACGCCATGCTTTAAAAATACATCTAAATGCTGCATCGTTTTTTCATATAATTCATCAAAGCTTGTTTCTCGTGTATGCTTTGTTGTAGCATGAATGCCACCGCCTGCATTCATGATTTCCATATAGGTAGAACCATTTAATCTCATATTAAACTCTTGCTCGCGTGTTCCACCATGCACTAAATGTGTATGACAATCCACTAAGCCAGGCATAACAATCTTACCAGTAGCATCAATCGTTTCTGCCTTCTTTATTAATTCTGGGAAGTCAGCTTCTAATTGCTCATACGCTCCTACTGCTACAATACGCTCTTCTTCAATTAGAACACTGCCATATTCTATTACTGCAATTTCCTGCATTTGTTCTTTTGTACGTGGTCCTTGTACATTACTTTTCAAGGTAATTACTTCATTTGCATTTTTTATTAGAATGGTCACTTCACATCACCCTTTAACATTGGTATATGGACACCTTTGTTTTTTGCTGTATTGATAGCAATATCGTAGCCTGCATCAGCATGACGAGCAACGCCCATTCCAGGGTCTGAAACCAATACACGTGCAATTTTTTCAGCGGCAAGCTCTGATCCATCTGCTACTAAGACTTGACCTGCATGCTGTGAATAACCCATTCCTACACCACCACCATGGTGTACGCTTACCCAGCTTGCACCACTCGCAGTATTAACAAGAGCATTTAAAATTGGCCAATCCGATACCGCATCCGAACCATCTAGCATTCCTTCTGTTTCACGATTTGGTGATGCTACAGAACCTGAATCTAAGTGATCGCGACCAAAGACAATTGGTGCTGATAATTCACCATTTGCAACCATTTCATTGACCTTTAATGCAAAACGATGACGATCACCATAACCCAACCAGCAAATGCGTGCAGGTAGCCCTTGCCATTTCACCATTTTTTGTGCCATATCAATCCAATTGACTAGACCCTCATCTTCAGCAAACATCTCTTTTGCCAGTGCATCTGTTTTATATATATCCTCAGGGTTTCCTGAAAGCGCCGCCCAACGGAATGGGCCCTTTCCTTCACAGAATAACGGACGAATATACGCTGGTACAAAGCCTGGGAAATCAAAGGCATTTGTCACACCCATTTCTTTGGCATAGGCACGAATGTTATTCCCATAATCAAATACTTCTGCGCCTGCCTCTTGGAACTCTAGCATTGTACGAACATGCTCTGCCATTGTTTCTTTTGCTTTACGCTCATATGTTTTTACATCCTCTTTGCGAAGTTTTAGCGCTTCTTCAAAGGTCATGCCATTAGGTACATAACCATTAATCGGATCATGTGCAGATGTTTGGTCTGTCACAAAATCTGGAATAATTCCACGATTCAACAACTCACGATTAACATCAGCACAGTTACCAACAAGGCCAATGGATGCTGGCTCATTTTGGTCACGTAATTTATTAACTAATGCAATTGCTTCATCTACAGTTTCTACAATATAATCACAGTAACCTTCTTTGATTTTACGTTCAATGCGAGCACGTTCAACTTCAACAACTAAGATTACAGCCCCAGCCATTTTCCCTGCTAATGGCTGTGCACCACTCATACCGCCCATACCACCTGTAAGGATGAATTTACCACGTAAATCAGCAGTGCCAAATACCTTTTTGCCTGCTTCTACAAAGGACAGATAAGTTCCTTGTAAAATTCCTTGAGCACCAATATAAATCCAACTCCCAGCAGTCATTTGGCCATACATCATTAAGTCTCTTTCTTCTAATTCATAAAAGTGATCCCAATTTGCCCATGCTGGTACAAGGTTTGAGTTGGCAATCAACACTCGAGGGGAATGCTCATGTGTACGGAATACAGCTACGGGCTTTCCAGATTGGATTAATAGAGTCTCATCATTCTCTAATTCTTTCAAAGATGCAATGATTTGTTCATAGCTTTCCCAGTTACGAGCAGCCTTACCAATACCCCCATAAACTATCAGTTCATCTGGATTCTCTGCTACCTCTGGGTCAAGATTGTTCATTAACATACGCATTGCTGCTTCCTGTGTCCATCCCTTACATGTTAGTTCATTTCCACGTGGTGCACGAATATCTGTCTTAAATACCATTAAAAACACGCTCCTTTTCCTATTAAAAAAATGTGAATGTTGCTGTCTAAAGCTATTAATAACTGAATATTCAGACTTAAATACATATAAATATTTTCAAAGCAGAGGCTACTCGGTGTATAACCGAGCGACGCCTTTGCTCTTTCATATCAAAATTTAAACTAATTTACACATACTCATTTACTAAATCATTACTTGATAGTAAATATTTCGCCAATGCTTCAATTTCATCGCCAATTGGTTGATCGGCTAATAATGGTGGGCAAAATTCTCGCACTTTCTTTAAGAATTTACTTGTAGTAGGAGATAATTGCTCTTCTGCCTTGTCTAAATGAATAGCCTGTGATGCACAAATCAATTCGATAGCTATAACGCGAGCAGCGTTGTGAACAATCTGACGTACTTGACGTGCCGAAGTTGTTCCCATACTTACATGATCCTCTTGGTTACCTGATGTAGGAATAGAATCCACACTCGAAGGATGTGCTAAAACTTTATTTTCTGAGACAATAGAGGCTGCTGTATATTGAGCAATCATAAGCCCACATTCAATCCCAGGGTTTGTTGCTAGAAACGGTGGCAGCCCTTCATTAAGTTGAGGGTTTACCATACGTTCTGTACGTCGTTCTGAAATATTGGCCCACTCACATACACCTATTTTCAAAAAGTCCATTGCCAAGGCTATTGGCTGTCCATGGAAATGCCCACCCGATAAAACCTCCCCGCTTTCTAAAACGATTGGATTATCAGTTGTTGCATTCATTTCAGTTTGAACACGGTCCTGTGCGTAGAAAAATGACTGCCAAGAAGCACCATGTACTTGCGGTATACAACGTAGTGAATAAGCATCCTGCATGCGAATTTCACCCTGCTTTGTCACACGTTTACTGCCATCGAGCCACTTACGAATACGCCCGCCCACTAGTTCTAACTCTGGATGTGGTCTTACTGCTAAAAGTGCTGGATCAAATGCCGAGGTAATGCCCTTTAAAGCTTCCAGTGTTAAGCTAGCAGCCATATCCGCTGCAAGACCGATTCGTTCAGCTTCATTGACCGTTAATACACCTATACCCGTCATAGCTTGTGTACCGTTAACTAATGCTAGCCCCTCTTTAGCTTGAAGTCTAACAGGGGTTAATCCTGCTTGCTTTAGCGCGTCACTACCACTCATGATTTCTCCGTTAAACTCAGCCTTTCCTTCTCCCACTAACACTAATGCCAAATGTGATAAAGGCGCTAAATCACCACTTGCTCCTACTGAACCTTGTGACGGAACAATTGGATGAACACCTTTATTAATAAGATTCAACAATAGTTGGACAGTTTCCTCACGAATGCCAGAAAATCCTCTGGCCAAAGCATTGGCACGTAACACCATCATTGCACGTACAACATCTGTTGGGAATGGTTCACCAACACCGGTTGCATCTGATCGTAATAAATTTAGCTGCAATAGCTCAATGTCTTCTTCTTCAATTTTTATATTGCTGAGTTTACCAAACCCTGTATTCACACCATAAATTGTTTGGCCTTCAGCTAAACGCTTTTCGATACGCTCTCTACTTAAACGAATACGTTCCAAACTCTCTGTAGCAAGCGCAACTGTTGCTTGCCCCTTCACGATTTCCTCTATTTGTTGTCTTGATAATGTATTGCCATCAAGCTCGATGATTGACTTCACATGACATCCCCCTATTCCCTATATGGCTATGTAAATAAAAATTATCTTCATTCATATTTTCGTAATATGAAAACATCAGTCTCAAACTTTTTAAGCGTTTTCATAACAAAAGTTGGCTTCTGCTGATGATCAATTACTCTATTTACATTGTACTAACTACCTTTTTCAGAATATAGAGAATTTTAATAGAGAAAACAAGACTTTTTTCAGATTACTATGTTATTTTTATTAATATAACCGTACTTTTATATGAAACTAGAATATTTTAAGAAGGGCTGATGGTATGAAGCTGTTATTAATTGATCGCGATCTAACCGACCTAGCAGGAATAAAGTGGTTTTTACATACATATTTCCCTGGAGATGTTTTTATTGAAATGTGCACAAGTATTTCAGAGGTGTCTCATAGCATTAAACAATTTGAACCTGATGCCATACTGTTAAATATCGATATATTCCCTAATAATCGCTTAGCAGCTCTTTATCGCGATATACAAAAGCTTTCTGGTGCCATTTTAGCAATGACAACTGAGCCATTATTTAAAAATGCTTTGAAGGCAATTGATTTACAAGTTGCTCATCTTTTTGTGAAGCCTATTGATTTAGAGCTATTAAAGAATAAACTCACAACCATTTCTCTTCGCACACCACAGATTACAGAAGATGCTCAAGAGACTACAAACGATTCCTTTTATAATCAATTATTTTTAGATAATAAATCAAGTTCAATTGAGACAACATTACATTTCACAATGATTGAACCCGAGCATACTGAAACCTTCAATAAGCTTTACAATTGGCTTCAACAAACACCGATTCACTTTCATATGAAAACCTATCCTCTATCTAATAGAATCGTATGTCTTTTTCAAACAAATGATATAAGGATTGTGGAAAAAGATGTACGTACACTTATGAAGGAATGGCGTTTGATTAGTAATAGTTCTTTAAATATCGGCATATATGATGGAACACCTACAACCATTAAAACTATGTATACATTAACAAAGCGTGCACTACATCAAAGTTTTTATGAGGGCTTTGGCCATATTTTTTATGCGAGCAAACAATATGAAACTCAGCCCTTTGATCCCTTATTGACACCAGAAGAGCAACAATTACTAATAAGTAGTTTGGAAGATGGAAACCTAGAGGCCGTTAAAACATTTTTATATCGGCTTTCTAATGAAGGCATATATTATGAGCAAGACGATTTACGCATTCATTTGACGAGTGTCTTAGCACAAATTAGACGCTTTATGCTGAAATATAAATTACATGAAAAAGCGGTTATCGAACAACACTACCGTCAGCTATTTCATTTAATCATTGAGCATCCTATATTTTATACGATACTCAATGGGATTATTTCTTTCACGCAGACATTAATTGAGTTAGCAAGGGAAGCTCGCATAGAGAAACGAGCTGATTATGTTGAACTAGCTATAGAAATAATTGATCAACAATTTAAAGATAGCGCACTGTCTCTTCCCTTTGTCGCTCATAAACTTGGAATAAGCCCCAATTATTTAAGTACAATTTTCTCAAGAAAACAAGGCTTGCCATTTAAGCGCTATTTACAGCAAATAAGAATTCATCATGCCACAAAAATGCTGCGAGAAACAGATTTTGCTATTAGCGAAATTGCTCATTTAAACGGTTTTGATGACCCAAATTATTTCATAAAATTATTTAAGCAACAAATTGGTATTACGCCTAACCGATATAGAAAAAATTAAAAGATTGATTAAAATAATTTTCAATTAGTTGATTTTATTTTCAATAAAGATTTTATCATGATGTGATTATCTTGATCTTAATATGACAATTATCTATAAAATTGAGATTAAATAAAATAAATTTAAGTTAAAAACTATGTATAAACCCTATGTCTAGCGCATATATTTATAGTTTATACTTAAATATAAAAATTCTTTAACGATAATTATTATAATGTACTAGCAATTCTATTTTATATTTGTTATAGTTATAGACGAAGAGTTTGACTCACATTTTTTTCAGGAGGTAAACTAATATGACAAACGCAAATGATCGTAGCCGTCGCTTTACAACAGCAGGTGGTGCTCCAGTAGTAAGTAACCATGACTCTATGTCAGCAGGTCCACGTGGCCCTCTTTTACTTCAAGATGTATGGTTAGTTGAAAAACTAGCAAATTTCAACCGTGAAGTAATTCCAGAACGTCGTATGCACGCAAAGGGCTCAGGTGCATTTGGTACTTTTACTGTAACGCATGATATTTCACAATATACTAAAGCGAAAATCTTCTCAGAGATCGGCAAGAAAACTGAAATGTTCGCACGTTTCTCTACAGTAGCGGGTGAGCGTGGTGCAGCAGATGCAGAGCGAGATATTCGTGGCTTCGCCCTTAAATTCTATACAGAAGATGGAAACTGGGATTTAGTAGGGAACAATACACCTGTATTCTTCTTCCGTGACCCGTTACACTTTACAGATTTAAACCATGTGGTAAAACGGGACCCACGTACAAATATGAAAAATGCCAACTCTAACTGGGATTTCTGGACTTCATTACCTGAAGCACTTCACCAAGTGACAATTGTTATGTCTGACCGTGGTATTCCAGCTGGTTACCGTAATATGCACGGATTTGGTTCTCATACGTATAGCTTTATCAATGCTAATAATGAACGTGTTTGGGTTAAATTCCACTTCCGTACAGAGCAAGGCATTAAGAACTTAACTGGTGCCGAGGCTAATGAGATTATTGGTCAAGACCGCGAATCTTCACAACGTGATTTATATGAAGCAATTGAAAAAGGCGATTTCCCTAAATGGAAAATGTACATTCAGGTAATGACAGAGGAACAAGCTCGTGAGCTACCATACAACCCATTTGATTTAACAAAGGTATGGTATAAAAAAGACTTCCCATTAATTCCTGTAGGTGAATTCGAGTTAAACAAAAATCCAGACAACTACTTTGCAGAAGTTGAACAAGCTGCATTCGCACCATCTAACATTGTTCCTGGCATCAGCTTCTCACCAGATAAAATGTTACAAGGTCGTATCTTTGCATATGCTGATGCCCAACGCTATCGTCTTGGTGTAAACCACTATATGCTTCCTGTCAACGCACCAAAATGTCCATTCCGTACTTTCCACCGAGATGGAGCAATGCGCTTTGATGGCAATCTTGGTTCGACATTAAGCTATGAACCAAATAGCTATGGTGAGTGGGAGCATAATTTAGACCATAAAGAGCCTGAATTACGTATTGATGGTCATGCAGGTATTCATGATTTCCGTGAAGACGATAATAATTACTTTGAACAACCAGGTAAACTATTCCGTCTATTGACTTCGGAAGAGCAGCAACGCTTATTTGAAAATACCGCGAACGATATGGCTTCTGTTGAAGAATTCATCAAACGCCGTCACATCCTTCACTGCTATCTAGCTGACCCAGCATATGGTGAAGGTGTCGCTAAAGCGATGGGTCTTTCCTTAGAAGGTATGGACCTTACAAATCCATATGTAAAACAACCAACAAACGTTTAATATTCCACTTTATTATTGATATCCAAATCCAACTTTCACTCCATGTGAATCCACTATTCACATGGAGTTTTTTTATTAAGAAAAGGCCTATGTCTATTTTTTTGACATAAGCCTTTTCTTTCATTATTGGTAAATTTGACTGCCTGCTTTTTTAAACTCCTCAGCCTTTTCTTTCATACCTTGATGGATCGCTTCAGTCGTATTCAAATCCTTATCTTTCGCATAATTACGAATATCCTGTGAAATTCTCATGCTACAGAATTTAGGCCCACACATAGAACAAAAGTGTGCTGTTTTTGCTCCCTCTGCTGGCAGTGTCTCATCATGATATTCCACTGCACGCTCGGGATCTAGTGACAGATTGAATTGATCACGCCAACGGAACTCAAAGCGCGCTTTAGACAGTGCATCGTCTCGTTGTTGTGCACCTGGATGACCTTTTGCTAAATCAGCAGCATGTGCAGCAATTTTATAAGTGATAACGCCCACACGAACGTCCTCGCGATTCGGTAAACCAAGATGCTCTTTCGGTGTCACATAACAAAGCATCGCTGTACCAAACCAGCCAATCATGGCTGCCCCAATGGCTGATGTAATGTGGTCATAACCTGGAGCAATATCTGTTGTGAGTGGTCCTAATGTATAGAAGGGAGCTTCCTTACAAACCTCTAATTGCTTGTCCATGTTTTCTTTAATCAAATGCATTGGTACATGACCTGGTCCCTCAACCATTACCTGAACATCATGCTGCCAAGCAATCTGTGTTAGCTCGCCTAGTGTTTCAAGCTCTGCAAATTGTGCCTCATCATTGGCATCTGCAATTGAGCCTGGGCGTAAACCATCACCTAAGGAAAAAGCAACATCATAGGCTTTCATAATTTCACAGATTTCCTCAAAGTGTGTATACAGGAAATTCTCTTGATGATGATATAAACACCACTGTGCCATTATAGAGCCACCTCGAGATACAATACCTGTCACACGATTTGCTGTTAGTGGTACATAGCGTAAAAGGACACCTGCATGAATGGTGAAGTAATCCACACCCTGCTCAGCTTGTTCAATGAGAGTATCACGATAAACCTCCCACGTTAAATCCTCTGCTACACCATTTACCTTTTCTAAAGCCTGATAAATTGGCACTGTTCCCACTGGCACTGCCGCATTTCGAATAATCCATTCTCTAGTTGTATGAATATGTTTACCAGTCGATAAATCCATAATATTATCTGCGCCCCATCGAGTTGCCCAGGTCATTTTCTCAACTTCTTCTGCAATGGAAGAAGATACAGCAGAATTCCCGATATTCGCATTGATCTTTACATGAAAATTACGCCCAATAATCATTGGCTCTGCCTCAGGGTGATTAATATTAGAAGGCATTATAGCACGCCCAGCTGCAATTTCTGAACGTACAAATTCAGGATCCATATTTTCACGAATCGCTACAAACTCCATTTCAGGCGTTATAATTCCCTTTCGTGCATAGTGAAGCTGTGTCACATTTTTACCTTTTTTAGCACGCAAAGGCTTTCTCGCCAACTCAGGGAAGACATTTTCTTGAATACGCGGGTCATCAACATGACGAAAGCCATTATCCTCCGGTTTAATGGAGCGTCCCTCATATGCTTCTACATCCCCTCGCTCTTGAATCCATGCATTTCGTAAGGCAGGTAAACCTTTCGTAATATCTACTTGGTAGGCTGGATCTGTATAGGGCCCACTCGTATCATATACTCGAATAGGAGCATTTTCTTCATTTCCAAAACTGCCTGTTGTCGGACTTAATGCAATTTCTCGCATAGGTACTAGAATATCTGGGCGTGATCCTTCCACATATACTTTTTTGCTTCCTTCAAAGCTGGACATAATGGTAATATTCTTTTCACTAATTGCTGACATGAGCTACTTCTCTCCCTTAAATTTATTTTGATATAAGGACCGATTCTAGCTCACCCCAACAATCCAAAAAATAAAGGCCGAATCCAAAATAATTATTTGGATCCGGCCACGAATGTAAAGGTCTATTGATTGCATACTCTGCAATAGCTTCTTAACTTTCCCACGCTGGTATGAGCCAGATCAGGTCCAAAGGGTCAAGAAACTTCGTAGCGTTTCCCTCTCAGCCTGACTCATCAGACTCCCCTAGTTAATACTATTTAGTTTGATGCTAGTGTAGCAGATAATACTAAGAGATGGAAGTTATTTTTTATCTTACTAGGTAAATAATACTTCTGCAAAATAGATCACAATGGTTACAGTTATACAGCTTACAATGGTTGAAAATAAAACAGCTTGCGCGGCTGTTGCTGATTCTACATCATATTCCAATGCTAGACTAGAACTATTGCGGGATGTTGGAAAAGCACTAGCTATAAACAGTGATTGTGCGACGACTCCATCTAATCCCAATATATAAATAATGGCCAATGCAACAGATGGTCCAATAATTAATCGCGTAAAACAGCTGATAAAGACGGTTTTATTAAACATTGATTTCATCTCTAATTGTGATAATTGCGCACCTAAAGTAATTAGAGCCACAGCAATAAATCCATCTGCCACATGTTCTACTGGTATTTTGATAAACTGTGGAATACCGATATCAAAATAATTCATAGCGACACCTATAATCAGCGCATGAATAATAGGCATTTTAAAGAAATCCTTGATGATTGTCATACCTGACTTTGTAGAAGAAATTAAATTGTATAAACCATATGTATACGTAGTCATATTTTGAAAGATTACGAGCATGACCTGAATGGCTACTCCAATAGGTTGCGTGGCAAATATCATTTGAGCCACTGGAATACCGTAATTACCCGAGTTAATGAGCACAACACTATTTTTAAAGACAGCTGCCTCTGTTCTAGCTAAACCTAACCCTTTTGCCATAAAGTGACTGAGTATCATTTGACTACCGATAAAGAGTACAATAAATAATCCGACCTCTCCCAGTACAGTTAATTCCACATGTGTTTCATATAAATTTACAAAAACAGCTGCTGGCATAAAGCAATATGTAATAAGCTGAGACAATGCTTTTAAATTAAAGCGAAATTTCTTTTGTAGTATAGCGCCTATTACAAGTAACACTAAAATAGGTACAACAATTTGAAAGAAAATCATTCCGAGATACATCATATCAATGTCCCCCTTCCAGTGTTAATAGTAGTGTTGAATTCCTTCTAGGTCAATTTCTCCGGCTTTCACCATAAAGAAGACTGCCTCTATATTGAAGGCAGCCTTTCTTTTTAAGCAAGCTTAAATCGGTTTACAACTTCTTGTAGCTCGTTTGAAATATCGTTCATATTTTGAATAGACTCTGCTACTTTTTGTAATTCTACTTGTTGATCCATTGCAGAAGCACTTACTTGTTCCGCAGAGGCTGCTGTTTGCTCTGAAATAGCCGAAATACTTTGGATAGCCATGATTGCCTGATTTTTATGCTCTAACATGCTAGATAGTTTATTCATTAAATCACTAATAGAATTTGCAATTGAACCCGACAAATCACTGCTATCTTTAAATGCTAGTTGCGTGCTTTGTACGGACTCATTTTGAGATTGCATTAAATCTGCATTAGATGCAATCACAGCAACCGTCTGCTGAGAATTTTCAAGAATACTTTCTACTGTACTCTTAATAATTTCTGTTTCATTCTTAGATTGTTCTGCTAGCTTTCTAACTTCCTCTGCAACTACAGCAAATCCTTTACCATGTTCACCAGCACGTGCAGCCTCAATACTTGCATTTAAAGCTAGCAGATTAGTCTGCTCGGTAATGCTTTGAATCGAAGCAATAATCTGATTAATATTGGCAATATTAGAAGCTAATGATTCCATTTGCTGCTGGATACGCCCATTCATTTCATTTGTCTCCATATTACGTTCTCTTAAACTTTCAACCTCATGCAATCCTTTTTCCGTTGTTACACCTGTTTTATGAGATAGCTCATCCATTTCATTAGAAAGAGCCGTAATAGCATCAATCTGATCTGATAAATCCATCATTCGATAATTTGTTTCTTCTGTATCCTCTGATTGCTTCGAAGCTCCTTGTGCAATCTCGTTGATAGCTACAGAAACCTCCTGACTAGAAGCAACTACCTCATTAAATGCCTCATTTACCTGATTAGAAGATTGGTTCAATAACCTCGTGGAATTTAGTACAGTTTGAATCGCACTATTGGTTTTATCTAACATATTATTATAGGCCACAGCAACTGCACCAATTTCATCAGGCTTAATATATCGCTCTTCTACCTTTTGTGTTAAATCCCCTTCGGCTGCAGTTTCAATCGATGCACGTAAAAATTTAAGTGGTTTTAATTGTTTATAGATGAATAACACACTTGCAGCTGTCATCAAAACCACCATAATAATGGAAGCAATAATCGTAAATACAAATACATGATTATATGTTTCTAGAATCTTTGATTCAGCTAACACGACTTGAACAGTCCATGTTTCGTCAATACCCTCTAAAATCATTGGAGCAAAAACATTATAGGCCTTTTCCTTCAGTTGATTAGAGTCAACGTACATACTTGTTAGTTCACCATTTTCCATTGTCTTACTAATACTTGTCCAAGTAGGATCCTCTTGCATATTGCGCCCAACTAGCTCATCACCAAAACTGTTAGCTGTTAGCACACCTTTATTCGTAATAATTGCCGCATAACCGCCTTCTGGGGCATTCGATTTTGTTAAATCATTTAAAAAATCTATTGATACATCGGCAGTCAATACACCGAAAAATGTCCCGGAAGCATTGATTAATGGCACTGAAATGGTTGTCATTAATACGGATTGACCGTTTACATTATAATCATAGGGCTCTGTCAAAACTGCACGTCTCTCTTCTTTTGGTACCCAATACCATTCAGAAATACTCTTATCATCAATACCTTCGATTAGAGCCGTCGAGATATCATTTCCGTTCTTACTTAAATAAGGGATAAAACGTTTTTTAGTATCTACTAAAGCAGCTTCAGTTGGTTCTAAAATAATAGAATCTTGCTCAAAGATTGCTCCTACTCCAAGAATGTCATTATTGCTAGCTAAATTGTTTTCCATTACGTCTATGACACCCTTGGTAGACAACGTATTATTCTTCTCCATGCTTTCTATGATACGCTTTGTTGTTTGTAATGTCGTATTGGCTTTCTTAAATCTTTCACTCATAATAGCTGCAGAAGATTCAGCCGATTGTAATGTTCCATGCTCTGCGTCTTCAACACTTTGCTTTTTTATAATAATCCCCGTTATGACAGTATAGGATAAAAATAAAATAAGAAATAATCCTATTATAAGGGAAGAAAGTTTTAAGGCAATTCCTCTTGATTTTTTCATAACTAACACCCCCACTTTTATACTAATAATAATGGATGGATGATTGTATCACAATAAAATATTTAGCGAATAAAGTAGAAAATTTACAGAATTATAGAGAAAAATACCGATACTTCACCAAACATTTATTTTTCAATATAAAGGACTAATGACTTATTTGAATGGAGATTCATAGTAAAACATCCTCTTCTAATTCTAAATTATAGAAAAATATGATATATTAACTATTAAATAGAATGATTGGAGTGACTTAAATTGAAAAATAAAGCGCTATCAACATTAATGGTCACGGCTATTACAGCGACACTAGTATTACCAATGTCTACGGCAAGTGCCACAACATCTCAAATACAATCAAATTTATATGAGACACAGGTGGCAGCAGCCAAAAAGGTGATAGGTGAATCCGTAACGATCAAAAATATAACAAAAGATACTGTGATAACATCTAACGGTACATTTAGAATTCAATCTGCATTAAAGCCCCTATTCAATACATCAAATAAAACAGCATTATCCAATGCCCGAGCAACTATTGTAGTGAAAAACGGACAACTTACCGACGTTACAGCATTAATATTAAACAAAGCAGGTACCAGCAAAAAATCTGTTTATTTTGATGGAGGTAACGCACAAATCTCTGGAGACCTCACTGTTAACGCGGACTATGTAAAAGTTCAAAACGTTAGTGTGGATGGTCAGCTTATCATTACAAACAGAGTAAAAAAAGCTGTTACACTTGATGATGTAGTAGTAAGTGAAACAATTACACTAAAACCAATTGTAACGAAAAAGGTAAGTTGGCTATACGTTACTTTAATCGATATGAAATCATCAAACATCAATTTAGCCCGTACTAAAGTCAACGTATCGTCTGATCAACTTCTTTCCAAAGTAGAGGTAGTAGGCAAAGTAGAATCCTTTGGAGCAATGGCTAATATTGAAAAACTTACAATTGATGTAACAAAAGATTTCAACCTTTATGGAGAAGGTAAAATTGAGCAAATCGTTGTAAAAGGTGGAGCTAAAGTAGCTTTAGATTCAGGGCATCTAGTAAATAATGTACAGGTGAACGATAGCCGTATCTCAGTAACGCTCCCTGTCATTGATAAAAAAGAACTTAATGCACTAATTGCATCCCCGCCATATGTACAAGTATCTGTAAACGGCTATGATATATTAAATACGGATAAATGGACAACACATACAGACCGTGCAGTATTTGATTCTGCTGTAGTGACTGCAAGAGCTGTAGCGAACAATAATAGCGCCTCTCAAGAACAAGTGAAGAACGCCATCATTCAATATAAAAATGCACTGGTAGTCTACCAGGCTGCACAAAAGAATGGCACAAAGTATGGCTACGGTGATAAGGCATCACTACAGTCTTTAATTAATTCTATTCAATATGTTACAGTGTCTTGGGATGGATCGAATATTCCATATAATTCTCAATGGACTACTCAATCAGAGAAAAATGCAATTGATTCTGCTGTTTCATCTGCTCAAGCAGTCGTAAATAATTATTATGCAACTCAAGCAGATATTGCCAACGCTATCAATAATTTAAATAATGCTATTTGGACTTATAAGAATGCCTATAAACCTGGAAATAGTGGACAATATGTTGATAAAACTTATCTACAATCACTTGTAAATCATGCAAAAGATATGTACGTGATGGTTTCAGAAAATGGGATAGGTATACCATCAACTACTAATTGGACAACATACAATGAGTGGTATATTTTTAACTCAGCCGTTTCACACGCTGAATCACTTTTAGTTAATAGCAATTCGACTCAATCGGATGTGTCATATGCGGTAGATCAATTAAATAGTGCGATTTCTACCTACACGGGACAGTATAAGCCAGGTAAAAATTAGGCTGTTTGAAGTTAAAAACAGGACTCTGAAAGCTACAGAGTCCTGTTTAAAAAACTATCTAGTTAAAAGCATCTACTTGTATTATAGCATTTGCCTGCTTCCACCTACGATACCAAACCTCAATCTCCTCTCTTAGTTCCACTGCCAAGTGCTCTTGAAGCATCTTTTTAACAGCCAGTATTGCTCCTCAACGGCAGCTGAATTACTCAGTAGCTCATAAAGCTTCATTAAAGTAAAATAGTTATCTTCTGCATCAGCGTATAGTTCTTGCACTTTTTCCTGCACCTTTATAGCAGCATTGTAACTTTCATTTCTTATGTAAAATTCGCTTAGTTGCTGAGCATGGTGCAACCACAGTCTCCTTAAACGTTCTCTTTCACTTTCCGCCCATAAATAATCACAGTCTCCTAAATAATCACCCGTATACATCCGGAATACTTGTTCATGTTCATCGACTGTTGTCTGCTGTATTGGAGGTAATGATTTTAAGCGAGATAGCCATAGTTCTACATCCACTACAATATTTTCAACTACTAGTTTGTAGCCAGAACTTAGCAATGGACTTGAAATTTTCACGCCCTCAACCCCATAGTTTTTTAATGTTTTCCGTATGGTATAAATGGCTGTATAAAGTTGTTTTGATGCTTTATCAATATCAGACTCTGGCCAAAATAACTCTAGAAGCGTATCACGGAAAATCATTTCATTTTTATGCTCTAGCATGTAAGCAAAGGATGCTCCTATAAATAGACCTGTTACATATTATTTTACGCTAAATACCACCGAAAGCGACATTATTATGGCATTCATGCCAATCACTATATACAAGGTGGCTTTAATAGAAAAATAATTTTAGGAGATTTACTGAAAATGGAACGCATCACAAACTTTTCTAAAGGAACTTAATTAGCAGTATGCTTAGTTTTTCTATTTTTATTCCTACCTGAATTGATGAAGGAAAATATGCGAATTCAAACCATTGATCTGTGCTACCTATTATTATTTATTTTAGCTGCTCCGATCCGTTTTTTCTTTAATACACTGAATTCTATTATTTCCTAACATGGTGTTGATAATGAGAGAAGATGGAGGAATTGTTACTCGCCTTTAGTGATTATCTATAAATGAGCTTTGATTTTAGAATGTCGATTTAACTGTACCGATTGACTACGAATTAAAACTTGACGCGCCTATAGAACAAATACGCTTTGGTGACAGAGTACAAATCATATAGGACGTACCCCCAAAAATAAAGCTATTTGTTCCTCCATTGTCGATACAAACTCTTGTGGAAAATGCTATTCAGCATAGCATTTTACTATTACAAGAAGGAGGCTCATTCCAATAAGCTGATTTTTGAATTAGGATAATATTCATTTTTAGTAACCAAAAAAGACTAGGCTTAAAAGCCAAGTCTTTCTCGGTTTATTTAAGATTTAAGACATTGACAAGATTACAAATAATAGCTTACTACACTTTTCTAAACAAATCCTGAACAAGTTAAGTAATTCAATAAATCAGCCACCATACCAACATAACTTACTTGTAGATATCGTTCATAAATTTAGCAATCCCTTATTAAAAAATAAAAGAACTAGATAATAGCATATCTAGTTCTTCTTCAAATTGTACGCTATGATTCTCACAATAATCACAACAATAAAAAATTAACATAACCTCCTCAACAATTTCTAAACATTAACAAGCACCTCTTGCCACTAATATTTAATATTTTGAAAGCTGTTCTGTCACATCTTGATAAAATAAAAGTGAGAATTTGCGGCCTCCTCACACACCCGCTCTCAAACATACGGTTCATCACCACAACTGCTTGGCTTGTGTTAAGGATGCATTTGGTTTGAAGCTATCATCATCTAAGCCCTTAATGAAACTGGCTGTACGATTTGTTTCAATAAGTCACAATGAGTATTTCACTTAGAGTCGAAAGATAGGCAAAAAAACTATCAACTATCTACCTATTCATCTAAAAATGCTTAAAAATATCCTAGGCTATGATAAAATTAAAACAACACCATATATTGGATAAACCTCTGCGAACCGAGGCCAATTTTATCTATAATAATTATGGAAAATAGGAGGTTTCTCATCATATGAAAAATAAAAAAAATTAGTATTACTGTCTTTAGTGGCAGTACCCTCCCTTCTTTACAGCGCACCAGCATCGGCTACCGAAATTTCAAAGCCAGCCTACATACTTGCTAGCTACAATGCTAACGTGGCAAATGTTGTACAACTAATTAACAACATTAACAATACAACTGCTACTTTCCAAACAAATTTAGAGGCAGCTTTGAAGGCTTACAATGCTTTAACGGAAACAGAAAAACAGTATGTTACGAACTACTCCACATTGTCAGCACATCAGCAGACAAGAATTGCTTATCGTAAGCTTGCAGCACAAATTGAAGAGAAATTGTATTCTGTGGATTCTACGTCCTCTAATTATTATCAAAATGTTATTGAAACAAAAGATTGGTATAATACCCTGAATGCAGCGCAAAAAACCTTTGTAAGTGCATCTGCGCAAAAAATTCTAACTTCCTATATCGCGCCAAATACATCTGTTGACAAGGTGGTTAATAAAATTCAATTGATTAATTCATCTCGTCTCTCGTTCCATAAAGATGTAGCCAATGCCCGAGCAGAGCTTAATGCATTACGTAGGTTTTCAAATATTTCTTTACCTGTAGGTATCGAGCAACAATTACTTGATGCAGAACAGTTGGTTGTAAAGGATAAGGCAGCAGCTAAAGAAGTTGAAAACGCTATTGCAGCTTTATCACCAAAAACATCGACAGCTCAGGATGTGCAGGCAGTCAAAACTTCTTTTGAAGCATTAACACCTGTTCAGCAGCAACTCGTCCCAAATGTATGGACTTTAGTGGATTTTGTACAAGGAAAACACACACTTCCTACAAAAGATAACATCCCTAAAACACCTGTTTTATCTGATGCAGCAGCTGTCCCAGGGAAAACTACAGCTATGACAAAAAATAAAAATATCTATAAAGCCAAAATTAATGTAGCCGCATCAGAAAATGACACGGAACGTTTTATTCTAACAACAAAAGACAAAATGACCATTATCATTCCTCCACTTTATACACTTGTGAATGAAGATGAAGGGGTGATGGACATTCAAGTTACAAAAAGGGGCAATCGCATTACACTTATAGCAACATTAAACAAAGTACCAGTAACTTTTGATGCTAATATGGAAATCATTATAGAAGGCTTACAAGCCAATTCTTCCTTCAATCGCTCAAATGGTTTTGGCAAGCAAGTTCCAGCTGACTTTATCATCAGTGGAAATCGTCATATTATCCAAACTACTACTCCTGGCACGTTCCAAATCGTAAGAAATTAAATTAAAGCACTAAAGAAACAATGTTGGTTTCTTTAGTGCTTTCTTTTTGAAAAATAATCTCTATTATTACAAGTTCACTTTAAAAAAGAATAGACAAAGTCAAATAATCAAACTTATCTCATCGTAAATAAAAATATAATCGATCCATAGATGTGATGTATCAATAAACATTTATGAGGTAAACCATCCATTTTTAACTTATTTAGTTGTAGCAACTAGTTGATCCACAATGAAATCTAGCTGTTTTGATAATGAATAAATGTCGTTGTAGTAACAAAAACCAAAATCCATTTCGATAAGCCTTCCTTCTTTAATGGCAGGAATGTTAGCCCAAACTGGATGATCTGTTAAATCTACCATTCCTTCATAAGATGAGCGGAACACATAATCTCCTGCATAATCTGTTAATACTTCTAATGAAACATCGATTGCCTCATTGGTGTTGTTTTTATCATCTATTTTCTTTTGAATAATATCTGGTGCTTTTATTCCTAAATACTCATAAATAGCTTGAGAACCACGTCCAAAGGTATAGCTTGTTACAACAGACATTTTTCCTTTGCCGCCTTCCATAATACTAACCGTTCTATCTGAAATACCTGCCTCTTCTAGCTTCTCTTGGCTATCCTCTACTTTTGTATAGAAATTAGCTAAAAGCTCTTTTGCTTCTTTCTCTTTCCCTAGTACTTCACCAATCTTTGTTAAACGTTCATCTAGAGAGGTTGAGAAATCGATCATGACAGTAGGTGCAATTTTCTCCATTTGATCGTAAAGTTCATTCTTACTTGGGATAATGATGACATCAGGTTTTAATTGGATTACTGCCTCGACATTTGGTTCAAACCATTCACCTAAACTTTCAACTGTTTTTAATTCTTCCTCAAATGCTGCTCCCTCTTGTATTTTAGAAGAACCCACTGGTGTCACATCAAATGCTAGTACATCACCTGTATAATACATCACCACTACTCGCTCAGGGTTAACAGGTATTTCTACGTCTCCTTTCATAGTAGAGACAGTTTTTGTTTGTGATTCGCTTACTGTTTGAGTGGTAGAGGCTTGTTTTTCCCCGCCCTGTGTACTGGTTGATGCCCCACTACTGCAAGCACTTAATAAAAGCGTCAGACATAGAAAGAGTGTTGTAAAAGCTGATAAACCTCTTTTATTCATTGGTTCATACTTCCTTTCATTATATTGATAACCATTCTCAATATAATCTTGGAAGCTCCAATCGACAATGGAGTATCTTTCAGACATTGAAGGACTATCTTTTATCAGATCACTTGCTTTTGACGGAATTTTGTAGGAGAAACGCCTACTCTCTTTTTGAAAAGTCTACTAAAATAATAGACATCACTATAGCCCACACCCATAGCGATATCGCGTAAGCTAGCATTCGTCTTCTCAAGCAAAATAGAAGCTTTTTCAATCCGTAGTTGAATTAAATATTCAATCGGGCTGCAACCTAATTGTTGCTTGAATTGAATGGATAAATGAGATGGACTATAGCGCAATGCCTTCGCAATGGATTCTAAGGTCAATGGCTGTGCATAATTTTGCTCTAGATAGGCTTTAATTTGACTAGAGATATTTAATTTTTGAATGTCGACACTGTCCTGATCTAGCTGCATAAAAATTTCATTTAATAATTGATAGAATAGCGATTTAACAGTAAATTTGCTGAGGCTATTGGCATTTTCCCACTTCTTATACATAAAATATATTTTTTCAAACATTGTAATAGGCGAGTTAGGAACAAGACTGTATTGATAGTTGAAAGGATTATTTGTTTGTAACGCCCTTGCTATCATTTTATTTGAGGTTAAAGGAATGGAAGCTCGATAAAATATTAAAAAATATTCAAAGCCTTTGTCTGTAGCCATTATTTGTAGTGTGGTGCCCTTTCCACCGTGAATAAGATGAAAGCCCTCTAGTGTATAGTTTATTAAATCGATTTGAACTTCCGCACCACCACCTGTGGCATAAAGAAACATATTTGCAGGCAATTTATATGATTTTCCGATTTCCTCAGGTTTGAATAGCTCATATCTTATATCGAGCACTTTGATCGTTGCGTGATTCCAAAGAAATAGAAACTCCTCTTTTGGTAGCATCCTACATCATTCCTTCCAATTCTTCACTACCTACAAGTTTATTATAATTGATAATCGTTCTCAATATAAACCTGTATAAGCATAGAAAAATCACTCAAACAATCCAATGCCTGAGTGATTTTATGGAATTTCATTTAATTTTATTTAGTATGTTGTACTAGCATTTTCAATTATTTAGCTTATTTTTTATTCGTGAGCCAGTTTGTTAATTCCTCTACCTGAGCCAACACGGCTGTTGGGTCATAATACCATGAACGCTCCTCAGGCCAAACATAAAGATGATCATTTTTTACTGCTGGCAAGCTACCCCATATTGGATCTTTCTTAAAATATTCAACTGTACGATCATCTGAAGTCAAAATAATGTAGTCTCCTGCATAATCTGCCAGCACCTCTTCGGAAATTTCAGCCCACTGCTTTTCCATCATTTCATCTGCTACTTTAGCAGGTGGTTTGCGACCAAGTGCCTGATAGACTGGTTGCCCACCACGTCCAAAATTATCACCATATGCATAATACGTTTTGCCTGCGTCCTCCATAATAGAGAAGCTTGCATCCTTTGGAATAATCGCATCTACCTGTGCTTTGGCATCGGCAATCTTTTGATCATATTGCGCCAGCCAATCCTTAGCTTCTTGCTCTTTGCCAAGCAACTCACCGAAATAAGTAAGTTCTTCGTGCGCATCCTTTAATTCACCATAGGGAATGACAACTGTAGGAGCAATTTTACTTAAAGCATCATAATTTTCCCCATTGCCAGTAATAATCAAGTCAGGTTTGAGCGCGATAATCTTCTCAATCGACGGTTTCCCATAGTCACCGATTTCTTCTACATCTTTTAATGCATCCTTTAAATAATAGTTTTCAAGTGCCAACCCAGGAGCTCCCACAGGTTTCACATCTAATACAAGCAAACTTGCAATATACTCCTCTGCTACAATACGCTGAGGACTAGTCGGAATAACAACCTCACCATTTGTCGTCTGAACAGTTTTTGCCTCTGCTTCTTTTGTATCTTGCACTGTAGTCGGACTAGAATTTTTCTCCTTTTCTCCACAAGCCGTTAACAGAAGTAATATTATAAGAAATAGTGGCGCTATGAATTTTCTATTTTGTGTCAGCAATTTTTTCCCTCCATACATGCCAGTTGATAATCATTCTCACTAATTGTAGAAGAATGTAAAATAACTGTCTATGTATGAAAGTGATTTGTTGCTCTGTATATTTATGATGTTAATACTTCCATTAATTTTTGTAATTGCATAGCTGTAGATAATGGGTCATAGCCATAAAATAATTCATACTGATTCAAAAAGTACACCTGTTTCTTTTGCACCGCTGTAAGTGACTGCCATTTTTCCGAATGTAATACCCTCAAGAGATGCTCTTTTCCAAAATCTTTTGTAGGAAGAGCAGTGACGAATATATAATCAGCTGGAAAATAAGCAATATCCTCAATATCTACTGTTAAGTAACCTGTTTGTTCAATATTTCGTGTGACAATCGCAGCTGGTCGACTAAAGCCCAAATCTTCGTACAGTATATGACTCCCTCTTCCATGACTACTATTTAAACAATATGCTTGATGACTACCTATTTCCCAAACAATAGCAGTCCCTCTTGCTCCATGTTGTTGGTCAAGAATATCGTTACACTGAGCTATCTGTTCATCATATTGCTGGAGCCAGCTCTTACATACTTCTTGTCTATCAACGATATGGGCAATCAACCCAAATTGCTCTCGCCAGCTTAATTCTCTACATGGTAGCTCGAATATAGGAGCTACTGACAGTAATAATGGTTTTTCATCACCACCACTGTAGTTAATAATGATATCAGGACACGCTTCGGTGATTGCCTGATAATTTGAAGCAATATCATACTCATAGCCTTTTAGTTTATGCGTATTAGGGACAGGCTTGATACCCTCTAGAAATGGAGAGTATACACCCAACACCGGCGTAATACCAAGAGCTAGTAAGCATGCTGTATGATTGGTATTGAGTGCAAGGACACGCTTCGATTTCTGATAATAGACTGTTGGTGATACACCTACTTTTTCTTTAAATTTCCGACTTAAATAAGTTCCCTCATTGTAGCCAACTTCCTCGGCAAGCTCATCTAATTTAGGCATTGTAAACAATAGCCTTTTCTGTGATTCTCGTATTCTTAGCCATGTTAAATATTCACTATATGTATAGCCTGTGTGCTTATGAAACGTCCGAGAAAAATGCTCTGGACTTACCTGTGCTTTTTTGGCCATCTGCTCTCTTGTTAATTCCTCACGGAAATGTAGATTAATATAATGAAGTACTTTATCAATCCATAGTTCTTCTTTTTTTGATTTTTATCACGTAAAAGGCTGTATAGCACTTCTAGCATTTCACCAAATAATTTTTGTAAACGAAACGGATTATTGCTCTCAGTGTTTGCTTCTTTTTCTACTTCTTTAGCTAATTTCATCAGTCGATAGGAGCATTGCTCAATTAAGATAGAAGCTTGCAATAAACGATCAATTTTGTAGCCATAAACACGATATTGAATGATGATCCCTCTGCTTTCACATGTTTCTAGAAGATGAAAATCGTCAGTATTATCTAAAAGCATAACAGAATTTGAACTAAGCCTAATGTGCCTACCTTGAAGCGTACACTCTATATATCCCTCATACACTATGACCATAAATGGGTAGGTGAATTGTGTTTCTATGTCACTTAACATTTCATTTAATTTCACTATTTGTATAGGTTGATAAAAAATATGGGACAGTAGCTGATTGTCTTTGTACATTTAAACGCTATCTCCTAAACATCAAATTGATATTGATTATCATTTTCATTATAATGAAATAGAATGATAGAAATCAATTGAAATAGGAGGCTTATAGCTTTGAAAAAATTTATAAAAAAGAATGCCTTTTTAACTGGCATTTTAATTATTTCCATCCTTTTGGCTGCATGCGGAACTCAATCTTCTTCCACAATAGAGAAGGCAAAGGAAGAAAACTCCAATCGAGTATTAACAGATTCAATAGCACATGAAGTGACCATTCCTAAAAATCCCCAACGCATCATAGCTCCTTATCTAGAAGATCACCTTGTAGCATTAGGTTTAAAGCCCGTTGCACAATGGTCCGTAAAGGGTGGGACTTCTATCCAAGACTATCTCCAGAATTCATTAAAGGATATTCCAACAATTGAATTCGATCTTCCCTATGAAGCTGTGACAAGCTTTAATCCAGATTTAATTGTAATCGGTTCTCCTGAAATTGCTGAAGGTGAAAAATATAAGCAATATAGCAAAATTGCACCTACGTATGTGATGGGAACGGAGGATAATAATTGGCGCAATAAACTATTAAAAATGGGCGAAATTTTTGGTCAAACAGATAAGGCAAAGGAAGTTCTAGCAGATTATGATCAATTCGCTAAAGAAGCAAAAGAAGAAATTCACAACAAAGTCGGGAAGCCTTCAGCCACTGTGATCTGGAATATCAAAAATTCAATCTATATGGTAAGTGACACAGCTTCTAGCGGTGTTGTTCTTTATGAGGATCTTGGGTTACAAACGCCAAGCCTTGTGAAAGAGATGTCAGCTTCTGCTACTGGTGATTGGTCGCAAGTTTCTTTAGAAAAATTCGTTCAAATAGATGCTGACTATCTTTTTGTTATTAACAGTGATAGTGCAGGTAGCTCTGAATTGCTAAGCGATCCTCTGCTAGCTAATATACCTGCCATTAAAGATGGTCATGTTTATGAATTCGATTCAAGTTCGAGCTGGTTATATTCAGGTGCTATTGCCAATCGCCAAATTATTCAAAATGTATTGGATAGCATAGTGAAGTAAAAAAAGTCCCTTCAGCTTTGTCCAAAAGCTGAAGGGTTTTATTGTGATCTGTATCTGACAAAGTCTCGCGGATTCAGCCCATATTTCTCCTTAAAAACCTCTGCAAAATGACTCGGATTAGAATACCCAACAGCATTCTCTACTTCCATAATATTCATTGTTCCAATTTGTAACAAATAACATGCCTTCTCCAAACGTTGTTTTTCTGTATAGAACTTGGTTGCTTAATTGTACAAAACGCTAACAATACGACGATTAGTGTCAAAACCGCGAAAATTAGCCATGCTCCTCTCCAACCTAACTCAGAAGTTGATGAAGCAAGAAAGGTACCATCAAACCTGATAAAAGCATTCCTATCCCAGCTCCACTCATTAACAGTCCCATGACAGTACCTCGTTTCTTAGGATACAGGTTAATGGCTATCGATAGTAGTGGCGTATTGACAAGTGTACTCCCAGTACCTGCAAGGAACAGTGTGATGACAGACCACCAGAAATTTGCAACAAACACCAGTCCTATTAACCCTAACTAAGTAACCAGATTGAGTGGTCGTGAAATTCATTCCCTCCTGCATAAACGGCAATATAACTCCATATGCCATGCGACCAAATCCCGTAGTTGTAACAATTAATAGCATTCCTGTTATGACAAACATCCAACAATTTTTCATTTTTTACCCCCTTTCATTACACACGAATCTTAGTCCAATGAAAGGTCCATTCTCCACCAATGGAAGGATACTTATACGGTAAAACGGATTTTATTTTAAAGTTACAGTTAGATTTTTGGATAAACCTTAATGGCCCTTTTTCATTTTATCCATTGTTCTAGGCCATTGACTAATTTATGCTAGCCTATATCGATAATGATTATCATTTACGGAGGAAGAGACATGAAAAAATTAAAGCGACATATGCTCATTTATAGCCTATTATTACTGGTTAGTATCATACTAGCTGCTTGTGGTTCTACCAATGAAGAAACGAAGAAGGAAGAGACAACAACATCAGCATCAACCACTCGTGTTTATAAGGATTATTTAGGTCATGAGGTTGAAATTCCTGTAGATCCTGAGAGAGTGGTTTATCATGGAGAAGGATACGGTGATTTACTTGCATTGAATATCAAAACAGTTGGTGCTGGCTTCTCTTGGATTACAAATTACGCTTGGGAAGATCGCGTAAAAGATGTGGAGGACGTTGGTTTTCCTATTAATGTGGAAAAAACATTGTCATTAAAGCCTGATCTTATCATTATTGGTACTTCAGATGAAAAAACATATTCACAGCTTTCTAAAATCGCCCCTACTATCGTGTTTGATACTTTTGCACCCTTAAACCAACGTTTAACAGAGCTGGGCGATATACTTAATAAAAAAGAAGAAGCAACTCAATGGATGGATGCTTATACAGAAAAAGCGGATAAAATGTGGGAGTCGCTTGTAGCTGATGACATCATTAAACCAGATGAAACGGCATCGGTTTTAACATATTATCCAGGAGATCGATTATTTGTCATGGCACGTGCTGGACTTTCTCAAGTTTTATACGATTCAAATGTGCTTAAGCCTGGCGACAAAATACAAAAAATTCTTGATGATGGAACAGGCTTTGCTGAAATCTCCACAGAACTTCTTCCTGAATATGCTGGTGATCGAATTTTCATCCTCACACCAGTCGATGATGAAGCAAAACAATCGACAAAAGAAATGATGGAAAGTCCAATTTGGAAGAACCTACCGGCAGTGAAGAACGGTCATGTCTACACATTTGATATTGAAAAAAGTGATAGCGATGCCTCAACAAGAGAATGGCTGTTATCACAATTACCTACTATGTTAAAAAAATAACTAACAAGAGACATTTCATCTTTGTTGAAATGTCTCTTTACTTTTTATACAATACAGTTAATTGATAATCATTTTCATTTACTAAGGAAGTGAACAGATGGAAGACAATAAATCAGCTTCTATTAACAATGATTTACTATTTCATTTAGAAGATATTGACTGTATTTCGCAGAGCTATCCGTTTATCTCGACTTCTCATCATACGATGATACTTTTTACAAATGGCTGTGGGACATTAACGATTGATGATATACCCTATTTGGTGACGAAAGGAAAAATTTTTCTTGTTCAGCCCCATTCTATGATTGATTTATCGGATATAAATCATGGTTACCGTTTCTATAAAATTGCCTTTTCAGCCTTTCAGCTAAAACATAAGCACCCTTCCCCACATCTAGGATCTATTTTTTCTGATGAAGTGGAATATACAATTTATCCGTATACACGATTAATTCGTCTTAGCGAAGATCTGTATAATTTAAATCCTAAATTGGATTTTCTTAAACAACAAGGAGTCTTGTATGAACTCTTAAATTTATTATTTGAACATCAGCTTCATATGAACTACCAGTTGACAATGACAAAGGCGGTTGAAGAAACTATCGACTATATACATAACTATTTTCGACAGCCTTTAACAGTGAAAAAGCTAGCGGAACTCGCTCGTATAGCTCAATGGCAATATAGTACGATCTTCCAAACCTTAACTGGGAAGAAACCGCTTGATTATATTACAGATTTACGTCTTACAAATGCCAAGGAATTATTACTACAAACAAATGAGCCATTAAAAGATATTGCGCAGCAAGTGGGATTTGATGATGAATATTATTTTAATCGCCGCTTCCGACAGGTAATTGGAATACCTCCAAAACAGTTTGCACGACAATATAAACAAAAAACTGTTGTAAAAGATTGGACAGGACACGAGGTAGCCATTCCTCGTTCACCACATCGTGTTATTTATCATGGAGAAACGTTTGGGGATATGTTGATTTTTGATGTGCAGCCAATAGGTGGTAACAAAAACTCTATTAGTAAATCCTTCTATAAAAACCATGTTCCTTATATTCAAGATGTTGCCTTTCCAATCAATCTTGAAAAATCTTCGAAGCTGAACCCTGATTTAATTATCTTTACAAATAATGACGAGCAGCAATATCAAGCACTATCTTCTATTGCACCAACAGTTACCCTAAATTCCTGGGATTCATTGGAGGAACGCGTTCTTTTATTAGGGCAGTGGCTTAGCCAACAACAGCGTGCAGAAGATTGGCTAGAATATTTTAAAATCCAAGAAAATACTATGTGGCAGCAGCTACAAACAGTGATAGAGCCTGGCGAAACAGCATCTGTTTTGACTTTTGATCATGGCAAACGCCTTTTTATTATGGGCTGTACAGGTCTATCCCCTGCTCTTTTTCATCCAGATGGTTTTCAGCCTCACCCACAAGTCAAAAAGCTACTTCAAGCAGGCGAAGGGTATAGAGAAATACCAATAGATCACTTACCTCAGTATGCTGGTGACCGGATCTTTATGTTGTTATCTGATAAACCCGAATCGCAAATGGCTACGATGGAATTGATTAATAGCGATATGTGGAAAGGACTCCCTGCTGTACAAACTAACCATGCTTATTTAGTGGATGCAACAAAGTGGAATTACGGAGATGCCTTTACAAGAGAGAAGTTACTCGGTGCATTACCAAAACTATTGGTTACTGCCAAGTAATTCTCATACTTATAATAAGGGGTGACATTTATATGAAAAAGGGAAGTATAACAGATACGACAACTCAAATATCATTAAAGGATATTCGAGATTATATTGCTAAAAACCATCATCAACCTCTCACGATTAAGCATCTAGCACTCATTTCGGGTCTGAGTTCCAGTTACTTTGGAGAGGCATTTAAAAAGGCATTCGGTCAAAGTGCCACAGATTATTTAACGGCGCTACGTATCGGACATGCCAAGCAATTACTGCGTGATACCGATTTATTACTTCGTGAGATTGCTAGAAAAGTAGGTTACAGTGACGAATTTTATTTTAGCCGAAAATTTAAAAAGGAAGTTGGGATTTCACCTTCTGCTTATAGTGAGATGGCTCGCCAGCGTATTTCTACTTTTTCGGTCTCCGCTACTGGAAATTTATTAGCGCTTGGTATCATACCAGTTGCGGCTCCGCTGAATGCTAAATGGAGTCCTTATTATTACAATCATTATCAAGAGAAAATTCCCGTGCATGTTAATATATTTGATACAGAATCAGAGGATAACTTCAAAAAATTAGCCTCCGCTAAGCCAGATATTCATATTTTTCAAGAGGAACCCTCCCTCTCCATGCTTAATTGGCTTCAAACTATTGGCATCAAAAGTGTCTTTATACAAGCGAAGGATTGGCGAACACAGCTGAGAGAAATAGCTGTAGCTGTTAAAAAGCAAAGCGTAGGTGAGCACTTCATTCAAACATATGAACAAAAGGTATTACAGGCGAGATTAGAAATTAATCAAGTTGCTGAAAATGATACGTTTGCTGTTCTTCGTTTATGCGGTGATCAATTATTTATGTATTGTAATAAAGGGATTCAGGATGTACTGTATACAGATTTACAGCTTCGCTCTGTCGATACTCACCAACAAACATATAATGAGCATATTACACTTGATCAGCTAGTAAATATAGACCCTGACCGTTTGCTATTTATCATTTGTCCCGATTCACCAACCCGAAATTATTGGCTTACTCTACAATACCTTGATCGTTGGAAAGAGCTCCGTGCTGTAAAAAATGGACATGTCTATGTTTTACCTTCGAATCCTTGGTTCGAATTCTCAGCTATTGCTATAAACCGAATGCTAGATGAAATGTTACTTATGCTAACCGGAAAAAATCCAAATCCTTTTCCTGTCCCCGTCCATGGTAACGTATCAGACAGTGATTTATAATTCTATTTGAGAATGATTATCACTGGAAGGAGACTTTGATGAACAATGAAACAAAATTGTCCTATTCAATGTCATACAATTATAAAATCTGCCTATTTATCAGCGATGTTTTTGCTTACTATCGGCATACTTTCCGCCTGCAATACCCAATCAAGCAATAAAGTGGAACAGGTAGAATTGCAGGCATCCTCAGAAAGTACAAAGGAGCAAAGTATTTATCCATTAACACTAAAAGATGAGGTTGGTAATGAGGTAACACTACCAGCTAAGCCTACTAAAATTTTTGCACCTGTCATGGAGGATTCTTTACTAGCTCTTGGTATCAAGCCTACTATGCAATGGTCTAATGGTGTTAAGCCACAGCTTTATTTACAAGATCAGCTACAGGGTATACCAGAAATTAGCTTTGCAAGCGATCCCCCATCAGCCGAAGCCATTATGGCAGATAAACCAGACTTAATTATTTTGCACAATTCATTTTATGTGGAAAATGGCACCTATGAAAAATATGCAAAAATCGCACCAACCTATGTTTTTAATAATGCTGCAAGTGATTTAGAAGGCTCTATTAAAGTTTTAGGGCAACTACTTGATGAAACAGACAAGGCTGAGCATGCCATACAGGATTATCAAGAAAAAGTAGATGTAGCAAAAACAAAGCTATCCTCTATAACAGAGGGTAAAAAAATTGCGTTAATTCGCTTTAATGCAAAAGGTATGTTTTTCATGACAGATGAGTATTTTAGTGGGTATGTCTTAACACATGAATTAGGATTTGAACAAAGCAGCTACGTGAAAAATGGTGCCTTCGAAGTATCATTGGAGATTCTACCTGAACTGGATGCCGATTATATTTTCCTAATCAATGATGGTAATCTTGGGGATGAATTTTTAAATGAGTTGAAGAACAGTAAAATTTGGCAAAGTACAGCAGCCTTCAAAAACAATCAAGTATTTGAGACATCCGCGGATTACTGGCTAAATGGCGGTATTCATGCTCAAGGAAAAGTGATAGAAGATGTATTGGAGTTTTTAGCGCCATGATAACAATGACAAAGAAACCTTATACATCAGAAAACTACTTTGAAGTTGCCATGGCATCTCGTCAACAGCTAGATTATCGCATTTTAATTGCAAGCCCAACAGATGAACCACCAGCAGATGGTTATACTGTCATCTACGCCTTAGATGGGGACGCCCTTTTTCCAACACTTGCAGAGGCAGTGAAATTACAAACACGTAAACCAAAAGGCTATGATCCTATTCTTGTTATTGGCATCGGTTATCCCTCAAAGGAACCTTTTGATCTGGAGCGACGCTGTCTCGATTTTACACTACCTGTTAACAAAGAACATCTGCCACCACGTCCAGATGGAACGCCTTGGCCTCCAAACGGCAAAGCTAATGAGTTCTTAGATTTTATTGAACATGAGCTCATGCCTGCTATAGCAAAGGAATGGCCTATCAATAAAAAGAAGCAAGCGATTGTCGGTCATTCCTTAGGCGGTCTTTTCACATTATATGCTTTATGTGCAAAACCTCACTTATTCAGTCACATTGTAGCTGGCAGTCCCTCTGTTTGGTGGGCTGACAATGCCGTACTAAAAGTAATAGACAGATGTTTTGATGATTGGAACGGTCAGCATGCTATTAATCTCTTACTCACAATAGGTGCTAACGAGTTGCCAGATATGTTAGAGGGAGCTGATCTAGCGGCTGAACGACTGAAGCGTTTAAGCGACCAAAACATTCATACTAATTATGTGAAGTTTAATGAGGAGGACCACGTGAGCGTCCTGCATTGTATGCTTGGCCGCCTTCCTCGGTTTTTGGATACGTAAAAGTCTAAAGGGGAAAATTATCAAGAGGGTTTCCTATAGCCTTCCATTCTTAAAAAGTCTAAGTATTTGGATGCTTGTCTTCGTTCAGGTATTGAGAACAGTTATTTTTTAGTCAGTAGAATATATTGTATAGGACTTTAATAAAATCTCTACTCGCTTTTGTTACGGCTAGCCCATTCACCTATAGACTCTTGCTACTCAGATGCCTTCCTTGATTACAATCATAGGTTTATTTCCATCTAAATAAAATTGGACCGCTAGAACTCATTGGTCTATATTGCTTTTAAAAAAAGCCCCGTAAAGGTTAGGTTTATAACTAACTTTTACGAGGCTTTTCATTTATGATGGTTGGTTTTTATGGTGATACATAACCAACTTTAGCATATATCTTTTTCAAGTTACCATACTTATCTTCTAATACTATCGTCAGCCAGTCCCCATCAACAAATCCAACTGAATGTTCCAATATTGCTTTAGTACGCCCTCCATCAGTTTCAACAATTCCGATACCTTTAGCCAAACTAGTATCAGTGCTCTTAGTAACGATATTAATTACATCGGCTGGTGTGCGTTTATTAATATCAGTTTCGTCATTTAATTTTGATTCTGATAAATAATAGTACTTTAAAACTTCACCAGGTTCATACTCTTGACCAACAGAAGATTTTAAATCGAACATAGCCTCCACTTGTTTAGCATTTGGTTGTAGTCGTATATGAAGGAATGCTGATTCTAATTTTCTGTACTTGTATTCACCAATATTAATAAATTTATGTGCCTTATCCTTATAGTCAGAGATAACAAAGTCTTTAGTTTCATCTTTCATTGTCACTGTAATAGTTTGGTTTGCATCAATTGGATCTATTGCTTTAATAATAAGTTGGCTATTTTGGGTAGAATCTGAACCTACTGTATATTTTACAGGCTCATATTTATCAGTTACATCTTTACCACTACTATCAGTAATCGTTAGAATCTTATCTAGCTCAACACTAACTGTATCCCCTGTACTTACGATCGTTGATTTACCATCGACTTCACGCATGATAGTTTCACTTGATGTGATAGTAAACGTATCATCACTGTTACGGTAAATTAGACCAGGATAATAGGTTGGCTTTAGTTTTGGATCATTCGGTTTCGAATTTGGATCCTTGCCCACAGGCGATACCATCCCAATCTTAGGAGGTGTACCATCCGAATAGAAATTCTGCTTCATCAAACCACCTGATGTTCTATCATGGTCATTATATGAATCATTCGCCTTATAGATTGTAAAATTACCAGGAGTGTCCTCTGCTCCAACATAAACCACATATTCAGTATGTGGCTTTAAAGTAACGCCTCTGGCATCAACCGTCCCTGACAGACCTTTTCCAATCTTTTCAACAGATGGACTACTTTTGAGTTTTGTTTCTAAATATTTTTCATCTGCTGGAGCGGTTAAATTAGCATCAGGATTATCAATTAATATACCATCCTTATCTTTAATTCTTTTTTCCACAAACCAGTAATGAACTTTTGCTGTTTCATTTGTCTCAAAGCTAATAGTTGCTTTTGTATCATCATTCTCTTTTGGCTTAATCTCTAAATTACGAATTAAAGGTGCCTTAGTATCTTCGAATACTGTCTTAGGACCTGCGATTTTAGAAAGTTCTCCTCCACGATCTCTTAGTACCATGTAAATAGAATAGCTATTAAACGGATCGAGTTTATTTTGTTCCACAGATACAGGGAATTTTTGCGTAGCTGTTTCTAAATCTGCTGTCCCTGAGCCACGTTGAATATATATATCTTTTCCACCAATTTGGAAATAACCAGATTTACTAGTATCACCTGCAAACTCATTAATAAAATCTCGTTCAGTAATTTTATGATCTGTTAAATATTGTTGGAAAGTCTTCGTCTCACCGTTATCTACTACTGTATTAGGTAGTATCATATAGTAATACGTTCCCGCTTTATTAGGCTCAAATTCGATTTCAGCTCTACGGAAACCATCAGATTCATCCGCTTTATTCACTGGATCTTTTATTGTTATCTTTGGTTCCACAGTGTCTTCATGTTTATACTCAGCATAGTTACGAACCGGGTCACCTGGCTTCACTGTGCCAGTATTTTCAAACGCATTATCCGCTAAATCTTTAACACCTGGTAATACTGTTACACGCAACGTATCACCATTAACAAACCCCGTATCAGATGGTATTGTTAATAAAACTTTTTTATCTCCTGCTTTATACTCTACAGCTGATGGTTTGATTCCTTTTTCTCCAGTTACGTTAACAATAACTGTACCCGTTAATAAATAATTGTTAATATCGTTCGCACTTTCTGGATCTAATGCTTCACTAACAGTAAGTTCAAACTGATTATTGCTTTTCCTTACTAACTTTCCTTGTTCTACATATGGATGAACACTATCAAGCGCACCAGTTTTAAAATCTTTTACCGCAGGAGGGTCTATCGAAAAGTTACCTGAATTATCTTTCATCACAACGTAAAGCTGATATTCTGTTTCTGCATCTAATCCCGTTAGAATGCCTTTTATGCCAAGTTCATCAGCTTTTGCTTGGCCTTTTCCTGTAGAGTTAGCAACGATGTCAGCCGTTGTTGGATCAGTTGCTGTTGTTTTCTTACGTATATAATAGTAATAGTCTCCTGGTTCACTGGCTGTAAAAGTAAATTCAGCACGTGTTCCTCCATGTAATGGCGTAACTTGGAGGGATTTCACTACTGGTGGTGAAGCATCTTTCATTTGGAACTCTTGAGAAACTATGTCCGATGCATTTTTCGAGCCATCCACAACCATGATGTAGATAACATATTCTTTTTTCTCACCTAAATTAGAAACCTTAATTGAGTTTGTTCCTTTGATGGCTGCCGCAGTTCCATGTGCTACGTTCTTATTTGAGAGACGGTTAACCATTTCACTTTTATTTGGTGCCTCTGCGCCCTTTTCACGCACAATATAATAGTACGTACCGACTTCATCAGAAGTGAAATCTGCTTGAATTTCGCTACCATTTAGGACTTTTACATTCGTAATACTAATGATTGGTTTTGTTTTATCATCAGGATTTTGATTCTCATTTTCCTCTTTATCAATTGGTTTGCCATCTGGATCAGTAATATTGCCTATATTATCTTTATCATCGAGGAAATCGTCGAAGATATTATTTGGTGATCCATCCTTAGGTAAGATGACCTTATCAATATACGTATAATCTCCAATATCAATTTTGCCATATGAATTATCAACAAATAATGTGCCAATTCGTCCATCAATATACAGCTCTAGATCTGTGTAGCTATTGTAATTGATCCAATCGATATTTCCTGAACCATAAATTGTAAGCTTTGTTTCAGTATTTAAATTTAACGTGCCAATATTGCCTTGAATTTCAAACTCTCGGACATTCCCAATGATGTCTACACGTGGTAGTTTTGTATTCGTTTCAATTTTTGTACCAGTTTGAGAAACTACTAGCCGAGAAACACTGCTGTTATAGAATTCTAAATACTTCTCAACATTTTTCATTTCCTCTTTTTCTTTAGACCAGTTAACAAATGGCTTGTCATTTTCAGTATTTGGTTTTGTCCAATTTTGAAGATCGTTCGAATTGTTATTTGACGAATCATCGCCTTTATTGTTATCTGGGTTTGACCAATTAATAAATGAAATATTGTTACTTGCCACACGACCAAGAGCTAATGGTTGATTGTAAGTAGCCCCTAAATGCAATGGTGGGCGAACGGTTTCGTTGACAAACATTGTCCCTGTCAGCGTCATATTCGAGAATTCTATATAATTACCATTTACTACAATCGTTGCACCAAAAGAACCGTAATTTCCATCAAAATCTAGAGAACGTGTGCTTGTCCCGCTTGCATTAAGGGTCAATTTTGAAATGGAGCGAATTCCCTTACTCGATAAATCCCCCTCAATGAATGCACCTTTTAACACCGGAGCATTATATTCGTTAAAAATATGAGCAAGACTCTCTGGAATTGTATATGACTGGCCATTTATATAAACTGCGTCATCATCCACATTTGTGATTTTGTAAGATGTTTCATTATTTTTCTTCTCTTGTGAACCCACTACAAACGAAGCAAACTGTCCGCGAGTAACAGGATCAAATGGAGAAAATGTAACAGGAGTTGTGCCCTTTGTAATATTCAAATCGATTAAAGTTTGAATATAGATGGCATTGTTTGTTTTGCTATTCACATCTTTAAAAATATTATTGTACGTAGGGGATACCTCTAGATGGAATCCAACTACAACCATTTTGGCTAGTTCCCCTCTAGTCAACACTTCATTCGGCATAAACATGCCATTTGAATAGCCCGACATAATACCTGCATTTTGCAATGCCGCTACGTATTTATAATATTGATTGCCCTTTGGAACATCCTTATAGTAAGGATCTTGGATATTTTTTGTATCCAATTTTAACGCCGTTGCCAGCATTTTCGCTGCCTCTCCACGAGTTACACTGACATCAGGACGGAAAGTATTATCCGCAAAACCGCTCATTACGCCCTGAGAATATAGTTTTAATATTTCATTATAATTATCCGAGTATTGGTTAATATCCGTAAAGGGAGAAGTAGCCGCTGCTGCTTTTGGTGGTGATACTACTGCAGCAATCCCACTTGAAGCAAATACTGTTGCAATCAAGGCTTTATTTACTTTTTGGATTTTAGATTTATCCATTCCACTCTTCCTTTCGTTTATGTATTTTGATACGTACAAATATCATTTGCTCATATCCTTTATATCGACCAAAGACTAGTGAACCTTCATAGATAAATCTAAAATAGTAGGGTAAATTTCTTCTAGAGTTAGAGACTAAAATACGATTTCTTTACTATGCGAGTCCATAAGCTTTCCATCACTGAATATTTAAAAATTCATAGTTTGCAATACATAAAAAAGAAGCCATTAAAGATAGATTCATAATTGGCTTCTCTTTATTAGATATTAATTTGGACTTTTAAAAGTTCGGTTAGTTTAAAAACACTAAATTATTTCATTTTTATAAATTACCTTGTTTACATTATGCCTAACAGTCTTATGACCTGCTTTTATACCTTTACCAATAGCAATCAGCATAACATCAAGATACCTATCAGAAATATTTAAGATCTCTTTCAATTTCTTAGAATCGTAGCCTGACATCGTAATTGTGTCAAAACCAGCTTCATTCGCTAACAAAACTAAGGACATTGAGGCAAGACTTACATCTCTAGTTAACTCTAACTTTAGATCTTCTTTTGTCTTACTTTCATAATAATTTATTGCAGCATTCGCAAGATAGTCTCTTAATGATTCATCAAAATAACCTGCCTGGTACCCCTCCTCATGAATTTTAATAATATTACCTTTGTTAAATGCCTGATAGTCGCCCAACATGACGATTAACGTTGAAGCTTCTACTATTTGCTGTTGATTAAAAGCTATAGGTAGTAATAAATTTCTTAAGTTCGCATCCTCGATTATTAAGTATCGCGTTGCTTGAATATTATTCCCGTTAGGCGACTTACTTGCACTTTCAACTAAGGCAGTCAATGTTTCTGAACTAATTTTATAATTTGAATCATAATGTCTAACTGAACGTCTTTTTTCTAAAATATCTTTTACATTCATTATGAACAACTCCTAAGTTTTTATTGTATTGCGCCTCTAATTATAGTAAGCAATAATAAATAAGAAAATAACGCACAAAAAAGTGGTATAGCCACTTTTTTGTGCCTATTTAGGAGAGGAAGCACATGGTTAACTATAATACAGGAATCAATATTTTTATGGATATTGCAGGTGGCAAATGGAAAGGTTTAATACTATTTTTCTTGAGTCAACAATCAGTAAGGACGAAAGAGTTTTATGAATTAATACCCGGAATTACGCAAAAAGTTCTAACCGATCAATTGAAGCAGTTAGAAAGAGACGGACTTGTTCGGAGAGAAATATTTAAAGAAGTACCACCAAAAGTAGAATATAGTTTAACAGATTTAGGAGAGTCATTTATCCCCGTTTTAAATACGATGTGTACATGGGGAAATGATTATGCACGTTTAAAGGGAATTGCCAAGGAGCAACAAATTTGTTGTCATCAAAAGGAAAGCTAAGTTTTCCTTAATGGCTCCTTGTACTAATCACCTTTCTATAATTCGTATCAAAACCACAGCTTGTCACTTTGTTAGAATATCCCACAAAATGCTAAAAAGCCAAGGAGCATCGGTGCTCGCTTGGCTTTTGACGATATATAGGCATACATCTAGTCGTACTTGGGGTGTCATAAGGGAAAGGGGGATAACCTTACGTCTTGTCAAGTCGATCAAGAGATGTGGCCCGAGTTACATATCATTTGAACATAATTTAAAAGTCATGTGGCTGATGACTTATATACAGCTTGCCCAAATGATGTTTGCATTAATCATTACCCCAAAAATTAGGGTTGTAAGCTCTTTTGTTATATTTTTTTATTCCTTTTTGAGACTCCAACTTTTACCTGATTTCGCCCTTCTTGTTTCGCAAGGTAAAGTGCGTCATCAGCCGCTTCAATTAGCGCTTCAGTTGTATGTGCCATTGCTGGATAGGCAGCTATTCCTGCAGATAATGTTATTGGTCTACCACATGGACTGACCGTATCGGCCAAAGTTTTTCGTAATTGTTCTGCGACTAGTGTGGCTTCCTCTATCGTCGTGTTCGGCAGAAGTATGACAAATTCCTCGCCACCGTACCGGCAACATACATCGCCTTCACGAGCTACTGATTCCATTTGTCGAGCCAAAAATTGTAAAACTTTATCGCCTACTGCATGTCCATATGTATCATTCACACTTTTAAAGTGGTCTAAATCTAGCAAAATAATGACATGTGGTACCTTACTTGCTAACCATTCAGCAAGCATCGAATCCATTGTACGTCGGTTCGTAATCCCCGTCAGTGGATCAACAGTAGATTGATCTTTGAAAAAGGAGACCTGTCCATGTAGAAACGATAAACTTCGAACCAATGCATTCTTCAAAGAATAGGCTTCAAAGTACCATCCACTAACAGATTTTAAACCTTCTACATTTTTCTTATCTAAACTTTCTTCTGTTAATGATGCTAGTTGTTGTAAGGGATTCGCAATACGTGCTGCAGCCCAAAGTACAATGATAATCGAAACAAACATAAGAGGGACAGATTTTATAATGACCTCCTGTACACGATCAAATGAAGGGGCTAATGCTACTTCTAAAGGTTTCTGCGCAACAACTCCCCACCCTGTCGATGCCACTGCACTATAGCCAGCTAGCATTTTCACTCCTTTTGTATTCTCAACTAGTTGGGCGCCATCCTTGCCAGATGTAACAGCTTGAACGACTTTATTTTTCGTTACAATGTCATTAATACGACTTGGATCTTGATGATAGATAACTCGTCCATCTGAATCAACTACATATACGTAAGAACCATCCTTACTATAATGTTCTCCCAACAAGGTTTTAAAGGCATTAGGTTCCTTTAAATAAATAGTGCCAGCAATCATTCCTAGATATTCATTGGACTCCGAGAAAATAGGATGCGATATAAAAATGATGAGCCGCCCTGTCATCGCCTCATATGGCTTAGAAATAATTGGTGTCTTTTTGGCTAATGCCTCTTTAGCGCCAATTGATGTTAAAATCTCTCCTTTAATTTCTATAGATGGCGGAGAGACAGATAAAACAAGTCCCTTTGCATTTGTTATAACCACCGAATTGAACATTTGATTTTGCAATCTCAAACGCTCTGTTTCCTGATTCAATACTTGTTCATCATCCATTTTCGTCCTAACCTGATCCGCGCTATATCCTAAGATTTGAAAAGCTTCATTTAGATAGGAATCAGCAGTTGAGGCCAATTTTTGAGCATAAACTCTATTCGTTTCTAGCGTATTTTCCTTAATGGAATCAATGTTCATCCTATAGCCGCCCCAAACACTACCTATGCTTGTTAAAAAGAATGCTGCCATTGCTACGCCCATTATAAGATGCTTTAATTTTAATCGGTGCGATTTCATTTTTCCCCTCCTATTTATGATTTTTTATATGTATATTTTGAGAGATTCTTAAACAATTAGTGCCTATTATAAGCAAAGACTCCTATAGGTAAAAGTAACATGTATTAATTGTGTAAGAAGAATCCAACACACCTCTAGGATTGTATCAATAAACGGGGTTGTATCATATAGAATCTGGCAAACAAAATTCCAACATTTTAGTTATTTAGATTAAAAATTGCAACAGCTGACGCTAATTATCTGAAATTTGATAGAAAATCTAAATTCTAAATTTTTTTACTTTTATTGTTATTCTGACATATAAAAGTTGAAGCGTTTATTTTATAATAAAAATTAGCATAGGCAAGTTAAGATTTAATCTGTTATAATACTCATTAAAATATAATAAACTGTAATAATACAGTATATAGAATACGCTTTTCACACAATGGGGATTATGAGAAAAGCGCTACTCGCCATCATCATACAGATGGTTGTGTAGCCTACACAAAAAGGGGTTGGAAGATTTGGGCATTTTAAAGGGGTTAAAAATTCTCGATTTTTCTGCATTACTACCAGGACCAATGGCGACAATGATATTTGCTGATTTAGGAGCAGATGTCATCCATGTTGAATCTTCAAAGCGGGTTGATTTAACACGAATTATGCCTCCCTATGACGATGATCACGAGGCATATATCCATCAACATTTAAATCGATCAAAAAAGTCTATAACGCTAAATTTAAAATCACCAGAAGCTATCGACATTGTTAAATCACTTGTACAGGAGTATGACGTTATTATCGAAGGATTTCGACCTGGCGTAATGCAGCGACTTGGCATCGGCTATGAAGCGCTTAAAGAAATAAATCCTAAGATTATTTATTGTGCGATTACTGGCTACGGACAAACAGGGCCTTATAGTAATCGACCAGGACATGATAATAACTATCTATCCTTAGCTGGCTTACTCGACTATTCCCGCCATAAGGATAAAAAGCCTGTTTCCATGGGCGTTCAACTAGCTGACATAGCTGGAGGGACAATGCATGCAGCAATAGGTGTGCTTGCTGCTGCTCTTCATCGCGAAAAAACAGGAGAGGGACAGTTCATCGATATTAGTATGACAGATGCTGTCTTTTCACTTAATGCTATGTATGGGGCAGCATTTATTGGAGGTGGCCGTATTCCACAGCCAGAGCAAGAAATTTTAAATGGAGGCAGTTACTATGATTTTTACAAAACAAAGGATGGGCGCTTTTTCTCTGTCGGTAGTTTAGAGCCTCAATTTCGCAAATTGCTCTGTGAAGCACTCGATATTCCCGAATTGATCGATAATACCTTCAATGACTCCTACTATACGCAAATTCGTTTTAAAGAGGCTGTTCACGATGCCTTCTTGTCCAAGACATATGAGGAATGGCTTGAAGTGTTTAACGAGAATTTCGAAGGTTGTGTAGAGCCAGTTCTAACATTTCCTGAAGCATGTGAGCATCCACAGCTAAAGGCACGAGAAATGATTGTGACTATACCCAAAAGCGATGGCACTCTGCAAAAACAAATTGCCTCTCCGTTTAAATTTGATGGTACGCAGCCTGAATACAAGCATGTTGGTGCTAAATTAGGCGAGCATAATGAGGAAGTTTTACTATCTCTGGGCTTTAATGCTGAACAAATCAAGGCTTTGAAGGAAAAAGGTGTTTTAGAGTAAAAAAGGTGTCTAATACTGTGATGTATTAGACACCTTTTTTATACATACGCACTAATAAACATACGTAGGTTTTCAAAATGATCATCTATTAGTAGATATTTTTTGTAAATCTCCATTAACTTTTCAAAAAGCTCGTACTGCTCTGTTACAAACAAAACTCTTAAAATATTTAACATATGCAGGGAGGCACTTTGTGCTACAACATAGTATGGTGCATTTGGTTGACGATAATTGCGTCGCCACTCTTCCACAGACAAACCAATATGTTGTAGAGAGTTATTCACATGAAGTGCTATATCCTGTTGAACATATGCTTCAATTGCAATAAGCTGTTCACTACTAAAGTTTTTTTGTACTAATGAAGAATTAATTTTTTTATTCGATGCTAAAACATGCTCTTTTAATAAAAGTAAGCCATCCTCATAACGTGCCATTTTTACATAATGCTCTAGTAGAATGGCATATAAATTTTCTAAATAATTTAACTGATAATTTTTAATAATGGCAGGTGGTGTTGGTTTACGATTTGGTAATAGCTCTTTATACTCTAGTAATATTTCAATGGCATAATTATTTATTCGTTCATCCTCTAATAAATATTCACCATAATGTATAACCTTTTCACTCTGCTGTTCTCTATTTGCTATATGAAATAAAATATAGGCAATCAACACTTTTTCCTTCTCTGATAGTGCATACATTGAGTAGCGCCATTCCGCTTCAAATGAAGTAATAAACGATTTGACACTATTAAAATCACCTTCTGATAAACAATAATGAGTAACAATTTGATAAAGACGTAACTGTTTCTTTGCCAAACAGCTAGCATTATGCTTATCCACATGAGTTATACACTTATCCAGTATCGCTTTATAGTTATTCACAAAGTTATCCACATGTTCACAATTTTCTCTCACAGAATGCTCGAAATGTCCCATTATTTCATAAAGAAATGTGAATTGCTCTAAAGGTTTGTGGATAAGCAGTGAATAAACTTTTTTTGTGAAAAGCCAATGCCAAAAAGATGCATGCTCTTTATACATCATATGCACTAAATATTCATCTTGAAATTTATATAAAATAATTGATTGTAGCTCATTAACTGGCATAGCTATTTGCATTCGTTTCCCAAAGACTAACCAAATTAATCGTTCTAAGTCTATTGTATGTTGTGCAAAAAGCTGCTCAAAAAAAGTATCTTTACCTTTTTGAGTATAGAAAAAAGTACTGAGACGCTCATTCACAAATTTTGAATCTAAACCATATTTGTCAAAATATATTTGCATTTCTGTTGATACATGACCCCAATATTTACGTGCTGTGGAAAAGGCAATATTCTTAGCCGTTTCTTCGTTTACTAAAAATAGATTGGGTGAAAGCGAAGTACCAAGTATTTTTGGATCTTCTTGCAGATTTGACTCTGCTTCCAACCAAGTTGCTAGTATATTTTCAGCACCCTTTTTACTTTTTTGTTTATAAGCCATGAATAATTGCTCATCACAGTCCAACAGCATAAAAATGGATCCTCCCATCAATTTCTACCAACAAAGATCTTCCCCTATCATTCAAATACATGATTTTTACACTCTTTCTTCAATATAACAAATCTTAACTAACATATGCTAAAAAAATATGGGTATGCATAGCAAAAACGTTAACAATATAAAAAACCACCTATATAAGTGAACACACTTTATAGATGGATATCATCTTTACCAAAACAACGGATATTTTCTTTTTTCTCGTAAATTATTGATCAACAAACCGAAAAATACAATTATGACTGCTCCAATTAATACAGGGGTTAGTAAATAACTCCAACCATAACCTCCTAAAATAATAATTATAGGATTGGCGCCTGCTGGAGGATGTATGACACCTAAAAAGGCCATAAAAAATATAGTTAATCCGACACCAAGACTAATAGACAATATATTGGAGCCTAGTAATGAATACATGGCCAACCCGATAAATGCCGAAATAAAATGACCTCCAATTATATTTCGGGGCTGGGACAAAGGTGCATTCCAGACGACAAATACAAGAACGCAGCTACCGCCTAATGATGCCATTAACCAAGGTGAATTGGTAATGTTAGTTAACCATAGCAACACAAAAATGCATATTAATCCTCCCATTGCTCCAGTAAAGGCATCAGCGAAATTTGTTCGAGATGGAGCATGACCTCCTCCTCTCATTTTTAATATAAAAGGTTTTATACTATTCTTTTTCTCTATTTTGTTTTCCACACCTATAATTTCTGTCATTAGACACCAACTTTTCTCTTCTATACTCATCTGTTTTATATAAGGTCCTGTTATTCATTTTTAAACTTTAACTATTATATCAACACAACAATAGATTTCAATCCAAACTTCAAATTTCAGACAAACATTTACTTATCTGACTTGTAGCTCATACAAAAAAGCAAACTTTTAAAAGTTTGCTTTTTCAAGAAATCATTTATTAATCATATTGTTTTTTAATAGTTTTATATATTCTTACCTTTTTCAATACAGTTTTAGGTACTTGGAAAGTGGCTGTGACAACCCCTGGATGGCGTCCGATTTCAATGGAGCCTGTGATAGTTGCTCTATTTAAAACCTCTGGTTCGCTCATCTCAAATAGCTTCGCAGCTCGACTAATCGCGTTATCAGTCGCCTCATTTAACGTTTTACCAGAACCAATCACCGACACTGGGAATGCATCCTCTACCTGTTTAACACCAAACTCCTCCGCTAGCTCACGTGCGCGACGTTTTTCTTCCTTTGTAAAGGGTTTGGCTGTATAAGGTAAGTCTTCTACATTTGGTAGTAAAATTGGGCCTTCCAAAGCTACTTTCTTCAATACCTTAACTTGAAGCTGCACAATACCCGCTACATCGGTTGTATGTCCTGCAATCTCGCCGTCTCCTTGCATAGCATGCATGTCTCCAATATATACACCACCGCCTGGTACCTTGACTGGACAAATAATAGTCGCACCTTCTCGTACTCGGCTGATATCCATATGTCCATCGGTACGATGTAAATCCAATTCTTCTTGAGTAAAAGCATATTCATGTGGTGCTCCAATTAAAAATGAACCAAAGTCACCTGCATTATGTGAATCAGGCATCGCTTTAGAAGGGGTTGTCCCAAGCTGACCTAAAAATGGTCGCATTCTCGCCAATACACCTACTAAGTCGCTTGGAGCCAATGCAACAACAGGATTTTGTACAGAATTTTCAGGTGTTCTCATGTAGTTTCTAGCATCAAGTGCAATTCGTCTAGCACCCTCTCGTCCAACAGTTACACCCATTTGCCCTTTATGATCGAGTGCCATCGTATAGCCGTTTGTCATTTTAAAGGGTGCCGTTTCTGTATCACATGTAGAACATCGAATTGCATGTGGGCCTATTCCTTTTACAACTGTGCTTGGATGAAGCTTGCCACAGCCTGGACATTTTACAGAAACAAACGGATCACCAATGAATCGATCTACAATTGCTTCATCATGGCCAGACGAAGTTGCAAGAGATGTGACCTGAATAGATTTAATTTTTATAACAATGGCGTCACCCACCTCTGCTCCTTCTACAAACACGGGCTTCGTTACTTCATGTCCTCCACGAATAGTAGGAGTAAGCATGGGTCCCCAACATCCAGGTGTTGTATTGGCAATAATCGTTCCACCATCCTTAAGCGGCCCTAACATCTTCTGTGACGGATCTAAAATACCATCAATAAACTCATTTACGAACAATGTTTCAGCGGCTTGAGGTTGCTGTATAAAATCATCACTTTCTACCTCTTCTTTTTCTAGCACATGCATGTCGTTTGTCATTTTCTAATCACGCTCCTAGAATAATTTTTATGTATATCGTTATATGTTAAAAATGCTCTCTACACTTGCAGAGAGCTATTTTTATCAATTGTTCATATATAAATCAAAAATATGTGAGAAGTCTTCTTTTTTATACTTTTCTTTATGATCGATCATCCAAGTATTCGCAAAGCTTGTAATTTCTTTGAATGACGACGCAGGAGATATATTGTCATTGCCAATTCGACCAAGTGATGATGATGCTATGTTTAAACTTTTTTCCGCTACTTCTAGCTTATAAGCATTGTTCTTTTGTTCATAGCTAATGGCATGTAGTGCTTTATATAAATCTTTAATGTCATCAATAAAGCGTTTATGAATGTCGATGGATAGTGGGGAATTGCCGATTGTAAACTTAATTTCGACATCAAGGTCGATTGTTCCTGCTGTTTCGAGAAAAACTTCTGTCACAGTATACATTGAATAGTCATAGCGTCGCAGTAATCGTTTCTTGCTCATAGCACTTTCGCCATCTACATGAATAATCGCACGATTTGTAAAGCAATACTCATCTGCCTTCGTTTTAATTAAAAAGTAAATTTTTTCATCAATTTCATGTAAGATAAAATCATCTGCATCTGTCTTATCATAGTCCTCTCTTGGCACAACCACACCAATATCTGAAAGTCCAAGTGCATCTGCTGCTATTTTTTAAACATCGTCATTCCTCCTAATTTGTAATACTCTTTTTACGCTTTAGAATCTGTAAAGGTTTCACCATGTATTGATTTATATAAAAAATGTACTTCTTCTCTTGTAGAATAAAAGCATTTACTGGTTAAGCTATACAACCCAACATTTCCTCTTTTCTATACATTTCATTTATAATAATTGTCAGTAAAGATTCTTCCAAATCGAAAGGTCGTGTGAACAAGTGCAAGAACCAACCATTTTAGTAGTGGATGATGAGGCAGATTTAGCGAATCTACTAAAAGTAAGCTTACAAAAAGAAGGCTACAAACAAATTTATACAGCTGGTACCATTCACGATGCTTGGACAAGCTTTCAACAAACAACACCCGATATTATACTTCTAGATGTCATGCTTCCCGATGGTGAGGGCTACGATTTATGTAGACGTATCCGTGAAGTATCCCATGTCCCTGTGCTCTTTATGTCTGCTAAAAATGAGGAAATTGATAAAATTTTAGGACTAGCCATTGGCGGAGACGATTATATTACAAAACCTTTTAGCCCGAAAGAAGTAGCCTATCGTGTGAAGGCGCAACTACGTAGAGCTGGCTATCAAACACAAGATACCATAACGAATATTGTTGAAAAAGCACTACAAATTGGACCATTTCAGTTGAATGCCGATGAAACTGAAGTCCATAAAAATGGCGTATTATTGGAGTTAACAGCTAAGGAAATTGGATTAATGGCGTGCTTTATGCACAATCCCAATCGAATCTTAAGTAAAGAAACATTATTTGAACGTGTATGGGGAGAGGATTTCTTCGGTTCTGATAACACTGTTATGGTGCATATTCGCCGGTTGCGTGAAAAAATTGAGGAGGATGCCTCTAATCCTCTATATATCACAACTGTAAAAGGACTTGGCTATAAGTTTGTCATGCCAAAAGAGGCACAAGAATGAAGTGGAAATTAACCGCTCGCTTTCTCCTTTCCGTACTTTCTATCGTCATCATTGTTATTTTCGTCAATACAGCTATCTTCATGGGACTCCTTACTTATCGGCTAGCAACTGACTCTGAAGGCGTTTCTGCCACAGAAGAGGAAAACTTTGTGCGGGAATTTCAAAAATATATCGAGATAAAAAATGGAGCAACTTCCATACGTGCAGAAGGAATCGAACAATTGCATCAAAGAAATGCGTGGATACAATTACTTGATGAAAATGGTCAAGTGATTGATGCTCATTTTGCACCAGATAAAGCACCATTGCACTATGCACCTATCGACTTAATTCAAGTATATAAATATAAAGAATTCGATTCTGATACTACGGTGTATATTGGCAGTAAGGATTCCATTAGTTATTTAATCGGTATTAAAGGTAGCGGTGTTACAAGGTTTGTTACGCATGTTTCTGGCACATCACTCTTACAGTTTATAGGGAAATTTGGCTTGTTCATCGTGATTGCGGACTTGTTAGTAGCTACATTAGTAGGGTGGCTTTTTGGTCGTACATTAACGAAACCTCTTTATGCGATGATAGATCGCATTCATCATTTAAAGAATCATGATCATACGTCTATTAAGGCTCCTGGTGGTGTCTACAAGCCAGTTTTTGAAAACTTAAATGAAGTATCACGAGAATTAGCTGCCCATGAACAGGAGCGAAAGAGACTAGAGATCATGCGTGAAGAATGGATTAGTAATGTCTCCCACGATATGAAAACACCACTTGCCTCTATTCGAGGTTATGCAGAACTATTGAATGATGCACAAATAACAAATACTGAGCAAATGGAGTACGCACAAATTATAGAAAAACAATCATTGCATATGCAAAATCTACTGGATGACTTAAATTTAACGATGCGTTTAAGACATCAACAGCTTCCACTTACACTAAATGAAGTGAACATGGTGCCTTTTATTCGAGAGATAGTGATTGAAACATTAAATACACCACAATATGAACAGGCTAATCTAACGTTTGAGGCGACAACTGAGATCAGTCTTCATCTAATCGACGAACATTTTATGCGCAGAGCTATCATGAACTTTTTACACAATGCATTGCTTCATAATGCTCCCAATGTATCTGTCCATGTGTCTGTTGATGAGCATACTCTTACAATTTCTGATAATGGCAAGGGGATAGACCCAGAGGATCTAGAACATATTTTTGAACGCTATTACCGAGGCACAAATACGGACAATACTGCTGGGACTGGTTTAGGTACAGCTATTGCTAGAGATATCATTGAGGCCCATGGAGGAACAGTGATCATCACCTCGGAAAAAGGAAAAGGTACATGCGTTATTATTGATCTACAAAAGGAATACTAAATAAACTAAATTTAACCAGTTGAATTTAAACGCTAAATACTTTGCACTGAACTTTCGTGTGGAAAAGAAGGAGTCTCAAAATTTGAGACTCCTTCTTTGTGCTATTTCATTTGATCCTGTACTTTAGCAGGTAATTCATGGAATTTCACTTCATCAAATGAAGTAACTTCTGTTTCCTTTTTCACGTAAAGCTTTAAATAAGCATCCTGGCGTAAATTTTTATGAGCAGAAAACTTTAATGTTTTCTCTTCCCCATTTTTATCGTAAGTAGGTAGCTCGTACCAATACATTTTAAAGATTTCACCACTATCTGCTTTATACTCCTCTACCTCACCATCAGCCGTGATATGAACATAGTAGGTATCTTTATTTAATCGGTTAAAATCTACAGTCATCAATACAATTAACCCTGCTACGAATAAGATAAACAATGCACCTATTCCGAAAAATACTTTTTTCATATTAATTCCCCTGTCTCACTATTTTATAAAACGAACGAACGGTAAAGATATAATAAATAAAGTAAATAGCTGAATAAGCAATCATCCACAAGATGACTGGTTTTGTAATATTCATGTTAAATAGCTGTGAAAATGCTAGTAATGCAAACACACTATGTGCAATACCCACAATAAGTGGCGCACTAAAGATAACAGCGACCTGCCCTGCTACTGTCTTTAAGATTTGCTTACTATTTACACCAATTTTATTTAAAATAGCATATTTTGCCTGATCTTCTTCGGCTTCCGTTAAAATTTTGAAGTAGATAATACTGCCTGTTGCCGCTAGGAAGACCAATCCTAGGAAGCTTCCCACAAACAATAGGGCACCAACTGTTGCTAAACTATCCTCATAGCTTTGCGGTACACTAGAAAATGATTCTTGTTGTTCAGAAGACAACTGTTGGTAAATGTCTTTCGACACGTCCTGTTGTTTCAAATCATTGTCCAATCCAACAACCTGCATCATAATCTCATCGGCATCAGTAGCTTTAAACTCTTGATCATTCACAACGAGAACTGTTCCAGCTGCTATAAAGTTTAACACGCTTTCCGTGTACATCTTTTCTACATGGAAGGATTCTCCGTTTTGTAGCTTAAAGTCCTCACCTGTAAAATCATGTGAAAATCGTTCATCGTAGGCTGCATCCAGTAAAACCGTAGAACCCTCTGCAATGTGTAGCTCTTTATCCTTGCCTTGTAATTTCGCTAAGCGATTATAGTCCGATTCCTTAAGTAATGTATATTCGAAAAATGAGAATTCATTATCCACACGTAAATTTTTCACAGCCAGTGCTTCATTATATAAGACATCCTGTTGTGAAAATTCTACTGTCTCGCCTTTCCACATAAATGTGTTTGGCAGCATCTGACGTACAGAAGCTTCTGCATTATAATACATACCGAAGACACCGCCACCTGCTGTAATCGTAGTGGCACTTAAAATTGCAATGATTGACAACGATTTGGCATTAGCTCGAATACGATACAATAATTGAGAAACACCGATTAAATTTAAACCTTTCCAGGACCATGATGTTGCTTTCTTTAATGCTGTTAATACAAAGACACTCACACTATGGAATAGAAGGTATGTCCCTGCAATTGTTACCCCTATAACCATTAATGGCGTACCTAATACCGTAAAGAATCTCCATATTTCACTCGTAAACATATCAGAGGCAGCTGTATAATAACCAAATGCAATAAGTACAGTGCCAAGTAAAGCAGCTACTAATGATGCACGTGGAATTTGCTCTCCCTGTTTGTCTGCATGGAATAAATCAATTAGTTTAAATTGATAAATCACACGGTAACCTTGTAAGGATGTGAATAAAAACAGTAGTGTAAAAATGCCCGTTGTATTAATTAGTGCCTCCATTGAAAATGTCAGGCTACCAACCACTTCATAGCCCATTAAGCGTACTAGTATCATTAATAGCCCTTGGGACATAAAGAAACCTAGAAGGATACCAAACACAAGAGAGACAAGCCCTATGACTAAATTTTCAAAAAAGAGCATTAAGCCAATTTTTTGCTTACGTACACCTAGTAACGAGTAAAGGGCTACTTCCTTTTTCCGCTTCTTCATAAAAAACGAGTTGGAATAGGCCATAAAGATGACAATGAAGAACAGAAGTACGACTGACGAGGCACTCATCAATCCTTTAATTTGTTGTGACGATTGCTTTAAGGCTGAAAGATCATCATTATATTTGAGCGTCACAAACGTAAAGTAAATAACGATACTAAATACCATTGAGGCAATATATAAAAAGTAATTCGATAAATTGCGTTGAATATTTTTACGCGCTAAACTAAATAACGTCATTTACTCCACCCCCGATGCTAGATAGCACCTGCAAGATCTCTTGGAAAAATTGCTTCCTCGTTAGAGTCCCACGTTGAATTTCCTTAGATAGCTGTCCATCCTGAATAAATAGAATGCGCTGGCAGAAGCTAGCTGCAAAGGCATCATGTGTAACCATCATAATCGTTGCGGCTTGAGATTGGTTTAAATCACTTAAGCTTTCTAATAAATCGGTTGCAGATTTTGAATCTAGCGCACCTGTAGGCTCATCGGCAAAAATTAGTTTTGGTTCTGTCACTAATGCTCGCGACGAGGCTGTACGCTGCTTTTGCCCACCTGAAATTTGATAAGGATATTTGTTTAATAAATCACTAATTCCAAACAATGCAGCAATTCGATCAACTCTTGCATTAATAGCCTTTGTCGGCATTTTTGCAATCGCTAGTGGTAAAACAATATTTTCTCGCACTGTTAAAGAATCGAGCAAGTTATAATCCTGGAAAATAAACCCTAAATTATCTCGACGAAAATCCGCTAATTCAGCATCCTTCATACGTGCCAAATTAGTATCTTCAATAATAATTTCACCAGTTGTTGGCGTATCAATCGTTGCTAATACATTAAGAAGCGTAGATTTTCCAGCCCCAGAAGGACCCATTACCCCAACAAACTCTCCCTTTTCTACTTCAAATGATATATTCGATAGCGCTGTAAAAGTATTTGCGCCTTTGCCGTAATTTTTCCCAACGTTTTGTACCTTTAATAATGGCGTCATATACGCTCACCTCTTCTTTCTGACTTTAGTATACGACCTCAAACTTACAGCAAATTTGTCGCAAGCTTACAGCAACCTTAAATCATCTGCTTTTTGAAATGTGTAGACAAAAAAAATTCATACACAAACTGTGCATGAATCTTTTCTAATCTATTGTGCTAATACTTTTTGAATATCTTCCTCAAAGCTACTTGGCTTATCTGCTGAGGCGTATCGTCCAACAACCTCTCCATTACGGTTTACAAGGAATTTTGTAAAGTTCCATTTAACACTATTGCCTAAAAATCCTTTGGAATGGGAAGTAAGATAATCGAAAATAGGATGTGCTTCTTTACCATTCACCTTCACGATCTCATGTATCGGGAACGTCACTCCATATGTTAGTCGACATTGGGAAGCCGCTTCTTCAGCTGACGCTAGCTCTTGTTTAAATTGATTTGATGGAAAACCAAGTACAACCAGACCTTGCTCCTGATATTTTTCATAGAGACCTTCTAATTCTTCAAATTGTGGTGTAAAGCCACATTTGGAAGCTGTATTAACAATTAGCATCGGCTTTCCTTTATAACGTTCAAGGCTATAGATAGTACCATCTTCTAAAGTTACATTAATATCATAAATGCTCATCTCTCTACCTCCTATTATAAACGTCCATTCATTCTTGCCACCTGCTGCAAAGGGTCCCAAACACCGTTGAATGGTGGTGCATAGGCCAAATCTAAATCTAGCAAATCAGGTAAGGTCATTTTACTATATAATGCTGTCGCAAACACATCGATACGCTTATCAACTCCCGCTGGTCCCACGATTTGTGCACCCAATAACAATTGATCACGCTTGCGAACGACCACTTTTATAAACATACGTTGTGCACCTGGATAATAGCCGGCTATATGGCGTGCAGATAATTTAAATGCCTCATAGTCAAAACCAAGCTCTTTAGCATCGCGCTCATTAATACCTGTTGTAGCAATAGTTAAATTGAAAAATTTTAAAATAGAAGTGCCCACAATTCCTCTAAACGGAGCAAATTTGCCTGACATGTTGAGACCTGCTAAACGACCTTGCTTATTAGCAGTCGTTCCTAAAGGTATATAATCTAAACGTTCTTTCACAATATTAAAGTGAGTTGCACAATCGCCAGCTGCATAAATATTTTCAAGGGAAGTCTCTAAATGGCGATTTACAATGATTGCTCCATTTTTTGCAAGTGCAATCCTAGTATTCTTTAAAAACTGTGTATTTGGTTTTATGCCTGAAGCGACAATGACTAAATCCGTCTCTAGAACGCCGTTATCTGTAATAACACGTTCCACTCGTTTATTTCCTTCAAAAGCTTCAACGCTCGTATTTAATAACAGCTCTACATCGTTCTTTTTCGCTTCCTCATGAACATGCTGAGCAAGTTCTTCATCTAAAATACGGGCCACATGACTTCCGCGCTGAATAAGCCTTACCTTTTTCCCACAGGCATGTATGGTTTCAGCCATTTCTAAACCAATATAGCCACCACCTATGATTGTTACCTGCTCAATCTCTGATGTTAAATCTGCCATCAAATCTTCCAGTTGAGGAATTGTTTTTACCGTATGGATACCACCTAGCTCATTCCCCCTTTTCACAGGCATGACTGGACTAGCCCCCGTTGCAATAAGAAGTTTATCGTAGGTAATCTCAAATTTATCACCACTTGCTTGTGTACCTGTAATAACCTTCTTCTCTATGTTTACATTCTCTACCTCATAGCCAACTCTTGCATCAATGCCATACTTATCTCGAAAAGTTTCGACATCTCTTGCAATTAAACGTTTGGTTGATGAAATACGACCATCTACAACATAAGGCAATCCACATTGCCCATATGAATAAATAAAACCACGTTCTAAAGTAGTTATTTCTGCTCCTGGAACATTCCGATAGATTTCCATTGCTGCAGACATACCTGCAGCATCTCCACCAATGATGACGTATTTCATTCTACAAGCCCCCTTATTTTTTCCTTGTTGCCATTAAATCTGCATATTGATCGATATACAAACGTCGTTTTCCACCACTTACGATGACCCGTACCACATGAATAGCTATTATCATTGTAAGTGCAAAACCTGCTATTGCGGCAAGTAGAGAAATGACAATTTGTAGAACATAAAATGGTGAATCCATATCTAATTGGATGTCACCTAATGTTGTAATGGCTTCTGATAAACACAAGGTAGCGATAATAGCAATACAACGATGCCATGATTGCTTTACAATACTTTTGCCATTCTTGTTGACCATTGTAAAACGCATCACCTTCATACCGAGTGTTGCACCATTCATCATACTTGGTAACACCCCAAAGAGTACCACGTACAGAGCCATTTTCACTAAGAATTCAAAAGTACCGCTATACCCTGTCAGAACACCAATAATCATCCAAACTGATTGGACGATAAATAAATCAATGGCCAATGCTAGTAAAATAGAAATCGGCTTAACAATATCATTTTTTTCCATTTCAGCAGCTTTAGCCTCAACCTCTTCATGAGAGGGGAATAATGCCCAAACAATTGGTGCTAAGAAGAAACCTAGGAGCGCACCTACACTGTTTAGTAATAAGTCATCGACATCAAAGATTCGGTATGCGCAATTAAAGATGCCATAAATGCCTGTTCTTTGTGTGACCTCATAAAACAATGTTAGCAAAAAGCTAATTAAAAATGCACGTTTCCAGTACCTTCTTTCTTTAAGAAAATATCGCAAGTAAACGCCGAATGGCATTAGTAGTAAGAAATTAAAGAAGGCTTGAAAAAATGCCTGCTGTTTTGTGATAGCAAGCCATGTAGATGGATTTGTGACAACAACGCCACTATCCTTTAAAACATCATCAACAAATTGAAAAAGTCGCAAATTAGTATGAACGGTGTCCGCGGATTGAAGTGAGCAAGTATCTCTTGTAGACGGAAATGGTAGTAATACTAAACAAAGCGCTGATAAAAAGTAAAAAATAAATGAGAACATGATAATGGTTTTGGACATCGATAAGTATCCATACTTACGATACGTATAAATCAGCCATGGTATAAATAGTACAAAGGATAAAATAATAGTTATGAAAAATGCTATAAAAATGGATTGCGTGTACGTTGACATAGAAACACCTCTCTCTTTAAATTGCCCTATTTTCTGAACACTAAAACTAAGTTTAGTCCTTCAATACTACATGTATATTTCATCAAGCTTACATAATCCTTAATTCAATAAAAAAACAGGTAAAGAATCTATACTCTCTACCTGTTACTTACTATGCTTTCGCTATTTCTTCTTTACAGAATGTCAAAATTTCTTCTAGTTCATCATCCTCTAATGCAAAGTCTAAATATTCACCTTCAGCCTTTTCCATGATGAAGTAATTTAATATAAATGGTTCTTCGTCTTTTTCACCAATTAGGACACGAATTTCAATGCCAGCTTCGTGGTAAAGCTCATCCTCTTCATCAATTTCTACATCCAGAATAAATTCATAACGCTTACCTTCAATAATATTTGTTGGGTCTAAAATCTCTTCCATTGAGAATTGTGTAATTTCCATTATATTTGCTCCTTTTTCTTTAGCTGTTCTTTTCTATATTAAATCAATTTCAGCATGGGTCAACTAGAAAACTCGTATACACCTGTCAGTAATTATGCCACAATGAAATGGAATTAATTTAGAACTAAATTTCCCTACATACGAGGAGGCTTTTTCATGAAAGAGCTATTATATTATCAAGACGTTATGTTACAAGAGTTTGATGCAACTATTATTAGTAAAGGAACTGACGAATCCGACCGTCATTATGTTGTACTATCGAACACCGCTTTCTATCCAACTGGTGGTGGTCAACCTCACGATACAGGTACATTGAATGCGTTGGAGGTCATAGATGTTGAAAAAGTGGATGATGAAATTCGTCACTATATTGAAGGTGATCTATCGACTTTAGATGGTGTGGTACATGGCAAGCTAAATTGGCCAAGACGATTCGATCATATGCAGCAGCATGCTGGGCAACATATTTTAACAGCTGCTTTTGTAGAGCTTTTTAATGCGCAGACTGTAAGCTTTCATCTAGGCAGTGAGCAAGTAACAATTGATCTTGCTATAGAAACGATTTCTGAGCAACAGCTTGCAGCGGCAGAAGCAAGAGCCAATGACATTATTCTAGAGAACCGCCCCATTCAAACTATCTGGGTTACAGAGCAAGAGCTGGGCAACTATAATCTTCGTAAAGAAGTTGCAGTGACGGGAGACATTCGACTTGTGATTATCCCTAATTTTGATTACAACGGTTGTGGTGGCACTCACCCTACATCCACAGGGCAAGTTAGTTCCATCAAAATATTAGGGACTGAAAAAATGAAGGGCAATGTGCGCGTTTCTTTTGTGTGTGGTCAACGCGTTTTGACTGAGCTTGGCATGCGGAAAAAAGTATTAGCGGACGTTGCTCGTCAATTAAGTGTCCCTGAGATTGATGCTGCCACAGCACTTACAAAAGTTTTATCTACTCAAAAAACTACAGAAAAAGCACTCGCTGCTGCGAAAGAGGAATTACTCACGTATGAAGCAAAGGCACTTGTTAATAGCGAAGGTGTCGTAACGGCTGCTTTTAATCAGCGAACAATGCAAGAGCTACAAAAAATAGCCCGTATGATTGTTACGGAACAGAAAGATGTAATAGCTCTACTTGTGTCTGAAAATGAAGGCAAACTACAATTCGTTGCAGCAAGAGGTAATAATGTTTCAAAAAGCATGAAGGATGTTGCCCAAAAGGCACTGCCGCTTATTAATGGTAAGGGTGGCGGAAGTGACCAAATGGTACAAGGCGGTGGCGATTGCACCGTTTCGAAAGAAGAATTACTAGCAGCGATGCAAGATGCTTAGTTGCATATATAGAGGAGCTGTTATTAAAAGACGGCTCCTACTATGTTGTTGAAAAAGAAAATGTCGCTAGCAGAAAAAGACTTCTTGACTAGGCGAGGGGTTGATTTCCGTTCCGCCAGCGTCCTTTCCAGGGGGCGTCCGACGAGTCGCTTCACTCACTTACGTTCGCTCCAGGGTCTCATCTATGACGCTAAATCCCCTAGGAGTGACACTGGCTCCACTCCAATCAACCATTCTGTAAAAGTGGCTTTTCCTTATCTTTCATACAGTCGTTGTGAACAAAATAGCAAATGTATAATTCGAGAAAGGATAGACTCTTATTTTCAATGGGAGAAATGATGATTGACCACACCTCTCCATAAAATGAGTAGTGAACACCTTCAATTAAGCCTTCGCTAAAAAGGTAACATTTTTATGAGGTGGAGTGGATGGATACCTGACTTTCGTGGGATAGCGAGACAGACGATCCTCTGCATGGAGCGGTAATCCATTTTGACCTTTCACAAAAATTGTATGGATGGTTTTGTTTTTCAACACTCTGAGAGGAGCTGTCATTAATAGACAGCTCCTCTCTAATTTAATATTTAAATTTTTGAATGGCTTCATATAAACGTTTTGCCATTTCTGATAGTTTTTCAGTTTGATTGTTCATTACTGCTACCGTCTTCAACTGTTCCGCTGTTGCATCTGTTACCTCATGCACATAATCACTTGCCGCATGTGCAGTAGCTGCCATTTCTTCCATAGACGCGGAAACTTCCTCCGTATTGGCAGACATTTGTTCAGCTGAAGCATTCATTTCTTCGATTTGACCTGCTATTTCTCCTACTGCTTGAACCATTTCCTCGAAGCGTTCTCCCACTGCCTCAATAGAAGCTAAACCACGCTCAACATTATCTTCACCAAATTCAGCTGCTTTTACTACTTCTAATGTATAAGATTGAACTCTTTCAATAAGCACATTAATTTTAGTAGCTGATTCTGCTGTTTGCTCCGATAGCTTGCGAACTTCTTCTGCTACAACGGCAAAGCCTTTACCAGCATCTCCTGCCCGTGCTGCTTCTATAGAGGCATTCAATGCCAATAAATTTGTTTGATCGGAGATATCGGTAATCATTTTTGAAATTAAGCTAATTTCTTCTGACTCTTTTTCTAGCTTGTGAATAATTGATAGTTCATCTGTTGTGCCTTGCTGAATCTCATTCATACGTAAAACGGATTGTTGAACTGCATGATTGCTTTCACTAATTTTCTGGGAAATAAAATCTGTATTACAAGCAATTGTGGAGGCAACTTCAGCTACATTTTGTATCCCTATCGCCATTTGTTCCATTGCTGAGGCACTTTCCTCTGCCATCACAGTTTGGCTTTGTGCCCCTCGATCTACTTCACTTATTGCACCAGCAATTTGCTTTGAACGCTTTGTTACTCCATTTACATCTCCCATTAAATCACACGCAGCTTCATTCACTGCCGTTGCTTCTCGACTCACTTTGGCTATCATTTCCCGCATATTATCAGTCATGCGATCTAATGCACGTGCCATCGTTCCCATTTCATCAATACGTTTCAAATATTTTTCTGGAATTTCCTGTGTAAAGTCTCCTTCCGATAAGCCCTCACTAATGCGAAGTACATGTCGAAGTGGTCTACTAACAGAGCGAGAAATGGCAAATGAGATGCATAGCCCAAGTATTGAAACTATGATCGTAGTGACAATGAAGTTCGTCTTAAGCTTAGAAAGCCCTGAAAACATCTCATCTTCTAATGCGATAACCCCCATTTTCCAACCATTATCGAGGGTATGATAGCCCATTAGACTAGTTCCTGTATCTTCCGTTTCAAAAGAAAAATAACCGTTATCATTAGCAATCATTTCTTTAGCAGCCATTGCTCTGCCTGTCTTGATACCTGTTTCGTCTGCTGCCTTAATTGGATTGTATTGCTCCTTCACATACGAATGATTATTATGTCCAATAATTGTTCCGTTAGCATCTAACATAAATGCATAGCCACTGTCTCCAACCTTAATGCCTTCTACAATTTTAGATAGGTAATAGCCGTCAATACGTGCTAATAATAAAGCTTTTTCACCTGTCACTGTGTCAATTGGAGAAACGATTAAAATGACTGGTTCACCTGTTACACGACTAATCGTAATGTCAGACATGACAGACTTACCAGTAAAACCTTCTTTTACGTAATCACGATCCCCTAGATCAGCTGTTGTATCATCCAGATAATGGGCAACTCCATTAGCATTGATAATGCCAAAACCTAAGTAATTTTCATTACTGGCAAGACGTTTCGAGAGATACTGCTTCTGCTTTTCAAAGTCCATGCTCCGAACTGCCTCTTGCTCTGCAATGGCTTCCACCTCCACTAGTGTTAATTGGAAGTGTTCTTCTATGTATTGGGAAACATCCTCTGCTCTAGATACCAAATTAGATTCCACTTGCTCATTCACAGCTTTTGTACTATTTATCCAAGTAGATAGCCCAAGCGTGCCACATGTTACAAATACAAGAGCTATAATTGCAACAATTAATTTACCACCAATACCTTTTAACCACATTTCTCTTTTTCTCACTTCTTCCATTTTTAGCTATACAATCCGCATATTTTTGCATAACTTCAGAGTAAAGTCACTAAAAGTAGAAGTCAACAAAAGTTTTCCAATATGATTAATAAATGTATAATAATACCATTTACACTACCTTTATAGTGCTAACAATTTTCTACAAAATTTTCAATTCATAGATCCCCCTTGTCATTAAAAAGGAGAGTACACCATGCTAATAGAGGTAATTAAAACATTTTCCAACAAAAATTGATTATAATTCACATTTTTTGCTGATTATTAAAGATAGGATCCGTTTAACACATTTTGAGGGGAGGATTTCCATGAGTTCAGACAAAAATAATGTTTCTCGTCGAGACTTTTTAAAAACTACAGGTATTGCTGCTGGTACATTAGTCGGTGGTGGTTTAATTGGAGGATTAGTTGGTTACAACATCCATGGTAAAGGTACTTCTACCCTAGAGCATGGTGGTCATGAAACAACGAATGAGGCCACAGGCTCACCAAAAGCTAAGATGTTCTTCAGAAATGAAAAAGATTTTAGTATCTTATCAAAGGCCACGGAACGTATCTTCCCAGAGGACGATTTGGGACCAGGAGCTATTGGTTTAGACGTTCCCTATTTTATCGATCATCAACTTGCAGGAAATTATGGAAGTAACTCTAAAGAATATATGCAAGGTCCATTTGATGTTGGTGCCCCAACTCAAGGCTATCAGAGCCGTTTAACGCGAGCAGAAATTTTTAGACAGGGTATTCAAAAAATGGAGGATGAAGCACAAAAGCGTTATAAGAAAAGCTTTAACGATTTAGATGGCAAACAAATGGATGAAATATTAACTGCCTTCCAAAAAGGTGACATAGAAATGGTTGGGGTTACTTCCGCGTTCTTCTTTACATTATTACGAGCAGCTACATTAGAGGGAGCTTATTCTGACCCTATGTATGGAGGAAATCGCAATATGGATGGCTGGCGTATGAAGGGCTTCCCTGGTCACCAGATGGCTTATATTACACAAATAGAAGATGCCAAGTTCCAAAAAATTGAGCCTAATCCATTAGGCAACCACTAAGGGGGGATACAAAATGGCTAAAACATTACCGAGTGTAGACGTTGTAACAGTTGGTGTAGGTTGGACTGGCGGTATTGTCGCTGCTGAATGTGCTAAAGCTGGCTTAAAGGTAGTCGGTTTAGAGCGAGGTCAAAAGCGTGGGACCGAGGATTATTTAAATGTTCATGACGAATACCGTTATGCCATCCGATATGATTTAATGCAAAATCTTTCTAAAGAGACCGTAAGCTTTCGGAATGATCGCAATATGAAGGCATTACCAATGCGTCAGCTTGGCTCCTTCTTACTTGGAGAGGGTCTGGGTGGATCAGGAACACATTGGAATGGAATGACTTATCGATTTTTACCCTATGATTTTCAAATCAAGACATTAACAGATAAACGTTATGGACCAAATAAGCTTGGACCAGATTATCTGATTCAGGATTGGGGATTAACATATGATCAGCTTGAGCCCTATTTCGATAAGTTCGAGAAAACAGCTGGTATTTCAGGTGATGATAAAAATAAATTTAGTGGAAAGCGTTCGAATCCCTATCCAACACCGCCTATGAAAAAAACGCCTATGCTTGCACAATTCGAAAAAGCTGCAACAAACCTGAAGCTAACGCCTTATATGGTTCCATCAGCTAATGTATCAGAGGTTTATAAAAACCCAGATGGCGAAACGATCAACGCTTGCCAATATTGTGGTTTTTGTGAACGCTTTGGATGCGAATATGGTGCAAAGTCGTCCGCAGAAATTACTGTTGTCCCTACAGCCCTGAAGACAGGAAATTTTGATTTACGCTTTAATTCCAATGTTGTTGAAATTTTAAAGCAGGGTAACAAGGCTACAGGTGTAAGATATATCGATACTGTTTCGGGAGAAGAATTCATTCAGCCAGCTAATGCTGTTGTATTAACTAGTTATGTCTTTAATAATGCCAAGCTATTAATGGTCTCTGACATTGGTGAAAGATATGACCCTACTACTGGCAAAGGAACACTTGGCAGAAACTATTGCTATCAAATTTTGCCTGGTGCTGCTGGGTTCTTCGAGGAACAATACAATACATTTATGGGTGCAGGTTCGTTAGGCATGTGTATAGACGATTACAATGGTGATAATTTTGACCATAGTGATTTAGATTTTATTCACGGAGGTAATATTGCACTTACACAGACAGGTACGCGACCAATCGGCTCAAATCCAACTCCGCCTGATACGCCTACTTGGGGACCAGAATTTAAAAAGCAATCTATTTATTACTATACACGTTCATTTGGGATTGGTGCGCAAGGAGCATCTATGCCACATAAGGAAAACTATATATCACTGGACCCTACCTATAAGGATGCTTACGGGCTGCCATTAACTCAGTTAACATACAATTTTACTGATCAGGATCGAGCTCTTCATAAATATATCTCTGCACGTGCAGCTGACATTATGAAGGAAATGGGTGCTAAAACAATTGTCCCTAACGCGGAAATTACCGATTACAATATCGTGCCTTACCAAACAACGCATAATACAGGTGGTACGGTGATGAGCTTAACACCAGAACAAGGGGTTGTGAATAATTATTTACAGCACTGGGATGTTGACAACCTTTTCGCAGTAAGTGCAGGCAACTTTGCACACAATAGTGGTTATAATCCAACAGGCACATTAGGGGCACTTGCCTACCGTTGTGCTGAGGGAGTCATCAAATACAGTCAATCAGGTGGTTCATTAGTATAAAAAAATTATTCTAAAGGAGGCAAGACTTATGGGAGGTCTAGGAGCAATTGGAGTACCTGGATTAATCATTATTTTAGTGATTGTATTAATTGTATTTGGCCCAAAAAAATTACCAGAAATCGGTGGAGCGGTTGGCAAAACGTTTGCAGAATTTAAAAAGTCTACTAAGGGACTTATGGATGATGAAGATGATACCGTGAAAAGGTCGAAAAAAAATCTGATGCTTCGTAGGAGGGTTTCCTATGGATCCATATGAAGACGGAAAAAGAAAATATTTAAGCCCTCTAGATAAACCACAAGCCGAGCCTCCAAAGCCAGTGGAGGCTTTAGTTGAAATACCTACGGTAGCAATTGAAGAGGATCATGTGTCAGATGAACCCCTGATACCTGTTACCTCATTATTGGAGCATCTTAGTGATTTACGTAAGCAAATTATCAAAGGGTTAACGGTTTTTATTTTATTTTTCATTGTTGTCTTTTCTACTATTAATATTTGGTTTCCATTCATAACGCGAGGTCACTCACTCGTTATTTTAGGACCACTAGAAGTAGTTAAATTTTACATGACGATTTCAACAACTTTAGCTTTTGGTCTTGCAATGCCTTTCCTCGTCCACTTTCTTTGGAGCTTTATTAAACCAGGCTTAAAAGAAGAGGAAAGTCGCTTTTTAGGCCTCTATGCACCAATCATGTTAGTTCTATTTTTAGTAGGCGTAGCTTTTGGCTATTTCGTCGTTAACCCACTTAGCTATACATTCTTAGTAAGCATTGGGGCTACCAATTTCGATGTCATGGTATCAGCAAATGAATATATGCACTTTTTAATCATGACGACTGTACCGCTTGGTCTATTATTTGAGTTACCGATTGTTGCCCTATTCTTATCAGCCATTGGTGTACTGACTGCTGAATCCATGAAAAAAATACGAGGCTGGTCTTATATCGCAATGGGCGTAGGCTCCGCTGTTATCACGCCACCAGACTTTATAAGTCAGTTACTCGTATTAATACCGATGATTATTTTATATGAAATAAGTATTTACCTCGTTAAACGTATAGAACGCAAACAAATTGAAAGCACTGCGTAAATTTTACGCAGTGCTTATTTTTTCTTTAGATCCATCACAATAATTTCTGGTAGATTAAAAATACGATATGGTACTGTGCTATTACCCAACCCTCTACTAACTACCATTTTCGTCGCGCCTGCTTCGTAGACACCAGCTGTATATTTTGGGAACAGCCCCTGTCCTGGTGCCACAAGTCCTCCAAGCCCAGGAATACGAACTTGCCCACCATGCGCATGTCCCGAAAATACTAAATTTATGTGATAATTTACATACGTATTAAATAATTCTGGTCTATGTGCTAGTAACAACTTAAACATATCGTCTGGCAAATAGGCCGTTGCAATGTCCAGCATATCTTCTGTTGTTCTACCCATTAACGGATCCTCAATACCAACAATCGCCAAGCGCTCCCCGTCGCGCTCTAACACGGTCGATTCGTTGGCCATAATATGTACCCCTAACGATGACAGCGCCTCATAAATTTCATTCACCTTATTCGTCGCTACCTCATGGTTTCCTAGTACATAATAAACATCCGCTATTTTAACTAGTCCTTCCACTGCTTGTAGGCTTTGTTTTAAATTATAGCGATTACTATCGATCACGTCACCTGTGATAAAAATATAATCAGGCTTTGTATCCTTTACCTTAGCAATCAATTTTTGTTGCTTGTCACCAAAGACAGCGTCATGTAAATCCGAAACTTGTACAATGCGTAGCCCATCAAAGCTGTCAGGCACACTATCTGATTCAAACACATGTTTACTTACGACTAGCCAGTGATTGTTTACGTACAAAAAAATGACTATAAAAACAACAAAGAAGATACCATATAATAATTTTTTCAATCGCAATCGCTCACTTTGTGGCTACTTTTTTCAGAAATAATTCTGACTTTCTCATTATAAGCAAAAAACAGAGTGATTGTAAGTATATGCACTTTAAATACACAAAATGCACAAATACACTTAGCTTAAAATTTTTATCATTAGATTATATACACGCTTTAATCTATTTTTTGTTAACTATTGGCATGCTATACTATGGGTAGAAAGGCATATTTTATTATCCCCTCATAATACATCACGATATGGGAAATGCATCTCATTTACTAAAGTGCGAGAATACTAATAAACTTAAATCAGTTAAAGGAGAAAAGAATTGCTTTATTGTAAGTAATGATCCAGTTAGATTGGACGATAAATGTGTTTTACATACTAATAAATTACATAATTTACAGAATCGAATAATTTCAGAATCCAGCTTCCATTGCTACAGGCAAGTATAAAACTGATGACGAAAAATTTATTTAGTACAGTTGGGCTACATAATATTCTAAATTTAGATGATAAGAGGTGAAAAAATGTTGAAAGCCATCATAGTAGATGATGAAATTTTAGCAATCAATTTATTAGAAGCCACGTTACATGATAATAGCGATGTTACTATTATCGGAAAATTCGTAAATCCACTAGAAGCTATTGCAAACATCCCTACACTCAAACCTGATATTCTTTTTTTAGATATAGATATGGCCGAAATGAATGGTATTGAATTTGCTAGTAAGATTGCAGACCTTCCTTTTTTAATGGACATTGTATTTGTCACTGCATATGAACGTTTTGCAATAGAAGCTTTTAATGTACAGGCTGTTGACTATATTTTAAAGCCTATTGAGAAAGAGCGTTTAATGAAGACAATCAAGAGAATATCCATGCGTAGAAAGCAATTTCAAGTTAAAGCTGCTGTACACCACATAGAGGAAGAAGCTCATATAATAGAGGATTTTCACTTTCATGTTCATTCTGGAAGAGTATATATCGGTAACACAGCATTAGCCCTATCTACAAAGGAATTTCAAATTTTTTTCTTTCTAGCACAACGATCAGGACAAATTTTTCCCCCATCAGAGCTGTATAAGCTTATTTGGGCAGAGGAAAGTATCGGGCATACACAGGCATTGAAGGTTCATATTAGTAATTTACGAAAAAAGCTAGAATCCGTTGCTGGCCATAGAGCAAAGATTATAACAGTGAGGGGTTCGGGATATAAATTCCATTTCGAGCCATGAAAAAGAAGGCACTGCGATTACATTACGAATCGCGTACCCTCTTTTTGGTTATTTTTTTGCGGCTTCTTGAATCTCATAAAATGCCCAATGGTGTTTTGGAACATCTTTAAATAATGGTGTTTGATCTTCAATGAGAACTTGACGTTCAAACAGTCGATTTAATACCTTCACTGCTTGTGCACGTGTTAACAATCCATCTGGATTGAATGTATCTGCTGTTATTCCTGTCATAATTTCCGCTGCATTGACAGTATCAATTGCTTGCCTTGCCCAATGATGGACACTCACATCTTTGAATACTGCACTTTGTGAGGTTGGTGAACAGAAATCTGCATCAGGACGTTCTACACATTGCTGTTCTATCCAACGGGCTGCCACTGTAGCCATCTGTGCACGCGTAATAAAGCCGTTTGGATTAAAGTTCGTTGCTGTAACCCCTTTAAACAGACCCTTTTCCTTCGCAAATTCGATTGCATCTTTAGCATCATGTTGGAATGTATCTGTATAGGTTGCCTTTGCTTGCGGTATGGCGTTACCTGTTAATTGACGAGCAAACATACTTGCCATCTGTGCCCTTGTAACAGGAGCATTTGGACGGAAGGTATCATCTGGATAGCCTTGAATGTAAGGTAGATGGGTAACACCCTCAGTAATTGGCTCCTTCACTTCTTCCTTCTCTGGTAAGTAGAGAATGGAGAAGGTGGAGAATTTATTCACCTCAAACTGTAAACCTATTCCCTTTTGATATTCTACAACCTTCCCACGTACAACTTCTTTTGTGCCATCACTATGCTCGATAAAGATCGCCAAATTGGCAAGTTGTTCATCTGTTAAATCTGTAGGCAACGGCAATGTTAATTTAACAGGACGGCTTTGCATATTAGTTTCGATGGTCATCGGACGACCAAGCAACTTTACAACCCTACCTTCTACCAATTGCTGCACAACGGTTTCTCTTTTGGCTTGTTCTTCAATCTCTAGCTGTTTATCATACTCTTTTATAGGAACCAGTCGGAAGTATAGATTCTCATTAAACATTTCCAATGAAGTTTTTGGCACTTCAATTCTAACGTTATCGGTAACAATTTCGAGATGGACTGCTCCATTTTGCAGAAGTGACAGCACATTTTTCGGAATGGACACTTGGACTTGATTTACTTGATCCTTCTCGTCTGGGATGATAATCCTTGCTTTATCATTCCCTTGTTCCTTTAATTTCCTAATTGTCTCTGTTGCGCTTGCTGCTGTTAATGTGACATCATCATTCATCGTGTTATCTACATTTTTTGCTCGTTTTATCGTTGTTTTTGAAACTACATCACCATTTCCAGATTCTACATCTACTACAATTTCCTCTACATTGGTTGAAGGTGTTGATGAACCTGAATCAGGATTTGGTGAAGGATCAGTATTATCGCCACCTGTATTATTACTAATCCATTTTGCATAGATCACTGTGTTTGCTGTAATTACAGTATTAAAGTTATATGGTGTTGTGTAGGCATTATTTGTATACCAGCCACCAAATGTATAGCCAGCTTTCGTTGGCGCTTTTGTTGGCTGACTTGCTTTTCCTTCGTGTACTACCGTCTGATTAGAGACAGCACTTCCCCCTGCTACATCAAAGCTTACCGTATGTGTTACAGTCACTGGATTCCATTTTGCATATAATATGATATTTCCACTACCCATAAGGACAGTTGAAGCTGATGCATAATCTATTCCTCTTCCATCTGCTTGCGTGTTCCAGCCCTCAAACGTGTAACCCACTTTTACTAGATTTCCTATATTACCCAGAACTGTTACAGTTTCTCCTTGCTCATACGTTTCACTATCTGTTGGAGCTGTGCCCCCTGTGTTTGTATTGCCGTTGTAGGTGATAGTAAACGTACTAATCACAGAAGTATTCTCTAGGGTTCCTGCACTTACTAATGAAGCTTTGTGCGTCGCCGTTTCTTTCACTCTCGTGATAAACGTATACTCTGTATCAGGCGTTAGTTCACTAAAGATCGGACTGTCCTGCCACGTTGTTCCGTTATCTCTACTATATTCTTGACCTACTACCCCATTTAGCGTAATATTTGTCGCTGTTTTACTGGCTACAGTTGGGGCTGGCGGAGCACTTGGTCCATCCACTTTTTCCACAATAGTTGTTTCCCCACTCATTACACTTCCTGTTGCATTTGTTCCATCGGCACTGGCTCTTACTTTAATCGTCTCTCCAATATCTGCTTGAACCAACATATATGTGGAAGAGTTCGCTCCTGAAATAGCCGTGTTCCCTCGATACCATTCATAGGTTGGTGCATCTGCTGTCGTTGGTGGCGTATACGTGATCCCACTAATATCTGCAGTTAACACGCTTCCATACTTCGTCTCTCCCGTGATACTTATCGTACCTCCCATTTCTGGAACCGCTACAGGTTGAGTTTGTGTTTGGATCGATGTTCCTGTACTTACCAGTGATGCCTTGTGAGTGGGTGTCTCCTTCACTCTCGTGATAAATGTATACTCCGTTTCAGGGATTAGTCCATTAAAAATTAGACTATCCTGCCACGTTGCCCCGTTATCTTTACTATATTCTTGACCTACTTCCCCATTTAGCGTAATACTTGTCGATGTTTTACTGGCTTCGGTTGGGGCTGGCGGAGCACTTGGTCCATCCGCTTTTTCCACGAAAGCTGTTTCACCACTCATTATACTCCCTGTCGCATTCGTTCCATCGGCAGTGACTGTAACTTTAATCGTCTCACCAATATCTGCTTGAACTAACGTATACGTAGGTGAGGTCGCCCCTGAAATGGCCGTGTTCCCTCTATACCATTGATAAGTTGGCACATCTTCTATCGTCGTTGACGTATATGTGATCCCACTAATATCTGCGGTTAGCATGCTGCCATACTTTGTCTCTCCTGCGATGCTTACCGTGCCTCCTATTACTGGAATCGCTACAGGTTGAGTTTGGATCGGTGTTCCTATACTCACTGACGAAGCTTTATGAGTTGCCGTTTCTTTCACTCTCGTGATAAACATATACCCAGTATTAGGAGTAAGTTCACTAAAGATCGGACTATCCTGCCAGGTCGTCCCGTTATCTTTACTATATTCTTGACCTGCTACTCCATGTAGCATAATACTTGTTGTTGTTTTACTGGCTTCAGTTGGTGCTGATGGAGCACTTGGTCCATCTGCTTTTTCCACAGTTGCCGTCACTTCACTCGTTACACTTCCTGTCGCATTCGTTCCATCGGCAGTAACTGTAACCTTGAGTTTCTCACCAATATCCGCCTCTACCAATGTATACGTGGACGAGGTCGCCCCTGGAATTACCGTGTTCCCTCTATACCATTGATAGGTTGGTACATCTGATGACGTTATTGGTGTATACGTGATGCCACTAATATCCGAGGTTAATACGTTTCCATACTTTGTCTCTCCTGCAATACTTACCGTGCCTCCTATTATTGGAATCGCTACAGGTTGAGTTTGGATTGGTGCCCCTGCACTTACTAGTGATGCCTTATGAGTCGCAGTTTCTCTCACTCTCGTGATAAAAATATATTCCGTATCTGAAGTGAGTCCACTAAAGATTGGACTATCCTGCCAGGTCGTCCCGTTATCTCTACTGTATTCTTGACCTGCTACTCCATTTAGCGTAATACTTGTCGGCGTTTTACTGGCTTCAGTTGGTGCTGACGGTGCACTTGGACCATTCGCTTTTTCCACAGTTGCCGTCGCTCCACTCGTTACACTTCCTGTCGCATGCGTTCCATCGGCACTAACTGTAACCTTGAGTTTCTCACCGATATCGGCCTCTGCCAACGTATATGTGATTGAGGTCGCTCCTGGAATTACCGTGTTCCCTCTATACCATTGATAGGTTGGCACATCATCCGCTGTCGTTGTTGGTGTATACGTGATACCACTAATATCCGCGGTTAGCACACCATCATACTTAGCCTCTCCTGTGATGCTTACCGTGCCTCCCAATTCTGGCAAAACAGTTAGTGTCTCAAACATCTCATTTTCACCATAACTAGTCCCCACCGAATTTTTCGCGTACGCTCGGTAATAATAATTACTACTTGGATTAAGACCTGATAGATCAACACTAAACGCTCCCGTTGTTCCAATAGCAGTTACTTTCTCACTATTCTCCGTAGTTGGTTCGGTACTCGTTGAATACACAATTCCACGTTCTGTAATCTCGGCCCCTCCATCAAAAGTTACCTCCCCACCTACCGTTGCACCTCTACTCGTAATATTTGTCGCTGGGGTTAAGGTTATAACTGCGGGTGCTTGAGTCGGTACATCTGGATTCCCATACAGTATAGTTCCACTATTACCAACTACTACAAACTGGCCATTTCCATAAGTAACCCCCTGTAAAATAGTTTTACCTAAACCAACCGCTTGTTCATACCAATTTATTCCATCTTTAGAGTAATATACTTTACCAGAAGCTGCCACTGTTACATAATGACCATTTCCATAAGATACACTAGTTAAGAGGAAAGACATTGCATCTACTGGTAAATTGTATTGAATTGTCCAATATACCCCATCTGGTGAGGTGAGAATCGTTCCATTTTGACCAACGACCACATATTGACCATTTGCATAAATTACAGATCTTAAAATATTTTTGGTATTAGAGGTTTGCAATAACCAATTTTCCCCATCTGGAGATGTTAATATCGTTCCACCAGCACCTACTGCGACGAATTGATTATTAGCGTATATTACACCATAAAGATGATTTGTCTGTGGGGTTTTTTTTTGCCATGTCACCCCATTGCTAGAAACATACATATTACCTAAATTACCAACAGTAACATATTTATTATATCCATATGTTACTGAATGAAGAGGGGTACTACTATCTACTGAAGTAGCTGTTGTCCATGTTTGCCCATCTGATGACGTATAAAAATTAGATGAATTGTCAACTGCCATAAAATGATTATTTTCATAAACTACTGAGTTAATTGTTTGTAAGGCAGTTATAATAGTTGATTGTGTCCATGATGATCCATTTGTTGAATAATAAGCCTTACCAGTAGTATCAGTAACTACATATTTACCATCACCATAAGCCACTGCTTTATAGTTTACACTTGGTGGTGTTGCTAGTGTAAAATCAGCAAATGTACTGGGTATCCATTGAAAAAATAATAGAAAGATTAGTAGGATACTTACTATTTTCTTATAACGTTGTCTCATAAATATCTCCTCCAACAAAACTATTCCTTCTATGTATCAAATAAAGAAATGTTATATGAACCTAGCATTTTGCAACACCTACTGTTGACTAGGAAATATCCCCTGAATACATATGATAAAATTCAATGCTTGGAAAGGCTGCCGAATATCCAATGCAGAAGGCGCCAATTGTCCCGCTGGCGCAATCGTGGTTGTTACATTCCCACTCACTGTTCCACCTGAGACAGAAAATGGCTTCAAGTTTGTATCCGTAGTTCCCGCTGTATAAAAATCTGCTGTTCCCATACCTTGATCTACAGAGGCTGCAAGGCTTGCATTATTTGGTGAATTACTTCCTCCCCCTTGAGAGGAGGCTGGGATTGCAACGTTCATATTACTTACTGTTAGATTAGATGTAGACGTAGTTGCACTATGAGTATGTTGTGGCATATTTAATGGAGAAAGGGTTATTTTCTCCACACCGCCAGTCTGTCCTAGATTACACGGAGTGACTCCTTGTGGTATAGTTCCTCCCATTCCCCCATTCCCACACGCGCCTACTGGCACACGTCCATTCAAGTTTGGTAAACAAAAAGTATTCTTTCCGTCTCCACCATATCGATTTCCTAATACAGCAAATAAAACTTGATTCTGTTGAATTGAAAGTTCTTGACCGTTGCAAAATGCCCAGCCCTGTGGAGCAAATGATGCTGGCCATGCTACAATAGTTCCTGTGTAATTCTCTGCCATAAAATACCTCACTTTAATTTTATTTAATAAAAAATAGATTTTATTTATTCTCGAATAGGGAACCAGCCTTGAATACAAATAATATAATTCAACGCTTGGAAAGGCTGCCGAATATCCAATGCAGAAGGCGCTAATTGTCCAGCTGGCGCAATCGTGGTTGTTACATTCCCACTCACTGTTCCACCTGAGACAGAAAATGGCTTCAAGTTTGTATCCGTAGTTCCCGCTGTATAAAAATCTGCTGTTCCCATACCTTGATCTACAGAGGCTGCAAGGCTTGCATTATTTGGTGAATTACTTCCTCCCCCTTGAGAGGAGGCTGGGATTGCAACGTTCATATTACTTACTGTTAGATTAGATGTAGACGTAGTTGCACTATGAGTATGTTGTGGCATATTTAATGGAGAAAGGGTTATTTTCTCCACACCGCCAGTCTGTCCTAGATTACACGTAGTGACTCCTTGTGGTATAGTTCCTCCCATTCCCCCATTCCCACACGCGCCTACTGGCACACGTCCATTTAAGTTTGGTAAACAAAAAGTATTCTTTCCGTCTCCACCATATCGATTTCCTAATACAGCAAATAAAGCTTGATTCTGTTGAATTGGAAGTTCTTGACCGTTGCAAAATGCCCAGTACTTTGGAGCAAATGGTGCTGGCCATGCAACAATAGATCCCATATACATTTCGGCCATAATTTTATACCTCACTTTAATTTTATTTATTCTTACTGAGGGAAATTTCCTTTAATACAAATACGCTTGAAAGGTTCTCCGACACTCATAATTAACTTAAAAATCGTATAAGTATTCCAATCATTTAAAAATCGGCAGTTCCCTCACTTTAACTCCAATGACAAAACTACTTAGTAAGTTCAAAGAAACATTCATTATTTCCTATGCCACGCCATCATCACATGCGGCACTACCTCTCCGGTAACAACAAACCCACATCTCTCATACAACCTCTGTGCAGGATTCCCCATCAACACAGTTAATTCTATTGGCAATCTAGATTCAGCAGCTACATGCTGAAATTCCCTCAATAGCACTGTACAGATTCCTCTACCTCTATATTCAGGAAGTATGAAAATATCAATCAGACGTATTGCTTCTTGCTGTACCTCGGTTATTAATCTACCAATACCTACACCTTCATACATTATGATTTCATATTTGGCATTAGGAAATTGTTGCTGATAAGAAGCTTTTTGAGCATCGTATTGCATACGTAATAAACCTTCTATTTGTTGCTCATCCAATTCTAATATGGCAAATTCATTTTTTCTTGTAGATACAAATAATGAATAAAGGGTATCTTCCTCTTCACTTAATGCCACTCGCAATTTCACTTTATCTTTCATTTTTGCTTTGCCACTCACCTCTTTCCTGAAATTTCAAACAATATTAAGCAACACTCGCTAAAATATCCTTATTTTCTTCTTGTATAGCTTCGATTTCTTGAATTTCCATTTCTAAAACTCTTGCTATCTCGGATGGTGTATGCTTTGTAAATAACATATACATAGCTTTTATTTTCTTTGCTTGATCTCCAGAGACTTTTAAAATATTGGAGATTTCAGCTAAATCCGTATGGTTCTCAATCAAATACGAACCTAATAAAGTATTAGTGACTTTTTGTAACTCATTTTGGTCCACAACGTTTTTACATAATGCTTCTGCAGCTATACTCGCTGCTACGGATAAATCCATCCCTTTTTCATGCATCCGTTTCATAGCATTAAATTGATCCGCCCATTTGCGTAATGTATAGTTTTGTTCCTTTACTAGGAAAACAAGCTCTCGATGATTTACATCCGTATCGTGTAAAAGTCCCGTCTCCTTAAAAGTCTTTGCAAGATCCTTAAAGAAAGCATTAACTTGACTTTGGCCACGATTAATCTCTTCTTTTGTCTTAGTTAAATCCTCTTTTGCCTTATTCGTTTCTGCTTGAATATTTTCAAAATACTCTTTGCGTAATTCCCCTTGAATAATTCCTGTAATAAGATAAAGGACAGCTGCTATTGCGCCAAGCGTACCAAGTTTTGCTACTAAGCTATCCAGCACTTTTATTTTTCCAATCCATTGATTAACAACAAATAATGTAAGCGCTACATATTTATCTAAAGTGATTTTTTTATAAGAAGGCACAACGATTGATAAAGAAATCAATGGCAACGTATTTTTAAAGCACTTTCTCCATTCTAGGAATTCCATTAGCAAACTATTTAAATCATCTTGGATATCATGCTTTAAAATATTTAAGTCAATTGATGTTCCACTTAACTCACTTTTCAGCTCTTTTAAAAGCTTAATTGCTTGTGCCTTTCGCTCTGGGTTATCTGTACGAAATACATTGTCCCCAAGCCATGCACTAATTTCTAAATCCTCGTCCAATAGCTTAGAAATGATACTATCAATTCCCTCTTTACATTCAGCCAGCTTGTCTTCTACCTCATAAATATTTTTTAGAGTAGGCTGTAATTCTTCTACATAGGTTGCTAATGTCGCTTCTGTAATCGCCATATTATCCATCCATTCTAAAATTATTTTTTAGCTAACAATTGCTATTAAATCGCTATTTGTCTCTTGAATTGTCATGACCTCGTTTACATCCATTACCAAGACTTGTGCAATTTCATCTGGTGTATGCATTTTAAATAACATGTAGGTTGCTTTTACTTTTTAATTCTTTCTAGGGACATATCAAGCTTTTGAGAAACTACACTATTTTGCTCTCCCATTTCAATAAGGTAGGCACCCATTAACAGTTTGCTGTAATTGTCTAATTCATTTTCATCATCTTGTTTATTTACTAGATTTGCAGCAACCACTTCTGCTGAAAATTCAATATCTAAGCCTTTATTAATCATTCGCTTCATCGAATCATATTGATCCGACCAACGTCTTAATGTGCCAGCCTGTTGTTTAACGAACGATACTAGCTCCTGATGGTTTGTATAAGGCTTTGTTAACAAGCCTGTTTCTTGAAAGCTCTTTGCCACATCTTCAAAAAAGGCATTTACTTGCACCTGCACATCATTGATATCCTGTCTTAACTTTTTAACATCCTCCATCGCAGCCTTTGTTTCTTTTTGGATATTTTCAAATAGCTCCATTCTTTTTTCGCCTTGAATTATTCCATCTATTAACACCACCACAACAATAAGACCTACGACACCTAACCCTAATACCTCAAATATTGGTAGTAATATATCTTTCAATACGACGGTTAATACAAACCCTAGCATTAAACGATGAAAGGGATTAAAAGCCTGGAATTTAGGTACAGCTATGGAAAACGCAATAAATGGTAACCTATCATCAAAGTAAGTTTTCCAGTCCCCATACTCTTTTAATAAAGTATTTAATTCATCTTGGATATCATGCTTTAAAATATTTAAATCAATTTTTGCATTACTTAATTCATTGTTTAAGTCATTTAACAGTTGAATAGCTGTTTCTTTCCTTTTCGGGTTATCTGTCCGAAATAGATTGTCACCAAGCCATGCACCTAGGTCAAATCCTTCATCTTTTAATTTAGATAAAATACTGTCTATATCTCCACCGGCTTTTCCAAGCTTGTCTTCTAGTTCAATTATATTTTTAATACTGGGTTGAAGTTCCTTTACATAGTTGTCTAATTGATATTCCGAAATTGGCATAGCATTTTCTCCTTTCTGATTAGGAAATAATTAAAGAAAATAATTCTTTATTTTCTTTATAAAAAGCTTCAATCTCCATAAATTCTAAATTCACTTGTTCAGCAACTACTGCTATGCTCTCTTGGTTTAGCAATAAGTATGCTGCTACTAAAAGCTTTGCCTGTTGTTCTGATAGCTTTACAACTTGTGCTAATGTCATATAGTTCGCACCTGTTTCGAGTAGATAAGCTCCTTGTAAAACTCTCTGGTTTTGATAGATTTGTGCTGGTTCCTCTAAACTTTCGCTTAATACTTTTGCCGTTAGATGTATAGCTTCTTGGAATTCCATATCTTTTTCAAACATTGTATGAAGCATTTGATAATGGTCCGCCCATATTTTCAACTGCTCTCCCTTGCTCTTAATCTCAGTAATGACATCCTGTTGCGTATAGGGCGATTCTGACAACTTATCACTTTGATTTAAATTAGAGACGACATCGCCAAATAGTTTGTCCAATTCATTTTCAGTATCCATTATGATTGACATTAATTTAGCAACACTGCTTTTTGCTTCATTTATTTGCTCTTTTATGTTCACATCAAACTTGTCTAGGGTTACTATTATTTCATTTACTTGACTCGATTCAATTGTTGCAGTTAGAAGGGGTAATTTTGTTACTATCTCTTTTTCAATTAAGAGGGACAGCAATATGTTGAATTGAACATTTGAAGAAAAACTTGTCTCAAAAGGGATGCTTGATACTGCAAATGGAAGTAGGGGAAGCATTTCCTTAAAAGTTTGCTGTAATTCTCTGTTATTTTTTTGCAAAGTGTTTATTTCATTGACTAGTAGCTGTTTAATATGTGCCATACCAATTAAAGATTTTTGTAAATCCGATTGTAGTATTCTTACTTCTTCGAGATGTTTTTCTTTCTTTTTACTTGCTAATAAAAATCTCCTTTCTTTTTTTTGAATATAGTTTTTGATACTGCTGTCAATTTGTACAATGACACTTTCGATTTGTCCCTCTAAATTAAAAAAGTACTGAATCGTTTGCCGTAAATTTTCTTCATATGTCTGTAAAGCCGAATTTGATATTGGCACTTCACATTCACCTCTCTTTAGTCTTTAATAATGGACGGGAATCAGCTTTAAAAGACTTGATACGTTTATTGCCACCTCATTTTTAAATAGAGTTCATCAGTTGACACTACATGAAATCCTAGTCTCTCATATAGATTTCTTGCAGGATTTGTATGAAGAACTTGTAATATCACTGGTTTATTTTCTTCTTTTGCCTTTTGCTGAAGATTGCTAATGAGATAAGATCCTACTCCATTACCTTGAAAACTTGGCAAAATAGAAATATCAATTATATGTAGTCGCTCAGGTAAATCTTCTGTTAACAATCTTCCAACATATTGCTCATCTGAAGTAATAATACAATGGCTTGCATGTGGAAATTGTTGTCTATATGAGGTTTGCTGTGCGCACCACTGCATTTCTAAAAAGTGCTGTATTTGTTCAGCAGACCATCCCCATGAATCTATTTCTTTCCTACGAGAAGAAGCATAGACTTCGTAAAGGAATGGCTCGTCCTCTTTCGTAATAGACTTAAGCTCTACTTCCATCCTTTCGCCTCCTTCTTTTCTTGAATAGCTTACTAATTATAGAGTCATATCCTATATCTCCCATACTTCATTTATCAAAAAATTCAGATTTTTAAAATCCTAGTAATAAATAATACTTAATACCCAAATAAAAAGTCTGTTATTGCATTTATTTTGTGGCTTTTAGCCTTTTTTTCATTATATTATAGGTCAATAGATTTCACTATGAATTTATTCCATTTTTTAGGTTAATTTTTCTTAACCTTTTATTATGATTAGTGATACTAGTAGCTAAAGTATAGTTATTGGCTTCTTTTTAACTATCAAATGGATTTAATTCCTTTATACTTACTTTCCTGTAGGCGAGCGCTGATCCGCTTCCATTCCATGCAGGGTTCGCCTGTCTCGCTATCCCACCGGAGTCAAGTAGCCTTCCAATCCGCCCCACAAAAGTGTTACCTTTTTAGCAAAGGTTTTCAAATAAGGTGGAGGTCTTCACTACTCTTATGAAGAGGTGTTGTCACCCATCACTTCTCTACAATGAAAAAAAGCCTATTCTTTCTCTAGTTATACAAATAATGGGCTATTTGTTCACTACAGCTAAGTATGAAAGTTAAGGAAAAGTTGACATCATCTTTTTTCAACAACATGAAGAATCTGCTAGAAAGCTAGCAGATTCGTTAGTTCAACTTATTAATCTAATTGGAAGCGGGAGAAGATCTTCCATACTAGCTCATTTCGATTTGAGACATTTACTTTTTGAAAAATTACCTTTAAATGATCTTGTACTGTGTAGATTGAAATATCAAGATTATAAGCAATCTCTTTTGTAGGAATCCCTTTAATAACTTCAAATACTACTTCCTTTTCTCTAGGGGTAAGATTATAGGCCGTTATTAAGAAATTGAGCATTTCTCTTGATGATGCTTCATTTATTAATAAAGCAATTTGCTGTTCTTGTTGGCTTGTCAGCAAAAGTGATGCCCGAATAGCAATATAGCCTGTATCTTTGATAGGTACTATTAAAGAAGTATTTGAATTGTAATTGTCAGCTAGTAGCTTTGCGCATATAGCTTGAATAGGCTTAGGTACTTGTATATCGGCTAAACTTTCATACTTTCTTAAAATAGAGAGCAATTCACAAGCTTTGGTATTACTTGAAAGAATTTTTAAACTTTTATCAAAAATAACAATGCCTTGTTCTCCTTCTACAGCTGGAATCCTCTCCTCAATAATATAATGATGGAACTCCTTTAACGATTGCCCCATAATTGGCATCAGTATTTTTATAAGCACTAGATCTTGATCTTGAAATAAAGGCTGCTCATTTTCAGCTCTTTTGAAAAGTGTTAAAAACCCATAGCATTGTCCTTGATAGGTTAATGCAGCTCTTATTTCATCACTAAAACCATTGGGCATAAACACTTTTTTATAACGGAAGCTTTGACTTGACGAATCGCTTAACCTACCTATGTTTTGACCACTTTGAACTAAGAATCCATATTTATTTACATCTTCTGTCGTATATTCCAACTCCATAATCTTCTGATGAATCGCCTCTATTGATTTTTCTGTGACTGCTCCTACTGAAAAAAGTGTATGTGCATCCGTTAATGTACAGCAATACGCATCAAAATTTATATGTGTTCTTAGAGCTTCTATCATCAATTGACGATATTCAAACGAATTTTTGCTGTGCTTGAAGCATTGGTCAGATTTTCTTTGCCAATAGTGTGCTTCCTTCATAAAAACCTACCTCCCCCCAGAAATATGGGATAGTTCTTTTTTTCCGAAAGTTTATAATTGAGAATAATTCTTAATTGAATTGTACAGAAGTTCAACAAGGAGGAATACTATTTTGAAGAAATTTTATTTTTTATTTTTTATTGTCTTACTAACAACTGCCGTTATTAGTGGCTGCTCAGAGAAATCATCTCAAGCAATTGTGGGTGGTGTGAATTCAGATTAAAGCTACTATTAGTGCCCCTAACTCGTCTGCTATTTTTCCAAGCATCCTGTTGGCAGAACAAAAGAGGATATTGAACTTATTACCTGGGAAACAGTAGATACCCTTTTAGCTCAAATACAAAAAAACCAAGCACAATTTATGGTACTTCCTCTTAATATGGGAGCTAATCTATATGCAAAAAGAGTGCCATTACAACTTATAGGAGGTCTAGCACATCAAACTATTTTCATACCTAGTTAAGGTGGTCCACCAGATATTTTTAGGGAATAGTCCTACACAGATACTAGGTGACTTCACTAAACAATCATCAGCCTTTCATCAGAATGATTGCTTAAAGATGAAGGAATTGCTCTCGAAATTTTAACGTATAAAAATAAATTGCTTTGGAGGTATTTTAATGAATAGATCTATACATAGCTGGGACAGTCCTTCTGTCAACAATTATCAACAGTCCATTCGACAAAAAATCATAGGCTATGATCTTATTTATGACATGATGGTCAATATACTTCAGAATTTCACTCCTGCAAATAAATTTTTAGTGGTAGGTGCTGGAGGTGGACAGGAATTACTCACTTTAGGCAAATCATTTCCTTCTGCCCATTTCACAGCAGTCGATTCCTCAAAGGTAATGCTGGAGCTGGCTGCTAAACAAATTGGATCACTACCACATCGACCTACTATTATGTGGGTTGAGAAGGATCTACTATCCTTAAGAGTAAATGAGGTCTTCGATGTAGTTAGTTGTCATTTGGTTTTGCATTTCATAGAAAGCCTTGATCAAAAGAGAAAAATGCTTCAAAAGATTGCGGATAGCTTAAAAGAAAATGGAGTGTTATTTATTTCATCGATAAATGCTGATTTAACTTCACAAACGTTCAAACATGAGCTTTGTTATTGGCGGGGCTCCATGCTTCATAACGGAATAGGTGAGGATCATTGGCAACGCTTTGAGCAATCCTTTAGCGTCACAACCCATCCGATTAATCTTGAATTGCTTATTAATTTACTGAAAGAGGCTGGCTTTACAACAATCCTTCCCTATTTTAAAACACATATGATTGACGCTTTAGTTGCTATTAAGGGAGAAACTACTATATGAAAAAGGGGAAGATCTTAATCATCGGAGGCTATGGTGAAGTGGGAGGGAAAATTGCAAAATTATTGTTGCAAAGCTATCCCAACAGAATATGGATTGCCGGAAGAAATATAGAAAAGGCTAAGGATTTCTGTGTCGAGCACAAAAACTTAGTAAGACCTCTTCAATTGGATGTGTCAGAAAAAGTGCATCCAGAGCAATTAGAAAATGTAGCACTGGTCATTATGTGTCTAGAGCAAAAGGATACTGCATTTGCACAGCTCTGCTTAAATGAAGGGATTATCTATATCGATATTACTGCAAGCTATACCTTCCTTAAAAAGTTAGAGGCACTCCACTCACTAGCTGTACAAAAACATTCTACAGCCATTTTTAGTGTTGGTATGGCTCCAGGATTGACCAACTTAATGGCCATGCATGCTGCAAGGCAATTATCCTCCCTCGAGAAGATGCATATTTCCATCTTACTTGGGGCAGGCGATACACATGGCACCGCGGCAATTCTTTGGATATTGCAACAATTAAATAAACCCTTTAGTAGCTACAACAATCATAAGGTTGCTAATTTTACTAATAAGAGAACCGTGAAATTTAAAAAGATTGGGAAACGAAGTGTGTATCAATTTAATTTCTCTGACCAGCATACATTAACAAAGCATTTCCCTTCTACTCCTATCGTCACAAGATTAGGCTTTGATGTTGAGCCACTCAATAAATTTGTATCCTTTTTACAAAAGAGTAGAATTGCTAGCCTATTAAAATTTAACGGTATACAAATCTTGCTCGCTTCACTTATTCAAAAAATTAAAATTGGTTCTGATGTGTGTGGCATACAAATAGAAGCCATTGGGACAAAACATCACAAAGAAGTAAGCTTCACATTAGACTTTCTTGATCGCGATGAATCACTTGTAACAGCGAAAGTGGCAGCATTTATAGCTAACGAGTTTCTTAACAATAAACATCCAGCAGGAGCCTATCATATTGAGGAATTATTTACATTAGACACCTTACAGACTCAATTTGATATGTCTCTTCAATAAAAATGGCATTTAGCTCTCATCTAACGGAGAAGCTAAATGCCTGTTGTTTTATTATAAAACCTTCTCTAAAAAATCCTTTGCACGCTGTGTTGATGGCGCTGAAAAAAACTGTTCTGGAGGAGCATCCTCAATGAGCTTGCCGCCATCAAGGAAAAGAATACGATCAGCAACCTCACGAGCAAAGCCCATCTCATGTGTCACAATCAACATGGTCATCCCAGAATCTGCGAGGTTTTTCATAACAGCCAATACCTCTTTAACCATTTCAGGGTCGAGTGCCGATGTAGGCTCATCAAATAATATAACTTTAGGGTCCATGGCAAGTGCTCGCGCAATAGCAACACGTTGCTTTTGTCCTCCCGATAAACGATTTGGATATTCTAGACGCTTCTCAAACAGACCTACTTTCTTTAATAACTCTTCTGCTTTGTTGATAGCTGTAGCCTTATCCAAACCCTTCACATTGATTGGCGCATATGTTAAATTTTCAAGCACAGTTTTATGAGGGAAAAGATGAAAATGCTGAAATACCATACCTACTTCTTCACGTATTTTCATTATATTTGTCCCTTTATCTGTCAGGACATCCCCTGCAATCGTTACCTTCCCACTTGTCGGAGTTTCTAATAAATTTAAGCAACGAAGAAATGTCGATTTACCTGATCCTGAAGGTCCAATAATAGCAATTACTTCTTTTTCTTTAACTTCAGTTGATATACCCTTTAATACTTCATTCTGCCCATAAGATTTGTGTAAATCTTCAATTTTAATCACTTTTTCTCATTCCTTTCTCGATTCGTTTACCAAGGAACGTTAAAACAAGCGTCATGATGTAATAGATTACCCCTGCAAAAAGTAATGGCTCAAGATAACGGTAGGTCGAACCTCCTACAATGTAGGCACGACGCATAATATCTAATGCACTGATTACTGTCACAACTGCTGTTTCTTTATTTAATGTAATAAATTCATTTACTAAGGATGGTAAAATATTTTTTACTGCTTGCGGAATAATAATATCCTTCATCATTTTTGCATATGGAATCCCCAATGCTTGTGCAGCTTCCATTTGTCCTTTATCAACTGCATTGATACCAGCACGGATAATCTCTGAAATATATGCACCTGAGTTTAAACCAAAAGCAATAATAGCTGTTGGAATAGGCTCAATTTGTATATCTAGTAATTGCGGTACTGCATAATAAATAATTAGTAATTGTAATACAAGAGGTGTACCGCGGAAAATCGACGTATAGAAATCAGCAAACCAACGTAAAAAATTCACTTTACCAATTTTACATAATGCTAAAAGTATACCTACGATAAAACCAATGATGGATGCACCGATTGCAATTTGAAGTGTAACACCTATCCCTTTTAAAATATAAGGAATAGAGGGAACGATAGCTGTAAAATCTAAATTCACAGCGCTCCCTCCTTTCTTTTTCATCATGATGTAGCTTTGTTTTTTGTACCAAACACAAATTTAGAAGAGGCTTAAAGGATAATAATGAAAAGCACAAGCGATAGCCTAAAAGTAGAGCTATCGCACGCAATTATTATTCAACTTTTTCTAACCATTTTTCTTCTAACTCTTTGATTTTGCCTTCTTCAGCTAGCTCTTTTAAAGCTTTATTAATTTTATCTTTTAAATCGCTTCCTTTTGGAACAGCGATTGCTTTGAAATCTTCAGGCTGTTCTTCCACTGGGAAAGCCTCTAATTGATCATTCGTTTTTAAATAGCCTTTCGCAACGCCACCCTCTAAAATACCTGCGTCTAAACGTTTAGACATCATATCTTGCACAATCTCAGGGATTCGCGTACGTCCTTCTACTGTTACATCAACCTTTTTCGCAATTTCATTACCTAAGTTTTCCTGAATAGATGCAGTTTGTACACCTATTTTTTTACCAGCTAAGTCAGCTTCTTTTTTAATACCGCTATCCTTTTTAACAAGGATTACTTGCTCTGTTTCATTATATTTATCTGAGAAATCTACCACTTTTTCACGCTCTGGATTCGGTGTCATACCAGAAATAACGACATCAATTTTCCCTGCTTGTAGTGCTGGCACTAAACTGTTAAAGTCCATATCTTGCACTTGCATATCAACGCCTATTTTTTCTCCAACTAATTTGATTAGATCAATATCAAATCCAATAATTTCTTCGCCTTTTGCTGCATCCACATATTCAAATGGCGCATAGTCAGCTGATGTACCAACTTTTAATACTTGCTTACCCTCTGTATCCGTAGTAGATCCTGTATCGCTTGCATTATTGTCTTTAGTGCCACATGCTGCAAGTACACCTATTACTAGTACCAGCATCATGATGAATAACTTGTTCTTCATAAATTGTAACTCCTTTTATTTATAATTTATTGTGTATGAGAATACATTTCTCGAATATAGTTGATTGGATATTTATTCATGTTGAAGAATAAAAAATCTATCTGCTAATTAAGATATACTCTTTTGAAATAATAATCAAGATAAACTAAAAAAATTTTAGCTAAATATTATATGCATAATTTTCTGATAAGTCAATTTATTTTTGTTTTCATTCATTTTACAAAGTAACTTTACTATTTTCCGTTTTAGCATTATTTATTCCTCCATCATAAAAACAACTTAATTTCAACAGTTCAGAGATAGAGATTATCGCCATCCTTTAAGCTCGCAATATTTAGATTTCATCGCTAGTAGGAATTTTGTATTAATGCCGTAAGTTATCTTGTATAATCCAAATAAATCATTTGAAAGGGATTTTTACGATGAAAAAATTATCGTTATTGTTCGCAATTATTATTGGCTCAGTGCTGATAGCAGGCATTACCTTTTTCTTAACTCAACCTAAGTCGCATGGGCCGCAAGCGATTGAAGGTGTGATGGATTTACGTCATCATTCATTTCACGATAATACGCCTATCAAATTAGATGGGGAGTGGGAATTTATCCCGAATCATTTAGTGGACGGTGAAGCCTTTGATTCCTATCAAAGCTATCTTGTTAATGTCCCTTCAGCTTGGACAAAATATACAATTGATGGGCAACAAATACCTGTATTTGAAAGTGGGACTTATCGTCTCAAGGTTTTAATCGATGATACCGAAGATATTTTAGGAATTAAAACGAGTAACATTCGAATGTCGAACGCATTGTATATTAACGGAAAGCGAGTTGGACATAGTGGAGAGCCAGCTGAGGATAGCAGCTATATACCCCACAATACCCCATATACCGCTTATTTTTCGCCTGATAAAAAAGAACTTGAATTGATTGTTCATGTAGCCAATTTTGATTATGCACCAGGAGGAGGAATTATTAGCTCCATTTTTTTGGGGGATCAATCTAGTATTGCAAAGCTTCGAGAGGGTGCCATATTCTACGATTTAATTACCTTAGCAGGTTTTTTAACAATGTTTATCTACTTTTTTGGCTCATATCTTTATTCAAAATTTGGTATAGAACAGCTTTACTTCTCTATATTTTGTTTCGCAAGTGGGGTTTACACCCTTACTCATGGCGAAAAGCTATTACTAGACTTTATAAATATTTCCTATGCTCCATTTCAGAAAATGCAAATGATCTCTAGTATAGCTGTAGGCCTTTTTATATTGTTGTATTTTTACCGTGCTCTAATAAAACATATGAATCGTTTAGTTGTGAAAGTGTTTTGCGCAATAGGTACCCTTCTAATGCTGGTTGCATTACTTCCAACATCCATTAATTCACTATTTCAGAATATCAACTCATTGTATGTATTCGCAAATATTGTTTATATCTTCTATGTACAAATTATAGCAATTTACAAACGTGCTACTGGAGTAATGTATTTAACATTAAGCTCTCTAGCCATTTTGCTTTATTTTATCGTTGCTACTTTAAATACAAATATTAATCTTGAACTGAGTGCTTTACCACCATTGTTGCCATTTATTTGCCTGACAATGCTTTCCCTATATATTTCTCATCGTTTTGCAGATTCTTATTTAGAAAAAGGCAAGCTAACGGAGGCACTGATACGTGTAGATAAATTAAAGGATGAGTTTCTCGCTAAAACATCTCATGAATTCCAAACGCCCTTACATGGCATTATAGGCATTTCACAATCTATGCTGAAGGATAATAGTTTACCTATCTCAGCGGACGAACAAAAAGAAAAAGTATCACTTATTTTCAATATTGCAGAACGTCTATCCTATTTAGTCAATGATTTACTTGATTTTTCAAAGCTGAAGGAGAATGAATTAACATTGCGGATGGCATCTGTTGATTTATATGCCATTACACATATGACTGTAGAAGTGCTTTCCTACACGATTAGCAAGAATGTCAAAATTTATAATCATATAGAACGGGGAACCTTTGTCCAAGCTGATGAAAACCGTCTTCGCCAAATTTTATATAATTTAATTCATAACGCAGTGAAGTATACAAATGAAGGAAAAATTGATATAACTTGTTATGAGAAACAGTCATTCCTTGTGATTGAAGTTAAGGATACTGGGTGTGGGATAGCACCAGAAAATTTAAAAACCATTTTTAACCCGTTCCAACAATTCAATTATTCAATTGGTGGCAGTGGATTAGGTTTACATATTACAAAGGAGCTTGTCGAGCGGCAGGGTGGGAAAATATTTGTTGATTCTATTGTCGGACAAGGCGCTACCTTTTCATTCAAATTACGAAAAGGTCAGCCGACAAATGAGGAATTACCATCCATGCCAATCCAAACATACCAGCATCCTTTCCTAACATTCCCACATATTGTTGAGAAAATAGGAAAGAAAAAAATTCTTATTGTAGATGACGATGCTGTTAATTTAAAAGTACTAATAGATATATTGACACAAGAAAACTATTCCATTATAGCAATTGATAATGGACACCATGTTTTTGAGTACCTTACACAACAACCTAGTATTGATTTATTAATTTTAGATATAATGATGCCCACAATTTCTGGCTATGAGATTTGTCAACAGGTTAGGCAACATTACACGTCTACAGAGCTACCTATTCTAATGTTGACTGCGGCGGTTCGCCCAGAGGATATGATTGCAGCCTTTCAATCTGGAGCAAATGATTTTTTACATAAACCTTTAGATGCTACCGAGCTAATGACAAGGGTTCGCAATCTTCTTTTATTGAAGGAGTCTGCAGAAACAGCTGTGAAAATGGAAACTGCGTTTTTACAAGCACAAATAAAACCGCATTTTATTTATAATGTCTTAAATTCCATTCTGTCCCTAAGCTATTTAGACTTAGATAAATCACGGGCAATGATTACAGATTTTGCTACATTTTTACGTAACAGTTTTGCCTTTGAAAATGCCAACAGTCTTGTCCCTTTGGAAAAGGAGCTTAGTCTTATTGAGGCATATGTAAATATTCATCGTACTAGATATCCTGAGCAATTAGAATTTAATATTTGCATGGATGAGCCTATCCAATGTCTTATTCCTCCTTTACTGCTTCAGCCTTTAGTAGAGAATGCCCTTCTTCATGGTTTGAAAGTCAGAAAGAGGTTAGCGAGCTACTATTAGTTATAAGGCAGGAAGAGCATATGGTGATTTTCCAACTGATTGACAACGGCATTGGGATATCTTCAGAGCTTTTAAGGCAAATTCAAAATGGTGAGAAAACAGCTAGTCAAGGCATTGGTATTTTAAATATTTCCAAAAGATTAAAAAAATTCGACAACGCTACTATCCATTTTGATAGCCACGAAAACAAAGGAACGACTGTTGAAATAAGATTTCCAATAATTACTTTATAGAGGATGTGAGCAGCTTGTTAAAAGCAGTTATTATAGATGATGAAATTTTAGCCATTCGTTTATTAGAATCCATGCTAAAGGCAAGTGGCTCTATTGAGATTATTGGAACCTTCCAGAATCCAAAAGATGGTTTAGTAAATATTGATATGCTAAAACCTGATATATTGTTTTTAGACATTGAAATGACTGAAATGACTGGACTTGAATTTGCTTCTAAAATAGAAGATGTCTCAAGCTATATAGATATTGTCTTTGTTACAGCTTACGAAAATTATGCTTTAGAGGCCTTTAATGTACAGGCTATAGATTATATTTTAAAGCCCATTGACCACAACCGACTCTTAAAAACAATTGAGCGGCTACTTGAACGAAGGCAACATAAAAAGTTGATGCAACCAATTGAACATACTTCCGTAAATGAAGGAATCAAAATTATTCATACATTACACTTCCATATACACTCAGGAAAAGTTTCAATTGGTGATACTGTATTAACTTTATCAACAAAGGAATTCCAAATTTTATTCTTTTTAGCACAGCATTGCAATCAAGCTTTTCCAGCTGCTGAGCTGTACCGACTTATTTGGGACGAGGATAGCTTTGGACAAACACAAGCCTTACGAGTTCATATCAGCAATTTAAGAAAAAAACTTGAAACGATTCCAGGTCATACAGCTAAAATCGTTATGGTAAGAGGCTCTGGGTATCAATTAGTTTTTCAAGAATAATTTGAAAGGGAAGTTGATTTAACCAATCAACTTCCCTTTCACTTATTTAGAATCCACTTGAATGTTAAGAAATGTCCAATGTTTGCTATCTTAAGCCAGTGCTCTCTCATCTTTTGTGCAGGGATTTCGCCACTCTCTTTGAAGAATCTATTCATCAATTTTGCAGTTCTACTATTTTCATTATTTTGCACTAAAAAGACTGTTTGCTTTAGGGCAAACAGTCCTCCTTCTATTTTATCGTATGTTCTTCAGGGAACAATTTTGACTTTAATTCATCTTCACCAGAGTCCTTTGCTAATGGAACGCGAGAACGATAGGCAGCACGACAAATTAAATGCCCTGCAACGGGTGCTGTCACAAAGACGAAAAGAATACCTAAAATGAGCCGTACACTAACAAAACCGTCATGCACCCAGAAATAGATAAACGCTCCTAACAAACAGGTTAAAACCGATAATGTAGAGCTTTTCGTAGCAGCATGTGATCGTGTATAGACATCTGGTAGGCGAATCATCCCAAATGCGCTAATAACACTCACAATGGAACCTATAAGAATAAGGATAACTGCTGCCCATTCAATCATTTGATTTACGTTCAACAATCACACCTCTTTCTATATATTTTGTAAATGCAATCGTTCCGATAAACGCTAAAATCCCCAAAATAAGAATAGCTTCTAAATATGCTTTAGTCTTCAATATAATAGAGACAATCGCAATAGCCGATAATAAATTAACACCAATTGTATCGAGAGCTATCGCTCGATCAGGCATTGACGGACCACGGATAACACGATATAACGACAGCGCAATGGAAATACTGAAGAAAGCAAGTGCAAGAAGTAATATATTGTTAATCATTAGCGTGTCACCTCCATTATTGCTTGTTCGAATTTTCCAATTGATCGTATAACAGCATCCTTTGACTGTTCGATGTCCATAGCATGAATATAAAAGACATCTCCCTCTTCCGATACCTCCATGACGACAGAGCCAGGTGTTAACGTTAACAGTAAGGCAAGAGCTGTAATCTCCCAATCACCCTCTAATACAGTTTTATATGTGAAAATACCCGGTGTAATATTTAGCTTAGGTGTAGTGATTTGTCTTAATACACTATAGCTTGATAAAAATAGCTCCCAGTTAAACAGCCATAATAACTTGATAATGGAAAAGACTCTCCTCATGTAAAATTGAGTACCATAAAAGCGATGCATCGCATATAGAATACCCATACCTACAACAAAACCCATTAAAAATGTTGAAAATTGTGGTGTCACTTCATCCTGTAGAAGTAACCAAAGTGTTGCGATAAATAAATTTAAAATAAACTGCATCGCCATTATTTATTCACCTCACCTTGCCATTGTTCGCCATCTAAAACTGCATCGATATAGATAGATGGTGTATAAAGTGTTTCAGCTGCATCTGTGACAAATGGTGCCAGTTTTTCTGCCCCAATACCTAACCCAAATGTGCAAACAGCTAGTAATGTTAATGGCAACAATATACGTTTAGGTAAAGGTTTTTCATCCTCTAAGCTAATAATGGTTTCGCCGAAAAAGGAAGAAAGAAATATCCTTAACAATGAATATAAAACAATTAAACTAGAGAAAAACCCTAGACCTAATAGAACGAAATGGCCACCTTCTATCGCACCTTGTCCAATTAAAACCTTTCCTAAAAAACCACTCAGTGGGGGTATACCAGCTAGTGAACACATTGCTATAAAGAACAACCATCCAAAAAAGGGGTAGTTACGAATAAGTCCACTCATCTTATCAATTACTGTTTCCCCAGTGAGATATATCATCATGCCAACAGCTAAGAACAACATAGCCTTAGCTATCATATCGTGCATTAAATAGTAGATAACACCTTGTAAGGCTGACTCTGTGCCTACAGCTAGCCCAATTATTATAAAACCAACGCCAATTAGTACATTGTAAGAGGCTATTGTTCTAACATCACGACCTGAAAGTGCACCGATACAGCCTGCTATAATTGTGAGTCCAGCCATGATGCCAAGAGCTGTGTGTGTGACTTCAGGATTGTTAGGGAACAGCAATGTAAAGGAACGTACAAGTGCATACATCCCTACCTTTGTTAATAAAGCAGCAAATAAAGCAGCAATGGCAGTTGGTGGTACACTATAAGATCCTGGCAACCAGAAGAATAATAAAAGTCCAGCCTTCAAGCTAAAGACGATTAAGAAAATAAGCGCTACTGTTGTAATAAGAGGATTAGCTCCTGCCTCCATTACACGAACTGAAATATGTGCCATATTTAATGTGCCTACCGTTCCATACAGAAAAGCTAGTGCCACTAAGAAAATCCAAGAGGCAACAATGTTGATGAGCACATATTTCAATGCTTCACGTAGCTGAATTTTTTCGCCACCTAAGCTAATCAATGCATAGGAAGCGAGCAACATTACTTCAAAACACACAAATAAGTTAAAAATATCGCCCGTCAAAAATGAGCCATTGACACCTGCTATCATCAGCAAGGTAAATGGATAAAAATACATTTTTTCATATCTTAGCTCCATTGTAAAAATTGCATATAGCATACAAATGAGGGCTACAATATTTGCAACTAACACTAATAGTGTCGCAAATGAATCGGCTACAAATGAGATTCCAAATGGTGGTGCCCATCCACTAAAATCAATGCGCATCACACCCTGTTCTTGAATCTCTACTAATAAAATGACGCTAATGATAATAATAAAGCTCAATGTCAATAAGCTGATGATACGTTGTAGCGTCACATGCTCTTTTAAAAACACCAGTAAAATAGCAGTAATTACTGGTACAATTAATGGTAAAACAATCATATTACTCATCAGGCGTACCTCTCAATTCATCAAAATTCCCTGAACCATTTGTTTTGTACGCGCGATACCCTAAAACGAGAACAAAAGCAGTGACAGCAAAGCTAATCACAATCGCTGTTAATATTAATGCTTGAGGTAATGCATCTGTATATGGTCCCTCTGATTCTCCTAATAACGGGACATCCCCTTTTTTTAAACCTCCCATAGTCAAAATCAGTAAGTGGGCAGCATGAGATAAAACAGCGGTGCCTAAAATAACACGCAATAACTGCTTCGAGAGGATTAAGTACGTCGCAACAGCTACTAATATACCTACTAAAACAAGTATTAAAGACTCCATTGGCTACTCATCCTCACTTATACTTAAAATAATTGTTACAACAACCCCCACCACTGTTAAAGCCACACCTGCTTCAAAAATAGTGACAGTTGAAAAGCCCATTTTCCCAAAGATAGGAACATCTATATACGTATGTGCTTGTGTTAAAAATGGGACATCAAAAAACAACGAACCTATTGCTGTTCCAGTTGCAAGCAATACACCAAGAGCTGCAACTTTTTTGAAGTCGAAAGGCATCCCTTTATGAACAGTTTCAATATCATAGGCTAGATATAACAAAACAATGCCTGAGGCTAACACCAGACCACCTATAAAGCCACCTCCAGGAGCATGATGCCCAGCAAAGAATAAATACACGCCGAGTGTTAAAATAATGAACACAACGGCTTTGGTGACGGTTCTTAAAATCACATCATTAATTTTCATGATCTGCTTCCTCCTTTCGAGGCTTAAGCTTTGTCAGAGCATAGACCCCTAAGCCAGCAATTAGAAGAACAACAACCTCTAGCATCGTATCAAAAGCACGGAAATCCCCTAGTATTGTATTAACGATGTTGGAACCGCCAGCCAATTCATAGGCATCATTGAAGTAAGTAGCCACTGGTTCAAAGCGATCATAGTGTACGACGGCTAAACCAACAATAGTTACAGTTGCACCAACAAAAATAGAAATCAATGCTTTTGACCATTGAACCCTTTTACGTGGTAGCTCTGGCATTAAATCTGGCAAATATTTAAAACATAAAAGGAATAAAGCTGTTGTGACCGATTCAACAACTAATTGTGTTAAAGCTAGGTCTGGTGCACGGAAAATAACAAAGAAGAAAGCAATAGAATAGCCTAGTACACCATTTAGCAACATGGCTGTCACCCGACCCTTTGCGAAAATCATCCAAACAGCAGCAAAAATCATGACAAACACAAGGATTAACTCGTAGGATTCTATAGCGGAATCTTTGTCAAAATTAAAGGTCATGGCATCTGACCAAACAAAATAACCAGCGATAAGTGCAACAAAAAATACATATATATAGACAAAATAATGTGTTAAATTACCTGTCATATATTTATTGGTAAGCTTCTGTGAGCCATTTTCACTCATCTCTATCATTCGATTGTAATACGTATTAAACGTATACTTTTGTGAAAATAGACGATAAAGTGGCTTCCAGCTTTTTAATGTTTTAAATAAGATAATTCCAATAATAATGACACCTACTGTCATCAATAACTCTGCATTGATGCCATGCCATGCATGAATATGTGGTGTTAACTCACTTGTAGTTGGGAATGTTGGATAAATACTAGCCATAGCAGGCTCTAAAATATAATGACCTAATATATTAGGGAAGAAAAAGATACCAACTACCAACAAGCATAAAATAATTGGCGATATTAACATGCCAAGAGGAGCTTCGTGTGGTTTTTTATCAATCTTCTCTGGCTGTAGTTTACCCAAAAATGTACGACTAATTAAAATCAAACTATAGACAAAGGTAAAGATACTTGCCACCCATGCTACTATAGGGAAAAACAGCCCTATATCAGCAATAGAGAATGCTTCTACATCACGAATAGCCAATACTGCTGCAAAAAACATTTCCTTACTTAAAAAGCCATTAAATGGTGGCAGTCCTGCCATTGAGAAGCTACCAATCACAGCAATTGTAAAAGTGATAGGCATGAAAGACATTAAGCCACCTAAACGACGAATATCACGAGTACCTACTTCATGATCGACAATTCCAACCATCATGAATAAAGCTCCTTTAAAGGTCGAATGATTCACAAGGTGAAATAGCGCTGCAAAGCTTGCTTGGGTGTAAAGAATTGAGTTTTCCTCATAGCCATAATAATGACCAACAGACCCAAGACCAAAGAGACTCATAATTAAACCAAGCTGACTCACTGTTGAAAAGGCTAATAATGCTTTTAAATCCGTCTGACGGACAGCATTAAAGGAGCCCCAGAATAATGTAACTAGGCCGATAACACTAACTAGCCAGAACCATACTGCCTCTCCTCCAAAAACCGGTGAAAAACGAGCAACTAAATAAATGCCTGCCTTCACCATTGTTGCGGAATGTAAGTAAGCACTAACAGGTGTTGGGGCCTCCATAGCATCAGGCAACCAAATGTGGAATGGAAATTGTGCAGATTTTGTAAAAGCCCCTAGTAAAATTAGAATAAGCGCTGGCGTAAATAAGGTATGATCTCGTATAACCTCTACATTAGCTACAATTTCACGAATACTAAATGTATGAGAAGCTACATAGAGCATTAAGAAACCCGCAAGCATTGAGAGTCCGCCAAAGACGGTAATCATCATCGCTTTTTTAGCACCTGCCCGTGAAGCCTTTCTATGATGCCAAAATGCGATTAATAGGAATGATGACACACTTGTTAATTCCCAAAATGTGTATAATACCATTAGGTTATCTGAAAAAACAACGCCAAGCATAGCGCCCATGAATAGTAATAAATAGCAGTAAAAATGATGAAGAGATTCTTTCGTTGATAAATAAAAAATAGAATATAAAATGACTAAACTACCTACACCTGTAATCAGCAGACCAAAAATCATACTGAGTCCATCTAGGTAAGTTGTGAAATTTATATTAAAAGAGGGAATCCACTCATATGTATGAATAAAGGTTTTACCCTCGGCTAATTGAGGAATATAGCGAGCGAGTAAAAGAAACAAGATGAATGGAACAGATAAAACAAACCAGCCAAGATGTGTGACACGCCTTAGTCGCCTGTAAAGCAATGGAATTAGAGCAGCACAAACAAATGGCAAAAGTATCGCAATGAGAACTGTGACCAAATGAAAACCTCCTACTATCTAAATCATCTAGCAAATTTTTGTGGTGATGGGCATGTAAAGTGCTAAGACTTTAGAAATTTGTTCAAGCTAAGGAACATATTAGATGTATTCTTGAAATTTTTTAATGGAATGTGGTGGGGTATTAAAGTGCCTAATTGTTTATAAAAACGGTTATTTTAGTTATTTAGTCACTTCTAACCCGATGCAAGCCTAAATAACTTGTGGAAAATCAGATAATTTATACAGTTACAACTCAGTTAATATCAGCATAATGAAGACACTTGACTATCTATTTAACTCACTGCATAATAGTGTGGCATATGAAAGCAAATTAGCATAGATGCACAGAATGCATAAATTAAATAATCTCTAATTATCGATTTAAGCTTAATCCTTCAAGGGTTTTCCAATACATTTTCGTTAACTTTTATACATTTTTAAGTATACAATATAAATGAGCATAATGCACTGTAACAGCATCGATTTTAGCTGTTTTAGGATAATTTTTTCAAAATCAACAGTGAAATTAACAAAATACCAACAGATAAGAGGTGTACATTTTTTATGAAGCATGTAAAAGGGCGTTTAGATGAAAGTATATTAGTTTGTGTTTATTACGGCTTAAATGGCGAACGTTTGATTCGTCGTGGTCATAAGATGGCCACAATGCTTGATTGCCCACTCTATATTCTTTCAGTCGATTCGCAACCCCTTGATGCATTTGACGCAGAGAAATCTAGTTATATAGAGCAATGGAAAAAGTTATCAGATGAACTTGAGGTTGAAAAATTTATTTTGCAAGATAATGAAAAACGCCCCATACAAAAGGTTATTGCAGAGGTCGCGAAGAATTATAGTATTTCACAAATTATCGTAGGGCAAAGCGCACAAAGCCGTTGGGAGGAAATCACTAAAGGTTCGTTCTTAAACGTACTGTTAAAGGAAGTTCCTTTTGTTGATTTTCATATCGTAGCTGTTCAACGCCCAACCGATGATGATGCAAATGAAACATATGAAAAAGGAGTACGTGCTTACTTAATTAAAGAACAGGAGAACTTTAAAGTAGCATTTACATGTCCTAAGTATGTATCAATTGAAGGTATATTCTTCAAAGAAATTGGCACAGATTTTGACAATGGCATCTTTAAATTTACTTACAACGATAAAATGCATGAAGTTCATATTTCAGAGGGCTATGTAATTGATCAGGAAAAATTGCCAGCAGAATTTTTAGCTCCATTAAGACAATAAAAAAACGCGTAGATACGCGTTTTTTTTATTAGACAGCAGCTGAAGCTGGTTTATCTTTCGGTAAGAAGAAGGCAACTAGTAATAATAAAGGTAATAATGAAACAACAATCATTGTAAAATCAATGCCTTTATGATCCATTAAAACGCCGATAACCATTGCCCCTATTGCGCCCATTCCAAAAGCAAATCCTGTTGTTAAACCTGCCATGGTGCCAATTTTTGTTGGGACTAACTCTTGCGCATAGACCACCGTTACGGAGAAGCTAATCATAATCAACGTACCAATAATAACTAAAAATATCATAGCCGCCCATAATGGTACATATGGCAGTGCTAAACAAAATGGCATAGGGCCAACTACAGAAAGGATAATGACATTTTTCCTACCAATACGGTCTGATAAAGAACCTCCAAAAAAGGTACCTACTACACCAAATGCCATGAAGGTGAATATTAATATTTGCCCTAGTCGAAGGCTGACCTCATAGTGATCCATTAGATAAAATACATAAAAACTTGTTATATTTGTTGTATAAAATGATCGTGCAAAAATAATTGTAAATAATAATGTTAATGCGATTCCTACTTGTTTCTTTGTTAATGGAGGCAATGTTGAGACGAGTACACGCTTTTTCTTAGTTGCACGCTCCTGCTCCAATTGTTTTTTATACCATGTAGCAATTTTACTTAATAAAATAATACCAAACGTTGCAATTACTAATATGATCGCAGCCCCACGTTGCCCTAAAATATCAAAGATGTAAGCACTAATTAATGGTGCTAGTGCTTGCCCTGAATTTCCCCCCACTTGATAAATAGACTGCGCAAGTCCTCGTTTAGATCCAGCTGCCATAAAGGAAACTCTCGATCCCTCAGGGTGAAAAATAGCTGACCCGAAGCCTATAAATAATACCGCAATAATAATAATCCAATACTGCGTTGTGAACGCTATAATAGCAATCCCTATAAATGAACTAATCATACCGATAGGTAAAGCATAAGGCATTGGTTTTTTATCACTGATAAAGCCTACCGCAGGCTGCAATGCAGAAGCAAATATATTTAATACAAAAGAAATCATTCCAATTTGTGTAAAGGTCAATCCTAATTCACTCTTAAATATCGGAAACATCGCTGGGATAACAGCTTGCATCGTATCATTAATTAGGTGAGCAACACCGATTGCAATCATTATTGGATAGATTGGATTGGTTACATTTAAATGTTTATTCATGTTGCCACCTCACTCTTATTTTGTTTAAACATGATTGTCGCATACTATCGACCTTTTTGCACAAGCTATAGTTCGACAGCTGTAAAAGGAGTTGATATATGCATGGAAAGTTTTATTCATGCTCACTTTTGGGAAATGATTCTACGAACAACACTTTCGTTTTTTGCCTTACTAATTCTGGCACGTATACTTGGAAAAAAACAATTAGGCCAGTTAACATTTTTCCATTACATTACAGGTATTACATTTGGGTCGATTGCTTCAGAGATTGCCTCTCAGGAAGAAACACCATTTTTAGATGGTATGATTTCCCTCGTTTGGTGGAGTGCTTTAACGTATTTGATGACCGTTATTACGATTAAATCTAAAAAAGCTCGCGTTCTCATTGATGATAAACCAACAATTGTTATTCAAAAGGGTCTTATATTAGAATCAGCACTACAAAAAAACCGTCTTCATCTAGATGAGCTTACAATGATGTTACGTGAACAAGCCATTTTCTCCGTACAGGATGTTGAGTATGCTTTACTAGAAACAAATGGAAAGCTCAGTGTGCTACAAAAAACCTCTGAACAAGTGGCTACAAAGCAGGATGTTAAAGCCGATGTATCACCACCTACCTACCTTCCTACTGAAGTTATTTCTGATGGTCAACTTATTACCGAGAATATTGTTGAACTTGAGCTGACAGAAGACTGGGTAATAAAGAAATTGAAAAAGCAAAATGTGCATTCTGTAGAAGAAGTTTATTTTGCTCAAGTCCAAACAAATGGTTCCTTGTACATCAGCTTAAAAGATAAAGCGAGACATTCAAGCCCTTAATGCTTGTCTAGTCTCGTTTTTTTGTTAATCAATTTTGACAATATCTAAGGGCGTAATAATACCGAGTAATCTTTGATGTGGTTGACCATGCTCCGTTATTAATAATGCCTCAAAGCGTCTCCCTCTTTCGACTCCTTGTTTAAATATTTCCTCAGCCTCATAGATGGATATCGTTCTACTGACAAATTTGTAATTCACTCTATTTTTCTCATGCAATAAGATATCATGCAGTGTTGGTATTCTTTTCGGTAAATGATCACCACCCATCTTTGACGCAAGCCAATTTGTGATTCCTACTGTTGTGATTAGCCCCTTAAACTGCTTATTATAATAAACAGGAAATTGTGTATATTTGCGCTGACGTATCACTTTTAAAACATGTTTTAAAGAATCGTTTTCTTGAAAAATCAATACTCTTTTACGGAACATTTGCCCCACAAGCGTTGGCTTAGCAAGGGTAGCATCTATGTATTCAATTCGTTCTACAACATCAGTATGTGGCTCTGCAATCACATAATGTAATGATGTACGATGATGCACAATCGCATTTCGTAAGTCTGCATATGAGCGGAGATCATCTTCATATTTCTTCACCAAGACATCCTTTTTCTTTGCTTGATCAATCAGCCGATAAAAAGGCATAAAATCCTTCGCACCTACAATATCTCTCAGTCTATGATCTATTCGATTAAACGCTGTCAGGAAACGATCGGAATTTTCAGTTCCCACTTTTCATGTCCCTTCTTTCTATAGTAGTCTATATATTTTCCGAGTTATTTGACAAATTTCGAGTTACACACCCATTATATTCCTAAGTTATAGAGATTCCAAGAAAGGAGTTTTACAATCCCTCTTGAAAGTGACGTTACGTCATTTTATATAATGTCATTAACAGAGAGGAGGAGTGATTACCTTGCTTACGATTCACAATGTATCAAAACAAACTGGCATTTCTGTTCGAACGTTACGTTACTATGAGGAGATCGGCTTGTTACTTCCTATAGCAAAGACTGAGGGGGGACATAGGATTTACGGAGAGAACGAGCTCAAAACGTTACAACAGATTGTATTTTTAAAGGCATTGGGCTTCAAGTTGAAAGAAATTCAGACACTTATCAATAATTCATGGAACTGGGAAGCAAGTTTAGACCATCAGTTAGCTTTTGTAGCAGAAGAGCAAAAGAAACTACAGCAAATGAAGAACACTATTCTTGGATTAAAGAATGCTTCGTCTATCGAAGGTGGGTTGACAGAGTCCCTTATCCAAAAGTACATTAAGCTTTCAAATCAAGAACGAGATAATAAGCAAGCCTTCCGCCAGCAGATTTTTGCAGCTACAGAAATGGAACTACTTAGAAAATTACCCAATTTAAATAAAAATGATCCTAATTCTTTAGAGTGGATTGGTTTATTAGGTCAATTAAAGCAGCTTCATAAGGAAAGTCCTGAAGCCGATTCCGTTCAGTTTATTATTAAACGAATGATGGAAAAAGCCGAGGTAGAATATAACGGAAATGATGAATTTTTAGAGAAGATGTGGACCATAAGAAAATCTACTTATAAATCTGAACAAATTGGATTATATCCTTTAGAGGAAGAATTTCTACATTTTATAGAGCAGGCTTTTCATGTTTATGAAACAAAAAAACAGGCGTTAGGAAAATCACAATCATGAACATAGAAATGTTGCTACTGATTGGTACCTTAGCTTTGTTAGACATGTTTAGTCCTTCTATAATTGGCGTATCCGTCTATGTATTGCTTGTGGCTAAAAAACAGCAGATCCGCCTTTTATTAACCTATTTAATGACTGTTGGGTTGTTTTACTTTAGTACTGGGATTTTTTTAATATTAGGTCTAGGTGTCATATTCAACCCTATTTCTAATTTGCTAGATAGTTACTCAGCTCGATTAATCATGACCATAGTAGGGGGAATTTTATTTATTGGCAGTTGGTTAGTTCCAAAAAGAAAGGCAAATGGATCCCCTAAACCAAAATCTTTACATGTGAGCTCTATGGTAGCTTTAGGTTTCACAACTTCTATTTTAGAAGTTGCAACCGCTCTTCCTTATTTCGCGGCAATAGGTATTTTAACGAGTAATCAAATAGTGTTTTATGAATGGTTACCTTTATTGGCAGGATACAATTTAGTAATGATTGCACCAGGGATCATCCTACTATGCTTTCATCTATTATTCCGCCGATTTATGAATAAACCTTTAAGAAAAATTCAAACGCTTTTTGATCAAAGAACAAGCTCGACCCTTTCTTGGATTATGTTCTTTGTAGGATTGATTTTGCTTATAAATGGTAGGATGATTTAAAATAAAAAACGGTAAAAATGGATTTTTACCGTTTTCTCTTCAGATTTTTGTCATAGACGCATTTCTTTTCATCATCACGATACCAATGCCGATGCAGATAATTGTCAATGCTAGCGTAATGACTAAGCTCCACCAGTAATCTGACATCTCTATTGTTCCTCGAAATTTTGCAATTCCGTAGCTTGCTAGTTTCCACGGAGATATTGTCCAAAAGATTCCTATAATCATATCGATAATTTGCCCAACAAAGATCACTGTAAATGCACATGTTGTAGCAATAACTGTTTTAAAGCTGGCACTCATCATTAACGTAACAGCTATCACAAATAGCAACCAAATATAGTACGTAGAAAAGCTTACTAACAGTGCACCCACGTCCAACGTTCCATATAGAATAGTTGTATAATAGACACTTGCACCAAACCCAGCTAAAATACTAACAAAACAAATGGTGCTCATAACAACAAATTTACTCAAAAAATATGCGCCAAATGATATAGGCCTAGCATATAGTAATGTTGCCATACCATTAGCACGTTCCTTACTAATAGCTCCTACAAACGAAGCCATCATCACCAATAAGCCAATTGTTTGAAATTGCCCGATAGAAGCTTGAATTAAATCCAGTGGCATTAATTCTGGCATCAACATTTCAAAGCCCTCTGGAACATTTCCAACAGCATTTAAAATATCCATCATATAATAGTTTGTTAGTGGATCACTCATTCCAAGCAGAGCAAACACTAGAGGAATCCATAGAAACTTCCAACTCCGCCATGCTTCTCTAAATTCCTTTTGCAGAAGTACATTGAATCCTCTCATGCCTTTTTCGCCACCTTCATGAAAATTTCTTCCAAAGATGCTGTCTGTCGCTCTACCTTTCTAATTGTATAAGGACATTCACTTAACCGTTGAAACAACATTTTCATCGTCGGCTCTTCATTCACGATCTCAATATACACATTACAACCTATTACATGATTAGAGGAATTTGCAAAAAGCTTAGCCTCTTCTTCACTGCCAAATTCAATGACATAATTTTGCTCATCAAAACGTTGCCGTACTTCACGTAATGTTCCCTGCTCTACTAGTTTTCCATTTTGCAAGAATAATAGTTGATCTGTCATTTCTTCAGCATCATTTAAAATATGCGTTGAGTATAAAATAGTCGTCTCTTGCTGTAGTCCTTTTAATAAATCAAGTACTTCTCTACGGCCAACTGGATCTAATGCTGAAACAGGTTCGTCTAATAGCAGTAATTTAGGCTTATGCACTATTGCTTGGGAAATACCTAGTCGCTGCTTCATTCCACCTGAAAAAGAGGCTATTTTTTTATGTTGGACGTCCCCTAACCCTACAAATTCTAAGGTTTTTTGTGCTTCTAATTTAGCCTTTTTGGCTGCTACACCATTCAATTTTGCAGCCATTTCTGTAAACTCTAACGCAGTTAACCAAGGATGAAATTGTGGATATTGGGGTAAAAAACCTATATTCGAACGTAAATCATTACCTAGCATCTTTACATTTCCAGCAGTCGGTCTTAAAAGCCCCGTTAACATAGATAAAGTGGTTGTCTTGCCAGCTCCATTTGGACCAATTAAAGCCGTAGAAGTTTTTTCCTCTAAGTTAAAATGAATAGCATCTACAACTTTGTGCTCTGCAAATTGCTTGGTCAAACCTATAACTTGAAGTAAAGTTGTCATGACTGCTTTCTCCCCACTATAAAGTACGCAATTGATCCAAATAGATTAGCAAAAAGAATAATAAACACCCAAAGAATTTTAGGGCCGTTTGTTGCATGAATTTTTCGTAAATCAATAAGTGCTACAATCATCAAAATAATTTGAACGATGATGAGCGGTGCTATTACTGCCCATGGAACTTTTGCTAATTCCTCCATCATACAGATCACCTCATTATTTGTTATACATTAACTATAACAACTTTGTTCTAATATGTATAGAACAAAGTATCTCTTACATCATAAAAAAGATGTACCTTAATTAGTACATCTTCTCAATTATTTATAAAGTTTTTGCAGCGCGTCTTCCATTTTAGGGCGTATCGTCACCAATGGACGAGCTTTTTTGACAGCTGCCTGTGCTGCTTCTAATGAATCAGCCATTCCCAACTCCATTAATATAGCAGTAGCTGCAACACCTGCACGTCCACCACCACTTCCACAGTGAACATATACTTTTTGCCCTGTCTCAAAGGCTATAGCAACTTCTTGCGCGACTTGTTGAATGGATGATGCTACCTCACTATCTTCATCTGCTATAGGCATATGTTTATAAGAATAAGGAACTGTCTCCTGGTCTTGAGGGGATAGCCCTTGAACACGAACATCTATCACAACATCAACGGATTCTTGTGTAAATGCAGCCTCTGCATCTTTTGCACCGCCAAAGAACAGTTGATCCTTTACTAAAACATCGTAGTCTTTCCCCATATTCTCCACGCCTCACATGTTTATTTTAGTAAATGCTTAATATCCTCATAATATGGTAGAGCCGTTAAAGCACCTGCTTTTGTTGCGGCAAACGCTCCTAATTTGTTGCCAAAGCTTGTACAACGCACTAGTTCTTCTTTTGTTGTAGGTAAACCATTGTAATGGACATCACGTAGGACACCTGCCATAAATGCATCTCCCGCACCTGTTGTATCCACAGGCACTACTTTCTCAGTCGGTACATGTATAACTTCACCATTAAGGACTGCATAAGTCCCGTTTTCTCCTACGGTAATTAAAATAATAGGCACTAAATAGCTATTTAATTGCTCGATACCTTCTTCTAAGCTACTTGTCTCTGTCAGGAAGAATAGCTCATCATCCGTCACCTTTAAAATATCGACATCCTCAAAAAATGATGTAATCGTATCTCGACAAATTTCTTCACTGCTCCAACGTAAAGGACGAATATTTGCATCCATTGCAATAATCGCACCCTTGTCCTTAGCCATTTCTACTGCAGCTCGTGTTGTAGCAAGAGCTGTTGGATGGAACATTGTGCCTGAACACACCGTTAAAGCAGAGGCATGCTTAAAAGCTGCTTCATTTAGCTGTGATGGTTCAACTTGTAAATCAGGTGTTTCATCAACATAATCCTTAAAAATTCGCTCACATGCTTCTGTTAGATGCACATATACACCACTTACTCGTTTTGCTGGATCAAATACGGCATAATCCAGTTTCACACCCTCTTGGGCAAGCCCATCTCGCACAAATTGCGAGCCCTCGTCATCCCCCGTAATTGTAATTAATGCGGAAGGCGCACCAATGCGGCTAATACCCGCTGCAACATTGACCGTTGCGCCACCCATATATTTAGTAAATGATGTGTTTGTTACATCATCAGCAATATAGTCAATAAAAGCATCTCCATAGACTAATATAAAATCCTTCTCTTGCTTTGTCATGATAGTCCTCCTGAAAGTCTAGTCATTATAGATTAACACGAAAATTGTCATTCTATAAAGGTTTTTACTTTTGGCATTTCTTTATGAGAGGATGGATAACTTGAGTCATCCCCTATCTTTGTTATACTTGCCTATAGAAAGGTAGGGATTATCAAATGAGTATTACAATTCGACAAGCGCAACCACAAGATGCCCATGCCGTTGTGCCTTTAATTATCGACGCCATTGGCGATATTGCTAATCGCTTAACTGGTGAGCAATCAACGGAGGCTGTTATACGAGAGCTGACTGTTCTTTTTCACCAAGAAGACAATCGACATTCTTATTTAAATACTTTTGTTGCTACTGAAAATGAACAGATTTTGGGGATTCTCGTTTATTATCACGGCGAACAAGCCGTTCACATGGACGCTAACCTTGTTAAATGGCTTGAAGCAAAAAATGCGCCATCCATTGTTATTGACCAAGAAGCCCATGAAGATGAGGCTTACATTGATACAGTTTGTGTTGCACCAGCTGCACGTGGTAAAGGAATCGGAACATTGCTATTACAATTTGCTGAAGAGCTGACAAAGCAGCGTGGCTATACAAAATTATCATTAAATGTTGAAACCCAAAAAGAAGAAGCTCGCCGTCTTTATGAACGACTAGGCTTTGTTATTACGGAGCCTTGGTCAATTATTGATGAGCCTTTTCACCATATGGTTAAACAGTTTTAGGAAGTGAATAACTAATATATGAAAAACAATTTGATTTACCCTCTTTTGATTGTTATTGCATCTAGTAGTTACGGGATCTTGTCAACTATTGTCAAAGTAGCTATGCAGCATGGCTTTACATCAGCGGAGGCTGTATCAAGCCAATATATTATTGGCTTTTTACTCGTAATATCCATCTTTATTTTTACTGACAGAAAATTACCAAGACCGTCCAAGAAGGGCTTACTTATTTTAATATGCGCGGGAATTTTTACAGGGACAACAGGTATCGTGTACGGAGAATCTTTAAAGTATCTTCCTGCTTCTCTTGCAGTAGTCATGTTATTCCAATTTACATGGATTGGTCTACTGATTGATTGTGCCCTCCATAAAAGATTACCAAGTAGACCTGAAGTAATTTCAATCGTTATCTTATTTATAGGAACGATTCTAGCTGCAGGTGTATTAAATGTAGATTTAAGTGACATTCCTATTCAAGGATGGCTATTCGGTTTTACAGCAGCCGTTACTTTTGCATGTTTTATTCAATTTAATTCTCGACCCGTCGAGGGCGTGACTACCACATCAAGGGTATTAATCGTTTCCTCTGTAGCCCTTATTTTGATCAGTATTTTCCTAAGCCCCGAGGTTATTTGGAACGGTAAACTATACATGCAAGGCCTGTGGAAATACGGACTAGCACTAGGTCTTTTCGGTATCATTTTACCGATTTATCTATTTTCAATTGCTATCCCTAAAATCGGTGGTGCGCTTGCTTCTATTTTAAGTGCCATTGAATTACCAGTGGCTGTTACTGTTTCCGTTATTGTTTTGCATGAACCTTTAACTGCTGTACAAATTATCGGGATTGTACTGGTGATTGCTGGTATGATGCTGCCAACCATTGTTGCACAACGTCAACAAAAGGATAGCTTATTAGAAGCACATTCATAAAACGACAAAAAACTCCTTAAAAATGGAATGATTCCTTTTTAAGGAGTTTTTTTGAACTTTAATGAAATGCCATTGCTTACCATTATGCACTTCGCTATGATGAATGCAAATGTAATTTTTTAATAATTCTAACATTAATGTTCCCCTTCGGTATTATACTGCAATATGCAAGTAACTTACTTTAAGAAAGGGGAAGTTGATGAAAAAAGCCTATATTCTTGGTTTTTTCCTTATGTTAATGCTTTTCGTTTTAGCTGCTTGTAATGGCAAAGATCAGCAAAATTCTACAAATGATGCAGCAAATAATGACGAGGCATCGGATGGTAAAAAAACAGAAGTAGCAGCAACGTCGCCTTCAGGCAAGCTAGTAATTTACACTGGACGTGACGAAGAAATGGTGCAAAATGTGATCGATCAGTTTAATGAAAAATATCCAGACATTGAAGTAGAATTTCTAACGATGGGTGCTCAACAAATTTTAGAACGTCTTCGTGGAGAGAAAGCCAATCCTCAAGCAGATTTTTGGTGGGGCGGAACCCAATCAGCGCTCATTGTTGGCGCCAATGAAGACTTACTACATGCTTGGCAGCCGAGCTTTATTGACTCTATTGATACCACACACAAAGATGTTGAAGGACGATGGTTCGGCGAGATGCTGTTACCAGAAGTAATTATGATTAATAGTGATTTACTAACAAAAGAAACTGGTCCACAGGACTGGGATGACTTATTAGATCCTAAATGGAAGGATCAAATTTTAATCAGAGGTGTACTGGCGTCAGGCACAATGCGTACGATTTATTCTTCCATGATTGTACGGCAAGATGCAGATTCACCAGATAAAGGCTATGAATGGTTACTACAATTAGATGCCAATACAAAGGAGTACACACAAGACCCTAATGCCTTGTATTTAAAGCTAACACGTCAAGAAGGCAGTGTCTCCCTATGGAATCTACAAGATATTTTGTTAAAAAAATATACGACAGATTATCCTTTTGATTATATTTATCCTAAAAGTGGAGCACCTATTTTAGTAGACGGTGTAGCAGTTGTAAACAATGCGAAAAACCTAGAAAATGCGAAACTATTTGTAGAGTTTTTATTTGAAAAAGAGATGGTAACACAATTAGCTAATGATTACTATCAAATTCCTACACGTTCTGATATCGACAAAGCCTCCATGCCAGAATGGTATCAGGAATTAGATTTAAAAACATTTGATATTGATTGGCAGCTAATGTCTGACAAAGAAGCAGAATGGATGGAATACTGGGATAACAATATTAAAGGGCGCGGTAAATAGTAGAACGGGTAAAAATTCGGCTTATACAGCGAATTTTTACCTTCCTGTATCATCTAGATTCTTTGTTAGAGAGGAGCTAATGATTGAGAAGTGTCAGAATTGAAAATGTCTCGAAGCAATTTGGTCAAGTGTATGGCGTGAAAGACTTAAATCTTGAAATAAAAGCTGGTGAATTTTTTACCTTTCTCGGTCCTAGCGGCTGTGGCAAAACAACCACTTTAAGGATGCTTGCAGGCTTTTATTACCCTACTAAAGGCAAAATTCTTTTTGATGAGCGAGATGTCACTCGACTTCAGCCCAATAAGCGCAATATCGGCATGGTATTTCAAAATTATGCCCTTTTCCCCCATATGACAGTTGATGAGAATATTGCATTTGGTTTACAAGTTCGAAAATTTTCAAAAGCTGAGATTCAGCACAAGGTTGATCGAATTAGAGGCCAAGTGCATCTTGCTGCTTACGGCAACAGAAAAATAAATGAGCTATCTGGTGGACAGCAGCAACGTGTTGCTTTAGCTAGAGCACTCGTGATAGAGCCAGATATTTTATTGCTTGATGAACCTCTATCCAATCTAGATGCAAAATTGCGTGAGGAAACACGTATTGAAATCAAACGAATCCAATCTGAGCTTGGAGTCACAACGATATACGTTACTCACGATCAAATGGAGGCCATGTCTATGTCGGATCGAATTATGGTCATGGAAAATGGCTATATCAAACAAATTGGTACTCCTCAGGAAATTTATCATCAACCCAAGGATCGTTTTGTGGCAAATTTTATTGGTGAAACTAATTTAATTGAATGCTCAATCCAAGCTATTGATGGGGAAAATGTACAAGTACGAACAGTGAATGGACATAATTTAACTGGGCGAAAGCAACAAAGCTCTCCCTCTTTAACGCATATGATTGGAGACAAAGTATTTATTTCTATTCGTCCAGAATCGATTCAACTTGGAACTGGTGAAAACACATTAACAGGAAAAATTACATTTGTTGAATTCACAGGCATTAGCGTTAATTATATTGTAGATTTTACTGCGTTCTCACTTAAAGTAATGCTTATTAATTCTTATGACCAAATCAAAAAGATCGGTGAAGATATTACAATCCATATGGCACAAGATTCACTGTACTTTTTAGGGGAATAGGAGGAAGCCAATATGGGGAAACAGTCTGAAAGTACTTGGACGCGAATTTTTCATGCTAATTGGTTTGTCTATGTTTTAATATCGCCATTATTTTTAGTGTTATTCGCCTATGTGGTTTACCCCTTCTATCAAACTTTCATCCAAAGCTTTGCTGGCGATGAAGCATTCTTGCACTATAAGAAATTTTTTGATATAGCTAGTCCAGCAAATTTAGAGGCCTTGTGGACCAGTATTTATATTTCATTTATCAGTGTTATTTGCTGTGCACTTGTTGGGGTAACAATGGCCTTTTTACTAGAACGCTATAATTTCCCTGGGAGACGGATATTGTCTGTTTTAGTTTTGGTTCCAATGGCACTTCCTCCTCTAGTAGGTGTTTTATCCTTTTCATTTTTATATGGTGATAGCGGGATTTTCCCACGAATTTTTCAGCATCTATTTGGGTTGGATCACGTTCCTTTTGCCTTGAAGGGAATATGGGGCGTCATCGTTGTTCATACATTCACAATGTATACGTACTTCTATTTGACTGCCTCTGCTGCTATTAAGGGGCTTGATCCTGCTCTTGAAGAGGCAGCTACTAGTCTGGGTGCAGGGCGTATTCGCGTATGGACAAAGGTTATTTTACCAATGCTCACACCTTCTATTGTTGCCTCATCCTTATTGGTGTTTATGATTTCTATGGCTTCTTATACTGCACCTTTGATGTTTGGTGTAGAGCGTACTATGACGATGCAAATTTATTTATCACGTACAAATGGTAATCTTGAGATGGCTGCGACACAGTCGATGATATTATCTTTTGTATCTATCACTTTTTTAATCATTATGCGCTGGTATCAAAATCGCAGAAATTATCAAAATCTAAGTAAGGGAATTAGTGTTCATCGTTCAGAGGTATCCTCAAAAAAGGTAAAAATTATCGCAACAATCGCTTCTTTTGTTGGCACATTAATATTGATACTGCCTATTTTAGTGTTGATATTGATCTCTTTTTCTGTGGATGGCGCTTGGAAAACGCAAATTCTCCCGACCGACTATACAATTGATCATTATATTGCCCTTTTTACCGATGAGCGCACATGGCGACCTATTTGGAACTCCATTCAAATGGGTGTCATTGCAACACTGGGCAATATTATCTTTGGTGTCGCGGCTGCTTATGCTATGGTGCGCTTAAATTTTAAAGGGAAAACCTTGCTCGATATTTTGATAATGGTACCTTGGGCTTTGCCAGGAACAGTTGTTGCTGTTAATTTAATTGCTGCTTTTAGTACAGAAAGTATCTTTAGTTTTAATCAAGTATTGATCGGGACATTTTGGATTTTGCCATTAGCCTACTTTATTCGACATTTACCACTTGTTTTTCGATCAACATCCGCCTCTCTTGTACAGCTAGATCAATCGATTGAAGAGGCATCACGTGGCTTAGGAGCCAACTGGTGGTATACATTTAGACGTATTGTCGTGCCTTTAACATTCACCGGGATTTTAGCAGGGACACTCTTAGCCCTCGTGCAAAGCTTTGGTGAATTCGTTGCATCCATTCTAATTTACAGTACATCCACTATTCCATTGTCTGTAGCGATATTCCAAAAATTATATGCATTTAAATTTGGGACCGCCTGTGCTTATGGTGTCTTACAAATTTGTTTAATTTTAGTTGTCCTTATTATTTCTGAAAAACTATCAAAAGGCAGTGCTGGTACAGCCATTTAGCTGCCAATCTATTAGGGGGCCATGACAATGTTTGAAGATTTTCGCAATAAAACACAGCTGGAAGATGGGATGATATTCCCTTCTAACATCTATCGAAAAATCGTTTTACAGCCAGCTTATGATGAGGCAAAAAAAAATTTTTTAACAATTATGCTACAAATCAATATTGCTCATTTAAAAATGTTAGAAGAACAAGGACTTGTAAAAAAAGATGAAGCAAAGCAAATTGGGATAGCTCTAAAAAAATTGACTTAAATTATTATCGTTTAGAGGATTACAGTCCCCAATATGAGGATTTATTTTTCCGCATTGAAAATAAATTAATAGAGCTTGCTGGTGATGTTGCTGGAAATCTTCACATTGGCAGAAGCCGAAATGATATGGGTATTGCCATCTATCGAATGACATTAAGAAAAAAATTATTACTATTAATGCGCGAGTTACTAACATTACGTGATGATTTAATCGCTGCTGCAGAGGAACATATCGATACCATTATGATTGGCTACACACATACACAGCAGGCCCAGCCTACAACCTTCGCCCATTATTTAAAGGCCGTCATCGATCAGCTAGAGCGTGATTTTGAACGAATGCAGCATGTCTATAAAACCGTCAATCGTAGCAGTATGGGAGCCGCTGCCTTAACAACGACAGGCTTTAATATTAGTAGAGAACGTATGCGTGATCTACTAGCCTTTGATGATATTATCGAAAATGCATGGGATGCGGTTGCAGGAGCAGATTATATAGCTGAGGCTGCAAGTATTGTACAGCTTGCAGCACTCAATCTTGGCCGTACTTCTCAAGATTTTTTATTATGGGCTACTCAGGAGTTTAATGCGTTTACACTCGCAAGTCCATATGTGCAAATAAGCTCTATTATGCCTCAAAAGCGTAATCCTGTTTCTATAGAACATACACGCTCATTACTATCTGCGGTTGTAGGAGATGCAAGTACAGTATTACAGATGGTACATAATACACCTTTTGGCGATATCGTAGACACTGAGGATGATATGCAGCCTTATTTATGGCGTGCCATTGACCGCTTAATTGGTATTTATAAGTTGTTTGGTTCGCTTGTTGTTACAATGGATGTCAATAAGAAGAAGTTAAAAAATCGCGCTGAAAATAGCTTTGCGAATGTCACTGAGCTAGCTGATACATTAGTCCGTTCAGAGGGAATTTCCTTCCGTCAAGCACATAGTATTGTTAGTAAATGTATTAAGGTTCTACTTGCTCATGGAGAGGAATCATTAGCTAGTCTTACATGGGGACTTGCAAATACACAATCGAAATTGATCACGGGCAAGGAATTAACTATTTCAGAAGAGGATTTCTATAAGACATTAAAACCAGAATCTTTTGTTGGTGTACGAACATTACTAGGTGGACCCGCTCCAGCCACTATGAAAGCTGCCCTTGAACGTTCCAAACTGAATGCCCATGATTTTTATGAATGGATTCGCTTAAAGGAAAATTCCATTATTGAAGCAGAAAAAGAACTAACAGCCTTTCTAGAGGAATGGAATCAATGAAGCAATGGTTATTAATTATTGATGGTGGGGCGACAAAAACAGCATGTGCTGTTGTTCATGCTGAATCTGGTGACATTGAATATTCTATATCCGCTAAAGGCTCTAATTATCAAGCCATTGGTGTTGAATCAGCTACAGCAATCTTACAAGAGCTTTTAGCAAATGTTGAAACATTTTTGCAAAAGTATCCTAATTCTCAAATTGCTGTAGCTACCTTTGCTTTAGCTGGCATTGATTCTCCGAAGGATCATGCAACCGTCGTGGCCATTGTTCAAAATGCTCTTCAGACCACACAGTTACAAATCGATACACTAATTATTGAAAATGATGCGGAGGCCACACTATTAGGTGTGACTGCTGGACAGGCAGGTGCACTACTCATCGCTGGAACAGGAGCTATTGCCTATGCCTTTGATGGGCAGCGGATTGTACGTGTAGGGGGTTGGGGACATCGGGCTGGCGATGAGGGAAGTGGGTATTGGTTAGGGCAGGAAGTCGTAAGAGCTATATTTAAAATGGAGGATGGTCGTGGGAAACCAACAATCTTAAAGGAAGCCGTCTATCAATCTTTAGGTATACAAGATGTTACAGAGCTCGCTGAATGGCTATTCCGCCCTTCCTATACCAATGCACAACTGGCCAAGATGGGTTCCTTTGTGGCAAAGGCAGTCGAGCAAAAAGATGCTTGTGCCATCGAAATATCTCAACAAGCAGCCCACGAACTAGCTATTCTAGCAAACGCTGTATTGAAAAAAATTAACTATCAGAATACACCATTTAATCTATATTGCAATGGTGGTGCCATCAAGCATAATCCACTCATTTTAAAGATGTTTACAGAGGAAATAACCTTCATGTATCCTCAAGTGGACATTATCCTTTGTCAGCATCAGCCTATTACTTATTTAATTGAACGAACAAAAAGGGCATATGACTGTTTATAAGTCATTGCCCTTTTCTTGCTTTTAAAGTGCCAGTCTCTTCAATTCATTCGTCGTAAAATAGAGATACCCATCCTTTATAAATAAATCCTTCGAATCCTCCCTATTTAGTACCTCTTCTCCACTACCATCTGGACGAATCTTTGTTAAATACGCCCCTCGTGAATAATTACTAAAGTAGAGCCAACCATCCGAATAAACGATATATTGTGCACGGGAATTTGTGACACGCTTCGTTTTACCAGTTTTCATATCTAGTACATATAACTTATTGTCATCTGCAATATTACTATAAAACAATTGGTCTCCAACCTGTGCTGGGAAGTCTATATCATGATAATAACTATACAGTGTGCTTGTTGCTTTTGGATAGTCTTCAGCAATCCACGTGTGATCCTTCGCCATTGTACGGTCATCTACTAAAAAGTATTGGTAGCGTATTGCGCCCTTACGATCTGGTACTGGATCATTCCATGTCGTATCGAGATGATACCATTGTCCATCCAGCTTGACTAGATTCCACGCATGTCCCTCTTGACCTACATAGCCTACGATATATTTTGTTTCAATACCCAATTTTTGAAGCATAGAGTGGGCAAGTAAAGCATAGCCCTGACATACTCCCCCGTGCTCGGCAAGAACGGTATAAGCGCTGTGTGGGCTAGAATTCGTTTGTTCTGTATAGGAAGTATTGGCAACAATATAGTCATTGACAGCTCGTACCTTTTCTACATCCGTCATAGATTTTTTACTAATCTTAGCAATAATTTCTTGAACATTCATCTCTACATATGCCGCCTGCTCTGGCGTCATTAAATAGCTCTGTTCTCCAAAAATAGTTGCTTTATTTCGCCCATATTCATATCGAATTGAATGTTTACTTACATGGCCGTAAACATAGTCATCGCGTTTGATAGCATTGTTATAGGCCTCTTCTACAATTTGTTCAATTCGCTGTGTATTCCCTTTATATTGAATTTCAAACTTTGGTGAAAAGCTATTATAATACGCATACATCGCATCAGCCAGTTCCTTGGCATTTGTCACGACTAACTTTGTTTCAGGTTTCTGAATAGGTGGAGCTGTAGGGGCTACCTCCGCTTCATGGACATCTTCTATAGGTAGGGCTGTTTCAATTGAGGCATTATCTGAAAGTCTTGCAGTAACATCTACAATCTTCTCTTTAGTTGAAAGTAGCATAGTTTCTATTTCATCATTATTTGTCCAATCGACCACCTGCTGAACAACAGCCTTACCAGCCGTATAAATAGGATCAATAAAAATAATAATAATGGCAATTATAGCTAATTTCTTCCACAAACTCCTCACCTCCAACCGTCTTCTTTACATTATATACAAAAAAAGCACAAAGAACTCACTTAAGGGTCCATTTGTGCCTGTTAATATTTGTTTGTTGACTTAATTAATTTTAAGTTTATGTTCTTTTGTCTGGACATTATACAGTAAATAATTGTCACTAACCTTTAAATTTGTTACTGGCTGCTTCACTAGCACCTCAGCTTTTAACGTTTTTAAATCTAGTTTTGTCAAATACCCACCGTTACTGTAATCACTATAATATAGGTTTTGATTAGTCCCTGTAATATACAACGCACGTTTATCTAATACCTTTGACTTGCTACCACTAGTCATATCAAGCTTATACAGTTTATCGTTATCTGCAGTATTACTAAAATAAACAATATTATTTAACTGATGTGCGAAATGAACATTAAGCATATAACTGTATTTAGTGCTTGTAGCAGTAGGATAATTTCCTTTAATCCAAGTGTGATCTTTGCTAATTTGATTGTCCGACACTAAAAAATAGTCATAGGACGCCGCACCAACGCGATTTGGCAAAGGATCGTTCCATGTTGTATCCAAATGATACCATTTCCCATCAACCTTTACTAAATTCCAAGCATGTGCCTCATTCCCATTTACAAAACCTACAACATATTTTGTCTCTATCCCAGACTGCTCTAACATAGCATGTGCTGCCAATGCATAACCCTGACATACAGCTTGTCCTTCAAAAAACAAAGCATAAGCACTATGTGGACTTGCCTTAGTTTTAGTCCCGTACATAGTATTGGATACAATATAATCGTTAATAGCTTTTACTTTTTGGAAATCTGTCATAGAAGGTTTGATAATATTTTTCAATATTAGATTAATCTTTTTTTGTACAGCTACTTCTTGAGTTTGACTTGTCAGGTACTTCATTTTATACGTTACATTCCCTAGAGAATCTGCGGAAACCATGGTACTTTCTATATGTCCACTTGCATAAACGGCTTGTTGCTTAGCTTTTTCAAGTGCGTCCATCATTTCTTTTTTGAGGTCGCCTATTTTGCCTGTATACGTAATTTTTATATCGGTCTCAAAGTTTTGTATTTGCTTTGCAAGTTCTTCTGTTAATTGATCCCAATTTGCTACTGTTGAGTTAGCTACCATAGGATAAATTTGGGAGGTATTTTCTGTTTGTTTTGCATAGACTGCAGTTGGACTTAATATCAATAAAGCCGCACCACATAACAATAATTTTTTCATCACTCATCACCTTCCCTTTGATTCTTTCTTCACTATTTAGCATAGCAAAGAATGTACCTACTAAGCTATCATACAAGTTCACTAACTAAGACTTTTAACTAAAAATATATTAAATTTTATATAATATAAAATACCTAATAATAAAATATAATTAGCGAATATAACTATTTTTTTGCAAAATAATAAAACTCACCTAATTAATAGTGAGTTTTATTTCAATTTAGATTCTGTAATTGTTCAGGAGTTTAGAAAATTATCTACTTTTCACCACTAAATTAACTGCTTCCTGAATGGCTTCGTTCATTTTTTCGCCATCCCCTTCAGCATTCTGTACACATTCCAATAGGTTTGTACTAACAATAACCCCAACTGTACGGTCTACAGCAGAGCGTACTGCTGATAATTGTGTAATGACTGCCTTACAGTCTTTTTCCTCCTCCATCATTTTCAAAATGCCACGTAGCTGTCCTTCCATCCGTTTCACACGATTTTTCACTTGATCTGAATATTCCATATACATTGCTCCTTCTCTTATACTCGCTACGCTCTAATGAGTGATCGTTATTCTTTATCCTAGCTCATTGTTTTAAATTTAAACCTAGCCATTACTATTCCTTGGCTTTAGATAATTTATGAGCATTCTCGTAATAATGGTACCAGCGTTTGTTATTTCATCGTACTGAATTATTGAATTCTTCTTTATACGTAATTGCCCAATTTCAACTTCGAAAACTGGACACTTTCTTTTAAGTGCAGCAACTAACATGTTTGTATCATAATCATAGCGTTCACCTTTTACTTTCATTAACCAAGGCAACTCATTGATGGAAATATAACGTAAACCTGTTTGTGTATCCATTAATTTCTTATGATATAGTATCTCGAAAAATAAGCTTGTTGCACGATTTCCCCAGTAAGAAAGAAATGTACTATCAGTTGAACGAAAGTTACGTACACCTAGCACAATCCCTTCAGAAAACACCTTTGTCATCGTTAAAACAAGCTTCACATCTTGTAAAGTATGTTGCCCATGGGCCCCAACTGTAAGGATACCATGGCACCTCGCTTGTTGTTCTCGTATATATGCAAAGGCGGTCTTAAGTGCGCCACCCTTACCAATATTGCAATCATGCTGTAGTACTTGGCAGCGTTCAATTTTATCTAGGTTTTCAAAAATATCTTTATATTTTTGATCACTCCCATCATTGACAATGATGATTTGTGTAATAGTCGTTGCTAGCAATTGATGTACATAGGTAATGAGTGATTGTTGTGGATTATATGCTGGTATAATAGCTGCAATATTTTTCATTTCATCCCCCACCTAAAGGCTGACAGGTTCTCCGTAGCTACGAATCTCCCTTATATCAAATAGTATCATGTAACAGCAACAATTCAACTGATGAATCCCATTAAAACATATCAATAATATCGATTTTTCTCCGATATATGAACAAAGAGATGAAGAGGCGCTTTGTAAAAAGGTTGAATAAGAAATTGCTTGCAACGACGCCGAGGTAATTAACTGAAAGAGGTGAGTACTTTCGTCATGCATTATGAAAATCTTGAAGAACAATGTCAAAAATTAAGACAGCTGTCCTTCACAATATTAGCTAAAAATTTACAGGATGCTAGTTTGCTCGCCATTTCAACCCCAGCAGAATCCTTACAGAAGTCACTTCTTGTATTAGAGGAAATTTTATATGAGATTTACCGATTGGAAATGCATACCGAACCTAAACTCAAAAATGTCCGAATGCTATTAAATAATCGAAGTTTTGTGGCGCAAATTCATCCTCGTCGGATTTATTTATTGATGAATCTAATTCATAAAATGACAAGCCATACTAGTAATGACATTGTAGAAGCCAAAGCAGCTAAAATTGTTTTAGATTATCTTAGCGATATTGTTGAATGGTTTATGAAGCGCTATGATCGTAGTTTCAAATCGAACCGCATGTCTTCTCATGCCACAGAACTTCCTTCAATATTTGATAAAAATATACTTCAGCATGAGCAGTCTCAAGAGGCTTACGAACATGCTGTCAAATGGTTTGAAGTAGCTGCCCAGAACGGAGATGCAAGTGCTCAATATAACTTAGGTGCTCTTTACAATCATGGTCGAGGGGTAGAAAGGGACTATCGGCTTGCAAAAATGTGGTATGAACGAGCTGCCGCACAAAATGACGCAAATGCTCACTATAGCCTTGGTGTACTTTATCATCTAGGCCAAGGTGTTATACAGGATTATCTAGAGGCTGCACGACATTACCAAATAGCTGCTGATTTAGAGAATGCTGACGCTCAATACAATTTAGGTGTACTCTATAATCAAGGCTTAGGCCTATCTCAAAATTTTAACGAAGCTGCCAAGTGGTATACCTTAGCAGCCAATCAAGGTAATACAAGTGCCCAAAACAATCTAGGCTTCCTTTATCATAATGGCACGGGTGTGGAGCAAAGCTATGATAAAGCCGTTGCTTATTTCAAAATGGCTGCCTTAACTGGAGATGCAAGTGCTCAATACAATCTCGGCTATATGCATCTAAAAGGGCGTGGTATTCCCCAAAACCAAGAAGAAGCGGCAAAATGGTTTCATATGGCTGCTTTACAGGACCATGTTAACGCAGAGTTTCAACTGGCCATGCTCTATAATACTGGGCAAGGAATGATAGAAGATCATATAGAAGCTTTAAAATGGTTCAAGCTAGCGGCACATAAAGGACATTTAAATGCTCAATACTGTCTTGGCCTGCTGTATGAAAAAGAACAGAATCTTGTGTCAGCAGAAAAGTGGCTACTGCTAGCTGCTGACAATGGCCATATCAGCGCTGGCTTCGAGCTAGGACGTCTATATGTATATCAGCTTCAAGATCCAGCCAAAGCAATGTCATATTTTAGGTCTGCGGCAGAAAAAGGCTATGCAGATGCTCAGTATGAGCTTGGCCTATTACTGACATCTGGAAATGGTGTTCCTATAAATTATAAGGAGGCCGTGATATGGTGGCGAGCAGCAACTGATCAATCACATATTCAAGCTGAATATCAATTAGGTCTACTATATGAACAGGGATTAGGGGTAGCCTTAAATCTTGAGGAGGCGCGCAGATGTTATCGCCTAGCAGCCATTCAAGGCCATGCAGGTGCGCAGTATCAACTAGGCAATATATTTGATAAAGGTAAAGGGGTAGAGCAGGATTACACAGAGGCAGCTAAATGGATTGAACAGGCTGCGTCACAAGGACATATGAAAGCACAATACCAATTAGCCCAAATGCACATTCATGGACAGGGCGTACCAAAGGACTTTGCAAAGGCAGCCCAGCTTTATCGACTATCTGCTAATCAAGGACATCAAAAAGCCCAATTCCAGCTTGGTATGCTATACAAAAAAGGGCATGGTGTTGCACAAGACTATCAAGAGGCGACAAGATGGCTGAAAAAGTCACTTGAAGAAATTAAATAAATATTTTAAAACCTACCGCATCACGAATGACACGGTAGGTTTTATTAAAGACTGCTATTATCCTTTTGTTGTTGAATCATAAATGTTACAACAATAAATAAAGCAAAGCTAATTAATAGTGTAGTTCCTCCTACAATAAAGAAGACTAATGTAAAAGTGCTACCAAAATTAAATGGATTTATATTGTAAAACCACATGCCTAACGTTAAGCCCAGAACACCCACAATAGCTGTCCAACCATGAATGGTTACTAATTTTTGTGATTTCACTTTGAAGGCTCTATAAAAAATACCCCAGGCAAACATACTAAGCCAGCCGACCAGTAAAATATGTGCATGTATCGGTCTATATTCATAGCTACCTGATCCCGACATATGTGAACCTAAATATGTGCCGATTAAAGCAAAGATTGCCGCTAATCGAATAAGACGTATGCTCCACTTTTGTTCCATACGATAACTCCCCCTAGTTGTGTTTCAACTAAGTAGCAGTTTATCGTGTGAACATGAACTTTATATGAACTCCTTATGACAAAATTGGTAGATGGATATAAACCTTTGTGCCCGCATGCATCGTACTTTGCATCTGTATGGTCCCTCCATGTAGCTCAACAATTTGTTTGACAATCGCTAAGCCTAGCCCTGTCCCTTGCTTGGTTCTAGACGCATCGGCGCGATAAAAACGGTCATATGCTTTTGCTAATTGATCCTCAGTCATTCCTATCCCACTGTCCTCAACAAGAATTTCAAGTGAGGCAGATCTTTTTTGTAAATGTAGATGTAGATGTATTTGCCCACCCTCTACATTATATTTAATGGCATTTGTCAGTAAATTATCCCATACATTTTGTAAAAGCCCTGCATCGCCATCAAAAATAATTTGCTCAAGCTTATATGATATTTGAAGCTGTGACTCTTCCATTTGCCAACGATACTTTCGTACGGTTTCCTTTAACTGTTCATCTAAACGATAAGACTCTCGTTTTACAATTCTTGTCGATTGGTCAAGGGAAGTTAATAATAATAACTGTTTGGTTAATGTAGATAGGCGTTTTGTTTCTAGCTCTATGATTGCTGCATATTCCTGTCTTTCCTGTTCAGTAAGGGAAGGATTTTTCAGTAAATCTACATACCCTTGAATATTTAATAAAGGCGACTGAAAATCATGTGATACATTACTAATAAATTCCTTCCGTGTACGATCATTTTCCTGTAATCTCTCGGTCATCCTATTAAAGCTTGATGCTAATTGACCAATTTCATCTGCACGATCAATATCTAGAACTGTATCAAATTTTTCATGTGCTAGCTGTTGAGTGGCTGCTGTTAACTTCGTAATGGGGCGAATTAATGCTTTAGCAAATAGTAGCATGGCAAGAAGACTCAGTACTGTCATAACCAACATTAATCCTGCGAGTATTGTATGCACCTCAGAAAACAATAAACGAATATCTGGTCTTATGAATAGTGCATAGGACTTGCTTTCATAGGTAAATGGCACACCAATTGTATTATTCAGTTCGTTAGCAAAAAATCCTGTTACAAAGGTTTCTTTAGGAAAATCTCGCATACCATGATAGGTTTCCCCATTTAAAACATGCTCCACAACAGATGTTGACAATGTTTTATCACGATATGGACCGCCAAAAAAATGCCCCTCCTCACCAGTTGTCACATATATTTGATAGCCGATTTCACCCAAGGTTGTCAGATAGCTATTTAAATCTTCTGGTTCGTCTGTCTCAATATAATGCACAATATCCTGTGCTATGCTAACGTTTTTCGCATCATTTTTTTCTTTTACAACTTGATGGTAATAGGTATTCGTTACCAAAAAGCCCATACATAAGCTTCCAATCATTACTAGCATTGTTGTTACAACAAATTTACTATATAACGTTTTCATGTTGTTTCCTCTAGCTTATAGCCAACACCTCTTACTGTTGTAATTTCAACAGCCGTGTCATATCGGTTTAATCTTTCACGAATCCGCTTCACATGCGTATTTAACGTTTGCTCATCTCCATCATAGTCATAGCCCCATACTTGTTCCATAATATAGCTGCGAGTAAATACTTGATGGGGGCGTGATGCTAACAAAGCCAGTAATTCAAATTCCTTTAAAGGTAATATAAGTGTATTTTCCCCTATTACAACCTCAAAGCTTCGTCGGTCAATTACTAGTTTACCTACTTGAATGGTTACTTGATTTTTTTTATCAAATCTCCTCAAAATTGCAGCTATACGAAATAATAATTCCTTTGGTTCAAAGGGCTTTACAACATAATCGTCAGATCCTGCTAAAAAGCCACGTTCTTTATCCTCTAGCTCACCTTTTGCTGTTAATAATAAAACAGGAATATCATAATCTTGAGTTAAATACTCTGTTAGTGTAAAACCATCCATTCCTGGCATCATCACATCGACAACAGCTAAATCAGGCAGATTCCCTTCGAGTAAGGCTAGTGCCTGCTTTGCATTTTCAGCAAGTAGCACTTGGTAGCCTTCCTTTGTAAGATAAATATTGACTAGCTGTAAAATATGAACGTCATCATCGACAACAAGGATCTTCATCTGCCCACCTCCAGTTAATAAGAAAAAATCCGATCATATAGAACGAATTTTTTCATCACAAATTACTATTATTTTATAACGAAAATATAGAAATCAACAGCAATAAGAGAAAAGGTAAACCAATCACAATATAGCCTCTAGGATTGGCAAGGTTCATGGTCCATCCTACCCCGAAGCGTTTCTCCACAAAAACGGATGGGTCTTGTCGATTCATATAAATTAAGCCGCCCTTCCAATAACGATCCTCATCCACGTCCATTACCTGGGAATCTATATTTGCTTCATAGCGTACTTTATGTTTATACTTTTTCACCACATATATCAGTAATGAACCCAGCAAAACAACTAAGAACAAAATAAATACTGGTAATAGCTTATAGCCTACTGTCATAGAAGGATAGATGTTGCTTAATTGTAAAATTGTTAATAAAGCTGTTAATGCAGAACTTATCAGTAGTATTTGCCAACTCATGTATTTTCGTGTTTTTAGCTGATCCTCCAACGATTCCTCTTTGCGATTTACAGCTAATTTAATTGCAGAACGTTTAATGGAGTCGGTAATTCCCCACATCATACATTGCATCATTAGCATTACCAGTGGCAGTGAAATAGCCGTAAAATAGGTCTTGTTTCTCCATGCATCCGCTTCACCACTCGGCCCCCAATGTACTGCTATATCATTTGGCATGAGATCGTAATGAAGGTATGTGTAAATGATCAAAAATACGGATATTCCTAATGGTACAGCAAAAAAAGACCAAGGAAGCATTTCATCACGACTTCTTGCAGTTAAATCCACTGCCCGTACTTGTTTAATATTTGCACCCCACTGCTCTTGTTTTTTCAACTTCGATACCTTTTGATGATTTATCCAATACAACGCCATACTTACTGTAAGCATACTAAACAAACAGCTTAATAAAACAATACTTTGAATAGCTTCAGAAGGAGCAAATTGATTGTAACTTATAATCATGATGATTAGAAAAACTATCCCTGTTCCCCCTACGAACCGCACATACTGTTTTTTCAACTGAGCTAAGATGGGATGCTTAATAATTTGATCAGGCACTGTGACTCCAAAAACGATAGTCTCTCTTACAATATAGGGAACGACTATTTGCAAAGCTAATGTCATGATGTAAATGGTTATAAAAACGCCAAGTAGCATTTTGCTACACTCCCTCTGCTGGAATTTGCAAATCAGCAAATACTTTTTTCATCATGTGCTCAATTTGTTCAGCTGTTGCACCGAGCACCATTCCTTCTGCCACAACAGGTTTTAAATTCTTTTCGATTTGTCGTAGTTGCTCAGGTGATAAAGCTCTCTCCTCTGCTGAACTTATAATAGCTCCAGATTTTGGCCGAATGGTAATAATCCCTTTCGCCTCTAATTCATGATAACTCTTATTAACAGTATGCATATTAACACCTAAATCGGCAGCTAAACTCCGCACAGATGGCAAAGTATCACCTGGCTTCATTTCTCCTCTAGCAATTCCTTCAATAATTTGACGTGTTACCTGCTCATAAATAGGTACGTCTGATTGAAATTCTATTTGAATAAACATGTTTATCAGCTCCACATTTGTTATACAACTAATATAACAAATTTCTCTCCACCTTGCATGAGATTCAAATGTTTAAATGGGGGAATTTTTTATGGTTTCAATAAACCTTTGCACAAGTAAATTCTGCTTCTCATTATTCCTTGTACAAATTGCAATTTTATGTTTAATGGCATGAATATCCTTCACATAAACTCTCGCCAATTGCCCACTCTCTACATACTCTCTAACCGCAAGAGAAGAAATAAAATTTGCACCATAGCCCGCCATGACTGAGCGAATGGTTTCATGAATACCATTAAATTGGAGTGCGATATTTGGTGGTCTCACTTGGTATGTTTGACATAATGAGAAAAGATGCTCCCTCATCGAACTACCTACTTCTCTCATAATAAAAGGCTCCTGAAACATTTCAACTAATGTAATAGATTGATGTGCATAGCGATGATTTGGCGATACTACAAACCATAATTCATCCTCATATAATTCCTCCCACTCTATTTCCTTAGGTCTTTCAGACATTCCCCCACCGTAAATAGCCATATCCGCTTTATAGTTTATTAACTGTTCAAAGGCATCCTTTGTGTTGGTTGTTGTAATCATTAAATTCGCCTGTTCATTAGCAGCCTTGAAAGTAGCCGCCCATTTAGGAATTAAAAAATTAGCAGGTAAGAAAGTTGCAACAATGTGTAAATTCCCAGTTCTTGCAAGTCGATAATCTTCTATAAATGTTGCAATATGTTGCTCAAGAGCAATAAGATTTTGAGCTTTTTCTGCTAGTGTCACACCGAATTCAGTAAGTACTACACCACGTCCCTGTTGTTGAAATAGCTGGACTCCAATTTCATGTTCAAAACGTTTGATTTGACTTGAAACTGCAGGTTGACTTATGCATAGCATTTCTGCAGCTTTTGTAAAACTGCCTGTAACCGCAACTTGATAAAACAATTTTAAGCCATGACTATTCATGATTTAACCTCAATTCATAATCTTTAGTTATGTATTAATAATAATAATATATTTTTATTATGATTCATTCTATCATACACTTGATTGGCAAGCTTGCACTTTAAAGCATAATGAAATGAGGACTGTATAATGACAGAATTAAATGTTTGGCAATACGTAGATGACTATTTCATGACTAAGCTCCTTTCAGAAAACGAACATCTTAATACTGCACTACAGGCTAATAAAGCTGCAGGTATTCCAGAGATTGATGTATCTCCTACTCAAGGGAGACTATTATATTTACTCGCAAAAATGAAAAGTGCGGTAAATATTTTAGAGATCGGCACACTTGGAGGCTATAGCAGTATTTGTTTAGCCCAAGCTCTTCCTCAGGCAGGAAAAGTTGTGACATTAGAAATTAATGAAGAGTACGCCAAAGTTGCCAAGCAAAATATAGCGAATGCAGGGTATGGACCAAAGGTTGAGGTCATTGTAGGAAATGCCCTAGATACATTACCAAACTTAAAAAACGCTGGACTATTATTTGACTTTATCTTTATTGATGCTGATAAACCTAATAACCCCGCTTACTTGAAGTGGGCTTTAAAATTAGCAAACTCTGGCGCTCTTATTATTGCAGATAATGTTGTACGTAATGGTGAGGTAATTAATGAAAATAGTGAGGATGAACGTGTTAGAGGCGTACAAGAATTTATGGATTTAGTAAAAGCAAACCCGAGAATTGAAGCAACAGCTATACAAACAGTTGGTGTCAAAGGGTATGACGGCTTTGTAATAGCCGTAGTAAATTAGCATAGAAAAACCGCGTAACTAAAAAAGCAGTTACGCGGATGTACTATATAAAAGATGCCTTACTGCTCCCCATCTAAGCTAGTAAGACATCTTTACCCCTTAAAATCTCTTAACTTTTATTTATAGACCCCTTTTAATTCAATCGTGCTCATCTCTTTAAACGGGGGAACAGACCCCGTCACGTTATGTTAGTGGAATAGGCTGGATTGTACTCGAGTGCAATCCTTAGATAGTTATTAGGAAAGTTTGATATGTTGGATAGTAGACTTGTATTTTACGCTAATTTTTCATACCCTGGAAGTGTCAAGAATTCCGCAAATTCATCTTGTTCAATTAAGGATTTAAACAGTTCAGCAGCTTCTTCATAGCGACCACTGTTATAAGCTTGTTCCCCAACAGCCTCTTTAATTTTCACAAGTTCTTCTTCCAATATTTCTAAAACAAATGCTAGTGTAATACCACGTCCATCATCTAAGATTCCTTTCGGATGACGGATCCATTGCCATACTTGTGTACGAGAGATTTCTGCTGTTGCAGCATCCTCCATCAAGTTATTAATTGGTGCAGCTCCGTTACCTCGAAGCCATGAAGCAATATATTGTACACCAACACTACAGTTAATACGTAGACCTTCAATTGTTATTGTTCCTTCTGGTACAGCTACTAAATCTTCGGCAGATACTTGTACATCCTCACGCTTTTTATGAATTTGGTTAGGAGTTGTCATAATTGCATCAAATTGCTCCATCGCTGTTGCAACCATACCAGGATGTGCTACCCATGTACCGTCATGCCCCTCTGTTGCCTCACGACGTTTATCTTCTGCCACCTTTGCAAATGCCACTGCATTGGCCTCATCGTCATTTTTAACTGGAATTTGAGCTGCCATTCCGCCCATTGCTGGTGCATTTCGCTTGTGACATGTTTGAATACATAAAGATGTATAGGCTTTCATAAAAGGTACTGTCATCGTTACTTGCCCACGGTCTGGCAAAATAACATCAGCTTGATTGCGTAGACGCTTAATATAGCTGAAAATATAATCCCAACGACCGCAATTCAAACCAGCTGAATGTTCACGTAGCTCATATAAAATTTCATCCATCTCAAACGCAGCTAAAATCGTTTCGATTAATACAGTAGCTTTTATTGTCCCCTGTGGAATACCAATATAATCTTGAGCAAACACAAAGACATCATTCCATAGTCGAGCCTCTAAATGACTTTCAAGTTTTGGTAGATAGAAATATGGCCCTGTACCTTGTGCAAGTGCGTTTTTGGCATTGTGGAATAGGTATAAACCGAAGTCAAAGAAACTGCCAGAAATCGGCTCTCCATCCACCAGGACATGCTTCTCAAGCAAGTGTAGACCTCGTGGACGAACTAACAGCACTGCTGTCTCATCATTTAATTTATATGTTTTACCATTGGATTCTTGTGTAAACTCAATCGTCTTATTAATAGCATCACGCATATTAATTTGACCGCCAATCATATTTTCCCATGTCGGAGAAGATGCATCTTCAAAGCATGCCATGAACATTTTTGCTCCAGAATTTAACGCATTAATAACCATTTTCCGATCAACTGGCCCTGTAATTTCAACACGGCGATCTTGTAAGTCGTTTGGAAGTGGTGCGATTACCCAATCACCTTCCCGAATATGCTTTGTCTCTGGTAGGAAATCCAGCTTCTCTCCCGCATCAAGTCGTTTTTGGCGTTCTTGTCGAGCCTCCAACAGCTCCTTGCGACGAGCATCAAATTTTTCGTGCAGAGCAAGAACAAATTCAAGAGCTTCAGGTGTCAAAATTTCATTAGTTTGCTCATTTTGTTCTCCAACAATTTTAAGCTTACCTGTCGTTGCTTGTTCCATTAGCTGTTTACCCACCTTTGCCATTTTAGTTTCGTCATCCTCCGCTTTAGGAGGAGCGGAGGAGACTATTCTATGATTATGAATTTAGGAAAACACGTATTTAAACTACGACTTATACAAACTGTTCTGTTTCAGTAGAACCTGCCATTGCTGTTGTAGAAGAAGTACCACCAGAGATAACTTGAGAGATTTCATCAAAGTATCCAGTACCTACTTCGCGTTGGTGACGTGTAGCTGTATAGCCTTTAGACTCAGAAGCAAATTCTGCTTGTTGTAGCTTAGAATATGCAGCCATACCATTATCTTTATAGTCATGAGCAAGCTCAAACATAGAGTGGTTAAGTGCATGGAAACCTGCTAAAGTAACGAATTGGAATTTGTAACCCAACTTACCAAGTTCACGTTGATACTCTGCAATTTCTTCTTCTGAAAGATTTGCCTTCCAGTTGAATGAAGGTGAGCAGTTGTATGCAAGCATTTTACCTGGGAACTCAGCATGAATAGCTTCAGCAAATTCTCTAGCTTCTTCAAGTGATGGTTTAGAAGTTTCACACCAAATTAAATCTGCATATGGAGCGTAAGCTAAACCACGAGCAATTGCTTGTTTGATTCCAGCTTTTGTACGGAAGAAGCCTTCAGGTGTGCGTTCACCAGTGATGAACTCTGCATCACGTGGATCAATATCTGATGTAACCATATCAGCAGCATCAGCATCTGTACGTGCAATTAAAATTGTATCTACACCCATTACATCTGTTGCTAAACGTGCAGCTACTAAGTTACGAACAGCATTTTGTGTTGGAAGTAATACTTTACCTCCAAGGTGTCCACATTTCTTTTCAGATGCTAATTGATCTTCTAAGTGAACACCCGCTGCTCCTGCTTCAATCATACCTTTTACAAGCTCGAATACGTTTAGAGGCCCACCAAAACCTGCTTCTGCGTCTGCTACGATTGGCGCGAACCAATCAAATTGATCAACACGTCCTTCAGCATGATCAATTTGATCTGCACGTTGAAGCGCTTGATTAATTCGTTTTACTACTGCTGGTACAGAGTTAGCTGGATATAATGATTGGTCAGGATACATTTGACCAGACAGGTTTGCATCAGCAGCTACTTGCCAGCCTGATAGATAGATAGCCTTTAATCCAGCTTTTACTTGTTGTACTGCCTGATTCCCCGTTAATGCCCCCAATGCATTGATAAACGGTTCCTCATGTAATGAATTCCAAAGTCGAGTAGCACCTTTTTGTGCTAGTGTTTGTTCAATTACTACTGTCCCCTGTAATTTAACAACTTCTTCAGCTGAATATGTGCGTTCAATACCAGCCCAACGTGGGTTTTCAGCCCATTGTTTTTCTAAAGCTTCGATTCTTTCTTGACGAGTTGACATATTGAAATTCCACCTTCCCCTTTGTGTACAATATACTCTGTTAAAAAACTTTTAATTATCTGTTCCATAACAGGTTTATTTGTTGTAAATTAATATATAACAGACTATTTGAATTTTCATTATTTTTCGATAAAAGATCAAATTTTAAGGATAAAACTACCTTTTTTGACGATGAAATTTGGAAGACTGTTTACAAACAAGGGGGATATTCACAATGAACAATGAGTTAAATTCTTTCGTAAAAGATATTTCACAACAATATATTTTTATGTTGAAAGACTGGATACCTGCTGATTCATCCATTGCTATTGCTGTTGAAAATGCTTATGTTTATTTTCACTCTGGTCACCAAAGTATTCATTTAGAGATAGGTCAACAAGTATTACCTGGGAGTATTGCCGACCAAGTGTTACAGACTCAAAAAAAAACAGATGCTATTTTAGATAATTCTCTTTTCGATACGCCATATTATGGCATTGGTTATCCCATATACATTCAAAATAAGCCTGCTGCTCTCGTCATTATCCTACCGTCATCATTTACAGCAAAAAGAGCAGAACCATTTCAATTTTTAACTGGAAAGCAAGAGGAGGAATGGAATCCTGTAGCAATTAATAAAATATCTCATATTGAAAGCCTACAGAAAAAAACATGGTTTTATGTAGAGGGGGATCAGTATAAAACAAGTATTACACTTAAAGAACTTCAATTACGATTACCATCATATTTTATTCGTATCCATAGATCTTACATTGTAAATATACATTTCATAAAAAAAATGGCACGTGATTTAACGTCAAATTTTATTGTCACTTTAATTGATGGAAGTGAGTTACCAGTAAGTCAATCTTACCTAAATGATCTTCGGAGTGCTCTTGAGTTTTAGTATATACGGCTGTCCTTTTCCATGGACAGCCTACTTTGAGATAACAAAAAAGACCAGAGAATTTATTCTCTGATCTTTCTTTTGCCTAGCGACGTCCTACTCTCACAGGGGGAAGCCCCCAACTACCATCGGCGCTAAAGAGCTTAACTTCCGTGTTCGGTATGGGAACGGGTGTGACCTCTTTGCCATCATCACTAGACTTTGTATTTAATTGAAAGATTTATTCTTTCAAAACTGGATAAACGATACATTGAATGCTTCAAACGTTTTGGTTAAGTCCTCGATCGATTAGTATTCGTCAGCTCCATGTGTCACCACACTTCCACCTCGAACCTATCTACCTCATCGTCTTTGAGGGATCTTACTTACTTGCGTAATGGGAAATCTCATCTTGAGGGGGGCTTCATGCTTAGATGCTTTCAGCACTTATCCCGTCCACACATAGCTACCCAGCGATGCCTTTGGCAAGACAACTGGTACACCAGCGGTGTGTCCATCCCGGTCCTCTCGTACTAAGGACAGCTCCTCTCAAATTTCCTACGCCCACGACGGATAGGGACCGAACTGTCTCACGACGTTCTGAACCCAGCTCGCGTACCGCTTTAATGGGCGAACAGCCCAACCCTTGGGACCGACTACAGCCCCAGGATGCGATGAGCCGACATCGAGGTGCCAAACCTCCCCGTCGATGTGGACTCTTGGGGGAGATAAGCCTGTTATCCCCGGGGTAGCTTTTATCCGTTGAGCGATGGCCCTTCCATGCGGAACCACCGGATCACTAAGCCCGTCTTTCGACCCTGCTCGACTTGTAGGTCTCGCAGTCAAGCTCCCTTGTGCCTTTACACTCTACGAATGATTTCCAACCATTCTGAGGGAACCTTTGGGCGCCTCCGTTACCTTTTAGGAGGCGACCGCCCCAGTCAAACTGTCCGCCTGACACTGTCTCCTGCCCCGCTAAGGGGCATGGGTTAGAATTTCAATACAACCAGGGTAGTATCCCACCGACGCCTCCTTCGAAGCTGGCGCTCCGAGATCTCTGGCTCCTACCTATCCTGTACAAGTTGTACCAAAATTCAATATCAGGCTACAGTAAAGCTCCACGGGGTCTTTCCGTCCTGTCGCGGGTAACCTGCATCTTCACAGGTACTATAATTTCACCGAGTCTCTCGTTGAGACAGTGCCCAGATCGTTACGCCTTTCGTGCGGGTCGGAACTTACCCGACAAGGAATTTCGCTACCTTAGGACCGTTATAGTTACGGCCGCCGTTTACTGGGGCTTCAATTCGCAGCTTCGCTTGCGCTAACCACTCCTCTTAACCTTCCAGCACCGGGCAGGCGTCAGCCCCTATACGTCACCTTACGGTTTTGCAGAGACCTGTGTTTTTGCTAAACAGTCGCCTGGGCCTATTCACTGCGGCTCTCATGCGCTTGCACGCTCAAGAGCACCCCTTCTCCCGAAGTTACGGGGTCATTTTGCCGAGTTCCTTAACGAGAGTTCTCTCGCACACCTTAGGATTCTCTCCTCGACTACCTGTGTCGGTTTGCGGTACGGGCACCTCTCACCTCGATAGAGGCTTTTCTTGGCAGTGTGAAATCAGGAACTTCGTCCATACGGACTCGCCATCACAGCTCAACGTTACAGTGTGCGGATTTGCCTACACACACGCCTTACTGCTTGGACGCGCACAACCAACGGCGCGCTTACCCTATCCTACTGCGTCCCCCCATTTCTCAAACGGTGAGGAGGTGGTACAGGAATATCAACCTGTTGTCCATCGCCTACGCCTATCGGCCTCGGCTTAGGTCCCGACTAACCCTGAGCGGACGAGCCTTCCTCAGGAAACCTTAGTCATACGGTGGACGGGATTCTCACCCGTCTTTCGCTACTCATACCGGCATTCTCACTTCTAAGCGCTCCACCAGTCCTTCCGATCTGACTTCAACGCACTTAGAACGCTCTCCTACCACTGACATCGTAGATGTCAATCCACAGCTTCGGTGAATCGTTTAGCCCCGATACATTTTCGGCGCAGCGTCACTCGACCAGTGAGCTATTACGCACTCTTTAAATGATGGCTGCTTCTAAGCCAACATCCTGGTTGTCTGTGCAACGCCACATCCTTTTCCACTTAACGATTACTTTGGGACCTTAGCTGGTGGTCTGGGCTGTTTCCCTTTTGACTACGGATCTTATCACTCGCAGTCTGACTCCCGTGTATAAATATCTGGCATTCGGAGTTTGTCTGAATTCGGTAAACCGGGATGGCCCCCTAGTCCAAACAGTGCTCTACCTCCAGTATTCTCATCACGAGGCTAGCCCTAAAGCTATTTCGGAGAGAACCAGCTATCTCCAAGTTCGATTGGAATTTCTCCGCTACCCACACCTCATCCCCGCACTTTTCAACGTGCGTGGGTTCGGGCCTCCAGTAAGTGTTACCTCACCTTCACCCTGGACATGGGTAGATCACCTGGTTTCGGGTCTACGACCACGTACTATTTCGCCCTATTCAGACTCGCTTTCGCTGCGGCTCCGCCTTCTAAAGCTTAACCTTGCACGTAATCGTAACTCGCCGGTTCATTCTACAAAAGGCACGCTATCACCCATTAACGGGCTCTAACTACTTGTAGGCACACGGTTTCAGGATCTCTTTCACTCCCCTTCCGGGGTGCTTTTCACCTTTCCCTCACGGTACTGGTTCACTATCGGTCACTAGGTAGTATTTAGCCTTGGGAGATGGTCCTCCCGGATTCCGACGGAATTTCACGTGTTCCGCCGTACTCAGGATCCACTCAGGAGAGAACGAACTTTCGACTACAGGGCTTTTACCTGCTCTGGCGGACCTTTCCAAGTCGCTTCATCTAACTCGCTCTTTTGTAACTCCGTATAGAGTGTCCTACAACCCCAAGAGGCAAGCCTCTTGGTTTGGGCTCTTCCCGTTTCGCTCGCCGCTACTCAGGGAATCGATTTTTCTTTCTCTTCCTCCAGGTACTTAGATGTTTCAGTTCCCTGGGTCTGCCTTCAAGACGCTATGTATTCACGTCAAGATACTACGCGATTAAACGTAGTGGGTTCCCCCATTCGGAAATCTCCGGATCAAAGCTCACTTACAGCTCCCCGAAGCATATCGGTGTTAGTGCCGTCCTTCTTCGGCTCCTAGTGCCAAGGCATTCGCCGTGCGCCCTTAATAACTTAACCAAGTTATTAAGCCTATAAAAAACTTAAAAAAATAAATGTGTTTGTTACAATTTCAATGTCGTTTTA